>NZ_AJVC01000001.1 GCF_000261365.1 Herbaspirillum sp. GW103
CCAGGGCTGTTAATTTATGCACAGGTAAAAATCTAAGATTCCACCCGAATCCCCGCACACATACCGGGCACGGCAAGCACACCCAAACGACAGACAATAAAAAAGCCGGCAGAGCCGGCTTCTTCATTTCCATCATGGCTGCATCATCATGATACGGACATGCCAACGACTTACTGCTTCGTCGCCGCCGTTACCGTATTCTCATGGATGCCCCCGCCCAGTGCCTTGTACAGATCAATCGCATTGTTCAAGCGCAACTGCCGCGCCTGAATCAAGGCCTGCTGCGCCGAGAACAGATCACGCTGCGCATCCAGCTGATCCAGCGAAGACGCAATGCCGTTCTTGAAGCGCAGGTCGGTCAGTTTCAAGCGTTCCTGCTGGGCCGCCAGGAAAGCCTCCTGTGCCTTGACCTGATCCTCCAGCGAACCACGCGCCACCAGCGCATCAGCCACTTCGCGGAAGGCAGTCTGGATGGTTTTCTCGTAAGTCACAACGGCCTTGTTCTTGCGTACTTCGGCCAGATCCAGGTTGGCGCTGTTGCGTCCGAAGTCGAAAATTGGCAGAGACAGCGAGGGACCAAAGCTCCACGCGCCCGAACCTGACTCGAACAAGCCTCCCAGCGTGCTGCTGGCACTGCCGAAGCTGCCAGTGAGCGAAATGCGCGGGAAGAAGGCCGCGCGTGCCGCGCCGATGTTGGCGTTGGCTGCCAGCAGACTCTGCTCGGCCGAACGGATGTCCGGACGATTGATCAGCAGGTCCGACGGCAGACCCGCCGGAATATCGGTGACGATCTTCTCATCCGACAGCAACTGCGCAGGCGGCAGATCCCCTACCTTCTTGCCCACCAGCAGTGTCAGCGCATTCTCGGCCTGCGCACGCTGGCGCTCCAGCTGAGCCTTGGCCACCCGGGCCGACTCGACCAGCGTCTGCGTCAGACGGAAGTCCAGCGCAGAACTGGCGCCCACGTCGAAGCGCCGCTTTGCCAGGTCGAGATCGGTCTCGCGCGACTTCAGGGTGTCATTGGCCAGCTGCAGCTGTTCTGCATAGGAGCGCTCGGACAGATACGCCTGTGCCACCTGTGCCACCAAACTGATCTGTGCCGACTTCTGGGCCTCCTCCGTGGAGAGATAAGTCGCCAGCGCCGCATCCTTCAGGTTGCGTACGCGGCCGAAGAAGTCCAGCTCGTAGGCTGGCACCGCCAGGCCGACCTGATAGCTGTTGCTGATGAACGGCTGCCCCGTCAGCGACTGACTGGCCGCAGTACGCGCGCGCGCAGCGCTGCCAGTGACGTTCAGGTTGGGCAGCAGATCAGCGCGGGCGATCTGATACTGCGCACGGGCTTCCTCGATGTTGAGCACGGCCGTGCGCAGGTCACGGTTGTTCTCCAGCGCAGCGGCGATCAGTTGCTGCAGACGCTGGTCCGGGAAGAACTGGCGCCAGCCCAGATTGACAGCCTGCAGCTCGGCACGGCCTGCTGCATCGGCCGGATAGGCCGCTTCCACCGGCGCTTGCGGACGGTCATAAGTGGGGGCCAGCGAGCAGCCCCCCAGTACGCCGGCCACCATCAGCGCTGCGCATAATTGCAGCAGGCGAGGCGAGCGCGGCAACGACAGATTGGTCATTGTCATTCTCCACTATCAATCTTGGGCGAGTGGTCGGCGTCAAACTTGCGCTGACGCTCGCTGCCCTTGAAAATCTTGCGCACGACCACGAAGAAGATCGGCACCAGGAACACTGCCAGCACGGTGGCGGTAATCATGCCGCCCATCACGCCGGTACCAATGGCGCGCTGGCTGGCAGAACCGGCACCGGAGGCGATGGCCAGCGGCAACACGCCAAGAATGAAGGCCAGCGAGGTCATGATGATGGGACGGAAGCGCAGGTGTACCGCTTCCAGCGTCGCTTCGATCAGGCCCTTGCCTTGCGCTTGCAGATCCTTGGCGAACTCGATGATCAGAATCGCGTTCTTGGCCGACAGACCCACCACTGCAATCATCCCCACCTTGAAGTAAACGTCGTTGGGCATGGCGCGCAGCGTCACCCCAAGCAGCGCACCCAGGATACCCAGCGGCACCACCAGCATCACCGCCAGCGGAATCGAGGTGCTTTCATACAAGGCGGCCAGCACCAGGAACACCGCGATCAGCGACAGCGCATACAGGGCAGGGGCCTGGTTGCCGGAGGTCTTTTCTTCCAGCGACTGGCCGGTCCATTCGAAACCGAAGCCCGGCGGCAGCTTGGTCACGAAGGATTCCATCTCGGCCATGGCTTCACCGGTACTGCGGCCAGGGGCTGCACCGCCGGCGATCTTCATGGCCGGATAGCCGTTGTAGCGGATCAGCTGCACCGGACCATTGATCCACTTCGCGGTCACGAAGGCCGAGAAGGGCACCATGCCGCCATTGGCGTTGCGGGCGTACAAGTTGGTCAGATCTTCAGGTTGCAGGCGGCGATTGGCATCGGCCTGCACGATCACGCGCTGCTGACGGCCCTGGTTGGGGAAATCGTTCACATAGGCCGAACCCAGCGCCGTGGAGAGCACACTGTTGATCGTCGAGAACGGTACGCCCAGCGCATTGGCCTTGTCGCGGTCGATGTCCAGTTGCAGCTGCGGCGCATCTTCCAGACCTTCCGGACGCACCCCGGCCAGCACCTTGCTCTGGGCCGCCATGCCCAGGATCTGGTTGCGGGCCTGCACCAGTGCAGCGTGACCCAGACCGGCGCGGTCCTGCAGACGGAAGGTGAAGCCGGTCGCATTGCCCAGTTCCGGAATCGGCGGCGGGTTCAGCGGGAAGACGATCGCATCCTTGATCCGCGAGAAGGTGCCGAATGCCTTGTGAGCAATCGCATCAGCTGATTGCGACTTGTCGCGCTCGGACCAGTCCTTCAGCGGAGTAAACACCAGTGCCGCGTTCTGGCCATTACCGGAGAACGAGTAACCCAGCACCGCAATGGCATGCTCCACCGCCGGATCCTTGAGATAGTACTGCTCGATCTGCTTAACCACCTCGGTAGTACGCGCGGTACTCGCGCCCGGCGGCAGCTGCACGTTGGTGATGATGTAGCCCTGGTCTTCGTTGGGCAGGAAGGATGCCGGCAGGCGCACATACAGCAGGCCCACGCACGCCACGATGACCACGTAGACGATCATGTAGCGACCGGCCTTGCCCAGCATGCGAGCGATCAAGCCCTGGTAGCCATTGGCGGTAGTGTTGAACTTGCGGTTGAACCAGCCGAAGAAGCCCTTCTTCTCGTGGTGGTGACCCTTCTCCACCGGCTTGAGGATGGTCGCGCACAGCGCCGGCGTGAGAGTGAAAGCCATCAGCACCGAGAACACCATCGAGGCCACCATCGACAGCGAGAACTGGCGATAGATCGCCCCCACCGCGCCACCGAAGAAGGCCATCGGGATGAACACTGCGATGAGCACCAGGGTGATACCGATCAGCGCGCCGCTGATCTGACCCATGGCCTTGCGGGTGGCGTCGGCAGGCGAGAGACCTTCCTCGCTCATGATGCGTTCGACGTTCTCCACCACCACGATGGCGTCATCGACCAGGATACCGATGGCCAGCACCATGCCGAACATGGTCAGCACGTTGATCGAGAAGCCGAACAGCAGCAGCGTGGCAAAGGTCCCCAACAGCGCCACCGGCACCACGATGGTCGGGATGATGGTGTAGCGGATGTTCTGCAGGAACAGGAACATCACCAGGAACACCAGCACGATGGCTTCGATCAGGGTCTTGACCACTTCCTCGATCGAGATCTTGACGAACTTGGAAGTGTCGTACGGGATGGTGTATTTCACGCCCGCCGGGAAGTACTTGGACAGCTCTTCCATCTTCTTGTGCACGGCCGTGGCAGTACCTAGCGCATTGGCAGTGGGCGAGAGCTGCACGCCGATGAAGGACGAGGGCTTGCCATCCAGGCGACCGGACGTGTCATAACTCTGGCCACCGACTTCGATGCGGGCCACATCGCGCAGGCGTACGCTGGAGCCATCGGCATTGGCGCGCAGCACGATGTTGCCGAACTGCTCGGGCGAGGTCAGCTGACCGTTCACCACCACGGTGGCGGCGATCTGCTGGGTGCCCGGGCTGGGCAAGGCACCCAGGGTACCGCCGGCCACCAGTGCGTTCTGTGCCTGGATGGCCGCCGTCACGTCGGCCGGAGTCAGGCTCAGGCCGATCAGCTTGTTCGGGTCGATCCAGATGCGCATGGCGCGTTCGGTACCGAACAGCTGCGCCTGACCGACACCGGGCACGCGCTTGATTTCGTTCAGGACATTGCGCGACAGATAGTCACCCAGCGCCACCGGATCAAGCTTGCCATCGGTGGAAGACAAACCGATGAAGAGCAGGAAGTTGGAACGCGACTTGGTCACCTGCACGCCCTGCTGCGTCACGGCCGCCGGCAGGCGGGCCTCGACGCGCTTCAAGCGGTTCTGCACATCCACCGCCGCCAGGTCCGGATTGGTTTCCGGCGAGAAGGTGATGGTGATCTGCACCTGGCCGTTGGCCTGGCTTTGCGACTCGATGTATTGCAGGCCATCGGCGCCGTTCATTTCCTGTTCGATCAGGCTGGTCACCGAATCGTCCAGGGTCTGTGCGGTTGCACCCGGATAGGTGGCCGTGACCACAATGGTCGGCGGCGCAATGTTGGGGTACTGGGACACCGGCAAGCCGGTGATGGCCAGCGCACCGGCCAGCATGATGAAGATCGCTAGCACCCACGCAAATACGGGGCGATCAATAAAGAACTTTCCCATCTGGCAGCCTCTTAGTTAGCTTTCGGTTGGGCACTCGCGTCCTGCTTGGCCGGCTGGCCGGCAGCAGCGGCGGGAGCGCCCGCGGGACTCCATTGGACCGGCTTGACGGTGGCGCCCGGGCGGACCTTTTGCAGACCCTCCACGATCACGCGATCACCTTCCTTCAAGCCATCGAGAATCTGCCAGTTGTTGCCGCGTGCGCCGCCGGTCTTGACCGGACGCGGTTCGACCTTGTTCTCGGCATTGACCACCATCACGATCGAACCGCCGGCGTCGCGCATCACAGCCTGTTGCGGCACCAGCAGAGCCTGCTCATCGACAGCCTGCTCGATCTTGGTCCGCACATAGGTCCCCGGCAGCAGCAGGCGCTTGGGATTGGGGAATTCGGCGCGCAGCGAGACCGAACCGGTGCTTTCATCCACACTCACATCGGAGAACAGCAGCTTGCCCGGCTGGTCGTAGGGCTGGCCGTTTTCCAGCACCAGGGTCACGCTGGCCTTGTTGTCGCCGACCTTCTTCAACTGGCCGGCCGCCATGGCCTGCTGCAGCCTCAACAGATCGGCGCTGGACTGGGTCACGTTGACATAGATCGGATCGAGCTGCTGCACCAGGGCCAGCTGGGTGGCATCCCCCTGGCCCACCAGGGCGCCCTCGGTCACCAGTGCGCGGCCGATACGGCCGGAGATGGGCGAGGTCACGGTGGCATAGCCCAGGTTCAGGCTGGCCGTCTGCACGGCCGCCTTGCCGGCGGCCACGTCGGCTTCGGCCTGCTTCTGGGCCGCCACGGCGTTGTCATATTCTTGCTTGGAGACGGCATTGACTTCCACCAGCGGCTTGTAGCGCTGCGCGGTCAGCGAAGTCTGGGTCAGGTTGGCCTGGGCGCGTGCCAGCGTGGCTTGTGCGCTTTCCAGGCTGGCCTTGTACTGGGCCGGATCGATCTTGAAGAGCACCTGGCCTGCCTTGACCTCGCTGCCTTCCTTGAAGACGCGCTTTTGCACGATGCCCGCCACCCGTGCGCGTACCTGCGCCACGCGGAAGGCTTCCACCCGGCCCGGCAGTTCATTGGTGATGGCCACGCGCTGCGGGGTGATGGTCACCACCGAGACTTCGGCCGGCGGCATCGGGCCGCCTTGCGCGGCGGGTTTCTGTCCGCAGGCAACCAGCGCGGCGGCAACGGCGACGGTCATGGTGAGGCGCGTGAAACGACTGACTGAGCTCATAGATATCTCGCACGAAAGTAAAGTTGAAGCCGCCAGGGCGGCGATGAAACGAATGCCGTAGAACCGGTCACGACGATGATGCTGACCCTGTCATCCACAGTCGGAGGGGATGGATGTTCCAGGGCGCAGGTTGTTGCAATGCAAAAGATCCCCACCGGCCTCGCGGCCAGGGTGATGAATTTTTTTGCACTTGATGAACGGCAGGGACTTGAAGCGGATGCTATTATACATACATCCATGAATGTATGTATTTCTTCTCAACATCACATTAATTTAACAAAATTGTTCGAGACGGCGTAGCAAAATATGAGCGATACCTTGCATTTCCGTGCGAAAGGGACTCAGATGCCGTCTTCGCTGCCGAGAACCTGAGCTCTTCCCTCTGCACTGCGGGTGTTGCCGCGCTGCCAGGAAGACGAAACAGAGGCCCTGATATTGTGCATGAATCTCACTTATTCCTTCATGACCATTGCTGCGCACATGAAGCCTTTGACGAATATGCGCCCGCGCCGGATGATGTGCATTTGCAACATGCGCATGGGATGGCGGGCCTGATGGGCGGCGTCATCGTTCTTTCTGCCGGAGCTTGCTGACATGGCCCGATCGACCAAGGAAGAAGCGCTGGAAACCCGTTCCCGCATCCTTGATGCGGCCGAGCAGGTGTTTCATGAGCGCGGCGTCTCCCAGACCTCGCTGGCCGACGTGGCCAAGGCGGCCGAGGTCACGCGCGGGGCCATCTACTGGCATTTCAAGAACAAGAGCGATCTGTTCGACGCCATGTGCGAGCGCGTGCGCCTGCCCATGGAAGCGGTACTGGAGGAGAACGCCAGCCCGCAGGTCGCAGATCCGCTGGGCCAGTTCCTGCGCAGCGGTGTCTATGTGCTGACCATGGCTGCGACGGACGAGCGCTGCCGGCGCGTGTTCGACATCATCTTCAACAAGTGCGAATTCGCCGACGCCCACGACCCCATCCTCATCCGCCAGCGCGAATGCCATGTGGATGGGCTGTTGCGACTGGAGCAGATCCTGCTCAACGCGGTTGCGCGCGGTCAGCTTCCGGTCACGCTGGATATCCGCCTGGCCTGCCTGGCGGCGCATGCCACCTTCAGTGGCTTGCTCACCGACTGGTTCTTTTCGCCGGACAGCTTCGACCTGGTCAAGGACGGCGAACGCATCCTGGCGGCCTCGCTCCATACCCTCAAGACTGCACCGTCCTTGCAGAAGCTGCAGCCGGACTGAATCCCTCAAGACCCGGGCGGTTCTCAGGCGATATGAAGTAAAAAGCAAAAAAACAGGGAAAATCAGGCAGGCCGGAGAACCCGGCCCCCGTCTGGTCGGCCTGCGCCATGTGCATGACGCCCGCCGGCCAGAGTGCGATATGAAGCGATAGACCGGATCAGTAGGTCGGCATCGCGGGGTCGACCTCATTGGCCCAGGCATGTACGCCACCGCTCAGGTTGATCACCCTGGTAAAGCCCTGGCGCTCCAGGAAGGCCGCCACCTGCATGCTGCGTCCGCCGTGATGGCAGATGCAGACCACCGGCTGCTCTTCATCGAGCTCCGAGAAGCGGCCGGGAATGGTGTTCATCGGGACCAGCTGCGAGCCGGCGATGTGGCAGGTCTGGTGTTCCCAGGGCTCGCGCACATCCAGCAGCAGGGGCGTGGGGCGATCCGGATCGTTGATCCAGGTCGCCAGTTCCGGGGCAGAGATATGCTCCATGATGCTTTCCTGTCTCGGCCTGCCGGCTCAGAACGTGAAGTGGGACGGCGTAATCGCTGCATGCAGCGGCTTGGCCAGGGTTTCCACGATATTGACGGTCTCGAAGGCGTGTTCCGAGGTGCGGGTAATCAGTTGCAGTTCCATCACCGGGGCCGAGCCGACGATGGCCAGCAGGCGGCCACCGATCTTGAGCTGCTTGCCGAAGGCTTCCGGCAGCACCGGCAGCGAGCCGGAGATGACGATGACGTCGTATTCAGCTGCCTTGCCGTCGGCACCGGTCCAGCCCTGCGCGCCATTGCCCAGTTGTACGTCCACATTGGCCACGCCGTAGTCGGCCAGGTTCTGCTCGGCCAGGGCCTTCAGTTCGGGGGAGATTTCCACGGTCGTCACGTGACGGGCCTTGTGGGCCAGCAGGGCCGCCATGTAGCCCGAGCCTGCGCCGATTTCCAGCACGTATTCGTGCTTCTTCACATTGGCTTCCTGCAGGATGCGCGCTTCGATCTTGGGAGCCAGCATGTTTTCACCACCCGGCAGCGGGATCTCGGTGTCGAAGAAAGCCAGGCTGCGATAGGCGGCCGGGACGAATTCTTCACGCTTGACGACCATCAGCAGGTCCAGCACATCCTGCGCCAGCACGTTCCAGGGGCGGATTTGCTGCTCGATCATGTTGAAGCGGGCTTGTTCGATATTCATGGCGGTGGCTCGATTAATCAATTGCGACGGAAAGGCAGCATTTTAGCAAACACCGCCGCCCTAATCAGCCCATCTGTGTGGGGAATAAGCCCAGCGGCAGGCTTGTGTTGCGGGTTTTCCTCAATGCAATGCGAGCGTGTCAGGCTGGCATCAGGTGTTCAGTCCATTCAGGCAGAGGTCGATCATGCTCTGCAGGTAGGCTTGCGGATCGATGGGATCAGCCGCGCAGGGTGCGAGTGAGCGTTCCCACAGCATCAGCATGATGAGGGGGGCGATGATGACCTTCTTCATCGCCTGGGCATCGATGTGGCGAAATTCCCCGCGCGCCATGCCGCGTTCGAGCACGCGTACCACCGTGGCGTCGCCGCGGGCGGTGATCTCGTCATGGTAGAAGCGCGCCAGCTCGGGGAAGTTGCCGGATTCGGCCACCATCAGCTTGGCAATACCCATCACGCCGGAGTGCGAGGCGGCCTGCCACCAGTGCATGATGAGCTCGCGCAGCAGTTCGCCGCTGCTGCCGGCATGGCCCTCGATGCGCGCCTCGGCCTGGTCCAGCAGGGGCAGCATGTTGGTACGCACCACCGACTTGAAGAGGCTTTCCTTGCCGTCGAAGTAGAGATAGAGCGTGCCCTTGGAGACGCCCGCGCGGGCCGCCACGTCTTCCAGGCGGGTGGCGGCATAGCCGCGTTCGACGAACAACTCCAGAGCCGCCGCCAGCAACTCCTGGGGGCGGTCCTGCTTGCGTCGTTCCCAACGCGGTTCTTTGGCCGATGCTGACATGAGAAACAAGATTACCGGGACGGGGCACTGTAAGTGGCAAATCGCGCCGGCGTCAAGCGAGCGGCGCAAGCCCTCCACGCATGCCGCAGAGAGCACGATGCACTACAATGCAGTCCCCGCGTACCACCGGCCACCAGGAAAGCCCATGAACTGCCGAGACGCATGCGGCGCCTGCTGCATCGCCCCCTCCATCACCAGCCCGATTCCCGGCATGCCGCATGGCAAGCCGGCCAATGTGCCCTGTGTGCAACTGGGGGAGGACATGCGCTGCAAGATCTTCGGCCAGCCGGAGCGTCCGGCCTTCTGCGCCGGCTTGCAGCCTTCGCCGGAGATGTGTGGGCAGAACCGCAGCCAGGCCATTACCTGGCTCAGTGAACTGGAGACGCTGACCGCGCCGGGCAGCAAGGCTGGCCGGCGACCGGAAGAGGACGCCCGAGGCGGCAGGACGCCGCTCTAGAAGGCTTCCTCGCGCCGCCGTCGCGCTTCTTCGCGAATATCCTCGATGAGCCGCCGGGTATCCACCTTTTCCTTGAGGTGGGCGGCATGGGCTTCACGGCTGATGGGAGCGATGGTGGTCAGCTCCTTCAGATCGGCAGTACTTTCTTCGTGTCGATGATGCACCGCTGCTCCTGAATCGATAAAAGGGAGGGAGGAACCCTGCCTTTGTACCACGGATCGGCATCATCTGGCGAGTTTGGCATCAAATGAGCGCTGATACGGGGCCGATGTGTCCTGATCCGGGTCCCGGCGAAAGATCCCGCTCCTGCCCCGCAGGGGATGGGATGAATGAAAAGTCAGCTTCGTGCGAATGGCTGACAGGAAAACGCGAGTTTTGTCACCCTGCTAAGGTAAAATCCGTTTTTGTTGCAGCGCACCGAGTGCACTTTCTGCATGCCGGTGAGGTCCAAAGGCCGCTTGATGGCAACGCAAACCGTCCTGCCCGGGTTTGGGCGGCCCCGTGACCGTGCTTGACGGTAGCCGGCCACCCAAAAACGGGAGATTGCTTCACCCGTTTGCGTATCCAGGCGCCCGGAGGGCCGAATTGGCGGGCTTTCGGGCCCGGTAGCAGCTATTTCCTTCATTTCCCTTCAACCCCACCACCACAGCCACTCACAGCACCCGTATGGATACTCTCCTCGCGCTCAAGGCGCTCATCATGGGCATCGTCGAAGGCCTGACCGAATTCCTGCCCATTTCCTCCACCGGCCACCTGATCCTGACCAACAGCCTGTTGCAGTTCACGGGTCCCGAATTTTCCAAGGACAAGGCCGACGTCTTCGAGATCGTCATCCAGGCCGGCGCCATCCTGGCGGTGTGCTGGGAGTACCGTGCGCGCATCGCTGCCGTGTTGACCGGCTTGTTCACCGACCGCAAGGCGCAGCGCCTGGTGATCAACCTGATCATCGCCTTTCTGCCGGCGGCCATCCTGGGCCTGCTGTTCAGTCGCCGCATCAAGGAAATGCTGTTCAACCCGGTCTCGGTGGCGATCGCCTTCATCGTCGGCGGCCTCATCATCCTGTGGGTGGAGCGTCGCAACAAGGACCGCATGAGCATGGCCTCGGCCCGCGTCGAAACGGTAGACGACATGACCGCCCTGGACGCCCTCAAGGTCGGCATCGCCCAGGCCTTCGCCCTGATCCCCGGTACCAGCCGCTCGGGCGCCACCATCATCGGCGGCATGATGTTCGGCCTGTCGCGCAAGGCGGCCACTGAGTTTTCGTTCTTCCTGGCCATCCCCACGCTCTTCGCCGCCACCCTCTATTCGCTCTACAAGGAACGCGCCCTGCTGTCGGCCGCCGACGTGCCGCTGTTCACCGTGGGTACCGTGGCCGCCTTCGTCTCGGCCTTCCTGTGCGTGCGCTGGTTGCTGCGCTACATCAGCTCGCACGATTTCACCATCTTCGCCTGGTATCGCATCGTCTTCGGCATCATCGTTCTGGTGACTGCCTATACCGGCGTGGTCGCCTGGGTGGAGTGATCCACCGGCGCCTGACATCGCACAGCGCATGCCTGTGCGGGCGTCAGGCGCCTGTCAGCCAGCGCCCCGGCGGGCGCGGTACACTGCAGCACCCGTGGTCGGCCTTGCTGCCGGCACCGGTTCACAACATTCTTTTCGCCAACTCCCTTCAGAGCACACCCCATGGCCAACGTCTGCAGCGCCGGGCTTGATATCGGCTTTGCCTCCCTCAGTTACGCGCAGATCGGTTTTCTCGGCATCGTCCAGGGCATCACCGAACTGCTCCCCATTTCCTCGACCGCCCACATGCGCGTGGTACCGGCCTTCCTGGGCTGGCATGATCCGGGCTCGGCCTTTTCCGCCGCCATGCAGCTGGCGGCGCTGGCCGCCGTGATCAGCTACTTCCGGCGCGATGTGACGGCGGTGACCGGTGGCAGCCTGGCTGCCTGGCGTCGCCGCGATTTCACCGATCCCATGTTCAGGCTGGCCGTGGCCATTCTCCTGGCCACCATTCCCATCGGCATTGCCGGACTGGCCTTGTCGCACGTGCTCAACGCCTGCGGCTCGCCGCTGCGCAGCCTCTCCGTGATCGGCTGGTCCTGCATCGTCATGGCGGTGCTGCTGGCGATCTCGGAACTGGTCTGCCGCCATCGCCGCAGTGTCGACCAGATGCGCCTGCGCGATGCCATGATCGTCGGGCTGGCACAGGTCGGTGCGCTCATCCCGGGGGTCTCGCGTTCCGGCTCCACGCTCACCGCCGCGCTGTTCCTGAATTTCCGTCGCGAGGAAGCCGCGCGCTTTTCCTTCCTGCTGGGTTTGCCTGCCATCGCGCTGGCTGGCTTGAAGGAGCTGGCCGTGCTGCTGCATGCGCATATCCCGCTGCAAGCCTGGGGCGTGCTGCTGTTCGGCCTGGTCGTGGCAAGTGTCTCGGCTTTTGTCGCCATCTGGGGCTTGATGAAATTCCTGGAGCGTTTCTCGACATGGCCCTTCATCGTCTATCGAGCTGCGCTGGGTGTTTTCCTGCTGTTGGCGGTGTCGCGGGGCTGGCTGCAATAAAATAGCGCCTTTGCTACGCAGCAGCTTCAGGTTTTCCATGGTCGATTTCGATTCCCTGCCTCCCGGCGCCACCCAGCAGGAACGTGCACTGCACGTGCTGGAAACGGTGTTCGGCTACTCGTCCTTTCGCGGTCATCAGGGCGAGATCGTCCAGCACGTCGCCGGTGGCGGGGATGCCTTGGTGCTCATGCCCACCGGCGGCGGCAAATCGCTCTGCTACCAGGTCCCGGCGTTGCTGCGCGCGGGCACGGGCGTGGTGGTCTCGCCGCTGATCGCGCTGATGCAGGACCAGGTCGATGCCTTGGCCGAAGTCGGGGTGCGCGCCGCTTTCCTCAATTCCACCCAGAGTTTCGACGAAGCCCTGCAAATCGAGCGGCGCCTGCGTCAGGGGGATCTGGATCTGCTCTACGTCGCCCCCGAACGCCTGATGACGCCGCGCTGTCTGGAGTTGCTGGAGTCGGCCCGCATCTCGCTGTTCGCCATCGATGAAGCGCACTGCGTCTCGCAATGGGGCCATGATTTCCGTCCGGAATACATCAAACTCTCCATCCTGCACGAGCGTTTCCCGCAGGTGCCGCGCATCGCGCTGACGGCCACCGCCGACCAGCAGACCCGCGAAGAAATCATCCACCGCCTGCAACTGGAAGATGCGCGCCAGTTCGTTTCCTCCTTCGACCGTCCCAACATCCGTTACCAGATCGTCGAGAAGGCCAACGGCCGCAAGCAGTTGCTGGACTTCATCAAGAGCGAACATCCGGACGATGCCGGCATCGTCTACTGTCTCTCGCGCAAGAAGGTCGAGGAGACTGCCGAGTTCCTGCGTGGCGAGGGCCTCAATGCGCTGGCCTATCACGCCGGCATGGACTATGCGCTGCGCACCAGGAACCAGGCGCGCTTTCTGCGCGAAGACAAGATCGTGATGGTGGCCACCATCGCCTTCGGCATGGGCATTGACAAGCCCGACGTGCGCTTCGTCTGCCACCTCGACCTGCCCAAGAGCGTGGAAGGCTATTACCAGGAAACCGGTCGCGCCGGCCGCGACGGCCTGCCTGCCGACGCCTGGATGGCCTATGGCCTGCAGGATGTGGTGCAGCAGCGCCGCATGATTGATGAATCCGAAGCCGACGAAACCTTCAAGCGCGTGCTCGGCACCAAGCTCGACGCCATGCTGTCTCTGTGCGAGACCTTGCACTGCCGGCGCGTGCATCTGCTGGATTATTTCGGCGAGCCATCCAGCCCCTGCGGCAATTGCGATACCTGCCTCACACCACCGGTTTCCTTCGATGCCACGGTCGAGGTGCAGAAGCTGCTCTCTACCGTTTACCGCGTCGAGCAACGCTTTGCACCCGGCCATGTGATCGAGGTGCTGCGCGGCATCGATGGCGAACGCGTCAAGCAGTGGCGTCACGACCAGCTTTCCGTCTTTGGTGTCGGCAGTGATCGCGGCGAGGCTGAATGGCGTGCCATCCTGCGCCAGGTGATCGCCCTGGGTCTGCTGACCGTGGACGCCGAGAACTACAGCGCCCTGAAGCTCACCGAAGCCGCCCGCCCGGTACTGCGCGGCGAGCAGCAGGTGCAGTTGCGCCGCTACCGCAAGCCGGAGAAGGCCAAGCGCAGCTCGCAGCGCTCCGGCTTCGTTGAGACCAACCTCAGCAGCGAAGAACAGGCGCTCTTCGAGAAGCTGCGCTGGTGGCGCGTGGAGACGGCGCGCGAACACAACGTGCCGGCCTACGTCATCTTCCACGACGCCACCATGCGCGAGATCGCCAAGGCGCGGCCGCAGTCGCTGGATGCGCTGCGCCACGTCACCGGCGTGGGCGAGAAGAAACTGGAGACCTATGGCGCCCAGATCATCGCCCTGATTGCCGACATGGAGTCGGCCGGCACCTGATCGGACGCCGTTCGATCATCGTCAATTCTCTTCATTTCCTTGCCTGACTGCATTATCGCCGTGGCGTCCTGACGGGCGTTTGCGGCCTGCGTTGCAGGTGCAACACAGCTTTCCTTCATAAAGCACTTTTACCGGCCATTTCGTGAGCTTGCAGCGGCTGCCTGGCGATATCATCGACGACGGGGAATCGAGTTCAACACCAACGAAGGTGAGCCGGGGGGGCCGCATGAAACTCAATGATCTGAAGATAGGCGTACGTCTGGGCATGCTGTCGGCGCTGTTGCTGGCGGCCATCGCCTTTGTCGGTGTACGCGGCGTGATGGTGCTCGGCGAAGTCTACGGGCAGGGCGCACAGGCCATGGAAACCGGCGCGCTCATCGAGCAGGCGGTGGACGCCGCCCGCAGTGCGCAGGTGCAATTCAAGATTCAGGTGCAGGAGTGGAAAAATACCTTGCTGCGCGGCAAGGACCCTGCGGCCTTCACCAAGTATCGTCAGGCTTTCATCGATGAAAGCGCCGCCACCCAGAAGCAGCTCAGTTCCCTCGAAGCGCTGATGCCGCGCATCGGCATGGATGCAGGGGCAGTCCGCAAGGCCAGGCAAGCCCACGTCGAGCTGCTTGATCGCTACCTGGAGGCCCTCAAGCTCTACGCCTCCGACGATCCGGCCGCGGTCGGGCGGGTGGATGCGCAGGTCAAGGGGGTTGACCGGCTACCGACCAAGATGATCGACGACATCGTCACGGCGGTCCTCGAACAGAGCCGCAAGAAGCGCGACGCTGTCAATGCCGACAGTCTCTCCGACTTTCAGCAGGCGCGTGTGCTGTTGCTGCTTTCGATCAGCCTGTCGCTGCTGCTGGGCCTGGCCATCACCTGGACACTGGTGCGCAGCATCGTGCGTCCGCTTGGCGAAGCGGTGCAGATTGCGCAGACGGTAGCCGCGGGCGATCTGCGTTCACAGGTCGTCATTCGCGGCAAGGACGAGACCGCGCAGCTGTTGCGCTCGCTCAAGGAGATGAACGACAACCTGGCCGGCATTGTCTCCGAAGTACGCGGCGGCACCGGTGCCATCACGGTGGCGGCTACCCAGATTGCCAGCGGCAACCGTGACCTCTCCGAGCGCACCGAAGAGCAGGCGGGCTCGCTCGAAGAGACCGCGGCCTCGATGGAAGAGATCACCTCTACCGTGCAGAAGAATGCCGAGAACACCCATGAGGCTCATCAACTGGCGGACCAGGCCTCGGGGGTGGCACGCAAGGGGGGCGAAATGGTGGGGGCGGTGGTCCAGACCATGCAGGCCATCGAGGAGAGTTCTCATCGCATCGTCGAGATCATCAGCGTCATTGATGGCATTGCCTTCCAGACCAACATTCTGGCGCTCAATGCGGCGGTGGAGGCCGCGCGTGCAGGGGAGCAGGGCCGCGGGTTTGCCGTGGTGGCCTCGGAAGTGCGCAGCCTGGCCCAGCGCAGTGCCACGGCGGCGCGCGAGATCAAGGCGCTGATCGATGATTCGGTCGACAAGATCAATGCCGGGTCGGCGCTGGTCAATGGCGCGGGCGGCACCATGGAAGAGATCATCAGCGCCATCCACAAGGTGGCTGCCATCATGGATGACATCAATGTCGCCAACCGCGAGCAGAGCGCCGGCATCGATGAAGTCAACAAGGCCGTGGTGCAGATGGACGGTGTCACGCAGCAGAATGCGGCGCTGGTGGAAGAAGCGGCGGCAGCAGCAGAAAGCCTGCAGTTCCAGGCGGAGTCGCTGTCGCGCGCGGTGGCGGTCTTCAAGCTCCAGTGAAGCCATCGCAAACAATGGCAATGGCCATGGAAACAAAAACAGAAATAAAAATGGCATGCCTTGCTGGCATGCCATTGAAGCGCATTTCTGCGGGTCTTCTGCTGGTCCTCTGCTGAACTTCGGGTGATCACTCCAGGTGATCGCTTTTGTTCATCCCCGGAGGGATTCCTGTCGGTGATCACTTTTGCTCATCATCTGCTGCATGCACGTTTGAGAGTTTCAATCGTGCATGCGGCGCAGGTATTCAGGCGCGCTTTTCGAACACCAGATCCCACACGCCATGACCCAGACGCAGGCCGCGGTTTTCGAACTTGGTGGTATCGCGGTAATGCGGACGCGGGACGTAGCCGGACGGATCGGTCGCGGTATTTTTCAGGGTCGGTTCGGCCGACAGGACTTCGAGCATCTGGATGGCATATTCTTCCCAGTCGGTGGCGCAGTGGAGATAGCCACCGGGGGCCAGGCGGGTGCTGATCAGTTGCACCAGGGGCGACTGGATCAGGCGGCGCTTGTTGTGGCGCGCCTTGTGCCAGGGATCGGGGAAGAACACATGCACGCCGGCCAGGGACTCGGGGGCGATCATGTTGGTGAGCACTTCGACGGCATCGTGCTGGATGATGCGGACGTTTTCCAGCTGGCCTTCGCCGATCAGCTTGAGGTAGCTGCCCACGCCGGGGGTATGGACTTCGACGCCGATGAAGTTTTTCTCGGGCATCAGGGCCGAGATCTTGGCGCTGGTTTCGCCCATGCCGAAGCCGATTTCGAGGATGGTCGGTGCCTGGCGTGCGAAGGTGGCATCCAGGTCCAGCGGGGCCTTGTCGTAGGGGACGAGGAAGCGCGGTCCGAGTTCTTCCAGTGCGCGTCCTTGCGCGACCGACACGCGCCCGGCGCGGGTGACGAAACTGCGGATGCGGCGCTCGCTGGGATCGTAGAACAGCGGCTTGCCGGATTTGTTTTCAGACATGGATGACTCGAAGCAATTGAGGCGCGGCCCGCACAGTCGCGCCGGTCAGGGACGGGCGAAGAGGGCCGCAGGGAAGCGATCTGGAGCGGGTGAAGGGGATCGAACCCTCGTCTTAAGCTTGGGAAGCTTCTGCTCTACCATTGAGCTACACCCGCGAGAGCGCGTATTTTACGCGGGATTCTATTGCGCGGGCAAACCTTGGTGCGGTCAGATTGGCTTGTTGATCCTGAGCCAATTCCGTTGCGCAATTTATTTATCCTGCTCCTTGGTCTCACGCGCCTTCCTGGCTTTGGCATATTGCTCGGACATTTTGCGCCATTGATTCAATTGCCGGAAATAAGTCCTCTTGATACCCACCTCGGAGAGCGGACGGATACCACGGACCGGACCGACGGGAGGGACGCGACGTTCGCTCATGATGTGTGGCTCCTGCCAGGGTTTGTTGGCCCTGATGATGATCTTGTTTTCGAAACGGTCTGGTATTTCCTTCTTCACGCCTGCCCAAGCTCATCCAACAGAATCTCGATGCGCTCCTTGCCGCGCCCGGTGTTCTTGCGCTTGAGCCGTATCGTTCCCACTTCGGCAGTGGTGCGTGGGTGCGTACCGCCGCAGGCCATGCGCGCAAATCCTTCCACTTCCCAGTAACGCCGCCCGGCCGCTTCGTCGCTGAAGGCCGTGACGATGGGCCGGTCCGCCGCCACCAGTTGCCGCGCCGCCGCCTCGATGGCCGGGAACAGCGGGGCCAGGCTGGTTTCGCTGGCGAAGTCCACGCGCGCCTTGTCCACGGCAATATGCGCGCCGATGCGTTCGATGCCGGGACGCATCTGGTAGACCAGCTGCAACACCATCTCGGCCGCGAAGTGCAGGCGCATCAGGCGATAGCGCCGCGCCCAGTCGATCTGCAGGCGAACCGCATCGCCGACCTGAAGTCCATGGCCCGATGGCAGCGTGTAGACGATGTCTTGCTCGCGCTTCTCCGCCTGCAGCACGGGATGGCCGCCCAGCGTACCGACGTCACTCTCCTGCCCACCGGAAAAAGCGAAAAAGATCGTCTGCGCCACCTGGACCCGGTCCCCATCAACGGCGCTGATCATCGTATCGAGTTCGGTCTGGTAGGGAGCGGACCAGAAAATTTTGCAAGTCATGATCGGGAGCACATGGCAACAGTTGATCGGTACGGCACATCGGCGCAAGTGTGTCACGCGCGAGACGCCAAACACAGGTGCACAAATTCTACGCTGAAAGCGGACTCACGCTTCGCATCACGGGATTCAGGCAGGCTGCGGGTCAAGCAGGTCTTCAATGGCCGCAATATCCACCGCATCCCGCTGCTCCGCCCTCAGCAGTTCATCGGCATAACTGCGCCACAAGCCACTGTGCAGGAAGTAGCGGAACAGCTCCGTATCCAGATGCTGCTCCCGGCACATCCTGGCCATGATGCGCAGCGATTCCGACAAGGTCTTGGCCGGCTTGTAAGGACGGTCCGCTGCGGTCAGCGCTTCGAAGACGTCGGCCAGCGCCATCACCCTGTCCTGCAAGGGTAGTTCGGCTGCGCGCAGGCGGCGCGGATAACCGCTGCCATCCATCTTCTCGTGATGATTGGCAGCGGTATCGGGCACGCTCTTGAGCGAGTCCGGCCACGGCAGGCGCTTCAACATCACCAGCGTCTGCACGATGTGGTTGTTGATGGCGAAGCGGTCTTCCTCGGTCAGCGTGCCGCGCCGTACCGTCAGGTTGTGCAGCTCGCCCATGTTCTGCCGGACCTGCGGCAAGCGCATGTCGAAGCCCAGAGTATTGCGCGGATCGCCCCGTTCAACCGGCGGGCGGTGCCCCTCTTCCCAGGCCACCTCGTGCTCGGGACGATCGGCCAGCAACTGCTCGGTGCAGGGAAGCGCCTGCTGCACCTGAGCGCCACGCGCGGCGGCGAGCCGCCGGCTCTCTTCGTCAGCCAGACCCAGGCTGTCATCGAAATGACGCTGCCAGGTCTGCGTGGCGATCTGGCGCAGGCGTGCGATGGCCTCGTCCGACATGGCCTCGCCGCCAACATTGCACTGCGCGACAAAGGCAAAATCCTCGCGCAACTGCTGTCGGCGCTGTTGCAGCTGCACGCGCCAGGCTTCGGCCTGGGCCGGGGGCAGGGTGGTGTAGAGCTCGCGCAGCAGATCCAGTTCGGCATCGCGCCACAGAACCTCGAAGCGCATGCGCACTTCATGGATGCGGTTGTGGATCACTTCCAGCTTGGTGGCCTTGTCCACGATGTGCTCGGGACTGGTGACCTTGCCGCAGTCGTGCAGCAGCGCGGCCAGCTGGAAGGCATAGCGCTGGTCTTCGTCGAGCCGGAAGTCGGCATAGCGGCCCTGGTCTTCCTGCGCCAGCCGGTCCACCAACTGGATGGCCAGGTGCGGTACCCGCTCGCAGTGGCCACCGGTGTAGGGACTCTTCGCATCGATGGCATCGGCCATGAGACGGATCAGGGACTCCAGCAGCGCCTTTTGTGCGGCGATCAGCTGACGTGTCTCGATGGCCACGGCCAGCATGCCCGAAAGACGCCGCGCAAAGGCCAGGAAGCGCGGATCCTCGTGGGCGCTGTCATGGGCGTGCATGAGCACCAGCAGACCTTCAAGCGAGCCATCGCGACCACGCAGATCCAGTTCCACGCGCAGGCGGCCATCCTCGGTCTCGCGTGCTTCAAGTGCACAAGCGGCCCCGGCAGCCTCTGCGCCCTGCTCGTCATAAGCCATGCTGTCGGCCAGGCCGCATTGCTGGCCATAGGCCGCAGCCCGCTGCATCTGGCTGCCCTCGCGCTGCCACAGATAGACCGCGCCACCGTCGCAGCGCGTGGCCTGCACGAACTTCTCCAGCACCTGCTGCAGCATTTCTTCGACATGCGTCTCGGTACTGAGGATGGCGCTGATGTCGAGGAAGGCTTCTACCGTCAGACTCACGTGGTCCACCATGTCGGTGAGCATGTTGATCTCGCGCAGGGTGCTGCGACGCCGGTTCTGGATGCGGAAGTCGAAGCGCGACATGCGTCCGGCCCGCAGGGCGAGTCGCTCCATGCTGCGGCCGATGGCGCGTCCGGCCCACCACCCCAATGGCAGGAAGGCCAGCACCACCAGAAAGGCCACCAGTACCAGGGTCTTGCGATTGCGGTCGAGCTGGCCCAGCAGCTCGTCGCCGGGGGCCGCAATGAGCAGCTTGAGGGCATGGCCGTCGATGACATTGAAGGGCAATGACAGACCCAGCCACTCCCGTCCGCCCACGCTGTAGAGCGTGCTGGTCTGGCCATCCCGTGCGCGCTCGGCCAGGTGCGACAGGCTCGGTACATCCAGCTCCGGCAGGCCCCGGAAACGGAAGTGCTCGCCGTCCTGCTCCAGTACGCGCGCCATGTCGCTGTAGGCGATCACGCGCTGGTTCTCGTCCACCAGCGCCAGCTCACTGTGGGGCGTCAGGCGCAGGTTGCCCAGACTGGCGGCGAGGTCATCGAGTGTCATGTCGATGGCCACCACGGCATCGGTGTTGCGGGCACGCTGCGACAGGCTGATACCGATCTGGCGCGTGGTGAAAAATACGTAAGGGGCGGAGATGGAGGGGATCAGCGAACGGTCCGCCGTGGCGTACCAGGGGCGCGTGCGCGGGTCGAAGCGATAGCCGGCCTCGTCGCGCAGGCTCAGCAGTTTCAGTTCGGCGTCGTAGAAGCGATATTGCCCGTGCTGCGCACCGTGGGCATCGTGCACGATGGTCTGCACGAGGAAAGCCGATGCAGTCGGCGCGGAGAAGAAAGCGCGCTGCTCCGCACCCCGCAGCGAGCGCACCAGCAGGAAGTCGCCATTGGGATAGCCCACGTAGACCGCCGACACCAGCGGATTGGCAACCAGGTCGATGGAGAAGGCCGCGATGCGCGTGAGGCGCTCATCAAGCCGGGTGGATTCGGTGATCGGATCGAAGGCCAGCTGGCGCAGCGTGGCCACGGCAGGGTCGATGATGCGGCGCGAGCGCTCGGTCATGATGCGCCCGGCATCCTCGGCGGAACGCTCGGCCATGTCCAGCAGCACCTGGCGTGCCCCCCACCAGCCTACTGAGACCAGCACCACCGCCAGCAGGACCATGCCCGCCATCACCAGTGCGGAAATGCCGAAGCGCACCGGCAGACCAGGCACGGTGGCGTCGTCATCAGAGGGATCAAACAAGGGGCGTTCGGGAAGGGGCATCGAGCACGCAGTGACTGGGTGACATGCAGCGGAACCCGCGATGCCATCGGCGCCGCCCACCCACCGGCGCACAACGGGACACGGCCTCTTTTATCTCCGCGTCAATATACCGGAATTACGTTGGGCCAGCAAAAAGCGGTCACGCGGCGTCTGCGGGCGTGGCCCGGTGGCGGCGACACGCCGGACATGCCGACAGAAAAACCACACATTTATCAACAGATCACGGCACGTTGTAGCAATTGGTGTACAATACGACTTGTACTTGCATCAAGTTGTATTCTTGTTGGTTCCAATTCCGCCTGACTGTCGTTCCCTCCTCGGTCGTTCTGTTTTCTTTCCTTCGGTTTCAGTTCTTGGTTTCAAGTGCCTTCCAGGCAGATGCCTTCATTCGTCCCAAACTTTCCAGAGGAAACAAACATGAGCACTCAAACCGGCGTAGTCAAATGGTTCAACGATGCCAAGGGCTTCGGCTTCATCACTCCTGATGCCGGCGGTGCCGACGTCTTCGCGCACTTCCAGGACATCCAGTCCAACGGCTTCCGCAGCCTGTCGGAAAACCAGCGCGTGTCCTTCGACCGCGGTGTCGGCCCCAAGGGTGAAAAGGCCACCAACATCAAGGTCATCTAAGACCGCGATTTTCGCGCAAGCGAAGCAGGATATCCCCGCTGTCCGCGCCTGAACGTCCCCGGAATTCCATACGCTCCAAGGACCAGGCCGGCAGACTCCGCAGCCCTTTCATGTCGGCGCGAATTCATTCGCAGACGCTCACCTGGCAGATAGCCAGGGAGGGTCGGTTCCGAAGGAGAGGGCAGCGCAGGGCGTCGCCCTTGCCAGAGACTCCCCTGTGGCCGTGCAGATAGTGCGGGCAGGTGAACTTTGACGGCAGGGGCGCGTCGATCACGGCGCAAGCCGTGTAGCAAATAGTTAATTAATCGCTCGTAGAAGCGTGACACCGGACCGCACCAACGGCGGCTTCCGGTCCACAACACATGGGCCTGCTCGCACTCACAGATTGAGTGGGAGCAGGCCCACTACCTGGATTGCGACCGCACCGGCCAGATAGACCGGGCAGGGCACTCTCGCAGCACCTGGCAGATCGCCAGGGTCATGAGGGAATCCAGCGTTAATCAATGAACGGCCCATCTGGTTTCAGATGGGCTTTTTGCGTTCTGGAACCGGATAAACGATATAAATGATTTAATCCGCCTGCACCTGCGCGCCATCCAGCAGCTGCAAAGCCTGCGCCACCACCGCCTCCGGCGTGATCCCGAAATGCCGGTACAGCACATCGGCCGGTCCCGGTGCGCCGAATCCCGTCATGCCGACGAAACCACCGCGCTCCCCCAGGTAGCGATCCCAGCCAAAGCGCAGCGCCGCCTCTATCCCCACGCGCACCGTATCACTGCCCAGCACGGCGTGACGATAGTGGCTGTCCTGCTGGTCGAACAATTCCCAGCATGGCAGTGAGACCACCGCCGTAGCCACGCCACGGGCTTCGAGCAGATCGCGCGCAGCGCAGGCGATGGCGACCTCCGAGCCAGTGGCCAGCAAGGTGACCTGGCGCGCCCCGCATTGCGCCTCTGCCAGCACATAGCCGCCGCGCGCACTCAGATTGCTCACCTCGAAACGCTTGCGTACCGGCGGCAAGCTTTGTCGAGCCAACACCATGCTCACCGGCCCGCTCCGGTGCTGCATGGCGACTTCCCAGCATTCCACCACCTCGCTGGCATCGGCCGGACGCATCACCAGCATGTTGGGCATGGCGCGCAGCGCGGCGAGGATTTCCACCGGCTGATGTGTCGGCCCGTTCTTGCCGATGCCAATGGAGTCATGGCTGAACACGAACTTGACCGGCAAGCCCATCAACGCGGCCATGCGCATGGCCGGGCGTTCGTAATCCGAGAAGGCCAGATAGGTCACGGCCAGCGGGATCACGCCGCCATGCGCGGCCATGCCATTGGCCATCGCGCCCATCACATGTTCACGCACCCCGCAATGCACGTAGGCACCGCTGCGGTCGGCGGCAGTAAAGGCGTTGAGCGAACCCTTGTGCGCGGTCGGTGCTTCGAGATCGGCGCAGCCGACCATGCGTTCCGGGATCACTTCGGCCAGCAACTGGTTGAGGGCGGCCGAGATCAGGATGCCGCCTTGCGCCTGCGCGGGCTCATGCGCGGTGCGTTTGAATTGCAGCAACACGTCCTGCCATCGGTCGGGCAAGTCACCGCGCAGGAGGCGTTCGAATTCGGCGCGTTGTGTCGCCGGCAGGGCCTGCAGACGCCGCTGCCAGGCCGCATGTTCATCGCGATGGCGCTGACCGAATCCGCGCCACGGCGAGAGGATCTCCGGTGGAATCTCGAAGGGCGCATGCGGCCATTGCAGCAGCGCGCGTGCGGCCTGGGCATCCTCCGGATACAGGCGGGCACTGTGACCGCCGCGCTGGCCCTGCACGCGCGGGATACCACGTCCGATGACGGTACGGCAGGCGATCATCGAAGGCCGGTCCGAGGCGTGTGCGGCATCCAGTGCGCGCGAGACGGCATCGATATCGTGCCCGTCCACTTCCACCACATGCCAGCCCGCCACGCGGAAGCGCTCGGCCACGTTCTCGCTGATGGAAAGCTCGGTGGCGCCGTCATCGGTGATCTGGTTGTCGTCCCACAGCAGGGTGAGCTTGGACAGACGCAGGTGACCGGCCAGCGAAATCATTTCCTGGCCGATGCCTTCTTGCAGGCAGCCGTCGCCGACGAAGGCATAGGTGCGATGGTTGACGATGTCGTCGCCGAAACGCGCATTCAGATAAGCCTCGGCCACGGCCATGCCCAGGGCATTGGCGATGCCCTGGCCGAGCGGACCGGTGGTGACTTCGATGCCCAGATGCGGCGCGTATTCCGGATGGCCGGCGCAGTGCGAGCCGAACTCGCGGAAGTTGCGCAGTTCCTCCAGCGTGATGTGTTCGTAACCGGTGAGGTAGAGCAGGCTATAGAGCAGCATCGAGCCGTGACCATTGGAGAGCACCACGCGGTCGCGGTCAGGCCAGGTCGGGTCGTCCGCATGAAAGCGCAGATGGCGCGCATACAGGGCCGTGGCGATCTCGGCCATGCCCAGCGGAACGCCCTGGTGGCCCTCGGTGGCACGCACGATGGCATCGATGGACAGGAAGCGGATGGCATGCGCCAGCGGCTGCAGGGGATGTGGGGTCATGACAGCAAGGCGCGCCGACCCGGTGGCGGGGCGGTGCGTCAGTCTCCGTTGTAATGGTGGAGGCTTATTCTTGGCGCGCAGTGCACATGCAGGCAAGCGATGAAAATTCAGGCTTGGCTGAATTGGCTTCAACTAGACGAAATCGTTCCGCTCTCTTCGCGCAACCACTGCAGGAACAGCACCACCTCAGGCCGCGACTTGTTGCGCGCCGGACAGACCGCGAAGTGTTGCGTGATCTCCAGTGTCATGCCCTCGGCAAACACCGGCTGCAGGCGAGTGCTGGCCAGATGGCCGGCACCGAAGGCGTTGCTCTCGAAGACCACGCCCAATCCCTGTACCGCCGCTTCGATGCTCATCATGGCGCGGTCGAAGCGCAGTGCGATGCGTTCCGGGCGCAGGTCCGGTGCGTAGCGGGCAAACCATTCCGGCCATTGCAGCAGACTGCCGCGCGACTGGATCAGCGGTGCCAGCACCAGGTCTTCCGGTGTCTCGATGCGGTGACGCGCGAGGAAGTCCGGGCTGGCCATCGGAATCACCTGCTCCGAGAGCACCGGTTCGATTTCCAGATCCGGCCAGTGCGGCACGCCACAGCGGATATCCAGGTCCACCTGTCCGATCTCGAAATCGGATATTTCCGGCGAGGCCGACAAGCCGAAGGCAATCTCCGGATGGCGCTGCGTGAAGCGGCCGATGCGCGGCATCAGCCAGAGACTGGCAAAGCTGGGACTGGAGTGGATCTGCAGCGAATTCTCCACACCATGTCGCAGATCGTCGGTGGCCGAATTGATCGCACCGAGCGCACCGGCCACCCGGTTGAGATAGCTCTGCCCTGCCGGCGTGAGTTCCACCCCCTTGGTGGAGCGCTCGAACAGACGCAGCCCCAGCAGCTTTTCCAGTCGCGCGACCTGGTGGCTGATGGCCGAGGGCGTCAGGTGCAGTTCGGCAGCGGCAAGGTTGAAACTCTTCCTGCGCGCGATCGCCTCGAAGGCCATCAGGGAGGTCAATGGAGGAATCATGGTGTCTCGGTTTTTTGCTCTTGTGAAGGATTCTGCTGCGCTACAGCATGCACCGGCGTGGGCGTGCGGCCGATTTTAGCGCATCGATGCGGCAGATGAAGCTTCGTCACATTTCCATGACAAAGCATCACTTGTCGGCGTCGGATGAAAGTTCGAAGATCGCCGCCAGAACAACAGGCAGACACCCATCCACGGGCGCCATGGCAGCGCAAGCCGCCGGTCGGCGAGGTGGCGCAGGTCTTCGCTGTTGCTCGTTCGCATGCCACTTTCAGGAGACCACACCATGCTGCTCAAGAACAAAGTCGCCGTCATCACCGGCGGCGCCGGCCTCAATGGCCTGGGATTTTCCACCGCGCGCCTGATGGCCGCACAAGGCGCACGCGTCGTCATCCTCGATCTGGAACGCGCCGAGCCCTCGACGGCAGCGGCTCGCCTGGGCGAGGGTCATCTGGGCCTGGTGGCCGACGTCACCGACAAGGCGTCCTGCGAGGCGGCGGCGCAGGTCGTGCTGCAGCAGTTCGGTCGCATCGATATCCTGGTCAACAATGCCGGCATCACCCAGCCGGCCAGGTTCCTCGACATCAGCGGCAAGGACTACGACCGTATCCTCGACGTCAGCCTGCGCGGCACGCTCTACATGTCACAGGCCGTATTGCCGGCCATGCGCGCGCAGCAGAGCGGTTCCATCGTGTGCATCTCCTCGGTGTCGGCCCAGCGCGGTGGCGGTATTCTGGGCGGTCCGCACTATTCGGCGGCCAAGGCCGGGGTATTGGGGCTGGCGCGCGCCATGGCGCGCGAGTTCGGACCGGAAGGCATCCGCGTCAATTGCGTCACGCCAGGTCTCATCTCGACCGACATCAACAAGGACATCCTGAGCGCGGAGAAAAAGGCCGAGATCGCCCAGACCATTCCCCTGGGCCGTCTGGGCGGGCCGGAGGATGTGGGCGGCGTATGCGTGTTCCTGGCCAGCGACCTGTCGCAGTACTGCACCGGCATCACGCTGGATGTCAACGGCGGCATGCTGATCCATTGAGTTGTTCTGGCGCCGGCGTAGCGGCCGGCGCGGCTTCATCGATTCCCACCATGAGTTCTAAAAAAACGACAGGAGACAGAAGATGAAAGACGAGATCGCATCCAAGAAATTCCACCGCCGCCAGGTATTGAAGGCGGGCGCCGTGGCCGCTGCATTGCCGCTGTTTTCCATTCTCACGCGGCCAGCCAGTGCGGCCGAGTTTACTTATAAATTCGCCACCGGCCAGGACCCGTCCCACCCGGTCAACAAACGCGCCCAGGAAGCCATCGACCGCATCCGCAACGCCACCAACGGACGCATGGAGATCAAGCTGTTCCCGGCCAACCAGCTGGGGTCGGATACCGACCTGATGTCGCAGATCCGCAATGGCGGCGTGGAGTTCTTCAATCAGGCCAACACGGTGCTCTCCACCCTGGTGCCGGCAGCCGGCATCGTCAATACCGGCTTTGCCTTCCAGGATTACGCCGCCGTCTGGAAAGCCATGGATGGCGCCCTGGGGGCCCATGTGCGCGCACAGATCGAGAAGGTCGGCCTGTTGGCCATGTCCAAGCCCTGGGATAATGGTTTTCGCGAGATCACCACCTCGACCAGGCCGATCAGGAGTGCTGCCGACGTCAAGGGCCTGAAGCTGCGCGTGCCGGCGGCACCGATGCTGACCTCGCTGTTTTCGGCGCTGGGCGCGAGCCCCACACCGATCAACTTCAACGAGGTCTATTCCTCGCTGCAAACCAAGCTGGTGGAAGGGCAGGAAAATCCCCTGGCCATCATCAGCACTGCGCGCCTGTACGAAGTACAGAAATTCTGCACGCTGTCCAATCACGTATGGGATGCCTACTGGATCCTGGGTAATCGTCGCGCCTTTGAAAGGCTGCCCAAGGACATCCAGGAAATCGTGCGCCGTGAACTCGACCAGGCCGCTACCGATGAGCGTGCCGACATCGCCACCTTCTCCGGGATGGCGCGCAATGACCTGGCGGGCAAGGGTTTGCAGATCATCGAGGCCGACAAGGATTCGTTCAAGCAGGCGCTGGCGCAGGCCAACTTCTACAAGGACATGCGTGCCAAGTTCGGCGAGGACGCCTGGAAACTGCTGGAAGGCAGCGTAGGGGCGCTGGGCTGAAATGAAAAAGGCCGGACGATGGTCCGGCCGCTCGTATCGCGCTCAGCGCGGCCCGCCACCGTGGCCGCCATCGCCCCAGCCGCCGCGCGGCCCACCTCCGCCGCCCGGTCCCGGCCCGCAGAACCAGGGGGCGCAGACGCAGCCACCCAGTGTGGTCAGCAGCAGTGCTGCTGCCAGCAGTGTCGTCAATCGTTTCATGGTCAACCTCATGCAAAGAAAAGGAAAGAGATGCAGTGAGGCAGCATTGAACACCGACAGTTTGCTAAGCGCAGTCAGGCAATTGCAACAAAGGATGTCGACACCTTTCGCACAGGCTCAGTCAACACCGTGCACGTGCTCCTTGTCCATGTGCGCAGCTCCCGGTGAAAACGGATGGCCAGCAGAGAGGCTTCGGGCTGGCGGTCAGTCGCAAAGCGGGGATGATTGCATGGCGCCATTGCTGCGCCATGCTGCTGTACTCAGGATCAGGCCGAGGTATCGATGATGTTGCCAATGGCCTTGATGCCCGAACTCACGCTGTCGGCCACCGAGTGGGCGGCCGAGGAAACGGCATCGACCGTGGTGTCGTAGGCGCTCTCGATGTCATCACCGACTTCGGAGGCGACATTCTTGATCGGCTGGATGATGGTGTTGTAGAAGCTGCTGTTGCTGGAGGAGACCGAAGATACGCTCATGTGAAACTCCCTTGTAGTAGGTAGGCAGCCGGCATCCCCCTCTGGTGAGGGAGATGCGGACAGGAGTTCATCATAGGCAAGCGCGCCGCCCCTGCAAAGGTGCGGACGGCCCTGCAACGGGTAAAGAAATGCAATGCCTTGTAAAGCGGTGTTGGCATGTCGTTGCAGCGACATGCCCTGCCCACTTACTGCGCCAGCGCCAGGGTCGATTCCTTCTGGCGTGTCGCGGTGGCGGCTGACGCAGCAGCCGGCGAGCGCGGGCTGCCGTAGCTGATCTTGAATACCGAGACCGCCTGGCTCAGCTTGATGGACTGGTCGCGCAGGTTTTCGGCGGCTGCGGCCGCCTGCTCCACCAGGGCGGCATTCTGCTGCGTGGTTTCATCGATGGCATTGACGGCCTGGTTGAGCTGCTCGATGCCGCCGCTCTGTTCGTTGCTGGCCACCGTGATCTCGGCCATGGTCACCGCCATGTTTTCCACCGCGCCCCCGAGGTCGCCCATGGCTTGCGCGGTTTCGCGCACCAGCTGGTTGCCGCTTTCGACCTTGGCGCGCGAGTCGTCGATGAGACCCTTGATGTCCTTGGCCGCGGCGGCCGAACGTTGCGCCAGGGTCCGTACTTCGGATGCCACCACCGCAAAGCCGCGCCCTTGCTCGCCGGCGCGGGCGGCTTCGACGGCGGCGTTGAGCGCCAGGATGTTGGTCTGGAAGGAGATGCCGTCGATGAGTCCGATGATGTCCACGATCTTGTGCGAAGCGGCGTCGATCTCCTGCATGGTCTTGCCCATGCGTTGCACCGACTGGCTGCCGCGCTGGGCGATGGCCGAGGCCGATTGCGCCTGGCGGTCGGCGTTGGCGGCCGAGTCGGCATTCTGGCGCACGGTGGCGGCGAACTGCTCGACACTGGAGGCCGTCTCCTCCAGCGCCGAGGCCTGCGATTCGGTGCGGCCCGAGAGGTCCATGTTGCCGCTGGCGATCTCGCCGGTGGAGATGGTCATGGATTCGACGTTGCGGCGTACGTCACCGATGATGGCGCGCAGGTTCACGTTGAGCTGTTGCAGGGCTTGCAGCAGCAGTCCCATATCGCCGCGTGCATCGGTATCGATATGCAGATCGAGGTCGCCACCGGCCAGGCCATGGACAGCCTTGATGGCGCGTCGCAAGGGCGCCACGACGCTCGCATGCAGCACCGCCCACGATCCCAGCAGCAGGACGGCGCCAGCCAGCGTGCCCAGCCAGACCGCATACGGGCTGCCCCCGGCTGATTGCAAGGCAGTGCCGGCCACGGCACCACCGAGAATGAACATGAGCGTCAATACGCTCATGAGCCAACCCAGTCGCCTGGCCAGCGACAGATCACGCAGCCCCTGCAGCCAGCCGATCAAGCCGGTGCGCGCCACTGCGCCGCGACGGATGCGCAGGCCGCGCGCCTGGCCGGCGACGAAGCGGCGATAGGCGCTCTCGGCAGCCTGCACCTGTTCCCGCGTGGGGCGCGTACGCACCGACATGTAGCCGACCGCGCGGCCGTTCTCGCGCACCGGGGTGACGTTGGCCTGGACCCAGTAGTAGTCGCCGTTCTTGCAGCGGTTCTTGACCAGTCCGTTCCAGGGCAGTCCTTCCTTGAGGGTGGCCCACATGTCGGCAAAGGCTTCGCGCGGCATCTCGGGATGGCGCACGATGTTCTGCGGTGCCCCGATGAGCTCCTCTTCGTCGAAACCGCTGATGTCCACGAAGTAGGGATTGACGTAGGTGATGTTGCCCTGCAGGTCGGTCTTGGAGACGATGGACTTGCCATCCTCCAACAAGCGTTCATTGGTGGTGATCGGTAGATTTGTGCGCATGCTTGCCCCCATTGCCCTGACCGGTCCTGACGTTGCGGGATCACGGTCCTGCCGCTGTTATAGAAAGCCGTCGCACTTCTTCCCCAAGCGCGACGACCCTGGTGTAAAGGCGTTCTGTGGCCTTTCCGCTTCTCATGCAGGCTGCCAGCCTGTGTCCGGCCTGGTCGGCGCAACGCGGAAACCACGATCATCAGAATCTAAACCCAGGTCCGCGCTTTCAATCCTTTAAACAGGCAGACCTTTCCATGGGTGCATCAGAAACAGGGGCAGCAGAGGCTTTGATGGGTGGAAACTGTTTCCACCCGTCATCGTCATCGTCACCGGCAGGCCGGGGCGCAGATCATTGGCGCGGCTGTACCTGAAACAGCACGCCCTGCGGGACCACTTCTACCGAGAGCAACTGGTCGGCCACCACTTCAGTCATGCGCTGGCCGGGATTGTCCAGGGCGACCGTGGTGAGTCGGGTAATCAGGGGCAGCAGCTTGTCTTGTCCACCGGAGATGAAGCTGCGCGCGGCACTGGTCGCACAGATCAGGAATTCGTCACGGGCGCCGGGGACCTTGTTGGTCATCATCACGCCGACGTTGCGCAGCTCGCCCTTCTTGTTGAGCGTACCGATGAGCGTGGTCTGGGCCGGCCCCACGTGGGTATCGAGCACATATTCGTACTGGCCCGGATGCAGGCGCGCCGCATCGAGCATGTAGAGACGGGCCATGTGCTCGGGCTCTTCCACGTTCATGTCCTTGAGCACGTCGGCCAGGCGCTTGTTGAAGCGATCGGAGAATTGCCTGGGGGTGACGCCCAGCGTGGTCTGCGCCGCTTCATGGGCGGCCAGTTCGTCGTCGATATGACGATCACAGCCTGTGGCCAGGATCACGGTGGCCAGCAGGGCGCAGGACAGAAGACGCAGCGGGGAACGGAGAAGTGTCAGCATGTTCGTCAGAATGTGGCGTGTTTCCTCGAACCCATTTCATCAACAGGCGTGAGATGGATTGAGGCATTGTGCATCATTGCCGCTACCTCCAACCTGTCGCAGATCAAGCGTGCAGGCCGGTTTGTGTGGGTTGGTGATAAAGTACCTGGCCGACAACAAGGCAATACTACAACATCCGATCCGACGCCAAGCCCATGACAGACTCTCCCCCCGGCCCGCTTCCTCCTGCGGGCGCCCCGTCCGATCTGCACGAACTGCGCGAGCTCATCCGCCGTTTTTCCGGCGAGCGTGACTGGCTGCGTTTCCACACGCCCAAGAACCTGGCCATGGCCCTGTCGGTGGAGGTGGCCGAGCTGATGGAACATTTCCAGTGGCTGCCCACCGGCGCCGACCATGAACTGGACGATGCCGCGCGCACGGGCATCCGTCATGAAATGGCCGATGTGCTGGTCTATCTCATCCAGCTGGCCGACCACACCGGGGTGGATCTGCGCAGCGCAGTGCTGGAGAAGATGGAACTGAATCGCCGCAAGTACCCGGTCGAGCTGGCTCGTGGCAATGCGCGCAAATACAGTGCCCTGGCCAGCCCGGCCGATGATGCCGATGAAGGCGCGCCCGATGCCCCGACTCGCACCTGAGGCTGGCCTCTTCCTTGCTTGCCCACTTCCCACGTTCGCTGCCCGGAGCCTGCCTTGACCAACTGGAATGACGGTTACGTCGTCGACATCGCCTATACCTACGGCTACTACCCCGGCATGAATCCGGCACGCCTGCCCTTGGCCTTCGCCTTCCACGGTCTGCAGGCGCCGGCCATCCAGACTGCCTGCGAACTGGGCTTCGGCCAGGGGCTGTCGACCAACTTCCACGCTGCGGCGTCCACCACGCGCTGGTGGGGCAATGATTTCAATCCCTTGCAGGCCGCCTTCGCCCGGGAGCTGGCGGCCGCCAGCGGCAGCGGCGCGCAGCTGGAGGACTCCAGCTTCTCGCACTTCTGTCGTCGCGACGATCTGCCGGATTTCGATTTCATCGCCCTGCACGGTATCTGGAGCTGGGTGTCCGAAGACAACCGCTCCATCATTCTGGATTTCATCGACCGCAAGCTCAAACCGGGCGGGGTGCTCTACCTGAGCTACAACACCCAGCCGGGCTGGTCGGCTTTCATGCCGCTGCGCGACCTGCTGGTGCAGCACACGCAACTGGCCGGCAACGAGGAACGCGGCCTGCCTACCGCGGACCGCATCGAGGCTGCGCTGGCCTTCGCGACGCGTCTGTTCGAGACCGACCCGGTCTACGCCCAGGCCAACCCCTTCATGCGGGACCGGCTCAAGCTGCTGTTGCAGCAGCCGCGCAGTTACCTGGCGCACGAGTACTTCAACCGTGACTGGCATGCCGAAGCGTTTGCCGAGATCCATCGTCGCTTCTCGCCGGCGGGTTTGCAGTTTGCCTGTCCGGCGCACTACATCGACCATCTCGACATGGCCAACCTGACGCCCGCGCAGCGCCAGTGCCTGGCCGGGATCGACGACCCGGTGCTGTACCAGAGCACGCGCGATTTCATGGTCAACCAGACTTTCCGCCGCGATTACTGGGTCCGTGGCGCCCAGGTGCAGGACGAGCGCCAGCGTGTGCAGGCCCTGGCGCTGCAAAGCGTGGTACTGCTGACCGAACCGGACAAGGTGCCGCTGACGATCCAGAACGTGGCCTCCGAGATCACGCTCAACCGCCTGATCTACGAGCCCATCCTGCAGGCGCTCTCGGACTACCGGCCGCACACTCTGGTGGATCTGGCGGCCTCGCTGGCGCATCGCAATCTGAATCTGGCGCAGGTGATCGACTCGGCCCTCATGCTCATCGGTACCGGCCACGCCGCACCGCTGCCTCCCGAGCCCGACGCCGCCACCCAGGCCCAGATCGCGCGCCGCACGGCCGACCTCAATGCCTATCTGCTGCAACGCGCGGCGCTGGTGCTGCCGGACAGCCAGGAGGGCGACATCAGCCACCTGGTCAGCCCGCTGACCGGAGGCGGCGTGAAGGTGGACCGGGTCGAGCAGTTGTTTCTGCTGGCGCGTGAAGTCTGCGGCGATGACGTCGAAGCCTGGCCCGCGCAGGCCTGGCGGCATATCGCCGCGCAGGGCAAGCGGCTGGTACGCGATGGCGTGCGGCTGGAAGCCGAGGATGAGAACCTGGCCGAACTGGCCACCCAGGCGCGACTGTTTGCACGGACCCGGCTCCCCCTGCTGCGGGCCTTGCAGGTGGCCTGATCCGGCGCGCAATGCGCGTTGCATCGCAGCGCACTAGCCTGTAGCATTCCGCGTGGCCGTATTGTCGGCCTGCACGGCCGCATCTGCCGCATCTGCCTTGTCTGCCATCGAGGCGCCGAAGCTCTCTTTAAGGAAAGTCGGTTTCCAGCTTATGTCCCTGTCCCGCAAACTCCAAACACGCCTGACCCTGGCCGGCACCGCTGCCGCGCTGCTGACAGCCATCGTGCTCACCGCCATGGCCCTCAATGGCAGTACCCAGGGCCTGGCCGTCGCCGCCGTGCTGCTGGTGCTCGTATCGGCGCTGCTGTCCTGGGGGCTGGCGCGGCAGTTGCTGCAACCGTTGTCCGAGCTGGAAGCTGGCATGCAGCAGCTGCAGGATGAGCACAAGCAACTGGTGGAGCAACGTGACGATGCCCGCACCCACCTGGAAGAAATGGAAAAGACTCTGGCCCGCGTGGGTCTGGAGGATGCGCTCACGGGCCTGGCCAACCGACGCCAGTTCGAGCGCGGACTGCTGGAAGAATTCAACCGTGCGGCCCGTACCAGTCTGTCGCTGGCCATCATCATGATCGACATCGATCTCTTCGACGAGTACAACGCCAGCTATGGCCGCATGGCCGGTGACAAGGTACTGCGCCGCGTCGGCAGCGCCATCCGTGATACCAACGTACGCCCGGAGGACCTGCTGGCGCGCTTCGGTACCCAGGAGATCGCCGTGCTGCTGCCGGGCTCGCGCCTGGAAGGCGCGCTGATCGTGGCCGAGCGCATCCGCACGTCGATCGAGCAACTCAACATCGAGCACAGCGCCAGTCCTACCGGCCGCGTGACCATCAGCATCGGCATCGCTGCCGTGGCACCGCAGCGCCAGGTGGACGAACCCGATACCGTGCTGCGCGAATCGGAACAGGCGCTGGCGCTGGCCAAGGCGTCGGGCCGCGACTGCATTCGTACCAGCGAAGATCTCGTGAAGGCGTCGATAGCGTAGCTACCCCCAGGACCCAATGACAATGCCGCGCGATGGTCGCCCACCGCGCGGCATTTTTCATGGGGCTGGCCCAGCTCGGAGTCAGGGTTGCTCGGGCCCTGGGACCAGGAATTTGGATTTGGCGCAATACATCTTGGCGTTGGTGTCGTTGTAGACGATCTTGCTGCCGGCCTGCGACTGTCGCACCGGATAGGCCGAGTCATCCTCGGGCGTGAAGCGGATGCCCAGCGCCGCCTTGATGGCATCGCTCAGCTTGACCGGCGTGGTCTTGAAGTAGGCGCCGATGAAATCAGCCTGGCTGTTGCTGTCATTGACCAGGAAATCGGTGGGCTGCATGCCCCACAGCGAGACATTGGAGGCCTTGAACCAGTAGGCACCGCCCTCGGTCTTGTAGGGCGGGCCGAAGGCGGCGACCAGGTAATCGAAGAAATACTTGCTGTTGAGCTGGTTCAGGCACAGCAGGGCATTGCCGACTTCGATGCCGAAGCTGGGCTGCGGCGCGGCCTGAGCCGCCGGTGCTGCAGCCATGGCACCGGCCAGCGTGAGCACCAGCGCAGACACGCGCGGACGCAGGCAGGTGCACAGGCGAGATACGATCTTCAAGCGAACTCCCGGAAATTGCCGTCTTGGCATGTTGTCGGTACGGCGCGCAGGGCGGGCCGGGGAGTCGATTGTAGGGGGCTTTCGTGATTTTTTCCAAGCGGCACCGTATTTTTGCGGTGTCAAGGCGGCAGGTGGAGTCAGGCGGGTGGGGTGGACGGTGTGTCCGTACCTGTCGAGGTCGCAGAGGAGGCGCGCGCCTGGCGCCGCATGGCGCGCACGAAGTCTGGCAGGCGGCGACCATTGCGGTCCGGATAGTGGCCGTGTTCGCTCATCTGTTGCACCCGGTCCAGGCGGAAGGAGCGGAAGTCCTCGCGCCGCTCGCACCAGGCCGCCAGCAGCCAGGTTCCGCCAAAGAAGGCCAGCGCCAGTGGCCATACCACGCGTTGACTGCTGCGCTGCTGGGCATCGGTGTAATGCAGCAGCAGCTTGTGGCGGCTGTTGATGGCCTGGCGGATGGCTTCCAGCCGCTCACCCTGGCTGCCATCGTCCTGCATGGCCGGAGCAAAGAGCGGCGTGGCCTCGACGAAATCGCGCTTTTCCCTGGGCAGGGCCAGCACCACCTTGGCCAGCGCCGATGCGGCCGCAGCCCCCAGTTGCGGGCCGCCCCAGGCCTGCACCATGCGCATGCCGATCACCAGTGCATCGATTTCATCGCTGTTGAACATCAGCGGCGGCAGGTCATAGCCCGGCTTGATGCGATAGCCGACCCCGGCTTCGCCATCCACCGGCACGCCTGACAGCGACAGGTCGCGGATGTCGCGATAGACCGTGCGTTCCGACACCGACAGCCACTGCGCCAGCTGACGCGCCGTGGTGAGACGGCGTCCGCGCAGGTATTGGGTGATCTGGAACAGGCGATCGGCTCGACGCATGACTGGCAGAGAAAAAAAGATGCGCGCCATTCTGGCACGCATGCTCCTGGCCCGCCACGAACTTCGATGCTGCTGTGCAAGATGCGGGCGTGAGATTCAGCGGGCGCGCCACAGCATTCAGTGCATGGCGTGCAGGGCCAGGCGATTGCCTTCGCTGTCGATGAACTGGGCGATATAGCCGATATCGTTGGGCAGTTGGAAACGCTGCATGGTGACTTCGCCACCGGCGGCCTCGACGCGATCCAGGACGGCCTGGATGGAAGGGCCTGCATCGAGATAGATCAGCGTGCCCTGACGGGTCGGCTCCAGCCAGCCGGGCGCGGTCAGGCAGCCGACGGACTGGCCATCGTCACGCACGAAGATGGCCATCGGTCCTTCTTCCGACAGTTGTTCCTGGCGCAGCGTGGTGGCAAAGACGGCTTCGTAGAAACGGGTGGCGCGCTGCAGGTCCTTGGTGGCGATCTCGAACCAGTTGACTTGGGTTTGCATGATGTTCTTCCTTTTCTTGTGAGGGGAGCGTTGTGCATGCCGATTGGCATGGAGCGCATCATGCGTGAGGGCTACTGACACCGTTCTGTCAGTAGCCCTCGCGCCCTGAGGAAGAAACCTTCACGCATCAGCGCGTCGCCGTGGCCGGGACGCCCTCCGGCTGCGCGGTCTGACCGATTTGTTCACTATCGTGCCGGGCCGCATAGCGCCGCGCCAGCACTGCGCACAGCATTAGCTGCATCTGGTGGAACAGCATGATCGGCAGCAGCACCACGGCCGCACCGCTGCCGGCAAACAGCACCGAAGCGATGGGAATACCCGAGGCCAGCGACTTCTTGGAGCCGCAGAAGACCAGCACGATTTCATCACCACGCGGCATCTTCAGGGCGCGGGCGCCATAGGTGGTTGCCAGCAGCACGGTCCCCAGCAGCACGGCATTGACCAGCACCAGCAAGGCCAGCTGCGCGGGCGGAAACAGGTGCCACACGCCCTGCGCCACGGCCACGCTGAAGGCGGCATAGACCGACAGCAGAATGCCGCCGCGATCAACCACGTTGACGATGACCTTGTGGCGATTGATCCAGGCGCCGATCCAGGGCCGCATCAGGTTGCCCAGCACGAAGGGCAGCAGCAGCTGCAGCAGGATGCTCAGCACCTGCGTCATGCCATTGGCCTGGTGGTGACGATGCAGCAGCAGCGTCACCAGCAACGGCGTGATGACGATGCCCAGCAGGTTGGAGGCGGTGGCGCCGCAGATCGCCGCCGGCACGTTGCCGCGAGCGATCGAGGTAAAACCGATGGAAGATTGCACCGTGGAGGAGAGCGTACAGACAAACAGCACACCCATCCACAACTGCGGCGTCAGCAGGTCGGGCACGGCGCTCCTGAGGGCCAGGCCCAGCAGGGGAAACAGCAGGAAGGTGGAGGCCAGCGTGAGCAGATGCAGGCGTGGCTGCTTCAGCCCCGACAGCGCCGCCTCCCGCGAGAGCTTGGCGCCGTGCAGGAAGAACAGCAGCGAGATGGCCGCATTGCTGGCGATGTGCATGAAATGCTCGAAGCCGCCGGCGGCCGGGAACAAGGTGGCCAGCAGCACGGTGCCGATGAGCAACTGGGTGAAGCGGTCAGGGAGGAAGCGGTTCATGGCGCGCTCGCGAAGAAAATGGAAGGAAATTGCCCGGGTTTGCCCTCATCATAGGAAAGTGCACGGCTATCGGGAACCCCTCTGATCACGTTGACTGTCATCGGAAAATCCGATGATAATGGCCGCATGCTCAATCCCCTCTGGCTCCAGACCTTTGCCACGGCTGCCACGGCTTCCAGCTTCACCGAGGCCGGGCGCCAGCTTGGCCTGACGCAATCCACCGTGAGCGACCATATCCGTCGCCTGGAAGAAAGTCTGGGGCGACGCCTGTTCGTGCGCGACACGCATTCCTTGGCGCTGACCGCCGATGGCGAGAGCCTGCTGGTGCATGCGCGCCTGATCCTGCAGGCCCATGCGCGGGCCGAAGCGCAGTTCAGTGCCCCGCGCCTGCGCGGCCGGGTCCGCTTCGGCACCTCCGACGACCTTGCCATGGGCCCGCTGCCGGACATGCTGGCGGCCTTTCGCAGCCAGCATCCGGAAGTCGAACTGGAAATCACCATCGGCCTCACCAGCGATCTGTATGCCGCGCTGGAGCAAGGCAAGCTGGACCTGCTGGTCGGCAAGCGCCGCGCGGGGGAATCACGCGGCCACAGCATGTTTTCCACCCCCATGCAGTGGCTTACGCGCCCCGATACGCTGGTCGATCTGAGCGAACCCCTGCCGCTGATCCTGCTGCCCGAGCCCAGCATCACCCGCGCGGCCACCTTGCAGGCACTGGGCAAGTCGGGTCATCACTGGCGCATCGTCTGCACCAGTGGCAGTCATGCCGGCTGCATGGCGGCTGCGCGCGGCGGGCTGGGTCTGGCAGCCCTGCCGCAGCACCTGGGCTCACGCGACCTGGTGGAACCCTTGAATCACGCGGCCCTGCCGCGCCTGCCGGATGTGGAATATGTGGCCCTGACCGCGCGGCGCCTGTCGCGCCCGGCCGATACGCTCTACCAGATCCTCATGGCCAGCCGCCTGAGTCGTGGCTGAACAGCTTGTCCGGGGCGGGTTTCAGGTCGTCTCGACAATCAGGGCGGGGTCCGCCAGTGAACGGATGCGCCGGTCCACGAAGTAGCCACCGGCTTCCACGTAGCGCAGATAATGGCGCCCGCATTGCGTGCAGCGGGCGACGTTGCAGCGGTTGCAGGGATACCAGGCCGGTGCGATGGGCGCCTCCGGCGAGGCATAGCGCGTGCCGTGCGGATGGTATTCGGTGAAAGTCGGTTCGTCGTAGGGGTCGGTGATGAGCGTGGCCACGTCCACCAGCTGGGTTTCCGGCAAGGACAGCGGCAGGCTGATCCAGCCGCGGCTGTCGGCTGTGCGGCAATTGCAGGGCGTGGTGATGGCCGCACTCTCGGTAGCCAGGGCGCGCAATTGCGCCAGGTCTGGATGGGGAAGCAGGTCTTGCATGGGAGCAATGGATCAGTGGTAAAGCCTGATGTCCTGTGGATAAACGCAGTGCCAATGCGAGAAACGATTTATCCACAGGCTGGCGCAAACAAGAAAACCGGGCAAACCTACTTTTTCGGGTTGTAGCGGATATCGCCTTCAAACAGCTGTGCCGTACCGCCTCCCAGGTCGGATTGCACCGGCCACACCTCATGTCCGATGCGCAACTCGGTTCCTTCGTAGACTGCCTTGGCCACGATGATGCGAGCGTCTTCCGCGGCCACCATGCCTTCCTTCATCTGGCTCACTTCTTCCAGCAGCACCTTGACCTCGTAGGCCAGCGCCTTGCGCTTGTCGCTGGTCTCATGGAGGATTTCCGGCGTGGCCTTCTCGGGGTTGAGCTTGTAGTAGCTCTGTTGCTTGATGGTACGGTCCAGCTCGGCCACCTTGCGCGTGTATTCCTGTTCCTTGATGGCGATCTTCTCTTCCAGATACGGATCAAGACCGACCTGGATGCGCGTATGCGTGGTGGTCGAGGCGCCGATCACGTTGGCACGAATGACGTTGGTGGCTTCCACGCGCCCGCCGATGATGTGGCCGGTGCGCGGATTGCCCTTGCCCACCGTGATCTCGTTGCCGGCCAGCAGTTCGCAATGGCGGGCATTGCCCAGCACCAGAATGTCTTCGGCGGCTTCGATGTGGGCGCTCTCGGCGAACATCACCTGCACCGATTTTTGTGAACTGATGCGCGAGGCAATGGCGGTGGTCCCGGCCTGCGCGGTCACGCCTTCGCTGTGGCCGATCACGCCGCCCTTGACGGTGACGCTGCCGCCGGCCACGATCTCGGCCGCTTCCACGGTACCGTTGATCACCACGTCGCCACCTACGTGCATCTTCATGCCCGTGAGCACGTCGCCCGAGACCTTGACCGTGCCTTCAAAGCTCAGGTTGCCGGTGGAGAGGTCGACGTTTTCCACATCCAGCACCGGATTGACCTTCACGCCATTCTTGATGACCGTGGGCTGGCCCGGCACGATGGCCACCAGCAGATTGGGGTCGTCCTCGCTGGGCTCGGCACCGATACATTCCTTGGAGAAGGGGGCGTCGGCAATCGGCCGCGCCGGTACCTTGCCGCCGCGGATGTCGATGCCGTCCTGGCCCGGTACGGGCGGAATGCGGCGCATCAGCGCATCGCCCACCTTGACCAGCAGGATATGGCCCATGTCGGCGTAGGAGACCACGGCATCTTCGTCAATGTCGGCCAGCTCCTCTTCCTTTTCTTCCAGCAGGCTCTCGAAACGAGCCGGCTCGGCCGGCGTGGGCATGAGACCCTGGGCCACTACCAGCTTGTTGCAGAAACCGGCCGACAGCGCGCCGCGCAATTGCTCGTGCAGGATGCCGTAGGTGATCCCGGCCGCGCGGATGGCGTTGACCACTTCCACGCTCTTGGCGCGGCCACCATAGGGCGGCACCAGGGTCAGCGAGGCCGTCATCAGGTCATCGGCCACCTCCAGCGAGAACTCGCCATCGCGCCGTTCGGCGATGACCTGCGTGACCGCCTCCTTGGCATCTTCTGCCTTGCGCACGAAGGCGTTGAGGATCGAATCCTGGAAAAACAGCTTGGTCAGACCATGATCGGTCATGGACTGTTTCAGGAAGGCCAGCGTGAGCGGCGGGAAGCCCGGCGTGGGCTGCCACGTTGCGCTCAGTTCGCCGCTGGCCCGGTCGAACGCAAACGACAGCGGTTGCGGAGTTGCTTGGTTCATGCTGTTCCTCGATGTGATGCTGCACCGGGTCTGCTGCGGATCCCCTGCGGGTGATGGCGGCCGCGATATCGTCTTGTGCAATGGAGGCGTGCGCCCTCAAGGCGCCATCCATACGTGCCGGGTCGGCATCCTGCCGGCGGCAGTCCCCCTGACGCAATACAGTTGACATTGTAATGTGGCAAGATGATCCAGTAATTTGTTCGATAGCACAAGTTTTGCCAATTTTGGCTCTAGATTAGGCTCTTATCGTTGGTTTTATGTTAAGTACCCAAATAGAAGACTTCAAGGGGGAAGATCCTCGCGACGACGCCTTGAGTGCGGCACGTTATCGTGCCGGGCGTGCCAGTACGCTGGTGAGCATCGTGGTCAACATCGCGCTGGTGATGCTGCAGGTCACGGCGGGCGTGTTTTCCGGTTCGCAGGCGCTCATTGCGGACGGCATCCATTCGCTGTCCGATCTCATTTCCGACTTCGTGGTGCTGCTGGCCGGGCACCACAGCCGCAAGCAGGCCGACGACGATCATCAATATGGTCACCAGCGTTACGAAACGGCGGCCTCGCTGGCACTCGGTGCGCTGCTGCTGGCCGTGGGTCTGGGCATGCTGGTATCGGCGGCGCAGAAGATCCAGCATTACGGCCACACCCCGCCGGTACATGTGGCGGCCTTGTGGGTGGCACTGGCGGCCTTGCTGGCCAAGGAACTGCTGTTTCGCTACATGCTGCGCATCGCCGAGCGCGTGCGTTCGAGCATGCTGGTGGCCAATGCCTGGCATGCGCGTTCGGATGCGGCCTCGTCGCTGGTGGTGGCCTTGGGCATCGTCGGCAGCCTGGCCGGTTTCACCTTGCTTGATCCGGTGGCGGCGGCGGTCGTGGGTTTGATGGTGGTGCGCACCGGCTGGGGATTTTTCTGGAGCGCGCTGCATGACCTGATGGACCGTGCCGTCTCGGCCGAGGAAGCCGAGGCCATCCGCGCCACCATCCTCGCCACGCCCGGCGTGCAGGGGCTGCATGATCTGCGTACGCGTCGCATGGGTGATCTGACACTGGTGGACGTGCATCTGGAAATCGATGGCGCCCTCACCGTCACCGAGGGCCATGCCATTGCCATCGATGCGCGCCGGCGGGTGCTGGCGGCGCATCATGTGCTGGATGTGATGACGCATGTGGATCCGGTGGAGCAGGGGGCAGCGCACTGATCGTCACAATGACTGCGTGGCAATACACTGTGTAGCGTGGAGCACTACATTGTGACGAACTCTGCACGACGACTTGTCGGGCACGGCCGTCTTCGTTTAGAATCCGGGCTTCTCTTTGGGGAGTAGCCAGCTTCCGGGTCATCCGGAAGAGCCCGTGTCAACATTCTCGGCAGCATCGATGCCGTGGCGCGGGTAGCCATCCAGGTAGGCGAGACCATAGACGTATCCTGCGGCCAGGCTGGGCGCGCAGGCACGTCCATGGACTTCGCCCGGCCAAGGAACCCCGTTAATGAATTTCCCCGCTCTCGTTCTTCTCGCGCTCGCGATGTCCACTGACGCCTTTGCGGCAGCCATCGGCAAGGGTGCCGCCATGCAGAAGCCACGCTTGCTGCAGGCGCTGCGTATCGGTCTGCTGTTCGGCGTGATCGAAGCCATCACTCCCCTCATCGGCTGGTTTGCCGGTTCCGTGGCCACCAAGTGGGTTGCCGAATGGGACCACTGGATCGCCTTCGTACTGCTGCTGGTGCTGGGCGCGCGCATGATCCGCGAAGGTCTGAGCGAGGATGATGAGCAAGACGAGGCCGATGTCACCCCGCAGAAGCAATCCGTGGTCATGCTGGCGCTCACCGCTGTGGCGACCAGCATCGACGCCATGGCCGTGGGCGTGGGCCTGGCCTTCATCGACGTCAACATCCTGGAAGCCTCATTGCTGATCGGCCTGGCCACCACCACCATGGTCACCATCGGCGTGATGGTCGGCCGCGTGCTGGGCCATCTGATCGGCAAGCGTGCCGAGATTGTCGGGGGTGTGGTTCTCATCGGCGTGGGCGCAGCGATTCTCTACGAGCACATGAGCCGCGCGGGCGCCTGAGTTCAGGCCCGGCGCAGTCGTGCTGCGCGCTCGGCACAGTATCCGGTGGCCATCAGGCGAAAGGCCGTCACCGCCGGATTGTCCTGGTCCGCACGCCACGCCATGCTCATCTCGGCACGCGGCACCTCCCCGGCCAGTGGCCGGAACTCCACCCGATCGTAATGGAAACGCTGTGCCGAGGCAGGCAGGATGCCAACGCCCAGGCCGGCGCGTACCAGTGAGAGGATGGTATGGCTCTGGTCGATGTACTGGGTGAAATCCGGTTTGACGTCCGCCGCGCCCAGCATGGCCATGATGCGTTCGTAAAAGTACTTGCCATGCGTGGGGGAGTGCATGATGAAGGGCTGACCATCGAGCTGGGTGGTGGCGATGCGTTCATGCAGCGCCAGCGCATGCCCCTGGGGCATGGCCAGCACCAGCGGTTCCTCATCGACCAGCTGCAACTCCAGCGGCTGGCGCGACGATACCGGGCGCAGGAAGCCGATATCGATGGTGTTGGCGCTAAAGGCTTCCAGCTGCGCCACCGAAATCAGTTCGAACAGCACCACATCGATCTCGGGCAGGCTCTTGCGCGCCTGCATGAGCAACTCCGGGATCAGCTCGTAGCCGGCCGCGCCCGTGAAGCCTACCCGCACGCGCCCGGTCTTGCCCTGGCTGGCGCGGCGTACCGTGCTCTCGGCCTGTTCCGACAATTGCAGCAGGCGCGACGCGTCGGCCAGGAACACCCGGCCTTCGGTGGTGAGCCGCACCGTGCGCCCCACCCGTTCGAACAACTGCACACCCAGCCGGTGTTCCAGCAGGTGGATCTGGCGTGACAGAGGCGGCTGGGTCATGTTCAGCAACGCCGCCGCACGACGGAAATTGAGTTCGGTCGCAGCGACCACGAAACAACGGACTTGAGCCAGATCGAGCATGAGGATGTGCCGGTAAGGGGAGCGCCTGCATTATAGGCATGGCCGCTCCCCGCTGCGGCCGTGGTCGGATTCAGGTGGTCAGGCTACCTTCGGGACGCTGTCCTGCCAGCCCTTGGGCCAGACTGGCCAGCACCATCTCGCCCATGGCCGTGCGCGATTCCACGGTGGCGCTGGCGCGATGCGCCTGCAACACCACCTGGTCCATCTGCAGCAGGGCCGGCGGCACGTTGGGTTCGTCCACGAACACATCCAGCCCCGCACCGGCAATGACGCCACGTTGCAGGGCATCCACCAGATCCTCTTCCACCACCAGCTTGCCGCGCGCGATATTGATGAGAATGCCTTCGCGTCCCAGCGCATCCAGGACGGCGGCGTTGATGATGCCCTGCGCCTTGTCGGCGGCAGCGGCCAGCACCAGTACATCGCTCTGGCGCGCCAGCTGCAGCAATGCCGGTTGGAACGTGTAGGGCAGGTCGTCCATGGCGCGCAGGTCGGTGTAGGCGATGGGGCAGCCAAAGGCCGCTGCGCGCTGGGCGATGGCACGGCCGACCTTGCCCATGCCGACGATGCCCACGCGCTTGCCGCTGAGGCGACGCGAGAGGGGAATCGCCGTCGGCGAAGGATGGCGCACCCAGTCACCGCGCTGCACGAAGGCGTGACCCGGACAGATCTGCCGACTCACCGCCAGCATCAGGCCCAGCGCCAGATCGGCCACGTCCTCGGTCAGTGCACCGAAGGTGCCAGTGACCGGCAAGCCCTTGCTGCGCGCATGGTTCAGATCCACTGCATCGGTCCCTACGCCATTGACGGCCACGACCTTCAAGGCCGGCAGGCGATCCATGAGGGCGTTGCTGATACCGGTATGGCCGCCGGTGATGACCCCTTCGATGACGGCCCCGTGGCGTGCGATGTAGGCTTCCTTGTCCTCCTGCTCGAACAGGCGGTGCATGTGATAGAGATTCTCCAGCTTGTCATTGATGGCCGGAACCAGGATGGGATTGAGCTGCAGTACGTGGCGTTTCATGGGAGAACTCCTTCTCGTTCGATGGCAATGCGGGGCGATGATGCGGGCATTCCGCCAGCACGTCCAATCCGAAAAGGCTATCAATTGATTCAGGAAATGGCACCTGATCGGGTATCAATATCGATTCAATCTGCACATCACCTGATAGCCAGAAAAGATTGGACGCCACGCAGGGGCACGGCCATGATTCCCGGCGTCGGCCTGCAAGACACGCAAGGTCGCCATCAACGTCGGGCGCCAACAGATCCCTTTGCGGGACGCACAACAAAGCCCGCCACCTGCACTGGAGACAAGCATGAACCTGGGATCACACCGGAGGCAGCGCGCGCTGCCCTCCTGACACGGGCGCATCGCCACGCCGTTGCCGCCAACCATAACGATAACCACGAGACACGCCACCAAAGGAGTTCGACGATGAATCCTGTCGACGCCGCCGACCCCGTCGGCCGCCATAGTTCCACCGCCTCCTCTGCAATTGCTGCCCCTGCGGCCAGCCGTTTGTCAGAGCAGAAACCCACCCGCTACCGTTGGGTGGTGATGGGCCTGATCTTCCTGATCTGGGCCATTGCCTGCGCCGATCGCGCCAATTTCGGCATCGCCCTGCCGTACATGAAAAAGGAGTACGGCATCTCCAACACCGAGGCCGGACTGATCGTGAGTCTGTTTTCGTTTGCCTATGGTCTGGTGCAGATTCCGGTCGGGTTGATGTACAAGCGCCTGAGTGCCAAGACCACCGGCATGCTGTTTTCCGTCTTCATGTTGCTGACCTCGTTGTTTACCGGGCTCATGGGCACGACTTCCTCGGTGCTGCTGTTGCAGCTCTACCGTGTCGGTCTCGGTTTGTCGGAAGGGCCACTGGGCATTGGCTGTACCAACGTCATCAATCGCTGGTTCCCGCCGGAGGAAAAGGGGACCGCTACCGGACTGTGGATTGCGGCCTCCAAGCTGGGTCCGCTGATCGTGCCGACGGTGTGCATCATCGTCATCCAGCTCTGGGGCTGGCGCGAAATCTTTTACGTGTTTGCGGTGCCGGGCATCTTCCTGGCCATTCTGTGGTTCTTCCTGGTGACCAATTCGCCCGCCGAAAACCGCTTCTGCAATGAGGCCGAGCGCCGTTACATCACCCAGGAGCTGTCGGCCGGTGCGGCCAGCGCCGGCACTGTTGCGGGGCAGGGTGCGCAGGTGGCACCGATGCCATGGCTGGACGGCATCAACCGTACCCGTCGTGTGCCGCGCCTGGAGACCTTGCGCCAGGTCTTCACGTCCTGGAACGTGATCGGCGTGGCTCTCGGCTATGGCTGCATGATCGGCATCAGCAATATCTTCATGTCGTGGATCCCGACCTATCTGGTCACGGTCAAGGGATTTGCTTCGGTGAAGATGGGTTTCCTTGCCTCGGCACCGTTCATCGGTGCGGTCGCGGGCAACATGCTGGGGGGCGTGATCTCGGACCGCCTGCTGGGTGGCCGCCGCAAGCCCATGATGCTGCTGGGCGCGCTGGGTACCGCCGTGATGACGCTCATGCTGGTGGATGCGCCCGACAGCGTGCTCTATCTGGGCGCCATGCTGATGTTGTCGGGCCTGATGCTGGGGATCGGCTTTGCCGGTTATTCGGCCTATCCCATGGGCCTGGCCACCAAGTCCACCTACCCGACCGCGTTCGGCATCGTCAATTCGCTGGGCCAGATCGGTGGCGCCTGTGCACCCCTGGCCGTGGGAATGCTGCTGGACCGCTATGACTGGAGCAGTGTCTTCCTTTACATGGTCGGCACTTCGCTGCTGTGCCTGGTGCTGCTGTTGAGCGTAGTGGAGCCGATCACGGTACGCAAGGCGGGGGACGAAGCCTGAGCGCGCAGTGCATGGAGAAAGCGACTGGCCCGCGTTGTTGCGGGCCTTTCTGTTTCTGACGAGGAATATTTGTGCCGATGCGTATTAATATCTGTTGGATATTAATACGCATCGAATTATATATTGGACAAACACTCTCCTCGGAGGCACTCTTGTGCTCCCTTTTTCCCTAAGCAGCCCTGAGGAGACACCCATCATGCCGACCTATCGTTCCTATACCACTACCCAAGGCCGCAACATGGCCGGCGCGCGTGCGCTGTGGCGTGCCACCGGCATGAAGGATGGCGATTTCACCAAGCCCATCATCGCGGTCGTGAACTCCTTCACCCAGTTCGTGCCGGGTCACGTGCACCTGAAGGACCTGGGCCAGCTGGTGGCGCGCGAGATCGAGGCGGCTGGCGGCGTGGCCAAGGAATTCAACACCATCGCCGTGGATGACGGCATCGCCATGGGCCACGACGGCATGCTGTACTCGCTGCCCTCGCGCGACCTGATTGCCGATTCGGTCGAATACATGGTCAACGCCCACTGCGCCGACGCCATGGTCTGCATCTCCAATTGCGACAAGATCACCCCGGGCATGCTCATGGCCGCCATGCGCCTGAACATCCCCGTGGTCTTCGTCTCCGGTGGTCCGATGGAGGCCGGCAAGGTCATCAAGACCGTCAACACCGACAAGAAGGTCATCAAGCTGGACCTGGTCGACGCCATGATCCAGGCCGGCGACAAGAACATCTCGGATGCCGACGTGGCCGAAGTGGAGCGCTCGGCCTGTCCGACCTGCGGTTCCTGCTCGGGCATGTTCACCGCCAACTCGATGAACTGCCTGACCGAAGTGCTGGGCCTGTCGCTGCCGGGCAATGGCACCATCGTCGCCACCCACGCCGACCGCAAGGAACTGTTCCTGCGCGCCGGCCGCCTGATCGTCGAACTGGCCAAGCGCCACTATGAACAGGATGACTACAGCATCCTTCCGCGCAACATCTGCACCAAGGAAACCTGGGAAAACGCCATGACCCTGGACGTCTCCATGGGCGGCTCCACCAACACCGTGCTGCACCTCCTGGCCGCAGCCCACGAAGCCAAGGTGGAATTCACCATGGCCGACATCGACCGCATTTCGCGCCGTGTTCCCTGCCTGTGCAAGGTCGCGCCGATGACCAACAAGTACCACATCGAAGACGTGCACCGCGCCGGTGGCATCATCTCCATCCTCGGTGAGTTGGCCCGTGCCGGCCTGCTGGACACTTCGCGTCCGACCGTGCACAGCAAGACCCTGGGTGAAGCCATCGAGAAATTCGACATCCGCGTCACCAGCGATCCGGCCGTGCACAAGCTGTTCCGCGCCGCCCCCGGTGGTGTGCCGACGCAAGTGGCCTTCTCGCAGGAAGAGCGTTTTGAAGACAGCGACCTGGATCGCGCCAACGGCTGCATCCGTGATCGCGAACACGCCTATTCTCAAGATGGCGGCCTGGCGGTCCTGTACGGCAACATCGCCGAGAAGGGCTGCATCGTCAAGACCGCAGGCGTGGATGAAAGCATCCTGAAGTTCTCCGGCACCGCACGTGTCTTCGAGAGCCAGGACGCCGCCGTCGAAGGCATCCTGGGCGACAAGGTCAAGGCCGGCGACGTGGTCATCGTGCGCTACGAAGGTCCCAAGGGCGGCCCCGGCATGCAGGAAATGCTGTACCCGACTTCGTACATCAAGTCCAAGGGTCTCGGCAAGGCTTGCGCGCTGTTCACCGATGGTCGTTTCTCCGGTGGTTCCTCCGGCCTGGTGATTGGCCATGCTTCGCCGGAAGCGGCTGAAGGCGGTGCCATCGGTCTGGTGGAAGAGGGCGACATGATCGACATCGACATCCCCAACCGCAGCATCAACCTGCGCATTTCCGGTGAAGAACTGGCCAAGCGTCGCGCCGACATGGAAGCCCGTGGCGATGCCGCGTGGCAGCCGGGCAACCGCCAGCGCGTGGTTTCGCAGGCACTGCAGGCTTATGCCGCGCTGACCACCTCGGCCGATCGTGGTGCCGTGCGTGATCTGTCGCAGTTGAAGCGCTGATCGTACGTGGCCGTCGCCGGTCACCGCTGCCAAAAAAATCGCCCGGTGCAAGCCGGGCGATTTTTTTTTGCTGCGTCTGGCCAGGCTCAGACCTTGATTGCCGGCCGCATGTGCGTAGACGCAAATGCCAGCCCTTCCTCGAAGGACGACAGCACCATGTCCACCTGTTCCTTCACGGTCGCGGCCTCGACTTCCTCGTTGAAGAAGGACGGACGAATCGTTACCAGCAGCGCATGCGGCAGGTTCTCGCGCAGGTCGCGTACTACCCCCATCCAGGCGTCCAGTTTCTCTCGCACCGGATAGACCAGGAACACGATGGACACCAGTTCGGCCTTGCTGGTATCGGGCGGTCCTTCCTCGGGCTGGTCCAGCGTGATGCTGCGGGCATCGATGCCGGTCACGCGCAACGCATGCACCAGCAGTTCGGAGAGCAGGTCATCGCGCTCATGGCGCAAGCCACCGCACAGCACCACCGACCCTTGCGGCACATCCAGCGAACCCTGCCAGCGTCCCAGCCGCGCCTGGCGCAGTTCACGCAGATGCGCACCGACGCTGCTGTTGAGCAGAGGTACCTCGCGGCGCCGACGCAGGCTGCGCGGCGCGCCGGGACTTTGCGTGAGCACTTCGGTCAACTGCGAGACCGCATGCAGCAGACGCTCCTGCTGCGCTCCTTCGATGCGACCATGGCGCAAATCCAGCGCCGCCAGGGCCAGGCCGGGCAGCAGGATCTGGTCGCAGTACTTGGCAAAGCTCTGCTTCTGCAGATGCGTGCGGGCATCGCGGATGATGGCGTCCGATTCACCGGCCAGGGCACGCTGGTAGAAACGCTCGGCGTGTGTCATGTCGGGCGCCTCGCCCAGCAGGATGGTGATCGGTTCCAGGGCCGACACATGGCGCCCGGCCACCACCAGGCACAGCGTCAGCGGAGTGGAGAGCAGCAGGCCGATGGGCCCCCACAGCGTGCCCCAGAACAGCGCCGAGACGATCACCGCCAGCGGCGAGAGGCCCGAGCTGTGACCATACACGCGCGGTTCGATGAAATTGGCCACGATCACTTCCAGCCCCACATAGAACGCCAGGAAAGACAGCGCCAGCCACCAGCCCGGATCGATGGCGGCGATGAAGATCGAGATCATCAGGCCCGAGGCCAGTGCACCCAGGTAGGGGACGAAGCGCAGCACCCCGGCCAGCGCGCCCCAGAGCACCGCATGCGGTACGCCCCCGGCGGCCAGCACCGCACCCATGATGAGGCCGAACACCAGGTTGACCAGGAACTGTGAAAAGAAGAAACGCGATACGCCCTCTGCCGCATCGCCCAGTGCCTGCATGGTGCGGCTCATCTCGGTCAGCCCGGCCAGGCGGATCAGGCGTTCGCGCAGGGATTCCTGTTCCAGCAGGATGAACACCAGCAAGACCAGCACGATGCCGGCCTGGCCGATCGGTCCCCAGGCCAGCGCAAAGAGGCGCCGCAAGGCCCCGCGCACCGACATGCGGGTATCGGTTTCGGGCGCGGCGGCGGCTGCTGCTGCAGCGGCGGCACGACTGTTCTTCTTGCCGCTGCGCGCGCTCTCCGGCAGCGGCTGCGGGATCACCGCGCTCAGTTCGGCCTCCAGCCGGGCGAAGGGACGCTCGGTCATGGCACGCACGCTTTCTACCTTGTCCTGGATGGCTTCGCGGTATTGCGGCAGATCGCTGGTTACGCTCACCAGCTGGAAGGTCAGCACCACCGCCAGTGCCACCAGGCAGCCGCCCACCAGCAGCACCGATACCATGGCGGCGGCAGCCCGGTTCAGGCCCAGGGCGGCGAGCTTCCTCACCAGCGGCAGGATGATCAGGCTGGCAATGCCGGCCACTGCCAGCGGGGCCAGGATGTCGCGGCCGAAGTAGAGCATGCCCAGTACCACGGCCGCCCCCAGGAGGGTGGTGGAATTCAGGCGTGAGAAGGCGGAAGTCTTGAGGTTTTGCATGGAGAGGATGAGGGCAGGAAGGCGGGCCGGTCAGCGATGCAGCGCGAGTATAGCCCTTGCCCTTGCAGTGCGCGCATCGCGCCTTGACGTTTTCTGCACCATGCCCCGCAACATCAGGTGCAGCGAGGCTTGCAGAGGGGGTGGTTCAGCGCGACACTTCATACAATTCCAGCGGCAGGCCATCCGGGTCGGCGAAGAAGGTGAAGCGCCGGCCCGTGTATTCATCCACGCGGATCTCTTCCACGACCACGCCACGGGCTTCCAGTTCGGCCTTGCTGGCGGCGACGTCGGCGACCGAAAAGGACAGATGGCGCAGACCGCAGGCCTCGGGACGCGAAGGACGCGACGGTGGGGCGGGGAAGGAGAACAGTTCTATCTGCGTACCGTCGGGCAGGCCCAGGTCCAGTTTCCACGAGTCGCGTGCCTCGCGGTAATGTTCGGCAATCACGCGCAGGCCCAGCAGATCGACGTAGAACGCGCGGGAGGCCGCATAGTCGGAACAGATGAGGGCCACATGATGGATGCCTTGCAGCTGCATGGGATGCTTTCAGAAAGAGGGTTCAGCCGGGACGGCCCTTGGGGCCACGCTGCTCCAGCCCGGCGCAGACCGCGCGCACCTTGTCGCGCAGCCAGCGATGGGCCGGGTCCAGCTCCACGCGGGGATGCCACATCAGCGAGACGATGATGGGGTCGGTGGCCACCGGCAGTTCGAACAGATGGATGCCGGAGGCACTGCCATCCTTGCGCGGTGCCCCCGCCTGGGTCAGGAAGGAGTAGGGCACCATGGTCACCAGGTCGGAGCAACGCACCACCGCCAGCGCGCCCGGAAAGCTGGGCACGACTGCCACCACCTTGCGCACCAGGCCGCGCCCGGCCAGCGCGGCATCGATGGGGCCGTTGCGCTCGCCTCGTGGCGAGGCGCTCACATGCTCGTGGGCGCAATAGCGCTCGGCACTGACGCGGCGCAAGGCGGCCAATGGATGTCCGATGCGTACCGCACCCACGAAGCGATCACGAAACAGGGTTTGCAGACGCACCTCCGGTCCCATCTCGCTGGCCACGCCGATCTCGATGTCGGCACTGCCTTCGCGCAGTGGCAGCGGACTGCGCTCCACCTTGGGCGCGAAGCGCAGCCGCACCAGCGGGGCCTCTGCCGCCACGGCACTGATGAGTGCGGCACCGCAGGCTTCGATGAAGCCTTCATTGGCGCGCAGGGTGAAATCCCGCTCCAGCCGGGCCAGGTCCAGTTCCGGTACCGAGGGACGCAAGACCGATCGGGCTTCGTGCACTACATTGCGCACCCGTTCGCGCAGGGCTTCTGCGCAGGGAGTCAGCACCATCTGTCGTCCGGCCCGTACCAGCAACTGGTCGCCGGTGGCCTGGCGCAGGCGGGTCAGGGTGCGGCTCATGGCCGAGGCACTCAGGCCCAGGCGGCGCGCAGCCCCGGCCACGCTGGCTTCGGCGATGAGGGCATCGAGGGCGATCAGCAGGTTGAGGTCGGTATCGGGCATGACGGCATCCTAGCATGCGGTGGCAGACATGATTGGAGACATGGCGTTGCATGCAATGATCCAATGCAGGCCGTGCGTCTTCCGCCTTGTCTCGCGGCTGGCTATAGTGAAGACCTGATTCGATCTTCACAAGCGATCTCCATGTCACTCTTTTCCGATCTGCCCGGCGACGAAGGCCTGCCGGGCGTACAGCGCCGCCGCGCCATGCTGGCCGTGATGACGGCCACCACCATGGCCGTCTTCGACGGCACCATCATCAACGTGGCCCTCCCGCAGATCAGCCAGGCCCTGCAGACCTCTGCCGCCGCCTCGGTATGGGTCGCCAATGCCTACCTGCTGGCTACGGCCATGACGCTGGCCGCCTTCGCCGCCTTGTCGTCGCGACTGGGCTTCCGCTCCCAGTTCACGGCGGGGCTGGCTGTCTTCACGCTGGCCTCGCTGGGCTGTGCATTGTCGCATTCGGTGGACCTGCTCATTGCCATGCGCGTGTTGCAGGGCCTGGGCGGTGCAGCCATGCTGAGCATTGCGCCGGCCATTCATCGCACCGTCTTTCCCAACCGCCTGCTGGGGCGCATCCTCGGCCTCAATGCCGTGCTGGTGGCGGCCAGTACCGCCATCGGTCCGGTACTGGGCGGCACCTTGCTGGCTGCGCTGGGCTGGGAATGGATCTTCCTCATCAACGTGCCGCTGGGCATCCTCGCCGTGCTGCTGTCGTGGAGCGCCATTCCGGAAACACGCAAGCCGGCGCAGGCGCCCTTCGACGTGGCCGGTGCGCTGTGGTCGGCGCTGGCCATGGGCGCCATCATCATGGCGGCCGATACCTGTGCGCGCTTTGCCGAACCGGGCCAGGGTACCCACGCCATGCTGGAGGCGGCAGCCTACGCCCTGGTGGCGCTGCTGGCCGGTACCGCCTTCGTGCGCGGCCAGCGCCGTGTACCGGAACCGCTGTTGCCGCTGGACATCTTTGCCAATGCACGTTTCTCGCTGGCCGCACTGACCTCGCTGGCGTCCTTCGTGGGGCAGGGCATCGCTTTCGTGGCCTTGCCCTTCCTGTTCCAGAACGGCTATGGATACACCGCCTTTGAATCGGCAGCACTGTTCACCCCGTGGCCGCTGGGTATCGTGCTGGTGGCGCCGCATGCAGGCAAGCTGGCCGACCGTCATTCTCCGGCGTTGCTGTCGAGCCTGGGCCTGGCGCTCTTTACGGTCGGGCTGGGCTTGCTGGCCTTGCTGCCCGATCACGCCCAGGCCTGGGACATCGGCTGGCGTGCACTGGTGTGCGGCATGGGTTTCGGTTTCTTCCAGAGCCCCAACAATCGCGAGATGCTCTCCAATGTCACCCGCGAGCGCAGTGGCAATGCCTCGGGCGTGCTGGCCATCATGCGTACCTTCGGCCAGTGCCTGGGCGCGGCCATGCTGGGCACGATCCTGGCGATCTACACCGCCGGTGCGGTGGCCCAAGGTGAGCTCAAGATGAGTGCGACGCAGGATGGCGAGGCGATCCGTCTTGCCCTGTGGGTCGCGGTCCTGGCCACCGCGCTGGCTACGGCAGTGAGCGCCAGCCGCCTGCGTCGCAAGGCGCAATCGCCCGCCTGATCTGCATTTGCGAGCCATGCTGCAGAAAACGTCAAGCCCCCCGGAACTCGTTATTGACTGAAATGTACCTGAATTGGTAACTTTTTAGTGAGCCCTTAAATCCTCGTTGATTCTCGCTTTGTCCCGGCAGGCGGGAGCATAGACTGCTTCTGCTTGCCGGCGTGCCGACTGCCACTCAGGGCGAATTACAAGCACAACAGCGTCCCGTTTCATCCTCCTCGCCCCACTCAAGCGTTCAGGTTTCGCAGTCCACCCTTGCAAGCTCCGTCCAACTCTCTCCGGCCTCATCCTGCATCGGCCGGGGGATACCACAAAAGGGGGCAATACCATGGGCAAGTTGAAAGTCGTGACCAGGCTGGCATTGGGCTTCGGCCTGATTCTCGTGTTTCTGTTGGGCATTTCCTTGCTGGGCATGGCGGGCATGTCGCGCATCAATGATGCCCTCAGCGACATCACCTCCGTCAACAATGCCGAAACCAGGCTGGTTGCCACCATGCGCAACGCACTGAGCCAGCGCGCCATCGCCATTCGCAACATTGCCCTGCTCGATGACCAGGAAGGCATGCGCGTGGAAGCGCAGACGCTGGCGCGCCAGGAAAAGATCTATGGCGATGCCTTGCTCGCGCTGGACAAGATGTTCAACACCGAAGCGGCCACCAGCGAGCGCGAGAAACAGTTGCTGGCCCAGATCAGGTCCGACGAGGCGGCCGCCGTGCCGTTGATGGCCAAGGCGCTGCAATTGGGGCTGGATAACCAGCCGGCCGATGCCGTCAAGGTGCTCATCACCGAAGTGCGGCCCAAGCAGCAGGCCTGGATCAAGTCGCTGACTGAGCTGGCCGAATTCGAAGACCAGCTCAATGACGACGCAGCCGCCAGTGCCCGCAGCACCTATGCCTGGCTTCGTTCCATCATGCTCAGCGCAGTGGCGCTGGCCTTGCTCGCAGGCGTGGTCGCCTCGGCGATGATCGCGCGCAGCATCCTGCGCCAGCTGGGGGCCGAACCATCGGAAGCGCAGGCCGTCGCGCGCGAGATTGCCTCGGGCGATCTCACGGCCACGGTGCGTCTGCGCGAGGGCGACGGCGCCAGCCTCATGGCGTCGATCGAGCAGATGCGTTATCAGTTGAACGTAATCGCACACGGCATCAAGTCGGCGGCCGAGACGATTTCGGTGGCCAGTGGCCAGATTGCCCAGGGCAATTTCGACCTCTCGCAACGTACGGAAGAACAAGCGGCCTCGCTGGAGGAAACCGCCGCCAGCATGGAAGAGCTGACCACCACCGTGCGCCAGAACACCAGCCATGCCAGCGAAGCCTTGCGCCTCTCGGGCGGTGCCGCGCAGACGGCCGCCAGCGGCAGCGAAGCCTTTGATCGCGTGGTCTCGACCATGGACAAGATTTCGGCCAGTTCCGGCAAGATGGCCGACATCATCGGCGTGATCGAAGGCATCGCCTTCCAGACCAATATCCTCGCCTTGAATGCGGCTGTGGAAGCGGCCCGCGCCGGCGAGCAGGGGCGCGGCTTTGCGGTGGTGGCCTCGGAGGTGCGCTCGCTGGCACAACGCAGCGCCGTGGCGTCCAAGGAGATCAAGGATCTGATCGGTGAATCGATGGCACACGTGGGGGCGGGCTCGCAACTGGTGGCCAGCGCCGGTCAGCAGATGAGCGGCATCGTGGCTTCGGTGCAGCGCTTCGGCGAGATCATGAACGAGATTTCCACTGCCACCCAGGAGCAGGGCAGCGGTATCGAGCAGATCAATACCGCCATCGTGCAGATGGATCAGGTGACCCAGCAGAATGCAGCGCTGGTGGAACAGGCCAGTGCGGCGGCGCAGTCGCTGTCGCAGCAGGCCTCGGGTTTGCTGAAGGTGGTGTCGGTCTTCAAGATTCGCCAGGATGCCTCGACCATGACCGACAACGCACCCGCAAGCCCGACGGCACCGGCCTTGCAGAGCGCGCCGCTGGCGGCCCTGCACTGAGACCGATACCGAGAGAGCGAACCGGCAGGGGGACGGCACTCAGCCTTGGGGGCCGTCGTCCTCGTCCTCGTCCTTGGGCACGAACACCATGCCGCTCTTGGCGTTGTAATCCATGAGACCGGCATAGCGGCCCCAGGCGATCATGGTCTCGAAGGTCTTTTCGGGATTGTCATAGGGCAGGGCGCTGCCGATGTCCTTCAATACGCGCTCGGCCTCGATCTCCTCGGCCTCGCCCAGCACCGCCAGGATGATGTGGAAGATGCGCAGCTTGTAGACCTGCTCGGCAAAGATGGCGCGCTGTCCCTGGCGGTCGGCCGCCACGAAGCGGCGGCCGAGATCGGTCAGGTAGACCTCCTGCTTGGGGGTGTCCACCAGTTCCAGGATCTCTGCGGCCTTCACGGTAGCGATGGTCTCGCCGAATTCCTTGCCGATCTCGTCGGAGATGTCGTAGATGTTGTTCAACTCCGGTTCGTCGTTCAACAGGCTCATCAGGCCCAGGATCTGCCCCACCGGGATCAGCGGGATGGATTCCATGCGCTTGCGTCCGCGCGAGATCGGCTCACCCGGCACGTGCACTTCCGGCGGCAGGTCGGGCAGCGTCAGGGTGGTGATGGCTTCGTGGATGATGTTGACCAGACGTTGGAATTCCGGGCTCTTGGAGTCGCGCGGATAGGGTAGCGGGTTCTCCAGCACCAGACCCAGGCGACCCGGACGCGGGAACACCACGACGATGCGGGTGGCCATTTCCACCGCTTCCTCGATGTTGTGGGTAACCATGAAGATGGAGGTCAGGCCGCTGTCCGGTGCGCGCCACAGGCTGATGAGTTCCTGGCGCAGGTTTTCGGCGGTCAGCACGTCCAGGGCGCTGAAGGCTTCGTCCAGGCACAAGAGCTTGGGCTTGGAGACCAGCGCCCGTGCAATGCCCACGCGCTGGCGCATGCCGCCCGAGAGTTCGCGCGGATAGGCGCTATGGTAGTTGCCCAGGCCGATCAGTTCGATGGCGCGGTCGACCGCCGCGTCGCGTTCCTCGCGGGTCGGATTGTGCGACATCAGGCCTACGGCCACGTTCTGTTCCACGGTCAGCCAGGGATAGAGGGCGAAGGTCTGGAACACCACCGACGCATCACGATTGACACCATTGAGCTGTTTGCCGGCGGCCATGGTGTGGCCCGAGCTGGGTTCCACCAGGCCGGTCAGGCAGCGCAGGATGGTCGACTTGCCCGAGCCGGACTGGCCCAGCAGCGCCAGCAGTTCGCCTTCGTGGACGGCCAGGTCGATGTTGTCGAGCACCTTGAGCTCGTGGCCGCCGGCGGTATTGTAGGATTTGCTGACCGCGCACAGTTCGGCGACGGCAGGGCGTTGTTGCGAGGGTGTCATGGGTTGGCTCACGATCAATCGAGGCGGAAACGGCGTTCGGCGAAGGCATACAGGCGACGCCAGACAAACTTGTTCATCAGCACGACGAACATCGACATCACGCCGATGCTGGCGATGATGAGAGGCGTGTCACCGGACTTGGTGACTGCCGAAATATAGGCGCCCAGGCCATCGGCCTTGAGCGAGACATCCCCCCAACTGGCCAGCTCGGCCACGATGGAGGCGTTCCAGGCCCCCCCGGCGGCGGTACATGCACCGGTCACCCAGAACGGGAAGATGGCCGGCAGGATCAGCGTCTTCCACAGGTTCCAGCGTGACAGTCCGTACATGCGTGCGGCTTCCTTCAAGTCGTTGGGAATGGCCATGGCGCCGGCGATCACGTTGAAGAGGATGTACCACTGCGTGCCCATGGCGATCAACAGGATGCTGCCCCAGTTCATGCTGACGTTGGCCGCGACGAACCAGCCCACCACCAGCGGGAAGGTCATGTTGACGGGGAAGGATGCGCCGATCTGCGCCAGCGGTTGCGCGAAGCGGGCGATGTGCGGCTTGGAGCCTATCCATACCCCCACCGGGGTCCAGATCAGGGTGGCGATGACGGTCATGGCCAGCACCCGCAGCATGGTCAGGAAGCCCAGCCAGACGATGTGACCGAACAGGCTCCAGCTCATCGCGCCGTGCAGCGCATCGATGGCCGCGACCAGTCCGCGCAGGGCTTCGAAGATCAGCAGGCCGCAGATCGCGCCGGTCAACACGCGTTTGGTCCAGCGTTGGCGGGTGATGCGCGCCGGCGTGAGCGCTGCCGAGGTGGCGGGACGATGACGCGCCAGCCAGTCACCCAGCGGCTGCCAGCATTTCTCATCGAGCCAGGTAAAGACGTAGGAACCGCGCAGCAGGTCATACACCCAAGAGGTCGGCGGCGAGCTCGATTCGGTCAGTTCGATCTTGAACTTGTCGGCCCAGGCCAGCAGTGGCCGCCACACCAGCTGGTCGCTCACCAGGATCAGCGCCAGCATGGCGATGACCGCCCACAGTGCTGCCGTATGGTCGCCCTGGGCGATGGACTGCGCCATGTAGGAACCCAGGCCGGGCAGCTTCAGATCCTTGTTCATGACGCTGATGGCTTCGCTCTGCGCCACGAAGAACCAGCCGCCGCCGAAGGACATCATCGAGTTCCAGATCAGGCTGTGTGCCGATGCCGGCAGCTCCACGGTGCGAAAGCGCTGCCAGGCGGTCAGGCGATAGGTGGTAGCGGCTTCCTGCATGTCGGTCGGGATGGTGACCATGGAGTGATAGAAGCCGAAGGCCATGTTCCACACCTGGCCGGTGAAGATGGCGAAGATGGCCGCGCATTCCACGCCCATCAGGCTACCCGGGAACAGCGCCATGAAACCGGCCACGGTGGCCGAGAGGAAACCCAGCACCGGCACCGATTGCAGGATGTCCAGCGCAGGCAGGATGAGGGCGCGCGCACGGCGGCTCTTGGCGGCCAGGTAGCCGGTGCCGATGGCGAAGAAGAGCGAGAAAGCAAAGGCGATCCACATGCGCAGCAGGGTGCGGCCGGCGTAATAGGGGATCATGGCGGGCGAGCTGTCGACCTCCAGCTGGTCGGACGGGTCGAAGTGCACCAGCATGCCACGGCCGAAGTGCAGCGCGCTCCACAGCAGGCCGAACAGCACCGCCAGCACCAGCGCATCGATCCAGCCGAAGCCAGGCTTGACTTCTTCATAGGCCGTCAGTTGCGGCGAGGTGGTCTTCATTGTCATGGCGGCGAGGCTGGATGGCGGTGTTGGTGTTGGTCGCGGTGGTAGCGTTCGTGGCTGGGCAAGACGTGGTCAACGGCTTCAATCCGGTCGTGCGCGATCCCTGCCTGATGGATCAGTCGCCCCCCGGGACCGGCGGCGCCACTGTAGCAAGGAATTCTGACAGTTTCTTGACCACCTTCCCGGATGCCAACATTTGCTTGACTGCCTGACGCTACCGGGTGGACGCTTAACGCACGGACTGTCATCCCGGCTGACGCGAACCGTACGCGATCCGATGCGTCTCGCATGTCGATAGTAAAAAAAGCCGCCCTGCTCTCGCAGGACGGCTTTTCTCCCCGGACCGCCGGATCGTTTCAGGCGCGATGCTGCGGCCCTTCCTGCGTCGCTCTGCGTGGAATCATCGTCCACATCGTCAAGCCACTGAGCAACAGCAATCCCGCCAGGATATACAGCGCGATATCGATATTGCCGGTGCGCGTCTTGACCAGACCGATCAGCCAGGGGCTGACGATGCCGCTGGTGATGCCCACGCTGGAGATGAAGGCGATGCCCGGTGCGATGGTCTGGCTCGGGAGCAGTCCGGGCGGCAGCGACCAGAAGATCGGCAGGGCCGCAAAGATCAGCACCGCCGCCATCGACAGCAGTCCCAGCGAGACCGCAAAGCTGGAAGGATGCAGGGTCAGCGCGGCCAGCGCCAGCGCACCGCCGGTGGTGCACACCAGGAAGTGGCCGTGACGCTCGTTGCGGCGGTCCGAGCGGCGCGCGATCAGGATCAGGCCGATGGCGCCGATGGCGTTGGGGATGACCGTATAGAGCGAGACCTCGACCACATCCTTGATGCCGAAGTCGCGAATCATCAGTGGCATCCAGAAGTTCAGCGTGAGCGAGCCGCAGGTCAGCGCAAAGTAGATGAAGGCGAACAGGTAGGTCTGAGGATGCGACAGCGCCTGCCTGAGCGCCATCAGCGAATGCGGTCTCACATGATGGGTACGCAGCGCTTCCTGGTTTTGGCGGGTCTGCAGAAAACCGGCTTCTTGCGGGGTCAGCCACCTGGCCTGTGCCGGTCCGTCGGGAAGCAGGAAAATCACCAGCAGGCCCAGCACCACCGCTGGTGCACCTTCGATGGCAAACATCCACTGCCAGCCATACAGACCCATCACGCCAGCCATGTCACGCATGATCCAGCCCGAGACCAGTCCGCCCAATACCCCCGCCACCGCCACCCCGGCAAAGAAGATCGCCATTACCGCCGCGCGGCGCTGCGCCGGAAACCAGTAGCTGAGATAGAGCACGATGCCGGGGAAGAAACCGGCTTCGAATACGCCCAGCAGGAAGCGCAGGATGTAGAAGTGCGTGGCATCGTTGACCGCCATCATGCCCACCGATGCCAGCCCCCACAGCACCATGATGCGGGAAAAGGTGCGGCGTGCGCCAAAACGTGCCAGCAGCATGTTGCTGGGCACTTCGCACAGGACGTAGCCGACATAGAACACGGCCGCGCCCAGACCATACATGGCGTCGCTGAAGCCGAGATCCTGCTTCATCTGCAACTGGGCGAAGCCGATGTTGATACGGTCCAGGAAGGACACTACGTAACAGATGAAGAGAAAGGGAATGATGCGCAGCCAGACCTTGCGATAAATCGCGTCTTCGGCCGCCACGCCCAGATCGAGCGCGGAAGGGGCGGCCAGCGTGCCGGCGCCCTGGGATGGGGTCATCATGAATGTCTCCGTTGGATAGGCGCCTGTGGCGGCGCTCTTGTGGATGTCGAGGAAGGATGGATATGACTCAGGCCGCTTCGGCCAGCGTCGCCGAGGCTGCCGGGGCCAGGCCGGCGCGGGCGCGCTGCATGGCCTCGATCAGCACGTCGTGGCCGCCGATGTGGTTGGCCAGCAGCAGGATCAGGCGGGCATTGAGGTCCTGGCTGGCGGCATCGTCCAGGCCGCGATGGATTTCGATGAGGGCTTCGTAGAAGTCATCGGGGTGCGTCAGATTGGGCGCGGTGTTGAGGCTCATGGTGTCTCCTTGTTGAAGGGGCGGGTGGTTTTGCGATGGGTTCAGGCGGCATCCAGTTCGGCCGTGGACAGGGTGTCGTGGCTGTGGCCGGTGGCGCGCTGCAGGGCGTGTTCCAGCGCCGACGCGTCTATCCCGCGCCAGCGGGCGCAGACGTGCTGGTCCGGACGGATCAGATAGCAGGTGTGCGGCTGGCCGTCATAGCGTTGTGCCACCAGGCCCTCGATGTCCTCCACCTGGACGGCGTCGGGGCCCAGGGTTGCCAGCACGGCACGGTCGGCGGCGGTGGTCGCGACGCCGCTGACAAACAGCAGGCGCAGCGGCACCCCGTTGTCGGTCAGTCGGGCCAGTGCCGGCAGCAGGACGGCGGGCAGGGCGGCAGCCGGGGCGAAGATCATGGCCACGAACTGGTCGCCCAGATGGGGTAGCAGCCAGCCCGGCATGGTGTCCATCGAGACAGGGGCATCGGTACAGGGGGCCCCGGCCTGCATGGCCCCCTGGAAAGGGGCACTGTCGCGGGTGCTCAAGGGGGAGTCGTGCAGGGTGGCGGGCAGTGACAGGCGGCCACTGTTGACCAGTCTGCGTGCGAACACATGCTCACGCGCCAGCCCCAGCACGGCATCGCGGAAGCGGCGGCTGACGGCGCTCTTGGGCGTGATGAAGTCGGTGGAGCGGGTAGAGTTGAGCAGGTTCTCGTCAGCGGCGTATTGGCGCTCGCTGGCGTAGCTGTCCAGCAGGCTTTCAGGCGCCTTGCCCTGCAGGACGAAGGCCAGCTTCCAGGCCAGGTTCTCGGCATCCTGCACGCCGCTGTTGGCACCGCGCGCACCGAAGGGCGAGACGCAGTGCGCGGCGTCGCCCACGAACAGGACGCGCCCATGACGGAAGCTGTCCATGCGCACACAGGAAAAGGTATAGACGCTCACCCATTCCAGGGTGAATTGCGCCTGCTTGCCCAGCAGCGCCTGCACGCGCGGGATCACGCGTTCGGGCGTTCTCTCCAGGACCGGATCGGCGTCCCAGCCGAGCTGGAAATCGATGCGCCAGACATCATCGGGCTGGCGATGCAGCAGCACCGACTGGTTGGGATGGAAGGGCGGATCGAACCAGAACCAGCGTTCGGCCGGGAAGGGCGCTTCCATCTTGACGTCGGCGATGAGGAAGCGGTCGCGGAAGGTGTGGCCCACACTTTCCAGTCCCATCATCCGACGCAAGGGGCTGCGCGAGCCATCGGCTGCCACCACGTAGCGCGCCTTGAGCTGGTAGCTGTCCTCCGGGGTTTCTACCGTCAGCACTTCGTGGTCGGCGTGATGCGCGATGGCGCTGACCCGGCTCTTCCAGCGCAGCTCGATGAGGTCATGGCTGCGCGCCTGTTCCAGCAGGTAGCCTTCCACGTAGTACTGCTGCAGGTTGATGAAGGCCGGCCGCGCGTGGCCACTTTCGGGCTGCAGGTCGAATTCGTAGATGGCCTCCTCGCGCAGGAACACCTTGCCGCGATGCCAGCCCACGCCCTTGTCCATCATGCGCTGGCCGCAACCGATGCGGTCGAAGATGTCCAGCGTGCGCTTGGCAAAGCAGATCGCCCGCGAGCCGGTGGAGAGCGTATCGTCGTCATCGACCAGCACGACGCGAATGCCCTGCCGTGCGAGGTCGATGGCGGTCACCAGCCCGACCGGGCCGGCGCCGACGACGACCACCGGATGCACGGCGGCGCCGGCGGGTCTGGTTTGCTCCGGGCAGGGCTGATAGCTGAAACGTTGCTGCTGATAATCAATGGCTGGGCTGGGGTTCATGGCCGGTCTCCTCGCTGTTCTTTTCTCTTCTGACTGCGGGCGCTTGCGGTGCGCTCAGGCTTGCAGTGCGGCCCACATTTCCTTGTCGCGTTCTGCCGTCCAGATGCGCGGATGGGTGATGCCGGAGGCCTCGTCATAGGCCCGCGTGACATCGAAGGGCAGGCAGTGTTCATAGATGAAGACCTGGCCGAACCTGGGATCCATCAACTTGCGGGTGTGCGCCATGGCCTCCTTGAGCCCCATCTTGCCGGCCACGGCTTCGCGCCCTGCGCGCAGCAGGGTGGAGACGAAATCCCTGGTATAGGCGATGGCCTGCGTGACCTGCTCGCGCCCTTGCAGCGCCGGCCCGCGGCCGGGGACCAGGGCTTCCGGTTGCAGGGCCGCCAGGGCATCGAGCGTGGCCGGCCAGGGTTCCAGCTGGGCATCGCCGCAGTAGCAGGCGGCGTCGTATTCCACCAGATCGCCCGAGAACAGCACCTTCTGACCGGGGATCCACACCACCGTATCGCCCTTCGTGTGACCAGGGCCGAGATGGGCGATCTTCACTTCCAGCTGACCCATGAAGATCGTCATTTCCTTCTCGAAGACCATGGTCGGCCAGGTCAGGCCGGGCACCGTTTCCACCCCGGCGAACAGGCGCGGGAAGCGCTCGATCTCGGACTTCATGTCGGCCTCGCCACGCTCGACGATCATCTCGTAGGTACCGCGACTGGCGATGACCTGCTCGCCGCCTTCCTTGAAATAGGCCGAGGCGCCCAGCACGCGCACGGCGTGGTAGTGCGTCAGCACCACGTACTTGATGGGCAGGTCGGTCACGCTGCGGATGCGCGCGATCAGGTCCTGCGCCATGGCCGGGGTGGCGGTGGTGTCGATGACCATCACGCTGTCGTCGCCGATGATGACGCCGGAGTTGGGATCGCCCTCGGCGGTGTACGCGTAGGCGTTTTCCGAGATGCGTTCAAAGGTGATCTTCTTGGCGTCGAGATCCGCCTGGGATGCAAAAGCCTTGGCCATGTCTGCCTCGTTCTGGTTCGTTGGGTGGGGACGCGGCTGGACATGGCGTGTGCCATCGGGGGAGTCTCCGTCCAACCCGTCTTGGATCAATGCGGGTCAAATCTTGTTGTTGTTGCCTGCGACAAGCAGGTTGATCGCATCTTAGTCAGCGCGTTTTGATTAGTCAATAGCAAATACGCTTGTCAGGAGTTAATTGACGTTTTCTGCACCATGACGTGGAGGATGTCTTGCCGGACGGGAGTTGGATTAGAATCCAGGGTCTCGTATCGCAGGGCAGCCGGACGCGCAGCAATGCTTGTCGCTGCCATTGCCCGTCATCAGAAACCTTGGAATCATCGGATGAGCGCATCCCCCGTCAAGACACAACGCGGCATCCAGAGCGTGGAGGTGGCCGGGCGCCTGTTGCAGGCGCTGGCCCAGGCGCGCCAGCCATTGCCGCTGGTGGCGCTGGCGGCTGCGGCCGAATTGTCCTCGGCGCAAGCCCATACCTACCTGGTGAGTCTGCTCAGGCTGGGCCTGATCAAACGCACCCCCGGCGAGGGCTACTATGAATCCGGCCCGCTGGCCCTGCGTTTGGGCATGGCGCGGCTGGCCCGGGAACCGGCCTATCGCCAGGCCTTGCCGCAGGTCCGTCAACTGAGCCAGGAGACCGGCCTGAGCGTGGCGGTCACCCTGCCCACGCCGGCCGGCCCGACCATCGTGCATTACGCCCATGCCGGCAAGCCACTGCACGTGAACCTGCATGTGGGCACCGTCATGGCCCTCTCGGAAACCGCCACCGGACGCACCTACTGCGCCTTTACCCCACATGCCGACTGGCAGGCTCTGTGGGAGGCGCAGCATCCCGCCCAGCCGAAGGGCCGGCTCAAGCATGTCCAGCAAGAACTCGATGCCATCCGCAAGCGCGGCATGGAGCGCGCGGTCGACCTGCCCAGTCCGGGCGTGAGCAGTCTGTGCATGCCCTTGCTGGATGCACGGCAGCAGTTGCTGCTGCTGGTGACCGTGATCGGGCCCAGTGGTGTCATCGATACCGGCTGGCGCGGCGTGGTAGCGCGCCAGTTGCGCAGCTGCATCGAGGCCATCGCGGTCACGCTGGCGGCTGCAGAACAGACCGATGAGGAAGGGGAGTTTGTCCCATGAAGAGTACGCCGCACGCCTTGACCACGGTGGAGGGCGATCAGGAAGGTGAGCGCAGTCAGCGCGGTATCCAGTCGCTCGACAGCACCGGCGCCCTGCTCGATGCCTTGCTGGAAGCCGGACGGCCGCTCCCGCTGGGCGACCTGGCCAGACTGGCCGGGATGCCGGCAGCCAAGGCCTTTCCGCACCTGGTGAGTCTGCAGAAGATCGGTTTGCTGGCGCGCGATGCCCAGGGCAGTTTCTTCCCTGGTACGCTTTCGCTGGAACTGGGGCTGGCGGCCCTGCAGCGACTCTCGCCCCTGCGTGAGGCTGAGGCCGAGGTGGCTCCGCTGGCCCAGGCCACGGGCCTTTCGGTGGCGCTGGCCGTGGTCGGGCCGTTGGGCCCGACGGTAGTGCGGCTGGAGGAATCTTCGCGACCGCAGCACGTAAGCCTGCGCATCGGTACGGTGCTGTCGATGGTACATACCGCCATTGGACGTGTGTGTGCCGCACACCTGCCATCAGACATGCTGGCCGGTGCGCTGGCCATGGATGCGATCCGCATGGAAGGCGCCCATCCCGACAGCGTCTGCCATGCCGATGGCAACCTGCGCCACGACTACGCCGAACGGCTGCGCCAGATCCGCCTGCAGGCCATGGACCAGGCGCTGGGGCGACCGGTGCCGGGGATCCATACCCTGGCTGCGCCGGTATTCAATCACGCCGGACAACTGGCGCTGGTGATGGCCGTCATGGGCAGCAGCGGCAGCTTTGATACGGCCATCGAGGGCGAGGTGGCACAGCTGCTGCGGGCGGCAGCCCATACCGTGTCATGGCGCCTGGGCGCCTTCGAACAGGCTGCGCCGATGGCGCCCGAATAGGCGTTAGGATCGTATATATCGTTTATATAATTTATATTGTTGATTTTTTTTTCATTCTGACATGGTGCGGCTCTCCAGGATCTCCTGGACGCGCCGCGCCAGCGTGTCCATCTTGAACGGCTTGGTCAGCAGCTGCATGCCGCAGGGGAGATGCCCGTTGCCGAAGGCGGCGTTTTCGGCATAGCCGGTAATGAAGAGCACTTGCAGCTGTGGCCGCGTCGCCCGGGCTGCATCGGCCACCTGGCGACCGTTGAGCCCGCCAGGCAGTCCTACATCGGTAATGAGCAGGTCGATACGGGCAGCCGAATGCAGGATGCGCAGCGCCGCAGGGCCATCGTCGGCCTGCAGGGTGGTATAGCCGGCCTCGTTGAGCACCTCCGCCGCCAGCAGGCGGATCGGGGCTTCATCGTCAACCACCAGGACCACTTCACCACTGCCGGACGCTGCGGGGGCGTCGGTGAGTTCGGCTTCCTCGGTGGGGATCTCATCCTGATGGCGCGGCAGGTAGATGGAGACCGTACTGCCCTGGCCGACTTCCGAATACAACCGCACCTGCCCGCCTGATTGGCGCGCGAAGCCGTACACCATGGACAGGCCCAAGCCGGTGCCTTCACCGAGGGGCTTGGTGGTGAAGAAGGGATCGAAGGCCCGCGCCAGCACGTCTGGCGGCATGCCCGTGCCGTTGTCGGTGACCGAGACGCAGACATACTGACCCGGTGCCAGGTCGCGCTCCTGCGCCCATGTACCCTCGAGCCACTTGTTGGCGGTCTCGATGGTCAGACGTCCGCCCTCGGGCATGGCATCGCGAGCATTGATGCACAGGTTCAGCAGGGCGCTTTCCAGTTGCGGTCCGTCCACGAAGGTCGGCCACAGGGCAACTGCCGTGACCACTTCCAGCGAGATGGACGGACCGATGGTGCGGCGGATCAGTTCTTCCATGCCGCCAATGAGGGCGTTGACGCTGGTGGCGCGCGGTGCCAGGGTCTGCCGCCGCGCAAAGGCCAGCAGCCGCTGCGTGAGCGAAGCCGCGCGTTGCGCGCTGCGCGCGGCCAGGTCGATATAGCGGAACAACTCGTCGCCGCGCCCCTGCACCAGCCGCACCCGCATCAGGTCCAGGCTGCCGGTGATGCCTCCCAGCAGGTTGTTGAAGTCATGTGCCAGGCCCCCTGTCAACTGGCCGATGGCCTCGATCTTCTGTGAATGGCGCAAGGCTTCCTCGGTGGCCATCAGTTCTCTGGTGCGGGCGCTGACTTCCGCTTCCAGCGATTCATTGATCTCGCGTAGTCGTGCTTCGCTGGCGGCCAGCGCCTGCTGGTTGCGGATACGCTCGAAGGCGGCGCGGGTCTGCTGGCTGACTTCACGAACCAGGTTCAGTTCGTTGTCGGTCCAGGTGCGCGGCACATTGCTGCTCACGTGCACAATGCCTACCAGTTCGCCCCCTTCAATGAGTGGCACATCCATGTAGGACGCCATGCCGCAGGCCAGGTGCTCCTCTTTCAGAGCGGCCGCGCGCGCATCGCTGGCGACATCGCCGACCAATACCACGCTACGGCTACGCCAGGCCTGCGCCAGTCGCCGTTCATCATGCAGGGCCAGGGCAGCGACGGTGCCGTCTTCCGGATGGAACGTCCACTGGCCCAGCTCGTCGACCTGCTGCGCAGGTCCCAGCGACTTGTAGCTGACCCAGCGTGCCGTCAGGGCCTCGCCGATGACGTGGGCCGCTGCGCTGGCGATGGCGCCCAGCGATTCGGCTGCGCGGATCGCCTCGGCCAGGCGGAACAGGGCGTGCTGGCGCGCCTCACTGTTCTTGCGCTCGGTGACGTCGCGGGTAGTCCCGGCCACCGCCTCGACTTCGCCATCCGGACCCAGCACCGGGAAGAGGATGTAGTCATAGATGCGCCGACCGAAGGTCCCGTTGAAGGGTACATCGCCGCGCACGGGGCGCTTGGTGGCGCGCACCTGTTCGATCTCGCGGCTGTGCATCTCGGCGTGCCAGGGCTCGTAGCCAAGTTCCAGGCAGTTCTTGCCGATGGCCTCATCCCAGGTCTTGCCCCACATCTGCAGCAAGACGCGGTTGGCGTAGGTGAACCGGTGATGGAGATCCCAGGCGTAGGCCAGGTCGGGAGTCGTGGAAAGGAATGTTTCGTAGAAGCGCCGACGTTGTTCGGATTCGCGCGTCAGGCGCGCCAGTTCGGCGATGGCTTGCTTCTGTACATGGATGTCGATGGAGGTGCCATACCAGTGCAGGACTTGTCGCCCCCCTGCATCCAGTTGCGGTTTGCCGCGTGTGAGGAACCAGCGGTATTGCCCGTGAGCATCGCCGATGCGGTGCTCAATGGCCAACTCCTGGCAGGCGCTACGTGCTTCCTGCCAGGCCTGCAGGGTGTGCGACTGGTCCTCGGGGTGGATGTGGCGCGCGATCATGGCCTCCAGGTTGCCTAGCCCTTCGGGAGTGATCTCGCCGGTATGTTGGCGCCATTGGTCATTGATGAATTCGAGGCTGCCGTCGGCATCGGCTATCCAGACGATCTGGGCAATGGCGCTGGTCATCAGGCGAAAGCGCGTCTGGCTTTCGTGCAACATGTGGTCGATCCGCTGCTGCCGCTCTGGCAAGGGTGGGTGCAGGTCGGCCCGCAGGCTGACCGCAAGGCCGTGCGCCTGCCGACAGCAGATGACCTCATAGGGTCGCGCCTGTCCGGCCGGCGTATGTAAGCAGTGGCGGCTGTGGCCATCTTCGAGCGTGGCACGCAGGCAGGTTTCAAGATCACCGCCCGTCAGCGTCGGCCAGGCTTGCCAGAGGATGGCACCGAGTAGCCCGGCAGCGCCGCGCGAGGAGTCCCTCGGGGGTGGTGATGCCTCCAGCAGCGTGCGCGCTGCATCATCGATATAAACCAGGCGCCACTGTGCATCCACCGCAAAGTAGGCGGCGGGGAGGACGGCAGGGACGATGGCAACGGCGGATCCGGCGGCAGGCCACAAGGGATCGGCACGAGGGAAAAGCTCGGACATGGCGTACCTTGATTTCTGGTTACGCCCGATTGTAGATGAGCGTCTGTGAGGATGCTGTAGGACAAGCGCCCGTTTTGCGGCAGCCAACGGAAAAAGACCTGCGCAAGTTCCTCCCCGGCAATTGCTCGCCAGGGCCGGCTGAACGATGCGTTCCGGCTGTCTCCCTGGCGTCGCGCCATTACCCGGAAAGCGGGTTTACATCGGGCTTTTCCTGACTTTGCAGCAGCCCCGGCGCCCCTATAATCAATGCCCGGATGACAAATGGTTGCTTGGCTGATGCCCAGCCCTCATGACGCCCTGGTCGCGGCGGACAAGTTGAAAAGGCATAGAGCAAAGGATGTCTGCTTCCTCATTGATGAACATGGTGCGCGCCTACTGGCGTGTCCATTACGATCAGCCCGAGCTGCTGATTGCGCAGTACCGCGCGTTCTCCGGCAAGATGCCGATGATGTATCTGATCCTGCTGATCAACAGCTGGGCACTGGCGCATACCTACTACCCGCTGGCCCCGCACTGGCTGACGCTGTATTTCCCGGCCGCGCTGACGGTCCTGTGCGTGACGCGCTTGAGTTTCTGGTGGCGCGGGCGCCACGTGGACCCGACCCCCGGCATGGCCGCCAGGGCGCTCAAGCGTACCAATTTCCTGGCAGCACCCATTGCGCTCAGTTTCTCGCTGTGGTCGGTGCTGATGTTTCCTTATGGCGACAGTTATGCCCAGGCCCATGTGGCGTTCTACATGGGCATCACCGTCATCTGCTGCATCTTCTGCCTGATGTACCTGCGCTCGGCGGCACTGTCGGTTGCGTTGATCGTCAATGGCATCTTCACGGTCTTCTTCCTCGGCACGCATATTCCGACCTTCGTGGCCGCTGCCATGAACGTGGTACTGGTGACCATCGGCATGCTGGCCATCGTCAACAGCCATTACAACGATTTCACCCGGCTCATTGATGCGCAGGTCAGGACGGCGCTCCTGGGCAATGAGAACCTGCGTCTGGCCAACCTCGATTCGCTCACGCAGATTCCCAATCGCCGCAAGTTCTTCGCCCAGCTCAACGAGATATGTACACGTGCCACCGCCAACGGGCAGCGCTTTGCCGTCGCCATTCTTGACCTCGATGGTTTCAAGGCCGTCAATGATCTGTATGGTCATACCCACGGTGACCAGCTGCTGGTGGAAGTGGGCCAGCGTCTGACAGCAGTGTGCCTGGACGAGCGCTTCCATCTGGCGCGCCTGGGTGGCGACGAGTTTGCCATCATCATCGATGCCGGCCTCAGCGATGAGGCCCTGACCGGTTTCGGGGATCGCATCTGCGCTGCGCTGCGCCGCCCCTTCGTGCTCTACAAGGCGACGGTGCAAATCGCTGCCTCGGTGGGCGTGGCCACCTTCCCCGACATGGCGGTTGATGCGAGTTCGCTTTATGAACATGCCGACTATGCGCTGTATCAGGGCAAGCGCGAACGGCGCGGTACCGTCACGCTCTTTTCGGAGCAGGACAAGGCGCAGATCCAGCGCAACGCCAACATCGAGCAGGCCTTGCGGCTGGCCGACTTTGATCGCGAACTGTCGGTATTCTTCCAGCCCATCGTAAGTCTGGAGGATGGCCGACCGATCGCCTTCGAAGCCCTGGCGCGCTGGCACAGCGCGGTCAAGGGCGTGGTGGCGCCGGTCGAATTCATTCCCGCTGCCGAGCGCATGGGCATCATCAACCCGTTGAGCGTGATCCTGCTGAAGAAAGCCCTGCAGGCCGCAGTCACCTGGCCGTCCGCGATCCGCCTGTCGTTCAATCTCTCGGCCAACGACATCAATACCAGCGAAGGCATGGAACAGATCGTGCAGGTGATCGCCAGCTCGGGGTTTTGTCCTGCGCGGCTGGATCTGGAAATCACCGAGACGGCCGTGTTGCAGGATCTGGAGAAATCACGCCAGCTGCTCAGTGCCGTGCGCAAGCTCGGCTGCGGTATCACGCTCGATGACTTCGGAACCGGTTATGCCAGCCTGAGCCACCTGCATGCCTTGCCGCTGACGCGCATCAAGATCGACAAGAGTTTCGTCGCCGACATCGAACACAACGAGGTCAGCCACAAGATCGTGAAGTCATTGCTGGCGCTCACGCATGACATGCAGCTGACCTGCGTGGTGGAGGGCGTGGAAACATCCGCGCATCTGCAGAGCCTGCGCGAGCTCGGAGCGCTCTATGGCCAGGGCTACCTGTTCTCGGTACCGCTGGCGGCCGGCCAGGTCCAGCCCTGGATCGAGAACCGGTCGGCTGCCACACCTCAGCGCGGCTGACGCGCTGCGTTGGGGCGATCACGGCATGATGGTCCGTGCCGGATTCGCCCGCCATCATGGCGTCGGCAGGGTGCCGACAAGGCGTCTGAGGATCAGGGCTGTTTGGCCTTGCGGTTCATCTCCGGATCGGCCGAGCCGATTTCCGCCCCCGTCAACGGTTCGCCATCCTGGGCCGAAGCGGTACGCGCGGCCATCTGGTCCAGCATGGCCTGTTCCTCCGCGCTCAGCTCGACGCTTGCCTGACCGTCGCCCCCGTCGACCGGTGTCAGGGCATCGGCGCCATCCAGACGCTCCCACTGCTTGCCGTCATTCCACGGGCCGCTCTGTTCGCCGACGCCCTGCGAGAGATTGACGTAGACCTTGGAGAAGCGCGGATCGCCAGGCAGCTTTCCCGGCGGGAAGTTGGGATGGATGGCATAGAGCGCTTTTTCGAACGATTTCTGGTGTGCGATCTCGCGCGTCATCAGGAAGCCCAGCGCTTCTTTCACGCCCGGATCATCGGTCAGATTGATGAGCCGCTCATAGACGATCTTGGCGCGTGCTTCTGCGGCGATGTTGGAGCGCAGGTCGGCGGTCGGTTCGCCGATGGTATCGATGTAGGCGGCGCTCCATGGGACCCCCGCCGAATTGACCAGTGGCGCGCCGGCCCCGTAGAGCACTTGCGTGATGTGGCTGTCGTTGCCGGCGCCGGTGATCTCCTTGTAGAGCATCCCTTCTTCTTCCACGCCTTCGGCCAGCTTTCCCTTGGCGCCCTTGTTGAGCATGACCACGATGTTGCCGATCACTTCGAGATGGCTTAGTTCTTCGGTGGCGATATCGAAGAGCATGTCCTTGCGGCCGGGATCATCCTCGGCAATGGCCTGGGTGAAGTAGCGGCAGGCAGCGGCCAGTTCGCCTTGCGGGCCGCCGAATTGTTCCAGCATCAGGTTGGCCAGCCCGGGATTGGGGCCGGCGACGCGTACCGTGTATTGCAGGCGCTTGTTGTGAGCGAACATGTCGGTCTCCTTGTCGAGGTCGGGGAATTGATGGGCAGGGCTGCCGAACGTAATCGCCTTCACCGCCTGGCAAAGAGCGGACACGTACAACAGAAACTTCATCCTAGGCGGCCGGTGCTCAGCCATACCATCGGCATGTGCGGAAAACATGCGGTGATCGGTGACGACGAAACGTGTCGGAGATCCTTAGCGCGGCAGCAGGCCGGCGTCGGACGACCACGGGTTCGAGATTCAGTGTTAGTCCGATGCAGCACCGGCAGGCGCGTCGCTAGACTTGTCGACTTGCATCGCCCTGCTGTTTGTCGGCGTCCGTCGCTGGCCTATGCTGATCCTCCCCTTCAGGCAAGGACACCATGCTCAAGAAAGTCGAGCCCGCATTGAATACCGCATCGAACTCTCCTGCCAGACCCGGGCAGTCCCCCGCCGACGTGCCCGCTGCGATTCTGCTGAGCTGGCCGATGGTTGCCGGTGGCGTGATGCTGCTGGCCGTGCTGATCGGCTGGTGGAGCGCCCAGGATGAGCGTATCTGGCGCGCCTATTGCGGCGGCATGGCTGCTGCGGCGGCAACGGCGGTGGGCACCTTGCCGCTGTTCTTTTCGCGCCGCTTCTCGCTGCGCATGGCAGATTGCTGCACCGGTTTCGGCGCGGGCGTGATGCTGGCGGCCTCGGTGTTCTCGCTCATCTTGCCGGCCCTGCACAGTCTGGAGCAGGCCGGGGCCGGCAAGCAGATGGCCAGCCTCATCGCCGGTGCCAGCGTGCTATCCGGTGCGTTGCTGGTGCTGGCCCTGCAGCGTGCGGGACGAGGGCATGACGATCTTGCGCGCCAGGCAGCGTTGCGCCGCGTGTGGCTGTTCGTGCTCACGGTCGGGCTGCACAACCTGCCGGAAGGGCTGGCGGTGGGCGTAGCGTACGGGGGTATCGCGCCGGAGCAGGCCACCGTGCTGACCTTGGGTATCGCCTTGCAGGACATTCCCGAAGGGATGATCGTGGCCACCGCCTTGCGGGGCATCGGCTATTCGCGCGCCGATGCGATCGGCTGCGGCATTCTCTCGGGGCTGGTGGAACCGCTGGCGGCAGTGGCGGGTGCAACGCTGGTATCGCTGTCGGCGACGATGCTGCCATGGGCGCTGGGCGGCGCGGCCGGCGCCATGCTGTTCGTGCTGGCCCATGAAGTGATTCCGGATCCGCATCGCCGCTGCGACGCGCTGGCGGCGAGTTGCTGTCTCATCATCGGCTTTGTGCTGATGATGGTGATGGATACGGCCCTTTCATGAGGTGCAGAGCATGAAACGGCCCGTCTTTGCCGACGATTCGACCTTCTCACCGTCAACGCTGACCTATGTCGAATTATGGCGTGGTGCTGATCTGCTCATCAGGAAAGCAGGGGAGGAGCAGTCCGGTTCACGCTGGGTCTACCTGTCGGTACTGATGATGCTGTCGTTCTGTCTGGAGGCCTATCTCAACTACGCCGGCCCGCTGCTGTTCGGCGCCAACTGGAACGAGGGGAGCCAGGCGCATGGCGCACAGGATGCCAGGGCCAAGCTGCGGCTGGTGTGTGCCGCCTGCGGCGTGGAACCCGATGTGCCTCACAAGTACCGTACCGTGGCCCTTACGCTGCTGGAACTGCGTTGCAGCCTGGGGCGAGCTACCCAAGTGCGGTTGCAGCCGCCGGGCGAGCCGACGGCACGACGCGCGCAGGCTTCCACCAGTGCGAACGATCCCGATGACCTTGCCCTCGATCCGGCCTGGAGCCCGTATTGCGAGCGCAGTGTGGTGCTCGATTACCGGATGCAGTTGCGCAGTCTGCTGGCCCGGCTGCATGCCCGCTTGCCACAGCAGGGACGCAGTGCGCTGTCGATCTGAGCGCATGCGGGCAAGGTCGCGTCTCTGCCGTTGCGACACGCAACTTTTTCATCTCTAAAGGAGACCTCCATGTTCAAGCAAATTTTCCGACGCACCCTGCAAGCCGCCGCCTCCGGCAGCTTGCTGATGCTGGTCATGCACGCTGTACCAGCCCAGGCCGATGAGCCTACCCTGAGCATTCTCGAGCCCAAGTCCGGGCAGACCGTAACCAGTCCCTTCCGTGTGCGCCTGGCTGCGCATTCCATGACCACCCGCCCGGCTGGCAAGCTGGTCGAGGGTACCGGGCATCATCATGTGCTCATCAATCACGGTGCCGTGGGCAAGGGAGATGTCATACCGCACGACGATACGCACATCCACCTGGACAATGGCCAGACCGAAACCATGCTCTCGCTGCCCCCCGGAAAATACAAGCTCACGGCGCAGTTTGCCGATGGCGAGCACCGCTCTTACGGGCACATGATGGCGCACGGCATCAACATCACCGTGAAATAGACGAGGAAAGCGAGCCAGGGAAGGTGACGGGCCGTCAATGACGAGCTCCGCGATCGATCCAGGCTCATCCTGAACTGCTCACGTTGATGTAGCCGAGGGAGCACAGGGCAACAAAAAAGGGCCCCGCAGGGCCCTCTAACTTCAGCGTTGCACTACCGGTTAACGGCTGTTGCTCTGGTTGCCGCCGTTGTGGCTGTTCTGACCGCCCTTGCGGCCGGCTTCACGCGCTTCGTCGGAGCTGAACTCGTGCGCAGTACCCTTCTCGTGAGCGGCCTTGCCGCCCTGGCTGGCGATCTCGCGCTGCTTGTTTTCATCCATCGAAGCGAAGCCGCGGTTGCTGGTGGAGCCTTGGTTCTGGTTTGCCATGATGTATCTCCTTGGTTCATGAGGGGTGGAAAAATTCCGCAGGGCTTTATCTTCCCTACGAGTCCTCATCTTAGACAGACCGCACGGTGGCGACCATCAGCGTCTTTCTCTTCAAGGGGGCGGTGCCTGCTGTCAGTCATGCCAGCGTCCCTGAAGAAGAGTCTGTCGATGAAGGTGCATCGATTCATCTGGCGCGCTGTCGCTCCATCATGAGCGTGATGGCAGAGGATCGCGGACGCGAGGAACCTGCAGCAGGCAAAGTACTCCATGGCTTGTTCAACACTACGCATGCGCATTGTCGCGCTTGGCCGCCACTCTGACGGGCAGCCGGCGAGACAGGCATCACCGGGACATGACAATGAAGAAGAAACAAGCGCTGATCGAGGGAGTGAACCGGCTCAAGGCCTCGCATGAACAGGCAGCCGCGATCCTGCAGGGGATCGTGCATGACGCGGTGCGGGTGAGCAAGGGCGGTGAAGGACTGCCCGAGCGGCGCGACTTGCGTCGTTACCGTCGGGCCATCAAGGAGTTGAAACTGCAGTGCCTGCAGGTGGAGATGGTGTTGGCCGAATTCGATCGTGAACAATGATCGCTACCGTTGGTCCTGGCGGCCCGGTGGGCCGGCCAGGGCGATCTATACTTGCGCCCCTGGCTGCGAGCGGGCTTGCGTGTCATAGCTGCGGGCTGTTCTCGCGCATGTCCTGCTCGGAATAATTGTCGCCTTCCGGCTTGTTGCGTGAGGCCGGCTTGTCGCTGTCGCCGGGTGCGTATTGCCGGCCATGGGCCAACATGTCACGCTCGCTGGTGCCATTGCGCTGGTTGCCTTTCGTCTGGAGGTCTTGCGGGCCGGAGGTGTCGGCGGGGTGAGTATGTCGGTTCAGTGCGTCGGTCATGGTGTTCTCCTGATCGTGGTCAATGAAATGAGCGTGAAATGAGCGGGCTGCGGCAACACAAGGCCGCGGCGCCGTCCATATCGGATGCTAATGCTGCCGCCATGGCGTGTATGTCGGCCAGTGCCGCGCATGCAGGTGGCCAACACTGACAGTATGACGCGAGCGGCGGTCGCGGCCAGCCTGCTGGCAGTCGATTGCGCGCACGCTCATCAAGCGGCGCTGACGCCTCCGACAGTCGCCGCCCACAGGGCCAGGCGAGACACGCTGATGTTCGCGGCGCGGCGGGACGGTGAGTGTGCCGGGCGTGTATGCCGGGTTCATCCACGGCTTCCTGTTCGGCGACATCTTCGAGAAGGGGCTGACCATCAAGACAGGCCAGACCCATGTGCAGCATTACATGCCGGAGCTGCTGACCAGTATCGAGGATGGCTGGCTGCGCCCGGAAGCCATCATCACGCATCGCCTGCCCCTGGACCAAGCGGCCGAAGGCTATCGGATCTTCAACGAGAAGCGCGAGAATTGTCGCAAGGTGGTGCTCACTACGTGACGCGCTGACATTCTTCTCCCCATGTAAGCGATCACTTGGCCGAGCGCCAGCGATCTGCCAACTACTCGCATTGGCGTCATCAGTATGTCATAACGTGATGGAAACGAGACACGTCCGCAAGTTTCATTTGCTGGTAAGACCTTTGTGTGAGTAAATACTGCAAAAATTATGAAATATGCGAATAAAACATCGCGATGTTTCGTGATTATTTGCATATTTTTCATATTTTTATCGCAAACGTGATCCGGGAAAGTGAATGAAGGCTTTGTCAAACATGAAGATCGGCGTGAAGCTGAGCTTGGGGTTCGCCAGTCTGCTGGTGATGATGCTCGTACTGGTCGGGGTGGCCATGGTGGGGATCAATGCCTTGCGCGCCTCGATCGCGCGTGCCAATGAAGAACAGAACGAAAGCCTGAAACCGCTCTACGAGGCGCGCGAAGCGCTGGATCAGACCGGTCTGGCCGCACGCAATGCGTACGTCTTCCTGAGCGACGCCGATGCGCAATCCGAACTGAAGATCCTCGACCAGCAGAAGGCGCTCTATCTCAAGCTGTTGCAGAAGCTGGAACCGCGCCTGGCCGGCCTCCCGCAGTTCGCCATCGTGCGCACCGGCTTGCTGCAGATGGCTGATGAACTCAAGCGTCCGCGTCAATATCGCGAGAGCGGGGCGATGGAGGCGTATCGCGATTTCCTTGTCAATGATTGCAGTCCCTTGCGGCGCAAGATCGTGGGCGACATCAACCTGCTCATCGAGCAGATCGATGCACAAAGTACGGCAGCAGGCGCGCAGGTCGAGCGCTCGGCGACCGACGCTCTGCGTTTCATCGCCATGCTGGCGGCGGTGGCGATCCTGATTGCGGTGGGGGTGGCCTTCACCATTACGCGCGGACTGTTGCGTCAGCTCGGCGGTGAACCGGCCTATGCGATGGCCATCGCGCAGCGCATTGCGCATGGCGACCTGGCCGTGGAGGTCGTCACCCGAACCAACGACCGGAGCAGCCTGCTGCATGCGCTGGGCATGATGCGCGACAGCCTGGCTGCCATCGTCGGCCAGGTACGTCAGGGAACCGATGCGATCGAACGTGCGGCCACTGAAATCGCCTCGGGCAACACGGACCTCTCCGGCCGCACGGAACGTCAGGCCAGCTCGCTGGAGGAAACCGCCAGTGCCATGGAGCAGATCACCTCGGCCGTGCGACAGAGTGCGGCCAACGCGGTACAGGCCAATGAACTGGCGGCCTCGGCCTCGGATATCGCGGTCAGGGGCGGCGACATGATGGGCAATGTCGTGGCGACGATGGAAGACATCCATCAATCCTCGGTCAAGATCGTGGATATCATCAGCGTGATTGATGGCATCGCTTTCCAGACCAACATCCTGGCGCTCAATGCCGCCGTCGAGGCGGCTCGGGCGGGCGAGGGCGGACGCGGCTTTGCGGTGGTGGCCTCGGAGGTGCGTACCCTGGCCCAGCGCAGCGCCTCGGCGGCCAAGGAAATCAAGGAACTGATCGGCGCCTCGGTGGCCAAGGTCGATAGTGGCAGCGACCAGGTCAAGGATGCCGGCCGGACCATGGAAGAGATCGTCGCCAGCGTGCGCAAGGTGACTGAGGTGATCGCCGAGATCAGTCTGTCCAGCCGCGAACAGAGCGAGGGTATCGAGCAGGTCAACGATGCCATCGGTCACATGGATGAAGCGACCCAGCAGAATTCGGCACTGGTGGAACAGGCCGCTGCGGCAGCAGAGGCGCTGACCTCGCAGGCCGGTGCCCTGGCGCGCCTGGTTTCCACCTTCAAGCTGGCGCCGAGCGGGCGTACGGCGCTCGTGGCGGGTTGATTCGTGCTTCTTGAAAATACCGGCCACGCCTACTGTGCAGCCCCGGCCGCCTTGCCGGACGATGAAGGTGCACGCCTGGCGGCGTTGCAGGGATATTGCGTACTCGATACGCTGCCCGACAAGTCCTGTGACCAGATCACCGAACTGGCGCGCACGCTCTTTGGCGTGGAGATCGCCCTGATCTCGCTGGTGGACGAGGATAGGCAGTGGTTCAAGTCCCGTGCCGGTCTATCGGCGCAGGAGACTCCGCGCTCGATGTCCTTCTGCGCCCATGCCATTCTGGCGCGCGGCAGCCTGGTGGTGCTCGATACGCATCAGGATGGGCGCTTTCGCAACAACCCGCTGGTGACTGCTGCACCGCGCATCCGCTTCTACGCAGGCGCGCTGCTGAGATCGTCGCAAGGTCATGCGCTGGGTACGCTCTGTCTGATCGATCCGCGTCCCCGCGAGCACTTCGGGCCGGCCGAGATGGCCAGGCTGGAGCAACTGGCCTGCATGGTCATGGAGCGGCTCGAACAGCTGCGCAACCGGGGCTATACCGACCATGTGACGGGTTTGCCCAATCGCGCCCGGCTCATGGAAGTGCTGCGCGCACGGGCGCATGTAAAGGGCGATACCGGCTTGCCGTGCGCAGCGCTGGGCGTGGATATCTGTTCACGTGAATATCTGTTCGACATGGTCAAGGCACTGGGCTGGGATTATGCCGAGTCCTTCCTGGTACAGGTCAGTCGTGCCTTGTGCGAAGCGCTGGACTACCAGCCGGTCTATCGTGTGACCACGACCACCTTCGTCTTCCTCCACGAAGGAACTGCCGCGCAGCGACAGGAGCACATCGCCAACGTGCGTCAACAGTTCGTCCAGGCGCTGGAAATCCACGGCATTCCGCATCAGCTCGACATCGCCATCGGCGTACTGCCGGCGGTAGATGACATTGCCGGCAGCGACGTCGTCCGCTCGCTGCTGACCGTCATCGACGTGGGTCGCGAGGAGGGCATCTGTCCGCGTCAGTTCGAATCGGTACATGCGGAAAACCAGCGCAATGCGTTCTGGTTGCTGTCGGCGCTGCCGATGGCCTTCAACTCTTCCGATGAACTGAGCCTGCATTACCAGCCCAAGGTGCGCTTGCGCGACAGCAGTTGCGTGGGGGTGGAAGCACTGATCCGCTGGCATCACCCTGTCCTGGGCAACATCTCGCCCGCGATCTTCATCGCGCTGGCCGAGAAGACGGCGCAAATTCGCCAGATCACGGCCTGGGTCGTGCGCCATGCGGTGGTGCAGGCGGCCGCCTGGCATGCGCGCGGCCATCGGGTGCCCATTGCCATCAATACCTCGGCGCGCGATTTCGAGTCCGACGACATCCTGCGCCTGCTGGCCGCCCAACTGAAGCAGCATGCGGTCCCGCCGGGTCTGATTGAAATCGAATTCACCGAAAGCGCCATGGCCAGCAATCCTGCAGTGGTGCGCCAGCGCGTGCAGGCCATCCGCGAGCTGGGCGTGAAGGTGGCCATCGATGACTTCGGCAGCGGCTTCAGCAATCTGTCCTACCTGAAGAGCATTCCGGCTGACATCATGAAGATCGATCGTTCCTTCATCAGCAGACTGGTCGAAAACGAGGCCGATCAGGTGATCGTGCCTTCCATCATCCATCTGGCCCATCAGCTGGGGTTCAGCGTCGTGGCCGAAGGTGTGGAGAGCGAGCAAACCGCCAGGATCCTGCATCACCTGGGCTGTGACTTCGCCCAGGGCTATGCGATTGCGCGACCGATGCCGGCAGAGGAACTGGAGGAGTGGCTGGGGATGGTGCGATGAGCAGCGGCTGCTTCTTGAGCTTGCGCGTAAGCGCCTGCACGCTGCTCAGGGTGGAGAAGTCACTGGCGTTTCGATTCCAGCAGTTGCAGCGACAGGATGTCGGTCGCCAGGGCTGCGAGTTCTTCCAGCGCCTGTCGTTCGTGGGCGCGCAAGATGCGCGGTTCGGTGTCGATCACGCACAGCGAGCCAAAGGCACGGTCCTGGTACATCAGGCGGATGCCGGCATAGAAGCGGATGAAGGGTACGCCCGTGACCATCGGGTTATTGACGAAGCGGGGATCCTTGGTGGCATCGGAGACGGTGAAGATTTCCTCCTGCATCACGGCGTAATTGCAGAAGGCCCACGAGCGCGGCGTGGAGCTGATGTTCAGGCCATGTGCCGCACGGAAGATCTGCAGCTCCGAGGTCAGGAAAGTGACCAGGGCAATGGGTACATCCAGCAGTTCGCTGGCGAGCCATGTCAGGCGATGAAAGCGGGCCTCGGAATGTGTGTCTTCCATTGTCTGTTCAACAAAGCGCGCACGTTCTGGCTCGTTCGGGCTGACCGGATAAGGAACCTCGATCTGTGGCCCAGCGTGACCGGCAGTGGGCTCGGGTTGTTTCACTTCACGATGGCCAAGCAAGGTCATGACCGAGCTCAGCCGGGTGCGCCGATGGCCGCCCGGCGTTTTCCAGGAGGCCAGCATGCCGCTCTCCATCCACATCTGGGCGGTCGTGATCGATACCCCCAGCAGTCGGGCAGCTTCTCGCGAAGTCATCGCCGGGTCCCCGGGGGGCATCTCGTTGTCATCAGATGGTACTGCACGACCCATTTGATTGATCCTTGTAAAAGTATAGCTGTGCGGTGAGTGAATTTGTATATTTCACATATTTAATATTTTTCGCATGGCAGAAATGCAACGAATCGTAGATTCTTTAATATCTTTCACTTTCCGGAGCATATGCTGTGGGCAAAATATGAAATAAACAAAGCTTCATACTGTAGTCAGGGGAGCTTACGTGTTCCTTGTCATTACCGGATTCTCGCTCTGCGGGAATGCGTGGATGTGCGCCATCTTGCAGGGATGTCCTTGCCAAGCGGGCATTGTAGTGCGCATTGCGAAAAGATGTCGGACAAGCGCCCGCGTTTTGTCCGGAAGCTGACCTGCGTCAAGCCTTGGAGGCCGGCAGGCTGGTTGGAGTGGGGAAGAGAGGGCAACGCTGTGGAAAAAACGGGAGAAGCCATGGGGGTGCAAGAGCAGTCCTCCTCGATTTCTCATGAGATGAAAATCCGAATCGGGGGTACCACCTATCTGATTGAAAGCCGCGCCTCGGGCGGGCCTGACGAACATCGGCTGTATGCCTATCGCGTCTGGTGCGATGGCGAATTGGTGAAGGATTGGACCGAGGGCAACATGGCCGACTTTTTCGGCAAGCTGCCCCCGGCTCACGTGCAATAGAACGCAACTGCTCCGGCGCATCCTCCGCGCCGGAACGCTGTCCCGCCTTCTCATCCCCCCGAGAAGGCGTTTGCCCTGCTCCGCGAGGAGCGGGGCTTTTTTTCGCCCGCGCCCCGGGCCGGGAATGGAAATGTATGAGCCAATCTCATTGGTCAATGAGATCAAATCATTTTTATTCATGGATTGGGCAGCATAGAATTCGCCCGGTACATTGACCGCATCGAGTCCGCCGCGCTGTCGGCAGACACGACTTCAGCACAGGGGCGCAGAAACATCATGAGCAAGGACTTCGCATTTGCCATCAAGAGCATTTGTTTCGACGAGGATTATCATCCCGCCGACAACACGCGCATCACCACCAACTTCGCCAACCTGGCCAGGGGCGCGCAGCGTCAGGAGAACCTGCGCAACACCTTCCGCATGATCAACAACCGTTTCAATGCACTGGCCCAATGGGATAATCCCAAGGCCGACCGTTATGCCGTGGCATTGGAGATCATCTCGGTGGAAATGGGCCTGGCAGGACAGGATACCGGCCAGGCACTGCCATTGATCGAGGTGCTCAAGACCAACATCCTCGATCACCGGACCGGTGAACGCATCGAAGGGATCGTTGGCAACAATTTTTCTTCTTACGTGCGCGACTACGATTTCAGCGTCGTCTTGCTGGAGCACACGAAGCAGCAGCCAAGCTTCAGCGTGCCGGAGAATTTCGGCGAACTGCATGGCAGGCTGTTCAAACAATTCGTCCAATCGGAGGCCTACCGGGCGCACTTCAGCAAGCCGCCCGTGATCTGCCTGAGCGTGGCCAGCAGCAAGACCTATCACCGTACCGAAAATGTGCATCCGGTACTGGGCGTAGAGTATCTCCAGAACGAAAGCTCACTGACCGATGCCTACTTCGCCAAGATGGGCCTGAAGGTCCGCTACTTCATGCCGCCCGACAGTGCCGCTCCGCTGGCCTTCTACTTCAGCGGCGACCTGCTGCGCGACTACTCGAATCTGGAGCTGATCGGCACCATCAGCACGATGGAGACCTTCCAGAAGATCTATCGCCCCGAAATCTACAACGCCAATTCCGCCGCCGGAAAGACCTACCGCCCCAGTCTGCAGCATGAGGACTATTCCCTCACGCGCATCGTCTATGACCGCGAGGAGCGCAGTCGTCTGGCGCTCCAGCAGGGACGCTTTGCCGAGGAGCACTTCATCAAGCCGTATCGCAGCGTGCTCGAACAGTGGTCGTCTGCTTGCACCCATTGATCTCTCCACCCACAAGGTTCTCCATCGTGAAAAAACTATTGCCCACCTCCACCGCCGGCAGCCTGCCCAAGCCCGTCTGGCTGGCCGAGCCCGAGACTCTCTGGTCCCCCTGGAAGCTGCAGGGGGATGAACTGCTGGAAGCCAAGCGCGATGCGTTGCGCCTGTCGTTGCAGCAACAGCGACGGGCGGGCATCGATATCGTCAGTGATGGCGAGCAGACGCGTCAGCATTTCGTGACCACCTTCATCGAGCATCTTGACGGGGTGGATTTTGCCAGGCGCGAGACGGTGCGCATCCGCAATCGCTACGATGCCAGCGTGCCGACGGTGGTCGGTGCGGTCTCGCGCCAGAAGCCGGTGTTCGTCGACGATGCGCGCTTCCTGCGCAGCCAGACCCGGCAGCCGATCAAGTGGGCCCTGCCCGGACCGATGACCATGATTGATACTCTCTACGACAGCCACTACAAGAGTCGCGAGAAGCTGGCCTGGGAATTCGCCACGATCCTCAACCAGGAAGCGCGCGAATTGGAGGCGGCAGGGGTGGACATCATCCAGTTCGATGAACCGGCCTTCAATGTCTTCTTCGATGAGGTCAACGACTGGGGCGTGGCCACGCTGGAGCGGGCCATTGAGGGGCTCAAGTGCGAGACCGCCGTGCACATCTGCTATGGCTACGGCATCAAGGCCAACACGGAGTGGAAGAAGACACTGGGTTCGCAGTGGCGACAGTATGAGGAGACCTTCCCCAAATTGCAGGCATCGGGCATCGGCATCGTCTCCCTGGAATGCCACAACGCGCGCGTTCCCATGGATCTGATCGGACTCATTGCCGGCAAGAAGGTGATGGTGGGAGCCATCGATGTGGCCAATCACACCATCGAAACGCCTGAGGAAGTCGCGGCCACCCTGCGCCAGGCATTGCAGTTCGTGGAGGCGGACAAGCTCTATCCCTGTACCAATTGCGGGATGGCGCCGCTGCCCAGGGAGGTAGCGGCCGGCAAGCTCGATGCCTTGTGTGCGGGGGCGGAGATTGTGCGCCGGGAGCTGGGGGCTTGATTATCTTGCCCACGCTCTGAACGTCGACGTAGGCATTCGTCGTGACCACGATCTGCAACAGCGGTGAAGCACCGACGATCATCGACTGTCTGCAGTACCCCCCAGCCACGAGCAGTTGGTCAAGCTGATCCGGGATGCCGGTCTCGCGGTGCGCGAAGCCCTGCGTCAAAAGGCAGGTCCCTGACGGATTGATATGGCGAGCCAAGAGAATGCGCCGCGGACCTGTCCAGGCGCATGAATCAGACTGTCCTGCGGGCTCGAAGTCCGTCAGCGCTTGCCGCAATCAACGGACTTCATCTGCATTGCCTCACCGGACTTACCAACTGGTCTCCCTCTCCGCGGTCGAAGAAATCTTGTGAATGGCCAGATCCGCGCCTTCAAATTCCTGTTCCGGATCAAGACGAATCCCCACCATTTTCTTCAGCAAGCCATAGACGATCCAGCCTCCTGCCGCCGCAATGGCAATGCCCATAAGGCTGCCGATGAGCTGCGACATGAACGACACACCGCCCCTTCCGCCCAGGGCTTGCAAGCCGAAGATGCCGGCTGCGAGTCCGCCCCACAGACCGCACAGCCCGTGCAGCGGCCATACGCCCAGTACATCGTCGATCTTCCACTTGTTCTGCGTGCGGGTGAACATCCATACGAAAATCGCGCCTGCAATGCCACCCGTGACCAGCGCGCCCAGCGGGTGCATCAGGTCCGAGCCAGCGCATACCGCTACCAGTCCGGCTAGCGGACCGTTGTAGGCAAAACCGGGATCGTTGCGACCCATCATCAGGGCCACCAGCGTCCCCCCGGCCATGGCCATGAGCGAATTCATCGCGACCAGGCCATTCATCTTGTCCAGCGTCTGCGCGCTCATCACGTTGAAGCCGAACCAGCCCACCGTCAGGATCCATGCGCCCAGGGCCAGGAAGGGTATGTTGGAGGGGGGATGCGCCGCCACCGCACCTTCCTTGCTGTAACGGCCACGCCGCGCGCCCAGCAGCAGCACCGCAGGCAGGGCGATCCAGCCGCCTACGGCGTGGACCACGATGGAACCGGCGAAGTCATGGAACTGCGCACCGAAGGTCGCCGCCAGCCAGGCTTGCACACCCAGGTGCTGGTTCCAGGCAATGCCCTCGAAGAAGGGATAAACCACACCCACCAGCACGGCCGTGGCCACCAGCTGCGGATTGAACTTGGAACGCTCGGCAATGCCGCCCGAGATGATGGCCGGAATGGCCGCCGCAAAGGTCAGCAGGAAAAAGAACTTCACCAGCTCGAAACCACTGCGCTGGGCCAGCGTCTCGGCTCCCGCAAAGAAGCTCACGCCATAGGCCACGTAGTAGCCGATGAAGAAGTAGACGATGGTCGAGACCGCAAAGTCCGCCAGGATCTTCACCAGAGCATTGACCTGGTTCTTCTTGCGTACCGTCCCCAGCTCAAGGAAGGCAAAGCCGGCGTGCATGGCCAGAATCATGATCGCCCCCAGCAGGATGAAGAGGGCGTCTGCGCCGTTTTTGTGATCGTCCACCAGAAAATCTCCCAAAAAGTGTGCGAGAAAATGCTTGAAAGCCAGGACTAAAGCAATTTCCGTTCCATTTTGGTGAGAAATTCTCAGGCCGTTGATTTTAAAAGACTTTTATGGTGCATCATGATCTTGTTAGTGAATGCTGCGCACGAACTTAGTGCATTTCGAGGATGGGCCGAGGAGGCGAGCTGCATTTTGGTGCGAGGGCCCAATGGTCTGGGCCTCCCCGGATGGGAGCGCCGTTTTTTCAGTCGGCCAGTGTGCCGATGAACCCCTCGATCTGTTGCGCGACCGCCTCCGGATCCTCCAGCAAAGACAGGTGGCCCACGCCAGGCAGGATGTGCAGACGGGCGTGGGGCAGACGCGGCAGCAGCTCCGCCTGCAATGTCGTGACCCGGTCGACCTGATCGTGCTCGCCCGCGATGACCAGCGTAGGGACATTGATGGTGGCCACGGCGGTCGTGATGTCTTCGGCCATCGCCACATTGGGCCAGGCGCGCTTGGCCTGTGGTGCAGCCCGCAGGCTGTCCTCGATGACCTGCTCGCGCCGTGCGTCGCTCAGGGGGCTGGCCGTGAGCACATGGTCGAGGACGAATTCGACCGATTCTCTGGATTGATAGGCGCCTGCGAGCATCGCGCGCTGATCTTCGGAAAGCAGCATGGGCGACGGCGGCGAGGGCGCGATCAGGATCAGCCCTTGCAGCCCGTGTGGTCGCCGCGAGGCCATCAGCTGCGCGACCTTGCCACCCATGGAGTGTCCGACCAGGACGTAGCGCTGCAGCCCCAGCGCCGCGATGACACCCTCGGCATCAGCGGCAAGATCGGCAATCCCGTAGCCCTCGGCTGGCGCATCGGACTGGCCCCAGCCGCGATGGTCGGTGGCGATGATGCGGTAGCGCTGCGCCAGTTTGCCGGCCACTGCATCCCAGGTCCGCGACGAACCGCCGTAGTAGTGCAGCAACACCAGCGCCAGCTCGCCACTGCCTTGTTGCGCCACATGGATGCGCGTTCCGTTTGTTTGGATGTGCATTTCTCTGCTCCTTTTGTGATGGGGTCCTGCAATGTTAGATTCGATTTCATGAATTTATAATTGCTTAACTATTAGTGACAGTCGAAACCAGAATGATCGAATAAGGAAAGAGAATGGATCAGCTGATGAGCCTCAATGTCTTCGTGGCGGCGGTAGAGGAGGGCAGTTTTGCCGGCGCCGGGCGGCGCTTGCACCTGTCGCCCGCCATGGCCGGCAAGTACGTCAGCCACATGGAGGCCCGCTTGAGTGCCCGCCTGTTTCAGCGGACGACTCGACGCCTGAGTCTCACGGAGGTGGGGCGGACATACTACGAACGCAGCCGGCAGATTCTCGGTGCGCTGGACGAGGCCAACCGCGAAGCGACGGCCGCGCAAGGCAGCGCGCGCGGCCTGCTGCGCGTGGCGGTGCCGGTCACCTTTGGTGCCCTGCATCTGGGTGCGGTGGTGGCGCGCTATGTGGCGCACCATCCCGAGGTCAACGTGGAGGTCTTGCTGGGAGACCGCTACATCGATCTGCTCGATGCGGGCGTGGATGTGGCGATCCGGATCGGACAGCTCGATGATCCGGCGCTGGTGACGCGTCGTCTGGCCTCCTGCCCTATGGTGGTATGCGCTTCGGCCGGTTTTGTCGAACGGCATGGCCTGCCGCGTACACCGGAGGACCTGCAGCAGCTGCCGCGTCTGGCCTTCAGCGAAGCGGTGTCCGCCGGGGACTGGACCTTCACGGATGACTCGGGGCGCTCATATCGCATCGACGGCCCCTGCCGGGTCGTGGCCAACAACATGCAGATGTTGCTGGCGTGCGCGCTGGCGGGGGCGGGTGTGGCCTACGGGCCGGCCTTCGTGTTTGGTGAGGACATACGGCAGGGGCGCTTGCTTGCCCTGCTCCCCGATTACGCTACCACTGCATTGACCATGCAGGCGGTTTATCCCGGCGCGCGGGGAATTCCGATCAAAGTGCGCCGCTTCGTCGACTATCTCGCCGAGGACTTCGGCAGTCATCCTCCGTGGGCGCCGCAGGAAACGCCGCGTACCTAGGGCCCGCCTAGTGCGATGACACGAACAGCGCAGCAGGATCCGGCGCGGGAAGCGCGTAGGCAGTCTTCATTCTGGCGACCTCCTGCACGGGTGTCATGCCAAACAATCGCTTGAATTCACGGCTGAACTGGGATGCGCTTTCGTAGCCGACGGTGGCGCTGGCTGCGGCTACCGTCAGGCCGTTGCGCAACATCAGCAGACGCGCCTGATGCAGGCGCGTGGACTTGAGATACTGCATGGGCGAGGTGGCGGTGACCGCCTTGAAATGCGCATGAAAGGATGGCGGACTCATCCCGGCTTCTTGCGCCAGCTGTTCCACGTCCAGCTTGTCCGCGTAGGCGGCATGGATCTTCCGGATGGCGCGAGCTACCTTTGCGTACTGTCCGTCATTGCGCAATGCGGCTCGCATGGAGGCGCCCTGTTCGCCGCTGAGTGCCCGCAGGTAGATCTCCTTGACCAGCGAGCGGCCCAGTATGCGGGCCTCCAACGGAATGCACATGGCCTCCAGCAGGCGCAGGACGGAGGCCGACATCCTCTCGTCCATCCGGGTAGCGAACATGGTTTGCGGAATGACGCGCACATCGGTCTGGTCCATCTGCAAGAGCACTTCGGCCAGCAGCTGGAAGTCCAGCCGGAAGTAGATCGCCAGCAGTGGCGCCTTCGCGCTGGCATCGGTTTGCATCGTGAATGGCACCGGCACGGAGACGGCCAGATAGTGGCGGGCATCATAGAGATAGGTCTTCCCGCCCAGATAGCCGCGCTTTCTTCCCTGCACGACCACGACGATGCCCGGCTCGTAGAGCACCGGTGTTTCACGCAGGCGGCGATTGGAACGCAGCAGGCGCACATCCGGCAGCAGCGATAGGTTATAGCCCTCTTCAGGCGCGAGCTGCATGAGCAGGTCCACCATGCGCTGGTGCACACCCGAGGTCAAAGCTTGAGATGTCTTCATGCGTCCCGTCATCGTCAATTGATAGGTTTAGGCAAACATTGAATGCCAACCGACATGGTGCAGTCAAGTGCACCTGCCTATCATTGAAGCCGTCGCCTTCCCGGGTGATGAACCGGTTTGGTTCGTCAGGAAGGCGGTTTCATGGGAGATGTGGCGATGGTCATGCAGAAGTCCGACAAATTGAATTTTCTGATTACGGGTGTCAGCTCAGGTTTTGGACGTGCGCTGTCCCATGCGGCCTTGCAGGCGGGACATACAGTAATAGGCACAGTGCGCAACGAGGAGGCGCGCGCGGTCTTCGAGCACCTCGCACCGGGGCGGGCGATGGCAGTGGTGCTCGATGTCACCGATTTTCCTTCCATTGACAGTGTCATCGGCAGCGCGACCGAGCGCCTTGGTCCTGTCGACGTCCTGGTCAACAATGCCGGCTACGGTCATGAAGGGGCGCTGGAAGAGTCTTCGCTGGAGCAGATGCGGCATCAGTTCGACGTCAATGTCTTCGGTGCCGTCGCCATGATCAAGGCCGTGCTGCCGGCCATGCGGACGCGGCGACGCGGCCATGTCATCAACATCACCTCCATGGGTGGATTCATTACCATGCCGGGCATCGCCTACTACTGTGGCAGCAAGTTTGCTCTGGAAGGTATTTCAGAGACCCTGGCCAAGGAAGTGGCTGACTTCGGCATCAAGGTCACGGCGGTAGCGCCAGGCTCGTTCCGCACCGACTGGGCAGGCCGCTCGATGGTCCGTTCGCCGCGCAGCCTCTCCGACTATGACGCAGTGATCGATCCGATCCGCGCTGCGCGTCAGGCCAAGAGCGGTCACCAGCTCGGCGATCCGGCGAAGGCGGCGCAGGTGATCCTGGCCTTGGCCGGCGATGTCAACGCCCCGGAGCATCTCCTGCTGGGCAGCGATGCAGTCAGGCTGGTGCGGGAAAAGCTGATGAAGATGAATCAGGAGATCGACGCATGGGAACAGGTCTCCGTCTCCACCGACTTCCCGTAAATGCCCTTGCGTGACAGGTCCACCGAAGAACATCACTGCGCGGAGGGGGCGTATATTTTCGAGCGACTGACTGCATTTCAGCTGCGGTCAGGATTGGTCATCATGGTTTCATTGGACGGTCATATTGGATTGCTAGATTGCAGCTCCCCCCGTGTATCCCTCACCCTCACAGGAGCCGCCATGCCAGACCAATACCCGCCAGCCGACCACAGCCGTCGCCGCTTCCTGCGCGACAGCGCACTGACCACGGTGGCCGCCGCCACCACCTTGAGCGCCCCGGCCGCCTTTTCCGCCGCACCGGCCATCATCACCTCCGAACGCCTGCGCCCGCAATTGCCCGGCGGCGTCATGAGCGGCGATGTCACGCGTGACAGTGCCATGCTCTGGGCGCGTACCGATCGCAATGCGCGCCTGCTGGTCGAGTATTCCACCCGCGAGAACTTCAGCAATCCCGTGCGCATCGTCGGCCCTACCGCGCTGGCACGCGAGGACTACACCGCGCGCGTGGACCTGCGTGGCCTGCCGGCCGGCGAACGCATCTACTATCGCGTGCGCTTCCAGGACCTGCAGCATGAATCGGCCCTGAGCGAAACGCTGACCGGCAGCCTCATGCTGCCTGCCTCTGCACATGGCCAGGCGCGCGACATCACCTTCGCCTTCTCGGGCGACGAAGCCGGGCAGGGCTGGGGCATCAATGAGCAGTGGGGCGGTTATCGCGTTTATGAAAGCATGCGCCGTTTCCGCCCGGATTTCTTCATCCACTCGGGCGACCAGATCTATGCCGATGGCCCCATCCAGGCCGAAGTGAAGCTGGAGGACGGAACACTGTGGCGCAACGTGGTCACCGAAGCCAAGTCCAAGGTCGCGCAGACGCTGGACGACTATCGCGGCAACTTCGCCTACAACATGCTGGACGCCAACAAGCGCCGCTTCGCCGCCGAGGTGCCCTTCCTGGTGCAGTGGGATGATCACGAAGTGCGCAACAACTGGTATCCCGGCCAGGTGATCGGTGCGGCCGAAAAGCGCTACGACGAACGCAACATCGACGTGCTGGCGGCCCGCGCGCGCCAGGCCATGTTCGAACACAATCCCTTCCGCATCGACAGCGCCGATCCTTTCCGCATCTATCGCGCCTTCAATCACGGGCCCCTGCTGGAGGTGTTCATGCTGGACGAGCGCAGCTATCGCGGCCGCAATTCTCCCAACCGCCAGAAGGGCGGCCACGACGCCGACTTCCTTGGCCCCGAGCAGATGCGCTGGATCAAGCAGGCGCTGCTGCGTTCGCGCTCGACCTGGAAGCTCATCGCCAGCGATATGCCACTGTCGATCGTGGTGCCGGACCTGAACCCGGATGTGCCCAAGGGAACCTTCGAGGCCTGGGCCAATGCCGACAACGGCAAGCCCTCCGGACGCGAGCTGGAGGTGGCCGAACTGCTGCGCTTCATCAAGCAGCACGACATCAAGAACGTGGTGTGGGTGACGGCCGACGTGCACTACGCCTCGGCTACGCACTATGCGCCCGAGCGTGCGCAGTTCACCGACTTCAAGCCCTTCTGGGAATTCGTCGGTGGCCCGATCAATGCCGGTACCTTCGGGCCGGGCGAGATCGATCGTACCTTCGGTCCGGACGTGCGCTTCGTCAGCATCCCGGCGGACATGAAGCAGAACCGCTCGCCGGCCGAGCTGCTGCAGTTCTTCGGTATCGGCAAGATCGACGCCAAGAGCAAGACCCTCACCGTCACGCTGCACAACACCGACGGCAAGGAAATCTACAAGGTGGAATTGCCGCCCGAGGCCTGATCGCCTGCGGACAGTGCGGCAAGAAACGGACCGGACTCAGCCCGGTCCGGCAAGCTTGCGCGAGATGTTCGCGCAAGCTTGCAGCAGCGGCATCACATAGGCCTGCTGCGCATCGGGCAGGCGGCGATACAGCGGAATGCTCACGCTCACGCAGGCCACCGGTACGCCATCAGCACCGATGATGGCCGCGCCATAACAAAAAATCTGGGCTTCGTTCTCTTCGCGATCTTCGGCATAGCCGCGCGTGCGGGTCTCTTCGACATCGGCAAGCAGGGCCTCCAGCGTGGTGTGCGTGTTGGCCGTGAAGGCTTGCAGATGCAGCGCGCGCATCAGGCGCTCGCGCTGCGCTTGTTCCAGTGCGGCCAGGTAGGCTTTGCCCACTGAACTCGAATACAAGGTCACGCGCGTACCGATGCGCGAATCCATGCGCACGGCTTGCGGGCTTTCCAGTTTCTCGATGTAGACCATGCTGTGGTCGCTGGGCACGGCCAGGTGCACGGTCTCGCGCGTGATGTCGCGCAGCTGGCGCAACGGCTCGATGGCCGTGGTGCGGATGTCGCTGCGGTCCCAGGCACGGCTGGCCAGATGGATCAGGCGCGGCCCCACTTCATATTGCTTGCTGCGCGGGTTCTCCACCACCATGCCCTCGGCCATGAGCGCGCCGAGGATGCGATAGACCGTGGGGCGCGGATAGCCCGACAGCGCAGCCAGCTGCGCGATGGAGAGCGGCGCTTCCTGGTCGGCGATGAGCTGCAGCACCGCCATGAACTTGGAGAAGGCGGCCGTGCCTGCAATCTTGTTGGCGTCGTCGGGTTGTTGGTCTTTGTCGGGCATGAGCGGTGCAGGAAACGGTACGGGGATCGGACCAGGAGACGGACCACATGCTGGTACGGAATGGGTTGCCGGATTCCGGCCAGATTATAGCCGAGCCCGTTTGCAAAAAATCCCGCGCCGTCTGGAGCCGGCGCGGGCAAATGGCATTGCACGTGAAAGCGTTGCGGTGGTGTCAGGCCACCAGATAGCCGCCATCGACCGGCACGATGGCGCCGGTCATGAAGGAGGCCGCGGGTGAACACAGGAAAGCAACCACCTGGCCGATGTCTTCCGGCTTGCCCCAGCGGCCCAGCGGTGTGCGCGCCAGGATTGGCCCGGCGCGTACGGGATCGTCCTGCAGGGCTTGTGTGAGCGGGGTGGCGATCCAGCCCGGCGCCACTGCATTGACGCGGATGCCGTCGGCCGCATAGGCAATGGCCAGCGACTTGGTCAGCTGCGCCACGCCGCCCTTGCTGGCGCTGTAGCCCGGTACCAGTCCGCCGCCGAAGAAGCTGAGCATGGAGGCAGTATTGACGATGCAGCCCCCGGACTGCTTGAGCAGTTCGCGGCTGGCAGCACAGACGCGCATGGTGCCGGTGAGGTTGACCGCGATGACCTGCTCGAAGACCTCGGTCTCCAGCTCTTCCCCGCGCTTGATGATGCCGGCGCAGTTGACCACGATATCGAGTTGCGTGAGGCCGGCGAGCACCGCGCGCACGCTGTCTTCGCCGGCCACGTTCATCTCCGCCAGGGTGATGCCGCTGCCCTCGAATGGCTCATGCGCCAAGGGCGGCAGGCCGGCAGCAATGACGCTTGCACCCAGTGCGGCGAGCTGGCGTGCGACGGCCGCGCCTATGCCTTGGGTGCCGCCGGTGACGAGGGCGGTCTTGCCCCGGAGCAGGTCGGGAATGAAGCTCATGAAGGTTCCTTCTTGTGAGTGGCAGGAGACTGGCTGGATGCCGCTACCCAAGGGCGGCGGCATCGGGTCAGGCTACTGACGAGTGAAGTTTTGCCTCAGGCGGCGTGTGCCTCGATCGGCTTGTCTACCACGAACATGTAGACCAGCGCGGCGGCGAAGGCCACGGCGGCACTGATCAGGAGGGCATTGACGAAGGAGTGGGTCTGGTCCACCACCACGCCCGTGATGACCGGTGCCAGCGAGCCGCCGAGATAGCCGCCGAAGTTCTGCATGCTGCCCAGCGAAGCCACCAGGCGCCGCGGAATGGCCACCGAAACCAGCGCCCAGGCGCCACCGGAAGCCATGTTCACGAAGGCCATGGCCAGCGAGATGTAGACGATGGCCATGGTGGTGCTGGGCGTATAGGCGGCCGGAATGGTGAAGGCGCCGGCGCCGATCAGGCCCGCGCAGATCGGCCACTTGCGGCTGCGGATGGCAGGCATGCCGCGCTTCATCAGGCCATCGGCAATGTAGCCCGATGAGAGCATGCCGAGCGTGCCGAAGATGTAGGGAATCACCACCACCCAGCCGGTGCGGGCGATGGAGAGATGGCGTTCATGTTCCAGGTAGGCGGGCAGCCAGGTGAGGTACAGCCACACCATGTAGATCACGCCCATGAAGCCGAACAGCATGCCCCAGGTGGTGCGATAGGTGAAGAGGCTCTTCCATTCTGACCAGCTCAGTTTGGCATTGGCGTTGGGCTCGTTGTCATGGTCGTCGGCCAGGTACAGCACCTCGGAGGGCGTGAGCTGGACTTCGTTGCGATTCCGGTAAAACAGGTACCAGCCCACCGACACCGCGATACCCATCACGCCCATGATGACGAACATCATGCGCCAGCCGAAGGAGAGCATCAGGATCGTGAGGATGGGCGGCGCCAGCGCCGGACCGATGGTGGAGGAGGCCACGAAAATGCCGGTCGGCCCGCCGCGCTCGCGCATGGCAAACCATTCCGAGACCACCTTGGCACCGGCCGGGAATTGCGGTGCCTCACCCAGGCCGAGGAACACCCGCGCCACCAGGAACTGCTGCAGGCTGCTCACGAAGCCGCCCGCCAGCTGTGCCACCGACCACACGAACATGCCCGCCCCCAGCATCACGCGTGCGCCGAACTTGTCGAGCATGGCGCCGATGGGCAATTGCGAGAAGGCATAGGCCAGCGAGAAGGCCGACAGCAACAGGCCCATCTGCGAGGCCGACAGGTTGAGTTCCTGGCTCACCGAGTGATTGGCGATGGACAGCGTGCTGCGGTCGAGGTAGTTGACGATGCCTGCCAGCATCAGGAAGCTCAGTGCGACTACCTGTATGCGTTTGAGCCGGGGGCTCTTTTCCTTTTGGACTTCCATGGTTACGTCTCCAGTGTGAATGATGTGCTGCCATTGGCGTGCTTCGTACCGGCTACGTCTGTCGCGCAGCTCGCTGTCGATGACATGGCCGAAGCTTCTTGCAAGGATGCGATCCTGAGGACGTTGTGGAGTCCGTCCCCGCGTGTTGCTCTTCCGGCGCTGCCTGGGCTGCTTGTGCCTGCCCAGGCATGCGATCCTTGCTTGCCCGGATGATTCTGGTGGCCGAGCGGCAAGCTGCTCAGTAAGTTGCGCGCCCGCCCGAAAGATCGAACACGGCACCGGTGTTGAAGCTGCAGGACCCGGAGCACAGCCATGCGCACATGTCGGCGACCTCATCGACCGTGCCCAGGCGACGCATGGGGCTCTTGGCGATCATGGTCTGCACATGCTCCGGCGACATCTGCTCCAGCAGTGCGGTCTTCACGGCGGCCGGTGCAATGGCGTTGACCAGCACGCCGGTCTCGGCCAGCTCCTTGCCCAAGGACTTGGTCAGCGCCAGGACGCCCGCCTTGGCGGCGCTGTAGGCCGAGGCATTGGGCGTGCCTTCCTTGCCGGCCAGCGAGGCGATGTTGACGATGCGTCCGCGCCCGGCTGCGCGCATGGCCGGCGTCACACTGCGGCAGGCATGGAAGACGCCCAGCAGGTTGACCTGCACGATGCGATGCCATTGGGTAACGTCGTACTCGTCCAGCGGCACGGTAGGGCCGGCGTAACCGGCGTTGTTGATGAGGAAATCGATGCGCCCGGTGTCGGCCAGCAGTCGCTGTGAGGCCTGCATGACCGCAGCGGCATCGGTGATGTCGAGGATTTCTTGCCGATAGGGCGAGGCAGCGTCGTGCTGCTGGTCCCAGACGACGACCTGCGCGCCCCCCGCGGCCAGACGTGCGCCGATGGCCGCGCCGATGCCGCCATGGCCGCCGGTGACTACGGCCACGCAGTCGCCAAAGTCATGGGAGGCGCGGGAATAAGTCATTTCGTGCATCCTCAGCGTACGAAGCGATTGACGTAGTCGCTGCCCAGTCCAACCGCTTCATAGTGCTTGCGGCACATGTCGAGCTTGGTGAAGACGTCCTCATAGCCTTCGAACTTGCCCCAGGGGTCGCAATAGAACATCACGCCGGTGATGTGGAAGTAGGTGATCATCTCTTCCACGTCTTCAGGCACGTAGAGGGTGTGGGTCTCGCCAGGCGGCTCGAAGACATAGCTGCCCTGTTCGGCGATCCATTCGTGTTCCAGATAGCGCCAGCGGCCTTTGAGCACCATGCCATGCACCGGTGCCGGATGACGGTGGCGCGAAAGCACGCCGGACTTGCGCACGCGCAGCAGGTTGGTCCAGTAGCCCTGCGAGACATTGAGGCACAGCGGACGGAACCACACGTTCTCCGCCTGCGGCACCCAGATGCGTTCGTCCTCCGGCACGGCCGGATTGACCACGATCTCCAGCGGCGCTTCCTTCGGGTTGGGGAGCTGGTAGGGCTTCATCTTCAGATCGGCGGGCATGGGGGTGTCAAGGGTCGTCATGGGGTCTCCTGTCGTTGTTCTGCTGAATTTGCGTTCTGTCCGCTATATGGACAATGCGTTCGCTATATGGTCAATGTCGGCTATAGAAGACGATGTGTCAATGGCGGGTCAGGGCAGGTTGGGGCGGCACGAAAGCGAGCTTGGCGTCGGTTTTCCGGTGTTTCGGCAAGCGTGCGAAGCCGAGCGCACACGGCGCAAGGCGAGCCGGCAAGCTTTGGTGAGGATGCGTGAAAATTATGCGTGGCTGCCGTTCAAGCCAGCCTGCGGGAGAAGGCGGTCGCACCGCGAGAATGCCCGCTGTGCTACCAGTGCGGTATCGGGCGATCAGCCGATCCGCCGATCAGTGGGCGTCCGGTGCGGACCAGTGCACCTGGGAGAACGCTTCGGAAAGAAAGTCCAGCATCGCGCGCACCTTGGCCGGCAGGTGGGCGCGGCTGGGGTAGACCGCATAGATGCCCAGGTCCGGCACGGTGTAGTCGGGGAGCAGGGGAACCAGCTGCCCGCTGCGCAGGTACTGGTCGATCATGAAGGTTGGCTGGCGTGTGATGCCGATGCCGCCCAGGGCCGCCTGCACGCAGCTGTCCCCATTGTTGACGTGCATGCGGGCATGGATACGCACGCTCACCGGACCTTCCGGGCCGCTGAACTGCCATTCGTCCTTGCCCTGGTTGTAGCTGTAGCTGATGATCTGGTGCTGTGCCAGCTCGTGCGGATGATGCGGCGTGCCGTGTTTCTCCAGGTAGGCGGGTGAGGCGCAGATGGGCAGGCTGGTGCTGGTTAGCTTGCGATGGATCAGCGTGGAATCGGCCAGCCTGGCGATGCGGATCGCCAGATCATAGCCCTCGTCGATGATGTCGACGATGCGGTCCGACAAGGTAATGTCCAGCTCCACTTCCGGATGCCGGTCCAGGAACATCGGCCATAGCGGTGCCAGGTGCAGGATGCCGAAGGTGACCGGGGCATTGATGCGCAACAGCCCGACGGGCTTGGCGCTGCCTGCCGAGAGCAGGTCATCGGCTTCTTCCAGGGCGGTCACGATCTGCTTGCAGCGCTCCAGGTAGAGACTGCCTGCCTCGGTGAGCGAAAGCCGGCGCGTGGTTCGCTGCATCAGGCGTGACCCGAGGCGTGCCTCCAGTTCCAGTACCGTGCGCGAAACCGCCGCCTTGGAGATGCCCAGTGCATCGGCGGCCTTGACGAAGCTGCCGAGCTCGGCCACGGCGATGAAGCATTCGATTTCGCGCAGTTTGTTCAAATCGTCTTTCCCCGTAATGGCGCCGCGCTGGCGCCATCGGGAAGACGGGGCTCAGGCAGCGGCCGGTAGTTGTGCCAGCAGGCGGGAGCCGGTGCCGAAGGCGAAGGCGTCCATGCGCAGGCTATGATACGTGGAACCGCTGTCCAGGTGAACCAGTCGGGTCCAGTCATCGGCCGCGCCCATGGCGAAGAACAGGCTCAGCAGATGTTCGTCGGTGGGATGACTGCGCACCGCATGCGGGGCCGTAGTCCGGTAGCCAAACAGAGCCTGCAGATCACCGGCCTGCATGCGTTCGAGGAACCAGTGCAGGAATTCCACCGTATGCGGCGCGTCGCCGCCATCGGCCTCTGTACGACGCAGTTCGCGCAGGTTGTGCGTGAAGCTGCCCGAGCCGATCAGCAGGATGCCTTCGCTGGCCAGCGGCGCCAGCAGGCGACCAACCTGGTAGTGATACTCGGGCGGTTGCTGGGATTGCAGCGACAGCTGGATCACCGGCACATCGGCTTGCGGATAGAGATAGCGCAGCGGCACCCAGGCCCCGTGATCGAGCCCCCAGCCGCCATCGGTATTGGCTGGCAGTCCGCCCTCGCGCAGGCGTTGCGCCACGTGCTCGGCCAGGGCCGGTGCGCCTGGGGCCGGGTAATCCAGTTCATAGAGCGCCTGCGGGAAACCGCCGAAATCATGGATCACGCGCGGCTTGCTCTGGTTGCCCACGCGCGGGGTAAAGGTCTCCCAGTGCGGCGACACCATCACGATGCCACGCGGACGTGGCAGCGTCGCACCGATACTGGCCAGCAGCGGTCCCGTGCGACCCGGTTCGACGGCCAGCATGGGCGAGCCGTGCGAGACGAACAGCGAGGGCAGGGGGAAGCTATCGGTGGTGCGGCCTGTGGTGGACACGGTGGACATGATGATTTCCTTGGAATCCCGGTAAAGGATATAAAACATTTATAGCATTTGGCTTTTTGCTGCCGTGATGCCTGATTGCTTAGTTGCATTGATGAACCAAGCCGGGCACAGGCCCGGCATTGATCGATGCGTGCTGCCCATGTTGCCATCGATGGTGCATCAGCGCTGCGTTTCGCGTTTCAGGGCAAAGGCCCCGTCACCCAGCAGGAACACGGCGATCAGGCCGACGATCCAGAGTGCCAGGTATTCCCAGCCGCCCTTGGGGTTGGTAAAGAAGAAGCCGGCCTTGCCATGCACCAGCACGATTGCGCCCAGCAGGTCTGCTGCCAGCGGCAGGGCCAGCCAGCGGCCATAGTAGCCCAGCACCAGCGCGATGCCGCCGATGACTTCCAGTGCCATCACCGGATAGGCGAACCAGCCCGGCACGCCCAGCGAGGCAAAAAAGCCGGCCGTGCCAGCCGGAGTGAAGACGAAGAGTTTCAGGCCGGCGTGGACCAGGAAGAAAATGCCCATGGTGACGCGCAGCAGGAAGGCGGCGTAGTCGGCACGGGTGTTGACGGTAACGGTGGTCATGATGATCCCGGAAAGTGTGGAGTGGATGAAGGATGGCCGGCCTTGCGCCTTTTTCTGCCTGCGCAATCGGCAGCGGCCACGTCCACACTGTAGGGAAGAATGCGAGCCGGATAAACCGGCTGCGGCGGGATGGATCGTCTTGAAGAAGTTGACAATCCATCCGCGCCGGAGAGGATCAGTCTTCGCCGTCGCGCGGGACCGGCTTGGCTTCCTCGCGGCGGTTGTAGCCGGCCACCATGTCGAAGCGGAACAGGCGGCATTCCAGGGCGCCGTTGAAGAACGGCGTCTTGCGGGCTTCCTTCAGGCGCATCAGCTTGGGCAGGCCGAGGTCGGCCGAGAACAGGAAGACGCTCCAGCCGGCAAAGCGTTGCTTCAAGGTAGTGGAGAAGGCGCTGAAGAACTGCGCGAACAATTCCTCGGTCGGCAAGGCGCGGTCGCCGCGCACGCCGATACGCTCACCGTAAGGCGGATTGGAGAGGATGATGCCGACCAGCGGCTTGCCCTCGGCATCGACCGGCGGCTTGATTTCCTGTGCTTCGATCTGCTTGAGCGGTACCTCGAAGTGCACGCCGGCGCGCACCAGGTTCTTGCGCGTCAGTTCCACCATGTCGCCGGAGATGTCGCTGCCGAAGAGCGTGGGCGTGGTCGGAATCGGATGGGGTTTGAAATCGCCCTTGATGGCGAACCAGGCATCGGCATCGAAGTTGCTGAACTTCTCGAAGGCGAAGCGGCGGCGTGCGCCCGGCGGCACGCCGGCGATGATCTGCGCGGCCTCGGCCAGGATGGTGCCGGAACCGCACATGGGATCGAAGAGTGGCACGCCCGGCTTCCAGCCTGCGGTGCGCAAGAGGCCCGCCGCCAGGTTCTCGCGCAGCGGTGCGTCACCGGTTTCTTCGCGCCAGCCGCGCTTGAAGAGCGCCTCGCCGGAGGTGTCGAGATAGACCGTGAAATTGTGGGCATCGACGAAACCGGCGATGCGCATGTCAGGCGTGCGGGTGTTGACCGAGGGGCGCAGCTTGAACTGGTCGAGGAAGCGATCGCAGATCGCATCCTTGATCTTGAGGGTGCTGAACTCCAGGCTGCGCAGCGGCGATTTCACGGCGGTCAGGTCCACGCGGATGGTGTGCGAGACCTTGAACCAGTCTTCCCAGGCTTGTGCGAGGGTGAGGTCGTAGATGTCATTCTCGTTCTTGTAGGAACCATGGCCCATGCGCAGCAGCACACGGCTGGCGATGCGCGAGTGCAGGTTCATCTGGTAGGCCGCCAGCAGCGTGCCGGAGCAATGCACGCCACCGGGCACCTGGTTGTGCACCTTGAGGTTGGCGGCGGGGCCGGCGTGCTGGGCGATCTCGTTGAGTTCCTCGGCCAGGGCCGCTTCCAGGCCGCGCGGGCAGGGGCAGAAATAAGAGTAATGGGTGTCGGGGGATTGCATGGGAGTACCTTTTGTCCGTTGGAAAACAAAGTATCAAAAATGGAAAAAGCCGGAGTGCGCTGCTTGTAGCGCACTCCGGCGTCATTGTACGCTGCTCGCTCAGCCCTTCGCGAAGGCGCGCTCGACGAAGTCGAGGCGGTCCTGGCCCCAGTAGCCTTCACCCTGGTAGAGGTACCACGGTGCGCCGAAGACGCTGGCGGCATTGGCTTCATCGGTGAAGCGGTCGAACTCGGCTTGCACGCTGGCCGTTTCAGCCGACTTCAGCAGGGCGGCGCCGTCGTGTTCCAGGGCATTGGCGATGGCCACCAGGGTGTCTTGATCGGCGATGTTCTTTTGCTCTTCCCACACCGCGCGCATGATGGCACCGGTCATGCGCAGCGCGGCCGCGGTACCGTGTGCCAGCTGGGTGGCGATGATCAGGCGCGAGGCATTGTCGCTGTTGACCGGGAAATAGGTCGGTTGCAGGATCATGGGCTTGCCGAGGAATTCGCTCCAGCGTGCCAGTTCCTTCAAACGATAGGCCTGGCGCTGCGGTGCGCGCTTGGCCAGGGGCAGGCCGCCGGAGACACCGAAGATCCTGGACAGATCGAAGGGTTTGGGAAGGATTTGCACCTGGTATTTTTCCGCCAGGGCGACGAAACGATCGTGGCCCAGATAGGCGAAGGGCGAATGCGGCGCGAAGAAGTACTCACAGACTTTGCTCATGACCGGCTCCGGAAGGATGGGTGTGGAATGACGCGGATGACGACAGAAAAATGCAGAACGATTGCTTGGATCAGAATGGCTTGACCACGACCAGGATCACGATGGCCAGCATCAGCAGCACCGGCACTTCGTTGAACCAGCGATACCAGACGTGGCTGCGCACGTTCTTGCCGTGTTCGAATTTCTTGAGCAGCGAGCCGCAGGCGTGCTGGTAGCCGATGACCAGCACCACCAGGAACAGCTTGGCATGCAGCCAGCCATTGCCCGGCCCTTTCCAGAATGACCAGGTGATGGCCAGCAGCCACACGCCCAGCACCAGTGCCACCAGCGAGATCATGCCGGTGAAGCGGTACAGGCGGCGCGCCATGCCCAGCAGGCGTTCGCGCGCGACCAGGTCGGTTTCCTGGGCCAGGTTCACGAAGATGCGCGGCAGGTAGAACAGGCCGGCGAACCAGGAAGCGATGAAGACGATGTGCAGGGCTTTGATCCAGAGCATGCTATTTTTCTCCAAAGAGCTTGGACTTTAACGTCGCTTCAAACTGATCGAATGAAGCGAGTCCTCTTAAACCGGAAAAGTCGGTGGTGAGTTCAGCGACGCGCAAGCGTTGCCTGTCGGGTGAAAATTTCTTCAAGGCACGTGCATTCCGTTCGGAAGCTGCTTTGAGCGCATCAAATAAAATCTGTTTGGGATTTTTTGTTCTTTCCCATTCTCTTTTGCCGGGAATGCCGAGTCCGGTTCTTCCATTGGGGTTTCCGGCTGCTGAGCGAATTGCATGCTCATCGCTGAGCAGCCACGCTTCCGTCATACGCATTGGGATGATCGGGACATAGCTGTGGGTCAATTCCGTGAAAGCCGATGCAATCTCAGATTCGCGCTTTTCCAGTGACTCACTTTCCGAATCACGATGCACGAACAAGACATCGCAAGGATAAGCACGGATTGCCGCCGATACTCGCTCCGATAGTTCGCTTCCGACGGGTCCAAGATGACGAGCAAATTGGGGCGTGATGCCAATGGCAGGATCTTGTTGGGCGATGGCCCAATCGATAACGTGCATCAGGGCTGCGTCGGACGTTCCATCACCCAATAGCGTATACGAAATCAATTCACTGTCCCCTTAGCGTCCGATCATGCCAAGCTGATGTTTCAAGTAATGACGTACCGTTTTTCCCTCTTCGATTTGATCTTCAGAATCCTCAATGTTGAGAAAGTCCAGCAATGCGCCATAGCCTATCGGGGGATGGCCAGCTCCACACATTGCGGCTTCACGCCAAGTTTGCGTGACCGCCGTAAAGCGCGAAAGCTGCGCACCGTCCTTCTTGATGGCTTGTGAAACGACCAGATCATCAGTGACAATTTTCTCAATCACCGATGGAGAATGGGTGTTGATGATGACCTGTCGAAGAGGATTATCCGTGCTATCGACCGGTACAAGAGGATCTGCCGTCATTCGGTACAGCAATTGAATCATCGCGGAAATTCGTGCGGGGTGAATGCCATTTTCAGGCTCTTCCAGGCAGATGACGCCACCGCTGTCGGAGTCTGCTCCGATAATCGACAAGGCCAGAAATCGCAATGTCCCGTCCGATAAGGCTCTGGCCTCATGCCTGATCCCTGTCGTGGTTTCCAGATACAAGGTCTTCGACTGACGAGGCTCGTCGATGTCAACGGAGACATTGGCGACGTCGGGAAGCAAATTGGCCAATTCGTTTGCAATCTCTGCATTCTTCCCGGCGATCTTCTCCAACCGGGATAGCGTTGCCGGAAGATGCTCGCCAATAGAGGAGACTTTACTCACCGAGACAAAGTCATCAGGACGGCGCAATGCAGAGGGTTCCAACTGCAACAAAGTCCAGGACTGAATTTCGCGACGGGCCGCCAGAGCCGTCGGACGATCAATGCTGTTGATGCCGCTCAGTGCGGTTCTCTCAGTGTTTGCAATCGGAATGGTGACGGGATTCCCACCTTTCTGGTCTTGTCTGACTTTCAGAACCGGATGGCCGTCTTCGACATCCGTGTAAATAAAATTGATTTTGCTCCCGCCGTGGTAAACGGAATCAAAAAACTCCTTGCTATGTTCGAAGCCAAGTCTATTTCGTGCCTCACCCTTTTGAACGAAGGTCAGTACCTCTCGCGTCAGCTCGATGCCTTCTGGGCCCTTATCCGTGGCCGGCAGATACCTCAGGACCAGGTTGTATTTCAAATAGGTGACCTTGGGGCTGGCTTCCCTGCGGTAGTCATCAATCACCTTTGGGCTGACAATGAACTCTGCATCGAATTCGATTTCTTCCGCCTGAGATGAAATCGTTTTTGTAAACAAAGAACGGATATCGCTGCGGTTGTGACCATCCCGGTTTCTGACCCGGTTGGCGGCCTCAATGATTGACTTGTCCGCCAAATCCTTCAGAAACAGAATCGCATCAAAAAGATTGGATTTGCCCACGCCATTCGTACCCGCGATGCAGGTGAATGGTCCGAAGGCAACGTCGATATCTTCCAGACTCTTGAAACCCCTAACTTTTAAGCGAGTCAGCATTTGCGTTCTTCCGAAATGAGTTACTGGCGGACCTGTCCCTGGCCCAGCACCACGTACTTCAGCGAGGTCAATCCTTCCAGTCCCACCGGGCCGCGTGCATGCAGCTTGTCGTTGGAGATGCCGATCTCCGCACCCAGGCCGTATTCGAAGCCATCGGCAAAGCGGGTCGAGGCATTGACCATGACTGAGGCCGAATCCACTTCGCGCAGGAAACGCATGGCGCGCGTGTAGTCCTCGGTGACGATGCTGTCGGTGTGCTGCGAAGAGTGACGGTTGATGTGCTCAATGGCCTCATCCATGTCGGCCACCACCTTCACGGCCAGGATGGGCGCCAGGTATTCGGTGTCCCAATCCTCTTCGGTGGCCGCCTTGAGCAGCGGATACCCGGCCAGGATCTCGGCAGCTTCGGCATCGCAGCGCAGTTCCACTTCCTTGACGCGATACAACTCGGACAGTGGCGGGAGGATGGTGGCGGCAATGTTGCGCGCGACCAGCAGGGTTTCCATGGTGTTGCAGGTGCCGTAGCGATGGCACTTGGCATTGAAGGCCACATCCAGCGCCTTGCGGCTGTCGGCGCGGTCGTCGATGTAGACGTGGCAGATGCCGTCGAGGTGCTTGATCATCGGTACCTTGGCTTCCTTCATCAGGCGCTCGATCAAGCCCTTGCCACCACGCGGGACGATCACGTCCACGTACTCCTGCATGGTGATGAGCGCGCCCACGGCGGCGCGGTCGGTAGTCTCCACCACCTGCACCGCTTCTTCCGGCAGACCGGCACCGGCCAGACCTTCCTTGACCAGCCTGGCCAGCGCCTGGTTGCAATGGATGGCTTCGGAACCGCCGCGCAGGATGGTGGCGTTGCCGCTCTTGATGCACAGGCCGGCAGCATCCACGGTGACGTTGGGACGGGCTTCGTAGATGATGCCGATCACGCCCAGCGGTACGCGCATCTGGCCGACCTGGATGCCGGTGGGGCGGTACTTCATGTTGCTGATCTCACCGATGGGGTCGGGCAGGGACGCAATCTGCTCCAGACCCTCGGCCATGGTGGCGATGGCCTTGTCCGACAAGGTCAGGCGGTCCAGCATGGCCTCGGCCAGGCCATTGGCGCGCGCTGCGTCGAGGTCCAGCGCATTGGCCGCGCGCAGGGCGTCAGCCTCGCGACGGATGGCGGCGGCGATCAGCAGCAGCGCCTGGTTCTTGGCGGCGGTATCGGCGCGCGCCATGGCGCGCGAGGCGGCACGGGCCTGCTGGCCGATGCGGTTCATGTAGAGGTCGATGTTTTCCATAGGGTTTTCTCCGGGGCGCGCTGCGCGTCGGGTTCAATGCGGGTGATGTCAGTGTCCGCGTGCCAGTTTCAGTCCCAGCTGCAGCAAGGCGTCCCACGGGTCGCCGGCAAAGCTGCGGGCGCGCAGGCCCTTGACCATCCGGTCCACCAGGGCGGCTTCCTGCAGGGCCTGTTCCAGCGCGCCCAGGCTGATGCGGCGCAGGGCCGGTTCCATCAGGCGTTCGCGCGGGCCCCAGATGCGGTATTCCTTCAACAGTGCCCCCACCGGCTTGCCCTGGGCCATGCCGGACTTGAGCTTGAGCAGGGTGCGGATTTCTTCGGTGACGGCCCACAGCACCAGCGGCAGGGCCTCGCCTTCGCCCTTGAGGCCCTCCATCATGCGCGTCAGGCGCGCAATGTCGCCGGAGAGCATGGCTTCGTTGAGCTTGAAGACATCGTAACGTGCCACGTTGAGCACCGCATCCTGCACCTGGTCGAAACCGAGCTGGCCGGGCGGATGCAGCAGGGCCAGCTTCTGGATCTCCTGGTGTGCGGCCAGCAGGTTGCCTTCCACGCGGTCGGCGATGAAGTCCAGGCAGGCCCGGTCTGCGCTCTGCTGCTGGGCGGCCAGCCGGTTGCCGATCCAGCCTGGCAACTGGGCGCGTTCCACCAGCGGGATGTCGATGTAGACCGCCGCCTGTTGGAGCGCGCCGACCCAGGCCGCCTTCTGCGTGGCCCAGTCCAGCTTGGGCAGGCTGATGATGGTGAGATTGTCGGGCGACAGATTGGCCGCGTAATCCTGCAGCGCCTGGCCGCCATCCTTGCCGGGCTTGCCGGTGGGGATGCGCAGCTCGATGAGCTTCTTGTCGCCGAACAGCGATTGCGACTGGTTCGCCGCCAGCAGTTCGCCCCACTTGAAGCTGCGCTCCACTACCAGCACCTCGCGCTCGGTATAACCGTTGGCGCGGGCGCTGCGGCGGATCTTGTCAGCCGCTTCCAGGGCCAGCAGGTGCTCGTCACTGGCGATCACATAGAGTGAGGCCAGCGATTTGCCGAGATGGGCGTCCAGGGAGTCGTGGCGCAGCTGCATGGTGATCCCGTGCGCCGGTCAGGAATCCGCACCGGCCGCAGCCTTCTCGTTGCGGATGGCCGTCTTGGAGGCCGACAGGCGTCGCAGGATCTGCTGCACCAGGTCGGACTGCATGTCGCGGTAGAGCAGGGCTTCTTCGGCCTGCTTGGCCAGTTCCTGGTTCTCGTCATAGGTGATGACGCGACGCAGGGTGATGGCCGTGGGAGGGATCACGAGCACGCCCTTGGCATCGGTGACCGAGAAGGTGAAGCGCTGGAACAGCGCGTATTCACGCACGCGGCCATCGGTGTTCAAGGTCAGTACCTGGCGGTCGCGGGTATCGGTCAGCACCTTCAGGTTGGCTTCAGCCTCCTTGGGTTCGCTCACCACCCTGGCACCGCTGGCCTCGATGTTGCGCTTGAGTTCCACCCCGACCACCGAGTTGGGCGTGAAGCCCAGGTAGATGGTCTTGAAGGGCAGGTCGGCGGCGCCGCGCAGATGGAAACCGCAGGCCGTGAGCATCACGGCCGCGGCCACCAGCAGCAGCCATTGCGAGAAACGCTTGATTTGGACTTGAGCGTGCATGGAGTTCCGTCGTTGAGGTTGGGCCGGATCAGGCAACGATGTTGACCAGCTTGCCCGGCACCACGATCACCTTCTTCGGTGCGCCGGTCAGGAATTTCTTGACGTCTTCATTGGCCAGCGCAGCCGCTTCGATGGCGGCCTTGTCGGCATCCTTGGGGACGGTGACTTCACCGCGCAGCTTGCCGTTGACCTGCACTACCAGCTTCAGCTCGCTCTGCTCCAGCGCCGCCGCATCGACCTGCGGCCAGGCCGCATCGAGGATGTCGCCCTGTGCCTTGGCATAGCCCAGTTCCTGCCACAGCACATGGGTGATGTGCGGGGCCACCGGATTCAAGACGCGCAGGAAGATCGAGAAGCATTCGGCAATCACCGCATCACCCGCGGCGCCGGCAGCCGGCTTGGCCGCTTCGAGCGTGTTGAGCATCTTCATGCAGGCCGAAACCACGGTGTTGTACTGAATGCGCTTGAAGTCGTTGTCAGCTTGCTGCAGGACCTTGTGCACTTCGCGGCGCAGGGTCTTCAGGCCATCATCGAGCTGGGCTGCATCGACCGCACCGGCAGCGGTGATGCGCGCGGCGTTGTTGTAGCCGAAGGCCCACACGCGGCGCAGGAAGCGGTTGGCGCCTTCCACGCCGGCACCGGACCATTCCAGGGTCTGCTCCGGCGGCGAGGCAAACATGGTGAACAGGCGGGCCGTGTCGGCACCGTACTGGTCGATCTGCGCTTGCGGGTCGATGCCGTTGTTCTTGGACTTGGACATCTTCTCGGTGCCGCCGATCATCACCGGCTGGCCGTCTTCCTTCAACACGGCCGAGACCGGACGGCCCTTGTCGTCGAAGGACAGGTCGACGTCGGCCGGGTTGTACCAGGTCTTCTTGCCAGCAGCGTCTTCGCGATAGTAGGTCTCGTTCAAGACCATGCCTTGCGTCAACAGGTTGGTGAAGGGCTCATCGAACTTGACCAGGCCGAAGTCGCGCATGACCTTGGTCCAGAAGCGCGCATACAGCAGGTGCAGCACGGCGTGTTCGATGCCGCCGATGTACTGGTCCATGGGCATCCAGTAATCGTTGCGGGAGTCCACCATCGCATCGTTGCTGCCCGGCGAGGTATAGCGCATGTAGTACCAGGACGAATCCACGAAGGTGTCCATGGTGTCGGTTTCGCGACGGGCCGGCTTGCCGCAGCAGGGGCAGTCGACCTTGAGGAATTGCTCATGCTTGTTGAGCGGATTGCCGCTGCCGTCGGGCACGCAGTCTTCCGGCAGCACCACCGGCAGGTCTTTCTCGGGCACGGGGACATCGCCGCAATCCGGGCAGTGGATGATGGGGATGGGGGTGCCCCAGTAGCGCTGGCGCGAGATGCCCCAGTCGCGCAGGCGGAAAGTCACCTTCTTCTCGCCCAGACCCTGTGCGGCCAGATCGGCGGCCACTGCATCGACGGCGGCCTGATAGCCCAGGCCATCGTACTTGCCCGAAGCGATGGTCTTGCCGGCTTCCCTGTCGCCATACCATTCTTCCCAGGCTTCGGTGGAGTAGGTCTTGCCTTCCACGGCGATGACCTGCTTGATCGGCAGATCGTACTTGCGGGCGAAGGCAAAGTCGCGCTCGTCATGCGCCGGCACGCCCATCACGGCGCCGTCGCCGTAGGTGATGAGCACATAGTTGCCGACCCAGACTTCGACCTGCTCACCGGTCAGCGGATGGGTCACGTACAGGCCCGTGGGCATGCCCTTCTTTTCCATCGTCGCCATGTCGGCTTCGATGACGCTGCCTTGCTTGCACTCGGCGATGAAGGCTTGCAGGGCCGGATTGCTTTCTGCGGCGAGCGTGGCCAGCGGGTGTTCCGGGGCGACGGCGCAGAAGGTCACGCCCATGATGGTGTCGGCGCGGGTGGTGAAGACGAACAGCTTGCCGTCGTTGATGAGCTGGCCGTCCGCGCCCTTGATCTGGTGCGGGAAGGCAAAGCGCACGCCGGTGGACTTGCCGATCCAGTTGGCCTGCATCAGGCGCACGCGCTCGGGCCAGCCGGGCAGCCTGGTCTCGACGTGTTCCAGCAGTTCGTCGGCGTAGTCGGTGATCTTGGCGTAGTACATCGGGATCTCGCGCTTTTCGATCACGGCACCCGAGCGCCAGCCGCGGCCATCGATGACCTGTTCGTTGGCCAGCACGGTCTGGTCGATCGGATCCCAGTTCACGGTGCCGGTCTTCTTGTAGATGATGCCCTTCTCCAGCATCTTCAGGAACATCCACTGGTTCCACTTGTAGTACTCGGGACGGCAGGCCGTCATCTCGCGCGACCAGTCGATGGCCAGGCCCATGGACTGCATCTGCGACTTCATATATTCAATATTGGAATAAGTCCACTGCGCCGGCGGCACGCCATTGGCCATGGCGGCGTTTTCGGCGGGCATGCCGAAGGCATCCCAGCCCATGGGCATCAGGACGTTGTAACCGTTCATGCGCAGGTAGCGATACATCACATCATTGATGGTGTAGTTGCGCACGTGGCCCATGTGCAGCTTGCCGGAGGGATAGGGCAGCATCGAGCAGGCGTAGAACTTCTTCTTGTCGCGACCTTCCTTGTCGCGGGCGTTTTCGACGGTCTTGTAGGCGTCGATGGCGTTCCAGTGCTGCTGTGCGGACTGTTCGACTTCGGCTGGGCTGTATTTATCTTGCATGACGGGCTGATACGGATGGAATTCGGTTGGGAGGGGATTGCAATTCGAAACCCTGCATTATACCGGCTCGCCGCCCCGGCGCGGCATTCCGGCCCGCCTTGGCCGACCGTCGACCCGCCTGCCCGAAAAAAAACCCGCCTCGGTAAAGAGGCGGGCCAAGACCCCTGTGCCTGAGCAGTGTGGCAACAGGGATAGCAGCTACACGGTTCCCGCCTACGAGGGGGCGACGGACTGGGTCGGTGTTGCTGGCCAGCATGGGAGCTGGCATGGCGTATGAAACCATCGACAGCCGCCGAGTGGTGTGTTCTCGAAAGTATTCTTGTTAATTCTCGAAAAATTGTGAAAAAGCAATTTTTTATTCGGGTTTGGGAGAATTTGGCCGCGTCGCTTGTCCTTCAATTGAAAGTCTCCCGGACCAGGCAGTTATGAATTTTTCGTTCACATCTCGTAGGCTTTGGTGGTCATGAGGGCGTAACAATCGGGCGGCATCATGAAATCGTTTTCATTTGCCCCGGAAACCCCCGTGCGTCCGTCCATCAAACAAGTTGCCCATCTGGCTGGCGTCTCCATTGCCACCGTCTCGCGCCTGCTCAACAAGCCAGGCTCGGTCAGTGCGGAAACCGCCGAGAAGATCCATCGCAGCATCGCCGAGCTGGGCTTTCGTCCCAATTTCACCGGGCGCAACCTGCGCGCCGGCAATTCGCGCACGGTCGGGGTGGTGGTGCCGACCCTGTCCAACACGGTCTTCGCCCAGTGCCTGCAAGGTATCGAGCTGGCAGCGCGGGCGCTGGACTATTCGGTCATGTTCACCACCACCGAATACCTGCCGGAAGACGAATCGGCCGCAGTCGAACTGCTGCTCGGACATCGCGTCGATGGCGTGATCCTGACGGTGGCCGATGCCGGCGCCAATGCCACGCTGGACCTGCTGGAACGCGAACGCATTCCCTTCGTGCTGGCCTACAACCAACTGGCCGCCACCGGTGCGGCCAGCCACCGCGCTTCAGTTTCGGTAGACAACCGCGTCGCTGCCTGCGATGCCGTCAGCCACCTGATCGCGCTGGGGCATCGCCGCATCCAGATGCTCTCGGGGCGCTTCAATGCCTCCGATCGCGCCATGCAGCGCCATAGCGGCTATCTCGATGCCATGCAGGCCGCAGGTCTCACGCCGCTGCCGGCCATCGAGGTCGAGCGCCATACGCTCACGGCCGCCACCGACTATCAGCAGATGATGGCCGATCCGCTGCACCGTCCCACGGCCCTGTTCTGTTCCAACGACCTGCTGGCCCTGAGTGCCATGCGCGACCTGCGCGCGCTGGGCTTGCAGGTGCCGGGCGATATCTCGGTGATGGGTTTCGACGGCATTCCCGTGGGGGCCCTCATCGAGCCGGTGCTGGCCAGCGTGGTTCAACCTTCGGAGCAGATTGGCGATGTCGCCCTGCGCACCCTGGTCGAGGCCATCGAGCGTGCGGTGCCTGCGGCGGCCGTGGCTGCCGCCGGGGAGGGGCCCGCCATCAGCACTGCCGCCACCGACGCCGTGCGCCACATCCTCCCGCACGTCCTGCGCGCGGGCGGGTCGGTGGCGCCGCCTGCACCGCTTTCGTCGTGATGTATCCGCAATGGCTCATTCGTTGTCCCCTCGTTGTTCAACCTCTAGGAAAGGATCTGACATGTTCCTGAAACGTGTTATTCAAACCGCTGCCGGCGCGCTGTTGCTGTCGGCTTCCCTGGCTGCATCGGCCCAGACCGCGATCTGCTACAACTGTCCGCCCGAGTGGGCCGACTGGGCCGCGCAGATCAAGGCCATCAAGGACAAGACCGGCATCACCGTGCCGCCCGACAACAAGAACAGCGGCCAGGCCCTGGCCCAGCTGACCGCCGAGAAAGCCAGTCCGGTGGCTGATTTCACCTACCTGGGCGTGTCCTTCGGCATTGAAGCGAAGAAAAAGGACCTGGTGGCCGCCTACAAGCCGGCGCACTGGGATGACATTCCCAACGGACTGAAGGATCCTGACGGTTACTGGGTCACCATCCACTCCGGCACCCTGGGCATCATGGTCAACGTCGATGCCTTGAAGGGCAAGCCCGTGCCCAAGTCCTGGGCCGACCTGCAGAAGCCCGAATACAAGGGCCTGATCGGCTACCTCGACCCGGCCTCGGCCTTCGTCGGTTATGTCGGCGCGGTGGCCATCAACCAGGCCATGGGCGGCACGCTGGACGATTTCTCGCCGGCCATCACCTACTTCAAGAACCTGCAGAAGAACCAGCCCATCGTCCCCAAGCAGACTTCCTACGCGCGTCTGATCTCGGGCGAGATTCCCATCCTGCTGGGCTATGACTTCGACGCCTATCGCGCCAAGTACAAGGACCACGCCAACGTGGCCTTCGTGATCCCCACCGAAGGGACCGTCACCGTGCCCTACGTGGTCTCGCTGGTGAAGAACGGTCCGCACCAGGCCGACGCCAAGAAGGTGCTGGACTTCCTGCTGTCCGACCAGGGCCAGGCCATCTGGGCCAATGCCTACCTGCGTCCGGTGCGTGCCTCGGCCATGTCCAAGGAAGCTCAAGCGCGCTTCCTGCCGGCTGCTGAATACGCCCGTGCCAAGTCGGTGGACTACGGCAAGATGGCCGAAGCCCAGCGCAAGTTCGGCGAGCGTTACCTGGCCGAAGTGCGTTGAATGCAGACCGCAGGAGCAAGCATGAAAAGCATGATCCCCTCCGTCTCCGGTGCGCGCCCTCGGACCGCAGGCAACGGCGTGTGGCTGTGGTTCGCCCTGCCCGGGTTGACGATCTTCTGCGCCTTCTGGCTGCTGCCCATGGTGCGGCTGGTCGGCGTGGGCGCCTCGGGACCGGAGGGGGCGATGGCCTATCTGGCGGTGCTGACCAACCGTCATTACTTCACCAGCCTGGTCTCCACGCTGTTGTTGTCGGCGGTGGTGACGGCTGCCACGCTGGCCATCTCGGTGTTCGTGGGCTTGTTCCTGCAACGCAATCGCTTTCCCGGCCAGTCGCTGTTGCTGGCCATGCTGACCTTCCCGCTGGCGTTTCCCGGCGTGGTGGTCGGCTTCATGGTCATCATGCTGGCCGGGCGCCAGGGTCTGATCGGTTCACTGACCAACTGGCTCTTCGGTGAATCGTTGGTGTTTGCGTATTCGCTGGCGGGGCTGTTTCTGGGGTATCTGTATTTCTCGATTCCTCGTGTGATCCTGACCGTCGTGGCCGCCGCCGAAAAGCTCGACCCGTCGCTGGAAGAAGCGGCGCGCTCGCTGGGCGCCAGGCCCTGGCAGGTGCTGCTGCACGTGGTGCTGCCGGCACTGCTGCCGGCGCTGATCTCGTCGGGTGCGATCTGTTTTGCCACCAGCGTCGGTGCCTTCGGGACGGCTTTCACGCTGGCGGCCAATATCGATGTACTGCCCATGACCATCTACAACGAATTTACCGGCTACGCCAACTTTGCCACGGCCGCTTCGCTGTCCATCGTGCTGGGGCTGTTCACCTGGGCCGTGCTGGCGCTGGCGCGTTCGCTCACCGGCAGCGGCGTTGCGGCGGCGGCATAAGGAAGAGGCCATGCAGAATCGTTTCCGTTTTTATCTTCAGTTGGCCTTCACGCTGCTGGTCTGCGCCTTCCTGGTGGTGCCGGTGGTGCTGTCGATGCTGGCCGGTGTGACCGAGAATTTCTTCGTCGGTTTGTCCAGCGGGCTCACGCTGCGCTGGGTAGCCCAGGTGTGGGACATGTACCAGCCCACCATCTGGCGCTCGCTCATCATCGCGCTGGCCTGCCTGGCGGTGACGCTGGTGGCGGGAGTGCCGCTGGCCTACATGCTGGCGCGCTATCGCGGTGGTCACAGTCGCCTGGCGCGCATCATCGAAGAATTGCTGATGATGCCGGTGGCTGTGCCCGGGCTGGCCACTGCGCTGGCGCTGATCATGGCCTATGGTCAGCTGCGCGAGTTCCGCGCCAGCATCTTCTTCATCCTGGTCGGCCATGTCATCTTCACGCTGCCCTTCATGGTGCGGCCGGTGCTGGCGGTGATGCAGTCCTCGCAGCTGGCGCAACTGGAAGAAGCCGCCGCCAGCCTCGGTGCCGGGCGCCTGCGTCGCTTCTTCGGCATCGTCATTCCCAATGCGGCCTCGGGCATTCTGGCCGGGGCGCTCATGGTCGTGACGCTGTCCATCGGCGAATTCAACATCACCTGGATGCTGCACACGCCGCTGACCCAGACTCTGCCGGTGGGTCTGGCCGATGCTTACGCATCGATGCGGCTGGAGGTGGGATCGGCCTATACGCTGATCTTCTTTTTCATGATCATTCCGCTCCTGATCGGCATGCAGTGGGCGACCCAGGCAACACGCAAGAAAGTCAGTCTATGAAGCCCAAGCAAGAAGCCGTTTCCATCCGCCTGCAGCAATGCGCCAAGTCCTTTTCCAACGGTACGCGTGCGCTGCAGCCGCTGGACCTTGATATCCATCCCGGTGAAACCCTGGTTCTGCTGGGGCCCTCGGGCTGCGGCAAGACCACCACGCTGCGCATGATCGCGGGGCTGGAGTTTCCCGATATGGGCGGGCAAGTCTTCTTCGGTGACGAAGACGTGACTGCCTTGCCGATTGAAAAGCGCGGTGTAGGCATGGTGTTCCAGAACTATGCGCTGTTTCCCAACATGAGCGTGGGCGAGAACATCGCCTATGGCATGAAGATCCGCAAGATCCCCGCCGGCGAACGCGCCGAGCAGGTGGAACGCCTGTTGGACATGGTGCATCTGCAGGGCCTGTCGCATCGCCGCGTGGACCAGCTCTCGGGCGGCCAGAAGCAGCGCGTGGCATTGGCGCGCGCACTGGCCATGGAGCCGCGCGTGCTGCTGCTGGACGAACCGCTGACCGCTCTGGACGCCAAGCTGCGCGAAGCCGTGCGCAGCGATCTCAACAAGCTGCTGCGTGGTCTGGGCATCACCGCCATCTACGTCACCCACGACCAGGGCGAGGCCATGGCGCTGGGAGACCGCATCGTGGTCATGGAACGTGGCAGGATCTCGCAGATCGGCACGCCGCGTGAAATCTACTATCATCCGGCCAATGACTTCGTGGCCGATTTCATCGGCGCGATGAATCGCGTGCAAGGTATCGTTTCAGGAGATAGATTGTTGTTGCCCAGCGGAAGCCTGCCGCTGCTGGAGCAGCTCGATGCGGCACAACAAGGGCAGCAGGCCTGCGCGTTGTTCCGTCCCGAAGATGTCGAGGTAGTGGATGTCACCGAAGCCGATGCCCAGTGCGTGCGCGGCAAGTTGCTCAACATCTTTTTCCTCGGCGACCGCAGCCGTTTTGAAATCGAGATCGGCACCGAGCGTCCCGTCATCGCCGAGACCAGCCGCCGTGGCTGGTGGGAGGCCGGGCAGCAGATCGCCATTCGCGTGCCCGCCGAGGCACTGGTGAAACTGGCGCCGCGCGCCGAGAAGGAGAGCGCATGATCCTGGGTCAGATTTCCGACCTGCACATCAAGACCGATGGCAAGAAATCCTATCGCGTGGTGGATACCGCCGAGGCCTTGCGTCGCTGCGTGCGGCAGGTCAATGCACTGAAGCAGAAGCCGGATGTGCTGGTCATCACCGGCGATCTGGTGGACTTTGGCAAGCCCGCCGAATATGCCTGCCTGCGTCAATTGCTGGCACCGCTGACCATGCCCTACTACCTGTTGCCGGGCAACCATGACGAGCGCCGTGCGCTGCGTACCGCGTTTGCCGACCATGCCTACCTGCAGCAGGGGGGCGAGCGCATCGAGTATGTGATCGAGCAGTATCCGGTGCGCATCATTGCGCTCGATACCGTGATCCCGCGTGCCAGCGGTGGCGAACTGGCTGCCTCCAGCCTGCTGTGGCTGGATGAGGTGCTGGCGCAGCAGCCGCAGCGTCCGACCGTGATTGCCATGCACCACCCGCCCTTTACCACCGGCATCGGACACATGGATGACATGGGGCTGGTCAATCCGCAGGCGCTCGAAGCGGTGGTACGCAAGCATCCGCAGGTCGAGCGCATCCTGTGCGGGCACCTGCATCGCTCCATCCAGCGCCGCTTTGGCGGGACGCTGGCGACGACTTGTCCGGGGGTGTCGCATCAGGTGCAACTGGATCTGGATGCACAGGCACCGTCCTGCTTCGTGATGGAGCCGCCGGGTTTCCAGTTGCACTGGTGGGATGCGGCGGCGGCGAGTCTGGTCAGCCATACGGCCTTCATCGGGGAATTCGATGGGCCGTATCCGTTTTATGATGGGGATGAGTTGATCGATTGATCTGTGCAATAGATCAATCGGGGCCGCCGCAGCGATGGCGGCGATGAATGGAAGTAGGGGATATCACTTCCAGACCAGCGCAATCACCGGCGGCTCGCCATAATCCTCGCAACGGTCATTGATGGCCGTGCAGCAGAATTCCACATCTTCCACCAGATCTGGCAGGCGCTGGTGCAGGTCGGCGCTGTGGCTGATCTCGATGGTCAGCACTTCCTTGGGTTTGAGCCTGAACTTGCACATGCCGTCGTCATCGCGCAGATAGGACAGGCAATCGACCCAGGCATCCATGCTGCGGCCATAGAAATCCGGGAAGCCGAAGGCTTGCGCGCTTTCGGTGTGGAAGCTCTCCCAGTCGGTGATGCGGTCGCCCGCCAGTTGTACGGTGGCCATGCCTGCTCTCTTTCAGTTTGCTTTCTTCTCGCGCTTGCCGCCGTCCTTGGGATCGGTGACGAAGCCCAGCTTGGTCAGCCCCGCACCCTGCGCGGCTGACATCACTTCAGCGATCATTTCATAACGGGTCGACTTGTCGGCACGCAACTGCAGCTCGGGCTGCGGCTTCTTGGCCGCAGCCGTGGCCAGGCGCGCATCCATGTCCTCTGCGCTGACCGGCTGGTCGTCCCAGTACAGCTTGCCGGCGGCATCGATGCCCAGGGTGATGGTCTCCGGTTTTTCCGGGGCCGGGCTGGACTGCGCGGTGGGCAGGTCCAGCTTCAGGGCGTGGGTGAACATGGGTGCGGTGATGATGAAGATCACCAGCAGCACCAGCATCACGTCCACCATCGGGGTGACGTTGATGTCGGCCATCGGGCCCGAGTTGTGGTTGTCGTTGAATCCGCCGAAACTCATGATGGACTCCTCTCAAAGGTCGTGTCGAAGAAATTATTTACGCATGCCGCCGACGCGCTCGCCGGTGGTCAGATACGCATGCAGGTCGTGCGCGAAGCCATCCAGTTCGGCCAGCACCACGCGATTGATGCGGGTGAAGGCGTTGTAGGCCAGCACGGCGGGGATGGCCACCAACAGGCCCAGCGCGGTCATGATCAGCGCCTCGCCCACGGGACCGGCCACCTTGTCGATCTGCACCGTGCCGCTGGCCGAGACCGCCACCAGCGCATGGTAGATACCCCAGACGGTGCCAAACAGACCGACGAAGGGGGCCGTGGAGCCGACCGAGGCCAGCAGGGTGAGGCCGCGTTCCAGGCGCGCCGAGACCCGGTTGATTTCGCGACGCAGGGTGCGCGTGATCAGTTCACCCGGATCGGTGGCGGCGTTGAGCGATGGCGTACCTTGCTGGCGGGTGCCGATGTCGGCGGCTTCGGCGGCGCGTTCGGCCATGGGGGTGTAGATCAGTTCGCTGTCCACGCGCTGCATGGCGGCGGTGGCATCGGCCAGGGTCGGTGCCTGCCAGAACTGTTCCAGCGCATTGCTGCCACGGCGGATGCGCCAGGCGGCCCAGGCCTTGGAGAGGATGTAGAACCAGCTGGCGATCGACATGAGCAACAGCAGATAGGCCACCGAGTGGGAAACGGCATCGCCTTGCGCCCAGTAGTGGGCAAATCCAATGTTCTGTTCCATGGTAGGTGCTTTCGGGAAAGACGCCGCGCTTGCGGCAGGGAGTCAATGACGGTGAAGTCCGGGGCAGTCGCTTGGAGCGGCCGGCCCCAAAAAAATTCGCTGCCGGACCTGGTGGGGCGCGGCAGCGTCGGGCATTTCCTGTGGTGGCGGGCCAGGCTTACTTGAAGCCCAGCACATCCTGCATGTCATACAGGCCGGTCTCTTTGTCGGCCAGGAAGCGCGCGGCGCGCAGGCTGCCCATGGCGTACGAGACGCGGCTGGACGACTTGTGCGAAATCTCGATGCGCTCGCCGATGCCGGCAAACAGCACCGTGTGATCGCCAATGATGTCGCCGCCGCGCACGGTGGCAAAGCCGATGGAGGACGGATCGCGTTCACCGGTGACGCCTTCGCGTGCATAAACCGCGACGTCGTCGAGCTTCTTGCCCAGCGCATCGGCGATGACTTCGCCCATCTTCAGCGCCGTGCCGGAAGGTGCATCGACCTTGTGGCGGTGATGGGCTTCGATGATCTCGATGTCGTAGCCGTGCGAGAAATTCTTGGCCGCCAGTTCCAGCAACTTCATGGTGACGTTGACGCCCACGCTCATGTTGGGGGCGGCCATGATGGCGGTGCGCTTGGCGAATTCGGCGATGGCCGCTTTGCCTTCGGCTTCGAAGCCGGTGGTGCCGATGACTACCTTCACGCCATGGGCGGCGCAGTATTCGAGGTGCTTGAGGGTGCCTTCCGGACGGGTGAAGTCGATCAGTACGTCAGCCCCGGCCAGGCCGCGTGCCAGGTCCGATTCAATGATCACGCCCGTGGTTTTGCCCAGGAACAGGCCGGCATCGGTGCCGATGGCCGCTGAGGTGGGCGTATCGAGGGCGCCGGAGAGCTTGAGATCCTCGGCGTTGAGGATGGCTTCGATCAGCATGCGGCCCATGCGCCCGGAGGCGCCGGTCACCGCGATATTCAATGCAGTCATGTGAAACTCGGAAGAAGGAAGTGCAGGAGACAGGGCTTACTTGTTGGTGGCCGAGGAAGGCGCCACCGGCGAGGCCGGCTTGATCTCGCTCTCATCCTTGGGTTTGTCAGTGAAGCTGGCCTTGGAACCGACCTTGGCATCGGTGATCAGGGTCAGGTATTCACTCTCGGTGGGCAGGTTCTGGCCGCCTTCGACGTGATCCAGCAGGTCATCCTTGAAGAACACCGAGACGCGGCTGGTCATGATCTCGCCATTGCCCTTGGCCAGGCGGAAGTCGTAATCCCAGCGGTTGCTGTGGAACATGTCGGTCAGCAGCGGCGTACCCAGCACGAAGCGCACCTGGTCGCGGGTCAGGCCCGGGCGCAGTTGCGCCACCATTTCCTTGGAGACGAAGTTGCCCTGCTGGATGTCGATGCGATAGGGCTTGAGGAAGCCGAACAGGCTGTTGCTCTTGCCGGTCACCTTCACGCCCGAGGTATCGGTGGGCGCCGCCTGTTCCGGCGCCTTGGTCGAGGAACAGCCGGCCAGCGTGACGGCCAGTGCGGCCAACAGGCCGAGGGCAGCGGTGTGATGACGGGACTTCATTCGGGAAAGCATGCGCATAAAGATTTCAACCGGGTTGAGCCATGAGCCTAAAGCACTATATGATAAGCTAGAACTTACTTCTTAAATAGGCATGAGTGCGTTCCGGGTGTAAAAGGGCGTTCCCCACCGCCCCGCCGGAACGGTCCGCCAGGTCTTCCCAGTGGACCGCCGCGCCTGTTCGAGACCAGTAAACCCCGGGAACCCACTCTACCATGCCGAACAATCCATCCGAACTGAAGGCCAGCGGCCTGAAGGCGACCCTGCCGCGCCTGAAGATCCTTGAGATCTTCCAGAACACTTCGGTGCGCCACCTCAGCGCCGAAGACGTCTACAAACAATTGCTCTCCGACAACCTGGACGTGGGTCTGGCCACCGTGTACCGTGTGCTGACCCAGTTCGAGCAGGCCGGCCTGCTCCAGCGCAATCACTTCGAAACCGGCAAGGCCGTCTTCGAACTCAACGAAGGCTCGCACCACGATCACCTGGTCTGTCTGGATTGCGGCAAGGTCGAGGAATTCTTCGACGCCGAGATCGAAAAGCGCCAGATCAAGATTGCCCAGGAGCATGGTTTCGAGATCGCCGACCACGCCCTGGCCCTCTACGGTCATTGCAAAAACTGCAAGAAAGTGAAGAAATAAGCCCGCCATCGCTTCCTGGCTCGATTTGAGCAAAGCAGCGTGAAGCAAAATGCAAAAAGCCACGTGTGGTCGCACGTGGCTTTTTTGCGTTCTGGCGGGATGGTTGTGCTGGCCGGGCTCAGTGCTGGCTCAGCGCGCTGGAGAGCAGCTTGGCGGTGATGTCGACGATGGGGATGACGCGCTCGTAGGCCATGCGGGTCGGGCCGATCACGCCGAGCGTACCGACGATGCGGCCGTTGACCTCGTAGGGCGCGGTGACGATGCTCATGTCGTCCATCGGCACCAGCTGGGATTCGCCGCCGATGAAGATCTGTACGCCGGTGGCCTTGCTGGAGACATCCAGCAGCTGCAACAGCCCGGTCTTCTGTTCGAACATGTCGAAGAGGCGGCGCAGCGAATTCATGTTGGAGGACAGGTCGGTCACCGACAGCAGGTTGCGCTCGCCGGAGATGACCACGCTGTTGTCGGCCTCTTCGCTCATGGCGTCGCTGCCGGCTTCGACGGCGGCCTGCATGAGCGTGGTCATGTCGTCGCGCAGCTGGCGCAGCTCGCCCTGCAGATGCACACGCACCTGGTCGAAGCTTTGGCCGGCGTAATGCTGGTTGATGTAGTTGGCGGCCTGGGTCAGTTGGCTGGGGGTGTAATCGACCTCGGTCAAGAGCATGCGGTTCTGCACATCGCCACCCTGGTCGACGATGACCAGCAGGATGCGCTTTTCCGACAGCCGCAGAAATTCGATCTGCTGGAACGCCGATTCGCGCTTGGGAGTCATTACCACACCGGCGAACTGCGACAGCGAGGACAGCACCTGGGCTGCATTGGTGATGATCTTCTGGGACGAGCCGCTGTGCTGCAGGCGCGACTGCAGGCGGCCTTCGAGGGCGCTTTCGTCGATGGCCTCGACGGTGAGCAGGGTATCGACGAACATGCGATAGCCGCGCGGCGTGGGCACACGACCGGCCGAGGTGTGCGGGCTGGCGACGAAGCCCATCTCTTCGAGATCGGCCATGATGTTGCGGATGGTCGCCGGGGACAGTTCCAGGCCGGACAGTTTCGACAGGGCGCGCGAGCCCACCGGCTGGCCGTCGGCGATGTACCGTTCGACCAGGGCCTTCAAAAGTGTGCGGGCGCGGTTATCGAGTTGCATGGGGCATATTCTAGCGGCATATCCGCCAAATGTGACGGCGGCTCCGTCCTGGGGGACATTGTACGAAGAATCAGGCCTGCGTTTGCAGCCAGTCATGCAGCTCATGCAGGTCGCGGCAGATGGCGTCCGGCGTGATGCCTGCCGGCAGCGTGCGCTCAAAACGGTTCATCCACACCGCCCGCAGGCCGGCCTGCTGTGCGCCCTGTACGTCCAGCAGCGGGTCGTCGCCCACGTAGACAGTGGCCGCCGGGGCAACCTGCAACGCTTCGCAGGCGGCATGGAAGATGGCCGGGTCGGGCTTGGCGCGGCCGAAGCGGTGCGCGGCAATCGAGACGCCGAAGTGACCGGCCAGGCCAATGCGATCCAGGTCGGCAAAGCCGTTGGAGACCGAGCCCAGCGTCAGCCGTCCCTTCATGCGCAGCAGCGCCGGTTCCACGTCATCGAACAGCGCCACCGTGCTGCGCGCCTCGGAGAACACGGCCATGGCCGGGTCGACCAGCGCCAGGTCCACGTCATGCTCGCGGAAGACATCGGACAGCGCCGTATGGCGCAGCTTCCAGAGGTCGATGCGATACATGGGATCGGTCTTCATCAAGGCCATGCGGCGTTCGCGCAGGCTGGCAATCGTATGGGCCGCCACCACGGCGGGCGCATGCTCGCGCAGCCAGTCGTAGAGCAGGCCTTCGGCGCGCACCAGCACCGGTTCGATGGCCCACAGGGTATCGTCGAGATCGAACAGCACCGCCTCGATGGAGGAGGGCGCAGGCGAGGAGGGCAGGGAGGAAGCGCTTGGTTTCATTACAATGTCATCTCAAATTATGGTCTAATCCGCAGCATGTGGCCCATCAAATTACCCGTTCAGGCAGCCGTACCCAAAACCGTCGCCATCGTCGGCAAGTTCCAGGCCGTCGGCATCGCGCAGATCTTGTCGGACATCGCCGTGTTCCTGGAGTCGCATGGACACACCGTGGTCTTCGAGTCCGAGACCGCCGAGAACATCGCCCTGCAAGGCTATGACAGCCTGACGCCCGAGCAGATCGGACAGCAGGCCGACGTGGCCATCGTGGTCGGCGGCGACGGCACCATGCTCGGCATTGCGCGCCAATTGGCTCCGTACAACGTACCGCTGATCGGCATCAACCAGGGGCGGCTGGGCTTCATCACCGATATTGCCCAGGACCGCATGATACCGGCTCTGGCCGACATGCTGGAAGGCAAGGTCGAAGCCGAGTCGCGTTCGCTGCTGGAAGCAAGGGTCTACCGCGAGGGTAGCGAGATCTTCCGCGCGCTGGCTCTGAACGACGTGGTGGTGGCGCGTGGCTCCACCTCCGGCATGGTCGAGCTGCGGGTGGAGGTCGATGGCCGCTTCATGTACAACCAGCGTTCCGATGGTCTCATCGTGGCCACGCCCACGGGTTCCACGGCCTATGCCCTGTCGGCCGGCGGACCGATCCTGCATCCCAGTCTGCATGGCATCGTGATGGTGCCGATTTCACCGCATTCGCTGTCCAACCGTCCCATCACCCTGTCGGATTCCTGCGAGATCGTCATCCAGGTGGTGGCCGGACGCGAGGTCAGCGCCAACTTCGACATGCAGTCGCTCACCAGCGTGCTGCATGGCGACCGCATCGTGATCCGCCGCTCGGCGCACAAGATCACCTTCCTGCATCCCGAGGGCTGGAGCTATTTCGACACCCTGCGCGAGAAGCTGCACTGGAATGAATACCCGTCGATAGAAGGCCGTTTACAATAAGCGCGCCATTGTCCCGACCGGCGTGTGCCGGTCTGCATGGCACCCCTGGCCTGTTCGTCCAACCCGCTGCGAGACCACCATGCTGCGTACCTTAACGATTCGCGACTTCGTGATTGTCGATGCCATCGAGCTCGAATTCGCGCGCGGATTTTCCGTCTTCACCGGCGAAACCGGCGCCGGCAAATCCATCCTCATCGATGCCCTGGCGCTGGCCATGGGCGGACGGGGCGACCCCAGCGTGGTGCGCGAGGGGGCGGCCAAGGCGGATGTGAGCGCCGACTTCACCGCCACGCCGGAAGTCATGGCCTGGCTGGACGAACACGAATTCACCGGCGAGCACGACGGCGTACTGCTGCGCCGGGTAATCGACAATGCCGGCCGCAGCAAGGCCTACATCAATGGCAGCGCCGCCACCGCCGCGCAATTGCGCGAAGTCGGCGAGATGCTGGTGGATATCCACGGCCAGCATGCGCACCAGTCGCTGATGAAGGCCGATGCCCAGCGCCAGTTGCTGGACAGCCAGGCCGGCCTGCTGGACCCAGCGCGCGAAGTGGCCACCGCCTACAAGACCTGGCGCGCCTTGGCGCGCCAGCGTGAACAGTTCGAACAGGATGCGCGCAATGTCCTGCTGGAGCGTGAACGCCTGGAGTGGCAGGTGGCCGAGCTGCACAAGCTGGCCGTCAAGCCCGGCGAATGGGCCGACATCAGCACCGAGCACAGCCGTCTCTCACATGCCGCTGCGCTCATCGGCGGCGCGCAGGAAGCGCTGGGGATGATCTCGGAATCGGAGTCCCCCATCCTCTCGCAGCTGTCCTCGATCACGCAGAAGCTGAGCAAGCTGGTCGATGTCGATACCGCCCTGAAGCCCGTGCTCGATGCCCTGGAACCGGCGCAGATCCAGTTGCAGGAAGCGGTCTATGCCCTCAATGATTACCTGGGCCGGGTCGAACTTGATCCGGCACGGTTGCAGGCAGTGGAAGAGCGCCTCGAAGCCATCCATTCGACCGCCCGCAAATTCCACGTCCAGCCCGATGAATTGCCCGAGGAACACCGCAAGCTCTCCGAACAATTGAAGCAACTGGCCGACGCCAGCGATCTCGACGCCCTGCGTGCGCAGGAAGACAAGCTCAAGGACGCTTACCTTGCCCTGGCGCAGAAGCTCTCCGGGGCGCGCGCCAAGGCCGCTGCCGCGCTGGGCGAGGCGGTCACGGCGGCGATGCAGGATCTGTCGATGGCCGGCGGACGTTTCGAGATCGCGCTCAATGCCGTGGAGCCGGCCGCCTACGGACTGGAGCAGGTCGAATTCCTGGTGGCCGGTCACGCCGGCGTGGCACCGCGCGCACTGGCCAAGGTGGCCTCGGGCGGTGAGCTGGCGCGTATCTCGCTGGCCATCTCGGTCATCGCCTCGGCCGCCACTACGGTGCCGACCCTGATCTTCGATGAAGTCGACAGCGGCATCGGCGGCGCCGTGGCCGAAGTGGTCGGACGGCTCTTGAAGCGCCTGGGCCAGGAACGCCAGGTGTTGTGCGTGACCCATCTGCCGCAGGTGGCCAGCCAGGCCAACCAGCACTACCAGGTCAAGAAGCGCAGCGAAGGGGGCAAGACCCTCTCCGACATCGACGGGCTGGACGCCAAGGCGCGCGTGGAAGAAATCGCCCGCATGCTGGGCGGACTGGAAATCACCGCGACCACGCGCAAGCATGCGCGCGAGTTGCTGGCTTCCTGATCGCGGCTTCCCTCACAAGAACATCAAGAACACCAAGCTCAACGACTATGGCCTTTCGCAAAGAACCTCCCTACACCCATGGCAGCCCGGCCTCCACCGCCGTGGTGCTGGTCAACCTCGGTACACCCGACGCGCCCAACGCTGGCGCGCTGCGGCGCTATCTCAAGCAGTTCCTGTCGGATCCACGTGTGGTGGAAATCCCGCGGGCGGTGTGGTGGTTCATTCTCAACGGCATCATCCTGCCGTTCCGTTCGTCCAAGTCGGCCGAGAAATACGCCAGCATCTGGACCGAGGAAGGCTCTCCGTTGCGCGTGCATACCCAGGCCCAGGCTACGGCGCTGGGCGCGCAGCTGGCTGCGCGCGGACATCATCAGCTGCAGGTGGTGTATGCGATGCGCTATGGCACGCCCTCCCTGCCGCAGGTGCTGGACCAGTTGAAGGAGCAGGGCTGTACGCGCATTCTGGTGCTGCCGGCCTATCCACAATATTCGGGCACGACCACGGCATCCATCTTCGATGCGGTCTTCGATCACTATCGTCAGGTGCGCAACATTCCCGAGCTGCGCCTGATCCGTAATTATCACGACCAGGATGCGTATATCCAGGCGCTGCGCCAGTCAGTGCTGGACCACTGGGACCTGCACGGGCGGCCGGACAAGCTGCTCATGAGCTTCCATGGCGTGCCCAAGCGCACGCTGATGCTGGGTGATCCCTATCATTGCGAGTGCTACAAGACCGCACGCCTGCTGGCGCAATCGCTGGGTCTGGCCGAGGATCAGTATCAGGTCACCTTCCAGTCGCGTTTCGGCAAGGCAGAATGGCTGCAGCCCTACACCGCCCCGACCGCTCAGGAACTGGGCCGCCAGGGCGTGCGTCGCATCGACGTGATGTGCCCCGGTTTCACCAGCGATTGCCTGGAAACCCTGGAAGAAATCGCCATGGAGGTCAAGGAAGACTTCCTTCACGCCGGTGGCAAGGAATTTCACTTTATCCCTTGTCTGAATGAATCTCCGGCCTGGATCAAGGGCATGGTGGAGCTGGCCGAGCAGCATCTGGCCGGCTGGCCGACCATGAGCAACGCCGCCGCCCGCGAGGAGCTGGCGCACCAGCAGCTCATTGCCGCCGAGCGCGCCAGGGCCCTCGGCGCGGATCGCTGATTTTTCACGAAGCTTCATATCGGCCTGCGCGCAACGGCGGCCTGACCACGTCAGCCTGCTAGAATAGCGGGCTGAACGCCTTTTGTTGCCTGTCCGGCAATGAGCCTGCCGGGTAGCGGCGGGCCAAATTGTTCATACAAGAAAAAAACCGGGCTGGCGCAGTCGCTCAGAGCGTGTATTCACCCACCAGATGGGTATAGCTGATCCAGGCGGTAGCGAGCAGGCTGTACAGGGCGACGAGAATGGTGGCCGCAATCAGTGGCAGTTTCATGATGACACCTTGTTGGCGCGACAAGAGAGGGGAAGTGGTAAAGCCGTCGAACGAGTTGGCCCCAGCGGGCGAGAACTCGAATTCAGTTTAGGTCGGGCTCGAATTAACTTGAAGTCAGAGTCCGTAATTTCTGTAAGCGCGCGTAACATTTTTCTTCTTGAAATCGCAGAAATAGGCAAAAAGTCGCCGGAAAGTGCCAAAAAGCCCTTGAAAAAGCAGGGAGATACCTTACTTGTGCCGCATCCCATCGTGGACGGCGCCCTGCATCGGACCGCCGCACGCACGTAACTCATTGATTTGTTGGAGGTAATTCAGGAATGCAAGACATGGAAAAACAGGAGTCCCCATCCGTCCAGCAAGACAACCCGGCTGTTGAAGCCGCTGCGGCCCCTGCTGCCGAGCAGGCCGCTCCCGCTGCCGCTGCCGAGCCCACGCTGGAAGACAAGCTGGCCGCCGCCGAAGCGAAGGCTGCCGAACTGCAGGATGCCTTCCTGCGTGCCCGTGCCGAAGGCGAGAACATCCGCCGCCGTGCTCAGGAAGACATCGCCAAGGCCCACAAGTTCGCCATCGAAGGCTTTGCCGAATCGCTGCTGGCGGTCAAGGACAGCCTGGAAATGGCCCTGAAGATCGAAAACGCCTCGCTGGAGTCGCTCAAGGAAGGCGTGGACATGACCCTCAAGCAACTGACTTCGGCCTTCGAGAAGAACAAGCTGCAAGAAGTGAGCCCCCAGGCCGGCGACAAGCTGGACCCGATGAAGCACCAGGCCGTCTCGGCCGTGCCGGCCGAGCAGGAAGCCAATACCGTGGTGGCCGTGCTGCAAAAAGGCTATATGATTTCCGACCGTCTGCTGCGTCCGGCGCTGGTGACGGTGGCCCAGGGAAAGTAAGCGGACCGGCGCCGCAAGAGGGCAAGCGCAAAAGGCATCATTTTTGCTTGTCCCGGTGGTTTCGGCGCTTGAAAGTCCGGCTTTCCTCCACATATTCAAACCATTCAAAACACCTGTAGCCCGACATCCAGGGCTGAAAGAACGAAGGAAAAATCATGGGAAAAATCATTGGTATTGACCTGGGCACCACCAACTCTTGCGTTTCCGTCATGGAAGGCAACCAGCCCAAGGTGATCGAGAACTCCGAAGGCGCGCGTACCACGCCTTCCATCATTGCGTATCAGGAAGACGGCGAAATCCTGGTCGGCGCTCCCGCCAAGCGCCAGGCCGTCACCAACCCCAAGAACACCATCTATGCCGCCAAGCGCCTGATCGGTCGCAAGTTCACCGAGAAGGAAGTGCAGAAGGACATCAACCTGATGCCCTACCAGATCGTGGCCGCCGACAACGGCGACGCCTGGATCGGCGTGCGTGACAAGAAGCTGGCACCCCCGCAGATCTCTGCTGAAGTGCTGCGCAAGATGAAGAAGACCGCCGAAGACTACCTGGGCGAAGAAGTCACCGAAGCCGTCATCACGGTCCCGGCTTACTTCAACGACGCCCAGCGCCAGGCCACCAAGGACGCCGGCCGCATCGCCGGTCTGGACGTCAAGCGCATCATCAACGAGCCGACCGCAGCCGCGCTGGCTTTCGGCCTGGACAAGGCTGAAAAGGGTGACCGCAAGATCGCCGTGTATGACCTGGGCGGCGGTACCTTCGACGTGTCCATCATCGAAATCGCCGACGTCGATGGCGAAAAGCAGTTCGAAGTGCTCTCCACCAACGGTGACACCTTCCTGGGTGGCGAAGACTTCGACCAGCGCCTGATCGACTACATCATTGACGAATTCAAGAAGATCAACGGCCTGGACCTGTCCAAGGACGCCATTGCCCTGCAGCGCATCAAGGCCTCGGCCGAACGCGCCAAGATCGAGCTGTCGTCCTCGCAACAGACCGAGATCAACGAGCCCTACATCGCCATGGCCAATGGCGCACCGGTCCACCTGAACCTGAAGATCACCCGCGCCAAGCTGGAGTCGCTGGTCGAGGAACTGATTTCCAAGACCATCGAGCCCTGCCGCACCGCCATCAAGGATGCCGGCGTGAAGGTCTCCGACATCGACGACGTGATCCTGGTCGGCGGCATGACCCGCATGCCCAAGGTCATCGAGAAGGTCAAGGAATTCTTCGGCAAGGATCCGCGCCGTGACGTGAACCCCGACGAAGCCGTGGCCGTGGGCGCCGCGATCCAGGGTTCGGTCCTCTCGGGCGACCGCAAGGACGTGCTGCTGCTGGACGTGACCCCGCTGTCGCTGGGTATCGAAACCATGGGCGGCGTCATGACCAAGATGATCAAGAAGAACACCACCATCCCGACCAAGTTCAGCCAGGTGTTCTCCACTGCCGACGACAACCAGCCGGCCGTGACCATCAAGGTCTACCAGGGCGAGCGCGAAATGGCCGTGGGCAACAAGGCTCTGGGCGAATTCAACCTGGAAGGCATCCCGCCGGCACCGCGCGGCACCCCGCAGATCGAAGTGACCTTCGACATCGACGCCAACGGCATCCTGCACGTGGGCGCCAAGGACAAGGCCACCGGCAAGGAAAACAAGATCACCATCAAGGCCAACTCCGGCCTGAATGAAGAAGAGATCGAAAAGATGGTGCGCGACGCCGAAGCCAATGCCGAGGAAGACAAGCGCCTGAAGGAACTGGCCGAAACCCGCAACCAGGGCGATGCGCTGGTGCACTCGACCAAGAAGGCACTGGGCGAATACGGCGACAAGCTCGAAGGTGGCGAGAAGGAAGTCATCGAGTCCGCCATCAAGGCACTGGAAGAAGCCTTGAAGGGTGACGACAAGGCCACCATCGATGCCAAGACCGAAGCCCTGTCGACTGCGGCCCAGAAGCTGGGCGAGAAGATGTACGCCGACCAGCAGGCTCAAGCCGCCGCTGCCGGTGGTGCTGCGGGCGCCGCAGGTGCACAGGCCGGCGCTGCCGGTGCTGCCGCACCCAAGGACGACAACGTGGTCGACGCCGACTTCAAGGAAGTGAAGTAATCCGGGACTGACGCCTCGTTTCCCCTGAGGTCAGCGCTCGCGCCCGGGTGCGGTTTACCGCAGCCCGGGCGGATTTTTGAGAAGCATCCACCCGGCCGGGTTGTTTTTTCGGCCAGGCCGGTACGCCGAGTCCGCAGTCAAAAGCTGAACTCGGCTTTTTCACATTGTTGGTTTCCGGTCGTGCGTGCGCGGCCGCAGATGCAGATGCAGGCCATCGCAGCAGCGACGGAACACAATAACAAGGTGGGTTATACAACATGGCAAAACGCGATTTTTACGAAGTGCTCGGCCTGGCGAAGAACGCCAGCGACGACGAAATCAAGAAGGCTTATCGCAAGCTGGCGATGAAGTACCATCCTGACCGCAACCCGGACAGCAAGGGTGCGGAAGACAAGTTCAAGGAGGTCAAGGAAGCCTACGAGATGCTGTCGGACCCGCAGAAGCGCGAGGCCTATGACCGCTACGGCCATGCCGGCGTCGATCCCAATATGGGAGCAGGCGGCGGTGCCGGTGCGGGTGGCTTTGCCGATGCCTTCGGCGACATCTTCGGTGATATCTTTGGCGGCGGCGGCGGTGGCCGCGGTCGCAGTTCCGGCCCGCAGGTCTATCGCGGCGCGGACCTGCGCTACAACCTGGAAATCACCCTGGAGCAAGCTGCCCACGGTTTCGACACCACCATCCGCGTGCCCTCCTGGGACCAGTGCGATACCTGTCACGGCAGTGGCGCCAAGCCCGGCACTTCGCCGGTCACTTGCACCACCTGCGGCGGTCATGGCCAGGTGCGCATGCAGCAAGGTTTCTTCAGCATCCAGCAGACCTGCCCGAAGTGCCACGGCAGCGGCAAGATCATTCCGGAACCCTGCACCACCTGCGCTGGCGCCGGCCGCATCAAGCGCAACAAGACGCTGGAGGTCAAGATCCCTGAAGGTATCGACGATGGTATGCGCATCCGTTCCTCGGGCAATGGCGAGCCGGGTGTCAACGGCGGTCCTCCGGGCGACCTGTATGTGGAAATCCACATCAAGCCGCATGACGTGTTCCAGCGCGATGGCGATGACCTGCATTGCGAGATGCCGATTTCCTTCGCCAAGGCGGCACTGGGTGGCGAGATCGAAGCCCCGACCTTGAACGGCAAGGCCTCCTTCTCCATTCCCGAAGGCACCCAGAGCGGCAAGACATTCCGCCTGCGCGGTAAGGGCATCAAGGGTGTGCGCTCCGGTTATGCGGGCGACCTGTTCTGCCACGTCGTGGTGGAAACCCCGGTCAAGCTGACCGAACGCCAGAAGGAACTGCTGCGCGAGTTCGAGCAGCTCACCACTGAAGGCGGCGCCAAGCACAGCCCGCAGACCAAGACCTGGAAGGACAAGGTCAAGGAATTCTTCGAGTAAGTTGTGACATCAGCATCAGCATCAGCATCAGCATCAGCAGCAAAGCAAAAGGCCAGCGTGATTTTCGCTGGCCTTTTTCTTGTCCATCGCTTGAGCTCAGGTACTCAGAAACAATGCTCCTGCGCCGGGAAGCTGCCATCCTTGACCGCCGCCACATAGCGGCGCACCGCCTCCTCGATGCCACTGGCCCCTTCCATGAAGTTGCGTACGAAGCGGCTCTTGTGGCCCGGGAAAACGCCCAGCATGTCGTGCATCACCAGTACCTGGCCCGAGCAGTCGGGGCCGGCGCCAATGCCGATGGTAGGAATGCTGAGCCGGTCGGTCACTTCCTTGCCCAGCGTGGCCGGTACCGCTTCGATCACCACCAGAGAAGCGCCCGCCTGCTGCACCGCCAGCGCATCGGCATGCAGTTGGGTGGCGCCATCGCTGGTCTTGCCCTGCACCTTGAAGCCCCCCAGCTGGTGCACCGACTGCGGCGTCAGGCCGATGTGGGCGCACACCGGAATACCGCGCTCGGTGAGGAACTTGACGGTATCGGCCAGCCACACGCCGCCTTCGAGCTTGATCATCTGCGCGCCCGCCTGCATCAGCAGCGCGGCGTTGCGGAAGGCCTCCTCGCGGGTCGGGTAGGTGCCGAAGGGCAGGTCGGCGATGATCAGCATGGTACGGCTACCGCGCGCCACCGCTGCCGTGTGGTAGGCCACGTCCTGAATGGTCACCGGCAGGGTCGAATCGTGACCCTGGCAGACCATGCCCAGGGAGTCGCCGATCAACACCGTTTCCAGCCCGGCGCGCTCCATGAGCGTGGCGAAGCTGGCGTCATAACAGGTCAGCATGCTGATCTTGTCGCCCTTGGCGCGCATCGCCTGCAGGGTGTGGGTGGTCACCGGCTTGGCGCGCGTAGCGCCCGATTCCTGAAGATAGCCTGCCATGAAGAATTCAACCTCCGTGATTGAGAAAGGCGCGCTTGCCGTGCATTTCCTGGATGTGCTGCATCCTTGTGAAGCGGATCCAGATGCTCGGTGTTGATGGTCGGCACCGACGCCTCTTCGTAGTGATAGAAAAAATGACTGTAGCATTCCGACAGCGGTTGCAGGCAATCCTGGGACAGGGTTTCCTCCATGCGGATGCCGCGCGCTCCACAGTGCGGCCAGACGGGCGGTCAGTGAGCGCTTGCCAGTTGCGACCGAGCAGTCGATGGCGATGCGGCGGCCGCTTTCTAGTGCCATGCCTTCCTTCGCCCGGCACGTCGGGTGCGGCATTGTAGTTGATTTCACTGCGGCCGGCGCTCATGCCTGCTTTGGCTTTTGTTGATTCGATGCAATATCCTGTCCATCCTCAGGTGGTGCAGACAACTCAAGCGGAATTCGGCCTTTATTCCACGCAAGGCCAGACCCGCTCAGCCAGCACAATAGGCTGTGGGGCGGTGCGCGCAGGCTGGAACCTGTCGCGAGGTGCATTGGTGCCGGGTTGTCCTCGGGGCGGAGGCGCTCAATCGCCTTTGTCTCCTTCCATGCCTGGCCTGGGCAGGAGGGCCTGTCAAAAGAAGCGCCAGTTCCTGCCGTAAACACCGTCAGGGGCAGGGTACGTGCACCGTGGCCGTACGGTTTGCCCCGAGCTGACAACAACCAACAGGAAAACGTGGCTGTGAAATCGCTTCGCAATATCTTGCCGGTGCTGTGCCTGGTGAATCTGCTGCTGTTGATGATGCTGGCCCAGCACTGGTGGCTGGGGGCGCTGGTGGGCCTGCTGATCGGCGGTGCCTTCTACCTGACTTGCCTGCCCGCACCGGCGGCGGTGCCGGTGGCGTCCCCGCAGCCGCCGCTGGCGCAGGCCGCCGCAGCAGCGACCTTGCCGCCGGTGCCTTCCGCACCTGTGGATGGACAGGCCTCGCTGGCCGCACTGCTGCGCGAAGTACTGCCGGTGTGGCAGGGCAATGTGCAACTGGCGCGGGCACAGACGCAATCGGCCATCGACGGTTTGACCGCCCGCTTCGTCGGCATCCATGAGCGCCTTGGCGGCGCACTGGACCCCGCCAGACACGGCGCAAATGGCGAGATCCTGCAGACCGTGCAGCATGCGGCTGAACAATTGGGCAGTATTGCCTCGGCGCTGGAAGGCATGCTGGCCTCGCGTCAGCTGCTGGTGACCAAGTTCGACAGCCTCATGGCGGCCAATGACGAGATTCGCCGCCTGGCCCAGCAAAATGAGCAACTGGCCGGCCAGACCGGCGTGACCGATCTGCTCAGCGACGAGCAGAGCTGGCAGGAACTGGCCGAGCGCTCGGCCGAGAACAGCCGCCAGATCGCCGCCCGCGCCAAGAGCGCACGCCAGCAGATCATGGCGGCCATTGGCGCCAACGGGGACGCCGCCGCCAGTACCGACGGTGTCGCTGAGAATTCGCGCGCCGTGATTGACCAGATCATTGCCGACTTCCGCCATTCGGCCATGAAGCTCACCACCACCGTGGAGGCGCTGGAGGACGAAGGCCGCGAAGTGGATCGCGAAGTATGTGACATCCTGGTCCACCTGCAATTCCAGGACCGCATCAGCCAGATCCTGGATCACGTGCAGCAGGACATCCTGCGTCTGCGCAGCGCGGCCATCGAAGCGCAGGCGCTGCCCTCGCCGCAGCAGTGGCTGGCCGAGCTCGAAAAGACCTACACCACCCAGGAACAGCGCCAGATTCATGCCGGCCAGCAGGGCCATCCCGTGCCACCGTCGCAGGTGGATTTTTTCTGAGACAACGAGGAACCGAGATGGAAAAGAGCATATTGATCGTTGACGATTCCTTCAGCCTGCGGCAGACCATCACGGCCGCCCTCAAGAGCGCCGGCTACCAGGTCGAAGAAGCTGCCGACGGCCTTGAAGCGCTGAAGAAACTGGATGGCCGCAAGTTCAATCTGGTCATCTCCGACCTCAACATGCCCAACCTGGATGGCCTGTCCTTCGTACGCGAGATGAAGCAGATGCCGGCCTACAAATTCACCCCCGTCATCATGCTGACCACCGAAAGCAGCGAGGTGCGCAAGCAGGAAGGCAAGGCCGCCGGCATCCGGGCCTGGGTCCACAAGCCCTTCCTGCCGCCGGTGCTGCTCGATGCAGTGGCCAAGCTGGTGCAACCCTGAGCGATCCAGAGGACCGTTGAAGACCCAACCGAGACCCCGAAAATGCCGCTGACGTATTCCGTGCAAGAGGACCGGCTGCTGCTCACGCTGAGTGGTGGCCTGACCATTTTCCAGGCAGCCGAACGCAAGCCGGAATTGCTGCACGCGCTGACACTTGCGCAGACCCACGTAGTGCTGGATCTGTCCGGTGTGGACGAGCTCGATACCGCCGGCATCCAATTGCTGCTGCTATTGCGCCGCGAGCTGGCCAACAGTGGTCGCCAGCTGGAGATCGGTGCCTACAGTCCGGCCGTGCTAACCGCACTGGACCTGCTGCAACTGCATGAGCGCTTCAGTCCCGCCGTGGAGGCCGAATGAAGAAGGATTCCGCACGCGATGCCGTCGTCCAGGAAGCCCGCGAACTGCTGGTGGCCATGGAAGCCGCCTTGCTGCAGATCGAAATGGAAGGTCCGAGCCGCGACAGCATCAATGCCATCTTCCGGGCCGCCCATACCATCAAGGGCTCGGCCGGCCTGTTTGCTTTCGACAGCATTGTGCAGTTCACCCACCAGGTGGAGCATGTGCTGGACCTGGTGCGCGAAGAGCGCCTGCCGCTGAACGCGTACATGATGTCCTTGCTGCTGCAGTGTGGCGATTACATCGGTGAACTGGTCGATGCCATCGAACGCAATCAGGAGGCCGAGGAGCCCAACGCCGAACGTCGTGCCACGCTGCTGGCCGAACTGGACGAGGTGGCGCAATCGGCCATTGCATCGCGGGAGCTGGTCTCTGGTCAGCCGACCTTGGTCGGGCAGCGCCTTGCCGGCAGTCCTGCTGCCGACCCGCTCGCCACCGACGAGGCAAGCATGGATGCCACCTTGCAGGCGGCGGCCGATTATCCTTACTGGCACCTGTCGCTGCAGTTCAACGAGAACGTCTTGCGCGATGGGCTCGATCCGCTGTCTTTCCTGCACTACCTGCGTTCGCTGGGGCGCATCGTCGCCATCCTGCCGGTGGAGGCGGGCATGCCTGCGGCCGCCGCCATGGATGCCGAGAGCTGTTATCTCGGCGTGGAAATCTGCCTGGTCTCCGATTCCACCCGGCAAACGCTGGAGGATGTGTTTGAATTCGTGCGCGATGACAGCCGTATCGACATCCTGCCTCCGCACAGTCCCCTGTGCGCGTATGCCGCGGTACTGCAACGCCTGGCCCGCGAGGACGCGGCCCGTCTGGCCGGCCAGTGGCGCAGTCTGTCATTGTTCAATGAAGTCCAATGGCGTTGCCTGGGAGCCGTCACCCTGGAGGAAGCGGTCGCCGCCGTGGTGCCGGCGGCCACCGACGCGGGCGCGCGGCCTCGCCCACTGGAGGAGCGGCGCGCGCAGGAACAGAAATTCATCAAGATCGAGGTCTCCAAGCTGGACCAGTTGATCGACCTGGTGGGCGAGCTGGTCATCGCCGGTGCCAGTGCACGCCTGATCGCACGGCGTCGCAAGGACAGCCAGTTCGAGGAGGCCACCCAGGCCATCGACAGCCTGATGGAACAGATCCGCGATGCCGCGCTGACGTTGCGCATGGTGCAGATCAATGAAGTATTCCAGCGCTTCCCGCGCATCGTGCGCGACATCGCCCGCGATCTCGACAAGGACATCGAGCTGACCATGACCGGCTCCGAGACCGAGCTGGACAAATCCATGGTGGAGCGCCTGGCCGATCCGCTGATGCACATCGTGCGCAATGCTATCGATCACGGCATCGAGCCGGCCGCCGAGCGTATCGCTGCCGGCAAGCCGGCCAAGGCATCCCTGCGGCTCAATGCCATGCACGAATCGGGCAGCGTGCTGGTGGAGGTGATGGACGATGGTCGAGGCATGGATCGCGCGCGTATCCTGGAAAAAGCCATCGCCCAGGGACTGGCCGCGCCCGATGCCGAGCTCAGTGATGGCGAGATATTCCGCTTCGTCTTCGAGCCCGGATTTTCCACCGCGCAGCAGGTCACTGAACTCTCGGGACGTGGTGTGGGGATGGACGTGGTCAAGCGTAACATCGATGTCCTGCAGGGTGAGGTAGGCATCGATACCGAACCAGGCCGTGGCACCGTGGTGCGCATCCGCCTGCCGCTGACGCTGGCCATCATCTCGGGCTTCCAGGTGGTGGTGGGCAATGCGGTCTTCGTCATCCCGCTGGATATGGTGGTGGAGTGCATCGACATGCCACCCCGGCAGAGCGGCAGCCACATCGTCTCGGTACGCGGTGAGCCCTTGCCGTTCGTCCCGCTGCGCGAACTGTTTGACCTGCCTGCGCGCGACCAGGGCAGGGGACGCAAGAGCCTGGTGATCGTACAGTACGGACAATTGCGCGCCGGCCTGCTGGTCGACGGATTGCTGGGCGAGTGCCAGGCGGTGATCAAGCCGCTGGGCCGCTTGTTCGGCAAGGTCAAGGGGCTGTCCGGATCGACCATCCTGGGCGATGGCCGGGTCGCATTGATCCTGGATATCGCGCACCTGGTGCAGCATACCCAGCAACAGGAACAAGGCAATACGGCGGCCTACGCCGAAAGCAGCGTGGCGTCGGCGCCATGACGGGCGCCGATCGGACGCCCGCACCACGAGGGGAAGCGAGCATGCAAGAATCGATGACCAACAGGATGAGCATCAAGCAGATCTTCATCTGGCTGTGTTTAGTCCTGTCCATCCTGGTGGCGGTGGTGATCAGTCTCACCAGTACCTTGCGCCAGGCCAATGCGGCGCTCGAACATGCGCACCAGTCGCGCTATGAATCGGCAGCGCTGGCCAATGAACTGCGACGTACCACCGAGGACATGACCAAGTTCGCGCGCGCCTACGTGACCACGGGCGATCCCAATGACGAGGACCGGTACTACATGATCCTCGACATCCGCAACGGCAAGCGTGCGCGGCCCTCCAACTATGATCGCTTCAACTGGGATCTGGTCAGTGCCCGCAAACTGCCGGTGGAGGCGGGTGCCCAGGCGGTGCCGCTGAGTGAACTGATGAAGCGTGCCGGCTTTACCGAAGACGAACTGGCCAAGATGCAGGAGGCCCTGAAACTGGCCGATCAGCTCTCGCGCATCGAGATTACCGCCTTCCATGCGGTCAAGGGCGAGTTCGATGATGGTCAGGGCAAGTTCACCGTGGTCGGCGCACCCAACCAGGCCATGGCGCAGGAGTTGGTGTTCGACCAGACCTACCGTGCGCTGTTCGGTCGCGTGATGACACCGATCAATGACTTCCTGCGCCAGGTCGACGAACGCACCCAGGCCCGCGTGCTCAAGGCCGGTCGCGAGTACGTCGAACTGGAACAGAAGATATTCTGGCTGCTGAGCGCCTCCGTGGTAGTGCTGTTTGCCTGTCTCGGGTTTGCCTATCGCACCATCCGCTCGCAGATCGGTGGCGAGCCGCGCGATGCCATGAGCGTATTGCGCCGCGTGGCCGAAGGTGATCTGACGGTGAGTGTGCCGCTGCGCAAGAACGACCGGGTCAGCGTGCTCTACAGCACCCAGCAGATGGTCAACAAATGGACCGACGTCATCGGCGATGTCAGCGGCACCGCCAGTGCTTTGGCCTCGGCCTCGGAAGAGATTTCCTCGTCCTCCCAGGCGCTCTCGCACAACGCTTCGCAGCAGGCCGCCAACGTCGAGGAAACCAGCGCCTCGGTGGAAGAGATCACCGCCACCATCGCCCAGAATGCCGACAATGCCAGGACCACCGATGGTATTGCCAGCCTCTCGGCAAGCGCCGCCACCGAGGGGGGACAGGCGGTGCGCGAGACCGTGGCGGCGATGAAGCAGATTGCCAGCAAGATCGGCATCATCGATGACATCGCCTACCAGACCAACCTGCTGGCACTGAACGCGGCCATCGAAGCCGCGCGCGCCGGTGAACACGGCAAGGGCTTTGCCGTGGTGGCGGCCGAAGTGCGCAAGCTGGCCGAACGCTCGCAGAGTGCCGCACAGGAAATCATTGCAGTGGCCGAGAACAGCGTGGGCCTGGCCGAAAAGGCGGGCGGCCTGCTCAACCAGATGGTGCCATCGATCCGCAAGACCGCTGACCTGGTGCAGGAAATCGCTGCGGCGTCGGCGGAACAATCGACCGGGCTGGAACAGATCAACAATGCCGTGCACCAGATGGCACAGACTACGCAGATGACCGCATCGGCCTCGGAGGAATTGTCGGCAACCTCGGAAGAGATGAGTGCCCAGGCCATCCATCTGCAGGATCTGATGCGTTTCTTTCGTGTGGACGAGTTGCAGAAGCCGGCGGTACGTGCCAGTGGCGCACCACAGTCGGGGGTGGATGGCAGTCGCCGCAAGCCTGCCCGGCATGCCGCGCAGGACAAGCGCGAGAGCGCACGGCGTCTGTCCATGCTGGATGTGGATGAGGATGCGCCGGGCGTGGATGAATCTTCGTTCAAGCGTTTCTGAGAGGACAGATCATGGCGTTGATCCAGTCCCGTTTCACCGCGCCGCCTGCGGGCCGCGTACGCATCAATTGGCCGCGGGATGAGCGCGGCAGCAAGGAGAGCAGGCCATGCCCAGCGTATCGTTGAATGGCGAATCCGCCCGCAAGCGGCAGCAGGAAGAAGTCATCGAAAGCCGCCAGTTCCTGACCTTCCTGGTCGGAACCGAGAGCTTCGCCATGCCCATTGCCAGCATTCGCGAGATCATCGAATTCGGCGGTCTGACCGAAGTGCCGCTGATGCCCGAGTTCCTGCGCGGCGTCATCAACCTGCGCGGTTCGGTGGTGCCGGTCATCGATCTGTCGGTGCGCTTTGGTCGCGCGCCCACGGTGGTGGCCAAGCGTACCTGCGTCATCATCATGGAACTGATCCAGGACGAGCAGATGCTGTTGCTGGGCGTGATGGTCGATGCCGTCAGCGCCGTGCTGAGCATCGGCGTTGACAGCATCGAACCGCGTCCGTCCTTTGGCGCGGGCATCCGCGCCGATTTCATCGAAGGGATGATCAACGTCAATGAGCGTTTCATCGTCGTGCTGGACGTGCAGCGCGTATTGTCGGTGGATGAACTGGCCAGCCTCCTGGGAATGAGCGCCGAGGATGCCCTGGGTGGCGGGCCGGTGCTGCCGGCGCAAACGCAACAGGAGTAGGTCCATGGCCAGCACCGGCAACCTGGCAGGCAGGCGCGACGCCGTACACGATCGGTGTGCGGGCCAGACCGTTTCTGGCGCCAGCGCTGCCGATGCTGAGGTCAGCGATGAGGACATGCTGCTGTTCCAGCAATTGTTCAAGCAGCACATCGGCCTGCATTTGCCCTTGTCCAAGAAGGCGCTGCTGCAAAGCCGCCTCAGTCATCGTCTGCATGAACTCGGCCTGTGCGGACTGGCGCAGTATCATCGTCTCATCAGTGCGGCCGATGGCGCCGAGGAACGGCAGCGCGCCATTGATCTCATCACCACCAATGAAACCTATTTCTTCCGTGAACCGAGTCATTTCGATTTCCTGACCCAGGAGCTGTTGCCGCAGTGGCGTGACCACAAGAGCCTGCGCGTCTGGAGCGCTGCCAGCGCTACCGGTGAAGAAGCCTATTCCCTGGCCATGTTGCTGGACCATCACCGACCCCCCGGCAGCTGGTCGGTATTTGCTTCCGATATCAGCACCCGCGTCTTGCGCTTTGCCCGCCGCGCCCTTTATCCGATGGCGCGGGGCGAGAATATTCCACGTCTGTATCTGCGCCGCTATTGCCTGCTCGGCACCGGTGAGTACGAGGGGCATTTCCTGGTGCAGGCCGGCCTGCGTGCCAAGGTCGAATTTGCCCGGCGCAATCTGACCGCGCTGCATGAACACGAGGATGGACTGTACGACCTGATCTTCCTGCGCAACGTCATCATCTATTTCGATTGCGATACCAAGCTGCAGGTCTTGCGCGACGTGATCGCCCGCCTGCGCCCCGGCGGCTACCTGGTGGTGGGGCATTCCGAATCGCTGCACGGCATGGAACTGGACCTGCTGATGCACTCCCCCTCGATTTATCGGAGGCCGCAATGAGTGGACCGTCTGCATCGGGGGCAGCCTCCATCATCCGCGTGATGGTCATCGATGATTCTTCGGTGGTACGCCAGCTGGTGCAGCAGCTGCTGGCGCAGACTGACGATATCCGCGTCATCGGTACCGCACCCGATCCGGTCTTTGCCCTGCGCAAGATGCAGCAGGAGTGGCCCGACGTGATCCTGCTCGATATTGAGATGCCGCGCATGGATGGCATCACCTTTCTGCGTCAAATCATGGCCACGCGGCCCACGCCGGTCATCATGTGCAGTGCGCGTGCCACTGGTGCGGGCGATATCACTGCCGAGGCGCTGGCCGCCGGCGCAGTCTCGGTGATTGCCCGTCCGCAACTGGGTGTGCGCGATTTCCTTCGTGAAGCGGTGGTCGAACTGGCCAGTGCCATCCGGGCCGCAGCGCTGGCCGGCCCCGGCACCAGGGCAGCGGCGGGCGCATTGCCCGGCAGTACCGGTGCCATGGCCTCCGCGCTCCGGCTGCGCCCGGTCAAAGCAACATCACGAGAAATACTGCATGATGAGGGCTGGTCTGCGGTCCTGCAGCGTCATTCGGCCGATGCGATACTGGCCGCGCCGGGAAGGGAGGATGGTTATCGTCCACCGACTGCGCGCATCGTTGCCATCGGTGCCTCCACCGGAGGGCCGCAGGCGCTGGAGCGGGTACTGGGATGCCTGGACCACCGTTGTCCGGGCGTGGTGGTGGTGCAGCACATGCCGCAGCGTTTCACGCGCAGTTTCGCCGACCGCCTGCATCGCATTTCCGGTGCCGAGGTCAAGGAAGCCGAGCATCACGATCTGGTTCTGCCGGGGCGGGTGCTGATCGCTCCCGGCGGTCGACATCTGGTCGTGCGGCGCGATGGTCTGCAGTACTATGTGGAAACATTGGATGGTCCGCTGGTGAGCCGGCACAAGCCTTCGGTGGATGTGCTGTTCCGCTCGCTGGCCAAGGCGGCGGGCAGCAATGCAGTGGGCATCATCATGACCGGCATGGGGGACGATGGAGCAAGAGGGATGCGGGAGATGGCCGATTGCGGCGCCGCCACCTATGCTCAGGACGAGGCCAGCAGCGTGGTCTTCGGCATGCCGAAAGAAGCGATACACATGGGCGGCGTCCGTGACGTCCTCCCGCTCGATCATATCTCCGCAGTGATAGAACAATATGCCTCCAGAGAATCTCAATGAGCTGATCGAATCCGCACTGGTCGTCGACGACAGTGCCCTGCAGCGCCAGCACAGCGTGTCGCTGCTGCAGGCGCTGGGCGTCGATCTGATCTACGAGGCCGGCAACGGCAACGAGGCGCTGGACCTGCTGGCGCTGTTGAAACTGCCGCCGGGCCTGGTCGTGATCGACCTGGAGATGCCGGGCATGGATGGCATTGAACTGATCCAGCACTTGCAGCAAAAGGGTATCGACATTCCTCTGATCGTCGCCTCCAGTCGAGAGACCTCGCTGCTGTTGTCGGTGGAGACCATGATCCACGCGCTGGGCATGAACCTGATCGGCGTATTGCAGAAGCCGCTCAACCAAGGCCAGCTGCACGCAGCGCTGCGATCTTTCCGGCCCCACGGTGGCGACGCTCTTGCCGATGCCGATCCCCAGCCTTCCATGTGTGAGAGCGATCTGGGCGTGGCCATCGGCGGTGGTCAGGTGCTGCCGTATTTCCAGCCCAAGGTAGATGTGCAGACAGGCATCCTCAAAGGCGTGGAAGCGCTGGCGCGCTGGGTGCATCCGGAACGCGGCATGGTGCCGCCGGACCGATTCATTCCGCTGGCAGAGCAATGCGGCCTGATTCACGATCTCACCATCAGCATGATGGACCAGGCCATGGCCCAGGCTGCCGTCTGGCACAGCCGCGGCCTGGCGATCAAGGTGGCGGTGAATCTCTCGCCGCTGTCGCTGGAACAGCCGGATTTCCTGCATCGTATTCTGGAGCTGGTGGACAAGCACGCGTTGCCGGCCGAAAACGTGGTGCTGGAAATCACCGAGAGTTCGGTGGTGGCGCACAAGGGTAATTCACTGGGCATGCTGGCGCGCTTGCGCCTGAAGGGATTTGGTCTGTCGATTGACGATTACGGCACCGGCTTCTCATCGATGCAGCAGTTGGCGCGTATCCCCTTCACGGAACTGAAGATTGACCGCTCCTTCGTGCATGGTGCACATGACCGCAAGAACCTGCGCGTGATTCTGCAATCCGCGCTGGACATGGCGCAACGGCTGGAGCTGGTGACGGTGGCCGAAGGCGTGGAGACCATGGAAGACTGGCGCCTGCTGCAGGACTTCGGTTGCAGCCTGGGGCAGGGCTATCTGATCGGCAAGCCCATGCCGGCCAATGAATTGCCGTTATGGTTGAAGGGACATCATCGCCGGCTCGGCGAATTGCGGCCGCTGGGGAAGGGGAGTGTTAGCGGTGGTGTGACTTGAGATTCGTTGTTGGACTGTTGAATTGAGCGTGGAAATAATCTGTTTTCGGTACGTCGCCGGTTCTTTATGCTGCTTCCGTTTGAGGCAGACTCTGCATCATTGCCGTACTAATTTTGGGGTGCAGGTCAACATCTCATCTGAAAAGTGTGCGCTCAGGATTAGGCTATGATGAATCGACTGAAAATGTATCTCCGAGATTCTAAGCTTAGTTCCCATCAATCCATACATCGTTTATCCAATCTGCAAGCGTCGGCCAGCTCTCCGAACTCACTCCATTTCCACTCCAAAATCTGATCTTACCCGTTTGATCCAGGCAGTAATAATCACCGTTATCCTCACATATGGGGAGCCAATTTGAAGGAACTCCCAACTGCCTTGCAACTTTTACCGCTCGCAGCAAGTCTCCCCTGCTATTGATATCAGGAGAAAGAACTAACGGCTCAATGTTCCCAAAAAAAATGGTGCTCGCGTTCTTTAAAAAATAACGATATTCGTCGCCAAAGGTAATTCCAATTTTCGACTCATAGTTATCAATCAATTCATCATCAGGCTCCAGCAATCTAATCCGTTCACCCGCTGATGCATTTATCAAAGCGTCTACTGCCTCAACCAATTTATTATCCATTTCATCTCACTTAAAATCGTTCGCCCGGCTCTTCCAATAATTACGCCGCCACGTATTGAATACACTGCGATTAATGCCAGATGGGATTTCCGAGCCGGCATTTATGTGTATAGCAGAGTAGTTTTCCTGATGGAACGTCTGCATAACTTCTGCAATGGGACCATCCTGATTTTGCAACATATGATGTAGATTGACGGGGTTCCCATCCTTCCCAATCGGGGCTCTGCCAGCCTGCATTAGTTCTAGATTGGTTTTTCCGGTTTGGCTATCCACCCGATTAGGGTCGATAAGGTCGTCGCGTCGATATACAAAATTTCCAGCGACTTCTACTGGCTCAGCACTCCAGTATTGCCTTTCTTGCCCGAAATATCTCTTTGCTACTTCCTGCCTGGAATATACATTCGGCAAATCCTGATCCGCAGTAAATCGATCACGATCAGGCGTTACCGCCGGTAGCTTTTCCTTTGGCAAGACAAGCTTCCTTGCCTCACCCACCAGGGCTGGAGTAGTAGCCGCGACAGCAGACAACGCTGCCATCCGGACAAGACGATAGTTTATCGCCTGCTTTACCAGTCCATCACAGGCAGCCGCGCTCAGTCCACCACAGTTATTCGTCCTGAAGGTCGCAACCTCCTTCGCCTGATCAACATCCGTTCCCGTCAGGGACGCGTTGCCCATCACGGAACCATAACTGATCACATTCGCTTGACGCCCGATCAGCGTATCTTCAAGTTTTGTATAGCCGAATGGCAATACCTTTACCTCGTTGACACTCGCCGCTTCAGCCAGATTTTTTTGGACGCACGCTACATCCCCTGAAATGATGCAACTTTGCACTGCGGCGATATTCTGGTCAGATATCTCCTTGTATTTTTTAAAGATTGAGGTGACGTCTCCGTCGCTACAACGACCGTTCTTCTTGCCGCAAGCCTCAATTTCCTTCTTGAGTGCGGCAGCATCAGCATGCTTGAGAAAGTTATTGACGACCTCGTTATAAGCCGCAGCCCCTCCCGGCGTCCCACCCACAGCTGCGCCCACCAAGGTACTCGACAGCGCCGTCAACACCTTCGCCAGATCAGCATCCACACCAGCATTATTCAGGGCTGCAGCCACATTAGGTGCGGCTAAGGTACCCACTCCCGCACCAGCTGCACCGGCGAGACCACCTGTGAGCCCGCCCACAACGGTGTGCGCCAAAGCCCGCATGTTTCCATCTGGCCCCCACTTAGTTTCCAACGCACTGGCCTGATCATTGAGCTGTGTTGCCACGGCAGGATCAGTTGCGGCATTGGCCTGCTTGCGCAAGTCTTCCGCCTTCTTCTGCTGTTGCTCAGCATAGTCTCCGATCAACTTGGAAGCCTGCTGTCCAAACGCCTGTGTAATCTTGGCCTGCGCCTCTACATCCTCACGCAGTTGATTGCTATCCCAGTTCTTGGCCAAGCTATTGCTACTGTCCTTGCCGGTACGCACAGACGTATCCAACGAGGCCACCGCGTGATCTGGACTCTGGCCGGTTTTTTCCTGTTGTGCCTGTGCGTTCGTAATGGTCACGGCAGCGCCAGAAACGCCACTACGCGTCACGCTCGTCTCGCTGCCCGATGCGCTGCCAATCCCAGCACCTCCGCCTGGCTTACCACCAGAGGTTCCGGCGCTAACGCTCTGACTCTGCGCCGAGTATTGACTCCGATTCTGGATATCACCGCTGGTCAGCGTCCCCGTCGTCAGGCTGTTCTTACCCTGCTCCACCGCCTTGTCCGTGCTGGCAATCTGCGCACCCTTCAGATCCGTATTGCCTTTAACGTTGACCTGGAATCCACCATCGCCGGATGTGATCCCCGCCTGCTGGCCTACATTCGCGTAGTCCGCATCCACACGACTGCGGCTTGCGCTGATGCTTCCTCCAGAAGAAGGGCCTATCGTGGCGCTGCCGCCAATGCTCTGGTCCCGACTCTTGAAGGTGCTGGTGTCCTGTACGCTGGCGATGTTCAGATCACGGCCCACATTCGCCGCCACCTGTTCACCTGAGACGGCTGCCCCAATCAGATTGGTATCGCGCCCAGATTCAATCTTGACCTGCCCGCCCGCACGCACCTGCGTCGTGACGTTGGACACATCTTTGCCATCACTATTGCCACGACTCCCCGCCGCGTTGGCGGTAACACCAAACTGGGCTTTGGTACCAAACTGCGCAGTAAAGCCAACTCCCCACGACGACGACGACCGGTCACCATGCTGTACATCCGTGTTTTGAGCAGCGATGAGATTGATATCGTTGTCCGCCTTGAGCGCCAGATTGCCCTTGGCATTGATGTCACTGCCTGCAATGGTGATGTTGCTGTTAGCGCCGTCCCCCTTGGCGCTGATGCTCATGTCGCCACCGGAAACAACGGTAGAGCCGCGTTGCATCACCGTGTTCTGTTCAGTACGACTGCTGTTCTGGCTGCTACCAATCGTGGCGCTGATGCCGACGTTGGCCGAACCCTCGGCAGCGCCTTTCTGCATCTCTCCCACGGCGCTATAAACCGACATGCCCGCCGTTGCAGCAGCCAGTGCCTGTGCGCGGCCACTCTTGGTCTTGCTGGCCGCCTCCGCCATCTGCTGCACCGTCTGCACCGCCGACAACACCGGACTGGTCACCGCCACCGTCACCCCTTGCTGACGGAACTTGTCCTCGGTCACGGTACGGCTGCTCTGCTGTGCAGCGAGAATGCTGACCGTCCGGGCCACGATGTCGATGTCGCCACCCGGTGCCAGCACATCGCTACCCACCTGCGTATAGCGATTGCCCGCCACGATGCCCACATCGCCTTGCACGCTGCCAATGGTCGATGCCGACGCAGTCTCGCTATTGCGATCCACATCGCGGCTCTGCATGCGGCTACCCACCGTCACGCCGATGCCCGCCCCCATCACGCCACTCTTGGTCTCCTGACGGAAGTTGCGCTGGGTGCTGCTCTCGCTTGCGGCAACAATGTTCACGTCATTGCCCGCCACAATGGTCGTCCCCTGCGTAGAAACGATCTGGCTGCCTTTAACATTCACATCGTTCCCGGAGCGCACAAGAACGGTATCCCCGGAGAAGATACTGCCTGCCTCCCGGCTGGTGCTGCTGGCGTCATCGGTGCGCACCGTCGTGGCCGACAGGATCCCGCTGCTGCTGCGCTGTCCCTGGTCACGTGCACTGGCCGAGACGTTGGCGGTGCCGATACGCACGTCACGTCCGGCCTCGACTTGCAGCGCGCCTTCAGCGACTACCTGCGCGCCCTTGCTCGTCACATCCTGACCCGCCTGGATGCGGACGCTGTTGCCGCTGACCTGCGTGGCGACCTCCTTGCTGCCGCTCACCACGGCGCGATTGACACCGACCTCATTGGTGCCGTGTGCACCATTGGCGCGGTCCACGAAGTTCGGACCGGTCAAGCGGCTGACCCAGTTGCTGCCGCCCTTGTCATCGGCCCAGCGGATCTCCTGCCGGAAATACTCCTGGATCACACCAAGACGCACATCCCTTCCAGCCGAGAGCGTGGCGTCGCCGCTGGCGGCAATGACGGCGGCATCGGCTTGCAGATCGCGGCCGGCCAGCAGCACCACGTCCTTGCCGTTGACGCTGGCTACCTGATCGATGTTGCTGCCCGTGGTGGTGGCATTGGCGGTGGTGACGCTGGTACTGCGGATCACCACATCGCGGCCCCCACTCAAGGTCAGCTTGTCATTGGCACTGATGACGCCACCGGCATGCTCGATATCGGTGGTGGCTGCGACACGGACATCGCCCCCATCGATACTGCCGCCGAGATTGCGCACGTTCTCCGCGCGCAGCGTCACGCCCCCACGCGCGGCAATGGTGCCGCCCCGATTAATGACGTCCTGCACGCTCTGTAGCACCACCTCATTACCGGCGATCAGGGTCTGTCGGCCACTGACACGCAGATTCGACGGCTGCAGATAGACTTGCGGCACCAGCACTTCCTGCTCACTGCCATCGGCCAGCGTTACCTTGCGTTGTACCAGCCAGACGATGTCGGTCTTGAGCTGGGCGATCTGTGCTTTGGAGAGCGCAATGCCCAAGGCATAACGCTGGGTCTGCGCCTGCTGCAGCCCGGCTTGCATCAGCGCCAGATATTGCGCCTCGTTGTTGCTGAATCCGTTCAGATAGCGCTGGCCGGTGGCCTCCTGGATCTGGCGCTGGATCAGTTGTTGTTCGTAGAATCCATCGCCGAAACGCTGGTAACCCGGCGCGGGACCCGCGCGATCCCGATACGCGCGAACGAGGACGTCAGAAGACAACCAATTCCGCTCACCGATGAAGCGCGGATCGGTCTGCACCAGTGGCGCCGTCACGCTGCTCTGATTGATCTGGTACAAGGCATTGGCCGGCAGGCTCAGGTCGCGCGTGCTGCCCACCTCGTGCGTGGCGCTCACATCAAGTGGGAATCGGGTTTCTATCGTTTGAGAGGCGTAGGGTGCGCTCTCATAACGACGGTCATCGGCCTTGAAGCGATGACCCTTGATGTAGGTTTTTACCCCCGTACCCACCGAGGTAACGATCTGCCTGCCCAGCGGACCGGTATTGCGGATGGCGGTGCCATTGACGTTGTCACCGGCCAGGGTGCCCCCGGCGATGAACTGACTGGCGTAGTTGTTGACCACCCCGGCGGCCAGATTCATCCTGCCGCCGGAGGTGATCATGCCGGGTGCGCTGCGCGTGACGATGGTGCGCTGGATCTGCTCGGTGCCGTCGTAGATGATCCATTGACCGAACATTTGTCCATCAAAGGGGGATTGCGCCGAGGGTAAAAGCAGGCGGAAGTTGTCTTCATCGCCCATGGCTCGCCAGTTCTCGGCAGCGATGATCTGGCCATTATCCTTGTGGATGATGCGCGCGTGCTCTCCCGAGATGAAATCGGAAGATCCCACCAGCCGGTAGTTGATGATCCGGCGTCCCGGCTTGCTCTCGTCGGCGATCTCGAAATGCGCATTGCGATTGTTGATCGCATCGGCCGCAATGGTGAGTGCACCATCCGCATTGACAGTCGCACTGGTATTGTTGACTTCGCGCGCGCGTCCGCTCGCACGATGGTCGCTGCCGATGGCGCCGCCAATGGACATGTCCTCGGCTGAATACAGCAGCGCCTTCTCGCTGTTGTGGAGCACCCTGGTCCCGATATCCAGACGCTCACGTGCCGCGATGACCGGGGCCCGCAGCACGCCATCGATGGTTTCCGAAGCGTTGTGCAGCACCTCCACAGCAAGCGCGATGCGGTCACCGTAAATGCGTCCGCTACCGAGGTTATAGAGCGTGCCGGCCTGGATGCGCGTGGTGACGCCATCGATCAGGCCCCGGTTGATGAAGTCCTGCCCCGCACCGGCCGAGAGCGAGACACCGCCGCCAAGCAGCAATGCACCCGCGTGATTGTGGATACCTTTGGCCGTCACGCGCAGCACGCCCGCACTGCGTATCTGCACATCCCGGCCAGCAGCGATGGTCCCGGTGTTTTCCAGACGGCCCGCCGCCGTGACGACCAGCTCTCCTTCGGTGGCTGCCAAGGTGCCGCCGTTGTGCACGCCCACACCATGCTCGGTGGCGGTCAAGTAAATGTGGCCGGCATACATGCCGCCCAGTTCGGCCACGTCGATGGCGCGCATCGACGGTGCATGGCCGGATGAGCTCTCCGGCGTGACCTGCGCGTGATCGGCGCTGACCGTATTGAGACCGGTGGTGAGCCGGAGCTCTCCGGCGCGCAAGGCAGCATGAACACGGACCGCTCGGGCGATCACCTCCGCATATGTCGTGCCACCGGCTCGCAGGCCGGATCCTTCAAAGCTGATGACGCCGCCGCCAACACGATAGCTCTCCAGGTTGCCCTGTCGGATGACCGGCGTCCCCGTGGTCATGGTGGCGCGCTGCGCATTGATGAAGCCGCAACCGGCACAGGTGATGCCGGAGGGATTGGCAATGATCACCTGCGCCCGGTTGCCGGCGACCTCGATGAAGCCACGCAGGTAGCTCGGGTCCGGTGAGTTGATCTGGTTGAGAATGACCTGCGCGCCACCCTGGGGCATCCAGGGATTGCCGGCGATGTAGCCGCCCAGTTCGGTCTTGCTGGAGCCGCCCGCGTTGTTGAGGATGACTCCCCGACCATCCACATCAAAACGCCGGTAGCTGTTGACTGACAGGCCCTTGGCGTTGGGCTGCCGGATGTTCACTACCGGTACGCCATTGGCGCCCCTGAGCACCACCGGCTGCTCTTCGCGCGGCGCGTTGCGGTCTATCAGGATCTGCGCATGCGACAGGCTCTGCCATGCCAGGGCAACGCACAGTGCAATGCGCGCGGTGCGCCATGGCAGCAGCGTGAGCGGCACCATTGCGGCTCGGGCCGTTCCTCTCCTCTTGGCACTGATGACAGACGCGGTTTCTGTCACTGCCATCACCATGCCGCGATGACGGTTGAAGATCAGTTTGTAGCGCAGCCGGTTCAAAGGACTCTCCTCCGTGATACCCGCCTTGCGAAAGGGCAAGACGATCGGAGCAGCAGTCTATTTTTTTGTATCGGCGCTAAAAATCAGAAATGTCTCATTTGCTGGAAACTAAAGAACCCAGGTTTCAAGCAATTCGATCGCTTTCGAATATCAATTCATTGCGAAGCTGCAAGATGATTTTGATGAGATGCCCATCGATTGTGAATCGATGACGACCAGGCTTTCCCGGCCTGTTGGGCTTGCTTGTACGTCAGCGCAGGAGGGGAGCCCATCGGGCAGGAATGAAATTTTCCTGTCGCGGCAAGCAAGTCATAGCCGGCTGATGGCCTGGTTCTTGATCGCATCGAGAAAATCGCGGGCCGGTCCCTGTCCCGGGATCACCACGTCCGCATCGATCTCCAGCATGGGCACCAGCACGAAGGCGCGCTGCGTCATACGCGGATGCGGGACGATCAGTGCCTCTTCCTGCAGGCGTGCATCCCCGTACATCAACACATCCAGATCCAGCGTGCGGGGGGCATTGCGATAGGGGCGTTCGCGTCCGTGCTGCAGTTCGATGGCCTGCAGGGCGTGCAGCAGATCCAGCGCCGTGAGTGAGGTACTGAGCAACGCCACGGCGTTGACGTAGTCATCGCCGCTGGAATCGATGGGGGCGGTGCGATAGAGCGAGGAGCTGCGCAGCAGTTGCGACTGCGGCAGCCGGGCCAGGTGGGCGAGCGCCTCTTCGACGGTGGCGCGGGCATCGCCCAGGTTGCCACCGATACCGATCCAGGCCCGCGTGAAAGAGGACGCCACGCGGCTCAGTCGTCGCCCGCAGGCGTACTGTCACCACCCGCGCCGCTACCACCAGCGCCACTACTGCTGCGACGACGGCGACGGCGCTTGGGAGCTTCTGCGGTCCCGGTGTCGGCCGGTTCAGCGGCGCTCTCGGCCGCTTCCTTGAGGGCGGGTGTGCGGGTCTCTGCGGGCGGCGTGCTCTCCTGCTCGATACCGCTGTCGTTGCCGCCCATGTCGGCGCCAGACTTGCTGCGGCTACGTCCGCCTCGGCGCTTGCGCTTCTTGGGGCCGGCACCGCCGCTGGCGGCATCGGCTGGCTTGCGGGCGATCAGTTCTTCACGCTCGGCACCGTTGCCGGCGATGAAGGCTTCCCACCATTCGCCGAGTTCGGCATCGAGTTCACCGGACTGGCAGCGCAGCAGCAGGAAATCGAAACCGGCGCGCAGGCGCAGATGTTCCAACAGCTTGTAGGGCGCCTTGCCGACGCGACGTTCAAAGCGCGGCTGCATGGCCCAGATGTCGCGCATGTCGGAGGCGATCTTGCGTTGCAGTGCCAGCTTCTCGGTTTGCGCATCGAGCACGTCATCGGCGGCCAGATGCAGCGCGGGGATCGGATACTCACCGGCAGCCTGGTAGGCACGCCATTTCTCCAGCACCTGATGCCACAGCAGCGAAGCGAACAGGAAGCCCGGCGAGACCCCCTTGCCTTCCTTGACGCGGGCATCGGTATTGGCCAGCGCCAGGCTGACGAACTTCTCCCCCAGCGGCTGTTCCAGCACCACATCCAAGAGCGGCAGCAGGCCGTGATGCAGACCCTCCTTGCGCAACTGCTGCAGGCAGGCCAGGGCATGGCCGCTCATGAGCAGCTTCAACATTTCATCGAAGACACGGGCTGCGGGTACGTTGTCGATCAGCGGGGCCATCACGCGGATTGGCGCGCTGCTGGCCGGGTCGATGGTGAACTTGAGCTTGGCCGCGAAGCGCACCACGCGCAACATGCGCACCGGGTCTTCGCGGTAGCGCGCTTCCGGTTCGCCGATGATGCGCAGTTTCTTGTCGCGGATGTCGGCGATGCCGCCGTGATAATCCAGCACCGCCTGGCTGGCCGGATCGTAGTACATCGCGTTGATGGTGAAATCGCGCCGGGTGGCATCCTCATGCTGCTCGCCGAAGGTGTTGTCGCGCAGTACGCGGCCGTGCTCATCCTTGGGCGCCGCTTCGGCCGAGGCACCACGGAAGGTGGTGACTTCGATCAGTTCCTGACCGAACATCACATGCACGATCTGGAAGCGGCGGCCGATGATGAAGGCGCGGCGAAACAGTTGCTTGACCTGTTCCGGCGTGGCATTGGTGGCCACATCAAAGTCCTTGGGCTTGATGCCCAGGAGCAGGTCACGTACCGCACCGCCGACGATGAAGGCCTTGTAGCCGGCTTCCTGCAGGGTCTGCGTCACACGCACCGCATTGGGCGAAACCAGTGCCGGATCGATGCCGTGCTGCTTGGGGCCGAGCACGTCGGGCTCGATCTTCCCCCCGTTGGCACCCGCCTTGGCGCGCGATTTCTTGGGCGGCTCGGTGCCCTCGGCAGCGGCGGTCTTGCCCCGGCCCAGAATGGAGCGAATCAGTTTCTTGATCATTGCGCGTGGCCGTCGGCGAAGAGGTTCAGCACCGGCCAGCCGCGCGCCTGGGCATGCGCCAGCAGCTTGTCGTTGGGGTTGGTGGCGATGGGATCGGTCACGCGTTCGAGCAGCGGAATGTCGTTCTGCGAATCGCTGTAGAAGTAGCTGCGCTCGAACTGGGCCAGCTTGAAGCCCAGGCGTTCCAACCAGGCTTCGGTATGCACGATCTTGCCCGGGCCGAAGGTAGGCGTACCGTCGAGCTTCCCGGTGAGGTTGCCCTTTTCATCGAGCATGGGCAGGGCGGCGATCAGGTGTTCCACGCCGAAATGCGAGGCGATGGGCTTGGTCACGAAGTGGTTGGTGGCGGTGACGATGGCCACCAGGTCACCGGCGTCGAGATGCTTCTTCACCAGGGCTACGGCTTGCGGCAGGATGGCGGGCTTGACCACTTCGTCCATGAATTGCAGGTGCATCTCGTCGAGCTGTGTGCGCGTGAAGCGCGACAGGTTGCCCAGCGCGAACTCCAGGTAAGCCACCGGATCGAGCGTGCCGTTCTGGTAATGGGCGAACCATTCGTCATTAGCCTTGCGGAAGCTGTCGGCATCCACGGCGCCGATGCGCGCCATGAATTCGCCCCACTCGTGGTCGGAGTCGAGCGGCAGCAGGGTATGGTCGAGATCGAAAAGGGCGAGGTTCATTGTTCTCCGGATTCCTGTTGTAACAGTTCGCGTAGCAAGGGCAGGGTGATGGCGCGCTTGGTGGCCAGCGAGTAGCGGTCCAGCGCGTCGAGCATGCGCGACAGCGAGGGCATGTCGCGCCGGTAGTGGGTGAGCATGTACATCATCACGGCGGGAGGGATCTCCAGGCCGCGGTCCAGGGTGATCTGCAGCAGGGCGGCGATCTTCTCGTCGTCCGACAGGTCATGCACCTGGTAGATCAGGCCCCAGCCGAGCCGGGTGCGCAGGTCTTCGCGCAACTCCAGGCGGGTCGGGGGCAGGGTGCCGGTGCAGACCATGCAGCCGCCCTGTTCGCGGATCTGGTTGAACAGGTTGAAGGCAGCGATCTGCTGTTCCTCGAACAGCTGATCGACATCGTCGAGCAGGTAGTGGCTGGTCTGCGGGTGATAGTCGAAGGCGGCGTCGGGAGAGTCGGCACCGATCAGGCGTGCGCGCTGGCCTTCCTGTCCGGCCTTGGTGGCCAGGGCATGCAGCAGGTGGGTCTTGCCGGCACCGGCTTCGGCCCAGAGGTAAATGAAGCGGTCGGTGCTGGCGCTGCCGCGCTGGGCGGATTGCTCCGCGCCGGCCGTGGCCAGCAGCTTCAAGCGCTCCAGCAGTTCTGCATTGCGGCCGGTCACGAAGCTGTCGAAGCTTTGCGGCTGGTCCGCGCTCAAATCGAGCGGAATCTGTTTCATCGGCGTGTATCAGCTACGGCGGCTGTCAGGGTATGGCAGCCAGTTAATGCAGGACGGCGCCAAGCGCCCGGGCCTGCGCAGCGTCCTGCAAGGGCAGGGGGGGCTGTGATCAATCATAGACTCTTCAACGGTTGTAAAAATTGCTGGCCAGATACTCGCGCCGCACATGGATGGCGATCACCGAGACAATGGCCGAGGCCGGCAGCGCCAGCAGCACGCCGACGAATCCGAACAACTGGCCGAAGGCCAGCAAGGCGAAAATCACCACCAGCGGATGCAGGCCGATACGCTCGCCCACCAGCTTGGGCGTGAGGATGAAGCTTTCCAGCACCTGTCCCACGCCATAAATCAGGGCCACCCACAACAGGCCGATGGCACCATCGAATTGCAGGATGGCGGCCAGTATCGCCAGCACCAGCCCGAGACCAAAACCCACGTAGGGGATGAACACCAGCAGGCCCGTCAACACGCCCACGGGAAGGGCGCTGTCGAATCCGGCGACGCTGAGCGCAACCGAATAATAGACCGCCAGCACCAGCATCACCAGCAATTGTCCACGCAGGTACTGTCCCAGCAGACTGTCGACCTCGGTCGCCATGGTGTTGACGCGACCGGCCCAGCGGCGCGGGATCAGGATCTGCAGGCGTTTCTGGAAGGGATGCCAGTCCTGCAGCAGGTAAAACAGCACCATCGGCACGAACAGCAGATTGGCCAGCCAGGCCAGCAGCGCCGTGCCGCCTACCTTGGCCGAGGCCAGCACCGAACTCCACAGCTCGTCGCCGCTGGTGCTGATCTGCTGCGTGAGCAAGGCCTTGATGCCGGCCAGGTCCAGTCGCACGTCGATACCCAGCTGGTGCAGGCGCGGCGAGAGGAAGGCATTCAACTTGTCCAGCAGCGGCGGTATCTGGGCCTGCAGCAGCGGGATCTGGCGCAGCACCAGCGGTGCCACGATCAGCACCAGGGCCAGGCCAGCCAGGATCAGCAGCAACACCATGATCGTCACGCCCACGAAACGCGGGACGCGGACCGGACCGATGCGACGGCTGGCGATCCAGTCCACGCCGGGGTTGAGCGCATAACCGATGATGCCGGCGGCAACAAAGGGGGACAGCATCGGCCCCAGCGCCACCAGCAGCGTCAATAGCAAAATGCCGACAATGAGCCACGCCAGGTTCTGTTTTTGCTCTTCGGATAAAGAAAAAGGCATGGATTCGGAGTTCGGGAGTGTCGGTTTTGTTAAAATCACGGCTTGGCAGGGCGGCTTCGCCCCTGAATCCCCTATTTTACCGTCTTCACTGGCAATATTTCATCATGACTTCACCTTCCAATGTCTCCCTCTCCTACCGTGACGCTGGCGTCGATATCGATGCCGGTGACGCCCTGGTCGAAGCGATCAAGCCGTTCGCCAAGCGCACTACCCGCGAAGGCGTGCTGGGCGGCATTGGCGGGTTCGGTGCCCTGTTCGAGATCAGCAAGAAGTACAAGGAGCCGGTGCTGGTCTCCGGTACCGACGGCGTGGGCACCAAGCTCAAGCTGGCCTTCCACCTCAATCGTCACGATACGGTCGGTATCGACCTGGTGGCCATGAGCGTCAACGACATCCTGGTGCAGGGCGCCGAGCCGCTGTTCTTCCTGGATTACTTTGCCTGCGGCAAGCTGGACGTGCCCTCGGCCACCGATGTCATCAAGGGCATCGCCGCCGGTTGCGAACAGGCCGGCTGCGCCCTGATCGGCGGTGAAACCGCTGAAATGCCCAGCATGTACCCCGATGGTGAATACGATCTGGCAGGATTTGCCGTGGGCGCGGTGGAAAAGTCCAAGATCATCGACGGCACCAAGATTGCCCCGGGCGACGTGGTGCTGGGCCTGGCCTCGTCGGGTGCGCATTCCAACGGTTATTCGCTGGTGCGCAAGATCCTGGAGGTGGCCAAGCCGGACCTGGACGCCGATTTCCACGGCCGCAAGCTGGCCGATGTACTGATGGCCCCGACCCGCATCTACGTCAAGCCGCTGCTGTCGCTGATGGAGAAGCTGGAAGTCAAGGGCATGGTCCACATCACCGGTGGCGGCCTGGTCGAGAACATCCCGCGCGTGCTGCAGGATCACCTGACCGCTGAACTGGATGCCAAGTCCTGGACCATGCCGCCGCTGTTCACCTGGCTGCAGCAGCACGGTGGCGTGGCCGATGCGGAAATGCACCGCGTCTTCAACTGTGGCATCGGCATGACCGTGATCGTCTCCCGGGAAAACGCCGACGCTGCTGAAGCTCACTTGAAGGCCGCTGGTGAAACCGTCTACCGCATCGGTACCATCCGCGCCCGCGCCGAAGGCGAAGCGCAGACCATCGTGCGCTAAGCCGGACAGGCAAAGCCATGCAAATCATGTAAATCCTTTTAAGGATTTACAAAGTTTAAAAGGCTGCATTCTTCGGAATGCAGCCTTTTTTTATTTCCGGCAGAACATTTCCCGCCAAATGAAAACTTGGTTTTAACTTAGTTTTGTCAAAACAAAAACTAAGTTTCCAAAAAGAAAAATCTAACAGTTCAGCTCGCCTGCCCGACATCCCCATCCTGTTCGGCCAGGATCTGCCGCGGTACCGCCTGCAGTCCCCTCGCCACGCCATTGGGCGGCGGCACGCGCACCGGCTCGCTGATGTCGGTGGCCGTCGAGAGCACATTGAGGGTGTCTTCCGGTGGGGCATCCCAGACCGGATCGTCGATGGCCTCGAAGACGCGCTTCAATTGCGAACCCCAGCTGCGCCGGATCATCTGGAAATACTGGTTCTGCTCATCGATGGTGACGAAGCGGGTCACGGCCAGGTCTTCGCTTTCATAGACCAGCAGGTCCAGCGGCAGGCCCACCGAGATGTTGGACTTCAAGGTCGAATCCATGGAGATGAGCGCACACTTGGCCGCCTCGTCCAGCGAGGTCTGGGGGGTGACCACGCGGTCGATGATGGGCTTGCCGTACTTGGATTCGCCGATCTGGAAGTAGGTGTTCTCATCGTGCGATTCGATGAAGTTGCCTGCGGAATACATCTGGAACAGGCGGCAACGCTCGCCACGGATCTGTCCGCCAAAGATGATGCTGACGTTGAAATCGATACCGAACTTGCTCAGCTCGGCGGCTTCGCGGTCATGCACGGCGCGAATGGCGTCGCCCAGGATCTGCGCGGCTTCGTACATGGTGGTGGCGGTCCAGATGCTGCGTCCCTCGGCATTGGTGCGCTCGGTGAGCATCTGGCGGATGGATTGCGAAATCGACAGGTTGCCGGCGGTCATCAAGACCATCACGCGGTCGCCCGGATTTTCGTAAACACTCATCTTGCGGAAGGTCCCGATGTGGTCCACTCCCGCATTGGTGCGCGAATCGGACAGGAACACCAGGCCGCTGTTGAGGCGCATGGCTACGCAGTAGGTCATGATGGCAACGTGATACGTGGAAACGGAAAGCCGGATTTTACCGTAAGGCCCGGCGCCAGAGCGTGCGCGCCGGGGGCATCTGTCGTGACGTACCTACAGTAACGGCCTGTTTCCCGAAAAGATGACAGCGGCTGTGCTTCTTTCTTGCGCGCCAGGCACAGCCGGAGCGGCTTACGCTGCCAAAGGAACAAGAAAATCGCGGCTGATGCGATTGCCCAGCTCGAAGATGCGCTCCAGGAACTCGGTGAGCGTATCGTGCAATCCGGCCTCCAGGATTTCCTCGATGCGGGCGAACTTCAGGTCGGCATGCAGCTTGCCGGCAAAGCGCTCGGTATCGGCCGAGACATCGTTGCGCACATGGTGCAGGTTGGAGATCACGTTGCCCATGCAGGCCAAGAGCGAACGCGGCATGTCCGCGCGCAGGATCAGCAGCTCGGCCACCCGTTCAGGCGTGATGACGTCGCGGTAGACCTTGCGGTAGATCTCGAAGCCCGACACCGAACGCAGGATCGCCGCCCAGTAGTAGAAGTCCAGCTGTCCTGCTTCATCGCGGGCGGCCTGGCTTTGCGACTGCGACTGGCCATTGAGCTTCTGCGACTGCGCTTCCTTGGTGCCGTGGAACTTGACATCGATGATGCGCGCCGTATTGTCGGCACGTTCCAGGAAGGTGCCCAGGCGGATGAAGTGGAAGGCCTCGTCCTCCAGCATGGTGCCGATGGTGACACCGCGCGAGAGATGCGAACGATGCTTGACCCATTCGAAGAAGTCGCTGGGGTTCTGTTCCAGCGCATTGGTTTGCAGGTAGGACTGCATCTTGATCCAGGTGGCGTTTTGGATCTCCCAGGCTTCGGTGGTCAGCGCGCCGCGTACGGCACGCGCATTCTCGCGCGCCTGGCGCAGGCAGGAGGCGATCGAGGACGGATTGTTGGGGTCACGCACCATGAAGTCGATGACATCCTTTTGCGTGAGCTTGTCGTATTTCTGGTTGTAGCCATAGAGCAGTTCCGAGATGCCCAGCACGGCACGCCAGCCCTGCTCGGCGTCATCCACCGATTGCGGCAGCAGCGCGGTCTGTACGTGCACGTCCAGCATGCGGGCGGTGTTCTCGGCGCGCTCGGTGTAGCGGGCCATCCAGAAGAGGTGATCGGCGGTACGGCTGAGCATCTTATTTCTCCAGAATCCAGGTGTCCTTGGTGCCGCCGCCTTGCGACGAATTCACCACCAGCGAGCCTTCCTTCAAGGCCACGCGCGTCAAGCCGCCCTTGACCATGGTGATCTGCTTGCCCGACAAGACGAAGGGACGCAGATCCAGGTGGCGCGGCGCGATGCCGGACTCCACATAGGTCGGGCACACCGACAGGGCCAGCGTGGGCTGGGCGATGTAGCCATCGGGTTTGGCGATGATGCGCGCGCGGAAGTCCTCGATTTCCTGTTTGGTGGAGGCCGGGCCGACCAGCATCCCGTAGCCACCAGCACCGTGCACTTCCTTGACCACCAGCTTTTCCAGATTGGCCAGGGTGTAGGAGAGATCTTCCTTCTTGCGGCACTGGTAAGTCGGTACGTTGTTGAGGATGGGTTCTTCGGTCAGATAGAAGCGCACCATGTCCGGCACATACGGATAGATCGACTTGTCGTCGGCCACGCCGGTACCGATGGCATTGGTCAGCGTCACCTTGCCGGCGCGATAGGCCTGCAGCAGGCCCGGCACACCGAGGGCCGAATCGGGACGGAAGGCCAGCGGATCGAGGAAGTCGTCGTCGATGCGGCGATAGATCACGTCGACCCGTTTGGGGCCGCGCGTGGTGCGCATGTAGACCACGTTGTCCTTGACGAACAGATCCTGCCCCTCCACCAGTTCCACCCCCATCTGCTGGGCCAGGAAGGCATGCTCGAAGTAGGCCGAGTTGTACATGCCGGGAGTCATCACCACCACCGTCGGATCGGTCACCCCGGCCGGGGCCACCGAACGCAGGTTGTCCAGCAGCAGGTCGGGATAGTGATCGACCGGCGCGATCTTGTGGCGCTTGAAGAGGTCGGGGAAGAGCCGCATCATCATCTTGCGGTTCTCCAGCATGTAGGAGACCCCGGACGGCACGCGCAGATTGTCTTCCAGGACGTAGAATTCACCTTCGCCCGCGCGCACGATATCGACACCCGCGATGTGGGCGTAGATGTCGTTGACCACGTTCACATCCTGCATCTCGCGCCGGTACTGGGCGTTCTGGAAGATCTGCTCGGGCGGGATGATGCCGGCCTTGACGATCTTCTGCTCGTGGTAGATGTCGTGGATGAACATGTTGAGCGCCTTGACGCGCTGGACCAGTCCCGCTTCCAGTTTGGCCCATTCGGCCTTGTGGATGATGCGCGGGATGATGTCGAAGGGGATCAGGCGCTCGGTGCCGGCATCGTTTCCATAGACGGCAAAGGTAATGCCGACGCGGCGGAAGATCAGGTCGGATTCGGCACGTTTGCGGGCGATGATTTCCGGCGATTGCGCGGAAAGCCAGCTGGCGAATTCTGCATAGTGCTGACGCACTTGACCTGCTTCGCTGCCGGCGCCTCCTGAATACATCTCATCAAAAAAATGTGCCATAGATTTGCTTCGTGTTCCCGTGGGGAGCGGGAATCTTTCTAAGTGGGTTGTAACGAAAACAGAGGCGGTGGGTACGGCAAAACTACAGCGTGGGTACAGCGTAATGCGATGGCGCTAGGGAACTGCACCTGCACGCCAGAGCCAGCGTGCATGAAGAAAGACTAACAGAGGCTTGAAATTTTTGACAGAGGAAAATTGCATGCTTTTGCTCCTCGCCCGTGCGGGTCTGCTGCCATCAAACGCAGACCCGCAGCGGCTTCAGTTATTCCATGGCGTGGCTGCGGGAACCGCGCAGGGGGCCGGCATATCGATGGTCTTGAAGTCGGCCGGACTAACGATTTCGAGATATTCCATGTCGGGCGAATAGTCGAACAGGAAGTGCACGATGCCCGGTCGCTGGTGCACGCAATCGCCCGCCTTGACCAGCGTGACCTCGGTTTCATACATGAAGCGCGCCCAGCCTTTCAACATGATGACGATATGGAAGTTGGCTTCGTGTCGGTGCCACCCGGTACCCGTCTGGGGCGCCATGTTGGCCTTGACCAGCTGGGCCACCACCTGGCCGCCGGTAGCGGCGGCAATGCCCAGGTCGCGATACAGGAAGAAGTCGCGCAGACCGCCGGTTTCATAGGGCGTGTCGCCCTCGCTCACATGCGAGAAGGTGTTTTGCGCCAGTACGCTTGGATCAGCTACGGTATTCATCACATCCATCCTTTCTGCGGTCTCCCGCCATGGGCCTGCGACAAAAAACGGGCGCGACTTTGCTGCCTTTGCTCATTGGTGCTGATGCTTCTGCGCCCTAGAATTCCACGTCCAGTTCGTCGATATCCTCCGGTTCCTTTTTGGCTGCCGCGATCCATTCCTGCATCTCCGGCATGGCCATGATGCGCTTGGCATAGGCGGTGCAGATCGGATCGAGCTTGACGTCATAGGTCATGAAGCGCGTCACCACGGGCGCGTACATGGCATCGGCCATGGTGCGCTGTTCGCCGAACAGGAAGGGGCCGCCATACTTGGCCAGGCATTCCTTCCAGATGGTGGTGATGCGTACGATGTCGGCTTCGGCGCGGGACCACACCTTGAAGTTGGGGAAGTGGCCCTTGAGATTCATCGGCAGCGCTGCGCGCAGGGCCGAGAAGCCCGAGTGCATTTCACCGCATACCGAGCGGCAATGCGCACGGGCGGCGAGGTCGGCCGGCAGCAGCTTTGCACCGGGGCGGATTTCGTTGAGATATTCGGCAATGGCCAGCGTATCCCATACCAGTACGTCGCCATGGTGCAGGCTGGGTACCAGGATGGAGGAAGACAGCAGCAGGATCTCTGCCCGTGCCGACGGATCGTCCGGCGGTACGATGTCTTCCTCGAAAGAGAGCCCGGCGAACCTGGCCATGAGCCAGCCGCGCAGGGACCACGAGGAGTAGTTCTTGCTGGTGATGCGCAAAGTCGTCTTAGGCATGTCAGTCCCTTATCTGTTTTGTGCAGGTTGACTTTGGGCACGCGGCCGCGTGAGCGGCGGTGTCTTGTTCATCATCTTCATCGTCCGCACCGTCTGCGCTCGGGGCGGACACGGGCCGCCGGAGCGGACCGCCTACCGCTACTTGCAAGGCTTGTGCCAGCTCGCGGGAAAAGTCGATCGAGCGTGCGCGAGGTGATGTGCGCAGCCATCTGGCGCATCCGGCATTGCACAAATGCCGTCCGCGCGGGGCTTGCGTCACCATCAATGGCACGACAATTGCATCGATGGCGGGGCGAGCGGACACCAAAAAGAGACAACCGAGGGCGGCGCTTCATGATCAATACCTATCAGCTCTACCAGAACTACGCCGACGCCACCGATCCGCTGCGGGCCTGTGCCCGCATGATGGCGCCCCTGCTGGGAGCGACCTGGCCCGGCATGCCGGTCAATCCGGCCCTGCGCAAGATGGCCTCGGCCTGCGAGGTCTTTGCGCGCACCCAGTTGACCCATGCACGCCCGCCCTTCGACATCGTCGAGGTGGTCGATGGTGGGCGCACAATTGCGGTGCACGAGGAGGAAATCAGCGCCACGCCCTTCTGTGGCCTGCTACGTTTCCGCAAGGAAACCTCGGATGCCCAACCCAAGGTGCTGGTGGTGGCGCCGATGTCGGGCCACTTCGCCACGCTGCTGCGCGGGACCGTCAGGACGCTCCTGCGTGACCATGATGTCTACATCACCGACTGGCGCAATGCGCGCGATGTTGCCCTGGAGCATGGTCGCTTTGGTCTGGATGAATACGTTTCCCATGTCATCGATTTTCTCGCGGTGCTCGGTCCCGGCGCGCATCTGCTGGCCGTGTGCCAGCCCACGGTGGCCGCACTGACTGCCACCTCGATCATGGCCGAGGACAATCACCCCGCGCAGCCGCGCACCCTGACCCTGATGGCCGGGCCGCTCGATACCCGGGTCAATCCGACCGCGGTCAACGCGCTGGCCAAGAGCAAGCCGATCAGCTGGTTCGAAAAGAACATGATCAGCACCGTCCCGGCGCGCCATGTCGGGGCCGGGCGGCGTGTCTATCCGGGCTTCGTGCAGCTGGGCGCCTTCATGAACATGAACCTGAACCGCCACATCGAGGCTTTCCGCAAGCTCTATCATCATCTGGTCGAGGGCGAGCAGGCGCAGGCGGCACAGATCAGGGATTTCTACGAAGAGTATTTCGCCATGGCCGACCTGCCGGCGGAGTTCTATCTGGAAACGGTCCGCACGGTGTTCCAGGAGCATGCGCTGCCGCTGGGCAAGCTGACCTACCGCGAACGCGTGGTCGACCCGCGCGCCATCCGTCGCACCGCGCTCTTCACCATCGAGGGCGAGAAGGACGATATCTGTGCGGTCGGCCAGACCGTGGCCGCACAGGAAATGTGCAGCAGCATCCGGCCCTACAGGCGTCTGCACCATGTTCAGACGGCAGTGGGGCATTACGGTGTCTTCAACGGACGACGTTGGGACAACGAGATCTATCCGCGGCTGCGGGATTTCATTAACATGAATCACCGGTGAGCTTGCGGCGTGCTCACCGACGCGAGTGAAAAACTTAGTCTTCAGGATCGAAAGTTTAAGTTTTTCTTCGCCCGGCACTAACACTCTCACATACACTCACAACGAGGTAGCTCCAACAGGATAGTCATCAGGAAAGTAATCAGGCGGTAAGAAAAACAAGGTATGCAGGAGAACTGCTCCGCATATCGCCAACAACCAAGCCCCGCGCTTGACCATTTGCTTGTCGTAAAGGAATTCCATGTCGATCCACGTGGCCCTGAACCATGTCACCTCTTACAAGTACGACCGTGCCATCAACCTGGGTCCGCAAGTCGTCCGCTTGCGTCCCGCCCCGCACAGTCGTACCCGCATCCTGAGCTATTCGCTGCGCGTGCTGCCCGAGCCGCATTTCATCAACTGGCAGCAGGACCCGGAATCGAACTACCTGGCACGCCTGGTGTTCCCCGAGAAGACCACCGAATTCAAGATCGAGGTGGATCTGGTGGCCGAGATGTCGGTCATCAATCCCTTCGATTTCTTCCTCGAACCTTACGCCGAGCAGTTCCCTTTCGAGTATGCCGAGGACCTGCAGAACGAGCTGTTGCCCTATCGCCAGAAACTGCCGTTGTCGCCGTTGTTCGAGCAATTCCTCAAGAGCGTTCCACGCGAGAAGGTGGGCAGCGCCAATTTCCTGGTGGCCTTGAACCAGAAGCTGGCCAATCACATCGGCTACACCATCCGCATGGAACCCGGCGTGCAGACGCCGGAAGAAACGCTGACCCTGAAGTCCGGCTCCTGCCGTGATTCCTCCTGGTTGCTGGTGCAGTTGCTGCGCCACCTGGGCCTGGCCGCGCGCTTCGTCTCCGGCTACCTGATCCAGCTGACCGCCGACCAGAAATCGCTGGATGGTCCCTCCGGTCCCGAGGCCGACTTCACCGACCTGCACGCCTGGTGCGAGGTCTATCTGCCCGGTGCCGGCTGGGTCGGGCTGGACCCGACTTCGGGCCTGTTCGCCGGGGAAGGCCACATCCCCTTGTCCTGCACGCCCGAGCCGGCCTCGGCTGCGCCGGTCAGCGGCCTGGTCGATCCCTGTGAGGTGGAGTTCGAGCACCTGATGTCGGTCAGGCGCATCTGGGAAGCGCCGCGCGTGACCAAGCCCTACACCGAAGAACAATGGGCCGCCATCGAGAAACTGGGCCATGCCATCGATGCTGACCTGCAGGCCAATGACGTGCGCCTGACCATGGGCGGCGAACCGACCTTCGTCTCGCTGGACCACCCGGACGAGCCGGAGTGGAACACCGCCGCCATGGGCCCGACCAAGAAGCCGCTGGCGGCCGAGCTGTATCACCGCATGCGCAACAAGTACGCCGCGCAGGGTCTGCCGCATTTCGGCCAGGGCAAGTGGTATCCGGGCGAGCAGTTGCCGCGCTGGGCGCTCAATTGCTACTGGCGCCGCGACGGTGAACCGATCTGGCTCAATCCCGCCCTGATCGGCGACGAGACCCGGCCGAACGTAATCGACAAGATCGTCACCAGCCATTTCCTGCATCGCGTGGCGCAGCGTTTGCAGGTGGATGGCAAGAACGTCTTCCCGGCTTATGAAGACGTGTTCTACTACATGTGGCGCGAGCGCCGCCTGCCGGGCAACGTCGATCCATTCGATTCGCGCGTGGATGACAAGCAGGAGCGCGAGCGCCTGATGAAGGTCTTCACGCAGGGCCTGCAAAGTGCGGTCGGCCATGTGCTGCCGCTGGCGCGTCGCGACGATGGACTCGGCTGGCAGAGCGGTGCGTGGTTCCTGCGCAGCGAGCGCTGCTACCTGTATCCGGGCGATTCTCCCCTGGGTTATCGCCTGCCGCTGGATTCGCTGCCCTGGGTCAAGGAGGGCGAGTATCCCGCCATCCATCCGGCCGATCCCACCCAGAACTTCCGCCCCTTGCCCAGCAGCGCCGAGATCCGCCGCCAGCTGGGCAGTCCGCAGGAACCGGCGGCGCGCCCGGACAAGGCTGCCAGCGCGGCCGCTGCCATCACTGGCGAAGGCCGCAGCAGTGCAGCCACTACGGCGGCCAGCACCGCTACCCAGACCGTGCCGGCCCCCTTCGAATCAGCCAACTGGCTGACCCGCACCGCGCTGTGTGCCGAGGTACGCAATGGCGTGTTCTACCTGTTCATGCCGCCGCTGGCGCAGCTGGAGCATTATCTGGAACTGGTGGCCGCCATCGAGGCCGTGGCCGAGGAGCTCAAGCAGCCGGTCCTGCTGGAAGGCTACGAGCCGCCGCACGATCCGCGTCTGCGCAAGTTCAGCGTCACGCCCGACCCGGGCGTGATCGAGGTCAACATCCAGCCGGCCAACAACTGGAGCGAACTGGTCGAGCAGACCACCCACCTGTATGAGGCCGCACGGGCCTCGCGCCTGACGACAGAAAAGTTCATGCTCGATGGCCATCATTCCGGCACCGGGGGCGGCAATCACATGGTCCTGGGCGGCATCACGACCAGTGATTCACCTTTCCTGCGACGCCCCGATCTGCTGCGCAGCCTGATCTCCTACTGGCACAATCATCCTTCGTTGTCCTACCTGTTCTCGGGCATGTTCATCGGTCCGACCTCGCAGGCGCCGCGCATCGATGAGGCGCGCAACGATTCGACGGTGGAAATCGAACTGGCCTTCAGCGAGATGGACAAGCAGGTCGCCAAAGGGGAATGCCCGCCCTGGCTGGTGGACCGCCTGCTGCGCAATCTCTTGATCGACGTGACCGGCAACACCCACCGCGCCGAGTTCTGCATCGACAAGATGTATTCCCCCGACAGCGCCACCGGCCGCCTGGGCCTCCTGGAACTGCGCGCCTTCGAAATGCCGCCGCATGCGCGCATGAGCCTGACCCAGCAACTGCTGCTGCGTGGTCTGGTGGCGCGCTTCTGGAAAGAGCCCTACAAGCCGGCGCGCCTGGTGCGCTGGGGCACGGAACTGCATGACCGCTTCCTGCTGCCGCACTTCATCGAGCAGGATTTTGCCGACGTGATGGCCGACATGAACGAGGCCGGCTATCCCATGCGGGCCGAATGGTTCGCGCCGCACATGGAATTCCGCTGCCCCAAGATCGGCGACTATGCCGTCAAGGGCATGCAGGTCGAATTGCGCACTGCGCTCGAACCCTGGCACGTGCTGGGCGAGGAAAACAGTGGCGGCGGCACGGCGCGCTATGTGGATTCCTCGCTGGAACGCCTGCAGGTCAAGATCACCGGCATGGCCTCCGACCGTTACGTGCTGACCTGCAATGGCGTTCCGGTGCCGCTGCAGCCGACCGGTACCGTCGGGCAGTTCGTCTCCGGTGTACGTTATCGGGCCTGGCAGCCGCCGTCGGCGCTGCATCCGACCATCCCGGTGGATTCGCCGCTGACCTTCGACCTGATCGATACGTGGAATGGCCGCAGCCTGGGCGGTTGTCAATATCATGTGGTGCATCCGGGCGGCCGCAATTACGAAACCTTCCCGGTCAATGCCTTCGAGGCGGAAAGCCGCCGCCTGGCGCGCTATTTCCGCATGAACCATACCCCGGGAAAATGGCAGCTCACCCCGGCGCGGGCGTCTATCGAGTTTCCTTTTACGTTAGACTTACGCTACTTCTAAAACTGAGCCGGGCGCCGTTGCAGGCGCGGCGCGCAGCCCGGCCACTCACTGACTTATGCCCCAGCGTCTACTGGAAAGCTATCCGGTCGCCAGCGATCGTTATGACGAGATGCTGGCCGCCGACGGCCGCCTGCGCCCGCACTGGCGAACGCTGATCGACCAGCTTGAAAACCTCTCGCCGGAGATGCTGCGCCGGCGCGCCAATGAGGTGCGCGACGCCATCGCCTCCGATGGCGTGACCTACAACGTCTATGCCGACCCCAAGGGCGCCAACCGCCCCTGGGAGCTGGATCTGCTGCCGCACCTGGTGTCCTCCGAGGAATGGGATTTCCTGGAGCGCGCCGTGGCCCAGCGGGCGCGTCTGATGAATGGCCTGCTCGCCGACATCTACGGCCCCCAGACCCTGATCGCCGAAGGTCTGTTGCCGCCCGCGCTGGTGTTCGGCCAGCACGGCTACCTGATGCCCTGCCACGGCTGGCAGCCACCGGGCGGCGTGCATCTGCATGCCTATGCGATCGACCTGGCACGGTCGGCCGATGGTACTTGGTGGGTAGTGTCGGACCGCACGCAGGGTCCGTCCGGTACCGGCTATGCGCTGCAGAACCGCCAGATCATGGCGCGCGCCATGCCCGAGGCGCTGCGCGACATGCACGTGGAGTCGCCGCACCGCTACTTCCATACCCTGCGCGCGATGTTGACGCGCCTGGCACCGGCCCAGGGCGAGGTGCCGCTGATCGTGCTGCTCACGCCGGGCCCCTACAACGAAACCTATTCCGAACACGCCTTCCTGGCCCATACGCTGGGCTTTCCGCTGGTGGAAGGGGTGGACCTGACGGTGCGCAGCGACCAGGTGTTCCTGAAGACGCTCAACGGTTTGCGCCGCGTGCACGCCATCCTGCGCCGCATGGACGATGACTATTGTGATCCGCTGGAACTGCGCGCCGATTCCGCTCTCGGTGTGCCGGGCCTGACGCAGGCCGCACGGCTGGGCAATGTGGTCATCGCCAATTCGCTGGGCAGTGGCGTGCTGGAGTCGACGGCACTGCACGGCTTCCTGCCGGCCATCAACGAACGCCTGTATGGCGAATCGCTGCTGTTGCCCTCGGTGGCGTCGTGGTGGTGTGGCGAGAAACCGGCGCTCGATTACACACTGGCGCATCTCGATGAGCTGGTGATCGTGCCGGCATTTTCTTCGATGCGCATGCAGCCGGTCTTCGGGCATACCGTCACGGGGGCGGCGCGTCGTCGTCTGATCGAAAGCCTGCAATTGCAGCCGCATGCCTATGCCGCCCAGGAATGGGTACGGCTGTCGCAGGCACCGGTGATGTCGCGCAGTGGTGACTATCGCCTGATGAACCGCACCATCAGTCTGCGCGTCTTTGCGGTAGCCGATGGTCAGGGGGGGTATCAGGTCATGCCGGGCGGTCTCACGCGCGTGGCCCCGCGCCAGCGGCGCGATGTGGTCTCGATGCAGCAGGGCGGCACCAGCAAGGATGTGTGGGTACTGCGCGAAGAGGAGCGGCCCGACGCCTCCATGGCCGATGAGCGTCATGGTGCAGAAAACGTCACGGTCATCAGGGGCACGGTCGACGTCTCCTCACACTCGGGCGAGAACCTGTTCTGGATGGGGCGCTATTCGGAGCGCGTGAAGAATCTCTCGCGCCTCTTGCGTACCACGCTGCAATACACGATGGATGGCCAGACCGAGAGTCGCGGCATGCTGGGCAGCGTGTCGTGGATCTGCAGTCAGTTGGGTGTGCAGATGCCCAAATCCGAACCGCGCCCGACCATCACCGGCTTGCAGCAGAGTCTGCAGGCTGCGGTGGTCGATCCGTCCGCACCGGTGAGCGTGGCCACGCAATTGCGCCAGCTAGCCAATGCCGCCTATCAGGTGCGCGAACATCTTTCTCTGGACAACTGGCACGCGCTGACCAAAATGCCGGCCATGGTGCAGGAACGCATCAATACGCCCGCCGCCGCGCAGCACGTGCTGGGCAACGTGATCGATGCCTGCTCGGGCCTGGCCGGTCATGCGCTGGACGACATGACGCGCGATGCCGGCTGGCAGTTCCTGATGGTGGGCCGTCACATTGAACGCATGGCCAACATGGCTGCGCTGTTGGACAACTTCCTGCGCCTGCCGCCGCAGCGCCAGACCGCCGCGCTCTCGTGGTTGCTGGAGGCGGCCAGCAGCATCGTCACCTATCGCGTGCGTTATCGGCGCACGCCGGAGTGGCTGCCGGTGCTGCACCTGCTGGTGTTCGACGCGAGCAATCCGCATGGCATGGCCTACCAGTTCCGCATGCTGCAGCAATACATGCGCGAGATTGCGCAGCAGCTGGGTTTGCTGAGCATGACCATTCCCTCGCATCTGTCCACCCAGCTCGAAGCGATGAACCTCAACGAGTTTGCGCACGATCATCCCCATGTCGGGCAGGCCAATGCACGTCTGACGCAATTGATGCGCGATGCCGTCAGCGGTGGCTACATGCTCTCCGACGATCTCTCGCGCCATTACTTCACGCCGCTGACCGCACCGGTCAGCCAGGGGGTATGAGATGACTGCCCGCCACCAACGCTACGTCTACCGCATCCATCACCAGACCACTTACCAGTATTCGCTGCCGGTGCGGCTGTCGCATCAGGTACTGCACCTGACGCCGCGCGAACTGCCGTGGCAGCAGTGTCTCTCGCACACCGTCAACATCCTGCCGGGGCCGCAACTGGTGCGCAGCTACGAGGACAATTTCGGCAATATCATCAAGGCTTTCTCGCTCGATACCGATCACACCAGCCTGGATGTGCAGGCCGATTCCTGGGTTGCGCTCACGCCGCGTGACCAGCCGCAGCCGGGCATGCCGTGGGAAGAAGCCGTCACGGTGATGGCCTATCACGGCGGGCGCCTGATGGCGCCGGGCATGCTGGAGGCGTCCAATTTCCTGTTCGAATCCTCGCACGTGCGCATCAAGCGCGAGTTCATCCGCTATGCGGCCGAGTGCTTCAGCCCCGGCCTGTCGGTGGTGGAGGGGGTGCGCGCATTGATGATGCGCATCCATGAGGAATTCGCTTTCGATCCGGCGGCGACCACCGTCTCCACACCGGTGACCGAAGTCTTCGTCAATCGCCGTGGCGTGTGCCAGGATTTTGCGCATCTGATGCTGTCCTGCCTGCGTTCCATGGGACTGGCCGCGCGCTACGTCAGCGGTTATCTGCTGACCGAACCGCCGCCCGGGCAGCCGCGCCTGATCGGTGCCGATGCCTCGCATGCGTGGGTCTCGGTGTATTGCCCCGGTGCGGACGGTGGCGAAGGGACGTGGATCGATGCCGACCCGACCAATGGCGTCTTCCCCGATACCAGTCACATCACGCTGGGCTGGGGACGCGATTTCCTCGACATCTCGCCCTTGCGCGGCGTGCTCATCGGCGGGGGACAGCAGAGCATGCAGGTGGCCGTGACGGTGTTGCCAGGGGAGGAAGCGCAGGGTTTGCAGCTGTCGATCTGAGCCGGGGCGTTCTTTTCGAACCCAAGAAAAATGGCCCATCACGGATTTCCGTGGAATGCCTTTCTACTTATCTGGGCAGAACGCATCTGACGCCTATTTATGAATGGGTTCTAGATTCTCTCGCGTTCCCGCTCCCAAGCCAGCCTTGCGCGCCTCGCGCAGCCTTCACGCCGCGCACCATGAATTCCCGTGCCGCGGGAACAATCGACATCGCGCACCGTCAAAACGCCCGTCAAGGCGCATCGACATGTTCAATCACGGGCAACATCAGAAAAAATATACGTCCTCCATGGATCGCCGTCGGCGGCACAGCTGAACGGCACACCAACTTGGTTTCAAGGAAAAAGCATGAAAAAAACAGGTCTCGTCTCGCTGTGTCTCGCGCTGCTGGTCTCATTGGCCGGTTGTGATGCCTTTTCATCAGAACCGACCTATAAGGGCTTGAGTGTTGAGGGGTTTAATTACACGCCATATAACTTGAGCCGTTTTGTCGTCACGGACAAATACGGCAACAGGGCCAGCGGCGGTGGAGATTTGCCGCCCGGTTCCGGAGAGGGCCGTCTTAGCTGTTGTTACTCGTTGAAAGGAACAGAATTTACCGTTGACTGGCGGGTGTATGACGTCGATGAGGGTGAGAGTGTATATGCTCCGATTAAATACATAGAGAAAAGAACAGAGGTGCATGTACCTCCCACTGAAGTCAAAGGAGGACCTGGCACCAGAATACTAGGTCTGCATTTTTATCCGGACGATCACATCGAATTTGAGTTTCGAACGGACTTGAGAGGTTCTCGTATTGATTTCTCAGAAGTAAATTATCGACTGAAAAAGAAATATCCTAGTCAGATCAATCCAGGCGGCGAAGAGGGACGGTGGACCGATTTTCGGAGAGTCGCAAAAATAGCAGCCGAGGGTTGGGTGAAGTATCACTTAGAAAATTCGGATGATCTTGAACAATATGTCTATTACACCTTGTTGGTAAACAAGGATTTTGATCAACATCCTTTGGTAAAAAAAATCATTAGCTCCACGAGAGGAAAACCCGGCGAATTCGCACGAGAACTAAAAGCCCTCCCTGAGGCGACGCGAAGCGAAATAAAGGCTGGCAAGTTTGAACATGTAAAAACCGAGGCAAGCAATGGCTAACGCAAACACTGCAAATGCTTCAGCCTTGAGTCCTGCGGATAAGACGCCGCCCAATGTCGTTCTTGGAATGGCCAGCCATATTGCTGCAACAAAAAATGCGGAAAAGCTTGCATGCCAGTGTGACATACACATAGGTTTTTTCTTTGACGGTTTCGGGCGCTCCAGAGATTTGGATGATCCGGCCAGCTCCCGCTACTCCAACATTTGCCGCTTATGGGAGGCTTATCGTGATAACAAGGATGATCGAAGAAAAGACACGCCGAATGAATTCTGGTATCCGTTTTACTACTCCGGGTTAGGTACGCCCCTCAATGATGACGCCGCAAGCAACGCCATTATCTCCGGCGCATTGAAGGTCGCGACAAACGCCGGCAAGGCGGTGATGGACAAAGCAAAGTCGACCGCCAAGGAGGCAACAGGCGTAGACAAGCTGGATGGTGTCGCAAAGCTGGCTTCTCCGACCAAGATCGGAACCAAGGCCCTAAAGGATTCATTGTCGGAAATGTCGTTCAGGCCTGTCGTAAAAGCCTACAAGGACATCATCAAGGATATCAAGGAAGCACCCGAAAACATTCGCAATGTCTTGCGCCTGGCCGAGGGAAACGAGTGGGTGACGCGCGGCAAGGCATCGGTGCGCGGCCTGCTGTATGACGCCAGGAAAAATCCGTTGAAGGCAGGCTGGGCTGCGGCAAAAACGGTCTTTTCCGATCTGATCGTGGACTCCATTCCCTTGGTGAGAGACAGCAGAGCCGCCTCAACCGTGTTTGGAACAGGGGTGGATGCCAGGCTGACTGCCGCACTTGATCAGTTCGAGGCTGCCTGGAAGGATGCCAAGGCTCAGATCCCAAAGGTGCAACGGATTCAGGTTTCCGTATTTGGGGCGGATCGCGGCGCAGTCATCGCACGCGCGTTCGTCAATGAACTGGCGCGCAAATACAAGCGCGCCAATGCAGAAGATCTGGCCATCGAGGGCGACGCCATCGACATCAAGTTTCTCGGCATGTTCGATGCTGTATCGTCACTGATCCAAGAAAACAAGCTGATCGGTTTTCTGCCCTTGGTGGGCATGGTCAAGCAAAATTTCGGCGACCGTCCGCTAGGCGTGCCGCCAGCCGTCAAGAAATGCGTGCATTTTGCCGCCGCCCATGAACTGCGTTTTTATCAGCGGCTCGACAGTCTCGAGAAAACCCGTGGCGAGCAGTTTCTCTATCCGGGTACCAGCGAAGACATCACGGGTGGTGCGCCTGATGGCTCGATGGGATTTCGCGCAGAACTGCAGCGGGTAGCTTTGCGCGATATGCTCAACGAAGCACTGATGGCGGGCGTGATGCTCGACAGGATGGAAGATCTTGTGAAATATAAACGAGAAACTTTCTTGAAGTTTTCGCTGGCAGCCCCCATCAACGACGGCAAATCCAATTACCAGATGATGGACCTGATAGCCGCGTACCGGAAGATCGTTCCGCGTACGCAAGGTCTTGATTTTGTCGCGCACATGAAGGTGTTTATTCAATGGCTGGCGGTGCGATATCAATCGCCGGAGTTTCGCGCTTCGGTGACCAGTCACGCCGATGAAGTGAAGGCGGCGCAACGCGCCAAACAGAAACGCGTCGAGATCGCGCAGGCGGAGTTCGAGGCAGCACGAGCCGCAAAGCCATTCGATCAGGAGCGCTACGGGCGAGCCACAGGTGCCTTATTCAAGGCGCAACAGGACGATCAGAGTACGATGCAAAAGACGATTTATGAAGCGCATCGTCCTTTCGTCAGCGTGTGGGAACGGCTTGATTCCGAGTCCAAAAAAATCGTCGAGATGCGCGCACAAGAGCAAAAGCGGATCGATGATGAGCCACGCCGCAAGAGCCAATGGCAAAAATTGATGGATGAACGTGAAGCCCCCTGGCGGGCAAAGGGAATGAGTCCGCCTGGAATGCCGCCGACTTACCGCCCCGCCCGCCCCCTGATGAGCCCCGAAGAGTTCCTATTGGGTGACGCCTGGATCGCAGCCTCCAGCGGCAAGACAACACTGCCGGACGATGTCATGGCGCTGTTCGATCTGCTGGTGCACGACACGATGTTGACCAGTTGGCACGATCACTTGCTGTCTTCGACGCTTTATTTCCAGACGCGTGCGACCGATGCCTTCGGCGTGACCGATGCCAAGGAAGAAGATGAAACCCGCAAGCAAGACGATGCCAATGCCGCCCGCATCAAACAGATGCAGGATACGATGCAAATGCCGCGCATGAGCCAGGCAAGTCAATAGCAGGCAAGTTGCGTGTGGGCTATGCTCGGCACGCAGAAACGCTCTTCTTCCAGCCTGACATCATCGCAATATTCACCGCCAGGATGACTTCCTCCTCTTGGTATCAGCCCACGGTAGAACGGTTATGGTGTCACATGAGTACGCAAAAAGAATGGCCACTGATCGCGAGATCAGTGGCCATTTCATTTCAGGCTGGCAGGTCAGTGCGCTCCGGCATCGGCGACCATCAGCGGCTTGCCGCCGTCAGGACGGTTGCGGTCCGAAGCCTGCTTGACCAGCAGTGCCACGGTCGAGACCAATGCAGCCGTGGCCACCACCGCGAATACTTCGCCAAAGCCCAACTGGCGCCGCGTCAGTTCGGCCACCAGGAAGGAACCGGCGATGCCGCCGAAGCGGCCCACGCCCAGCATCCAGGCCACGCCGGTGGCACGGCCACGGGTCGGATAGTAAGCGGCGGCCAGCGCCGGCAGCGATGATTGCGCGGTATTCATCAAGGTGCCCGCCACGAACACCACCACCGTCAGTACGCCCACGTTGCCCACCGCCTGGCCGATGCCGAAGACAGCCACGGCCGTGGCGGCAAAGCCGATGGCGATGACGCGGTTGGCGTTGTAACGGTCCATTAGCCAGCCGAACAGGATGGCGCCCACGCCGCCCAGCGGGAAGAGCGCCGAAATGAGCGTGGCCGTCTTGGGGGCCAGGCCGGCATCCTTGAACAGCACCGGCATCCAGTTCACCAGCGCATAGAAGATCACCAGTCCCATGAAGTAAGCCAGCCACAGCATGCAGGTGCCGATCAGATAGCGCGGCTCGAACAGCAGGGCGATGCCGCTCTTGCCATTGGCGACGTCGCCCTGCGGGCCGGTCTCGGTCAGGGTGAAACGACTGACATTGGCCGCCGAGGAGGAGATGCGGCGCAGGACCGCAGCGATGCGCCCGGCCGGGTAACCCTTGGCCACCATGTGGCGCACCGACTCCGGCAGGCTGGGCAGCATCACCAGCAACAGCAGCAGGGGAGCGGCACCACCCAGCATCAACACGCTGCGCCAGCCCCATAGCGGGATCATCCACGCGGCCAGGAAGCCGCCCAGCGCCGCTCCCAGCGGGAAGCCGCAGAACATGGCATTGGTCAGCATGGCGCGGCGGGCCGCCGGGCTGTACTCACTGGTGAGCGTGACGGCATTGGGCATGGCCGCGCCCAGGCCGAGGCCGGTCAGGAAGCGCAGTATGGTCAGCTCCTGCAGGTTGCCGGCGAAGGCCGAGCCCATGCAGGCGGTGCCCATCACCAGTACCGACAGCAGCAAGATCTTGCGACGGCCATAGCGGTCGGCCAAGGGACCTGAGGTCAGCGCACCGGCGGCCAGGCCGAACAGGGCGGCACTGAGTACCGGCGCCAGGTCCGGCTTGGCGATGCCCCAGTCCTTGAGCAGCGACGGGGCGATGAAGCCGATGGCAGCCGTGTCGAAGCCGTCCAGCAGGACGACGAAGAAGCACAGCGCAAAGATCAGCCATTGATAACGCGAGAAGGGCTCGCGGTTGATGAAAGCCTGGACGTCCAGGGCAGGGGTTTGCGGTCTCATGTCTCTCTCTTCTGATTGTTGGGGTGGTACGGCTGTTTTGTTTTTTTGTGCGAAAAGTATAAAACAATGCCGAACGAATGTGTTCGGTCATTGCGCATCTGTGCGGTAAGCGAACAAAATCGTGTTTTGTGAAGGAAAGCACAAAGGCCCCCGTCGGCCGGACCGCGGCAGGCAGGGGGAGAAGCTTGGATGAAGGAAATTGTCCAAAACCGGAGCGCAGCATGCGCGCCGGCCTCAGCCGGTTCTGCTCAGGGCGTGCGGATATGATCGATCAGCGCGATGGTGGCTTCATCCGGCGGCGGAGTGAGCAGGCTGACGATGACCATGGCGGCGATGCCGACCGGCACGCCGAAGATGCCTGCCGAGATCGGTGCGATATGGAACCACTGCCCGGCCACGCTGCCGCCGAAGGAGGGATTGGTATGCAGCATGTAATACACGCACATGAGGAAGCCGCAGACGATGCCGGCAATCGCTCCGGGCTGGTTGGCGCGTTTCCAGAAGACCCCCAGCACCAGTGCCGGGAACAGCGTGGAGGCTGCCAGCGAAAAGGCTGCGCCGACCATGGAGAGGATGTCGCCCGGTTTGAGCGAGGCCGCATAGGCCGCCAGCAAGGCCACCACCAGCAAGAGCAGCTTGGAGATGGTCACGCGCTTCTGTGTGGAGGCGCTCGGGTCGACCACCTTGTAATAGACGTCGTGCGAGAGGGCATTGGAGATGGTCAGCAGCAGTCCGTCCGCCGTCGACAGCGCCGCGGCCAGGCCACCTGCGGCCACCAGTCCGGAAACGAAATACGGCAGCCCGGCGATCTCCGGCATGGCCAGCACGATGATGTCGCCATCCATGGAAATCTCGCCCAGCTGCACCAGTCCGTCGTGGTTGAGATCATGGATGGAGACCAGCGGATTGAGCTTGTCCATGTTGGCCCAGTAATACACCCAGTCCGGCAAATGGCTGTAGCTGCTGCCCACCAGCGAGGTGTAGATGTCGTATTTCACCAGTACCGTCAGCGCCGGCACGGTGAGGTAGATCAGCATGATGAAGAACAGCGTCCAGAATACCGAACTGCGCGCCCCCGCCACGGTGGGCGTGGTGTAGTAGCGCATGAGGATGTGCGGCAAGGCGGCGGTGCCCAGCATCAGGCAGAACACCAGCGCCAGGAAGTTGTTGCGCTTGATGTCCGAGCTTTGCTGGTCGCGCCCGGGGAAGGGTTCGGTCTGCGACACCGGTGGCTGCGCTCGCGCCAGATTGGCCGCACGCGCCTCGGTCCATTTGCGTTCGGCTTCCTCGGGCGACTTGGGATAGGCCGACAGCGCCCGGCTGGCGGCCTTGATGTCGGCCAGCGAGGCGTGCGTATTGCGACGCACCTGGTCGGCGTGGTTCTGCGCTTCCACGCGGCCGTCAAGCCAGGACTGCGGCAGGTGCTTCAGGCGGCGGTCGTAGTCATCGGCCTGCGCCTGGAAGATCTGACGCACTTCCTGTTCCTTGGGATCACTCTCCAGCCGGTGTTCCAGCGCCGAGAGCTTGGGCAGCACCGCGCCATAGGCCACCGGCGGTACCGGTACGGTGGCATGCTTGGCCGACAGCCAGATTACCGGGATCAGGTATGCCAACAGGATGATGATGTATTGCGCCACCTGGGTCCAGGTGATGGCGCGCATGCCACCGAGGAAGGAGCACACCAGGATGCTGGCCAGTCCGAGGAAGATGCCGATGGAAAAGTCGATGCCGGTAAAGCGCGAGGTGATCAGGCCCACGCCATAGATCTGCGCGACCACATAGGTGAAGGAGATCAGGATGGTTGCTGCCACCGCCAGGATGCGGATCACGTTCACACCGTGGCTGCCGGGTTTGCCCGGATAGCGCGCGGCGAGGAAATCGGCGATGGTGTATTGCCCGAACTTGCGCAGGTAGGGTGCGATCAGCAAGGCCACCAGGCAGTAGCCGCCGGTCCAGCCGATGATGTAGGCCAGGCCGTCGAAGCCCTGCAGGTAGAGGCCGCCGGCCAGGCTGATGAAGGTCGCCGCCGAGATCCAGTCGGCGGCGGTGGCCATGCCGTTGAACAGCGGCGGCACGCGTCGTCCGGCGACATAGTATTCGGGCACGTCGGAGGTGCGGCAGACCACACCGATGCCGGCATACAGGCCGATGGTGACGAACAGGAACAGATAGCCGATCCATGAGCGCGGCATGCCTTCGTGCTCCAGGATGGCCAGTACGCAAAGGAAGATGATGAAGCCCAGCGTGTAGAGGCCGTAGTAACGGCACAGGCGCCGGAAGAAATCCTTGTTACTCTCCATGCCAGGGCTCACCTTGTTCACGTCTGACCAGTTGTTCGATGCGGCGCATGCGGCGCAGGTAGATCACCACGATGGCCAGGTAGACCAGCATCATGCCCTGCGCGGCCATGTAGAAGGAGATCGGCCAGCCGAACAGGTGTACCTGATCCAGCTCGCGCGCGAAATAGATGAAGAAGAACGTGGCCAGGAACCACAGTGCCAGCAGCCAGGCCGTCATGCGGCGAGTGCGGTGCCATTGGTTGCCGGGGTCGTTGGGAGGGGCGCCGTGGTCCATGTCAGGTGATGTCGTCGAAGAAGGGCGTGTGCGGCATCATGCGAAAGCACACGCGAAACAGGCTGCCCGGGTAGCGAGGATCGGTACTGCGCGGATTGTGCGTGACCTCGACTGCGGCCTCATGCTGCTGCGCAATCTCGCGCACGATGGCCAGACCCAGGCCGCTGCCGGTGCTGGGTGTGCCGAGGATGCGATAGAAGCGCTCGAAGACGTTGGTGCGTTCGGCGGCCGGGATGCCGGGACCGTTGTCTTCCACTTCGAGGATGGCCAGGCCACCGCCCTCGTCGGTACGGGCGCGCACCGTGACCCGGCCATTGCCATCGTGCGGTGTGTAATGCAGGGCATTGTCCAGCAGGTTGGACAATAGTTCGCGCAGCATCACCGCATTGCCGGTGATGAGGATGGGGTGATCGGGCTGCTCGAAACCCAGATCGATGCGCTGGGTGAAGGACATCGGCACCCAGTCCTGCACCACGCTGCGCGCCAGTTCGTTGAGTTCCAGCGGCAACATGCCACCGGATTGTGATTGCTGGTTTTCGGCACGTGCCAGGGAGAGCAACTGATTGACCAGGCGGGTGGCGGTTTCCGAACTCTTGGCCAGTTGCTCCAGCGAGCGGCGCACGTCGTCCTGGTCCTCCTGGCGCAGCGCCAGTTCGGACTGCATGCGCATACCGGCCAGTGGGGTTTTCATCTGGTGCGCAGCATCGGCGATGAAGCGCTTCTGGATGGCGATGGTCTGCGACAGCCGCGCCAGCATGTCGTTGAGCGAGCGCACCAGGGGCGAGATTTCTTCGGGGACCTGGCCGGAATCGATGGGGGAGAGATCATCGGGGCGGCGTGCGCGGATGCGTTGCTGCAATTCCGACAGCGGAGACAGCCCGCGCGAGAGCGCGAACCACACCAGCGCCAGCGCCACCGGCAGGATCACGAACTGGGGCAGGATCACGCCCTTGATGATTTCATTGGCCAGCTGGGCGCGCTTTTCCAGCGTCTCGCCGACCTGCACCGTGGCCAGGCGCGGCTCGTGCTGGGCAGCGCGCTGGGCCGGGCTGCGGCGCAGGTCTACTTGCAGGGTGGCGATGCGCACGTCGCTGCCGTGCAGGATGTCATTGCGGAACTGCACCGTGCCCAGCGTGGCGCGCTCATCTTCTCCAGGTGGCTGGGGCATGTCGACGTCGCCCTCCACATATTCGCCGTTGGGGCCGGTGACCTTGTAGTAGATGTTGTCGATGTCATCGGCCCGCAGCAGGTCGCGCGCCGACACCGGCAATCTCGCCACCACCTTGCCATTGACTTCGGAGACCTGCTGCGCGAGCACGGTCACGCTGTCTTCCAGGGCGCGGTCGAAGGGCTGGTTGGCGATCGACTGTGCAATCAGATAGGTGATGGCGATGCTCATCGGCCATAGCAGCAGCAGCGGCGCCAGCATCCAGTCAAGGATCTCGCCGAAGAGCGAACGCTGGATGCGTTCGACCGGCTGCGTGGCCAGGGCGGCGCGGCGTTTCTTGCGGGGGGCTGGGGCGGCAGGCGCCTCCTGTGCCGGCTCGGCAGGTGAGGCAGCCGCAGGGGAGGGATCGCGCGCGGTCATCGGTTCTCAGCGCGCGGCTGTCGGGGCCAGTGCCGCGCAGGGCGCGCCGTCAAGCCGCGCCGCTGGAGACTGCCAGCGGTGCGGCACCGGTCTCGGGCAGCTTTTCCAGGCAATAGCCGAGTCCGCGCACGGTGGCGATGCGTACGCCGCCGACCTCGATTTTCTTGCGCAGACGATGGACATAGACCTCGATGGCATTGTTGCTGACTTCCTCTCCCCATTCGCACAGGTGGTCCACCAGCTGTTCCTTGGAGACCAGGCGACCCGTACGTTGCAATAATACTTCCAGCAGGCCCAGTTCCCGTGCCGACAGCTCCAGCATCTGCTCGCCGATGTAGGCGATGCGGCCGACCTGGTCGAAGGACAGCGGTCCATGCCGGATGACGGTCGGACCACCACCGGCACCGCGCCGGGTCAGGGCGCGCACCCGCGCTTCCAGTTCGGAGAGGGCGAAGGGCTTGGCCATGTAATCATCGGCACCGAGATCGAGTCCCTGGACGCGCTGTTCGACCGAGTCCGCCGCCGTCAGGATCAGCACCGGCAGGCGCGAATTGCGCGCGCGCAGGCGGCGCAGTACTTCCAGACCGGACATCTTGGGCAGGCCCAGGTCCAGGATCAGCAGGTCGAAATCCTGGGTGGACAGGGCCGAATCAGCTTCCACCCCGTTCTTGACACAGTCGGCTGCATAGCCGGAATGGCGCAGGGAACGGGTCAGGCCGTCGGCCAGTACGCTGTCGTCTTCAGCAAGGAGGATGCGCATAGGAATCGGTCAGCGGGGCGGCCCGGCTGAAATGTCTCGGATGGTTGAATTATTGTGCTGGCTTTTCATTCATATTCCACTAATTGCAATCTCAATGCAAATCAGGGATATCCTGAGGCAGCCTGTCCTTGACGGAGGTCATCTTGTTGCCTTTAAGTGTAACAATTGAAGGCGGGTCATTGAAGTTGGGCGCTTAGGCCTTATAGTAGTGAGCGTCAGCAAGATTTACTTGCTGACGGCGCAATTTTTGTTGATATAATTTCTCGCATCCATTGCTGGAAAAATCTGATGAAACGTTTGTGGGTCCTCCTGCTGATCTGTCTGTTACCGGTGCAAGTTTTTGCAGCGGTGCTGACGTACGCCAGCTCGATGGCCGCCACCGACTTCTCGGTACCGGCCCCGGTGCAAGCCGCCGTGGCGACCCAGCATCTGGTTTCCAAGACCGTTTCCCTGTCCGACCAGGCCCCCGCCGTGGGTGAGGACCAGTCCCATGCCGCGCTCTCCGACGTGGCTGGCAACGACGACGACAGCACCGGCTATGCCGACAACGGTGAAGACTTCTCCACGCACGCCGGCATCGGTGACGAGCCCGTGCTGATGCAATCCCTGGCCATGGTGCCGCAAACCTCCCGCCTGGCGCCCGCTCTGCGTAGCGATGCCGCCCTGCAACCCCCGTTCCTGCCGCGCGCAGGACGTCCTCCCCGGGCCTGATTCCGTCGCCACGCGCGACAGGACTTGCTGCGCCCGCTGAACTGCCCCTGATTGCCTGAGGCTTCGCGTCGTGCGACAGCAGGATCCTGCGCGTGTGCGACCAGCGCCGGCCTGCCCGCGCCGCTGCTGATCCCGCCGGGCACACCTGTTCCAGACATTCCAGAATCACGGCCGATGTGACCGCATCACATCATCAGAATCCTCTAGGAGATAGCATGAAAAAAGCATTTGTCGCGCTGATAGTGGCGGTCATGACGCTGTCTGTTGGCATGTCGGCCGTCGAAGCCAAGCGTCTTGGCGGTGGCGGTTCGATCGGCAAACAGTCTTCCAGCGCCAGCCGTCAGGCGCAGAGCCCTGCCCCGATGCAGCAGAACCAGGCCGCCGCTGCCAAGCCGGCCGCTCCTGCTGCGGCTCCGGCTGCCGCAGCCGCCAAACCGAGCATGTGGAAGGGCCTGCTGGGTGGCGCCCTGCTGGGCCTGGGTCTGGGCGCGCTGCTGTCGCACTTCGGCCTGGGTGGCGCACTGGCCAGCATGATCAGCACCATCCTGACCGTGGCCCTGATCGCCCTGGCGATCATGTTCGTCATCCGCATGTTCCGCCGCAAGTCGGAGTCGGCACAAGCCTCGCAACCGGCACCGGCCTGGGCCAGCGCCGCACCGCAAGCAGCTGATACCCAATCGGCCACGCCGCAGATCGGCTCCATGCTCAAGACCGACCAGTCCGCCGCAGCGACCACCCAGAGCGGTTTTGGTGGCGGTTTCGGCAACGCCGAGGCAGCCCCTGCCTACGGCATCCCGGCCGGTTTCGACACCGTGGGCTTCGTGCGCAATGCCAAGACCTACTTCATCCGCCTGCAAGCGGCATGGGACAAGGCTGACATCAACGACATCCGCGAATTCACCACCCCCGAGATGTTTGCCGAGCTGCGCCTGCAGATCCAGGAACGCGGTGCGGTCGCCAATCAGACCGATGTGGTCTCGCTGGATGCGGAAGTGCTGGGCGTGGAAACGGTGGGCAATGATTACCTTGCCAGCGTGAAGTTCTTCGGCTTCATCAAGGAAGACCCGACCGCCTCGCCAGTCCAGTTCGCCGAGATCTGGAACCTGTCCAAGCCGGCTGCCGGTCAGGGCGGCTGGGTGCTGGCAGGTATCCAGCAGCTCGATGCAGTCCAGGCCTGAGCTCTGGGCCAGTAGCCTGCAAGAATTGGCAAGAACGTTCACGTAGTACGTATTTGTTTGGCGCGGAAGGCGGCGGTTAGTGGATGAGCGTCGCCAGTCCGTTTTACCGCCGGCTTTTGCCGGCGGTTTTTTTTGTTCACTTCGTTTGTCATTGCGCGCCTGAATTTCTCTTCATTTCGGCCCGGAACCGCCCAGATGGCGCGGCTTTCCTCTGCGCTCCCGTCCTTTTCCTTCCTGTTGCTGCTCGCCAATAAAAAAGCACCGCCTTGGCGGTGCTTGTGGTGCTTGTGGTGCTAGTGGTGCTGGTGCCCGGGGACCTCCCATGGACTTACGGCAGGCACAATTCGAACAGCGCACCGCCCTCGGGATGATTGGATAGCCGCGCTTCCCCGTGCCGGGTCTCCTTGTTGTGGGCGGTGGCAATCGCATTGCACAAGTCCATGCCCAGTCCGGTGGAGGGCTTCTTTTCCTGGGTGCCGATGCCGGGGCCGTCGTCGCGTACCGTGAAGATCACCCCACCCTCCGGATGCTTGCGGCAGCCCAGCGCGATCTGCGAACGCGCAAAGCGGCTGGCATTCTGGAGTGCCGCTTCCAGCGCCAGTGCCACCAGGTGTTCATCGAAGAAGCCGATGAGCGGCATGTCGGTTTCGTCCACCTGCAGCAGGATGTCACTGCTGCGGGCCACGCCGTGCTCGCGCACCAGCGCATCGAGGAAGTCCAGCGGCGAGACCGCCTCGACCTGCGCGCGCAGGCCCTGGGAGTCGGCCTTGTAGAGGGTCAGGAAGGCGATCAGCTTTTCCTGCAGGGCCAGGCAGGTGACATGGGCCTGCTGGACGCGCGGCACGTCGTCGGACAGGCGGCGCAATTCCCCCTCCAGCACGCCCAGGGAGTTTTTGATGTCGTGAATGATGATCGCGGCAAGCTTGGGATCCATGGTCAGCTCTTCGGGGCTACTTTGGTCAGGGTGTCGCGCAGGAACTTGTGCATCTTGGCGACTCTATCGTTGCCGGGAATCAGACGGTCCAGGGTGGCCAGGTAGCGGCGCACGCGCTTGACATAGTCTTCGTTCCAGCCGCGCTGGCTCATCCAGAGCAGGTGCAACTGGGCCGAGGCCAGCAGCACGCCGGTGTTCTCGGGCATGCTGGCCAGCGCTTCCTCCAGCTTGGCCAGCGACTCGTCGGGCTTGGCGCTGCGCATCAAGGCATTGGCTTCGGCGATGATGCTCATGCACTGCTTGACGGCACCGTCGATGAGTTCCTCGGCCAGGTTGGCGCGACCGGTATCGGCCAGCACCTTGCGCGCCAGCATCTGCAGGGTCTTGTTCTCGTGGTCGGACTTGACTGCCTCGGCGATCAGCTTGGCGCCTTCCTCGTCCTTGCCCATCGAGAAGGCGGCCTTGGCCAGGGCCAGGGTGGCGGTATCCGAGGCTTCCTTGCCGGCGGCCTGGCGGGCCGTCTCGAAGGCCTGCTGGGCCGAAATGGTATCCCCCAACTGAACGTAGGCCTGGGCTTGCACTGCGGCCTGGGCGGAGACGAAGATGTTGGATTCCTCGTAGCGACGTGGCGCGCTTTCCAGCAGACGCAGGGCGGCATCGGGATCGCCGCTGTCGATGTGGACCTGGGCCAGCGAGAGCAGGTCGGTCGGCTGTGCCGTGAGCGAACCCTTGGTGTGCTTGAGGACGCGGTCATAGGCTTCGCGCGCCTGATCCAGGTGGCCGCTGCGGTAGGCCACGTCGCCTACCAGCCGACTGCGGCGCGCCGAGGGAATGATCTCGGAGGACTTGGTCAGCGCCTCCAGCGCGCCTTCCTGGTTGCCCTGGGCTTCGTCGATCTGCGCCAGCAGGTCGTAGGCGGCGATGAACTGCTTGTTCTGCGCTAGCACGTCCTCCACGATCACGCGCGCATCATCCATCTGGCCGGCCACGATATTGCAGCGGGCCAGTCCGATCTTGGCCCACACCAGGTCGTCGCGCATGGCCAGGGCCTGCTTGTAGACCTCGCGCGCCTCGTCGATGCGGCGCTGCTCGATCAAGAGCGTGCCCTTGGTCTTCATGATTTCCACGATCCACTTGGGCGCAGCCTTGAGCACGCTGTCGCATTCGAGGATGGCACCGGCGAAGTCCTTGCGCTTCATCTTCTCGGTCACCGGCAGCATGGCGTGCTGCTTTTCCAGCAGGCGGTCCACGCGCTCGGCGATGCGGCTGGCCGTCAGCGGCTTCAACATGTAGGCGTCGGGCTGGAACTCGGCTGCGCTGGCTACCAGGTTGTAGCCGCTCTCGGCGGTCACCATGATGAACATGCAGGTCGGCGAGAGCATGTTCTGCGTACGGAAGAACTCCAGCAGCTGCTGGCCGTTGCTTTCCTTGTTGAGGTTGTAGTCGCAGATGATCAGGTCATAGGTACCGGATTGCACGAAGCGGATCGCTTCGTCGGGCGTGGCGGCCTGGTCGACCTTGGTCACGCCAAGCTGCCCGAGGTGCATGCGGATGTTCTGGCGCATCGTCGGCATGTCGTCGATGACCAGGCAGCGCAGGGCGCTGATATGGCTGAAAGGCACTAAACTCATGAGAACGTTCTGTAAAGCGATCTGTGAGACGATCTGTTCGGGATTGCGGAAAGCCAGGGCAGCATGATTGCCGCAGCGCAATATCGTGCACGATGACGACGATTGCATGCCAGTTGACCTCGGCTGACCAATTATTCCTACCAATGCGCGAGTGTGCCGCTTTTTTTCCTTCCACGCATCATTCCTCTGCGATTTATGAAGTTTTTGGCTGGGCGGGCTCTCGTATAATTGTGGTTTTCGCCTCGGGATGAATCGAGAGCCGAGAAAAAGGCTTGCACCGGGCACTGTTTTTTTATACAGTATCGCTCTATCGGGGCGGTCATCCACTGCCGCCGAGCAACATCAGCAAGACCTATCAGCAAGACCTCCCCCTGACACCCGTCTTCACGACATTTTGCCGAGAGAGATTTATGGACGACAAAAAAGCTGCGAACAACTCTGAAAAGAGCAAGGCGCTGGCCGCCGCGTTGGCACAGATTGAAAAGCAGTTTGGCAAGGGCTCGGTGATGCGCATGGAAGACGGCGTCATCGCCGAGGAAATCCAGGCCGTTTCCACCGGCTCCCTGGGCCTGGACATCGCCCTGGGCATCGGTGGCCTGCCGCGTGGCCGGGTCATCGAGATCTACGGTCCGGAATCCTCCGGCAAGACCACCCTGACCCTGCAGTCGATCGCCGAGATGCAGAAGCTGGGCGGTACCTGCGCCTTCATCGACGCCGAGCACGCCCTCGACGTCACCTACGCCCAGAAGCTGGGCGTGAACCTGAACGACCTGCTGATTTCGCAGCCAGATACCGGCGAACAGGCCCTGGAAATCTGCGACGCCCTGGTGCGTTCGGGTGCCGTGGATCTGATCGTGGTCGACTCCGTGGCCGCGCTGACCCCCAAGGCTGAAATCGAAGGCGACATGGGCGATTCCCTGCCCGGCCTGCAGGCCCGCCTGATGTCGCAGGCGCTGCGCAAGCTGACCGGTAGCATCAACCGTACCAACACCACTGTCATCTTCATCAACCAGATCCGCATGAAGATCGGCGTCATGTTCGGCAACCCGGAAACCACCACCGGCGGCAATGCGCTGAAGTTCTACGCCTCCGTGCGCCTGGATATCCGCCGCACCGGGTCGATCAAGTCGGGTGACGAAGTCATCGGCAGCGAAACCAAGGTCAAGGTCGTCAAGAACAAGGTCGCGCCGCCGTTCCGCGAAGCCCACTTCGACATCCTGTATGGCGAAGGCACTTCCCGCGAAGGCGAAATTCTGGACCTGGGTTCCGAGCACAAGGTAGTCGAGAAGTCCGGCGCCTGGTACAGCTATAACGGCGAACGTATCGGCCAGGGCAAGGACAACGCCCGCAACTATCTCAAGGAACATCCGGAACTGGCCCGCGAAATCGAGAACAAGGTCCGCGTCGCCCTGGGCGTGCCGGAACTGGCCGGTGGCGAAGCGGAAGCCAAGGCTTCCTGAGTCCCCGCCTAAAGGATTCAAGCGCTATCCCGGCGACAGGGTTTGCCTGAGCCTTGGAGGTCGTGATGGTGCTTGTTGATCTCTCTGTGCCGCGCCGTGTTGGCGGTCTCGGAGAGAGGCAATACCGCAGTACTGCAAGTTCGCAACATGCCAAGACCCCCGATCAGCCTGAAAGCACGGGCGCTCAAATATCTCTCTTCACGTGAGCATAGTCGCCTGGAACTTGCGCGTAAGCTTGCCCCTTACGCGCAAGAGGGCGATGACATCGAAGCCCTCCTGCAATGGCTGGAGCAATCCCGTTTTCTCTCCCAGGAACGTTTTTCCGAATCGCTGGTGCATCGTCGCTCGGCGCGTTACGGCAATCAGCGCATCTTTTCCGAGCTTCATGGTCACGGCATCGAAGGTGAAGCCATTGCCGAATTGAAGGCCGATCTGGCGGCAGGCGAGGGCGAGCGTGCCGCGCAGGTGTTGCGCCGCAAGTATGACGCCCCCCCAGCGGATGCCGAAACCCGGGCGAAACAGATGCGTTTCCTGCAGCAGCGCGGCTTTTCCCATCGCAGCATCCGCGAAGCCTTCCAGAAGGCCTGGGCGGATGATGAAGACGCCCTCTGACAGCGCCAATAGCAGGATAGACCTGCTCGGTACAGCTTTCCCGTTGTTCTCACAAAATCCGCCAGGACAGCCCGTCCTGATCCCGTCACATGGTAATCCAGTGGCTTTGCAGTTGCTGATAGCGCTACCAGCCAACAGGCTGCGTGGCGTGTGCTAGAATTCGGAAGTTTTTGCTGCGGCGCGCAAGCCTGAGGAGATACTGCATGTTGCCGGTTCGTTAAAACGGCGCAACGGTGCAAGGCCCACGTCAGGAGCAGGAATGGATAATGCGAACGCTTCGGCGCAAGCTGGCGCGTTTCGAATATCAGACCAACTAAAGCAGACGGCATGAACATGCCCAATTCTACGAATTCACTCGCAACCCGCGCAGCTCACGCCTGCGCCCGACTCCATCCGGCAACGGATGCGACACCCGCCTGCGGGTTGCAGTCTGCTTTCTGGTCGGCCGGCTCGATGCCGGCTACCGAATTTCAATCCGGCAAGTTTCATTCATTCAGTGTCTAAAGGGAAGCTCCCATGAAAATCCATGAGTATCAGGGTAAAGAAATCCTGCGCCAGTTCGGCGTAACCGTGCCGCGCGGCATTCCTTGCATGTCGGTCGACGAAGTCGAAGCGGCAGCCCAGAAGCTCGGCGGCCCGGTGTGGGTCGTCAAGGCCCAGATCCATGCAGGCGGTCGCGGCAAGGGCGGTGGCGTGAAGGTGGCCAAGTCCATCGAGCAGGTCAAGGAATACGCCAACCAGATCATGGGCATGCAGCTGATCACCCACCAGACTGGCCCTGAAGGCCAGAAGGTCCGTCGCCTGCTGATCGAAGAAGGCGCTGACATCAAGAAGGAACTGTACGTTTCCCTGGTGACCGACCGCGTTTCGCAAAAGGTCGTGCTGATGGCCTCCAGCGAAGGCGGCATGGACATTGAAGAAGTCGCCCACAGCAACCCGGAAAAGATCCACAACGTCATCATCGATCCGATCGATGGCCTGACCGACGCGCAAGCCGACGACGTGGCCGCCAAGATCGGCGTGCCTGCCGAATCGATCCCGGCTGCCCGCCAGAACCTGCAAGGTCTGTACAAGGCCTACTGGGAAACCGACGCTTCCCTGGCTGAAATCAACCCCCTGATCCTGACCGGCGACGGCAAGGTCATCGCCCTGGACGCCAAGTTCAACTTCGACTCCAACGCCCTGTTCCGTCACCCGGAAATCGTCGCCTACCGCGACCTGGACGAAGAAGATCCGGCTGAAGTCGAAGCCTCCAAGTTCGATCTGGCCTACATCTCCCTGGACGGCAACATCGGCTGCCTGGTCAACGGCGCCGGCCTGGCCATGGCCACCATGGATACCATCAAGCTGTTCGGCGGCGAGCCGGCCAACTTCCTGGACGTGGGCGGCGGTGCCACCACCGAGAAGGTCACCGAAGCCTTCAAGATCATGCTGAAGAACCCCGAACTGAAGGCCATCCTGGTCAACATCTTCGGCGGCATCATGCGCTGTGACGTGATCGCCGAAGGCGTGATCGCGGCTTCCAAGGCCGTTTCGCTGAAGGTGCCCCTGGTGGTCCGCATGAAGGGCACCAACGAAGACCTGGGCAAGAAGCTGTTGGCCGATTCCGGTCTGCCGATCATCTCGGCCGATTCCATGGAAGAAGCCGCCCAAAAGGTCGTGGCAGCTGCCAAGTAAGTAACCCAACACGCAAGCCTGCGCGGCGCGAGCCGCCGGCTGCAAGCCATTGCAGCCCAGGCGCCGCCCGCGGCGCAGGCATCACAGTCAAGGAAGAGAAATGTCGATCCTCATCAACAAAGACACCAAGGTCATCACCCAAGGTATCACCGGCAAGACCGGCCAGTTCCACACCCGCATGTGCCGCGACTACGCGAACGGCAAGAATGCCTTCGTCGCAGGCGTGAACCCGAAGAAGGCCGGTGAAGACTTCGAAGGCATCCCCATCTATGCCAACGTCACCGAAGCCAAGAACGCCACCGGCGCAACCGTTTCCGTGATCTACGTGCCGCCCGCCGGCGCTGCTGCTGCCATCTGGGAAGCCGTTGAAGCCGAGCTGGACCTGGCCATCTGTATCACCGAAGGCATCCCCGTGCGCGACATGCTGGCCCTGAAGGACCGCATGGCCAAGGCCGGTTCCAAGACCCTGCTGCTGGGCCCGAACTGCCCCGGCCTGATCACCCCGGACGAAATCAAGATCGGCATCATGCCCGGCCACATCCACAAGAAGGGCCGCATCGGCGTGGTTTCCCGCTCGGGCACCCTGACCTATGAAGCCGTGGGTCAGCTGACCGCCCTGGGTCTGGGCCAGTCCTCCGCCGTCGGTATCGGTGGCGACCCGATCAACGGTCTGAAGCACATCGACGTCATGAAGGCCTTCAACGACGATCCGGAAACCGATGCCGTCATCATGATCGGTGAAATCGGTGGTCCTGACGAAGCCAACGCTGCGCGCTGGATCAAGGACAACATGAAGAAGCCGGTGGTTGGCTTCATCGCCGGCGTGACCGCGCCCCCGGGCAAGCGCATGGGCCACGCAGGTGCCCTGATCTCCGGTGGTGCCGACACCGCCGAAGCCAAGCTGGCCATCATGGAAGAGTGCGGCATCAAGGTCACCCGCAACCCGTCCGAAATGGGCCGTCTGCTGAAGTCCGTGCTGTAATCGGCGTCTGGCTGAACCAGCCACAGCAGCAAGATCAGTACCCGCAAGACCAGCATGGGGAGCTCCGGCTCCCCATGTCATTTTTGGAGAGCTGCCCTAAAGGGCGGGCACTCATCGCGCACGGCGCGGTCATCCAGCCATGTGCCCGATCCGAGGCGCTGTTTTTCCAAGAGGACATACATGGAATTCCTGACCAACCTGAACTGGGTGGCAGTGGCGCAGATCATCCTGATCGACATCCTGCTCGGCGGCGACAATGCCATCGTCATTGCGCTGGCCTGTCGCAACCTGCCCGACCAGCTGCGCATGAAGGGGATCGTCTGGGGTACCGTGGGCGCCATCGGCATCCGCATTGCGCTCATCGCCTTTGCCGTGACGATGCTGCAATTGCCTTTCCTGAAGCTGGTCGGCGGCGTCCTGTTGCTGTGGATCGGCATCAAGCTGCTCAATGAAGACGACGATCACGCCGACATCAACGGCAGTGACCGCCTGTGGGGTGCGGTCAAGACGGTGATCGTGGCGGACCTGGTGATGAGCCTGGACAACGTGATTGCCATCGCCAGTGCAGCCGAGCAAGCGGCGGGCGAGCACCAGTTGCTGCTGGTGGTGTTCGGCATTGTGGTCAGTATCCCCATCATCGTCTGGGGCAGCACCCTGGTATTGAAGCTGATGGAGAAATTCCCGGTCATCGTCACCCTCGGCGCGGCCTTGCTGGGCTACATCGCAGGTGGCATGATCTTCAGCGACGTGGCCGTGCAGGGCTGGCTCAAGGGCCTCATCGCCGACACCGAATTCGTGCTGCCGGGGGCAGCCGTCCACCTGAGTCTGCCGGGCCTGGTCGGCGCGCTGGGGGTGGTGCTGACCGGCTTCACGCTCAAGCGCAGGAAGCAGGAGCGGCAGGGGCCTGCCCTCTGATCCGCCCAAGCCCGCTCTCCCTGCTTGAGCCATATCAGCGCCATGGCCCCACAAACCTGATAGCTTTGCAATTTTTTCGCTAGTGCGCATGACCGGCGCTGCCGATACTGGCAACGCCCTTTTCTTTTTTACGAGGATCCCATGAAACCCGTCGTCACCCGTCGCCCCCAACAAGGCTTTACTTTGCTCGAACTGATGGTCACGCTGGCCATCATCGGCATTCTTGCGATGCTGGGCGCCTCGCAATATCAGGACTACATCGCCCGTGCGCGCGTTTCGGAAGGCTTCAACCTGGCCGAGCCCTACAAGCTGGCCGTGACCGAGCAGATCAGCTCCAACAATGGTGTCTTCACCGTGGCGCAACTGGGCCTGCCGGCCTTCACGGCGACCGACAACGTCAGCAAGATCGAGGTCTCTCCCATGGAAAAGCGTGGCGTGGGCGGCGTCATCACCATCACCTACGGCCCGCGCGTGGGTGACGGCGGCACCCTGACACTGACGCCCACCATCACCTCCGGCACCATTCAGTGGCAGTGCGCAGCCAAGGATGTCAAGCAAGCCCCCACTCCGGAAGGCGCCACGCCCAACACCGGTTTCGTCGCCGGTACCCTGCCGGCCAAATTTGCACCGGCCAACTGCCGCGGTTGATTCGCAGGTGCACGCTGCGGATTCCGGCAAGAAAAAACGCGCCCTCGGGCGCGTTTGTCTTATCCACGGGAGCATCGGACCGCAGCCCCGGCTCAGGGCCGCGCCATACTGATGTCACTCTTGCCGCCGCGCTTTTCGGTCACGCAGATATCGGTCATGACCATGCTCTTGTCGACCGCCTTGCTCATGTCATAGACCGTCAACAGTCCTACCTGGACGGCCGTCAGCGCTTCCATCTCCACCCCGGTCTTGCCGAAGGTTTCCACGCGCGCGGTACAGCGCACCGATGAGCTGGCCGCATCAGTCTCGAACTCCACCGACACATGCGTCAACGCCAGCGGATGGCACAGCGGGATCAGTTCACCGGTACGCTTGGCCGCCATGATGGCGGCGATGCGGGCGATGCCCAGGACGTCTCCCTTCTTGGCGGTGCCGGCTTCGATGATGGCCAGCGTGGCCGGCTGCATGCGGATCACGCCCGTGGCCAGGGCCACGCGGTGAGTCTCGTTCTTGCCGCCGACATCGACCATGTGCGCTTGTCCGCCCTGGTCGAAGTGAGTGAGGCCGCCGTTGGGCGCGGGTTCGCCGGATGTGCTCATGGTGATGTACTGAAGATGAAATGAAGGGAAAGGAGCGGGTATCATAGCAGGCAGCCCGCAGCGCACGCTGCCTCTCCTTTTTCCTGTCCGACATTGATGACTGGTCCATGCAGCGAACCGTGACTGATCCTTCCCGCCGACCCTTGCGTCGCCTGCTCATGCCTGCCGTGAGTGCCGCCTGTTTCTTGCTGCCCGCTGCCCCGTTGACGCTGCTGCCGCATCCCGGCGTGGCCCAGGGTTTGCCGACGCTGGGCGATACCGAACGGGAAGGGCTCTCGCCACTGATGGAGCGCAAGCTGGGCGAAGAGATCATGCGCGACATCCGCACCGATCGTGATTACGTCGACGATGGTCCGGTCTCGGAATACCTCAACAATTTCGGCCAGCACCTGGTCTCGATTCATCCTGAAGTGCGTGGCGAGGCGGGGTTCGACTTCCAGTTCTTCATGGTCCGTGATCCCATGCTCAACGCCTTCGCGCTGCCGGGCGGCTTCATCGGCGTCAACAGCGGGCTGCTGCTGGCGGCGCAGTCGGAGTCCGAACTGGCCGGTGTGATGTCGCACGAAATCGGCCACGTGGCCCAGCGCCACATCGCCCGCATGCTGGGCCAGCAGAAGCAGAATTCGATGATCCAGCTGGCCGCCATCGTGCTGGGCGCACTGGCCGGCGTGTCCAAGGCCGGGGGCGATGCCGCCATGGCGACCATGATGGGCGGCACCGGGCTGGCCGTGCAGCGCCAGCTCAACTTCAGCCGCGACGCCGAACGCGAAGCCGATCGCATCGGCCTGCAGATCATGCGCGACGGCGGTTTTGATCCGTCCGGCATGGTGACCTTCTTCGGTCGACTGCAAGCGGCTTCGCGCAACTACAGCGATGCCGTGCCGCCCTACCTGATGACGCACCCGCTGACCACCGAACGCATCGCCGACATCCAGGCCCGCATCCGCGAGCAGCGCTACAAGCAGCGGGTGGACAGCCCCGAATTCCAGCTGGCGCGCGCCCGTACCCAGGTCTTGCAGAATGACGGCGTACAGGGATTGCGCGACAACGTCGCCAAGTTCACCGACCAGGCCAAAGGCAATACCAAGCTCATGACGGCCGCCGCCAAGTACGGACTGGCCTACGCCTACTATCGCCAGAACCGTTTCGAGCAGGCCGAGACGGCCTTGAAGGAGGCGCAGGAGGCAGCCGTTCCGATGAAGACCGGCATCTTCTTCGGCAGTCTGGACATCGATATCAAGATCGCCCGCAAGCAGACCCAGCAGGCTCTGCAGGTGGCGGAGACCTTGCGCCAGCAGTTTCCCATCTCGCGCGCCATCGCGCGCCAGTATGCCGATGCCCTGATCGCCGCCAGGCGCTATGACCAGGCCGTGGCCTACCTGCGCGACCAGGCACAGCTGTATCGGTCGGACGCCCAGGTGCAGGAGTTGCTGGCCAAGGTCTACGCCGCCCAGGGCAAGCAGGCCTTGCAGCACCTGGCACTGGCGCAATCCTATGCACTCAACGGCAGCCTGCTGGCCGCCATCGATCAGCTGGGAATTGCACGCAAGGCACCGGATGCGACCTTCTACGACCAGTCGCAGGTCGACGCCCTCGAGCGCGAATGGAAGGCGCGCTGGAAGGATGAGCAGAAAGATCTGAAAGAGCGCGGCTGAGCACCGGCCGGAAAGTCAGTACTGGCGGGGGGTGGCGACGAATCTGAAGGTTTCTTCCAGGTGGTCGCTGGCGATGCGTTGCAGCGCCAGTTCCTGTCCCTTCCAGATGAAGGAAAGTGTCAAATCGTCGCTGCCCTCCAGCCACCGCAGCAGGGCGTCTTCGTCGGCATGATCGGCCGGATGCAGACAGGGCAGCAAGCTGGCCAGGTCACGGTCATCGACCCCGGCAACGATCTGGTCACTGCGCAGATAGAGCCGTCCGCGCTCATCCATCCAGGCGGCATCAACCTGCTCCACCGCGCCCTGCGTATGCAGCAGCAGGGCGGGGGCATTCTGGTCCGCGCCGGGCTGGGTGCGCAGCAGATGCGGCATCCATTCCAGATCGACATAGACCCGCTGCGGCCCGTTCTGGAAATACCAGCGTCCCGTGTCGTCGACGGCATAGTTGCGTTCGATGAAGGCCAGCAGGGCGGGGTGGCGAATCGGATCGCCGGCCAGCTTCAGTTGCTGCGCGCGTTCATCGCGCATGCGCCACTGGCCGCGCGCGTCCAGCCGCAGCCAGCCGAAGCAGTGCGGTACGTTGGGCCAGCGGGCCATGGCCTGGTGGACGATCTCATCCATGGGCCAGCTCCGGGCGGACGTCGAAGGCACTCTCGGCCCGGCCTTCGAGGAAATGCAGTAGTCGCTGCGGCAGCCACGCCAGGCTGCCCGGCGGCCCCCCTGCGGCAAAGCCGACATGTCCGCCCTGTTCGGGATATTCCAGCACCACTTCCGGCGCCGCCGAGCGTGGCAGATGGCGGGCCGGCAGGAAGGGATCGTTCTGCGCATTCAATACCAGCGTGGGCACGCTGATGTCGTGCAGGATGTGCTTGGCGCTGGCGCGGTCCCAGTAGTCCTCGGTATTGCGATAGCCGTGCAGGGGCGCGGTGACCACGTTGTCGAAGGCATACAGATCGCGCGCCGACAGCAGGGCATCGCGGTCGAACAGGCCCGGGAACTGCTCCAGCTTGGCCAGGCACTTGGGCCGCATGGTGCGCAGGAAGACCCAGGTATAGAGCCGGTTGAAGCCGCTGGCCAGGGCCGCGCCGCCACCGGCCAGATCCAGCGGGGCCGATACCGCGCAGGCGGCATCGACGATCTCGGCCTCGTGCTGCGATTCGCCCAGCCAGCGCAGCAGCGCATTGGCACCGAGCGACACGCCGCAGGCGTACAGGTGGGTGGCGGCCAGGTCTTGCTGGCGCAGCTTGAGGCGACGGATGATCCAGTCCAGCTCGGCGCTATCGCCCGAGTGATAGAAGCGCGGTGCCAGGTTGATTTCACCCGAGCAACCGCGAAAATGCGGAATTGCCCCATGCCAGCCACGCCGCTCTACCTCGGCCATGAGTGCGCGGCTGTAGTGGCTGTCGGACGAGCCTTCCAGCCCGTGGAACAGCAGCAGCAGCGGTCGTCCCGGCTGACCATCGACGAAATCGATGTCGATGAAGTCGCCATCCGGGGCTGCCCAGCGCTCGCGCCGGTAGGCCACCTGCGGCTTGGGCAGGAAGGTGGACGGATAGATGGTCTGGAGATGGCCGCCGGGAAGCCAGCGGGGCGGGACGTAAAGCATGATGCAGCCTTGCTCGGAATCGGATGGCGCAAGCGCCTGTGGATAAATCAGGCCGCCGTCAATGCAGCATGGCCCCGCTGATCACCGGCTCCACCGGTGCCGCACCGGGGGCTACCGACGCGTGGTGCATCACCAGGCGCCAGCCCAGGGCAGTCTTGAGGTAGACATTGGTGGCGATGACGTGCACGTCGGGTTGCGGCTCGCCGCCGTGGTCGATGTCTTCCACCACGCTGTGCACGGCGGTCATCATGTTCTGGGTGGCGTGCAGCTGGCGCGGGCGGATATGCAGGCCGCCGTTGGAGAGGATGTCTTCCCACACGGCGCGGATGTCCGCATGGCCGACCAGGCGTTGTGCGCCGGGATGGATGCAGACGATTTCCTCATCCTCGGCCCACAGGTCCATCAGCGCGTCCAGATCGGCGCGGGCCAGGGCGTCGTAGTAGGCAGCTTCGATTTCATCGGGCGAACCATGGATCAGTTTGTTGCGGGACATGAGAATCTCCGGATCAGATGAAAAGAGGGCCTTGTGGGCCCTCTCGTGTCTGGTGCGAAACCTGAATCTTAATGGCCTTTGACCACGGTGCCCGGTTTGAGCTGGTACTGGGTTCCGCAGTAAGGACATTTGGCCGCGCCGTGCGCGTCCAGTTCCAGGAACACGCGCGGGTGCGAATTCCAGGCCGACATGCTGGGGTTGGGGCAATGGGCCGGGAGGTCCTTGCCTTCGAGCAGGATCACGCCCTGCGATGCTTGAGCTTGGCTCATGTTGTTCTCCGTTGCTTGCAATTGACTGAAGTTGATACGTGAAAACCCGCGCTGATCGGCCGCGCTTACACCAGCGTGAGCCAGTGCTTGTACTGCGGTGCCCGGCCCGAGACCACGTCGAAGAACAGGGTCTGCAGCTTCTCGGTGATGGGGCCGCGGGCGCCGTTGCCGATGATGCGGCGATCCAGTTCGCGGATCGGCGTGACCTCGGCGGCGGTGCCGGTGAAGAAAGCTTCATCGGCGCAATACATTTCGTCGCGGGTGATGCGTTTCTCGATGACCTCGATGCCCAGGTCGCGCGCCATGGTCAGCACGGCGTCGCGGGTGATGCCATCCAGGCAGGAGGCCAGGTCGGGAGTATAGATCTTGCCGTTCTTGACGATGAAGACATTTTCACCCGAACCTTCCGAGACGTAGCCGTCGGTATCCAGCAGCAGGGCTTCATCATAGCCGTCGGCCAGCGCTTCCTGGTTGGCCAGGATGGAATTGATGTAGTAGCCGCTGGCCTTGGCGCGCACCAGCGAGACATTGACATGATGGCGGGTGAAGGAAGAGGTCTTCACGCGGATGCCCTTGTTGATGCCGTCCTCGCCCAGGTAGGCGCCCCACGGCCAGGCGGCGATGGCCACGTGGATCTGGTTGCCCTTGGCGGACACGCCCAGCTTTTCCGAGCCGATCCAGATCAAGGGGCGGATGTAGCAGGATTCCAGCTTGTTCTCGCGCACCACCTGGCATTGCGCCTCGGCCAGGGTGGCCTGGTCGAACGGAACTTCCATCTGGAAGATCTTGGCCGAGTTGAACAGGCGCTGGGTATGCTCCTTGAGGCGGAAGATGGCCGTGCCTTCCGGGGTCTTGTAGGCGCGCACGCCCTCGAAGACACCCATGCCGTAGTGCAGGGTGTGGGTCAGTACGTGGATGGTGGCGTCTCGCCAGTCGATCAGCGCGCCATCCTTCCAGATCTTGCCGTCGCGGTCAGCCATGGACATGGTGGTCTCCCTCTGTGCAGTGATTGCAGATTTCCTGAAATGGACCTCAGTTCGGTCATGAAGAACTGAGCAAAGAGCTCCATTCTAGCGGATTCACGCGAGTAAAAACTTTCATCTGTAGAATGAAAGTACTGAGCGAAAATGCACACATCACCGCGCGCCCCGACGCCGGTCGCGTCATCCATCCCGTCACGGAACAAGCATGCAGAAGGAGACAGGCGAGGACGATTCAGGAGCAGCGCCGCGCACCCACGCGCCCGATTCCGAAGCCGCCCGCCGCATCGAGAAGGAAGCTTTCCAGGAAGGCTGGCGCGCCAGTGCCTCGACCATTCCGGCCGTGCTGGCCTGGGGCATGGTCTCGGGCATGGCCATGGTCAAGTCGGGACTGACGATCTACCAGTCGCTGGGCATGAGCCTCCTGGTCTACGCCGGTTCGGCCCAGTTTGCCGCGCTGCCGCTGCTGGCGGCCGGGGTGCCGCTCTTGGTGGTGTTCTTCACGGCCATGATCGTCAACCTGCGCTTCGTGATCTTCTCGGCGGCGGTGGCGCCGCACTTCGAACATCTGCCCTGGTATCGCCGGGTCTGGTACGGCTTCTTCAATGGCGATATCTCGATGGCCTTCTTTCCGCAGCGCTATCCTCCGTCTACGTTTCATCAACCCGCTGGCAAAGTCGGTTATTTTGCGGCGATCTGTTACCCCGGCTGGCTTGCCTGGCAATTGGGGGCGACCATCGGCATCCTGCTGGGCAGCCAGATTCCGGAAAGCTGGAACATCGGCTTTGCCGGCACCCTGGCCCTGATTGCGGTGATGATTCCGATGACCAGCAGTCTGCCGGCCCTGGCCGGCGTGGTGGTGTCGGGCACGGTGGCGGTGCTGGCGCTGGGGCTGCCCTACCGGCTGGGCCTGTTGCTGGCCATGGTGCTGGGCATGGCCACGGCAATGCTGGTCGACAAATTGCTTCCCGGTAATGATGGCGATGCGGAGGCGGCAGCATGAATGAGTGGTATGTCTGGGGTGCCATCGTGCTGATGACCGTTTCCACCGTCATCACCCGCAGCGGTTTCTTCCTGTTCGGCCATGCGGTCAAGCTGCCACCTCGGCTCAAGCATGCGCTGAGCTATGCGCCGGCGGCCGCCATGGCGGCCATCATCTTCCCCGATCTGGTGACCACGGGCGGTGCCGTCGAGATCAGCCTGGCCAATCCCAAGTTGCTGGCCGGCATCGGTGCCGGCGCTTTCTTTTTGGCAACACGTCATCTTTTGGGAACTATTGTGGCAGGAATGTCACTCTTTACACTGCTGCGCTGGTTCTTGTGAAGTTTTGCGCAGATCCGCAGGCGCCGCTCCGGATGTTGTTCAGGCTGCCAAAAAGCCGTCAGGAGCGGGTCAGGCTGGAGTAAAATACGACGTTTTTCGCCCCCTTCTTCGAATTCCTACCTATGAAATTCAACCGACTGAGCGATCTGATTTCCGCTGGCCAATTGCAAGGCAAACGCGTCTTTATCCGTGCTGATCTGAACGTCCCGCAGGATGATGCCGGCAATATCACCGAAGATACGCGTATCCGCGCGTCGGTCCCGGCCATTCGCGAGGCCCAGCAGGCAGGTGCTGCAGTGATGGTGACCTCCCACCTGGGCCGTCCCACCGAAGGCGAGTTCAAGCCCGAGGATTCGCTGGCCCCGGTGGCCCGGCGTCTCTCCGAACTGCTGGGCAGTGAAGTCAAGCTGATCGCCAACTGGGTTGATGGCGTGGATGTGCAGCCGGGCCAGGTCGTGTTGCTGGAAAATTGCCGCCTGAACAAGGGCGAAAAGAAGAACAGCGACGAGCTGGCACAAAAGATCGCCAAGCTCTGCGATATCTACGTCAACGATGCTTTCGGTACCGCACACCGTGCCGAAGCCACCACCTATGGTGTAGCCAGGTTTGCCCCCATCGCCTGCGCCGGCCCGCTGCTGGCCGCCGAGCTCGATGCCCTGGGCCAGGCACTGAATCAGCCGGCCCGTCCGCTGGTGGCCATCGTGGCCGGTTCCAAGGTCTCCACCAAGCTGACCATCCTGAAGACCCTGGCCGAGAAGGTCGACAATCTCATCGTCGGTGGCGGCATCGCCAACACCTTCATGCTGGCTGCCGGTTTGAAGATCGGCAAGTCGCTGGCCGAGCCTGACCTGGTGGATGACGCCAAGGCCATCATCGAGTTGATGGCCAAGCGCGGCGCTTCGGTGCCCATCCCCACCGACGTCGTGGTGGGCAAGGAATTCTCCCCGACCGCAGCGGCCACCGTGAAGGCGGCCAGCGACGTGGCCGACGACGACATGATCTTCGACATCGGCCCCGAAACTGCGGCCGCCCTGGCCGAGCAGCTGGGCCGCGCCGGTACCATCGTCTGGAACGGTCCGGTGGGCGTGTTCGAGTTTGACCAGTTCGGCCGTGGCACCGAGACCCTGGCCCGCGCCATCGCGGCTTCCCCGGGCTTCTCGATTGCCGGTGGTGGCGACACCCTGGCCGCCATTGCCAAGTACGACATCGCCGACAAGGTCGGCTACATCTCCACCGGTGGTGGCGCTTTCCTGGAATTCCTGGAAGGCAAGACCCTGCCGGCTGTCGAGATCCTGCTGCAACGCGCGCAGTAAGCATGACCGGCGCTGCGCCCTGTTGCCGGGCGCGGCGCCCGGCTGTTCCATCCGGATTCTGAGTCTGTAGCACCACCAATGATGAACGCGTCCGAGACGCGCGTTCGGGGCGGAAGCTCTCCGCCTGATCGGCCCTGCATCGGGCCGGGCAGCGGGCTTCTATCACCAAGTCGCAACCAGAAGGTATTCATGTCCAGAGCAACAAAAATCGTCGCCACCATCGGTCCCGCTTCCAGCGACCGTGAGACCCTGACCCGCATGATCCGCGCCGGCGTTGACGTCGTGCGCCTCAATTTCTCGCACGGCAAGCCGCAGGACCACATCGACCGCGCTACCCTGGTGCGCGAAGTGGCCGACGAATGCGGCAAGAAGGTCGCCATCATGGCCGACCTGCAAGGTCCCAAGATCCGCGTGGGCAAGTTCGAGAATGGCAAGATCATGCTGGCCAACGGCGACAAGTTCATCCTCGATTCCGATTGCCAGATGGGCAACCAGGAACGCGTGGGCCTGGACTACAAGGCTCTGCCGCGTGACCTGAAGGGCAACGACATCCTGCTGTTGAACGATGGCCTGATCGTGCTCAAGGTCGAGCGCGTGATCGGCAACGAGATTCACACCGTGGTCAAGATCGGCGGCGAGCTGTCCAACAACAAGGGCATCAACCGCCAGGGTGGCGGCCTGTCCGCACCGGCGCTGACGGCCAAGGACATGGACGACATCAAGACCGCCATGAGCTTCCAGGCTGATTACGTGGCCGTGTCCTTCCCCAAGAACGCCACCGACATGGAAATGGCGCGTCAGCTCTCCAACGTGGCCGGTGAGCCCTTCGGCCACAAGCCGATGATGATCGCCAAGATCGAGCGCGCCGAAGCCATCCCCCTGCTGCAGGAAATCCTGGATGCCTCCGACGGCATCATGGTGGCCCGTGGCGACCTGGCCGTGGAAGTGGGCAATGCCGCCGTGCCGGGCTTGCAGAAGCGCATGATCAAGATGGCGCGCGCCTCCAACAAGCTGACCATCACCGCGACCCAGATGATGGAGTCCATGATCGTCAACGCCGTGCCGACCCGCGCCGAAGTCTCGGACGTGGCCAACGCCGTGCTCGATGGCACCGATGCCGTCATGACCTCGGCCGAGACCGCCTCCGGCAAGTATCCGGTAGAAACCGTGGAAGCCATGTCGGCCATCTGCCTGGAAGCCGAGCGCTCCGAGAATGTGCAGCTGGATGCGGACTTCCTGAACCTGCGCTTTACCCGCGTGGACCAGTCCATTGCCTACGGCGCGCTGTTCACCGCGCACCACCTGCGCGTGAAGGCGATTGCCGCGCTCACCGAATCCGGTTCGACGGCGCTGTGGATGAGCCGTCACAACATCGATATCCCGATCTTCGCGATCACCCCCAATGTCGCCACGCGCCGCAAGGCGGCCCTGTTCCGCAACGTGCACACGCTGGAACTGGCCCAGGCGCCCGACACCGAAGCCATGTTGAAGGGCGCCCAGGATCTGCTGCTGGCGCAAGGCGTGGTGCAGAAGGGTGATCTCATCGTCGTGACCTGGGGCGAGCCCATCGGTCAGGTCGGCGGCACCAATGCGCTGAAGATCCTGCGCGTTGGCGAGTACTGATTTTTTCATCGTTCTGGAGTTTCATCATGCCTCTCGTATCCATGCGTCAATTGCTGGACCACGCCGCTGAAAACGGTTATGGCCTGCCGGCTTTCAACGTCAACAACCTGGAGCAGGTCACCGCCATCATGGAAGCCGCCAACGAAGTCGGCGCGCCCGTGATCATGCAGGCCTCCGCCGGTGCCCGCAAATATGCCGGTGAAGCCTTCCTGCGCCACCTGATCTCGGCGGCCGTGGAAGCCTATCCGCACATCCCGGTGGTGATGCACCAGGATCACGGCCAGTCGCCGGCCGTCTGCATGGCCGCCATCAAGTCCGGTTTCTCTTCGGTCATGATGGATGGTTCGCTGGAAGCCGACGGCAAGACCGTGGCCAGCTACGAGTACAACGTCGAAGTCTCGCGCAAGGTGGTGGAGTTCTCGCACGCCATCGGCGTGACCGTGGAAGCCGAACTGGGCGTGCTGGGTTCGCTGGAAACCATGAAGGGTGACAAGGAAGACGGTCACGGCGCCGACGGCACCATGACCCGCGAACAGCTGCTCACCGACGTGAACCAGGCTGCCGACTTCGTCAAGGCCACCCAGTGCGATGCGCTGGCCATTGCCATCGGTACTTCGCACGGTGCCTACAAGTTCTCGCGCAAGCCCACCGGCGACATCCTGGCGATTGATCGCATCAAGGAAATCCACGCCCGCATCCCCAACACCCACCTGGTGATGCACGGTTCGTCTTCGGTGCCGCAGGAACTGCTGGCCGAGATCCGCGAATTCGGCGGTGACATGAAGGAAACCTACGGCGTGCCCGTTGAGGAAATCCAGGAAGGCATCAAGCACGGCGTGCGCAAGATCAACATCGACACCGACATCCGTCTGGCCATGACCGGTGCGATCCGCCGCTACCTGTTCGAGAACCCGTCCAAGTTCGACCCGCGCGACTACCTCAAGCCCGCCCGCGAAGCCGCCAAGCTGGTCTGCAAGGCGCGTTTCCTGTCCTTCGGTTGCGAAGGCCAGGCTGGCAAGATCAAGCCGGTCTCGCTGGAAAAGATCGCCGAGAAGTACAAGAGCGGCGAACTGGCACAGATCGTCCAGTAAGCGCACAAGCGTTCATCGGCCTACGCCGGACGCAAGGCCCCACCGACCGGAATCGCCCTGAAAATGGCGATTCCGGTTTTTGACTTTACGAGAAGACCACCATGAGCAGTCTCTACAAATCCTCGATCACTTCCCTGCCGCTGTTGGGCACAGGCAAGGTCCGCGAAAACTATGCCGTCGGCGACGACAAGCTGTTGATCGTGACTACCGATCGCCTGTCGGCCTTCGACGTCATCATGAATGAACCGATCCCCGGCAAGGGCAAGGTCTTGAACCAGATGAGCGATTTCTGGTTCGACAAGCTGGGCCATATCGTGCCCAATCACCTGACCGGCGTCGATCCCGAGTCCGTGGTGAGCCCGGCCGAAGTGGAGCAGGTGCGCGGACGCGCCGTGGTGGCCAAGCGCTTGAAGCCCATCCTGGTGGAAGCCGTGGTGCGCGGCTACATCATCGGTTCCGGTTGGAAGGATTACCAGGCCACCGGTGCGATCTGCGGCATCCAGCTGCCGGCCGGTCTGCAACAGGCTTCCAAGCTGGAGCAGCCGATCTTCACCCCGGCCGCCAAGGCCGACCTGGGCGAACACGACGAGAACATCAGCTTTGAAGAAACCGAAAAGCGCATCGGCTCCGAGCTGGCCCACAAGATCCGCGACGTCGCCATCCAGCTCTACAAGGAAGCTGCTGACTATGCGGCCACGCGTGGCATCATCATCGCCGACACCAAGTTCGAATTCGGCCTGGACGACAACGGCGTGCTGCACCTGATGGATGAAGTGCTGACTGCGGACTCTTCGCGTTTCTGGCCGGCCGACAGCTACCAGGTCGGCATCTCGCCGCCGTCCTTCGACAAGCAGTTCGTGCGCGATTACCTGGAGACCGTCGAGGGCTGGCAGAAGACCCCGCCTGCACCGGCGCTTCCGGCCGATGTGATCGAAAAGACCGGCGCCAAGTACCGCGAGGCGCTGGAACGCCTCACCGGCGAGAAGCTCAAGGACTGACGGGGGCGGATATGAATGATACTGTCAAACCGCTGATCGGCGTGGTCATGGGCTCGTCCTCCGACTGGGAGGTGATGCAGAATGCGGTCGCCATCCTGAAGGACTTCGGCGTGCCCTTCGAAGCCCAGGTGATTTCTGCGCACCGCATGCCGGACCAGATGTTCGCCTACGCCGAGAGCGCCCGCGCGCGCGGGCTGCGCGCCATCATCGCCGGTGCCGGCGGTGCTGCGCACCTGCCCGGCATGATCGCCGCCAAGACCATCGTACCGGTGCTGGGTGTGCCCGTGCCCTCCAAGTACCTGCGTGGCGAGGATTCGCTGCTGTCCATCGTGCAGATGCCCAAGGGCATTCCGGTGGCCACCTATGCCATCGGTGAAGCCGGTGCCGCCAATGCGGCGCTCTCCGCCATCGCCATGCTGGCTACCACCGACGCGGCCCTGGCTGAAAAGCTGGAAGCCTTCCGCAAGACCCAGACGCAAGTCGCCCTCGACATGAAGTTGCCTGTATGACCCAGCAGTCCGCCTCCACCCTTCGTCCCGCCGTTCCCTCGACCACCCCGGCCACCTGGCTGGGCGTGATGGGCGGTGGCCAGCTCGGCCGCATGTTCGCCCACGCGGCGCAGAGCATGGGCTTCAAGGTCGCCGTGCTGGAAGCCGATGCCGACTGCCCGGCCGGGCAGGTGGCGGACCGCCTCATCAACGCCGCCTACGACGATGGCGCGGCGCTGGCGGAGTTGGGGGCGCTGTGTGCAGCGGTGACGACCGAGTTTGAAAATGTCTCGGCCAGGAGCCTGGCCACGCTGGCGGCGCAGACCTTCGTGGCACCGGCTGCGTCTGGTGTGTCGATTGCGCAGGACCGCACGGCCGAGAAGGCTTTCTTCACCGAATGCGGATCGCATTCCGGCGTGCTGCCGGCACCGCACCTGGTGATCAACAGCGAGGCCGACATCGATGGCCTCGATGCCAACCTGCTGCCGGGCATCCTCAAGACGGCCCGCATGGGTTACGACGGCAAGGGCCAGGTGCGCGTGCGTTCGGTGGAGGAAGTGCGCAGCGCCTTCGCCGCCATGAAGGGCGTGACCTGCGTGCTGGAGAAGATGCTGCCGCTGGCCTATGAAGTTTCGGTGCTGGTGGCGCGCGGGCATGATGGTCAGGCCGTGGTCTATCCGATTGCCGAGAACGTACATCGCGATGGCATCCTCTTCACCACCACCGTACCCGGCCCCAACATCAAGGCCGATGCCGCCGAGCGTGCGCAGCAGGCGGCTTTGCAGATCATCGGTGCGATGCAGTACGTGGGCGTGCTGTGCATCGAATTCTTCGTGCTGGAAGACGGCGCGCTGGTGGTCAACGAGATGGCCCCGCGTCCGCACAACAGCGGTCATTACACCATCGATGCCTGCGTCACCAGCCAGTTCGAACAACAGGCCCGCGCCATGGCGCGCCTGCCGCTGGGCGATACGCGCCAGCATTCGCCTTCGGTGATGCTCAACATCCTGGGTGATGTCTGGTACGAAGGCGAGGGCGATCAGCAGCGCGAGCCTGCCTGGGATCAGGTGCTGGCGCTGCCTGGTGCGCACCTGCACCTGTACGGCAAGGCCGAAGCGCGCCGTGGCCGCAAGATGGGCCATGTCACCTTCACCGGTGCCACCTTGGCTGATGCGCAGCGCCAGCTGGCAGCAGCCTGCGCCATCCTAGGCATCACGTTGTAAGCGAGGCGGGTGATGAACGACAAGCGCGCTTCTTCCACACCGGTCATCGATGCGGCAGCCATCATGTATGCCGCCCGCAAGCTGGAGCAGGGTGGCCTGGTGGCGTTCCCGACCGAGACCGTCTACGGCCTCGGTGGCGATGCCGAGAACCCGGCCGCGATTGCCGCCATCTATGCGGCCAAGGGACGACCGGCCAATCATCCGGTGATCGTGCACGTGTCGCCAGAAGCTGATATCGCTTACTGGGCCGCCTCGGTACCGGTGGAAGCGCGTCGACTGATTGCCTCGTTCTGGCCGGGTCCGCTCACGCTCATTCTCAAGCGTGCGGCGCACATTCCCGATGCCGTGGCCGGTGGCCAGGATTCGGTGGGGCTGCGTTGCCCTTCGCATCCGGTGGCGCAGGCGCTGCTGCGGGAATTCCGCGGCGGCAAGGGCGGTATCGCCGGCCCCTCGGCCAACAAGTTCGGACATGTCAGCCCGACTACCGCCGAGCATGTGCGCGAGGAATTCGGCAACGATGCCCACAGCCTGGTGGATTACGTGCTCGATGGTGGGCAGAGTGAAGTGGGCATCGAGTCCACCATCGTCGATCTGTCCCGCATCGACACGCATGGTCCGGTGCTGCTGCGTCCTGGCCAGATCAGCGCCGACCGTATCGCTGCGGTACTGGGCGTTCCCCTGGCCACGCCCGATGCCACTGCACCGCGTGCTTCGGGGACGCTCGATGCTCATTACGCGCCGCATACGCCGGTGGTGCAGGCGGCGGTGAGCGAGCTCCCTGATCTGTTGCACAGGCTGGCTGGCATCGGCCAGAAGCTCGCCCTGATTCAACGCCAATTCCGTGGCGAAGAGCTGCCCGCAGTGATGGCCACCCGTACCATGCCCCAGAGCGCCGATGCCTATGCCCATGACCTCTACGCCGCGCTGCGTGACATGGATCATGCCGGGGCTGACCTGATCGTGGTGGAGTCCTTGCCGCCGGCTGCAGAATGGCAGGGCGTCAATGACCGCCTGCGGCGCGCCGCTTTTGATTCGCTGGGTGTGCTGGCGCGGCTGCTGGAGCGCTGAACCGCAACACCGCAGCAGCGCACAGGCCATTGCACGCCACTAGCGCGACGGCGCTCGTATCGTGCTTGCAAAGCCCCCCGGCCTGGTCGCTGCAGTCCCTCCCTTGTCCGGCCCTATCCCGGTCTGCCGCTCTGGTACTGACTTTCGGGTCAGTACTCGGTTGCCAAAAGAAGACAAGCACGGTCGTGCTCTTCACATCTTCTATACAAACTGTGACAAAGCTGGCATAGTATCTCCACGAAATAGCACGCGCGTTCTTTTTGTTTCGTCAGCGTAAAAACGCGTATCCATCAGTTACGTGAACTTACGCAGAATAATGAAAAAACGGTAACCAGCCGTGAACCCAATCCCGTCAGACGCCAGACGTCGGGAATAAAAAATCCGGGCACTGCCCGCAACTCTTGGAGACAGCAATGCAAAAACAATTTTCCTTCCTGCCCAAAATCGCCGCCCTGTCCGTGATGGCGGCGTGCGCTGTACCGGCCATGGCGCAGACGGCGGGCAGCAATATCGTCAACCTGGGCTGGTTCCATCTGTCGCCGCAGGATTCCAGCGAGACCCTGCGCAAGAACGATGGTCCTGGCGCTGGCCCGGTCGCTGGTTCGGGCGCCACCATCGGCAACGCCGATACACTGGGTATCGCCTTCACCCACTTCTTCACCGACAACATTTCGCTGACTGCTGACTTGGGCATTCCGCCGACCTTCGAGCTCGACGGCACCGGCACGCTGGCCGGCGTGGGCAAGATCGGCCAGGCCAAGCAGTGGAGCCCGGCGATTGTGGCGAAGTATCACTTCGGTGATGCCAACAGCGCCTTCCGCCCCTTCGTCGGTGCCGGCGTGACCTACGTCTGGTACGACAGCGTTGAGCTGACCAATGGCTTCCAGAGCACCATCTCCAGCAAGTACACCAATGGTGCCGTTACCAGCGCCAAGTCCAGCGCCAGCCTGAGCTCATCGTGGGCGCCGGTGCTGACCGTGGGTGCCAACTACAACTTCGACAAGAGCTGGTCCGTGGGTCTGTCCGTGTCGTACATTCCCTTGAAGACGGATGCCACGATTACCACCGAGTTGCCAGCACTGGCCGGTGGTACTACGCACTCCAGCACCAGCCTGACGATCAATCCGATCGTGACCTTCCTGTCGGTGGGCTACAAGTTCTAAGACTGAAAACCCGCTGCAAAAAAATGGCGCCCGGAGCAAATCCGGGCGCCATTTTCATTGATGCGACCGGCAACAGCGCCGGCCCTGGTGTTCAGAATGTTTCGGTCTTGACGAAGCGACCATTGTGGAAGACCAGGGCAGCCTTCGGATCGACTTCGCAGTGTTCGACTTCACCGACGAAGATGACGTGGTCGCCTTCCGGGTACTGGCTGCGGTTGTGGCATTCGAACCAGGCCGAGGCGCCATCCAGCACGGGCTGGCCGGTGCGCGAGAGGGAGTAGGGCACGCCTTCGAAGCGGTTTTCCATTTTGCTGGCGAACTGTTGCGCCAGATGTGCCTGGTCGGCGCCGAGGATGTTGATGACGTAATGCGAATTGCCGGAGAACACCGGCAGGCTGTTGGCGCGCGTACCCAGGCTCCACAGCACCAGGGGCGGGTCCAGCGAGACCGAGTTGAAGGAGCTGGCGGTCAGTCCCAGCAGGCTGCCATCGGCCAGCCGGGTGGTGATGACGGTGACGCCCGTGGCGAACTGCGACAGGGCCTGGCGAAAGTGCGCCGCGTCGAACTGACGCGCTTCGGCGCGGGGGAAACGTGTGTGCATCGGGAGTCTGGTTGGAGGTCGAAGCGCCCGGTATTTGCCTTGCGGACAGCCGGTCAATGCGCAGAGATGCACATGATAGCGGATCGCGCGCAGTCTTGCCGTGTCGGCCGGTCACGGTTGCCTGGCAGCTTGACACTGCTTCACATCGACCGCACCTGAAGCACTGAATTGGGGTAAAGTTTGGCAACAAGCAACTTAACGGGAGAACATCATGGCCACGGAAATTGCAGTACTGGGCGGCGGTTGCTTCTGGTGCCTGGAAGCGGTCTACCAGCAGGTCAAGGGCGTGCAGTCGGTGGAGTCCGGCTATACCGGCGGCAGCGTCGCCAATCCCAGTTATGAACAGGTGTGTGGCGGTCAGACCGGGCATGCGGAAGTGGTCAAGCTGGCCTTCGATCCGCAGCAGATCAGCTTCCGCGAGATTCTGGAAATTTTCTTCACCATCCATGATCCGACCACGCTCAACAGACAGGGCAATGACGTGGGCACGCAATATCGTTCAGTTATTTACTATCAGGACGACATCCAGCACGACACGGCCAGACACATCATCGCCGAGATGGCGCTCGTATGGGACGCCCCCATCGTGACCGAACTCTCGCCGCCGCAAACCTATTACCGTGCCGAGGACTACCATCAGAACTACTTCGTGCAGCATCCCTTTCAGGGGTACTGTGCCTTCGTGGTGGCGCCCAAGGTGGCCAAGCTGCGGGAGGTGTTTGCCGAGAAGAGCAAGCCTGAATAAAGCCTCGCTGCGCGTCACTACGTACCACGTATGACGTACAACGGGCCTGCCCCCGGAAGAGGGCAGGCCCGTTGCTTTATGGAGCTGGCGAATGCTTATTGTTGTGCGTAGATGTACTTGCGCGACCAGGGCAGCTGCTGTGCGCTGCGGGCGGCCTTGGTGCAGATGACCTGATACAGCGAAATCCAGTCACGTTCGAAACCGTAAGCACTGCCGGCCAGGTAGACGCGCCAGATGCGGTAGCGCTTCTCGTCGGTCGCGCGATGGATGGCCTCGGCATTGGCTTCGAAATTGTCGGCCCAGATACCGCAGGTGCGGGCATAGTGGCGCCGCAGGTTTTCCACGTCAAAGGCTTCCAGTCCGCCTTCCTGCATGGTTCGTAGTACCGTGCTGATGTGCGGCAGTTCGCCGGCGGGGAAGACGTACTTGTCGATGAACTCACCGGCGCCATAGGGCGACTCGCCATTCTCGATGTCGGTGCTGGTGATGCCGTGGTTCATGGCCATGCCGCCATCGGCCAGCAGCTTCCTGATCTGGGCAAAATACGTCGGCAAATTCTTGATGCCCACATGCTCGAACATGCCCACGGAGGTGATGCGGTCGAAGGTGCCGGTGACGTCGCGGTAGTCCTGCAGGCGGATTTCGATGCGGTCGCTGAGACCGGCCGCTTCCACCCGCTCACGTGCCAGGGCGTACTGGTTCCTGGAGAGCGTCACCCCCACGCAGCGCGCGCCAAATTTCTGCGCCGCCCGCAATACCAGTGCGCCCCAGCCGCAACCGATGTCGAGCAGGGTCTGGCCGGGCTTCAACTGGATCTTCTGCAGGATGTGGTCGATCTTCTTGAGCTGAGCCGTGGCGAGGTCCTCGTCGCCGTTCTCGAAGTAGGCGCAGGAATACACCATGTTCTCATCCAGGAACAACTTGTAGAAGTCGTTGGAGACATCGTAGTGATACTGGATGGCTTCGGCGTCGCGCTTCTTGGTGTGCGTCACGTTGCGCACCATGCGGCCCAGCCGGCCCTCGGCCTTGAGGGTGTTGGAAGCCAGGCCGTTGGCGACCTGAATGATGCTCTTGACCTTGCCCTCGACCTCGATCTTGCCCTCGACGTAGGCCTCGCCCAGGTTGGCCAGCGAGGGCGTGAGCAGTGAAGTGATGGCTGAGGCATGCGGAACCTTGAGCGTGACTTCGGGCGTGCCGCTGCTGAAGTCGTAATGCTGTCCGTTCCATAGCTCCAGCCGCAGTGGCAGGGCCGACACGTTGCGAATGTTTTCTACCCAGGCGTCTAGCTTCTTTTCCCAAAACACGATGTCCTCCGCGTCAGTGATGAATGCTGTACGGCCCTGCCTGGCATGGGGATGTCGTCAGGGCTGCAGGCGCTGCCGTTGCCACTGGCCCGCATCGGAACGCGTATAGAGCACGCGGTCGTGCATGCGGGAGGGGCGGCCTTGCCAGAATTCAATGCGATCGGGAATCACGCGGTAACCGCCCCAGTGCTGCGGACGGGTCGGATGCTCCCCGAACTGTTGCTTGGTCGTTTCGTATTGCTGCTCCAGTGCCTCGCGGCTGGCCACGGTCCGGCTCTGCTGCGAGGCGATCGCGCCGAGCTGGCTGGCCAGCGGGCGACTGTAGAAGTACGCGTCGCTTTCTTCCATGCTCACGCGCTCGATCTTTCCTTCGATGCGGACCTGGCGTTCAAGTTCTACCCAGTGGAACAGCAGCGCCACGTAGGGATTTTCCGCTACATCGACGCCCTTGCGGCTGTCGTAGTTGGTAAACCAGGTAAAGCCCTGCGCATCGAACTGCTTGATCAGCACGATGCGCGAAGAAGGCCGCCCATCGGCCCCGACGGTGGCCACGCTCATGGCGTTGGGCTCGGGGACCTGGGCCTTGGTCGCTTCCTCGAACCAGACGGCAAACTGGTCAATCGGGTCGGCGGCCGTGTCGACTTCGGACAGGCTGGCGCGGCTGTAGTCTTTACGTAGGTCTGCTAACGACATGCTTCTTGCTCCTTGGGGAGTGGCGCTAGATTAGCGCGTTTCAAAATGTTTTGCAGAGCAGCAAAACGGCGAATGCGAGCCATTGTGCGGCCTGGCAGCCGATTGCTCCATGATCGCAAGCAAGGCGCGCCAATAAAAAAGCCGATGCATTATCGCATCGGCTTTCACGCCTGGTCTGGGCGGAACCAGGTCCCGCCCGTACCGGGAAAGATCAGTTGGTCTTGATGGCTTCGACCTGGATGGCCAGCTTGGTCTCCATCGAGAAGCCATATTTGGCACCGTAGTCGATACCGAAGTCGGCGCGGTTGAAGGATGCCGAGGCATCGCCGCCACAGACTTCGCGCTTGAGCATGGGATGCTGGATGCAGGTGAACTTGTTCAGGGTCAGGGTGACCGGCTTGGTCACGCCGTGCAGGGTCAGCTTGCCTTCGACCGTGGCCGGCTTGTCGCCGTTGAACTTGATCGTGCCCTTGTATTCGGCGGTGGGGTACTTGGCGACGTCGAACATGTCGGCGCTCTTGGCGTGATCGTTCATCTTGGCCATGCCGAAGTCGATCGAGGCGGTGTCGACAATGATGTCCACGGTGCCGGTCTTGGCGGCGCGATCCAGCGTGACGGTACCGCTGGTCTTGTCGAACTTGCCGCGCCAGATGGACACGCCCATGTGGTCCGCTTCAAAGCTGGGATAGGTGTGGCTGGGGTCGATGCTGTAGGTGTCAGCCGCGTTGGCGGAGACGGCGGCAGTGGCCGTGAGCAGAGCGAGCAGGAGGTGATTCAGTTTCATGTGTATTGATTCCTTGAGTGAGAAAAACCGCTGGGGAGCCCGCCCCTTGCAGGGCGGTGCGTCATGGCGCGGAACGACTTCTTGTGATGTTGTCGGGTCGAATTACTGGGCGACGATGTGGAACTTGATGCTCACCTCATCGGCCACCATGCCGGTGTCCTTCCATTCACCTTCGCCGATGTTGTAGGTCAGGCGCTTGATGGGGAGCACACCGTCGAAGACTTGCGCAGCACCGTCCTTCTTGACGGTCAGCGGGAAGCTGACATCGGTGGTCTTGCCCTTGATGGTCAGCTTGCCGGCCACGTCATACTTGCCTGCCCCGGCGGCCTTGATGCTGCTGCTCACGAAGCTGGCCTTGGGGAACTGGGCGGCGTTGAACCATTCCTTCTTCTGCACTTCCTTGTTGTACTCGGCTTCACCCAGGTCGAAGCTGGAGACGTCGATGTCCACCGAGGCCTTGCCCTGTTCCGGCTTGGCGGCGTCGAAGTCGATGGCGGCGTTGATCTTCTTGAACTTGGCATCGACCGGCACGTTCAGTTGCTTGAAGGTGGCGACGACGGTGCTCTTGGCGGCATCCACCTTGAGCGGGGCCGCCTGGGCGGAGAGGGTGAAGCAGGCCGTGGCGAGGGCCAGCAGGGTGGGTTTGAAGAAGCGGGAGGTGGTCATGGCGGGTTCCGTAAAAAAAACGAGCAATATGAATGTTCTTGCGTAACAAGCGGCTTGCAGGGCATCAGGGCAGCATGCGCTTGAAGATATTGTCGCGATCGATGAACTGATGCTTCAGCGCAGCCAGCACGTGCAGGGCAAAGGCGGCCAGCAGGGTCATGTTGAGCCAGTAGTGCACATCCTTGAGCAGCGGCTTGAGCTCAGGGCTGGGGGCCATGAGCACCGGCAGCGGCACCACGCCGAGATACACCACCGGAACGCCCGCAGAGAGGCTGTAGAAATAGCCCGAGACCGGAATGGCGAACATCAGCACATACAGCCCCAGGTGCAGACCATGCGCGGCCGATTGCTGCCAGCCCGGCATGTTGGCCGGATAGGCCGGAGCCTTGTGCGTGAGACGCCACAGCAGTCGTACGCAGACCAGGGCCAGCACGGTCACGCCCAGCCACTTGTGCCAGGAAAAATACTTCAGCTTGGTCGGCGTCAGGCCGGGAATGTTGACCATGGTCAGTCCCAGACCGAAGGCGGAGATGATCAACAGGGCAATCAGCCAGTGCAGCAGCACGGCGGGTTTGGTATAGCGTTCCATAGGATGTGGCGAGCGTAGGTGGCAGTTGGAGCGGCTGGCTCTGCAATGGTTCTGCAGGCGGGCGGGCCGGGCTGGCGTCGAGAAATCCCGAAAGATTCCTGGCGGCAAGCGATCATGCCACTTTTTTTGACCTTGCCGAGTATAAAGAGCTTTGGCTGCTCGCATTACTCGCTGAAATGGCACTTCAGCCGTCCGGTTTTGCGAGTAATCCTCAGAATGCTTCACGATTTTGATGGCATAAATGAAAAATGGCGCACATTGCTGTGCGCCATTCGTTCAGTTTGTGGATCTTGAAGAGGAACGATCAGATTTGCTTGGCCAGTTCCACGGCGGTGCCGATGTAATTGGCCGGGGTCATGGCCAGCAGATGATCCTTGGCCTCTTGCGGGATGGCCAGGCCATTGATGAAGTCGCGCAGGGCGTCCTTGGAGATGCCTTTGCCGCGGGTCAGCTCCTTGAGTTGCTCATACGGATTCTCGATGCCATAGCGGCGCATGACGGTCTGCACCGGCTCGGCCAGCACTTCCCAGGTGGCGTCGAGGTCGTCGGCCAGGCGTTGCGGATTCACTTCCAGCTTGTTCAGGCCGCGCAGGCAGCTGTCGTAGGCCAGCAGGGTGTAGCCGAAGCCCACGCCGATGTTGCGCAGCACGGTGGAATCGGTCAGGTCACGCTGCCAGCGCGAGACCGGCAGCTTCTCGGCCAGGTGCTTCAGGACCGCATTGGCCATGCCCAGGTTGCCTTCGGAGTTTTCGAAGTCGATCGGATTGACCTTGTGCGGCATGGTCGAGGAGCCGATTTCGCCGGCCTTGGTGCGCTGCTTGAAGTAGCCCAGGGAGATGTAGCCCCAGATGTCGCGGTTCAGGTCCAAGAGGATGGTGTTGGTGCGGGCCACGGCATCGAACAGCTCGGCCATGTAGTCGTGCGGCTCGATCTGGATGGTGTAGGGGTTGAAGGTCAGGCCCAGGCGCTTTTCCACGACATCCTTGGAGAAGGCGGCCCAGTCGGTCTGCGGGTAGGCCGACAGGTGGGCGTTGTAGTTGCCCACGGCACCGTTCATCTTGCCCAGGATCTCGACGGCGGCGATGCGCTTGGCTGCGCGTTGCAGGCGCGCCACGACGTTGGCCACTTCCTTGCCCAGGGTGGTCGGGCTGGCCGGCTGGCCGTGGGTACGCGAGAGCATCGGCACGGCGGCGTGTTCGTGGGCCAGCGCGGTGAGCTTGGCGATGACGGCTTGCAGCGAGGGCAGCAGCACGGTGTCACGCGCGGCCTTCAACATCATGCCGTGCGAGGTGTTGTTGATGTCTTCGGAGGTGCAGGCGAAGTGGATGAATTCGGAAGCGGCCACCAGTTCGGGCACATCCTTCACTTTTTCCTTGAGCCAATATTCGACCGCCTTCACGTCGTGGTTGGTGACGGCTTCGATTTCCTTGATGCGGGCGGCGTCGGCTTCGGTGAAGTCGGCGGCCAGCTTGTCCAGCAGCGCGCGCGCCTGGGCCGAGAACGGCTTGATCTCGGCAAAACCGGCTTCGGACAGCGCTTGCAGCCAGGCAATCTCGACCTTCACGCGATGGTGCATGAAGCCCGCTTCAGACAGCAGCGGACGCAGTTGATCGGTCTTGGAGGCGTAGCGGCCATCCAGCGGGGACAGGGCCGAAAGAGCAGAGAGGGACATGATGGAAAAGATGAAAACGGATGAGATGCGTTGACTGAAGATTGGCGAGTTTTGGCAGGCTTTTGTGCCAAAACCCGAACCGCCCGAGCCAAGCATTTTACCATCGGCACGCCGGACGGCCCAATTTTCCCGTCCGGCGCGGTCCGCAGGGACCGTTGCTTTCCGTTCCTGGCTTGATTCTTCATAAATTTGTCAGGAAATGCGAATGTTATAATCGAACGAGATCATTACTCCACACGCTATGCTAAAACTCATCGGCTCCAATGCCAGTCCGTTCGTGCGCAAGGTGCGCGTCGTGATGGCCGAAAAAAAGATCGATTACGAATTCCTCCTGGAAGATGTCTGGAGTGCATCGACCACCATCCAGGAAAGCAATCCGCTGGGCAAGGTGCCCTGCCTGTTGATGGATGATGGCGGTGCCATGTTCGATTCGCGGGTGATCGTCGAATACCTCGATACTCTCACGCCGGTAGGCAAGCTGCTGCCGCCGAACGGTCGCGAACGCGCCGAGATCAAGTGTTGGGAGGCGCTGGCCGACGGCGCGCTGGATGCGGCCGTGCTGGTACGTCTGGAAAAGACCTTGCGTCCAACCAAGCAGCAGAGTCCGGAATGGATCAAGCGCCAATGGAGCAAGGTCGAGGCGTCGTTGAAGGCGATGGCCGACGGCCTGGGGGAAAAGCCCTTCTGCGTGGGCAACCACTACACCCTGGCCGACGTGGCCGTGGGTTGTGCACTGGGCTGGCTGGCATTCCGTTTCCCGGACCTGGCGTGGCGCGAGGATCATCCCCAGCTGGCACGCCTGTTTGACAAGGTGTCGGAACGGGCCAGCTTCAAGGAAACCGTGCCGCATCTGTGAGGCAATGCAACATTGCCGTCCTGGTGATGGACCCATGAAAAAAGCGCGCCCGAATGAGCGCGCTTTTTGTTTGCCCGGGGCTGGCGATTACTCGCTGGCCGGGGACATCTGGCTTTGCAGGTAATTCTGGATGCCGACCTTGTCGATCAGATCCAGTTGGGTTTCCAGCCAGTCGATGTGTTCTTCGGTGTCGTCCAGGATCATCTGGAACAGTTCGCGCGAGACGTAATCGCCATGCTGCTCGCAGGTGGCGATGCCTTCCTTGACGGTCTTGTGGGCCGCCTGTTCCAGCTTCAGGTCGCATTGCAGCATTTCCTGGGTGTTTTCGCCGATCATCAGCTTGTGCAGCGCTTGCAGATTGGGCAGGCCATCGAGCATCAGGATACGGTCGATCAGCTTGTCAGCGTGCTTCATTTCGCCAATGGATTCGGCGTATTCCTTGGCGCCGATCTTGTCCAGGCCCCAGTGCTTGTACATGCGCGCATGCAGGAAGTACTGGTTGATGGCGGTGAGCTCATTGGTCAGTTGAGCATTGAGCAACTTGATGACTGCGGGATCGCCTTTCATGGGGATTACCTTTAAAAATGATGTGAGAGGAAAACCGCGTTAATTATGGGTGACGTATAGCTGCCGGACCGCGGACGGTCGGATGATAGTCGAGTTGGTTTGATTGTTCATCAAGAATTAGCAGTAATCATTCTTACCTTGATTGTCTCGTTGACTGAAAATCAAAAAAAAACCTCCCTCGCGACGCGAGGGAGGTTTTCCGGGAGCAGGCCCGCCTGGCAGGCGGATGCGGGGATGCGCCTTGCCGGGCAGCAGTCCCTGGTGGGCTTGCGACGGGGGATTACTTCTTGTCAGGATCGGTCACGAAACCGATCTTGGTGAGTCCCCCGGATTGCACGGCCGACATCACCTGCGCCACCTTTTCATACTGGGTGGTGCGCTCGGCGCGCAGGTGGATTTCGGGTTGCGGCTGCTTTTGGGCCGCTGTGGCGATGCGCACGCTCAATGCGCTGCTGTCGATCTTTTCCTCATTCCAGAACACGTTGCCGGCCGCGTCGATGGAAAGATTGATGCTTTCCGGCTTGACCTGGTCCGGCTGGCTGCTGGCCTTGGGCAGATCGATCTTGACCGCATGGTTCATCACCGGGATGGTGATGATGAAGATGATCAGCAAGACCAGCATCACATCCACCAGCGGCGTGGTGTTGATCTCGGGATTGAAATCGTCGTCCGAATCGGACAGGGAACCCATGCCCATCATGCCCTCCCGACGGCGGTCAGCTTGGCCTTGCCGCCATTGGGCTGGCCATCTTCACCGGCCGCGCGGGCACCGGTGACGAACAGGGCATGCAGGTCGAAGCCGAACTTGTTGAGCTTGGCGATGGTGGTCTTGTTGCCGCGCACCAGAGCGTTGTAGCCGAAGGTGGCGGGAATGGCCACGGCCAGACCCAGGGCGGTCATGATCAGGGCTTCGCCCACGGGACCGGCGACCTTGTCGATGCTGGCCTGGCCGGTGGTGCCGATGGACACCAGCGCGTGGTAGATGCCCCAGACGGTGCCGAACAGGCCAACGAAGGGTGCGGTCGAGCCGACCGAGGCCAGCACGGCCATGCCGGTCTGCAGCTTGCCGGAGGCTTCGTCGATGGCCTGGCGCAGCGACAGGGTGACCCAGTCGCTCACTGACAGCTGGTCATGCAGGTGACCCTTGTGGGCGGTGTGGTGGCTCATGGCGGTAACACCGGCCTTGGCCACTTCGGCGAAGGGATTTTCATGACCCAAGGTGGCGACGCCTTCTGGCAGGCTGGTGGTATCCCAGAACTGGTGACCGGCAGCGGCCGAGGCCTTGCGGAAACGCAGCAGCTGGAAGGCCTTGGTGAAGATCACGTACCAGGACGCAATCGACATGGCCAGCAACAGGACGGCGACGCCCTTGGTAACGAAATCGCCTTGGGCCCAGAGGCTTTCCAATCCGTACGGACTAACTTCCATGATGTTTCCTTCTATTTTTGGCTATCAGATGGGGAATGATGAAACGAAATGACTGCCTGGCCGGGAAAACCCCGGCCAGGCCAGATGCTTTGCTCAGTTCAGGCGGAAGGCCAGGCTGCCGACCGTGCTGACGGTGATCGCACGGCCGTTTTCGATGTACGGCTTGAAGACGGCGCGCATGATGGCGTTGCGGGCAGCATCATCCAGGCGCGAATAACCGGAAGACTTGGTGATCTCGACCTTTTCGGCACGGCCGCTGGTGTTGACCGTCACGCGGAACTCCACCACGCCTTCTTCACCCATGCGGCGCGAGACGCTGGGATAGGTCGGGTTGGGCTTCTCGATGTATTCGATGCCGGAGGTGATCTGCTTGGGCAGCACCGGTCCGGGCGGCGCGGCGGGCGCCGGGGTCGGCTCGGCGGCCACCTGTGGCGCCGGGGCGGCAGGCTGCGGCGGTTGCGGCGGTGCGGTGATGGCGGTCGGGGCCGGGGTTTCGGTCACCGGGATCGGTTTGGGCGGGGTCACGACCTTCTTGACGATCTTCACCGGTTTGGGCGGGGCCGGCTCGGCCTTGGGCGGCGCGGGTTCGGGCGCCTTCTCGGGGACGATGAAGGTGGCGATCACTTCCTTGGGAACGGCGCTGGCAACCTGGTGGACCAGGCCGCTTTGCAGCGCCCAGAAAAAGGCGATGTGCAACAGGATGATCAGGCCCAGGGGGCCGATCTTGCGTGCCTGGCGCATCAGGGCGCTGGGTGGGCTGATACTCATGAGAGACGGTGAAATGGCGTTCATTGATCTGAATCAGGCGGCGACCAGCGAGGGATGGAACACCATCGGACGCGCACCTTGCTGTGTTTGACGGGAACTGCTGAGGCATTCGCGCAGGACGTTCTTGGCGCAGGAATGGCATTTGCCGCAGCAAGTCCCCACGCCAAGCTGCTTGCGCAGCTCGGCCATGGAGGTCATGCCTGCGTCGACCGCCTGATGGATCTTGCCTTCAGAGATGTTGTTACAAACACATACGATCATTTTACGCCTTGCTGCCTGCTTCATCAGGCTCTTGTCTTGACGATGGCTAGGATCTCGCTCCTGCAACCATGCGCGAGAAGAAGTTGAATTTTTCCTGTGGCGGCATCGTCCGTTCCACCACATGCGCCCACTGTTCCGACAACTGCTGGCAGGTCGCCCGCAGCACCGGTGCCAGATTGGGCAAATCCGCCAGCGCCTTCAGGTGTCTTTCGATCACCGAAGCCAGCTTCACGCAGCTCTGCGTTTCCTGGCTGTTGTTGGCGGTGTAGTGCGACATCAGATGCAGCACGGCGGACACCAGAAGTTCAGGCTGGGCCGGTGCGTTGCTCGGTTCCACGAATGTGGACGTCATGTTCTCGTTGACCATCAAACTCTCCTCGCTGGGCTAGCTTGGCTGGCGGTGCGTCATGACGGACGACACTGGCTGGCCTGTTTATGGATCCACCTGGTCTTGATGCTGCCGGCTTACGCCGTCAGGATCAGCTTGTTCAACTGCGTCAGCCGCAGCTTGTAGATGCGGCCGCCATGATCGATCTCCAGTTCGCGCATCTGACGGAACAGGTCCGTGCTCTTGATGCGTGTGATCGGAGTCCCGTTGGCGGTCGTGCCCGGCTTGTTGCGACGGTCCATGCTGTTGTCGTTCAGTTGGCTCATTACAATCACCTCCTATTAAATGCGAACAATTCTTATTTAGATTATTTGCGATTTGCGGCGGGATTGCAAGTCCTTTTATCGCCCTGATTGATAATTTTTATCATTTAGGGTCTTGCGGGAAACACTTCAAGGCTAACAAGGCTGTCAAGCTTGCCCAAAAGAAAACGCCCCGCCGCGAAGTTCGCGCACGGGGCGTTCAAGAATTGCCTTGATGAAAGATCAGTCCGGCAGGGCAGCGCTTTCGATGATGCCGCCACCCAGACAGACGTCGCCGTCGTACAGCACTGCCGACTGTCCCGGGGTGACCGCCCATTGCGGCGTGTCGAAGGCCAGCGAGAAGCTGCTGCCGGCATCGGCAAAGCCACAGGGTACGTCAGCCTGGCGGTAGCGCGTCTTGGCCGACAGTGCCGGCAGTTGCGGCGCGTGGCCGGCCACCCAGCTGATCTGTCCGGCCGACAGCGTCGGCGAGAGCAGCCAGGGATGCTCATGTCCCTGGACGATATAGAGGGTGTTGTTGTCCACATCCTTGCGCGCCACGTACCAGGCATCGCCATGGCCATCGGCGTTCTGGTGCGCCTTCAGGCCGCCGATGCCGATGCCCTTGCGCTGGCCCAGCGTATAGAAGGACAGGCCCACGTGTTCACCCACGGTCTTGCCATCGGCGGTCTTGATGGGGCCGGGCTTGTAGGAAAGATAACGGTTCAGGAATTCACGGAAAGGCCGCTCGCCGATGAAGCAGATGCCGGTCGAGTCCTTTTTCTTGGCGTTCGGCAATTGCAGCTGCTCGGCGATCTTGCGCACTTCGGTCTTGTGGATCTCGCCCAAGGGGAAGACGGTGCGCGAGAGTTGCTCCTGGTTCAGGCGATGCAGGAAATAGCTCTGGTCCTTGCTGGCGTCGAGCGCCTTGAGCAGCTGGAAGTCACCCTGCGGCCCCTGGCGCACTCGCGCGTAGTGGCCGGTGGCGATCAGGTCGGCCCCCAGCTTCATGGCATGGTCGAGGAAGGCCTTGAACTTGATCTCGGCATTGCACAGTACATCCGGATTGGGCGTGCGGCCAGCCTGGTATTCGCGCAGGAATTCGGCGAAGACGCGATCCTTGTATTCGGAAGCAAAATTGACTGCCTCGATATCCACCCCGACCACATCGGCCACGCTGACCGCGTCGATCCAGTCTTCGCGGGTGGAGCAGTATTCCGAATCGTCGTCATCTTCCCAGTTCTTCATGAACAGGCCGATGACTTCATAGCCCTGTTCCTTCAGCAGCCATGCCGATACCGACGAATCCACGCCGCCCGACATGCCGATGACTACCCTTTTCTTGCTCATGTTGTTTCCGTTCAATGCGGCCTCCCGTAAAGAAGTCCGCCAGGTGATGCGCCCGCGTCAGGCGGGCAGGGTGCCGATGGCGCTGGGATCCGTATGCACCAGTTCCAGCGCTGCGCGCTGGCCGGCCAGGTAATCGTCCACGCAACGCAACACCAATGGGCTGCGATGTCGTCCGGCGCAAGCCGCCAGTTCGTCGCGTGTCATCCAGACGGCACGCACGATGCCCTCGTCCAGCGGCCGGTCCAGGGCCTCGCCGACCGTCCCCGCAAAGGCAAAGCGCAGGTAGGTGACCGACAGGCCACCGCGCGAGGACGACACGTTGCGCGAAAGATAAGTCCCCACCAACGCCGTGGGTGTGAAGACATGCGCCGATTCTTCCAGCGCCTCGCGGACAGCCGCCTCGATCAGGGATTCGCCCGGTTCCAGATGGCCGGCCGGCTGGTTGATGCGCAGCCCGCCGGCGCTATGTTCCTCCACCATCAGAAAGCGCCCGTCGCGCTCGATGATGGCGGCTACGGTGACAGAGGGTTTCCAGACTTCAGACATTGATGACCTCGTGAATCCCTCATTTTACCCTGTCGAGGCCCATTCTTCAGCGCCAGCGCCGCTGTGGCGCGGCATCGCGAGGCTTTCTTGCAGGCTGGACAATTTCTCGCCCGGCAAGGCGAGTCGTGTAAGATTGGGCCAAGAATCCACAAAAAAAGGAGTCAGGAATGAGGATAGCGATCCCCGCCGAAAGCCGGGACGGAGAAACCCGTGTCGCCGCCACCCCCGAAACCGTCAAGAAACTGGTGGCGGCCCGGCACGAAGTGATGGTGGAGTCCGGCGCCGGGGTGAAGTCCAGCATTCCCGACGAGGCCTATGTGGCCGTCGGTGCCAGCATCGGCAGCGCCGAAGCCGTCTACACCGCCGAGATCCTGCTCAAGGTGCGCGCCCCCAATGAGGCCGAACGGGCTCGCCTCAAGCCGGGCACCGTGGTCATCGGCATGTTGAATCCCTTCGATGCCGACAACATCGCCGCCATGGCCGCCGCCGGCCTCACCGCTTTCGCTCTCGAAGCCGCACCCCGCACCACCCGCGCGCAATCGCTGGACGTGCTGTCCTCGCAGGCCAACATTGCCGGCTACAAGGCCGTGCTGATGGCCGCCAACACCTATCAGCGCTTCATGCCCATGCTGATGACAGCAGCTGGCACCGTGAAGGCTGCGCGCATGTTGATCATGGGCGCCGGGGTGGCGGGCCTGCAGGCCATTGCGACGGCCAAGCGCCTGGGGGCGGTGATCGAGGCGTCCGACGTGCGTCCGGCGGTCAAGGAACAGATCGAATCGCTGGGCGCCAAATTCCTTGACGTGCCCTTCCTGACCGAGGAAGAAAAAGAGATTGCCCAGGGCGTGGGCGGCTATGCCCGCCCCATGCCTGCGGACTGGATGAAGCGCCAGGCCGAGCTGGTCCACGAACGCGCCAAGCAGGCCGACATCATCATCACCACCGCCCTGATCCCCGGCCGCAAGGCACCGGTGCTCATCAGCGAAGACACGGTCAAGGCCATGAAGCCCGGTTCAGTGATCCTGGACATGGCAGTCGACCAGGGCGGCAACTGTCCCCTGTCGGAACCCGGCAAGACCGTCATCAAGCACGGCGTGCACATCATCGGCGAAGGCAATCTGGCGGCCCTGGTAGCGGCCGACGCCTCGGCGCTGTATGCGCGCAACGTGCTGGATTTCCTCAAGCTGATCATCGACGCCGAGGGCAAGCTGGTCATCAACAAGGAAGACGATATCGTCGCGGCCACGCTGCTCTGCCAGGGCGGCGAGATCCTGCGCAAATGAATCTGCCGGCCCGGGTCGGCAGAAAACCCGGGCGTTTAGCCCCCCTCAAGTCCATTACATTCAGAATCAAGAAGGAAGAAGTCCATGCAACGCATCATGCTGCGCGCCAAGATCCATCGCGCCTCGGTCACCCAGTGCGACCTGAACTATGAAGGTTCCTGCGGGATCGACGAAGACCTGCTGGAAGCGGCCGACATCCGCGAGTTCGAGAAGATCGAACTCTACAACGTCAACAATGGTGAACGTTTCTCCACCTATGCCATTCGCGGCAAGCGCGGCAGCGGCGAGATTTCACTCAATGGCGCGGCTGCCCGCCTGGCGCACCTGGGCGACCTGCTCATCATCTGTACCTATGCCCCGATGAGCGATGAAGAAGTCGCCAGCTACAAGCCCAAGGTGGTCTTCGTGGACGACAAGAACCGCATCACCAGCCTCAAGGCAATCTGACCCTCGACAAGAACCATGCGGCCCGTTTCACCGGCGGGCTGCCTCACAAGGAGGAACACCATGGAAGTCAGCCACACCATCATCAACCTGATCATCTTCGTGCTGGCCATCTACGTTGGCTACCACGTGGTCTGGACGGTGACCCCGGCCTTGCACACGCCCCTGATGGCGGTGACCAATGCCATCTCGGCCATCATCATCATCGGCGCCATGCTGGCGGCGGGCCTCACTGAAGGCACGGTCGGCCGCATCGCCGGTACGCTGGCCGTGGCGCTGGCGGCGGTCAACGTGTTTGGCGGCTTCATGGTGACCCAGCGCATGCTGGAAATGTTCAAGAAGAAAGAGCCCAAGGCCAAGTCGGGAGAACAAGCATGAGCATGAACCTGGTGACCCTGCTGTACCTGATCGCATCGATCTGTTTCATCCAGGCCCTGAAGGGCCTCTCGCACCCGGCCACGGCGCGTCGTGGCAACAGCTTCGGCATTGCCGGCATGGTCATCGCGGTGCTGACCACGTTGGCGCTGATCGTCAAGCTCAAGGGCGAGGGCGGCAATCCGTCCGGCGACATCGGCTACCTGCTGGTGGCCGGTGGCGTGATCGTAGGTGGCGGCATCGGCGCCTATCTGGCGCGCAGTGTGGAGATGACCAAGATGCCCGAACTGGTGGCGGCGATGCACTCGCTCATCGGTCTGGCGGCGGTCTGTATCGCGGTGGCGGCGGTGGCCGAGCCGTGGGCGCTGGGCATTTCGGCGCACGGGCAGCTGATCCCGGTGGGTAACCGGGTGGAACTGTTCATCGGTACCTTCGTGGGGGCCATCACCTTCTCGGGTTCGGTGATCGCCTTCGGCAAGCTCTCGGGCAAGTACAAGTTCCGCCTGTTCCAGGGTGCGCCGGTCAACTTCGCCGGCCAGCATTTCCTGAACCTGCTGCTGGCGGTGGCCATGATCGGCTTCGGCATCATCTTCGTACTCACGCAAAACTGGCTGCCCTTCATCATCATGGCGGCCATTGCCTTTGCGCTGGGCGTGCTCATCATCATCCCGATTGGCGGGGCGGACATGCCGGTGGTGGTCTCGATGCTCAACAGCTATTCCGGCTGGGCAGCGGCGGGTATCGGCTTCTCGCTGAACAACTCCATGCTGATCATCGCCGGTTCGCTGGTCGGTTCATCCGGCGCGATCCTCTCCTACATCATGTGCAAGGCGATGAACCGCTCCTTCTTCAACGTGATCCTGGGCGGGTTTGGCGGCGAAGCGGCCGCCGCCGGTGGCGGGGCGCAGCAGCAGCGCAGCGTCAAGTCGGGATCGGCCGATGATGCGGCGTTCCTGATGGGAAATGCAGAAACCGTCATCATCGTGCCAGGTTACGGGCTTGCCGTGGCACGTGCGCAGCACGCACTGAAGGAATTGACCGAAAAGCTGACCCACAACGGCGTGACCGTGAAATACGCGATCCACCCGGTGGCGGGACGCATGCCCGGCCACATGAACGTGCTGCTGGCTGAAGCCGAAGTGCCGTATGACCAAGTGTTCGAGATGGAAGACATCAACAGCGAATTCGCCCAGGCCGACGTGGTGCTGGTGCTGGGCGCCAACGATGTGGTCAACCCGGCGGCCAAGGATCCCAAGTCACCCATTGCCGGCATGCCCATCCTGGAAGCCTACAAGGCCAAGACCGTGATCGTGAACAAACGCTCCATGGCCGCCGGTTATGCCGGCCTGGACAATGAACTGTTCTACATGGACAAGACCATGATGGTCTTTGGCGATGCCAAGAAGGTCATCGAGGATATGGTCAAGGCGGTGGACTGAGTCTGGTCTGTTCCAGCAGAAATGAAAACGGGCTGCGCAGTGATTGCGCAGCCCGTTTTTCTTTGCTTCCGCCCAGGCGGAGAGTGCCGCTTACTTGGTACCGAAAATGCGATCCCCCGCATCGCCCAGTCCTGGGACGATGTAGGCATCCTCATCCAGGTGGGAATCCAGAGAAGCGACGTAAAGCTTCACATCCGGATGCGCATCAGCGAACACCTGTACGCCTTCCGGGGCCGCCACCAGCGCCACGAAAACGATGTGCGAAGCCGGCACACCACGCTTCTTGAGCGCATCCACGGCATAGACGGCCGAGTTGCCCGTGGCCACCATCGGGTCGCACAGGATCATGATGCGGTCTTGCAGGTCCGGCAGGCGCACCAGGTATTCCACCGGCTTGTGGTTCTCGTCGCGATAGACGCCGATATGGCCCACGCGCGCCGAGGGGATCAGTTCCAGCAGGCCATCGCTCATGCCCACGCCCGCGCGCAGCACCGGCACCACGGCCAGCTTCTTGCCGGCGATCACCGGGGCTTCATAGGTTACCAGCGGGGTTTCGATGGTCTCGGTGGTCAGCGGCAGGTCGCGTGTGATTTCATAGCCCATCAGCAGCGTGATCTCGCGCAGCAGGTCGCGGAAGGTGCGGGTGGAGGTGCGCTTGTCGCGCATGTGCGAGAGCTTGTGCTGGATCAGCGGGTGGTCGAGGATGAAGAGATTCTTGAAGCGCGGGTCTTGTTTCATGGCAAATGCGTGTCTGCTGGATGGAGTGCTCAGTGGAGCGGCGGGCGCCGCAAGTCAGCATTGTCGCATTTCCTGACCGCCTGCGCGACGACAGGACGTCGCGCATATGCAGCATTGTTCACCTCATCGGCGACCGAACATCATCTGTTCCGCCAGCAGCCCGCGTGCTGCCGGGAGCAGGTCGATGGCGCCCAGGGACAAGCCCAGAGCGGCCTGCAGAGGCGAGCCCTGGGGCGATCCGGCAAAGATGCGGGCCATCAGGTCGGTCAGGCGGATGGTCAGGCCGCGATCCTGGCCGCGTTGGCGCTCGAACGCCTGCAAGGCTTGGGGAGAAATCTCGCGCGCCAGCACGTCGGCCAGCACGCGGGCATCGCGCAGGCCCAGGTTCAAGCCCTGGCCCGCTACCGGATGAAGGGTTTGCGCGGCATTGCCGATGGCCACCACGCGCCGGCTCTGGCCGGGACGGGCATTCAAGCCAAGCGGGAAGGCATGGCGCGCGCTGATGTGGGTGAAGCGGCCGACCCGTTGGCCGAAGGTGCGCTGCAAGGCCGCCAGGAAAGCCGCATCGTCCAGCGCCATCAATTGCTCGCCGGTGGCCGGGCGCACACACCAGACCAGCGCATAGCCGTCGTCCTGCGGCAGCAGGGCCAGCGGGCCTTCATCGGTGAAGCGTTCGAAGGCGCGATGGGCGATGACGCCATCGGCCAGCACGTGGGCGATGATGCCCAACTGCTGGTAATCGCGCTGCAAAGTCTTTTGCTGTTGCTCGCCGAAGACACCGCCCTCGGCCTGGATCAGCAATTGCGCGCGCAGCACGCGGCCATCCTTCAGGGTGACGGCGACGTGATCGTCGTCTTCCGCGATGTCTTGCGCCTCGGCCGGGCGCATCAGGCTCAGTCCCAGCGGCGTGATGGCTGAGGCCAGGGCGCGGTTGACCTGGCCATAGTGCGCCACATAGCCCAGCGCGGGCAGCTGGTAATCCTTGCGGTCCAGCAGGGTGCGTCCGAAGTGGCCTCGGCGTGAGACGTGGATCTGTTGGATGGCAGTGGCGCTGCGGCCGATATCGTTCCAGGCGCCCAGTTCGTCGAGGATCTGGCGGCTGCCGTAGGAGAGGGCGATGGTGCGCGGGTCGGCGGCGGCTTGCTCGGGCGACTTCATGTCCACCAGCGCGATGCGCTCGGCAGGCAATTGGCGCCGGGCCAGCAGGCCGGCCACGCTCTGGCCGACCGGGCCGCCGCCGCAGATGATCAGGTCGAAATCGACGGATTCCATGATGCCGGGAGATGCCTTCTACAGAAGATTCAAGAAGGCGTCATTGTAGCGGAGCCGCGCCGGCCGGGCTTGATCCGGCGCATGCGCGGTCTGCGCAGGCGCTCGCTTCAGCCCTGGCGCATCAGCGCTTCAATGTCCTCGACCTTGCTGGGCACGCCCGTGGTCAGGAGTTCGCAGCCCGATGGCGTGACGTGGGCGTCATCCTCGATGCGGATGCCGATGTTCCAGAACTGCTCCGGCACCCCTTCGCCCGGACGCACGTAGATGCCCGGCTCGATGGTCAGCACCATGCCCGGTTGCAGCGTGCGCCATGGCTTGTTGCCGTCGGCCGTGGCCGGGTCGCGGTAATCTCCCACGTCATGCACGTCCATGCCCAGCCAGTGGCCGGTGCGGTGCATGTAGAACTGGCGGTAGTCGCCTTTTTCGATGACGTCGTCCAGCGAGCCGACCTTGGATTTGTCCAGCAGACCGGTGTCGAGCATCCCTTGCGCCAGCACCCGCACGGCGGCGTCATGGCCATCCATGAAGCGCTTGCCGGGAGCGGTCTCGGCGACGGCGGCGGCTTGTGCGGCCAGCACGATCTCGTAGAGCGCCTTCTGCGGTCCGCTGAACTTGCCATTGGCGGGGAAGGTGCGGGTGATGTCGGAGGCGTAGCTGTCCAGTTCGCAGCCGGCATCGATCAGGACCAGGTCACCGTCCTTGATTTCGGCATCGCCCGCGCGATAGTGCAGCACGCAGCTGTTGGCGCCGGTGGCGACGATGGAACCGTAGGCCGGATATTGCGAACCGTTGCGACGGAATTCGTGCAGCAGTTCGGCTTCCAGATGGTATTCGCGCAGGCCGGGGCGGCAGATGCGCATGGCGCGGCAATGCGCTTCGGCGGAGATGATGCCGGCGCGCTTCATGACGTCGATCTCAAAGGCATCCTTGAACAGGCGCATATCGTCCAGCAGCACGCTCACATCGACCACCGCGCCAGGTGCGGACACGCCGCTGCGTGCCAGGGCGCGCACGCCTTGCAGCCAGCGCTGCAACTGGGCATCGCGCTTCTCATCCTGGCCCAGCGCGTAATAGACGGCGCGGGCGTCGGAGAGCAGGGCGGGCATGTTCTTGTCCAGCTCCTCAATGGGGTGGGCTGCATCCAGCGCGAACATTTGCTGCGCGGCCTGCGGGCCGTGGCGGTAGCCATCCCAGATCTCGCGTTCCAGGTTCTTGTCGCGGCAGAACAGGATGCTGCGGTTTTCCTGGCCGGCCACCAGCACCAATACCGCTTCGGGTTCGGTAAAGCCGGTCAGGTAGTAGAAATAGCTGTCATGGCGATACGGATAATCGGCATCGCGGTTGCGCATCACCTCGGGCGCGGTCGGGATGATGGCCACGCCACCCCCGGCTTGTTGCAGGCTGGCCAACAGGCGGGCGCGGCGGGCGGCGAAGGGGGAGGCGTCGAAGCTCATGGTCGGTTTCCTTGCGGTGGCAGGTTCAGTGCTTCCAGTTGTTCGATGGTGCCGACGTTGTGCCATTGGCCCCGGTAGACGTCGCCGCCGATGCGGCCCTGGTCGGCATACTGGCGCAGCAGCGGTCCCAGCTTGGCATGGGTGCCGGGGGCGATGCCATCGAACATCTGCGGGCGATACACGCCGATGTTGGCAAAGGTCAGCTTGGGCTGGCCTTCGTTGGCCAGCGCAAAGTTGTTCAGGGCGAAGTCGCCCTCGGGGTGGAAGGGCGGATTCTTGACCAGGTACAGCCAGGCCATGTCGCGCTGGTCTTGCGGCAGCGGGTTGCCCCACGGGTCTTCGTCTTCCAGCACGGTCAGCAGTTCGCTGTAGTCAAAATGCGGGCACCAGATGTCGCCTGAGACCGCTATGAAAGGTTCTTCACCCAGCAGGTGGCGCGCCTGGGCGATACCGCCTGCCGTTTCCAGGGCCGTGGTTTCCGGTGAATAAAAGAGTCTGGCGCCGAAGCGGCTGCCGTCACCGAGGGTGTCTTCGATCATCTGGCCCAGGTGGGCGTGGTTGATGACGATCTCGGTGATGCCGGCGCGTACCAGCGAGAGGATCTGCCAGACGATCAAGGGGCGGCCACGGACTTTGAGCAGCGGCTTGGGGCAGGTATCGGTCAGCGGACGCATGCGCTCGCCGCGCCCGGCTGCGAAGATCATGGCTTTCATGGTCGCAGCCTCAGAAGGTGTAGCCGAACTTGGGCGCGTGTTCCTGCTCCAGCTTCTCGATCAGGCGCACCAGGGGCGTGAAGGCCACGTAGCGGCGCGCGGTCTTGAGGGTGTATTCCATCACCAGCGGGATGTCCTTCAGGTAGCCATCCTTGCCGTCGCGGTGCCACAGGCGGGCGAAGATGCCCAGCACCTTCAGGTGGCGCTGCAGGCCCATCCATTCGAAGTCGCGGTAGAAGGTATCGATGTCGGGCGTGACCGGCAGGCCGGCGCGGCGCGCCTTTTCCCAGTAGCGGATGGCCCAGTCCAGCACCATCTCTTCATCCCACTGGATGTAGGCATCGCGCAGCAGCGAGACCAGGTCGTAGGTGATGGGGCCATAGACCGCATCCTGGAAATCGAGAATGCCGGGGTTGCCCTTGGGCAGCACCATCAGGTTGCGCGAATGGTAGTCGCGGTGCACGTAGACCTGCGGCTGGGCCAGGTTGTTGGCCAGGATGGCGTCGAAGGTCTTGTCCAGCACCGCGTTCTGCTCGTCGGTGAGCGTCACGCCCAGGTGCTTGCCGATGTACCACTCGCGAAACAGCTCCAGCTCCCGCAGCAGCAGGGCACGGTCGTATTCGGGCAGGGCTTCGGGCTTGCTTTGCGCTTGTAAAAGTACCAGGGCCTCGATCGCATCCATGTATAGTGCGTGCGCGCTGTCGGCCGAGAGCTGCGAGAGGTAGGTCGTGGAACCCAGGTCCGAGAGCAGCAGGAAACCGCGCTCGGTATCCTGCGCCAGTACCTTCGGCACGGTCACCCCGGTCTCGCCGAAGAGGCCGGCGACTTTCACGAAGGGGCGCACGTCCTCCTGCGGCGGCGGGGCATCCATCACGATGGCGCTGCCGCCCTCGGGTGTATCCACCCGGAAATAGCGGCGGAAGCTGGCGTCGGCCGAGGCCGGGCGCAGGGTGGCGGACAGCACCGGGGTATCGGCCAGGGTGGCCAGCCAGGCTTGCAGTTCGGACAGGCGGAGATCGGGGGTGGAACCAGGTGAAGACATGAACTATCTGAGGAAATCGTTTGACGTGGTTGAGTTCCCATATAATAAGGGATTCAACCCAAAAAATCCGCCTGCACGGTATCTAGCCTCTCTTTTCATGATCCGGTTTTCCAAGTCTTTCACTGAACGTACTGTCAACTGGCGGCTGGCGCGTCTGTTCTCTTCGGCAATGGTGGTGGCCTCGGCCTCTGCCTTGTTGCCCTTGTCGGTGCACGCCCAGATGTCGCTGCCTGCGGCCACGCCGGTCCCGGCGCAGGACGCGGATGCGCCGGTCAACGTCAGCGCCGAGCAGATGACCGGCCGTCCCGACCGCCAGGTCAACCTTGACCGCGACGTGGAACTGGTCAAGGGGGCGACCACCATCAAGGCCGACAAGGCCGAATACCGCATCATCCAGGATGAAGTCGAGGCCACCGGCCACGTCTGGATGCGTCGTCTGCAGGACCAGTACACCGGCGACCGCGCCGAGATGAACATGGGTACCGGCTCCGGCTACGTCACCAGCCCGACTTATCTGCTGGGCAAGAGCGGCGGGCGGGGCAAGGCCGAGCGCATCGATTTCCTCTCCGATGACGAGGCCAAGGTCACCCAGGGTACCTACAGTACCTGCGAGGCCCCCGATCCCGACTGGTATCTGCGCGCCAGCACCATGGACCTCGACAGCGGCCGTGACGTCGGCACCATGCACGGCGGACTGCTGTATTTCAAGGATGTCCCCATCCTGGGTTCGCCCTGGATGTCGTTCCCGCTCTCGGGCGAGCGCAAGTCGGGCGTGCTGCCGCCGACCATCGGCATGACCACCAACGGTGGCGCCGAGATCGCGGTACCGTACTACTTCAACCTGGCGCCCAACTACGATCTGACGCTGGTGCCCAAGCTCATTGCGCGGCGGGGCCTGCAACTGGGCGCCGAGACCCGTTACATGGGCGAAACCTACAGCGGTTCGACCAACGTGGAAGGCATCCAGGACCGCGTCATCGGCACGGGCCGTTATTCGCTGTCCTCGATCCACAACCAGACCCTGGCACCCGGCCTGCAACTGGCCTGGAACCTGAACAAGGCCTCCGACAACGACTATCCCTCGGACTTCTCGCATTCGATCACCGGCAGTACGCAGCGCCTGCTGGCGCGCAACGTCAGCCTCAGCTACAGCAGCACCTACTGGAGCGTGACCGGGCTGGTGTCCAAGTACCAGTTGCTGCAGGACGTCGACGCACCGATCACCAAGCCCTACGATCGCGTGCCGCAGATCACCTTCAACGGCAACCGCTACGATATCGGCGGCTTCGACTTCAGCACCACCGCTGACTTCACCCGCTTCGCCAGTGGCGACCTGGTGGGCGGTGACCGTGCCTACGTCACGCAGACGGTGTCCTATCCCATCATCCGGCCGGGTTACTTCATCACCCCCAAGGTGATCCTGGATGCCACCAGCTACAACCTCACCAACGTCACGGCGGGCCAGCCGACCAGTTTCAGCCGGACCTTGCCGACCCTGTCGCTGGACTCGGGCATGATCTTCGAGCGTGAATCCAACCTGCTCGGTCGCAGCATGACCCAGACGCTGGAGCCGCGCCTGTTCTACGTGCGCACGCCTTATCGCGACCAGTCGCAGTTCCCGGTGTTCGATTCCGGCCTGTCCGATTTCAACTTCGCGCAGATCTTCACCGAGAACCGCTTCGTCGGCCACGACCGCATCAGCGACGCCAACCAGCTCACGGCCGCCGTGACCTCGCGCCTGATCGAGGAAAATGGCCTGGAACGCCTGCGCGCAGCCGTGGGACAACGCTATTACTTTGTCGACCCCAAGGTCGATATCACCGGGACCACCACTACCACGCTGGGCAGCAAGTCCGACCTGCTGCTGTCGCTGGGCGGCCAGATCACGCGCGAGTTCTCCACCGACAACACGGTGCAGTACAGCGAGACGCTGCGCCAGATGGTGCGTTCGACCTTCGGCATCCGCTGGCAGCCGGCGCCCAAGCGCGTGCTGAACCTGCAATACCGGCTGGACCGCACCTACATCAACCCCTACACGGGCGTGCTCGATCCGCTCAAGCAGGTCGATGTGTCCGGACAGTGGCCGATCACCCAGCGTATCTATGCCGTGGGTCGCCTGAACTATTCGATCCCCGACCGCACCGTGGCAGAAGGTCTGGCAGGCTTCGAATACAAGGCCGATTGCTGGGTCTTCCGGGTGGTGGCGCAACGCATCCCGACCTCGTCCACCAAGGCGTCGACGGGCTTCTTCATCCAGCTTGAACTGAACGGCTTCTCCAAGATCGGTTCCAACCCGATGGAGGCCATCAAGAGCAGCGTGCCCGGTTACCAGAACGTGAACCTGCCGGACACCATGACCGGCAACAACTTCTAACCTTTTCCGAACCAACGATTAGTCCATGCGTAATATGCGTACACCACTCCTCGCAACAACCAAAACAGTGACCGTGCTGCTGTGCATGCTGGGCGTGATCAGCAATGCGCATGCGCAGTTCGCCACCACCATCATCCCGGTGACGCCGACCGAAACCACCGGCAGCGCACCGGCAGCACCGGCCAAGAGCGCGCCCAAGGCTGCCGCCAGCAAGCCGGCCACCCCGGTGGCCGCGCCCGCTGCCCCGGCGCCGGCGGCGACCCGGGCACGTGTGGAACCGCGTCCGGTGGATTCCATCCTGGTGGTGGTCAACAACGAAGTCATCACCCGCCAGGAAGTCGCCGAGCGCCTGGCCAGCGTGGAAAAGCGCATGGCTGCGCAGAACGTGCAATTGCCGCCGCGAGCGCAGCTGGTGCGCCAGCTGGTCGAACGCATGATCGTCGAACGCGCCCAGGCGCAGATGGCCAAGGAAAGCGGCATCGTGGTCGACGACGCCATGCTGGACCGCGCCATGCAGCGCATCGCCGAGCAGAACAAGTTGTCCATGCCGGAATTCCGCACCCGCCTGGAAGCCGAGGGCATGAACTACGCCAGCTTCCGTGAAGAGATCCGCCGTGAAATCCTGAGCCAGCGCCTGCGCGAGCGTGAGGTGGACAACAAGGTGGTGGTCACCGAATCCGAGATCGACAACTACCTCGCCGCCGAAGCCAATGCCGGCGGTCAACGCCAGGAACTGGACATCGCCCAGATCCTGATCCGTGTGCCAGAGAACGCCACCCCCGAGCAGTTGTCCGCCCGCCGCGAACGCGCCGAAGACGTGCTGCGCCAGTTGAAGACCGGCGCCGACTTCGCCAAGACCGCGGCCGCCTATTCCGATGCGTCCGATGCCCTTTCCGGTGGTGACCTTGGCTGGCGTCCGGCCGACCGCCTGCCGCAGCTTTTCCTGGATGGCGTGTCCAAGTTGCAGGATGGCCAGGTCAGCGGCCTGCTCAAGAGCGGTAACGGTTTCCACATCCTCAAGCTGGTCGGCCGTCGCGCTGCCGGCGCCACCCAGGCTGCCGCCCCGGCAGTGCAGAAGACCCATGTGCGTCATATCCTCATCAAGGTCAACCAGGTGGTGACGGCTGCCGAAGCCAAGCGCAAGCTGACCGAACTGAAGGAACGTCTGGACCACGGTTCGGCCACCTTCGAAGAACTGGCCAAGCTGTATTCCAACGACCTGTCCGCCTCCAAGGGGGGCGACCTCGGCTGGATCTACCCGGGCGATACCGTCCCCGAGTTCGAGCGCGCCATGGACAAGTTGAAGCCGGGTGAAGTCAGCGAGCCCATCGAAACGCCGTTCGGCTATCACCTGATCCAGGTGGTCGAGCGCAAGACCGACGATGCCTCCAAGGAACGTGCCCGCCAGGCTGCCCGCCAGGCCATCCGCGAGCGCAAGATCGAGGAAGCCACCGAGGACTGGATGCGCCAGATCCGTGACCGCGCCTACGTCGAATATCGCAACGACGACTGATCGTCCATCCGGCAGGGGAGGCCGCAGGTTTCCCCATTGCGCGCAAGAGGCCGGCCATGTCGCCGGCCCTTGCTTTTTGAAGCCCGTTTTTGCCCTCACAGGCCATGAGTGACATCACCATGAACCGCCCCATCCTCGCGCTGACCTGCGGCGAACCGGCCGGCATCGGCCCGGAAATTTCCCTGCGTGCCGCCTGGGAACTGCGCCACCAAGCGCGCTGCATCCTGCTGGGCGATGCCGCCCTGCTGGCGCAGACGGCTTACGAGATCGATCCGCAGATGCGCGTGGCGGCACTCTCCATCCAGGCCTGGCGCAACGGCGGCCTGCCGCATTTCCCGATCGACTGCCTCACCGTCATCGATTGTCCGGTGGCCGAACCGGTGCGTGCCGGCGTGCTGGATGCGCGCAATGGCCGCGCCGTGTTGCAGACTCTGGACCTGGCGGTGCAGGGCGCACTGGATGGCGCCTTTGCCGCCATCGTGACCGCGCCCTTGCAGAAAAGCACCATCAATGATGCCGGTGTGGCCTTCACCGGTCATACCGAATATCTGGCCGAGGTCACCGGAACGCCGCAGGTGGTGATGATGCTGGCCGGTGGCGAGAACCCGCACCTGCGCGTGGCGCTGGCGACCACGCATCTGGCCTTGAAGGATGTCCCCGCCGCGATCACCGCGTCGAGCCTGGCGCGCACGCTGGATATCCTGCAAGCCGACCTGCGCGGCAAGTTCGGTATCGTCCATCCGCGCATCCTGGTCACCGGCCTGAACCCCCACGCCGGTGAAAACGGCTATCTGGGGCGCGAAGAGATCGAGGTCATCACGCCGGCTCTGGAAGCCGCCCGGGCGCGCGGCATCGACGCACGCGGCCCCTTTCCGGCCGATACCCTGTTCCAGCCCAAGTACCTGGAAGAGGCCGACTGCGTCCTGGCCATGTATCACGACCAGGGCCTGCCGGTCCTGAAGTTCGCCAGCTTCGGCCATGGCATCAACATCACCCTCGGGCTGCCCCTGATCCGCACGTCGGTCGACCATGGCACGGCCCTGGATCTGGCCGCCGCCGGCCTTGGCCACGCCGACCATGGCAGCCTGTGCGTAGCCATCCGCGCCGCTGCCGACATGGCACGCCGCCGCTGTACCGCCTGAGATCGCACGAACTTACTGGAATCCCCATGAAACACATCCCGCGCAAACGCTTCGGCCAGAACTTCCTCACCGACGACGTGGTGCTGCACGACATCATCGGCGCCATCGCACCCGCTGCCGACGACGCCATGGTCGAGATCGGTCCGGGCCTGGCCGCGATGACCGCGCTGCTGCTGGAACAATTGCGCCACCTGCACGTGGTCGAGCTGGACCGCGACCTGGTCGGGCGCCTCAAGAAGCGTTTCAGCGCCGAGCGCCTGACCGTGCATTCGGCCGATGCCCTCAAGTTCGACTTTGCCAGCATCCCGGTGCCGCAAGGCCGCAAGCTGCGCGTGGTCGGCAACCTGCCCTACAACATCTCCAGCCCCTTGCTGTTCCACCTGGCCGAGATCGCGCCGAAGGTGCAGGACCAGCACTTCATGCTGCAGAAGGAAGTGGTCGAGCGCATGGTCGCCGAGCCGGGCGGCAAGGCCTATGGCCGCCTGTCGGTGATGCTGCAGTGGCGCTATCACATGGAACTGCTGTTCGTGGTCCCGCCGACCGCCTTCGACCCGCCCCCGCAGGTCGATTCGGCCATCGTGCGCATGATTCCGCTGGCGCAGCCCATGGATTGCCCACAGGCGTTGCTGGAACAGGTGGTCACCAAGGCCTTCTCGCAGCGCCGCAAGGTGATCCGCAACTGCGTGGCGGGCCTCTTCACCGAGGACGAATTGCGTCAGGCGGGCGTCGATCCGCAAGCGCGTCCGGAAGCCGTGCCGGTCGAGCAATTCGTGGCCCTGGCCAACTTGCTGGCGGTGCGCCAGGCCTGACGGCGCGCCGCTGTTGCACTTTATTACAGGCGCGCCGCCACCCGTAAGAACTGTAACGAAGTTTCATATCCCGTGGTTTAAAGCTGAACCTGTCTTATATTGGAATCGTGCCGCGACAGATCGCGGACTACTTTGACAGGAGCCAATCATGGCCAGCAAAAAAATCGCATCGGTATTGATCGCCACCACTCTTCTGGCTTCGGCCGCCGTCGTCAGCACGCCTGCGATGGCGCATGACCGGGGCGGCAACGGCGTGGCGATTGCTGCCGGCATCATCGGCGCGGTCGCCATCGGATCGCTCATCGCCAATTCCGCTCCGGCGCCGGTCTACCAGGCGCCGCCGCAACCGGTCTATTACCAGGCCCCGCAGCCGGTGTACTACCAGCCGCCGCAACAGGTGGTCTATGAGCAGCCGCGCTACTACGCGCCGCCGCCGCGTCCGGTGCGTTACGTGGAGCGCACCGAGGTGCGTACCTACCGCTACGATGACCGACCGGATTACTATTCCTACTACGGCCGCTGAGGGGCGTGGAGGACGGCGGTCCTGGCGGCAGGACATCCCGGCGCAAGCCATCTTGAGGAAAACGGGCAACCCTTGCAGGTTGCCCGTTTTGCTTTGTCGGTGTCCGGGAGCGCAATCCAGCAAGCAAGACGTCAGTAAAACGCGACATAATGACGAAGCGGTCGTCACTTTGTCAGCATAATGCCGAGTGAAGTCTCGTCAGAATGACGCCGCCGCGCACATTGCCACCCAGCAAGGAGACGTATCCTCGATGATGGCCCCCATCGCCGCCGATGACATCAGGACTGCCCTTGACGCTGGCCATCTCTGGCCGGCGCTGCAGCCCTTGGTGCATTTGCGTACCGGGCGCATTGCGGGCTTCGAGATGCTGGCGCGCTGGAGCTGCCCGCAGCGCGGGGTGGTGGCGCCGATCGATTTCATCGACGTCGCCGAACGCGGCGGGGTGCTGGATGGGCTGCTGCTCAAACTGCTCGATACCGTGGCCGCCAGCCTGCGCCACTGGCCGCCCGAGCTGCGGCTGGCGATCAATCTGTCGCCCGGCCAGTTCCTCGACACCAGCCTGCTGGAGCGCCTGGCGGCAGTCATGTCTGCGCACGGGCTGTCGCTGTCGCGCCTGCAGCTGGAGATCACCGAGACCGTGCTGGTACAGGATCACGAACGCACCCTGCAGACCATTCTGGCCGCGCGCCAGGCCGGTGCCAGCCTGTCGCTGGATGATTTCGGCACCGGTTATTCCAGCCTGACCCGGCTGCAGTCCTACCCCTTTGACGAAATCAAGATCGACGCCAGTTTCGTGCGCACCATGGACCAGGATCCGGACAACTTCCGCATCGTGCTGGCAGTGGCCGGGCTGGGGCAGAGCCTGAAGATGCACGTGGTCGCGGAAGGCATCGAGACCGAGCATCACGCCCATCTTTTGAAGCGCATGGGCTGTGAATTCGGTCAGGGTTACCATCTGGGCCGACCGCTGCCGCTGACCGACGCGGCTCGCCTGATCGACGAGCGCGGCGTGTGGCAGCGTCACAGTGCGGGCATCGACACCTCACCCTTCCAGCGCTGGCACCAGCTCGATTCGCTCTATCGCAGCGCCCCGGTGGGGCTGTGCTTCCTCGATCCCTTGCTGCGCGTGGTCAGCGCCAATGCCATGATGATCGACCTGCTCGGTGGCAACGCCGGCAGCGAGCTGGAGGGCTGCCCCGTGATCGACCTGCTGGACCGCAGCGAACACCGCCCGTTGCTGCAGAGGGTGGCCGAGGTGGTCGATGGCGTCTTGCCTGCCCCCATCGAATTCTTCAATTCACGTACCGGTCGCACCTCGTTGCTGGCCTTCCAGGTAGTGCGCAGCGACCTGGGTGAACTGTTGGGCATCTCGGGATCGGCCGTGGATATCACCGCCCGGGTGTCTGCCGAACGGACGGTGCGTGACAGTGAAGAACATTTCCATCGGGCCATCGACCTGAGTCCCAATATCCCCTGGGCCGCCGATGCACAGGGCGTGATCGACTACATCGGGCCGACCTTCGAATGGCTCCCCGAGCTGACCACGGCGCAGCGCCACCAGCAGTGGCTGGCGCGCATGCCGGAGGAAGACCGTGTACGGGTACGTCAGGAATGGCTGGCCAACCTGCCCAGCGGGCGACCCTTCCGTACCGAGTTCCGTGTGCTCTGGCCCGATGGCCAGTGGCGCTGGATGCGCAGCCGCGCCTCACCCCACAGCGATAGCGAGGGACGCATCCAGCGCTGGTATGGACTGATCGTCGACATCAGTACGGAGCGCCGCCTGCAATACCGCATCAGCGCCCTGGAAGAGCAGATCCGGCGCCTGCGCGGCAGCGACCGGGACTGAGTCCGGGGAGCGGACTCGGCGGGAGCTCGCCAAATCAGGGATAATAGCGGCTTGCTTCACGTTAGCCATGAAAAGGAGTCGCCAAGTGAGAATGCTGCATACGATGCTGCGCGTCGGAAATCTGGATCGTTCCATCGAGTTCTATACCCAGGTGCTGGGCATGAAACTGCTGCGCAAGCATGACTATCCCGAGGGCAAGTTCACGCTGGCCTTCGTCGGTTACGGCGAAGAACGCGATCACACCGTGCTCGAACTGACCCACAACTGGGATACCGAATCGTATGATCTGGGCACCGGCTACGGTCACATCGCCATCGAGGTCGATGATGCCTATGCCGCCTGTGACGCAGTCAAGGCCAAGGGCGGGACGGTGACCCGCGAAGCCGGTCCGATGAAACACGGCAAGACCGTGATCGCCTTCGTCGCCGATCCGGATGGTTACAAGATCGAGTTCATCCAGAAGAAGGAACAGTACAGTGCCGCCGATTGAGGCGCCTTGCTGTCAGCCTGCCAGCCCGCTCATGCGGGCTTTTTTCATGGCATGGACGCGCCGCGGGATTGATGCGACACGTGTCCGGTCCATCGTGGATGCCCGTGCATCCGTGCATCAACAGAACAACAACAGGAACGCCAATTGAGCCTCTACCAACTCTCCAAAAGTCATCTGCGCCGCCTGTGGGTCGAATACGGCATCCTCTGGAGCGGCGCCATCATCGTTGGCCTGGTCGCGGTGCTGTATGCCCAGGCCATCGAAATCGGTTTCGGTGTCTTCCGCAGCATCGAGCACAAATCCCCCTGGCTGCCGCTGCTGCTCACGCCGGCAGTCTGCGCCGCCTGCGTCTGGCTCACGCGCCGCTACTTCGAGGGCTCCGAAGGCAGCGGCATTCCGCAGGCCATCGCCACCCTGCATGGCGACACCGCCGAACGCGGCAGCGTGCTGCTGTCCCTGCGCGTGATGGTCGGCAAGATCGTGCTGTCGATCGTGGCCATCGCCGGTGGCATGACCATCGGTCGTGAAGGTCCGACGGTGCAGATCGGCGCGGCCATCATGTACAACCTGCGCCGACTGTATCCGGCCGGATACGAGCACATGGAGCGCCGTCTGATCCTGGCCGGTGCCGCTGCCGGCCTGGCGGCCGCCTTCAACACGCCGCTGGCGGGTATCGTGTTCGCCATCGAGGAACTCTCGCGCAGCTTCGAGCAGAAGGCCAGTGGCGTGGTCATCACCACCATCATCTTCGCCGGCCTGGTGGCCCTGTCACTCAATGGCAACTATACCTATTTCGGCTCCATTTCCTTCCCTGGAGAAACCAGCGGCCGCCTGATCCTGGCCGTGATCGTCACGGCGGTGCTCATGGGCGTGGCCGGTGGATTGTTCTGCTGGTGCATTCTCAATCCGACGCGCTGGATTCCCGCCACGATCGTGACCCTGCGTGCCGAACGTCCCGTCGCCTTCGCTGCGCTGTGCGGTTTCATCGTCGCGGTCATCGGTGTGGCGGCCGGCGGCGCCACTTTCGGCAGCGGCTACGAGCAGGCGCATGGCTTGCTCAATGATGGCCAGGAACTGTCGGTGTTCTATCCCTTCCTCAAGTTCGCCTCCATGGTCGGTTCCTACCTGCCGGGCCTGCCGGGCGGCATCTTCGCGCCCTCGCTGTCCATCGGTGCCGGCTTTGGCAACCTGCTGCACCTGCTCTTCGGCGGCACCTCGCTGCCGATGCTGGTGGCGCTGGCCATGGTGGGTTACCTGGCGGCCGTGACGCAATCGCCCATCACCGCCTTCGTGATCGTGATGGAAATGGTTGACGGCCATGCGCTGGTGATTTCGCTCATGGCCACGGCGCTCATTGCCTCGGCCGTGTCCAAGCTGTTCGCGCCGCCTCTCTACGAAACCCTCGCGGAACGCTACATCAAGCACTGACCCCGGCGTTGCTTCACAGGCTGCGTCAATTTGACGCAGCCGCCAATACCCGCTCTCCACGCACCTGCCCGCCCCCTTCGTCATATTGTCGTGCTGCACGCGACAATATGTCGCAGTCCCTCGTCGTTTTGCTCGCCCATAATCGCGCGCTCTACCTGCCCGCGCAGACGGGCAGTTCGATAACGACAACCTGGGGATTTCCATGCAGCTTACTCCTTGCGCCTGCGCCATCGCGCTGGCCTTCAGCGCTTGCGGCCACGTCCTGGCCGAAACCACTTCAGAATCCGACAGTGCATCCTTGCCCACCGTGACCGTGCGCGGCGACAAGCCTGCCGTGACGACGCCGCTCAAGGCCGACAGCAATGCGCTGCTCGCCGATGAAGCGGCCTATTCCAGTGCGGCGGCCGGTGGTGTCTCGGCACTGCCGGTCTTGAACGGCTTTGCCGCCGACCGCCTCAAGATCCGCCTGGATGGCATGGAGGTCACGGCCGCCTGCGGCAACCAGATGAACGCCCCCATGTCCTATATGCCGCCGGCGCAGGTCGGGATGGTGCGGGTGATGGCCGGTCTCACACCGGTCAGTGTGGGCGGCGACAGTATCGGCGGCACCATCGAACTGGCGTCCCCGGCCCCGCAGTTCGCCGCGCAAGCCGGTGAACTCTTGACCAAGGGCGGCTTCTCGGTGGCTGCACGCAGCGTCAACTCGGAAGTATCGGCCTCGGTCGATGCCACGGTGGCCAGCGACCGTCTCTCGGTCCATTACGTGGCCAGCCAGTCGCGTGCCGAGAGCTACGTCAACGGCCGCGGCGACAAGGTGCTGGGCAGCCAGTTCCAGAGCAACAACCACGCAGTGACGGTGGCCGCGCGCGGCGACGGGCAGCAGCTGGTGTTCAAGGCCGGGCAGCAATACATCCCCTACCAGGGCTTCCCCAATCAGTACATGGACATGACCGGCAACCGCTCCACCTTCGCCAACCTGGGCTATGAGCGCCGCTTCGACTGGGGCAAGCTGATGGGCCGTCTCTACTGGCAGCGTACCGAGCACGAGATGGGCTTCTTCAGTGCCGAGCGCACCGGCACCATGCCCATGCAGACGCGAGGTCGCGACCTGGGCTACAGCTTGCGGGCCGACATCGACCTGGCGCCTGATGGCAGCAGCGTGCTGCGCCTGGGCAACGAGTACCACAGCTTCCATCTGGATGACGACTGGCCCGCCGTGCCGGGTTCGATGATGATGGGCCCGCGCACCTATGTGAACATCAACGACGGAAAACGCGATCGTTACGCTCTTTTCGCCGAATGGGAGGGCAAGTTGAGTGAACGTTGGCGCACAATCGTGGGACTGCGCGATGAGCTGGTCAGGACCGACGCCGGCAACGTGCAGTCCTACGGCACCAACATGATGAACATGGCTGATCTGACGGCCGCCAACGCCTTCAACGCACGCGGCCATGCGAAGACCGACAACAACATCGACCTCACCGCGCTGGCGCGCTTCACGCCCGATGACGGGCAGACCTGGGAATTCGGATACGCTCGCAAGACGCGCTCCCCCAATCTGTACGAGCGTTATACCTGGGGACGAGGCACCATGGCCATGACCATGACCAACTGGTTCGGTGATGGCAACGGTTACGTCGGCAACATCGACCTCAAGCCCGAAGTGGCGCATACGCTCTCGGCCACCGCCGACTGGCATGCGGCAGACAAGCAGGGCAGCGAGCCGCGCTGGTTCTTCAAGCTGACACCGTATTTCAGCTATGTGGAGAACTACATCGATGCCGATGTCATCGGCACCTTCAAGCCTTACAGCGTCAGCACGGCCTCCGGCGCACTGCTGCAATTTGCCAACCACGATGCGCGCCTGTTTGGCATCAATGCGTCGTGGAAGTGGCCACTGTGGCGCTCGGCCGGTCTGGGGGACATCGCCTTCACCGGCAAGGCCGGCCTCACGCGTGGCAAGCGTGTCGATGGCGGCAACCTGTATCACATGATGCCCTTGAACGTACTGGCCGCGCTGGAACAGCAGCAGGGGCCCTGGACCCATCGTGCCGAAGTCAGTTACGTCGCCCGCAAGACGCTGGTGGACAGCAATCGTCTGGAACCGGTCACGGCCAGCTACACGGTGTTCAATCTGCGCAGCAGCTATCAGTTCAATGCGGCCATCAGCGTGAGCGCAGGCATCAGCAACCTGTTCAACCGCAACTATGCGGATGCGTTGGGCGGGGTTTATCTGTCGGGATTGGCCAAGTCCAGAAGCGGTAGCCTGCAAGCTTTGCCGGGCTACGGGCGCTCGCTGGATGTGGGCGTCAACGTGCGGTTCTGAGCCGCAATGGCCGGGACCGGGCCGGTCAGAAGATCGGCAGGGTCTCCGGTGCGCTGTCGCGCAGGGCTTTCTTGGCCGATTCGAATTCGGGGAAGATCGATTGCACCGTCGCCCAGAAACGCGGGCTGTGGTTCATCTCGCGCAGGTGTGCCAGTTCGTGGGCGATCACGTAATCGATCAGTGGCAGGGCGAAGTGTATGAGCCGCCAGTTCAGGCGGATGCGCGCGTCCGAGGTGCAGGAACCCCATTGCGTCGTGGCCGAGGACAGCGCATAGGAGCGATAGCGTACACCCAGTTTTTCTGCATAGATCATCAGGCGCTTGCCGAACAGCTCTTCAGCCCGCGCCTGCATCCACCCTTGCACGCGATCCTTCAGCTGCTGCTCACCGGCATCGGCCGGCAGGCTGATGTTGAGTTCGCGCGTGAGCTCGTCGAGCAACACCGCCTGGCGCTGGCCGGTACGGATGCGCAGCGTGATGTCGGCACCCAGGTAGGGCAGGGTGGCGCCATCGCGCCACTGCATCTGCGGTTGCAGGCGGCGCGCCGAACGCTCGCGGCGCTCGTTGAGTTTGCTCAGTATCCAGCGCTGCTTTTCGCGGATGGCGTTGTCGATCTCGGCTAACGTGACCCACTTGGGCGCGGTCACGCGCAGGCCTTCGTCACTGACCAGGAAACCGATGGTACGGCGCTTGGAGCGCAACAGCGCAAAATCGATGGTGTGTTCGCCCAGCTGGATGCGGCGCTTGCCATCGGCCGGACGGGCCGTGGTCGGTGGGGACAGCAGCGGGCCGGGGGGCGCAGGCGGTTCGGCAATGAGCGGTGGTGGCAGCGGTGCCGCGTGGACCACTGGATGCGGTGTCACGATGAGCGGAGGTTGCACCGTCGGCGATGGCAGCGCCGGACCCGGATCAACTGGCGCGGCGGCCGGAGCAGCGGCGGGCGCGCCAAACAAATCCAGTTGCAGCGAGAGCTGGTCGGGATTGGTCTTGGGTTTGCGGAGCAGTATCAAGGCAGTCGCGGCGTCCTGTGTTGCTGTTGGCTAAGGAGTTGGCCGCGCGGCATTACTGCGATGCAGTCGAGGCGGCCGGCCGGGGCGCGCTGTTTTTGTAGACGTCCGGCGAAATCACGCGCATCTCGGATTCTATCCAATTTTCGACGCGCTCGTTCAACTCCTGGGGATTCAATCCTTCCGGCGAAATCGGCTTGCCGATCGAGACCGTGATGACGCCCGGCTTCTTGACGAAGCTGCCCTTGGGCCAGCACTCGCCCGAGTTCACCGCCACGGGCACCACCAGCGTGTTGGTTTCCACTGCCAGGCGCGAACCGCCGGCCTTGTACTTGCCTTGCGAGCCGACCGGGGTACGCGTACCTTCCGGGAACATGACGATCCACTGGCCATCGCGCAGACGGCGGCGGCCATGTTCCAGCACTTGCGCAAAGGCATCGCGGCCCTTCTTGCGATCGATGGGGATCATGCGCAACAGTCCGATGCCCCAGCCGAAGAAGGGGATGTAGGTCAGTTCCTTCTTGAATACGAACACCAGCGGACGCGGCATGTTGATGACGTAGAAGATGGTCTCCCAGGCTGACTGGTGCTTGGAGAGCAGGATCACCGGCGCATCAGGCAGGTTCTCGGTGCCGCGCATCTCGTAGCGGATGCCGCAGATGACGCGCGCGGTCCAGATCACGAACACGTTCCAGCGTGACGTCCACCAGTAGCGCTGGGCGTAAGGGAAGGGGGCCGACAGCAGGCAGGCGAAGGACCAGATGATGGTGGCCACGGCCATCAGGACCATGAAGACCACCGAACGCAGAATCAGGACAAGGCGCAAAATCGTTTCTCCCATGCCGAAGCATGTTGTTGTAATGAATGGGGTTGGCTGCGCGGTCGCAGTGACGGCACTATACCGAGACCCCGACGGGCGACTTCAGAATGAAATCAACCACCGCCGATAAATCCGGGAAAACCAGCGTGCCCGGCGGCAAGCCGCCCTTGGCCTGGGTCTTCTCGCCCTTGCCGGTCAGTACCAGATAGGGCGCGCAACCGGCCACATAGCCAGCCTGCAGGTCACGCAGCGAATCGCCGACGGTGGCCACGCCACCGCGCAGGCTGATGTTGAAGCGCCTGGCGATCTCGTTGAACATGCCCGGCTTGGGCTTGCGGCAATCACAGTTGTCATCGGCCGAGTGCGGGCAGAAGAACACCGCATCGATATCGGCACCGGCCTGCTGGGCCGCATTGTGCATCTTCTGGTGGATGGCGTTGAGGGTCTGGATGTCGAACAGGCCGCGCGCCACGCCGGACTGGTTGGTGGCCACCACCACGCGATAGCCGGCCTGGTTCAGGCGCGCAATGGCTTCCAGCGAACCCTTGATGGGGATCCACTCGTCGGGCGACTTGATGAAGGCGTCGGAATCATGATTGATGACGCCATCGCGGTCGAGAATGATCAGTTTCATTCCTGCTTTCCTTCATGAACACCGCCGCGCCAGGACAAGCCCGTGCGCGGCGGTTCGGTGTTGCTGGTGCGACAGCCGGTAGCGAGATGGATTATGCCGCCAGCTTGGAAATGTCAGCCACCTGGTTGAGCATGCCATGCAGCGAGGCCAGCAGAGCCTGGCGGTTCTTGCGCAGCTGCTCATCCTCGGCGTTGACCATCACGTCGTTGAAGAAGGCATCGACATTCTGACGCAGCTGGGCCAGGGCCTTGAGCGCACCGGCGAAGTCGCCCGCTGCATAGGCCGCCTGTACCTGCGGACGGGTGGTCTGCATGGCAGCGAACAGCCCTTGCTCGGCAGCTTCCTTGAGCAGGTTTTCCTGCACGGCGCCATGGGCGTCGATGGCTACGCCTTCGATCTTCTTCAAGATGTTGGTGATGCGCTTGTTGGCCGCAGCCAGCGCTTCGGCTTCGGGCAGGGCGGCGAAGGCTTGCACGGCCTGCAGGCGTTCGACCACGTTGTCCAGTACGTCGGGCTGCTGCGCCACCACGGCTTCCACTTCGTTCTGCGCAAAGCCGCGCTCGCGCAGCAGGCCGCGCAGACGGTCGTAGATGAAGGCCTGCACATCGGCACGCGGATCCTTGAAGTTGGCGTTGCCGGCAAACAGCCCCACCGCCGCATCCAGCAAGGCACTCAGCGACAGCGGCAGACGCTTCTCGACCAGCATGCGCAGCACGCCCAGGGCATGGCGGCGCAGGGCGAACGGGTCCTTGTCGCCGGTGGGCTGCAGGCCGATGCCCCAGATGCCGACCAGGGTTTCCAGCTTGTCGGCCAGGGCCACGGCGGTACCGGTGGCGGTGGTCGGCAACGCATCGCCGGCAAAGCGTGGCTGGTAGTGCTCGGAGGCGGCCAGTGCCACCTCGTCGGCTTCGCCATCGTGACGGGCGTAGTAGGTCCCCATGATGCCTTGCAGTTCGGGGAATTCACCGACCATGTCGGTGAGCAGGTCGGCCTTGGCCAGCAGTGCGCCGCGCTCGGCCAGTTTGACGTCGCCGCCCAGCAGGCTGGCGATCTTGCCGGCCAGTGCCTGCACGCGCTCGGTGCGTTGCAGCTGGTTGCCCAGCTTGTTGTGGTAGACCACGTTGGCCAGTTGCGGCACGCGATCGGCCAGGGATTTTTTCTTGTCCTGCTCGAAGAAGAACTTGGCATCCGACAGACGCGGGCGCACCACGCGCTCGTTGCCGCCGATGATGTGTTCGGGGCGATCGGTCTCCAGGTTGGAAACGATCAGGAAGCGCGAACGCAGACGGCCATTGGCGTCGGTCAGCGCAAAATATTTCTGGTTGGTCTGCATGGTCAGGATCAGGCATTCCTGCGGCACGGCCAGGAATTCATCCTCGAACCTGCATTCATAGACTACCGGCCATTCCACCAGGGCGGTCACTTCATCGAGCAGCGCTTCCGGCATCAGCACCTGGTCGGTACCGGCCTTGGCCAGCAGCGCAGTGCGGATCTTTTCGCGGCGCTCGGTGAAGCTGGCGATGACCTTGCCTTGCGTGGCCAGTGCCTCGACATAGGCGTCCGGCGAGGCGATCTGCAGCGCGCCCGAGGACAGGAAGCGATGGCCCAGCGTGGTACGGCCGGCATCCAGACCCAACGTATTGATCGGCACCACGTCGTTGCCCAGCAGTGCCACCAGGTAGTGGGCCGGACGCACGAAGTGCACGGTCTCACCGGCGGCGCGGCCGAACTGGCGCTGGTAGCTCATGACCTTGGGGATGGGCAGCTTGGACAGGCTCTCGTCGAGCGCCGCCTGCAGGCCGATGGCCAGCGCCGAACCCTTGGCGGTGTAGGTGTAGAAGAAGCTCTCGGCCTTGCCATCCTGGGCGCGTTCCAGCTGGTCCGGGGTGATGACGGTGGCCCCGGTGGAGGCGGCCAGTGCGGCCAGCTTCTTGACCAGCGGTGCCGACGGGCGGCCTTCGGCGTCCAGTGCGACGGCCACCGGCAGCACTTTTTCGCGGATCGATTTGTCCGGCGAGGCGGCGCGCACTTGCGTGATGGAGACGGCCAGGCGGCGCGGCGTCGCGTAAGCGGTGGCAGCGGCGCCGGCATCGAGATAGCCGCGGCTTTGCAGGCCATTGAAGATGCCGTTGGCGAAGGCATCGCCCAGCTTGGCCAGCGCCTTGGGCGGGAGTTCTTCGGTGACGAGTTCTACGAGGAGTGTCTGGTTCATGTTGTCTGTCTTGCTGTCTTGCTCGGGACGCCGGTCCGGCGAAAACCGGACCGGCGCCGCATCATGTCATGGCGTTGCGCTTCAGGCCGCAGCCTTGGCCGGGGCTGCGCCCAGCATGGGGAAGCCCAGGCGCTCGCGCGATTCGAAATAGGCCTGCGCCACCGCCCGCGAGAGATTGCGGATGCGACCGATGTAGGCCGCGCGCTCGGTGACCGAAATGGCGCCACGGGCATCGAGCATGTTGAAGGTGTGGGCGGCTTTGAGGACCTGCTCGTAGGCCGGCAGCGCCAGCGGCACTTCCATGAGGCGCTTGGCTTCGGCTTCGTAGTTGGAAAACAGCGAGAACAGGAACTCGGTGTTGGAATACTCGAAGTTGAAGGTGGATTGTTCCACTTCATTCTGGTGGAACACGTCGCCATAGGTCAGGTGCTTCTTGACGCCGTTCTCGGTCCATTCGGTCCAGACCAGGTCATAGACGTTTTCCACGCCCTGCAGGTACATCGCCAGACGCTCGATGCCGTAGGTGATTTCGCCCAGCACCGGCTTGCAGTCGAGCCCGCCGACCTGCTGGAAATAGGTAAATTGCGTCACTTCCATGCCATTGAGCCAGACTTCCCAACCCAGGCCCCAGGCGCCCAGGGTGGGGTTTTCCCAGTCATCCTCGACGAAACGCACGTCATTTTTCTTCAGATCCAGTCCCAGCGCCTCCAGCGAGCCCAGGTACAGGTCCAGGATGTTTTCCGGGGCCGGCTTCAAGACTACCTGGTACTGGTAGTAATGCTGCATGCGGTTGGGGTTCTCGCCATAGCGGCCATCCTTGGGACGGCGCGAGGGCTGGACGTAGGCGGCACGCCAGGGTTCCGGGCCGATGGCGCGCAGGAAGGTCGCGGTGTGCGAGGTCCCCGCGCCGACTTCCATGTCGTAGGGTTGCAGCAGTGCGCAGCCCTGGGCGTCCCAATATTCTTGCAACTTGAGGATGATTTGTTGAAATGTCAGCATCGTGTGTGGTGGCCTGGCGAACCGGCGGAGGAATTGCGAAAACCTTGAATTTTAGCGCCTTTTGGGGCGTTTGACCCGGTTTTGCCGGGGCGCGGCGCCGGCCGGCCCTCGGGGCGGATTTCAGTGACGGATGCGCGCGGCCTTGTTGCGGCCCCAGGCCAGCAGCAGCATCAGCAGGGCCAGTCCGACGACGAGCTTGTTGCCCAGCAGAATGTAGGGCGTCTGGCCGGCATAGCCCTGTACCCGCCCGGAGAGCACCCCACGCGTGTAGGGAGCCAGTTCGCTGGTGGCACCACCCGGCAGGATCACGGCCGTGGCGCCCGTGTTGGTAGCGCGCAGCATCGGACGGCCCGTTTCCAGGGTGCGCATCTGCGAGATCTGCAGGTGCTGGGGCAGGGCAATCGAATTGCCGAACCAGGCGATGTTGGACAGGTTCAGCAACAGGCTGGCCTGCGGCTGGCCGGCGCGATAGGCAGCGCGCAGCTGTTGGGCGATTTCTTCGCCGAACAAGTCTTCGTAGCAGATGTTGGGCAGCACCCACTGGTCCTTCACGCCGAAGGGCGACTGCACCGGCGCTCCGCGCGTCATGTCGCCCAGCGGGATGTGCATCAGGTCGACGAACCAGCGAAAGCCCGTCGGAATGAATTCACCAAAGGGCACCAGGTGATGCTTGTCGTAGCGATACGGCATCAAGGCAGAACCCACGCCCGGACCGAAACCCAGCACCGAATTGGCATAGAGCTGCGGGCCGTCGGACAAGGGGATGCCCAGCGCCAGGTGACTGCCGCTGTTCTGCGCGAAACGGGCCAGTCGCTCCAGGTAATCCGGCGGCAACTGTTGTGGCAGCAGCGGGATGGCGGTTTCGGGGGTGGCGATCAGGTCGGCCGGGGCGGCGCTGATCATCTGTTCATACATGCCCAGGGTAGCGACCAGGGCATCGCTGGAGAATTTCATTTCCTGCGCAATATTTCCCTGCAACAGGCGCACCGTGATCGGCTGGCCTTGCGGCGTGGTCCACTGCACCAGTCGCAGCGCTACGCCGCCGGCGCACAGCAGGGCGGCGACACACAATGGCAGGATGATGCGCTGGCCGGTACCGGCCACGCCCTTGCGCGACAGGCCCATCCACAGCAGTGCCAGGCTGCCCGCGATCAGCGCCGCGATCCAGCCGATGAAATAAACCCCGCCCAGCGGCGCGAAACCGGCCAGCGGACCCACCGTGTGGGCATAGCCCGAGACCAGCCAGGGAAAGCCCGTCAACACCCAGCCGCGCATCCATTCCGACAAGGCCCATAGTGCCGGCAGCATGAACAGCGCCAGCAGCAGCGGAGAAGACGACCAGCGATGGCGCAGCCAGCCCGCCAGTGCCGTGGCCGCACCGGCATACAAGCCCAGGTAGAGTGCCAGCAGACCCACCGCCAGCGCCGCCATCCAGCCCGGCATGCCACCGTAGTCGTGCATGCTGATGTAGAGCCAGTGCACGCCCGCCGCCGCCCAGCCGAATCCGTACAACCAGCCGCGCAGGAATTGCCGGCCGGTGGACGCCTGCGGCTGCGCCAGCACGCCATGGAACAGCCAGGCCAGGGCCAGGATCTGCAGGGGCCACAGTTTGAAGGGGGCAAAGGCGAAGACGTTGACGGCACCTGCCAGTACCGGCAGCAACAGCGCCAGCGCCGTACCGAGGCGACCGCGCGCAGCAGTGGCGCCGCGTGGCAGCGGCAGGTTTTGGGAAGAGGGGGAAGTCACGTTGGCTACGGCAGGCAGGTCAGGCGATCATTCTTGGTCCAGCGGCGCCGCAGGCAGCCTGGACACCAGCAGCACATGCACCTGGCGCGCATCGGCGCGCAGCACTTCGAAGTGCAGGCCATCGATGTCGAATTCATCACCCTTGCGCGGCACGCGGCCCACATGGTTGGCCACCAGGCCACCGATGGTGTCGGCATCGTCATCGGAGAAGCGGCTGCCCACTTCTTCATTGAACTGTTCGATCTCGGTCAGCGCCTTGACGCGCCAGCGCGGGCCGTGCGGGCCATCTTTGAGGGCCAGCACATTGTCTTCGGCTTCGTCGAAATCGTATTCATCCTCGATGTCGCCGACGATCTGTTCCAGCACGTCCTCGATGGTGATCAAGCCGGCCACGCCGCCGTATTCGTCCACCACCACGGCCATGTGATTGCGGTTGGCGCGAAAGTCGCGCAGCAGCACATTGAGACGCTTGGATTCGGGAATGAAGATGGCCGGGCGCAGCATGTCGCGCACGTCGAAGGAGTCCTCGGCGTAGTAGCGCAGCAGGTCCTTGGCCAGCAGGATGCCGATCACCTTGTCGCGCTCGCCATCCACGGCGGGGAAGCGCGAGTGGGACGTGGCCAGCACTTCGGGCATCCAGGTTTCGATCGGCTTGGAAATATCGATGGTGTCCATCTGCGAGCGCGGCACCATGATGTCGCGCACGGCCAGGTCGGAGACCTGGAACACGCCTTCGATCATCGACAGCGCGTCGGCATCGATGAGATTGCGCTCGTGGGCGTCGTGCAACACTTCGAGCAGTTCTGCCCGGTTCTCGGGCTCGGGGGAAATCAGTGCGGTGAGTCGTTCAAACAGGGAACGATGAGGTTTAGCGTCAGATTTGACGCTACTAGGGTGATCTTGCATGGCGTTAGGCGCGAGCCCGACGTAGTTTCGAAGAGCCATAGGATACAACAATTATGTGACAAGTCCACTAAAGGCCCCGCCACAGCGGGCTGCGGCCCTGCTTGCATCTTGGCAATGGTGACGTCTTCATCTCGCTGCAGGCTGCAAAAAAAAAACCGGCATCCGCGATGCCGGCAAATACGTCCTCAGGGAAAAATCGTCAGTGTGGTCTTCAGGCGTAGCCCAGTTCTTGCAGCCCGCGGCCGCTCAGCGCCTGCGCCGGTGCCTGTTCCAGGTGCCGGACCGGAATGGCCGTGGCCTGGGCCGGTGCCAGCTTGAACACGCTCACCAGTTCGGTCAGGGACACGCTCTGCTGCTGCATCGAGGCAGCGGCAGCGGCGGCCTCTTCCACCAGGGCGGCGTTCTGCTGGGTGGTTTCGTCGATCTGGGCCACTGCATTGTTGATCTGTTCCAGGCCGGCGGTCTGCTCGGCGCTGGCGGCGCTGATGTCCTGCACGATGTGGGTCACGCTCTGGATGCTCTTGACGACCTCATCCATGGTCGAGCCTGCTTCGCTGACCTGCTTTTCACCCGCGACGACCTTGGCGACCGACTCATTGATGAGGGCCTCGATTTCCTTGGCGGCCACGGCCGAGCGCTGGGCCAGGGAGCGTACTTCGGAGGCGACCACCGCGAAACCGCGACCCTGCTCGCCGGCACGGGCGGCTTCCACGGCCGCGTTCAGAGCCAGGATGTTGGTCTGGAAGGCGATGCCGTCAATCACGCTGATGATGTCCACGATCTTGTGCGACGAGGTGCTGATGGCGTGCATGGTCTCGACCACACGGCCCACCGCGGCCCCGCCCCGGGTCGCCACATCGGATGCGTTGTCGGCCAGGCGCTTGGCCTCGCGGGCATTGTCGGAAGTCTGCTTGACGGTGGCCGTCAGCTGTTCCATCGCCGAGGCGGTTTCCTGCAGGGAACCGGCTTGCTGCTCGGTACGGTGGGACAGGTCCATGTTGCCGCGCTTGATTTCATCGGAGGCCACGGCGATGGTGTCGGTGCCCTGGCGCACTTCACCGACGATCTGCACCAGACTGTCATTCATGCCCTTCAATGCTGCCATCAACTGACCCATCTCATCCTTGCTGGTGACTTCGATGTGGCTGCCCAGATCACCCGACTGCACGCTCTGCGCCACGCTCACGGCCTGGGCCAGCGGGCGGGAGATCGAGCGGGTCAGCAGCCAGGCGACCAGGCCCCCCAGGGTCAGGGCTGCCAGGCAGGCCACGATCATGGTCCACTTGGCCATGTTGTAGGCGGCTTCGGCCTGTTGCACGTTGTTTTCGGAATTCTTGCGCAGCTCCTTCTTGAACTGTTCCACGTGCGCAATCACGCGGTTGAGAATGGGCATGCAGTCCTTGACCAGAGAGGCGCGTGCCGCCTCCTGTTGCTGCGAGGTCGCCAGATTGACAATGTTGACGGCGATCGGCAGATATTGCGCTTCCAGCTTGCGCAACTGCTCCAGCATCTCGCGCTCTTGCGGTGTGGTTGACGGTTCCTGCAGCAATTTGGTCAATTGGGTCATGCCGGCATCGATATCCTTCTGCGAGCTGCCAACCAGGTTCAGGTCCCCCTTCTGCTCGGCCGTCCCTTGCACCAGCGCAAGATTGCGTGCGGCAATGGCGCGCAGGCCGATGGCGAATTGCACCTTGGAAAGGGCTTCCAGCTTGCCCTCATCGACGGAGGTCAGGAAGACGATGCGATCATTCAGACGCGATACCTGCTGCAGGCCGAAGGCGGCCACCGCCACCAGCAGGACCAGTACGGCGGCAAAACCAAGGCCAAGTCGCTGGCCGATCTTCAAGTTCTTCATGACATCCCCCCGATAGGAATTGGTATGCAAGCATTCTCGTTCAGTCAGAGCATGCTTCCCATCAGGATCTTCCTGAAATGTGGAGTTAAACATCAAGGGAAAATCACGGTTCGATTGTTGCTCTGATATCAAACGAAAAATTCGATGATCGCATCGGGAAAACCGATCACTTTTTTGATGGATAAATCAGCAATAACGTGAGGCAAAGCAACAAAAATGAAAGTCGGCGGAAAGGCCTCCGAAAAAAAACGGCCTGCATCAGCAGACCGTTCGGAGCAGCCAGCCGGCTCTTGCCTCAACGGCAAGAGCGCTGCCGCGTTTAGCGTGACTTGTAGGGATTGTCATAACCCAGGGTCGCCAGGATCTCGGTTTCCAGGGCTTCCATTTCGTTGGCTTCCTCGTCGTCCTCGTGGTCATACCCTTGCGCATGCAGCACGCCATGCACGACCAGATGGGCGGTATGTTCTTCCACGGTCTTCTTCTGCTCGGCCGCTTCCTTCTCCAGCACATCGGTGCAGAAGATGATGTCGGCTTCGGTGACTTCGCTGTCCTCATCCTCGGTATAGGCGAAGGTCAGCACGTTGGTGGCGTAGTCCTTGCCGCGATAGTCGCGGTTGAGGTCGCGGCCTTCTTCCGAACCGACGAAGCGCAGCGTCAGTTCGGCCGGCGCAAACAGGGCCGCCTGCACCCAGCGGCGCAGGAGAGGGCGGGTGATGCTGTCCTTGAGGCGGTCGTCGGCATATTGCACCGACAGCGTGAGTTTATGTTTTGGCATGGCGCGGCTTGGCGGATTTGGTCAGGAGATTGGTGGCAGTGCGGGCAGTGGCGCGCGCGGTATCGGGTTTGGCGTTGCCGGCAGCATCATAGGCATCGACGATGCGCGCCACCAGCGGATGGCGTACCACGTCGGCACTGGTGAAGCGCGAGAAGGCGATGCCGCGCACATCGTGCAGCACCGACAGTGCATCGACCAGGCCGCTCTTCTGGCCGTGATGCAGGTCGACCTGTGTCACGTCACCGGTGATGACGGCCTTGCTGCCGAAGCCGATGCGGGTCAGGAACATCTTCATCTGTTCCGGCGTGGTGTTCTGCGCCTCGTCGAGAATGATGAAGGCGTGGTTCAGCGTGCGGCCGCGCATGTAGGCCAGTGGTGCGATCTCGATGGCCTGCTTTTCGAAGAGCTTCTGCGTACGATCAAAACCGAGCAGGTCATACAGCGCGTCATACAGCGGGCGCAGATAGGGATCGACTTTCTGAGCCAGGTCGCCCGGCAGGAAGCCCAGGCGCTCGCCGGCTTCCACCGCCGGACGGGTGAGCACGATGCGCTGCACGGCGTCGCGCTCCAGCGCATCGACCGCGCAGGCCACGGCCAGGTAGGTCTTGCCGGTGCCGGCCGGGCCGACGCCGAAGGTAATGTCGTGTTCCAGGATGGCGTTCAGATACTGGCTCTGGTGCGGCGTGCGTCCGCGCAGGTCATGCTTGCGGGTTTTCAGGATGGGGCTCTCGGGCAGCGGGTCCTGGCTGTCCTTGTCTTCGGTGGCGGCAGCGGCAGCAGCGGCTGCCCTGCCGCGCCGCGCGGGCAGCGGCGGCAGGCCCGCTTCTTCATCGGCGGCGGCGTTGGCGCGCTGCTCGACCAGGGCCAGCTGGATATCGTCCACCGCCACGGGACGGTCGGCTTTCTCGTAGAAGCGTTCCAGTACTTCCACCGCACGCTCGGCATTGGTGCCGGTGACCACGAAGCGGTCACCACGGCGGAAGATGGTCACGTCCAGCGCGGCCGAAATCTGGCGCAGGTTTTCATCGAGCGCACCGCACAGGTTGGCCAGGCGCCTGTTGTCCAACGGCTGGGGCGTGAAGTGATGGGGCTGGTTGGGGATTTTTTTCAACGCACGATTCCGGTTAGGGGGATTGAATCATCAATGACGGGGCACGATCTCGCCACGCAGCGAGAAAGGGAAGGCTTCGGTAACGCGGACCTCGATGATCTCGCCGATCAGGCGCTGACCGTTCGGGCCACCGTCGAAGTTGACCACGCGATTGCTCTCGGTACGGCCTTGCAGTTCATGCTCGCGGCGCTTGGAAACGCCTTCCACCAGCACCTTTTGCACCGTGCCGACCTGCGCCGCACTGATCTTTGCCGCGTTGTCATTGAGCGCGGCCTGCAGGCGTTGCAGGCGCGCCAGCTTGACTTCCTGCGGGGTGTCGTCGGCCAGGTTGGCGGCCGGCGTACCGGGACGCGGGCTGAAGATGAAGGAGAAGCTGTTGTCGAAGCCCACATCGGCCACCAGTTTCATGAGCGCTTCAAAATCTTCCTCGGTCTCGCCGGGGAAACCGACGATGAAGTCCGACTGCACCGTGATATCCGGGCGCACCTTGCGCATGCGGCGGATCACCGACTTGTATTCCAGCGCAGTGTAGCCGCGCTTCATCGCGGCCAGCGTGCGGTCCGAGCCATGTTGCGCCGGCAGGTAGAGGTGATTGCAGAGCTTGGGCACCTTGGCGTAGGTGTCGATCAGGCGTTGCGAGAATTCCTTGGGATGACTGGTCACGAAGCGGATGCGCTCGATGCCCGGCAGCTCGGCGATGTATTCGATGAGCAGGGCGAAGTCGGCGATCTCGCCATCTTCCATCACGCCGCGATAGGCGTTGACGTTCTGGCCCAGCAGCATGATTTCCTTGACGCCCTGGTCGGCCAGTCCGGCCACTTCGGTGAGCACATCCTCGAAGCGGCGCGAGACTTCCTCGCCGCGCGTGTAGGGCACTACGCAGTAGCTGCAATACTTGCTGCAGCCTTCCATGATGGAGACGTAAGCGGTGGCACCTTCCACTCGCGCTGGCGGCAGGTGGTCGAACTTCTCGATCTCGGGGAAGCTGATGTCCACCTGCGGGCGGCCGCTGTAGCGCCGCTCGGAAATCATCTGCGGCAGGCGATGCAGGGTCTGCGGGCCGAACACCATGTCCACGAAGGGCGCGCGCTTGATGATGGCGTCGCCTTCCTGCGAGGCCACGCAGCCGCCCACGCCGATCAACAGATCAGGATTGTCCTTCTTCAGCGCGCGCAGGCGGCCCAGGTCGGAGAACACCTTCTCCTGCGCCTTCTCGCGAATGGAGCAGGTGTTGAGCAGGATCACGTCGGCCTCTTCCGGACGGTCGGTCTTGACGAGGCCTTCGGCGACATGGAGCACGTCGGCCATCTTGTCCGAGTCGTACTCGTTCATCTGGCAGCCGAAGGTTTTGATGAATACTTTTTTCTGCATAAATCGTTATCAGGGCAAGAGCGCAGGAAGGACGCATGGAACATGCGCGCGCCGGCGAGGAGGAGGGCGGCGGGCCGCTGGAATCGGTTGCTGCAGCGGTGGAGGAGCCCATCCCCGGAGGTTCGCGATTATAGCACCGAGCGTCGCGGCCAGCGCCCGCGAGGGCGCGCCGGGCCTGTCCGCAAGGCAGATATCACAGTTGCGCGCAGCAGTCCTGCAGCCAGGCCAGCACCGCCCGTAGCCGCGGCAGGGCTTTCAGATCGCGATGGAACACCGCCCACAGCTCGCGCTGCAGCTGTGGCGTGGACTCCACAGTCTGCAGTTCCGGGGCCAGCAGATAGCTCGGCAGCAGGGCCATCCCGACCCCGGCGCGCGCCGCCATGCACTGCGCCACCAGGCTGGTGCTGCGAAAACGTACCGGGTTGCCGGCCGCATGGGCGGCGATCCAGTGCGTCTCCGGAATGTCGGGCACGCCATCGTCATAGGCCACGAAGGGCGTCGACCTGGGGGCGCGCCGCCAGTGCGCAATCTTCTCGGCCGTGCCACAGAGGTAGAAGCGCACCGCGCCCAGTGGCCTGGCGATCAGCTCGCCATCCTGCGGCTTGCCGAAACGCAATGCCAGGTCGGCCTCACGCCGGGCCAGGCTCAGGGTCTGGTGCCCCATGGCCAGTTCCACATCCAGCGCCGGCCATTGCTGCAACAGCTGCGGCAGGCGCGGGGCCAGGAACATCGTGCCGATGGCATCGGTGCAGGCCAGGCGCAGCTTGCCTTCCAGGCGCAGGTCCTCCCCTGCCAGAGTGCGCGCCAGCTGGCGCGTCTGTTCCTGCATGGCGCGCGCGGCAGTGAGGACACTCTCGCCCAGGCGCGTCAGTTCCACATCCTCGGCGCGACGCAGGAACAGCGGGGCTTGCAGGGCGTCTTCCAGTTGCTGCAGACGACGGCCGATGGTGGCATGCGTGACGCCCAGCACACGCGCCGCACCGGAGAGGCTGCCGGCCTCGATGAAGGCGGCGAAACTGCGCAGGCTCTCCCAGTCGGCATCCAGGGCTGCATGCACGGTCTGGTGCGCAGGTACGCGCACGTTCTTCGAGGAGGCTGTTAATTTTTTCACAGGTGGGTGGCGATTTCGGTGAATGGCAGTGCGAATTTTATCGGACTAAGATGATCCGTCCCTGTGCATTTCCGAACAGCTGCTGCGTTTTTTTCAATTTTCTCGAACTTTTTTTCACAAGGAACTGCCATGTCCACACCTCAGACCCTGATCCAGATTGCCGGTGGCAGCGCGCGTGCCGCCACCTGGCAAGAGGCCGTCCTGCTCATCATTGACCATCAGACCGAATACACCACCGGGCGTGCGCCCCTGGCCGACATCGATGCTGCCGTCGGCCAGATCGCCGAGCTGTTGCGCCAGGCTCGTGCCGCCGGTGCGCCAGTGATTCACGTCGTCCACCATGGCAAGCCGGGCGGGGCCATGTTCGATCCGCAAGGGCCGCATGTGGCCATCATCGATGGCGTGGGGCCGCAGGGTGACGAGCTGGTCCTGCCCAAGGGCCTGCCCAATGCCTTCGCCGGGACCACCCTGGATGCCGCCCTTGGCAAGACCGGGCGCAAGTCCTTGATCGTGGCCGGATTCGCTACCCACATGTGCGTAAGCGCCACCGTACGTTCGGCGCTGGACCACGGCTATGCCTCGACTGTAGTGGCCGCCGCCTGCGCCACTCGCGACCTGCCGGATCCGCTGGGCGGTGCACCGGTGCAAGCAGCCGAGGTGCAGCGCGTGGCGCTGACCGAGCTGGCCGACCGCTATGCCACCGTCGTGGCCGACGCGGCAGCGCTGGCCACGGCCTGAAAGGGTTCGGCAATCTTCCTTGCGCCGCCCGGCGCATTAAGCAAACAAGCAAGGACGCTCCCCCTCCGGTAGCGTCCTTTTTTCATGTCTCTGACTTACTCATAAGCAGATCGATATTGAAAATATTCGAGGAAAATTTCATCGCCTTGACGACGCGGAACTAGCAATAATTAGAAATTACGTATGAATATTCAGGAGCGCTGAGATTTGAGAGACAGAATCGCTTAGTTTATCGGCTTTCCGAAATTTTCTGATGCTGCCATCCGGCTGGCACGACAGCCGCCAGCAGCCTGGACAACGGGAGAGGCAAGCACGGCAGAAGGCCTTGCTGTTGTGCTGTATTTCAATAAGGAATGCGCCTGGCGCGTACGGACTGCCCTCGGTGCGGTCCTTAGAAAAAGGAATGAGTCGACCATGATTCCGGCAGTCTTCAGCGACCGGCTTGCGGCGCTGCTGGCCCGTGGCCAGCGCACCCTACTCGGCATTGCCGGCCCACCCGGCAGCGGCAAGTCCACCCTGGCCCAGGCGCTGCTGGCGCATGTTCATAACCAGGGCCTGAGGCAGGCCGTGATCTTGCCCATGGATGGCTACCACCTGGCCAATGCCGAGCTGGCACGGCTGGGCCACGCCTCACGCAAGGGCGCGGAAGATACCTTCGACAGTGCGGGCTATGTCCGGCTGCTGTCACGTTTGCGGCAGCAGGGTGCCGATGAAGTCATCTACGCCCCGCAATTCTTGCGCGAGATCGAGGAAGCCATTGCCGGCAGCATCGCCATTGCCCCCGAGACACGGCTCATCATCACCGAAGGCAATTACCTGCTGCTCGACCGCGGTCACTGGGCGCACGTGCGGCCTTTGCTCGATGAGGTGTGGTATGTCGATATTGACCCGGCACTGCGTCGGCAGCGCCTGATCGCCCGCCACGTGCAATTCGGTCGCACTGCCGAGCAGGCCGCGGCCTGGGTCATGAACAGCGACGAAGTCAATGCAGCGCTGATCGAGACCACGCGGACTCGCGCAGACCAGATTTTCCGCCGGGACTGAGCTGCCCGGCGCACATGCAAGCAGCAAGCAGCAAGCAGCAAGAAGAAATGGGGCCGCAACGGGCCCGGCCATCCCCCTCGCACTTCCAACAAGAACGGAGACAAGCATGATCAAGAAAACCCTCGCCATTGCCTGCGCCACTGTCTGGCTGGCTGCCGTCACAATGCCGTCGCTGGCAGCGGACAAGCCCCTGAGATCCGTTGGCGTCACCCTCGGTGACCTCGCCAATCCCTTCTTCGTGGCCATTGCCAAGGGGGCCGAGAGCGGCGCGCACAAGATCAATCCGGCCGCCAAGGTCACCGTGGTCTCCTCCAAGTACGACCTCAACACCCAGGTGGGGCAGATCGAGAACTTCATCGCCAACAAGGTCGACATGATCGTGCTCAACGCGGCCGATTCCAAGGGCATCGGCCCGGCCGTGAAGAAGGCGAAGAAAGCCGGCATCGTCGTGGTGGCGGTGGACGTGGCCGCAGAGGGCGCGGACGTGACCGTCATGTCGGACAACACCATGGCCGGTGCCGAGTCCTGCAAGTTCATCGTCGACAAGCTGCAGGGCAAGGGCAACGTGGTCATCGTCAATGGGCCGCCGGTATCGGCGGTGATGGATCGCGTCACCGGCTGCAAGGCCGAGTTCAAGAAGTCGCCCGGCATCAAGATCCTCTCCGACAACCAGAACGCCGGCGGCAGTCGCGATGGCGGCATGACCACCATGTCCAACCTGCTGGCAGCGCACGGCAAGATCGATGGTGTCTTCGCCATCAACGATCCCACCGCCATCGGTGCCGAACTGGCCATCCGCCAGGCCAAGCGCAGCGACATCAAGCTCATCACCGGCGTGGATGGTGCGCCCGATGCCGAGCGCGCGCTCAAGGACAGCAAGTCGCTCTTTGCTGCCTCGCCAGCGCAGGACCCCTATGGCATGGCCGCCGAGAGCGTGGCCATCGGCTATCAGGTCATGAATGGCCACACCCCGGAGAAGGCCGTCAAGCTGCTGCCGGTCAAGCTGATCACGCGTGACAACGTGGCCGACTACAAGGGCTGGGTCCCGGCCAACTGAGGCCGCCGCTGCACCGGCTTGCCGCGCAGGCGGGCGAGCCGGATCCGCCGTCCCTGCGGCCGGGACACGCCCCTGTTTCGGGACGTGCCTGCCACCAGGCGGCAGCTTTCTTCGAATGCCATGACTTCCACTCCCATTTTGCAGATGACCGGCATCAGCAAGTCCTTCGGGGCCACGCGCGCGCTGTCGGATATGCAGCTCACCATTCGCCCCGGCGAGATCCATGCGCTCATGGGCGAGAACGGCGCCGGCAAGAGCACCCTCATGAAAGTGCTCTCAGGCGTGCATGCACCGGACGGCGGACAGATCCTGCTGGACGGCAAACCGGTGTCGCTGCGCGACCCCGGTGCCAGCCGCGCCGCCGGCATCAACCTGATCTACCAGGAACTGGCGGTGGCGCCCAACATCAGCGTGGCCGCCAATGTCTTCATGGGCAGCGAGCTGCGCAGCCGCTGGGGCCTGATCGACCATGCCGCCATGCGCCAGCGCACCGATGCCGTCCTCAGGCAACTGGGCGCGGCCTTCCGTGCCTCCGACCAGGCCGGACGACTCTCCATCGCCGAACAGCAGCAGGTCGAGATCGCCCGCGCCCTGGTGCATCGCAGCCGCATCGTCATCATGGATGAGCCGACGGCTGCGCTCTCCGAACGCGAGACCGAACATCTCTTCGGCGTGGTACGGCGGCTGCGTGACGAAGGCCTGGCCATCATCTACATCAGCCATCGCATGGCCGAGGTCTACGCCCTGGCCGACCGCGTGACGGTGCTGCGCGACGGCAGTTTCGTGGGCGAACTGGCGCGCGAGCAGATCGATTCCGAGCGCATCGTGCAGATGATGGTGGGACGCTCGCTGGGCGAGTTCTATCAGCACCAGCGCATGCCCCCGGAACGCGCGGCGGCGCTGCCGGTGGTCTTGCAGGTGCAGGACCTGGCCGGTGGCAAGGTCAGGCCCGCCAGCTTCTCGGTGCGCGCCGGCGAGGTGCTGGGCTTTGCCGGACTGGTCGGTGCCGGACGTACCGAGCTGGCGCGCCTGCTCTTCGGTGCCGATGCCCGCAGTGGCGGTCATGTCCTGCTGGAAGGACGGGGGCTGCGGATCGACGGGCCGCGTGCGGCGATGCGGGCCGGTATCGCCTATGTGCCGGAAGACCGCAAGGGCCAGGGCCTGTTTCTGCAGATGGCTGTGGGCGCCAACGCCACCATGAACGTGGCCGCGCGTCACAGCACGATGGGACTGCTGCGCAGCCGTGCGCTGGCGGGCGTGGCGCGCGATGCCATCGCTCGCCTCAATGTCAAGGTCGCGCATCCCGAGGTGACCGTGGGCAAGCTTTCCGGGGGCAACCAGCAGAAGGTCCTGCTGGCGCGCTGGCTGGAGATTGCGCCCAAGGTCCTGATCCTGGACGAACCCACGCGGGGTGTGGATATCTATGCCAAGAGCGAGATCTATCAACTGGTCCACAAGCTGGCCGAACAGGGCGTGGCGGTGGTGGTCATCTCCAGCGAGCTGCCGGAAGTCATCGGCATCTGTGATCGCGTGCTGGTCATGCGTGAGGGCCGCATCAGCGGCGAACTGGCCGGTGCGGCCATCACCCAGGAAGCCATCATGCACCTGGCCACGGATGCCGGTGGCATGCCTGCTGCGCATGGCCAAGGCGAACCGGCTTGCGGCATGCCGCGTGCGGGCTTGCCGTCTTCTTTCTCTTCTCATTCCTCCTAGTCATGGCTCATTCTGCTCCTGTACATAACAACGGCGCTCCCACGCGCGTCTCTTCCACTGTTTCGCAATGGCTGCTGCACCGGCTGGGCATGCTGCCGGTGCTGGTGGTGCTATACCTGTTGTTCTATGCCCTGACGGTTTATCTGAGCGGCGACGGCAGCTCCAACTTCGCCAGCGCGGAAAACACCATGAACATCCTGCGCCAGGTCGCCATCAATCTGGTACTGGCGGCCGGCATGACCTTCGTCATCCTCACGGCCGGCATTGATCTGTCGGTCGGCTCGGTCCTGGCGGTGTCGGCGGTACTGGGCATGCAGGTATCGCTGAGCGCGGCACCGGGCTGGTCGATTCCCATGTTCATCGTCTCGGGTCTGCTGATGGGGATGATCAATGGTGGCATGGTGGCCTTCCTCAACATCAATGCCTTCGTGGTGACGCTGGGCACGATGACGGCCTTTCGCGGTGCGGCCTACCTGCTGGCCGATGGCACCACGGTCCTGAACAATGACATTCCAAGTTTTGAATGGATCGGCAATGGCGACTTCCTGCACGTGCCCTGGCTGATCTGGATGGCCGTGGCAGTGGTGCTGCTGTCCTGGGTGATCCTGCGCAAGACGGTGCTGGGCATGCACATCTACGCCATCGGCGGCAACCTGCAGGCGGCGCGCCTGACAGGTATCCGCGTGGGGCTGGTGCTGCTGTTCGTGTACTCGATCAGCGGCCTGTTCTCCGGACTGGCGGGGGCTATGTCGGCCAGCCGCCTGTATGGCGCCAACGGCAACTGGGGCAGTGGCTATGAACTCGATGCGATTGCCGCCGTGGTGCTGGGCGGCACCAGCCTCATGGGTGGCGTGGGCACGATCTGGGGCACGGTGGTGGGGGCGCTCATCATCGGCGTGATGAACAACGGCCTTACCATTCTCGGTCTGTCCTCGTTCTGGCAATACGTGGCCAAGGGGGCGGTGATCGTACTGGCCGTGATCCTCGACAAATGGCGCCAGAAGGATGCGACCCAATGACACGCTCTTCTCACCCCGGAGTCCCCATGCCTCTTCCCGATGTCGAAAGCCGCGCCTTTCTGCAGGCGCACGTGGCCGATACGCTGGCCTTCTATGATCGTCATGCCATCGATCCCGAGGGCGGATTTTTTCATTACCTGAAGGACGATGGCAGCGTCTACGAGCGCAGTCATCGTCATCTGGTCAGTGCGACGCGCCTGGTCTTCACGCAATCGATGGCCTACCTGCATACGGCGCAGCCGCGCTACCTGGAGCAGGCGCGCCATGCACTGGCGCACCTGGAGCGCTTCCGTCATGTAGCGGGGCCGCTGGCCGGTCTGTATGCGTGGACCTTGCGTGACGGGCAGATCGAAGACGGCACCGTGATGGCTTATGGTCAGGCTTTCGTGCTGCTGGCGATGGCGCATGCGCATCGTATTGGTTTGTGCGATGCGCAGCAGGTAGCGCTGGCGTATGAGCGCATGGAGAGTGCCTTCTTCGAGTCGGCGCATCAGGCGTATGCCGATGAAATCACAGCCGCTGGTGAACTGATCGCCTATCGCGGCCAGAACGCCAACATGCACATGTGCGAAGCTTGCCTGGCTGCCCACGTCGCCACCGGACGAGCTCTCTATCTGGAGCGCGCACAATTGCTGATCGAACGCTTCGTCTTCGGTCTGGCGCGGCAATCGCAGGATCTGGTGTGGGAGCATTACCGACAGGATTGGTCATTGGATCACGACTACAACCGGGGCAACCGCGAGAACATTTTCAAGCCCTGGGGTTTCCAGACCGGGCACCAGACCGAGTGGGCCAAGCTCTTGCTGATCGCCCATGCGCAGGAGCCGCGTCCGGCCTATGTGATGCGCGCTGCGCAATTGCAGGATGCCGCCTGGCGGCATGGTTGGGATGTGCAGCATGGCGGGCTGATCTATGGTTTCGATCCGGACATGCAGCCCTATGACACGGACAAATATTTCTGGGTCCAGGCCGAGTCTTTCGCCAGCGCGTGGCGGCTTTGGCGCGTGACCGGGGAAGACCGTTTCCGCCAGCAGTATCACGCCATCTGGGCGTGGAGCTGGGCGCACATGATCGATCACCATCATGGGGGCTGGTTTCGTATTCTGGCTGCCGATGGGAGCAAGATGGAAGATACCAAGTCGCCGGCTGGGAAGGTGGACTATCACACCATGGGGGCTTGTTGGGATGTGATGGAGGCGGGTGGGTTGGGTGAGTGAGGATGGTGCTCAGGGGCGGCCTTAATTCTCTTACGTCATTCGCTTAGACCAAAAATGTTCCTATGGGCTTCAAGATACTTCTTATGATTTTGCTGGATTGGAAGAGTGATTTCGCGATGAATATTCAATACACGCGCATCGCGCTCGGAGAGGTGTTTGCTGATCAGAATTTTCCCGTCTTGATTAAAACTGATTAAACCCTTATCGAAAAGTCGATCGATATGAACGGCAAAGAGGAAGCCGTTATAAGGATCGAGCTTTTCTTCATCCGAAGAAATAGCCCATGGTTTGGCATGGCTCGCGATCAGCAGATCAGGATTTGTAATGCCGGTGATCGGGCAGCGCTGCCAAAAATTGAGTAAGTCTCTCCGGAAGCGGCCTTGGCCGATACGGGCTTCTCGCAAAGCTTGTTTGGTGGTTGAGGAAGAGACTCTTTTGGGCGTGACCATCGGTGCACTTAGGTTGAGCGAGGTTGTGGCGATGGCTTCTTCCTGATCTCCTGCTAAGCGTAACAAATCGATCCCTGCATCCATTGGGAGCGATGCCATGTATCCCTGGAAGATGCTTCCAGTCTTTGTCACAACACGCGGCGTGCAACGTTCGTTATACCGCTCTTTAAACGAATCGAGAATGTAGCCTTCGATACTGATGGGTGGTTCGAGCTCGAAAAAATCAACATCGACGCGTCGCCCATTCGGATCCCATTCATTGAAGATCCGGGTGGTCGGTGGAGCGGCCTCGTAGGCGTTTAATTTTGCGACAGCGATATACGCAATCTTGCGATCTACATTGCAAAAGATGATGTCCCCAGCGCGCACGGTAGCGACCGAATTCCAGTGGCTAAAGTAAGTCGTGCGTACTCCACCGCTGGCCTTAGGTTTCTCGCTATGCAGCGGCGCCCAGAGAAAATGCCCTTCAATCGCCTCTTTGTGCGATTTACCGATATTGACCCAGAAAAAATTCAATTCTTCCCTCGTGTTTTCTCGTTTTTCTCGAGAATATTCGAGTTTTAGGGCTTTAGGGGGAGAGATTCCTATTTTTGAATAGAACGGTAGGTGAAGAAATGGGTGTTGAAGACAAAACAAAAAACCCGCCCTTCTTTCGAAGAGGCGGGTTTTTCGGACGGCGCCGCATACGCATGATTGCACATGCAGCGACGGGTATCTGGTGGTGATAGGTGGACTTGAACCACCGACCCCAGCATTATGAGTGCTGTGCTCTAACCAGCTGAGCTATATCACCAGGAGGCAAGCCCGAGACTATAGAGGTCTAGCCGCTGTCTGTCAATACCTTTTCCGTATTTCCTGATTATTTTTATCCACAGCCGCAGCGCAGCAGTTCATCCGCCGTGATGTTCCGCCACCGCCTGTTGCACCCGCGCCAGTACCTCGGCCGTGGCCTGTGGCCGGTTGCAGTCGATGCTGATGCGCTCTGGCATGGAACGCAGCCAGGTCAACTGACGCTTGGCCAGTTGGCGCGTGGCCGCAATGCCCTTCTCGCGCAGCTCGGCCGCATCGATGCTGCCATCCAGGTATTCCCACATCTGCCGGTATCCCACGCAACGCATCGAGGGCAGGCCCAGGTGCAGGTCGCCGCGCGCGCGCAGGGCGGCGACTTCCCGCTCCAATGCGCCACCGCGCAGCATCAGGTCAAAGCGCAGTGCAATCCGCTCATGCAGCATCGCACGATCAGCAGGCTCCAACGCCAGCGGCAATAGCGCGAAAGGCAAGGGCTCAGGTGGCTTCTGCGACAGCAACGACGACATCGGCTGCCCCGTCAGCAAGCTGATCTCCAGCGCGCGCTGAATGCGCTGGCTGTCGGTCGGCTTCAGACGCGCGGCCGTCACCGGGTCCAGCGTGGCCAGGCGCGCGTGCATGGCCGGCATGCCGATGCGCGCCGCTTCTTCATCCAGTTGCGCACGCAGCACAGGATCAGCCTGCGGCAGCTCATCCAGACCATCCCGCAATACCTTGAAATACAGCATCGTGCCACCCACCAGCAAGGGCAGCTTGCCGCGCCCGGCAATCTCCTGCGTCAGGCGCAGCGCATCCTGGCGGAACTGCATGGCCGAGTAAGCCTCGGTGGGGTCGAGGATGTCGATGAGGTGGTGCGGCACGGCAGCCAGTTCTTCCGGGCTGGGCTTGGCGGTGCCGATGTCCATCTCGCGATAGACCAGGGCCGAATCGACGGAAATGATTTCGCAGGGCAGGTGCCGGGCAATCTCCAGCGCGGCCGCCGTCTTGCCGGACGCGGTGGGGCCCATGATGGCCACGGCCAGTGGGCGGTGCTGGGTCATCGCACCGTCCTTACTGGCCACGCAGGAAGAGCTTGTCCAGATCCGACAGGCCCATCTGCGTCCAGGTGGGACGGCCATGGTTGCACTGGTCGGAACGCTCGGTGGCCTCCATCTGGCGCAGCAGCGCATTCATCTCCGGCAACGTCAGGCTGCGATTGGCGCGCACCGCCGTGTGGCAGGCCAGGGTGCCGAGCAGTTCGTTGCGACGTTCCAGCAGGACACGCGAGCCGCCATATTCACGGACATCGCGCAGCACATCGCGCGCCAGGGTCTGGGCATCGGCATTCTTCAGCAGCGCCGGGACGGCACGCACGGCCAGTGTCGTCGGTGACATCACTGCGATGTCGAAGCCCAGGGCCGACAGCGTCTCATGGTGTTCTTCCACCGTGCCGACTTCCACCGGGTCCGCATAAAAGGTGACCGGGATCAGCAAGGGCTGCACGAACATCTCGTTGCCATCCAGCGCCGTCTTCAGTTGTTCGTAGAGGATGCGTTCATGCGCCGCGTGCATGTCGACCACCACCAGACCGGCCCGGTTCTGCGCCAGCACGTAGATGCCATGCAGTTGCGCCAGCGCGAAACCGAGCGGGAAGTCGCCCTCGGGCAGCGGTGCAGCGGGCTCTGCAGCGGTCTGGAAAGCGCTGCCGTCGCCGCCCTGGGCAGCAGGCTCGCTGCGGAACATGTTGCCGTAAGCGGCGCGATCCTGGCGCACGCCAAAGCCGCCACTCCCTTGCGCACCGTTGCCGGCAAAGGAGAAGGGGCGCGGCTGTTCGGCGAACTGGGCGGAGAAGCTCTGCTGTTTCTGTTCGCGCATCCAGGGCAGCGGGGCATTCGGTCCGCTCGCGGGCGCGGTGCTGCCGTCGCTACTGTCCGGCTGCTGTTGCGGCAGATTGCCGAAGGAGACTGCCGAGGTCTGCGCCAACGCGCGCGAGACCGCATGAAAGACGAACTGGTGCACCGCGCGGCTGTCGCGAAAGCGCACTTCGATCTTGGAGGGGTGCACGTTCACATCCACCAGCGCCGGGTCCAGCGTGAGCGAGAGTGCATAGGCCGGATAACGGTCGCCATGCAGCACATCCTGATAAGCCGCACGCACGGCGTGGGTGAGCAGCTTGTCACGGACGAAGCGGCCATTGACGTAGAAATACTGACCGTCGGCGCGCGCCTTCGAGGCCGTCGGCAGACCGACGAAACCATGCAGGCGCAAGGGGCCGGCGCTTTCGTCGAGCGGCAGGCGGGCATTGGCGAATTCGTCGCCAAGGATGTGGGCACTACGTTTGGCGAATTCACCGACGTTCCAGTGATCGACTGTCTTGCCGTTGTGCGACAGTGAAAAACTCACATCCGGACGCGCCAGCGCAATGCGCCGCACGACCTCGGCGCAATGGCCGTATTCGGTCTGCTCGGACTTGAGGAATTTGCGTCGCGCCGGGGTGTTGAAATACAGATCCTGCACATCGATGGTGGTGCCCTGTGCGCCTGACGCCGGGGCCACGGTACCAAACTGGGAGCCGGTGATTTCCCACGCATGGGGGGCATCGGCGGTGCGGCTGGTCACGGTCAGTTGGGCGACCGAGGCGATCGAAGCCAGCGCCTCGCCACGGAAGCCGAGCGTGGAGACGTTCTCCAGATCAGTCAGTGAAGCGATCTTGGAGGTTGCGTGGCGCGCCAGTGCCAGCGGTAATTGCTCCGGTGGTATGCCGCGTCCGTTGTCGGTGATGGCGATGCGTTTGACACCGCCTTGCTCCAGGCGCACGGTGATCTGCGTGGAGCCGGCATCGAGCGCGTTCTCCAGCAATTCCTTGACGACCGCAGAGGGACGTTCGATCACCTCGCCGGCGGCAATCTGCGAGATCAACTGATCGGGCAGGGCCTGGATGGGGCGATGGGACGGGGCGGCAGCCGGTTCGGAGGCAGGGGAGGAGTGCGGTACGTTCATGGCGCGATTATACCTGCCGACGCCGCAGGCCGGATGTGACGAAGCCGCCCGGAGGCGGCTTCGAGGGTGGTTGTGCCATGCGTTTTTTCTGCGCGGCAATCAGTCAATCACCACGCTGAAAACGATATAAATGATTTACACGCGGAAGGTGCTCACCGCTGCCGCCAGGCGTTCAGCCTGCTGCTGCAGCGATTGGGCTGCGGCAGCAGCCTGTTCCACCAGGGCCGCGTTCTGCTGGGTGCTCTCATCCATCTGGGCGATGGCGCGGTTGATCTGGTCAATGCCTTCGCTCTGCTCGCGGCTGGCCGTGGTGATCTCGCTGATGACGGTGGAGACGCGTTGCACGCTGGCCACCACGTCGTTCATGGTGTTGCCGGCCTGGGCCACCAGCTGTCCGCCACCGGCCACGGTCTGTACCGAGGCGTCGATCAGTTCCTTGATTTCCTTGGCGGCCGATGCGCTGCGTTGGGCCAGCGTACGCACTTCGGTGGCCACCACGGCGAAGCCGCGGCCCTGTTCACCGGCGCGCGCCGCTTCCACAGCGGCATTCAAGGCCAGGATATTGGTCTGGAAGGCGATGCCATCAATCACGCTGATGATGTCGACGATGCGTTGCGAAGAGCTGTTGATGGCATCCATGGTCTGCACCACCTGGCCGACCACTTCGCCACCGTGGCTGGCCACGTCCGAGGCGGAACCGGCCAGCTCATCAGCCTGAACCGCGTTGGCCGCATTCTGCTTCACGGTCGAGGTCAGCTCTTCCATGGCCGAGGCGGTTTCTTCCAGGGCGCCGGCCTGCTGCTCGGTGCGCGAGGACAGATTGAGGTTGCCGGCGGCGATCTCGCTGGCGGCGGTGTTGATCTCTTCGGTACCGGCGCGCACGCTGGAAACCACTTCCGACAGGCCCATGCTGATGCCGTTGAAGGCGCCCATCAGGCGACCGATCTCGTCGCTGCTGTGCACGTGCAGGCGGGTGGTCAGGTCGCCACCGGCGATGCGATCAGCGGCATCGCACACCGCATCCAGCGGGCGCGTGATCATGCGGTTGATCACCACCGTCAGGATCGCCCCCAGCACCGCCAGGAACAGCAGACCCAGGCCGATATAGAGATTGCGCATGGAGTTGACTTCGTGGGTGATCTCATCGACCGCCGCTTCACCGACGATGACCCAGTTCCACGGCGCATAGTGGGTGAAGACGGCGATCTTCTTGCGGCCATCGCTGCCGGTATAGCGCAGCTGCCCTTCCTTCTGCTGCACCATGGTCTTGATGTAGGTATCGCCGCCGGCATCCTTGGCCTCGATCAGGTTGCCGCCTTCTTCCTTGCCCTCGCGCGGGGCACCGGCAATCATCACGCCCTGATCCTTGCCCTGGCGGCCATTGAGGGCGTAGAAGTTGCCGGTCTCGCCGATCTTGAGGGACTTGATCTGATCCTTCAGGGCCTTCACGTCGGCCGAGATGTCGATGCCCACGTAGAGCACGCCGATGATCTGGCCGGCCTCGTTCTTGATGGGCACGTACTTGGTGATGTACTGCTTGCCGAACAACGTGGCCAGACCGCTGTAGGTCTTGTCGGCCTTCAGCGCCGCATAGCCGGGATGGGCGCGGTCGAGCAGGGTGCCGACGGCGCGGTCGCCGTTTTCCTTCTTCACCGAGGTGGAGATGCGCACGAAGTCGTCACCGGTCTTGGCGAAGATGGTGGCGGTGACGCCGGTGTTGGCGGTGAAGCGGTCGGGGATGGAGAAGTCCAGGTTCAGATCACGACCATCGTTGGACAGCACCGGCGTGGCACGGTCGCCAATCTGTACGGTGCGACTTTCGTCCAGCGTCAGCTTGCCGAATTCCTTGTCGAACATGGTGGAGAAGCGGTCCACCTGGCTGTTCACGGAGCGGTCGAAGATGCCGACCATGTTGGCCACGCCGCGCGCATCGTTGCCCATCTGTTCGATGGAGCGACTTTCCACCATGCGCGAGGCGGAATAGGTGATCAGTATCAGGGCGATCACGAAGACGATGCCCACCAGGGCCACCGTCATGGCAGTCAGTTTTGCACCGACCGAACGGTGGAAAAGGGATGCGCCGCGCGCACCAGACATTGCATTGGCCATGGGTGTTGTTGTTCTTGAAGTCAAAGAATATGGAAAAACAAATACCGAACCAGAAACCATCCGGGGAGCGATGACGACGACTGCCTGCGTGTTCATCTCGCCAGCGTCAGCCCTCCTTGTTTCCGTCGTACGGAACGTCCTGCAGCACTGTGCCTGCGAACCGATGAGAGTCAGGCCAACGGGCTGACTTGCTGTATCGGATTGCCGAAACGGCAATGCCACTGGGTCGAAAACGTCATGAGCCACCTTGGTGGAGGTCCAACGTTCATGCTGAAATCACGGTACTTGCGGGGGAGGCCGTCAGTATATCGTCAGCTTTTTGCGGCAGATCAAAATACTTCGAATGTTTGCGCCCACATGTAACTGTGCTGTTGTTTTTCCAGCGGGAAAGTGCTTTTTTGGCATGAGATTCCCGGTCTCCCTTGCCCTTGCCGCTTTCCCTGGCGCTCAGATTCCCTTCACAGGTGTGCTTCCATGTTCCGTCGGTACCGGGCTGCTGCGGTAGTCGCGCACCCAGTGCTCCAGTTGATCGGCCGACATCGGCCGCGAAAAATAATAGCCCTGCGCCACGTCGCATCCCTGGCTGACCAGCAGGCGGTACTGCTCGGCGTCTTCCACGCCTTCGGCCACCACGATGAGCTTGAGGCTTTCGCCGATGCGGATGACGGCATTGGTCAGGGCGCTGACCGCTTCGTCCTTGGCCATGTCGCGCACGAAGCTCTGGTCCAGCTTGAGTTCGCAGACCGGCAGCTTGCGCAGGTAGCCCAGGCTGGAATAGCCGGTGCCGAAGTCATCCATGGCCAGCGGAATACCCAGCGCATGCACGGCGGCGATGGTCTGGTTGGTGCTGGGGTTGGTATCCATGAGCACGGTTTCGGTGATTTCCAGGGTCAGGTCGGTAGGCGCCAGGCTGTAGCGGCGCAGCAGGCCGGTGAGAAATTGCGGCAGGTCGAGGTCGTGGAAATTGGTGGCCGAGAGGTTTACCGAGACCGACGGCACCTGGATGCCGCGCCGCCGCCAGTCGGAGAGCTGGAAGCAGGCTTCTTCGAGCGCCCACTTGCCCAGTTCGCCGATGAGCCCGCATTCCTCGGCAATCGGGATGAAACGCCCCGGGGAAATCTGCCCCAGTTGCGGATCGTGCCAGCGCGCCAGGGCTTCCACGCCATGCAGGCTCAGGTCGTGCAGCTTGATCTGGGGCTGGAAGTGCAGTTCGAAGCGGCCGCCGCGCAGGGCGTCCCGCAGTGCGCTTTCCAGGGCCAGGCGTTCCTGGGCGAGGCTGTTCATCTCCTCGCTGAAGAAACTGAAGCGCCCCCGGTTGACGGCCTTGGCCTGGTACATGGCGATGTCGGCGCGATGCAGCAGGGTCTCGATGTCGTGGCCGTTGTCGGGGTAGATCGCCACGCCGATGCTGGCCGAAGGATTCAAGGGGGTGCCGTTGATGTGGCAGGGCATGGCCAGGCGTTCCTGGATGCGCTTGACCACTTCGGTGAGGTGGTCGGTGTCGTATTGGGTCAGTACCACCACGAACTCGTCGCCCGAGAGCCGGCCCACGATGTCCGAGCGCCGTGCCTGCGACTGCAGGCGGGTCGCTACCGTGCGCAGCAGTTCGTCGCCGGCCTGGTGGCCCAGTGAATCATTGACCTGCTTGAAGCGGTCCAGATCGATGAACATCACCGCCACCGTGCTGCGGTTGCGTTCGGCTGCCGCAATTGCCTGGCCGGCCTGCACCAGCAGCAGACTGCGATTGGGCAGACTGGTCAGCGAATCGTAGAAAGCCAGTTGATGAATGCGCGCGCGCGAGGCTTCGCGCTCGATGGCCAGCGCGCACAGGTGCAGGCCGGCATCGACCAGCAGGTGATGGAAGGCCGTGGGCTGGCGTGGCTGACGATAGTAGAAGCCGAAGGTGCCGATGACCTTGCCATCGGCCGACTTGATCGGGGTCGACCAGCAGGCATGCAGGCCATGGCCCAGTGCCAGCTCCTTGTAGTCGGCCCAGTGCGCATCGGTGGCGATGTCTTCCGAGACCACGCTCTCACCGGTATAGGCGGCGCTGCCGCAGGACCCCACCAGCGGACCGATCTGGATGCCTTCGATGGCGCGTGTGTAGCCCTCCGGCAGGCTGGGGGCGGCCAGGGTGTGCAGGCGGCCCTGTTCGTCCACGCGCAGCACCGAGGCGATCACCTCGGGCGCGACCCGCTCCACTTCCTCGCACAGCAGGTTCATCTGCTCGGGCAAGGAGCAATCCCGCGCCATGGCGTTGAGCACCCGGTACTGCAGGACTTCGTGGACCTTGGTATTGGTGATGTCGGTCATCACGCAGACGGCATTGATGAGCTTGCCCTCTCCATCCAGGATGGGATTGACCACGGCCGAGATCCATACCGGCTGTTCGTGGAAATCGTGGATCAGTTCCTCGGTGTGGAAGCTGTGTCCCTGCAGCAGTTCGCCGTGACAGCGTTCTATCGACTTGACGAAGGTCGGATGGTCGGCAAACAGCTCGCGCGGCAGCTTGCCGATGGTCTGCTGGCTCTGGAAGCCCAGCATGCGGGTAAAGCCGGTGTTGTGGAAGACGATGCGGTTCTGCTCGTCGGTGATGAGCACCGCGTTGTCGGTCTCGTTGATGCCCAGCGAGAGCAGGTGCAGGTGTTCGCGGTCGCTCTTTTCGCGGGTGACGCGATAGGTCACGTCGTTGCCGATGCAGATCACCCGTTCGAGCTGCCCTTGCGGATCGAGCAGGGGCGAATAGGTGGCTTCCCACCAGATCGTGCGTCCGCTGCGGGTGCGGCGCGGGAAGCGGCCCGAGAAGAAGCGGCCGTTGCTGACATCGTGCCAGAAGGCGGTATATTGCTCGCCGGCGGCGTAATCGGACGGGCAGAGCAGGCTGTGCGGCTGGCCGATGAGATCCTCGGCCAGGTATTCCATGGTCTTGAGATAGTTGCGATTGGCCGCCAGGATCCTGCCTTCGGGGGAGAGCTCGATGACGCCCAGCGAGCGGTTCAGGGCGCTGAGGACGTTGTTGCTGTGGTGCGAGTCATCGATGTGGGAACTGATGTCGGAGGCCGCCGAGATCACCTTCAGCAACTGGCCGCTGCCGTCCAGGATGGGACTGCACAAGGCTTCCAGCCAGACCAGGGTCCCGTCGATGCGGCGGCGTTGCAGGGTGCCGGCAATCACTTCACCCTGGCGCAGGTGCTGCCAGAAATGCTGGTATCCGTCGCTGTCGGCATAGGCGGGATCGCACAGCATGCGGTGCGGCTGGCCGATGACTTCATGACGCTGGTAGCCCAGCATGGACAGGAAATTGTCGTTGGCATCCAGGATGGTGCCATCAGCCGCAAATTCGAGAATGGCCATGGAACGCCACAAGGCGCCCAGCAGCGCTTCGCGTTCATCCTCGCGCAGGCGCTGGTGGTCTCCCAGCGACTGCGACGGCTGCTCGAACTGGCCCACCAATGACCTCTGGCTCCCCATACAGCGCCCCCTCTGGCCGGTAATGACGCCTGGTGCGTCTTGCCTCATGCAGTGCGGAGTTGCATTGTCCCGGTTCCTCCGGCTTTTCGCCTGCCCCCGGCGGGCGCGATGGACCTCGTCCGTCAGCCCCGTCCTGTCTGCCGCGCAGCCGGGAGCCCCGGCTCCGGAACAGGCAAATTATGTCTCCTAGTGCATATAGTGCACACGAAATCTGAAGGAATCTGACTTGATCATATGCCAAATCCTTCCCCTTGTGCGTTCTCGTGCATCCACCGCAGGCGCAGTGCAACAGGCCTGCGATCTTGCGTGAGGATTGGTGCGGGAGAAGTTTCCTTCAAGGATTTTATCGACAGCGCGGCCAGCTTCTTGAGTCTGGCCGGGGCGAGTGCTGTATGATGCCTGCGCAGGCGTGGATGATCGCTTCGCCTGCGCGATAGAGCCCCGGCGGACACTGCTTGCGGGGTATATCCGGCCGCGTGGCGATGGGGAGTCCCGGCCTTGATGAATCACCAACGATTGGGCTTTATGGATTATCTGCAGTGGCTGGACGTGCTGTTGCACGTGGACAAATATCTGGGCGTCCTGATCGAGCAGTACGGCCCGCTCATTTATGCCGTGTTGTTCCTGATCGTGTTCTGTGAGACCGGTTTGGTGGTGCTGCCTTTCCTGCCGGGTGATTCGCTGCTGTTCATCGCCGGCACCTTCTGTGCTCTGGGGGCCATGGATATCTGGCTGCTCATGGGGCTGCTGGTGGCCGCGGCGGTGTCCGGCAATACGCTCAATTACTGGATCGGCGGCTGGGTTGGACAACGCGTCTATACCCATAACTACCGCTGGCTCAATCCCGACGCCCTGCGCAAGACCCACGCCTTCTACGAAAAGCACGGTGGCAAGACCATCGTGATCGCCCGGTTCACCCCCATCGTGCGTACTTTCGCGCCCTTCATCGCCGGCGTGTCGGCCATGCACTTTGGCCGCTTCCAGCTCTTCAACGTACTTGGCGCCTTCCTCTGGGTGGTCAGTCTGGTGGTGCTGGGCTACCTGTTCGGCAATATCCCGCTGGTACAGGAGAACCTCAATACGCTGGTCCTCATCGGCATGGTCGCTGCGATTTTCCCCATCGTGCTGGGGGCGTTGTGGCAGCTCTGGCGCAAGCTGCGCGGCAAGCGCAAGGTCAGCAACGCCTGATGTCCCGAGGGACTGTTACGCCAGTCCGCAGAGCCTGCGACACCCAAAGAAAAACCCGGCCTGCTGGCAGCGCCGGGTTTTTTCATGGCCTGCCGGCAAGGGCCAAGACTCAGGTCATCCGGTTCTTGGCCAGCGGCGGGTTCCTGGCGAAGTAGTTGCGGATACCGGTCAGGATGGCGTCGGCCATCTTGTCCTGGTAGTGCTCGTCGGTGAGCTTGGCTTCTTCTTCCGGATTGGAGATGAAGGCGGTCTCGATCAGGATGCTGGGGATGTCCGGTGCCTTGAGCACGGCAAAGCCGGCCTGTTCCACCATTCCCTTGTGCAGCTTGTTGATGCCGCCGATTTCCTTCAACACCGCATTGCCCACACGCAGGCTGTCGTTGATCTGGGCGGTGGTCGACAGGTCCAGCAGCACGCTGGCCAGCTGGCGGTCGTGGGTCTTGATGTTGACGCCGCCAATGAGGTCGGCGGAGTTTTCCTTGTTGGCCAGCCAGCGCGCCGCCGTGGAGCTGGCGCCCTTTTCCGACAGGGCGAACACCGAGGAGCCGCGCGCGGTCGGTTGCACGAAGGCATCCGCATGGATGGAGACGAACAGGTCAGCCTGTACCTTGCGGGCCTTGACCACGCGCTGACCCAGCGGCACGAAGAAGTCGGCGTCGCGGGTGAGCATGACGCGCATGTTGGGATATTGCTCGATCTTGCGCTTCAAGCGCTTGGCGATGGAGAGCACCACATCCTTCTCGCGGTTGCCGCGCGCACCGGTGGCGCCGGGGTCTTCGCCGCCGTGGCCGGGGTCCAGTGCGATGGTGATCATGCGGGTAAGCTGCATGCGCGGCTCGTCCTGCACCACCTTGGGGTTGCGCTCGTTCTTGTCTTCCGGCGGAGGCTTGAGCTCGGCCAGCGGGGCCGGATCGGGTTTGGCCGGCGTCGCCGGGCCTTGTGCCAGGGGCGCAGTGGCCGGGGTTTCCTTGTTCCAGTCGCCCTTCTGGATCAGGGCGGCAATCGGATCGGGCGGGTTGGCCGGATACAGGTCGATGACGAAACGATATTTGTACTCGCCCACCGGGGCCAGGGTGAAGACCTGCGGCTTGATCTCGTCCTTCAGGTCGAACACCAGCCGCACCACGCTGGGGCGGTTCTGGCCGACGCGTACCTGCCTGATGTAAGGATCGTTGGGCTGGATCTTGGCAACCAGGTCCTTCAGGGTGCTGTTCAAGTCGATGCCCTCGATGTCCACCACCAGGCGTTCCGGGTTCTTGACCACGAAGTGGGTGACCTTGAGATTGCTGTCGTTTTCCAGCGTGACCCGGGTGTAATCCTCGGACGGCCAGACGCGCACGGCCAGGATCTGCGAGGCCAGGGCGGGCAGGGGAGTGACGACGGAGACGAACAGGGCGCCGCCGGCTTTGATGATGGTGCGGCGGGTTTTGGACTTCACAGGTTGGGAGCGAATTTCAGTCGAGCGAGGCATTGATGACCCTTGTCGGACAACGCACGCAATTCTACATCACGACCGTCCCCTGCAAGCGACAGGTTGACGTGTATGTCCGGTGGCGGCAACACCGGATCGCCCTTTTCAGGCCATTCGACGATACAGACGGAGTTTTCGCTGAAATGTTCACGAAAACCGGCATCGAGAAATTCCTCCGGGCTGGCCATGCGGTACAGATCGAAGTGGATGACTGTTACCATGCGGCCTGCGAAGGAAACTTCATAGGGCTCCGCCAGCGTGTAGGTCGGGCTCTTGACGCGTCCCTGATAGCCCGCCGCATGCAGCAGGGCCCGCGTGAGCGCGGTCTTGCCCGCGCCCAGGTCGCCGTGCAGGTAGATGGCCAGGCCCGGCACCAGCACCTGCGCCAGGTCGGCGCCCAGTCGTGCGGTGGCGGTTTCGTCGGGCAGGTGGAGATGGAGTCGCTGCATCGTCATGCTGTTCTGGGTCATCCGGGATGGTTCGTTACAAGTTACAAGATACTGGTTTCAAGGTTCAATGCCGCATGTCGTCCGACTCTACACCCGTCGATCTTGCTGATCCCGCCTTCCTGGCGGCGCTGGCCGCGACCATCAAGCGCTGGGGCCGCGAGCTGGGGTTTGCCGACGTGCGCATTGCCGACGTCGATCTGTCACACCGCGAAGCGGGCTTCCAAGCCTGGCTGGACAAGGGGTATCACGGCGAGATGGATTATATGGCAAGCCACGGCATGAAACGCGCGCGGCCGGCCGAACTGGTGCCCGGTACGGTGCGCGTGGTCAGCGTGCGCATGCCCTATCTGCCGGCCGCCGTCGACCCCGCCCGGTCCGAACCGCCCGACTGGCGCGCCCGCGAAGAGGCGCGCAGTGCCGATCCTGCGGCGGCCCAGGTCTCGATCTATGCGCGCGGACGCGACTACCACAAGGTCCTGCGCGCGCGCCTGCAGCAGTTGGCGACCCGCATCGAGGGGCGCATCGGTGCCTTCGGGTATCGTGTCTTCACCGATTCGGCCCCGGTCATGGAAGTGGCCCTGGCCGAGAAGGCCGGGCTGGGCTGGCGCGGCAAGCACACGCTCTTGCTGCACCGGGAGGCCGGTTCGATGTTCTTCCTGGGCGAGATGCTGACCGACCTGCCGCTGCCGGTGGATGATCCGGTCACGTCGCATTGCGGCCAATGCAGCGCCTGCATCACGGCCTGTCCGACGGGCGCCATCGTCGCCCCTTACGAACTGGATGCGCGACGCTGCATTTCCTACCTCACCATCGAACTCAAGGGCAGCATCCCGGAAGCGCTGCGCCCGCTGATCGGCAATCGCATCTACGGCTGCGACGACTGCCAGCTCTACTGTCCCTGGAACAAGTTCGCCCAGCGCGCCAGTCTGCCAGACTTCGACCCGCGCCACGGACTCGATAGCGCCAGCCTGGTCGACCTGTTCGGCTGGAGCGAAGCAGAATTCCTGAAAAATACCGAAGGCAGCGCCATTCGCCGCATTGGTCACGAACGCTGGCTGCGCAACCTGGCCGTGGGCCTGGGCAATGCCGCCGCGGTCGCTTCGCATCGGGGGGATGCCGCCATCGTGGCGGCCTTGCGTGCCCGCCAGGGGCATCCCTCGGCGCTGGTGGCCGAGCATGTGGCCTGGGCGTTGGCACGCCACGGTATCACCTAGCGCGCGTCGGCCTATCAGTGCACCAGCGCCAGCCAGATCGGGATGGTCAGCGCCGAGAGCATGGTTCCGAGTGAAATGAGGAAGGCCGTGAAGGGACCGTTGCCGCCCATGCGCGCAGCCAGGATGTAGGCGCTGGAGGCGGTGGGCAGGCTGCAGAACAGCACCACGATGCGCCACTGCAACGGCGGCAGGTGCAACAGCATGCCGACCACATAGGCGGTCAACGGCACGGCGAAGAGCTTGATCACGATGAACCAGGCCACCACCGGTTTGCTCTCCTTCAATCCCGACAGGCGCAGCCCGGCTCCGACCATCAGCAGACCCAGGGCGATGGAGGCGGCACCCAGGCGCGAGAGCACCACGCTGGCCGCTTCCGGCAGATGCAGGCCCAGTGCAGAAAACGTCAGGCCGCCAGCGGTCGCCACCAGCAAGGGATTGCGGGCCAGCTCGCGCAGCAGGTTGCTGTTTTTCGCGGCCAGCGCATGCACTGCGGCGATATTGCAAAGGGGCACGCCAAAGCCCAGCAGGATGGCCATCAGGCCCGCACCTTCCTCGCCGGCCATGCGGGTGGCCAGTGCCAGGGCGATATAGGAGTTGAAGCGATAGGCGCACTGCATGCCCGACTCGTAGGTCATGGGCGTGGCACGCAACAGGGGTTTGCCCAGCCAGGTCAGCGCGATGCCCACCAGCAGCGAGCTCACGCCGGTCTGCACCATGCCGCCGGTGACCGAGAGGTCGACCTTCAGGCGCGCCGTGGAATAGAACAGCAGGGCAGGGAAGAGGATGAAGTAGACCAGCTTTTCCATGCCTGCCCAGAATTCGTCGCCCCAGTTGGAGAGACGATAGACCAGTACGCCCAGCACGATGAGGCTGAAGTCGGGCAGCAGGAGGTTGAGGATTTCCACAGCGCTTACTTCAGCAGCCGCGCCAGTTCGACGGCGGTCTTGACGTTCATCTTGTCGAAGATGTGGGCGCGATGGACTTCCACGGTACGCATGCTGATGCCCAGTTCATCGGCAATGACCTTGTTCATCTTGCCGGCCAGGATCAGGTCCAGCACTTCGCGTTCACGCGCCGAAAGCGCCGCCAGGCGGCTCTGCACGGCATCTTCGGCACCACCGGCGCGCGAGCTTTCCAGGGCTTCCAGCACGCGATCCATCAGCTGGTTGTCATTGAAGGGCTTCTCGAAGAAATCGAAGGCGCCGTTCTTGAGCATATCGACCGCCATGGGCACATCGCCATGACCGGTCAGGAAGATCACCGGGCGCCGGTGCAGCAGCCCCTTGGTCTTGAGTTCGTTGAACAGCGCCACGCCGCTGGTGCCGGGCATGCGCACGTCCAGCAGCAGGCATTCGCCCTCGGCATCGATCCCGGTGGCATGGGTCAGCGCGGCCAATACGGCAGTGCCGCTCTCGTAGCCGACGGCAGCGATGTTGCGCGAGCGCGCCAGCCAGGTCAGCGAATCGCGGATGATTTCTTCGTCGTCGACTATGTGCAGCATCGGTATGCGGGCGGGGATTCCAGAGTGGAGAAGGCGTCTCGTTATTGTGGCTGCGTGCGTTGGGCAGGCAGCGAAAACCGGAAGATTGTACCGCCTGCCGGGTTATCGGTGTAAGTGAGCGTGCCGCCGTGGAATTCGATGGTGGTGCGGCAGATGTTCAGACCCATGCCCATGCCCTCGGCCTTGGTCGAGAAGAAGGGCGAGAACAGGCGCGCCGCTACGTCCTCGGCAATCCCGTGCCCCTGGTCGATCACCGACACCGTGACCGATTCTGCACCATCGTCATTGCGGGTCAGCTCGGCGCTCACGCGCAGGATGCGGCGCGCCGACGGCACGGCGGCCATGGCCTGGATGCCGTTGCGGGTCAGGTTCAGGAGCACCTGTTCCAGCAGCACCTGGTCGCCCAGCACGGGCGGCAACGATTTGGGGACCTGCCACTGCAGCACCACGAAGAACTGTTGCGCCTGCAATTCGACCAGCGGCGCCACGTTCTCCACCAGTTGCCGGATCTGCAGTCGCTGGCGCGCCGGTTCGCGCTTCTTGACGAACTGGTGCACGCTGCGGATCACATGGCCGGCCCGCTGGGCCTGGGCATGGATCTTCTCCAGCGCAGGTTGCAGCGCCTTGGGATCGGCCTGGCCCTGCTGCATCATGTTCAGCGCCCCGGTGGTATAGCTGGAGATGGCCGCCAGCGGCTGGTTCAGCTCGTGGGCCAGGGTCGAGGCGATCTCGCCCATGCTGGCCAGGCGGGCGCTGGCCTGCAGCTTTTCTTCCTGGGTGCGGTTGAGGTCTTCGGCGCGCTTGCGTTCGGAGATGTCGAGGATGGAGCCCATCCAGCCGGTCTGCCGGCCATCCTGGTCCACCAGCGGCGACTCGAAGATCAGCACCGGAAAGCGCTCGCCATCGCGGCGCTGGAAGATGGTCTCGAACTGCGGCGTGGCGCGCCCGGCCAGCACGTTGGAGAAGCGCTCCTGGTATTCATCCATGGCCTCCGGAGCCCAATAGGGCATGGGCGGGATCTTGCCTACCAGCTCCTCGGGGGCGAAGCCGACCATCTTGCAGAAGGCCGGATTGACGTAGGTGATGCGGCCCTCCAGGTCGCGTGCGCGCATGCCGGTGACCAGTGAATTTTCCATCGCCGCGCGAAATACGGCTTCATTGAGCAGGGCCTTCTCGGCCTTGGTGCGCCGGTTGATGTCGCGCCACAAGGCCCACAGGCTCCACAGCAGGCCCAGCGAAAGCACCATCACCGAGCCCACCAGCAGATTGGGCAGGAGCTTGGGGGCGCTCTTGGTGCTGTTGGTATGCAGCACCAGGGTCAGGCCCGGCAGCTCCAGTTCGCGCCGGTGGGTATAGACGTTCAGGCCCGGTCCGCCCGAGGTGCGGCGGGCCACGACATTGTCGTCGGTATCGGTGAGCGAGATTTCATTGTCCTGCGCGAACCACCACGGCACCATCTCGTTGAGGATGCGCGCCACTGCGTAGCTGGCCACGAGGCTGCCGATGTAATGGTTGTCGCGAAACAGCGGCACGTGATAATCCATGAGCATCGGCTCGGCGATGCCGGGCGGCACGGCCGGCGGGCTGTAGAGCGGGCGGTGCATCTGCTGCGCGCGGTCGGACGTCATCAGCGAAGGGGGCGAGAGATCGTTGCGACCGATAGGGAAATCGTCGGTGGAGGCCACCGCTCGCCCCTCGGCATTGAACCAGGTGACGCGATAGAACTCGCGGTTGTTGCGCAGCAGGGCATTCAAGCGGCTGCGGAAATGATCCCGGTGCAGGCGGCCATTGATGATCTCGCGGCCGATGATGCGCATGCTCTCGTCATCGCGACTCAACTGGAAGCGGATCGCCTGTTCCACCCACAGCGAATCGGCGATCAACTGTTCCAGCCGTTCGCTGGCTTCCATCTGCTGGGCCTGGCGCGGCAGCCAGATCAGCGTGACCAGAAACAGGCACATCAGCAGGAAGGGGATCAGCCAGCGCATGGTCGTCTTGCGGCCTGAGGCCTGCAACTGCGAGGCGGCATCGGGCTGGTGAGCGATCGGCGGTGGCGGGACGGTTTTCATGACGCCGCCAGTGTAGCCGCCCCCCAGGCCCGGCGCCAGCCTCCTGCGCAGCGGGAAGGTCAGGCAGCGGGACATTGTGGTTTTCCACAGTTGCCCTGCTTTGGTGAGGCCGCGAAAATTCGCGGGCACAATCCGGTTCTCATCAAGACCGGCCATATCCGAGAAGAACGAACAATCATTCAAACCTCACTGGGGAGACAAGCATGAAACTGAAGTCCATCGTCTTTGCGCTGGCTGCGGCCACCGTCGTCAATGTCGGCCTGGCTGCCAGCGCCTTCGCGCAGCAGCCCATCATCATCAAGTTCAGCCACGTGGTGGCCAACGACACGCCCAAGGGCAAGGCTGCCGAGCGTTTCAAGGAACTGGCCGAGAAGGCCACCCATGGCCGCGTGAAGGTCGAGGTCTATCCCAACAGCACCCTGTACAAGGACAAGGAAGAACTGGAAGCCCTGCAACTGGGCGCGGTGCAGATGCTGGCGCCGTCGCTGGCCAAGTTCGGTCCGCTGGGCGTCAAGGAGTTCGAGGTCTTCGACCTGCCCTACATCTTCCCCAGCAAGGACGTGCTTTATCGCGTCACCGAAGGCCCCATCGGCAAGTCCCTCTTCAAGAAGCTGGAGCCCAAGGGCATCACCGGTCTGGCTTACTGGGACAATGGTTTCAAGGTGATGTCGGCCAACAAGCCGCTGCATCATCCGTCCGATTTCCGTGGCCTGAAGATGCGCATCCAGTCCTCCAAGGTACTTGATGCACAGATGCGTGCACTGGGCGCCAACCCGCAGGTGCTGGCCTTCTCCGAGGTCTACCAGGCCCTGCAGACCGGCGTGGTCGACGGTACCGAGAACCCGCCCTCGAACCTGTACACCCAGAAGATGCACGAAGTGCAAAAGGACGTCACCGTCTCCAACCACGGTTACCTGGGCTATGCGGTCATCGTCAACAAGAAGTTCTGGGACGGTCTGCCCTCCGACGTGCGCACCCAGCTCGAAGGCGCCATGAAGGATGCCACCAAGTACGCCAACGCCATCGCCCAGCAGGAAAATGATGCGGCCCTGGCCGCCGTCGAAAAGTCCGGCAAGACCACCGTCTATCGTCTCACCGACGCCGAGAAGGCTGAATGGCGCAAGGCCCTGCTGCCGGTACAGCAGCAGATGGCCGGTCGCATCGGCAAGGACCTGATCGACGCCGTCAACAAGGAAGCGGCAGCTCTGGGTCAGAAGTAAGCATCATCGGCTGCATTGGCCGCCCGCCTGCGTAGCCAGGCGGGCGCCTCCCTGTCAAGACCAATCCGAACAAGCAATGTCATGGGCTGATACCACTACGGTATCGGCCTGCTGGCGCAAGGAGACTTCAATGAAGTTACTCGACCATCTGGAAGAGTGGCTGATCGCGTTCCTCATGGCCGCGGCCACCTTCATCATTTTCGTGGCGGTGGTACACCGCTACGCCTCCGGCCTGGATATTCCCTGGCTGCAGGACCGGCTCATCCAGATCAACATGAGCTGGGCCCAGGAGCTGTGCATCTTCATGTTCGTGTGGATGGCCAAGTTCGGTGCCGCCTATGGCGTGCGCACCGGCATCCACGTCGGCGTCGACGTGCTGATCAACCGCATGAACACGCCGTGGCGCAACAAGTTCGTGCTCTTCGGCCTGTTTGCCGGCGCGCTCTTCACCGGTATCGTCGGCACCTTCGGCGCCGAATTCGTCTACGACATCGCCCAGCACGACAGCACCTCCGAAGTGATGGAGGTGCCGATGTGGATCGTCTATCTGGCCGTTCCGCTGGGTTCCTACCTGATGTGTTTCCGCTTCCTCCAGGTCGCGTGGAATTTCTACCGCACCGGCGACTTGCCCAAGCATGACCATGCCCACGTGGAAGGTCTGGACGAAGAAAGCAGCGGAGGTAAAGCATGAATGCACTGATCATTTTCGTCTTGCTGTTTGCCCTGATGCTGACCGGGATGCCCATCTCGATCTCGCTGGGCCTGACTGTCCTGACCTTCCTCTTCACGATGACCGACGTGCCTATCCAGTCGGTGGCTCTGAAGCTGTTTACCGGGATCGAGAAGTTCGAGATCATGGCGATTCCGTTCTTCATCCTGGCCGGCAACTTCCTCACCCATGGGGGGGTGGCGCGGCGCATGATCAACTTCGCCACGTCCATGGTCGGCCACTGGCATGGCGGCCTGGCCCTGGCCGGCGTGCTGGCCTGCGCGCTGTTCGCGGCGGTCTCGGGTTCCTCGCCGGCGACCGTGGTGGCCATCGGTTCCATCATCCTGCCGGCGATGGTCAATCAGGGCTTCCCCAAACGCTTCGGCGCGGGTGTCATCACCACCTCCGGCGCACTGGGCATCCTGATCCCACCTTCCATCGTGATGGTGATGTATTCGGTCTCCACCAATACCTCGGTGGGCAAGCTGTTCATGGCGGGCGTGGTGCCGGGTCTGCTGCTGGCCTTCCTGCTGGGGCTGACTACCTGGTTCCTGGCGCGCAAGAACAACTACCCGCGCCTGAAGAAGGCGACCTGGGCCGAGCGCGGCGCCGCCTTCCGCAAGAGTGGCTGGGGCCTGTTCCTGGTGGTCATCGTCATGGGCGGCATCTACAGCGGCGTATTCACGCCGACCGAAGCGGCGGCCATGGCGGCGGTGTACGCCTTCTTCATCGCCGTGTTCGTCTACAAGGACATGAGCCTCAAGCAGGTCCCCAAGGTGCTGCTGGATTCGGCCTCGATGTCGGCCATGCTGCTCTACATCATCACCAACGCGGTGCTGTTCTCCTTCCTGGTGACCAGCGAGAACATCCCGCAGACGATGGCTGCCTGGATCACCGATTCCGGCCTGGGACCGATCACCTTCCTGCTGGTGGTCAACGTGCTGCTGCTGCTGGCCGGTAACGTCATGGAGCCTTCGTCCATCGTGCTGATCCTGGCGCCGATCCTGTTCCCGGTGGCGATGAAGCTGGGTATCGACCCGGTGCACTTCGGCATCCTCATCGTGGTCAACATGGAAGTGGGCATGTGCCACCCGCCGGTGGGCCTGAACCTGTACGTGGCCTCGGGCATCACCAAGATGGGCATCACCGAACTGACCGTCGCGGTCATGCCGTGGCTGCTGACCATGCTCGGTTTCCTGGCGCTGGTGACGTACTGGCCGACCCTGTCGCTGTGGCTGCCCAACCTGATCTACAACTGATCGGCGATGCCGTCATGAGACGATGAAATCGGCACCGCGAGGGTGTGCACCAGGTCGGTGCCGATTTCGTCAGATGTCTGTCAAGTTGCTGAAAAGTATGTTGGTTTTGCCCTGAAAAAGTGCTTTGAAACGGCACGAAGTGCTGCTAAAGTGCGGGCTTTGCTGAATCGGCAGATGGTGTTTGCCGTCCCGGCAATCGAGTTTTTGCAAACAAGTTTTTCTAGTGAGTTGTTGATGTACTTGCCTCACCGGTGACCCCTCCGACACATCGGAACGGGCGCAGCGAGGCAGCACCGAATACAAAGCGGGTGGTGCATAACAAACGGTATCGATACCGGGAAACTGAGGAGACGTGCATTCGATTGAAACCGTTCAAACGGTCGGGAATGCATCAGGAGTATTTTGAAGGCGCATCCGCGGATGCGCCTTTTTTCTTGGTGTGGCGTGGTCGTGATGGGTCGTATAAATCGTTTATACGGTTTATATTTTTTGCATCGGGCGACGGCACATCAGTCCAATATGCGCGCTCCCTGTGGCGTGGACACCACAGCACGCAGGCTGGCGTGCTTTGCTTGCTTCAAGACGATACGTGCATCGGCCAGTCCGATGCTCTGCCAGGCCACCTGCAATTGCTGCGCGGCGGGATGTTCCAGGACCAGTTGCTGCAAGCGGCATCCGCACTCGGGCAGGGCGCTGGCCGGGTGCGCTGCGCTGAGCCACTGGATCAGGGAGGGCATCACGCCCGCACAGGCCGGGGCACCATCGGCAGCAATGGTGATGAGCCAGTCCAGTGTGCCCCGCTGCATGGGTTCGATGACACCGGGTGCGATGGGGCTGGCAGCTACCGCGGCGGCAATATCGCTGGTGCGCGCCACCCAGTGCGCCAGACGCGGTGCGGCATCGGCGGGCAAGTCATCCATGCCGAACCAGCGTGGGCGGTCCGGGGTTTGCGCTTGCGGATCGATGGCGATCACTTCCAGATAGAACCCTTCGCCCAGCGACAGCAGGGCATTGTGCGTACCCAGCCGCACATGCTGTCCGCCGATGCGCGGCGCCATGGAAACCCCCAGGCGCTGCTCCACCCAGGCCATGCCGGCCTCCAGCGTGGATGCGGTCACGACCAGGTGGTCGGGGGCGGTATGCAAGGGGGTAGCGGTCATGCGGTCTCCAGGAAGTTTTGCCCGATGGTATCAAGCCCGTGCCTGAATTGCTTACAATAGGCGCCCCAGGCCCTTGCCGCGATTGCCCGGTTTTCCGATGACCCCTGCCGACTCCCCGTTGACCGCTCTGTTCTCTGCCGTGGTGCACACGCCCTTCGGCGGCATGGGCATCCGCACCCGGGCGGGAGCACTGGTGGAGATGGTGTATCTGCCGCCGCACTACGCCGAGCAGGACGCCAGCGATGCCGTGGCCGCGCAGGCGGTGCAGCAGATCACGCATTATCTGGCCGATCCTGGCTATCGTTTCGCATTGCCGCTGCAGACCGTCGGCAGTGCGTTCCAGCAGCGTGTCTGGCAAGCCATTGCCGAGATCCCCTGCGGTCAGGTACTGACCTATGGGCAGCTTGCCAGGCGTATCCAGTCCGCACCGCGCGCGGTAGGGCAGGCCTGTGGCGCCAACTGGTATCCGCTGGTGATTCCCTGTCATCGCGTGACGGCCGCAGGTGGCCTGGGCGGTTTCTCGCATCATGACGACGAAGATGGCTTCCACCTGGAGGTCAAGCGCTGGCTGCTGCGCCACGAAGGCGTGACCGGATACTGACGCACGGGCATGGGACGCACCACACCAAAGATCGAAGCCCCGTCCGTGAGCCGCGAGGCCATCGACGAATTCTGCGACACCCTGTGGCTGGAAGATGGCCTGTCCAAGAACACGCTGGAAGCCTACCGCCGCGACATGACCCTGTACGCCCACTGGCTCTATCAGGAGCGTGCCAAGGCGCTCTACGACACGCAGGCCGAAGACCTCAACGCCTACTTCGCCGTGCGCCATGATGCCACCAAGCCCAGCTCGTCCAATCGCCGCCTCGCCGTCCTGAAGCGCTTTTTCCAGCTGGCCTTGCGGCAGCACCATGTGGCCGCCGATCCTTGCCTGAAGCTGCGCTCGGCACGCCAGCCGCAGCGCCTGCCCAAGACCATGTCCGAAGCTCAGGTGGAGGCGCTGCTGGCAGCGCCCGATGTCTCCACGCCGCTGGGTCTGCGCGATCGCGCCATGATCGAACTGATGTATGCCAGCGGTTTGCGGGTGTCGGAACTGGTGAGCTTGAAGAGCATCGAGGTCGGCATGAATGAGGGCGTCTTGCGCGTGACCGGCAAGGGCAGCAAGACGCGCCTGGTGCCGTTCGGTGAGGAAGCGGGAGCGTGGATGGCGCGTTATCTGGCCGAGGCGCGCAGCCAGATCCTGCAGGGGCAGATCGATGATGCGCTCTTCGTCACCGCCCGCGGCGGGCCGATGACGCGCCAGATGTTCTGGACGCTCATCAAGAAATACGCGCTCCAGGCCGGCATCACCGTCCGTCTGTCGCCGCACACCTTGCGCCATGCCTTTGCCACGCACCTGCTCAACCATGGCGCCGACCTGCGCGTGGTGCAGCTGCTGCTGGGCCATGCCGACATCTCGACCACCCAGATCTACACGCATGTAGCGCGCGAACGCTTGAAGCAACTGCATGCCGCACATCACCCCCGCGGCTGATCTTGCGGCATAATGTGCGCCCATGACGGCCCGACCGGCCTGTGCGCCGGTCAGCCTGCCGTCAGGAAGACACCGATGAGCGCCAAGAAAGAACACATCTCCGAAACCCCCGCCACGCAATTCCTGCGCAAGCAGGGCGTGGTCTTCACCGAGCATCCCTACGATTACGAGGAGCACGGCGGCACCTCGGTGTCTTCGCGCGAACTGGGCGTGGACGAGCATGCGGTCATCAAGACCCTGGTGATGCAGGACGAGGCCGCCAAGCCGCTGCTGGTGCTCATGCACGGCGACTGCAAGGTCTCCACCAAGAACCTGGCGCGCCAGATTGGCTGCAAGTCGGTCGAGCCGTGCAAGCCGGAAGTGGCCAACCGCCACTCGGGTTTCCTGATCGGCGGCACCTCGCCCTTCGGCACGCGCAAGACCATGCCGGTTTATGTGGAGTCGACCATCCTCGAACTCGACAGGATCTACATCAACGGCGGACGCCGGGGATTTCTGGTCGGCATCGATCCGGCCGTGATTCTGAAGGTGCTGCCGGCCAAGGCGGTGCAGTGTGCACTGGCCGACGCAGCCTGAGCCTGTGCGACCTGCCCGCCACCCCCGAATGACAGAGACAACAGAAAGCCCCTCCTCATGTACAACATCCTCTTTGCCCTCGCGGCCTACCTGATCGGTTCGCTGTCCTTTGCGGTGCTGGTCTCCAAGCTGTTTGGCCTGTCCGACCCGCGCACCTATGGTTCGAAGAATCCGGGCGCGACCAATGTTCTGCGCAGCGGCAACAAGAAGGCGGCTGCGCTGACCCTGCTGGGTGACGGTTTCAAGGGTTGGCTGGCAGTGTGGCTGGCACAGAAGTTCGGTCCGCAGTTTGGCGTGGACGATACCGGCATTGCGCTGGTGACTCTGGCCGTCTTCCTGGGCCATCTGTGGCCGGTGTTCTTCCGCTTTGTCGGCGGCAAGGGCGTGGCGACCGCACTGGGCATCCTGCTGGCGCTGGATCCGTGGCTGGGCCTGGCGACGCTGGCGACCTGGCTGGCGGTGGCCTTCGCCTTCCGCTATTCGTCGCTGGCGGCGCTGGTGGCAGCGCTGTTTGCGCCGTTCTACTACGGCCTGTTGTTCGGTACTACCGATGGCATTCTGCTGGCCGTGGTGGCCATGGCGGCCCTGCTGATCTATCGCCATCGCAAGAACATCGGCAACCTGCTGGCGGGCAAGGAAAGCCGCATTGGCGACAAGAAGAAGGCTGCCAAGTAAGGCCAGGCAAGGCCAGGCAAGCCTGCCGATTGGATTGGAAAGAAGGGCCGCAATTTGCATTGCGGCCCTTTTTGCTTATATCGTTTAAATAATTTACGTGATTCAGGCAGTAGTGGTGTCTTCCTGTCGCTGCGGCGGCCGCAACTCATCCAGCGGCCAGCGCGGGCGTACGCCAAAACCGTATTCCTTGCGCGCCGCACCCGGCTCCTCACGCAGGCGCATGGCACCGGCGAAGGCGATCATGGCACCGTTGTCGGTGCAGAATTGCAGTTCCGGGTAGAAGACTTCATAACGCCGCTTGGCCGCCGCCGCATCGAGGGCCGCGCGCAGCTGCGCATTGGCACCCACGCCGCCGGCGATGACCAGACGCTTCAGGTTGGTCTGTTTCAGGGCCGTCATGCACTTGGCCACCAGCACGTCCACGATGGCATCGACGAAACCGCGCGCGATGTTGGCCTTGTCCTGTTCGCAGATGTTTGCGCTGTGCTGCTTGACCACGGTGAGTACCGCCGTCTTCAAGCCCGAGAAACTGAAATCGAGATTCTTGGAGTGCAGCATCGGACGCGGCAATTGATAAGCATTCGGATCGCCGAACTCGGCCAGGCGCGAAATCGCCGGCCCGCCCGGATAGCCCAGTCCCAGCAGCTTGGCCGACTTGTCGAAGGCTTCGCCAGCCGCGTCATCCAGAGTTTCACCCAGAAGTTCATAACGCCCCACGCCATCCACGCGCATCAACTGCGTATGCCCGCCCGAGACCAGCAAGGCGATGAAGGGAAAGCGCGGCGGCTTGCTCGCCAGCAGGGGCGAGAGCAGATGACCCTCCAGGTGATGGATGCCCAGCACCGGCTTGTCCAGCGCCAGGCCCAGCGCGCAGGCCACCGACGCACCCACCAGCAGCGCCCCGGCCAGACCCGGCCCCTGGGTGTAGGCGATGGCATCGATGTCAGTGGCGGGCACTCCGGCATCGGCCAGAGTTTGCGTGAGCAGCGGAATGGCGCGGCGGATGTGGTCGCGCGAGGCCAGCTCGGGGACGACACCGCCGTATTCCTGGTGCATGGCAATCTGCGAATGCAGGGCATGCGCCAGCAGACCGCGCTCGGTGTCGTACAGAGCGAGGCCGGTTTCGTCACAGGAAGATTCGACGCCGAGAACTAACATGGGATGCACTCAATGAAGCCGCCGCACCAGCGCAGGAGCACCGTGCGGCAAAGGCGCTATTGTAAAGGAAAGCCGCCGCACGAGCGCTGCAGCTGGGGCATCCGGCGCTTTTGGTGTACCCTTCGCCCATGTCAAACGATGCCCACATTCCTGCTCCGGCTGCGGCCGTCGAGCCTGCCTCCGGCACTGCGCTGCCGTCAGCGCCCCCCTTCGCCGCCGCCCGTTTCATCAAGGAAATCGGACGCGGCAAGGACGGTGCCCGCAGTCTCTCGCGCGAGGATGCGCAATTGCTGTACGCCGCCATGCTCGAGGGGCGCGTTAGCGATCTCGAACTCGGTGGCATCCTCCTGTCCATGCGCATCAAGGGCGAGTCGGTCGACGAGATCGCCGGCTTCCTGGCCGCCGCCGAGGCTTCTTTCACACCCTTGCGTGCGCCCGCAGGGCCCTATGCACCGGTGGTGCTGCCCAGCTACAACGGCTCGCGCAAGATGGCCAACCTGACCCCGTTGCTGTGCCTGCTGCTGGTGCGTCGCGGCGTGCCGGTGCTCATGCACGGCGTCACGCAGGACCCGCAGCGCGTGACCAGCGCCGAGATCTTTACCGCCCTGGGCGTGCCTCATGCGGCGTCGGCGGCCGAGGCCGAAGCCCGCATGGCCGCCAGGCTGCCGGCCTTCATCCCGATCGCTGCCCTGGCGCCCGCGGTGGCCCGCCTGCTGGACCTGCGTCGCATCCTGGGGGTACGCAATTCCACCCACACACTGGTCAAGATCATGCAGCCGTTCGCGCAGCCCGCATTGCGTCTGACGTCGTACACCCATCCGGAATATCTGGAGATGCTGACCGACTACTTCAGTCATGCCGCCCCGCATGATCGCGGCGATGCCTTCCTGATGCGCGGTACCGAAGGCGAGACCGTGGCCAATGCGCGGCGGGCCCAGCGCATCGACTGGTTCAGTCGCGGCATGCGCACCGTGCTGGTGGAGAAACAGAGCGTGGCCGAGGAGCTGCCGGATCTGCCCGATGGACAGGACGCCGCTGCGACCGCAGCCTGGATCATGGAGGTGCTGGAAGACCGCCGTCCGGTCCCGCAGGCCATCGCCGAGCAGGTCGATCACTGTGTCGACGTGGCCGCGCGCGTGGGAGGCAACCTGCCTGCCGCGTGAACGATGTGCCACAGAGAATCCCGTGAGGCGGGAAGCTGACACGTTCACAGGATGCGCGCGCAAGCGCAGTGGCTTGGGACCGATCCTGCACAGGCCGGCGATAAGAAAACAACGCGAAGAAGCAGGATCCCAGGGGGGGCGGGATCGTGATTCGGAGAGGTGGGAAACTGGGAGAAAACGTCAGGAAATCATGCAGCCGACGCTACGCACGAGCGTGAAAGCGTGAGATCGTCTTCAGGTGCGTGATCGACGACGCGGGGTGGTCTTGGCGGCCGGAATGATCTTCTCGGCCGCCTGGATAGCAAGCTGGGAGAAGGCGAAGATCACTTCCTTGACGATCTTGCGCTGCGGCGCGGGCAGATTGATGAACGCCTCGAAGGCTTCGCGTTCGCGGTAGCCGATGGCTTCTTCCCAGCGGGCGCGACGCTTGTCGATGCGCTTGCTGAGTTCTTCGCCGAAGCGCAGATGCTGTGGCGTGACAATGAGCCACTCGGCCAGGGTTTCCAGCTTGTCCTGCTTGGGCATTGACTCCCCCAGCAGCCAGCGGCGTACCCCATGCAGGGTCATCGGCTTGCCCCAGTAACGCAGATTGAATTCCCTTTCCAGAACGGCGGGCTTGGGTTCGTATCCAGCTTTTTCCATCGCTGCGCGCAGGCGCTTGGCGAATTTTTGATTGGCGGTTTCCATGATTTCGAAGGTACTTTGAGGTAGCGCTTTCCGGGGTACGTTTGCTTCCGAGGTGAGTTACGCCGCAAACGTGATTTATACTCACTGCCTTGAACGCCTGCGCCATCGCTCCGGCAACGGGCCGCACGCCACCCCGCCGAAGCAGTTCCGGCAAGCATTTCCGGCCGATGGGAAAGCGTCCATGTGCAAGTCTCCACAGCGATCTTTGGTGCAGTGTGCAGCCGCATTTGGCACGGTGCGCCGTGCACAGATGTCAGGTCATCAGGCCACTGCAAGTACGTCGTGGAGAGTGCGTTGCAGGGTCGGCCGGGTGCATCGCATGCTTGACGCAGGAGGGACGATGCCGGTCTTGTGATGTCTGCATTGTCGGTCCAGATGTCTTGCGTGTGCATCGGGTGGGCGCAAATTTTTAAGGTTTGTGTCCGCCGCGAGACACGCGCCGTGGTACGCGATGCGGGCTTTACGATCTGGCGCGGCGCGGCATTTCGCGCCCGAAGCGCGCTAGAATAGCGGGACAGAGAAAAGGGGAACCGGGCATCCGGTGAATGAATAGCCGATATCTTTCCCATTCCACGGGGATGGAATTTTGTTAGATAATTCGGCCCATCCTTTTGGGGGGCAGCAAGGTCCGAAAACTTTCCGGACAGTCACACGAGCAGCAAGCTGGTTGCAACTAATCGAACAAATCAAAGAAGTCAGCAGCATCCTTGTGGTACGTTTTTGTTACGTAACTTTTTGATGTTCCCGCAATGACGCCTGTGGCGTCGCGTCAGTGGCATGGTTTCCTGCCGCACGCGATGCGGCCAGCTCCATTGCGGGATGGAACGCGGCGACCCGTGGAGATGCCACGGCGATCGACTGACGTCCTGCAGCCCGCTACGCCATGTCGGCAGCGTGGGTGCGCCGGGACGGAACGGCCGCGATACCGAGCAGGCGTGCTGTCCTGCGGGCTCCCAGCGATCGCCCGCGTGGAAGGTGCGCACCCGAGCCAGGTCCGACGATGTCAGCTTCCTTTCATTTCCTGCTGTTGGCCTTCGCCTTGCTGGTCGCCAGCCTGTCGTCCTATGCGGCCTTGGAGGTCTCCGAGCGCATCGTGCTGCAGGAAGCCCAGCGCCGCCGGCTATGGCTCTCGGTAGGGGCGGTCGTGTTCGGCATGGGCGTGTGGGGCGCCATGCTGCTGACCGTGGCCTCGCTGGACACCCCCGTGCGCATTGGTTTCGATGCGCGCATGGTGGTGCTGGCCCTGTTGCTGTGCCTGGCCAGCGCCTTTTACCTGATGCACCTGACGGGCATGCGGCGCCCCCATTCCACCCGGCTGGTGATCGGCGGGCTGGCCATCGGCGCAGCCTTCAATGCCGCCTTCCACATTGCGCTGCGTTCCATGACGCTGGTGCCGCCCGTGCTGTACGACACGCACCTGCTGATCCTGGCGCTGGTGGTATCGGAGGTGCTGGCGGTGTTCATCGTCACGCTCTTTTCGGCCAGCAACGGACGCAAGCCCATGACCGGTTCGCTCAACTCGCAGCAGGCTCGTCGCGTGCTGGCCGCCCTGCTGGTGGGTGCCGGAGTGGTGTCGGCGGCGGTGGCCGGGCTGCGTGCACTGCGCATCGACCCGCAGACGCAGAGCCTGGCCGGAGAAGGCATCACGCGTGAGCATCTGGTCAATGGCCTGGTGTTCCTGGCCTTCCTGGCCATGGCGCTGGCGCTGGTGGTCAGCGGCGTGCAGCGCAACCAGGTCTTGAAGAAGATCGTCGGTCGCACCAATGACAAGCTGCTGCACTTTGCCACCCATGATGTACTCACCGGCCTGCCCAACCGGGCTTTGCTGGCGGACCGCATCCAGCATGCGGTAGAGGTGGCGCGCCGCAATGGCAGGCCGTTCGCGGTGCTGTTCATGGATCTCGATGGCTTCAAGGCCATCAACGATTCGCTCGGCCATGCCGTCGGGGATGGCCTGCTGGTGGCCGTGGCGCAACGTATCCGCGCCTGCATCCGGGGCGAGGACATGGTGGCGCGCATTGGTGGCGACGAGTTCGTGGTGGTGATGAGCAATCTCTCCACGCCCGAGGTGGTGGAGCAATTGTCGGAAAACATCCTGGCCGTATTGCGCCAGGATTTCCAGATCGAGGACGCGACCCTGCGCGTGACCTCCAGCATCGGCATTGCCGTCTATCCCAACAGTGGGGAGTCGGTCGATACCCTGATGAAGAACGCTGACGCCGCCATGTACGAGGCCAAGCAGAGCGGTCGCAATACCTATCGCTTCTTCGAACCAGCCATGCACGCCAGTGCCATGCGCCATCTGCAGGTGCGGCAGGCACTGCAGCAGGCCATCGACGGCCAGCAGTTCCGCCTGCATTTCCAGCCCAAATATCGTGGCGCCGGCAAGGAACTGACCGGGCTGGAAGCCCTGCTGCGCTGGCATCATCCTGAACTGGGCGAGATGGCGCCGTCCGAATTCATTCCCATCGCCGAGCGTTCGGGCCAGATCCTCAGCATCGGCGACTGGGTGCTGCAGGCGGTGTGCACGCAGATCGCCTGCTGGGATGCGGCCGGGATGAAGCCGGTCAAGGTGGCCATGAACCTGTCGCCGCTGCAGATGCGCAGCGATCTGGTGGACAGCATCGTCGAGGTGGTCAGCGCAGCCGGCATCGCGCCGCAGCGGCTCATGTTCGAGATCACGGAAACGGCCGCCATGAAGGATGTGGAGCGCACCACGCGGGTGGTGCGCGAGCTGCAGTCACTGGGCTTCGACATTGCCATCGATGACTTCGGCACCGGCTATTCCAGCCTGGCCTATCTGGCGCAGTTCCACTGCCGGCAGGTCAAGATCGACCGTTTCTTTACCTCGCGCCTGGACCTGGAGGACCACTCCGGACGCGCCATCGTGGCCGCCATCATCGCGCTGGCACATGCCCTGCAGATGGAGGTGGTGGCCGAAGGGGTGGAGACCGAAGGGCAGTTGCGCGAACTGCAGCTGCTGCATTGTGATCAGGTGCAGGGCTTCCTGCTGGGGCGACCGGATGAGCCCTTGAGCGTGCCCGGGCTGGTCAATGCCAGCAATGACGATCTGTTTGCGGCCGGCAGCGTGATCAAACGCTGAGTTCGCCGCGTTGCGCGCGGCGCTGTATGACCCGCAGATAGGCCAGCAGTCCTGCACCCACCAGGCCGAGACTGACACTGTTGGCCAGCCAGAATCCGGCCGGACCGCGCAGGGCCGACGGTGTCACGCCCAGCGGATCGAGTCCCAGCAGATAACCGCCGCCCAGACCCACCCCCCACAGCGTGACCGCGTAGATGACGGTGGGCACCACCGCCACCTTGTAGGCACGCAGCACGAAGGCCGTGGTCACCTGCATGGAGTCGAACAGCTGGTAGAAGGCGATGTAGAGGAACAGCGGCAGTGCTGCACTGACGATGACCGGGTCCGGCGTATAGGCGCGAATGATATGCCCCCGCAGGAACCAGACGATCACGCCGATGACCACCGACAGCGACACCGCCAGGCGTATGCCGGCACGGCCGATCTTTCTGGCCTCAGGCATGTTGCCGCCGCCGATGGCTTGCGCCACCAGCGTGCCGGTGGCGCTGGCAATGGACAGCGGCAGCATGTAGAGCACCGTGCCGACATTGGCCGTGATCTGATGTCCGGCCACCGGTACTGCACCGAGGCGCGCGATGAACACCGCCATCAAGGTGAAGGCGGTGACCTCGATGAAATAGGACATGCCGATCGGAATGCCCAGTCGCAGCAGGGTGCGCTGGCTTTTCCAGGAGGGCGCGACGAAACCGCTGCCAAACAGCTTGAGCGGACGATACAGGGGCAGGCGGGCGACCAGCATCCAGGCCGCAATCATCATCAGCCAGGCGATGAGGGTGGTGGCGATGGCGCAGCCTGGGCCGCCGAAGGCCGGCAGTCCCAGGCCGCCGAAGATGAGCAGGGCATTGAGCGGGAGCTTCAGCAGCAGTCCGCCCAGTTGCAGGGCCATCACCATCTTGGGCCGGGCCAGTGCCGTATTGAGCGAGGAATAGACGCGGAAGAACAGCGTGGCCGGCAGCGCCAGCGCTTCGATGCGCAGGTACAGCGTGGCCTTTTCCACCAGTTCCGGCGAAGCCTTGGCCAGCGCCAGGAAGAGCGGCGAGAACATCAGGATCAGGGAGCCCACGATGGACAGCAGTACGGCCAGCCACAGGCCCTGCTTGACCTCGTGGCCGATCTCGCCCGTGCGACCGGCGCCGAAGAGCTGGCCGATGGTGGGCTGCAGCGCCTGCAATACGCCCGACAGGCCGACGAAGACGCTCACGTAGATCGACACGCCCAGTGCCAGCGCGCCCAGGTCCAGGGCCGAAAAGCGCGAGACCATGGCGGTATCGATGACGCCATTGGCGATGATGGCCAACTGCCCGATCAGCAGTGGCCAGGCCAGCCGCGCGATGCGGCCGACGTGATGGCGGGAGGAGAGGGCGGGCAGTTCAGTGGTCACGCGGCGATGGTCCCCGATCAGCGACCGGCGCGGCGATACAGGCGGAAGCGCTCGTCGCGGTCGGAGGGCCGGCGGCCTTCCCAGAGCATGCGCCAGTTGCCAGGGTACTGGCGCAGCATGAGCGAGGCATCCTGGTTGCTGATGTCATCCTGCAGCAGCAGGTAGTCGCAGCTCTGGTCGCGCTCGTCGGCAAAGCGCACGTTGCCGAAGTAGGCGAAGGAAGCGCGCTGGGCCGGACCGACATTGGTCTGTACGCATTGCTTGACCGAGCCCAGTTTCGATTCGATCTGTTCGGCCACGCCTGCATAGCTCTTGCCATAGTTGACCCAGGGCAGCCACAGCGTCATCAGCAGTACCCAGCACAGGATCACGCCGCCCGAGGACAGCACGACCGCGCGCCACAGTACCGAAGGACGGCGCGAGATGCGCCAGTGCACCACGACGATCCAGGCGATGGTGGCGGCCACGGCTATGGCCAGGGAAATCCAGGTGAAGCCGGGTTTGAAGCCGGGGGCCAGCTTGTAGGCATTGCGGGCGATCTGCGCCGGCCAGCCGGTTTCCTTGGCGATCCAGCCGATCCAGATGAAGGCGGCCGAGGTGGTCAGCGTCATCACCGAGAACCAGTCCACCGCATTGATGGCGCCGCGCTTCATGGTCGGCAGGCCGAAGGCGGCCAGGATCGCCAGTGCCGGCAGCAGCGGCAGCAGCATGCCTTCTTCACGATGCACGTTGATGAGCACCAGCAGCGTGATGGGGATCAGGAAGGCCAGTGGCAAGGCGATGTGCAGCGAACCCAGCTGACGTCGCCAGGCGTACAGCGCCCAGCCGGCGAAAGGCCAGGCGGGCCAGGCGAACCAGACGCCGTACTTGCCGAGGAAGGCCAGGGTGGACAGCGTCGGACGATTGAGCTGGTAGATGTTCCAGCTCATCCACAGTTCGAACTGGCTGGCCGCTTCGGCCGGGATGAGGTGCTGCAAGGCCACCACCCATGCCGCGCTGATGAGCAGGGCCAGCGGCAGTGCCAGCAACAGCAAGCGGCTCATGGCGCGGCCGTCCTTGCGCAGGAGCGCCAGCAGCACCAGCGCGATGAGCACCCCAGCCGGCAGCAGCCAGCCATAGGTCAGCACCAGCATGCCCAGCGCCAGGCCCAGCCACATGCCGTGACGCCACTTGCCGGCATCGAATACGCGCGCCGCGCCGAACATGGCATAGGCCACCAGCGCGATCTGCAGGGTCTTGGGACTGGTCTCGTGGCTGTGCAGCAGCAGGCCGAGGAAACCGAGATAGATCAGGAAGGCGCCATCGGCCAGGGTACGGCCGAAGTCCTTGGGCTCGGGCTGGCCGCCGAAGGCCAGCTTCAAGGGCTGTGCTTCGGCGCGGCGACCCAGCAGGTAGGTGGTGTACCAGATCGACATGGAGCCGACCAGGAAGCAGCCCACCACCGAGATGCGTGCGGCCAGCGGGTCGCCCAGCAGCCAGCCGAAGAGTTTGATGCAGATTGCACCAAACCAGTAGGCCAGCGGGCTTTCGGCCGGCAGCGGCAGGCCGGCCACGTTGGGGGTGAGCCAGTCGGTCAGCGTGCCGTGGGCCATGGTCCACATGATGCCGAAGCTGGTGGCGTCCTCGTTCTTCCACGGATCGCGGCCGATCAGGCCGGGCAGGATGTAGAGGAGGGCAAGCGCAAGCAGGACCATGCGCGGAAGCGCATTGGTCGCGGCGGCGGGAAGACGGACTGGCTTCATCAAGATCTTGTTGCTCTTGTTCTGTGCTGCGTGTTGGGTGATGCGCTGGCCGGAGGGCCTGGGCCGCGCGGTCGCCGTTGTGTTCGGCGGCTGGTGTTTTTTTAGCAGGCCCTATTGTGCAGGAAAACCCGGTAAAAAGTTGTTTCTGTCTGCTACATCGTGGTGCAGGCGCGGCCTGGGCACCACCGAAGATCCAAACAAAAAAGGCAGCCGGAGCTGCCTTTTTTGAGGGAAGTACAGATTACGCCTTCGAGACCGCAGTCTTCGAACCGACGGAACCGAACTTCTGGCGGAACTTCTCGACGCGGCCAGCGGTGTCGACGATCTTGTGCTTGCCGGTGTAGAACGGGTGCGATTCGGAGGACACTTCGATCTTCACCAGGGGATATTGCTTGCCTTCGAACTCGGCGGTTTCGCGGGTGCCGATGGTCGAGCGGGTGATGAACTTGAAGTCGTTCGACATGTCGTGGAACAGGACTTCGCGGTAATCCGGGTGGATGCCTTCTTTCATGATTGCCTCAAGAGTAGTTTGGTAGCCAATCGCCACTTCGTCGGTCGCCCTGCTTCTTGACCCGATTGATGATCACTTGCCGGTTTGGAAAAGTCCGAAATTATACAGTGGAATCAGGGGCTTGGGTCAAGGCGGGCAAGCGCTCGGGCCGGTGCGGCGTGGTATTTCAGATGAAAACGCGCCCCGCTTGTTTCCCATCGGGCAATGAAAAACGGCATGTCCGGTGAGGGACATGCCGTTTTCCGAACCTGCCAGGGACTTAGTTGCTTTGATGAACTTAGTTGCCCCGGCGCATCATGTCGAAGAACTCGGCGTTGTTCTTGGTGGACTTCATCTTGTCGAGGATGAATTCCATCGCCTCGATTTCATCCATGTCGTACATGAGCTTGCGCAGCACCCAGATCTTTTGCAGCTGGTCCGGCTTGATCAACAGCTCTTCGCGGCGGGTGCCGGACTTGGAGAGGTTGATGGCGGGGTAGACACGCTTCTCGGCCAAGCGACGTTCCAGGTGCACTTCCATGTTGCCGGTGCCCTTGAATTCTTCGTAGATCACGTCATCCATGCGCGAACCGGTTTCGATCAGGGCGGTGGCGATGATGGTCAGCGAGCCGCCTTCTTCGACGTTACGTGCCGCGCCGAAGAAACGCTTCGGGCGTTGCAGCGCGTTGGCATCCACACCGCCGGTGAGCACCTTGCCGGAGGCCGGGATCACGGTGTTGTAGGCGCGTGCCAGACGGGTGATCGAGTCCAGCAGGATGACCACGTCCTTCTTCATTTCCACCAGGCGCTTGGCCTTTTCCAGCACCATCTCGGCGACCTGCACGTGACGCGTGGCCGGTTCGTCGAAGGTGGAGGCGACCACTTCGCCGCGCACCGAGCGCTGCATTTCGGTCACTTCTTCAGGACGTTCGTCGATGAGCAGCACGATCATCACGGTATCCGGATGATTGGTGGTGATGGCGTGGGCGATGTGTTGCAGCATCACCGACTTGCCCGACTTGGGCGAGGCCACCAGCAGGCCGCGCTGGCCGCGGCCAACCGGGGCGATCAGGTCGATGATGCGGCCGGTGATGTTTTCCTCGCCGCGCATGTCGCGCTCCAGCTGCAAGAGCTTGTTGGGGTGCAGGGGCGTGAGGTTTTCAAACAGGATGCGGTGCTTGGAGGCTTCCGGCGGTTCGCCGTTGACCTTGTCGACCTTGACCAGGGCGAAATAGCGCTCGCCATCCTTGGGCGTGCGCACTTCACCTTCGATGGAGTCGCCGGTGTGCAGATTGAAACGGCGGATCTGCGAAGGCGAGATGTAGATGTCGTCGGTGGACGCCATGTAGCTGGCGTCGGGCGAGCGCAGGAAGCCGAAGCCGTCAGGCAACACTTCGAGGGCGCCATCGCCAAAAATCTGTTCTCCTGATTTTGCGCGCTTCTTCAGGATGGCAAACATCAGCTCCTGTTTGCGCAGGCGCGCAGCATTCTCGATGTCCAGGCTGATGGCCATTTCCAGCAAGGCAGAGACGTGCATCGCTTTTAGTTCTGATAAGTGCATATGAGTGTCCCGGGACGGGATAAGTAAAGGTGGGGGAGGGAATTGCGTGGTGTGGATCTAGGATAAAGCCTGGCGTCCTGTGCCGGGCGGACGGCAGCGCGAGCGCGCCGCCGTCGGATGTTACATCAGAATCAGATGTTGCTGTCGATGAACGAGACCAGCTGACCCTTGGCCAGTGCGCCGACCTTCTGGGCAGCGGCTGCGCCGTTCTTGAACAGGATCAGGGTCGGGATGCCGCGAATGCCGAACTTGGCCGGGATGGCCTGGTTGGAATCCACGTCCAGCTTGGCGATCTGCAGCTTGCCGTCGTATTCCTTGGCGACTTCTTCCAGGATCGGGGCGATGGCCTTGCAGGGACCGCACCATTCGGCCCAGAAATCAACCAGCACGGGCTTGTCGGACTTCAGCACATCGGCTTCGAAGGAGGCGTCAGTAATATGTTTGATATGTTCGCTCATGGCATTTCCTCGAGATGAGGCAGTGGTGTAATTAGTCAATCAGCGCCGTGGACACATACCATCAGGCCTGGCGTGAGCCATCAACGCTTCCGGAGTTGCTAGGTCTACGTGGAGTCGTTGCGCGCCGATTCAAGTTGTAATTGAAGCGCGGCAGAGGTAAGCGGCGGGGTACAGGGGCAATCATAACCCATTTTCAGGGAAAGTGTAGACGCGCAGGCCAGGGCTTGTTGTCACCCGTCCTCATTGCGACTGCTTCGGCGCCAACCGAGTACCGGCGCGGCTTTGCCCGCAGGCACCGAGCCCGGCGCAAGGGCCGCTCCGGGGCTGGCTGGCATACAATGCGCAACAGCGGCTGCGCGCAGGCGATTGAAAAAATCTGTTGGAGCAAGAGAAAAATACAATGGCCGTGCTGGTCATCCCTGCTCTTGTGCCACCTCTCGTGGCGCCTTGGCAGGGCGTCCGCGCTATCCTCACCAGCCCTCACCGAATCCAGAGAACAGAGAACAGAGAACGCATGCTGCTTGCTACCGTACCGATCCCGCCCACTCCCGATTTCTGGCAACAGGCCGTGCGTGCGCTGCTGCGCGAGGGCCAGCCGCTGGGCCAGGCGTTGCAGGCCCAGACAGCCGGAACGCTGGATTTCTCGGGCGTGCAGTTGATGGTGCCGGCGTTTTCCCACGCCCAGAATTTCAAGGCGGCCCTGGCCCGCGAACTGCGTCGTCCCTATATCGCCCCGCGCATCAATACGCTCTCGGGCCTGTTGGCGATGCAGCCGCCGGGCGAGCGTACGCCGCCCTCCGAGAGCGAGCGACTCATGCAGCTCTATGCGCAATTGCGCGAGCATGGCTGGCTCAAGAAAATGTTTTCCGCCCGTCGCAACGCCGATCTGCTGCCGCTGGCGCATACGCTGCTGTCCCTGTCCGATGAGCTGACCCTGGCATTGCTGCCGGAGATCCGCGCCAATGCCGATGGCGAAGACGCCGCCGTGGGCCGCTGGACCCAGGCCCTGGCGCAATTGCTGGAACCGCTGGCGCCTTCGGCGCACGGCATGCTCTCCGATGAAGCGGCGCTGGTGTGGCAGGTCTGGAAGACCCAGCTCGATGCCCAGGACCGCATCGTGCAGCGCTTCGACGCGATGCTGGCCCTGGCCGAGCAGGCCAGCCTGCCACTGGTATGGGTCAGCCCGACCGAGCCGGAGCCGCTGGATGCGGCCTTCCTCGCAGCCTATGCGCAGCGCCAGCCGGTGCGCATCGTCACGCTGGACTGGCGTCGCGCAGCCATCGCACCACGGCATCCCTTGTATCTGTCGGCCTGGGAAGAACTGGTGCAGGACGATGACACCATCGCGCCGGAGCCCGGCGCGCCCGCCGTGGCCACTGCTCCGTCCATCGCGCTACCGCGACTGTGCCCCGCCGCGGATCTGGAGAACGCCGCCGTGCAAAGCGCACAGATCGTGTTGCGCTGGCTGCAGCAGGGCAAGACCGACATCGCCATCGTGGCCCAGGATCGCGTCACCGCACGTCGCCTGCGCGCCCTGCTGGAGCGCGCCGAAGTGTCCGTGGCCGACGAGACCGGCTGGAAACTCTCCACCACCCGCGCCGCTGCCGCCCTGGCGGCCTGGAACGACCTGGTCTCGGCCCGGGGCGAAACCAATGCACTGCTGGACTTGCTGAAATCGCCCTTCGTCTTCCCCGACGATGCCGACCGCACCGACCGCGTCATGCGCATCGAGGCGCGCCTGCGCCGTACCAATATCGCCGGTGACTGGCAGGCGCTGCAATCGGCCTTCGCCGAGACAGGGCGTGAGGATGAGCTGGCCTGCATCATGACGCTGGCCAGGCAGGCCGCGCGCTTCGGTGGTCGCAAGACGCTGGCGCAATGGTGCGAGACGCAACGCGGCCTGTGCCAGGCGCTGGGCATGGACGCCGCGCTGCGCGCCGATGGCGCGGGGGAGCAATGCCTGCTGATGCTCGACGAGATCGCCGCCGAGCAAGGTGGCCTGAGCGATACGTTCAGCTTCGCCGAATGGCGCGCGCTGCTCAACCTGCGCCTGGATGCCACTTCCTTCATGCCGCCGATCAAGGACCGGCGCGTCGTGATGCTGCCGCTGAACGGCGCGCGGCTGCGGCGTTTCGAGGCGGTACTGGTGATCGGTGCCGATGCCGCGCATTTACCTTCACCTCCGCAGGAAACCCTGTTCTTCTCCAATGCCGTACGGCGCGAACTGAACCTGGCCACGCGGGCCACGCGCCAGCGTCAGCAATTGCGCGATCTCACCGAATTGCTGTGCGTGAATCCGGAGGTGGTGCTGTGCTGGCAGACTCATCAGGAGGGCGAACCCAATCCGGTCAGCCCGTGGATCCAGCGCCTCGAACTGAAGCTGGCGCAGCAGGGCGCCGCGGCACTGGAACGCGTGACGCTGCCGCCACCGGTGAAGCCATTGCGTGCCGTAGTCTCATCCATGCCCATGCCGAGCGCACCGGATCTGTTGCCGACGTCCTTGTCGGCCAGCGGCTTCGGCAGTTTTCTGGCGTGCCCCTATCAATTCTTCGCGCAACGCATGCTGCGCGTGGCGGTGATGGATGAGTTGTCGGACATGCCCGAGAAGCGCGACTACGGCAGCTGGCTGCACGAAATTCTTTATCGTTATCACGCCCACCTGCGCGATAACGCCACCCCGCTGCCAGCCCGCGCGCCGCTGCTGGCGCAGTTTTCCGAGGAGGTGTTCCAGCGCGAGATGCAGCGCCATCCGGCGGCGCTGGCCTTCCATGCGCGCTGGCAGAAGGTGATGCCGGCCTATCTCCTGTGGGCCAATGAGCGCGAAGCCGAGGGCTGGCATTTTGCCTTCGGTGAAGAAGCGCAATCACACGCCCTGCAGTGGGAAGACGGCGGTATCGAATTGGTCGGGCGCCTCGACCGTGTGGATCGCAATGCCGATGGCGAGCGCGCCGTGCTCGACTACAAGACCCGTCCCGTCGGCCAGCTCCGGCAGAAGGTCAAGGAAGAGGACGACCATCAGCTGGCCTTCTACGGCCTGCTCGCCGGTGGCCGGGTGGAACACGCACACTACGTCGCCCTTGAACTCGGCCCCGACAAGAAAACCGGCGATGCCGCCGCCCCTGATTTCGTACGCCAACAGAAGATGCTCCAGCAACAGATCACCACCACCATGCACGCCGTCGCCCACGGCGCAGCCCTGCCGGCCAACGGCATCGAATCGGTCTGCCAGTATTGCGAGATGCGTGGCCTGTGCCGCAAGGGAGCGTGGCTGTGAGCGCCGCCGACAAGCAAGCCGCCGCCTACGAGGTCAATGGTCAGGCGGTGGAGGCTGCCGTCTTCACGCGCGCAGCCTGCGATCCGCGCCATTCGGTCGTGGTGGAAGCCTGCGCCGGCAGCGGCAAGACCTGGCTGCTGGTGGCGCGCATGTTGCGCTTGCTGCTCTCCGGTGCGCAGGCGTCGGAACTGCTGGCCATCACTTTCACCCGCAAGGCCGCCCAGGAAATGCGCGAGCGCCTGCTCGAACTGCTCCATGAACTGGCCCTGGCCGATGACACGCAGGCCGCTACCCTGTTGCGCGAGCGCGGCGTGGCCGAACCCGATCTGCCGCGGCTGCTGCCGATCGCGCGTGGACTCTACGAGCGCATCCTCGCCTCAGAACAGAGCCTGTCCATCGATACCTTCCACAGCTGGTTCGCGCGTTTGTTGCAGATTGCACCTTTGGCCTCGGGGGTGCCCCACGGCTATACCCTGACCGAAAAGAATGGCGAACTGCTGGACGAAGCCTACCGTCGCTTCATGCAGCAGTTGCGCGATCCCGAGGGCGCCCCCATCAAGGCGGCGTTGCTGGAACTCTATGAACTGGCCGGCGATTTCAATGCACGCCAGTTGCTCGATGCCTTCATCGACAAGCGTGCCGAATGGTGGGCCGCTACCCAGGACGACGGTGAAGAGGGGGAGGACGGCGCTGCGATACCTGCCCCCCTGCGCTGGCTGGAAGCCCTGTGCGGCGACGATGCGCAGCGTGATGCGCGCCTGTCGCTGTGGGATGATCCCGCGCTGGTAGCGCGCGCCAGCCAGATCGCCCTCCTGCTGGGGCAGGGCGGCAAGCCCAACAAGGACCGTGCGGTGGCCATCGAATCGGCCTTGACGGCGGGTGCCGCGCTGGACAACTTCGATGCGCTCTGCAACCAGTTCGTCGACGACAAGGACAAGCCGCGCAAGAACGGCAAGGCCAAGTCCCTGCTGGCCGCACTGGCGCAGCACTTCGGCACCGGCGAGGAGGCTGCGCTGGCGGCCTTTGAAGAGGAGTTCAATGCAGTTGGCAACGAACTGCGCAAGTTGCAGGGACGCAGCAAGGAAAAGGCCGTACTGCAACTCAACCGCGCCCTCTTCACGGCAGGCCGCGCCTACCTGGCCTGCTACCAGGAAGTGAAGTCCGAACAGCGCGCGCTGGACTTTGCCGACCTCGAATGGCAGGCCTACCGCCTGCTGCGCAACGAGGCCAGCGCGGCCTATCTGCAGACCCGGCTGGACGCGCGCTACAAGCACATCCTGCTGGATGAATTCCAGGATACCAATCCGCTGCAATGGTGCATCGTGCGCAGCTGGCTGGATGCCTATGGCGATGATGCGGCTCAGCCCAGCGTGTTCGTGGTGGGCGATCCCAAGCAGTCCATCTACCGCTTCCGCCGTGCCGAACCGCGCGTGTTCGTCGCCGCGCGCGAGATGCTGGGGGCGCAGGGCGCAGCCATCCTGCGCGCCAACCAGACGCGCCGCAATGCCTCGGCCGTGGTCGATGTACTGAATCGTTCATTCGTCATGGGTGGCAATCCGCTGTTTGCGCAGCAGACCACGCTGGGCCTTGCCGGGGGCGAGGTGTGGCGGCTTCCGCTGGCGCGTCAGGACGATGATGCAGAAAACGTCAATGCGCCTGAAACCGCCGACGAATCGGCTTCCCACGAGGCCACGGAAAACGCTGAAGACATCATCCCCTGGCGCAATCCGCTGACCACGCCACGCGGTGAGCAAGACGATGCCCGCCGCCTGCTGGAAGGACAGGCGCTGGCGCAGGCCTTGCTCAAAGCCTGTCGCGAAGTGCCGGTGGCCGACGGCCGGGGTACTCGGCCGATGCGCTGGGGCGACATCATGCTGCTGGTGCGCAAGCGTACGCACCTGGCCGCCTATGAGAGCGCCTTGCGCGCCGCCGGGATTCCCTTCATTTCCGACAGGCGCGGCGGTCTGCTCGAATCGCTGGAGATCGCCGACCTGATTGCGCTGCTGACCTTCCTCATCACCCCCAACGATACGCGGGCGCTGGCCCATGTTCTCAAGAGCCCGATCATCGGGGCCGCCGACGATGAGCTGGTGCAGATCGCCCGCCGGGTGGCGCATTCCGAGGGGGGGCACTGGTGGCAGCATCTGCAGGAGATGCAGGATCAAGGCGCGGCCCCGGCCGCCCTGGTGCGCGCCGTGACCCTGCTGCGACGCTGGCTGCAGGCCGCACCGCACCTGCCGGTGCATGACCTGCTGGACATGATCCTGCATCAGGGCGAACTGGTGGCGCGCTATGCGCAGCATGCCTCGCCGCTCACGCGCAACCAGACGCTGGGCAATATCGCGGCCTTCGTCGAGTTGTCGCTGAACATGGATGCCGGACGCTATCCCAGCCTGCCCAAGTTCATCGATGCCTTGCGGCTCCTGCAGCGCAGCTCGGGCGGTGATGCGCCCGACGAGGCCAGCGTCGACGCCAGCGCCGATGCGGTGCGCATTCTCACGGTGCACAGCGCCAAGGGGCTGGAAGCGCCGGTGGTGGCCATTCTCGACGCCAATCACAGTGATGGGATGGAAGACAATCTCGGCATCCTCTGCGCCTGGCCGCAAGACCGGGATGCACCGACCCACTTCTCTGCCTTCGGCCGACGCAGCGAGCGCGGCGCTGCGCGCGCCCCGCTGTTTGAGGAAGAGGAAAGCCTGAAGACACAGGAAGACTGGAATCTGCTCTACGTTGCCGTCACGCGCGCCAAGCAGTTGCTGCTGGTCTCGGGCGTGGCCGGCACGCGCGGTGCGGGCGAGGGTGGCGTGGTGGAAGGCAGCTGGTACCAGCGTCTTTTCGCCAGCGATGCGCCGGTGCGCGAGATCAGCGGGGAGGCCGTTCACGGCGCCGATGCCGCCGCCATCGAGGAGCAATTCTCGCTGGCGCTGTTCGATCCCGAACCGGTGCCGATGTCGCTGTTTGGCGCAGCGCAGGACGATGAAGAGGCGCTGCCCGAGGTCGATGCCGATGGCACGCTGGTCAGCACCGAGGCCATCGATGAAGGCGTGGCCCTGCATGCGCTGCTGGAGCGGCTCACGCATGGCAGTGCATGGCCGCTGCAGCTGCCGTCGTCGTCCGCGCTGGTGCGCTGGCTGGGCATCTCTGCGCAGATGGCACAGGTGGTGCATGCGCAGGCGCGCGTGGTGCTGGCGCAGCCGCAGCTGGAGCGCTTCTTCAATCCGGCGTTGCATCACTGGGCACGCAATGAGATGGAGATCGTCGCGCCTGCGGGGGTGATGCGGCTCGACCGCGTGGTCATGTTCGATGACGAAGTCTGGGTGCTCGATTACAAGCGTCGCCTGCTCGACAGCGAACGCGCCGATTATGCCGCGCAGCTGGCCCGTTACCGCAGCGCGCTCATGTCAGTCTTTTCCGACAAGCGAATCAGGTCTGCGCTGATTACCGCCGATGGCGCACTGATGGAACATTGAGGCTCCCCCAACTACATTCATCTTCTCAATGCGCTTCGGATAACTTCCAGAAATTCAATAACTATCAAATCAGGAAATCAAGATTTCCGTTGTAGGTAAAAAAAAGATCATCGCGTAGAGCAAGAGTGATATCTTCTGTGCTCCGAGTTTTCCGGCGGGCGATTTTTTTGGGAAAATCCTCTCTCCGGACTCGGGCCCGATCTCGTCGGGCAGTTCGACAAGCGCATGCCAGGCATGTTGCTCACGCGATCCGCATCGAGCATGTCACCTGATGGCTTGCCAGTGCGGTTCAACACCTAATCGTTACAGGAGGAGATATGGAGTGGGCTCTTCCGTCGTTCACCCTCGCACAGACGCTGCAATGGAATGCCCTGCTGGTATTCGGCGGCCTGCTGCTGTTCGGGCTGATCGCGGGCTATGTAGTTTCCAAGTCCCCATGGGTGCCACGCATCACGGGTTATTTGCTGGTCGGCTTCCTGCTGGGAGAGGGCGGTTTCAATCTGCTCTCCGGTGAAGTCCTCAAGGTCACCAACATCTTTGCCGACATCGCTGTCGCCCTGGTGGTCTATCAGCTGGGTCGCTATGTCGACATCGGCTGGCTGCGTCGCGAAAAATGGCTGATGATCACGGTGGCCGTCTCGGCCGTGCTGTGCTTCGGCTTCGTCAGCATCGCCCTGACCTGGTTCGGGACCGATTCGGTGATGGCGCTCTTGGGTGGCGTGATGGCCATTGCCACCGCACCTGCCGTGGTGCTGGTGGTGTTGCGCGACCTCAAGGCCGAAGGCCAGGTCACGCGGCGCCTGGCGGCCATGACCGCGCTCAACAATTTCGTTGCCGTGCTGGCCGCCTATGCGCTTCTGCCGGTGATTGCGCATGAGGCGGGAACACCTGTCTGGACCTTGATCCAGCACACCCTGTATTCCCTGATCGGCTCGGCCATTCTGGCCTATCTCACCTACTGGCTGATGATGCCGCTGGCGCGCCTGCTGGGTCGCGAGAACAGTTCGCAGTTCGTGCTGGTGATCTCGGTGATCGCACTGGCCATCGGCGTGGCGCATGCACTGCATCTGCCGGTGATGCTGTCCATGCTGATCTTCGCCATCCTCTCCAAGAACCTGGATCGCCAGTTCGATCTGATGGAGCTGGAGTTTGGCGTGGCCAATGAACTGTTCGTGGTGATGCTGTTCGTCACCGTGGGTGCGTCCATGAAGTTGTCGGACCTGAGCCTGTTGGGCTTCTCGGTACTGATCCTGATCGCGGCGCGCTTTCTGGCCATGGGGCTGGGCATCTTCCTGTTCGCCCGCTTTGCGCGCATGAACTGGCGTCAGGCCGGCCTGCTCACGCTGGGTACCTTGCCCATGACGGAAGTGGGCGTGGGCCTGATGCAAACGGTCTCGTCGCTGTATCCGCACACCACGGCCAATGTCTTGCCGCTGCTGGCGGGCAGCATGGTGGTCCTGGAATTCCTGGGACCGGTGGCAACCCAGTTTGCCCTGATCAAATCGGGAGAGAGTGGACGCGAATGAATACCGACACACTGATCCGCAACGAACACGACGACCCTGCCCACCGCGCCCACGTGGCCGGACCGCAGGGCAGCGCCGGCATCCTGCCGTTCGGTTCTTCCACGCCCTTCACCATGGGCATCGAGCTGGAACTGCAACTGGTCAACCGCCGCAACTACAACCTCGCCAGCGATGCGGTCGACCTGCTCAACTGGATCGAGCCGCGCGACCTGCAAAAGCAGATCAAGCTGGAAATGACGCAGGGGATGATCGAGCTGAACTCCGGCATCCATACCCGCGTCGATGAACTGATCGAGGAGTTGAAGGGCTTGCGTGCCGCCTTGAACCGGGGCGCGCAGTATCTCAACATCGATGTCTCCGGCGGCGGCGCGCATCCCTTCCAGCACTGGAACGAGCAGCGCATCACGCCCAGCGAGCGCTTCCATCACCTGCACGAGAAATACGGCTACCTGGCCAAGACCTTCACCGTCTTTGGTCAGCACATCCACATCGGTGTGGAGAACGGCGATGATGCGTTGTACCTCACGCATGGCTTCTCGCGTTACGTACCGCACTTCATTGCGCTGTCGGCGGCCTCGCCCTTCTACCAGGGCGCCGATACCAAGTTCGATTCCTCGCGCAGCAACGTGGTGCGCGCGTTCCCGTTGTCGGGCACGGCACCGGTACATACCACCTGGGCCGAGTTCGAGACGTATTACGATGAGTTGCTGCAGATGGGCATCATCGCCAGCATGAAGGACTTTTATTGGGATATCCGTCCCAAGCCCGAGTACGGCACCGTGGAAATCCGCGTCTGCGATACCCCGCTGACCATCGAGCATGCCGCGCATTTGGGCGCGTATGCGCAACTGCTGGCACGCTGGATCCTGAGCGAGCGACCCTTCGTCATCGGCGATGATTTCTATCTGCTGTATCAGTACAACCGCTTCGAGGCCAGCCGCTTCGGGCTCAATGGCCAGCTCGCCCTGCATGGCGCCACGCCATCGCAATCGCGCAAGCTGCCCATCTATGAGCATCTGCTGCAGCAGTTGCAGCTGCTGGAGCCGTATGTGGCCAATGAGGCCGAGCAGCAGACCCTCGCGCGCCTGCGCCGCATCGCACATGATCGCCTGTCCGACGCCAGCTGGCTGCGCCAGATGTTTGCCCAGCGCGGTTCGCTCAATGACATGATGCGCTTGTCTTCGGAATTGTGGATGGGCGTAGAGCCGCCGCCGTATTTCCAGTAAACGATATAAACGATTGCTTAAGATAATATTGCATCAAAGTTGAGGCACCTGGCATTGCGTGTGTTTGCAGAGCGTGCGCAATGATGGGAGGAAGAAGGCGAAGGGCCGGTATCGAAAGATGCCGGTCCTTCGTCTTTGTGGCATCTGGAAACGGCGTTGTGTGCGGGTGCTTGTGTTTTCGGGGCAGGATCGCGGACAATCACGGCTTTGAAGCGACCTCGGGCTGCACCGAGATGCGTGCCGGAGCGAGCATGAGCAAGAACAATCCCAATCATTTTGATGTCGCCATCATCGGCGCCGGTGCGGCCGGCATGATGTGTGCCGCCGTGGCGGGCCAGCGCGGTCGGCGCGTGGTACTGATCGACCACGCCGCCAAGCTGGCCGAGAAGATCCGTATCTCCGGCGGTGGCCGCTGCAATTTCACCAATGTGGGCGCGGGTCCGCAGCATTATCTCTCGCAGAATCCGCATTTCTGTCGCAGCGCCTTGTCGCGTTATACGCCGCAGGATTTCATCGGCCTGGTCAAGCGCCATCGCATCGGTTTTCATGAGAAGCACAAGGGGCAGCTCTTCTGCGATGACTCCGCCGAGGACATCATCGCCATGCTCAAGGCCGAATGCGACGCGGGCAACGTCAGCTGGCGCATGCCCTGCACGGTGCAGGAGGTGGGCAAGACCGGCGAACTGTTCCGCGTGGCCACCAGCGCCGGCGAGATCCAGGCCGCGAGTCTGGTCATTGCCACGGGTGGCCTGTCCATCCCCAAGATCGGTGCGACCGACTTCGCTTATCGCATCGCCCGTCAGTTCGATCTGAAGCTGGTCGAGACCCGTCCGGGCCTGGTGCCGCTGACCTTCGACGGCAAGGCCTGGCAGTCGCTTGTCGAACTGGCCGGCATCGCGCTGGAAGTGGCGGTGGAGACGGGCGTGAAGAAGGAGAACGGGTATTTCCTGGAAGACCTGTTGTTCACCCATCGCGGTTTGTCGGGGCCTGCCATTCTGCAGATTTCCAGTTACTGGAAGCCCGGCACGCCGCTGATGCTGAACCTCTTGCCGGGGCTGGATGTGGGCCAGTTCCTGATCCACGGCAAGGGCACGCTCAAGAAGAACCTCGGCAATCTGCTGGCGCAATGGCTGCCCAATCGCCTGGCCGAGGGCTGGCTCAAGATCAACGGCTTCGATGCCGGGGCGCGCATTGCCGACATGCCCGACAAATCCCTGAGGAAGCTGGGTAGTTCGCTGAACCACTGGGTCATCCTGCCCAGCGGCTCGGAAGGCTACCGCAAGGCCGAGGTCACCCTGGGCGGGGTGGATACCCGTGAACTCTCGCAGCAGACCATGATGGCCAGCAAGGTGCCGGGACTGCATTTCATCGGCGAGGCCATGGACGTCACCGGCTGGCTCGGCGGCTACAATTTCCAGTGGGCCTGGGCCTCAGGTGTGGCGGCGGGTTCGGCGGTATGAGCCGGGCCTGGAAGGCCGATGTCTGACTTGTTTCTTCATTTGCCCTTGACTTCAGGTGAAGGATCATCTTGACTGTGATAAGTGCCTGATTCTTATCCGTTTTTTACCACGGTGGTGGAAAAAATGCCACGTTTGGCCTTCCAATCGGGTGCCAGTCCTGCTACAATCGCTTTCTTTGCTAATCCAACCTAACCTTTTTGGTTTGAATTTACATGACCACTATTCGCGTTAAAGAGAACGAGCCGTTCGAAGTTGCAATGCGTCGCTTCAAGCGCACCATCGAGAAGACCGGTCTGCTGACCGAACTGCGCGCACGCGAGTTCTACGAAAAGCCGACCGCTGAGCGCAAGCGCAAGCTGGCAGCTGCCGTGAAGCGTCACTACAAGCGTATCCGCAGCCAACAGCTGCCGAAGAAGCTGTACTAAGAATTTCTCGCCGCACACTCGTGCGGCCGATGTGTAAACCCGCTCCGGTGTTGGTCCGCAGCGGGTTTTCGCATTTATTCCCGATTTGTCGTGGTGTTTTCTCCGGGCGGCCGGCTGGCCTGGTTTTTCCTATGGGTACCCCCAAATAGGAAGGAAAAGCACCAAATCGGGCTGGCGATAAGCCCATCCATGTTCTACGATCCTAAGACCGGGGCTGCCTTGTTGCCGCCCGGAATACTGGATGCGGGATGGCGCCAGATCGCAGAATACTCATCCACCTCATCTTCGGAGTACCCCATGGGTTTGAAAGAGCAGATCACGGAAGACATGAAGGCCGCCATGCGCGCCAAGGACATGGGCAAGCTGGGCACCATCCGCCTCTTGACCGCCGCGATGAAGCAGAAGGAAGTCGATGAACGCGTCGAACTGACCGACGCTCACGTGCTGGCCATCATCGACAAGATGGTCAAGCAGCGCAAGGATTCCATTTCGCAGTTCGAAGCGGGTGGTCGCCAGGATCTGGCCGACGTCGAGAAGGCCGAGCTGGCCGTGCTGTCGACCTACATGCCGGCCAGCCTGTCGGATGACGAGATCAAGGCCGAAGTCCAGGCCGCCGTGGCCGCCACCGGCGCTGCCGGTCCGCAGGACATGGGCAAGGTCATGGGCGTGTTGAAGCCCAAGCTGGCCGGACGTGCTGACATGACCGCCGTGTCCGCGATGGTCAAGGCCGCGCTGGCTTCTTGAGCAGCGTCTTCGTCGCGTTGTTGCCAAGCTTGCTGCCCAGGTGATTCCTCAGTCGTTCATCCAGGACCTGTTGAACCGCGTCGACATCGTCGACGTGGTCGGTCGCTATGTGCAACTGAAGAAGGGCGGCGCCAACTTCATGGGCCTGTGCCCCTTCCACAACGAGAAATCCCCCAGCTTTACCGTCAGCCCGACCAAGCAGTTCTATCACTGCTTCGGCTGCGGTGCCCATGGGACGGCGATCAGTTTCCTGATCGAGTATTCCGGCATGGGCTTCGTGGAAGCGGTCAAGGATCTGGCTCAGAACGTCGGCATGGTGGTCCCTGAGCGCGAGGACAGCATCCCCCTGGCCCAGCGTCAGGAAAAACAGGCCAGGAGCATGGCGCTGTCGGACGTGATGACGCGCGCCAATGATTTCTATCGTCACCAGTTGCGTAGTGCCCAGCCTGCCATTGGCTACCTGAAGGGGCGCGGTCTGACCGGCGAGATCGCCGCTCGCTTCGGTCTGGGCTATTCGCCCGACGAGTGGGACAGCCTGCGTCAGGTCTTTCCTGATTACGAGAACGAGGTGCTGGTCGAGTCCGGCCTGGTGATCGACAAGAGCGAAGAAGGGGGCGGTCATCGCAAGCGCTATGACCGTTTCCGTGGTCGCATCATGTTCCCCATCCGCAATACCAAGGGCCAGGTGATCGGCTTTGGTGGTCGCGTGATGGATGGTGGCGAACCCAAGTACCTGAACTCGCCCGAAACGCCGCTGTTCCAGAAGGGCAGCGAGCTCTACGGTCTGTTCGAAGCGCGCCAGGCGATCCGCGAAGCCGGTTACGTGCTGGTCACCGAAGGCTACATGGATGTGGTGGCGTTGGCTCAGCTGGGTTTCCCGCAGGCCGTGGCCACGCTGGGTACGGCGTGTACGCCCATCCACGTGCAGAAGCTGGTGCGCCAGACCGATCAGGTGATCTTCAGCTTCGATGGCGACAATGCCGGCCGCCGCGCCGCCCGCCGCGCACTGGAAGCCTGTCTGCCGCACGCCTCGGACAACAAGACCATCAAGTTCCTGTTCCTGCCCAAGGAGCACGACCCCGACAGCTACGTGCGCGAGATGGGCGCGCCCGCCTTTGAAGAGCAGATTCGCGAGGCGTTGCCGCTGTCGCAGTTCCTGCTCAAGGAAATCATCGGCGAAAACGACCTGCGTACGCCCGAAGGCCGCGCCCACGCGCAGTTTGCCGCCAAGCCGCTCTTGCAGGCTCTGCCGGCATCCGGATTGCGGCTGCAGATCGTGCGCAGCGTGGCCCAGGCCACCCAGACCACGCCGGCCGAGCTGGAAGTGCTGTTCGAGCTGGAGAAACCGGTGGCGCGCGTACGCAGTGCCCCGCCGCGCAGCAAGCGCAGCGCTCCGCTCGGGCTGGAGCGTCAGATCATGCGACTGCTTGTGGCGCATCCACAACTCTCCGCCGATCTGGATGCGGCTGCGCTGGAGGCCATCGCCCGCATCGCGCCGGACCAGGCCGAGATGCTCGCGCATCTGGTCGGCGTGGCCCAGAGCATGGGCGAGCAGGCCAACTTTGCCGCGCTGGTCGAGCATCTGCGCGAGGGTGGTCCCGAGTTCGACTCGATGATCGCGGAAATCGCGGCCGAGTCGGAATCCGAATTCGATGTGGTGCGGGCCGAGATGGCCGGCGCCATCCGCCAGGCCAGGATCCGCGCCCTTGATGAGGAGATGCAGATGCTGGTGGCCTCCAACCTGCGCACCGAGGAAGAGCGCAATCGTTATCGCGAGCTGATGCAGCGCAAGGAATGGCTCAAGCGCCAGACCGGCGGCGCAGTCGCGGCAGGTTGAGTGCAGCTTCACCGGCAGGTGGAAAGAAGGAGATGGGCAGGCAGGGATTCCCGCAAGATTCAGCGGGGCCAGGTCTGACGGGTGTGCAGGAGCAGTAGATGCCCGGATGTGGAAAACACGGTAAAGCGCTGCAAATTGTCGTGATTTACGCACCGGATCGCTGGCGGATGGCCGAATATCCCGCCTTGATCCCCGGGAAAAGGGCCCCATCTGTGCTATACTATAGGGCTTTAGTTCCGCCGGATGGCTCTTGCATCCCCACCCTGCGGCGACATGCCTTCAGCCCGGCGCATCGGGAGGAAGGACGGCAGAGAGCGGTATCGCTGCCGGATCGCAAGCGGCATGACTGCCTGCTGCACGCGATCAATGGCCCGCCGGTAAAAGGAACGTTGCGCGTGCAGCCGGAGTCTACCGGGCAACCGGTACCGGAGTTGCATCATTAGCATGACTTGATTGGCGCAATGAGTGAATTCTCAATTGGCAGTTGATTCTATGGCAAATGCAATGAAGAAACCCGCGAAAACTCCAGCAGCGTCGGCAAAGAGCAGCAAGACGGCCACGGCGGTAAAATCCACCGCCGTGACCAAGACCTCCAGGGCGGTAGCCGCCACATCGCCCGTCAAGGGGACGGCGAAGGCAGCGGTCACCACCGTAAAACCCACGGCAAAGACTGCAGCAGCAGCGACGCCGAAAAAGACGGCAGTCAAGACAGCTGCCGCCAAGCCGGCCCGCGCCGCAGCGCCCAAGGCGACTGCAACGCCAGCCAACAAGTTACCTCAAGCCGCCGAACAAGCGGTTTCTGTGAAAGCGACGAAGACTTCCGTGACCACCAAGAAACCCGAAACCAAGACTGCCAAGACCACCAAAGCTGCACAGGTCGAAGGCAAAGACGTCAGCGCGACCGCCGCGTCGAGCGTAAGCCAAACCACTGATGCCGCTGCTCTGGCAGCCATCGACACGTCCGGCTATGTGCTGCCGAGCGTCAAGGTGCCGGGCCGCCGTGGTCGCAAGCCCAAGGAATTCCAGCCCGAGAGTGATGAAGTTGCAGCACTGAACACCATCGAGCGCACCGAACTGAAGGCTGCCGACAAGGCCAAGGCCAAGGATCGCAAGGCCAAGGAAAAGGCCCTGTTGAAGGACGCCTTCTCTTCCGACACCGAAGCCAGCGAAGAAGAGCTGGAGCGCCGTCGCCAGAAGTTGAAGACCCTGATCAAGCTGGGCAAGGAGCGTGGTTTCCTGACCTTCTCGGAAATCAACGACCACCTCCCGGAAAACATCGTCGACCCGGAAGCCATCGAAGGCATCATCGGCACCTTCAGCGACATGGGCATCTCGGTCTACGAGCACGCTCCTGATGCAGAAACGTTGCTGCTGTCGGACAACGTGGCCAACGTCGCCAGCGATGACGACGCCGAAGCCGCAGCCGAAGCCGCGCTGTCGACCGTCGATTCCGACTTCGGTCGTACCACCGACCCGGTGCGCATGTACATGCGTGAAATGGGCTCGGTCGAACTGCTGACCCGCGAAGGCGAAATCGAAATCGCCAAGCGCATCGAAGACGGTCTCAAGGACATGATCCAGGCCATCTCCGCCTGCCCGACCACGATCGCCGAGATCCTGGCCGCGGCTGACCGCATCTCTAAGGACGAGATCAAGGTCGACGAAATCGTCGACGGCCTGGTCGACCCCAACGAGAGCGAACAGCAGGTCGAGGCCGCCTCTTCCGACTCCGATGAGGACGACGAAGAAGAGGAAGAAGAGGAAGAAGACGAAGAAGAAGAGGAAAACGAGAGCAGTGGCTCTGGTGCCGCTGGCTTCTCCGCCGAACAGCTGGAGCAGTTGAAGCGCGACGCGCTGGGCAAGTTCGCCGTCATCGGCACCCAGTTCGAGAACATGCGCAAGGCTTTCGAGAAGGAGGGCTACAACTCCAAGCCTTACGTCAAGGCGCAGGAAATCATTTCCAACGAGCTGCTGGGCATCCGCTTCACCGCCAAGATCGTCGAGAAGCTGTGCGACACCCTGCGTGCGCAGGTGGACGAAGTGCGTACCGTGGAACGCCAGATCCTGGACGTCGCCGTCAACAAGTGCAACATGCCGCGCGCGCACTTCATCAAGGTGTTCCCGGGCAATGAAGTGAACCTGGACTGGGTGGATGGCGAAGTCGCTGCCAACCATGACTACAGCGCCGTGCTGAGCCGCAACGTGCCGGCCATCAAGGAACTGCAGCAGAAGCTGATCGACCTGCAGGCGCGCGTGGTACTGCCGCTGCCGGATCTGCGTGCGATCAACAAGAAGATGGGCGCCGGCGAGAAGAAGGCGCGCATGGCCAAGCGTGAAATGACCGAGGCCAACCTGCGTCTGGTGATCTCGATCGCCAAGAAGTACACCAACCGTGGCCTGCAGTTCCTTGACCTGATCCAGGAAGGCAACATCGGTCTGATGAAGGCGGTGGACAAGTTCGAATATCGTCGCGGCTACAAGTTCTCGACCTATGCGACCTGGTGGATCCGTCAGGCCATCACCCGCTCGATCGCTGACCAGGCGCGCACCATCCGTATTCCGGTGCACATGATCGAAACGATCAACAAGATGAACCGCATCTCGCGTCAGATCTTGCAGGAGACCGGTGCCGAGCCTGATCCCGCGACCTTGGCGATCAAGATGGAAATGCCGGAAGACAAGATCCGCAAGATCATGAAGATCGCCAAGGAACCGATCTCCATGGAAACGCCGATCGGTGACGACGACGATTCGCATCTGGGCGACTTCATCGAAGACAACAACACGCTGGCACCGGCCGATGCGGCGCTGCATGCGTCGATGCGCAACGTGGTCAAGGACATCCTGGATTCCCTGACCCCGCGCGAAGCGAAGGTGCTGCGCATGCGTTTCGGTATCGAGATGTCGACCGACCATACGCTGGAAGAAGTGGGCAAGCAGTTCGACGTGACCCGTGAGCGTATTCGCCAGATCGAAGCCAAGGCATTGCGCAAGCTGCGCCATCCTTCGCGTTCGGACAAGCTCAAGAGCTTCCTTGAAGGGAATTGATCTTAAGGGTGAGTCAGGATTGGCCGGCGAGATGTTAAAATCGCCGGCTGATTTTTTGGCCCCCTAGCTCATGCTTGGTTAGAGCAGCGGACTCATAATCCGTTGGTGCCGTGTTCGACTCACGGGGGGGCCACCAGTACAGAAGCGGCTTAGCGACTTATTGTCCTAAGCCGCTTTTTCTTTGGCTGGAGGATTTTTTGCCGATCTTGACAAATGGCTCTGGGCAAGCGAACTGTTTTGTTCAACCGCTGAAGGCTCAGGTGATAATTGGTCTAGAGAGAATGTCGGCTTCGGGCTGAGGCTCTGTTTTTACACAGCCTCGGCCGTTTGCAGACATTGATTCTCTATACTCGCCCGCCCGCGGCGAATAGTGCAATTGTGAAGTTGTCTTGTCTAGCTTGAATCGATCACCCTCACATGCAATAAGTCTCGCCGGTAAGCGCCGGGGCTTTTTCCGGTCCACTTACGAAAGGCCCGGTGGAACGCACTGGCTTCGGTAAAGCCAAGCTGAACAGCTATGGCGGCCACGCTGAGTTCATTTCGTCCCAGCAGTGTCTGGGCGATGCCACTGCGTATTTCATCTTTGAGAGAGGCATAACTTTGCCCTTCTTCGCGCAGGCGACGCCGCAGGGTCGCAGGCGATACGCCTAGCCGCTCGGCAATTGCTTCGAAGTCCATCCAATCGGTCGGAGGAGATTGCTTCAGATAGGTTCGCAGCTTGGTTACCCATCCGGTGTCGTGGCGGTAACGTACCAGCAGGTTGGCAGGTACGTCACGCAGGAAGGGCTTCAAGGCGATGTCGGAGCGGATCACCGGAAGGTCGAGATAGATGGCATCGAAGCTTAGGGCGCAGCGCGATTTGTTGAAGTTGACGGGCACTCCGAAGAATTCCAGGTAATCAGGCCTTCCTTCGGGAATCGAGCAAGAAAAGTCGATGCACTGCAAAGGAATGCGCCGACCCACGAGCCAGCAGGCCAGCCCGAGCAGCAATAGCAGAAAAGTCCGGTAGGCAAAGGCGGGATAGGGCGATCTGTTCTTGATCAGGATGATGTGCACCTTGCCACCTTCGATGCGCAGCTCTCCATAGGGCTCGTCAAGCACGATGCGCAGGAAACGCAATGCCCGGCGCAAGGCCTGCCCCAGCGACTGCGAATGCAGCACGGCATGGCACAGCAAGGTGAAACTTCCCTGTCGCATGGGACGGGCCGACAGGCCGAAGAATTCATCGTCAGTGACGCGCGCGATGGCCAGCCACAACGCCCCATATTGCTCTGCCGTGACGGGCCCGAGCTCATCCTCATTCCTGACCAGCCCGGCTTCCTTGAGCACCTGCGCAGTGTCGTATCCCTGCCTGACCAGACAATCCAGGGCATCTTTAACAAAAGCGAAAGGAATGGAAGGTGTGTCGCTGGCCTTTTTCAACATGGTAAATCCGATCAAGGAATCAGCAGGTATTGGTCATTGCTTGCAATGTTCTGCCCGCCTAGTATCTGTTTCCATACACAGTGAAGTCGCAAGTGTAAGCGCAAAAAATACAAAGTGGAGACGAGACCATGCCTGACCCTATTCCAGCGCCGCGCAAGCCGGACTACGAAGACGTCTATAGCGCATTTCGTATCGAAGCATTGCGAGAGCAGTTCCAAGGAGACTTCGAGACGGGCATCAACGCCTGTGTCGAGTGCTGTGATCGGCATATCGAAGGAGAAAATATCGCTCTGGATTTTGTCTCCATACATGGAGAGCATCAACAATACAGTTTTGCGCAGGTTCGTTCGATGGCGGCACGGGTGGCCAATCTGCTCAAGCAGCAAGGCGTACAGCCCGGCCAGATCGTGGCCGGGATGCTGCCGCGCACGCCGGAGCTATTGGCCACGGTACTCGGTACGCTGCGCGCCGGTGCGGTCTATCAGCCTCTGTTTACGGCCTTCGGCCCCAAGGCGATAGAACATCGGCTGGCGTTGAGCGGTGCCAGGCTGGTCGTCACCAATGTGGTCAATCGGACCAAGCTGGATGAGATCACCAATTGCCCGCAAGTCTGTACCGTCAGGGAGAGCGGTGACCCCTTGCGCGCTGGTGATATCGATTTTCGCGCGGCCGTGGACGCGCAATCCGATGACTTCGCCCCGGTCATGCGCAGGGGCGGTGACCTGATGCTCATGATGTCCACCTCCGGCACCACAGGCGCGGCCAAGGGTGTGCCGGTGCCGCTGTTGGCCCTGCAGGCGTTCTCTGTCTACATGCGCGAGGCAGTTGGCCTGCTGCCGCAGGACAGATTCTGGAACATGGCCGATCCGGGCTGGGCCTATGGTCTCTATTACGCCATCATCGGTCCCTTGGTCATCGGTCAGGGCATTACCTTCAACGAAGCCGCATTCACCGTCCAGGGAACCTACGAGATCATTCGCCGCCTGGGCATTACCAGCCTGGCCGGCGCCCCCACCGCCTACCGCATGATGATGGCCGCGGGCGAGGAAGCTGCCGCTATCGTCAAGGGCCGGTTGCGCGCCGTCAGCAGTGCCGGCGAACCACTGAATGCCGAAGTAGTACGCTGGTTCGCCAGCGCCCTCGATGTCCCCATCCATGACCATTACGGACAGACCGAACTGGGCATGGTGGTCAACAACCATCATGCCTTGCGGCACGAGGTCGTGCCTGGGTCGGCCGGCTTTGCCATGCCAGGCTATCGTGTGGTGGTGCTTGACGACAATCGGCAGGAACTCGGAGCGAACCAGCCCGGCGAACTGGCCATCGACATTGCGCGCTCGCCGCTGTTCTGGTTTTCCGGCTACTGGAAGCAGGAGACGCCTGCCATTGCCGGCGGCTATTACTCTACCGGCGATAACGTCGAGCTGGAGAAAAACGGCAGCATCAGCTTCATCGGTCGTTCCGATGACGTGATTACCTCGGCCGGCTACCGGATCGGGCCATTCGATGTCGAAAGCGCACTGCTGGAGCATCCTGCGGTGGCCGATGTGGCCGTCATCGGCCTGCCCGACCCGGAGCGTACCGAGATCGTCAAGGCCTTCGTGGTCCTCTCGGACAAGTTCAAGGCCAGTGATGAATTGGCGGAACAATTGGCGCAACACGTCAGACGGCGCCTTTCCGCGCATGCCTATCCACGTGCCATCGAGTTTCTCGATGCGCTGCCCAAGACGCCCAGCGGCAAGCTGCAGCGTTTCGTGCTGCGCAAGATGGAAGCAGACCGGCGTGCTGACCACTCCTGAAACGCGATGATCGCGTTCGATGCAATCCAGAATAACCGAGGAGAAACAATGGCCATCAAACATGGTGTCTATGTCGTTACCGGCGCCGCTTCCGGGCTGGGCGCCGCGACGGCTGCGCAGCTCATCAGGGCCGGCGCGCAGGTGGTGCTGGCTGATGTCAACCCGGTGGCCGGTGAAAAGATGCAGGCCACACTGGGCCTCAATGCCAGATTCGTATTAACTGACGTCACCAGCGAGGCCAGCGCGCAGGAGGTCTTCGATGTCGCCAGCGCCATGGGGCCGCTGGTCGGCCTGGTCAACTGCGCCGGCATTGCGCCGGGCGAGAAACTGCTGGGCAAGAACGGTGTGCATCGATTGGACAGCTTCATGCGTGCCCTCAACATCAATCTGGTAGGCTCGTTCAACATGGCGCGGCTGGCGGCGCAGCACATCAGCGCCGGCCAGGCCGACGCAGAGGGCGAGCGTGGCGTCATCATCAATACGGCCTCGATTGCGGCCTTTGAGGGGCAGATGGGGCAGGTGGCCTATGCCGCCTCCAAGGGCGGGGTGGTGTCGATGACTTTGCCGATGGCACGCGAGCTGGCGCGTCATGGCATCCGCGTCATGACGATTGCACCAGGCATCATCGAAACCCCCATGATGCTGGGGATGCCTGAGGAGGTGCGGGAATCTCTGAGCCGCAACGTACCTTTCCCACCTCGGCTCGGCAAGCCTTCCGAATTCGCTGGCCTGGTCATGTACATCCTGGAAAACCGCTACCTGAATGGCGAGGTCATCCGCATGGATGGCGCGCTCCGTATGAGCGCCACGTAGCGACACCTGGCGAGATGCGTCAACAAGCGTGATGAACGAAATATGAATGAAGCTGCAAAAGGAAAAAACATGTCCGCAGACCCGGTTGTGATTGTGTCGGCCGCCCGTACCGTCATGGGCAGCTTCCAGGGCGCACTGGCTGATCTGTCGGCGCCGCACCTGGGTGCGCTGGCGATATCGTCTGCCCTGCAACGCGCCCGGTTGTCTGCGCAGCAGATCGCGCAGATCGAACAGGTATGGATGGGCTGTGTGCTGCAGGCAGGCCTGGGGCAGTCTCCTGCTCGCCAGGCTGCCTTGCGCGCCGGGTTGTCGCAGTCGGTAGCCTGTGCCACCTTGAACAAGGTCTGCGGCTCGGCCATGCAGGCCGTCATGTTGGGTCATGACAGCATACTGGCCGGTTCCGCGTCGATGGTGGTGGCAGGCGGCATGGAGTCGATGTCCAATGCTCCGTATCTGCTGCCCAAGGCGAGGCGCGGCTACCGGCTGGGGCACGACAGGTTGCTGGATCACATGTTCCTCGATGGACTGGAAGACGCCTATTCGGACCAGTATCGTGGCCGTCTGATGGGAACCTTCGCCGAGGATTGCGCCAGCGAGTTCGGTTTCACCCGCGACCAACAGGATGCCTACGCAGTCCAGTCCACCCTGCGGGCACGCGAGGCGATCAGCAGCGGCGGTTTCGACTGGGAAGTGGTTGCTGTCGAAGTGGCGGGAAAGAAGGGCAGCGTCGTGATCCGTCAGGATGAGGGGCCGATGGCGGTGAACCTGGAGCGCATCGCTACGCTCAAGCCAGCCTTCCGTAGCGATGGGACCGTCACTGCAGCCAATTCTTCTTCCATCTCTGACGGCGCGGCGGCCCTTGTGCTGATGCGCGAATCGGAGGCGTTGAAGCAAGGCTTGATGCCCTTGGCCAGGATACTGGGTCATGCGTCGTATGCCGGCGCACCCGAGAAATTCCCCACCGCACCCATCGGCGTGTTACGCAAGATATTCGCCAAGACCGGGTTGAATGCCGCCAGCACCGACCTGTTTGAAATCAACGAGGCGTTTGCGGTGGTGCCCATGGCGGCCGGCCGGGAACTGGGCATCGCCATGGAGAAGATCAATGTCCATGGCGGTGCCTGTGCACTAGGGCATCCTATCGGTGCTTCAGGGGCGCGCATCATTGTGAGCCTGTTGGGAGCACTCAAGGCGCGCGGACTCAAGACGGGCATCGCCAGCCTGTGCATCGGTGGCGGTGAAGCGACGGCCATCGCCCTGGCGCTGTCGTGACGGTCGAATAGCGTTTGCATGGAGAAAGAGATGGACATGTTGCTGAGCCCCGAGCATGAGATGATTCGTGATGCCATGCGTCAGTTTGCACAAGAACGCCTGTTACCCTTTGCCGCAACCTGGGATAGACATCACACCTTTCCTGCCGAGGCCCTGAAGGAACTGGCCGGATTGGGCGCGATGGGGATGTGCGTGGCGGAGCAGTGGGGCGGTGCCGGCTTGGATTACATGAGCCTTGTGCTGGCCTTGGAAGAGATTGCCGCCGGTGACGGTGCCACCTCCACCATCGTGTCGGTCCAGAATTCCCTGGCCTGTGGCATCACCGAGAAATACGGTAGCCCGGCCCAGAAGGAGCAGTGGCTCAAGCCGCTGGCACGCGGCGAGATGTTGGGTTGCTTCTGCCTGACCGAGCCACACACCGGCTCGGACGCGGCAGCCATCAGGACCAGAGCCGAGCGCGATGGTGACTATTTCATCCTGAACGGGACCAAGCAATTCATCACCAGTGGCAAGCACGCTGCGGTGGCCATCGTATTTGCCGTCACCGACAGGGCCGCTGGGAAGAAGGGCATTTCCTGCTTCCTGGTGCCGTGCGATACGGCGGGCTTCGTGGTTGGACGTAGTGAAGAAAAGATGGGGCAACATGCTTCGGATACGGTCCAGATCATGCTCGATCACTGCCGCGTTCCGGCCACCGCCTTGCTTGGCAAGGAAGGGGATGGCTACCGCATCGCCTTGTCCAATCTCGAAGCCGGCCGGATCGGCATCGCCGCGCAGAGCGTGGGCATGGCGCGTGCGGCCTTCGAGGCCGCCGTCAGCTATGCCCGGCAGAGGGAATCGTTCGGAGTACCCATCATCGACCACCAGGCCGTCAATTTCCGCCTGGCCGACATGAACACCTTGCTGGATGCGGCCAGGCTCATGGTGTGGCGGGCTGCCCAGTTGAAGGATCAGGGGCGTCCATGTCTCAAGGAGGCATCCATGGCCAAGATGTTCGCCTCCGAGGCAGCCGAGAAGATTGCCTCCGATGCGATCCAGATTCATGGTGGCGTCGGTTATACCAGCGACTTTCCGGTCGAGCGCATTTATCGTGATGTGCGCATCTGTCAGATCTATGAGGGGGCCAACGATATCCAGCGTCTGGTCATTGGTCGGGCCATCGCCAGTGATCAGGCGTAGTCTTGAAGCTGACGCACTTCGAATGCAACAATAAAGGCTGCCAACCGGCAGCCTTTATTGTTTGGGGGCACCGGGCCCTAGTGCGACAACAGACTCTGCGGAGTACAGCCGAAGGTCGCACGGAATACCCGGCTGAAGTGGGACAGATCGGAGAATCCGGAGTCAAGTGCTGCGGTGGTGACATTGCCGGCATTACCTTCGGTGAGCGCACGGTAGCTGGCTTGCAGTCTCACCCGGCGCAGCACATCCATGGGAGTCTGGTTGTGCTGGGCAAAGGCGCGTGTCAGTGTTCGTTCGGACACGTGGTGAGCTGCGGCCAGGACGTGGAGATTGAGTTGCGGATCAGCATAGTTCTCACGCAGATAGGCAATAACGCGTTTGTAGAGATCGTTCTTTTCTGCCGCAGCTGTCCTGGAACCTGGTGCGGCCAGGCTCAAGGCGAGTACGTCCAGCAAGGCGGCGCTGTAGCGCACCGCCGACTCGGCATCGTTGAATTCGCAGGCGCTTGCCTCTTCCAGCATCGAACGCAGCGCCATCACACCGGGCCTGCTGGTGTCGATCAACTGCGCTGTCATGTGTTCGGCCTCGGGACAGCGGCTCAGCAGGGATTTGCGCGGCAAGCGCGTCAGATAGATTTTCTCGGGGCCCAGTGCGAACTCGAAAGGACGGGCGCCATCGTACAGGGCCATATCGCCCGATTGCAGGCGCGTCTGCCTGCCATCCTGTGCCAGATGGGCTTGGCCACTGATCATGAAGGCGAGCCATAGGTCATCATCGGGATTTGAGCGAATATGGTGCGCACTACGTTGCCAATGGTGCAAAGGCGAACTCATGATGGCCATGTCGAGCATGCCGATGGAATTCACGGACATGGCGCCGTCGAAGACAGGTGCTCCCAATAGCTTGCTGTCCGCCTGAAGGCAATGACGACAAACGACATCATTCCAATACTCGAAGCGCCGTGGCGCTTCGACGACCTCAGTGGTGTATTGAGCCTTCATAAGGGGCACTCCTGACGTATCGAGTCGATGCAGACATGCTGTGGCTGATTACCGGGCTGGCGAATGACCTTGGCTGGCTGGTTTCGTGCAGCGTTGTGGCTGCTGAAGGACCGATCTCCGGTAACAAAGTATCCGTCAGATGAACGCGCCAGGGCAATAGAATTTCATGCGTCGCTGCCAATGGTGCTACATGTTTTGTGCAAAATTTATGCCTGCCTTCGACTATCCGGGCAAGGTGTCCTGAAGGGGGAATTTGATTGATCGATTGCGCATCGTCTGAGACAGTCAATCGCCTGAAAATCGGCCAGGGGGAAGGAGTTTCTGCATGGCGCAGAAATGGAAGAAGACCAGAGTAGTGTCGCTCCATACTCTGCCGGAGATACGGAAAAGGACGAAAAAAACCACTGGGTGGGTGCGCCAGTGGTCGTGCCGATGAGCTGTCGGCTGAGCAGTCAGGGAGTGTTTCTGCTCAGGAAGTCAGGGCGTCACGCAACATGCCTGTTTTCGGATGGCAGTTGATGTATTCCAGCCATTGCGTGGCACCATCGGAGACCGACACTTCGTGATAAAGCCTGAGTTTTTTCAAGCCGGTGACGACCTTGAAGAAGGTGGTGAAAATGCGCAGGTGGGTGGGATGTGATTCGGCCCAGCGTTCCAGCAGATCCAATGAGCGCCAGTGGCCGATGTCGTAGGCGATATCGAGCAGGTTTCCATCCAGGTCCACGTTGCGCACGAAGCGATTGCTGTAACAGCCGATATCCTTTCCCTGGTCGCGCAGAAAGTCCATGCCATCCTGCAACGGTGGCAGCATCTCGTTGAAATAGAGTGCGCGCTCCTCCGGGTCGGCATCAACCCAGTCCTGGCCGGAGCGAATCAATGCGATGTTGTCATGGCCCTTGAGCACCACCCGGCCGCCTTTGGCGGGGGCGCCGGAGATCACTTCCAGCTGGCCGGAAGGGCGCATCCGGTCCACTTGTGAAGCGGGGATGCGATCACGCATCGATCCCCAGTAGCCGTGTTCTTCGATGTCATCGCTGATGCGGTCCATGACGGCGCCCACGCCTGGCAGATCTTCCTTGAAGGCATACAGGGTCTCGAACTGTTCGGCGCGTGGCGAGAACACTTCCTTGAAGTAGCCGATGCCGTCGGCGAGTCGGGCCTCGCTATCCCACCATCCGGCCACTTCGGGAGAGCGCATCCAGCGGCAATAGCGGCCTGCATCACGCCAATATCCGACAACGATGAAGTTGCCATAGCCTTCATTGTCGAGGTGATAGCTCATGTCATGGTTACCTGGTCCATCGGCCAGACTGAAGCTGGCGACGATGTGGCGCATGGCCTGCAGCGCATCCGCACGTTTTTCTTCCTTGAACTGGATACCGAGGTAGGCCATCGTCACCTGGGTCAGGCTTTCGTCAGCGCGACCGACCCACATCGGGAAGGGGGGCTGGTAATCGTCGCCAACCCGGCGCGAAAGAGTACGAGGGCATTTGAGGTGCTGGTCGATTGCGGATTCCATGTGGGATCTCCTTCTTTTGAAAATATCAGTGCAAAGTGCTGCTGGCCTGTTGCTCGAACGCGGCAGCACCGTGTAGTTGTGCCCAGGCATCGGGACCTGCTTCGATTTCGACGGTGGTCAGCAAGCAGGCATCGAGCTCCTCGGACAGCAGGTCCCAATCAATGCCCTGGCCGATGAAGACCAGTTCCTGCCGGCAGTCGCCGACCAGCGCGTCCCACTTTTCCTGGATGCCTTGCCGACGATAGGTGTCCTGTGGCCATTGATCTTGCGCGATGAAACGCCACCACCGCCCCACGAAGCCCCACTGGAACTGGCCCCCGGTCTGCACCAGCATGGTGATGTCCGGGTATCTGCTGGACATCCAGAGATAGCCTTTGCAGCGCAGCAGGCGACCATTGCGCCAAGGACGTCCCAGCCAATCCAGCAGGCGCCCCGGATGAAAGGGCAGTCTTGCGCGATAGACACTGGAGGAGATGCCGTAGGTGTCGGCCTCCGACGGCGAGTGATCGCTCTCCATGGTCTGCATCCATCCTGGCATTCTGGCCAAGCTGGGCAGATCGAACAGTTTGGTATCGAGCACCTGGTTCAGATCGATCTGCCCATGCGCCATCGGCAGAATCCGTGCAGTCGGATTGAGCCTCTGCAGAACCGCCTTGAGCGCGGTGAAGGCGCTGGCATCGATCAGATCGACGCGGCTGACCAGGATCACGTTGGCATACTCGACCTGTTCGATGAGCAGGTCGGAAAGCGGGCGTGTGCTGGCACCATCGGCCTGAGTGACGGCGGCGTGTTCAGACAATTGCTGTTCGAACGTTTCGCCGTTGACCACCGTGACCAGTGTGTCCAGTCGCGCCAGTTCGCTCAGGCTGAAGCCATCGCTGTCGAGAAAGGCAAAGGTCTCCGCCACCGGAATGGGCTCGGAAATGCCGGTCGATTCGATCAGCAGATAATCGAAGCGGCCCGACCTTGCCAGCGCGCTGACCTGCTCCAGCAGGTCGGCGCGCAAGGTACAGCAGATGCAGCCATTGCTCATCTCCACCAGCTCATCGTTGCCACGGTAAAGTTCGGTGTTGCGCCTTACGTCGTCGCCATCCATGTTGACTTCGCTCATGTCGTTGACGATCACCGCCACTTTCATTCCGGCCCGGTTGCGCAGGATATGGTTGAGCAAGGTGGTCTTGCCAGATCCGAGAAATCCCGATAACACCGTCACCGGGATTCTCTGCGCCTGAGCATTCATCAATACCTCGGGCGCCGGTTTGTTCATGCACGTCCACCTTGTTGCGGTACTTTGTCCAGATAACCTTCGAACAGGTCGACCACCACGAAGCCATCATCGCAGGCATCTCCCCACACATCGCGGTTCCTGAACTGAACGTGATAAGTCGGCTGCATCACGGCACTCTTGTCACCATGACCGATGGTGTCCGGGAAGGGCCACTGTTCGGTAGTGCGATGGAGCACCACGCCTTCTTTGCCACGGACATAGCCAGGGCAGCGGATGTGGCCGGTGACACGTTCGTCGCGCACCAGCACGCGGTCGCCGACTTCGAAGGGCGGGCGGCCGGTGATGGCGGGACGGCCCTTGGACTGCGCGGGGCTGGCCAGCTTGAAGTGAGAGCCCAGCGCTTCGTCGAGCTCCTGCTGGGTGAGCACGCCTTGCTCAACCAGCAGCGATGCGGTGGCGATGACATAGCGCTCGTAGTACTGGGTTTGGGAGTGCTGGCGGAATTCGATGCGTTCCACCGCGTGACGCACTTCGTCCACGCTGAAGAGCTTCATGTGATCGGCACCCAGGAACATCAGGGTGTAGGCCAGGTGTTCCCAGTCCTGCTTGAAGACCTTCTTGTAATCGAGGCTGTTGATGGTATGCGGAATCCGGCCGAAGCCCTGAACGCCGCCGAGGTCGTGAAAGCCATCCATGTTTGAATCTCCAGTGATTGAATATGAAATAAAAGCCAAGCTGCGGTGGTGCAGACCGGTGCTCAACCCACCTTTGGCAGGGCCACGCCGATGAGCACGTCCTTGGTGATGAGCTTGCTGAGCGCCTCTTCGCTCCAGCCTTCGGTACCGGCCGGGCGCATCGGCAGCACCAGGTAACGGGTCTCTGCGCTGGTGTCCCAGACTTTCACGGCCATGTCCTTGGGAAGTTCGGTGCCGAGTTCAGCGAGCACCGTGCGTCCCTCGCGCACCAGGCGGGCACGGAATTCGAAGCCCTTGTACCACTCCGGCGGCAGGCCCAGTACTGGCCAGTTGGTGCAGGAGCAGAGACTGCAGACGATCACGTTCTTGAGTGTGGGCGTGTCTTCGAGCGCCACGATGTATTCGCCCTGCGGGCCGGTGTAGCCGAACTGTTCGCAGGCGGCGGTGCCATCACGCAGCAGCAGTTCGCGGTATTGCGGGTCGCTCCAGGCCTTGGCCACTACGCGGGCACCATTGGCCGGGTCGAACTTGTTGGCCAGCAGATCGGTCAGGCCTTCGATGTAGCCTTCCGGGATCAGCTTCTTGTCGTTGAGAACCTTGAAGAGCGCCCAGGCCCGTTCACCCGGGGTGGAAGTTTGTGCGGAAGAGGATGGATTGCTCATGATTTTTTGACTCCTGGCTTGAAAATGCGGGGTGGTAAAAAATGCCGGTAAGAACTTCACGAAAGAAACATCAGTGCTGCTGCCAATCCACGCTGGCCTCGAAGGCTGCCGCTGCCTGATAGAGCGTGGTTTCGGCGTAGTGTTTGCCGACCAGCATCAATCCCACGGGCAAGCCATCGAGCGTGCCACAGGGAACGGACATGGCCGGGTGGCCTGTGATGTCCAGCGGTGCGGTATTGCCAATCATCTCGAAGGCGCGCGCGACGTACTCGGCCAGGGGGCAGCCTGCGACCGGCAATGGCTGCGCGATGATGGGGACGGTGGGCATGACCAGCAGATCGAAATCGGCCAGCGCCTTGTCGTAGCCGACGCGGGCACGGCGGGCGATGTTTTGGGCCTTGGCATAGAAGCGGCCCTGATACCGGGTCAGCCCGTATTGGCCGACGAACATGCACAGCTTGAGCGTGGCCGACAGATCGTCGGCATGTTCACGCCAATGGGCGTGGTGCTGCAGGAGGCCAAGGTCGTAGAGCCCCTTCCAGTTGAAGCCCATGCCGTTGCCATGCATCATCTGCATGGTCAGGCCTTCGCAGCCGATGGGCTGCCAGAGCGCACCGGCGAGCACATGTTCCTCGACCGATACGGTGGCTACGGATGCCCCCAGTTTTTCCAATTGGGCAATCGCATCCCGCACCTTGTCTGCCACCCGCTGATCCATATTGCCCAGGGCAAAACCTTCGGTGAGGATGCCGATCTTCAGACCACGCACGCCACGATCAAGCGCTGCGGTATAAGGCTGCACCACGGGTGCGTATTGACGCGGGTCAAGGCCATCGGCACCGGCGATGACTTCCAGCATCAGCGCGTTGTCGCGCACGTTGGCGGTGATCGGCCCCACATGATCGACCGTCGCTTCAATGGGCATGACGCCGGTATAAGGAACCAGGCCATGCGTGGCCTTCATGCCATAAGTGCCGCAGAACGCCGAGGGAATGCGGATCGAGCCGCCCTGGTCGCCACCGATGGCCATGTCGGCTTCGCCTGCCGCCACCAGCGCAGCACTACCCGATGAGGAACCACCGGAACCATAGCCCTGGCGGCGCGGGTTGTGGACCGGAGCGGGATCGGAGGTATGGCTGCCGCCCGACAGGCAGAAATGCTCGCAGGTGGCCTTGCCCAGAATGGTGGCACCGGCATCGAGAAGGCGCGTCACGACGCTGGCGTCGTAGCTCGGCACGAAGCCTTCCAGTGTGGAAGAGCCGTTCGTCATGGGCACACCCGCCAGGGCCACATTGTCTTTGAGCACCACGGTGCGGCCCGCCAGCTTGCCCTCGGTAGCACCCTTGACGATGCTTTTGCAGGCCCAGGCATTGAGGGGATTGTCCTTGGCTGCCGGTCGTGCCCCAGCCGAACGCGGGTACCTGACGGCAGGAATTTCATCGGGCAAGCCATCGATGACATCGTAGGCATCGAAACTGGCCTGCATCAAGTCCAGGTATTGAGTGGCCTGCTCCGTGGTGAGCTGGATGTGCAGGGAACTGGCGAGCTCTTTGAGTTGCTCAGGGGTAGGTCGGACGATAGGCATGAAATTCGCGCTCCTGTATTTCCAATGCACCGTGAGGGTGCATTGCACTGCAATGGGAAGGTCAGCATCGGCAGTCCGCAAGCTCGGGGCGGCCACCGCGCATCGCTATCATTGGCGAGCGTCACTGTTACTGCTTGTTCGTACAGGTCATTCGTTTGTCATTTGCGGACAAGTCAGCCAGGTGTCGTGAGGAAAGATGAGAAATAGTTTACGTATTTCTGTCTTTGCGTTCTGCAAACCAGGAAGGGCGAGACAGGCATGCAATCCGCGTCAGAGCGGGCGCGGAAAATATCGGTTTTCAAAATGTCTTGTTATGGCAAGTACCTTGGCCTGATTTGACGAGTCAGGCGGGCCTCGCCTCTTTATCTTTTCATCACCGTCGGAACGGTGCTGGCGTGTGACAACGCCTGTCCGGAACACGGCGATTCCATCCATATGAAAAGAGAGGACAAGATGAACATGAACCTGAAATCCGGGCGCCGTTTCGCCTCGTTGCGAGCGGTCCTATTCTCCATTGCCGTTGCCCTGGCGATGGGCGTGATGGCCGACGCCTGTGCCATCGATGTAGACCCGGCAGATTATGTGCCCGCGCCCGCAGGCACCACTGCCGTTCTACTGTACCAGCAACATGCCGAACGCGACTCCAGCTACAGCGGTGGTAACCGCAATCCTGGCAATCCTTTGCTGACCACTGATGTGACCATCCTGCGCTTTGTGCATTACATGAACATTGGCGGCTATACGGTGGGCCCACAGGTACTGTTGCCCTTCGCCAGTATGCGTAGTGGCCGCGATATCAAGACGCTAGGCAATGAGAATGCGCTTGGTGACCTGATCCTGGCTGCCCCCCTCTGGCTCATCAACGATCCGACGAAATCAACCTTCTTCGCTGTGGCCCCATATCTCTACCTGCCCACTGGATCGTATTCCGACAGTCGCGCGCTCAACGTTGGCGAGAACCGATGGAAGTTCGACCTGCAAGCGGGTCTGGTTCAGCAGATATCTGGTCCCTTGTATCTCGACCTGACCGGGGATGTGATGTTCTATGGCAAGAACAACGATTATGGAAGTGGTCGCGGCAGTATGCGTCAAGCACCGCTTTATCAATTGCAGTCCTATCTGCGCTACCAGTTTTCTGCCACCACCAACGCTACTGCGGGGTTGTCGCGGACCTGGGGCGGAGAAACCAGCGTCAATGGCGTGGACAGCCACGACCAACCCAATCAGTTGAAAATTTCCTTCGGTGGCAGCACCTTCGTGGGACCCAAGACGCAGCTCATGGGCAGTATCGGTCGCGACTTGTCGGTCGACAATGGGTTTAAAGAAAACTTCCGTCTGAACCTGCGATTGCTGCAGATTTTCTGATTGAGCCGGGATCCATCGTTGTGCACGCTTGATCGCTCCGATGGCTCGCGGCTTGGGTGCCGAGCTGCGGGGCGAGCAAGCCATGCTGTCTGAGTTGACCTTGAAGGATTCTCTATGAAGCTGAATATCGTGTCTCGCCTGAACCTGGTAAGTTTTGTGCTGGCACTGGGATTGCTGGGTGTCAGTAGCACGGCCTGGATTTCACTGAACAACGTCTCTGCCGTCGCCGAGCGCACTGCCAGTGTGCGGGTAAAGCAACTGGAGCGCATTGCAGATGTGGAACTGATGATCACGCGTATCTCTGCACAGTTGCGTCATACCATGCTCAATGCCCGGCAGCCGCAGGCGGTAGCCGAGATTCAGGTCACGAATGAGCGGCCCTGTTTTTTATAGCCGGCGCCAGACAGAGTTAGTCATCAGCATGTTTTAAGTAACCGCTTGGCTATTCCGCCAGTACTGTCTTGCGAATTCGGTCGGGGCAGTTATCCAATCCTCACCCAAATTCGCGGAGCCCTCAAAGTCTTCAATCAAACCACAGCCGCCCTGACCAACGGCTGCTCCGCCAAGGTATCCCGCATTAACGTCAACGCATGCTGAATATCCCCCCGACTGGCAATCCCCCCAATACAAACACGCACAGCCTGCACCGGCGCAGTAGTCACGGCAAACGCATCTACCCCCACCACCGCCACCCCATTGGCGCGCATCTGCGCCGAGAAGGTACTGGCCTGCCATCCCCCCGGCAGCTTCACCCACAAATGAAACGCCTCCGGTTCCGAGGCATACCCATGCTCGGGCAAGATGCGGGCCGCAATCTTCTGCCGCGCCATCGACTCCTTGCGGATATTGGCCAGCGCCAAATCCGCCACGCCATCGCGTATCCAATAAGTTGCCAGGGTCGAGGTAACCGGTGAAGCCATCACCGTCGTCGCACGCAGTGCCGCCGTCAGGCGCGCAGCCGAGGCGGCATCGGGCGCCACCATATAAGCGATGCGCAAACCGGCCCCCACGGTCTTGGCCAGTCCGGTGACATAGTAGGTCAGCTCGCTGCCCATGCTGGCAATGGCCGGCGGTGCTGCACGCGGCAGGAAGCCATAGGCATCATCCTCGATGATGGCCACTTCATAGTGACGGGCGATCTCCACCAGCGCCTGGCGGCGCGATACCGAAGTCGTGCAGGTGGTCGGATTGAGCAGGGTGGGATTGCAATACAGCGCTTTCGGCGCATATTGCGCACAGGCCCCGGCAAAGGCCACCGCATCAATGCCCTCATTGTCCATCGGCAAGCCGACCAGCTTGATGTTGAGATGCCCGGCCAGGGCGCGCAGGCCGGGGTAGGTCACGTCCTCGCAACAGAGCACTCCGCCAGGTCCGACCAGCATGGTCAGGATGGCCAGCAGCGCACATTGCGCCCCCGGCGTCACCAGCACCCGTTCCGGTTCCACCACCAGCCCGCGCCGGCGCAGCCACAGCGCACCGGCTTCGCGATCCTCGGGCGAACCACCGAAATCCTGGTAACGCATCAGGTCACGCAGGCGCGCATTGACCTTGTTCCAGCCCGACTGCATCAACTCCATCAGCTCCGGCGACTCCGGCTCGGGCGGCATGTTCATCGACATGTCGACGTTGGGCCGGCCCTCAGTCAAGCGCGGGATGCGCGGGCGGCGCTTGCCACAGACAAAGGTGCCGCGTCCCACCACCGAATCCACCAGTCCGCGCCGATGCGCTTCCGTATAGGCGCGCGCGACCGTGGTGAAGTCCAGGTCCAGCACCTCGGCCAGCTTGCGCTGCGGCGGTAGCCGCTGCTCGGGCTGCAGGTGGCCGGTGGCGACGTCCTCGGCAATCGCATTGGCGATGGCCAGATAAAGCGGGCCGCCACCTTTCTTCAATTTGGGAACCCACATGGCGCTGTTCTTGGTCATGGCAACTTCCTCGTTTCCTGACTTCAATATTGACCGCATCGACTGGTGTCATTGAATGCAATTTGCATTCCATCCAATCTCTGCCGTACAGGTACAAAAGTGCACCGTCTTGCATCATCCGCGCGCAGCGCTCTGCACCAACTCAAGACGCGCCGCAACGCCAGAGTGCACAAGGGTTTGCGCGATGCTGTCCGATTGTATGGAGCGATTGAATGGATTGCTTCACATGGCCCAAAAACCATGCTGCAAGCACCGATTCGGCAAGCCGCGCAGATGCTGGATTCCATTCTGCGAGGGGAGGATTGACGGGATTTTTATGCAGTCAATTCGCACATTGACGGGGTGTTGGTGGCATGACTGATGCCTTCAATTCCAGTGTCGCGGCGAACTCGCCGGACCACTTCCCCAAGTGCAGACCAACAGCAATCGAGAGGAGTATCACCATGCCCGCAGTCACCAAAGCAGCCCACGCCCCCGGCGATTTCCTGGTGGATTATGAAGAGAAGGTGTTCGAAGATGTCAAAGCCCAGCCGGGAGAAAAAGCGCTGGTGACCTTCCATACGGTGGCCTTCGAAGGCTCGATCGGTTTCGTCAACCTGCTGCAGGCAACCCGCTTGAAGCGCAAGGGTTTCGAGACCTCCATCCTGCTCTATGGTCCCGGCGTGACGCTGGGCGTGCAGCGCGGTTTCCCCACGCTGGGGGACGAAGCCTTCCCCGGTCACCAGAACTTCAACAAGCAGATCGTCAAGTTCATGGAAGAGGGCGGCAAGGTCTACGCCTGCCGCTTCGCCCTGCAGGCGCTGTACGGCCACGGCGAGCCCTCGCTGATTCCCGGCATCCGCCCCATCAATCCGCTGGACGTGCTCGACCTGGTGCTGCTGCATCGTCGCGACAACGCCTTCATCCTCGATACCTGGACCCTGTAATGGAAAGGGGCGGCACATGAGCATCCACAAGAGAACGGTACGGGCGGCGGCGGTGCAGATCGCGCCCGACCTCGACAGCGAACTCGGTACCGTGGCCAAGGTATGCCAGGCCATTGCCGAGGCTGCCAGACAAGGCGCGCAACTGGTGGTGTTTCCGGAAACCTTCGTTCCTTACTATCCGTATTTCTCGTTCGTGCGGCCGCCTTTTGCGTCAGGTCCGGAACACCTGCTGCTCTACGAGCGTGCGGTGACGGTGCCCGGCCCCGTAACTCAGGCGGTGTCAGAAGCGGCACGCGCGCATGGCACGGTGGTGGTGCTGGGCGTCAACGAACGCGACCACGGCACGCTCTACAACACGCAACTGGTCTTCGATGCCGACGGCGAGCTGGTGCTGAAACGCCGCAAGATCACGCCGACCTATCACGAGCGCATGATCTGGGGGCAGGGCGATGCCAGCGGCCTGAAGGTGGTGCCTACCGCCGTGGGGCGCCTGGGGGCGCTGGCCTGCTGGGAACACTACAACCCGCTGGCGCGCTACAGCCTCATGGCCCAGCACGAAGAAATCCATTGCGCCCAGTTCCCCGGTTCCATGGTGGGGCAGATCTTCGCTGACCAGATGGAGGTCACCATCCGCCATCACGCACTGGAGTCGGGCTGCTTCGTCATCAATGCCACCGGCTGGCTGACCGATGAACAGATCGCCGCCATCGAGCCCGATCCCAAGGCACAGAAGGCGCTGCGCGGTGGCTGCTGTACCGCCATCGTCTCGCCGGAAGGCAAGCTGCTGGCCGAGCCCCTGCGCAGCGGCGAAGGCATCCTGGTGGCCGACCTGGACATGGAACTGGTCACCAAGCGCAAGCGCATGATGGATTCGGTCGGCCACTATGCGCGCCCCGAACTGCTGCACCTGGTGATCGATGATCGCCGTACTTCTCCCATGTCCTCGCTGTTCCCGGCGGAACAGCCTGCTCCTGTCACTCATCCTTCCGCGAGGTCCCATCATGCAGACAGCCGTCATCCAGTTGCATCCCCAGCGTCCGAGCCGCAAGGCCCCCATGGAGTTGATCTCGGAACTGCAATCCTTAGGGCTGCGTCTTGACGATCCCGGCGCCGGCGCACAGAGCCGGCGCGGTGGGGCCGGGCCGTCGGATCACAAGGCGGTCACCGTCGATGGCCATACCGTGATGATCCCGGTCCACACGGCCGGCGCCTGGTCCTCGCCCTACGTGGCGACCCAGCCCGGCGCGGATGGCGCCTCGCGCATCCTGCGCGATGGCGTGGAGGTGGGCGTGGTGTCCTTCCCGCGCCAGCCGCGCTTCTACAAGATGCAGACCTTCGACGGCATCCCCTACGGCAAGATCGCTACCCTGCACGGCGCCGACGTGCTGGCCACCACTATCCTGCAAAGCTGCATCCGCTATGAGAGCCGCCGCAAGTCCTGCCAGTTCTGCGCCATCGGGCAGTCGCTCGCGGCCGGCCGCACCATCCTGCGCAAGACCCCCGAGCAACTCGGCGAAGTGGCGCGCGCGGCAGTGTTGCTGGATGGCGTCAGGCACATGGTCATGACCACCGGCACGCCCAATGCCACGGACCGGGGCGCGCAGATCCTGTGCGAAAGCGCCTTCGGTGTGAAGTCGGCGGTGAACCTCCCCATCCAGGGACAGTGCGAGCCGCCCGACGACGATGCCTGGTTCCGGCGCATGCACGATGCCGGCATCGATACGCTGGGCATGCACCTGGAGGCGGTCACGCCCGAGGTGCGCCAGCGCATCATGCCGGGCAAGGCCACCGTGCCGGTGCAACGCTACATGGACGCCTTTGCTGCCGCCGTCGAGGTCTTCGGGCGTGGCCAGGTCAGCACCTACATCCTGGCCGGCCTGGGCGACAGCGACGAGGCCATCCTGCGCATGAGCGAGCAGTTGATCGCGCTGGGCGTCTATCCCTTCGTGGTGCCCTTCGTACCCATCTCGGGCACGCCGTTAGAAGACCATCCTTCCCCCGATGCCGCCGCCATGCGCCGCCTGCTCGCACCGCTGGCAGAGATGCTGGAGAACGCCGGCATGCGCTCAGGCGATGCCAAGGCAGGTTGCGGCAAGTGCGGCGCCTGTTCATCTCTGTCTGCGTTCGAAAGGAAATGACATGAGCGACGTAGCCGAAAAAAACGCACTGGCACAGGAAGTTCAGGCCCGCGGCGTGCGCATCAAGCTGGCGCTGGACCGGTGGGAGCGCGAAGAAGCACGTCGCTTGCGCCGTGACGTTTTCTGCACCGAGCAGGGGGTCTTCCGCGACGATGATACCGATGCCATCGATGACATTGCCATGCCCATTGTGGCCGTACTGGAACACGATGACGGTTGTCGTGAAGTCGTAGGAACGGTGCGCATCCACGAATCTGCGGCAGGTGTCTGGCACGGTTCGCGCCTGGCCGTGGCGCAGCATGCGCGCCGTATCGGTTCGGTCGGCAGCGGCCTCATCAGGCTGGCCGTCTGCACCGCCCATGCGCATGGTTGCCATACTTTCCTGGCCCAGGTGCAGAGCCAGAATGCAGAGCTGTTCCGGCGTCTGCACTGGCACACCCTGGCCGAGATCGAAGTGCACGGGCTGCCGCATCATCAGATGCAGGCGGACCTGGGCTTTTATCCGCCCATCAGTGACGGCGATATCGGTTTCCTGGTGGGTGGCCGCGAGGAGCGCCGGCCATGAACGCGCGCGACACCTCGTCCTCGCTGGCGCAGATCGTGCAGGATCTGCGCGCCTCGCGCGGCATCGCCCACAAGCGCGATATCGACGCGGTGGTGCAGGCTTTGCCGCTGGCGCCGGCCATGCAGCACCAGGGCCATACGCTGGCCGTGGGCGATGATTGCGCAGCCATTCCCGATGGCGATGGCTACCTGCTCTTTGCCATCGAAGGCTTCATCAACGAGTTCGTCCAACAGCAGCCGTGGTTTGCCGGTTACTGCGGGGTGATGGTCAACGTCAGCGACATCTACGCCATGGGCGGCCGTCCGCTGGCGGTGGTCGATGCCCTGTGGAGCCGTGGCGGCGAGGCCGCGCAGCCCATCCTCGCCGGACTGGCCGAGGGGGCGCGCGTGTATGGCGTACCGCTGGTGGGCGGGCACAGCAATCGCCGCAATGACCGCGAGCAGCTGTCGGTGTCCATCATCGGCCGGGCCAGGCGCTTGCTGACCAGTTTCGATGCCCGCAGCGGAGAACACCTGGTGGCCGCCATCGATCTGCGCGGCCGCTTCCAGGAACCCTATGCCTACTGGAACGCCAGTACCGGCGCGCCCGCCGAGCGCCTGCGCGCCGACCTTGAATTGCTGCCCGAACTGGCCGAGCAGGGCCTGGCGCGCGCTGCCAAGGACATCAGCATGGCCGGCGTGATCGGTACCGCCCTGATGCTGCTGGAGTGTTCCGGCAAGGGCGCGGTGATTGACCTTGATGCTTTGCCTTGTCCGCCGGGAGTGGATTTCACGCGCTGGCTCACGGCTTTCCCCAGTTACGGTTTCCTGCTCAGCGTGGCCGACGATGACCTGCCTGAGGTCTTGGCGCGCTTTGCGGCACGCGACATCGCGGCCGCCTCCATCGGGCGCATCGACGACAGCGGCCAGCTCGATCTGTGCATGCAAGGGCAGCGCCTGCCGTTCTGGAATCTCAATGACGAAGCGCTGATCGGCTGCGCTTTGCGCCGGGAGGCATGAATGCAGCTGTCATCACACCTGCGCATCGCCATGCTGACCCATTCCGTCAACCCGCGCGGCGGCGTGGTGCATGCGCTGCAACTGGCGGAGAGCTTGCAGGCACTGGGTCACGAGACCACGCTGTTCGCGCCCGATGCACGCGGCCGTGGACTGTTCCGGCGCGCCGCCTGCACCTTCCATGCGGTGCCGGGGCCGGTGTATTGCGCGGACGTGGCCGACATGGTGCGCCAGCGCATCGATGATTACCTGCACTGCTTCGAGCAGATCGACATGGCGCGCTTCGATATCTGCCATGCCCAGGATTCCATCAGCGCCAATGCGCTGGCCACGTTGACGGAGCGCGGCGTGATCGACGGCTATGTGCGCACCGTACACCATCTCGACCAGTTCGACGATGTGCGGCTGCATGACTGGCAGGAGCGCGGCTATCGCGCTGCCGACCTGGTGCTGTGCGTCAGCCGCACCTGGCAGGACATCCTGCAGCGCGAGCACGGTATTCGTGCCGAGCTGGTCGCCAATGGTGTCGATATGGCGCGCTACGCTCCTCGCCAGGGGCTGCATGAGCAGACCCTGCGTCAGTCGCTTGGCCTGGTCGGTGCGCCTTTGCTGCTGGCCGTGGGCGGCGTGGAGCCGCGCAAGAATACGCTGGGCATCCTGCAGGCCTTCCTGCGCCTGCGCCGCGTCTACCCGCAGGCGCAACTGGTCATTGCGGGCGGCGCCAGCGTGCTCGATCACGCCGGCTACCAGCGCGCGTTTCAGGGCGAGCTGGAGGCAGCGTCCCTGCCTGCCGGGGTCGTGCGCATTCTGGGCGAGGTGGGGGATGCCGACATGCCTGCACTGTTCCGCTGTGCCGATGCGCTGGTGTTTCCTTCCCTGAAGGAGGGCTTCGGCCTGGTGGTACTGGAGGCCATGGCCAGCGGCGTGCCGGTGGTGGTCTCGCGCATCGCGCCCTTTACCGAATATCTCGATGGCGACTGCTGTGCCTGGGTTGATCCGAATGATCCCGCTGCGATTGCTGCCGGCATCGCCCATGCACTGGACCCGGCTGCGCGCATGGCCATGGTGGAGGCGGGTGCGGACGTGTGCGCGCGTTTTTCGTGGGCGCGCTCGGCAAGCCGCCATGTGGCGCTTTATGAAAATTTCATCAGCCGCTGTCCAGTAGCGGCCTCATTCCAAGAGGAACACCATGCCTGAAATGCACTTTCGTGTCCGCTGGCCGGACGATACCGTCACCGATTGCTACTCGCCTTCGCTGGTGGTCAAGGAACACCTGGAGGCTGGCCGCACCTATGCCCTGGCCGAGTTCGTCGAGCGCAGTGCTACGGCACTGAACATCGGCAGCGAGCGGGTGCGGCAGAAGTATGGCTTTGCCTGCTCATCGGCGCTGGACCAGTTGCGCCGCATCGAAGAAACGGCGGCCCGCTTCGAGGGCACTGCCGATCCCGTGGTCCGGGTCGAATCCTTCATTCCCTGATCAGGCCCTGATCACCTCGTCACCGACTTTCCATTCAACACGACATCACTGCAAGAGGAACACCATGTCCACCCAAGCCCAAGGCGCAGCGCGCCATCACGGCGTCATCATCATCGGCGGCGGCCAGGCTGGCCTGTCCATCAGCTGGTATCTGAAGCAGGCCGGCATCGATCACCTGGTGCTGGAAAAACACCAGGTCGGCCACGCCTGGCGCCATGAGCGCTGGGACACGTTCTGCCTGGTCACGCCCAACTGGCAATGCAATCTGCCCGGCTATCCTTATCGCGGCGACGATCCCTACGGTTTCATGAAGAAAGACGAGATCGTGGCCTACATCGATGGCTTCGTAGCCAGCTTCCAGCCACCGGTGCGCGAAGGCGTGACCGTCGAGAAGCTCTGGCGCGTGGGCCATCGCTGGCACATCACTGCCAGCGATGGCGCCTACACGGCCGATCAGGTGGTGGTCGCCGTCGGCGGCTATCACATCCCGGTGGTGCCGCGCGCCGCCGAGCGTCTGCCGGCCGACATCGTGCAGATCCACTCCAGCCAGTACCTCAATGCGCAATCGTTGCCGGAGGGCGAAGTGCTGGTGGTCGGCACCGGCCAGTCCGGCTGCCAGATTGCCGAAGACCTGCATCTGGCCGGTCGCCGCGTGCACCTCGGCGTGGGCGAGGCACCGCGCGTGGCGCGCACCTATCGCGGCAAGGACGTGGTGGAATGGCTGGACAAGATGAAGTACTACGATCTCCCCGTGGACCAGCACCCGCTGGGCACGGGCGTGCGCGAGAAGACCAATCACTACGTGACCGGGCGCGATGGCGGACGCGACATCGACCTGCGCAAGTTCGCGCTGGAAGGCATGCAGCTCTACGGCAAGTTCGAAGGACTGGAAGGCGACGTGGTACGTTTCGGTGGCGGTCTCAAGGGCTATCTCGACGAAGCCGATGCGGTCTCCGAAAGCATCAAGGACAGCATCGACAAGTTCATCGCCGCGCAGCAGATCGAGGCACCCACGGAGGCGCGCTACGTGCCCGTGTGGCAGCCTCCGGCAGAGGAACTGCGCACGCTGGATTTGCGCGGGCGCGACATCTCGGCGGTGGTGTGGTGCATTGGTTTTCGTACCGATTTCAGCTGGATCGCCGAGCCCATCTTTGACGGTCGTGGCTATCCCGGCCATGAGCGCGGCGTGACGGCTGCCCCCGGTCTGTACTTCCTCGGCTTGCCGTGGCAATACACCTGGGGATCGGGTCGCTTCTCGGGCATCGACCGTGATGCGCGCTACCTGTTCGATCACATCACGGCCTTGCGCACCCAGGCCGGCCAGCCGACGCTGTCGCAAGCCGCCTGAGCCTGAGCGAGAGACGCGTGCGTCGGCCAGCGTCAAACTGCCTTGGCGATTGTCTCTCCGTTAGCCTCTAGCTGTCGTGGCGCTGTTGCCGTCCGCTCAGGAGGGCGACCTGCTGAGACAAGCGTTCGCGCAGCAGGGTTTGCCATTGCTGATCGAGGCAATCTGCAAGCTCGTCAAAGCTGGCCGTGATGCGTACCAGCAGCTTGTCGAGCCAAGTTGCGGCCTCCTCGCGACTGGCAAATCCGAAACGATGGGCGTCAGCCAGAACGGCCTCTCGGGAAATGTCGAAGCGCCCCTGTGATAGCTGCATGTGCAGACGGGCGGGCGTTTCCACCGGGTTCGGCACCACGTCAAACGCGGGTGCGAGGCGCCAGCGGCGATCGTCTTCCTGATAGACGATCGCATGATTGCGCACATGGTCATCATCGTTGCCGCAGACGGCATTGAACACCATGCGCCCAAACAGTTCGATACGGTCTTCACTTGGCGCACCCGCCAACCTGAGTTCTTCGGCCAGACGCGGATAGCTCCAGCGGTCCGTCTCGTGACGCCCCGGATATTCAGCCTGCAGCAAGGAGGCGGCGCTCACGCACATGTGGCGTTGCTGACCTGTGCGGTCAAACCTGAGAACCCGTACCGTCTTTCTGCCGCCGGCTTGGGCGTGATAGACGGTTTCGGCAAAGTGCAATCCACTGGCCCTACCCCATTGCTGCCCGACGTGCTCAAGCAGGGGAACAGGGCCAGCGTCTGTGGCAATCTCCGGCTTGATCAGCCAAAACTGGCCGTTGTCGCCTCGCACCGTCGCCTTGGGCCGCGCACCGCCGACGCTGGCGGTCTGGACCAGCCGTTTGCGAAGGCTGGCACGGATGGCAGGACGATGTTCCGCCAGTGCTGCCAGTTCTTCAATCACTTCATTGAGTTGAGGCAGGCCAGGCGTGTTGATTTGCGCACCGGGCGGCTTGGTACTTGTGCCCACGGCGAGCGCCCCCCAGCGGTCCAGATTGCTGGCCTTGAGCAGGTATTGCAGCGGCGGAGCATCTTCCGAAAGATTGTGTGCGCGGCGCAGCAGCGCTTGCCCCCAGGCATCCGGGCAGGCGTCGCGTAACACGTCATGCAGACCTTGATACCGTTGTGCCCGGAAATCCCTATCCGGCAAAAACCTCAAGTTCTGCGGGTCAATGGTCCAGGTATGCCCGGCCTCGATGTAAGAGGGGGCATACCTGAAAAATCCTTCGCCAGGACCGCCCGTCTTGTACCGGCCAACGGTGACCCACTGACCATTGTCGGGACGCTGCAGATAGACATAGACCGGTTTAGAAATAGTCATCGTCGGCAGCTCCCTTTTTCTCCCGGCTGGTTCTGACACGCTGACCGTAGTCTCCTTGCCAAAGCTCGGCAGGCAATGCCGGTACGGCCTGGTCGAACAGGCCCAGCGCAAGAAGCGCAGTCAGATAGGCGCCCACGCCGGCACCGGGATCGCCTTTTTCCATCCTGGCCAGCGTCACCCGCGAGATTCCCAGCCGGGCAGACAGATCATTGGCAGTGATGCGCTGGCGCAGGCGCTGGGTGGCAATACATTTGCCCCAGGTCGTCAGACGTTCCTGTATCAGCGTTGGCCAGTCTTGTGCCGTGGAGAGTTTCTTGGGCATGCTTTTCTCCGTTCATAGATGTGACATTATAAGGGTTAATGAATTATCTATGTTCGTCTATCATTCATTGTTTGTATTATAGATGTAACCTTATATGATTTAATGTCATCTCTATGATGCGCATGATATGGACTCCTTACCGCCTCACCCTCCCTTTGTCATGGCGATACGGCAGCTGCTGCAATTCATCCAGGTCGGCATGGTTCCAGCACACCCCGATGGCTGTACTGCCTTCGCGCATGTTGCGCAACAGATGGCGGTGCCGGGGAAGTGATCATCTTTGGTCCGGGCTTTTCGCAGATGACTTTGGCGCTTCCTCTCACCATGCCGGGCATCCTCATCAGCCTGTGCGGATCGATGATCTCGGTGAGTTCCGTGACTATCTCATCGCGCCCCCATCTCTCCCGTCAAACAGGAAACAGGCCCCAATCTCCCACTCAGCTCATCTGCTCATCCTACCTCTGCGCGCGCTATAGTTGGCGCACTCTGACTCATCGACCTCCTACCGCGCCAAGATGAAAAACCACGCCATGGATTACCTGCCCCGCATGGTGATCTTCTCCCGCGTCGTCGAACTGGGGGCCTTTTCCAAGGCCGCTCGCGAACTGGGACTGACCTCTTCCTCGGTCAGCCAGCACATCAGTGCGCTCGAATCCATTCTCGGTACCACCCTGCTGCACCGGACCACCCGCAAGCTCAGCCTGACCGAAGCCGGCCAGGGTTTCTATGCCCACTGCGCACGCATCGTTGCCCTGGCCAACGAGGCCCGCGATGCCACCGAGAGCCTGCACAAGGAACTGGTGGGTGAACTGCGTATCGCCGCCTCCAGCTTCATGGCTCCCGAATACCTGGTGCCCGCCCTGGAACATTTCATCCGCAGCCATCCCCAGCTGCGCATCAGCATCGACGTCTGCGATCACAACGTCGATCTCATGGATCACAGCGTCGACCTGGCCCTGCGCGTTGGCAAGACACCCGGCCCCGCCGATATCCCGCTGGCCCGCATGCAAGCCGTGCTGTGCGCGGCACCGGCCTACCTGACGGGGCGGCCACCGATTCGTCGCCCCGAGGATCTGCTGCAACAGCAGATGCTGTTCTTCACCCCCCATGCGCCCGATGCCATCGTCGAGCTCACGCTCCACCATCGCACCGGGCAGTGCGCGCAGATGCGGCTCAGTCCACGCATCACCGCCAACCACGCACGTTCGGTGCGGCAGCTGGCGCTCCAGGGACACGGTATCGGCCGCTTCCTGCGCAGCAAGGTACAAGCCGATCTGGAGGCAGGGCGGCTGGTCGAGGTGCTGCCGGAGTGGTCGCTGGAGGGATTCTGGGCCTTCATCACCACCCGCCACCGTGACGCGGTGCCCGCCAAGATCCTGGCCTGCATTGCGCAGATCGAGGAATATTTCGCACGTCGGCATCCGCCTGAAGACGGAGATCGGCCGGCGCGGTGAGGTCAGACTCTCTTCGCATTGTTCAATTTGATTAACGAGTTCATTCGTAAAAGGACGGCTAATCAAATTGTCCTGCTTGTAATACAGTTCCCCTGTCGTTCCCTGTCGGTCATGTGTCGGGGGGCACTGCGGGCGAAAGCTCGCGCCGGCGCTGCGTCACCGTGGAGGGGGTTTTCGGTGTGCAGCACTGTAGAGGGAAGAGGGCGATGCCGAACCATCGCAGGATGCACCCGACTTTCCTCTCCGGGACGACCGTCAATGGACAGATCAGGCATCTGCTCGGCATCGTGATCGACATTGGCATCAACGGCTCCCGCCAGTCCCGCGCGGGTCCGTGTTCGTCTCTCCATAGTCCCCTCTTGCATGAGTAAAAGGCATTGAAGCCTCAGAAATAATCGTTTTATTCCGACCCCAAGCTGCCCTTACCATGAGGCTATCTCATAGTCACCCGGTCAAAGGCACGCAAATGACGATCTCCGCGCAGCACAGCAATCTCCATCAACTCCTGCTTTCCCACTACGGCGACGAGGCCCTGGTGCAGCGCCAGTTCGCGCGCCTGGAAGTCCCTGCCTCGACCCTGCGTCCGGCAGCCGCCGAGGTCTCGCGCCTGGAACTGGCGCAGGCCCTGAACATGCTGCTCTTCGAAGGCCTGCTGCAACAGGTCGCCACCGGTCGTGACTACGTGGCCGATGCCGAGCGCGAGGGCGTGAAGATCTGCTTCGACCACGGTGCCGTGCGTACCGTGCGCCTGGGCCGCGACAGCGGTTTCCCTGATGGCGAAACGCTCTTCACCAGCGTGCTGCTGCCGCTGGGCTACCAGCAGACCGGCACCTACCCGCTGGCGCGCATCAAGATGACCGGCCGCGTCTATACCCACATCGACGACGCTGAACAGATCGCCCAGTTCTTCGTGAGCGAACTGCATCCGGAACAGTTCTCGCCCCAGTTCCAGCAGACCGTGGATGCCGTGCTGGCGACGTCGCGCAATCCGCTCTCCGATGAGGTGCTGGCCCTGCTGGCCAAGCTCTCCGCACAAGGCAAGCTGGGCATGGACGAGGCCAGGCGCCTGCTGCCCTCGATGCTCAAGTGCTTCGCCCGCCATCACGACCTGCCGACCCTGGCGCAATACGAAACGCTCAAGGCCGAATCCGCCGAGATGGCCTGGATCTCCACTGAAGGCAATGCCTTCAATCACGCCACCGACCGTGTCTCCGACGTGGTCGCCACCGCCGAGCGCCAGCGCCAGCTGGGCCGTCCCATCAAGGATCAGGTGGAAGTCTCGCGCAATGGCCGCGTGCGCCAGACCGCCTTCCGTGCGGTCAAGGTCGATTACCAGTTGCAGGATGAGGATGGCCAGCCGGTCGCCGTCACCGTGCCGGGTTCGTTCTACGAATTCATCTCGCGTGACTATTTCGCCGACGAGGCCGGCCAGCGCAAGCTGGACCTGACGTTTGACAGCGGCAACGCGCAAGGCATCTTCAAAATGACCGAGGCGGTGGCCCCCGGTGCGGCCAGCGACGAGGCGGCCAGTGTCTGCTGACGCCGCGCTGGCGCGCCTGCAGGACCTGCTGGGCAACGCCGGCCTGATCACCTCTGCGCCCGAGCGCCAGCCCTATGAGCACGGCCCGCGCTATGGGGCCGGACAGGCCCTGTGCGTGGCGCGTCCGGCCAATGTGGCCGAGGCCGCCGAACTCATGCGCCTGTGCGCAGCCGAGAATATCCGGCTGATCCCGCAGGGGGCCAACACCGGCCTGGTCGGCGCGGCTTCGCCTGATAGTTCAGGGTTGCAACTAATCCTCAGCATGGAGCGCATCAAGGGCGTGATCGATATCGATCCGGTCGATGGCGTGGTCCAGGCCTGGGCCGGCACCCGCCTGTCGGACCTGAACCAGGCGCTGGCCCCGCACGGCCTGTGCTTCCCCATCGACCTGGGGGCCGATCCCTCGGTGGGCGGCATGCTGGCCGCCAACACCGGCGGCGCGCGCCTGATCCGCTATGGCGACGTGCGCCACAACACCCTGGGCCTGCAAGCTCTGTTGATGCAGCCGCCCGGCGAACTGCTGGAGATGGGCAACCGCCTGCACAAGAACAATACCGGCCCGGACTGGAAACAGCTCTTCATCGGCACGGCCGGCAGCTATGGCATCGTCACCCAGGCGGTGCTGCGCGCGCATCCGCTGCCGCGCCAGCGCGCTACCGCCTTGATCGTGCCGGCCTCGCTGGAAGCGGGTTTGCGCCTGCTGCAGGATGCCCAGACACAGTTCGCCGATTTCCTCTCGGCCTTTGAGGGCATCTCGCGCAATGCGCTGGCCTCCGTCTTGCGCCACCTGCCGCAGGTGAACGCACCCTTTGATCCAATTCCGGACTATGCCTTGCTGGTGGAAGTGAGTTCGTCCTCGCAGGCCAGCGAGCACTTCGATCTCGACAAGCTTTTCATGGCCTGGCTGGAGCGTCACTTCGACGATGCCATCGTCGATGCCGTAGTCGACAAGCCCGAGACGCTGTGGCGTCTGCGCCATGCCATCAGCGACAGCGTCAAGCAGGAAGGCAAGATCGTCGCCTTCGACATCTCGGTCTCGCGCTCGCGCATGCCGGCCTTCCGCGCGGAAGCACTGGCCCTGGTGGCGCGTGACTTCGCCGGTGCCGAGGTATTCGACTTCGGTCACTGGGGCGACGGCGGCGTGCACTTCAACCTCGCCATCGCACCGGCACATCAGCCGCAGTTCCCGCCGGAACGCATCGAAGCCTTGCGCACCGCGCTCTATGACTTGGTTGCAAAAAGTTACCAAGGCAGCTTCAGCGCCGAGCATGGCATCGGTCCCTTCAACCAGCATTACTACCAGCGCTACACGCAGCCCGCACAACGCGCACTGGCCGGCCGTGTGCAAGCGGTGTTCGATCCGCACTGCCTGCTGGGCAATACGCGTTTCACATGACGCGTGCCGGCCACGCTGGAGAGGAGGGCGGACCATTTGCTATAGTGCGGGGTCCGTCATCTTCTGCCCCGCCTTCAGCCAGCGGCATCCGTCCCATGCGTCGTTTCATCCCGTCAACGTCCTGCCTGATTGCCTTTGACACCTCGGCACGGCACATGTCGTTCACCAAGGCGGCCAATGAATTGCACATGACGCAGGGCGCAGTGAGTCGCCAGGTGGCGATCCTGGAGGAGTACCTCAACGTCAAGCTGTTCGAGCGCATCAACCGCCGCCTGATCCTCACCGAGGCCGGGCGCGACTATGCGTCCCAGGTCTCCACCATCCTGAAGCAGATCGAGATGGCGACCTTCCAGGTCATGACCTACAACAGCCTGGCCAGCGTGCTCAACCTGGCCATCCTCCCGACCTTCGGCGTGAAGTGGCTGATTCCGCGCCTGGCCAAGTTTGCCGCCGCCCATCCGGACGTCCTGCTGAACCTGAGCACGGAAGTGCTGCCCTTCGATTTCAATACGCGCCAGGTGGATGCCGCCATCCACTTTGGCGAACCCGACTGGCCCGATACGGTCATGGTGCGCCTGATGGGCGAGGAAGTGGTGCCGGTCTGCAGCAAGGCGCTGGCCGAACGTCTGCGCACGGTGGATGACCTGGCCAACGTCACGCTGCTGCAGCACACCACGCGTCCGCAGGCGTGGCAGGACTGGTTCCGCCACGTCGGCGTGGATTGCCCCAATGCCTTGTCGGGACCGCGTTTCGAGCAACTGGCCATGGTCATCCAGGCCGCCGTGGCCGGCATGGGCGTGGCGCTCATGCCCAAGTTCATGGTCGAGACCGAGATCAGCCTGGGGCAGTTGCACGTGCCTTTCCCGCTGGCGGTCAAGAGTCCGCAATCCTATTACCTCGTCTATCCCGAAAAGAATGCCGGCAAGGCCGCCATCCTCAAGTTCCGTGAGTGGATTCTGAGCGAAGCGCAGGGAGGCTGAGGCCCTTCGTGCATGTGCATCGATTCGGTGCGCGAATTTCCCAGGCTGACTAAAACTCATGCCCGCGCGGTTTGCATGCGCGCGCTGGTGATCCTCCCGGCGCGCCGTGAATGGCGCGCAAGCGGCCTCCCGAGCGGCCCCGGCATCGGCGCCGGAATGCCCATTCCACCTGCGCTTCCGGGCGATATGAAGTGATGCGCCGCACCATCCTTGCTCATCCCCGTCGATTCTCGCGCGCCAGGTCGGTGCATTCCAAAAACTCATGATGTGGTGAATATTTTTGGTTTTAACAATGGCACTTGCTGTCCTTATACTGCACCGTTCCAGACCCATCCCACTCCACTTTTCAAGGGAATCCCATGTCTTCTCCACGCATCTTCTCCACCTTGGGAGCCGACTTCTCGGCCTACGCCGGCAACGATCTGGTGATTCGCTCGCCGCGCGATGGCGAGATCATCGCGCAACTCAAGGCGCAGACGCCGGCCCACGCTGAAGCCGCCATCGCCGGTGCGCAACAAGCCTTCCTGGCCTGGCGCGAAGTGCCGGCGCCGGTGCGCGGCGAACTGGTGCGCGTGCTGGGTGAAGTGCTGCGCGAGCATCGCGATGAACTGGGTGCCCTGGTGACTCAGGAAGCCGGCAAGATCCTCTCCGAAGGCCTGGGCGAGGTGCAGGAAATGATCGATATCTGCGACTTCGCCGTCGGCCTGTCGCGCCAGCTGCATGGCCTGACCATCGCCTCCGAGCGGCCCGGCCACCGCATGATGGAAACCTGGCATCCGCTGGGCGTGGTGGGCGTGATTACCGCCTTCAACTTCCCGGTCGCGGTGTGGGCGTGGAACGCCGCGCTGGCACTGGTGTGCGGCAATGCCGTGGTGTGGAAACCTTCGGAAAAAACGCCCGTCACCGCCCTGGCCGTACAGGCGCTCTTTGCCAAGGCTGTGGCGCGTTTCTCGGCGCAGCGTCCGAACCTGGTGCCGGCGCAGCTGTGCGGCCTGCTCATCGGTGGTGCCGATCTGGGCGAAACCCTGTCGCGCTCGGCAGCCGTGCCGCTGGTGAGTGCCACCGGCAGCGTGCGCATGGGCCGCAAGGTCGCCACCGTCGTGGCCGAGCGCCTGGGTCGCAGCCTGCTGGAACTGGGCGGTAACAACGCCATGATCGTGGCGCCCTCGGCGGATCTGAGCCTGGCGCTGCGTGCCATCACCTTCTCGGCGGTGGGCACGGCCGGCCAGCGCTGCACCAGTCTGCGCCGCCTGTTCGTTCACAGCAGCATCCACGATCAGGTGGTGGCGCAGATCAAGCGCATCTACGCCAGCGTGAAGGTCGGTGATCCGTTGCAGGGCGACACCCTGGTCGGCCCGCTGATCGATCAGGCCGCCTTCGATGCGATGCAGGAGGCGCTCTCGCAGGCGCGTGCGCAGGGCGGTGAAGTCACCGGCGGCGAACGCGTGGACGTGATGGGCCAGCAATCGTGGTACGTGCGTCCGGCCCTGGTCACCATGCCCGGCCAGACCGCCATCATGCACCACGAGACCTTCGCGCCCATCCTCTACATCGTCAAGTACGATGAACTGAGCGAGGCCATCGCCATGAACAATGCCGTGCCGCAAGGCTTGTCCTCGGCCATCTTCACCAATGACATGCGCGAGGCCGAACTCTTCGTCTCGGCTACCGGCAGCGACTGCGGTCTGGCCAACGTCAACATCGGCACCAGCGGTGCGGAAATCGGCGGTGCCTTCGGCGGAGAAAAGGAAACCGGCGGGGGCCGCGAATCCGGTTCCGACGCCTGGAAGAACTACATGCGCCGCGCCACCAACACCATCAACTACAGCAAGACCCTGCCGCTGGCGCAGGGCGTGAAGTTCGACATCGACTGAACGACGGCGAAGTCCATCGGTTCATTCCCCTGGAAACATGCAGCACCCCTGCCGGATCCCTGCTCCACCACAAGGGATCCGGCAGGGCATCCCACGACCCACGCCCGCGCAAGCGGGATCCACAACGGCAAACCGGCAAGGAGTGCAGTAATGAAGATGAAGACCCTGGCAGTCACCTGTGCAATCGCCGCGACCCTGCTCGCCACGGGCGCGCAGGCGCAGACCAAGACCATTTACGTCGGCATGAACGGCGGCACGATGGAAAAGAACTACACCGCCTCGATCTTCCCTGACTTCGAGAAGGCCAACAACGTCAAGGTGGTGGTGGTGCCCGGCACCTCTTCGGACATCATCGCCAAGATGCAGGCCCAGCGCGACAAGCCGCAGATGCACGTGGCCTTCCTCGATGACGGCATCATGTACCGCGCCATCAACATGAACCTGTGCGAGAAGGTCAAGGACGCCGCCGTGCTCAAGGACGTCTATCCCTTCGCGCGTCTGGCCAATGACCAGGCCGTGGCCATCGAGATGGGCGTGCTCGGCATCGGCTACAACAAGAAGCTGTTCGCCGAGAAGGGCTGGCCGGCACCGACCTCGTGGATGGATTTTGCCGATCCCAAGTACAAGCAGAAGGTGGTCTTCCAGTCCATCTCCGCCAGCACCTTCGGTCTGTATGGCTTCATGATGTTCAACCGTCTGGTGGGCGGCACCGACAAGAACGTCGATCCCGGCTTCAAGAAATGGGGCAGCACCATCGGCCCCAACGTGATCGAATACCTCTCCAGCTCGGCCAAGATTTCCGAGATGGTGCAGACCAATGAAGCGGCCATCTTCCCGCTGACCGTGACCGGTATCGCCAATCTGAAGGACAAGGGCATCCCGGCCGAATTCGCCACCCCCAAGGAAGGCGGCGTGCTGCTCATGACCGGCGCCTGCCCGATCAAGGGCAACAGCGAGCCTGAACTGGCCCAGAAGCTGCTGGAATACCTGCTGACCCCGGCGGTACAGGCCAAGAGCATGGCACTGGCCAACTCCATTCCGGTCAACCGCAACGTGCCGTTGTCGGAGGCCGCGCAAGCCAAGCTGGGCAAGAGCGAAGTGCTGACCAGGAACCTCAACACCGTGGACTGGGACACCGTCAACGAAAAGCGCTCCGAGTGGAACAACCGCTGGAACCGCATGATCGAGCAATAAGCTTTTGTCGATCATGACCGCAGCCTATCGTTTCAATCCGGCCTTCCAGTCGCCCCAGGGCTCGCCCATCCGGGAGCTGTTCAAGTACACGCAGCAAGCCGGCATGATCTCCTTTGCCGGCGGTTATCCGGCGCCGTCGCTGTTCGATACGCAAGGGCTGGCAAAGAGCGCCGCCACCCTGCTCGACAGCGCGGCTGCGGCCTGTCTGCAATATGGCGCCACCGAGGGCACGACGCAGCTGGCGCAGGTGCTCAGGGAGCTCACGCGCAAGCGCATCGGCGGTGCCGATCCGGGTGATCTGATCGTGACCACCGGTTCGCAGCAGGGCTTTGAGCTGTTGTTGCGCATCCTGCTGGAACCGGGCGATGGCGTGGTCATCGAGCGGCCCTGCTATCCGGCGGCGATCCAGGCCCTGCGCCTGGCCGGTGCCGAGCTGATGGAAATCCCCGGTGATGGCCAAGGCATGGATACCGGTGCGCTGGAAACCATGCTGCTGGCGGGCGCCCGGCCCAAGCTGCTGTACCTGGTGCCGAGCTTTGCCAATCCGACCGGTGCCACCTTGCCGCTGGCACGGCGGCGCCACTTGCTGGCGCTGGCGGTGCGTTACCAGTTCATCGTGATCGAGGATGATCCCTACGGCCAGCTGCGCTTCTCCGGGCAGGCCGAACCGCCCCTGCTGCAGGTCGCGCATGAGATCGAAGGCGCGCGCGACTGGCTGGTCTACTTGTCCAGCCTGTCCAAGACCGTGGCACCGGGTTTGCGTATCGGGTGGATGTGTGGCCCCGGCGAGATCCTGCGTCGGGCCGTCATCGCCAAGCAGACCGGTGACCTGTGTACTGCCCCGTGGATGCAGATGGTCGCGGCGCGCTATCTGCAGGACGGTCATCTGGAGGAGCACCTGCCTCACATCATCGCCACCTATCGCGAACGTTGCGCGATCATGTTGTCGTCCCTGCGCGAAGCCTTCGGTGATGGTCTCTCGCTGATCGCGCCGGAAGGTGGCATGTTCATCTGGGCCAGCTGGCAGGATGGCACGGACGCCAGCGCGCTGTTGCAGGTCGCGGTGCGCCACAACGTGATGTACGTGCCCGGCAGCGCCTTCTACGCGACCCGGGCCGAGGCGGGCCACTGGCGGCTGTCTTTCGCCAACGCCCAACCCGCGGAGATCATCGAAGGCGTGGCCCGTCTGAAGCAGGCACGCAAGGAATGGATGCACATGCAGGCATGAATTTTCTGCATGCCTGGAAAGCGCCCCGTTGTGCAGCTTGTGCAACGGGGCGTTCTCTTTTCTGCCGTCATCCCATCGGCACAAGCTGTGCAGTCAGCCCATGGTCAGCGATAAAGAGTATGATGATTTATTTTTTAATCATATGAAGGTCGGCGCTCTTTCCTGAGCGAGCCGCCCCATTGCCAGGCCGCCATGCTTCGATCCTTGCGCACCGTGCTCAATGACGCCGCCCCCGAACTGCGGAACAAGCTCATTGGCATCTATGCCTTCCTGATTTTCTTCAACGTTGCCGTCTGGATTGCGGCGTATCTGGCGTTCCGGCAGACGCCCCTGCTGCTTGGGACGGCGTTTCTGGCCTATGGTTTCGGGCTGCGGCACGCTGTGGATGCCGATCACATCGCCGCCATCGACAACGTGACCCGCAAGCTGATGCAGGATGGCAAGAAGCCGGTGGCCGTCGGCCTGATGTTTTCGCTGGGCCACTCGACGGTGGTCATTCTCGCCTGCCTGCTGCTGGCACTGAGTGCGATGGCCCTTAAGACGCATATGGAAGCCTTCCATGAAATCGGCGGCATCATCGGGACGCTGGTCTCTGCCTTCTTCCTGCTGCTCATCGCGATGCTGAACCTGATCGTGCTCAGGTCCGTCTGGCGCAAATTCCGCGACCTGCGTAGTGGCAAACCTTACGTTGAGGAAGACGTTGATCTGCTGTTGGGCAATCGTGGCTTCATGGCGCGCATTTTCCGGCCCATGTTCAAGCTCATCACGCGCAGCTGGCACATGTATCCGCTGGGCTTCCTGTTCGGGCTGGGCTTCGATACCGCCACCGAAATTTCCCTGCTCGGCATCTCGGCGACCCAGACGGCCAATGGATTGCCGATCTGGACCATCCTGCTGTTCCCGCTGCTCTTTACGGCTGCCATGTCGCTGATCGACACCACCGACGGCATCCTGATGCTGGGCGCGTATGGCTGGGCCTTCGTCAAGCCTGTGCGCAAGCTCTACTACAACATGACCATCACCTTTGTCTCGGTGCTGGTGGCGGTACTGGTGGGCAGTATCGAAGTGCTGGGGCTGATGGCGGACAAGCTTGAATTGTCGGGTGCTTTCTGGGACTTCATCGGTCGGCTCAGCGACAGCTTCGGCGTGATCGGCTATCTCATCATCGGGCTCTTCGTGGCCGCGTGGCTGCTATCGCTGCTGATCTACAAGTGGCGGCGCTATGACGAACTGGATCTGCCGCCCGCATCGGATATCCGCTGAGCGCCTCCCTGAGCGCGCGTCAAGACTTCGGATGAAAATGAACGTGGCCATGCCCGTGGGTGGCACGCACGTATTTTTCCCTCTTCATCTCGACCGGCACGATGTGGACGTTCCCATGCCGCACGCCGGTTTGTGAAATGATCGCGTCGGCGCAGGCGCGTACTTCGTCCACACGTCCCTTGAGGATCGTCGTCTCCAGACAATTGTCGTGATCCAGGTGGACGTGCTGGGAAGCGATGGCGACGTCGTGATGCTCATGCTGCAGCTGGGTCAGCCGGTTGGCCAGCATGCGCTCATGGTGGTCGTAGATGTAGCTGACGGTGGCCACGCACCAGCGCGACTTGCCCTCCTCCAGTTCAGTCTGTCCCAGTTCCTTGCGCACCAGGTCACGGAAGGCTTCGGAGCGGTTCGAATAGCCCTTGCTGTCCACGAACCTGTCGAACTCTGCCGCCAGGTCGTCATCGACCGAAATTGTCCAGCGCTGCATTGCCATTCCCCTAGAGTGATAGGCGGGATCATAACAATGCGGCGCCGCTGTGGTCAAAATGCGCGGGCATGCGTCATGGCCGCGCAACATGCCTGGAGCGTGGCGCTCAGTCCTGGAAGGCTTTCATGCGCGTGCTCAGATGCTGCAACAGCCGGTTTGCAGCGGTGGAGAGCTGCCGCCCGGTGCGCGTGATGAGGTGGGCTTCCGAGCGGGCCAGCAAGGCATTGCGTACCGGGATCGCATAGAGCTCGCGGGCCGCCAGTTCGGTGGTCACCGCAAAGAGCGGCAAGAGCGTGAAGCCCAGTTCGGACTTCACGAAATGCTTGAGGATGGCAATCGAGTTGGTGGTGATGGTGGGTGTGAGCCGGGTCTTCTCGATCAGCGTGGCCGCTTCCACCAGCTGCCGCGTGCCATAAGCCAGGTGCGTGAGCGCCATCGGGTAGCCTGCCAGTTCGCGCAGCGTCACCGACTCCGCTTTCCCCAGCAACGGAAACTGCCGACCCACGATGGCATACATGGGCTGGCGCGCCACCGCGCGGCTGACGATCTTGGCCTCGACCGGCGGATTGAAGACCAGCCCGATCTCGGCCTCGTCGGCGGCCACCGCACTGACCACTTCGTTGGTGCCGGCCAGGTCCAGCACCAGCGCAATCTCGGGGTATTTCTTGCAGAACTGCTTGATGGGCCCGCTTACCATGTCCGAGATGAATCCCTCCCCCATGATGATGTTGATCGATCCGCGCTTCAGGCCGCGAATCTCCTGCAGCTTGGCCAGCACGTCGGACTGGTGCGAGCGCTGCTCCCGGTAATACTCCAGCAGCAGGGCGCCGGCTTCGGTCGGACTGACGCCGCGCTTGTGGCGCTCGATCAGCGACACCGCCAGTTCCTGTTCCAACAGGCTGATCTGTCGGCTCACCGCCGAGGGCGCGATGTCGAGGGCATCGGCCGCCGCTCGTACGCTGCCGGTGCGTACCGCTTCGTGCAGATAGGCAATGCGATGGTCATTGAGCGTATCGCCCATGCGAGTCTCCGTGTTCTCAAAATTAGAACAATAAACATGATCTGTGCGGATTGATTGTAGTGATCAAAGCCGCCAAACTCAACGCCCATCAGATGCAAGTTCGTGCATCACGCTGCGAACAACTTGCATCTTGTGCGGTATGTCAGTGATTTTGCTGCGATGCGCAAAATCGGTGCGAGCCTCGCATCATGCTGGCGCAAGCCCGCCTCCATTTGGTGAGCATGAGTTGATCGTTTGAGAACGCAAAGGACGAGGATGAAGAAGATCGGAGTGATTGGCCTGGGCAACATGGGCCGTGGCATGGCGTTTTCCCTGCAGCGCGGGGGCTATGAGGTGCTGGGCTATGACGCCCAGGAATCCACCCGCACGGCCCTGGCCCAGCAAGGGGTGCGCTGTGTGGACACGATTGCGGCGCTGGCATCGGCCGTGGAGATGGTGGTGCTGTCGCTGCCGACCTCGGACATCGTGGAGCAGGTGGTAGAGGGCGAGGGTGGACTGCTGCAGCATGGCGCGCCCGGACTGGTGATCGTCGACACCACCACGGCCGACCCCAACAGCACCCGTCGCCTGGCCGCACTGTTGCAGGCGGCCGGCATGGAGCTGGTGGATGCGCCGGTCAGCGGCGGACCCAAGGGCGCGGCCACGGCCACCATGGGCATGGTCATCGGCGGCAGCACCGAGACCGTCGCGCGCATCGAGCCGGTCCTGGCGGTGATGAGCGCCAAGCGCGTGCACGTCGGCCCGGTGGGCGCGGGCCACGTGGCCAAGCTGCTCAACAACCTGGTCACCGGCACCCATCTTCTCATCGCTGGCGAAGCGGCACGCATTGCGGCCGCTGCCGGGCTGGATGTGCGTCAGATCTTCCAGGGCCTGGCGTTGGGTTCGGCCAACAGCAAGGTGATCGAGGTGTTTTATCCGACCTGGATCTTCAATGAAGCCTTCGATTCGGGCTTCACCATGAAACTGATGCGCAAGGATCTGCGCCTGGCCATGAACCTGATCGAAGAGACCCGCAGCTCCACGCCCCTGTCCAGGGAAGCGGGACGGCTGTGGGCGCGCAGCGTGGAAGGCCTGGCCGATGAGGAAGATTTCAACCGCATCGTCAATTACATCGAACACTGATTTCCGGAGTCCTCCATGCAAAGCAATGACGCAGAAAACCTCATGCTGGCCTTTGGCCATTTCTTCCCCGGTGCCCGGGAGATCGGTTCCTGGATCAACGGCGAACTGGTCTCGGGGCAGGGCGAGAGTATCCAGCTCTACAACCCCGCCACCGGTCGTGCTTCGCTGAGCTACCGCGATGGCGGTGCCGCCGCAGTCGAGGCGGCGGCCGTGGCCGCCCAGCGCGCGCAGCGCCAGTGGTGGGCGCTGAGCCACGCTGCACGGGGCCGCGCCCTGTATGCCGTGGGCGCAGTCATCCGCGCCGAGGCTGAACCGCTGGCGCGACTGGAAGCGATCTCCTCGGGCAAGCCCATTCGCGATTGCCGCGCCGAGATGCAGAAGGTCGCCGAGATGTTCGAGTACTACGCAGGATGGGCCGACAAGTTCTACGGCGAAGTCATTCCCGTCCCCAGTTCGCACCTGAACTACACCCGCCGCGAACCCTATGGCACGGTACTGCAGATGACGCCCTGGAACGCGCCGGCCTTCACCTGCGGCTGGCAGCTCGGCCCCGCGCTGGCTACCGGCAATGCGGTGCTGCTCAAGCCTTCCGAACTGACTCCCTTCTCCTCGCTGGCCATCGCCCGCCTGGGCGAGCAGGCCGGTCTGCCGGCCGGCCTGGTCAACGTGCTGGCCGGACTGGGCCAGACCATGGTGCCGCAGGCCATGGCGACCTGGACGGTGAAGAAGGTGATCTTCGTCGGTTCGCCCGCTACCGGCGCGCTCATCGCCAAGGCCGCGGCCGAACGCGTGATGCCCTGTGTGCTGGAGCTGGGCGGCAAGTCGGCCAACATCATCTTCGAGGATGCCGACCTGCGCCTGGCGGCCTTCGGGGCCCAGGCGGCGATCTTCTCGGGGGCCGGGCAGAGTTGCGTGGCCGGGTCGCGCCTGCTGGTCCAGCGCAAGGTCTATGACCGCTTCGTCGAGACGGTGGCCGCTGGTGCCGAGAAGATCCGCCTGGGCGCACCGCTGGACGATAGCACCGAGGTCGGCCCGATCAACAACCGCAAGCAGTACGAGCACATCCAGCGCATGGTGGCGCGTGGACTGGAAGCGGGCGCGACGCTGGCAGCCGGCCACACGCGCTATGGCGAAGAGGGCTACTTCGTGCGTCCGACACTGCTGGCGCATGCCAGCAATGCCATGGAGGTGGCGCGTTCGGAGATCTTCGGTCCGGTGGCCGTGGCCATTCCCTTCGAGGATGAAGAGGAGGCCATCGCCATCGCCAACGACAGCGAATTCGGCCTGGCCGGTGCGGTCTGGACTCGCGACGTGGCGCGCGCCCATCGGGTGGCGGCCAGCGTCAACGCCGGCACCTTCTGGGTCAACAGCTACAAGACCATCAACGTGGCTTCGCCCTTTGGCGGCTTCAACCGCAGCGGCTACGGGCGTTCCAGCGGCATGGAAGCGCTCTACGACTATACGCAGACCAAGAGCGTCTGGGTCGAGACCTCGGCCAATCCGGCCACGCCTTTCGGCTATGCCGGCTGAGGCCCGGCACTTTACGTAGCACACACTGACCGATCCACCACCAACCGGCCGCCTTGCCTGCACAAGGTAGCCGTCGCCACGAGGGAGAAGCAAGATGCAAGCAAGCTATGCCAGTCATGTCGCGCCACCACAGGGAGAGCGTAGCCGCTTCCCCTTCCTGAAGCTCTACTTCCTGACCTCCATCGTGATGCTGCTGGCCGACTGGATCGGTTCGGTCACGTTCAACGTGGGTCCGGGCAAGGTGGTGCTCCTGCCCATGGTGTGGGCCATTCTCATGGGTGGCGTGCTGGGGCTGCTGCACAAGTCCATGCCGGCGCCGCTGCGGCTGGATACGTCCCTGCAATTCCGTGCGGCTTCGGTGCTGCAGCCGGCGCTGTTGCTGTTCATCGCCAAGCTGGGCCTGATGGTGGGCAGTTCTCTCCCCAAGCTGGCTGCTGCCGGCTGGGCGCTGGCTTTCCAGGAGCTGGGGCATTTCGTCGGCACCATCCTGATCGGCCTGCCGCTGGCGCTGCTGCTGGGCATCAAGCGCGAAGCCATCGGTGCCACCTTCTCGGTAGGGCGCGAACCCAGCCTGGCCATCATCGGCGAGCGCTACGGCATGGATTCTCCCGAAGGGCGCGGCGTGCTGGCCGAGTACCTGACCGGCACCCTGTTCGGAGCCGTGTTCATCGCCATCCTGGCAGGCTTCCTGGCCAGCCTCAACATCTTCCATCCGTATGCACTGGCCATGGGGGCGGGCGTGGGTTCGGGCAGCATGATGGCGGCGGCGGCCGGCGCCGTGGCGGCCCAGCAGACTGCCGACGTGGCCAAGGATGTGATGACCTTTGCGGCGGCCAGCAACCTCATCACCACCACGCTGGGTACCTACTTCACGCTCTTCATCTCGCTGCCGCTGGCGGTGTATGGCTATCGCGTGATGGAACCCATCCTCGGGCGCACCACGCGCGCTTCCACCGAGCAGAGCCAGGTCAGCGCCAGCGACCATGCCGAAGCGCCGGAGCTGAACCCGCTGCAGAAGTGGGGCGCCTGGGGGGTGGCGGCGGTACTGACCCTGGTGAGCGACTGGATTCTCTATGGCAGCAAGCCCATCGAGACCTTGCCCGGCATGCTGGTGATCCTGGCGGCGGTGGCGGTGGGTGACGCGCTGTGCCGACTGACGGGGCGCAAGGTACCGGCGGTGTGCTGGGTTTCCGTCGTGGCCATGGCCCTGACCTCGCCGATCTGTCCGTGGGCGCCGCAGCTGGTAGCTCTGACCGGCAAGATCAATTTCCTCTCGGTGACGCCAGTCATGCTGACCTTCGCCGGCCTGTCGCTGGCCAAGGATATCCCGGCCTTCCGCCGCCTTGGCTGGCGCATCGTGCTGGTGTCCTTCGCCGCCAATGCCGGCACCTTTATCGGTGCCACGCTGGTGGCCGAGATCTTCCATTGATAGCCAATAAAACCGCGCTTTGCTGGCCCAGATCAAAACATCGGCAATGAGCGCGACTGCGCGCTGACCCGGCTGACTATACTGGCGCAAGGATGGCCACACGGCAACAGGCTGTGCGGCCATCTTGCTTTCATAGTCTTCAGGATGATGCGATGTTCAATCAACTCAAAGCCACCTTCAAGTATTTCAACGACGCTGTTCCCTTCAAGCTGGTGCCGGCCCTGATTGCCACGGCGGTACTGATCCTGCTGCTGCTCACCCCCTGTCCGGGCGGCCTGGAGCCCAAGGCCTGGGCGCTGGTGGCGATCTTCCTCACCACCATCGTGGCCATCATCCTCAAGGTCATGCCCATCGGCGTGATGGCGATGATGGCCATCGTCATCGTCTCGCTCTCGCAGGTCACCTCGACTTCCTCCAAGGGAGCGATTGCCGATGCGCTGGCCAGTTTTTCCAATCCGCTGATCTGGCTTATCGTGGTGGCCATCCTGATTTCGCGTGGTTTGAAGAAGACCGGGCTGGGGCGGCGTGTCGGGCTGATGTTCATCGCGCTGCTGGGCAAGCGCACGGTGGGCATCGGCTATGGCCTGGCGATTTGCGAACTGGTGCTGGCGCCCTTCACGCCCAGCAATACGGCGCGTGGCGGCGGCATCGTCCATCCCATCATGAAGTCGATTGCCAACGCCTTTGATTCCGATCCGGCCAAGGGCACGCAGAACAAGGTCGGCACCTACCTGGCGCTGGTCAACTATCACGCCAACCCGATCACCTCGGCCATGTTCCTCACCGCCACCGCTCCCAATCCGCTGGTGGTCAACTACGTGGCCAAGGCCACCGGCCATGCGCTGCAACTCTCATGGACCACCTGGGCGCTGTGCATGCTGCTGCCCGGTCTGGTGTGTCTGCTGATCATGCCGATGGTGATCTACCTGCTCTCGCCGCCGGAATTGAAGTCCACGCCCAACGCGGTGGACTATGCCCGCAGCGAACTCGACAAGATGGGCAAGCTCGGGGCCAGCGAGAAGGTGATGCTGGGGACCTTTGCGTTGCTGCTGCTGCTGTGGGCCAACGTCCCGGCCATGCTGTTGGGGGCGGCCTTCACACTTGATCCCACGGTGGTGGCGTTCGTTGGATTGTTCGTGCTCATCATCACAGGCACGATTGACTGGGATGATGTGCTCTCCGAAAAGAGCGCGTGGGATACGCTGGTCTGGTTCGGTGCCCTGGTGATGCTGGCCGAGCAGTTGAACAAGACCGGTGTGGTGGCGTGGTTCTCGGGAGGCATGAAGGCCGCCATCGTCGCCAGCGGCATGGGCTGGATGGCCGTGGCCGGCGTGCTGCTGCTGGTGTTCGTGCTGTCGCATTACTTCTTTGCCAGTACCACGGCACACATCAGCGCGATGATGCTGGCCTTCCTCACGGTGGGCGCGCAATTGCTGCCGCCGCAGTATGTGGCGCCCTTCATGCTGATGATGACCGCAGGATCGGGCGTGATGATGACGCTGACCCATTACGCTACCGGCACTTCGCCCATCATCTTCGGTAGCGGCTACGTCTCCATGGGCAAGTGGTGGGGAGTGGGCTTCGTGATGGCGGTGGTGGAATTGCTGGTGTTTGCGTCGGTGGGAATGGTGTGGTGGAAGGTGTTGGGGTATTGGTGAGGTTGAGGCCGCAGCAATAACTAGAACCCATTTCATAAATAGGCGTGAGTGCGAGCGAGTCCCGTTTGGGATGAAGTGCAAGGCA
>NZ_AJVC01000002.1 GCF_000261365.1 Herbaspirillum sp. GW103
CGAAAATGGCGGCTTCCAAAGGGGCCGCCATTTTCTGTATCACTGAACGACTTACGCCGGGACTTCTTGCTTCAAGTCCAGCACAATCCGCCCATCAATCTTGCCCTCTTCCATGCGCGCAAAGATGGCATTGATGTTGTCCAGCTTGTCCCAGGTGAAATGCGCCGCCACCTTGCCCTCTGCCGCAAAGACCAGCGACTCTTCCAGGTCCTGGCGCGTACCGACGATGGAGCCGCGCACGGTGATGCGCTTCAACACCGTATTGAACACCGGCAGGCTGATGTCACCCGGGGGCAATCCAACCAGCGCCATCGTGCCGCGTGCACGCAGGAAACCGAAGGCCTGTTCCATCGCCTTGGGCGAGACCGCCGTCACCAGCGCACCATGCGCGCCACCGATGATGCGCTGGACTTCGGCCACCGCATTGTGGTCGCGGCCATCGACGGTGAGGTCCGCGCCCAGCTTCCTGGCCAGCGTCAGCTTGTCTTCGTGAATGTCGGCGGCGACCACGTGCATGCCCATGGCCTTGGCATATTGCACGGCCATGTGGCCCAGGCCGCCGATGCCGGAAATGACCACCCATTCACCGGGGCGCACCTCGGTTTCCTTCAAGCCCTTGTAGACGGTCACACCCGCGCACAGCACGGGGGCTGCCGGGCCGAAATCCAGCCCGGCAGGCAGGTGGCCGACGAAGTTGGGATCGGCCAGGCCGTATTCGGCAAAGCTGCCGTTGACGGAATAGCCGGTGTTCTGTTGTTCGGCACAGAGGGTTTCCCAGCCGGTGCGGCAGGGTGAACAGCAGCCGCAGGCCGTATGCAGCCAGGGCACGCCGACGCGGTCGCCTTCCTTGACGTGCTTGACACCCGCACCCAGCGCAGCGACGTAGCCGGTGCCTTCGTGTCCGGGAATGAACGGGGGCGTGGGTTTGACGGGCCAGTCGCCATGGGCCGCGTGCAGGTCGGTGTGGCACACGCCGCTGGCTTCGAACTTGACCAGGATCTGGCCCGGCCCCGGCGTGGGGACAGGCACTTGTTCAATCGACAGGGGCTTGCCGAATTCGCGGACGACGGCCGCTTTCATCATTTGCGTCATATGCACTCCTCGGGGGGATCAACGGGATGCCAGGGCAGGGCGGCGGCCTTGTGCTGCAATAGCCGACTGTTGTTCCTGCCTGCAAGCGTCAATATCCTCCGCGTGCCGCATGACGACAATCGATGATTGCGCATGGATTGATCCATGTCGCCCATCGTTGAAAAACAAGAGGAGTGCACCAGCGCATGCCCTTGCAGCATGCGTGCGCGGCCGGCTTACTTCGCGATCACCACTTCCACATCCGTCTCTGCCAGCAGGGTGGCCAGTTCCGGCGGTGGCGGGGAATCGGTGAAGAGCACGTCGATCTGCGACAGATGCGCCATCTTCACCAGCGCCTGTCGTCCGAACTTGCTGGCATCGGCCACCAGCCAGACCTGGCGCGACTGTTCGATGATGGTCTGCGCCACCTTGACTTCACGGGCATCGAAATCGCGCAACACGCCATCCATCTCGATGCTGGAGATGCCGATGATGCCGATGTCCACCTTGAACTGGCGGATGAAATCGATGGTGGCTTCGCCGACGATGCCGCGATCGCGCGCGCGCACCACGCCACCGGCAATGATGACCTCCAGCGCCGGATTGCTGGCCAGCGAATTGGCCACGTTCAGGTTGTTGGTCACCACGTGCAGGTTCTTGTGCTGCTGCAGGGCGCGCGCCACCTCCTCGGTGGTGGTGCCCAGATTGAGGATCAGCGAACAGCCGTCCGGCACCCGCGCGGCCACCGTGCGGCCGATGCGGCGCTTGGCCTCGGCGTGCATGACCTGGCGTTCGGGATAGGCAATGTTCTCGGTCGAGGACAGCAGGCCTACACCGCCGTGATAACGCGCCAGCAAGCTGGCATCGACCATCGCCTTGACGTCGCGGCGCACGGTCTGGGTGGTCACGTTCAGTTGCTGCGCCAGCTCTTCCACCGAGATGGTGCCGTGCTTGCGAACGCATTCCAGCAGCGTCTGTTGCCTGGGATTGAGCATGGAAAGAGTCGAATTCCGTTGATTTTTGGGAAACAATTTTGATCGGATATGAACATTAAAAAACATAAACGAACATAAAACAACAAATAATTGTTGATTTACTTTCGGGATGTCGCTTATCTTACGGTCCATGGCAACTCCCGGGAAAGTGTGAGTTTGCCGGGCAGCTGTTGCACGCAAACACAGCGGACCGCTGAGACGGCAATACGGTGACCGCACACAAGCAATACAGCCCCCGAAAAGCAGCAACACGGCACCAATACAGTCGCAATACCGCAGCAATACAGTCGCAACCCGGAAACAATACGGTGTCGCTGCGGCATTCAAGACAGTTTCAAGACAGTTTCAATACGGCATCAATACGGAACCAACACGGAGAAGCGGCGAATGACGCTCGAATATGATCTCTTGGTGGTAGGCGGCGGCATCAATGGCGCGGGCATCGCGCGCGATGCAGCCGGACGCGGCCTGCGCGTGCTGCTGTGCGAACAGCATGACCTGGCTCAGCATACCTCCTCGGCCAGCACCAAGCTCATCCATGGCGGCTTGCGCTACCTCGAATACTACGAATTCAAGCTGGTACGCAAGGCATTGCAGGAACGCGAAGTCCTGCTGCGCTCGGCACCGCACATCATCTGGCCGCTGCGCTTCGTCATGCCGCATGATGCCAACCAGCGTCCGGCCTGGATGATCCGTGCCGGCCTGTTCATGTACGACTACCTCGCCAAGCGCGAGATCCTGCCCGCCTCCGAAGGCGCCAATCTGACCCGTCACGCTGCCGGTGAGCCTCTCAAGGGCGACTACCGTCGTGGCTTCGTCTATTCCGATGGCTGGGTCGACGATGCCCGTCTGGTGGTGTTGAACGCGATGGACGCCCAGGAACACGGCGCCCGCATTCTCACCCGCACCAAGTGCATCAGTGCCCGTCGCGAAGGCGAGATCTGGCATGCCGTGCTGGAGCATCAGCATGCAGGCGGCGTGCAACAGGAAGAAGTGCGTGCCCGCGCCATCGTCAACGCCGCCGGCCCCTGGGCTGCGCGGTTTGCGCAGGCCGTGCCGCAGGCCAAGACCGGCCGCAGCCTGCGCCTGATCAAGGGCAGCCACATCGTGGTCAAGCGCCTGTTCGATCACCCCTACGCCTATATCTTCCAGAATCCGGACAAGCGCATCATCTTCGCCATCCCCTATCAGGAAGAATTCACCCTCATCGGCACCACCGACCTCGAATACCACGGCGACGCCGGCAAGGTCGAGATCGATGCCGCCGAGATCGATTACCTCTGCGAGATGGCCAACCGCTACTTCAAGCGTCAGATCGGCCGGGATGACGTGGTCTGGACCTACTCGGGCGTGCGTCCGCTGCTGGATGACAGCGCCGAGAATGCCTCGGCCATCACGCGCGACTACCTGCTCGAATGCGACGATGCCGGCGCCCCCATGTTGAACGTCTGGGGCGGCAAGATCACCACCTATCGCAAGCTGGCCGAGGAAGCCCTGTCCATGCTGGCCCCGCACCTGGGTGCATCGAGCCAGCCGTGGACGGCCGGTGCGCCGCTGCCCGGCGGTGACCTGGAGCAGCCCGGCAAGATGGTGGCGCGCTATGACTTCGAGGCGTATCTGCGCAAGGTCCAGGCGCGCCATCCCTGGCTGCCGGCCGAGCTGGCCCATCGCTATGCGCGCAGCTACGGATCGCGCGTGGAGCGCATCATCGGCCCGGCCGACAGCCTGGCGGCCCTGGGCGAAGAACTGACACCGGGCCTCTACGAGGCCGAGGCGCGTTACCTGGTGCAACACGAATGGGCGCGCGGGGTGGACGACATCCTGTGGCGCCGGAGCAAGCTGGGCCTGCACGCCAGTGCCCAGCACCGGGCCCGGCTGGAGGCGTGGCTGGCCAGTCTGCCAGACCCGGCCCAGCCGTAAGCCAGGTCGCCGCACACCATTCATCAAAAAAATGTAGCGAGGAGACAGCGTGACCCTGGAACTGAAACAAGTGGCCAAGACGGTCGGTGCCGAAACGCACCTGTACCCGATGGACCTGAACCTGGCCAAAGGTGGCATCAACGTTTTGCTGGGGCCGACCCAGGCCGGCAAGACCTCACTGATGCGCATCATCGCCGGGCTCGACAAGCCCACCGCAGGTCGCGTGCTGGTCAATGGCCAGGACGTCACCGGCGTGAGCGTGCGCGAGCGCAACCTGGCGATGGTGTATCAGCAATTCATCAATTATCCCGGCCTGACGGTGTTCGAGAACATCGCCGCGCCGCTGCGTCTGCAGAAGCAGCCGGAGCAGGAGATCGCCAAGCGCGTCAAGGAGATCGCCGACAAGCTGCACATCGCGCATCTGCTGCAACGTCTGCCGCTGGAACTCTCCGGTGGCCAGCAGCAGCGTTGCGCGCTGGCGCGGGCGCTCATCAAGCGCGCGCCGCTGGTGCTGCTGGATGAACCGCTGGTCAACCTCGACTACAAGCTGCGCGAGGAATTGCGCAGCGAGCTGATTTCGCTCTTCACCACCGGCGACACCACCGTGGTCTACGCCACCACCGAGCCACAGGAAGCGCTGCTGCTGGGCGGGCATACCGCCGTGATGCACGAGGGCCGCCTGCTGCAGTTCGGACCAACCCTGGAGCTGTTCAACAGCCCCGCTTCCACGCGGGTGGCGGCGATCTTCAATGACCCACCGATGAACCTGCTCGATGCCACGGCCATCTCCACCGGTGAAGGCAAGACTGCGATTCGCATGAGCGATGGCAGCGTGCTAGAAATTGCCGGACGCCAGTTGTCCCTCCCCGAAGGCCAGCCCTGCAAGCTGGGCATCCGTTGCAATGACGTGCGCCTGGAGGCGCTCAACGCACCGGGCGTGAGTCTGGGTTGCCGCGTCACCCTGGCCGAACTCTCCGGTTCCGAAACTTACCTGCACCTGCGCCATGGTGATGTCCCGCTGGTGGCGCAGCTGTCGGGCGTGCATGAAGTGGCCATCGGCAGCACGGTGCAAGTGAGCATCGCCGCGACCAAGGCCTTCCTGTTCGATATACAGGGTCGCCTGCTGAGCGCCCCGCTGGAGACTCGCTGATATGGCCCGCATCGAATTCAAGAACCTGGGTCACGCCTACAGTGGCAACCCGGCCAGCCTCAAGGACTACGCGCTGCAACCCATGAACATGGTGTGGGAGGACGGCGGCGCCTATGCACTGCTGGGCCCCTCGGGCTGCGGCAAGTCCACGCTGCTCAATATCATTTCCGGTCTGCTGCAACCGTCGGAAGGGCAGGTGCTCTTCGATGGTCGCGACATGACCCGCATGGCCACCCGTGATCGCAACATCGCGCAGGTGTTCCAGTTCCCGGTGCTCTACGACACCATGAGCGTGTTCGACAACCTGGCCTTCCCGCTGCGCAACCGCAAGGTCGCCGAGCGCGAGGTGCAGGCGCGCGTGCACGAGATCGCCGAGATGCTCGACCTCACCCGCGACCTCAAGCAGCGCGCTGCGGGTCTGTCGGCTGACGCCAAGCAAAAGATCTCGCTGGGCCGTGGCCTGGTGCGCAAGGATGTGGCGGCGATCCTGTTCGATGAACCCCTGACGGTGATCGATCCGCACATGAAGTGGGAGCTGCGCCAGAAGTTGAAGGAAATCCACCATCAGTTGAAGCTCACCCTGATCTACGTCACCCACGACCAGGTCGAGGCGCTGACCTTCGCCGATGAAGTGGTGGTGATGACCGAGGGCAAGGTGGTGCAGCAGGGCAAGCCAGAGGCACTGTTCCTGCGTCCCGATCACACCTTCGTCGGTTACTTCATCGGTAGCCCCGGCATGAACTTCTGCCCGGTGCGCGTGCAAGGCGACGCGCTCCTGCTGGGCCAGCAGCGCGTGCAGGTCGAGGCCGCGCAATTGCAGGCGCTCAAGAACAGCAGCGGCGAGCTGAAGCTGGGCATCCGTCCGGAATTCGTCGAGCTGGCCGCACCTGGTACGGCCGGTGCAGTCAGTGCCGAGATCACCCAGGTGCAACACCTAGGCACCAGCCAACTGGTGACGGCGCAGGTCGAGGGCATGAGCGTGAAGGCGCGTGTGGCGCCGGAGATGAAGATCGCCACCGGCGCGCATTGGCTGCGACTGGCCAAGCCCGAGACGATCTACTTCAGCAACGACGAGAGAATAGGACGCTAAGCCATGAACAAGCCCTACAACAACAAGGCCTGGTTCTTCATCCTTCCGGTCTTCCTGACGGTGGCCTTCTCGGCCATCATCCCGCTCATGACGGTGGTCAATTATTCGGTGCAGGACATCATCAGCCCCGAGCAGAAGGTCTTCGTGGGCCTGGACTGGTTCCGCGACGTCATGCGCGACAGCGAGCTGCACGCGGCGTTGCTGCGCCAGCTGATCTTTTCCTTCTGCGTGCTGCTGGTGCAGATTCCGCTGGGCATCGGCCTGGCGCTGGCCATGCCCCACAAAGGCTGGAAATCCTCGGCCACGCTGGTGATCCTGGCCATGCCGCTGCTCATTCCATGGAACGTGGTCGGTACCATCTGGCAGATCTTCGGCCGCGCCGACATCGGCCTGGGCGGCTACGTGCTCGATCTGCTGGGCTTCGACTACAACTACGCGTCCAATCCAAGCGATGCCTGGCTGACCGTGCTGGTGATGGACGTCTGGCACTGGACCCCGCTGGTGGCACTGCTGGCCTTCGCCGGCTTGCGTTCGATTCCCGATGCCTATTACCAGGCCGCACAGATCGATGGCGCCAGCCGTTGGGCAGTGTTCCGCTACATCCAGCTGCCCAAGATGCGCGGCGTGCTGGTCATCGCGGTGCTGCTGCGTTTCATGGACAGCTTCATGATCTATACCGAACCCTTCGTGCTCACCGGTGGCGGTCCCGGCAACTCGACCACCTTCCTGAGCCAGTACCTCACGCAGAAAGCCGTGGGCCAGTTCGATCTCGGTCCGGCCGCCGCCTTCTCGCTGATCTACTTCCTCATCATCCTGCTGTTGTCCTTCGTGCTCTACAACTGGATGCAGAGCGCCGGCAACAACGCCAATGCTTCGGGTGGCCAACATGACTAAGACTCAGGACAAGACCTTTACCCGCATGCTGGTGATGCTGCTCTACATCGCCTTCACCCTGGTGCCGCTGTACTGGCTGCTGAACACATCGTTGAAAACCAATGAGGAAACCCTGTCGGTCTTCACGCTCTGGCCCAATGCGCCCACGCTGAACAACTACAAGACCATCTTCACCGATCCCTCGTGGTATTCGGGCTATATCAACTCCATCATCTACGTGGCCATGAATACGGTCATGTCGTTGCTGGTGGCCTTGCCGGCGGCGTATGGCTTCTCGCGCTACCGCTTCCTGGGCGACAAGCACATGTTCTTCTGGCTGCTGACCAATCGCATGACACCGCCGGCGGTGTTCCTGCTGCCGTTCTTCCAGCTCTATTCCACCATCGGCCTGTCGGACACGTACATCGCGGTGGCGCTGGCGCACATGCTCTTCAACGTGCCGCTGGCGGTATGGATTCTGGAAGGCTTCATGTCGGGCGTGCCGCGCGAGATCGATGAGACGGCCTATATCGACGGCTTCTCCTTCCCGCGTTTCTTCCTGCGCATCTTCCTGCCGCTGATCAAGTCGGGCGTGGGCGTGACGGCCTTCTTCTGCTTCATGTTCAGCTGGGTGGAACTGCTGCTGGCCCGCACCCTGACCTCGGTCAACGCCAAGCCCATCAGCGCCATCATGACCCGTACCGCGTCTGCGGCCGGGATGGACTGGGGCATCCTGGCGGCCGCCGGCGTGTTGACGATTGTTCCGGGAGCCCTGGTGATCTGGTTCGTGCGCAACCACATCGCCAAGGGCTTCGCAATGGGGAGAGTGTGATCATGGGAAATGCTTTTTCGTGGATGTCGTGGACGCTGCCGGTGGCGATCTTTTTCGTGTGCGTGGCATTGATGCTGGTGGGCATGACGGTGTGGGAGCTGCGCTCTCCGACCATCGAGCGCAAGGGCTTCCTGCCCATGCGTACCACGCGCGGTGACCGGCTGTTCATCGGATTGCTGACGGCGGCCTACATCAACCTGGCCTGGGTCGGACTGACCGACCTGGACCAGTGGTATGCGGTAGCGCTGGGGTTCGTGGCGCTGGCGCTGATCATGCGCAAGGGGTAGCGGCCCGTTTGGGCGAATTGCTGCGTTACGAATTTGGGTCAAGACGCCCAGTCTTGACCCAAATTCGCGCCTTGCACTTCATCCCAAACGGGACTCGCTCGCACTCACGCCTATTTATGAAATGGGTTCTAGAACGGACGTCCGGGGATTCTCCTTCCCTACCCGGCACGCCAATTCAGGGGAAGGTGACGAGGAGACATGATGCAGAACATGCGGAAAATCAAACTGACCGTGCTGGTCGCCGCCATGGCGATGGCCGGTATCGCGGGCAATGCCTGGGCCGACATCAAGGCCGCCGAGAAATGGGTGGACACCGAATTCCAGCCCAGCACCCTGTCGCGCAAGCAGCAGGTCAGCGAGATGCAATGGTTCATCGACGCGGCCGCCAAGCTCAAGGCCAAGGGTGTCAAGGAGATCCACGTGGTCTCCGAAACCCTGGATACCCACGCCTACGAATCCAAGACCCTGGCCAAGGCCTTCGAGGACATTACCGGGATCAAGGTCATTCACGACGTGATCCAGGAAGGCGACGTGGTCGAGAAGATGCAGACCTCGCTGCAATCGGGCAAGTCCATCTATGACGGCTGGGTCAACGACTCCGACCTGATCGGCACCCACTACCGCAACGGTCAGACCGTGGTGCTGAGCGACTACATGGCCGGCCCCGGCAAGGAATACACCAACCCCGGTCTGGACCTGAAGGACTTCATCGGCACCAGCTTCACCACCGCACCGGATGGCAAGCTCTACCAGCTGCCCGACCAGCAGTTCGCCAACCTCTACTGGTTCCGTGCCGACTGGTTCGCCCGCAAGGATCTGCAGGACAAGTTCAAGGCCAAGTACGGCTATGAACTGGGCGTGCCGCAGAACTGGTCAGCCTATGAAGATATCGCCGACTTCTTCACCAACGATGTCAAGGAACTCGATGGCAAGAAGGTCTTCGGTCACATGGACTACGGCAAGAAGGATCCCTCGCTGGGCTGGCGTTTCACCGATGCCTGGCTGTCCATGGCCGGTGCTGCCGACAAGGGCCTGCCCAACGGCTTGCCGGTCGATGAATGGGGTATCCGCGTGGCCGATGACAAGTGCACCCCGGTGGGCGCATCGGTCTCGCGCGGCGGTGCCACCAACTCGCCGGCGGCAGTCTACGCCCTGACCAAGTACCTGGACTGGATGAAGAAGTACGCACCGCCCGAAGCGCTGGGCATGACCTTCTCCGAAGCCGGCCCGGTGCCTGCCCAGGGACACATCGCGCAGCAGATCTTCTGGTACAGCGCCTTCACCGCCAGCATGACCAAGCAGGGCCTGCCGGTGGTCAACGCCGACGGTTCGCCCAAGTGGCGCATGGCGCCCGGCCCGCACGGTCCGTACTGGAAGGATGGCATGCAGAACGGCTATCAGGACGTCGGTTCCTGGACCTTCCTCAAGAGCACCCCGCCGGACCAGATGGCCGCCGCCTGGCTGTACGCGCAGTTCACGACCTCCAAGACCGTCTCGCTGAAGAAGTCCATCGTCGGCGTGACCTTCATTCGTGACTCCGACATCCGTTCCGACTACTTCACCAAGAACGCCGCCAAGTACGGTGGCCTCATCGAGTTCTACCGCAGCCCGGCACGGGTGGCGTGGACCCCGACCGGGACCAACGTGCCTGACTATCCGAAGATGGCGCAGCTGTGGTGGAAGAACATCTCCTCGGCCATCTCCGGCGAGAAGACACCGCAAGGGGCGATGGACAACCTGGCCGATGAAATGGACGGTATCATGGCCCGCCTGCAGCGCGCCGGCATGAAGCATTGCGCGCCCAAGCTCAATCCGAAGAAGGATCCGGCCACCTGGCTGTCCGACAAGGGCGCACCGTGGGCCAAGCTGGCCAACGAAAAGCCGAAGGGTGAGACCATCCCTTACGACAAGCTGCTGCAAGCCTGGAAGGATGGCCGCGTACGCTGATGCAGCCTGATCGCCATCACGCGTGAGATGACGCCATCCCGGCCGGTGTCGGGATGGCGTCTTCGCGTTTGTGCAGAACCAGTTTGCTTAGTTCTATTTTGATACTTTATTGGTATCTTCCTGACGCCGCACAGCTATTGATTGCTGGCGCAATGCGCAGGGTGTTTTTCCATTTTTGAACCCAAGAGGTTCAGTCGTCTGCAAGGAATCATCATGGCCTATCTGCTCGCCCTCGATCAGGGTACCTCCAGCTCGCGCAGCATCATCTTCGACCAGAGTGGTGCCATCGTCGCCACCGCCCAGCAGGAATTCCCGCAGATCTTCCCGCAGCCGGGCTGGGTCGAGCACGACCCCATGGACCTGTGGCAGAGCCAGTTGCAGACGGCGCAGAAGGTGCTGGCGCAAAGCGGCATCAAGGCCGAAGAACTGACGGCACTGGGCATCACCAATCAACGCGAGACCACCGTGGTGTGGGAGCGCGCCACCGGCAAGCCGGTCTACAACGCCGTGGTCTGGCAGGACCGTCGCGCCGAAGTGGTGTGCGCGGCCTTGCGTGAACGTGGCTTGGGCGAGGCCATCCAGAAGAAGACCGGGCTGGTGCTCGATCCTTATTTTTCCGGGACCAAGCTGCGCTGGATCCTCGACAACGTCGACGGCCTGCGTGCGCGCGCCGAACGGGGCGAACTGCTGTTTGGCACCGTCGATTCCTGGCTGGTCTGGAACCTCACCGGTGGCCGCCTGCACGTGAGCGATGTCTCCAATGCCTCGCGCACCATGCTGTGGAATATCCACACCGGTGCCTGGGATGAGGAATTGCTGCAATGGCTGGACATCCCTGCGGCCATGCTGCCGCAGGTGCATGCCTCGGCGCACATCTATGGCGAAGTCGATGCCCGGCACCTGGGCGCGGCGGTCAGAATCGGCGGCATCGCCGGCGACCAGCAGTCGGCCCTGTTCGGCCAGGCTTGCGTGCGTCCCGGCATGGCCAAGAATACCTACGGTACCGGCTGCTTCATGCTGCTGCATACGGGTGACCAGTGCGCCACCTCCCACAACGGTCTCATCAGTACCGCTGCCTGCCAGGTCGATGAACGCAAACAATATGCGCTCGAAGGCAGTGTCTTCATCGGCGGCGCCGTGGTGCAGTGGCTGCGCGATGGCTTGAAGGCCATCAAGACTTCCACCGACGTCGAGGCACTGGCCTGCACGGTGGAAGATTCGGGTGGGGTGGTGTTCGTGCCGTCCTTCACGGGGCTGGGTGCGCCATACTGGAATCCCGGTGCCAAGGGCGCCATCGTCGGTTTGAGCCGGGGCAGCACGGTGGCCCACATCGCCCGCGCGGCGCTGGAATCGATTGCCTTCCAGAGCACGGCCTTGCTCAATGCGATGGTCAAGGATGCGGTCTCGCCGATTACCGAATTGCGGGTCGATGGCGGTGCGGCCGCCAACAACCTGCTGCTGCAATTCCAGGCCGACCTGCTGGGCATCCCGGTGATCCGTCCGCAGGTGACCGAGACCACCGCGCTGGGTGCGGCCTATCTGGCCGGCGTGGCTACCGGTGTCTATCGTGATCTGTCCGAGTTGTCTGCGCAGTGGCGCATGGAGCGTACGTTCGAACCGCGTTTCACGCGCGAACAGGCACAGGAGCGCATCCACGCCTGGGAAGCGGCAATCCGCCAGGTCAGCGCAGCTTGAGAGCGGCACGGCCGGGGCGACCCGGCGTCATGGCGCCTCAGTCCGGCGTGCCGGTACTGAGCAGCTGCATGGTGTCCAGATGGCTCAGGCGCGCCCACTCTTCGCCGCCACGGGCGACGATGGTGTCGGCGTCGGGCGTAGCCATCAGGTCGAGGATCTCGGTGTCGCTCATTTCCATGTCGTCGTTGTAGCGGAACACCTTCAACACCGGTCGCGTGAGGTCCTGGGCGTTCTGCCGGATCACGAACCCGGAACGGCCCGATTCCAGCTTGACGATGGAGCCGACCGGATAGATGCCCAGCGTCTTGACGAAGGCCAGGAACATGGCGCGGTCGAAGTGACCGGTCCAGGAAGCCATGCTCGAAATGGCTTCGGCCGGGTCCCAGGCGCGTTTGTAGGGGCGGTCCGAGGTGAGCGCATCGTAGACGTCGCAGATGGCGGCCATGCGCGCATACAGGCTGATCTGACCACTGCGCAGTGACTCCGGATAGCCTTGACCATCCATCTTTTCGTGATGGTGCAGGCAGACATCGCGCGCATAGTCGGGCACGTTGGGGTCCTGGCTCAGGTATTTGTAGCCCAGTTCGGGATGCTTCTTGATCTGGGTGAATTCTTCCTCGGTCAGCCTGCCGGGCTTGTTGAGCAGTTCATGCGACAGGAAGGCCTTGCCCACGTCGTGCAGGAAGCCGCCCAGGCCGGCTTCGCGGCAGGCCTTCTCGTCCAGGCCCAGGGTGCGCCCCAGGGCCACCATCAGGGCGCATACCGCCACCGAGTGCAGGTAGGTATATTCATCGGCCAGTTTCAGGCGCAGCACGCTGAGCGTACCGTTGGGGCTTTGCAGGACGGCGCCGGTAATTTCTTCCACCACCGAGACGCAGCGCTCCATGTCCAGCGCCTTGCCCAGCCGTGCTTCGCTGAACATGGCCTTGGTCGCCTTCTTGGCGTTCTCGCGCAGGGCCATGGCGTCCAGCAGGGTGGTATCGATGTCGGGACCCGGGGGCAGTTCCGCCAGGGGCTCGACCTGCACCGGGGCTTGCCCTGCATCATCGGTCTGGTCCGGCTGGGCGGCCGGCTCGGTGACATCCAGGCCGCGCTCGGGATCGATCCAGCAATGGGCGATGCCGCTGGCATGGGCCTGCTTGAGGTCGGCCTCATTCTTGAGCAGGAATTTGTTCTTCCAGAACGGATGATCCAGCCAGGCTGCTTCAAAGCCGCAGAAATACATTCCGAGGACCAGATCCTCCGTTTTAATTTTTTTCAACATTTCTCGTACATCTTTCCGGCTGACCGGGGAACGGGTTGGCTTGGCATCCCTGACCACGGGCGGTGGAGCGCCGAGGGCGTCGCGGACAGGATTGCCGGTAGTTAATCATCTCATATGCCTGAGCATATGTGAAAGATTCTGCTCGTTGCCATGCCATTGACGGGCCCGGTCGCCTGGCCGCCGGTGCCGGCCCGGACGAAAAAAAGCCCGTCCGGGGAAGGACGGGCTGAAAGATCCGCTGGATGTCGTCGCAGCGGACAAGGGGAAAGAGGAGGTCTCGATGTGGCTACTCTAGGCCCCGAAAATTAAGCCAGACTTAAAACCGGAGAAAACTTTGCAGCGGCCCTGAAGTGGTCTGCTGACGAGGCTTCCCGGCGGGCAACGTGGCATGCGCGCATCACTTCATATGGCTTTGCCAAGAACTGCATGAATTTGTGAAATTCCCGGTGCGCCCGCTGTTACGCTTGCAAGCAATCGGATCGCAGGACTACAACGGGGGAACGATCCGGACATGGCGTCCAGTCGCATCAGAATGGGGCGAGTCACGGCAGGGGCCGGGCTCGTGATGGTGGACGGGGCCATTCCCTGCACTCCGGTCAGACCGGGGTCATAACGACATTCCATCCTGCCTTCAGGTCCGGCTGCCGCTTTGCCGCAGCCGGCGCGGGCGTTTGCACGATCATCCACAGTTTTTCCAGATCCTCACATCATGACTTCTTCCTCGCTGCGTACCCGACTCATCGCCCTTTGTGCGGGCATTGTCGTGCTGGCCATGCTGGCCATCGTCCTGACCAACTTCCTCACGGCACGCTCGCGCACCATGGTCGCGCTGGACGGCCAGATGTCCCAGCTGGCGCAGAGCCAGGCATCGGCCATCGCCGAATGGGCCGATGCCAGGAAGCTGGTGGTGTCCTCCATCAAGCAATCCGCCGACGCCGCCGAGCCGCTGCCCTTCGTGAAGGCGGCCGAGACCGCCGGCGGCTTCGATCTGGCCTATCTGGGCTATGCCGACAAGCGCACGGTGTTCTCGCAGCAGCGCAGCCGCGCGCCGGACTACGATCCGACCAAGCGGCCCTGGTACCAGCTGGCAGCCTCCAGCAAGGGGCCGGTGCTGACGGCCCCCTACACCAGCGCCAGTACCGGCAAGCTGCTGGTGACCTTCGCCGAAGCCGTCAGCAAGGACGGTCAGGTCAGCGCCGTGGCCGCCGCCGACGTGCTGCTCGACAGTGTCGTGGCCGACGTGGTGGCCATCAAGCCCACGCCCAACAGCTATGCCTTCCTGGTCGATCTGGGCGGCAAGATCATCGCCCACCCGAATGACAAGCTGCGTCTGAAACCCTTGTCGGACCTGGATGCTGCCATCACCCCGCAATCGCTGACCGCGGCCATGGCCGCCAACAGCCATCTGGACCTGAGCCTGGATGGGCGCCGTCAGATGCTCTATGCCGCCCGTGTGGCCGGGACCGACTGGTTGCTGGTGGTGGCCGTGGACCGCGCTGATGCGCTGGCCTCGCTCTCGGCCATGCTGGCCAGTTCCGGCGTCATGGCCGTGCTGGTGACCATCCTGACCGCCCTGGTGCTGGGTGCGCTGGTTTCGCGCATGTTGCGGCGGCTGTCGGTGGTGCAGCGCGCACTGGAAGAAATCGCCGACGGCGATGGCGACCTGACCCGTCGTCTCGATACCCATGGCAGCGCCGACGAGCTGGGCCGCATCAGCGCGGCCTTCAATCGCTTCGTCGACAAGGTGGAGCATGTCATGCTCGACATCCGCCAAGCCAGCCATACCATCCATGCCGCCACGCGCGATATCGCCAGCGGCAACATGGACCTGTCGCAGCGCACCGAGTCCCAGGCCAGTTCCCTGGAACAGACCGCGGCTGCCATGGAGCAGCTGACCTCCAGCGTGCGCCACAACGCCGACAACGCCCAGCAGGCCAACCAGCTGTCGCAGTCGGCCTCCGAGATCGCCGGACGCGGAGGCGCCATGGTGGAGCAGGTGGTGCAGACCATGAATGCCATCAATGCGTCCTCGCAGAAGATCGTGGACATCATCAGCGTGATCGACGGCATCGCCTTCCAGACCAATATCCTGGCCTTGAATGCTGCCGTGGAAGCGGCGCGCGCCGGCGAACAGGGGCGCGGGTTTGCGGTGGTGGCCTCGGAAGTGCGCTCGCTGGCCCAGCGCTCGGCCACCGCAGCCAAGGAGATCAAGGTCCTCATCGGCGATTCGGTGGAACAGGTGCGTGCCGGTGAGCAGACCGTCAGTGATGCCGGCAGCACCATCCGCAGCGTGGTCGAGAGCGTGCGCAAGGTCAGCGACGTAGTCGCCGAGATCAGTTCGGCCAGCCGCGAGCAGAGCCAGGGCATCCAGCAGACCAATGACGCTGTGGCCCATATGGACCAGGCCACCCAGCAGAATGCCGCGCTGGTGGAAGAGGCCGCCGCCGGAGCGCAGCAGTTGCAGGAGCAGGCGGCGCGGCTGGCGGAAATCGTGGCCTTGTTCCGCTTGCGCGATACTGTGCGGCAATGAATTTCACAACAGCAAGAATTTGTGATCTAAATAACAACAAGTTGTAAAATTTGCTCAACTTTTTGTTGTCGTTTGATTAAAATCAGATCCAAAGAGATATCAATTCGACAACAAAGAGGAACCCATGAAAACCCTGATTGCAGCCATCCTTCTGGTAGCCAGTTCAATCGCGGTCGCTGCTCCCGGTGGTGCTGGCGCAGGCAGTGCCGGCGTCAATGACGTGACCCTGGACGGACAGAAGGCCAACAATTTCGTCTGGGCGAGCGGCAATGCGCAGGCCGGCCCCAACGGTGACAGCTCCCTGTTCAGCAGCTCCTTCGGCGGCGGTAGCTGGAACCTGTTGGGCAAGATCGATTCCACCGGCGCACTCTCGGGCTCCACCAATTCAGTGCTGGGTTCCAACCTGACGCTCAGTTTCAGTCTGGCCAACGGCAGCAAGTCCGGCACCTGGAGCATTACCTCCAGCAAAAGCCTGCAGATGGATCTGGTGCTGGGCATTCACGCCGGCAATGCCACGGGCTCCTTCCTTTTCGACAATCTGGTGCTGACGGCCGGGCAGACCCAGAGTGGCACCTTTGCCATCAACTGGAACAACAACGGCGGCCAGGTGCCGGCGTTCTCCAACGTCACCCTGTTCACTTCCAACGCCTCGCTGCGCAGCGTCGCGCCGGTCCCGGAACCATCGACCTACGCCATGTTGCTGGCCGGTCTGGGCATGGTGGGCTGGATGGCCTGGCGCCGTCGCAGCAAGTTGGCTGCAGCCGCGCCGCTGGTAACGGCCTGAGCCGAAGCCGGGCTGCGCCGCCAGGTGCGCTATATGAAGAAAAACGCGCTGGCTTGCAGGCCAGCGCGTTTTTTTTATTCTTGTGTATCAGGTGATAAGTGAAGCTCAGCGCTCACGCACATCCGGCAGGAATACCGTCAGCACGCCCGCCAGCGGCAGGACGGCACACAGGCCGTAAACCCAGGCGATACCGTACAGATCGGCCAGGTGGCCCAGCAGGGCGGCACCGATACCGCCGAAGCCGAACATGAGGCCGAAGAATACGCCGGCGATCATGCCCACTTTGCCCGGTACCAGCTCCTGGGCATAGACCACGATGGCGGCAAAGGCCGAGGAGATGACCAGGCCGATCACCACCGACAGCACGGCTGTCCAGAACAGGTTGGCATGCGGCAGCATCAGAGCGAAGGGGGCGGCGCCCAGGATCGAGATCCAGATCACCAGCTTGCGGCCGATGCGGTCGCCAATCGGGCCACCAACGAAGGTGCCCACCGCCACCGCTCCCAGGAACAGGAACAGGTACAACTGGGAAGAGGCCACCGACATGTGGAAGCGTTCGATCAGATAGAAGGTGAAGTAACTGGTAAAGCTGGCCATGTAGAAGTATTTGGAGAACACCAGCAGCGCCAGCACCACCAGCGCCCGGCGCACGGTAGCGGCCGGCAGCGTCTGCGCCACGCGCGCCCTGGCCTTGCCCTTGTTGGCCGCGAGATGGCCGCGATACCAGCGCGATACCCGCGACAGCACCACGATGGCCAGCACCGACAGCAAGACGAACCAGGCCACATTGCCCTGGCCATACGGCACCACGATGGCTGCGGCCAGCAGCGGACCGAAGGCCGAGCCGGCGTTGCCACCGACCTGGAAGGTCGATTGCGCCAGACCGAAGCGACCGCCCGAGGCCATGCGGGCGATGCGCGAGGCTTCCGGATGGAAGGTGGAAGAGCCGATGCCGATCAGCGCTGCGGCCAGCAGGAAGGCGCCGAAGCTGCCGGCCAGCGCCAGCAGCACGATGCCGCTCAGGGTCGCCACGGCGCCGCTGGGCAGCAGCCAGGGCTGCGGATGGCGGTCGGTATACATGCCGATCCAGGGTTGCAGCAGAGAGGCCGTGACCTGGAAGGTCAGCGTGATCAACCCGACCTGAGTGAAGCTGAGGCCGTAGCCGGTCTTGAGCATGGGATAGATCGAGGGCAGCAGCGCCTGGATCATGTCATTGATCAGGTGCGCGCCGCCGCAGGCCAGGATGATGCTCATCACCAGCGGCTGGGCGGCAATGGCCGCAGGAGAATTGGCGGAGGCCGTCGCGCTGGCGGGCGCGGTGGCGTTGGAGTCGGTGGCACTGGTCATGGTGTCGGGAATGGCATGCAGGAAGAAGACTCGAAGCGTATCATTGGCATCTATTGATGATGATGACACTTGTTGTCGATTAAATGCCATGCGTGCCCACCTGACCTCCGTGTGTCCCAGTGCCGAAGTGGATGCGTTCCAGCACCTGCCCAGCAGCGTCGTGGCGTTTGCCCGCGAATTGTCGGCGCGGGATCTGTTGACGGCGCATTCGCACCGGCGCGGCCAGTTGCTCTATGCGGTGGAGGGGGTGATGCAGGTGCGTACCCCGCAAGGCGTGTGGCTGGTGCCACCGCAACGGGCGCTGTGGGTACCGCCGCAGGTGGAGCACGAGATCCTGATGCTCACCCGGGTCAGCATGCGCACGCTCTACATCGACCAGGTCCAGGGGCGCGCGCTGGGCGGGCAATGTCGCCTGCTGGAAGTGTCGGTCCTGCTGCGCGAGTTGATCCTGGCGCTGCTGGCCGAACCGCGCGAGTATGCGCCCCACAGCCGCGCCGGCCATGTGGCTGAACTGATCCTGTCGGAACTGGCGCGCGCGCCCGCCATTCCGGTGGCCATCCCGTGGCCGCGCGACCGTCGCCTGCAGGCCATCTGCGAAGCCATCCTGGCCGATCCCGGGCGGCAGTTCTCCCTGGCGGACTGGGCAGGGATGGGGGGCGCCAGCGTGCGCACCGTGATCCGGCTCTTCCCGAAGGAAACGGGTTTGCAGTTCCGCCATTGGGTACAACAAGTGCATCTGAGTCAGGCCCTGGTGCGCCTGGCACGCGGCGACGCCGTGGGGGTGGTGGCACAGGCATTGGGGTATCGCAGCCAGAGTGCATTTTCCAACATGTTCCGCAAGGCATTGCACAGCACGCCCACGCATTTCCAGCCACGCCAGGACAAGCGTCGCATCACGCTGGCAGCGCGATCTCAGTAAGGGATGACGACGACCTTGGGACCACGCCGCCCGGCCGCGTCGGCGGCGGGCGGGTCGTCGCCGACGCGGGCGACCTGCCCGGGACGCTCGGGGTCTCGCTCCAGGAAGTAGGGATCATCCTGCGGCGACAGGGCGGTGTTGGCGCCCATGACCTGCTGGGTGCGCTCAGTGGTGCTGCTCTGACCAATGGAACAAACCTGGAAGAAGTCGGCGCTGCCTTCGGAAAAATCGATCCGGCATTTCTCGGCGACCACGACCGAGATGTCCAGTGCACCGGCATTGGCGGCCACGGCACGTTCACTGCGCGCAGCTTGCCAGGTCAGCATCAGCGCCAGCAGTGCGATGAGGGCATGGGTCTTGTTCATGGGATTCTCCTCGATGCAGACCACTGTAGCGTTTGTACGCGGCCACGCGCATCGGAGAAATCCTGAGCCGCCGGTCTCATCGCGACGGGCCGTCATCGCCCGAGACGCCGCGTCCCGCCTGGATGATGCCGGTTTGCAAGTGTAAAGATTGACGATCTTTTACCGTAACCAAGTCATGAGAACTCCGAACCAGGAGAGTGAACATGGCAATGGAAACCGATCTGGTCATCATGGCGCGTGAAGCGCTCGCGCAACTGAACCAGCAGAACCAGCCACGCAATGACACGGCCTTGGCGCCTGCGCTCACGCCTGCTGCGGCGGCGACCGTCTTGCCGGAAGAAGGCGTAACGCTCTCGCTGTCGGCCCAGGGCAAGCTCATGGCCGCCCTGGCCACGGCGGTCGAGAGCGTGACCACGGCGGCGGTGGATTCCACCGAAGCGGTCCAGGACAGTTCGTTGCAGGCTGTTACCAAGTCCGTCATCGACGCGGCGCGCCCCATCACACGCGACACGCTCTTTGCCATTGAAGCGCGCCTGGTGGCGGCACGCCGTGGCGCCGAGGCGATTGCCGCAGCCGATGCCGAGCTGCCGCGCTCGGACGATCCGCAACGTCTGCGCCAGGCGCAGCAGGCCACCGAGTCCTTGTATGGACGCGCCGACAATCCGTTTGCAGACAAGTCGCGCGCTGAACTCTCGGCCATCGTCTATGACGACAGCGGGGCCTACACCATCAATGAACGTTACGCGGCCGCCAACCAGCGCACTGTCCTGGACCAGAAGTTCTGGGCACCGGTATTCCAGCGCGCGCTGGAGAGTGGTGACTGGAAGCCGGTCATCACGGCGGCGCTGGTGTTCCATGCGAGCTTGTCTGCATTGGAGCAGACTGCCTATCCGGACAACTACGCGCAACTGCTGCAGCAATATCTCGATCTCTACCAGTTGGCGTCACCGTCTGCGCCGGCCGCACTGCCGCCGCAGCAACAGGCCGAACTGGCACGCATGCTGGAAACTCTGGTGCTGCCGCTGGGGCCGCTGGCGCTGGCCGGTGGTGTGATCCGGGGCCTGTTGCCGCCGCGCCTGGGACCGTCGCTGGCCGAACTGATCGCTGCGGCTCCGCGCCTGGCCGATCTGCTGCAGGTCAGCAACAGTGCCCACGCTGCACAGGACAGCGCTTACCTGATGCTGTTGCAACGTGTCTTCGGCATTGCGCGCCGTGAGGATGAACCGGCTCCGGTACGCCGTGCCGCAACGGGGACCAGTGCGCGCGACTTCCTTGCCTATGGAGATCGACGCCTGTTGGCCGAGGCCTACGCCTATGCGCAGACGCACGCGATGGCACTGGAAGAGATTGACGCGCTGGCACACGACCTGGCGGCCTATCGCCGCTGGCGTGCCGATGCCGGCCTTTCTGCCACCGGCCAGGCGAGCGCCACGAGCGAGGTCGGCAGCATGGACGCCGTCGCCGAGCTGGCTTCTCATGCCGCTCGCATGAGCAGCGAAGAGGCCGCGATCGCACGGCGCCTGCTGGCCAGCCGTGCGGCCCGGATGACGCAGCTTGATCATGGTTTCCTGGCCTGGCTGGTGGATCCCGCCGGGGGCGGCTGGCGCGATGGTGGGCGGAGCGGTCATGCCGTCAGTTTGAGCGCACTGGAAAAACTGCTGGCCGGTCTGGCCGGTGTCGCCATCGGTGAGAGCGCCGGCGAGGTGGAGGCTTCCTACCGCATGGTGCTCGAACGCATCGCCCTACAGGATCCCCTGGCATCGCGTCAACCCGCGCAAGCCGCCGCCGAGGGCGCGCGCACCCTGGCCGTGGCGGCGCAGATGGCTGCGCTGGCGCGCAGCGATGCTGCCGATACCGCCTTCATGAACAATGCCCTGATGCTGCTGCGCATGTATCGCATGTCGCTGACCATGAGTCCGGCCGAACAGCGCACCCTGGCCGAGCTGGTTTATTCGGCCATGAAGAAGCGTCGCCCGCGCGCGCGTCGAGGCAAGCTCTTCGTGGCCTGGGCCGAACGCAGCCCGCTGATGCCGTCACTGCCGGGCTGATACCGCGCCCTCATGCTTCGGGCCAGGCGCGTTGCAGGATGGCCTGCTGCGCGGCTGCGCTGGTGCCATTGAGGGTGCCGTAGACCCGTCCGCCATCGCTGTCGGCACGGCTGGCGAGGAAGGCTTCGGCCGATCCCGCCGGCGCGTGACGCAGCATCAGCATGCCCTGCAAGGCCAGTACCAGTTGCTGTACCAGGCGCCTGGCACCGGCTTGCTGTTCTTCTTCGCCTGCCGCCAGCATCTGCTTGAGCGCATGCACCCGCAGCGCCAGGGCGGGATGGGCCATGGCCGCATCGTCCAGTTCCATGAGCAACCGTGCCAGGCCTTCGGTCTCGCGACTCATGGCCCGCAGCACATCCAGGCACATCACGTTGCCCGAACCTTCCCAGATCGAATTGACGGGGGCTTCACGATAGAGCCGGGCCATCGGTCCGGTTTCCACGTAGCCGTTGCCGCCCCAGACTTCCATACATTCGCCGGTGAATTCCAGCGCGCGCTTGCAGATCCAGAACTTGGCGGCCGGCGTGATGATGCGCTTCCATGCGCGCTGCAGCGGGTCATCCGGTGCATCGAAGGCATGTGCCACGCGCAGCATCAGCAGGGTGGCGGCCTCGCTCTCCAGGGCCAGGTCGGCCAGCACGGTGCGCATGAGGGATTGCTCGGCCAATCGGCGGCCGAAGGCGTTGCGGTGGCGTGCATGGTGCAGCGCCTGTACCAGCGCCTGGCGCATCAGCGCGGCACTGCCGATGATGCAGTCCAGGCGCGTGTGGTTGGCCATCTCGAGGATGGTCGCAATGCCGCGCCCGTCCTCGCCGACCATGATGCCCATGGCGTCTTCGAATTCCACTTCGCTGCTGCTGTTGGAGCGGTTGCCGAGCTTGTCCTTGAGACGCTGGATGAGTATCGGATTGCGGCTGCCCTCGGGCAGCCAGCGCGGGACGAAGAAGCAGGAGAGGCCATTCTCGGTACGGGCCAGCATCAGGTGCGCATCGCACATCGGTGCCGAGAAAAACCACTTGTGACCGCACAGCAGGTAGGCCTTGCCGCGTCCGCCATCCAGCGGATCGGCCGGGGTGGCGATGGAGGTATTGCTGCGTACGTCGGAGCCGCCCTGTTTCTCGGTCATGCCCATGCCGATGAGGATGGAGCGCTTCTGCGTCATGGGCAGGTCGCGGCCGTCGTGCTCGCGCGAGAAGAGCCGGCTGCGCAATTGCGCGAACAGGGCGGGCTCCTGCTGCAACACCGGGATGGCGGCAAAGGTCATGGTGGTCGGGCACAGTGAGCCGGCCTCGACCTGCGCATGCAGGAAGTATCCCGCTGCACGTGCCACGTGGGCGCCGTCCCCGGGCTGCACCCAGGGCCGCGCATGCAGTCCGGCGCGACGCAGTTGGTCCAGCAGCGTGTGCCAGGCCGGATGGAAATCCACCACGTCGATACGATGGCCGGTGCGGTCATGGGTACGCAGCACCGGGCCGTGGCGATTGGCCAGGTCGGCCAGCTCGCTCATCTCGGCCGTGCCCAGCGCCTCGCCCTGGCTGGCCAGGGTGCAGTCGTGCCAGTGTGCGCCTTCGCGCTGTACGGCTTCGACCAGGGCGGCATCGCTGCGGTAGAGGTTGTAGTCGCACAGGTCCGGGACCTGGTTGGTGATGTCGTGGGTGTGCATGTCGTCTCCATGAACAGCGCGCAGATTGTTGTTGTGATCGATTGCCTGACTATTGTGCGCGCCTGAGCGAGCTCACAGTGTGCGCGTAATTGGCTGGCTTGTGAACCTGGGATGGCGCTGATCGCGACTGGCGATTTCTCAATGCTGAGTTGCTGCATTTTCCTGTCCGCCACTGTGTTGCGGATAGTATCGTATGGTTGCTGTTATTTTCCGCGGAGAACGAAGACCACATCAGGTCCGCCTGCGCCATCGAAATCCGGCTGGCCAAACTGAACATGCTGCCTCGCTACCGCGACCTGCAATGATCGCGCATGCGATCCTCTACAGAAAATCCTTTAAATGATTTGGCTATATCCTTATAAGGATCTTGTTAGGTCGCGCCGCCAACACATGCGCAGCAGTCATATTAGAATGGCCGTTTCGACCAAAGAACGCCCCGTGCCCGCGCACGGCTGCGCAAGGAAGCCAAGCAGATGTCCTATCCGACTATCGAATCCACCATCGGCAACACCCCGCTGATCCAGCTGCCACGCATCGGCGGCGAAGAAGCCAGGCGCCGCAACAACCTCATCCTCGGCAAGCTCGAGGGCAACAATCCGGCCGGCTCGGTCAAGGATCGTGCCGCCTATTCGATGATCACCCGCGCCGAAGCGCGTGGCCAGATCAAGCCGGGCGATACCCTCATCGAGGCCACCAGCGGCAATACCGGCATCGCCCTGGCGATGGTGGCGGCCATGCGCGGCTACAAGATGGTGTTGCTGATGCCGGAGAACCTGTCCGAAGAACGGCGCCAGAGCATGGCCGCCTACGGTGCCAGGATCGTGCTGACCCCCAAGAGCGGCGGCATGGAATACGCCCGCGACCTGGCCGAGCAGATGCAGAAGAATGGCGAGGGCCTCATCCTCGACCAGTTCGCCAACCCCGACAATCCGCTGGCGCACTACGAGACCACCGGTCCCGAAATCTGGCGCGATACCAAGGGCAGCATTACCCACTTCGTCAGTGCCATGGGCACCACCGGCACCATCATGGGCGTGTCGCAGTATCTGAAGGAGCAGAATGCACAAGTGCAGATCGTGGGGGCGCAGCCGGAAGAGGGCTCATCCATCCCCGGTATCCGCAAGTGGCCGGAAGCCTATCTGCCCAAGATCTTCGACCGGTCGCGCGTGGACCAGGTCGAGTCGGTCAGCCAGGCCGATGCCGAGAACATGGCGCGCAAGCTGGCCGTGACCGAAGGGCTGTTCTGCGGCATTTCGGCTGCGGGCGCCTGCGAAGTGGCCGTGCGCCTGTCGCATCAGCTGGAGAATGCGACCATTGTCTTCATCGTCTGCGATCGCGGTGATCGCTATCTCTCTACCGGCGTATTCCCGGCCTGAGCGAGGCAGTGAGATGCAATGAAAAACGGAGCCGATGGCTCCGTTTTTCATATCGTCCGGCGTGGCGGTGTCGCCCAGCCGGGGCCGTGTCATTCCGGCATGCCGCTGCCGCTCGGTGCCGGTGCGCCCGGCGCTGCGCCTGGCTTCGGCTTGAACTGCTTGTCGCTGATGCGGAATTTCTCGCGACGGTCGCCCATCAGTTCGCGCAGTTCACGAATCGACAGTTCGCTCACCTCGTGCATGCGAATGAGCAGCGATGCGCCCACCGGCAAGCGACGGTGACGGATCTTGCTGATCACCGGCGGCGCCACTTCCAGCGCGCGGGACAGGGCCGCATCGTTCTTCAGATGCAGCTTTTCGATCAGCGCATCGAGCAGGTGGTTGGGATCGTAGTTGACTTGATCGGAGATCGAGTTGGATTCAGCAGTATCGTGGGTAGTCATGATCGGGACGTTCCATTATGCAGATGTTTGTGGAAGGCTGTGCGCCTATGCATTAATTGTTTGTAAAACTGCAAAACGCGACTGACGTTATCCGAGAAGGCGTTGCCTTTTTCTGCAAGATATCGAAAGCCCTATCAAAGAACGGCTTCAAAACAACACTTATCTAATTCTCTGTTCTCTGACCCAGTGCGCTTGGAGCAGCACAACAATAATTCTATGTCTATATAGAAATAATTGCACATTTTTCATGCAGTCAGAAAATTCTATTCCACAATAGTTGCAGAAACTCATTTTCGAATTTGTAACAGATATTAACAGGATTTTTTGCCCATTTGCTAGCGTTGTTCTTTTGATACGACAAATGGCAGCATATTCCAGCCACTTAGGCCCAGATTGCGCAAGGTAGCCATGTTTTTCTCAAAGATCGCTGCCGCATCGGGGTAGGCGGCGACCGCCCGGTCGATGCTGCTTTCTCGCAACAGATGGAGGATGGGAAAAGGCGAGCGATTGCTGTAGTTCTCGATATCGTCGGCCTCGGCATCGGCAAACTGGTAGTCCGGATGGAAGCTGGCAATCTGCAGCTCGCCCTCCAGCCCCAGTCTTTCCAGCAGGCGATCGGCCCAGTCCAGGAAATCGTTGTACTCGACAAAATCGGCTAATGCGAGCGGCATGATGAAGAGGGTCGTGTCGACCTGTTCCGGGTCGGCCTTTGCCAGAAAACTCAGTTCTTGTTCCAGATCAACTGAAAGTTCATTCCAATCCTGATGCCGGCTGACGCGGTAGCGGACCTGATCCTTCACATGGACAGACTTGGCAAAAGGACACAGGTTCAAGCCGATCACGGCCTGTTCCAGCCAGGCGCGCGTGAGCGCGACGACCTCTGCGTCAGCGGGAGAGGACGGAAGGGATGCGGGGGAAGGTGAAGAAGTGCTCATAGCGACATTGTCGCACGCACTACCAGGAGCTCACCACAATCGCCCACAGCCGCGCCAGATCGGCTATGCTTGCCAACCTTTGACGGCGGCCCGCCCCGCGCGCTTGCCTTTCCTTTGCACGAACAGATTCCCATGGCGCTCAAATCCACCATCTTCAAGGCCGACCTGCAGATATCCGACATGGACCGGCACTATTACCAGCAGCACGCACTGACCATCGCCCGCCATCCCTCCGAGACCGACGAGCGCATGATGATCCGCGTGCTGGCCTTCGCTCTGCATGCCAGCGAGGCGCTGGCCTTCGGCAAGGGCCTGTCCGATACCGACGAGCCGGACCTCTGGCAGAAGGACCTGACCGGTGCCATCGAGCTGTGGATCGAGGTCGGGCAACCGGACGACCGCGCCATCCTCAAGGCCTGTGGCCGCGCGCAACAGGTCCTGGTGTACAGCTACAGCAGCACCTCCCACATCTGGTGGAACCAGACCGGCAGCCGCGTCGACCGCGCCAGGAACCTCAAGGTCGTCAACATCCCCGCCGAGGCCAGCCAGGCGCTGGCCGCACTGGCCCAGCGCACCATGCAGCTGCAATGCACGATTCAGGATGGACAGATCTGGCTGGGCGCCAATGAAAACATGGTGCTGATCGAACCGCAGACGATCAAGGACTTTTCCTGATCCTCTGCTTCGTCTGGCATCCGGCGCGACCTAAAAACTAAGTTTTGCGGTCGCGTTTTCTTAATGTGCTGCCAGAAAAAACTTAGATTTTTGTCAGCCCCTGTGCCCGCTGTTCCAGATGCGACAGCAAGCGCTGTCCCTCGTCAGAGTGGAACCAGTCGGCATGGCCGAGGAAGTAGGTGTCATAGGCCAGCGAGGCATTCTGGGGCGACTGCGTGACGCCATGGAAGTAATCCAGCTCGGCCAGCGCAAACTCCGCATGGACCAGCGGCAGCAGTGCCGCCAGCGCGCGTACCTGGCGTGCGCTCAGGGGCAGCGTGGCGGCATAGCCGTCGAGCATCGCATCGAGCAGATCCAGATGCACCAGCTGCACGGCGCGCTGCGGGATGGCCAGCCATTCGACGATGTTGCGCTCGATGGCCGTGGCCAGGTCGTGCAGCGCACAGGTGCGGTCACACAAACCGAAGTCGAGCACGGTTTGTACCCTGGCCTGATCGGTGGCATCGGTCCACAGCAGGTTGGAGGCGTGCCAGTCGTTGTGCGTCCACAGCGGGACGAATTCATCCAGATAGGGTTTGAGTGCGGCATGCCAGGGCAGCAGGTGCTGCGCCACCTCGCCACGCCACGGGCGGTTCTCCAGATATTCCGCAATGGCCGGGCGCTGCTCGATGTAGTGCTGCAGCGGACGCACCGGATCTTCCTGCGAGAAGATCGTGAAGCTCGACACCAGCGGCCGCGCCGGTCTTGCCGGGGCATCGTAACCGGCAGAGGCCTGATGCAGACGGGCCAGCATCTGACCCGCCGAATGCGCATGGGTGCAGCTGGTGAAGGGCGTCCATGACATCGCCTCGCGATACAGATCCACTCCCGGCGCCAGCGGAAAGACTTCATAGGTCCAGTAATCGTCGGCCAGCGCAGTGGCGCCGTCGGTGGTGGTCAGTGCGCTGCTGACCGGCAGGCCGCGCGCCTTCAGGTGCGCCACGAAGCGATGTTCTTCGGCCAGCGCCGTTACATCGCGTACGCGCGCGTGATGGCGTTTGACGATGATGGGGCCGCTCTCGGTCTGCATCACGCAGGCTGCCGAGAACGGGCGCGGGCTGTGCCATTCCAGTCGCAGCGGCTGACCCACGCCGGGATAGTGGCGCAGCACGCGCGCGACCTCCGCCGAGGTCAGCGCGGGCCAGTCGGAGATGACAGGCTCCACGCCCATGCCGTGGCTGATGACGCGGGTGAGGTGATGGGAAGCGGCGTCCATGGGCTTTCAGCAGAACAGCAAATCAGAAATCATATTGCAAGGACAGGCGCGCCGTGCGCGGTGCGCCCAGGTGGACGTAGCCGTCGCCCAGGTACTGGCCGGCATCTTTCCAGTAACGCTTGTCGAAGACGTTGTCCACATTGGCGCGCAGGGTGGCCGTGTGGCCGCCAATGCGCAGCCGGTAGCGCAGGCCGGCATTGAAGACGTGCACGGCCGGCAGGTTCACGCTGCCATCGCGGGTGGCGGGCTTGCTGGCGCTGTAGAGCCAGCTGCCCATGAGGTTCACGCCCTCCACCCCCGGCAGGGCATAGTCGGCATAGATGCTGCTGCGCAGGCGCGGCACGTTCACGACCTGCCGGTCGTCATAGGCGGCCGTACCGGTGTCGCTGGCACGGGCACGGGTGGCCGTCACGCTGGCGCCCACCGACAGGCGCGCGCTGAGCTTGCCGCTGGCGCCGAGCTCCAGTCCGGTATTGGTCTGCCGACCTTGCTGAACGTAGGTGAAACCGCTGCTGCTGTTGTCCGGTTGCTGATACTCATAGGCTTTGCGGATACGGAACAGGGCTGCGGTCAGGGCCAGATCCGGCGAGACATCGTATTTGACGCCGGCTTCCAGCTGACGTGCCACCGACGGCGGCAGCGTGGTCGGGAAGTTGCTGACCCAGAACGGCGCCGAGGTCCCCAGCGTGAGCGTCTCGGCATAGCTGCCGTAGAGCGAGAGCTTGTGCATGGGCTTGAAGATCAAGGCCAGTTGCGGCAGGAACAGATTGCGCGAGGTGGTGCGGGTGACGCTGCCATCGGAGGCGAAGGCCTGTTCGTTGAGCCACACCTGACGGCCTCCGGCAATGGCTTGCCAGTGCTCGGACAAGAGCAGTCGGTCGCTGAAGAAGAGCGCCTTCTGGCGACTGTCCAGATTGCGATATGCCGGGCCGGGGACATCGGTGGCCGGGGCCAGTGCCGGGGTGCCGGAATAGATGTTGCCACTGCCGACCAGTACGCTGATGCCATCCGATTTATCCACCACCCGGCGCGACATGGCCATCCCCATGGTCAGCTCATGCTTGAGCCAGCCGGTGGCGAACTTGCCGATCATGACGGCCTGCGCCTCGTCATTGCGGCGTTCGTCATCGGGTACGCGATAGTCATACACGTCGAAATCGCCATTGGCGGCAAAGCTTGAAGAAGCCCCGCCACCGCTGCCATACGGGAAGGCCAGATTATCGTCGATGACTGCCCGGCTGCGCCCGGCCTGCACGTAAGCATGCCAGTCGGCATTGAGATCGGTATCCACCCGCAGGCGGTAGTTCAGCGAGCTGTCCCGCACCGGCTGCGCCCAGGATTGCGGTGTCAGCATGGTCTGGGGCGAGACGCCCGAGGGCAGCGTGGTGCCGCCCAGCAGCTGGTAACCGGCCACCGAATGCTGCGCCTTCTGCTGGTATTCGGCGTCGAACTGCACCAGCGTCTTCGACGACAACGCCCAGGTCGCCGAGAGCGAAGCGAAGTCGCGCCAGCCATCGCCGTTGTTGACGTAGGAGTGGATGTCTTCGTGCGCGGCATTGATGCGCAGGCCGAACTGTTTCTGCTCACCGAAGAGCGTACCCAGGTCGGTGGCCAGATAGCGCGATCCGTAGGAGTCCGTCCCCAGCGTGATCGAACGCACATCGGCCGGACGCTTGGTGACGTAGTTGACGATGCCGCCCGCGCTGCTCACACCGGCCTGCAGGCCGGCCACACCCTTGAGGAATTCGACGCGCTCCTTGTTCTCCAGTGCGACGGTCTGCTCGCCGGCCACGGTGAGGCCGTCGATGCGATAGGCACTGGCCGGGTCCAGCGTGATGCCGCGGATGCTGAAGTTCTCGTAGTAACCGACCGGGGCATAGTTCTCGTTGATGGAGGCATCGTTCTTGACCACGTCCGAGAGCAGGCGTGATTGCTGGTCCTGCATCTGCGCGGCGGTGACCACGGCCACCGAGGCCGGCGTGTCGATCAGCGGTGCATCGTCGAAACCGGCCACGGCAGCCGAACGTGCCCGGCTGTCGTCTTTGCCGGTGCCGCTGGCGGTGACGTTGACAGTGGGCAGGGAGTCGCCCTTGTCGTCGCCGACATCGGCTGCGCGGACGGTGGCCGAGAGGCTCAGCGAGGTGCCGGCCAGCGTCAGCATCAGCGTGGAGGCCAGGGGTGCAATGCGTTTCATCGTGGTTCTATCGTGGAAGGGAAGCAGCAGGAGCACGCCGTGCGCGCTCCCTCATCAACAGGGTAGTCAGGGCAATCAGGGCAGGACGGAAGGTCAGCGGTTGCGTGCCGTGGCAACGGCACGACCGAGGTCGGCCACCGACATCGCATAGAAGTAGCTGCGATTGTACTGCGTGATGGCATAGAAGTTGTTGGTGGCGATCCAGTACTCGGTGGGACCGGTGCCGTTCTGCAGGTCCACCAGGCCAAAGCGCATGCCCGCCGGCAGGGGCGGCGTGGAGATGCCGGCGGCATGCAGCTCGTCGGCGGTGTACTTGGCTTCCAGGCCCTGGTTGAGCATGGCTTCCCACTGGCGGTTGTCGCTGGAGACCTGCACCGGGAAGGCCACCGGCTCACCGCGCTGCCAGCCATGGACGGCCAGATAGTGCGCCACGCTGCCGATGGCGTCCACCGGCGAATTGCGCAGGTCGATCTTGCCGTCGCCGTCGAAGTCCACCGCATATTCGCGGATGCTGCCCGGCATGAACTGCGGCCAGCCGATGGCGCCGGCATAGGAGCCGCGCAAGGACATCGGATCGATGCCGGCCTCGCGGGCCAGCAGCAGGGTGTTTTCCAGTTCGCCCCGGAAGAAGGCCATGCGCGCATCGCGGTTGGCCGTGTTGGGATAATCGAAGGCCAGCGTGGTCAGCGCATCCATGACGCGGAAGTTGCCGGTGTTGCGGCCATAGACCGTTTCCACGCCGATGATGCCGACGATGATTTCCATCGGCACGCCATACTGCGCCTCGGCGCGCGCCAGGGCCACGCCATAGGTGTTCCAGAAATCGACCCCGGCATTGATGCGCACCGGTTCCACGAAGCGGGCGCGGTAGGCCGTCCAGTTCTTGGGCTTGGTCACGGGGGCCGGCTTGATGAGCTGGATGGCGCTGTCCACGTAGCGGGTCTGCGCGAAGAGCGCATTGAGATCGCTGCGCTGGAAATGGTTGCGGTCCACCATTTCATCCATGAAGCGGGCCACGTCCTTCCATTCATTGAAGTTGACGAACTCGCCCTGTTCATCGGTGGCGATTTTCTTCCTGGCTTGCGGCTTGTTTTTTTTCTCTGCCGGTTTCTTGTGTGTTTTATCCACAGCCTTTTTCTGGGTTTTCTTTTCCACAGACTTGCCGTCCTGCGCCTGCGCGGTCATCGGCAGGGCACACAATGTGGCAATGAGCAGGGAGGAAACGAGGGCGGTCAGGCGAGGCAGGGAGATGGGCATGAGCGGGATGAGCAGCAGGGGGAGGCCAGACAAGCGGCCAAGTATACCGCATCGGCCACCCCGCCCCATGCCGGTGCATGCGCGTGAGCAGGCTTTGACCACGATCAGCGACAGCCAATGTACACTAGCCCAAGGAGACAACCCGGCAGGCAGGATGTTTGCCGGGTGGCAATATCATCGCAACAAGATCGCAACAAGAGCAAGAATGACCACCGCCATCTATACGCACGCCGATTGCCAGCGCCATGAAATGGGGGACTGGCACCCCGAGACCCCCGCTCGTCTGGAGGCCATCGAGGACCAGCTGATCCTGAGCCGCATCGATCAGTTCCTCGACCGCCGCGAAGCCCCGCTGGCCGATCCGGCCGAACTGGAACGCGTGCATACGGCCGCGGCCGTCGACTACGTGCGCGAGCACAGCCATGCCTTGAGCCTGTCGGGCCAGTCCTATCATTCGGTTGATGGCGACACCCTGCTCAACCAGCACAGCTGGAAAGCCGCTCTGCGCGCAGCCGGTGCGGCAGTGGCCGCCACCGATGCGGTGCTGGCCGGGGAGCTGGACAATGCCTTTTGCGCGGTGCGTCCGCCCGGCCACCATGCCACCCACGACAAGGCCATGGGCTTCTGCCTGTTCAACAACGTGGCCCTGGCCGCGCGTCATGCCCTGGAGGTGCATGGACTGGAACGGGTGGCGGTGATCGATTTCGACGTGCATCACGGCAATGGCACCGAGGATATCTTTGCCCATGATCCCCGGGTGCTCATGGTGAGCTTCTTCCAGCATCCCTTCTATCCCTTCTCGGGCGACGGACCGACCGAGTCGCACATCGTCAACGTGCCGGTGCCGGCCTATTCCGATGGCAATGCGGTGCGCCAGCTGGTGAACGAGAAATGGCTGCCGGCGCTGCATGCGCACCAGCCGCAGATGATCTTCATCTCGGCCGGCTTCGATGCCCACCGCGAGGATGACATGGGCCAGATGGGCCTGGTGGAAGCGGACTACGCCTGGATGACGCGGCAGATCATGAAGATCGCCGACCAGTATGCCAAGGGCCGTATCGTCAGTTGCCTGGAAGGTGGCTACAACCTCTCGGCGCTGGGGCGCAGCGTGGTGGCGCACCTGAAGGTCTTGGCCGACCTGGAATGAACGTTGGATTTTCCACAGGCGGTTTCAAGAAATGGCGCGATAAAAACCAAGGTTTTTTTCGCGCCTTGTTTTATGCACAGGCCGCATGCCGGATTCTTCATCAAACCTCGGCAGGCTCATACGCCTCATACGCCTCATACGCCGCAATGATCGCATCGGCCACCGCCCGCACCCGCGCCGTGCGGTTCAGGTCGCTGTGCAGCACCAGCCACATGTCGTAAGGCACGGCGCGCTGCGGCCAGATGCGCACCAGGCCGCTGGCCTTGTCGCCCACGTGGGTGGGTAGTTCGCCAATGCCGAAACCCGCTTGCAGACTGTCATACATGACCAGGCCGGTGCTCACTTCCATGGCCACGCTGGCGTGGGCGATGGATTCGCCGCAGATCTGCTCGGACTTGCTGGGTGAGACGCTGCGCGGATAGATCACTACGTCATGTCCCTTGAGGCCCGTACCGGGATCGGGCAGTCCGCGCTTTTTCACATAGGCTTTCGAGGCATACATGCCGGTATGCAGCCGCTTGAGATGGCGCGCGATCAGGTCCGGCGCATCCGGCCGCAGGGTGCGCACGGCAATGTCGGCTTCGCGTTTGGTGAGGTTGGTGATCTGGGTGGAAGTCGAGAGCACCACGCGGATTTTCGGATGCTCCTGGCGCAGCCGGTGCAGGGCCGGCAAGAGAAAATGGCGCGCCGTAATGTCGGTGGCCGCCAGCCGCACCACGCCGCACAGGCGTTCGTCCATGCCCTGCATCTGCCGTTGCAGTTGTTCCGCGCCTTGCTCCATCTGGTTGGCCGCCGCAGCGGCCAGCTCGCCCGCCGGGGTCGGTACGTAGCCGCTGGGCGTGCGCAGGAACAGGCGCGCTCCCAGCGAGCTTTCCAGGGCGGCCAGGCGGCGGCCCACAGTGGCCTGGTCGATCTCCAGCTGTTCGGCGGCCCCGCGCAAGGTGCCCACGCGATAGATGGCCAGGAAGATGCGGGCGTTGTCCCAATCCATGATGTGCCTTTGCTGCAAGAGGGGAGGTAAGTGATGGTCTGATGCAAATTTGCATCAGCGTGCTGATCTTATACCTCTTTATTGCATCACTGTCCAAGCCTAGAATCTGCCCCATTGAACCCCGCCCCGGCCTTCTCCGGTCGCGGGTTTGCGGTTTTCCCTCGCACCTTGCGTGCAGAAAGTCCTGTTGCCATGTCTTCCACACAATGCCCTCGTGCGCCAGCCTCGGTGCTGGTACCTCCCATTGCCCGTGCCACCCCGCATGCCGGCATGCTGCCGCTGGTGGCGCTGGCCATCGGTTTCGTCATGGCCATGCTGGACGTGACGGTGGTCAACGTCGGGCTGTCCAATATCTCCACCAGCCTGGATGCGCCTTTGTCCATGCTGGTGTGGATCGTCGACGGCTACACGCTGACGTTTGCCGCCATGCTGCTGGTGGGGGGGGCTCTGGCCGATCGCTTCGGGGCGCGCCGGTTGTACCTGACCGGGCTGTTCCTGTTCGTGCTGGCCTCGCTGCTGTGCGGGGCCGCGCCCAACGGCCCCTTCCTGATCGCGGCACGTCTGCTGCAGGGCTTGGGCGCGGCCTTCTTCATGCCCAGTTCGCTGAGCCTGCTCACGCACGTCTATGAGGATGACCGTGTGCGTGCCCGCATGCTGGGCGTCTGGTCGGCGACTGTCGGCCTGGCCGCTGCCACCGGGCCGCTGCTGGGCGGTGTGCTGATCCACTGGCTGGGCTGGCGCAGCGTGTTCCTCATCAACGTGCCGGTGGGCCTCTTGGGTTTGCTGATGGCGCGCAGGTTCATTCCGCAGGTGGTCGGCCATGCCCGCGCACTGCACCTCTACAGCCATCTGGCGGGCGTGATCATGCTGGCCGGGCTGTCCTTCGTCCTGATCCAGGGACCGGTGTATGGCTGGACCTCGCCGCGCATCCTGGCTGCGCTGACGGTGGCGGTGCTGGCTGCGGTGGCGCTGGTGCGGCATGAACTGCGCGGCATTGCGCCGCTGTTGCCCAAGGCGCTGTTTGCCACGCCGCAGTTTGCGGCGGCCAATGGTATCGGGTTCCTGATCAACTTCGGAGTCTATGGCAACCTCTTCTATCTCGCGCTGTTCCTGCAGCAGGGCAGGGGCGCGGATGCGCTGCAGACCGGCTTGCAGCTGGTGCCGATGATGGCGGTGATCTTCTTCGGCAATCTGATGTCGGGCCGCATGGCCGCCCACTGGGGGCCGCGTGTACCGCTGCTGCTGGGGCTGTCGGTGGGCACGGTCTTTACCGCCGTGGCGATGGTTTTCCGTCCCGAGACGCCTTACTGGCTGCTGGCCCTGGTATGCGCGGCGGCCAACCTGGGCATCAGTACGGCCATTCCCGCCATGACCACGGTGGTCATGCAGGTGGCCGGCAAGGCCCATGCCAACAGCGCGGCGGCGGCACTCAATGCCAATCGCCAGATCGGTGCGCTGGTCGGCGTGGCCTTGATGGGCGCGATCCTGCACAGCGTTCAGGGCTGGAGCCTGCGCAATCCGCTGGCCTTCGGCGTGATGGCGCTGGCCTACGGCGTCGCCTTGTGGCTGGTGTGGCGCTTTGTGGGCGTTGTCAAGGAGCAATGGGTGACCCGGCGCGCGTGAGTGCGGGTGTTGTTCCCTGTCCAATGGCCTGCCTCGACTTGTGCGCGGCAGGCCGTTTTCTTGGGGATTTGTTAGGGTTTGGCGGGGCAGGGCCGTAAAATAGCGCCTTCACGAAATACGCATCAGAAAGAAGCTCCGCATGTCCATCCAATGGTTCCCCGGTCACATGAATTCTGCCCGCCGCAAGGCCGCGGAGAGCATGGAAAAAGTCGATATGGTCATCGAAGTGGTCGATGCCCGCCTGCCGCAGGCCAGCTGCAATCCCATGATCGAGCAGTTGCGCAATGCGCGCCAGCGTCCCTGCCTGAAGATCTTGAACAAGACCGACATGGCCGACCCGGTGGCTACGCAAGCCTGGATCGACTTCTACAACAGCCAGAAGGGCGTGACTGCCGTGGCGCTGTCCTGCAAGAAGCCCTCGGATGTGGCGCGCGTGCCCAAGCTGGCCATGCAGGTGGCACCGCATCGCGGCACCGCCCTGAAGCCGCTGCGCATGATGATCATGGGCATCCCCAACGTGGGCAAGTCGACCCTGATGAATGCGCTGCTGAAAAAGCGCGTGGCCGCCGTGGGCGATGAGCCGGCCGTGACCAAGACGCAGCAGCGGCTCTATCTCGGCAACAACATGGTGCTCACCGATACCCCCGGCATGCTCTGGCCCAAGATCGAGCATCCCAGCGATGGCCTCATGCTGGCGGCCAGCCATGCGGTGGGCAGCAATGCCCTCATCGAAGAGGAAGTGGCGACCTTCCTGGCCGACCTGCTGCTGCAGCGTTATCCGCAACTGCTCAAGGCACGGTATGGCTTCAATACCGACGGCATGGATGGCGTGGCGGTGGTGGAGGGTGTGGCGGCCAAGCGCGGTTTCCGTCTCAAGGGGGGCGACTTCGATTTCGAGAAGGCCGCCCATACCTTCCTGCAGGATTATCGCAGCGGTGCATTGGGTCGCATCTCGCTGGAGACACCGCAATCGCGTGCCGAGCTGCTGGCGACTTATCGGTCCACCGACAATCCTGAGGCACTGCAGGCCGAGGATGAAGAGGAAGATGACGAGGACTACGACTGGCGAGACGCTCCGGATCACCGGGGGCGCTGAATCTAAGTTTTGCTCTGCGGAAAACTTAGAAAGCGGATTTCAGAAACTAAGTTTTTTGGGGATCACCGGCAAGCCACCAATTCCCGCTCAATGAAAAAGGCCAGCTCGATGAGCTGGCCTTTTCGTTGATGCAGGCAAGTGAGGCGTGGCGGATTACCAGGAGGTGATCACGGAACCCTTGTACTTTTCCAGCACGAACTTCTTTACTTCCGGGCTGTGATAAGCCTTGACCAGCTTGGCGACCCAAGGCTTGTCCTTGTCGGCAGCGCGCACGGCGATCACGTTGACGTAGGGACCGGTGGAGGCTTCCACGGCGATCGAATCCTTGGTCGGGGACAGGCCGGCCGATTCAGCGTAGTTGCCGTTGATGACGGCAGCGTCGAAGTCATCCAGCGAACGCGGCAGTTGCGCAGCATCCAGCTCGACGATCTTGATCTTCTTGGGGTTCTCGACGATATCCAGCGGGGTGGCCTTCAGACCGGCATCGGCTTTGAGCTTGATCACGCCCTTGGCCTGCAGCACCAGCAGGGCACGGCCACCGTTGGTCGGATCGTTGGGCACGCCCACGCGAGCGCCCGGCTTGAGGTCGTTGAGCGACTTGATCTTCTTGGAGTACACGCCCATCGGGAAGGTGATGGTGCTGCCAACGCTGACGAACTTGTAGCCACGGTCCTTGATCTGCGCATCCAGGTAGGGCTGGTGCTGGTAGGAGTTGGCGTCCAGGTCACCGGCGGCCAGGGCGGCGTTGGGCTGGATGTAGTCGGTGAATTCGATGACCTTCATCTTCACGCCGTCTTTTTCGAGCAGCTTCTTGACCTGTTCCATGATCTCGGCGTGGGGACCGGCGGTCACACCCATCTTGATCTGGTCTTCGGCCATGGCCGGGGCCGAGATCAGGCCGGCGGCCAGACCCAGACCGGCGATGAATTGAATCAACTGACGACGCTTCATGACTTTCCTTTCGAGCTTTGAGGTGGGCAGCGGATAGCTGCCGTTTTTGTAGAGATTGCAGTGCTCAGCGGTGGCTGAGCTTGCGGACCAGCAGGTCTCCCAGGGATTGCACCACCTGGACGAACACGATCAGGATCAGCACCACGGCCAGCATGACTTCCGGCAGGAAGCGCTGGTAGCCATAGCGGATGCCCAGGTCGCCCAGGCCGCCGCCGCCGATGGCGCCGGCCATGGCCGAATAGCCGACCAGGCTGACGAAGGTGATCGTGAGACCGGCGACGATACCAGCAAATGCCTCGGGCACCAATACCTTGTAAATGATTTGCCAGGTGGTGGCACCCATGGCCTGGGCCGCTTCCACCAGGCCGTGATCGACTTCGCGCAATGCGGTCTCGACCAGGCGCGCGATGAAGGGCGCGGCGGCGATGGTCAGCGGCACGATGGCCGCGGCGGTGCCGATGGAGGTACCCACGAAGAAGCGCGTCATCGGAATCACCGCCACCAGCAGGATGATGAAGGGCGTGGAACGCACTGCATTGACCAGCAGGCCGGCCACGCGATTGAACGCCACATTGGGCAGCACGCCCTTGGATTCGGTGATGTGCAGGGCGATGCCCAGCGGGATGCCCAGCAGCGAACCGACCACGCCGGAGATGGCCACCATCATCAGCGTCTCGCCGAAGGCGCTGATGAACAGATCGATCAGTTCAGATGACATGGTTGAGCTCCTCGACGACCACGCCCTGTTCGCGCAGGTACTGCATGGCCTGGTTGATGTTGTCCTGGGTGCCGTTGGCGAGAATCGCCAGCGAACCGAAAGCCTGTCCCTGGATTTCGTCGATCTGGCCGTGCAGGATGTTGAAGTTCAGGTTGAAGCGGCGCACCGCTTCCGACAGGTGCGGCTGGTCCACATCACTGCCGGTGAAGGCGAAGCGGAACAGGTGGTCGGTCCCCTGTCCGGCATCGGCACGCGCCAGGCGTTCGCGCAGACGCGCCAGCACCCCCTTGGGCAGTTCGTGGGCGATGACGTCGCCGATCAGGGCACGGGTGACTTCGTGGCGCGGCTGGCGGAACACCTCCAGCACTTCACCCTGTTCGATCACCTGGCCGGCTTCCATGACGGCCACGCGATCGCAGATGTCCTTGATGACTTCCATCTGGTGCGTGATCAGCACGATGGTCAGGCCCAGTTCGCGGTTGATCTTGCGCAGCAGTTCGAGGATGGAGCGGGTGGTTTCGGGGTCCAGCGCCGAGGTGGCTTCGTCCGACAGCAAGACCTTGGGATCGTTGGCCAGGGCGCGGGCGATGCCTACGCGCTGCTTCTGGCCGCCGGAAATCTGCGCCGGATAGCGGTCGCGCAGGGCGGTCAGTCCGACCAGTTCCAGCAGGGGCTCGACCTTGGCGGCGATGTCGGCTTTGCTCTTGCCGGCCAGTTCCAGCGGCAGGGCGATGTTGTCGTAGACGCTGCGCGAAGAGAGCAGGTTGAAATGCTGGAAGATCATGCCGATGCCACGGCGAGCCTCGCGCAGTTGCGAGGCCGACAGCGAGGTCAGGTCCTGGCCGTCGAGCAGGATGCGGCCGGCAGTGGGGCGGTTGAGCAGGTTCAGGGTGCGCACCAGCGTACTCTTGCCGGCGCCGCTTCTGCCGATGATGCCGAAGATCTCGCCCTTGCGGATCGACAAATCGACATGGCGCACCGCGTCGACATTGCCGAAGCGCTGGGTGACAGCTTGTATTTCGATCATGATGAAAAAGAAGAAATGGCAGCGGGCCCCGGGCGCCTGCGCCAGCGCGGCATCATGGGACGCTGCGGGCGGGTCAGGACCTCAGGTCTCCACTGCCATCAATATTTTTATAAGAAGCCGCTATTTTAAGGCTGCAAGGTTATATAGGGAAAATAATTTTTCGCCTATGTATATAACCGGCGCGTCTTAGCACGGGGCGGGAAGTGCTTTGTGGACTGGATTTGCTGACCGGATCGCGGTTCGCGGAGAGGGCAGGCCAATAGCTTGTCTCGTTGTTGAACGAGAAAGTATTCGAATAAATTTTGTCGTTCAGTCCATTTTTCGCTGGAATGCCTTGGATGACGCAGCGGACGCTTATCTTCCTGAATTTTTGTCCGGCGTGCTGCAGCGCGCCGGGCAAAGACGCCGGAATCCCTCCCATGTACGCCTTTCCTGTCACGGACCTCGCCCTGCGCCTCGATGCGCTGCTGGAGCTGGCCGATATCGATGAAGTCATTCTCACCCGCGAAGGTGCCGACAACCTGGTGCTGGTGCGCGAACCTGTCTGGCGCGGGGTGCAGGAAGCCCTGCACCTGCTGGGCAACGATCTGAACGCCGAGCGTCTGCTGTGCAGCCTGCTGCAACTGCGCGCCGAGCTGCTGCCGCTGAACAATCCGACATGACCCCGCTCTGCATGACCCCGCTGGCCCGGGAAGACCTGGCCTGGTGGCGCCGTCACGACCGTCGGGTTGCGCGTCAGTTGCTTCATTTGATGCGTCGGCTACGTGACGACTCCTGCATTCCACCGGCTCGACAGGTGGCCTTGCCCCTGCGTCTGCCCGGTCTGTTCGCCCTGCACCTGCATGGCGAACATCGTCTGGTCATCGAGCGCGTGGCGGGCAGGGTGGTGATCCATCAATGCCGCTTCCATTTCTGATGGCCTCCCAAGTTTGACTCCCACTATACGCGACAGGTGTTGCGATAAAACATCGGAATAGTCTCATAAATTAGCTAAATCAAAGGAATGATGCTTTTGAAGAAATAAATACGGTTTAGATTTGCCGTGACTTCTTGATTTACTTTGGGAAGCCTGGGTGGTGCCTTCGCCATGCTGCGACGCCCGCCCGCCAATCAACAGCAATCAAACCACTACGGAGTACTCTATGAAAAAGTCCATCCTGGCCCTGGCCGTGCTGGGTGCCTTCGCCGGCGCGGCGCACGCGCAAAGCGGCAGCGTGACCATCTACGGTGCGGTCGATGCCAGCCTGTCCTATACCAACAAGATCGCCACCAAGGACGGCAAGGAGACGGGCGGCCAGATGGCGCTCGATTCCGGTCTGCTCAAGGGTTCGCGCCTGGGCATCAAGGGTATCGAAGACCTGGGCGGCGGCCTCAAGGCCGTCTTCACGATCGAGAACGGATTCAATGTCGATACCGGCGAGGCAGGCCAGGGCGGCGTGCTGTGGGGCCGCCAGGCGACCATCGGCCTGTCCGGCAACTTCGGTACCATCCTGGCCGGCCGCCAGAAGGACGTCCTGGACGATGTGGGCAGCATCAGCTCGGCGGGCGACTTCGGCGGCGTGGTCAGCCGGGTCCACTCGCTGAACCTGGATCGCACCAACGGCGAGCGCGTCAACAACTCCATCCGCTACAACACCCCGAACTTCAACGGTTTCACCGGTAGCGTCATCTACGGCTTCGGCGAGACCGCCGGCAGCACCGGCGCCGGCCAGTCCTTCGGCCTGGGCGGTACCTACGCCAATGGTCCGTTGAACATCGGTCTGGGTTATTTCCAGAGCAAGTTGGGCGCAAGCTCCAGTGATGTCAACGGTCCTGCGGCTTGCAAGGGCGAGGTGGTTGGCAAGGACCGTGCCGGTGATACCTGCCTGAAGACCTGGACGCTGGCTGCGGCCTACGACTTCGGTGCGGCCAGGGTCTACGGTTCCTATTCGCACGTGGCGCTGCCGCTGGGGAAGGTACCGTCGGAGATCGCCAACAATCCGAAGCATGACTACAGCTTCGCCTCGCTGGCACATCCCAAGGGCCGTAATCCCCAGCCGACGTACACGATGGACAGCACCGGTCACTACGTCATCGGCGGTGCCAACAACCGTTCCAGCAGTACGCTGGATATCGGTGTGAACTACCGCGTCGCGCCGTCTCTGTCGCTGATCAGCAGCCTGCAGTACACCCGCGCCAGGTTCATCGGCAGCGCCGATGGCCGCCTGCTGCAGGTCAACCTGGGCGCCAAGTATGACCTGTCCAAGCGCACCAGCACCTATGCCGTCGTACGCAACCTGCGTTCGTCCGACATGTACAGCGTGGGCCTGGGCAAGGAACGCGTCCCTGGTCTGGACCGCAGCCAGACCGGCATCAACGCCGGCCTGATCCACAGCTTCTAAGATCTGGCACTGCATCCGGGCTCGTGGGAGCCCGATGTTTGGCCCGCATCCGCAAGGATGCGGGTTTTTTTTATACCTCGGTGCGTGACGACACATGGTGCCGGCGCAGAGTGCGCTGAGCGGCTTTCCTGACAGCGCGGGTACGCAAGGGCCTTGGCATCGTTTTGGTGATGGCGCAAGGGAGCCGGTCCGAGCGCAGGACAAGAAAAAACCCGCATCATCGCTGATGCGGGTTTTTCACTTGCAGCACAGGCCATGCAGCGCATGGCCCGCAGCCGGAAGGCCAATTACATCATGCCGTCCATGCCGCCCATGCCGCCCATACCACCCATGCCGCCAGGCATGCCGGCCGGCTTGTCTTCTGCCACTTCGGCCACCAGGGCGTCGGTGGTCAGGATCAGGCTGGCCACGGAGGCAGCGTTCTGCAGGGCCGAACGGGTCACCTTGGCCGGATCCAGCACGCCCAGTTCCACCAGGTCACCGTAGGTGCCGTTGGAAGCGTTGTAGCCGAAGTTGCCCGAACCTTCCAGCACCTTGTTCACCACCACCGACGGCTCGTCGCCGGCGTTGAAGACGATCTGGCGCAGCGGTTCTTCGATGGCGCGCAGCACGATCTTGATACCGGCTTCCTGGTCAGGATTGTCGCCCTTCAGGTCCTTGACGTTGGCGCGAGCGCGCAGCAGGGCCACGCCACCGCCAGGCACGACGCCTTCTTCAACAGCAGCGCGGGTAGCGTGCAGGGCGTCTTCGACGCGGGCCTTCTTTTCCTTCATTTCGACTTCGGTGGCAGCGCCAACCTTGATCAGTGCAACACCGCCAGCCAGCTTGGCCACGCGCTCTTGCAGCTTTTCACGGTCGTAGTCGGAGGTGGCTTCGCCGATCTGGGTACGGATCATTGCCACGCGTGCTTCGATGCCAGCGGCTTCGCCGTTGCCGTCGATGATGGTGGTGTTTTCCTTGCCGATTTCAACGCGCTTGGCTTGGCCCAGCTCAGCCAGGGTAGCCTTTTCCAGGGTCAGGCCGACTTCTTCGGCGATCACTTGGCCGCCAGTCAGGATGGCGATGTCTTCCAGCATGGCCTTGCGGCGGTCGCCGAAGCCAGGAGCCTTGACGGCAGCAGTCTTCAGGATGCCACGGATGTTGTTGACCACCAGGGTAGCCAGGGCTTCGCCTTCGACGTCTTCAGCCACGATCAGCAGCGGACGGCCAGCCTTGGCGACTTGTTCCAGCACCGGCAGCAGGTCACGGATGTTGGAGATCTTCTTGTCGAACAGCAGGATGAAGGGATTGTCCAGGGCGACGATCTGCTTCTCTTGGTTGTTGATGAAGTACGGCGACAGGTAGCCGCGGTCGAACTGCATACCTTCGACGATGTCCAGTTCGTTTTCCAGCGACTTGCCGTCTTCGACGGTGATGACGCCTTCCTTGCCGACCTTTTCCATGGCCTTGGCGATGATGTCGCCGATGTCCGCGTCGGAGTTGGCCGAGATCGAGCCGACTTGAGCGATTTCCTTGGAGGTGGTGGTGGGCTTGGCCAGGTTCTTCACTTCGCCGACGATGGCGGTGACAGCCTTGTCGATACCGCGCTTCAGGTCGGTCGGGTTGAAGCCGGCGGCGACGTACTTGAAGCCTTCGCGCACGATGGCTTGCGCCAGCACGGTGGCGGTGGTGGTACCGTCACCGGCGTTGTCGGAGGTCTTGGAAGCGACTTCCTTGACCAGCTGGGCACCCATGTTTTCCAGCTTGTCCTTCAGTTCGATTTCCTTGGCGACGGAAACGCCGTCCTTGGTCACGGTCGGGGCGCCGAAGCTGCGCTCGAGCACGACGTTGCGGCCCTTGGGACCCAGGGTGACCTTGACTGCATTGGCCAGGATGTTGACGCCGTTGACGACCTTGGCGCGTGCTTCATCGCCGAAAATAACTTGCTTTGCTGCCATGTTGGATTCTCCAGAAATTCGGTTCAGTTCATATAGCCTGGCGCGCGACTGAAATTTCAGGGGCGCCGGCTGCTGTCTTGCTGCCGCAGGCCTTCAGATTTTCTCTATCTATATAGAAGGAAAAGGAAGGCCGGATGCCGAATTACTTCTCGACGACGGCGAACAGGTCTTCTTCGCGCATGACCAGCAGTTCCTGGCCATCGACCTTCACGGCCTGGCCGGAGTACTTGCCGAACAGAACGCGGTCGCCGACCTTCACGGCCAGTTGACGGACCTTGCCATCTTCCAGGATCTTGCCGTTGCCGACGGCCAGGACTTCGCCTTGGTCCGGCTTTTCGGTCGCTGCGTCAGGCAGAACGATACCGGAAGCAGTCTTGGTTTCCTGGTCGAGGCGCTTGACGATAACGCGATCGTGCAAAGGGCGAAGATTCATGAGAACTCCTTAATTTTCAATAAGTTAGCATTGATTGCGGCGTAGCCTGCAACGGTTTTCTTCCAAATGCAGCAAACCTCACCGCAAGAAAAAGGGGATTGCGTCCGGCGGTGCTGTTAGCACTCTGCCGTGACGAGTGCTAAGTATAGGGATGGGGCGGGGAATTTTCAAGGCGTCGATGGCCATGCCTGAGGTTTTCCGCTGCCGCAGGGCAGTCCGGAGCTCAAAAAAATTCGAGGCTTAATCAGAATAATTATCAAACGCCCCGAAAAATGCGCATGACTTAATACGAATCATTACTATTCCGCCTCCTTTCGGGTGTCTGCCCGAAAGATTCCTTTTTTCAACAAGAAACAAGAAATAAACGGCGGAGGTTCGCCAATATTTTTATTGGACCGAAATGTTATGAAGACTAGTCAGGCCACTTTGCTTTTTGCGCACGATCTACGCATCGCCACCTCAACCCTCGTCTCGCTGGCCATGCTCGGCTGGCCACTGGCAAGCCTGGCACAGCAGCCGGCCGCGGCCCAGGTGCAGTCCGGCCTGGAGCCCATCCAGGTCAGTGGCGACTGGCTCGGCACCGGTCTGGAGAGCAGCGTGAGGACCTATCCGGGGGCGCGTTCCGTGGTCAAGAAGCAGGAGATCGACAGCACGGGCGCCATCAGCATCGGCGATGTGATGCGCCGCATCCCCGGCGTGCAGTCCAGCGACAACGCCGGCACGGCAGGCAGCGCCATCGCCCTCAACATTGGCGTGCGGGGACTGACCGGGCGCTTCTCGCCGCGCTCCACCATCCTGCTGGACGGCATTCCGATGGCGGTGGCGCCCTATGGACAGCCGCAACTGTCCTTCGCACCACTGAGTCTGAACAACATCGAATCCATCGACATCGTCCGCGGTGGCGGGGCCGTGCGCTTCGGGCCGCAGAACGTGGGTGGCGTCATCAACTTCAAGACGCGCTCCATCCCGGCAACCACTGGCATCTCCGGCGATGCCTCGGTGCGTTACAACAGTTACGGTCAGGGTGGGGGCAATACGCAGACCACGGCCTTCGCCGGCGGCCAGAACGACAACGGCATCGGCATGGCCTTTCTTTACTCGGGGCAGGATGGCCGCGGATGGCGCGACAAGAGTGACGAGCACCTCAATGATTTTGCGCTGAAGATGCGTTACACCCTCTCGCCGAGCGCCGAACTCTACGCCAAGTTCAACTACTACGACGTGATGAGTCGCACGCCGGGCGGGCTGACCACGGCGCAGTACGCCGCCGATCCGTTCCAGAACACACGCCCGCGCGACAACTGGAGCGGCACCCGCAAAGGCTTCGACCTGGGTTACCTCAACACGATATCGGACCATCAGGAGTTCGAGATCCGTAGCTATTTCAACCAGGCCACCCGCCAAAGTACCTTGATCAATGCCGCCCGGGTGCAGCTCTCGCATCAACCGCGCAACTACGAAACCCTCGGCATCGAGCCACGCTATACGCATCGCCTTGCCTGGGGCAGCGTCACGCACGATGTCACGGTCGGCTATCGCCATGTCCGCGAGCGTGGCGACGACAACCTCTATAACGAGTCAGTGCGCACCGGCGCACTGAGCGGATTTGCCCAGTTCCGCAACAGTACCGATGCTCACGCCGGCTATATCGACGACAAGATCGCCTTCGGCCAGTGGCGCATCACCCCGGGCCTGCGCTTCGAGCACGTCAGGTCGACCCGAGTTGACGTGAATAAAAAGGCATCCTACGAGACCGGCAGCAACAAGCCGCTGCCCTCCATCAATGTGGCCTACCTGCTGACCGGGCAACTGACCTTGTTCAGCAACTACAACACCTCCTTCGGCGTGGTGCAGAATTCGCAACTCAACACCATGTCCTCGGCCAATCCGCTCTCCCCGGAGCTGGACAGGACAATGGAAGCGGGCGCGCGCTGGAAGAGTGCGCAGGCGTCTGCCGAAGCGACGCTGTTCCACCTCGATTTTGACAACCAGATCGTGTCCGTCCAGGGAACCAATCCCAGTGTCTTCCGCAACATCGGCAAGACCCGGCACGATGGCATCGAACTGGCAGCGGACTATACCTTTGACCAGCAAGGTCCGTTGCAGGGCTGGTCGGTCTTTGCCAACTACACCTACACCCGGGCCCTGCAGAAGTCGGGCAGCAACCCCGGCAAGGACCTGCCGTTCTATGCCCGTACGACCGATACGCTTGGCGCACGCTTCAAGTCCGGCCCATGGGGTGTGAGCCTGTCGACGACGCACCAGAGCCGACAGTTCGCCGATGAAGCCAACACCCTGGCCGAAAGCACCGACGGCAGCCTCGGGGAAATCCCGGGTTTCCGCCTCTGGCATGCCCAGGCAAGTTGGAAGGTCCCAGGCAGGAAGGGGCTTGATGTCACCGCCGGCATCAACAACCTGACCGATCACCGCTACTTCACCCGCACCGTGGACGGCAATCCTGGCAAGCTGGTGGGCGCGCCGCGTACCTTGTACGTGCAGGGGCGTTACGCATTCTGATCAGCGCCTGCGAAAGACGCGTCGTGAACGGGCCGCCATGGAAGGTTCCTGATGGCGGCTCCTCACTGACGGGTTCGATCAGCGCATCAAGGCCGGAATCTGCGGCAAATGAATGAAAATTCTCATTTTGCAGGATCATTTGCGCGTGGACTGAGGTTTCCGGGGTAGTCTGCCTGAGTTTCAAGTGCAGTTTTCTTCCGGTCGCCCACCCTTATTGGTGCGCTCCTTCGCATTTCGATTCAAAAAAGTGCATAAAACGTGCGATATGAATGAACAACCGCGTTGGCACGGAACTCGCTCTCCCAGCCGCACCATTACGGTGTATTCTGCCCGGCGGGGCGGTGTATCGGAGGAGCTGCCCCGCCTGGCCTGGCGCTTTGGCCGGGCCGCTTGCCTGCTGTGGCTCCGTCCCTTTTTAACCGGGGATGACCATGCGGAAAGCGCCCGAGTCGAGATGCTGCAAGGCATGGCTCGTTTTTTGCAGTAGCAGAGTCCGCAAGCAAGAACCGGTCAGCGACTGGGAGGCGCTGCGGCGCTTTCCGATCATGGCACCGTCCACATGGCGCTCAGGATCGGTCAGTGCACATAACAAATGGCACAACGAACTGCGTTTTCAATCTTTCATTGGAAGTAATAGGAGCAATTCATGCAAAAAATCAAAATGATTCCTGTCGCTACGGCACTGGTGGCAGCGTTCGCATTCGCAGGGGCTGCGCAAGCACAAGAAGTCATCAAGATCGGTCACGTCGCTCCCCTGACCGGTCCCAACGCGCACATCGGCAAGGACAACGAAAACGGCGCCCGCATGGCCGTGGACGAACTCAACGCCAAGGGTTTCATGATCGCCGGCAAGAAGGTCACCTTCCAGCTGGTGGCCCAGGATGACGCTTCCGATCCGAAGCAAGCCACCACCGTGGCTCAGGCCCTGGTCGATGCCAAGGTCAAGGGCGTGGTCGGTCACATGAACTCCGGCACCACCATCCCGGCTTCCAAGATCTACTATGACGCCGGCATCCCGCAGATCTCGCCGTCGGCCACCAACCCCAAGTACACCCAACAGGGCTTCAACACCGCCTTCCGCGTGGTGGCCAACGATGGTCAGCTTGGTGGCGTGCTGGGCCGCTATGCCGTCAATGAGCTCAAGGGCAAGAGCGTGGCCGTCATCGACGACCGCACCGCCTACGGTCAAGGCGTGGCCGAAGAATTCCGCAAGAGCGCAATGGCTGCCGGTGCCACCATCGTGGCAACCCAGTACACCACCGACAAGGCCACCGACTTCAACGCCATCCTGACCTCGGTCAAGTCCAAGAAGCCGGATCTGGTCTTCTTCGGCGGCATGGATGCCGTGGCCGGCCCGATGCTGCGCCAGATGGACCAGCTGGGTATCTCGGCCAAGTTCATGGGCGGTGACGGTATCTGCACCACCGAACTGCCGGCCCTGGCCGGTGCCGGCCTGAAGGACAGCGAAGTGGTCTGCGCCGAAGCCGGTGGCGTGACCGAAGCCGGCAAGAAGCCGCTGGAAGACTTCAAGGCAGCCTACAAGAAGAAGTTCAACCAGGACGTCGTGATCTACGCACCGTACACCTACGATGCGCTGATGACCCTGGCTGATGCCATGCAGCAGGCTGGCTCGTCGGATCCCAAGGTCTACCTGCCGTTCCTGGCCAAGATCCACCACAAGGGTGTGACCGGTGAAATCGCCTTCGACTCCAAGGGCGACATCCTCAACGGCACCCTGACCCTGTACACCTACAAGGGTGGCAAGCGTACCCTGCTGAGCGTGGTGAAGTAAGCAACAAGCTTCACATCCGGTTCCATGACGGTACCGGATGAAGCCGCTGTGACAAGCCCCGGCCCTGGTGCCGGGGCTTTTTGTTTCATATCGACCAAAAACCGGGCCGCCCCGTCAGCGCATTTCAAGATTATAATGAGACACGTTCTCATTTCATTTTCTTGCGGTCATGGCCGACCTTGCATCTTCCCGTCATCAAGACATCGCTGGCATCTACACCGGGCATCACCGGTGGCTGCTGGGGTGGCTGCGCCGTCGCACCGACAATGCCGACCTGGCCGCCGACCTGGCCCAGGATACCTTCGTCAAGATGATGGTGGCGCGCCGCGACTTCACCCTCGATGAAGTGCGCGCGCTGCTGGCCACCATCGCCCGCGGCCTGATGATCGACCATTTCCGCCGCTGTGCGCTGGAAGCGGCCTTCCTGGAGATGCTTGCGCAGATGCCGCCCGAGCATCTGCCCTCGCCCGAAGCGCAACTGCTGGTGCTGGAAACCCTCAACGAAGTCGACGCCATGCTGGCCGCGCTCCCCCCCAAGGTGCGCAGTGCCTTCCTGCTGTCCCAGCTAGATGGCCTGGGCTATGCCGAGATCGCGACCCGTCTGCAGGTCTCGCTCAGTTCGGTGCAGCAATACATGAGGCGCGCCTTCACCGCCTGTTACCGCCTGCAGTATGGCCGCTGACATCAGCCCGCCGAGCGAGGACATCGTCATGGCCGCCATCGACTGGATGGTCAGACTGCAATCGGGCAGCGCCACCGACCACGACCAGCAAGCCTGCCGCCGCTGGCGGGCTCAATGCCCGCAGCACGAGCTGGCCTGGCAGCGCCTGCAGTGCCTCAGCGAACGGATCGCCACGCTGCCCGCGACTCTGGCCCATGGCAGCATCGGCGCCAGTCCTGCCCGTACCCGCCACAACCGCCGCTTCGCCCTCAAGACCCTGTGCATGACGATCGGTGCCGGGCTGCTGGCCACCAGCGCTGCGCGCCTGGCGCCATGGCAGGCGTGGATGGCCGGGTACACTACCGGCACCGGTGAACGGCGCCGCGTGGTGCTGGCCGACGGCACCGTGCTGGAACTCAACAGCGCCACCGCCGTGGATGCGGATTACGACCAGCAGCGGCGCCTGCTGCACCTGTATCGCGGCGAAGTGCTCATCAGCACGGGACATGAACGTGATCGCCCCTATCGGCCCTTGCTGGTGCAGACCCGACTGGGCCAGGCGCGCGCGCTGGGCACGCGCTTCCAGTTGCGTGATGCGCAGGAGGGCATGCGCCTGGCTGTTTATGAGGGCGCGGTGGAATTCCGTGCTCATGATGAGCACGCGGCCGTACGCGTGGACGCCGGGCAACAGGGGCTGTTCGATGCGCAAGGACTGGTCGGCAGTCTCGCCCCGGCCAATGAGCAGGCCAGCGCCTGGATCGAGGGCGTCATCATCGCCGATCACATGCCCCTGGGCCAACTGGTGGCCGAGCTGGAGCGCAGCCTGCCTGGCAGGCTGCGCTGCGATCCTGCGGTCGCCAGCCTGCCGATCTCAGGCGTGTTTCCGCTCGACCAGCCCGCCCGCATCCTGGCCGCGATCGCCCGGACCTTGCCAGTGCGGGTCGATTCCTTCACGGACTACTGGATCACCTTGCGACCACGGGATGCCACCTGATGCAGGCATTGGCGTAAATCATTTTCATTTTTTTCTGCAGGTTTTTGGATCTCGTTCGGTTTACCAGAGAGCAAGTCCTCTTCAGCTAATCACCCAACGAGATCCATGACCATCCGAACCCGCTTCCCCTCGCGTCCGACCTTGTCCCGACTGGCGATACTGGCCGCTTTGGCCAGCCCCATGGCGGCTGTTCAGGCGCAAGCCACCGACACCCAACGCCAGAGCTACGACATCCCCGCCGGGCCGTTGGACCCGAGCCTCAACAGTTTCGCCCGCCATGCCGGCGTGCTGCTGTCCTTCGATCCGGCCCTCACGCGCGAGCGCCAGAGCAAGGGGCTGTCCGGCCGCTATACCGTGGCCGAAGGCTTTGCCGCGCTGCTGGCCGGCATGCCCCTGCAAGCCATCCGCAATGCCGATGGCAGCTACACCGTGATGGCCCCCGCAGGCATCACCGGCAGCAATGCCAATGCCGTCCTGCCCACCGTCACCATCACCGAAAGCGCCGACCCCACCGCGCCCTATGCCGGTGGCCTGGTGGCGCGTGGCGGCAGCCTGGGCGTGCTGGGCACGGCCAGCGTCATGGATACGCCCTTCAGCACCACCAACTACACCTCGCAAGGCATCGAGGATGTGCAGGCGCGCGCCATCGGTGACGTCATCACCAACGATGCCTCAGTGCGCAACACCAATGGCAATGGCGGTTTCGGCGACAGCTACCAGATTCGCGGTTTCACCATGTCGGCCAATGACGTGGCCTTCAACGGACTCTACGGCATGGTGCCGCTTACACGCATGCCCATTTCCATGGTCGAGCGCATCGAAGTACTCAAAGGGCCGGGAACGCTGATGTATGGCATGGGGCCGGCCGGCGGGGTCGGCGGGGCGGTCAACCTGATCCCCAAGCGGGCACATGAAGATCCGGTCTCCAGCGTCACGGCCACCTATCTCTCCAATTCGCAGTTCGGCGTGAAGGCCGACCTCGGACGTCGCTTCGGCGAGCAGCAGGAATGGGGCATCCGCGTCAATGCCCTCTATGCCGATGGCAATACCGGCCTGTCCGGCAGCAATCAGCAGCAGAGCATGGGCTCGGTCGGGCTCGACTACAACGGTGGCCGCGTGCGCTGGAGCCTGGATGCGTATACCCAGCATGAAGACGCGCGCAACTTCCGCCCGCAATTCAGCGTCAGCAGCCTGGTCATGCCGGAAGCGCCCTCGGGCAAGACCAACCTCTACCCGGGCACCACCCTGCAATCGGACGACAAGGCCGTGACCACGCGCCTGGAATACGACATCAACGACCAGCTCACCGCCTACGGTGCCGTGGGCTATCACGAGGCCAGCTCCTACCAGAGCTTTCCCGGCGCCACCATCCTCAATGCAGCCGGTGATACGGGGACTCTCTCCAATGGCTATTACGACCAGAAGGTGGTCTCCACCTCCGCCGATGTGGGCCTGCGCGCGCGCCTGAACACCGGTGGCATCAAGCACACCGTGATGCTGGGCGCAAACATGCTGGACCAGCAGACCGATTATTTCTACCTCTCCGAAAGCAGCAGCGTCACCTCCAACCTGTATCGCCCGGTGGCGCTGGCCGCCATTACCGGTGCACGCGGCCAGCCCACGCCGCAAAGCCAGGTACGCCTGACCAGCCTTGCCCTGACCGATACGCTGTCGCTGGCCGATGACCGCCTGCGTTTCATCGTCGGCCTGCGCCGTCAACAGGTCTATTCGCACAGCCTGGTCGATGCCACCCAGACCTCCAACAAGACCGCCATCTCGCCGGTACTGGGTGTGGTCGTCAAGCCGGTGCAGAACGTCTCGCTCTATGCCAACTACACGGCGGCGCTCAGTGCCGGTGGTTTCACTTCGGCCAGCGACGGCAATCCCAACCAGCTCTTCCCGCCCTACAAGTCCAAGCAGGTGGAAACCGGGGCCAAGGTCGACTGGGGCCGCATCACCACCACCGCCGCCGTATTCCAGATCGAGCAGGCCAATTCCAGCACCACGCTGGTCAATGGCGTGAGCACCACCACCCAGGATGGCCGCAACCGCGTGCGCGGACTGGAACTGGCGGCCTATGGTGAAATACGGCGCGGCCTGCGCTTCAATGCCAGCGGCACCTTCTTCGATGCCAAGCAGTACCACACCGACAATGGCACCAATGACGGCAAGGATGTCGGCGCCATCCCCAACAGCAATTTCAATCTCGGCCTGGACTGGGATGCGCCCTGGCTGCAAGGCTTGGCCTTCAATACCCGCGTCACCCGTACCGGCTCGATGTGGTACAGCAACGAGAACAAGCTCAAGGTGCCGGGATGGACCCGCGTCGATATCGGTGCGCGCTACATCACCCGAACGGCAGGGCAGGTCGTGACCTATCGCGCCAACATCGAAAACTTGTTCGACAAGAATTACTGGCTGATGCAGAACGGTTATGTCGGCACGGCATCGGGGCGCACTCTGGTGCTGTCGGCACAGGTCGATTTCTGATTTGCACGTACTTAGTACTGATCTGCACGTACTTAGTTGTGAGTTGCATCTAATACCCTGCTGCTGAAAGGCAGCAGGGTATTTTTTTTAAAAAACTTGGTTGATATAAATAATTTATACTGATTATCGAAATGGCTCAGGCTGCTTCATCAAGCCATTTCCATGTCCATCTCCCTCGCACTTTCCAGGAACACCTGCCGCAACCACTCGATGCCCGGATCATTGGTGCGATAGCGGTGCCACTGCATCATCTGGTGCATCTCCGCCAGCGGCAGCGGGCTCTCCTTCAACACCACCGGCAACTGCGCCGCCAGCCTGCGCGCCAGCCGGCCATGCACGGTGGCGATGCGGTTGGTCCCTTGCACCAGTGCCACGCAGGAAGCAAAGCTGAAGCTGGTCACTTCCACCCGCCGTGCAAAGCCCAGCTTGTTGGCCATCCACGCTTCCACCGACGAGGCATTGGCACCCGGCGGCACCATCACCACATGACCGGCCTCCATGTAGCGCTCCAGCGTCAGCTTGCCCTTGGCCAGCGGACTGTGGCGCCACACCACGCAGACATGACGTTCGCGAAACACTTCCTCCGCAGGATGATCAGGCGTACAGAATTCTTGCGGCAATACCAGCAGATCGACTTCGGCCCGGTCCAGCGAGCGGGTCGGGTCCTGCACCTGCGGCATGAGCGCAAAGCGGATCTGCGGCCCCTCGGCGTGGGCTCGTGCGATCACCCGCGGGATCAGCACGTTCAGGCTGAAGTCCGACACCGAGATGCGGAATTCCCGATGGGAGTCGGCCGGCACGAAGGCCGGCTTGGCCGCGATCGATCCTTCGATGCGCCGCAGCACATCGTTGACCGCGTCGCGCAGCACTTCGGCACGGGGCGTGGCTTCCATGCGGCGGCCGACCTGGATCAGCAACTCGTCATCGAAATACTCGCGCAGGCGCCCCAGTGCATTGCTCATGGCGGACTGGCTCAGGTGGATCTTCTCGGCGGCGCGGCTGATGTTGAGTTCGGTCAGCAAGGCGTCCAGGGCGACCAGCAGATTGAGGTCGAGCTTGTTGAAACGCATGAATAAGTCTCCGTTGTCGGGGGCCGGCCTTTCTTCTGTGCAAGGCTTGCAGGGCGCGGTCATGTATTGATCCCGTCCATATCATGAATCAAAACAATCCATTTGATCAATATCAACCACAACCTTAATCTTCACCCAACCGCTGCACGGCCTCGCAGACAGACACGAGAAAAGGCTGGCACGGCAAGCTGGTGGCGCATTGGTTGCGCCACTGTTGAGCCTGGCCCCGACAAGACGCCGCGACGGCGAACAACAAGCCAGGCAGGGTAGGAGACAAGGAGACAGCAGTGAAGAGAGGAACCGTACCAGCCCGGCGGCTGGGCAATCGTGCCGTCCTGGCCACCCTGGCCGTGATCGGTGCTGCCAGCATGCAGTCCGCGCAAGCCTTCGAAGGGGGTGTTTCGCCATTCCCCACCGGGTCCACCAGTGAATACATTGCCGCCCTGCCGCCCATTGCGGGCCTGTTCGCGGTGCAGCAGTTCAACTACAGCAGTGCCGACGGACTCTACGACAACAACGGCAACAAGCGTCCTATCCCCTTCAAGACGGATGTCTACTCGGCCACCACGCGCCTGCTGGCTTCCTACGGTGTGCAATGGATGGGGGCCAAGGTGTATTCCCAACTGGTGCTGCCGGTGGTCTCGCTGCATACCGAAGTGGCCGGCCATGGCGAAAATCACAGCGGTCTGTCCAACATCACCTTCACGCCCTTGCTGCTGCGCTGGGATGTCGCCGCACATACCAATGTCACCTTCGGCTTCGACTTCGCGCTCAAGACCGGCTCCTATGATGCCAAGCGGACCAGTGTGGCAGTGGGCTACAACTCCTACCAGCCGGTGCTGGCGATCCGCCACAACGATCCGGACGGACTGGACCTGGGCATCTCCAACCGCCTGCTCTTCAATGACAAGAACAGCGATACCAACTACCGCTCCGGCACGGCCTATGTGGCCGACTTCATCGGCGGCTGGAACTTCGGCAAGTGGAAGGTGGGCGTTACCGGTTCCTACCTGAACCAGTTCACCGATGATCGCCAGAACGGCGCGGATATCACCGGCAATCGCTCCCGCAGCTTCGCCATGGGCCCCACGGTGGCCTACAACGCCGGTACCTACAGCATCAACATGAACTACCAGCGCGGTCTGTATGCCGCCAATACGACCAAGAGCAATGCCGTCTGGATCAACTTCGCCATGCCGCTGTGGCTGGGCGGCCCGCGCTGAGCCGGCGCCGGCCTCGCCGGGCATCACTCATCATCAAAGGAGTTACACCATGTTCCGTTACTTCCCGACGAACTATGTCTGGAATCTTTCCGTCGACCTCGCCATCGAGATGGGCGCGCGCATCGGTGAAATCGAAGCCATGTGCGCCCCCTTGCAGGAGGCGGCCAAACAGCCTGACGCCGAAGGCACCGCTGCCTTCCGCGCCACCTGGGCGGACATGGCAGAAAAGCTGTGCAGCCTGGCCGCCGAAGACGAAGTACGCGGCCGGCTGCTTTCCGCAGGCGCCAAGTACAAGCGTGCGGCCAGCTACCTGCTGACCTGCGAACGCCTGCAGGCGCATGGCGCGCCGGGTCGGCTGGAACTGTATCGGCGCTTCCTGGAGGTGTTCCAGCGCGGCATCACCCTGGCCGGCGAGAACTGCGAGCGGGTCGAGATTCCCTATCAAGGCAAGGTCATCTCCGGCTTGTATGTACGCGCCAACAAGGTCAAAGGTCCGGCCCCGATTCTGGTGCAGCTCAATGGCCTGGATTCGACCAAGGAAATGAAATACCTGGTCGGCCTGCCCGGCTGGCTGGCCGAGCGCGGCGTGTCCTCGCTGGTGATCGACCAGCCCGGCACCGGCGAAGCGCTGCGTCTGCATGGCATGACCGCGCGCTTCGATGCGGAGCACTGGGCAAGTCACGTGGTGGACTGGCTGGAGCAGCGTGATGATGTGGATGCCAGCCGCATCGGCTGTGAAGGCGTCTCCCTGGGCGGTTACTACTGCCCGCGCGTGGTGGCCATGGAGCCGCGCTTTGCCTGTGGCGTGGTATGGGGAGCCAATCACGACTGGCGCGATGTACAGAAAAAGCGCCTGGAAAAAGAGGGCGATTTCCCCGTGCCGCATTACTGGCAGCACGTCAGCTGGGTATGGGGCGCCAAGGATATCGACGACTTCATGCGCATCGCCGAAGACGTGCATCTGGATGGCGTGGTCGAGAAGATCCGCGTGCCTTTCCTGGTCACCCACGGCGAGAAGGACACCCAGATTCCCCTGAAGTGGGCGCACCGCACCTACGAACAACTGGTCAACAGCCCCAAGCGCGAATTGAAGGTCTTCACCGATCGCGAAGGCGGCGCGCAGCACGCCAGTTTCGACAACTCCATCAACGCCGGCCACGTCATCGCCGACTGGGTGGCCGAGACCCTGGGCGGGCGCACCAAGGCCTGATGCGCACGACGCTACGACACAACACCGAGTCAATCACAAGGAAATCCGCATGAACATCATTGGACCCGATGCCCTGGTCTTTGGCGTGGACGATCTGCCCGCCTGCCGCCAATACCTGATCGACTATGGCTTGAAGGATGTCGGTCATGACCGTTACGAAGCCCTCGACGGTACCGCCATCGTGCTGCGCGCCAAGGACGATGCCACCCTGCCACCGCCCATGGCGACCGCCAGCCTGCTGCGCGAGACCGTCTATGGCGTGGCCGATAACGCCACGCTGGATGCCATCGAAACCGAACTGCGCCGCGACCGCGAGGTCAGCCGCCGCGATGGCGTGGTGCGCAGCGTCGACGACATGGGTTTCGCGCTGGCCTTCCAGGTCACCGTACGCCGCCCGCTTGCCATCCCGTCCGAACGCGTCAATGGTCCTGGCGATGCCCAGCGCGCACCGAACCAGCTGGGCTTGCCCGCCGATGTGCAGGCCCTGCCGCGTACGCTGTCGCATGTGGTGTATTTCGTTCCTGACGCCGCCAAGGCCGAGGCTTTCTATCAGCGCCTGGGCTTCGTCTGTACCGACCGCTTCACCGGCGTGGGTCCCTTCCTGCGTCCCGCGGGTACGCAGGACCACCATACCCTGTTCATGATCCAGACCCCGCCCTTCATGAAAGGCTGCGAACACTTCACCTTCCACATGGGCGGTCCGACCGAAGTGCTGCTGGCCGGCACCCGTTTCGTCGAGAAGGGTTACCAGAGCTTCTGGGGGCCGGGGCGTCATCGCTTTGGCAGCAACTGGTTCTGGTACTTCAATTCACCGCTGGGTTGCCACGTCGAATACGATGCCGACATGGACCTGCACGACGAACAGTGGGCCGCGCGCGAAGCGCCGATGGGCGCGGATGCCTCGCAACTGTTCCTGTTCCAGTACCGCGAAAAGTGGGCGCCGAGTGGTCCGCCGCCGGGCGCCGCACGCTGATCCGCGCGGGGAGACGGCCATGTACCTGTGTCATGTCACGCAATTGCCCGAAGACGGTGCACGCGGTTTCGATACCGACGGGGCCGGGCAGGCCACCATCTTCCTGTTGCGGCGGGGCGACCAGATCCGCGCCTGGCGTGACAGCTGCCCGCACCACGGCACCCCGTTACCGTGGCGGCGCGATGCCTATCTCGACGCCAGCGGCCAGCACGTGGTCTGTGCCGCACATGGTGCGCTGTTCGATCCGCTCACTGGCGTCTGCACCCTCGGCCCCTGCCTGGGCGATACGCTCACGCCGGTGGCGCTGCGCCTCGACGACGACGGCGGCCTGCACCTGGCCACCGGCGCCGATGCTTAACCCTTTCAAGAACAAGATTCAGGAGACACCATGACACTCGCAGCCCAACGCATCCTCATCATCGGCGGCGGTTTTTCCGGCATGTCCGCCGCCATCGATCTGCGCCGCCGTGGCGCGCAAGTCGACCTGGTGGAACTGGATGCCCAGTGGCGCAACTATGGCGCCGGCATCAGCCTGGGCCCGGCCACGCTGCGTGCCCTCAAACAACTGGGCGTACTCGATGTCTTCTTGCGCGAAGGTGCGGCCGGTGACGGCGTGCGCCTGTGCCTGCCGCACGGACCGCAGATCGCCGAACTGCCCACGCCGCGCCTGGCCTCGCCCGATGTCCCTGGCGGCGGCGCCATTCTGCGTCCGGTACTGGCGCGCATCCTGGCCGATGCCACCCGCGCAGCCGGTACCGATGTGCGCCTGGGCTGCACCTTCACTGCCGTGCGCGAGATCGGTGACGAGGTCGAGGTAGACTTTAGCGACGGCCAGACCCGTCGCTACGATCTGGTGATCGGTGCCGACGGCCTGTACTCCAAGCTGCGCGCCCAGCTCTTCCCCGACGCACCCAAACCGCGCTACAGCGGCCAGGCGGTATGGCGCGCCATCCTGCCACGTCCGGCAGAGATCACCACCTGCACCATGTGGATGGGGCCGCGCATCAAGCCCGGCGTCAATCCGGTTTCCAAGGACGAGATGTACCTCTTCGTGACCGAGCCGCGCCCGGTCAACGAGCACCTTGATCCGGCCAGCTTCGTGGCGCGTCTGCGCGGCCTGCTGGAAGATTTCAGTGCACCGGTCCTGAAGACCATCCGTGACCAGCTCGATGACAACGCGCGCATCATCTTCCGTCCGCTGGAAGGTCTGCTGCTGCCGCGTCCGTGGTACCAGGGACGTGTCGTGTTGATCGGTGATGCGGTCCATGCCACCACGCCGCACCTGGCTTCGGGAGCCTGTATCGGTATCGAAGACGCCCTGGTGCTGGCCGACGAACTGGCGCGCAACACCAGCGTACCACTGGCCCTGTCAGCCTTCGAGGAGCGCCGCTGGGAACGTTGCCGCATGGTGGTGGAGAACTCGGCGCGGCTGGGCGAGATCGAGGTCGAGGGCGGCGACAAGGAAGAGCATTCCCGCATCATGCGCGAGTCGCATGCGGCACTGGTCCAGCCCATCTGACATCCATAAAGAATATAAAAAATATAAACGATTAACGGTTCTGCAATCCGCGTACGACGCGAGGAGACAAGATGATCACGACCTATTCCAAGCGCGCCCTGGCTGCGCTGATGCTGGCCCACTGTGCCGGCATGATCGACCTGGTCTCGCTGCCCGTCTGGGTCGGCACGCTGGTGGCGCATTACCACTTCGATGCGCGTCAGGCAGGCTTGCTGGCGTCGCTGTTCCTGGGCGGCGCGGTACTGGCCAGTGCCGTGCTGGCCCCGCGCTTCGATCCGGAAACGGCGCGCTGGAAGGCGGCCATCGGCTTTGGCCTGTCGGCGGTGCTCTTTGCGCTGGCCGCGCAGACCCAACATTACCTGCTGCTGGCCTTGCTGCATGCGGTGTGCGGGCTGACCACCGGTCTTTCCCTGAGCGTCACGCATGGCACCATCGCGCGGGGCAGCAATCCGCATCGCGGTTTTGCACTGGTCGGCATCGCGCTGGGCGTGTTCGCCATCCTGTTCCTGGGCAGTGCACCGCCTGTCATCGCCAGCCTCGGGGGCGCTGCCTTGTTTTACCTGTTTGCGGGCGTGATGGCGGTGGGGGCGCTGGCCTGCGCCTTGGCGTTTCCGCGTGCCGAGACCGATGGCACGGCCCGCGTGGCTGCGCCGCGCCAGCCGGTGCCACGCCAGGTGTGGTACGGCATTGCCGGCATTGCCTGCATGGGTCTGGTGCAATCGATGACGTTCAGTTTCCTGGAGCGCGTGGGCAGTGATCGCGGATTCGGACTGCAAGCGGTCACGGGTGTGCTCATCGCGCTGGGCTTCGTCAATCTCCTGCCCGCGCCGCTGGCGGCCCTGCTGGAAAAACGGCTGCCGGCCCGCAGCGTACTCATGGCCGGCCCGCTGGTGCAGGCGCTGCTGGTGGTGGTGATCATGACTTCGGCACGCTTTGCACCCTATGCCGCGGCGGCCTCGGTCTTTGCTGCCGTGATGATCTTCACGCACACCTTTGCCTTTGGCCTCATGGCCCGGCTGGACCGCAGCGGTCGCGCCATGGCCGCCACGCCCGCCATGCTCATGACGGGCGCGGCCATCGGCCCCATCCTCGGCGGCACGCTGGTGCAGGGCTGGGGCTATGGCAGCCTGGGACCGGTGGCCCTGCTCCTGGGCGTGAGTGCATCGATCTGTTTCTCGCGACTGCCACGTGCGGTCGCCGTTCAACCCCAGGAGGCCCTGGCATGACCGTATCCCCGCAAGCGCGTCGGCGTCATCGTTTCGTCGACCTGTCCATCTACCTTGAAAACGACGTGCTCTCCGACCCGCCGCCCCTGGCACCGAAGATCACTTACCAGAAGCACGCCGATACCCTGCCCGAGTTCATGGCCATGCTGCCCGGTACGCAGCCCGAGGACTATCCCGATGGCGAAGCCGCCGCTGCCGAGTGGGTCACGCTGACCACGCACAATGGCACGCACCTGGATGCACCCTGGCATTTCCACTCCACGCAGGATGCCAGGAACGGGGGCGCACGTCCCTCCATTACCATCGATGAAGTCCCGCTGGAATGGTGCTTTCAGGCCGGCGTGAAGCTGGACTTCCGTCACTTCCCCGATGGCTATGTGGCCACCGCCGCCGACGTGGACGCTGAACTCAAGCGCATCGGCCACGTGCCGCAGCCACTCGATATCGTCGTGGTCAATACCCGCGCCGGATCGCGCTACGGTCATCGCGACTATCTCGGTGCCGGTTGCGGCATGGGCTACGAAGCCACCATGTACCTGCTCGAACGCGGTGTGCGCCTGACCGGTACCGATGCCTGGAGCTGGGATGCACCCTTCTCCTATACCGCACAGCGCGTGGCCGAGACCGGCAACAAGGCGCTGATCTGGGAGGGCCACAAGGCCGGTCGCGATATCGGTTACTGCCACCTGGAGAAGCTGCACAACCTCGAAGCCTTGCCTGCGCACGGCTTCACCATCAGCTGCTTTCCCCACAAGATTCGTGGCGCCAGCGCCGGGTGGACCCGCGCGGTAGCGATCTTCGACGAAGGCTGAACCCGGCTGCCACCCTGGCAGCCATCAGCAGATTCACGCACGACCAGCATTTCCATGGAGCTCATGATGTCCTTCCCCCCGATACACCGCGTCGTCACCGGCCACGATGCACAAGGCCGATCCATCGTCAGCAGCGACGGCCCGCTGCCCACCGTCGTGGAGGTGGCCGCCATTCCCGGCACGCTCTTCCATGAAGTCTGGAGTACCGGCGCCACGCCTGCACGTGTGGACAATGGGGCTGATCCCACCCTGGGAGCGCTGGTCCTGTCACCGCCTGAACGCGGCACGCGCATGCGTTTCGTGGACATCCCGGCCGATACCGAGGAATTCCTTGCCAGCGGCAACAGCAAGATGCACGAAGCCTTCAGCCAGATCGGCGAGGCTTCGGCCTCCACCGTGCAGGCCGACTCCCCGCACCCGCTGATGCACCGGACCGAATCGGTGGACTACGGCATCGTCATCGAAGGCGAGATGACACTGGTATTGGAGCGTGGCGAAGTTGCCCTGAAACCCGGCAGCGTGGTGGTACAGCGCGGCACCAACCACGCCTGGGCCAATCGTTCGGGCAAGCCCTGCCGCATGCTGTTCATCCTGGTCGATGGCGAGTATGACCCGGCCATTGCCGCGCAACTGGGCAAGGGAGCATAAGCCATGAAGTTCGCTACCCTGCGCGACGGCTCGCCTGATGGCGCGCTGGTACTGGTCGCGCGTGATGCCGCCACTGCCTTGCCGGTGCCGCAGATTGCGCGCACCCTGATCGATGCGCTGGCACGCTGGGACGAGGTCAAGCCTGCACTGACCGAGCGTTATGAGGCCCTCAATGAAGGCCGGGCCGAGGGTGTCATCAGCTTCGATGCGCAGCTGTGCATGGCACCGCTACCACGCGCACCGCAATGGCTGGACGCATCCGCCTTCCTCAATCACGGACGCTTGATGGAAGAAGCCTTCAAGACGCCGCCGATTCCGTATTTCGATACCGTTCCCGTGATGTACCAGGGGGCCAGCGATGATTTCCTCGGGCCGCAGCAGGACGTGCCGCTGCGCTCGGAAGCCGAAGGCATCGACTTCGAGGGCGAGTTCGGTGTGGTGGTCGGCCCGGTCGCCATGGGCGCGACACCGGACGAGGCCCTGCAGGCCGTGCGCCTGGTGGTGCAGCTCAATGACTGGAGCCTGCGCGCACTTGGCCCGCATGAGATGAAGACCGGTTTCGGTTTCCTGCAGGCCAAGCCCTCGACGGCATTTGCACCTATTGCCGTCACGCCCGATGAACTGGGCATGGCCTGGCGCGATGGCCGTGTGCACATGCACTTGCATGTGCAATGGAATGGCGCGCGCTTTGGCGAACCGCACGGCGGCGAAATGAATTTTTCCTTCGGTCAGTTGATTGCCCATGCGGCGCACAGCCGCCGTCTTACGGCGGGTTGCATCATTGGCTCGGGTACCGTTTCCAATGTTGCGCGCGCGGCCGGTTCGGCTTGCATCGCCGAGCGGCGCGTGATCGAGAAGATCGATCACGGCGAGATCCGTACCGGCTTCATGCACTTCGGCGACGAGGTGCGCATGCAGGCGCATTACGAGGATGGCAGTGCCGGTCCCTTCGGCATCGTGCAACAGCGCGTGGTGCGGGCAGCATGAAGGTCCTGGTCACCGGCGCGGGCGGCTTCATCGGCGCGACCCTGCTGCGGTTGCTGCAGCAGACGGGGCAGGTCGGCACGCGACGCATTGCGCGGCTGGCGGCCATGGACAAGCGCTTGCCATCGCTGCCAGATACCGTTGAAGGTATCGAGGGTCAATTGCAGGATGCGCAGGTGCAGTCACGTCTGGCGCAGTTCGGTGCTGATCTTTGCTTTCATCTGGCCGCGGTTCCGGGTGGCGCGGCCGAAGCCGATCCGGCCTTGAGCCGCCGTGTCAACCTGGATGCCACGCTCGATCTGTTCAACTTGCTGGCTGAGGGCAGGGCCGCAGCAAGTGCAGCGCCGGTGGTGGTGTATGCCAGCACCATCGCGGTGTACGGTACGCCCTTGCCCGACCCGGTCGTTCCGACGACGCCCACGCGACCGGCCTTGATCTATGGCGCCCACAAGCGGGCCTGCGAAATCCTGCTGGCCGATGCCACGCGGCGCGGTGTGCTCGATGGTCGTTCGTTGCGTTTGCCGGGCATCGTGGCCCGCCCGCGCACTGCATCCGGACTGGTCTCGGCCTTCATGAGCGAACTGCTGCATGCACTGGCCGCAGGTGAATCAGTGACCCTGCCGGTGGGGCCGCAAGCGACCGCGTGGTGGATGTCGGCGCAACGTTGTGCAGAAAACCTGCTGCATGCGGCGACCATGGATCCGCTGCTGGATACGGAAGGCCACATGGACCGCACCTGGGCCTTGCCGGTGTTGCGGCTGTCCATGCAGGAAGTGGTCGAAACGCTCTCGGCCTTGTATGGCGTTGATGGCAATGCGCTCGTGCGCTATGCCCCGCAAGAGCCGGTGGAGGCGGTCTTTGGCCGCTATCCCGTGCTCGATGACCGCATTGCGCGCAGGCTGGGCTTGCGTGATGACGGGACGGCGGCGGAGTTAGTGCAGCGAGCGCTGACCTTCCTCTCCTGAACCTCAGGGTCGGCCCCTCTCCGCCGTCACGGTTCTTGTCCCTGCTTGCCTGCTCTGACGGCTCCCTTCTCCACGGATCAGTTGAGACAAATAATGTCTCTTCCCGGTGCGATCATTCATTCCTTCAGCAACAAGGAGGCCTTTTGCAATCCGATTGCCAGGGACCGGGACATGAACCGTAAAAGGAGCCAGAAGATGCCGGTATTGATTGAACACATTGATGCGATCGCAAGGAAACGTCAGCGTGATGTGCTCTACCTCTCATTTGTCTTGGAACGCGATTCACACAGGTATTTACAATAATGTTGGCCTGATCGGGCTTGCTGGTGAAGAGCGGGCTGACCCATAGCGCGATCGGGAAGTGAAAGCATATCCTCGATGACACCACGTTTTGAACAATTGCAGAGGGCTGCAGGTTGGATAAAGGAGGCAGACGGGCTTCTGATCACGGCCGGGGCTGGTATGGGCGTCGATTCGGGGTTGCCGGACTTCCGGGGAGAGGAAGGGTTCTGGGCTGCGTACCCGGCGCTGGGCCGGGCCGGCCTCTCCTTTGAAGACATCGCCAACCCGCAGGCATTCTTGTCCGATCCTCGGCTCGCATGGGGCTTTTATGGACACCGGCTGGCGCTCTATCGCGCAATCGTGCCGCATCACGGTTTTACCCTGTTGAGACAGTGGGCCGACAGGATGCCATCTGGCGCCTTCGTCTTCACCAGCAATGTAGATGGTCATTTCGGAAAGGCTGGTTTTTCCGATCAGCGCATTGTTGAATGTCACGGATCGATTCACGCCATGCAATGTGTGAACGCCTGCTCTGGCGCAGTCTGGTCTGCAGAGGGCTTTGAACCGGACGTTGACGAGGTGAGCTGTCTACTGCAAGGGGACCTGCCAACCTGTCCTCACTGTGCAGGCCTGGCGCGGCCACATATCCTCATGTTTGACGACGTAGACTGGCATCATACGTCGGCAGTGCAGCAGCGATGGCGCCTGGAGCAATGGATCGCTGCCACACGGCACCTTGTGGTCATCGAAATCGGAGCGGGCTCCGCACTTCCGACCGTGCGACGCTTCGGCGAACGATACGGTCCGCGCGTGATCCGTATCAATGCACGCGAAGCAGCCATTGCCCCGCACATCGGAACGGGAATTGCCGGTTCGGCGATAGATGTGCTGCGCGAGCTGGACAGCTTTTCCCAGGAGAGATCCTAGCGCTTGAGAGTGGCAAGGGCGTTGAGGACCTTCAGAGCGTTGAACAGCGCTAGTGGTCTTTTTCATAGAGTCGCGCGCTGGCCTTGGCCTCTGCAGAGAATTCCTTGCGCAGGCTCCGGGGTTCCAGTATTTCGGCATGGGGGCCGAAGGAGCGCAGCCACCAGCGCAGTCTTTCGCTGAGAATGACCGTCGCCCGAACGGTGATACTGCCATCCGGATGTGTTTCCACGGTCTGGTCGCCTGAGATGGGAGCTTCCAGAACGGCGTGGTTGCGGCCTTTGGCAAAGCGAACGGCCAGTTTGATATCTCCTTTCGGAAGGAAATCGAATTGCCTCTCTTGCGCGATGTATTTCTCCAGGGAGAAGTCGCGGGGATAGGAGAACGGATCCGGACAGACCTGTGCGCTCTTCATGCGGTCGAGCCGGTACATGGCCGGATCGGGCTTGGAGGTCCGTTTGGCCACCAGATAGACGAACGAGGCCATTTCGACCAGGCCCAGCGGCATGACCAAACGGGCCTCCGGCGTTTTGTCCGGACTGGACCGGGCGTGATAGACGATCTCCAGAAGCTGCTCGGAAAACAGCGCTTCGGAGACGGACAAGAAGATGGATTCCGGTATCACCGGAGCCAGTAACTGAAAGCCGCTATCGACGATGGCCACTTTCTTGTTCCAGCTGGCATGTCGCCGGGTATTCGATCCCATCCCCTGTTTCAGCCGCTCTTGGGCGACATCGAACAGTCCCGCCAGGGAATTGGCCACTAGCGCCGGGATCTGGCGACTGGCAAAGCGTTTGAGCGCCTGCAATGCAAGGGCCTCGTCAAAGGTCATCATGCCGCCCGCTTTGGCGGCCACGCCGCTGGCTCCTTCCTTTTTCTGCCACGCCAGCGCATTGCCGATCTTGTCGCTGATCACCACACCCTCATCGCGAAACGCCTCCAGGCGGCGTTGAACGGTCTTGTTGTGCTGAACGCTCAGGCCACTGCGTCTGAGTGCATCCGCGACTTCAGGCGTGGTCATCCAGGGATCAGTCGATTTCCTGGTTGGCAGGAGGGCAAGAATGGGGGAGTCGAGGGGGGACATGAGAAAGCAAGGAAATCGAATGAGACATAAAATGTCTCATGGATGAGGGACACTGGCAAGGCTGGTCAGGGGACGAGCAAGAAATGCCGATGCCGATCCCTTCGCTGCATACATTTTCGGGTCAACCACATCAAGGAAAGAGAACAATGAGAGAGCTGATTTCCAGTCTTCAACAGGCGATCAAACAGAACACGCTTGATTCACGTCGTATAAACGATGCGATTGGTCAGCTCCAGGCCCTCGGTCACAAGGCGTATGACGCACACAAGTTCCCGGCGCTTCCCGCGAACACTGCTGAGTTTTCCGGTGACATCGGTGATACCCCACAGAACCTGGCAGAAGCGCTGCTTTGGAAAATGGGCAAGTGGAATACCTACAAAATATTCGTGGAAAATTTCAATGATCTCGACCGGGAAGTCTCATCCGACGGCGGCGTCGTTTTCTCTGCCTTCGCCAGGTATCTTCGGGATCCTGATGCGCCGATTTATGATCAACATGCGATGCGCGCGATTTGGGCGTTAGGCTCGCTGGATGCAACCGAAGAGGAAAAATGCAGGAAGTTTCTTTTCACGGGGAGCGGCCGCTGGAGGCAGACCGGAACTGGCGACAATGACGCCTCCTGCTACCGGCTGTTCGTTAAACATGTCAACGCGATCTGCGACACCAACCAGGTGACGCACGCCGCGCTGGACAAGCTGCTCATGCCGTTGGGGCAAGCACTCAAGGCGCGTACGGGAAATGCGAATGTCAGTGACAGGCAGGCCTTCGTCGAACTTTGCTGGCCAAGCTGAAGCGCGACACTTTTGTACGTTCCGGGAGCTCACGTTTGAATGAACGCCGGGTGGCCGGGGGAGGGGCTGCGTGCCCCTGGTTCTCGACGTCGCAAGGCGCGCGTGGGGCGTGAGTTCACGCCGCCAACCCAAACTGCTCCAGCGTATAAGGCCGCCTCTGCCGCATCACCTCGTTCAATTCCATCGCCTTGCTGAACAGCCATCCCTGCGCATGAATCTGCGGTGCGATGCTGCGCACGAGCTGCAACTGTTCTTCCGTTTCAATGCCCTCGATGACCACCTTCAGCTCCAGCTCGGTGGCCAGGCGCAGCAGGTTGGGGACCACCGAGCGCAGCGGCGATCCCGTGCTAAGGGCGCTGGTGAAGAGCCGGTCAATCTTGATGCCGTCGAACTGCGCATACGACAGGTGCGAGAGATTGGCGCTGCCGGTGCCGAAGTCATCGATCCAGATCGCAAAGCCGGCCTTGCGCAACAGTTCGATGTTCTGCGTGAAGGTGGCCGAACGGATGTCGGCGCGCTCGGTGACTTCCAGGTGCAATTGCGAACGTAGCCCCGGCGTGGCCGCCGTCAGTTCCAGGGCGAACTCGATGAAATCCGCATCCTCGATGTCGGCGACCTCGGTATTGATAGCCAGCATCAGCGCCGGATCGGCCTGCAGCAGGTCGTGCATCTCGCGCACCGCACGCGCCAGCACCACCTTGGCCAGCGCCGCACTGAGCCGGTTCTGCGCGGCCAGCGGCACAAAGATGTCCGGACCGATCTCGGGCTCGCCCGCGGGTCTCCAGCGCGCCAGTGCTTCGTAACCCGTCAGGCTCAGATCCCGCACGCAGACGATGGGCTGGTACAGCAGCACGATCTCGTCACGAGCAATGCCCTCGCGCAGTTTCTCCAGCACACCCTGGTTGCGGCGCAGGCGCAGATACATCAGGCAGGCCAGCGCCCCCAGCAGGAAACCGCCAGCCAGCAACGCCAGGAAGCTCAAGGGATGCGCCAGCGCAAACCAGTGCAGGCGCGCCGTGGCATGGGCGCACAGGGCCATGTCGCGACTGCACTCGGTAATGTCGATATGAGGCAGCAGATCCATCGCTCCGGCTGGGTTGTAGCGCAGACCAGCGCGTTCGGCATAGGTGTGCGTGCCATCGCCGTTGGTGATGCGCAGTGACACATCCTGATAAAAACGGTTGAGCTCGAAGGTCGAGGGCGAGGCGATGGCCAGGCTGTGATTGAGGGCGACCAGATTGCTCTGGTAGTGCGTCTGCAAGACTTCCTGGCGGCTCCATACGTCGAAGCCGCCGCGCGCGCGATAGTGCGGTGCGGGCAGCCGGGTCGGCTGCGCCAGCTTGCCCCACAAGGCCGTACAGCGCACCACCCCCTGCTCGATGCGACCCAGGTCGGCCACATAACTGTTGGCATAGGCGATGTTGCGCAGCATGGTGAGATCACCCTCGGAACAGGCTTCGAACGGACTGGCCTCGGCCCGGCGCAGTGCATCGGCAGTGGCCCGCCCGGCGTCTTCCGCACGCTGCAAGGCCTGCATCGACGAGGCGTCGATGTGGACAATCTCCGAGACGGTCAGCGCGAGCTGCGCCAGAATGACTCCCCCAAGCATGCAGCTGCAGGCCCAGAGAAGGATTTTCCAGGAGGAAACGCGTCGGAAGACTTGGCGATTCATTGCTCAGAAAGTAATTATGTCGCGCAAGCTTAATTTAAAACGCTGCTTCCTTATCCGGTTTTTTTTCGTGGCCGCTTGTTTTGCCTCGTGTTTTGCGGCCATTTCCCAGCGTGCGGTAGACACCCCCATCGCAAGTGATGTGCGCTATCCACGAATCTCGCCAGTCCTCGCGTTGGCGAGGGATGGCTCATCTCATGCGCTATCGGGGAGAACTCAGGATGTGACCTTGACCGCGCGCCCGATGTAGAGAATGGGGCCAGTCGGACGGCCTGTGGGGGAGCCGGTTCCGGGCTCCAGCGTGATCTCGAAGAGCTGGTCCGGCTGCAGTGGCGGCAGCTTGTCCAGGGCCACTTCCTGGGTCTTGCCCGGCTTGACGAGGCCCAGCGAGACCGGTCCGTTCCAGTTGCTGCCCTTGGTCCAGAATTGCAGCGCCTTCTCCTGCGGCACCGTGGCCACGCCCAGCGGGATCAGATTGAGACGTCCGCTGCCGCCGGTCTGTACCACCCAGCCAGGCGCCTTGTCCTGGGGTGCGACCAGCACCACCATGTAAGCCGGTGCTCCGGTGGGCGGCCCGGCACGCAACATGATGACGGCCAGCAGGACCGAGCAGGCCAGCGCCGTGGCCGTACTCCAGCGCCAGAATTGCACGCTCTCCCACCAAGCGCGCCAGCCACCGCGCTGACGCACGGCTGCCGGTGCGGGCAGGCTGCGCTCGATGCGCTGCCACAGGCTGGTCGACGGCTGTACCGGCTCTGCCAGCGCGGTCAGGGGGTGCAGCTTCGCTTCCCAGTCGTCGACGGCGGCGCGCAGGGCAGGGTCCGTGGGCAAGCGCCGCTCCACCTCCTGGCGCTGCGCGTAGGGCAGCGTACCCAGCACGTACTGGGCGGCCAGCCATTGCAGATCTTCGTGTGATGCGTTCATCCGATACACTCCCGCAGCGCGGCCAGGCCACGCTTGATCCATGCCTTCACCGATCCCAGCGGGGCCTGGAGACGTTCGGCGATTTCAGCGTGGGTACAGCCATCGACATAGGCGTAGACGATGCTGGCGCGCTTGGCATCGCTCAACTGGCCCAGGCACTCGTCGAGCCGACCGAGGTCGGCTTGCCACTCGGGCGCTTCAACGGCGGGCTCGGCGCGCTCAGCCAGTTCTTCCAGGTCGTCACCGACGGCGACTTCGTGCTGCATGGCGCGGATGCGATTGAGGGCGGTATGGCGCACCACCGTATAGATCCACCCGCGTGCCGCACCGCGCGCCGGGTCGAAGCTGGCGGCGCGGTTCCAGAGGTTGAGGAAGGCGTCATGCAGGACGTCCTCGGCCAGTGCGCGATCACGCACGATGCGCAAGGCCACTCCCAGCAGAGTGCGCCCCTCGTGCTCGTAGAGCGCCCGCAATGCACGACGCTCGCCGTGCGCGCAGGCGAGCAGGGCGGCTTCATGATCGAACGAGGCGGGGACGTCAGTCACGCGAAAGCAGGCTCCGGGCGATGGTTGCCCGGCCGGAACCTCCGGCCGGGGTAAACAGGCCTTGGATTATAGCCAGGGATGAGCCCGCATCAGGATGCCTTCCAGAAAATATAGTCGGCCTGGTAGCCCACCTTCTGCTTGGCACCCGCCGAACCCATGTTGCAGCGAGCAGCCGGGGCCACGCCGCCCTTGGTGGCGACGCGCTGGATATAGGTCGTCTGCGTCATGGCGCCCATGCCGGTGGCCGGATTGGCCTTGACCAGCTGATGCGGGATATTGCCGGTGCCGGCCGGTGCGACCGCCACCTGGGCGCCCGTCACCTTGGAACCGTCGCTGCTCTCCCAGGTGGCCGGCGGGCCATAGTAACGTCCGACCTGCATGCCGCTGCGATCCTTGAGCACGGCATCCGGGCCGACGAAGCTCCACTCGAACTGGCCGGGCATGTCCTTCTTGGCGCGGCACTCGTAGAGGATCTCGCCCACGCCCACGGTCTGCAGCACGACCTTGTTGCCGGCCGGAACCTTGACGGCCTCCGGCAGGCCGTCCTGCGAATACATGGTCGACATGGGCGCGCAGGCCGCCAGCGCCACGGCAGCAGCCAGGGGCAGGGCGATACGGAGGGAACGGGAAGACAGGACGGCAGTTTGCATGATGGGCTCCTTGTTTCTTGAAAGGGATGTTGTCTCGTGCAGCCCGCCGCCGCATGCGCGACAACGGGGCTGACATGAGGTACTACCCGCGAGGAGCCGATCTGGATGCAGTAATCTGAAAATATTTTTTCCGGCCCGACAAATGCGCGTCGGGCCGGCATTGCATCAGTTGCGGGTGGCGATGGAAGGATAGTCGCCGCAGCCTTCCGGCCAGGGCGTGAGGATTTCATAGCCCTTGGCGGTGACCACCACCATGTGTTCCCACTGGGCCGACAGCGAGCCGTCGGCGGTCAGGACGGTCCAGCCGTCGTCGAGCTGGCGGGTATGGCGCTTGCCGGCGTTCAACATCGGTTCGATGGTGAAGATCATGCCTTCCTTGAGTGGCAGTCCGCTGTTGCGCTGGCCGTAGTGCAGCACTTGTGGTTCATCGTGATAGATGGTGCCGATGCCGTGGCCGCAGTATTCGCGCACTACCGAGAAGCCGTCGCGCTGCGCCACGGTCTGGATGGCGTGGCCGATATCGCCCAGGGTCGCGCCCGGGCGCACCGCGCGGATGCCCGCGCACATGGCCTCATAGGTGGTGTTGACCAGCTTGCGCGCGGTGGCGTTGGGGGAGCCGACCAAGTACATGCGGCTGCAGTCGCCGTACCAGCCATCCTTGATGACGGCCACGTCGATGTTGATGATGTCGCCATCCTTGAGCACCTGGCCACCCGGGATGCCATGGCAGATCACGTCGTTGACGGAACTGCAGATGGTCTTGGGGAAGCCGTGGTAGCCGATGTTGGCGGGGGTGGCCTGTTGCACCTTGACGATGTGGTCATGGCAGATGCGGTCCAGCTCGTCGGTGGTGACCCCGGCCTTGACGTGCTCGGCCACGATGTGCAGCACTTCGGCCGCCAGTTGCCCGGCCACGCGGGCCTGGGCGATTTCTGCGGCGGTGCGCAGCTTCACTTTTCTCATGCTTGTCTGTTCGGTGGGTGCCGCGCGGTGCGCAGCGGTCGTTCGGGCGACTATTTTAGCCGGGCTGGCAGGCGGCTGCCGCATCGCTCCGTGTTCCTGGCGATTTTTCGAGGAAGGATGCAGAATTTTTCAGACAGCGGTGCTGGCGCAGACTTGTCAGTAGAATCGATGCAAACGGCATGATTCATTCACTGCATTGATCAATCCCACAGCATCACCGACCACAACGGACTCCATGGAACTGAGGCAACTGCGCCAATTCATCGCGCTGGCAGAAGAAAAAAGTTTTACCCGGGCGGCCACGCGCTGCCATGTCGTGCAATCGGCGCTGTCGTCCTCGATCCGCCTGCTGGAAGAAGAACTGGCGGCCGCATTGTTCGTGCGCACCACGCGCCGGGTGGAGCTGACGGCGGCTGGCGAAGCCTTCCTGGAGAGCGCGCGCCGTTCGCTGGCGGCCCTGGAGCAGGGGGCTACCGACGTGGCCGACGTCAATGCCATGCGGCGCGGCCGGCTTTGCATCGGCACGGTACAGAGCCTGCCCTCCTTTGTTGATCTGCCGGCGCTGCTGGCACGTTTTCACCGTCGCCATCCGGCGGTGGAGGTGCGGCTGTGCCAGGGGGCGGCGGGCGAACTGAACGAGAAGATCGATGCCCGCCAGCTGGACCTGGCCATCCTGCCCATCGAGGAAAGCGGGGAGGGTTTGCAGCAACACATCATCGCCTGCGACGAACTGGTGCTGGCCTGCCACCCCGGCCATCGCCTGGGCAAGGCGCGTTCGGTGACGCTGGAACAACTGGCCGGCGAGGGTTTCGTCGATTTTGAAACCGGGTTGGGCACGCGTGCGCTGGTCGATCGCGGTTTTGCCGAAGCGGGCCTGCGGCGTCGTGTGGCCTTTGAGGTGAGTGACCTGGTGACCTTGCTGGATCTGGTCGGGCATGGGCTGGGCGTGGCGCTGTTGCCGCGCGACCTGGTGCGCTCGCGGCGGGGCAAGCTGGCTTGCATCAAGCTGCGCGGGGTGGAGTTGTGCTGGGAACTGGTGGTTACGCACAAAGCGGCGGCCCGCAATGGCGTGCTGGTGCTCGATGCGGCACCGGCGGCGTTTCTGGCCTTGTTGATGGAGCAGGCGCAGGCCCGGGAAAAAAGCTGAATCAGCGGCCCGGCAGGATTGCGCCCCGCTCGGCGCGGCATGTTGGATGACCGGCCCGCGTCCTCGAACAAGGCCGCATGACAACGCGGCACTACCATCAGCACGCGATGTCCTGCGCTTGGGTGGTTTCAGGGCGATATGAAGACAGCTTCAGGTGGGGGCGCCACCGTAGCCGGTTTCCGTCGCCCCTGTGGGCGTCAGATGAAGCGTTTGACCGCCCGAGGCCCGAACAGTGCCACCACCATCATTACCAGCGCCACCCCCACGAAGCTCACCCGCAGCCCCAGGTGCTCGGCCACGCCACCGATGCACACCGGCCCCAGCAGCATGCCGACGTAGGCAAAGCGTGCCACGGCGGCGATGCTTTCGGCGGCGGGCATGCCCGGCACGCGGGCCGCTGCCAGGAAGAAGATCGGCATCAGGTTGGCAATCCCCAGTCCGGCCAGCAGCAGCCCGGCCATGGTCGCCAGCGGGGTCGGCAAGGTCGCCGCCAATGCGATGCCGGCAGCACCCGCCACGCCGCTCCAGAGCAAGGTACGCAGGCCGCCGATGCGGGCGCGGATGCGGTCGCCCGTCAGGCGCCCGGCGGCCATGCCGGTAGAAAACGCGGCGTAGCTGTAGCTGACCCAGGCGGCGGGCGACTGGGCGATGTCGCGCATGTATACCGCAGCCCAGTCATACATGCCGCCCTCGCACATGAGCGCCAGGAAGGAGATCATGCCCAGCACCAGCACCATGCGGCGGGCCGACCTGTCGCTGCCGGGCGTGGCTGCCGTTTCGTCATGGGCATCGTCAGGCAGGGCGAAGGGGCCGATGGACAAGGCCACCGACAGCGTCACCACTGCCACCAGCCCGGCATGGGCCAGCGGCGACAGGCCGGGCAGGGCGCCCAGGGCCGAACCGGCGATACCACCGATGCTGAACATGGCATGCAGGGTGGACATGATGGGCCGGCTGCGGCGACCTTCCACCAACGCGGCCTGGACCGACATCGCGACGTCAAAAGCCGCCATGGCGCTGCCGAACACCAGCAGCAGCGCCACCAGCATCCAGAACTGCGGCGCCAGCGGAATCAGCAGCAGCGTGGCCGCGTAGAGGATGCCGGCCTGGCGCAAGGCGCGCGCGCTGCCCACTCGCGCAATCCATTTGCCGGACTGGCCCATGGTCAGCAGGGCTCCCCCGGCCACGGCCAGCATGGCCAGCGACAACACCGCGTCCGACAGGGCGAAGCGATCCTTCACCGAGGGAATCAGGATGCCCCAGGTGGCGAAGGTGGCACCATTGACGAAGAACTGCGCCATGGTGGCGCGGGTGGCGTGGCGGATGCGGTGTGGTTCGCAAGCGGGTGCGGATGAGCTGCCTGAAAGCATGGAGAGGTCTGGCGAAAGTCAAAGAGCGTCACTGTGCCAGTTTTTGATTCATTCGTTAAATGGATTATTCAGATCGGCTTGATCGATTCCACAGATGAATGTGGTGGCTCTCGCCGCAGCGCAGTAGGGCGTGCCGCGCCGGATTTCACTGGAAAGGGCACTTTCAGCGTTTGCTGAAACCCCTCAATCTGGTGAAATGGCACACCGTATTCTTGTCGAACACAAGCTGCCTCCAGCCTCAAGGTACGCAAAAAAACCCGGCCAGCTTGCGCCGGACCGGGTTGAGGGACTACCGAGGAGGAGGTTTCGGCTTATCGCTTTACCATTCGGCAAAGCTGCCATCCTTGTGGCGCCAGATCGGGTTGCGCCAGCGGTGGCCGACTTCGGCGCGCTGACGGACATATTCTTCATTGATCTCGATGCCCAGGCCCGGGCCTTGCGGGATCTTGACGTAGCCGTCTTCATACGCGAACACGTTCTTGTCGCGGATGTAGTCCAGCAGGTCATTGCTTTCGTTGTAGTGGATGCCCAGGCTCTGCTCCTGGATGAAGGCGTTGTAGCTGCCGGCATCGACCTGCAGGCAGGACGCCAGTGCGATCGGGCCCAGCGGGCAGTGCAGCGCCAGCGCCACGTCGTAGGCTTCGGCCATCATGGCGATCTTGCGGGTCTCGGTGATGCCGCCGGCGTGCGAGACGTCGGGCTGGATGATGTCCACGTAACCCTCGGAGAGGATGCGCTTGAAGTCCCAGCGCGAATACAGACGCTCGCCCAGCGCGATCGGGGTCGAGGTCAGGTGGGCGATTTCCTTCAGGGCTTCCGAGTTCTCCGACAGCACCGGCTCTTCGATGAACATCAGCTTGTACGGCTCCAGTTCCTTGATCAGGACCTTGGCCATGGGCTTGTGCACGCGGCCATGGAAGTCCACGCCGATGCCCACGTTCGGGCCCACCGCTTCACGCACGGCTTGCACATTGGCCAGGGTCAGTTCGATCTTGTCGTGGCTGTCGATGAATTGCAGTTCTTCGGTGCCGTTCATCTTCACGGCGGTGAAACCGCGCGCCACCGCGTTCTTGGCCGCAGCAGCGGTATCGGCCGGCCGGTCGCCGCCGATCCAGGAATACACGCGAATCGAGTTGCGCACCGCGCCACCGAGCAACTGGTGCACCGGTACGCCCAGGGCCTTGCCCTTGATGTCCCACAGGGCCTGGTCGATGCCGGCCAGGGCGCTCATGTGGATGGCACCGCCACGATAGAAACCGCCGCGATAGAGCACGGTCCAGTGGTCCTCGATGTTGCGCGGGTCCTTGCCGACCAGGTAGTCGGCCAGTTCGTCCACGGCAGCGGCCACGCTGTGCGCGCGGCCTTCCACGATGGGCTCACCCCAGCCGACGATACCTTCGTCGGTCTCGATCTTGAGGAAGCACCAGCGCGGGGGCACGATGAAGGTGGAGATCGTGGTGATTTTCATTGTTCTGTCCGGTTATGCGTTTAATCTGTTGTGCAGATGAATGATCGCCATGCGATCGGTGACGACGATGTATGTCCTGTATGTCTTGTATGTCTTGTATGTCTTGTGAGCGAAATCAGCCCAGCGCCTGCCAGGCGGCCACGAAGGCCTGCGCGCGCGAACGCACGGCATCGGCGCTCAGGCCCGGGGTGTAGAGCGCAGAACCCAGGCCGAAGCCGGAGGCACCCGCCGCGCGGAACACGGCCATGCCTTCGGGGGTGATGCCACCCACGGGCAGCAGGGCGATGTCGCGGGCGATCACGGCACGCCAGGCCTTGACCACCTGCGGGCCCAGCTGCTCAGCCGGGAACATCTTGAGCACATCGGCCCCATTGTCCAAGGCCGCAAAGGCCTCGGTCACGGTGGCCACGCCCGGGGCGCTGTAGAGGCCAGCCTCGCGCGCCGCACGGATCACGGCGCCATCGCTGTGCGGCATGACGATCAACTCACCCCCGGCATCCTTGACCTCCTGCACCTGGGTCGGTTTCAAGACGGTGCCGGCACCGACGATGCAGTCGGCCGGCAGGCTCTTGCGCAGGATGCTGATGCTGGCCAGCGGTGCGGGCGAATTGAGCGGGACTTCGATGATGCGAAAGCCGCTCTCGTAGAGGGCAGCGCCGATGGCTTGGGCTTCCTCATTGCGCACACCGCGCAGGATGGCGATCATGCCGGTACTGCGCAGGGCGTCGTGGAATCGTTGGGAGTGGGTGGTCATGGTCTTTTTCGTGATGCGGGGTACGTTGTGCAGTGAGGGGCGATCAGGCCAGCAGACCGGCGTGCTGCGCCAGTATCCACAGGCCCGTTTCGGTGGCGGCGTCGGCCTGGCTGGCCGGGCCCAGTCCATACAGGTCCAGGGCCAGCTGGTAGCGGCGGCACAGGCCGGGGTCGCCGATGAGGACGATGTCCGGGGTGGACGGATACAGGCGCTTGAGTGCGGCGATCTCGTGGCCGATCAACAGGCCTGACAGGTAGTCCGGCTGCGCCTCGGCCGCCAGCGCGCCGGTCAGGCCCAGGGTACGGCTGCTGAAGATGTTGGACAGTACGCCGCTCTGGCCCTGCTCGCTCTTTGCCACACCGGCACCGCGCAGAAAGGCTTCGTCGTCGGCCACCTCGGGCTTGTGCATGGTGCGTCCGAGAATGGTGTGGGCACACAGGGCGCCATAGACTTCGCCGGTCATGAAGGTGTCGAAATGCGCGATGCGTCCCTCAAGCACGCGCACCCACTTGGAATGCGTGCCGGGCAGGCCGATCAGCAGTTCGCGCTCCTGGCGGGTTTGCAGGGCACCGATGACCTGGGTCTCTTCGCCGCGCATGACGTTGGGTAGCGTCCCCTGTTCCAGCAGGCCCGGCACGATCCACAGAGGGCGACCCAGACCGGTATCGACTTCGGTCAGCTGGCGGCCGATCAGCGCGGGGGCCAGCGGTACGTTCAGGTAGGCGGCTTCGCGCCAGCCCTGCTTGCTGCCGACCATGCCGGCGGCAATCAGAGGAGCGGCGGGGGCCGCCTTGAGCCAGTCTGCGCAGGCTGCTTCCAGCGCCGCGCGGTAGGGTGCCTGGGCATCTTCGCCATGGCCGACGGCTGGCAGGTTCATGATGCCCCACGGATGGGCGCGGCGCTCGACCACCTGGCCGCTGCCATCGAAACGATAGCAGCGCAGCGAGGAGGTCCCCCAGTCTAGGGCGATCAGGGCACAGTCTTGATTCAATTCCTGGTTCATCTTCATGAGGGCGCGTCAGCGCGCAAGGCTCGTTTGTCGGGGAGTGCCCTGCACCGGGTCCTGGGCGATCTCGCAGACCGTGAAGCGGGTCAGCAGTACCATGTCCTCACCCGGGGCCAGGGCGATCAGGCCGGGTTGCTTGGGCAGGTGGAAGGCATCGATGGGATGCGTGACCGGCTCCAGGCAGAAATACGGCAGGCCATTGGGGCGGAACATCAGCACATAGCCGCTGCGATCCGTGGTGTGCATCTGCAGGCGCAGGCCGCGCGTGGGATCTTCGATCATGGCCAGGCCATCCCAGCCCTCGAAGCAATTGTCGATCAGGCCGCCCTGCAGCGATGCGGCGCGGTTGTAGTCCCAGTCGGCCGGCAGTTCACGCGAGAAAGCCGTCGGGATGCGATCCGGTCCCGACAGCCACACCCCGCGCGAGCGGAATTGCAGGCGGGTTTGTGCGTCATGCAGGAAATACGGATGCAGGCCCAGACCGTAGGGCAGGGTCTCGTCGCCGGTGTTGGTCACGCGCAGTTCGATTTCCAGCGCATTCTCGCGCAGGGTCAGCACCTGGCGCGCACGATAGACATAAGGGTTGCCGTCACAGCGATCCGAGTCCAGTTCCAGGGTCATGCGGTCCTCGGCCTGGGCCACGATGGACCACGCCTGACGCCAGCTGTCGCCGTGGATGGGATAGGGTTCGCCGGCGCGGTTGGGTGCCAGCGGGTAATGCTTGCCGTTGAACTCGAAGCCGCCGCCGGTGATGCGATTGGACCAGGGCAGCAGCGGGAAGCACGCGGTCGCGTACAGTTTGGCCGGGTCGGCACTCCAAGGGCGCAGCAGCGGCAGCCACTTGCGCTCACGCTGCCATTCCCAGCCGGCCAGTGCGCCGCCTAGCGCTGGCAGCACGTGCAGACGCTGGCGCCCCGATTGCAGGGTATGGATTTCCGGCAGCCCCTGGGCGCCTGCGGGTTGGGCATCGCTTGCTCGGGATGGCATGGTGTCTCGTATCTTGTTATGGAGTGCTGCGTGCATCGTCGGCACAGGGACGCGTTGTCCAACGCGTCGTCCCTCTTGGGGCTGTCTGAAGTCGTCGGCAGGAAGAGGGAGTCGGTTCACGTGGGTTCGCGCCCGGTCTTCATGCAGTGCGCTTCAAAAAAAATCTGGCTGATCCTATCACTGCACTCCGATAGGGAATAATGAAAAAAACATCGCAAACGATATCAAAAATGCGCGCCGCATGCCGGCAAGCAAAACGACCGGGCTGCGTGCCCCGGTACGCCTCACGAAGAGACCGGTTGCTTCCAACGATGTGCGAAACGATATCGAGAAACATTAAAAATTCATTGGATACGGATTGGTCGCTTGCCTAATATTGAGCGCGAATCAAGGGCGATCAGGGCTGTCCGCGATTCCAACCGCACCGCGCCGCTTCCAATTCATACCTACAAATCAAACGCATTGCGGCGCAGCGCACCCCACGCATAGAAAAAAGGGAAGTCCACAATTCCCTGCCAACGGAGACTGACAATGAACTCGAAGAGAAGAGCGCTTCTGGGCGCAGCCATTTGCATGAGCCTGGGCAGCAGCGCCGTGAGCTTCTCGGCCTTTGCCGCCGACAAACCACTGACCATGGGCTTCTCGCAGGTGGGTGCCGAAAGTGAATGGCGCACCGCCAATACCGTTTCGATCAAGGAGGCCGCCAAGGCGGCCGGTGTCAACCTGAAATTCGCCGACGCCCAGCAGAAGCAGGAAAACCAGGTCAAGGCGATCCGCTCCTTCATCGCGCAAAAGGTCGACGTGATCGCCTTCTCCCCGGTGGTGGAATCGGGCTGGGAAACCGTGCTGCGTGAGGCCAAGGCTGCCAAGATCCCGGTGATCCTGACCGACCGCGCCGTCAATGTCAGCGACAAGTCGCTCTATGTCACCTTCATCGGTTCGGACTTCGTGGAGGAAGGCCGTCGCGCCGGCCGCTGGCTGCTGGAGAAGGCCAAGTCCATGCCGGCCGGTGATATCAACATCGTGGAATTGCAGGGTACCGTGGGTTCGGCCCCGGCCATCGATCGCAAGGCTGGCTTCGAAGAAGTCATCAAGAGCGAACCGCGCCTGAAGATCATCCGTTCGCAGACCGGCGACTTCACCCGCGCCAAGGGCAAGGAAGTGATGGAAGCCTTCCTCAAGGCCGAGGGCAAGAAGATCAATGTGCTCTTCGCCCACAACGACGACATGGCCATCGGCGCCATCCAGGCCATCGAAGAGGCAGGTCTCAAGCCCGGCAAGGACATCACCATCATCTCCATCGATGGCGTCAAGGGCGCCTTCGAAGCCATGATGGCCGGCAAGCTCAATGTGACCGTGGAATGCAGCCCGCTGCTGGGCCCGCAACTGATGCAGGTGGCCAAGGACATCAAGGCAGGCAAGGAAGTCCCCAAGCGCATCACCACCGTGGAAGGCGTTTTCCCGGCCGAAGTGGCCGCCAAGGAATTCCCCAACCGCAAGTACTGATCGCGGCATGACGGCCCGACGCGCGCACTGGAGCTTCCAGGGCGCGCGCCGTGCTGGTTTGGCCTGATGCCGGGCGCTGCTTGCGCAGCGTCCCTGCATCGGGGTTCCGATGGTTCTGATGGAGTTGCGATGACGATGTCTGTCGGGACGCAGGCGCGTCCCATGCTGGAATTGAGCGGTATCCACAAGGCATTTGCGGGCGTGAAGGCGCTCACCGATGTCGGCTTGCGGCTGTTCCCGGGGGAAGTCCATACCCTGATGGGACAGAATGGCGCAGGCAAGTCCACGCTGATCAAGGTGCTCACCGGCGTGCACGAACCCGATCAAGGCAGGATTGAACTGGATGGCCGTGCCATTGCGCCGGCCTCCACCCTGGAGGCGCAGTCGCTGGGCATCAGCACGGTCTATCAGGAAGTCAACCTGTGTCCCAACCTGTCGGTGGCGGAGAATATCTTCGTGGGCCGCTATCCGCGCCGCTTCGGGCGCATCGACTGGAAAAGCGTACATGCGCAATCCAGGCAGCTGCTGCAGCAGTTGCAGATCGATATCGATGTGGGCGCGCAATTGTCGTCCTATCCGCTGGCGATCCAGCAGATGGTGGCAATCTCTCGCGCCCTCTCGGTTTCGGCCAAGGTATTGATCCTGGATGAACCGACTTCCAGTCTTGATGATGCCGAGGTCCAGCAACTGTTCAAGGTGCTGCGCCGCCTGCGCGAACAGGGCATGGCGATTCTCTTCGTCACGCACTTCCTGGACCAGACTTATGACATATCGGATCGCATCACCGTACTGCGCAATGGCGTGCGCGAGGGCGAGTATCTGGTTGCTGACCTGTCGCGACTGGAGCTGGTCAACAAGATGGTGGGCGTGAGCGCGGTCGATCATCGTCAGGTCGACGCCGGTGCCGAGGCCCTGGCCTCGGAACTGTCCGGCGATGAATCCGGCAAGGGCGAGGTCTTTCTGCAGGCCGATGGCTTTGGCCGCCACGGCGTACTGGCCCCGCAGGATCTGGAATTGCGGCGCGGTGAAGTGTTCGGTCTGTGCGGTCTGCTCGGTTCAGGGCGGACCGAGATGGCGCGCCTGCTGTTCGGTGCCGACCGCGCCGATTGCGGAGAACTGCGCGTCGAGGGCCGCAGCGTGAAGTTCAACGTGCCGCGCGATGCGATTGCGGCGGGCATCGGTTTTTGTTCGGAAGACCGCAAGAAGGAAGGTGCGATCCTCGAATTGTCCGTGCGCGAGAACATCATCCTGGCGTTGCAGGCAAGCCAGGGTCTGTTCCGGGTGCTGCCGCGCAAGCGCCAGAACCAGATCGCATCAGATTACGTCAAGTGGCTGGGCATCAAGACCGCCGACCTGGAAACCCCCATCGGCCTGCTCTCCGGCGGCAACCAGCAGAAAGCCTTGCTGGCGCGCTGGCTGGCCACCGATCCGGGCATGTTGATCCTGGATGAACCCACGCGCGGCATCGACGTGCGCGCCAAGCAGGAGATCATGGATTTCGTCATCGCCATGTGTCGCAAGGGCAAGGCTATTCTTTTCATTTCCTCGGAAATCCCCGAGGTCCTGCGCTGCAGCGACCGTATGCTGGTGCTGCGCGACCGCCGTGCCTGCGGCCAGTATCGGCGCGGCGAGCTCGACGAGCAGTCGGTCTTGCAGGTAATCGCGGGAGAGGCCGCATGAGTGCATCCATGGATTCCAAACTCATTCCCGACAGCGCCGCCACCGGCAGCGCGCCGGTCTTCGCGGTACTGCTGCGTCATCCGCTGATGCGTCCGCTGGCGGCGCTGGCCTTGCTGCTGCTGATCGATTTTCTGATGGTGCCCGGCTTCTTCCGGCTGGAGATCAAGGATGGCCACCTCTATGGCGCGGTCATCGACATCATCAACCGCGCCGCACCGCTGATGCTGGCGGCGCTGGGCATGACCCTGGTCATCGCCACGCGCGGCGTCGATATCTCGGTGGGGGCGGTAGTGGCCATCTCCGGTGCGGTCGCGGCCGTTCTCATCGGCGGCAAGATGGTGGTGGTCAATGGCGTCCCGGAATACGTCAGCAACGTGCCGATGGTGTGGGCACTGTGCGCGGCGATGGCGGCGGCGCTGCTGTGTGGCGCATGGAACGGCCTGCTGGTGGCCGGTCTCGGGCTGCAACCCATCATCGCCACGCTGATCCTGATGGTGGCCGGACGCGGGCTGGCGCAGTTGTTTACGGATGGTCAGATCGTGACGGTGTATTACAAGCCCTTCTTCTTCCTGGGGGGCGGCTATCTGTTCGGACTGCCGTTCTCGCTCTATATCGCCGCGGCCATGTTCCTGCTGCTGGCGCTGTTGATGAAGAAGACTGCGCTGGGCCTGTTCATCCAGTCGGTCGGCATCAATCCGGTGGCCTCGCGCCTGGCCGGTATCCGTACCGCTGCGCTGATCTTCTTTGTCTACATGTTCTGCAGCGCCTGTGCCGGGCTGGCCGGACTGATGATCGCCTCCAACATCAAGAGTGCCGACGCCAACAACGCCGGCCTGTTGCTGGAGCTCGATGCGATCCTCGCCGTCACCCTGGGCGGCACGTCGCTGGCCGGGGGCAAGTTCAGCCTGGTGGGCAGCGTCATCGGCGCGCTCATCATCCAGACGCTGACCTATACGATCTATTCGCTGGGCGTGCCGCCTGAAGTCAATATGGTGGTCAAGTCCATCGTGGTGTTCCTGGTCTGCCTGTCGCAGTCGCCGGAGTTCCGCCGCATGTTGAGGATGTCCAAATCATGATGCCTGTTTCTTTCTTGCGGCGTGCTTCGCACGCGCCGTGGTTCACGTCCATGGTCACGGTGGTGTTGCTGGTGCTCATGCTGGTAGTCGGGGCAATGGGCTATGATGGTTTCCTGTCGCCCCAGGTGATGCTCAATCTCTTGATCGACAATGCCTTCCTCTTGGTGGTGGCCATCGGCATGACCTTCGTCATCCTCTCCGGCGGCATCGATCTCTCGGTCGGCTCGGTGCTGGCACTGACCACGATGGTGGCGGCTTTCCTGCTGCAGAACTGGCACTGGCCGCCGCTGCTGGTGATGGCTGCCGTGTTGCTCATGGGCGCCGGCTTTGGCGCGGCCATGGGGGCGCTGATCCATTACTTCCGGCTGCAAGCCTTCATCGTCACGCTGGCCGGGATGTTCCTGGCGCGCGGGCTGTGCTACCTCATCAGCATCAATTCCATCACCATCGATGATCCGTTGTTCGTCACGTTGTCGCAGACGCGGATCGAGTTCGCCGGTCTGTTCATTTCTCCCAGCGTGGTCATCGCGTTGCTGGTGCTGGCCGTGGCGATCTGGATGGCACATGGCACCCGCTTCGGTCGTGCCGTCTATGCCATCGGTGGCAGCGAGCAGTCAGCTCTTCTGATGGGCTTGCCGGTGGGACGCACCAAGGTTCTGGTGTATGCCTTCAGCGGCTTCTGCGCATCGGTGGCCGGCTTGCTGTTTTCCTTCTACATGCTCTCGGGATACGGGCTGCATGCACAAGGTGTGGAGCTCGATGCGATTGCGGCCGTGGTCATCGGCGGGACCCTGCTCACCGGCGGCTATGGTTACGTGGCCGGAACACTGACCGGCGTACTCATCCTTGGCGTGATCCAGACCCTCATTGCCTTCGATGGCAGCCTCAGTTCCTGGTGGACCAGGATCTTCATCGGCGCGCTGTTGTTCGTCTTTTGTGTCGCACAGCGCGTCATTTCTCTGGGAGCCCTGCGCGGCAAACCGGCCGGATCGGCGAAAGCCGCGCCAGCCGGGGCTTAGGCGGGATTTTTTAAGCTTAATTAAGATAACTTTACATAGAGGGAGTTATACCGAAAAACATATCCATTACGCTCAAAAAATCATTAGAAATGTATTGGTAAAGCAATTAATGTAGAGCCCGCAAAACAGTTGCTCTGCATGACATTCATCAGAAATAGCGGCGCTGTTTTAGATAACTACAACACGCCATTCCAACAATGAGACTGGAGACTCGAAGCATGAAAATCAAATCCGTATTGAGCGGTATCGCCCTCGGCCTGGGTGTGACCCTGATGTCCATCAGCGCACAGGTGAGCGCGCAGAGCAAGGCACTGGTCGGTGTGGCCATGCCCACCAAGTCTTCGGCCCGCTGGATTGCCGACGGCAACAACATGGTCAAGGTCCTCAAGGAAAAGGGCTACCAGACCGACCTGCAATACGCCGAAGACGACATCCCCAACCAGCTGTCCCAGATTGAGAACATGCTGACCAAGGGCGCCAAGGTGCTGGTGATCGCCGCCATCGACGGCACCACCCTGACCGACGTGCTGCAGAAGGCCGCCGACAAGGGCGTCAAGGTCATCGCCTATGACCGCCTGATCCGTGGTTCCAAGAACGTCGACTACTACGCCACCTTCGACAACTTCCAGGTCGGCGTGCTGCAGGCGCAGTCGCTGGAAAAGGCTCTGGGCCTGAAGGAAGGCAAGGGCCCGTTCAACATCGAACTGTTCGGCGGTTCCTCGGACGACAACAACGCCTTCTTCTTCTACAACGGCGCCATGTCGGTCCTGAAGCCCTACATCGACAGCGGCAAGCTGGTGGTGCGTTCCAAGCAGATGGGCATGGACAAGGTCGCGACCCTGCGCTGGGATCCGGCAACCGCCCAGGCCCGTATGGACAACCTGCTGTCGGCCTACTACACCAATGCCAAGGTCAACGCCGTGCTGTCCCCGTATGACGGCCTGTCCATCGGTATCCTGTCCTCGCTGCGCGGCGTGGGCTACGGTACTCCGCAACAGCCGTTCCCGTATGTCTCGGGTCAGGATGCCGAAATTCCTTCGGTCAAGTCCATCATCCGTGGCGAGCAGTATTCCACCATCTTCAAGGACACCCGCGAACTGGCCAAGGTCACCGTCGGTATGGTCGATGCACTCATGGGCGGCAAGCAGCCCCAGATCAACGATACCAAGACCTACAACAACGGCGTGAAGGTCGTGCCGTCCTACCTGTTGAAGCCGGTCGTGGTCGACAAGTCGAACTGGAAGCAGGTCCTGGTGGGCAGCGGCTACTACACCGAAGCGCAACTGAAGTAATCGTTTGAGGTAATACGCGGGCGGCAGCGTCAATGATGCTGCCGCCCGTGGCAAGAGCGTGTCACCGCCGTACCCGACAAGAACAACAAGCAGAAGCAGGCAAGAAGAACAGCATGGTCCCGCTCTGTGCGGGACTAATTCTTTCAGCGTTGCGCTTGCCCCCGTGCAACGCAAACGAGACAGGCAAGTCCGGCTACGTCACCCACGCAAGACCGGCAAAAGAGAGGTCAGCATCATGAGCAACATTCTGGAAATGCGCGGCATCGAAAAGAGCTTCCCGGGTGTGAAGGCGTTGAACAACGTCAACCTGGCAGTGCGCGAAGGCGAGATCCATGCGATCGTCGGCGAGAACGGCGCCGGCAAATCCACGCTGATGAAGGTGCTTTCGGGTGTGTACCCGCACGGCAGCTATTCCGGCGACATCGTCTACAAAGGTGAGGTGCGTGCCTTCAAGGATATTCGCGACAGCGAACACCTGGGCATCATCATCATCCACCAGGAGCTGGCCCTGGTGCCTCTGCTGTCGGTGATGGAAAACCTGTTCCTGGGCAACGAGCAAGCCAGTGGCGGCGTCATCGACTGGGAGCACTCCTACGTGCGCGCCAAGGAACTGCTGGCCAAGGTCGGCCTGAAGGAGTCACCCCTGACCAAGGTCGGCGACCTGGGCGTGGGCAAGCAGCAACTCATCGAAATCGCCAAGGCGCTCTCCAAGGAAGTCAAGCTGCTGATCCTGGACGAGCCCACTGCCAGCCTCAATGAAAGCGACTCCGATGCCCTGCTGGAACTGCTGCTGGAACTCAAGCGCCAGGGCATTGCCTCGATCCTCATTTCGCACAAGCTCAACGAAATTTCCAAGGTCGCCGATTCCATCACGGTGCTGCGCGATGGCACCACCGTTGACACCTTCGACTGCCGTGCCGAGCCCATCAGCGAAGACCGCATCATCCAGCACATGGTGGGCCGCGAGATGGCCGACCGCTATCCGCAGCGCGATCCACAGATCGGCGAGGTCATCTTCGAAGTGCGCGACTGGCGTGTACACCACCCGCTGCACTCGGATCGCCTGGCCATCAAGGACGTCAACATGACCGTGCGCGCCGGCGAGATCGTCGGTATTGCCGGGCTCATGGGCGCCGGTCGTACCGAACTGGCCAAGAGCATCTTTGGCCGTGCCTACGGCAAGAAGATTACCGGCCAGGCCTTCCTGCATGGCAAGGAAGTGGACCTGTCCACCATCGAGAAGGCCATCGCCAAGGGCATCGCCTACGTCACCGAAGACCGCAAGGGTGATGGTCTGGTGCTGGAAGAAGACATCAAGAAGAACATCTCGCTGGCCAACCTGGGCGGCGTGGCCGAGCGCACCGTCATCGACGAGGCGCGCGAGTACAAGATCGCGGCCGATTTCAAGCAACAGATGCGCATCCGCTGTTCCAGCGTGCTGCAGAAAGTGGTCAACCTCTCCGGCGGCAATCAGCAGAAGGTGGTGCTGTCGAAGTGGCTGTTCTCGCAGCCGGAAGTGCTGATCCTGGATGAACCCACGCGCGGCATCGACGTGGGCGCCAAGTTCGAGATCTACAACATCATCAGCAAGCTGGCCGCCGAGGGCAAGTGCATCATCATGATCTCGTCGGAAATGCCGGAACTGCTGGGCATGTGCGACCGCATCTACGTGATGAACGAAGGCCAGTTCGTGGGCCACCTGCCCAAGGCCGAAGCGACCCAGGAAAGCATCATGCGCGCCATCATGCGCAACAAGCGCATCGATGACCCGGGCCTGTCCCAGGCTGCCTGAACGCAAACCATCAAGCCGGAGCCAAACCGGCGGCAACACCCATAAAGTCCATCAAGACCAGAGAGCACCCGAGGAGCAAGACAATGGAGAGCATTGACATGAGCAAGAAACCGGCCGTCGCCAGCGGCGCCGTCGAGAAGAAGGACTACGGCAGCTTCCTGAAGAACAACATGCGCGAATACGGCATGCTGATGTCACTGGTGGCCATCATGGCCTTCTTCCAGATCATGACCGACGGCACGCTGATGCGTCCGCTGAACCTGACCAATCTGGTCCTGCAGAACAGCTACATCGTCATCATGGCGCTGGGCATGCTGATGGTGATCGTGGCCGGCCACATCGACCTGTCGGTGGGCTCGGTGGTGGGTCTGATCGGCGCACTGGCTGCGGTGCTGATGGTGAACTACGGCTGGGGCTTCGTGCCGGCCTCCATCGTCTGCCTGATTGCCGGTGGCCTGATCGGCGCGGCGCAGGGTTACTGGATCGCCTACTTCAAGATTCCGTCCTTCATCGTCACCCTGGCCGGCATGCTGGTCTTCAAGGGCATGGCACTGGCGCTGCTGCAGGGTCAATCCCTGGGCCCCTTCCCGCAGACCTTCCAGATGCTGTCCTCGGGCTTCATTCCCGAGCTGACCGGCAGCACCACCTTCCGTACCACCTCGCTGGTGGTGGGCGTGGTCGCGGCCGTGGTGCTGATCCTGGTCAAGCTGCATGGCCGCCGCAAACAGACCAAGCACGGTATGGAAGATGAACCGGCGGCGTTCTTCCTGCTCAAGAATGGCGTCTTCGCTGCGGCCATCATCGCCTTCAGCTACCTGCTGTCGACCTATCGCGGCATGCCCAACGTGCTCATCATCATGTTCGCGCTGATGGTCTTCTACACCTTTGTCACCAGCCGCACCACCCTGGGCCGCCGTGTCTATGCCGTGGGCGGCAACGAGAAGGCGGCCAAGCTGTCGGGTATCAAGACCGAACGCGTGTCCTTCTTCACCTTCGTCAACATGGGCGTGCTGGCGGCACTGGCCGGTCTGATCTTCGCGGCACGTCTGAACACCGCCACTCCCAAGGCTGGCCTGGGCTTCGAGCTGGACGTGATCGCGGCCTGCTTCATTGGCGGCGCATCGGCCTCGGGCGGCGTGGGCAAGGTCATGGGCGCAGTCATCGGCGCCTTCATCATGGGCGTGATGAACAACGGCATGTCCATCATGGGCATCGGCATCGACTACCAGCAGATGATCAAGGGCCTGGTCCTGCTGATGGCCGTGTGCTTCGACGTCTACAACAAGAACAAGTAATCCGGATCAAGCAAGGCGGGCCTGGCGCCCGCCTTTTGCATTCGGCAGCAAGCGGTTTTCCAGATCCTTCGTTTTCTGTCATTCAGGAATTCAACAATGAGTAGCGACAAAAAAGACAAGAGCCGCACCCTGCGCTCGGCCGGCTGGTTCGGTACCGCCGACAAGAACGGTTTCATGTACCGCAGCTGGATGAAGAACCAGGGCATCCCCGACCACGAGTTCCAGGGCAAGCCAGTCATCGGCATCTGCAACACCTGGTCGGAACTGACGCCCTGCAATGCCCACTTCCGCAAGATCGCCGAACATGTGCGCCGCGGCATCATCGAAGCCGGTGGCTTCCCGGTGGAGTTCCCGGTGTTCTCCAACGGCGAATCCAACCTGCGCCCCACCGCCATGCTGACCCGCAACCTGGCCAGCATGGACGTGGAAGAGTCGATCCGTGGCAATCCCATCGACGCCGTGGTGCTGCTGACCGGCTGCGACAAGACCACCCCGGCCCTGCTGATGGGCGCGGCCAGCTGTGACGTGCCGGCCATCGTCGTGACCGGTGGTCCGATGTTGAACGGCAAGCACCAGGGCCGTGACATCGGGTCGGGCACCGTGGTCTGGCAGTTGTCGGAACAGGTCAAGGCCGGTGAAATCACCATCCACGACTTCATGGCCGCCGAAGCGGGCATGTCGCGTTCGGCCGGTACCTGCAACACCATGGGCACCGCCTCGACCATGGCCTGCATGGCCGAGTCGCTGGGCGTGTCGCTGCCGCACAATGCGGCGATCCCCGCCGTCGATGCGCGCCGCTATGTTCTCGCGCACCTCTCCGGCATGCGCATCGTCGACATGGTCTGGGAAGGCCTGACCCTGTCCAAGATCCTGACCCGCAAGGCTTTCGAGAATGCCATCCGCACCAATGCCGCCATCGGCGGCTCCACCAATGCGGTGATCCACCTCAAGGCCATCGCCGGCCGCATCGGCGTGGATCTGGAACTGGAAGACTGGACCCGCATCGGACGTGGCACCCCGACCATCGTCGATCTGCAACCCTCCGGTCGCTACCTGATGGAAGAGTTCTACTATGCCGGCGGCCTGCCTGCCGTGTTGCGCCGCCTGGGCGAAGCCGACCTGCTGCCGCACAAGGATGCCCTGACCGTCAACGGCCAGACCATGTGGGACAACGTCAAGGACGCCCCGATCTACAACGATGAAGTGGTGCGCCCGCTGGCCAAGCCGCTCATCGAAGACGGCGGCATCTGCATCCTGCGCGGCAACCTGGCGCCGCGCGGTGCGGTCCTGAAGCCCTCGGCAGCCACCCCTGAACTGATGAAGCATCGCGGCCGTGCGGTGGTCTTCGAGGACTTCGCTCATTACAAGGAACGCATCAACGATCCCGATCTGGACGTCGATGCCAGCTGCGTGCTGGTGATGAAGAACGTCGGTCCCAAGGGTTACCCCGGCATGGCCGAAGTGGGCAACATGGGCTTGCCGCCCAAGGTTCTGGCCACCGGCGTGAAGGATATGGTCCGCATTTCGGACGCGCGCATGAGCGGCACCGCCTATGGCACCGTGATCCTGCACGTGGCGCCGGAAGCCGCCGCCGGCGGCCCGCTGGGCATCGTCCAGGATGGCGACTTCATCGAGCTGGATGCCTACGCAGGCAAGCTGCAGCTGGACATCAGCGAGGAAGAGATGCAGCGCCGCCTGGCCGAGCGCGCCAAGCTGCTGGCCGAACGCAAGCCCGAGATGGTCGGCGGCTACCAGTCCCTGTATGTGGACCGCGTGCTGCAGGCTGACGAAGGTTGCGACTTCGACTTCCTGGTCGGCTGCCGTGGTGCTGCCGTGCCCAAGCATTCGCACTGATCTTCCTCCCCTCATCGTGATGCCGGTGTCGCGCCTTGTGCGCGCACCGGCCAGCAAGGACACTTCATGAGCACTACTCCCCAGAACGTACAACTGGCGCACTTCCCCAGCCTGAAGGGCAAGCGCGTCTTCATCACCGGCGGCGGCACCGGCATCGGTGCGGCCATTGTCGAAGCGTTTGCGCAACAAGGTGCGCACGTGGCCTTCGTCGATATCGCCACCGAGGCCAGCGAAGCGCTGTGCAATGACGTGGCGGCGGCCGGTCACCCCAAGCCGCTGTTCCGTCATTGCGACCTGCGTGACATCCCGGCCTTCCAGGCCACCATCGCCGAGCTGCAAGCGCAACTGGGCGACTTCGACGTGCTGGTCAACAATGCCGCCAATGACCAGCGTCACACGCTGGAAGAAGTGACGCTGGAGTACTGGAACGATCGCATCGCCATCAACCAGCGTCCGTCCTTCTTTGCGGTGCAGTCGGTGGTGGAAGGCATGAAGCGCCGTGGCGGCGGTTCCATCATCAACTTCAGCTCCATCAGCTGGCACCAGTCCAGTGGCGGCTTCCCGGTCTACACCACGGCCAAGGCCTCGACTCTGGGCCTGACACGCGGCCTGGCGCGCGACCTCGGCCCGCACAAGATCCGCGTCAATACCGTGACACCGGGCTGGGTCATGACCGAACGCCAGATCAAGCTGTGGCTGGATGAAGAGGGCAAGAAGGCGATCGCCCGCAACCAGTGCCTGCAGGGCGATCTGCTGCCCTGGCACCTGGCGCGCATGGTGCTGTTCCTGGCTGCCGACGATAGCGCCATGTGCACAGCGCAGGAATTCATCGTCGACGCCGGTTGGGTGTGACAGGTTTGACGAAGCGCGCCTGCGCTGCGGACCAGAAAGAGTCGCCCAATGGCGACTCTTTTTTTTGCGCAAATTTTGCGCAAACGCTAAAAGAGTTTGGAAGCGGGAGGTAACCTGGAGAGTTTCCGGAAAAAGCTGTATGACAGCTTGAAAAAACTTAGTTTTTTGCCCGAGTGGGGTGTTGTTTTTTAGCCGCGTTTTTTAAAGTTTTTTTGCGGTGTGATTTTGTTTTTGGTGCCGCGTTGTCGCCCGATTTCAGAGAGTCTTACGTTACCTTACATTTCTTAATAAAACTCGGCGCAGCAAACCGACCCCGGCATGGCACATGCCCGGGCAGGCGGGGGAATCAGTAAATCATCTTCGCCACTTCGCGGATCGCCTGCAGGACCAGGTTGGCCCCGGGCGAGAGCAGGTTGTCCTGGCGCGTGATGATGCCGAAGCCGGCCATGCGGCAGGGCAGTTCGATGGGCAGGATATCCATCAGGCGTGCCTGGGTGTAGTAGCGTGCCACTTCGGTGGGCATTGCGTAGATGAAATCGGTCTGCTGCAACAGGCTGGTGATGAAGAGGATGGCGGTGGTGTCGACCACGTTGGAGGGCGGCGCCAGGCCTTGCTCACGGAACATCTGGTCGCAGCGTGCCCGCAGGATGCTGCCCTTGGGCGCCATGATCCAGGCTTCGCTGGCCAGGTCAGCCAGGCTCAGGTCGGTACGGGTGTGGAAGGGATGGCCCACGCGGGCCACGGCGCACACGGGCTCATCGGCCAGCTCTTCATAGAGCAGGCCGCCACGGGCTTCTTCGTCCAGGATGCGACCGATGATGAAGTCCAGCTCCCCGTGCAGCAGGCGCGAGAGCAGGATGTTGCTGCTTTCCACCTCCACGCCGATGCGCAACATCGGCGCCTGTTCCTTGACCCGTGCGATGGCCGGAGGCAGCAGAGCCATGCCCGGCGAGAGGATCACGCCCACGTCGACCTGGCCGGAGAGGCCCGATTTCAGGGCCACGATGTCTTCATGCGCCTTGGACAGGCTGGTCAGGGCCATGCGCGCATGGCGGATCATGGCCTCGCCATAGATGGTGGGCCGCATGCCGCGCGGCAGGCGCTCGAACAGGGACACGCCCAGCATGTCCTCGAGGTCCTTGAGTTGCTTGGAAGCAGCCGGCTGCGTCATGTTCAGCTCGCTGGCGGCGCGGTGGATGTTGCGGGTGTCGTCGAGAGCGATCAGCAGAAGCAGCTGACGGGTCTTCAATCGCGCCCGCAGAAACCAGTTCGGGTCACTGTTTTTCATAAGTCTCCGGGGACGGTTTTTAGAACCCATTTCGTAAATAGGCACTCACGCCTATTTACGAAATGGGTTCTAAATTTTATCAATCGTTTTTTATTAGGAATTGATGATATCAAATCGCATATCGGAATTGCTAAAGATTTCATTGGAAAGACATGAACTGAATACTTAGTATCTAGCCACATTCCGGGCTGTACAGGAGACAACCAGCGCAGCTACGGGATGAAAGAGAAGACGGTCGGGCAGCATCAAAACAACAAGTTGGGAGACTGTCAGGGGTCCGTCAGGACCCAGGGGTCTGAAGTGCAACGCTGCACGGCCAAGCCCACCGACGAAAAAAATTTTAAACGGCAATATCCACGGAGACTATTCATGAAGCAAGTGAAGCCATCCTTTATTGGAGCAAAGACCCTGTGCGCGCTGGCGCTCATGGGAGCGTTCTCGGCACAGGCGCAGGCGCAAAGCAGTGTCACCATTTACGGCCGTGTCGTGGCCGGTGTCGACTTCCAGACCAATGCCGGTACCAACGGTCAAGGTTCCAAGTGGAGCGCCGCCAACAATCAATGGGGCACCAGCATGATCGGCTTCAAGGGCACGGAAGACCTGGGCGGCGGTAACAATGCCTTCTTCCTGATCGAATCCGGTTTCAATTCGACCAAGGGCGCCCTCAACGGCACCGACACCAGCAACAATGCCCTGTTCAACCGTCGTTCCTACGTCGGTCTGTCCTCGGCCACCGCCGGTTCCATCAAGTTCGGCAAGAACCTGTTCATCAACAATGACATCTGGTATCTGGATCCGACCGGCCAGCAAGCCATCGGTACCGTGACCCTGGTCAACGGCCGCAACTGGCCGGGTGCTTCCAACATCATCGAGTACAACAGCCCCGACATGGCTGGTTTCACCGTCAATCTGCAGACCAGCCTGGGTGAAAAGGCCGGTTCGTTCAACGGCGGCAACAGCAACTCTGCTGCTGGCGGCAACAGCGATGGTCGCAAGGACGGCATCTCGGTGGCCTACCAGAAGAACGGCCTGGAACTGCGCGCCATCTATGACGTGATCCGTGATTCCAACGGCGACTACACCAACGTCTGGAGCCACTCCAAGGAACTGATCCTGGGCGGTACCTACAAGATCGACAAGCTCAAGATGTTCGTCGGCTACGAAAACCTGCGTGCGCCCAATGCCGCGGCAGGTGCCCCGAGCCGTGCCAACCAGTACTGGATCGGCGCCAACTATGACGTGACCTCGCAACTGCAACTGGTCGCTTCCTGGTTCCACGTCAATGCCAACAACGCTTCGGTCAGTTCTTCCGGCGTGGGCAATGGCGGCGGCACGGCCAACCTGTACATGGCTGGCGTGAACTACTTCCTGTCCAAGCGTACCCTGCTGTACGTCGACGTGGGCACCGTGCGTAACGGCACTGGCGCTGGTCACGTCCTGGAAAACGGTGCCGACAACGGCGTTTCCGGCTTGAAGCAGACCGGTGGTTACTTCGGTATCGCCCACTCGTTCTGATGTAACGAACAGCAGTATCTGTAATCCTTCCTGAGGTGGTCTTGATGTAGTTGAGGGTGGGCGCAAGCCCACCCTTTTTTGTCTTGGTGGTGCATGGTTGATTGCGCCATTCAAACTATCTATATTGTTTATTTAATTTATTTCATTTTTTTTCATTTTTTCATTTTTTCATTTTTTCATTTTTTCATTTATTTGATTTGCAGGCGGAACCCCGATGAATGCGCAATTGCTGGTTGACGGACATCATGAACTGGGCGAAGGAGTGCTCTGGTGCGAGCGCTCGCAGACGGTCTTCTGGACCGATATCCACGCATCCCGCTTGTGGAACCATGATCCGGCCAGTGGTGCCACGCGCAGCTGGGGCATGCCGGAACGCCTGTGCTGCTTTGCCTTCACGGCCGAAGCGCAGCGTCTTCTGATCGGACTGGAATCGCGCCTGGCCTTCTTCGACCTGAACACCGGCAGCATCAGTCCGATCTGCCGCATCGAAGGCGATCTGCCGACCACGCGCCTCAACGATGGCCGCTGCGACCGCCAGGGCCGTTTCGTTTTCGGGACCTTGAATGAAGACGCCGGCCGCGCGCCCATCGCCAGCTTCTATCGCTTGAATGCCGACCTGAGTCTGGAACGCCTGGCCCTGCCTGGCATCGCCATTTCCAACAGCATCTGCTTCAGCCTTGATGGCAGGCTGATGTATCACTGCGACTCCATGGCCGGCAAGATCATGGTGTGTGACTACGACACCGACAGCGGCGCCGTCTCCAATGCGCGCCTCTTCGCCGATCTGTCCGGGCAGCCGGGTGGCCCCGATGGTTCCACCGTCGACGCCGATGGTTACGTCTGGAACGCCCAGTGGGGTGGCGCGCGCGTGGTGCGGTTTGCCCCTGACGGCAGGATCGACCGCATCATCGAGGTGCCCACCGCACAGCCGTCCTGTGTGGCGTTCGGCGGTGCCGACTTTGCTACCCTGTTCGTGACCACCGCCCACGAAGGCATGAGCGCCGGACAACGCGCCCAAGACAAGCTGGCCGGTGCCTTGTTCAGTGTGCCGTTGCCTGGTGTGCGCGGCCTGCCGGAAGTGCGCTTCGCCGGCTGAGGCCTTGCCTCGGGTCCGTCCTCAGGACCCGAAACTTGAATCCCCCATCAGCCGCGACAGCCGCGCCGAGATTTCCTGGACGATCCCTTGCACCTCGTCCAGGCTGGGATTGACCTTCTTGTCGATGCGTTCGATATAGGGCACGTTCAGTGCCGCCAGCATGCGGTCGTTGGCGCCCATGACCGGATAGGACAGGTTGATCACCCCCCGGATCTGGCGGCTTTCCATGCGCGAGTGACCGCGTTTGCGCGTGTCCTCGATCTGGCGCATCAACTGCGCCGTCTCGATTTCCTGTTCACCATCCATGCGCACGTGCGCAGCCAGCATGCTGGCGCGCTCGGCCTGGTCGCGAAACGCCAGCAGCACATGGCCCGAGGCGGTATCGGTCAGGCTCACCAGCGCACCGACCTTCAGCCCGAAGGCCCAGCGCTCGGGACTGTCGACCTGTGCCACCACGATCACCCGACCGGCTTCATAGACTGTCAGATGGGTCGACTGCATCGAGCGATTGGCCAGCTCGCGCATGTGGGGCAGGGCAGTGCTGACCAGCGAGCGGATCGGTTGATGATGGTGCGCCAGTTCAAACAGTTTCAGCGAGAGCCGGTAATGGTCGTTGTCGGCCACCAGATAGCCGCGCTGTTCCAGCGTGACCACCATGCGGAAGATCTCGTTGACGCTGCGCCCCAGTTGCCGGGAAATCTGGTTCAGGGTCAGCATCTGCTCCGAGCGGCTCAGCAACTCCAGGATGTCCAGGCCCTTGTCCAGCGCCGGCGCGGCGTAGCGCGTCTTGCCACTGGCGCTTTCCTCCTCGTGGTCGGCGGCGGTCTGCACGGCAGGGGCTTCGGCGGGATGGAGTTTCCGGGTTCTGGGCATGGCGTTCTGGTGCAATGGTCGCAAGATCGCAAAAGCGGGCGGTTGATGGGGCCGGATTGTAGGGGATTTTGATGAAAAAACCATTTTATTTGTAAAATAAATTTTCATGAATGACCTCTTGATGCGGCATCGTCATCACGAAATCGATATCGATCTGCGCGGAAACTTCATCGGGCCAGCCCTGCATTGGGAGGATAATCGGGGTTATGCTCTGTCACTCACAGATGAAATGAAATTTTATTTGTGAGAGAAATCAAAAAAGGGGCCCGGCCCCGGAGACGATCACCCTGGGCCGTCCGCCACGGACCGCCCGGCCGACGGCAGCCCCTTGGCGCCCCGGCATCCACGTTAGAGACTGATGACCAAGATCACTGCCCTGCGCGTGCTGGACGTGCGCTTTCCTACTTCGCAATCGCTGGATGGGTCCGATGCGATGAATCCGGATCCGGATTATTCGGCCGCCTATGTCATCCTCGACACCGACAATGAACAACTCAAGGGTCACGGCCTGACCTTCACCATCGGCCGTGGCAACGAGATCTGCTGCGCCGCCATCCGTGCCATGGAGCACCTGGTGGTGGGCCTGGAGCTGGACTGGATTGCCGCCGACATGGGGCGCTTCTGGCGCCATGTCACCTCCGACAGTCAGCTGCGCTGGATCGGTCCGGACAAGGGGGCCATCCACCTGGCTACCGGCGCGGTGGTCAATGCCGCCTGGGACCTGTGGGCCAAGGCGGTCGGCAAGCCGGTGTGGAAACTGGTGGCCGACATGACGCCCGAGGAGCTGGTGCGCACCATCGACTTCCGCTACATCACCGATTGCATCACCCCGGACGAAGCGCTGGCGCTGCTGCGCGCGAAAGAGGCCGGCAAGGCCGAGCGCCTGCGCACGCTGGAACGGGAAGGCTATCCCTGCTACACCACCTCGGCCGGATGGCTCGGCTATGACGACGCCAAGCTGCGGCGACTGTGCCAGGAAGCCGTCGACCAGGGCTTCAACTACGTCAAGCTCAAGGTTGGCCGCGATCTCGAAGACGACAAGCGGCGCGTGCGCATCGCCCGTGAAGTGTTGGGGCCGGAGCGCAATCTGATGATCGATGCCAATCAGGTCTGGGAAGTGGATCAGGCCATCGACTGGGTCAATCAACTGGCCTTCGCGCAACCGTGGTTCATCGAGGAACCGACCAGCCCGGATGACGTGGAAGGCCATCGCAAGATCCGCGCGGGTATCGGTGCGGTCAAGGTCGCTACCGGCGAGATGTGCCAGAACCGCGTGCTCTTCAAGCAGTTCATCATGCGCGATGCCATCGATGTGGTGCAGATCGACTCCTGTCGCCTGGGCGGCGTCAATGAAATCCTGGCCGTCATGCTCATGGCCGCCAAGTACGGCAAGGTCGTCTGCCCGCATGCCGGTGGCGTGGGCCTGTGCGAATATGTGCAGCACCTGTCGATGATCGACTACCTCTGCATTTCCGGCAGCAAGGACGGGCGCGTGACCGAATACGTGGACCACCTGCACGAGCACTTCGTCGATCCCTGCGTGATCCGCAACGCGGCCTACATGCCGCCAGCCTTGCCGGGGTTTTCGATCGAAATGAAGCCTGCTTCACTGGAGCAGTACCGCTTCCGGGATTAAGGCAGACATTGCCATTGCAAGATGAACGAAAAGAACGAAAACGGAGACTGATGTGGATTTGAACCTGCAAGAGAAGGTAGTCATCGTGACCGGTGGCGCCTCTGGCATCGGCGGAGCGATCAGCCTGCAGCTGGCGGCCGAGGGCGCCATTCCGGTGGTGTTTGCGCGCAGCGCACCAGAGCCGCAGTTCTGGAGCCGCCTGACCGGTCTGCAGCCGCTTGCCGCCCTGTTCCGGCTGGAATTGCAGGACGAGGCAGCCTGCGGCGAGGCCGTTGCCGAGACCGTGCGGCGCTTCGGCCGTCTCGATGGACTGGTCAACAATGCCGGGGTCAATGACAGTGTGGGTCTGGATGCCGGGCGCAATGAATTTGTCGCCTCGCTGGAACGCAACCTGATCCACTATTACGTGATGGCGCATTACTGCGTGCCCCACCTCAAGGCCACGCGCGGTGCCATCCTCAATGTCTCCTCCAAGACGGCCGTCACGGGGCAGGGCAATACCAGCGGCTATTGCGCATCGAAGGGCGCGCAATTGTCGCTCACGCGCGAATGGGCCGCCGCTCTGCGCGACGATGGCGTGCGCGTCAATGCCCTCATCCCTGCCGAAGTGATGACCCCGCTCTACGAGAAATGGATCGCCACCTTCGAGAGGCCCCAGGAGAAACTCGATGCCATCACCAGCAAGATCCCGCTGGGCAAGCGTTTCACCACCTCCGAGGAAATGGCCGACATGGCGGTGTTCCTGCTCTCGGGACGTTCCTCGCATACCACCGGGCAATGGGTCTTCGTCGATGGGGGCTATACCCATCTCGACCGCGCCCTGACCTGAGGCCGCCATGCGTACCGTTCTGGCCCTGGATCTCAAGGATGACCCCGCGCTCATCGCCGAGTATGAACAGCATCACCGCCGCATCTGGCCCGAGATCGCCACGCATCTGCACCAGCAGGGCGTAACCGGCATGGAAATCTATCGCCTGGGTACACGCATGGTGATGGTGATGGAAACCGATGACGCCGTCTTCGATGCCGCCGCCATGGCGCAGGCCAGCCAGAGCGACCCCAGGGTCCGCGCGTGGGAAGAACTGATGTGGCGCTTCCAGGCGCCCACGCCATGGACCCCGGCCGGAGAGAAATGGGTGCCGATGACCCGCATCTTCGACCTGGCCGCGCAGCAGGATTGAGTGTGCGCGACGGCAAGGTCCGGTGAGGGCCAGTCAATGGCTTTCCAGGTTTTTCGCAAGACGGTAGAGTAAGCAGTACGCCATTCAGGCAGCACCGAAAAACAGCGACCGCAGAGTCGTGCAAACGATGGTCAGGAGCCAATCCGGCCAGCAGTGCATCCACATCCGAGGTGAGCATGCAGCAAGAACACGAGACACAAGCCCGCGCAGCGGCGACGGCATCGGCCACACCGGTGATCGCCTTGCGCAACGTCAGCAAGCGCTTTCCGGGCGTGCTGGCGCTGGATAATTGCCAGTTCGAACTGGTGGCCGGCGAGGTCCACGCCCTGATGGGCGAGAACGGCGCCGGCAAGTCCACCTTGATGAAGATCCTCTCCGGCGTCTATCAGCGTGACAGCGGCGACATCCTGCTTGACGGCAAGCCGGTGGACATCCGCGAACCGCGCCAGGCCCAGGGCCTGGGCATCGGCATCATCCATCAGGAACTGAACCTGATGAACCACCTTTCCGCCGCCCAGAACATCTTCATCGGACGCGAACCGCGCAAGGGCTTCGGCCTCATCATCGATGAAGACCAGTTGAACCGCCAGGCCGCCGCCATCTTCTCCCGCATGCGCCTGGACATGGACCCGCGCACGCCGGTGGGCGAATTGAGCGTGGCCCGCCAGCAGATGGTGGAGATCGCCAAGGCGCTGTCCTTCGATTCGCGCGTGCTCATCATGGATGAACCGACGGCGGCTCTGAACAATGCCGAGATCGCCGAGCTCTTCCGCATCATCCGCGACCTGCAGGCGCAGGGCGTGGGCATCGTCTACATCTCGCACAAGATGGACGAATTGCGTCAGATCGCCGATCGCGTCAGCGTCATGCGCGATGGCAAGTACATCGCCACCGTGCCGATGCAGGGCACCTCCATGGATACCATCATCTCGATGATGGTAGGCCGCGCCCTCGATGGCGAACAGCGCATGCCGCCCGATACTTCCGGCAATGAAGTGGTGCTGGAAGTGCGCGGCTTGAATCGTGGTCGCGCCATCCGTGACGTCAGCTTCAAGCTGCGCCGGGGCGAGATCCTCGGTTTCGCCGGGCTCATGGGCGCGGGCCGCACGGAAGTGGCGCGCGCCATCTTCGGTGCCGATCCGCTGGAGTCGGGCGAGATCATCATCCACGGCGGCAAGGCGGTGATCCGCCAACCCGCCGATGCGGTCGCGCATGGCATCGGTTATCTGTCGGAAGACCGCAAGCATTTCGGACTGGCCGTGGGCATGGACGTGCAGGCCAATATCGCGCTCTCCAGCATGGGCCGTTTTACCAGAGCGGGCTTCATGGACCAGCGTGCCATCCGTGACGCAGCGCAGGGCTATGTGCGCCAGCTGGCCATCAAGACACCCTCGGTGCAACAGCAGGCGCGCCTGCTCTCGGGCGGCAACCAGCAGAAGATCGTGATCGCCAAGTGGCTGCTGCGCGACTGCGACATCCTGTTCTTCGACGAGCCCACACGCGGCATCGACATCGGCGCCAAGAGCGAGATCTACAAACTGCTCGATGCCCTGGCCGAACAGGGCAAGGCCATCGTGATGATTTCCTCCGAACTGCCCGAGGTGCTGCGCATGAGCCACCGCATCCTGGTCATGTGCGAAGGCCGCATCACCGGTGAGCTCGCGCGCGCCGAGGCCACGCAGGAAAACATCATGCAGCTGGCCACGCAGCGCGCGTCGGCCGTGGCGTAACAAGACCGGCCGCGCATCCAGACCCTACAAGAGAGACAGACCGATCATGGCAAACAATATCCACTCCGCCACCTCCGCATCCACCATGACCAACAACGCTTCCCCCACGGGCCTGCGCGCCCGCCTGTTCAACCCGGCGGCGCGCCAGAAACTGCTGGCCTTTGCCAGTCTGATGCTGATGATCCTGTTCTTCAGCTTCGCTTCGCCCAACTTCATGGAGGTGGACAACCTGGTCAGCATCCTGCAATCCACCGCCGTCAACGGCGTGCTGGCCATTGCCTGTACCTACGTCATCATCACCTCCGGCATCGACCTCTCGGTGGGGACCATGATGACCTTCTGCGCCGTCATGGCCGGCGTGGTGCTGACCAACTGGGGCATGCCGCTGCCGCTGGGCATCGCAGCGGCCATCTTCTTCGGCGCACTCTCGGGCTGGGTCTCGGGCATGGTGATCGCCAAGCTCAAGGTGCCGCCCTTCATCGCCACGCTGGGCATGATGATGTTGTTGAAGGGTCTGTCCCTGGTGATTTCCGGTACCCGTCCGATCTATTTCAACGATACCGAGGGCTTCTCGTCCATCGCCCAGGATTCACTCATCGGCGACCTGATCCCTTCGCTGCCGATTCCCAACGCCGTGCTGATCCTCTTCATCGTGGCCATCGGCGCCTCCATCATCCTCAACAAGACCGTCTTCGGCCGCTATACCTTTGCGCTGGGCAGCAACGAGGAAGCGCTGCGCCTGTCGGGCGTGAAGGTGGATTTCTGGAAGGTGGCGGTCTACACCTTCTCGGGGGCCATCTGCGGCATTGCCGGACTCATCATCGCGTCCCGCCTCAATTCGGCGCAGCCCGCTCTGGGCCAGGGTTACGAGCTCGATGCGATTGCCGCCGTGGTGATCGGTGGTACCTCGCTCTCGGGCGGTACCGGCACCATCCTGGGGACCATCATCGGCGCCTTCATCATGAGCGTGCTGGTCAATGGCCTGCGCATCATGTCGGTGGCGCAGGAGTGGCAGACGGTGGTCACCGGCGTGATCATCATCCTGGCCGTGTATCTGGATATTCTGCGCCGCCGCCGTGCCTGAGCCAGGGGCGCAAGCGCATGACATGATTTAAACGTAGCAACGCAAGCCCCGCCGGAAGCGCCATTTCCGGCACTCCATCATCGATAACAAAAGGAGACGTACCGTGTTCAAGAACAAGTTACTGGCCGCTGCCCTGGGTCTGGCCTTCGCCGTCGGCACTTCGGCTGCGCAGGCGCAGGAAATCTATGTGCCGCTCATTTCCAAGGGCTTCCAGCACCAGTTCTGGCAGGCCGTCAAAGCCGGTGCCGACCAGGCCGGCCGCGACCTGAAGGTGAAGGTCACCTTCGAAGGTCCGGAAACCGAAGCCATGGTCGACAAGCAGATCGACATGCTCTCCGCCGCCCTGGCCAAGAAGCCGCAGGCCATCGGCTTTGCCGCCCTGGACAGCAAGGCCGCCATCCCCCTGCTGAAGAAGGCACAAGCCGCCAAGATCCCGGTGGTGGCCTTTGACTCGGGCGTGGACAGCGACATCCCCGTCACCACCGCCACCACTGACAACCGCGCCGCCGCGGCCCTGGCCGCCGACAAGATGGCCGAGCTCATCGGCAAGGAAGGTGAAGTCGCCGTGGTCGCGCACGACCAGACCAGCCGTACCGGTGTGGACCGCCGCGATGGCTTCCTGGAGCGCATCAAGTCCAGCTATCCCAAGATCAAGGTGGTCAGCGTGCAATACGGCGCGGGCGACCAGCTCAAGTCCACCGAAGTGACCAAGTCCATCCTGCAGGCTTATCCCAAGATCAAGGGCATCTTCGGTACCAACGAAGGTTCGGCCATCGGCGTGGTCAATGGCGTGAGGGAGATGAAGCGCAAGATCATCATCATCGGCTATGACTCCGGCAAGCAGCAGACGGATGCGATCCGCGAAGGCATCATGGCCGGCGCCATCACCCAGAACCCGGTGGGCATCGGCTACAAGACCGTGGAAGCGGCGGTCAAGGCGATCAAGGGCGAGAAGCTGCCCAAGATCATCGATACCGGTTTCTACTGGTACGACAAGAGCAACATCGACGATCCCAAGATCAAGGCCGTGCTGTACGACTGATCGGATCTTGCGTTCACCGGTTTCCCCGGCAGGGTCCGGGGAGATCAGGGGCGCCGCGCGCTTGCGGCGCCCGCGTTTTTCATTTCCCGTTCCCGCGTTTTTCAGCCAGAAAAAAACCGGGAAATGTGGATGCCCTCATTCTCCTCCCCCTCCCGAGACTGCATCATGAAACCCCTCCGCATCGACGCTCATCAGCATTTCTGGCGCTATCGCGCCGACGACTATCCCTGGATCGGCAAGGGCATGGAACTGCTGGCCTGTGATCGCCTGCCCGGGCAACTGCATCCGGTCCTGGCGGCCGAAGGCTTGCAGGGCTCGATTGCCGTGCAGGCCCGCGCCGGACGCGAAGAAACCGGCTTCCTGCTGGATCTGGCGCGCGCCGACCATCGCATTGCCGGTGTGGTGGGCTGGGAAGACATCTCTTCGCCCCACCTGGCCGCCAATGTGGCGCAGTGGGGGCGGGACAAGCTGGTCGGACTGCGTCACCAGATCCAGGATGAAGCCGACGTCACGGCCTTCGTCGAGGCCCCGGCCTTCAATGCCGGCATCCAATGGTTGCAGCAGCAGGGACTGGTCTATGACGTGCTGGTCTACGCCAGGCAGATGCAGGAGGTGCAGGCTTTCTGCGCACGCCATGACCGCCACTGGCTGGTGCTGGATCACCTGGGCAAGCCGGCCCTGGCGGATTTCGGGCGAAATGAAGCTTCCTTCAGTGACTGGAAACGCCAGTTGCGTGCACTGGCCGCCATGCCGCATGTGGCCTGCAAGTTGTCGGGGCTGGTGACCGAGGCGGATTGGCTGCGCGGATTGCGACAGAAGGATTACGACAATATCGTGTTGTGCCTGGATACCGCGCTGGAAGCCTTCGGGCCGCAGCGCCTGATGTTCGGCTCGGACTGGCCGGTGTGCCTGCTGGCCGCCTCCTATGCCACGGTGGCCGGCGTGCTGCGCGAGTGGGCGGCCACCCGTCTGTCGGAAGCGCAAAGCGAACAGCTATGGGGCGCGACGGCGGCGCGCTGCTACGGCTTGTAAGTCAGGCAAGGGCACAGCCGCCCTCGAGCACGGCGGCTGTGCACGTCAGCGCGTGAAACCGTTGAAGGCCACGTGCAGCATGTATTTCACGATCTCGTCATCGCTCATCTTGCTGAACTTCTGCAGGTAATCCACCGCCGGGTCACAGGTGCGTGCGTAGTAGCTGTACAACACCACGTCGCTGGGCAGGGCGGCATCGAGCTCCCCATTCTTCTGCGCTTCCTTCACCAGCTTTTCCAGCTGGCCGTTGAGCTTGAGCACGCGCATGACGTACTTGACGTTGCGCATGAGCATCTCGCGCACATGCGCGCTGGTGGACGGCAGGAACGGCAGTCCGCCCTCCAGCCGCACCCGCAGCGCCCATTCCAGCATCGCTTCGAGCTTGCCGCGCGGGCTGGCGATGTGTTCGAGCTCCGCCAACTGGTCGATGGCACCATCGATGAGGCGCAGCATGGTCTCGCCGATCAGCTCTTCCTTGGACTTGAAATGCTTGTACAGGCTGGGTTTGGAGATACCCACTGCACCAGCCACATCGTCCATGGTCATCAGGTCATAGCCCTTGCTGCCCAGTACCGACGTGGCCGCATCCAGGATGGCGTTTTCCCGTAATTTGAAGGCTTGGTCCTTGAAGCTCAGTTTGCCGAAAATACTCATTGGTAGTTTAAGTTACTAATTAGTAGATTTTATTTTTCTTTGGTAGTAATCTTAGCACCTAAATCAAGGATGAATAGCAAATAAGCGGCGCGACAGGCCAAAAAGGGCGGCCACAAGGCGCCGCCCCGGTCACCAAAGCGGCACGGGCCAGCAGGGCGGGGAAGGTTTCCCACGGACTGGCAACGGCGGAACTTCAATAACAAAGACATAGGCGGGCAAGTTTTCATGACTCCAGACGTAGCAGCCAACGCGCCGGGCACAGGACAGCGCATCGCCGTCATCGGCGCCGGCATTTCCGGCCTGGCCAGCGCCTACCTGCTGGCGCGCAAGCATCAGGTGGTGCTGTTCGAGGCCGCGCCCACGCTGGGCGGTCACGCCAATACGGTGGAGATCGCCCCGGAGGGTGTGCCTTTCCCGGTCGATACCGGCTTCCTGGTCTTCAATGACTGGACCTATCCCAACCTGATTGCGCTGTTTGAAGAGCTCAAGGTCGAGACCTACGACACCGACATGTCCTTCGGCGTGTCGATGGATGAAGGGCGCTTCGAATGGGCCGGCACCAACCTCGATACCGTCTTCGCCCAGCGCCAGCGCCTGTTGCAGCCGTCTTTCCTGGGCATGCTGCGTGACATCCTGCGCTTCAATCGTGCGGCCCATACCAACCTGGCCGCCTGCGAAGGCCGACCGGTGAGCCTGCGCCAACTGCTCAAGGAGGGCGGTTATGGTGCCCTGTTCGGTGATGCCTATCTGATTCCGATGGCCGCGGCGATCTGGTCCAGTTCGCCTGCGGACATCCTGGATTTTCCGGCGGCGACCTTTTTGCGCTTCTGCATCAATCACGGCCTGCTGCAGGTCAACAACCGTCCGCGCTGGCGTACCGTGCGCGGCGGCTCGCGCGAGTACGTGCGGCGCATCGCCGCCACCCTGGACGATGTGCGCCTGGGCAGTCGTCTGGCCAGCGTCACCCGCAACGAGCGGGGTGTGCTGGTGCGCAGTGGCGGTGCCGAACCCCGCGAAGAACAGTTCGATGCCGTGGTCTTCGCCACCCACGCGCCCCAGACCCTGGCCCTGCTGCAGGACGCCACCATCGAGGAGCACCAGGTGCTCGCGGTCGTGCGCTACCAGGCCAATACCGCCTGGCTGCATAGCGACGTCTCGCTCATGCCGCGCCTGGACAAGGTCTGGTCGGCCTGGAACTACCTCGGTTCGCGTCACGGCGATGGCAGCCGTGCGGTGTGCGTGAGCTACTGGTTGAATCGCCTGCAGGACCTGCCCTGCAAGACCGACGTCGTGCTCACGCTGAACCCGCCGCAGCCACCGCATCCGGCCACCGTGATGGGCCGTTTCGATTACGAGCATCCGGTCTTCGACCAGCCCGCCATCGATGCCCAGCGCCGCCTGCCCGAGATCCAGGGCAAGCATCGCGCCTGGTTTGCCGGCGCCTGGACGGGTTACGGCTTCCATGAAGACGGCCTCAAATCGGCCCTGCGCGTGATCAAGGATTTCGGCGTAACGCCGGATTGGGCGTCCCCGTGACTATTTCGCTGACCTCCCGCACTGACGCGCCCGCGCTGTTGCTGAGCGGACAGGTGATGCACCAGCGCCTGCGCCCGGTGCCGCACAAGTTTGTCTATCCGGTGTTCTGCGTGCGTCTCGATCTGGCGCGCCTCAACGAGACCGGCAATGCCTGGTTCGGCGTAAATCGCCGCCGTCCGATGTGCGTGCGTACGCGCGACTATGGTCCCCGTGATGGCAGCGATCTGTCGCACTGGGTACGCGCGCATCTGCAAGAGGCAGGCTTGCCGCACGATGGGACGATCTGGTTGCAGACCTTTCCGCGCCTGTTCGGCTTCGTTTTCAATCCGGTCAGCTTTTTCCTGTGCCACGACCGTGAGGGCCATCTGCGCGCCGTGCTGACCGAGGTCAACAACACCTTCGGCGAGACCCAGCACTACCTGCTCTCGGCACCCGAACAGGGCGTCATCGATGAACACACGCACTTGGTCTGCAACAAGCTGATGCACGTCTCGCCGTTCTGCGAAGTGCGTGGCTTCTATCGCTTCCGCTTCCGCGATCAATTGCGACATCCGGATGCCGGCGGAGATACCGCCTTCGTTGGCATCGATTATTACGACCACGGCCAACCTGCGCAGACAACACGCGGCCTGCAACCCCTGATGCGTACCTCCATCGGTGGCCGTTTGCACCCCCTGACTGCGGCCACAGCCTTCGGTGCGCTGTGTGCACAGCCACTGCTTACCCTGGGCGTGGTCGCCCGTATCCACTGGCAGGCCTTGCTGTTGTGGCGCAAGCGCGTGCCCTGGTTCAGCAAGCCTGAGCGCGCCGCCGCCGCAGGACCTTCTTCTGGAAAGGAAACCCTATCGTGAACCGCAGCCCCGCATTGCAGACTACCGGCCGTCGTGCCGGACCGATTTCGGCTCGCCTGTTCCTGGCGATGCTCGAGCGTCTCAACCACGGCCACCTGGAACTGATCACGCCCCACGGCACCACGCTGACCTTCGGCGATCTGCGCCAGCCACCCAGCGCGCAACTGCGCATCCTCGACTGGCGCGCCTGCGGTGCCATCCTGCGTGCCGGCGACATCGGCTTTGGTGAAGCCTACGGCAACGGCTGGGTGGATACCCCCGACCTGGCCGCACTGCTGCGCCTGGCCATGCGCAACCGCGCGGCGCTTTCCAGCGCCGTCGAGGGCGGACGCCTGGCCTCGCTGTGGTACCGTCTGCGCCACCTGCTGCGCTCCAATACACGCAGCGGCAGCCGTCGCAACATCCATGCGCACTACGACCTGGGCAATGATTTCTATCGTCTGTGGCTGGACCCGACGATGACCTATTCCTCCGCCATCTTCAGTGCGCCCGGCCAGAGCCTGGTGTCAGCCCAGGCCGCCAAGTACCAGCGCATCGTCGACCAGCTCGGGCTGCGCGCGGGGGACCGCGTCCTGGAAATCGGCTGCGGCTGGGGCGGTTTTGCCGAACACGCAGCGCGCCTGGGCATCCGCGTGCATGGCGTGACGATCTCGCCCTCGCAACTGGCCTTCGCTCAGGAACGCATGCGCCATCAGCAACTGGAGCATCTGGCGCATCTCGAACTGTGCGACTACCGCGATCTGGACGGCCAATACGACGCCATCGTCTCCATCGAGATGTTCGAGGCAGTCGGCGAGCGCTTCTGGCAGACCTATTTCGATACCGTCTCGGCGCGCCTGAAACCCGGCGGTCGTGCGCTGATCCAGTCGATCACCATCGATGAGGCCGTCTTCGAGCGCTATCGCGACAGTGCCGACTTCATCCGCGAATTCATCTTCCCGGGCGGCATGCTGCCCAGTCATGAGCGTTTCTCGCGCTGCGCCCAGCGTGCCGGCCTGGCCACGCGTGACCGTTTCCATTTTGGCCGTGACTATGCCGAGACCCTGCGTCGCTGGAACGATGCCTTCCAGTCCGAGCGCGAGACCATCGCCGCGCAAGGTTTCGATGAGCGCTTCCGCCGCCTGTGGCAGCTGTATTACGTGTTCTGCGAAGTCGGCTTCGATGAAGGCCAGACCGATGTGGTGCAATTCCTCTTGCAAAAGGAGTGAGTCATGGATGCCAAGCTGATGCGCCCGGACCTGCCCGCGCGCCTGTGGACCTGGTTGGGACTGGCGCTGCTGGCAGTGCTGCTGGGTGGTTGCGCCTCGCAACAATTGTCGGACTATGCAGGCAAGACACCGGTGTTCGATCCGGCGGTCTTCTTCAAGGGCCGCACGGAAGCCTGGGGCATGTTCCAGAAGCGCAGCGGCGAAGTGGCGCGGCGTTTTCACGTGGTCGTGACCGGCACCGTGGAGGGCAATACGCTCACGCTGGACGAGCGTTTCCGTTATGACGATGGCCAGACCCAGACCCGCATCTGGACCCTGGTACGCCAGCCCGACAACAGCTGGCGTGGACGTGCCGGTGACGTCATCGGCGAGGCCATCGGCCATACGGCCGGCAATGCGCTGCACTGGAATTACACGTTGCTGCTGCCGGTCGATGACAAGCAATACGAAGTCCAGATGGATGACTGGATGTACCAGATGGACGAGCGCACCCTCATCAACCGCACCAGCATGAGCAAGTTCGGTGTGGAAGTGGGCCAGGTCACGCTGTTCTTCCGCAAGGAGGGCGTATGAACACCCAGTCCAAGCCCTTGACCAAGGAGGCTGTCGGCGCCGCCGGCGAGCGCGCCCCGATCTCGCGCCCGGCTGTGTTGTTTGGTCCGATGAATCAACCGGTCAGTGACTTGCGCGGCCTGCGCATCTGGCTGGTCGGCGCCTCCAGCGGTATCGGCGCCGAGCTGGCCCGCCAGGCGTTGCAGGCCGGTGCCCGGGTGGCACTCTCGGCGCGCCGGGCCGATGTGCTGCAAGAGGTGGCGGCGGCCCACAAGAATGCCTTCATCGCGCCGCTGGATGTGCTCTGCCATGATGCCTGGCGCGACCAGCATGCGCGCATCGTGGAAGCCTTCGGCGGTGTCGATCTGCTGGTCTTTTGTGCGGCCAAGTATCGTCCCGAGCGCAGTTGGGAAGTCCAGGAAGACGAGGCCGAACACACCCTGCGCACCAACGTCGCCAGCGTCTATTCGGCATTGGGTGCGGCCTTGCCCGACATGCTGGCGCGCGGCAGCGGCGGCATTGCGCTGGTGGCCAGCGTGGCCGGTTATGTGGGGCTGCCGGGGGCGACCGTATATGGTCCGGGCAAGGCCGCACTGATCAATCTGGCGGAAATTCTTTATAGCGATTTGCGGCCCAAGGGATTGAACGTGTACCTGATCAATCCGGGTTTCGTGAAAACCGACCTGACCGACAAGAACGACTTTCCCATGCCGGCCATCCAGACGCCGCAGCAGGCGGCCACCGCCATCTGGCGCGGGATCTCCGAAGGCCGCTTCGAGATCCACTTCCCGCGGCGCTTCACGGCCTGGCTGAAGATCCTTCGGCTGCTGCCGTTCCGGCTGCGCTTCGTCCTGTTCCAGCGTTTTCTGTTGAGCTGACCATGCAGCACCTGGACCGTTTGCTGGACTGGTATGGCGCGCTGGACCCCGGCAGCCTGGAACGGATTGGTGAATTTTATTCACAAGAGGCCCTGTTCAAGGATCCCTTCAACGACATCAAGGGCCTGCGTTCCATCCGCGCCATCTTCGCGCACATGTTCGAGACCACGGAAGAGCCACGCTTCGTGATCCTGGAGCGCATGGGGCAGGGCGCACAGGGCTTTGCCACCTGGCGTTTCGAGTTCCGGCTCAAGGGCCGGTTCTACACGGTGCTGGGAGCGACGCATTTGCGCTTCGATGCAGCGGGGCTGGTCATCGAGCACCGCGACTACTGGGATGCGGCTGAAGAGCTGTGGCAGAAATTGCCGCTCATCGGCGGGCCGGTGAAGTGGTTGCGCGGCAAGTTCAGCGCTACTAATTGATCAATCGGTCGTACTGGGACTCCAGAACGCCTGTTTCACGGCCGGCAAGGCCAGCAGCCGCTCGACCAGCGCATCGAGCTCATCGCCATCCACGGAAGTGGCCGCCAGGGTGGCTTCGATTTCCACCTCATCATCGGTAAAGGGCCGCACATCCAGGTCGTGCGTAGGATGGCGGCTTTGCTCCAGCATGTCGGTCACGGCGGTCAGCACACGTTTCTGGTGTGCGCTCTCCACGATCAGGTGGAGGGTGTTGGTCACTTCCACCGAGGGCACGTCCAGCGGCTTGCGGTTGATGGTATTGACCACCGGGCGCAGCAGGGTATTGGCGGCCAGCACGAAGAGGGTCGCCAGGATCGCTTCCAGGATCAGGTCCGCGCCCGCTGCCGCACCGACCGCCGCCGAGCCCCACAAGGTGGCGGCGGTGTTGATGCCGCGCACATTGCCTTCCTCGCGCATGATCACGCCCGCGCCCAGAAAACCGACGCCCGAGACCACATAGGCCACCACATGGACCGCGCCGTCATGCCCGCCCAGGCGGTTGGCCATGTCCACGAAGACCGCCGCCCCCAGCGCCACCAGCACATTGGTGCGCAGGCCGGCAGTACGCTGCCGGTACTGGCGTTCCAGGCCGATCAGGCCACCCAGCACGAAGGCGGCGGTGAGGCTGATGAAGGTATCGAGCAGGGAATCGAGATTGATGTTGGCCAGGATTTGCATGGGACTTCCGGTACGTTCAGGGGGACGGCGCGCGGTGTGCGCTGCGCCATGGTGCGCGATGATGCCCCTTCAATGCAACAGGGGCATGACAAATCGGGCGCAGACGGAGCCCGGAGGGCCGTTTTGCTGCCGTGCATCGTATTTCATTCTCTTTGTTCAAAAATGCAAAAAAGTATCAGTCCCTCTTCGCTGGTGATGTAGAAGCCCCAGCCAGACGGGCACTAAGATGCAGTACATGGCGAAAACTGACAACAGCGATTTGTCAGATTCCACAAAGAAAATGCTCTCGATTGAGAGGAGACATGATGCAGCCCGACCTGGAACTGGTCCATATCCGCAAGGGGGAATCCTTTGCGGCATGGATGCACGGCTACCCCTTCCGTACCGTGCGCTGGCACTACCATCCGGAGTACGAGATCCACCTGGTGGTGGCGACCTCGGGCCGTTTCTATGTTGGTGACCACATCGGCGATTTCGCGCCCGGCCAGCTGGTGATGACCGGTCCCAATCTGCCGCAGAACTGGATTTCCAATATCGGCCGCGATGAAGTGGTGCCGGTGCGCTCGCTGGTGATCCAGTTCCCCGAGCAACTGGTAGACCAGTGCGCGGCCAGTATCCCCGAGATGGATGCCATCATGCCGCTGCTGGAGCGCAGCCATCGCGGCCTGCTCTTCGATGCCGCCACCAGCGATATGGTGCGCCCGCTGATGCAGCGACTGATCGACCAGCGCGGCCTGAAACGGCTGGCGTTGTTCTGGGAAATCCTCGACGTGCTGGCCAATTCGCCCGAACCCGAAGTGCTGGCCAGTCTCTCCTACAAGCTCGATCTCTCCGGCGTGAACAGCAGCGGCCTCAATCGCGCCATCGCCTATCTGCGCGAGCACCTCACCGATGACATCGGCGAACAGGACCTGGCCGACATGGTGGGGCAGAACCTGAGTACCTTCTCGCGCGCCTTCAAGCGGCACACCGGGACCACGCTGGTACGCTACAAGAACCAGCTGCGCGTGGACCTGGCCTGCCTGGCCCTGCTCAACAATCCGGAGGCGCGCATCACCGACATCTGCTACGAGACCGGGTTTTCCAATCTCTCCAATTTCAACCGGCACTTCCAGAAGATCAAGGGCATGTCGCCTTCGGAGTTCCGCAATACCTTTGCCAGCAATGGCCTCTTTGCCGCCACCGGATAGCGTCGGCGGAATCTGAGAAATCATTTAGATCATTTCCCTGATCCGGGGAAGCCGCATTCAGGAAAGCCCCGCTTTCCGGAACAGGACAGGTGTCGCCTGTCACTTCGTAACGAGCATGCCGGGCAATCCCGTCATCAAGCACACGACCAACAACAATGGAGACTGCAATGAAGAAAGCACTGACCGCACTGGCCCTGTCCACCGCCACGCTGGTGGCCTTCACCGCACCGGCAGGCGCGCAGGAACTGTCCAGGCTCAAGATCGGCATGAGCTTCCAGGAAATGAACAACCCCTATTTCGTCTCGATGAAGAAGGCGCTCGATGAGGCCGCCAAGTCCTTCGGCGCCAAGGTCATCGTCACCGATGCTGCCCACAACGTGGCCAAGCAGATCGCCGATATCGAAGACATGTTGCAACAGAACATCGACATCCTGCTCATCAACCCGACCGACTCCGCTGGCGTGGAAGCGGCAGTGAAAGCGGCCAAGGCGCGCAACGTGATCGTTGTGGCGGTCGATGCCAATGCCTCCGGCCCGGTGGACATGTTCGTCGGTTCCAAGAACAAGGATGCCGGTTACCAATCCTGCCGTGCGCTGGCTGATGCCATCGGCGGCAAGGGCGAGGTGGCCATCCTCGACGGCATCCCCGTGGTACCCATCCTGCAGCGCGTGGAAGGTTGCAAGCAGGCCCTGGCCGAGTACAAGGACATCAAGCTGGTGGCCACCCAGAACGGCCGTCAGGACCGCTCGGTGGCGCTGGGCGTGGTGGAGAACATGATCCAGGCGCGCCCCAACCTCAAGGGCATCTTCTCCGTCAATGACGGCGGTGCCATGGGCGCACTGGCGGCCATCCAGGGCAGCGGCAAGGATATCAAGCTCACTTCGGTGGATGGTGCGCCGGAAGCGGTCAAGGCCATTGCCGATGGCGGCCCCTTCATCGAGACCACCGCGCAGTTCCCGCGTGACCAGGTGCGCGTGGGCCTGGCCATGGCCCTTGCCAAGAAATGGGGCGCGCGCGTGGTGCCCAAGGAAGTGCCCATCGACGTCATGCCGGTGACCAAGAAGAACGCGGCCGGCTTCAGCTGGTAAGCCGTCGGTGCGGCAGCCATGCGTTGCCGCACCTTCCTTTCCCTCGATGGAGGCAGCCATGCTCCAACTGACTGGTATCAAGAAGAACTTTGGCCCCGTGACAGTGCTGCGCGGTGTCGATCTGGAGGTGCGCGCCGGTGAAGTCCACGCGCTGCTGGGCGAGAACGGCGCGGGCAAGTCCACGCTGATGAAGATCCTCTGCGGCATCGTCGCGCCGGACGGCGGCGAGATCCGCATCGATGGTGAACCGCGCCGCTTCGCCCGCTATCACGAAGCCATCGCAGCGGGCGTCGGTGTGGTGTTTCAGGAGTTTTCACTGATCCCCTATCTGGATGCGGTGGACAACATGTTCCTCGCCCGCGAACAACGCGGTAGGTTCGGCCTGCTGCAACGCGCGGCCATGAAGCGTCGTGCGGCGCAGATCATCGCGCAACTGGGCGTGGAGATTGCTTTGGATGTGCCCGTGTGCAGGCTCTCGGTGGCGCAGCAACAGTTTGTCGAGATCGCCAAGGCACTGGCACTCGACGCCCGCATCCTGGTGCTGGATGAACCGACCGCAACCCTCACCCCCGGTGAGGTCGAGCACCTCTTCAAGGTCATGCGCGGCTTGCGCGAACAGGGGGTGGCGATCATTTTCATCTCGCATCATCTGGAAGAAATCTTCGAGATCTGCGACCGCATCACCGTGCTGCGCGATGGTGCATACATCGGCACCTGCGCCGTGAGCGAAGTGGATCAGGCGCAGCTGGTAGAGATGATGGTCGGACGGCGCATCGAGAACTGTTTTCCGCCCAAGCCTGTGGCCGCGCCCGAAGACGATGTGGTGCTGGAGGTCCAGGCACTGCAGTTGAAACGCCATGGCCCGGTGTCGCGCTTCCAGTTGCGACGCGGCGAGATCCTGGGCTTTGCCGGTCTGGTCGGGTCCGGACGCACCGAGACCGTGCTGGCCATGCTGGGCGCGCATCCGGCGGTGCAGTGCCAGCTCTCCATGCGCGGTGTGCCGCTGCGCTTTGCCGATCCGGCGCAAGCGCTGCAGGCCGGCATCGGTTTGCTGCCGGAGAGTCGCAAGGAGCAGGGACTCATCACCAGCTTCCCCATCCTGCACAACATCTCGCTGAACAACTACGGCAAGTATCGGTGTGGTGGCCTCTTCCTCGACCGTCGACGTGAAGCCGACGCCACGCGCACGGCCATGCAGCGTGTGCGGGTGAAGGCACCGGATGCGCATGCGCGGGTCGATACCCTGTCCGGCGGCAACCAGCAGAAGGTGGTGATCGCGCGCTGGATCAATCACCACATGCAGGTGCTGATCTTCGATGAACCGACGCGCGGCATCGATGTGGGTGCCAAGGCCGAGATTTACCAGCTCATGCGCGAATTCACCGCGCAAGGCTATTCCATCATCATGATTTCTTCCGAGTTGCCGGAGGTGGTCGGCATGGCAGACCGGGTCTGCGTCTTCAAGGGCGGCGGCATCGTGGCCACCGTCGAAGGCGATGCCGTGACCGCCGAGGAAATCATGACCCATGCAACCAGCGGGAGACTTCACCATGCAGCATGACGCAAACGCTCTCGGCGCCGCCCCCGTGCACGCCGCTTCCCGGGCGCGCTGGCGCGCCCTGATCCATTCACCACTGGCGCTGCCGCTGGCCGGGCTGGTGGTGGTGTCGCTACTCATGGGGCTGGCCTCGGACAGTTTCTTTACCGTCTCCAACTGGCTCAACGTGCTGCGCCAGGTGTCCATTGTCGGCATCCTTGCCGTGGGCATGACTTTCGTCATCCTCACGGGCGGCATCGATCTGTCGGTCGGTGCGGCCATGGCATTGGCCGGTACCTTGTCGGCCGGGCTGATCGTCAACAGCGGCCTGCCCGCACCGGTGGCACTGCTGGCCGGGGTGGCGCTGGCGGTGGCTATCGGCCTGCTCAACGGCGCACTGGTGGCCTGGGGCCGCATGCCGGCCATCATCGTCACGCTGGCCACCATGGGCGTGGCACGCGGGGTCGGGCTGATCTACTCGGGCGGCTATCCGATCTCGGGGCTGCCGGGCTGGATCTCGTGGTTCGGCGTGGGGCGCATCGGCATGATCCCGGTGCCGGTGATCCTGATGCTGGTGGTCTATGCCCTGGCGTGGGTGCTGTTGCAGCGCACGCCCTTTGGTCGCCATGTGTATGCCATCGGCGGCAATGAGATGGCAGCGCGTTTGTCAGGCGTGAAGACTACGCGCATCAAGCTGGCGGTGTATGCGATTTCCGGTTTCACCTCGGGGCTGGCGGCCATCATCCTCACGGGCCGCCTGATGTCAGGCCAGCCCAATGCGGGCGTGGGTTTCGAACTGGATGCGATTGCCGCCGTGGTGCTGGGCGGCACGGCCATCGCCGGTGGGCGCGGGCTGGTGGTGGGCACGCTCATCGGTGCGGTGCTGCTGGGCATCCTCAACAATGGCCTGAACCTGATGGGCATCAATCCCTACCTGCAGGACATCATTCGCGGCGTGATCATCCTGCTGGCGATCTATATCGCCAGGGAATGGCGTTGAGCAATTCCATTCCTTTTATTCATACTTGATTTCATTCACAAGGAGACAGAACATGACACTATCCCTGGCCGGCAAGATCGCCGTCATCACGGGCGCCGCCTCCGGCATTGGCCTTGCCACCACCGAAAAACTGCTGGCCAATGGCGTGACCGTGGTCATGGTGGACTGGAATGCCAAGGCCCTGGAAGCACTGTCCGCACGCCTCGGTCCCAAGGCCATCCCGCAGGTGACCAATCTGCTGGATGCCGACAGCTGCGCGGCGATGGTGCCGGAGATACTCAAGAAGGTCGATCACATCGACATCCTCTACTGCAATGCCGGTACCTATATCGGCGGCGAGCTGGTGGACACCACGCCCGAGGCCATCGACAAGATGCTCAATCTCAACGTCAACGCCGTGATGAAGAACGTGCATGCGGTGGCGCCGCACATGATGGAGCGCAAGAGCGGCGACATCATCGTCACCTGCTCGGTGGCCGGGCATTTCCCGACTTACTGGGAGCCGGTTTATGCGGGCTCCAAATGGGCCATCACCTGTTTCGTGCAGACCATGCGGCGCCAGATGATCCCGCATGGCATACGGGTGGGACAGGTTTCTCCGGGACCGGTGATCTCGGCGCTGCTGGCCGACTGGCCCGAAGAGAACCTGCGCAAGGCGAAGGAATCCGGCAGCCTGATCGAGCCTTCCGAAGTGGCCGATGCGGTGGAGTACATGCTGACCCGCAATCGCAACGTGACCATCCGCGATATGCTCGTGCTGCCCACCAATTTCGACCGCGTGTGAGTGCAATGCACGCGGCAGGGTGGTCCCTTCAGGCAACCAGCGAGGAAAGATGGAGACCTATCTGATCGGCATCGATGTCGGCACCGGTTCGGCCCGGGCCGGCGTATTTGATCGTAGCGGCACGTTGTGTGGCAGCGCCCGACATGACATCGATCTTTTCCGCGACGAGCGCCGTGCGCGCGTCGAACAATCCAGCGCCCAGATATGGGACGCGGTATGTCATGCGGTGCGCGCCGCGGTCGCTACGGCCGGCATCGATCCGGCCAGCGTTACCGGCATCGGTGTGGATGCCACCTGTTCGCTGGTGGTGCAAGGCGCACCGGCGGGCGTGGGCGATGCGGACCATCCCGAGCGCGACGTCATCGTGTGGATGGATCATCGCGCGCTGGAGCAGGCACAGCGCATCAATGCTGGCGGGCATGCGGTGCTGTCCTATGTGGGCGGCGTGATTTCGCCGGAGATGGAAACACCCAAGCTGCTGTGGCTGAAGGAACACCTGCCGGCGGTATATCACGGGGCGGCGCATTTCTTCGACCTCACCGATTTCCTGACATGGAAGGCGACCGGATCCTTGCAGCGCTCATCCTGCACCGTCACCTGCAAGTGGACTTATCTGGCCCATGAAGGGCGCTGGGATGCCGACTACTTCCGTCGCATCGGCCTGGGTGATCTGGCCGACCAGGGGTTTGCACGCATCGGCCAGGAAGTGGTGTGGCCCGGTACGGCATTGCGCGGCGGCTTGTCCGGGCAGGCCGCGCAGGCACTGCAGTTGCGACCCGGTATTGCGGTGGCTGCCGGACTCATCGATGCACACGCCGGTGGTGTGGGCACGGTGGCCGCGCGCGGCGGTGCGGGGGATGCGGCAGCCTGCATGGCCTATGTGTTCGGAACCTCGTCCTGCACCATGACCAGCAATGCCGAGGCCGTCTTCGTGCCCGGCGTGTGGGGCCCGTATTACAACGCCATGGCACCCGGCATGTGGCTGAACGAAGGTGGACAGTCCGCCGCGGGTGCGGCCATTGATCACCTCTTGCGGCTGCATCCGGCCACGCCGCAAGCGCGCCAGCAAGCCGCCGCCGAGGGCATGGAGTTGCCGCAGTGGCTGGCCGCGCGGGCGCTTGCCGCTGTTGCACAACCGGCGCAGGCGGTCTGGCTGGCCGGGCAGATCAACGTGGTGCCGGAATTCCTCGGCAACCGTTCACCGCTGGCTGATCCGCAGGCGCGCGCGCTGTTGCTGGGGCTGGGCATGGAACACGACATCGACAGCCTGGTGGCGTTCTACGTGGCCGGTTTGTGCAGCCTGGGCTACGGCTTGCGCCAGATCATCGAGGCGCAGGCGGCGTGTGGGGTGCGCATTGCCAGCATCGCGGTCTCGGGTGGCGCCGGTACGCATGCGCTCACCCGCCAGTTGCTGGCCGATGCCACCGGTCTGCCGGTGGAAATCACCGCCTGCCCGGAGCCGGTGCTGCTGGGATCGGCCATGCTGGCCGCTGTCGCTGCCGGTACCCATGCCGACCTGAAGACGGCCATGGCTGCCATGTCCAGCGTGGCCGGACGCAACGCCCCGGTGGGGGAGACCATCGGCCAACTGCACCAGGCGCGTTATCAGGCCTTTCTCAACAGCCAGCAACTGGCGCGCGAGGTGCGCGACAGCCTGGCCCCGCTGCTGGCGGCGCAGTCCGCCACCGCGCATTGAACAAGGAAACCCGGATGGAATTTTCAGGAACATCGGTCATCATCACCGGCGCCGGCAAGGGTATAGGACGCGCCTGCGCGCGGCTGATGGCACAACGAGGGGCCGAGGTGATCGCCCTGTCGCGCACCGCCAGCGATCTGGCCAGCCTGCGCGAGGAAATCGGCGCTCGTTCGATCCAGGTCGACCTGGCCGATCCTGCCGCCGCCCGGCGCGCCATGGCGCAGGCCGGCACGGCGGATTTTCTCATCAACAGTGCCGGCATCAACGTGCTCCAATCCAGTACCGAGATGAGCGATGAAGCCTACGAGGCCGTTCTGGGGGTGAATCTGCGCGCCGCCCTCATCACCTGCCAGGCCTTCGCGCGGGCGCGCATGGCCGCCGGGGGAGGCGGCGCCATCGTCAACATCAGCTCGATTGCAGGTCATCGCGGCTTTGCCGAGCATCTTTGCTATGCCGCCTCCAAAGCCGGTCTGGAAGGCGCGACGCGGGTCCTGGCCAAGGAACTGGGGGCCTATGGCATCCGCGTCAATGCGGTGGCTCCGACCATCACCCTGACCGAACTGGCCGAGGCGGCCTGGAGCGATCCGGCCAAGTCGGCACCGATGATGGTGCGCCATCCGCTACAGCGCTTCGCCAGCGCCGAGGACGTGGCGCGCAGCATCGCCATGTTGCTCTCGGCGGATGCCGCCATGCTCACGGGTGCAGTGGTGCCGGTCGATGGCGGCTTCCTGGCGGCGTAGGCCCTGCAGACGCAACAAGGGCGGCCCGAAGACCGCCCTTGCAAGGGGCTGGTAGCCGTCCGGAGTCGGCTCAACGGCCGATCTGATGGCCGATGATGCCGCCCACGGCCGCACCGCCGGCAGTACCGATGCCGCTGCCACCGGTCAGGATGGCGCCGCCCACGGCGCCTACGGTGGCGCCGATGGCAGTGTTCTTGTCGCGGGTGCTCATGTTGCTGCAGCCGGTCATGGCGGTCAGCGCGATGGCAGTGATGGAAATGGCAGCGATCTTGTGCAGTGTTTTCATGATTTTTTTCCTGATCGAAAGTTGGGCTGGTTCCCGAAGTTTTTTGAATGAGGGCCCGGCTCGCGCAGGCTGCCTCAGAGAGGCAGGCGAAGGCGAGCGGACAAGGCAATAGACCAGCTTGTTCTCGAAAAGATTCGAGTTGCAACACGTTCTCTTACAGTTGTTACATACTTTGGCCTGCGTCCTACCATCCCTTGGGAAGAGGGGTAGCAGGCGTGTATTTTTCATAATAACCAGACCAGAGAGACCTCATGACCCTGACCTCAAGCCTGCGCCGGGCGGCCCGCCTGTTGCTCACCTCTTCCGTGCTCCTGCTGGGAGCCGCTCCCGTGCATGCCGCCGAACCGCTCAAACCGGTCGAAGGCAGCTGGGTGGCACCGCGCTTCCAGTTCCATACCGGCCAGACGCTGGAGGACCTGCGGCTGCACTACATCACGCTGGGGGAACGCAGCAACCCGGCGGTGTTGGTGCTGCATGGTACCTACCAGAGCGCTGGTGCGATGCTGTCCAAGGACTTCGGCGGCCAGCTGTTCGGTCCCGGCCAGCCGCTGGACGCCGGCAAGTATTTCATCATCATTCCGGACGGCATCGGCGTGGGCAAGTCCAGCAAGCCTTCCGACGGACTGCGCGCGGCCTTCCCGCAATACAACTATGACGACATGGTGCTGGCGCAATACCGCATGCTGACCGAGGGCATGGGCATTACGCACCTGCGCCTGATCATCGGCAATTCCATGGGCGGCATGCAGACCTGGCTGTGGGGCGCTACCCATCCGGGCTTTGCCGACGCTCTGGTGCCGATGGCGTCCCAGCCCACCGAGATGGCCAGCCGCAACTGGATGATGCGGCGCATGCTGGTGGAATCCATCAAGCAGGACCCGGCCTGGAACAATGGCAACTACACCACCCAGCCGCCCTCGCTGCGCCTGGCCAACAACATGTTCATCATTGCCACCAATGGCGGCACGCTGGCCTACCAGGCCAGCGCCGGCACCCATGTCCAGGCCGACAAGCTGGTCGATCAGCGTCTGGCCGCGCCGGTGACGGCGGACGCCAATGACTTCATCTACCAGTGGGGTTCCTCGGCCGATTACAACGCCGCGCCGGGTCTGTCGAAGATCAATGTGCCGGTGCTGGCCATCAATTCCGCCGACGATGAACGCAACCCGCCCGAGACCGGCCTCATGCAGGCCGCATTGAAGGAAGTGCCGAGTGCGCAATTGCTGCTCATCCCCGCCAGTACCGAGACACGCGGCCACGGTACCACCGGCATGGCGCGCTTCTATGCGCGCGAACTGGGGCAGTTCATCCAGGGCTTGCCCACCCGCTGACGCGCAGCCCTGCCACGTCGGGGGGACGGATCTTCACCAGCGGTCTGTCCCCGGCTTGCGGGCGTGCCTGCATCGCCTATCCGGCGGTATAGAGTTCATATCCGCTCTTGCCCCGGTGCTTGACGTGATACATGGCGGCATCGGCCTGCTCCAGGAGTCGCGACAGGTCTTGCCCGTGGCTGGGATAAAGGCTGCTGCCCGACCTCGATGGGGGCGGCCAGCTTGGCCAGCAGCTTCTTGGCGATTTCCGGGGCCTGGTCCTGGCGTTCCAGTTGGGTGGCGATCACGGTGAATTCATCGCCGCCCAGGCGCGCGCAGATGTCGGTGCTGCGCACGGCTTCCTTCAAGCGCTGCGCCACGCACATGAGCACCTTGTCGCCGACCGCATGACCGGCCTGGTCATTGACGGGTTTGAAGTTGTCCAGGTCGATGTAATACACCGCCACCAGGTGATGGGGCCGGGTGGCCAGCAGCAGCGCCTGGTCGAACAGGTTGTTCATGAAATGCTTGTTGTAGAGGCCAGTGAGTGGATCCTTGAAGGCCATCTTGAGTGCCTTTTCCTCGGCCTGGATCAGGCGCCGGTGGAACAGTGCCAGGATGGCCGTGAGCAGGCTCATATACAGCAGCGCCACCAACGCCGTGCCCAGCAGAAAGCCATAGCGCAGCCAGGGGGCATAGAGCGATCCGACCAGTCCGCCGCAGGCCCAGTGCAGCATCAGGGCGATGGCGGCGGTGGCCATGCAGCGGCGCATGAGCGGCGGACAGTCGAGGTCGTCGCGCAGGATCATCCAGCACAGGCTGCCCAGCGCAAACACGTTGAAGAGGGCATAGCTGGTGCTCTTGATGAGCGGCAGGGCCAGCTGGTTGTCTGACCACAGCATCCACAGTTCGGCGATGATGGCCGCCAGGCTGACCAGCCGTACCAGCCGGGTGCGATGCCCAAGATCGAAGAAGCGCACGAAGCCGATCACCAGCAACACTTTTTCCAGGATCAGGAAGCTCCCGTACACCGGACTGGCCAGGGCGCGCTCGCCCAGTGGCGCCAGGTAGAGCACTGCCAGTCGTCCCACCAGGGCACAGCCGATGGCGGCAGCGAACCAGTTGGCACCGGGAGGAGTGCGCGGGATGCGCGCGGCCAGCAGGAACAGCGCAATGAAGACGCAATACACTCCAGCCCCGAAGGCGTGCACGATCTGATAATGCATAGCGTCCCCTTGCGCTTTGCCATCCGCCTGTCCCCAGGGCCCGAACAGGCCCTCCCCGCGAAAGATCATAACCAAGCGACATGGGCGCGTACAGGAGGAAATGAAGGCTTCTTCACACATCCCGTCAGGCAACATTTCCCGTTCGCAAGCGCGGGCCGCCAACGCCCGTGCCAGCGATTCTTCAAGCGAGCTGGGCGCTACCGGGCGGATGAGCGACGTTGCTGGTGAAGGCGAGACTGAACGAAGCTTCCGGATTCTCGTTGAGGGCTCGTTTTTTCCTTCACATTTTTCTTCACATTATTCCTCTCTGTGCAATAAAGAAGTGTCGACGGCACGGATTCTCTTCATTCGCGCTTGGCTCCACACTGGCGTCACGGTCAAGGAACATCCATGACCGACCCAATCCACCAGGAGCCCTCCCATGAAGATCCATCATTTCCCCTTGTCCGGTCATGCTCATCGCGCCGTCCTGTTCGCTTCGCTGCTGGGCCTGGAGGCCGAGCTGATTCACGTGGACCTGGCCGGTGGCGCCCACAAGCAGCCGGCCTTCCTCGCCTTGAATCCCTTTGGCCAGGTGCCGGTGCTGGAAGATGGGGATGCCGTCATCGCCGACTCCAACGCCATCCTGGTCTACCTGGCCAAGAAGGCCGGCCGCACCGACTGGCTGCCCGAGGATGCCCAAGGCGCCGCCGCCGTGCAGCGCTGGCTGTCGGTGGCCGCCGGTGAGCTGGCCTATGGTCCGGCCGCCGCACGCCTCATTACCGTCTTCGGTGCCCGTTTCAATCCGGAAGAAGTGATCCAGCGCGCGCACCTGCTGCTGGGCCGCATGGAGCAGCACCTGGCCACGCGCCAATGGCTGGCCGCCGATCACCCGACCATCGCCGATGTGGCCGTCTACAGCTACCTGGCCGGGGCGCCCGAGGGCAACGTCGACCTCAGCGCCTATCCGGCCGTGCTGGGCTTGCTTGAACGTGTCGAGGCGCTGCCCGGCTTCGTGCCTTTCCCCCGCACCGCCGCTGGTCTGCGGGCTGCCCAGGCCTGATTGTCCGGGCGCATTTCCAGGCCGCCGTCACGGCGATTGCTGGCACTGTCTTTTCGAGAGGTCCGTCATGAGCACTTTCCCCAAGCTACCGACCTGGCACGCCGGTGAGAAGCAACTGCAAGCGCAACTCGGCGTGGCCGACAAGATGGAGTCCGTGGGGCAGCGCGTGGTGCGCGACTTCATGCCCGAGCAGCACCGTGATTTCTACGGCCAGTTGCCCTTCATCGTGCTGGGCAGTGTCGATGCGTCGGGCGACGCGTGGGCCACCTTCCTCGAAGGCCATCCCGGCTTCCTGGCCTCGCCTGCGCCGACCCGGCTGGACATGCACGCCCGTCCCGCGCCCGAAGACCCGGCCGCCGCCGGCATGGCCGCAGGCGCGCCGGTCGGCCTGCTGGGCATCGAGATGCACACGCGGCGCCGCAATCGCATGAATGGCGTGCTCGCACCGCTGGCCGACGGATGGCGCGTGCAGGTGGAGCAGAGCTTCGGCAATTGCCCGCGCTACATCCAGCTGCGCGACTATTCCTTTGCCCGCGAGCCCGCCGAGGCGCACACCGGGCAGAGCGAGATGCTGTCCACGCTGGACGCCCCGGCCCGTGCCCTGATCGCCGGCGCCGATGCCTTCTTCGTGGCCACCTATGCCGATCTGGAAGGGCGGCGCCAGGTGGATGTCTCGCATCGGGGCGGCAAGCCGGGGTTTGTCAGGGTCGATGAGGAGGGCGTGCTGACCGTGCCGGACTTCAACGGCAACCTGTTCTTTTCGACCCTGGGCAACATCGTGCTCAATGGCCATGCGGGTTTGCTCTTTGTGGACTATGCCTCAGGCGATGTCTTGCAGATGACCGGGCAGGCTGAGGTGATCCTCGACTCCCCCGAGATCGCCGCCTTCGAGGGTGCCGAGCGCCTGTGGACCTTCCGCCCGCAGCGCATCGTGCGCCGCCGTGCGGCACTGGCCTTGCGCTGGGCGTTCCAGGAACACGCCTTTTCGCCCTATGCGCTCATGACGGGCGACTGGCAGCAAGCCGCCGAGCGCCTGCGCGCCCAAGCCCTGGCGGGCCAGTGGCGCAGCCTGAAGGTGGCGCGCATCGTGCAGGAAAGCGAGACCATCCGCTCCTTCCACCTGGTGGCCGACGATGGCGCCGGGTTGCTGCCGGCGCTGCCGGGCCAGCACCTGCCGATCCGGGCGCAGACCGAGGCCGGGGCCGCGCCGTTGATCCGCACCTACACCTTGTCTTCGGCACCGCACGAGGGGCATTACCGCATCAGCGTCAAGCGCGAGGGCGTGGTATCGCAATACCTGCATGCGCAGCTGCGCGAGGGCGACCGCATCGAGTCGCGCGCCCCGGCGGGGGATTTCACGCTCGATACCGCCACCGACAGGCCGGTGGTGCTGCTGGCCGCGGGCGTGGGCATTACGCCGATGATGGCCATGCTGCGCCACCTGGTCCAGGAAGGATTGCGCCGCCAGCGCATGCGCCCGGCCATCTTGTTTTACGCCGCACGCACAATGGGCGAGCGCGCCTTCGACGCCGAGCTGGCCGAGCTGGTGGCGGCCTCGCGTGGCGCGGTCAGGCTGGTACGCGTGCTCAGCGATACCACCGGCGCCCGCGAGGGCGACGCGTTCGACGCCGCTGGCCGTATCGACATGAACCTGCTCTCGCGCAGCCTGCCGTTTGGCGATTACGAGTTTTACCTGTGCGGTCCGGGCGGCTTCATGCAGGGGCTCTACGATGGCTTGCGCGGATTCGGCATCGGCGATGAGCGCATCCATGCCGAAGCCTTTGGTCCGGCCTCGCTCACCCGCACCGGCAACACCGTCGAGGCGGCGGTGCCGCTGGCACCGGTGGCGGACACGGCCGTCCCGGTGATCTTCATGGAAAGCCTCAAGGAAGCCCGCTGGACACCTGACTCTGGCAGCTTGCTGGAGCTGGCCGAAGCACGCGGCCTGTCGCCCGAGTTCAGTTGCCGCGAAGGCCACTGCGGTACTTGCCGCACCCGTTTGCTGGCCGGCGAGGTGACTTACCTCAAGCCGCCGCAGGCCAGCGTGGGCGAAGGCGAGGTGCTGCTGTGCTGTGCGCGTCCGGCCAAGCCATCTGGCACGGATGCGCAGCGCCTGGAGCTGGCGCTGTGAGGGCGATATGAAGGCTTTGGAAAGTCCCGCTCTCCGGATGCCGCTGAAGAGGGCATAATGCGACCTTCTCCGACAGGCAGGCAAGGAAGGCACATGGACCGATGGCTGGCAATGCGAATCTTCGTGCAAGTGGCCGAGACCGCCAGTTTCGCCAGGGCGGCGCGGCAGATGCAGTTGAGTGCGCCGGTGGTCACCCGCACCGTGGCGGGACTGGAAGAACTGGTCGGCGCACGGCTGCTGGTGCGTACCACGCGCTCGGTCAAGACTACCGAAGCCGGGGCTCGCTATCTCGAAGACTGCCGCCGCATCCTGGCTGAAATCGCGGAGGCCGAAGCGGCCGCCGCCGGCCATTACGACCAGCCCTCGGGCACGCTGTCGGTGACGGCGGCCTTGTTGTTCGGGCAGCTGCATGTGCTGCCCATCGTCACGGAATACCTCGATCTCTATCCGGGCATGCGGGCGCGGACTTTCTTCGTGGATCGTCCGGTCAACATCGTGGAAGAGGGCATGGATGTGGCGGTGCGTATCGGCCATCTGCCCGATTCCGGATTCACGGCCATCCAGGTCGGTTCGGTCAGCCGCGTGATCTGTGCCTCACCCGACTATCTGCGCCAGCATGGCACGCCGACCTCGCCCGCTGATCTGAAGCAGCATCGCATCGTCACGTCCACCAGCGCCTGGGCTTCGCCGGAATGGCGCTTTGCCGATGGCCAGCGTGTGGTGATCGATGCGGCCCTGCAGACCAATACCAATGAAGCCGCCATCAGCACCGCCCGCCAGGGCTGGGGGTTGACGCGCGTGCTGGCCTATCAGGTGGCAGCCGACCTCCAGGCCGGGCGCTTGCAGCGGGTCATGAGCGAGTTCGAAGAGCCGCCCCTGCCGATCCACGTGCTCTATCCGGAAGGGCGGCGTTCCCCGGCCAAGGTGCGCGCCTTCATCGATCTGGCGGTGAGCCGCCTGCGCGCGCATCCTGCGTTCCACTGAGCGCTGCGGGATTCATCCGTAATACGCTGGTACCCGCACTGAAATACGCAGGGGGCGGTTCAGTTGGCGCGTCCATGCCGCGTAGGTCTGGTCGGCGACCAGGCGCAGGGCGGCGATGCGCTCCGGCAATTGATCGAGGATCTGTTCCCGGCTTTGTGCCGCCGGGCCGCGTGCACAGAGCAGTTCGTCGCGTCCGGTCGCACACCAGTTGCGCACGCTCTCTTCGGTCACTTCGAGATGGCCCTGGAAACCCCATTGCTTGCCGCGCATGAATCCCTTGTTGAGGCAGTGGCTGCCATACATGGTGCGCACGGCGCCGACGGGAATTTCGAAGGTGTCGTAATGCCAGTTGAAGATGCTCACCTGACGTGCCAGTCCCATACGTTGCTGTGCCGGGGGCGTGACCCAGACCGGGCTCCAGCCGATGTTGGCGCAGAGGTTGCGGCTGACCCGTGCGCCCATGGCGCGGGCCGTCAGCTGGGCACCGAAACAGTGGCCCAGCACCGGCACGTCGCGGGCCAGAGCATCTTGCAGGAGGGCGTGTTCGGCATGAATCCAGGGCAGGTCTTCATTGACGCTGTGGTCGCAGCCCAGCGTGACGATGCCGGAAAACTGGCTGGCATCGCGCGGGGCATCGCCCTCGGCGGCGGGGTGGAACAGGCGATAGGGCAGGGCGTGTTGTTCCAGATGATCGAGCAGGACACCAGGGCCCTGCGTGCTTTCATGCTGGAGGATGGCGATCGGTCTCATGAACGGGGGACGGGCTTGGGCCGGTCCGTAGTGGCGGAGACGTCAATGTAGGATGGGGTACGTAAACGGCGGGTTGTATTTTTGAGTGGGGATGTAAACATCCCGTAAAGCCACAGACGCGAACGAGGGTGCGGCGCCGGTCAGGGATCACTCATTGTGAACAGCGATGTTGCCACCAAAATGACTTGTAACGATAGTCATTTTTGCTGCATGATGTGAAAAGTCCTTAATCCAGGCCATCGTCGTTTCACGAAGAGGTGATCCATGCAAGGCAACCAGGTATCCAAGACGGAATTCAAGGCCAAAGCGCTGGAATATTTCCGCCAGGTCGAAGCATCCGGGGAAAGCGTAGTGGTGACCGACCACGGCAAGCCCACCGTGGAAGTCCGTCCGTTTCGGGACGCCGAGCGTGCGCCACTGACTATCCTGGCGGGCTCCGTATTACGTTATGAAGACCCTACCGAGCCGCTCGATGTGGCGTGGGAGGCGGGCCAGTGATCGTTCTCGATACGCATGCTTTGGTCTGGTGGGTCAGTGGCGATGCCACCTTGAGCCGGAAAGCACGCAAGACGATTGAAAAGGAGATGGGGGACGGCGAGATCCTCATCTCGGCTATTTCCGCCTGGGAAATCGCCATGCTCGTGGAGCGCGAGAAACTGGTGCTGTCCATGGAGGTAGAGCGCTGGATGAATACCGTGTCGGAAATCGATGCAGTGCGTATCGTGCCGATGGATGTGGAAATTCTCGTGAAATCGGTGAACTTGCCAGGAGAATTTCACAAGGATCCGGCTGACCGGATGATCGTGGCAACGGCGCGAAAGTTTTCGGTCCCGCTTGTCACGAAGGATGACAAAATTCGCGCCTACCCGCATGTCAAGACCGTCTGGTAGAAGGGCCGCCAAGACGGCGGCCTTCGATGTGTGTTCTGTGCAGCGGGCCTTCTTAAATCTTGCGCATGTGCAGGGATTTCGCGACCAGAATGAGCGTCGCAGAAGAAGCCGCAACTATCCGCGCGCCGCCGCCCCGAGTTGCCTGGCCATGGTCTTGATGGCCAGATGATGAATGCTGCCGAGCATGCGCAACTGAGGCTGCGGCCGACAGCGACAGGACCTGGGCCGCATCCAGTGTGTGCAGGCGGCGTACCCGGTCCGCTTCGATGCTGCGGTCGAAGCGCTCCACGATGTACACCGGCGAAGGGACGTAGCGCAGCTCGACCTTCGGCACCGTCAAGCCCATTCCTTGCGCCAGTCTGGCACAGAACCATTCGTTGACTGCGCTGCTTGGATAGTGGGCGCTCGGCACATCGGGCTTGATGATATGGGTCGATGCCAGGCTGCCGGTCGGTTCGAAAAGTTGGCCGTCCTGCAGCACCGGACGCATCGTGCCGTCGTCCTGATGCAGCCCGGCTGTCAGCGGAATTCCGGGAGAGAGTTCGTGCCCGGTGCTGATCCAGTTGTCGGATGACACAGTTAGTGAAAGTCTCGCCCTTGAATACAACGCTTTTTTCGCTAATGGTGACGCACCGCATTTTGACTACGCCATAGAAAGTGAAAAATGCTAGCAACAATGCCACAGAAATTGAAATTCCCTCAACGGCGATACGAGGCACGAGCTGCTCCGATTACAAAGTGCTCTCTCCGCCATATTGTTGTTATCTAATCTGAGTAGAAATAGGTTAGCGATGACGGTTTCGTTTAAATTTCATCATCTGATATTAAAGCATCTGAGTGGGTCAGTTGCATGCAAATCGACTCATACTCTTAAAACTAAAGAACAACCAATGGGTTGGCTCTTTAGGGTGCGGGGAAACGCATTGTGACTTCGAACTCGGAGTAGTCTATGCCTCCGATTTGGTAACTACTCTTTGGTCCAGAGTGCAGCGATATACTAATATCGTGGTACTCGCAGACTCTTTTCGCTAAGAACAGGCCGAGCCCATCACCCGGCATATTTGACGTACTTGCTGCCCTGAATCCTTTATCGAATAGGTTTGGCAATTCTGCAGAATTGACTGTTGGACCGATAGATTTGATTCTTACCACCTGTCTATTATGAATTTGCTCAAAGTGAATCTCTACCGTTTGGGTTGGTGGGGAATACTTAATGCCATTTTCAATAAGTACGAATGGTAGAAGCTCGAAGACCGGCAATGTTTCAATTTCTGTCAGTGATTTTCCTATAAGAGTAACGGTAATCTTTTTATCCCTAGCTGCTTCGGCCAGAATTCGCTTAGCTTTATCAAATTTTTTGTAAATTCCTGAGCGAACAGGTATTTGGCTTTCCAGTGCTCTAGGATTTAGCTCAATATCGGTGTACGCCAATCGAGAAGAGATCATTCCCGCTGTGTACAGAACAGAAAGTGCTGTCTGGTTTATCTGAGGCTGCTCCTCGGTCTCTCTACTGAGACGCTCTGCAAATTTAGATACCAGTGCGCTAAATCTCCGGACTTCGTGAAGGGTACTGTTAAGTACTTCTCCCATTGTTGATGCTTCTTTTTTGAGACTCTCGTTTTCCGCACGCAAGGTCTGTAGTTCTTCTTGTATGGCCTGTTGTTTTTTTAGTTGTTTGTCGTATCGCATTACGTTAGACCCCTAATGCGGTTCCAATAAGAGAGGCAACCGCCGTAGCAGAGAATTTAACGACCAAATCTTTAACTTCGCTACTAATTGGCGCGGATTTAGCTGCCTCTTCTAGATAGTTCGGTTTGTTTTTTTGTACGGCTTTAATAAAAGCCTGTTCAAGTCGGAAAATTTCGTAAATTTCGACACCACGCTCCAGCAGCGAGCGCCGCAGGCGGACCCACCGATTACGTGCGTTGGAAATTTCCTCGATACCGTCTTCCAGCGCCTTGACCCAAATATCAACACTGGCATCTTTTTCCAGACGTCTATCCGCAGCGGTAAGTGCATTAGTGATACTAAGGCTGTACGTCAAACCAGTGTATGCTATCAAGAATTTGTCAGGGAACGTCTTGCGTATCTCAGACACCAAGTGTGCTCCTTCAAGGGGGCTGCCAAGTGCTTTCGCAACACCGCCGACATCGCATATCACAATTGGATAGGCTGCAATCTGATCTACAGTCCGAATATCGTGACCAATTTCCGCGAGGCGGAAGTTATGAGCTAAAAGAGCATCGCGAGGCGCAAAGGGATTATCATCAATTACAGCAATTTGGATTCTGGATTTGGCAGCGGCTATTTCTACTTTGCTGCCAATCGAACTAAGCAGTTCGGGGGTTCCAAAAGAAAAAAACATAGTTAATTCTCCGAATTTGATGTTTACTCACAGGCGGGTAATGATAAATCTATCCGGAAAATCTGAGGTGTGTTGTTGATGGAACTGTTTAGTTATTTCCTGCGCACCGAGGCTATCTTAACTTAGCGAGCTTTCAGCTCCTCATCAATTCGAGGACTGTATTACGTCCCTTGATAGCAAACTCATTCGTTGGCTCCACAAATAGCCAAAATGAAATTCGCCCAAGAAGTGAACTAAGATAATTAGGATTTTTAATTTTTCTATTTGCAATATGCGATAGATAGCCAAATTTTCTTATAAAGAATAGATCATTCTTAATTTCTCGTTTGTACTCCCTGGGGACAGATAGTTTTCCGTTAGTTATGCAAATTCCTGTGACGATGCGGGCTCCATGGGTTAACTTAAGCCTAGTTTTTTTTGTATTAACCTTCAATCCAAATTCTTTAACTATCTCCTCTACTTTAATCGGCAAAGAAAAGTGGATTCGCTTTCCAGAGAAAGTTAGGTCATCAGCGTAGCGCGTATATATCAGAGAACAAGTACGCGCTAATTTCGATAATCTTTTATCTAAGCTTCGCAGTATTAAGTTGGAGAGCGCTGGACTAGTAGCCGCGCCCTGAGCCAGGGCTCCATCACAGCAACAAAGAGCCGATAGATAGTAGGAGACATTGGGAGCATACCCAAACTCCTTGAAGACTTGAATTACCCAAGCTTGGGGAATCGACGGAAAAAAATTCTCCAGATCCATCTTTAAGATGGCAGATGAATTCAAGTGTGAAATGGCGTTTGTTTTTATTGATTTCCCCGCAGTAAAACCATGAGCTGCCGGATGCAGATCTATATTGTTGAGTATATTTTGGAGAATCCAGCGCTGGCATGACAAAAGGGAGTGATGCGGAGCACAGATCTCTCTAACGCCGCCCGACCTCTTCGGTATATGAAATGATCGATAGAAATTGCCAGACGCAGATATCATTCTCGCTAGGTAATTGAGATCAATTTCTAATAGCTGGGACAGATGGTCTAGCTCAAAAATAACTGGACAGTTATTTTTTTGAAGACCCTTGATATACGCTAGGTATTTCTTGGCTAGATCAGGCTCAATACCTCTATCTTGGAAGTAATTCTTCCATTCCAGTAGCGTCATAAATTTAAACGAGTAGCGAGGAAGAGGAAATGCTACCTACTGTACGTTAGCTGAAATCTGAAGATTACTTTTGTTCGAGACGAACAAAAGTAAGGTTCAGATGAGACTACGATTGGCATTGCCAATCGTAGTCTCCCCCCGACAAATTTAGAATAAATTTTCGGGCGCAGGCATAGTTTCACCTTATCAACCGGAGCGACACCACTCCTTAACACTAGCTACTACCTCTTCCTCATTGGAGACAATATCATATCTTTCTTCGGCCAACTACAGCTCTGTCCATTCTAGACAAAGATGGAATATAAAAAGAGTCCCTATTTAAAGATACCTTGCGAATCATCTTTTCCGGGATCGAGCCTCCCTCGGAGGTCCTTCTCACATTGAACAGAACACGAATTCCTTCCTGAAGGAGGATCAGCTTCTCTCCGTCCTGACGGATATAACCTCTAGAAGTTAAATCCAGTAGCGCTTTCATCAATTCCGAAATGGCTATTTTCATTTTTCTAAACAAGGCATACGAAGTTATTTGTCCCTCTGCCTTGTAAATCTCGTGGAGTATTTTAACTCCCACCTCATTGACCTTCGTTGTGTCCATATAGCTATCCCAGCCACCTTGTGAACAGAGGTTGTCGGTTCAAGCCCAATTGGGTAGTCGGCCACCAGAAAATAGGGAAGACGCTGTTCGGTAGGTTTTGATTCATGATCGCAAACAAACTTTCTGTCTTACCATAGCCTAGAGAGCACTCACTGAGCTTGTGTGAGCCCGCAGTATCAGATAAGCGACTCTCTAGCTCCAACATCATATCAACCTTAGCAGTTCTATCTGGCTCTGGCTCAAAATCAGAAATACCCCTTTTTACCTTATAGGTTGCGACAAAATCTACAGCACTTCTCTTCAAAAAGTCTTCACCAACAACAGACGCAAAAACAGAGCGAACGAATATTTGAACATTTTGATTCACCTCCGCGAACTGCCTTTTAATTTCCTCGGCTCTACCACTCGCAGTTACTCCCGATCCCACAAACTCATCGACTAGAATTACGTTTTTGCGAGAAAAGCCACTTCGTTTAGATTCTCTAAATGCAGTTCCAAAGGTGTTCACAATTCTGACGTCACCCCATCCGTTTTCTTGAAACTTTACCTTCAATTGCTGCACCAAAAATTGGGAACTATCTGGACTGGAGTCGGCCGCCATTGCCGCAACAATTGTTTCTTTGGGGTCGATATGCGGAATGGTCATAACTTCTAAAACCAACTCGTTTACGTGCTCAATAAATTGATCAGGACTAACGACCATGAATCTGTCGAGCAAGGTCTCAATAAGCGCTCTCTCATCCCAAGAAGCACAACTTTCAAAAATTAGATCAGCTAGCGCATCAGCTTTATCAAGCAACCACTTATGTTTGTTCACAATCTTCATGAGCAAACTGAACTCTGACTTATTAAGCATCTGAAGGCGCCTTTGAAATCTTTTCTTTTGAGAATCTCTTTAATCTCATTATTGATCGATCGCGGTGCCCACTTCCCCGCCCCCTACGACCTATAAGCGATTCGTCTAATGTCGCTCCCTAACGCTCGCAATTTCTACCGCTTCACAAGATAGACGCGCTCATGATAATTGTAAATGATGTCGTAGATTGATCTGAACAGCATTCTTTCTCGACGGCACCTAGATCAGCAACGGTGTCCGAGCAACCGATAAAAGAGCCAAGGGTAAGTATTAAACGCAATCTCATAACCATCTCTCTTCCGGCTGCGACGTCCAGCGCGTTTGACCAGGCGTGACAGATGCTAGTTGAGTATTTCATTTTCAGTCGTGTCCCCCCGTTTCCCCGCCACATGCCCGTGTTCTCGAACAGCTGGCCCACCCGCTTCTCATCAATGAACACGTCGAGTTGCCGGTTCATGGGCGTGCCCGCCTGCGCTTGCTATCCTGTGCTGAGGCAGCAATGGCGTGTTCGTCGAGGGCAGGGGGCAGCGAGAGGTGCAGTTCAATGCCCAGTTCGCGCATGGCCGAAAACAGTTTCTCTACCGCTACCGTCGCCTCGCCCTGTTCCTGCCGTCGCAACAAGGTTTGTGAAGTGTTCAATGTCTCTGCCAGGTCGGCCAGAGGCACGTTGAGGCCTACCCGCACGGCGCGCAATACGCTACCCAGTTCTCGCGGCGAGGTGACTTTCATGGTGCATCCTAAGCGTGTGATATTGCACTATTATCGCAACATTCCTGCCCAGCTCAAGTTAAAAGTGTGAAATCGCTCTTTTATATGGCGACGTGGGGGCATTTCCATTGAAAAAGCGATATTGCATCTTTAATGCCGGGTAAGCTTCCCAGGTTATCTGTGTGCAGGCCAGAAACAATAACGCCGCGCGACTGCAGTCACAGCGGCGCGGCGGCTTGCAGCCGGTAATGCAAAACTACCGGCGCGGGTCAGTGGATGTGGTGAGCCATCTGGCCGCTCAGATCCCCCCCATGCACAAATACTTCACGACCAGATAATCATCGATCCCATAGTGCGATCCTTCACGCCCCAATCCCGACTGCTTGACCCCGCCAAACGGCGCGACCTCATTGGAGATGAGCCCGGTATTGATCCCCACCATGCCCGACTCCAGCCCTTCGGCCACACGCCAGATGCGGCCGATGTCGCGTGAGTAGAAATAACTGGCCAGGCCGAATTCGGTATCGTTGGCCAGGGCCACCGCTTCCTCATCGGTCTTGAAACGGAACAGCGGTGCCATCGGTCCGAAGGTCTCTTCACGCGCCACCTGCATGGCCGGGGTCACTTCAGCCAGCACGGTGGGCTCGAAGAAGCTGTGACCCAGCGCATGACGCTTGCCACCCAGCAGCACGCGCGCGCCCTTGGCGACGGCATCGGCGATGTGCTGCTCGACCTTCCTGACGGCCTGTTCGTTGATCAGCGGACCTTGCGTCACACCGTTCTCCATGCCATCGCCGACCTTCAGTTTCTTGACCGCTTCCACCAGCTTGGCAGCGAAGGCGTCATACACCCCATCCTGCACGTAAATCCGGTTGGCACAGACGCAGGTCTGACCGGCGTTGCGATACTTGGAGGCAATCGCCCCTTCCACGGCAGCATCCAGGTCGGCATCGTCAAAGACGATGAAGGGCGCATTGCCGCCCAGTTCCAGCGAGAGTTTCTTGATGCTCGATGCACTCTGTTCCATCAGCAGCTTGCCCACGCCCGTGGAGCCGGTGAAACTGATCTTGCGCACGATGGGGTTGGAGGTCATCTCGCCACCGATCTCCTTGGGAGTGCCGGTGACCACGCTGAACACACCCGCCGGCACACCGGCACGTTCGGCCAGCACGGCCAGGGCCAACGCGGAGAAAGGCGTGGCTTCAGCGGGCTTCAAGACCATCGGACAACCCGCGGCCAGTGCCGGGCCGGCCTTGCGGGTAATCATTGCAGCGGGGAAATTCCACGGCGTGATCGCCGCGCAGACCCCGATGGCTTCCTTGATGACCACGATGCGATTGGACGGCGAAGGCGAGGGAATGGTATCGCCATAGGTGCGTTTGCCTTCTTCTGCAAACCACTCGATGAAGGAAGCGGCATAGCCGATTTCGCCCTTGGCCTCGGCCAGCGGCTTGCCTTGCTCGGCGGTCATGATCAGGGCCAGGTCGTCGGCATTGGCCATCATCAGTTCGTACCAGCGGCGCAGGATCGCGCTGCGCTCCTTGGCGGTCTTCTTCTTCCAGGCCGGCCAGGCGGCGTTGGCGGCTTCGATGGCGCGGCGGGTTTCGGCCGCGCCCATCATGGGCACGCTGCCCAGCAGGGTGCCATTGGCCGGATTGTGGACCTCAAGCTTGGCACCCTGGTCGGCATCGCACCACTGGCCGTTCAGATAGGCCTGCTGACGCAGCAGGGAAGGATCGTTGAGTTGTTGCAGCATGTCGTTTCTCCGTCAGGGAAGGTACAGGGCTCAGAAGCGCGCTGCGGCCTTGTTGCGCCCGCGCAGCCATTCCAGGGCCAGCAGCAGGCAGGTCGAAAACACGATCAGGATCGTCGCCAGGGCGGCGATGGTCGGGCTGATGTTGTCCTTGATGCCGGCAAACATCTGACGCGGCAGGGTGGCTTGCTCGGGCCCGGCCACGAACAGGGTGAGAACCACTTCATCGAAGGAAGTTGCAAAAGCGAACAAAGCCCCCGAGATCAGTCCCGGCGCAATCACCGGCAAGGTGATGCGGAAGAAGGTGCGCAAGGGGCTCGCCCCCAGGCTCAGGCTGGCGCGCACCAGGTTGTGATTGAAGCCCTGCAGCGTGGCCAGCACGGTGGTGACCACGAAGGGTGCGCCCAGCGCCGCATGCGCCAGGATCAGGCCGAGGTAGCTGTCGGCCAGACCGATGCGCGCGAAGAACAGATACACGCCCACCCCCACCACGACCACCGGCACGATCATGGGCGAAATCAGAATCGCCATGACGATGCCCTTGCCACGGAAATCGGCCTTGTTCAGCCCGACCGCCGCCAGCGTGCCCAGTACGGTGGCAATGACGGTCGCGGCCGGAGCGACGATGAAGCTGTTCTGTGCGGCGCGCACCCATTCGTCGGAGGTGAACAGGTTCTCGTACCAGCGCAGCGAGAAGCCCTGGATGGGATACATCAGGAAACTGCTGTCGGAGAAGGACAGCGGAATCATCACCAGGATAGGCAAGACCAGGAACAGCAGTACCAGCAGGTTGAAACTGCGCGAGGCAAAGAACCAGGCGCGTTCCACCAGCGAGGTGTAGGGCGGAAACAGAGGGGGTTTGTTCATGGTGTATTTCCTGAATTCTTCGGTGGATTCTTCAATGGCTTCAGCTCATGCCCACATCGACCTTGGCAAAGCGACGATAGACGCCGTACAGCACCAGGGTCGCCGCCAGCAACAGGCTGCCCAGGGCACAGGCCATGCCCCAGTTGATGGTGGTGTTGATGAAGTAGGCGATGAAGTAGCTCACCATCTGTTCATTCGGTCCGCCCAGGAGCGCCGGTGTGATGTAGTAGCCACCGGCCATGATGAACACCAGCAGCACGCCCGCACCGATGCCCGGATAGGTCTGCGGCACGTACACGCGCCAGAAGGCGGCGAAGGGATGGCTGCCCAGCGACACGGCGGCCTTGAGATAGGTGGGCGGCACCGACTTCATGACGCTGTAGAGCGGCAGGATCATGAAGGGCAGCAGGATGTGGGTCATCGAGATGTAGACCCCCACGCGATTGAATACCAGCTCCAGCGGCGAGTGCGTGAGACCGGTCAGCATCAGCGCCTTGTTGACCAGTCCTTCCGATTGCAGCAGCACGATCCAGGCGGCCACGCGCACCAGGATCGAGGTCCAGAAGGGAATGAGCACCAGGATCATCAGCAGGTTGGCGCGGCGCTCCGGCATGGTGGAGAGCCAGTAGGCCAGCGGATAGGCCAGCAGCAGGGTGATGATGGTGACCACTGCGCTCATCCACAGCGTGCGGCCGAAGATGGTGCGGTAGATGGCCGATTCGGGGGCGACAGCTTCGATATCACCGAAGACGTTCTGGCGCAGGTCCAGCGAAGCCAGCAGGTAGTAGGGAGAATAGAGCGAGCCGTTCTGGGCAATCACGCGCCATACCTCGGGCTGGCCCCATTGTTCATTGAGGGCGATGATGGCCTCGCGCGCGGCAGCCGGGCTCAAGGCTTTGCCATCGGCATCGCGCAGCGGCATGGCACGTGTCGTACCCATCACCAGCGAGCGCGCACCGGCGAATTCGATATTCAGGCGCCGCGCCAGATTGCCGGCGGTGGTGTCTTCCTTGGCGCGGGCCAGGTCTTCTGCCAGGGCGGAATAGGCCTGGTCGGGCAGGGCCGAGCGGCGATCCCACTTCGACAGGACCGCCACGGTCTGTGGCAGGGTGGTGGCGACTTCCGGATTCTCGATGGCGCGCTGCAGAAGGACCACGATGGGGGCCACGAAGGTCAGCAGCAGGAAGATCGCCAGCGGTGCGATCAGGGCCATTGCGCCCAGGCGCTTGCGGGTCTGGGCGGCGCGCAGGTCGCGCTTGAGTTGCTGCGGATCAGGTTCGGCCAGGGGCATGGCGGCGGCGGAGCGGGTGGCGATGGTGGTCATGTCTCGGGTGTCCGGTGGCAGCGGAATTCAAGACAGCGATCCGGCCAGCGCAGGCGGGATCGCTGTCGGGCAGCATGCAGGCTTACTTCGCGATCCAGGAAGCGAAGCGCTGCTCAAGTTCCTCGCCGTGGTCGGTCCAGAACTGCAGGCTCAGTTTCAACGCATCCTTGGCATTGTTGGGAGAAGTCGGCAGGTTGCTCAGGGTCTTGGCGTCGAGCAGCTTCAAGGCCCCCTTGCTGACGGGACCGTAGGCGATGTTGTCGGCGTAGACCTTCTGGTTTTCCGGCTGGCTGGCAAAGCTGATGAACTTCTCGGCCAGGGCCTTGTTCGGCGAACCCTTCGGGATCACCCAGTAATCCAGGGTATAGACGCTGCCGTTCCACACCACCTTGAGGTTCTTGCCTTCGCGCTGGGCCGCGTCGATACGGCCGTTGTAGGCATTGGCCATGACCACGTCACCCGAGGCCAGGAACTGCGCCGGCAGGGCGCCGGCATCCCACCACTGGATGTTGGGTTTCAACTGGTCCAGCTTCTTGAAGGCACGATCCACGCCTTCCTTGGTGGAGAGCACCTTGTAGACATCCTTGGCCGGCACGCCATCGGCCATCAGCGCGAACTCCAGGTTGTACTGGGCGCTCTTCTTCATGCCGCGCTTGCCGGGGAATTTCTTGGTATCCCAGAAATCGGCCCAGCTGGTCGGCGCGGTCTTGAGCTTGTCGGCGTTGTAGGCCAGCACGGTGGACCAGACGAAGGCACCCATGCCGCATTCGCTGACGGTGGCTTCGGGGATGTAGTCGTTCTTCTTGATGGTCTTGACCAGGTCCAGCTTTTCGATCAGGCCATCGTCACAGGCGCGGGTCAAGTCGCCGCCATCGATTTCCACCACGTCCCAGCTGACCTTCTTGGTCTCGACCATGGCCTTGACCTTGGCCAGTTCGCCGTTGAACTCGGCGGTCACGACCTTGGTGCCGGTGCTCTTCTCGAAGGGCTCCACGTAGGCGACCTTCTGCGCATTGCCATTGGCGCCACCGAAGTTGACCAGGGTCAGTTCTGCGGCAGAAGCCGTACCGGAAAACAGCAAGCCCAGGAAGAGCGGGGACAGCAGGGCGGGTGTCAGGCGTTTCATTGTTGTTCCTCGTTGGTTATCGTGCGTGTTGACTGTGTTGACGGTGTTGAACTTGGTAAAAACCGAGCGGCATTCTGGGTTGCCTTGCTCTTCGAACGGGACTGCTGAACATCAGGTGCGACAAAAGAACAAAAACGGAATAACTCAAAAAACTAAGTAAACGGGAGTATCTGAAAATCAGAGGAAGCAGCGCAGACGGTCCTGCGCCACGTGCAGCACCACACTGCTGCCTTCGCTCAGTCCGGCCAGGGCCGGGTCGGACAGTGAGAGCTTGACGAAGCAATCGTCCTGCCCCGTGACCGTGCAGCGCACGCGCACGTGATCCCCAAAATAGATCAGCCCGGCGATGGTGGCGCGAATGCTGTTGGGTTCGGCGCTGCCGCCGGCGGCCAGGCGGATGCGTTCCGGACGCACGCAGGCGGCGATGGTTTGTCCGGCATGGGCGCGATGCACGTTCAGTCCGGTGACCACCGTGCCATCGGCCAGGCGCACCGTGCAGTGTTCGCCCTGCACGGATTCCACGGTGCCGGTGAAGCGGTTGTTGTCGCCGATGAAGTTGGCGACGAACTGATTGTCGGGATATTCGTAGAGCTCGGTGACCGGGGCCAGTTGCTGGATCACGCCCTGGTCGAAGACGGCCACGCGGTCCGACATGGTGAGCGCTTCGCTCTGGTCGTGGGTGACGTAGACGAAGGTCACGCCCAGGCGCTTGTGCAGGGCCTTCAGTTCGAGCTGCATGTGTTCGCGCAGTTGCTTGTCGAGCGCGCCCAGCGGTTCATCCATCAACACCAGTTGCGGATCGAACACCAGCGTGCGGGCCAGCGCCACGCGCTGCTGCTGGCCACCGGAGAGCTGGGTCGGATAGCGGTCGCCGAACTTGCCCATCTGCACCATGTCCAGCGCCTGCTTGACCTTGGCTTCGCGGGTGGCGCGGTCCATCTTGCGCACCGACAGCGGATAGGCCACGTTCTGTGCAATGGTCATGTGCGGGAACAGCGCATAGTTCTGGAATACCATGCCGATGTTGCGCTTGTGGGGCGGCACACGGTTGAGCAACTGGCCATCGAGACGGATCTCGCCGCCGGTCGGGAACTCGAAACCGGCCAGCATCATCAGGCAAGTGGTCTTGCCGGAGCCGGAGGGGCCCAGCAGGGTCAGGAATTCTCCACGGCGAATCTCCAGATCCAGATTCTTGACGATCAGGTTTTCGCCATCGTAGGTTTTCTTCACGCCGCAGAACTGCACCAGCACGTCAGTGCCGCTGCCGGCGGCCGGCGCGTGTGCTTGCGCCGATTGCTTCATTGCATGAGCTGCCATCATCGATCCTCTCTTATCCTCAGGGCCGGATACTTCGTCCGGCCCTTCTAACCCACTGCTGAAAGCTGCCTTGCAATGCAAGACTCAGGCCAGCTTGATCGCCTTGGACAGGATGCCCAGTGCCTCATCCATGACGGTATCGGGAATCGTCAGCGGGAACAAGAAGCGGATCACGTTGCCGTAGCTGCCGCAGGACAGCAGCAGCAAGCCATTGTTCAGAGCATGCTGCTGGACCTTCCTGGTGTAGTCCGCATCCGGCTTTCCGGTGGCGGGGTCGGCAAACTCCACGGCCACCATCGCACCCACGCCGCGCACTTCGGCGATCTGCGGCACGGTCGAGCGCAGTTCCTTCAGATGCTCCTGCAGCTTGTCGCCCAGGCGCTGACCACGGGCCACCAGTTTTTCTTCTTCCATCACATCCAAGACCGCCAGTGCCGAGGCAATGGCCAGCGGGTTGCCCGCATAGGTGCCGCCAAGGCCGCCGGCGGCGGGTGCATCCATGATCTCGGCGCGACCGCACACCGCCGACAGCGGCATGCCACCGGCCAGGCTCTTGGCCATGGTCATCAGGTCGGGCAGGACATCGTAATGTTCCATCGCAAACAGCTTGCCGGTGCGGCCATAACCGGACTGCACTTCATCAGCGATCAAGAGGATGCCGTGCTCATCGCAGATGGCGCGCAGGCCGCGCATGAAGTCGGCCGGGGCAGCATAGAAACCACCTTCGCCCTGCACGGGTTCCAGGATGATGGCGGCCACGCGTTTGGCTTCGATGTCGCTCTTGAAGAGACCCTTGACGGCCTCCAGCGCATCCTCGCTGGTGATGCCGTGCAAGGCGCTGGGGTAGGGGGCATGGAAGACGTCGCCGGGGAAGGGACCGAAGCCCAGTTTGTAGGGCGCGACCTTGCCGGTGAGCGCCATGCCCATCATGGTCCGGCCATGGAAACCGCCGGCGAAGGCGATCACGCCGGGGCGGCCGGTGTGGGCGCGGGCGATCTTGATGGCGTTTTCCACGGCCTCGGCGCCGGTGGAGAAGAAGGCGGTCTTCTTGGGATAGTTGCCCGGGGTCACCGCGTTGATGCGCTCGGCCAGTTCCACGTAGCTGGCGTAGGGCACGATCTGGTAGGCGGTGTGGGTGAACTTGTCGAGCTGGGCGCGCATGGCGTCGAGCAGCTTGGGATGGCGGTGGCCGGTGTTGAGCACGGCGATGCCGGCGGCGAAGTCGATGAAGCGGCGGCCCTCCACGTCCCACAGCTCGGCATTGGACGCGCGTTCGGCGTAGAAGTCGCACATCACGCCGACGCCGCGCGGGGTGGCGGCATTCTTTCGTTCTTGCAGCGCTTGGTTGGTGGCCTTGCTGGTCATGGCTTGCTCCGATCTTGCTTCGTTGAATGGCGCCTCAGGGCGCAGAAATGGGCAGGAAATTGCTGAATCGGGAAACAATATAAAACCGCAGTGGCACTGTAATATAGAGCCAATTTCAAATATTTGATGGTGCCACTTGAAACTCGCCTCCTTGTCCGACTATCTGCTGCTGCGCATCAATCGTTCGCCGGTCAGGCCCGCACCGGGCAAGGGCAAGGCCGCGAGCAGCCGTGAAAGCGGCGCAGCGAAGTCCCTTAAAAACGGGAAATCCGGCAGTGAACGCATGCCCGTCAATCGCCAGATCTACCAGTTGATCCGTGAGGCCATCCTGGCCCACACCTTGCCTGCGGGGATGCAGTTGCCCTCATCGCGTGACCTGGCACTGGAGCTGGGGACCTCGCGCAACACGGTGACCTATGCCTATGAACAGTTGCTGGCCGAGGGGTATCTGGAGAGTCGCACCGGGTCCGGCACCTTCGTGGCCGATACGGCACCCGACCAGATTCCCGAGGCGGTGGAGCGCAAGGAGCCGTTGACCGACCCTTCCGGCAAGTCCGAACTCTCGGCGCGCGGGGCCCTGCTCACGCGCCAGGCCGGCGTGGGCGAACGCCAGTGGGGCGCCTTCATGCCGGGCGTGCCTGATGTGACCTGTGTGCCGCACAAGATCTGGGGACGCCTGCAGAACAAGCACTGGCGCCGTTCCAGTTCGGACTTGCTGACCTATGGCCCCGGTGCCGGTTATGCCGGACTGCGCGAGCAGATTGCCGAGTACCTGCGCGTGGCGCGCTCGGTCAATTGCACGCCCTCGCAGGTGCTCATCACCACCGGCATCCATCAGTCCATCGACATCGTGGTCAAGCTGCTGGGCGAGCATGGTGATACCGCCTGGGTGGAGGACCCGTGCTACTGGGGCACCCGCAGCGTACTCAATTCGCTGGGCATCCAGTCGGTGCCCATTGCGGTGGATCAGGAGGGCATGCGCATGCGGCTGGCCAATCTGCGCCGTCCTCCGCGCTTCATCTGCACCACCCCCTCGCACCAGTATCCGCTGGGCATGGTGATGAGCCTGTCGCGGCGGCGCATGCTGCTGGAGTACGCGGCCACGCACAAGGTATGGATCATCGAGGATGACTACGACAGCGAATTCCGATACGGCGGCCGTCCGCTGGCCTCGCTGCAGGGCATGGATACGCAGGACCGGGTGCTGTACATGGGCACTTTCAGCAAGATCATGTTTCCGGGGCTGCGCATCGGTTTTCTGGTGGTACCGGAGTCATTGGCCAAGGCGTTTGCCACCGGCATCGCGGAGTTGTATCGCAACGGTCAGGTATTTTTGCAGGCCACGCTGGCCGACTTCATGGCCGAGGGCCACTTCGCTTCGCACATCCGCAAGATGCGCGTGCTCTATGCCGAGCGGCTGCAACTGCTGCAGCAGGCCATCAATCGTCATTTCGGCGAGAAGATGACCATCACCGGCGGCGAGGCCGGATTGCACCTGGTGCTGGGTTTGCCGCAGGAGTGCGACGATGTGCTTATCTGTGAACAGGCGCTGGCGGCGGGCATCGTCGTGCGTCCGCTGTCGCGGTACTACATGGCTGCACGGGGAGCGCGACGGGGATTGCTGCTGGGGTATGCGAGCGTGCCCAATGATGAGATTGCGCGCGCCTTCGACCAGTTGGCGGCGGTGATCAAGCCGCATTTGGCCTGAGCCGATGCGGGGGGATCCCGGAAGGGGTGGATTTTCGTCTGTATGAAGAAACTCTTTCGCGAACCCGGGAGTGGTTGAGGGGTGGGCGCTATCCTAAGATATCCTCCGTCCAGTGATCAATACCGTGAAGGATTTTCCATGCAAGCCATCATCACCAACCCGCAAGCCCAGGCCATCAACGACCCTGCTTCCCTGTCCGCGACCACCTTGCCCGATCCCGTCCCCGGCGAGCATGACCTGCTGGTGGAGGTCAAGGCCATCTCCGTCAATCCGGTCGATACCAAGATCCGCGCCAGCGCCAGCCAAGCCCGTGTGCTGGGCTGGGACGTCAGCGGCGTGGTGCGCGCGGTCGGTGCGAAGGTTACGCTCTTTGCGCCGGGCGATGAAGTCTTCTATGCCGGCGACATCACCCGTCCTGGCGCCAACAGCGAATTGCACGTGGTCGATGAACGCATCGTCGGCCGCAAGCCCGCCAGCCTGAACCATGCTGACGCCGCCGCCATCCCGCTGACCGCCATTACCGCCTGGGAACTGTTGTTCGACCGCGTGGGCGTGGCCGAAGGAGCGGGGCAGGGACGGCGCCTGCTCATCATCGGGGCTGCCGGTGGTGTTGGATCGATCCTGACCCAGCTGGCACGCAAGCTCACGCAACTGACCGTGATCGGCACCGCCTCGCGCAAGGACACGGCGCAATGGGTGAGCGAGCTGGGCGCGCATCACGTGATCGACCACAGCCAGCCCTTCAAGCCGCAGTTGGAGCAGTTGGGCATCCCGGCGGTCGATATCGTCATCAGCCTGACCCACACCGATGAGCACTATGCGCAGATCATCGACGTGCTCGCGCCGCAAGGCCAGCTCGCGCTGATTGATGACCCGGCCACGCTGGATGCGGTGCCGCTCAAGCGCAAGAGTATTTCACTGCATTGGGAGCTGATGTTCACCCGCTCGATGTTCCAGACCGCCGACATGATCCGTCAACATGAGCTGCTGCAACGAGTGTCGCGATTGCTGGATGAGGGCGTGTTGCGTACTACTACCGGGGAGCATTACGGACGCATCAGCGCGGAGAACCTGCGGCGTGCGCATGCCTTGCTGGAGTCGGGCAAGGCGAAGGGGAAGATTGTGCTGGAAGGCTTTGCCGCGTAGCCAGCAGGCTGGCCTGAGTAGAAGGAGTGGCAGCCATCCGCGCTGCCGCCTGCCCTCTCCAGGTGGAGCCGCTGCACCGGTCAGGCGTGCGCGCAGGCTCTCATCCTCATGCGGCCTGTGCATAGATGCTTTTTTGACAACGAATCAGGTTCCAAGCCACATGCGTGTTAAATTACGCAGTCCGGACCCGCTCACGGCGTCCGGGCCCGTTGACAACCCCGATAGGAACCCTCGTTGGAAAACATATTGCTGATCGTCGCAGCCTTCTTCCTGGTTGCGTTGAACGGTTTTTTCGTTGCAGCAGAATTCAGTCTGGTCAAGTTGCGTCAAACGCGCATCCGGGCCATCGCCAAGACACAAGGCATGCGCGGCCGTATCCTGGCCGTGGTCCACAACCAGCTCGATGCCTACCTCTCCGCTTGCCAGCTGGGCATCACCCTGGCTTCGCTGGGCCTGGGCTGGATCGGTGAGCCGGCGTTCGCCCGCTTGCTCGAACCACTCTTCACGCTGGTCGGCGTGACCAACCAGGAGCTGATTCACGGCGTGTCCTTCGTCTTCGCCTTCTTCGTCATTTCCTTCCTGCACATCGTGGCCGGCGAGCTGGCGCCCAAGTCCATGGCCATCCGCAGCCCCGAGAAGCTGGGCCTGTGGTGTGCCGTACCGCTGTACGGCTTCTACTGGGGCATGTATCCGCTGATCTGGGTGCTCAACGCCAGTTCCAACTGGCTGCTGCGCGTGGCCGGGCTGGGGGCCGGTCATGGTCACGATGCGCATTATTCCTCGGACGAACTCAAGCTCATCCTGCGTGCCGGCAGCAAGAGCGGCAAGAGTGGCAAGTTCACCCGCGATGAATGGAACGTGCTGGCGCAGAGCCTGAACTTCGCCGAACTGGACGTGGCCGACATCATGCGTCCGGCCAGCGAGATCGTGTCCCTGGGCGATGACAAGAGCCTGGAAGAGAACCTCGACATCATCTACCGCAACCGCTATTCGCGTTACCCCTACTTCGACGCCGAGGGGCAGCAGGTGCTGGGCCTGGTGCACCTCAAGGATGTGTTCCTGGCGCAGCAGGATGGCCGCGCCATCAGCAACCTGAAAGACTACCTGCGCCCGGTGCAGTTCATCTCCCCGGCCCTGCCGGCGCTGGACCTGCTGCGGCGCTTCCGTACCGGCATGCCGCACTTCGCCATCATCGGCAAGAAGGGCCAGCCGCCACAGGGTTTCATCACGCTGGACAACATGCTCAGTTTTCTGGTGGGCGAGATCCGTGACGAATTCCGCCACAACACCGGCGAATGGAGCCGCCAGGATGACGGCACCCTGCTGGGCAAGGGCAGCCTGCCCATCGTGACCCTGGAACACATGCTGGGCATCGACATCGAGTATGACGACAGTATCGACTCCGTCGGCGGCCTGGTAATGGAAAAACTGGGCGACCTGCCCAAGGAAGGCCAGAAGATCGAGTTCCCCGCCTTCGATGTGGTCATCAAACGCATGTCGGGACCGAAGATCGTGCTGGTGAAGGTCTATCCCAAAACACTGGACGCGCGCGACTGAGCCGCATCGCCGAGTGCGCCTGCCGGATGGCGTGGTCTCAATGCAGGGTGGGCGTGCGCACCGCGCAGCAGTATTTGTATTTCTGCCCGCTTCCGCAAGGACAGGCACGTTCGTCATCCAGCACAAAGCCCTTGCAGTGCATGGGCAGCCCATAGCTCTGCTGGCGCTGCGGGGCGAAGTGGCGATAGATCTGCGTCAGGTCCGTCATCATGGTGTGCAGCAGTTCCTCCCGACGGTCCGCAGCGATGGCCGGTGGACGCGTTGCCGGATCGGGGGAGTGCTCATGCAGCAGGACCATGATGGCCAACATGCACTCACTCATCTCCTCGGTCTCCATCAGCGTGTGCCACCCCGCCGGACGACACCGCACCCCGCGCATGAAGCCCCAGGCCCAATCGTTGCCGCCGACCATGCCGTGCTCATCCACCATCAACACGGGCAGGTAGATACCACCTTGCCTCATCGTCCGATGCAGGGCCGAGGAAATCGTGTTCCAGTGGCGCATGATGAGGCTCAGTACCGTGCAGGCATGGTCTTCACTGTCAAAGGCCGGTTCACCGCCAAAGATGACCGGCAGATACTCGCCCGGCAGCACCACCTCCGGACTGCACACGAGCGCGGCAAAGAAGCCGTCGAGCATTTCGATGTTCATGGCCCACGGCTTCATGTTGTCGAGGAGCTCGCTGAGGGCGTCGAGTTCTTCATCGGACAGGGGCTGCTGAATCAGTTGGTTGTGCATGGGGTTCCTTTCTCAGGGGACATTGGGTGCCTCGGCCTCATCGGGCCTCAGGAGTCAGGCGTGGGGTGCCAGGCACTCGGCGGGTCCTGGCAGGGAGCGCTGCCTGCGGCGAGCTGTGGCGCTGGCGGGATCGGGTGTGGGGTTCGTATCAATTCCTCCATCAAAAAACTGGCGGCATAGACCAGAAACGCCTTGCCATTGGAATCGGCGCGCGCATAGTTGGCCACCAGCGCGGCGACCTCGCTTCTGAAGAGACTGCTGGTCGTGTTGGCACTCTGTGCCATCGGCGGCCTGGAAGATGTGCTCGTAAGCCGTGACGATGGACTGCACCAGGCGCGGACTGGCGGTCTGGGCTGACTGCACCGTCGGGCTGGCCAGGGTGGAATTGATGGCCGCCAGATTGCTGCCATCGATCTTGTCCACCCCCATGGCGCGATAGTCAGTCGCATCGGGGACGGGCTTGCTGTCGTCGTCGGCGTAGGCGTTGATCTTGAGCTGCGCATCCTGGGCCTTGGTGGCGAGGTTTTGCAGCTTCACCAGACTGTCGATATCCTGGCCGCCGTCAGGACTGAGCCGGATCGCGCCGATCACGGCCTGCAGGGTGCCGCTGGGCGGCGCGCTCACCCCCAGCGTGGTCAACTGGCTCTGGAGGCGGGCCAGCGCCTCTTCAGTCAAGGGCGTGGCATCCAGGGCCTCGATCTTGCCCTTGGCCAGCGCGTGAATGGCGTTGGCGGCCTGTACCAGGATGTTGATCTTGGTGACGGTGTTGATGTCGTCGACCGTCTTGCCGTGCAGCACCGAATTGAGCAACTGCGCGGCGTTGGCGGGGAGAGTCACTTCCACGCCGATGGCGGCATAGTCGGCGGCAGTGGGATCGGGTGCGGCGTTGGTGGTATCTCCGGCCTCATTGAGGATGCGCAGATAGGCATCGACAATGGTTTGCAGATCACGCGGCCTGGCCACGGCAGCCCCATTGATCCTGGAGGTCGCCAAGGCGCTGTTGATGGCGGTGACGTGCAATGTATCGTCGATGCCGACGATGCCGAGGTTCTGATAGTCGGTCCTGGTCGGTGCCGGGTTGGTGATGCTGTCGGCGTAGGCCCTGATTTTTGCGGAGGCGTCGAGGGCCTTCTGTTTGACCTCATTGAGGCTGTCGATGGTCCGGACCTGGCTGCCATCATCGCGCGTACCGGTGATGCCTGAGCGCACCACTTCCATCTGATCTTCGGTCAGGGTGGTCTTGAGCAGTTCATTGATGTCGCTGGCGCTCAGGGCGGTTTCCTTCTCCCTGGCCAGGCGCACGGCGCGCGCGGCGATGCCGGCCAGGCTCTCCAGCGCGGGCACGGTCGCCACGCGCGTGCGCGGGCTGGCATCGAGTACTTCGTTGAGCAGGCTCAGTGCATTGCTGCGGCCTGCGGTATCGGTGTTGTTCCCATTGGTGAAGACCGCATTGAGCGCCTTGACCCCGACACGGGTGTAGTCCTCCAGCGTGGGCAGCAGTTCGGTATTGTTGCCGGTGCCATCGGCTGCGTTCAGGATGCGCTGGTAGGACTGGGCGATGGCATTGACCTTGGTCCATGCGTTGACCGCGGTACCGCCCACCGCCCGCAGGGCACTGTTGATGGCGTGCAGGTTGTCGGCATTGACGACCAGGCCGAGATTGGTGCTGGCGGGCGGCCTGTAGTTATCGACAGTCGGCTCCAGCTGCGACAGCAACTGATCGTTGATCGGCGTCTTGCCATCTGCATAGTTGATCAGGATCTGCAAGCTACCGATATTGTTCCTGATGATGACCGCGACTTCGGCCAGCGTATCGACCTTGCCCACGATCAGGTTGGGTGGCGGATTGGCGATCGAACTGGCGATTGCATCCAGGTTCTCGCTGGTGACTCCCTCCAAGCCCAGGTTTTTGAAGTCCTCCACCGTCAGCGCCGGGTTTGGCGGACTCCCGTCTCCCTGTTGCGCAATCCTTTGTGCCGAGTTGGCCACCCGGTTCAGCGCGTCGATGGTGTCGACATCGGCAATGCCCTGCGGTCGCCATTCATCAGGATCAGCATCAGGTCCACGTCGAGGGCGCGCACGTCCTTGATGGTCTTGATCGAGATGTTTTTGAGATAGGCGTCGGCGTCGGACAGCTTCAGGACGGTGATGGTCATGGTGGTACTCCCTAGGAATTGACAAGTCGAAATCGGGTCACGCACGCTCTCCTCGATCAATGCAAGCCGATAGCACGACATGGACGGTGTGCCATGTCGGTGCGACATGAATGCGTAAGGGGATAAATAACGTGCTCAGTGACAAACGCCTGCCATAGTGATGGCGTGAATTTGTCCTGATAAGGGGATCAAGGGAATAAAAGGGAAAAACAAAAAATTAACGAAATGCGACTCTTAGCATTTCGATGTTTGTCTCGAAATATTTCTTATCTACTTTTGAATTTATTCAAAAACAAAGCGTAGTGAAAGATGGATGTGCTTGGAAAGTCGCTATGGAAGCGGATTTCAGGGATTGGCGTACGTTTCTTGAAATCGGATGGACTGCCGAGAGAGAAAATTCGCCAGAGCTCGAAGAAATTTATTGTGCCAGATGGACGATAAGTTTTTATTGCCGACTACCGGGTTCAGTTGAGCAACTGAAAAGATGAATTTTTATTTGAGTGCCGACACTGATCTGCAAGACGCTGGTCGGGATGCCGACAAAAAAATGGCTCCCGACCAGTCAGTCGGGAGCCATGTTCGGTGCCGGGTACAGCGCCTGATCCGGCGGCTGATTCGGTGGCCGGTTCAGTGCATCAGAAGCCCAGGGTACGGCCATCCGGATTGCGCGGATCCGAGAAGCCGTCGAAACCATCCGGCTTGATCTGGATGGTCTGGGTACGGCCCATGGAGGGTTGCACGCTGATCTTCTGGCCCTTGTCCTGGAGGATCTTGAGGGTGTCGGCCGACAGGCCCTTTTCCACGCGCAGCTGGTCCGGCACCCACTGGTGGTGAATGCGCGGGGTGATGGTGGCTTCGGCCACGTTCATGTCGTGGTCGATCACGTTGAGGATGGTCTGCAGGGTGGTGGTGATGATGCGGCTGCCACCGGGGCTGCCGGTGACCAGGAAGGGCTTGCCGTCCTTGAGCACGAAGGTGGGCGACATCGACGACAGCGGGCGCTTGTAGGGACCGACCGCATTGGCGTCGCCGCCGATGAGGCCGAACGCATTGGGCACGCCCGGCTTGGCAGCGAAGTCATCCATCTCGTTGTTGAGCGTGATGCCGGTGCCGGCGGCGACGATGCCGCTGCCGAAGTTCAGGTTCAGCGTGTAGGTCGTGGCGACCAGGTTGCCGTCCTTGTCGGCCACCGAGAAGTGGGTGGTCTGGTCGCTTTCATACGGTTGTGGCTGGCCCGGCTTGATCTCGGCCGAGGGCGTGGCGCGGTCGGGGTTGATCTTCTTGGCCAGTTCGTCGGCATAGGCGCGCGAGATCAGGCCCTTGACCGGGACCTTGGTGAAATCCGGATCGCCCAGGTATTCGGAGCGGTCGGCATAGGCCAGCTTCATGGCTTCGGCCATCAGGTGGATGGTCTGGGCGCTGTCGGCACCGTACTGCTTGAGCGGATAGCGTTCGAGGATGTTCATCATCTGGATGATGTGGACACCGCCCGAGCTCGGCGGCGGCATCGACATGACCTGGTAGCCGCGATAGTTGCCCGAGACCGGCACGCGTTCGACGACCTTGTAGTTCTTCAGGTCTTCGGCGCTGATGAGGCCGCCGTGCTTGTCCATCTCGGCCACGATCTTCCTGGCGATGGCGCCGTCATAGAAGGCCTTCGGACCTTCCTTGGCGATCAGGCGCAGCGACCTGGCCAGGTCCTTCTGGACCAGCATCTCGCCTTCCTTGAGCGGGCGGCCGTCCTTGAAGAAGATCGCCTTGGAGGAATCCCACTGGCCCAGGTGTTCGCGCTCTGCCGAGAGGATCAGTGCCAGGCTGCGGCTGACCGGATAACCCTTGTCGGCCAGTTCGATGGCCGGCTGGATGACCTGCGACAGCTTCATCGTGCCGTACTTGGAGAGCGCATGCGACAGCCCCGCCACCGTGCCCGGCACGCCCACGGCCAGGTGGGTGTAGAGCGAGCGGCCCGGGACCACGTTGCCCTTGTCGTCCAGGTACATGTTGCGGGTGGCGCGCTGCGGGGCCATCTCGCGGAAGTCCAGGGCGACGTTCTTGCCGGTCTTGGCATCGTGGATCATCATGAAACCGCCGCCGCCGATGTTGCCCGCGTTGGGCAGCACCACGGCCAGCGCAAAGCCCACGGCCACACCGGCGTCAACCGCATTGCCGCCCTTTTTGAGGATATCCACGCCGACCTTGGTGGCCAGTTCCTGTTCGGTGGCCACCATGCCGTGCTGGCTGTGGACCGGGCTGATGATGTCATAGGTCAGGTCGTACTTGACCACGGGCGCCGCAGCGGGCGCCGTCTGGGCGCTGGCCGGCAGGAAGGCCAGCGCGCCGCACAGGGGCAGCAGCGCCATGGCGGCGGGTTTGCAAAGACCGGTGAATGTCTGCATGAGGGATACTCCTGGTGATCCGGATTTGAGAATCTGGATATTATTTATAAGAATGTCGCCCGCCTCTGCCTCGCTGCCTCTCTGCATTCTTGCATCACATGGAGGACATGACGCTGCACATCTGCATTGCTGCAAGGACGAACGACATTGGGAGATTGTAGAGAATGGCGGTTTTCTGTCCAGAGCCACGACACGACAATGGATGGATGATTGGCGCCGATTCGTCCACCGATGCGGGGGATGCGGCTCGGGTCGGCTACTGTCGCGCTTCAGGTACTCTCGCGCACGGCCAGCTCGAAACCCAGGTCCAGCCGGCCCTTGGGGATGTCTTCGCCCTTCAACTGGCGCACCAGCATTTCGGCGGACTTGTAGCCGATGTCGTAACGCGGCGTGACCACGGTGGTGATGGAGGGCGTGGCACAGGCCGCCCAGGAGAGGTCATTGAAGCCCGCAATGGCCATCTCGCGCGGCACGCTGATGCCCTGGCGCTGGCATTCGAAGAGGGCGCCCAGGGCCAGATCATCATTGCAGCAGAACACCGAATCGCAGTGCGGATGCTGTTCCAGCACCCGGCGCAGCAGTTGCGCACCCATGTCCACGGTGGTGGGCTCGGGCAGCAGGACTTCAATCTCGGGCGTGATCCCGGCTTCCAGCAAGCCTTTGCGGAAGCCTTCGCGGCGCTTCATCATGCGCGGATCCAGCTGCGCCGCCAGGAAGGCCGGACGGCGGTAGCCGCGTTCCACCAGGTGTCTGGCCACCGCATGACCGGCGCGGGTCTGGGAGAAGCCGACCGAGAAATCCTGCTGGCTGCGGCCCAGGTCGAACATGCGCACCGCAGGAATGTCGCGGCTGGCGGGACGCGCCTGGAGGATCTCATGCTGTTGGCTGCTGGAGAGCAGGAAGCCGGCCGGCGCATGCGCCAGGTAGGTGGCGATGAGCTGCTCCTCCTTGGCCCGCGCATAGCCGGTCTCGCCGATGAGGAACTGGTAACCGGCGTGGGCCAGATAATCGCGGATGCCCGAGAGGGTCTCGATGAAGACCGCATTGGTGAGCGAGGGCACCAGTACCGCGATCACCTGCGAGCGCGCCGAAGCCAGGGTGGAGGCAGCCTGGTTGGGCACGTAGCCGAGCCGGGCGATGGCCTCCAGGATGCGCTGGCGTGACTGTTCCTGCACCAGACCGGGATTTTTCAGCGCACGCGAGACCGTCATCGGACTCACCCCGGCCTCGGCCGCCACGTCAATGATGGTGACGCGCCCGGTGGCACGGCTGCCACGCACGGCGGATGGGGACTTGGGCTTGGACTTGGGTGCTGCGCGCTGGGTCATGGAGGCAGGGGAGGACGGTCGTTCAGGGTGGCGACATGATACCTGCTTGCGCTGCGCTCTTGGCGGCCTGGAAGTCCTTTCATGTATTTCCGCAAAACAATGGATATCGCCTCCTCCTCTGCTGTGCCCGCGCTTCTGCCGCACCGCAACACAACAAGTGTTTGACCGCTGCAAAATGTTAGCGTTATCATCGCGCCCCATGTTAACGCTAACATCCGAACCTCCGGGCACACGGCGGCGGCTGGCTGAGACATACCACACTCAGGAACGGAGCTCGTCGCATCCCGGCGGGTTCCGCAATAAAACACTACGCAGATAGTGCAGATGCCGTGCCTTCCATCAGGACAGGCCGCAGGAGACGTTTGCCCCATGCAGCCAGGTGGGCCGCGCCGCTGCGCCCATGTCCGGTTCGGTACGCCATCGGCTATCGGCAATCGGAGATCCCATGCTGGGCATGAGCCACGACGCCACCTTGCTGTTCAATGCAGTCATTGCGATCCTCGCGCTGATCCTGATGATCACGCGCCTGCGCATCCACCCCTTCATCGCCCTGACGATCACCTCGGGCTTCCTTGGCCTGATCTCGGGCATGCCACTGCCCAAGATCGTCAAGTCCTTCCAGGACGGCTTTGGTGGCGTCCTCGGTTTCGTGGGCATCGTGCTGGGCCTGGGGACCATGCTGGGCAAGCTGATGGCCGAATCCGGCGGGGCTGACCAGATTTCCCAGACGCTGGTGCGCGCCTTCGGCCGCGAACGGGTGCACTGGGCCATGATGATGGGCGCCTTCCTGGTCGGCATTCCGCTGTTCTTCGAGATCGGCTTCGTGCTGCTGATCCCGCTGGTGTTCATCGTGGCGCGCCGCTCGGGGGTGCCGCTGTTCAAGATCGGCATGCCCATGCTGGCCAGCCTGTCGGTCATGCACGGCCTGGTGCCGCCGCATCCGGGGCCGCTCTTGGCCATCGGCATCTTCGGCGCCGATATCGGCAAGACCATTTTCTACGGTCTGCTGGTGGGCCTGCCGACCGTCATCATCGCCGGTCCCTTGTTCGGTGCCTTCATCTCTCGCTACGTCAACATCAAGCCCTCCGAGGAACTGATGGCGCAACTGGCGCGTGAGCCGCAGACCACCAACCTGCCAGGCTTCACCACCACCCTGGTGACGGTGCTGCTGCCAGTGTTCCTGATGCTGCTCAAGACCTTCGTCGACGTCACCCTGCCTGAAGGCCACGCCGTGCGCGACCTGATGGACTTCATCGGCAACCCCATCGTGGCGCTGCTGGCCGCGCTGCTGCTGGCCATCTGGACCTTTGGCATCGCCCGTGGCTTCAGCCGCCAGCAAGTGCTCAAATTCGTCGACCAGAGCCTGGCCCCGACGGCGGCCATCGTGCTCATCATCGGCGCCGGTGGCGGCTTCAAGCAGATGCTGGTCAGTTCCGGCGTGGGCACCGCCATCGGTCAGCTGGCCGTGCATGCACAGATTTCGCCGCTGTTGCTGGCCTGGTTCGTGGCGGGCGTGATCCGCGTGGCCACCGGTTCGGCCACGGTCGCCACCATCACCGGCGCGGGCATCGTGGCCCCGCTGGTGGCGCTGATCCCCGGCACCAACAAGGAACTGCTGGTACTGGCAACCGGTGCCGGATCGCTGATCCTGTCGCACGTCAACGATGCCGGCTTCTGGCTGGTCAAGGAATACTTCAACATGAGCGTCGGTGAGACCTTCAAGACCTGGACGGTGATGGAAACCCTGATCTCGGTTGTTGCTATCATCTTCATCATGTTGCTCAACCTGGTCGTCTAAGACCACACGCAACGCCCGGCTGGTCCGGGCGTCTTGCTTTGTCCCATAAGGAAAATTCACATGTCCTCTTCCGCACCCACCATGCTCGGCGTCGATATCGGCACCACCAGCACCAAGACCGTGGTCTTCACGCTTGATGGCAAGGTGGTGGCCCAGCATGCAGAACACTATCCGGTCCTCTGTACCGAACCGGGCATGGCGGAACAGGACCCGGACCAGATCGTGGCCGCTGCGCTGGCCTCCATCGCCGGGGCCGTCAAGGCCGCCGGGGTGGCGCCCGGAGACATCGCGCTGCTGTGCTTCAGCGCGGCCATGCACAGCGTCATTGCGCTGGATGCGGAGGATCGCCTGCTCTCCAACAGCATCACCTGGGGCGATATCCGCGCCTCGGTCTGGGCCGAACGCATCAAGCACGAGCATGACGGCAATGCCATCTATCGCCGTACCGGCACACCGATTCACCCGATGTCACCGCTGTGCAAGCTGATGTGGCTGCGCCATGAAAAGCCGGAGATTTTCCACAAGGCGGCGCGCTTCGTCGGCATCAAGGAATACCTGCTGTACCAGCTCTTCGGTGAATGGGTGGTGGACCATTCCATCGCCTCGGCCACCGGCATGTTCAATCTGCGGGAACTGGCCTGGGACAAGGGCGCGCTGGACCTGCTGGGTGTGCGGCCCGAGCAGTTGCCCAAGCCGGTGCCGACCACGCACCGCCTGCCGGCGTTGTCGCCGGAGATGGCCCGGCGCCTGGGCCTGTCGGTCGATACGCCCTTCATCATCGGCGCCAATGACGGGGTGCTCTCCAACCTGGGCGTCAACGCCATCGAGGTCGGCCATGTCGCCGTGACCATCGGCACTTCCGGTGCCATGCGCACGGTGATCGACCAACCGCTGACCGATCCGCATGGCCGCCTGTTCTGCTATGCCCTGACTGAAAATCACTGGGTGGTCGGTGGCCCCGTCAACAATGGCGGCAACATCTTCCGCTGGGTGCGCGACGAGCTGGCCACGGCCGAAGCGGCAGCGGCGCGCGAAGAGGGCGTCGATCCCTATGAAGCCCTGACCCGCATCGCCGAGCAGGTGCGGCCCGGTGCCGAGGGCCTGCTGTTCCATCCCTTCATGGCCGGGGAGCGCGCACCGCTGTGGAATGCCGACCTGCGCGGCTCCTTCTTCGGTCTGGCCCTGCATCATGGCAAGCACCACATGATCCGCGCGGCGCTGGAAGGGGTGATCTTCAATCTCTACAGCATCCTTCCCGCGCTGGAGGAACTGGTCGGGCCGACCAAACGCATGATGGCCACCGGCGGCTTCGCCCGGTCGGCCCTGTGGCGCCAGATGATGGCCGACATCTTCAACCGCGAGGTGGTGGTGCCGGAGAGTGTGGAGTCGTCTTGCCTCGGCGCAGCCGTGCTGGGTGCCTGGGCGCTGGGCCTGGTGCCGTCGCTGTCGGTCATCTCGGGCATGGTCGGTTCGACCAATCAGCACGTCCCCGAGGCAGATGCGGTGGCGGTCTATGGCCGCCTGCAACCCATCTTTGCAGCCATTCCGGCCAAGCTGGAGGCGGAGTATCACGCCATCGCCGCCTTCCAGCGCGAGACCGGAAAGCAGCACTGAGTCCTGTTTTGCGCCATCACGGGCAGGGCAGGGTTTGACAACGAAATTTCCGACAAGAAGAAAGACACCTCATGACCATCAAGACCACCCCATTGCCCGCAGGTTTGCAGGGCTTTTCCCTGGAGGGCAAGCTGGCCCTCATCACCGGTTCCTCCGGTGGTATCGGCCTGGCGCTGGCACGCGGCATGGCTGAAGCGGGCGCGGCCATCGTGCTCAACGGACGTGATGCCGGCAAGCTGGCGACCGTCGCGGCACAATTGCGTGCCGAGGGCCATACCATCCATGAAGCCAGTTTCGATGCCACCTCTGCCGAGGATGTGAAGGCCGCCGTGCAGAAGATCGAAAGCGAAATCGGCGCCATCGGCATCCTGGTCAACAATGCCGGCATCCAGCGCCGCAATCCGCTGGAAGAGTTCAAGGAATCGGACTGGCACGACCTCATCAACACCAATCTCAACAGCGTCTTCTATGCCGCGCAAGCCGTGGCGCGCCACATGATCCCGCGTGGCGCGGGCAAGATCATCAATATCTGTTCGGTGCAGAGCGAGCTGGGCCGTCCCGGCATCGCCCCCTACACCGCCACCAAGGGCGCGGTGAAGATGTTCACCAAGGGCATGGCCATCGACTGGGGCAAGTACGGCATCCAGGTCAATGGCCTGGGCCCCGGTTATTTCAAGACCGAGATGAACATGGCTCTGGTCAACGATGCCAAGTTCACTGACTGGCTGGTGGGGCGCACGCCCTCGCGCCGCTGGGGCGATGTGGAAGACCTGGTGGGTGCGGCCGTGTTCCTGGCCAGCGACGCCTCGCGCTTCGTCAATGGTCACATCCTGTATGTGGATGGTGGCGTGACGGCTACCTTGTAAATCATTTGGCTCATTTCGGAGAAGACCATGCAAGAAGGACTCGTCATTCACGCGCCGCACGACCTGCGCATCCAGGCCCTGGAGACCGGCACCCTGCAGCCGCAACAGCTGAAGGTCAAGGTCAAGGCCGGCGGCATCTGCGGCTCGGACCTGCACTACTATCACCATGGCGGTTTTGGCGTGGTGCGCATCAAGGAACCGATGGTACTGGGCCATGAAGTCTCCGGCCAGATCGCCGAAGTCGGTTCGGCCATCACCGACATTGCACCGGGCACCCGCATCGCCATCTCGCCCAGCCGTCCGTGTGGCGTGTGCAAGTACTGCCAGGAAGGCAAGCAGAACCACTGCCTGGACATGCGCTTCTATGGCAGCGCCATGCGCACGCCCCACGTGCAGGGTGCGTTCCGCCAGGAAATCATCATCGAACGTTCGCAGGCCCACATCGTGGCCGATCATGTCAGCGATGGCGAGGCCGCCATGGCCGAACCGCTGTCGGTGGCGCTACATGCAGTGCGCCGCGCCGGTCCGCTGGTGGGCAAGCGGGTGCTGGTGACCGGTTGCGGTCCGATCGGTGCATTGGTGGTGGTGGCAGCGCGCCGCGCCGGTGCGCTGGAAGTGGTGGTCACCGACGTGGCCAGCATGCCGCTGCAAGCGGCCCTGCAAGTGGGTGCGGACCGAGCCATCAACATGGCCGAGACGCCCGATGCCCTCAAGGGCTATGCCGCCGACAAGGGAAGCTTCGATGTGCTCTTCGAAGCCAGCGGCAATGAACGCGCGCTGGTGGGCGCGCTCGAAGCGCTGCGTCCGCAAGCCATCATTGTGCAGGTCGGCCTGGGTGGCGATATCCAGTTCCCGGCCAATCTGCTGGTGGGCAAGGAGCTGGACTGGCGCGGTGCCTTCCGCTTCCATGAAGAGTTCGCCATGGCCGTGGAACTGATGAATCGCAAGCTGGTGGACGTGAAGCCCCTGATCACGGCGACTTATCCCATCGCCCAGGCGGTGGAGGCCTTCGAGATTGCCGGGGATCGTTCGCGCATGATGAAGGTGCAGATCAGTTTTGACTGAACCTGCACGGCGGCTTGCGCGCGGGGTTGCCGTCAGGTGGAGAGAGAATGCCATCGCGCAGTGTTGCGCGGTGGCATTTTTCTTTTCCGCCTCCTGCATGGTGGATACCGGCCTTGATTGACAAGCCAGGCCGCGCGCTATAAGTTCGTTGCCAAAACGGCAGGGTGCAGCTCGGAGGGAGCGCGCTCTGGCACATCGCCATCGCCACACCTCTGGGGGGAGGAAATCATGTCCAGGCCAGGATTTCGCACGCTGACCGTGGGTCAGCGCCTGTCGGTGCTGATCCTGCTGGCTTTGCTGGGGCTGGTCGCCACGGCGGCTGTCAGCTTGCGTCAGATCGAGAATGTCTACAACGCCGCCAATTATGCGCAGCTCAACACCGTGCCCAGCGTCACCACGCTTGACGATGCACAGGCTGCCTTCAATGCCATCCAGGGACGCCTCTATCAGTATCTGGTGGATCCCGAGCCGCTCGACCGCGCCCGGCTCCTCAAGGAAGTGGAGGCGCAGCACGCGCGCCTGAACCGTTATCTCAAGAACTATGCGGATGCCTATATCACCGACGAGACCGATGCGGCCATGCTGGCCGATGATCAGTCCCGCATCGTCGCCTTCGATGAGGTGGCGCGGCGCTTGCTGAAGGTGGCCGATGAAGACCGCAGCGAGAACAAGCTGCCTCAGGCCATGCTTGAATTCCGGGCCGCCATCGATGCCGTGCAGGTGACTTTCGGGCGCCACCGTTCCTACAACGTTGCGCTGGGCGAGGCCGGTGCGCTCAGTGCGCGCGCGATCATCAGCGATGCGCTGGAGACGGTCACCCTGCTGACTGGCGGGGTGCTGCTGATACTGCTCGGTGCCGGCTGGCTGCTTGGACGGACTCTGTTGCGGCAGATGGGCGGCGAGCCGGGAGATGTGGTGACGGTGATGCAGCGGCTCGCCGATGGCGACCTGGTCCAGAAGGTCAGGGTCAAGACGCGTTACCGGGACAGCATGATGCACGCCATCCAGAAGATGATGGATCGTCTCTGCCTGGTGGTGAGCGAGGTGCGCGGCAATGCCGAAGGTCTGGTCAGTACTGCCGAGGAGGTCAGCGCTACCGCGCAATCCCTGTCACGCGCCTCCACCGAGCAGGCTTCCGGGGTTGAGCAGACCAGCACGGCACTGGAGCTGATCCACAAATCCATCCTCAGTACCGCGCAGAATGCGCGGTTGACCGACCAGATCGCCTCTGCCGCCGCGGTCGAGGCGCGGGCCTGTGCCGATACCGTCAAGCAGATGGTGGACGCGATCCAGCAGATCGCCGGCAAGATTGCGGTCATCGACGACATCGCCTACCAGACCAACCTGCTGGCCCTGAACGCGACCATTGAAGCGGCACATGCCGGCGAGCACGGCTCCGGTTTTGCGGTGGTGGCTGCCGAAGTGCGTCGGCTGGCCGAGCGCAGCCAGTGGGCTGCGCAGGAAATCGACGAGCTCGCCCGCAGCAACGTGACGCTCGCCTGCTCCGCCGAGCGCCAGCTCAACGACATGGTGCCCACCATTGCCCGCACCTCGGCGCTGGTGCAGGACATCGTGCAATCCTCCGAGAATCAGTCGGCGGGCGTGAGCCAGATCAGCCAGGCGGCCAGCCAGCTGGCGCAAGTGATTCAGCAGAATTCGCTCAGTTCGGAAGAACTGGCGGTGACCTCGGAAGAACTGAACCGCCGCGCGGTGCAGTTGCAGACGACCGTGAGTTTCTTCCGGTGCCAGCCGGCGCGTGGCAGGCCGGCCAGCCTGACCCGGGAAGCGGCGACCATGGTTTGATCATCCGCTTGATCGGGGCCGTCGGGTCGGCCCTCTTGAGGCGACTGCCTGTATCGGCTTGCTCAACGCAATGCGTCGACGATCTGCTCCAGCTTCACCGCATCGGCGGCGAACTGGCGGATGCCTTCGGCCAGTTTTTCGGTAGCCATCGCATCGCCGTTCAAGGCCAGGCGGAAGGCTTTTTCGTCCAGCGAGATGCGCTCGATCTGGGCGGCATCAGCCGCTTCCTGGCTCAGCTTGCGCTCGACCGGACCATCGGTGTCGGCCAGCTTTTGCAGCAGGTCGGGGCTGATGGTGAGCAGGTCGCAACCGGCCAGTTCCACGATCTGCGAGGTGTTGCGGAAGCTCGCGCCCATCACTTCGGTGGCGTAGCCGAACTTGCGGTAGTAGTTGTAGACGGACTTGACCGACTGCACACCCGGATCATCGCTGCCGGTGTACTCCTGCCCGGTGGACTTCTTGTACCAGTCATAGATGCGGCCGACGAAGGGCGAGATCAGCTGGACACGCGCTTCGGCGCAGGCAATGGCTTGCGGCAGCGAGAACAGCAGGGTCAGGTTGCAGCGGATGCCATCCTTCTCCAGGATCTCGGCGGCACGGATGCCTTCCCAGGTGGAAGCGATCTTGATCAACACGCGCTCGCGGGCGATGCCGGCCTCCTCATACAGGCGGATCAGCTCGCGGCCCTTGGCCACCGTTCCCGCGGTATCGAAGGACAGGCGCGCATCGGTCTCGGTGGAGACGCGCCCCGGGATGAGCTTCAGGATTTCCAGGCCGAAGGCGATCAGCAGGCGGTCGATGATCTCATCGGTGCTCTTGCCGGCATGGGCCTTGACGACCGACTCCAGCAGCGGCTTGTACTCGGCCTTCTGCACGGCTTTGAGGATCAGCGAGGGATTGGTGGTGGCATCCTGCGGGGCGAAGGCTTTCATCGCCTGGAAGTCGCCGGTATCGGCCACGATGGTGGTGTACTGCTTCAACTGGTCAAGCTGGCTCATGGAAAGTCCTGTTGCTAAAGAGAATGAAGGGGACAAGGCATTGTACGCATTGGCGCTGCGCTGTCTGTCGGTCAATGAGTGATCCTTGATCCGTCGCAGTCCTCTCAACGGAAGAAGGAGTCGAACTGCATGTCGAATTTCTGCAGGGACTTCTGGGCGTTCTGCATCTTCTTGCGGAATTCCGGTCCGCGTCGCAGGGCCAGGCCCACGGCGAGGATGTCGATCACCACCAGGTGCGCCAGGCGCGCCGAGATGGGTGTATAGGGATCGATGTTGAAGGACAGGTCGATGGGCACCAGTACCGTGGCCAGTTCGGCCAGGGGAGTGCCGGACGGACCCAGCACGATGATGTCGGCACCGCCCTTGCGCGCCAATTGGATCGAGCGCAGCAGGGCGGCATTGCCGCCGCGCTGCGAGATCGCCACCACGCAGTCACCGGCTTTCAACAACGAGGCAGCGATGCTGTGGATGTGCGGGTCAGAGTAGGCCACCGTCGGTACACCCGAGCGGAAGAACTTGTGCTGGGCATCGTTGGCCACGATGCCGGACGTACCCTGGCCGTAGAACTCGATCTTGTTGGCCCGCGCCAGCACGTCCAGCGCCAGCTGGATGGCGTCCGGATTCAAATGGTTGCGCAGATCCAGCAGGGTATTGATGGAGCGGCTGCAGATCTTGTTGACCAGATCGGCCGCCAGGTCATCCTGGGCCAGCGTCTCATCCGCGCCCGGCAGGGCCAGCGCCAGACTCTGCGCCAGCTTGAGCTTGAAATCATGCCAGCCCTCGTAACCGATGGCGCGGCAGAAGCGGATCACGGTCGGTTCCGACACTTCCGCATTCTTGGCCAGCGCCGTCAGGTTCTCAGCCAATGCCAGTTGCGGATTGGCGAGGATGGTCGCGGCCACCTTCTTCTCCGACTTGGAGAGGGAGTTGATGTGGGTGCGAATGGAGTCGAGCAGCATGGACATGACGTGGACCTGATGACGCTAGGGGCCGGGCCTCAGACCTCGGGCAGCGCTTCTTCGCGCCACTGCAGGCCATCGCGACCGATGAGGGCGCTGGCCGCCGCCGGTCCCCAGGTGCCGGCGTTGTAGGGCACGGGGTCGGCTTCCTGCTGGTCCCAGTAGTTCAGGATCGGTTCCACCCACTCCCAGGCGGCTTCCAGTTCGTCGCTGCGCATGAAGAGCGTGAGATGGCCGCGCAGCACATCCAGCAGCAGGCGCTCGTAGGCATCCATGCGCGGGGTCTTGAATTTCTCGCGGAAGTCCAGCTCCAGTTCCACCGGGCGCAGACGCATGCCGTCGCCGGGCTGCTTGGCCATCAGGTTCATGTGCAGGCCCTCGTCGGGCTGCAGGCGGATCACCAGGCAGTTGGGCGTGTCGTTCTGGTGGGCGAAGATGGAATGCGGCACGCTCTTGAAGCGCACCACGATCTCGGCCAGCGAATCGGCCATGCGCTTGCCGGTGCGCAGGTAGAAGGGCACGCCGGCCCAGCGCCAGGTATCGATCTCGGCCTTCACGGCCACATAGGTCTCGGTGCGGGAATCGGGATTGGCATCGGCTTCCTTGCGATAGCCGGGGACGGCCACGCCATCGACGTGACCGGCGCGGTACTGGCCGCGCACCACGTTCATGGCCAGCGTGGTCGGGGTAAAGCGCTTGAGCGAGCGCAGCACCTTCAGTTTTTCGTCACGCACGGCATCGGCCGAATTGGAGACGGGCGGCTCCATGGCCACGATGCACAGCAGTTGCAGCAGGTGGTTCTGCAGCATGTCGCGCAGGGCGCCGGAGGTGTCGTAGTAATCGAAGCGGCCACCCACGCCGAGCTCTTCGGCGATGGTGATCTGCACATCGGAAATCCATTCGCGGCGCCACAGCGGCTCGAACAGCACGTTGCCGAAGCGCAGCGCCAGCAGGTTCTGCACCGCCTCCTTGCCGAGGTAGTGGTCGATACGGAAGATCTGCGATTCCTGGAAGAAGCGGCCCACCTGCGCGTTGATGTTGCGGGCGCTTTCCAGGTCGCGGCCCAGCGGTTTTTCCAGCACCACGCGCGAGGTCGGTGTGACCAGTCCGGCCTTGGACAGGTTCTCGCAGATGGAGGCGAAGAGGCTGGGCGGCGTGGCCAGGTAGAACACGCGGGCCAGGCCGTCGACCTCGCGCAGGGCCTCCTTGAGGTGGCTGAAGCTGTCGGCTTCCCTGGCGTTGACCGAGGCGTATTGGAGGCGACCGGTGAAACGTTCCCAGACGGTGGCGTCCATGTTGGCGGCCGGTACGTGGGGTTTGGAATCCTTTTCCACCAGCTTGAGGAAATCCTCGCGCGATTTGTCGTCGCGGCCCAGGCAGATGATGCGCGCATCTGCCGGCAGGTCGCGGGCGCGATCGCGGGCGTAGAGTGCCGGCAGCAGCTTGCGCATCGACAGGTCGCCGGTGCCGCCGAATAAAACCAGATCGAAATCAGAAGTAGCCATGATGTGTGTTGTCTCTTGTGCGTGAAGTAGCGGATCGGCGCTACGTGGTTGCTAGCCTTGCTGCGCAGCGCGGCTGGTGTCGCGGGCCTGGCGCGCCAGGGCGATCAGGGCGCTGGTGGAGGCGTCGTGCTGCGCGGCATCCGGTGCGGCGTCGGACTTCAGTTCGGCCAGGATGGTTTTGGCCAGGACCTTGCCCAGTTCCACGCCCCACTGGTCGAAACTGTTGATGCCCCAGATCGCGCCCTGCACGAAGGTCTTGTGTTCGTACAGCGCAATCATCGCGCCCAGCGCATGCGGGCTCAGTTCGGGCAGCAGCAGGGTGTTGCTGGGACGGTTGCCGTCAAAGGTTTTGTGCGGGATCAGCGCCGCGAGTTCCGCTTCCGGCAAGCCCTGCGCCTGCAGGTCGGCGCGTACTTCGTCGGCATCCTTGCCGCGCATGAAGGCTTCGGACTGCGCGAAGCAGTTCGCCAGCAGCGCCTCCTGATGCTCGGCGATGGCGTGCGAGGGCTTGAGCACGGCAATGAAATCGATGGGCGTGATGTCCGTGCCCTGGTGCAGCAGCTGGAAATAGGCGTGCTGGCCGTTGGTACCCACATCGCCCCAGATGGCCGGGCAGGTTTGCACCGAGACCGGTGTGCCGTCACGGGTGATGCGCTTGCCGTTGCTCTCCATGTCCAGTTGCTGCAGGTAGGCCGGGAAGAAGCGCAGCCATTGATGATAGGGCGCGATGGTGAGCGAGGCGCTGTCGAGGAAGTTGCGGTTCCAGATCCCGATCAAGGCCTGGATCACGGGCATGTTCGATTCCAGCGGTGCTTCGCGGAAATGACGGTCCATGGCGTGGGCACCGGCCAGGAACTGCGCGAAGTGGTCGTAGCCGATCAGCAGCGCGATCGGAAGACCGATGGCCGACCACACCGAGTAGCGGCCGCCGACCCAGTCCCAGAAGGGGAACATGTTCGCGGTATCGATGCCGAAGGCCGAGACTTCCCCGGCATTGGTGGAGACGGCCACGAAGTGCCTGGCCAGATCTTCGGACTTGCCATGCTGCAAGAACCACGCGCGCGCCGACTTGGCGTTGAGCATGGTTTCCTGGGTGGTGAAGGTCTTGGAGGCGACGATGAAGAGCGTGGTCTCGGGATCGATGCGCGAGAGCACCTCATCCAGATCATGGCCATCGACGTTGGACACGAAGTGCGCCGTCAGGCGCGCATGGCGATACTCGCGCAGGGCCGTGCAGACCATCTGCGGACCGAGGAAGGAGCCGCCGATGCCGATGTTGACGATGTCGGTGATCTCGCGTCCGGTATAGCCGCGCCAGGCGCCGCTGCGCACCCGCTCGGAGAAGTCGCGCATGTGCTGCAGAACGGTGTGAACCTCCGGCGCCACCGGCTGTCCGTCCACTTGGGCGGTGCGGTCATCGGCCGGTGCGCGCAAGGCCGTGTGCAGGACGGCGCGTTGTTCGGTAAAGTTGATCTTCGCGCCGCCAAACATGGCTTCGCGCAGCGCTTCCACGCCGCGTTCACGGGCCAGGCTCATCAGCAGGCCGAGCGTGTCGGCGTTGAGGCGGTTCTTGGAGTAATCCAGCAGCAGCCCGGCAGCACGCACGTGCATGCGTTCGAAACGGTCGGGCTGGCGCGCGAACAGGTCGCGCAGATGCCATTGAACTGCCGTGGCGTGATGTGCTTGCAATGCCTTGAAGGCGGCCGTGTCGGTCAGGGCGGTGGTGTGCATGAGTTGGAGGTCGGTTGGCGGTCGTGATCGGGTAGCAGCGAGGCCGTGCCGGTCATGTTCTCGGGACAACGCAGATGACTATACATCAAATGCCGTCAAAGTGGTAGTTTCACTACAGTTTATGACAGCCCCGTTACGTTGCTGCACGGCATCGGCGGGATGAGCGTCAAAGTCCGAAGTGATACGGGTTTTGAAGCGCAATGATGGTGACCAATGAAAAGACGGGCAGCACTGGCCTGTCGCGGTGCTCTAAGTGTATGATTTCATTCGGCCAAAATTGTGTAGTAAAATTACAGTGTTAACGCTAACAGGAAACCGACAATGCCTCTCCACGCTACCTTAGCCAGCGTCACCCAACGCATCGCCGAACGTAGCCGTCCTTACCGGACCGCTTATCTCGAACGCCTGGAAGCGGCTCGCCGCAAGGGCGCACAGCGCGGCGCGCTGGCCTGTACCAACCTGGCGCACGGCTTCGCCGCCTTCCCTGCCAATGACAAGCTCAAGCTCAAGGAAGACAAGGCACCGTCGCTGGCCATCGTTTCGGCCTATAACGACATGCTGTCGGCGCACCAGCCCTTCGAGCGTTTCCCCCAGATTCTGAAAGATGCCGCCCGTGAAGCCGGTGCCGTGGCGCAGTTCGCCGGCGGCACTCCGGCCATGTGCGATGGTGTGACCCAGGGCCAGAGCGGCATGGAACTGTCGCTGTTCTCGCGCGACGCCATTGCCATGGCCACTGCCATCGCGCTGTCGCACAACATGTTTGATGCCGCGTTGTATCTTGGCGTGTGCGACAAGATCGTGCCGGGCCTGCTGATCGGTGCGTTGCACTTCGGCCATCTCCCTGCCGTGTTCGTGCCTGCCGGTCCGATGACCAGCGGCATGAGCAACAGCGACAAGGTCAAGATCCGCCAGCTCTACACGGCCGGCAAGATTGGTCGCGCCGAGTTGCTGGAAGCCGAATCCAAGTCCTACCACGGTGCCGGTACCTGCACCTTCTACGGCACCGCCAACAGCAACCAGATGTTGATGGAAGCCATGGGCCTGCACCTGCCGGGCGCCGCTTTCATTACGCCGAATACGCCACTGCGCGATGCGCTCACTGCGGCGGCCGCCAAGCAGGCCGCCAAGATCACCGATCTTGGTTCGCAATACACGCCGGTGGGCCGCATGATCGACGAGAAGGCCATCGTCAACGCCATCGTCGCGCTGCATGCCACGGGTGGCTCCACCAACCACACCCTGCACCTGGTGGCCATCGCCAAGGCGGCCGGCATCGTGATCGACTGGGATGACTTCGACAAGCTTTCTGCAGTGGTGCCGCTGATCACCAAGATCTATCCCAATGGCACCGCCGACGTGAACCACTTCCATGCGGCCGGTGGCACCGGCTTCGTACTGCGTGAACTGATCGACGCCGGGCTGATGCACGACGACGTCACCACCATCCTCGGCCAGGGGCTGCGTCAGCATTGCAAGGAACCGATGCTGGCGGCCGAGGGTGAGAATGGCCGTCCCGGCATCGTCACCTGGCATGATGCACCGGCCAAGAGTGGCGACGAAGGCGTGCTGGGCACGGTGGCCAAGCCGTTTGCTGCGGATGGTGGGCTCAAGCTGCTGCAGGGCAACCTCGGCCGTGCGGTCATCAAGATTTCGGCAGTCAAGCCCGAGCATCGTGTGGTGGAAGCGCCGGCCGTGGTGTTCCACTCGCAGGAAGCCTTCATGGCCGCCTTCAAGGCGGGCGAGCTGGACCGTGATTTCGTGGCCGTCATCACCTTCCAGGGACCGCGCGCCAACGGCATGCCCGAGTTGCATTCGCTGACGCCGGCACTGGGCATCCTGCAGGACAAGGGGCGTCACGTGGCGCTGGTCACTGATGGCCGCATGTCGGGCGCATCGGGTAAAGTACCGGCGGCGATCCACGTCACCCCTGAAGTGCTGGGCGGTGGCCCGCTGGGCCGTGTGCGTACCGGTGACCTCATCCGTCTGGATGCCGATGCGGGTACCCTGCAAGCCAAGGTGGATGCGGCCGAGTGGGAAGCACGTGGCCAGGACAGCAGCGACCTGTCGGGAAATCAGCACGGCATGGGCCGCGAATTGTTCAGCCTGTTCCGCAACGCGGTGGGAACCGCAGAAGAGGGCGGCGCCACCTTCGGCCTGCCGCCGATTTTTGAGAAAGAGAAAGTCACGGTATGAAGACCACACTGGAAATCATGCGCACCTCGCCGGTCATCCCGGTGATCGCCATCGACAAGTTCGAACACGCCGTGCCGCTGGCGCGCGCCCTGGTCGCGGGCGGCATCCGCGTGCTGGAAATCACCCTGCGCACCGAAAACGGCCTGCCGGCCATTCGCGCCATTGCCGAGTCGGTGCCCGACGCCATCGTCGGTGTCGGTACGTTGACTTCGCCCGAAGAGTTCACGGCCTCGCGCGATGCGGGCGCGGTCTTTGGTGTCTCGCCCGGCCTGACGCCCGCACTGATCGAAGCGGCCAGGCGCAGTGGCCTGCCGCTGCTGCCGGGTGTGATGACGCCTTCCGAAGTGATGGCGGCGCGCGAAGCGGGCTTCCGCCAACTGAAGCTGTTCCCGGCCGTGCCGGCCGGTGGCGTGGGCATGCTCAACGGTATCGCCGGTCCCTTGTCGGACGTGTCTTTCTGTCCCACGGGCGGTATCACGCAAGAGACCGCACCGCAGTTCCTGGCCTGCAAGAACGTGGTCTGCGTGGGCGGTTCGTGGCTGACCCCGAAGGCCGCCATCGAGGCCGGTGACTGGGACAAGATCACCGAGATCGCCAAGGCGGCTGCTGCGTTGAAGAAGGCTTGAGTTTTCCACAGCCTTGAGAGAAGACGGTGGCGGGCTTATCCAGCCGTCTGATCGAATCAGAAAAGCCTCGGTTTGCAGCCGGGGCTTTTGTTTTGGTCATTGTCTGCTGCCCAGCCAGTAGGCTGGTAGTGCGATCATTTCGCGTGCGAGGGAATAGAAATCACGGGCTTCAAAGTAGTTGGCATGCGCCGAATGAACGGTATCGATGCCGACGCGGTGCAGCGCGTAACGACTGCGCGGGATATGGAAGAACTGCGTGACGACCAGGGCGCTGCGGAAATCATGGGCCTGCATGATCGCTGCGCTGTTGACCGCCGTTGCCATGGTCGTGTTGCCCTGCTCATCCAGGAGGATGGCCGAACGGGGAACGGATTGTACTTCGCTCAGGTAGGTGGCCATGACTTGCGCCTCGCTGAAGCCTTCCTTGCCTGTGCCTCCGCTGACGATGATGCGCGGGAACATGCCTTGCCGATACAGTTCGGCGGTCTTGTCCAGTCTTGCGCGAAGGCGGTCAGAAGGTGTGCCGTCGGGCATGATCTTGGAGCCGAGTACGATGCCGACGTCGCTCTTCTGGATGTCATCGAGCAGACCGGTCAGTACGATGCCCAGCAGGGTGCTCAGGCCGATCAGGAGCACGCTTGTCGTGATGATGATGAGTCGTTTCATTGGATTGTTCAGGATGGTGGCTGCATGGTGATGAACCAGGAAAAAGGGCGGGCGCGATTGATTCGCTGCCCGCCCTTTTTCTTTACCTGCTTTTACTTTTCATTCCTTGGCGACCGCTGCCGGCACCAAAGGCGGCTGCGCTTGCTGCTTGAGCCTGTAAGCCAGGACCAGCAGAATGATCCCCAGCACGATCATCGGCACCGACAGCATCTGCCCCGCCGAGATGGTGATGCCACCGAAATGCACCTCATAATCCGGCACGCGGAAATACTCGGTGAAGAAGCGCGCGCAGCCATACAGCAGCGAGAACATGGCCGCTACCGCCATGCGCGGACGGGCATGGCGCGCGAAGATCCACAGGATGATGAACAGCAGGATGCCATCGACCAGCATCTGGTAGATCGGCGAAGGATGGCGCGGGATGTTGTCCACGTTGGGCCAGATCATCGCCCAGGGCAGCGAGGGATCGGCCGGACGGCCCGGCAGTTCGGCATTGATGAAGTTGCCCAGGCGACCGGCCGCGTAGCCCAGCGGCACCAGCGGCGCGATGAAGTCCATGATGTCCATCAGGTTGCGCCCGCGCTTGCGTCCCCACAGGTACATCGCCAGCAGCACCCCGAGGAAGCCGCCGTGGAAGGACATGCCGCCCTTCCACACCGCGATCATGTCAGCCGGATGGGCAAAGTAATACGCCGGATTGTAGAACAGGATCTCCCCCAGCCGCCCGCCCACTACCACCCCGAGCACGCCATAGAAGAGCATGTCGTCCAGGTCCTCCTTCTTCCAGCCGACGGCGGCGATGTGCGGTTGCTTGATGCGCAGGCGGCCCACGGCGATGAATTGAGCGAAGGCCAGCAGATACATGAGGCCGTACCAGTGGACGGCCAGCGGCCCGATGTGGATGGCGATCGGGTCGGGCATGGGGTGGACGAGCATGAGTTTGATCTTTCTGTTGTTGGGCGGAACGGCGGTTGGAACGCGCCAAGCTGCGCAAGTTCGCCGGGTGGATTCCCGTGCGGCGGGATCAGGTGGGCATCTCCAGCAGATCCAGCAGCGCGCGCAGTACGCCGGAAGGGTTGTCACGGCGCCAGGCCAGGCCGGTCTGGATCTCCGGTGCCGCATCCGAAAGCCGGCGGTAGTCCACGCCAGGGCGTTTCAGATTCGACACGGATTGTGGCACAAGCGCCATTCCCATGCCAGCCGAGACCAGGCCGACGATGGTCTGCATCTGGATCGCCTCCTGGCCGATATGGGGTGTCACGCCCGCATCGCGAAAGCACGACAGGATGGTGTCATGGAAGGCCGGCGCAATGCGCCGCGGGAAGATGATCAGCGGCAACTCGCGCAGGCTGTTGAGCGACACCGGGCCGCGTTTGCCGATGGCGCCTTCGGGCAGCGCCGCAATCAGCGGCTCCGAGAGCACCGGGCGCACATCCAGCACGGCCGCGGCTTTCTCCGGCAACGGCGGCAGCAGCAGGCCGGCGTCGATCTTGCCCTGCATCAGGTCGTCCAGCTGGACATCAGTGGTGGCTTCGCGCAATTCGATCTGGACTTGCGGGTAGCGGGCGCGAAAGCGCTGCAGGAGCGGGGGCAGGATGCTGTAGTCCGCGCTCGATATGAAGGAAAGGGATAAAAGTCCGGAAGCGCCGCTGGCCGCGCGCCGGGCCAGGTCGGGCAGGGCGGCGGCCTGTTGCAGAATGCGCTGTACCTCCGGCAGCAGAGCTTCCCCCGCGGGCGTGAGGGCCACGCTGCGCTTGGTGCGCTGGAACAGGGGCGTGCCCAGTTGTTCTTCCAGCGCGGCGATGGTCTGCGACAGCGGCGGCTGGGTCATGTGCAGCCGGGCTGCGGCGCGACCGAAGTGCTTTTCTTCGGCGACGGCAGCAAAGTAGCGCAGCTGGCGCAATTCCAGGCGGGGATGGTCGGACATGGACTGATATGAGATCCGAATGAGTCGGGCACCCATGATATCCCCGGCCCATCATGGCGACAAGCCGTGGCCGGGGCGATCTTTCCGTCATGGAATTTGATCTATGACAGATATACGCCGGAGCAGATAGAGGGCCGGCTGCGAAGCCGGGTAGAATAGCCCCGCCTGCGAAGCGCCTGGAGAATGCCGCTGCAGGCGTGACCGTCGTCCACCGCTTGCTGAGGAGCCCCCATGAAATACCTGTTGTTGATCGCCACCCTGGTGGCCGGTTCGGCCATTTCCGCCGAAGCCCTGGCCAATGCGCAACTGGCCAAGTCCAAGAACTGCATGGCCTGCCATTCGGTGGATGCCAAGATCGTCGGCCCCGCCTTCAAGGAAGTGGCCAAGAAATACAACGGCCAGAAGGATGCCGAAGCCAAGCTGACCCAGAAGGTCCTCAACGGCGGTAGCGGTGTCTGGGGCGCGGTCGCGATGCCGGCCAACAAGGGCCAGGTGACCGAGGCCGAGGCGAAGGAGCTGGTGAAGTGGGTGTTGAGCCTGAAGTAAGCCTCAGCAATACGCCATGAAAAAAAGGAGACCGAGGTCTCCTTTTTTCATGCAATCATCGTTGCTTTCCGATCACTGTCAGCCTGGAAGGACCAGCATGAGCAAGCGTATTTCACTCTCAACGCTACCGCCTTTTGATGCAGCCTTGTTCCTTGTTGATGAAGACAGCATTGACGTGTATCTGCGCGAGATACGTGCCAGCAACGATCCTGATTTACTGGCTAGCGCAATCGAAGATGTCGAACGTGCGCGCCTGATGAACCAGTCCGCTTGCCCGTTGGACTGACCGAACTGATTCATCACTACCTCGAGCATCTGCTTACTTCAACCACTCCCTGATCCGCCGGCTCAACACCTCGCAACTGATCCCATACCGGTCATGCAAGGTCGGCAGCGCCCCCGCATCGAGGAAGGCATCCGGCAAGCCCGCCATCTGGAAACCTGCGGGCTGAACGCGATGACGCATCAGCGTGGTGGCGACGATCTCGCCGAGTCCGCCGATGACCGAATGGTTTTCGGCCACCACCACCAGGCGGTTCTTCCTCCTGACTTGCTCCACCACCGTGGCTTCATCAAAGGGCTTGATGGTCGGGCAGTGCAGCACGCCCACGCTGACGTTGTCGGCTTCCAGCGCCTTGGCCACTTCCAGCGCGCGCATGGTCATGAAGCCGCTGGAGATGATGAGCACGTCGTTGCCGTCGCGGATTTCCCTGGCTTTGCCCAGCTCGAACTGGTAGTCGTATTCATCCAGCACCAGCGGCACGTTGCCGCGCGCCAGGCGCATGTAGACCGGCCCCTGGTGCGCCGCGATCTGCGGCACGGCCTGTTCCAGGTCCAGCGCATCGCAGGGGTCGACGATGGTCAGGCCGGGAATGGCGCGCATCATCGCCAGGTCTTCGGTGGCCTGGTGGCTGGGGCCGTAACCGGTGGTCAGGCCGGGCAGTGCGCAGCAGATCTTCACGTTCAGGTTTTCTTCGGCGATGACCTGGTGGATGAAGTCATACGCACGACGCGTGGCGAAGACCGCATAGGTGGTGGCGAAGGGCACCAGCCCTTCCTTGGCCATGCCGCCGGCCGCGGCCATCAACAACTGTTCGGCCATGCCCATCTGGAAGAAGCGCTCGGGATAGGCCTTCTGGAACAGGTGCAGGTCGGTGTATTTGGCCAGATCGGCGGTGAGACCGACGATCTCGGGACGGTCGGCGGCATACTCGACCAGGGCCTTGCCGAACGGCGCCGCCTGCACGCGCTGCCCCTCGGCGGCGATGGAGGCGATCATGGCCGACGTGGTCAGGCGCGGTTTCTTCTCTGCGACAGTGTTCATGCTTGGCTTCCTTGTTGATAAGTCTGGTCGAGAATGGACAGCGCCTGCTGCCATTCGGGCGGATCCACGCGGATGAAGTGGTTCTTCTCGCGCTGCTCCAGGAAGGGCACACCCTTGCCCATCAGGGTATCGAACAGGATCACGCGCGGCTTGGCGTCCTTCAGGTTGCGCGCATTGTCGAAGGCCTGCACCACGGCCGCCAGGTCATTGCCATCGACCCGTTGCACGTACCAACCGAATGACGCCCACTTGGCGGCCAGCGGCTCAAAACCCATCACCTTGCTGGAAGGACCATCAGCCTGCTGGTTGTTGATGTCGACCAGGCAGATGAGATTGCCCAGCTGGTGATGCGCCGCACCCATGGCCGCTTCCCAGGTCGAGCCCTCGTCCAGTTCGCCATCGGACATGGAGTTGTAGACGAAGGCCGAATTGTTGTTGTAGCGCAGGCCCAGTGCCATGCCCACGCCGATGGCCAGGCCCTGGCCCAGCGAGCCGCCGGAGATTTCCATTCCCGGCGTATAGGTCGCCATGCCCGACATGGGCAGGCGGCTGTCGTCGCTGCCGTAGGATTCCAGCTCGTCGTCGGGGACGATGCCGGCTTCGATCAGGGCCGCATACAGCGCGATGGCGTAGTGCCCGTGCGAGAGCAGGAAGCGGTCGCGGCCGCTCCATTGCGGGTCGTCCGGACGCAACTGCATGGCGTGTTTGTAAGCCACGGCCAGCACATCGGCCCAGCCCAGTGCCTGGCCGATGTAGCCCTGCCCCTGGACCTCGCCCATGCGCACGGCATTGCGGCGGATGCGATATGCGCTGGCGCGCAGGTTTGCCAAATTGTCAGACATTGCGTGTCCTTGCTAGATGAATGAAAACGTAAAAATCACAGGAAACCCACCGAGAACCAAGGCACGAAGGCCACGATCAGCAGGCCCAGCACCAGGGCGCCCAGGTAAGGCCAGATGCGCTTGACCGCCACGTCCGGATGCACGCGGCCGATGGTGCAGGCGGCGTAGTAGCCCAGACCGAAGGGCGGCGCGAACAGGCCTACGCCCATGGAGAGGATGATGACCATGGCGTAATGCACCTCATGCACGCCAATGGCCTTGGCCACCGGGAACAGCAGGGGCGCGAACAGCACCATGGCGGGGATGCCTTCCAGCACGCTGCCCAGCACCACGAAGGCGGCAATCGACACCAGCAGGAAACCGTATTTGCCGCCCGGTACGCTGGTCATGGCCTCGGCCAGTGCATGCGAGAAGCCCGACTGCGTCAGCGCCCACGACATGCCGGTGGCCGTACCGATGATGAAGAGGATCGCGCCCGACAAGGCGGCGGTGTCGACCAGCATGGGATAGAGCCGCTTCCAGTCGAACTTGCGATACACCACCAGACCGGCCACCACCGAATAGGCGATGCCGATGGTGGAGACCTCGGTGGCCGTGGCCACGCCCTCGACCACGGCGGTACGGATCAGGATGGGCAGCAGCAGTGCGGGCAGGGCGATGATGAGCGTACGCAGTACCACGCGGCCCGGGGCGCGCTGGATGCCTTCCATGATCTCGGCACTGCGCCAGCGCGCCAGTATCGCCAGCAGCACGGCCAGCACGATGCCCGGCATGATGCCACCGGTAAACAGTGCCGCAATGGACACGCCCGCCACCGAACCGATGGTGATCAACACCAGCGAGGGCGGAATGGTCTCGGCCATGGCACCGGAGGCCGCCAGCAGCGAAATGAGTTCGCCCTCGTGATTGCCGCGGCGCTTCATCTCCGGCAGCAGCACCGGGGCCACCGCCGCCATGTCGGCGGTCTTGGCGCCGGAGATGCCCGAGACCAGCAGCATTGCGCCCAGCAGCACGTAGTTCAGGCCGCCGCGCACGTGGCCCAGCAGCGAGGCCAGGAAGTCCACCATGGCCTTGGCCATGCCGGTCATCTCCACCAGGTGTCCCAGCAGGATGAACAGCGGCACGGCCAGCAGGATCAGCGAGGACATGCCTTCATCGAAGCGCCCCGCCACCACCGCCAGGGGACTGCTGGTCACCGTCAGCATGAAGGCCACCGTGGCCAGGCCGAAGCAGAAGGCGATGGGAATGCCCATGAGCACCGACACTGCCAGTACCAGGCCGAAGAACACCACCAGGTTCCAGTTGCCGATGGCCTGCAGCCAGTCCGCGCCGAAGTACATGGCAGCGGCCACCAGCGCCAGCAAGGCCAGCACGCCCACCAGGTCGACCAGCTTCTGGCGCGAGATGCGCAGCAGCGACAGCGCGATCATCAACGCCGCACCGACCCCCACGGCGGCGGCTCGCACGGTGTTGGGCCAGCCCAGCGCCGGGGTCTGCACGAACATTTCGTCTTCGGCGTATTCCCACATCGGATGGATCAGGATGAGCAGCATCACGCAGGGCGCGATGATGGCCAGTGCCTCAGCCCAGGCTTTTCCGCGTTCGCTCAAGAAGCCCACCAGCACCGTGGTGCGCATGTGGGTGCCGCGCCGCAGGGCGACCGCTGCCCCCAGGTTGGCCAGCCACAGGAAGAGAATGGAGGCCAGCTCATCGGCCCAGGGTATCGGGTTGTTGAAGATGAAGCGCATGATCACGCCCGCCAGCAAGACCACTACCTCGCCCACCACCAGGGCCGCAGCGGGAATCTCGATGGCCACGCCCAGCCAGTGCTCCAGGCGCGCAGACAGCGAGCGCTCATCGCTGACCGGCTGCTCCAGCGAGAGGGCGCTCATCCCAGGCTCCCGACGGCGTTCTGCAGCAGCTTCCAGGCATCCTCGCCGAACTTGGCGCGCATGTCCTTGTAGAAGTTGGCCTGCGCCAGGGCCTGCTTGAAGGAGTCCTTGTCGGCCTCGATGATCTGCAAGCCCTTGCCCTGCAATTCATTGCGGGCGAAGCCGGCCAGTGCGGCGATGTCGGCGCGTTCATCGGTGGCGGCCTTGTCCAGCTCGCGACGTACGATTTCCTGGATGTCCTTGGGCAGCTTTTCGAAGGCGCGGCGGTTGCCCAGGATCCAGTAGGCATCCCATACGTGGTTGGAGATGGTGCAGTACTTCTGCACTTCATAGAGCCGCGCGGTGCTGATGATGGCCAGCGGGTTTTCCTGCCCCTCCACCAGCCTGGTCTGCAGCGAGGAATAGACTTCGTTGAAGTTGATCGGTGTAGGGCTGGCGCCCAGGGCGGTAAACAGCGAGGTCAGCATCGGTGCTGCCGGTACGCGCAGCTTCAGTCCCTTCAGGTCGGCGGCAGTCTTGATCGGCTTGGTGGAGGTGGTGATCTGGCGGAAGCCGTTGTCCCAGGGCTTGGACATGGTGAGCAGGCCGACCTTCTCGATCTGCGCGCGCACATAGGCCCCCAGCGCACCATCCATGGCTTGCCAGACTTCCTTGTAGTCGTGGAAGGCAAAACCGGTATTGACGATGCCGGCCGCCGGCACCAGGGTGGACAGCACCACGCTGGCCTGGTTGAAGAATTCCACGCCACCATTGCGGATCTGCGACATCAGGTCGGTATCCGAGCCCAGCTGGTTGGCCGGGAACAGCTTGATGTCCAGACGACCCCCGGTGGCTTCGCGGATGCGGTCGATGGCTTGCTGGGCACGCTTGTTGACCGGGTGCGACGGGTCCTGACCGGTGGCGAACTTGTAGTTGAACTCGGCTGCATGGGCAGGACGGGTCATGATGGAAAACAGCGGCAGGGCCGCACCGACGGCGCCGGCCTTGAGCAGTTGGCGGCGGCTCAGGGTGGTCTTGCCGGATTTGCTGTTGTCTTGGGTCATGTCAGGTCTCCTGTTTGTTCTGATGTGGTAAAGGATGCCGGCCAGGCCGGCGCACGAGCATTAAGCTGCGTTTAATGAATCAGCATTCCACCATTAACGTCCAGCGTGATGCCGGTGCAGTATTGCGAGAGCTCGCTACCAAGGAAGACGCAGGCACCGCCGATGTCATCGGCACGGCCCAGGCGCGCCAGCGGAATGGTCTCGGCGATTTCGGCCTTCTTTTCTTCGGTGAGCTTGCCCTTGATGATGTCGGTGCCGATCAGGCCGGGGGTGATGCAGTTGACGCGGATGCCTTCCGGACCGAACTCGCGCGCCATGGCGCGCGCCAGGCCCAGCACGCCGGCCTTGGCTGCCGAATAGTGCGGACCACCCAGGATGCCGCCGCCACGCTGGGCCGACACCGAGGAGATGCAGATGATGGAACCGTTCTGTTGCGCGCGCATGGCCGGCAGCACCGCCTGCGACATGTAAAGCGTGCCGCGCAGGCTGACGTCGAGGATGCGGTCATAGTCGGCGCCGGTGATCTCCAGCGTCTTGACCGGCTGGGTGATGCCGGCATTGTTGACCAGGATGTCGATGCGGCCAAAGTGCTTGAGGGCGGCGCCGATGGCGCTCTCGCAGGAAGCCTTGTCAGTGACGTCGGCCACCAGACCCAGGTGCTGGCTGCCGATGCGCGCTGCCGCCGCAGCCGGGTCGGCCTGCGCCAGATCCAGCACCACCACGCGGGCGCCTTGTTCGGCCATCAGGCGTGCCGTGGCGTAGCCCAGTCCGTTGATGCCTGCACCGCCGGTAATGACGGCAATCTTGTCCTTGAGCAGCATGTCGAGTTCTCCAGATGTTTGCGTTGAGGTGAGCAACAGCGGAGACAGCGCGGATGCGCGATGGCGCGTGCGGCCGCGCAGCATGCGAGGCAGCATGCAGGGCAGTGGACCATGTCTCCGTTTTTGTTCTGATGCGCATGGTCGGACTTTCCTCGCGTGACGACAAGCGAAGTCTCGTCATGTTAAAGTGACGGATCTTCATCTTAGCCAGAGAGCCCGTCCATGGCCGTTCTCCCGCCTCTACCCAACCTTCAGGCCTTCGAAGCGGTGGCCCGGCGCAAGAGTTTTGCGCTGGCCGCCGCCGAACTGCATCTGACGGCCTCGGCGGTGAGCCATCAGGTGGCACGTCTGGAATCCTATCTGGGCATACGTCTGTTCGAGCGCAGTGCGCATGGGGTGCGCATCACCACGGCGGGGGAAAGCTATCTGGCGCGCATCCAGGGGGCGATCTCGGCCATCACGGCGGCCTCCGTGGATGTGCGCCAGGGCGTCAACAACACGCTCTACATCCACAGCGCGCCCAGCATCGCCAGCCTGTGGCTGATGGCGCGGCTCAATGATTTCGCGCGCAATCATCCTGAGATCACCTTCAATCTTTCAGCGGCGCATTCGCAAAGCAATTTCGAACTGGGCGAAGTGGATATCGACATCCGCTACGGCATTCCCAACTGGCCGGGCCTGGTGGTGGAGCCCTTGTTCGAGGAACGCATCGTGCCCCTGGCCAGCCCGGCCTTCATGCGCGAATACAAGCTCAGGAAGCCCGCCGATCTGCTGGGTGTGAAGCTCATTCGCAGCAATGTGAGCGTGGTGCAGTGGGCCGACTGGTTCGGGGAGTTTGCGCAGGTGCGCGCGCCGGACCAGTTCGCGGTGCGCTTCGACCGCGCCCAGATGTCACTGGATGCCGCCACCCAGGGCTTGGGCGTGGCGCTGGAGAGCGCGACCGTGGCCGCGCGGCACATCGAGGAAAAGAAACTCAAACCGGTCTTTGGCCTGGAGCGCGCCATCAAGGTCAAGGCGCACTTTGCGGTTTATCCGGCGCACCATGCGCGGCGGCCGGCGGTGGCGGCGTTTCTGGAGTGGTTGCGCGAGCAGGCCGGTGGACAGAACGCATCTCACGCCTATTGATGAAATGGGTTCTACTGAGCCTCCGGCTGAGCAGCCTTCTGCTGTCGCGCCACTTCCTTGCGCTTCATGGCGAGATACGCTTCCCGGCTGAGCTCATGCAGCTGGCGGGGATATTGTTCGGTGGCGCCATACCAGGTAGTCAGGCGCTTCTCCACCCGTTCGCCAGGCGGTGCCGTCAGGCCCGACAGATAGGCATCGATGGCCAGGTAGTAGCGCATGGTATTGCGCTCCACGGTCGCGCGGCTGCCCGAGACATAGAGCGGCTGCCCGTTGGCCTCGCGTTTGACGACGCTGAAGCCGACCTTGTCGCGGCCTGCCGTCATCAGGTAGGCCCGCAGCGCGATCCGGCTGGCCATGCCATAGGAATAGGCATAGCTGAAATGCAGGAAGGAGCGCTGCTCGTCCAGCGCAATCGCCTCGATTTCGATACGGTAGCGGGAAGTGTCCAGCGGCCCCTTGTCGGCCAGCATCGATGAGGAGAAATAATCGGCCGTACTGACCCCGCCGTGATAGCGCAGGTCGATGCGGTAGGTGTCGTCGATGTCCTGTTCGGTCTTCTTGCCGACCTGCATGCGCAGGATAGTCTGCCCACCCTCGCGCATGAGCCGGCAATACTTGGTGTTGAGGTGCAGGATGAGGATGTCGCACCAGTGCTCGGGACTGTCCAGCGAGCCGCGTACCTGGGCGAAGGGATAGGCCAGCACGGCATAGATGTCCCCCTTGACGTTGCCTCCGTCCTCGCGCGAATTCAGGTAGAGCGGGCGATGGTAGGCATTGTTGTTGAGCTCGCCCTGCAGTTCCTGGTACCGGCTCTTCAGGGCTGCCGCACCGTTCAGGGTTTGGGCATGGGCCCAGGTGCAGGCCGCCAGCACCAGGCCGGTGGCGACGATGAGGCGTGCGCGCAGGCGCGAGAACGGTGGCCGCACCTCGGACTGCTCTCGGATTTCAGTACATTCGTTCATAAGCTGGTACCTTCAGTCGGGCTCACAGCAGGCGGGACCAGACACTGGCGCCGAATTCCTTCATACGCTCGCTGATGGGCCGCTGTTCCCACTGTTGCCTGGTGATTTCCTTGGAGGCGCCGAGATCCCGGTCGAACATGCTTTTCATCTGTACGCCGAATTGCGGGCTGAGGATCACGGCATTGATTTCCTGGTTGTAGACGAAGCTGCGCCAGTCCAGATTGGTGGAGCCGATGGTGGACCACACGCCATCAATGAGCGCGGTCTTGGAGTGCAGCAGCGCGTCCTGGCGTTCGTAGATGCGTACGCCCGCTTCCAGCAGTTCGCTGTAGAAGGAGCGCGAGGCGTACAGCACCAGCGAGGAATCGCTGTGCGAAGGCAAGATCAGGCGCACATCCACCCCGCGTCGGGCGGCCGCCTTGAGCGAGTCGCGCAGTTGCGGATCGGGCACGAAGTAGGCGTTGGTCAGGTAGATCGTGCTTTCCGCATGCTGGATGGCCGAGATGAAGGTGGCGTAGATGATGCTGTAGGGATCCTCGGGCGAGCTGCCGATGGCGCGCACGATCTCGTTGCCGGCCGGTGCTACCGGCGGGAAGTAGCGGTGCTCGCCGAGGTCGGGGCCGCGCTGCCGGCCCCAGGTCTCGATGAAGAGTTTCTGGAATTCCAGCGCCACCGGACCATCGATGCGTACCTGCGTATCACGCCAGGGGATTTTCTGGCCCTGCTGGTCGAGCTGCGGCTTCTTCCTGCGGGTACTGAAGGAACCGCTGGAGTAGACGCTGCTGATGTTGATGCCGCCCACGAATGCGGTCTTGCCGTCCACCACCAGCAGCTTGCGATGATCGCGCTGATTGACTTCCCAGTCCTTGCGGACCTGGGTGGGATTGATGGGGTTGTACTCCAGCACGTGAATGCCGGCATCGATCATGGGCTGGAAGAATTCACGCGGGGTATTGATGCAGCCTACGCTGTCGTACATCAGGTTGACCTGCACGCCTTTGCGCTGCATGGCGATGAGGAGATCGGCGAACTGGCGGCCGACCTCGTCATCTTCCATGATGTAGGTTTCCATGTTGATGTGATGGCGCGCGCCCTCGATGGCTTGCCGCATGGAGGCATAGGTGGCCGGACCATCGATCAACAGGGTCACCTTGTTGCCGGTGACCAGCGGCGCGCCGGTGATGGCTCCCTCGATGGCCACGTGCCGGTCCAGCAAGGTGTTGTCGGCATTCTGCGCGCGCAGCCGGTCCAGCACGGCCTTGGCCTGTGCCTCGGTGAGCACGCCGCGTCCGCCCTTCATCTGGATGCTGCGGGCCGATTGCGTGTCCATGTCGGGCACGATGGTGGGCAAGGAACTGCAAGCGGCCAGCAGGAGCGAACTCAGCAGCAACAGCAGCCATGTGGCGCACCCGCTCCTCAGGTGGATTTTCTTGTTGGTCATGGAAGTATCCCGGTTGGGCGCGGCCATGCAGCCCGACGCGGTGGGGCATCTGCAGGCAGGGCCGTGCGCACGAGTATAGGCCCGGCTGCCGCGCTGTTGCGCGGCGCCAGGCACGAATCGGAACTGTCCTACAGAGAAAAGCGGGGGCTGCCTACAGGATGGCGCGGCAGGTGTTGTCTGCCTGCCGCCGCAGCGATCAATAAACGTCGCGACGATAGCGGTTCTGTTCGATCAGGGCATGCAGGCCGGCCTCGCCCAGCAGGTCGGTGAGGACGGCATCGACCCCGGCGGCCATGCCTTCCAGGCTGCCACAGACATAGATCACCGCGCCCTGGGCCAGCCATCGGTGCAGTTCAGGTGCGGCCTCGCGCAGGCGGTCCTGCACATACAGGCGTTGCCCCTGGTCGCGCGAGAAGGCCAGGTCCAGTCGGGCCAGGTGACCCTGTTCCAACCAGGCCTGCAATTCATCGCGATACAAGAAGTCGGCACGTTCGTTGCGTTCGCCAAACAGCAGCCAGTTGCGCGTCTTCGTTTCTCCGTGCTGCAGGCGGGCGCGCAGGTGGCTGCGCAAGCCGGCCAGGCCGGAACCGTTGCCGATGAAGATGGCAGGGGTGTCGGCGGGCACGGGAGCGAAGCCGGCGTTTTCCACCAGACGCAGGTCGACCGCTGCATCGCTTGGTGCAAATTCGGTCAGCCAGCCCGAGGCCAGTCCCAGTCCGTCTTCATGCCGGACCTGGCGCACCAGCAGGTGCACGGCACCATCCTGTGGCACCGAGGCCACCGAATACGAACGCGCGGCCAGCGGCTGCAACTGGTCGGCCAGGGCCTGTGCCTGGCGCTCGGGATGCAGCGGCAGGACGCTGCAGGCCAGGGCCTCGGCCAGCGTCCGTGCTTGCCCTTGATGTTTCACCATGGCGGCGCCATCGAGTTGCAGGCGCTGCAGCAGCAGGGCGACACGATCCGGCGCGTGGCGCGGCAGGATCTCCACCAGGGCACCGGCTTGCCAGTCGGGCAGGGCACTATCCTGCGCTTGCAATTCGAGGTGGTACAGCGCTGCGCCCTGGCTGCCCGGATTCATCAGGACGCGGCGCTTCAGCCGCCAGGTCTGCCAGGTCGGGCCCGTGGTGGGCAGGAGCTCGGCCACCCGGGTTTGCAGGCCGTGGGCGGCCAGTTCGTTTTCCCATTTGCGCAGCGCCACGCCGGCCATGCGGTCGACTTCGATCAGCGGGAACAGGGGCTGGGCGCCGCACTGGCGCAGACCGTGGTCGAGCGTGTGACCGAATCCGCAGAACTGCGCATAGTGACGGTCGCCCAGGGCCAGGATGGCGTAGTGCACGTGCGTCAGCGACTGGCCTGGCGCCTGGCGCAGGCGCTTCTCGAAGCCGCGCGCGCTGTCCGGGGCATCGCCTTCGCCGAAGGTGCTGGCGATGAAGAGGATGCGGCGGTGATGGCGCAGGCTTTCCGGCGTGCATTGCGCCAGTGATTGCAGATGCACGGCGGTACCGCTGCGGCGCAGTCCGGCGGCGGTATGCATGGCGATGCGCTCGGCCTGGCCTGTCTGCGAGGCATAGGCCACCAGCACCGGTTCGGCGTCGCCCTGGTTGGCCGTGTCGCCCAGGCCGGCACGTTCGGCGCGCAGGGCGGCTTTCTTGCGGCGACGATCCAGGTACAGCAGCCAGCCGGTGATGCCGAAGAGCGGCATCATCAGACTGGCGATGGCCATGATGATGCGGCCCGGCAGGCCGAAGTAGCTGCCCATGTGCAGCGGGTAGATGGCGGCGATGAGCTTGCCGCCCTTGCTCTTGTCTTCGTAGCGCTCCAGTTGCCGGATCTCGCCACTTTGCGGCAGCACCACCATGCGGCTGCGGGCGCGCTCATGGGGCGCAGCGTCATCGAGGAAGAAGATCTGCACCGGCTGGGAGCCCTGTTCCGGCAGGCGCAACTGCGCACTGCGGTAGTCCGGCGCCTTGCTGAGGAAGCTGTTCCAGACCCGGGTCAGGTCCAGCGGCACGACCTGGTCCGATGCCGGGTTCTTCCGGCCCTCGCCGCGCTGCATGGGCGGCCGACGGCTCTCGCCGGCCAGCGTGTTGACGCCGTCCTTGAACCAGTCCAGCGCCCAGTAGGCGCCGGTGGTGGCCAGCAGCACATACATCACCAGCGACCAGGTACCGATGACCGAATGCAGGTTCCACAGGAAGGAGCGTCCGTGCAGCTGGAAGTCCAGTCGCAGCCAGGCGCGCAGCGACAAGGGGCGACGCGGCCAGCGCAGGTACAGGCCCGAGAGCGCCAGCATCAGCAGCGACAGCGCCAGCGTACCCAGCACGATCTTGCCGATCTCGGTAGGCAGCAGCAGCCAGCGGTGGAAACGTTCGACCAGTTCGAAGAAAGCCGCGCCCGTCACCGGCGGCAGCAGCGCGCCCGTATAGGGATCGGCATAGCGCGCCTCACCGCGCCGCACGCCCGGTGGCGGGGCGAATACCACGCGCGCCGAGGCGCCCGCGTCGGTACTCAGGGTCAGGGTCGTGACACGTCGCTGCGGTTGGGCCTCGTGCAGCTTGTCCAGCAGTTGCTGGGGCGTGAGCGTGGCCTGCTGGCGTACCTCGACGTGCATCACGCCAGGGCTCATGGCCTCCATGATTTCCTCGCGGAAAGCCAGGACGGCGCCGGTCACGCCGATGGTCATCAACAGGGTGCCGGCGGTAATGCCGATGAACCAGTGCAACTGGAACCAGATCTTCTTGAACATGTATCACTAAAGCGGCGAGGGCGCATGCGCCTTGTTGGTCTTGTCAGCCGTGCCGCAGCGGGGGCGGTCGGCGGGGCAGGCCGCTATTATAGTTCAGATGAAAATGATTCTTATTGTTGTCTTGGGCGGGGCAGTGTAAGGCGCTGTCCACAAAACTTTTCGAGATTCCCCGCCAATTTGCTAGCCAAAAATGATTTGCCCGCGCGACTGGTTACGCTGGCGAGCCACGCCAGGAGCGACTGTTGCCGGTAACTCTCCTGCCATGTTCAAAAAATTCTTTTGACGGAATATGTCTTTGGAGGAATATTCGATGCAATGCGATGTAGAATTCACTGACGAATTCGAGCTTTGGTGGGAGCAACTCGACGAGGCCGAACAGATTTCCGTTGCCGCCTGCGTCGGCCTGCTGGAGAAGAACGGAACGGCGCTCAGGTATCCCTACAGTTCGGGAATTTCCGGTTCCAGGCATGCGCACATGAGGGAGCTCCGGATGCAGCACAGGGGGCGACCTTACCGCGTCTTCTACGCATTTGATCCGCAGCGGCATGCGATTCTGTTGATCGGCGGGGTCAAGAGCGGCAATCAGCGTTGGTACGAGCAATACGTCCCGCTCGCGGACAAGCTCTACGACGATCATCTCGACACATTGAGCAAGGAGGCAATCGACCATGGCAAAAAAGTTTAGCGAACTGCGCGCCCGCATGCGACCGGAGGCGCAACTGCAGGCAGAGGCAAGAACGGAATCCATGCAGACCAGCATCAAGCTGCAAGCCTTGCGCAAGCGCTTGCAAGTCACGCAGGCCAGTCTGGCAGAGCGCCTGCAGGTGCAGCAAGCCGCCATCTCGAAGATGGAAAGCCGGGACGATCTGCTGGTCAGCAGCGTCATGGATTTCGTGCGGGGTCTGGGCGGGCGGTTGGTCTTGACGGCCACGTTCCCCGACAAGACCAGCTTCGACCTGACGCCGGAACCGGTGAAGCTCGGGCGTCCGAACATGGCCGTTTCTGAAAAGCCGCGCGCCAGGATCCGCCGTCCCCGCAAGACCCCCTGAAGCATTTCCTCCTCAGCGGGCAGCCAGGCACAGGGATGGCCGCATCATCCCAGCATCATCTTCAGCATGGTCCGGGTCAACACACTGCCCGCATCCGCAGCCACATCCACCACGCTCAGGTGGTGCTGACCCGGCAGCGCCACCACTTCCACGGCATGCCCCGACTGGCGCAGGGTGGTCGCATAGAGGTCACGCTGGCGCAGGAATTCCGCTGACTCTTCCGCGCCCGCACACAGCAGGGCCTGTACGCCATTGGGCATGGCCAGCAATTGCGGGCTGGCCTGCTGGGCGTCCGAGGGCGAGAGGTGCAGCACTTCGTTGAGATAGGACAGTCGCACCGGTTCCAGGTCATAGATGCCGCTGATGCCGCACACGCCGCGCACGGGCGCTGCGCCCAGCGAGGCGATCAGCGCGGCCAGGTGGGCGCCGGCGGAGTGGCCCATGAGCCAGATCGCATCCGGATCAAAGCGCAGTGCCGCCGCCTTGGCATAGAGCAGGCGCAGCGCGCGGCCGCAGTCGGCGGCGATATCGCCCATGCGCGCCTGCGGTGCCAGCCGGTAATTGATGAGGGCCACGTTGATGTCCTGCGCCAGATAGGGCAGAGCTATCTGGCTGAACTGGTGCTTGTCCAGCGAGCGCCAGTAGCCGCCGTGGATGAACACCAGCAGCGGCCGGCCATTGGTGCTTCCGGGAAAGAAATCCAGGGTCTGCAGCGCGTCCTCGCCATAGGGCACATCGGCCAGGTGCGGATGGGCTTGCCGCGCCGCTTCTCCCTGGCGGGCGAAACGGTCGAACCAGTCCTGGAAATCGGTGATGCGCAGGCGCACGTTGTACTGCTGGTCCAACGCCTGGCGGTCATAGTTGCGATAGATGTGCATGTGTCTCCTCCCTTGCCTTGCGGCCAGTGTCTTGGTTCCGGTTCAGATACCGCCCGGATTCATTCTGCAAAGTGCGCCGAGATCAGGTTGCGCAGCCAGACATTGCCCTCGTCCTGATTGTAACGGCGATGCCAGAACATGTTGGTCTGCAGCGCCGGCAGGCGCAGCGGTGGCTTGATGTAACGCAGCCCGAAGGGCGCAGCCGCACTTTCGGCCAGCTTGCGCGGCACGGTCACGACCAGGGCCGTGGTGCTGACGATATAGGGCACCGCCGTGAAGTGCGGTACGCGGAAGCGCACACTGGGCAGGATGCCGGCCTTTTCCAGGTTCTGGTTGATGCGGTCATAGGGACTCTCCAGCGAGGACACCATCAGATGCTCGGCCGCCAGGAACTCCTTGAGACCCACTTCGCCACGCCGGTCCAGCACATGACCGAGGCGGAACATGCTGACGTATTCCTGGCGGAACAGCCGCCGTTGATAGAGCGCCTCCGACAGATTGTCGAAGGCGCCGATGGCCAGGTCCACCCGGCCTGCTTCCATTTCGCGCTTCAGATCGACGGCGCCGGCACGCACGGTGGACAGGCTCACCCCCGGCGCGACCTCGGCACAGGCCTCGACCAGACGCGGCATGAAATACACCTCGCCGACGTCGGTCATGGCGATGGTGAAGCGGCGCTCGCTGGTCTGGGGGGCGAAACCTTCCTGCCGGTTGAGCGCGCGGGCGACTTGTTGCAGCGCCGCAGCCACCGGCTCGGCCAGCTGCTCGGCAAACGGTGTGGGCTGCATGCCTTGCGCCGTGCGCACGAACAGCTCGTCGCCGAAACTGCGCCGCAGCCGCGCCAGCGCATTGGACACGGCCGGCTGCGACAGTCCCAGCCGACGCGCCACCGAGGAAATCTGGCGTTCCTGGAACACCTCCTGGAAAACCACCAGCAGGTTGAGGTCGATGTCACGCGGTTCGATGAGGGGCATGGTCGGGTCAGCCGCGCGGCAAGGCTGCGTGCGCTGCAATATTCATGAAATGAATGGATCGTATTTTCGTATTTATATCGTAAAAGAGGGACGATTGCACTACAGTGACGTCGCGATAAACACCATCAAGAGCCGCGCGGCAGCGCCTGCGCATACGGCCATGCGAATCTGCCATTGTCAGCCTCAACGGCGCGGCAATGGCAGGCCAGACAACTAAAAAAAAGTAAAGACAGACGAGGAGCAAGACAATGAGCATCCACAATCGTGGCGCTCTCCCCACCGTCCATGTGGACCAGGTGGTGGAGCAGGGCCAGTTCGGTTCTTTCCAGTTCGGCCTGCTGCTGCTGTGCGGCCTGTGCCTGATCATCGATGGCTTCGACGTGCAGGCCATGGGCTACGTGGCCCCGGCCATCATCGCCGACTGGGGCGTGAGCAAGGCCAGCCTGGGTCCGGTATTCGGTGCCGGTCTGTTCGGCATGCTGCTTGGTTCGCTGATGCTCACGCCGGTGGGCGACCGTTACGGACGTCGTCCGGTACTGATCGTCTCCACCCTGTTCTTTGCGGTCTGCATGCTGGTGACGCCGCTGGTGACGACCCTCGATCAGTTGCTCATCGTGCGCTTCATCACCGGCTTCGGCCTGGGCAGCATCATGCCCAATGCGATGGCGCTGGTGGGCGAGTTCAGCCCGCAGTCCTCGCGCGTGACGCGCATGATGCTGGTCTCCTGCGGCTTTACCGTGGGCGCGGCAGCAGGCGGATTCGTCAGTGCCGCACTGATCCCGGCGCATGGCTGGCATGCGGTGTTCTGGGTGGGCGGCGCGGTGCCGCTGCTGCTGGGGCTGGCCATGCTGGTCTGGCTGCCGGAATCGATCCAGTTCCTGGTCCTGCACCGCCGTCCGCGCGCCCAGGTGAGCCGCTGGCTACGCAAGCTCGCGCCCGCTCTGGTCATCGACGACAGCACCGAGATCGTGGTCAAGGAAGCCAAGGCCGAAGGCATGCCGGTGGCGGCCCTGTTCCGTGATGGCCGCGGCACCGTTACCGTGTTGCTGTGGCTGATCAGCTTCATGAACCTGATCAACCTGTATTTCCTCTCCAACTGGCTGCCCACGCTGATCCATGATGCCGGCTATTCCACCAGCATGGCGGTGCTGATCGGTACCTCGCTGCAGGTGGGCGGCGTGGTCGGTACGCTGACCCTGGGCCGCTTCATCAACCGTTTCGGTTTCACCCGCGTGCTGGGCAGCTGCTTCCTGCTGGCCTGCCTGTCCATCGCCTTGATCGGCAAGGTCGCTGCCACACCGGTGCTGCTGTTCCTGGCGGTGATCGTGGCGGGCTTCTGCGTCGTCGGCGGCCAGCCAGCCGTCAATGCGCTGGCCGGTACCTTCTATCCGACTGCGCTGCGTTCCACCGGCATCGGCTGGGCGCTGGGGATCGGGCGCATCGGCTCGGTGGTAGGCCCGGTCATCGGTGGCCAGTTGATCGCGTTGCAGTGGAGCAATGGCTCCCTGTTCATCGCCGCGGCCGTGCCGGCCCTGATCTCGGCACTGACCATCGCCCGGTTGCATCGTACTTCCCGAGGAGTCTCCGCATGAATACCGTCACCGATTCTGCCGTCAGCCACCACGTGCATACGCGTGGCTACCAGTCCGGCTTCGGCAACGAGTTTGCTACCGAAGCCCTGCCCGGCGCCTTGCCGTCGCATCGGAATTCGCCGCAGCGCGTGGCCTATGGCCTGTATGCCGAACAGATTTCCGGCACGGCCTTCACCGCGCCACGTGGTCACAACCGCCGCTCCTGGCTCTATCGCATCCGTCCGGCTGCCGTGCATCATCCCTTCGAACCGATGGAACGCGGCCTGCTGGTGAGCCACTTCGACGACGTCGCGCCGCCACCCAACCAGTTGCGCTGGGATCCGCTGCCCATGCCGACCGTGCCGACCGACTTCATCGAAGGCCTGGTTACCATGGCCGGCAACGGCTCGCCGCAAGCGCAGAGTGGCTGCGCCATTCACCTCTACGCGGCCAATTGCTCGATGACCGATCGCTTTTTCTATTCGGCCGATGGCGAACTGCTGATCGTGCCGCAACTGGGTCGCCTGCAATTGCGCACCGAGCTGGGCGTGATCGACATCGAACCGCAGGAGATCGCCGTCATCCCGCGTGGCGTGCGCTTCCAGGTGCGTCTGCCCGATGGCCAGGCGCGCGGCTACATCTGCGAGAACTTTGGCGCCCTGTTGCGCCTGCCGGACCTCGGCCCCTTGGGCTCCAATGGCCTGGCCAATCCGCGCGACTTTGCCACACCGCATGCCTGGTACGAGGACCGTGAGGGAGACTTCCAGCTCATCGCCAAGTTCGGCGGCCATCTGTGGCAAGCGAAGATCGGCCATTCGCCGCTGGACGTGGTGGCCTGGCACGGCAACTACGCACCCTGCAAGTACGACCTGCGCCACTTCAACACCATCGGCTCGATCAGCTATGACCATCCCGATCCGTCGATCTTCCTGGTGCTGCAATCGCAGAGCGATACCCCCGGCGTGGATACCATCGATTTCGTGATCTTCCCGCCGCGCTGGCTGGCAGCGGAAGACACCTTCCGTCCCCCCTGGTTCCACCGCAACGTGGCCAGCGAATACATGGGCCTGATCACCGGCCAGTACGATGCCAAGGAAGGCGGCGGCTTTGTGCCCGGTGGCGGCAGCCTGCATAATTGCATGAGCGGTCACGGACCGGATGCGGCCACCTTCGAGAAAGCCAGCCGCATCGATACCAGTACGCCGAACAAGGTCGATCACACCATGGCCTTCATGTTCGAGACCCGCAACATCCTTTGCCCGACCCGTCACGCCTTGTCCGCGCCGACCCTGCAGCGCGATTATCAGGACTGCTGGCTGGGCATTCAAAAGAACTTCAACCCGGAGCGCGCATGAGCCAGAGCAGCCTGACACTGAACGAAACCCACGACCCCTCCCTGCGGAGCTGGGTCCCGAGTGCAAATGCAGAAAACAGCAGCTTCCCGATCCAGAACCTGCCTTACGGCGTGTTCCGTCGCAGCGGCAGTGAAGAAAGTTACCGCACTGGCGTGGCCATCGGTGACCAGATCCTGGACCTGCCTGCGGCCCAGGCCGCCGGCGCCTTCTCCGGCTTTGACGAAGCCACGCGCGCAGCGGCGCATGCTGCCTGTAGCGGCAGCCGTCTCAATGCGCTGATGGCGCTGGAGCCGGCGGCCTGGTCGGCACTGCGTCTGGCACTGTCGCGCCTGCTGCGCAGCGGTTCGGCGCACCAGAGCGAACTGGCTGCCTGCCTGGTGCCCCAGGCGCAGTCCGAGTTTGACGTCCCCGCCGTGATCGGTGACTACACCGACTTCTATACCTCCATCCATCACGCGACCACGGTCGGCAAGCTGTTCCGTCCCGACAATCCGCTGCTGCCCAACTACAAGTGGGTGCCGATCGGCTATCACGGTCGGGCTTCGTCCATCGCCGTCTCCGGCCAGCAGTTCCGTCGTCCGGTGGGCCAGACCAGGGCACCCGATGCGGACTTGCCCACCTTCGGTCCCTGCAAGCGGCTCGACTATGAACTGGAACTGGGCATCTTCATCGGCGGCGGCAATGCCCTGGGCGAACCGGTGCCGATGGATCAGGCCGAGGACAAGGTGTTCGGCCTGTGCCTGTTGAACGACTGGTCCGCACGCGATGTGCAGGCCTGGGAATACCAGCCGCTGGGCCCCTTCCTGTCCAAGAGCTTTGCTTCCACCATCTCGCCCTGGATCGTGACCCTGGAAGCACTGGCACCTTACCGTTGCGCCTGGACGCGTCCGGCGGACGATCCACAGCCGCTGCCCTATCTGGATGCACCGACCCTGCGCCAGAGTGGCGCCTTCGATATCGAACTGGAAGTGCTGATCCAGACCGCCGCCATGCGTGAAGCCGGCAGTGCGCCGCAGCGACTTTCGCTGGGCAATTATCGGGACGCCTACTGGACCGTGGCGCAACTGGTCACGCACCATACCGTCAATGGCTGCAATCTGCGTCCGGGCGACTTCTTCGGTTCGGGGACCCTGTCCGGACCGGCAGCCGATCAGGCCGGTTCGCTGCTGGAGCTGAGCAGTGGCGGCAAGTCGCCGCTGACCCTGGCCAATGGCGAGAAGCGCGTCTTCCTGGAAGATGGCGATACCATCATCCTGCGCGCAGTAGCGCGCCGCGATGGCCTGCCGACCATCGGTTTCGGCGAGGCGGCCGGGACCGTGCTGCCTGCGCGCAGCCTGGCATGATCCGATCTTCTTTTCTGGAGCAAGCAAGCGCATGACGACTCTCTACAGCTATTTCCGCAGCTCGGCCTCCTATCGCGTGCGCATCGCGCTCAATCTCAAGGGCGTGGCCTACGAGACGGCGGCCGTGCATCTGTTGAACCAGGGCGGTGAGCAGTTGCTGCCCGCCTTCACGCAATTGAATCCGCATGCGCTGGTTCCGGTGCTGGCCGACCAGGGCAAGCTGCTCACGCAATCGATGGCGATGCTGGAGTATCTGGACGAGCGCTATCCCACGCCATCGCTGTTGCCTGGCGACGCCTTTGCGCGCGCGCACATCCGAGAGCTCTCGCTGGCCATCGCCTGCGAGATTCATCCGCTGAACAATCTGCGTGTACTGCGTTATCTCAAGCACACGCTTGCAGTGGATGAAGCGCAGAAGACGGCCTGGATCCAGCACTGGATCAAGCTTGGTTTCACGGCGCTGGAGCAGCAACTGGCGGCCGACACCACGCGCGGCCATTTCTGCGTGGGGGATGCGCCGACCATGGCCGATTGCTTCCTGGTTCCGCAGATCTTCAACGCACGCCGTTTCGAAGTGGACATGGCACCGTACCCGACGCTGTGCGCCATCGAGGCTGCCTGCAATGCGCTGCCCGCTTTCGAGCAGGCGCATCCGGCACGGCAGCCCGACGCCGCGTAAGCGTTCAGCCCGGGCTGCGGCGCGGTACCAGCAGGTTGCCGGTCATGATGAGCACGGCTTCGTCGTGCTGGTTGTAGGTGGTCACACGATGATTGAGGAAACCCTGCTGCGGCTTGGATTGCGAGGTCTTGATGCCCAGCACTTCCGCTTCAAGACGCAGCACATCGCCCGGACGTGTCGGACGCGGCCAGCGGAATTCATCGAAGCCGGCACCGATGATGCCGCCCTGGATGTGCAGGGTATCGACCAGCAGGCGCATGGTCAGCGCGGCGGTATGCCAGCCGCTGGCGGCCAGGCCGCGGAAGAAAGTCTGCTGCGCCGCCGCTTCGTCGAGGTGGAAGGGTTGGGGATCGTATTGTTGGGCGAACTGCTTGATCTCTTCGGCGCTCACGGTGAGCGTGCCCGGCGAGCGCAATACCTGGCCGGGTTGGAAGTCATCGAGGTAGTTGAGGGCGGTCACTGTGTCTCCATTCCTGGTTTGCACGCTGCAAGGTGCTTGTTGTCGTCATGAGGTAGACAACCAGTATAACGATACCGCGCCATCTATGGACGGGCGGCCAGCCAGGTGGTGATTTGCTGGTGCTGCTGCATCCAGCGGAAGGTCTGTGGTGAGCGCCACGCGATCAGTTGGCCGATCAATCGATACTCGGCCTCCAGCGCACGATGGAATATCGGTTCGTGATGGGCGATGCGGTTACGCAATTGCCGGATCGTTTCCAGTGCATCATGGATGGCCTTGCGATGTTGTGCCACTGAGCGGTGCGCATCGAGATGCGGGAAGACGCGTCGCAGGTGAGGGTTCCATAGCCTTCCATCATGCCGTGCCGCGAACATGCGTTGCCAGAAGACGAACTTGAGTTCCGCAATCACTTTGCCGGTCTGCCCGATCTGCAGTCCTTTGCGGGCCTTGACCAAATCATGGCGCGCACCATACGCGATCGAGCTGGCCGGCAAGCTTTTTTCAAAGGCGAAGGCCCATGGCCATGCAGCACCGTATTTGGCCCCAAGTGCATCGTCCACGGCATTGCGCAGCACGACTTCACACAAGTGCAGGGGCATCAGGAAAGCAGCGGATACCTGCGCGTTCCACAGGTAGAGATTGAGTGCGGCAGGGGCGTCCGGTCCGTGGCAGCGGGTTGCGGCCGCGTAGGTCGATATGCGGGCGGGCGAGAGTGCCCGGTGGATTTCCGCTATCTGTGCCTGAATTGACATCGCACCCGTTTGCCCCTATAGTCGCCACGCGAGCCCCGGGATCTGTTAGCGCAAGCTTCCCCCCGAGGACATACGAAAGTTTAACGACGAACCCCGCTTGCAGCGGGGTTTTTCCATTGGGCTTCGGATAAAGCGGAGCAACTTGGGATTTCTTCGATGCAGCGGCGACACGCTCCCTGCAAACGGGTGTCACCGCTTCCCCGGCCACGCCATCTGGCGCGACCCTGTTCATCACGACGACTTGGACAACTTCGCCAGCTGCTGCGTCAGATAGCTTTGCCGCGACTGCATGGTCGCCAGCGTGAGATTGAGCCGGTTGAACTGGTTGGTGTAGTTGTCCTTCAGGTTCTGCAGTCGTGTATTGGCGGCGCTCTGCTGGTCGGTCACGATCTTGAGGCTGTCCTGCAGCCCGCGGGTCTTGGCGGCCAGCGTGCCGCTGTCGCCGAGGATGCTGTCCATCACCTTCTGCAGCTTGGGTACCACGCCGCCGGCGCCGCTGAAGAGATTGCTGACCGCCTCGAAATCCTTGTTGCCCGCCGCCGTCAGCTTGCTGGCCTCCAGCGCCAGCGTGCCATCCTTCTGGAACGAGATCCCCACCAGCGAGAGATTCATGCGACCGTCCGCGCCCAGTGCACCCAGCATGGTGCTGCGGATCTGCGCCATCATGCTCAGTACCGAGGACTCGGCTGCCAGCGGGGAGCCGGTACTGGCCTGGCCCTTGGTGGTGGACGGGGTCTGCCTGGTGAGGTTGGCGACCGCCTTGGCCAGCGTATTGTAGGCGCTCACGAAACTGTTGGCCGCCGTGGTCAGACCGCTGGTGTCGTTGGTGACGGACAGCGAAAAGTCGTCGGCCGGGGTGGTGAGCTTGGTCAGATTGAGCGTCACCCCCGAAATCGCATTGCTGACCTTGTTGGTGGTGCTGGTCACGGCCACGCCATCGATGGTCAGCCGGGCATCCTGCGCCTTGGCCAACTGCCCCATGCTGCTGCCGGCCAGGTCGGCGTAGTCATTGCTGCCGACCAGCTTGATGGGCGCATTGCCGGCCGGGGTCAGCACCAGATGGTCCTTGCTGCCGTCATTGCTGATGCTGGCGGTGACCCCGGTGCCGGCATCGTTGATGGCCTTCATCACGTCGTTCAGTCCGATCGCGCCGCTGTTGTCGAGATCGCTCGGGGTGATGGTGAAGGACGTGCTGCCCACCTGCAGCGTCAGGCTGCCCGTGCCATAGGTCTGGTTGGTCGCCACGCCGGTGGTGGTGACGGTGCCGCTCGGGTCGAAGTTGAACACCGCGAAATTGCCCGTGCCGCTCACCCGCAGGCTGTTGGCCGCACCGCTGTCCTTGGCGGTCAGCGCCAGGTGGTCGTTGCTGCCGTCGCTGACGATGGCCGCATTCACGCCCGCCTCGCTGGCATTGATGGCGTCGCGCACGCCGGCCAAGGTGTTGGACTTGGGCTGGATCAGGGTGGTCGAGCCGTTGCCGGTCTTGATGGCCAGCACGCCATTGTCGAAGGTCGTGCCCGGTGCGATGCCGGCCGAACTGACCTTGACCGCCTGCGCCAGCTGGTTCACGCCGATGCTGTACTTGCCGGCGGCGGCCTTGGTGGCGTCGCGCGGGGCCTGGATCTGGGTGACCGAGCCCGCGACCGCCGGGTCGTAGTTCAGCCCCGCCAGCGAGTTGTTGGCCGTGAGCTTGATGGTGTTGGCCGTGCCGCCGGTATTGGCTTCCAGCACCAGATGGGCGCCGCTGCCATCGGTCACGATGGAGGCCGACACGCCCGCCTTGGCGGCGTTGATGGCGTCACGCACCCCGGCCAGCGTGGCATTGGCCTGCAAGGTGATGAAGCGGGGCGAGCCGGTGCCGACCTTGATGGCGATGGAGTCGCCGGCATTGAAGGTGGTGCCGCTGGCATAGCCGCCGGATTTGAGCTTCTGCGCCAGGACCTTGGTCGAATCGTCGCTGTTGGCCTCGGCCGTGAACGGATCGGTGGTCAGGTTGCTGCCGGCGCCGGCGTTGGAGACGGTGGTCTTCTGGGCGCTGAAGCTGGCTGCCGTCATGAGCTTCAACGCACTCTGGTAGCTCGATAGCGCATTCTTGAGCGAACCATAGGCGGAGATGAGCGTATTGAACCCGCTTTCCTTGGCCTTCAGTGGTGTGAGTCTGGATTTGCTCTCCACCGCAATGAGCTGATTGACCAGCGTCGCGACGTCAAGCGGACCGGCCGATGTCGATACCGTCCCCGTGGAAGTTGCCATGTTGACCCCTGAATAACGATGATTTTCTTGTAATTTGAGAAACTGACGGTCCGTCAGCACACCCGAAGGTTAACGGCGCATCTTTACAAAAGTAAAGGGCAGTTTGCTGACCGATGGTGGGGATTTCCGGGGGGTTTTGTGGAGATTGGATGGAGATGCTGCAAGCGGGCCGTTGCGGCCTGTCGTGATGGCGGCTCAGGCAGCCGCCAGGGGCAGGCGCGCGGGGACGGCGCTTGCGGGGCGAAGTGAAGGAACTTGCGCAGAAGGGGCCGCGCGGCCCGCCAACGGGCGATGGCCCGCCAGCGGACTCAGGTCTGGATGAACTTTTCCAGCGGGTAGTGGTGCTTGATGAACGGCGACTTGATGACGATGTAGCTGAAATACTTTTCGATGCGCAGGTTCTGTTCCAGCAGCGACTCGATCACGCTCTGGTAGTGCACCACGCTGCGGGTCATGAACTTGAGCAGGTAGTCATAGCCACCGCTGACCAGATGGCATTCGATGATCTCATCGACATTGCGGATGGTGGCTTCGAACTTGGCGAAGTCTTCGCGGCGATGGTCCGACAGCGTCACTTCGGTGAAGACGATCTGGACGTCGGCCAGCTTTTCCAGGCGGATATAGGCGCCATAGCCGCTGATGTAGCCAGCCTTCTCCAGGCGCTTGACGCGGATCAGGCAGGGGCTGGGGGAGAGGCCGACGGCGTCGGCCAGGATTACATTGGTAATGCGGCTATTTTGCTGCAGGTGACACAAAATCCTCAGATCGATCCGGTCCAGTTTCAACGCGCCGTTAGTCATCATGTTGCCTCGGGTTATTCGACTCAGCCTGCCGGTCTTGCGCGCGTGTGTCACGCAGCGAAGTCCGGCAGGATGTAGCAGGGCATTTTAACCCCTCCCGCCGTGATTTCCCCATCGGGCAGGAGGCGATACTCGCATTGGCCGCTTCAGCGCACGGCCTGGCGAACCTCGGCTTGGGCCAGCACTTCATCGAGGATGGCCCGCAGACGCGCAAACATCAGCGCAAAATCGTCTTCGGTATAGCACAGCGCCGGTGCGAAGCCGAGGATGTTGTCGCCAAAGGCGCGGAACACCAGCCCGTGCCGATAGGCCACCTGGAAGATGCGATCATGCAGCTTCAGTTCCGGCGCGAAGCGCGCCTTGGTCGTCTTGTTGGCCACCAGTTCCAGCGCACCCAGCAGGCCCCGGCTGCGGGCATCGCCCACCAGCGGATGATCCAGCAGCGCGCGCAGGCCACCGGCAAACACCGGTTCCAGACGACGGCCGTTTTCCAGCAGGCCGCCTTCCTCATACAGCCGCAGGACCTCCAGCGCCACCGCCGCACTGACCGGATGGGCCGAGTAGGTCTGGCCATGGCCGACCACGGTGCTCATCGGGGCGCCATCGGCGATGCCGTTGTAGATGCGGTCCGACATCATCACCGCACCCATGGGCGCGTAACCCGCGGTCAGGCCCTTGGCCATGGTCATCAGGTCGGGCTGCACGTCCTCATCCAGGCAGGCGAACATCGGACCGGTGCGGCCGAAACCGGTAATGACTTCGTCCACCACGAACAGAATGTCCAGTGCATTGCAGGCCAGCTGCATGGCCTTCAACCAACCCTTGGGCGGCACCACCACGCCACCCGAGCCCTGGATCGGTTCGCAGAAGAAGGCCGCCACATTGTCCGCGCCCAGTTCAGCGACCTTCTCGCGCAGCGATTGCACCGAGGCCGCGATGATCGCTTCGTCGCCCTGCAGTTCGCTGCGGTAGGGATAGGGCGAGGGCAGGTAATGCTGGGTCGGCAGCGGCAGGTTGAAATTGAAATGGAAATTGGGCAGCGCCGTCAGGCCCGCCCCCACGGAAGACGAGCCGTGATAACCACGTTGCAGCGAGATGAAATGCTTCTTGCCCGGCTTGCCGATGGAATTGTGATAGTGCGTGATGTAGCGAATGGCCGCATCCACCGCATCCGAGCCGCCCAGCGTGAAGTAGACGTGCTTCAACGATGCCGGGCTGATGTCCACCAGCTTCTTGGCCAGCAGGATGGCCGGTTCCGAGGCGAAGTGGAAATAGCCGGTGGCGTACGGCAAGCGCTGCATCTGCTCGGTGGCCGCGCGGATCACGCTTTCCTGGCCATAGCCGGTATTGACGCACCACAGGCCCGAGAAGGCATCCAGCAACTGCTTGTCCTGGTGGTCGGTCAGGTAGGCACCCTGGCCGGACTTGAGGATGATGGGGCCCAGCTCTTCATGCTCGCGGAAGCTGGCAACAGGGTGGATCAGATGGCTGCGGTCAAGCGCGGCCAGGGCGGAAGTTTGCATAGAGATGGACTCGCTGAAGATGCGTTGAACAAGGCCGTGCAGGCAAACGGCACAACCGGCATGTGTTCTATCCTATGCCCCCGGCCGCGCAGCCGATGCGCAAGATGCGGGGCTGAAAAAGCATCTTCATGGGTTTTGCGCGCTGCTGCGGCATTTTCTGCGGCAGCAGCACGACCACCTCAGCCCAGCGCCTGATTGACGATGGAGAACAGCTGCATGCCCGCATCGCGCGCCGGCGCTTCACCCTTGCACATGCGCGTGACGTGGTCCACGCAGGTCAGGCCCAGCTTGTCGAACCAGGCCGGCAGGCCGCTCGATTCGAATACGTCGATGCGGATGAACGAATCCGAATAGGTATTGATCCAGTGCGCGATCAATCCCTTGGCACGTTCCGCGTCCGGTGCCACCACCGGCCCGATCACGCGTCCATGGCCGAAGCGGCGCACCAGCGCAAAGCCCAGCATCTCGCCATCACGGTCCAGTGCCACGCCTTCGGACATCTCCAGCAGGGCCAGCAGCAGCTTGCTGCGATCCATGCCGGTGGCTTGGGCATCCAGTTCCAGCAGGCGATGCACGTCATTCTTGCCCATCGGCCGCACGCGCTCGCCCGGTGGCAGCGAGACCAGCACCGGTTGCGCCGAGGATCCCTGGAACTGGTGCAGCACATCCTGCTGCACGAAACCCAGTTGCTTGTAGAGCGGCATGCCCGCAGCCGTGGCATTGACGATGAGGCTGCGGCCATTGACCTGGCTGGCGGCGTGCTGCATGAGCCGCCGTCCGAGGCCGCGCCGCTGCAATTCAGCCTGCACCAGCAACATGCCAATGACTGCGTGGTGCTCGCCATAGGTGGTGCAGACCACGCTGCCCACCGTGCGCAGCGGGGCATCCGATGCCGTATTTTCGAGCAGGTAGCCTTGCCCCATCTGCAGCAGGAAACTCCAGTCTTCCAGCCGGTGCGGCCACTTGAAGCGCAGCGACAGCCGGTGGCAGTGGCCCAGGTCATCTGCGGCCATGGGCCGCAAGAGCAGATCGGGCAAGGGCGCGCGGACGGTCTCGGGATCGTGGGTGGACAGCGCGGGCATGGGGACTCCTGTTGGTTTCAGTGGGAGGGGCGGCAGTGCAAAGCCTGCCTCAGAGCTGGCCCTGGCAAACGTATTTGGTATGCAGGTAATCATCCAGGCCATGTACCGAACCTTCACGGCCATAACCGGATTCCTTCACACCGCCGAAGGGCGCGGATTCCGCCGCCAGCGCACCTTCGTTGACGCCCACGATACCGCTTTCCAGCGCATCGGTGACACGATGGATGCGGCGCACATCGGTCGAATAGAAATACGATGCCAGGCCGAAGGGGGTGGCATTGGCAGCGGCAATCACTTCCTCTTCCGTCGCGAAGCGGGTAATGGGCGCCACCGGTCCGAAGGTCTCTTCGCAGCTGCATTGCATCGCGCCGGTGACGTTGGCCAGCACGGTAGGCGCGTAGTAGTTGTCGCTTTCAAAGCCGGGACCCTGCAGGCGCTTGCCCCCGGTGATCACGCGCGCACCCCGTTCGATGGCATCGCGCACGTGCTGGTCGATCTTGGCGATGGCGCGGGCATTGATCATGGGGCCGATCTGCGAGGCAGCATCGGTGGCCGGACCGACCTTGAGCGCTGCGACCCGCGCGCCCAGCTTGGCCACGAAGGCTTCATAGACCTTGTCCTGCACGTAGATGCGATTGGGGCTCACGCAGGTCTGGCCGCCATTGCGGAACTTGGCGGCCATCACGCCATCGATGGCGGCATCGACATCGGCATCGTCAAAGACGATGAAGGGTGCATTGCCACCCAGTTCCAGCGAGAGCTTCTTCAAGGTATCGGCCGAATGACGCGCCAGGTGCTTGCCCACGGCGGTCGATCCGGTGAAGCTGATCTTGCGCACGCGCCCGTCGGCCAGCCACACGTCGACCACTTCCGGGGTGCGTTCGCGCGAGGCGGTCACGATGTTGATGACGCCGGGTGGCACGCCTGCCTCCAGCGCCAGGCGGATCAACGCCAGCGAGGTCAGCGGCGTATCCTCGGCCGGCTTGCAGACCACCGTGCAGCCCGCAGCCAGGGCCGGGGCGATCTTGCGGGCGATCATCGCCGCCGGGAAATTCCAAGGCGTGATGGCCGCCACCACACCGACCGGTTCCTTCAGCGCCATCATGCGACGACCGCTGACCGGTGCCGGGATGATGTCGCCATTGGCGCGCGTGGCTTCCTCGCCGAACCATTCCACATAGCTGGCGGCATAGGCCACTTCACCCTTGGCTTCGGCCAGCGGCTTGCCCTGCTCGCGCGAGATCAGGCGACCAAGGTCTTCCTGGTGCGCCAGCAGCAGGTCGTTCCAGCGCTTGATGATGGTGGCGCGCTGCTTGGCCGGCGTGGCACGCCAGGCCGGGAAGGCGGCGACGGCGGCATCGACGGCGGCGCGGGCATCGGCAGCACTGCCGTCAGGGACGGTGGCGAACACCTGGCCGGTGGCCGGGTCGGTCACCTCCAGCACACGGCCATCGGCCGCAGCGCGCCACTCGGCGCCGATCAGTTGGGTGCCGGGCATCAGGTCCTGGCGTTGCAGAGTCAGAGTCAGAGAGGTCATGGTGAGCATTCAGCAAAAGTTAATGCAGCTATCAACGAGCATTCAATAAAAGTTAATGCAGCCGGCGGCGCGTCATCACGCCAACTTGTCCTTGATCTGGTAATACAGGCCGATCACCGGCAGGAACCAGGGCGGGCCGAAGTGACCGGGGATGGCCGGCCACTCGCGTTCACGCCAGGGGTTGGCCAGCGTGTCGCCGGCCAGCACCCGCGCCATGCACTGGCCCATGTGTACCGACATCTGGGTGCCATGGCCGCTGTAGCCCATGGAGTAATACAGGCCATCGCGTTCACCGGCTTGCGGCAGGCGGTCGCGGGTCATGTCCACCAGCCCGCCCCAGCAGTAGTCCAGGCGCACCTGGCCCAGTTGCGGGAAGGTCTGGTGCAGGCCCTGACGCAGGATCTCGCCGCTGGCGGCATCGGATTGCGGGCTGGAAATCGCAAAGCGCGCCCGTCCGCCAAAGACCAGGCGGGTATCGGGCGTCATGCGGAAATAGTGGTGGATGTTGGCCACCGTGGTGTAGGTACGTTGCTTGGCCAGCAGGGCCGCAGCGCGTTCGGCACCCAGCGGTTCGGTCACCACGATGAAGCTGCCGACGGGCACGATGCGCCGGCGTAGCCAGCCGAAGCTGCCATAGGCACCGTGACGGCTGGCACCGGTGGCCAGCAGCACCTGCTTGGCGATGACGGTGCCGCGCGCGGTGTGGACGCGATGCGCGTGCGTGTCACCGATGCGTTCCAGTCGCCGCACTTCGGTGCCGGTATGGATGGCCGCGCCGTGGCGCTCTGCCGCCGTGGCCAGGCCGTAGGCGAAGCGGCCCATGTGCATCTGGCCGCTGCGTTTGTAGAGCAGTCCGCCATGGAAGCGCTCGCTCTGCACCTCGGCCTGCACGCGGGCCGCATCGAGGATTTCCACGTCACTGTCCACGCCATCGGCGATGAGGCGGTCGGCGCTGCGTTGCAGGGCCTCCATCTGATAGGGTTTGGTGGCCATCTTGAGCTTGCCGTGGCGCAGGAAATCGCAGGCTATCTGTTCTTCCTCCACCAGCCGCGCCACCGTATCGACCGCGTCGTCATAGGCGTGATACCAGGCCCGCGCGCGTTCCACGCCGACCTTGGCCGCGACCTCCGCATAGTCCACCGCCAGACCGTTGTTGACGTGGCCGCCGTTGCGACCCGAGGCTTCGGCGGCCACGTGCGGGCCGGCTTCCAGCACGACTACCGAGGCGCCGCGTTTTGCCAGCGCCAGCGCGGCCGACAAGCCGGTGAAGCCGCCGCCGACGATGGCCACGTCGACCTGCCTGGGCAGCTCGCGCGTGGGGGAGATGAACAGCGGTGCAGAATCGGTCCAGTAGGATTCCAGCTTCATGGTCGGGGCTTCAGGGTCAGGAAGTGAATGGGGGCAGGGAAGGGGCGCTGACGCACTTCGCCATGCCATCAAGGATAGAACGCATTGGCCAGAGAGGTGACGCGAACTGCCCGCGACCGGCGGCATGGCGTGCCGTTGTGTCAGGGGCGTTCGGCATTTTGTTTGCCATGCGGCATCTCCGGTCGGGGGCAGTTGGACTCAGTAACCGCGCCGGCGGTCGATCAGCCCCAGCAGGGGCAGGCCCGCGCGATGGCGGCGCAGGTTCTCCAGCACCGCATCGACGGCGCCATCGGGCTGGGTCATGCTGGCGATGTGGGGCGTGAGCACGATGTCGGGATGCGTCCAGAACGGGTGGCCCTGCGGCAAGGGTTCGGTCTCGCACACGTCCAGTACGGCGGCGCTCAACTGGCCGTCATTCAAGGCGGCCAGCAGATCGTCTTCCACCAGATGGCCGCCGCGTCCGACGTTGACCAGGGCGGCTCCGCGCGGCAATTGCGCAAACAGCGCGCCATTGAGCAGGCCGCGCGTGTCCTCGGTCAGCGGCACCAGACACACCAGCACATCGGTGCGGGCCAGGAAGTCACGCAGGCCATCGCTGCCGCTGTAGCAATCGATGCCGTCCATCTGGTGCGCCGAACGGCTCCATCCTGCGCAGGGAAAGCCCAGCCCGTGCAACTGCTGCAGCACTGCGCGACCCAGCATGCCCAGTCCCAGCACGCCCACGCGGCAGGCCGAGGCCGGGCGCACGCGATGGGCGCGCCATACCTGGTCGCGCTGCTGGCGCGCGTAAATGCGGCTGTCGCGATGCAGGCCCAGCACGGCGTGCGTCACGTACTGCACCATGCCGGCGGCAATGCCGGGCTCGGTCATGCGCACCACGGGCAGCTCCGGCGGCAGGGTGGACATGTCGAACTGGTCGATGCCGGCCCCCACCGAGAACAGGATTTCCAGCTTGGGGAAGCGTTGCGCGATATCGTCCGGCGGCGTCCATGCGGCCAGATAGCGCACGCTGGCGCCATCGCCTTCATGCGGCCAGATCTGGAAGGGCAGTTCGGGTGCCTTCTCGGCAAACAGTTGCGCCCATTCGGCGCCGCGTACCGGATCGGCCTTGTAGAGAAAAGTCATGGTGGTGTTGTCGGGGCCGTTCAGCCCAGTGCCTGGTTGATCATGGAATAGGTGCGCCACTGTGTCGCAGGTGCGGGCGGGGTGCCACGGCACATGCTGACCACGTTGTCCACGCAGGTCAGGCCGATCTCCTCCAGCCAGGGCTTGAGTCCGGTACGACCCGGCACGTCGATGCGCAGATAGGCGCCCGGACAGGCGTTGACCCAATGGGCGATGAGTGTCTTGGCATCCTCTACATTGCTGGCGATGACCGGACCGATCACGCGGCCACGACCGAACTCGCGCAGATAGGCCACGCCCTTGACCTGGCCTGCCTGTTCCAGCACGGCCACTTCCGAGCTCGCCAGCAGCGGTTCCAGCAGGGCGCTGCGGTCCATGCCGCTGGCCTGACGATCCAGCGCCAGCAGGAGCGGCAATTCCTCCTTGCGCAGCGCACGGATGCGGGCATCCGGCGCCAGCACCGGAGTGGCCCGTGCGGTGGTGCTCTGGTGCTGGCTCAGGGTATCGGTGACGACAAAGCCCAGCTTTTCATAGAGCGGGCGTCCGGCCTCGGTGGCATTGAGGATGACATTGCGCGCCCCGGCGTCCTGCAGCAGGCGCTGCATCATGGCACGGCCCAGGCCCCGGCCTTGCAGGGCATCGGTGATGATGACCAGACCCAGCGAGGCGTAGTCCTCACCCAGCGGACAGAGCATGCCGCTGCCGGCCACGCTGCGCGTGCCATCGGGCTGTTCCAGTTCGACTGCCCAACTGCTGCTGACCTGATGATGGAACTGCCAGTCGGCCAGTCGATGCGGCCAGTACAGGTGCAGACTCATGGCGTGGCAACTGGGCAGGTCCTCCGGGCGCATGGGGCGCAGGGTGGTCTGGATGGCCTCACTGGCCGGGAGTGTGCTTTCGGTGGTCATGCAGCGTGTCCTTGTCGATACGGTGGCGAGGCGGATGAAGTCCGAGGTAGATCGACCCTGCTCCGCCAAATCATATAAATGGTTTCTGTCTTCCAGCCTTCTTGCGTTGCCGAGCCCGTCCGCAGGCCGGGCCCGCAACGCTACCCCAGCGATGATGCACCCGGTGCGGCACAGAGCGGCGGTCTTCGGACCCGCCAATTCGCAATCTTATGGCGATCTGCCCCCTCTTCTCGGCACAAAATTGGGCGCCATCGGCAGTAGCATGGTGCAGCCCCGCAGGCTCTGCCCAGGCAGTGCAGCGAGGCGTGCAGGCCGGTGCCGATGATGAACGGCCTGTACGAATGCAGCCCCGGAGACGGACCGGCGGGCGGACACGATCCGCACCAGCTTGGTGAAAATGCCCCAAAGCGGCGCACCCGACTCGCATTGCTGCACTGCTCGGCAAGCTATGCTGATTGGACCGCCGAAAACACATATTTCTGTTTCGCGGCCCGGTCAAAAAGGAATAAACCGCAGGTTTCGCTATGTTGTAATCCTTCTCATGCACTGACCCGCAATCCCGCAAGCAAGCAGCATCCAGCGCAGGGCCGACAGGTGATGCGCCCCCCCATTTTTGACAGGACGATTTTTCATGAGCATTTTCAAGCCCAAGTTCATTACCTTCGATTGCTACGGCACCCTGACCCGTTTCCAGATGTCGGAAACCGCCCAGAAGATCTATGCCGACCGTGTCTCGGCCGAAGACATGCCGTTCTTCCTGCGCCAGTTCGCGGCATACCGCCTGGATGAAGTTCTGGACCAGTGGAAGCCCTACGAACAGGTCTGCAAGAACGCCATCACCCGCACCTGTGAACGTTGGGGCATCAAGACCAATGACGAGGAAACCGGTGCCTTCTACAAGGCCGTGCCGACCTGGGGTCCGCACGCCGACGTACCGGCGGGCCTCTCCAAGGTGGCCAAGGAGTTCCCGCTGGTGATCTTCTCCAATGCCGACGACAGCCAGATCATGCACAACGTCGAGCAACTGGGCGCACCCTTCCACAAGGTCTTCACCGCCCAGCAGGCCCAAGCCTACAAGCCGCGCCTGCGCGCCTTCGAGTACATGCTGGACAACCTGAACTGCAATCCGGAAGACGTGCTGCACGTTTCTTCCAGCCTGCGCTACGACCTCATGCCGGCTTCCGACATGGGCATCAAGAACAAGGTCTTCGTGGCCCGTGGTCATGAGCCCTCGACCCCGCACTACGGCTACACCGAGATCAAGGATATCTCCGGCCTGCCGGGCGTACTCGGTCTGTAAGACAGGGGACGGCGGGAGCGCAAGGCTCCCGCGCAGTTCTCGCATTTCCCCGGCGTGCTCCCGCCCTGGTATCAATGTTGCGAGGAGTGTGGCGGGACCAACAGGCGGTCTGCTCTCCGGAGGGATCTGCAAAACGCAGACGGCAAAGCAGACCAGTGGTCTTCGTGGTTGAACTTTTATCGTGAGGCATTTCATGAGCAAGCAGGAAAACGGACATCACCCCCAAGAGGGTTCCATCATCACCGGCGACGCGCTGGAACACGCGCAGGGCGGCTTCACCCGCCGCGACATGATGCGTACCCTGCTGGCTGGCAGCCTCATGACGGTCGGCGGCACGGGCCTGTTGACCGCCAGCGGCAGCGTCATGGCGCAGACCGGCAAGCGCGGCGGCAAGATGCGTATCGCTACCCAGACCAGCTCCACCGCTGACACACTCGACCCGGCCAAGACCGCGCACTCCACCGACTACACCCGGGTGCACATGTTCTACAACGGCCTGACCAAGCTCGATGGCAAGCTTGCGCCGCAAATGGTGCTGGCCGAAGAAATGCTGACCACCGACGCCATCACCTGGACCGTCAAGCTGAGAAAGGGCGTGGTCTTCCACGACGGCAAGCCGTTCACCCCGGCTGACGTGGTCTATTCCATCATGCGCCACAAGGATCCGGCCACCGCGTCCAAGGTCAAGGTCGTGGCCGACCAGTTCGAGTCGGTCAAGGCCACCGGCCCCAACGAAGTCCAGATCAAGCTCACCAGCGCCAACGCCGACCTGCCGGTGATCCTGGCCACCGCGCAGTTCCTCATCATCCGCGATGGCACCACCAACTTCAGTACTCCCAACGGGACCGGCGCCTTCAAGCTCAAGGAATTCACCCCGGGCGTGCGCACCATCGGCGTACGCAACGAGAATTACTGGAAGCCGGGCCTGCCCTACCTGGACGAAGTCGAACTGTTCGGCATCCCCGACGAAGCCGCGCGCGTCAATGCGCTGCTCTCCGGTGACGTGCACTGGATCAACGACGTCAACGCCCGCTCCACCGGCCGCGTCAAGGGCACCCCGGGCTACACCGTCATGGAAACCAAGTCGGGTCAGTACACCGACCTGGTCATCCGCCAGGACCAGGCACCGGGCAACAGCATGGACTTCACCCTGGGCATGAAGTACCTGCTGGACCGCGAACAGATCAAGATGGCCGCCTTCCGTGGCTATGCCGTCACCGCCAACGACCAGCCGATCGACCCGACCAACCGCTTCTACTTTGCCGGCCTGCCGCAGCGTCCCTACGATCCGGACAAGGCCAAGTTCCACCTGGAGAAGGCCGGCGTGCTGGGCAGCACCATCCCCATCGTGGCCTCGGTGGCCGCCACCGGTTCGGTCGACATGGCCGTGCTGATGCAGCAGAGCGCCGCCAAGATCGGCCTGAAACTGGATGTCAAGCGAGTGCCTGCCGATGGTTACTGGTCCAATCAGTGGATGAAGGTGCCGGTCGGCTTCGGCAACATCAATCCGCGCCCCAGCGCCGACATCCTGCTCACGCAGTTCTTCAAGTCGGATGCACAGTGGAACGAATCGGGCTGGAAGAATCCGCAGTTCGACCAGCTGGTGGTGGCCGCCCGCGGCGAGACCGATTTCACCAAGCGCAAAGCCATGTATGCCGACCTGCAGACCATGATCCACGAGAAGTGCGGCCTGGGCATCCCGGTCTTCATCATCAATCTGGAAGGCATGAGCACCAAGGTCAAGGGCATCGATCCGGTGCCGCTGGGTGCGTTCATGAACTACACCTGCGCCGAGTACGTCTGGCTGGACGCGTGAGTACGGGAAAGTCTCACGCCTGACGCACGCTGTCAGTGGAAGTCGCGCGGGACCGGTCCATCTTGATGGCCGGCCCCGCCACTCGTTACCGAGGAAAGCTATGAATGGAATGGTCCTGCGTCTGATCGTGCGTCGCCTCCTGCAGGCGGTGCTGACGCTGCTGCTGGTCTCGGCCGGCATATTCTTCATCACCAACCTGTTGCCGGGCGACGCCGCCCAGACCGCGCTGGGCCAGGCGGCCACGCCCGAGACGGTGGCCGCACTGCGCCTGCAATATGGTCTGGATCTGCCGGCCCCGGTGCGTTACGCGCACTGGCTGGGCAATCTGCTGTCAGGAAATCCCGGCATGTCACTGGTCAACAATGTGCCGGTGGCGCAGATGATTGGCGGCCGCCTGCCGGCCTCGCTCATGCTGGCCGCCGTGACGGCCCTGGTGTCGGTGCCGCTGGCGCTGTTCCTGGGCATCTTCTCGGCCATGTATCGCGGTTCCTTCTTTGATCGCGCCGTCAACGTCAGTGCGGTATCGATGGTGTCGGTGCCGGAATTTCTGGTGGCCACCGTGGCCGTGATGATCTTCGCGGTCAAGCTGCGCTGGCTCTCGGCCCTGTCGCATGTGGGCGATGCAGACACCCTGGGTGCCTTCGTCAAGGCCTATGCCATGCCGGTGCTGACCCTGTGCTGCGTGATCGTGGCCCAGATGACGCGCATGACGCGCGCCGCCGTGATCGACCAGTTGCGTTCGTCCTACGCCGAGATGGCCTTGTTGAAAGGTGTCAAGCGCACCCGCATCGTGCTGCGCCATGCCTTGCCCAACGCCATCGGGCCGATTGCCAATGCGGTGGCGCTGAGCCTGTCCTACCTGCTGGGCGGTGTCATCATCGTCGAAAGCATCTTCAATTACCCCGGCATCGCCACCTTGATGATCGATGCCGTGACCACCCGCGACATGCCGCTGGTGCAAGCCTGTTCCATGATCTTCTGCGCCGGCTACCTGCTGCTGGTGCTCACCGCCGATGTGCTGGCCATTGTTTCCAATCCAAGGTTGAAGACCCGATGAAAGCTCTCCACGACTCTACCGGCAGCGAAGCCGGCGCGCCTGTGGCTGCCGCCACCGCACCGGCCAGGCGCGTACGCCGCCACTCGACCATGGCCTGGATCGGCATGGCCATCGTCGGCTTCTGGATCCTGATGGCCATCATCGGCCCCAGCCTCTCGCCCTATGACGCTACCGCCATCGTCGATACCGACGTGTTCTCCGGCATGAGCCACAAGTTCCTGCTGGGCAGCGACTACCTGGGCCGTGACATGTTGAGCCGCATCCTCTTCGGCACCCGCGCCACCATCGGCCTGGCCCTGCTGTCGACCCTGGTGGCCAGCCTCTCCGGCACGGCCATCGCGCTGTTCGCGGCCTTCTCGGGCGGCTGGCGCGATGCCGTCATCAGCCGTGCACTCGATGCCCTGATCTCCATTCCCAGCAAGATGTTCGCGCTGATGATGGTGGCCACCTTCGGTTCCTCCATGTTCCTGCTGGTGCTCACCGCCGCCATCACCTACATGCCCGGCGCCTACCGCATCGCGCGTTCGCTGGCAGTCAACGTGCAGGCCATGGAATACGTGCAGGCTGCACGGGCGCGCGGCGAGGGCGTGTGGTACATCATGACGGTGGAAATGCTGCCCAACATGATCCGTCCCGTGATGGCCGATTTCGGTCTGCGCTTCGTCTACGTGGTGCTGCTGCTGTCGGGCCTGAGCTTCCTCTCGCTGGGCGTGCAACCGCCGGACGCCGACTGGGGCTCGCTGGTACGCGAAAACATTTCCGGCCTGGGCGAGGGTGCCCTGGCGGTGATCATGCCGGCGCTGGCGATTGCCTCGCTGACCATCGGCGTGAACCTGTTGATCGATAACCTGCGCAGCAAGCGCGCTGCCAAGGAGTAAGCCCGTGAAGCAATTCGATATCTTCCTCGGCAAGGAAAACGGCGCCGGTGCCGGCGGTGCGGCTGGCGCAGCAGCGCAGCGGCCACTGGTGGAGGTGCAGGGCCTGCGCGTGAATGCCCGCAAGGATGACGGCAGTGAGGTCGAGATCGTCAAGAACGTCAGCTTCACCGTGGCGCCGGGCGAAGTCGTGGCCCTCATCGGTGAATCCGGTTCCGGCAAGACCACCATTGCGCTATCCCTGCTGGGTTATGCGCGTGCCGGCTGCCACATTGCCGGTGGCCAGGTGCGCATCGGTCAGCGCCAGATCGACCAGATGGATGAGAAGGCCCTGCTGGCCATGCGCGGCCACCACGTGGCTTACATCGCCCAGAGTGCAGCGGCCGCCTTCAACCCGGCCCGCACGCTCATGGACCAGGTGATCGAAAGTGCCCTGCAGCACGGCGTGATGGACAAGGCCGGCGCCATGCGCAAGGCGGTCGATCTGTTCCGCGCACTGGCCCTGCCGAACCCCGACAAGATCGGCGAACGTTATCCACACCAGGTGTCCGGCGGCCAGCTCCAGCGCGTGATGGCGGCCATGGCCCTGATCACCGACCCGGAGCTGGTGATCCTGGATGAGCCCACCACGGCGCTGGACGTGACCACCCAGATCGAAGTGCTGCGCGCCTTCAAGAAGGTGGTCAAGGAAATCGGCACCACCGCCGTCTACGTCTCCCACGACCTGGCCGTGGTGGCGCAGATGGCCGACCGCATCATCGTGCTGCGCGATGGCGCCGTGCGTGAAGTCGGCAGCACCGGCCAGGTGCTGCATGCGCCCGCCGATACCTATACGCAAAGCCTGATCGCCGCTGCCTGCCCCGCTGCACGCGTGGTGCAACTGCGCGAGATCCTGCCAGAGACCGTGCCGGCACAAGCCAAGGCCCCGCTGCTGCGCATCAGCGGCCTGGTCGCCGGTTACGGTGCGCCGGATCGCCTGGGCCTGCCGGGCGTACGCATCCTGGACGACATCAACCTCACCATCCAGCGCGGCAGCACCGTGGGCATCATCGGCGAATCCGGTTCCGGCAAGACCACCCTGGCGCGCGCCGTGGCCGGCATGATCGCGCCGGCGCGCGGCAGCATCCAGCTCGATGGCGAGAATCTCTCGCCCACGCTCGAAGGCCGTACCCGCGAACAATTCCGCCGCGTGCAGATCGTGTTCCAGAATGCCGACACGGCGCTCAATCCGGCGCATACCATCGGCCGCATCCTGAACCGTCCGCTGTCCTTCTATCACGGCCTGAAGGGCGATGCCATGCGCCGCCGTACGGCCGAACTGCTGGATCTGGTCAAGCTGCCTTCCAGTGTCATCGACCGCCTGCCCGCCGAACTCTCCGGCGGTCAGAAGCAGCGCGTGAACCTGGCCCGCGCCCTGGCCGCCAAGCCCGACCTGATCCTGTGCGACGAAGTGACCTCGGCGCTGGACACCGTGGTCGCCGCCGCCATCCTGGAACTGCTGGCCGAGCTGCGGCGCGAGCTGCAGGTGTCCTACATGTTCATCAGCCACGACATCAGCACCGTGCGCGCCATCTGCGACGACATCGTGGTGCTCTATGCCGGCCGCATGGTGGCCAACCGCCCCCGCGAAGCGATGATGGCACCGCCTTATCACCCGTATTCGCACCTGCTGCTGTCGTCGGTCCCGGCCATGCAGCAAGGCTGGCTGGAGCAGGTGGCCGGCGCCGGCCAGCACAAGCTGCCGCCCATCGGTGCGGTCGATCCTTCCCCCGAGATCTGCGCCTTCCTGCCGCGCTGTGCGCAGCGCATCGATGGTGTGTGCAACGTGGTGCCGCCACGCCGCCGCAATATGGAACATGGCGGAGAGATTCTCTGTCACCGCTCGGATGCCGATCTGCAGCAGTCGCAGAGGCCGCTGGTGCCGGTGGAGGGCATCACGGTCTGATCCCCGCGTGGTCACCCGCTGGCTGCCTGGCGGCTGGCCAAGCCGGGCGGGTGAGGCAGCTTCACAGCATTAAGCCAGGCTTAATGCTGGATTCGAAGAGCATTAATCACAGCCACATGCCGGCGCCGTAGCATCGTCTGACATGAAGAAGAGATTCGGGCAGGACTGCAAGAGATCAGCCGAGCTGGCCGGACGGTCCCGCCCACCCCAAGGAAACAGGAGAAAAAATGACTGCAGCGTTGGTGTTGTACCGTGCCTCCGGCACCCCCGTATCCACCCCATTCCATCCGGGCGCGCTGGGCGCCTCCGACCCCTTCGCCGCCATGCGCGAGATTGCCTGGCAGGGCATTGGCGGCATGAGCGCAGGCCGCCTGCGTTTCGAAGGCAGCCTCGACATCGCCCGCTTCCCGCACCAGGAAACCCTGGTGGTGGTGCAAGGCGAGCTGACCCTCGAAACCGAAGGCGCCGCGCCCCTGGTGCTCAAACCTGACAGCGGCGTGGTCATTGCCACCGGCGCCACCGTACGCCTTTCGGCCAGACAGCCCACGCTGGTGGTGTTCTGTGCCGCCGACTGCCCGCACCCGGTGCAGCCGGGCGTATTCCCGCTGGTGGCCGAGGCCAATTTCAAGCCCTCGGCCAATTCGCTGCCCAAGGAAATCCTGCTGGGCGAGGTACCCACCTGCCGCAGCGACAACGTGATCGATGAAAGCTCCATAGGCTGCAAGATCGGCACCTGGGATTCCACCCCTTATCACCGCATCGTGCGTGCCCATCCGGTCAATGAATTCATGCACATCCTCGATGGCGGCGTGCGCTTTGCCGAACCCGATGGCAGCGTGGTGGCCGTCGAGCGGGGGGATGCCGTCTTCGTGCCGCTGGGTGCGGCCATCGGCTGGGAGAGCAGCCAGCGCGTGGCCAAGTTCTACGTGGTGCAGACCGTGCCGGCCGAAGGAGGCAAGTAACATGTCGCCCCCGCTCGTACAGGTCCAGAGTCCCACGATTCCCCCGGCCTCGGCCGATGTGGTCGTCATCGGTGGCGGCATCATCGGTATCTTCACCGCCTACTATCTGGCCAAGCGCGGCATCTCGGTGGCAGTGGTCGAGAAGGGCCGCATCGGTGCCGAACAATCCAGCCGCAACTGGGGCTGGTGCCGCCAGCAGAACCGCGACGCGCGCGAACTGCCCATGGCCACCAAGAGCATCGACCTGTGGGAACAGTTCTCCGCCGAGACTGGCGAAGACACCGGTTTCACGCGCTGCGGCCTGCTCTATCTCTCCAACGATGATGAAGAAATCGCCCGCTGGGCAGCCTGGGGCGACTTCGCCAAGACCGCCGGCGTGACCACTTACATGCTCGATGCCAAGCAGGCTGCTGAACGCGGCCATGCCACCGGACGCGCCTGGAAAGGCGGCGTCTTCTCGCCCACCGACGGCACCGCCGACCCGGGCAAGGCGGCACCTGCCGTGGCACGTGCCATCATGAAGCTGGGTGGTCACGTGATCCAGCAATGCGCCGCACGTGGCATCGAAACCGAAGGTGGCCGCGTCTCGGGCGTGATCACCGAAGCCGGTGTCATCAAGACCAAGGTGGCCGTCATGGCCGGTGGTGCATGGGCTTCGTCGTTCTGCCATCAGTTGGGAATCCGCTTCCCGCAGGCGTCGGTGCGGCAATCCATCATGAGCGTGGCGCCCATGGAGCAGCCCCTGCCGGGCGCGCTCTACACCTCGGGCGTCGCTGTCACCCGTCGCAGCAACGGGTCCTATGCGCTGGCCATCAGTGGCCGTGCGCGGGTCGATCCGACCATGCAGTTCCTGCGCTTCTCGCCGCAGTTCCTGCCGATGTTCGCCAAGCGCTGGCGCAGCCTGTCGCCGGGCGGGCTGGAAGCCTGGCGCAGCGGCCATGAGACCTTGTCGCGCTGGCGCATGGATGCGCCCACGCCCATGGAACGCATGCGCATCCTGGATGCGTCGGCCGATCCGGTCTCGATCCGCGCCACCCATCGCCGCGCCGTCGAATTGCTGCCACAGCTGGCGCAGGCCAAGGTCACGCATACGTGGGCCGGTTATGTGGACAGCACGCCTGATGGCGTGCCGGGCATCGGCGAGCTGCCGCAGACACCGGGCCTGATCCTGGCGGCCGGTTTCTCCGGTCACGGCTTCGGCATCGGGCCGGGCGCGGGCCACCTGATCGCGGACCTGGCCAGCGGTGTGGAGCCCATCGTCGATCCGCGTCCCTATCACCCCAGTCGTTTTTCGGATTCGTCCTGGGGCAAGGTGGCCGATTTCTGAAGCAGTTCAGCGCCGCCAGGGCACGGGCTGGAAGGCCCGCTTGGCGGCATCGAGGAAGACGCGCTGGCGCAGCGTGAGACCCTGGCGGCCCGGCAGCAGCGCCATGATGGGTGCGGGATCGAGCTGCCAGCCGGGCAGCACGCGTTTGAGGCTGCCGTCGGCCACCAGATGCGCGCAGTCCCATTCGGAACGTGCCACGAAGCCTTCGCCATCGAGCGCCCAGTCGCGCGTGATGGTGCCGTCATTGGAAGACAGCGCCCCATTGAGCTTGACCGTGAGCGCCTTGCCGGTGCGGCGGCCAGCACTGTCGACGGGCGTCAAGCGCAGGCGGCTGAGGTCGTCGTCGTTCTCGCGCAGGCTGAGGTAGGGATAATCGGCCAGGTCGGAAGGATGCTTGATGCGCTGCATGCGTTTGGCCAGCCCCGGCGCGGCACACAGCAAGCGCGCATTGGGCGCGAGGAAGTGCCCGACCCAGGAAGAGCCCTTGACGCGTCCGATGGAAATGATGGCATCAGCGCCGGTGGAGGCCGCCAGCGGGCTTTCGGCCAGCAGCAGCGAGATGTTCAGCTTGGGATGGCTGCGGTGCAGATCTCGGATCAGCGGTGCCACGTAGCGACGCCCGAAGCCGAAGGGCGCGACTACCCGCAGCGAACCGCTCACGTTGGCCAGGTTGCCGCCGGCCCCGCGATCCGATTCGCGCGAGACGCTGGCGGTGATGGATTCGATGCGCTCCAGGATGTCCATGGCTTCCTGCACCAGGCGCTGGCCTTCGTCGGTGAGCGCGAAGCCGCGCGCGGCGCGATTGGCCAGGCGCACGCCGACGCGGTCCTCGATGCGCTGCAGGCGCACCGTCACTGCCGGCGGCGTCAGGTCGAGCAGGCGGGCAGCACCGGCCAGCGAACTGGCCGAGCCCAGGGCACGCAGCAGCTGCATGTCATCGAGTTGCAGCATTAAAAACCTCTTAATGGTGAATTGAACGAACATTAAACATCGCTGAAAGTGTTTTGGCTACAGTCCATCACAGGAAATGCGTCGGTTATCCTGACCGGCCTTCCTTCCACCTCAGCCTGGCCCATCATGAACAACACCGTACACACCACCCCCGTCACCCTCAACCCGACTGGCCTGGCCACACCGGGTGGCCACTACAGCCACGTCGCCCTCGGCAATGGCATGGTCTTCATCTCGGGCCAGTTGCCCATCGATGCCAGCGGGCACAAGCTCACAGAGGCCAGCTTCGAGGTCCAGGCCCAGCAGGTGCTGGCCAATGTGGAAGCCGCACTCGCCGGTGCCGGCAGTGATATCGGCAAGCTGCTGCAGGTCCGCATCTATCTCACCGATGTGGCGCACTGGCCTGCCTTCAACGAGATCTACGCACGCTGGGCCGGCAGCGCCCGCCCGGCGCGCGCCGTGGTGCCGGTCCCGGCACTGCACTTCGGCCTGCAGGTCGAAGTGGAGGCCACGGCACTGCTGTGACACTGCGCCGCACGCGCAACCAACCCGAAACAAGGACAACCCGACATGACCCGCACCGCTTCCACCGACACCGTCTCCCCGCTGGCGCACCTCAAGCGCAACGGCCGCCTGGATCACTTCTACATCGATGGCCAATGGCAGCGCCCGCAAGGCGAGGGAGTGGCTGCCGTGGTCTCGCCGGCCACGGAGGAACGCGTCTGCGAGATCGCACTGGGCAACGCCGCCGATGTGGACCAGGCCGTGCAGGCCGCGCGCCGGGCGTTTGCCGCGTGGGCGGCGACCTCGCCGCTGGAGCGCGCCGCACTGCTGGGCCGGGTGCATGCGCTGCTGGTGGAACGTACCGAGCTGTTCGCGCAGGCACTGACGCTGGAGATGGGCGCCCCCATCACCTATGCCCGCACCGCCCACGTGCCGCTGGCCGCCGAACACCTGCGGGTGGCGCGCGACAACCTGGCCGATTACCCCTTCATCCGCCCGCGCGGCACCACGGCCATCGTGCGCGAGCCGATTGGGGTCTGTGCCCTCATCACGCCCTGGAACTGGCCGATCTACCAGATCACCGCCAAGGTTGGCCCGGCACTGGCGGCCGGTTGCACCGTGGTGTTGAAGCCCAGCGAACTCTCCCCGCTGTCGGCGCTGCTGTTTGCCGAGATCGTGCATGAGGCCGGCATTCCGGCTGGCGTCTTCAACCTGGTCAATGGCAGCGGTCCCGAGGTCGGTGCGGCCATGTCCTCGCATCCGCAGGTGGACATGATTTCCATCACCGGTTCCACCCGCGCCGGCGTGCTGGTGGCGCAGGCCGCAGCCGTCACCGTCAAGCGCGTGGCCCAGGAGCTGGGCGGCAAGTCGCCCAATGTGGTGTTGCCCGATGCGGACCTGGAACGTGCCATTCCGCCCGGCGTGGCGGCCGCTTTCCGCAACATGGGCCAGTCCTGCAGCGCGCCCACGCGTCTGATCGTGCCGCGTGCATCACTGGATCGCGTGCATGAACTGGCGCTGGCAACGCTGGCCCAGATGAAGGTGGGCGACCCCACCGATGCCGCGACGACCCACGGTCCGCTGGCCAACCGCGCGCAATTCCTGCGGGTGCAGCAGATGATCGAGGCCGGCATGCAGGATGGCGCGCGCCTGCTGGCCGGTGGTGCCGGACGTCCTGACGGTCTGGAGCAGGGCTACTATGCGCGGCCCACGATCTTCTCCGACGTGCATACCGACATGGTGATCGCCCAGGAAGAAATCTTCGGACCCGTGTTGGCCATCCTGCCCTACGACACCGTGGAAGAAGCCATCGCCATCGCCAACGATACCGTCTATGGCCTGGGCGCGCACGTGCAGGGCAGCGACAAGGACCAGGTGCGCGCCGTGGCTGCCCGCATCCAGTCCGGCCAGGTGCACCTGAACTATCCGGCCTGGGACCCGCAGGCCCCCTTCGGCGGCTACAAGCAGTCCGGCAACGGGCGCGAGTATGGCGTGGAAGGCATGGAGGAATACATGGAAGTGAAATCGATCCTGGGCTACTACGCCTGATCGCCTTCGTCACCGCCGTTACGACGGCATGAACACATGAGCATCATGGAACACACCGAACATCCGCAAGACACCTTTCACCAGCACCGCGCCCACTGGGCCAGCCTGCGCCGCGACCTGCACGCGCATCCCGAGCTGCGTTTCGAGGAACATCGCACCGCCGACGTGGTAGTGCGGGAGCTGCAGGCGCTGGGCTATGAGGTCACGCGCGGCCTGGGCGGCACCGGCGTGGTGGCTAGCCTGCCGGGCAGCGATCCGCAGCGCGGCATCGTGCTGCGCGCCGACCTCGATGCCTTGCCCATCGTCGAGGCCAATGACTTTGCGCACGCCTCGTGCAGCCACGGCATCATGCACGCCTGCGGCCATGACGGCCACACCGTCATGCTGCTGGGCGCGGCACGCGTACTCAAGCAGCAGCCGACCTTGCCGGGCAGCGTGCACTTCGTCTTTCAGCCGGGGGAAGAGGGCGGGGCGGGAGCGCGCAAGATGATCGATGACGGCCTGTTCGAGCAGTTTCCGACCGAAGCCGTGTTCGGCATGCACAACTGGCCCGGCTTGCCGGCCGGGCAGTTCGGCCTGCGCACCGGTCCCATCATGGCTGCCGGTTCGCGTCTGAAGATCACCATCACCGGCAAGGGCGCCCATGCGGCCCAGCCGCACCTGGGGCTGGACCCGATCCCGCTGGCCTGCTCCATGGTCCTGCAGTGCCAGACCATCGCGGCGCGCCACAAGGACCCGGTCGACCCTGCCGTCATTTCGGTGTGCATGTTCCATGCAGGCGATACGGATAACGTCATCCCGGACCGCGCCGAATTGCGCGGCACCATCCGCACCCTGTCCTCCACCTTGCAGCAGAAGCTGCAGGAAGACATCCGCCGCATGTGCCATGCGCTGGCCGACGCCTATGGGGCCAAGGTCGACGTGGAATTCTTCCAGTACTACCCGGCCACCATCAACACCCCGGCCGAGACCGACTTCTGTGAAAGGGTGATTCGCCAGACCTTCGGTGATGCACGCATCCGTACCGGCATCCCGGCCAACATGACCTCGGAGGATTTCGGTTTCATGCTGGAGGAGCGGCCCGGCACCTATGTTCTGATCGGCAATGCGTCGCAGGACCGCGCCTCGCATTCGCTGCACCACCCGCACTACGACTTCAACGACGACATCATCGAAGAAGGCGTGCGTTACTGGGTGGCGCTGGCGCAGTCCTGGTTTGGCAGCGGCCTCAAGGGCGGGGCGCTTACCAGCCGTTGAAGCGCGGCCAGGTGGCCACGCTGCCATCGGCGGCGATGGCCCGGTATTCCTGATATTGCGCCCCGGTGGCGCAGGCATGGTTGGGCAGAATACGCAGGCGCGTACCGATGGGCAGGTGCTCTGCGATCTGCGCATCCGGACTGCCCTGGCGCGACAGGATGCCGTGTTCCTGGTTGGCCCCGCTCATGAGGTAGCCCTCCAGCACCTTGCCATCTTCCGTACAGACCTGGCCATAGCCGAAGTCGTGCCTGCGTCCTTGCGTGCCGCGGTCGCGACTCATGGCCATCCATCCTGCATCGACGATGGCCCAGCCTTTCTCGGGCTGGTGGCCGATCACGGTGGTCAGCACGCTCAGGGCGATCTCGTCCATGGTATTGACGCCCACGTTGTGCATCACCAGGTCGAACATGGCATAGACACCGGCACGTACTTCGGTCACGCCCTGCAGGTGTTCGGCACGCAGCGCGGTCGGGGTCGAGCCGATGCTGACCACCTCGCAGGGCAGGCCGGCTTCGCGCAGGCGTTCGGCGGCACGCACGGATCCGGCGCGTTCCTGTTCGGCCACGGCGATGAGGGCGGCGTCATTGTCGTAGTCATAGCTGGAGCCGGCATGGGCGATCACGCCGCCGATGCGCATGCCGCCGACGTGGAGCACCTTGCCCACGGCCAGCAGGGTGGCGTCTTCCGGGGCGATGCCGGAGCGGTGGCCATCCACGTCGATTTCAATCCAGACTTCGAAGCATTCCTCTTGCGCCTGCCCGAACGCCACGATGGCTTCGGCGCAGACCACGCTGTCGGCCACGATCTTGAGGTCGCAGCCCTGGCGGCGCAGCGCCAGCGCCTGGCCCAGCTTGGTGGGCGCCATGCCGACGGCGTAGACGATGTCGGTAATGCCGGCAGCAAAGAACTGTTCGGCTTCCTTGAGGGTGGAAACGGTGATGCCGCGCGCACCGGCCTGGAGTTGCGCCTGCACCACCTGCTGGCACTTGGTGGTCTTGACGTGCGGACGGAAGCGCACGCCCAGCGCATCCATGCGCTGCTGCATGCGGGCGATGTTGTGCTCCATGCGGGAGATGTCGATCAAGGCGGCGGGCGTGGGCAGGGTAGCCAGGCTCATGGGGAACTCCTGAAGAGGGTAGGTCGATGAGCATCGACTATAGGAGATCGGGATTGCACCGTGCTTAATGCTCGGTGAATCGAGCATTAAGCTGTGTTTAATGCACTGTCCGGCGGCCCCGCCGCCGCGTCAGGCCTGCTGGAACTGCCGTATCGTCTCCAGCACGTTCACGGTGGCCTTGTCCAGGTTGGGGAGGGCGCGATGGGCCACGCCGATGTGGCGCTTGAGCACCGGCGACAGCGGCACGATGCGCACGTCCTTGTGGCGGTCCAGCTCGGCGGCCAGGGGCTGTTCCAGCGGCAGGATGGCCGCGCCGTAACCGGCGGAGACCAGGCTCTTCATGGCTTCGTTGTAGTTCAGTTCGATACGTGCGCGCGGGTTTTCCCCGGCCTCGGCAAACCAGGCCATGGTGAGCCGGTACATCTGGGTGGTGGCGTCGTTGAAGATCATCGGCTTGTCCATCAGCCAGCTCGGCTTGATGGCGGCGGGCGATTTCCATGTGGCCGGCAGGAAGGCCATCATCCGGTCACTGCGCCAGTGGGTGATCATGATTTCCTTGGGCGTCGGGATGGGGATGGCCACCAGACCGATATCGAGCGTGCCTTCCTGCAGGCGTGCCATGGTTTCGTTGGAGCCCATGATGTTGACCTCCACATCGATGCCCGGGAAGCTGTTTTCCAGCTGGCGCAGTACGCGTGGCAGCAGGTTGACCACCACGCCGGTGGAGGTGCCCAGTCTGACCCTGCCGACCTTGCCTTCGACATGCTTCCTGGCAATATCGAGCAGATCGTCGGCATCGCGCAACAGGCGCCGGGCCCGGTCGATCACCAGCGCGCCCAGCGCCGTGGCCTGTACGCGACGGCTGCCGCGCATGAGCAGGGCGCTGCCCAGGCGTTCTTCGAGATCGCTGACATGCAGGCTGATCGTGGGCTGGGCCAGGTGCAGCGCATTGGCGGCCGCCGAAAATGTGCCGAGGTCGACGATGGTGACCAGCGTGCGCAACTGGTCGAGGCTGAGTTCTCTCATCAGGGTTCCTGATAGTGGCGGTTATTGGGGTGAATTTTACCAATGGCTTCGAGCGCTGGTGGCAGGACTTCCATATCCGTGCGGACAGCAGGGGCTGGCATTGACTGAGTCGAGAACGTAGTGCTTGCGGCGCCGGTTCGTCATGTCATACCGGTCAGTGCCGTTTGGATAAATGAAAGAGACATGAAGGCTATCAAAGGTATTTCTCATCAGATCAAAAAACCGATCTTCGAAAGCAATCAAATCTGCCAAAACCCCTGCCATTAAGTTTCTTGGAAATGAGACATTTCTGATATTTCAGAAAGAGACAAGAAAATAGACTGCGCCTCGAATCGATAAGGCATCCGGCCCGGGTCGATCTCGCAAAAAGGGGCGATCCATGAACCGTCAGCGCTACCAGTTGGTCTTCGATCGTCATCGCGGCATGCTGATGGCGGTTGCGGAAACCGCCTCGGCCATCAGCGGCCAGAAGTTGCCGACGGCACGTGGGGGAGCCGGTATGGTGGCACCGGCATCGTGGAAGTTTTGCACGCTGGTCTTGGCCCTCGCACTGACCTGGCAAAGCGTGGCACATGCGCAGATCCTGATAGACCGCAACGCGCCGCGCGAAGAGCAGCCGGTGGTGCTCAGGGGCGCCAATGGCGTACCGGTAGTCAACATCCGGCAGCCCAACGCCAAGGGCCTGTCGGTCAACAGCTACCGGCGTTTTGATGTGGATGGTCGGGGAGTCATCCTCAACAACGCGGGCGGCTCCAGCAAGACCGAACTGGGCGGCTACATCGCCGGCAATCCCTGGATGCCCCAGGGTGGCGCGCAGGTCATTCTCAACCAGATCAACTCACCGGACCCGAGCTACCTGCGTGGCTTCATCGAGGTCGCCGGCAACCGGGCGCAGGTGATCATCGCCAACCCCTCCGGCATCACCTGCGTGGGCTGCGGCTTCATCAATGCGCAGCGTGCCACCATGACCACGGGGACGCCGGTCATCCGACAGGGCAACCTGGAGAGCTATCGTGTTGGCGGCGGCGTCATCAGCTTTGAAGGATCCGGCCTGCGAGCCGGTGGCACGACATATGCGGAGGTGATCGCCCGAGCGGTCCCGTGTTCATGCTGCCTTGCGCGCCGGAGAGCTCCGGCTCACCACCGGTCTCAATACGGTCAGCGCCGATCACGCGCAGGTCACGCCGGAGAGCTCATCCGGCCATGCACCGTCGATGCGCGCCATCGACGTGGCCGAACTGGGCGGCATGTATGCCGGCCACATTTACTTGACCGCCACCGAGGCATGGTGTGGGCGTGCACAACGGCGGCACCTTGGCAGCCACCGAAGGAGAGCTGGTCGTCACGGCGGCGGGCCGTCTGGAAAACACCGGGACCATCGCTGCTGGCCGGGATGCGCAGATACGCAGTGCGGGCGTGCTCATCAACCAGGGCAGGCTGGGGGGAAGGGCCGGTACCGTGCTGGAAGTCGGTTCCCTGGAGAACACCCGCACCGGTCGTATCGACAGCACCGGTCACACCAGCGTGCAGAGTGGCGGTTCGATACGCAATGCGGGCAGTCTGCTCGGGGATGGCGGTATCACGATCCGTGCGGCGGCGATGGAGAACACCGGTGACGTGCTGACACCGGGCGCGCTGCTCCTGCGCGTCCGTGACACACTGGACAACAGCGGCACTGTTGAGGCCAAGCAATCCGTCTCATTGAAGGCGACGGCCCTTAACAACAGAGGAACATTCACCGCCGCGGGCAGCATGAAGCTCTTGCTGCAACAGGGCCTGAGCAACACCGGAGAGATCGGCGCCAACGATACGCTTACCGTTAATGCGGCCACGCTGGAAAACCACGGCAGGCTCCGTTCGGCCGAGAGTTCTCTGGTGCTGGTGACAGACGGAAGAACCAGCAACCAAGGCAAGCTCCTCGCCGCCACACGGCTGGAGCTCGCGGCAGCCGGCATCGACAACAGCGACGGTACGCTTGGCGGCGGCGAGGTGGTGATTGATGCGCGCAATCGGCGGTTGAACAATCAGCGCGGCGTGCTCTTTGCGCGGCAAGACCTGAAAGCAGAGAGCGCAGAGCTCGACAATCGTGCCGGCAGTATCGCTGTCCGGGGCAAGCTGACGCTCTCCACCGGTGAAGTCAACAATGAGGGCGGATTGTTGCAGGCCCTGAAGAGCCTCGACCTCGATACGCACGGTCAGGCACTGCACAACCTGCATTCGGGCGAGAATCAAGGTGTGCGTGCCGGCACGGATCTGCACATCAAGGCCGGGGCGCTGGGCAATGGCGCAGGTGTGGTGGTGGCAGGTGGCCAAGCCCGTCTGCAAGTGAACAGCCTCGACAACAATCGCGGACGCATCCTCGCAGGCGATGACCTGAGTCTCACGTCCGACTCCCTGATCGGCAAGGGCTTGCTGTTGAGTCACAAGGATCTGCGTATCGACGTGGCCGCCGACCTGGAGCAGCGCGGCGAAACCGCAGCCGCTGGCCATCTCGATCTGCGCACTGGCGGCCGCTTCAGCAACTACGGCACGCTGGTCGCAGGGGCAGCGTTGCGCGTGACGGCCAGGGGACTCCAGAATCATGCGGGCGCGTCCATCCTGGGCGGCGATGTATCGCTGTCTGCCGGAGCGGGGCAGGACTTCATCAACCGGGGCCTGATCGATGGCGTCACCACGCGCATTCAGGCCGGCACGCTCTATAACCTCGGTAGCGGACGCATTTACGGTGACCGCATTGCGCTCGCTGCGGAGGTGCTACACAACGCTTCGCAAACCATCGATGGCGTGCTGCGGGCCCCGGTCATCGCAGCGCGTGAGCGTCTGGATATCGGGACCGGGGTGCTCCACAACAGCGAGAAGGCGCTGCTGTATTCAGCCGCAGACATGTCCATTGGCGGCGCCATCGGCAGCGACCATCGTGCGAGCGGACGTGCGCGCGAAGTCAACAATACCAGTGCGACTGTCAATGCGGATGGTGCACTCACTATTGCGGCCGATGCGATCAACAATCGCAATGCGCATTTCGAGATCGCCGACGAGAGCAAGCCAGGACGCAGGATCATCAACTACCGGCTGGTGGGATCTTCCGACTTCATCTCGGGAGAGCATGCGCGCATCGTCCACAAGGATAATGGCCAGATCATCGCTGCCGAGAACTGGCGAGCCATGGGCGATGAAGACAACTTCCGCCTGCTTTTACCCTCGGCGCAATCCCCCTTTGACGGACAAATGTTCGGTCAATGGATCATCTACGACGGCACCGAGCAGATCCAGCGGACTATCGTCACCCGCAGCGCACCCGGCATGATCACCTCCGGCGGCAGGATGAATCTGGCCGCCGGGGAGGTCAACAACTACGCCAGTCAGTTCATCGCCGGTGGCACCCTGGCCGGTGACAACGTCAATGGCACCGCCATCCACAATACCGGTCCGCTGGGCAGGCAGATCGTTACCTCGGTGGGTACGGCGGTAAAAACCTACATCAAGAGTCATCGCTTCAAAGCCGACGACCGTCGTTATGAGAGCGCGCCTTACGCCTCTCAAACGATAGAAACCCGATTCCCACTTGACGTGAGCGCCACGCACGAGGTGGGCAGCACGCGCGACCGGACTCCTCGCACACCTGCCACCGGTCCTGCACAAGCGCCGCAGGGAACGGGCAAGACCACTGACCTGCGTGCTCCCGCGGTCGACCTGAGCCTGCCGGCCAATGCCTTGTACCAGATCAATCAGAGCAGCGCGGCGGCGCCACTGGTGCAGACCGATCCGCACTTCATCGGTGAGCGGAATTGGTTGTCTTCTGACGTCCTCGTTCGCGCGTATCAGGATCGCGCGGGTCCCGCGCCGGGTTACCAGCGTTTCGGCGATGGATTCTATGAACAACAACTGATCCAGCGCCAGATCCAGGAGGCCACCGGCCAGCGCTATCTGAACGGATTCAGCAACAACGAGGCGCAATATCTGGCGCTGATGCAAGCCGGGCTGCAGCAGGCGCAGACCCAGCGTTATGCCTTGGGCATTGCGCTCACCGAAGCACAGATCGCCCAACTCAAGACCGACATCGTCTGGCTGGTACAACGCAAGGTAACGCTGGCCGATGGCAGTGAGCAGGAAGTGCTGGTGCCGCAAGTCTATCTGCAGCCGTCGAATCTGCGTGTCAGTGGCCGACAGACCCTGATCGCCGGTAATGAGGTGGTGCTACAGAGCGTGCAGGACGTCATTAATCGGGGCGGCACCATTGCCGCGCGTGGGGGCGTGACGCTGCGCGCGGAAACGTGCGCAATCTCGGCGGCAGTATCGATGGGGGTGATGTCCGTGTCGCAGCCACCACTGATATCGAGCATGCCGGTGGCGTCATCAGCGCCAATGACAAGCTGACCTTGAGTGCGGGCCGCGATGTGGTGATCCGCAGTACCAGCGTCACCACCGCCAATGCCACCACCACGGGCAGCAACATCAATCAGGTGGCCAGCGTCAACGGCAAGGACGTGGTGCTGCTGGCCGGCCGCGATCTGCAAGCCAATGCTGCCGTCATTGCCGCCAGCGGCGACGCCACGCTCTCGGCAGGAAGGGATGTGCGTCTTGGTGTGATCCAGGAGTATTTCCGGCAGGAGATCCGCTGGGCCGATGACAAGGGTGGCAGCAACTGGGTCAGCCGCTTGACCGGTCCAAACTTCGTGGACCGCGCCAATGGTGCACACGGCACCAATGAGGTCGGTGTCAATCGCGCCGTGGTGAGCGGCAGCAAGGAGGTCGCCACGCAGGTCAGCGGCAACAGCGTCCGCATCCAGGCGGGTCAGGATGTGACGAGCAAGGGCGCGCAGGTAGTCGCCGAAGGCGCGCTGCAAGTCGAGGTCGGACGTGACGTGCGTATCGGCACCGCCAACGTCTCGGCCAGTGCACGTGACCAGGGTCAGCGCAGCAGCAGCGGGATCCTGTCGGCCACGACGGTGCGCACCGATGACGCCAGCAGCACCAGCCGGGAGGCAGGCAGTATCTTCTCCGGGGATACCATTCTTGTGCGCTCAGGGAACGATGTGAATGTTAAAGGCAGCCAGATCGTTTCTACGCAGGGGACGAAGCTTGTGGCAGGCGGGGATGTGAACATTGTTGCCGCAAGCGAGAGCAGCACCCAGCACAACTTCCGTCAGGAGACCAAGAGTGGCGTGATGGGAGCGGGCATCGGCGTGACCGTGGGCAGCCGCATGCAGAGCCGTGATGTGGATCGCAATCGCGAGACTGCGTCGGCATCGACCATTGGCAGCGTGCAAGGCGATGTGGGCATCGTGGCGGGCAATCGGTACACGCAGGTGGGTAGCGATGTACTGGCACCCGGTGGCGACATCGACATCGTGGCCCGGACGGTCAGCATTCTCGCTGCACAGCAGGGCAGCCGCACCGTGACCGAGGACAAGTTCCGTCAACAAGGGGTGACGGTGGCGGTGACCAGTCCGGTGTTGTCGGCGGTGCAGACGGTGCAGCAGATGGCGGAGGCGGCCAGTAAAACCAGGAATGGCCGAGTACAGGCACTGGCTGCTGCAACGGCGGGCATGTCGGTTTATAGCGCCGTGGGAGAGATGCAGAAAGGCGCTGCCGAGGGTTCAGCCAACGTCGGCATCAGCGCCACGATTGGTGGCAGCCAGAACAGCAGTCGTACTGAACAGAACACGGTGACGCAACGCGGCTCTACCGTTGTTTCCGGTGGCGACATGAGCATCAGCGCCAAGGGGGACGGCGCTAACAGCAACATCATCATCGCAGGCAGCGACATCAATGCCAAGGGCAATCTGACGCTCAAGGCGGATAACGATATCAATCTCATCGCTACTCAAAACACGGATGAACAGCATAGTGATAGGTCGTCGTCGTCATGGGGAGTTGGCGTTACTGCGCAGTTTGGCACCAAGACCCAGTTTGGTTTTACGGCCAACGCAGCGGGTAGCCGTGGCAATAGTGATGGCAAGGATGTGTCCAACGTCACGACGCGGATGCGTGCGGGCGGGCAGGCCAAGCTTGAATCTGGGCGCGACACCAATCTGATAGGCGCTACCGTCTCAGGTGAACAGGTGGTGGCGAATGTAGGCCGTGATTTGAACATCGCCAGCGTGCAGGACACCAGCACCTTCAAGAGTCGGGACCAGAGCATTGGCGGCAGCGCCACGATAGGCCCTTCTTCTGGAGGAAGCATCAGCGCAAGCCGCAGTCGTGTGGATGCGGACTACGCGAATGTAGGCCAGCAGGCAGGGATTACGGCCGGCAATGGTGGATTGCAGATCAACGTCAAGCGCAATACGGATCTGAAGGCTGCACAGATTGCCAGTACGGATCAGGCGTTGGAACAGGGCAAGAACAACCTGACCACAGGAACGCTGACCAGCAGTGATCTCCAGAATCGTAGTCAATACTCGGCGCAGAGTCAGAGCGTGAGTGCGGGCACGTCGGGCGGAAAGCCCGGTGGCGGCATCGGCATCGGAAATGCCTCGGGTAGCGAGACGAGCGTGACGCGCAGTGGCGTTTCTGGTGGTGCCGTGACCATTACGGATGCACAGGCACAACAGGAAAAAACCGGCCAGAGTCCAGATCACGCGGTGGCCTCGTTGGATACGTGTGTGCGTACCGGCAAGGACAGCAGCAATGGCCTGGCCAAGAACTGGGACGGTAATCAACTGCGTGAGGATGTTGAAGCGCAGGCCAAGATTACACGGGCGTTTGGACAGCAGGCTTCCAAGTTGATCGGAGACTATGCTGAGCAACAGCAGAAGAAGGCGGAAGACTTGCGCAAGCAGGCCAATGCCGCAACTGATCCTGCCGTGGCAACACAGCTCAATGATCAGGCCAGTGCGTTGGAAACTAAGTGGGGGCCAGATGGAAACATGCGGGCTTTGGCGCACACCGTTGTGGGCGGGCTCACAGGTGGTCTCGCCGGTGCAGCTGGTGCGGGAGCGGGTACTTTAGCCGCACCTAAGGTGGCTTCGGCCTTGAATCAGGCTGGTGTTGATGCTGATCTGGCGAAGGTGTTGACGGGGTTGTCGAGTACCTTGGTGGGCGCGGTAGCGGGTGGGGCGCCGGGTGGGGCTGCGGCTTATAACGAGGTCGTCAATAATTTCCTCAAGCATGCTGATGCTGCCGCGCTCAAGAAGGAAATTGAGGCTTGCAGCAAGAAGAACGGTCGTTGCAGCGACGGAGACGTCACCTCAATCTTTAAAAAATACAAGGAGATCTCTGACCAGAATATCGCCGCAGTGCAAAGTTGCATCATTTCAGGGGATGTAGCGTGCGTCCAAAAAAATCTGGCTGAAGCGGCGAGTGTCAACGAGGTAAAGGTATTGCCATTCGGCTATACAAAACTTGAAGATACGCTGATCGGGCGTCAAGCGAATGTGATCAGTTATGGTTCCGTGATGGGCAACGCGTCTCTGATGGGAACGGATGTTGATCAGGCGAAGGAGGTTGCGACCTTCAGGACGAATAACTGTGGTGGACTGAGCGCGGCTGCTTGTGATGGACTGGTAAAGCAGGCCATGAACTATCGTCTTCTGCGAATCGCGGCGTTGTCTGCTATCGCGGCGGCTACTCCAGCCCTGGTGGGTGAGGCAAGGAAGCTTGTCTTGCCAAAGGAAAAGCTACCGACGGTAACGCTTGATCGTGATCGATATACCGCGGATCAGGACTTGGAGAATGTGTATGGGGATGTCGGCCGTATCAGAAAACCAGATGACTCAAAGCTATCAGTGGCTGACGGTAGCGGTAAAAATGTGGCCGCACCGCAGGCATTTGTCCCTGCCCCAAGAACGGGGTTGAAATTTGAAATTAAGGCTCAGGAGAAACCTGACGGGCGTATTGAAATTGAACTTTCGGCGAGGCAGAAGTTTGATAAAGCTGGGGTAGTTGTGGCAAGCGATTTTGCGCAAAGTGATTTGATCGCAACTTATTACCCCAAGGGTATTTTGCATATTGATTGGTACGGTACGACCATTTCAGGAAAGGGAGTGGGAACGGAAATGATTTCCAGATCAATTGAGTTTGTGGGGCCGGAGAGGATCGCGACCATATCAGCCAAATTTGGTAACGTTAATCGTGGTGTGTTTTGGGACGCTTTATCTTCTGGTCGTAGTGTTTCTGATGCTGCATGGGCTACCCCACTTGGCAAAACGATGAGGTCGCTAGGCTTCAAAAATGTTAGTGTAATTGGTGATAGTGCGGAATTTTCTAGATGAGTGAAAGCATGAATAAGGTTGAATGCATCAGAGCAATGTTGGCGGCTGGGCGGGAAAAAGATCTACTTGACTTCGTAGAAGGGGAGTCGACGTATTTATCAGGTGCATCGTGTGGAGCGCCGCAGACAGCAGAGCAGAAGAGAATGTGGGTCTTGCTCGTGCATCATTTAAGATTCTTGACCTCGTACGGGAACACTATGACGAAGGTGATTGATGGCGGAAAATATTTATCTGCTCACCCTGAATCTCTGAATGAGTGGCTCGACCTTGGCGCGCCTGGTATTGCCGAAGAGGATATCTCGGCGTATCTGAAAGCGAATCCTCTATAAGCGTCGATATATATTCTGTGCTTTGCTATGCGTTCTGACATATCACTGTCAACGGTGAAGGTGGCGACGGCAACATCCTCGTCCACGGCAGTGATATCAAGGCGCCGGCTTGTGCGTTGGGGGGGGCTCCACCCTTGCTTCCGGTTGCAACATGAGCATCAGCGGCAAGGGAGATGGAGCGGTACGGGAATTTCTCCACTTAACTACGGCGATTCGATTGAAAAGAAAAAGGACTAGCTATGAAGCTACGAGAATTTTTATTTGACTTATTTGGGAAGACACAAGAGCAGCGATGGGATGCGGCGTCCCCGTTAGGGAAAAATATATATCGCTGTAACGGCTGTAATATTTTCTCTGATCGTTAGTGTTTGATTTATGGTGGCCGGTGGAGATGAAGTGCGACTGCAGCTCGATTAAAGGTTCAGCGTTGAAGCTGAGTTATGTCATCAGTATTGCTGATAGTGTCTGTCATTAAACTCAATTTTACCAATGACTTCGATTGGCGGATGATCTGCCCATTCATCCAGGGAGAAGTCCATGTGGCACATCATCAGAGAGGTCCTTGCCCGCGTCCTCGGGGACCATCACGCTTCACACGGGAGCGCCGCGCAGGAAATGCGGGAGATGGGCGCACGCGAGCTCAATGACTTGGGCATCGGTGCGAGCGAGGTGCCTTTCTTCCTGCAGAAGCAATCCGATGAGATCCGTCCTCACCGCCAAAAGGAGGTTATCCATGCAACATCTTGCTGAAATGATCGGACTGGCCGCCACGCTGAGCCTGGCCACCATGAGCCCCGGCCCCAGCTTCGTGATGGTGGCGCGCACCTCGGTGGGCGGCGGACGACCCAATGGCCTGCTGGCGGCACTGGGTATGGGGATCGGCGGCGTGCTCTTTGCCGCAGCGGCCTTGCTGGGGCTGCAGGCAGTGCTGCTGGCAGTGCCTTCGCTCTATCTGGTGTTGAAGTTCGGGGGTGGTGTTTATCTGGCCTACATGGGATGGCGCATCTGGCGCGGGGCGCGTACGCCCCTGATGGCTGACGACGTCGCACCGCGCGACCAATCACCCTCCTTGTCCCGCCGGTCCCTGTGGCTGGGCCTGGTCACCCAGATCAGCAATCCGAAAACCGCCATCGCCTACACCAGCGTGTTCGCCGCCTTTTTGCCGGCCCAGACTTCCCTGTCCTTCAAGGCGCTGACGCTGCTGCTGGTCTTCGTGATCGAAGCGGGATGGTATGGCCTGGTGGCCGTTGCACTCTCTTCATCGCGTCCACGCCGCTGGTATGTGCAGGGCAAGCACTGGTTCGACCGCATCGCGGGCGGCGTCATGATAAGCCTCGGGTTCAGGCTGCTGCTCTCGCGTACGGGGCCGTGACCGCCTGAGCTTGGCTGCACGCGAGGCCAGCGCACGCGGCCGACACCAGGCAATCTGGCGTCGGCCATACTGCTTCAATCCAGCTTGAACTTGCCTACCGCCGCTGCCAGATTCCCCGCCTGCCCCTTGAGCGAATCCGCTGCCGCCGCAGCTTGCTCCACCAGTGCGGCATTCTGCTGCGTGGTCTCATCCATCTGCGTGATGGCGAGATTGACTTCATTGATGCCGCCACTTTGCTCCTGCGTGGCCGCGCTGATCTCGGCCACCACGTCGGTCACGCGGCGCACGCTGGCCACCACTTCGGTCATGGTGCTGCCGGCGCGTTCCACCAGAGCGCTGCCGGCGCTGACCTTCTGCACCGAGTCGTCAATCAATTCCTTGATTTCCTTGGCCGCACCGGCCGAACGCTGCGCCAGTGAGCGCACTTCCGAGGCCACCACCGCAAAGCCGCGTCCCTGCTCGCCGGCGCGGGCCGCTTCCACCGCCGCATTGAGCGCCAGGATGTTGGTCTGGAAAGCGATGCCATCGATCACGCTGATGATGTCGGCGATGCGGCGCGAACTCTCGGTGATGCCTTCCATGGTTTGCACCACCTGACCCACCACTTCACCGCCCTGGCTGGCGATGTCCGATGCGGTGGCCGCCAGCTGGTTGGCCTGACGGGCGTTGTCGGCGTTCTGGGTCACGGTGGAGGTCAGTTGTTCCATGGCCGAGGCGGTCTCTTCCAGCGAACCGGCCTGTTGTTCGGTGCGGTTCGAGAGATCCAGATTGCCGCGCGCGATTTCGTTGGAGGCGGTGGCGATGGTGTCAGTCCCCTGGCGCACCTCATTGACGATGTCGCGCAGGCTGTCGTTCATCAGGCGCAGGGCTTCCATGAGGCGTCCGGTTTCGTCGCGACCGGCCGGGCGAATGCGCAGGGTCAGGTCGCCACGTGCCACGCGCTGGGCAATCTCTACCGCTTCCTTCAGCGGACGCGAGACATTGGCCGCCACCACGAACGCCAGCAGCGAACCGACGGCAACGGTGGCCGCCAGCAGTCCTACGATCCAGCGCTGCGCACCCCGGAATACGCCCGAGGCTTCTTCATCGGCATCGGCGCTGCCGCTGGCATTGAGCTTCACGATGGCATTGAGGTTGCCGACCATCGCGGCATAGAGCCTGGCCGATTCCCCATGGAACAGGGCACGCGTCTCGTCATACTGCTGGTTGGCAGCCATCTCGGCCAGTTGCTCATCTACTTTCAGATAGGCTGCCAGATTCTTGCCGAACTGGGCGTACTGTTGCTTTTCCTCCGGCTCGGACATGCGCTGCTCAAACACCGCGCGCTGCTTGGCCAGCGCATCCAGACGCTTCTTGATGGCTGCATTGGCCGCACTGCGCTCCTGCGGCGTGACGGCGGTCACCAGTTCCAGTTCATTGAGTCGTAGCGGCGGCAGCGAACCCTGCAGCTCGCGGGCGGCATCCATGGTCGGCATCCACTTGTTGACGATCTCGCCGGAAGCGCTGTTGACCTGCTTGAGCTCCTTCATGGCGAACAGCCCCTGCAACAGCGTCAGCGCAATCACCACCGCAAAGGACAGGGCCAGTTTCTTGGCGATGTTGAGGTTGTAGAACCAGATCATGTCTTCCTCGCATTTGTTTTATATCGTTTTCAGTTTCGGATCCCGACGATGCGGTCGACGCGTCGATGGCGAGGTCACCCGTTTGGCGTGCGGGCGTCAAGAGGGGCATGCGGCCGGGGGCGTGGTCGCGAGGAGCAATGAAGTGCTGGTGATGTCATGCTGTCATGCCGTCACGAAGCGTCGGCTTCCTGCCCATCCTGTCTCTCTTGTCGCCAACGGCCTCCCTCGGCCGCCGGCGCTTGCTGTTCGATGGTCGCATGGCTGGATCGGGCTTGATCTTAATGAGCGGCAAGAATTCCATCCAATGAAATTAATCATGCAGGCAATGCGCTAATTGATATCGATAGTGATCTGGATGTCAGACAAGATTATTCATATGATCATTTTGGAATGCGCCGCCGCTGTAATAAGATGTGCATAAAATTCACTTCAGAGCCATTTTTGCCCGATGCGCCGAAAGATCCCTTCTACCCAGGCCATGGCGGTCTTCGAGTCTGCTGCACGCCATCAGAGTTTTACCAAGGCGGCGCAGGAAATGGCCGTGACGCAAAGTGCAGTCTGCCGTCAGGTGGCTGCGCTGGAGGAATTCCTGGGCCTGAAGCTGTTTCGCCGTACCAAGCGCGGCGTGCGCCTGACCGAGGCCGGGGTGAGCTACAGTCATCAGGTCGGTCAGCGCCTGGACGAGATCGAGCGCGATGCCCTGCACCTGATGTCGCGCGACGGTCATGGCGATACCCTGGAGCTGGGCGTGATGCCGACCTTCGCCACCCGCTGGCTGTTGCCGCGCCTGCGTTCCTTCCTGGAGGAGCATCCGGGCGTGACCGTCAACCTGCGGCCGCGCACCCGGCCCTTCCTCTTCGAAGAGACCAATCTCGATGCCACGCTCTACGCCGGGCAAGCCAGCTGGCCCGGTACCGAGGGTGTGTTCCTGATGCGCGAGAGCATGGTGGCGGTGGCCAGCCCGGAACTCATCGGTCCCGATCGCAAGCTCACGCCCACCGAGCTGCTCGCTTATCCGCTGCTGCAGCAGAGCACCCGTCCCTACGTGTGGCGGCAGTGGTTCGCCTCCTTCGGCATGCAGGTGCAGAACGATCTGGTGGGCACCCAGCTGGAACTGTTCTCCATGCTGACCCAGGCGGCCATCGTCGGCATGGGCGTGGCGCTGATCCCGCGCTTCCTGATCGAGGATGAATTGCGGCGCGGCCTGCTGGTGGTGGCCGTTGATCACGATTACCTGAGCACCCACTCCTACTACCTGATCTATCCCGAGCGCACCTCCGAGCGGCCGCTCCTGCGCCTGTTCCAGGACTGGCTGGAAGAGCAGGCCAAGACCTATCGCCTGCCCAGCGGATTGGGTTGAGCCGGGTCGGAGAAGGCCGTCTCGACAGGCGGAACCGGAGTGCGAAAAAAGCACACGGTGATGCAAACAATTCGTTTGCGCCGGGGCAGGGCAGTCCGTATATTTTTGTCCACCGCCGCTGCGGGATCACTGTCTGCGCGACAGTGATCCCGCAACGATTCCTGATGCACAAATGAGGCTTCCATGAGCAAAACATCGCAACGACATTCCTTCGATTACGCCGATCCCCTGATGCTGGAGCAGCAACTGAGCGACGATGAACGCCAGGTGCGCGACGCCGCCCAGGCCTATTGCCAGGATCGCCTGGCGCCGCGCGTGCTGGAAGCCTTCCGCCACGAGAAGATGGATGTGAGCATCTTCCGCGAGATGGGCGAACTGGGCCTGCTGGGCGCGACCATCGATGAGCAATACGGTGGTGCCGGTCTGAATTACGTTTGCTATGGCTTGATCGCGCGCGAAGTCGAGCGCGTCGATTCTGGCTATCGCTCCATGATGAGCGTGCAATCCTCGCTGGTGATGACGCCCATCAACGCCTTCGGCACCGAGGCGCAGAAGCAGAAATACCTGCCCAAGCTGGCCAGTGGCGAATGGATAGGATGCTTCGGCCTGACCGAACCCAACCACGGTTCCGACCCCGGCAGCATGATCACCCGCGCGCGCAAGGTGGATGGGGGCTACAGCCTGTCCGGCAGCAAGATGTGGATCACCAACAGCCCGGTGGCAGATGTCTTCGTGGTGTGGGCCAAGGATGACGAAGGCGAGATTCGCGGCTTCATCCTCGACAAGGGGGCCAAGGGCTTGTCGGCACCGGCCATCCACGGCAAGGTCGGCCTGCGTTCTTCCATCACCGGTGAGATCGTGATGGACAACGTGTTCTGTCCGGAAGAAAACGCTTTCCCCGACGTGCGCGGATTGAAGGGGCCCTTCACCTGTCTCAACAGCGCCCGCTACGGCATCGCCTGGGGGGCACTGGGGGCGGCCGAAGACTGCTACGAGCGTGCGCGCCGTTACACCATGGAGCGCCAGCAGTTCGGCCGTCCGCTGGCGGCCAACCAGCTGGTGCAGAAGAAACTGGCGGACATGCTCACCGAAATCTCGCTGGGCCTGCAAGGCTGCCTGCGCCTGGGGCGTTTGAAGGATGAAGGTTATTCAGGCATCGAGCAGACCTCGATCATGAAGCGCAACAGCTGCGGCAAGGCCCTGGACATCGCCCGCATGGCGCGCGACATGATGGGCGGCAACGGCATCTCCGACGAGTTCGGCGTGGCGCGTCATCTGGTCAATCTGGAAGTGGTCAACACCTACGAGGGTACGCATGATGTGCATGCGCTAATCCTCGGCCGCGCCATCACCGGGCTGGCGGCTTTCTCCAACTGATGCCGCATCGCCTGCGGGCCGCCTCCATGGTGGCCTGCAGGCGGTCTACTCCCCTCTCGCTACAACACCCCTCGCTCGCGCAGCGCGGCGATCTGCGCTTCTTCCATGCCCAGCAGCGACTGCAAGACTTCTCCCGTGCCTTCACCCAACGAGGGCGGTGCCCTGCGTACCGGCAGACGTTCCCCATCGAAACGATAGGGCGGCGTCAGCACCTGTACGCTGCCCGCTTGCGCATGCGGATGCGTGCTGACCAGGCCGGCAGAGCTAGCGCGCGGGCTGGTCAGGGCCTCATGCAGGCCCAGCACTTCACCGCAGGGAATGCCGGCCTGGTGCAGCTTGGCCAGCAGGTCGGCGCGCTTGCGGGCCTTGAGTTCGCGGTTGATTTCCGGGACCAGCACGTCGCGATGCTGGCCACGGCTGACGTTGGTCTTGAAGCGCGCATCCTCGGCCAGGTCGGGACGGTCGATGACGCTGTGGCAGAAGCGCTGGTACTGGCTGTTGGTGCCTACCGTGATGACCAGGCGGCCATCGGCCGCATCGAAGACGCCATAGGGAATGATGGAAGGATGCGCATTGCCATAGCGCGGCGGATCGTCGCCCAGGATCAGTGCTTCCAGTCCGTAATACGAAGTGATCATGACGCCGCAGTCGAACAGCGCCATCTCCACATGCCGGCCCTGTCCGGTCTGCTGGCGCTGGTACAGCGCGGCCAGCACGCCCTGGGCGGAATACATGCCGGTGAACAGGTCCACCGCCGCCACGCCCAGTTTCAGCGGCGGCTGGCTGGCCTCGCCATTGAGTGACATCAGGCCGGATTCGCCCTGGATCACCAGGTCATAGCCGGGCCGTGTGGCCTCCGGCCCGCTGCTGTCGTAGCCGGTGATGGAGCAATACACCAGGCCGGGATTGTCGCGGCGCAGGGTCTCGTAATCGAGGCCAAATTTCTGCACGCCGCCGAACTTGAAATTCTGGATCACCACATCGCTCTTGCGGGCCAGCTGGCGCACGATGTCCTGGCCTTCTTCGGTCTGCAGGTCCACGCTGATGGAGCGCTTGTTGCGGTTGACGCTGTTGAAATACGCGGTCTCGGTCGAGCCGATGCGGGTACCCCAGTCGCGCGTGTCGTCGCCGCGTTCGGGGTGCTCGACCTTGATCACTTCGGCGCCCAGGTCGCCCAGTACCATCGCACACCAGGGGCCGGCCAGCACGCGCGAGAGGTCCAGTACGCGCACGCCGGCCAGCGGCAGGGATGCAGTTTGTTCAGTCATGTCGTCTCCTCATGGACGGGATGCGTGCTGCGCTTGTTGTTCTGTATGACGTCCGTGCGCATCCCGGTACAGCTATTGTTTCGGTGCCTGACGCAGCCGCCGGAAATCGGCAGGCCGTTTTTCGAGGAAGGCGTGAATGCCCTCGGCCGCTTCGTCTTCGCCCTGCGAGAGCACCATGTGCTGCGCTTCCAGTTCCAGTTGTTCTTCCAGCGTGGCGCCGTAGGCATGCTGGCACAGGTGCTTGATGCGGGCCATGGCCTGTGCCGGACCGTCGGCCAGGGTGGCGGCCAGTTGCACGGCGGCTTCCAGTGCCTGTCCTGCCTCGGCCAGCTGATTGACCGCACCCATGGCATGCAGGCGTTCGCCATTGAAACGCTCGCCCGACAGGCACAGCTGGGTCAGCATCTGGCGCGACAGGAATTGCGCGAGGAAGGCCGTCACGCCGCCATCGGGCGTGAGCCCGACCTTGACATAGGCCACCGAGAACTGCGCTTGGCGCGTGGTCACCAGCAGATCGCAGGCCAAGGCCAGCGACAGCCCGGCACCTGCTGCGCCACCTTCGACTGCTGCGATCACCGGCTTGCTGCAGCGACCGATGTGGCGGATCAGGTCGTGCAAACCTTCCAGCTTTGCACGGCGCTGCTGGGGTGCCATGCTGCGGCGCTGGGCCAGCAGGCGCAGGTCGCCGCCGGAGCAGAAGAAATTGCCGCCCCCGGCCAGCACGATGGCCCCCACTTGCGGATCAGCCTGGGCCTGGTCGAGCGCGGCCGTCAGCGCGGCATACAGGTTAGCGTTGAGGGCATTGCGCGTGGCCGGATCGTGATTGATGAGCACGCGCACCGCACCGCGCTGCTCCTGCAGGACTTCGCTCATGCCGGCATGTCGCGGCTCAGCGCGATATAGCGTTGCAGGTGGTAGTCCTCGTCACCGAGCTGGTGGTCGATCATCACCAGGCGCTTGGCGTAATGCGACAGCGGCAGTTCCCAGGTCATGCCGATGCCGCCGTGCAGCTGGATGGATTCTTCGGCCACCAGCGTACCGATGCGGCCGATGCTGAACTTGGCCGCCGACAGGGCGCGTTCGCGTGTGAGGCGATCGGCCTCCAGTGCGGCCGCGGCGTTGATGACCGCTGAGCGGGCCTGTTCCACCTCCAGCAGCAGGTCGGCCATGCGATGTTGCAGTGCCTGGAAGCTGCCGATGGGCAGGCCGAACTGCTTGCGGGTGCGCAGGTAATCCAGCGTGGCTTCCTTGGCCACTTCCAACGCGCCCAGTGCTTCGGCGCACAGCGCCAGCACGCCGCGTCCGAGGATGCGCTCCAGCAGCGCAGCGCCTTGGCCCGCGCTGCCCAGCAGGGCGTCGGCGGGCAGGGCCACATCTTGCAGCAGCAGGTCGGCTACGCGGCCACCGTCGATGGTGTCGCTGCCTTGCAATTGCAGGCCCGCCGTATTGGCCGGGATCAGGAACAGCGAGATGCCGTCAGCGTCATCGCTCGCGCCGCTGGTACGGGCTGAGACCAGCAACACATCCGCCGCTTCCGCTTGCACCACGACCGCCTTGTGGCCTTGCAGGCGCCAGCTTCCGTCGGCTTCTTGCGTGGCGCGCGTGGTCACATGCGTGGGTGCATAGTGACTGTCGGCTTCTTCATGGGCCAAGGCGGCCAGGGTCTGGCCGGCGATGATGGGTTCCAGCAAGGCCTTCTGTGCGGGCGTGCCAGCGGCCGCGATGGCCTCGCCGACCAGGATGGCACTGCCCAGCAAGGGCTCCAGCAGCAGGCCGCGGCCGATTTCTTCAAACACCACGGCGATATCGAAACCCCCACCGCCGTAGCCGCCGTCTTCCTCACGGAAGAGTGCGCCGATCACGCCCATTTCGGCCAGCTGCGACCACATGTCGCGGCTCATGCCGGGTGCGGATTGCAGCAGGTGCTTGCGTTCTTCAAAACCATACTGTTCGGTAATGAGACGACGCAGGCTGTCGGCCAGCATGCGGCGTTCTTCGGTGTGCTCGAAATTCATGGGCATTCCCTCACAGGCCAAGGATCATCTTGGAGATGATGTTCTTCTGGATTTCATTGGAGCCGCCGAAGATCGACAGCTTGCGATTGTTGAAGTAATGCGCGGCCGCACCGGCAGCGGCCTCCGGGCCGAGCGTATGGCCGTCGTGGCCTTCGTCCTGCGCCTGCCATTGATACGGGCGCGCGTAAGGGCCCATGGCACGGCGGGTGAGGGCGGTGATTTCCTGGCGGATCTCGGTGCCGCGTATCTTGAGCATGGAGCTTTCTGCACCGGGCGCGCCACCGCCGGCGACGGCCGAGATGACGCGCAGGTTGGTGGTCTTCATGTTTTCCAGATCGATTTCCACACGGGCCATGCGGGCAGCGAAGAGCGGGTCGTCGGCCAGCGGGCGACCATGGCTGCGTTGCGTGGCGGCGATTTTCTTCAGGCGTTGCAGGGCGGCCACCGAGAAGCCGATGCCGGCGATGTTGGTGCGCTCGTAGGTCAGCAGATACTTGGCGCAACTCCAGCCGCGATCTTCCTCGCCGACCAGGTTTTGTACCGGCACGCGCACATCGGTGAAGAAGACCTCGTTGACCTCGTGCTCGCCGTCCAGGGTGATGATGGGGCGCACTTCCACGCCCGGTGCATTCATGTCGATCAAGAGGAAGCTGATGCCTTCCTGCTTCTTGGCTTCGCGGTTGGTACGTACCAGGCAGAAGATCATGTTGGCGTAGTGGCCCAGCGTGGTCCAGGTCTTCTGGCCATTGACGATGTAATGGTCGCCATCGCGGACCGCATGCGTCTTTACGGCAGCCAGGTCGGAGCCCGCACCCGGTTCCGAATAGCCCTGGCACCACCAGTCCTCGCCACTGAGGATGCGCGGCAGCCAGTATCGCTTCTGCGCTTCGTTGCCGTACTTGATCAGCACCGGTCCCAGCATGTTGACGCCGAAAGGCACCACGCGCGGCGCATGTGCCAGGCAGCATTCGTGTTCGAAGATGAATTTTTCGATCACGGTCCAGCCGGTACCGCCATATTCGCGGGGCCAGTGATTGGCCAGCCAGCCGCGTTCGTTGAGGATGGCGTGCCATTGTTCCATCTCGTCGCGGCTCAGGTGCTTGCCGCTGGCCACCTTGTCCGACAAGGCCTTGGGCAGCTTCTCGGCGAGGAAGGCGCGCACGCTGTCGCGGAAGGCTTCTTCGGCCGGGGTGAAATTCAGATCCATTCCAGTCTCCTTGGGGATGCAGTGCAGCGATGCTGCGCTTCAATAGATTTCAAACAGGCCGGCCGCACCCATGCCGCCGGCGATGCACATGGTCACCACCGCGTAGCGCGCACCGCGCCGCTTGCCCTCGATGAGCACGTGGCCGGCCAGGCGCGCTCCGGTCATGCCGAAGGGATGGCCGATGGCAATGGCACCGCCGTTGACGTTGAGCAGTTCGTCCGGAATGCCCAGGCGGCGCTGGCAGTACAGGGCTTGCGAGGCGAAGGCTTCGTTGAGTTCCCACAGGCCGATGTCATCCATGCGCAGGCCATGACGCTGCAACAGGCGCGGCACCGCAAAGACCGGGCCGATACCCATCTCGTCGGGTTCGCAGCCGGCCACCACCAGGCCACGGAAAGCGCCCAGCACCGGCAATCCGGCGCGTTCGGCGGCGCGCGCTTCCATCATCACGCAGGCCGAGGCACCATCGGAGAGCTGCGAGGAATTGCCGGCGGTGATGAACTGGTCCGCACCCATCACCGGGGCCAGCTTGGCCAGCGCCTCATAGGTGGTGCCGGGACGATTGCAGTTGTCGGCCTCCACCGTGACTTCGCGCAGGCTGGTCTGGCCGCTGGCCTTGTCGGTGACCTGCATGGTGGTGGTGCAGGCCACGATCTCGTCGCGGTAGCGTCCGGCCGCCTGTGCCTCGGCGGTCTTGCGCTGGCTGGCTTCGGAGAAGCGGTCCTGGTCTTCGCGGGTGATGCCGTAGCGCGCGGCCACGATGTCGGCGGTCTCGATCATGGGCAGATAGAGATCGGGCTTGTGTTCGACGATCCATGGGTCCATGCCGCTGTCGCCGCTGTCGGTGGCACTACGGCTGCGGATCTGCGAGATGCTTTCGACACCGCCTGCGATCATGGCATCAGCACCATCGACCACGATGCGCCCGGCCGCCATGGCAATGGCTTGCAGGCCGGAGGCACAAAAACGATTGACGGTGGTGCCGGCGATGCTGATGGGCAGGTCCGCGCGCACGATGGCCTGGCGCGCGATATTGCGGCCGGTGGTACCTTCCGGATAGCCGCAGCCGAGGATGGCATCCTCGATCTGGCCCGGGTCGATGCCGGCGCGCTCAACCGCTGCGCGCACCGCAAAGGCCGCCAGGGTCGGACCGGGCGTGACGTTGAATTCGCCGCGATGGGCCTTGGTCAAGGGGGTACGCGCGGTGGATACGATGACGGCTTCCCGCATCATGGAATTCTCCTGGAAGGATGGTGCAATGGGGAGACCGGCGATGCGCACGGTCTCCGGCGAGTCCGGTTTGGCGATCAGCCGGCCTGGTTCAGCGAATCAAAATTGGCACCGCGTTCGACCAGCTCCACCAGCAGCGGCGAGGGTGTCCAGAACAGCGGGTCTTCGGCGGCAAAGGTACGGATGTCGGCCAGCACATTGGGCAGGCCCACCATGTCGGCATATTTCATGGGGCCGCCACGATGGCGCGGGAAACCGTAGCCGTACAGGAAGGTGACATCCACATCCAGCGGACGCAGGGCAATGCGCTGATGGACCACATTGGCACCTTCATTGATCATCGCGGCCAGGTAGCGGCGCTGGATGTCTTCCTTGCTGAAGCTGCGCGGGGTGATGCCGGCGCGTGCACGTTCCTCGTCGATGAGCGCCAGCACTTCCGGATCGGGTGCGCCGCTGCGCGGACCATCGGGATAGCGATAGAAGCCGCGTCCGCTCTTCTGTCCAAACCAGCCGCGCTCGCACAGGCGGTCGGCAATGTGGACGTAGCGCGCACGCGGATCGCGGGTGGCGGCGCGGCGCTTGCGGGTGGCCCAGCCGATGTCGCCACCGGCCAGGTCCACTACCTGGTACGGCCCCATGGCAAAACCGAAGTCACGCACGGCGGCATCGATCTCATAGGGTGAAGCGCCATCTTCCATCAGGGCATCGGCCGCCTGGCGATACACGGCCAGGATGCGATTGCCGATGAAGCCATCACAGACACCGGCGCGCACCGGCACCTTGCGCAGGCGCTTGGCCAGTTCGAAGGCGGTGGCCACCACATCGGCGGCGACCTGGCGCGGCACCACGATTTCCAGCAGCTTCATCACATTGGCCGGCGAGAAGAAATGCAGGCCGATCACGTCCGCAGGACGGGAGATGCTGGCGGCAATCGCATCGATGTCGAGGTAGGAAGTGTTGGTCGCCAATACGGCACCGGGTTTGCAGACGCGGTCCAGTTCAGCGAAGACGGCTTGCTTCACGTTCAGATCTTCGAACACGGCTTCGATCACCACATCGGCGGCGGACAAGTCTTCATAACGGGTGCTGCCGTGCAAGCGCGCCAGCACGGCATCGCGGGCCTCTTGCGTGAGACGGCCCTTGGCCACCTGCGCGTCGTAAACTTTTTCCACATGGCCGCGTCCACGTGCGAGGGCTTCATCGTCGCGTTCGATCATGGTCACCGGCAAACCGGCATCGAGTACCGCCACGGCGATGCCCGCACCCATGGTGCCGCCGCCGACCACGCCGATCCGGGCGATGGGGCGGGGCTGGGCGTTGCGGGTCTCGGGGGCTTTCTGCACTTCGCGTTCGGCGAAGAAGGCATGGATCAGACCGGCGCGCTGCGGGCTGTCCAGACATTGCAGGAAGAACTGGCGTTCCAGCGCCAGGCCCTGGTCGAAGGGCAGGGTGGTAGCGGCTTCGACGGCATCGATGATCTTGTGCGGGGAGAACAGGCCGCGCGATTTCTTGCCGGTCTCGGCGCGGGCGGCGCTGATGGCGGCCTGCGCGGCAGCGCTGTCGGCCAGGGCGCTGCCGTCGCGACTGCGGCGTACCGGGGCGCCCATGTCCAGCAGCGTCTGCAATTCGCGCAGACCGGCCGCGCGCGCTTGTGCGGCGTCCTCACCCTCGGCCAGATGGTCGACCAGTCCCAGCCCCAGGGCTTCCTTGGCGCCCAGGTGGCGACCGCTGAGCATCGTCTCCAGCGCGGCCTGCGCGCCGATGAGGCGTGGCGTGCGCTGGGTGCCTCCGGCACCGGGCAGCAGGCCCAGCTGGACTTCCGGCAGTCCCAGACGGGCGTTGGCGAGGGCCAGCCGGTAGTGCGCTGCCAGCGCCACTTCCAGTCCGCCGCCCAGGGCCGCGCCGTGGATGGCCGCCAGCACCGGCTTGCTGCAGGCCTCGATGCGGTTGCACAGCTCGGTCAGCAGCGGTGCCTGGGGCGGTTTGCCGAACTCGCGGATGTCGGCACCACCGATGAAGTTGCGGCCCGCGCCAGTCACCAGGATGGCGGCCACGCCTGCATCGGCCTCACCTTCTTCGATGGCCGCCAGCAAGCCCCGGCGCACTGCGACACCCAGTGCATTGACCGGCGCATTGTCGATGGTCACGACCAGGATGGCGCCTTCGCGCGCCAGATGAACGGGGGGTAGCTCGCCCGCAACCGTGGCTTGGTTGGACATGCAGCAGTCTCCTGATTTAGTTGGTTCGCATAGCGAAATTCAAGTTCGCAAATTGGATTTTCCGGCAACGATACCGCATTTGCGTCGTGCGTGTAAACCGTGCATGAACAAGGGTGACAATCTGCACAATTCTCTAAGGGAGGCAGAAGGGGAGCGGCTTTGCGGGCGATTCTTCAGAATGGGGCCGGGGCCGGCAGGGCTTTTACACGATGCAGATGGACCACACGTAGACCGATGATTTCGCACAGCGGAACACGCGTTCGCAAATAATTGACACTGCCAATTCAGGTGTGTACATTCCACTGCCAATGAGGGCGACGTGACCACTCGGCACGACCCTGCCACGCGGAGAAGTGACGGATGGATGAGATAGTGTCGTTCAAGGGAGAAGATGAGAGCCACGACCGGCAGTTCGTCAATGCCCTGGCGCGCGGGCTGGAGATTCTGCGCTGCTTTCGTCCCGGCGAGATCTATCTCACCAACACTGAACTGGCCAAGCGTACCGGCCTGCCCAAGCCGACCATCTCGCGACTGACGCATACCCTGACCCGGCTGGGTTATCTCGAATATTCCGAAGACCAGGGCCGCTATCAGCTCGGCTCGGGCGTGCTGGCGCTGGGCTACTCGCTGCTCTCCGGCATGGATGTGCGCAAGCTGGCGCGTCCGGCCATGCAGGAGCTGGCTGACTATTCGCAATGCAATGTGGCGCTGGGCATCCGCGATCGCTTGAGCATGGTCTACATCGAGGCCACGCGCGGCCAGTCCGCGGTGACCTTGCGCCGCGACGTCGGTTCGCGCATCCCGCTGGCCACCACCTCCATGGGCCGCGCGCTGCTGTGCGCATTGCCCCAGAACGAACGCGATTTCCTGATGGACCACATCCGCCTGCGCAACGAAGAGCAATGGCCCAAGGTCAAGGCCGGCATCGAGCAGGCTTTCAAGGATTATCAGGATCATGGCTTCTGCATTTCCGTGGGCGAATGGGAAAAGACCATCAGTGCCGTGGGCGTGCCCATGATCGATGCCAACGAGGAAAAGATCATGGCCTTCAACTGCGGCGGCCCGGCCTTCATGCTCACGCGCGAGATGCTCATGGAAGATCTCGGCCCGCGTCTGGTGAACGTGGTGCGCACGGTAGAAGCCAGCATGGGCCGCCATTGAAGGGCAGCAGTACAGAACAGGCAAGAACCAGGTCGGAGACAGGCAAGCCGGCAGCGCCGCAGGCGTGAGCGCTTCCGGCAATCGTGCAGTAGCGCAAGTCCATCACAACAAGAAACAACAAGATCGAGCCGTCCGGGTCATGGCGACCTGTTTCGGCAATGGCTGCCCGGTGCGGTGAGGCCGGGATGCGTCCGCATGGATGGCCTCATCCTGCGTACGTCCATTGCTGAAACGAGCGCTGTGCGTGGCGGACATCACATCAACATCACTCAGATGAAAAAGGTGGAGACAATGACGAACAAGCATCACGGCATCAAGCGACTGGTCCTGCTGGCCGGGTTTGCCTCGGCACTGGCCGGCGGCATGGGCAGGGCGGTGGCCGACGAACTCAAGGTCGGCGTGGAGATTCCCCTCACGGGCAGCCTCGCGCGGGTTGGCTCGGGCATGCAGGAAGGCATCAACGTGGCTGCCGACGTCTTCAACAAGACCAATGGCAAGCACAAGATCAAGCTGGTCACCATCGATAACGAGTCGGCCCCGGCCAAGGCCATCGCCGCCGTCGAGAAGCTGGCCAGCGAGGGCGTGGTGGCCATCACCGGCGGCTACGGTTCCAACAACATCGCGCCGGCCGCCGATGCGGCGGGCAAGGCCGGCCTGGTCTACGTGACCTCGGGCGGGGTCGATGACAACCTGGTCAATAGCGGCCGCAAGAACTTCTTCCGCATCAACAATGTGGCCGGTTACCAGAAGGCCATGGTGGGCCTGCTGGAGGACATGAATGCCCGCTCGGTGTCGATCGTCTATTCCACCAAGGAAGCCACTGGCGCCCTGGCCAAGGATCTGGAGAAAGCCTGGGGCGCCAAGGGGCTCAAGGTGACCTCCCATGCCTTCGATCCGGCCATCAGTGACTTCAAGCCCATCATCAACAAGATCAAGCTGCAGGACAAGCCGGAAGTCATTGCCATGATCGGCTACGAGAATGACTACGTCGGCATCCTGCGCGCCGCCCGCGTGTTGAAGCCTGCCGTCAAGGCCATGGTCGGCGTCTGGTCGCTGGCCACTCCCAAGATGGCCCAGGACTTCCCCGATCTGGTGCCCAACGTCTACGGCACGGCACTGCTGCCTTATCCGGCACAGTTCACCAGCGCCGACGGCAAGCTCTTTGAGGAAACCTACCGTCGTCTCTACAAGAAGGACCCGGACTATCTCGGTCAGTTCGGTTACGTGCAATCGATGCTGCTGTTCGAAGCCATCGCCCGCGCCGCCGACAAGGGAACGCTGAAGAAGGATGGCGTGGCCGAGGAAATGCGCAAGACCGACCGCGAGACCCTGATCGGTCGCGTGCAGTTCGGTGCCAATGGCGACAACCTGAACTTTACGCATCACATGGGCCAGCACCAGGGGGACAAGATCGCCATCGTCTGGCCCAAGTCGGCCGCCACCAACAAGATGAATTATCCGGCAGTGCCCTGGTAATGCCCGGCCGGCGCGTGCTGCCCTGAGGCGACCGCGCCGCAGCCTACTCCAACGGAATGCAGACATGACTGAACTGATACTGCAAGCCCTATATTCCGGGCTGCTGCAGGGGGGCTCCTACGCTCTCATTGCCCTGGGCCTGGCGCTGGTATTCGGTGCCATGCGGGTCATCAACCTGGCCCAGGGCGAGCTGGTGCTGCTGGCCGCCTACATTGCCTACTCGGTGGAATCCGGCCTTGGTCTCAATCCGGTGCTGGCCATTCCCATCGCGCTGGTGGTGGTGTGCCTGACCTCGGCCATCGTGTATTTCGTGGTCAGCCGCATCAAGAAGGACCGCGAGATCAATTCGCTCATCCTCACCTATGGCATCGGCGTGATCCTTACCAACGGCATGCTGCTGATCTGGAAGGCCGACATCCGTTCCACCAGTTCGGAATGGCTACAGGAAGCCTTCGTGCTCGGTCCCTTCTACAGCATGCGCAGCGAGGTGCTGTTCTTTGGTGTGAGCCTGCTGATGATGGCGGCGCTCTGGTGGTGGCTCTCGCGCAGCTGGTACGGCCGCGCGGTGCGTGCCGTCTCCAGCAATCGCGATGCGGCCAAGCTCATGGGCATCAACCCCGGCTATACCGAACTGGTGTCCTTCATCGTGGCGGGCGTGCTGGCTTCCTTCGCGGGGGTGGCGCTGTTCAGTTATGGTGTCATCAGTCCAGCTTATGGCGGGGTGCTCACGGTCAAGGCTTTCATTATTACTGTGCTGGCCGGCGTGGGTTCGATTCCGGGCGTGCTCATCGGTGCGGTGCTGCTGGGCGTGGCCGAAGCGCTGACCGTGACGCTGGCCAGTTCGGCCTTGCAGGAACTGGCCGGCATGGGATTGTTCCTGCTGGTGCTGTTCATCATGCCCAACGGCTTGTTCGGCGTGCGGGCAAGGAGGGGATGAGACCATGACGATGAACAAGAACAAGCTGTCCGCTCTGGTGCTGCCGCTGTTGCTGGTCGCTGCCCCCTTGCTGCTGGCGCAGGATCACTACGTGATGAGCCTCATGGTGGCCGCCATGGTGATCGGCGGCATCGCGTTGTCATGGGCACTGCTGGGCAATCTGGGCGGCATGATCAGCTTCGGCCATTCTGCCTTCTTCGGGGTCGGGGCTTATACCTCGGCGGTATTGAGCATGAAATTCGGCGTCCCCGTACTGATCGCACTGCTGCTGGGCGGCGTCGGTGCACTGGTGGCGGCGCTGGCGATGTTGCCGGTGCTGCGCCTGCGCGGACCGTATTTCGCGCTGGCCATTCTGGCGTATGCGCATATTTTCCGCATTCTGGCCACAGAGTGGACCTCCATGACGGGCGGCTCCGGCGGGCTCTCCAGCATCGCGCGCCTGCCCACGGTGATGGGGGTGGACTTGTCCAGCAAGATCGGTGCGTATTTCGTGATCCTGGTGATCGTGGCCCTCTTCGCCGTCATCTATGCCGCCGTGCGCGAGAGCCACTATGGGCTGGCGCTGCGTGCCATGCACGAGAGCGAGGATGCGACCCGCGTGGTCGGTGTCAACAGCACCGTGCTCAAGGGCATGATGCTGCTGCTGTCGGCCTTCATGTGCGGGGTGGTGGGCGCCTTCAATGCACACTACATCAGCTTCCTGGAACCGGACTACGCCTTCAGTGGCCTGTGGGTCACCATCCCCATCGTGGCGGCCATCTTCGGTGGCTATCGCAGCATCACCGGACCGGTGGTCGGTGCGGTGGTGGTCTACCTGCTGGATCAGCTGGTATTCAAGAACATCATCCCCTCCGGCCATCAGCTGGTGCTGGGCGCCTTGCTGGTGGCTATGATCGTTTTCAGTCCCGATGGCCTGCTGCCGCTGCTGCGCAAGCTGGGACGGGGCAAGGGCAACGGTGCAGGAGGTCAGCATGCTGCAACTTGAAAAAGTGTCGGTGCGTTTCGGTGGTCTCACCGCCGTCGATGAAGTCTCGCTGCAGGTCGGCACCGGCGACGTGGTCGGACTGGTCGGCGCCAATGGCGCGGGCAAGACCACGCTCTTCAACGCCATTTCCGGATTGGTGCGGCCCACGGGCGGGAGCATCCGCTTCGACGGCACCGATATCCTGAAGGCGCCGCTGCATCGCCGTGCGCGGCTGGGCATCGGACGCACCTTCCAGATTCCGCAGCCCATGCACGAACTGACGGTACGGCAGAACCTCATCGTGGCGCAGCGCTTTGCCACCGGCAAGGTGGATGCGGGCAGGATTGCCGAGGTGCTGGCCTTTACCGGCCTGGCCGAGAAGGCCGATCGCGATGCCGCCACCGGCCTGGCGCTGACCGAACTGAAGGCGCTCGAAGTGGCCAAGGCCCTGGCCACGCAGCCCAAGCTGCTCTTGCTCGATGAAGTGCTGGCCGGTCTGGAGACCAATGGCAAGCGGCGTTTCATGCAGATGCTCAAGGGTTTGCACGAAGCCTTCGCGGTGGGCATCGTCATCATCGAACACGACATCGAGACCATCAGCAACCTGTGCGCGCGCGTGGCCGTGCTCAACTTCGGGCAGCTCATCGCCGAGGGTACACCGGCGCAGGTGTTCAATGATCCGGCCGTCATCAAGAGCTACACGGGAGCCTGAATGCTTGAAGTCACCAAGCTGCGCGCCGGCTATGGCGCCATCAACGTGCTGTGGGATGTCTCGCTGACGGTGGGGCGGGGACAGCTGACCACCATCATCGGCCCCAATGGGGCCGGCAAGACCACGCTGCTGCGCGCGATCATGGGCCTGATCCCGATCGGGCAGGGGCAGGTCGCGCTGGAGGGGCGCGTGCTCAATGGCACGCCGACCTGGGAGATGTCCAAGGTCTCGATGGCGATGATCCCGGAAGGGCGCATGATTTTCCGTGCCATGAGCATCGAGGAAAACCTCATCGTCGGCGCCTTCGCCCCGCAGCATCGCGCCCGCGTGAAGGACAACCTGGAGCGCGCCTACACCATGTTCCCGCGCCTGCGCGAGCGGCGCCGCCAGCTGGCTGGATCGCTCTCGGGTGGCGAGGCGCAGATGCTGGCCATGGCGCGCGGGCTGATGTCGGAGCCCAAGCTGCTCATCATCGATGAGCCCTCGCTGGGACTGGCACCGGTGGTGGTCAACGAACTCTTCGAGATCCTTGCACGCCTGAAAGAAGAGGGGCGCACCATCATCCTGGTGGAACAGAACACCGAGCGCGCCGTGGGCGTGGCCGATCATGTCTATCTGATGCAGGGAGGCAAGGTGATCCTGTCGCAGCAGGCCGATCAGGTGGCGCTGGACCACCTGCATGATCTTTACTTCGCACGGTGAGGCGGGGGCCGCGATGTTCCTGCTTGCCCCTGCGCGGCAGGGTGAAGCTTTCTGTCAAAAACTGAGAGCGGCCCTCAGAAGCGCGGCTTGACGGTCTTCCAGTCGGGTTTGTACTTGCGCATCTGCCCCACGTCGTCGCGCTGGCGGATGCCGCATTCCAGGTAGAGCTGGTGCAGCTTGCGCAACTGTTCCGGGTCCACCTCCACGCCCAGGCCCGGTGCGTCAGTGATCTGTACGCAGCCGTTGCGAATGGGCAGCTTGCCGCCCCGGATGACTTCCTCGTCCGGCTCCTGCCAGGGATAGTGGGTATCGCAGGCATAGGAGAGATTCTCCACCGCTGCCGCCACATGCGACATCGCCATCAGGCTGATGCCCAGGTGCGAGTTGGAGTGCATCGACACGCCCAGGCCGAACACATCGCACATCTTGGCCAGTTGCTGGGTATCGCGCAGGCCACCCCAGTAGTGGTGATCGGCCAGGACGATCTGGACGCTGTTCAAGGCCACGCTGCGGCGCAGTTCATCGAAGTCGGTCACCACCATGTTGGTGGCCAGCGGCAAACCGGTGCGGCGGTGCAGTTCGGCCATGCCTTCCAGGCCGGGGGTCGGGTCTTCGTAGTATTGCAGATCGTCGCCCAGCAGTTCGGCCATGCGGATGGCCGTCTCCAGCGACCAGTTGCCGTTGGGGTCGATGCGCAGCGGGGCGTCGGGGAAGGCTTTCTTCAAGGCCTTGATGCAAGCCACTTCATGCTCGGGGTCCAGCGCGCCGGCCTTGAGCTTGATGCTCTTGAAGCCGTTTTCCTCGATCATCCTGCGCGCCTGCGCGACGATCTGTTCTTCGCTCAGCGCCTCGCCCCAGACGTCCGGTGCATAGGGGCTGTCGATGTGCCGGGCGTACTTGAAGAACAGATAGGCGCTGAACGGGATTTCCTTGCGCACCGCGCCGCCCAGCAAATCCACCAGCGGTACCTTCAGATAGCGTGCCTGCGCATCCAGGCACGCCACTTCGAAGGCCGAATAAGCGTTCGAGACGGCCTTGCCGGCATGCGAACCCGGTGCCAGTTCGGCGCCCGCATTGCTGGCCGGGGCCATCCTGGCGACCACGCCGCGCACGATGGCGCGCAGACCGTTGAGGTTGAACGGGTCCAGACCGATCAACCGGTCCTTGACCAGATCGAGGATCTTCAGCGCCGGTGCGTCTCCATAGCTTTCGCCCAGGCCGATGTGGCCGTTGTCCGTTTCGATCTCGATGATGGAGCGCAGCGCATAGGGTTCATGGATGCCGCTGGCATTCAAGAGCGGGCCATCCTTGAAGGCGATGGGCGTGACGGTGACGCGGGTGATTTTCATGTTGGACTTCCTATGATGTGCGGGAAACGGATTTGCTCTGTTGTTCAGCGCGAGGCGCCCGGCCCCGAGCGGGCCAGAAACACCACGCCGGCAGCCACCAGCGAGGTGATCGCCAGGCCCATCAGGCCGCCCTGGATGGAGCCGGTGCGCTGCTCCAGAAAGCCGAAGGCGGTCGGTGCAACGAAGCCGCCCAGGTTGCCGATGGAATTGATCAGCGCGATGACGCCGGCGGCGATGCGCGCATCCAGATACCCCTGCGGCAGTGGCCAGAACAGGGAAGAAGCCGCCTTGAAACCGACTGCCGCAAAGCAGATCGAGACGAAGGCGTAGACCGAGTCGCCAAAGGTGGAGGCGAACATGCCGATGGCTGCAATCACCAGCGCCGTTGCGGCCCAGGCCTGCTGGTGCTTGTAGCGGGCCGCCAGGGCGGCAAAGAGGTACATGGCGAGAATCGAAATCAGCCACGGAATGGAATTGAACAAACCGACCTGGAAATCGCTGAAGCTGCCCATCTTGCGGATGATGCTGGGCAGCCAGAAGGTGGCGCCATAGATGGTGAGCGAGATCGAGAAGTAGATGAAGCAGAAGATCAGGATCTGCGGATCGCGCAGCAGGCGCAACGATGGCACATGTTCGGGTTTGTGCTTCAGGCGCTCGGCCTGTTCTGCCACGATGGCGCGGGTGATGGCAGTGCGTTCCTGTTCGGTGAGCCATTTGGCGTCGCCGGGCATCGAATCCAGCCAGAACCAGACGAAGCCGCACAGCACCACCGAGGCCATGCCCTCGATGATGAACATCCATTGCCAGCCATGCAGGCCGCCGCCACCGAGTTGCAGCAGCCCGCCCGAGATCGGGCCGGAGAGAATGGACGCCAGTGCCGAGCCGGACAGGAAGATGGCCATGGCGCGCCCGCGCTCGCTGGCCGGCAGCCATTGCGTGAAGTAGTAGATCACGCCGGGGAAGAAGCCGGCCTCGGCTGCGCCCAGCAGGAAGCGCAGCACGTAGAAGGTGGTTTCGCTGTTGACGAATGCCATTGCGGTGGCCGCCAGGCCCCAGGTCGCCATGATGCGGGTGAGCCAGGCCTTGGCGCCGAAGCGTTGCAGCAGCAGGTTCGAGGGGACCTCGAAGATGGCATAGCCGACGAAGAACAGGCCGGCGCCCAGGCCGAAGGCGGCGGTGCCGATGCCCACATCGGTGGCCAGATGGCTGCGTACGAAGCCGATGTTGACGCGGTCAATGTAGTTGACGATGAACATCACCACGAATAGTGGCAACACCCGATGCTTGATCTTTCTGACCGCCTGCAACAGCAGGGAAGGTTCGGCCGCTGCGAAGGCGCTGGCCGATGGCTTGATGGTTTCCACGCATGTCTCCTGAATGGGAAGGGCGCTGCCGCCGGGCCTCTCCCGGGCCGTGCCGTCCAGACTCAACGGTCGTCATGCGTAGCGCGATGTGGTGCATTAAAACACTAATATATTAGTGCGTCAATGAGGCGAGGACGGGTATCATGCCGGGCAGGAGTGCGGGCTGATCGTTTATATGAAGCCTGCCAGTTTTGAGCTGAGGATTGTCTGCATGAGCACTGCCACCGAACCGATCACCATTACGATTCCGCCGCTGGACCGTTCACGGCACGCTGCGCCGCAGGTCTTCGAGCATCTGCGCGAACTCATCATCGGCATGCGCCTGGTACCGGGCACCGTGCTGCAGCGTGCGGAACTGGCCACGCAATACGGATTGAGCCAGACGCCGATCCGCGATGCACTCATCAAATTGGGCGAGGAGGGGCTGGTGGACATCTTCCCCCAGCATGCGACGGTGGTCAGCGCGATCAATGTGACGCAGGCGCGGCAGGCGCATTTCCTGCGGCGCTCCATCGAGCTGGAGATTGTCCATACGCTGGCGCGGCGCATTGATGGCGCGCTGGTGAAGCGATTGCGCGACAGCATCGAGGTGCAGCGCGTATTGGCCGGGCGCGAGAACTACAGCGAGTTCGTGCTGGCCGATCAGGCCTTCCATCGCCAGATGTACGAGGCCGCGCAAGTGCCGGAGCTATGGGTGATGGTGCGGCGGCAGAGCGGCAACCTGGACCGCCTGCGCAATCTGCATGTACCCATTCCCGGCAAGGCCAAACGCGTGCTGCGCGATCACGCCGCGTTGGTCGATGCCCTCGCGGCGGGCGATGCGCCGACGGCACAGGCGGCGCTGCGCGAGCACCTGTCGGGCACCCTCACGCATCTGGAAGAGATCCGCGAGCGTTTCCCTCACTACCTCAAGGATTGAATGGCACGGCCAGCAGCCTGACGCCCATGAACAACGCCCCGCCATCTCACGATGGCGGGGCGTTGTTCATGATGCCGCTGAAACGGCGTTACCAGATCATGCCTTGGATTTGCCGTCCTGCGCCTTGGCCGCAGCCAGTGCGGTCATGTTGATGACGCGGCGCACGGTGCTCGACGGGGTCAGCACGTGCACCGGGGCGGCGGCGCCCAGCAGGATGGGGCCGATGGTGGTGCCCTGACCGCTGCTGGTCTTCAAGACATTGAAGAGGATGTTGGCCGCATCCAGGTTGGGGCAGACCAGCACGTTGGCCGCACCGGTCAGAGCGCTGTCGGTCAGGCCCGCATTGTGGCGGATCTTCTCCGACAGGGCGGCGTCGCCATGCAGTTCGCCGGCGGACTCGACCTCCGGTGCCAGCTTTTTGAAGGCGTCATGCGCGGCGGCCATCTTGCGGGCCGAGGGGCGCGAGGAGCTGCCCCCGTTGGAGTGCGACAGGAAGGCCACCTTCGGCGGCACACCAAAGCGCGCCACCTCTTCGGCAGCGGCCTTGGCGATGCGGGCCAACTGCTCGGCGTCCGGAGTGTCATTGACGTAGGTGTCGGTGATGAAGAGCGTCTGTTCCGGCAGCAGCACGGCGTTGAGGGCAGCGAATTCCTGCGCGCCGTCCTTCAGGCCAATCACCTTTTCCACATGGGCCAGATGGCCATCGTAGTTGCCATCGAGGCCGCACAGCATGGCGTCGGCATCACCGGCCTTGACCATCAAGGCCGCCAGCAGGCTGGCGCTGGCGCGCACGTCGGCTTCGCTGCCATCCTTGTATTGGGCGGCGTACTGCGCCACGCGGGCATCGCTGGCCGGGTCGATCACTTGCACGTTCTGGCCGATCTTGATGCGCAGGCCGGCCTTCTTGATGCCGGCTTCGATGGCGGCGGGCTGGCCTACCAGGATCGGTGCGGCCAGGCCTTCGTCGGCCACGAACTGCACGGCGCGCAGTACGCGCTCATCCTGGCCTTCGGCGTAGACCACGCGTTGCGGCGCGACCTTGGCGGTATTGAAGACAGGCTGCATGAACATGCCGGTCTGGTAGATGAAGCGGGTCAGTTCTGCACGGTAGGCGTCGTAGTCCTGGATGGGGCGGGTGGCCACACCCGACTCGGCGGCGGCCTTGGCCACGGCGGGGGCGATCTTGAGGATCAGGCGCGAATCGAACGGGGTCGGGATCAAGTAGTCAGGGCCGAACACCAGTTCCTTGCCCGGATAGGCGGCGCTGACTTCGGCGCTGGTCTCGGCCTTGGCCAGGTCGGCGATCTGGCGCACGCAGGCCAGCTTCATGGCTTCGGTGATCTTGGTGGCGCCGCAGTCCAGCGCACCACGGAAGATGTAGGGGAAGCACAGCACGTTGTTGACCTGGTTCGGATAGTCCGAACGGCCGGTGGCGATGATGCAATCGGGACGGACCGACTTGGCCAGTTCGGGACGGATTTCCGGTTCCGGATTGGCCAGCGCCAGGATGATGGGCTTGTCGGCCATGGTCTTGACCATCTCGGCAGTCAGCACGCCCGGGGCGGAGCAGCCCAGGAAGACGTCGGCACCATTGACCACATCGGCCAGGGTGCGTGCTTCGGTCTTGATGGCGTAACGCTGCTTGGAAGCGTCCAGGCCACCGGGGCGGCCTTCATAGATGACGCCCTTGCTGTCGACCATGTAGACGTTCTCGCGCTTCACACCCAGTCCGATCATCACTTCCACGCAAGCGATGGCGGCCGCGCCCGCACCGGAGACGGCGATCTTGACCGCGCCTATGTCCTTGCCGACCAGTTCCAGGCCGTTGAGCAGTGCCGCCGAAGAGATGATGGCGGTGCCGTGCTGGTCATCGTGGAAGACCGGGATGTTCATGCGGGCCGAGAGTTTCTGCTCGATGTAGAAGCATTCCGGGGCCTTGATGTCTTCCAGGTTGATGCCTCCCAGGGTCGGTTCCAGTGCGGCGATGATCTCGACCAGCTTGTCGGGGTCGTTCTCGGCCAGTTCGATGTCGAACACGTCCACGCCGGCGAACTTCTTGAACAGGCAGCCCTTGCCTTCCATCACGGGCTTGGAGGCCAGCGGACCGATGTTGCCCAGGCCCAGCACGGCGGTGCCGTTGCTGATGACGGCCACCAGGTTGCCGCGCGAGGTGTAGTCGAAGGCCTTCAGCGGATCGGCTTCGATGTCCAGGCAGGGATAGGCCACGCCCGGCGAATAGGCCAGCGACAGGTCGCGCTGGTTCGACAGGGGCTTGGTGGCGCGCACTTCGATCTTGCCGCGGGTCGGGGTACGGTGGTATTCGCGGGCGGCGTCACGCAGGAGTTGCTCGGCGGCGGAAATTTGTTGGGTCATGGTCTTCTTGAGGGGTTAAACGGTCCTGGACAAGCGGTCTGTGCAACGACGGGCGTCGGCGGCCGGCTTGCGCTGTTCTTGTTTCCTGGTCTTGAATGCGGCGGGCCGATCGGGAAGGATGGTGGATTCTCGTCGGTCCGGAGTGGGGTGCGGGAACCGCTGGCCAGTTCTGCCTGCCGGTGGTCCGCGCCTGCCTCCGCCCGCTCCGGGCTTGTGGCCGCTGGAACGGGTGCGGGGAGGGGGATATTACCTAAAAATTCACACTTCGGGTTTTTTGCGGCCATGCCGTTTGATATCAGGGGCCGCGTGCGGCTGTTACAAGCTGTTTCCAAGTTGACGATTGTTGACACAAATCTTCGGCTTCCGCGCGCGCATAATCATTCATACCGCGAAGATGAGGGCGCTTCAGGTCATCCACGTCAGCTGTTTCCATCGTTGTGTCTACAGTCTTCGTTTCAAACGCGATGCACGCGTTTTTCTTGGATTTTTCATTTTTCGTTGGGAGCCAGGCATCATGAGTCCGCAAGAAACACAAGCACTCCAGGATTTTCTCCAGCAATTGACGCAGGTGCAGGGCATCAGCAAGGATGCCCAGGCCGACGCCATGATCCAGGCGGCGGTGGCGCGCCAGCCGGATGCGGCTTACCTGCTCGTGCAACGGGCCTTGCTGATGGAGCAGGCCCTCAACGCCACCAAGGCGCAAGTGGCTGCGCTGCAAAGCCAGGTGCAGTCCTTGCAGGCCGGTGCTGCGGGCGGTGGGCGCGAGCAGGGCTTTCTGGATGGCAACGCCTGGGGGCATGCCCCGGCAGCTGCATCCGCCCGCCCGCAGGCTGCTGCGCCGGCTTATATGCCACCCCCGGCGCAAGCTTATGCTTCGCCTCAGCAGGCTGTGCCCGCTTATCAGGCCGCACCGGCTGCGGCGCCTTCCTCCGGATTCTTCGGCGGTGGCATGGGCAGCATGCTCGGCACCGTGGCGGCAACTGCTGCGGGGGTGGCCGGTGGTGCCTTCCTGTATCAGGGCATCGAACACCTGTTCAATGGCAGCGGCGGATCGGGGTTTGCGCACCAGAATGGCTTGAGTACGCCGGTGGAGAATATCGAGAACACTACCGTCAACAACTATTACGGGAGTGATGGGGATCGCCAGTCCGCTTTCGCCAGCAATGACAATGGTAGCGATTCCGGTAGCAGCAGCGACCTTGCCGATCTGAGCAATTTCGATCTGGATGACAGCGGAGGGTATGACGATTCGCTGGTGTGAGCCATGGCCAGTATCGTTAAAGCCTGCGTGAGCGGGCTTTTTTTTCGTTCTTCGGTTTTTCTTTCGTCCTTTCTCAGTGGGTGTCCGAACGTTTTCGCGCTTGACTTCCCGCGACACCCTTCATATCATGCGCATACATCGATGTATATACATACTTAACGCATCACCTGCTCTGCAGGTCAGCTTCCACCGGACATTCCATGAGCAAGGACATTTGCACCTGCGCCCCTCTGCGCCGTCTCACGCGCCGGATCACCGTGATCTACGACCATCATCTGCACGACAGCGAACTGAGCATCACCCAGTATTCGTTGTTGAGCCGCATCGGCCGCAAGGGCCCGATCGCCAACATCGTGCTGGCGCAGGACATGGGCATGGATCGCAGCACTCTGAGTCGTGCACTCAAGCCACTGATGGTCGCCGGCTGGATCGAGACCGTGGACCTGCCCGAGGAGGCCCTGCTGGACAAGCGCTCCTTCGCGCTGCAGCTGTCGCGCTCAGGTCGCGCCAAGCTGGAAGAGGCCCGCCCGCGCTGGCGTCGCGCCCAGGACGAGATCGATCGCCGCCTCGGCCCCCAGCTTGCGCGTGAATTCAATGACCTCATCGAGGATGCCTACACCCGCCTGCAGGACGCCTGACGCGTCCGCTTGCCCGGTTTGAGCACCCTATGAAGATTGCTTCAGCCAACGATTTCCTCACACCCATCCCACAAGCTCGTACCGCCCTCCCGACTGGATCGCCATGAACAAACTGACCCAAACGCTGGCCAACGCCGTCACGCCCCGCTTCCACTATGCCTGGGTGGTGGTGGGCGTGATCTTCCTCGTGCTGCTGTGTTCGGCCGGCATCCGCGCCACGCCCTCGGTGATGATCCTGCCGCTGGAGCAGGAATTCGGCTGGAATCGCTCCACCATCTCGGTGGTGATCTCGGTCAACATCGCGCTCTACGGTCTCATCGGTCCGTTCTCGGCAGCGGCGATGCAGCGCTTCGGCATCCGCCGTGTGGTGCTGGGGGCGCTGGTCCTGCTGGCCAGCGGGACCGCCTTGTCCACCCTCATGCACATGCCCTGGCACATGCTGCTGTCCTGGGGCTTGCTGGTCGGTGCCGGTACCGGCGTGGCCGCCAATACCCTGGGCGCCACCATCGTCAGTCGCTGGTTCGAAACCAGGCGCGGCCTGGCCATGGGCTTGCTGACCGCCAGTGCCGCCACCGGGCAGATGGTGTTCCTGCCGCTGATGGCCTCCATGGTGGGCAGCTATGGCTGGCGCTCGGTGGCTTTCCTGGTCTCGGCGGTGGCACTGCTGGCCATTCCGCTGGTGTGGTTGCTGCTGCCGGAAAACCCGGCTGCCATCGGCCAGAAAATGGTCGGCCAGACCAGCGACACTGCGGACGATGGCCGTTCCATGCGCAATCCCCTGGCCATCGCCCTGGATGCACTGCGCAGTTCGGTGCGCATGCCCGATTTCTGGCTGCTGTTCATGAGCTTCTTCGTCTGCGGGCTCTCTACCAATGGCTACATCGGCACCCAGTTCATCGCCATGTGCAATGACTACGGCATCAATGAAGTCAGGGGCGCCTCCATCCTGGCCGCCATGGGCATGCTGGACCTGGTCGGCACCACGCTCTCGGGCTGGCTCTCGGATCGCTACAACCCGCGCGTGCTGCTGTTCTGGTACTACGGCCTGCGCGGCCTGGCGCTGATCTTCCTGCCGTACGCCTTCGGCCTGCAGTATTACGGGCTGACCATCTTCGCCATCTTCTACGGCCTGGACTGGATCGCCACGGTGCCGCCCACGGTGCGCCTGGCCAATGATGTCTTCGGTCGCCTGGCCGCGCCCATCGTGTTCGGCTGGATCGTGGCCGGGCACCAACTGGGGGCCGCCACCGCCACTACCATCGCCGGCTATCTGCGCGCTACGCTGGGCAACTACACGTTGTCGTCGATCATGATGGGCGTGGCCTGCCTCATCGGGGCAGTGCTGGTTTTGCGCATCAAGGGCCATCAGGGGTCGCAGCCGCAAACGGCCAGCGCGTAAATTATTTCACCTGCCTCTTTTGGAGAAGGTCATCTTTCTTGTGGGAGATGACCTTTTTTTTCACATATCGGGCATTTGGTGCAATCGCGGAGACATCCGGGGGCATGCGAGAATCGCTCATCGGCCAGCAGCGGTGCTGGCCTCCTATTGCTCGCTCGATGATGAACAAGACATTCCGGCAATCCCGGCAGCTCCCTTGCGCCATGCTGCCCGTCAAGCTTGCGCTGCTGGCCTGCGCGTTCGGCGTGGTGCCAGGCGCGCAAGCCACCCAGGCGCTCATGCCCGCCGTGGACAACAAGACTCCGCTGCTGCTGCCTGCGCAAGCCAGTGCGCGCCCGGCCTTTTTGGCGCGCGCCCAGCGTCGTTTCGATCAGGGCAGTCAGGGCCGCGAGGTCATCGGTGAGCTGCAGGGCGGCTTGTTCTGTAGCCGCAAGAACGAGATCGTCTGGAACCAGGGCAGTGCCGATGTCATGTTGCCGGCCAATGCGCTGTTCCAGCGCTTTCGCAACGAGTTGCAGCAGCATGGCTATCCGGTGCCGACGGCACCGGTCGAACCGCTGTTCGAGGAAAAAGGCGACGATGCCGCCGGCGAGCGTGCGCGCCCGGCTGATTTCAACCTGCAGGTGGGCGTGATCATCACGCAATTGCAGACCAATCTCTGCGCCAAGGGCGGCGACAGCTGGACTGGCGAAGCCTATATCCGGCTGGAATGGCAGGTGTTCGCACCCGAGCAGCGCAAGGTGATCTATCGCGCCACCACCGAAGGAGTGTTCCGCTCACGCGAGCGCAGCCTCGATGGCACCGCGCCGCCGATTCCGATGGAAGCCTTTGGCGTGGCGGTGCGCAACCTGCTGGCCGATCCCCGCTTCGCCCTGGCCTTGCAGTCCCCCTATGACAGCGTGGCCGCCGCCGCCAACGGCCGCGCCAGTGGTGAGGCCACGCGTGCCCCCGTCGCCTTGCCGCCGGGCAGTGCGCTGCCGATCGACAACCAGCCGACCGAACCCGGCGGGACCGAGATCGCCAGGCTGATGCCCGATCTGCGTTCGGCCGTGGTGACGGTGTTTGCTGAGCGGGGTTCCGGAACCGGCTTCTACATCGGCAGTTCCGGCTGGTTGCTGACCAACCAGCACGTGATCGGCCAGGCGCGCGCCGTGCGGGTACGCCTGCCGAGCGGACGCGAACTGCTGGCCGAGGTCGTGCGGGTGGATGCAGCGCGTGACATCGCGCTGCTCAAGACCGAAGCGCCGGGGGTACGACCGATGCCGCTGCGCACCGGCGAGCCGGGCATCGGCGAAGACGTCTATGCGCTGGGTTCGCCGCTGGGAGATGCGTTCAATGCCACGCTCACGCGCGGCATCCTCAGTGGTGTGCGCAAGGTGCGCGACCTGGAGTTCCTGCAGAGCGACGTGGCGATCCTGCCAGGCAGCAGTGGCGGGCCCCTGCTGGACAAGTCGGGCCAGGTGATCGGCATTACCGTGGCCGGGCTCGGCGCCAAGGGAATGGCCGGGATGAATTTCTTCATCCCGGTGGGCAGCGCCATCGAGCGCCTGCAACTGCAATTGCGGAACCCGGAGCCGCGCAAGCCTTGATCCGGGGTGCAGTTCGTCAAGGCATTGCCTCGAAAACGCATTGTTGAATCAAAGTTAACAATGTACCGGAGCCGTTGACGACGGGCACTTCGCTACTGCGGTGCTGCAAATGCCCAGAGGGCACTGAGGACATAGTTCAGCAGCAGGACGATGAGAGTGACGAGCAGTTGCGCGATGCGATAGTCCCATCCCGTCAAACGCAGGACGAGCTGCAGTAGCAGTGCATTGAGTGCCAGACTCAATGCGGCAACGAGCATGAAGCGCATGATCGTGCGGCGGTATTTCTCTTTGCTGGCAAAGGTCAGCCGATGGTTGAGAAAGAAGTTCACCAGCGCGCCCACCAGCGCACCGCAGGCCGTGGCCATCACTGCGGGCTGCCGGAAGCATTCCACCAGCGTGAGCAGTACCGCGTAGTGCGCCAGCGTACCGACAGCGCCGACGAGAGCGAACATCAGGAATTGAAGCGGTCGCAGACGTGTCGGCCGCAGCTCTCCCGCTACGCGCTTATTCATGACCTGTTGCTGGCACGGTATCCGCGTCTGCATCCTTTGCCTGGGCCCGGTGACGATGGCGGATCACATAGATGGGACGCTGTTTGCTTTCCATGTAGATACGTCCGACATACTCGCCGAGGATGCCCATGCCGATGAGTTGGAGACTGCCGGTGAACAGGATGGCCACCAGAAGAGAGGCATAGCCTGGGACATCGACGCCGTGCAGCAAGGTGCGAACGACGATGTAGAGAGCGTAGAGCGAGGTAATCAGGGTGCCGATGATGCCCAGGTAGGTCATCACTCGCAGCGGGGCGGTACTGAAGCTGGTGATACCTTCCAGCGCGAAATTCCAGAGTTTCCAGCCGGAGAACTTGGTCTGCCCGACTTCCCGCGCCTGGCGACTGTAGTCCAGCGTCACCGTCTTGAATCCGACCCAGGCGAACAGGCCTTTCATGAAGCGCTGGCGTTCCGGAAGCTGTCGAAGCGCCTCGATCACGACACGGTCCATCAACCGGAAATCACCCACGTTTTCCGGGATTTTGATGCCTGACAGTGCGTTATGGAAACGATAGAACAGTGAGGCAGTCTGGCGCTTGAGGTAGGAGTCACTGCTGCGATCACTCCGTTTTGCCAGCACCACTTCCGCGCCCTGTTCCCAGAGTGCGATCATCTGCGCGATCAGCTCGGGCGGGTCCTGCAGGTCTGCATCGATGGGAATGACCGCGTCCCCGAGTGCCGCGTCGATACCGGCCGTCATGGCCGCTTCCTTACCGAAATTGCGAGAGAGCTCGAGTACCGTGAAACGGGGATCGCGCTGATGCAGCATCAGCAGTTCATGGAGCGTACTGTCGCGGCTGCCGTCATCAATGCAGATGATTTCGAAGCGGTAAGCCGCAAGGTCCGCAAGGATCGCCGAGATGGATCGGGCAAAGCTGTCTACGCCGCCCCCTTCGTTGTAGAAGGGGACGACCAGCGAAATGGTCTTGGGGGCGGTCATGTTGGGATTCTCACCGGGCGGAGACTTCTTTCAGATGGAAATAATCGGCAAAGCAGACATTTTCCCATTGGCGGGGATCGGCCAAGACGTCATTGAAATACGTGATCGGCTTGGGCTCGTGAGTATAGGCTTTGACGACCAGTGATTGATGATCAGACTGTTGTACCGAGACGAATCGCTCTTCCATCAGCCGGCGCAGCGCGGCGCTTTCCTGCATTTCGTTCAACAAGGGCAGAATCGTAGCCTTGGGCATCAGGATGGCACTGCCCAATGCAGCCAGCAATACGAGCCCGAGCAAGCCGGCCACCACCGGACGGGCTATATCGTCGCGCGCCGAGCGCTTGCCATTGAGCCAGAGCGCTACCACCATGGCCATCACGTTGACCAGCAGGAAGTCGATGGTCCGGGAGCGCTCCGGTCCCAGTTCGTTGAGCGCATAAGCGCGCGGGAAGATCGCCGCCCACAATGCCAGCAACAGCACACCGATCAGCACGGCTGGGCGCAAGCCCTGCGGCCTGGTACCCGGCGTCACGCGGCACGCCCACAGGAGGACGAAAAAGATCAGGGAGTGCAGGACGACCGTCGCTGCGTATTTCCTGACCAGCAAGCTCAGGGACATCAGCAGTGCCGACACCAGGCTTGTGTCATGCGCTTTGCTCGCGGCACGTGCGAAGTTGCCGGGCGCCAGGCCAGCCACCAGCGTTCCTGCAAGGGCGGCGAGCGCGGCCAGCAGATAAAGTGTGGCACGGCGTTGCCGCAGCAGTAGCGAGCCGCTCAGCAGGACCACCAGCGTCAGATGCACGAGCGAAGCAACCTCGTTGAAACCGGCCAGCAAGAAACCACCGAGTGCCAGCCACAGAATACGGATCCCCTGCGCCTCGACGGCGCCCGCATAGATCTTCCACTCCTGCGCCATCAAGACCAGCAGCAAGGCGCATGCAGTGCCGTAGGTGGCGCCGCCGGAGAGCCAGAACAACGATTCCCGCATCCGGAAGGTCGTCATCAGCATCATGCAGAACAGTACATAGAATGCCAACGAGCGCAGCCCGACCGCGCCCAGGAAATACCAGGCGGCCAGCAGATTGAGCAGCAGGATCGTCAGCGGTACCACGTAATAATGATCCAGCAGCAGCGATTGCGCGCCGGCAAAGGCCGAGATGAGGATGGTCGCGGCAAACCGCCCGCCCCAGTTGAAATATTCGAAGACAACGTTAGACCAAAGGCCACGCTGTTGTGCCCCGTGTCCGTAGCAGAAATCGTCGACCGCAGGAATGGCATGCCAGGCATTCCAGGCGATCCAGGCAAAAAGGCAAAATGCACCGGTCAGCAAGAGTACGCGCACGATAGCGGCCAGTCTTGCATCGGAAAAGCGGAGGTCGGCGCGGGGCGCGGTCGGGAAGGTGCTTGCCATGGTGGAGCAATTCAGTCGGTTTTTGACCGGCGACATTGTACATAAGGGCAGGCCCATCCGGTGAGAAGTCCGGTTTGGTATCGCTACCAGCGGCGATGCTAAAATGTCGCCCATGCCCGAACATAGTACCTTCCCCCCCGATTCCTCCATGGATGCGAACCGCAGCGCGCGCGACGACGACAGCACCGAACCGCGCCGTCGTGGTCCGCGCAAGAGTGCCGGCGGCATCACCCTGCGCGACGTGGCGCAGCTGGCCGGGGTGGCACCGATCACCGCCTCGCGGGCGTTGAACACACCGGCGGCGGTCTCGCCCAAGGTCTTGCAGAAGGTGCGCGAGGCGGTCGAGAAGACCGGCTACGTCCCCAACCTGCTGGCCGGTGGACTGGCCTCCAACAAGAGCCGCCTGGTGGCGGTGGTAGTGCCCACCGTCATCGGACCGGTGTTCCAGGAAATCGTCCACACCCTCACCGAAACCCTGGCGGCGGCCGGTTACCAGGTCATGCTGGGCCAGAGCGGTTACGAAAACTCGCGCGAAGATGCACTGCTCGAAGCCATCATCGGTCGTCGTCCCGATGGCGTGGTGCTCACCGGCATCATGCGTTCGGCCGAGGCGCGCAAACGTCTGCTGGCCAGCGGCATTCCGGTGGTGGAGACCTGGGACCTGACCCCCACGCCCATCGACATGCTGGTGGGCTTCTCGCACGAGGCCATCGGCCGGGAGGTGTCGCGCTACCTGCATGCGCGTGGTCGCCACAAGGTGGCCGTGGTGGGCGGACGCGATGAACGCAGCCAGCGGCGCATGAATGCCTTTGCCGACGAATGCGCGGCGCTGGGCATGCAGCAGGGCAGGGCCTGCGTGCCGATGTATCACGTCACTGCGCCCACCACACTGGGCCAGGGACGCCAGGGCCTGGCCGAACTGCTGCAGGCACGGCCCGACCTGGATGCCATCTTCTGCAGTTCCGACCTGCTGGCCCTGGGGGTGATGATCGAGGCGCAGAGCCGCGCGATTTCCATCCCCGGACAACTGGCCGTGGTCGGGTTCGGCGATCTCGAATTCTCCCGCGACCTGCAGCCGCGCCTGACCACCGTGCGCATCGATGGCACCGGCATCGGCCAGCGGGCAGCACGCTTCATCATCGACCGCGCCTCGGGCATCGAGGTCAATGAACGCATCGTCGATGTCGGCTTCTCCATCATTGCGCGCGACAGCGCCTGAGTTTCCCCCTCTGCCTTTCATCCTCGCCCTGCCGAGATTTTAATGATGCCTTGAGGCAACAGGAAATCGCCATTGACATCTCGATTTGGTACCGCTACCATTCTTTCATTCGAATTTGGTACCGCTACCAAATCACGTCCTATCTTTTCCGCAAGGGAGAACGCTTCTCATGACCCAGACTTCTGCTTCCGTAACGTCCTCGATGTCTTCGCCGGACCTGCACAAGGGGGCGCCGCGCGTGACCGCCATGCGCGTCATCCCGGTGGCCGGGCATGACAGCATGCTGTTGAACCTGTCCGGGGCGCACGGTCCGTATTTCACGCGCAACATCGTCATCCTCACCGATAGTGCGGGCAACACTGGCGTGGGCGAAGTGCCGGGCGGGGAGGGCATCCGCCAGACACTGGAGGATGCACGCGCACTGGTGGTGGGCCAGTCCATCGGTAACGTACAGGGCATCCTCAACCGTGCACGTACTGCATTTGCGGACCGCGATGTGGGCGGGCGCGGCCTGCAGACCTTTGACCTGCGCATCGCCATCCACGCGGTGACCGCGCTGGAGGCCGCCTTGCTGGATCTGCTGGGCAAGTTCCTTGACGTACCGGTGGCGGCCCTGCTGGGCGAAGGCCAGCAGCGTGACGAGGTGGAGATGCTGGGCTATCTCTTCTACGTGGCCGACCGCAACAAGACCGATCTGCCGTACCTGGCTGCGCCCGAGGCCGACGACGACTGGCTGCGTCTGCGCCATGAAGCCGCACTCACGCCGCAGGCCGTGGTGCGCCTGGCCGAGGCAGCCTATGCCCGCTATGGTTTCAATGACTTCAAGCTCAAGGGCGGCGTCATGCGCGGCGAGGACGAGATCGCTGCCGTCACGGCCCTGGCCGAGCGCTTCCCCAAGGCGCGCATCACACTGGACCCCAACGGTGGCTGGCTGCTCAAGGATGCGATCCGCCTGTGTCGGGATCAGCACGATGTGCTGGCCTACGCGGAAGATCCCTGCGGCGCCGAGGACGGTTATTCGGGCCGCGAAGTGATGGCTGAATTCCGCCGTGCCACCGGCTTGCAGACCGCGACCAACATGGTGGCGACCGACTGGCGCCAGATGGGTCATGCGATCTCGCTGCAATCGGTGGACATCCCGCTGGCCGATCCGCATTTCTGGACCCTGCAGGGCTCGGTGCGCGTGGCACAGATGTGCCATGAGTGGGGCCTGACCTGGGGTTCGCATTCGAACAATCACTTCGACATTTCGCTGGCCATGTTTACGCACGTCGCGGCCGCGGCGCCCGGCAAGATCACGGCCATCGATACTCACTGGATCTGGCAGGACGGCCAGCACCTCACGCGTGAACCGCTGAAGATCATCGGGGGCAAGGTGCAGGTGCCGTGCAAGCCGGGCCTGGGCGTGGAGCTGGACATGGCGCAGGTGGAAGCGGCGCACCAGACCTATCGCAACATGGGGCTGGGCGCGCGCGATGACGCGGTGGCCATGCAGTACCTCATCCCGGGCTGGAAGTTCGATCCCAAGAAACCTTGCCTGGTGCGTTGAGCACGAACCTTCCTGTTTTTCAGCAGGGCCGCGACAAGAGCGCGCTGCAAGCGCCGGCGGCCTGAATTTTCTTTCATCCACCGTCAGTACGGGCTCAACAGAGGAGACAACCCGTGAATCCATCCCAGTCATCCCCCGCCGGCAACCTGGCGCTCACCTCGGCGGTGAGCAAGATCAAGTGGCGCATCCTGCCGCTGTTCGTGGCCATGTTCATCATCAACTACATCGACCGCGTCAACATTGGTTTCGTGCGCAGTCATCTCTCCACCGACCTGGGGATCGGTGCCGCCGCCTTCGGGCTGGGGGCAGGCTTGTTCTTCGTCGGCTATGCGATCTTTGAAGTCCCTTCCAACATGCTGCTGCAACGCTATGGCGCCCGCGCCTGGTTGACGCGCATCATGTTCACCTGGGGCCTGGTGGCGGCCTGCATGGCCTTCGTGCAGAGCGAGACCAGTTTCTATGTCATGCGCTTCCTGCTGGGAGTGGCCGAGGCCGGATTCTTCCCGGGCGTGGTGTATTACTTCACGCAATGGCTGCCCAACCATGAGCGCGGCCGGGCGATGGCCATCTTCCTGTCGGGGTCGGCGATTGCCTCCATCCTCTCCGGCCCGATCACCGGCGCGCTGTTGCTCATCGAGGGCGGCGGACTGCATGGCTGGCAGTGGATGTTCATCATTGAAGGTGCGGCATCGATGGTGTTCTGCGTGGTGGTGTGGCTGGTGCTGGACTCGAGTCCGCGCGATGCGAAGTGGCTCTCTGCGGAGCAACGCGAGGCACTGGCTACGGTCATCGCGGCCGAGCAGGAGCAACGCGCGGCCAATCGTCCGGCGCATGTGTCGGCGCTGACACTGCTGCGCGATCCGCAGATCGTGTTGTTCTGCCTGATCTATTTCGCCATCCAGCTGACCATTTACGGTGCGACCTTCTGGTTGCCGACCATCATCAAGAAGATGGGGCACTTCAATGATTTCCAGGTGGGCCTGTTCAACACGATCCCATGGATCGTGGCCATTGGAGCGATGTATCTCTTCGCGGTGCTGGCGGCGCGGCACAAGAAGCCGCAGATGTGGGTGGCCACGGCATTGGTGATTTCGGCCGTCGGCATGGCCATCTCGGCCTCGACCGGTCCGGTGATCGGCTTCGCGGCAGTGTGTTTCGCCGCCCTCGGGTTCAAGGCAGCCTCGTCGCTGTTCTGGCCGATTCCGCAAGCCTACCTGGATGCCCGCATCGCAGCAGCGGTGCTGGCACTGGTCAATTCGCTGGGCAACCTGGGCGGCTTCTTCGCGCCGGCGACCTTCGGCTATCTGGAGCAGAAGACCGGTTCCATCGAGGGCGGTCTGTATGCCTTGTCGGCAGCCTCGCTGGTGGCGGCGGTGCTGGTGTTCCTGGCCCGTACGCGGCCTTCGGCGCAGGATGGCGGTGATGCGGTTCAGGCACAGGGCGAGGCGGTGGCCAAGCGCGCGGCCTGAGCGCTTCACAGTATTGGTTTCTCCGAGGTCTTTCCTCGTTTGCCCCGTGTCTCTGGTGGTAGCCAGAGGCCGGGGCATCTTTGTATATAAAGATCAGAACCGGTCCAGGAGGTCGTGTTCTGCATTTTGCGGCGGGAATTCTCCATAAATTACGATGAACAATTGGTCTGCTTCGGTCTGCGGCGAGCATACCGGACCCGGCAAAACTATAATGGCACCCTGCAATCCGCCATCACGGCGGAACAGTCGCCGCCTCCCCGGTGGCGGGACATCAAGGCAGCATGGCCATGGACACCCTCTATCACCTGATCGAGCAATACGGTCTGATCCTCGTTTTCGTCAACGTGCTGGTCGAGCAGTTGGGCGCGCCGGTGCCGGCATACCCCACGCTGATCATCACCGGCGCGCTCTCGGCCACTGGCCGCTATTCGCCGGCGCTGTTGCTGCTGCTGGCGGTGAGCGCGGCACTGATTGCCGACTACTGCTGGTATCTGGCCGGGCGCCGTTATGGCCGCCGGATCATGACGCGGCTGTGCCGTATTTCGCTCTCGCCGGATTCCTGCGTGCGTCAGACCGAATCGATCTACCTGCGCTGGGGCGCGCGTTCGTTGCTGCTGGCCAAGTTCATTCCGGGATTCGCCTCGATCGCCAGCGCGCTCTCCGGCACCATGGGTACGCGCCGCCTCAGCTTCGTATTGTGGGATGCGGCAGGGAGTACCCTGTGGGCAGGACTGGGGATTTTTCTCGGGTCGCTGTTCAGCTCGGCGGTGGATGATCTGCTCAACGTGCTGGCCGAGTTGGGCCACTACGGCATGCTCATGATTGCCGTGGCGCTGGCTGCCTTCGTGGCCAACCGTTGGTGGCAGCGTCGGCGTTTTCGCAAGTCGCTGGAGATGGCGCGCATCTCGGTCGATGAGTTGAACACCATGCTCGAAGAGGGCAATGCGCCCACCATCATCGATGTGCGCTCGCCGATGTCGCAGCAGGATGGTCGCATTCCGGGGGCGCTGACGATCTCCAACCAGGAGATCCAGACCTTCGTCTTCGATGGCCCTGTCGAGGGCGAGGTGGTGGTCTATTGCGCCTGTCCCAATGAAGCCTCGGCGGCCATGGTGGCGCGCCAGCTGATGCGGCGCGGCTATACGCGGGTGCGTCCGCTGACCGGCGGCATCGATGCCTGGCGCGCGGCGGGCTACGCCATCGACGTCTGAATCGCGGTGCCCTGGCGGATGGTCTTGGTGACCGGGGTCTTTTCGCAGATCTCGGCCAGGCGGGTCAACTGCTCTTGAGTGAGCGTATTGCCGAAGCTGATCTTGCGGGTGATGGTTTCCAATCCGCTGTCGTCTCGCCCGAAGTGGGCATCCACCGAAATGCTGCCCAGGTCCCAGCCCTTGCGGTCGGCATACATGCGTAGCGTCAGCGAGGTGCAGGAGGCCAGTGCGGCCAGCAGCAATTCATACGGGGCCGGGCCGGTGTCCTTGCCGCCATTGCTTTCGGGTTCATCGGACTTGAGCTGGTGGATGCGCGCCTTGATGTCCTGGGCGTAGCCGGCGGCATTGTGCAGGGTGACGTGGGCCATGAGGGTCTCCATTGGGGGAAGTGATCAATGTGACCGGTGATTGTGTCACAAGCCTCACACCAGCGTGCGCACCGAATTGGAAATCGACCGCGCGCATTCCAGCACCAGCGGGCCCAGCTTCTTCTCGGCATCCTCCACGCTCCAGCGGCTGGTCGGCGCCACCACGTGGACCGACGCCACCGGCCTGCGCTCGCTGTTGAACACCGGCGAGGCGATGGTCATATCCCCCAGGAACAATTCCTCCCGGTTGCTGGCAAAGCCGCGTTCGCGGGTGGTGTCCAGGAGCTGCAGGATGTCTGCCACGTCGGTGCGGGTGTGCGGGGTGTGCACCGTGCGTTCGCTGGACTCCAGGATGGCCTGCGCCTCGGCCGGGTCAAGCCCGCTCAGGTAGGCGCGGCCCGAGGCCGTGCAATACATCGGGATGCGGCTGCCGATGGGCATGTGGATGGGGATGAACTTGCTGGCCACGAAGCGCGCGACGTAGACCATTTCGCAGTCGTAGGGCTCGGTGAGATTGACGGTCTCGCCGGTGATGTTGGCCAGTTCCGACAGAAAGGGATTGGCCACGTCCACCAGGATGTCGGCGGCCAGATAGTTGTAGCCCACCTCCATGACCTTGGGGGTGAGCTGGTAGCGCCGCGTCTTGGGGTGCTTGCAGACATAACCCAGCATTTCCAGCGTATGCACCATGCGTTGCGCCGAACTCTTGGAGATGCCCGTGGCGCTGGCGACGTCGCCCAGCGTCATGGTGCGGTGCTGGGCGTCGAAGGCGCGCAGCACGGCCAGGCCCTTTTCCAGCGATTGATTGAACAGCAGGTCCGATGCGGTCTCGTCGGGCTCGTTCATGCGCGCTCCTGGGAGAGTGAGTAAGGCCTCGATTCTACGATAATTCACATCATACGTATCGAATATCGATACATAAATATCTATTGACGATTCAAGTAAATTAAATATACTTATTTCAACGCGTCATATTGATATTCAAGCCCTGCATCGAGGCCATACCGGGCAGTCCGATGCAAGGCCGCTTCCAGTGTTGCAGCATCCGGTTCCGTGAGGGGCCGCCGCAGTCCTTGCATGTCCACGCACCGCCGAGGGTTCTCCAGCACCGTCGCGCGGACTTCCAGCTGTCCATTCTGATCGCGCCTGGTCGCGGTCTCGCGTCAAAGGGGAGTCGTATGAAGCCGTTCCATTGCCTTTTCAAACACCTGGTGGGCGGCATCGCCCTGGTCGCCACGCTGGGCATCGCGCCCGCCGTGGCGCAGTCCAGCTACAACGTGGGGGCCACATCCACGGGGGTGCCGTTCACCTTCCTCGATATCAAGACCAACAAGCTGCAGGGCATGATGGTCGATACCGTCACTGCCGTGGGCAACAAGGCCGGATTCACGGTCAACATCCAGCAGACGCCCTTTGCCGCGCTGATCCCGTCGCTGACCGGGAACAAGATCGACATCATCGCCGCCGCCATGCTGAAGACTGAGGCACGTGCCCAGATCGTGGACTTCAGCGATCCGGTGTATTCCTATGGCGAGGGCCTGTTCGTCAATGCCCAGGATAACAAGAGCTACAAGACCCTCGATGATCTCAAGGGCGAGATCGTCGGCGCCCAGGTCGGTACCGTGTTCGTGGATGCCTTGAACAAGAAGGGTGGTTTCAAGGAAGTGAAGACCTATGATTCGGTGGCCGACATGATGCGCGACGTCGGCCTGGGCCGCATCAAGGCAGGCTTCGCTGATCGTCCCATCGTGGCCTACCAGTTGTCGCAAGGCGCCAATGCGCAGGTGCGCCTGGTCAAGGAGTACCAGTCCACGCTCATGGGTGATGTCTGCCTGGTCATCCGCAAGGGCGACCCCAAGCTCATGGAGCGCTTGAACAAGGCCATCGCCGAACTCAAGGCCGATGGCACGCTGGCGCGCATCGTGGAGCAGTGGAAGCTGAACTGATCCCGCCGATCACCGTCGTCAGCAGCGGTGGTGCCGCTCCACCGGCGCCCCGCTTGCTTCCTCCCATCCTCACTGCCCGTCTGCGCCCATGCTCCTGCACACCGTGCTGGACTTCCTGCCCATCCTCCTCCAGGGAGCGCTGGTCACCGTGGAAGTCACGATCTGTTCATTCCTGCTCAGTTCACTGATCGGACTGCTGCTGGCCCTGTTGAAGGTCTCGCGCCTGAAACCGATAGCGCTGGCCGGCGCCACCATCATCAACATCATCCGCGGGCTGCCCATCATCGTGCAGCTGTTCTACATCTACTTCGTGCTGCCGGAGATCGGTATCCAGTTCTCGGCCTTCCAGGCGGGCGTGATCGGTTTGGGAATCGCTTATTCGGCCTATCAGGCCGAGAATTTCCGCGCCGGTATCGAGGCGGTGGATGTGGGGCAGATCGAGGCAGCGCAATCGATCGGCATGCGCGGCCCGCTGATCATGCGCCGCGTGATCCTGCCGCAGGCCTTTCGCATTGCCTTGCCGCCCTATGGCAATACGCTGGTGATGATGCTCAAGGATTCCTCGCTGGTGTCGACCATCACGGTGCTGGAGATGACCCGGGCCGGCCAGATGATTGCCTCCAGTACCTTCCAGAACATGACGGTCTATACCACCGTGGCGGTCCTGTACCTGATGCTGTCGCTGCCGCTGGTGTTCCTGATCCGGCGTCTGGAGATTCGTTATGGCAAGGGGAGGGCGCGATGATCGAGGTCAAGCGTATTTCGAAGTGCTTCGGCCAGCACGAAGTGCTCAAGGATGTGTCGCTCTCGGTGGCCGAGGGCGAGGTGGTTTGCCTGATCGGCCCGTCCGGCTCGGGCAAGTCGACCGTGCTGCGTTGTATCAACGGGCTGGAGTCCTACGAGCGCGGCGATATCCTGATCGACGGCCAGCGTGTCGATCGCAACGGCGCGGACATCCACCGTTTGCGCACCCGCGTGGGGATGGTGTTCCAGCGTTTCAACCTGTTCCCGCATCGCACCGTGCTGGAGAACGTCACCGAGGGACCCATATTCGTCAACCGCGTGCCGCGCGAACAGGCGCGGGCGCAGGCCATGGCGTTGCTGGACAAGGTCGGGCTGGCGTCGCGCTGTGATGCCTATCCGTCCCAGCTTTCCGGTGGCCAGCAGCAGCGTGTGGCCATTGCCCGCTCACTGGCCATGCAGCCTGAAGCGATCCTGTTCGACGAGCCCACCTCGGCGCTGGATCCTGAACTGGTGGGCGAGGTGCTTGCAGTGATGCGCACGCTGGCCGCCGATGGCATGACCATGATCGTGGTCACGCACGAGATGGGGTTTGCCCGCGAGGTGGCCGACCGCGTGTGCTTCCTGCACAGCGGCAGCATCGTCGAGTCCGGCGCGGCAGCGCAGGTGCTGTCTGAACCACAGCATGCGCGCACGCAGGATTTCCTGCGGCGCGTGATCGGCAAGTGAGAGTGAGGCCTGGTCCATGACACAGCAATTCAACGCGGCTTTTCCACCTTCGTTATGGGAAGCCACCGGCGGTGACCCGCTCAAGACTCCGCCGCTGCAGGCCAGCGCACGCTATGACGTGGCCATCGTCGGCGCCGGCTACACGGGGCTATCCACCGCCCTGCATTTGGCCGAGGCGGGGGTGTCGGTGTGCGTGCTGGATGCCCATGCCCCGGGCTGGGGCGCATCCGGCCGCAACGGCGGGCAGGTCATCCCCGGCCTCAAGTACGACCCCGACCAGTTGCGGGTGATGTTTGGCAGTGCGGTTGCCGATCCCCTGATTGCGGCGATTGGCTCGGCAGCCGATACGGTGTTTGACCTGATCGGGCGTCATGGTATCGATTGCGAAGCCCAACGTGGCGGCTGGATCCAGCCCACGCATTCTTCCAAGGTGATGCGCGCGCTGGAGTCACGTGCGCGTCAGTGGATGGCCGAGGGCGCGCCGGTCCGGCTGATGGATGGCGCCGAAGTGACACGCCGCATCGGTACCGGTGCCTATGTCGGAGGATGGAAGGATGAGCGCGCCGGCAGCCTGCATCCCTTGAAATATTGCCGGGGACTGGCGCAGGCGGCGCAGCGGCTGGGGGTGATCATCCACGGTGATACGCCGGTGGCGAGCCTGGAACGCCGTGAGGGCGGCTGGCGCTTGCATGCCGCGCAGGGCCCGCATATCGATGCCGACCGCGTGGTTCTGGCCACGAATGGCTATACCGATGACTTGTGGCCGCACCTGCGCCAGTCGGTGATCGCCGCCAACAGTTTCATCGTCGCCACCCGGCCGCTGCCGCCCGAGCTGGGGGCCAGCATCTTGCCTGGCGGCGAAGTGACCTCGGATTCGCGCCGCTTGCTGCTGTATTACCGGCGCGATGCGCAGGGCCGCCTGCTCATGGGCGGACGCGGCCCCTTCCGTGAACCGTGCGGGCCGGCGGACTTCGCCCACCTGGAGCGCTCGGTGGCCCTGCTGTTTCCGCAACTGGCCGGGGTGGAGTTTGAATACCGCTGGTCGGGGCGGGTGGCCATCACGCGCGACTTCCTGCCGCATGTGCATGAGCCGGCTGCCGGCTTGAGCATCGCGCTGGGTTACAACGGCCGTGGCATCGCCATGGCCAGTACCATGGGGCGCTGCCTGGCACAGCGCCTGACCGGGCAGGCGGGGACGTTGTTTCCCTTCCCCGTCAGTACCATCCAGCCGATTCCCCTGCATGGCTTGCAGCGGTTCTATATCGCCGCCGGTGTGGCCTGGTACAGCGTGCTGGATCGCTTCTCCTGAACCTTGCGGCAAGTGGCGCAGGCGAAAAAAAACCACGCTTGCGCGTGGTTTTTTCTTGCCCGGAAGCCTGTGGATCAAGCGAAGTTCTTGGCCACGAAGTCCCAGTTGATGATGCCCCAGTAGTTTTCGACGTACTTGGCGCGTGCATTGCGGTAGTCGATGTAGTAGGCGTGTTCCCACACGTCCACGGTCAGCAGCGGCTTGCTGTCGGTGGTCAGCGGGGTGCCGGCGCCGGTGGTGTTGACGATGTCCAGGGTGCCGTCAGCCTTCTTGACCAGCCAGGTCCAGCCGGAACCGAAGTTGCCCAGGCCCTGCTTGGTGAACTCGGCCTTGAAGGCGTCGAAAGAACCCCACTTGGCGTTGATGGCGTCAGCCAGCGCGCCGCTCGGAGCGCCTTGGCCCTTCGGGGTCAGGCCGTTCCAGTAGAAGGTGTGGTTCCACACTTGGGCGGCGTTGTTGAAGATGCCGCCGGAAGATTTCTTGATGATCTCTTCCAGGGACAGGTGTTCGAATTCGGTACCCGGGATCAGGTTGTTCAGGTTGGTCACATAGGTCTGATGGTGCTTGCCATAGTGATATTCCAGGGTTTCCTTGGAAATCGTGGGCGCCAGCGCGTCCAGATCGTAAGGCAGTGCCGGAAGGGTATGTGCCATGATGAATCCTTTCAGTCTTGTTGGTTTGCTACGAAGGGGTCTTTTCCGAACCTGAGATTCTAAAGCGGAAGACAATTCTTTGCACTCGGTCAAATCTTGCGCGCGTCAGGCGGGCATCGGCCTCCAGTGCGGCAATGCGAATGATTCCCAATGGCAGGAGCCGGTCGCCGGTGCAAGGAACTTCATAGATGCCAGTCCCCGCAAGACGTTCCAGCTCATCTGCACATCCGCATCCGACCGCAACGGGCGTAATACGGCAGTCTGGCCGGTATTTCACCGGAAAATGCTTATGCCAAAAAAGTCTGCCACAGCTGTCAAGCAGGGCAACCGGATCACCTCAATCCAGCCGCGGCTGCACGCTGGCAATGCCGACCTCGGCGCTGCCTTCAGCCAGGCGGATGGTGACTTCGCTGCGTGCGGCCAGCTCGGCCGGGGCGTGCAAGACACGTCCGTGGCGATCGCTGACGATGGCGTAGCCTCGTTCCAGCGTGCGTTGCGGATTCAGTAGTTCGAGTTGCGTGGTCAGGCCCGCCAGCGCCTGCCGCTGGCGCAACTGCCGGGCGGCCTGGGCCCCTTGCAGGCGTCGCGTCAGGTCCAGCAGGTCGCGGCGGGCGTGGGCGGTGTCGGGCATCTGGTGCGACAGATGGGTAGCCAGTTGCTGCAGGCGATGGCGCATGCGGGTCAGCGGCACGCGCGTAGCGTGGGCGAGCCGGGTTTGCAGCGCGGCCAGCTTGACGCGTTCGTGCTGTATATACGCACCCGGGTTGACCAGGCGGCGTGAGAGCCAATCCACGGTCTGCGTTTTTTCGGTCAGGCTTCGGCGCAGCGCCCGGGTCAGGTCGTTGGCATGGCCGCGCAGCTCGGCCAACCAGTCCTCGCGGGCGGTGGCGGCCAGCTCGGCGGCGGCGGTGGGAGTGGGTGCGCGCAGGTCGGCGGCGAAGTCGGCAATGGTGAAATCGGTTTCGTGCCCCACGCCGGAAATCACCGGCATGCGCGCCGCCACGATGGCCCGCGCCACTACCTCTTCATTGAAGGACCACAGGTCCTCGATGCTGCCCCCGCCCCGGCAGACCAGCAGGACTTCGCATTCGCCACGCTCGGAGGCGCTCTGGATGGCGTTGGCGATGCGTTGGGCCGCGCCTTCGCCCTGCACGGGCGTGGGGTAGAGCACCACTTCCACATGCGGCGCGCGGCGGCGCAGGGTGGTCAGTACGTCGCGCAGGGCCGCCGCCTGGGGGCTGGTGACGATGCCGATGCGACGCGGGAAGCCCGGCAGGGCGCGTTTGCGCTCACGGTCGAAGAGCCCCTCGCGTTCCAGCCTTTCCTTGAGCTGTACGAAGGCGGCGTAAAGATCGCCGACCCCCGAGCGACGGATGGCTTCCACGTTGAGCTGGTAATCGCCGCGCGGGGCGTACAGCGTCACCAGCGTGCGCACCTCGACCTTGTCGCCCTCGCGCGGCATGAAGCCGGCGTATTGCGCGCGTCCTTTGAACATCACCGCGCGCACCTGGGCGCCGTCGTCCTTGAGGTTGAAATACCAGTGGCCGGAGGCGGCGCGGGTGAAATTGGAAATCTCGCCCTTGACCCAGATCAGCGGGAAATTGCGCTCCAGCATGCGTGCCACCGCCTGGTTCAGGGCCGAGACGGTGAGCATGGGCGGGCCGCCCTCGGTGACGCCGGTCGCCGGCAAGGTGTCGGAACGGGGGCGGGCGGTGGGGAAGGGCGGGAACTTGTCGGCAGGCATGGGACGCAGAGACTCCAGGGGCGATACAATGCCGCATTGTAAAGCCAAGCCGGCTGCGCTTGCCGAGCCGCACACAACCGGCTACATTCTGCACCGCAGAAACGGCTGTGTCGCGACAGCGTCGCCGCCTGCCCCGGATTCACCGCTCATCCGCATTTCATTAGGAGTACGTTTTGCTCGCCATCATCCTCGCCGCCGGCTGGCCGATCTGGCCCTTGCTGATCGCTTCCATCATCGGCCTGGCGCTGGTCATCGAAAGACTGGTCTACCTGCGCCGCACCCGCATCCTGCCGCCGGACCTGCTGGGCGAAGTGGTCCGGGTCTACCAGAGCGGGCGGGTCAATGAGGACGTGATCGACAAGCTGGAACAGAATTCCCCGCTGGGCCAGGTACTGGCTGCGGGCCTGCGCAATGTCGATGCCCCGCGCGAAGTGATGAAGGAAGCCATCGAGGAAGCCGGCCAGGCCGCCGCGCATCGGCTGGAACGCTTCCTCACCACACTGGGCACGATCGCCTCGCTGGCGCCGTTGATGGGCCTGTTCGGCACGGTGGTCGGGATGATCGAGATCTTCGCCTCGCAGAACGCCGTCGGGACCAATCCGGCGCAGCTGGCGCATGGCATTTCCATTGCGCTCTACAACACCGGGTTCGGGCTGGCCATTGCCATGCCGGCGCTGGTGTTCTATCGCCATTTCCGCGCGCAGGTCGACGGCTTCGTGGTGGACATGGAGCAGCAGGCGGTCAAGTTCGTGGACATCGTCCACGACGTGCGCCGCTGATTGCGCAGGCTGGAGAACCGCATGAACTTCCGCAAGGGACGTCCCCGCGAAGACCTGGAGATCAATCTGATCCCCTTCATCGATGTGCTGCTGGTGATCGTGATCTTCCTGATGGTCACCACCACCTACAGCAAGTTCACCGCGCTGCAGATCACGCTGCCTACAGCCGATGCACAGAAGGCGCTGGAACAGCCCTTCGAGATCAACATCGCAGTCGACGCCAATGGCCGCTATGCGGTCAACAACAAGCGCATCGCCGCGCGCGATGCACAGGGCCTGTCGGAGGAGATGCAGGCGGCGGTCAAGGGCAGTGGCAGCAAGGTCGATCCGGTCATCATCATCAATGCCGATGCACTGGCGACGCACCAGACCGTGATCAACGTGCTGGAGGCCGCGCGCATGGCGGGGTATCCCAAGGTGACCTTCGCGGCGCAGTCGAGCAGCAAGTAGTGCGCAGCAGGTCTTGCTGAAAATTTACAAATGGCTTCACGTCATCCAAAAGCGATGGCGCCCCGGCCAGGCCCCGCCTGGCCCTCGTTTTTTTTATTCACTGGAACAAGAAAATGGCCGAATCCAGGCCCTCCGCCGAAGCCATCCTGACCCGTGCCTGGCAAGGTCGCGGTCTGCTGGCCTGCCTGCTGTGGCCGCTGTCGCTGCTCTTCGGCACGCTGGCGGCGCTGCGCCGTGCGCTCTTTGCGCTCGGCATCAAGCGCGCAGAGCGGCTGCCGGTGCCGGTGATCGTGGTAGGCAACGTGTTCGTCGGTGGCACTGGCAAGACCCCGTTTGCGATCTGGCTCATCGAAGCCTTGCGTGCTGCCGGTCGCAATCCTGGTGTGATTTCACGTGGCTATGGCGGCGGTGCCGAACAGGTGCAGGAGGTCATGGCCGATGCGGCGGCGGCCGAGGTGGGTGATGAGCCTTTGCTGATGGTTCAGCGCACGGCCGTGCCGCTGGTGGTGGGACGGCGTCGCGTCCAGGCCGGGCGAGCCTTGCTGGCGCGGCATCCGGAAGTTGATGTGATCATTTCCGATGATGGCCTGCAGCACTACGCCCTGGCGCGCGACATCGAGATCGTGCTCTCGGACGCGCGCGGCGTGGGCAATGGCTGGCTGCTGCCGGCCGGGCCGTTGCGCGAGCCGGCCTCGCGCCGACGCGATTTTTCGGTGCTCAACGTGGGTGTGCAGGGGGTGGCGCCCGCGGGCTTGTACGCCATGCGGCTGCAGGCGGACCAGGCCGTGCAGCTGGCGCCCCCCGGTGCGCACAGGCCGCTGGCCCGGATGGGCGAGGGTGGTCTGCGGCTGGCGGCGGTGGCGGGAATCGGCAATCCGGAGCGTTTTTTCGCTACCCTGCAGGGCGCGGGTTTGTCCTTTGCGCGCCATCCCTTGCCTGACCATTTTGACTTTGCCAGCAATCCCTTTGCCGGCCTTGCGGCCGATGTCATCCTGATCACGGAAAAGGATGCAGTAAAATGCAGGGCTATTGAGGCCATCCGAAACGACCCGCGCATCTGGGTCGTGCCTGTCTCGGCGCGCATCGACGGCGCGCTGGCTGAACACATAGTGGAGAAACTCCGTGAATGCCCGACTGCTTGATATCCTGGTTTGCCCCCTCTGCAAGGGCCCGTTGGACTATGACAAGAAAGCCCAGGAACTGATCTGCAAGGCAGACAAGCTGGCTTACCCCATCCGTGATGGCATCCCCATCATGTGGGCCGACGAAGCGCGTGAACTGGCGGCTGCCCCGGCAGCCTGAGTCCGGCGCCTGTCTCTTGATTCCCGATTTCTGCCTTCCTGCTGCGGTTGATTCCATGACCTTCACCGTCATCATCCCGGCGCGCCTGGCTTCCACGCGCCTGCCCAACAAGCCCCTGGCCGACCTCGGCGGCAAGCCCATGATCGTGCGCGTGGCCGAGCGGGCCGCGCTCTCGGGGGCGGCCCGCATCATCGTGGCCACCGACCATCACGACATCCACGCCGCCTGCGAGCAGCATGGCATCGCCGTGGCCATGACCCGCGCCGATCACCCTTCCGGCACCGACCGCATCGCCGAAGTGGCCGCCGCGCTGGGCCTGGGTGAGGATGAAGTGGTGGTCAATGTGCAGGGCGACGAGCCGCTGATCGATCCCGGCCTGATCGCCGCCACCGCCGCCCACATCAAGGCTGGCGTGCCCATGGCCACGGCCGCGCACGCCATCGAGACCGCCGAGGATGCCTTCAATCCCAACGTGGTCAAGGTGGTGTTGAACAAGGAAGGCTGCGCCATGTATTTCTCGCGGGCCACCATTCCCTGGCATCGCGACGCCTTCGCCAAGTCACGTGACACGCTGCCCGACGCCAGCGGCCCCGATCACGCCAATGAATACGTGCCGCTGCGCCATATCGGCCTGTATGCCTACAGCAACCGCTTCCTGCAGCTCTACCCGACGCTGGCCCCGGCCCCGCTGGAACGCATCGAGGCGCTGGAACAGTTGCGCGTGCTCTGGCACGGCCATGCCATCGCGGTCCACGTGACCTCGCTGGTGCCGGAAGCCGGCGTCGATACGCCCGAGGATCTGTTGCGCGTGCGCAAGCATTTCGAGCTGCCGCCCGACAGTGCGCTGGTGCAGACCATCTCCGCCCTGTGATGTTGGCGCGGCAGGCATGATCCGGCGCAAGGCCGGGCGGATCGGCCTGCTGTAAGTTCCGTGTCAAGCTGACACGACACAATCAGAGCCCGGAGACTGCTTAAAAATCAGGCGTTTGTCATGGTTCGGTAAGATTTTGTGGTAAGTTTCGTCCCGGAGCTGATGCAAAACGGCGCGCAAACAAGCTGCATAACCGTCCAGATGGTAGCGATCCTCTGCCATCACGTCGCAAAAGAATTCAAGCATTCATATTTCAGAAACCCTCAATTTAGGAAACGACATGCGCCTCATCCTTTTAGGAGCGCCTGGTGCCGGTAAAGGCACGCAAGCCACTTTTATCAAGGAAAAATTCAACATTCCGCAAATCTCCACCGGCGACATGCTGCGCGCGGCCGTGGCGGCGGGTACCGAACTTGGCATCGCGGCCAAGAAGGTGATGGATGCGGGCGGCCTGGTTTCCGACGACATCATCATTGGTCTGGTCAAGGATCGCCTGCAACAGGCTGACTGTGCCAATGGCTACCTCTTCGACGGCTTCCCGCGCACCACGCGTCAGGCCGATGCGATGAAGGAAGCGGGCGTGGCCATCGACTACGTGCTGGAAATCGACGTGCCCGACAGCGCCATCGTCGAACGCATGAGCGGTCGCCGCGTGCACCCGGGTTCGGGCCGCACCTATCACGTCAAGTTCAACCCGCCCAAGGTCGAGGGCAAGGATGACCTGACCGGCGAAGCGCTGATCCAGCGCGACGACGACAAGGAAGAAACCGTCAAGAAGCGCCTGGCCGTGTATCACGAACAGACCGAAGTGCTGGTGGGCTATTACGGTGACTGGGCCAAGTCGGGCCAGCCGGGCGCACCCAAGTATCGCAAGATCGCCGGCGTCGGTCCGGTGGAAGAAATCAGGGATCGTGCATTTGCCGCCCTGGCGGAGTAAAGTGAAGCGGACTTCGGTCCGCTTTTTTTATGCTGTTGCTGTTGATGCAGTCAGCACGGCAGTACGCAAAAACTAAGTAAACCGATCACCGGTAGTGACGCCCGCCCGAGGACGTTGCACCGGCGGCCCGGCAAGACAGAACAAGTCCAATAAAAAGGGCGACGCAATTTGCAGGCGCAGTATCGGCCGTGACGAACCGGAACAGCAGAACCCGGACGGCGCAGCCGATGTTCGTGATTGTTGATGAGTCGTGATAACAAAGGAGACGAAGATGGCACTTGCCCTGTGGTTTGCCATTGCCTGCGGCTTGGTCGCGGTGATCTATGGCCTGGTTTCACGGAGCTGGATTCTCAAGCAGGATCCCGGCAATCCCCGCATGCAGGAAATCGCCCTGGCCATCCAGCAGGGTGCTGCGGCCTATCTGGCGCGGCAGTACCGCACCATCGCCATGGTCGGGGTGGTGCTGCTGATCGTCATTGCACTCATTCCGGGTTTGGGTTGGCTCACCGCCATCGGCTTCCTGCTGGGAGCGGTGTTGTCCGGGGCCTGCGGTTTCATCGGGATGAACGTGTCCGTGCGCGCCAATGTGCGCACCGCCCAGGCTGCCACGCGCGGGATGAACGAGGCGCTGGGCGTGGCCTTTCGGGGTGGCGCCATCACCGGGATGCTGGTGGTGGGGCTGGGATTGCTAGGAGTGTCGCTGTTCTTCTGGGTCTTGTACGTCCATGGACAGGGCCGCGCAGCCAGCCTGCATGATGCCATCCAGCCGCTGATCGGGCTTGCCTTCGGAGCCTCGCTCATTTCGATCTTCGCGCGCCTGGGTGGCGGCATCTTCACCAAGGGCGCCGATGTAGGCGCCGACCTGGTCGGCAAGGTCGAGGCCGGCATTCCCGAGGATGACCCGCGCAACCCGGCCGTCATCGCCGACAACGTCGGGGATAACGTGGGCGATTGCGCCGGCATGGCCGCCGACCTGTTCGAGACCTACGTGGTTACGCTGGTGGCGACCATGCTCCTGGGCAGCCTCATGTTGAAGGGACTGGAGACGCTGGCGGTGCTCTATCCGCTGGCGCTGGGCGGGGTCTCCATCCTTGCCTCCATCGTCGGCTGCGCGATGGTCAAGGCGCAGCCGGGCAAGAAGATCATGTCGGCGCTCTATACCGGATTGTGGTGGTCAGCCGGTCTGTCGCTGGTCGGTTTTGCTGTGGTCACCTGGCTGCTGCTGCCGCCCGAACTGCGGCTGCCGCTCATGGGCGCCGCCGTGGTGGGTATCGTGCTGACCGGTCTCATGGTCTACATCACCGAGTACTACACCGGCACCGACTTCAAGCCGGTGCGTCATATCGCCCAGGCTTCCACCACCGGGCATGGCACCAACATCATTGCCGGACTGGGCGTGTCGATGAAATCCACGGCCTACCCGGTGCTGGCGGTGTGCGCGGCGATCCTGGCCTCCTACTGGCTGGCGGGCTTGTACGGGATTGCCATTGCGGCCACCGCCATGCTCTCCATGGCCGGTATCGTGGTGGCGCTGGATGCTTACGGCCCCATTACCGACAACGCTGGTGGTATCGCCGAGATGTCCGGCTTGCCCGATTCGGTACGGGCCATCACCGACCCGCTCGATGCCGTGGGCAATACCACCAAGGCCGTCACCAAGGGCTATGCCATCGGTTCGGCGGGACTGGCGGCGCTGGTGCTCTTTGCCGATTACACGCATGCGCTGGAGTCGGTCGGCAAGACGGCCAGCTTCGATCTCTCCAGCCCTGCCGTCATCATTGGCCTGTTCATCGGTGGGCTCATTCCTTATCTGTTCGGCGCCATGGCCATGGAAGCGGTGGGGCGCGCGGCGGGGGCCGTGGTGGTGGAGGTGCGACGCCAGTTCCGCGACATTGCCGGCATCATGGATGGCAGCGGGCGTCCCGAGTATGACCGCGCAGTGGACATGCTGACCTCTTCGGCCATCCGCGAGATGATCCTGCCCTCGCTGCTACCGGTGATCGTGCCCATTCTCGTGGGGCTGCTGTTGGGGCCGTCGGCGCTGGGCGGGCTGTTGATGGGGACGATCGTGACCGGGCTCTTCGTGGCCATCTCCATGACCACCGGCGGTGGCGCCTGGGACAACGCCAAGAAATACATCGAGGACGGCCACCACGGCGGCAAGGGCTCCGATGCGCACAAGGCGGCCGTCACCGGCGATACCGTGGGCGATCCCTACAAGGACACGGCCGGACCGGCGGTCAATCCACTCATCAAGATCATCAACATCGTGGCGCTGCTGCTGGTGCCGCTGCTGCCGACGGTCTCCTGATTCAATCTGGCGCAATCTGACGCAATCTGACGCCTCCCATGATTGTCGCCGCACGGATAGTCTCCCGTGCGGCGACCTGCGCATAATCCCGGCACCACGAAGCGATGATCTGCATTGCCAGGTCGGCCGATTCGTCAAATAATGCCCCCTGATGTATCCCATCATCATTGGCTCGTCAGCCCGGCCATCCGCCTGGCTGTGCGCAGAGAAAAAAACAGGAGACTCCATGCGTATCGAAGGAAATGTTTTCATTGTCACTGGCGCCGCGTCCGGCCTGGGCGCGGCCACCGCCCGCATGATTGCGGCAGCCGGTGGCAAGCCGGTGCTGGCCGATCTCAACGAGCAGGCCGGCAGCGCGCTGGCCGCGGAACTGGGTGGCGTCTTCGTGCGCTGCGATGTCAGTTCTGAAGACGATGCGCAGGCTGTGGTGCGGGCCGCGCAGGAACTGGGGACGGTACGCGGACTGGTCAATTGCGCCGGTATCGCGCCGGCCGAGAAGCTGGTCGGCAAGAGCGGGCCGCACAGCATGGCGCTGTTCATGAAGACGCTCAACATCAACCTGGTCGGCAGCTTCAACATGGCGCGCTGGGCCGCCGATGCGATGGCCAAAACGGAGCCGCAGGAAGAGGGCGAGCGCGGCATCATCATTCATACCGCGTCAGTGGCCGCCTACGACGGGCAGATCGGGCAGACCGCCTATTCGGCTTCCAAAGGGGCCATCGTCGCCATGACCCTGCCGATGGCGCGCGATCTTTCACGCAGCGGCATTCGCGTCATGACCATCGCCCCCGGCATCTTCGAGACCCCCATGATGCTGGCCATGCCGCAGGAAGTGCGCGATTCGCTGGGCCAGGCCGTACCCTTCCCGCCGCGCCTGGGCCGGGCCAGCGAGTACGCGCAGCTGGCCAGGACCATCATCGAGAACGTGATGTTGAACGGCGAGACCATCCGTCTGGATGGCGCCATCCGCATGCAGCCCAAATAGACGGCATTTGCCTGCTAATTCTCTTGTCCACGATGAGGGGCCTGCTGATAAGCTCCCCTCATGGAGACCATGGAACACAAAACAGGCTTGATCCTGACCGGCGGCGGCGCGCGGGCAGCTTACCAGGTGGGTGTACTCAACGCCCTCTCGATGATCCTGCTCGAAGCCGGCTGGCCGGTGCACAGTAATCCCTTTCCCATCATCTGCGGTACCTCGGCCGGCGCCATCAACGGCACCGCACTGGCCTGCCGGGCTGACGATTTCGGCGAAGCCGTGCGCGAGCTGATGGCGGTATGGAGCAATTTTCAGGTGGAGCAGGTGTACCGCGCCGATTCGCTGGGCGTGATCCGCTCGGGCGCGCGCTGGCTGTCCCTGTTCTCCTTCGGGTGGCTGCTGCGCAAATGGCGCGCCAACCCGCCCAATTCCCTGCTGGACAATACCCCGCTGGTGAGCATGCTGCACCGTCTGCTGGACCTGCCGCGACTCGATGCCGCGCTGGCCGAAGGCCAGCTGCATGCGCTGGCAGTGACCGCCTCGTCCTACACCAGCGGCCAGCACATCACCTTCTATCAATGTGCGCAAGAGATCGAACCCTGGCGCCGCACCCAGCGCCTGGCCATGCGCGACCAGATCGGTATCGATCATCTGCTGGCCTCTTCAGCCATTCCCTTCATCTTTCCGGCCATTCCGGTGTACATCGACGGGCGTTGCGAGTATTGCGGCGATGGTTCGATGCGCCAGATCGCGCCGATTTCCCCGGCCATCCACCTGGGCGCCACCAAGGTCCTCATCATCGGGGCCGGACGCATGGGCGAGAAGGGCGAACAGGCGCCCACCCATACCCCGCACTACCCCAGCCTGGCGCAGGTGGCGGGGCACGCGATGTCGGGCATCTTCCTCGATGGCCTCTCCGCCGACATCGAACGTATCAACCGGGTCAACCAGACCTTGTCGGTTCTGAACGATGAGCAGCGCCGCCATACGCCCTTGAAACCCATCCGCACCCTGGTGATCTCGCCCTCGCAGCGCATCGACAGCATCGCCAGCCGCCATGTCGGCAGCCTGCCGCGCCCGATCCGCACCATGCTGGGTGGCATCGGTGCCACCGAGGTCCGCGGCTCGGCGCTGGCCTCCTACCTGCTGTTTGAACAAAGCTTCACGCGCGAGCTGATCGCCCTGGGCCAAAGCGATACCTACGCCAAGCGTGAGGAGGTATTGGCCTTTTTTGAACCGGATACCGCTCAACTGCTCCAAGCCTCTGCCTGATTTGCTGCCGGTCAAGTTCCTCGCCTGCCGTGGTTGCCTAGCCGAAAGCAACGGGTTAATCTACCGAGTGCTGTTGCCATTAATTGACAAAATTGCAATTAACAGAATAAATGCAGACGATGCAAATGCGAGCCCGCTTCATTTCTTCCTTCTTCGCCCGCTACTGGCTGGTTCTTCTGACGGCGCTGATGCTGGCAGCGCCGGTCCATGCCAAGGGGCCGGTACCGGGCAATTTGCCCGAGGTCAACCTCGACCAGCTGCCGCGCGAAGCCCAGCAGACCATGGCCCTGATCCGTCAGGGCGGCCCTTTCCCGTATGAAAAGGATGGCGCGGTCTTCGGCAACTATGAAGGGGTTTTGCCCAGGCAAAAGCGCGGGTATTATCGCGAATACACGGTCAAGACGCCGCGCGCCCGCAATCGCGGCGCCCGTCGCATCGTCAGCGGGGGAGAACCGGCCACTTCGGGCGAATACTATTACACCAGTGACCATTACAAGACCTTCCGCCGCATACGCGATTGATCTTGTGCGGGAGCAGGGCAGGGCTCGCAGGTCCTGCTGCAACCAGCGTCACGGCAGTTCCGCCAGGTCAGCCATCACCCTCCAGACAATTACGACAACTACGATAGCCACACTGCCCCGCTTATGGATACTGAAGGGAAAATGAGTTTGTTCAAAACGGTGCCGCCCAACATCGTGCAGTCGATTCGCGCCTTCCGCGTGACCGACCTGCAGCAGGAGGCCGCCGACCTGCAGCAGCATTTTCTCTATGCCTATTGCGCCGAGGCCGTGACCAAGCAGCAGGTGCTGACCACCATCGCCACCGCCTTCCAGTTTCCCCGGCACTTCGGCAAGAACTTCGATGCCCTGCATGACTGTCTGACCGACCTCACCCACAAGGCCGGCAAGCAGATCGGGTTCGTCGTGGTGCTGGAGCAACTGCCCAACACCCAGAAATTCGACAAGGAAGCGCGCGAGACCTTGCTCGATGTCTTCCGCGATGCGGCCGATTACTGGGCCGAAAAGAAGGTGCCGTTCCGCGTGTTCTATTCCTTCCAGTAAATTTTCTTCACATTTTGATAAACCTTTTACGCCACGCCGGACCTTTCACATCGTGAAAACCGGCGGCGGAGAGGCCGCCAGCAGGTACAATGCGCACACCATGAGAAGCATTGTCATCCTGATTTCCGGACGAGGCAGCAATATGGAAGCCATCGTCCGTGCTGCACAGGCCGAGCGGTGGCCTGCCAGAATCGCCGCTGTCATCAGCAACCGCGCCGACGCCAGCGGGCTTGAATTTGCCGCCCGCCACGGCATTGCGACCGCCGTCGTGGCCAACCGCGACTATTCCACGCGCGACCAGTTCGATGCCGCCCTGCGCGAGCAGATCGATGCGTTCGCGCCGGACCTGGTGGTGCTGGCCGGCTTCATGCGGATCCTGACGGCACCGTTCGTCAACCATTACCAGGGCCGCATGCTCAATATCCACCCGTCACTGTTGCCCAGTTTCCCGGGCCTGGCGACGCACCGCCAGGCGCTGGCCGCCGGGGTGAAGCTGCATGGGGCTACCGTGCACTTCGTCACGCCCGACCTCGACCACGGTCCCATCGTGGCCCAGGCCGCTGTGCCGGTGCTGGAAGAGGACAGTGAGGAGACCCTGGCCGAGCGTGTCCTGGAACAGGAACATGTGATCTATCCGCGCGCCGTGCGCTGGTTCGTGCAAGGCCGCCTGGCGCTGGACGGCGCCCGCGTGCGGCTGGCCGCCGACGCCTGAAGCGCAAACGAGCCAACGCCGCCGCGCACCCTCTTATCTTGAATTGAACATGAAGGACCTAGCATGAGATTGCCTCCCGCGATCATCCCCCATACCGAAGAACTGCTGCGTGAAGTGCTGCGCTTTACCGGCCCGGCCGACGTCACCTTGTCGCGCTACTTCCGTGACAATCCGCGCCTGGGCAGCCGCGAGCGCGGCGTGATCGCCGAAGCGGTCTACGGCCTGCTGCGCAACAAGACGGTGCTGACCAACTTCGCCGAATCCGGCAGCGGCCCCATGATGCGCCGCCTGGCCCTGCTGGGCCTGGCCGATGCAGTCGGCGCCGAATCCATTGCCGGTTTGCAGGAAGGCGAAGCCGAGTGGCTTGAGCGCGTCGCCCAGATCGACCGCACCCAGCTGGCGCCCCAGATGCGCAGCAACCTGCCGCCCTGGCTGTGGGAAAAGCTGGTCGCCCGCATGGGCGAGGAAGCCACCCTGCAACTGGCCGATGCCATGAACCGTCCGGCACCGCTGGACCTGCGCGTCAACGCCCTCAAGGCCGACCGTGACACGGTCATGGCCGAACTGGCCAAGGCCCCGGTGGCCTGCGAGCCGACCCCGTATTCCCCGCTGGGCCTGCGCGTATTCAAGAAGCCTGCCCTGCAGAACCTGCCGCTGTTCAAGGATGGCGCCATCGAAGTGCAGGATGAAGGCAGCCAGTTGCTGGCCCAGATCGTCGGTGCCAAGCGCGGCGAGATGGTGGTCGATTTCTGCGCCGGCGCCGGTGGCAAGACCCTGGCACTGGGCGCACTGATGCGCAATACCGGCCGCCTGTATGCCTTCGACGTGTCCGAAAAGCGCCTGGCCAAGCTCAAACCGCGCCTGGCGCGCAGTGGCCTGTCCAACGTGCATCCGGTGGTGATCGCCCACGAGAACGACGCCAAGGTCAAGCGCCTGGCCGGCAAGCTCGATCGCGTGCTGGTCGATGCGCCCTGCAGCGGCCTGGGCACCCTGCGCCGCAATCCCGACATGAAGTGGCGCCAGAGCGTGGAGACGCTCACCGAAATGCGTGCCAAGCAAGGCTCGATCCTGGCCAGCGCCGCGCGCCTGGTGCGTCCGGGCGGACGCCTGGTGTACGGCACCTGCAGCTTCCTGGAAGAGGAAAACGATGAAGTCATCGCCGACTTCCTGGCTTCGCATCCCGACTTTACGCTGCGTCCGATGAGCGAAGTGCTGGCCGAGCAGAAGATTGCGCTGGATACCGGCGACTTCCTGAAGCTGCTGCCGCATCAGCATCAGACGGACGGTTTCTTCGCTGCCGTCCTGGAGCGCCGCGCCGCATCATGATGCGCCGGGTCTGGATGCCTTGTCTGGCCGTCGGCCTGCTGGCGGTAGCTGCCGTGCCCGGCCTGCAGGCCAGGGAAGCGCTGCCGCCGCCAGCGGTCATGGCGGCACAGGGGACGATCCAGTCCGCCTTTGCGCCCTGGGATGATATCGAAGCTCTGATCGTCGGCCAGCTTCAAGCCGCACATCGCCAGATTCTGATGCAGGCCTATCTGCTGACCAGTCGTCCCATCACCGATGCCCTGGTCGCTGCCCGCAAGCGCGGTGTTGATGTGCGCGTGCTGATGGATGCCGGCCAGCTCGACAAGAACTCCGAGGACCGCCTGCGCCAGTTGCGCTCAGCCGGGATTCCGGTGTGGCTGGAAACCGCTTACCGCAACGCCCACAACAAGGTCATCATCATCGATGCCGCCTTGCCGACCGCCACCGTGATCACGGGCAGCTACAACTTTACCTGGTCAGCCCAGCACAAGAACGCCGAGAATGTCCTCATCCTCGGCAAGAACCCGCCGCTGGCCGCCCGCTACGCCAGCAACTGGCAGCGTCATCGCCAGGATGCCCAGGCCGCGCCCTGATCCGGCCCGCTTCGACTCGATCTGCCCACCCGGCCAGCCATGACCGATCATTTCTTTTCCCTCTTCACCGATATCAGTACCGTCGACCTGCTGCGCCAGCTGGTCGTGATCGCGCTCTCGCTGCTGGGTGGCATTGGTCTGTCGCGCTGGCTGCGTGCGCGCTTCGTGCTGCCGGCCGATGGCCAGGAGCAGTCGCTGGTGATGCAGATCGGCGTCAAGAGTTTTGCCCGCGTGCTCTCGCCGCTGCTGGCCCTGGGCCTGCTGGCGGCGGCGTATGCCATCTTGAAGCGCGGCCACCATGCCGTCACGCTGTGGGAAATCATGTTCCCCCTGACCATCGCCCAGGTGGCGATGCGTTTCGTGTTCTACGTGTTGCGTGGCATTTTCGTCAAGGATGCGACCATCGGTGCCTTGTTGCACCTGTCGGAAAAAGTCATCGCGCTGCTGGTCTGGCTGTGCGTGGTGCTCTGGATTACCGGCCTGTGGCCCGATTTCGTCGATTACCTGGACAGCACGACCTTGCCGCTGGGGCGTCACAAGGTCTCACTGTTGACGATGTTGCAAGGCGCCGCGTCGGTGCTGGTCACACTCATCATTGCCCTGTGGATAGGGACGGTGGTGGAAAACCGCCTCATGAAGTTCAGCGGCATGCACTCCTCGCTGCGCACGGTGGTGGCGCGCATGATGCGGGCCTTGCTGATCCTGGTGGCCTTCCTGGTCAGCCTGTCGCTGGTGGGGATCGACCTGACGGTGCTGTCGGTCTTCGGCGGCGCGCTGGGCGTCGGTATCGGTCTGGGCCTGCAGAAGATTGCCAGCAGCTATGTTTCCGGTTTCGTCATCCTGCTGGAGCGCAGCATGGTCATCGGCGACATGGTTGCCGTGGATAAATATTTCGGCAAGGTCACCCAGATCAATACCCGCTATACCATCCTGGAAGGGCTGGACGGGATCGAATCGGTGTTGCCCAATGAACTCTTTGTCTCCAATCCGGTACAAAACTATTCATTGACCCATCGCATTGTACGTTTGGCTACACAGCTTACAATTCTGTACCAGGACGATGTGGAAACGGTCTTGTCCATCATGGAACAGGCCGCACTTGGCGTGCAGCGGGTGTCCCAGCAGACCGCCCCGCAAGCCTTGCTGGTCAAGATCGGTGCTGACGGGCTGGAGCTGGAGCTGGGATTCTGGATCACCGACCCGGAAAATGGCCGGCTCAATGTGATCTCCGACGTCAACCGGGCCATCTGGGCTGCTTTCAAGCAACACGGCATCCAGGTGGCGCATCCCAAGCGCGATATTCGCATCATGGATGAGCGCAGCTTCCGCCAAAGTACGCGCCAGGAAATTCCTGATGGCCCAGGGCCGCAGAATTCGCGTACAATGCCCGGCAATTAAAAGAAAATAAAACCATTTTCACGGAACAAGTAATAATCCTGTTTTGTAGTCCGATAGTTGTTTTCTATTTGGAGTTGTACTGATGACCCTTGATGCGATCCTCGACTTTGTTGCCAACGGCCTGCTGCACGCGACCGGTTGGCAGATTGTCATATACACCCTGGTGATGACGCACATCACCATCGTGGGCGTGACTCTCTACCTGCATCGTTGCCAGGCGCATCGCGCGCTCGAACTGCACGCGATCCCCAGCCACTTCTTCCGTCTGTGGCTGTGGATGACCACCGGCATGGTGACCAAGGAATGGGCCGCCATCCACCGCAAGCACCACGCCAAGTGCGAGACCGAAGAAGACCCGCACAGCCCGCAGACGCGCGGCATCAACAAGGTGATGTGGCAGGGTGCCGAGCTGTACCGCAGTGAATCCAAGAATGCCGAGACCATGGAGAAGTTCGGTCACGGCACCCCGGACGACTGGCTGGAACACAACATCTACAGCAAGTACGGCTGGCAGGGTGTGGGCATCATGCTGATCATCGACGTGCTGCTCTTTGGCGCCATCGGCCTGACCGTGTGGGCCGTGCAGATGGCCTGGATCCCGTTCTGGGCGGCCGGCGTGGTCAATGGCCTGGGTCACTTCTGGGGCTATCGCAACTACGATTGCAATGACGCGGCCACCAACCTGTTCCCGATCGGCATCATCATCGGCGGCGAGGAAATGCACAATAATCACCACACCTTCGGCACCTCGGCCAAGTTCTCGGCCAAGTGGTATGAATTCGACATCGGCTGGATGTATATCCGCATCCTGGAGACCGTCGGCCTGGCCAAGGTCAAGAAGGTGGCTCCCGTCCCCAAGTTCGACAGCCAGAAGTCGGTGATCGACTTCGATACCCTGCAGTCCGTGATCGCCAACCGCTATGACGTGACCGCCAAGTATGCGCGTTCGCTCAAGACTGCCTGGAAGGACGAGCTCGATCACCTGATCGAGAAGGCCAAGCTGGAATCGCGCTTCCTGAAATCTTCCAAGAAGCTGCTGCAACGTGAACCTGCCCGTCTGGAAGACGGCCAGAAGCAGCAATTGTCGGAACTGTTCGCCCACAGCAAGGCTCTGCAGACCATGCACGAGATGCGCATCGAGCTCAGCGCCATCTGGGAACGTTCGCACTCCACGCGCGAACAACTGCTGCAGCAACTGCAGGACTGGTGCACCCGCGCCGAGGCATCCGGTGTGAAGGCCTTGCGTGACTTCGCCCTGCGCCTGCGCAGCTACGCCTGATCCGCCAAGGCTGGACAATTCCTCCGGGGTAAAAGCCGGATATGAAGGAAAAGACCAGGAAAACCCCGCAGAGCAATCTGCGGGGTTTTTTTTGACTGCTGTCTGTGCGGAGGTGAAGGTTCGTGTCAAAAACCGCGAGAGGGGAGCAAAGCCGTCAGCCCCGTCGACAGGGCGCTCCTGGCGCTGAGCTGCTGTGGCCAGGTCCCGCGGATCGATGGCGACGGCGCGGCGGGCAATAAAAAACCCGCAGAGAACTCTGCGGGTTTTTTGACAGTGAAACCGGGATCAATTACTTGATCTTGGTTTCCTTGTATTCGACGTGCTTGCGCGCCTTGGGATCGAACTTCATGATGCTGATCTTTTCGGGCGTAGTACGCTTGTTCTTGGTGGTGGTGTAGAAGTGACCAGTACCTGCGGTCGACTCCAGTTTGATTTTGTCGCGGCCGGATTTCGCCATGATAGATTTCCTTTACTCTGCTAATTAGACTTTTTCGCCACGAGCACGCAGATCGGCCAGAACGGCATCGATGCCGATCTTGTCGATCACGCGCAGGCCGGCGTTGGACAAACGCAGCGAAACCCAGCGGTTCTCGGATTCGACGAAAATGCGGCGGTTCTGCAGGTTGGGCAGAAAACGACGCTTGGTCTTGTTGTTTGCATGGGAAACGTTGTTGCCGACCATCGGCCCCTTCCCGGTGACTTGGCAGACACGTGCCATGTGAGACTCCTTAAAAATTTCCGAATTTGGGAAAAACGAGAGTATATGGAAAAAACTCTGCTTTTTCAATGACTTGCGAAAAACAATTGTGTCTTGATGCGTCAAGTGGATTTAACAATTTAAGAAACATTGTCTTTCCAGTCTTCCCGTCAGTGACGCAATTCCAGTACAGGCAAGGGTTTGCGGCCGATTTCCCGGTTCCGGATTCACACCTTGCCGTGATCGGCGAAGGAGTACAGGCGTGTCCCGGCCACCACGATATGGTCCAGCAACTCGACGTCGATGACCTCCAGGGCTTTCTTGAGGGTCCTGGTCAGGCTCAGGTCGGCGTCACTGGGGCGGGGGTCGCCCGACGGGTGATTGTGGGCCACGATGACCGAAGCGGCGTTGTAACGCAGCGCCATCTTGATCACTTCGCGGGGATAGACGGTCGTATGGTTCAGCGTCCCTCTGAACAGTTCTTCCGTGCCCAGCAGGTGGTTGCGCATGTTCAGGAAGAGCGCGACGAAACATTCATGTTCCTTGCCGAAGAAGGTCAGTTTCAGGTATTCGCCTACGACGCGGGTTGAATTGAGGGCCGAAGCCTGCTTGAGGTCGCCGTGGATGGCGCGCTTGGCCAACTCCAGGGAAGCCGACAACTGGGCGCATTTGGCTGGGCCGAGGCCGCTGCCCAGACTGGGCTCGCGCTGAACTGCGCTGCATAGTTTCTCCAGCGAGCCGAAACGTTGCAACAGTTCCATGGCCAGCTGCATGACGCTCTTGCCGGGCGTTCCCACGCGCAGGAAGATCGCCAGCAGTTCCGCATCCGACAGGGCGGCCGGGCCCAGCTCCAGCAGGCGTTCACGGGGCCGCTGCTGCTTGGGCCAATCGATGAGGGACATGGTCATGAGGTGAATCTCCTTTCATTCAGATTGCACGTGAGAGGGAAGAACGCGGCAGCCCCTGCAGTCAGCGCCCACAGCAAACGCCGCATAGCAGCATTGCAGCATTGCCGCAGTCGGCTTGCGCCGCCGCAAGGAAGTCCCGGATGCAGCAACTGGCAGCGCACCCGGATGAAGCTGCCAGCGGCGTATCGGCTCAACGTGGCTTACAATAGCGGGTTCCTGTGCACCTTCCCGATTCCCGTCATGTCCAGCTCAACCGTCCCCGTCGTCACCGAAAACGCCTACCTCACCCTGCATTACCGCCTGGCTTCGCTGGACGGTGAAGACATCGTCAGCACCTTCAACGAGAACCCGGCGACCCTGCAGTTCGGTCAGGGCCAGCTGGCGCCCTTCCTCGAAGCCTGCCTGCTGGGCTTGCCCGAAGGTACGCACCAGACCTTTGAACTGACACCGGCCCAGGCTTTTGGCGAGCGCAGTGAAGAGCTGATCCAGCGCATCTCGCGCGCCACCCTGGAAGAAAACTCGTCGATGGATGAGGACTATCGCGTCGGTGACCTGGTCGACTTCGCCGCCCCCGGTGGCGGCCGCTTCGCTGGCATCCTGCGAGCGATCGATGATGATGGCGCAATTTTCGACTTCAATCATCCGCTGGCTGGGCAAACGCTGAAGTTCGAAGTAAAAATCATAGGAATCCTGTAATCGCCTCGTCATTTGGCGATGCGGTCCTCGCAATATTTTGAAGAATCAAGGGAATCACCATGACCATGGAACAAGCCGACGCTGAAATCCTGCTGGCCCAGCCCCGGGGTTTCTGTGCGGGCGTGGATCGCGCCATCGAGATCGTCGAACGTGCGCTGGCGCAGTTCGGCGCGCCCATCTACGTGCGCCATGAAATCGTGCACAACGCCTACGTGGTCAATGATCTGCGGGCCAAGGGTGCGGTCTTCATCGAGGAGCTGGCCGATGTGCCGGCCGGCAACACCGTCATCTTCTCGGCCCATGGCGTGTCCAAGGCGATCCTGGCGGAGGCGGCCGAGCGTGGCCTGACGGTATTCGATGCCACCTGCCCGCTGGTCACCAAGGTACATATGGAAGTGGCCAAGATGCGCCGCGAAGGGCGCGAGATCATCATGATCGGCCACGCCGGTCACCCCGAGGTCGAAGGCACCATGGGCCAGACCGAGGCCGGCATGCACCTGGTGGAAACGGTGGAAGACGTACAGCGCCTGCAGGTCGCTGATCCCGAACTGCTGGCCTATGTCTCCCAGACCACGCTGTCGGTGGATGATACCGCCGACATCATTGCGGCCCTGCGCGCGCGCTTCCCGGCCATCGCCGAGCCCAAGAAGGGCGACATCTGCTATGCCACCACCAATCGCCAGGAAGCCGTCAAGTTCATGGCGCCGCAGGTGGAGGTGGTGATCGTGGTGGGCAGCCCCAACAGCTCCAACTCCAACCGTCTGCGCGAGCTGGCCGAGAAGAAGGGCGTCCCGGCCTTCATGGTCGACAATGCCGCCCTGATCGACCCGCAATGGGTGGTTGGCCGCCAGCGCATCGGCGTGACCGCAGGCGCCTCTGCCCCTGAGGTGCTGGTGCAGGCCGTGATCGACCGTATCAAGGAAATCGGTGCGCGCAGTGTGCGGGTCCTGGACGGTATTGAAGAAAACGTCACCTTCCCCCTGCCCAAGGGCCTGGGGGCCCGCACACCGTCTGCCGAATCCGCATGAGCCCCTCGGGAGTATGTGAGGACATGTGAAGGTTCGGACAAAAAACCGACCAGCCGTTTGCGCAAAGAGGCCTGCTGATGCAGGCCTTCTTCATTTCCGCGACAGGTGTTGTGAAGTCACCGACGATTCATTGGTCTTACCGCACTTTCTTCTGTAACAGGCGATTGTTTGTGCTCGATTGTTGGAATCTTCTGCGTATAATTCCGCACCATTATCGACGGACCGCCCAAAAGGCGGCCGAGCGCTAGCCCTCACCAAAGAGGGCAGGGCGCCGCGAACGCGGCGTCAACCAGAGACGGGAGACATTCATATGCAGCAGCATCTGCCCACCGGCACCCTCCGGTGCTTCCGGCGAAGACCTCCCGGGCGTCCGCCCAGTCGGCGCCCCGCTTTCTGCTCCCGCCGCTGCGGCGGCAACAGCAGCTGATTTCCTGATCCCGGACCCTGCCAGCAAGCCTGCTTGCGTGGAACGCATTTGCCCTTTTTATGAAGAGTGATAACGCGATCCCGAGTGCCGGGAACGGATTTTGCTAATCGACATGCTTTCGCGCGGCGTCCGCTTTGGTGCAGACCCACGTGTTTTTCTTGTTTCCATTTAGATCGAAGAGTTATTCATGGACATTTTCCTCCAGCAGATCATCAACGGATTGGTGCTAGGCAGCATGTACGCACTGATCGCCCTGGGCTACACCATGGTGTACGGGGTGCTGAACCTGATCAACTTTGCCCACGGCGACATCCTGATGGTGGGTGCCATGGTCGGCCTGTCGATCCTCAAATTGGTGCAGCAGGTGGCCCCTGACCTGCCGGGCATCGTCAAGCTGATCATCGCCATCGTCGGTGCCATTCCGGTGTGCGTGATCGTGAGCCTCTTGATCGAACGCATCGCTTACCGTCCGCTGCGCAATGCGCCGCGTCTGGCGCCGCTGATCACCGCCATCGGCGTATCGATCCTGCTGCAGACCTTCGCCATGATGATCTGGGGCCGCAGCCCGCTGCCGTTCCCGCAGATCATGCCCTCGACCCCGGTCAACATCGCCGGTGCCCTGATTTCGCCCACGCAGATCATGCTGCTGATCCTGGCCCTGGCCGCCATGATCGGTCTGGTACTCATCGTTGAAAAGACCAAGATGGGCCGCGCCATGCGCGCCACCGCCGAGAACCCGCGCATCGCCGGTTTGATGGGCGTGGACGCCAACCGCGTCATCATCGTCACCTTCGCCATCGGCGCCGCCCTGGCCGCCATCGCCGGCGTGATGTGGGCCGCCAACTACTCCACCGCGCAATTCGCGATGGGCTTCGTGCCGGGCCTGAAAGCCTTCTCGGCAGCGGTTCTGGGCGGTATCGGCAACATCTACGGCGCCATGCTGGGCGGCATCCTGCTGGGCCTGATCGAAAGCCTGGGCGCGGGTTACATCGGCGACCTGACCGGCAACTTCCTGGGCAGCAACTACCAGGACATCTTCGCCTTCATCGTGCTGATCATCGTGCTGACCCTGCGCCCGTCCGGGATCATGGGTGAGCGTGTGGCGGATCGGGCTTAAGTTTTTTTAAGTTTAAAAACCTTAAAAACTTAAAGTCAGAAACTTGGAAATTAAAGAACTCAAGAAATCGGAAGAGAACACTATGGCTCTCATGACCTTCGACATGAAGCGCAACCCTGGACAGGCTCGCATCAGCCTGCTGGTGCTGTTGGCGCTGATGATCATCTTCCCCGTCTTCGCCCAGCAGTTTGGCAATTCGTGGGTGCGCATCATGGATATGGCGCTGCTCTACATCATGCTGGCCCTGGGCCTGAACGTGGTGGTGGGTTTTGCCGGTCTGCTGGACCTGGGCTACATCGCCTTCTACGCCATTGGTGCCTATACGGCGGGCCTGCTGGCCTCGCCGCAGTTTGCGGCGGTGATCGAATCCTTCGTCAACACCTATCCGTCGGTCGGCAATTTCCTGGTCTGGCTGTGCGGTCCGCAGATCGTGCAGAACGGCATCCACCTGTCGCTGTGGCTGATCGTACCGATCTCGGGCGTGCTGGCGGCGATCTTCGGTGCACTCTTGGGCGCGCCGACCCTGAAGCTGCGTGGTGACTACCTGGCCATCGTGACGCTGGGCTTCGGCGAGATCATCCGCATCTTCATGAACAACCTGAATGCCCCGGTGAACATCACCAATGGTCCGCAGGGCATCAACCTGATCGATCCGATCCGCGTGTTCGGCGTCTCGCTGGCCGGTGAACCGGGTTCCGGTTCGATGGTGAAGGTATTCGGCATGAGCCTGCCGTCGGTGAACGCGTATTACTACCTGTTCCTGGTGCTGTGCATCTTCGTGATCTTCTTCTCGAGCCGCCTGCAGGATTCGCGCCTGGGCCGTGCCTGGGTGGCGATCCGTGAAGACGAGATCGCCGCCAAGGCGATGGGCATCAACACCCGCAACGTCAAGCTGCTGGCCTTTGCCATGGGCGCTTCGTTTGGTGGCGTGGCCGGCGCCATGTTCGGCGCCTTCCAGGGCTTCGTCTCGCCGGAATCCTTCTCGCTGACCGAGTCCATCGCCGTGCTGGCCATGGTGGTGCTGGGCGGTATCGGCCACATCCCTGGCGTGGTGCTGGGTGGCGTGATCCTGGCGGCGCTGCCGGAAGTGCTGCGTCACGTGGTGGAACCGCTGCAGATGGCCATTTTCGGCAAGGTGTGGATCGATGCCGAAGTGCTGCGCCAACTGCTCTACGGCCTGGCCATGGTGGTCATCATGCTGACCCGCCCGGCCGGTCTGTGGCCCTCGCCGCGCCATGAAGATCGTCCCGAAGCGGACCATACCAAAGTCGGTACCGCCGGCGAAGTCAAAGCCTAAGCCTTATCAGGAGCACAGAACATGACACAAACACTGCTCAAGATCCGTGACGTCAGCAAGCGTTTCGGCGGCCTGCAAGCCTTGAACGGCGTGGGCATCACCATCGAACGCGGCCAGATCTACGGCCTGATCGGCCCCAACGGTGCTGGCAAGACTACCTTCTTCAACGTCATCACGGGCCTGTATCAACCCGATACCGGCACCTTCGAACTGGATGGCAAACCGTATTCGCCGAGCGCCCCGCACGAAGTGGCCAAGGCCGGCATCGCCCGTACCTTCCAGAACATTCGCCTCTTCGGTGAAATGACCGTGCTGGAAAACGTGATGGTGGGTTGCCACGTGCGCACCAAACAAAATGTTTTCGGAGCGGTGTTCCGCCACAAGGCGGCACGCGATGAAGAAGCGGCGATCCGCGAGAAGTCGCAGCAGCTGCTGGACTTCGTGGGCATCGGCCAGTTCGCCCGTCGCACGGCGCGTCACCTGTCGTATGGTGACCAGCGTCGCCTGGAGATCGCCCGCGCACTGGCGACCGATCCGCAACTGCTGGCGCTGGACGAGCCGGCGGCCGGCATGAACGCCACCGAGAAGCTGGGCCTGCGCGAGCTGCTGGTCAAGATCCAGGCCGAAGGCAAGACCATCCTGCTGATCGAACACGATGTGAAGCTGATGATGGGCCTGTGCAATCGCATCACGGTGCTGGACTATGGCAAGCCGATTGCCGAAGGCGTACCGGCAGACGTGCAGAAGAACCCGGCGGTGATCGAGGCCTACCTCGGTGCAGGACATTAAGCGAGACCACAGAACATGACAACGAACATCCTCAAAGTCGAACAACTGAGCGTGGCCTATGGCGGCATCCAGGCCGTCAAGGGCATCAGCCTGGAGGTCAACGATGGTGAACTGGTGACCCTGATCGGTGCCAATGGCGCGGGCAAGACCACGACCTTGAAAGCCATCACCGGCACGCTGCCCAGCAGCAAGGTAGATGGCCATGTGTATTACATGGGCAATCCGTTGAAGGGCAAGAAGTCCTTCGAGCTGGTCAAGGACAAGCTGGCGATGGTGCCGGAAGGGCGTGGCGTGTTTACGCGCATGAGCATCCAGGAAAACCTGTTGATGGGGGCCTACACCAGCAATGACAAGGGCCAGATCCAGGCCGACATCGATCGCTGGTTCGAGGTCTTCCCGCGCCTGAAGGAACGTGCGGCGCAGATGGCCGGTACCCTGTCGGGTGGCGAGCAGCAGATGCTGGCGATGGCGCGTGCGCTGATGAGCCATCCCAAGCTGCTGTTGCTGGATGAGCCTTCGATGGGTCTGTCGCCGATCATGGTGGAGAAGATCTTTGAAGTGATCCGCAATGTGTCGGCGCAGGGCATCACCATCCTGCTGGTGGAACAGAACGCCAAGCTGGCGCTGGAAGCGGCGCATCGCGGTTACGTGATGGAGTCGGGCCTGATTACCATGGAAGGGCAGGCGCAGCAGATGCTGGATGATCCGCGGGTGAAGGCGGCTTATCTCGGTGAGGGATGATGGGTGGTTTCAGTGCGTGGTGAAGAAACGGGTAAATGATATAAATCATTTGCAGTGAAATCCCATGAAAAAGCGCAGCTCTCGGGCTGCGCTTTTTTTGTTTGAAGGCTAAGTACTGAGTCTGAATGAATTTTGATGTCGGGCGACATGGTTGGTTTCTTCTTATCGGCGGCGATATTGTCGCCTCTCCGGCGTCGATCTCCCCCCAACGCCCCGAGCCTGAAAATGAAAACCCCGTGTTCGAGAACACGGGGCCCGGGATCAAGCCTGATGTACAGCCGGCGCAGGACTTCTGACTTCTTCGGAACAGAGAGGTGTCTGGTCCGATCAGGCCGCCTTGCGCGCCCGCACCTCATTGCGCAGGCTGCGCACCTTGTCATGGTTGGCCAGGACACCCTGGTACTGACGCTCGATGATCAGTCGGATATCGGTGGGAAGCTCTTCGCTCAACGCCTTGCGATAGGCGTTGACGGCGGCATCCTCTCCGCGTTCGCATTCGTCCAGGATGCTCTCGTCGTCACGCCCCGTGATGGCGCTCTTCACGTTCACCCACTGTCGATGCAGCGCCCCGCCCAGCGTACTGTGGCTGGCCGGCTCGCCGCCGAGGCGATGTACCAGAGCCTGCAGATCCAGAGCTGCCTGGCCGCAGGCAGTGGCCCGCTGCAGGAAGGTTTCCTTGTAGGGAATGTAGCGCTCCTGGGCATCCTCGGCACAGGCCCGGAAACCCTTTTCGCCATCGATGGAAATCTGGATCAGATCGTTGAGGGTGGAAATGAGGTGGTCGTTGGTCATGTTGTTTCCTTTCTCCTGGAAAGCCGCTCCCGCCATCATTCAGCGAGCGGGACGGCGTGAACAGGCATCAGCTCAGTGGACGAAGAAATAGATCAGAACCAGCAACAACGCCGGTACGCCACACAGCCATGCGAGGAAGTACTTGCCCATGATGTTCTCCTTGTCGTCAGCGGGTCAATGGTCAGCGCTCGGATTGGCACCGGCGAGAAGCAAGCCCGTCCGTCGCTGCACGTTTTCATCCTAGGAGCCAGCCGTGTGCAATTCCATCGGACTGGGCCGCAAGCCGATGTAGGAAACGGCCGTGCTTGAGCGCCCGACGGCGCCGCGACGAAACCGCCAGTCCGGCCGAAACCCCAATGCTGACAAGGCTTTCCGCTTTGTCCTACAAGACAATCGGCCGCCGTCCTATAGAGCGGGACAGTGACCGCTCGCTATGATTTTTCTCATGGTCTCCAGGCGCGCTGAACGCGTCGCAGCCGCAGCCATCGCGGTGCAGGACCGCAGTGCCGCAGGTGCCCGGATTAGCTTTGGGCATTCATGTTGAACCCTTGAGCAGGAGCAAGCACACCATGAACAAGAAGACGATCACCGGTCAGTTCAACTTTGCCCTGGGCAAGCTCCAGGAAAGTGTGGCCTCCGTGCTGGGCAATGTGAGCCTGCAGCGCGCCGCCCAGCGCCGGCAGATGGATGGCCGCATCACCCATGCGGTCGGCCAGGCACAGGATCTGATCAAGCGCTCGCTGCGCCAGCGCGCCGGTTCGCTGTAAGGCGGCACCGTTTCGACGCCAACGCAAGGAGAGAACTGATGCGTTTTGGAAAGACATTCCTGTGGGCTGCCGGCATGGCCGGCTTGGCTGTCGGTGCCAGCCTGCGCATGCTGGCGCGCCAGGCGCAGCGCCGTGAACAACGCCAGCAGGAAGTGGCACTGCAGCGCTGGGAAGACGAGGGTGGCAGTGCCCGCATCGTGGCACGGCGCCGTATCCGATGAGCGCAGGCGAGCAGGCTAGATGGGCCGTTGTCCTACACGGCAATCGGGCTGGCGCCGATACAAAGCGCGACAAGCCATCGGTATCGTGCAACTGACTGACTGACTGACTGGCTGAGGCAGGCAAGGATGACGCCGTGCCAGGACGCAAGCGCCCGGCATCAAAAAAACAAGGGAGGAGATCATGGACAAGCTCGTACTCGGATGGCTGCTGGGAGTGCCGGTGCTGGTGCTCATCGTGCTGCAGTACCTGCTGTGATCAGCGCCCTGCACACACCCCACACCGGATGGCCGGGCCAGCCCCGCCGTCCTGATCAAACCGCAACGAATTCAAGGAGGGCAAGCATGCAAGCCAACAAGTTCAAGACCGTTCGTACCGATGTGCAATCGCTGTTGCAGCAGGCGCAGGACATGTTCGCCGAAGCGGCCAATACAACCGGCAAGAAGGCCGATGATTTGCGCGCGGGTGCCCAGGACTTGCTGGAGCAGGCGCTCAATACCGCCCAGGATGCCCAGGCTGCCATGGTCGAGACGGGGCGCCAGATCGTTACCAGTACTGACGACTACGTGCAGTCCAACCCCTGGCGTGCCATTGCCATCGGCACCGGTATCGGCCTGCTGGTCGGTCTGGCCGTGGGCCGCAGCGCGGACCGCTACTGAGCAGATCCGTCAACGTATTTTCCCGGAACCCGGCAGCCCGCGCGGCAGGCCGGATCCAGCCAGGCGCCAGGGTCCTTTCGACGACCGCAGCGCATTAGTCAAGAAACCGGAGAGAAGGAATGACCATGACCAAGAATCCACCGAAGACCGACGTCAAGAACAAGCAAGACTTCCACCTCGACAAGGATGCCATCCGCGCCGCCGCCAGGAAGATCGATGACGGTGCCGTCACCGAAGGCTATCGCGGCAATCGCGAGGAAGTCATCGCCATGTTGAATGACGCCCTGGCCACCGAACTGCTGTGCGTGATGCGCTACAAGCGCCATTACTACACGGCCAAGGGCCTCAATGTCGAAGCCATCAAGGGCGAGTTTCTGCAGCACGCACAGGAAGAACAGAGCCACGCCGATCAGATTGCCGAACGTATCGTGCAACTCAATGGCGAACCCGACTTCAATCCCAAGACCATCGCCGAGCGCAGTCATGCGCAATACGATGAGTCCGACAACATCAAGGACATGGTCCGCGCCAATCTGGTGGAAGAGCGTGTGGCCATCGAAGCTTATCGCCAGATGATCGAACGCATCGGCGACGATGATCCGACCACCAGGCACATGCTCATCCAGATCATGGCGCAGGAAGAAGAACACGCCGATGACATGAGCGATCTGCTGGGCCTGTAAGCCCACCGCAGTGCCTACTGGAGCAGAAGGATATTTCGGGAATCCATTCCCCCAACTTTGCAAGGAGACCGACATGAACTGGGACATCGTTGAAGGCAACTGGAAGCAATTCAAGGGCAAGGCCAAGGAGCAATGGGGCAAGCTGACCGACGATGACCTCGACGTCATCGCCGGCAAGCGCGATCAGTTGGCCGGCCGTGTGCAGGAAGCCTACGGCATGAGCAAGGACGAGGCTGAAAAGCAGATCCGCGACTGGGAAGACCGCAACAAGGACTGGCGTCAATAAGCCGACCATGCGTGGCGCAGCACCCTAGCCAGGCGCAGGCCCGACGAGGCTGCCGCAAGGTGCTGGTGTATGAGCGTCAGTGAGTGAAAGTGCAGGACGCAGGCCGGTCCCCATGCCGGCCTGCATAAGAATACGGCCCCAGGCCGCAACCCAAGCAAACCATGAGGAAGGACACAATGAAAAAAATCATCGCAACCATGATCTTCGGCGCAGCCGCTATCGGCCTGCACGGTGCCGCCTTTGCCGCCGATCCGGCAGCGGCCCAGTACAAGGCAGACAAGGCCAAGGCTGACGCTGACTACAAGACGGCCAAGAAGAAGTGCGGTCCTCTGAAGGGTAACGACAAGGACGTCTGCGAGAAGCAAGCCAAGGCTGATCACGAATCCACCATCGCCGACGCCAAGGCCAAGCGCAAGGGTGCAGAGGCCGACAAGGACGCCATGAAGGACAAGAACGACGCCAACTATGACGTCGCCAAGGAAAAGTGCGATGCCATGAGCGGCGATGCCAAGGACAAGTGCGTGGCCAACGCCAAGGCCAAGTACGGCAAGTAATTTCGCTGGCAAGAACCCATTGCCTTCCTGACGCAATCACCTGATTGCGCAACAACTCAAAGGAGTTTCATCATGTCGCTGACCAAAATGTCCCTCACCAAGCGTTTCCTCGGTTTCTTCCTGGCCCTGTTCATGGTTTCCCTGGTGGGCTGCGCCTCCAGCCCCGGCAAGGAAGGCACCGGCGAGTACGTCGATGATGCCGTCATCACCACCAAGGTGAAGGCCGCCATCTTCAATGAACCGAACCTGAAGTCCGCGGAAATCAATGTCGAAACCTACAAGGGCGTGGTCCAGCTCTCCGGCTTCGTCTCCAGCTCGACCTCCGCTGCCCGCGCCACCGAACTGGCTCGTGGCGTCAAGGGTGTGGTCTCGGTACGTAATGACCTGCGCCTGAAGCAATAAGCCGGGGAACTTGCAAGCGCGTGACCGGTCTCTTGACCGGTCCGCGCTTTGTCAGTTCGTGGACTGCCGCTTGCCAAGCGCATCGCAACGATCCGGTGCGTTTCGCAAGAAGACAGGTCAGGACCTGTCAGGTATAGTTGGAACACGTTGCTGCCACGCAGGGGCAGGCCACCGGCCTGTCAGGACAGGGAGGCAGCGACGAAGAAGGCCGCAGACCGTGCATCGATCATGTTGCCGTACGCAATCATGTGCAGGGTCCGGTACGGAATCGAGTACAAACATAAAACAGGTCCCATCAGCGCCCAGGGCGCTGAAGTTTCAATTCACCGCTCAAAAATGCTATGACAAAAATACTTGTAGTCGATGACCACGCGGTCGTACGGGCAGGTGTGCACCACTTCATTTCGGAAATTCCGTCGATGGAAATCGGCGGCGAGGCCAGCACGGCGGAAGAAGCCATCCGCCTGGTGCGTACCCAGGACTGGGATATCGTGTTGCTCGATATCGCCATGCCCGACAAGAGTGGCGTGGAAGTCTTGAAGCAGATCAAGCGTGAAAAGCCGGAGCTGCCGGTGCTGATGCTGTCGATGCACCCCGAGAGCCGCTATGCGGTGCAGGTGCTGCGCAGCGGCGCCTCCGGCTACGTGCAGAAGGAAGCGCTGGCCACCGAGCTGGTCAACGCCATCAACACCATCCTGCGCGGGCACAAGTACATCAGCTACGGCGTGGCCGAGCTGCTCACCAGCGAGCCGGTGGATTCCGAGAAGCCGCTGCACGAGACGCTCTCGCAGCGCGAGTACGAGATCTTCTACAAGCTTGGCCAGGGCCAGGGCGTGACGCAGATCGCCGACGAGCTGTGCCTGTCGGTCAAGACGGTCAGTACCTACCGTTCGCGGGTGCTGCAGAAGATGAGCATGACCAATAACGCGGACATCATTTATTACGCGATCAAGAACAACCTGATCGACTGAGCCCTGACACCCCGGGCGGATATGTTGCCGTGACGGCCGATCTGGCCGCGCGGCAGGCAAGGAAAAGTGGTACGGCGCATCATGGATGACATTCTCAACAGCAGGCTCCAGCGCGACAGCGACGGGACGTCCTTGCGGATCTTCCTGGTGGAGGATTCGGAGGACGTACGGGACCTGATCGTGGAGAGCCTGGCCGAGATCGCCGGTGTACGCCTGGTGGGGTACGCCGAGAGCGAGCTGGAGGCGTTGCGCCATCTGCGTGAGAACAGCTATGACGTCCTGATCCTGGATATCCAGTTGAAGCAGGGCAATGGCATGAGCCTGCTGCAGGCGCTGGCCCGCTCCAATACGCGGCGCCAGAGTGAGCTCAAGGTGGTGTTCAGCAATCATGTGAGTCCGACGTATCGGCGCGTGGGAGTGCAATGCGGGGTGCAGCACTTCTTCGACAAGTCTTCGGAACTGCCGCTGCTGTGCGATCTGCTGGAGGAACTGGCCAGACAGAGAGCAGGGCGAACCGGGCGGAGTTCGTCGAGCAACAATACGCCACCGCAGGGGCCGGCCCAGACGGGCGGGATGTAAGTTTTTTTGCTGCATCAATTTGCGCAGCCAGCCAGCATGTCGCCAGGGCAGTTCGGCGCGACCTTGATGGACCAGACAATCAGAACCGATCATGGCAGGCACGCCGCCACAATAGGCGCGCATGTGGCACGGGTCGCACTAGAGCAAGGGATTTTCGACGATGCAGAAGAACAATGACGGCCTTCGTCCGTCCTCCGCCGATCTCCAGAACAGCGCATCGGTAGAGTATTTTGCCGCGTCCCACGCGCATGACAGCAGCATGGTGACGCTGTCCATGGGCCTGTCCATGGCAGTGATCCTGCTGGGTGTGGTGGTGCTGGTGACGGGCTTGCTGGGCGAGGAATACCGGCGTTTGCTCTCGGGCCTGCTGGAGGTACGGGAGGTGACGGCAGCGGGCTTCATTCTGGGCGCTTCGGCGCTCTATCTGCGCTGCATGAATTCGAGTGCCCGCCGACCCTCCCTGCGCCAGCTGGGCACTGCGCTGGCCGCACTGCTGCTGGTGCTGGGCCTGGCCACACTGGTGCATGGGGGCATCGTTTTTCTGGGATGGCTGCCGCTGGATGGCACCCATCCGATCTCGCCGCTGGCCATTTCCCCCTTGCTGTCGGTGGGCTTCGTGCTGATGGCCCTGGCCCTGCTGCTGCAGGACTGGCGCCTGCTGGGCGGTTATTATCCGGCTGAATACCTGTCCTTCACGCTGGTGGGCTTGTCGGCCATTCCGCTGGTGGGCTATCTGTATGACGTGCCCCAGTTCATCTATCTCGATTTTCCGCTGCCGGTATCGCTGCTCTCGGCGCTGGTGTTCGCTCTGCTGGGGGCGGCGCTGCTGATGGCGCGTCCCTCCCATGCGCTCATGGCCGTGATCCTGCGCATCGCGCCGGGCGGCCAGATGCTGCGCCACCTGCTGCCGCAGACCTTGTTCCTGCTGCTGGCCTTCAGTCTGTTGCTCAACTGGGGCATGACGCATGGCTGGATCCTGCCGGAACTGGTGCTGCCGACGCTGACGCTGATCAACGGCGTGATCGTGCTCTTCATCTTCTGGGGCTCGGCCAGCCGGCTCGACAGCGAATATGGCGAGCGTACGCGCAATGCGCAGAAGCTGGCCGAAACCAGTGCTCTGCTCAATGCCGTCAGTGAAAGCACCAGCGATCCGATCTTCGTCAAGAACCGACAGGGCCTGATGATCTTTGCCAACCCGGCGACCTTGCACAAGCTGGGCAAGACCTGGGAAGAGACCATGTACCGTTCCAGTCGCGAGCTCTTCATGGTGCAGGAAGAGGCCGATGTCGTGGATCGCGATGACCGCCGCGTCATGGCCTCGGGCAAGCCCGAGAAGCTGGAGCAGACGTTGCACTTGCCCGAAGGCGTGGTGACCTTCCAGACCGCCAAGGTGCCCTGGTTCGGCAAGGATGGCAGCGTACAGGGCGTCATCGGCATCAGCACCGATATCACCGAGCGCAAGCAGGCCGAGGATGAATTGCGCCAGCGCGAAAGCCAGCTGGAGAAGACCGTGATCCAGCGTACCGCGCTGCTGCGCGAACTGACCAATCACCTGGAGACGGTGCGCGAGGAAGAAAAACGCGCCATCGCGCGCGAGCTGCACGACAACATGGGGGCGTCGCTGACGGCCTTGTCGATGCACCTGGAGGGGGTTTACCAGATCCTGCCGCCGGATGAAAAATGGGCCGACCGCAAGACCCGCATGCAGGGCCTGATGAAATCGCTGGTCGCCACCACGCGGCGCATCCAGACCGAGCTGCGGCCCAATACGCTGGACCTGTTCGGCCTGAAGGCAGCGATCTCCGAACAGCTCGACGAACTGCATGAGCGCACCGGCATTGCCTGCCACGCCAGCCTGCCCGATGAAGACGTGGACGTGGGGCATGAGATGGAAATCGCCATCTACCGCATGTTGCAGGAAATGCTCAACAACGTGACCAAGCACGCCAAGGCCAGCAAGGTCGACGTGATCCTCGACGTCGACGAGGATCACGTGGCGCTGACCGTGCGTGACGATGGCGTGGGTATTCCCGAAGAGCGGCGCGACAACCACAAGACCTACGGTCTGCGCGGTCTGCGCGAACGGGCCACGTTCTTTGGCGGAGAGGTCGATATCCGCTCCACGCCGGGCAAGGGGGCGCTCATCAGCATCAGCCTGCCGATCCGTCCCGAGCTGGTCTCCAGCGAGACCTGAAGGGCCTGCGCAGCACTGCCTTCACGATCCAGTCATCCCCTCTGAAAGCCGCCCCCAGGGCGGCTTTCTGCGTTTTGGTGAGTTTTTCTGTGCGGTCCGTTTTTCCGTCACGGGTTTTCGTTTTTTCCTACGCGCGAAAGGGCGACTCTCTTATGTCGCCGCCAAAGGCTCATCGTTACCATGGATTCATCGTCACACACCGCCCGACGGGCCGCAAGACGTGACGGAGCCGGCAGTGCGCCCAGTGCGACGCCGGATGACCATCAGGCAAACAATCCAAAGGAGCCATCATGAACAAGGACCAGATCAAAGGCAGCTTGAAGGAAGCGGCAGGCAAGGTGCAGCAGAAGACCGGTGAGCTGACCGGCAATACCAGCCAACAGGTCAAGGGCGCCGCCAAGCAGGTCGAGGGCAATGTCCAGAAGACCTATGGTGATGCCAAGGAAGCGGCCAAGGACTGAGTCTCCTGACCCGGATGTTCCGGCAGGGCGTGCGGGTCGGGAAGAGGATGCCGGAAGCGCTTGTAGGAAAACGCCTACACCAATATCGGAAACGGCTGATTTTGTGATGCAGCAATTTCCGCGACCATGTGGTCATGGTGCTGGTAGAGCCGTGAATTGCCAAAGAGTTCACGGTTTGCCGCATGAAATTTTTGCTCACCGCCAGAAGGGATCCCTGAAAGGGCAGACCATGAAAAAAACAGTCGGTATTTGCATGCTGGCAGCCGCTTCGGCTTTCGCCTCTCACGCCTTCGCTGAAACTCCCCAAACCGTTGACGGCGCTGCGCGCTGGTCGGCTTCCACGATGGACCGTCACATGCCGGTCGATGCGGCGCGTCTGCATACGCTGGGGCAGAAAAAATTCCGTTACATGGACATGGCCGAGACCCGGCGCTCCAAATCCCTGCTGAATGCCGTCTTGCTCTATGGCACCCGTGCCGAAGGCAAGGCAGGGGATGGGCAACGCGGCAACGCCAAGGCCGCACCCAGCATACCGGTTTATCGTGATCATGCGCAGCCTCGGCGGCCGCGCGTGATCATGCGCCCGTCGACCTGAGCGGCGGCCGCATTCTCTCATTGGATAAAGAGGAAGGAGTCATCATGAAGACCATGCAGAAACTGGCAGTGACCTCGGTCGCCATCTGTGCCTTTGCCGCCCTGACCGGTTGCAGCGGCATGACCCAGCAGGACAAGAACACCGCCATCGGTGCCGGTGCCGGTGCCGTGGGTGGCGCCGTACTCACCGGTGGCAGCGCCATCGGGACCGTCGGCGGTGCCGCCGTGGGCGGTGTGATCGGCAATCAGGTCGGCAAATAATCCGCTGGCGCTGCCCTGACAACAGGGGCAGCCACATCAACAACGCCGCCACGGGGTGACCCGTGGCGGCGTTGTCGCATCTGCTGCATGGGCATGGGCCGGCTTATCGGGCTTATCGGGCAGCGCGCTTGCGTGAGTGGGAGTGTGCTGCCGGTTTGGTCGGGGTAGTCTCGGGCTGGGCCGCCTTGTAATCATTGAAGATGCGCAGGGCGCGCGCCGTGTCCTGCTTCCTGGCCTCGGCGGCCTGCTGGCGGCAGGCTGCGGCCTCCTTCCCCTTGAGCTTGAGGCACTCCTTCTTCGCTTGCGCATAGGCGGCAGCGGTTTCCTTGTTGAGGTTGTCCAGGCGCTGTTGCGGGCTGTTGTCCTCCTGATACCAGCGTGGCGGATCGGATTGGCTGACATCTTCTTCAGCGGCGTGCGTGGTACCGGCGCAGAGCATGGTCAGGGCCGCCAGGAAAGCGGGCAGGGTGGAAGCGAGCAATTTATTGTTCATCTGGTGTCAGCCTCATCACGTTACGGGACAGGGGGCCGATCGCGTGAGCTGGCCTCGGCACAATGCGAGGCGACGCGCACAAGCAAACGGCGCGGTCGGTGACAGGCACCGACCGCGCCGTTTTCCCGTCCGCCACCGGATGGTATCAGGCTTGCGGGAGGGGAGGGTAGGGGCGCAGGACAGTCGGACAGGCCCAACTGTCGCCCCGCCTTATATCTTGCCCAGCAGTAGCAGGATCAGCAGGATGATGACGATGGTGCCAGCAATACCGCTGGGACCATAGCCCCAGCCGCGACTGTGCGGCCAGGCCGGAATCACGCCCAGCAGGATCAGGATCAGGACGATGAGCAGGATGGTACCGAGGGTCATGGAGGTTCTCCTTTCTTATTGAGTTCGTTCTTGCCCGCCAGGGTGCAAGCGCCGGGTCAATCGTGAAGCTGGACCCATCTTAGGGGGAGCGCGGCCGCGGCACGATCAGCGCGCCACGCAATGTGCTGTAGGAAAACCCGGCAAGCGCGGGTAGGTAACCGCGCCCCAGCGAGCGCTGCCAACTTGGTGCAAAGCACAATGGAAGTGCGGCCCGCGCCCGATTTGATCGCGCCGGACAGCTGCTGCCGGCCGCCCTGGCACGCCTGGAGGCTGCCCGCAATCGCAGTGCCGGCAAGGCTTTACGGTCGGTGATCCGGTTCTGGCACGCTCTTTGCTGAACTCCGGACAAAGCGCAGCAATGCGCAAGCAATGTGAGGGTGCGGCCAATGGCGGTCCTGCCCTCCAGGACAAAGGCGTCTTCCGATATGGCTCATCCATGTCGGGACACGCCTTTTTTGTTTGGGCTTTCATCAAACCGCAACGCAAGGGGAAAGGTGCTATGGAATCCAGGAGTCAGGTGGACAAGGCAGGCGCGCCGCTGTCGGGCAAGCAAGGCGCACAAGGCCAGACGATCACGGCAGCCGCCGGAGTCAACGGCAAGCGCCGCACGCTTGTGCAGGGTGCCGCAGTGGCCGCCGGTGGCGGCATGCTGGGCCTGGCGCCGGGCGGTGCCTGGGCGGCCGGTTCGGACAAGCCCGAAAAGGAAGAAGTCAAAATCGGCTTCATCCCCTTGACCGATTGCGCCTCGGTGGTGATGGCCTCGGTGCTGGGTTTCGACAAGAAGTACGGCATCAAGATCGTCCCCAGCAAGGAAGCCTCCTGGGCCGGCGTGCGCGACAAGCTCACCAACGGCGAACTGGACGCGGCCCACGTGCTGTATGGCCTGATCTACGGTGTGCAGCTGGGTATCGGCGGACAGAAGAAGGACATGGCCGTGTTGATGGGGCTGAACCACAATGGCCAGGCCATCACCTTGTCCAAAAAGCTGGCCGAGAAGGGGGCCGTCGATGGCGCCTCGCTCTACAAGCTCATGCAGACCGAGAAGCGCGAATACACCTTTGCCCAGACCTTCCCCACCGGCACCCACGCCATGTGGCTGTATTACTGGCTGGCCGCCAATGGCATCAATCCGATGAAGGACGCCAAGGTCATCACCGTGCCGCCGCCGCAGATGGTGGCCAATATGCGGGTGGGCAACATGGATGGCTTCTGCGTGGGCGAACCCTGGGGGCATCGCGCCATTGTCGATGGCGTGGGCATCACCGCCATCACTTCCCAGGACATCTGGAAGGACCATCCGGAGAAGGTGCTGGGCACTTCGCGCGAATTCGTACAGAAATACCCCAACACCTGCCGCGCGATGATGGCTGCCATCCTGGAGGCCAGCAAGTGGATCGATGCTTCACTGGTCAACAAGAACAAGATGGCCGAAGTGATCGCCGACAAGTCCTATGTGAACACCAGCAAGGACGTGATCGACCAGCGCATCCTCGGCCGCTACCAGAACGGCCTGGGCAAGACCTGGGACGATCCCAACTACATGAAGTTCTATGAAGAAGGCCAGGTCAACTTCCCCTTCCTCTCCGACGGCATGTGGTTCATGACCCAGCATCGCCGCTGGGGCCTGTTGAAGAGCGATCCGGATTACCTGGCCGTGGCCAAATCGGTGAACCAGATCGATCTCTACAAGGATGCCGCCGCCATGACCAAGACACCGCTGCCCAAGGAGGTGATGCGCAGTTCGAAACTGGTGGATGGCATCGTGTGGGACGGCAAGAATCCGGCGGCCTACGCGCAGTCCTTCAAGATCAAGGTGTAAGCAGCTGTGGCCGCAGGCCGGAGCCATTACGGTGAAGTGTATCGAGCAAGGGGAAAACGATGAGTGCAGTCGCAGAAAGCATCATGGGTGACAACGCCAAGCCCGCCGGCAACAGCCATGGCGGATCTGTTGTCGCCATCGAGCCGGCGCGCACGGCGCCCGGCAACCAGGCGCTGACAGCGCCCGCCGCCGTCCCTGCCAGGACGCGCAGCCTGCGCAGGAAGCTTGCCGCTGGCGGTCTGTTCATGCGCGTGGTGCCACCGCTTCTGGGTATGGCGCTGCTGGTGCTGGTATGGCAGATCATCGCCTTGAAGACCGCCAGTTTCCCCACGCCATGGGTGACCCTGAAGGAGGCGGGCGTGATGTTCTCCGATCCCTTCTACCGCAACAGTCCCAATGACCAGGGCATAGGCTGGAACGTGCTGGCCTCGCTGCAGCGGGTTGGCATGGGCTTCGGGCTGGCGGCGCTGGTGGGCATTCCGCTGGGCTTTGCGATCGGCCGGGTGGAATTCCTCTCGCGCATGTTCGGCCCCATCATCAGTCTGCTGCGTCCGGTCTCGCCGCTGGCCTGGCTGCCCATTGGCCTGCTGGTCTTCAAGTCGGCCAATCCGGCGGCGATCTGGTCGATCTTCATCTGTTCGATCTGGCCGATGATCATCAACACCGCCGTCGGTGTGCAGCGCGTGCCGCAGGATTACATGAACGTGGCGCGGGTCTTGAATCTCTCCGAATGGAAGGTGCTGACCAAGATTCTCTTTCCCTCGGTATTGCCCTACATGCTGACCGGCGTACGTCTTTCCATCGGTACCGCCTGGCTGGTGATCGTGGCCGCCGAGATGCTGACCGGGGGCGTGGGCATCGGCTTCTGGGTCTGGGATGAATGGAACAACCTGAACGTGCCGCACATCATCATCGCCATCGTTATCATCGGGGTGGTGGGGCTGGTGCTGGAACAGTTGCTGGTGGCGCTGGCCAAGGCATTTACCTACGAGCAGGTCAACAACTAAGGGACGCGGATCATGGACAACCTCAACGGCAAATTCATCGACATCCACGGTGTGGAGATGGTGTTCCACACCAGGAAGGGCGTCTTCCATGCCCTGCGTGAGATCAACCTGACGGTGGCCAAGGGCGAGTTCGTCACCCTGATCGGCCACTCCGGTTGCGGCAAGTCGACCTTGCTGAACCTGATTGCGGGTCTGCTCCAGCCCAGCGAGGGCGTGCTGCTCTGTGCCAACCGCGAGATCGGCGGCCCGGCGCCGGAACGTGCGGTGGTGTTCCAGAACCATTCGCTGCTGCCCTGGCTGACCTGCTACGAAAACATCTATCTCGGTGTGGAGCGTGTCTTCGGGGCGACCGAAAATCGCACCCAGTTACGCGACCGTACCCGTGCCGCGCTGGCGCTGGTGGGCCTGACCGCCGCCGAGAGCAAGCGCCCCAATGAAATCTCCGGCGGCATGAAGCAGCGCGTGGGCATTGCCCGTGCGCTGGCCATGGAGCCCAAGGTCTTGCTGATGGATGAACCCTTCGGCGCGCTGGATGCCCTCACGCGCGCCCATCTGCAGGATGAGTTGTTGAAGATCGTCGCCAAGACCGACTCCACGGTGGTGATGGTGACCCACGATGTGGATGAAGCGGTGTTGCTGTCGGACCGCATCGTGATGATGACCAACGGTCCCGCCGCAACCATCGGTGAGATCGTGGAGGTGAAGCTGCCGCGTCCGCGTGACCGCGTCACCCTGGCGCAGGATGTGCAATATGGTGCCTATCGCACGGCGGTGCTGGAATTCCTGTATCGCAAGCAGGCGCATCCGGCGCGCGAGGCCGCTTGAGCCGGCGATCAATTGCATGGGAAGGAGATGTTCATGAGCAGCCTGGCTGTCATCGAGGAGAGCCCCGCCGCAGGGGCTGAACCGCCCGAATCCACACCGCTGTCCGGCGAGGTGTTCGGGGCCTTGATCAATCTCTCGGGCCGCCGCCGTTTCACCTCGCAGCGGCTGGTGCTCTACGCTGTGTTGGCCGCTCAGGGCCAGCTGGAGGCGTGCGCCACAGCGCGCGAAGCGCTGGCGCTGTTTCGCAGCGCGCACACGGCCCTGATCCGGCGCTCGGCCGGCTTGCCCGGCGTATTCTGTCCGGAACTGGAAGAGGTGTATTTCGGCCGCAGCCGGGGCGATGCCCGCATCACCGCCTTCGCCGAACTGGCCCAGCGCGCGCTCAATGCCATCGAAGACAAACTGAAGACCGCACCGGCCCTGCTGGAACAACTGGTGCAGGAAACCACGCCCTTGCTGGCCGTGTTGAACGAGATCACGGCGATCTACGAAGCACAATCGAAGAAGCACGCACGGCTCATGCGCGAGCAACTGCGCGGCATCATGACCGACATCGAAACCATCGCGCGCCAAGCCAAGATGGTGGCCTTCAACGCCCGCATCGTGGCGGCCCGTTCGGGCCAGGCCGGCAAGGAATTCTCGGTGGTGGCCGGGGTGCTCTCCAACATCACCGGCGAAATCGATGAACTGGTCAAGGAAGCCTTGAGCGGTGCCGCGGCCTGAGCGGCTGCCTTTGCGCACCATTAACGGCGGTTTAATGCTCCTGGATTGAGCATTCAATCTGGCTTAATGCCTGTTGATGGCAGTCTGCGTACAGCTTACCGGTTCTTCAGTGCTGCCCACGCCACCAGCAGCCAGGCGGCCAGGAAGGCCACGCCCCCCAGGGGAGTGATCGCCCCGAGGATGCGAGTGCCGGTCAGGGCCAGCAGGTAGAGGCTGCCGCTGAAGATGACGATGCCAGCCAGCATCAGCCTGCCGGCCCAGGTCAGCGCGGTACCGGCCATGCGCGGCATCAGCAGGGCGACGGCGATCATGCCCAGGGCGTGCATGACCTGGTAGGTCACGGCGGTATGCCAGACGGCCAGCATCTCTGCGGAAATCATTTTCTTCAGGCCATGTGCGCCAAAGGCGCCACAGCCGACGGCCACGAACATGTTCAGCGCGCCGGCGGCGATCAGGGTACGTTCTTTCATCGTGCTTGCTTTCGCTCAGGTGGGGGGTGCGCTTCAGTAGTTGGGCCGCAAGCCCTTGCCCAGCCGATACTCATGTCGAAGGACGAACTGCGAGGTGGCAATCAGCCCCGACAGGCCCAGGATCAGCTGCGTGAGCGTATCCGGCGGCAGCACCCAGACACTGCCGGCCGGTGCGGCCACGTTGGCGGCGGCGCTGATGACCGGGGCGGCCCAGGAAGCCTCTTCGCTCACGTCCAGCAGGATCTGGCCTTCGGGCGTGGTGTGCAGGTAGATCTCGCCGCCCAGCTCCAGCGTGAAGCAGATGCCCTGGCCGGCGTTGACGGTATTGATCTTGTGACGGAAGACCACGGCCTGCAGTTCGCGGTTGTAGGTGTCGATCCAGGTGTCGACTTCCTGCACGTTCTGCAGCACGATCCACGCACGCGGGGCAGGGATGGTGTCGGCACCGGCAACGGCGTCATCGGGGAAGATCGGTTCGGGGGCTTGCTCGGACATGGTCGCTGCGGGAGTCGGGGAAGGCTGCAGTATATAGGATCGCCGTCACGCCGATCCGCGCCTCTTGCCGCCCTTCACCCGGAACGGGCACACGCTCTTTGCGCGCGGACCGGAAATCCGGGAGCCCATCGTCGGCGAATTCCTCGACAAGCTCGGCCTGCCTGCGCCGCGCCAGTCTCAGTAGGCCAGGCGCTACGCCTCGTTGGTGAGCACGTCCATGGCCGCATGGGTCAAATGAAGGATTCGGCAGGCATCGGCGTACCTGCTGCCGTTGCGCCCCGGTCTCCCGAAAAAAGATGAAGGTTTGCGCTATTTTTCGCGAGGCGGGAAATTGCGCCGGGGGACTGCCTGCGCACCATGGCGTGCATGAGTGGTCGGACCACTTTGCAAACGCTTTGTGCATTCTGTCTGGGTGCCTCTACAATCGGGCTCAAGTTCTCCTCACGTCCTCCGCAAGTGGTCCGACCACCAAGAAAGCGAGCCGCCCATGACAGCCTCTCCCCTGGTTGACCGCCTGGCCAGCCTGATCGCCCGGCGGGCGCTGGCGCCGGGCCAGAAGCTACCGTCTGAACGGGCGCTGGCCGCGGAATTCGGCGTCTCGCGCTCATCCCTGCGCGAGGCCATCGGCGTGCTCACCAGCCGGGGCGTGCTGGTAGCACGTCATGGCGGTGGCACCTTCCTCGCTGCAGATGAGCACGCGGCACTGACCGATCCGATTGCCGAGGCCCTGCAACCGCTGGCGCCGCTGGCGCGCAGCGATGCCGGTTACTGGAAGGACGTGGCCGAGATCCGGTTTTCGCTGGAAGGCGATGCTGCCTATTTCGCTGCCCTGCGCGCCAGCGAGGAAGACAAGCGGCGGCTGCAGCAGGCCTACCTGGCCGTCTCCACCGCACCGCTCGATGACCTGGCCGCCCAGGCTCGCACCGATGCGGCCTTTCATCTTGCCATTGCCCAGGCTTCGCGCAATGTGGTGCTGCGGCAGGTGATGTCGGGTCTCTTGCGGCTGCTGGAAATCAGCATTGCCGACACCTTGCGGCAACTGTACCGGCTGCCCGACATCGTGGCCCAGCTGGATTTGCAGCATCGTCAGATCCTCGATGCCATCCTCGCCGGCCGCGCCGAGGAAGCCCGTCAGCATGCCAATGCCCATCTCGAGTTCGTGCAGCAGCGCCTGCTGGACATCGAGGAAGCCCCCGCCCGCGCGCGTCGTGCCGCGGCAGTCCGGAACGCATTTCCTTCACCTTGACAAGGACCGTCATGATCATCTCGTCCACTCACGATTACCGCGAAGCCGCCCGGCGGCGCTTGCCGCGCTTCCTGTTCGATTACATCGACGGCGGCGCCTACGATGAACACACGCTGGCGCGCAATTCGCTGGACCTGCGCCAGCTGGCCTTGCGTCAGCGCGTGTTGAAGGAAGTGGGCGAGGTTGATCTCTCCACCACCTTGCTTGGCCAGTCGCTGGCCATGCCGCTGGCGCTCTCGCCTGTGGGCCTGACCGGGATGTATGCGCGGCGCGGCGAAGTACAGGCGGCGCGGGCGGCGGAGAAGGCGGGCATCCCCTTCACCTTGTCGACGGTGTCGGTGTGCCCCATCGAAGAGGTGCAGCAGGCGGTGACGCAGCCGATCTGGTTCCAGTTGTATGTGTTGAAGGATCGCGGCTTCATGAAAAATGTGCTGGACCGCGCCTGGGCAGCGGGGGTGCGTACGCTGGTGTTTACGGTGGACATGCCGGTGCCGGGGGCGCGTTATCGTGACCGGCACTCGGGCATGTCAGGGCCGAATGCGGCGCTGCGCCGGTATCTGCAGGCCATCACGCATCCGCGCTGGGCGTGGGATGTGGGTGTGCTGGGGCGTCCGCATGATCTGGGCAATGTCTCCGCCTATCTCAACAAGAAGACCGGGCTGGAGGATTATGTGGGCTGGCTGGGGGCCAATTTCGATCCGGGCATTGGCTGGCATGACCTGCAATGGATACGTGACTCGTGGCAGGGAAAGATGCTGCTCAAGGGCATTCTCGATCCCGAGGATGCGCGCCAGGCGGTCAGTTTCGGTGCTGACGGGATTGTGGTTTCCAACCATGGCGGACGCCAGCTCGACGGCGTACTCTCGACCGCACGCGCCTTGCCGGAGATTGCCAGCGCGGTCAAGGGCGAGCTCGCCATCCTGGTGGATTCAGGCGTGCGCTCGGGGTTGGACGTAGTGCGCCTGTTGGCCTTGGGGGCTGATACGGTGATGCTGGGGCGTGCCTTCATTTATGCGCTGGCGGCGCAGGGGCAGGCCGGGGTGGAGAATGTGCTGGGACTCTTTGCCAAGGAGATGCAGGTGGCCATGACCTTGACGGGGGCGCGCAGGATTGCGGAGATCGGTGCGGAGAGTCTGGTGAGGGCTGGGGCGGAAGGGCTGTAAGGCGAAAGGGCCAGCCGGATTGGCCAATATAGAGCGGGCTCGTCGACGAGTGACCGACGAAAATGCCGGGTTTTTTCTTGAAGGGCTTATTGGACGTTGGTGAAGCGCACTGGAAATGGACCCCAAGCGGCAATCTGGCGACCAGATCAATCCCAGCGGCACGCTTGCTGCGCGGCGCTGCATCTCGGTTGCCTTCCTCCGCTGCATGCAGAACTGATCGGGGGCTTTCTGCCAACGGAGCGTCTTCGATGAAATGTCTTGTGGACATTTCTCATAGTGGTATCACACCAGCGCCGTTAGCGCGGTTCAGGACTGAAAATTCGGACGACGTATTGGGTCGATCAGGGGGGCGAGCCACGCGCGGTTTTCTTCCACGAAGGCGGGCCTGCCCGCTCCATTGCGCCGGAAATGCGCGGGATGATCAAGGTCGTAGTCTGCCACCGCCACCGCGATCTCCTTGATTTTCGCTTCCTGGCTGGCATCGTAGGGTAGGACGAATTCGGCATAGGGAACGTCGACCAACAACTCGGGATTAGTGTATTCGGCAAACATGAAGGTGTTTGCATAATGCCGCTGATTGATGACGAAATCGGCGTTGACGTCGTTCATGGGGGCCACTACCGTGATATTGCCTACTTGGCCGCCGAGCATCTGTAGGAAATGCAAGCCGTTGGGTGGCGTGATGATACGCCCGGCGATTCGTGCCAGTGACATGGCCAGGTGGATCGGCACTTCGATCGGGATGGTGCCGTCAATTGGCATCTTCTCTGGATGGATCAGGCCGCCTTTCATGTTGCAGAACACCTTCTTGCCATTGACCTTGAGACGTTCGATCAGGGTATGCCACATGAAGGCCGGGAATTGTGGGTGCGAGGAACTCGTCGATGGAAACAGGATCACCGACTCTTCCGGGATAATGCCGACCTCACTGGCGTAGGCTTGTGCCTCGTGCTCCCATGAGAGCGGTATGGTAGGGCGCTGCATCTTTGCGTCCCACGGCAACATCAGCAGATGGCGGTAGCAATCGGTAAAGGACAGCCCTCCACGGTTCGGGTACTTGAACAGGTAATAAATATTATCGGTACGTGCGTCGCCCAGGCTATCGCAGTAAGAAGCGAACGGAATGTCCAGTTGAAACTGCTCTGGCGGCAGGAAGCGTTGTATCTCTTGCTGTTCCGCTTGCGTGGCAACAATGACCTGCTCAAATCGGCCTGGGAACATCTCCGCGATGGCCTTCTGCTCCGGGCGGATGACCAAAGTAATGCCGTAGCCATGCTTCTTGACGAAAGCATCGGCGAAAGCGCAGGTTGCAGCCGTCTCACCGATGGAGACCGAATTAAGGATGATCCAGGTACGCTTTTCGGGATGGCGTAGCCGTGCGAGCATAGCGTCGTACTTTGCTTTGCGAATGACATTCATGAAGCGCGTGTTCCTTTGCGGCGTGGTGGGCTCGACGAGCGCTACAGATTAAGCACTTTGATGGTGTCGAAAAGCCCGAAGCAGATCGCTAAAGTGCCCTTTATTCAGCCTGCTTATGCTCAACATCTGTGACAGGTGCTTTCTAAAGGCTGGTATGCGGTTGTTTAGGCCGGCTTTTTCTTCGTTCGAAACCTTTTCGACGCGGCTATCCTTGCTTTCTGGTTAATAACAGATTGTTATTAAGAGGGTAACTTATTCGGCGCGCGGCAGGGGCAATTTCGACACCGGTGGTCGGGTGCAATGATGAAAGCGGTTTATGCGAATTCTAGTGACGGGCGGATGTGGCTACAAGGGTTCAGTGCTGGTCCCCAAGCTGTTGGCGCGTGGTTATCACGTCGAGGTGCTGGATATCATGTGGTTCGGCAACCACTTGGTGCCGCATCCGAACCTGAAGGTTAGTCAGGGCGACGTGCGCGATATCGACAGTATCTCGCTCAACGGTATCGATTTGATCATTCACCTGTCTTCGGTTGCTAACGATCCCTGTGGTGATCTCGATCCCAAGCTGACCTGGGAAATCAGCGCGCTCGCCACCATGCAGTTGGCCGACAAGGCTGCGCGCAAGGGAGTCAAGCAATTCATCTACGCTTCATCCGGTAGCGTTTATGGTGTCAAGGAAGAGGAACAGGTCACCGAAGATCTAGAACTCAAGCCGCTGTCCGAGTACAACAAGACCAAGATGGTCTCCGAGCCGGTGTTGCTCAGCTATCGCGACCGGTTCATTGTGCAGGTGGTGCGACCGGCAACCGTCTGCGGCTATTCGCCGCGCATGAGGCTGGACGTTTCGGTCAATCTGCTGACCATGCAGGCACTGTCGAAGGGGAAAATCACCGTATTCGGCGGTACTCAGGTGAGACCCAATATTCATATTGACGACATCACCGACGTTTATCTGCACCTGATCGATCATCCGGAACTGACTGGCGTCTACAACGCCGGTTTCGAGAACATCTCCATCCTCGACATCGCCAAAATGGTGGCCAAGCACATCCCCGTGGATATCGTCGTCACCGAATCCAGTGATCCGCGCTCCTACCGGGTCAATTCGGACAAGTTGCTGGCCACCGGCTTCAGACCTTCGAAGTCGGTCGAAACGGCCATCATCGAAATCATAGCGAAGTACCGCAGCGGTGAGCTCAAGGATGAAGATTGTCACTACAACCTGAAGTGGATGGAAGCCACCGTGTTTTCGCCCAGGGCAAGCTGATGATGAAGGCAAACACTGCCATCTGTGACGTGTTCAATGCCTACTCGACGCGATTGCAAGCGGTCCTGGCCAGCGCTGATTGGACACCGGTTTCTCATCTGGTCAATGAGATGGCGCGCTGCTGGCGCGAAGGTCGGCAAGTGTTTTTTTGCGGTAATGGTGGCAGCGCCGGCAATGCGATCCATCTTGCCAATGACTTCATCTATGGCATTGCGAAGCAAACCGGTGGCGGCATGCGGGTACAGTCACTCTCGGCCAATGCTGCCGTCATCACCTGTCTGGCCAACGACGTTGGCTATGACCGTATCTACTCGGAGCAACTGGCGGTTCAGGCGTGTGACGGCGATCTGCTGGTGGTGCTTTCGGGCAGCGGCAATTCACCGAACATCCTGCGCTCGCTCGAAAAGGCGCGCGAGATGGGCATGACCAGTTGCGCCATTCTGGGATATGGTGGCGGCGCCGCGAAGGCCTTGTGCGACATCCCTATCCATTTCCCTGTGGACGACATGCAGATTGCTGAGGACCTGCAATTGGTTGTCGGGCATATGGTGATGCAATACCTGTTCCAAGAACGCGCCACAATAAGATGACATTCGAACGTATTGCCGTATTAGGCAGCAATTCCTTCGCCGGATCGGTTTTCGTCGCCCGCGCACTGGCCGATGGTGCTGAAGTGGTCGGTTTCAATCGGTCAGCAGAAGGATCGGCCATTTTCCTGCCAGTCAAGAAATCTGCGCACCAGGATCGCTACACTTTCCATCAGGCTGATATCAATCACGATCTGGAAAAGATTCTCGCTGTTCTGGAGCAATTCAAGCCGACCCTCATTGTCGATTTTGCCGGGCAGGGTATGGTCGCCGAGAGCTGGCATGATCCGGTGCAATGGTACAACACCAATATTCTCGCCAAAGTTCGCCTGCACGAGCGTCTGCGGCGATATGACTGGTTGGAGCGTTACATACGCATCTCGACACCCGAGGTCTACGGCAGTCAGGAAAGCACCATTACCGAGAGCTTGCATTACTTGCCCAGTACGCCCTATGCGGTGTCTCATGCGGCGATTGACATGAGCTTGCGTGCGTTTCACCAGAACTATGCCTTTCCCGTGATCTTTACCCGTTACGCCAATTTCTACGGTCCCGGTCAGCAGTTGTATCGAATCGTCCCACGTACCATCATCTATGCGTTGACCGGCAAGACGCTGCAACTGCACGGGGGCGGCACGGCGGTGCGCGCCTTCATTGCCGCCGACGATGTGGCCGATGGCATCATGCGCGCTGCATCTCAAGGCAATCCGGGCGAGATCTACCATTTCTCTCCGGAGCGTTTCATGTCGATCCGGCAGGTGGTGGAGATCATTTGCGAACGGGTCGGTGTCGTATTCGGTGACCTGGTCGAAATGGTGCCGGATCGAGCGGGCAAGGACCAGGCCTATCTGATGGACGCGACCAAGGCACGCACCGTACTCGGGTGGCACGAGGGAGTCAGCTTCGAACAAGGCATCGACCAGACCATCGCTTGGGTCAGGGATAACCTCGATGAAATCAAACGCCTCCCTTTAAATTACCTACATAAGGATTGAGCAGCGACATCGGTCGGGCCCATTGCCAAGGATTATGAATACCATCCAGAATTTCCTGCCGGAACAGTATCGCCAGACTGGCGCACTCGAGATCAACCACAACTATCTGGACGACCAGTTTGCTGACCATGACGCTATCTGGCTGAAGATCCGGGAGGTGGTCCGCCGTGGAGACTTTACCCTTGGCCAAGAAGTCGATCGCCTTGAGCAGGAGTTTGCCGCCATCAGCGGCGTCAAGCACGCGATCGGTGTCGGCAGTGGAACCGATGCGCTGTTTCTGAGCCTGAAGGCATTGGGCATAGGGGAAGGCGATGAGGTCATCACCACGCCATACACCTTTTATGCCACCATCGGCGCTATCGTTACGGCTGGCGCAAAACCGGTATTCGTCGATGCCGGCGAAGACTACAACATTGATGCGACGCAGATCGAAAAGAAGATCACTGCCAGGACCCGGGCAATCATGCCCGTCCACTGGTCCGGCAAGCCCTGCGAGATGGAGGTTATCGAGGCCATCGCCAGCCGCCATGGACTGACGGTCGTCAGCGATGCCTGTCACGCCATCAAGGCCACCTACAAGGGCCGTCAGGCGGGAGAGCTCGGTACGCTGGCCTGCTTCAGCTTTCATCCTCTCAAGAACCTGAACGTATGGGGCGACGGCGGTATCATCGCGACCAATTCGGATGCACTGGCCGACACCTTGCGCTTGTTGCGCAATCATGGCCTGGCGGGGCGTGATGAGTGCCGCATCTTTGCCTACAACTCGCGGCTGGACACTATCCAGGCCGTGGTTGCACGCCACATGCTGGAAAAAATTGACCATATCACCTCTGCCCGGATTGCCCATGCCACCTATTTCGACGAGGCGTTGCGTGACATCGCGCAAATCAGGGTGCCTGCACGCAGCGCCGAGATAAAGCAGGTTTACCATTTGTACATGGTGTGCTGCGAGCGACGCGACGCCTTGCAAAAATATCTGATCGAGCACGGTGTGGATGCGAAGGTCCATTATCCGGTGCCCATGCATCTGCAACCCGCGGCCCGGTTTCTTGGTCATCAGGTCGGCGACTTCCCAATGGCCGAGGCGATTGCCGCATCGGCCCTGTCGTTGCCGGTACACGAATTCATCACCCGCCAGCAGCAGGATCAGGTGATTCAACTCATCAAGGCGTTCTATGGCTGATTCCATCAAGGTGCCTTTCGTCGATCTGGCTCGCCAGTTTCGTAGCATCGAATCGGAGCTGAGCCAGGCCTTTGTCGATGTCGGTCGCAGCGGCAGTTACATCATGGGGCAGCGCCTGGAATCGTTCGAACGGAAAGTGGCCGCGTTCCTCGGTGTGCGGCATGCCATTGGTGTAGCCGATGGTTCGGACGCCCTGTTCCTGGTGTTGAAAGCATGGGGGATCGGTCCAGGCGATGAAGTCATCACGGCCACCAACTCGTTCATCGCATCGGCCTGGGTGATAGCTGCTACTGGCGCTACGCCGGTGCTGGTCGATGTCGCCGATGACTTCAACATCGATCCGCAAGGGGTCGAGGCTGCCATTACGCCGCGCACCAAGGTCATCATTCCGGTACATCTGACGGGCCGGGCTGCACCGATGGACGAAATCAACGCCATTGCGCAGAGGCATGGTCTGCTGGTCCTGGAGGATGCGGCGCAGGCCATCGGCGCCCGCTATCGCGGCAAGCGCGCCGGTAACCTCGGCAATGCGGCCGGTTTTAGCCTGCATCCTCTGAAGAACCTGGGGGTGTATGGCGACGGCGGCCTGATTACCACCAATGACGATGCACTCGCCGCTCTGTTGATGAAGTTGCGCAATCACGGGCTGCGTAATCGCGATGAATGTGAACTGTGGGGCTTCAATTCCCGGCTTGATACTCTGCAAGCAGCATTCGCCGAGATCAAGCTCGCCTACCTGGACGGATGGAATGCGCGTTGCCGGACGATCGCCGCAAGCTACGCCGAGGGAGTGTCCCACCATGTCCAAGTACCGGTGGACCAGCCATGGGAAGAATGCGTGTATCACAACTTCGTCATTCGCACCGAGCGGCGCGACGCGTTGATGGCACACCTGCTGAGTCAGGGCGTCGACACTCGGGTGCATTATCCTATCCCTATCCATCTGCAGGACGCTGCCAGGCATCTGGGATACAAACGCGGAGATTTCCCCAACGCCGAGCGATTTGCCAAGACCATGATCAGCTTGCCGATCTACCCTGAGCTTGATGATTCCCAGGTCAAGCAGGTGATAGATGCAGTCCGTTCTTTTTTCTGAGATCTGCAATGACTGCTGCCGGTCATTTCCGATTTCTCCCTGTTCCGCCGGGCAGGGCTCATTTTTAGACGCAGGCAACGATGACTCCTGATATCACTACTTTGAAGAAAATTGCCGCTGAGATTCGTGGTCGTATCATTGCCACCTCACATCGCACACATACGCCTCACCTGGGGTCTTGCCTGTCGTGCGTGGATATCCTGATCGCCAGCTATTTCAATACGATGCGCATCGACCCAGCCAAGCCACGCGATCCACATCGCGATCGCTTCATTCTCAGCAAGGGACATGGGGCGGCGGCGCTGTTTCAGGTGCTGGCACTCAGGGGTTACTACCCGGAAAGCCTGTTGGACGACTATGGCCAGAATGGCGGCATCTTCGCCGAACATCCGCCGACGCCGGATCATCTTGCCGGTATCGAGGCGGCCACCGGTTCGCTCGGTCATGGGTTGCCGATCGGCCTGGGCATGGCACTGGCTGGCCGTATCCAGCAGCACTCGTATGACGTGACGGTGTTGCTGGGCGATGGCGAGTGCAACGAAGGCTCGGTATGGGAAGCAGCAACGATGGCAGCAGCGCAGAAGACAGGCAAGTTGCTGGCCATTGTTGACTTCAACAGATGGCAGGCGACCGACCGCAGCGAAGAGCTGACTGTGGGGCCCATGGTAGACAAATGGAAGGCGTTCGGCTGGGATGCCACCGAGACAGACGGCCACGACATGACCATGCTGACCGAGATATTGGGGCGCAAGCGTCAGGACGTCGGCAAGCCAATCGCAGTGATTGCGCATACTGTCAAGGGCAAGGGCGTGTCCTTCATGGAGGATGACAACAACTGGCATTACCGGATTCCAACTGCCGACGAAGTGGCGGCTTCCTACAAGGAACTGGGGTTAACAGCATGAGAAACGCATTTGCAGACGAACTGACCAAGCTCGGCTCGAACGACCCGCGCGTGGTTTTGCTGTCGGGAGATATCGGTAACAAGCTGTTCGACAAGTTCAAGGCCAGCAATGCCGGTCGCTTCATCAATTGTGGCATCGCCGAGGCGAACATGATGGGCGTGGCTGGTGGCATGGCCTTGTCCGGCTTGCGCCCAGTGGTTTATACGATTACGCCATTCACGACTACGCGTTGCTTCGAGCAGATCCGCGTCGATGCTTGCTATCACAATGTTCCCGTCATCATCGTCGGCACCGGTTCCGGGCTGTCGTATGCGGAACTCGGGCCGACCCATCATTCCTGCGAAGACCTGGCCATCATGCGGGTCTTGCCGCACATGACCGTCATGGCTCCAGCCGATGAAGTGGAATTGCGCCAGTGCCTGCGAGCCGCGCTCAAGCAGGATGGCCCGGTCTATATTCGTATCGGTAAACGTGGCGAAGCCATTGTGCCCAAGCAGAATGACCACTTCGAGATCGGTCGTTCGATTACCGTGCGCCAGGGTGCCGATGTCTGCCTGGTCGGTACCGGCACGCTGATGCCAACGGTGCTGGAGGCGGCCGAATTGCTGGCCGGGAAGGGTATCGAGGCGCGCGTGGAGAGCTTTCATACCATCAAGCCACTCGACGAAGATACCTTGCGACAAGCGTTTTCGGCTTATGGCGTAGTGGCCGTCGTGGAAGAGCACAGCCGCCTGGGCGGACTAGGTGGCAGCATCGCCGAATGGTTGGCGCAGCAAGAGCCGTTGAAGGGACGTTTACTGAGTTTCGGCGTGGACGATGTATTCATGCATGAGATCGGTACTCAGGAGTACGCACGCGCCCGGTTCGGCCTGACTGCAGACAATATTGCTGCCAAGGTGGCAGCCGCTCATCGCAAGATGGTGTCTTGACATGCGTATCGGACTGGATTTCGACAACACCATCGTCAGCTACGACACGCTGTTTCATTCGGTTGCCGTCGAAAAGGGCCTGGTACCGTCCGACACGATAGTATCCAAGGTGGCGGTGCGAGACTACTTGCGCAAGGTCGGTAACGAGCCGGCGTTTACGGAACTTCAGGGTTATGTCTATGGCGCTCGGATGGCCCAGGCAAAGGCTTTTCCAGGGGTGATCGACTTCATTCGCCGCGCACGTGCGGCACATGCGCAGGTGGTCATCATCAGCCACAAAACCAAGTACCCGTTCCTCGGTCATCAGTATGATCTGCACGCGGCAGCGAATGATTGGATCGATATCGCCCTGCGCCCCGACGAGTCGCCGCTCGTGGGGGCGGACCAGGTCTTCTTTGAATTGACGAAGGAAGAGAAGATTGCGCGTATTGCTGCGTGCGATTGCGATTACTTCATCGATGATCTGCCTGAGATTCTGAAGATGCCGGGTTACCCTGAAAAGACGGGACGCCTGCTGTTTGATCCGGAGCGTAACCATGACGATCAGGGGGTGACGGCACGTTTTGCTACCTGGGCCGAATTACAGGCTTTCTTCGAAGAAATATGGAAAAGGCGCAACTGATTGCGACCGTCACGGCGCTGTTACGCGCCGAATCGTTGGCGCGTGACGAGGTCACGCTCTCGGCTATGGGAGGTGGCGGCAACAACCGCGTGTTCCTTGCAACGAGTGAAGCGGGCAGGTTCGTCGTTAAGGCGTATTTTAACGATCCGGCGGATAGCCGCGACCGCCTGGGCGCGGAATATGCTTTTCTTGCCTACGCAAGGGACATCGGCCTGGATGTCGTGCCGCAGGCAATTGCCCGCGATACCGCTCAGCACATCGGCGTTTATGAATTTATCGCAGGCCAGAAAATGACCGCATCGCAATTGCGACGCGAACACGTCCTGGCCGCTGCGCAATTCATTGCGGACCTCAATGCCGATACCCGACATGGCCATGCGTTAGCCCCGGCTTCGGAAGCCTGTTTCGAAGTTGAGCAGCATCTGGCGATCGTAGATCGCCGGTTGGCCGCCTTGCAGAAGATCCCGACCAACGATGTGCTGGGTCGGGAAGTGCATACATTGGTCCGGGAGATGGCAGCCTGGTGGAGGAGTCAACGTCCGCGCATCACCTCGTCTGCCATTGCGCCGCTGGATAGCGCCGATCGCTGTATTTCTCCTTCGGACTTCGGATTTCACAATGCCTTGTCAGCCTCGGATGGACAATTGCATTTCATTGATTTCGAGTATGCGGGATGGGACGATCCGGCCAAGATGGCAGGGGATTTCTTCTGTCAACCGGAGGTGCCCGTGCCAAGTAAGTATGTCGATGACTTCATGGCTGTCGCGTTTCAGTATTCACCCCGGGCTCAGATACTGCGTGACCGGACGGCATCGCTGCTGCCGGCTGCGCAGATAAAGTGGTGCTGCATCATGCTCAATGAGTTTCTGGTCAGCGCTGCGCGACGACGTCAATTTGCCGACCCAAGTTCGACGCCCGAGCAGCGCAAGCGAGCACAACTCGACAAGGCACATCAATTCTTTCATTCCAGACTGGCATAAATCCATGGCCTATATCGATTTCCTTACCTCGACCCACAAGAGCACCAAGCGCGATTACTTGGCGCGCGTGAACGATCCCGAGTTTCCCAAGCCCAAGGCTGCCGAGTTGGCCAAACAATGGGGCTTCGATTACTGGGATGGTGATCGCCGTATCTGCTATGGAGGCTACCGCTACATGCCCGGGCGTTGGGCACCCGTTGCACAGGCGATGATCGATCACTATGGTTTGAAGGCGGGCGACAAAGTCCTCGATATCGGTTGCGGCAAGGGCTTTTTGCTGTATGAGATGTCCTTGTTGGTGCCGGGGCTGGAAATCCATGGCGTCGATGTCTCTACGTATGCGCTCGAGCATGCCAAGGAAGAGGTCAAGGATCGGTTGCAGGTCGCCAATGCCACCAGCCTGCCGTTTGCCGATAATGCCTTCGATTTCGTCTTTTCGATCACCACCTTACACAATCTGCACAATTACGACCTGGAGAAGGCGCTGCGTGAGATGGAGCGTGTTGGCAAGAAAAAGTATCTTTGCGTTGAGTCATATCGCAACGAGTCGGAAAAGGCCAATCTGCTGTACTGGCAGGTAACCTGTGAAGCATTCTGCACGCCACAGGAATGGGACTGGTGGTTTGCACTGACCGGGTACACGGGCGACCATTCCTTCATCTATTTCGAGTGACGACATGAACATTCCAAAAACCATGCGGGCCGCCATCCTGGCCGAACTTAATCAACCCTTGGTGATCGATGAAGTCGAGCTGCCCTCGGCGCTGGAGGTGGGGCAGGTATTGGTCAAGATCGGCGTCAGTGGTATCTGCGGATCGCAGATCGGGGAGATTGATGGCGCCAAGGGAGAAGACAAGTATCTCCCTCATCTGCTCGGACACGAGGCCTCGGGGGTGGTGCATGAGGTCGGCCCGGGTGTGCGCTTCGTCAAGCCGGGCGATAATGTGGTACTGCACTGGCGCAAAAGCCAGGGGATCGAAGCAGTACCGCCTCGCTACACCTGGCGCGGCAAGCAACTTAACGCAGGTTTGATCGCGACATTCAACGAATATGCGGTGGTCTCGGAAAATCGGGTCACACGCATCGATCCCGGTAGAGACATGGAAGTGGCCGCACTTTTTGGTTGCGCTGTCACCACCGGCTTCGGAGTGGTTGAGAACAATGCCGACATCAAGTTGGGCGAATCGGTGGTGATCTTCGGCGCAGGCGGGGTCGGCCTCAATATCGTCCAGGCTGCCAATCTGCGCGCGGCCTATCCCATTATCGCGGTCGATCAGTTCGAAGGGCGCCTTGATCTGGCCAGACAGATGGGCGCTACGCACGTCATCAATGCAGCAAAAGTCGATGCCAAGGCCGAGTTGATCACCCTGACCGGGAAAAGGGGCATCGATGTCTTCATCGATAACACTGGCCAACCAGCCATCATCGAGATGGGGTACGAACTGACGCACGCACAGGGCCGCGTGGTGTTGGTGGGGGTGCCGCGCAAGGGACGCAACATCAACATCTATTCGCTGCCGCTGCATTTCGACAAAACCATTTCTGGTTCTCATGGCGGTGAGGCGGTACCGCATTTGGATATTCCCCGCTATACGCGGCTGCTCGACACCGGTCGGATACAGCTCAAATCGCTCATTACTGAGCATTACCGACTCGACGAGATCAACACCGCGATTGCTCGCATGCGAGACGGCCGCTTGTCCGGGCGTTGCATGATCCTGATGGACCGTTGAGCCGGACAGATCATGAGCAAACTCGATCTCAAGCGCAAGGTGTTCGACACCCCCGGGTACAGTGCGGATGTCAGTCTGACGGCGGATGAACTTGCCGTATTTCGTGAAGAAATCACGCGTCAGTGGCTTGATGTCATCGGGCGTGCCTGTCCCGATCATCTGGCGCTTTTCGAGGCGGCAGGCATTGAGCGTTACCACGAGCTGGCGCATCTGATTGATCACGGGAGCTTGTGGCAAAAACATCATCGTGTGCTTCCCATCGAGGCTTGCGCGCGAATACGCAACATGCCCTTCTTGCGCTTGATACATGAAGAATTCGGTGATTTTCAGATCGCCGAGGTATTTTATGGCAATACCCATGAGATCGGGCGGGAAGAGGTCTACTGGCGGCTAGTGCGCCCCCGTGAGGCAGCTGACGTCGGGCCGCTGCATGCGGACAAGTGGTTCCATCAGATCAACCAGATGCACGGTCGAGCTTTTCCGAAGGGCGCCTTGACCGTGAAGATCTGGATTCCGATCTGGTGCGAAGCGGGTCGCAACGGTTTAATGATCGTCGCCGATTCCCACCGCCAGACTTGGCGTTTCCATGCCGTCGACCGAGGCTATGGCGATCTCAAGCCGCAGATCGACGAAGACGTGGCGAGGCTGGACGCGCAACTCGTCCCGACCGATCCGGGCAACATGATCATCTTCAATGAGGGAACCTTGCATGGAGGTGCCTTCAATCAGGGCGATCATTCCCGCGTCAGCGTGGAGATCACGCTGGTGTTCACCTAGTCCCGACATATCGAGCGGTGCAGCGGCACCTGTCACTGTCTTCATTCCGAATAGCCCCATTCCAGCAGACCCGTTCATGCGCGCCTTATTACTTGCAGCAGGCCTGGGGTCGAGGTTGCAGCCCTTGACCAATACTCTGCCCAAATGCTTGGTCCCCATCAATGGACGCCCGTTGCTAGATTACTGGCTGGCCTCTCTGCTGGGACAGGGGGTTGGGCCCATTTTGCTCAACACCCATTACAAGGCGCCATTGGTGGCGCAGTACGTCGAGCACAGCACTTGGTGTCCGAAAGTGAAGCTGGTATACGAAGAACGTTTGCTGGGTACCGCAGGAACTGTATTGGCGAACCGCGATTTCTTCAACGATGAAGCCTTCCTGATTGCGCACGCGGACAACCTGACACGCTTCGATTGTGGCGAATTCATCGCGGCGCATCGGTGCAGGCCGGCCGGTACGGCGCTGACCATGATGTTGTTCGAGGCACAGGATCCGAGCGCGTGCGGCATCGTGGAGCGGGATGAAAGTGGAGTGGTTCAGGCTTTCCACGAGAAGGTGAAAAATCCCCCAGGCAGGCTCGCAAATGCCGCGGTTTATATCGTCGAGCAGGAGGTGTTGGACTACATGGCGACTTTGGGTAAGCAGGAAATTGATTTCAGCACCGAGGTGATTCCGCACTTCATGGGGCGTATCTTCACGTTTGAAAACACTGACTACCACCGGGATATTGGTACCGTAAAGAGCTGGGTTGCTGCACAACATGACTTTGGCATGCTGGATGCGTGCCAGGAGAATGCGATGCTCTGGCAACGGATCGTGGAGACGCTCGGCCCTGCGTTGCCCATCATGATGAACTCACTGCAACAACCAGATGACGCCTTGTCAGGCGAATTGAACCGTTACTGAGGAGAGGTAGAGTGGCAGCTTCGCAATTTCCGGATGCGGAAAAAATTGCCGAGATCAAGGCATTGGCGGGTCACGACAGACGCATCGTCTTCGTCGCCGGCAATTTCAACACGGTCCATCCAGGGCACTTGCGGTTGCTCAAATTCGCCTCTGAATGCGGTGACTTCCTGGCCGTCGGAGTAGCCAGCGATGCGAGTCCTGGCGCGTTGCTGCCAGCGAAATTGCGCTTTGACGGTATCAATGCCATCAGCTTCGTGGATTTCGCCTTCGAGATGACGACGGCGCCCGAAGACATCATTCGCGTGCTCAAACCAACAGTGGTGGTCAAGGGCGACGAGTACGAAACCAAGCACAATCCCGAGCAGGCTGCGGTTGACGAATATGGTGGCAAGCTGCTGTTCAGTTCCGGGGAAATGCGGTTCTCCTCGATTGACCTGCTCAAGAATGAGTTCTTTGCCCCGCACCGCTCGCCGATCACGCTGCCTCAGGATTATCCTGCCAGACACGGTTTTACCAGCGCTGATGTGCGCCGGACGCTGGATAAATTCAAGGGATTACGGATTGCGGTGATCGGCGACCTAATCGTGGATGAGTACATCAGCTGCGATGCCCTGGGCATGTCGCAGGAAGACCCGACTCTGGTAGTGACACCGATCCTGCAGGAGCGTTTCATCGGCGGCGCCGGCATCGTGGCTTCCCACGCCCGCAAGATGGGGGCCCAGGTCCGTTATTTTTCAGTGGCAGGTACCGATGCAGTTGCCGGATTCGCTCGCGAAAAGTTACAGGAGTATGGCGTCGAGGCAACGATCTTCGAAGATGACAGTCGACCCACTACACTCAAGCAGCGCTTCCGCGCCGCCGGCAAGACATTGTTACGTGTGAGTCATCTGCGTCAGCACGATCTCGAGCCGAGGTTGGGACAGCGCCTGGTGGAGCAGGTCAGGGCCGCGCTGAACCAATGTGATCTGGTGATTTTCTCGGACTTCAATTACGGTTGCCTGCCGCAATCGGTGGTGGACCAATTGGTGGCGCACTGCGTTGCGCATAACATCCCTTTCGTGGCCGATAGCCAATCGTCGTCGCAGATGGGCGATGTATCGCGATTCAAGGGGGCGATGTTGCTCACGCCTACCGAGCGCGAAGCGCGTCTGGCCGTACGTGACTTCAGCTCGGGCCTGGTCGTGCTGGCGGAGAAACTGCGCCAGAAATCGCGTGCTGCCAATCTTTTGCTCACCCTTGGTGCGGAAGGGATTTTGGCGCATGTGGCCTCCGAGGGCGCGTTCGAATGGGAGACCGATCGGTTGCCGGCGTTCAATCGTGCCCCTAAAGATACTGCTGGTGCCGGAGATAGCTTGCTCACCTGTACCGCGATGGCGATGACCGTCGGGGCAAGCATTTGGCAGAGCATGTATCTGGGATCGGTGGCTGCTGCCTGCCAGGTCAGTCGTGTAGGCAACATTCCCTTGTCAACCAATGACCTGATGCAAGAACTGGCCGATCAGCGTTGATTTCCCGCTTGGGCGGAAATGCGCACGCGTACCTGTGCGTGCGCGGCAACGTGCTTCAGAGTATCGATGTCGGAATCCAGTTCAGATAAGGCTTGCCGGGAAAAACGAAGAAGGCATCCAGTGGGGTCTTGGCAACCAGTCGGTAGCCGAGTGCCGTGAGATAGCTGACCGTTTCGTTGGCGGACACATCGTAGAGCGACATGTTTTTGGTTTCGATGACGATCACGCCTGGTTGCCATGCGCCCAGATTGCCCCCCTTGAGGCAATTGAAGTCTTCTCCCTCGATGTCGATCGACAGCAGGTGGATTTCTTCATCATTGAAATACTGTTGCTTCAGCGCGAACAGCGTTGTAGTCGTGTTTTTCACCCGCGTCGTCTGTTCATTTTGGTAGCGCGACGAATAGCGTTTGATGGCACCCGGATCCATGCTCGAGATGGTGTTGTCCGGGTAGATCACGAACTCCACCTCCTTTACCTCATCGGAGACCAGGGCCGTGAGGAACCTGTCCCGGGGACGCTGCTGGTGCCAGTGCTGAGAGAACGCATCGTTGCCATCCACCGCCAGGCCTTGCCAACCCTGCTGGTAAAAGTGATAGGTGTTGTTCTGGATCGTCGGATGATTGGCACCGATATCGATATAGCGGCCGTTGACCACGTTTCTCAGAAGTGATGCAACAATTAGGTCGGAACCTTCGAAGCTGTAGCTGATCTTTCCCGCATTGTGGTTTGGCAGTTGTGTCATGAGAGAGTTATGCGTGATATGGGAGTTGCTGGGATCGACTTCGATGGTAATGAGCGCTAGTGCGGAAGGATCATCTTTAAACAGTTCTCTGGCGTAGTCGCTGAATGATACCTCCGTGTCGCCCCCGAGCTGATAGATTCCAGAGGGTTGCAGCCGGATCAATTGCGTAATTGCAGTGGTGACCTTTTCCACTGGCACGGGCGAGATTAACTTGTTGGAAAACGTCCTGATCGGCGTGCCCTGTTGCGCATTAATCTTCCATTGTTTGATGAATGGTGTTTCAGGAGTGATGACCTTGGTAAGACGCAGCACACAGGACCTATCTGATAGTCTGCTTGCGAGATGTTGTTCTACTTCGCACTTGAATTGGCCGTATTGATTGGCCGGAGAGGTGGCATCCACGCGACTGTAGAATGGCTTACTGCCATCGAAGACTGCGTTCGATGACAGGTAGATGATGAAGCTCCCGTCCGCAGCGAATCGGTCGATCAGACGGATCGGGTTGCTCACATTGATGGTTCGGTATTTCTCTGGCATCGCCTCACATTGTGCGATGCTGGTGGTCGCCGCACAAAAGATGACACAGTCGAACGTTGTTGCGCCAACGCCGCTCAGATCAGGGTCTTCCAGGTCGAGATAATGGATATGGGGGCTTATACGTTCCGCTTTACGGGAAGTGCCGAACGTGGTGATGCCTAGATCAGCCAGATGCGCTTTAAGTGCGCTGCCGATCTGACTGTCAATGCCAACGATCAGTATGCGTGAGGGCGCTGATGATCCATCCAGCATGACGTTTGATGAGCTGCAGCTGGATGCTTGCGAAATTGTGTTGTTCATGCGTATGTCTGGTGAGCTGACAAAGGCAGTGTTGGCCGGAAATGCGATTATGTCAGATCTATATGGGCAGGCGGTAATACGTGTGCCGTGCTGCTGTCTATGCTTTTGATCGCCGCCACGGGCCTCGAACGGTGAAGAGGGGCTCAGATGGAATGGGTAATTCTGTGAGTCAGACACTGAGAGTAGTGTGCCAGCCAGGACGTGGCGACTAAATCTGCTGCCCGAGATGGATTATAGATAGCGTGACGGCTGTGTTCTTTGCTTGAGCCAGTGCCGTTGACGCTACAAAAAGCGTAGCTTATGAAGAGCTTTTTAATATTAGGCGAAAAAAATGCCACTCCCGAAGGCGTGGCATTTTTCTTGCAAGTACTTGACTGGCAAGCACTTTATTCTGGTAGGCCGTGCGGGACTCGAACCTGCGACCAACGGATTAAAAGTCCGCTGCTCTACCAACTGAGCTAACGACCCGAAAGACCGCTATTATAGGCAAATGCTATCGCCGATGTCAACACCTTGGCGTCACAAACAACCATCGGTCGCATGTCACGCCAGAACAGACAGCCGAATGCCTTACTTGAGCGAGGCTATCCTGTCCTTGCCGGTCTGCGCGGCAGGGGTGTTCGGATACTTGGCGATCAACTGTTCCAGCGTCTTCTTGGCCGCTGCCTTGTCCTTCAGTTCGGCTTGCGAACTGGCGATGTTGAGCAGGGCGTCAGCAGCCTTGGGGTTGTCCGGATAATTCTTCACCACCACCTGCTGCGCAGCAATGGCTCCCTTGTAGTCGCGCTGGGCGTACAAGGCATTGCCTTGCCAGTATTGCGCCGAGGCGGCATAGGCCGATTGCGGATAGCGTTTGAGGAAGTCGGCAAAGGCATTGGCCGCCCCCTTGTAATCGCCACCCTTGAACTGCGACAGGGCCGCATCATAGGCCTGCTGTTCGGACACGCCCACAGCGACCGTCTGGCCATCCACCTGCACCTGTTGCGGCTCCAGCTTGCGCAGGCGGGCATCCAGGTCGACGTAGAAATCCTTCTGGCGTTGCTGGGCGTTGGTGATCTCGTTGGTCAGCACCTCGATCTGGCCACGCAGCGCCGCAATCTGGGATTGCAGATTGTCATTGCGATCAGAAAGGGTCAGCACACTGTTCTTGTCAGCCTTGTTGGCGACGTCACGCTGCAGGGCCTCGATCTTGGAACGCATGTCCAGGATGGCCTTGCGCGCCTCGTCATCATCAAACAGGCCGGCACGGGCGGTAAGCGGTAGGAAAGCCGTGGCGGCCAGCATGGCCGCCACGGTTACCGATTTCAGTTTGAAAGCGGTATACATGACGATTATTGGTAAGCGATGTCAGCGCGACGGTTCTCGGCGTAGGACGCTTCATCCTGGCCCAGTGCCTTGGGCTTTTCCTTGCCGAAGGAAACCGCTTCCACCTGGGCATCCGACACGCCCAGCAGGACCAGTGCCTTGCGGACGGCTTCAGCACGCTTCTGACCCAGGGCCAGGTTGTATTCGGCGCCGCCGCGATCATCGGTGTTGCCCTGGATGATCACCTTGCGGTCCTTGTGGGCCACCAGGTACTTGGCGTGGTTTTCGATGACGGTACGGTATTCCGGCTTGACGGTGTAGCTGTCATAGTCGAAGTACACGCTACGCTTGGCCAGCACGCCTTGCGGGTCGTTCAGCGGATCGACGGAACCAGCGTTGACAGTGCCCACGGCGCGGGTGTCAGCGCCGTTGCTGGCGCCGTTCTGCACGGGAGCGTTGGCCTTGTCGTCCAGCTTGGTCGACGAGCAGGCGGCCAGCAGAACAGCGCTGGAGACGATGAGGGCGAAGGTACTGATAGTGCGCATTTTGGATTTCTCCTTGTCGTGATGAAAGTGATATTGGATTTCTTTATTTCATGAACGGACCCCAGGTCGGTTCCCTGATATCACCGGCCTGCGTCGTCAGACGCTGTTTGACTCGGCCATCAACAGAGACGACGGCCAGGGATCCGCGACGACCAGATTCCGTCGCGTACATGATGTATTTGCCATTGGGCGCAAAGCTGGGCGACTGGTCGCGGCCACCGTCGGAGAGGCGAATCTCCTGGCCATTGGTCAGATCCAGCGCATACAGCTGGAACAGACCGTCGCGACGCGAGATGAAGGCCAGCGTCTTGCCGTCAGGCGAAATGCGCGGGCTGATGTTGTAGCTGCCATTGAAGGTGACGCGCTGGGGCGTACCACCATCCAGGCCCACCTTGTAGATTTGCGGGCCGCCGCTGCGATCGCTGGTGAAATAGATGCTGCCGCCATCGGGCGAGAACTGCGGCTCGGTATCGATGCCGGAACTGTTGGTCAGGCGACGCAGGCCCGAACCGTCGGCATTGATGAGGTAGACCTGGGTCAGTCCATCGCGGGTCAGGGCTACGGCCAGGCGCGAGCCGTCCGGCGACCAGGCCGGGGCCGAGTTGCTGCCCTTGAAGTTGGCAACGATGGAGCGCTGGCGGGTGACCAGGTTCTGGATGTAGACCACCGGCTTCTTCATCTCGAAGGAAACATAGGCGACCTTGGTGCCGTCCGGCGACCAGGCCGGCGAGATGATGGGCTCGTTGGAGCGCAGTGCCACTTGCGTACCTTCACCATCGGCATCGGCGACTTCCAGGCGGTATTCGTTGCCCGACTTGGTCACGTAGGAGATGCGGGTGGAGAAGATGCCGGGAATGCCGGTCAGTTTCTGGTAGATGTCGTCGGCGATCTTGTGTGCGGTCAGGCGCAGCAGTTGCGGCTGGGCACCGATGGACAGGGCCGAGAGCTGGGTCGACTGTACCGTATCGAAGAGGCGATAACGCACGTCGAAGCGGCCATCGGCCAGGCGCGTGACGCTGCCCACGGCCAGCGCATTGGCGCCGCGCTTTTGCCAGTCGGCATAGTTGATGGCCGAGGAGTCCGAGAGCGCATCACTGTTGTCGATCAGCTTGAAGATGCCGCTCCTGGCCAGGTCGGCCTTGACCACCGAGGTGATCTGTTGCGGGGCCGACTCCTCGCCGGGGAAGGCGGCAATGGCCACCGGAATCTGCGAGGCACCCACGCCGGTGATCTCGAAGCGGATCTGCGCCTGCGAGGCCGGGGCGAAGGACAGGCCGGCCACGGCCACGGTGGCGGCGGCGATGCGGGTCAGGCTCAGGGTCAGGTAACGGGCTTTAATCATCGGTTACTGATCTTTCGGATAATGGGTGAATGTGAAGCTGGACGGTACCTTGCCATCCGTGTCGGCCGGGAAGGGCTGTGACTTCATGACGGCAGTGCGCACGGCATCGTCGAAGCCCGGGACACCTGAAGGCTTGTTCACACGTACGCTGCGCACCGTCCCGTCCGGGAACAATTCGACAGTGTACTCCCCGGCGGGGTTTCCACTGACGCCGCTATTGTCGAAGACCGTGTTGCTCCTGATGACCGCGCGCAACTTGTTGGCGTAGTTGGGGCTGCCCTTCGGACCTTGCGACTTCGCAGCCGTGCCGTTGCCGCCGGTGGCACTGGTGGCCTGGCCCATCATTCGTTTCAAGTCTTCCTGGCGACGCTGCTCTGCCGCCTTGGCGTCGGCTGCGGCTTGCTGCTTCTTCTTCTCGGCAGCCTGCTTCTCGGCGTCGGCCTTCTTCCTTGCTTCTTCTTCCTTCTGCTTCTCTTCCTTCAGCTTCTTCTGCTTGTCGGCTTCCAGCTTTTCCTTCTTCTCGCGGTCGGCCTTTTCCTTCTCGGCCTTGAGCTTGTCGGCCTTTTCCTGCTCTTCCTTGCGCTTTTTTTCCTTCTCCTTCTGCAAGGCGATATCGGGTTTCTCGACCTTGGGTTCGTCGATCACCTTGGGCGCAACGGGCTTGGGTTCAGGTTGCGGCTGCGGCTGGGGTTGCGGCGGCTCGACCACGACCGGCTGCGGCTCCGGTTGCGGCGGCGTGGGCAGCGGTGCGGCTTCCTTGTATTGCGGATCCCAGATCTCGGCTTCCACCGTCAGCGGCGTTTCGCTCTGCCAGCGGATGCCGATCCAGAAGAACAGGAACAAGGCCACGTGCATCACCAGCGCCAGCGTGATGGCGCGCCAGCGGCCGGGCGGCTTGGGGATGGTGTAGTGTGCGTTATCGCTCATATCACTCGGCTGTGCGCTTACTTGGTGGCCAGGCCGACCCGCGCGATTCCTTGTTTCTTGGCTTCCGAGATGACCTGCACCACATCGTCGTACTTGATGTCCTTGTCGGCCGAGATCATCACGGCCAGGTCCGGATTGTCTTCATGCAGCTTGCGCAGGCGCTCGGCCAGGTCGGTCTTGCCGGTCACGGTCTCGGCCTTCTTGCCACCGCTCTTGGGGCCATTGATGCGGATGCTGGCCTGGGCGTTGGGCTTCAAGGCAATCTCGATGTAATCCGAGGGCGGCTGCGTGGACTTGCCCGCCGTGGGCAGGTTGATCACGCTGGGATTCGTAATGGGGGTGGCCACCATGAAGATGATGAGCAGCACCAGCATCACGTCGATGTAGGGCACGACGTTGATCTCGGACTTGAACTTGCGGGGACGCCCCCCGCGCATCGATGAGCCAGCCATTAGCGTGCCTGACGTTGCAAGATGTTGGAGAACTCTTCGATGAAGCTCTCGAAGCGGATCGCCAGACGGTCGATATCGTGCGAATAGCGGTTGTAGGCCACCACCGCCGGAATCGCCGCGAACAGGCCGATGGCGGTGGCGATCAGGGCTTCGGCAATGCCGGGGGCGACCGCTGCCAGGGTGGCCTGCTGCACGTTGGCCAGGCCACGGAAGGCGTTCATGATGCCCCAGACGGTACCGAACAGGCCCACGTACGGGGAGACCGAGCCGACCGAGGCCAGGAAGGCCAAGTGCGATTCCAGCGCATCCATCTCGCGCTGGTAGGCCGCACGCATGGCACGGCGGGCACCGTCGAGCAGCAGACCGGGATCGACCGCACCACCACGCGCTGCCACCGACGCCTTGGCCTTGGTGAATTCACCCATGCCGGCCTGGAAGATGCGCTCCAGCGCACCACCGGCGCCACCGGCCTTGCGGCGGTTGGACAGGGCATCCTGGTACAGCGCCGAAAGGTTGCCGCCAGACCAGAAGACGCGCTCGAATTCCTCGGTCTGCACACGGGCCGAGCGGATGGTGAACATCTTGCGGAAGATGTAGGTCCAGCTGGTGACCGAGGCCGACAGCAGCAGCAACATCACCAGTTGCACCAGGACGGACGCGTTTGCGATCAGTGAAATGAAGGACAGGTCTTGTGTGACATTCATGGGAAAGTGTGGCGGCTTGGAGGCGGCGTTTGAAAGGAAAGTCGAGAGTTAAAAATCTTTTGTTTTGTTTGGTTCAGTTGGCGTGCCAGCAATACGAAACAAAAGACGGCAAATACGGACAGAAGTTTTCCCTGAGGCAGATCGTCCCAGCCGGTGAGAACATGCTGCGAGCAGGCATGGATCCCTGAGCCATAAAGGCGCGGATGAGCTTTTCCGTTGACATCATGTGCTCTTCTTGATGCAAGTCAGCACTTCGTCAGGAATTGGGCGTGGACGGAAAGTGGTCTGGTCCACGCAGGCGACGGTGATGCTGCCACGCGCCAGCAACTCGGGCTGACCGTCCCCCGACGGCAGGCGCCAGGCTTCCTGCACGAACTGCATGGAAGCATTTCGACATTTTTCGACCACCACGGTCAGGCGGAGTTCATCGTCCAGACGGGCGGGCGAGAGATAGTCGACGCTGGTATTCCTGACCACGAAGAGGGCGCCGGTGGTCTCGGCCAGGTGTTGCTGCTGGAAGCCCAAGGAGCGCAGCCATTCCGTGCGGGCGCGCTCGAAGAACTTCAGGTAGTTGGCGTAGAAGACCACGCCTCCGGTGTCGGTGTCTTCGTAATAGACCCGGATGTTCCAGTGGAATGGACTACTGGCGGCACTCATATGCTTCTTGTTATTGGAAAGTCTGCTGTGGCAGCGGCAAAAGAATCAGGGAAATCAAGCAATCAAGGTATTGCCGGTAGGCAAGCGGACAGTGTGCATACCGACCGCTGCCCCGGGAACGGGTGAAAATGGCGTTCCTGCGGCGCCTGGGCGCCCTCGGCAAAAACGCCATTTTACTCCACATCCCTTATTGTTTGCGCTTGATGTTGAAGGGGCTGAAGCCCTGGCAGGTCGGCATCAGTTCCATGTAATTGATGTTCACATGGGCGGGCATGGTAGCGACCCAGAAGGCCGCTTCGGCGATATCTTCAGCCGTCAGCGGGGTGGTTCCTTCATAGACCTTGGCCGCCGCGCCATCATCGCCCTTGAAGCGCACGTTGGAGAACTCGGTGCCGCCGCACAGGCCGGGGGCCAGGTTGGTGGCGCGTACGCCGGTGCCCACCAGGTCGGCGCGCAGGTTCAGGGTGAACTGGTCGACGAAGGCCTTGGTGGCGCCGTAGACGTTGCCGCCCGGATACGGATAGGCCCCCGCCACCGAGCCCAGGTTGATGATGGTGCCGCTGCCGCGCTTGACCATCTCCGGCAGCAGGGCGTGGGTGATGGTGACCAAGCCCTTGACGTTGGTGTCGATCATGGTTTCCCAGTCCGACAGCGCCACTTCGTGGGCCGGGCCCAGGCCCAGCGCCAGGCCGGCGTTGTTGACCAGCACGTCGACCTGCTTCCACTCACCCGACAGACTGGCCAGGCCGGCGTTGATCGAGTCCTTGCTGGTCACGTCCAGCACCAGCGGCAGCACCCTGTCCGCCCCCAGTTCCTTGACCAGCTCATCCAGGCGCTCCTTGCGGCGACCGGCGGCAATCACCTTGTGGCCGTTGCCGGCAAATTTGCGCGCCATGGCGGCGCCGAAGCCTGCGGTTGCTCCTGTAATCAACACGACCATCTCTTGATTCTCCTGTTGTGTGGCGGTGGCACCGGTGCCGGGTCGGGAAACGGGATAAAGCTTCACACCGACAGTCCGGAGGTAAAAACGAACAAAGCGAAATTGTAGCCCAAAGCCGCTTTTTACGAGGATGGGCTCGCTTTTTCCAATGGTTCTCTCGCTTTTTCTTTCATATCGGCCTTGGAGCGGGGGGGCTGTTGCGCGGCCACCATGGTTCTTGCCCAAATCGCCCCGTTTCACTACAATGCGCTCACCATTTCGTCTCACGTGACTGGCGAAACGCCGTGTAAAAGCGGCCAAGATGGGGATCCATCGGGAAGCGTGAGATTTCAACAGCCGTGCGCCTGGGCAGCCGAATGGACAGTACGACTGAGGCTGCCCGCAATCCCACTCTTTTTTTCAGGCCCTCATTCGATTTCGGAAGTCGAGCACCCGGCATGTCCGCATGCTGCCGGTGACGCGATCTTCGGCCGCAGCTCATCAATTTGGAGAAACACCATGTTTGACAAGAACCAGACTCTCGCGAAAGTCGATCCCGACCTGTGGTCTGCCATCCAGAAGGAAAACACCCGTCAGCAGGATCACATCGAGCTGATCGCCTCGGAAAATTACACCTCGCCGGCGGTGATGGAAGCGCAAGGTTCGCAGCTGACCAACAAGTACGCCGAAGGTTATCCGGGCAAGCGCTACTACGGCGGCTGTGAATTCGTGGACGTGGCCGAGCAGCTGGCCATCGATCGCCTGAAGGCCCTGTTCGGCGCCGAAGCCGCCAACGTGCAACCGAACTCCGGTTCCCAAGCCAACCAGGGCGTGTTCTTCGCCATGTTGAAGCCGGGCGACACCATCATGGGCATGTCGCTGGCAGAAGGCGGCCACCTGACCCACGGCATGGCACTGAACATGTCGGGCAAGTGGTTCAACGTGGTCTCCTACGGCCTGAACGAAAAGGAAGAAATCGACTACGACGCCATGGAACGCCTGGCCCGTGAGAAGAAGCCCAAGCTGATCATCGCTGGCGCCTCGGCTTACTCGCTGCGTATCGATTTCGAGCGCTTCGCCAAGATCGCCAAGGAAGTCGGTGCCTACTTCATGGTCGACATGGCCCACTACGCTGGCCTGATCGCAGCCGGCGTGTACCCGAACCCGGTGCCCTTCGCCGACTTCGTCACCTCGACCACCCACAAGTCCCTGCGCGGCCCGCGCGGTGGCGTGATCCTGATGAAGGCCGAGCACGAGAAGGCCATCAACTCGGCCATCTTCCCCGGTATCCAGGGCGGCCCGCTGATGCACGTCATCGCTGCCAAGGCCGTGGCCTTCAAGGAAGCCGCTTCGCCCGAATTCAAGGCGTACCAGCAGCAAGTGGTGAAGAACGCCGACGTGCTGGCCAAGACCCTGATCAAGCGCGGCCTGCGCATCGTCTCCGGCGGCACCGAGTCGCACGTGATGCTGGTGGACCTGCGCCCGAAGGGCCTGACCGGCAAGGAAGCCGAAGCCATCCTGGGTTCGGCCCACATGACCTGCAACAAGAACGGCATCCCCAACGATCCGGAAAAGCCGTTCGTGACCTCCGGCATCCGCCTGGGCAGCCCGGCCATGACCACCCGTGGTTTCAAGGAAGCCGAAGCCGAAAAGGTCGGCAACCTCATCGCCGACGTGCTGGACAACCCGCACGATGCCGCCACCATTGAGCGCGTCAAGGCCGAAGTGAAGAAGCTGACCGAAGCCTTCCCGGTCTACGGCTGATTGGTGTTGGCAGGGCCGGCCCGTTGCGGGCCGGCATGAAGTTTCCTGCCAACCTCTGAAAAGTTGAAAAGTTGGTCCTGACGGCGCCCGTTCCTGCGGGCGCCGTCGCTTATCTGCACTACCATACGATGGTCCTGGCGGCACGGCGATGCCACACTGCGGGGTTCGCCCTGACCGCGCAGCACCGAAGTCCCGAGGGGTAGCCCTCATTGTCCAGCTTATCCAGCTCAATCACATCACAGCCACCATGAAGTGCCCATTTTGCAATCACGAAGACACCCCGGTGCTGGATACGCGCCTGTCCGAGGACGGCCATTCGATCCGCCGCCGCCGCCGCTGCGGCAATTGCGACAAGCGCTTCACCACCTATGAACGCATCGAGCTGACCATGCCGGTGATCGTCAAGAAGAACGGCAGCCGCACGGAATTCGATCCGGCCAAGCTGCGTGGCAGTCTCATGCTGGCGCTGCGCAAGCGTCCGGTGTCGGCCGAGGCGGTCGACATGGCCATCCAGAGCATCCAGGACAAGCTGCTGCAAAGCGGCGAGCGTGAAGTGGTGTCGGGGCAGGTGGGGGAATTGGTGATGCGCGAATTGAAGCGCCTGGACAAGATTGCCTACATCCGCTTTGCCTCGGTCTACAAGAGTTTCGAGGACGTGACCGAATTCCAGGATGCCATCGATGAAGTAGGGATGGAGCGCAAGGCCGCGAAGAAGCGCGAGAGCTGACCCGAGCGGAAAAGGCATAAAAAAACGGCTGCAGATGCAGCCGTTTTTCTTGAATCAAGTCCCGCCTGTGCCGCTGTGCCGGCATCCTGAACCTGACGGTTCAAGTTGGCTGCAGTAGTTCAATTTCGGGTTCATCGGACTAGCGACGCTCACGCCCATCGAACAATCCCACAGCCTATGCTCGTAAATGGTTCAAGGAATATATGGCAATCGCGAACACGGCAGGAGTACGAAGTCTAACCGATTCATGTTCGTCCTCCAAGAGCTCTGTCGAAAATAAGTCGACGATTTTGTAACCGGATTTTGGGCAGGTGTTGCGGCGGCGGCAATAAAGCGAAATGGCTGCCCGGGGCAGCCATTTTCTTGACGCGGACGTAAAAGATTTCCGCTGCGAGGTGTCACCGTGCCGTTACGCTCAGAACAGTTTTTCCTGCGGCGCCAGCGCCTGGTCCACCACCTCGGTGAGGGCAGTGATCTGTTGCTGCCACTGGGCAATGGTCAGACCGGCAAAGGGACCTTCGGCGCGCTGCATGCTCAGCAACTCGGCGGCGATGCCCAGCCCGGCCATCACGGCGATGCGGTCGGTACCCTTGATGCGGCCGGCGTCGCGGATGGCGCGCATCCTCTGGTCGAGGTAGGCCACGGCATGATGCAGCGCGGCCTGTTCGCCTTCCTGGCAGGCCAGGGTGTAGGACTGGCCCATGATGGTGGCGTTGATCTGGATGGTGCTCATGCGGCCTCCTCATCGGCCGCAGCCGCTTCTTCCACTTCGGCCACCGGCAGTTGTGCCAGAACGGCGGCCACGCGCTCGTAAGCGTGGTCCACGCGCGAGGCGAGGGTGGTGTTGTCTTCGGAGAGCAGTTTGACTTTCCGGCGCAGCTCGGCATTTTCTTCGCGCAGGCCTTGTGCCAGCTTGGCGAGCTGAGTGACTTTTTCAGCCAGTTGCAGGAATTCGGAACTCATGTGTTGATTTGTTCGCAGAGATGGGATGACGCCGGACGCCGCCAGCGCAGGTCAGAGATGTTCAGGATCACGACGCTTCAATCGCACAATTATAAGCGCATTGCCACGCCACCTGAACAAGAACGGCCGCACACGGCGGCCGGATGGGTTGGTCAGCGCCAGCGGGGTTTGGTTCCCGGCGTCGCCCCGCCCCGCTATTCCTTGCGCCGCGTGGCCTGGCCGTGCATGCGCATGTAGCCCTGCTGCAGCACGAAGTTGTCGAAGGCCGTCAGCAGCGGGTGATATTTCTCGCTGTTGCGTTCCAGCTGCATCAGCGCATAGCCGGTCGCTTCCAGGGTGGCCAGTTGCTCGGGCTTGTGGGACTTGCGGATGGTGTAGCGCGAGGTTGGCGTATCGATCAGCATCATGCGCGGCAGGGCCTGCAGCATGGGGTTTTCGAAGAGCATCTTGCGGCTCTTGCGCCAGGTGCCGTCGAGAATCACCAGGCGGATGCGCTTGAGCGTCTGCTTCTTGTCCACCATCATGGTGCGCGCATCGAAATAGCGGGTCTCGGGCGTGCAGACGTCGTCCGTGTAGAGCAGCACCGGATGCACGGTCTCGCCGGCCGGGACATTGCGCAGGCGGGACGGCGCATGCAGCATCGCTTCCAGTTCCTCCGGATCGAACACCGAGCCGACCACCAGCTTGCTGTAGGGCAGGCTCAGGTGCAGCAGCCTGACGCTGTTCTTGGCGTTGCTCACTTCAAGCGGGTGCTGCAGGATCAGCACATCGACGGCGTGATCAATGGGGGAGGTCCAGTGGCAGATACATGCCGTCAGCGCGCGTTGGCAGATGGGGCAGAGCAGTCTGCGGGCCAATTGTTGATCGTGGTTGGAAACCAAAATGTTCAGCCTTCTGTAGTTTAGCGATGGTCACCGTGCAGGGCGGCAGGGGTGCGCGTAGCTTTCTGCGCAGTCCGCCGCCGTTTGATGAACCCGTTCATCGTGGGCCGTAGATTGGACTTTGTACTGCCATACGTCAATCGACATAAAGCGAAGAAATTCTCGATTTTTGGGGAAAAGTGGTTGGCATTTTGCTGATTTCGGTTTGCAGCCCTTGCGCTCACCCGTCGCGTGGGAGATTCTGGAAAGCTTTGCTGCTCGCCGCTACCAGCATGGGCTGACAAGCCGTGGAGGCTGCCCCGCGGGTGTCACACCTTCAGGAAATCTTCACGTCCGCCGAGCCAGCGGGCCAGATGGCGGTCGACGATGTCTGGTGCGTGCTGCAACAGGGCCTGGGCGGTATCGCGGGCTTTTTCGACCAGCCATTGATCGGTTGCCAGATCGGCAAAACGCAACATGGCTTCACCCGACTGCCTTGCCCCGAGGAATTCTCCCGGGCCGCGAATATCCAGATCGCGCCGGGCGATCTCGAAACCGTCGGTGGTTTCGCGCATGGTGGCCAGGCGCTGCTTGGCGGTACCACCCAGCGGGCCCTGATAGAGCAGCAGGCAGACGCTGGCCGCCGACCCCCGTCCCACCCGTCCGCGCAACTGGTGCAGTTGCGACAGGCCGAAGCGCTCGGCATGCTCGATCACCATCAGCGAGGCGTTGGGGACATCCACCCCCACTTCGATGACGGTGGTGGCCACCAGCAGGTGAATGGCGCCACGGCTGAAGCCTTCCATCACGATCTGTTTTTCCACCGGTTTCATGCGCCCGTGCACCAGCCCGATCTGCAGGTCCGGCAGGGCCGCCGAGAGGGCGGCATGGGTATCGGTCGCGGTCTGCAATTGCAAAGCCTCGGATTCCTCGATGAGCGGGCAGACCCAGTAGATCTGCTTGCCTTCCAGCGCCGCCGCATGCACCCGTTCGATGACTTCATCGCGACGGTTCTGGTCGATCACGCGGGTGACGATGGGCGAGCGCCCTGGCGGCAGTTCATCGATCACCGAGACTTCCAGATCGGCGTAATAGGTCATCGCCAGGGTGCGCGGAATGGGCGTGGCCGACATCATCAACTGGTGCGGCACGGCGGCCACCTCGCGGTCGGTCGGGTTGAAGCTCTTGTTGCGCAGGGCCAGACGCTGACCCACGCCGAAGCGGTGTTGCTCGTCCACGATCACCAGCCCGAGGTTCTCGAACTGCACCGTGTCCTGGATCAGTGCATGGGTGCCGATGACCAGGCGCGCGGCACCGGATTCGATGTGGGCCAGGGCCTCGATCTTTTCCTTTTTCTTCTGGCTGCCGGAAAGCCAGGCCACACCGACATTGAGCGGCTCCATCCAGGCGGCGATCTTGCGGAAGTGCTGTTCGGCCAGGATTTCGGTCGGTGCCATCAGCACCGCCTGGCAGCCGCTGTCGATGGCCTGCGCGGCGGCCAGCGCGGCCACCACCGTCTTGCCGCTGCCGACATCGCCCTGCAGCAGGCGCTGCATGGGGAAGGACTGGCGCAGGTCGGCGCGGATTTCGTCCAGCACGCGCTGTTGCGCGCCGGTCAGCTGGAAGGGCAGGACCTTGGTCAGTTCCTCGGTGATGCGGCCGGTCACCGGCAGCGCGCGCGAGGTCTTGGCCCGGCGCGCGGCCTGGGCGCGTTTGAGCGAGAGCTGCTGGGCCAGCAGTTCGTCGAACTTCATGCGGATCCAGGCGGGATGGGATCGTTCGATCAAGGCGTGCTCGTCCACGTCCGGTGGCGGGTTGTGCAGCAGCCGCACGGACGGTTCGAAACCGGCCAGGTTCAGAGTCTCCAGCATCGACGGGGGCAGCGTATCGCTCCAGTCCAGGCGGCTCATGGCATTGGCGATGGCCTTGCGCAGGTAGGCTTGCGAGAGCCCTTCGCCAGCCGGGTAAACCGGCGTGAGCACGTCCGGCAGCGGAGCGCCTTCATTGACCACCTTGTAAGAAGGATGGACCATCTCGGCACCGAAAAAGCCATGCCGCAATTCCCCGCGCACCCGTACCCGGGTGCCCTCGGCCAGCTGCTTGGTCTGGCTGCCGTAGAAGTTGATGAAGCGCATGGTCAATTGCCCGCTGTCGTCGCCGACTGTCACGATCAACTGCCGACGCGGGCGGAACTGCACCTCGCAGGCTGTCACGACGCCCTCCACCTGCACCGTCTGCAGGCCCCGCAGGGAGGCCTCGGCGATGCTCATGAGAGTGGTTTCATCCTCATAGCGCAGCGGCAGGTGCAGCACCAGGTCCATGTCGTTGTGCAGGCCCAGCTTGGCCAGCTTGTTTTCGGGCTTGGCGGCGGCCTTGGAAGCGGGAGCGGCTTTTTTCTTCGAGGCCGGCGGGCTGTTTTTCTTCGCGGTAGCGGGCATGCGGTCGGCGTTGGTTGGACGGAGGGCCATAATGGTTAGCCGCACGCGCATATGGGAAAAACGCGCAGACAGCGTAAAATAGCGGGTTACGCTATTTTACTGTGAATATTTACAGTATCAATCCCGCCGGCAACAGTTCTTGCCCGGGAACGCCCGGCGCCAGCCCCTCTGCCGCCGCCGCGCGCATCGCCTCCATCATTATTTTGCAAGCTTGTACTCGCGCATGTACTCATTATCCGACTTCGATTTCGAGCTCCCCCCCGAGCTGATCGCCCAGACCCCGCTGGCCGAGCGCAGCGCCTCGCGCCTGCTGCAGGTGCAAGGTGCGCAACTGACCGACCGCCGCTTCTCCGACATTGTCGACCTGCTGCAAGCCGGCGACCTGCTGGTCTTCAACGATACCCGCGTCATCAAGGCGCGCCTGTTCGGTGTGAAGGAAACCGGCGGCAAGATCGAGGCGCTGGTCGAGCGCATCCTCGATGCGCGCACCGTCCACGCCCAGGTACGGGCTTCCAAGTCGCCGCCACCGGGTACCCGCATCCGCCTGGCCGATGCCTTCGATGTGACCGTAGGTGAACGTTTCGGCGAATTCTATACCCTGCATTTCCCCGCGGATGCCTTCGAGCTGCTAGAACAGTACGGCAGCCTGCCGCTGCCGCCCTACATCGACCACGAGGCCGATGCCTATGACGAGACGCGCTACCAGACCGTCTACGCCAAGCAACCCGGCGCCGTGGCCGCACCGACTGCCGGCCTGCACTTCGATGAAGCCCTGCTGCAGCAATTGACCGCACGCGGCGTCAAGCAGTCCTTCGTGACCCTGCACGTGGGTGCCGGCACCTTCCAGCCGGTGCGGGTGGAAGACCTGTCGCAGCACAAGATGCACAGCGAGTGGTACACCATCTCGCCCGAGACAGTGGAGGCCGTGCGTGCCACCAAGGCGGCAGGGCGCCGTGTCATTGCAGTCGGCACCACCAGCATGCGCGCCCTGGAATCCGGTTCGCAGAGCGGTGAGCTCAAGGCCGGCAGCGATGACACCCAGCTCTTCATCACGCCCGGCTACACCTTCAAGACCGTCGACCAGCTGGTGACCAACTTCCACCTGCCCAAGTCGACCCTGCTGATGCTGGTGTCAGCCTTCGCCGGCTATGAACACATCCGCGCGGCCTATGCGCACGCCATTGCACAGAAATACCGTTTCTTCAGCTATGGCGATGCCATGCTGCTGACCCGTACCTGAGAAACCCGGAAAGAAAACAGAGAGCACCATGCTGGAATTCACCCTGCTGAAAACCGACGGAAAGGCCCGTCGCGGCCGCGTCAAACTGAACCACGGCACCGTCGAGACGCCCATCTTCATGCCGGTGGGCACCTATGGTTCGGTCAAGGCCATGTCGCCCTTGGAACTGAAGGAAATCAACGCCCAGATCATCCTCGGCAATACCTTTCACCTGTGGCTGCGCCCGGGGCTGGAAGTGGTCAGCAAGTTCGGCGGCCTGCACAAGTTCATCGGCTGGGACAAGCCCATCCTGACCGACTCCGGCGGCTTCCAGGTGTTTTCGCTGGGCGAGATGAGCAAGATCACGGAAGAGGGTGTGCATTTTGCTTCACCCATCAATGGTGACCGTCTGTTCCTCTCGCCGGAAATCTCCATGCAGATCCAGCGTGTGCTCAATTCCGACATCGTCATGCAGTTCGACGAATGCACGCCCTACGAGATCGATGGCCGTCCCGCCACGCGTGAAGAAGCCGGCAAGTCCATGCGCATGTCGCTGCGCTGGGCCAAGCGTTCCAAGGATGAATTCGACCGCGGCGAGAACCCGAATGCGCTCTTCGGCATCGTCCAGGGCGGCATGTTCGAAGGCCTGCGCGATGAATCGCTGGCCGGCCTGGAAGAACTGGGTTTCGATGGTTTCGCCATTGGCGGTCTGTCGGTGGGCGAGCCCAAGGAAGACATGATGCGTGTGCTGGAGCATGTCGGCCCGCGCCTGCCGGCCGACAAGCCGCACTACCTGATGGGCGTGGGCACGCCGGAAGACCTGGTGGAAGGCGTCTCCAACGGCGTGGACATGTTCGATTGCGTCATGCCGACCCGCAATGCCCGCAATGGCTGGATCTTCACGCGCTACGGCGACGTCAAGATCAAGAACGCCAAGTACAAGAACGACGACCGTCCCTTCGACGAGAGCTGTGACTGCTACGCCTGCAAGAACTTCTCGCGCGCCTACCTGCACCACCTGCATCGCGCCGGTGAAATCCTCGGTGCGCGCATGAATACGGTCCACAACCTGCACTACTACCTGCAACTGATGCAGGAAATGCGCGACGCCATCGACGCCGGCACCTTCCAGGAATTCGTCAGCAAGTTCAAGGAAGATCGGGCGCGCGGCGTCGACTGACGGGCACATCCGCGCTCGGGCGCATCCGGCGCATCAGGCGGCCTCCTCCAGACAGAGCGTGAAGCGACTGCCGGTACCGACCTGGCTTTGCACGGTGATCGCGCCGCCCATCAGGTTGGCCAGCTTCTGGCTCAGGTACAGACCCTGGCCCATGCCCTCATGCCTGCGCGAGGCCGTGGCATCGAGCTGGGTGAAGGCGCGAAAGAGTCTTTGCTGGTCATCTTCGCTGATCCCGCAGCCGGTATCACTGACTTCGATCCAGCTGGTCAGACCGGCCGCGTGGTGCTGCTGGCGCAACTGCACCTGCACCTGGCCGCGTTCGGTGAACTTGATGGCGTTGCCGATCAGGTTCAGCAGGATCTGCGCCAGTGCACGCCGGTTGGTGTGGATCCGGACTTCACCCGCATAGGGCGCCAGGTCCAGCTGCAAGCCTTTTTTGATCGCTGCCGGACGCAGTGTCGCCACGGCATGCTCGATCAGTTCCGAACACAGCAGGTCCTCGGGAATCAGATCGGCGTCCTCGGTTTCCAGGCGCGAGACATCCAGCAGGCCGGTGATCAACGTGAGCAGGTGCTGGGCACTGTCGTGCACGGTCTGCAACTGTTGCTCCTGCTCGGGGGTGAGCGGCCCGCCCATGCGCGCGAGCAGGATTTCGGTGAAACCCAGGATGGCATTCAAGGGGGTGCGCAGTTCGTGCGAAGTGTTGGCCAGGAAGCGGTCGCGTGACTGCGCGGCCTCTTGCAGGGCGCGGTTCTTCTCGGCCAGGTCCCGTTCGATGCGTTTGCGGTCGCTGATGTCGCGCACGGCGATCATGAGGAAGGTCTCGCCCTCGATGACCAGCGGGCTCAGGCTCACGTCGACCGGAAATTCGCTGCCATTGCGCTTCAGGCCGCACAGCTCTGGCGTGGGATTGCTGGCCGGTCCGGCCTGGCCGCTGAGATAGTCGGCCAGGTTCTGCGCGTGCATGGCCAAGAAGCGCTGGGGGATCAGGACATCGATGGCCCGCCCGGTCAGCTCGGCTACCTCCCAGCCGAACAGCTCGCCGGCGCGACGATTGGCCAGCACCACGCGGTCCAGTGCGTTGACGACCACGATACCGTCGGGCAGCCAGTCATAGAGCCCGTGGACGCTGGCCGCAATCAGGCTGATGTCGCGCAGGACGGTGGCCTCGCTGATGTCGCGCTTGCAGGACAGGACGAACTGCGGTGCCCCGCGTTCATCGCGCAACAGCTTGTTGGAAACCGACAGGTGCAGCAGCGAACCATCCTTGCGCCGGCGGATGGACTGGCATTCGGCCCGGCCCAGCGCCACCGTATCGGCAAACACCCGCTCTTCCTCGGCGCGTCGCTCGGGCGGCACGATGAAGTCCGACAGATGCTGGCCCAGCACTTCCTGGGCGGCATAGCCGAAGATCTGCTCGGCGCAGCGGTTCCAGTAGACTACGCCGCCCTGCATATCCATCAGCACATAGGCGTCCGGCGCTTCACTGAGCAGCAGTTGTTCAAGTTGCTGCATCGTCGCCGCCGACGGATTCCTGCAGACGCAGCAGTTTGTCGTGGACCTGGCCGGGCAGACCCTGCCACAGGGTCTTGGCGCTCAGGTGCATGGTCTGGGTCCAGTCCTGCCAGTCTTCCCCCGTGGCCTGATACAGGGCCGGGAAATCATGCGGCGCCAGTTGCAGTTGCGGCAGCGCCCGCGCGATCTTGGGCAGGGCCGCCTCGGCCACCTGCGGCGTGCCGCAACCCAGTTCGGCCATGGCCGCCGAGAGATACAGGGTCCAGATGATTTCCTGCGGGCGCGGCACCGGCCAGTCGTCCGGCAGCGCCGGTGCTTCGTAGTGCAGTACGGCATCACAGAACAGATCCGGAATCTTCCAGTCCTGCATCAGCGCCGCCGCGATATTGAGGTGGTTGAAGCCGAACAGCGACTGCTCCATCGCCAGTTGCGCCGAGGGCTCCAGCGGGCGCGTCAGCAACGAGGAGTAACCCCCGGGGTGGGCCGAAGCCAGCGTCAGCCTGCCGATGTTGGCCAACAGACCCGTGGTGAACATTTCGCCCAGCGGCGCCACGCGCGTATGACTGCTGATGGCCTGGGCGCTGCAGGCCATGGCGAAGCTGTGCGCCCAGAAGGCCGGCAACTTGAAGTTCACACACGAGGCCGGTGCCGTGGTTTCTGCCAGCGACAGCGCCAGGGCCAGCTGGCGTACCGCTTGCAGACCGACCAGCAGCAGGCTGTCCATGCTGACCGAGGCGATCGGACGCACGCGCTCGGCATTGAGTACGTTGACGATGCGGATGATGCGTCCGGACAGGGCCGGATCGGCCTGCACCAGATGGATCAGTTCGTGCATGTCGGGATCATCCTGCGCGCACAGGCGCATGATGGTCAGGCGCACCCCACCGGGCGAGGGCAGGGCTTGTGCACTGCGGAGCTTCTCGAACAGGGTGGGTTCAATGAAGGTGAGCATCATTTGCCGTCCTGGTTGCGGTTGTAGATATCGACCACTTCCTCCCAGCCGGCAAAGAAGGCTTCCACGCAGCGCGGATCGAAATGGCTGCCGGCATTGTCGCGCAGATAACGCGCGGCGTCTTCCAGGCTCCAGCCTTTTTTGTAGGGGCGCGACGAGGTCAGTGCGTCGAATACGTCGGCCACCGCCACGATACGGCCATACAGCGGGATCTGGTCAGCCTTGAGTGCATTGGGATAGCCGCTGCCGTCCCATTTCTCATGATGCGTCTGGGCGATCTGCGAGGCCGTCTGTAGCAGTGCCGACGGACTGCCGCGCAGGATGTCGGCGCCGATCTGGGCGTGCAGGCGCATGACCTTCAGTTCTTCCTCGTCCAGCCGTCCGGGTTTGAGCAGGATGTGGTCGGGGATCCCCATCTTGCCGATGTCGTGCATGGGCGAGGCCGCCAGCAGCAGGTCCTGTTCTTCCTTGGGCAAGCCCAGGTGGGCGGCAATGACGCGGGTGTAGTTGGACATGCGCACCAGGTGTTCGCCTGTTTCCGGATCGCGATAGCCGGCCGCGCGCGCCAGCAGATCCATGGAATTTAGGGCCATGGTCGAGCTCTGTTGCGTCTTATGTTGCACCTCCTCGGCCAGATGCTCGATCTGCTGGCTCATGGCCAGTTGCGACTTGCGCATGGCCAGCATGTTCTTCACGCGCGCCAGCAGCTCCACGCGGTTCACCGGCTTGGAGAGAAAATCATTGGCCGTCATCTGCAGCGCCTTGTGGCGCACCTGCAGGCCCATGTCGGCCGTGATCATGATGACCGGCGTCATCTCCTGCCCCGGCATGGCGCGAAAACGCGAAAGGAAATCCAGCCCGTCCATGCCCGGCATCATGTAGTCCAGCAGGATCAGATCGGGATCGTGGCTGCCGCACCAGTCCAGCGCTTCATACGCATCGGGACAGGTGCTGATGCTGGTATCGGGCAATTGCGCCAGCATGTGCGTAAATAGCGACAGATTGGTCTTGTCGTCGTCGACGATCAGAATCTTCATATGTTCCCCCGGCCCCTGTCTTGAAGGTGTTCGCGCAAGGCTGCGAAGGCGCTTGCGCACTCCTCGGCCAGCGTGCGGACCTGCGCCAGGTCGCCCTGGCGTGCCGCCGTTTCCATCTGTCTTCCACATTGTCCCAGTGCCTGGATACCCAGATTCAGGCAGCTACCGGCCAGCCGGTGGCCCAGTGCCTGGATCTCGCCCAGGAGCGGATCGGCGGCCTGGCAATGCCGTGCCAGATCGTCCATGACCGGCGTGGTGTGTTCAATGAACATCTCCAGCATCTGGCCGGCCAGTGCGGTGTCGTCACCGAAGAGTTCCTGCAGGCGGGCTTCGTCCACCACCACTGCTGCGGCGCCGGAGCCGTCTGCCGACGCCTGCGCCGGCGGCAGGTAATGCTCCAGCATCGTCGCCAGTTGCGAGCGCAGCAAGGGCTTGGTCAGATAATCGTCCATACCCGCCTCCAGGCATTGTTCGCGATCCCCCGCCATGGCATTGGCGGTCATCGCGACGATGGGGGTATGGGCCAGCTCACCCTGCAGGCGCCGGATGCGGCGCGTGGTTTCGTAGCCATCGAGCACCGGCATCTGGCAATCCATCAGGATCAGCGCGTACTTGCGCCGTGCCAGTTTCTCCAGCGCCTCCGCACCATTGGAGGCGATATCGACCGCGTAGCCCATGGCATTGAGCTGGTACACCGCCACCTTCTGGTTCATCACGTTGTCTTCCACCAGCAGGAGTTCGTGCTGTTCGTGCTGTTCCTGCAGCCCCGCCCGGGGCAGTGTCCTGCCCGGACGAACTGCCGGCGTCTGCATCGGGCCCGGTGCCTTGTCCTCCGGCAGCAGTGCCACTGCGCGCAACAGCTGTTGCTTGCGCAACGGCAACTGCAGTGCTGCCGCTGTTGATTTTCCGTCTATATTAAGGCCGTGTACGCCGTGGTCAAGCAGTACGCATGTCACTGCGGGGCGTTCGGCATGCAGGCGCGCCAGCACCGCAGCCGGCGGGATGTCCTGGATCTCGCTGCTGACGATGAGGGTGTCGATACCGCTGGCCGTGGCCGCCGGGCCGGTCAAGGCCGCCAGGGCGTCGCTGGCGTTGCTGTAGCGCACCGTTTCCAGTCCGGCGCCACGCAGATATTCGTGCAGCATGGCGGCGCTGGCGTCATGTGTTTCCAGCAGGGCCACCTGTCGCTTTTTGGCTGCATGCGGGCTGCTGGCGAAGCCGGGCGCTTGCGCCACGGGAATGCCCAGTTCGAACCAGAAGCAGGAGCCGCTTCCGGGCGTGCTCTCCACGCCTATCCTGCCGCCCATCAGTTCCACCAGGCGTTTGCAGATCGACAGGCCCAGTCCGGTGCCGCCGTATTGGCGCGTGACCGAGCTGTCGGCCTGGGAGAAGGGCGAGAAGAGCCGACGCAGGGTTTCCTCATCCATACCGATGCCGCTATCGCGCACCTCGAAACGCACCCGGCAGTGGTCCCCCGACACATGCAGCGCCTGGACCCGCAGCAGCACTTCCCCCACATGCGTGAACTTGAGCGCATTGCCCAGCAGGTTCAGCAGAATCTGGCGGATGCGCCCGGGGTCGCCCAGCAGCCGCACCGGCAGGCGCGGATCGACGTGGGCCAGCAGCCGCACGCGCTTTTCGCGCGCCTTGAAGGACAAGGCCTCGGCACTGGCTTCCACCACTTCCAGCAGATCGAATTCGACCACTGCGATATCCATCTTGCCGACATCGATCTTGGAGAAATCAAGCACGTCGTTGACGATGCCCAGCAGGGCCAGCGAGGAATCCTCGATGGCCTTGGCAAATTCCGCCTGCTGGGTATCCAGGCGCGTGGTGCGCAGCAGTCCGGCCATGCCCAGCACGGCATTCATGGGCGTGCGGATTTCATGGCTCATGGTGGAGAGGAAGGCGCCGCGCGTGAGCATGGCATGGTCAGCCGCCTCCTTGGCCAGGACCAGGTTGCGCGCGGCACGATGGTGGTCGCGCAACAGGCGCAGCAGGATCAGCGCGCGGATCAGCCACAGGGTCAGCAGACCCAGGATCAGCCAGGCCGGCAGGTTCGCCCGCCACAGTGCAGCCACCACCAGCACGGCAAAACCGGCCTCGGCCAGGCCCAGCAGCAGTCGCCCGTCGCGCGGGGTGGGGGCGCCTTGTGGCTCGCCCTGAGGGCTGACTGGCATCACGAGATTGTCTCCATGGGTCCCGACTCCGTTTCGATGGTGCCGGCGTACAAGGGGATGTTTCCCTTCCCGGCATAGATGGAATCAATTATAACGAATTGACTAATAAATCGCCGGAATTGTTTTATTTGTTCGCCGATTGTACGGCGAGTGTGGTCAAAATGTGGCACATCATTGTACTTGCCTGCTATTCAACTTTAGGGGTTCTGCCATGGCGCATCTGCCCGGACGGTATGCTGATGAGTTTGCAAAATAATCAATATTATCGTATTAGTCATATAAATTAATTTTATTGATTTATTCGATTAATTTATTTAAGATGTCTACGTAAGGAAACAATGCAGTGGCCCAACCCGAAAGGAGCCGCAACATGCGTCATCCCCCCTCGATGGCACGCGCCCGCCTGGCGCGCCCCGATCTTCAGCGCTGGACCTGTGCGCTGCTGCTGCTCACGCTGGGCTGTTGGGCCTGGCCGCACCTGTACGCGGCCACCACGGCCAGGCTGTCCATCTCGGCGCTGGTGGCCACGCGCTGCAATGTGGTGGTCCATGTCGTCAACGGCGTGGCCGCCGTTTCCAATACCTGTGGCGCGGTGCCTGCGGGCAGCCCGGACGGTCGGGCGCTGCTGCTGGTGAACCAGCAGGAACGTTCGGTGGTGGTAGTGTATTGAGCCGGGTGTATCCGGATCAGACGCCTGCCAGTGCGGACAGGCTGGTCGCCAGGACAGCCAGCAGTACGACCGCCCAGGACGGCAGCCGCAAGCGCACCAGGCCGACGAATGCGACCAGCGCGATGAGCAGGTCGCGCGTACTGAAAATGGCACTGGTCCACACCGGCCGGTAGAGCGCGGCCAGCAACAATCCCACCACGGCCGCGTTGACGCCCGCCAGCACGGCCTGCATTGCGGCCTGGCGACGGACCTCATCCCAGAATGGCAGCAATCCGGTCACCAGCAGGAAAGACGGGGCAAAGATCGCCAGCAGGCACAGCACGCCTCCGATCAGGCCATTGGGCCCGGCCGACATCACCACGCCCAGATAGGCCGCCAGCGTGAACAGCGGACCGGGGATCGCCTGGGCCGCCCCATAGCCGGCCAGGAAGACGTCCTTGTTCACCCAACCCGAGGGCACCAGTTCGGCCTGCAACAGCGGCAGCACCACATGACCGCCGCCGAAGACCAGCGAGCCGACACGGTAGAAGATGTTGATCTGCTGCAGCCACGGGGCGGGATAAAGCGCGGCCAGCAGCGGGATACCCGCCAGCAGACCGACGAACAGCAGCAGGCAGGCGCGTCCCGTGCGACGGCTGACCACCACGGGCAGCTGTTCCTGTCGTGCAATCCGGGGACCGTGCAGCAGCAGCCGTCCTGCCACGCCGGCGACCACGATCACCCCCAGCTGTACCAGACTGCCCTGCAAAGCCCAGGCCGCCAGCGCCGCCAGCGCCATGATGAGCAGGCGCAGCGGACCACGGCACAGCGTCTGCGCCATGCCCCACACCGCCTGCGCCACGATGGCGACGGCCACGATCTTCAGGCCGTGCACCACCTCTCCGGAAAGCCAGTGCGCATCCTTCAGCACCGACAACGCCACCACCATCAGCACTAGCGCCGAGGGCAGGGTAAAGCCCAGCCAGGCCGCCAGCGCACCGCGACAGCCGCCCCGGAGCAGGCCGATGGCCAGCCCCACCTGACTGCTGGAAGGGCCCGGCAGGAACTGGCACATCGCCACCAGGTCGGCATAGCTCTGTTCGGACAGCCAGCGCCGACGGGCCACGAATTCGTGACGGAAATAACCGAGATGAGCAGCCGGCCCCCCAAAGGAGCTCAGTCCCAGTCGCAGGAAGACCAGGAAGATGGTCCACGCCGGTTGGCGCGGCGTGGCAGGCAAGGCGGGCAGACCGGTGGGATCGGGAACAGGGGCGGCGGGCATGCGGCAGTCAGCGTTCGGATGGGGTTGCGCGATGGCGCCTATATTAGGCGGCTTGGGGGCGAAATGAAGCTTTTTTCATGTGCCTTGCCATTTCTCGCGGCCTGCGGGGATTTTCCCGTCTGAGCAGGTGATAAAAAAGCCCGATTTTGCCTGGCTTCCCCTTGATCTGAGGCAATACATCCCGATTTGGCGGTTTGGTGCCTGCGCAGTGCTAGAATGCAGGGCTATTTTTCAATCAACCTTTGGAGCCTTACGTGTTTATTTCCGACGCATACGCGCAAACGGCCGCAGCAGCCCCTGGTGGCGCGATGGGCAACCTGGCCAGCTTCCTGCCGATCATCCTGATGTTCGTGGTCCTGTACTTCCTGATGATCCGCCCGCAGATGAAGCGTCAGAAAGAACAGAAAGCCATGATGGACGCACTGGGCAAGGGCGATGAAGTCGTCACCTCGGGCGGTCTCTTGGGTCGCATCACCAAGGTGGCCGATGGTTACATCACCATCGAAGTCGCCGAAGGCACTGAAGTCGTCGTGCAAAAGGGCGCCGTGACCACCCTGCTGCCCAAGGGCACCATCAAGGGCCTGTAATCCGGCCGTACCGGTTGGCCGGCCTGAACCGGCGAACCCATGGGCGCATCGCTGATGCGCCCATGTCGTTAGAACGGCGCGCGGCATCTTCCGGTTGCGCGCGCCGGTTCTGAACAGGGCGGCAGGTCCCTGCCTCCCTCTCCCGCAAGCAAGAAGCACAAGACCATGAATCGTTACTCTCTCTGGAAATACGCACTGATCGTCCTGGCCCTGCTGTTCGGCGTGATCTATACCGTCCCGAACTTCTTCGGCGAATCTCCCGCGGTGCAGATCAGCAGCGGCAAGTCGACCCTGAAGGTCGAGCCGGCCCTGGCCGGCCGCGTCGATCAGATCCTGAAACAAGGCAATCTCGGCGCAGAGAGTGTGGCGTTCGACAACAGCGGTTCGCAGCCCTCGGTGCGCGCCCGTTTCGCCAGCACCGACATCCAGTTCAAGGCCAAGGCCCTGCTGGAAAAGGAACTCAATACCGACCCCAGCGACCCGACCTACATCGTCGCCTTCAACCTGTTGCCCAATACCCCGCAATGGCTGCAGAGTCTGCATGCCTTCCCGATGTACCTGGGTCTGGACTTGCGCGGCGGCGTGCACTTCCTGATGCAGGTCGACATCAAGGCAGTCCTGAACAAGCGCCTGCAAGGCCTGCAAGCGAGCGTGCGCAGCCTGCTGCGTGACAAGAACATCCGCCACAGCGGCATCAACCGCGTGGGCGACAGCATCGAGATTTCCTTCCGCGATGCCGATACCCGCGACAAGGCCCGCGCCGCCCTGGGCGAGCTGCAGGAAATGCTGCTCACCGACGCCGGCAGCGGCGATGATCTCAAGCTCATCGCCACCCTCCGTCCGGAAGCCCTGAAGCAGACTCAGGAAGACGGCGTCAAGCAGAACATCAGCACCCTGTCCAAGCGCGTCAACGAGCTGGGCGTGGCCGAGCCGCTGATCCAGCGCCAGGGCGCCGACCGCATCGTGGTCGAGCTGCCGGGCGTGCAGGACGTCTCGCGCGCCAAGGACATCATCGGCCGTACCGCCACCCTGGAAGTGCGCATGGTCGATGAAAGCGTAGTGCGCGGCACCGAGGAAACCTCGGCCATTCCGTTCGGCTCCGAACTGTTCAAGGTTGGCAAGGGCGCGCCCGTGGTGCTCAACAAGGAACCGGTGTTGACCGGCGACTACATCTCCAACGCCTCGGCCAGCTTCGATGAAAACCACCAGCCGGCGGTGAGCATTGACTTGAACGGCGACGGCGGCCGCAAGATGCGCGAAGCCACCCGTGACAAGGTGGGCAAGGCCATGGCCATCGTGCTCTTCGAAAAGGGCAAGGGTGAAGTCCTGACGGTGGCTACCATCCGCTCCGAACTGGGTTCGCGCTTCCAGATCACCGGCATGGGTTCGCCCGAAGCCGCCAGCGACCTGGCCCTGCTGCTGCGCGCCGGTTCCCTGGCCGCACCGATGGAAATCATCGAAGAACGCACCATCGGCCCGCAACTGGGCGCCGACAACATCAAGAAGGGCTTTGATTCGGTGCTGTATGGCTTCGTGGCCATGGCCATCTTCATGGTCATCTACTACCAGCTGTTCGGTTTCTTCAGCGCCCTGGCACTGTCGGTGAACGTGCTGCTGCTGGTGGCGCTGCTGTCGACCCTGCAGGTGACGCTGACCCTGCCCGGTATTGCGGCTATCGCACTGGCGCTCGGTATGGCGATCGACTCCAACGTGCTGATCAACGAGCGCATCCGTGAAGAACTGCGCGCCGGCAATTCGCCGCAGGCAGCGATTGCCGCCGGTTTTGACCGTGCGTGGGCGACCATCCTGGACTCCAACGTGACCACCCTGATCGCCGGTCTGGCGCTGCTGATCTTCGGTTCCGGCGCCATTCGCGGCTTTGCCGTGGTGCACTGCCTGGGCATCCTGACCTCGATGTTCTCGGCCGTGTTCTTCTCGCGTGGCGTGGTCAACCTCTGGTATGGCCGCAAGAAGCGTCTGTCCAGCCTGGCCATCGGCCAGATCTGGAAGCCGCAGGGCGAGGCGCTGACCACCTCCGGCAAGGCCTCGGCCAAGCGCAACGCCAAGTAAGCACGGCCACACCACGACATAGCAGCACAGCCAGATTTTGAGCCGGCCTCCCAGATGACGACGGGGCCGGCACCGAAAGGATAGTGATGGAATTTTTCCGCATCAAAAAAGACATTCCCTTCATGCGTCATGCTCTGATCTTCAATGCGATCTCGGCACTGACCTTCGTGGCCGCGGTGTTCTTCCTGTTCTCCAAGGGATTGCACTTCTCCATTGAATTTACCGGTGGCACGGTCATGGAAGTGGCCTACAACAAGCCGGCCGACCTGGAGAAGATCCGCAAGTCCATCGAAGGACTGGGTTACCGCGATACCCTGGTGCAAAGCTTCGGCACCGCCCAGGACGTGATGATCCGCCTGCCCGCACAGGCCGGCGTGAACGCCAGTCAGCAAAGCGAGAAGGTCAACGCCGCCCTGCGCGCCGATGATCCGGACGTGCGCCTGCAGCGCGTGGAATTCGTCGGTCCCCAGGTCGGTGACGAACTGGCTCACGACGGCCTGCTGGCGCTGGCCATGGTGGTGCTGGGCATCGTGATCTACCTGGCCTTCCGCTTCGAATGGAAGTTCGCGGTGGCGGCGGTGATCGCCAACCTGCACGACATCGTCATCATCCTGGGCTTCTTCTCCTTCTTCCAGTGGGAGTTCTCGCTCACCGTGCTGGCGGCGATTCTGGCCGTGCTGGGTTACTCGGTCAATGAATCGGTGGTGGTGTTCGACCGTGTGCGCGAAGCCTTCCGCGACCGTCGTTTCGGCAAGCTGTCCACGCCGGAAGTACTGAACCACGCCATCACCAGTACCATGTCGCGTACCGTCATCACCCACGGCAGTACTGAAATGATGGTGCTGGCGATGTTCTTCTTCGGTGGCCCGACACTGCACTACTTCGCCCTGGCGCTGACCATCGGCATCCTGTTCGGTATCTATTCCTCGGTGTTCGTGGCCGCCGCCCTGGCCATGTGGCTGGGGGTGAAGCGCGAAGACCTGATCAAGCCGGTCAAGGTCAAGGACGAGAACGGCGGCGCGGTGGTCTGATTCAAGGATTGTCGTACGACGCAAAAAGGGCCGCCGCGTTGACGCTGCGGCCCTTTTTCATGAGAGGCCCTTCCGGAGTGGACAGGTCCGATAACACTGCATTGAAGTTTGAACATGAGCACATCCATCGATCTGAACGATATCGACCATGAACGCCGCTTCGGCGGCGTCGCCCGCCTGTATGGCGCCGCCGCCCTGCAACGCTTCCGCCAGGCGCGCGTCTGCGTGGTCGGGGTAGGAGGGGTGGGCTCGTGGATCGTCGAAGCGCTGGCGCGCAGCGCCATCGGCCACCTGACCCTGATCGACCTGGACAACCTGGCCGAATCCAACGTCAACCGCCAGATCCATGCCTTGACCACCACGCTGGGCCAGGCCAAGGTGACAGCGCTGCATGAACGCATCCGCCTGATCAATCCAAGCTGCGTGGTCACCGAGGTGGAGGATTTCGTCGATCCGGAGAACGTCGAGCAGATGCTGGGAGGAGGTCGTTTCGATTACGTCATCGATGCCATCGACAACGTGCCGGCCAAGGTGGCCATGATCGCCTGGTGCCGCAGCCACGGCATGCCCATGGTGACCATCGGCAGTGCGGGCGGGCAGATCGATCCGACCCGGATTGAAATCCGCGACCTCTGCCGCACCGAGCAGGAACCGCTCTTGGCCAAGGTGCGCAAGCGTTTGCGGTCACAGCATGGTTTCCCGCGCGGGACCAAGAACAAATTCCACATCGACGCAGTGTTCTCCACCGAACCGCTGCGCTTTCCGGAACTGGCCGAAGGCGAAGCCTGTGAAGTTCTTCCGGCAGCAGACATGGATGTGGGCGAGGACGCCGCCGACAGCACGCAAGCCGGCGTGACCGGTCTGAACTGCGCCGGCTTCGGCTCGGCCATGGTGGTTACGGCCACCTTCGGCCTGGTGGCCGCGGCACACGTCTTGAAGAAGCTGGCCGAACAGCCTGCCGTGCAGCCGTAGCGCGGGCAGGGCGCGGGGCGTCAGTGCCCGCCGCCCTCATCGACCCGGTGCGCCGACACGCACAGCAAGACGCTCACGCTCACCAGCACCATGGCCGCGATCTCCAGCAGCGTCGGCCAGCGCTGTTCCCACAGGAAGCCGTAGAGCAGGGCGAACAAGGTCTCGAACAGGATCATCTGCCCGATCATGGTCAGCGGCAGCAGGCGGCTGGCCTTGTTCCAGCAGGCATTGCCGAAGAGCGAGGCGAAGATCGCCACCCCGGCCGAGACCGCCACGAAGTGCATCCACTGATCGCCCGGATGCGGCTGCAGCATCACGGTAAAGGCCGGTACGGCGATGAACAGCGACAGCAGCCCGGTGACCACGCCGATCAGCAGATTCCAATCGTGTGCAGAAACTTCATGCAGGCGTCCAAGCCAGCGGCTGTTACCCACCGCATAAGTGGTCCAGGAGGCCAATGCGGCCAGGGCGCAGAAGAAACCGATGACACTTTCCTTCATATCGCCCCCAGCCGCCCCGGCCAGCGACTGCCAGGCCACGCAGGCAATGCCTGCCAGGCCCAGGGCCAGTGAGGGGGCCAGCTTGCGCAGCGAGACGGCACCGTGACCACGGCTGCCGATGATGCTCACCGCCACCGGCAGGAAGCCGATCACCAGCGAGGTCATCGCCATGCCGCCCAGTTGCACGGCACTGGCCAGGAATACGTAATAGACCACATTGCCCAAGAGGCTCAGCCACACCAGCGCACGCCATTCGGCACGGCCCAGATGGGGCAGCAGTTTTCTGATGCGCGGGGCGATCAGCAGGGCGGCGAACAGGCCGTAGGCGAGATAACGCCCGGCGGTCAGTTGCCAGGGAGAGAAGGCGCGGGTCAGTTCAGGTGCCAGGAAGACCAGGCCCCAGGCGGCGCCGGCCAGCGCGCCATAGAAAATGCCTTGCAGAATCGGGTTGGAACGCATCGGGATCAACGCCTGCCATGTTGCAAAGGGAGGCAGTATGCCGCAGCCGCACGGCCAAGGATTGTTGCAGGCTACGGTTTTGTTGCGATCGGGTACGAAAGAAAAACGCCGACACGTGGCCGGCGTCTTTGCATGCAAACGGTCCAGCCGTTCAGACCACGGAGCCGAACAGTCCTGCACCGATAAAGGCCAGCGCCACCACGCCGATACCCATGGACAGATAGGCCAGTACCGCCACCCCCGTGATGATGGTGGCCGAGGCCAGCACGATGGCCACTTGCAGCATGCCGGCGGCCATTTCCATCTTCTCGTATTTCTCCATGTAGGCATGCGCCTCGTGTTCGGCTTCGCGCGCCTTGTGGGACAGCTCCTTCTTGCCTTCACCGCTCTTCTCGTCACTGTCGTAATGGGCGATGGCGTCGTCGAGCTTGGCTACGGCCGCATTGATGCGCTCATCCTTGGGATTGCCCAGCAGCGTGAGCTGCTGCCTGGCCAGTTGCGCCGCATTGCCACGGACCGACTTGGCCTGGAAGAAAGACCACAGGTTGGCCGCCTCCTGGTGTTTCAGGATGACCTCGGTCTGGTAAGACTTGGAGAGGGTTTCGGTAACGGCCAGCACCAACGCCAGGATGGCGATGAGCAGGGCCAGCTTCTTGTTGCCGGAGGCATGGGCGTGCTCGGCGTGTTCCAGGTTTTCGGTGGCTTCCGTCATGATGGTTCTTGTAATGTGGGAAAAATGAGGGCAGCCCGGTGCCAGGGCAGCGACTCAACAACGATTCATATTCGTATCGGTTGACCTGAATCGTCATGAAACTCGTATTTTCTCGTGGCGCGGCTGCGTCTGCTTGGCTTGAGAGGATTGCACTCAGGGGCAATGTTCATCGCGAACATTCGCATTTCCTCGCGAGGCATCCTGTTCCGAGTGCAAGCCTCAGGCTGGGCGGTTGGGTGCACGTGCAAATGGCGTGCCCTGCAGAAGGGTTTGCCTTTGGCTACACTGTTGAGTCACAAATTCTGAAGGATTGGGATTGGATTTATTGACCGGCGTTATACAAAAAGACAATCACCTGATTGTTTTTGATGAATTACATTAATGGTTCTTCGCAAGCATGACCGGGACAAGGCGAAGCTGGCCCCGCAGTACGGCGTCATGGTGCCGTAGCAGAACGCAGCCAGTCTATTGCCGAATCATCAAGCCGCCATTTGCCAGTCAGTCTGGTAGTGGCCACAGGATGCCCGTCCCCCGGTCCGGGCGTCATGACCATCGGGTCGATCAACAGGAGAGAACGCAATGTCCAATGAAGCCAAATGCCCCTTCAACCACACCGCCGGCGGCGGCACCAGCAACCGTGACTGGTGGCCCAAGCAGTTGCGCGTGGATCTGCTGGCCCAGCATTCTTCCAAGTCCGACCCCATGGGTGAGGATTTCAATTACGCCGAGGCTTTCAAGAGCCTGGACCTGGCGGCGCTCAAGGCTGACCTGGCCAAGGTGATGACTGATTCGCAGGACTGGTGGCCGGCTGACTTCGGTCACTATGGTCCGCTGTTCATCCGCATGGCCTGGCACAGTGCCGGCACCTATCGCATCGGCGATGGTCGTGGCGGTGCCGGCCGTGGCCAGCAGCGTTTTGCGCCGCTCAACAGCTGGCCTGACAACGTCAACCTGGACAAGGCGCGCCGCCTGCTGTGGCCGGTCAAGCAGAAATACGGCAACAAGATTTCCTGGGCCGACCTGCTGATTTTGACCGGCAACGTGGCGCTGGAAACCATGGGTTTCAAGACCTTCGGTTTCGCCGGTGGTCGCAAGGATGTGTGGGAACCGGATCTGGACGTCTACTGGGGAACCGAATCGACCTGGCTGGGTGGCGATGACCGCTACGGCCGTGGCAAGGCCGGCGCTGCCCACGGCGAAATCACCGCCGACGCCGACCGTCACGGCAATGAGCAGAGCCGCACCGCCCCCACCGGGCGCAACCTGGAGAACCCGCTGGCAGCTGTGCAGATGGGCCTGATCTACGTGAACCCGGAAGGCCCGGAAGGCAACCCCGACCCGGTGGCCGCCGCCCATGACATCCGCGAAACCTTCGCCCGCATGGCGATGAACGATGAAGAAACCGTGGCCCTGATCGCCGGTGGCCACACCTTCGGCAAGACCCACGGTGCAGGCGATGCCAAGCACGTGGGTCGTGAGCCGGAAGGCGAGGAGATGGAAAGCCAGGGCCTGGGCTGGAAGAGCAGCTTCGGCAGCGGCGTGGGTGGCGACACCATCAGCTCCGGCCTGGAAGTGACCTGGACCCAGACCCCGGCCCAGTGGAGCAATTACTTCTTCGAGAACCTGTTCAACTATGAGTGGGAGCTGACCAAGAGCCCGGCCGGCGCGCACCAGTGGGTGGCCAAGGGCGCCGATGCGGTGATCCCGCATGCCCATGGCGGTGCGCCGGTACGTCCGACCATGCTGACGACGGACTTGTCGCTGCGCTTCGATCCGGCCTATGAAAAGATCTCGCGCCGCTTCCTGAAAAACCCCGACCAGTTCGCCGATGCCTTCGCCCGCGCCTGGTTCAAGCTGACCCACCGCGATCTGGGCCCGCGTTCGCGCTACCTCGGTCCGGAAGTGCCGGCCGAAGAACTGATCTGGCAAGATCCGCTGCCCAAGGCGGAGGCCGCACCCATCGACGCGGCGGATGTTGCGGCATTGAAGGGCAAGGTTCTGGCGTCGGGCTTGTCGGTGAGCGAACTGGTCTCGACCGCCTGGGCCTCGGCCTCCACCTTCCGTGGCGGTGACATGCGTGGCGGTGCCAACGGTGCCCGCATTCGCCTGGCCCCGCAAAAGGATTGGGCCGCCAACCAGCCGGCCCAGCTGGCCAAGGTCTTGAAGGTGCTGGAAGGCATTCAGGCCGGGTTCAACCAGGGTGCCAAGAAGGTCTCGCTGGCTGACCTGATCGTGCTGGCCGGTAGTGCTGCCATCGAAAAGGCGGCCAAGGATGCTGGTGTGGCCGTATCCGTTCCCTTCAGCGCCGGCCGCGTGGATGCTTCGCAGGAACAGACCGACGTGGCCTCCTTCGAGCCGCTGGAACCTGTCATCGATGGCTTCCGCAACTACCAGAAGCAGCGCTATGCCGTGCGTGCCGAAGACATGCTGATCGACAAGGCACAGCAACTGACCCTGACCGCGCCGGAAATGACGGTTCTCGTAGGTGGCCTGCGCGTGCTGGGCAACAACGTCGGTGGCAGCACCAAGGGCGTGTTCACGTCCAGGGTTGGTGTGCTGTCCAATGACTTCTTCGTCAATCTGCTGGACATGGGGACCGAGTGGAAATCCACTTCGCCCGCCCAGGAAGAGTTCGAAGGCCGCGACCGCAAGAGCGGCGCCGTCAAGTGGACCGGTACCCGCGTCGACCTGGTGTTCGGTTCCAATGCCGTGCTGCGCGCCCTGGCCGAGGTCTATGCCAGCGCCGACGCCAAGGAAAAGTTCGTCAGGGACTTCGTGGCGGCCTGGGTCAAGGTGATGGATCTGGATCGCTATGATCTGAAGAAGTAAGCAATCAAGCAATCAAGCAATCAAGCAGTGAAGCGATGAGGGACGGCGGGCCGCAAGGCTCGCCGTTTTTCTTTGCGTATTCGCATGTCATGGAGATGTCATGGAGTGCGCCGTTGCAGCGTCTATAGTGGCGTTCGGACTTTTCTTCACCTGCGAGGCGCATGATGGCTCTGAGCCTGGACGACATCGCCGTGCTGTTCACGCGGCACGGTCACACCCAATACACCGGCGAGCCGGTCACGCAACTGGAGCATGCGTTGCAATCAGCGTGGCTGGCAGAGCAGGAGGGCGCGGCCCCCAGCCTGATCGTGGCAAGTCTCCTGCACGATCTCGGCCATCTGCTGGAAGACCTGGGCCAGACGCCTACCCTGGCCGGTATCGATGACCTGCACCAGTACCGCGTGCTGCCCTTCCTGCGCGGCCTGTTCGATGACGCCGTGCTGGTCCCCATCGCGCTGCATGTGGATGCCAAGCGCTACCTGTGCGCCACCGATCCGGATTACTTCGCGCAGCTCTCCGCCGATTCGGTGCGCAGCCTGCAATTGCAGGGCGGGATCTTCGATGTGGAACAGGCTGCGGCGTTCATTGACCGGCCCTATGCAGAGGAGGCGGTCAGGTTGCGGCGCTGGGATGATCGCGCCAAGACGGCAGGGTTGACTACGCCCGATTACGCCCACTTTGCCGGCTACTTCAGCCAGTGCCTGCGGGCCTCGGCCAAGAGCGGCCGCCCTCAGGACAGGCAAGCCTTCCGATAGGCCGACGGGGTGGTGCCGCGCAGCTTGCGCAGCGCATGGGTCATGGCGCTCTGATCGCCATAGCCGCAGCGCTGGGCAATCAGGGCCAGCGGCAGGCTGCTCGTGCGCAGCAGCTGGCAAGCCCGGGCTACCCGCACTTCGGCCAGCCAGGCGCGCGGCGAGGTGTGCAGTTGAGCACGAAACCATTCATGCAGGCGGCTCGGCGAGATCGCCGCCAGCTCGGCCATCTGTGCCACCGTCCACGGATGTTCTGCCCGCGCCTCCACGCGCGCCAGCATCAGGTGCAGCCGCGAGAGCGTGCGGGGTGGCTGCTGCGTGAGCGTATCCAGCAGCAAAGGCACCCAATGCTGCAGCACCGTGTCGGCCGGGCGCGTATGTGCCAGCGTGACGGCCATGAATTCCACCAGCCTTCCCGCTGCCGCCGACAAGGGCAGGAAAGGGCGTTGCGCCAGCACCTCCAGTTGCAGGCTGCTGACCGTGGCCGGGGCCAGGTCCAGCACCAGCGAACGATTCTCACCGCCCGCACGGGTGGCATGGCGGGCTCCGGGCTCGACGAAGGCGGCCGTGGCGGTATCGGCCAGACCTTCGCGGCCGGCGATGTCCATCGCCAGGCGGCCCGCCAGCGGGAGCACCAGTTGTGCAAAATCATGCCGGTGCGCCAGCGATTCGTCGCGATAGCTGCGCAGATGCAGCTGCGCCAGGGAGGCGGCAGTGTCAGCAGGCGGCAGAGAGGGCTGGGTCATGGTGCGGACGAGGACGGGCAATGCTCGCATGATAGCGGACTTCGATAGCCGGATTTACGCTATTGCTTTCATATGGCATCGGTGTGAGCTGAATAGATTTGCCTGACATCCGTGTTTGCGGGCAGCAAGAAAAAGCCGCCGGGCAGGTGCGACGGCGGCTTCGAGAGGGGCGTCAGGGCAGGTGAACTTTACTGCATATGCCAGCCATGACTGACCACCACGGACTGGCCGGTCAGGGCATTGGTCGGGAAGGCCGCCAGGAACACGGCGGTCTGGGCCACGTCCTGGGTGGTGGTGAATTCGCCGTCCACGGTGTCTTTCAGCATGATCTTCTTGATGACTTCCTCTTCGCTGATGCCGAATTCCTTGGCCTGCTCGGGGATCTGCTTTTCCACCAGCGGGGTACGTACGAAGCCGGGGCAGATCACGTTGCTGCGGATCTTGTCCTTGGCGCCTTCCTTGGCCACCGTCTTGGCCAGGCCCAGCAGGCCGTGCTTGGCGGTGACGTAGGGTGCTTTCAGCGGCGAGGCCAGGTGCGAGTGCACCGAGCCCATGTAGATGATGGAGCCGCCACGGCCCTGCTTGATCATGGCCTTCATGGCCGCGCGCGTGGTCAGGAAGGCGCCATCGAGGTGGATCGCCAGCATCTTGCGCCAGTTCTCCAGCGACAGTTCGGTCACCGGGCTGATGATCTGGATGCCGGCATTGCTGATCATGATGTCCAGTCCGCCATAGGTGTTCACGGCATCGGCCACGCCCTTGTCGACCTGGGTTTCATCGGTCACGTTCATGGCCACGGCCATGGCGGTGCCGCCATTCTTGACGATCTCTTCAGCCGTGGCCTTGGCCGCTTCCAGGGCCAGGTCGGCGATGACCACCTTGGCGCCCTGCTTGGCGTATTCGAGCGCGATTTCCTTGCCGATGCCGCTGGCCGAACCGGTAATGAGAGCGACTTTATCCTTGAGTAGCATGATCTTCCTTTATGTTTCGAGTTGACGGACATTGCAAAGCTCGGCCGCCACGACTGCCCGCGCTGCTGCGCTCGACACTGCATGGCGGCCATCAATCCCTGGTTTCGATGAACTGCGCATCGAAAGATTCCACGGGTGCCGAATCGTCCTTGCACCCGTTTTCCTTGCCCTCGCGCGTACGCCTGCTCCCGACAGGGAGGTCTCCCGGCGCCGCTTTGTCATGCCATTGTAACGCCGGGCAGCTTCTTGTTGCTGCACCGCCAAAAGAGCCGCAAAGGTCATGTGCGTGAAACATTCGCTGGTTAGTCTGTGCAGCGTTATCCCGGGGACATCGGCTGTTTCTCGAAAATTATCAATCAATTCTTCGTCTTCATTCGAGACAGCCGCAATTCTGAGGGGGATACCGGAAGCAGGTCGGTCGAGCTCGCTTATGTTGTTTGGCTGACCTGGCTGAAGTCTTCCAAGGTCTCCTTCAAACATCACCACAAAGGACAATGCATGAGACTGCTTACCATTCCTGCCGATGCCAATCCGAGTTTTGCCAAGCTCAATCTGAGCCTGGCGAGCACCCCGGAAGAAGTGCGCGAAGTACAGCGCCTGCGCTACAAGGTCTTCATCGAAGCGATGAACCTGTCGGCCCTGGCCAACCCGGAAGGCCTGGACAAGGATGAGTTCGACGACTACTGCGATCACCTGATCGTGCGCGACAGCAAGACCCTTTCGGTGGTCGGCACCTATCGCGTGTTGAGCCCGCACGGTGCGCGCCGCATGGGCAAGTTCTACTCGGAACAGGAATTCGATCTCTCGCGCCTGGACAACATCCGCGGCGTCATCGCCGAAGCCGGCCGTGCCTGCATCCACCCGGACTACCGCAGCGGCGGCGTCATCATGATGCTGTGGGCGGGTCTTGCTGCCTACATGCGCAAGGAACGCTGCGAATACCTGATGGGTTGCGCCAGCGTGAGCCTGGCCGATGGTGGCCACAATGCTGCTGCGCTCTACCACGCTTTCCGCGAGAAGAACCTGGCCCCGCCGGACTATCGCGTCACGCCGCTGTTGCCCTTCCCGCTGGAAGACCGCCAGGCCGGCGTCGAACCGCAGATCCCGCCGCTGCTGCGCGGCTACCTGCGCAGCGGTGCCTGGGTGTGCGGCGAACCGGCCTGGGATCCTGATTTCCACTCGGCCGATTTCTTCCTGCTGCTGCCGCTCTCCAAGCTCGACAGCCGCTATGCCCGCCACTACCTCAAGGATTCGAGGACCGCATGAAGCCACGCGAACAGTTCATGGAAAAAGCCCAGGGGCTGTTCGCCGACCTGGGTCCCGACCAAGACGCCGGTGATGACGAAGCCAAGCGCGATCCGCTGCGCTTTCGCACCATCTGGATTTCCGACATCCACCTGGGCACCACCGGCTGCCAGGCCGAGCGCCTGCTGGAATTCCTGCGTGCCACCGAGTCCGAGACGCTCTATCTGGTGGGTGACATCATCGACGGCTGGCAGTTGAAGCGTCGCTGGTACTGGGACCAGTCCCACAACAACGTGGTGCAGACCGTGTTGAAGAAAGCCAAGAAGGGCACCAATGTCATCTTCGTGCCCGGCAACCACGACGAAGTGATCCGTCAGTTCATCGACCTCGATTTCGGCGGCATCAAGATCCGCGACGAACTGGTGCACGTGACCGCCGAAGGCAAGCGCATGCTGGTGCTGCACGGCGACCGCTTCGATGGCGTGATCGCCTGCGCCAAGTGGCTGGCCTATGTGGGCGACAGCCTCTACACCATGATCCTCAAGTTCAACCAGTGGTTCAACAGCTGGCGTGCCCGTGCCGGGCTGCCGTACTGGTCGCTCTCGCAGTACCTCAAATCCAAGGTCAAGAATGCGGTGAACTACATCACCTCCTTCGAAGATGCACTGGCCGACGAGGCCAAGAAGAAGGGACTGGATGGCGTCATCTGCGGCCACATCCACAAGCCCGAGATCCGCGACATCGGCGGTGTGGTCTACTGCAACGATGGTGACTGGGTGGAGAGCCTGTCGGCCCTGGTGGAAGAGCCGAACGGCGAACTGCGTCTGGTGACCTGGCAGGAAATCATGCAGAAGAAACGCGCCGGCAAGGAAGCGCGCCAGGCCGCACGCGAACTGGCCACCGCCTGAGGTTGGTCGGTTCATCGCGAATCATATCGTTTATATTGTTTATATAGTTTATGCGCATTGCCATCATCAGCGACGCCGGAGAGCCGCAAGTCAACGGCGTCGTCAACACCTTGCGCTCCACCGTGCGCTGCCTGCGCGGTTTCGGCCATGAAGTGCTGCTGCTCTCGCCGCGCGACTTCCGCACCTTCGCCTGCCCGACCTATCCGGAAATCCGCCTGGCCTACAAGCCCTATGCCCGCATCGCGGCGGCGCTCGAATCCTTCCAGCCGGACTGCATCCACATTGCCACCGAAGGGCCGATGGGACTGGCGGCGCGGCGCTACTGCGTGCGCCACAAGCTCAGTTTCACCACCGCCTATCACACCCGTTTCCCGGAATACCTGGCCGCGCGCAAGCTGCTGCCCAAGGCCATCACCTATGGCCTGCTGCGCTGGTTCCATGGGCGTTCCGAAGCCATCATGGTGCCGACACCGGCCATGAAGACGGCGCTGGAAGAAGAGGGTTTCCGCAACGTTGTCCTGTGGGGGAGGGGTGTGGATACCAGCCACTTCCGTCCGGCCTCGGAAGACCATGCCTGCATCAAACGCCCGCTGTTTCTGTACGTCGGCCGGGTAGCGGTGGAAAAGAACATCGAAGCCTTCCTCAAGCTGGACCTGCCCGGCACCAAGTGGGTGGTCGGCGACGGCCCGCAACTGGAAGACCTGACGGCACGCTATCCGGAAGTGCGCTTCCTGGGCGCCAAGGGGCATGATGAATTGCCGGCCTATTACAACTGCGCCGACGTCTTCGTCTTCCCCAGCAAGACCGATACCTTCGGCCTGGTGCTGCTGGAAGCCATGGCCTGTGGCATCCCGGTGGCGGCCTATCCTGTCGAAGGGCCCATCGATGTGGTCGACAACGGTGTCTCCGGTGTGCTGCGCCACGATCTCCATCAAGCCTGCCTGCAAGCCCTGAAGCTGGACCATGAAGCCGTGCGCGCCCATGCGGCGACGCGCTCCTGGGAGTCCGCGACCCAACAGTTCCTGCAGCATCTGCACCTGGCGCACCGCAGTGCGCCGGACCAGGCCGCCACCATCAAGCCGCTGCGCGAGAGCCGCTGATCCCTGGCGCAGACGCGGCCGCCCCAGGGCGGTTGCGTGTGCTGTCGACTCCTGATCTTCTCCTTTTTGTCCTGCGTTTTCCTGCCGTCCGGCGTCGTCGCTGGCCAGCTGGCAGCGCATGGTTCGCATCGTTGGAACGGTTTTTGCTCGACCTAAAAAGTCACGTGTACAGGTGGATTTACAGTGACGACGCCGAGGCATCGAGCAGACGAAAACAAACGAACAGGAGGGGGATATGAGGACATTGCTTGCCAATCTGAAACTGTGGCAGAAGTTTGCCTTGCTGGGCGGTCTGGGCATGTTGCTCTTTGGCGTGCCCACCGCTTTGTATCTACAGAGCAGCGAACGGGTGATCCGCTTCAAGCAGGAAGAGATCGCGGGTGTGCAGCCCATCCAGCGCCTGTTGCGCAGCCTGCAACTGCTGCAGCAGCATCGCGGCATGTCCGCCGTAGTGCTCAACGGTGCGCAGCAGACCGAAGCGGCGCGCCAGGCCAAGGCAGGGGAAGTCGACCAGGCCCTGCAGGCGCTGTTGCCGGACCTGCAGGGCTTGCAGCAGTCCGATCCGGCAGCCGTGACGCTGTTCATGGCGCAGCGCGATGCCTGGGTCAAGGTGCGCGATGCGGTGGCCGCCCGGCAACTGACGGCGCCCCGCAGTTTTGCCGCCCATAGTGCAGTGATCATGGCCTTGTTCGATCTCAACGATCGCATGCTCGATCATTATCGCTACACCGTCGATCCTGATTTCGACAGTACCCAGCTCATCAATGCGGCCTTCATCGCCATGCCGGGCGTGACCGAGGATCTGGGCCGCGCCCGTGCGCGCGGCGCCACCCTGTTGCTGAAGAAGGAAGTCCGTCGCGAGGACCGTCTGGAACTGGTGGCCCTGCTGGAGCGCGCCCAGGATCGCCTGGACATGGCCCGCAAGGCCTTCGCCAAAGCCGTCATCGCCAGTCCGTCACTGGAGGCGCAACTGGGCAGCAGCATGGCCAGCGCCGGTCAGCTGGGTCAGGAGGTCATCAAGCTGGCGCGCGAGCAGGTACTGCTGCCGCAGGAGCCGGGCTATGACGCGCAGACGTATTTCCAGCGCTTTACCTAGGCCATCGACGTGCAATTCAAGACCATCGCGGAGGTCACGGCAGTACTGGCGACCCGGCTGGACCAACAGAACGCTGCCCTGCGCCGCGAGCAACTCACGGTGCTGGCCGCCATCCTCCTGCTGGCGTTGCTGGCGGCCTGGCTGGGCGTGCTGATCACACGCTCGGTCACCCGGCCGCTGCAAGCCTCGGTGGCGCTGGCCGGGCGGGTGGCCAGTTACGACCTGACCGCTCGCAGCCCGGTGCAGGGCCGCGACGAATCGGCGCAATTGCTGGGCTCGCTCAATGCCATGACCCGCAGTCTGGGCGGCATCGTCATGCAGGTGCGCAGCAGTGTTGAGCTGATGCAGCATGCCAGCGGCGAGATCGCCCTGGGCAATGCCGATCTCTCGCGCCGGACCGAAGCCCAGGCCTCCAACCTGGAGGAAACCGCCAGCGCCATGGAGCAGCTCACCTCGACAGTCCAGAACAATGCCGAGAACGCCCGCCAGGCCGACCAGCTGGCCGGTTCCGCCGCACGACTGGCCGAGCAGGGCGGTATCGTGGTCGATGGTGTGGTCACCACCATGACGCAGATCCGGGAGAGTTCGCGGCGCATCGTCGAGATCATCGGCGTGATCGACGGCATTGCCTTCCAGACCAATATCCTCGCGCTCAACGCCGCAGTGGAAGCGGCCCGCGCCGGTGAGCAGGGCCGCGGTTTTGCGGTGGTGGCCTCCGAAGTCCGCTCGCTGGCGCAACGCAGTGCGGCCGCCGCCAAGGAAATCAAGGAACTCATCGGTGATTCGGTCCAGAAGGTCGATGCCGGTGGCCGACTGGTCGACCAGGCCGGTGCCACCATGGGCGATATCGTCGGATCGGTGCGGCAGGTGGCAGGCATCATGAGCGAGATCACCCAGGCCAGCCAGGAGCAGAGCAACGGGATCACCCAGATCTCGGATGCCATCGCCCAGATGGAAGCCATTACCCAGCAGAATGCCGCCCTGGTGGAGCAGGCTGCGGCCGCTTCGGAAAGCCTGCAGCAACAGGCCGGGGTGCTGCGCGAGGCGATGGCGGTGTTCCGCACCGAAGGGGCATGACCGGCTGAAGACAAGGGTTCTCTGGTATTTTCTTTAACTATGCAAAACAAACATGCCGACATGCTCACAAAGCATTGGCATGCCGACCAGCGCCTCTTCTAAGATGCGCCACGCTCGCGTGCGCCTGTTGCCGCGTCCATGACAAAAAGACCATGAGGGACCATGCCTGCTCCGCCGTATGCGGCAGGGCAGGCATGAATCATGCTCCTGCGTGAGCGCAAGAACACGCAATTAAAAAGAGCAACGTGCGCGGTGCCTCTGTGCCCGTGCCGACATCTGCAGCATTGTCGACGTTTGCGTTACCAGGAAGAGAGCATCCATGATCCAACATCTCAAGATCGGCAGTCGCCTGGCCTTCGGCTTCTGCCTCATCCTGCTGCTGGCCACCGCCATCCTGCTGATCGGTCTGTGGCGCATGGCCGAGCTGGAAAACAGCAGCGAATACGTGATTGACCAGAAGGTCAGCGCCATGACCGCCGCCATGAACATGCGCGAGGCCGGCAGCCAGCTGGCCCTGGCTCTGCGCAAGGTGGTCACGCCCACCGACGCCGCCGAGGGCAAGGCCGAGGATGCCCACCTGGGGCAGATTCTGAAGGCCTATGCCGGTTATGAACAGCAGATCACCGCGCTCTCTACCGAGGGGCAGGGCAAGTCATTGCTGGCGGCCACCAATGACCAGAGCAAGAAGCTGTTCCCGCTGGTCGAGCAGATCCGCCAGCAGGTGGCCAGCAACAATTACTTCGATGCCGCCCAGCAGTTGAAGAGTGATTTCCTGCCTGCCCACGACAAGTGGATGGCCAGCGTGGCCGCGCTGGCCGCGTTCCAGCAGGAGGACATGAAGCAGGCCCACGCCGAGGCCAAGGACAGCTATCGCAAGGCCCAGATCGGCATGCTGGCCATGGGAGGGCTGACGCTGGCGCTGGGTTTCTTCCTCACCTTCGTCATCACGCGCTCCATCGTCAATCCGCTCAAGCGTGCCGGACAGATTGCGGAAACGATTTCCCGTGGCGACCTGAGTCACGACTTCCACGACCGGGGCCGCGATGAAGCCGCGCAACTGGTCAATGCCCTGGATGCCATGCAGGGCAATCTGGCCAGCACGCTCAACGAGGTCAAGGAAAGCGCAGCCGTCATCGCCGTGGCTTCGCATGAAATCGCGCGCGGCAACGTCGATCTTTCCAACCGCACCGAGTCGCAGGCCTCCAGCCTGGAAGAAACCGCCAGCTCGATGGAGCAGCTCACCTCCACCGTGCAGCAGAACGCCGCCAACGCGCAGCAGGCCAACCAGCTGGTGCTGTCGGCCTCGGACTACGCTACCAAGGGCGGCCGCGTGGTGGGCGATGTGGTGGCCACCATGGGATCGATCAAGGAAAGCTCGGGCAAGATCGTCGACATCATCGGTGTCATCGATGGCATCGCCTTCCAGACCAACATCCTGGCCTTGAATGCCGCCGTCGAAGCCGCGCGGGCGGGCGAGCAGGGCCGCGGTTTTGCGGTGGTGGCCTCCGAAGTGCGCGGGCTGGCCCAGCGCAGTGCCGCCGCCGCCAAGGAAATCAAACAACTCATCAGTGACTCGGTGGACAAGGTCGATGCCGGCGGCAAGCTGGTCGACGAAGCCGGCGCCACCATGAGCGAGATCGTGGCCTCGGTCAAGCACGTGGCCGACATCATGGGCGAGATCACGGCCGCCAGCCAGGAGCAGAGTGCCGGCATCGCCGAGGTCAACAACGCCATCGCCCAGATCGACGAGATCACCCAGCAGAATGCCGCCCTGGTCGAGCAGGCCGCCGCCGCCGCCGAAAGTCTGCAGGAGCAATCCGATGTGCTGGCCCGTGCGGTGGGCGTGTTCAGGCTGAAGACGGCGCAGCAGGTGCCACCGCAGAAGTCGGCGTTCGTACCGACCATGAGCAGTCCGCCAACGACACGCACCGTCAACCCGGCACCGGCGGTGAGCGCGGCGAAGAGTCCGCCGGTGGCTGCTCTGCCGGCTGCGGCGAGCTCGGCCAAACGCAAGCCTGCCGCCGTGACGCGGGATGATGATTTCGAGGAATTCTGATCGGCTGTGCGGTGGTCCGACTGTATTGGTCGGTGAATTCATGATGTAACTTCAGTGAACCGTCAATCAACAAAAAATCAACAGAAATGCAGCTCAACGTGCAAGCGCCGCTACCCGTGAAGGTGGCGGCGCTTTTTTATTTTCAGCGGGTGGCAAGCACGTTTCGTGAGAATTCAAGATAATTGCGAAGTTGCCGTAAAGCTATATCAAACGTTGCAGACGGATCGTTCCGGCAAGGGGCGGGCGGTCAACTGCAGCACCGGGGGGAAAGAGCGCGACGTCGCGCAAGGGGCCACACAGGCCCTGCGACGATCACGCCAGTTGCGCGCAGCCCGCTGCCCCCGGGGATCCGCAGAACGGCATCTTTCCCTTCATCCACCGGAACCAGTCCATGTCCCTCAAGAACCTCTCGATCAAGGCGCAGCTTGCCATTGCCGTCCTTGTGCTTTCCCTCCTGCTGCTGGCGCTGGGCCTGTCGGGCCAGCTGGGCATGTCTGCGGCCGTGAGCATCAACCGCCAGCTTTCCGAAGAACGCATTCCCAAGACCGTTGCCGCCGACAATACCCTGATCTGGATCGGCCGCCAGCGTACCTCGCTGGACCAGGCCGCCATGACCAATGACCCCGCCTGGGCCGAGCGCATGATGGGCATGGATGCCAATGCGCGCAAGGAAGCCCTGCAGTGGTGGGGCAAGTACACCGCGCTGCCCCAGACCGAAGACGGCAAGGTGCTGGTCAAGAAGGTCTCCGACGGCATCGAGAAGACCGAACAGGAACTGGTTCGCTTCGCCGAGGTAATCAAGGGCGGTGACCGCCAGGCTATCGCCGACCAGGCGCGCAAGGTCGGCACCATTTATACCGTCATGCAGCTCGACGGCCAGGCCCTGAGCAAGTATGAGACCGAGCAGGCGGCCCAGAGCGTGGAATCGACCATGGCGCGCTTCGAAGCCTCGCGCCTGTTCTCCATCGTGGCCATCGTCGCCGGTCTGCTGCTGGCTTTCTTCAGCTGGTGGTCGCTGCGTCGTGCCATCGGCGAGCCGATGCAGCGCGCATTGCACCACTTCGATGCCATTGCCGGCGGCGACCTGACCCAGCCGGTGCATGTGCATTCGAAGAATGAAATGGGCCAGTTGCTGCAAGGCCTCTCACGCATGCAGGAGAGCCTCACGCGTACCGTGCGCGCCGTGCGCGGCGGCAGCGATGCGATTGCCACGGCCACCCGCGAGATCGCCTCGGGCAACCTGGACCTGTCCGCGCGTACCGAGCAGCAGGCCGCCGCGCTGGAGGAAACCGCTTCCAGCATGGAAGAGCTGACCAGTACCGTGAAGCACAACGCCGACAATGCCCGCCAGGCCACCACACTGGCGGTCAATGCTTCCACCATCGCCGCCGACGGCAATACCGTGGTGGGCCGCGTGGTGCAGACCATGGAAGAGATCCGCGAGAGTTCGGCACGCATCACCGACATCGTCAGCATCATCGACGGCATCGCCTTCCAGACCAATATCCTGGCCCTCAATGCGGCGGTGGAAGCCGCGCGCGCCGGTGAGCAGGGGCGCGGTTTTGCCGTGGTGGCCACCGAGGTGCGCGCGCTGGCGCAGCGCTCCTCCAGTGCCGCCAAGGAAATCAAGGAACTGATCATGCACTCGGTGGAGCGCGTACAGGCGGGCTCCGAGCTGGTCGGCCAGGCCGGCGACACCATGAATGACGTGATCCAGGCGGTGCAGCGCGTGACCGACATCATGAGCGAGATCTCGGCAGCCTCCAACGAGCAGAGCGCCGGTATCGATCAGGTCTCGCGGGCGGTCACGCAGATGGATGAAGCGACCCAGCAGAATGCTGCCCTGGTGGAACAGGCCAGTGCCGCCGCCAAGTCGCTGGAACAACAGGCCCAGGCGCTGATGCAGGAAGTGGCGATCTTCCGTGTGGGGCAGGGCGAGACGGCGACTGTGCGGCCCCCGGTCCAGGCACAGCGCCCGGCGCCCAAGCCGGCTGCCACGCCAGTCAAGCCTGCGGCACCGGCGTCGTCGGCGGCGCCCAAGGTCGCCCCGGTGCTCAAGCGGGCGGCCTTGCCGCCGGTTGCGGACAACAAGGCCAAGCCAGCCTCACGCGTCCCGAGCGGGGGCGATGACGGCGACTGGGAAACCTTCTGAGGCCGTCCGTTTTTTTGCAATTCACTTCACCTCTCTGCATGAAGCATCGCCGCAGCCCGCCTGGACGGGGTGCGGCGATTTTTTTGTTCACTTTGGGGCTATGGCGGCTTGATCCAGCCATCCGGTGCGGCTTTCAACGGGGAGGATGCTTGCCGGGACTGTTCAGCAATTCGGGTGCGACCACGGCCTTGAGATAGTTGGTGGTGATATCTCCACGCTCGCGCTGGGCGATCCACCATACATTGCCCTTGCGCAGGGACCACTCCTGTGGCTGGCCCGAGATCAGGCGCGCGGCCACCTGTCCCAGCGTCGGCTGGTGGCCCACGATGAGCACCGGTTCGCGGCTGTCGGGCCAGTTGGCCGCGCGCAGCAGGTCGTCGGCGCTCATGTTGGGGGCCAGGTCGGCCACCACCTTGTACTTGCGTTTCAAGGCTTCCACCGTCTGCAGGGTACGCGTGGCCGGACTGACCAGGATGCGGCAGCTTTCGGGCAGGTTGCGGTCCAGCCATTCGGCCATCTTGGCGGCCTGCTTGTGACCCTTGGGGGTCAGGGCGCGGCCCTCGTCGGGCTCACCCAGCTCGGCCTCGGCATGACGCCACAGAATCAGGTCCATCTCAGCTCCTTGAGGAAATCAGCAGGCGGCCACCGGCAGCATCACACAGGTTCTTCCGGTGGTGTCGCCGGAATGCCCAGCGTGGTCATCAGGTGCTGCTGGGCGTTGAAACACTGCTGCTTGTTGCGCGCTTTCTTGAGGGTGTAGACACCGTTGACGTCAAGGTGCCAGGCGTGGGTGTTGTCCTTCAGGTAGGGATTGAGTCCTTCGTTGATCACGCGCTTCTTGAGGACCTTGTCCAGCACCGGGAAGGCGACTTCGATGCGGCGGAACAGATTGCGGTTCATCCAGTCCGCGCTGGCCAGGTAGACATCGTGCTTGAGGTCGTTGCGGAAGTAATAGATACGCGAGTGTTCCAGATAGCGCCCGATGATGGAACGCACCTTGATGTTTTCCGACAGCCCCGGCACGCCCGGACGCAGCGCGCAGGCACCACGCACGATCAGGTCGATCTTGACGCCGTCGGCCGAGGCCGCATAGAGCGCGCGGATCACGGATTCATCCAGCAGCGCATTCATCTTGGCAATGATGCGGGCAGGTCGTCCCTCGCGGGCGATCTGGCTCTCGTTGCGGATGGCACGGATGATTTCCTTCTGCAGCGAGAACGGCGCCAGCCACAGGTGCACGAGATTGCGCGGCTTGGTCAGGCTGGTGAGATGGATGAAGACTTCGTTGACCTCGGCCGTGAGTTCCTGGTTGGAGGTCAAGAGGCCAAAGTCGGTGTAGAACTTGGTGGTGTTGGGGTGATAGTTGCCCGTGCCCAGGTGCGCATAGAAACGCAGGTTCTGGTCCTCGCCACGGCGGATCACCAGCGCCAGTTTGGCGTGGGTCTTCAGACCGACCACGCCGTAGACGACCTGGGCGCCGGCCTGCTCCAGCTTCACCGCCCAGTTGATGTTGGCTTCCTCGTCGAAGCGCGCCATCAGCTCCACGATCACCGTCACTTCCTTGCCGTGTTGGGCGGCGTAGATCAGGGCTTCCATCAGGTCCGAGTTCATGCCGGTGCGGTAGATGGTCTGCTTGATGGCCAGCACCCTCGGATCATGCGCAGCCGTGCGGATGAAGTCCACCACCGGCTGGAAGGACTGGAAGGGGTGGTGCAGCAGCACGTCCTTCTTGTCCAGCGCGGCGAAGATGTTTTCATTGGCCAGCTGCGGCGGCAGGGTGGGGGAGAAGGGCGGGAAGCGCAGCTCCGGCTGGTTTACCAGGTTGGCGATCTCACCCAGGCGCACCATGTTCACCGGACCCTGCACCGCATAGAGACGGTTGCGCTCGATGTTGAACTGGTTCAGCAGGAACTGCGCCAGGTGTTCCGGGCAATTGGCCGCCACTTCCAGGCGTACCGCCACGCCGAACTGGCGACTTTGCAATTCGGTCTCCAGCGCCTGGCGCAGGTTCTTGACCTCTTCTTCATCAACCCACAGGTCGCTGTTGCGGGTGACGCGGAATTGCGAATAGGCGGTGATGTCGCGGCCCGGGAAGAGGTCCGCAATATGCGCATGGATCACCGAGGACAGCAGGCAGAACGACGACTGCCCCTTGGCCGACAGATGGTCCGGCAGCTTGATCACGCGCGGCAGCACACGCGGTGCCTTGACGATGACCACCGCCGTGCCGCGTCCGAAGGCATCCTTGCCGGAGAGCTCGATGATGAAATTGAGGCTCTTGTTGTGCACCTGCGGGAAGGGGTGCGCCGGATCGAGCCCGATGGGCGTCAACAGCGGGCGCACGTGCTGTTCGAAATAGTGCTTCACCCAGGCGCGCTGGGCATCATTGCGGTCGTCATGGCGCAGCAGGTGGATGCCATTGGCGGCCAGCTGCGGCAGGATCTCATCGTTCAAGAGTTCATATTGGCGCGTGACGATGCGGTGGCATTCTGCGCTGGTACGTTCCAGTGCGGCGCGCAGTTCGGGCGGATCGATGTTTTCGCCCTCGATGCGATTGGCCAGCAGGCTGGCGATGCGCACTTCAAAGAATTCATCGAGATTGCTGCTGCAAATGCACAGATAGCGCAGGCGCTCCAGCAGCGGCACGCTGTCGTCTTCGGCCTGGGCCAATACGCGGCGGTTGAAGGCCAGCTGCGACAGTTCACGGTTGAGGTAAATCGTATTGGCAGGAAGTTCAGGTTGGGTACTGCTTTCCGGCTTTGCTTTTCTGGTCATCAATGGTCCCTGTCCATCCACTTTGAGCGGGCAGTGTATTTAGGAGGTATGACGAGTTTATGACAACACCTGTGAGGCATTGTTACACTTTCCCAGTATAAATCCATCTCAATATGATGACAAAATCATATTTGTCAGATGGCAACCCTGCCTGCTGCCCGCCCTGGGGCAGGACATCAAACTGTCAGGAAAGCCGCATGGCGCCTGGCAAACTGGTTTTTCGGGCGCTTGCCAGAGTTCGCCTGAAGTGATCTTTCTGATAGTTATCGACCTGCTGCGATCTGATCTGGATGACAAGTTCGGGTCATAAACTCGTCACAATAGCTGGTTAAAGTTCGCCCTGTCTCGAAAGTCATCCCTCTCGATGTGATGTTTCTCGGTGACTATCCTCTCTTCAAAATCATAGGAGTAGCAGAAATGGGGTTTAACCATCTGATCAAGTCTGTTGCAATCGCAGTAGCTGGCGCGTTCGCCTTCAGCGGTGCAGTGCATGCAGCAGAAATCACTGGCGCTGGCGCCTCCTTCCCGTACCCGGTCTACGCCAAGTGGGCCGAGCAGTACAAGGCCGCCACCGGCAACAGCCTGAACTACCAGTCCATCGGCTCTGGCGGCGGTATCAAGCAGATCAAGGCCAAGACCGTCGATTTCGGCGCCTCCGATGCCCCGCTGCCGCAAACTGAACTGGCTCAAGCCGGCCTGACCCAGTTCCCCGCCGTGGTGGGTGGCGTGGTCCCCGTGGTCAACCTGGACGGCGTGACTCCCGGCCAGATCAAGCTGTCGGGCCAAGTGCTGGGCGATATCTACGCCGGCAAGATCACCAAGTGGAATGCACCGGAAATCACCGCCCTGAACCCGGGCGTGAAGCTGCCGGCTGAAGACATCACCGTCGTCTACCGTTCGGACGCTTCGGGCACTTCCTACGTGTTCACCTCCTATCTGTCCAAGGCCAACGCCGACTTCAAGAGCAAGATCGGTGCCGGTACTGCCGTGAAGTGGCCCACCGGCGTGGGTGGCAAGGGTAACGAAGGCGTTGCCGCCAACGTGCAGAAGGTCAAGGGCGCGATCGGCTACGTCGAGTACGCCTACGTCAAGAAGAACAAGCTGAACTACACCCAGCTCAAGAACAAGGATGGTCACTTCGTCTCCCCGGACGACACCTCCTTCAAGGCTGCTACCGCCCACGGTGACTGGGCCAAGACCCCTGGCTTCGCCGTTGATTTCACCGACGCTGCCGGCAAGGATTCCTGGCCGATCTCCAGCGCCACCTTCATCCTGCTGCACAAGCAACAGGATGGCGATGGCGCCAAGGGCCGCGAAGTCCTGAAGTTCTTCGACTGGGCCTACAAGAACGGTGGCAAGACTGCTTCCGAACTGGACTACGTGCCCCTGCCGGAATCGGTCACCAAGCTGGTGGAAGAGTCCTGGAAGAGCAACTTGAAGGACAGCAGCGGCAAGGCCATCTGGTAATTCCGGCCAAGCCGTGCCGGGCTTGAGGGCCCGGCCAATCAAGCCTCTCCCCACGGAGTATTCGGGTCATCGCAGCGAAAACGAGCAACTCTGGACAACAGAGCATTCGCGGCGATGGCCCGTTTTAATGGTGAATTCAAATGAGCGCTAATTATTCCACCACGGCAATGTCGAACACCGAAGTCAAAAAATCCCCGACAGAGACTGAAAGTGCGCAAGCCGCGCGCGAGAAGTTGATGGCCGTCATGCGCCGCCAGCGACTGCAGGACTTCCTTTTCCACAAGATCACTCTGATCTTCGCCCTGTCCGTGCTGCTGATGCTGGGCGGGATCATCGTTTCCCTCATCATCGGCGCCGCGCCTGCCTTCCAGGCATTCGGACCAGGCTTCATCACGCGTGTCGAATGGGATCCGACCAACAACGAATTCGGCGCCATGATCGCCATCGTCGGCACGCTGTCGACCTCGATCATCGCCCTGCTGATCGCCTTCCCGGTCAGCTTCGGTATCGCGCTCTTCCTGACCGAAATCTGCCCCGCCAGGCTGCGCCGCCCGCTGGGCACCTGCGTGGAACTGCTGGCCGGCGTGCCCTCCATCATCTACGGCATGTGGGGCCTGTTCGTGTTTGCGCCGCTCTTTGCCGAATACGGCCAGCCCTTCCTGAAGGCCACCCTGGGCCAGATCCCCGGCGTTGGTGTGCTGTTCTCGGGCCCCACCATGGGCATCGGCATCCTCACCGCCGGCCTGATCCTGTCGGTCATGATCATCCCCTTCATTTCGTCGGTGATGCGCGACGTCTTCGAAGTCGTGCCCGCCGTGCTGAAGGAATCGGCCTATGGCCTGGGCTGCACCCGCTGGGAAGTGGTGCGCAAGGTGGTGCTGCCCTACACCAAGACCGGCGTGGTCGGCGGCGTCATGCTGGGCCTGGGTCGTGCGCTGGGCGAGACCATGGCGGTGACCTTCGTGATCGGTAACTCGCACCGCCTGTCCTGGTCGCTGTTCTCGGCCGGCAACTCGATCGCCTCGACCCTGGCCAATGAAATCGCCGAAGCCTCCAGCAAGCTGCACGTGTCCTCGCTGTTTGCGCTGGGCCTGATCCTGTTCGTCATCACCTTCATCGTTCTGTCCGCTGCCAAGATCATGCTCATGGGCATGACCCGCAAGGAAGGAGCCAAATAATGAGCCAGACCGCACAAGCCGGCATCAAGAGCGCCGATCAGGCGCAAGCCGTCAATCCCGTCTATCGTCGCCGCCTGCTGCAGCATCGCATGGGCATGCTGTTCTCCTTCCTGGCCATGGGCCTGGGCCTGTTCGTGCTGGCCTGGATCCTGCTGACCCTGGTCTTCAAGGGCGTGGCCGCCCTGAACCTGGGCCTGCTGACCGAAAACACGCCCGGTCCGGGCGACGCTGGCGGCGGCCTGTTGAACCCCATCGTCGGTTCGCTGATGATGGTCGGTATCAGTACCCTCATCAGCACCCCCATCGGTATCCTGGCCGGTGTCTACCTGGCCGAATACGGTGAGGAAAGCAAGCTGGCCCAGGTGACCCGCTTCGTCACCGACATCATGTTGTCGGCACCGTCGATCGTCATCGGTCTGTTCATCTACGCCATCTACGTGGCCAACGTGAACCACTTTTCGGGCTGGGCCGGTACCTTCGCCATCTCGCTGATTGCCATTCCGGTGGTGGTGCGCACCACCGACAACATGTTGAAGCTGGTCCCCAGCGGCCTGCGCGAAGCGGCTTTCGCCCTGGGCGCGCCGCGCTGGAAGGTGGCCATCATCGTGCGCCTGCGCGCCGTCAAGGCCGGTGTGGTGACCGGCGTGCTGCTGGCCGTGGCGCGTATCTCGGGCGAGACCGCTCCGCTGCTGTTCACCGCCCTGAACAACCAGTTCTTCAGCACCAACATGAACCGTCCGATCGCCAACCTGCCGGTGGTGATCAACCAGTTCGCCATGAGCCCGTATGACAACTGGGTCTCGCTGGCATGGGGCGGCGCCTTGCTGATCACCTTCAGCGTGCTGCTGCTTAACGTGCTCTCGCGTACCCTGTTCAAACAACAAATCCCCGGCTAATTCTCCAAGTGACCGACATGACTACTGCTCATCAAATGGCAAGCCACGCTCCGACCGCACCTCTGAACGCCGCTGCGGCCCAGAAGGCCACGCTGGAAGTCTCGCAACTGAACTTCTATTACGGCGGATTCCAGGGTTTGAAGAACATCAACCTCAACATCTACGAAGGCAAGGTGACCGCCTTCATCGGTCCCTCGGGCTGTGGCAAGTCGACGCTGCTGCGTACCTTCAACCGCATGTATGACCTGTACCCCGGCCAGCGCGCCGAGGGCAAGATCCTCTATGCCGGCAACAACATCCTCGAACCTGGTCAGGATCTGAACATGCTGCGCGCCAAGGTCGGCATGGTGTTCCAGAAACCGACGCCGTTCCCGATGTCGGTGTACGACAACATCGCCTTCGGTATCCGCCTGTATGAAAACCTGCCCAAGGGCGAAATGGACGAGCGCGTCGAATGGGCGCTCAACAAGGCGGCACTGTGGGGTGAAGTCAAGGACAAGCTGCACAAGAGCGGCCTGTCGCTCTCCGGCGGTCAGCAACAACGCCTGTGCATTGCGCGCGGTGTGGCAGTCAAGCCGGAAGTGCTGCTGCTGGATGAACCGACCTCGGCACTGGATCCGATTTCGACGGCCAAGGTGGAAGAACTGATCGGTGAATTGAAGAACGACTACACCATTGCCATCGTGACCCACAACATGCAGCAGGCGGCGCGTTGCTCGGATTACACCGCCTACATGTACCTGGGCGAGCTGGTGGAGTTTGGTGAGACTGACCAGATTTTCATGAATCCGGTGCGCAAGGAAACCCAAGACTACATCACCGGCCGCTTTGGCTAATAGGGTACGGCCTGGGCTACTGCGCATCCCGATCTCTGCGCTGCGATGCTCGCCGTACCCCAGTACGGCTGCGCTTCTCCCGCAGACCTCGGGATTGCTCGCTACGCCCATGCCGCACCCCGAACCGTAGTCATTGCATTGTATATATTATTTATAGAATTTCTTTTTAGGGACGTCACATGACCGGCGATCATTCCTCCAAACAGTATGACCAGGATCTGGAGCAGATCCGCTCCAAGGTGCTTGCCATGGGCGGCATGGTGGAACACCAGTTCCAGGATGCGATTGCGGCCTTCCGCAACGGCAACCTCGATGTCGCCCATCGCGTGATGAAGGACGACGAAGCCGTCAATCGCCTCGAAGTCGAGCTCGATGATGCCTGCAGCCATCTCATCGTGCGTCGCCAGCCGACCGCCAATGACCTGCGTACCGTCATGGCCACCATCAAGATCATCACCGACCTGGAACGCGTGGGCGACGAGGCGACCAAGATCGCCCGTACCGCCATCCACCTGCACAAGCGCGGTATCGGCCTGGTCTCGCACTACGAAACCGTGAGCCTGATCGCCGAACAGGCCATGGACCAGCTGCGCAGCGCCCTGGATGCCTTCGCCCGCCTCGATGACCAGCAGGCCGCCGAACTGATCAAGCAGGATGAACGCATCGACCACGGCTTCCGCTCCATCACCCGCAGCCTCATCACCTTCATGATGGAAGACCCGCGCACCATCTCCGGTTCCATCGATACCCTGTGGGTGGCCAAGGCCATCGAACGTATCGGCGACCATGCCAAGAACATCGCGGAATACGTGGTCTACGTGGTCGGTGGCAAGGATATCCGCCATACCGACTTCGCTTCGGCCAAGACGACCCAGGAAGAAGACTAAGCACGACGGCACCGGCGGTGGCAGCGGGGGAACGGCAGCCACCACCGGATTGCGGAGGGGAGACCCGCGATACTGCTAACAAGCCTGACTATCATGACCACTATCCTCATCGTCGAAGACGAACCCTCCATTGCCGAACTGATTGCCTTTACCCTGAAGGAGGCAGGCTGGTCCAGCTTCGTGGTCTCCAATGCGGCGGCGGCCTGGGACTTCGTCCAGCATCGCGCACCGCAACTGGTGCTGCTGGACTGGATGCTGCCGGATCGCAGCGGCCTGCACCTGCTCTCGCGCATCCGCGCCGACCGCCAGTTGCAGCAACTCTCAGTCATCATGCTCACTGCCAAGAGCATGGAAGAAGACAAGATCGCCGGTCTCGACAACGGCGCCGATGACTACATCACCAAGCCCTTCTCCCCGCGCGAACTGACCGCGCGCATCAAGGCGCTGTTGCGTCGCAAGAGCCCGGAACATGCGCAGGAGGTGATGTCGGCCGGTCCCGTCACGCTCGATCCGGCCAGTTGCTCGGTGAGCCTGTCGGGGGCGCGTATCGATATCGGCCACGCCGAATACAAGCTGCTCAAGTTCTTCCTGGCCCATCCTGACCGCGTGTTCTCGCGCAGCCAGTTGCTCGACCGCGTCTGGGGGGACCACGTGGTGATCGAGGAACGTACCGTCGATGTACACGTGCTGCGCCTGCGCAAGGCCCTGCGCGATGCCGAGCACCTCATCAAGACGGTGCGCAGCGTCGGCTATATGCTCTCGACCAAGTAAGATCAAAGACCAATCCGCCCGCGTCAGTCATAATCAGGACAATTACAAATTCGGCGCGCGGGCGCTTCCAAGATTTATCTGTCAAATCAATGAGTCCACAACTTCTGTTCTGGATTCCTGCTGTATTGCGCCTGGTGTTATGCCTGGCCGGAGCGGGAGTCGTCGCTTTCTTTTTTGGTCCCATCATCGGACTGGTCACGGCGGTACTGGGCGTGGGCGCGATGATGATCGCCCACCTGCATTACCTGCTGCGCCTGTCCACCTGGCTGGACGATTCCGGCCAGTCACGCCTGCCCGATGGCTGGGGCGCCTGGACCGATGTGTATGCGCGCCTGTACCGCATGCGCCGTGACGACGAAAGGAACCAGGCCGAACTGGCCGAGTGGCTGGCGCGCTTTCGCCAGGCCATGAGCCTGCTGCCGGACGGTGTGGTGATCATGGATGACGTGCTCTTCCTGGAGTGGTGCAATCCGGCCGCGCAGTCGCACCTGGGCCTGAAGCTGGATCGCGACAAGGGCATGCGCGTGACCAACCTGATCCGCAATCCTGCCTTCATCGATTACATCATCCTGGGCCGCTACGAGCAGCCGCTCACGCTGGCTCTGCATGAGCGCAAGCTGATCATCCAGATCATTCCCTTCGAGAACCGGCGCCAGATCCTGGTCACCCACGACGTGACCGAATCCCAGCGCATCGACATGATGCGCCGTGACTTCGTGGCCAATGCCTCGCACGAGCTGCGCACGCCCCTGACGGTCATCAACGGTTTCCTGGAAATCGCCCTGGCCCAGCCCAACCTGGAGGAAGCCACCCGCATGGCGCACCTCAAGCTCATGACCGAGCAGGGCCAGCGCATGCAGAACCTGATCGACGACATGCTCACGCTCACGCGCCTGGAGTCGATCGACTACCCCTTGCGCTCCGAAGTGCTGCGCGTGCGTCCGCTGCTGGAGCGTATCGCCGAGGAAGGGCGGGCCTTGTCGGCGGGCAAGCACGATATCCGTCTCGTCGTCGAGGGGCCGGATCTGAAGGGCAATGCCGAGGAATTGCGCAGTGCCTTCACCAACCTGGTCACCAACGCCGTGCGCTATACCCCGGAAGGCGGCACCATCACCCTGCGCTGGCAGAGCGACGAGCAGGGCGCGCATTTTGCGGTGCAGGATACCGGCATCGGCATCAGCCCCGAACACATCTCGCGCCTGACCGAACGCTTCTATCGCGTCGACAAGAGCCGCTCGCGCGAGACCCAGGGCACCGGACTGGGCCTGGCCATCGTGCGTCACGTGCTGCTGCGCCACCATGCCACGCTGGAGATCGCCTCGGTGCCGGATCACGGCAGTACCTTCACGGTGCACTTCCCGACGACCCAGACCATCGCCGATTATGCTGCGCAGCAATGAGCGCTGCGCGGCGCTCAAACCAAATGGAAAGGATGCTTCGGCATCCTTTTTTTCTCTTTGAATTCGCCCTCCCGGCGTACCATGGCGCCATAGCTCATCGCTGACGCGACGTCAGTAAGTGAAACTACGAATGCCTGTCACTCTGCCTTGCTGGTGACAATGTCGCCTCGCGATCCGGTGCGCTTGCGGGGGCGTCTGCCCGGATAGGCCGTGATGCAAGCCTGTGATCATTGCCGGAGAAAGTGCATGTGCGAATCTCGCGCGGGCTTTACCTTGCTTGATGCCACACGGCCCATGGTGCTGTGTGCAAGTGGCAACCTGAAGCGGCTGTGGTCATTCCTTAGCCGTGTCGGAAGCTTGTTGTCAGGAAATTCCTGATCGCGTTGCGGTGCTCTTGGTTGCACCATGCAGCCGAAGCGCCCGAGGCCGGTATGCGTCATGCCCGGTCTCTCCCTCCATCCACTGCGCAAAAGAGAAAACGATGAGCTATTTCGCCAACATGAAGATAGGTCGCCGCCTGGGCCTGGGTTTTGCCGTCATCCTCGCTGCTGCCAGCGTTGTGGTGGCACTCTCGATCTGGCGTCTGCAAGGCATTGCCGAAGCCACCAGGGAGATGATGCAGGAGCCGCTGACCAAGGAGCGCCTGGTCTCGGACTGGTACCGCACCATCCACACCAGCGTGCGCCGCACCACGGCCATTGCCAAGAGTGCCGATCCCAGCCTGGCCGCCTTCTTTGCCGCAGACGCGGCAGAGGCCAGCCGCATGTCCACCTCGCAGCAGAAGGCTATCGAGGCCCTGATCGAGTCGCCGGAAGAGAAGGCCGTCTTCGCCAGGCTGGGCCAGGTGCGCAAGGATTACATCAAGTACCGTGACGCCATCTCCAAGGCCAAGGCCGATGGCCAGCCTGAGGAAGCGGCCAAGATCCTGGCCGGCCCCTTTGACGTGGCCGCCAAGGGCTATATCGATGAGTTGCAACAATTGCTCAACTTGCAGCGTGCCAACATCGACCAGGTAGCCGCCCACATCCAGAGCGTCTATCAGGAAAGCCGCAACCTGATGATCGGCCTGGCCATCCTGCAGGTGGCACTGGGCTGGCTGTTTGCACGCAGCCTGGCGCTGGGTATCACGCGACCGCTGGAAAAGGCGGTCAATGTGGCCGAATCGGTCGCCGCCGGGGATCTCACCACCCGCGTCGACGAAACCCTGGTCGCCCGCAAGGATGAAACCGGCAAGCTGATGCACGCGCTGGAGGCCATGACCGGCAACCTGGCCCGCATCGTCGGCCAGGTGCGCAGCGGCACTGATGCCATCGGCACGGCCTCGCGCGAAATCGCCACCGGCAACCTGGACCTGTCGGCGCGTACCGAACGCCAGGCCGGTGCCCTGGAAGAAACCGCCTCGGCCATGGAAGAACTGACTTCCACCGTGGCCCAGAATGCCGACAACGCCCGCCAGGCCAACCAGCTGGCAGCCTCGGCTTCGTCGGTGGCGCAGCATGGCGGGGAGGTGGTGTCGCAGGTCATTTCCACCATGGGGTCGATCAACGAATCCTCGCGCAAGATCGTCGACATCATCAGCGTCATCGACGGCATTGCCTTCCAGACCAATATCCTGGCACTGAACGCGGCGGTGGAAGCCGCGCGCGCCGGTGAACAGGGCAGGGGCTTTGCGGTGGTGGCTTCGGAAGTGCGTTCGCTGGCCCAGCGGTCGGCCTCGGCCGCCAAGGAAATCAAGACCCTCATCGATGACTCGGTGGCCAAGGTCGGCTCCGGCAGCGAACTGGTCAGTCGCGCCGGCACCACCATGGACGAAGTGGTGACCAGCGTGCGCCAGGTCGCCGATATCGTGGCCGAGATCACCGCCGCCAGCAGCGAGCAGAGCGACGGCATCAGCCAGGTCAACCTGGCCATCACCGACATGGACCAGACCACGCAGCAGAATGCCGCCCTGGTCGAACAGGCCGCCGCCGCAGCCGAAGCCATGCAGGAACAGGCCGCGCGCCTGTCCGACGTGGTCAGCCAGTTCAAGGTGCATGCCCAGGACCAGGTCGGCTACGCCAGCGCCGAACCGGCCAGCCGCGCACCGGTGGATATCACGCCGCCGCGACCGGCCTTGCCCTGAGGGGATGGCGAGGTCACAAACAATTGACCAGGAATCGCCCTTCATATCCGGGCGGGTTCCTGGTCTTGGGTAGGCCGAAAGTACGGAGGCTTGCAGCGCAACTGAAGCAATCTGCTTCAGATCGGCCGGGCATGTCCGCCAGCCCGGCCCGGCGCCATCAGTAGGTGGCCCGACCGCCCGAGAGGTCGAACACGGAGGCGGTGGTGAAGGAATTTTCCTCGGACACCAGCCAGGCCACCATCGCCGCCAGCTCTTCCACCTTCACGAAGCGTGCGCGCGGGATCTTGGAGAGCATGTAGTCGATGTGCGCCTGGGTGCATTGCTCCAGGATGCGGGTTTGCGCCGCAGCCGGGGTGATGGCGTTGACGGCGATGTTGCGGGTTGCGGTTTCCTTGCCCAGGCTCTTGGTGAGGGCGATCATGCCGGCCTTGGCCGCGCTGTAGGCGGAGGCGGTGGGATTGCCTTCCTTGCCGGCGATGGAGGCGATGTTGACGATGCGCCCATAGTTTTGCGCGATCATGCGCTGGACCACCACCTGATTGACGTAGAAGGCCCCGTTGAGATCGATGTCGATCACGCGGCGCCATTCTTCGGGCGAATAGTCCGCCACCGGATTGTTCTGGCCGGCGATGCCGGCGCTGTGCACCAGGATGTCGATGGACTGGGTCAGTTTTTCGGTGGCTTCGATGGCTTGCTGCACGTCGGCCTGGCTGGAGATATCCACGCGGATGGTCTCGACATTGCCCAGCGGCTCCAGCCTGGCGCGGGCCTCGGCCAGGGCTTTTTCGTCCATGTCCCAGAGGACCACCTTGGCGCGGCCTTGCAGCAGGCGTTCGGCCACGGCATAGCCGAAGCCCTGGGCACCGCCGGTGATGATGGCGCTGCGGCCCTGGAAATCGTAGTGATTCATTGTGTCTTCTCCTTCCCTGTTGCGGTCGATTGGATCGCGCAGGCGCAGTCGTGCCCGCGCTTGGTCATTCTTGTTCTTGTGCCTGGATGGGATACTGCCGCGCTGCCGACGGGCAGCGCGGGGTGACGCGGTGAACCGTGACGGATCAGGCGTCGATGGTCTTCTGCTGCTGTTCGCCCAGGCCGTCGATGCCCAGGCGCATGGTCTGGCCGGCGCGCAGGTAGACCGCTTCCGGCTTGACGCCCATGCCCACGCCCGGCGGCGTGCCGGTGGAGATGACGTCGCCCGGCTGCAGGCTCATGAAGCGCGACAGGTAGGAGACGATATGCGCCACACCGAAGATCATGGTGCTGGTATTGCCGTTCTGGTAGCGCTTGCCATCCACTTCCAGCCACATGCCCAGCTTCTGCGGGTCGGCGATTTCGTCGCGGGTGACCAGCCAGGGGCCGATGGGGCCGAAGGTATCGCAGCCCTTGCCCTTGTCCCAGGTGCCGCCGCGTTCGATCTGGTATTCGCGTTCGGAGACGTCGTTGACCACGCAGTAACCGGCCACGTGGGACATGGCATCCTTCTCGTCGATATAGGTGCCGCCCTTGCCGATGACCACGCCCAGTTCGACTTCCCAATCGGTTTTCCTGGAGCCGCGCGGGATCTTCACGTTGTCGTTGGGACCGACCACGGCCGAGGTCCACTTGTTGAAGACGACCGGTTCGGCGGGGATGGGCAGGTTGGATTCGGCGGCGTGATCGGCGTAGTTCAGGCCGATGCAGATGAACTTGCCGATGTTGCCCACGCAGGCGCCGATACGCGGCGAGCCCTCGACCACGGGCAGGCTGTTGATGTCCAGCTGGCGGATTTTCTCCAGCGATGCGTCATCCAGTACGGCGCCGTTGACATCCTTGAGATGGGCGGACAGGTCGCGGATCTTGCCGGACTGGTCGAGGATGCCGGGCTTTTCCTGCCCCACCGGGCCGTAACGCAGTAATTTCATCGTGTTTCCTTTGAGAAAGAATTGTCTCTGATTGACACCGTGGCGCCGTTGCGCGGCCTCAGATTGCCGAGGGCGGGCGACAGGCCGGTGGCCTTCGTTCTTGGGAAACTGGATATTACCAGTTTATTGGTAAGACCAATAGGTGGTTGATGGGGGAGGGGTGCTGCATGGGGCAGCCTGCGCTGTTGTTGATCGCAATTTTCCGGAAAACCGCGAGGGCCGAAATCGCTGACTTGGCTGCTCAAGTCTTGCCGATCCAGGCAAAGAAATCTCCCAATGACAAGCGCTGAAACAAGGCCGCTTCTTCCCGTTCACTGTCCTCCGCAAAAAACGCCGCACAGCACCCGCTGATCAGAATTGATAACGCAAGCGCAAATCCCCGGTCTGGGCCGTATAACCTGGCGCGACTTCCATCGTGTAGCGCGCCGTGATCGTCAGATTCTGCCGATTGACGAGCGTGGCGCTCAAGGCGAATACTCCGCTGTCGCGCAGCGGAGTGGCGCCGCTGCTGACAAAGGTGGAAGTTCCGGTGGTGTCGTCAGCAAAGCTTGAAATCGTGCGCAGCGCATTGCTGCGGTACTCGTGGCGCCATCCAATCTGAATGGCTGGCGACAATTCTCCATAGGCTGTGTCGACCATGCGCTCCAGCTTGAGCCCCACTTCGCTCTTGAGCGAATTGGCCGATACCCCGTCTACCCGCAGCGCCGCACCGTTGCCGCCGGTTTCGGTGTAGGCATCCTGACGCAGATTGCTGTAGCTGATCTTGCCGATGGGGGTCAACGTGGTACGGGACCAGATCTGGTCCAGACGCACAGGCAGACCCGCTTCCAATGACACGATGTTCTGCAGTCCCTGGAAACGCCCGCTGGCAATACTGGAGAAACCGGTGAAATCAATGACGCGTGCCGTATCGTAATGATGCTTGATGACACCAATGCTGGCATCGGCATACCACCGGTCAGCCGTGTAGCCGGCGTAGGCCATCGCCCCGTAGGAATCCACGTGAGAAGAACTGCCGGCGTTGTCATCGCGGCCCACGACCGAGTTGCTGACGTAGCTGGCCAGCGCGCCGACGCGCCAGCGCTCTTCCACGCTGCGATCCAGGCCCATCAGAAGGCCACTGTAGCTGGCGCGGAATCCGCTGACGTTATCGCGCATGCTCTGCCGGGCGCTTCCGGCCAGTGCTTGCCCCCACCAGGCCCAGTGACCCGCGGATTCGCCGGTGGCGATGCCGGAGCCGCTGCCGGCTTGCGCCACGCGCAAACCATCAACGTGCGCAGAAATGACGTCGACAATTTTATTGGTCGCACTGGAGACCGCCTGGTTGGCCGCCACCGTCCCGGCCGCCGGACTCAGTTGCGCCCCCGCCTTGTTGGCCTCGCTTGTCGAGCCCAGTGCCAGAGCGGCGTTGAGCACGTTGAGCAAACGCTGGTTGGCACCGCCGTAGTTGATCAGCCCGTTGAAGGCGGATTGCGCATTGCTGGTGGTGGCGGGGTTGACGGCATCGCCCAGACTCAGCACCAGTGCCGTGCGGCCGTTATCGATGACATTGGCACCGCTGACCGTGAAGCCGCTGGCCACATAGTTCAGGTTGGCGGGATCATAGTTGGTGGTGCCACTGGTGGAGATGGCCACATAGCGCTGTCCGCGCGCAAAGGAATACGTGCTGTCCAGTTTCTTGAGCGAGATGGTGGTGCCGGCGGCCAGCGTCGTATTTCCATCGACCTGCAGGGAACCGTAGCCGCTATCACCGCTGTTGCCATTGGTGGTGGCGCCATTGGCCACGCCCAGGATCAATCCGGCAGCGGCCGCTTGCGTGTAGTTGCCGGTAATGTCCAGACGATTGTTGATCTGCAGCTGACTGCCGCTGTTGTTTACCGTATGTGTGCCGGCATTGATATGGTCATTGAGCAGCAGGTTGCCCGAGCTCAGTACCACGTCTGCGGCAGTGCTGGTGATGGTGCCGATGCCGTTGTTGTAGCCCGTGAGCACGCCCAAGCCCGAACCGCTTGCCCCGGAAATGGTGAGCGCGGCGGCCGCCGTGTTCTCGATGTCGCCAGCCAGCGTGCCGGTATTGGCAATGGTGCTGGCGCCCCCACTGAGGATCAGCGATTTGCCCTGGGAACGGATGGTGCCGCTGTTGCTGATGTTGTTGGCGGAGGAATCCAGATAGGCAGCATAGTCCACACCGCTGATGGTGCCGCTGTTGGTCAGACTGGCATTGCCGGTGATCGTGTTGCTGGCCGATGCCGAGGTGTCGTTGATGCTGTCGTTGCCCAGACCGGCGCCGCTGGTCATGGCCACGCCGGCCTTGCCGCTTACCTGTCCGGCATTGGTGATGCTGGCATTGCCTTGGGGGGTGTGGGCGACGATGGCAACGTCACTGTTGGCCGTCGCCGTTGCGCCGCCGCTATTGGTGATGGTGATGTCGCCGACATAGTCCACCGCTGCCCGCATGGCGGAGAAACCCGCGGTACCGGCGGACCCCGAGACCAGCTTGCCCGCGGTGGCGGTGCCGCTGTTGCTGATGGTGGCATTGCCGCGCTCGGTGAAGGCGACGATGGCGTTGTTGTCATCGGTGGTCGCGGTGCCGCTGTTGCTGATGGTCGTATTGCCAGCCTGCGACCACGCAACCAGTGCCTGTGCCGTGGTCGAATGTGCGCTGCCGGCATTGCTGGCCTGCGCCAGGCCGTAGTAGTTGATGACGCGAATGGCCGCCTGATAGGCCTCCACTGTGCCTGTCGCGGTATTGTTGATGCTGACGGTGACTTCAGGCCCGCTGGTGCCGGTGATGTTGTAGCTGCCATCCACGGTCACCGCCCGTGAATTGCCGTCCGCATACAGACCCCGTCCATTGGTGGCGGTGACGCTGCCGCTGTTGACCACGGTGGCTGCGCCCAGGTTGGTGGAGGCGCTCAGGCCATATCCTCCGCTGCTGGGATTGTTGCTGCTGTCCACGCCAAGCGATGTGACAGTGGCGGCGCTGTTGATACTGACATCGCCCGCGCCATCGTTGTGGGCGAATACGGCGGCCCCATACTGGACGTGCGAATTGATCGTCACTCCCTGGCCCAGGTTGATGGTGGAGTTGACCGTGTTGCCGTCATTGTTGGCGGCAGTGGACGTGCCAAGCGTGATCCCGATGCCACCATTGACGTTGGACTGGCCTGCTGTGCTGGAAAGCGAGGTGGTACCCGTGACGTTGAGGGTCTGATTGTAGGTTTGACCGGAGCTGTTCGACGGCGGGGCGTAGTAGATGCCAACCGAGCTTGTACCGTCCACCGTCACGCTGGAGCTGCCGGTGTTGGGAGCAATGGTGATTGCCGTACTGTCGCATTGCGTGACGGTGGCGTTTGTCGCACTGCAGGCCGCTTGCGCCTGCGGTGCGACCAGGCCGCATAACACCAGCGCCGCCGTGCAACGTGCCAGCGCAAAGCCGGCGGGGTGGTGATGATAGTTCAGCCGCACCGCGCGCGACGAATGGACTTCGGTCATGTGAGTCTCCCCTGAGAATGGAATCGAATTGAGTTTGATATTGTTTTTATGTCAATTTTTACGTTACCAATTCTAACGTAAACTCACACATTCATCGGGAACTCCGCTCGTCAAGTGTCAAGCGATGCCGCTTCTCGACAGTTCTTCAGTTCTTGCTGTGGATTTCGTTTCAATTCCCGCTGGCAGTCAGCCCAGGGCGGTGGCCATATACTGCGTGGCATAGTCCACGAAGGCGCGCACACGCAGCGGCAAGGTGCGGCGTACGGGATAGACCACGTGCGCGGGCAGGCTGCGTGCCTCCCAGCGGGGCAGCAGTCGCACCAATCGTCCCGAGACCAGGTCTTCCTCGATCAGCCAGGTCGGCAGGGCTGCCACGCCCAGATCCATGCGTGCCGCCTCGCGCAGACTGGTGACGCCTTCCGAGACCAGGACCGGCTGCACCTGCAACCGGCGTTGCTGGTCAGCTTCGCCATACAGCATGATTTCCCGTGTACCACCGAAGTTGGGCGAGGCCAGGATCAGCCAGGGCCAGGCCTGCAGATCCTCGGGCCGACGACACCGCCTGTGCGCCGCGATCAGCCCGGGAGAGGCTACCACGTGGCGTCTGATCGGCCCCAGCGAACGGGCCACCACGCGCTCATCGCTGAAGGTCCCGGCGACGATGCCGACATCGCACCCCTCCTCGATCATGTGCACCGGACGGTTGGAATAGGACAGTTCCATGGTCACGCCAGGATGCGCCTGGATGAAGCTGCTGATGAGCCGGCTGACCACGGTCTGTCCGAAGTCGATGGTGGAAAACACCCGGATGTTGCCCTGCAGCCCGCTCTGTTCCTGCCGTAGCCGCTGCTGGGCCTCCTCGGCCAGTTCGATCAGGGCGCGGGCGTCCTGAAGGAAGCGCTGCCCGCACTCGGTCAGGCTCATGCGATGGGTATCCCGACGCAGCAATTCGGTTCCACATTGCTCTTCCAGGGCCCCGAGCTGGCGGCTCAGGGTGGGTTGGGTCATGTGCAGGGCGCGGGCGGCGGCGGAGATGCTGCCACAGTCGACGATGGTGACGAAGCTGCGCAGCAGTTGCAGGTCGTTGAACATGGTCATGCAAAAAGTGGATAAGCGATATGCCGATTATACGGCTACAGGAGATCCGGTCAGGATGGGATGATGCTTTCATTCGCTTCACCCACCCACCTCTTCAAGGAGAACCAGCATGAACACCATCCAATCTCAAACCACCCGCCCCTCCAGCCAGCAGGTCGCCATCGTCACCGGCGCCTCGCGCGGCATCGGCGCTGCCATCGCCCTGCGGCTGGCAGCCCAGGGCATCGCCATCGTCGTCAACTATGCCGGCCGCAAGGATGACGCCGATCGTGTCGTAGCCGAGATTGCCGCAGCCGGCGGGCGGGCTGCCGCCATTCAGGCCGACGTTGCCGTGCCGGCTCAGGTGGCGGCTCTGTTCGACCAGACCTGCACGCTCTTTGGTGGCGTCGATATTCTGGTCAACAATGCCGGCATCATCCAGCCCGGCCTGACCATGCTGGCCGATACGGATGACGAGCTCTTCGACAAGCTGCTGGCCATCAACATCAAGGGCAGCTTCAACACCATGCGCATCGCCGCCAAGCGCTTGCGCGAGGGCGGACGCATCGTCAATTTCTCCAGCAGCATGAAGACCATGGCCTCGCCTGGCTACTCCATCTACGCGGCCACCAAGGCGGCCGTCGAGACCATGACCAATGTCTTCGCCAAGGAACTGCGTGGCCGCAACATCACCGTCAACGCCGTCGCTCCGGGACCGACCGCGACCGAGCTATTCCTCAAGGACAAGACCCCGGAACAGATCGAGCGCCTGGCCAAGCTGCCGCCGCTGGAACGTCTGGCCCAGCCGGACGATATCTCCGGGATCGTGGCCTTCCTGATCGGCCCCGACGGCAGCTGGATCAACGGCCAGACCGTGCGTGCCAATGGCGGCTCGATCTGAGCGCGGCGCTTCATCACCCGACAAGCAAAGGAGATTTTCATGGACAAGGTGATCCTCATCACCGGCGCCTCCAGCGGCTTCGGCCGCCTGACCGCCGAAGCGCTGGCCCGCGCCGGGCACGTCGTCTACGCCTCGATGCGCGCCACCGCCGGGCGCAATGCGGCAGTAGTGCAGCAGATGGCAAGCTTCGCCGCGGTGCATGCCGCTGACTTGCGTGCGATCGAACTGGATGTCCAGTCACAGGACTCCATCGACACGGCAGTCGATGACATCATCGCCGCGCACGGACGCATCGACGTACTGATCCACAATGCCGGCCACATGGCCTTCGGCCCGGCCGAGGCCTTCTCGCCGGAACAGTTCGCGCAACTCTATGACGTCAACGTCGTGAGTACCCAGCGCCTCAACCGGGCCGTGTTGCCGCATATGCGGTCGCGCCGGGAAGGCTTGCTGGTCTGGGTGTCGAGCAGCAGTTCGGCCGGTGGTACACCGCCTTACCTGGCACCCTATTTCGCGGCCAAGGCAGCCATGGATGCGCTGGCCGTGCAATATGCTCGCGAGCTCGCGCGCTGGGGTATCGAGAGCAGCATCATCGTGCCCGGCGCCTTCACTTCCGGTACCAATCACTTTGCGCATGCCGGCAGTCCTGCTGATGAAGCGGTGCTGGCACAGTACGAGCAAGGGCCGTACGCGGGCTTGGGGGAGCAGATCCAGCAAGCCTTTGCCGCCCTCGTGCCAGCCGACGCCGACGCGGGGCAGGTCGCCCAGGCCATCGTCGCCGTACTCGCCCAGCCGTTCGGGCGGCGGCCATTCCGGGTTCACATCGATCCCGCCCAGGACGGCGCCGATGTCGGTTTCGGCGTACTGGACCGCTTGCGTGCGGAAATGCTGCATCGGGTCGGCATGTCAGATCTGCTTGCGCCGCGACACCAGCAAGCGCATGCCTGATGCGCTTGTCATTGGCTGATGGTTGGTCCGGCGGGCTTTACTTCACGCCCGCCGCCACCGCCATCCGATCAAAATCTGCATCCAGCTTTTGCAGCGAGCCGGCAATGTGCTGCTGTCTGGCCTTGATCCAGGCGTCCTGTTGCGCCACTCTTGCCGTGGCTTCGCGCAGCATGCGATCCATCTCGGCCGGCTGCGGACCGCCGACGGTCGCGCGATTGCGCACGATGGCCACGGGATCGAGCGTGCTGCGAAATTCCTGTTCCGACATCGGCAGGCTCTGCGGGAATTCCGAATTGAGCACCGCTTCGTGATAGATGCGCTGCGCCTGGTCATAAGGGAAATCCAGCGGACGGATATCGTTGGCCTTGGCATACTCCACCACCTCCGAGGCAAAGTGGTGACCCACCCGGAACGGCAGCTTGTACTTGCGCATGAGCACATCGGCCAGCTCCTGGGATGCGGTCCAGTCACTGTTGAGTTCTTCCAGCGCGCGCTTGGGATCGATGACCAGCGCCCCCAGAATGCTCTCCCAGTTCTTCAGTACCTTGACCGTGTTGAGCACCATCTCCTTGTTGGGTTTGACATCCTTGGCATCGCTCATGCCGGGCGGCAGGTTGTGCGCCACGATGAGCACGCCCATGCCATCGGCAATGACCCGCGAGGCATCGCGCCGGGTACCGTTGAGCAGGCCCGGATTGCGTTTCTGCGGCATGGCCGAGGACACGTAGGTATTGGCGCCGCCTTCCTGCAACAGGATCCATGGACGCGGCTGGGCATATTGCGTCATCACGTCCTGAATGTAGGCGCCCGCATGCAGGGCGATGGACGAGACCAGGGCGCCCACTTCCACCGGGGCATCCACCGGCGAGAGCTGCGCGGCGTCATAGGCGTTGTCGACAATGGCCGCAAAGCCCAGGTAGTCCGCCATGCGCTGGCGGTTCAGCGGCCAGCTGGTGCCATTGAGGACGGTGGTCCCCATGGCCGAGCGGTCCAGGCGCACATAGGCTTCGCGCAGACGCTGGGCGTCGCGGTCCAGTGCGGCCGCGAAGCCCAGCAGGTAGTGACCGTAGCTGTTGGGTTGCGCGGCCACGCCATTGGTGTAGTTGGGCACGATGGTGTCGCGCTGGCTGGCAGCCAGCTTTACCAGCGCGGCGGTGGTGGCGTTGAGCTGGCTGGCCAGGGTCAGCAGGTCTTCGCGCAGGATGGCCGCGCGCAGGGTGGAAAGCATGTCCTGGCTGGAGCGCCCCGCATGCAGCAGCGTGATCTGCGGGCCGGCGGCCTGGATCAGCAGCGGCTCGAAGGTGATCACCAGTGTCGGCCGTTTGGCCCCGGGCAGCTCGCCATCGGCCAGCACCTTGCGGATACCCTTGACGAACAGCGGCGTCATCGACTTGTCCAGCAAGCCTTCGTCGGTATTGATGACCGCCGTGGCCTTGTTGATTTCACCCAGCCAGAAGAATTCATCGTGGCGCGTGTGCTGCTGCGCGTGCAACGGGGGCGCGCTGCCCAACAGGGCGGCGCACAGCGCAAAGGCGAGGGTAGAAGGCTTGGGCAAGGCGGTCTCCTGGAGCAATGTTGGAATGTGCAGCGCCCATGATAGCGGTCATCGGCCCTTCGCGTGGAGGCAGCCACGTCACATCCTTCATACGCAGTCACGCCAATCTGTAGCGATTTGTCAGGACACGATATACTGTGCATTCATACAGTCATCTCGCCACGCCATCTCAGCCGCAATGCCCGCCGTCCCCGATCACCGCTTCTACTCCCTGAGCAATTTCCAGCAGGCGGCATGAGCGAGTCCACCCTTACCCCCATCGTTGTGGTGCAGGACAGGAGCGTGCCGCGCTATACCGTCTCGGTACGCGCCTTGTGCGAATTCACCGCCAAGGCGGGCGATCTGGACCAGCGTTTCACCCCCACGCCGACTGCCCGGGAAGGCATGGCCGGTCACCTCATCGTGGCGCAGCGGCGCGGGCAGGGCTACCAGAGCGAAGTGAATCTTTCGGCGCAGCATGGGGCGCTGCACGTGCGTGGACGCGCCGATGGCTATGACCCCATGCGCACGCGGCTGGAAGAAGTGAAGACCTATCGCGGTCAGCTCGCCAGCCTGCCGGACAACCACCGTCACCTGCACTGGGCGCAGTTGCGCGTCTACGGGCACCTGATGTGCGAGAAGCTGGGACTGGCGCACATCCATCTGGCACTGGTGTATTTCGATATCGGCAGCCAGCAGGAAACGCTGCTGGAAGAGATCCGCAGCCGTGAAGAACTGGCCGCACTCTTTGCCGCCCAATGCGAGCGCTTCATGCGCTGGGCCGAGCAGGAACTGGCGCATCGCCACGCGCGTGATGCGGCCTTGCAGGCCCTGCGCTTTCCGCATGGGGATTTTCGTCCCGGCCAGCGGCAACTGGCCGAGGCCGTCTTTCGCGCCCACACGGCCCGGCGCAGCCTGCTGGCACAGGCGCCCACCGGCATCGGCAAGACACTGGGTACGCTGTTCCCGGCGTTGAAGGCGGCACCGTTGCAGCGGCTGGACAAGATCTTCTTCCTCGCCGCCAAGACGCCGGGCCGGCAGCTGGCGCTGGATGCCGCGACCACCTTGAAGGAGCACGGCAGGCTGCCGCTGCGCGTGCTGGAACTGTGCGCCCGCGACAAGACCTGCGAATATCCCGACCGGCTGTGCCGGGGCGATTCCTGTCCCCTGGCCCAGGGTTTCTACGATCGCCTGCCGGCGGCCCGCGCGGCCTGTCTGACGCAGCCGCTGCTGGATCGCGACCAGTTGCGCAGCGTGGCCCTGCAACACCAGGTCTGCCCCTACTACCTGGGCAGCGAGATGACGCGCTGGAGCGACCTCATCGTCGGCGACTACAACTACTGGTTCGATGGCGGCGCCATGCTCTACGCAATGGCCCAGGCGCATGACTGGCGCGTGAGCGTGCTGGCCGACGAGGCCCACAACCTGGTCTCCCGCGCCCGCAGCATGTACAGCGCGCAACTGAGTCGCGCGGCCCTGCGTGCGGCACGCGCGGTGGCCCCGCCGGCGGTGGCCAAGCCGCTGGAACGACTGGGCCGCGCCTGGACCGCCACCGGCAAGAAGGCCGACTTGCCCTATCAGGTGCTGGAGGCGCCACCGGCCAGACTGGTCGAAGCGCTCGCCGGCAGCGTGGGCGCCATCAGCGACTACCTGGCTCAGGTGGCGGTGCCGCTGGAGGCGCCGCTGCGGGATTTCTACTTCGATGCCATGGCCTTCGTCAGGCTGGCCGAATCCTTCGGTCCGCATTCACTGTTTGACCTCACGCGGGAAGATGAACGCAACACCGTGCTGTGCATTCGCAACGTGGTGCCCGCACCCTTCCTCGGACCACGCTTTGCCTGCGCGCATGCCACCATCCTGTTCTCGGCCACGCTGGCGCCGTGGAACTACTTTGCCGATCTGCTGGGCATGCCCGCCAGTACCGCCTGGGTCGACGTGGCGTCGCCCTTCCAGGCCAGCCAGTTGCAGATACGGGTGGCGCACCGGATCGCCACCACCTGGCAGCGCCGCGCCGCCTCCATCGCGCCCATTGGCGAACTGATGGCGCGCCAGTATGCAGAGCGTCCCGGCAATTACCTGGCGTTCTTCTCCAGCTTCGATTATCTGCAACAGGCGCATGGCGCCTTCGCCCATGCCCACCCGGAGATTCCCACCTGGCAGCAGTCGCGCCGCATGTCCGAAACCGACCGCGATGCCTTCCTGGCCCGTTTCGAAAGAGGCGGGCAGGGTATCGGTTTCGCGGTCTTGGGCGGTTCCTTCGGGGAGGGCGTGGATCTGCCCGGCGAGCGTCTCATCGGTGCCTTCGTGGCAACCCTCGGGCTGCCGCAGTTCAATCCGGTCAACGAGCAGATGCGCCAACGCATGGAGCAATTGTTTGGTTGCGGCTACGACTACGCCTACCTCTACCCCGGCATGCAGAAAGTAGTGCAGGCGGCCGGCCGCGTCATTCGTACCGAGAGCGACTACGGCACCGTGTGGCTGATCGACCAGCGTTTTGGCCGACCCGAAGTGCAGGCCCTGCTGCCCGCCTGGTGGCAACTCGATCCACCATCGGCAGCAACGCCCCGAGACCCTCGGTAGCCGCTGCGCTGCAGGGGCTGCACGGACTTGTCAGGTTTTTCCCGAGTGACAAGTTTTTTTGAATGGATAGCATAGGCGGTGTTGGTACGGGTAGGGCAAATTCGCCACATCTTCCTGCAAGATGGGAGGTGCGGCGCTGACCGGCACAGGCTGGGCGATCTGGCCGAAAGGGCCAGGTGGCCGGTGTGTCAAATCCGCGTCGCGGCAGGAACAAATTGTCGCTGACAAGCGACAAGACGAGCCGCTGACATGTAAGATTCCGCCTCTTCCTTCATGTATTCCCGTCAAGAAATGAGTGTTGTGTCTTGTCGGCTTTTTACATTTTTGACAACGAAGAAGGTTGCGGTATCAGGATTTGTTTGTTTTAATGACAACTCGGAGTGTGGTCGAAAATACAACATTCCTGCGCTTGGTCCGTACGGAGCATCACTCCGTAGGCAGAGGGGAACGCACCGCCGATAGAGCGGATTAACGAATATAGCAGGGGGATGGCAGCATATGGGGAAACTTACCGCTTTTTAACAAGGTTGCAGGCAGGTCGTGCGCACCCGGTCAAAAGCCGCCGGTAGCAGGACTGGGCAGGGAGTCAAGCATGGGAAACGATATCTCCAACTTGCTGAGCAAGTTCGGGGCAACGGTGGACGGATACCTCGAGATCGAGGCTGCGATCAACTACAAGGAGCCGTCGCGCAAGCCCAAGGCGCCGCTGGTGGTGGCGCAGCAGGGCGCCGCCGTGACGGCAGCCGGGTCGGTGGACGGCAGTGCCGGGGCCGAGCCGGCACCGGTAGTGGCGGCCAGCGCAGCGGCTCCCTTGCTGGCGGACCCTGTGCCTTCTTCTTTGCAACGCATTGAGCCCGTGATGGATCCCGTCACGGCACCGTCGCCCGCTCCCGTGGCCGCCAGGCTGGCTCCGGTTGCCCCGCTTGCCCGTCCGGCACCTGCACCGACCGCCCCGACCGCGACCCCGGCTGCGGGCTCACCCGATGCTTCTGCGAGCGTTCCCGTCCAAGCTGCCTCCACCACCGAGCCCGCCGTTCCCACCCTGTTGCGCTCCATGCTGGGCGAGGCCGCGCGCGAACGCGAAGCCCAGCAGCGCGCCAGCAATGACGACACCGGCCAGCCCCAACTGGCCGTGCCGCCTGCTACACCGGCGCAGGTGATTGCCGTGGTCTCGCCCAAGGGCGGGGTCGGCAAGACCACCCTGTGTTCGGCGCTGGCCTGCAGCCTGGCGCGTCATGGCCGTGTGGTCGCCATCGACCTGGACCCGCAGAATGCCTTGCAATATCACCTGGGCGTGAGTGCCGAGGCCGTGGCCCGGCAGACTGCCGCGGCCGCCAGCGGGGACTGGCGCAGCAGCCTGGCCGTCGGTACTTCCGGTACGCAGGTGTTGAGTCATACCGTGGTGGCTGCCGCCGGGGAAGCGGCGCTGGCACGGCAGATGAGCGTGGATGGCCAATGGCTGCTGCGCCAGCTGCACGCGCTGCAATTGCAGGCGGGTGACGTGGTCCTGCTGGATCTGCCGGCCGGCCAGACCCCTTATCTGGAGCAGGCCCTGCAGGCGGCCGATCAGGTGCTGGCGGTGGTCACGCCCGATGCCGGTTCCTTCCTGGCACTGGAGCACATGCGCCAGGTCCTGCATGGCCGCAACAATTGCCGCTACGTGGTCAACAAGTACGACGGCAGCCGCAGCTTCTGCCAGGACATGCTGGAAGTCCTCAAGCGCTGGATGGGGCCGCGCCTGGCCGGTGTGGTCGCGCTCGATCACGCCATCAGCGAAGGTCTGGCCTACGGCTTCAATCCGCTGGTCAAGGCCGGGCATTCGCCGGTCTATGATCAGTTGCAGGGCGTCAGCGAAGTGCTGCGCGCCGCTGTGCTCAAGGCGGCCGCCGCAGGTGCACGCGCATGAACCATGGACCACAGGCAACATCGCCATCGCAACGCCAGCCCGACATGAAATCCCCCGCCACGCTGTCCCCCCATCCACCAGGACAGGAGCCCTCGGCCCGCCCGTCGGCCAATCGCCTGCAGCAATGGATACAGCGCGTCGGCGAGCGCCTCGAAGGTCTGCCACGCGGCCCGCGCCGCCTGGTGCAATGGGCCGTGATGCTGTTTGCCACGCTGCTGGCCCTGCTCATCATTTCGGTGCCGCTGGATTTCACCGCGCAGTGCGTCTTTGCCATCGGCTGCTTCGTCGCCGCGCTGGTGTTGCGCAAGCAGTCGGGGCGCTTCCCGGTACTGGTGCTGATCACGCTCTCGCTGATCGTCTCGATGCGCTACATGTACTGGCGCATCACCTCCACGCTGGCCTTTGAAAGCTGGCTGGACATCGTCTTCGGCTATGGCCTGCTGGCCGCCGAAATGTATTCCCTGCTGGTATTGACGCTGGGTTACCTGCAGACCGCCTGGCCCTTGCGCCGCAAGCCGCAGATGCTGACCATGCCGCCCTCGCAATGGCCGACGGTGGATATCTTCATTCCCTCGTACAACGAATCGCTGGACATCGTCTCGCTGACCATCTTCGCCGCCCAGGCCATCGACTGGCCCCAGGACAAGCTGCGCGTGCACGTGCTCGATGATGGCCGACGTGAGCAATTCCGCGAGTTCTGCGACAACATCGGCGTGAACTATCTGGTCCGTTCCAACAACAAGCATGCCAAGGCCGGCAATCTCAACGAAGCGCTCAAGGTCACCGATGGCGAATTCGTCGCCATCTTCGATGCCGACCACGTGCCGACGCGTTCCTTCCTGCAGATCTGCATGGGCTGGTTCTACAAGGACCCCAAGCTGGCCATGCTGCAGACGCCGCACTTCTTCTTCTCGCCCGATCCCTTCGAGAAGAACCTCAATACCTTCCGCTCGGTGCCCAATGAGGGCGAGCTGTTCTATGGTCTGGTGCAGGATGGCAATGACCTGTGGAATGCCGCCTTCTTCTGCGGCTCCTGCGCCGTCATGCGTCGCACTGCCCTGACGGAAATCGGCGGCATCGCCACCGAGACCCTGACCGAGGACGCTCACACGGCGCTGAAGATGAACCGCGCCGGCTACAACACCGCCTATCTCGCCATCCCCCAGGCGGCCGGCCTGGCCACCGAGAACCTGGCGCGCCACATCCGCCAGCGCGTGCGCTGGGCACGTGGCATGGCGCAGATCTTCCGGGTGGACAATCCCTTGAAGGGACGCGGGCTGCGACTGGGCCAGCGGCTGTGCTATCTCAACGCCATGCTGCACTTCTTCTATGGCTTGCCGCGCCTGATCTTCCTGACCGCGCCGCTGACCTACCTGTTCTTCGGTGCCCATATCTTCCACGCCTCGGCCCTGATGATCACGGCCTACGTGCTGCCCCACGTGCTGCACGCCAGCCTGACCAACTCGCGCATCCAGGGACGCTTCCGCCATTCCTTCTGGAACGAGGTCTACGAGACCGTACTGGCCTGGTACATCCTGGGGCCGGTGCTGCTGGCGCTGATCAATCCCAAGCTGGGCGGCTTCAACGTCACCGACAAGGGCGGCATCATCACCGACGACCATTTCGACTGGAAGCTGGCGCGTCCCTACATGTTGCTGCTGGCGCTGAACGTGGCCGGCCTGGGCTTCGGCATCTGGCAACTGATCCACGGCGACCCCAATGCCGTGACCACCATCCTCATCAACATGGCGTGGACGCTCTACAACGTCATCATCAGCAGTGCTGCCATGGCCGTCGCCTCCGAAACCCGCCAGGTGCGCAGCGAGCCGCGTGTGGCGGCCGAGCTGCCGGTGCGCATCAAGTGCGATGATGGCAGCCTCATCGAAGGCACTACGCTGGACTTCTCGCAGAAAGGCATCGGCCTGCGCCTGCCGGCCGGGGCGACCATCGCGCGCAATGCCCGCATCGAGGTCACGCTGTTCCGCAATGATCAGGAGAAAGTGTTCCCGGCAGTGGTGGTGTTCAGCCGCAACGACATGGTCGGTGCGCAGTTCCACGAACTGACGCTGCGCCAGCAAAGCGAACTGGTGCGCCTGACCTTTTCGCGCGCCGACATCTGGGCCAACAACTGGGGCAAGAGCCGTCCCGATACCCCGCTCAAGGCCCTGCGCGAAGTGGCCGGCATCGGCATGAATGGTATCCGGCAAATGTTCAAGGCGCTGGCGATCCAGCTGCGCCGCCGGCCCGCCGAAGCACGCGCGCCTGCCTCGGCAGCAGCCTCCGCCTCATCGGCAGCTCCCGCACCTGCCATGGATAACACTCTGGAAAAACAATAATGAAAACGAAGCAGCCTCAAGCGCAGCGCGCCCTGTTGCGCCAACGCTCCCTGTGTCTGATGCTGGCGGCGGTGATGACCGCCGGCAGCCTGCCGCTGCCGGTGCTGGCGGCCTCTGCTGGCAGTCCCGCGAGTGCGGCCACGGCCACGCCCGGCCTGCCCGCACCGGTTCCGGTAGCCGGCGACCCTTACGTGTTCACCTTCAAGCAGCTGGGGCGCAATGGCTCGATGAACCTGCATGGCGTGGACGCTACCGACAGCCTCAACTTCGACGTGCCGGTCTCGCTGGTGACCACCGGCGCCCACGTGACGCTGTATTACACCTATTCCCCGGCCTTGCTGCCGGACCTCTCGCAGATCAACGTGATGGTCAACGACGTGGTGGCCGGCAGCATCCCGCTGCCCAAGGAAGGCTCGGGCAGCATGCAGACCGCCAAGGTCGACATCCCGCCCAAGCTCATTACCGAATTCAATCGGCTGAGCCTGCAATTCATCGGCCACTACACCATGGGCTGCGAGGATCCCCTGCATTCCAGCCTGTGGGCGCGCGTGGCCAATGGCTCCACGCTGGACCTGCAGACCACGCCCTTGCCGCAGAAGGATGACCTGGCGCAGATGCCATTGCCCTTCTTCGACCGGCGCGACATCCGCATGCTGAGTCTGCCCTTCGTCTTCGCGGGGAACCCTGACAACGGTACGCTGGAAGCGGCGGGTACGCTTTCTTCCTGGTTCGGCGCGCTGGCCGCTTATCGCGGCGCGCGTTTCCCGGTGCAGATCAATGCCTTGCCGCCGCGCGGCAATGCCGTGGTGATGGTGGCCGGCGAGGCCCCCACCAGTGTGGCCGGACTCGAGGTGGCCGCCCCCAAGGGGCCGACGCTGACCGTGCTGCCCAATCCGAATGATGCCAATGGCAAGCTGCTGGTGGTGTCCGGTCGCAACGTGGGCGAACTCAGGCAGGCCGCCGCCGCGCTGGCGCTGGGCAGCAAGGGCCTCTCGGGCAGCTCGGCAGTGATCGACAAGCTGCAGCCGCTGGCGCCGCGCCAGCCGTATGACGCGCCCAACTGGTTGCCCACCGATCGCGCAGTCAAGCTCTCCGAACTGATCGATCCCAAGCGCCTCAACGTGTCCGGTTACAACCCCGGCGAGATCACCATCCCCCTCAATTTCCCGCCGGCTCTCTCCAACTGGCGCCAGGATGGCGCGAAGCTGAAACTGGTCTATCGCTATACGCCCCAGCCCAAGTCCACCAACTCGTCCTTCCTGGTCAGCTTCAATGATGGCCTGATCAAGTCCGACATCCTGCTGCCCAAGGACAAGCTGGACAAGAGCCTGCTGGCTTCGATCAAGGATGAGGCCCTCACGCGCGAGATGGATCTGCGCCTGCCGCTGAACCTGGCCGGTCCGCAATCGCGCCTGCAACTGCGCTACATGTATGACTTCGTCAAGCAGGGCGAATGTCAGGACATCATCATCGACAACGTGCGCGGCAGCATCGATCCCGATTCCACCATCGACCTGCGTGGTTACGATCACTTCATGGCCATGCCCAACCTGGGCGTGTTCAAGGATGCCGGTTTCCCCTTCACGCGCATGGCCGATCTCTCGGAGTCGGCCGTGGTGTTGCCCGACAATGCCAGCACCGACGATCTCGCTGCCTACCTGACGCTGCTGGGCCGCTTCGGCAGCGCCACCGGATACCCCGCCACGGGCGTGGTGGTGACCCAGGCCGCCCAGGTCGACAAGGTCGCCTCGCGCGACCTGCTGGTACTGGCCTCGGGCCAGAACCAGCCATTGCTCAAGCAGTGGGCCGATCATCTGCCGGCGGCGGTGACGGGGGACAAGCAGCGCTTCGATGTGGGTGATTTCGCCCTGCGCGTACGCAGCTGGCTCAAGCTCGCCGACGATGACCAGGCCAAGCGCCGTGCGCGCCTGGCACTGGCCTTCACGGGCGGCGAACCGACCTCTTATCTGACCGGTTTCGAGTCACCGCTCGACAGTGGTCGCAGCGTCGTGGTGCTGGCCGGTGGCGACGCCACGGGCCTGGACCAGATCCTCGCGGCCATGGCCAGCAAGGATCCCGAAGCCGAGACCATCCAGGGCAGCCTGGTGGCCGTGCGCGGCACCACCATCGATCCGCTGCTGGCTGAAGAACAGTATTTCACGGGCAGCATGTCACCGCTGCGCATGCTGCGCTGGTGGCTGTCGCGCCACGTCCTGGCCATGTTCGTGCTCATTGCCGGTGGCATCCTGATGCTCGGCGGCCTGGCCTACCTGACCCTGCGCGCCAAGGCGAGAAAGCGTCTCAATGCCTGAGCTGTCGTTTCAATTTCGACGCCGCAGCCTGGTCAAGGCCATGGCCGCGCTGGCGCTCGGTGGCGTAGCCGGCGTGGTTGAGGCCGCGCCCGCGTCCTCCGCGTGTGCAGTCACGGACTGGCCGGCCTGGCAAGCCTGGGCCAGCGGCCACGTGCAGCCCGATGGGCGGGTCCTGCATTCCAGCCTGCTGCCCAATCACACCACCTCCGAAGGTCAGTCCTACAACCTGTTGCTGGCACTGATCGCCAACGATGCACAACGCTTCGAGCAGATCTGGAGCTGGACCCGCGACAACATGATGGGCGCCGATGCCGCCAACCGCCTGCCGGGCTGGCTGTGGGGGCAGGGCGCCGATGGCAGGTGGCAATTGCAGGATGCCAATTCGGCTTCCGATGCCGACCTGTGGATCGTCTACGCCCTGCTGGAAGGCGCACGCCTGTGGCAGCGCCCGACCTACCGCAGCGATGCCCGGCGCCTGCTCGACAGCATCGAAGCGCGCCTGGTGGTGGACCTGCCGGGCCTGGGCAAGATGGTGTTGCCGGGACCGCAGGGCTTCAACCAGCACAACCAGGTCTGGACGCTCAATCCCAGCTATCTGCCGCTGCCGCTGCTGCGCCGACTGCACAAGGAGCGCCCCAAGGGGCCCTGGCAGCAGATCGCCAGCAATACCGTGCGCATGATCCAGGCCACCAGCCCCAAGGGCTTCGTGGCCGATTGGGTCGGCTACAAGATGACGGCGGTACAGGCCGGTCAGTTCATGGTCGATCCGGCCAAGGGCGAGCTGGGCAGCTATGACGCCATTCGCGTCTACCTGTGGGCCGGCATGACCTCGCCGCGCGACCCCGATGCCACCGCGCTGCTGGCCGCACTGGACGGCATGCGCCAACGCATCCTCGCCACCGGCGCTGCGCCCGAGAAGGTGGCCGTGACCACCGGCGTGGCCGAAGGCCAGGGGCCCTTCGGGTTTGGTGCGGCCCTGGTCCCCTACCTGCAGGCCAAGGGGGAAACCACCCTGGCCGCGCAATGGCAGGCGCGCGCCGCACAGCAACTGGAAAGCGGACTGGCGCAACCCAGCGCGCAACCTGAAATCCTTTACTACAACGTCATGCTGGGCCTGTTCGGAATCGGATGGGCCGAGAAGCGATACCAGTTCCGCGATGACGGAACACTCAATCTGTCCTGGGAGAAGTCATGCGCACGCGCCGTACCACGCTAGCCATCGGAGTGCTGACCGCGCTGCTGGGGGCCCATGCCGCACCGGTCCTGGCCGAGTCCGCGGAGATCGAGGCCCAGTTGGTGGAGCAGGGCCAGTACTGGCAGGCGCGCAACAACAACCAGCGCGCCGCCGAGGTGTGGCAGAAGGTGCTGCAGCTGGACAAGTCCCAGGTCAATGCGCTGTACGGCATGGGTCTGATCGGCGTCAAGCAGAACCGACCACAGCAGGCCAACGACTATCTGGAACGCCTGCAGGCCCTCTCGCCCCAGCCCTGGCAGGCCCGCCAGCTGGCGCAGGACATCGCCCTGGCGCGCCCGGAAAACCAGGCCCTGCTGGCCGAAGCGCGGCGCCTGGTCGATGCCGGCGAGCGTGACCGCGCCACCGATACCTTCCGCAAGATGTTCAACGGCCTCATCCCTTCGGGGTCGGTGGGCCGCGAGTATTACAACAACCTGGCCTTCAACGATGCCAGCTGGCCGGAGGCACGCAAGGGCATGGAACGCCTGTTGCGCGAGACACCGGGCGACAGCATCCTGGCCCTGTTCTACGGCAAGCAGCTGGCGCGCCATGAAGACACCCGGGTGGAAGGCATCCGCGTACTTTCGCGCCTGACCAAGCAGGTGGACATCGCCGGTGATGCCGATGAAAGCTGGCGTCTGGCACTGACCTGGCTGGGGCCGCCGACACCGGCGCAGGTGCCGCTGTTCGAGGACTTCCTCAAGGTGCATCCGGACGACAAGGACATCCGCGATCTGCTGGCCAAGGGCCGGGCGCAGGTGGCCGCCGCGCAGACGCCCACGGTGCTCTCGCGCGGCTTGCAGGCGCTCGAGAAGGGGGATTTGCAGGAAGCCGAAAAAGCCTTCCAGGAGCGTCTTTCCACCCATCCCGATGAAGCCGATGCGCTCGGTGGCCTGGGCGTGGTGCGTCAGCAGCAGAACCGCCTGGCCGAGGCCGAACCGCTGCTCGCACGCGCCGTCGCCAGGGGCGGCAGCGGCTGGAAGAAGGCGCTGCAAAGTGTGCGCTACTGGTTGCTGATCCAGCGCGGCCGCGACTTGCAGGCACGCGGCCAGAGCGCCCAGGCGCAAGATGCACTGACCCAGGCCCTGCGCCTGGATCCGAACAATACCGACGGCCTGGTGGCCATTGCCGACATCGAAGCCACGGCCGGCCGACTGGAGGCTGCCGCAGGCCATTATCGCCAGGTGCTGGCGGTGCAGCCGGCCCAGGTGGGCGCCATTCGCGGGCTGGTCAACGTGCTCTCGCAAAGCGGCCGTGCCGACGAAGCGCTGCGCCTGCTCGACAAGCTCACCCCGCAGCAGCAGGCCGAGTTCGGCGACCAGGGCCGCCTGCGCGCCCTGCGCGCCACTCAGCAGGCCAACCTGGCCGAACAGCGCGGAGACCTCAATGCCGCCCTGGAGGCCATGCGCGAAGCCGTACGCAACGACCCCGACAATGTCTGGACCACCTTCGATCTGGCGCGCCTGTATGTCAAGTCCGGTCAGTCGCGCCAGGCACGCGTGACCATCGACGACTTCACCCGCGCGCATCGCGACAACGTCGATGCGCTCTACGCCAGTGCCTTGCTCTCGGTGGAGATGGCGCAGTGGCAAGATGCGCAGGACACGCTGAGGCGCATCCCCGAGGCCCGTCGCACCGCCGCCATGACCGAGCTGATGCGCCAGGTCACGCTGACCATCCAGGTCGGCCATGCCACCGAGCTGGTCAAGACCGGTCAGCGTCAGGAAGCCCTGGCCCTGCTGGACCGCGTGCAGCCCGATGCAGCCGGCAATGCCGAACGTACCGGCACGCTGGCCTCGGCCTATGTCGATGCCGGTGACACCCCGCGCGCGCTGGCGCTGATGCAGCCGCTCATCGCGCCGCCGGCCACGCCGACCATCGGCACCCGCCTGCAATACGCCTCGGTTCTGCTCAAGGCCGGTGAGGATGCCCAGGTCTACGGCGTACTGACGGCCTTGCAGAACCAGAACATGGAGGTGGCCACCCGCAAGCAATACGACGACCTGCGCTTCCTGTACCGTGTGCGCCAGGCCGAACGCCTGCGCGAGGGCGGCGACCTGGCCGCAGCCTACGACACGCTGGCCCCGGCCCTCTCGCAGCGCCCCAGCGATGTCGGTGCCGTCTCGGCGCTGGCCCGCATGTTCAATGCCGCCGGCGACAACGCCCGTGCCCTGGCGCTCTACAAGCCGCTGGCCGCGCGCAATCCGCGCGACGTCAATGTCTTGCTGGGCGCGGCGGACACAGCCATGCAGGCGCGCGAGAACGACTATGCGATCAGTCTGCTGGAGCAGGTCGGCAAGCTCGACAGCACCGACCCCGCCACGCTGACCGAAGCCGCGCGCATCTATCGGGCGCTGGGCAAGGTCGGTGAAGCTACGGCGCTGTTGCGCCGGGCGGTGGCCATCGAAAACGGCGCGCGCCAGCGCACCCTGGCCGCGCGCGGCAATGGCTTCGACCCGGCTGTCAATCCCTTCCGTACCCGACGTACTCTGCCGGGCAACGAGAACGTGGCTGCCATTCCGCCGCCGGCGGAAACCCTGCTGCGCCCGGCCATGATGGCGGCCGCAGCACCGGCTGCCAGCGATGTACTGCCCACTCCCGCAGCGGCGCGTGCCAGCACGTCCACGGCAGCGCCGGCGGTGGCCTATGGCCAGACGCTCGGTCCCGTGTTCAGCAATGCAGCACCGGCCCAGATGGCCCAGACCACCCAGCCTGCCGCGATGCGCGGCTACGCACAGCCGCCGGTGCAAGCCGCGGCCACTGGCACCGCCTTGCCCGGCGCGGCCAGTGCAGCCCAGCGCGCTTTGCTGGCGTTGCAGGGGCAGGGCGACCAGCCCGCTGACAACCTGAGCCCGGCACAGCGTGCACTCAACGACATCCTGCAGGCCCGCAGTCCCTACGTCACGCAAGGCGTGGTGGTGCGCGGCAATGCCAGCGAATCCGGTCTGAGCCGCATCAACGACATCGAAGCCCCGCTGGAAGCCAACATGCCCGTCGGTAACGGCCGCGTGGCCGTGCGCGTGACCCCGGTCTCGCTGGATGCCGGCGCCATGACCGATGAGGCGGCCAGCCGCTTTGGCGGCGGCGGCTCCAGTGCTACCGGAGTGGGCAAGCAGAGCGCCAGCGGGGTAGGCGTGGCGGTGGCCTATGAGCGTCCCGACGATGGCATCAAGGCCGACATCGGCACCACGCCCAGCGGTTTCAAGTATTCCAACGTGGTCGGTGGCGTCAGTGTGGAGCAGCCGCTGGGCGGCAGCAGCACCAACCGTTTCGGCGTGACGGTCTCGCGGCGTGCCGTCAACGACAGCATCACGTCCTTTGCCGGCAGCACCGATACGCGCGTGGGCCGCTCCTGGGGCGGCGTGACCGCCAACGGCGGACGTGCCGAGATGAGTTCGGACGATGCCCGCACCGGCGTCTACGCCTATGGCGCCCTGCACAGCCTGCAGGGCCACAACGTGGAATCGAACACGCGCGTGGAACTGGGCGGCGGCGCCTACCAGTACCTGACCAACGGCAACGACGAGAAGATGACGGCAGGCGTCTCGGCCACCCTTATCAGCTACGCCAACAACCAGAACTTCTACACCTATGGTCACGGCGGTTACTTCAGTCCGCAAGCCTACCTGGGACTGGGCGTGCCGGTGACCTGGGCCAAGCGCACCGACCGCTTCAGCTTCCAGCTCAAGGGCTCGGCTGGGGTGCAGTACTTCCGCCAGGATGGTGCCGATTACTTCCCCACCGATGCCGCCCTGCAAGCGGCCAGCGGCAAGAGCTACGCCCAGCAGACCAAGACCGGCATCGGCTACAGCCTGGAAGGCAGCGGCGAATACCGCTTCGCGCCGCGCCTGTTCGTGGGCGGCACGCTGCGTCTGAACAATTCGAGCGACTTCCGCGAACTCAATGTCGCCATGTACCTGCGTTATACCCTGGAGGACATGCAGGGCAGTTTCCTGACCTTGCCGGTCAGCCCGTATCGTTCGCCGTATTCCAACTGATTTGACTGAACACTTTTTGATAGAGAGATCGCCATGGCAGCTGCATCCATCCTCGCTGGTCTGAGTATCCTGGTCCTGGGCGAAAGCCACATGAGCCTGGCCGACCACCTCACCGAACCCCTCAACGCCAAGCTGGTCCAGATGGGCGCCAAGGTCCATTCCATCGGCGCCTGCGGCGCCAGCGCCGGCGACTGGCTGACCACCAAGAAGGTCGATTGCGGCGCCGAGCAGATCGACAACGGCAAGATCCAGATCAAGGGGCGCGATGCCACCACCACGCCCATCACCGAGCTCATCGCCAAGGACAAGCCGGACCTGGTCGTGCTGGTCATCGGCGACACCATGGCCTCCTACGACAAGCCCGACTTCCCCAAGGCCTGGGCCTGGCAAAGCGTGACCAGCCTGACCAAGGCCATCGCCGCCACCGGCACCAAGTGCGCCTGGGTCGGCCCGGCCTGGGGCAAGGCCGGCGGCATGTACCACAAGAACGATGCGCGTACCGAACTGATGTCGCGCTTCCTGGCGGCCAACGTGGCGCCCTGCACCTACATCGATTCGCTGACCATGTCCAAGCCCGGCCAGTGGATCACCACCGATGGCCAGCACTTCACCGTGGCCGGCTACAAGTCCTGGGGCGCAGCCATCGGCGATGCGCTGGGCAAGCTGCCGGCCGCTGCCGTGAGTGCCAAGGGCGGCAAGAAATGAGCGCGCTGCGCGTACTGGCGGCCAGCATCGCCCTGCTGGGCTGCGGCGTAGCGATGGCAGCCGATATTCCCTTGTATCCGACCGGCCCGGCCGAGGATGCCGCCTTCATCCGCTTCATCAACGCCACCAGCGAGCCGCTGCAAGTGGTGGCCCGCAAGGGCCAGCCGCCCTTGAAGCTGGAGGCCGCCAAGCCGGTCTCGTCGTTCTTCCCGGTGCAGGCCAAGTCCACCATCAAGGGCACGCTCACCGTCGGTGCCAGGAGCCTCGAGCTGGGCGTGCAAGCCAAGCCGGGCGAGTTCGCCACCGTGGTGGTGCTGCCTGACGCCAAGGGCATCCGCCAGGTGACGGTCCAGGACAATCCGGATGACTTCAATGGCCTCAAGGCCTCGCTGGCCTTCTTCAACCTGGACGCCTCCTGCAGCGGTGCCGCATTGCGTCCGGCTGGCCGTACTGCCGACCTGTTCAAGGGCGTGGCGCAAGGCAGCCTGCAGCGGCGCTCCATCAATCCGGTCAAGCTCGCGGTGCAACTGGTCTGCGGCGGCAGCAACACCGGTCCTGCCCTGGATCTGGGCGAGCTCAAGGCGGGCGAGCGCTACAGCGTGCTGCTGCTGCCCTCGGCCAGTGGTCCGCGATTGCTGGCGACCACCGACAAGCTGGCCAATTGAGTGACTCATCGACGTTGACTGCGCCACGCCATGGTCTTTGCCTCGCTTGAATTCCTCACGCTGTTCCTGCCGCTGTTCCTGCTGGTCTATGCACTGGCGCCGCAGCGCGCGCGCAATGGCGTGCTGCTGGCGGGCAGCTGGCTGTTCTACGGCTGGCTGAGCCCGCTGTTCCTGTCGCTGCACGTGGTGCTGACCATCGTGGCCTGGGTCGGCGGGCTGTTGGTCGATCGGGCCCGGGAGCAGGGCGGCCAGCGCCGTCCCGTGCTGCTGATCGCTCTGGTGGTCTTCAATACGGCCGTGCTGGTCTGGTACAAGTACGCCAACATCGTCGCCGCCACCCTGAGCGAGGTGATGCAGCATTACGGTGCCCTGCCGCTGGCCTGGCAGAAGGTGGCGCTGCCGGCCGGACTGTCCTTCATCGTGCTGCAGGCCATCTCCTACCTGGTGGACGTGCAGCGCCGCACGGTGGCGGTGGAGCGCAGCTTCATCAATTACGCCACCTACATTTCCATGTTCGGGCACTCCATTGCCGGACCCATCATCCGTTATGACTGGGTACAGCGCGAGTTGCGCCAGCGCTGGTTCAACCGGGAGAATTTCTCCCTGGGTGCGCGCCGCTTCATGGTCGGCATGGCCATGAAGGTGCTGGTGGCCGATACCCTCTCGCCGCTGGTCGATGCCGCCTTCCACCTGGAACATCCGGCGCTGGTGGATGCCTGGATCGGCTGCCTGGCGTATTCGATGCAGCTGTTCTTCGATTTCTCCGGTTACAGCGCCATGGCCATCGGCCTGGGCCTGATGCTGGGCTTCCACTTTCCCGAGAACTTCAACCATCCTTATCTGGCCGGCAGCATCCAGGATTTCTGGCGGCGCTGGCACATCTCGCTCTCCAGCTGGTTGCGCGATTATCTCTACATCGGCCTGGGCGGCAACCGCCACGGGGTCTGGAAGACCTATCGCAACCTGTTCCTGACCATGGCCATCGCCGGACTCTGGCACGGCGGCGACAGCTGGAACTACCTGCTGTGGGGCTCGGCCCACGGTGTGGCGCTGTGCATCGATCGCGCCTGGTCGCGCTCGTCGCTGCCGGCCATCCCCTCCTGGCTGGGCCATGTGCTCACGCTGCTGTTCGTGTGCCTGGCCTGGACCCTGTTCCGCGCCCCCGATTTCGACACCGCCCTGGCCATGTATGCGGGCCAGTTCGGCCTGCATGGACATGGCCTGAGCGATGCGCTGGCCGTGATGCTGCGTCCGGTACAGGCGCTGGCTGTACTGCTGGGCCTGTTCTGGATTGTGGCACCGCTGTGGCAGTCGGCGCTGGAGGCACGCTGGGGCAGGCGCGCGCTCTATCTCTGGTTCGTGCAGCTGTGGCCGATTGCGGCCTTCCTGCTCTCCTTCGCACTGATCGCCAGCCGCGAGACCGTTCCTTTCCTTTATTTCCAGTTCTGAGTCCACGATGAGCACGCCTCCCGTTTCCGCTGCGCATACGCCCCCTGAGCCCAGCGCCATGGCGCGCCGGGCCAGCCGCTGGGCCGGTAGCGCGCTGGCCGCCGTGCTGTGTGCCGGATTGCTCTCCTGCGGCTGGCTGGTGTATGCCGGCAAGATCGACTGGCTGCCCGCCCGCTGGACGCGCGAGGATGCCTTGCACGGCGAGCTCACGCATCTGCTGGCCAAGCAGCTCTCCAATGCCTGGCTGCCTGACCAGGCCGCCAGACTGGAACGTGCCGGCAGCTGGTTGCTGCTGGGCGATACCGGCCCGCGCGTGCGGGTGGGCTGTCCCGGCTGGCTGTTCCTGGCCGAAGAATTGCAGGTCAATCACCACGCCCAGGCCAATGCCCAGGCCAAGCGCGCCGCCGTGCTGGCGATCCGCCAGGCGCTGGCGCGTCGTGGCATCGGGCTGCTGGTGGCAGTGGTGCCGGACAAGAGTCGCATTGCCGCCAATGCCTTGTGTGGCCTGACGCGCCCCCCCGAATTGAATACCCGCGCAGCGCTCTGGGTGGCCAGTCTGCAGCAGGCCGGCGTGAACGCCATCGATCTGGCCGCCACGCTGGCGCCGCTGGGAACGGCGGCCTATCTGCATACCGATACCCACTGGAACGAGGCTGGTGCCCGCGCGGCGGCCCAGGTGATTGCCGCGCGCATCGTCGCATCCGGTTTCCATGCCACGCCCGAGCAAGCCTACTCCGCCCAGCCCGGCCCCATGGCGCGTCGTCCCGGTGACCTGGTGCATCTGGCCGGTCTGGACTGGCTGCCGCTGCGCTGGCAACCGACTCCGGAAAGCGTGGCCGCCACGGTCTTCACGGAAGTGCCCGGTGCAGGGGCCGGGCAGGGCGCTGCCACCAAGGGCGGCGATGATCTCGACGACCTGTTGGGCGACAGCCAACTGCCCAACGTGGCCTTGATCGGCACCTCCTTCTCGCGCAATTCCAACTTCCTGGGCTTCCTGCAGCAAGCCCTGGGCGCGAAGATCGGCAGCTTCGCCAGGGATGGCGGCAAGTTCTCCGGCAGCGCCCGCGAGTACTTCGCCAACCCGGCCTTTACCCAGACCCCGCCCAAGCTGGTGCTATGGGAAATCCCCGAGCGTGACCTGCAGACGCCCTATGAGCCCATCACCCTGGCACCTGGTCCCGTGAGCCAGCATTAAGCCTGGCTGAATGCTGTCACTACGGGCATTAATGTTGCATTAATGTAATAAATCATTTCCTTTCCGCTGCATTTTCCGTTGCCCCATCGTCCGCTTTGCTGGAGGCTGTCCCGCGGGCCTGCTAAACTTGCCGGTCCGCCCACTGACCGGGCCAGGACCCAGGCTTGTGCCTGGTCAACCGCCACGACAAATTGACAGAAGAATTCGACCCCGCTCCCCTTGCGGACGAGCATGAATCCGGCTCCTTCGAGAGCTACTTCCGCGATCCTTCGCAAGCCGCCGAAGCGCCCCTGGCCTGGGGCCTGGGCCAGCGGCTGGACGTGCTGGACGCGCTGCGCGGCCTGGTCTCCGGCGGCCAGGCGGCGGCGCGCCTGCGCATCTGGATGTTCCTCGAACTGGCGGCGCAGCCGCAGGGCCGCCTGCAGCGCGAGGACCTGAACCAGCTCTTCTATGCCTTGAAGCCCGAGGCCATGGAAGCGGCCTTGAAGCGCCTGCGCGACCTGGACCTCCTGGTCTGGGATGCCACCGGCCAGGATTACCAGCTCTCGCCCATCGCCCAGCAGGTGCAAGCCCTGCTGGCTCCGCTCACGCGCGCCGTCGGCGAGGATGACGAGATGGCCGCGCTGCTCTCTCAGGTCGCCGGTGCGCAGGCACTGGGCCTGTCCGACGCCAGCCAGATCCGTCACCTGCATGCCCAGCTGGCGCGCCTGCACGACCAGTTCGCCGATGCCATCGCCAGCGGTTCGGAAGCCCTGCTGCGCCAGGCTCAGCCGCGTTTCGAGCGGGCCTTGAAACTGGTCAACCGCGCCGGTGAAGCGCTGACTGCGCTCATCCGCAGCGAGCACGCCGACGCCCGTCTGGAGCGCGAAGCGCGTGCCCTCGGCAATGGCCAGGCACGCCTCTTGACCATGGCCAGCCAGTTCACCCGCGCCCTGCAACAGGCTGACCGCCAGCGCGTCACCCTGGGCAGCACCGGCGTGACCAGTTCGGATGTGCGGCGCTGGCTGCAGGCGCATGCGGACTTGTCCTCGCTGATGGGGGAAGCGCTCTCCATGGGCGTAAAACCGGTCTTCGTCAGTGGCCATGAATTGCTGGACGTGGCCGAAGGCGAGTTCGAGCGCGACCGCCCCGATGCCCAACGCTCGCAAGGTTTGCCGCCTCCGGCCCAGGCCGTGGAAGGCAAGATCGAGGCCCTGCGCATGCCCGCCGAGCTGGGCGAGCTGATTGAACAACTCACGCGCCTGGGCGTCCTGCCGGAAGGCGAGGAGGCCGCCGAGCTGCAACCGCAGCCGCTGAGCACGGTGGTGCTGGGCGGCAGTTTCGGCAAGGCGGCCTATCGCCTGCAACTGCTGCCGCTCCTGGGCGACGCCCAGGCGCGCACCCTGCAAGGGCAGACCGGCGACCTGGCACGCCTGCCGTGGCAAGCCGGTTTCCTGCCGCGTGTCGATAAAGTCGATGACCCCGATGTCGCCGCCATGAGCGCCGGGGCCGTCCATCCAGATCCATCCCGGGAAAGACCGAATGAGTGAGACCCTAGACGAGGCCGGCCTGTTGGCCGCCGAACTGCTGGCACGCCGCTGGCTGCCCCGCAAGCACCCGCGCGTGCGCCGCGCCCTGGTCGATGCCGACCTGTGGCAAGCCCTGCAGGACCGCCTGGCCCAGGTCGGCCTGCGCCTGGTGGACAACATCCACGCCGACCACATCAGCGTGGTGCTGGTGCGTCCGGCCGAATCCGCCGTCTTCGGCGAAGCCGGCATGAATGCCAACAACAACCTCGACCTGCCGCGTGACGCCATCTCGCTCTTGGTAGTGCTGTGGGCACTGATCGTATTGCCCAAGCGCGAGCGCCAGTCGGCGCGCGCTGCCGGCGACGACGCCCAGCAGCAGGACGAGATGTTCCAGACCGAAAAGCCCATGCCCAGCGCCGCCGAGGTCAGCCCGGTGGTGTCCTATACGGCACTGCTGGCCGACTTCGGCAACCAGCTCGGCAAGAAGACGCGCATGGACACCAACCTGCGTCGCCTGGAAGCCCACGGCTTCATCGTGCGCCGTGGCGTGGACATCGCCGAAGGTCCCTTGCTGGACCTGCTGCTGGACTACGATGCCCTGGCCCCACGCATTCTTGACGGTGCCTTAGGCGACGTGCTGGCCCGCGCCACCGTGCGCGACGAGAGTGGTGCCGCGCAGGCCGAGGCCGACGCCGATGCTGCCGATGAATCATCCGAAGAGGGAGACGCCTGATGTTCCACCTGCAATCGCTGGAACTGTTGCAGTGGGATTATTGCCAGCGCCTGACGCTGCCCCTGGACGGTTCCATCATCACCATCGCCGGGCCCAACGGGTCCGGCAAGACCACGCTGCTCGATGCCATGCGCACCCTGCTGGGCCTGGATTGCTCGGGCGGGCGCAGCTACAAGACCTATGCCCGCCACGCCAATGCCGATACCACCTGGCTGCGCGCGACGGTGGACAACCGCCCGCATGGCCGCCAGAGCTCGACCCGCCCGTTCGCGCGCAACCTGCTCTATGCGGACCAGGTCACGCTGGCCTGCCGCATCGAACGCAACGGCGGCGACTGGCAGCGTCGCTACTGCATGAGCGATGGCGACGTCGCCATCGAAACCCTGGCGCAATTGCCCGAGAAGGATTGGCTGGGCCTGGACCACTGGCGCAAGCGTCTGGAAGGAGCCGGCCTGTCGCGCGCGATTGCCCGCGTGCTGGCGCTGGAGCAGGGCCAGACCGACCGCCTGTGCGAATTCTCTCCCAAGGAATTGCTGCGCCTGGTCTTTGAAGTCTTTGGTGACCAGGAAGTCCTGGACCGCTACGAAGAAGCCCGTCGCCATCAACGCGACCTGGCCGCCGAGGTCACGCTGGCCGAACAGGAACTGGCCTACAGCGAAGCGCAACTGGCACAGCTGGACAGCCGCGTGACCCTGTATCGCCAATACCAGGGCAAGCTGCGCGAGCGCGAGATGTTGTCCACCGAAGTCATTCCGGTATTGCGCTGGCACGAGGAGCGGCAGGGCACGGCCACGCGCCTGCGCGAACTGCATCGCCAGCGCCTGCACCACCATCATCTGCGCCGCCAGCGCAGCAGTGACACCCTGCTGCTGTCCTCGCTGCTGACACAGCAACAGGCTGCGCGCGAGAAGGTCGCCACGCTGGAGCGCGACAAGGCCGATGCCCAGCAGGCCCAGCAAAAGGCGCGCGACGCCGAAAAACCCGTGGAAGAACTGGTCAAGCAGGCCGATGAACTGCTGGCCCTGTCTGCCGTGGAAGGTGATGCCACGCAACTGCTGGCGCGCGTGGATGAACTGGAACAGCAGAAGAACACGCTGCACGACCGCTGGCGCGATCTGGAGCAGCAGCGCAAGGACGCCAGCGGCGCGCTGGAGCGCCTGACCGGACAACGCCAGGCCCCGCGCCCGAACGACGTGCAGCAGTTCACGCGGGCCTTGCGTCAGGCCGGCATTGCGCATCACCTGCTGGCCGACGTGATCGAGATTGCCGATGATCACTGGCGTGCCGCAGCCGAAGGCGTCTTGCGCGCCTCGTGCTGGGTAGTGGTGCTGGACGATCCCAAGGATGAAGCTGCCGCCATGGCCCTGGCCGAGCGCGAGCGCTATCGTCACTACGTCGTAGCCGACGCCGCCACGGCCAGCGCGCAGCCGCCGGCAGAGAGTCTCCTGGCGGTGCTGCGTTTCTCGGCCAAGGCACCGTCCTGGCTGCTGCGCCAGCTGGCGCAGATCCGCCGCGTGGCCGATACCGTGGAAGGTGCGCGCAGCGGCGGCGAATGGATCACGCCGCAAGCCTACTGGCGCGATGGCCGCGGCGGGCGCAGCGTATGGCGCGATCCGGGCGACTACCAGTTCGGCGCGGCGGCACTGGCGGCGCGTCAGACCTCCATCCAGAAACGCCTGGCCACGCTGGACGAGCAATTGACGGACGTGGTCCTGAAGCAGAGCGACATCAAGCGCCAGCTCGACGCCGCCAAGAAAGCCACCGAGGGCCACCTCGCCGCAGAGGCGCTGGCGAAGCGAAGTGAAGAATTCGAACAGGCACGCCGCCAGTTGCCGGCCCTGCGTCAGGCGCGGGTGGCTGCCAGTGAACGTTGGGGTCAGCTGGATGCCCGGCACGCCGAGGCCATCGAACAGCGCACCATCCTCGATGGCAAGCTCGATGCCCTGCAACGCCGCCTGCGCGACAGCGAAGGGGATCTTGCCGGACAGGAGCGCGAATGGCGTGCACGTCACGATGAGCAGCGCGCCCGTGCGCTGGCCTCGCGCGCACAGAAGAGCCGCTTCCCGGCGCACTGGATTGTCGCGGCGACGGTGCAGGCTTTGTACGAGAAATACACCAACGCCAAGCAGGCCGAGTTGCGCATGGCTTCGGTGGAGAATGAACTGGAGAGCGGCCAGTGGGAGAAGGACGGTACGGTTGAGGACAAGCACCTCATCATGCAGGGCACGGTGGGCAACCAGCGCAATGAACTGGATGCGCGCAAGATCAGCAATCACCAGGCCGAGGAAGCCGTGGGCAATGCCCGCGAACGCTACATCGACGTGCTGCGCGCCACCGTGCGTCGCTATCGCAAGAACATCGTCGACCTGGGCGCGCTGGCCGGGGTGGTGGTCAGCGCCGACCTGCCGCATCTGGACAATGACGACACCATCCTGCGCCAGGCCGAACTGAAGGTCAGTTTCAACTTCGACGGCAAGGGCGAGATCGGCCTGAACGACGGTGAAGCCTCGGGTGGCCAGCAGGTCATCAAGTCGCTGATCCTTCTGGTGGGCTTGTTGAAGGACGACGACATGCCGGGTGGTTTCGTCTTCATCGACGAACCCTTTGCCCACCTGGACGTGCGCAACATCCAGCTGGTCGGCAACTTCCTCAAATCGACCCGAGCGCAATACGTGCTCACCACGCCGATCACGCACAACGTCGAAGTCTTCGAGCCGGCCGATATCACGCTGGTCACGTCGAAGAAACCGCGCGAGGCGCGCTGGGCGCCGCCCATTGGCGTGTTGCAGCGGCGCTTGCGGTTGGATGCGTAAGAGGGGGCAGCATGAGTCATTTGGTCGCGAGGCCCATCGGTAAAAGACGTCGAGACGGTACAGAGTTTCAGGTGCGGGAGGCATCAGGAGCGGTTCCCTCGGTGCTGAGACATTTCGAGCCGAATCAAATGGCTGCACTGCGCCTGTGGGTGGACGAAGATGACTCCAAGCCGCACAAGCGAGAGAGCTTGCTGAAGATTGCCATGAAGAAGATCGACGGTTTTAGACTTGAAGACGGCGATCTGTTGGCCGAGCATCTTTTGCACGATGGCTGGGTGATCTGCACTGAGATCAGAAAACCAAAGTGTGACTGGCAATGGGTGAGTCTTGCCTGGCGCGACTTGACCAAACTGCAGTCCTTGTTGGGGGTGAGTGGCACCCTCGGACGCCAGCAACAACGCCAGACGCATCTGTCTCAAGCCAAAGAGCAGCTCATCGCCCGTCTCGACAGTTTTGCGCAAGGCGATACCGATCCTTACCTTAACGATGAGTTGGCCCAGGCCATTGAAGAGCTGGAAAAAGCCAAGACGCTCACGCCCGATGCCTTGAAGCGACGCCTGGATCTGATGTTCCAGGTGGCGCACTGGCGCGATAGTGGTCAGCAGGGGATGCGTCAGGACTTTGCCTTGTCCGTGCGGGATGGGACCAAGGCCATCGAGGCCAATGAATGGAAGTGGCTGGATACGGTCTTCGATCTTGAACGCCTGGGTATCAGCCGCTTTGCCCAGACCGCATGGCTGGCAGGGGAGGTGGAGCTGTGCTGGTCAAATCGCAAGATGGAATTGTCCGCCGTCCATTTTCTGGGCATTCCGCTCAAGGACATGCAGCACCTGGAGCGGCTGGAGGGGGTGCAGCAATGGTGGCTGATCGAGAACCGGACCAGTTTTGAACGCAATGCGCGCAAGCTTCCTCACGGTACGCTTCTGCTCTGGATGCCGGGACGCCCCTCGTTGGGATGGCAGGCGATGATGGTCCATTTGCTGACCAAGGCGCCATGCCCGGCCTGGATCAGCGCTGATGCCGATCCGGCTGGCGTGGATATCGCGTGTGCGGTCGGTCGTCTGTGGGAGCAAGCCGGCCTGACCTGGGAAGCGCATCAGATGAGCAGTGTCGAGTTGACACAGACCAAACAGAAGTGGGACTTGACGCCACGAGATCGCTTGCTGCTGCAAAACTTGCTGGCGCGTGAAGCACTGCCGGCCACACTGCGCACCTTGTGCGAAACCATGCAACGCGAAGACCGCAAGGCCGAGCAGGAAGCCTGGCTTTAAGTTTTTATCGGGGGACTGGAGCCCCCGCTTCACCTTCTCACATTCCTTCCGTCAGGAACTGCACCACCGCCTGCGTGAAGGCACGGGGCTGCTGCTGGTTGGAAATGTGGGCCGCATCGAATTCCACATACAGCGCTCCGGGGATGCTGGCGCGCATGAACTGTGCATCGGCCGGGGGCGTCGGCACGTCGCCACTGCCGGCGATGACCAGCGTGGGCGCACGGATGCCTGCAATCGCTTCCCTCAGATCATTGTCGCGCACCGCGGCACAGGCGCCTGCGTAGCCTTCGGCCGGGGTGGCCAGCAGCATGGCGGTCAGGTCCTGGACCTGCTGCGGATGCTGCTCTGCATACTCGGGCGTCAGCCAGCGCGAGACCACGGCGGCGGCGATGGCAGAGAGGCCATCACGCTGCACCGTCTCGATGCGACTGTTCCAGGCGTCCGCCGTGCCGATCCTGGCGCCCGTGTTGCAGAGGATCAGTTTGTTCACCCGCTCGGGATGATGCACCGCCAGCCACATGAAGGTGCTGCCGCCCATGGAGAGTCCGCAGAAGTGCGCTTGCGCAATCTCCAGCTGGTCCAGCAGGGCGATCACATCGCTGCCCAACTGGGCGATGGTGTAAGGGCCGGGCGTGACCTCGGACTGGCCGTGACCACGCGTGTCGTAGCGCAGCACGCGGAAGTGCTTGCTCAGTTCGGCAATCTGCGGATCCCACATCGCCAGCGAGGTGCCCAGCGAGTTGGACAGCACCAGCACCGGCAGGGCGGCGTCGCCGTCGAGCTGGTAATGCAGTTTGATTCCGTTCAGGGTTGCGAAGGGCATGAGTAAATCCTTGGCCCGCGCCACCGGACGGTGGGTGCGGGCGTGTGTGAATCAAAAAGCGTCAGATGCGCCGGGAATCAGCCAATCTGCGCGATGGCCGAGGGATGCTGGGTCAGCGGTGTGACCGAAATGGTCATGAACGGGTAGAGCGGCAGGGCCGAGAGGATGTTGTGCAGCTCATCATTGCCGGACACATCGAAGATGCTCACGTTGGCATACTGACCGACCACGCGCCACAGGTCGCGCCACTTGCCTTCACGCTGCAGCTTCTGTGACATCTCCTTCTCATCCTTCTTCAACTGGTCGGCCACGGCCTTGTCGAGCGTGGCGGGAATGTTGACCTGCATTTGAACCATGAACAGCATGATGTTTGCTCCGTTGTCGTTATAGGGGATGTTGCGATGTTCGATAGTCGAACATAAATCCTTTATTCGCACAAACCAGTGTAGGCGTCCGTGCTTGGACCTGTCAACTTGGGCAGACGGTTTTCTCCGCGTCAACAGCGATCCGCCTGTCGCTGCGGCGCCGTCTCCATGCGGCTCAGTCGCGTCGTTCGGGAATCGGAAAGCCGGTGGCCGGGAAGGAGCTGGTCTCGATATCGAGCCAGGCCGGGCGCTCGGCATACATGTCGGCCACCAGTTGCTTGATGGCCTCGATGTACCAGGCATTGTCGTTGATGCGGTGGGTCAGGATGATGGGTGAGGTCGCGCGGGGATCGTCGATGAGCCGGTAATGCAGGTCATTGCGCAGCCGTGCCGAGGCCGGGATCAGGCACAGCCCCGATTCGGCCGCCACCAGGCCCAGCGCGGTCTGGATCTCGCGCACTTCATGCACTTCGGCCGGATGGATGTCCTGGTCGTTGAGCAGACTCAGGATGTGGTCGGCGAAACTGGGGCGCGGCTCCTTCGGATAGACGATCAGCTTCTGCCCGTGGACTTCCTTGAGGTTCACGCGCTGCTGGCTGGCCGCCAGCGGGAAGGAGGGCGGGATCGCCAGCACCAGTTTTTCCTCGCGCAGGACGATGCGCGCCACCGTCGCGTCATTGCTGCGGATACGCCCGAAGCCGACGTCGATGCGGCCCGACTTGAGGGCCGCAAACTGCTGCATCGAGGTCAGTTCCAGCAACTGGATGTCCACCTCCGGGTAGTGCTGGCGCAGCTTGCGCACCAGCACCGGCAGTCCGCCATAGAGGGTCGAGGCGACGAAGCCGATGGACAGCGTCTGGCGCTGGTTCAGGCCGATCTGCTGGGTGGCGTTCTTGAGTTGTTCCAGGCGATTGAGGATCTGCAACGCCTGCTCATAGAACACCCGACCGGCTTCGGTCAGGCGCAGCGGACGGCTGTTGCGCAAGATCAGCTGCACCCCCAGTTCTTCCTCCAGCAGCTGGATCTGGCGCGACAGCGGCGGTTGCGCGATGTGCAGCTGTTCCGAGGCGCGCGTGAAGTTGCGCGTATTGGCCACGGCCACGAAGTATTTCAGTTGTCTGATGTCCATGGCGGAAAATCATATCTCACAGAAACTAATGATGTCTAATCCTTTGATTTTTATAGGAGGCATTGGAAACTATATAAAAAAGGTATGAAACTAGACGAATTTAGTGTTGGCAATGGCAGGGCTTCCGGGTGTTCAATGCAGTCCATGGATACCCAAGCACACTTTCATAGCGCAGCCCCGGCCCTGATCGACCGGGTCGAGACCTTCCTGGTCGATCTGCCGACCATCCGTCCGCATCAATTGTCCATGGCGACGATGAACGGCCAGACCCTGATGCTGGTACGTCTGTACTGCTCCGACGGTACCGTCGGCGTGGGGGAGGGCACCACCATCGGTGGCCTGGCCTATGGTGCCGAATCGCCCGAGGGCATGAAGCTGGCCATCGATACCTACTTCGCACCGCTGCTGCTGGGGGCCGACGCCAGCCTGATCCCGGCCATCATGGCGCGCCTGAACAAGGCCATCCAGGATAACCGCTTCGCCAAGTGCGCCATCGAGACTGCGCTCTTCGATGCCCTGGGCCAGCGCACCGGCCTGCCGGTCTCGCAGCTGCTCGGCGGCCGTGCCCGCGAAAGCCTGCCGGTCGCCTGGACCCTGGCCTCGGGCGACACCGCCAAAGATATCGACGAAGCCGAACGCATGCTGGCCGCGCGTCGTCACAGGATTTTCAAGCTCAAGATCGGTCGCCGCGACGTCGATGCCGATGTGGCCCATGTGGCCGCCATCAAGAAGGCGCTCGGTGATCGTGGCGCGGTGCGGGTGGATGTGAACATGGCCTGGAGCGAACTGGAGGCCCAGCGCGGTCTGGCCGGTCTGGTCGATGCCGGCTGCGAACTGGTGGAACAACCGGTGGCTTCGGCCCAGGCGCTGGCGCGCCTGAAGGGCAAGCACGCCATCGCCATCATGGCCGATGAGTCGCTCACCGGTCCGGCCTCGGCCTTTGCGCTGGCGCGCATCGGCGGGGCGGACGTGTTTGCGATCAAGATCGAACAATCCGGTGGCCTGCGTGCGGCCCAGCAGGTGGCCGCCATCGGCGACGCGGCCGGCATCGAGCTGTATGGCGGCACCATGCTGGAAGGGGCCATCGGCACCATCGCCTCGGCGCATGCTTTTGCCACCTTCCGTGAATTGCAGTGGGGGACGGAATTGTTCGGCCCGCTGCTGCTGACCGAGGAAATCCTGGCCGAGCCTTTGCGCTATCAGGATTTCGAACTGGCCATTCCCAACCGCCCTGGCCTGGGCATCGTGCTGGACGAAGAGCGTGTGCAATACTTCCGGCGCGACCGCAGGCAAGGGGCGACAGTGACAGCAGTGAGGCCGGCCACCCTGGCCGGATAAAACAAGAAAAGCACTTTCCCCATCAACAAGATCAATTAGGAGACTCAACATGGCAGCCAAGATTTTCAGCACCCCCGAAGTTCAGGACTTCCTGCGTCTGGCCAGCGGCCTCGATACCGAAGGCGGCAGCCCGCGCACCAAGCAGATCGTGCATCGCATCCTGTCCGATTTGTTCAAGACCATCGAAGACCTGGAGATTACCTCCGACGAATACTGGGCTGGCGTGGCCTACATCAACCGTCTGGGCGCGGCCAGCGAAGCCGGTTTGCTCTCGCCCGGCCTGGGCCTGGATCGTTTCCTGGACATGCGCATGGATGCCGAAGACGCTGCCCTGGGCATCACCGGCGGTACCCCGCGCACCATCGAAGGACCGCTGTACGTGGCCGGCGCGCCGGTGACGCAGGGCTTCGCGCGCCTCGACGACGGCAGCGACCAGAGCGGCCAGACCATCATCATGCACGGCACCGTCTACGGCGCTGACGGCAAGCCCATGGCGGGCGCGCAGGTCGAAGTCTGGCACGCCAACACCAAGGGTTTCTATTCGCACTTCGATCCCACCGGTGAGCAGAAGCCCTTCAACATGCGCCGCACCATCATCACCGATGCCCAGGGCCGCTACAAATTCCGCAGCATCATGCCGGCCGCCTATGGCTGCCCGCCGGCCGGCCCGACCCAGGGCCTGCTGAACCAGCTGGGCCGCCACGGCAACCGTCCGGCGCACATCCACTTCTTCGTCACGGCCGAGGGCCATCGCAAGCTGACCACGCAGATCAACATCGACGGTGATCCGCTGATCTATGACGACTTCGCCTATGCCACCCGCGAGGGCCTGGTGCCGCCGCTGGTCGAGCGCACCGATGCGGCCAGCATCAAGGCCGAAGGACTGGAAGGCCCGTTCGCCGAGATCGTCTTCGACATCAGCCTGACCGCACTGGTCAACGGTGCCGACAACCAGATCGTCGACCGCCCGCGCCTGGCCGCCTGATCCCCTGATCGTTCTGCGCCAGCCGGGCTGGCGCATGACTGTCCACTCCCCGCCGACAGACTTGCCGCGATGCCTTGCAGCGCGGCGGGCGGGGTGCACCTTGGAGAACCTGACATGACCACCCTTGCCGCCGCCGACAAGTACGAAGAGGTCGAACGCCTGCTCGACACCGCCCTGGACGAAGACGCCACCAACGGCATCTTCCGCTGCCGCCGCGACATCTTCACCAATGCCGACCTGTTCGAGCTGGAGATGAAGCACCTGTTCGAATCGAACTGGGTCTATCTGGCCCATGAAAGCCAGGTCCCCGAGATCAACGATTACTACACCACCTGGATCGGCCGCCAGCCGGTGGTCGTCACCCGTGACAAGAACGGCGAACTGCATGCCGTCATCAATGCCTGCGCCCACAAGGGCGCCATGCTGTGCCGTCGCAAGCACGGCAACAAGAGCAGCTTCACTTGTCCCTTCCATGGCTGGACCTTCTCCAACAGCGGCAAGCTGTTGAAGGTCAAGGACGAGAAGACCACCGAGTATCCGGTCTCCTTCAACAAGAACGGTTCGCACGACCTGACCCGGGTGGCGCGCTTCCAGAACTATCGCGGCTTCCTTTTCGGCAGTCTGTCGGAGGACGTGTTGCCGCTGGAAGACTACCTGGGCGAGACCCGCGTCATCATCGACCAGATCGTCGATCAGGCCCCCAACGGCCTGGAAGTCCTGCGCGGCAATTCCAGCTACCTCTATGACGGCAACTGGAAAATGCAGATGGAAAATGGTTGCGATGGTTACCATGTCAGCTCGGTGCACTGGAACTACGCGGCCACCATGAGCCGCCGCAAGGAAGGCGGCACCAAGGCCACCGACGCCAACAACTGGAGCAAGGCGGTGGCCGGGGTATATGGTTTCGAGAACGGTCACATCCTGCTGTGGACCAATACCCTGAACCCGGAAGTGCGCCCGATCTGGAACCAGCGCGAAGAACTGGCCGCCCGCGTGGGACAGGCGCGCGCCGATACCATCGTGGCACAGACGCGCAACCTGTGCCTGTATCCCAACGTGTTCCTGATGGACCAGTTCGGTACGCAGATCCGCGTGGCCCGTCCGATCAGCGTGAACCAGACCGAGATCAGCATCTTCTGCTTCGGCCCCAAGGGCGAGAGCGCCGAAGACCGCCGCGTGCGCATCCGCCAGTACGAGGATTTCTTCAACGTCTCCGGCATGGGCACGGCCGATGACCTGGAAGAATTCCGCGCCTGCCAGGCTGGCTACGCCGGTTCGACCGTGCGCTACAACGACATGAGCCGGGGCGCGCCGCTGTGGAAGCAGGGCCCGGACGAGAATGCGAAGAAGATGGGCATGAATCCCAAACTGAGCGGCGAGCGCAGCGAAGACGAAGGTCTCTTCGTCTGCCAGCACCACTACTGGACCGAGCAGATGCGCAAGGCCGTCAGCAAGGAGCGCGCAGCCGCAGGGCAAGGAGAGCAAGCATGAGCCAGCCGACCCAACTCGATACCGTCTGCGCCTTCCTCTATCGCGAAGCCCGTTACCTCGACGAGCGCCAGTGGGAAGCCTGGCTGGAACTGTACACCACGGACGTCGAATACTGGATGCCGGCCTGGGACGATGACGATCAGCTCACCGAAGATCCGCAGCGCGAGATCTCGCTGATGTATTACGCCAATCGCGATGGTCTGGAAGACCGCGTCTTCCGCATCAAGACCGAGCGTTCCAGCGCCTCCATGCCGGAGCCGCGTACCAGCCACATGATCGCCAACGTGGAGATCCTGGAAGAGCACGACGATGCCGTGGAGGTGCGCTACAACTTCCACACCCTGTCGCACCGCTACAAGATCACCGACCAGTTCTTCGGCACCACCCTGGTGAGCTTGCGCAAGACCGAGGATGGCCTGCGGATCGCGCGCAAGAAGATCGCCCTGAAGAACGACTACATCCGCCAGGTCATCGACGTCTATCACGTCTGACCAGAGCGCAGGAGACACGACATGAGCAGCTATCGCATCGCCCTCAACTTCGAAGACGGGGTGACCCGCATCATTGACTGCGGTCCCAAGGAAAAAGTCCTGGACGCGGCGTTCCGTCAACGCATCAACCTGCCCATGGATTGCTCCGACGGCGTGTGCGGCACCTGCAAGTGCCGCGCCGAGAGCGGACAGTATGACCTGGGCGACGACTACATCGACGACGCCCTCAGCAGCGATGAAGCCGAGCAGGGACTGGTGCTGACCTGCCAGATGATCCCGCAATCCGATTGCGTGGTCGCCGTGCCGGTGGCCTCGACCGCCTGCAAGACCGGCAGCGCGAAATTCGCTGGCAAGGTGGCCGAGGTCAGCGCCTTCGGTGAGGCCGCCTTCGAACTGGTGCTGGAGGTGGCCGCCGATGCCCCGGCTTTCCTGCCGGGGCAATACGTCAACATCACGGTGCCGGGCAGTGGCCAGCATCGTTCGTATTCCTTCAGCTCGCCCTCGGGCGCCAAGCGCATGAGCTTCCTCATCAAGAACGTCCCCGGTGGCCTGATGAGTGGCTGGCTGGCCAGGGCCGGCAGCGGTGACGCGCTGGAGATGACCGGCCCGCTGGGCAGCTTCTACCTGCGCCCGGTCGACAAGCCCGTGCTGATGCTGGCCGGTGGTACCGGGCTGGCGCCGTTCCTGTCGATGCTCGAAGAGATGGTGCAGCGGGGTGGGCAGCACCCGGTACACCTGATCTATGGCGTCACGCGCGACCAGGACCTGGTATTGGTGGATCGTCTTGAAGACCTGACCAAGCGTTTGCCCGGGTTCAGTTTCACCACCTGTGTGGCCGATGCCGCGACCACGCATCCGCGCCAGGGCTACGTGACCCAGCACATGCCTGCCGAGGTTCTGCATGACGGCCAGGTCGATGTCTATCTGTGCGGTCCGCCGCCGATGGTGGAGGCGGTGCAGAAGCACTTCCAGTCGCAGGGCATCGCCCCGGCCAGCTTCCATTACGAGAAGTTCGTCACCAGCCAGCCGGTGGCGGTGGCGGCATGAGCGCAGCGCTCACGCGTGGACGCTTCGCGGGCAAGGTGGCCGTCGTCACCGGCGCGGCCCAGGGCATCCTGCAGGGCGTAGCCATGGGCATCGCCGCCGAAGGCGGCCAGGTCGTGATGGTGGACCGGGCCGACTTCATCCATGACGTTGCGATGCAGGCACCGGACGGACGGGCTACCGGCTGGGTCGCCGACCTCGAAACCTATGCCGGCGCACAGGCCGCGATGGCGCGTGCGATCCAGCTGCATGGTCGCATCGACCTGCTGGTCAATGGCGTGGGTGGCGCCATCCGCATGCGGCCCTTTGCCGAATTCGAGGCCGCCCAGATCGATGCCGAGATCCGCCGCTCGCTCATGCCCACCCTCTACGGCTGCCATGCCGTGCTGCCGCACATGCTGCGGCAGGGGCGGGGCACCATCGTCAATGTCTCTTCCAATGCCACGCGCGGCATACGCCGGGTACCCTATTCGGCGGCCAAGGGCGGTGTGAATGCCATGACCATGGCACTGGCGATGGAATACGGTGAACAGGGCATCCGCGTGGTGGCGACCGCGCCCGGTGGCACGCAAGCACCGCCGCGCCGCGTACCGCGCAATGCGGAAGGCGACAGCGTGCAGGAACAGGCGTGGATGCAGCAGGCCGTGCAGCAGGTCACCGATTCCACCTTCTTCAAGCGCTACGCCACGTTGCAGGAGCAGGTCGCGCCCATCCTCTTCATGGCCTCCGATGAGGCCAGCTATATCACCGGGGCGGTGCTGCCGGTGGCCGGTGGTGACAACGGCTGAGCCGCTTGTCCCTCTACACTGAAACGGAGAAACCATGTCTGAACGCCAGGCCATCATTCCCAAGGGAATGGAAGATGTCTACGAAAAAATCGGTTATGCACCCGGCGTATTGGTCGGCGATGTGCTCTACGTTTCCGGCCAGATCGGACGCGGTCCCGACATGCAGCTGGTCGAGCCGCGCGAGGCGCAGATCGTGCAGGCTTTCGAGAATCTGAAACGGGTGGTGGAAACCGCCGGCGGCACCCTGGACGACATCGTCGACCTCTCCACCTTCCATACCGACATGCGCGACCTGCCCTTGTTCATCAAGGTCCGCAACCAGTACCTGAGAAGCTATCCACTGCCTGCCTGGACGGCGACCGGTGCCCACATGCTGGGTGGTGGTCCCGGCTACCTCATCGAGATCAAGGCGGTGGCGCATTTGCGCAAGAAGAGAACTGCCTGACTCGTACCGGACCACGGCAAGAAAAATGCTGGGCATGACAACACAAAACAACGCCAATCCCGCAAGACAAACGACAACGGAGGAGACCCCATGAAAACCCAGGAAGTGAGCCAGATCATCGATGGCGCGCGTTTCACGCAATTCCACTGGATGGTGATGTGCCTGTGCGCATTGCTGCTGGTGTTCGACGGTTATGACCTGTTCATCTACGGCGCCGTGCTGCCGGTATTGATGAAAGAGTGGACCTTGTCACCCGTGCAGGCCGGTGCATTGGGCAGCTATGCACTGTTCGGCATGATGTTCGGTGCCTTCATCTTCGGCCCCCTGGCCGACCGCATCGGCCGCAAGAAGGGCGTGGCGATCAGCTTCGTGCTCTTCAGCCTTTCCACCTTCGCCAGCGGCTTTGCCAGTTCGCCCAACGAGTTCGGCATCTTCCGCTTCCTGGCCGGGCTGGGTTGCGGCGGTCTGATGCCCAATGCCGTGGCCCTGATGAATGAATACGCCCCCAAGCGCCTGCGCAGCACCCTGGTGGCCATCATGTTCAGCGGCTATTCGCTGGGTGGCGTGTTGTGTGCGGGCCTGGGCATCTGGATGCTGCCCCGCTTCGGCTGGCAATCGATGTTCTTCGCTGCGGCCGTGCCGCTGGTGCTGCTGCCGCTGATCCTGTGGAAGCTGCCGGAATCGGTCGGCTTCCTGCTGCGTGCCGGCAAGCAGGAGCAGGCGCGCGCCATGCTGGCGCAGGTGGCGCCGCACGCCGCGCCTGGTGCCGATGTACAACTGGTGCAAGGCGAGGCCAAGCCCTCTGGCGCACCGATGCTGGAGCTCTTCAAGCAGGACCGCACCGTCGGCACGCTGATGATCTGGATCGCCTTCTTCTGCTGCCTGCTGATGGTCTATGCACTCGGTTCCTGGCTGCCCAAGCTCATGGCCAGCGCCGGTTACAGCCTGGGTTCGTCGCTGTCCTTCCTGCTGGCGCTCAACTTCGGTGGCGTGGTCGGCGCCATCGGCGGCGGCTGGCTGGGTGACCGCTTCACCCTGCCCAAGGTGGTGGTGAGCTTCTTCGCGGTCGGCACCGTCGCCATCGCCCTGCTGGGGTTCAACAGCCCCACGCCGGTGCTGTACCTGCTCATCATCGTGGCGGGCGCGACCACCATCGGTACCCAGATCCTGTTGTATGCCAATACCGCCCAGTTCTATCCGCTGGCGATCCGTTCCACCGGTCTGGGCTGGGCTTCCGGTGTGGGTCGCTCGGGTGCCATCGTCGGCCCCTTGCTGGGGGGCGCACTGATGGCGGCGGCGCTGCCGCTGAGCATGAATTTCCTGGTCTTTGCGATTCCCGGCCTGGTGGCGGCGCTGGCCTTCGGCATCTTCCTGCTGCGCTATCGTCACGGGCAGCGCGCCGTGGCGGCCGAGGCGACATCGACCGTGTCGGCTGCCACGATCTCGCGCAGCGTTTAAGCTAGTCATTCAAGCCGGTTCGGCGCCCCGGAGCATCGCTCCATCGGGCGCCGGACTTTTTCCCTTTTGTACGCTGGTGCGGTTGCCTCTGCAAGGAAGCTTCAATGGTTCAACGACAAGGCTCGCTCACCGCCTGGGTGGCGGGGTTTCTGGCAGTACTGATCTCCTACGCCGGCCCGCTGGTGATCTTCGTGCAGGCCGCCCATGCCGGCCAGGTGCCGCAGGCGCAACTGGTGTCCTGGGTGTGGGGGATTTCCATGGGGGCGGGCGTGAGCGGGTTGCTGCTGAGCTGGTGGTTCAAGATGCCCATCATCACGGCCTGGTCGGCCCCGGGCACGGCGCTCTTGCTGAGTCTCTTTCCCGCCATCGGCATGCCGGAAGTAGTCGGCGCCTACCTGATGGCCGCCGTGATCCTGATCGTCATCGGCGTGACCGGCTACTTTGAAAAAATCCTCGCCATCATCCCCAAGGGCATCGCCGCCGGCATGATGGCCGGCATCCTGTTCCAGTTCGGGGTGCAGGCCTTCCGCTCCAGCACCAATGCCCCGCTGATGGTCTCGGCCATGTTGGGCGCCTATCTCGCGGGACGCCGCTGGTGGCCGCGCTACGGCATCGTGGTGGTGGCGCTGACCGGTTTTGCGGTGGCCTTCGCAAGCGGCAGGACCGAACTCGGCGTGTTGCACCTGGAACTGGCGCGGCCCGTCTTCATCGCCCCGCACTTCAGCGTGGGCGTGTTCTTCAGCCTGACGGTGCCGCTCGTGCTGGTGAGCCTGACCGGCCAGTTCCTGCCGGGCATGGCGGTGCTGCAACTGGCGGGCTACCATCCGCCCACGCGCGCCGTGGTCACCGGGACCGCGCTGGCCTCGCTGGTGACGGCCTGCTTCGGCGGCATCACCATCGTGCTGGCCGCCATCACGGCGGCGCTCTGTACCGGCAAGGATGCCCATCCCGAGCCCGGCAGACGCTACGTGGCCGGCATCGCCAACGGCGTCTTCTATCTCATCGGCGGCACCTTCGCGGCATCCATCGTGACGCTCTTTGCCGCCTTTCCCAAGGAACTGATCGCAGCCCTGGCCGGGCTGGCACTGATCGGCGCCATCGTGTCCAACATCCGCCTGATGAGCGAGGACGGCATCCACGCCGAGCCCGCCGTCATCACCTTCCTCGCTACCGCGTCCGGCATGACCCTGTTCGGACTGGGCGCGGCCTTCTGGGGCGTGGTCATCGGCATGGCTGCGCACTGGCTGATCGGCCGCCCCACACAGAAAAAATGAACACAAGGAGACCCCCGATGAAATCGCCGCATGATGATGTCTTCGATCCGCTGGCCCGCGAGGTGCTGGCCGTGGCGCCGGGCCGCGCGCATGACCTGGCGCGCCTGCGCGTGCTGGCGCAAGTTCACGCCGTGCCGACCGTGACGGTGGTCGGCAAGTACAACCACGGCAAGAGCCGCCTGCTCAACGAACTGATGGGGCGCGACGTCTTTGCCGTGGCCGACCGGCGCGAGACGGTCACGCTGTCCGAGCATCATCATGCCGAACTGCGCTGGCTGGATGCGCCGGGACTGGATGCCGATGTCGCCCTGCAGGATGACAACCACGCCCAGGAAGCTACCTGGCTGCAGGCCGACGTGCGTCTGTTCGTGCATGCGGCCAAGGAGGGCGAACTCGATGCGGCCGAACGTCAGCTGTTGCAGGCTCTGCGCGCGGACCAGCAGCGCACGCGGCGACAGACCCTGTTCGTGCTCACGCAAGTGGACCAGATGAGCGACGAAGACCAACTGGCCAAGGTCAGCGCCGCCATTGTTGCGCAGGCGCCGGGGCTCGCCCTGCATCCGGTATCCTCGACACGCCATCGCAGCGGCGTGGAAGGCGGAAAATCCCTGCTGCTGCAACGTAGCGGCATCCCTGCACTGCAGGCGCTGCTGCGGGAGGTGGTGGAGCAGGTCCCGGGCGCTCGCCAACATGAACGCAGCTTGCTCTTCACGGAGATCGGCCAGCAGCTGCAGCAGCAGCAGGCTGTGCTGGAGAGCGGGCTGCAGACACTGCGCCAGCGCCAGCAACAACAACGCCAGGATTTCGAGCAGGGACTGCAGGCCGTGCTGGAAAAAGTGCATCAGGACCTGCTGCCGGTCGTCGAATTTCAAGGGGACGATCCTGCCCTGGTGCCCGATACCGCCGCCGACGAATTCAAGCTCACCGCAGGCAAGCGTGAACGGGCGCGCATCCATGTCGCCTATTCCCGCGCCTGCATCGCCATTCGTGCGCACCTGATCCAGCATGGCGTGGAAGGTCTGCCGGCCAGTCAGCAGACCTCGGTGGCCAGTCTGGATACGGTGATGGTGGCCGTGCTGGGCATCTCCATCAAATACCGGGCCGACCTGCGCCGCCGTTTCTGCGAACCGGCAGGGCAGGCGCAACTTGCGCAATCCTTCCTGCATTACTACGAACTGTCCGAAGATCGCCAGGCCCTGCAGCAGCAGATCGCCAACAGCCAGTCCGATCTGCACGCGCATGCCCGCGCGCGACAGGCCCTGGCGCGGCTGCAAGACGGGGAGGGCGCATGAGCCGCGAAGAACAGCGTTTCATCGATGCCATCGGCCGCACCGGCCAGGGCGAGGCCGACCTGCAGCCCCTGCTGGCGGCGCTGCGCGACTGGCTGGCCGCGCTGGGCCAGGCACTGGCGCAAGCGGCGCTGCCCGGCGGCGGCTTGCAGTCTGTCTGCCCCATGGCGCGCCACATCGCCGCCTTGCAGGAAGACCGGATACGACAGGCACGCCGCCGTGAAGAACAATGGATTGCGCTCGCCCCCGCACGCGCGCTGGCCCAGCGCTTCGAGGGCAAGCTCATGCTGCTGGTGTTCGGCAAGTTCAATGCCGGTAAAAGCTCGCTATGCAACTTTCTCGCGCAGCGCTTCGGCCAGCGCCACCAGACGGTGCAGTATTTCCATCTGCAAGGCGGGCTATTGGTGGAGAGTGAAGTTCCTTTCCCTGAAGGCGCCACCGAAACCACGGCACGCCTGCAGGGCGTTTGCCTGGGCCAGGGCCTGGTACTGCTCGACACCCCCGGCCTGCACTCGGCCACCGACGAGAATGCGGCGCTGACGCAGCGTTTCCTCGACAGTGCCGATGCCGTACTGTGGCTGACCAGTTCGACTTCGCCAGGACAAGTCCAGGAGCTCGATGAACTGGCGCGCGAACTGCGCCGTGGCAAGCCGCTGCTGCCGGTGCTCACGCGCAGCGACGTGATCGATGAGGATGAGGTGGACGGGCAGATCGTCAAGATCCTGCGCAACAAATCCGACGCCAACCGCGCCGACCAGGAAGCCGACGTGCGCGCCCGCGCTGCCGACAAGCTGCAATCGCTGGGCGTGGCGGTGCATCAGTTGAAGACGCCGGTGTCGGTCTCCGCGCATGTGGCCCGGACCGCCGGTGCCGATGCCCAGGCGATGCAGGGGGCCGGCTTCGAGCGCCTGTATGCGGCGCTCGCCGAGTTGCTGGCGCCTGCCCTGTCCTATCGCGACCGCAAGCCGGCGGAGGTCCTGCTGCATCATCTGCAGGAGGATGTGCTGGCGCCCCTGCAAGCGCAGACTCTGCCCGCGCTGCAGGGCTTGCAGCAGCTGGTGCAGGATGAACTGGATGCACTGCCGGCCCGGCGTGCGCGCATCGTGCAACTGGCCTGGCGCGAGGTGATGCCGGGTCTGCCGGCCCTGCTGGAGCAGCATGCCGCCAGCGATGAGGTGGACGCTGTACTGGCCAGCCTGCACGCGCAACTGATGCACGCCTTCGAACGCCACGCACGCGCGGTACTGGACAGCCATGTGCTTCCGGCACCGGTACCGGTGGCATTGGTTCTGCCGACCGGAAGCGGCTATGAACGCGTGGCCGGGGATCTGCCGCCGTCCTACGAAAAACTGTATGAGGCGATCGGACAAAGTGTACTGGCCGTGCTGGAGGAACTGGCCGATGAAGTGGCCAGCTACTGTACTGCCCGGATGGCTTCACTGTCTGATGCAGTGTCCGTGCAGCGGGCGCTGATCGAAGAGCATGCGCGGCGGCTGGCGCAGCTGGAAGAAGATCTGCGTCAGCCACAGGCCATGGCGGCGCGCTGACGTCGCTGTCTGGCGAGATGGCGGCTCGCCTGGAATCTTTTGGCGTGTTAAGGATCGCTTAATTTTGTCGACCTACAGTAAAGCATCGACGGTCAGCTCAGCAGTGGGCTGGCCCCGACGCTGCGCCATGGAGCGGCAGCACTTTCATCCTGAACCACGACAAGGAGCCATCATGGACATCACCAAGATCACCGCCATCAGTGCCATCGTCTTCGGCCTCGCCGGCATGGCTGCGCCATTGACCTACGCCCAGGACATGCAGGGCACGGTCGCCTACATGAACGGCGGCATCGGTGCCGGCGAGCAGGCCAAGCTGCGCGAGGCGGCCAAGGACTACAACCTGCGCCTGCTGTTTTCCGAAGCCAAGGATGGCGCCTACGTCAGCAACGTCAAGCTCGATGTCACCGATCATCACGACAAGAGCGTCTTTCATCTGCCCAGTGCCGGTCCCATGACCAACCTCAAGCTGCCAGCGGGACAGTACCAGGTCACCGCCATCTACAACGGCGTCAAGAAGACCAGCAAGGTCAGCGTGGGTGAAAAGCCCGTCTCCTTGAGCTTCAACTGGGTGCATCAGGATAACTGAGTCCGCCTTCCCCCTTGGCCAGCCTCGGCCACCCCTCAATACCTGCCTGAACGCCGCCACCCTGCGCCATGAGCGCGGTGGCGGTGCTCGCGCCCAAGCGGTCAGGCCAGAAGAATGACAATTTTGTCATCCGACCGTCATTCGAATGTCGTGTTGTTTTGCCTAGAATCGATTCCGTCTATACGTGACATCATTCAGGTACCTCTTCCCATGATCAAGACCATTTTCCACCAAGTGTTTCGTGGCGCACTGATCCCGGTGCTGCTGGCCAGTCATCTGGTGGCATCCCCGGCCATGGCGCAGACAGCGGCCCAGGTCGGCATCCGGGGCAGCATCGTCTCGGTGGGCAAGGACCAACTGGTGGTCAAGAACAACGAGGGTGGCCAGCAGAACGTGGTGCTGGACAAGGACACCCGCGTGGCCGCCATCTCCATTGCCGACATCAATGACATCAAGCCCGGCAGCTATATCGGCGCGGCCGGCATCACCCAGCCGGACGGTTCGCAGAGGGCGCTGGAGGTGCACGTTTTCCCGCCCGCCATGGCCGGTACCGGCGAGGGCCATCGTCCTTTCGACCTGGCCCCCAACAGCACCATGACCAATGGCACCGTGGGCGATGTCGTGGCCAGCCACGGCCGTACCCTCACGCTGAAGTACAGGAACGGCGAGCAGAAGATCGTGGTACCCGAGGGGGTACCGGTGGTCAGCATCGAACCCGGTGATCGCTCGCTGCTGGCGGCTGGTGTGAAGGTGGTGGTGCGCGCGCGCAAGAATGTCGATGGCAGCCTGACGGCCATCAGCATCAGCGCCGGCAAGAACGGCATTACCCCGCCCATGTAGGCAGCTGCCGCGATCCACCTTGATCAGCGGGATCTGAAGAGCGTACCGCGTAATCGGTGCAGATCCTCCGGCGTATCTACGTCGGCGAAGATCCCCGCATCCTCCACCGCAATCTCCACCAGCGCCGGGCTTTCCAGCAAGGCCCGCGCGCCGCGATCTCCCCGCAGTGACAGCAAGGCCGGCAGATGCACCTGCGCAAAGCCGGCCGGATTGCCGCGCCGTCCCTGCATCACCGGCACCACCATCGACGCCCCCGCCGCCAGCGCATCGCGCAACTGTCGCAAGGTATCCGGCTGCACGCGTGGCATGTCGGCCAGTGCCACCAGCCATGCCGACGCATCTGCACTCTGCTGCAGAGCGCAGCGCAAGGAGGCGCTCATCTCGCGCGCAGCCTCCTGCGCCGTCAGGCAGACCGTGCAGCCAGCCTGTCGCAGGGCCTCGGCCAAGGGGCCCTCCGCATGCACCACCGCCAGTACCGGCATCACTTCCAGCAAGGCCGCAGCAGTAGCAGTGGCCACCATGCCGGGACGGCCATCGTGATGAATGAAGGGCTGCAACAGTTTTTCTTCATGATCGCCAAAGCGGCTGCCACGGCCGGCGGCCAGCAGCAGGGCGATGGGGGCGGTCGGCGTGGTCATGGTGCGCAAGGATCCGGAAACGGGGAGGCAAGGCGCCATTGTGCCCAACTTTGGGCCGACATGCGGCCAAGCAAGACCAGGACTATTGATGGAACGCCAACAAGGCAGCAGCTGAAACGCCCGCCATCCCCTCCGCCCCCAAAAAAATTAATGTTTTACATTTCATAATGTTTCCACCCGGCCAGTTTGGGATATCCTTGCCTGGCAAGGGTTTGCGGGCTTGCGTTGCCGTTTCGGCATACCATGTTTCTTCATTTTGAACTGGTCGCCAGGCCAGCGCACTCCTAGAATCGACCGCATGCAGGGCGGCGGTCACTGGAAGGCCAAGGGGTTGGCACCAGTCTTGCTGGTACGCATCAGGGGGCAAGCCGGACGGTCAGGGAAAGTCCGTCTTTCGGGGCGCCATAGTCAACATGGTTGGGATGGAAAGAAGCATGATCAAGAACATACGTATCGGCTCGCGTCTGGGGGCGGGCTTTGCCGTGGTGCTGGTGTTTTCCATGGTGGTTGCGGCGGTGGGCATCTGGCGCCTCAAGACGGTGGCCTACCAGACGCAGGAGATGATGGATGTGCCGCTGAAGACGGAACGGCTGGTGTCGCAATGGAATACCTTGCTGCTCATCGCCATCCAGCGCACCACCACCGTGGTCAAGAGCCATGATCCCGAGCTTGAAGCCTTCCTGGCCAAGGAAGCCGCCGCCTCCAGCAAGGAGTCCGCGCAAACCTTGAAGAGCGTCGAGCAACTGCTCAACAGCGAGGACGAGAAAAAACTCTTCGCAGCCATCAACGTGGCGCGCAAGCAGTTCCTCACCATCCGCGACCAGATCTATGCGGCCAAGAAGCTGGGCGATGCGGCCAAGGTGGAGGAGCTCTACCAGCAGCAATACGTGGGCATTGCCAACCATACCCAGGCCGCCATGCGCGCCTTGCTGGATTTCGAACGGGCGCGCATCGATGAGATTTCCGCCGACATTGCCCGCGATGCCGCCAGCAGTCAATGGCAGATCTTCGCGCTGGAAGTCGTGATCCTGATCTGCGGTATTGCCTTTGCGCTGCTGCTCACACGCAGCATCACCCGGCCGGTACATGCGGCGCTGGCCATCTCGCAACGCGTGGCCGCCGGTGACCTGACCTCGCGCGCCGCCCCCATGGGCCGCGACGAACTGGGCCAGCTGGTAGCTTCGTTGCAAGGCATGAGCGAGCGACTGCATGGTGTGGTCTCCACGGTGCGCCTGGGGGCCGACAGCATCGCCGTGGCCTCGGGGCAGATCGCCAATGGCAACCTGGACCTGTCGGCGCGCACCGAAGAGCAGGCCGGTGCGCTGGAAGAAACGGCCGCCTCCATCGAGCAGCTCACCTCCAGCGTGCGTACCAATTCCGAGAACGCGCATCAGGCCAATGACCTCGTCAAGACCGCTGCTTCCATCGCCGGCCAGGGCGGGCAGGTGATGCAGGAGCTCATCGATACCATGGGCAACATCAATACGTCGTCGCGCAAGATCGTCGACATCATCGGCGTCATCGATGGCATCGCCTTCCAGACCAACATCCTCGCGCTCAATGCCGCCGTGGAAGCGGCGCGTGCAGGCGAACAGGGACGCGGCTTTGCCGTGGTGGCATCCGAAGTGCGCGCGCTGGCGCAGCGTTCGGCCTCGGCCGCCAAGGAGATCAAGCAGTTGATCGATGACTCGGTCTCCAAGGTCGATGCCGGCAGCGGCCTGGTGGAGCGCGCGGGCAAGACCATGCAGGAGGTGGTGGGCAGCGTGCAGGGCGCGCATACCCTGGTGGGCGACATCAGCACCGCCAGCCGCGAACAGGCCGAAGGCATCCACCAGGTCAACCAGGCAGTGGCCCAGATGGATGGCGTGACCCAGCAGAATGCGGCGCTGGTGGAGCAGGCTGCGGCCGCGGCCAAGTCGCTGGAAGACCAGGCGGCGCAACTGAAGCGGGCGGTGGCTTTCTTTGCCTTGCAGGCCGCGTAAGCCAATCGCAGGCAACAGGAAACATCGACAAGGGCCGCAGCATGCTGCGGCCCTTGTCATGCAGGCTCAGGAAAGAGGGTAGAGGGTCGAGGGAAGAGGGAAGATCAGGACAGTTCAGCAGCGATTAGGCCGCCCTGAGAAATTCAGGCCCGAAGTCCATCAGCACATCGCGCACCAGCGTTGCCGTGCTCTGGCAGCCGAGCTTGTCCTTGACGCTGGCGCGATGCACGTCCACCGTCTTGACGCTGATGTTGAGGTCGCGCGCGATGAGCTTGCTGGACTGGCCCATGATGACCTTCTCCAGGATCTCGCGCTCGCGTGCCGTGAGCGTTTTCAGGCGCGCCTTCAGTAGCTGGCGGCGCTCGCGGGCCTGCATGTTGCCGGCCACGTGCTTAAGCGTCATCTGGATGCGTTCGAGCATCTGCTGCGAGTTGTAGGGCTTTTCCAGGAAGTCGACCGCGCCATTGTGCAGGGCGCGCACCGACATGGGGATGTCGCCATGCCCCGAGACGAAGATCACGGGGATGTCGGCCCCGATTTCCTTGAGGCGATCCTGCAGCTGGAAGCCGCTGATCTCGGGCATGCGCACATCCAGAATCAGGCAGGACAGGCTGTTGGCGTCATAGGCCTTGAGAAAGGCCTCGGGACCCTCGAAGCATTCGGTCCGGATATTGACCGAGCTCAGCAGCCAGGCCAGCGAGGTCCGAACGGCCTCGTCATCGTCGACGATGTAGACCACCGGCGGGTTGGTTTCCATCTGCACTCCTCGTCTCGTCAAAATGGAGCCGGCTTGCACCGGCACTATTTCCGACCCTCTCGATGTCTTGATGGTCTGGTCGGCACAAATCAAATCCTTGCGCTTTGACTTATGCAAAAAACAGGCCTGAAATTCTTGGGATCAGCGCCACTGTAACACCCTCCTCCTGACGATGGTCTAGGTATTTTTACCTAGATCTTTTGCCGCAATCCCCTGTGGGGCGGGCGTGTGGCCCGGATTGTCTGCACCATGCTCATGCCTTAACCTGCTGTCATCGAGCGCCGTGCTTCATCGGCGTGCATCACAGGGAGATTCCATGCACAGCACCGCCATCCAGAAAGAAAAAACCGCCGCACCCATCGCCTGCGCCGCCCTTGCGCCCGAGCAGCTGGAATTTCGCAATGCCATGGCGCATCTGCCGGCGGCGGTGTCCATCATCACCACCGATGGCCAGGGAGGCCGTTGCGGCATCACTGCGTCGGCGGTCTGTTCGGTCACCGATACCCCGCCCACGATCCTGGTCTGCATCAATCGCGGCAGTGCCATGCACGACGTGTTCAAGAAGAATGGTCGCCTGTGCGTGAATGTGCTCTCCGACGAGCTGGAACAACTGGCCATGCACTTCTCCGGTGCCACCAAGGTCCCGATGGAAGAGCGCTTCGGTTGGGATATCTGGGAAGAACCCGGCGAACTGGGGCAGCCGGTGCTGGCCGACGCGCTGGTCAAGCTGCAGGGACGCATCCGCGAGTTCAAGGAGGTGGGCACGCACTCGGTGATGTTCGTGGAGCTGGCCGAGGTCAAGGTCAATGAGAAGAAGGACAGCCTCATCTACTTCAACCGGCTGTTCCACAAGGTCAAGCGTACGGCGCTGTAAATTCTTTACCCGTCATCAAAGATGAATGCCATTCAGCACAATGCTGAATGGCATTCATGCTTTTACGTCCGGCTATTTGAGAACAGTGTGCGCGCAGAGTGTGCGAAAACCGTTCGGACCAGGACAGACGCCAGTGTGTGCGTCAAAGATCCAGCACCAGCATCCCCGACCTGGCCCGCGAGACACAGGTGCAGATCTGGTCATTGGCCGCCTTTTCCTTCCTGGACAGGCAATTGTCGCGATGATCCGGCTCGCCCTCCAGCAGCGGTACCACGCAGGTGCCGCAGATGCCTTCGCGGCAGGAGGTATCGATGACGATGCCCTCGCGCGCCAGGATATCGACGATGGGAATACCTACCGGAATCTGCACTACCTTGCCCGAGCTGGCCAGCTTGACTTCGAAGGCCGCATCACCACCGACTTCGGCAGAAGTGGCCGGGGCCGCCGGTGCGGCGAAGTGTTCAAGGTGGATCGCCTCTTCGCTGCGGCTGGCCGCTGCGCACTTGACCACCGCTTCCATGAAAGGCGCCGGGCCACAGGTGTAGACGTGGGCTTCCTTGCTGCCGGCTTCCAGGCAAGCCGTGAGGTAGTGCGCCATCTGCGCCGGCATCACCGCATAGTGGAAACGCACCTGCGCGGCGAAGGGGGCATTGTCCAGCAGATCGGCAAAGGCCGCATGCTCGCGTGCCCGCACGAAGTAATGCAGTGTGAAGGGCTTCTGGTCAGCCCAGAGGCGATAGGCCATCGCCAGCAGAGGGGTCACGCCGATGCCTGCACCGAAGAGCAGATGTTCCGGTGCGCTGGTGTCGAGCGCGAAGAGGTTGCGCGGCGTACCCACTTCCAGTTCCATGCCCGGCTTGACGGCATCATGCAAGGCCGCCGAGCCGCCGCGCGAAGCCGCTTCACGCTTGACCGCGATGGTATAGCCGCAGCGGTCTTCCAGCGGGCCGCACAGCGAGTATTGGCGCATGATCCCGGTCGGCCCGGTGACGTCGATGTGGGCCCCCGGCTCGTAGGCTGGCAGCGGGGCGCCATCGGCGCGCACCAGGCGGAAGGAACGGATGTCGCCGGTTTCATCGGTGAGGGTGTCTACGATCAGTTTCATGAGGCCAATACTCGTCGGTTCATTTCAAGTGCGAATGTGCGGTGCGCACGCTCAGAGCAGGAAGCCCAGCGCGTTGAGGCTGTCCATGGAGTTGATGAGGCGGATCACCTTCTGCTCGATCTTCGGACCCTGGGGCGTGAAGCGCAGGCGATGCGTGAGGTTGGCCACGAACATCGTGTGCTGCTGGCGCTTGTAGCCCACCAGCACCTGGGCCGAGGTGATTTCGACCAGCTCCTCCGACAGGTGCACCGGGACGAAGCGCGACACCGTGCGCACGGTCGCCGCCGCATCCACGGCCGACATCGCGTGGCCCGAGGTCAGGCGTTCGATGCGGATCTTGCGCATGTGGGCATTGTCGTAGGCGTAGTTCAGCGTGGCCGCATAGTCGGTGGTCTCGGGATCGATGGGCACCACGTAGTAACCATCCTCGGTCCACAGGGACTGCCAGGCGGCATAGTCCTTTCGGTCCAATAGTTCAGCTTCCTTCCAGATGAAGGCGATGGCACGCGCCATGGGCGCGGGGATGCCTTGCAGAGTGTCTTGTTGGTTCATATCGATCATTTCTCCATCATCTTTTTCCACATGGCATAGGCTTCGCGCATGCCGGTTTCATCGGTCGAGTGCGACACCTTGTCGCCGTTGTCGTCCACCCATTCGCGGTTCAGGCCGCGATTGACCAGGATGGGCGCATTGCGACCGGCGTAGGAGCCGGTCTGTACGCGTTCCCAGGCTTCGGCGTCATCGGGGCTGCCAAAGCCGAACGGACCCTGGAAGTGTTCGTGGATGCGCAGGCGTTCGCGGTTGGCGATTTCGGGGCCGCCGTCCATGCCCAGGGCCACGTGGCGGATCTGTGTCTCGCCCACCGACACCGGATGCAGCACCCGGAAGAAGGACATCGACATGGCCACATTGGGGAACAGGTTCAGGTTGAAGCCGGCGCCGTGCAGCGAGCGCACGATGCGGCGCACCTGTTCGGGCGGCATGGTTCTGGAGAGTTCTTCGGTGACGTGGGCGAAGCGCTCCTGCAGTTGTTCGCTGCCATCGTCCACATCCAGGTCCACGTGTTCGGGCACCATGATCATGACGCTGTGGCCATTGCCCAGCGAGCGGGTGATGGACTGGTCATCGGTCATGAAGGAGAGCATCTCGGAAGTTTCTTCATCGACCGACGACAGGAAGGTCTTGTGCACCACCGGGAAGTGATAGCCGTCAGTGGTGTTTTCCAGCTGGATCTTCCAGTTGCCCTTGAAGCTGAACTTGTGCTCGCCCTGGACCTTGATGGGGAATCCGGCCCCTTGCTTCATGAACAGGTCGATCCATTTCTTGGCATGGCCGAGAAAGTCCGACAGCGGTTCGATCTCCTGGTTGAAGGAGGCGAAGATCATGCCGTTGTAGCTCTCCGCACGCAGGCTCTGCAGGGGCAGGTCGGCCTTTTCGATGACCTCTTCATAGCCTTCCGGATAGGGCAGGCCGCGCAGCTTGCCATCCAGGCCATAGGACCAGCTGTGATACGGGCAGGTGAAACCGGTGGCATTGCCCTTGTGCTTTTCGCACACGGTGGCGCCACGGTGGCGGCAGCGGTTTTCCAGCACGTTGACCTTGCCGGTCTTGTCGCGTACTACGATGACCGGCTGGCGGCCGATCTGGGCAGTCTTGAAGTCGCCCGGGTTCCTGATCTCGCTTTCATGGGCGACCCAGATCCAGGTCTTGTAGAAGATCTTGTCCATCTCCGCTTCGAAGATGGCCGGATCGGTGTAGAGCGAAGGATCCACCACCGCATCCTGTACCAGATCGGCATAGGAGGAATCGGTCTTGCGCGGGTGGAAGCGTAGCGGTGCATTCATGGCTTTCTCCAGTGGCTTGCAGTCGTTGTCAGTGTTGATCTTGGCGAGCTGATGTGATCAGTGATGCTCATGCCTGCTGGCTGAGCACGCGCTCCAGGTGCAGGCCGAGCGCGCAGATGCGTTCGTCATCGCCCTTGCGGCCCACCAGTTGCAGCCCGGCCTTGAGCGGGCTGCCGGCGATGGGCACCGGAATGCTCAGGGCCGGATGGCCGGACAGGTTGAAGGGCCGCACCAGCGAAGACAGCATCAGCACCGAGGCACCCTGGCCGATCGCCGCCAGCGTCGGCGGCAGGGCCGGCAGCGTCGGCAGCAGCAGCGCATCGGCGTCAGCCAGCGCAGCATCGACTTCGGCGCTGAAGGCGGCGCGCACGGCTTCGGCCTGGGCCACGGCTTCATCGCTGGTGGTGGCCGCCGCCGAGAGGCGTTTCTCGATATCCGCCCCCAGCTTGCCCAGGCCCAGCAGATGACCGAAGGCATCATGGGTCTCGCGGTTGATGAGGGTCATGCCGGCTTCAAAGGCGGCGTGCATGTGGTGCGGGGTCCAGGCAGCGCCTTGCCAGCCGCTGGCGGCGAAGGCGGTGGCGACGGCCTCTGCGATCTCGGGATCGGCCTGTACCGTCACCAGTTTTACGCCGGCCTGTGCTACCGCTGCGGTAGCGGCAGCGCGGTCGAAACCGGGGGCGATGCTGGCCATGGCGCTGATGATGAGGTCCATGCTGCGCGCAAACGGGCCCACGCAATCCAGACTGCTCACCGCCGGATACGCCCCGGCGCGGCTGACGCGTCCAAAGGTCGGCTTCAATCCGATCACGCCGCAGCAGGCTGCGGGCAGGCGGATCGAGCCGCCGGTATCGCTGCCGATGGACATATCCACCAGCCCCGCGCCCACGGCCGAGGCCGAGCCGCTGGAGGAGCCACCGGTCATGCGGCTTGCGTCCTGTGGATTGACGGCGGTGCCGTTCCAGTCATTGATGCCGGTCATGCCATAGGCCAGTTCGTGCATGTTGGCGCGGGCGGTGATTTGCCAGCCGGCCTCCAGCAACTTGCGGACCACATCGGCGTGGGCCGTGGCCGGTGGTGCGTCGGCCAGCGCGGCGCTGCCGCCGCAGGTGGGTTGGCCGGCGATGTCGATGCAATCCTTGATGGCCACCGTCGGGCCGCTGCCCCCCAGGTGGAAGCGCGAGAGCAGGGCGTTGCCGGTGCCGGGGACGGTGCGCGGGGTGGCGTTGCTCATCCTGCGGCTCCCAGGCAGACGATGCGGGCCTGTTCTTGCAGGGTGGACTGCTCGCGGCGCTTGCGGGCCGAAACAGGGGCTGACACTGTTGTCTGCCGGGGAGAGGAAGACATGGGCTGAGGGTTCATGGCGCTGCCGTTCAAATGGGGGCGTACAGGCTGGCAATCCACGCGGGAAGCGGGATGCAGGCGGGTTCCTTGGCTGATATGAAGCATTCTAAAAGTCGCCTTAAAATAGATCAAATTGATGTAAAATATTTTTCACATAAGCGGCATGGATAGTGATGACCGCTTTTCCTTGATATCGCTGATCGGCCCCAGGCCCTGCGCGACCCCTTCCGGAGACTGCTATGGCGACCTTCAACAACATGGACCTGAACCTGCTGCGGGTCTTCCAGGCCATCGCCGATGAACGCAGCCTGACCCTGGCCGGCAATCGCCTGCACCTGTCACAGCCAGCGGTGAGCTACGCCCTGGGACGGCTGCGCCAGATCTTCGATGACCCGCTCTTCATCCGCACCAAGGAGGGCATGCAGCCCACCCCCGCCGCGCTGGAACTGTCCAAGCCCATCAATCGCGCGCTGCAGGCGGTGCAGGATGCGTTGCGCTATACCGAGCGCTTCGATCCGGCCGCCAGTACGCGCGTCTTTCGCGCCTCGATGACCGACGTGGCCGAAATGATGTTCCTGCCGCAGCTGTGCGAACTGCTGACGGCGCAGGCACCGCACACGCGACTGCAGGTGGAGCAGGTGTCGCCGGCGCATCTGGAAGAAGCCCTGCGCACGGGACAGCTCGATTTCGCCTTCGGCAACCTGCCGGCCCTGAAGGCGGTGACCTGCCACGAACTGCTGTTTCGCGAAACCTATGTCTGCATGATGCGCAAGCGGCCTGCGCTGCCTGCGCGGGAACAGTTGCAGCTGGACGAATTCCTGTCGCTCTCGCACGTACTGGTGGAGTCCGCCGAGAGCAGTCATCACCAGGTCGAGAACTCCTTCCGCAATCTCGGGGTGCAGCGCAAGATCAGCCTGTCGATCCCGCACTTCACGGTGCTGCCGCGCATCCTCGGCAAGTCCGATCTGGTGGCGACCGTCCCGGCGCGTATCGCCAGGCTCTTTCACAGCGAACACCCGGATGTATTCCTCTCCTACGAACTGCCGGTCAAACTGCCGGCGGTGGACATCACCCTGCACTGGCACCCGGCCTTCGATGCCGATGCCGGCAACAGCTGGTTGCGCCAGATCGTCATCGACATGCTGCAGAGCTACGGTCGCAGCAGCTGATCGCCTCCCGTGCAAGGCAGAAGGCCCGCCAGTGCGGCGGGCCGTTCTCCTGCGGGAAGACCGCCGGATGTCGGCCGCGGTCTTCCCTCCTCAAGTCGTCCGTCGTCGTCCGTCGTCGCTCGTTTCAGAAGCGATGACGAATGCCCAGGCGCACTGCGCTCTGGTTGCCGGTCGATGACTGGATGCCGCCACCGAAGACCGGATAGGCGTTGTAGCCCTTGTCGCGGTCATACACGGCGCTCAGGTACAGGTCGGTGCGCCTGGAGATCTTGTAGTCCACCGTCGCCACCAGCGCCTGGGCATTGCCCACGGCCTGGTTGCGCTTCTGGAACTGGTAGGCCGCTGCCAGATCCCACAGCGGCGTCAACGCATAGACCGTGCCCAGTTCATAGGTGGTGGCCTTGGCACTGGTACTGGTGTTCTTGACCTGAGTGATGACGCCGAAGGGTGTGAAGGCACCGATCCGGTAGCGCGCGCCGCCGCCGTAGATGCGCGTGGAGAAGCTGCCGGTGCTGTCCTTGACGTCGGTGTAGGCCAGTGCACCGCTGAAGGCGCCGCTGTCGTACTGGCCCACGGCGCTGACGGTGCGGCCCGCATTGTTGTTGCCAGCCGTTTCGCCCAGGCCGACCATGGCACCGAAGCTCAGGCCACCGAACTTGGCGCTGTTGTACTTGATCGAGTTGTTGGTGCGGTCGCCGCCATAGATGTGGTTGTTCAAGGCCGTGCCGTGGGCGGCATCGGCATGCAGACCCCAGCCCAGGGAGCCGGCCGGCGACAAGGCGCCCATTGCGTACTGACCACCGATATTGGCCATGAAGTCATACTGGCGGCCCACGCTGATCGATCCCCATTGCTTGCTGCCCAGGCCGACGAAGGACTGGCGGCCGAACAGCAGGCCACCCTGGCCGAGACTGCCGTCATCGGCACCGAAGCCGGTCTCCAGCGTGAAGAAGGCGTTGAGCCCCCCGCCCAGATCTTCTGTGCCCTTGAAGCCGATGCGGCTGCCCTGGGCGATGCCGCTATCCATGCGCAGCAGCGAAGCGCTGCCGCCGCCGGACTTGGTGGCGTTGGAGTAGTAGGTCAGGCCCAGATCGATCAGGCCATAGATGGAGACGCTGCTCTGTGCATGTGCCATCCCCGTGCCGGCCGCGAGCAAGGCGGCGGCCAGTAGTTTCTTCTTCATGTGACAAGGCTCCCTGTGGTGTTGCAGTGTGATGGTCGCGCAGCGTGCCGGGTGAGTCCGGTGCGCAGCGGCGAACGCAGCCTGGTGCGGTGGAGGTCTGCGTGGCGTGCATGACAAGTCGTCATGTGTGCCCATCATAGGAAGCGCATTTGCGTCAGATCAAATTGATGCAGCCGATAGCGGGAATAAGCGTCATTCATGTACGCGGCCGATGTGGCATCGACTCTCGAATCCGGTGCATGAATCGGCCTTCAGGCGGGACAATCGTGCAGAACCTCACCATGCAAGTGCGCACAATCACCAAGCCGGCGCGTCGCTTGTGGACCCTAAAGCTATCTTTAGGTGTGGCGTTGGACCAACGGCAGCGTGAAGCAGAAGCGAGTGCCGCGTGGCTTGTCCTCTTGCACGTGCGCTGCTGCACCCTGCACCTCTCCGGGTTGTGCCCAGATGTCGCCGCGATGGCGGGCAATGATGTTCTTGCACAGTGCCAGGCCGATGCCGTTGCCGCTGACCTTGGAAGAGAAGAAGCCATCGAAGAGCCGCTCGCGATGACCGGCATCGATACCGCGTCCTTCGTCGGCCACGGTCAGCAGGGCATTGCCGCCGCTACGGGCAGTACCGATGCGTACATGGCGCGCACCCTCGGGGAATGCCGTCATCTCCTCGATGGCATTGAAGGCGAGATTCAAGATCACCTGGCCGATCAGTACCTTCTCGCAACTCACCATCAAGGGCTGCGTCTGCGTTTCGATGTGCAGGTGTACCTTGCTTTCGGCGGCCTTCATTTCGATGAACCAGCGCACCTCCTCGAGGACCGCGTTGAGGTCGATGAGCCCCTCGCTCTGCTCCAGTCGAACCACGTATTCGCGCACGCTCTTGATGATGGTGGCCGCGTGGTCAACCTGGCGGCTGGCGCTTTCCAGTCCCCATACGATCTGCCCGGCCTGTTCGCCCAGAGCCTGGCTGTGGCGGATGCGCAGGACCGAGCCTTCGAGGAAGTTGCGGATCGCCGCCAGCGGCTGCGACAGCTCATGCGCGATGGCCGTCGCCATCTCGCCCATGGCATTGTGACGCGCCAGGTATTCCAGCGCGGCCTGGTCGCGGCGTCGCGCCTCCTCGGCCTCAACCTGGTCCGTGATGTCATGGAAGTGCAGCAGATGGCCCTTGAGGTCGTTTTCGATCTCGATGTAGCGGCACACCGCATGATGCCAGCGCACCAGCCCATCCTTGCGCAGGATCTGGTAGCGCAGCGGGAAGCTGATCGCGTCCGGCAGCGACAGCGTGAGCAACTCCAGCAATTCCTCGCGCGACTCCGGCAGGCATTGCTCGACGAAGTTCTTGGGCGGATTCTGGCCCGGCCGTACCCCCAGCAGCTTGCGCCCGGCGTCGCTCAGGTATTCGATGCCGCCGTCGGAACGCAGGACCGTCACGCCCTCGTCGGAGTCCTGCATGAATTCCTTGAGGCGGCTCTCGAGCTTCTTCATCTCGCGCCGTATCTGTTCCTCGCGCGCAATATCGCGGAACTGCACCATGATGACGTCGCGCTCGGTCAGCGGCACCAGCGTGGCAATGGCTTCCGACAGGATCTCGTCACCGTTCTTGGCGCGGTAGCACCACTCAACCATGTTGCTGCCATGGAGCACGGCATCGTGCAGCCACTTGCGGCCGATCTCGCGACGGTATTCGTGCGACTGCCGGCTCATGTCCGGGGCCTTCAGGGGCAGCAGTTCTTCCAGCGTGAATCCCAGCACCTGGCAGGCCGAGGGATTGGCCCAGAGGATGGACTTGGTGCGGGCGTCATGCAGGATGATGCACATGGGCAGCGCCTCCATCATGCGGCGGAAATCGTCGAGCCCGAAGCGGATGGTGTCCTCGGGCAGAGCAGGGGAAGGTGGGGCGGCGGATTGTTCGGACATCGCTTCTCTCGGTCATCGCTTCATGATCTGCCGGAGGGTGTTTGCTCCATGGATGGGTTCACGCAAACAAGGGCACACCGGCTTCGCAGTTCGGGAACAGGCCTAGGGGTTTTCTTTAGAAGACTTCACCTATTCCCCTAAAAAAAACTGCAGCGCTCCCGATTGAACCGGGAGGGGCCGCTCCCTACACTCGACTTCATTCTGATGCAAGCCACCTGGAGAATGCAATGTCCGTGATGGAAAACCCGGCCGCGCTGGCGGTCCGTGAAGAAGATGCCCTGGTCCCGCTGCTGGCCGAGATCCGCGCTCGCCGCGACGAATTCGCCGCGCAGCGCTTCGTGCCCAGGGATTTCATCGCGCAGTTGAAGAAGGTCGGGGTCTATCGCGCCGCCACCCCGCAGTGCTTTGGCGGCAGCGGCATGTCGCCCATGGATTTCCTGCAGCTGATCGAACGGATCTCGGTGGCCGATGCGTCGGTGGGTTGGGTCGCCAGTTTCGGTTCGGCCTCGGTCTACCTGGCCGCCTTGCCCAAGCAAACGCAGGCCAGGCTCTACGCCAACGGTCCGGACCTGACCTTCGCCGGTGGCCTGTTCCCGCTGCAGCCAGCGACCCAGGTTGACGGCGGCTGGATGGTCAATGGCACCTGGAAATTCGGCAGCGGCTGCAAGGGCGCCGATGTCCTGGGCGTGGGTATCGGAGCGGCCATGCCCGGCCAGGCCGGCTCCAAGCCGCGCACCGCCGTGCTGCCGCCGGAGCAGGTCGAGATCATCGACAACTGGGACGTGATGGGACTGGTCGGCACCGGCAGCCATGACCTCAAGGTCAGCCAGCAATTCGTTGCAGATGAGTGGACCTTCATCCGTGGCGGTGCTGCCACCATCGATGAACCGCTGTACCGTTATCCGACCATCGCCTATGCCGCCCAGGTGCTGGCCGTGGTGAACCTGGGCGTGGGACGCGCCGCCATCGACGAGATCAACCAGATGTCCGGCGGTCGTGTGGCCATTACCGGTGCGCCCAAGCTGGCCGACCGTTCCTATGTGCGCATCGAGGTCGCCAAGGCCGAAGCGAAATTGCGTTCGGCGCGCGCCTTCCTCTATGACGCCACCAGCGAAGTCTGGAATTGCATCCTCGCAGGCAACCCCGTCACGCCCGAGCAGGTCAGCCTGCTGCGCCTGACTGCCGTGGAAATTGCCAAGGTCGGCAATGAAGTCACACAGGCCATGTTCGGTCTGGCCGGCACCACTGCCATCTACAGCAACCACCCGCTGCAGCGCTACCTGCGCGATGCCGCCGTGGTCAAGCAGCACGCCTTTCTGGGCGAGGGCATCTATGACGGTGCCGGTGCGGTCACGCTGGGCGTGCCGCCGATGCCGGGCTTCCTGTAAGCCGCTGCCTTCTCGCATTTTTATTCTCTCGTTTTCAGCCCGGAGCCTCCATGAGCCAAATTCCAGACAATGACAAAGAACCGCTGCGCGTCCTCTTCTGTGTCGGCGTGACGCAAAACTTCTTCGACCTGCCCGCCACCGAGACCGGTCCGGTGTGGCAGGCCTATGGCCAGATGATGACCGCCCTGGCCACCATGGACGGCATCAAGGTGCTGGGCACCATGGATGACGATCGCCTGATGGTGGGCAAGTCCGACGACGCTCCCTGGACCTTCTACATCATGGCCGACGTGGTCGACCTCGATACGGTGGTGGCTGCCTGCAACCTGTTCCGCACCACCATGGTTGGTGAACACCGTCTGTGGAAGTACGGCAAGATCGAAGCCCGCGTGGGTCGTGCCCTGATCATTCAGGGCGGCTGATCATGGACAAGAAGATTGCCCTGGTCACCGGCGCCGCACGCGGCCTCGGTGAAAGCATCGCGCGCAAGATGCACGCGGCCGGCTACAAGGTGGCGCTGGCCGACATCGACCTGGAGCAGGTCTCGGCAGTGGCCGCCAGTCTCGACGCAAGCGGCGCCACCGCCATGCCGCTGGCGCTGGATGTGCGCCGCAAGCCCGACTTCATCGCCGCCTGCGATGCCATCGAACTGCGCTGGGGCGGGGCGGCGGTGCTGGTCAACAATGCCGGCCGCTCGCGCGTGGCACCACTCATGGAGATCACTCCCGAGGAGTGGGACGAGGTCACGGCCATCAACATGAAAGGCACGTTTCTTGCGTGCCAGGTGTTCGGCAAACGCTTTGCCGATCGCGGCTACGGACGCATCATCAACATCGCCTCGCTGGCCGGACAGAACGGCGGTACCGCCACCGGTGCGCACTATGCCGCGGCCAAGGGAGCGGTGCTGACGCTGACCAAGGTCTTTGCACGGGAACTGGCGGGGGCGGGGGTGACCGTCAACGCCATCTCGCCGGGTCCGCTGGATTTGCCCATCGTGCGCGAGATCGTCCCGGCCGACAAGCTGGCCGCCACCATCGCCACCATTCCGGTCAAGACGCTGGGCGAACCCGACTTCATCGCCGACGCGGTCCTGCTGCTGGCGTCGCCCGAGGCGGGCTCGGCCACCGGTGCCTGCCTCGACATCAATGGCGGGCTCTACATGCGTTGAGCGGAGCGGCCCTGCGCCGATGTCAGATTGCTGTCCCAGATCGGTGGCGTAGTGGGAAAGCCCGCCATCATCTCAACCAACAAGGGAGAAACACATGCTGCACAAACGTCTGATTGCCACCGCCGCCACTGCCGTCCTGGCCGCTGCCGGAACCCTCGCCAGCGTCGCCGGCAATGCTGCCTTTGCCCAGGTCAGGATCGGGGTCGTGACCTCCTCGACCGGGCCGGTTTCGCTGGTGGGTATTCCGCAAAAGAATACCGTGCCGCTGCTGCCGACCAAGGCCGGTGATCTCAAGATCGAATACATCTCGCTGGACGATGCCAGCGATCCGACCAAGTCGGTCACCGAAGTCAAGAAGCTGATCTCCGAATACAACGTCGATGCCATCATCGGCCCCAGCGGTTCGCCCAATGCCATGGGCGTGATCTCCTTTGTCGCCGAGGCGGGCGTACCCCTGCTGGCCCCGGTCGGTACCGCCGCCGTGGTCCTGCCGATGACGGAGCAGAAGAAGTGGGTCTTCAAGACCACCCAGAACGATGATCTGATTGCCAGCGCGCTGGTGGCGCAGATGGTCAAGAGCAAGATCAGGACGGTGGGTTTCATCACCATCAACGATCCCTTCGGTGAGAACTGGGCCAAGGTCTTCAGTGAGCTGGCCGCCAAGAACAACATCAAGATCGTCGCCAACGAGCGCTATCAGCGCACCGATACCTCGGTGACCGCGCAGACCCTGAAGATCCTCGCGGCCAACCCCGATGCGGTGCTGGTGGCCGCACCGGGTGCCGCCACGGTCCTGCCGCAGACCACGCTGTATGACCAGGGCTACAAGGGCAAGATGTACCAGACCCACGGCGCGGCCTTGCCGGCCTTCCTGCAACTGGGCAAGAACAAGGTCGAGGGCACCATCCTGGCGGCCAGCCTGATGCTGGTGCTGCCGGAGATCCCGGACAGCAATCCCTCCAAGAAGGTCGCCACCGACTACATCGACGCCTACAAGAAGATGTACAACGCCGTGCCCGCCACCTTCGGCGCCAACGTGTATGACGCCGGCCTGCTGCTGGAGAAGGCCATTCCCGTCGCTGCCAAAAAGGCCAAGCCGGGCAGCAGGGAATTCCGGGCCGCCCTGCGTGATGCACTGGAGAATACCAGGGAAGTGGTAGGCACCCAGGGCGTCTACAACATGAGCCCGGCCGACCACAGCGGGTTCGATGAGCGCGGACGCGAACTGATCACCGTCAAGGGTGGCAACTGGACCCTGCTCAAGCCATAAGGACCTTGCCTGCTCCGTCGGCCCCGGCCTCCACGCCGGACCGCCGGAGCGTTTCACCTCCACACGCATCCCGAACCTGGCGCGTCGTCTCCGCTGGATGGCAGCGCGCGCCGGCTCCACAAGGAAGTCGCAATGAATCTCCAAATCGTGGCGCTGCTGGGACAGGACGGCATCACCAACGGCGCCATCTATGCGCTCCTGGCGCTGTCCATTGTCCTGGTCTTCACCGTCACCCGTATTCTGCTGATCCCGCAGGGAGAGTTTGTCTCCTTCGGCGCGCTGACCATGGGCATGATGCAGAACGGCCAGTCGCTGACCGTGGCCTGGCTGCTGGTGGCCATGTGCCTGGGCGCCTGCGCCTTCGATCTCTACGACATGTGGCGCACCAGCCGCCGTCGGCCCGGTCTGTGGCTGCCGGCCAAGCTGGTCTATGCCCTGGTCGTGGCGGGTGTCGCCCTCAATGTCAACTTCTCCACCCTGCCCATGCTGGCGCAGATCGTCATGACCCTGCTGCTGCTGGTGCCGATGGGGCCGCTCATGTACCGCATGGCCTTCCAGCCCATCGCCTCAGCCTCGCCGCTGGTGCTGCTGATCGTCTCCATTGCCGTGCATGTGGCCCTGGTCGGGGTGGCGCTGCTGGTGTTCGGCCCCGAAGGCGCACGCACTGCTCCCTTCACCGACGCCAGTCTGGAAGTAGGCAGCCTGCGCTTGTCCAGCCAGGCGCTGTGGGTGATCTGCGTATCGCTGCTGTTGATCGTCGGGCTGTTCCTCATGTTCGAGCGCACGCTCTATGGCAAGGCCCTGCGCGCCGCAGCGCTGAACCGGATGGGCGCGCGCCTCATGGGTATTTCCCCGGTGTTCGCGGGCAAGGCCATGTTCCTGCTGGCCTCGCTCATTGGCGTAATGTCCGGTGTGCTGATTGCCCCCATCACCACGATCTACTATGACTCGGGCTTCCTGATCAGCCTCAAGGGCTTCGTCGGGTCCATCATCGGCGGGCTGGTCAGCTATCCGGTGGCAGCCCTCGGTGCGCTGGCCATCGGTCTGATCGAATCCTTCTCCACCTTCTGGGCCAGTGCCTACAAGGAAATCATCGTCTTCGTGCTGATCATCCCCATCCTGCTATGGCGTTCTCTGTCGACCCGTCACGTGGAGGAAGAAGAATGAAACCCGCTGCTTCCGCCTCTTCTTCCAAACGTTCGCAGGCACGCTTGTCCTCGCGCGTGGCGCTGGGCCTGTTCGTGGTCCTGCTGGCGGCCGCCCCGTTCGTGCTGCCGCCGTTCACCATGACCTTGTTGAACAACATCGGCCTGGCCTCGCTGGTGGTGCTGGGACTGGTGCTGCTGACCGGTGTGGCCGGCCTGACCAGCTTCGGGCAGGCGGCTTTCGTCGGTCTCGGTGCCTACTTCTCGGCGGCACTGTCGGCCAAGATCCTGCCGTTGCCCGCGGCCCTGTTGTGGATGCAGTCGCCTTGGGTGGCCCTGGTGGTGGCACTGGTGCTCACCGCCTTGCTGGCCTATGCCGTGGGCAGCGTCACGCTCAAGCTCTCCGGCCACTACCTGCCGCTGGGCACCATTGCGTGGGGCATCAGCCTGTATTTCATCTTCGGTACGCTGGAGAGCATGGGCGGCCAGACCGGCATGTCCGGCATTCCCTCCATCAGCTTCTTCGGCATCGTGCTCAGTTCGGACCGCGCCATGTTTGGTCTGATCTGGGTGGCCGTGCTGTCGGGCGTGGCGGCCTTGAGCAATCTGCTGGATTCGCGCGAGGGCCGAGCCATCCGCGCGCTCAAGGGGGGCATCGTGATGGCCGAGGCCATGGGCATCGATACGGCGCGCATGCGTATCGTGGTGTTCGTCATCGCGGCCGTGCTGGCGGCGCTCTCGGGCTGGCTGTACGTGCACATGCAGCGCTTCGTCAATCCGTCTCCCTTCGGCCTGGGCTTTGGCATCGACTACCTCTTCATGGCGGTGCTGGGCGGGGCCAGCCATGTCTGGGGTGCGGTGCTGGGTTCCACCCTCATCGTGGTACTCAAGGAGTGGCTGCAGGGCATCCTGCCGGTGGTGCTGGGGCGCTCGGGCAACTTCGAGACCATCGTCTTCGGGCTCTTGATCGTGGTGCTGCTGCAGCGTTCGCGCGATGGCCTCTGGCCTTATCTGGCGCGGCTGGTGCCGGTGCGCAGTCGGCGGCTGGAGATCGATCCGCAAGCCGAAGCGCTGCCGCGCCGCCCCATGCCTGCGCCGCAGGAGGTGGTGCTGGATGTGCGGGAGGTGACCCGCAAGTTCGGCGGCCTGGTGGCCAACAACAACATGAGCCTGAAGGTAATGGCCGGTGAAGTGCTGGCCCTGATCGGCCCCAATGGCGCGGGCAAGTCCACGCTCTTCAACCAGATTTCCGGTGTCGATACACCGACCTCGGGCAGCGTGCAGTTCCGTGGCCATGAGGTCACCGGTCGCGGTGCGCGTCATATCGCCGGGCTGGGCATGAGCCGCAGTTTCCAGCACGTGCGCCTGATGCCGCGCATGACGGTGCTGGAGAACGTTGCCATCGGTGCCTACCTGCGCGGCCAGCGCGGGGTGCTTGCCTCCATGCTGCGCCTGGATCGCCAGGAAGAAGCCCGCATCCTTGCCGAAGCCGCCCGCCAGATCGAGCGGGTCGGCCTGAAGGCGCAGATGTTCGAACAGGCGGGTGCGCTCTCGCTGGGTCAGCAGCGCATCCTGGAAATCGCCCGTGCCCTGGCCGCCGATCCCTGCCTGCTGCTGCTCGATGAGCCCGCTGCCGGCCTGCGCCTGGGAGAGAAGCAGGCGCTGGGCGAGCTGCTGCGCAAGCTGCGCGGCGAGGGTATGGCCATCCTGCTGGTGGAGCACGACATGGATTTCGTCATGGAACTGGTGGACCGCATCGTGGTGATGGACTTCGGCCAGAAGATCGCCGAGGGCCTGCCGGAAGAGATCCAGAACAACCGCGCCGTGCTGGAAGCCTATCTGGGCGTGGCCGACGAGGAACAGGCTGCGCCCGCCGACACGGCCATGGGCCAGGCCATTGCAGCAGGAGCACATCATGGGCAATAAGGTATTGGAAGTGCGCGATCTGTCGGCCGCCTATGGCCGGGTGCAGGTACTGACCGGGATCGACCTGTCGGTGGAGCAGGGCAAGATCGTCACCGTGATCGGCCCCAATGGCGCGGGCAAGACCACGCTGCTCTCGGCCATCATGGGGGTGCTCCCCTCGCGCGGCGCGATGGCCTTTGACGGGACCATCCGCCATTCGCCGGAAGTGGAAGAGATGGTGGCTGCCGGCATGACCCTGGTGCCGGAGAAGCGTGAGCTGTTCGCGGAGATGAACATCGAGGACAACCTGATGCTGGGCGCTTTCCAGCGTTACCGCACCGGCCAGCGCGATCACGCGGCCACGCTGGAAGAAGTCTATACGCTCTTTCCGCGCCTGCGCGAGCGCCGTAGCCAGCAGGCCGGCACGCTCTCCGGCGGTGAGCGCCAGATGCTGGCGGTGGGCCGTGCACTGATGGCCAAGCCGCGCCTGTTGATGCTGGATGAACCGAGCCTGGGTCTGGCGCCGCTGATCGTGCGCGAGATCTTCCGCATCATCGCCGAGCTGCGCCGTCGTGGCGTCTCCATTCTGCTGGTGGAACAGAACGCACGGGCTGCGCTGCAGGTGGCCGATTATGGCTACGTGCTGGAAAACGGCGAGATCCGCATGCACGGACCGGCCAGCCAGCTGGCCAACGACCGTCGCGTGATCGAGGCTTACCTGGGCTTGTCCGGCAAGCATCAGGACAAGCTGGCTGGTTGAACATCTTCCTGATTGATTGAGTGATTGCCATGAGCAATGCAACTTTCCCCTCTGCTGCATCACCTGTTGCGCCCTTGCGCATCTGCATCGCCGGTGCCGGCGCCATCGGCGGCACCCTGGCCGTGCGCCTGTCGGCAGCTGGCCATCAGGTCAGCGTCTTGGCGCGCGGCCAGACGCTGCAGGCCATCCGCGAGCGTGGCCTGAGCCTGCATGACCTGCACGGCACCACGCACGCCCGTCCGGTTGCCAGTGACGTCCCGGAGTTTGGCCAGCAGGACGTGATTTTCCTGTGTGCCAAGAGTCAGGACATGTCAGCCTTGCTGCCCCGGATCGCGTCCATGGTGGGCGAAGAAACGGTAGTGATCCCGACCAGCAATGGCGTGCCGTGGTGGTATTTCCATCGCGAGGGCGGGCGCTTCGAGGGCGAGACCGTCAAGGCGGTTGATCCCGACGGGGCTCTTGCGCGTGCCGTTGCGCTGGACCGCTTGATTGGCAGCGTGCTCTTCATCACGGCCGAGGTCGAGAGCCCGGGCGTGATCCGTTGTGTCAATCCGCACCTGATGGTGCTGGGCGAGCCTTCCGGCGAGATGAGCGAGCGGCTCATGCGCGTGCGTGCGGCGGTGGAGGCCGCCGGGATCGAAGCCCGCGCTACGGATCGCATCCGCGACAAGCTGTGGACCAAGATCATCGCCAACATCAGCACCAATCCTTTATCGGTCATCACGCAAGGCACCTTGCAGCAACTGTACGGCTTGCCGGAATTGCGCGAGGTAGTCAGCCAGATCATGCGCGAGACCCTGCTGGTGGCCTCCAGCCATGGTGCACGGGTGGATATCGATCCGCTCACCTTCGTGCAACTGGGCGAGGCCATGGGGGCGTTCCGTACCTCGATGTTGCAGGATCTGGAACGGGGCCGGCCATTGGAACTGGCGGCCATTGGCGATGCGGTGCTGGAGATGGCCGAGCGTTATGGCATCCCGATGCCGATCACGCGCGCCATCGTGTCGCTGGCGCGTTTTCGCGGCGAGGCGGCGCAGCAGCAGAAAGAGCAGACAGGACAACAGAGAGCGCAGCAGACACAACAACCGCAGCCGGCGGCACGGGCCGCCTGAGCGCGATCACCTCATTTACGGATTCAGGAGTCAAATCGATGAATATCATGCAATTCAGCTATGGCGCAGATAAGCCATCCCACTGCAGCGACGAGGAATGGGCGCTGCGCATCCAGCTGGCGCACTGTTACCGGCTGGTGGATTACCTGGGCTGGACGGAGATGATCTTCAACCATATCTCGGTGCGTGTGCCGGGGCCGGAGCATCATTACCTGGTCAATCCCTTTGCGCTGAACTACAACGAAGTGACGCCGGCCAATCTGCTCAAGGTAGGGCTGGATGGGCAACTGGCCGAACCCTCGGACTACAAGGCCAATCCGGCGGGGTTTGCGCTGCACAGTGCCATCCATGGTGCGCGCGATGACTTGCGCTGCGTGATCCATACGCATACCACGCCGATCTCGGCGGTGACGATGAAGAAGAGCGGCTTCGAGCACAATGATTTCTACGGCGCGCAACTGTTCGGGCGCATCGGGTATCACGAGTTCGAGGGCATTACGCTGTTTGCGGAGGAGAAGGAGCGCATGCTGCAGAGCCTCGGGGACAAGCACATCCTGGTCTTGCGCAATCACGGGGTGGCGGTGTGCGAGAGCGATATCCAGCGGGCCTTCTTCCTGCTGTGGACGGTGCAGCGGGCCGCCGAGATCCAGGTGGCGGGTCGGTCGATGGCGGGAGAGGATCAGCTGTTGCCGGATGAGGTAAGGCAGAAATGCGCGGACCTGACGCAGCAGCTCATTCGCAATGACGGGTTTGCGGTGATTTTCTTTGAGGCGATTGTGCGCAAGATGTTGAAGGGGGGGTATCAGGTGGGTTGATTTTTGGGGCAGATCAATGGGGTGGCTGGGGTGGGTCGATTTGGGCAGCCAAGCGTTGTTACGGGCCGTTGCGGCCGCCCTTTGCTCGAATTCGCTGGGACTCTTTCGGTGGTCAGTGATTGGATTCTTTTTTGATCCTGTTTCCTACCTGGATCCATAAGGTTTTAATGTCCGAGATTCGTGCCTTCTGCTTGCGCCTCACGTCATCGGAAATATGGAAGACGCTGTGCAGGAAAACGCCGTCACGCAGTTGGTAATAGGCGGTGTGGCAGGTGCTGGTTGGCCGATTCCCCCGCTCATCAAGACTACAATCCACCTCGGCCGCATAATTCTTTATGGGATCGAGGATGAATGGCGTCATCGGATAGATGAACATGGGGGTGACGCTCCAGTAACCAATTTCTTCTTTGCTACGGTCACCCCAATGCTCTTCATCAGGTACTTCGTCCCAGACACCCATGTCAAAGCGAGCCTCTTCGCTAGAAGAAATGCAGAAATTTCCAAGCCATTTTTTTCGATCAGTGGACAAGAATACCGTGCAATAAGTGTCGCCGGAACTGGTGTTCCATGGAGAGGGCTTTTTAGAGATGGTCCATGTCTTGGGAATATTCAGGTCTTTTTTCACCAAGGTCAGATCACCGGAAGACAAAGTCGCAGTTTTGCCGGAATTCATTAGGAAGACCCCGAGAAGGAGCAGGTAGTAATTGGACGCTTTCATTTAGTTTTTAATTTCTGTTGTTGATGAGGTCTGCCAAGAAAGGCTTGATCGACAGGAGAGCGTTGCAGAGCCTGCTGAATGCGGTATCAGCGGCTGGATTGTTTTCTTACCTTATTCCCTACCTGAAGCCATAGGGTACGGATGTCAGAAATTTTCACCTTTTGCTTGCGCTTCACGTCGTCCGATATGTGAAACAGGCTGTAGATGAAGACGCCTTTTCGCATCTCATACAGAGCGGTGTGGCAAGTGCTGGTAGCGCGATAAACTGGTCCATCATCCATGTAGCAGTCAGATTCTGCGGCGTAGTTCTTTATTGGCTTCAGAATAAATGGCGTCATTGGATAGATGGAGAGCGGCGTGACGCGCCAGTAACCGACTTCGTATCGACTGCGGTCGGCCCAGTCCTCCTCTTCGGGAACTTCATTTCTGATGCTCATGGCTTTGATGAAATCCTTGTTTGATGTCAGGCAAAGTTCTCCAAGCCACTGCTTTTTCTTCCGTAACGAAAATACCGTGCAATAGGTTTCGGGGAATTCCTTTCCTAGTGGAGCCATATTTTTTTTGACACGCCATGCGGGTGGGATATGCAGATCTTGCTTCAGTAGGGCTAAATCTTTTGTGGAAATCTCTTTCGCCGAAACTGAGGGGAGAGGGCATGCGATGCGACTTCCAGAGAGAATTTGCGCATTCCGAAACATGCCAGTGAACAAACAGGAGAAAAAGCAGGACTTCTTGCGAAGTGCACCTGCCCGGTTTGAAGGAGGATGTCCCGGATGCCGCCTATGCCCGTGGACTCATCGATGCAGCAGAGGCCCCGAGCGACGAAGGCGACAGTCTCCGATGCACGAGGTACTTTCTCAATGGAAGTAATTCGATTTTTTTGCCGAATTGCTAGCCGCTCATCTCCGTCTTGAATTGAAGAGACGAGCAAACAGTTTTGGCATACGACGGTTTGGTTTTGCCGTGCTGACCATTAGAACCCATTTC
>NZ_AJVC01000003.1 GCF_000261365.1 Herbaspirillum sp. GW103
GTATCGTTTCGGACTATCGATGCACCGCATAGGCCGCCAGGAAGGTGTCGACCGCACGCGCCACCATGCGCTTCATGCGCGGCCGCGAGATGCTGGTTTCCAGTCCCAGCATCATCGGCTTGACCGTCTCGCAATCGAGCAGGGCGCACAGCTGCTGGGTCGCCAGCATGGGGTCGGCCGGTCGCAGGCGACCGGCTGCCATCTGCTTCTTCAGGAAGGCGGCGATGCGCTCCATCCCCATCTTCGGTCCCTCTTCGTGGAAGCGGCGGCCGATGTCACTGCGGCCGGCTTCGGCCACGATCATGCGGTGCGTCTGCAAGGTGCTCTCCTGGCACAGGAAACTCACCGCCTTTTCGCCAAAGACCTGCAAGGTCTTCGCCAGATCGTCCACCTCCTGGTCCAGTGCGGCCAGGGCAGGCTCCATCTGCTTCTTGGCCTCGCCGTGGGTCACCGCCACGAACAGCTCCTCCTTCGACTTGAAGTAGCCATACAGCGTGGCCTTTGAGCCACCGATGCGGGCCGAGATCTCGGCCATGGACGCACCCTCGAAACCCATCTCCTTGAAGACGTCGGCCGCCACGGCCAGGATGGCCTCGCGCCGGGCAGGGGTCTTGACTCTCATTGCTGGTCTCCGTGATTTCTTTACAAGTGTCTTTTTCGTACAGATGTGTTCAGTATTGCTTGACCGGGAAAGAACTGTCAATTAATAATACTGTACAGTTCGGTATCGTTATAAAAATCTTCCTTCTTTTCCGGAGAGTCCTTCATGCGCACCCCACCCCTACTACGGCCCGTCGCTGCACTGGCCATCCTCAGTGTTCTCAGTGCCTGCGGCAAGCCGCCGGGCGGGCCGCCACCGGCAGCGGGCACGCCCGTGCTGGGGGTGATGACGGTGCATGCGCAACCGGTGGAACTGCACACGGAACTGCCGGGGCGGACCTCGCCCTACCAGATCGCCGACGTACGGCCGCAGGTCAACGGCATCATCAAGACCCGCAGCTTCCGTGAGGGCAGTGACGTCAAGGCGGGCCAGGTGCTGTACCAGATCAATCCGGCCAGCTATCAGGCCGCCTATGACAGCAGCGTGGCGGCGCTGGCCAAGGCCGAGGCGAGCGTGAAGACGGCGCGCCTGAAGGCCAGCCGCTACAAGGAGCTGGTGGCCATCAGGGCGGTCAGCCAGCAGGATTACGATGACGCCGTCGCTTCGCTCGGCGAAGCCGAGGCCGATGTGGGTTCGGCCCGCGCCAACGTGCAGACCAGCCGCATCAATCTCGATTACGCCAGAGTCGACGCGCCCATCTCCGGGCGCATCGGCAAGTCCAGCGTGACCCCGGGTGCGCTGGTGACTGCCAACCAGACCACGGCGCTGACCACCATCCAGCAACTCGATCCGATCTACGTCGACGTCACCCAGTCCAGTACCACCTGGCTCAACCTGAAGGAAGCGCTGGCCAATGGCCAGCTGCAGAAGTCGGGCAATGGCGCCAAGGTCAGGCTGGTGCTGGAGAATGGCCGCACCTATGCGCAGGAGGGGACGTTGCAGTTCTCGGACGTGACGGTCAACCAGGACACGGGGGCCATCACCCTGCGCGCGGTGTTCCCCAATCCGAAGACCGATCTGCTGCCGGGCATGTATGTGCGCGCCGTACTGGAGGAGGGGGTGCGCCAGCAGGGCCTGCTGGTGCCGCAGCAGGCAGTCAGTCGCGATGGTGCCGGCAAGCCGGTGGCCTTCGTGGTCAATGCAGCGGGCGTGGTGGAACAGCGCGCCCTGGTGACCGATCGCGCCATCGGCAGCCAGTGGCTGGTCAGCAGCGGTCTCAAGGAGGGCGACCAGCTGGTGGTCGATGGCCTGCAGCGCGCCACCCCGGGGGCCAAGGTGAACGTGGTGCCGTGGTCGCCCAAGGCCACGGTGGCCACGGCCAGCGGCACCGGCACCCACACCAACTGAAAGGCGGGAACAGATCATGGCTCGCTTCTTCATTGACCGCCCCATCTTCGCCTGGGTCCTCGCCATCATCGTCATGCTGGCCGGCGCCATTTCGGTGCTGACCCTGCCGATTGCGCAGTACCCGGCCATCGCGCCACCGGCCATCGCCATCACTGCCAACTATCCGGGGGCGTCGGCCAAGACGCTGGAAGATACCGTGACCCAGATCATCGAGCAGAAGATGAAGGGGCTGGATCGTCTCAGCTACATGGCCTCCACCAGTGAATCGTCCGGCACGGTGACCATTACGCTGACCTTCGAGAACGGTACCAATCCGGATACGGCCCAGGTGCAGGTGCAGAACAAGCTCTCGCTGGCCACGCCCCTGCTGCCCTCGGAAGTCCAGCAGCAGGGCATCACGGTGACCAAGTCGGCCACCAACTTCCTCAACGTGCTGGCCTTTACCTCGGAAGATGGCAGCATGAGCGGCTCGGACCTGTCGGACTACGTCGCGGCCAACATCCAGGATCCGATCAGTCGGGTCGAAGGGGTGGGCGATACCACGCTCTTCGGTTCGCAATATGCCATGCGCATCTGGCTCGATCCCGACAAGCTCAACAGCTACAGCCTGACGCCGCTGGACGTGAAGAACGCCATCCAGGCGCAGAACGTACAGGTGTCTTCCGGTCAGCTGGGCGGCTTGCCGGCCGCCGAGAACCAGCAGATCAACGCCACCATCACGGCCCAGACCCGCCTGCGCACGGCCGAGCAGTTCCGCAACATCGTGCTGCGCACGCTCACCGGCGGGGCCCAGGTCAAGCTGGCCGACGTGGCCCGCATCGAACTGGGCAGCGAAAGCTACACCTCGGTGGGTCGCTACAACGGCAAGCCCGCCGCCGGCCTGGCCATCAAACTGGCCACCGGCGCCAATGCGCTCGATACCGTCAAGGCCATCGATGCGCGCGTGGCCCAGCTGGAGAAATTCTTCCCCGCCGGGATGAAAGTGCAGAAGCCGTATGACACCACGCCCTTCGTGCGCATCTCCATCGAGGAAGTGGTGCGCACCCTGATCGAGGCGGTGGTGCTGGTGTTCCTGGTGATGTACCTGTTCCTGCAGAATTTCCGCGCCACGCTGATCCCGACCATCGCCGTGCCGGTGGTGTTGCTGGGAACCTTCGGCGTGCTGGCCGTGTTCGGCTTCACCATCAATACCCTGACCATGTTTGCCATGGTGCTGGCCATCGGCCTGCTGGTGGACGATGCCATCGTGGTGGTGGAAAACGTCGAGCGCGTGATGTCCGAGGAGGGCTTGCCGCCCAGGGAGGCCACCCGCAAGTCCATGGGCCAGATCAGTGGTGCCCTGGTCGGGGTGGCGCTGGTGCTGGCGGCGGTGTTCGTGCCGATGGCCTTCTTCAGCGGTTCCACCGGGGTGATCTATCGCCAGTTCTCCATCACCATCGTCTCGGCCATGACGCTGTCGGTACTGGTGGCGCTGGTGTTGACGCCGGCCCTGTGCGCCACGCTGCTCAAGCCTGCGGCCAAGGGGCATGCGCTGGCGAGCACCGGTTTCTTCGGCTGGTTCAACCGACAGTTCGATCGCGGCAACCTGCGCTATCAGGGCATCGTGCGCCACATGCTGGGTCGTGGCTGGCGCTACATGGCGGCCTATGCGGTGCTGCTGGCACTGGTGGTGACCGGCTTCATGAAGTTGCCGGTGGGCTTCCTCCCGGATGAAGACCAGGGCACGCTGTTTGCGATCCTGCAGTTGCCCTCCGGCGCGACCAAGGCGCGTACCGACGAAGTGATCCGGCAGGTCGAGCATCATTTCCTGGTAGACCAGAAGGATGCGGTATCGGGCATCTTTGCCGTCTCCGGATTCAGCTTCGCCGGTAGCGGACAGAACATGGGCTTTGCCTTCATCAAGCTCAAGCCCTGGGATGAGCGCAAGGGCCCGGGGCTCTCGGTGACCGACGTGGCAGCCAAGGCCGGTGCCGCCTTCGCCCGCATCCGCGATGCCCGCGTGTTTGCCTTCGCCCCGCCGGCGGTGTCCGAGCTGGGCAATGCCACCGGTTTCGACCTGATGTTGAAGGATGAAGCCAACCTCGGCCATGCTGCCCTGATGCAGGCCCGCAACCAGTTGCTCGGCATCCTGTCGCAGGACAAGCGTCTGGTGGCGGTGCGCCCCAACGGGCTGGAAGATACGCCGGAATTCCGCCTCCATGTCGACACCGACAAGGCCGGTGCGTTGGGGGTGTCCATGTCCGACATCAATGACACCATCGCCACCGCCTGGGGCAGCAGCTACGTCAATGACTTCATCGACAAGGGCCGCGTGAAGAAGGTGATGCTGCAGGCCGATGCGCAATACCGCATGCTGCCTTCGGACCTGGACCGCTGGTATGTGCGCAACAGCGCCGGCACCATGGTTCCGTTCAGTGCCTTCTCCACGGCCAGCTGGGCCTCCGGCTCGCCGCGCCTGGAACGCTACAACGGCGTGCCGTCCATGGAGATCCTCGGCATGGCCCTGCCGGGCGCGGCCTCCAGCGGTCAGGCCATGGCCATCGTGGAAGCGGCCCTGGCCAAGATGCCGCCCGGCATCGGCTATGAATGGACCGGACTGTCCTTGCAGGAAAAGGCTTCCAGCGGCAAGACCGGCATCCTCTACTCGATCTCGATCCTGATCGTGTTCCTGGCGCTGGCGGCGCTCTACGAGAGCTGGGCGGTGCCGTTCTCGGTGATCATGGTGGTGCCGCTGGGCGTGTTCGGCGCATTGCTGGGTGCGATCCTGACCTGGAAGATGAATGACGTCTATTTCCAGGTAGGTCTCCTGACCACCATCGGCCTGGCCTGCAAGAACGCCATCCTGATCGTGGAGTTCGCCAAGGATCTCTACGAGCACGGCAAGAGCCTGGTGGAAGCCACCATGGAAGCGGTGCGCATGCGTCTGCGTCCTATCCTCATGACCTCGCTGGCCTTCATCCTCGGCGTGCTGCCGCTGGTACTGGGCAGTGGTGCCGGCGCCGGTGCCCAGCATGCGCTGGGGACGGCGGTGATCGGCGGCATGCTCTCGGGCACGGTGCTGGCGATCTTCTTCGTGCCGCTGTTCTTCGTGATCATCATGAAGCTGTTCGCCCGCAAGCCGACTTCCGCGCCGCAAGGCCAACCCGCGATTTCTCCGGAGCACTGACATGAATTCCTTTCCGACCACCCGCGCCGCGCAACGCCCCCGTCTCCTGATGACGCCGCTGTTGCTGGCCACGCTGCTGGGCGGCTGCACCCTGATACCGGACTACCAGCGTCCCGCCGCGCCCGTCGCCAGCCGCTTTGCGGGCGACCACAGTGCAGCGCCCGCCAGCACCACGCCGGCGACGGCCGTTTCTGATATCGGCTGGCGTGATGTTTTCACCGATCCGACATTGCAGGAAGTGATAAGTCTGAGTCTGGCCAACAATCGTGACCTGCGCGTGGCCGTGCTCAACATCGAAAAGGCGCGCGCCCAGTATGGCGTGGAGCGTGCCGCACTGTTCCCGACCATCAACGCCGCCACCAGCGAATCGGCCAGCCGCACGCCGGCCGACCTGTCGACCACCGGCCGCGCGCTGACCTCACGCAGCTATACCGCCACGCTGGGCTTTAGCGCCTATGAACTGGACCTGTTCGGACGCGTGCGCAGCCTCAAGGAACAGGCGCTGCAATCCTTCCTCTCCACCGCCGAAGCCAGGCGCAGTACCCAGATCAGCCTGATCGCCGAAGTGGCCACGGCCTGGCTGACCCTGGCCTCCGACCAGGATCGCCTGCGCCTGGCCAGGGACACGCTGGCCAGCCAGAGCAGCAGTTATGCGCTCACGCAGCGCAGCTTCGAGCTGGGCTCGGCCTCGGCACTGACCTTGCGCCAGGCGCAGACCAGCGTGGAAAGTGCCCGCGTGGATGTGGAGAGCTACACCGCCCAGGTCGATCAGGACCGCAATGCCCTGGTGCTGCTGGTGGGCAAGGACCTGCCGGACCGATTGTTGCCGCACGGCCTGCCGGATACCGCCCTGGCCGCCGCCAGTCCGCTGGCGAGCATTCCGCCCGGGCTGCCCTCGGAACTGCTGCAGCGCCGCGCCGACATCGTCGAGGCCGAGCGCTCCCTGCGCGCGGCCAACGCCAATATCGGCGCGGCGCGTGCGGCCTTCTATCCCAGCATCAGCCTGACCGCCGATGCGGGAACGGCCAGCGCGCGGCTGGCCGGCTTGTTCAAGGGCGGGTCGGGTTCGTGGAGTTTCGTGCCGCAGATTTCCTTGCCGATCTTCGATGGCGGTGCCAATCAGGCCAATCTGGATATCGCCACCATCAGCCGCGACATCAGCGTGGCCCAGTACGAGAAAGCCATCCAGACCGCCTTCCAGGAAGTCTCGGACGCGCTGGCCCAGCGCAATACCCTGGGCCGCCAGCTCAAGGCCCAGGAGGATCTGGTGGAAGCCAGCGACGCCTCGTATCACCTCTCGCAGGCACGCTTGAACAGTGGTGTGGATAGCTACCTGGACGTGCTCGATTCGCAGCGCACGTTGTATTCGGCACAGAAGACCCTGATCGGTACGCGTCTGTCGCGCTGGACCAACCTGGTGACTTTCTACAAGGCGCTGGGCGGCGGCTGGGTGGAGCGCACCGGCACCCCCGTGGCGAGCGATCCGGCCACCGCCGCGCCATGAGCCCGCGCGCCGACAAGACCCGCGCCATCCTGCTCGACGCGGCACTGGCTGCCTTTGCCCGGCGCGGGGTGCGCGCCACCACGCTGGAACACGTGGCCGCCAGCGCCGCCTTTACGCGCGGGGCCGTGTACTGGCACTTTCCGGACAAGGTGGCGCTGGTCAAGGCGGTCTTCGATGAGCTGGTCTGGCCGTTCGATATCGGTCCGGAACTGGCGGTCTATCGCCAGAGCGAGCAGCCGCTGATGTTGTTGCGCGAAGTACTGTGGTTCAAGCTGCTCGATTTCCTGCGCAATGTGCGCCAGCGTCGGCGCATGGAGGTGGTGCTGCGCTATCGCGGCACGCCCGAGCTGCCCGAGGAACTGGGCGAGCGCATCGAGTCACTGAGCCTGCGCGCCTTGCAGCATCTCACCGCCGTCCTCAATATCGCCTATGAGCGTGGCCAGTTGCGGCGCGGGCTGACCCCCATCGACGTGGCACGTTGCCTGGTGGCGGCCTGCATGGGCGTCATCGCCGAGCACATGGAAGATCCGCAGGCGCGCCTGGAACATTCCTTTCACCTGGCGCCGCTGCTGGTCCTGCAAGGTGCCGGCGCGCTGCTGGAGGAAGACGCCTAATGCCGTGCGCTGGCGCGCGCAATCAGGGTGTTGAGGAAGGCGCGGGCGGCATCGGGCAGGGTGCGTCCGGCCAGGGACTGGATTTCCAGCTGCAGGGTATTCATGTCCTTGTCGCGGATGGGCAGGGCCGCCAGCTGCCCTTCACGTACCAGCCTGCGGATCGGCAGCGCGGCCGAGAAACCGATGCCCTGGCCGGCCATCACGAAGCACAGCAGGGCGCTGATGGAGTCGGCCGCCAGCGTCGGTTCCAGCAGGACGTTACGGCGGCTGCAGCAGGCGTCGATCAGGCGTCGCATGGTGATGTTCTTCTGCGGCATGGCCAGCGGGTAGGGCGCCAGCTCCGACAGGCTGACCTGCCTGCGATGGGCCAGGGCATGGTCCGGTCGCATCACTGCCATGATGGGGGCGCGCTGGGCGAACTCCACCTTGATGTCCGGATCCGGTGCCATCGTGAAGGTCAGGCCCAGGTCCACTGCTCCTTCGCGGATCTGCTGCGCCACATGGACTGCGTTGCCCACCGACAGCTGGAAACGGATGCCCTTGTGCTGAGCGCAGAACTGTTCGATGGCCACCGGGACGAATTCCAGCGCGAAGCCTTCGGTGGTGGCCAGTTTCACTTCCCCGCGCCGCAAGCCTTTCAGGGCGGCCAGTTCATTGCCGATGCGCTCGGCTTCCAGTTGCTGGCGCAGCGCATGCGCGGCCAGCAATTCTCCTGCGGCATTGGGCCGCATGCCGCGCGAGACGCGCTCGAACAGCGGGGTGTCGAGCTCGGCTTCGAGGCGGGCAATCTGGCGGCTGATGGCCGAGGAGGCTACGTTGAGGGTATGGGCCGCTTCGGTAATGGAGCCGCGCCGCACGACTTCAAGGAAGTAGCGTACGGCGGTCTCCTGCAAGATGCGGGTAGGGATATGGGACATGCAGCGATTGTAGGAACGGTTTGCCGATTCGGCAATCACTAATTCGAAAACTTGTACTTGTGGCAAACCATGCGCGGGCTTAGGATTGGCTCACCGATCGGCGGCAAGCTTGCCCGCCATCGCGTTGCGAGGGAGGCTTCATGGATGCTGCAAGGGCTGCAATGACGAAGGCGCAGGGCGAGGGACGTTACCGATACCTGGTGCTGGTGTTGCTTTATCTGGGTTGGTGCGTGTCCTATATCGACCGCGCCGCCATCACTTTCGCGGCGACCCAGATCGCCGGTGAATTCCAGCTCAAGCCCTCGGAGCTGGGCATCCTGCTCTCCAGTTTCTTCCTCGGTTATTCGTTGCTGCAACTGCCCGGCGGCTGGCTGGCCGATCGTTACGGTTCGCGGCCCGTGATCGTCGTTTCCATCCTGTTGTGGTCGGTTTTCACCGGTATCACCGGTATGGCCTGGTCGATCACCAGCCTGGTGGTGATCCGCTTCATCTTCGGCCTGGGCGAGGGCGCGTTTCCGGCGGCCAGCGTCAAGGGCGTGGCCGAACATTTCAGCCGGGCCGAACGGCCCAAGATGTCTTCGCTGCTGATATCGTCCAACTACATCGGCAGCATGCTGGCACCGCTGCTGATTGCCCCGCTGATCCTGCATTTCGGCTGGCGTCCGGTGTTCCATACCATCGGCATCGTCGGGCTGGTGTTCGCGCTGGTGTACTGGTTCTGCGTGCGGCCGGTGCTGCCCGGCAAGGATGGTCCCAAGGCCATCAACAAGGAGGCTTTTGCGGCCCTGCTCAAGATGCCGCTGATGTGGAAGATCGTGGGTGTGTGGTTTGGCCTGTCCATCATCAACAAGGGGCTCGACAGCTGGATGCCGACCTATCTGATGACCGTACGCGGGCTGAACCTGAAGGCGGTGGGTTTGTTGCTGCCGCTGCCCTATGTCATGGCCGGGCTGTCCACCGCCATTGGCGGCTGGGTCATGGTGCGCTTCTTCGATGGTCGCGAAAAGCTGCTGCTGATCGGCTCCTCCCTGCTCACGGCCATCTTCGTCTACTGCATGTACACTGCCCGCAGCGTGGAAGGTGTCATTGCCTGGCAATGCCTGGCGTATTTCTTCAAGTCCTTCGTACTGGCCACCTGCATCGCGCTGCCGACCAAGCTGCTGCAGGCCCAACTGGTCGGTAGCGGCGTGGGCATGGTCAACCTGGGCGGACAACTGGCGGGCTTCATTTCGCCGCTGGTGATCGGCTTCCTGGTCAGCGCCTTTGCCAACTACGATTACGCCTTCAGCTTCCTGATCGGCGCGGCCCTGTTCTCGGTGCTGGTCAGCCTGTTCATCCGCACCAGCAAGAGCACCGAGCAGATACCGCTGGCCTGATCCCACTTCAAGGAAATTCATGTCTGACATCCTCGTCGAAAAAAGTGCCGTCGAACTGCGCCAGCTGATCGGCAGCAAGCAAGTCTCTCCGGTCGAACTGCTGGACGCCTGCATCGCCCGCATCGAAGACCTCAATCCCCATATCAATGCCGTGACCGCCACCTGCTTCGAGCGCGCCCGCCAGGAGGCGCGCGCGGCCGAGCAGGCCGTGATGGACGCTCGCCCGCTGGGTCTGCTGCACGGGCTGCCCATCGGCATCAAGGATCTGGAAGAGACAGAAGGTCTGCTCACCACCTACGGTTCGCCCATCTATCGCAGCAATGTCCCCGCGCGCGACAACGCGCTGGTAGCCCGCCTGCGTGCCGCCGGTGCCATCGTGGCCGGCAAGACCAACGTGCCGGAGATGGGGGCGGGCGCCAACAGCCGCAATACGGTGTGGGGCGCCACCGGCAATCCCTTCAATCCGTTGCTCAATGCCGGCGGTTCTTCCGGTGGTTCGGCCGCAGCGCTGGCGGCGGATCTGCTGCCCCTGTGCTCAGGTTCGGATACCGGCGGCTCGCTGCGCATTCCGGCGGCCAAGTGCGGCGTGGTCGGTTTTCGCCCGTCGCCGGGGCTTGTGCCGAGCGAGCGCAAGCTGCTGGGCTGGACACCGATCTCGGTGGTCGGTCCCATGGGCCGCGATGTGGCCGACACCGTGCTGCAATTGCGCGCCACGCTGGGGCTGCATGCCAGCGATCCCTTGAGCTATGCGGTCGATGAAGGGGCCTTCGCAGCGCTGCCACCGGTGGACCTGTCACGCTTGCGCATCGGCTATACCGAGGACTTCGGCGTGTGCGCAGTAGACGATGGCATCCGCCAGGTCTTCCGCCAGAAGATGGCCGCCATCGGGCGTTTCGTGCAGGTCTGCGAACCGGTCGAGGTCGACATGGGCGAGGCCCATCGCGCCTTCGACGTGATCCGTGCCGAAGCCTTCGTGGCCGGTTTCGAGGCCGCCTATCGGCGCGACCCTGCCTCGTTGGGCCCCAATACCCGCGCCAATTACGAAATGGGGGCGGCCATGAGCCTGTCCGACTGTGCCTGGGCCCAGAGTGAGCAGACCCGCCTGTTCCGCCGCTTCCAGCAGCTTTATGCGCGCTATGACCTGATCCTCTCGCCGACTACGCCGGTCTCGCCCTTCCCCTGGAGCGAGCTGTACCTCAAGGAGGTCAACGGCGTGGCGCTGGAGAATTACTATCGCTGGCTGGCCCTGACCTATGTGGTCACGCTGGCGACCAATCCTTCGATCTCGCTGCCGTGCGGACGCGATCATCGCGGCATGCCCTTCGGCCTGCAGGTGACCGGTGCCTTCCGCGACGATGCCCGCCTGCTGGCCTGGGCGGGAGCACTGGAGGCGGCGTTTGCGGGCGAGGAGACATTGCGCCGGCCACGTCCCGATCTGCACAAGCTCAAGACCGTCCACGCACCGTTGAACTCCATCGTCACCCATCCGCCTGTCCTGGATGGCGGGGTGACGGCGGTGGCGGCACAGTCTGCGGTATAAAACATTTATATAATTTTTAGAATTTATATCATTCCATTTCTTCGAGATTCCATGAGCACGATACAACGCTTCAACACCAATGCCCGCATGAGCCAGCTGGTGCTGGCCAACAATTTCGCCTTCGTCGCCGGACAGGTACCCGACCACGCGGGTGCGCCCATCGCGCAGCAGGCCAGCGAAGTGCTGGCCAAGGTCGATGCACAGTTGCAGGCGCAGGGCATTGCGCGCGAGCGTATCGTCAGCGCCAATGTCTGGCTCTCCAGCCCGGAGCACTTCGCCGCCTTCAATGCGGTGTGGGACGCCTGGGTGCCGGCCGGTCACGCGCCCACGCGCGCCTGCGTGCAGGCCCTGCTGATGGCGCCGGGACTGGATGTGGAAGTGGCCGTCATTGCCGCGCTTTGAAGCTGCCTCGGGAGCATGTCCATGAATGAGCACGGCCGCGTCGACTATCTCATCATCGGCGCCGGCATTGCCGGTGCTTCCATTGCCTACTGGCTGGCGCGTCACGGCAGCGTATTGCTGGTGGAGCGCGAATCGCAGCCGGGCTATCACAGTACCGGCCGTTCAGCCGCGCTCTACATGGAAAGCTACGGCCCGCCCCAGGTGCGGGCACTGACCTGTGCCAGCCGCGCCTTCTTCGATCATCCGCCCGAAGGCTTTGCCGAACACGCGCTGCTCACGCCGCGCGGCGCCTTGTTCTACGCTACTGCTGCCTTGCGGGAACAGCTCGATGCCCATGAGGCGCTGGTACGTTCGGTCTCCGACAAGGTTCAGCGCCTCGATGCGGACCAGACCCGTGCCATGGTGCCGGTCTTGCGTGAGACCGACCTGATCGGATCGGTCTATGAGGAAGACGCCAGCGACATCGACGTGCATGCCCTGCACCAGGGTTTCCTGCGCGGTGCGCGGGCCGCGGGTGCGCGCGTGCTGTGCAATGCCGAGGTGTTGTCGCTGCAGCATGTGCCGGCTGAGGGCCACTGGCACGTGCACACCAGTCAGGGAGAGTTCAACGCCGGCGTCATTGTCAATGCTGCCGGTGCCTGGGCCGACGAGATCGGCGCTCTGGCCGGGGCGGCGCCCATCGGGCTGGTACCCAAGCGACGCTCGGCCTTCACCTTTGCCGCACCGCCAGACAGTGCGCACTGGCCCATGTTCATGCCGGTTGATGAATCCTTCTACATCAAGCCGGATGCCGGCCTGCTGCTGGGTTCGCCAGCCAATGCCGATGCGGTCGCACCGCACGACGTGCAGGCCGAGGAGCTGGACATCGCCATCGCCATCGACCATATCCAGAACGGCACGACGCTGGAAATCCGCCGTCCGGCCCATGTCTGGGCCGGCCTGCGATCCTTCGTCGCCGATGGCAGTTTCGTCGGCGGCTACGATGCGCAACTGCCCGCCTTCTTCTGGGCGGCGGGGCAGGGTGGTTACGGCATCCAGTCCTCACCTGCCGCCGGCGAAGCCTATGCCGCCCTGGTCAGGGGCGAACCCGTGCCAGCGCATATCGCCCGCTTCGGTGTGGAGGCGGCAGCATTGAGTCCGGCGCGCCTGCGCTGAACACGCGGCAGCAGATCAGGTCGTGCCATCGCGGGTGGTCGATGCGTCCTGTTGCTTGCCCAGTACCACCGGTCGCGGCAACTGGCAGTCCTCGACCCGGTCACGGCCGTTTTCCTTGGCGCGGTACAAGGCCCGGTCCGCGGCCTTGAAGATATCCCCGATCTGCATGTCCGCACGCGCTACGCAGCTCATGACGCCGGCGCTGATGGTGACCACGCCGCCGGCATTGCCTTGGTGCGGGATCTTCAGGGCGCGCACCGCATCGAGGACCTTCTGTGCGATCCGGTGTGCGGCAGCCAGGTCCGTGTCGGGCAGCAGCAGGGCGAATTCCTCGCCCCCGTAGCGCGCTGCCAGGTCGCCGTGGCGACGCAGCACGGCGCGCAGGGTGCGGGCGATGTCCTGCAGGCAGTAGTCGCCCTGGATGTGACCGTACAGGTCGTTGTACTTCTTGAAGTAATCCACGTCGAACATCACCAGCGACAGCGCGCTCTTGCTGCGACTGGCATTGTGCATGACCTGCTGCAGCTGTTCGTCCAGGTAGCGGCGGTTGGGGATGCCGGTCATGCCATCGAGCATGGCCTGGGCCCGCAGGTTTTCGGTGAGCAGCTTCAGGGAAAGATTCTTCTTTTCGATTTCTTCCTCGGCCAGGTCACGCATGCGCACCACCCGCAGCAGATAGACCGTCAGCAGACTCACCAGCAGCACCGCCGAGATCACCACCAGCAGGTGGGCGCGTTGCGCCTCGCGCCAGTCGGCCAGCATGTCGTCATGGGACAGCGCAGCCGTGACGAACAGCGGATAGTCCGGCACACGCGTGAAGTAGTTCAGCCGCACCACGTCATCCTGGGCCGACCGGATCATGGCCCAGCCGGAGCGCCGCTGCTGCGCATTGTCGCGGTAGAGCGGCAGATCGGCCATGTTCTTGCCGAGAAACTGGGGGCCGTAGGGACGGCGCAGCAGCATGGTGCCTGTCGTGGTGGCCAGCACCAGCGAACCCTGCCTGCCGATATCGACCTCATTGAAGAGACCGATGAAATGATCCAGGCTGACCCCCACCCGGACCAGGCCGGCAGGATGGCCGTCGCGTTGGCGCAGGCGGGTCAGCGGAATGATCCAGCGTCCGGTCACGCTGCTGATGACGGGCGTACCGATCTGCAGGTCCGTGGGCTTGTCTTGGAGGTCCTTGCGCAGGGTTGAGGGAGTCGATAGCGGCTCCATGCCCGGCACCATCTCCACGGCTTGCAGGGCCGGCCAGCGTTGCAGTGTGTGTCCCTGTTCATCAATGACCAGCACACTGTCCATCTCCGGAAACAGCCGGCTCTGGCGCGCCAGCAGGTCCTGGATCAGGCGCTGCAGCTCGACGGCGGGCAGCTGGGGCTGGTGCTCCAGCGCCATGATCTCCTGGATCAGCAGGTCGGCAGCGCGAAAGCTCAGGTTGACCTGGATCGACAGTCCGGTGGCGATATTGAGGGTGGCAGTCTCGCCGCTTTTGAACGCCGCTTCCCGGCTGCTCAGGCTGCCATTGAGCAGGGCATAGCCGAACAGCGCCGTGCCAAGGATGGCCAGCACCAGCGAGATGATCCTGACCTTGTTGTTGAGACGTCTGAGGGGCATGGCAGGACTCCGGGCTGACTTCTGCTGAGTCAAAGCTGTCTTGAATCAAATTAATCAAATTCGACATTTGTATTTTAATGCAAATTGTTTTTGGTTTATTTTATTGCAATAGTTTTCCGGCCCTTAAACACGTGAAGCTTGATGTGGATTAAGTCGCGCCTTGCCTGAGGGAATCTGTTCAATTGTTCTGAAATCGCACCCGTTTCCGCCTGGAATGGCATTTTCCGGCAGGCAATGCTCACCGTTCTTCGCGAGCGCGTGAATGACTCGGCAACTGTGGCGCTGAAATGCGACGAAACGTATGAAGTAAAAGATATTTTTGCCGAATACGTTAAATAAATCGCTTATATTGCTTTCAATCAGCTGACAGCGGTCGGTTGGGCAGAGGGGTTGCCTGGGCTTGCTCAGGTTCAAAAATGAAAAGGGGATCGTATGAAAATGTCGGATATCAAGATCAGTGTCCGGTTGGGCGTCTGTTTCGCCGCACTCATTGCCGTGATGTGCGTGATCGGCGTGGTGGCGGTCAAGAATCTGTGGACGGTGAGTGCCATCACTGATGAAATCGTCAATGACCGCTACGCCAAGGTGGTGCTGGTCAACCAGATCAACGACAGGGTCAATTCAGCCGCACGGGCGTTGCGCAATGCGATCATCGCCCCCGATCAGGCCGCTACGAACAACTATGTGGAGCGCTCGCTGAGCAATACGCGCGAGATCAACGTACAGATGGCCGATCTGGAAAAGCGCCTTGCTACCCCTCAGGGCAAGCAATTGTTCGCCAAGGTCAAGGAGGTGCGTGGTGAATATGCCAAGTCGCGCGACAAGGTGGTGGAGTTGCTGCGCCAGCAGAAGAAGGTCGAAGCGGGAGAAGTTCTCTTCCGCGAAGCGATACCTGCACAGGACAAATACTTTGAGGTCCTCAAGGAACTGGTCGCCTTCCAGGTGGCGCTCATGGATCAGAGCGTGGCCAAAGGGGATGATGCTTCCTCCAACGCGGTCAACACCGTGATCGTGCTGTCTGTCGCAGCCATTCTGCTGTCGGTGCTGTGTGCCTTGCTCATTACCCGTTCCATCACCCGTCCGCTCAATGAGGCGGTAGGCGTGGCCACGGCGGTGGCGGCGGGCGACCTGACGGTGCGCATCGAGGTCACTTCCAAGGACGAGACTGGCACCCTGCTGGCGGCCCTCAAGGCCATGAACGACAACCTGCACCGCATCGTCACCGAAGTACGCCAGGGCAGCGACACCATCAACACTGCCTCCAGCGAGATTGCCACCGGCAACCTGGACCTGTCCTCGCGCACCGAGCAGCAGGCCGGCGCGCTGGAAGAAACGGCCTCGGCCATGGAGGAACTGACCTCCACCGTCAAGCAAAACGCCGACAATGCTCGCCAGGCCAACAGCCTGGCCGAGACCGCCTCCCAGGTGGCGATGCAGGGCGGCAGCGTGGTCGGCGAAGTGGTACAGACCATGGGACAGATCAACGATGCGTCGAGGAAGATCGTCGACATCATCAGCGTCATTGACGGCATCGCTTTCCAGACCAATATCCTGGCCTTGAATGCCGCCGTGGAAGCGGCGCGGGCCGGCGAGCAGGGGCGCGGCTTTGCGGTGGTGGCCTCGGAGGTGCGGACCCTGGCCCAACGCAGCGCAGCGGCGGCCAAGGAAATCAAGACCCTCATCGACGCCTCGGTGGAGCGTGTGGAAAACGGCAGTCGCCTGGTCGAGCAGGCGGGCAGCACCATGGATGAAGTGGTGGCCAGCGTCAAGCGCGTCACCGATGTGGTGGCCGAGATCACTGCTGCCAGCGGCGAGCAGAGCGACGGCATCGAACAGATCAATCAGGCCATCGTGCAGATGGATGAGGTAACCCAGCAGAATGCCGCGCTGGTGGAGCAGGCCGCTGCCGCCGCGCAATCGCTGCAGGAGCAGTCGGGCCGCCTGGTGGAGACGGTCGGGGTCTTCAAGCTGGGTGGTCATGACGTACGGCGCCCGGCCGCCGTCCGTGCCGCGCGTACGGTGGACGTCACCGCACGGGCAGCGGCGCTGCCGCGCAAGCCGGTACCCAAGGCAAGTGCCCCGGCCAAGGCCTTGCCGGCGGCACAGCCTGCCCTCAAGCCGGCCGCCACAGAAGGGGACTGGGAACAGTTCTGAGGTGGCGGACGGCCTGGCTGGTCAGGCCATGCAGCAGTCAGCGCGTCCAGAGGGCGCGCTGTTTTTTTTGGGCCAGGCGTAATGAATCACGGCCGCAATGCGGGCCGTCATCGCGTGCTCTATTGCTCCGGAATGGTCTCCGGAGTGCGTGCCTGGGCCAGGGAAATCCCCTTGAAGCGCGCCAGCTTCTGCAGTGCATCTTCCAGCGGCAGGCGGGCGCGTCCGGCGGCGATGCGCAGTTCACGGTGCAGGTCGGCTTCTGCGACGGAGTCATCCTCGCACTGGCGGCTGTAGCGCTCGAAACCGACCAGTGCCGTCAACAGTTCGGCCAGGTGGCGCGGACATTCGCACTGCATGCGATCGGACTGCTCCGACACCGAGGCCAGGGTGCTCTCGCTGAAGCGCGGCGCCGGCAGCAGGTCGTCGTCGCCGGGGAGTTGGGCGGCGGTCGGCTCCATGCGCCGGATCATCTCGCACAGCCATTCCACATCGATCCCCTCTACCGTCTTGCGCACCACCCGATGCCCGGCCTCGGTCAGGCGCGCCACCATGTCCGGCGCCCCGAAGCGATAGAGGATCAGCACCGGTACCTGGATGAAGGAACGGCGCAGGCTCTCCAGGCGCAGATCGAGATCGCTATCCAGGACTGTGCTCTCCAGCAGCAGCAGGTCGCCGTCGAAATGTTTGAGGTCCAGTTCGTCGAGGGTCTCGACTGCGGCAGTGACGCTCAGTTGCCGTTGCGCCAGCGCCTGTCCCACCGCCTTGGTGGCAATCCAGGGACCGACCAGCGCCAGGCGCATCGGCAGGCTGGCCTGGCGCTCGAGGGGGGCGGCGACTTCGCCAGGCAGGCCCTGCGCCAGGGCCTGCAAGTCCTGCGGGGACAGCGCGGCCAGCTTGCCGATGCGATGCCCGGCATCCACCAGGGTCTTGATCCAGACCAGGCGTTGCAGGTCTTCCTGTGAATACAGGCGCTGGCCGCCGCCGCTGTGCTGCGATGAGCTGATGCCGTATCGATGTTCCCAGGCGCGCAGCGTCTCGACCGACATGCCCAGCTGGCGCGCCACCGCACCGGGACGCAGCAGCGGCAGATCGGAAAGCTCGGCGGGTTCCGAAGAGGCCGTGACCGCCGGAAGAGGGGATGAGTTTTGTATTTTCGACATTGTCCTATGTCCTATGAAAATTTTTTTGTAAATGTACGGATATATTTTCCGGATATCTGTTCAGAGTCGTTGCAATGAAAATTCGTTGCATCGTTATCCAGAAATATTGCCGTTTGTTTTAATGATTTTTGGCAGTATGTCACGCTTTCTCGGAAGTGTGAAATGTCTTGCATCAAACAAGATCTGGCGCATTCCGTGCAGGCGTGCGCCGGGCGTCATCAGAGAACCTTGCTGTCCCCCCGGAAAAAACCATCATGAAATTATCGGACCTGAAAATCGGTACTCGCCTCTATATCGGCTTCGGACTGGTTTGCGCCATCCTGGTCGTCCTGGTCGGCGTGGCCTACCTCAATGTTGCGCGGCTGGGTGCTGCCAACGACATGAACATCCACAGCTACGAAGCGCGGGCAGAAATGCAGGCGATGCTGGAGAGCCTGGTGAACATGGAAACCGGCGCGCGCGGTTTTGCCCTGACCGGTAATGAGGCTTCGCTGGAGCCTTTGCAGCAGGGCATGGCCAGCTTCACGACGCACCTGGAAAAGGCGCGTCAGATTACTGCGGACAATCCGGCCCAGCAGCAGCGCCTGCAACAGGTGGCCGAGGCCGAGCAGCGCTGGGTGAAGACGGCCATCGAGCCGACCCTGGCCCTGCGTCGCGCCGTGGGCCAGGGCCGTGAAGAGATGAGCAAGCTGGTCGACTTCATCCAGGCCGGTCGTGGCAAGGCGGAAATGGACAACATGCGGGCCATCTTCGCGGAAATGGACCGTACCGAAAACATGTTGCTGCAACAGCGCGCCGAGCAGGCCGATGCGCTCGAAACCCTGACGGACAGGACCCTCATCATCGGCGGCGTCATCTCGGTGGTGCTGGCCATGCTGCTGGCCTGGTGGCTGGCCAACAACATCACCCGTCCGCTGGCCATGGCCGTGCGTCTGGCGCGTCAGGTGGCCGATGGCGATCTGACCGCGCACATCGACACCGTATCGCGCGACGAAACCGGCGAGCTCCTGCGCGCCCTCAAGGAAATGAACGCCAGCCTGGTGCGCATCGTCTCGGGCGTGCGCCGTGGTACCGACATGATCGCCACGGCTTCCTCGCAGATCGCCAGCGGCAACCTCGACTTGTCCTCGCGGACCGAGCAGCAGGCCAGCTCGCTGGAGGAAACTGCATCCTCGATGGAAGAACTGACATCCACCGTGCAGCAGAACACTGCCAACGCCCGCGAGGCCAATCGCATGGCGCAGGCGGCCTCCGACATCGCCAGCAGCGGCGGTGGCGTGGTCAGCCGCGTGGTGGAGACGATGGAAGAAATCAATGCCTCCTCGCGCAAGATCGTGGACATCATCAGCGTCATCGACGGCATCGCCTTCCAGACCAACATCCTGGCACTCAATGCCGCCGTCGAGGCGGCGCGCGCCGGTGAGCAGGGCCGTGGCTTTGCGGTAGTGGCCACCGAAGTGCGCAGCCTGGCGCAGCGCTCGGCTGCCGCGGCCAAGGAAATCAAGGCCCTGATCAGCGACTCGGTCGCCAAGGTCGAATCCGGCAGCGTGCTGGTCAACGAAGCCGGCAACACCATGCGCGAGATCGTCCAGAGCGTGCAGCGCGTGACCGGCATGATCAACGAGATCAGCGCTGCGGGAGAAGAGCAGCGTAGCGGCATCGAGCAGGTCAGCCAGGCAGTCGGCCAGATGGACCAGGTCACGCAGCAGAATGCGGCCCTGGTGGAAGAAGCCGCCGCCGCCTCACAATCCTTGCAGGAACAGGCACAGGAACTGGCCCAGGCGGTCAGCGTATTCCGCCTCGATACCCATGCCGTACCTGAATCGTCCATCGAGGTGGTGGCCGTTGCCGTACCGGCCCGGCCTGCGCCACCTGCGGTCAAGCTGCCTCCGGTGGCGCGCGCGCCGCGCCCGAGTACCGCGCTGGTGACGCCGGCGTCCGGCCGCAGCATGGCCGGCGCCTCCGACGAATGGGTCACCTTCTGATCAGGGCCATGCCATGCACGCCGACCTTCTCCGTCTGACCAGCCCGCTGCCCGGGCATCTCGGTCACGACCAGCCATCCAGGGATGAGCAGCAACGCCTGGCCGTACTCGATACCTTCTGTGTGCTCGATACCCAGGCAGACGTGCTGTGTGATCTGGTGACCGAGCTGGCCGCCACGTTGTTCGGGACCGAGATTGCGCTGGTCTCGCTGGTGGCCGAGAACCGCCAGTGGTTCAAGGCACGGCACGGACTGGATGCGCAAGCTACGCCGCGTTCACAGTCCTTTTGCAGTCACGTGATCGAGCAGGACCAGGTCATGGTGGTGCTTGACGCCACCCAGGATGCGCGCTTCGCCGACAACCCGCTGGTGACCGGTGAACCCGGGATTCGCTTCTATGCCGGCGCCCCGTTGCAGACTGCCGACGGTGTGCGGCTGGGGACCTTGTGCGTGATCGGCAAGTCGCCACGCACGCAGTTCGGTCGAGCCGAAAGGCTGACGCTGCGACAGCTGGCGGCCATCGTCATGGCCCGCCTGGACACGCTGCGCGTCTCCAGTTACGTGGACAGCCTCACCTCTCTGCCCAATCGCAGCCGCCTGACGGCCGACCTGCACAGCCTCACATCCCTGGGGCAGGGCACGCAGGCGCTGGCTGGCAAGCTGACGGTGGTGGCCATCGATCTCTGTGATCGTGTCTACCTGCGCGACATGATCAAGGCACTGGGCTGGGACTATGTGGAAGGCTTCCTGATCCAGGCCAAGGAACAACTACGCCAGGCGCTGGGCGAGGTGGCGCTGTACCGCATCGGTACCACCACCTTCGCCTACCTGGAGCGGCGCGATATCTGGCAGCAGCAGATGGAGCAGGTCGAGCGCGCCTTTGCCGAGACCGTCCAATACCAGGGTATTCCGCATCGCCTGGAGATTTCGGCGGGCATCATGCCGCTGGCACAGTGCGATGACATCAATGAACTGGTGCCATCGCTGCTGACCGCCGCCGACAATGCGCGTGAGCGCGGCAATCTGTATTGCCGTTATGAGCAGCCGCTGGGGCGTGAGCAGAAGCATTTTTTTGAACTGCTCTCGGCCCTTCCCGCAGCCTTGCTCTCGAGCGAGCAGTTGTGGCTGGAATACCAGCCCAAGGTGGCCCTGTCCTCCGGGCAGTGTGTTGGCGTGGAGGCGCTGCTGCGCTGGCGCCATCCGGTACATGGCGTGATCTCGCCAGGGCTGTTCATTCCGCTGGCCGAGAAGACTGCGCTGATCCGCCAGGTGACCTTGTGGGTACTGCAGCATGGCATCGAACAGGCCGCGGCCTGGGCGCGCCGTGGGCGGGCCATTCCGGTGGCCATCAACGTGTCAGCACGCGACTTCGATAATGACGACCTGGTGCAGACGCTGGTGTTGCTGTTGCGGCAGCACCGCATTCCTGCCGGGCTCATCGAGATCGAGTTCACCGAAAGTGCGATGAGCAAGAATCCCGAGAAACTCTACGGCAGGATCCAGGAGATCAAGCGCCTGGGCGTGAAGGTGGCCATCGATGACTTCGGTGCCGGTTTCAGCAATCTGAGCTACCTCAAGAACATCCCGGCGGATTATATCAAGATCGACCAGTCCTTCATCCGGACCATGGAAAGCAATTATTCCGACCAGCAGATCGTGCCGTCGATGATCCATCTGGGACAGAAGCTGGGATTCGCCGTCGTCGCCGAAGGCGTGGAAACCGAAAAGTGCCGGCGCATCCTGCACCACCTCGGTTGCGAATACGGCCAGGGTTATGGCATTGCCCGACCGATGACGGCAGGTGACACCTGGGACTGGATCGCGGCGCGCGACTGAGTCGTTGCCCTCGTGCAGCACCGCCCGGGTCTCCAACGGTAGCTTGAACGCCTGTGCCAGCAGGCGCGTGAGCCTGCTGACGGCCTCAAGAGGGCAGAAGGATTTCGTGCCACGCATCTGGGCCGTATCGGCCGACCGCACGGGAAGGGATCAACGCACCAGGGCGCAAGGTATGGCTTGCAGTGAGGATTGGTGAGGCGTATATTTCCGTATAGAAATATAATTTTGGAGACTTTCCGTGACTGTCCGACCGGTCCCCTTACCATTGGCTTCGCTCGCCATCCTGACCCTGGCGGTGGTGCTGCCGCTGACCTTGGGGGCATGCAGCCGTTCGCCCAAGGAGCAGCAGGCGTTTGAGCATGCCGAGGAGCAGTACCAGATCAACCAGCGCAACGCCGAACTGGCGCGCACCCAGCCCGAGGGCGAGTCAGCGGGTGGGGATGAACGCAGTCGGGAGCGCAACTGATCCGCAACGGCACGCCGTCATCGATACAGCGCCAGGGCTTGCGCTGCCCAGGCGTTGAGGCTCATGCCACGCGCTTCGGCCATCGTGGCCGCATGCGCATGCACCTCGGGCGAGACGCGAACCATGAATTTTCCTGAAAACGGCTTTTGCGGTGCCTTGCCCGCCTTTGCGCAGGTCTCCAGATAATCATCAACAGCCTCTTCGAAAGCGGCCTTGAGGGTGGCGACAGAGTCGCCGTGAAACCCGACGATATCCTGAATTCCGGCGATACGACCGATGAAGCTTTCATCTTCGTCGCTGTATTCGATGCGGGCAGCATAGCCCTTGTAGATCATTGTTCCCATTGCGTCATTCCTTTCTCAATGCGCACTCCTGCGTTGAGCAGGAAGCTGCGGGCATCGCGGATCTGATACGGTTTCGCATCCTTGGATGGATGGGGGCGGTGGAATGTCCCGATCACATCGCCGATCATGAAGCGCACACGCGATCCGCGTCCCTCGATGACTTGCGCACCCATGGCGATGAAAAGCAATTCGATCTGGTGCCACTCCAGTGAGCGGGGCAGCGGGTCGCTGAAGATGCTCAACAGGGTTCTTCGATGCGTGCTTTTCATGGCGCGAATTGGTATCAAAAAATGATATCATATATGTCGCATATTCCAAAAAATAACGGACGGCGCAAGTCGCGATCGAATCTTCAATCTTTTCGATCAGCCTGTCGGCACAGGGCCTCCAGTCCGGACAGATCGCCCGTCATCAGCAGTTGCCGGGCCATGGCTTCGAAGTTTCTGCAGTCAGGATACTGTTGCAGCGCCTCGCACCAGTCGAGCAGATCCGACACCGCCCCCATCTCGATGAGCGACAGGGCCTGCTGCAGCTCGGCCTGAGGTGGCCGCTGCAGGGGCGGTGCGGCGGCTTGCTCCGGTTCTGAATCCGGCTGCTTCTGCAGGTCCAGCAAGCGGCTGATGGTCTCCTGCAGTTCCAGGAAATTGACCGGTTTGAGCAGACAGGCATCGAAATGCTCGCCATCCTCTTCGTCCCGTTCCGGTTGCAGCGTGGCCGACAGCAACAGCACCGGCACTTGCGGAAGATGCCGGCGTGCGGCCTGCAGCACGGCATCACCATGCAGGCCCGGCAACTGGTAGTCGGTCAGCACCAGCGCCACCTCAGGAGCATCTTGTGCGGCGATGCGGGCGATGGCACTTTCGCCGTCGGCATACAGTTCCACGGCGAAACCGACGCTGCCGAGCTGGTCGCCCAGCAGCTGGGCGATGTCGACATGGTCTTCCACCACCAGCACCAGGCGTCCTTCGCCATCGATCACGAGGTGGCCGCTGGCGTCTTCGAGGGCATCGTGGCGGGCGATGTCGTGTTCGCTGCCAATGGCTGCCGGCAGGCGCAGCGTCATCGTGGTGCCTTGACCGGGCGCGCTCTCCAGCGCCACCTGGCCCCCCATCTGCTGTATCCACTGACGCACGATGGCCAGCCCCATGCCGATGCCCGGCTGCGAGCGATCCGCATGGGCGCGCTCGAAGGGTTCAAACACGCGCGTCTGGAAATGCAGCGGAATGCCGCATCCGGTGTCGCGCACCTGCATTTCCATGACCCCCATGCCGGACTGCGCTGACGCCGGATGCCAGTACACCTGCAAGCTGATCTGGCCATCGCGGGTGTACTTGGCGGCGTTGTCGAGCAGGTTGCCGAGGATGCGCCTTACCCGGCGGGCGTCCAGCGTGAGCACCGGCGGCAGGCTGGGCGCCACCTGCAGGCGGAAGGCATTGTGCTGGCGTTGCGCCAGCAGGGCGGCCTCCTGGCCGATCTCCTGCAACAGGGCATGGGCGTAGACGGCGGCCGGCTGCGGCAGGTCCGGGCGGTCGCCGCGCGCATAGTCGATCAGGTCATTGACCATGGCCAGCATGTGACGTGCACTGCGCACGATGATTCGACCATGGCGCGCGCGCTCGTCACCGCCGGTCTGCAGCATGTCGGCAAAGCCGAGGATGGAGGTCAGCGGTGTGCGCAGATCGTGGCTGATGCGGGTGAGAAATCCGGTCTTGGCGCGGTTGGCCTGGTCGGCCGCCTCCAGCGCTTCACGCAATTCACGGGTGCGGGCAGCGACTGCCTGTTCCAGTTTCAATTGCTCGCGCACACGCTGGTAGAGCATGCTCCACTGCATCTGCTCATGCTTGCGGTGCAGTTCGATTGCGCGACTGATGACCACCATCGTGCTCATGCACAGCAGTCCCAGCTGGAACAGCGCCGCGAAATGCCAGTCCGGCAGCAGGCTGCGCTCGACCAGACCGTTGAGCTCGAGCAGCTTGAGCGACATCCCCAGCCAGGTCAGTGCGAAGGACAGCGTCAGCAAGCGTGCATGCGCCAGTCCGCGCCACCAGGCATGCAGCATCGAGGCCAGCCAGACCAGGTAGGCCAGGGCAGCGCTGGCATTGGCCAGCGGCGCGGTGAGACGATAGTCGCCCAGGGCGGTCCAGCCGGTGATCATCATCAGCAGCACCACCATCCCGGTGTAGACGGTCTTCCAGCCGCGCAGGCGCTCCAGTCCGGCCAGTACATAACTCATGCGCACGTAGAGCAGGGTGGCCAGACAGCCCAGGGTCGCCGGGGCACGGACCAGCCAGGGAGCGCCTGCGGGAAACAGATAAAGATAGAGATAGCCCTGGAATGCCCAGATATACAGCAGTCCCGCGAGGATCCATGCTGCCATCCACCCGAAGCCGCGGTCACGCCAGGCGATACCCTGGACCAGCGTATAGGCCAGCAGCAGCAGGGAGATGCCCAGCACGAAGGACTGAAATGCCAGCTCGCGACCTTCCTCCTGACGAAACGCGGCCGGTTCCCACAGCATCACTTTGAGGTCGATGGTCGAATCCCCGGCCACCCGCAGGATGAAAGCGCGTTGCTCACCCGGGGCCAGCGTGAGCGGAAACAAGGCGGTACGGCTGAGGACCTCCTTTCCTGCCAGCGAATGCAGCGTACCGGCCTGTTGCGGCAGCAGGGACGGGGATGCTGCGCTTTCCCGGCGCGCCGGCAGATACAGCCGGACGTCCTGCAATCGCGCCGAGTCCAGCGTCAGCCAGCGCGTGAGGTAACGCGGGCCGGGGTTGCGCAGTTCTCCGCGCAGCCAGAAGGCACCGGTGCTGTAGCCTTCCTGCAGCATGGGCTGGTGCACCGACTCCCATTGTGTACTCTCCAGCACGGTGGCCAGTGGCAAGCTGCCGTCGGCCGTGCGCAGGATCTGCAAGCCCGATGTGACCACTGCGCGGCTGGCGACCTGTGTCAGGTCGATGGCCTGGGGCGGCAGGGAGGCCAGCGCAGGCAAGGCGGGCAAGGCCAGCGCAATACCCAGCCACCCATGCCACCAACGCCATCGGGACAGTCGCCACATCGCGCGCACATCAGCGCCGGAACTGGCTGGGGGGCATGCCGAAGCGTTCGCGAAAGGCCGTGGAGAAATTGGCGGTATTGCTGTAGCCCAGCGCCAGCGCGATGGCGCCGATATCGAGGGTGCTCTCGGAGAGCAGCCGGCGGGCTTCCTTCATGCGTTCTTCCCGCAGGAAGTCGAATACCGTCACCCCGGCGCAGTGCTTGAAGGCACTCGACAGGCGCCGCGCATTGGTGCCCACTGCCGCGGCCAGCGCATTGAGGCTCAGCGGCTGGTCCAGCTTGTCGAGCATCAGCCGTCGCGCGGCCTGGAACAATACGGTGTCGAAGGTACTGGACCCGGCTTGCTGGCCAAAGCTGCCCACCGTGGCCGCAGGGGGCAGCTCGGTATGCAGCAGTGAACGCAGATGCACACACAGGCGCAGGCGCACTTCCTCGAAATCGAAGGGTTTGGTGATGTAGTCCACCGCACCGACCGACAGACCATTGACCTTTTCCTCCGTGGACGCCGCCGCCGAGAGGAAGATCAGCGGGATATTGCGCGTGCTCGAGTTGGCCTTGAGCAGGCGGCAGCTGGTCAGCCCATCGTAGACCGGCATGCGGATATCCATCAGGATCAGGTCCGGCCGTACCGTCTGCGCCTTGCGATAGCCGTCCTGCCCGTCGCGGGCCACATACAGGCGCGCCCCATGGCGCAGCAGGAAGTCCGACAGCAGCATCCGATCTTCCTCGGCGTCGTCGACGACCAGGATGCGCTGCCCTGCCAAAGGTCCGGCCAGTGCCGGATGTGCTGATTTGTAGACCATATTCGCCTCATCAGAAATGAGCGCGAAGTTACCGCGAAATTTCGACAACACGAAGCGAAAATGGTCGGCCAGAAAATATTTTTCCCGCCATCAAAACTATGTGATCAGGAGGCAAAACATCGACGAGTAAATCGTCGAATAAATTCGATATGGCGATGCCTGCGAGGCAGGAACTGTCAGTGTCCGGGACCTTGGACGTGCTTTCATCGAGATGACATCAACGCGGGGATTTGTGAATTCAAGTTAAAGATGACCTCGCCTTTTTCAGACCCTGTTTTTCGCATTGAACCAGGGCGCGCATGCAGACAGGTAAAGCAGCGCGTTCTGCCTGCGGCGAATTCTCATCCCGCGAAATATTTTTCCTTGTGCCAGAACCATGAGGCTGCCTTGCACAACCGCGCGCGCGAAATGCCAGTTCTCTTGCGCTAAATTTTGAGCGCGTCAGGAGGCGGGTGCCGTGCAGCAATCTTGTGCGCGGCCATGTCACGACGGCAAAGGGTCGGTCCGGCCGTGCCGGTCCGACGTGTCATGGGATTGGATCAAGATCAGGGGAGGCCTGTATGGCCAGCATTTTGTTGGTGCAAGACATCTTGAGAAGTGAACGCCACAGTGCGCTGGGCAGTTTTCTGGAAGCGCAGGGGCACAAGGTCAACCGCGTGATGGCCGATGGCGAAGAATTGCTGACGCCGGTGCAGCCCGGCGACATCGCCATCGTGCAGATGGGGCGGGCCAGCGGGGCAGGCTATCTGCTGACTCGGCAACTTCGCCAGGCCAGTGCGCGCATGGGCATCCTGCTGTTGGCGGCCGAGCATGAGAGCGCGATGGTCCGTATCGGCGGTCTGGAGCGGGGCGCCGACTTCTGTGAAGCGATGCCGCAGCGCATGGAGTTGCTCAACGCCTATCTCGATGTGATGCTGCGACGGGTGGCGCCGCAGGCGTGGCGGCTGGACGTGGCCGGACGCACGCTGCATGCGCCACAACACGATGCGGTGGAAATCAACTCGCGCGAAGTAGCGCTCTTGAAGGCGCTGGCCAACAGCACCCGCCACGCCGCCGACCGCTGCACCATCGCGCACGCCTTCGGGGTAGATTGGGTGAGCTTCGATGAACGCGTGCTGGAGAAGACCGTCAGTCGTCTGCGCCGCAAGTGGCGCGACAGCACCATGTGTGATCTGCCGCTGCGCACCCTGCATGGCGTGGGATATTGCTTTACCGAAGCGATTCAGGCGTGCTGAGCTTGCCGTCCCAGGCGTGGCTGGCCGGCTTCAGCCCGCCTGGGCCTGGACCTGGTTGCCCGCTACCACGAACTTGCCGGCGCCCAGGTGATGCAGGGTATGCAGCTCGGCGTTGTCCTGGGTGAAGTGCCAGTGGCCGCTCTCGAAGATGCGCGCATCGGCGGCGGCGCTGACGACTTCCGCAAACAAGGTGTCGTAGGCATCCTCGGTTTGTCCCTGGGGCAGCCAGCGGCATTCCATCCAGGCGGCACAGCCCTGTTCCAGTATCGGCATACCCAGTACCGGACCCTCGCAGGCGGGGATCCGGTGACGGGCGAACTTGTCCTCGTCGCGACCGCTCGTGCTACCCACCGCGTAGGTCAGGTCCATCTGCGCCGCACCGGGGACGATGAGGCCGAAGCTGCCCGATAGCCGAATCAGTTCGCGGGTGCAGGTGCTCTTGTCGATGACTACGGCGATGCGCGGTGGGGTAAATTCCACCGGCATCGACCAGGCGGCCGCCATGATATTGCGGCGGCCATCATGAGCACTGGTGACGAGCACGGTCGGGCCATGGTTGATTAGACGACTGGCGTGTTCCAGCGCGACCGGGCGGAAGTGGCTGGTTTGAGGGGACAGGGACATCGGGCATTCCTCTTGGCGACAAAGGAGAAAGAGGATGCCATAGATTGCGGCTGCGCATGACTGCCTCCCTTCGCTAGGGCAGCGGACAAGTAGCGAGCAGGCGCGCCGCCTGCTGATGTGCCGCGCTGGCCGGATCGAAGCGCTCGGCATCGACCGCCAGGATCAGCGTGCCCTTTGGTGCGCCATCGATCCCGTGGATGGTCACCAGCTGTGGGCCATCGGGGACATCCTCGGGGGCGACCACTTTGGGGAGATAGCGCATCCAGACCGCCGACTCCGCAACCGCATCGTCTGCATCGGTCTCGTGGGCGTTGCCGATGCCGACCTCCAGGCTCGATACGGGCCACCACTGCACCAGGGCTTGCACCAGTCTGACCAGCGCATGTCGCTCTTCCAGGGGAGATATCAACTGGCTTTGCAGCAACAGCTGGCAGGGCTGGCCGTATTGCCGCGTACACAGCGAATGCAGCAGGAATGCGCCTGCACTGCGTTCTTCTCCACTCCACAGGGCCAGCGGGCGAATGCCGTCGTCGGCACGCACAGCGTCCTCGGCATCGAAAACGGCAATGGCTGCAGTGGCGGGCTGACGGTGTGAGAAGGCGGGGACGCATGCCGGATCGGAGCAAGTGAAGGCGAGATCGTCTTCACTGTCGATCTCGGCGGCCGGTGCATACCAGCTTTCCACCGCAATGCCGTGGATGGCCAGCCAATCAAGCAGTGGAAGCAACTGGCGGAGGTGATCGGCCACGCCGGGCAGGGTGTTGTGCGTGGAGGGATAGTGCAATTCGATGTGCATGAGCTTCAGCGGGAGCAGTTCGGGGGAGCCTGGTCGCCCGAATGGACAGGGTAACCGGGGTGAAGGCGCAATGATGCGGGATCGACGGGGCGGCGACGAAAGATGCGGCAAAATTCATTCGCAATCACAAACATTTTTGAAGGTTCAACGACGTACGCAAGGCACAGACAATAAAAAACGGGAGCCGCAGCTCCCGTTTTCAATCACTCGACGGTTCCCCACCAAGCGGAGTTGGCCGACGACCTTATTTGCCCCAGCTCAGAACCATCGGATCCAGACGGCGCGCCACGCGCAGCAGGCCTTCGCGCACCTTGGGGTGCATCGGGGCTTGCGGATGGCGCAGCATGTCGGACTTGATCACGCCGCCTTCGAGCATCAGTGCCTTGCACGCCGCCAGGCCGCATTGACGATTCTCGTAGTTGATCAGCGGCAGCCACTGCATGTAGAGCTCGGCAGCCTTTTCGGTGTCGCCGGCGAAATAGGCATCGACGATCTTGCGGATGCCATCCGGATAACCGCCGCCGGTCATGGCACCGGTGGCACCGCCGTCCAGATCGGGGATCAGGGTGATGGCTTCTTCGCCATCCCAGGGGCCGACCACGGCGTCGCCGCCCAGTTCGATGAGCTCACGCAGCTTGGAGGCGGCACCGGCGGTCTCGATCTTGAAGTAGGAGACGTTCTCGATTTCCTTGGCCATGCGCGCCAGGAAGGGCGCCGACAGGGGCGTACCGGCCACCGGTGCATCCTGGATCATGATGGGGATATCGATGGCGTCCGAAACGCGTGCATAGAACTCATAGATCTGTTTTTCCGACACGCGGAAGGTGGCGCCATGATACGGCGGCATCACCATCACCATGGCCGCACCGGCATCTTGCGCCGCACGGCTGCGCTCGGCGCAGATCTGGCTGCCGAAGTGGGTGGTGGTAACGATCACCGGCACCCGACCAGCCACGTGCTTCAGAACGGTGTCCTGCACCAGCACGCGCTCGTCGTCGGAGAGCACGAACTGCTCCGAGAAGTTGGCCAGGATGCAGATGCCGTTGGAGCCGGCATCGATCATGAAGTCGATGGCGCGCTTCTGGCCTTCCAGGTCCAGCTTGCCGTCCTGGTCGAAGATGGTCGGGGCGACCGGGAATACGCCGCGATAAAGGGGGGTGCTCATGGGAGTCTCCGTCTTGGTTGTCGTGGGCCATCAGGCGATGGCGGTGTGCAATGGGGCTCAATATACGGGCGCGCCGATGGCCTGTATAGTGAAGACTTTCCATCATGTGATCGCTTTTTGGAATCACCCATGAAACCCGCGCCCAGCCAGCAACGTCTCAACAGTCTCCTGTCCCGCCTGCGCATGAAGCAGCTGCAACTGCTCATCGCGCTGGACGAGCACCAATCGCTGCACAAGGCCTCCAGCGCCCTGGCCATGACCCAGTCGGCCGCCAGCAAATCGCTGGCCGAGCTCGAAGCGATGCTGGATGCGCAATTGTTTGAACGGACCCGATCCGGTCTCATTCCCAATCAGTTCGGTCATTGCGTCATCCGTTATGCGCGCCTGATGGCGACCGATCTCGGTTCGCTGTGCGAGGAGATGGCGCAGATCCGCTCCGGACGCGGCGGGCGGCTGGCCATCGGGGCGGTCATGGGGGCCTTGCCGGAACTGGTGGTGCCGGCGGTAGATGCCTTGCAGCGGCGCCATCCGGAGCTCTCCATCGATATTGTCGAGCAGACCAGCCGACAATTGCTGAGCCTGCTCGACGAAGGCCATCTCGATTTGCTGGTGGCGCGCGCCAGCGTCTCCGACAATCCCGGCAAGTATCACTATCAGCCCTTGTCGGAAGAACCGCTGTCGGTGGTGGTCTCGGGCGAACATCCGCGCCCGCGTGGCAGGCAGATGCGTCTGGCGGCGCTGGCGGGCTATCGCTGGGTGACCTATCCCAGCCACATGCCCCTGCATGCGGTGCTGGAGCGCGAAATGGACTTGGCCGGGGTCAGCATGCCGGGCAATGCCATCTCTACCGCCTCGACCTTCGTGACGGTGGCCTTGTTGCAGCAGGGGACCGACATGGTTTCTATCCTGCCCACGGCGGTGGCCGAGATGTTCGTCAGGCGCGGCATGTTGCGTATCCTGCCGGTGAAGCTGCGTTCGATGTCGCAGACCATCGGCATCGTCACGCGCAAGGGCGGGCAGTTGTCCAGGGCGGGCGAAGCCTTCGTGGGCTTGTTGCGCCAAGAGGCCAGCGCCGTTTGATCCGGCGCCCGGCCATGGCCGGGCGCGGCGGATGCTGCCGCGGTCTTCCTGCCTGTCTCTCTTTCCTCACTGTTAAGCACAAAGCTTCACTTGCGCCGCTCAGCCGGCAGCAGGCCTGCTCCGTTCGCCCTTGCCCGATGACCGTGGCCGGACGCTGACCCGCCGCAAAGCGCCAAGGGACGGAGCTTGGCGGCCGAAGTGAAAGGATCTTCACCTCATCCATGCAAAAAATTTGAGCTAGCATTTTTGGTGTAATGGTATAGTGATTATACCAGTTGGTCTTCTCCGGCTTGATCTGTGCGTTGCCTTCTGGAAAAACAACGAAATAACAAAGAAACAACCAAGGCAGCCAGGCGACCGCAAGGCGCACAGCCCCCGCGTCCCTGGCCAAACCCGTAGAGGTTGTCGTTGATCAGGCACAGCCTCTGAACCCGACAGGAGACAAGACAACAATGGAGACGCCCCAAAGCGCCGTCGAAAGATCGGCCATCCGCAAGGTCGCAATGCGGCTAGTGCCCTTCGTGGGCCTGATGTTTTTCATCAATTTTCTGGATCGCACGGCGATTTCCTTCGCCGGCCCCAATGGCATGAGCCGTGATCTGGCCCTGACCGCCGCCCAGTTCGGGTTTGCGGCCGGGGTCTTCTTCATCGGTTATGTGCTGCTCGAAATCCCCAGCAACCTGGCCCTGCACAAGTACGGCGCGCGCCGCTGGCTGGCACGCATCATGGTCACCTGGGGCATCGTGGCGTTGCTGTTTACCTGGGTCAGCAGCGTGGAGGGGCTGTATGTGCTGCGCTTCCTGCTGGGTGTGGCCGAGGCCGGGTTCTTCCCGGGAGCCATTCTCTACTTGAGCCTGTGGGTGCCGGCCAGGCATCGCAGCCATATCCTGGCCTTGTTCTATCTGGCCCAGCCGCTGACCATCGTCATCGGCGCGCCGATGGCCGCGCTGCTCATCGAGGCACATGGCCTGTTCGGGCTGGAAGGCTGGCGCGTGATGTTCGCCGGGGTGGCACTGCCGGCCATCGCGGTGGGCGTGATGGCCTGGTTCTATCTGGCCGACCGGCCCGCCGATGCCAAATGGCTCGACGAGGCCGAGCGCAAGTGGCTCACGGCCGCCCTGCAAGCCGAACAGGGCAACAAGCGTGTCGAGCACGTAGCCCATGCGGGCGCGGCACTGAAGAATCCGCGCGTGTGGCTGCTGGCCCTGGTGTACTTCGGATTGATCTATGGCCTGTATGCCCTGGCTTTCTTCCTGCCGACCATCATCGGTGGTTTCGAGGCGCAATTCGGCAGCAAATTCAATGTGTTCCAGAAGGGGCTGATCACCGCCATTCCCTACCTGCCGGCGGCCATCGCCCTGTTCCTGTGGAGCCGTGACGCCACCCGGCGCGGCGTGCGCAGCTGGCACGTGGGCCTGCCCGCCTTGCTGGGCGCCATCAGCATCCCGGCGGCACTTTACATGCAGAGCCCGGCCACCACGGTGCTGGCCATCACGGTGACCGCCTGCGCCATCTTCTCGGCCCTGCCGACCTTCTGGTCGATTCCGGCACGTTTCCTCTCGGGAGCGGCCGCGGCCGCAGGGATTGCACTGATCAACACGGTGGGCAACGCGGCCGGCTTCATGGCGCCCTTCATCACCGGGGCGATCAAGGATGCCACCGGCAGCTACCAGGCGCCGATGTTCGTGGTGGGTGCGCTCATGGCGGTGTCGGCGGCGGTGATCTTCGCCATCGGCGCCGGTGCCCGTGAAGAGGCCGCCGAACTGCAGGCACGCGTGATTGCCGAGTGAAGGCAATCCATGGCCAGTGGCATGGGCTCAACGCCGCGCTGGCCAGCAAGCAATGAACCCGCTCACCGCGTGAGCGGGCCGGTAACGATGACAGGAGAAATCACATGAAGGAAAAAATTGCACTCTTCGGCGCAGGCGGCAAGATGGGCGTTCGCCTGGCGAAGAATCTGAAGAAATCCGACTACCGCGTGGCGCACGTGGAAGTCAGTCCGGCCGGCCAGCAGCGCCTGCGCGAGGAAGTCGGCGTGGAGTGCATCAGCATCGATGCCGCGCTGGACAATGTGGACGTGGTCATCCTGGCCGTGCCCGATACCCTGATCGGCAAGATCGCCGCCGAGATCTCCCCCAAGCTGCGCGCCGGGGTGATGGTGATGACCCTGGACGCGGCCGCGCCCTTCGCCGGCCACCTGCCGGATCGTCCGGACCTGGTCTACTTCGTGGCCCACCCCTGCCATCCGCCCATTTTCAATGACGAGACCACGAGCGAAGGCCGTCGTGACTTCTTCGGCGGCGGTGCGGCCCGACAATCGATCACCAGCGCCCTGATGCAGGGGCCCGAGTCGGCCTTTGACCTGGGGGAGGACGTGGCCAAGGTCATCTACCAGCCCATCCTGCGCAGCTATCGTCTGACGGTGGAGCAGATGGCGATCCTGGAGCCGGGCCTGTCGGAAACCGTCTGTGCCACCTTGCTCTACGCGATGAAGCAAGCCATGGACGAGACGGTACGCCGTGGCGTGCCGGAAGAGGCGGCGCGTGATTTCCTGCTGGGCCACATGAACATCCTCGGGGCGGTGATCTTCAAGGAGATCCCGGGGGCGTTTTCGGACGCCTGCAACAAGGCCATCCAGAACGGCTTGCCGCGTCTCTTGCGCGACGATTGGCTCAAGGTCTTCGACCACGACGAGATCGCGGAGAGCATCCGCCGCATCACCTGACCAGGAGCGCGCATGGAACGCATCTACGCCAGCTACTGGCTGGAAACCGGCGATGATCCGGCCCGCGCGGCCGAGGTCATCGCAGGCGAACAATCCAGCGGCACCTTCGTGGCGCTGGCCACCGAAACGCCCGCATTGAAGGAGCGCTCCGGGGCGCGGGTGGAAAAGCTGGAGATCCTCGGCCACAGCACCACGCCCAGCCTGCCCGGCGGTATGCCCGCCGCGCGCTATACGCAATGCCGGCTGGAACTGTCATGGCCCCTGGAAAACACTGGTGCCTCGCTGCCCAACCTGATGTCCACGGTGGCCGGCAACCTGTTCGAACTACGCCAGGTCTCGGGCCTGCGGCTGACCGACCTGCGCCTGCCGCGCGCCTTCGTGCAAGCCTATCCTGGCCCCGCCTTCGGCATCGCCGGCACGCGCAAGCTCACGGGCGTGACGCACGGGCCGCTGATGGGCACCATCATCAAGCCCAGCATCGGGCTGTCGGTGGAGGAGACGGTACAGCAGGTGCGTGAACTGGTGGCCGGTGGTATCGACTTCATCAAGGATGATGAATTGCAGGCCGATGGTGGCCGCTGTCCCTTCGATGAACGGGTGCGGGCGGTGATGCGGGTGGTCAATGAGCATGCCGAGCGCACCGGCAAGAAGGTGATGGTGGCCTTCAACCTGACCGGCGATCTCGACCAGATGCGCCGTCGTCACGACCTGGTGCTGGCCGAGGGGGGAAGCTGCGTGATGGCGGTCTTGAATTCCATCGGCCTGGTCGGTCTGCAGGAACTGCGCCGCCATGCGCAGTTGCCGATCCACGCGCATCGTGCCGGTTGGGGCTATCTCACGCGCAGCCCGCAACTGGGCTGGGACTACGCGCCATGGCAGCAGCTGTGGCGCCTGGCCGGGGCCGATCACATGCACGTCAACGGCTTGCGCAACAAGTTCAGCGAGCCCGATGAGAGCGTGGTGGCCGCCGCGCGTTCGGTCCTGCAACCGGTGGTGCCGGGTGCCGAGATGGTCAGCACCATGCCGGTCTTCAGTTCCGGCCAGACCGGTCTGCAGGCCGCCGATACCTATGCGGCCATTGGTTGTGCCGACTTGATCCACACGGCTGGCGGCGGCATCTTCGGTCATCCGCAGGGAGTGGCCGCCGGTGTGCAGGCGCTGCGCGAAGCCTGGGTGGCTGCCATCGAAGGCCTGCCGCTGGCCCAGCATGCCCAACGACATCCGGCCTTGCAGGCGGCGCTGGGGTTCTGGAAATGAGTCTGCTGCCCGATCACGACGGTCTGCCGCCGGGTTTGCTGCTGGCCTATTACGGTGACGACTTCACCGGCTCCACTGACGCCATGGAAGTCATGAGCGCCGCCGGGCTGTCTACCGTGCTGTTGCTGCGCACGCCCGACGCGGCGCTGCTGGCGCGCTTTCCCGAGGTGCGCTGCATCGGTATCGCCGGGGCCTCGCGGGGGCGTTCGCCGCAATGGATGGACGATCACCTGCCCGCGCCCTTTGCAGCGCTGGCCTCGCTGCGCGCGCCGCTGATGCAATACAAGGTGTGCTCCACCTTCGACTCTTCGCCCGCTACCGGCTCCATCGGTCGTGCCATCGACCTGGGCGTACGCCATATGCGCGGCGACTTTTCGCCCATGATCGTGGGGGCGCCGCGGCTCAAGCGCTATCAGGTGTTCGGCAATCTGTTCGCCGCTGTCGACGGCGAAGCTCATCGGCTGGACCGGCATCCGACCATGGCGCGCCATCCGGTCACCCCCATGGACGAGGCCGATCTGCGCCGCCATCTGCGCCGCCAGACGGCGCGCCGCATCGAACTGGTGGACATGCTGCAATTGCGCGACGGCGCCGAAGTCGCCCATACGCGGCTGCCCTCACTGCGTGGCCAGGATGTGCCGGTGGTGATGATCGATGTTCTGGATGACGAGACCCTGCGCGAAGCCGGTCGACTGGTCTGGGAAGGGCGCGGGGAGGGCGTTTTCAGTGCCTCTTCCTCGGGGCTGCAATATGCGCTCACGGCGTATTGGCGTACGCGCGGCTGGATCGCTGCCCAGCCTGCATTGCCGCAGGCCGGGCCGGTGCCGGTGATCGCGGCGGTCAGCGGCAGTTGCTCGCCGGTGACGGCGGGGCAGATCGGCTGGGCGCGCGAACACGGTTTCGTATGCCTGCGCATGGATTTGCCGGCGGTGTTGTCGCAGACCACACGCGAGGCGGAACTGGCACGGCTGGTCAGCTCGGCCGTGGCGGCGCTGCGGGACGGGCGCAGCCCGTTGGTGTTTTCGGCAGAAGGGCCGGACGATCCGTGCGTCACCGGCTTTGATGCCATCGCCGCCGCAGCCGGACTGGCGCGGGCGGAGGCGGCGCAGCAGCTTGGCCTGGCGCTGGCTGCGACCATGCGCCGCTTGCTGGAGGCGATTCCCTTGCAACGCATCGCCATCGCTGGGGGGGACAGCTCGGGCGAAGTGGCCAGCGCGCTGGACATCACGGCGCTGTCGGTCTGCGCCGGACTGGCGCCGGGCGCGCCCTTGTGCCGGGCGTGGTCGGATCATCCCGGACGCGATGGACTGGAGCTGGTGCTCAAGGGCGGGCAGGTCGGCGCGCGCAGTTTCTTCGGCGATGTGCTGGAGGGGCGCTGCCACTGAAATCCGGGCTCGGGCTGGTGGCCGCAATCACAGTCCTGGCGCGGGATTGTGGTAGAGTGCGCGTCCAACGAAACCTACAATTGAGACAGCCCAGCCATGCCGGAACCGATACAGCGACGCAAGCTATACCAGGAAGTCCTGGAGCGCCTGATGGCGCGCATTCATCAGGGGGAATTTCCGCCGGGTTCGCAACTGCCCTCCGAACGCGATCTGATGGATCAGTACGGGGTCGGCCGCCCGGCCGTGCGCGAAGCGCTGCAGGCCATGGAGCGCTCGGGATTCGTGGAAATTGCCCATGGTGAACGGGCGCGCGTGGTCGATCCAACCGCCGACCGCCTCATCGCTCAGATCGCGGCGGGCGCGCAGCATCTGCTGCGGACCAAGCCGGACATGCTGAAACATATGAAGGAAGCGCGCGTGTTCCTGGAAACCAGCACCGCCCGCATGGCGGCCGAACGCGCCACCGAAGAGCAGGTCGCACGCCTGCGCGAGGCCATCGCCGCGCACCGCGCTTCGATGGTCAACCTGGAAGAGTTCATCGAACGCGACATGGCTTTTCACCGCGAGATCGCCGACATCAGCGGCAATCCCATCTTTCCCTCGGTGGTGGAATCGATGTTCCGCTGGGCCAGCGAGTTCTACACCACCCTGGTGCGCGCGCCCGGCGCGGAGGAACTGACCCTGGCCGAGCACCAGCGCATCGTCGACGCCATTGCCGCGCATGACGGCGATGCCGCCGCCGAAGCCATGCGCGCGCACCTGATGCGGGCCAATGACCTCTATCGGGAGCTCGGTCAGCAGTAAAGCCCTAGCGCAACATGCCGTGCCAGGTCGGCTGTTTTTCTTCGTGATAATAAGGGCGGGTCAGCGGTGCCGACATCACCGCCGGATCGGCCAGCACCGTCACCGTGAACAGGCCGGGCGGACCGTCATAGCGGCGGCAGGCCTGGGCTGAATTGCGGTTGTTGTGCATGTCCACCACCAGCAGGCGCTTGTCCTGTTCGCTCATGCCAGGCCGGGGCGGCGGGGCCATGCGCTTGGGCGGGATCACCAGGGCGTCGCCCGGTTCCACCCACAGGTCGGCCAGGCTGATTTCATTGACGTAAGGACGCCAGCGCGCCACCGTGATCACCAGCGGCTCGGGTCCGCGCGAAAAGAAGATGTGCGCGAAGTCGTGGTACTCCAGGTCGGTGGCATTCCAGGTCAGCAGCTCGCGGCTGCGGCCATCGCCCAGATACGGCGATTCGTAACCGGCCCACTTGCCATAGGTGTACTCGGCCATCACCAGACCGTCGTAGCTGAAATGCAGGCATTGGCCATTGCGCAGCAAGGTCGCGCCGAAGGCCTGGGCGTTCTCCGGGGTGGCGGGCAGGGGTTCGTAACGGACTTCGGGAACGCGGAAATCAAATTCGGTAATCTCGTAGGAGGGCCAGTCCTTGGGCGTGATCGTGCGCTGCCAGTGGGCGATGTCGCGGTAGGTCACGCCGCGTTCGAGCGCCGGTGCTTCCGGCGCCAGCGTGATCAGTTCTCCCACGACGACGGCGCTCTGGCGACCCACGCCGGCCTCGTTGAGCATGTATGGATACTGGTTGGTATCCAGCAAGGGCGCTGAGGGCCCATCCTTGATGAAGAGAACGGGATCGAAATCACTCTGGTCTGGCGGCATGGCTTCCCCTGGTGTTGGCGCGGTGGCGTGGTGACGATGGCCGTCCGGCCTCCCCCGAGGCCGCGTGGCGCTCGCGATCTTCGCACATTTCGGGTCAACTGAGGCGTTTGATCTCGGCGTTCGAAGAGAGTCGGCGGATCGCCTCTTCGGCCTGCGACAGTGCCGCTTCAGGCAAGCGCAGGTGAAGATGGGCCAGCGTGTCGTGGCGGCTATCCAGCAGTTCGTATTTCTGCTGGATCAGCCAGTGGCGCAACTGCGGTTCGGCCGAATAGACCACGCCGATCTCGATTTCGGCTTGTGCCACGCGTTCGGTGCGCTCGCTGCTCTTGAGCGCAGTCGCAATTGCATCGGTGTAGGCGCGCACCAGGCCGCCCGCACCCAGTTTCACGCCACCGTAGTAACGCACCACCATGGCCAGCACGCCATCGAGTTCATGATGGCGCAGCACTTCGAGCATGGGGCGGCCGGCCGTGCCGGAAGGTTCGCCGTCATCGGACATGCCGGACTGGCCACCGGCCATCAATGCCCAGCAGACATGGGTGGCGCTGCGATGGGCCTCGCGCATCCTGGCGATCTCCTGCATGGCCGCCTCGCGCCCCGGCACCGGCATGACGATGCCGATGAAGCGGCTCTTGCGGATCTCCAGTGTGATCTCGGCGCGTTGCGCGATGGTGAAGGTGGCCATGAGGAAAGCGGCCTCAGTCCTGCGGCGGGACGTTGCCCTTGAGCAGCGCCAGCTCTGCGCGCAAGCCCTGGTTTTCTTCGGAGAGGCGACTCACGCGCGCCTGCAGCGAAGCGATTTCGCGGCGCAGGGCGGCGCTCAGTTCGTTCTCCTGGCCTTCCACCAGAGGGATGGCCTGCTCGCTCATCTCTTGCGCCTTCGGCACGCGCGGGGTGCGGGTGGCGGCTTGCTGTTCGCGCACCTTCTTGGCGGCTTCGCGCAATTCCTTCTTGCCACCGGCGACCGCGCTGACCTGCGCCTGGCTGGGCAAGGTGGCCACGGCGGCAGCGGCATTGATGGAGATGGCGCCATTGCGCACCGCCTCCACCAGCTCGGGTGCGGCGGTCTTGCGGATGCGGTCGATCTGGCCGATGGTGGCGCTGCTGATGCCGGCGGCACGCGCAATGTCTTCGCGGGTCTTGATGCGACCGGTGTTGTCATCGGCGTGCCAGGGATCATCGCCTGAGGGGGAGGCATCGCCAACGCCTTCAGGCGCGGCGGTCTGGTCAGTAGCGGCGGCCACCTTGGCGGGCTTGGCCTCGGCCTTGGTGCGGGCGGCGATGATGTCGCGCTTGCGCAGGGCCAGCATGCCGCGCTGGAAGTCCGAAACGCTGCGACGACCGAGCTGGTTGTCGATCATCCAGAGCAGCACGTCCTCCAGCGAGCCGAAGCTGTCGTTCTGGATGGTCTTGAAGGGCAGGTCGTACTTGCTGCAGATTTCGTAACGGTTGTGACCATCGATGAGCACCTCGCCCCACAGCACCAGCGCATCGCGGCAGCCTTCGGCCAGCAGGCTGCGTTCCAGCGCGGCATATTCGTTGGGGGTGAGGGGATCGATGTACTGTTTCAGTTCTTCGTTGATGACGATATTCATGGGACTGTGACGCCGAAGGCGTCTGGACTGAATCGAAAAGCCGGGGTCGCATTCTACACCACTGCCTGTGGCACTCTCCGGACGGTCGGGGTGCTTGCAGTACAATGTCGGGCTTCATCACTGCTGCCCCTCGCGTCATGCGCATTCGATTCCGTCTGATGGCTGCGGCCATTGTTTCTGCCTTGTTTCTCTCTGCCTGCGGCACGTCATCGCTCTTGCCGGGGGGCGCTGCGTCCAGACCCGCCGAGGGCACCGTCGCACCCAGCGCCACGGCGGCGCCCACTCCGCGCAAGATCAAGATCGGCCTGGCCCTGGGCGGCGGCGCTGCGCGCGGCTTTGCCCACATCGGCGTGATCAAGGCGCTGGAAGCCCAGGGCATCACCGTGGACGTGGTGGCGGGGACCAGTGCCGGCAGCCTGGTGGGCGCGCTCTATGCCGCCGGCAATGACGGCTTCGCCCTGCAGAAGCTGGCGCTGGCGATGGACGAGGCGGCCATCTCGGACTGGTCGGTGCCGCTGTTCTCCAAGCTCAGTGGCGTGCTCAAGGGGGAGGGCGTGCAGAATTACGTGAACAAGGCGGTGCACAACGTGCCCATCGAGAAATTCAAGATTCCCTTCGGCGCGGTGGCCACCGATCTGCGTACCGGTCAGCCCATCCTGTTCCAGCGCGGCAATGCCGGTACGGCAGTGCGCGCGTCCTCGGCGGTGCCGGGCGTGTTCCAGCCGGTCAGGATCGGCGACCATACCTATGTCGATGGCGGACTGGTGGCGCCGGTGCCGGTGCACTTCGCACGGCAGATGGGGGCGGACTTCGTGATCGCGGTCAACATCTCGGCCAATCCGGAGGCGCAGGCAGCGGCCAGCAGTTCCCTCGACGTGCTGCTGCAGACCTTCGCCATCATGGGGCAGACCATCAACCAGTATGAGCTGAAGAATGCCGACATCGTCCTGCAGCCGGGGCTGGGCGCCATGAAGGGGAGCGACTTCGCCAGCCGCAACGTGGCGATCCTGGCCGGCGAGCAGGCTGCCAGTGCAGCCATGCCGGAAATCAAGCGCAAGTTGAAGCAGATGGAGACCGGTAACTGACGGCTGGGCCGTTTCTGGGCGGTATATGAAGGAAAAAAAAGGCCGCTGTCCCCAGCGGCCTTTTGCTATGTACGGTGCACCGTGATGGTGATCATTTCTGTTCGTCGTCGCCCGCGATGATGCGGCGCGCACCATTGAAGCGCTTCTTCCAGTAGGACTCGTCCATGCTCTCGATGCGCACCTGGCCACCGGTCGAGGGGGAGTGAATGAACTTGCCGTCACCCAGGTAGATGCCGACGTGCGAGAAGCCGCGGCGCAGGGTGTTGTAGAACACCAGGTCGCCCGGTTGCAGGTTGTCGCTGCCAACCTTCTCGCCCACGCGGCTGATTTCCAGCGAGGTGCGCGGCAGGTCCGTGCCCCATGCTTCCTTGAAGACGTAGCGCACCAGACCGCTGCAATCCAGGCCGGTATCAGGCGAATTGCCGCCGTAACGGTAATTGATGCCCAGCATGGCCAGCGCCTGGGTGGCCAGTTCGGAAGCACGATTGGTGATTTCTTGCAGGCGGGCGATCGCAAGATTGGTCCTGCTGATCAACTGCTGGGCTTGCGGGGAGGTCGCTTGGGGAGGAGGAAGATCCTGCGCTGCCAGGGAAAGGTCAGCGGAATGAGCCGATGCACTGATCCAGAGGCCGGCCGCCAGCGCGCATGCACGAGCGGTTTGTCGTCGGATTCGGTCAGATCGGCGTAGGGTCATCGGGATCCTCTCAAAATAGGATTGCAGGAATGTAAGGTAAATCTTACGGCTTGTCAAAAGCTGGATTCGTGCCAGCTTGTCAAACTGAAATGATTTACGGGTTAAAGCGGGCTGCTTGCGGGTTTCTCCCTGTCAGGGGTTTTCCTACGCGCGGTAGGAAAACAGCCCGGCTAAAAGATTTACGTTTTTACAGAAAGTTTCCTTGCTGCATGAGAAAAATGAGTTGCAGGCCAGGTGTGATGCAAAAAACTTCATCTATGGCGTGAAGATGACTTGGCCGGGCGGGATGTCAAAAAAGACTTTCTGGCCGTACAATCAGCGTTCAATTTTTTCTGCCTATCGGAGCAAACATGCAAACCAAACCGTTCCTGTCGCTGGACGACGTCAAGAAGATCGCTGCCGGCGCTGAAGCCGAAGCCCGTGCCAACAACTGGAACGTGGCCATCTCGGTGGTCGATGACGGCGGCCACCTGCTGTGGCTGCAGCGCATGGACGGCGCCGCCCCGATCTCCTCGCAGATCGCCCCGGCCAAGGCCCGCACCGCTGCCCTGGGTCGCCGCGAAAGCAAGATCTATGAAGACATGATCAACAACGGCCGCGTCTCCTTCCTGAGCGCTCCCGGCCTGGATGGCCTGCTCGAAGGCGGCGTGCCGGTGGTGGTCGATGGCCATTACGTGGGCGCCGTCGGCGTCTCGGGCGTGAAGTCCTCGGAAGACGTGCAGATCGCCAAAGCCGGTATCGCTGCCCTGGGCCTGTAATCTCTCCCGTGCCGGCAGCCTCGTCTGCCGGCGCTCCCGCCTTGCCTGCACCCCGTTTAGGTGCAATTTGCGCCAACTTTCGGCAATCTACGATTTGCCGGAGGGAGGCTCTTGCGCTATAATTGAGCGGTTTAGCCAATTTTATCCGCCGTAGCGCATACCCATTCCTCTTCCTCGTTCCCAACAGGCCCAGCCACGCTTCCGTACCGAATGAGTCGGGGTGTTCGCGCCGGTCAGTTTGGCGCGCAAAGGTCTACCGGTCATCCAGCCGCGGCGGTAACAATCTCAGGAGTTACCCTTGCTGCCTCTTCTTTCCGGTCCCGCGATTCCGGCCGTCCTCGCGCTCGCAGACGGGTCTGTCTTCCAAGGTTTTTCCATCGGCGCCGCAGGCAATACCACCGGTGAGGTGGTCTTCAATACCGCGATGACCGGCTACCAGGAAATCCTGACCGACCCCAGCTACAGCCGCCAGATCGTCACCCTTACCTATCCGCACATCGGCAACACGGGCGTGAACCGTGAAGACGTCGAAGCGTCGCAGATCCACGCCGCCGGCCTCATCATCAAGGACCTGCCGCGCCTGCTGTCGAACTTCCGCAGCCAGCAATCGTTGTCGGATTACCTGAAAGAAGGCAACATCGTCTCCATCGCCGGCATCGACACCCGCAAGCTGACCCGCATCCTGCGCGAGAAGGGTGCCCAGAACGGCGCCATCGTCGCCGGTGAAGCCGACATTGCTGCTGCCACCGCCAAGGCACTGGAACTGGCACGCGCCTTCCCGGGCCTGGCTGGCATGGACCTGGCCAAGGTGGTCTCCACCCGGAAGGCCTACAACTGGACCGAGACCGAATGGCGCCTGGGCCGCGGCTATGGCCAGCAGATCACCCCGAAATTCCACGTGGTCGCCTTCGACTACGGCGTCAAGTACAACATCCTGCGCATGCTGGCCGAGCGCGGCTGCAAGGTCACCGTGCTGCCGGCGCAAGCCACTGCGGCCGAAGCGCTGGCCCTGAACCCGGACGGCATCTTCCTCTCCAACGGTCCTGGCGATCCGGAACCCTGTGATTACGCCATTGCCGCTTCCAAGGAACTGATCGAGCGCGGCATCCCGACCTTCGGCATCTGCCTGGGTCACCAGATCATGGCCCTGGCCTCCGGCGCCAAGACCCTCAAGATGAAGTTCGGCCACCACGGCGCCAACCACCCGGTGCAGGACCTGGATTCCAAGCAGGTGATGATCACCTCGCAGAACCACGGTTTCGCCGTGGACCAGGCGACCCTGCCGGCCAATTGCCGCGTGACCCACGTGTCGCTCTTCGACGGTTCGCTGCAAGGCTTCGAGCGTACCGACAAACCTGCTTTCTGCTTCCAGGGCCACCCCGAAGCATCCCCTGGACCGCATGACATCGCTCCCCTGTTCGACAAGTTCGTGGCGATGATGGAGAAGAAACAAAATGCCTAAGCGTACTGACATCAAAAGCATCCTGATCATTGGCGCTGGCCCGATCATCATCGGCCAGGCCTGCGAATTCGACTATTCCGGCGCCCAGGCCTGCAAGGCCCTGCGTGAAGAAGGTTTCAAGGTCATCCTGGTCAACAGCAATCCGGCCACCATCATGACCGACCCGGAAATGGCCGATGCCACCTACATCGAGCCGATCACCTGGCAAGCTGTCGAGCGCATCATCGCCAAGGAAAAGCCGGACGCCATCCTGCCGACCATGGGCGGCCAGACCGCGCTGAACTGCGCGCTGGACCTGCATCGCAATGGCGTGCTGGACAAGTACAAGGTTGAGCTGATCGGCGCCACTCCGGAAGCCATCGACAAGGCGGAAGACCGCTCCAAGTTCAAGCAGGCCATGACCAAGATCGGCCTGGGTTCGGCCCGTTCGGGCGTGTCGCACACGATGGAAGAATCGTGGGCGGTGCAGAAGACCATCGGCTTCCCGGTCATCATCCGTCCGTCCTTCACCATGGGCGGCACCGGCGGCGGTATCGCCTACAACGCCGAAGAATTTGAAACCATCTGCAAGCGCGGCCTGGAGGCTTCGCCGACGTCCGAACTGCTGATCGAAGAATCGCTGATCGGCTGGAAGGAATACGAAATGGAAGTGGTCCGCGACAAGGCGGACAACTGCATCATCGTCTGCTCCATCGAAAACCTGGACCCGATGGGCGTGCACACCGGCGACTCCATTACCGTGGCACCGGCACAGACGCTGACCGACAAGGAATACCAGATCATGCGTAACGCCTCGCTGGCGGTGCTGCGTGAAATCGGTGTGGATACCGGCGGCTCCAACGTGCAGTTCTCGGTCAACCCGGCTGATGGCCGCATGATCGTCATCGAAATGAACCCGCGCGTCTCGCGTTCCTCGGCACTGGCCTCCAAGGCCACCGGCTTCCCGATCGCCAAGATCGCGGCCAAGCTGGCCGTGGGCTTCACGCTCGATGAACTGCGCAACGAGATCACCGGCGGCGCGACCCCGGCGTCCTTCGAGCCGTCCATCGACTACGTCGTGACCAAGATCCCGCGTTTCACCTTCGAGAAATTCCCGCAGGCCGACAAGCACCTGACTACCCAGATGAAGTCCGTGGGTGAAGTCATGGCCATCGGTCGTACCTTCCAGGAATCCTTCCAGAAAGCCCTGCGTGGCCTGGAAGTGGGCGTGGATGGCATGAACGAAAAGACCACCGACCGCGAACTGATCGAGAAGGAATTGGGCGAACCCGGTCCGGACCGCATCTGGTACGTGGGCGACGCCTTCGCCCAAGGCTTCTCGCTGGAAGAAGTGCATGGCCTGACCCACATCGACCCGTGGTTCTTGTCGCAGATCAAGGAAATCGTCGACATCGAACTGTGGCTGGAAAAGGATGTGGCGCTGGAGTCGCTGGACAAGGCGACCCTGTTCCAGCTGAAGCAGAAGGGCTTCTCGGATCGCCGCCTGGCCAAGCTGCTGAAGACCACCGACACCGCCGTGCGCGAGCAGCGCAAGAAGCTGGGTGTGCGTCCGGTCTTCAAGCGCGTCGATACCTGTGCGGGCGAGTTCTCGACCGATACCGCCTACATGTATTCGACCTACGACGAAGAGTGCGAATCCAACCCGACCGACAAGAAGAAGATCATGGTGCTGGGCGGTGGCCCGAACCGTATCGGCCAGGGCATCGAGTTCGACTATTGCTGCGTGCACGCGGCACTGGCCATGCGCGATGACGGTTACGAAACCATCATGGTCAACTGCAACCCGGAAACCGTCTCGACCGACTACGACACTTCCGACCGCCTGTACTTCGAGCCGGTGACGCTGGAAGACGTGCTGGAAATCGTCGAGAAGGAAAAACCGGTCGGCGTGATCGTCCAGTACGGCGGCCAGACCCCGCTGAAGCTGGCGCTGGACCTGGAAGCCAATGGCGTGCCCATCGTCGGCACCTCGCCCGACATGATCGACGCCGCTGAAGACCGCGAGCGTTTCCAGAAGCTGCTGCAGGACCTCGGCCTGCGCCAGCCGCCCAACCGTACCGCCCGTACCGAAGCCGATGCGCTGCAACTGGCGCAGGAAATCGGTTATCCGCTGGTGGTCCGCCCGTCCTACGTGCTGGGTGGCCGGGCCATGGAAATCGTCCACGAGCAGCGTGACCTGGAGCGTTACATGCGCGAAGCCGTCAAGGTATCGCATGACTCTCCGGTGCTGCTGGACCGCTTCCTGAACGACGCCATCGAAGTGGACGTCGATTGCCTCTCCGACGGTGAACGTACCTTCATCGGCGGCGTGATGGAACACATCGAACAGGCTGGCGTGCACTCGGGCGACTCGGCTTGCTCGCTGCCGCCGTATTCTCTGTCCAAGGAAACGATTGAAGAACTGAAGCGCCAGACCGCACTGATGGCCAAGGGCCTGAACGTGGTCGGCCTGATGAACGTGCAGTTCGCGATTCAGCAAAATGAAGTCGATGGCAAGACCGTCGATACCGTCTTCGTGCTGGAAGTGAACCCGCGTGCTTCGCGTACCGTACCCTTCGTCTCCAAGGCGACCGGCCTGCAACTGGCCAAGATCGCCGCGCGCTGCATGGTCGGCCAGTCGCTGGACAGCCAGGGCATCAAGAACGAAGTGGTGCCGCCTTACTACAGCGTCAAGGAAGCCGTGTTCCCGTTCGTCAAGTTCCCGGGCGTGGACACCATCCTCGGCCCTGAAATGAAGTCCACCGGCGAAGTCATGGGCGTGGGCAAGACCTTCGGTGAAGCCTTCGTGAAGTCGCAGATGGGTGCTGGCGTGAAGCTGCCGAAGTCCGGCAAGGTCTTCCTGTCGGTGAAGAACAGCGACAAGCCGCGTGCCGTGCAAGTGGCGCGCGACCTGGTCGCCCTGGGCTTCTCGATTGTGGCCACCAAGGGTACGGCGGCGGCCATCAGCGCTGCTGGCATCCCGGTGACGACCGTCAACAAGGTGGTGGAAGGCCGTCCGCACATCGTGGACATGGTCAAGAACAACGAGATCACCCTGGTGGTGAACACCGTTGAAGAAAAGCGCAACGCCATTGCCGACTCCGGAGCGATCCGTACCTCGGCACTGGCCGCCCGTGTGACCACCTTCACTACCATCGCCGGTGCCGAAGCGGCAGTGGAAGGCATGCGCCATCTGGACGCGCTGGACGTCTACGATTTACAAGGCCTGCATAAAGCTATACACTAAACCCACAACACGTTACTTTTGCCGGCTTTAGCTTGATTGACGCCGGCAGGCAAAGAGGGCATCTGAGCAATCGATGCCCTCTCTGACTTTTGGACGACACCCTGCGGCCACAACATGTTCAATGTTGCAGGGCAGATCCGTCCGGGGACGCTAAGGACATGACGCCATCGGGCCTCACGCATGTGGATTTGCGCGTGGCGTCATGTCCTTAGCGGCTCTGAGTCAGAGCGCGTGTTGTTGAAGAGCTGACGGAATCCTGCAGCAACGGTCCGTTCACCAGTCAGACTGTTCCCGTAAAAACAACGCTTGTCCGCCAGGTTGGCGGCGCGGAGATCTTTTTGCGTGTTCAGCGGCCGGCGGACCTTGGATGCGTCTTCCGTGTAACCCTAACCTTGAGCAAGAGACTTATGAGCACAGTTCCCCTTACCAAGCGTGGCGCCGAACTTCTGAAGGAAGAATTGCACCGTTTGAAAACCAAAGACCGTCCGGAAGTCATCAATGCAATCGCCGAAGCGCGCGCGCAGGGTGACTTGTCCGAAAACGCCGAATACGAGTCGGCCAAGGAGCGCCAGGCCTTCATCGAAGGCCGTATCGCCGACCTGGAAGGCAAGCTGGGCGCGGCCCAGGTCGTCGACCCGGCCGAACTGAACGCCGAAGGCCGCGTGGTCTTCGCCTCCACCGTGGACCTGGAAAACCTGGACAGCGGCGAGAAGGTGACCTACCAGATCGTCGGTCTGGACGAAGCCGACATCAAGGAATCCAAGGTTTCCGTGACCTCGCCCATCGCCCGTGCCCTGATCGGCAAGAGCGCCGGTGACGTGGTGGCCGTGGAAGCCCCCTCGGGCCTGAAGGAATACGAAATCCTGGAAGTGCGCTACGTCTGACGTAGTCCGCCGCATCCGTCCCGCGCAGAGCAGGGCGGATGCGGCATTGATCCTGCCGCAACACCGACGCCGGAAATGAAAATGCCCGCATCAGCGGGCATTCTGTTTTGTGGACCGTGGCCCCGTGGCGGCGATCAGCCAGCGCTCTTCTTGGTGCTGCGCTGGCGCGGCTTGGCCTTCTTGACCAGACCACCGGCGGTGATGCGTTCGTTGCCCTTGAGCATGACCTTGCTCACCGAAGGACGCTTGGTGGCGTGCGACTTGACGATGGTCACTTCGCGCAGGCCGCCCTTGGCGCCGGCAGCGGCTTTCTTGCCTTCGTCCTTTTGCGGGCGATACAGCACCAGCAGCTTGCCGATGTGTTGTACCGGCGCGGCCTTGAGCTCGGCGCAGATGGTTTCGTAGATCGCGATGCGGGCTTCGCGGTCGTCGCCGAAGACACGGACCTTGATGAGGCCGTGGGCGTTGAGGCTCTTGTCGATTTCCTTCATGACGGATTCGGAAAGGCCACTTTCGCCTACCATCACGACGGGGTTCAAGCCATGGGCCTGGGCGCGCAGTTCGCTGCGCTCGGCGGGAGTCAGATTCAACATGGGAGTGCAGGTTCGGGACGAGGTCTCGGCGGCGCCAAGTTGTCCCTCAATGAGATAAAACCAGTATTCTACGCGAATGGCAAAGAACAAACTGAACAAAAACTGGTTACACGACCATATCAACGACCCTTATGTGAAGTTGGCACAGAAGGAAGGTTATCGCGCGCGTGCCGCCTACAAGCTCAAGGAAATCGATGAGGAAGAACGTCTCATCAAGCCCGGGCAGGTGATCGTCGACCTCGGCTGCACCCCCGGCAGCTGGTGCCAGTACGCCCGCAACAAGCTGGCCGGTGCCGAGGGGGGCGGCATCCACGGCACCATCATCGGGCTGGACATCTTGCCGATGGACCCGATTGCCGATGTGCACTACATCCAGGGCGACTTCCGCGAAGACGAGCCGGTGCGCCAGCTCGAAGCCGTGCTGGAGGGGCGCAAGGCCGATCTCGTGCTCTCGGACATGGCGCCCAACCTGTCGGGCGTGGCCATTGCCGATGCCGCACGGGTGGAGTACCTGATTGACCTGGCCATCGATTTTGCGCAACTGCACATGAAACCTGGCGGCGCTTTGCTGGTCAAGTGTTTCAACGGGACCGGCTACAACGAACTGGTGCACAAATTCCGGGCCGAATTCAAGACGGTGATGTCCAAGAAACCCAAGGCCAGCCGCGACAAGTCGTCCGAAATCTTTCTGCTAGGGAAAATCCTGAAAAATCCTCGCAGTTAAATCGGTTAAAGTTGATTCAAAACCGGTTCGTCATCCGCAATCCAGCGCAAAATCTGCTGTAAAACCGGCGATTTAGTGAATTTTCCCGCCTTGTTTTGCCCGATTTCAGCCTTATATCGATTTCTGGAAATCGTTAGTCTGTCTGAATCGGTGACAAACTTGGCGACAAACAGGTCTTCCCCGCCCGTCTTCAAGCTGATGACGGAATGGCAAAGAAATGAGCCTGCAGCCTGATGCGACGCGTTGTTGTGCGTTGCGCGATGGCACAGCAGGGCGGGGCGAGGCTGGTCGGACGGCGGTTTTCCGTGTAAGGGTGGTTGAATCCGGGTAAAATCGGACGATACAAAGGCAACGTGGCGCGCAGGCGTCGGAGGAGTTCCAGTGAACAATATGTTTTCCAAGGCTGCCATCTGGGTAGTCATCGCGCTCGTGCTGTTTATGGTGTTCAAACAGTTCGACAGCCGCAGCATGGCGACCAATGCCAAGCCGATCGCGTATTCGGACTTCATCTCCGAGGTCAAGGCCGGACACATCAAGGACGCGACCATCGAGGATCGCAACATCATCGCCACCACTCAGGACGGCACCAAGGTCAAGACCGCGACCACCATCCTGGATCGCGGCCTGGTCGGCGACCTGTTGAACAATGGCGTGAAGTTCGACGTGCGCCAGCCGGAAGAGCAGTCCTTCCTGTCGCAAATCTTCATTTCCTGGTTCCCGATGCTGCTGTTGATCGGCGTCTGGATCTTCTTCATGCGCCAGATGCAGGGCGGCGGCAAGGGCGGTGCGTTCTCCTTCGGCAAGTCCAAGGCGCGCATGCTCGATGAAAACAGCAATTCGGTCACCTTCGCCGACGTCGCCGGTTGCGATGAAGCCAAGGAAGAAGTGCAGGAGCTGGTCGAATTCCTGCGCGATCCAACCAAGTTCCAGAAGCTGGGCGGCCGCATCCCCCACGGTGTGTTGATGGTCGGCCCCCCGGGTACCGGTAAAACGCTGCTGGCCCGTGCCATCGCCGGCGAAGCCAAGGTGCCGTTCTTCACCATTTCGGGTTCGGACTTCGTGGAAATGTTCGTCGGCGTGGGCGCATCGCGTGTGCGTGACATGTTCGAGAACGCCAAGAAGCATGCTCCCTGCATCATCTTCATCGACGAAATCGACGCCGTCGGTCGCCATCGTGGCGCCGGCATGGGCGGCGGCAACGACGAACGTGAACAGACCCTGAACCAGATGCTGGTGGAGATGGACGGTTTCGAAGCCAACTCCGGCGTCATCGTCATCGCCGCTACCAACCGCGCCGACGTGCTGGACAAGGCGCTGCTGCGTCCGGGCCGTTTCGACCGCCAGGTGATGGTCGGCCTGCCCGACATCCGTGGTCGCGAACAGATCCTCTACGTCCACATGCGCAAGGTGCCCATCGCGCCGGACGTCAAGGCCGACATCCTGGCCCGTGGTACCCCCGGTTTCTCCGGTGCCGACCTGGCCAACCTGGTCAACGAAGCCGCCCTGTTCGCTGCGCGCCGCAACAAGCGCCTGGTGGAAATGCAGGACTTCGAAGATGCCAAGGACAAGATCGTCATGGGTCCGGAACGCAAGTCGGCCGTGATGCGCGAGGAAGAGCGCCGCAACACCGCCTACCACGAGTCCGGCCACGCCGTCGTCGCCAAGCTGCTGCCCAAGGCCGATCCGGTCCACAAGGTCACCATCATGCCGCGTGGCTACGCCCTGGGCCTGACCTGGCAGCTGCCGGAGCATGACCGCGTGAACATGTACAAGGACAAGATGCTGGAAGAGATCTCTATCCTCTTCGGTGGCCGTATCGCTGAAGAAATCTTCATGCACCAGATGTCCACCGGCGCTTCCAACGACTTCGAGCGCGCTACCAAGCTGGCTCGCGCCATGGTTACCCGCTACGGCATGTCCGTGACCCTGGGTACCATGGTGTATGAAGATTCGGAGCAGGACGCCTACTTCGGCCGCATGTCCTCCAAGACCGTTTCCGAAGCCACCCAGCAAAAGGTGGATGCTGAAATCCGCAGCATCCTCGACGAGCAATATGCCCTGGCCCGTCGTCTGCTGGAAGAAAACCGCGAGAAGGTCGACGTCATGGCCAAGGCCCTGCTGGAATGGGAAACCCTGGACGCCGATCAGGTCAACGACATCATGAACGGTGACGAACCGCGTCCGCCGCGCAATGGGACTCCCGTCAAGAAGTCGCCCTCGGACGGCAATCGTTCCGGCGACGTCTCGCCCAACGCCACGGCTCCGGCCTGAAGCGTGAGGGCTGCGGCGAAGAGCCCGAGCGCCTGAGACCGCAGGTTTGATGAAGGTGAGGAGCGATCCTCACCTTTTTTATTTGGCAGATGAAAAACCGTGCAGTCGATGACGCGCTTGCCGGACAAAAGTATAAAGACGGTCCATCGGCGGTGTATCATGCAGCCGCAGAGCGATGGCAGGCGGCGCAGCCTCCGCAAGGTCGCTACGTCGGACAACTCATCCGCACCACCCACAACAGCAAGATGACGCAAGCATTTCTCAAGTGCGGCAGGTTCCGCCTGCCGGTCCAGCCTGGCCGCCGGCCGCTGGTCATGGGCATTCTCAATGTGACGCCCGATTCCTTCTCCGATGGCGGCCGCCATCACTGCCTGGAGCTGGCCCTGACCCATGCCGAACAGATGATCGCCGACGGGGTCGACATCATCGACATCGGTGGCGAGTCGACCCGTCCCGGCATCGCCCCGCTGTCCTTGCAGGAAGAGCTGGAGCGCGTCATGCCGGTGATCTATGCCCTGCGCGACTGCGGCAAGCCGATCTCGCTGGATACCTACAAGCCCGCCGTCATGCGCGAAGCGCTGGCCGCCGAGGTGGACATGATCAATGACATCAATGGTTTTCGTGCCGAGGGCGCCATCGATGCGGTCAAGGACAGCGAGGCCGGCCTGTGCGTGATGCACATGCAGGGTCAGCCGCAGACCATGCAGCAGGAACCCCGATATGAAGATGTGGTGACCGAGGTCGCCCAATTCCTGCAGACCCAGGTCGACCTCATGCGCGCAGCCGGCATCGGACGTGAACGGATTTGTATCGATCCCGGTTTTGGCTTTGGCAAGACTGTGGAGCATAATCTGGCTTTGCTCAAGAACACGCGCCGACTGATCGACATGCTGGACCTGCCCCTGCTGGCGGGCATGTCGCGCAAGTCGATGATCGGCGCCGTCACCGGCAAGCCGCTGGAACGCCGCATGGCCGGCAGTCTCGGCGCGGCGCTGGCGGCGGCGCAGCAGGGCGCGATGATCATCCGGGTGCATGATGTGGCCGAGACGGTCGATGCACTGGCCATGTGGCAGGCCGGGCGCGCCGATCGGTAGGCACAGCGGCAATGCAGCTTCGTACCTCACCGATCATCAGGCAGCAACCCATCGTCTTCACTGGAGACAGGCCGACGCCTTCGCCCGGCCAGCAAGACATCGACAAGCAATAAAAAGGATCAACATGGCAGCAAAATATTTCGGCACCGATGGTGTGCGCGGTCGCGTAGGCGTGGCACCCATTACCCCTGATTTCGTCATGCGCCTGGGCTATGCGGCCGGCAAGGTGCTGGCCAAGTCCAAGGATGGCGTGGCGCGTCCCACGGTGCTGATCGGCAAGGACACCCGCATTTCCGGCTACATGCTGGAAGCCGCCCTGGAGGCCGGTTTCGCAGCGGCTGGCGTGGATGTCTGGCTGGCCGGGCCACTGCCGACCCCGGCCGTGGCCTACCTGACCCGCGCCCAGCGCCTGTCGGCCGGCGTGGTGATTTCGGCCTCGCACAATCCCTATCACGACAACGGTATCAAGTTCTTCTCGGCCAAGGGCAACAAGCTGCCCGACCAGGTCGAGGCCGACATCGAAGCCGCCCTGGAGCAGCCCATGGAGTGCGTTCCCTCCGAGAAGCTGGGCAAGGCACGTCGCCTGTCGGATGCGGCCGGCCGCTACATCGAATTCTGCAAGAGCACCTTCCCCAGCGCCATGGACCTGCGTGGCATGCGCCTGGTGGTGGACTGTGCCAACGGCGCGGCCTACAACATCGCCCCGCACGTCTTCCATGAGCTGGGGGCCGAAGTCATCACCATCGGCAATCAGCCCGATGGCCTGAACATCAACGAGGACTGCGGCGCCACCGCGCCCAAGTCGCTGGTAGCCGCGGTGCGTGAATACCGCGCCGACCTGGGCATTGCCCTGGACGGCGACGCCGACCGGCTCATCATGGTCGATGGCCATGGCCGCATCTACAACGGCGATGAACTGCTCTACCTGATGGTCAAGGATCGCCTGGCCACCGGCCCGGTCGATGGTGCGGTCGGCACCCTGATGACCAACATGGCCCTGGAAGTGGCCTTCAAAAAGATGGGCGTGCCCTTCGCGCGCGCCAAGGTGGGCGACCGCTACGTGCTGGAAGTGCTGCAGGAAAAGGGCTGGCTGCTCGGCGGCGAAGGTTCCGGCCACCTGCTGGCGCTGGACAGGCATACCACCGGCGATGGCATCGTCTCGGCGCTGCAGGTCCTGTGTGCACTGAAGCGCGCCGGCCAGAGCCTGGCGCAGATGACCGGCGATATCACCCTGTTTCCGCAATCGCTGATCAATGTGAAGATTCCGGCCGGCTATGACTGGAAGTCCAACGCCGCCCTGCAAGCCGAGAAGCTTGCGGTGGAAGAGGCACTGGGCGAGCGCGGCCGCGTGCTGCTGCGACCGTCCGGCACCGAACCGCTGATCCGCGTGATGGTGGAAGCCGAAGAAGCCGACCTGGCGCGTACCATGGCCCAGCGTATCGCGGCCAAGGTACTCTGATCGAGCCACAGCGAAGCCAAGGAAGATGTCAAAAGAGCTCCCCCACATCCTGATGGTCGAAGACGAACCCAGCATCGCGGAGCTGTTGCGCTTTACGATGCAGGGAGCGGGTTTTGCCACCACCATCGCCACCGACGTGGCCCAGGCCCGCAAGCTGATCGCCGAATCGCTGCCGCACGTGGTGCTGCTGGACTGGATGCTGCCCGACAGTTCCGGTCTGGTGCTGCTGGCGGAGCTGCGGCGCGACCAGCGTACGGCGGCGCTGCCGGTCATCATGCTCACCGCCAAGGGCATGGAAGAAGACAAGGTCAAGGGCTTGAACGAGGGCGCGGATGACTACGTGACCAAGCCGTTCTCGCCCAAGGAACTGGTGGCACGGGTGCAGGCCCTGCTGCGTCGCAAGACGCCCGAGATCGGCAGTCAGGCACTGCGCTACGGCGACATCAGCATCGACGTCGAACGCCGCCAGGTGGCCGTGGCGGGCAGGTCGGTGGCGCTGGATCAGGCCGAGTTCAAGCTGCTGCGCTATCTGGTGGCGCATCCGGAACGCATCTTTTCACGCGCCCAGTTGCTCGACAGGGTCTGGGGAGACCACACCTTCATCGAGGAGCGCACGGTCGATGTGCACATCATGCGCCTGCGCAAGTCGCTGGGTGATCTGGCGTACTACGTGCAGACGGTGCGCGGCATGGGCTACAAGCTCAGTACCGAGCACTGACGTTTCTTCATCCATGAATGAAAAAGGCGATATCCGGATCGCCTTTTTTTTTTTCGAGCCGGACCCAGGATGCGCTGCGCAGGATCAATCCAGCGGCACGCTGCGATAGCGGTTCACCTCCGAGGCCGAAACGAAGCCGCTCTGGTTGCCCCAGCTATTGCGCACATAGGAGACCAGTGCGGCCACCTCCTGGTCACTGAGCTGCGGACCGAAGGGTGGCATGCCGAAGGGGTAGGGGTTGCCTGTCGTGGAGGGCGGGAATCCACCATTGAGCACGGCCCGGATGGCGTTGACCGGCTCTGGCCCGGCAATGGCATGGTTGCCCGCCAGCGGCGGATAATCCGGTGCGCTACCCTGGCCACGGCCGCCGTGGCAGTCCACGCACAGACTTCCGTAGAGCTTCTTGCCCTGCTTGAGGATGCGTTCGGCCTCGACGGGTTCCGGTTGGGCGGCCATGCCATCCTCGGGCAGGGCTTGTGCCGGCAGCGACTTCAGGTAGACCGCCATGGCGCCGATATCCTCATCGTTCAGATACTGCAGGCTGCGCCCGACGATTTCCGACATCGGCCCCAGCGAGGCGGCGCGCGGCGAGACGCCGGTCTTGAGCAGGGCGGCAATGTCCGCCTCGCTCCAGTTGCCCAGGCCATGCTCTGCTCCATGCAGGGGCGGCGCATACCAGTCCAGCCCCGGGATCATGCCCCCGGCCAGTGCCAGCGGCGCAATGCTGGCGCCGGCCCGGTTGCGGGCGCTGTGACAGGCGCTGCAATGGCCAGCCCCTTGCACCAGGTAGGCGCCCCTGTTCCACTGGGCGGAGCGCGCCGGATCAGGCTGGTAAACAGCCGGTGTGAAGAAAAATGCGCGCCACAGGCCCAGCAGCGGCCGCTGGTCGTAGGGGAAGCGCAAATCATGTGAACGATTGGGCTGAACTACGGGAGGCAGGCGGCGCAGCCAGGCGAACAGGGCATCGCTGTCGTCGCGGGTGAGGCGGGTGTAGCTGGTGTAGGGGAAGGCCGGGTAGAGGAAACGGCCATCACGTCCACGTCCGTGGTGCAGGGCGCGCCAGAAATCGTCGGCGCTCCAGTCGCCCAGGCCGGTGGCCTTGTCCGGCGTGAGATTGGTGGTGTAGAGCGTGCCGAAGGGAGTGGCGATGGGGCGGCCACCGGCATAGGCCGCACCGCCGCGCACCGTATGGCAGGCCATGCAGTTGCCGGCGCGTGCCAGGTATTGCCCCCTGAGTCGCTGCGCTTGCGCATCGGTGACCGGGGCGGCCACACCGGCATCTTCGCTGCGCAGGCTTTGCCAGGCGATCACGCCGGCTGCCAGCGCCACGACCGCCAGCACGCTGCCCAGCAGCATCCCCAGTCCCCGACGCAAGATCTTGTTCATCGTGCCGCTCCTGCGTCGGCAGGGCCCGGCGGCGGCATGCTGCCGCAGGCCACCGGGAGTGGCTGGGGCAGGCTGCGCGCCGGGGCATAGTCGGCCGGCACCGGCTGGGAGGACAGCCAGCTGCTGACGGCATTGATGTCTTCCGGACTCAGGGCCCGGGCAATCTTGCCCATGCAGTCCGGTGCGCTGGCAGTGCGCTCGCCATTGCGCCAGGCTCCCAGTTGCGCATTGATATAGTCGTGCGGCAGGCCCAGCAATCCCGGAATGCCCGGCTGTACGCCGCCCAGCCCGACGCCATGGCAGCTGGCGCAGGCAGCAATGCCCTGCGTCGGCTTGCCCTGGCTCACCAGCAGGCGCCCCCGATCCAGTACGGCGGTGCCGGCGTCGGCGGGAACCGGCGGCGGATAGGGCGGATGCTGGTCGGCGAAGAAGGCGGCGATCTGCCGGAGATAATCATCCGAAAGATTGCCCAGCAGGTAATTCATCATCGGATAACGGCGCCGTCCATCACGAAAACTCTGCAGCTGATTGAGCAGGTATCCCTCCGGCTTGCCGGCGATGCGCGGATAGTAGCCATCGGCCGTGGCCCGCCCCTGCTTGCCATGGCAGGCGATGCAGGCGGCCATGCGTTCGGCCATGCCCGGCATCGTCCCCGGCTTGTCCGCCGTCGGCTGGGCCATGGCCAGGCCCGCTGTCATCCATGTCCCCAGGGCAGTGACTGCAAGCTTCTTCATATTTATTGTGGGCGAGCGCATCGGCCTATTGTAGTGCAAGGCCGATGCGGCGCATGGGAAGCTTGCAGCTTTGCAAGGGCGGGCGCAGCGGATACAATAGCGGCCTTGTTGCCCCCGTAGCTCAGTGGATAGAGCGATCCCCTCCTAAGTCAAATTGGGCAGCGGATGCCGAAAGGCGCCGCCTGAATGGAGTCAAAGTCGGTGAACCCTGACAGCGCATGCTTTTGAGCCTGCGGCTGCTGGCAATACCGAGCCAAGCCGGTTTCCTCGGAAGCCGGAAGGTGTAGAGACTAGACGGCTCCGGCCTCCCGATCTTGCTCGCCAGGGCAGGGTCCATGGCCAAGGTATAGTCCAGACTGCAAACATCCGGTCATCTGTATCTGATGGTGGCGAAAGCCATAGCGGTATGAAGGGATAGGTCACACGTTCGATCCGTGTCGGGGGCGCCAGACAAAAGCAAACGGGCACTTCTTCGGAAGTGCCCGTTTGCTTTTGCCGTCCCGCTCCTGAAGTGCCACGTGCCAGGCCCCAGGCCCCAGGCCCGGCCCGGCTTCAATGTCCCTGGTTGGTGTTGTCCATGAAGCGCCGTGCGTTCTCGTTGAGGGGACGGCCCGCCGGTGCGCCCGGTAGCGTGCGCGGGGTGCTGGGGGAGGACCCGGGCAGGTTCGGCGCCGCCTGCGTATTGCCCTGTTGAGCGCCCGGTGCAGCCGGGGTGGAGCTCGGTGTCCAGCCGAAGAAGTTTGACAGGGCATCCACCACTGTCACGCCCACATTGGTCACCAGACCGTTGTTGGGAGTGAAGTTGTCGTAGTAGGGTTCGCCATCGATGAAGCGGATGCCGTCCGGCACCGGCAGGTCGAACTGCGGCACCCCCTTGAGGGCCTTGGCCATGTAGTCGACCCAGATCGGCAGCGCCAGCTGCGCCCCGAATTCCTTGCTGCCCAGGCTCTTGGGCTGGTCGTAACCCATCCAGGCGACGGTCGCCAGGGTGCGCTGATAACCGGCGAACCAGCCATCGACGGCGTCATTGGTGGTGCCGGTCTTGCCGGCCAGGTCGGTGCGGCCGATGCTGTTGCTGCGCGCGCCGGTACCGCTCTGGGCGACCGACTTGAGCATGCTGGTCATCATGTAGCTGTTGCGTTCGGCCACCACGCGCGGCGCGCCATTGCCCACGATCAGCGGATCCGCCTTGGACAGCACCTTGCCGCGCGCATCGGTGATCTGCGAGATCAGGTAGGGCTGAATCTTGTAGCCGCCGTTGGCAAAGACCGAATAGGCCGCCGAGAGCTGCAGCGGGTTGGTCTGGCCCGCGCCCAGCGCCATGGGCAGGTAGGGCGGGACCTTGTCGGCGTCGAAGCCGTAGGTGCCGGTGATGAACTCCCGCGCATAGGGCACGCCGATATAGTCCAGTGTACGGATGGCCACCAGGTTCACCGACTTCTGCAGGGCGGTGCGCACGGTCATGGGGCCGGCCGGGGTTTCGTCATCCTTGGGTTCCCAGTTCGGTTGGCCGGGGCCGGCCGGATAGGAAACCGGGGCATCGTTGACGATGGAGGCCGGGGCAAAACCCTTCTCCAGCGCCGCCGAATAGATGAAGGGCTTGAAGGTCGAGCCCGGCTGGCGCCAGGCTTGGGTGACGTGGTTGAAATTGTTCTGGGTGAAGTCGAAGCCACCGACCAGGGCGCGGATGGCACCATCCTGCGGCACCACCGAGACCAGTGCCGCTTCTACCTGCGGCAACTGCACCACCTGCCAGTTCTGTTTGGCGTCCTGCATCACGCGGATCAGCGCGCCGGGGGCGATGCGGATCTCCTTTTTGGCCTTCTCCGACAAGGCCGCAGCGACGAAGCGCAGGGCTTCGCCCTTGATGCTGATCTTGTCGCCGCTGCGCAGCACCGCATCGATCTGCCTGGGGCTGGCGGCCACCACCACGGCGGCCAGGATGTCATCGTTGTCGGGGTGGTCGTCCATCACGTCGTCGATGGCCGCGGCACGATCGTCGGCGTTGGCGGGCAGGGCGATGGTTTCTTCCGGACCGCGATAGCCGTGGCGGCGGTCGTAATCCATCACGCCCTTGCGCACGGCCTGGTAGGCGGCCTGCTGGTCGGCTGCATTGACGGTGGTGTAGACGTTGAAGCCCTGGGTGTAGGTGTCTTCCTTGTACTGCGCGTACACCATCTGGCGCACCATTTCATTGACGTATTCGGCGTGGATGCTGTACTGGCTGCCCGGTGCGCGCACCTTCAGTTCTTCCTTGGAAGCCTTGTCGTACTGGGCCTGGGTGATGAAACCCACTTCCAGCATGCGCTGCAGGATGTACTGCTGGCGGATGTGGGCGCGCTTGGGATTGACGATGGGGTTGTAGGCCGAGGGCGCCTTGGGCAGGCCGGCCAGCATGGCGGCTTCGGCCAGGGTGATGTCCTTGAGGTCCTTGCCGAAGTAGGTGCGGGCGGCGGCGGCGAAGCCGAAGGCGCGCTGGCCCAGGTAGATCTGGTTCATGTAGACCTCCAGGATCTGGTCCTTGGTCAGGGCATGTTCGATCTTGTTGGCCAGCAGCACCTCGTAGAGCTTGCGGGAGAAGGTCTTCTCCTTGGTCAGGAAGACGTTGCGCGCCACCTGCATGGTGATGGTGCTGGCCCCCTGCGAGGCGCTGCCGCGAAGAATGTCGGCTACCAGCGCGCGGGCGATGCCGATCCAGTCGATGCCGCCGTGTTCATAGAAACGGTAGTCCTCGATGGCCAGCACGGCATTCTTCATGTCGGCCGGGATGTCTTCGAGCTTGACCAGGCTGCGTTTTTCTTCACCAAATTCGCCCAGCAAGACCTTGTCTTCGGACCAGATGCGCAGCGGTACCTTGGGGCGGTAGTCGGTGATCAGGTCCAGCGAGGGCAGGCGCGGGTTGATGAAGATCAGTGCATACACCACCAGCAGCGCACCGGCCACACCCAGACCGAGGATGGACAGACCGATGAACTTGGCGATGTTGGGATTGAGGAAGCCGCGCTGGCGGCGCAGGTCTGGCAGAGAGGAAAAAGGCATGGGATGAGCGGGAATCGGAATGCGCTATCTTACCGCATCACGCCGCCAGCCCGGCGGCCCGGCCCTGGGCAATGCTTAACCAGTTGTAACATGGCTCTCGAACGACGGGGAAATTCGAGCTTTTGTCGCTATTTTTCATCAATCCCGTTGCTTTGATGCAAACCGGAGTGATTCTGCGTCCCGCGATGGAGCGTGGCTGCGCTTAAATCAGCATTTCGGCGGCGCAGTCGGTACAATGCCGCTCTTGCGCTTTTTCCCGCATCAAGCGCCTTTGCTTTCATCCTGCGCGGCCCTGGCCGTCGCATTCACGCAGATCACGCACGCTATGGCAGTCATTTCCCTCTCCGACGCACAACTGGCCTTCGGCCACGTCGCCCTTCTGGATCACGCCGAATTCTCGCTGGAGACCGGCGAACGCATCGGCCTGATCGGCCGCAACGGCACCGGCAAGTCCTCGCTGCTCAAGATCATCGCGGGGCGCTCCAAGCTCGATGATGGTTTGCTGGTGATGCAGCAGAACCTGAAAATAGCCTATGTCGATCAAGAGCCGCACTTCCCGGAAGAGATGAGCGTCTTTGACGCCGTGGCCTCGGGCCTGGGCGAGCTGCCGGCGCTGCTGGCCGAATATGAAGCCATCACCGGCCAGTTCGGCGGTGACAACGACGATGCCCTGCTGGAGCGCATGCACCAGATCCAGACCGTGCTGGATGCGGCCGATGCCTGGTCCATCGGCAACAAGGTCGAGACCACGCTGGACAAGCTGAACCTGAACCGCGAGGCCCGCATCGGCGAGCTCTCCGGCGGCATGAAGAAGCGCGTGGCGCTGGCCTGCGGGCTGGTGGGCAATCCTGACGTGCTGCTGCTGGACGAACCGACCAACCACCTCGATTTCGGCTCCATTCTCTGGCTGGAAGGACTGCTGCGCGACTTCAAGGGCAGCATCCTCTTCATCACCCACGACCGCAGCTTCCTGGACAACGTCTCCACCCGCATCATCGAACTGGATCGCGGCAAGATTCTCTCCTTCCCCGGCAACTTCACCACCTACCAGGCCCGCAAGGCCGAGCTGCTGGCCAATGAGGAAGTGGAGAATGCCAAGTTCGACAAATTCCTGGCCCAGGAAGAAGTCTGGATCCGCAAGGGCGTGCAAGCCCGCCGCACCCGTGACGAAGGCCGCGTACGCCGTCTGGAAGCCCTGCGCGTGCAGCGCAGCGAGCGCCGCGAACGACAGGGTCAGGTCAAGCTTGAAGTGGGTACCGGTGAGCGTTCCGGCAAGATCGTGGCGGAACTGGAGAATGTGAACAAGGCCTACGGTCCCAAGACCATCGTGCGCGACTTCAGCACCATCCTCATGCGCGGCGACAAGGTCGGGCTGATCGGCCAGAACGGCGCGGGCAAGACCACGCTGTTGAAGCTGATCCTGGGCGAGGAGGCGCCCGACAGCGGCACCGTCAAGCAGGGCACCAAGACGCAGGTGGCGTATTTCGATCAGATGCGCGCGCAATTGAATGAAGAAACCACCCTGGCCGACACCATCGCCCCGGGCAGTGACTGGGTGGAAGTCAACGGCCAGCGCAAGCACGTGATGACCTATTTGTCGGACTTCCTGTTCGCGCCCGAACGCGCGCGCTCGCCGGTGCGCACGCTTTCCGGGGGCGAGCGCAACCGCCTGCTGCTGGCGCGCCTGTTCGCCAAGCCGGCCAACGTGCTGGTGCTGGACGAACCGACCAACGACCTCGACATCGATACGCTCGAACTGCTGGAAGAATTGCTGGAAGAGTATGAAGGCACGGTCTTCCTGGTCAGCCACGACCGCATGTTCCTGGACAACGTGGTCACGCAGGTGATCGCCTCCGAAGGCAATGGCCTCTGGCGTGAATACGTGGGCGGTTACTCCGATTGGGAGCGCCAGCGTCCGGCCCAGTCAACCGCTGCTTCGAAGGCGGCTGCCAAGGCGGCCGACAAGAACGAGGTCAAGGCTGAATCGACCATGGCCGCACCCGCAGCGGCGCCCGCACCGGCCAAGAAGAAGCTGAGTTACAAGGAACAGCGCGAGCTGGAAGAGCTGCCCAAGCGCATCGCCGTGCTGGAAGCGGAACAGAAGGAACTGTCGGCGAAACTGGCCGATCCGGATCTGTACAAGAAGAGCGCCGATGAAGCCGTCAAGCTGAACCAGCGCTTCGCCGAGATCGACGAAGAACTGCTGGTGAGCCTGGAACGCTGGGAAGAAATCGAAGGCCGGCAGTAAGCCCGGCCAAGCCGATCAGCTTGGCTTGCGCAGAGCTTCGCGCAGGTCGGGCAGCATCTCGCGCAGGTTGGGCGCGTCCTCGGCATGGGGACGCAGGGCCAGATAGGCTTCCAGGTCTTCCAGCGCCGCCTGGGCCTGGCCCAGGTTGGCGTAGGCCAGGCCACGGTCGCGCTTTTCGGTGATTTCCTCGGGCAGCAGGATCACCAGGCGCTCCTGCACATCCAGCACTTGTTGCCAGCGCTGGCCTTCCATGAAGATGGCCTTGAGGTTGCGCAGCATGCGCGCCAGGATCTCGCGCGGATGGGCCGCGCGCAGGTAGGCCGCCAAGGGCAGTTCATCACCGAAATCTTCTTCCGGCTGGTGCGCCAGATAGGGCTCCAGTCGCTCTTCCAGTTCCTGCCGCGACAGGCTGGCGCCATTCATGGGATCGAGCACGATCTCGCCCGACTGCACCGACAGCTTCATCAGGAAATGGCCGGGGAATGACACCCCCTTCATGTCCAGCCCGATGTGCTGGGCCAGTTCGATGTAGACCACTGCCAGCGAGATGGGAATGCCGCGTCGTGTCGAGATGACGCGGTGGATGTAGCTGTTGTCGGGATCGTAGTAATTGTTGACGTTGCCGGCGAAGGCCATTTCCTGGAAGAAGAAATGATTCAGCATGCGCAGCTTCTGGATCTGCGAGGCATCCGAGGGCAGGCGCTGCTTGAGCTTGAGCGCCAGCGTGTCGAGCGCCATCTCTTCCTCGGCAAAATCCATTTCCGGATAAAAATCCTGTCCCAGCGTCAAGGCGGATTCGAACAGCGGAATCGAATCATCCTGGCGCACCAGCGAAGCAAAATAGTCGAGGGAGGTGAGCGTCATGTCACCCATGCTATCAAAATATTGCGCGCTGCGTCAGGTCTGCCGGGAGGGGAATGAAATTTCTTGTGTCAGAGTGCGCCCGGCTTGTGATGAAGTGCTGTGCAAGCCCCTTCAGCGACGCGCGATGCGCTTGAATTCGCGCAGGCGGAAGCCCATCGCGAACAACGGTCCGAAATACGCCGCTGCACATACCATCAATACCAGCATCAGCGCGCCGATGCGCAGCAGCGGATGGGCGCGCAGCGCAACCCAGTCGAAGTGGCCGGCGCTCCACAGCGCCACGCCCGCCATCACCAGCAGCGCGCCGGTCAGGCGTACCAGGAACAGGCCCCAACCCGGACGCGGCACATAGATCCGGCGACGGCGCAAACCGATGAACAGGCACAGGGCATTCAGACAGGCACCCAGCCCGATGGACAACGCCAGACCGGCGTGGGCGAACAGCGGCACGAAGACACTGTTCATGAGCTGGGTGGCGATCAGTACGCCCACGGCGATGATGACGGGGGTGCGGATATCCTGCTTGGCGTAGAAGCCGGGTGCCAGGATCTTCACCACGATCAGGCCGATCAGGCCCACGCCGTAGGCCACCAGCGCATGGCTGACCATGGTGACCGACAGCGCATCGAAGCGGCCATAGTGGAACAGGGTGGCCGTGAGCGGCTCGGAGAGCGTGGCCAGGCCCACGGCCGATGGCATGGCCAGCATGAAGGTCAGGCGCAGCCCCCAGTCCAGCAGGGCGGAATACTCTTCCATGTCCTCGGCGGCATGGGCGTTGGAGAGGCTGGGCAGCAGGATGGTACCCAGCGCCACGCCCAAGAGCGCGGTCGGGAATTCCATCAGGCGATCCGCATAGCTTAGCCAGGAGACGCTGCCATGCTCCAGGCGCGAGGCAATGTTGGTATTGATCATCAGGCTGATCTGCGCCGCCGAGACGGCGAAGACGGCAGGGCCCATCTTCTTCAAGACCCGTTTGACGCCTTCGTCACGCAGCCCCAGCAGCGGATTCCAGTACAGGCGCGGCAGCATGCCGATCTTGATCAGGGCCGGCACCTGGATCGCCACCTGCAGGATGCCGCCCACCAGCACGGCAAAGGCCATCGCGTAGATGGGTTGTTTCATGAAGGGTGCCACGAACAGCGCGGCGACGATGAAGGCGACATTGAGCAGCACCGAGGTGACCGCCGGAATCTTGAATTCCTTCCAGGTATTGAGGATGCCCCCGGCCAGCGCCACAAAGGCCATGAAGCCGATGTAGGGAAACATGATGCGGGTCATCAACACCGAGGCATTGAAGGCATCGTGATCATATTGCAGGCCGGTGGCGATGAAATAGACCACCAAGGGGGTGGCGATGATGCCGGCCACGCAGGTGATGAGCATGACCCACATCAGGGCCGTGGCCACGTGGTCCACCAGATGCTTGGTTTGCTCGGGACCGCGCCGGTTCTTGTATTCGGCCAGGATCGGCACGAACGCCTGCGAGAAGGCGCCCTCGGCAAAGAGCCGGCGCAGCAGGTTGGGAATGCGGAAGGCGATGTTGAAGGCGTCGGTGTAGGCGGAGGCGCCGAAGGTGCGGGCGAACAGAATTTCCCGGGCCAGCCCGGTGATGCGCGAGAGCATCGTCATGCCGGAGATGGCGGCGAGGGTTTTATGCAGATTCATGGAGCGGCATTATAGCGGTGGGCAGCGGTGCTTTTGCGGTGGTGATGTTGGCCGGCGGCGTTCATGGAGGGCGGGCGCGGCGGCAGAACCGTGTGCAGGGGCGGGGAAGGGGTGGTTTCAAGCCGATGTGAAAGAAAAGACAATGACCCCCGCGCCCGGGCCGATAGAGTCGCCGCGGCGTCAGCAGGTTCGTCAACCGGTATGAATTTCTTTGCGGAAATCGGCAAGCCTGCGGCAGCATCGCAACGGATGGCATCGTGTTTACGGCAGAATTGGGGCAGATGCGGACAAGTGGATTGCCTTGTTACCGGAATCTGGTTATAATCCGATGCTTTACAGAATTTGGCATCGCGAGTCCTCGGGGTTTGCGGCGCAAACGACTCTCGATTTAGGATAATTTTCATGGCAAATACCGCACAGGCACGTAAGCGTGCTCGTCAAGCAGTCAAGCAAAACGCTCACAACTCGAGCCAGCGCTCGACCCTGCGCACCGCAATCAAGGCAGTTCGCAAGGCCATCGCCGCCGGCGACAAGGCTGCAGCAACCTCCGTGTTCCAATCTTCCGTGTCGACCATCGACAGCATCGCCGACAAGAAGATCATCCACAAGAACAAGGCTGCTCGTCACAAGAGCCGCCTGGCTGCTGCCCTGAAGGCCCTGGCTGCTTAATTGCTCCGGCGCTTGAACTGAAGCGCGGCCTCGCCCGCTTCAGACTGCAGTACAAGAAAACCGCTTGAATTCAAGCGGTTTTTTGCGTTTTCGCGATGCTTCTCTACAAGCCTTGTGTTTTGTAGACGTATCGGCAGGGACGCTGCCTTGCAGTGCCGTCCCGCCGTTCCTGGCGATCTTATCGGGGCAGGCCCTCGATCCTGGTGCCTGGCTTGATGTTCTTCTGTTTGAACCAGCCCTTGTTCATCTCCAGCGCATACACCGCCGGGCGCTTGGCGCAGTGTGAGTCTAGGGTCTGTTCCTTCATTTCCTCGATGTTGATGATGACGCCTTTTTCATCCATGAAGGCGACCGACAGGGGGATCAGCGTATTCTTCATCCACATGCACACCCCGGCCGGCTGGCCGAAGAGGAACACCATGCCTTCGTTGTCGGCCATTTTCTCGCGGAACATCAGGCCTTGCTCGCGCTCGGCTTCGGTCTGGGCCACTTCGGCCTTGATCAGATAGATGCCGATATTGAGCTGGGTGGTGGGGAATCTGCGCACCTGCGGCGTTTGCGCACCGGCGCTAGAGAGGCAGCCAAGCGCCAGCAGGGCGGCCGCGCTGCGCAGGAAAAAACGGGAAAGGGAAGATTGGCGCATGTTCATTATCAGTCGTGATTCGGATCGGCCTCGGGCTGCCAAAGCCCCACAGCATAGCAGCAGCGCGACAGCCCGTGTGCGGTGTGCCTGCGGGCAGGTCGCAAACCTTGCGGACATGAAAAAAGGCAGGACGAGCCTGCCTTTTCATTGAGCGGACGCTAATTACTTAGCTTCAGCTGCCTTCTTTGCCTTCTTGGCCTTCTTTGCCTTCTTGGCCTTCTTTGCCTTCGGCGCAGCGGCTTCAGCCTTCGGTGCTTCAGGCGCGGCCGGAGCTTGTGCGAAAGCAGCAGTTGCGAACAGACCAGCGATCAGAGCGGCGATCAATTTTTTCATTTTGCGTCCTTCAATTCAACATGTTAGGGATGTGAGGCAAACGATGATTCGTGCGAATCACTGCCAATAACGAAGTGCGCGTATGAAGGTTGACACCGTTTCAGATCTTTTTTATGAACATTCCTGAAGAAGTGGGCAGGTCCGCCGGCTGAAAAACTTGTCTGATTGACTATTTTGCAAGAGTTTCCCGCCGTCGGCGCGGGCGGTTGCTCAGCTCTCCAGCTCTTGCGGATCGACTTCTCGCCACTCCCCCGGCATCACCGGATGGGTGGCCAGCGAGAACGGACCGATGGCAATACGCACCAGGCGCAGCGTCGGCAGGCCGACGGCGGCCGTCATGCGGCGCACCTGGCGGTTCTTGCCTTCGCTGATGGTCAGGGCGACCCAGCTGGTGGGCTGGTGGGCGCGCTGGCGGATGGGCGGCGTACGCGGCCACATCCAGTCAGGTTGCTGGATCAGCCTTGCCTGGCCGGGCTGGGTCACGAAGTCGCCCAGGTCGAGCGGGTCGCGCAGGCGCTGCAGGGCATCCGGGGTGGCCAGACCCTCGACCTGAGCCAGATAGGTCTTGGGCTGCTTGCGGCGCGGGTGGGCAATGGCGTGTTGCAGCTTGCCGTCATCGGTGAGCAGCAGCAAGCCCTCGCTGTCGGCATCCAGTCGGCCGGCAGGGTAGATGGCGGGAATATCGAGGTAGTCAGCCAGGGTCTGGCGCTCGGGATGGGCCGAGAACTGGCTCATCACGCCGAAGGGTTTGTTGAAGAGGATCAGAGGCATGCGCTAGTGTCGCAAAAAGATGGCCTTGCGTAAAATCCTGATGGATAATCAAATGATCATGTTCTATATCTTATATAAGACATTACCATTGCAATCCGGAATTTTCCCGGCTCAAAACCCGGAAATCTCTTAAAATTCCCGGCTTGTATGGCAAATCATGCAAGGTCGTCGCTGATCCTGCATGGGCGTTGCCGCTGATGCTTCCTAATGCTACCGCCTCAACCGTCGGAGACCACGATGTCGTACCAACATATCCAAGTGCCTGCAGAAGGGCGCAAGATCACCGCCAATGCCGATGACACCCTCAATGTCCCCAACAACCCGATCATCCCCTTCATCATGGGCGATGGCGTGGGCGTGGACGTCACGCCGGTGATGTTGAAGGTGGTCGATGCGGCAGTGGAGAAAGCCTACGGCGGTGCGCGCAAGATCCACTGGATGGAAATCTATGCGGGCGAGAAGTCGACCAGGCTGTATGGCCAGGATGTCTGGCTGCCCGAGGAAACCCTGGACGTGCTCAAGGAGTACCTGGTCTCGATCAAGGGGCCGCTGTCGACCCCGGTCGGTGGTGGCATCCGTTCGCTCAACGTGACCATGCGCCAGCAGCTGGACCTGTATGTCTGCCTGCGTCCGGTGCGCTACTTCAAGGGCGTGCCTTCGCCGTTGCGCGAACCGGAGAAGACCGACATGGTGATCTTCCGCGAGAATTCCGAAGACATCTACGCCGGTATCGAATGGCAGGCCGGTACGCCCGAAGTGAAGAAGCTCATCGAGTTGCTGACGCGCGAAATGGGCGTCAAGAAACTGCGCTTCCCCGAGACCTCGGCCCTGGGCATCAAGCCGGTCTCGCGCGAAGGCACCGAGCGCCTGGTGCGCAAGGCCATCCAGTATGCGATTGACCACGACAAGCCCTCGGTGACGCTGGTCCACAAGGGCAACATCATGAAGTACACCGAAGGTGCCTTCCGTGACTGGGGCTATGCGCTGGCCGGCCGCGAATTCGGTGCGGAACTGATCGACGACGGCCCGTGGATGCGCCTGAAGAACCCCAAGACCGGTCGCCAGATCATCATCAAGGATGCCATCACCGATGCCTTCTTCCAGCAGGTGCTGATGCGTCCGGCCGAATACAGCGTGATCGCCACCATGAACCTGAACGGCGACTACATCTCGGACGCGGTGGCGGCCCAGGTCGGCGGCATCGGCATCGCGCCCGGGGCCAACATGTCGGATTCGGTGGCCGTGTTCGAAGCCACCCACGGTACCGCCCCCAAGTATGCCGGCAAGGATTATGTGAACCCCGGTTCCAGCATTCTCTCGGCCGAAATGATGCTGCGCCACATGGGCTGGATCGAGGCGGCGGACCTGATCATCTCGGCCATGCAGAAGTCGGTCTCGGCCAAGCGCGTGACCTACGATTTCGCCCGCCTGCTGGAAGGGGCGACCCAGGTTTCCTGCTCCGGTTTCGGTGAAGTGATGATCGAAAACATGTAAGCCGCGCGGACTGCCTGGAGCGCATGTCCGTGCTGAAATTGATGACTAAAAAACAACAAACAGCCGGCTTGTGTCGGCTGTTTTTTTTGCGTTACAGGGGGAGAGTGGATTTGGCGCCCAATGAAAAAAGCCCCGCGATTGCGGGGCTTTTAGAGAAACCGGGGTTTAAGCGGCGTTCTGGATGTTCGATGCTTGCTTGCCCTTGGGGCCTTGCGTGACGTCAAACTGGACTTTTTGACCTTCTTTCAGGGTCTTGAAGCCGTTCATCTGGATTGCGGAGAAATGGGCGAACAGATCTTCGCCGCCGTCATCCGGAGTGATAAAGCCAAAGCCTTTGGAATCATTGAACCACTTGACAGTACCTGTTGCCATAAAAGCATCTTTCAAAAATAACTATCACACGAGCCGTCAAAGCAAGAAGCATCGCGCGTCACGCAGCCCCCCTTAAACCGTGCCCCCTTTCGTATCGACGAGTTGTTACATTTAGTAACTACTAATCAATGAATTCCATTGTTCTCGGTCGAAATCCAAAAGTCAAGCAGTTTTCATGTTCTGCTTTGTGGTCCTGTTTGAGTGATGGGGAAAGAAACCCTTGATTTAGGATAAATCATCGTCATCTGCGCAAGGTCCGGAAAACAAGTAATATCTATCTCATCTAGAGGTTACGAGATCATTGTGCGTTGCACAGCTTTTGATGGTCCAATAAACGCATGGCAACCAAGCACGAAAATGATGGCGGTACAGTTCTGGAACGGCAAGAGTCCAAGCTCAAGCCGCCCCCGATGTACCAGGTTTTGTTGTTGAATGATGACTATACGCCGATGGAATTCGTCGTCGCCGTCATCCAGCAGTACTTCAACAAGGACCGTGAAACCGCGACGCAGATCATGCTCAAGGTTCACCGCGATGGGAAGGGAATGTGTGGTGTGTATCCCAAAGATATCGCATCCACAAAAGTGGAACTCGTTTTAACCCACGCTCGAAAAGCAGGGCACCCCCTGCAATGCGTGATGGAGGAAGCATGATTGCGCAGGAACTCGAAGTCAGTTTGCACATGGCCTTTGTCGAAGCCAGACAATCCCGTCATGAATTCATTACCGTGGAACACTTGCTGCTGGCGCTGCTGGATAATCCCTCCGCCGCAGAAGTGCTGCGCGCCTGCTCGGTGAACATTGACGATCTGCGCAAGACGCTGACCAATTTCATCACCGACAACACGCCCACGGTGCCCGGCACCAATGAGGTGGATACCCAGCCCACGCTGGGCTTCCAGCGCGTGATCCAGCGCGCCATCATGCACGTGCAGTCGGCTTCCAACGGCAAGAAGGAAGTCACCGGCGCCAACGTGCTGGTGGCCATCTTCGGCGAGAAGGATTCGCACGCGGTCTACTACCTGCACCAGCAGGGTGTGACGCGTCTGGACGTGGTCAACTTCATCTCGCACGGCGTGCGCAAGGATCAGCAGGCCGACCCGCAGAAGGCCCCGGAAGGCGCGGAAGACGTGCAGGCCGAAGGCCAGCAGAAGGAAAGCCCGCTGGATCAGTTCACCCAGAACCTGAACAAGGCCGCCGCCGAAGGCAAGATCGATCCGCTGATCGGTCGCGAGTCCGAAGTCGAGCGCGTCATCCAAACGCTCTGCCGCCGCCGCAAGAACAATCCGCTGCTGGTGGGCGAAGCCGGCGTGGGCAAGACCGCCATCGCCGAAGGCCTGGCCTGGCGCGTGACGCAAGGCGACGTGCCCGAGATCCTCAAGAATGCCGTGGTCTATTCGCTGGACATGGGCGCGCTGCTGGCCGGTACCAAGTACCGCGGTGACTTCGAGCAGCGCCTCAAGGCCGTGTTGAAGCAATTGAAGGACAGCCCCAACGGCATCCTCTTCATCGATGAAATCCATACCATCATCGGTGCGGGTTCGGCTTCGGGTGGCACGCTGGATGCGTCCAACCTGTTGAAGCCGGCGCTCTCGAGCGGTCAGTTGAAGTGCATCGGCGCGACCACCTATACCGAATTCCGTGGCGTCTTCGAGAAGGACCACGCGCTGTCGCGTCGCTTCCAGAAGATCGATGTGAACGAACCGACCGTGGAGCAGACCGTGCAGATCCTGCGCGGCCTGAAGTCCAAGTTCGAGGAACACCACGGTGTGAAGTATTCTGCTTCGGCGCTGACCTCGGCAGCAGAACTGGCGGCACGCTTCATCAATGACCGTCACCTGCCTGACAAGGCCATCGACGTGATCGACGAAGCCGGTGCCGCCCAGCGCATCCTGCCCAAGTCCAAGCAGAAGAAGACCATTGGCAAGCCGGAAATCGAGGAAATCATTTCCAAGATCGCCCGCATCCCGCCGCAGTCGGTCAACCAGGACGACCGCGCCAAGCTGCAGACCATCGAGCGTGATCTGAAGAACGTGGTGTTCGGCCAGGACCCGGCCATCGAAGCACTGGCCTCGGCCATCAAGATGGCACGTGCCGGCCTGGGCAAGACTGACAAGCCGATCGGCTCCTTCCTGTTCTCCGGCCCGACCGGCGTGGGCAAGACCGAAGTGGCCAAGCAGCTGGCCTTCATCCTCGGTATCGAGCTGGTGCGTTTCGACATGTCGGAGTACATGGAACGTCACGCCGTGAGCCGCCTGATCGGCGCGCCCCCGGGCTATGTCGGTTTCGACCAGGGCGGTCTCCTGACCGAAGCCGTCAACAAGAAGCCGCATGCCGTGCTGTTGCTCGATGAAATCGAGAAGGCACACCCCGACATCTTCAACATCCTGTTGCAGGTGATGGACCATGGCACGCTGACCGACAACAACGGCCGCAAGACCGACTTCCGCAACGTGATCATCATCATGACCACCAATGCGGGGGCCGAGAGCCTGCAGAAGCGCACCATCGGCTTTACCGAGAAGAAGGAAGCCGGCGACGAAATGGCGGACATCAAGCGCATGTTCACCCCGGAGTTCCGCAACCGTCTGGATGCCATCATCAGCTTCCGCCCGCTGGACGAGGAAATCATCCTGCGCGTGGTCGACAAGTTCCTCATGCAGCTGGAAGAGCAGCTGCACGAGAAGAAGGTGGAAGCCGTCTTCTCCGACAGCCTGCGCAAGTTCCTGGGCAAGAAGGGCTTCGATCCGCTGATGGGTGCACGTCCGATGTCGCGCCTGATCCAGGACCTGATCCGCAAGGCGCTGGCCGACGAACTGCTGTTCGGCAAGCTGGTCAGCGGTGGCCGTGTGACGGTGGAGATGGACGACAAGGATCAGATCAAGCTGGACTTCCCCGAAGGCGACGATTCGTCTCCGCCGGAAGAACCGCAAGAGAAGCTCGAAGTCGAATAAGCCACATCAGGCAAGCCATCAAGGCCACGTCGGGAAACCGGCGTGGCCTTTGTTTTGCAGAGGGCTTCATTTTCGAGAAGCAAACAAAAACGGCGCGGTCTTCACCGCGCCGTCTTCACTTCAAATACTTCATATCACCATTTTTACGGCACCACCGGCTTGCCCGCCTCCTGCTTGGCCTTGACGATCTGCGTGACCTTTTCGATCATCGCCAGGCGATAGGTCGTAGAGGGATGCAGCGCCGTATAGCCATTGGGCACGCTGGCCGGAACCTGGTCAGCCAGGCGCTTCCAGAAGGCCGGCACGTTGTCGATGTTGTAGCCGGCGCGCGCCAGCAGGTACAGCGAGAGCGTATCGGCCGCGGCATCCAGATCCTGCGGATAGACGCGGATGCCGGCCGTGCCGACAGTCATGGTCGGGTCAGGATGCGGCAGCAGCAGGTTGTCGATCACTTCGGCGATGGTCGAGACCATGCGCTGGCGGATGGCGTGACCGAGGATGTTGTGCGCCATTTCCTTGGCGATCAGGTAGGCCAGTTCATCATCGGACTGGGTGAACCTGAGCATGCCGCGCGTGATGAGCACGCGGCGGCCATCAGCGTAGGTGTTGACGTTGTCGGCATTGCCCAGCTCGATGCTGAAGGCGCAGGCGTAGGTCAGCGGGACGCTGACGATGCTGTTCTGGCCATTGCGCTGGATGCCCAGTGCAATGGGCGCCTTCTTGACCACCAGCGGGCTGAGCAGCACGGCCGCCTGGCGTTCGGCATCCGTGCCTTGCGGCATGGGCTTGCCAGCCACCGAGATCAGTACGTCGCCACGCTGGATGCCAGCCTGCTCGGCGCCGCTGCCGGGCAGCACGCCGGTCACCTGGAGGCGGTCGTCATAGCCCAGGCTGCGTGCGGTATCGGCAAATTCGATGGGGAAGGAGTACTTGTTCTTGGCCGTGAAACCCAGCAGATTGCGGGAATTTCCCCGGCACAGCTGGGCGTTGCTGGTCAGCAGCGGCGCTGCCACGCGGTAGAGCCGGTCCTGCTGCGCGATCAGTTCGCGCAATTGCTGCTGCTGGGGATTGTCGGCTACCGGGCGCGGCGCCTGGGTGGTCGTGGTGGCCGGCTTGGACGGTGTGTCCGTCACCGGACCCGGTTCCTGGGTGGCACAGGCGGCCAGCAAGGCCAGCGGTGCCAGGACGGCAAGGGTTTTCAGTTTCTGCCACTGCGGCAGGGGGGATACGAGCATGCGGTTCTCCATCAGTGTTTGCCTGTGCTGCCGAAACCACCGGCGCCGCGTTGGCTGCTGTCGAATTCATCTACCACATTGAAGCCGACCTGCAGTACCGGCACGATCACCAGCTGCGCCAGGCGTTCCATGGGGTTTAGGACAAACTCGGTACTGCCGCGGTTCCATGTCGAGATCATCAACTGCCCCTGATAATCCGAATCGATCAGTCCGACCAGGTTGCCCAGCACGATGCCATGCTTGTGGCCCATGCCGCTGCGCGGCAGGATCACGGCGGCATAGTTCGGATCGGCCAGGTGGATCGCCAGGCCGGTGGGGATCAGATGGGTGGAACCCGGCGCCAGCGTCAGCGGCGCATCGATGCAGGCCCGCAGGTCCAGGCCGGCGCTGCCGGGGGTGGCGTAAGCGGGTAACTGGTCTTTCATGCGGGGGTCGAGGATCTTGATGTCGATGGTCTTCATGAGGCGTAATCGGATTCCAAAAAACAAAAGCGTACAAAAGACACGGCCCGCAAGACGCGGGCCGTGCACCGTCAGGCCGCCATGCGGCGCGCAATCTCGCGCACCAGCTGGCGGGCCAGGGTCTGCTTGTCCGCACGCGGCAGGGCGCTGTGGCCCTGGGCGTCGAACAGCATGAGAGCATTGTCATCCCGACCAAAGGTCTGGTGACCGATGTTGCCGACCAAGAGCGGAATGTTCTTGCGAATCCGCTTGGCCGCGCCATATTGCTCCAGATTCTCCGACTCGGCGGCAAAACCGACGCAATACGGGCGCTGGGGCAGGGCGGCCACACTGGCCAGGATGTCAGGATTCTGGACGAACTCCAGCTGCGGCGTATCGTTTTCGTCCTGTTTCTTCAGTTTCTGGTCGCTGGCATTGGCCACGCGCCAGTCAGCGACGGCCGCAACCGCCACGAACAAGTCTTTTTCCTTCACATTGCCCAAAACCGCCTCATACATCTGCCGCGCCGTCTGCACGTCCACCCGGTGCACGCCAAAAGGCGTCTGCAGCGCCGTCGGGCCCGACACCAGGGTGACATCGGCCCCGGCTTCGCGGGCGGCGCGGGCGATGGCATAACCCATCTTGCCGGAGGACAGATTGGTGATGCCGCGCACGGGGTCGATCGGCTCGAAGGTCGGCCCGGCCGTCAGCAGCACGCGGCGACCGGCCAGCACCTTGGGCTGGAAGGCGGCGACGATCTCTTCCAGCAGTTGCGCCGGCTCCAGCATGCGGCCTTCGCCGACCTCACCGCAGGCTTGCGCACCGGCGTCCGGCCCCAGCAGGAGGATGCCGTCCTCGCGGATCTGACGCACATTGCGCTGGGTGGCCGGGTTCTGCCACATTTCCACATTCATGGCCGGGGCCACCATCAGCGGTACCCGGGCCGGACGGGCCACGCACAGGGTCGAGAGCAGGTCGTCGCAATGCCCGTGGGCCAGCTTGGCGATGAAATCGGTGGAGCAGGGCACGATCACCACCGCATCGGCGTCGCGCGTGAGATTGATGTGCGGCATGTTGTTGTCCATGCGCGCATCCCACTGGTCGGTGTAGACCGGGTTGCCGGTCAGGGCCTGCATGGTGACGGCGGTCATGAAGTGCGTGGCCGCCTCGGTCATGACCACGTGCACGGCGGCGCCGGCGCGACCCAGTTCGCGCGCCAGCATGGCGGCCTTGTAGCAGGCCACGCCGCCGGTGAGGCCCAGTACGATTTTCTTGCCAGCCAGATCCATTGTTTGCTCCCGGAATGCGGCGTACCGCAGGCGTGTTCAGACGTGCGAACGGGCGGACTTGCCTACTTTTTGGAGACGCGGCGCAGTTCGTCCACGACGAACAATACCGCACCCACGCAGATCGCACTATCGGCGATGTTGAAGGCCGGCCAGTGCCAGTTGCCGACGTAGACGTCGAGGAAGTCGATCACGTGTCCATAGACCACGCGGTCAAGCACGTTGCCGATGGCACCGCCCAGGATCAGCGCCAGCGCCCAGCAGAACATGCGCTGACCGGGATGCTTGCGCAGCAGGTGGATGATGAACACCGCCGCGCCGATGCCGATGGCGGTGAACAGATAACGCTGCCAGCCACCGCTGGCGGCCAGGAAGCTGAAGGCCGCGCCCTTGTTGTAGACCAGGACCAGGTTGAAGAAACCGGTCACCGGCAGTGATTCGCCATAGTGGAACAGTTTCAGGATGGTGATCTTGGTGAGCTGGTCCAGCAGCAGCACGATGGTGGCGATGCCCAGCCAGGGCAGCAGCCCTTGGAGGGTGGACGAAGAACCGGAAGAGGAGGAGCGCTTTTTGGTTGCCATGGATGTTCTTGTTGGAGTGGGCGGTCCGCCGCCGCAGAAGGCAGCGGGCCGCTAGCAAGGCCGTCCCGCCCGGATCAGGCGAAGCGGCGCTGTTCGCCCTGGCCGAACAGGTTGCTGTAGCAGCGACCGCACAGGCCCGGATGATCGGCATGAGACCCGACATCGGCGCGATAGTGCCAGCAACGCTCACATTTCTGATGCGTCGAGGGCGTGACCACTACGGCTTCCTCTTCCACCGTCGCTACCGGGGTGACGCGGGCAGCCGAGGTGATGAGCACGAACTTGAGGTCATCGCCCAGGCTTTCCAGCAGGGCCGCCTTCTCGCCGGCGACCTTCAGTTCCACCTCGGCCTGCAGGGAAGAACCGATGCTGCCGGCGATACGCACTTCTTCCAGCTGCTTGGTGACGGCTGCGCGCACTTCATGCAGCACCGCGAACTTGGACAGCAGGGCCGCACTATCTGCCACTTCCGGCAGGGCGTAGTAGACCTGCGAGAAGATGGTTTCACCGCTGGCCTCGAAGGCATCCTTGCCGGCGAAGAAGCGCCAGGCTTCTTCGGCCGTGAAGGACAGGATCGGTGCCATCAGGCGCAAGAGCGACTGCGTGATGTGCCACACCGCGGTCTGGGCCGAGCGGCGTGCGGCCGACTCCACGCCGCTGGTGTAGAGGCGGTCCTTGAGGATGTCCAGGTAGAAGCCGCCCAGGTCTTCCGAGCAGTACATCTGCAGCTTGGCCACCACCGGGTGGAATTCGTAGGTCTCGAAGTGCGCCAGCACCTCCGCTTGCAGGCGTGCCATGTTGGCGATGGCATAGCGGTCGATTTCCAGCATCTCCGCCACCGGCACGGCGTGCTGCGCCGGATCGAAGTCGGCAGTGTTGGCCAGCAGGAAGCGCAGGGTGTTGCGGATGCGACGGTAGGCTTCCACCACGCGTTTCAAGATTTCGTCCGAGATCGACAGCTCGCCCGAGTAATCGGTCGAGGCTACCCACAGGCGCAGGATTTCCGCGCCCAGCGAGTCCGAGACCTTCTGCGGGGCCACCACGTTGCCCTTGGACTTGGACATCTTCTTGCCTTCGCCATCGACCACGAAGCCGTGCGTGAGCAGGGCCTTGTAGGGCGCGCGGCCATTCAACATCGAGGAAGTCAAGAGCGACGAGTGGAACCAGCCACGATGCTGGTCCGAACCTTCCAGGTAGAGGTCGGCCGGGAACTGCGACTGCTGTGCGTGCGAGCCGCGCAGCACGGTCTGGTGGGTGGTGCCGGAATCGAACCAGACGTCCAGCGTGTCGCGGTTCTTGAGGTAGTGCTCGGCGTCTTCACCCAGCAATTCCTTGGGGTCCAGTGCCTGCCAGGCTTCGATGCCGCTCTTCTCGATGCGCTGGGCGACCTGTTCGATCAGCTCCGGTGTACGCGGATGCAGTTCACCCGTTTCCTTGTGCACGAAGAAGGCCATCGGCACGCCCCACTGGCGCTGACGCGACAGCGTCCAGTCCGGACGGTTGGCGATCATGCCATGCAGGCGCGCCTTGCCCCAGCCGGGGAAGAAAGCGGTGTCCTCGATGCCTTGCAGCGCGGTCTGGCGCAGGCTGGGGCCGCCATCCTTGGGCGTGTTGTCCATGCTGGCGAACCATTGCGAGGTGGCGCGATAGATGATGGGAGTCTTGTGGCGCCAGCAGTGCATGTAGCTGTGGTCGAACATGACCAGCTTGAACAGCGAACCCACTTCATCGAGCTTGCCGCAGATGGGCTTGGAGGCTTCCCAGATGGTCAGGCCGGCAAACAGCGGCAGCCAGGAGGCATAGCGGCCATCGCCCATGACCGGGTTGAGGATGTCGTCATCCTTCATCCCGTGCGCCTTGCAGGAGACGAAGTCCTCGATACCGTAGGCCGGCGAGGAGTGCACGATGCCGGTGCCGCTGTCGGCCGTCACGTAGTCGCCCAGGAAGACCGGCGAGAGACGATCGTAGCCGGCATCGGCCTTGGCCAGCGGATGGTGGAAGCGGATCAGCGAGAGTTTCTCGCCGGTGGTGGTGGCGATGATCTGGCCTTCCAGGCCGAAGCGCTGCAGGCAGGATTCGACCAGGTCCTTGGCCAGGATCAGCAGGGTGGCTTCACCGTTGCGGGTGGTCTGCACCAGCGCGTATTCGAATTCCGGATGCACGTTCAGCGCCTGGTTGGCCGGGATGGTCCAGGGCGTGGTGGTCCAGATGACGATGTAGCCGTTGCGGGTCGGCAGCTCGGTCAGACCGAAGGCGGTGGCCACCTTGTCGTGTTCGGCAAACGGGAAGCCGACGTCGATGGCCGGATCGCGCTTGTCCTGGTATTCCACCTCGGCCTCGGCCAGGGCCGAACCGCAGTCGAAGCACCAGTTCACGGGCTTCAAGCCGCGATAGACGTAACCCTTCTCCAGGATCTTGCCGAGGGCGCGCAGCTCGTCGGCTTCGTTGGAGAAGTTCATGGTCTTGTAGGGGTTGTCCCATTCACCCAGCACACCCAGGCGGATGAAGTCGGCCTTCTGGCGCTCGATCTGCTCGCCGGCGTAGGCGCGCGCCTTGGCCTGCACCTCGGCCACCGGCAGGTTCTTGCCGAACTGCTTTTCGATCTGGATCTCGATGGGCATGCCGTGGCAATCCCAGCCCGGCACGTATTGCGCGTCGAAGCCGGCCATGTTGCGGGCCTTGACGATCATGTCCTTCAAGATCTTGTTGACGGCGTGACCGATGTGGATGTCGCCGTTGGCATACGGCGGGCCGTCATGCAGGATGAACTTGGGACGACCGGCCGAGGCCTTGCGGATGCGCTCGTAGACCTTCTTCTCCTGCCATTCCTTGACCCATTGCGGCTCGCGCTTGGCGAGGTCGCCGCGCATGGGAAAGCCGGTTTCGGTCATGTTGACCGGGTACTTGGAGGGGGCCTTGCCGGCTTTTTCCGGTTTGCCGGGTTTGGCGGAGGATTCGTTATTGGACATGACAGGACTTTCGTTGAATGCAGGTTGATTCAGGAGCCGCGCGCGCCAAGATGCGCGCTGGCGAAATGCTGGATGGGGCGGCTGGACGGTGGCCGAAGCGGGGCTCCGGCAACCGCCCAGCGATCAAATTCGGTCGGTGGCCGAGACGGCCAAGCCGGCATGTTCACGGAACCAGGCGCGGGCATTGTCCACGTCACGGGCGATGGCCGTGGTCAGCGTGGGTAGGTCGACGTACTTTTCCTCGTCGCGCAGCTTCTCGAGGAACTCCACCCGCACCAGCTTGCCGTAGCAATCGCCCTGGAAATCCAGCAAGTGGGTTTCCAGCAGCACCCGGCCACTGTCGTCCACGGTCGGACGCACGCCCAGGCTGGCCACCGCCGGCAGCGGCTGCTCGGCCAGTCCATGCACCTGCACCACGAAGATGCCCGAGAGCGCCGGACGCTTGTGGCCCACGCGCATGTTCAGCGTCGGGAAACCGATGGTGCGGCCCAGCTTCTTGCCATGCACGACCCGGCCGCTGATGGCGTAGGGATGGCCCAGCAACTGCTGCGACAGGGTGAAATCGCCCTCGGCCAGCGCCGCGCGCACGGCCGAAGAGGAGATGCGTACACCGGCATTGGTCACCGTGGGCAGGGCATGGACCTCGAAGCCATACTGCTTGCCGGCCGCGATCAGGGTGTCGAGCGTGCCGGCGCGGCGGGCGCCAAAGCAGAAGTCGTCACCGACCATCAGCCAGCGCACGTGCAGGCCCTGGACCAGGATCTTCTCGATGAAATCCTGCGGGGAGAGGGCCGCGAAATGGCTGCCGAAATGCTCCACCACCACCCGGTCGATGCCGGAGTTGGCCAGGGCTTCGAGCTTGTCACGCAGGTTGGCGATGCGCGCCGGAGCGCGTTCGGGGGTGCCGGCCAGCTGGGCGAAGAATTCGCGTGGATGCGGTTCGAAGGTCATCACCGCCGCGTCCAGCCCCAGCTTGGCGGCGGCCTCGCGCACGCGCGCCAAGAGGGCCTGGTGGCCCAGATGCACGCCGTCGAAATTGCCGATGGTCAGCGCGCACGGGGCGCGCGATTCGGCTGTGGGAAGTCCGCGAAATACCTTCATTGAGCCGCTGGAAAGATGCGCTGTTACAAAAGCCTTCCATTATAAATGGTTTCGGCGGCTTTCCTTGATTTGGTGGCGGCTCGGCGCCGATCAAGCGGGCAGAGGCCGCGATCGAGCGCAGTTTTTCATCTTTCCGGCGGGAAAAGTTGGCAATCTTTCATGTGAAGGATTGTTCCAGGCGCTGTCAGCGGGCCAGCGCCGCTTCCGGCTCCTGGAGCTGGCGTGCCTCGGCCAGCATCCAGATGGTGATCTTTCTGACCTCCAGCTTGCTCTGCGTGATGTGGGCGCGCAGCAGGATCTGCGCTTCGGTGGCGCGGCGCTTGGCGATCAGTTGCAGGATCTTGCCGTGTTCCTCGTAGGTGGCTTCGATGCGCTTTTTCTTGAGGAAATCCAGGCGCCGCACGATGCGGATCTTTTCGGTGACTTCGGTATGCACCCGTGTCATTTCCACATTGCCGGCCGCGGCCACCAGGTTGGTGTGGAAGGCCTCGTCCAATTCGGCCACCTTGACGGCATCGGTGTGGCGCGCTTGCGGTTCGGCCAGCCAGATGGCGTTCAACTGCTCCAGTTCGGCGCTCGGATCTTGCTGGCTGCAGAGTTTGTCCAGTGCGGCCATTTCCAGCACGATGCGCAGATCGTAGAGATTGTCGAGCCGGTCGAAGTCGATCGGGCAGACCTTCCAGCCGCGCCGGAAGCCCACTTCCAGATAACCTTCGCGCTGCAGCCGGAACAGCGCATCGCGCAAGGGCGTGCGCGAGACGCCCTGACGCTGGGCCATCTCGGTCTCGGTGAAATTGTCGCCCGGCAGCAGGCGGAAGCTGAAGATGTCGTCCTTGATCCGGTGATAGACCTGTTCGGCGAGCGGGTTGGCGACGGTGGCGGTCATGGTGCGGGCATTCCGGTTCGATGGGGCAGGGGATTCATGCCATCAGGCTGACATGGGCGGCAACGATGCGCCAGCCTTCCTCCATGCGCACCCAGGTCTGCATCTGGCGACCGATGCGGTCCGATGTATGGTCGGTGAATTCGGTGGAGACCGTAGCATAGTCGCTGCCGAACGTGGTGACAACGGTGCGATGCAGTTTGCGCGAGGCCGGCACCGGGGTGCAGGTCTTGCGGTACTGGCGGATCGCCTCGCCGCCCAGCAGCACTTCGCCCACGCCGTAGCGCACGGTCTGCGGGTCATACCAGAACCAGCGGTCCAGCGCCGGGATGTCGTTGATGAGCAGGGCGTATTCGTAATCGGCAAAGGCCTGTTCGACCTCGGCCACGACGTGGGGCAGGTTCACTTGCATCATGGATTTTCTCCGGCGTAGGCGGCCACGGCGCCTTGCAGTTGCGCCAGCGGGGCGCGCCAGCCGACGATGCCGCCCTGGGCGGTCAGCATCTCCAGCGTGGCGCGATGGAATTCGGGGAAATAGCTGGCGCAGGCATCTTCCACCACCAGGCATTCATAGCCGCGGTCATTGGCTTCGCGCATGGAGGTCTGCACGCAGACTTCGGTGGTCACACCGGCCACCAGCAGATGGGTGATGCCGCGTTCCTGCAACTGCGTGTGCAGGTCGGTGGCGTAGAAGGCGCCCTTGCCGGGTTTGTCGATGACGATCTCGCCGGCCATGGGGGCCAGCTGCGGCAGGATCTGGTTGCCCGGTTCACCGCGCACCAGGATGCGCCCCATCGGCCCCACATCACCGATGCCCAGCGTGGGATTGCCGCGCAGGCGCTTGGCGCGCGGACAGTCAGAGAGATCGGGCAGGTGCGATTCACGCGTGTGCACCACCAGCATCTGCGTCTGGCGCGCCAGCGCCAGCAGCGCGGCCACGGTCGGCACAATGGCGCCCAGCGGTCGTACGTCATTGCCCAGCGCACTGCCGAACCCGCCTTCTTCCACGAAGTCGCGCTGCATGTCGATGACCACCAGCGCCGTGCTGCGCGGGTGGAACTGATAGGGATAGGGGAAAGCGTCGATACGGATCATGCGGCCTCGGCGTGAGCAGGTTGTTCGGCCTGGCCCGCCATCGAGCGGCCCAGGGCGGCGCGGTCCGCGCCTTGGATGGCCACGTCCTGTGCCACGTGGACGATGCGACCCTCGGTCATCACCAGGATGCGGTCGGACAGTTCCAGCAGTTCATCCAGGTCTTCGCTCACCAGCAGCACCGCTGCGCCGCGTGCGCGGGCCTGCAGCAATCGCGCGTGGATGTCGGCCACCGAGGCGAAATCCAGCCCGAAGACCGGATTGGCGACGATGAGTACGTTGGCCGCACCGTCCTGGCTTTCCTCGCCCAGTTCGCGTGCCAGCACGGCGCGCTGGACGTTGCCGCCGGAGAGCGTGCCGATGGGCCGTTCAGGCAGAGGCGGCTTGACGTTGAAGGCGGCGATCAGCGCTTGCGCCCGACGCTGCATGGCGCTGCGGTCGACCCGCCAGCCGCCGCGTTTGTAGGGAGCCACGTCGAAGTGACGCAGCGCCATGTTCTCGGCCACGCTCATGCCGGCGATGCAGGCATTGCGCAGCGGTTCTTCCGGCAGCGCGAAGACCCGCAGGCGTCGCATCTGCTCACGGGTGGCGCGGTAGGGCGCACCGTCCACATGGATCTCGCCCAGCAGGTGAGGCCGCTGGCCCAGCAGGGCTTCCACCAGTTCCTTCTGGCCGTTGCCGGAGATGCCGGCCAGGCCAACAATTTCCCCACGCTTCACTTGCAGCGACAGCGCCCGCACGGCAGCCACGCCGCGATCGTTGTTGACCGTCAGATTCTTCACATCGAGCCCGACGCCCGCGTCCGCTGGCACTTTCTCCCGCGCCACCGTAGCCTGCTCGGCGCGGGCATGACCCATCATCCAGTGCGCCAGTGCATCCGGCGTGGTCTGCGCAACCTGGGCGCTGCCGACCAGGCGGCCCTTGCGCAACACGGTGACGTCGTCGGCATAGGCGCTCACTTCGTGGAACTTGTGGGTAATCATCAGCACCGTCAGTTCCTGCTGGCGCGTCAGGGCGTGCATGAGTCCCAGCACCTCGTCGGCTTCCTGCGGGGTGAGCACCGAGGTCGGCTCGTCCAGGATCAGGAAGCGGCGGCGCAGATAGAGTTGCTTCAAGATTTCCAGCTTCTGCTTTTCGCCGGCGGAGAGGCTGCTGACCACCCGTTCCGGGGCCAGCTTGAAGGGCATGCGCGCCATGAATTCTTCCAGCGCCGCGCGCTCGCTGCCCCAGCGGATGCGCCAGGGCAGGTCGCCGCGCGCCAGCAGCAGGTTCTCGGCCACCGTCAAACTGGGCGCCAGCGTGAAGTGCTGGTAGACCATGCCAATGCCGAGCTGGTTGGGCACGCGTGCACTGTGGATCTCCACCTCGCGGCGATCGGCCACGATGCTGCCCTGGTCCAGCGGGCTATAGCCGACCAGTCCCTTGACCAGCGTGCTCTTGCCCGCACCGTTCTCGCCCAGCAGCGCATGGATGGTGCCGGCGCGGATCTTCAGCGATACCTCGTCGAGCGCGCGAAAGCTGCCGAAGGATTTGCCCGCATTGATGATCTCCAGCTCCAGGGCGTGCATGTCAGGCCCCGATCACATCGATCAGTGCGGACGAATCGGAGACCGCGCCGAACACGCCACCCTGCATCTTGATCATGGACAGCGCCGCCAGATGGTTGTTGTAGTCGGTCGCGCCGCAGCAGTCCGCCAGCATCACGCACTCGAAGCCACGGTCATTGGCCTCGCGCATGGTGGTGTGGACACAGACATCGGTGGTGATGCCGGTCAGCACGATGTTGCGGATGCCGCGCGTGTGCAAAATCATCTCCAGGTCGGTCGCGCAGAAGGAACCCTTGCCGGGTTTGTCGATGATGATCTCGCCCTCGAAGGGCGCCAGTTCCGCAATGATTTCCCAGCCCGGTTCGCCGCGCACCAGGATGCGGCCACACGGACCGGCGTCACCGATGCCCACGCCATTGGTGCCGATCTGGCGCGAGCGCCAGCGCTTGTTGGCGGGCAGGTCGGAGAGGTCGGGCCGATGGCCTTCGCGGGTGTGGATGATGGTGTAGCCCCCGGCGCGCATGGCAGTCAGCACTTTCTTGATGGGTTCGATGGGGGCGCGCGTGAGCGAGAGGTCGTAGCCCATCTTGTCCACGTAACCGCCGATGCCGCAGAAGTCGGTCTGCATGTCGATGACGATGAGCGCGGTATTGGCCGGGCTCAGGGCGCCGTCGTAGGGCCAGGGATAGGGTTCGGCCTGGATGTAGCGTTCGGACATGGTTTCTCCTTGGGGATCGTGGATTTATCGGGTCAGGCTCAACTCGCCCGGCGCGCTCGACAGCGTGCGGTCGGGACGGCAGGTGATGATCATGATCAAGAGCGTGAGCGCATAGGGGGCCGCGTTGAAGAGGTAATAGCCGGAGGTCACGCCCACCGCCTGCAAGGCCGGTCCCAGTGCACCGGCGGCGCCGAACAGCAGTGCGGCCAGCAGGCAGCGCCACGGTTGCCAGCGCGCGAAGATCACCAGGGCCACGGCCATCAAGCCCTGGCCGCTGGAGAGTCCCTCGTTCCAGCTGCCGGGGTAGTAGAGCGACAGGTAGGCGCCGCCGACGGCGGCCAGGAAGCCGCCTGCTGCGGTCGCGGCAATGCGCGTAGCGGTGAGCCGGTAACCGAGGGCGCGGGCGGTCTCGGCATGATCGCCCACCAGCCGCAAGGCCAGTCCCCAGCGCGTGGCCGACAGGCCCCATTGCAGCACCAGGGCCAGGAGCACGCCGACGAAGAACAGCGCATTGATTTGCAAGGCGTGATGCAGGCGCGCATTGCTGCTCCAGGCACCGAGATCGATGGCCGGCAGCATCGGCGCCTGCGGCTGGATGAAGGGCTTGCCGAGGAAGAAGGCCAGGCCGGTACCCAGCAGCATCAGCGCGATGCCGAAGGCGATGTCGTTGACGCGCGGCAGCGAACATACCACGCCATGCAGCATGCCCAGCAACAGCCCCGCGCAGCCGGCCGCCAGCACGCCCAGCCAGGCCGAGCCGCTGTAGAAGGAGGCGGCGTAACCGGTCATGGCGCCGCAGACCAGGATGCCTTCCAGCCCCAGGTTCACGCGCCCGCCTTTTTCGGTCAGGCACTCGCCCAGGCTGACGAAGAGAAAGGGCGTACCGACCCGGATCGCACCGGCGAACAGCGCCAGCAGCAGGGTGGTGAGATCGATGTCATACATGGCCGGCCTCCGTGGCGGGAATGGCGTGCGCCTGTTGCTGCCAGCGCAGCTTGAGCGCCGACAGACGCCCGGTGATGGCTTCCCAGGCCAGCAGGTTGGAGAACAGCAGGCCCTGCAGCACCAGAGTGGTGGCGTCGGGCAGGTCCAGGCGCCGTTGCAGCAGGCTGCCGCTGGCCTCCACGCCGCCGATGACGATGGCGCAGACGATGATGGCCAGCGGATTCTGGCGCGCCGCAAAGGCCACCAGGATGCCCGAGAACCCGTAACCGGCCAGCAGCGCACTGGTGGCGCTGCCCTGCACGGCGCTGACTTCGAACATGCCCGCCAGTCCCGCCGCTGCGCCCCCCAGGGCACACGCGGTGAGTATGAGCCGATTGACCGGCAGGCCGACCAGCCGCGCGGTGCGGATATTGCCGCCGACCACTCCCATGGCGAAGCCGGCCACGCTGTGGCGCAGGAAAATCCACGCCGCCAGACAGGCCAGTGCGCCCCAGGCCAGGCCCCAGTGCACGTCCAGTCCGGGCAGGGAGCCTACCAGATAAGCGTCCGGCAGGGGCAGGGTCGAGGGTTTGTTGAGACTGGCCGGGTCGCGCAGCGGGCCTTCCACCAGATGCTTGAAGATCGCCACGGCGAGATAGGAGAGCAGCAGGCTGGAGATGGTCTCGTTGACCCCGCGCCACTGGCGCAGCCCGCCGCACAGTGCGATCCACAGCCCACCGGCCAGCATCGCGGCCAGCGCCATGGCCACCAGCATCACCAGCGAAGGCAGGACCGGCAGCCACTGCGGCATCACCGCCGCTGCCAGCCCGCCCAGCGCCAGCGCGCCTTCCCCGCCGATGACGATGAGCCCGACGCGCGCCGGCAAGGCCACGCAGAGCGCCGTCAACAGCAGCGGGGCGGCGCGCTGCAAGGTGTTCTGCCAGGCGAACATCGTGCCGAATGCACCCTGGAAGATCAGCAGGCAGGCCTCGCCCGCCGGCTTGCCCTGCACCAGCAGGAACAGCACGAACAAGAGCAGCGTACCGGCCAGTGCGCACAGTGTGGGCAAGGCCGGTGCGGCACCATTGAGCAGGGCCGAACGCAGGCGCAGCAAGGGCGGGCTGGCGGCAGCGGCCACGCCGGGAGCGGGGAGGGAAGTCATGAGGCCATCCTGCAGCTTGGATCAGACCTGGCCGACCACACCGGCCACCAGGTAATTCATCTTCTCCAGCACGACGTCGGTCTGGACTTGCGTGGTGCCGGCCGGGATCACGGTATTGCCCTTGTTGTCCTTGATCGGGCCCTTGAAGATCTGGAACTTGCCGGCCAGCATCTGCGCCTTGATTTCGTCGGCCTTCTTCTTCGCTGCTGCGCTCACGGCAGCACCGTAGGGCGACATCCTGACGAAGTTGTCCTTCAGGCCGCCGCGCAGGAAGTTGATCATCGGCTTGCCTTCCAGCGTGGCCTTGACGATCTCGGTATAGGGCGTGGCCCAGTTCCACTCGGCGCCGGTCAGGTAGCCCTTGGGGGCCAGCGCAGCCTGGCTGGCGTGATAGCCGGTGGTCATGACGCCGCGCTTTTCTGCGGTCTCCACGATCACCTTGGGGCCATCGACGTGGCAGGTGATGACATCGCAACCCTGGTCGATGAGGCTGTTGGCGGCCTCGGCTTCCTTGACCGGCAGCGACCAGTCACCGGTGAAGATGACGTGGCAGGTAATGGACGGGTCGACCGACTGCGCCCCCAGAGTAAAGGCATTGATGTTGCGCAGCACCTGCGGAATCGGCTTGGCGGCGATGAAGGCCAGCTTCTTGCTCTTGCTCATGTGGCCGGCCACCACGCCCGAGAGGTATTCGCACTCTTCGATGTAGCCGAAGAAGCTGCCCACGTTCATGGGGTGCTTGCCGGCGGTCCACAGGCCGCCACAGTGGGCGATGCGCACCTTGGGATATTTCTCGGCGATCTTGAGCACGTGCGGATCGAAGTAGCCGAAGGAGGTGGCGAAGAGCAGGGTGGCGCCATCCTGCTGGATCATGGCTTCCATGGTCTTTTGCACGGCCACGGTCTCGGGCACTTTTTCTTCCTCGACCACCTTGATGCCGGGCATTTTCTTGATGATGGCCGCGGCCTGCGCATGCGACTGGTTGTAGCCGAAGTCATCGCGCGCGCCGACATAGATGAAGCCCACGGTCAAGGGACTGGCAGCCATCAGCTCCAGCGGGAAGGCAGCGCCCAGGGCGGCGGCTCCGGACAGTTTCAGAAAATCGCGGCGGTTTTTCATGTTGTTGCGCTCCAATGAGAACGTGGATGGTGGGGGTGGATCACTGATTCGGTACGACTCAGGACAGCGCCAGCGAACCCGGTGCCTGCATGCGCGCCGGCTTGCGCACTTCGCGCTGGAAGATTTCCATGGACAGCTTCTTGGCGGCGATGAAGCCCGGCTGCGACAGCGTTTCCACCGTGCGCGGCCGTGGGTCCTGGTAATGCAGAATGTCTGCCACTGCCGTGGGACGCTTGGTCAACAGCAGGATCTGGTCGGCCAGATAGACCGCTTCCTCCAGGTCGTGCGATACCAGCACCATGGTGGTGCCGGTCTGCAGGAACACCTGTTGCAGCTTTTCACGGATGAAGAGGGTCATCTCGAAGTCCAGCGCCGAGAAGGGTTCATCCAGGAACAGCACCTCCGGCCCCGGCGCCAGGGCGCGCATGATGGAAGCGGTCTGCTGCTGGCCACCCGAGAGTTCGTAGGGATAGCGCATCAGGTCGAACTTCACGTCGAAGGACGCCACCAGTTCATCGACCCGATGCCTGATCTCGGCCTTGGACTTGCCTTCCAGCTTCAAGGGATAGGCGATGTTGTCGATGGTGCGCAGCCACGGGAACATGGCATCGCGGTAGTTCTGGAACACGTAGCCGATCTTGGTCTGCGCCAGCGATTTGCCGTCAAACAGAATCTGTCCGGCGTCAATCGGAATCAGGCCGGCGATCATGTTGATGAGCGTGGACTTGCCGCAGCCATTGGGGCCGAAGATGGAAACGATCTGGTGCTTGGGGATATCCAGGTCGAAGTTTTCATACAGCGGCCAGCCGGCGAAATGCTTGGTCAGGCCGCGAATGGTGATGTGGGTGCCTGGCGGCCCGGGAACGAAGGGCGTTTCCGGGGGCAGGTCGATTTTGGGGCTGATCACGACACTCATCTTCCGCTCCAGTGCACGATGCGTTTTTCAATGACGATGAAGACCACGTTCAGGGCATAGCCCAGCGCGCCCGCCGACAGGATGGCGGCGTACATCTCGCGTACGTTCAATACCTGCTGGGTATCGATGATGCGATGGCCCAGACCGTTCTCGGAACCGATGAACATCTCCGCCACGATCACGATCACCAGCGCCATCGAGACCGCGCTGCGCAGCCCCACGAAGCTGGCCTGCAGACTTTCCCAGATCAGCACGTCGCAAAAGATGCGCCAGCGCGAGGCCCCCATCACCTTGGCCGCCATCACCCGCTGCTTGCGCGCATTGAGCACGCCATAGGCACTGTTGAAGAGCACGATCAGGAAGGCGCCGAAGGCGGCGATGGCGACCTTGTTGATGTCGGACACCCCGAAGATCAGCAGGAACAGCGGGATCAGCGCGGAGGAGGGCGTGGAACGGAAGAAGTCGATCAGGAATTCCACGCTGCGATAGGCGCGCTCGTTGCTGCCCAGCAGGACGCCCATGGGCAGGCCCAGCACGGCGGCAATGGCAAAGGCTTCCAGCGTGCGGATCACGGTCACGCTGAAATCCAGCAGCAGCGGTCCCCCGGCCAGGCCCTTGAACATGGCCATGAGAGTGGCTTCCGGCGGCGGCAGCAGGATGGCCTTGATCCAGCCGGCCCGCACCACCAGGTCCCACACCACGAACAAGGCTACGGGACCGACCAGGGGCAGCAGACGGCCCAGCGCCGCGCGCTTGCGCGGCCGGGTCGCCGGCGGCGCCGTGGTCGAGGTAGCGGAAGGCTTGGGCGCCACGGTCACGGCAGGAGCGATGGTCTCGTTCATGATGCGCTCAACCCTTGTAGATCAGGTTGTCGACCACGATGCGTTGGGAGAACACGCCCTTCTCGACAAACAGGTCGTAGAACTTCTGGAAGTAGGCGATATCGCTGGGCTTGAATTCGTTGTAGAGCATGTAGGCCGCCAGCGGGACTTCATTGGTCAGCGAACCCTCGATGGCGGTATAGCCCTTCAGGTAGGCGCGCGCCTGATCCGGTTGCTTGCGCACCAGCTCGATGCCGCGGGCATAGGCGGCGATGTACTTGCGCGTGAGTTCCGGATTCTTCTTGATGAATTCGGTGGTCAGTGCGGCGGCGCCACCATGCCAGGGCGCCATCGGATCACCGAGGATGTACTTTGCGATGACCCCTGCCTCCAGCACGCGGGTGCTGTTGTTCATGCGGCCTACGGTGCCCGTCGGTTCCAGCGTGTAGGCGGCATCGACCTGGCCGGCCGCCAGCGAGGCCACGTGCTGGCCGATGGGCAATTCCACTACCGTGGCACCGGTGGCGCCGGCGCGTTCCAGCACGGTCTTGGCCAGCGTAACGTTCTGGATCCCGGGACCGGAGGCGACCTTCTTGCCCTTGAGTTCGGCGATCGATTTGACGGTGCTGTCCTTGGGCACCAGGAATTCATCGAGCACGTACTTGGCGTTGCTGGGATTGGTGGCGAAGATCTTGAACAGACCCGGCTGCGCGATCTCGCCGATGGCCAGGTTGCCGGCACCGGTACCATTGGCCGAGCCATCGGCGCGGCCGGCCAGCATGGCTTCCATCACTTGCTGGGCGCCGGCGAACTTGATCGCTTGCACTTCCAGCCCGGCCTGCTTGAAGTAACCTGCTTCCACTGCGGCATAGAAGGGCAGGCCGGCGGCCACCGGCCAGTAGCCGATGCGGATGGGGACGGTCTGCGCCCGCAGGATGGCCGGGGCGCCCGCGATGGCGGCGGTGGCGGCGACGGCACCGGCTTTGGCGATGAAGTCGCGGCGGGTGGTATCGTGGATTGCGGCGGGGGACTTCTTTTTCATGAGCAGCTCCGTGGTGAGGGTGTCAGTTCAAGGAATGGAGGTAGGGGACCCAGCCGCCGTGGTGGGTGATGTCGGTGGCGTCGGCAATGCCGGCCGGCTCGCAGATGAAGCCCTTGACGCTGCTGCCATCGGCCAGCTCCACCGTACCGATGCCCAGCGGCGCCGGGATGGCGGCGACGAAACCGCCGAACTGGCGCAGCGGCATTTCCCACACTTCCACTGCGATGGCCGCGCCCTCGCCTTCGGTACGAGCCAGGCCCGGCTTGGGTGGCGTGGTACCCGCCAGGGCGTAAAGACGATAGTGGGCAGCGGTGCGGGTGACGGCCACGCGGCGCGCGCCGGCTTCCAGCAATTGCCAGTTCAGCGGTTGGCCGGCCAGGTGGGCGCCCACCACGCAGACCTTGATGGTGCTTTCATTGAAGGGCAGCGGGGCGGCGGCAATCGCGTCGGCTTGCGCCGCGCCGCCCAGTTGCTGCTGCAGGCGTGCGCCGGCTTCGGCCAGCAGATGATCGGCACCGGCCGGCCCGATCAGGGTGACCCCGGCGGGCAGACCATCACGGCGCCACACGGCGGGGATGGCCAGGGCCGACATGTCCATCAAATTGACGAAGTTGGTGTAATGGCCCAGCTGCGCATTGCGCACCACCGGATCGGCCTCGACTTCGGCGATGGTGGGGAAGGTGGTGGTGGTCGGCACCAACATCAGGTCGCTGCCTTCGAGCAGGCTTTCGGCCTGGCGGCGCAGGTCGGCCAGGCGGTATTGAGCGTTGAAGCTGTCTACGGCGTCGTAGTCGTCGGCCTGGGCGGTGATCTGGCCTACCACCGGGTGGATGGCGTCCCGGTGCTCCTGGAAGAAGTCGCCCAGGGCTGCACGGCGCTCGGCCACCCAGGGGCCCTGGTACAGCAGTTCTGCGGCGGCACTGAAGGGGGCGAACGGAATCTTCGCCAGGCTCACGCCGGGCAGGGCGGCGATCTGCGCCAGGCTGCGCTCCCAGGCTTCCTGGGCGAGGCTGTCGCCAAAGAATTCGCAGTGATCGGGGATGGCGATGCGATAACCCCGGCGCTTCACGCCCAGCATGGTGGGGCGGCGCGAATAGCCATCCTCGGCATCGAAGCCGGAAGCGCTGTGCAGTACGCGCCAGGCATCGGCCACGTCGTGGGCGAAGATGGAGATGCAATCCAGGGTGCGGCAGGCCGGCACCAGGCCGCGTGCGCTGATGAGGCCCTTGGTGGGTTTCAGGCCCACCAGGTGATTGAAGGCGGCGGGGACGCGGCCCGAGCCGGCGGTGTCGGTGCCCAGCGAGAACATCACCTGGCCCAGCGCCACCGCCACGGCCGAACCGGAACTGGAGCCGCCGGAGACATATTCCGGCTTGATGGCGTTGCGCACCGCGCCGTAGGGGGAGCGCACACCGACCAGGCCGGTGGCGAACTGGTCCAGGTTGGTCTTGCCCACCAGCAGTGCTCCAGCGGCTTGCAGGCGTTGCACCACGGTGGCGCTTTCGCTGGCCAGCCGGCCGAATTCGGGACAGGCCCCGGTGGTGACCATCTCGGCCACGTCGATGTTGTCCTTCACGGCGAAGGGGATGCCGAACAGCGGCATGCTCTCCAGCACCGCTTCGCCCTTGATCTGCAACATCAGGTCCAGTGCTGCGGCTTGTTGTTTCAGTTGCTTGGACGGCACCCGGCTGATCCAGACTTCATCGCGCCCGCTGCTGTCGATGCGCGCCAGCAGTTCGGCTACCACCTTGCCAGGCGTGCTGCGGCCTTCCCGGTAGGCCGCCAGGGTGGCGGCGATGGTGGTCGGAGCGGCTTCGGGGGCGGCTTGCTGCAGGGCGTGGGTAGTGGTCATGGTGGATATTCAAACTTGAATACAAGATTGAATATCTTTAAGCAGGAGGCGTGCCAGCTGGTCCGTCAAGCGGCTGGAAAACGGCAAAAGGCTTCACCACGCGGGTTTGCGAGGTGAAGTGCTGGAAGGCAAGTTGCGCGAGGGTAAATGAAGAGTTTTGTCAGCGAGACAAAATGGGGAGGCGTGCGCCGAATTTGGACGTCCGTCGTGGTGGGCTGCACGGGAATCAGGCGGTTTCTCGTCGATGTCCAATGCGTCCGCCCTGGCAACAAGTCCGAGATACGGACAGTTGCCTATTATTTTCAAACGACGAGTGTCGAGAACCTCAAGCAGATTCGATTACACGCATTTCGATGTGCAGGCCGGCAGCCGTGGCCATGTTCACCAGCGCATCCAGTCCGAACAGGTTGATCTTGCCTCGCATCAGATCGGAGACACGCGGCTGAGTCACCCCGAAGAGCTTGGCGGCTTGTGCCTGGCTCATTTCCGTGCGGGTAAGGTGGTTCTTCAGTGCCGTCATGAGGACGGAACGCAGCTTCATGTTTTCCGCTTCTTCCGGGGTGTCCTCGATGGCATCCCAGATGCTGGAAAATCGTTGATTGCTCATTGCCCTAACTCCTTCAACAAATCGCGGTAACGCTTCGCGGCCAGGCTGCACGGGATCAGCGGTGTGAAAGTTTCTTCAAAGCTCCCCCCACACCGCATTCAAGGCCGCCAATGCCGCCAGCCCGGCGGTCTCGGTACGCAGCACGCGGCTGCCCATGGACAGCATCAGCGCACCCTGGGCGCAGGCCAGGTCTTCCTCTTCCTCGCTGAAACCGCCTTCGGGGCCGACGATGACCGTCACGGCCTGCGGCGGATGATGGCGCGCCCAGCCCGACAGCGGCTCGGTGCCGCGCGGGGAGAGCAGGATACGGCGGTGCAGGTCGCTCTGGGCGATCCAGCGCTTGAAGTCGGTCACCTCGCCCAGCTGTGGCAGACGATTGCGACCACATTGCTCGGCGGCAGCATGCACGATGCCTTGCCAGTGCGCCTGCTTCTTTTCGGCGCGTTCGCCCGACAGGCGCACCACGCAGCGCTGCGCGGCCAGCGGCTGGAGGGCGGTGGCGCCCAGTTCCACGGCTTTCTCGACGATCCAGTCCATCTTCGACCCTTCCGGCAGGGCCTGGGCCAAAGTCAGCGCATAGGGCAGTTCGGCTTCGCGCGGAGAAAAAGTCTTCACTTCGGCGTGGGCGCGCTTCTTCTCAATGGCGCTCAGACTGGCGGTGTACTCGCCGCCTTCGCCATTGAACAGGGTCACCGTATCGCCGGGTTGCAGGCGCAACACCTGGATGTGATGGGCAATCTGCTCGGGCAGGACCAGGGCCGAGCCAATGCCGAGGGGGTGCGGGAAGTAAAAGCGGGGCATGGGGCAGGGTCCTGGGCGAAGAAGATCAAAAAGACATGAAAAAAGTTGTCAGTCCGGTTACGGGCTGGTCCCGAATTTTAATCCCCCCGGCGCACTCTGGTAAAATACGGCCCCGCGCTGCACTTGGCCTTCCGGGGCGGCGCTTTGGCTACAAAACCCGATTGGTGCGCCTGACAGCGCCTCCCGCACAGCAAACTCAGACCTCGACATGATTTCCACTCTCCCCACCGACAAGATGGCCAACGCGATCCGCGCGCTGGCGATGGATGCAGTTCAAAAAGCCAATTCCGGACACCCGGGCATGCCGATGGGGATGGCCGAAATCGCAGTGGCCCTGTGGGCCAAGCACTACCGTCACAACCCGTCCAACCCGCACTGGGCCAACCGTGACCGCTTCGTGCTCTCCAACGGCCACGGCTCCATGCTGCAGTACGCGCTGCTGCACCTGACCGGCTACGACCTGTCGATGGAGGACATCAAGTCCTTCCGCCAGCTGCATTCCAAGACCGCCGGCCACCCGGAAGTGCACATCACCCCGGGCGTGGAAACCACCACCGGTCCGCTGGGCCAGGGCATCACCAATGCGGTGGGCATGGCGCTGGCTGAAAAGCTGCTGGCCGCCGAATTCAACAAGCCCGGCCTGTCCGTGGTCGATCACTATACTTATGCTTTCGTCGGCGATGGTTGCCTGATGGAAGGCATCTCGCACGAAGCCTGCTCGCTGGCGGGTGTGCTGAACCTGTCCAAGCTGATCGTGCTGTATGACGACAACGGCATCTCCATCGATGGTCACGTCGAAGGCTGGTTCAAGGACGACACCCCGAAGCGCTTCGAAGCCTACGGCTGGAACGTCATCCCCGCTGTCGATGGCCACAACGTCGAAGCCGTCAGCGCGGCGATCCACCAGGCCAAGCTGGCCGACAAGCCGACCCTGATCTGCTGCCGCACCGTCATCGGCAAGGGTTCGCCCAACCTGGCCGGCACCGACAAGGTGCACGGCGCCGCCCTGGGCGACAAGGAAATCGCCGCCGTGCGCGAAGCGCTGGGCTGGACTTCCGCACCCTTCGAGATTCCCGCTGACGTCTACGCCGCCTGGGATGCCAAGGCCACCGGCGCCGACTTCGAAGCCAGCTGGAAGCAGACCTTCGACACCTATGCCGCCCAATACCCGGCCGAGGCCGCCGAACTGCTGCGTCGCCTCAAGGGCGAGCTGCCGGCCGCGTTCGAATCGACCGTGACCGCCTACATCAATTCCACGCTGGAAAAGAAGGAAACCATCGCCACCCGCAAGGCCAGCCAGAACGCCATCCAGGCTTATGCGCAGGCGCTGCCGGAATTCCTGGGCGGCTCGGCCGACCTGACCGGCTCGAACCTGACCAACTGGAAGGAATCGGTGGCCGTGCGCGCCGACCAGCGCGGCAATCACATCAACTACGGTGTGCGCGAATTCGGCATGAGCGCCATCATGAACGGTATCGCCCTGCATGGCGGCTATCTGCCCTTCGGCGCGACCTTCCTGACCTTCTCCGACTACAGCCGCAATGCCCTGCGCATGGCGGCGCTGATGAAGATCCGTTCGCTGTTCGTGTTCACCCACGACTCCATCGGCCTGGGCGAAGACGGCCCGACCCACCAGTCGGTGGAACACGTCTCCAGCCTGCGCCTGATCCCCAACCTGGACAACTGGCGTCCGTGCGACACCACTGAAACCGCCGTGGCCTGGGCCGAGTCCATCAAGCGTCACGATGGCCCGAGCACCCTGATCTTCTCGCGCCAGAACCTGCCCTTCCAGGAGCGCACAGACGCCCAGGTCAAGGACATCGCCCGTGGCGGCTACGTGCTGCGCGATGCGGCCGATGCCAAGGTGATCCTGATCGCCACCGGTTCCGAAATCGAACTGGCTACCAAGGCCGCTGACGCCCTGACCGCTGAAGGCATCGCCGTGCGCGTGGTGTCGATGCCCTCGACCGACGTGTTCGACCGCCAGGACTCCGCCTACAAGGCCTCCGTGCTGACCCGCGGTGTTCCGCGCGTGGCCATCGAAGCCGGCGTGACCGCCTTCTGGCACAAGTATGTGGGTCTGGAAGGCGCCGTGGTCGGTATCGATACCTTCGGCGAATCGGCCCCGGCCGGCGTGCTGTTCAAGCACTTCGGCTTCACCGTCGAGAACGTGGTGGCCAAGGCCAAGGCAGTACTGGCTTGAATACTGTGTCGTCTATGACGGAAGAGGTCCTGTTCCGCCGCGCCCGCAAGGCCGATGCTGCGTCGATCGCCGGTGTGCGCATCGACGCCTGGCGCGCCGCCTATCGCGGCCTGGTGCCCGACAGCTACCTGGATCACCTCAAGCCCGAGGAAAGCGTCAAGCTGTGGGAGCAGGTGCTGGAAGCGTCTTCGGACGCCGCCTGCACCTTCGTGGCCGAGAGCGGCGGTGAGATCATCGGTTTTGCTTCCGGCATGACGCTGGCCGAGTCGCGCTTCGGCTGCGATGCCGAGCTGACCGCCATCTGCGTGCTGCCCGATGAGCAGCGCAAGGGACTGGGCAAGCGGCTGCTGGCCAATGTGGCGGCCACCCTCATCAGTGCCGGTGCGACCGGCCTCATGGCCTGGGTGCTGAGCAAGAATGAAGGCGCCGGGGAATTTTTCGAGTCGCTCGGGGCCGAAAGGCTTTATGAACAAACGTTCACCTGGGATGATGGCAGTGAACTCGACGAGATCGGTTTCGTCTGGCGCAAGCTCCACTCCTGAGCGGATGAGCGCGGGACTGGATGGATTGGCAGGATGAGCAGGGCAGGCAGGGACGGCAAGAACAACTGAACAAAAAGGCCGGAAAAGAAGGATTCATGTCCGACGGGCGGCGCCGCCAGGGTGCAAGCTGTCGGGCAGGTCGCTTTCCCGACTACCGGTTTGCATTGATTTTTACTACTTGAGGAGAAGAGCATGGCAATTCGCGTAGCAATCAACGGTTATGGCCGCATCGGCCGCAATATCCTGCGCGCTCACTACGAAGGCGGCAAGAAGCACGACATCGAGATCGTCGCCATCAACGACCTGGGCGATCCGAAGACCAATGCCCACCTGACCCAGTACGACACCGCCCACGGCAAGTTCCCGGGCACCGTGACCGTGGAGGGCGACTCCATCGTCGTCAACGGCGACCGCATCAAGGTGCTGGCCCAGCGCAACCCCGCAGAGCTGCCCTGGGGCGAGCTGGGCGTGGACGTGGTGCTGGAATGCACCGGTTTCTTCACCACCAAGGAAAAGGCCAGCGCCCACATCAAGGGCGGTGCCAAGAAGGTGATCATCTCCGCTCCGGGCGGCAAGGATGTGGATGCCACCGTCGTCTTCGGCGTCAACCACGGCGTGCTGAAGGCTTCGGACACCGTGATCTCCAACGCTTCCTGCACCACCAACTGCCTGGCCCCGCTGGTGCAGCCACTGAACGACAAGATCGGTCTGGAAAACGGCCTGATGACCACCGTTCACGCCTACACCAACGACCAGGTGCTCACCGACGTCTATCACGAAGACCTGCGCCGCGCCCGTTCGGCCACCCAGTCCATGATCCCGACCAAGACCGGCGCTGCTGCCGCCGTCGGCCTGGTGCTGCCGGAACTGAACGGCAAGCTGGACGGCTACGCCATCCGCGTGCCGACGATCAACGTGTCCATCGTCGACCTGTCCTTCGTGGCCTCGCGCGACACCAGCGTGGATGAAGTCAATGCCATCCTGAAGGCCGCTTCCGAATCCGGTCCGCTCAAGGGCATCCTGACCTACAACACCGATCCGCTGGTGTCGGTGGACTTCAACCACAACCCGGCATCGTCCAACTTCGACGCCACCCTGACCAAGGTGTCCGGCCGTCTGGTGAAGGTGTCGTCCTGGTACGACAACGAGTGGGGCTTCTCCAACCGCATGCTCGACACCACCGTCGCCCTGGCCAACGCCAAATAAGACGCGTGATCTGGCGCTCTGGCCGGGGTTCCCCGGTCGGGAGCGTCAATTTCAGGGCTGTTTCGGCTTCTTTTCCTCGTATGCAGGCCTGCTTGCCGCGGTGAAAATAGACGAATCAGCCTGCAAACGGATCAGAAGGCTGTTGCGAGCGTCGCTTGCAATGGCCTTTTGTCCATTTGCCGCCAAGGGCCGCACGGCCCGTCAACAACAAGAGCAACCGACCCAACGAGGCAACGCATGTCAGCAAGCTCATCCCAGGCTCGTCGCCTGTTGGCCAACCTGGCCCTGATTTCCGCCGTCAGCTTCTCGCTGTCCGCGTGCGACTACATCAGCAGCTTTTCCAAGCCCAAGCAGACCCCGGAAGAGGCCAAGGCCGAAGGCATTGCCCTGGGCGCCGGCTGCCGCCAGGCCGGCCAGAGCCTGGAAGACTGCTACCAGCGCAATCCCGACGCCCTGAAGGCCGGCATCTTCACCGGCTGGAAGGACATGCACGAATACATGGCCGCCAAGGGCATCCAGACCGTGGCACCGCCTGCGCCGGCGCCCGACGCCGCCAAGGATGACGCCAAGGCCAAGGATGGCAAGGACAGCAAGGACAGCAAGGACAGCGACCGCAGCAGCCGCACCCGCGACCGCGACTCCAACCGCGACAACGCCCGTTCGCGCGACCGCGAAAGCTCCTCGTCTTCGCGTGATGGCAGCAGCGATCGCCGCGCCAGCCGGGACGAGAAGACTCCGCCCAAGTACTGAGGGCAGCAACAGGCGCAGGAAAGTTGCAGTCCTGCTTGCCAGCCGGTAACATCTGATGCCCCGCGCGCCTTCGCTTGCGGGGCATTTTTCCATCAGCCGGCAGGGGGAACCGCCGGCGACCCGGATGTCCGCCAGTACCGGCCCGGCATCCGGCCAGTACAACAAGCATAACGACATGAACTCACACTCACCGCCCTTGCCTCCGGCCATGCCGGAGCACGTCCCCGAGACCGCCTTCGGCCTCTGGTTCCTGCGTACGCCGACCTGGACCCTGCACGTGCTGGAACGCGCCCTGCAGGATCTGGAGCGGCTCATTGCCGAGCGTCGCAGCAGCTATCCCGTGGTGGCCGACGTCGGGTGCGGCTGGGGCCGCTCGCTCAAGAAGCTGCACCAGCGCTTTGCTCCGCAGCGCCTGATCGCCATGGACATCGATGCCAACATGATCGCCGCGGCCCGCAGCGAGGCCGAGGCCGAGGGCCTGCGTGCCGAATTCATCCAGTGCTCCAGTTCGCGCATGCACCTGGAAGACAACAGCGTGGACCTGTTGTTCTGCCACCAGACCTTCCATCATCTGATCGATCAGGAAGAAGCCATCCGCGAGTTCTACCGCGTCCTCAAACCGGGCGGTATTCTCCTGTTCGCCGAATCGACCAGGCGTTACATCCACTCGTGGATCATCCGCCTGTTGTTCCGCCATCCGATGGAGGTGCAAAAGACCGCCGGCGAATATCTGGCCCTGGTGCGCAGCGCCGGGTTCGAGGTGGCGCCGCAGGCGATCTCCTATCCCTACCTGTGGTGGAGCCGCGAAGACCTGGGGCTGCTGGAGCGTGTCTTTGGTATCAAGCCCAAGGCGGATCGGGAAGAAACCCTGATCAACCTGGTGGCGGTCAAGCCAATGAATTAAAAGAGGTCATACAGGATGTCACGCAGGTGAAGTCAAAGGAAAAAACGGGAGGCACTGCAAGGCGCCTCCCGTTTTTTTCTTCACCGCGCCTTGGAGGCGTCAACCGAAAACCTGCTGCCAGAGCCGGATCACGCAAGCCCGTTCATGTTCCACCCGGATCGCATCGATGTGGGCGCGCTCCGAGCCCTGCAGGCGGATCTGGTGCTGCAGCTTGCGGAAGAGTCGATAGGCATTGGCCGCTTCGGCCGCCAGCAGGCCATCGATCAGGCCCAGCTGGGCCGCCAGTTTCAACAGCGCGATGTTGCCGATGTCGCCGGTGAGCTGCGGATGGTCGCAGGCATGGCGCAATACCAAATACTGCACCATGAACTCGATGTCGATCATGCCGCCTTCATCGTGCTTGAGATCAAACATCATGCTGCGGTTGGGGTGGGCTTCGCGCATGCGGCGGCGCATGGACAGCACTTCCTCTTCCAGCTTGTTCACATCGCGCGGCTGGCGCAGCACGCGTTCGCGCAGCGCCTCGAAGCGCTCGCCGATGGCCGCATCGCCCGCACAGAAGCGCGCCCGCGTCAGGGCCTGATGCTCCCAGATCCAGGCGGCATTCAACTGGTATTTCTCGAAGGAGGACAGCGGCGACACCAGCAAGCCGCTGGCGCCATCCGGGCGCAGGGCGATGTCGATGTCGAACAGGGTACCGGCCGGGGTGTGGCTGGTCATCCAGGTGATGAAGCGCTGGGCCAGCTTGGCATACAGCGCCGGTGCTTCCTGGTCGTCATCGTCGTAGAGGAAGACCACGTCCAGGTCCGAGGCATAACCCAGTTCCTTGCCCCCCAGCTTGCCGTAGGCAATCACGGCAAAGCGGGGGACTTCGACGTGGCGCTGGGCGATGGTCTGCCAGATCGCTTCGAGAGTGACCTGCACCAGCACGTCGGCCAGGGCCGAGAGTTCATCGGCCAGCTTTTCCACCGACAGATCACCCTCCAGATCCTGCGCCAGCAGGCGGAACAGTTCGGCGTGATGGAGCTCGCGCAGGATGTCGAGCTGGCGTTCGGTATCGCCCTCGGCACTGGCCAGTTGACGGCGGCAGGTGTCGGCAAAGGCGTTCCAGTCGGAGGCGGCCTTGAGATTGCGGTCGTCCAGCAGTTCGTCCAGCAGCAGCGGGTGGCGCGTGAGGTAAGTCGCAGCCCAGCCGCTGGCCCCGATCATGCGCACCAGCCGCTGCAGGGCGTAGGGATATTCGGTGAGCAGGGCCAGGTAGGCCGCGCGCCGGGCGATCGCTTCGAGAAAATCGAGCAGGCGGCCCAGCGCGGGCAACTGGTCGTAATGCAAGGCGGCCAGCAGCGGCAGACAGTTGTTGATGACGGTGTTGAGCCGGTTGCGGCTGGCCTCGGGCAGGCTCTGCATGCGCGGCGACTGCCAGGTCAGATGCAGGCGACGCGCGCCGTTGTCGATATCTTCCTCGGGAAAACCCACCAGGCGCAGGGCCTCGGTGAGCCCTTCGAGATTGTCGTTCTCGCTCACGGCCACCGTGGGGCCTTCGCTTTCGCCCTCGGATTGCTTGTCGGCGAAGATGGCATCGAACTGCGCGGCCACGATAGCGCGCTGGCGCTCCAGTTCCTGCAGCAGCGCCGGGCTGTCGGCGTAGCCCATCATGTTGGCCACCAGCAGCAGGTCGTCGGGATTGACGGGCAGGGTGTGGGTCTGCGCATCTTCCAGATACTGCAGGCGGTGCTCCAGGTCACGCAGGAAGGTATAAGCCTCCAGCAACTGGTCCACTACCTCGGGCGCCAGCAGTTCCTTGGTGGCCAGAGTGCGCAGGGTGGTGCGGGTGGAGCGGTCGCGCAGCTCGGGGTCGCGTCCGCCCCGGATCAGCTGGAACACCTGGCTGGTGAACTCGATCTCGCGGATGCCGCCGCGTCCCAGCTTGACGTTGTTGCTGCGGTCGGGATGCAGGGCTTCCTGGCGCTTGACCTCGGCGCGGATCTGGCCGTGCATGGAGCGCAGGGCATCGATGGAGCCAAAGTCCAGATAGCGGCGGAAGATGAAGGGCCGGCTGATCGCTTCCAGGGCAGCGATGTCTTCTTCGGTACCGGTCAGGGCGCGGGCCTTGGTCCAGGCATAGCGTTCCCATTCGCGGCCCTGGCGCACCAGGTATTCCTCGACCATGTTGAAGCTGGCTACCAGCGGGCCGGAGTTGCCGTTGGGGCGCAGCGCCATGTCGACGCGGAAGGTGAAGCCGTCTGCGGTGATCTCGGCCAGGGCGCCGATGAGCTTCTTGCCCAGGCGCACGAAGAATTCATGGTTCGACAGCGACTTCTGGCCGGCCTCGGCGCGGGTGTCGCCATCTTCCGGATAGACGAAGATGAGGTCGATGTCGGAAGAAACATTCAGTTCCCCGCCACCCAGCTTGCCCATGCCCAGCACGATCATTTCCTGCGGGCGTCCTGATTCTTCACCGACCGGGATGCCATATAGCGCGATTTGTTCCTGCATCAGGGCCGCCAGATGGGTCTGCACGGCGAAATCGGCAAAACCGGTCATGGTGGCCACCACTTCGGCCAGGTCGGCGCGGCCATCCAGATCGCGCGTGATGAGGCTGCAGATGATCAGGTTGCGCAGACGCCGCATGGCCGCCGGCAGGGCGAGGCCGGCCTCGAGGTCGGCCGCCAGGCGTTGCTGCATGGCGGCGCGGTCCATGGGCTGCGCCGCCGTCTGCGCGACCAGGGCCGGGCGGGCCGGATCGGCCTGAGTCCAGCGGGTGTAGTAGCGGGAAGTGGAGGCGTCGACCAGAGAGAGAGGATGAACAGACATAAGAGACCGCAAAGCTCCACGACAAGGTGTAAAAGGAGGAAAACCGCTGCCCCTCCCGCTTCAGAGCGGGCCGGCCCGTGCCGACAATGCAGGCAGGGCGGATCGCCCGCGTGTGATGCGTGTCCGGCGGGATTGACGCAGACTGCGCACTGACGATCTGCTGGAAGAGCAGCCAATCAAGCGATTCTAGCCTTCCTTTTTAAACTTATCGGCGTTTTTGCCCCTCATAGTCCCATTGTCACGATGGCATGGGCCGGTTTTCCATGCGATCATGCTGCCTGCCCGATTCCATTCATTTGCCGAGCCGCCTTGCAACCTGATGTCCCAAGAACAACATAACGCCACACCCAAGCCTGGCCGCTGGGCGCTGTGCTGGCGATTTGCGCGGGGCAGCTATCGGCGCCTGAACCGGGCCACCCACCACGTCCTGGGCTTCACCCTCAAGCTGCTGCTGGCAGCGTATTTCGTCTTTTGCGCACTGTTCCTGGTGCTGCGCTATGCGGTGCTGCCCGAGATCGGCCACTACAAGTCGCGTATCGAGGCGCTGGTCTCGCACGAGATCGGTCGCGCGGTCAGCATCGATGTCATCGAGGCCTCCTGGAGCGGCCTGCGTCCGCAGCTCTCGCTGACCAATCTCACCGTCCATGACCAGCAGGGCGAACCGGCCCTGAGCCTGCCGCGCGTGTCTACCACGCTGTCCTGGAGCAGCTTCCTGGTGGCCTCCCTGCGACTGGAGAACCTCAGCATCGAAGGGGCCGACCTGGCCATCCGGCGCGATGCCGCCGGCAAGTTTTACGTGGCCGGTATTCCGGTGCCGGCCGGCGGCGACGGCAGCAGCCTGGACTGGTTGCTGTCCCAGCGCGAAATCGTGATCCGTCACAGCAAGCTGCGCTGGAATGATGAATTGCGCCGTGCCCCGGAACTGGTGCTGGAAGACGTCAACCTGGTACTGCACAACCGCTGGCTGCGTCATCGTCTGTCGTTGCGCGCCATCCCGCCGCAGGACATGGCTGCCCCTCTGGATGTGCGGGCCGACTTCAGTCATCCGGCCTTCGGACGCAGTTCCGACATCGCGCGCTGGAAGGGCGTGCTGTATGCGGATCTGCGCAATACCGACCTGTCGGTCTGGCGCGCCTGGTTCGATTACCCGATCGCCATCAACAGCGGTCGCGGTTCGGTGCGGGCCTGGCTGACCCTGGACCATGCCAAGGTGGCCAACTTCACCGCCGACCTCGGCCTGACCGACTTCAATGCCCGCCTGTCGCGCCAGCTGGAGCCGCTTTCGCTCAAGCGTGTCAATGGCCGCATCTCCGCCAGCGAAACGCTGGGACCCAATCTGGAGGATGGCGTACCGACCTTCGGTGCCAATGGACACCAGGTCACGCTGACCGATTTCTCCATCGAAACGCCGGACGGCTTCGTCCTGCCGCCGACCTCGATTGCCGAGAGCTATGAACCGGCCACTGCGCTCAAGGCCGAGCGCACCAGCCTCAAGGCTACCTACCTGAATCTGCAGACCTTGTCGCAACTGGCCGCCCGCCTGCCGCTGGCGCCCTCCCAGCGCAAGTTGCTGGATGACCTGGCGCCACGCGGGGAGCTGCATGACTTCACCGTGCAATGGCAGGGCAGCTATCCCGAGTTGAGTTCCTATCGTGTCAATGGTCGCTTCCAGGGGCTGGGCCTGAAGGGCTTGCCGGCCCATGTCGAGCCGCGCAGGAACGGCGTCCAGCCGGCGCGCGCGCAGTGGGCCGCGTTCCCCGGCTTCAGCAACCTCTCCGGCGAGATTGACGCCAGCGAGAAGGGCGGATCCGTCAAGGTCGATGCGCGGCAACTGGCGGTGGAGCTGCCCACCGATCTGTTCCGCGAGTCCAGCCTGCCCTTTGACAGCCTCAAGCTGCAGGCGCGCTGGCAATACCTGAAGGACCAGACCCTGCAGGTGGACCTGGACCAGATGCAGTTTGCCCAGCCGGGCGTGGCCGGCAGTCTCAGTGGTCAGCACCTGCTACCGTTGCAGGGTGGTTCGCTCGGCAGCGTCGACCTGCACGGCGAGCTGACCAGCTTCGATGTGAAGGCGATTCGCCGCTATCTCCCGCAACACATGAGCGAACCGCTGCATCGCTGGCTTACCGAGGGTTTGCTGGCCGGCAATCTCAAGGACGTACGGTTCAAGCTCAAGGGCGCGCTGGCCGATTTCCCCTTCCAGACCACCAAGCCGGGCGAGCAGCCCAAGGGCGTGTTCCAGCTCGCGGGTGATTTCGACGGCCTCAAGCTGAACTACACGCCCGGTCATGTCGGTCGCGACGGCAAGGAACCCGAATGGCCCTTGCTGGAGGAGGGGCGGGGACACATCAGCATCGACCGTACACGACTGGAGATCAAGGCTGAGGGTGCCCGCACCCTGGGCGCGCGGCTGGGCCCGGTCAGCGCGCGCGTGGCCGATGTCGAATCGCATGATGCCGTGCTGGAAATCGACGGCGTGGCCAACGGCCCCATGCCGGCCTTCCTGCAATACGTCAACCAGAGCCCGGTGGCACGCTGGACCGGCAACGTCATGGAGCACACCACGGCCAGTGGTGAAGCGCGGCTGGACCTGAAGTTCCAGATGCCGCTCAATCACGCCATCGAGACCCGTGCCCAGGGCGTCTTCCATTTCGCCAACAACGATGTGGACCTGCTGCCTGAACTGCCGCCCATCTATCGCACCAGTGGCAAGGTCGAGTTCAACGAAAGCGGTTTTTCGCTCAATGGCGTGCACGGGCAATTCCTGGGCGACAATCTGGCCATCAGCGGCGGCACGCAGAAGGATGGAAGTAGCCAGGTACGCATGGACGGCGCCATCAACATCGAGAATCTGCGCAAGCAATACCCCGATCCTTCGCTGCAGCGCCTGCTGGCGCGCTTCTCCGGTGGTACGCGTTACACCGCGACGGTGGCGGTGCGTGCGGGGCAGCCGGAGGTCACGGTCGAGTCGAACCTGGCCGGGCTGGGCGCGGACTTGCCGGTGCCGCTGCGCAAAGGGGTGCAGGACAGCCTGCCGATGCGCTTCGATCTGCTGCCGCTGGCCTCTTCCGATCCACTGATCGAACGCGAGGAAATGCGCGTGGCGCTGGGTCCTCATGTGGCCTCGCGCTATGTACGCGAGCGCGTGGCCGGCAACGGCAATGCCTGGCGCGTCACCAGCGGCGGCATCGGCTGGAACCAGCCGGCGCCGACGCCTGCTTCCGGTCTCAGGCTGGCGCTGGCGACCGACAGCCTGGATGCCGATACCTGGCTGGCCCTGAAGAAGGCGCTGGCCGGCAACGAGGCCGCCAGCAGCGCAGGCAACGACCGGCTCGGCAGCAGCGACGTGACGCAGTATCTGGAGCCGGACAGCGTGTCGGCCCGGGTGGGCGAGTTCAACATGATGGGCAAGAAACTCGACCAGCTGGTCCTGGAAGCCAGCCACCGCCGCAATGCCTGGCAGATCAGCCTGGAGTCCCGGCAGGCCTCCGGTACCGTGACCTGGGACGAGCCCGCCAGTGCGCGCGGTGCCGGCAAGGTCACGGCGCGCCTGTCCTCGCTGGTCATTCCCAAGTCCGGCACCGCGGCCGACACGGCCCAGCCCGCCAGTGCCGACAAGAGTGACGACCACCTGCAGATGCCCGCCCTTGACATCCGGGCCGAGCAGTTCGAGCTGGGCGGCAAGAAGCTGGGCCGGCTGGAGCTCGATGCCAGCAACATCGTCACCTCGGTAGGCCGCGAATGGCGCATCAGCCGCCTGTTGCTGGCCAATCCCGACGCGCAGTTCCGGGCGGCCGGCAACTGGCTCAGCTTCGGCAGCAATCACACGTCCAACTTCACCTATGCGCTCGATATCGAGGATGCGGGCAAGCTGCTGGAACGCTTCGGCTATCCCGGCACCATCCGCGGCGGGCACGGCAAGCTCGATGGCGATCTCAGCTGGAAGGCGCCGCCCTATGCCATGGATATGGCCACCCTGGCCGGGCAGGTACACATGGATGTGCACTCCGGCCAGTTCCTGAAGGTTGATCCGGGTGCGGCCAAGCTGCTGGGGGTGCTCAACCTGCAGGCGCTGCCGCGCCGGCTGACGCTGGACTTCCGGGACGTGTTCTCGCAAGGTTTTGCCTTCGACACCGTGGCCGGTACCGCCAGCATTGCCAAGGGCATCGCCAGCACCGACAACCTCAAGATGACCGGCGTGACGGCCTCGGTGCTGATGAGCGGTTCGGCCGACATCGCCCGCGAAACCCAGGATCTGCATGTGGTGGTGATCCCCGAGATCAACCTCGGCACCGCCTCCGTGGTGGCCATGGCAGTCAATCCGGTGGTGGGGGTGAGTACCTTGCTGGCGCAACTGTTCCTGCGCAATCCGGTGATGAAGTCGCTCAGCTTCGAATACAAGGTGACCGGCCCGTGGAGCGATCCCATCGTGGTCAAGCAGGGGCAGGTCATACCGGTGGATGGCGAGCGGGCCCGCGAAGTGCTGCAGAAGGACAAGAACGGCAAGACCGACGACAAGCCGGTCAATGACCTGGCACCGGCCCCCTCAGTGGCCCCGCCTGAGCGGCGCCGGGTGCCCGAGCCGGGAGCGCGCATCAATTCCGGTGCCTGATCCGGTCCTGCGGCAGCCCTGCGCGGCAGGTCAGGATGGGCCATACTGGCGGCATTGTTTCAACCCACCCCACGCTGGCAAGAGGCAGACATGAATGATTCCTTCAAGGTGGCGGCGATCCAGATGGTCTCCACGCCCGAGCCGCAAGAGAACTTCGATGCGGCTGCGCAGCTGGTGACGCAAGCTGCCCGGCAAGGTGCGCAGCTGGTGCTGCTGCCCGAATACTGGCCCATCATGGGCCGCCACGAGCGCGACAAGCTGGCCCATGCCGAAGCCGATGGCAGCGGCCCCATCCAGGAGCACATGAGCGCCCTGGCGCGCCAGCACCGCTTGTGGCTGGTGGGCGGCACGCTGCCGCTACAGTCGGCGGTTTCCGGCAAGGTGCTCAATACTTCATTGGTCTATGGACCGGATGGCCAGCGGGTGGCGCGTTACGACAAGATCCACCTGTTCAATTTCGTACGAGGTGAAGAAAACTACGACGAAGCCCGCACCATCGAATACGGCAGCGAGGTACGCAGCTTCGAGGCGCCGTTCGGACGGGTCGGGCTGTCAGTGTGCTACGACCTGCGCTTCCCGGAGCTCTACCGCGCCATGGGCGAGTGCGCCCTGATCGTCATGCCCGCCGCCTTCACCTATACCACCGGCCGCGCCCACTGGGAGCTGCTGCTGCGCGCCCGCGCCATCGAGAACCAGTGCTATGTGCTGGCCTCGGCCCAGGGCGGCGAGCACGTCAATGGCCGCCGCACCTGGGGTCACAGCATGCTGGTCGATCCCTGGGGCGAGATCGTCTCGGTTCTCCCCGAGGGGGAGGGGCTTGTGATCGGCGACATTGATCCCCATCGTCTACAATACGTTCGAGAAAGTTTGCCGGCGCTACGCCACCGCAAGCTTTGACCTTTTTGCCTTCCGACAAGACGCTATGAAATTATTTGAACCCAACATGGGCGCCCTGCAAGTGGCGCGCGACCTGCTGCTGACTCCCTTCGGCCTGGACGAATCCAAGCTGCTCAAGGCCCTGGGCAGCATGTTCACGCACAAGGTGGATTACGCCGATCTTTACTTCCAGTTCACCAAGAGCGAAGGCTGGAGCCTGGAAGAGGGCATCGTCAAGACCGGCAGTTTTTCCATCGACCAGGGCGTGGGCGTGCGCGCCGTGTCGGGCGACAAGACCGCGTTTTCGTATTCAGACGAGATTTCCGAGTCGGCCCTGCTGGATGCCGCCGCCGCGACCCGCACCATCGCCCGCCAGGGCAGCGGCAAGATCAAGGTGGCCGGTGCCATGACCCCGGCGGGTGGTCGCGCGCTGTACCTGCCGCATGATCCGCTGACTTCGCTCGATGCCACGGCCAAGGTGCAATTGCTGGAACGCATCGAGCGCATCGCCCGCGCCAAGGACCCGCGCGTCAAACAGGTCATGGCCAGCCTTTCCGGTGAATATGACGTGGTGCTGGTGGCGCGCGCCGATGGTGTGCTGGCGGCGGATATTCGCCCGCTGGTGCGCGTGTCGGTGACCGTGATCGCTGAACAGAATGGCCGTCGCGAGATGGGCAGCAGCGGTGGCGGTGGGCGTTATGACTACGGCTATTTCTCCGAGACCCTGCTGGAAAAGTATGCCTCCGAAGCGGTGGCCACCGCTCTGGTGAACCTGGATGCGCGCCCGGCCCCGGCTGGCCCGATGACGGTGGTGCTCGGCCCCGGCTGGCCCGGCATCCTGCTGCACGAAGCCATCGGCCACGGTCTGGAAGGTGACTTCAACCGCAAGGGTTCGTCGACATTCTCCGGTCGCATCGGCGAGCGCGTGGCCGCCAAGGGCGTGACCGTGGTGGACGATGGCACCATCGCCGATCGTCGCGGTTCGCTCAACATCGACGATGAAGGCAATCCGACTCAGTGCACCACGCTGATCGAAGACGGCATCCTGAAGGGCTACATCCAGGACACCATGAATGCGCGCCTCATGAAGATGGACGTCACCGGTAACGCCCGCCGCGAATCCTTTGCCCATCTGCCCATGCCGCGCATGACCAATACCTACATGCTGGGCGGCGACAAGGATCCGGGCGAGATCCTGGCCTCGGTCAAGAATGGCCTGTATGCCGTCAACTTCGGTGGTGGTCAGGTGGACATCACCAATGGCAAGTTCGTCTTCTCGGCCAGCGAGGCCTACATGATCGAGGATGGCAAGATCACCTATCCGGTCAAGGGCGCGACCTTGATCGGCAATGGCCCGGATGTGCTCAACCGCGTCTCCATGATCGGCAATGACATGCGCCTGGATTCGGGTGTCGGCGTGTGCGGCAAGGAAGGCCAGAGCGTCCCCGTCGGAGTGGGGCAGCCGACCTTGCGCCTGGATGGCGTGACCGTGGGCGGCACGGCCTGATCGTTCATCGCAGCATCGTTTCTGGTGAAAACCGCCGGTCTCAGCGACCGGCGGTTTTTTTCATGTCGAAGGCGGGAAAATGTCGTCCCGAAGCAGGAAAAACTGACGTGGTCAGATCAAATCTTCACTTTTTTTGCAGGAATGCTACAGCCGACCGGGTACGCAGTGTTGCGCAAGGCTTGCGTAGTCGTTGATTTTTTATTGTGTAGATGGCGGTTTGTTTGATAATATTTGCAAAAATTATTCTATTGATGTGCATTTGGTGAATAAATATTGCATTTGCAGCGCAACACCTCCTTTTCGTCTTGTTGCTTGCCAAAGCCCCTGATTTGTAGCACTATGAATGCCTGCTTCACTTAACCCATGACGCCAGACATGTCTTTCGCCCGCGCTTACTTTTATTTTTACTTTAGCTATTCCAGCCCCACGGCGGTGAAAAGCGGTAAGCGTTCGTAAAAAGACAAAACCGATTTCCTAAAAAACCGCCAGTGATGGCGGTTTTTTTTTGGTCAATTTCCAGCTGAATCATTGCAGTACACCAGGAGAAAAAAATGCCGCGCACTGACGATCTTCGCATCCGAGAAATGAAAGAACTGGTCCCCCCCTCGCATCTCATCCGCGAATTCGCCTGCACTGAAAAGGTCGAGCGCACCACCGCCGAAGCTCGCACTGCGCTGCATCGCATCCTGCACGGCCAGGACGACCGGCTGATGGTCGTCATCGGCCCCTGCTCCATCCACGACACCAAGGCCGCCATGGAGTATGCGCGTCGCCTGGTGGTGGAGCGTGAGCGTCACAAGAACGAGCTGGAAATCGTCATGCGCGTCTATTTCGAGAAGCCGCGTACCACGGTCGGCTGGAAGGGTTTGATCAATGACCCGTACATGGACAACAGCTTCCGCATCAACGACGGCCTGCGAGCGGCCCGTGAGCTGCTGTTGAACATCAATGATCTGGGCCTGCCGGCCGGTACCGAATTCCTGGACGTGATCAGCCCGCAATACATCGCTGACCTGATCAGCTGGGGCGCTATCGGCGCCCGTACCACCGAGTCGCAGGTGCACCGCGAACTGGCGTCTGGCCTGTCCTGCCCGGTGGGCTTCAAGAATGGTACCGACGGCAACGTCAAGATCGCCGTGGATGCGATCAAGGCCGCGTCGCAGCCGCACCATTTCCTGTCGGTGACCAAGGGCGGCCACTCGGCCATCGTCTCCACCGCAGGCAACGAGGATTGCCACATCATCCTGCGCGGCGGCAAGCAGCCCAACTATGATGCTCCCAGCGTGGAAGCCGCCTGCCAGGACATCGCCAAGAGCGGCCTGGCGGCGCGCCTGATGATCGATGCGTCGCACGCCAACAGCTCCAAGAAGCCGGAAAACCAGATCCCGGTCTGCGCCGACATCGGCCGCCAGGTGGCAGCGGGCGACACGCGCATCGTCGGCGTGATGGTCGAATCGCACCTGGTCGCCGGTCGCCAGGACCTGGTGCCGGGCAAGGAACTGACTTACGGCCAGTCCATCACCGATGGCTGCATCAACTGGGAAGAAAGCCTGCAAGTGTTGCAGGGCCTGGCGGATTCGGTCAAGCAGCGCCGTTTGGTGGGGGATGAGCGGGACGCGGCTTGAGGCTTGTCGTTGAAGAGAGATTGAAGCGTCGGTGACTGCTGGCGTGAGGTTGTGAACAAAGCCTTGGTGGGAGCCAGGGCTTTGTTGTTTTGGGCCCGGCAACCTTTGTTCATGACGCTATCCGGTAAATTGCCGCGATTGTTAAGGAAAATGCGTTTTCAGCAGTATTTCAAGACCCGCAGAGAACAGGAAAAAAATTAGCCCAAATCCGACCATCAGGTTGATCGTTTTGCGCTTTGGTAGAAATCTTGGCGGGGTATCGTTTTTAACACATACCCAAAATGGTGAGACCGCCACTAATCCAATAATCAATAACTGAAACCAGAGTCCGAATCGAAAGCCCCATCCGGAAACATTTTGAAAGTGCCAGTTATTCGATAGTCCGTAAGAAATCGTTCCCCGCAGATAGTCTGGACCGCTCGCAGCAAACAACATGCCCCCAAGAAGAGCCAGGAAGCGAAGCACATTTGAAAAAAAGCTGTTTGGAATCATCGAAGGCCCTGTCGATATAAATAGTTTGCCAATTGCCTGCGGCGAAACTTCCCTTCGTCTGAGTTTGGCCTGTAATAGAAATGGCCAATGCCGCGTGTTGTGCCAGACGCTTCATCTTGTTTTTCCAAAGTTGATTTGGACAGGATCAAACGCCACTGGGACATGCCTGCGTAAATCGGGTCCTTGTGTTGGCGAAGGTCAATGATGAGCACTTTCTTGATGTTTTTATTCTGTTGAAGTTTCTCAAGAAAGTCCCCATCGATTGGAGAGGCGATCAACACCAAGTGATCGACGAGATGCCCGTTGCAAGCGTAGACATGAGCGGTGTGAGCCGCCATCAATGACCCGTAGGAATAGCCAATCAGGTTGAATTGCTCAGCGGGCACATTCTCCATACTTTCGATCATCCAAGATCGATCATCGCTGCGTCCCTCATAACGCAGATCAGTTGCAGAACGTGCAGCGTCCGGATACTCGCCATAGGTACGTTTTCCTATCCATATGTGCTTGATCCCAGCTTCTTGGAGGGCTGAAACTTGATCTTGTATGTAGGGGCCGTTTAATCCGGCACCACCCCAATAAATCGAACCTCGTGGCTTATTGACCCTGATGCGTACAGGCTCTGAATCTGACTTTAACGTTAGCGCTGCTGTGACAACGACGATCGCTTGCGGAATCATGCAGAGGCTCCCTTGTAGCCTTCCGGCATGACTTCAATAGTGACTTCTGCGGCGTCGTCGGAAGATACTTTCTTTGTTCTCCCCTTGCTGTCGGTTTTACCCTCGCTAATTTGTCCGTTGCAAGTCATCCGGTAATAGCGATTGGCGAGAACCTGCCCGGTTTGTCCGTCTGTTAAGACGAAGTGCTGATCATACCCTTCATTCATTTTCCCAATCCACTCTCCCTCATCGTCTTGCACGAAGCGAGCTGGAATGTCCTCACCGCTCGCATTGCCCACCCCATCAACCTCATTGAGCGTAGAAAGCAACGGACACCCGGCACTGGTCTTCATCCCATGAATAACCTGAGCCCGTCCATTGGTGAGCGTAGAGCGCGGAAAACCATCAGCAATGATGCAGTCCTGTCGGCAAGCCACCCGAGCCCCCTGAAAGGCATAAGCCCGCCCATGGCTGCGGCAAGTCTGGTCACCCTCAATCACCGTCCCGCCGCAGGCGGCTTTATCGCCATAGCGAATCCAGCCGATGATCTTCATTTCAAACCTCCGTTGGAGGCGGGATATTCCCGCAGCTGCGACGAAGTGATGCCAATGGCGCAAGCGCCTTCTCGACGCGGATTGAGTCGGTCTCGGACTGCGAGGTGCAGCGTTTCGGGTTGCGTGTGTTCCATCTTTGCTCCTTCCGTCAGTTGGCAACTTGCCCAAACAGCCCATCAGCGCTCAATTCAAGAGACGCCGATATTTTTGGGTGGAAGGAGTGTAGATTTGGCGGCGCGGAAACCCGCTTGCCCTCAAGCAATCAGCTACGTTTTCTCGAATATCATCGAGCTGGCGCCAAAAACAAACGCCGGCAAAAGCCGGCGTTGTAGTCACTGCTGGAGGAAGCGCCCCGCTTAATCGCGGAAGTTGTTGAACTCCAGCGGAATCTCCTTGATCTCCTTGCGCAGCAGCGCAATGGCCGCCTGCAGGTCGTCGCGCTTGGCGCCGGTGATGCGCACGGCGTCGCCCTGGATGCTGGCTTGCACCTTCATCTTGCTGTCCTTGATGACGCGCACGATCTTCTTGGCGTCGTCGCTTTCGATGCCGTTCTTCACCTTGATGACCTGCTTGACCTTGTCGCCGCCGATCTTCTCGATCTTGCCTTCGTCCAGGAAGCGCACATCGACGTTGCGCTTGGTCATCTTGTTGGTCAGCACATCGCGCACCTGGCTCAGCTGGAAGTCGGAGTCGGCAAAGGCGGTCAGCTCGCGCTCCTTCTGCTCGACGCGGGCGTCAGTGCCCTTGAAGTCGAAACGGGTGGAGATTTCCTTGTTGGCCTGGTCCACGGCGTTCTTGACTTCCACCAGGTTGGCTTCGCAGACGGTATCGAATGAGGGCATGGCTTGTTCCTTATGTTCTTGCAGCCGGCGAAGGCCGGCGTCCAAGCCGTGATTTTAACGGACTGGCGCCCCCGCCGCTATCGCCAGGCCACTGTCAGCGGATTTGCCCCCGCGTGGGCGATATAATCCCACCCCTATGAGCACTTCTTCACTTCCCGTCCAGCACGACATTTCCCTGCGCACCCTCAATACCTTCGGGATCGAGGCTCGGGCCCGTGCCTACCTGCCCGTCACGGATGCCCGGACCCTCCATGCGCTGCGCGAGGATAGCGCCCTGATGGCCCTGCCGCGCCTGGTCCTGGGCGGCGGCAGCAACCTGCTGCTGACACAAGACTTCAGCGGACTGGTGCTGCATATGCAGGGTAGGGGCATAGAGATCACCGGCGAGGATGAAAACTTCATCTACGTGCGCGCCGCCGCCGGCGAGAACTGGCACGCCTTCGTCCAGTGGACGCTGCAACAGGGCCTGGGCGGGCTGGAGAATCTTTCACTTATCCCCGGCAGCGTCGGTGCCGCGCCCATCCAGAACATCGGCGCCTACGGCATCGAGATCAAGGACCGTTTCCACAGCCTGCAAGCCTTCGACCTGGTCAGCGGCGAACTGCTCACCCTCGACCATGAAGCCTGCCGCTTCGGCTACCGCGACAGCATCTTCAAGCAGGAACTGCGCGACCGCGCCGTGGTACTGGCAGTGACATTCGCACTGCCCAAGCACTGGCACGCCAATGCCAACTACGCCGACGTGGCCCAGGCCCTGCAGGAGCGCGGCATCACTGAACCCGGCCCGCGTGACATCGCCGAGGCCGTCATCGCCATCCGTACCCGCAAGCTGCCCGACCCCGCGAAGATCGGCAACGCCGGCAGCTTCTTCAAGAACCCCATCGTGTCGGCCCGTCTGCGCGATACCTTGCTGGCGCAATACAACAACCTGGTCAGCTATCGCGTCGATGACGATCACTACAAGCTGGCCGCCGGCTGGCTGATCGACCGCTGCGGGTGGAAGGGCAAGAGCATCGGGCGTGCAGGGGTATATGAACAACAGGCACTGGTGCTGGTCAACCGGGGCGGTGCGACCGGGGCGGAGGTAGCCAGGCTGGCCAGGGCAATCCAGGAGGATGTGAAGGAAAAGTTCGGCGTGCAGCTGGAGCCGGAACCGGTCTTCATCTAGGCAGCCTCCCGGATGAAGATGTAAAAAAGCCGTCCAGTATCGCTACTGGACGGCTTTTTCGTTGAGGCGCCGATTGGATCAGCCGAAGTGGCAGACGTAATCCAGGGTCTCGGTCACTTCGATGTCGAAGCTGGAATTGCCCGGCACGCTGAAGGTGGTGCCGGCAGCGTAGGTATTCCAGGCTTCTTCGCCCTTCAGACGCACGCGGCAGCTGCCGCCGTTGATTTCCATGATTTCCGGTGCGCCGGTGCTGAAGTTCAGCGAGGAGGGCAGGATCACGCCCAGGGTCTTCTTGCTGCCATCGGCCAGCAGCACGGTGTGCGAGACACACTTGCCGTCGAAGTAGACGTTGCCCTTTTTCAGGACGGTGACGTTGTCGAATTGAGTGCTCATCGAATCGCTTCCATTAAACGGTAAAGGTGAATCCAGCGGGAATTACTTCTCGTCCTTGCCCAGCAGTGGCAGCGACACGGCAGTGCTGGAATCGAGCAGGCCGGTGTTCTGGTAGATCGACAGCTTCTGGCGGGTATCGGCGATGTCCAGGTTGCGCATGGTCAGCTGCCCGATGCGGTCGATGGCCGAGAAGCTGCCTTCGCCCTTTTCCATGGTCAGGCGTTCCGGGTGGTAGGTCAGGTTGGGCGACTCGGTGTTGAGGATCGAGTAGTCATTGCCGCGACGCAGTTCCACCGTGACTTCGCCGGTGATGGCGCGCGCCACCCAGCGCTGGGCGGTTTCGCGCAGCATGATGGCTTGCGAATCGAACCAGCGACCCTGATACAGCAGGCGACCCAGCTTGCGGCCGTTGTCGCGGTACTGTTCGATGGTGTCTTCGTTGTGGATGCCGGTGACCAGGCGCTCGTAGGCGATGAACAGCAGGGCCAGGCCCGGGGCTTCATAGATGCCGCGGCTCTTGGCTTCGATGATGCGGTTCTCGATCTGGTCGCTCATGCCCAGGCCATGGCGGCCACCGATGCGGTTGGCTTCCAGGATCAGCTCGGTCATGCTGGCGAAGGTCTTGCCGTTCAACGCCACCGGACGGCCTTCTTCGAAGCGCACGGTGACCGTCTCGGCCTTGACTTCCACGTCATCGCGCCAGAACGCCACGCCCATGATGGGCTGCACGATCTTGATGCCGCTGTTGAGGAATTCCAGGTCCTTGGCTTCGTGGGTCGCGCCCAGCATGTTGGAATCGGTCGAGTAGGCCTTTTCCACCGACATCTTGTAGTCGAAGCCGGACTTGATCATGAACTCGGACATTTCCTTGCGGCCGCCCAGTTCGTCGATGAAGGTACTGTCCAGCCAGGGCTTGTAGATCTTCAGGTTGGGGTTCACCAGCAGGCCGTAGCGATAGAAGCGCTCGATGTCGTTGCCCTTGTAGGTGCTGCCGTCGCCCCAGATGTCGACGTTGTCTTCACGCATGGCCGACACCAGCATGGTGCCGGTCACGGCGCGGCCCAGCGGGGTGGTGTTGAAGTAGGTGATGCCGGCGGTGGAGATGTGGAAGGCGCCGCTTTGCAGGGCCGCGATACCTTCATTGGCCAGCTGTTCGCGGCAGTCGATCAGGCGCGCCAGTTCGGCACCGTACTGCATGGCCTTCTTGGGGATGGCGTCATAGTCCGGCTCATCCGGCTGGCCCAGGTTGGCGGTGTAGGCGTAGGGGATGGCGCCCTTCTGGCGCATCCAGGTCAGTGCGGCGCTGGTATCGAGGCCGCCGGAGAAGGCGATGCCGACTTTTTGATTGACCGGGACGGATTGCAGGATGTTGGACATGATCTTGTCGTTGCGATGATTGAAGTGTTGAGCGTGATTCTTGCGATACGGTGGCGGGCAGGAGCGGCTTAATCGAAGCGGCCGGCCACCAGGTATTCCAGCAGGGCCTTTTGCACGTGCAGACGGTTTTCCGCTTCTTCCCAGACCACCGATTGCGGGCCGTCGATCACTTCGGCGGCCACTTCCTCGCCACGGTGGGCGGGCAGGCAGTGCATGAAGAGCGCATCCTTCTTGGCGCGCGCCATCTTGGCCTGGTCCACGATCCAGCCATCGAAGGCCTTCAGGCGGGCATTGTTCTCGGCCTCGAAGCCCATGCTGGTCCACACGTCGGTGGTGACCAGGTCGGCATCCTGGCAGGCATCGGCCGGATCGGCGAAGAAGGTGTAATTCTTGTTGCCCGGCGAGACCTGGGCCGGATCGATGTCGTAACCCTTGGGCGTGGAGACGTTGACGTGGAAGCCGAACACCTCGGCTGCCTGCAGCCACGAATAGAGCATGTTGTTGGCGTCGCCGACCCAGGCCACGATCTTGCCTTGGATGCTGCCGCGATGCTCGATGTAGGTGAACACATCGGCCAGCACCTGGCAGGGATGCTGCTCATTGGTCAGGCCGTTGATGACAGGTACGCGCGAATGGGCGGCAAAGCGCTCGATGATTTCCTGACCATAGGTGCGGATCATGATGACGTCGCACATGCGTGACATCACTTGTGCCGCATCTTCCACCGGTTCGCCACGGCCAAGCTGGCTGTCGCGGGTGTTGAGGTAGATTGCCGCGCCGCCCATCTGGTGCATGCCAGCCTCAAACGAGAGGCGGGTACGGGTTGAGTTCTTTTCGAACACCATCACCAGGGTACGATCGGCCAGCGTGTGATGGGGCTCGTAATTCTTGAACTTACGTTTGATCACACGGGAACGTTCGATCACGTACTCGTATTCATCAAGCGTAAAGTCGGAAAACTGAAGGTAGTGTTTGATTGCCATAAATAAAAACGGCGGCCAGTGTGGCGCCTGCCGCCGATAGTCGTTAACTCCTTAGATTATAAGGGATTCGGCTCAAAAAGATACCCGCAGTGCTTGCCTGAAAGAAACTCCTCGGCATCGGCCTTTTTGCGTCAAAGGTGAAGATCCGCGCACACCACCGCGTGGGCGCCTCGAATTCCTTCTATCCACGTGAAGAAACTTTTCGAAAACCGCATCCAGCTTTTTCGAGGAATGCTCACTAAGTGCGAGCGATCGGCCAAAGCCTCATCACAAATGAGAATTATTGCTATTTAGGCGACTAGAATCCGCAGCTTTCCATTGCCTGAAAGGAATAGCTGTCATGTCGCACACGTCTTCTTTGCCGAGTCGCCTGCGGGGTTTGCAGCGGTCTTGCTGCTCTTTCCTTGCTTCACCGCCGAAGCTGCGCACCTTGTCGGCGGCTCTGATGGCCGCCTTGTTCGCGTTTCCCATACCTTCTTATGCCGCTGATGCGGCAGAAGAAGGCGAGGGGAGCGACGCCGCCCCCCTGCCTGCGATCGAGGTGCGCGGCCAGCGCAGCGTGCTGGATCCGCGTCCTGGTCCCTTGGAGAGCGCTACCCGCACCGCCACCGATGTGCGCGAAGTGCCGCAGACGGTGCAGGCGGTCGATGCTGCCCAAGTCCGGGCTTACGGTGGTCGTGGGCTGGCGGCCGCCTTGGTCGGGGTGCCGGGTGTGTCCAACGTCTCCGATACGCGCTTCGATGCCTTCCGGCTGCGGGGCTTTTCCAATGCGGGCGACACGCTTCTGGACGGCATGCGCGACGATGCGCAATACGTGCGCAGTCTGGGCAACATCGAGCGCATCGAAATCCTCAAGGGCCCGGCCGCCGTCCTTTACGGGCGCGGCAGTGGCGGCGGCGTGATCAACCGCATCAGCAAGCAGCCCACACGGGAAGACTTTGGCCTGGTGTCGGCCACCTGGGGCAGTCGCGGCCAGCTGGGCGCGGCGGTGGACTGGAATCGTCCGCTGGGAGCGCAATGGGCGCTGCGCATCAATGCCGGGCGTGAGCACGAGACGCACTTCCGCCATGAGGTGCGGGGCACGCGCCAATACTTCGCGCCCGCGCTGAAGTGGGAGTCCGGCCCTGACAGCTGGCTGCTGCAAGCCGACTACGACGAATACGACCGCATCCCCGATCGCGGCGTACCGGCGCGGGTCACGGCAGTCACGCGCAATGGTACGGCCCGTGCCTATACCTTGCCGGTGGCGTCCGATCGCACCTTCTTCGGTGCGGCCGGACGCGACTTCATTCGTGATACCAGCCTGAACCTGCGCTCCACCCTGATACGCGCCATCGCGCCCGACTGGAGCCTGCGCCAGAAGGTGAGCGTGTTCGATCTCAACAGCGACTTTGACAATACCTTCACCAGCCAACCCTTTGTGAGCGCGGGGCCCGATCTGGGGCGCGTGCAGCGCAGCCGCTTTCAGCAGAACCTGCAGCAGCGCAATGTGCAGGTCAATCTGGAAGTGCTGGGCAAGCTCGCCACGGGCGCAGTGCAGCACCAGTTGCTGGCCGGTGCCGAGTACGGCTGGCAAAAGCGCGAGCCCAGGCTGTGGATGGGCTCGGCGCGCCCGGTCTCCCTGACCGACCCGGACCAGCACGACAACGCAGGTTCGCTGCCGCAGCCCTGGCAGATGAACTATCACAAGGTGAAGACGACCGGTTTCTATGCGCAAGACCAGATCGACCTGGGCGCGCGCGTGAAGGGGCTGGTGGGCTTGCGCTGGGATCACTTCGAGGTGGATTCGCGTAGCCGCCTGCTCAAGCTGCGCAGCGAGCGCTCCAGTCATGCACTGAGCCCGCGCATCGGTGCGGTGTGGGAGGCACTGCCCGAGCATCATTTCTACGCTTCCTGGAGCAAGAACTACGCACCGGTCGGTGGCGACGTGATCGGTCTGTCTCCGGGCGCCAAGGGCAATGGCAACGACCTCGGTCCGCAATTCAGCCGCCAGCTCGAAGCCGGCGTCAAGAGCGACTGGCTCCAGCGCAAAATCAGCACCACACTGGCCTGGTTCGAACTGGAACTCTACAACCGCATCGTGCGCGATCCGGTACAGCCCGACGTATTCAGCCAGACCGGGCTGGAACGCAATCGCGGCATTGAGTTCAGCGTGGCCGGAGAGCTGGCGCGCCACTGGTTCGTGCGCGGTGGCTGGACCCGGCAGAATTCACGCGTCGTCAGGGCCGAGGCGCAACTGGCGGGCAAACGCCCGTCAGGGGTGTCGGCGCGCAACGGCAGCCTGTTCGTCGCCTATGCGCCTCCCCAGGGCTGGTTCGGCGAGACCGGCTTAGTCTATGAGGGCGCGCGCTTTGCCGATCGCGAGAACCTGCTCGAACTGCCTGGCTACGCCCGCTGGGACGCCATGCTGGGCTATCGCCTGGCACGGGCCGACTATACGCTGGCGATCACCAACCTGAGCAACCGCCGCTACTATGCCAGCGCCACCGGTGTGTCGCAGATCGCACCGGGCGCACCGCGTGCGCTGGTCTTCACGGCGGCCTACAAGTTCTGAGCGGCAGCAGGATCAGTACAAGGTCTGCGAAGACTCATGCACCAGCTGCGCATACAGCTGGTGCCGCATGCCCGCAATCTCGCCGGCCTGCACCGCCTCCAGCACCGCGCAGCCCGGCTCGTTGAGATGGTGGCAGTTGTAGAAACGGCACTTGCCCAGATACGGCGTGAAGTCGCGGAAGGCACGTTCCAGCATGCCTTCGGACAGCTGGTACAGCCCGAACTCCTGGAAGCCCGGCGAATCGATGATGCTGGCTTCCTGCTCCATCTGGTACAGCCGGGTGAAGGTAGTGGTGTGCTTGCCGGTATCGAGCGCGGCCGAAATCTCGCGGGTGGCGATATCGGCGTCCGGCACGATCAGGTTGATGATGGAGGACTTGCCCATGCCCGACTGGCCGATCAGGATGGTGCTCTTGCCGGCCAGCAGCGGCATGAAGGCCGCGCGGGTTTCTTCCGGCTGTGCCTTGGCCGAGACTTCGTGCACCGGATAGCCCAGCCGCGCGTAGACCTGCAGGCGCTCGCGCGTCCTCGGCAGCGCTTCGGTGATATCGGTCTTGTTCAGGATCAGGTGCGCCGCGACGCCAGCTGATTCGGCGGCCACCAGCGAACGCGAGACCAGATCATCCGAAAAACTCGGTTCGGTCGCCACCACGATGAAGAGTTGATCCACGTTGGCCGCCAGCAGCTTGGACTTGTACTGGTCCGAGCGATAGAGCAGGGTGCGACGCTCGTCGATGCTCTCCACCACGCCCTGGTCGGCAGAGGTGCGCGCCAGACGAATATGATCGCCCACGGCCACGTCGCTCTTCTTGCCGCGGGTGACACAATTGAGTTTCTGTTCACCTGCCTGCACCAGGTAGTGACGTCCGTGGGCGGCAATGACCAGCCCCGGTTCCAGCTCGGCCTTGCCCGTTGCCGATCCCGCCCGTGCGCTGCGCGCACCTTGCTTGCGGACTCCCATCAGGCCGGTGCACGCTGGGCGAAGATGGCGTCGACCTTGGCCGCGCAGATGAAGTCATTGGCCGACAGACCGCCACGGCCTTGATTGACGCTGTGGGTGTCGAACTTCACGCTGCAACGGTTGTAGGTGACGACCAGTTCCGGATGATGGTCGTCCGCGTGAATGATCCAGGCGATTGCATTGACGAAGGCCAGGGTCTCGTAATAGTTGCCGAAGGCAAAGCTGCGCGCCAGCTTGCCGCCCTCGATCTTCCAGTCGGGCAGGGCGGCCAGGTGGCTGGCGATGGCGGCCTCATCCAGTGCCTCGATGGGCTGGATGCAGCGGGAAGCGGCGAGGGTGCTTGCGGTGATGCTCATGGGGTTCTCCTGCGGCGGGCAATGTCATTCATGACGCCCGCCTTGAATACGATGAAAAATTTAGTGATTGCCGCCGGCTGCAGCCATCGCGCCATGCAGATGCTGGATGCGCAGTGACGCCGGCGGATGCGAATCATAGAAGGCCGAGTGCAGCGGATCGGGCGTGAGGGTCGAGGCATTGTCTTCATACAGCTTGACCAGCGCCGAGACCAGGTCCTGCGCATTGGTGTGCTGCGCGGCGAAGGCATCGGCCTCGAACTCGTGCTTGCGCGAGGACAGCGACGACAGCGGCGAGAACAGGAAAGTGAAGATAGGCAGCACCAGCATGAACAGGATCAGCGCCATGGCATCGTTACTGCCCAGCAGCATCGGCTCCACGCCCAGGCCGGTGTAGAACCAGGCCTGGCCCTTCAGATAGCCCAGCAGCGCCAGGAAGGCCAGCGACAGGCCGAACATCACCACCACGCGCTTGACGATGTGCTTGAGCTTGAAGTGACCCAGTTCATGGGCCAGCACCGCTTCGATCTCATGCGGGGCCAGGCGCGCCAGCAGGGTATCGAAGAAGACGATGCGCTTGCCCGAACCGAAGCCCGAGAAGTAGGCATTGCCATGCGCGCTGCGCTTGGAACCATCCATCACGAACAGGCCCTTGGAGGCGAAACCGACGCGCTGCATCAGGCCCTCGATGCGGCTGCGCAGGCTGTCATCCTCCAGCGCGGTAAATTTGTTGAACAGCGGCGCGATGAAGCTGGGGTAGATCACCAGCATCAGCAGCTGGAAAGCGCACAGCACGATCCAGGTATAAAACCACCACAACGCGCCGGCCTTCTCCATCAACACCAGCACCACCCACAGCAGCGGCAGGCCGATCACGGCGCCCAGCAGGGTTTGCTTGATCATGTCGCTGAAGAACAGGCCAGGGGTCATCTTGTTGAAGCCGAAACCGGCCTCCAGCCTGAACTGGCGGTAGTAGTCGAAGGGCAGGTCCACTGCGCCAGAAATGAGACCGAAGCCGGCCACCAGCGCAATCTGGTACAGCATGCCCGGCCCCCCGGTCCAGCCCAGCAGCAGGCTGGAGAGCCATTGCAGCCCGCCCAGCAGGGTAAAGCCGATCAGGACCGCGGCATTGACCAGCAGCGTCACCAGACCGAACTTGGTGCGCGCAACCGTGTAGTCGGCCGCCTTCTGGTGGGCCGACAGCGGGATCCTTTCCGCGAACTCGGACGGCACGGCGGCGCGATGGGCGATGACATGGCGAATGTGGCGCGAGGCCAGCCAGAAACGCACGCCCAGGCTGATGGCCAGGAATACGACGAACAAAACCGAAAACGAAAGTGAAGACATGCTGTCCCTGTGCGAAAATGGCGGAAGTTCGAGGCCCAGGCCCGCGATCTGCCCCAGCCGACGCCGGTGGCAGGCTTGCGCGCCGTGCCGTCCGGTCCGATCCGGGCGAGCGAACCCAGCAATGAACCCTGCAGTAGATGGGGCCAGACCCCATCCCGTCAATAAGGAAGAATTATGTCACAAGCCCCCGCCGCGCCTGTCCGTCCCAATGAAATGAACCTGGTCTGGGTCGATATGGAAATGACCGGCCTGGATCCGGACAAGGATCGCATCATCGAAGTGGCCGTGGTGGTTACCGATGCTGAACTCAATGTGCTGGGCGAAGGCCCGGTCCTGGCCATCCACCAGTCCGACGAACTGCTGGACGGCATGGACGCCTGGAACAAGGGTACCCACGGCCGTTCCGGCCTGATCGACCGCGTCAAGGCCTCCACCGTCACCGAAGCCGACGCCGAACAGCAGATCATCGCCTTCCTGAAGCAATACGTCCCGGCCGGCAAGTCGCCCATGTGCGGCAATTCCATCTGCCAGGATCGCCGCTTCATGGTGCGCGGCATGCCCAAGCTGGAAGAATTCTTCCATTATCGCAACCTGGATGTGTCGACCCTGAAGGAACTCTGCAAGCGTTGGAAGCCCGAAATCGCCACCGGTTTCAAGAAGCGCCAGATGCACACCGCCCTGGCCGATATCCTCGAATCCATCGAAGAACTGAAGTACTACCGCGAGCACTTCATCAAGGAGTGATGCAAGGTGGCAGGGTGACAGGGCGGTTGGCAGAAAAAACCGTCCTGTATGAAGAAACAAGGCGCGCCCGGTATCTGGCGCGCCTTTTTCATGGGGGTGGGTGAATCATTCTTCCGAATCTGCCCCACAGCATTTCTTGTACTTCTTGCCACTGCCGCAGGGGCAGGGATCGTTGCGGCCGGTCTTGGGTGCATCGCGCTGGACCTGCTCGACCGCGGACTTGCGCTTGGGCGCCCAGTAGCGGTAGATGTGCGGAATGGCCGATTCGATCTCGATGGCCAGCTTGTGGGTCTTGATCGGGTCGTCGATGAGCTTGGTTTCTTCCTCTTCCAGCTCTTCTGATCCGAGCAGGTAGATCGGACGCATCAGCGGCGCCAGGTTGGAGTGGAAGATTTCATCCCACTGCGCCGCGCGCAACTGGATACCTTCCCAGAAGCCCCAGGCCCAGGCTTCGGCATCCAGCAGCGGCTTGCCTTCGTGCTCGCGCTCGCAAAAGAGCGGTTCATATTCCTTGGGCGCGACCTCGAAGGTGATGGCGATTTCGTTCATGGTGCGCGCGATCAGACTGGTGATGCGCTCGGCTTCCTTGCCATTCTTGAACTTGGGCGTGTCTTCGGGACGGCTGCCCCAGACGCGCGGCAGCCATTCGGCCATCAGCACTTCCTGCGGACCGATGGCCAGCGCCGTCAGGTAGCCGTGCAGGGTGTCCATGGTCATCACATCGTCGGCGCAGCGATCGGAGAGGAGAAAATCGTCGAGTTCGTCGAATTCGGCGTCGGAAAGGGGCTGGTCAAGCTGCATGATGGTTCCAGTGACAGATGCTAAAGGCAGGAGTGTAAAGGCATTGCGCCGGGGGCGCGAGTGTTGTCGCTCGGCACCCGGCATTCTGATGCGGCGTCCACGCCTGCGGACAGTACAATAGACGGATGAATCCCGCCGCCCCCGCTCCCGATCTGCCCGACGCCACTTCCTTCGCCACGCTCTCGCCCGATACGGTGCTCGATGCCCTCGATGCGCTGGGCCTGTATGGCGATGGTCGCCTGCTGGCCCTGAACAGCTATGAAAACCGCGTCTACCAGGTCGGCATGGAGGACGGCCCGCCGCTGGTGGCCAAGTTTTACCGTCCCTTGCGCTGGAGTGAGGGGCAGATCCTCGAAGAACACGCATTTTCACAGGAGTTGGCCGACGAAGAGGTGCCGGTGGTGCCCGCCATGCGTCTGGACAACGGCGCTACCCTGCATCGCCATGCCGGTTTCCGCTTCGCCGTTTTCCGCCGCCATGGGGGCCGCGCGCCCGAGCTGGACGACGCCGATACCCTGGAGCGCCTGGGGCGCTTCATTGGCCGCATCCATGCGGTCGGCCTGCGCAGTCCTTTCGCGGCCCGCCCCGCGCTGGATATCACCAGCTTCGGCGAAGAACCGCGCGACTGGCTGCTGGCGCATGATTTCATCCCGATGGATGTGGCCACCGCCTGGCGCACCACGGTCCAGCAGGCACTGGACGGCGTGCGTCGCTGCTACGATCGGGCCGGGGCGATCCGCACGCTGCGCCTGCATGGGGATTGCCATGTCGGTAACGTGTTGTGGACCGATGCCGGCCCGCACTTCGTCGATTTCGATGACAGCCGCAGTGGTCCGGCCGTGCAGGACCTGTGGATGCTGCTCTCGGGGGAGCGCCGCGAGATGGTGGGCCAACTGGCCGACCTGTTGGCGGGATATGAAAGTTTCTGCGAATTCGAGCCGCGCGAGCTGTATCTGATCGAAGCCCTGCGCACCCTGCGCCTGATCCATTATTCCGCCTGGCTGGCGCGGCGCTGGGATGATCCGGCCTTCCCGGTAGCCTTTCCCTGGTTCAATACCCAACGATACTGGCAGGATCGTATCCTGGAGCTGCGCGAACAGATCGCGCTGATGGATGAGCCGCCGCTGTGGCCGGTCTGATCTGGCCGATATGAAGAAAGCAACATGATCATGACGCAAACACCTGTCCGCTGCGGCTGGGTCAACCTGGCCAATCCGCGCTATGTGCAGTATCACGACCACGAATGGGGGGTGCCCTGCCACGATGAAAGGCGCCTCTTCGAGATGCTCAACCTGGAAGGAGCCCAGGCCGGGCTGTCGTGGGAGACCGTGCTCAACAAGCGCGAAAGCTACCGTGCCGCCTTCGACGACTGGGATGCCGAGAAGATCGCCCGTTATGACGAGCGAAAGGTGGCGCAATTGCTGGCCAATCCCGGCATCGTGCGCAACCGCCTGAAGGTGGCCGCCACCATCGGCAATGCGCGTGCCTATCTGCAACTGCGCGAGGAAGTGGGCGGGCTCGACGCCTATCTGTGGGGCAAGGTCGATGGCCAGCCCATCGTCAACCGCTGGGCCTCGCTGGCGGATTGTCCGGCCAAGACCCCGCTGTCGGATGCGATTTCCAAGGAACTGGCCAGGCGCGGTTTCAAGTTTGTCGGGTCCACCATCATCTATGCCTATCTGCAGGGCGTGGGCGTGATCAATGATCACGTGATGGATTGCCATTGTCATGGCCGTTGAGGCCGGGCGTGCTCTGCACCAAAAGGCCAGCCGATGTGCGGCGGCAGGGCGCCGGTTTGGTTTACACTCGCAGCCTGCGATGCAGCAATAGCTTGCACCGTATGGATTCACGAGGCCGTCTGGCGCTGCCAGGCCGGTGGAGTTTGGGAGTAGCATGATTTTCGTCAAATGGTTTGGCTGGTCGGTCCTCTGGCTGCTGCCGCTGCTGCTGCGCACGGTAGCGCGCGCGCTCGGCCGCAAGTCCATCTTCGGCGGGCGCGGTGCCATTCGCCTGTGGTGCGGCAGCCTGCTGCTGCTGGGGGCCAGCAGTGCGGTCGAGTCGCTGGTGCGTTCGCAACTGGTCTCCGGCGATGAAGGACCGGGGGCCGCTCTGTTGGGCGCGGCCCTCATGGATGCGCTGGGCGGCAAGATCAGCCGTGGCATCGCCGCCGTGCTGATGCTGGGTTTGCTGGCGCTGGGATTGAAATGGGTGTTGAGCGCGATGTTCGGTCGCAGCGCCCCTGTGGGGCGCGATGAGCATCCGGAGCTGGACCTCGGGCCGCCGCGCCGCGGCAGCATCGAAAGCGAACGGGTACGCATGAGCGGTCATCACGGCAGTGCTGGCCCATCTCGCAACAGCTTCCCGCCGGGTTCGGAACGCCGGGCACCGCTGCCGCGCGCGCCCTCGTCGGCCGCTGCCAAGCGCGTACCGCCTGCCTCGCCCTTCGCACCGCGTCCCCGTCCGGCGCGCCTGACGCCGGCCCCGACACCCGAACGTCCGGCCGAGCAAGCGCCGCGCGACGATTGGAAAGTCCCCCTGTCGGCCCTGACCGGCGGCAGCCGCAACGCCCAGGCCACGCCCACCGGCAGCGCGCAGGGCGGCAAGTGGCCCTCGCTCAATGCGCGTCAGGCGGGGCCCGCCGCCAAGCCGCGTCCGGAATCCGAATGGGCCGCCTTCGAAAGCCTGCGTCCGACCGAAGCCATGCTGGCGCGTGCTGCTGCCAGTCGTGCCATCTCGGCGGCCAGTGCCGCAGCCGATGCCAGCCTGTCGCGCGCGGCCACGCCATCCCCGCCGATCCGTCCGATTCCGCCCTCCATTGCGCGCGGCAATCCGGCACCGGCCCAGCCTACCCGCAGCATTCGCATCAGCAGCGTGGGTCGTACCCCTGAGGCGGGGAGTGCGGCAGACAAGCCAGCCGAGCGCGCCGATGTGGTACCCACGCGCCTGATGCGTTCGCTGCAGCAGAGCAGCGGCGAGCAGGACACGGCCGCGCTGCTGCCGTCGCAACCGCAACCGCAGTTGCCGCCCATCGTGCCTCTGAGCCCGCAGGGACAGCCGCTGCCGCCATCCCTGGGGCCGCTGCCCGCTGCGGTTCCGGTGCCGCCGCCGGTCGTCGCACCCGCCGTGCCGCCCTTCTCGGCACCGATGCCCGAACCGCAGGAACCCATCGACCTGGGCACCTTCAACGCTCCCTGGTTCGACATGCTGCCCGACCCGGCGCCCGAACAGCCGCCCATCCAGCCTGCTCCGGCCTTCACGGTACGCATGCCCGATCCGGCCCCCGCCCATGTGCAAGCGGTCGCGATGGCATCGCAGAGGGGGGTCGACGATATCGACGAGCCGCATGTGGACATCCCGCTGCCCTCGCTGGATCTGCTCGATGAAGTGCCCGAATCGCGCATCGAGGTCGACCCCGAACAATTGCAGGAAACCGGTCGCCTGATCGAGCAGCGTCTGCGCGAATTCAAGGTGCCGGTCACGGTGCTGGGCGCCGAGGCCGGTCCGGTGATCACCCGCTTCGAGGTCGAGCCCGCACAAGGCGTGCGCGGCGCCCAGGTGGTCAACCTGATGAAGGATCTTTCGCGCGCCCTGGGCCTGACGTCCATCCGCGTGGTCGAGACCATTCCCGGCAAGACCTGCATGGGCCTGGAACTGCCCAATGCGCGTCGACAGATGATCAAGCTCTCCGAGATCGTGCATTCGCAGGCTTATCGCAAGTCGGCTTCGCACCTGACCATTGCCATGGGCAAGGACATCACCGGCACGCCCGTGGTGACCGACCTGGCGCGCGCACCGCACATGCTGGTGGCCGGCACCACGGGTTCGGGCAAGTCGGTGGCCATCAATGCGATGATCCTCTCGCTGCTCTACAAGGCCACGCCCGAGGAAGTGCGCCTGATCATGATCGATCCCAAGATGCTGGAACTGTCGATCTACGAAGGCATCCCGCACCTGCTGGCGCCGGTGGTGACCGACATGCGTGAAGCCGCGCATGCGCTGAACTGGGCGGTGGAAGAGATGGAGCGGCGCTACAAGAAGATGTCCAAGCTGGGCGTGCGCAACCTGGCCGGCTACAACCAGAAGCTCGATGAAGCCGCAGCCCGGGGTGAGAAAATCCCCAATCCCTTCAGCCTCACCCCCGACGCGCCCGAGCCGCTGGAAAAACTGCCGACCATCGTCATCGTCATCGACGAACTGGCCGACCTCATGATGGTGGTCGGCAAGAAGGTGGAAGAACTGATTGCGCGTCTGGCACAGAAGGCGCGCGCGGCTGGCATCCACCTGATCCTGGCGACCCAGCGTCCTTCGGTGGACGTCATCACCGGTCTCATCAAGGCCAACATCCCGACTCGCGTGGCCTTCCAGGTCTCCTCCAAGATCGACTCGCGCACCGTGCTGGACCAGATGGGGGCCGAATCCCTGCTGGGCCATGGCGACATGCTGTTCCTGCCGCCGGGCTCGGGCTATCCGCAGCGGGTGCATGGCGCCTTCGTATCCGATGAGGAGGTGCACCGTGTGGTGGAGTACCTGAAGTCCTTCGGTGAGCCGCGCTATATCGAGGAAATCCTGGCCCCGCCGATTTCCGAGGACACGGCCCAGGCCGACATGTTCGCCGGTGGCGAGGGCGGCGATGCAGAATCCGATCCGCTCTACGACGAAGCGGTGGCCTTCGTGCTCAAGACGCGGCGAGCTTCCATCTCCTCGGTGCAGCGGCAATTGCGCATCGGCTACAACCGCGCCGCGCGTCTGGTGGAGCAGATGGAAACGGCCGGTGTACTCTCGGCCATGTCGCGCAATGGCAGCCGCGATATCCTGGTGCCGCCTTCGGGTGGCGGTGGCGAAGAATAAAAAGCGTAGCGCCAAAAGAAAATCGGCGGACCCTTGCAGGTCCGCCGATTTTTTTTGATCGCGCAGGGCGATCAGCCCATCAACTCAAGCCGTCACACATCGAGCTGCGTCACCAGCTTGGTATTGATGTAAGCCTCGATGGCCTCGGTGCCGCCTTCGGAACCGTAGCCGCTGTCCTTGACGCCGCCGAAAGGCAGTTCCGGCAGCGCCAGGCCCAGGTGATTGATGGTCAGCATGCCGCTTTCCACGCGCGCGGCCAGGGCGTGCTTGGTGTGGGCCGACTTGGCGAAGGCATAGGCGGCCAGACCGAAGGGCAGGCGGTTGGCTTCGGCGATCACTTCATCGAGGGTCTCGAAGGAATTGATCAGGGCCAGCGGGCCGAAGGGCTCTTCATTCATCACGCGGGCATGCAGTGGCACGTTGGTCAGCACGGTCGGCTGGAAGAAGTAACCCTTGTCACCCATGCGCTTGCCACCGGTACGCAGTTGTGCGCCTTGTGCGACGGCATCGTCGATCAGCGCTTCCAGTGCCGGGATGCGGCGCTTGTTGGCCACCGGACCCATGTTCACGCCGGCTTCCAGGCCATTGCCTACCTTCAGCTGTTCGGCATAGGTCACGAACTTGTCGACGAAGGCATTGAAAACACCCTTCTGCACCAGGAAGCGGGTCGGCGACACGCACACCTGACCAGCATTGCGGAACTTGGAGGTGGCCAGGGTCTTGGCCGCCAGATCCACATCCACATCATCAAACACCATGGCCGGTGCATGACCGCCCAGCTCCATGGTGGCCCGCTTCATGTGCTGGCCGGCCAGTGCTGCCAGCTGCTTGCCTACCGGGGTGGAGCCGGTGAAGGAAATCTTCCTGATCACCGGATGCGGGATCAGATATTCCGAGATCTCGGCCGGCACGCCATAGACCAGGTTGATGACGCCTGCCGGAACGCCGGCATCGGCATAGGCGCGGATCAGTTCAGCCGGGGAGGCCGGGGTTTCTTCCGGAGCCTTGACGATGATGGAGCAGCCTGCAGCCAGCGCTGCCGACAGCTTGCGCACCACCTGGTTGATCGGGAAGTTCCACGGAGTGAAGGCGGCCACCGGACCGACCGGCTCCTTGATCACCATCTGGTAGGCACCCGGCACGCGGGCCGGCACCAGGCGGCCGTAGGTGCGGCGGGCTTCCTCGGCGAACCAGTCGATGGTATCGGCTGCGCCCAGGGTTTCCATTTTGGCTTCGCCCAGCGGCTTGCCTTGTTCCATGGTCATCAGGCGCGCCACTTCGTCCACGCGTTCGCGCAGCAGGTCGGCGGCGCGGCGCATGATCTTGGAACGCTCGAAGGCGGACATGTTGCGCCAGGTCTCGAAGCCCTTTTTGGCCGCTTCCAGCGCACGATCCAGGTCGCTGCGGTCAGCGTGGGCAATCTTGCCGATCACCTCTTCGGTCGCCGGGTTGACGACATCGATGGTGCGGCCGGAGGCGCTGGCGGTCCATTCGCCGTTGATGAAAAGCTGTACGTCCTTATACATGGGCAATCCTCGTTCGTCAGGTTGGGGGAGGGCCGGCGCCGCCCGCTCCGGCAACGAGGCCGACAACGCAGGGCAGGCGCGATGGCCTGGGGAGAATGCAGACAGACCGGCGCGTGCCGCTCTGGTTCACGGGTGATGTTCACGCGGCAGGGTCATGGGCGATGTTCATGTGGAATGTTCATACGCGATATGCCGCCAGTGAAGACTTTCACCAAGACATCCTTTATACCACGCACACCGTTTTCGCGTTGCTTGCCGGGGCGCCGACAGCGGCTTCCTACAGGGCTGGACGGGCTGCCCACGAAAAGGAACAATCATTACCGCGCATCGGTCACACTGCCACAACAATATGTCAAGCCGAGGTCTCCATGAGCAGCTCTTCCGACCCGTTTCGTCCCGCTTCCCGTGATACTGCAGCCAGCCCTGATCCGGTCGAGGGTGGCGTGCCATCCACTGGTGGCCTGGTAGCCGGTGCACTGCTCAGTGCCGGCGTCGGGTTATGGCTGGGACGCAGGCGCCGCCAGCAGCGTGCCGCAGCCTCATCGCTACCGGGCCAGGCGGCGGGGCAGAGCGTCGCGCACGCCGGGACCGCCTCCCACGGCAGCAGCCACCATGGGCTGCCGGCGGGACTGGAGCGCGCCTTGCGCGTGGTGACCCTGGCCATGCCCCTGATCGCGGCCTGGCGCAAGGGGGCGGCGCGAGCCAGGGCGGCGGCGGCCAAGGGCAACAAGGAAGCGCCACTGCCAGCGGATGCGCCGGCCCGCATCGATATCGTCAAGGCCAGGCTGGAACCGGCGCCCTCCGATTACCTGGACCCGGCCGCCGAGGTCAAGATGATCCGGGGCGGCACGCGCGCCCAGCAGGCCTGGCAGATGACCCTGGCCGCCATCAATGCCTGGATCGATGACTTCGCGCCCAGCATGGGCGCGGCCATCGCCTACTACACCATCTTCTCGATTGCGCCCATGCTGGTGATCGCCATCGCGGTGGCCGGCATGCTGTTCGGCCACGACGCCGCGCAGGGCGAGATCGTCAACCAGATCCGCGACATCGTCGGTACCGAAGGGGCCTTCGCCATTCAGGGTTTGCTGAAGTCGGTAAGCCAGCCGCGCGAGGGCATGATCGCCGCCGGCATTTCGGTGGTGACGCTGGTCATCGGCGCCACGGCCGTGTTTTCCGAACTGCAGAGTGCATTGGACCGTATCTGGCGCATCCCCGCGGTCAAGCGCAAGAGCGGTGTGTGGCAACTGGCGCGTACGCGGCTGCTGTCCTTCGGTCTCATCATCGGTCTGGGCTTCCTGCTGATCATCTCGCTGGTGGTCAGTGCGGCGCTGGCGGCGCTGGGACGCTGGTGGGGCGGCTGGTTCGAGGGCTGGCAACTGTTGCTGCAGATGCTCAACTTCGTGCTGTCCTTCGTGGTGTTCTCCACGCTCTTCTCGATGATCTACAAGTTCATGCCGCGCGTGACCCTGTCCTGGCATGACGTGTGGATCGGCGCCGGGGCCACGACCGTGCTCTTCATCATCGGCAAGTACCTGATCGGCCTGTATCTGGGCAGCACCGGCATGACCTCGGGCTTCGGGGCGGCCGGGTCGTTCGCGCTGCTGCTGCTGTGGATCTACTATTCGGCGCAGATCTTCCTGCTGGGTGCCGAATTCACCTGGATCTACGCCAACAACTTCGGTTCACGTGCCAGGCGCCAGCGGCTGGTCAATACCGTGGAAGATCATCACGTGAGCATCGAGCAGGCGCAGCAGGTGGTGCGATCAGGAGACAACGCGCGCTAAACCGGCAGGAGGGCTGCACTGTCCTCGCTGGCCCAGCGTCGCAGGGTGTCGCCAAAGCCGCCGCGCGCCTTGCTCTGTTGGCGGGTGCTGGTGACCACGCGCACCTGCGCGCTCCAGGCAATGCGGGCGCCGATGCCCTGCAGGGCCTGTACCAGGGCGACATCCTCATGACAGCGCAGCGGTGGAAAACCGCCTGCGCGCACATACGCTTCTGCACTGACGCCGAGATTGGCACCATGGATATGGTGATGGCCGTCCTGGTCGCGATAGTGGCGCGCGAAGCGTTGCTGCACTTCCGGGGGGTGATCGTGCCAACTGTCGGGTGTGACCGTGCCACAGACCGCTTCCGCTTTCAGGTGCAGCTGTGCTGCCAGCCAGTCGGGCGAGACCAGGGTATCGGCATCGGTAAAGGCCAGCCAGCGTGCACCCTCGGCAATCAGTGAGCGGGCGCCATGATGGCGCGCCACGCCGACATTGCCGACCTGCAGCGGCAGCAGCCTCACCGGGTGACGGCGCGCGATGGCCTCGGAAGCATCGCTGCAACTGTCGAGCACCACCACGATGCGTACTGCCTCGCCCTGCAGTTGCGCATGCGAAGCGGCCTTGCGTACGGCCCGCAAGCAGGCGTGCAGGGTGGCTTCTTCGTCGTGCGCGGGGATGACGATGCCGATCATGCTCACTCCTTCCAGAATGATGGTGTGCGTGCGATATCAAGGTTGGATCAGATCCTGCGCCAGAGATCGATCAGGATGTCCTCGTCTTCATAGCAGGCCTGGCGCTTCAGGTGCGGATGGGTATCGATGAGCCGGTGCATGGGCTGGGTGGCCAGCAGGCGGTCATCGAAATCCTTCTTCCAGTGGCAGGCCAGCAGGTGGCCCTGCGGCGCCAGGCTGGCGGCGGCCAGTGCCGCCAGCTCGGCCACGTTGGGTGCGTCGAAGTAGTAGCACAGCTCGGAAAACACGATCAGCCCCAGCGGCGGCATGTCCTGCGCCGCCGTCGGCCATTGTTCGGGCAGCGACTGCCGGCGCACCTGGACGTGCGGCAGGTGCGCGGTCTTTTCCCGGGCGATACGCACCGCTTCCGCGCAAAAATCGGAGGCCATCAGCCACTGGCAGCGGGTCGCCAGTTGCAGCGTCAGTTCACCGCTGCCGCATCCGGGTTCGAAGATGGCATTGCACTGCCGACGCGGCAGGATGGCCTCGATGATGGCGCGCTTGCGCTGTTCGTACCAGCGCTCGCGCGTCTTCCAGGGATCGTCGCTGGCCGCGTACAACTGGTCGAAATGGCCGCTGGCCGGAAACTGCGCTGTCGTCATAGGAAGAACACCTCATAGGGCCGCACGAAGTGCGCCAGCACGCCGGCCGGCAACACCGGATCGCGTTGGCCGTCGCGCCCGACCTGGCTGTGATAACAGCGCAGGGCGCGCCGTTTCATCATGCCGGTTCCGGCATCGAAGCTGAGTTTGTGCGCCCGGCCCCAGGGAAATTCGCCGCCCAGTGGTTGCGCCCAGTGCCAGCCCCAGATCGGCACTTCCACGAGCTTGCAGCCCAGTTCGTGTTCCAGTTCGGCGGCCACTTCGCCCACGGTTTCGTGATCGGGATGGCCGTCCAGGCGCCACGGTGCAAAGACGATGTCGGTAGGGCGCAATTGCGCGATCAGCCAGGCCTTCAGTTCCAGCCGATGTTGGCCGATCTGGCCGTCCGCAATCCTGGCCCGCAGGATCTGTGCCTGACCCGCGCCCAGACATTCCAGCGCCGCCCGGCTCTCCGCCGCACGCATCAGGGGCAGGCGCGCGGCCAGGGGTGATGTCGCAGGATGGCTGTGCTCACCGTCACTGACGGCCACTACTGCGATTTCGCGCATCATGCCGGCCAGTCGGGCGATCAGCCCGCCACACCCCAGCGTTTCGTCATCGGGATGCGGCGCCAGGATGACCGCACGTGAGCGTGGCGGCACCAGGTGGCACAGCTCCAGTTCGGGCAGAACGTGCAGGCGCTGGCAGGATTGCCACACCTCCTCGGCGGTGCCATGGACGATATCGATATGGCGCGCCGAGTCTGCCGTCACGATGGACGGCGTGGCATTCACAGTAGGCATGGAGAAGGCTCCTCTTCAAGACTGGCGCTGGCCAGCGCCGCCAGATCGCGTTCGGCGTGGCTCTGGCGCAGCCACACCGGCAGGTCGGCCAGCAGGCGCGCACTGTGCCGGCTGCCGCAATAGGGATGGGGACCGAGTGCGGCCCCCAGATCATCGATGATCTGCAGGCTGGATCGCTCCACGATCAGACGGGCGCGCAGGGCATCCTGCATGGCGTTGGCGCGTGGATGAGCATCAATGCGTGCGGCACTCTCGCGCAGGCAGGTGGCTGCCGCATGCTGGCCGCACAGCGCACTGCCCAGTCGCGCCAGCGCATGGCTGTCGGCGCGCCGTCTCAAGCGTTGTCGCAATGCGGCTACCAGCGCGCTGGCAGCGCCGTACCAGCAGGCGGCAATGCCGATGCCGCCGTGCCAGAAACCGGCACGCTCCAGATAAAAGCCGGGAGTACCGACCACCTGCGCTACCACGTTGCGCAGTTGCAGGCGCGCGGTGCGCGTGGCTGCCATGCCGACGGCAGCCCAGTCATCTTCGATGATGGTGACGCCCGGCTGACCCAGCTCCAGCGCCAGCAGCCAATAGCGGTCGTCGTCGTCACGGTGGCCGAGCAGGGCATGGGTGACAGCGGTCGCGCCGGAGCACCAGGATTTCTCGCCGTCGAGGATGACGTGATCTCCCTGTGCCGTCATGCGCAGGCTGCCCGCTCGACCCTGGGCACACCAGACGGCCCAGATGGAATGCAGCGGCAAGGGCCGCCGGGCCTCGGCCAGGATCGCCAGGGCGTCAGTATGGGCTTCAAACAATTTGGCCAGCGACAGATCCTGAGCGGCGACGGCGGCCAGCGCTTGCCAGCGACCCAGCGTCTCGCCCTGGCCGGGCAGGGGCAAGCGGTCCAGTCCCGCCACCACCAATTGACGCAACAGGCGCGCAGCGACAATGGGCAGCTGCGCGTGGCTGGCTTCCTGCAGGGCGGGCGCGATGAATTCCTCGAGCGCGGCAGGCAAGGAAGGGCAGGGTGGAGCGTAACGGCGGGCGGGGCTGCTCATCATGATGCGGGGGAGAAGATCAAGCGCACAGGCTGTGCAATGGGAGGCAGTATGCGCGTACTCGCGCTGGCAAGATGTCGGCGCGCTGCCGTGTTTGCCGTAGGAATTCATTAGCGCAGGGGCATGTCGCAGCGCTGCCTGTAGGAATCCGGAGCGCTGAAAATCGGTGCAGCGCCTACAGCCAAATTGCGTCGTCACTTTCATCATGAAGCTCCGGACGCAGAAGATGTTCATGCGCCGCGCCAAAGGGCGACCAGGTGATTACGCAGGGCGTCCCCCCACGAAACTGTCACGCTCGGAGAAGCGACATGAAAACCAAGGATATCCCCGAACAAGCCCATTTCGACGAATACAACAACGCCGCCGGTGGCTGGGGCTCGGTCAAGGCACTGGGGGCCATTCTGCAGCAGGAGCACGTGATCGCTACCGGCACGCGCATCCTGATGAAGCAGAACAAGCCCGATGGCTTTGCCTGCGTCAGCTGTTCCTGGGCCAAGCCGGCGGATCCGCATCTGTTCGAATTCTGCGAGAACGGCGCCAAGGCCACCGCCTGGGAAATCACCGGCAAGCGTGCCACGCCTGAGTTCTTCGCCCGGCATACCGTGGCCGAGATGGAAAGCTGGAACGATCTCGAACTGGAATCCACCGGTCGCCTCACCGAGCCCATGAAATACGACGCCGCCAGCGACCGCTATCTGCCGGTCTCGTGGGACGAGGCCTTCGATGACATCGCCGCGCAATTGCGTGCCATGGATCCGAAGAAGGTGGTGTTCTATGCCTCCGGACGCGCCTCGCTGGAGACCTCCTACTTGTACCAGCTCATGGCGCGCATGTATGGCACCAACAACCTGCCGGACAGTTCCAACATGTGCCACGAATCCACATCGGTGGCGCTGCCGCAGACCATCGGCGTACCGGTGGGCACGGTCACGCTGGACGATTTCGGGCAGACCGAGTGCATCCTCTTCTTCGGTCACAACACCGGCACCAATGCCCCGCGCATGCTGCATCCACTGGAGCAGGCGCGCAAGCGCGGCGTCCCGGTGATCACCTTCAATCCCTTGCGCGAACGCGGCCTGGAGCGCTTTGTCAATCCGCAATCGCCCAAGGAGATGATCACCCCCGCACATACCGACATCAGTTCGCAATATGTGCAGATCAGGATCGGTGGCGACACTGCCGCCGCCATCGGCATGGCCAAGCGCATCCTGGAACGCGACGACCGCGCCCGTACTGAAGGCTTGCCGCGCCTGCTGGACGTGGCCTTCATCGAGGAACACACCAGTGGCTTCGAGGAATTCGCGGCGGCCGCGCGCGCGGCCCAGTGGAGCGAGATCGAACGCCACGCCGGCGTCTCGCGTGCAGAGCTGGAGCTGGCTGCGGATACCTATGCCAGTGCCGGTCGCGCCATGCTCATGTATGGCATGGGCGTGACCCAGCATCGCGAAGCGGTGCGCACCATCCACATGCTGACCAATCTGCTGCTCATGCGCGGCAATATCGGCAAGCCCGGTGCCGGTATCTGCCCGATCCGAGGCCACTCCAATGTGCAGGGCCAGCGTACCGTGGGTATCACCGAAAAACCGCAGATGGTACCCAATGACAAGCTGCGCGCGCTTTATCATTTCGAGCCGCCGATGGAGCAGGGGCTCAATACGGTGGAAGCCTGCGAGAAGATCCGTGACGGCGCGTTGTCCGCCTTCTTCATGCTGGGCGGCAATTTCGTGCGCGCCATTCCCGATCATGGTGTGATGGAACCTGCCTGGCGCAAGCTGCCACTGACGGTTCAGGTGGTGACGCACTTCAACCGGTCCTGCGTGGTCCACGGACAGACATCCTACGTGCTGCCCTGCCTGGGACGCATCGAGATCGATCGCCAGCGCAGTGGCGAGCAGGCGGTGTCGGTGGAAGACAGTACCGGCTGCATGCACGGTTCACGCGGCCGCGCCGAGCCGGCTTCGCCCCGGCTGCTGTCGGAACCGGCCATCGTGGCCGAGCTGGCCAAGCGCCTGCTGCCTGCGAATGCACACGTGGACTGGGATGCCTGGGTCGGGGATTACTCCCTGATTCGTGACGCCATCGAAGCGACCTATCCGGACATCTTCCGTGACTTCAATGAGCGCATGTGGACGCCCGGCGGCTTTGCGCGTCCGCTGGCGGCCCGCGAGCGGCAGTGGACGACACCCAATGGCAAGGCCAACTTCAAGACCCCGCAGGGATTCGAGCCGGACCCCGACATGCCCGCTGATGCGGCGGGCGTGCTGCGCCTGATGACCACGCGTGGGGATAGCCAGTTCAACACCACCGTGTATTCGCTGGACGATCGTTTCCGAGGAGTCTGGGGAACGCGCCGCGTGCTGCTGATGAACCAGCGCGATCTGCAGCAGCAGGGATTGGGGGCAGGTGATTTCGTGACGGCCGAGACGGTCTCGGAGGATGGCGTGGAGCGCCGCGTGGATCATCTGCGCGTGGAACCCTTCGATATTCCGGTGGGCTGCGTGATGGGTTACTTCCCCGAACTCAACCGGCTCATTCCGCTGTTCCATCACGCGCGGGGCAGCAAGGTGCCGGCGGCCAAGTCGATTCCGATTCGCTTGATTCCGGAAATTGCCGAGCCAGTGTTGTCCTGAGCACGGAGCTCAGGTTTTTCGAGAAGTCGTCAGAGAATGGAGGGACAGACTTGCTGCAGAGGGGAGGCATGGGCAAGCTGGCGTGCTGACTCGGAGAAATAAGTCCAGGTCTAATAAATTGAGTAAATACTGATAATGGACTTATAATTAAGGCGCATGAATTCGATCAAGTGGCACCCAAGAGCTATCAGGCAGTTATTGAAGATCAACCGCTCCGATCAAATCAGAATCAAGGACGCAACGGCCAAGTTGGAACTGATGCCGCATTGCCAGCAAGTGAAATCGCTGACGAATCATCCTTGTCAATTTCGGCTTCGGGTTGGTCACTATCGAGTCTTCTTCAACTTCGACGGAACTGTCCGCATTGTCTTTATCGAGGAAGTGAGCAAGCGCAATGAACGCACGTACTAATACTCAGATCATCCACGGGGCCGATGGAAAGCCGGCCTTCGTCGTGATCCCGTATGCGGATTATGTCAAGGAGCTCCCTCAAGAGGATGAAGCCTACGTTCCGCACGAGGTCGTCGCGATGATGGTCGAACACCAATGGACCCCCATGCGCAGCTGGCGCGAGCATCTGAACCTGACCCAGCAGGAGGTCGCCGCGCGCATAGGTATCTCGCAGTCGGCTTATGCACAGCAGGAACGCAGTACCCGCTTGCGCCCGCTGTCGTTGGAGCGGATCGCAGCGGCACTGGGAGTAAGCATCGAGCAACTGGATTTCTGAGCTACTTTGCAAGAGCGAAAAAAGCCCCGCCGAAGCGGGGCCAAGAGGGAACTGAGGATACCTCAGGTTACAACACAAAAACACCTTGCTTGCTGGCGCGCCTGTCCTGAGCAATGATGGATATCGCCTCAGGCATGCGCTGCCGGACGAGGGCGATCATACGGAAGCGGCACGTCGTTGTCTCATGCTTTTGAAACATGAACGAATGCACGCCGTGCATGAGTCCGGCCAGTCCCCATCTGCCTTGCAGGGCAGCACACACAAAGCGCAGGTGAAAAAAAAGACCGCTCGCGCGGCCCCGGTGCAGGTCTGTGCTGTGCAGGTGGATCGACTAAAAGAATTCCACCGTGTCGTTGGTCGTGATACCCGAGCGCAGCACACCCGAATTGACCAGTTCCTGGTAGTAGCAGATGCGATTGCGACCGCTCTTCTTGGCGTGATAGAGCGCCTGGTCGGCATGGCCCAGGATCACCACCGGCGTCTCCCGCGCGATATTGACGAAACCCAGGCTCACCGTCACCTTGCCGACCTGCGGGAAATCGTATTCCTGCACGTTCTGGCGGAAGCGGTCGAAGATCTTGCGCGCATCGGTGAGCGTGGTCGAGCGCAGCAGGATCACGAATTCCTCACCACCGAAACGGAAGATGCGGTCATGCGCACGGAACGATGCGCGCAGGATATTGGCCACCAGGATCAACACCTCATCCCCGTACAGATGGCCGTAGCGATCATTGACCTGTTTGAAGTGATCGATGTCGACCACCGCCAGCCAGTGACCCTTGGGTTCGTCGTTGCTCTCGTGACGGCGCTCGTCACGGTCCACCGAGTGCGCCTCGTGCGGCGCGATGGCAAAGGCGTAGCGGGTGAACTGTTCATCGAAGGTCTTGCGGTTGAACAGGCCCGTGAGGGCATCGCGCTCGCTGTAGTCGAGCAGGCTCTGGTAATTGCAATAGACGTGGAAGATGCCGTGGATCACGTCCAGCATGGCCGGTGCAAAGGGAACCTGGCTACGGATCTCCAGGCAGGAATTCATCTTGCCATGCAGCCAGACCGGCAGCCACAAAAGATGCTGGCCATCGGCCGTGGTCTCCTGGAACTCATTGAGATGATTGCGGATGCAGGCCAGCATGGCCGGATAGGTCGACAGCGGTTCCTTGGGATCGTCGCTGGTGAGCTCGGCGATGGTGTGCACGGCGCCATCGCGGATGACCATCTTTTCCTGCACGAAGTGTTCATCACGCAGCGTGAAGATGTCGAGCATGCGGATGGCCTCGACGTCGGTCAGCTGGTACAGCGCGGAGATGACGGAGATGGCCAGGCGGGAATGCTCCCGGTGGGCCGTGATTTCTACCAGATGCTTGAGCAGCGGTTTTTTCATCTCGTCGTCGATGTCCTGCATGAGCCCATTGTTCTATGTATGGTCGGTACTCGGCTGTGCTTGCCCGGCGTCTTCGACAGCGGGCTGGCTGACATGCCATGAAGCAGTGCCCGGCCATCGGCAGGAGCGCAGTCAGGAGCAAGGCATGTCACAGCGCAACGAAGACGATCCCGTTGCAAGATTCACGCCATCAAGCTAGCACGGAAGCAAAGCGATTTTACAGGCGGCAAGCAGGGGAATGAAGCAGTTTCTGCATTTCACTGCAGAAAAATCTCCATTTCATTTCCATGTGGAAACTTCAACTCTTGCGTGATTTTCACTTACGTGCGACTTGGTGAGTTTTTCTCTCCCGGGCGCCTTCCGATATCAGACAAACCGGCTACAAACCAGCTGTGTAGCGGAATTGACGCTGATCTGACATTGTCTGCCGGCGACCGGTCCTGCTTCTCATGCTCCGAAAATCAATACGCCAGTTCCGGGATTGACTTAAAAAAATCGCCGACTGGGTAGCCGGCGATTTTTGTTTATATCATTTACGATCTTGTTTCGGATTGCCGATGGCGGCTACCCTCCATCCAGCCTCAGGCATAGATGATCAGCAGGGCGACGGCAATGATGAGACCGAACTTGGTGATCTTGTAGACGGTCTTGTTCCAGTTCTTGAAGCGGCGGCGATACTGCCCGGCCAGCCAGACGAAACGGAACAGCTTGTTGACGCGCCCGGTCTGGTCGCCGGTCTCATTGGGGGAGGCGGCGGCGGTCATCATGGTGCGGCCGAGGAAGCCATTGATGGCTTCTGCCCAGCGATAGCGCAGCGGCCGCTCGACATCGCAGAAGAGGATGATACGGTTCGTCTCGGTGCCGTTCTGCGCCCAGTGGATGAAGGTCTCGTCGAACACCACGCTCTGGCCATCGCGCCAGCTGTAGCGCTGGCCGTCGACTTCGATGAAGCAGCGGTCATCGTTGGGCGTGACCAGGCCCAGGTGGTAGCGCAGCGAACCGGCGAAGGGGTCGCGGTGCGGATTGAGGGTCCCGCCCGGGGCCAGCTCGGCGAACATGGCGGCCTTGACCGAGGGAATGCGCTTCAAGATTTCCACGGTCTTGGGGCAGAACTTCTCGGCCGAGGGATGACTGGCGTTGTACCACTTGAGGTAGAAGCGCTTCCAGCCAGCCTTGAAGAAGGAGTTGAAACCGGCGTCGTCATTCTTCTCCGCCGCCTTGATCTTGGCCATTTCACGCAGGGCCACGGCTTCGTCGCGGATCACTTCCCAGTTCTGGTCGATGATGGCCAGGTCATCAAACTGCTTGACGGCCGGATAAGGCACGGCTGGCACGCGCGAAAACGCGTACATGAACAGATTGATCGGCGACATGATCGACGAGTGGTCGAAGAACTGCCGAAGGAAGGGCAGGCGCACCCGACCTCGGAAGTGGATGAACAGGATGGAAAAGAGATAAATGAAGACAATTGCCCATTTCATTGCAGGGTCCTTTGATGTTGCCGGCCTCTTCAACTGAAGGAAAAGGCTGTGACGGATATCCGTCCATATGGGGTCGGGAGCAGGGAGATCAACGACAACAAGCGGTTCGAGCCGGGGCAGCAGCAGAAAAAAACAGGCTGGAAGAAGCCATGATGCCGCAAGATGCACGATGATGAGTTGAAATCCCGCTCACTGCGCAGGCCCGGCCAGACGCCGGCGACGCAGAGCAAGCGAGGATTCTACACCAAGGGGGAGTCAGCGTTTGTAAGGAGGGCTGATTGCCCTATGTGAATATTCTTTCAACAGCGGCTTGCGCTGATCCAGATCAAGGGGATAAAAAAAGGACCGGGAGTCCGGTCCTTCGCGAGAGGGTGAAGCAAAAGGCTCAAGCGGCTTGAGTCACCACCTGGCGTGCCCGGTTCCAGCGCGGCAGGCCGGTGAAGGCGAAATCGATTTCCGGCACGTGGCCGGCCACGATCTCGGCAATGGCCCGGCCTGAACCGCAGCCCATGGTCCAGCCCAGGGTGCCGTGACCGGTGTTCAGGTACAGGTTGGCGAACTTGGTCTTGCCCACATAGGGGACGTTGGAGGGCGTCAGCGGACGCAGGCCGGTCCAGTAGGTCGGGTTTTCGTAGTCGCAGCCATCGGGGAACAGTTCACGGGTGCGGCGGGTGATGGCTTCGCAGCGGGTGGTGTTCAGTTCGCGGGTATAGCCGTTCAGTTCGCAGGTACCGGCCACGCGCAGGCGGTCGCCCAGGCGCGAGACCACCAACTTGTAGCCGTCGTCGGTGAGCGAGACGGTGGGGGCGGCGTCCGGGTTGGTGACCTTGTAGGTGGCCGAATAGCCCTTGCCGGGGTAGAGCAGCAGGTCGATGCCCAGCGGCTTGACCAGTTGCTGCGAGAAGCTGCCCATGGCGACCACGAAGGTATCGGCCTGCAAGACTTCATGGCGGCCGTCCGGGTTGATGATTTCCACGCCGGTCACGCGGGCCGATGCTCCGGCACCTTCGGTAATGAGACGGGTGATGGTGGTGGAATAGCGGAATTCGACGCCGGCTTCCTCGCTCTTCTTGGCCAGGCCGGTGGTGAGCTTGAAGACGTCACCCGATTCATCGGTGGCGGTGAAGTCGCCGCCGACGATCTTGTTGCGGATCGAGGCCAGTGCCGGTTCGATGCGTATCACTTCATCGGCACCGATGGATTCGCGTGGGCAGCCCAGGTCGCGCATGAGTTTGGCGGCCGGCAGGGAGTCCTGGAATTCCTTTTCTTCAGTATAGAAGTGCAGGATCCCGCGGGTCAGGTGGTCGTACTGCACGCCCGTCTCTGCGCGCACGGCCTGCAGGGTCTGGCGGCTGTATTCGCACAGGGCGACGATGTTGCGGATGTTCTCGTCGGTGCGGGCGGCGGTGCATTCGCGCAGGAAGGCCACGGCCCACTTCCATTGCAGCCATTCCGGACGGAAGCGGTAGAGCAGCGGGGCGTCTTCCTTGCCCAGCCACTTCAGGACCTTCATCGGGGCAGCCGGATTGGCCCAGGGTTCAGCGTGCGAGACCGAGATCTGACAGCCGTTGGCGAAGCTGGTTTCCTGCGCTGCGCCGGGCTGACGGTCAATGACGGTGACGTCGTAGCCCTGCTTCTTCAGGAACCAGGCCGAAGCGGTTCCGATAATGCCTGCGCCCAATACGATCACTTTCATCTTGCTCTCCCGGTGTTGCGTGAACTTGCTGTGGTTGTTCGGACGTTCGCATCCCTGAATTCAAATGCGAACAATGCAAGCATTGTAAGAAAAGCGCGATTGCAGATGTGATCAATACTGGATCAATTTTTTGTGAATAAAAAGACTGATGCGGAATTTTTATTCAAAATAAAAAGAAAAATCAGATCGTATTTACATTTTTGAAGATGTGAAACGTGCCATCTCTTCCGCGACGGCCCGCTCTACCGTTTCGGTCAAGGCATCGCGCAGGCCTTCCCTGACGCGCTGCATCACGATCTCGGAAAGATGGTCCAGGGCCAGCGCCATCTGGTCTTGCAGGTGTTGGTGCAGCACGGTATCGACGCGTTCGAGCAGGCTTTGCAGGACGTTTTCGCGGATTTCCTGTTCCCATTGGCGGTATTGCTCGGCGACCGGGGTAACCGGGGGCATGGCGGCCATCATGGGCGCCGCAGCGGCGGGTGCCTGGTAGCTGGCCGCAGCAGGCTGGGTATGGAAGGCGCCGGGCTGCGCGGGCGCGGTGTAATCCGGGGCGGCAGGTGCCAGCGGGATGATCTCGGTGAGGAGGGGAATGCTGTTGTCGTCGTGGTTCATGGCATGAGCGGGCGGGGCGGGCTCAGGCGGCCACATGGTGCGAGAGGGGGTAGCCGCGTTCTTTATAGAAACGGTAGCGGTCACGGCCGGCGGCCTTGTCGGCATCGTCGGCGGAAATGATTTCCAGCAGGCGTTCGAAGCGCGCGAAGTGCGCGGGGGTGTCGCCACCCAGGTTGATGAGGATCTGGTGGTGCGGCAGTTCGGTGCTGTCGTCGGCGGTCAGGATGATGGGCGTCTGCGCTGCCAGCGGGTCGCCGGCCATCACGTGGGGCAGGAAATCCTGCTCGGAAAAGCTCCAGAGCGCCTGGTCGAGTTGCTGCAACTCGGCGCGGTCGGGCGTGCGCAGCACCAGGTTGGCGCCGGAAGCGCGCGCTTTGCGCACCAGACGGCACACGTAAGCGATCTTTTGCGGGACGTTGCTGTGGAAGTCGATTCGGGTCATCCCGTCAGTATAGTGGGTCGCGGTGCAGCAGGCTATCGGAGTGCCAAAGAACGCCCTTGTCCGCCGGATTTCGGTGGTGGTTCCCGTCAGGTGAGTCGATCTTTTTCGAGAAATGGAGCCTGATTGCTTGAGGGCAATCTGCTTTGCCGGTTGTCAAATTTAGACTCCTTTCACTCCAAAACGTCAGCACCTCTTCAGCAAGCGCTGATGGGCTTTGGGGCGAGCGTTTGCGACTGATGGAAGGAGCAAAAATGAAACACACGGAATCGGATGGGCGGCACTTGGTAAGCGATTTTTTAGGCAGCATCGGCACGCATGGCCTTCTACAAGCTGGCTACCTGTGCCGGACGGGAGATCGCGCATGAAGATCATCGGTTGGATTCGCTACGGTGACAAAGCCGCCTGCGGCGGTACGGTGATCGAAGGTGACCAGACTTGCCTCAGCCATGGGCGTGCCTACGCATTCCAAGGCGCTCGCATGGCGTGCCGCAAGAGTTGCATCATTGCACATGGTTTCCCTCGCTCCACCTTGACCAATGGACGGCCGCAGGTGATCCATGGAATGAAAACGAGTGCCGGATGCCCGTTGCTATCAACGCTCAATGATATTGACGGGGTAGGTAATGCGAGCGGGGAAACTATCGCCGAAAAGCACTTTCTCAACGCCGAGGGCGATTGGATGCCTATCAAAGAGCCGGAGCCACACGAAGCCCGCTACGATGAACAACCCCAGCTTATTGCGCGGCCCATTGAAGGCGTACCCTGGTACGTCCAGACGATGGATGGGCGTAGATTCTCTGGCCGGGCCGAGCCCGATGGCCAACTGCCGCGCATTGATACCTATGGGGAAGATGAATACGTCGTTTATTGGGGAGATGAGGCTCTCATCAAGATGGAAGAGGCGCAAGCATGAGCAAGATTCTGGTGCAACAAGCCAAGGTGCGGACCAACACCATCAAGGACTCGGTGTGCAAGATTGACGTGCCTGTCGTGAAATTCTCGGACCTGTGGGACAACTACGTGAGTGGCGCTCCGTTCAAGCCGGGGCCTGAGGACAAAGGGGACTATAGCAACCAGTGCGCCTTGCGCGTCAGTGCCACATTTCACAAGGTGGGCATTCAGATGCGCTCCTTCTCGCAGAAGACGGTCAAGCCGATGCCAGGCGCCAAAGCCTTGGGCCGTGTCATGATGGATGGCAAGCCGGCAGCCGTGCGAGCGTATGAGCTTGGCGAGTGGCTCAAGCTGCAACCATTCTGCGGTTTGCCCAAGCAGCCAGAGGACATCACAGGCAAGGATTGGGAGTCGAAGGTGAAAGGGCGTACAGGGATCATCATGTTTCATGCTTATTGGACGCGAGAAGGGCAAACTGCCGCTAATGCCAGCGGTGGACATATCGACCTGTGGAATGGATCACGACTCACCAACAACGGAATCGCTGGGACGTTAGAAACATTCGCACGATTCTCACTGGGCATCCATCGCCCTTGGCCTCACTTTTACTCTGACCTTAGAGCGTCAAAACTCATACTCTTCTTTGAGGTGAAGTGATCATGAGAAAGACTGCTCTGTTCTGTGCAGGACTTCTAATCGGATACATTTTCGACTTGATTCCTTCGCTGTTTGAAATCGTGGCCAATACCAACATCTGTATCGAATCATGTCCTGGCGTACTACGTGGAATTTCACTTGCAATCTATGCCGCGATGCCAATTCTGTGGGGAGCTGGTCTGCCGCTCACCGTTGGAAAACCTCAGGCATCCAGGATCTTGATTTGCTTGTTGCTTGCGTCGACGTTTGTCATGCTCATATTGACGTGGTTTCTCTATGTCCATCAGCATCCTCATTGATCCAGCAAGTGGACCTGGGGCAAGGCCTTGTCATTTCTGGTGCTCGGTACATTGGCTTCAGCGTCAATCCCTGAGCAGGTTTCGCTAGCCACGAAAATGTATCAATGCGTTTCACCGGTAGAGACAACAGTCCCGGAAACAACAAAGCCCCGGTTTCCACCGAGGCTTTGTTTACTACCTGAAGAATTGGCGACTCAGGCCGCCATCCCACTATGCCGCAACAGCGCATCAATGCTCGGCTCCCGCCCACGGAACGCCTTGAAGGACTCGATGGCCGGACGCGAACCGCCCACGGCCAGGATTTCCTGCTGGAAGCGGCGGCCGGTTTCCAGCGAGATCACATTGCCGCTGCTGGCAGCTGCCTCTTCAAAGGCGCTGTAAGCGTCAGCCGACAGCACTTCCGCCCACTTGTAGCTGTAGTAACCCGCCGCATACCCACCCGCAAAGATGTGCGAGAACGAATGCTGGAAGCGGTTGAATTCCGGCGGGCGGATCACGGCGATGCGGTCGCGCACGCTGTCGAGCAACTGCTGTACGGTCTGCTGGCCACCGACTTCATATTCATGGTGGATCAGCATGTCGAACAGCGAGAACTCCACCTGGCGCAGCATCTGCAGGCCGGACTGGAAGTTCTTGGCGGCGATCATCTTGTCATACAGCGCGCGCGGCAGCGGCTCGCCGGTCTCGGCATGTGCGGTCAGCTGCTGCAGCACATCCCATTCCCAGCAGAAGTTTTCCATGAACTGCGAAGGCAGTTCCACCGCATCCCATTCCACGCCGGAAATACCCGATACGCCCACTTCATCGACCTGCGTCAGCATGTGGTGCAGACCATGGCCAAACTCATGGAACAGGGTGATGACTTCATCATGGGTGAACAGGGCCGGCTTGGTCACGCCATCGACCACGGCAGGTTCGGTGAAATTGCAGACCAGATAGGCAATCGGGGTTTGCACGCCCTGCGCGGTGAGGCGGCGGGCGCGGGCGTCATCCATCCAGGCGCCGCCACGCTTGCCGGAGCGGGCATACAGGTCCAGATAGAACTGGCCAACCAGTTGGCCATCGCGCTCGATGCGGAAGAACTTCACATCCTTGTGCCAGACCGGGGCGGTATCGGGCTTGATCTGCACGCCGAACAGTTGCTGCGCCACCTGGAACAGGCCGCCGACCACCTTGGGCTCGGGGAAGTATTGCTTCACTTCCTGTTCCGAGAAGGCGTAGCGCTGCTCGCGCAGCTTTTCGGAGGCATAGGTGCTGTCCCAGGCCTTCAGGTCGTCCAGACCCAGCTTTTCGCGGGCGAAGGTCTTCAGTTCTTCATAGTCTTTCTGGCCGAAGGGGCGGGCGCGCTGGCCCAGGTCTTCCAGGAAGGCGATCACTTCGCTGGGTGACTTGGCCATCTTGGCCACCAGCGAGACTTCGGCGAAGTTGGCATAGCCCAGCAATTGCGCTTCTTCCTTGCGCAGTTGCAGGATCTGGTCGATGTTGGCGCTGTTGTCCCATTCGGGCTTTGCGCCCAGTTCCGACGCCTTGGTCGCGTTGGCGCGGTAGATCTTCTCGCGCAGCGCGCGATTATCTGCATATTGCAGAACCGGGAAATACGAGGGGAAGTGCAGCGTGAACTTGTAGCCGGGCTTGCCGTCCTTCTCGGCGGCGGCACGTGCAGCTTGCTTCACATCGGCCGGAAGCCCCGACAATTCGGCCTCGTCCTCGACGAAGAGGGCGAAATCATTGGTGGCATCCAGCACGTTCTCGGAGAAACGCGTGGTCAGCATGGCCTGCTTTTCCTGGATCTCGGCGAAGCGTTCCTTCTTGTCCTCGGCCAGTTCGGCGCCGGACAGACGGAAATCGCGCACGGCATTGTCCACCACCTTGCGGCGCGCGGCCGACAGGGAAGCGAAGGCCGGGCTGGTCTGCAGCGCCTTGTACTTCTCGAACAACGCCAGGTTCTGGCCCAGCCCGGTCCAGAATTCCACCAGGCGCGGCTGGTTCTCATTGTAGGTGGCGCGCAGGGCCGGGGTGTCCATCACCGAATTCAAGTGGCCGACCACGCTCCAGGCGCGGCCCAGCTTTTCGGTGGCCGATTCCAGCGGCTCGACGAAATTGTCCCAGGTGACTTCGGCCATCGGCGCTTCCAGTTCGGTGACCAGGCGGCTGGCGTCGGCCAGCAGCTTGTCCAGCGCCGGGGTGACGTGTTCGGGCTGGATGGCGTCGAACTGGGCATAGCCCGAGAAATCGAGCAGGGGATTGGCGGCGATGTCGTTGGTGGTCATGGGCTCTCGTTTCTCTGAAAACATCCGGCAGCCAGGCCGCCGGAGGGTATTGCGCTAGGGGCGTGCCGATCAGCTGCGTTCGGCGGCTTCGATGGTGTTGACCAGCAGCATGGTGATGGTCATCGGACCCACGCCACCCGGCACCGGGGTGATCCAGCCGGCGACTTCCTTCGCGTTGGCGAAATCGACGTCGCCACACAGCTTGCCGTTGTCGTCGCGGTTCATGCCGACGTCGATGACGACCGCGCCAGGCTTGACCATATCCGCAGTGACAATGTTGCGCTTGCCGGTGGCGACCACCAGGATGTCGGCCTGGCGGGTGTGGTGGCCGAGGTCACGGGTCTTGGAGTTACAGATAGTGACGGTGGCACCCGCTTGCAAGAGCAACATGGCTTGCGGCTTGCCGACGATGTTGGAAGCCCCCACCACCACGGCATTGGCGCCGCGCACCGGGTAATTGATCGATTCCAGCATCTTCATGACGCCGTAGGGCGTGCAGGGGCGGAACAGCGGCTGGCCGGTCATCAACAGGCCGGCGTTGCTGACGTGGAAGCCGTCCACGTCCTTTTCCGGGGCGATGGCTTCGATCACCTTGTGGGCGTCGATGTGCGCCGGCAGCGGCAGCTGCACCAGGATGCCGTTGATCTTGGGATCGCCGTTGAGGGCGTCGATGCGGGCCAGGAGCTCGGCTTCCGTCATCGTGGCTTCATATTTTTCCAGCACGGAGTGCAGGCCATTGTCCTGGCAGGCCTTGACCTTGTTGCGCACGTAGACTTGGGAAGCCGGGCTGTCGCCCACCAGGATCACGGCCAGGCCGGGTTGCTTGCCTTGGGCGGTGAGGGCGGCGGCGCGCTGGGCCACTTCGGCGCGCAGTTGTTGGGAGAGCAGGTTTCCGTCGATCAGTTGGGCAGACATGGCAGATAGGGCAAATAGAAAGTGAAGGGCAGGGCTGGGAAGAAAGCGCCCGGACAGGCCGGGGCCACTGAAGGGCGCTAGGCGCCAGAACCCGTGATTATAAAGCCAGGCGGCAGGCCGGACGAAATGCCGGCGAGCGAGGATTTGTTGTCATATTGAAAATAGATATTGTCCCCTTGATCTGACATTGGCTTTTGGGGCAGCGCACGACGGGGATTTGCAATTTCGGTTATGCTCCCGCAACCAAGCCTCCCGGCCCCTGATAGACCGCCCTGAAGAAACAAGGATTACCGCATGACCGATCTCCTGACCCGCCGCCTGCACCAGCTATCCCAGCCGCAACATCTTGCGTTGTTGGGCCAGGGCCTGCGCGGGGTGGAGCGGGAGACGCTGCGCGTGGACGCCCGGGGCCACCTGGCCCGCACGCCCCATCCGCCGGCACTGGGTTCGGCCCTGACCAATGACCTGATCACCACCGATTACTCTGAAGCGCTGCTGGAATTCATCACCCCGGCCATGCCCGACATCGCCGATGCCTTGCAGCGCCTGGATGAGATCCACCGCTTTGCCTATACCAAACTGGGGGGCGAATTCCTGTGGAACGCCTCCATGCCCTGCGTGCTGCCGCCGGAAGACGAGATTCCCATCGCCTGGTACGGCAGCTCTCACATCGGCATGTTGAAACACGTCTACCGCCGTGGCCTGGCGCTGCGCTATGGCCGTACCATGCAGTGCATCGCGGGTATTCACTACAACTTCTCCTTGAGTGAAGACCTGTGGGAAGTCCTGCGCGAGGGCGATGAGAGCGTCGATCCCTCGCTGTCGCGCCGCGATTACCAGTCCGAGCGCTACATCGCCCTGATCCGCAACTTCCGCCGCTACAGCTGGTTGCTGATGTACCTGTTCGGCGCCTCGCCGGCGGTGGCGACCAATTTCCTGCGCGGCCGCCCGCACCAGCTGGAGACCCTCTCCGAGGACACGCTCTACCTGCCTTACGGCACCAGCCTGCGCATGAGCGACCTGGGTTACCAGAACCACGCCCAGGCCAACATCACACCGCATTACAACAACCTGCCAGCCTACATCCGCAGCCTGTCGCATGCGGTCAGCGAGCCGTATCCGCCCTATGAAGCCATCGGTACCAAGCGCGACGGCGAATGGGTACAGATCAATACCAACATCCTGCAGATCGAAAACGAGTTCTACTCCTCGATTCGCCCCAAGCGCGTCATCAACAGCGGCGAGCGGCCGATACAGGCGCTCTCGGCGCGCGGCGTGCAGTATGTGGAAGTGCGCTGCATGGACATCGATCCCTTCAATCCCTTGGGCATCGGGCTGGAAGCCGCGCGCTTCCTGGATGTGTTTCTGCACTTCCTGGCGCTGGAATCGAGCTGCCTGACCTCGGACGAGGAAGGCGTGGAAAATCGCGCCAACTTCCTGGCCACCGTCAAGGAAGGTCGTCGGCCGGGCCTGCGCCTGCAATTCAAGGGGGAATCCCTGCTGCTGACCGACTGGGGCCGCCAGTTGCTGGACCGCATGGCACCGGTGGCCGAGCTGCTGGACCGTCAGCGCGGCGGCAGCCAGCACCGCGACAGCCTGGCCGCCCAGCGCGCCAAGCTGGCCGATCCCGATGCCACGCCCTCGGCACGCGTGCTGCGGGAAATCCGCGCCGCCGGCAATTCCTTCCCGGCCTATACCCTCGCCCAGAGTCAGCGCCAGGCCGCCGAACTGATCGCCCGTCCGTTGTCGCCCGACCAGACCGCCGATTTTGTCGCCATCGCTCAGGCTTCGCTGGATGCCCAGCGCGAGATCGAACGCACCCAGGTGGGCGACTTCGATACCTTCGTGGCGGCTTACCGGGCCAGCACCCTGGGCAATATCGCTATCTAGCCCGCCTTCGCTTGTTCACTTATATAGAGCAATAACTGAACAAGAAACCGACAAGAGCGCCTCGTCCCCGGACGAGGCGTTTTTGCTGGTCGGTCGGAAAGCCCCATGCTTGCTGTCCTGGCAATTCTTTATGTTCACTTTTATTGGGCAAAAAATGCTGTTTTGTGCGCTCCGGCAGGTCTTTGCCGCATTGCAAACAGGGCAAGAAAACCCCGCCGCAAGGGCGATATAGTAAAAATACGAGGCCCTGGAAGCCCCTATTCATGCCGCTTTGCAGCATATTTTCGTATTATGAAATCGATTATCGTAATTTGAAAATTGAAAATTCCCTGATAAAATTCGTCGTCCACACGGCTGGAAGACCGTACATTTAAGCCTGTTTCGCCTCCGACGCCTTGCCCCAAGGGTCAGGAAAGATTGCAATACAGGCAACACATGACAACTTCCTGCATCACCTGCCGGCGGCATTGCGTACCGAATGACCCGACCGACCCGCCTGGTTTATCCGACCGGACGGATCTCTCAACAACCAGGAGACATGACATGTCAGCCCAAATCGATCAAGTTCTGGCGCAGGCCGCCAACGATCCCGATGTGATGGAAACCCAGGAGTGGCTTGACGCCCTCGAAGCCGTGATCGAAAAGGAAGGCCCGGATCGCGCCCACTACCTGATGGAACGCATGGTCGATCTGGCCCGCCGTCGTGGTGCCCATATCCCCTTCTCCAGCAACACCGCCTACGTCAACACCATTCCCGCCGACCAGGGCGAGCACTGCCCGGGCAACCTGGAATATGAAGAGCGCCTGCGCTCCTGGATGCGCTGGAACGCCATGGCCATGGTGGTCAAGGCCAACCGCGTCGATGGCGACCTGGGTGGACACCTGTCTTCCTTCGCCTCGCTGGCCAACATGCTGGGCATCGGTTTCAACCACTTCTGGCACGCTCCGACCGAAGACCACGGTGGCGACCTGCTGTACATCCAGGGCCACTCCTCGCCCGGCATCTACGCCCGCGCCTTCCTGGAAGGCCGCCTGACCGAAGACCAACTGATCCACTTCCGCCGCGAAGCCGATGGCCATGGTCTGTCGTCCTACCCGCACCCCAAGCTGATGCCGGAATTCTGGCAGTTCCCGACCGTCTCGATGGGCCTGGGCCCCTTGATGGCGATCTACCAGGCCCGCTTCCTGAAGTACCTGCACGCCCGTGGCATCGCCAAGACCGACAACCGCAAGGTCTGGGCCTTCTGTGGCGACGGCGAAATGGACGAGCCGGAATCGATGGGCGCCATCGGCATGGCCGGCCGTGAAAAGCTGAACAACCTGGTCATCGTGGTCAACTGCAACCTGCAGCGTCTGGACGGTCCGGTGCGCGGCAACGGCAAGATCATCCAGGAACTGGAGTCCGATTTCCGCGGCGCTGGCTGGAACGTGGTCAAGGTCATCTGGGGCAGCGGCTGGGACGAGCTGCTGGCCAAGGACAAGGACGGCATCCTGCAGAAGGTCATGATGGAAACCGTCGACGGCGAGTACCAGAACTACAAGGCCAAGGACGGCGCCTACGTGCGCAAGCACTTCTTCGGCAAGCATCCGAAGCTTCTGGAAATGGTCTCCAAGATGTCGGATGACGACATCTGGCGCCTGACCCGTGGCGGCCACGACCCGCACAAGATCTACGCCGCCTTCAAGGTCGCGCAGGAATCCAAGGACCAGCCCACCGTGATCCTGGCCAAGTCCATCAAGGGCTATGGCTTCGGCAAGGCCGGCGAAGCGCGCAACACCGCGCACAACACCAAGAAACTGGACGACGAAGCCATCCGCGCCATGCGCGACCGCTTCCAGCTGCCGATCTCGGACGCTGAACTGCCGAACATTCCGTTCTTCAAGCCTGCTGACGACGCACCGGAAATGCAGTACCTGCACGAGCGCCGCAAGGCCCTGGGCGGCTACCTGCCGCAACGCCGCGTGCACGCGGACGAAAAGCTGCCGGTGCCGGAACTGTCGGCCTTCCAGGCCATGCTGGAGCCCACTGCCGAAGGCCGTGAAATCTCCACCACCGCCGCTTATTCGCGCGTGCTGACCGCACTGCTGCGCGACCCCAACCTGGGCCCGCGTGTGGTGCCCATCATGGTCGACGAGTCCCGTACCTTCGGGATGGAAGGCCTGTTCCGCCAGATCGGCATCTTCAGCCAGGTCGGCCAGCTGTATGAACCGGTCGACAAGGACCAGGTGATGTACTACCGCGAAGACAAGGCCGGCCAGATCCTGCAGGAAGGCATCAACGAAGCGGGCGGCATGAGCTCGTGGATCGCTGCGGCGACCTCGTACTCGACCAACAACCGCGTGATGATTCCGTTCTACACCTACTACTCCATGTTCGGTCTGCAGCGTATCGGCGACCTGGCCTGGGCAGCGGGTGACATGCGCGCACGCGGCTTCCTGATCGGCGGCACCGCCGGCCGTACCACCCTCAACGGTGAAGGTCTGCAGCACGAAGACGGCCACAGCCACGTGTTCGCTTCGGCCATCCCGAACTGCATCCCCTACGACCCGACCTTCGCCCACGAAGTCGCCGTGATCATCCATGACGGCCTGCGCCGCATGGTGGCCAACCAGGAAGACGTGTTCTACTACATCACCGTGATGAACGAGAACTACGGCCACCCTGGCATCAAGCCGGGCCAGGAAGAGGGCATCATCAAGGGCCTGTACCTGTTGAACGAAGGCGGCAAGGAAAACAAGCTGCGCGTGCAACTGCTGGGTTCGGGCACCATCCTGCGCGAAGTCATCGCCGCCGCCGACCTGCTGCGTGATGACTGGAAGGTCGATGCCGACGTTTGGTCCGCACCGTCCTTCACCCTGCTGGCCCGCGATGGCCAGGATGTGGAACGCTGGAACATGCTGCACCCGGCCGAGGCCCCGAAGAAGAGCTACTTCGAGCAATCGCTGGAAGGCAGCGAAGGCCCGATCGTGGTCTCCACCGACTACATGCGCACCTACGCCGAGCAGGTCCGCGCCTTCGTGCCGAAGGGTCGTTCCTACAAGGTGCTGGGCACCGACGGTTATGGCCGTTCGGACACCCGCGCCAAGCTGCGTGAGTTCTTCGAAGTGAACCGTTACTTCGTGACCGTGGCGGCCCTGAAGTCGCTGGCCGACGAAGGCAAGATCAAGCCGGAAGTGGTGGCGCAAGCCATCGCCAAGTACGGTATCGATCCGAACAAGCCCAACCCGGTGACCCTGTAAGGACTGCCTGACCGACCATCCCCGCCTCAGCCTGCTGATCGCGGGGATGTGTCGTGTCTGGAACTGCCACCCCAACGGGGAGGTCCGCTGCTCAGTCAGCACCTGCCCTAAGCGAATACTTCTCCCGGCACAGCGCCTGGGAACAGAACAACGGAGCGCATCAGATGAGTCAAGTCGAAGTAAAAGTCCCGGACATCGGCGATTTCAAGGAAGTCGAAGTCATTGAGGTGATGGTCAAGGTCGGTGACACGATCAAGGTCGACCAGTCGCTGATCACGGTCGAATCCGACAAGGCCAGCATGGAAATCCCGTCCAGCCAGGCCGGCGTGGTCAAGGAAATCAAGGTCAAGGTCGGTGACAAGGTCGCCGAAGGCTCGCTGCTGGTGATCGTCGAAGGCGAGGGCGCTGCTGCTTCCGCCGCCGCACCGCAAGCCGCCGCTGCCGCTCCTGCGGCCGCGCAGGCCTCCGCCCCGGCACCGGTCCCTGCTGCTGCACCGGCAGCCGCTGCTGGCGGTACCGTCGAGATCGAAGTGCCCGACATTGGCGACTTCAAGGAAGTGGAAGTCATCGAAGTGATGGTCAAGGTGGGTGATACCGTCAAGGCGGAGCAGTCGCTGTTGACCGTGGAATCCGACAAGGCCAGCATGGAGATCCCCTCCAGCCACGCTGGCGTGATCAAGGAACTGAAGGTCAAGCTGGGTGACAAGGTGTCCAAGGGCAGCATCATCGCCACCATCGAAGCCGCGGGCGGTGCGCCTGCCGCTGCTCCCGCTGCTGCGCCTGCAGCCGCGCCGGCCGCCGCTGCGGCACCGGCTCCCGCCTCAGCACCCGCACCGGCCGCTGCTGCCGCCGTGCCCGCCATCGCTACCGCGTCGGCCACCAGCACCGGCGGCAAGGCCCACGCTTCGCCTTCCGTGCGCAAGTTCGCCCGCGAACTGGGCGTGGATCTGTCGCGTGTGCCGGCTACCGGTCCCAAGGGCCGCATTCTGCAACTGGACGTGCAGAACTTCGTCAAGGGCGTCATGGCCGGTTCCACCTCGGTGGCGGCTTCCGCACCTGCCACCAATGGCAGCGGCACGGGCATGAACCTGCTGCCGTGGCCGTCGCTGGACTTCAGCAAGTTCGGTGAAACCGAACTGCAACCGCTGTCACGCATCAAGAAGATCAGCGGCCCCAACCTGCATCGCAACTGGGTGATGATCCCCCACGTGACGCAGTTCGACGAAGCCGACGTGACCGAGCTGGAAGAATTCCGCAAGACCTCCAACGATGCCTTCGCCAAGGCCAAGTCGCCGGTCAAGCTGACCATGCTGGCCTTCGTCATCAAGGCCAGCGTCTCGGCGCTGAAGAAGTTCCCGGCCTTCAATGCGTCCCTGGACGAGAAGGGCGAGAACCTGATCCTGAAGAAGTACTACAACATCGGCTTCGCCGCCGATACCCCGAATGGCCTGGTGGTGCCGGTCATCAAGAACGCCGACCAGAAGAGCATCGGCCAGATCGCCACCGAAATGGGCGAACTGTCCGCACAAGCCCGCGACGGCAAGTTGAAGCCGGCCGACATGCAAGGCGCGACCTTCACCATCTCCTCGCTGGGTGGCATTGGCGGCACCGCCTTCACGCCCATCATCAATGCGCCGGAAGTGGCGATCCTGGGCCTGTCCAAGTCGATCACCAAGCCGGTGTGGGATGGCAAGCAATTCGTGCCGCGCCTGATGCTGCCGACCTCGCTGTCCTATGACCACCGTGTCATCGACGGCGCCATGGGCGCGCGCTTCTCGGCGTATCTCGCCGACGTGCTGGGCGACCTGCGCAAGTCGCTCCTCTAAGCCACCACCGAACATTACGGAGTCAGGACAATGAGTCTCTCTGAAGTCAAGGTCCCCGATATCGGGGATTTCAAGGAAGTCGAAGTCATCGAGGTGATGGTCAAGGCCGGCGATACCATCAAGGTGGACCAGTCGCTGATCACCGTCGAATCCGACAAGGCCAGCATGGAAATCCCGTCCAGCCAGGCGGGCGTGGTCAAGGAAGTCAAGGTCAAGGTCGGCGACAAGGTCGCCGAAGGTTCGCTGCTGTTGCTGGTGGAAGCGGCCGGCGAAGCCGCTGCAGCCCCGGCTCCGGCTGCACCGGCTGCAACGCCTGCTCCGGCAGCCGCTCCCGCTGCCGCACCGACGGCGGCCAGCTTCGGCGGCAGCGCTGACGTGCAGTGCGACGTGATGGTGCTGGGTGGTGGTCCTGGTGGTTACTCGGCTGCCTTCCGCGCCGCCGACCTGGGCTTGAACACCGTCATCGTCGAACGTGAAGCAACGCTCGGTGGCGTCTGCCTCAACGTCGGTTGCATCCCGTCCAAGGCACTGCTGCACGTGGCCGCCGTGATCGACGAGACTGCCGCCATGGCCTCGCACGGTGTCACCTTCGGCAAGCCCGAAATCGACATCGACAAGCTGCGCGCCTACAAGGACAAGGTCATCGGCACCATGACCGGTGGCCTGGCCGGCATGGCCAAGGCCCGCAAGGTGCAGGTGGTCAATGGCGACGGCCAGTTCGCCGGCCCCAACCACATCGAAGTCACTGCAGCGGACGGCAGCAAGAAGGTGGTGCAGTTCAAGCACGCCATCATCGCCGCCGGTTCCTCGGTGGTGAACCTGCCGTTCGTGCCGCAGGATCCGCGCATCGTCGACTCGACCGGCGCGCTGGAACTGCGCCAGGTGCCCAAGCGCATGCTGGTCATCGGCGGCGGCATCATCGGCCTGGAAATGGCGACCGTCTATTCCACCCTGGGCGCGCGCATCGACGTGGTCGAGATGATGGATGGCCTGATGCAGGGCGCGGACCGCGATATGGTCAAGGTCTGGCAGAAGTTCAACGAGAAGCGCTTCGACAACGTCATGGTCAAGACCAAGACCGTGGCCGTGGAAGCCCTGCCCGAAGGCATCAAGGTCACGTTCGAAGCCGCTGAAGCCGGTGCCACCGCACCCGAGCCGCAACTGTACGACCTGGTGCTGGTGGCCGTGGGCCGCAGCCCGAACGGCAAGAAGCTGTCGGCCGACAAGGCTGGCGTGATCGTCTCGGATCGCGGCTTCATTGCCGTGGACAAGCAGATGCGCACCAACGTCCCGCACATCTTCGCCATCGGCGACCTGGTGGGCCAGCCCATGCTGGCGCACAAGGCGGTGCACGAAGGCCACGTGGCCGCCGAAGCGATTGCCGGCGAGAAGAGCTTCTTCGATGCCAGCGTCATTCCTTCGGTGGCTTATACCGATCCGGAAGTGGCATGGGTCGGCGTGACCGAAGACGAAGCCAAGGCAAAGGGTATCAAGATCGAGAAGGGCCACTTCCCGTGGGCCGCGTCCGGCCGCGCCGTGGCCAATGGCCGTTCGGAAGGCTTCACCAAGCTGCTCTTCGATGCCGAAACCCATCGCATCATCGGTGGCGGCATCGTTGGTACCCATGCAGGCGACATGATCGGCGAAGTGGCGCTGGCCATCGAGATGGGCGCCGATGCGGTCGATATCGGCAAGACCATCCACCCGCACCCGACCCTGGGCGAGTCCCTGGGCATGGCAGCGGAAGTGGCAGAAGGGCATTGCACGGACTTGCCGCCGCAGCGCAAGAAGTAAGCGCAGCGTCTTGCATGAAAAAATGGCGGACCCTCGGGGCCGCCATTTTTTTCATGGGGGCACGCCTGCGTGGTTCATCCTCTAGAGCAGCTTCCCCGGATTCATGATCAGGTTAGGATCAAACGCCTGCTTGATGCGCAACATCAGTTCCATCTCCAGCGGCGACTTGTAGTGCCGTAGTTCATCGCGCCGCAATTGGCCCACGCCGTGTTCGGCACTGATGCTGCCTTGTTTCTCCGTCACCAGGTCGTGCACCAGCCGGTTCAACTGCAACGTGGCCTGCTTGACCTCTTCATACGAGGAGGACAACGGAATCATCACATTGAAATGCAGGTTGCCATCGCCCAGGTGGCCGAAGTTGATGATCTCCGCCTGCAGCTCGCAAGCGGCAATGATGCGCTCGGCCTGCTCCACGAACTCGGCGATGGCCGAGATCGGCAGTGCGATGTCGTGCTTGATCACCTTGCCCGCCCGCACCTGGGCCTGCGAAATGCCCTCGCGGATTTTCCACAGGGCGGCGGCCTGCGTACCGTTGGTGCAGAGCATGGCGTCATTGACCAGGGCATCTTCCATCGCTTGCCCGAGCAGTTCTTCCAGCATGGCCTGCAAGCCCAGGTCTTCGGTATCGGCCAGTTCGATGAGGGCGTTGTAGCGCGCCGGCTGGGCCAGTGGTGCGCGGGTATCGGTCACGTGCTGCAGCACCAGCGCCAAGGAGGCGGCCGACATCATCTCGAAAGCCACCAGCCGGTCGCCGCAGCGCGCCCGCGTGCGCGCGAGCAACTCCGCCAGCTGCGCCAGGCTGTCGCAGCCGACCCAGGCGGTAGCGCGCGCATGCGGTTGCGAAAACAGTTTCAGCACTGCACCAGTGATCACGCCCAGGCTGCCTTCGGAGCCAATGAACAGGTCGCGCAGGTCATAGCCGGTATTGTCCTTGCGCAGGCCGCGCAAGCCATTCCAGATGCGGCCATCGGGCAGGACCACCTCCAGCCCCAGCGCCAGCTCGCGCATGTTGCCAAAGCGCAGTACCGCAATGCCGCCGGCATTGGTGGCCAGGTTGCCGCCGATCGTGCAGCTGCCTTCTGCACCCAGGCTGAGCGGAAAGTAGCGTCCTGCGGCGCGCGCCGCGTCCTGCGCATGGGCCAGGATCACGCCGGCATCCACCGTCATGGTGTTGTTGATAGGGTCCACCGCGCGGATGCGGTTCATGCGCGTGGTCGAGAGAATCACCTGGGCACCGCTGTCGTCGGGCGTAGCGCCCCCACTCATGCCGGTGTTGCCGCCCTGGGTGACGATGGGGGTGTGGGTCCGGTGGCACAGGCGTACCACCTCGGCGGTTTGTGCGGTGTCGGCGGGGCGCACCACGACGGCGACCCGGCCATGCCACTTGTTGAGCCAATCCTTCACATACGAAGCCTGCTCCTCGGCCGCCGTGACCAGTCCCGCGTCACCCACGATGCTGCGCAGTTGCGCTATCAGTTGCTGGGTATTTTCATTCATATCGGTCCTCAGGCGCCATGCCAGTTCATCTTGATGCGGCCGATGGCCATCGCCGCTGCCGCTTGGCTGGGTTCCACCACGGGTATGCCCAGCGCTTCCTGCAAGGCGTCCCGATAGACCGCCATGCCGGCGCAGCCCATGACGATCACGTCGGCGCCATGGGTATCCCGCAGGCGCAGGCCGACCTCGCGCATGCGCGCCAGCGTGCGGTCGTAGTCGGCCAGTTCGGTCACGTTCAGGCCGATGGCCAGCTCGCCCGCCAGCCGTGACTGCACGCCCATGGCGCCATAGGCGCGCAGATGGCGCGGGATGGAACCCGGCAGGATGGCGATGACGCCGAAGCGCTGGCCCAGTGTCAGGGCCGTCAGCACACCACTTTCCATGATCCCCAGCACCGGCACGTCGACCGCCTCGCGCACCGCATGCAGGCCAGGATCGGAGTAGCAGGCGATGACGAACGCACCGGCACGGGCACGCAAGGAGCGCGCCAGCGATACCAGCTGTGGCGCCACGCTGTCCACGTCCTGCTGGGTCTGGATGCCGGGCGGGCCGGAGGGCAGCGACAGGCATTCGATGGCCGGTCCTCCGGCCATGCGCAGCGGCGCCATCGCGGCATCGATGCCGCGCGTGACGGCGGCCGTACTATTGGGATTGATGACGAACAGGGCAGGGCCGTCGGCCGGGACAAGGGACATGATGGTTTCTCGCAAAACAGGAGTCAGCACAGGCAACGACTGTACCCCAGGCTGACGGGCATGCTCCTTGCTCATTTGTCGGTTCCCCTTAACATGCTGTTATGCGCGATGAGGATCCATGGCACTGAACCTGCGCCAGATCGAGGTGTTCCGGGCGGTCATGACGACCGGCTCCATCAGCGGCGCCTCGCAATTGCTGTTCGTTTCGCAGCCGGCGGTGAGCCGCCTGCTGTCCCACACCGAGCAACGGGTCGGCTTCGCCCTGTTCGAGCGTATCAAGGGCCGGCTGTATGCCACGCCCGAGGCCAAGAAGCTGTTCCATGAAGTGGAGCACGTGTACCAGGCCGTGCAGCGCGTCAACGAGCTGGCCACCGACTTGTCGGAAAACCGCAGCGGCATCCTCAACATCGTCTCCAGCCCGAGCATCGGGCAGATGCTGATCCCCCAGGCCATCGCGCTGTTCCGCAACCGCCATCCGGAGGTCAAGCTGACCTTCCACTGCCTCAACTATGGCTACCTGAAGGACCGCCTGCTGTCGCGCCAGGCGGACCTGGGCATCATCATCCTGCCGATGGAGCATCCCAGCCTGCAGGTCACGCCCCTGTGCAGCAACCGCCTGGTGTGCGTGCTGCCCTACAACCATGAGCTGACGCGGCGCGGCACCCTGAGCCTGGCCGACCTGCGGCCCTTCCCGCTGATCTCGTACAACCGTGATTCCCCTTTCGGCGGCATCGTCGGGCGCTTCTACCAGTCCGAAGAAGAAGCCTTGCGGCCCATCATGGAAGTGGGTTCGCCGCAGAACGCCTGTTCGCTGGTGCAGATGGGCGCGGGCGTAGCGCTGGTGGATGAATTCTCGGTGCGCAGCTGGGCCGGTACCAGCCAGATGGTGGTGCGGCCGGTGGCCCGTGCCCCCATCCTGCGGGCCAACCTGGTGCATGTGCGTACCGAGCCGCTCTCGCAATTGACCCAGGCTTTCATCGCCGAACTGCAGCAGCTGGTGCGCACGCAGGGATATGGCCTGCCTGATGAAGAAACGAACATATCGACTGGAACCGGCGATTAACACGACGTTAAGGCAAGCACACAAAAAGGCAAGCGACAAGCGCAGATGACTCCACGACAATCGTTTGCAACTTCTCCGGTCCGCCGCCAGGTTGGCCGCCGTGCCCACTCTTTTTTCATGGAACGTCGCGCATGTCTTCAACTCTCGCCCCTGCTTCCGCGCTGGCCACTGCGCGCGGTGTCTATACCATCTGCCCCACGCCTTTCCACGCCGATGGCGCACTCGACCTGGGCAGCATCGCCAGCCTGGTCGAATTCCAGATCGCAGCTGGCGTGTCCGGCCTGGCCATCCTCGGTTTCCTCGGCGAAGCCCACAAGCTCTCCAACGCCGAGCGCCGCGCGGTGACGTCCACGTTCGTCAAGTGTGCTGCCGGACGGGTGCCGGTGTGGGTCGGTGTGCGCGCACTGGGCCTGGCCGGTGCCATCGAGCAAGCCACCGAGGCAGCCGAGGCGGGTGCGGCAGCCGTCTTCGCGGCACCGCTGGACATGGCCTCCGATGCGGTGCAGTTCGACTACTACAAATCGCTGGCGGCGGCGCTCTCCATCCCCGTGGTGATCCATGATTTCCCGGATTCCTTCGGTACCGAGATCAAGGCCGAGGTGATCGCCCGCCTGGGACGCGAAGGCGGCGTCAACTTCATCAAGATGGAAGAGCCGCCGGTAGGCCAGAAGATCAGCCGCATCCGCGACCTGGCCGGGGAATCGATGCGCATCTTCGGTGGCCTGGGCGGGGTGTATTTCCTGGAAGAGTTGCAGCGCGGTGCGGTCGGCACCATGACCGGGTTTGCCTTCCCGGAGATCCTGGTGCGCATCTATGACCAGTTCGCGGCCGGTGACCTGGCCGGTGCGGCGGCCACTTTCGACAAGTACTGCCCGCTGATCCGCTATGAATTCCAGCCCAAGATCGGGCTCTCGTTGCGCAAGTACGTCTATCGCAAGCGCGGTGTCATCAGCAGCGACGCCATCCGCTCGCCCGGCATGCGTATCGATCCCGAGACCGAGCGCGAACTGGAAGCCGTGATCGCTCGCGTGGGCCTGGACCTGGATCAGCGCGGTGCGCTGGTGATCCGCTGAGGAGCCGCCGATGAATCTGGGAATCGCCGGACGACGCGCACTGGTCTGCGCTTCCAGCAAAGGCCTGGGACTGGCCTGCGCCATCTCGCTGGCACGCGAGGGTGTGGCCGTGACCATGACCGCACGGGGTGCCGAGGTGCTTGAGGCAGCGGCGCAGCAGGTGCGGGACGCCACCGGCGCCACCGTCATCACCGTGGCCGGTGACATCACCACCCCCGAGGGCCGTGCCCTGGCGCTGGCCGCCTGTCCCGCGCCGGACATCCTGGTGACCAATGCAGGTGGCCCCAAGCCGGGCGACTTCCGCGAGTGGTCGCGCGAAGACTGGATCGCCGCCATCGACGCCAACATGCTCACCCCCATCGAACTGATCAAGGCCACCGTGGACGGCATGATGAAGCGAGGCTTCGGCCGCATCGTCAACATCACTTCCGGGGCGGTGAAAGCACCCATCGACATCCTTGGCCTGTCCAATGGCGCGCGTTCCGGCCTGACCGGATTCGTTGCCGGTCTGGCGAGAAAGACCGTGGCCCACAATGTGACGATCAACAATCTCTTGCCCGGTCCCTTCGAGACCGAGCGCCTTCTCACCACGGCGGCAGCCAGCGCCCGTGGCACCGGCAAGACGGCTGAGGAAGTATTGGCCGCGCGCCGTGCCGCCAACCCGGCCGGCCGCTTCGGCCAGCCGGCCGAATTCGGCGATGCCTGCGCCTGGCTGTGCAGCGCCCAGGCCGGTTTTGTCACCGGACAAAATCTGCTCATGGATGGCGGCGCCTATCCCGGAACCTTCTGACCCTGAGACCACCGCATGGACTTCGACCTGACCATCCGCAACGGCCGCATCAGTACTGATCGCGAGACCTTCCTGGCCGATATTGGCGTCAAGGATGGCGTGATCGTGCGCATCGCGGCGGACCTGCCGCCCGGCCGCGACGACATTGATGCCGCAGGCCGCTGGGTCCTGCCCGGTGGCATCGACAGCCATTGCCACATCGAACAGCTCTCCGGCATGGGCATGATGTGTGCCGATGATTTCTATTCAGGCACGGTCTCGGCCGCTTTCGGCGGCACCACCACCATCATTCCCTTTGCGGCCCAGCATCGCGGCAAGCGCATTCCCGACGTGATCGCCGATTATGCGCAACGCGCCCGCGAGAAGGCGGTGATCGACTATGGCTTCCACCTGATCCTGGCCGACCCTGACGAGCAGGCCCTGCAACACGACCTGCCGCAAGCCATCCGCGAAGGCATCACCTCGCTGAAGGTCTACATGACCTACAACGCCCTCAAGCTCGATGATTACCAGCTGCTGGACGTGATGGCGCTGGCCGGCCGCGAAGGGGCGCTGGTGATGATCCATGCGGAGAATCACGACATGATCCGCTGGCTCGCCTCGCGCCTGCTGGACCAGGGACATACCGCCCCCAAGTTCCACGCGGTGGCGCACGATCCGCTGGCCGAGGCTGAGGCCAGCCATCGCGCCATTGCCTTGTCGCGCCTGATCGGCGTGCCGGTGTTGATCGTGCACGTGGCCGGTGCCGAGACGGTGCAGACCATTCGCAATGCCCGGCTGCTGGGCGCGCAGATCTACGCCGAGAGCTGCCCGCAATACCTGTTCCTTACGGCGGAGGATATCGACCTGCCCGGCGTGGAGGGGGCCAAGTATTGCTGCAGCCCGCCGCCGCGCGATGCCAACGCCCAGGAGGCGGTCTGGGCCGGGCTCAAGGATGGCACGCTGGGCATGTATAGCTCCGACCATGCGCCGTATCGCTTCGACGAGAGCGGCAAGCTGCCGCGCGGCGAAGACACCACCTTCAAGGAAATGGCCAATGGCGTGCCGGGCATCGAGTTGCGCCTGCCGCTGCTGTTTTCCGAAGGCGTGCTCAAGGGCCGCCTCGACATCCACGAATTCGTGCGCCTGACGGCGACCAATCACGCCCACATGTATGGGCTGTCGCACTGCAAGGGAAACATCGCCGAGGGGCTCGATGCCGACCTGGTGATCTGGAACCCGGAACGCGAGACCACCATCACTGCCGCTCTCCTGCACGACAACGTGGGCTATACGCCCTACGAAGGACGGCAGATCAAGGGCTGGCCGGAAGTGGTCATCAGCCGTGGCCGCGTGGTGGTCAGCGCGGGTGAACTGAAAGTGGCGCGCGGCTCGGGCCGCTATATCGCGCGCCAGTGTCCGGAGCCGGCCAGCATTGCGCAGCGGCCGACACGCAGCCATCTGCCGGGTCTGCTCGGCCTCAAGGGAAAGGCATGGGAATCGCAATGAGCAACAAGGACAATCGTTTCGGCCTGGCCGTGGCCCAGATGGGGCCGGTGCAACTGGCCGAAGACCGGACCACGGTGGTGCGCCGCCTGCTGGAGATGATGCGCGAGGCCGCCGCCCGTGGCGCGAAGATGGTGGTGTTTCCCGAACTGGCACTGACCACCTTCTTCCCGCGCTACTGGATGGAAGACCAGGCCGAGATCGATGCCCGTTTCTTTGAGTCCGAGATGCCCGGCCCGCAGACCCGGCCGCTGTTCGATCTGGCCGCGCAGCTGGGGATCGGCTTCTACCTGGGCTATGGTGAACTTACACCCGATGGCCATCACTACAACACCGCCATCCTGGTGGATGACCAGGCCAGGATCGTGGCGCGCTATCGCAAGATCCACCTGCCCGGACACAGCGACCACAAGCCCGATGCGCCTTTCCAGCATCTGGAAAAGAAGTACTTCGAAGTCGGCAACGATGGCTTCGGTGTCACCGACATGCTGGGCACGCGCATCGGCCAGTGCCTGTGCAATGACCGTCGCTGGCCGGAGACCTATCGCGTCATGAGCCTGCAGAGCGCGCGCATCGTCACGCTGGGCTACAACACGCCATCCTGGAACATCCACTGGAACGAGCCGCCGCACCTGCGCATGTTCCACCACCTGCTGTCGCTGCAGGCCAATGCCTACCAGAACGGATTGTGGGTGGCCGCCGCTGCCAAGTGCGGATTCGAGGATGGTTTCCACATGATCGGCGGCTCGGCCATCGTGGCGCCTTCCGGCGAGATCGTGGCGCAGGCGCAGGGTGAGGAGGATGAGGTGATCTTCGCCAGTTGCGATCTGCAACTGGGTGAAACATTTCTGCAGCATGTCTTCAATTTCGCCAAGCACCGCCGTCCCGAGCATTACCGTCTCATCGTCGAGCGCACCGGGGCCGGCGAGCCGCTGTCGCCGTCCGAGCTGTCTACCTGAATCACTGTCCACCTTCCACCCAATCGAGGAGTGTTGCGATGTTCCCGTTCCTGGCCCTACCTTCCAAGTCTTCCCTGAAGTGTTCCCTGCTGGCCGTGCTCTCGGCCAGTGCGCTGTTGTCGGCCGGCGCGATGGCGCAGAGTGGTCCGCTGCGTACCGGTGTGGATGCCACCTTTGCGCCGCATGCCATGGTCAAGCTGGGCGGTGGCCTGCAAGGCTTCAACATCGACCTGGGCGAAGAACTGGCGCGCCGCCTGGGCCGCAAGATCGAGATCGAAGGCACCGAGTTTTCCGGCCTGGTACCGGGGCTCAATGCCAAGAAATATGACTTCGTGCTGGCGCCCGTGACGGCCACCCCCGAGCGCGCCAAGTCCATGCTCTTCACCGAGGGTTATCTGGATACCGACTACACCTTCGTCATCAAGAAGGGCGCCGCCCCCATCCATGCGCTGGAAGACCTGAAGGGCAAGACCATCTCGGTCAACAAGGGCTCGGCCTATGAGCTGTGGGCACGCGACAACGCACCCAAGTACGGCTTCAAGTACGACGTCTATGGCAACAACGCCGATGCGGTGCAGGCCGTGCAATCCGGCCGTGCCGACGCCAACCTGGCCGGCAGCACCGTGGCCGCCTGGGCCGCCAAGCAGAATCCGGCCGTGCAGACCTCCTACACCGTCAAGACCGGCCTGGTGTGGGCACTGGCCTTCCGCCTGGATGACAAGGCCGGCCGCGACGCCGCCGGCATGGCGCTCAAGTGCATGAAGCAAGACGGCACGCTGGGCAAGATCGCGCAGAAGTGGTTCGGCTATACCCCGGCGCCAGATGCCACCGTGGTCAAGGTCGGCGTGGGGCAGGGCGTGCCGGGCCTGGATGGCTACGACCCGACGCCCGTGACGCTCAAGTGCAAGTGAGCCCGCAGCACCGCGCCCGGATTGCCCGAATCGCCTGAACGAACCGAGACTGATGCCGCCATGAACCTCGCCGCACCCATCCTTGAAATCGTCGGCCTGCACAAGTCCTATGAGGGCAATACGGTCCTGCGCGGGATCGACCTGCGCGTGCGGCCGGGCCAGCTGATCTGCGTGATCGGCCCGTCCGGTTCGGGCAAGAGCACCATGCTGCGTTGCTGCAACCGGCTAGAAGAACCCAGCGCCGGCCAGATCGTGGTGGACGGCGTGGACATCATGCACGCCCGCGCCGACCTCAATGCGATCCGTCAGAAGGTCGGCATGGTGTTCCAGCAGTTCAACCTCTATCCGCACATGAGCGTGCTGGGCAACGTGATGCTGGCCCTGAAGAAGGTGCAGAAGCATTCCCAGGCCGAGGCCGAGCGGCGCGCGCGGCGGGCCCTGGAGCAGGTGGGGATGCTGGAGAAGGCATCAGCCTTCCCCGGCCAGCTTTCCGGCGGCCAGCAGCAGCGCGTGGGCATCGCTCGAGGCATCGCACTGGAACCCAAGGTGATGCTGTTCGATGAACCGACCAGCGCCCTCGATCCCGAACTGGTCGGCAGCGTGCTGCAGGTGATGCGTCAACTGCGCGAAGCCGGCATGACCATGCTGGTGGTCACGCACGAAATGGCCTTTGCCCGCGCGGCGGCCGATCGCGTGGTCTTCATGGACGGTGGCGTGATCGTCGAGGAAGGACCGCCCGAGCAGATCTTCGGCGATCCGCAGCAAGCCCGCACCAAAGCCTTCGTGGCGCGCTTTGCACAGCACGGCTGAACCATGGAGCAATTCCTCTTCACCTTCTTCAACGCCGAGATCGCCGCCCGCTACTGGCCCGACATCCTGCGCGGCATGGGCGTGACCGTGCTGCTGAGCCTGGCCGTGATCGTCTCCGGCCTGCTGCTGGGCCTGCTGCTGGCGGTGCTGCGCGCTACCGGCAAGCGTGGCCTGGTGTGGCTGGTGGTGGCCTTTGCCGATGTGATGCGGGCCTTGCCGCCGCTGATCCTGATCATCGTGCTCTTCTTTGCGTTTCCGTATATCGACCTGGCCATGTCGTCCTTCACCGCGACCTGGCTGGCGCTGACGCTTGTATTGGCCGCCTATGCCGAAGAGAGCATCTGGGCCGGCATCGCTTCCTTGCCGCGCGGGCAGAGCGAGGCGGCCCGCTCGACCGGGCTGTCCTGGGGGCAGACCATGGCCGCCGTGATCCTGCCGCAGGCCTTGCGCATGGCCGTGCCGCCGCTGACCAACCGCGTCATCTCGATCACCAAGAATACGGCGCTGGGCTCGGTGGTCGCCTTGTCCGAAATTCTCAACACGGCCCAGGCCGCCAGCAGCAATGCCGGCAATCCGACCCCGCTGATGCTGGGGGCGGCAGCCTACCTGCTGATCTTCATTCCGGTGGTCTTGTTGGCGCGCTGGCTGGAAACGCGCTGGCGCTGGAAACGATAGGAGAGGGCCATCATGGATGCCTTGCTGCAGAATTTCTTCAACCTGGAGGTGTACCGCCAGGTCCTGCCTTTCCTGCTGGGAGGCTTGTGGACCACGGTGTGGCTGTCGCTGCTGGTCATTCCGATCGGTGTGATCTCGGGTTTGCTGCTGGCCTTGCTGGCGACCCAGAGCCGTTCGCGCACGGTGCGCATTGCCGTGGCGGTGTATGTGGACTTTTTCCGTTCCTTCCCGCCGCTGGTGCTGCTGATCCTGATCTATTTCGGCGCGCCGTTCCTGGGGCTGGAACTGCCCAAGCTGCTGGCGGTGGCGCTGGGCTTCATGCTCAACAATTCCAGTTACTTCGCCGAGGTGCTGCGCGCCGGCATCGAGAGCGTTCCCGGCGGACAGATGGAAGCGGCGCGCTCCACTGGTCTCTCGCGCACCCAGGCGCTGGCGTACGTGGTGGTTCCCCAGGCGGTGCGCAACGCCTTGCCGGACCTGGTGGGTAATGGCATCGAAGTCATCAAGCTCACCACCATTGCCAGCGTGGTGGCGCTGCCCGAACTGCTGCGTGTGGCGCGCGATGCCCAGTCGCTGGTCTACAATCCTTCGCCCATCGTGCTGGCGGCCTTGCTTTACCTGGCGCTGTTGCTGCCGCTGGTGCGCTGGCTGTCGTGGCTGGAGCACCGCGGCCGCGCCCTGCATTGAGGAGGCGGCCGGCGGCGCGACTTCAGGCCGGGCTCAGCAGGGCAGTCGTGCTGCCGAAGCCGGGTTCACGAGAAACAAGCGGCGCCAGCGCTGGCGGCTCGATACGAAATACCGACACGGCCTGTCGCAGGCTGTCGGCCTGTTGCGCCATGGATTGCGCAGCGCTGGCCGATTCTTCCACCAGCGCTGCGTTCTGCTGCGTCACTTCATCCATCTGCGAGATGGCGATGTTGATCTGGCTGATGCCCGAGCTCTGTTCGCTGGACGCCGCCGTGATTTCGCTCATCAGGTCATTGACCTGCTGGATCGACTGCACCACCTGGCTCATGGTCTGGCCGGCCTCGTCGACCAGTTTCTGGCCTGCTCCCACGTGCTGTACCGACGACTCGATCAAGCCCCGGATTTCCTTGGCCGCCGAGGCACTGCGCTGGGCCAGCGAACGCACCTCGGTCGCCACCACTGCGAAGCCGCGGCCCTGTTCGCCGGCACGAGCGGCTTCCACGGCGGCGTTGAGTGCCAGGATATTGGTCTGGAAAGCGATACCTTCCACGGTCGAAATGATCTCAGTGATCTTGTTGGCGCTGTCGGAAATATCCTTCATGGTATCGACCACACGTTCCACCACCTCGCCGCCCTTTTGCGCATGCAGTGAGGCAGAGCGCGCCAGCTGGTTGCCCTGGCCGGCGTTCTGGGTGTTCTGCTCCACGGTGGAGGTGATCTCTTCCATGCTCGACGCAGTTTCTTCCAGCGACGCCGCCTGCTCTTCGGTACGGCGCGACAGATCCAGGTTGCCTACCGCGATCTGGCCGGCGGCGGTGGAAATCGACTCGGCCGAACGCTTGATGCCATCGACGATGCTGGTCAGCTGGGCGCGCATGTTCTCCAGCGAGGCCATCAGGCTGCTGTGGTCACCCTTGGTCAGCGGGATCGTCACGGCCAGGTTGCCCTGGGCGATCTGGGCCGCCAGTTCCTGGGCATGTGCCGGTTCGCCACCGAGCTGGCGCAGCACGCTGCGCACGATCAGGAAGGCTGCGCCCAAGGCCAGCAGTACCGCAGCGGCCACCAGCGTCCAGGTGGTGGTCAGGATGCCACTGTAAGTGACGTCAGAGTCGGCAGCCGCCTGGGCGTTGAGCTTGTCTTCGAAACTGCCCAGTTCATCCAGGTTGTCCAGCCATTTGGCCTGGACCGGGCGGATCTTCTGGACCAGCAGGCTGGTCACTTCCGCCGTCTTGTTGTCCTGGGCCAGCGCCACGGCCTGGGCCAGCAGTGGCTCGGTCTCGGCGGCGTTCTGCGCGATCCGATCAAAGAGTTCATGTTCCTTTGGCGTCGTCCCCGGCTGTTCAAAGAGCTTGGCGAGCTTGGTGCGCGCCTCCTGATAGGACTTTTCCTGCACCTTGATGCGATCGATCTCGCGCTTGATCAGCGCCGGATCCTGGAACAGCGCAATGTTGCGGATGGCCAGAGCACGGACGCGCACGCTGGTGTTCATCTGGTCCACCATCGAACCCTGCTGGTTGTTGACGATGATGTCGGACAGGTTGCCCTTGACCGTGGACATGCCCCACACGCCGACGAGAGAAATGACGACCAGCAAGACGACAACGCTGGCAAAGCCCAAGGCCAGGCGGGTGGATACTTTCAATTTGTTCATGGAAAAGCCCCTCTAGATGTAATTTGCTTCCGATCAGGTTGCAAGACCCCCTCAGACCTGCCATGGCTGTGGCCGCCATGTACAGGGTGAATGAAATTCCCGTATATAAATGATGCAATTACACATTTTTACGCGGTCTATACGCCATGTTCGTTTAATTGCATGCAATTTGCGCAACTAATTGCCTGCTTTATGACGATATGCACGGATCTTGTAACGCTATTGAGTTGGCTCATCCAGAAAAGATCCGTCAAGTTGTGATTATTTTTCCGTGATGTCGATTCAGTTGCTTTCTCATGGCATTTCCACGACAAGCGCGGGGAAGCCCGGCGTAATGCCCAGCGTCGCGCAGCCGCGACAGGCGCCAAGGCAGTGCAAAGCTGCACCGTACTTTGGTGGCGACGGGAGATTTTGGGGCGACGAAGTTTGTCCTGCCTGACATAAACCCGGTCAGACGGGGCTTTCGAGCCTGGTATGTAATTTGCTTTTTGCTCTGAAACGGTTTTTATATAAACCATCAGTTCATATATGGAACAAAATAAGTTATTCCGCGCCGAGATATCTGCTATATTGGCGTTGAATATCTCCCATATATAAATTGTTGTTTCATATATGGAACGTTTCCGCGCCCGGCAGGAGACACCCGTCCATCAGAGGCGGCAGCCGGGAAGACTAGCTGGGGCGCAACCGCGTGCCAGGGCAAAGAGCAGAGGCAACATGATCGAAATCGAATTCCGCAAGGTCGGCAAGCGTTTTGTCGATCGCCAGACGGCACAAGCACGGGCGGCCGTCACCAATGTCAATCTGTCCATCAAAAGTGGCGAGGTGGTCTCCATCATCGGTCCCTCGGGCTGTGGCAAGAGCACGCTGCTCAACATGGGGGCCGGCCTGTACCTGCCCAGCGAGGGCGAGGTCTTCGTCGGTGGCGAGAAAGTGACCAAGCCGGTCCGCAAGGTGGCCTTCATGCTGCAGAAGGATTTGCTCATGCCCTGGCGCAATATCCGCGCCAACGTCACCCTCGGCCTGGAGATCGATGGCATGCGCGAGGCCGAACGCCGTCGCATCGCCGATGAACTGCTGGCCAAGTGCCACCTCAAGGGCTTCGAGGAGCATTACCCGTACCAGCTCTCCGGTGGCATGCGCCAGCGCGCCGCGCTGGCCCGGACGCTGGCGGTGGATCCGCAGGTGCTGTTGCTCGATGAGCCTTTCTCTGCCCTGGATGCGCAGACCAAGATGGTGCTGCAGCAGGACCTGGCCAAGATGCTCTACGAAAAGAAGAAGACCGCGCTCTTCATCACCCACGACCTGGTGGAAGCCATCGCCCTGTCGGACCGTCTGCTGGTCATGAGCGAACGTCCCGGCACCATCGTCGAGGAAATCGAAGTCAACCTGCCGTTCCGCGACAACCCGCTGGAGCGTCGCAAGCTGCCCGAGATCGGTCCGTTGCAAGGACGCCTGATGGAACTGCTCAAGGTGGGCAAAGAGACCGCCGAGCTCCACTGATTTCACGCTGCATCTTCACCCGTTTTCACCCGTCAACAGAGAGACCTCAAGGGAGAGCCAGAAACATGAAGAACCTGTTTGCATCCGCCGCCAGTGCACTTGCCCTGGTTGCCGCCGTCGGCGTGACCGTCGTTCCGGCAGTGGCCCACGCGGCCCCGGAAGAAGTGACCTACCTGCTGCCCGCGCCCCCCAATTCACCAGCCTTCGCCCCTTGGGTGCTGGCCCAGCACAAGGGCTATTACGCCGACGAAAATCTCAAGGTCAGTTTCATCGTCGCCAAGGGTGGCGTTGACGTGGCCAAGCAGATCGGTGCCGGCAATGCCGTCATCGGCGGTGCCATCGGGGATACGCCCATCGTGGTACGTGCCAACGGCATTCCGGTGAAGGCCATTGCCGTGCTGGGGGCAGGTTCCGTCACCATGGTGGCGGCCAATCCGGCCGATGGCATCAAGACCCTGAAGGATCTGAAGGGCAAGACAGTGACCGTCATGTCCTATACCGACACCACCTATTACGCCTTCCTCGGTAGCCTCAAGACTGCCGGACTGTCCAAGACCGATGTGCAGATCCAGGCCGCCGGTCCCGCCGGCGTGTGGCAGCTCTACACCTCGGGCAAGTCGCAGGGCTTTGCCGGGGTGCCCGACTGGGTGGTCAATGCGACCGATGCCGGCGCCAAGCTGGAGCTGCTGGACAACGGCGGTTTCAAGAGCATGGCGCAGGCCATCCTGGCCTCGGATGACACCATCAAGAAGAACCCCGAACTGTTGAAGCGGCTGGTGCGCGCCACCCTGCGCGGCATGCAGGACATCATGAAAGACCCCAAGGCCGCTGCCGATGACTATGTCGCCGCGCTGCCCAGCTACAAGGGCAAGGAGGCCAGCATCCAGGCCACCTTCGAGATGTACGACAAATACGTCTATGCCAACCAGAAGACCCTGGGCCAGATCGACCCGGCGCGCATGGATGCGGTGCAGAAGTTCTACGTCAGCGAAGGCATCGTGAGCAAAGCCACGCCGCTCAATGAACTCTTCACCAACCAGTTCGTGGGAGTGGCCAAGTAATCATGAACACCACGACAGCCAAAGACCTGACCATGTCCAGTTCCGAGCCATCCGCTGTACCCGCGACCCAGCCACGTCGTCCGCTGTTCAGTGAGAAGGCACGTACCGTATGTGGCAGCCTGGTGCTGCTGGTGCTCTTCATCGCCGCCTGGCAATGGGGGCCCGGCATGCTCGGCCTGCCCGAATACATCCTGCCCAATTTCATGCAGGTCGTGCGTGAGGGCGTGGTGATGTGGAACAACGCACAACTGCTGCAGCACTTCGGTGTGACTGCCATGGAGGTGGTGTTCGGTTTCCTCTTCGGGGCCTTGCTCGGCTTGGCCGTCGGTGTGGCGCTGGGCCTCTCGCCGCGTGCCGAAGCCATGCTCTCGCCCTACATCCTGGCACTGCAGATCGCGCCCAAGGTCGCTTTTGCGCCGCTGTTCGTGATGTGGCTGGGCTACACCATCTATCCCAAGATCATCGTGGCGGTATTGATCGTGTTCTTCCCCATCATGATCAACGTGCTCTCGGCCATCCGTACTGTCGACCCCGATATGGTCAACCTGGTGCGTACGCTCAATGCCGGGCGCTGGCAGATTTTCCATCTGGTGGAGTTTCGCTCGGCACTGCCGGCACTGTTCTCGGGGCTGCGTATCGCCTCCACGCTGTCGGTGATCGGCGTGACCGTGGGCGAGCTGGTCGGTGGCAACCAGGGTCTGGGCTATCTGCTGGTGGATGGCGAAGGGCAGGGCAACACCGCCGCCGTCTTCGTCTCCATCGTCGCCCTGACCCTGATCGGCGTAGTCACCTACGGCGCGGTGGTCTGGGCCGAACGCAAGGTACTGCACTACCTGCCCAAGGTCCATACCAGCACCGTCTGAGCTTGATGGCGATTTCCCGACAGGACACAGGAGCATGAACATGTCAGCAGCAAGCACGGTGACTCTTTTGGCAGGACGACGCATTCTGGTCACTGGCGCGGCACGCGGCCTCGGCCTGGCGTTCGTCGAAGCCCTTGCCGCCGCCGGGGCCAGGGTGGCCATGGCCGATATCCTGCAGGACACCCTGGCGGCTGCGGTCTGCACGTTGCAGCAACGCGGTCTGGCCGTCGAGGGTTTCACGCTGGACCTGGCGGATCCGGCATCGGTGCAATCCTCTGCGCAGGCCGCCATCGCATGGCTGGGGGGACTTGACGGGCTGATCAACAACGCCGCCATCACCAATTCCGGTGGCAGGAGCAGCGAGCAACTGGCGCTGGAGATGTGGGACCGCGTCATGGACGTCAACGTGCGCGGTACCTGGCTCATGACCAATGCCTGCCTGCCGGCCTTGCGCGCCTCGGGGCGTGGCGCCATCGTCAATCTTTCTTCGGACACGCCATTGTGGGGCGCGCCCAATCTGCTGGCCTATGTCGCCAGCAAGAGTGCGGTCATCGGCATGACCCGCTCGCTGGCGCGCGAACTGGGCGGCGACAATATCACGGTCAATGCCGTGGCACCCGGCCTGACCCTGGTGGAGGCGACCGAGTACGTGCCGCAGGCGCGTCATCAACATTACCTCGATGGCCGCGCCCTGCAACGAGATCAGTTGCCGGAGGATGTGTGCGGTGCCGTGGTGTTCGCCCTGTCGGATCTGGCGCGTTTCTTTACCGGCCAGGTAATGGCCGTCAATGGCGGATTCGTGATGCACTGAAGCTGCCTGCAGGGCAGGTGCTGGACCCGGATCAATTCAGAATCAATTCAAGGAGAAAAGCATGACCGATATGTCCGAACAGGAAAACATGGGCCGCAGCTGGGACCGCCCGGCCGGCGCCAGCTTTGCCGACTGGATGGAGTCGCGCGTGGCGCGCCTGTCGACCCGCACGTACGACTGGAATGCGCTGAAGTTCCAGGCCGACTACGACCCCAAGTATCGCCGCGCCCAGATGCGCTACATCGGTACCGGCGGAACCGGGGTGGCGCAAGATGCCAACGTGATTCCGTCCGAACACTTCACCTTCTCGACCATGATCATCCCGGCCGGCCACGAAGGTCCCTCGCATCTGCACATCGATGTCGAGGAAGTCTTCTTTGTCCTGCGCGGCAAACTCAAGCTGGTACTTGAGAAGGATGGCGAACGTTTCGAAACCATCCTCACCGACCGCGACGTGGTGTCGGTGCCGCCAGGGGTGTATCGCGAGGAAATCAACATCGGTGACGAGGATGCACTGATGTGCGTGATGCTGGGCGCCAAGAAGCCCATCACGCCGACCTATCCGCCCGAGCATCCACTGGCCTCGATCAAGCGCTGAAGACCGAGAGACCGACCATGAACGCCACGTTGCCCGCCGGATCGGATGACAGCCTGCATGCCTGGCTGGCACTGCTGGCCCGTCATTTTCCCGAGCAGCACGTTGCCGTGCCAGGCGGGCAGGTCAGCTATCGCGTCGGCGGGCGCAGCGACAACGAGCGGGTCGTGGTCCTGCTGCATGGCATCAGCTCGGGCGCGGCCTCCTGGCTCAATACGGCGTTGGCGCTGGCCGCCGATGCCCGCGTGATCGCCTGGAATGCGCCCGGCTATGGCAGCTCCACGCCACTGCCGATGGACGTGCCCAAGGCGGACGATTATGCCCGGCGTCTGCAGCAGATGCTGGCGGCGCTGGAGATCACGCAGTGCGTGCTGGTCGGTCACTCGCTGGGCGCCTTGATGGCGGCCGCCTACCTGGCCCACGGTGATGGTCGCGCACGCTGCACCCTGCTGGCCGACCCGGCCCAGGGCTATGGCGCTGCCGGTCAGCAAGAACGGTCTGCGCAGGTGCGCCGGGAGCGCCTGGACGCCTTGCAGCGGCTGGGTGTGGCTGGTCTGGCCTTGCAGCGCACGCGCCTGCTGTCGGCACAGGCCAGTGAAGAACAGCACGCCTGGGTACGCTGGAACATGCAGCGGCTCGATGCGCAGGGCTATACCCAGGCGGTGCACTTGTTGTGCGGTGATGATATCGCGACTTATCTGCAGGCAGCGCCACGACGGGGGGTGTCGGTGGCCTGCGGTGCAGAAGATATCGTCACCACCCCGCAGGCCAGTGAAGGGCTGGCCCGGCAGTTTGAACTTCCCTTTCAATTGGTGGACGGCGCCGGCCATGCCTGCTATATCGAGCAGCCGTCGTCCTTTGCCGCGCTGGTGCGCGCGCAGTTCACCTCAACCAACCAGAACAGATAATCATCATGAACAAACCAGTGATGCCAGAAGAAGAGTCGCAAGACAAGTACTCCGTCCCCGGCCTGGAACGTGGCCTGCGCCTGCTGTGCGAATTCAGCCGCCAGGACAAGACCCTCTCCGCTCCCGAGCTGGCGCGCCGCCTGGACATTCCGCGCTCCACCGTGTTCCGTCTCTTGGCCACGCTGGAACGCATGGGCTTCGTCGAGCGCGCCGATGGCGGGCGTGATTATCGTCTGGGCATGTCGGTACTGCGCCTGGGCTTTGAATATCTGGCCTCGCTGGAGCTGACCGAGATCGGCCGCCCGCTGCTGGAACGCCTGCGCGACGAGATCGGCTACTCCTGCAACCTGGTGGTGCGCGATGGCCGTTCCATCGTCTACGTCGCCAAGTCGGTCACCCAGACCGCCTTCACCAGCCACGTCAACGTCGGTACCCGTCTGCCCGCGCATGCCACCGTGCTGGGCCGCGTGCTGCTGGAAGACCTGACCCTGCCGCAACTGCGCACTCTGTATCCGGAAGAACACCTGGAAGTATTCTCCAGCAACACGCCCAAGACCGTGGTCGAGCTGTTCGACATGGTGCAGGCCGACAAGGAGCGCGGCTTCGTCTTGCAGGAAGGCTTCTTCGAAACCAGCATTTCCACCGTCGCCGCCCCGGTGCGCGATCATTCCGGCAATGTGGTGGCGGCGCTGGGTGCGACCATTCCCTCACCACACATCGATGCCAGCCAGCTGGACGTGATCGTGGCCCGGGTCCGCGAGACCGCCGCCGAACTCTCGCGCCTGCTGGACCATGCGCCCGAGCGTGGTGCCAAGGTCGTCAACATGTGGCGAGGCTGAGATGCCCATGACTTCTCTTCAGGGCAGGGTGGCCGTGGTGACCGGTGGTTCCTCCGGCATCGGCCTGGCCACCGTGGAACTCTTGCTGGAAGCCGGTGCGGCGGTGGCCTTCTGCGGCCGCGATGGCGAGCGCCTGAAGCAGGCTGAGGCCGCGCTGCGTGAACGCTATCCCCAAGCCCGACTCTACAGCGCGCCCTGTGACGTGCTGGCGCAGGAGCAGGTGCAAGCCTTTGCAGCCTCGGTGGAAAGCACGCTGGGCCCGGTCTCCATGCTGGTCAACAACGCCGGACAGGGACGCGTCTCGACCTTTGCCGACACGGCCGATGAGGCCTGGAGCGAAGAGCTGCGTCTGAAATTCTTTTCGGTGATCTACCCCACCCGCGCTTTCTTGCCGCAGCTGCAGGCCATGAGTGCGCGAGATGGCGATGCCGCCATCGTCTGCGTCAACTCGCTGCTGGCCACGCAACCCGAGCCGCACATGGTGGCGACCTCGGCGGCCCGCGCCGGAGTACACAACCTGGTGCGTTCGCTGGCCACCGAACTGGCCGGCGGCGAAGCCGCACGCGTACGCGTCAACGGCATCCTCATCGGCCTGGTGGAGTCGGGCCAATGGCGCCGCCGCTACGCTGCCCGTGGCCCGGAGCAGCAGGATCAGAGCTGGGCCCAATGGACCGCTGCGCTGGCCGCCAGAAAACAGATCCAACTCGGCCGTCTCGGCCTTCCCCGGGAAGCCGCGCAGGCGATCATGTTCCTCGCCACGCCGCTTTCCTCGTACACCACAGGCAGCCATATCGATGTTTCAGGAGGACTTTCCCGCCATGCCTAATACCCAACCCCAAGTCACCGTCGGCTGCGCCATTGCGGCTTTCCTCGAGCAGTGCGGCGTGAAGGCTGCCTTCGGTGTGATCTCGATCCACAACATGCCCATCCTCGATGCCTTCGGCGAGCGCGGCAAGATCCGATTCATTCCGGCGCGTGGCGAAGCCGGCGGCGCCAACATGGCCGATGCCTACGCCCGTACCACCGCTGGCCTGGGCGTTTGCCTGACCTCTACCGGCACCGCCGCCGGCAACGCCGCCGGTGCCATGGTCGAGGCACTCACCGCCGGTACGCCCCTGCTGCACCTGACCGGCCAGATCGAAACACCCTATCTGGACCAGAGCCTGGCCTACATCCATGAAGCACCGGACCAGTTGAGCATGCTCAAGGCCATCTCCAAGGCGGCCTTCCGCATCCGCAGCGTCGAGACTGCCATCAGTACCATCAAGCTGGCCGTGCAGACGGCGCTGACGCCGCCCATGGGCCCGGTCTCGGTGGAGATTCCCATCGACATCCAGGCGGCCATGATCCCCATGCCGATCAACCTGCAACCGCTGGCTATCCCGCAGAGCGTACCGTCGGCGCGCGCGCTGGATGAACTGGCCGAGCGTCTGATGAAGGCCAAGCGTCCTCTGCTGTGGCTGGGCGGCGGTGCCCGCCATGCCGGCGCACAAGTACAGCGCCTGCTGGATCTGGGCTTTGGCGTGGTGACCAGTACCCAAGGGCGCGGCATCGTGCCCGAGGATGACCCACGCTCGCTGGGCGCATTCAACCTGCACAAGCCGGTGGAGCAGTTCTACCAGAGCTGCGATGCCATGCTCGTGGTCGGTTCGCGCCTGCGCGGCAATGAAACCCTCAAATATGAACTCAAGCTGCCGCGCCCGCTGTACCGGGTCGATGCTGACCCGGCGGCCGAAGGCCGCTGCTATACCAGCGACTACTTCGTCTGCGGAGATTCGGCGCTGGTGCTGGCCGGGCTGGCGGACCGTCTGGCGGCGCTGAAGGTCGATCCGGCCTTCATGGGCGATCTGGGCAAGGCGCGCGAGATGGCCGTGCATGGACTGGTCGATGGGCTCGGCCCCTACAGTGCCCTGGTGGAGCAGTTGCAGCAGAGCGCCGGTCGTCAATTCAACTGGGTGCGTGACGTGACCGTCTCCAACAGTACCTGGGGCAATCGCTATCTGCGCATCTTCGATCCGCGCGCCGGCGTGCACGCCCTGGGTGGCGGCATTGGTCAGGGGCTGGCCATGGGCATCGGTGCGGCCATCGGCGCGGCGGTCACGCGGTCGGGCAAGAAGACCTTCACCCTGGCCGGTGACGGCGGCTTCATCCTCAATCTGGGTGAGCTGGCCACGGCGGTGCAGGAACAGGCCGACATGGTGATCGTGCTGATGAATGACAAGGGTTACGGCGTCATCAAGAACATTCAGGATGCGCAATACGGTGGTCGCCGCCACTACGTCGATCTGCACACGCCCGATTATGCCCAGTTGTCTTCGGCGCTCAAGCTGCGGCACCAGCGCGTGGGCAACCTGGGCGAGGTGGCGGCTGCACTGAAGGAGGCCTCGTCTGCACCGGGCCCCTTCCTGCTGGAGATCGACATGCTGGCCATCGGCAGTTTCAAGACTGCCTTTGCCGGACCGCCGGTCAACGAGAAGGAAAAGGCCGCTGCCGCCGCTGCTGCCGTGGTTGCCGCTGCGGCCACTGCGGCCACGGCATAAGGAGAAGCGCATGTTGCACGTATCGATGATCGGATGCGGCGCCATTGGAGTGGGCGTCATGGAAATCCTCAAAAGCGATCCCGAGGTCGCCTTCGACATGGTGGTGGTGCCCGAGGCCCACATGGACCGCGCCCGCAGCGCCGTCTCCACGCTGGCCCCTTCGGCGCGGGTGGTCTCGCGCCTGGGGGAGGAACGTCCCGACCTGCTCATCGAATGCGCGGGCCACCAGGCCATCGGCGAACACATCATCCCGGCACTGGAGCGCGGTATCCCCTGCATGGTGGTTTCCATCGGTGCCCTGTCCGAGCCCGGCCTGGTCGACAAGCTGGAAGCCGCTGCCCGTGCCGGCCGCACCCAGGTGCAACTGCTCTCCGGTGCGATCGGTGCCATCGATGCCCTGGCGGCGGCCAAGGTCGGCGGTCTGGACGCGGTGGTCTACACCGGGCGCAAGCCACCGCGCGCCTGGAAAGACACGCCGGCGGAGACGGCCTTCGATCTGGATGCCTTGCAGGAAGCGACCGTGATCTTTGAAGGCAGTGCCCGCGAGGCCGCGCGCCTGTATCCCAAGAATGCCAATGTCGCGGCCACGCTGTCGCTGGCCGGGCTGGGCCTGGACCAGACCCGGGTACGGCTCTACGCCGACCCCGGCGTGAGCGAGAACATCCACCACGTGGAGGCCAGCGGTGCCTTTGGCGGCTTTGAGCTGACCATGCGCGGCAAGCCGCTGGCGGCCAATCCCAAGACATCGGCGCTGACCGTCTACAGCGTCGTGCGCGCCCTGGGCAATCGTGCCCATGCGCTCTCGATCTGAACCGGGGCAGGAGAAAAGAACCATGTTGAATCTGAACGATATCCAGCCCATCTGCATCGCCGGTCAATGGCGCCTGGGGGGCGGGGATCGGTATGCCACGCTCTATCCGGCCACCGGCGAAGCCGTGGCGAGCCTGCACGCAGCCAGCGTAGCCGACGTGGAGGAAGCCATCAGCGGTGCTGACCGGGCGTTTCGTACCAGCGGCTGGGCGCAGAAGAAAGCGCATGAACGCGCTGCCGTGCTCTATCGCGTGGCGCAACTGATCCGCGAGAACGGTGAGGCGCTGGCGCAACTGCAGCGCCTGGACAACGGCAAGCCCATCAGCGAGACGCGCAATCTGGTAGCCAGTGCCGCTGCCACCTTCCAGTTCTTTGCCGCTGCCTGCGAGACCCTGGAAGAAACGCTCACCCCCATGCGCGGCGACAATCTCACCATGAGCGTGCATGAGCCCATGGGAGTGGTGGCCGCCATCACGCCGTGGAATTCGCCCATTGCCAGCGAGGCACAGAAGATGGCACCGGCGCTGGCGGCCGGCAACGCGGTGGTGGTCAAGCCTGCGGAAGTCACGCCGCTGGCCGCGCTGGCGCTGGCGCGTCTGTGCATCGAGGCCGGCGTACCTGCGGGCCTCATCAGCGTACTGCCGGGCAAGGGCTCGGTCATCGGTGATGCCATCACCCTGCATCCCCTGGTCAAGCGCGTCTCCTTCACCGGCGGCACCACGACCGGCAAACACATCGCCCACATTGCCGCCGACAAGATGATGCCGGTATCGCTGGAACTGGGCGGCAAGTCGCCGACCATGGTGTTCGAGGATGCCGATATCGATCATGCCGTCGCCGGTGTGCTCTACGGCATCTTCAGCAGCTCCGGTGAATCCTGCATCGCCGGTTCACGCCTGTTCGTGGCGCGCTCCTTGCATGAAGCGTTCATGGAGCGCCTGGCCGCCGGTGCGGCCGCCCTGCGGGTGGGCGATCCGGCCGACGAACGCACCCAGATGGGACCGCTGATCACCGCCCGTCATCGCGAGGGCATCGAGCGCTACGTCGACATGGGCGTCACCGACGGCGGCCGCATCCGCACCGGTGGCGTGCGCCCCAAGGGCGCAGCCTTCGAGCGTGGCTACTTCTATACGCCAACCATCATCGAGGGACTGCGCAATGATCAGCGCATCTGCCAGGAAGAGATCTTCGGCCCGGTGCTGGTCGCCATGCCCTTCGACGATGAAGAGGATCTGATCCGGCAGGCCAATGACAGCGTCTACGCCCTGGCCGCCGGTATCTGGACGCGCGACTACAAGCGCGCCTGGCGCGTGGGCCGTGCGGTACAAGCCGGCAATGTCTGGATCAACACCTACAAGCAGTTCTCGATCTCGACTCCCTTCGGCGGCTGGCGTGACAGCGGCCTGGGACGCGAGAAGGGGCGATTGGGCATCCTGCAGTACATGGAGCAGAAGGCCATGTACTGGGGCCTGAACGAACAGCCGCTGCCCTGGGCGGGCTGAACACGGATTGGAGAGTCACATGGACGTATTGGGTATCGACGAAATCATCTACGGCGCAGACGACCTGCCGACCTGCCGCCGGTTCTTCCTCGACTGGGGCATGGCGCTGGTAGAGGAGAGTGCCGCCGGGCTGGTCTTTGAATCGCACAACGGCTGCCGTGTCATCGTGCGCGACAGCGCCGACCCCAGCCTGCCCCCGGCCATCGAAGCCGGTCCGACCCTGCGCGAAGTGGTCTGGGGCGTCTCTTCGGCGGCGGTGCTGGACAAGTTCGCCAGTCGCATCAGTGGTTTGCCTGGCTTCGTCAACGATGGTCAGCGCGTGGGCTGCACCGATCCCAACGGACTGGCGGTGCGCTTCCAGGTCTCGGTCAAGCGTGAGGTGGAGGTGCAATGCGCCCGTATGAACACCTGGAACGAGAAGAATCGCATCAACCAGCGCAGCCCCATCTATGAACGCGCTGCGCCCATCGAAGTGGGGCACGTGGTGTTCTTCGTCAAGGATGTGAAGGCTTGTGAAAAATTCTATTGCGAGCATTTCGGCTTCGTCCCTTCCGACCGCTATCCGGAACGCGGCGCCTTCCTGCGTTGCGCCGACGTCGGCGGCCATCACGACATCTTCCTGCTGCAACCGCCGGAAGCACGCGCGGGCCTCAATCACGTGGCCTTCACGGTGCGCGATATCCATGAGGTCTTCGGTGGCGGCATGCACATGTCGCGTCAGGGCTGGGATACGCAACTGGGGCCGGGCCGCCATCCGATTTCCTCGGCCTATTTCTGGTACTTCAAGAATCCGGCCGGTGGCCTCATCGAGTATTACGCCGACGAAGACCAGCTCGATGCCCACTGGGAGCCGCGCGACTTCGAACCCGGCCCGACCGTGTTTGCCGAATGGGCCATCGATGGCGGCATCGACGGCAACACCCGGCGCCAGAAAAACGCCCAGGGGCCGAGCGGCAAATTTCTGACCGACCGCGCGCCGGCCGGCAAGTAAGACATTTCACGAAAGGAAATCCAGATGTCCTTCAAGATCGGAATCCTCGGTGCCGGCATTGGCGGCCTCACGGCAGCCATCGCCCTGCAGCGCGCCGGACATGAGGTAGTGGTGTATGAACAGTCGCGCCAATTCCTGCGCGTGGGGGCAGACATCAACCTGACCCCCAATGCAGTGCGCGCACTGGATGGCCTGGGCATCGGCGAGGCCGTGCGCCGGACCGCCGCGCGTCCCACCCATCGCATCAGCCGCACCTGGAATACCGGCGAGGAAACCTCGCGCCTGGCCATGGGCGATACCGCCGAACAGAAATACGGTGCGCCGCAGCTGACCATCCATCGTGCCGATCTGCTGGCCGCGTTGGCCGACGTGTTCCCGCTGGAGCAGGTGCGCTTTGCCAAGCGTGCTGAAACGATCCGGGAGGAGGGCGATGGCATTGTCCTGCACTTCACCGATGGCAGCGAGGATCGTGTCGATGTCCTCATCGGCGGCGACGGCATTCACTCCGCCGTACGCACTGCCATGTTCGGCGCGGAAAGTCCGCGCTTCACCGGGGTGGTGGCTTTCCGCGCCGTGATCCCGGCAGCGAAGGTGGCCGCTGTGCCCAACCTGCAGGCCTTTACCAAATGGTGGGGACCGAATCCGGAAAGCCAGATCGTTACCTTCCCGTTGAATCGCGGCCAGGACATCTTCATCTTTGCCACCACCGCTCAGGAAAGCTGGCATCTGGAATCGTGGACCACGCCGGGCAACGTGCAGGAACTGCGCGACAGCTATGCGGGCTTCCATCCGGATGCCACAGCCCTGCTGGACGCCTGCGATGAGGTGCTCAAGACCGCCCTCTACGAACGCGATCCGCTGCCGGCCTGGGCCAAGGGCAATATGGTTCTGCTGGGCGATGCCTGCCATCCCATGATGCCCTTCATGGCACAGGGGGCTGGCATGGCCATCGAAGACGCGGTGGTGCTGGCGCGTTGCCTGGCCAGCGTCGCTGCGCTGGGCGACGTGCCTGCAGCCTTGCATCGCTACGCGCAACTGCGCATGGAGCGCGCCTCGACCATCCAGATCGGATCACGTGGCAACAACTGGCTGCGTGAAGGCGGCAATGCCGACTGGGTGTATGGCTACGATGCCTGGCAGGTGCCGCTGCAGCCGCAAGCTGAAGTCGTCACTGCATGAAACAAGGAGCGCCAGTGAATCCGGAAACCTCCGCCGACACCATGCTGCTGACCATCGTCCTCAAGCATGACCAGTCCATGAATCTCGAGCAGATCCAGGCGCACATGAAACAGGTGGACTGGTGGGAGCGTTTTCCCGTTGAAGGGACCCGCGTGGTGTCCTGGACCGTGGCCATGGGCCTGGGCCAGATCGTCACGCTGGCGTTGCCGCCGGCGCTGCTGCCGCAAGTCAATGTCGAACTTGAGCGCTCGGCCTGGGGCGTGTTCCGTACCGAGTGCTATCCCACTTACGATTTTGTTCCCGTGCGCGAACGCATCCGCGAGCGCGTCAGAAATGGAGGCCAATGATGGTTGCAACTGTTACCGATATCTATCTCAACCCGCACCAGGCGCGCCGCCGCCCGCCGACCCAGTTCGAGGACCTGCTGGGCGACTCCATCGAGCGCGCCTACGCCGCCGGTATCCATGAATTGAGTGCGCTGGTGGCGCATCTCAATCGTACCGGCCCGAGCTGCCCCTACAACGCCGGTATCTGGACCGAAGCCAACTACCAGGAAGAGATCGCCCGCCTGGCCGCCTGAGGACCATCGTCCATCGCCAGCCTGCCAGCCCTAACAGGAGAGACCCGAAATGAGAACTGCCGCCCATGATCCCGTCGATGCCGTCCTGGCCGTCGGCCTGAAAGACCTGTGGTATCCGATCTGCCCGTCCGAGTTCGTGGCTGAAAAGCCGGTCTCGCTGCGCCGCCTGGGCAAGAAATTCGTGTTCTGGCGCGAGCCCTCGGGCAAGCTGCATGCGCTGGAAGACCACTGCCCGCATCGCGGTGCGCCGCTGTCCATGGGCATTCCCATGGGCGACCGTATCGCCTGTGGTTATCACGGCGTGCAGGTGCGCTTCGACGGCGTGGTCACCAGTGTGCCCGGCAGCCCCGGCTGCAAGCTGGAAGGAGCCAAGGCAACACGGCGCTTCCACGTGACCGAAGCGGCCGGTGCCATCTTCCTCTACAACAGCCTGGAGGATGTCGATACACCGCCGCCGCTGCGCCTGCCGGAAGAACTGACCAGCCCCGAGTATTCCAACTTCCTCTGCTACACCGAATGGAAGGGCGACTACCGCTACGTGCTGGACAACGTCATGGACCCGATGCACGGCACCTTCCTGCACAAGCAGTCGCACTCCATGGCCGAGGGCGACAATACCGCCAGCTTCGGCATCCGCGAGACTGACATCGGTTTCGTCTTCGAGAAGGAAGGCCAGCGCGACGTCAACTTTGACTGGACCGAATGGGGCGATACCGGCCTGCACTGGATGCGCCTGGCCATTCCCTATCCCAAGACCGGTGGCCCCGGCGGCAGCTTCGTCATCATCGGCAGCTACACGCCCATCGTGGACAACATCGCCGCCGTCTTCCACTGGCGCTGCCGCAAGCTCTCGGGCTGGCAGCGCGACACCTGGCGCTTCCTCTATCGCAACCGCCTGGAAGCACGCCACTGGAACGTGCTGGAGCAGGATCGTGTGGTGCTGGAACTGATGGAGCCCGATGCCAACCAGCGCGAGATGCTGTACCAGCATGACATGGGCATCGTGCGCCTGCGTCGTCATCTGCGCGGGCTGGCCAAGGCCCAGCTGGCACGCGAGGAAGAACTGGCCGCAGCCAAGGCTCCGGTCCGCGCGGCATGAACGACGCCACCCACGCGCCCGTCGTGCGCCATGTGCAGTGCGCCAGTGTGCCGGAGTTGGCATCGGCTACCTGGTCCAACTGCCTGGTGATCGGCGAGGACATCATGATGTCCGGCATGACGGCGCATCCGGCCACACGCCAGCAGACCTTGGACACCTACCGGCAGACTCTGGTGGTGCTGGGCAAGATCGCCGACCTGGTGCGCGCTGCCGGCGGTACGCCGGGCAGCATCACCAAGCTGGTGATCTACCTGACCGATATCGCGCACAAGGACGAGGTTGGACGTGCGCGCCGTGACTTCTTCGGTGAGCACGGTCCGTATCCCTGCTCCACGCTGGTGGAAGTCAGCGCCCTGGTGTTTCCGGAACTGACGGTGGAGATCGATGCGTATGCCCGTCTGGGTGTGGATCTGCGGCGCGCAGAGCGCATGACCGCGTGACCGCATGAGCTTGTTTGAACGAATCTGATTTGATGGTGGTGCATTCATGAGCAGTCCTCTTCTTTCCGTCCGTGTACAGGCCATGCGCTGGGAGGCGCAGGGTGTCGTGAGCGTGGAACTGTGCCTGCCCGACGGCGGCGAGTTGCCGGCCTTCGAGGCGGGCGCGCACATCGACCTGCATCTGGGCAATGGGCTGGTGCGCAGCTATTCGCTGTCGAACTCACCGCTCGAGCGTCATCGTTACGTGGTGGGCGTACTCAACGACCGCAGCAGTCGTGGCGGATCGCGCTACGTACATGAACAATTGCGGGTCGGTAGCACGTTGTCGATCTCGGCACCGCGCAACAATTTTCCACTGGACGCATCGGCGAGCCTGTCGGTGCTGATTGCGGGAGGCATCGGCATCACGCCGATCTCCTGCATGTATCACCACCTGCGCGCCCAGGGAAGGGAGGCAGTGTTGCACTACTGCGCCCGCTCGCGCAAGGAAGCTGCCTTCACCACGCAGTTGCTGGGACAGCCCGGCGTGAGCAGCCATTTCGACGACGAGGCCGGTGCACCGCCGGACCTGCGTGCAGTGCTCGCGGCCTATCCGAAGCAGGCGCATTTCTATTGCTGCGGTCCGACCCCCATGCTCAATGCCTTTGAAAGCCTCTGCGAAGAACTGGGTTTGCCCAATGTGCACATCGAGCGCTTCGCCGCCGAGAAGCTGGCACCCGTGCAGAGCGGCAGCTATGTGGCCGAACTGGCGCGCAGCAAATCCAGCCTCACCATCCCGGCCGGCAAATCGCTGCTCGATGCCCTGCTCGATGCCGGCATCGCGGTCGATCACAGCTGCCGCGAAGGCGTGTGCGGTGCCTGCGAGACGCGCGTACTGGAGGGGGAACTGGATCATCGCGACGGCGTGCTCAGCAAGGCCGAACGCGCCGCCGGCAAGACCATGATGGTGTGCGTCTCCGGCTGCAAGGGACAGCGCCTGGTGCTGGATCTCTAGCCGTTTTCGCGCAAGACCATGCCCGTGCCCAGGCACCGGGCATTTTTTTGAGCCTGAAAAATTTTTGGAACGGCGATCCATAGGTAAAACAAATATCACCGGACCCGGACCACCCGGCAAGCCTGCGCCGCCCGCTGACCATGCAGCGGCGGCCTTGCCGGCAGAAGTCACCTTTCCTGCGCACGGGGCACAGGGGAGCAGTGAGTGAATGCGGCCTGGCCGCGTGTTTGGACTTTATTCGTTGAAGGGGAGTTTGATGAAGAAGTTAATGATGGCCGCAGTGGCTTCCTGCCTGTCGGCAGGTGCCTTTGCGCAGAGCAGCGTGACCATCTACGGCAGCCTTGATGCTGGCGTAGCCTATATCAACAACCTCAATGGCGGCTCGGTATCGCGCCTGGACCAGGGCACCATGCAGCCGGACCGCATCGGTTTTCGCGGGACCGAGGATCTGGGTGGCAACCTGAAGGCCATCTTCCAGCTCGAAGCGGGCTTCTACACCGATACCGGTGCCACGCCCAATTCGTCCAAGCTGTTCAACCGCTACAGCACCATCGGCCTGTCCGGTGACTTTGGCGCGGTGACCCTGGGCCACATGCCCGACGTGGTATTCGACTATGTGGGCAAGCTCTCCAACGGTTTCCAGCTGACCAACTGGTACCTGTTCCATCCGGGCAATCTGGATAGCCTGGCCAACACCTACCAGTTCGACAATGCGGTGCGCTATACCTCGCCGACCCTGGGCGGATTCCAGGGAAGCCTGATGTACGGCTTTGGCGAAGTGGCGGGTGACAGCAGCAATGGTCGCAATGTCAGTGCCGGCGGCACCTACACCAATGGTCCGTTGCGCGCGGCGCTGGCCTATTCCAAGCTGAACAACCGCGCTGCCGGTTTTGCCGGGACCTTCCTCACCAGCGTGGGGCTGGGCAATGCGGCGACGGTCTTCAACAGTCTGACCACGACGGCCGCCGGCCTGGGCTACACCATCGGCAGCGTCCGCCTGAACACGTCCTACACCCAGGTCAAGCTGGCCCTGCCCAGCGGTGCCACGCCCAAGCAGAAGAACCTGGATCTGGGGGCGGCCTGGCGCTATGCGACGCTCGACACCATCAACTTCGGCTACGGACTCTCCAAGCTGGAAGGCGCGCGCTGGAACACCTTGAGCCTGTCGCACGTGCATGAGTTCTCCAAGCGTACCCAGTGGTATGTGCAGGCGGCTTACCAGCGTGCCGGCGGCGATGCGCGCTTTGCCGTCATGAACGGTACCGGTGCAGGTGGCGCCACCGGCGTCTCCGGTGGGCGCAGTCAGCTGGTGACCACCATCGGCATGCACCACTCGTTCTGAAGATCTGAGGATCTGAGGTTCGCATGAGGTCCTCTTGCGAGGGCCAGCTTTACCTTCTGTGAACAGTCTTGTCTTGCGTGCGCCCATTCTGGAGCGGATGGGCGCTTCGTAGTGCCTTGGGCGGGGAAGTGCTCTTCTCCGCCTTTTTTTGTCCAGACCGAATTCATTGCCGGGCGGCATCCTTGCAGGTCCGCCGGCATTCTTGCGTTGCGGAGAAACTTCATGATTGCACAACTGAAACTGGGCGCGCGCCTGGCGCTGGGCTTCGGCCTGGTGCTGGCGCTGCTGGCGGGCATCACGGCCCTGGCCATCGCCAGTCTGTCCACCTTGCACCAGGATACGCGCCGGATCGTCGAGGACCGGTATCCGCAGGTCCTGCTGGCCAATGACGTGCTCCTGCGCATCAGCGAAAACGCCAGCGCCATGCGCAACCTGCTGCTGCTGGATGACCATCAGAAACTGACCGAGGAGATTGCGCGCATCGCCAGCGGCGAAGCGGCCATCACGGCCACGCTGGACCAGCTGCAGGCGCGCCTGTCCAGCGAGCAGGGGCGCAAGTCCTTTGCCGAGATCGTGGCCTTGCGTGGCAAGTATCAGCAGGGGCAGCAGCGCTTCCTGCAACTGGCCTCCACCGGTGCCACCATGGACGCCTCCGAATTGCTGCTGACCACCTTGCGCCAGGATCAGGAGAACACTATTGCGCGCCTGAAGGGCTATATCGCCGTCGGCACCCGGATGATGGAGCGCAGCGGTGAAGAAGCCGCTGCGCAATATCACCAGAAGACCCGCATCATGCTGGGCATCGCCCTGCTGGCAGTGCTTGTCGGCGGCGGGTTTGCCTGGTGGATCACGCGTTCCATCACGCGCCCGGTACGACACGCGGTCGAGGTCGCGCAGCAGGTGGCCTGCGGCAACCTGGCCAGTCCTATCGAACCGGGCAAGAGCGACGAGATCGGCCAGTTGCTGGAGGCGCTGCGGCAGATGAACGGGAGCCTGACCGATATCGTCGGAGAGCTGCGTCATGGTGCCGAGACCATTGCCACCGCTTCGTCCGAAATTGCCGGCGGCAATCTTGACCTCTCCGCGCGCACCGAGCAGCAGGCAGGATCGCTGGAGGAGACGGCTGCGGCAATGGAAGAGCTCACCTCCACCGTGCGCCAGAACGCCGACAACGCCCGGGCCGCCAACGAGCTCGCGGCGGAAGCCTCGGCAGTGGCTTCACGCAGTGGCGCGGTGGTGCAGCAGGTCGTGGCGACCATGGCCGGCATCAGCCTGGCCTCGCGCCGTATCGTGGACATCATCGGCGTGATCGATGGCATTGCCTTCCAGACCAACATCCTCGCCCTCAATGCCGCAGTGGAAGCGGCACGTGCCGGTGAGCAGGGCCGGGGATTTGCGGTGGTCGCCTCCGAGGTGCGTTCGCTGGCCCAGCGTTCAGCCGGCGCCGCCAAAGAAATCAAGGCGCTCATCGATGACTCCGTGACGCAGGTCGATGCCGGCGCACGCTTGGTGGAGCAGGCGGGATCAACGATGGAAGAAGTGGTGGGCAGCGTGCGGCGGGTCTCGCACATCGTCGGCGAGATCAGCGAGGCCACGCAGGAACAGCGGACCGGCATCGAGCAGGTCAACCAGGCCATCACGCACATGGATGAAACCACCCAGCAGAATGCCGCGCTGGTGGAGCAGGTGGCCGCCGCTGCGCAATCCTTGCAGGATCAGTCGCAGCGGCTGCGCGAACTGGTGGGCGTGTTCCGGCTATCCGGGGCGCAGCCGCAGGCAGCTACTCAGGCAACCGAACTGGCAGGCGCGCTCGCTGTCTTGCCGCGATACAGTACCAGCGTGGCGATCAGCCCGCAGATGGCGGCAAAGCTCATCCAGTAACCGGGCGCGGCCTTGTCACCGGAGGTCTGGATCAGCCAGGTCGAGACCAGCGGCGTGAAGCCGCCGAAAATCGCGGTAGCCAGGCTGTAGGCCAGCGAGAAGCCGACCGTGCGCACGTGCGCCGGCATCACTTCGGTCAACGCCACGACCGCCGCGCCGTTGTAGCTGGCGTAGAGGAAGGACAGCCACAGCTCGGTGATCAGGAGGTGCTTGAAGCTGATATCCGACACCAGCCAGGACATCACCGGATAGGCCGTCAGCAAGGTCAGCAGCGTAAAGGCCACCAGCACCGGACGGCGTCCCACCCGATCGGAGAGCGCGCCCATGACCGGCAGCCAGCAGAAGTTGGACAGACCCACGCAGAAGGTCACGACAAGACTGTCGGCGGCCGACAACTTGAGCACGTTCTTGCCGAAGGTCGGCGTGTACACCGTGATGAGGTAGAACGACACGGTGGTCATCACCACCATCATCATGCCGGCCACCACGATCTTCCAGTTCTGCGCGATGGAGTGCATGATCTCGCCGAAGCCGGGATGACGCTTGCGCGCCAGGAATTCCTCGGTCTCCTGCAGCGAACGGCGGATGACGAAGATGGCCGGCACGATCATGCAGCCGATGATGAAGGGGATGCGCCAGCCCCATTGGCTGATCTGCGCGGGCGACAGCCACTGGCTGACCAGATAGCCGATCAGCGCCGAAGCCATGATGGCGGCCTGCTGGCTGGCCGACTGCCAGCTCACGTAAAAGCCCTTGTTGCCGGGTGTGGCCATCTCGGCCAGGTAGACCGACACTCCTCCCAGTTCCACTCCCGCCGAGAAGCCCTGCAGCAGGCGCCCCGTCAGCACCAGGATCGGGGCGGCCACGCCGATGGTGGCATAGCCGGGCACGAAGGCGATCAGCAGGGTGCCGAGGGCCATGATGGCCAGCGTCACGATGAGCCCCTGGCGGCGACCCACGCGATCGATGTAGCTGCCCAGGATGATGGCGCCCAGGGGACGCATCAGGAAGCCCGCACCGAAGGTACCGAAGGTCAGGATCAGCGAGACGAACTCGTTATCCGACGGGAAGAAGGTCCTGGAGATGTAGCTGGCATAGAAGCCATACAGGAAGAAGTCGAACATCTCCAGGAAGTTGCCGCTGGTCACGCGCAGGACGGTGGACAGCTTGGAGTGCTTGGCGTTTTTGGTTGTTATGTTCATGTCGGTGTCTCTCTTTCTCTCTCTGGCGCAGTTGTTGAGCGCGTTCCTTCACTTTTGTCAGTGCGCGGCCGGATCCAGGCCCGACGCCTTGATCGCATCGACAGCCTCGGGTGAGGCGAGGAAGTCCAGCAGTTCCCGGGCCGCCTTGGCCTCCTGCGTGCCGACCACGACACCGGCGGAGAAGGGGGTGATCTGCTGGGCGCTCTCGGGGATGGGGCCGATGATGTCGATGCCCTTGACCGGCTTCAATTCGGAGATCTGCTGCAGACCGACTTCGGCCTCGCCCCGGGCGACCACTTCACCGACCGGTTCGGCCGGGATCATGCGACCCTTGTAGGCCATCTGCTGGTCGATACCCAGACGCTTGAAGAGCCTGGTGGAGAGGAACACGCCACTGGCGCTGTCCGAATAGACCACCGAGTGCGCGGTGAGCAAGGTGCGTTTGAAGGCGTCAAGGGTGGAAATATCCGGCCTGGGGGTGCCAGCCTTGACCGCCAGGCCGATGCGCGAGAGCGCCAGCAGCTTGTGCTCGGACCTGGAGACCTTGCCCTCTGCCACCAGCTTGTCCAGCGCGTCGCCCACCATGATCACCACATCGATGTGTTCGCCGCGCTGCAGGCGGTTGGGGATGGCCTGCGGCGTCTGTCCCATGGAGGGCCCCCAGCCGGAGATGAGCTTGTGGCCGGTCTTCTTTTCGAAGACCGGCGCCAGCGCCTTGTAGGCCGCCGCGAAACCGCCCGAGCTGACCACGTGGATATCGGCGGCGGCAGCCAGCGTGCTGACTGCGCCCAGGGCCAGCGTCAGCACGCTGCGGTGGAAAAGAGACGTGCGCAAGCTGCGCGCAGGGTGCTTCAAACGGATCATGCGGATCTCCTGTGAGTGTTTTATCTTGCTGTAATGGGGAGCGAGACCCGGCAGTTTGCGTAGTATCCTTTGAAAAGTTAATTGCAATTAATCTTGGGATTGATAAAAAATGCGCATCAATATCGAGACAGCGGAATTACAGGCCTTCCTCGCCGTGGCGCGGCAGTCGAGCTTTCGCGCGGCGGCCGAGGGTCTGTTCATCACGGCGCCGGCGCTGAGCCGTCGCATCGAGAATCTGGAGCAGGCCTTGCAGGAAAGACTGTTCGACCGCACCACGCGGCGTGTCTCGCTCACGCCTGCGGGCGAGCTGTTCCTGGTGCATGCCCAGGCCGTGATGGAAGAGCTCGAGTTGGCCGTCAAGAGCGTCGAGCAGGGTATGGCGCATCGGCGCGAACACGTGACGGTGGCCTGCGTCCCCTCGGTGGCCAACAATCTGCTGCCGCAGGTCTTGAAGCCGTATGCGCGCAGCCATGCCAAGGTGCGGGTGCGCATCATTGATGAAAGTGCGGCGGACGTACTGGAGAGCGTACGCAAGGGCGAGGCTGATTTCGGCGTGAATTTCATCGGTGCGCAGCAAGCCGAGATCGATTTCGAGGAATTGACGCGCGAGCGCTACCTGGCCGTGATGCCGGCCCATCATCCGCTGGCCGCGCAGAGTACTTTGCACTGGAAATCGTTGGCGGGGGAGAAGCTGGTGTCGGTGTCCTCCAGCAGCGGCAACCGCAGCCTGATCGACAATGCCTTTGCGCGGGTGCCGCAGCGGCCGGTGATCCAGTACGAGACCAATCACGTGGCCGGTGCCATCAGCCTGGTGGCTGCCGGTCTGGGCGTGGCGCTGCTGCCGGAGCTGGCCATTCGCAATGCGCCGTACAAGGGCATCGTGGCGCGCCCCGTCACCAGCCCGGTGTTGAGCCGCGCGATGGGGCTCATTACCTTGAAGGGGCGCGTGCTGAAACCGGCTGCGGCAACGCTGGCGCAAGCCTTGCGGGAAGCCATGGCCGGCAAGGGCCGGAAATGATTTCCGGGCTCTGCAGCTTGCCTAAATTTTGTGCGGTTTATTGGGAGGGCAGGCGGGGACGGCACTTGCGTGGGGTGAAAGGAGCTTATCCACAAGTTTATGCACATAAAACGGGGATAAGTTTCCAGCGCTGGCGCGGTTTCTGGGGAGGTTGCGCAAATTATTTGCAAAACTGTTGGCCATAAAAAAGGCCCTCGCAAGCGAGGGCCTTTTTGTGGATGTTCTTTGCCATTCCGGCTGTGTCTGATGCCGTTTTGCGATTCCCGCAGCTCGTCGAAAAATGGCTTCCTGCGCTATGACGAGGGACGCTGCTGCAGCGGTCTTTTTTCGAAGAGGGGGCGATTATATAGCCATGGGCGGAAAAATGATACTGCTCGATTGAGAAAATTATTTTCCGTTGGGCAGGGGGCGGATCTTCACGAACGAAAGGAGCGCCGGCTTCGTACATTGGGTGGGGAAGAGATACTGTCAAAAATGACGGTATCAATCGTGGATGTCATGCGATGCCCCTGTACGGACGCGGACCACAAAACAAAAAGCCCGCCATGTCATCAGACACGCGGGCTTTAAAACATCTAGCGACTTCATTGAGTAATCATCTGGTGCGGGAGCCGGAATCGAAAAGTGCTTTAAAAGCCTCTGAGCATCAATGTTTGTTGTTGGTCGCGATCGAATATACCGTCAAAAGTACCGACAAATCTGAAGATGCGTAAAACCACAGCTATCCTTCAAAGGCGTTGCCTTTAAGAACTTGCTTTTGGTAGCCTATCTTAGATTGCATTTTCTCTAAAAGCTAACCGCCTAATGATTTCCAAATGCTTCAGACAGTATTTCCTATCCCAGAGCCTCTCGCCCATCGGTATGCGCCGTTCAAGCTACAGTGCGCCAAATTGTTGGCTGACTTGACCGCTTGCTATCGCTTTTATAAAGATGGTGCAGATTCTCTTGATTTTTTGCAAGACGTCATTGTTCCCATCGATATGAAAAATGATGTGAATGTCGACGATCCCATTGAGATTTTCAGGCATTACCTTACGGAAGAAGATCGCGGGAGAGATGACGAGATGCTCAATCTTTCACTCTTGGGTCCGATCATTATCGGGACAGTTTATTGCCGGAGAGCATTATTTGCAGGTGATAAAGGGTTTCTTGTCCTGGCGTCGTCCTATTTGAGAGAGGGGAGTTATTGGTGCGGCGTCGCACGAGGCTCACTTGGGTTGGAGAAGGCAATTTCCGACGCTTTCAGTAGGGCCAGTGCGGAAGCCTATAGCTCTGCGACAAGGATGCTGGGACAAGCAGGTGCTCGCAGCAAAAACGAGAAAAGGGAACTCGTCAAGAAATTTGCCTTTGATGAAGTAAGAAAGCGCATGCGTCCGGGAGGTTGGCAGGCCATGAGTCATGCTGTTTTAGCCGTTCAAGATGATGTCATTGCATACTCTGCACAGGTCGGTTACCCGTTAAAGAAACCAGAGCCGAAGAATGAAAGTGAGAATGAGGTGCATCGTACATTGGCCAAGTGGTTGTCAGAAATGCCGGATGCCAAACAAATATTTCAATTTGGAAATGGGGGCAATAAATAGCCTCTGGGCCATTGCACTAAGCCGAGCCATGCTCGGCTTTTTTTATGTCTTAAATAAAGTTCACCGTCTGCCGGTAGACGGTGTAGTTTGCCCCGCTGAAAATTTCTAAACTGCGTTCATCAGTTCCAACCACCACTCAACACAACTCAAGGAGTGTATTGATGAGCGATCCGCCCTTAGTCCGCAACCAGATCATCCGGCTCAACCGACTCCAGGAAAAGACGGGAATCTCGCGTAGCACCGTTTATAACAAGCTCAACCCGAACAGCAAATATTTCGATAGTGACTTTCCGAAGCCGGTCCGACTAGGCCCCGCTTCGGTCGGTTGGATCGAAGCGGATGTGGATGTCTGGCTTGCCAGCAGGAAGCCGGCATAAAGGAGTTGGTTTTTCGAGATTGACAGAAACCCATATCTTTAACTCGTCTTTCATCGTGCAGTTGCGCAAGACCTACGAAGCAGTAGAGCAGTACAGGCGAGCAGATTGGCGATGAGCACTTAAGCCTGCGGGCCGAGTTTTCCTGCGACATCAATTGATCCCTCGTCGGCTGCATGCTTCATGCGGCTGCGGGGCTGATATGCCGTCATCTGGAGGTCGGAATGAACCTCCAGATGCGTGAAAAGTTAGTTCAAGCCCTAGAAATCTTAGTTCCGATGCCCATCCGCTGGGCATTTCCGTGGGATGAGGGTTCTGCATCAGCCCGATGCAAAGGACGCTTCATTACCGACCAACTACGACGTTGGCGGGATGGAGGTAACTGCTTTTTTGATGCCCTTGATCGGCATAACTCGGTAAACGTCATCTTCCGCGTTTGCTCCGGCCACGCGGAGGATCGACGATCAGAAATCTCGCGCCAGCAGGCAAGTGTGAACTTCTGGAGTTCTGGATTTTAGTGAGATTAAGAGATTTCTCTATTACTCGTATTTGGAGGTTGTTCTCTTGCTCCTCATGATGAGTCCAGAACGATTAAAAATTATTCTCAGTGCACATGCTCTGCCAGTCAAGGCAGTGCATGGCATCGAGACCTTCAAGGGTAAGAAATGGGCAAGAAAAATGACTTGGAGTCTAAAGTGGAGCAGCAGGTGCTCTCCACCTCGGACTTAAGAATCAGCGGTGTCGTCTCCCAGAAGGGAGCGACCAATTTGATCGGGCAGGACATGAGTGGCCTGCGTCAACTGGTTCCTTTCATGCGGTTGGTGTCGACGACCAAGAAGCAGGCGTTTTCGGTTGTTGATACTCCCTCCGGCAGGACGACAGCCAAGGAGTTCCCCTTGGGGAAATTCTTAGTTCACATGGATTCAATGCTGGAGGTCTATTCGAGCAGGTTCGACTTCAGCCCGGAATTGGCTCTCTTCTTCTCGGTTCTGCGTCAGCATGAGGAAATGCTGGAAAACATTACCGTGAAGAATCCTCATATTTTGTCGGGAGTAGGAAATCGGATTGTCGCGGACGCCTTTAATGACTTTATCGAAAAGCTTCGGAAGGGTGCGGCTGCTGAAGGCACGCGCAAGAAGATGGCCGATCGTGCACGGAATTCGTCCAAGAACCGTAAGCGTCTCGTTAAAGTGATCAACGTTCTGACGGAGCGTTACGCACGCTTGGTGGTGGTACGCTTGGATTTGCTCTATCGTTCAGCATCGATCGAAACCGGTCAGGCGCGTGCGGAGGCTAACCAACGTTTGCTCAGCCAACAGTTGCGCGATCAGCGTAACTGGCTGACCGGAAAGGCCGAGGATAAGAGCGACAACATGGCGCGCATTGATGTTGGTGTTGCCAAGGCTGATCTGAACGCTTTCTTGGCTAACATGCGCAAGGCCCCCGCCTTTGAGGCTATGGTGGGCTATGCTTGGAAGATGGAGTGGAGTCCGTGGTCTGGTTACCATTTCCATCTGGTGCTGTTCTACAATGGCTCGAAGGTTCAAAACGACTACCTGATTGCCAAGAACATCGGTGAGCGCTGGGAAGCGGTGACTGGTGGGCGCGGTTTTGTCAATAACTGTCAGGTCAATAAAAACCAATACAAGCATATCGGGACGGGCATCTTGAACCATTGGGACGAAGAGAAAAGGCAGAAGGTGATTGAGGCCGCGTGCTATTTGACGAAGGCGGAGCAGTACGTCCGGGTGAAGCCGAGTTCAAGGCATCGGGTTTTCCAAACGTCGATCGTCAAAGAGAAAGGCAACTTGGGCCGTCCGCGTACTCGCGCATCTGGTTCTCTGAAGGCGGGGGCAATCTTCAGCGGCGTCGTTTAGACGATTGAGTCGGGCACTTCCAGATAGAAAAGCGGCGAGCCAAATGCTCGCCGCTTTTCTTTTGTGGAGCATATACGTCGTCAAAGACAGCTCCTGGCCGTTTGCCGCAAGAGATAGTCACTCGACGACGAAGGTCTGTAGGCGTTCTATCGCTTGCCGATCATCATTTGGTTCGCTGACTATCAAGGGCTATTCTTCGTCCCCGTGAAATTCTTCGTATAGATCTGCCAGGGATTTTCCATTGAATGACCAGTACAGCTTTGAAGCTATGCCCCGCCCAACAATTTCAGGCATGAGCTGGAGCGAGACGTGTTGCAATGAAGATTCTTCGCCCCTGAAGCTGACCGTGTGCGCCCCGGTAATCGTTGCCGTTGTCACGCCGTCCCTGAAGGTGATGACGTCGCCCACCTTCAACCCAATTTCTAAATAATCGATTTTCGGACGCATCTTGCGCTTGTCTTTTGCGGCAGACTCAAGTGCTTCAAGGTCGGTTTTGGCTTCCGCCTGGGCTTCAACCAACTCTGTAACCACCTTGCTCTGATGCAGTAATTCCAGAATAGCCACGACTTGACTGGGTTTTGTTCTAAAAAACTCGCGAGAAGGATTTATGCGGTCGGGAGCAAATGCAAGGTGAAGCGCCTGCTCAACCCTTCTCGCGTCCGGAACATTGCATGCAAAGACACAATCGAACGGAAGCGGAACTGCGCTGCTTTTTCCAAGGGCGGCAATGCGCTCACCCGCATCTGACGCCCGTGTCATTCCAATCTTAACGATGCCCGGCATTGCCGGGTTTGTAAGGATATAGACCGTCTGGAGGTCCTGCTCTAAATTGTTCTCTTCCATTATCCTCCTCTCCCGCTAAAGAATTTGCCACTTTCTCTGGCCCCCATCAGCCCTCTTGCATGTCCTATTTAAGCGAGCCTGAGCGGATCAATGCCCTCGTCGCTTAAAACAGACCAAACTATAGACGTCGATTTTTGGTCGGTTGCGGACATTCGGAATATGTATCTTAGTACATTAACTCAACAGCGGCAGATATACAGCATAAAGCCCGGTTGAATTCTTCAACCGGGCTTTACAGGGATTGCGAGTTGCTTTCGTCGTTACTAAAAAATTATAGAAGATTGCACTCCATCTTCTTCTGTATGGGCAAAACTTTAGCAGCATTGTTCTTGCCGAAGTTAACGCTCTTTCCTGCAAACTTGACCACCGCATCTGCCTTACGCAGGTCGTCGATGAGTGTCACGAAATTCTGAGTTCCTACTCGGCTGTCAGCTTCAAAGGGGCCATCGAATGTATGTCCGTTCACGCTGATGGTGAACTGCTTGATAGCGGCGTTGTTCTTGGTTTGATTTAGCATTACCGAGGAATAAGCATCGGCGCTACCGTCTTTCGTCGGGCAACCGATGTAAAGGCGGTAACCTTGGCTATCCGCGAAATATTCCAAGTTGCCCTGGCCATAGCCTTCTGTCCAACGTCCTTGGGCAGCTAAAACAGGAATACTAAGGGCAAAAAGAAGAATGCTCAGAATTTTTGTTTTCATAACTATCATCTTTCTAGATGTTGAATGAAATAGCAGGTATCGAGTGAAAAGCCCATAACAAAACCGGCTACAGGTTGCGCTGTAGCCGGTGATAGATGAGGCAAGCGACGCCGGTCAAGTTACCCTGATGGCTGCCTTAGCTGCTACGCACCCGACGTTGCCACTTCTGATAATAGTAGCTGCGATCTTCATCTCGACCGCCGGATTCGATCCAATCATCGTATTCAGGACTACCTTCAAAACCATCGGACATGTTGATCTCCACGTAGACAAAAAAATCGGCTGTGGATTTCTTCTCCAACAGCGCGGCAAAGGTTGCTAGCTATTCCATGCTGGCATACCACACGGGGAAAACGAGTTCCCGTATCAGTGAAATATAAACCAATCAGTTTGTTTTTACAACCAATTGGTTATCAAAAATCTCGCCGGGTTCTCACAATCTGTTTATGAAAACAGTGGATGAGAAGCAGGCGTTTTCAACACGGCTGCGGCAAGCGTTGAAACGTAGCCCAAGGAAAATTGAAACAGCGACGGAATTGTCGGTGCAGTTCAGCTTGCGCCATCCCGAGGCGCCTATCACTCCGCAGGCAGCGCAGAAGTGGCTGACGGGAAAAGCTCGTCCCACCGCTGACAAAATCGAAACATTGGCGGAATGGTTAGACGTGTCACCTATGTGGTTGCGACATGGGGTTGCTGACAAGGCTCGGCCGTATACTGGGAATCTGACGCAGATGCAGGATGAACCGTTCCAGCCAACAGAGGAAGAGATTCTCCATTTGAAACGTCTGCGAGCTATGCCCGAGGCGCGGCGTTTGTTGGTTCTGGGTGTAGTGGAACAATTCGCTTTGGATGGCGAGGTGTGGGCCAATAAGTGATGAAGTGCCCATTCCCAGTTTGTTATTGTCTGATGATCGTCTCTTGATCACTCAAAAAAGATGCCCGCAGCGCGCTCTATAGAGCTGTGGGCATTCAAATTCTGATGCGCAAATTACGGGGCGCTAAAGTTGCGCCCGCATTCCTGACATTCGTAGTTATCAAGTACATTGTTGTCAATGACTTCGCCGGCAGCGGCTCCGGCCGCGCAGCCAGTCGCGCCACTTAATAGTGCCCCCATAAGCGCTCCTACCAATCCGCCTACAGCGGAACCAACCGGCCCGACGGCCAGTCCCAGCGCGGCACCGGTTTCAGCGCAGGACAACACGGCGGCGGCGCTGCCTAACGCACCAGCGGTAGCGCCCAGGGCTCCTCCAATCTTGCGGCCGTAATGGCGGATGTTGACTTTACGGGAATTGCAATGAGGGCAATGATGTATTAATGACATATAGGAACTCCTTAGATTAGCAATGCCACGCTTGGTGGACAGAGTGGCAACAATGCCAACTCAGGGGAGTGATATGTCCTTGAAATTACTTTGAAACGTAGTTGGTCAGACTTCGATGCGAATCACCTAACGTTCTGGCAATGATTTGTCGTCGGGAACTTGGCTTGCAGGCCAATTCTGCAAGCTGAGCGAATCTCATATCAAATGAGATACCTCGCTTGGGACTGCCTGGCAGTCTCTGGTATCCTTGCTAATTTGAAATTGCTTTTTCTGGATACCAATGACACTCAGTTTAGACCTCGGTACCGGGGTTGCGCCAACGGCGGTAATCGTCCAACAAGGTAAAGTCCTTGATTTTATTGACGGGTTGACGCAGCGTGCTGAAACTCCTGAAGAATATGTGCGCCAGGAGATAGCAAAATCTTTGGTGCGTGAGTATGGATATCCCAAAAAGTCCATCGCAGTCGAGTTTACGCTTCGATTAGGGTCTCGCAAACCGCGCGCCGATCTGGTGATCTTTCATGATGGAGCGGAGCCTGATCAAGCGAACGCGTACGTTATTGTCGAGTGCAAAGAGCGCGGCATCAAAGCTTCTGATAAAAAAGAGGGCGTTGGCCAACTGCAAAGCTATATGGCGGCGTGTCCGAATGCCACGTATGGAATGTGGACTAACGGGTTAGAGCGCTTCTGCTACCGTAAAGTTGAAGTCAAGGGTAAATTCAGTTTTGACGAAATCCCTGATATCCCAGGATTTGGCAAGTCGGAGGATGATGCGGAGAGGCCTCAATTCGACCAGTTAAAACCAGCTTCATCTGACGCACTTCTCTTTGCATTTAGGCGGTGTCACAACTATATTGCCGGAAATCAGGGCTTGCAAAAACCCCAGGCTTTCTGGGAGCTTTTGAAGCTGATTTTTTGCAAGATTCATGACGAACGTGAGAGTAGTGAGGTGGAGTTTTATGCCGCTTCTACTGAGCGTAGCGGTATGAATGGTCAACTCAAAGTAAAAAAGAGAATTGATGCTTTGTTTGAGTCCGTGAAGGCTGACTATCCAGCGATCTTTCAAGAAAGCGATGTTGTCGCTTTGAATGCCCAAGTCCTGGCATATATCGTATCCCAGTTGCAAATGTATTCTCTGCTCGAAAGTGATGTGGATGTTAAAGGGCACGCTTACGAGGAAATTGTCGGCTCCAATCTTCGAGGTGACAGAGGTGAATTTTTTACCCCTAGGAATGTGTGCAATATGGTCGCGGCAATGCTCGACCCTGAAGAGGGGCAACTGATCCTTGATCCAGCTTGTGGTACCGGCGGATTTTTAATATCCGCGATGAATCGGGTGATTGAGAAAATCCGAGTGGCTGAGTTGGAAAAGTGGAAGGGTGATGTTAAACGTGCTGAACCGAAAATTACTGCACGAATTGCTAAGTTCGCTCGTAACTATATTGTTGGTTTGGACTTCAATCCTGAGCTAGTTAAAGCCACCAAGATGAATATGGTCATGAATAATGACGGTGCAGGTGGCTTATTTCAGGCTAACTCCCTTGCAAGTCCTGCTACTTGGGATGAAGAATTACGGGAAAGAGAACTGCTCGGCAAGGTAGATTTGATTTTCACGAATCCGCCATTTGGTTCAAAAATCCCAGTAGACGAGCCAGCTATATTGGAAAAGTTCGATCTGGGTCATGCGTGGACTTACGATAAGAGTGCAGATGAATGGGTCATGCAAGGAGGTATTCAGAAGTCTCAGCCGCCTGAAATTCTCTTCATCGAGAGATGCGTTAAGTTTTTGAAGCCTGGAACTGGCCGCGTAGCGATGGTGCTTCCTGATGGGATTCTCGGCTCGCCTGGGCTTGGTTATGTGCGGCAATGGATTTTAGCTAATACTAAGGTCCTCGCATCTATAGACCTTCATCCTGAGACTTTCCAGCCAAACGTAAGCGTACAAACTAGTGTCCTTATATTGGAACGTAAAACTGACGAGCTGATCGCTTTGGAAAAAGCTGCAAGAAAGCTGAGTGACTATAGCGTCTTTATGGCGGTGGCAAATCACATCGGACATGATAAGCGCGGAAATAGAACCTATGTAAGAGATAAAAAAGGTAATGAGATTGTTGAAGAGGTTGAGGAAACCGTTAAGGAATACGAGAACGGAAACCCCGTGTACAAGAAGCAGCGCACCCAGCGCAAGGTTGTTGATGACAACACTTTACAAATTGCACAGGCGTTCCGGAAATGGCTAAACGAGCAGGACTGAGCGCGCCGAGGCAGGACGCGACTGATTGGAAATGGCACGAAGCCAAATGGAGCTCTATTCCTGCTTCGATCATCTGGGGACAAGATCGACGGATGGAGGCCGAGAATTATTTGGCTAGTGGATATGGTATCCGACTTGCGATGAGCGCTCGCACTACTGGGCGTGCGTCTCTTGGCGACTTAGCTCGCGTGTGGCAGCCATCCCGTTTGAAGGGTATTCAAGTAAGTAGAGAGTACGGTACGCCCTTTCTAGCGGCTACGCAGGTGTTTGACCTGCGGCCTACTCCTCGCAAATTTCTCTCGCTTGACCGAACCGATAACGTTGAAAATCGGATGGTTAAAGCTGGAACAATATTGGTGACGTGTTCAGGAAGTGTCGGCCGGGCCACCCTCTCGCACAGTGCCCATTTGAACACCTTGATTTCCCACGATCTGCTTCGTGTTTCTCCTAAGGATGAAGCTCATTGGGGGTGGGTTTACGCATTTTTGCGTAGTCCACAAGGGCGCGCGATGATGGGCGCGGCGCAATATGGTCACGTGATTAAACACCTTGAAACAAGTCATCTCGATGCTCTACCTGTTCCAATGTTGCGAAACGATCTGCTGAAGAAATTCCAGATTGCAGCCGACCAGATTTTGGAATTGAGAACAAAGTCTTTTGAGCAATTGCAAGAGGCGGAAGATATTTTTGCATCGTGCTTCCCCTCCCTTGCTTTTGATGGAGACGTTTCTCTCGGTTTTTCAGTTCGGGCAAGTCAAATGTTTGACCGGAGACGTCGACTTGATGCAAGTTGTTTTGTGCCGAAGACTGAGCAAATTATGTTGGCATATTCCAAGCACGCTGAACGGATTGACCCGCTCTCTCGGGTGACGAGCCGCGTATTTGTGCCCGGGCGGTTTAAGCACATTTATGGTGATGGAGGGATGCCGTATCTCGATAGTGCAGATATTCTGGAAGTTAACCCCGACATTGTGAAGTTTGTGTTGTCGCTGAGTGAGGAAGAGCAGCTGGATTATCATGTTGAGCCAGGTTGGTTGCTGATACCGTGCTCAGGGCAGGTGTATGGCAATATCGGACATACCGTAATGGCGACTGAATGGCACGTAGGTAAGGTATTTACCAATCATATTCTTAGGGTTTGCCCTAATGACAGGATTCGCGGTGGGTATTTGCAGTGCGTAATGGGGCATCCCTCACTTGGCCGACCTCAGATTGTCAGATTTGCGTTTGGATCAAGTGTGCCGGAAATCTCCGCAGCCGATGTTGCTACATTGGGAATACCTCGCCTGAGTTCAGTAGTTGAGAATGCTATTGCTGACCTAATGGAGAGCTCATCTATAGCCAGAGATAAGGCTGATGAGTTGGAGCAATCGATAGCACATGAGGCCGAGCTGCTTATTGATCATTTCATCGCAGGAGATTCCACTGCTTTTATTATTCCTTGAGGATAATCTGGTCTAATTTGTAGAAAACTATAGGGAGGGCTGGGATACCCAGCCCTCCCTTTTTTGCCGCCATGCCGTTCGTGCACTGTTCGGTTGATTTATGTTGCGACCGCTTTCGTTTGCTTCAGGGTAGAGCTTCTGCTTGAGGTCTTAATCGGATCACATCAGCACCTTTGCGCAAGTTATCCAAATAATCCGCCCATCGTTGCATCATCCGTTTGCGTTCAGGTAAATGGGATGTGCGGTTATAAGCTCGGCCGTTAGGGTCGCGGACGGCGTGCGCTAATTGATGCTCAATGAGATCGGGGCGCTCGCCAAGAACTTCATCCAGAATAGTGCGCGCCATCGCTCGGAAGCCGTGAGCCGTCATTACCTCCTTGGAATAGCCCATACCTCGCAGTGCTGCATTGACCGTGTTCTCGCTCATGCAGCGTTCGCCAGTTCGGATACTGGGGAAGACGTAACGCCCATGTCCGCTAAGGGCATGGAGGCCGCGCAGCACCTCTACCGCTTGAGTAGGCAAAGGGACTAAATGCTCTACCCCCATTTTCATCTTGGTTGCAGGAATACGCCATTCGGCGGTGTCAAGGTCAAACTCCGACCACTCGGCGGCGCGTAGCTCGCCCGGTCGGACGAAAACCATTGGAGACAGCTTGAGCGCCGCTACGGTGTATGGGTGTCCTGTATATCCGTAGATAGCGCGCAGCAGTTCCGCTACCTGCTTGGGTTCCGTGATGGCTGCAAAGTGTCCCTTGGGGACGGCGGCCAGCGCGCCGCGCAGGTCCGTGGTCACGTCGCGTTCCGCAGTGCCCTCGGCGACTGCGAACCTGAAAACCTGACCGCATATCTGCTTAACTCGATGCGCCGAGTCGATTGCACCTCTGGCCTCCATTCTGCGGACAGCGGTGAGCACGTCGCGCGGTCCGATGGTGGAAATGGCTTGTTTGCCGATGATCGGGAACACGTTGCTCTCCAACCAGTTCGTGATTTTCTCCTGTGTGGTGGCAGCGCGATTTGCCGCCGTCTTGGAAAGCCATTGACGGGCGACAATCTCAAAGGTGTTTTCTGCCGCGATAATCTGAGCCTGCTTCATTTCCCGCTTGCTTTGGGCGGGATCAATGCCATCTGCCAGTAATTCGCGGGCTTCCTCCCGGCGCTTTCTCGCTTTAGCGAGAGAAATTTCGGGATAGACACCCAAGGCCAAGGTCTTGCGTTTGTTTAAGTGTCGATAATCCATCCGCCAGTATTTTCCCGTTGCCTTCACGAGAAGATACATGCCGCCGCCATCGGCGTATTTATCGCCATTGGGTTTGATGGGCTTTACTTGCTTCACAAAGGTATCGGTCAGAGACATAGCGTGTTTGACGGTATCTGGAATTGGGTAGGGAGGAGATACCGTCAAAAATGACGGTATTAATCGTGGATGTAATGCTACGTCCTTGGACGGACGCGGACAAGAAAAAGCCCGCTGTGTCAGCAGACACGCGGGCTTTAGAACATCTTTGGACTTCGTTGAATAACTGGTTGGTGCCGGGAGCCGGAATCGAACCGGCACGCCTTGCGGCGCGGGATTTTGAGTCCCGTGCGTCTACCTATTCCGCCATCCCGGCGACGCGAGCCAGCGATTATTACCGATTTCGTTGCTCCGAGCAAGCCCCGATAGCTACGGCAGACAGCCGATGTGAAAATTATTTACCGCACACCGCCTCAATGGCCCGTTCCCCCGTCGAGCCCGGAATCGGATCCTGAAGCTTTACATCCGAATACGCCAGCTGCGGCGCCAGCAGCAACTGCCCTTTGCCATCGGCCTGCGCATACATCTTGCGGCTGCCAAAGCCAAGCTGGCGCGCGCTGCAGTCGAAGTAGGCGGTGGAGATCTCCGACAGGTAATAGGTCTTGCTGCCCTGGCCCATCAGCAGTTGCGGACGGTTCCAGTTCAGCAGGATCTGCGCCTGCCGCACGCTGCGGGTGGTGACAATGCTGCTCTTGTCGATGAAGAAGCTGCCAATGTTGTTCTCCCCCAGTGGCATCCACTCGGCATGGGCCGACACACAGGTCATCGTCAGTGCCGCCGCCAGTAGCAGTGCCAGGCGCGGCGCAGGGGAGGGAGAAGAAGAGCGTTGATCCATGTCGGGCAGGGCGTCGCGTCAGGTCAGCATCATGGCCAGCATGGCGACATCGTCCTCCAGCAACAGCACCAGGGTGATGCTCCAGAAGATCAGTTCCGCCAGCACGCGGTGTCCTGTCAGCGTCATGCGCAGGCTTGCAGCCATGTCCAACTCATCGATTGCGAAAAATGAAAGTGCGGCCATCCTAACATGCCCTTTACGAATGGACATGACCCCCGACATGAAAATGGCCCGCACCAGGGCGAGCCACTTTCTGCTGCAGCAATGACGCGGACCGATCAGATCGCCGCCGCAATCGCCTTGCCCACTTCCGTGGTGTTGCTCTTGCCACCCAGGTCCGGCGTGGTCGGTCCATTGACCAGCACGTTTTCGATGGCAGCCAGCATGGCGTCGTGCGCCTGGCGATACTTGCCCTGGCCATCGCCGAGGAAGTCCAGCATCATCGCGCCGGACCAGATGGTGGCCACCGGATTGGCGATGTTCTTGCCAAAGATGTCCGGTGCCGAACCATGCACCGGCTCGAACAGCGAGGGCAGCTCGCGCGTCGGATTGATGTTGGCCGAAGGCGCAATCCCGATCGTGCCGGCACAGGCCGGGCCAAGGTCGGAGAGGATGTCGCCAAACAGGTTGGATGCCACCACCACGTCGAAACGATCCGGGTTCAGCACGAAGTGCGCCGTCAGAATGTCGATGTGGTACTTGTCGCGGCGCACCTCCGGGTAGTTCGCGCCCATGGCCTCGACGCGCTCATCCCAGTAGGGCATGGTGATGGCGATGCCGTTGGACTTGGTGGCCGAGGTCAGGTGCTTCTTGGGACGGCTCTGTGCCAGCTCGAAGGCGAACTTGAGGATGCGGTCGGTGCCCTTGCGGCTGAATACCGATTCCTGGATCACGGTCTCGCGCTCGGTTCCCTCAAACATGCGGCCGCCGATGGCCGAATATTCGCCTTCGGTATTCTCGCGCACCACGTAGAAGTCGATGTCGCCCGGCTTGCGGTTGGCCAGCGGGCAGGGTACGCCCGGCATCAGGCGCACCGGTCGCAGGTTGACGTAAAGGTCGAAGTCGCGGCGGAACTTCAGCAGCGAACCCCACAGCGAAACGTGATCCGGCACCGTGGCCGGCCAGCCGACCGCGCCGAAGAAGATGGCTTCAAATCCCTTCAACTGATCGAACCAGTCATCGGGCATCATCTGGCCATGCTTGGCGTAATAACCGCAGTGCGCCCAGTCGAAATGGGTGAATTCGATGTCGATGCCGAACTTCCTGCTGGCGGCCTCGACCGCGCGCAGCCCTTCGGGCATCACTTCCTGGCCAATGCCGTCGCCGGCGATGACGGCGATTCTGTGGGTCTTGCTCATCGTTGCTGCTCCTCTGAATGACTGGTTGACTGGTTGACTGGTCGACGGGCTGCCCGAGGTGACCGGGCAATGAAAACATGCCCTCATCATAAATCGCTTCACGCGATGGATCATCTACGAACTGGTGATGTAATAAAACACGATTCGTGAACAGTGCAGAAAGCGTCAGCCATGAAAAAAGGCAGTGCGGTCATCCCGACACTGCCTGTTCTGCGGCCTGCCCGCGACATGGCTGCGCCTCAGCTGCCTGCGGTCTCGCCCCACAGTGTCACGCCCAGGGTATGCTCGGCGCCGGGCTCCAGTTCCACCAGATCGTCCATCACGTTGGCCGTCTCGATGCACAGCATGCGCTGCCAGGCATCATCGGCGAACTGCGACAGGCGGCGTGCCTTGCTCACCCAGGGGTTCCAGACCACGGCCGAGGTCGAGCCGCTGGCCTGGATGTGGATGCGGCGGTTCCAGCCCTCGTCGCGGATGGTCAGGTGCGGCGGCAGGTCGAGGTAGATGCGGTCGGTTTCGCCGCTGACCACCAGCGCACGCTTCTGTTCGCGCTCGGCCCAGCCTTCCAGGGTTTCGATGTAACGTCGGCCTTCCAGTCCATCGACGCTCACGTTGTGGATGCTGCTGACCGCAAAGTAGCTGTGCAGCGCCTGGGTCAGGGCGAGGTGCTCTTCGCTGCCGTTGCGGGTGGTGAGCTTGAGATGCAGGCGGTCGTCCAGCAGGATTTCCAGGCGCAGTTCGATCCCCGGGGGCAGGTGGCGTAGCGCCGGTGATTCGCTGGTGGGCGGGATGGCCAGTACCAGACGCACGGTATCGCCTTCGATGGCGTTCTCCATCAGCAGCCAGGGGATGCCGCGCACCAGGCCGTGCGCAGGCAGGCGCCCGCCCGCGTGCAGGGCCTGCACCTGCGGTGGATTGCGCATGAGGTCGCCGAACCACGGCCAGCACACCGGAATGCCGCCGCGCACCGAATTGCCGGCTTCGAAGGCGGCTTCCTCGCTCATCCAGATCACCGGTTCCTGACCGTGCACCTGGTAGCGCAGCACCTGCGCGCCTTGCTCGGCGATCAGCAGTTCAGCGCGCGCAGTCTGCACGCGCAGACATTGCAGCTGGTTGACTTCGATGCGCTGGATATGCGGAAGATCGGGCGGGACTTCCTGTTCTTCGATGAGGCTCATGCCGGACACTCCAAGAGAATTCGTTGCGATGGTGCAAGACTGCCACATTTCGGGCCTTTGCGGGAGATCGGGCGCGCGGGCAGGCGATGCGCTGCGTCTCGTTGTGATGCGAGCGGAGACGGGGTCAGGACTATAATCCACGAATCGTGGACTTCATCGGCTACATATCGTGAACAATTCTCCCCTGCTGGAAGACCTGCGCCTGTTCTGCGTGGTGGCGCGCCACAGCAATTTTGCCGAATCGGCGCGCGAAGTGGGTGCCTCCCCGGCCTTCATCAGCAAGCGCATCGCGCTGCTGGAGCAGGCGCTGGGTGTGCGGCTGTTCCACCGCACCACGCGCAGCGTGGTCATGACCGAGGATGGCGGCAACGTCCATGAATGGGCGCGCAAGATCCTCGACGATGTGGAGCAGATGATGGAAACCGTCAGCAGTGCCAAGCGCGTGCCGCGCGGGCTGCTCAAGATCAGTACCAGCTTCGGACTGGGGCGCAAGGTGGTGTCGCCCTTGCTGTCGCGTTTTGCCACCGAACATCCGGAACTGAAGATACAACTGGAGCTGGTGGACCGGCAGATCGATCTGGTCAATGAGGGAATCGACCTCGATATCCGCGTGGGCGCGGGTCATGAGCCGCATCTGTTTTCCAGGCGCATCCTGCCCAGCCAGCGTGTGCTGTGCGCCAGTCCCGCCTATCTCAAGAAGCACGGCGCACCGGCTGATCTGGCCGCGCTGCGCCAGCACCAGTGCCTGGTGATCCGTGAGCGCAACCAGTCCTTCGGCATCTGGCGCATGATGGGGCCCAAGGGGCAGGAAACGGTCAAGGTCTCGGGCGCTCTGGCCTCCAATCACGGCGAGGTCATCCACCAGTGGGCCGTGGACGGGCACGGCATCATCCTGCGCTCGATCTGGGATGTGACCGACAGTCTCAAGCGCGGACGGCTGGTACGGGTACTGCCGCAGTATGCTCAGGAGGCCGACCTGTGCGCGGTCTATCCCGTGCAGCTGAAGAATTCAGCCAAGGTGCGCGAATGCGTGCGCTTCCTGCAAAAGCATCTGGATGTGACCGCATCATCGGCCACGGTGTAAGCAGGCGAGACACGCGTTCAACGTCCGTCGAATCGCTGCCGCACGATACGTTCCAGCACCTGCGCCACCAGCGTCACCGAGGCATCCTCCGCATGACGGCGATGTTGCAGCAGCCGCAGTGGGGGTGCCTCCAGCGGCAGCGGCGGGCGCAGACAGGCCAGCGCCACCGGATGCGCGGCGGTAGCCGCCGGCACGCAGTGCATGGGCATGACGGCGATCAGGTCCGAGCCCTGCAACAGCGCCGGCACCATCAGGAAATTGGGAACCACCATGCCGATGCGGCGGCGCAGACCCTGCATGGCAATCTGCTCGTCGATCATGCGGTTGAGGGTGTCGTGGCAGGCGATCTGCAGATGTGGATACGAGAGCCAGCGCGCAAGAGTCAGTGCGTGCGCAGCCGGATGGTCGCGCCGCATGACGGCCACGCAGCGTTCCTGCAGCACTTCGCGCCCGCGCACCTGGCCGGTCGGTGCAGCACTGCCCAGCACCAGGTCGGTCTGTCCGCGTTCCAGCCGAGCCACGGCATCGGCATCACCCAGCCAGGTCTGGAACTCCAGGTCCGGCGACGGCGCGTCGGCGGCCAGCGCCTGATACAGCGCATGTGCTACCACTTGGGCCGGATAATCCGGCATGAGGATGCGTACGCGCTGGGTCACGGTCGCCTGTGCTGCCTCGGTGCCCCCGGCCAGCGCCAGGCGCAGGGGTTCGCGCAGGGCTTGTGCGGTGGCCGTCAGTCGCATCTGCGTACCGCCGTCTTCCAGCAGCGGATCGCGCAGCAGCTGGCGGCAGCGCTCCAGCGCACTGGCTGCCGCCGGTAGCGGCAGGCCGACTCGCGCTGCGGCGCGCGCCAGATGGACTTCATCGAGGACGGCGTCGAGCAGGCGTAGCAGGCGCGCATCCATTGCGGTCAGTGCGGGCAGGGCAGGGGAGAACACAGGGGCAGGACTGGCAGCGGAATTCATGGCGCAGTGAGGCAGTGGCAGCGAAAGTGACAAGGCCTGCCGCCAGGACGGCAGCAGGCCAGGGGCGCGAGTGTAGCCGCTTCGCCGGGCGCCCACAAGCGCCGTTTGGGGCAGGGGGCGCGGGGGGCGCGTTGCGGCTTAGCCGAAGGCTTCCTTGATGGTCTGGATCTTGCCCATGTCAGTGGCGTCGTAGCCGGCCAGATTGTTGACCACCTTGCGGAAGGCATCCGATTGCAGGATGTCGATCACCGCGCGGATCAGCGGATCCTGCAGGGAGGCCGCCGGCAGCGCGAAGAAGTAACGCTCGCGCACCAGCGGAATGAAGCCCAGACCGAAGCGATGCGCGGCGGTCTGCACCCCGAAACCGACATCGGCCATGCCGCTGGCGATGAAGGCGGCCACCGCCGAGTGCGTGAACTCGGTGTTCTCGAAACCGTTGATCTTCTTGTGGGTGATGCCGGCCCCATGGAGCATCAGTTCCAGCAACATGCGCGTACCCGAACCGGCCTCGCGGTTGACGAAGCGCAGGTCGGTGCGGGTGAGGTCGGCCAGGCCGCGCAAGCCCTTGGGATTGTCCGGCTCGACGAACAGACCCTGGTTGCGGATGGCCAGGTGGATCAGGCAGTCGCTGCGCTTGTTGAGCCATTTGGCATAGGTGGCGATGGCGGGTTTCTCGAATTCGCCCAGCGGAACATGAAAGCCCGCCAGGTCGCATTCCTGGCGCGACAGCGCGGCCACGGCATCGGTGCTGTGGCGATAGCGCACCTCCACCGGCAGGCGGCCTTCGTTGATCTTGCCCAGCAGTGCGGCCACTGCAAAGCCGTGACTGGCGTTGATGCGCACCTTCTCCGATTTGCCTTCGACCGTTTTTCCCAGCTCCACTTCCAGTTCCGAGGCCAGGCTGTCCAGGGTGGGCGACAGGCGTGCCGTCACCAGGCGATCGGCCCACAACAGCTTGCTGGCGAAATCGGTCAGTGTGGTGCCGCGACCACGCCCGCTTTCGATCAGGGCGTTGCCGAACAGACGCTCGGCCTCGCGCAACAGACCCCAGGCATGACGATAGGAATAGCGCGTCAATTGCGCGGCACGTGCAATCGAGCCGCTTTGCTGGATTGCGGTGAGCAGCGTCAACAGATTGGCCGTGTCCAGCGCCGCCTCGTTGTCGTAGGCGATTTCCCAGTGAGGTTTGATGTGGACTTTGAACATTTATGTGAAATAAAGCATATTGATACGGCCGTTTATCGGTGATAATTTCGCGTCACTCTGCATAAATGATAGAAAATATATGCGGTGTTGTACATAAATAAATCAACGATAAGAGAAGGATATCGTTGCAAAGATGGGTCGGTGTCACGATCCGGCCCTACCGGCTTTGCGATGCAATCCTTCCTTCGATTTGCCCACATCACACTCATAAAATATTCGGAGGAATAATGGCTTTCGATTTCCTGAAGAAGGAACACACAGTCGCCAAGCCTGGCTTCAATCGCTGGCTGGTCCCGCCGGCGGCGCTCGCAATCCACCTGTGCATCGGCATGGCTTACGGTTTTTCCGTATTCTGGCTGCCCTTGTCCAAGGCACTGGGCGTGACCGCGCCCATCGCCTGCGGCGCTGACATCGGCTTCTTCGCGCAAGTCTTCTCGTCCACCTGTGACTGGAAGATTTCCATGCTGGGCTGGATGTACACCATGTTCTTCGTCCTGCTGGGCATCTCCGCTGCACTGTGGGGTGGCTGGCTGGAACACGCCGGTCCCCGCAAGGCCGGCGTGGTCGCTGCCATCTGCTGGTGCGGCGGCCTGCTGATCTCGGCCCTGGGCGTGAAGACGCACCAGATCTGGCTGATGTGGCTGGGCTCCGGCGTCATCGGTGGTGTCGGCCTCGGCCTGGGGTACATCTCGCCGGTGTCGACCTTGATCAAGTGGTTCCCTGACCGTCGCGGCATGGCCACCGGTATGGCCATCATGGGCTTCGGCGGTGGTGCTCTGGTCGGCACGCCGCTGGCCGATGCGCTGATGAAGAAATTCGCTTCCCCCACTTCCGTGGGCGTGTGGGAAACCTTCGTGGTCATGGCCATCATCTACTTTGTCTTCATGATGGCCGGTGCCTTCGGTTACCGCGTACCGCCCACCGGCTGGAAGCCGGCTGGCTGGACCCCGCCGGTGGCCAAGTCCTCGGCGACCATGATCACCCAGAACCACGTGCACGTCTCCAAGGTCTGGGGCATTCCCCAGTTCTGGCTGGTGTGGCTGGTGCTCTGCCTGAACGTGTCGGCGGGCATCGGCGTCATCGGCATCGCCTCGCCGATGCTGCAGGAAGTCTTCGGCGGCAAGCTGCTGGGTCTGAACATCGGCTTCAATGATCTGTCGGTCGAGCAGAAGGCAGCCATCGCCGCACTGGCGGCCGGTTTCACCGGTCTGATTTCGCTGTTCAACATCGGTGGTCGTTTCGCCTGGGCGTTCTGCTCGGACTTCTTCGGCCGCAAGATGACCTATGCCATCTTCTTCGTGCTGGGCTTCGTGCTGTACGTGAGCCTGCCGTGGTCGGCCAAGGCCGGCAATATCCCGCTGTTCGTGGGCGCAGTCTGCATCATCCTGTCGATGTACGGTGGCGGTTTTGCGACCGTGCCGGCTTACCTGGCCGACCTGTTCGGCACCCAGATGGTGGGCGCCATCCACGGTCGCCTGCTGACCGCGTGGGCAACCGCCGGCATCCTGGGCCCGGTGGTGGTGAACTACATGCGTGAGTATCAGCTCTCCCTGGGCATGCCCAAGAGCCAGGTCTACAACACCACCATGTACATCCTGGCGGGCATGCTGGTGCTGGGTCTGATCTGCAACCTGCTGATCCGTCCGGTCGCGGCCAAGCACTTCATGACGCCGGAAGAACTGGCCCGTGAAAAGCAGCTGGCCCACGAAAAGTCGGCAGCCGATGCCGTCGCGAGTGCAGGTTCGGGCGACTTGGCTCAGATCGGTACCGGCGGCAATCCGCTGATGATCGGTCTGGCATGGGCGGCCGTGGGCATTCCGCTGATCTGGGGCATCACCCTGGTGTTGCAGAAATCGGCCGTGCTGTTCCGCTGATCGCGCAGTTGAGTCGTTCGTAGTTTCGCTTCATCGGCAGGCCGGCTCCACCCGGCCTGCTCGCAGGACCCCAGCGGCGAAAGCCGCTGACACAAGCCGCCATGGCCCCGTGAACCGGGGCGGCTTGTGTCAGCGACTATCAAAAAACAGGAGCATGGTCGGCCCTTGCCTTGAGGGTAAGCGCAGGCCAGCATCCGCAGTGTTCACACCAACCCCCAAGGCAGGGAGAACATGCAGCAACGGAGACCAGCTGGTTCATCACGCACGGCCGTGCGCACCCTTTACCGGGGTGGCGTCATGCCGCCGCATTGTTCTTCCCATCCCCTGATCTGCTTTCCGCAGGCCGCTCCTCCCTAGGGCGGTCCATTTCCTTTCATTCGTCATTTGCGCGGTCCACAGAAGATCCTCCGGGAGAAGGACACGGTCCGCATCGAAGCAACACAGGAGGCAACAATGAAGAGGCAACAGGTTTTCGACGTGGCGGCGGTGCGCGGCATCATCGCCGAGCGCAAGGACATGGCCGGTGCCATGCTCCCCATCCTGCACGGCATCCAGGACAAGGTCGGCTATATCCCGGCCGATGCGGTCCCGATGATCGCGGGCGAGTTGAACGTCTCGCGCGCCGAGGTGCATGGCGTGATTTCGTTCTATCACTTTTTCCGCCAGGAACCGGCAGGCCGCCACGTGGTGCAGGTCTGCCGTGCCGAAGCCTGCCAGGCACGTGGCAGCGAAGCTCTGGCCGAGCACGCGCAGAACGTGCTGGGCTGCGGCTTTCATGAAACCAGCGCAGATGGCCAGTTCACGCTGGAGCCGGTGTATTGCCTGGGCCAGTGTGCCATCGGCCCCAATCTCACCCTCGATGACGAGCTGCATGCCCGTGTCGATGCCGATAAATTCAAGCGCCTAATCCAGGCCAAGCGGGAGGCATGATGAGCGCACCCGATATCGTGACCATCTACGTCCCGCGCGACTCCACCGCGCTGGCACTGGGCGCTGACGAAGTGGCCGCCGCCATCGCTGCCCAGGCGCAACAACGCGGCCAGTCCATCAGGCTGGTGCGCAATGGATCGCGCGGCATGTTCTGGCTGGAGCCGCTGGTGGAAGTCTCTACCGCAGCCGGCCGCATCGCCTACGGACCGGTGACGCCCGAGGATGTCCCCGGACTCTTCGATGCAGGGCTGCTTGCAGGTGGCCAGCACAGGCTGCATCTGGGGCTGACTGAAGAAATGGACTTCCTCAAGAACCAGGAACGTCTGACCTTCGCGCGGGTGGGCATCATCGATCCGCTCTCGCTGGAGGATTATCTGGCCCATGAAGGTTATGTCGGATTGAAGAATGCCCTGGCCAAGACGCCCGAGGCCATCGTCCAGCAGATGATCGACTCCGGCCTGCGGGGCCGGGGTGGTGCGGCCTTCCCGACCGGCATCAAGTGGCAGACCGTACTGCGTGCGCAGTCGGCGCAGAAGTATGTGGTCTGCAATGCCGATGAGGGGGATTCCGGTACCTTCTCGGACCGCATGATCATGGAAGACGATCCCTTCACGCTGATCGAAGGCATGACCATCGCCGCAGTCGCAGTGGGCGCGACCGAGGGCTACATTTACGTGCGCTCCGAATATCCGCATGCGATCGCGACGATGAACGAAGCCATCGCCATCGCCACCGAGCGCGGCTATCTGGGCAAGGACATCCTCGGTTCCGGCAAGTCCTTCCGGCTGGAAGTGCGCAAGGGCGCAGGTGCCTACATCTGCGGCGAAGAAACCGCCATGCTGGAAAGCCTGGAAGGCAAGCGCGGCGTGGTGCGCGCCAAGCCGCCCCTGCCGGCCATCGAGGGTCTGTTCGGCAAGCCGACCGTGATCAACAACCTGATCTCGCTGGCTTCGGTGCCGGTGATCCTGGCGCGCGGTGCGGACTTCTACAAGAACTTTGGTGTGGGCCGTTCGCACGGCACGCTGCCTTTCCAACTGGCTGGCAACATCAGGCAGGGTGGCCTGGTGGAGAAGGCCTTCGGCCTGACGCTGCGTGAGCTGCTGGAAGACTTCGGTGGCGGCAGCGCCTCGGGCCGTCCGATTCGCGCGGTGCAGATGGGTGGGCCGCTGGGCGCGTATCTGCCACCCTCGCAATTCGATACGCCGCTCGATTATGAAGCTTTCGCCGCCATCGGCGCCATGATCGGGCATGGCGGACTGGTGGCATTTGACGATCGTGTCGATATGGCCCGTCAGGCCCGCTACGCCATGCAGTTCTGTGCAGTCGAGTCCTGTGGCAAGTGCACCCCTTGCCGCATCGGTTCCACCCGGGGCGTGGAGGTGATCGACAAGATCATCGCCAACGATGACCGGCCGCAACAGATCCATCTGTTGAAGAGTCTGTGCGACACCATGGTCAACGGCTCGCTGTGTGCCATGGGGGGCATGACACCGTTCCCGGTGCTGTCGGCCCTGAACCATTTCCCGGAAGACTTCGGCGCGCCCGGCGAACAGGCGGCCTGATCCCATTACCGAATGCAAGGAGTTGCACCATGAATCAGCTCAATGAAACGGATTACGGCACCCCCGCACGTGCCTCGGAAAACCTGGTCACGCTGGAAATCGACGGCGTGGCAGTGACGGTCCCGGCCGGCACGTCGGTGATGCGCGCCTCGGTCGAGGCCGGTATCAATGTCCCCAAACTGTGCGCCACCGACAGCCTGGAACCCTTCGGCTCCTGCCGCCTGTGCCTGGTGGAAATCGAAAAGGATGGCCGCAAGATGAAGGGCTATCCGGCCTCCTGTACTACGCCCTGCGAGCCAGGCATGAAGGTGCAGACGCAGACCCCGAAGCTGGCCGAGATCCGCCGTGGCGTGATGGAGCTCTATATCTCCGACCACCCGCTGGATTGCCTGACCTGCCCCACCAACGGCAACTGCGAACTGCAGGACATGGCCGGTGTGGTGGGCCTGCGCGAAGTGCGCTATGGCTACGAGGGCGAGAACCATACCAAGATGAAGAAGGATGAATCCAATCCCTACTTCACCTATGACCCTTCCAAGTGCATCGTCTGCAATCGCTGCGTGCGCGCCTGTGAAGAAACCCAGGGCACGTTCGCGCTGACGATCAACGGGCGCGGTTTCGAATCGCGCGTCTCGGCCGGGCAGATGGAAGCCTTCATGGAATCCGAATGCGTCTCCTGCGGCGCCTGCGTCGAGGCTTGCCCGACCGCGACACTGACCGAGAAGACCGTCATCATGCTGGGCCAGGCCGAGCACAGCAAGGTCACCACCTGCGCCTATTGCGGTGTGGGCTGCTCCTTCAAGGCCGAGATGAAGGGCAATGAAGTGGTGCGCATGGTGCCGTACAAGGATGGCAAAGCCAACCAGGGCCACTCCTGCGTCAAGGGGCGTTTTGCCTGGGGCTATGCGACCCACAAGGACCGCATCCTGAACCCCATGATCCGCAAGAGCATCAACGACCCCTGGCGCGAAGTGTCGTGGGAAGAAGCGCTGTCCTACGCCGCCAGCGAATTCCGCCGCATCCAGGCCAAGCATGGCAAGGATTCCATCGGCGGCATTACCTCGTCCCGCTGCACCAATGAAGAGACCTATCTGGTGCAAAAGCTGGTGCGCGCCGCCTTCGGCAACAACAATGTCGATACCTGCGCGCGCGTGTGCCATTCGCCGACCGGCTATGGTCTCAAGCAGACCCTGGGCGAATCGGCGGGTACGCAGACCTTTGAATCGGTGATGAAGTCGGACGTGATCCTCATCATGGGCGCCAATCCGGCGGCCGGCCATCCGGTGTTTGCCTCGCAGATCAAGCGCCGCGTGCGCCAGGGCGCCAAGCTCATCGTGATCGACCCGCGTACCACCGAGATGGTCAAGTCGCCGCACCTGCAGGCCGACTATCACCTGAAGCTGCGCCCCGGTACCAACACCGCCATCATCACCGCGCTGGCTCACGTGATCCTCTCGGAGGGTCTGCAGAACGAAGCCTACATCCAGGAACGCTGCGACCTGCAGTCGTACCAGGACTGGAAGCAGTTCGTCCTGCGCGAAGACAATTCCCCCGAAGCCATGGCCGCCATCACCGGCGTACCCGCCGAGATCATCCGTGGTGCTGCCCGCCTGTACGCCACCGGCGGCAATGCGGCGATCTATTACGGCCTGGGCGTGACCGAACATGCGCAAGGGTCGACCACCGTGATGGGCATCGCCAACCTGGCCATGTGCACCGGCAACGTCGGTCGCGAAGGTGTGGGCGTGAACCCGCTGCGGGGTCAGAACAACGTGCAGGGTTCCTGCGACATGGGTTCCTTCCCGCATGAGCTGCCGGGTTATCGGCACATTTCCGACTCCACCGTGCGCGGCCAGTTCGAGCAGGCGTGGGGCGTGACCTTGAATCCCGAGCCGGGCCTGCGCATTCCCAACATGTTTGATGCGGCGCTCGATGGCAGCTTCAAGGGCCTGTACTGCGAGGGTGAGGACATCGTGCAATCGGACCCCAACACCCAGCACGTCGCAGCCGCCCTGCAGGCCATGGAATGTATCGTGGTGCAGGACCTGTTCTTGAATGAGACGGCCAAGTATGCGCACGTCTTCCTGCCCGGTTCGTCCTTCCTGGAAAAGGATGGCACCTTCACCAACGCCGAACGCCGCATCTCGCGCGTGCGCAAGGTGATGCCGCCCAAGGCCGGCAAGTCCGACTGGGAGGTCACGGTAGCCCTGGCCGAAGCGCTGGGTTACCCGATGCCGTACAATCACCCCTCGGAAATCATGGACGAGATTGCCGCCCTGACACCCAGCTTCCACGGCGTGAGCTACGAGAAGCTGGAAAAGCTCGGCAGCATCCAGTGGCCCTGCAACGAAGCAGCACCGGAAGGCACGCCCATCATGCACGTGGGCAGCTTCATCCGGGGCAAGGGCAAGTTCATCAACACGCAATACTTCGCCACCGACGAGAAGGTGACGCAGCGCTACCCGCTGATCCTGACTACCGGCCGCATCCTGTCGCAGTACAACGTGGGCGCGCAGACCCGCCGCACCGAGAACTCGCAATGGCATAGCGAAGACCGGCTGGAGATCCATCCGCACGATGCCGAGGACCGTGGCATCCGCGAGGGTGACTGGGTGGGCGTGGAGTCGCGTGCAGGCCAGACCGTGCTGCGTGCAACCGTGACAGAGAAGGTGCAGCCGGGCGTGGTCTACACCACCTTCCACTTCCCGGAATCGGGCGCCAACGTGATCACCACCGACAACTCCGACTGGGCCACCAACTGCCCCGAGTACAAGGTGACGGCGGTGCAGGTCATGCCGGTGACGCAGCCTTCGCAATGGCAGCAGCATTACGAGCGCTTCAACCGTACCCAGCTGGATCTGCTCAAGGGCGAGGTGCAGAACGAGCCTCTGGTGACGAAGTAAGCGGCACGGGCCCGTCGGGCTCGTGCTTCGATGATTTCCGCAGACATGAGCCCGACCGACCCAATCACATCAAGCCGCATCAAGCAGGACAGCATGAACACAAGCAAGCGCAACAGCCTCCACATTGACGACACCACCGGCGACTACGCCACCTTCGCCCGCGTGCAAGTGGATCGCTGGCGAGATGGACAACGCGAGACGGTGGAGGATGTGGTTGCCGAAGAGGTCCCCATCGCGCTGGAATACAACGGCATTTCGCATGCCGTGATGATGGCTACGCCCAGCGATCTGGAAGATTTTGCGCTGGGTTTTTCGCTCACCGAAGGCATCCTGGGCGATCCGGGCGAGTTGTATGAGTGCGAGATCGTGCCGGGCTGCGAAGGCGTGCAAGTACAGATGCGCATCGCCACCGAGCGTTTCGTGGCGTTGAAGGAAAGGCGCCGCAACCTGACTGGTCGTACCGGCTGCGGGCTGTGTGGTGCCGAGACCTTGGAGCAGGCGGTACGTCATCCGCAGGCGGTGCAGGGCGGTGCGTCGTTCTCGGTGGACCAGCTGCATGCGGCCTTCGAGCAGATGCAGGCCGCACAGCAATTGCAGCAAGCCACCGGTGCCACGCACGCCGCCGCGTGGATGGATGCGTCAGGAAGCATCGTGCTGGTGCGCGAAGACGTGGGCCGTCACAACGCGCTGGACAAGCTCATTGGCGCGCTGGCCGAAGAGGAGGCGGATTTCTCGCAAGGCGCGGCCATCATCACCAGCCGTGCCAGTTACGAGATGGTGCAGAAGGCGGCCACGGTCGGCATTGGTTTCATCGCTGCCGTCTCGGCACCGACGGCGCTGGCGATCCGGCTGGCCGAAGAGACGGATGTGACCTTGCTGGGCTTCGTGCGCAAGCAGGGCCACGTGGTGTATGCCCGACCGCATCGCCTGCGCTGAGCCGCAGGCGCGCGGACAAGGGACGGACAATTGACGAACGGAGCAGGAGGAGAACACTCATGAACACCGAACACCTGGTCAAGATGGCCAACCAGATTGGCAGTTTCTTTTCCACCATGCCGGACCGCGACCAGGCCATTGCCGACCTGGCTACGCATCTGAAGCGATTCTGGGAGCCACGCATGCGCAAGGCCTTCCTGGAACATATCGAGAAGACGCAGGGCGAGGGCCTGGATGCCATCGTGCTGGAGGCGGTGAACCGGCATATGCAGCAGTTGGCGGTGTAGGGCTGCTGTCTTATTGTGATTTTGGTGAAACCGCTCAGCTTGCTGGGCGGTTTTTTTCATGGCGGAGCGGGCTTGCAGCGCTCGCCTCACGCCGCCAACGCCACCTCCGCCGCAATCCGGTGAAAACGCCGTCCAAAATAAGCCAGCCCATCGGCTTGCGACGCGGCCAGGCGAATATGCCGGATCTCCACGAACAGCACGCTGTGCGTGCCCGCCTGCTGCTGCAATACGATGTCGCCCTCCAGCACCGCCAGCGCATCGGGCAACACCGGCTGGCCGTAGTCACCGGTTTCCCAGCCTACCTGCGCCATACGTTCCTCGGCGGCCAGCCCGGTCATGCCGGCAATCATGCGCGCCACGTCTTCGTGATGTCCTGCCAGGATGTTGATGCACAGGCGTCCGTTGCCAATCAGGATGGGATGGGCCGCGCTCTTGAGGTTGATGCACACCAGCACCGTGGCCGGGTCGTCGGAGACCGAACTGACGGCGGAGACCGTCATGGCCGCGCGTCCTGCGGGACCATCGGTGGTGATGATGTTGACCGCAGCCGAGAGACGCGCCATGGCGTCGCGAAAATCTTGCTTCATGGTAGGTCCATCCAAAAAAGAGATGACATCCGGCACAAGGCTTCGTATCCTTTGCGCCATCAGCAAGGTCGTCTGCGGCGCCGTCAGGCGGATGTCGATCAGCAGGTGAGAGGGAGAACGCATCGCTTGAAAAAGCCTGCGTCCTGGGATGAACAATAGACCCTGCACAATTGACGGGTCAAATGATTGTCTGGAATGTTCCGCATGAAGCAAATGAATATCGGCGCAGTGGACTTGAACCTGCTCAAGACCTTCATCGTCATCTGGGAGCTGCGCAGCCTCACCGCCGCCGCTGATCGCCTGCACCTGACCCAGCCGGCCGTAAGTCACGCGTTGCGGCGCCTGCGCGAGATGTTCGATGATCCGCTCTTCGTGCGCAGTACCACTGCCATGGTGCCCACCGAAACCGCGATCCGCCTGCACGAGCCGATCTCGCGCGCGCTCGGCATCCTCCATGAAGCCCTGCACAGCCACGCCAGTTTCGACCCGGCCACGGCCACGCGCACCTTTCATCTGGTGATGTCGGACATGTCCTGCAGCCATGTGCTGCCGATGCTGATGGAAGAACTGGCGCACGCCGCACCGCACGTCTCCATTGAAGTGCAGCAGATGGCCATGGAAAACCTCGGTGCGGCCATGCGCAATGGCGACATCGATCTGGCCTTCGGCTACCTGCCGGGGCTGCCCGAGGATTGCCAGAGCCAGCTGGTGCTCTACGACGATTACGTCTGCATGCTGCGCAGGACCCATGCCCTGGCAGGGCAGCCGCTGACCATGGAGAACCTGCTGCAGCTGCGCTACGTCTACGCCAGCACCAATACCACCGGCCACCAGCTGGCCGAGGACGTGCTGCGCAATGCGGGCGTGAAGCGCGATTTCGCGCTGCGCATGCCGCATTTCACGGTGGCACCGCAGATCGTGCGCAATACCGACCTGGCCCTGTTCCTGCCGCGCAGCATCGCCGAGCGCCACAACCTCGATGAGGCGTGTGTGCTGCTGGACTTGCCGCTGGACATGCCGCGCATCCCGGTGAGCCTCTACACTCATACACGGTTCTCGGCGGACTCGGGCATTCAGTGGCTGCGCAGCCTGTTGATCGAGATGTTCGGACGCGAGGCGGAGGTTGCCTGATGCTGAGTGCCGGGGCCTTTACCCGCGATTGAGCCCTAGCAACTGCGCTGCAGGAAATCCATCACCGCTTGTGCAAACGCGGCCGGCATCTGGTCCGGCATGGGCACCATGCCTTCCTCCAGCGTCAGCAGCTGGCTGCCTGCGATGGCCAGGGCGATGCGTTCGCTGTAGGGCGCCGCATGCGGATCGCGTCCCGCCCGCAACACCAGCGTGGGTGCGCGTACCAGGCCGATGCGATCTTCCATGTGATAGTTGCGGACCACGATATGGCCATGCGAGGCCATGGTCCCGGCCTTGAGGGCGTCGACCATGAAGCGCGTCAGCAGGTCGGTGTCGCCTTCCGGATAGAAGGGCTGGCGGCGCTGCCACAGCTCCTGCAGGTGAGTGCCATCGGGTCGGACCTCCACATCGTCCACGGTGCGTTTGCCCGCGTGGGCGCTGCGCCGCGCGGCATCGTTATACGGGCAGGATGACAGCACCAGCGCCGCTACCCGCTCAGGAGCCGACGCCGCGATTTCCATGGCCGTGACGGCGCCGGTATGGTGGCCGGCCACGGCCGCTTGGCCGATCCCCAGCTGGTCCATCACTTCCAAGGCGAGGCTGGCCCAGCGCTCGATGCTGTGCTCAGCCGGCGGCGGCTTGCAGGAGTCGCCAAAGCCAAGCGTGTCGATGGCGATGGGCCGGTAGCGCCGCGCCAGCAGCGGCAGCACGTCGCGGAATTCGTCCCAGGAACGCGGGGTTTGGTGCAGCAGCAGCACCGGCAATCCTTCGCCCATGCTGGCTACGTGCAGCGGGCCAGCGCTGGTGGGGATGAACTGGCGTACGAGGACGCGAAGGGCAGGGGACATGAGAATGGCTCTCCGACACGGTGAAGAGGCCGCAGCCTCTTCCCGGTCATATCATCAACAACGAATAGCAGCGTGCAATACAAAATGATATGAATGATTTGTATCGTTTTGAGATTTCAGCGCTTCGTTACTTCATCAGCACCGAATAGGTCGGCACATTGTTGGCCCAGCCGGAAGCCAGCGGTGCCACGAACACATTCTCGGTACGGGTGCGCGCGATCTTCCACACTCCGTCGACTTTCTTGAACAGGTTGTTGAGCCGGCTGGAACGCAGCAACGACGAGCCGTCGGCGAAGATCCACGGCTGGCAGTGCACCCACTGGCCATCGGCGTGCGTGCAGTCGGCATGGACGTGGATCTGTTCCGAGGTCAGGTAGTGCACGTTCAACAGCAGTTCCGGATCCTTCTTCTGCCCCCAGAATGCCTGGAAGTGCCGGCCGATCGCATCCTTGCCGACGGCCTGGCCGAACTGGCCCTCGTAGTAGGAGCCCACGCCTTCCCAGATGGCGTCTTCGGCATAGAGGTCGAGGATCTTCTCGATGCGTTCGGCGTCGTCGGCGACCGGTTCGGGGCAGGGCGTGTCGCACAGGAACATGTAGCGCGCCTGAATGCGGCGGATGTCGGCCTCGGCGTCGAGGATGTCGAGGCGGCGCTTGAGTTGCTGGATTTCCTGGGTGAAGTCGGTCATGGTGTCTTCTCGCTTGTCATCTTGTGTGAAAGGGAAAAAGCCAATCGTGCGTACATGCACGATTGGCGGCGGCGACCAGTGCGTCGCCGCGCAGGGCTTACAGGTAGCGCGCCAGCAGCTTGCGGGTGGCGATGCGCAGCACGCGGTCGAACAGGTAGCCCAGCAGGCCCAGGGTGATGATGCCCACGAATACCCATTCGGTACGGCTGAAGTTGCGCGCCGTCCAGATCAGGGCGCCCAGCCCTTCACGCGCCGACACGATCTCGGCCGACACCACGGTCAGGAAGGAATTGCCCATCGCGATGCGGGCGCCGGTGACCATGAAGGGAACGGTCGAGGGCAGGATCACGGTGGTGAGGATCTTCCATTGTCCCGCCCCCAGCGAAGCCGCCGCACGCAGTCGCAGCGGGTTCACCGCCTGCACACCGGCGATGGTGTTGAGCGTGACGATGAAGACGGTGGTGTAGAAAATCAGCGCGATCTTGGAAAGCTCGCCCGGGCCCAGCCAGATCACCGCCAGGGTGACGAAGGCAATCGGCGGAATGAAGCGGAAGAACTCGATATAGGGATCGAGCAGCTGCCGCACCAGATCGAAGCGGCCCATGAAGATGCCCAGCGGCACCCCGATGGCGACCCCGGCGCCCCAGCCGGCCAGGATGCGTCCGGAAGAGGCCAGCACGGATTGCTGCAGGGTACCGTCACCGATGAGTTCCAGTGCGGCGGCCCAGGTCATCGGGACCGAGGGCAGGAACAGTGGCGAGGTGGTCATCGAGACCAGTTGCCACAGCACCAGGCCACCGACGATGGCGATGACGGAAATGAGGAAAGGACGGACCGATTTCATGCGGCGCCCCAGGCTGGATGGCATGGCCGAGGCGGGAGCGCTCGGGGTGGCTGTCTGTGTGAGCTGCGTCATTGCAGGGATTCCTCTTCAATCAAACCTTGGGCGCGCAGCACGCGCGTGACTTCGGCGCCGATGTCGTCGCGGATGCGGGCATACAGCGCCATGCAGGCGGGGTCGGCCGGATCGCGTGGATGCGGCAGGTCGACCTCTTCGATGGTCTTGATGTGGGCACGCGGACCGGCCGTCATCGTCACCACGCGGTCGGCCAGGAGGATGGCTTCCCAGATGTCGTGGGTGACGAAGACGATGGTGCAGCCGGTGCTTTTCCAGATGCGATCCAGCTCGCTTTGCAGCACTTCGCGGGTCTGCGCGTCGAGGGCACCGAAGGGCTCGTCCATCAATACCACCGATGGTTCATTGACCAGCACCCGGGCAATCTGCGCACGCTGGCGCATGCCGCCCGAGAGCTCGGCGGGAAACTTGTCGATGGCGTGCTTCAGGCCCACCAGCGATACGTAGCGCTCGGCCGCCGAGCGGCGTTCGGGCCCGGCAATACCGCGCAGCTTGAGGCCATACTCGACGTTCTCGCGCACTGACAACCAGGGGAAGAGCGCCTCCGAGGACTGGAACACCACGCCACGATCCAGTCCCGGACCGCTGACGCGCTTGCCCGCCACGGTGATCTCTCCTGCCACCTCCTGGAAGCCCGCAATCGCATTGAGGAGCGTGGACTTGCCGCAGCCCGAGGGCCCCAGCAGGCAGATGAATTCGCCGGCGCGGATATCGAGGTCGATGCCCGCCATGATCTCGTTCTTGCCGATGGCAAGTCCCACACGCTTGATGGAAACTGCAGATCCGTGTCCCATGGCTTACCCCTTGTAGAAGCCGCGCTGCAAGATCTTGCTCATGTCCACCGGCGCCTTGATGGCCTGTTTGGACAGCAGGAAGTCGCCGATGGCATTGGCGGTCTTGACGTCGGTCTCGGTGAAGTCGCGCACGATGGGTTCCATGTCCTTGAGCGAATTCAAGGTCTGCGGCACCGGGATGCGGGTGATGGCCTGCACCGACTGCGCCGCACGCGGCGGGTCCTTGCGGGTGATCTCGGAGGCTTCGGCCAGAGCTTTGAGGATGTTGCCGGCCACTGCCTTGTTGGCGGCCAGCCAGGGAGCGGTGGCCGAGAGCCACAGGGTGCTGGTGTAGCCGACGTCCCCCGAGGTCATCAGGATGTGGCCGCCTTGCTGCACGCCCAGCGTAGGCCAGGGTTCCCAGACGAAGTAGGCATCGATGTCACCGCGCGCCAGCAGGGCGGGCAGTTCCGGCGGACCGGAGCGCACCATCTCGACCTTGGTGGCATCGATGTTGAGGGTCTTCAAGGTCAGGCCGGTGACGTACTCCGAGACCGAGCCGGCAACGATGCCGAATTTCCTGATCTTGTCGGCCGAGGCGATGGCTTTGCGCGCCACCAGCTTGACGTAGGTTTTCGACTGGTAGGTAACGGCCAGCGGGCGCAGTTCCGCGCGTGACAGGCGCACGATGTGCGTGGGCTCGCCGGCGCAGCCCATCTGTACCTGGTTGGCCACCAGCGCATTGAGCGCTTCGCCGCCATCGGTGTAGGACTGCACGGTGACGTTGGGCGCTCCATGCTTGGCAAAGAGCTTTTCGTTGGCGGCCACGAAGAAGGCCGTGAAGACGGGATCGGCACCGACGCCGATGACGACGGGGGTATCCTGGGCCAGGGCTGGCAGGGCAGGTGCAGCGCCTGCGGCGAGCATGGAGGCGGCGCCGAGCAGCAGCTTGCGGCGGTGTGGCGAGACGGTGGAGTGGGTCACGGGCTGGGTCCTCTTTGTAAAGTTGGTGAAGCGCCAGTGGAGTTGGCAGGCACGGCAGTAACAAAGGCAAATCGCAAGGAGTGCTTGCGCGTGCAGCGTCGGTGACGATGCAGGCAAGGCGTCAGCGGGGAAGGCGACTCAGCGCCTGATCCCCAGCTTTGCAAAAAGCGCACCAGCGCTTTCGTAATTCAGTTCCGACAGCGCGGCGTGCTGCGTAACCACCATCGCATCGCGCACGATGCGCTGCAGGCGGTGCGTGCGCTGGATGGCGGCCATCCCGGCGGCCTGGTAGGCGTCGTTGACGACGTCCATCGAGACGCGTGCCGCGTAGGTGGCCGAGAGTTTGAGCATCATGTCGATCTCCTCGGTGACGGGGTTGCCGGCCACGATCTGTTCCCATGCCTGTTCGCAGGCATCGTAGAAGAACATGCGGGCGCTGCGCCATTTGGCTTCGGACAGGCCGAGCTTGATCTTGTAGTAGGCACGATCGGCCAGTCGCAGTGCACCCGGCATGATCTTGGCGCCAGCGGCCATGTCGGTGACGATATCCAGGGCGGCGCGGGCCAGGCCGATGTTGACGGCGGCATGCACTTCAGCCTGGTAGGCCAGTGCGGGATAGCGATACAGCGGCTCGTCGATGAGTCCGGCGGCACCGCGTGCGCAGGTCCATTCGTGGGCGATGAACTTGTCTTTCAGACGCGTATCGTGGCTGCCCGTGCCCTGCATGCCGACCACGTTCCAGTTGTCGATGATCTCGATTTCCGCGGCCGGCATCACGGCCATGAGGGCGGGTTTGGGTGCGTCATCATCTGCGCTGCTGCTGTCCTTGATGCCCACGCCGATCCAGTCCGCGCCCTTGCAACCGCTGGCGAAGTGCCAGCGTCCGGAGATTTCCCAGCCACCGGGGACGGCCTTGGCTTCCTGCAGCGGATAGAGTCCACCGGCGTAGACCTGGTCGGGACCGCTTGCGTAGATCTTGCGTTGCGTCTCGACGGGCAGTGCGGCGAGATAGGTATTGGCCGAACCGAAGGCGGCGACCCAGCCGGCCGATCCATCGGCCTTGGAGATGCGTTCGACCATCGCCAGGAAGGCCGCGGGAGCCAGTGCTTCGCCGCCGAACTTGCGGGGTGTGCCGCTGCGGAAGATACCGGCTTTCTTCATCGTGGCCACCAGATCGCGGGGGACGTGGCCGAGCTGGTCGAACTCGTCGCGGCGAGCGATCACTTCCGCGATGAGCGCATCCATTTCGGGAGAGTCCGCATGCGGGGAGACGGCGGTGACGACTTTTTTCTGGACGGGATAAACATCGAGCGTGATCGAATTCATGGCACACCACTTTGGTTGAAAGAAGGTAGCTGAGTGTCGTCCGGGGTCAAAGCAGGGTCAAATTCTATTTAGGAATTGGCCGGATGAATATTAGTAATAATGATTAGGCCGCTCCGTGATTGCGCGCAGACTTGTGCGTGGTGCACCTGCATGATGCGTGAAAGTCGCGCGGGAAGCGGGTTTGGCGCGGATATGCACCAAACGCGAGAGGGACGTTACCCAGTGAGGAGGAGTATTTGCAGTATGGATGCGGCTTATCGGTGGTACCGATTTGCCATGGATCGCAAGGGCTCACTACCATGAAGGCCGAGATTGAAAGGAACACTGTTCAGTTTCGTCATAGGCTCCTTCTGGCCTTCATTTCGGGCGGACTTCTTTGGGAGTCCGCCATTTTTCTTTTCTGCTTTCCAGTGAAAAAAATCGGCCCTCGATGGGGCCGATTTTTATTGATGAAGCTGCTGCTGGATCAGTAACGATACCCCAACGTCAGCAAAATGGTCCGGTCATCCCCCAGAGCCACCGCCTTGGCCAGACCGCCCGCATAGTAATGCGTGTTGAAGATGTTCTTCACGTTCAGTGCAGCGCGCCAGCGCTCGGCGTTGTAGGCCACACCGGTATCGACCAGCACGTAGCCGGGCAGGGTATAGCCATTGGTGCGCATCATGCTCTGCCCATGCACGCCACCATTCCACTCCCAACCGGCCAGTTGGCCCTTGAAGCGATAGCGCGCGCTGGTGGTGAAGTTGTGGCGCGGCACGTTGTCCAGCCACTGGCCCACGGTAGTGGTGCGCTGGCCGCCGTCGTCGGTCACGATGGCCGCCGTGTAGGAGTAGCCCGCGTTGAGACTGAGGCCATTGCGCAAGTCGGAGGTCACGCTGATCTCGCCACCTTGCGAACGTTGCTCACCCACTGCAACGCTGAAGCCGGTGTTGTTGGGATCGCTCACCAGCACGTTGCGGCGGCGCAGGTCGAACACGGCCACGTTGAGGCTGGTACGGCCTTCGTCGAGGTCGAATTTCACGCCGGCTTCCCATTGCTTGCCGGTCTCTGGTTTGAAGGTGCCGCCACTCACATCGGTGCCGCTGTTCGGATAGAACGAGGTCGCATAACTGATGTATGGACGTACCCCGCGAAGCAATTCATACATCAATGCTGCCGAGCCCGTCGTGGCGCTGGCCGGATTGTCGGTATGCACGCCGGTACGCAGATTGGTCGAGTAGGTCGAGGCATTGTCGTAGCGCAAGCCCGTCAGCAATTGCCAGCGTTCGCCGAAGCTGATCTTGTCGCGCGCATACAAGCCGGTATCGCGAATGCTGGTCGAAGTATAGGTCGTGGGCGTGGTGGGGCAATTCAAACGTGCGCCATACACGGGGTTGTAGACGTTGAGCGCGGCTACCGTACAGGTATAGGAGCGCGTATCTTCGCGCGAGTTGAGGTAGTCGGTGCCCAGCGTGATCTCGTGCTTGCCGAAGGCCGTCCTGAAGCTGCGCTGGACATTGGTGTCGATGCTGAAGGTCTGTCCGTCATAGGTCTGATCCGTACCAGTGCGGGTGAGGCTGCTGCCGGTGCGGGAGAGGGCATTGTTGGCCACCAGTTGTCCACTCATCCCGAACTGCTGGTAACGCACATTGTTGTTGAGCGTCCAGCCATCATCGAAGCGGTGCGTCAGCGCATAGCCGATGCGGGTCTCGTTGGCGGCATACGGGCGCGCGCCCGGTTCGCCGATGAAGAGGCTGCGCGGTAGCGCACCGTTGACGTTGCTGTTGATCGAGCCCGATAGCGGCAGACCCTGCTGGCGCACGTAGTTGCGTTCCTGGTAGCTGGTCAGAATGGTGAAGTCGGTGCGCGCACCGAGGTCCAGCGACAGCGAGGGCGCGATGTAGCGGTTCTTGAACCAGACATTGTCGGTGGCGTCGTCCGAATTGGAAATGAGGCCATTGATGCGGAAGGCCTGCTTGCCGTTTTCGGACAGGGATTTGTTCATGTCCACGGTAGTCTGGTAGAAGTCGTGGCTGCCCACGGTCACGTCGACGTTGGCAAAGTCGGTTCCCTGCGGGCGCTTGCTCACCATGTTGACCAGGCCACCCGGCAGGACCAGTCCATACAAGAGCGAGCCTGGTCCCTTGAGTACTTCCACCTGCTGCAGGCCGAACAACTGCTCGGCCACGCGCGAGCTGGCCGTCGTGCGCAGGCCATCCAGATACAGCGAATCCGAGGCGACCTGGCCGCGGATGATCAGGTCATCCCAGCCGCGCCGTCCGTATTGCTGCGCGACCACCCCAGGCACGTTCTCCAGCGCATCGGCCAGAGAAACGGCTTGCTGGCTGTCCAGCATGGAGCGCGTCACCACCGAGACCGATTGCGGCGTCTGCGACAGCGGGGTATCGGATTTGTTGACCTGGCTTTGGGTGGCCTTGAACTTGGTGTCGTTGACGCCATCGGCAACCACATCGACGGTGGGCAACTGGGTCGTGGCCGTGCTGTTGTCCGTGCTGCTGGCAGTCTGCGCCAGGACGGTGGAAGCGGGCAATACGGAGAAGGCGAGCAGAACGGCGAGAGCGCCGGGAGTGAGCGAGGGCATGAATCAGATAATAATGAGAATAATTACTATTCATGATATCGCATTCTTGTGCCTGGCAACAAATTTTTACTGATCGTTTGCATCTTGTCGCCTGGCGCTGGTGCATTGAGTTTGGCGCGTTGCGTCAATCAGGAGCCGGGTTTCATACCTTGGACGGCGGGAATGACGCAATCGCCCGAAAGCACCCGTCTCACCAGCTGATCCTTTCATATTGCCGAGCGAGAACATGAGCGCACCATTCATGGCATCTGTTCAAATTTTTCATCTGAAATAAGTTTGACCCGCCAGAATCCCGCTGCTATCTTGGAACCGGTTCCAAAAGATTCATATAAATGATCAGCCCAGAACCTTCAGGCAAATCACTCGACGCAGTTCAACGATTTGGCGGGCAATAGTGAGACAACACACCAAGACCGGCACCGACCGGGTCACCATTGCGCAGGTTGCGCGGGAGGCCGGGGTGTCCAAGACGAGCGTATCGCGGTACCTGGGCGGCGAGTTCGACGCGCTCTCGGCACCGCTGCGCGATCAGATCGGCAAGACCATCGCGCGCCTGGGCTATCAGCCCAGCCAGATGGCGCGCGGTCTCAAGGGTGGCCGTACGCGGCTCATCGGCATGCTGGTGGCTGACATTCTCAATCCCTATTCGGTGGCCGTGCTGCATGGTGCGGAAGCGGCCTGCCAGAAGCATGGCTATACGCTCATGCTGTGCAACACCGGCAATGACGAGGCGCGCGAGAAGCAGTCGCTGGCGGCTCTGCATTCCTACAGCGTCGAAGGGCTTCTGTTCAATACCCAGGGCCGCAACGTGACGCCACTGCGCGAGCTGGGACAGGCGGCCTTTCCGGTGGTTCTGCTGGATCGCCATGTGGAGGGCTGCGATTTCGACCTGGTGGGACTCGACAACGTCAAGGCCGCGCAACTGGCCACACGGCATCTGCTGGCGCAAGGCTATACCGATATCGCGCTGGTGGTGCAGCCGCTGCTGGGCGTGAGTTCGCGACAAGGGCGACAGGCCGGTTTCTTGCAGGCGATGGCGCAGCGCCCCGATTGCTACGGCCAGACGCTGGAAGTGGACGTGGATCAGCCCGGCCATGTGGCCACGATGCTGCGCGAATTCTTCCTGCGCCGGGCGGCAGCCGGCGGCGGGCGGCTGGCCCTGCTGGCCGGCAACGGCATGGTGTCGCTGCAGATCGCGCTGGCCTTGCAGAGCATGACGCTGCGCTTTCCGGATGACGTGGGCTTGCTGTGCTTCGATGAGCTGGCCTGGTCGCCTCTGGTGGGCAGTGGCATCAGCACCATCGAGCAACCGACCTACGACATCGGTTTTACCGCCATCGAACGCCTGCTGGTGCGCATCCACGGCGAACGTTCGGTGCGCATGGAAATGCTGCTGGATCCCCGTCTCATCTGTCGCGGCTCGACCGCCAGCGTGGAGGGGCATCCGCAACGGGCACTGGCACGCAGCATCGCCGCCAAGATCAGTCCGGCGCCGGTCGCCGCCATGCGCTGTACCTGAGCCGGGCGCTGGAACCGGTACCAAAGGGTAAAGCAAAGAAGGCCAGGGTTCGCCTCACTGGTAAGACCTTGTAACAGGACGGAAGAGCAGCACGGCCAGAGCAGTTCGCAATCGCATCACGCAACCGTACCACGCAATCGCATTCCGGCCCTCGGGCCGTATCACAGACCTGCACGCGGGAAGCAAAGCAGGCAGCAACAAAGAGGGGCACCAGAATCCACGCAGCCACCTGCGATAGCGGGCGGCGGGATTGGGCGCCTGTCGCACTCAACGGACTGCCGTCCACACGGCATTGATTGATCAGGAGACCAGGATGAGCATCAAGAAAATTTTCAACGCAAAATTCGTCGCACTGACGCTGGCTGCCGCCTGCGCAGTGGCGGCCACCGCCAGTGCCAGCGCGCAGAGCATCGCCGAGCTGACCAAGAAGGGCAAGATCACCATTGGTGTGGTCAGCGGCACGCCACCCTTTGGTTCGGTTGACGCCAAGGGTACGCCCATCGGCTATGACGTCGATGTGGCCAATCTGATCGGCAAGTATCTCGGCCTGCCGGTGGAGATCGTGCCGCTGGTGCCGCCGGCGCGCATCCCGGCGCTGGAGTCGGGCAAGGTCGACATGCTGGCCGCCACGCTGGCGCCCACACCCGAGCGTGCCAAGTCGGTGCTGTTCACGATTCCCTACAGCGGCTTCGAGCTCTCCATCGTCGGCCCGGTCGGCACCAGCTACAAGAAGCTGGATGACCTGGTGAAGAAGAAAGTGGGCGTCTCGCGCGGTTCCACCAACGACACCGCGCTGACCCGCCTGGCGCCTCCGGGCACGGTGCTGGTGCGCTTCGAGGATGACTCCACGGTGACTCAGGCGCTGCTGTCGAACCAGGTCGATGCCATCTCGATTCCCAACACCATGGCCAATGAGATCGTCAAGAGCCGCGGCCAGGGCAAGATCGAAGTCAAGTTCCCGTACTCGGTGCAACCCAATTCGATGACCGTGCGCAAGGGTTCCTACGAGCTGCAGCAGTGGCTCAACAACTTCATCTACTACGTCAAGCTCAACGGCGAACTGGATGCGATCTCGCGCAAGTGGGCCGGTCCGCTGCCCAACCTGCCGGTGTTCTGATTCCGACATACGGAACCTGTCTTGCAGAAGCGACTGCGCAGGCATGACCTGCGCAGCCTGAAAAGAACAGATCACGCGCCGCTCAGGGGATGAACGGGCGGCGCGGATTTGTCGGAGGAGCACACGATGCAATACGATTTTCAGTTTGCGTTCATCTTCCAGCATCTGGATCAGTTGCTGGTCGGCGCACTGCTCACCATACGGCTGAGCGCGCTGTCGATGATCTGCGGTTTGGCCGTCGGCATTTTCGGCGCCATCATTTCCATCCACGGCAGCAGGCCGGCGCGCCTGGTGGTCACCTCCTATGTCGAGCTGATCCGCAGTACGCCTTTCCTGGTGCAGTTGTTCATCATCTTCTTCGGCCTGCCGTCGATCGGCGTGCAGGTCAATGCCAACATTGCCGCGCTGGTGGCGATGACGGTCAATCTCGGCGCCTATTCCACCGAGATCGTGCGAGCCGGCATGATGGCCATCCACCCCTCGCAGATCGAAGCGGCGCAGGCGCTGGCCTTGACGCGCTGGCAGGTGATCCGGCATGTGGTCCTCACGCCTGCGCTGGAAAAAGTCTATCCGGCCCTGGCCAGCCAGTTCACGCTGATGATGCTGGCTTCCAGCATCGTCTCGGCGATCTCGGCTGAAGAGCTCACTGCCACGGCCAACCTGCTTGATGCCGAGACCTTCCGCAGCTTCGAGATCTACCTGGTGGTGATGGTGCTCTACATCCTGCTGGCCCTGCTGTTCCGCCTGGCCTTCTGGCTGATCGGACTGGTGGTCTTCAAACGCCGTCGCCGCCTGGGCGTGGCCCGTCCGAGGAGAATGTGATGCTTGCTGATTTTTCTTGGGACAATTTCCTGTTCCTGCTGGAAGCGGCGCGCTGGACGCTGCTCTTGTCGGCCCTGGCTTTCGTCGGCGGCGGCATCGCCGGCTTCCTGGTGGCCCTGATGCGGACCTCGCATCTTGCCCCGCTGCGGCTGCTCTCGGCAGTGTATATACAGATCATCCAGGGTACGCCGGTGCTGATCCTGCTGTTCCTGTCCTTCTACGGACTGGCGATCTTCGGCTACAAGCTCCCGCCCATGGTGGCCGCCACCATCGCCATGACGATCTATTCCAGCGCCTATCTCGGCGAAATCTGGCGCGGTTGTATCGAAGCCGTGCCGGTGCCGCAGTGGGAAGCCTCGACCGCCCTGGCCATGACGCGCTGGCAGCAGTTGCGCTACGTGATCCTGCCGCAGGCGGTGCGGATTTCGCTGCCGCCGACCGTGGGCTTCCTGGTGCAGATCGTCAAGAACACTTCGATTGCCTCCATCATCGGCCTGGTGGAACTGGCGCAGGCCGGCAAGCTGGTCAGCAATGCGACCTTCCAGCCCTTCCTGGTCTTCCCCATCGTGGCCGGTATTTACTTCGTTTTCTGCTATCCGCTGTCGCGCTTCGCCTTTATCCTGGAAAGGAAATACCATGCCCATCGTTGAGATTGACAACATCACCAAGCGCTTCGGCAGCAACCAGGTCTTGAACGGCATTTCACTGTCGGTCGAGCGCGGCCAGGTGGTGGCCGTCATCGGGCGCTCCGGGTCCGGCAAGAGCACCATGCTCCGCTGCATCAACGGCCTGGAAACCATCGATGGCGGCAGCATCACCGTGGCCGGTCACAAGCTGACCCACAAGCACGAACACCTGATCGAATTGCGCAAGGATGTGGGCATGGTGTTCCAGCATTACAATCTCTTTCCGCACCTGACCGTGGAGGAGAACATCATGCTGTCACCCCGCATCGTCAAGAAGACCGCCACCGAGACTGCCCGCGAGACCGCCATGAAGGTCTTGAAGCAGGTCGGCCTGGACCACAAGCGCGACGCCTATCCCGAGCAGCTCTCCGGTGGCCAGCAGCAACGCGTGGCGATTGCCCGCTCGCTGGCCATGGAGCCGCAGGTGATGCTGTTCGATGAAGTGACCTCGGCGCTGGACCCGGAGCTGACCGCCGAAGTGCTGAAGGTCATGGAAGAGCTGGCGCGCGGCGGCATGACCATGCTGCTGGTGACGCACGAGATGGAGTTTGCGCGTCGGGTGGCGGATCTGACAGTTTTCATGCACCAGGGCAAGGTGTGGGAAGCACGTCCTTCGGAGGAGTTTTTCGCCGATCCGCAGACACCGGAAGCCAAGCAGTTCATCGGCGCAGGGTCGATCAAATGAGCCCGGTCCTGGTCGCCGCCTCGGCCTATGGGGCCGATCTGGTGCGGCGGGTTGGTCATGCTGACCTCATCCCCATGGTGGCGGCGGCCGGGGCCGCAGGCCTTGAAATTCGGCGCGAGCTGTTCGATGGGCCGCAGGACCTGCCTGCCTTGCGCGCACTGCTGGAGCAGCACAAGCTGTTTTCGGTGTATTCCGCACCGTTTGAGTTGTTTGCTACCGAGGGACGTTTCGACCGTGAGCAGATCAGTCTGGCGATGAGCGAGGCCGAAGAGATCGGAGCGCGCTTCCTGAAGGTCTCGCTCGGGCACTTTTCGGCGGGCAGCGATCTGCAATCGCTGCTGCGTTTTCTCTCGCAGGCCCCCGTCGAAGTCTTGCTGGAAAACGACCAGACTCCGCAAGGGGGAAGGCTGGAGCCCATCGTCAGTTTTCTGGCGCTCTGTACCGGCAATGGCTATGCCTTCGGCATGACCTTTGACATGGGCAACTGGCACTGGCAGGGCGTCGACCCCGAGACTGCCGCGCGCTCTCTGGCGCCGCACGTGCGCTACGTACATTGCAAGGGCGTGCAGGAGGACCAGGGCAAGCTCAAGGCGGTGCCCTTGCAGGCACAGGACCATCACTGGCCGGCCATGTTGGGGCATTTCCCCACGGGCATCTTGCGCGCCATCGAATTCCCGTTGGTGGGCACCGATCTGGAAGAAACGACGCGCCGCCACGTGGCGATGCTGGCGACGGTCTGAGGACAAGCACAATGACGATGCAGCTGGATGTGGTGACCTGGGGGGAAGCCCTGGCACTCTTGGTGGCCGATGAAGTCGGCCCCTTCGAGGAAGTGGAAAAATATACGCGCCGCCTGGCCGGTGCCGAGACCAATGTGGCCATCGGTCTGGCGCGACTGGGCTTGAAAGTGGGTTGGGCCAGTCGCGTGGGCAATGATGCCTTTGGTCGTTTCATCCGCAAGCGGGTGGCGCAGGAAGGTGTGGACGTCAGCCGCGTACTCACCGACATGGAATTTCGCACGGCCATCCAGTTGAAGGCCAAGGCAGTCGATGGGGCAGACCCGGCCATCGAGTATTACCGCAAGGGCTCGGCGGCCAGCCACCTGTCGCTGGAGGATTTCGACCCGGCGTATTTCGGCGCGGCGCGGCACTTGCACGCCACCGGCATCGCGCCGGCCTTGTCGCCGACCACGATGGCTTTCGCCCATCACGCCATGGATTTCATGCGGGCGCAGGGCAAGACGATTTCCTTCGATCCCAACCTGCGCCCCATGCTGTGGCCGTCGCGCGAGGTCATGGCGCAGCAGTTGAATGCGCTGGCCTGCAAGGCCGACTGGGTGCTGCCGGGGCTGTCGGAAGGCACGCTTCTGACCGGATATGAAGATCCGCGCGCCATTGCCGGCTACTACCTGGAGCGCGGTGTGAAGATGGTGGTCATCAAGCTGGGCGCCGAGGGCGCTTACTGGCGCAATGGTGAAGGCGAGGGCAGGGTGGCTGGCGTGCCGGTGAAGGAAGTGGTCGATACCGTGGGGGCCGGTGACGGCTTTGCGGTCGGCGTCATCAGCGCGATGCTGGAAGGTTTGTCGGTGCCCGAGGCTGTCATGCGCGGCAATCGCATCGGAGCGTTTGCCATCCAGGTGGTGGGCGACATGGAAGGCTTGCCTACCCGGGCCGAGCTGGAGGCGGCCTCGGCCTGATTTGACTCTTACAGGAATCGCCATGAAGCCGCACGTAGTCGTCTACAAAAAATTGCCCGAGCATCTGCTGCAGCGCCTGCAGGCGGAATGTGAGGTCACGCTCTTTGACCGTATTACGCAAGACAACCGCGCCGATTTCCTCGCGGCCCTGAAGACCGCCCATGGCATGATCGGCGCAAGCCTGCCGATCACCAACGACATGCTGGAGGGCGCGCCGCTACTCAAGATCGCCTCCACCATCTCGGTGGGCGTGGACAATTTCGACCTGGATTATTTTCGTCGGCGCGGGCTGATGCTGGCGCATACGCCCGGCGTGCTCACCGAAGCCACTGCCGACACCATCTTTGCCTTGATCCTCTCCACTGCGCGCCGCGTGGTGGAACTGGCCGAGTACGTCAAGGCCGGACGCTGGAAGGGCAGCATCGGCCAATCCCAGTTCGGCGTGAACGTGCACGGCAAGACGCTGGGCCTGATCGGGATGGGCCGCATCGGCTCTGCGGTGGCACGGCGGGCGCATCATGGTTTCGGCATGCCCATCCTGTATCACAACCGTCGCCCCGATCCCGAGGCCGAGCGCGAACTCGATGCGCGCTACGTCAGCCAGGACGAATTGCTGGCGCAGGCGGACTTCGTCTGCGTGATGCTGCCCCTGAACGCCGCGACCGAACGCCTGATCGGCGCACGCGAATTCACGCTGATGAAGCGCAGCGCCATCTTCATCAATGCCTCGCGCGGGCGCATCGTCGATGAGGCAGCCTTGATCACGGCCTTGCAGGACAAGACCATTTATGGCGCCGGCCTGGATGTGTTCGAAGTCGAGCCGCTGCCCGCCGAATCGCCCTTGCTGCAACTCCCCAACGTGGTGGCCTTGCCCCACATCGGTTCGGCCACCCATGAAACCCGGCTGGCCATGGCCGAGCTGGCCGTCTCCAACCTGCTGGCCGGCCTGCGCGGCGAACCGGTACCCCACCTGGCGGTCTGAACAGCGCGGTATTGCCTGCGGGCAGCCCGCGCTGCAATTCCGCTGCATGAAGTTTTTTTCAGCTTCTCTTCATTTCCTCTTCCGCTCACGTGAATCTTTGGTGTATGCTGCGAACATTAAAAAGAACGATCGTGCTAAAAACCGGTAGGCACCCCGTTTTGCTTTTATAATCCTGCGGAAGTTTACGTTTACGTCAATTCCTTTTTGCAAGGGCCATGCGATGAAAGTATTAGTACCAGTCAAGCGCGTCGTGGATTACAACGTCAAGGTGCGCGTCAAGAGCGACGGCAGCGGCGTCGATATCGCCAACGTCAAGATGTCGATGAACCCGTTTGACGAAATCGCGGTGGAAGAAGCCGTGCGCCTGAAAGAAGGCGGGAAGGTGACCGAAGTGATCGCCGTCTCCGCCGGCGTGACCCAGTGCCAGGAAACCCTGCGCACCGCCATGGCCATTGGCGCCGATCGCGGCATCCTGGCCGAAGTGGCGGCCGATGTCGAACTGCAACCGCTGGCCGTGGCCAAGATCCTCAAGGCCCTGGCCGAGAAGGAACAGCCGCAGCTGATCATCCTGGGCAAGCAGGCCATCGACGATGACTGCAACCAGACCGGCCAGATGCTGGCAGCCTTGCTGGGCTGGCCGCAAGCCACCTTCGCCTCCAAGGTCGTGCTGGAAGAGGGCAAGGTCACCGTGACCCGTGAAGTGGACGGCGGCCTGGAAACCCTGGCCCTGACCCTGCCGGCCATCATCACCACCGACCTGCGCTTGAACGAGCCGCGTTACGTCACGCTGCCCAACATCATGAAGGCCAAGAAGAAGCAGCTCGATACCGTCAAGCCCGAAGAGCTGGGCGTGGACGTCGCCCCGCGCGTGAAGACCCTGAAGGTCACCGAGCCGGCCAAGCGCAGCGCCGGCGTGAAGGTGCCGGATGTCGCGACCCTGGTCGCCAAACTGAAAAATGAAGCCAAGGTGATCTGATCATGACCGCACTCGTTATTGCTGAACACGACAACGCCAGCCTCAAGGGCAGCACCCTCAACACCATCACCGCCGCAGCACAAGCCGGTGGTGACGTCCACGTCCTGGTGGCCGGCTCCAACGCCAAGGCCGCCGCTGACGCTGCCGCCCAAGTGGCAGGCGTGGCCAAGGTGCTGCTGGCTGATGCCCCGCAATTCGCCGATGGCCTGGCCGAGAACGTGGCCGAGCAAGTCCTGGCCATCGCCAAGGATTACAGCCACATCCTGGCCCCCGCCACCGCCTACGGCAAGAACATCCTGCCGCGCGTGGCTGCGAAGCTGGACGTGGGCCAGATTTCCGACATCACCAAGGTGGAGTCGGCCGATACCTTCGAACGTCCGATCTACGCCGGCAACGCCATTGCCACCGTGCAATCGATCGACCCGATCAAGGTCATCACCGTGCGCACCACCGGTTTCGATCCGGCCGCGCAGGGTGGCTCGGCCGCCGTGGAAAGCATCCCGGCCGTGGCCGATTCGGGCAAGTCCAGCTTCGTGGGCCGTGAAGTGGCCAAGTCGGATCGTCCCGAACTGACCGCAGCCAAGATCATCGTTTCCGGTGGCCGTGGCATGGGCTCGGCGGAAAGCTTCAAGATCCTGGAGCCGCTGGCCGACAAGCTCAACGCCGCCATGGGTGCATCCCGTGCCGCTGTCGACGCAGGCTACGTGCCCAACGACTGGCAGGTCGGCCAGACCGGCAAGATCGTCGCGCCCCAGCTCTACATCGCCGTCGGTATCTCCGGCGCGATCCAGCATTTGGCCGGCATGAAGGACTCCAAGGTCATCGTCGCCATCAACAAGGACGAGGAAGCGCCGATCTTCTCGGTGGCTGACTATGGTCTGGTGGGTGACCTCTTCGAGGTCGTGCCCGAGCTGGTCAAGCAGCTTGGCTGATCTGGTCTGAACCGTAGTATCCGCCCCGGCTCAAGCCGGGGTGTTTTCGTGTACCCAAGGAACGCCGGCAGAGCGTTCCCAATGGAGGTTGGAGATGAGTTACACCGCGCCCGTGAAGGATATGTTGTTCGTCATGAACGAACTGGCCGGTCTGGCAGCCGTGAATGCGCTGCCCGGCTGCGAGGATGCCACGCCGGAAACGGCCGAGGCCATTCTCGAAGAAAACGCCCGTTTCTGCAGTGAAGTGATCGCCCCGCTGAACCATTCTGCCGACAAGGCGCCCAGCAGCTGGTCCGACGGCAAGGTCACCACCAGCCCCGGTTTCAAGGAGGCCTTCCGCCAGTTCGGTGAGGCCGGCTGGCAAGGCGTGCAGCATCCCGTGGAGTTCGGCGGACAAGGCCTGCCCAAGCTGCTGGCCACGCCCTGCATCGAGATGCTGAACTCGGCCAATCTCTCCTTCGCGCTGTGCCCGCTGTTGACCGATGGCACCATCGAAGCGCTGATGACGGCCGGCACCCAGCAGCAGAAGGAAACCTTCATCGCCAACTTCATCTCCGGCAAGTGGACCGGCACCATGAACCTGACCGAGCCGCAGGCCGGCTCCGACCTGGCACTGGTGCGCACCCGCGCCGTGCCGGAGGGCGACGGGACCTACAAGCTCTTCGGGACCAAGATCTTCATCACCTATGGCGAGCACGACATGGCCGAGAACATCGTCCATCTGGTGCTGGCCCGCACGCCCAATGCGCCTGAAGGCGTGAAGGGAATTTCACTCTTCATCGTGCCCAAGTTCCTGGTCAACGCCGACGGTTCGCTGGGCGCGCGCAATGACGTGCACTGCGTTTCCATCGAACACAAGCTGGGCATCAAGGCCAGCCCGACCGCCGTGCTGCAGTTCGGCGACCATGGTGGCGCCATCGGCACCCTGGTCGGTGAAGAGAATCGCGGCCTGGAATACATGTTCATCATGATGAATGCGGCACGCTTCGCCGTGGGCATCCAGGGGCTGTCGGTGTCGGAACGTGCCTACCAGAAGGCGGTGTCCTATGCCCGCGACCGCATCCAGTCGCGCGACCTGGCCGGCTCGCCCGGTCCGGTGGCCATCATCCACCAGCCCGATGTGCGTCGCATGTTGATGTCCATGCGCGCCCAGATCGAGGCGGCGCGGGCCTTGTCCTATGTGGCCGCAGCTACCTCGGACGCGGCGCACTTCAGCGATGACGAAGCGACCCGCAAATCCAACCAGGCCTTCTACGAATACCTGGTGCCCATCGTCAAGGGCTGGATCACCGAGATGTCTATCGATGTGACTTCCACCGGCGTGCAGGTGCATGGCGGCATGGGCTTCATCGAGGAAACCGGCGCGGCCCAGCATTATCGCGATGCGCGCATCCTGCCGATCTACGAAGGCACGACCGCCATCCAGGCCAATGACCTGGTGGGCCGCAAGACCGTGCGCGACGGCGGCGCTGTTGCCAAGGGCATCATCGCCCAGGTGCGCCAGACCGTGTCCGAGCTGCAGGGCGATGCGCAACTGCAGCCCATCGCGGCGCGCCTGGCCGACGCCGCCGATGCGCTGGAGCAGGTGGTCGAGTATGTGGTGGCCAATGTCAAGAGCGATATCAAGGCTGTCTTCGCGGGTAGTGTCCCGTACCTGAAGATGGCTGGCGTGGTGCTGGGCGGCTGGCAGATGGCGCGTGCAGCGGCCATTGCGGCGGGCAAGCTCAAGTCCGGCGAGGGCGACGGCAAGTTCTACGAAGCCAAACTGGCGACTGCGCGTTTCTATGCCGAGCAGATCCTGCCGCAGGCGCTGGCCTATCGCACGGCCATCGTCGATGGCGGTGCTGCGGTGATGGCGCTGGCCGAAGACCAGTTCTGATCCGCGTCTGCAAGCAAAGCCCGGCATGCTGCATTGGCGGCATGCCGGGCTTGTTCATTGGGGCAGGGCAGTGGTCAGCCGAAGGCGCCGCCCGTAAAGAGCAAATCGAAGCTGCGCGCCAGCAGGGCGATCACGCCCAGGGCACCCAGCCCTACGGTCAGGACCAGGATCAGCGCCAGGATCCAGTGCGAGTCCGAGGACTGGCCGCTGGCGGCGTTGTGGCGTGCATCCCATTTTTCGTCAGGGGTGAGGCCGATGACCAGCGCTTCCAGGCAGGCGGTCAGGGCCGAGAGCACGAAGGGCAGTCCCGTGAAGAGCTTGGGGGCGTCCGGCCGAGCCGCCATCAGGGCCAGTGACAAGGGAATGGTCAGTACATGCAGCCAGCCGAAGCGGTCGCGGCCTCCGTAGAGGTAAAAGCGATGCAGACCGATGCTGCCGAAGACAGTGGCCAGGAAGGTCGTCAGGGTCTTGTTCTTGTGGCGGGGCGATGGGGGCATGCTGCTTGTCTCTTTATTCTGTTGTACGCCGACGCAAGTGAAGCCGGCGGTCATTTTGTCGTCATGGGTCGGAGCAGTATAGCCCAGCCCGTGGCGGGCAGGCATTTCCGGCAGGACAGTCGGCAACCCCGCTGTCCTGCCCGGATGGGGGCAAAAGTGATGTCTTTTGGCATCACTTTTGCCGTGTTTTGGGGAGTTTCAGGGCTTTTGTGCGTTGGTCTCTGGCACAAAAGCCCCAAGCAACTTGCCCGGGTGGGCGGAAGTCCGTTATAATCTGCGGCTTTTCCGTGTCCGTATTCTTACTGGAACCATTATGGTCGTTATTCGTTTAGCTCGTGGCGGCGCCAAGAAGCGCCCCTTCTACAACATCGTTGCAACCGACTCGCGCAATCGTCGCGATGGCCGTTTCATCGAACGCATCGGCTTCTACAACCCGGTCGCTTCCGGCAAGGAAGAAACCGTACGTATCGCTGCTGACCGTCTGGCTCACTGGCAAGGCGTTGGCGCACAACTGTCGCCGACCGTTGCTCGCCTGGTCGCTGAAGCCGGTTCCAAGGCTGCTGCTTAATACAGGTTTTCCTGTCTGATTCCGCGCCGGTTCTGCTGGCGCCCGGATGAAGAACAGGTCTGGTGTACTCATGACTCATCCAGCCCAGGCGGGGTTCTCCGCACCCGACGATCTCGTGACCGTCGGCCATGTGACCGGAGCCTACGGAATCCAGGGCTGGATTCGCGTGCGTCCTTATTCTTCCGAGGCAGATGCCTTGTTGAATGCCAAGACCTGGTGGCTGGAGAAATCCGGCCAGCCCAAGCAGGATGTCGATGTCATGCAGTCCAAGGGGCACAGCGGCGATGTCGTTGCGCGCCTGACCGGGGTAGCGGACCGCAATGCGGCCGAAGCCATGAAGGGAACGGTGGTCTCCATCTCCCGCAAGCACTTCCCGGCGCTGGATGACAATGAATTCTACTGGGTCGATCTGATCGGCTCGGCAGTGGAAAATCTCCAGGGTGAACACCTGGGCGTGGTGTCCGACATGATGGACAACGGCGCCCATCCCATCCTGGTGGTGAAGGCCCCGGTGCAGGAAACTGCGCCAGCGCTGCAACCGCAACCCGCTGCCGACGCAAAGCCGAAAAAGGGTGCCAAGGAGAAATCCGCGGCGTTGCCCGAATTGCTGATCCCGTTTGTCGACCAGTTCGTCAAGACGGTGCAGCAGAGCGAAAAGAAGATCATCGTCGACTGGGACAAGGATTACTGACCTTCAAGGTCAGTTTTTTCTTTTCCGGCGCTGATGTCGGCAGATTCAAAAGATTCAAAAGAACCCAGGAAATGGAGGCGTGATGCAGTTTGATGTCGTCACTCTGTTTCCCGAGATGTTCGCCGCGCTGACGCAATCCGGCATTACCCGCCGGGCGCTTGAGCAGCAGCGCTGGGGCTTGCAGTTGTGGAATCCACGTGAATTCACCACTGACAATCACCGCACCGTGGATGACCGCCCCTATGGCGGCGGTCCCGGCATGGTGATGCTGGCCAAGCCGCTGCAGGCTGCCATCGAGGCGGCGCAGCAGCGACAGCAAGCGCTGGGCCTGGCGCGGCCGCGTGTGATTTATCTTTCACCGCAAGGTGCACCGCTGACGCATGAGCGCGTGGTGCGGCTGTCGCAGGACAGCGGGGCAGTGTTGCTGTGCGGACGCTATGAAGCGATTGACCAGCGCCTGCTCGACAAGTGCGTGGACGAGGAAATCAGCATCGGCGACTTCGTCCTCTCCGGCGGTGAATTGCCGGCGATGGCGCTGATGGATGCAGTGATCCGGCTCTTGCCGGGTGCGCTCAACGACAGTGCCTCGGCAGTGGAAGACAGTTTCGTCAACGGACTGCTGGATTCGCCCCATTACACGCGTCCGGAAGTCTATGAAGGCGAGCCGGTGCCCTCCATCCTTCTGGGTGGGCACCATGCCGAGATCCAGAAATGGCGCCGGCAGCGGGCACTGGAGGCCACGCAGGCCAAGCGTCCCGACCTCATCGTCCGGGCCCGCGAGCAGGGCTTGCTGAGCAAGGCCGATGAAAAGTTTCTGGGCAGTCTGGCGCAGCCTTGAAGGTTTGTAGCAAATGCAGTACCGCAGGCCCGGCAACGGACCTGCACCGTGCGGTGGCCGATGTCACCGTGTTTGAAACCCCATCCTCTACCGGGCTTTACAATCCGCCCTCGTGGCAATGGCGCCGGCAAGATGGTTACAGGAGCAAAAAATGGATCTGATCCAGCAACTCGAGCAAGAAGAGATCGCGCGTCTCGCCAAGAACATTCCCGACTTCGCCCCCGGCGACACCGTGATTGTCAACGTGAACGTGGTTGAAGGTACCCGCAAGCGCGCTCAGGCTTACGAAGGCGTGGTCATCGCCCGCCGTAACCGTGGCCTGAACTCCAACTTCATCGTCCGCAAGATTTCTTCGGGCGAAGGCGTGGAGCGTACCTTCCAGCTGTACTCGCCGCTGATCGCCTCGATCGAAGTCAAGCGTCGTGGTGACGTGCGTCGTGCCAAGCTGTACTACCTGCGCGAACGTTCGGGCAAGTCGGCACGTATCAAGGAAAAGCTGCCCAGCCGTGCGGCAAAGGCTGCTGCTGCCGAGTAATCGGTCGCCTGTTGATGCGTCAGAAAAAGGGGTGTCTCACGACGCCCCTTTTTTGTTTCCGACGCCCAATGGAAGTTGAAGTGGAAGTCCTGCCAACCTAACGATCAAGCGAGCACAACGTGGCCAGTTTCGATCCTCTCAATCTGCCGGTGGATGCCGTCGCCGGCGAAAGTGCGCTGGAAGCCGCGCGCCTGAATGCCGACTGGCTGCGCCAGCGCTTCGCCGACCCGCCGCGCTGGGAGCCCGAGCACAGCGGCGACCAGATGGCCCGGCTGGCCGAGTCCAAGGGACGTTTCCGGCTGGCCTCGGTGCTGATCCCGATCGTGCTGCGCGAGCAAGGTTTGACGGTTCTCTTCACTCAGCGCACAGCTGACCTGAAGGACCATGCCGGACAGATCAGCTTCCCCGGTGGTCGCCGCGAAGACTACGACGGCTCGGCCATCGACACCGCCCTGCGTGAGACCGAAGAGGAAATCGGCCTGGCGCGTCATCACATCGAAGTCATCGGTTCGCTGCCCGATTACTTCACCGGCACCGGTTATCGCGTCACGCCCGTGGCGGGCTTGATCCAGCCGCCGTTCGAGACCATCGGCGATCCGCGCGAAGTGGCCGAGATTTTCGAAGTTCCGCTGGCTTTCCTGATGGATGGCGTGAACCATCAGCGTCGTTCGGTGGAGCTGCCGGCACCGGTCGGTCGACGCAGCTTCTATACCATGCCCTATGAAGGTTACTTCATCTGGGGCGCCACCGCCGGCATGCTGCGCAACCTGTTCCACTTCCTGCGCAGTTGACAGTGCAATATGTCGCGCCTCTGCGACGCTATGTCTCTGTTAGTGTTCAAGTAAGTAAAAATCCGTGACATTGCGCGCTTGATCCTGCTGGGTGAATCAATTGTTTGATTCCCCTCTTGCACTGCGCTATCGTACGGGCTATAGAGACCCCTAAGGCAGCTTGATGACATTTCTTTCCATTCTCTTTGCGCTGTTAATCGAACAACTCAAACCACTGCGCGCAGACAATCCGGTATACGCGTCGATCAAGTCTTTCGCGTCCACGATTGAAGGCTGGTTCAACGCCGGCCACGCCCATCACGGGCGTCTGGGCTGGGTGGTGATGGTAGGTGCCCTGACGGTGCCGGTGGCACTGGTCTACTGGCTCTTGCTGCATGTGAGCCTGGTGGCCGCCTTCGCCTGGAACGTGCTGGTGGTCTACATGACCCTGGGTTTCCGCCACTACAGCCATTACTTCACTTCCATCCAGCTGGCGCTCAACAGTGGCGACGAGATGACCGCGCGTACCCTGCTGGCCGAATGGACCAGGCAGGACACCACGGGCATGGATGTGAGCGAAATCTCGCGCATCGCCTCCGAGCGTGCGCTCATCACTACGCATCGCCATGTGTTCGGGGTATTCTTCTGGTTCCTCATGCCGGTGGGTCCGGCGCTGGCGGTGATGTACCGCGTCGCCGAATATCTGTCGCGCGCCTGGAACGAGCCGGATCACATGAAGTTCGAAGCTTTCGGTCGCTTTGCCGCCCAGGCCTTCTACTGGATCGACTGGATCCCGGCCCGTCTGACCGCCTCCGCCTTTGCCGTGGTGGGCAACTTCGAGGAGGCCATCTATGCCTGGCGCAACTTCGCCCGCCGCTGGGACGATGAGGCCGCCGGCATCATCCTGGCCGCCGGTGGCGGTGCCATGGGCGTGCGCTTCGGCACCGAGAAGGAAGCAGCAGCCGGCATCATCCTGCCGGCTGACGCTGCCACGGTCGATTCCATGCCCGAGGAAACCGACGGCCTGCCTGGCGACACACCCTCGCCACGCACCCTGCAAAGCACCGTGGGCCTGGTCTGGCGCGCCTTGCTGCTGTGGATGTTCCTGTTGCTGCTGCTGTCGGTGGCGGTGTGGATGGGCTAGGCGGAAAGATGGATGAAAAAGCGGGCGCAGGCCCGCTTTGTTTTTGGGAACGCATTTCTCGCCAACCCGGTATACTTCCGGCTTCACTTCACAAGATCGCCACTTGCCTGGCAGCAGCATGCCCCGGCAACCGCAGAGCGGCATGCAGGAGCCGGGGAGACCGGTAGAAGCCAAGTCTTCTATAAGATATAATACTCAGTACCGCGCAGGCACCCAGGCAGAGCATCGCCGAGGCACCGCGCGCTCCAGGGCTCCGGTCCCACCAGGACAAGGGCATTCGGTTGCAAGCGCTTTAGAAGAACTGCATGTATGGCTGATCCCATCAAACCCGCAAACGCACCGGCCAAAGAATTCATCATCCTGGGCAAGACCTCGGATGGCCGGCAGTTCCGCCCCAGCGACTGGGCGGAGCGCCTGTGCGGCGTGATGTCGTGCTTCCGTCCTGAAGGCAGCGGCGGTCGCAATGCACACCTGAAATATTCTCCCTACGTGTTGCCTACCCACATCGATGGCGTGCGCTCGGTGGTGGTCAACGAAGCCCTGCGCGAGCTGGAACCACTGGCCTATCACTTCGTGGTCAACTTCGCCAAGGACAACGACCTGCAAGTGGTCGAGGCCTGTGTGCTGCCCGATCCGCCCAAGGACAACAAGGCCGGCTGATTCCTCGCTGCCGCTGCCGCGCCGGTCTTGCTGCGGCATTGCCAACCCCTCGCCAGCTTCATGCCGCCGCTTCCTGCGGGCGGTCCCGCCAGCAGTTACACTAGATGTCACATTGTCAGTCTCGTCGGTGACTCAGCCTTGTCATTGCGCCAGAGTCTCACGGGATCATCGGGCCGCTTGCGGCCCTCTCATCACGGAGAACCAGCATCATGAACCACCGCATGGAGCGCGACACCTTTGGCCTGATCGAAGTCCCGGCCGATCGCCTGTGGGGCGCGCAGACCGAACGTTCGCTGCACCACTTCCACATTTCCACCGAGCGTATGCCGGCCGAGCTGATCGTGGCCCTGGCCGCCGTCAAGCGCGCCTGTGCCACGGTCAACCGCGACCTGGGCAAGCTGGACGGCAAGAAGGCCGAGGCCATCATTGCGGCTGCCGATGAGGTCATCGCCGGCAAGCATCCGCTGGAGTTTCCGCTGTCGGTCTGGCAGACCGGGTCCGGCACCCAGAGCAACATGAACATGAACGAGGTGCTGGCCAACCGCGCCTCCGAACTGCTGGGCGGCGTGCGCGGCGAGGACCGCCTGATCCACCCGAATGACGACGTCAACCGTGGCCAGTCCTCCAACGACATCTTCCCGACCGCCATGCACGTGGCGGCCTGCATGGCTGTGGCCACGCACCTGATTCCGTCGCTGCACACCCTGCGCGCCACGCTGGCCGACAAGTCTGCGCAGTTCGCCGACATCGTCAAGATCGGCCGCACCCACCTGCAGGACGCCACGCCGCTGACGCTGGGCCAGGAGTTCTCGGGCTACGTGGCGCAGCTGGATCATGCCGAGTCGGCCATCATCGCCACGCTCAACGCGATCTCCGAGCTGGCCGCTGGTGGCACGGCCGTCGGTACCGGGCTCAATGCCCATCCCGAATTCGGCGAGCGCGTGGCGGCCGAGCTGGCCAAGTATTTCGGTTTCCCCTTCAAGACGGCGCCCAACAAGTTTGCCGCCCTGGCCGGACACGATGCCCTGGTGGCCGCGCACGGCGGACTCAAGACCCTGGCGGCGGCCATGATGAAGATCGCCAACGACGTGCGCTGGCTGGCTTCCGGCCCGCGTTCCGGGTTGGGTGAAATCACCATTCCCGAGAATGAGCCGGGCAGTTCCATCATGCCGGGCAAGGTCAACCCGACCCAGTGCGAAGCCATGACCATGCTGTGCGCCCAGGTCTTCGGCAATGATGTCGCGCTCAACATTGGCGGCGCCAGCGGCAACTTCGAACTGAACGTCTTCAAGCCGGTGATCATTCACAACTTCCTGCAGAGCGTTCGTCTGCTGGGCGATGGCATGGCCAGCTTCGAGGAGCACTGCGCGCGCGGCATCGAAGCCAACCACAGCCGCATCGGCGAGCTGATGGAAAAATCGCTCATGCTGGTGACGGCCCTGGCCCCGCACATTGGTTACGACAAGGCTGCCAAGATCGCCAAAGAGGCGCATCACGACGGCACCACCCTGAAACAGGCGGCTCTGGCGCTGGGCTATGTGACAGAAGAGCAGTTTGCCGAGTGGATCAAGCCGGAGCAGATGACGCGGCCGGGTTGAGCAGTGCGATCTCGCCCCGGTTGCAGGGGCGCCGGAAGTGTTGCGTTACCGGAGACTGCGACCATCAACGGCCTTGAAGAAGGCCGTTTTGTTTTTTGCGGCACGCATGAGATCGTGCTTCGCGGGCGCGCGACAAGCCCCTGATTGCAAAGCCTTTTCAACCCCGTGTATATCTCTGTTGATTAGGGTTACGAAATGAAACATCTCAAGATTTCACCGCGCCCCGCGCGTATATTGCTTTCCTGCGCCAGATGCGTCTGCAAGCCGCAGCCGGAAAGGATTCCAGGCTCACACGAGTGCGTGGGGAACGCGCCCGTGATGCCCTCTGGCAAATATTCCAGGCATTTCAAACATTCTGCGACACACCCAAGGGCAACAATATGAAGAAACTAGCGGCAATTGGCCTCTGCGGCATGCTGGCAACCGCCGGCCTGGTCGCCAGTGCCTCGGCCTATGCGCATGGACGCTTCTATGGTGGCGTGGTCATCGGTGGCCCTCTGTGGGTGCCGCCCCCGGTCTACTATCCGCCGCCGGTGTATTACCCGCCGCCGGTCTACGTGGAGCGCGTGCCGGCGCCGGTCTATGTGGAACCGCAGCGTCAGGAGTACTGGTATTACTGCTCAGATACCAAGTCTTATTATCCCTACGTCCAGAACTGCCCCAGTCCGTGGATGAAGGTGGTGCCCAACACGCCGGGCGTGCCGGGTGGCGCGCCACCGCAGTGAGTCAAGCCGCCTGCGTCGTCTGTCGTCGATCCCCCCGATAAAGGAAACATCGTGAAGCCCCTCTACAAGACCGCTGCTACCGTTTCCGCTCTGGGCGCCATGCTGGCGCTGGGCGGCTGCGTGAGCGTACCCACCGGCCCCTCGGTCATGGCCATGCCCGGCAAGGACAAGACCTACGAACAGTTCCGCGCCGACCAGCAGCAATGCCAGCAATACGCGCAGGACGCCATCGGCGGGCAGGCCGCGCAGACCCAGAACAATGCCGCCAACAGCGCCGCTGTCGGTACCGCCGTCGGTGCCGTGGCCGGCGCACTGATCGGGGCCGCCTCGGGCAACGCCGGAGCGGGTGCCGCCATCGGCGCCGGTGGCGGCTTGCTGGTGGGCAGCGCCGCCGGCAGCAATGCGGCAGCAGGTGGCAATTACTCGATGCAGCAGCGCTACGACATGACCTACACCCAGTGCATGGTCAGCAAGGGTAACCAGGTCCAGCAGCCGGTCCAGACCACCACCGTCTACACCTATCATCCACGCTACTACTATGCACCGCCGCCGCCTCCGGGGTATTACGGCCCGCCGCCGGTGTATTACGGTCCACCGCCGGGCGCCTATTGAGCGCTCGCACAAAAACCGTCTCTGCGGAGGCGGTTTTTTCTTATGCAGCGCAACATGGCGCGCTGCCGGTGCTATACTCGCCGCCATGCTTTTCCGAAATCAACTTGCGAAAACCCAGCATTGGTGGCGCGCCTGAACGAGGCGGCCCGTTTTCACACAGATTGACCATGTGACCATGATGCCGCCGGTTCCGGCGGCATTGTTTCTTCAGCTTCGGGACCGGCGGCATTCCAGATAACGATCAGGAATGACCATGTCTTCGAACGCACCGAGCAATACCTCCTCCGCCTTGCCTGTGGTCCTCACCGGCGATCGCCCCACCGGGCCACTGCACCTGGGCCACTACATCGGCTCGCTCAAGTCGCGCGTGGCGCTGCAGGAAACCTCGCGCCAGTTCCTGCTGCTGGCCGATACCCAGGCCATGACCGATAACGTCGGCCGCCACCAGAAGGTCACCGACAACGTCCTGGAAGTGGCGCTGGATTACCTGGCCGTAGGCATCGATCCCGAGAAGTCGACCATCTTCATCCAGTCCCAGGTGCGCGAGCTGTATGAACTGTCGATGGTGCTGCTGAACCTGGTGACGGTCTCGCGCCTGGAGCGCAACCCGACCATCAAGGAAGAAATCCGCCTGCGCGGCTTCGAGCGCGATATCCCGGCCGGTTTTCTGACCTATCCGGTCAGCCAGGCCGCCGACATCACCGCCTTCAAGGGCCAGCTGGTGCCTGTGGGCAGTGACCAGTTGCCCATGATCGAGCAGACCAATGAACTGGTGCGCAAATTCAATGCCACCGTCGACCGCGAAGTGCTGGTCGAGTGCAAGGAAGTGCTCTCCGAAACCGGCCGCCTGCCCGGCATCGACGGCAAGGCCAAGATGAGCAAGTCGCTCGGCAATTCCATCCCCCTGGGGGCCACGCCGGCCGAGATCAAGCAGGCCGTGCATCGCATGTACACCGACCCCAACCATCTTCGGGTGGACGATCCGGGCCAGGTCGAGGGCAATGTGGTCTTCACCTTCCTCGATGCCTTTGATCCCGACCGCGACGCCGTGGCCGAACTGAAGGCCCGCTACACCCGAGGTGGCCTGGGAGACAGTGTGGTCAAGCGCCGTCTGGAAGGCATCCTGCAGGAAATGCTGGAACCCATCCGCACCCGCCGCGAAGAGTTCGCCAAGGATCGCGGCGAAGTGCTGGCCATCCTGAAGCGCGGCACCGAACGCGCCAGCGCCGTGGCCGCGCAGACCATGGCCGAAGTCAATGCCGCCCTGGGCCTGAACTACTTCGGTTAAGGCACATTTGCCCGCTATATGAAGACCGCCGCATCCCATCCGGGTTTGCGGCGGTTTTTTTATGCCTGCGTGAAGGTTTTTACCGATTTTTGGGAGGCGTCATCGGCGGCAGTTCCAGCAGGACTTCCAGCCCGCCCTCCGGCAGGTTGCGCAGGCGCAGCTGGCCGTGATGGTTCTCGGCGATGTTGAGCGCGATGGTCAGGCCCAGCCCGGTACCGCCGGTATCGCGCGAGCGCGAGGTCTCCAGGCGATAGAAAGGTTCGAACACGGCCTCCAGTTCGGCCTTCGGAATGCCCGGCCCCTGGTCGCGGATGCGGATGGCGATCTTCTGCTGTTCCAGCGCGATACTGACGCGGGCTGACTTGCCGTACTTGCAGGCATTGTCGATGAGGTTGGTCAGGCAGCGCCGCAGCGCGCCCGGCTGGGCCATCACGAAGGCGCGGGTGCTGCCTTGCAGGGTGACGTCCTGGCCGGCATCGGCGGCGTCGGCGCAGACGCTGTCGAGCAGGGAATCGATGTCCAGAGCCTGGATCTTCTCGGAAGAATCCATGCTGCGCGCCAGGTCCAGCCCTTCGCGCACCATGCCGTGCATGACGCCCAGGTCGTCGATGAGCTTCTGCTGCAAGCCGGGATCGCTGACCTTTTCCAGTCGCAGCCGCATGCGCGTCAGGGGTGTCTGCAGGTCATGCGTGATGGCCGCCAGCATGTGGGTGCGATGCTGGATCTGGCGACGGATGCGTCCCTGCATGGCGTTGAAGGCATGGGCCGCCTGGCGGATTTCGGTGGGACCGGTTTCGGCCAGCGGGGCGTGGTCGATGTCGCGGCCCAGGCGCGAAGCGGCTTGCGCCAGCTGGCGGATAGGGCGGGTGGCCATGCGCGCCACCAGCCACGCCAGCATGGCAATGAGTACCAGGAACAGCAGGATATATTGCAGACCGAACAGACCGGCCGGCCCGCCCGGTCCGCCGCGCCCGCGCAGGGCCGGGGGCTCGCCCGGCTGGTGCAGGCGCAGGCGCATGAGCGCCTGGTCATGCAGGCTGATGTAGATGACGCGACAGGTATCGCGGCGCGGTCCACGCCCGTCATCGGCATGCAGCGGCGGGCATTCGCTCTCACGCTGCACGGCGATCTTGCGGTCCTCGCCCAGGCGCGCCTGCAGCATCTCAATCAGGGGACTGCTGCTGTTGCTGGCATTGGAGCCGATGGCGTCGTTCATGTCGTCCACCATGCGCGCCTCGAAACCGAAGTTGGTCGCCGCCTGCAGCACGATGGGCCGCTGCGCGGGAGGGATGTTGTCCACCGCCTGCACGATCTGCTCGACGCGGTCGGCCAGATGCTGGAAGCGCAGCTCACGCAAGATATTGCGGCGCTCGTTGCCGGCCAGCCAGTTGGTGGCAAAGACCGCCACCACGATACCGCCCAGCAGCAGGAAGAAGATGCGGTTGCCGATGGAGCCGAGGAAATTCTTCATCCCGGGCGGCCCGTCCCTTCGGCCGTCACGGTCGTGGCCAGCACGTAGCCCTCGTTGCGCACGGTCTTGATGATGGTGGGGGTACGCGCATCATCGCCCAGCTTCTGGCGCAGGCGGCTGATCTGGATATCCACCGAACGGTCGAAGGGATCGGATTCGCGGCCTTGCGTGAGCTCCAGCAACTGGTCGCGGTTGAGCACGCGGTTGGGATGGTCGAGGAACACCTTCAGCAGCCGGAATTCCGCCCCCGACAAGGCCACCACCACACCCTCCCGGCTCACCAGGTGACGCGCGGTGAGATCCAGGGTCCAGCCGGCAAAGCGCATGGTGGCAACGTCCGGCTGGGCCATGTTGGGCGGCAGCGCCTGGGTACGGCGCAGCACGCTGCGGATGCGGGCAAACAGTTCGCGCGGCTCGAAGGGCTTGGCCAGGTAGTCATCGGCGCCCATCTCCAGCCCCAGGATGCGGTCCAGCGGCTCGCCGCGCGCGGTCAGCATGATGACCGGTACCGAGGAGGTGGCGCGCAGGTTGCGGCAGATGGTCAGGCCGTCTTCGCCGGGCAGGGTCAGATCCAGCACGATCAGGTCCACGCGCGACTCTTCCAGTACCCGGCGCATTTCGCTGCCATTGGTGGCGGTCAGGGTGCGCAGGCCATTGCTGTCCAGATATTCGGCCAGCAGGGTGCGGATGTCGCGGTCGTCATCGACGACGAGGATGTGAGTATTTGTATCCATGGACCGCATTATGCCGAACTTGTCCGTCCCTGCAGGGGGGATTTGTATCGGGTCTTTACAAGGAGCAGGGCAGAAATAAAACGATACCTGCGCGGCCCGCGTATATACAAAACGATACAAATGACGCCACAGCGGAAAAATCCTTGATACACGCCGCCGGTTTAATGGGAACCATGCCAGGACAGCACGTCGCTGTTCAAAAGCATAACGAGCACCACCCCCTGAAAGGAGCAAGCCATGTTGACATTCAAGAACCGTATCCTGGCCGGCGTCGCCGCCGTAAGCATCAGCGCCGTCACCCTGTCGGCCTTTGCCCAGATGCCCCCGGGCGGCCCGCAAGGTCATGCGCCAAGCCCGCAACAGATCGCCAAGTTCGAGCAGATGCGCGCCAAGCACCAGGCCGAGCTGCACGACAAGCTCAAGATCACCGCCTCCCAGGAAGCCGCCTGGAAGCTCTTCCTCGACAAGACCAAACCGGCCCCGTTCGACCCGGCCGGCCGTCCCGACAAGGCAGAATGGGCCAAGCTGAGCACCCCGGAACGTCTGGACAAGCAGCTTGACATGATGCGCAAGCGTGAAGCCTTCGCCGAGCAGCGCATCGCCGCCACCAAGGACTTCTACGCCACTCTGTCGCCGGAGCAGCAGAAGATCTTCGATGCCGAGCACGCCAAGATGGAGCGCCATCGTTGGGAAAAGATGGAACACATGCGCCACGGCGACCGCAAGGGTCCCCCGCATGGCGGCAAGCCGGCTCCGGATGCCCCGCCGGCCAACTAAACCGGGGCAGGCATGACCTGCCGCTGCGCCGGCGCAAGCCTGATACCGGCGCAGCGTGCAGTTCCACCCGACAGCCTTGCGTTTGCCCGCAAGGCTGTTCTCGTTGGCACATCGTGCAATGGCGGCAATAGCTGGGTACACTGCGTGCCAGCCCGCCGACTTGATCGGTTCACAGGTTTTCCTGACATGACAAATACTCCCAATTCCCGGCAGCCGTCTCCCTCCAACAGCTCTTCCCGTGGCAGCATTCTGCGCCGCTGGTGGTTCTGGGTCCTGGTAGCGGTGCTGGCCGCAGGTGGCGGCGCCAAATGGTGGTCCAAGAAGAAGACCGAACAGGAGCAGATGGCGGCCATGGGTGGCCCGGGCGGACGTCCCGGTGGCCCTGGTGGGCCGGGTGCGCGGCGTCCCGGTGCCGGCGCCTTTGGCAGCCAGACCATGCCGGTGGGCGTGGCCACGGCCCAGGTGCAGAACGTGGATGTGTTCCTCAACGGTCTGGGTTCGGTGACCCCGACGGCCACGGCCACCGTGCGGGCCCGCGTGGATGGACAACTGATGAAGCTGCATTACAAGGAAGGCCAGGTGGTCAAGGCCGGTGAGCTGCTGGCCGAGCTCGATCCGCGTGCGCTGCAGGCCGCGCTGACCCAGGCCGAAGGGCAGCTGGCGCGCGATCGCGCCTTGCTCGCCTCGGCCCGGCTGGATCTCAAGCGCTACCAGACCCTGCTGTCGCAGGACTCGATTGCCAGCCAGCAGGTCGATACCCAGGCCGCGCTGGTCAAGCAATACGAGGGCACGGTCAAGGCCGATGAAGGCAGTGTCGCCAGCGCCCGTCTGCAATTGTCGTTCACCCGCGTCACCGCCCCGATCAGCGGCCGCCTCGGCCTGCGCCAGGCCGACGTGGGCAACAACGTCACTACCAGCGATACCAATGGGCTGGTCATCATCACCCAGTTGCAGCCGATCACGGCCATCTTCAGCATCCCCGAAGACAATATCCCCCAGGTCTTGCAGCAACTGCAGAGCGGCCGCAAGCTGCCGGCCCAGGCCTGGGACCGCGAGCAGAAGAAGAAACTGGCCGATGGCGTGTTGTTGACCATCGATAACGTGGTCGACTCCACCACCGGCACGGTCAAGCTCAAGGCCCAGTTCCCCAATACCGATTACGCGCTCTTCCCCAGCCAGTTCGTCAACATCCGCCTGCAACTCAAGACCGAGAAGGGCGCCACCGTCATCCCCACGGCCGCCATCCAGCGCGGGGCCAAGGGCTTGTTCGTGTATGTGGTCAAGCAGGACAACACCGTCACCGTGCGCCCGGTCAAGACCGGCCCGGTGCAGGATGACCAGACCGTCATCACCGATGGCATCAGCGCCGGTGAAACCGTGGTCATCGATGGCATCGACCGCCTGCGCGAAGGCGCCAAGGTGGAAGCTGTCACGCGTGGCGGCGCCGATGATCCGGCCAACAAGCTCACCACCGAGAATCCGGAACGTCGCCATGGCAAGCGGGGGCAGGGCGGTCAAGCGGCCCAGGGCGGCGAGGCCAACCTGAGTCCGGAAGAGCGGCAGAAGCGCTGGGCCGAACTCAACAAGCGCATCGATGCCGGTGAATTCGGCGAAGAAATCAAGAAGCTGCCCGAAGACCAGCGTCGCCAGAAGATGATGGAGCTGCGCCGCCAGCGCGAAGGCGGCGCCAACAATGCAGGCAACGCCAACGGCGCCAAGTAAGCACCCTCAGTCCGATTTGCCCAATCTGCACAAGGCTCACGCATGAATCCCTCGCGCCAGTTCATCCTGCGGCCGGTCGCCACATCCTTGCTGATGCTGGCGATCCTGCTGGTGGGCATCGTCGCCTACCGGCTCTTGCCGCTGTCGGCCCTGCCCGAAGTCGATTACCCGACCATCCAGGTGGTCACGCTCTACCCCGGTGCCAGCCCGGATGTGATGACCTCCTCCGTCACCGCACCGCTGGAACGCCAGTTCGGCCAGATGCCGGGCTTGAAGCAGATGTCTTCCACCAGCTCCGGCGGGGCCTCGGTGATCACGCTGCAATTCAATCTTGATCTCAGCCTGGACGTGGCCGAGCAGGAAGTGCAGGCCGCCATCAATGCCGGCAGCAACCTGCTGCCCTCGGATCTGCCGATGCCGCCGGTCTACAGCAAGGTCAATCCGGCCGATACGCCCATCATCACGCTGGCGGTCACCTCCAGGACCATTCCGCTACCCAAGGTGCAGGACCTGATCGATACCCGTCTGGCGCAAAAGATTTCGCAATTGTCCGGCGTCGGTCTGGTGAGCCTGTCGGGCGGCCAGCGTCCGGCCGTACGCATGCAGATCAATCCGCGCGCCGTGGCCGCGCTGGGCCTGAACCTGGATGACGTGCGCACGGCCATCGGCAACGCCAACGTCAACCAGGCCAAGGGCAGTTTCGACGGTCCCACGCGCGCCTCCACCATTGACGCCAACGACCAGCTGCGCTCGGCCGATGAATACCGCAACCTGATCATCGCCTACAAGAACGGTGCGCCCATCCGCGTCTCGGATGTGGCCGATGTGATCGACGGTGCAGAAAACGTCCGCCTGGGCGCCTGGGCCAACCAGCAGCCGGCGGTGATCGTGAACATCCAGCGCCAGCCCGGTGCCAACGTGATCGCCGTGGTCGACAGCATCAAGAAGATCCTGCCGCAGTTGCAGGCCAGCCTGCCCGGCGCCATCGATGTCCACATCCTGACCGACCGCACCACCACCATCCGCGCTTCGGTGGCGGACGTGAAGTTCGAGCTGCTGCTCTCGGTGGCGCTGGTGGTGATGGTGATCTTCGTCTTCCTGCGCAACGTGCCCGCCACCATCATCCCCAGCGTGGCGGTGCCGCTGTCGCTGGTGGGCACCTTCGCGGTGATGTACCTGGCGGGCTTTTCGATCAACAACCTCACGCTCATGGCGCTGACCATTGCCACCGGCTTCGTGGTCGATGACGCCATCGTCATGATCGAGAACATCTCGCGTTACATCGAAGAGGGCATGAAGCCCATGCAGGCCGCACTCAAGGGCGCCGAGCAGATTGGCTTCACCATCATCTCGCTGACCTTCTCGCTCATCGCCGTGCTGATTCCATTGCTCTTCATGGGTGATGTGGTCGGTCGACTGTTCCATGAATTCGCGGTCACGCTGGCGGTCTCCATCCTCATCTCCGCCGTGGTCTCGCTCACGCTCACGCCGATGATGTGCGCGCGCCTCTTGCGCCACCAGCCGGAACAACAGCAGGGCTGGTTCTATCACAAGAGCCAGGCTTTCTTCGACCGCATCATCGCGCGCTATGGCGTGATGCTGGAATGGGTGTTGCAACGCCAGAAGCTGACCCTGCTGGTGGCAGTGGCCACACTGGGCCTGACCGTGCTGCTCTACGTGTTCGTGCCCAAGGGTTTCTTCCCGCTGCAGGATACCGGTGTCATCCAGGGTATCTCGGAGGCCACGCAATCGATCTCCTTCGGCGCCATGGGCGAGAAGCAGCAGCAGCTGGCCAAGGTGGTGCTGGAAGATCCGGCGGTGGAAAGCCTGTCCTCCTTCATCGGAGTGGACGGCACCAACGCTACGCTCAACAGCGGCCGCATGCTCATCAATCTGAAGCCGCATGAAGAGCGTGATGTCTCGGCCTCCGACGTGATCCGCCGCCTGCAACCCAAGCTCACCCAAGAGGTGCCGGGCGTGACGCTTTACATGCAGCCGGTGCAGGATCTGACCATCGAAGACAGCGTCTCGCGCACGCAATACCAGTTCACGCTGGAAGACGCCGACCCGACCACCCTGAGCACCTGGGTGCCCAAGCTGATCGCGCGTCTGCAGCAGGTGCCGCAACTGGCCGACGTGGCCAGCAACCTGCAGGACCAGGGCTTGCAGGCCTATATCGAGATCGACCGCAATGCCGCCTCGCGCCTGGGCATCACCACGGCCGCCATCGACAATGCGCTTTACAACGCCTTCGGCCAGCGCTTGATTTCCACCATCTACACGCAATCGAACCTGTATCGCGTGGTGATGGAGGTCAAGCCGGAATTCCAGCGCGGGCCTGAAGCGCTGGACAGCATCTTCCTGGTCACCTCCGCCGGCGGCCAGGTGCCGCTGTCCTCGATTGCCACCGTGACCGAACGCACGGCCCCGCTGGTGGTGAACCACATCGGCCAGTTCCCGGCGGCGACCATCTCCTTCAACCTGGCCAAGGGCGCTTCCCTGGGCGAGGCGGTCAAGGCCATCAAGGTGGCCGAAGACGAGATCGGCATGCCCGACTCCACCGTCACCAACTTCCAGGGCGCGGCGCTGGCCTTCCAGGCCTCGCTGTCCAACACGCTGTGGCTGATCCTGGCGGCCATCATCACCATGTACATCGTGCTGGGCGTGCTCTACGAGAGCTACATCCATCCCATCACCATCCTCTCCACCTTGCCCTCGGCGGGCGTGGGTGCCTTGCTGTCGCTGATGATCTCGGGCACGGACCTGGGCATCATCGGCATCATCGGCATCATTCTCCTGATCGGCATCGTCAAGAAGAACGCCATCATGATGATCGACTTCGCCCTGGAAGCCGAACGGCATGAAGGCAAGAGTCCGCGCGAGGCGATCTACCAGGCTTGCCTGCTGCGCTTCCGCCCCATCCTGATGACCACCATGGCAGCGCTCCTGGGGGCGCTGCCGCTGATGCTGGGGACCGGGGTCGGTTCCGAGCTGCGCCAGCCGCTGGGCATCACCATGGTGGGTGGTCTGCTGGTGTCGCAGGTGCTGACCTTGTTCACCACGCCGGTGATCTATCTCGGCTTCGACAGCCTGGGCCGCCGCCTGCGCGCGCGCTTCGGACTGCGCGAACCGGGCCATGGCGGCGAGGATGACGATGACGGCAAACCGGCCACCCTGCCGCCTGCGGTGTAAGCGGATGCGCGCATGAATATTTCGCTTCCCTTCATCAAGCGGCCCATCGCGACCACACTGTTGACCATTGGCATTGCGCTGGCCGGCATGGTGGCCTTCCGCCTGCTGCCGGTCTCGCCGCTGCCGCAGGTGGATTATCCGACCATCTCGATTTCGGCCTCGCTGCCCGGGGCCAGCCCCGAGACCATGGCTGCAACCGTGGCCACGCCACTGGAACGCGCCATGGGCGCCATTGCGGGTGTGACCGAGATGACCTCGACCAGCTCCCAGAACTCCACCCGCATCACCTTGCAGTTCGACCTGAGCCGCGATATCGACGGTGCCGCCCGTGACGTGCAGGCCGCGCTCAATGCCGCGCGCAACCTGCTGCCTACCGGCATGCCGAGCAACCCGACCTATCGCAAGGTCAACCCGGCCGATGCGCCCATCCTGATCCTGGCCATGACGTCGGACACCATGACCCAGGGCCAGATGTACGACGCCGCCGACAGCATCGTGGCGCAGAAACTGTCGCAGGTACGCGGTGTGGGGCAGGTGAGCGTGGGCGGCAGCTCGCAGCCGGCGGTGCGCATCGAGTTGAACCCCACGGCCCTGAACAAGTACGGTATCGGCAGCGCGGATGTGCGCACGGCCGTGGCTGCCACCAATGCCAACCGTCCCAAGGGCTTGCTGGAGGACGATGGCCGCAACTGGCAGATCTATGCCAACGACCAGGCCAAGACCGCCGCCGAATATGCCCCGCTGATCGTTGCATATCGCAACGGCACGCCGGTTCGGGTGCAGGACGTGGCCGAGGTGCGCGACTCGGTGGCCGATGTGCGCAATGCCGGTTCTTCCAACGGCAAGCCCTCGGTGCTGATCATCATCAACCGCCAGCCCGGCGCCAACATCATCGAGACGGTCGATAGCGTGCGTGCGCTGCTGCCGCAGTTGCAGGCATCGATTCCGGCCGCCATCGACATGAAGGTGGTGCTGGACCGCACTCCCACCATCCGCGCCTCCTTGAAGGAAACCGAATTCACCCTGATGCTCTCGGTGGCGCTGGTGATCATGGTGGTGTTCCTGTTCCTGCGCAATGCGCGGGCCACGTTGATCCCCGCGGTGGCCGTGCCGGTCTCGCTGATCGGCACCTTCGGCATCATGTACCTGGCCGGTTTCAGCCTCGACAATCTCTCGCTGATGGCGCTGACCATTGCCACCGGCTTCGTGGTCGATGATGCCATCGTGGTGCTGGAGAACATCTCGCGCCACATCGAGGCCGGCATGAAGCCTTACAAGGCGGCCTTGCTGGGAGCGCGCGAAGTGGGCTTCACGGTGCTGTCGATGAGCATCTCGCTGATCGCCGTCTTCATTCCCATTCTGATGATGGAGGGCATCGTCGGGCGGCTCTTCCGCGAGTTCGCCATCACCTTGTCGGTGGCCATTCTGGTCTCGCTGGTGGTGTCGCTGACCACCACGCCGATGATGTGTGCGCAACTGCTGCGCCATGATCCGGAGGCCGATGAGGCCCGCCGCAAACGCCGTCATCCCTGGCTGCAGAAGATCGCCGACCAGAGCGCGGCCATCTTCGCCGACATGCTGCTGGCCTACGAGCGCACCCTGGCCTGGGCGCTCCGTGCGGCACCGCTGATGATGCTCATTCTCCTGGCCACCATCGCCCTGAATGTCTACCTCTACAAGGCCATCCCCAAGGGCTTCTTCCCGCAGCAGGATACCGGGCGCCTGATCGGCGGCATCCGTGGCGACCAGGCCATCTCCTTCCAGGCCATGCGCACCAAGCTCAACGAGTTCATCGATATCGTCAAGGCCGATCCGGATGTGTCCGATGTGGTGGCCTTTACCGGTGGACAGCGGCGCAATGGCGGCTTCATGTATGTCACGCTCAAGCCCCTCTCTGAACGAAAAGACAGTGCCGACAAGGTGGTCGCGCGGCTGCGCATCAAGACCGCCAAAGTGGCCGGTGCGCGGGTGTTTCTGGTGCCGGTACAGGACATCCGCATCGGTGCGCGCCAGAGTGATTCGCAGTATGAATATTCGCTCAAGTCCGACGATGTGGGCCTCTTGCGCATCTGGGAGCCCAAGATACGCCTGGCGCTGTCCAACCTGAAGGAGCTCGAAGACATCAGCACCGACCAGCAGGACAACGGTCTGCAGACCACCCTGACCATCGACCGCGAGACGGCCATGCGTGCCGGGGTCACGCCGCAGCTGATCGACTCGACCTTGTCCGACTTGTTCGGCCAGCGTCAGATCTCCACCATCTACAGCGGCATGAACCAGTACCACGTGGTGATGGAAGCCGCACCGCAATACTGGCAGAGCCCGGAGATCCTGCGCGATACCTACGTCAGCCTGGCCGGTTCCTCCAATCTCTCGCCCACCACCTCCAGCCTGTCGACCCCGCCGGCGCTGTCGGCCTCGGGCAAGTTGAACGCCAATACCGGGCTGGCGCAGACCATCTCGACGGCGGCCTCGCGCCAGATTCCGCTGGCGGCGTTCTCACGCTTCGAGCCCACCACCACGGCGCTGTCGGTCAGCCATGAGGGCCAGTTCGTGGCCTCGACCTTGTCCTTCAACCTGGCCGAGGGGGTCTCGCTGTCGCAGGCCACCGCCGCCATTGACCGCGCCATGGCGCAACTGGGCGTACCCACCAGCGTGCTGGGCACTTTCGCGGGCACGGCCAATGCCTTCCAGGCCTCCACCTCCAGCCAGCCCATCCTGATCCTGACGGCCTTGCTGGCGGTCTATATCGTGCTGGGCATTCTGTACGAAAGCCTGATCCATCCCATCACCATCATTTCCACGCTGCCCTCGGCGGGCGTGGGGGCGCTGCTGGCCTTGATGGTGACCGGCACCGACTTCAGCCTCATCGCGCTGATCGGCGTGATCCTCCTGATCGGCATCGTCAAGAAGAACGCCATCATGATGGTGGACTTCGCCATCGATGCCGAACGCAATCGCGGCCTGTCACCGCGCGACGCCATCTTCGAGGCCTGCAAGCTGCGCTTCCGCCCCATCATGATGACCACCATGGCCGCGCTCCTGGGCGCCATCCCGCTGGCCATCGGCCACGGCGATGGCGCTGAACTGCGCCAGCCGCTGGGCATCTCGATTGTGGGCGGGCTGGTGGTGAGCCAGCTGCTCACGCTCTACACGACCCCGGTGGTGTATCTGTACATGGAACGCCTGAGCGCCTGGGGCCGCCGCCGTTTCGGCCGCAAGAACAAGACAGAAACCTCGGCGGCCTGAGGCTGCCGCCATGGAGAAACGCATGACGCAACAAGACCTGTTCAAACTCAAGCCGCTGCTGGCGGTGCTGGCAGCCAGCCTTGCGCTGGCGGCCTGCTCGGTGGGGCCTGACTATGTCCGTCCGCAGATGGACACCGGCCCGGCCGTCTTCAAGGAAGGCCAGCACTGGAAGCCGGCCCAGCCGCGTGACCTGATGGCCGATGGCAAGTGGTGGGAAATGTTTGGCGATCCGCAATTGAATGCGCTGGCCGATCAGGTCGACATCTCCAACCAGAACCTGGCCCTGGCCGAAGCCAATTTCCGCAGCGCCGTGGCGCTGGTGCAAAGTTCGCGCTCGGCCTATGCGCCCACGCTGTCGGCCTCGGCCGGTGCCTCGCGCGGGCGCTCCGGCTCTGCCGGTTCGTCCTCAGCCACATCCTCCGGCACGTCCACCTCGTCGAGTTCATCGGGCAGCGTGCGCAACGCCTATACCTTCTCGCTGACGGCCTCGTGGGAAGCGGACATCTGGGGCAAGGTGCGGCGCGACGTCGAATCCAGCCAGGCCAGCGCCCAGGCCAGTGCAGCCGATCTCGCCGCAGCGCGCCTGTCGGCGCAGGCCCAGCTGGCGCAGAACTATCTGCAACTGCGCGTGCTGGATGCCCAGCAGCAATTGCTGGAAGACACGGTCCAGGCTTACCAGCGCTCGCTGCAGGTCACGCAGAACCAGTATGCCGCCGGGCTGGTGGCCAAGTCCGACGTGATCCAGGCGCAGACACAACTGAAATCGGCCCAGGCGTCGGCGCTGGACAATGGCGTCACACGGGCGCAGGTGGAGCACGCCATCGCGCTGCTGGTGGGCAAGACGCCGGCCCAGTTCTCGCTGCCGCGCGCGCCGCTCACGGCGGTGGCGCCGCCGGTGCCGCAGGGGGTGCCGTCGATGCTGCTGGAGCGTCGTCCCGATGTGGCCGCTGCCGAGCGCCGCGTGGCCTCGGCCAATGCCAAGATCGGCGTGGCCAAGGCCGCCTACTTCCCCAGCCTGACGCTGTCGGCCTCGGGCGGTTATCAGAGCTCCACCTTCGCCGACTGGTTCACGCTGCCGGGACGTGTGTGGTCGCTGGGCCCGCAACTGGCGCAGACCATTTTCGATGGTGGTGCGCGCGCAGCGGCCACCGATCAGGCCATCGCCACCTATGACGGGACGGTGGCCACCTACAAGCAGACGGTGCTGACGGCGTTCCAGGAAGTGGAAGACAACCTCGCCGCGCTGCGCATCCTGGAGCAGGAAGCGGCCGTGCAGGGCGAGGCCCTGCAGGCTGCGCGCCAGGCCGTTACGCTGGTGACCAACCAGTACAAGGCGGGGACGGTGAGCTACGTCAACGTCATCACGGCCCAGGCCACTGCGCTGTCGGCCGAGCTGACTTCGCTCAGTATCCTCAACCGCCGCATGGCCGCCAGCGTACTGCTGGCCAAGGCGCTGGGCGGGGGCTGGGACGGGCATAGCCTGGATGACCTCGGCCCGCTGCAGCAGCAGACGGCTGACAAGGCCAGGGGCCTGAAGGACAACGCAGCGCTGCGTTGATCCGAGTTGCGTATGGAGCGTGCTCAGGCGGTGACCAGTACCGCCGGCAGCGCCCCGCGCAAGGCATTGCAGACCACGATCTCCTGCGCTGCCATCAGGTCGGCGCGGGTGATGACGACTTGCACGGCATCCCATTGCGGATCGGCCAGCAGCACCTGCCGCATGACGCCCGGCAAGACCCCGCAAGCCAGCGGCGGCGTGCACCAGCGGCCGCCGATCTTGACGAAGACATTGCTGCGGCCGCCCTCGGTCAGTTCATCGCGTTCATTGAAGAACAGCAGGTCGAAGCCGCCGCGCCGTTCGGCTTCTTGCCAGGCGGCGTCGTAGCGGGCGCGCTGGCTGCTCTTGTGGCGCAGGAAGGGGTCATGGCTGTCGGTGGCCGTGTCCGCCAGGAAGACCTTGACCGGCGTACTCAACGGGGTCAGCACCGCATGCTGGATCGCGATGCCCCCGTGGATATCCAGCGCCAGCCGCAGGCGATAGGCCGTCTGGTCGGAAAGTTCAGCACAGCGCGCATCGAGTTGTGCTCGGATGGCCGTCGCATCGAAGGGATAGCCCAGCAGTGAAGCAGATTGCTTCAGACGTTCCAGATGCAGCGCCAGATGGCGGCAACCGCTGCGGGTGGCATGGATGGTTTCGAAGAGCGTGAAGCTTTGTGTCAATTCCGTGAGGAAACCTGATTTCAGCTGGCATTCCGCAAATTCGGAGGCAGCCTCGCTGTCGTGGACGATGCCTGCACCCACACCCATCACGCCGCTGCGCATGCCCTGCTGCGGGGCTTGCAGCTCCAGCGTGCGGATCGGCACCGAGAGGCAGAAATCCCCAATGGCATGCCCGCCCGCGCGCGGCGCCTCGAACCAGCCGATGGCCCCGGTATAGAGTCCGCGCGCTTCGGTTTCCAGCTCGTCGATGATCTCCATGGTGCGGCGCTTGGGCGCACCGGTGATCGAGCCGCAAGGGTAGAGCGCAGCAATCGCATCGGCCAGGGTGACGTCCGCGCGCAGGCGGGCGCGGATGGTGGAGGTCATCTGCAGCACCTGGCCGTAGCGACGCACGTCGAACAGATGCGGTACCTGCACCGAGCCCGGGACTGCCACGCGGCCCAGGTCGTTGCGCAGCAGGTCGACGATCATCAGGTTTTCTGCGCGGTTCTTTTCATCGTGGGACAGGGCCAGGGCGCGTTGCGCATTGAGCGTGTCCGCACCTTCCTCTCCGACCGGTACGGCCCGCGCGGTACCCTTCATGGGCTTGGCTTTCAGCGTTCCCTGCTGATGGGCGACGAACAGTTCCGGCGAACACGAGAGCACCATGCCACCGCTCTCATCGCGCAGCAGCGCACCATACGGCACCGGCTGGCGTGCACGCAGGCGGCGGTACAGGGTGATGGGGTCGCCCAGCACCTCGAAGTGCAGGCGATAGGTGTAGTTGACCTGGTAGGTATCACCGGCTGCGATGTAATCGCGGATACGATCGATGGCCGCAGTGAAAGCGGTCTCATCGACGCTGCTGCGCAGACGGGTGATGCCGGCGCTGTCGGAGCGTACTTGGGTGGACAGCCACGCATCCACTTCGGCAGCAGACAGAGGCGCGCAGTGGGCAAACAAGAGCACGCGCGCCAGGGGGCCGGACAGCGGGTGATGCGGCAGGCGCTGCAGCGCCGCGCCCAGTTCATAGCGCCACAAGGCCACGGCGTGCTGTCCCTCGGCCAGCGCTGCCTGCATCTCGTCCAGCATCGCCGGGAAGTGCGCGGCATCGGTGCAGGCCAGCGTGCGCACATGCCCGGTGTAGAGGCGCGAGCGCGGTTCGGCCGGGCTGGCTTGGTGGTCGTCGAGGAGGGCGAAACATTCGTTCATGAGGCGTGGGCAGCGATGACAGCGAGGGGAGGGGCCAGGGCGGCCGCCGGCAGCATGATAGCGTAAAAGGTATACTGCAAGGCTTGCCGGGCGGCTTGCAAGGCCGGTCATTGTGGCTGCATGCGGCCCGGCTGCCCCTTCATTCTTTCTTGCTCATGGCCATTCCCCGCACCTTCATCATTCCCTTGATCGTCGCCTGTGCGCTGTTCATGGAACAGATGGATTCCACCGTCATCTCGACCTCGCTGCCGGCGCTGGCGCTGGACATGCACGTCGATCCGATTTCACTCAAGCTGGCGCTGACCTCCTATCTGGTCTCGCTGGCGGTCTTCATTCCGATTTCCGGGTGGATGGCCGACCGCTTCGGTTCGCTCACCATCTTCCGCGCGGCCATCTGCGTCTTCATGCTGGGCTCCGTCCTGTGCGGGGTGTCCTCGACCCTGCCGCACTTCGTCGCCGCCCGCTTCCTGCAGGGCATCGGCGGGGCCATGATGGTGCCGGTCGGACGCCTGGTGATCCTGCGCAGCGTGGAGAAGGTGAACCTGGTCAAGGCCTTGTCCTATCTCACCATCCCGGCCTTGTTCGGCCCGGTGCTGGGGCCGCCGCTGGGTGGTTTCATCACCACGTACTTCCACTGGCGCTGGATCTTCTTCATCAACATTCCCATCAGCATTCTCGGACTCTATCTGGCCACGCGCTTCATTCCCGACCTCAAGGCCGAGCAGGTAGCCCGCCTGGACATCCTGGGTTTCATCCTCTCGGCGCTGGGCTGCTCGCTGCTGATGATGGGCCTGGCCACCTCGGGCCGCCATCTGGTCGCGGGGGATATCTCGCTGGCCTGTGTGGTGGCGGGGGCTCTGTTTCTGTGTGCCTATGTGTGGCATGCACGCCGCACCACGGCACCGCTGATCGATCTGGCATTGCTGAAGATTCCGACCTTGCGTGCCGGTGTGTTCGGCGGTTCGCTCTATCGCGTGGGCATCGGTGCCATTCCCTTCCTGCTGCCGCTGATGCTGCAACTGGGCTTTGGCTATACGCCTTTCCATTCGGGCCTGCTGACCTGTGCATCGGCCGCCGGTGCGATGTTCATGAAGACCATCGCCGCGCGCTTCCTGCGTCGCTACGGGTTTCGCCGCGTATTGCTGGTCAATGGCGCGCTGGGCGTGCTGGGGCTGTGGGCCATGGCCACCTTCACGCCGCAGACACCTTACCTGCTGATGGTGATCATCCTGCTCATCGGTGGTTGCTTCCGGTCGTTGCAGTTCACCAGTCTCAATGCGATTTCCTACGCCGATGTCGACAAGGTCCGCCTGAGCCAGGCCACCAGCATGGCCAGCGTAGCGCAGCAATTGTCCATCGGCATGGGCGTGGTGCTGGCCGGGTTTGCACTGCAGATGTCCAATGAAATCCAGGGCCATGCCACGCTGGTGGCACAGGACTTCTGGCCGGCCTTCCTGGTGGTGGGCGCGGTGGCCTCGCTGGCGCTGCTGATGCTGCGCCAGCTGCCGCCGAATGCCGGTGCCGAGATGGCGGGCCAGCAGGACAACAAGCCGGCCTGACGCACCCACGTCCGGCCACGGCACAACGAGGAGAAGCATGCAGCCCATGACGTACAAGTCCCTGTGGTTTCCGCTGGGCGCGGTCCTGATCTGGGCCGGCAATACCGTCATCAGCAAGATGTCGGCAGGGGTGATTGCGCCGGAGGATATCTCCTTCTACCGCTGGGTGCTGGCGGCGCTGCTGATGTCGCCCTTCCTGGCGCGCCCGACCTGGGCGGCGCGTGCGCAGATCCGTCCTCACCTGGGCAAGATCCTGGTGCTGGCCCTGCTGGGCATGGTGTTGTTCCAGAGTCTGGCGTATTTCGCCGCGGCCACGGCCTCGGCCACCAGCATGGGCATCATCGCCTCGCTCATGCCGCTGCTCACGCTGGTACTGAGCATCAAGCTGCTCTCTGAGCCGCCGACGATCGGCACCCTGGCCGGTGGCATCCTCTCGCTTTTCGGCCTGGCGGTGCTGATCGGGCGCGGCCATCCGCTGGCGCTGTTCGACCAGGGCGTGGTCACGGGTGACCTGCTCATGCTGCTGGCCACCATCGCCTATGGCCTCTACGGTGTCATGCTGCGTCGCTGGGCGCTGCCGCTGCGTACCTGGCAACTGCTCTACATGCAGGTGCTGACGGCGGTGGTGCTGCTCTTTCCCGGTTACGTGCTGGGCCATCATTCGCCGATCACGCGCGATAACCTGCCCATCCTGCTGTATGCGGGGATTGCCGCTTCCATCCTCTCGCAGTTCCTGTGGATGCGCGGCGTGGCGTATCTGGGGGCCAGCCGCTGTGCCATTTTCGTGAACCTGATGCCGGTCTTCACTGTCATCATTGCAGTGCTGGCGCTGGGCGAGCAATTGCACGCCTACCACGCCATTGGTGGGCTCATCACGCTGGCCGGCGTGATCATGGCCCAGGTCTTCAAGCAGCGCCTGCGCTGGCGCACCGGCTGATCTGACAAGAACAGGAAAGAGACATGATCGATCCCGCCATGATCGTCAATTGCACGGTCTACAAGAAGGGCAAGAAGCTGCGCGACATCAGCCTCGACGACATCAGCGACGTGCTGGAAGAGGAGGGCACATTCGTCTGGCTGGGCCTGTTGGAGCCCAATGTCGAACTGATGAACAAGATCAAGGAAGAATTCTGCCTGCACGAGCTGGCCGTGGAAGACGCCTACGCCGCGCACCAGCGCCCCAAGATCGAGGAATACGGCGACACCCTCTTCGTGGTGCTGCACACGGCCCAGCTGGCCGGCGGCGAAGTGCTCTTCGGCGAGACTCACATTTTGACCGGTCCGCGCTTCGTGGTCACGGTGCGGCATGGCGCCTCGCGCAGCTATGCCAAGGTGCGCGAGCACTGCGAGATGCTGCCCGAGCGGCTCATGCGCGGCCCCAGCTTTGTGCTCTATTCCATCATGGACTTCGTGGTCGACAACTATCGTCCCATCATGGACGACCTTGAAACCAAGTTCAGCCAGTATGAGGAACAGCTCTTCAATCCCGGTGCCTTGAGCGGCAAGGCCTACCTGCAGGAGCTGTACCAGTTGAAGCGCCAGCTGATCCGCCTGCGCTCGGCCGCCACGCCGCTGCTGGACGTCTGTACGCAATTGCTGCGCTTCCATGAAGGGCTCATCACCAAGGAAGGCAAGGCTTATTTCCGCGACATCTACGACCACGTGGTGCGCTTCATCGATACCGGCGACCGCCTGCGCGAAATGGTGGAGTCGGCCGTGCAGATCAACCTGGCCCAGGTCACCATTCATCAGAACGAGATCGTCCAGACCCTGGCCGGCTGGGGTGCCATCCTGGCCATCCCGACCATGATCTTCAGCCTCTACGGCATGAACTTCGCGCACATGCCGGGACTGTCCTGGCAATGGAGCTTCCCGCTGGTACTGGGCGGCATCGTCACCGCCTGCACGCTGCTGTGGCGGCGGCTGCGCAAGGCGGGGTGGCTTTAACGGGGGGCACGTTCCTGCTTCGCTTGTAAAGACTTCCTGCGGGTGCGGCAATATGCCGCACCCGCAGGCTCGTTTGCATCGCTACACTGCGCACGCACTGCGCGCAGAGTGTGCATCCTGCCCACATGTGCAGGACTCGCGTTCTAAATGCGATTCATTTCTCTTGATAATTGCAACAAAGTTGCATTAGAATCCCGCCCTGACCGCGCAAGACGGTCTCTCCATCGCGGCCAGGCAGTCCACGCACCCAGCCGCAGCACAACGACATCACAAGGGAAAAGATGAAAATGACCGCACTGCGGGCGGCCGTGCTGGGCGCGCTCGCCATCGGCTACGGCCAGCAACCGGCCTGGAGCGCCGACGCCCTCGCCATCACCGGCACCGACAGCGGCCTGGGCCAGGTGGTCGTCACCGGTACCAGCCAGCGCCAGCAGTATCGCCAGAGCACCACCTCCAGCGCCACCCGTACCGAAACGCCCCTGCAGGAATTGCCGCAGTCGGTGCAGGTAGTCTCGCGCCAGCTGATGGACGACCTCGGGGCCACGCGCCTGGATGACGTATTGCTCTACGTGAGTGGCGTGGCCAAGCAGAACAACTTCGGCGGGCTGTGGGACAACTATTCGATCCGCGGGTTTTCCGGCAGCGAGAATGGCGGCATGAACATCCTCTGGAATGGTTTCGCCTCCAATCGTGGCTACGCGCCGCCGCGCGATACCGCCAACGTGGAGAGCATCGATTTCCTCAAGGGTCCGGCGGCGGCGCTCTATGGCAACAGCGAACCGGGCGGCACCGTCAACGTGGTCACCAAGAAGCCGCAGTTCAAGGCGGCCCATTCCCTTGATCTGTCGGTGGACAGCCGGGGCGGCTATCGCAGCGCGGTGGACTCCACCGGGGCGCTCAACAGCGAAGTGGCCTACCGGCTCAATGCAGCCGTCGAGCACAAAAACAGCTTCCGCGACAACGTCAGCAGCGACCGCCAGTTCCTGGCACCGGCGTTCACCTGGGTGCTCAGTGAGCGTACCGTGCTGAACTATGAAGGCGAGTACCTGCGCCAGAAGGCGCCGCTGGATCGCGGCATCGTCGCCGTCAACGGCAATCCGGGCGTGCTGCCGGTCTCGCGCTTCCTGGGCGAGCCTGGGGATGGCGACATGACGATGCAGAACACCAATCACCTGCTGACCCTGGAACATCGTCTCGACGACAACTGGCACCTGCGCACCGGTGTGTTCCACAAGGATGGCACGCTGGATGGCTATTCCACCGAAGCCTCGGCCCTGCAGGCCGACAACACCACCCTGCGCCGCCAGCGCCGCTACCGCGACTACAGCTGGCACGATACCGCGCTGCAGGCGGAACTGGGCGGCAAGCTGCACACCGGCAGCCTGCAGCATGAGGTCCTGGTGGGGACCGAAGTGGACTGGCTCACGCTGGATCAGCGCATGTTGCGCGTGAACCCGAGCGCTGCGGCCCCCTATGCCGTCAACATCTACGACCCGGTCTACGGCCAGGCGCAGCCCACCCCCACCCCCAACACCAATACCAGCGAACGCCAGATCAGTACCGCGCTCTATCTGCAGGACCAGATCAGCCTGAGCGAGCGCTGGAAGCTCCTGGCCGGCATACGTGCCGATGGCTTCCGTTCCACTCTGAACAACTGGCGCACCGGCACCACCACCCGCCAGGACAAGAGCGCCTATTCGCCACGCCTGGGCCTGACCTACCTCGTCACGCCCGCTTGGTCAGCCTACGTCAGCGCCAGCAAGTCCTTCCGCCCCAACAGCGGCAGCGATGCCAGCGGCAATGCCTTCAGCCCCGAAACCTCGCGTGCGGCCGAAGTCGGCCTGAAGTTCCAGAGCGAAGACCAGCGCAGCGGCGCCACCCTGGCCGTGTTCGACATCAGCAAGCAAAACGTGCTGACCACCGATCCGGCCAATCCATCCTTCTCGATAGCGGCCGGTGAAGTGCGCAGCAAGGGCGTGGAACTGGACGCCAATGCGCGCCTGGGCCACCACTGGCGGCTGACCGGCAACCTGGCCTATACCGACGCCTACGTCAGCAAGGACAACACCCTGACGGTCGGTTCGTGGCTGATCAACGTGCCGCGTGTATCGGGAAGTGTACTGGCAGTGTTTGAAGATGCGTCTGCAAGTGGCAGGCCCTACGGTATCGGTGGTGGCCTGAACTATGTGGGCAACCGTACCGGTGACCAGGCCGGCAGTTTCAAGCTGCCCGCTTACGTGACGACGCGTGCTCTGGCCTACTGGCAGTTCACCCCCAAGATGAAGCTCTCGCTGGACCTGAACAATCTCTTCAACAAGCGTTACTACAGCAGCTCCTACAGCACTGTGTGGATCATGCCGGGCGAGGAACGTACCGCCACGCTGGCGCTGAACGTGAAGTTCTGAAGAGGCCTTGCTTGAAGCGTTATTCTCAGATGTCACGTCGGCGCGCCTTGCTGGCACTGCTGGCCGCCAGCCCGTGGCCGCAGGCATGGGCGCATGGCGATGAGGCGGCCAGCGCCCATGCCATCACCGGGAGCGACAGCGATGTCCTGACCGTGGTCGGGCCGTGGGAACTGACCGGGCTCGATCCCTCCCGCGCCGGGTACATGTTCGCCCGCATGGAAGTCGTGCAGACCCTGCTGGAGGTGGACGATGCCGGGCAGTTGCAGGCGGGGCTGGCGACGGCCTGGCAGGTCAGCGCCGATGGCCTGCAATGGCGCTTTGCGCTGGCCCGCGGACGGCGCTACCACGATGGGAGCGAAGTCACGCCCGCCAGCATCCTGGCCTGTCTGCAGCGCGCCGCTGTCCTGCCAGGTGTACTGCAACTGGCAGGCATCACGGCCATGACTGTGCAGCAAAGTGATCTGGTGGTGTCTCTGCGCCAGCCCTTCGGCCCGCTGCCTTATCTGCTCACGCATTACTCCACGCAGATCCTGGCGCCGGCCAGTTTCGATGCACGGGGCAAGGTAGTGGCCATCCTCGGCAGCGGCCCGTTCCGCATCAAGTCGATCAGCCTGCCGCAGCAGTTTGATGTCGAGCGGGTGGAGGGCGGGGCGGGCAGGGCGGTACGGCGTGCGCGCTACATCAGCGTTTCACGCGCGGAAACGCGTACGCTGCTGGTCCAGAGCGGCCAGGCCGATCTGGCCTTTTCGCTCGATCCGCCCAGCATCCGCGCGCTGCAGAATAGTCCGCATGCCGTGCTGCTGTCGGCCATGCTGCCGCGTACCACCATCCTCAAGCTCAACGCCGGCCATCCTTTTCTGGCCGATGTGCGGGTGCGCCACGCCATCTCCCTGGGCATCGAGCGCGAGGGCATCGCCCGTGCCTTGCTGCGCGATGCCGACCTCGGTGCGACGCAACTGCTGCCGCCGTCGCTGGCACGCTGGCATGATGCCCGCCTGCCGCCGCTGCATACCGATCTCCGGCAGGCGCGCCGCCTGCTGGAAGAAGCCGGCTGGCGCCTCGGTACCGACGGTGCCCGCTGGAAGGATGGCCAGAAGCTGCAACTGAGCCTGATCACCTTCGTCGATCGTCCCGAGCTGCCGCTCATCGCCACCGCCCTGCAGGAAGAAATGCGCCAAATCGGCATCGCCGTGCGCGTACAGATCGGCAATTCCAGCGACATCCCGGCCGGTCATCGCAGCGGCCAGTTGCAGATGGCGCTGGCCGCGCGCAACTACGGCAACCTGCCCGACCCGGTGGCCAGCCTCTTGCAGGACTTCGGCCCGCAAGGGGGCGACTGGGGCGCCATGGGCTGGCATGACGGAGAAGTCCCGGCCCTGCTGGCCCGGCTGGCGGCGCTCCCGAGCGGCGACGCCAACACCGGGCGAGCCGAGCGCGAGCGCATCGTGGCCGTCTTGCAGGCGCAGTTGCCGGTGATCCCGGTGCTGTGGTATCGCCAGACCTGTGCCGTCAGTCGTCGCCTGCGCGGCGCCAGCATCGATCCCTTCGAACGCAGTTATCGCATCGCTTCCCTGCAATGGACCTGACCCGCCTTCTGCTGCTGCCACCGGCCACGCGCCGGCAACTGGCCGGCGCCTTGAGCCAGCGCCTGCTGCAAGCCGCCCTGGTGGCCTTGCTGGTGGGCACGCTCTGTTTCTTCATGACACGCCTGCTGCCGGGCGACATGGCCTATCGCATCGCCGCCGGTCGTTACGGCTACGACATGGTGACCACCGAGGCGGCCCTGGCCGTGCGCGCCGAACTGGGCCTGGACCAACCCTGGTTCATGGCCTTGAGCCAATGGTGGAGTCGTCTGCTGCACCTGGACCTGGGGGTGTCCCAGGTGACGGCGCTGCCGGTGCTGGTGGAAATCGCGCATCAGCTGGGCCCCACGCTGCGCCTGTCCTTTCTGGCGATGGTGCTGTCGCTGCTGATCGGCCCGCCCCTCGGTGTGCTGGCCGGACTGCATCCGGGTGGCTGGATCGATCGCGCCACGCTGGCAGTGTCGGTGTTGTTGCGGGCCTTGCCTTCCTTCCTGTTGGGCCTGGTGCTGGTCCTGCTGTTCTCGGTGCAGCTGGGCGCCTTGCCGGCGGCGGGGCATACCGACCACGGTGGCATTGTGTTGCCGGCGCTGACGCTGGCACTGGGGCTGGCGGCAGTGTCCTGCCGGGTGGCGCGCGATGCCATGGTGCAGGTGCGCGCCTCCGATTACTTCGCCTTCGCGCTGACCAAGGGACTCACGCCCGGGCAAGCCTTGCTGCGCCATGGCGTGCGCAATGTGGCCGCACCGGTCACGGCCTATCTGGGAGTGCAACTGGTGATGCTGGTCGAAGGGGTGGTGCTGGTGGAGACCATCTTCGCCTGGCCCGGCATCGGTCACGCCTTGGTGCATGCCATCTTCGGACGGGACGTGCCGATGATCCAGGGCACGGCGCTGGTGCTGGGCCTGTTGTTCGTTCTCTTCAATGCGCTGGTCGATGCCGCCTGCGCCTTCATCGATCCGCGCCGCCGACCATGAATCCGTCTACCTCCGAATGGCCGCTGCAGCCGGGCACACGGCGCTGGCGACCCGCGCAGATCGCGGGCCTGTTGCTGCTGTTGTTGATTTTCCTGTTCGCCTGGCTGGGGCCGCTGCTCATCGATGCCGATCCGGCGCGCCAGCAATTGGCGCGCTTTCTTGAAGCGCCCAGCCTGGCCCATCCGCTGGGCTACGACCAGCTCGGTCGCGACATGCTGGCAAGACTGGCGCATGGCGCGCGGCTGTCCCTGGCGCTGGCGCTGCTGAGCGTGCTCTCGGCGGCGCTCCCCGGGGTACTCATCGGCTTGCTGGCGGCCTGGTGCGGCGGCTGGACCGAGCGTGTGCTCTCCGCCCTGGCCGATGCCGTGCTGGCCCTGCCGGGCCTGTTGCTGGTGTTGCTGCTGGCGGCCTTTGCTCCGGGCGGCTTCTGGCCTTTGTATGTGGGCATCTCGCTGGCCTTGTGGGTGGAATATTTCCGCGTGGTGCGCGCCGCCAGCCGCATCCTGCTGGCCAGTCCGCAGGTGGAAGCCTCGCGCCTGCTGGGATTCGGGGCCGTCTACATCATGCGCCGCCATCTGCTGCCGGCGCTGCTGCCACGGTTGTTGACGCTGATGCGCTTCGGCCTGGCGGGCGCGGTGCTGGCGATGTCGGCCTTGGGTTTCGTCGGCGTCGGGCTGCAGCCGCCCACGGCGGAACTGGGCGTGATGATGATCGAACTGCTGCCGTATTACCGCGAAGCACCCTGGCTGCTGGGCGGGCCGGTGCTGGTGCTGTTCCTCACCTTGCTGGGTTTGCTGTTGTCGTCAGGACAGAAGGAGCAGGAATGAACATTCTTTCCTCGAATGCGGCATTGCGGGTGCAGGACCTGTCGGTCTGGCACGGCCAGAGCGCGCTGGTACAGGGCATCGATTTCTCCATTGCGCGCGGTGGGGTGATGACGCTGCTGGGCGAGAGCGGTTCGGGCAAGTCCCTGCTGGCCCAGGCCATCATGGGCAATCTGCCGGCCAGCCTGCATGCCAGCGGCCGGATCGAGATCGATGGAGCGACCACCGAGGCCGCCGATGCCGCGTCACGCCGGCGCGGCTGGGGGCGGCGCGTGGCGCTGCTGCCGCAGGAGCCCTGGCTGGCGCTGGACCCGACCATGACGGTGGCGCATCAGGTGGCCGAGACCTATGAGCTGGTCAGCCATCCCGCCGCCGACAGCCGCCACGAGAGCCTGCGCGGCGCGCGCCGCCAGGCCCGTACGCTGGCCGGGCAGGCCCTGGCCAGCCTGGGGCTGGAGGCGGCGGCCGATCATTACCCCTTCATGATCTCGGGCGGGATGGCCCAGCGCGTGGCGTTCCTGGCCACCCACGCCGCGGGCGCGCCGCTGTTGATCATCGATGAGCCGACCAAGGGGCTGGATGCGGACCGGCGCGGCGAGGTGCTGACGCTGTTGCAGAGGGCGCAGCAGCAGGGCATGAGTCTGCTGTGCATCACCCATGATGTGTGGCTGGCGCGCGCGCTGGGCGGCGAACTGGCGGTGATGCTGGAGGGGCGCATGGTCGAGCGCGGCCAGGCTGAAGCACTGCTGGCGCAGCCCGGGCACGCCTACACGCGTCGACTGCTGGCGGCTGATCCGGCGTGCTGGGCGCAACCGGCGGCGACCGTGTCCACGGCATCGGCTCCGGCCTCCTCCGTGCTCGTCGAGCTCAGCGAGGTGGCCAAGTCCTTCGGTGAGCAGCCTTTGTTCAGCGGCATCAGTGCACGTCTGCATGCCGGGGAAATCGTCGCCGTCAGCGGCCCCAGCGGCGTTGGCAAGACCACTTTCGGCAATATCGTGCTGGGCCTGCTGCGGCCCGATGCCGGACAGGTCACGCGGGCGGCCGGTCTGGCGCGCACCGCCTTCCAGAAGATCTATCAGGACCCGGCGGCGGCCTTTGCGCCCACCGTCACGCTGCGTCAGTCGTTGCGCGATCTGGTGCGCCTGCATGGACTGGACTGGCAGCCTCTGGAGGATCTGCTGGCGCGCATGCGGCTCTGTCCCAGTCTGCTGGAGCGCCTGCCGCGCCAGGTCTCGGGCGGGGAGTTGCAGCGCATTGCGCTGGCGCGCGTGCTACTGATGCGTCCGGCCCTGATCTTTGCGGATGAACCGACTTCGCGCCTGGACCCGCTGACCCAGCAGGAGGTCATCGCACTGCTGGTGGAGCAGGCCAGGGAGGCGGGTAGCGCCGTGCTGCTGGTGACGCATGATGCCCAGATCGTGCGCTGCGTGGCAGACCGGCGCCTGCTGCTGGGGGCAACGCATCTCACAGATTGAATGTGAACAGGCCCTAGCAGGCGGGATGTTCAGGCGCTGCCTTGCCGGTCGTCGTCGTGCTGCGGGTAAGCCGTCTCCTTCTGACTGCCCAGCAGCACATTGGTCCATTTCCCCTGGGCTGAGCTGGCCCCTTCCGGCAGGAGCATGTAGGACAGGCTCTGCAGGCCGCAATACTGTTCCAGATAATCGCGCGCGTGCGCCATGCGCTCGCGCAGTTGCGTGATGCTGTCCTTGCCGCCGGGCCGCATCGGCAGGAATTCGAAGACCACTTCCGGATGCAGGAATTCGGTGAGGTGCTGGATGACCTGCTCGACATCGGGCGCCTCGCTGCTGAATTCGTGATGGGCCGGGGTCGCTTCGTCACGCAGCTGGTAGCGGATCAGGCAGCGCATCTTCACCTCCGCCCAGGGTGTTCGGGGATCATCGCCAGGCGCGGATAGTCGTGCTGGATCGCACGGTCGCGACCCTGTTCCTTGGCGCGGTAGAGGGCGGCGTCGGCGGTGTCGATCAGTTCGCGGGCATCGACCTGTGCACCCTTGCCGCTGGCCAGGCTGGCGACTCCTACGCTGATGGTGACGTGTCCTACCGAGCTGCCTTCATGCGGGATATCGAGGGCGCGCACGGCCTGTACCAGCCGGTTGGAAATGGCGTGGGCGCTGGCAGCGTTGCAGTTGGGCAGGATCAGCGCAAATTCCTCGCCGCCATAGCGTGCCACGATGTCGCCCTGGCGACGTGCCACGCTGTTGAGGGCTGCCGCCACCTGCTTGAGACAGATGTCGCCAGCAGCATGACCATAGGTATCGTTGTAGCGCTTGAAGTGGTCCACATCCACCATGATCAGCGAGAGCGACTCGCCGGAACGGTTCAGTCGCGCCAGTTCAGCGGTGAGCGCCGCATCGAAGTAGCGGCGGTTGAAGACGTCGGTCAGGCCGTCCTTCTGCGACTGCGCTTCCAGGGTGCGATAGAGCCTTTCCAGTTCGGTCCGGGCGGTGATGGCTTCGAGCTCGGCATTTTCGCGCCCGGCCACCTGCGCCACCAGGCGGTTGCCGCCATAGCCGATGACGATGAGCAGAAGCAGCACCGCGATGCCGCGGATCCACACGCGCCGTGTCCAGTCTTCCAGGACGTCGTCCTTGGCCAGCGCCACGGCGACGAACAGGGGATACAGGCTGCAATGCTGGAAACTGGTCAGGCGCACGATATCGTCGCGCGGGGAGCGCATCTCGAAGCTGCCTTCTTCGGCCCGGCTGAGGTATCGGGTCACTAGCACGGACTTGGAGATGTCCAGGCCAATGGAATAGCTCAGCAACGGCTGACGATAGATCACGGTGCCTTCGTTGAGGCCGAACAGGATGGCGCCGTCGCGGCCGATGGCGAACTGTTCGTAGTAGCGCTGGAAGTGGCTGAGGTCGACATCGGCCACCACCACCCCGGCAAAGCTGCCGTCGGTGTGGTTCACGCGCCGGCTCATGGTCACGATCCACTGGCCGTTGGTGCGGCTGCGCATGGGCTTGCCGATGTAGGCCTGGTCGGTGCGCAGGCGCTGGTGGTGCAGGAAGTAATCGTCCTGGATGTAGCGGTGTTCCAGAGTGGCCTGCGAGGTACCGATGGCCAGGCCCGTTTCGTCATACACCATCAGACTGGCCAACTGCGGTACGGCCGCCACCGAGGCCACCATGAAATCATGGGTACGCTGGCGCCCGGCCACGCCGGGACCGTCATATTCCATATGCTCCTGGATGCCTTGCAGGACCACGTCGATTTCCTTGAAGGACTGGTCGGCATGCTGGGTCATGGCCAGTGCCATGTTGGAGGCATTGCGGATGGCCTCGTCGGTGGCCACCTCATAGGCACGCCAGGCCGACCACGCCTCCAGCAGCAGGATGATGAGACAGACCACGACCACGAACAGCTTGGCTGTTCTGGATGCGCGCTGGATTCTGTGTTCTGGCATGTTGTCGCTTTCCCCCGGAAACGGCTTTACCCCCCGGCGCCCTGTTGCCTGTCTGCATTGTTGTGCAGGCTGTTGGGCGCGTCTATCAGGGATGTCCTGAACTTGTATCGAGATTAACAGATTCCCCTGATGCAAGGGCGAGCCGCCGTTGCCTGTACCCCTCAGTCGTAGCGGCGGCTGAACAGGATGTTCAGGCCATTGATGGTGCCGGCCCGCGCCACCACCGACCAGCGTCGCGAGATCTGCCAGGTAGCCTTGGCTACGCTGGCCGCGCCCTGCAGGCTCTGCTCGTAGCCCAGCGTGATCTTCTGGGTGATGGCCTTGCCCAGGTTGACCACCTGGTCATCGGTCAGCCCCGATTCGCTGGAACCGATGCTGAACTGGTCCAGCCCGATATCCTTGGCGATGCGCTTGCCGCCCATGTTGCCCACCAGCGCCAGGGCCTGGCTGCTGGCGGTGCGCTGGCCGATGCTGGAACTGTCGGTGCCGTGACCGAACATCATCCAGGACAGTTTTTCGTCATCCGGCACATTGGGTTCGGACACCAGTTGCACGCGTGGCTGGTTGACGTTGCCGGTCACCGAGACCCCGGCTTCGACATCCTGGTTGCGGCGCATGGCCAGGATGTTGATGTTGGGATTGGCGATCGGGCCCTGGAAGTTGATGATGCCGCGCTCGATATTGAGTTTGGTGCCAAAAGCTTCATAGCTGCCCTCGGCCACGTTGATGGTGCCCGTGGCGCGCAGCGGGGAGAGCGGTTCGCTACGAACATTCATATCACCCCGCAAACGCAGGTCGGCGCCGCTGCCACGGAAGCGGAAGTCGTTGCCCAGATCGAGCGCCAGGTTGATGACGGGGGCGAACTTGCTGGCCGGTTTCTCGGTGGCCGCTTCCAGTTTCTGTTGTGACGAGGCGGCTGCACCGACGCGGTTCTTGCCGCTGCGGCTGACGATGACCACGTCATCGCCCAGCTTGGGCGCGCTGCTCTTGGGCAGGTCGAAGAGGGCACGGTCGACGGTGAACTTGCCATCGACCCGCAACTGTTCGTTGACGTTGCTGATCTTGCCTTCGCCGGAGAGCATCAGCTGGCGGTCGGGGCTGGCGAACAGTTCCAGATGGTCGGCGGTGAGGGTGGCGTTGAGGTCGGGATTATCCGCACCCAGCTGGATCTTGCCACCGGCGCGCAGGGTGCCGCGTCCGCCGTGGAACTCGATCTGGCGCAGCTCGATCACGTTGCTGTCCATGACGATACGCACGATGCCATCCTTCAACTGGATACCCTGGTCGAATTCGGTCACGGCCAGGTTGTCGCCATTGATGGCGCCCGACAGGCGCGGCTGGGCGAGCGTGCCGCCGGCGTTGAGGGTGGCGGCCAGCTTGCCGTTGAGGCTCACTTGCGGCCCGATCAGGTCGCCCACGCGCTTGAGTTCCGGTACATCGAGGCTGGCCTTGAGGTTCAGCGGCGATTCGGGCGCAAGGGCCAGCAGTGCCTCCACACGACGCAGGCCGACCTCGCCACCCAGCTCCAGCGTACCGATGCGCGCGGCGTTGACGCGCCCGGTGACATTCATGCGTTCGCCCTGGAACTGGCCGCGCAGCTGCAGTTCGGACAGGCCCAGCGCCGCTTCGCCCACGCTGGTGGTGACCCGCAGATCGCCCGACTTGCGCGCGATCTGCAGGTAGCCGCTGGCAGTCTCGGCCAGGCTGAAGTCCCAGTCGCTGTCCAGCACCAGGTCGGTCTTGACGGGCGGCGGCGTCCCGGTGAACTGCTGCACCAGTTCAAGTACCCGGCCCACATCCAGCGCGCGCACCTGTCCCGCCGAAGCCAGTCGGCCCTGGTGGTAGGACAGGCGCTTCAGTTCCAGCGCGCTGTGGTCGATCTCGATGCGGGTGCTGCCGGTCTCGATGTCGTCGGCCGACGCGTCCAGTGTGAGCGGGCTGGTCAGGGCGATGCGCGGCAGGCCCTGGTTGCTGAACTGGTCCAGGCTGCCGGCCCAGCCATAGTTGCCACGGGTCTTTTCGGTGAGCTTGCCGTGCGCGGCCAGGTTCAGGTCCAGCGGCTGGTCGGCCAGCTTGCCCCTGGCCTGCATGGACAGGGTGTGGCTGGCATAGGTGCCATCCAGTTTGAGGGCCAGGCGTGCCAGTTCGGCGTGCGGACCGCTGTAGCCGTCGCCTTCGATGCTCAGGGACAGGCGGTTGTCGGGCGAGGCCACACCGGCAGCCAGGTTGCTGTGCAATTCGCTCTGACCGGTCAGGTGATGCAGCTTGTGCGCACCGAAGGCCAGCTGCTCGGCCTGCAGGCTGGCCAGCAGGTTGGGGCGCTCGCGCGTGCCGGTGAGGATGCCATCCACCCGCAACAGGCCGGCCAGTCCATAGCCCAGCCGCGCGAGCTGCGGCGCATCGACCTTGAGCCTGAGCTTGTCGCGGGCGGCACCGAAGCTGCCGTCCAGGTCCAGCGTATTACCGGCGATCTGCACATTGGCGTGGCTGGGCATCAGGCGCATGCCGGCCAGGTTGATGTCGCCCTGGCCGCGCATGGGCAGGGCATCGTAAGTACTGTCGTGGATGCGGAAACCCAGCTTGAGCTTCAGTTCCGGAGAGAGCGCACCGGCGGCGTCGAAGTCCATGTTGATGCGCGCCGGGATGGGCTTGGAGGTGGTCGCGGCAACGCGCTTGCGGCCCTTGCCGGAGGTGGTCGGGGGCGGCCTCACCGCCTGCAGCACGGCGCTCGGATCGAAGTCCACCAGCCGGCCCTTGAAGGCGTAATCCATTGCATTGGCGGTCTGCAGGGTACCGGAGGTCTCCAGGCGCGATTTGCCGGCGCTCAGCGAGGCGTCGCGCAGTTGTACTTGATCCTTGCCGATGAGGCTGTCCACATGCAGCTTCAGGGTGCTGTCCTGCAGGGTCAGCAGGAGTTGCTGGGCGTCGGGCGCAAGCGTGACATCCACCGGCCCGGAAAGCCGGGTTGGTCGCACCTGGTGATGCAGCTGGTTCAGGTCCAGGTCGCTCACGCGCAGCTTGAACTGTCCCGCCATGGGCTCAGCCTTGCCGGGCTCGCTGCTGCCGGGACGAAACTGCCCGCTGCCTTCGATGCGTGCGTGCTGCGGCAGGCGGATCTCCAGCCGCGACAGGGTTTGTTGCTGCAGATCCAGCTTCAGGTCGGCGCTGGCCGAGAGCAACGGCAAGCGTTGCTGGTCCAGGCTGCCGGGGCGGGCATTGTCGATCTCCACACGGCCCGCCACCTGCAAGGGAGCGTCGGCGGCCAACCCGGCAGGTGGTGCCAGGTCGGCGCGCAGGTTCAGGTCGGCGGCGGGCGCTGCGGCGTTGAAGGCTTGCGGATTGAGGTGCTGCAGGTCCACCCTGGCACGCTTGAGCGGGACACTGGCAAAGGGCGTGGCGACGATGTCGGCATTACCCTTGAGCTTGTCGCCGCCCGCGGTGAGCGCGATGCCCAGTTCCTGCAGCGAGCCCGACAATTGCGCGTTGAGCTGGTATTGCTCCTTGTTCTCGCCGTACTGGTAGGCCCCGGCCAGTTCCAGCCCGCCACCGATGGCAAACGGCGGCTTGCCGTTCAGGTGCAGCAAGGCAGTGGCGTCGCCGAAGGCGGTGCTGAGGCTGTCCAGCACCAGCGTATGTTGCACGCCGTCGGAGTTGCCATGCAGCTTGAGCTTGGCGAGTTCGGTGGTGGAAGTCCCCTGGATCAGTTTGAGGCTGGCCACGCTGATCTCGTGGATCTCCAGCGCCAGCGGGATCTCCAGCGAGGCCGGCTGGGTGCTCGGTTCGGTGGGCGAGGGTTGCTGGTTCAACTGCACGTTGCCCACGCGCAGGTAATCAAGGTTGAACTTGCGGCGCAACAGCGCCAGGTGCCAGCGCGCGTCGACGCTGTCGATGTCGAGGATGCGCTTCTCATCCTGGTAATGCAGGTCGCGCAGGCGCAGGCCGTCGGCGACCGTGCCGCCCAGCAGCTGGCCGGAAAGCTTGCCGTCCAGGGCCTTGACGGCGGTGTCCCAGAGCAGCCGCGCACCGCTTTCGGTATGGGTGGCCAACAGGGCGGCAGCGGCAACGGCCAGTACCAGCGCGGCCACGCTGCCGCTGCTCCACGCGGCGATGCGACGGCCGCTGCGGGCGCGACGACGCGGCGGCGGTGTGGCGGGGGCTTGTTGCGGATCGTGTTGCGGTTCGCTCATGCTGGGTGGTGATTCGAATTCAGTTCATCGGGAGGTGGGCGCGCTGCCGGTCCGGCGCTAGAACGCGATGCCCAGCGAAACGTGCGGCCGGATCTGGTGCTTCTGGATGCCATAGGCCAGGTCCAGGTTGAGCGTGCCGACCGGGCTGCGCCAGCGCGCACCGGTACCGACCCCGTGATAGAAGGTCTTGTTGTTCCAGTTGTCGGCGGCTGCGCCCACGTCATAGAAGACCGCCGCCCCCCAGTTCTCGCTGAACCAGCGCTGGTACTCCGAGCTGCCCACGGCCAGGTACTTGGTCGGATAGACGGTACCGTTCTGCTCGTTGCCGATGCTCTGGTAGCTGTAGCCGCGCACCGAATCGTTGCCGCCGGTGCGAAACAGCAGCGAGGGCGGCACCGCTCCGGCACTGCCCGCCGTGAAGACCCCGCCCAGTTCTGCGCGCAGCACCACGATGTCGCGCTTGCCGACCGGCACGAACTGCTTGAAGCGGCCATACAGGCGCGAGAAGCTCTGGTCGGTCAGCAAGCCCTTGAGGGCGAAACCGGCTTCCAGGGTCAGCAGGTTGCCCTTGCGCGGGAAGATCGGGTCATCCACGTTGCGGCGCGACCAGGCAAAGCCCGGCACCAGCGCGCGGTGCTTGCCGGGCGTGACGATGGTGTTGGCGGGCAGGGTGCTGCCGTCTTCCTGGCTCAGCTCGTCGCGGTAATAGGTCAGCGAGTAGGTGGTGTCGTAGTTCTCGCTGTTGCGCGCGCGCTTGAACCCGACCTGCTGGCTGCGCAGATCGATGCCTTCCAGCTTGGTCCGGTCGTAGGAGGTATTGAGGCTGTTGACGAAGGCCTTGTCGTCCGGCGGCATGGCCAGCGACAGCACGCCGTACTGGCGCTTCTGCTCCAGCCGCAACTGACTGTCGAAGACGTAGGCCTTGTTGAACACGTTGTAGTGCGAGTAGCGGCCCTCGACCTGGGCGCCGGTATCGGTGCTGTAGCCCACGCCGGCACGGATGCGCTGGGTCGGGAACTCGGTGACCTGTACCTTCACCGGGGTCTGGTCGGGATGCGCGGGATCGTCATCGATGGCCACGATGGCATTGGAAAAATACGGCGTGTTCTGGATCTGCCGTTGCAGGGCCAGCAGGCGGTTGACGTCATAGGATTCGCCCACGATGAGCGGATTGACGTGGCGGATGATGCTTTCCGGATAGCGCCGGGTGCCGGTGATCTGCACAGGCCCCAGCGTGAAGGCCGGACCGCTGTCATAGCGCACGGCCAGCTCGGCCTGGTGCTCGTCGGGATCGATACGCGCCTCGGAGCTGGCGATGCGGGCAGCGGCGTACTTCTTCTGCTGCAGTTTTTCCAGGCCGGCGTTCTTGGCGCGGTCCCAGTCTTCCTGGCGGAAGGGCTGGCCGACCGGCAGCGCCCAGTCTGCGCGGATACGCGCCACGGTGGCCTGGTCCTCGCGCGCGGCCGCGCCGGTGACGCCGATGTCGGTCGCACTGATGGCGGTGCGCGGACCGGGGTCTACGCTGATGGTGATGCGGCGTACCGCCTTCTTGCCCTCCGCGCCGGCGTCGTCCTGCTGGCTGACCTTGGTGACGGGCGTGAAGTAACCCTCGGTGGAGGTCAGCTCACGCACCTGGTCGGCGGCGGTATCCATCATGAACTTGAGCTGCTCATCGCTGATGTCGTCGCGGTCCTGGTAGCGCGAGAGGTCCAGGAAATCCTTGAGCAGCGACTGCACCGGCCGTGGGGCGTCGATCTGTACCTTGTAGGCGGCGTGGGCGGTATCGGCGGCGCACCAGAGGAAGGCGATGGCCAGACTGCGGGTCCAAGTCATTGATTCACTGCATCATCGGTTGTCGGTTGAGGCGGCCTGACGCGCCGCAAGGCAAGTCGGGTAGGATGAGGGCTGGCGGCATGCCACCCAGGCCTGACCTGTGCGCAGTGCGGATAGTTCCTGGCCGTGCAGGCGGCGCAAGCTTCATTTTCGGCTCGCCCTGCATGTCATCCTGTGACCCGGTGCCATGCACGCCGCTTGCGGTATTGCCGGTGCAAGCCCCGGAGGGCCTGCCCGCCTGTTCATCCCGCTATTGTAATGCCCCGGCAGTGGTTGTCGTACGGGCAATCTGGCAGTTCATCGAAGGAGAATCCTGTGAGCAGTACCAGTAGTGTGAGCTTTGATGCGTATTCGGAAAAGGCGACTTGCGAGCGCCTGTTGTGGGTGCATCGCTGGACCGACAAGCTGTTGAGCTTTCGCACCACGCGCCCGGCCGGCTACGGTTTCACGGCCGGGCAGTTTGCGCGCCTGGGCCTGGAGATCGATGGCGAGGTGGTCTCGCGTGCCTATTCGATCACCTCGGCCGAAGGGGATGATTACCTGGAGTACTACGCCATCATCGTCCCGGAAGGAAAATTCACTTCACGCCTGAACCAGCTTCAGCCGGGCGATGCCGTCTGGGTCGAAAAGCTCAGTTACGGTTTCATGACTGCCGATCGTTTCGCCGATGGTCGCCAGTTGTGGATGCTGGCCACCGGTACCGGCCTGGGGCCATATGTCTCGATCCTGCAGCAGCCCGAGGTGTGGCAGCGATTCGAGGATTTGATCGTGGTCCACGGTGTACGCCAGCGCGAGGAACTGGCCTATGCCGAAACCTTCGCCCGCTTGCAGCAGCAAGCCCGCGAGCAGGACTGGCCGGCGCGCCTGCATCGGCTGTGCTGCGTCACGCGCGAGGCCGACCTGCCGGTCGCCCCAGGCTGGCTGGGCGGGCGCATCACGACTCTGCTCCGGGACGGCCGGCTGGAACAGGCCAGCGGCCTGGCCCTGAGCCCCGAGCACAGCCGCGTGATGGCCTGCGGCAATCCGGACATGGTCACCGAGGTGCGCGAGTTGCTGCGGGAACGCGGCATGACGCCGCTGCGGCGTACCGGTGGCGGGCAGTTCGTGACCGAGGATTACTGGTGATGCAGGAGGAGCCCCGGTGCAAGCCCTTGAGGCGTCAGCCGGACAAAGCCAGGACGCTGCGATGCAGCTTGGGCGTACCTGGGCTTGATGGTGCGTGCTGGTGAGGAGCGATGAGAATTCCGTGGGACCTCACACGATATCGAGCCAGGCCACAAATATTTTTTAGATATCTTCACTAAAAGCTCGGGATCGAATATTTTCTATTGACACCTCGAAATAATTCGATTTTTTGTGGGAATAACGCACTTTCCTTTCTATTTTCTTCAGATTTTCTCTATCTCCTAACGATGGAAGTTTTCGCGATGCCGTAGTGGCATCGCCCGACATGGGGAGCCGACATCGATGCAGACAAATCGAGGGCGCCAGCCGAGGCAATACAAAGGCGATATATGGGAGGATGAACGCGGGCAATGATGTCGCGGAGTCGCCACCTGTCAGTCAATTGAACCATTTGGGGGTAGCATGAATTTGAAGAAAGTCCTGCACGTTGCCATAGCCGATGATCATCCCATCGTGTTGGGCGCGCTTCGGGGTGAGCTGGCGCGCCTGCCGGAAATCCGTATCGACCTGGAAGTCGAGAATGGCGAAGCCCTGATCAACGCGCTCAAGCGTTCGCCCTGCGAGATCGTCATCACCGACTTCGCCATGCCGGCCGATGACAGCGACGAGTCTGATGGCTTCGCGCTGGTCAAGCGCCTCAAGACCGAGCATCCGTCGACCAAGGTGATCGTCTACACCGCCATGAACAATGGTGCGGTCATCCGGCGCCTGTATCGCATGGGCGTGTTTGCCGTCATCAACAAGCGCGAGAAGACCGACGAGCTGATCAATGCCTGCCTGGCCACCCAGAGCAGCAAGCAGCTGTATTTCCCGGTCTCGCTGCGCGGCGAGCTGGAGATGAGCTGGGCCCAGGGCGAGGGCTTCGGCCTGGTGCGCGAGCTGACCCAGAGCGAGCTGGAAGTGGTGCGTCTGTTCGTGGAGGGGCAGTCTTTGGGGGAAATCTGCGTGCGCCTTTCGCGCACGCCCAGCACCATCAGCACTCACAAGAACAATGCCATGCGCAAGCTGGGATTGAGTACGGATGCGGAGCTGATCAAGTATGCGTATTCGACGGGGATGATCAACTGACGCAGGAAAGTGCCCGGCACCGCATTGGTGCCGGCCTTGTCGGGGAGGGGCGCAGAGGAGGTAAGGCGGCGCGGCCCGCCAAAACAAAAAGCCCGGTCACCAGGACCGGGCTTTTTGCTTGAATCTGTGGGGTGGCTGATGGGACTCGAACCCACGACGACAGGAATCACAATCCTGGACTCTACCAACTGAGCTACAGCCACCGTCGACTGTCAGACAGACTCGCGTCCGTCATCAAGTAAGCAAAAGATTATACAAACACTTGAAGGGAATGGCAACACAATTTCCATGCAAATTGGCAATTCCCCTGAAATTCCTTCCTCACCCAGCCAGGATCTGCTTCACCCACCGGCTTGTGGCAGCAAGGCCCGTACCGGGGGATCGAGCTTGAGCAGCCCCCGGAAGGCCTGTTCCAGCGTCGTGCCGCTAGCCGTGGTGAAGCCGGCCAGCGACCCGGTGGCGGCCCGGGTCTGCAAGCCCTCGGTCTGCAGCAGGCGTTGCAGTTGCCGGGTGACGGCCTGGCCGGTATCGATGATCTCCGGGACCTCACCGATCAGGCGTTTGCATACGCTCTCGATGGCCGGGCGCACGAAGGGGTAGTGGGTGCAGCCCAGTACCAGCGTATCGGCACCCTGCTCCAGGAGGGGCGCCAGATAGCGCTCCAGCAGTTGCACCGTCGCAGGCGAGAACAGTTCACCTTTCTCGATCAGGTCCACCAGGCCCACGCAGGCCTGGGGCAGGTAACGCACCTGATACTGCGCCTGCATCTGCTGCTGCAACAAGGCAAAGCGCGTGCTGGCCAGCGTGCTGCGCGTGGCCAGCACGCCGACGGTGCCGCTGCGGGTTTGCTGGGCAGCCGGTTTGAGGCCGGGCTCGATGCCCACCACGATCAGTTGCGGCCAGTGCGCGCGGATGGCCTGGATGGCGGCGGCGGTGGCGGTATTGCAGGCCACCACCAGGGCCTTCACGCCTTGCTCCAGCAGGAAGGAGGCGATGGCCAGGGAGCGCTCCACGATTTGCGCTTCGGTCTTGTCGCCATAGGGCGCATAGCCGGAGTCGGCAAAGTAGAGCAATTGTTCGCGCGGCAGGGCGGCGTGGATGTGACGCAGCACCGACAGGCCGCCGATGCCGGAATCGAAAATGCCGACCGCGGCATCAGCTGCGGTCGGCATTGCGGTGGTGCTGTCAGATCCTGCGGCAGAAGGCACGCTGACCTGCTTGACGGCTTCATTCATGGTGCTGCGCGCGCTCCTGCTGCGAGGCCTGCCTGAGTTTGATCAGGCCGTGGTGACGGGGATCTTGGAAAGCGACACGCTCTGGGCGATCTTTTCCTTCCATTCGGCCGGCCCGGTGTTGTGCACCGAGATGCCGTTGGCGTCCACGGCCACCGTCACCGGCATGTCCTTGACGTCGAACTCGTAGATCGCTTCCATGCCCAGGTCGGCAAAACCCAGCACCTTGGCCGACTTGATCGCCTTGGAGACCAGGTAAGCCGAACCACCCACGGCCATCAGGTAGGCCGACTTGTGCTTCTTGATCGCCTCGATGGCAGCCGGGCCGCGCTCGGACTTGCCGATCATGGAGATCAGGCCGGTCTGCTCCAGCATCATGTCGGTGAACTTGTCCATGCGGGTGGCGGTGGTCGGGCCAGCCGGACCCACCACTTCGTCGCGCACCGGATCGACCGGGCCGACGTAGTAGATCACGCGGTTGGTGAAGTCCACCGGCAGCTTCTCGCCCTTGGCCAGCATGTCCTGGATGCGCTTGTGGGCGGCATCGCGGCCGGTCAGCATCTTGCCGTTCAACAGCAGGGTCTGGCCCGGCTTCCAGGAGGCGACTTCTTCCTTGGTGAGGGTGTCCAGATTGACCCGCTGGGACTTCTCGGTGTCGGCTACCCAGTGCACTTCAGGCCAGTCCGACAGCGACGGCGGTTCCATGTAGGCCGGGCCGGAGCCATCCAGCACGAAGTGGCCGTGGCGGGTCGCGGCACAGTTGGGGATCATGGCCACGGGCTTGGAGGCGGCATGGGTCGGGTGCATCATGATCTTCACATCCAGCACGGTGGTCAGGCCGCCCAGGCCCTGTGCGCCGATGCCCAGTGCGTTGACCTTCTCATAGAGCTCGATACGCAGTTCTTCGGTCTTGTTCTGCGGGCCGCGCTTCAAGAGCTCGTACATGTCGATGTCTTCCATCAGCACTTCCTTGGCCATCAGCATGGCCTTCTCGGCGGTGCCGCCGATACCGATGCCCAGCATGCCCGGCGGGCACCAGCCGGCACCCATGGTTGGCACGGTTTTGAGGACCCAGTCCACCAGGTTGTCGGAAGGGTTCAACATGACAAATTTGGTCTTGTTCTCGGAGCCGCCGCCCTTGGCCGCGATCTGCACGTCCACGGTGTTGCCGGGCACCAGTTCCATGTGGATCACGGCCGGGGTGTTGTCCTTGGTGTTCTTGCGCTCGAACTGCGGGTCGGCCACGATGGAGGCGCGCAGCACGTTGTCCGGGTGCGAGTAGCCGCGACGCACGCCTTCGTTGACGGCGTCGGCGATCGAGCCCGAGAAGCCTTCGAAGCGCACGCCCATGCCGATCTTCAGGAAGACATTGACGATGCCGGTATCCTGGCAGATCGGGCGCTTGCCCTCGGCGCACATGCGCGAGTTGGTCAGGATCTGTGCGATGGCATCCTTGGCGGCCGGGCTTTGCTCGGTCTCGTAGGCGCGGGCCAGATGCTGGATATAGTCGGCCGGATGGTAGTAGCTGATGTACTGCAGCGCGGCGGCGACGGATTCGATGAGATCGTCTTGCTTGATGATGGTCATGGCTGGTTCTCTCGGTTTGGATGAGGCAAAGTCAGTGCGGCTTGTCGGACGATTCGGTCGGATGCACCATCAGCCGGTCGCAATATGCGATGGCCATGGCCGACAAGAGGAAGGCGATATGGATGCCGGTCTGGGCGATGAGCGTCTTGGCATCATACAGATTGGCGTTGATGAAGGTTTTGAGCAGGTGGATCGACGAGATCCCGATGATGGCCGTGGCCAGCTTGACCTTCAGGACGGAAGCATTCACATGCGAGAGCCACTCGGGCTGGTCCGGATGGCCTTCCAGGTTCATGCGGGAGACGAAAGTTTCATATCCGCCCACGATCACCATGATCAGCAGGTTGGAAATCATCACCACGTCGATCAGCGCCAGCACCACCAGCATGATGGTTTGTTCATTGAGCTTTTCCGGGCGGATGGCGCCGGGAATGGCCACGGCGTCCAGGATGTGAGCCAGCGAACTGGCACTGCCCATGGCCGCACCGATCAGGTCCACCAGCTCGACCCAGAAGTGATAGACGTAGACGCACTGTGCCAGGATCAGCCCCAGATAGAGCGGCAGTTGCAGCCAGCGGCTCATGAAAATCAGGTTGGGCAGGATGCCGATCTTGCGGGGAGGCTGGGGCGACGAGTTTTTCATGGGTCTGGGCTACGCGTGATTCTGGCGATGGTGGCGATATCCGAGGAGGGCGCCGACTGCGGAGGACCAGCGCGGCTTCGGATTTGGGGCCGTATTCTACACGCCCTTCGCCCATTTCCGGGGACCCGCCTCGCAAGCGCCGTGGACAGTGCCTGCGGGAAACATCGACCTGTGCCAGAATGCCAATATGTTGTCTTGAACATCAGAGAACATTGCAGCGATATGAAGGTCTGCGTCCATGGAGCCAGCGCACTACTATGCGGCTCCGACGCCTACCAAGGCGCCGTCATCGCCGGTCAGCCCTGATGCAAGCGGCTTCCCGCCCGGATGGGTGCTGCTTGTGTAAGGACTGAGTAAGTGAAACGGCCTATGTTTTGCGGAAAGCAAAAACAAACCTTTTGGAGACTACCGTGGCAGACATCGAGACATTCAAGCAAGAGAACCGCGTATTCGCACCGCCGGCCGAGCTGGTCAAGCACGCCGCCATTTCGGGCATGGACGCCTACCAGGCCCTGAACGCCGAATTCGAAAAAGACTACGAAGGCAGCTGGGCCAAGCTGGCCAAGGACAACCTGAAGTGGCACAAGCCCTTCACCCAGACGCTGGATGAATCCAACGCACCGTTCTACAAGTGGTTCGCCGATGGCCAGGTGAACGTTTCGTACAACTGCCTGGACGTCAACCTGGACAACGGCAATGCCGACAAGACTGCCGTCATCTTCGAATCCGACGACGGCAAGGTCACCCGCGTGTCCTATCGCGAACTGCACCAGAAGGTCTGCCAGTTCGCCAACGGCCTCAAATCGCTGGGCATCAGGAAGGGTGACCGCGTGGTCATCTACATGCCCATGTCGGTTGAGGGTGTGGCCGCCATGCAGGCGTGTGCGCGCATCGGTGCGACGCACTCGGTGGTCTTTGGCGGCTTCTCCGCCAAATCCCTGCACGAGCGCGTCATCGACGCTGGTGCCGTGGCCGTGCTGACCGCGGATTACCAGGTGCGCGGCGGCAAGCAGCTGCCCTTGAAATCCATCGTCGATGAAGCCCTGGCCATGGGCGGCTGCGACACCCTGAAGCACGTGGTCGTCTACAAGCGCGCCGGTGCCGAGATCAACTGGGTCGAAGGGCGCGATCTGTGGCTTTCCGACGTGGTGGCCAACCAGCCCGATACCTGCGAGCCGGAATGGGTGGATGCCGAGCATCCGCTGTTCATCCTCTACACCTCCGGTTCCACCGGCAAGCCCAAGGGCGTGCAGCATTCCTCGGCCGGCTACCTGCTGTGGGCCGTGCTGACCATGAAGTGGACCTTCGACATCAAGCCTGATGATGTCTACTGGTGTACTGCCGACATTGGCTGGATCACCGGCCACACCTACATCGCCTATGGCCCGCTGGCCGTGGGTGCGACCCAGATCGTCTTCGAAGGCGTGCCCACCTATCCGAACGCTGGCCGCTTCTGGGACATGGTGGCGCGCCACAAGGCCACCATCTTCTACACTGCACCGACGGCGATCCGGTCGCTCATCAAGGCCGCCGATGCAGATGAGAAGGTCCACCCGAAGCAATACGACCTGTCCTCGCTGCGCATCCTCGGTTCGGTGGGTGAGCCCATCAATCCGGAAGCCTGGATGTGGTACTACAAGAACGTTGGCCGCGAGAATTGCCCCATCGTCGACACCTTCTGGCAGACCGAGACCGGCGGCCACATGATTTCACCGCTGCCGGGCGCAACGCCCCAGGTACCCGGTTCCTGCACGCTGCCGTTGCCGGGCATCACGGCAGCCATCGTCGATGAGACTGGCAATGACATCCCCAATGGCAATGGCGGCATCCTGGTAGTCAAGCGTCCGTGGCCGTCGATGATCCGCACCATCTGGAACGATCCGGAGCGCTTCAAGAAAAGCTACTTCCCGGAGGAGCTGGGTGGCAACATCTATCTGGCTGGCGACGGCGCGGTGCGCAACAAGGAGACCGGTTACTTCACCATCACCGGGCGTATCGATGATGTGTTGAACGTCTCCGGCCACCGCATGGGCACCATGGAAATCGAATCGGCGCTGGTCGCCAACAGCATCGTGGCCGAGGCCGCCGTGGTCGGCAAGCCCGATGAAACTACGGGTGAATCGATTTGCGCCTTCGTGGTCTTGAAGCGTCCGCGTCCGACCGGAGACGAGGCCAAGCAGATTGCCAAGGAGCTGCGCGACTGGGTGGCCAAGGAAATCGGTCCGATTGCCAAGCCCAAGGAAATCCGTTTCGGCGACAACCTGCCCAAGACCCGTTCCGGCAAGATCATGCGTCGTCTGCTGCGCGTGCTGGCCAAGGGCGAGGCGATCACGCAGGACGTCTCCACACTGGAAAATCCGGCCATCCTGGATCAGCTCAAGGAAGCGCAGTAAGCCTGATACTGCCGTTGCAAGGCGGCGGCAGGCAAACCGGCGGGGCAGGGCGTTGTGGTAGCGATGCCTGGTCCTGCCGGTTTTTTTATGGTCTTTTTGAAAAACATGCAGAAAAGACTTGGCTTCGCCGAGAAGCTTGCTATAATGCGTGGCTTCGCTGAACGCGAACCCAAATCCAGGAGAGGTGGATGAGTGGTTTAAGTCGCACGCCTGGAAAGCGTGTATAGGTTCATAGCCTATCGGGGGTTCGAATCCCCCCCTCTCCGCCAGAGTAAAACGCCTAACTTATTGATTTCAATAGTTAGGCGTTTTTTTTTGCGCCCGTCAAATGGGCCAGAGTAGGATGAGGTTGGCAACCAAATGACAGCAAAAATGCCAGCGTTAAAAGCCGATATTCAAGAACCAAATCCGCTCCACCTATTCCTCGAACGGAATGAAAAATATGGGCGGCCACTCTCCTTTGCATGGTCAAGTTTTCCCAATGAGACATGCTGCAAAGGATTGCTTTGTAATCTTTTGGTCAACTGACAAGATTACAACTTTCCTTGGACTTTGTGATTAATTTGCAATTAATTCACATCAGTAACGCTTGGGCTGTTGTGTGAGTAGAGAATCCTCGAAAGCTGACACGGCGGCCGGGGAAAATTGATCTTGATCGCAAGGCCTGCCGTCGTCGAAGCTCAGTGCGAGTGTCGCAATACAAATTAGGGTCGGTTGCCTGTCGGCGCGTCGACAAGAGGGGGCTCTTTCATCGTCGCGCCCAGTGCAAGCCAATGCACGAACCCAAACTCCATATCGCCAATACATTTTCATCTAGGGGAAAACATGTTTTCGTCACTCACGGTCGGCAGGAAGTTGGGCTTGTCATTTCTGGTGTTGGTCTTGGTCTCGCTGATTGGCAGTAGCGTGTCCTTGTTCAATTTTTCCAGACTTGAAGAAGCCAGTGCAATGAACGTCCATACCTATGAAGTGATGGGCGCGGCCGACGATATGTTGCTCAACATGGTCAATATCGAAACCGGCGTCCGAGGCTACGTTGCCTCGGGTAATGAAGCGTTCCTTGATCCATACAAGAGTGGACGCAAGAATTTTCGCATAGCCTTCGATAAGGCCAAGTCGCTCACGGCCGACAACCCGGCACAGCAGAAACGCTTGGTCGAAATGCTTGATCTGACGGACAAGATCGAGGAAGTCGACCAGATGCTGATGAGGCTGAGAAAAGAGGCCAATGCCAGCGCTTCCAACCAGGAACTGCAAACTTATTTCGGTGCCACCCACGACAAGATTTTCATGGATCGCTTCCGTGCCGTGCAGCAAGAATTCGTGCAGGCCGAGAAATCACTGCTGTCGGTTCGCAGCGAACAGGTCCACACCTTGAGCAAGTCGACGTTGTGGACGCTCATTGGTGCTGGTTCCTTAACTATCCTGTTGGCCATCGTGGCTGGTTTTACCATCACCCGCAGCATCCTTCGTGCTCTGGGCGGCGAACCCGCTCAGGCAGCCTCGGTGGCTCAGTCCATCGCAGCTGGAGATCTGACGGTTGCCGTGGCGCTCAATCCGAATGACCGGACCAGCCTGATGGCATCGCTGGCCAGCATGAAAGATCAATTGACCAATATCGTGCGCGGCATCCAGGCTTCTGGTGAGTCAATCACAATGGCGGCCGGGGAGATCGCTACCGGCAATACCGACTTGTCCCAGCGTACTGAAGAGCAGGCGGCTTCGCTCGAGGAGACAGCATCGAGCATGGAGCAATTGACCTCTACCGTGCGCCAGAACTCTGATAATGCCAAACAGGCCAATGTTCTGGCTGAGAATGCGTCGAGCCTGGCGGTCAAGGGCGGGGAGGTGGTCAGTCGCGTTGTTGACACCATGAACGAGATTTCGGATAGCTCCAGCAAGGTATCCGACATCATTACGGTGATTGAAGGGATTGCCTTCCAGACCAACATTCTTGCGCTCAATGCGGCAGTCGAAGCCGCCCGCGCAGGCGAGCAGGGGCGCGGTTTCGCAGTGGTTGCCAGCGAAGTGCGCTCTCTGGCGCAACGTAGTGCTGCAGCGGCCAAGGACGTTAAGGACTTGATTACGTTATCGGCTGAACGGGTTGGACGCGGCACGCAATTAGTGGACGAGGCTGGTGAGACCATCGGCGAAGTCGTGCAGGCTGTGCGCAACGTGACCGACATTATGAACGAGATCAGTGCCGCGTCTTCTGAACAGACCGCCGGCATCGAACAGGTCAACCAGGCGCTGGTCCAGATGGATCAGGTCACACAGCAAAATGCGGCACTGGTGGAACAGGCCGCTGCCGCAGCGCAAGCGATGTCGGAGCAGGCGGTTGAGTTGCGCGCGGCAGTGGGGGTATTCAAAGTGGGTGGTGCGACCCCGTCCCGGGGCGCGCCCGCACCGGCTCGTGCGGCACCACGGCCATCCCAGTCGAAAAAGCCCGTAATGCGCCAAGCGGCCCCTGTGCTGCTGCCCAAGCAGAGCGATGCTCTCAAGGAGAGTGTTTCGTCGTCCAATCACAAGAGGGCGGATGAGGAGTGGGAAACTTTTTGAAAGCAGATGGGATTAGATGCAAAAACGGTACCCTTCGGGTGCCGTTTTTGATCTTCTCTTGTTTGGTGACTGAATATCTGAACAGCTTTGGATCCTGCCTCAGGTTGAGCATCCTTGATCCAACTTCCGTAAACTCGAGAGGTCATACTCCGGTCTGAATGCCCCATTTCTTGAGCGATCCACATCGGTGATTTGCCTGTAGTTAGCATCATGCTGCCATGAGTTTTCGCGCTCGGTATCGGTTGATCGGATAACGTCATCTTCTGCCAATGGGCGAAATGCAGCAGTGAACTGAGGGTCGTTATCGGGGGGCGACTCGGTAAAGCCCCGCTACGCGCGCGCTGCCTGCGCTTGGGCATGTTAGAAATTCCAGAAGACATCAAGGACAACATCGACCAGGCGACAGAGCCTCGGCACGTTGTGCGCCGACTCTACTTCGAGGGCTCGCATACGGGCCTCATCTTCTACATGACCGACACGGCCAGCAACGTCAGCGATGTGGACAAGCTGCGTGAGGCGATGCGCAAAAGCAAAGGGCCGGACAATTTCCGCAACCTGTTTGTGAATGGGCCGGGGGCAAGAAAGGTGGCCTGCAGACCCTGCGGGTTTCCGAGATCGCGGCCAAGGACGAATTTTTCGACATCAAGAACTGTACGCGCGACGATGTGCTTGCACGCGCATCGCGTGCCGGCGCAATGACTGGGGCCATGGCCAACGACACCGGCGGATTCAGCGATGTGACGAAGGCCGTCACCGTCTTTGGCGGTAACGCGATTGAGCCGTTGCAGGCGCAGTTTCTTTCTTTGAACGAGTGGGACAGCCGAGAAGCGGTCCGCTTCCGTTCCTATCAACTTCCGACCAATGAGGGTAACTAACTCTGAGCGCCCAAGCCGACACGCGGACAGCAGATTCTGCCGAACCGTCGCCGTGGGCCTGGCCGGAGTTAGACGTGCGCCAGTGCTTCGGCCTGATTGTCGCTGCCATTTTCGCGACAAGCCAGCAGCCCTCGAGCTGCTGTTTTGTGACACTGATTGCCGAGATGACGATAGCCGCAGACTTGCTGCACGTCGACGAGCAGGCTTTTGATTTCGCGGCGCATTATTAACCGAAGGTACCCGGCCGATCCTTCCGAGTGAAAAGCCGCCGCATGGGCAAACGCTCTGGGAGCGTCACAAGCCCCGTCTTATCAAAAATCATAATTCCTCTTCTTATTAAATCTTACCGTCTATCAGGAAATGACTGACCTATTGTTGTTGCGCCTCCATTGAATTAAGCAGAAAAATTAAATATGATGAATTTTAGTAATTAAATTATTTTTTGGTTGATTTTTTCAACTCTTCTAACTCTTGCTCATAAGCGGGGGCATTCGAACTAGAGGAAGTCGACATCCATAGGAGCTAGAGATGAATTTGAAAAATATGACGGTGCGCACCAGACTGACCTTAACCTTTGGAGGGCTGTCTCTTTTGGTCTGTATTGCTTCGCTTATCGCAATCAATTCCTTACGAACTGCTCAGGAGCAGTTTAGTGCCTTTGTCCTCGGTATCAACACACGCGCTCACCTCGTTGAGCAAATTCATATCGCGGTCAGCGAGCGAGCAATTGCAGTACGCAATATGGTTCTGGCCACCGACCCTAATCGTCTAAAAGAGGAGAAGGCCGCGGCTATCAAATCTCATGAAGTTGTTCAGGAAAGCCTTTCCAAGCTGAAGGCGATGATCGCGGACGATGACATTCCTCTCAATATCAAAGCGATGGTTGCGGACATTGATCGAATTGAACAGGCCTATACACCGGTCGCCCTATCGATTGTTGATCTGGCTTCAAACCAGCGGAGAGATGAGGCGATCAACAAAATTAACAATGAGTGTATTCCTTTGCTCAATGCGCTTTCGGCAAAGGCGAACGCCTACGCCGAGGCAACAACTGTACGATCAAAAAATCTGCTTCATGAGGATGAAGAGCGTTACATAGCTGAGCGCAAGTTGCTCATCGCGGTATGCCTGCTGGCCATCGCTGGCGCGGTTGCCTCTGGTGCGCTGACGGTCCGAAGCTTAACGAAGTCTCTCGGTGCCGAACCAACGACCTTGGTAGATATTGCGCATCAGGTTGCCAAAGGAGATCTACGATCTATCGCGACGCAGGGCTCCGTACCAGATAACAGCGTATTGGCCTCATTGTTGGTGATGCAGAAAAATCTCGTGGGGATCGTTGGAGAGGTCCGAAATTCTTCTGGTTTGATCGCGGCAGGCGCCACTGAGATTTCGTCCGGCAACCTTGATCTCTCCTCTAGAACAGAGCAACAAGCGAGCTCATTGGAGGAAACCGCATCTGCAATGGAAGAATTGACCTCGACCGTCAAGCAAACCGCCGAAAATTCACGCAATGCAAATCAGTTGGCGTTGTCGGCATCGGCGGTTGCGGTTGGTGGCGGCGAAGTTGTGGGCAAGGTTATTGCGACGATGAAAACCATTCATGAGTCGTCCAGCAAAATCGTTGACATCATCAGCGTGATTGACGGAATCGCGTTTCAGACAAATATCCTCGCATTGAATGCCGCTGTAGAGGCTGCTCGGGCTGGTGAGCAGGGCCGAGGGTTTGCGGTAGTTGCGTCCGAGGTGCGTACTCTGGCGCAACGAAGCGCGGCTGCCGCAAAGGAGATCAAAGTTTTAATCAACGACTCTGTCGCTAGCGTGGAAGACGGCAGCAAGTTGGTCGCCGAAGCCGGTGCGACTATGGAACAGGTAGTTTCCAGTGTTCGTAGAGTTAGTGAGGTGATCAATGAAATCAGTGCGGCTAGCAATGAACAAAGCGACGGAATAGAACAGATAAATCAGGCGATTACCCAAATGGACGAAGTGACCCAACAAAATGCGGCCTTGGTAGAGGAGGCAGCTGCAGCTTCTCAATCGCTGCAGGTCCAAGCTCAGCACCTGGAGGAGGCTGTAGGAGTGTTCAAACTTGAAGTCGAAAGTAGCGTAGTTTCAGACCCGATCGGTGGGCATCCGCACGATGCTCAACGGGGACGCTCGAACATAGGAGCAGTGTCGCGCTACAGCGCGCTGGACTATTCCAGGTAAGCCTCTACTCTATAGAGAAGCATTTCGCACATGCGTCAATTCCGTGCTTGTCTGGGCACGCTTCGAGGTGATCTGGCATCGTGAAGCCAATCGGCGCGGCGAAAAATCCTCGGTTCGAATGAGCCGGGGATTTTTTTACGCGCTGCGGCGCTTGCCATGGCTGAAAAAGGTCTGACCGCCGCTGATGACCGAGCTCCCATGCCTGGACTTGTCTCCCATGGTGATGAATGGATGGACTCATGATTTCCTCGCCAGGTCGCACATAGCGTACAAGTGATGCTCTGTTGCGGCCGCTTTGATGAGAGGCAACAGAATTTGTTCCGACTCCGCTGGGGCGATCTTCTGTCAGAACCGCACTTTCAGATAGGCCGATGGCCCGGTCAGCTTCACATCGAGTGCGGCTTGCGAACTGCCGCCATCCCGGTCGATATGAATGCGGGTGATGCCATAGTCGGCGCCAATGCCGAGGTTTTTCAGCGGATACCATTCCACGCCCAGAGCCGCGCCATAGATATGTCCGGTCACCGTCCCCCAGTTTTTCTTGACCCCCGAAGCCTCGGCATACAGTCGCAGGTCCTTGCTGAAAGCGTGCTTCCATCCGAGCTCAAGAAGCGGTGCGAAGGTCTTTTCGGTATCGCTTTCATCGAGGGAACCGGTGGTGCCGTTGAAGACACCATTGGCTCTGAGATCATAGTGGGCGCGGTAATAACCCGCGCCCAGGCCGATGCCGAACACGTCATCGCCCTTGCCCAGCCACCACTTGTAGGCCAGCGAGGCGAAGTCCACCTCGATATTGGCGTTGGCTGTGCCGGCCAGGATGGCTGGCGTACCGCCGACGTTGAATGAGCGCGAAGTGCTGTAGCTGTAGTCGTTGCGGTAGCGGAAATAATCGAAGGACAGCCCCTGGCTGTCTCCCAGCAGAAGTTCGGCGCGCAAGCGCGGCAGGGTGGTGCGGTTGCGGTCGATGTCACCGCTGTCAGCGGAGCCGTAGCGCGTATTGGCCTGGACGTTGAAGGTCGGATTGACGTAATAGCCGCCTGCCGACAGGCTGAAACGATCCAGCGCCGGTGAGGGATCTGCATGGGCGCCTTGAGCAAGCAGGCTCAGTGCAACCGTGCCGGAAAGAGAAGCCATCAGACGAAATGTCCTGATGGGCAAGCAAGGACGTGCGAGCGAATCGAGCTTCATAGTGGTCACTACCCCAGAAAGTGTATGGTCACAGGACCGGTCCGACGGACCGGAAAGGCTGGATCATCCTAGAGCAGTCACTTCGGGCGCAGCGATCAGCGCTTTTCTCTAACTTTTGTAGGAAAGGGCGAGCCGGCATTGCCGAGATAAGGAAAATCGCGGTCGCAATGTGAGCTGTATGGCCTGTCTCCTCAATTGAGTATGAGAACGTCTGACCCATTGATTGACTTGGCCCGGCGATGGCATTTCGTCCACGAGAGATGCCGGCACTGAGTGGCGTATTGGAAATCCCTCCATCTCTGCACCGTCAGCCATCCAAAGATAATTACTCGCATTAATTGTCGATCTTTTAACACTAGCTCTACGGTATGGGGAAAATCCCTACATCCTTATTTTCTGCCCTTGGCTATAGTCTTCTCAGGCAGAGATTGGTCGTTTCCAGATTGATCTATTTGAAATGCTCGCATTTAATTCAAGGGGAATCCAGAAATGACTTTTTTCCATAATATGAAGATCGGCAACAAGCTCGCGCTGGCGTTTGCGGTTTTGCTGTTGCTTACCGTCTCGCTCGCTGCGATTTCGCTTGCCAGCATTCGATCTTTGACGACATCCATCAAGGTGGCCGATGCGGTTCAAGATCAGCGTCTGGTGCCGCTATATCTTGCGCGGGAAGCACTTGATCAAACTGGCATTGCCGCGCGCAACGCCTATGTTTTCAAGAGTGACGGCGATGCCCAGAAGGAACTGGCAATCGTCGATGAACAGAAGAACGTGTATCTGAAGGCATTGAAAGAGATGGAATCCCGTTTCTCCGGCGATAAGGCCTTCGACAAGGTGCGGACAGGTCTGCTGCAAATGGCCGAAGAACTGAAGCGCCCGCGTATTTACCGTGAGAGCGGAAAGATGGAAGAGTACCGTGACTTCCTGGTCAATGAATGCAGTCCGTTGCGTCGACAGATTGTGCTTGATATCAACAAGGTCATCGCGGAAGTGGACGTCGAAAATGACCGGGCACACGAGGCGACGATGAACATGGCCGAGAAAGCTTCTATCGTTGTCGCCGCATTGACCTTTTTTGTGGCCGTCAGCTCTGCGCTGGTCGCGGTTGTCATTACACGCGGCCTGTTGAAACAGCTTGGTGGTGAGCCATCCTACGCCGCAAAAATCGCGCAGCAGATCGCTGCAGGCGACCTGACTTCTCCAGTGCAAACCAAGGCAGGGGATGCGACCAGCTTGCTGTTTGCCATCAAGCAGATGCGGGACAGTCTGGTATCAATTGTGGGAAAGGTCCGCGAGGGCACGCATACGATTGAGCAGGCTTCTGCGGAAATCGCATCCGGAAACATGGACCTGTCTTCTCGTACCGAGCAGCAAGCGGGCGCATTGGAAGAAACTGCGTCTGCAATGGAAGAGTTGATGTCCACGGTCAAGCAAAATGCCGACAATGCCAAGCAGGCAAGTCAGTTGGCTGTGTCGGCATCCGACGTTGCCACCCGAGGTGGCAGCGTAGTGGGTGAAGTGGTCAAGACCATGGAGGGCATCAACGCCTCCTCACGGAAGATTGTCGACATCATCAGCGTCATTGACGGAATTGCTTTTCAGACGAATATTCTTGCATTGAATGCCGCAGTCGAAGCGGCACGGGCAGGAGAGCAAGGGCGTGGCTTTGCCGTCGTTGCCTCCGAAGTGCGCAGCCTTGCGCAACGTAGCGCGACGGCCGCCAAGGAAATCACGGAGCTGATCAACGATTCGGTTGCACAGATCGGACAGGGTAGCAGCTTGGTCGAACAAGCAGGATTGACGATGGAAAACGTGGTTTCCAGTGTGCAGAGGGTCACAGATGTCGTTGCCGAGATTTCCCATGCAAGCCAGGAGCAAAGTCACGGCATAAGCCAGGTCAATCTGGCCGTGACTCACATGGACGAAGCCACGCAGCAAAACTCCGCGCTGGTGGAGGAAGCTGCAGCAGCGGCCAATTCGATGATGGAGCAGGCCAGCGCCTTGGCGGGACTGGTGTCGACTTTCAAGCTGGATACGTCTTCGGTACGCTCAGTGTGAAGACCGGAGTGCGCCGTTGCCGTACACCATGCAAGGCCCAACGGCACGGATACTTTCCGGGCCGCCGGCTACAGGGTGGCAGGAAAACCCTGTCCACGCCAAATTTGCGGTTTGGTGAGCGGTTGATGAAAGTTGCCTCTGTTCATCCCGGTGCAAGCTCGCTGATACCTCAGCGGGTTTCAAGCTGGCTTAGCGGATCAGTGAATCGTTGCTCCGGCCACTGCCCCCGCCTCTGGGGACTGTGGCAGCGCGTCCTGTTCCTCGATGAACAGCAGGAATTCCATATGATTGCGGGCATGCACCCATGCCGCCAGCGTCCGTCCGCTGTGCGCCTGCAGGGCGCCGATATGCCTGCCGATCAGGCCACCTGCGTACTGGCGTATCTCACCGGGCTCGGCACCGGCAGCCGACATCGCGACCAGGCAATTGCGGGTGGCATTGCGGATGAGGTCGCCCACGATCAGGTTGGCTCCGGCCATCTCGGCCAGCTTCTCTATGATCAGGACATATCGGTCGGCAATCTCTTCTGCAAAACTGTTTAGCATGATTTCTCCCATCGCCCCGAGCTTATACGGCATTGGTTCTTTGATACCATCGGGAGAATCCTGATCAGGCAATCTCTGATGGCAATGCCCGCCCGGTTGAACAATAATGGCGCCACGAGACGTCACCGTTCAGGGGAGAGCAATGCAAGTGTGTCCGATCAAGGTGGCGTCCAGGGCGGCCAAGGGGTTTGTGGCGGCCGTCTGCATCATCATCCTCGTGCTGGAGGCCTGGACCTCCTGGCACGAGCGCAGCACCGAGATGGACGAATCCTTCCGCGCCACGGCCAACATGGCGCTGGCCCTGTCGCAGCATGCGGACCAGGCGCTCGACGAGGTCGACATCGTGCTCAAGGCCGTGATGGAGCAGGTTCAGGACAAGCGGCTGGCGACCACGGACAACGAGCGCCTGCACAACTTCCTGGTCCGCAACGTAAGCGAGGTGCCGCAACTGGCGGGCCTGTTCGTCTATGACGAAAAAGGCCGATGGATCGCCTCCTCCCAGCCGGTTCTCGAAACACGATTCAACAACAGCGACCGCGACTATTTCCAGCATCACCAGGCACATCAGGCCGATACCACCTTCATCGGCAAGCCCATCCGCAGCAAGTCGACCGGACACTGGGTCCTCACCATGAGCCGCCGCGTCAGCAAGCCCGACGGTTCGTTTGGTGGCGTCGTGCTGGCCACGCTGGACATTCAGTTCTTCGAACGCTTCTATCACAAGTTCGATATCGGGCAGCAGGGTGCCATCCTGTTCGGCTCGAACGACGGCACGGTCCTGTATCGCCGGCCACTGCTTGCCGATTCCATGGGCAAGTCGCTCGCGCAGTCGCCTTTGTTCCAACAGCACATCAAGGTGCAAGAGGCGGGTGCGGTAGAGAGCCGGTCGACGCAGGACGGTATCTTGCGCATCCATGGCTTCAAGCACCTTGCCAATTACCCGCTCTTTGTCATCGTGGCCGTGTCCGAGGACGAAGTCCTGCACGGCTGGGCCAGGCATGCCATCGTGCGCGGCGTGGGCATCATTGTCCTGCTGCTTGCGATCTGCTACGGCGGTACCAGGATGGTGGCGCAGGTGTCACTGCGGGAGCGGGCACAAGCTGATGCGGTAAGGGCGCAGGCGGAACTTGAGGCCATGTTCGAGTTGCTGCAGACTCAGTCGCGCCGTGACGGATTGACCGGCGCCATCAATCGCCGCCATTTCGATGAATTGCTGGAGGCCGAAGCGGCGCGCTTTGCGCGAGTGGGCGGGGCGTTTTCGCTGCTGATGATCGATGTCGATCACTTCAAGCAATACAACGACCGGTACGGCCATGTGGTAGGTGATGTCTGCCTGAAGAACATTGCAGCGGCCATCTCCGGCGCCGTCCAGCGGGAGATCGATACCGTGGCCCGCTACGGGGGCGAAGAGTTTTCCGTGCTGTTGCCTGAGTGCGGCAGCGCCGGTGCCCTCGTCGTGGCCGAACGGATAGAGGCAGCCGTCAGGGCCCGGGCTATCCCGCACGCATCCAGCGTCGAGGGTACGGTCACGGTCAGTATCGGCATTACCTCCATCACCTCCGACGAGGGCTTTTCCTACCTCCCGCGCGAACTCATCGAAAGCGCCGACAAGGCCCTTTATCAGGCCAAGGAGGCCGGGCGTGGCAGGGCGGTCTACCGCGAATTCCCCGTCAGAAAACCCAAGCTGGCCTGGTCCGCCTAGCGGTCTGATGCTGGCAACGAGCAGCCTCAGTCGGCCGCGTCCACGGCCTGCATGGCGCGCTCGCGGATCTTCTCCATGGCGCGCAGGAGGGCCTCGCGCTCGCCACAGCTCAAGGCCTGCAACAGATAGGCTTCACGCGCCTGCACCATCGGGACGATCTTGCGGTACAGCTTGCGGCCCTGCGCCGTTGGCCGCACGATGCGCGCGCGTGCATCGTCCGGACAGGGCTGGCGCAGTACCAGTCCTTCCTGTTCCATGCGCGCCAGCGCGCGGCTGACCTGCATCTTGTCCAGCGAGGTGTGGGGCACCAGAGCACTGGCCTGCATCTGCCCCTCTTCGGCCAGGGCAGCCAGAATGCGCCACTCGTCACGGCTCAGCCCGAAGCGGTCGGCATAGACACCGGCCACCGAACGACTGACCGCCTCGGCCAGTTGCGCCAGTTGATAGGGAAAGAAGGATTGCAGTTTCATTCCCGCATGGTAACAGACGTTACCAATTCAACGCAGCCGTCCTGCGCTTGATCCATGTCAAGACCCCTGCCTGTGCTGCCGTTCTTGCCCATCTTCCACATTGACCCTGGCCGTCGGCTGTCCATATAGTAACAACCGTTACTAATTCGAAGAACGCCCTCCAGGAGACTGTCATGAAGATCGATCGCATCCATCACGTTGCCTACCGCTGCAAGGACGCCAAAGAAACCGTGCTCTGGTACCAGAAATACCTGAACATGGATTTCATTCTGGCCATCGCCGAAGACCAGGTGCCCTCGACCAAGGCACCTGACCCCTACATGCACGTCTTCCTCGACGCCGGCCAGGGCAATGTGCTGGCCTTCTTCGAGATCCCCAATTCTCCGCCCATGGGGCGCGACACCAATACCCCGGCCTGGGTGCAGCACATCGCCTTCAAGGTCGACAGCGAAGCCACGTTGCGGGAAGTCATGCAGCGCCTGCGGGCCGATGGCATCGACGTGGTCGGCGTTACCGATCACACCATCTTCAAATCCATCTATTTCTTCGATCCCAGTGGCCACCGCATCGAACTGGCCGCCGATTGCGCCAGTGCGCAGCAGATGCAGCGCCTGGACGAGGTGAAGTGGGACATGCTCGAAGAGTGGTCGCGGACCCGCCGTGCGCCCCGGCACGCTGCCTGGATGCACGCGCAGGAATTCACGGCGGCAGACCATTGATCCGATAAAAAAATGACACCAGCATCACCCGCTCATTGACAGGAGACACCCATGCAGAGCACTTATACTTATCCCCGTTTCGCCTACCGGCAATCTGATGAACAGCGCAGCGGGCAACCGTTGCGCCATCCGGTGGTCATCATCGGCGCCGGCCCCATCGGCCTGACGGCCGCACTGGAATGCGCAGCACGCGGCCTGCCCGCCGTGGTGCTGGATGACAATGACACGGTCAGCATCGGCTCGCGTGCGGTCTGCTATGCCAAGCGTCCGCTGGAAATCTGGGACCGCCTGGGCGTGGCGCAGCGCATGGTGGACAAGGGCGTGGGCTGGCAACTGGGCAAGGTGTTTTTTGAGGAGCGCCAGGTCTACCAGTTCGACCTGCTACCGGAGACCGGGCACAAGATGCCGGCCATGATCAACCTGCAGCAATACTATCTGGAGCAGTATCTGGTGGAAGCCTGTCTGGCGCAGCCGCTCATCGAGCTGCGCTGGAAGCATCGCCTGCTGGCCCTGGAACAGGACGACGACGGTGCCACCCTGAGCGTGGAAACGCCGGATGGAATTTTCACCATGCAGGCACAATGGATCATCGCCTGCGACGGTGCCAACAGTGATACGCGCAAGATGGTCGGCGCGCAATTTACCGGTCAGTTCTTCCAGGACCGCTTCCTTATCGCCGATGTCATCATGAAGGCCGATTTCCCTACCGAGCGCTGGTTCTGGTTCGATCCGCCTTTTCATCCCGGCCAGAGCGTATTGCTGCACAGGCAGTGCGACAACGTCTGGCGCATCGATTTTCAGCTCGGCTGGGACGCCGATCCGGAGGAAGAGAAGAAGCCCGGCAAGGTCATCCCGCGCATCCAGGCCATGCTGGGCGAGGGTGTGGAATTCGAGCTGGAATGGGTGTCGGTTTACCAGTTTGCCTGCCGCCGCATCGACAACATGCGCGTCCAGCGGGTACTCTTTGCCGGTGACGCGGCGCACCAGGTCTCCCCCTTCGGCGCACGTGGCGCCAATACCGGCGTGCAGGATATCGACAACCTGATCTGGAAGCTCAAGCTGGTCATCGATGGCCAGGCACCGGCCAGCTTCATCGACAGCTATCACGAGGAGCGCGCCTTCGCCGCCGACGACAACCTGCGCCAGTCCACGCGCTCCACCGATTTCATCACGCCCAAGAGCCGTGTCAGTCGTGTGCTGCGCGATGCCGTGCTGACCCTGGCCGAGCGCGAGCCGTTCGCGCGGACCCTGGTCAACAGCGGGCGCCTGTCCACGCCCACGCCTTATGTGGCGTCCTCGCTCAATACCCCCGACAACGTCCTGTTTGGCCCGCGCATGGTGCCCGGCACCCCCTGCGCGGATGCGCCGGTGCGGCAGGCAAGGCGGCCGGGCTGGCTGCTGGATCAGTTGGGGGAGGGCTTCACCGTACTGGTGTTCGGTAGTGGCGAGACCCCTGCCAGCCTGCATGCGGCAGGCCTTGAGATTGCGGTCAAGACCATCGGTCCGACCGGTTCCGGGGCCATGCTGGAGGATGTGCAAGGCTTGGTCGCACAGCGCTATGCCGCGCGCGAGGGATGCACCTACCTCATCCGGCCGGACCAGCACGTTGCAGCCCGCTGGACTCGCTTCGACCCGTTGCAGGTGGCCGCCGCGGTTGAGCGCTGCGTCGGTCTTTGCACGACGTGACGCGACAACGGCAGCACGAGGCTGCCGTTGATGTTTTCTGCCGGTGTGTGCAAAGCGCTCACCGCAATCCGCAGGAATCAGTAGATGTCCAGTCCGAAATACTGGGCCACGTCACCTTCGGTCCAGTCCTTGATGACATTGCGTTCCAGCAGCACACGATATTCCGAGCGCTGCACGCCACTGCCCTGCTGCACGATACGACTCTCCAGGGTATAGATGGTCCGGTGGATGCGGGTCGTCATGGAGGCGTGCTTGATGATGCTGCCCGGTTCCGGTTCCTGCTGGTCGTCATTGGCGGGGATGTCCATCGCGCTCTCTCATTTCATCTGTGCGCGCCGCGCCAGGATCTTCTCGATCTTTTCCTTGAGCGTGGTGGCGTTGAAGGGTTTGACGATATACCCATCGGCGCCTTCCTGGGCCGCCGTGACGATGTTCTCCTTCTTGGCCTCGGCCGTGATCATCAATACCGGCAGATGCGCCAGCGCCGGCGTGGAGCGGATTTTCTTCAACAGGGTCAGGCCGTCCATGACCGGCATGTTCCAGTCGGTCAGCACGAAGGTAATGTTGGAAGCACCCGACTCCAGGATCTTCAGGGCCGTGGAGCCATCATCGGCTTCCACGATCTTGGTGTATTCGAGTTCCTTGAGCAGGCCGCTGACAATGCGGCGCATCGTCGAAAAGTCATCGACGACAAGAAAATGTTGGTCTGTATCAGCCATGGTGTAAAGCTACCTTGAGGAAGCGGTGTGAGTTGCGCGGGGTGCAAAAAGCATGCCGACGCCGCGCTGCGCGCAGTAATGCAGTCAGTCAGCGGATCAGTTGCTCAGCGCCCACTTGCCTGCGCTGTTCTTGCAATAGCGCAATTTCAGCGGTTCGGTCCCGCGCTTGCTGGAGACCACCAGGTCCACCTTGGCGCAGGGCGGGGTGCTCTGCTCGAAGGTCGGCGTGATCTTGGCCGTGGTGGAGGGCTTGGGGCCATCGGTCCACTGCGAGGTCTTGCCGCTCACGCCCGCATCCAGCGAGGCGCTGATGGCGGCATAGAGGGAGTTGATCTGTTCCTTCTTCAGGTCGGCCACGGCCGTGTTGGAGAAGAAGTCCAGGTTGGCCTGGGCATGTGCAGGGTAGCTCAGGGCTGCGGCGCAGATCAGGCCGGCCTGGGCGGCCAGCTTCAGAAAGCGGACGCGGGAGAGGGAACGCTTGTTCATGGCTTGCTCGTTTCTCGATGTCGGAATGTGAATGGCGCCGCCGGCCATCGGGGGGAAAGGGCAGACGGCGTTCCAGTCACTGTTTATACCAGAAGTCACCTCAGCCCCAAACCTGCGCTTGCACGGTAAAGCCCCCGCTTTTCCCGCTTTGCGACGCGCACCGGCTCGTCATAATGCGCCAGGCTGGACAGTATATACATACGCTGCATGTTGCACGCAAGCGTCGTCTACAGGCGATGCAAACGATTGCAGCGATTCAATTCCAATACAAAAAAGGGGAAGCAATGAAGTCATGCCTGATGCGCGCCAGCATGGTTCTGGCAATACTGACCGGGATGTTGTCCGCCTTGCCATCTCCGGCATGGGCGCAGACGCCCGTTGCTCCGGCGGTGCAGGCGGTGGCCTCGGGTGTGCGCTATCAGCTGATCGGCCGTTGGGATGTCGACCGGCTCAATGCCATTCTGCAAAAGGACACGCCCGCCTTCTCCGGTGTCCAGGTCAATTACACGCCCGCGCGCAATGCCGTGCTGCTCTATCGGGTGACCTATCCTTCGGTGATCCCGGAGCGCGGCAATCAGCCCATCCTGGCGTCCGGCCTGCTGGCATTGCCCGATACGTCCGCCAGATCTTATGCGCTGGTGTCCTACCAGCATGGCACCGTGTATGAGCGCCAGCAGGTACCTTCCTTCCCCGAGCAATCTCCGGAAACGCAACTGATGATTGCCCAGTTCGCCGGCCAGGGCTATGCCCTCATCGGTGCCGATTATTTCGGCATGGGCATTTCCACCGAGCCGGAAGGCTACATGGTCAAGGGCAGCCATCAGCAGGCCACCTACGACATGTTGCTGGCGGCGCGCAGCGTGCTGGCCAGCATGGGCGTGCGCGACGACAAACTGTTCCTCTCGGGCTGGTCCCAGGGCGGCTTCGTGACCATGGCCTTCCTCGAAAAGCTGGAGGCGGCCGGCATCAAGGTCGATGCCGCCACCACCGCCAGTGCGCCCCTGGATGTGTTCGCACTGCTTGAAGGCTTTCTTACCTATCCGCGTCCCAATGATGCGGCCTGGCTCAACAGCATCGTGATCCTCTCGGCCTTCGCCTTCGAGAATTACTACGGTGTACCGGGGCTGGCGCGTTCGGTACTCAAGGATTCCGTCTATGACGTGGCCAAGAAAGCCTATGATCGCCAGCCCTTCAATGTGGCCGACATTCCGACCGACCTGCACAAGTTGATGCGCCCTGAATATTTCGACCCGCAATACTTTGCCCAGTCCGCCTACGGGCGCCTGATCGCGGCGACCCAGGCCTATCGCTGGGTCATCCGTTCCGACGTGCGCAATTATTATGGCGAGACGGACGAAGCCATCACCCCTGGCGTAGGCCGCATGGCGATGACCTACGCGCAAGCCATGGGCGCGGGCAATCCGCATGTGCAGGCGGTGTCGACCGGACCGACTACGCATCGCGGCACTTTTGCCACGGCCGTGCCGGCGTGGAAACGCTGGTTCGATGAGAAGATGGCCGGCAAGTAAGACGCCTGGCGCGGTGCCGACGGCAGCGCGCCGTGCCAGCCGAAGCGGCTGTTCAGGTCGTGCAATGAAAAAAGGCCATCCGGATGAACGGATGGCCTTTTGCATGGCCGGAGGTGGTGCCGAGCATGGTTCAGGTTTCGGGCAACTCGCCTTTGGCAGCCAGATCAATGGCGCGTACGATGGCGACGGCCTTCTCGATCACTTCAGCCTGGCTGGAAACCCGCATGCTTTTCTTGAGGTGGTGGATGTGATCGCGGGTCTTGCGGCTCACCGGGACATTGAGGAAACCATCCGGTTCGGTCAGAAACTGCGGCGGAACCACCACGACGGGTTCGATGGTCTTGGAACGCTTGGGCATGGGTATCTCCCTTGTGATTGGTCTGGAATGAGGTTGCTGAAGTGCCTGCGGCAATATAACTTCGATCGTAAAGGCAGAAGAACTTATTTCTTCGATTTTACGATTTTTGTCGGGCCGCTCTTATTTGGCGGGAATGTCGGTGCCGATCTTTGGCGCGATCGCAACAGCGAAGATGCCCCCGCTTTTTATTCCTGCTTGAAGTTCGTGTCAAGCGAATTCCCATAATATTGTCCCTTTGGGCCAGTCCTGCATTCCTTAGATTTTGCCTCGTCGCGATCAATCGTGCACGGCGGCCGGCCTCTCCGCTTTCGCTCGGGGGATGGGCATTGGCGCGTGGGCCGGCATGGTGTGGTCCGATCCGGAAACCTTAGAACTTCGGGCAGGCACCGCAGAGATCGGGAGCGATATCCGGAGCGATATCGGATTTCCCCCGGGTGCTCCGATGATGGAAATGATTTCCGCTATCCGGGGCTGGCTGGCATGGTCCTTGCAGGGAAGAAGATCGCGTCCGGCAGCTCCTGCTTCATGGCAACGATGCGGGACGCGTACGGATTGCGGCGTGTGATTTTCTAAGTCTTTGTCTGCCGCACCGTTGACGATATCCACGACAACAAGGGAACCTTCATGAAGTTCATCAAGACCATCATTGCCCTGGCCGCTCTGGCCACTCTCAGCGCTACCGCCTGCGCCGACAACCTGGCCGACATCCAGAAGGCCGGCGTGGTCAGGATCGGTGTGCCGCAGGACTTTGCGCCGTATGGATCGGTCACGGCTGATCTGCAGCTGCAGGGGCTGGACATCGAGGTCGCTAAGCTGGTCGCCAAGGGCCTGGGTGTGAAGGCCGAACTGGTACCGGTGCCGATCTCCAGCCGCATGGCGTTCCTGCAGACGCACAAGATCGACCTCATCATCTCCACCCTGGGCAAGAATGCCGAGCGTGAAAAGGTGATCGACTTCTCGCAAGGCTATGCGCCCTACAACAACAGTGTCTTCGGCGTGGCCGCCATCAAGGTCGCGGGTCCGGCTGACCTGGCCAACCAGACTGTGGGCGTGGCCCGTTCCACCTTCGAAGATCTGATGCTCACTGACAGCGTTCCCAAGAGCACCACCATCAAGCGCTACGAAGACAACAACGGGCTGATCTCGGCCTACGTGTCCGGTCAGGTGCAGTTGGTCGGCACCGGCGATTTCGTGGCCTATGCGCTGGCCGAGAAGACACCCGCCAACAAGCCGCTGCTCAAGTACATCATCAACGTCTCGACCTGCTATGTAGGCATGAACAAGGGTGAGCCCGCGCTCATGGCCAAGGTCAATGAGGCGCTGACTGCCTCCAAGAAGAGCGGTGAGCTCAATGGCATCGTCAAGAAGTGGCTCAATGTGCCGCTGCCGGAAAAGATCGCCACGACTTACCAGTAAGCGATCCGGCCCGCAAGGACGGCCCGCCCTGGCGGGCCGTTCTGCTTATTGGAAAGTGGTCGCCATCTTGGCGGGCAAGGGCACGTTCAGCCATTTCTGCACGATGGCATTGAGTTCGCCATTTTTCTTGGACGCGGTCAGGACCTCATTGACCTTGTCAAGCAAGGCCGCTTCGCCCTTGTTGAGGCCGACGCTGCAGCTGGATTCCTGGATGATGTACTTGAGCACCGGCTTGTTCTCAGGAGCCTTCTCGGCCAGCGCATAGGCCACGAAATCGCCGGTGCCGACCAACTGCACCTGGCCGGACACGTAGGCCGAGATCATGGCGTTGTTGTCTTCGTAGCGCTTGATGGTGGCGCTCTTGGGGGCCGTGTCGGTCAGTTGCAGGTCCTGGAAGGTGCCGCGTGCCACGCCCACGGTCTTGCCCGCCAGGTCGGCCGGGCCGCTCACCTTGACTGAGGCTACCCCGAAGACGCTGTTGTTGTAGGGCGCATAGGATTGCGAGAAGTCGATCACCTTTTCACGCTCGGCATTCTTGCCCAATGTGGAGATGACCAGGTCCGCCTTGTGCGTCTGCAGGTAGGCGATGCGGTTGGCGCTGGCTACAGGCACCAGTTGCACCTTCACGCCCATTTTTTGCGCGATCAGCTTGGCCACATCGATGTCCAGGCCCTGCAGTTGCAGCTCGGAATTGACCGAGCCGAACGGCGCGAAGTCCTGCGGCACGGCGATGCGAATGGTGCCGGCCTTCTGGATGTCGGCCAGCGCGTCGGCCCGTGCGAGTTGGGTGGACAGGCCCAGCAGGGCCAGCGAGACGGCCAGCACCGGTTTGGCAAATTTCATGTAAATCCCTTTCGTTGAATGGACTGTGTCGTGCCGGGGCGGGTTTGCAATGACCATGCCAGGCCTGGCGCGGGAGCGGCGGCCCGGTTGCCAATGCGCCGCAACAGGCGCCCGCGCTATCGTCCGGGATGGTGCCGATCCGGCATGATGTGATGCCGATATGGACTGGCCGATGGAGGGGCAAGGTCGGGGCGATGTTGGGGCGGGCGGGCACCAAGTTTGTACCTGTCCCGGAGAGTGATAATGTGATCGCCCGCCTGGCGCGGCACGAAAAAAAACCACGGATCACACCGTGGTTCTGCTCAACGGCCGGGTCGTGGCCGCGCCCGTGAAGGGGACGGGGCGCTTCAGTCGCCGGTCAGTGCGGCAGCCTCGACTTCATGCGCCAGCACTTGTCGTACGGTGGCCACGACATAGTCGATCTCGGCCTCGCTGGTACCGCGTCCCAGCGAGAAGCGCACGGCATTGCGCGCCACCTCGGGCGAGCGGCCAATGGCCAGCAGCACGAAGGAAGGGGCCGACGCCGCCGAGTTGCAGGCTGAGCCGGCCGACACCGCAATGCCCAGCAACTGGCTGCCCAGCGTGCCATAGCGCGTGGGCGGAAAGCTCACGTTGAGGTTGTGCGGCACGCGCGCCTCGGCGCTGCCGTTCAACTGTACGCCCGGCAAGTTCGCCAGGCCCGACCACAGGCGGTCGCGCAGGCAGCGGATGCGGCGTCCTTCTTCTTCCAGCAATTCTCCCGCCAGCGCAAAGGCCTCGCCCATGCCCACGATCTGGTGTGTGGCCAGGGTGCCGGAACGCATGCCGTTTTCATGGCCGCCGCCATCGATCTGCGCTTCCAGTGTCAGATCCGGGGTGCGACGCACGTACAGGGCACCGATACCCTTGGGGCCATAGACCTTGTGCGCCGAGAAGGACATCAGGTCTACCTTCAACTGCTGCAGGTCGATGGCGATCTTGCCGGCAGCCTGCACCGCATCCACGTGAAAGATCACGCCGCGTTCGGCACATACTTCGCCCAGTTCGGCAATCGGCTGTATGACGCCGATCTCGTTGTTCACATACATCACCGAAACCAGCAGCGTATCCGGCCGCAGTGCCGCGCGCAGCTGCGCTGCCGTGATCAGGCCGTCTGCATCGGGCTGCAGGATGGTGACCTCGAAGCCCGATTTCTCCAGCGTACGCATGGTGTCCAGCACGGCCTTGTGTTCGGTCGCTACCGTGATGAGATGCTTGCCTCGCCCCTGGGCACGCAGCGCGTGGGCACTGCCTTTTAGCGCCAGGTTGTTGGATTCGGTCGCCCCCGAGGTCCAGATGATTTCATCGGCCCGGGCACCGACCAGGCCCGCCACTTGTGCACGTGCCCGGTCGACCGCGCGCCGCGCCTCCCAGCCAAAAGGATGGGAACTGCTGGCCGCATTGCCGAACTTCTCCGTGAGGAAGTCGCACATGACGCGGGCCACACGCGGGTCAACCGGCGTGGTGGCGCCATAGTCCAGGTAGATGGGGAAACGAAGATCGGCCGACGGGCCGCAGGGAGCAGGGGCGTTCATGACGGTGTTCCGGAGAGTGCAGCGTATTCCAGTTGAGCAGGGTGACCAGCGACCAGCACATACAGTAACGCCGTCGCCCGCATCCGGAAAACGACTTTGCGCTTATTTGTATATACGATTTGTAAAGATTGCCCGCGAGCATCGCCACTGGCCAGTCCGCAAGGCAGGAGGACGGCGAGATTCGCGATCACATGCCACCTCACGTATTTGCTTATACAAAATTATTATACTGAAATAGAATACAAGCAAACCTATAATTCGAAAATCATATGCAAGCACTTTGATCAAGGAATGCGATTTCCATGGACCTGAACCAGCTGGAGGCCTTTGCTGCTGTAATGACCCTGGGCAGTGTGACCGGTGCCGGCCGCAGCCTGGGCCGTTCGCAGCCGGCCGTCAGCAAGGCCATCGGTGATCTCGAGGCCGAGCTGGGCTATGCCCTGTTCGATCGCAATGGTCCGCGCGTCACGCCCACGGCGAAGGCTTTTCTGCTCTATGAAGAGGTGGAGCGCTCGCTGGTGGGCCTGCGCAGCATCCGCGAGCGTGCGCAGGAGATCGCCCGCGAAGAAGTCCATCCCGTGCACCTGGTGGCGACGCCTGCCCTGGCCTCGACCATCGCCCCGGCGGCCCTGCAGTTGCTGGCTGCCGACAGGGAGCGAGCCTTCCCCGAACACGTCCACCTGCGCAGCGCCTCGGCCGAGCAGGTGGTGCATGCAGTCCTGCACCGTACCGTCAGCCTGGGGCTGACCTCGCTGCCGGTGGCCCATCGCGGGCTGGAGCTGCACTGGATCGGCGAGGCACCCTGCGTGGCGGTGGTGCGCGCCGACCATCCGCTGGCCGGTCGCGACAAGCTCACCCGCGCGGCCCTGCGTGGCCAGCGCGTCATTACCATGTCCAACCGCTATCGCCTGCGCCAGCGCGTGGAGTTGGCGCTGGGCGAAAACAGCCAGCTCGATGTGGCCATCGATACCAATACCTCCTTCAACGCCATCATGGCCGCCCGTGCCGGGCTGGGGGTGGCGCTGGTGGAGCCGGCCACGGCCTATGGCATGCCCATCGAGGGCATGGTGGTCAAGCGCCTGGCGGTGGAGATTCCGTTTTACTTCGGCGTGGTCACGCCCTATGGCAAACCGGTCGAAGGCGTCACGCAGCGCCTCATCGATGCCGTGGAAAAGGCCGCCCGCATGACCTTGCAGGGCTTCGTCAAGCGCGATGCCAGCCTGCATGACGAATTGTTGTAAATGATTTGGCAGCACGCAGTTAGAACCCAAGCAAGCAGCGTCAACCGGGAAGGGCGTTGCATCACAAAACCCGAATCGAGACGATCGCAGGCCCTTGCCCGCGACGTCTCTTCATGCTTTTGACGAGGCGCTATGCACGAGACCGAACCGACCCTGATCCCCGCTGCTCCCCCGCAAGGACTGGCTGCCCTGGAGGCGCGCCTGCGCCAGGACCTGCAGTGGCTGGCGCTGCCCGGCAAGTCGTGGACCCCGGCCATCCTGCGCGACGGTGTGCCGGTGATCGACGTGGCCATCATCGGCGGCGGCCAGGCCGGCATGGCCGCCTCGGTGGCGCTGTCGCACCTGGGTATTCCCAATGTGATCTACGACCAGTCGCCCAAGGACTTCGAAGGCCCCTGGGCCACCACCGCGCGCATGGAAACCCTGCGCTCGCCCAAGACCCTGACCGGTCCCGCACTGGGCTTCCCGGCGCTGACCTTCCGTGCCTGGTTCGAGGCCCAGTTCGGGCTGGACGCCTGGGAAGCGCTGGACAAGATCCCGCGCCTGCAATGGATGGAGTACCTGCGCTGGTTCCGTCGCGTCATGCAGCTCGATATCCGCAACGAACACCGCGTGCTGGCCGTGCAGCCGCGCGCCGATGGCATCGTGGCGCTGCAGCTGCAATCGCCTGCGGGCACATCGACCGTGCTGGCGCGCCGCGTGGTGGTGGCCACCGGCCGCGACGGCCTGGGTGGCGCCTACCTGCCGCCGCTGGCCGATCAGTTGCCGCGCGATCGCTGGGCACATTCCTCGGACCTGTTCGACTATGCCAGCCTCAAGGGCAAGCGCGTGGGCGTGATCGGTGGTGGCGCCTCCGCCATGGACAGTGCTGCCACCGCACTGGAAGAGGGGGCTGCGCGAGTGGATATGCTGATCCGCCGCAAGGACCTGCCGCGCATCAACAAGGGCAAGGGATCGGGCAGCCCCGGCCTGGTTAACGGTCACCTGCACCTGTCGGACGAATGGAAGTGGCGCATCCGCCACTACGTCAATGCGCAGCAGGTGCCGCCGCCCTCCGGCAGCACCCGCCGCGTCTCGCGCTTTGCCAATGCACGCTTCCTGCTGGGCACCGCCATCGAATCGGTCAAAGTCAAGCCGGACGGCACGCTGCTGCTGCAGACCAATCGCGGCCCGCTGGAACTGGATTTCCTGTTCTTCTCCACCGGCTTCAAGATCGACTGGAGCCTGCGTAGCGAATTCAAGGACATCGCCCCGCACATCCTCAACTGGAGCGACCGCTACACTCCGCCGGCCGGCGAAGAAGACCAGGAGCTGGCCGACTCGCCCTACCTGGGGCCGGCATTCGAGTTCCAGCAAAAGACCCCGGGCAGCCTGCCGGGCCTGGAGCGCATACATTGCTTCTGCTATCCGGCGGCGGCCAGCCATGGCACGGTTTCCGGCGACATCCCCGCCATCAGCGATGGTGCCTACCGCCTGGCGCAGGGCATTGCTGCACTGATGTACGGCGAAGACGTGGAGTATCACTACCGCAATATCCAGTCCTATGAAGAACCGGAACTGGAAGGCGACGAATGGAGCGAATCGCCCTGGGAGCTGCCCGCATGAGTGCAGCGATCGCAAAGAGCGTGTTGCAGGCGCTGATGGTGGTGCTGTTGATGACGGTGATCGTCTTCTTCGGTCTGCACATGATCGGCAATCCGGTCGATATCCTCATCGGCCAGGATGTCGATCAGGTGGACCGCCTGCGCATCATCCAGGAACTGGGACTGGATCAGCCGGTGTGGCGCCAGTACCTGGCCTTCCTCAATGGCGCGCTGCACGGCAATCTGGGCAACAGCTTCGTCTACAACACTCCGGCCATCCTGCTGATCTTCCAGCGCCTGCCGGCCACGCTGGAACTGGCCTTGGCGGCATTGCTGCTGGCCTTGCTGGTCGGGGTGCCGCTGGGGCTGTTGGCGGGCATGAAGCCGGATCATCCCTTCTCGCGCCTGGTGATGACCACCAGCATCTTCGGGTTTTCGCTGCCGACCTTCTGGATCGGGCTGATGTTGATCATGGCCTTCTCGGTCACGCTGGGATGGCTGCCTTCGGGCGGACGCGGCCAGACCGCCCAACTGTTCGGTGTGCAATGGTCGTGGCTGACTGCGGACGGCTGGCGTCACATGATCCTGCCGGCCATCAACCTGTCGCTGTTCAAGATTTCGCTGGTCATTCGCCTTACCCGCGCCAATGTGCGTGAGGTGCTGCCGATGGACTACGTGAAGTTCGCCCGTGCCAAGGGCTTGTCCCCGGCGCGCGTGGTGCTGATGTACGTGCTGCGCAATACGCTCATCCCGCTGGTGACCGTGGTCGGGCTGGAGTTCGGCTCCACCATTGCCTTTGCGGTGGTCACGGAAAGCATCTTTGCCTGGCCTGGTGCGGGCAAGCTGATCCTGGACAGCATCAACGCACTGGATCGTCCTGTCATCGTGGCTTACCTGATGGTGATCGTCTGCATGTTCGTCACCATCAATCTGGTGGTCGATGTGCTCTACAAATTGTTGGACCCGCGTGTGCGGGTGGAGGCCCGTGCATGAGCGCGCCGCAGACCGAAGTGACGATGACGCAAGAACAGGTGCGCGCCCGCGTGGCCGAGCTGTCGGCCTTCCAGGCCCCGCGTCGCGAGTCCCCATGGCGGCGCGTGATGCGCCATTTCGTGGCCTCGCGTTCGGCCATGCTGGGACTGGTGATCGTGCTGCTGCTCATCGTCGGCGCCATCGCTGCTCCGTGGATCACGCCGCAGAATCCGTATGACCTGATGCAGCTCGATGTGCTTGATGCACGCCTGCATCCTGGCACGATTAACGGTGCAGGCAGCTTTACCTATTGGCTGGGCACCGATGGCCAGGGCCGCGATCTGGTCTCGGCCATTCTCTATGGCCTGCGCATCAGCGTGGGCATCGGCGTGGGCTCAGCCCTGATCGCCGGTGTCATCGGCACGCTCATTGGCCTGCTGGCCGCGTATGCCGGTGGCAAGGTCGATACGCTGCTCATGCGCTTTGCCGACCTGGTGTTGTCCTTCCCTTCGATCCTGGTGGCAATGCTGATCCTGGCCTATGTGGGCAAGGGCATCTTCAACGTGATGGCCACGCTGGTGGTGCTGGAGTGGGCGTATTACGCGCGCACCGCACGCGGCCAGGCACTGGTGGAGCGGCGCAAGGAATACGTGGAGGCCGCGCGCGGCCTGAATCTGTCGTCCTGGCGCATCATGGTGCGCCACATCCTGCCCAACTGCCTGCCGCCGCTCATCGTCATCGGTACCTTGCAGGTGGCGCGCGCCATCACGCTGGAGGCGACCTTGTCCTTCCTCGGCCTGGGGGTGCCCATTACCGAACCCTCGCTGGGCCTGCTCATCTCCAATGGTTACCAATACATGCTCTCGGGCGAATACTGGATCAGCTTCTATCCCGGCATCACGCTGCTGGTGGTGATCGTGGCCATCAACCTGGTCGGTGACCGCCTGCGCGACATCCTCAACCCACGGTGGCAGAAATGAGCGCGCCTACTCTTGAGGTGCGCAATCTGCGCACCCATTTCTTTACCCCCGAGGGTGTGCTGCCGGCGGTGGATGACGTCTCGCTGTCGGTCGGGCGGGGTCGCATTCTCGGCCTGGTCGGTGAATCCGGATCGGGCAAGAGCGTGACCGGCTTTTCCATCCTCGGCATGGTCGATGCGCCGGGTCGCATCGTCGGCGGCGAGATCCTGTTCCAGGGACGTGACCTGGTCAGCATGGACAAGACTTCGCTGCGCGAGCTGCAGGGCAATCGCATCGCCATGATCTTCCAGGACCCGATGATGACCCTGAACCCGGTCCTGAAGGTGGAGGCGCAGATGGTCGATGCCGTGCTGGCGCACAGCAAGGTCGGCCGCCAGCAGGCGCGCGAACTGGCCCGTGACACTCTGGGCATGATGGGTATCGCCAGCCCGGAGGAACGGCTGCAGGCCTATCCGCACCAATTGTCGGGCGGCATGCGTCAGCGCGTGGCGATTGCCATCGCGATGCTGCACAAGCCTGACCTCATCATCGCCGATGAACCCACCACCGCGCTGGATGTGACCATCCAGGCGCAGATCCTGTCGGAAGTGCAGAAGCTGGCGCGCCAGCATGGCACCGCGCTGATCTGGATCACGCACGACCTGTCCGTGGTGGCGGGCCTGGCCGATGAAGTGGCGGTGATGTATGCCGGGCGCATCGTCGAGCAGGGCAGTGTGGATGCGGTGCTGGATGCGTCGCTGCACCCCTATACGCAGGGCCTCATCGGCAGCCTGCCCAGCAACAACCGGCGCGGTGCGCGTCTGCGCCAGATTCCCGGGATGACGCCCAACCTGCTGCACCTGCCGCCGACCTGCGCCTTCGCTGCCCGCTGCGAGCGCCTGTCCCGGCAGTGCCTGGTGGCCCCCGCGATCAGCGAGCCACTGCCGGCGCACCGGGTGCGCTGCCATCACCCCATCCCAAGCACACAGAGCAACGAGCACCATGGATAAGGCCGTCATCCCTCTGATCGAAACCCGCGCCGTCAGCCGCCGCTTCGGCGAGCGCCGCCAGGGCTGGCTGGAACGCCAGTTGCAGGCGCGCGGCTGGAGCCGACCGCCGGCCGTTACCCATGCGCTGGACCAGGTGGACCTCAGGGTCTTGCCTGGCGAAGTAGTCGGCCTGGTCGGCGAATCGGGTTGCGGCAAGTCCACGCTGGGCCGGGTGGCCTGCGGGCTGCTCGAACCTTCCGATGGCCAGGTGCTGGTCCATGGGCGCGAGCGCGCCAGCCTCAACGGCAGAGAAGAGGCCGAGGCACGCCTGCAGGTGCAAATGATTTTCCAGAATCCGTATGCCAGCCTGAATCCGCGTTTGCGCATCGACCAGATTGTCGGCGAAGCAGCGCAAGTGAATGGAAAGGTCGAGGGCGACCTCGATGCCTACGTCTGCCAGCAGTTGCTGCGCGCCGGTCTCGATCCGGCCCTGCGTGACCGCTATCCGCACCAGTTCTCCGGCGGCCAGCGCCAGCGCATCGGCATTGCGCGCGCACTCGCGGTGCAGCCGCAGATGCTGGTCTGCGACGAGGCAGTGGCGGCGCTGGATGTGTCGATCCAGGCACAGATCCTCAATCTGTTCATGGACCTGCGTGAGCAACTGGGTCTGACCTATCTCTTCATCAGCCATGACCTGGGGGTAGTGGAGCACGTGTCGGACCGCGTGGTCATCATGTACCTGGGGCGTGTGGTGGAAAGTGCGCCGGTGGCCGAATTGTTCGGCCAGCCCAACCATCCCTACACGCAGGCGCTGCTGGCCGAGGTGCCGCGCATGGGAGCACGCAAGAAGGAATTCACCGCCATCAAGGGCGAGATCCCCAGCCCGCTCAATCCGCCCACTGGTTGCCACTTCAACCCGCGCTGCCCGCATGCCACGCAGCGTTGCCGTGAAGAGCAGCCGGTGTTGCGCGAGATCGCGCCGGGACACAGGAGTGCCTGCCATCTCAATGATGGCCGTTGACAAGGTTTGTTGAAATGTTCTACCTACCGTTCGGACTGAGCAAGGGGGCCGTCCAGAAAGCCCCGAACTGATGTATCCGTAGTGCTTCCACCCTGACCACAGAGGAACCCGACCATGAAGAAGACCCTCCTGACCCGCCTGCTGGCCGTCGCCCTGACCGGTGCAGCCCTGGCCGCTGCCGCCGATGCGGCGCATGCGCAGAACCTGAACATCGGCTTTGCCGATCCGCTGTCCTCGCTGGATCCGCAACTGAACAACCATGCCGGTGACCGCTCCGTGGACCTGCATTTCTGGGACCTGCTGGTCCAGAACGATTACAACAAGCTGGTGCCCGGCCTGGCCGTGAGCTGGAAGAACATCGACCCCAAGACCTGGGAATTCAAGCTGCGTCCCAACGTCAGGTGGCAGGATGGCAAGCCCTTCACAGCCGATGACGTGATCTTCTCCTACCAGCGCGCCCGCGCGGTGCCGGGCAGCGTGGCCACCTTCGCCGGCTACCTGCGCACGGTGGAATCGGTCACGGCCAAGGATCCGCTGACGCTGGTCATCAAGACCAATGTTCCCAATCCGGACCTGCCGCTGAATCTGGCCTCGGTGCATATCGTGAGCAAGCACGTGGGCGAGAAATCGACCACCGAGAACTACAACAGTGGTGCCGCGATGATCGGTACCGGCCCTTACAAGTTCGTCTCCTACATCCCGGGTGATCGCGTGGTGATGCAGCGTAACGACGACTACTGGAATGGCAAGGCGCTGTGGGAAAAGGTCAACTACCGCTACATCAACAATGGTGCGGCGCGTACCGCTGCGTTGCTCTCGGGTGATGTGGATGTGATCGACAAGGTTTCGGTGTCGGACCTGGCCAGGCTCAAGCAGTCACCCGATATCAAGGTCTATCCCTACAACGGCCTGCGCGTGCTGCTGATCCAGCCGAGCTTCCATGAAGGCCCGAGCCCCTTCATCACCGACAACAATGGCAAGCCGCTGGAGAAGAACCCGCTGCTGGACGTGCGCGTGCGCCGTGCCATGTCGCTGGCCATCAACCGCAAGGCCCTGATCGACCGCATCCTGCAGGGTGCGGCCACCGAGGCCAACCAGTGGATGCCGGCCGATACCTTCGGCTACAACCCGGAGATCAAGAACATCCCCTTCGACGCTGCGCAGGCCAAGAAGCTGTTGGCCCAGGCCGGTTTCCCGGAAGGATTCAAGCTGACCATCCACGTGCCCAACGACCGCTATCCGCTGGCGCCGGAGACCATGCAGGCGGTGGCGCAGTTCTGGACCCGCATCGGCATCAAGACCCAGGTCGAGGTGCTGCCGTGGGCGTCGTATTCCTCGCGTGCCAACAAGAACGAGTTTGCCGTCTCCGTGCTGGCCTGGGGTAACGGTACCGGTGAAGCCAGCTATGCGCTGGTCAATGTGCTGGGGACGGTCGATCCCAAGAAGGGGATTGGTGCCTCGAACTGGAACCACTACAGCAGCCCGGCCGTGGACAAGGCCCTGGCCGATTCGACCGCCGAGTTCGATGCGGCCAAGCGTGAGGCCATTCTGCGTGGTGCTGCCAAGACGGTCTCGGACGATGTGGGCGTGATTCCGCTGTATCACTACCAGAACATCTGGGCGGCCAGGAAGGGCCTGAAGGTCACTCCGATCACCAGTGACCGTACCACCGCCATGATGGTGACGCAGGACAAGAAGTAAGCGCATGCCCAACTTCTCGATTGACGTCAGCCCGGCCGACGACCTGATCGACGTACCCCGCCGCATCATCGTGCGGGGTGCGCATCCGGGCGAGCCGGTGCGCATTTCCTCGTCTACCTTGCGGGAGGGTATCGAGTGGCGCAGCGCCGCCTGCTACATTGCCGATGCCTACGGCAATGTCGACGTGAGCATGAATCCGGCCATCGATGGCGATTACTACGGTATCGATCCCATGGGGCTGCTGTGGTCGCAGAAGCCGGTGCAGGCCGGCCGGCGCGATCTCTTCCATGCCGATGTGCTGGCGCCGCTGGTGACCACGCTGACGGTCTCTTCACTGGATCAGCCCGGGCTCGCACCTTGTGTCCCGGCCAGTACCGAGCTGGTGCAACGGCTGGCCGGTGCCGGCGTGATCCGGCGCGAGGTGCGGGAGCAGGGGCTGGTCGGTACGCTGTTCCTGCCGGCCACGCCGGGGCCGCATCCGGCGGTGATGATTCTCAACGGGTCCGGTGGCGGCATCAATGAACCGCGTGCCGCGCTGTATGCGGCGCGTGGTTATGCGGCCTTTGCGCTGGCGTATTTCAAGGCGCCGGGCCTGTCGGACTACATCTCCAATACACCGCTGGAATATGTTGAACGCGGTCTGGACTGGTTGCGTGCCGAGGTACGTCCCTTGCACGATTTCGTCGCCATCAGTGGGCAGTCGCGCGGCGGCGAGCTGGTGTTGCTGCTGGCTGCGGTCTTCCCGCAGAAGGTCTCGGCGGTGTTGGCCTATGTACCCAGTGCCCTGGTACACAGCGGCCAGAACGCGGCTGACCCGGCCGTGGGGCGGGAAGGTCCGACCTGGTTGCTGCGCGGTGTACCCTTGCCGCATCAATGGCAGGACAACCGCACGGCCAGCTGGGCACCGTTTGACGAAGGCCCGGCCCCGCACCGTCATGCGCTGGCCATGCTGACTGCGCTGCAGGATGAGGATGCGGTGGCGCGTGCCCGCATTCCGGTGGAGAAGATCACGGCACCGGTGTTGCTGCTGTCGGCCACCGATGATGGTTCCTGGCCTTCCAGTCTGTATTGCGCGATGGTGCGTGACAAGCTGGCCGAGGTGTCGCATCGCTGGCCGGTGGTATGGCGCGACTATGCGCATGCCGGCCATTCGATTCTGTTCCCGTTTGTTCCGACCACGCAGACCACGTATGCGCACCCGGTCTCGGGGCGCATCAGTACCGGTGGCGGCGAGCCCGCCGCCAATGCCCGCGCCGATCTCGACGCCTGGCAGCAGGCGCAGCACTTCCTGCGCGAGGCGCTGGCCAGGCACACATCCACAAAGGAAATTTCATGAGTACCCCTGTCTACGACATCAGCAAGGATGTCATCGACCAGTTGGCCGGTCTGGCCGCTGGCAGTCCCCTGCACGGCCTGCGCCATCAGCGCGACAAGGTGGCCGTGGCGTCACAGGGCAGCTATGACACCTTGTTCGATCCGGCTCTGGAGGGCATCGGCCTGGACGAGCGTCTGCTGGTGGCGCTGTACGCCTGCCGTCTGGCGGGTGCGTCCGATCTGGCTGCGCACTACCGCGAACGTGCGCAGGCGGTGTCGGCGGATGCCGGGCAACTGGCGGTGGCTGAGAGTGGCGCGCCTGAGCAATTGCCGGAGGGCCGTTTGCGCGCCATGCTGGTCTTTACGCGCGCGTTGACGCAGCGGCCGGTGGAAGGCGACAAGGCGGCGATCGAGAAGCTGCCGGCCGCTGGCATCAGTACGCCTGCGGTGGTGGCGCTGTCGCAGCTGATCGCTTTCGTGTCCTATCAATTGCGTGTGGTCGCGGGCCTGAAGGCCATGCGTGCTGCCGCTGCCCAGTAAGGAGAGTCGACATGAGCGACATCATCAAGGCCAATGGCTTTACCAATGAGTCCCTGGAGTGGGATGCCTGGCTGGATGTGATCCAGCTGGAAGCGGCCAGTGAGGACCAGATCAAGGTGCTGGAAGAAAGCCATCCCAAGGCCAAGACCTCGGACTATTACCTGTTTCTGGCGCATCAGCCGGACATCCTGCGTCAGCGCTCGGCTGCATTCAACGCCATCATGTATGCGCCAGGCGGGTTGTCGCGCGCCGAGCGGGAGCTGGGTTCGCTGGTGGTTTCGCGTATCAATGGCTGTGTGTATTGTGCGTCGGTCCATGCACAGCGTTTTGAGCAGTTGGCCAAGCGTAACGATACGGTTCGGCAGGTGTTCGATTCGCCTTATGGGGCAGGGGTGGATGCGCGCGAGCAGGCCATCGCCAAGTTCTCGGCGGAACTGACCGAGACGCCTGGTGATATCAGCGCCGGGCAGATCAAGGCACTGTATGACGTGGGCTTGAACGAGCTGGAAGTGCTGGATCTGATTCATTCGGTGGCCATCTTCGCCTGGGCCAACCGCTTGATGCTCAACCTGGGTGAGCCGGTGTTTGCCGATGGCAGCAAGGCTGAGGCCAAATAATCATTTGCATGAGGAGACTGTGATGCACATTCCGGATCATCTGGTCTATGCCGATACCCATGAGTGGGTGAAGCTTGAAGACGACGGGACACTGACCATCGGTATTACCGATTTCGGTCAGGAACAGTTGGGGCCGCTGGTGTATGTGGATATGCCAGCGGTGGGCAAGGTGTTGGCACAGGGGGCTGAATCGGGCATCGTCGAGTCCAACAAGACAGCTTCTGATCTGCATGCGCCTGTTGATGGGGAGGTGATTGCTGTCAACGAGGTGCTGCTTGATGCGCCTGATGCCATCAATGCGGCGCCTTATGAACAGTGGATCTTCAAGCTGAAGCCGGCTGTGCCTTTCTCTGCTGATGGGTTCCTTGATGCGGCTGGTTACATCAAGCTGATTTCCTGACTTGTTCCCGTTGCTGGTTGATGTTGTCTTGGCGGGCTTGTGTTTTTGGTTTTGGTTTTTGGGTAGTCTGCACGGATTGCTGTTCTGCGCTCTAGCTTAATACTTATCATTCTCCGGTCGGAACGGAGCGCCGGGGGCGGCCCGGCAGCCGCTCACTTTTCTTGTCTCGCCAAGAAAAGTAAGCAAAAGAAGGCGACCCCAGAGAGCCAGCCCTCCTACGGAGGGTCCCCGCCGCAGCGGAGCGAAAAGTGGGAAGGATAGAGTCGCTACGCTCCGACTATCCTTCTGATCCACTTTTCGCTCCGCTGCGACGGCTGGCTCTATGGGGAAGAGTCCACTCGGGCTCGCCTGCGGCCTCGCCGGGTCTCCGACTCGCCTTCGGCTTTGTGTTGGCTCGCCTGTGGCATCGATTTTTTCTTCGATCAACGTCCTGATTTGGTTTTTATTGTTTAAATTATTAATGTTCTTTCGTCCTGAGTAGTCGCGCAGCGACGTATCGAAGGCGAAAGAACGCCAACGCAAAGCCGAAGGCGAGGCGTTTAGGTCGTCCGCATCTGCGCCGCCGATTCAGAAGGCGACAAAACGGATCAGAAAAATAGTCGGAGCGAAGCGACTCTATTTTTCCCGTTTTGTTGGCTTCTGAATCGGGGACCCTCCGAAGGAGGGCTGGCTCTCTGGGGTCGCCTTCTTTTGCTTACTTTTCTTGGCGAGACAAGAAAAGTGAGCGGCTGCCGGGCCGCCCCCGGCGCGTCCTCCCGACCGGAGAAAGATAAGCATTAAGCTAGAGCGCAGGAAGAAATTCCGTGCAGACTACCCAAAAACCAAGCCCGCCAAGACAAAAAACCAAGCAAGATCAACCAGCAACAACCAACGATCCGCGATATTCCGCCAGCCATTTGGCAAACAACTGTGCTTCAGCTCCCGCCTGAAGATTGATCCCGAGATAGTAAGGTGCGAGGGGCAGACGCAAGGAGAGGAAGGGGCAGACCAAGCGACCGGCACGCAGATCATTGTCTGCCAGCGACAAAGGAGACAAGGCCACACCCAGTCCATCCACTGCTGCCTGCAACACGAAATGTACGTGATCGAAATGCAGCATGGCCTGCGATCGAGAGCGCTTCAGTCCTGCCAGCTTGCGCCAGTCCTCCCAGTCATTGCGCCGACTGCGCGACACCAGCACAGTATGCTGCGCCAGCCCTGATACATCCTCCAGCGGCATGGACTGCAACAGAGCAGGAGAAGCCACCAGCACCAGCTCATCCTCCATGAAGCGCTGCACCTTCAGCGTCTCAGGCCAGTTGGTCTCCCCTCGCCGGATCGCAATGTCAAATGAAGAGCCTACCTTGCCCACCGTCGCCGTACTGGTCACCACCTGCGGTGCAATCCCCGGATAATGCTCCACGAAACCGGACAGATGCGGAATCAGCCAGCGCACCGCAAATGACGGCCGCACATTGATCACCACCGTGCGCGTGGGGGCGTCGCGCATCACCCGCCGCGCCGCATTGGCCAACATGTCCAGCGCCGGGCTGGCTTGCTCGAAGAACTGCCGGCCACGATCAGTCAGCAGTACCTGCCGCGTACGGCGCTCGAACAAGGGCATGCCAAGGTAGCCTTCGAGATTCTTGATCTGGCGACTGATCGCGCCATGCGTGACATTGAGCTCCTGTGCCGCCAGCGTGAAACTCTGGTGACGGGCCGCCGCCAGAAAGGCGCGGATGGCGTTGAGCGGAAGTGTGAGATCGGCCATGCGTGAGATATTATCACGCATGGCCGGAATTAATATCGTTTGTCAGCGCCTGCCCATGCGGCGCATCATCGGTCTTCATGACCACGCCAGACCTCCGCCAGGCCGACCTCGATTCCCGCCACGCCGCCATGTCGCTCTCGGCCGCCTTGCCCTGCGATATCGTCCTCTACCTGCTGCTTCCCATGTATGCCGCCCAGTTCCACGTCAGCCTGGCCGAGGCCGGCGTGCTGCTGGCGGCCAACCGACTGGTGCGCATCGCCGGCTATCGCTGGGTCGCCAGCTTTTACGCCCGACGCGGCGACCGCCCCACCTGCACCCTGGCCGTGTGCGCGGCCATCCTCTGCGCACTTGGCTACACGATGGCCAACGGCTTCTGGGCCCTCCTGCCGCTGCGCCTGCTGTGGGGCATGGCCTTCGCCGGACTCAACCTTTCTACCCAGGCCATGTCCACCGCCAATCCGCACGGCGCCGCCCGCCGCTCCGGACGTTCGCGCGGGGTGATCGCCATTGGCCCCATGCTGTGGCTGCCCACAGCCGCACTGCTGGCGCCGCACATCGGACCACGCATGGTGTTCGCCCTGGTCGCCACGACGGCGATCCTGGGTCTGCTGGCCGCCCGCCGCCTGCCGCAGCACGCCTATGCGCCACCGCAGCCGCGCCGCTGGAAATTGCCCAATGCACTGGATTGGTGGTCCTTCCTCGAAGGACTGACGCTCGATGGTCTCTTCATCGTCGGCCTGGCCTACATGAGCAAGCAGTCCTTCGGGGCCGATGGCGAACTGGTGGCCGGGGTGCTGATGGCCCTGCGCTATGCCGGCGAAATCGTCTTGAGCCCGCTGGGCGGCTGGCTGGCCGAGCGCTTCGGTGCGGTCAAGGTATTGGTGATCCTGTCACTGGCTACCTGTGCGGCGCTGGTCGGTTTCGGAGGCGGGCTGCTGTGGCTGTTTGCGGGGCTGATCGTGATCCTTCGTGCCTTGCAGTTGCCGCTCCTGGCCCCCATCGTCGCCGCCCGCACGCCTGCGGCGCAGCGCGTGCATGCCCTGGCCGGACGCGCCATCTGGCGCGATATCGGGGCCGGTATGGGGCCGATGCTGGCAGGCTTGCTGCTGCCGGTGATGTCGTCCCTGTGGCTCTACGGACTGGCCGCCTCGGCACTGGCGCTGGCGGCAATCGCCTGCGCACGCGCACCGGTGCCACGTTAGGGTCTGTTCACCAAGGGGATCAGGGCTGGCGACAGTCGCTGAGCATCTCCGCCTGGGAGATGTTGCTGCCCGGCGGCACGCTGTGCGTGAGCCAGACATTGCCGCCGATCACCGATCCCTGGCCAATGGTAATGCGCCCCAGCAGGGTCGCGCCGGCATAGACCACTACGTCATCCTCGACGATGGGATGGCGCGCAATGCCCTTGACCAGTGAACCATCGGCCTCCTGCGGGAAACGCTTGGCCCCCAGCGTCACGGCCTGGTACAGGCGCACGTTGCGGCCGATGATGGTGGTCTCGCCGATGACCACGCCGGTGCCATGGTCGATGAAGAAGCTGGGGCCGATCTGCGCTGCCGGGTGGATGTCGATGCCGGTGGCCGAATGCGCAATGTCGGCAATCAGACGTGCCAGCAGCGGGGCCCCCAGCTGATGCAGCGCATGCGCCAGACGGTGATAGATGATCGCGGTGGTGCCGGGATAGCACAGCAGGATTTCCGAGATGCTGGAGGCGGCCGGATCGCCGTGATACGCAGCCTGGATGTCGCTGACCAGAATGTCACGCACACCCGGTAACCGATGCGCGAAGTCGCGCGTGATGGCCGCGGCGCGTTGGCGCAGCAGCGCCTCATCGTCCACATCACTGCTGAAATAGAGGCTGCGACGTACCTGCTCGCGCAGGATCGACAGCGCAGCATTCAACTGGCTGCCAACGAAATAATCGATGGTCTCATCGGATAAATCGGTATGCCCATAATGCGTGGGAAACAAGGCCGCCTGCAGATGTTGCAGCAGCTTTTGCATCGCTTCACGCGAGGGGAGCTCGCGGATCTCGCCGCGATAGCGGATCTTGTGGGTAATCTCGCGCGAGGTGCGCAGGCCGGCCACAACGGCTGACAAGCCCAGTCCCGCCGACTCGACCGAGTCGGTCAGCGCGTTCAGTTCGGGGGTGTGAGAAGGTTCCATGCCCGCATGCTATCAAAAATGCGCGCGCGGCGTCGGGCAGGGCAAAGCAGGCAGTCAGTACCGCAAGCGTTTCGGCGACTCGCCTGGTGAGGATTGTTCAATGGCTCACGAGATGATGTATTTGTGTCATTCAGGAAATTCCTGACACCAATGCGGGGCGACTCAGGAAGCTCCTGATACTTGGCGGAACCACAAAAACTTAAAGTCTCGTCATGCCAGTTGCGGCAAGAAATCCGAACGAAGGTCGGAGATCAGACAGCCGATCTGGGGAGAGCTTCTGCACGATTACCGGGTAGCCCTGAGGGGGGCTTACTTTTGGGCGTACTTCCGCAAGGGGGGGCGCCCTTTTTTTGTTTGTGATGCAATACGGGCTTGATCAGAGTGCCTTGTACGGGAGGAGTTTCCATGTCAAAACCGCGTTTTTCCCTGTCCCAGCTGGGGCTGCTGTGGCTGTTGTCCATGGTGCTGCTGCCTGCCGTCGCGGCGCGCGCGCAGGTTCCCGTGCCGGTCCCGGCGAGCGTGCCGACGCTGCCCGCTGCCGCGCCCACACCGGTGGCCAGCGACATTACCCGCAGTTGCGCGGCCGGCAGCGGCTGTGTGCTGACCTGCCTGAACATGGCTGCCGAAACCGTCATGACCGAGACGGCCACACGTGCCGTGCGCATCATTTCCCTCTCCAACGGCAACAGCGAATTCCGCATGGACAACGGCAATGCCGGCATCAATGTCATCCTGGTCTCGCACGACAATCTGATGTGCAAGCTCAGCGGCGGCGTCTGAGGATTGCGCAGGGAGGAACGGGCGTCAGTTGCCCAGCAGTTTTTCCCGCACGGATTCTTCTTCTGCATGGCTCGCGCTGGCCCGCGCCAGATCGGACAGGGACAGCACGCCCACCAGCTGCCGATGTTCTGCCGTACTCACTACCGGCAGCCGCGCCACGCCCAGGCGCGCCATCGTGCCGGCGGCAATGCGGGCACTGAGGTGCGGCAAAAGATGGCCGGCATCGGGCGCCAGCAGGGCGCTGCAAGCCTGGGCCGGATCGGCCGCCTGCAAGCGCGTCAGCGCGACCATGCCGAGCAGGCGACCATTTGCGGTCACCGGGTAATGGCGATGGACATGGTCCGCTGCGCGGCATAGCGCCAGCGCCTCTGCGGCGGGCAGGGCCGCCTCCAGGGCCTGCGGTGCGGACATCAGGTCTTCCACATGCACCCGCTCCAACGGGTCGACACCGTATTCGCGGTGCACATGCAGGCCGCGTCGCGCGATCTTCTCGGTCATGATGGAGCGTTTCATCCACAGCACGTTCACGCCATAGGCCACCGACGTGGTGGCGATGAGCGGCAGGAGTGCATTGTCGGCATGGGTCAGGCCGAAGGCGAAGACGATTGCCGTCAGCGGTGCGCCCAGCACACTGCCCAGCACTGCAGCCATGCAGACCAGCGGCCACAAGCCGGGTGAACCACCCGGCAGCCACGGCGAGAGCACCAGGCCCAGTCCGGCGCCCATCATCAGCAGTGGTGCCAGCACCCCGCCCGAGGTGCCCGAGCCCAAGGCCAGCAGCCAGATTACCGCCTTCACCAGCAGCAGCGCCAATGCCGCCGAGACCAGCATGTGCTGATTCAGCAGGTCAGCGATGACGTCGTAGCCCACGCCCAGCGCGCGCGGCTGCAGCAGTCCGCCCAGGCCCACGGCCATGCCACCCAGTGCCGGCCACCACATCCAGTGCAGCGGCAGGCGATGGAAGCCATCCTCGATACGATACAGGGCCAGCGTCAGCACGGCGGCCAGCACCCCGCTGGCCAATCCGGCCAGCAGACAGGACAGCAGCGCCATCGGCGCGACCGGTGCCACCTGCAATGGAAAAAGCACACCTGCCTCGATCAGCCACGGTCGCAGGAAAGCGGCGATGACACAGGCCAGCGCAACCGGCAACAGACTGCGCGGTCGCAGTTCGAACAGCAGCAGTTCCACTGCCAGCAGCAGGGCGGCCAACGGCGTACCGAAGATGGCCGTCATGCCGGCGCAGGCACCGGCCACCAACAGGGTCTTGCGCTCGGCAGCGGTGAGGTGCAGCCACTGCGCCAGCAGCGAACCGAGCGAGCCGCCGGTCATGATGATGGGACCCTCGGCACCGAACGGACCGCCGCTGCCGATGACGATGCCCGAGGACAGTGGCTTCAACAACGCGACCTTGGGCGACATGCGGCTCTTGCCGAAGAGGATGGCCTCGATTGCTTCAGGAATGCCATGACCGCGGATCTTGTCACTGCCATAGCGCGCCATGAGACCGACGATCAGGCCGCCGATGACCGGCAACAGCACGGCGATCCAGCCCAGCGTATGGCCCGCCGGTGAGCTGGCGGCAAAGGACAGGCGCTGGAAATAGAACAGGTTGGTAAAGAGCGCAATGAGCTTGAGCAGTAGCCACGCCGCACCCGTGGAGAACATGCCGATGAGCACCGCGATGGCGCACAGCAGGGGTAGCCGTCGGTCGGCGGTGTAGTCGCGTTTGTGTTTCATGGATTGCCGTGTTCAAGGACGGTAGTGGTAGCGCGATCTTGTAGAGGGCGCATGAATAAAGGGATAAGCGGCAAATATATCGCAATATGATATAAAAACGTGAGGCACGACGGGTTGGCGCTTGTATGCGCGGCACGACTTATCTGCTTTTCTTCTATGCACAGGAGGAATGATTCGTTCGCAGCGTGCGCGGGTCTGGCTACGCTGTGAGCCTCGATGTATCGACCTCAACCATGATCGATGGAGTCCCCATGCCACAGCACGAAGACACACCCCGCCACGTCCTCACCGCCTTTGAGCCGAGCCGCAAGCGTCGCCGCCTGATCGGCGCCGGGCTGGCGTTGGGCGCCGCCGCTGCGACTACCGTTTTCGGTGAGCGCCCGGCGCAGGCGGCCACACGCCAGTTGCGGGTGGGGTACCAGAAGGGGGCCTTGAGCATCATCCGTGCCCATGGCTCGCTGGAGCAGCGCCTGGCCCCGCTGGGGGCGAGCGTCAAATGGGTGGAGTTCAGCGCCGGCCCGGTGCAGCTCGAAGCACTGGGGGCGGGATCCATTGATTTCGGCGATGTCGGCGAAGCGCCACCGATCTTTTCTCAGGCCGCCGGTACGCCCCTGGTCTACGTGGGGGCGACCGTGCCGCGTCCTTATGTGGAAGCGGTGCTGGTCAAGCAGGACAGCCTGCAGAAACCGGTACAGTTGAAGGGCAAGCGCATCGCCTTGAACAAGGGTTCCAACGTGCATTACTTCTTGGTCAAGCTGCTGGAAAAGCATGGCCTGCAATATGGCGACGTGACACCGGTATGGCTGGCCCCGGCCGATGCGCGTGCCGCGTTCGAGCGCGGTGCGGTGGATGCCTGGGCCATCTGGGATCCCTATCTGGCGGCGGCCCAGCAGACCTTGAAGGCGCGCATCCTGGCCGACGCCGATGGCGTGGTCAAGAACCGCGCCTATTATTTTTCGACCCGGACGTATGCGCGCGACAATGCCGACCTCATCCGCATCGCGCTGGAAGAGCTGGCCAAGGTGGACGCCTTTGCCCAGACGCGTCCGGACGAGTACGCCAGCGAAGTGGCCGGCATCCTCGGCTTGCCCAAGAGCGTCCTGGACGTGGTGGTACGCCGCTATCACTACGGCACCTTGCCCATCACCCATGCCATTCTCGACGAGCAACAGCAGATTGCCGATACCTTCCTTGATCTCAAGCTGATCCCCAGGAAGATCAAGCTGAGCGAGGCGGCACCGCCCTGGCTGGCGTAATACGTCCTCGCGCATCAGGTCTCACCATGAACGAGGCCGCCGCAGGAGAAGCCTGCGGCGGCCTTGAGCTTGTGACTGGCAGAAGGGAGATCAGCCCTTGAACTGCAGCGCGTTGGTCAGGTCCCCCATGGGCTGCTGGCCGCGCGCGATCATGGCCTCATCACGCTGCCTGAGGCCGTCCAGCTTTTCCAGAGCAAAGGTGCGGGTGATCAGGCGCAGGATGGAGGCCGTGTCATAGACGGTATGGTCCACCGTTCCCTTGCGGGCGAAGGGGGAGATTACCAGCGCCGGCACGCGCGTCCCCGGACCCCAGCGGTCGCCCTTGGGCGGGGCGACGTGGTCCCACCAGCCGCCGTTCTCGTCGAAGGTGATGACCACCACCATGTTCTTCCACTGCGGGCTGGCCTGCAGGCTCTTGACGATGTGGGCGATGTGGCGGTCACCCGAAGCCACGTCGGCATAGCCGGCATGCAGGTTGAGGTTGCCCTGCGGTTTGTAGAAGGTCACCGGCGGCAGGCGGCCGGCCTCGACATCGGCCAGGAAACGGTTGGTGCGTGCTTCATCACCCAGACCGCCATCGCGCAGGCGCTTGTTGCGTTCGGCAGGATTTTCCGGACCCAGGTTCTTGAAGTAGTTGAAGGGCTGGTGGTGATACTGGAAATTGGGGATCTTGGGGATGCCCTTGGAATCCTTGAACTCGTCCAGCGTGGCCTGCCAGGCACCCGCATACCAGGCCCAGTCGATTCCCTTCTTGTTGAGCTTGTCGCCGATGTGCTCGTGCGTCTGCGGCACCAGCACGCTGGGCTGGTTGGGCTCGGCATAGGCCGGGTTGTTGCGGTCACGGCTCCAGGTCGGCCAGTAGGGCGGGGCCATGGTATTGACCGCATAACCGTCCGGCGTGAGTGCACTGGGGCCGAACTTGGGCGGTCCCTGCAGGGCGCTGGCCGGGCTGTTCTCGGCCGGGACCAGTTCCGGCGAGAGCGGATCATTGTTCCTGGTCCTGGCTACCTGGGTGCGCGAGACCGAGTTCATCACGTTCGGATAGTAGGGGGCGGTGGCGCAGATCAGATACTGGTGGTTCAGGAAGGAACCACCGAAGGCCCCCTGGAAGAAGTTGTCGCACAGCACGAACTCACGCGCTACATCCCACAGGCGCAGGTTGTAGCGGGTATCCGCGTAGTGGCCCATGGTCAGGCCGCCGGAGTCGGCCCAGGCCACGAAGCCATCATTCTTGCCACCGTTGATCTGCATCTGGTTCTGATAGAACACGTGCCACAGGTCACGTGTGACCAGCCCCAGCGGCAGGGCCTCGCCCTGCGGACCCTTCAAGGCATAAGGGGCATTGGGCAGGTTGCTCTGGTATTGCTTGTCGGCCGGGTAGGTTACGCCTTCGATGGTCTGCTCCTGGCGCACCACGCCGCTCCATGCCGGTGGCAACTGCTTGAGCAGGGTGCCGTCGCGGTCGCGCTGCTGGTAGTCCGAGGGCTTGAGCGAGGACAGCGGCTTTTCCAGGCCGGGGAAATCGGCGAAGAGGTTGTTGAAGCTGCGGTTCTCGGCGTAGATCACCACGATGGTCTTGATGTTCTCGCGCAGGGCGCGATCCAGCGCAGCAGCCTCGGCCGGATTGCCGCTCGGGGAGAGGGCCGGTCCCTGGCCTTCGGTGGCGCAGGCGCCCAGGGCGCTGCCCGCCCCCAGTGCCGCCACGCCGCCCAGAAAGCGGCGGCGGCTGCTGTTTTGCGGGGGCGGAAGGGTATCGTCGGCGCTCGGCTGGCTGCCGGCGATGTCGTCGTCGTGCTTGCTCATGGATGAGTTTCCTGTCGGATATTGTTATGGGGGTTGGCGCGTAGCGGCGATCAGGATAGCGCGACCGTATGACAGGGATGTGTCTTTTTCGTCAGGATTTTGCTCAAGAAAATGACGAAACATGCACCAAGAGACAATGAAAGACTAGGTAAAGGACGCGCTAGGATGCGCCTCATGCGTGGCCAAGGCCCTAGAATGCCTCGACCGCACCGGTTGCAGCCGCGCATCGCGCGGCCCGGCGACCGGGTCAGGTGGGCAGTTCCGGCCAGGGGATGGCGGGGACTGCTCTCATGTCAATGCGGTCTTGTCTGACGAGGGGAACATCTTGCTCAAAACTTTTCAATACCTGATCATCGGTGCGGGCTTCAGTGTCTGGATGCTGTTCATGCTGGCGCTGGCACTGACGGACCCGCTGATCTGACAGGCGGCCGGGGAGCAAGGACCGGCCTCTGCCTGCGCTCCGGATCATTTTCTCTGCAGCACTGGTTTGCCGGACCGGTTGACTGCGATGAACACCCCCATCAATCCCAGGAAGGCCGCCAGCAGCAGGCTGGCGTTGAGGATCACGCGCGCATAGCCAAGTGCATTGACGTCGATGAAGGGGTAGGGATAGAAGCCCGACAGGGCTCCGCGCCATAGCGTGATCATCAGATAGGCCAGCGGGTACACCAGCCACAGCAGTGCCTTTTTCAGCGACGCCTGGAACACCGGCACGAAAAAAATCCAATAGACGATTGCCAGCAGGGGCACCACCGTATGGAGGCTCTCGTTGACCAGTGCGCGAAAGCCGGTGGGCGTCCACAGATGGCGCAGCAGCAGGTTGTAGGCGATGCCCACGAAGGCCAGGTAGGTCACCACGGCCGAGATCACCGAGGGTTGCCGGAAGAAGCGGCTCAGGGGCGACTTCAGCGAGAGCGCCAGCGAGGTAAAGCAGAGTGCGCTCATGAGGATGGTCAGGTTGGTCAGATACATGGTCAGCCGGTCCAGGCCATCCAGTATGCCGCCGCCGCGCGCCAGCAGGCGGTTGATGGTGATGTCGGTCTGCGCCGCGAAGGCGAACCAGCTGATGAGTGCGATCAGGCCGGCGAGCGTTTGCGCCGCAGCCGAGTTGCGGCGTGCCGGGAAGAGGTGGGCGCCAAAGGAATCCAGCGATTCCGGCGAGGGAATCTTGTCGTTGCTCATGGTGTCGTCACGGGAGGTGGAGGGGCCGGCGTCGCAGCGGGGCGGGCGACATCGGCCGGGCAATGGACTCCATCATAAATCGGGCGGGCATGGTTGTGCTGGCCGGATGACATTCATTTTCAACGCTTACATCAAGACACATGGTCTCCGGGGTGCGGCGGTCGCTGCGCCTGTCCGTTCGCGAGTCGGGCGCATCGATGCGCTCATTCATGCTCTTTCATGCTCATCCATTGACGTCGGGAACGAGCGATATTGCCCCGTTTTTCGAGAAGTTTGCTTGGTCTTGATTTCTAAGTTTTAGATCCATTTCCATGGATGACGTCGAGCCCTGATGAAAATGGATTGATTCTGTGGAAGCCATGTCGGGAGCGGACTTCAGGGGATGATGTGTCGCCTTCAGGCGACGCCATGCTTCTAACAACTGTTACATTTTTTTTAGTTACAAGGGGTCTCAAAATATAAATAATTTGCTCTGGTTTGAGAGCGCAAAAAACGGCGCAAAAAACGGTGTTCTCACTGTTACAAATTTGCGGTGAACTTTGCAAAAGGCATCCTGCCGAATCGCACAGGTTTCTTCCTTGGCAATGTCCGGATGCGTGATGTCCGGGCTATCCATGCGATCTGCGTGGACATTCGGAAGAGCCGCTTTCGTTGACCTTGTCGACGCTACGACGCGCCGTCCACGCTGCCGGTTTTCTCGATGATCGTGCAGGGCGGTTCTGCTGCCGCACTGGCGGTGGGCGTCATGAGCTTGTCGTGCGCACCTTGCCGCACGTTTTATTTTCGCGCGTAGATTTTTACGCATCAGCACTACCATTTCAGGAGATCACATGCTTCGCTCGGAATCCCTCTTCGGCAAACGCGAAACCAGTTCGACCAATTCCCCGTTCAGCAGTGCGGGCAACGTCTCTTCTACGACAGGCGGCAATGTGACCAGCGTGAACAAACCTAGCCAATATCCTTCTTCCGTTTCCAATACCGCTCCTGCGGCCACCGAAGAGAGCGGCAGCAAGCTCACCGTCGGTCCCAACATCAAGGTCAAGGGTGAGATCGAGGATTGCGACACCTTGGTGGTGGAAGGCAAGGTCCAGGCGACCATCAATTGTCGCGTGGTGCAGATTGCCGAGCGTGGCGCCTTCAAGGGCTCGGCCGAGATCGACCTGGCCGAGATCCGCGGCGAGTTCGATGGTGACCTGACGGTACGCCAGAAGCTGGTGATCTACTCCAGCGGCAAGGTGACCGGGAAGATCCGGTATGGCAAGCTGGTCATTGAAGAAGGCGGCCAGCTGGCAGGCGATCTGCAGGTCGGCGGTGGTCACGAGCAGAAGGATCTGTTGCAGAAGACCGCATGAGCTCCCCTGCGGGTGGTGGCGGGTGTGCAGCGCCGTTCGTCATCCGATGAGGGCAGTGCTTGATGCCCGGCCAGTGGCTTGCTGCGCTGGCTGCATTTCCGGTGGGAAACCATGATGCCTGGTCGGTGCGATTTGTTGTCAAGTCGTGCCGATCTGCGGTGATTTCCGGTGCAATGACCTGGCTTTGACGTATTCGGCGTGTATTTGCGCGCGGCGGATTTGTCCGCATGGCCCGGTCGTGCGACAATAGCGCCTTTCGTCTTTTCGTCCTTTTTCCCGCTCAGTCGGGTCGGTGTCGTCCTGAGTGGCGGCGCCGGGAGGGCGCTGGCGCTTCTCGGTTTCATTGCTCAGTTCACTCATGGCTCACCCGGAATACATTCTTACCCTGTCCTGCCTGGACCAGCGCGGCATCGTGCATCGCGTCTCAGGCTTTCTGGCCGATCACGGCTGCAACATCATCGATTCGGCACAGTTCGGTGATGCGCAATCGAAGCTCTTCTTCATGCGTGTACATTTCTCCTCCGAGGATGCGGCAGTGTCGGACGCGGCGCTGCGTGCAGATTTCGGGGTGCTGGGCGATTCGCTGCAGATGAACTGGCAGCTGCATGACGCGGGCAAGAAGCCGCGCGTGATGCTGATGGTGTCGAAGATCGGGCATTGTCTGAACGATCTGCTGTTCCGCTACAAGAGCGGATTGCTGCCGGTGGAGATTCCGGCGATCGTGTCCAACCATACGGATTTCTATCAGCTGGCCGCGAGCTACAACATTCCTTTCCATCATCTGCCGCTGGCGACCGGGTCGTCCATGGAAGTCAAGCGCGCGCAGGAACAACGCATCATGGAGATCGTGGAGGCCAACCAGATCGATCTGGTGGTGCTGGCACGCTACATGCAGATCCTCTCTCCCGAAATGTGCGAGGCCCTGCGCGGACGAGCCATCAATATCCATCACTCCTTCCTGCCCAGCTTCAAAGGAGCCAAGCCCTACTATCAGGCGCATGATCGCGGGGTCAAGCTCATCGGCGCAACCGCGCACTTCGTGACCGGTGACCTCGATGAAGGTCCAATCATCGAACAAGGCGTGGAGCGCGTGGATCACTCCATGGGGCCAGATACCCTCACCGCAATCGGGCGTGATATCGAATGCGTGGTCTTGGCGCGGGCTGTCAAATGGTTCACCGAGCATCGTATCTTGCTCAATGGGCATAAGACCGTCATCTTCAACTGATCCGCTGGTTCTGATTTAGACGCCGTTCGGGGGCTGCCTGGGCGGCGTTTTTGTTTTTGTGGCTTTTGTTGATGTTGTCTTGGCGGGCTTGTGTTTTTGGTTTTGGTTTTTGGGTAGTCTGCACGGATTGCTGTTCTGCGCTCTAGCTTAATACTTATCATTCTCCGGTCGGAACGGAGCGCCGGGGGCGGCCCGGCAGCCGCTCACTTTTCTTGTCTCGCCAAGAAAAGTAAGCAAAAGAAGGCGACCCCAGAGAGCCAGCCCTCCTACGGAGGGTCCCCGTCGCAGCGGAGCGAAAAGTGGGAAGGATAGAGTCGCTTCGCTCCGACTATCCTTCTGATCCACTTTTCGCTCCGCTGCGACGGCTGGCTCTATGGGGAAGAGTCCACTCGGGCTCGCCTGCGGCCTCGCCGGATCTCCGACTCGCCTTCGGCTTTGGGTTGGCTCGCCTGTGGCATCGATTTTTTCTTCGATCAACGTCCTGATTTGGTTTTTATTGTTTAAATTATTTATGTTCTTTCGTCCTGAGTAGTCGCGCAGCGACGTATCGAAGGCGCAAGAACGCCAAAGCAAAGCCGAAGGCGAGTAGTGTGCCTTACGATGCCGAAGGCGAGGCGTTTAGGTCGTCCGCATCTGCGCCGCCGATTCAGAAGCCGACAAAACGGATCAGAAAAATAGTCGGAGCGAAGCGACTCTATTTTTCCCGTTTTGTTGGCTTCTGAATCGGGGACCCTCCGAAGGAGGGCGGTGCAGCTGCGGTCGCCTTCTTTTGCTTACTTTTCTTGGCGAGACAAGAAAAGTGAGCGGCTGCCGGGCCGCCCCCGGCGCGTTCTCCCGACCGGAGAATGATAAGTATTAAGCTAGAGCGCAGAACAGCAATCCGTGCAGACTACCCAAAAACCAAAACCAAAAACCAAGCCCGCCAAAACAACATCCACCAACACAACATCCACCAACACAAAAAGGAAAAGATCACCCCCCGGAAGGATACTGCTCCCGCATCGCCCGCTTGTTGAGTTTCCCTACGCTGGTACGCGCCAGTTCAGACACGAAGCGCACCCGATCCGGCACGCCATAGCGAGAAATCGTCCCTGCTTCAGCGGCCGCCATCACATGCTGCCGGATATCCTCTTCGGAAACATTGGCCGCATCCTTCTTCAGCACGACCAGAGCAACGGGCCGCTCTCCCCACTTGCCATCCTGCACCCCGATGACTGCCGTTTCAGCCACGGCAGGATGTCGTGCGATGATGTCCTCGATCTGTAGAGAAGAGACCCATTCGCCTCCGGTCTTGATGACATCCTTGATCCTGTCGGTCACCTGCAGATAGCCCTCGGCATCCAGATGGCCGATATCTTGCGTATGCAGCCACCCACCGCGCCACAACTCTTCCGATGCGTCCGGTTGATGCAGATAGCCCTGAGTCAGCCAGGGGGCGCGCACCACGACTTCGCCGGTGCTCTTGCCATCCCGAGGACAGTCGTTCATCTCGGCGTCCACCGTGCGCAAGGCCACCAGCGGCAAGGGCCGCCCGGTCTTCACCCGCAGCGTGGCTTCGCGCTCACCGCCCAGCTCCGCGGTCGGCACCTGCGCCAGCGTCAATACCGGACAGGTCTCCGACATCCCGTAGCCGGTAAAGACATCAATCCCCCGATCCCGCGCCATCCGCGCCAGACTCCCGGTCATCGCCGAACCGCCAATGATCATCTTCCACCCCGACAGATCCGCCTCGCGCGCCTGCTCGGAAGTCAGCACCATCTGCAGAATGGTCGGCACACAATGCGAGAACGTCACCTTCTCCTCACGGATCAGCTTGCAGATGGTATCGGGTACATAACGCCCCGGATATACCTGCTTGACCCCCGCCATCGTCGCCACATAAGGCAGCCCCCACGCATGCACATGGAACATCGGCGTCAAGGGCATATAGACATCGTCCCGATGCAAACGCCCCTGCTGCGGCGCCAATGCCAGCCCGGCCGTGGTGCCCAGCGTATGCAGTACCAGCTGCCGATGGCTGAAATACACCCCCTTGGGCAAGCCCGTCGTACCGGTGGTGTAGAAGGTGGTCGCGCGCGCATTCTCGTCAAAGTCAGGGAAGTCATACCGGCTGCCAGCCTCGGCCAGCAAGGCTTCGTACTCCCCCGCAAAGCCCGGTCCCTGCGGACAGGGACTGCCATCGTCGGTGAGCAGAACACAGCGCGTCAGCGTGTTCAGCTCGCCCCGGATCTGCTTCAACACCGGCATGAAATCCGAATTGACCAGCAAGATATCCGCCTGGGCATGATTCAAGGTGTAGGCAATCTGCTCCGGCGACAGACGCACATTCACCGTCTGCAACACGCAACCCATCATCGGCACCGCGAAGAAACATTCCAGATAGCGATTGCTGTCCCAGTCCATCACGGCCACCGTATGGCCTGCCTGCACGCCCATTTCCTTGAGCACATTGGCCAGCCGCTGCACCCGCTCGTAAAAGCCGGTATAGCTCAGGCGACGCGCGCCGTAAATGATTTCCTGCTCGGGGGCGGTGGCCAGGGCGCTGTGCAGCAACTGCTTGATCAACAGCGGATAGCCATAGGCCGACGGGGTTTGCTCGATCGCTTGGGGCATGCCGGAGTCTCCTTTGTTGTGCGGCGGCAGGGCCGCCTCTTATGTCTTATGGACAGGATGGATGAAACGAACCCCGATGATACCGCCAAGTCCCCGACAGCATGGTCGTCGGGACGACGAAATTGCGCATCGTCCCGAGCTCGCCCTGGCAAGATCAGCGCTTTTCTTCCAGCGAGGTCACGGTCAGTGCACCATCGACCCGGTCGGCAGTAAAGCGGATCTTTTCACCTTCGCGCGCCCGCGCCAGGATCTCGGGCGTGGCCTTGAACACCATCGTCATGCCACCCATCTGCAAATTGGGAATCTCGCCATGACGGATGGTCAGCTTGCCATTGCCGGTGTCGACCTTGCGGATTTCACCCTCCACCTGCGGCGCATCACCCTGTGCGTGAGCCGCCCATGCGTCAAGACAAAGGACTACGGTGATGAGGAGCTTGCGTAACATGATCTTTCCTTTCATGAAGTCGTCAGCGAAGCACAGTCGCTGATTCAAAAAACAGTCATTCAACAATGAGATTGCCGGGGCCTTCAATGAGTCGAACATTCAATGATGCCCCTGATGCCCGCCGGGCTTGATGACCTCCAGCGTGGCCGGTGCGCCGGAGCCGGACTGGTCCGGTGTCGCCCGCCGTGCCTCGGGCATCTCGCCTTGCCATTCGCGCGCCACCGTGCCGGCAGGGGCGCGATACCAGCCGGGGTCCCGATAGTCATCCCGCGCCAGCGTGCGCCTAACCTTGACGGTGCTGAACATGCCACCCATCTCGATGGGTCCGTACGGTCCGCGTCCGGTCATCATGGGCAGAGTGTTGTCCGGCAGAGGCATCTCCATCTCGCCCATCGAGCCGCCCTTGTCGCCCATGACCATGTAGTCGGGAATGAGCCGGCTGATCTTGTTCACTACCTTGGACTGGTCAACCCCGATCATGGTCGGCACGTCATGGCCCATGGCGTTCATGGTGTGGTGCGCCTTGTGACAGTGCAGGGCCCAGTCGCCTTCTTCGGTGGCGTCAAACTCGATGGCGCGCATCTGGCCCACGGCAATGTCGGTGGTGACCTCAGGCCAGCGTGCCGATGGCGGCACCCAGCCGCCATCAGTGCCGGTGACGCTGAATTCGTGACCATGCAGATGCAGCGGATGATTGGTCATGGTGAGATTGCCCACGCGGATGCGCACCCGGTCGTTCTGTCGTACCACCAGCGGGTCGATCCCGGGGAAGGCACGACTGTTCCAGGTCCACAGGTTGAAGTCCAGCATGGTGCTGACCTTGGGGACGGCTGCCCCCGGCGCAATGTCGTAGGCATTCATCAGGAACACGAAATCGCGGTCCACCCGCATGAAGCCGGGGTCTCTGGGATGCGTGACCCAGAAGCCCATCATGCCCATGGCCATCTGCACCATCTCGTCGGCATGGGGGTGATACATGAAGGTACCGGCCCGTTTGGCCGTGAATTCGTAGACGTAGGTCTTGCCCGGCGGGATGGCCGGCTGCGTCAGGCCCGATACGCCATCCATGCCGTTGGGCAGGCGCTGGCCGTGCCAGTGCACCGACGTTGCCTCAGGCAGCTTGTTGGTGACGAAGATGCGCACCCGGTCGCCTTCCACCACTTCGATGGTCGGGCCGGGGCTCTGGCCGTTGTAGCCCCACAGCCTGGCCTTCATGCCGGGGGCGATTTCACGTTCCACCGCTTCGGCCACCAGATGGAATTCCTTGACGCCGTTCTTCATGCGCCAGGGCAGGGTCCAGCCGTTGAGCGTGACCACCGGCTGATAAGGGCGGCCATTGGCAGGTTGCAGTGGCGGCTGCGTCGCGGCGCTGGTTTGCAGCGCGGCTTCGGGCAGGCTGGCGGCGCCCGCGCGGCTGAGGGCGCCGGCGCTCACCGCCAGGGCCGCGCCTTGCAGGAAGTGGCGGCGTTGTTTGTCGGTCGGGTTCATGGTTGCTTTCCTGGTTGGGGATGGCCGCCCAGCGCCTGTTGCAGGCCGGCGTCGGCGATCCAGAAATCACGCTGGGCTTCGATGGCGGCGTTCACGGTGGCAGCCTGTTCGCGGGCGTCGGCCAGCAGGGCGAAGACGCTGATGAGCATGCCGTTGTAGCGCAGTACGTTTTCCTCGGCGATGCGCTGGCGTAGCGGCACCAGTTGATCCTGGAAACGTCGTGCCAGCGCATAGGCATCCTCCCGCTCGCGCCAGGCCAGGCGCGCCTGGGCGCGGGCATCGAGCACGCTGGCGGCCAGTTTTTGCGCGCCTTGCAGATAGATGGCCTCGGCCTTGGCCACGCGCGCCTGGCCCCAATCGAACAAGGGAATCTCCAGCGAGATTTCGTAACCGTTTTCGGGCGGCTTGCCGCGCTCGGTGGTCCGCACTGCGCCCAGGTCCAGCACGTTGATCAGGCGCGTGCTGCGGGTCAGGCCCAGCGAGGCTTGCAGGCCCTCCAGTTCGGTGCGCGCAGCCTGCACGTCCAGGCGCTGTTGCAGGGCTTGCTGTTCGATGTCGTCCACCGTATCAAGCTGCCGGGGCAGTGCCGGCAATTGCGCGGGCAGGGCGAAATCCGGCGCCAGGCCCAGCAGGCGGGCCAGCGCTTCCTTGTGTTGCGCCGCCTGCCGACGGGCCTGTTGCAGGCTGGCCTGGGCCTGTCCATAGAAGAACTGCTCGCGCGCCGCATCAAGCTGGCTGATATTGCCCAGCCGCGCCATCTGCGCGGCCAGTTCATGCGCGGCCTCGGCGGCGTCGGCTACTTGCTCCTGATACTGCAAGCCCTGCTGCGCGGCGACCGCCCGATAGTAGGCTTGTCGGGTCTGTGCTGCGACCGTCAGCACGCGCCCGGCCAGCCACAGACGGACCTGCTCGAAGCGCCGTTGCTCGATGCGCGAGGCAGCCGGCAGGGTGAGCAGGCGCATGAGGCCCAACGACAGGCTGCGTTCGATCTTCAGATCGTCACCGGCATGGGTGCGCTTGAAAGAAAACCCCGGATTGGGCAGCCGCCCGGCTTGCACCAGGTCGGCTTCGGCCACGCCGAGTTGGGCGAACTCGGCCTGCAGGTCCGGATTGTGGATGAGCGCAATCTGCACCGCATCGTCGGCGTTGGCCAGGCGCGCTGCACCGTCGGCAGGATCGTGCAGCAACTGGCGCACGCGCTCCTTGCTGGCCTGGGTTTGTTGCGGGGTGCGGTTCCAGGCAGGGGCCTGGCCGAGACGCGCGCTGCTGCTCTGCGCGAGCTGGTCGAAACCGCCGTCGGGCGACAGCTGCGCGCAGCCGGCCAGCAAGGTGCAGGCGGCCACGGCGGCAGTCCGCCAGGGACGTGAAACGTGGGACATCATGGAATCCTCGTCTGATGATGATCGTCATGCCCCGCACGCGCCGGGTTCGGCACGTGCGGGCTCAGACACACGCGAAGGTGTGCAGGGCGATGTCAGGCGAGGGCAGGGGGACGGTCGGGATTTTCCGGCAGATAGCCGACGAAGCCGGAAGCCGGCAGCGCGTTGAACTCGCGCGAGGGAAGATCGGGGGCAGGTGGTGCAGTCAAGGCCAGCGGCAGCAGGCCACCGACGGTGCAGGCGGCGCAGAAGCTGCAGGAGCCGTGGGCCTGTGGCTGTTGCTGTTGCTGATGTTCGGTCTGTGTATCATCGGCAGCGGCCACTTGCGCTGCTGCCAAATGATCCGCGTGATGTCCTTGATGCGTCTGATGTGCCTGCGGCATCGCCGACGCGTGATGCTGCAGCGACTGCTGTTGCCCGGGCGCGCAGGGCTGTAGCACTGCGGCCCATCCCTGGACGGGAATGGCCAGCGCCAGCAACCAGAGCAGGAGGAGTTTTGCGCGCAGCATCATGGGCGGCAGTATAGACCGCCGCTGCGCCGGCGATCAAGCTGTCGCGCCGGACTCAGGAGCCGGCCTTGCGCTGGCGCAAGCCGCGTACCAGGCGCAGTCCGTTGAAGACCACGATCAGGCTGGCTCCCATGTCGGCAAACACCGCCATCCACAACGAACTCATGCCCAGCAGCGCCAGCGCCAGGAACACCGCCTTGATGCCCAGCGCAATGCTGATGTTCTGCACCAGTACCGTATGGGCCTTGCGGCTCAAGCGGATGAAGTCGGGGATTTTGCGCAGGTCGTCATCCATCAGCGCCACATCGGCCGTTTCCAGCGCCGTGTCGGTACCGGCCGCGCCCATGGCGAAACCGATGTCGGCGCGCGCCAGCGCCGGGGCATCATTGATGCCATCGCCCACCATGCCCACGCTGCGCACGCCATGGCGCGCAGCGAGTTCCTCGATCACCTTGAGCTTGTCCTCCGGCAGTTGCTCGCCACGGGCATCGGCAATCCCGGTCTGCGCGGCGATGGCCTGGGCCGTGTGGCCATTGTCGCCGGTCAGCATGATGACCTCCACGCCCAGCGCCCGCAGCCCGGCCACCGCTTCCTTGCTGCCGGGACGCACGGTGTCGGCCACGGCGATCAACAACTGCGGCTGATCTTCGCGGCATAGCAGGGTAGTGGTCTTGCCCTGTTTTTCGAAGGCTTGCAGACGGGCTTCCAGTTCCGGGCTGCATTGGCCCAGCTCATGCACCAGACGGTGATTGCCCAGGTGCAGCATTTGTCCGCCAATGCGCCCCTGTACGCCGCGTCCGGCCAGCGCGGCAAAGTCGCTGACCTCCAGGGTGACGATCTCTTCCTGATCGGCAATGGCGCGCGAGACCGGATGATCCGAGCGCGCCGCCAGTGACACCGCCAGTTGCAACAGGGCCTGCTGGTCGGCATCGGCATGCAGCGAAACCACGTCGGTCACGCGTGGCTTGCCGAAGGTGAGGGTGCCGGTCTTGTCCAGCGCCAGGGTGCGCAGCTGGCGGCCTTGCTCCAGATAGACGCCGCCCTTGATCAGGATGCCATGGCGCGCCGCCGAGGCCAGGCCGCTGACGATGGTCACGGGGGTGGAGATGACCAGCGCGCAGGGGCAGGCGATCACCAGCAGCACCAGGGCCTTGTACAGCCAGGGCTGGAAGGGTGCGCCGGCCAGCAGCGGTGGCAGTAGCGCCACCAGCACGGCCATCGCGACGACGGCCGGGATGTAGTAGCGCGCAAAATGGTCGACGAAGCGTTGCGTAGGCGCGCGCTGGCCCTGTGCCTGCTGCACGCTCTTGACGATGCGCGCCAGCGTCGAATCACCTTGCACGGCTGTCACGCGCATCTCGAAGGCGCCCTGTTCATTGATGGTGCCGGCGAAGACCGGGTCACCTTCCTGCTTCTGTACCGGTATGCTTTCGCCGGTGATGGCAGCCTGGTTGATGCTGGTGCTACCAGACAGCAGTACACCATCCAGCGGTACACGTTCCCCAGGGCCCACCCGTACAGTGTCGTCCACTGTCACGGTACGGGCCGGTACAGTTGACCAGACACCGTCCTCGCCGCGCCGGGTCGCCATGTCGGGCGTCATCGCCATCAGTCCGGCAATGGCATGGCGGGCGCGGTCCAGTGACAGGGCTTCGATCATCTCGGCCAGGGTGAACAGCACGATCACTACGGCAGCTTCCGGCCACTGGCCGATCGCGGCGGCGCCGATGACGGCCAGCGACATCAGGAAATTCATGTTCAGCGAGACATTGCGCAGCGCGATCCAGCCCTTCTTGAGCGTGCCCAGTCCGCCCAGCAGGATGGCGGCGATGGCCAGGGCGATCACGGGCAGCGAGCGTTCATCCCCGCTGGTCCAGGCCAGCACTTCGGCGCCCAGAGCGGCCACGCCGGCCAGACCCAGCAGCGCCCAGCGGCGCGCCGGGATGCGATAGGCGGCGGCCTGGTCGGGGGCGTCACGTCCGGCTTCGGCGTCCAGCGAGTCGGACTTCACGGCAGGCAGCATGTCCAGTGCCTTCAAGGTGTCCACCAGCGGGGCGATGGAAGGCAACTGGTGTTGCACGGTCAGCTCGCGCTGGATCAGGTTGAAGGCCAGCGTACCCACGCCGGGCATCTGCGCGAGGCGTTCGCGGATGAGCTTTTCTTCGGTCGGGCAATCCATCTTCTGGATGAAGAAGACCGCCTCTTCGGTCGCCCCCTCCAGCTGCGCCGCCGCCACCGGGGCAGAGACCGCCTCGTTGCTGGCGCAGCCATGGCCGGCGCAGCAGCCGTGGGCCTGTGTCCGGGGAGCATGCGCGTGGTCGTGGTCATGCTGGTCATGCGAGTGATGGTGATCGTGCTTGTGCTTGTGCGAATGGGCAGTCATTGAGCGCTCCTTGTGCAGCCAACAGGTTTCAGGGGTATATTAAAAACCCTGAAGTAACTACAAGGTCAAGCGAGGATCATCATGGATACGCTCAAGATCGGCGACCTGGCCACTCAGGCCGATTGCCCGGTGGAAACCATCCGTTATTACGAGAAGCAGGCGCTGTTACCCGCGCCCACGCGCTCGCAGTCCAACTACCGCCTCTATGGTGTGCGGCATGTGGAGCGCTTGCAGTTCATCCGTCATTGCCGCTCGCTGGACATGACGCTCGACGAGGTGCGCGAGCTGCTGCGCCTGCGCGATGCGCCCGAGCAGAATTGCGGGGAAGTCAACGCGCTGCTGGACAAGCACATCGGCCACGTGGCCCAGCGCATTGCGCAGTTGCAGGCGCTGCAGGCGCAGCTGCAGCAGTTGCGCGCCCAGTGCGAGGTGGAGCAACCGGCGCGCGATTGCGGCATCCTGCAAGGGCTGGCCAGCCTGCCCGATGACCTCAAGCCGGCCAACCTGGGCAGCCATGGCGGCGGCTGCCATTGAGGCCCGTCTTCAGGCCGGGCGTGCCAGCCAGGCCAGCACTTCCTCGATCACTTCATCGGGTTTTTCACGCTGGGGAAAATGCCCGGCGCCCGGGATGAGCACACGGCGGTAGGCCTGGCCGAAGTACTGCTCCCGTTCTTCCGAAGTCGAGGGATGATTGGCACCATCCTCGGTGCCGTGCAGCACCAGCGTGGGCACCATGATGCGCGGCGTCTCCAGCAATTTGGCTTCCAGTGCCGCATAGGCGGGATCGCCTTCGGCAAAGCCCCAGCGATGACGATAGGAATGCACGCAGATATCGGCCCAGTCAGGATTCTCGAAGGAGGCGGCGGTATTGGCGAATTCACTCTCGGCGAATTTCCACGACGGTGACCAGGTATTCCACATGAAGCGTGCAAAGCCACGGCGGTCCTCGCGCAGTTCGGCCTGACCGCGCGGGGTGGCGAAGAACCAGTGATACCAGTAGTTGCGCGATTGCTGCAGTGACAGTTTCTGGTCCGGCGTATTGGTTCCCCAGCCCACGGAGAGGGCGATGCAGTGGCTGATGCGTGCGGGCGTCTGCGAGGCCGCAATGTAGGCCGCCCGCGCGCCCCAGTCGTGGCCGATGACGCCATAGCGCTCCAGCCCCAGAGCATCGGCAAAGGCCATCAGGTCGCTGCCCAGTGCGGCCAGCTGGCCGCTGCGGGGCGTCGATTCGGACAGGAAAGAGGTCGGACCGTAGCCGCGCAGGTAGGGCCGGATCACCCGGTAGCCGGCCGCCCGCAAGGGCCGCAGGAAGGAGTCCCAGGTGCGTACGTCATCCGGCCAGCCATGCAGCAGGATCACGGCAGGCGCCTCGGGCGGGCCGCTGGTCTCAAAGCCGATGCGCAGCCTGTCGGTTTCAACGAAACTCAAGTGATTGCTCTGTGGCATCGCGGACATCCCCCCTTTATCTTTATGCGGGTGATCTTGACCCTACCCGGATAACGTAATTTTGAGTGACATATGAAGGGTAATTATCATCTCAAGTCCGGTTGCGCGCTGCAAGCCTGGCATTTTTTGCTCTGGTGAAGGATTTCACCGTTTTGCCAGGATGGCTTGCCTCATCCACGCGGTGCTCGTCGGCGGCCAGGGCGGCATCGTCATGTGCGCGCCTGCGCATCGGTGCAGCACGGTGCTGCGGCCCCGAGCGCATCGAGGATGGGGCAGTCGGGGCGGCTGTCGCCATGGCAGTCCTGCACCAGCCGTTCCAGCGTGGTCTTCATGCCTTGCAGTTCGCGGATGCGTTGCTCCAGTTCGCCGATGTGGGTCTGCGCCAGTTGCTTGACCTTGCGGCTGGAGCGCGACTGGTCCAGCCACAGCCCGATCAGGTCGCTCACCTGGGCCATGGAAAACCCCAGTTGCCGGGCCTGGCGGATGAAGCGCAGCAGGTGCACCTCGCGCTCGCCGTAGACGCGGTAACCGGCATCGGTGCGCCCGGCCTTGGGGATGAGTCCCGTTTCTTCATAATGGCGGATCATCTTGGCCGAGACACCCGAGGCGCTGGCGGCTTGTCCGATATTCATGTTCACTTCTCCGTTGTAGCGGGCCCATGCGGGCGCCAGCGGCGCAGCAGCAGGGCATTGCTGACCACGCTGACGCTGGAAAAGGCCATCGCCGCGCCCGCCAGCATGGGATTGAGCAGACCGAAGGCGGCCAGCGGAATGCCGACCAGATTGTAGATGAAGGCCCAGAACAGGTTCTGGCGGATCTTGCCGTAGGTACGGCGGGAGATGTCGATGGCATCGGCCGCCAGACCCGGGTCGCCATACATCAGCGTCACGCCGGCGGCCTGCATGGCGACGTCGGTGCCGCTGGACATGGCCATGCCCACATCGGCGGCGGCCAGCGCGGGCGCATCATTGACGCCATCCCCGACCATGGCCACCACGTGCTTGCCGCCTTCACGCAAGGCCGCTACCGCCTCGGCCTTGTCGCCCGGCAGCACTTCGGCACGTACCTCCCGGATCCCCAGTGCCGCAGCGACCTGTTGCGCCGCGCCCCGGTTGTCGCCACTGAGCATGGCGGTGCGCATGCCCAGGGCGTGCAGGGCGGCGATGGCTTCCCGTGCGCCCGGCTTGATCTCGTCGCCGAAGGCCAGCAGGCCCAGGATACGGACTTCCCCGGCCTGGCGTTCGGCCAGCCAGGACAGGGTGCGGCCCTGTGCCTGCAGCGCGTCGGCCCGTGCTTGCAGGGCTGGCGCGCTGGCCTGCAACTGCTGCATCCAGCCACTGCTGCCCAGACAGAGCATCCGGCCTGCGACTTCGCCTTCGATGCCCAGTCCGGCCACGCTGCGCACCTGGCCGGCCGGTGGCACGGACAAGGACTGGCGGGCCGCTGCCGCCTCCAGTACGGCGCGTGCCAGCGGATGTTCGCTGCGTGCCTGCAGGGCGGCGGCCAGGGCCAGCAAGTGGTCTTGCTGATCCTCTGCGGTGGCGGCTGCGCCGTACAGTTCGGTCAGGCGCGGACGGCCCACGGTGAGCGTACCGGTCTTGTCGAAGGCGATCACATCGACCCGATGCGCAATCTCCAGCGCCTGCGCATCCTTGATGAGGATGCCGTGACGCGCCGCCACGCCGGTCCCGGCCATGATGGCCGTGGGCGTGGCCAGGCCCAGCGCGCAAGGGCAGGCGATGACCATCACCGCCACCGCATTGAGCAGGGCCTGTTGCCAGTGTCCTGTGGCCAGGCCCCAGGCGCAGAAGGTGATGGCCGAGATCAGCAGCACGGCAGGGACGAAGACGGCACTGACCTGGTCCACCAGTCGCTGGATCGGCGCCTTGGCTGCCTGGGCCTGTTCCACCATGCGCACGATGCGCGCCAGCATGGTTTCGGCACCGATGGCGGTGGCTTCGAAGACCAGCACACCGTCGGTATTGATGGCGCCGGCGGCGAGCTGGTCGCCGGCTTGCTTGGCCTGCGGACGACTCTCGCCGGTCAGCAAGGCTTCGTCCAAATGGCTGCGACCCTCTTTGACGATGCCGTCGACCGGGACCCGCTCGCCCGGACGCAGCACAACCAGGTCCCCCACGCGCACCTGCGCCAGCGGCACGTCGATGTCCTGTCCGTCACGGCGTACCCGGGCACGGTCCGGCCGCAAGGCGTTGAGCGCCGCGATGGCATCGGCGGTCTGCCGCTTGGCGCGGCCTTCCAGCCATTTGCCCAGCAGCACCAGGGTGATGACCACGGCCGAACTTTCGAAGTAGAGATGCGGCATGGTCATGGCGTGATCGGTCATGGCCGGCAGGCTCAGCCATTGCCACAGCGACAGTCCGTAGGCCGCACTGGTGCCCAGGGCCACCAGCAGGTCCATGTTGCCCGAGCGGGCGCGCAGCGCACCCCAGCCCGCATGATAGAAACGCCAGCCCAGCCAGAACTGTACCGGCGTGGCCAGCAGCCATTGCCACAGCGGGGGCAGGCTCCAGGTGATGCCCAGCGGGGCCAGCAGCATGGGCAAGACCAGCGGCAGCGACAGCGCGGCCGCGACCGCCACCGGCCACCAGCTGGGCAGGCCTCGTGCGGTGGCGGCCGGTGCGGCAGTCTCTTCGGGAATGTGTTGGCGGGCCTGATAACCGGCCTTTTCGATGGCGGCAATCAGGATGGCCGGGGCCACGGTATCGGCCGTGGCGATGCTGGCGCGTTCGGTGGCCAGGTTGACGCTGACGTCGGTTACGCCAGGGACTTTCTTGAGGGCCTTCTCCACGCGCATCACGCAGGAGGCACAGCTCATGCCTTCGATGTCGAGGCTGATCTCGGCGGCAGCTGGGGTGGAAGTGGACATGGCGACAACTCCGGAAGGATGGATCGAAGCCTGTATCATCATCCTTCCCATGATGGTAAGGTCAAGCCCGATTCTCGCATGGATGCCTGTTCTTGCGCTTGACCTTGCCATGGCAGGAAGGTTTAAGCTTCCGTCACTGACTTCATTTCATGAAAGGAAACGCCATGAGCACCACCTTCACCGTCAACGACATGACCTGCAACCACTGCGCCGGCGTCATCACCAAGGCCGTCAAGGAGGTAGACGCCAATGCCAGGGTCGATATTGCCGTGGCCGACAAGCGCGTGGTCATCGACAGCAGCCTGCCGGCGCAACAGTTTGCCGAGGCCATCGAGGAAGCAGGCTATACCCCGGTCGCGGCCTGAGGACCTACTTGCTGAGCAATCGCATCGCTCCCTCCAGCCCATCCATGGTCAGCGGGAACATGCGGTTGTTCATGAGCTGGCGGATCAGCGCGATCGATTGCCGGTATTGCCACAGGCCTTCCGGCTCGGGATTGAGCCAGACGAAGTGCGGGAAGGTGCTGGTGAAGCGCTGCAGCCATTCGGCGCCCGCTTCCGCATTGTTGTATTCCACCGAGCCGCCCGGCTGCACGATTTCGTAAGGGCTCATGGTGGCATCGCCCACGAAGATGAGCTTGGTATCGGGCGTGTACTTGCGCAGCACATCCCAGGTCGGGAAGCGCTCGGCGTGGCGGCGGCGATTGTTCTTCCACAGATAGTCATACACGCAGTTGTGGAAGTAGAAGAAATCCATGTTCTTGAACTCGGTCCGGGCCGCCGAGAACAGTTCTTCGGTGCGGGCGATGTGGTCATCCATCGATCCGCCCACATCGAAGAGCATCAACACCTTGATCTTGTTCTTGCGCTCGGGCTGCATGCGGATGTCGAGGTAGCCGGCATTGCTGGCAGTGGCGCGGATGGTGTCGTCCAGCGCCAGTTCTTCCTCCAGTCCTTCCCGGGCAAAGCGGCGCAGGCGGCGCAGCGCCACCTTGATGTTGCGCGTGCCCAGTTCGCGTTCGCCGTCGTAGTCCTTGTATTCGCGTTCCTCCCACACCTTCACCGCGCTGCGCTGGCCGCCCTTGCCGCCGATGCGGATGCCTTCCGGGTTGAAACCGCCGTGGCCGAAGGGCGATACCCCGCCGGTGCCGATCCATTTGCTGCCGCCTTCGTGGCGCTCCTTCTGTTCTTCCAACAATTGCTTCAAGCGATCCATCAGCTTGTCGTAGCCGAACTTCTCGATGGCGGCCTTCTGCTCGGGCGTGAGGTCGCGCTGCAATTGCTTGACCAGCCATTCCAGCGGAATCTCCGGCCGCTTCTCGAAGATCGTTTCGATGCCCTTGAAGTAGGCTCCGAAGGCGCGGTCGAACTTGTCGAAGTGGGCCTCGTCCTTGACCAGCGTCAGGCGCGAGAGAAAATAGAACTCATCCAGCGAAGGTGAAATGACCTGCTTGTCCATCGCCTCCAGCAAGGTGAGGAATTCCTTGATCGAGGCCGGTACGCCAGCCTGTTTCACGGTGTAGAAGAAGTCGATCAGCATGGCACCCGTCTGGCCGCCGTCTCAGCGGCCCAGCTTGAATTGAAGATGACGACGCACCGTCGGCCACTCCGATTCGATGATGGAAAACACGACCGTGTCGCGGTAGGAACCGTCCGGCATGCGCTGGTGATTGCGCAGGATGCCATCCTGCTTTGCCCCCAGTCGCGCGATGGCCGCACGCGATTGCTGGTTCATCCAGTGGGTGCGGAATTCGACGGCGATGCAGTGCATGTCCTCGAAGGCGTGCGTCAACAGCATCAGCTTGCACTCGGTATTGATGCCGGTACGCTGGGCGCTGGCGGCATACCAGGTGGAGCCGATCTCCACGCGCCGGTTGGCCACGTCGGCGTTCATGTAGGTGGTCATGCCGCACAGCGCGCCGGTGTCATTGCGGCGGATCACGAAGGGCAGCATGCTGCCCTGCTGCTGCAGATGCAGGCGGCGTTCGATCTCGGCGCGCATGGTTTCCGGCTTGGGGATGGCGGTGTACCAGAGCTTCCACAGCTTGCCGTCCGAGACGGCGGCGATGAGCGCATCGTGATGCTCGGCATGCAGCGGCTCGACAGTGGCAAACTGGCCCTTCAGGGTGATCGGCGAAAGGAATTGCATGACGGCTCCCGAAAATGGAGACAGCTTCAGCGATTGTTGCGCGACATGAAGACCAGCCGCTCGAACAGATGCACGTCCTGCTCGTTCTTGAGCAGGGCCCCATGCAGAGGCGGCACCACGGCCTTGTTGTCGGGATTGTGCAGGGTCTCGGGCGCGATATCCTCGGCCATGAGCAGCTTGAGCCAGTCGATCAGTTCCGAGGTCGAGGGCTTCTTCTTGATGCCCGGTACCTCGCGCACCTGATAGAACGCCTCCAGCGCGCGCGCCAGCAGATCGCGCTTGATGTGCGGGAAGTGCACATCGACAATCTGCTGCATGGTCTGTTTGTCGGGGAACTTGATGTAGTGGAAGAAGCAGCGGCGCAGGAAGGCGTCCGGCAATTCCTTCTCGTTGTTGGAGGTGATGACCACTAGCGGGCGGTGCTTCGCGCGCACCAGTTCACGCGTCTCGTAGACGTAGAACTCCATGCGGTCGATTTCACGCAACAGGTCGTTGGGGAACTCGATATCGGCCTTGTCGATCTCGTCGATCAGCAGCACCACCGGTTCCTCGGCGGTGAAGGCCTGCCACAGCACGCCCTTGACGATGTAGTTGTGGATGTCCTTGACGCGCTCGTCGCCCAGTTGCGAATCGCGCAGGCGCGACACGGCATCGTATTCGTAGAGGCCCTGCTGGGCCTTGGTGGTGGACTTGATGTGCCACTGCAGCAGCGGGCGGCCCAGGGCGGCCGCCACTTCCTCGGCCAGCATGGTCTTGCCGGTGCCGGGTTCGCCCTTGATGAGCAGCGGACGTTGCAGGGTGAGGGCGGCATTGACGGCCAGCTTGAGGTCATCAGTGGCTACATAATGCTCGCTGCCGGTGAATTTGCCCGGCTTGGCGGAAGCGGTGGAATGATCTGGCATGGATGCTGTCCTTGTCAGGTTGCAGTGGTCGGCGTGCCGACAGGATGCGGCATTGCAGCAGCCGTGCCGGACGTTTCCATGAGTATAAGGGAAAAGCTGCACACCTCCGCGACCGCTTGAAATTGGTGAAAACGTTCCTATATCAAGGGCTACGCATGCAACAAACTGACAGCGCCCCAGGCGCTCACTGCCCATGAAATTTCTTTTCTTCAAGATGCTGGTGGTGTGGAGACGAATGCGTCACGGCATGCAGGCGCGTTACATGGATCGCCATGATGTCGGCCGGCAACTGGAGGTCTTGATGCGCCGCATCGATCCCGCCGCCAGCTGGCATGAGCGGGCCAACTGGATGATCGACGTGGCCGAATGGCTGCGCCATCGTCCGGCCGTCTCGCTGCTGGATCGTCAGGCCTGGCACCAGGTGCGGCGCCAACGTCTGGCCATCATGCTGGACTGGCTGGATCAGCACCGCGACGTGCGGCGCGCGGTCCAGAACGCGTTGCAAAAGACCCTGCGCGAAGCCACCGGCCCCGAACTCTTTTCCACCACCGGCCTGCCGCACGAGCCTGGCTTCTTCGGCGAACTGAGCGAACGCCTGGCCCGGCTGGTCCTGCCGCGCCACCTCTCGCCGACCGATCTGTCCTCGCTCTTCACGGCCATGTTCCCCGATCCGGACGACGCCGCCTGGTTGCTGGAGCTGGACAATGACCTGCTGCAACGGCTGTGGAAACTGATGGCCGATGATGGGATTTCCCACATGTACTGGCAGCAGATCGAGGAAGCCATCACCTACCTGACCACGACCGTGGTGGCCGACGGTATCAGCCCGGCCTTCCGCCAGCGCCTGGAACCCAAGATGCCGATGCGCGCCACGCCCTTCCTGGCGCTGCGGCGCGAGATGGAAACCTGGTTGCGCGCCCAGCCGGGCGATCTGGGTGCCTTGCGCAGCGTGCGCATGCTGGTGGCGGTATGTCATGCCCAGACCGATCGTATCTATGCGCACCTGGATGAGTACGGGGTCTCGGTCAGCCTGGTGTATCGGGTCGAGCGCATGCGCGCGCACCTGCAGCGCATCGGGCGGCTCATCGACGTGCGTTCCGGCGTGCCCGGCCCGGTCATCAGCCCGGCCATCCCCGGCATGGTGGCCAGGCCGGCTGCATTGGCCGGGGCAGGGCGCATGCAGTTGCTGCTGTGCGACCTGATCTCCGCCCATCATCATCGCGATTCGGTACGCGGCCTGATGCGACGCAGCTTTGCCCTGCTGGCGCGCAAGATGGTGGAGCGCAATGCCGATCATCGCGAGCAGGCCATTGCCCGTGACGGTGCCGGTTACCGCCGCGTGATGCGCGCGGGCCTGCTGGGCGGGGCGGTCATCGCCGCCACCGCGCTGCTCAAGCAGAGCCTGTCCACGCTGGGCGTGGTGCACTTCGTCGATGGCGCTCTGGCTTCACTCAACTACGCCGCCAGCTTCCTGCTCATTGCCGCGCTGGGCGGTGTGCTGGCCACCCGCCAGCCGGCCGTGACGGCCCCCGCGCTGGCCTCCCGGATGGGGGACCTCGATAGCGAGGGCATGCGCGATCTCATCGCCGAATCCGGCCAGCTGCTGCGCTCGCAGTCGGCGGGCATCTTCGGCAACCTGCTGGCCGTGATTCCGGTGACGGCCGCCTTGTGCGCGCTGGGCTGGTTTGCGCTGGGCGCCAGGCCCATGCCGCTTGACCAGGCGCGCCAGGCCATCAGCGCGCTTTCGCTGGTGGGGCCTACCCCGTTGTATGCCGCATTGACCGGTGTCTTGCTCTGGCTGGCCAGCCTGGCGGCGGGGTTTGCCGACAACTGGTTCGCCCTGCGCCGGGTACGCGAGGTGGTGTCCAACCATCGTCGCCTGGTGCACGCACTGGGTGCCTTGCGTGCCCAGCGCTGCGCCGCCTGGCTGGAGCGCAATGTCGCCACCATCGCCGGTAGCCTGGCCTTGGCCCTGCTGCTGGGGATGGCGCCGGTCGTGGCCGCTTTCTTCAGTCTGCCGCTGGATATCCGCCATGTGACGCTGGCCGCCGGCACGCTGACGGCGGCGGTCTTCAGCCTGGGCTGGGATGCGCTGATGACGCCGGCCTTCTGGTTGGCGGCCGGTGGCGTGGTCGTCACGGCCTTGTTGTCGGTGGCGGTCGCCTTCGCCTGTGCCCTGGCGCTGGCGCTGCGCTCGCGCGACCTGCCGCGTCGGGCCCGCAATATCGCCATGCGGGCGGTGTTGCGCCGATTCGTCGCGCGGCCCTTGTTCTTCATCCTTCCGCAAAAGACCGATGCGGCAGTGCAGGATGACTCCGCAGACGACGAGGAAGGCGACGATGACGGCCAGGGCGGGTCCCCCGAGGATGAGCCGCAGCCGCGCCTGGCTTCACTTGAGCACAAGCAAGATATGCAGGTTCAGGCCACACAACATGTCGCCTAGGCTTGGCATCAGCCAGATGCCATAGCGTTAATATTGCAGCGCATATAATCCGTGAATCGCCCGCCCGGCCTTGCCTGGCGGGCGATTGCGTCTGATGGTGCGGGTTTGCAGGCAGGGATGACGCTGCCGGTTTTATTGGTTAGAATCGGAAGCGTTTTTTGCGCAAGGCAGGGGGAGTGGAGAGACAAGCTTGAGCCGAAACATCGGTTCAGCCATAGCAGAACAGCCAAACCTGCAATACCAGGGCAATCGAACAAGCACGATAAAGTTTGCCGCTGGCAGCAAAAAAGATGCGTTTCGTCGGGTGTCCGTCGCGCCGTCGTTGAGGCGGGGCGGATGGCAAGTTCACTCACTTACCCTGCTCACATGAAAAAACACCTCGTGTTTCTTGCCCTGGCCGGCATGCTTGGCAGTGCGTCTGCGGCCGACATTGTCGGCAATGCCAAGGCTGCTGAAAACAAAGTCTCCATGTGCATCGGTTGCCATGGCATCCCCGGCTACAAAGCCAGCTATCCCGAGGTCTACCAGGTGCCGATGCTGGGCGGGCAGTCTGCCAAGTACCTCGAGAATGCGCTGCGCGCCTACCAGAAGGGGGAGCGCAAGCATCCGACCATGATGGGCGTGGCCGCCAGCCTGTCGGACCAGGACATCGCCGACCTGGCCGCCTACTATTCGCAGCAGAAGTGAGGGGGAGCCACGAGATGAAGAACAATCTGATTGCCCTGACGCTGCTGGCCGCCACGGCCCTGCTGTCGCAAGCGGCCAGCGCTGCCGACGTGGCCCATGGCCGCGCGCTGGTGGAGAAGTACAATTGCGCCTCCTGCCACGGCAAGGACTACAACTCGCCCATCGACCCGGGCTATCCCAAGCTGGCCGGCCAGCATGCGGACTACCTCAAGCATGCGCTGACGGCCTACCGCCGTGGCGACACTGCCATGAATGGTCGCACCAACGCCATCATGTCGGCCCAGGCCAAGCCGCTGACCGACCGAGACATCAACGACATCGCCGCGTATCTGCACAGCCTGCCGGGGAGCCTGGTGCTGCGCAAATAAGAAGGGCCCGTTCTGCAGGGAAAAAAACCACGCCGGCGGGGTGTTGCGGCGTGGTTTTTTGTTGTCTTGCGCGCTTCTATCCCTGTGCCCGTCGCTTGATATTGTCGATATAAGCTGCCCCGTCCGGCGGCAAGCCGCTGCGCTGGGCGTTCCAGATCATCTCGCCCAGGGCTTCCATGATCTCGTGATGGGCCTCATGCTCCGAGCCGCGGCGCTGCGCCAGCAACTGAAAGGCGCCGCGGATGCCGGGGGGCTGATCGATGGAAATCTGCTCCGTGATCGACAGGTGCATTGACAGATGCAGGAAGGGATTGCTGTGGCCGCGCTCGATGGAATAGTCGGCCGCCAGTGCTTCGTCCACGTCGCGCAGGGCTTCATGGTATTCCGGATGCTGGACGATCCAGTCGCGGGCGATGGCTTCCAGGGGCGTGAGCACCTGATTGCCCTGGTGCTTGCGGTAGGCTTCGCAGAAGAAGCGGCGGACATCGTGCTGGGACGGCGTGAACATGGCGGTGCATCAATCGGAGATAAAGCGCTATTCTACGCCGGTCTGTCCGCCGCATCAGGAGCCGCCTCCGGAGCGGCGACATGGCAGGCGGATATGAAGTAATATTCTTTCCCTAAGACAAGCATCAAAATAATCCATCCAAGGCAGTACCCGGCCGCATCGCCGTGACGCGATGGGGGGAAACGCAAGGCCGGGCAGCGAGAAGGGATAAGGCATGCGTTTTGGTGAAGGCCGGATTCGGCCTGTGCGCCGCTCAGTGTCGTGGTCATGGACAAGACCGTTGTTGTGCGTGGCGCTGGTTGCCGCGGGCTGGTTGGCGCAGGGTGCGCTGGCGGCGCCTTCGGCCGCCGGCAAGGCGGCCATGACCAGCGACGAGCCGTCGGGCGATGAAGCAACGCTGGCCATCGGCTTTGCCGGCCCCCTGAGCGGGCCGTCGCTGGGCGTTGGTCGCAGCATGCGCAATGGCGTGCAACTGGCGCTGGACGAGGCCAACCGGCGCGGTGTGGTCATCGGTGGCACGCGCTACCGTCTCAAGCTGATCGCGCAGGACGATCGCGCCGACCCCGGTACGGCGCAATATGTGGCGCGCTATCTGGTGAGCCAGCACGTCATCGGCGTGGTCGGCCACTGGACCAGCGGCACCAGCCTGGCCGCTGCTCCGGTCTACCATGCGGCAGGCGTGATCCAGGTCACGCCCTCGGCGATGAGCCGCACGCTCACGGCGCTGTCCTATCCGCGCATCTTCCGTACCATTCCCAACAACGAGAGCATCGGCCGCTGGTCGGCCCGCTACGCGGTCGAGAAGCTCGGTGTGCGCACCGTGGTCACCCTGGACGACCGCACGCCCTTCGGCCAGGGCCTGGCCGAACAGTTCGCCCGCGAAGTACAGGCGCAGGGCGGCAAGGTGCTGGCCCGGTACGACGTCAGCGACAAGACCTCCGACTTCAACGCCCCGCTGCTGCAGGCCCGCGGCCTGAAGCCGGACCTGATTTTCTTCGGCGGACTGGACTGGCAGGCCGGCGTGCTGGCCAAATCCATCCGTCGATTGAAACTGGAGGCGCGCCTGATGACCTCGCCCGGTACGCTGGGCTTGCCCTTCCTCATGCGCGCCGGACCCGATGCCAACGGGGCGCTGGTGCTGGAACCCGGTCCGCCGCAGGACAAGATGCCGGGCTGGCGGCATTTCCGCCAGCGCTACATCGATGCCTTCGATTCGGAAATCGACCTCTATGCGGTCTTTGCCTATGAGGCGGCGCAATCCATCATCCTCGGTCTGCGCCATGCCGGCAGCACCGATCCGGAGGTGATTGCCCGCGCCATGCACCGCCTGCGCTTCGAGGGCGTGAGTGGACCGGTCGCCTTCAACGAGGAAGGCGACCTGCTCAACCCGACTTTTACCCTCTATGAAGTTCAGGACCAGCGCTGGGTGCCCATCGCCCGTCTGAACGGGCTTCCTCGCTAGGGCCTGTTTACACGCCCTTGGCCGGAAGTGGCGTTTTCTGCTTGAATTCGCACAGGTCGGCGATCAGACAATTCCAGCACTGGGGCTTGCGCGCGATGCAGGTGTAGCGGCCATGCAGGATCAACCAGTGGTGCGCATCCTGGCGGAATTCAGGCGCGACGAAATTGATGAGCTTGCGTTCGACTTCGTCCACGTCCTTGCCTGGTGCAATGCCGGTACGGTTGGAGACCCGGAAGATGTGCGTGTCCACCGCGATGGTGGGATGGCCGAAGGCCGTGTTCAGGACCACGTTGGCGGTCTTGCGGCCCACGCCGGGCAAGGCTTCCAGCGCCTCGCGCGACTCCGGTACCGCGCCGCCGTGCTGCTCGATCAGGATGCGGCAGGTCTCGATGACGTTCTTGGCCTTGGTGCGGTACAGCCCGATGGTCTGGATGTAGGGCATGAGCTGCTCCACCCCCAGGTGGTAGATCGCCTCGGGCGTGTTGGCCACCGGATAGAGCTTGCGCGTGGCCTTGTTGACCGAGACGTCGGTGGCCTGGGCCGAGAGCAGCACGGCGATCAGCAGTTCGAACGGGGTGGTGTATTCCAGTTCGGTGGTGGGGGTGGGATTGGCCTGGCGCAGGCGCTCGAAGATCTCGCGGCGTTTGGTCGGGTTCATGGCTGTTCGCGTCCGGTCGTGGGGCTGGCTTGTTCGGCTTGCAGTTTCTTCAGGCGCGCACGCTCCATGGCGGCCTGGATGATGGCTTTCTTGCGGGCCAGTTCGGCTTGTTCTTCGGGCGTGCCGGCCGCGGCCGCTTCCACTTCCTGCAACTTGGCGGCGGCCTTGGCAGCCAGGCGGGCGTCGTTTTCTTCCTTCTCGCGCTTCAGGCGCAAGGTGCGCCAGTCGTGGCGCGCACGGGCGGCGTCGGCTTGCTCCTGGCGCCATGCCTGCCAGCCGGTGCGACCGGGCGTGGCCTCGACCATGTTGATGCAGTCGACCGGGCAGGGCGCCACGCACAGATCACAGCCGGTGCACAGCGATTCGATGACGGTGTGCATCTGCTTGGCCGCACCGGCAATCGCATCGACCGGGCAGGCCTGGATGCAGAGCGTGCAGCCGATGCAGATGGCTTCATCGATCACCGCGACACGGCGTGGCTGCTCGCTGCCGTGGGCGGGATTCAAGGGGATCACCGGCTGGCCCAGCAATTGCGCCAGCCGCGCCACGCCTTCGGCACCGCCCGGCGGGCACTGATTGTACGCAGCGCGGCCTTCGGCCATGGCTTCGGCATAGGGACGGCAAGCCGGATAACCGCACTTGGTGCATTGGGTTTGCGGCAGCAGGTCTTCGAGGCGGTCGGCCAGGGTGGCGGACGCGGTGGTGGCGGATGGCGGCACGGCGGTCAGGCAGTTCAACGGAATAAGGGCGCTATTATCCGGCCAAACCGCCGCCAAGTCATGCCGGCAGCTCAAAGCAAAACGGCGCCACCGTCGGGACGGGGCGCCGTTCTTGCCGTGATGGCGGTACTTACGCGTTGGCGCGGATGAATTCGCCGATCTTGGGGCAGACGATCTCGCGCCAGCGACGGCCCGAGAAGATCCCGTAGTGGCCGGCCTTGGGCACGGTGAAGTGCTGCTTGCGCGACTTCGGGATGCTGCTGCACAGTTCCTGGGCCGCCTGGGTCTGGCCGGAGCCGGAGATGTCGTCCAACTCGCCTTCGATGGTGAACAGGGCGACCGACTTGATGTCCTGCGGACGTACCAGCTGGCCTTCGATTTCCCAGGTGCCACGGGCCAGATTGAAGTCCTGGAACACGACCTTGATGGTTTCCAGGTAGAACTCGGCCGGCATGTCCAGCACGGCGTTGTACTCGTCGTAGAACTTGCGGTGTTCCTCGGCCGAGGCATCGTCGCCATCGCGCAGGTGCATGTAGAAATCCCAGTGGCTCTGGGCGTGACGGCGCGGGTTCATGGCCACGAAGCCGGCATGTTGCAGGAAGCCGGGGTAGACCTTGCGGCCAAAGCCGGGGTAGTTGGCCGGTACGCTGTAGATCACCGTGTTTTCGAACCAGGAGAAGGGCTTTTCGGTGGCCAGGTCGTTGACCGCCGTGGGCGACTTGCGGGCATCGATGGGGCCGCCCATCATGGTCATGCTCTTGGGCAGCTTGGGATCGTTGGCGCTGGCCATGAGCGAAATGGCCGCCAGTACCGGTACGGTGGGCTGGCAGACCGAGATCACGTGCACGTCCGGACCGAGGGTGCGGATGAAGTCCTGCACGTAATAAACATAATCGTGCAGGTGGAAGTCACCCTGTTCGACCGGAACCATGCGCGCATCGGTCCAGTCGGTGATGAAGACGTCATGTTCCTGCAGCAGCGCCCTGACGGTCTCGCGCAGCAGGGTGGAATGGTGGCCGGACAGGGGCGCTACCACCAGCACGGTGGGCTGCTTCAACGCGGCGCTCTGGCGGGCCGACAGGTCCTTCTTGAAGTGGATCAGGCGGCAGAAGGGTTTGGTTTCGACCACCTCCTCGGTGATGCCGACCGGCTTGTCATCGACAGCGACTTCGCCGATGTTGAATTGCGGCTTTTCGTATTCCTTGGACAGGCGATACAACAGCTCATAGCCGGCGGCAATGCGTTGCGAGAAGGGGGTGTGGGCGAGCGGGGAAACCGGGTCCGAGAACAGTTTGGCCGAGGTTTCGGCCCATTGCATCATGGGGTTCAGGAACGCGCGATTGAGTTCATGCAGTTGATAAAGCATAGCTGACCTTTATACAAGCACCGGCTGGCTTTCCCGTCCGGGCGGATAACCCGGACCAGGTGCGCAGCAAGCATGTGCCACAAACGTTTGGCGACGATCATCGGCTGACAAAGTTCATATTGTGTTTAACTTGTCAACTTCTTCCTTGTTGCGACGCAGTAGCATAGCATGCTTTGCCTTACGCCCCGCTTGCTGGTCAGACCAGTGGTGCCAGTCCCACAGGTTTCTGCAAAAACCTTCATAAATGAAAAGCCCCCGTACCGGACGGGGGCTCTGCCGGCCGCTTGCAGCGGCGCTGATGATGTTGCGACCAATAATCAGTCGAACACCGGGCTTTCCACGCCCAGGATCTTGTGCAGCTTGGGCGAGGTGGTGGTGTACTGCATGTGGATCTTCTTTTCCGGGAAGATGTAGGGCGCAGCGCCGAAGGCAGCCAGCGCGGCTTCGTGGAAGCCCGACAGGATCAGCTTCTTCTTGCCCGGATAGGTGTTGATGTCGCCCACGGCGAAGATGCCCGGGACGTTGGTCTCGAACTTCTCGGTATCCATCACCTTGAGCTGCTTGCGCTCGATTTCCAGGCCCCACTCGGCGATCGGGCCCAGCTTGGGCGACAGGCCGAAGAAGACCAGCAGCATGTCCAGCGGCAGACGGCGGGTGACGCCGTCGGCGCCGGTGACCTTGACTTCGGCCAGCTTGCCATCCTTGATCTCGGTGCCGGTGACCTGGCCGATCAGGAGCTGCATTTCATACTGTTCGCACAGTTCCTTCATCTTGGCCACCGAAGCCGGGGCGGCGCGGAATTCTTCACGACGGTGCAGCAGGATCACCGATTCAGCCTTGCCCACGAAGTTCAGCGCCCAGTCCAGCGCGGAGTCGCCGCCGCCGCAGATGACGATGTTCTTGCCTTCGAACAGGGCCGGGTCCTTGACGCGGTAGAACACCTGCGAACCTTCGAACTGTTCGATGCCTTCGACCTTCAGGGTACGCGGCTGGAACGAGCCCACGCCGGCGGCGATGAAGATGGTCTTGGTGATGAACTTGGTGCCGGTGGAGGTTTCGACGTCGAAACGGCCATCTTCGCGCTTGTTCACCAGGGTCACTTCCTGGCCCAGGTGGAAGGTCGGCGAGAAGGGCTCGATCTGCTTCAACAGGTTGTCGGTCAGTTCCTGACCGGTGCAGACGGGCACGGCCGGGATGTCATAGATGGGCTTGTCCGGATACAGCTCCACGCACTGGCCACCGACCACGGGCAGCGAATCGATCACGTGCGCCTTGATTTCCAGCAGGCCGAGTTCGAATACCTGGAACAGGCCCACCGGGCCGGCGCCGATGATGACGGCATCGGCATCGATGACACCGTTGACTGCCGCAGTCTGGACATTGTTTTCCATGATTTTCTTGATATTCCTGTTTCAGTAGATCAGATCAGTAGGGCGGCTTTTCCCTTGCGCGGCGCGCTGGCTGGCGGCGGGGCCGCTGGCGGGGGAGAGGCCAGGTAAAAGAGATGCGAGATGCTTGCCAAGAGCGCACAGGACTGCAAAGCAGCGGGCAGTTCAGCCCGGCCATGCGGCTCTCAGGGGTATTGCTGGCGGCCAAATGCAAACGGCTGCGCATCTGGCGTGGGCGATGAAGCTGCCGGGCTGGATGCGCAACCGCCATTGTCGACCGGGACAGGCCCGGCCCACTTGATTCTCCGCAGGAATCAGCGCTGCAGGTATTGCAGCTTGTCGGTCTTGTCCTTCCATTCCTCGGCTTCCGGCAGCGGTGCCTTGGTCTTGGTGATGGAGGGCCAGTTGCGGGACAGATCGGCGTTCAGGGCGATGTACTGCTGCTGGTCGGCCGGCACGTCTTCTTCCGCGTAGATCGCATTGACCGGGCACTCGGCCACGCAGACGGCGCAGTCGATGCACTCATCGGGGTCAATCGCGAGGAAATTGGGGCCTTCGCGGAAACAATCCACCGGGCAAACATCCACACAATCCGTATAGCGGCAACGGACGCAGGAATCGGTGACAACGTGGGTCATAACTGTCCTATCTGTAAAATTTCTTCAAACCGATGGCTAACTGCGCCGCAATTGATGGCAATATGGCACGGTTAAAATCATGTTGCGGCTGGTCAACCTTTGTTGAGGTGCTTTTGCCGGTATCTGGCGTCTTGTGGACGCCTGGAGGAGGCCCTTGAAGGCTTTCGAGATGCCGCTGCGCAACCCGCCGCAAAGCCTTGCATTTTAAGGTAATTCGATTTTTCCCACAAATGAGGCTTATACAGATTACGTATAAGTAAATAAACAAGCGCGCGATAAGCCCAGCCGTCGCCAGGGTCCCGTGGCCTGCCGCTCCAGCCCATGGAGCAGGTCCGCCGACAGGACGCGGCTTACCGCACATCAATACAAGGAAGTTCCGGCGTGAACGCTGCAGGCCCCCAGTCCTCCCCCCGATTCCGTCTTTCCCTGCTGCCGGCCCTGCTGGGCAGGCTGGCGGTGACCGTTGCGCTGGCGCTGCCACTGGCCGCCGGTGCTGCCGAGCCTATCCTCATCGGCGAGATCAACAGCCAGGCGCACGCCGCGGCTGCCGCACAAGCCTACCGCAACGGCCTGGCACTGGCGCTGGAGCAGATCAACGAGTCCGGCGGCATCCACGGTCATCCCTTGCAGATGATCAGCCGTGACGATGAGGGCGATGCCGACCAGGCTGCCCGCAATGCACGCGAACTGGTCAGCAAGGAGCATGTGCAAGTGCTGACCGGCACCATGCCCTCCGACGTGGCCCTGGCGGTCGCGCGCCAGGCCGCCCGCAGCAAGACCGTGCTGGTGGTGGGTGATGCACTCTCCGATGCCGTGACCCTGGACAAGGGCAATCGCTACACCTTCCGCGTCCGTCCCTCCACTTACATGCTGGCCGCGATGCTGGCCGAACAAGCCGCGCGCATGCCGGGCCGACGCTGGGCCATGGTGGCGCCCAACTATGAATACGGCCAGAGTGCGGTGGCCAGTTTCAAGATGCTGTTGAAGCAGGCGCGTCCGGATGTGGAATTCGTCAGCGACCAGTGGCCGGCGCTGGGCAAGATCAAGGCCGATGACGTCGTACGGGCGATCCGTCAATCGCGTCCGGATGGCATCTTCAACGCCACCTTCGGCGAAGACCTGCAAAAATTCGTGCAGGCGGGTAATGACCAGCAGTTGTTCAAGGGCGTGCAGGTGGTGTCGATGACCTCGCCCGTTGGGCAAATCGTGGAGCCCGGGCAGAGTGAAGCGATCCACGACTGGGTCGCCGTCGGCTACCCCTGGGACCAGATCAATACGCCCGAGCACCAGCGCTTCCTGGATGCCTATCTGAAGAAATTCAGCGAGCCGCCGCAATTGTCGGCGCTCATTGGCTACAGCACCATGATGGCCATTGCAGGCGGTCTGAAGAAAAGCGAGGGCACGCCAGGAGACGCGCTGCTGGACGCGTTGCGCGGCCTGCGCTGGTCTTCGCCGCTGGGTGAGCTGAGCTTGCGCGCACTGGACCAGCAAGCCTCGATGGGGGCCTTCATCGGTCTGGTCTCGCAGAAGGACGGTCGCAGCACGATGCGCCAATGGCGCTACCTGGACGGTACGCCCTACCTGCCGCCACCGACCTACGTACGCACACGGCGTCCGGCTTCGGCGGGCAGGTAAGTCGCGCTTTCGCACCGCATCCATACCGCAAAGCCCCCTCAGGGCAGGGGGCTTTGCCTTGGGCGATCTCGGTTAAGATAGCGGTCGCGACGCTTCAGGGCGTGGCCAACGCATCGTGCGGACCGCTCCGGGGCGGCCCGCCATGCACGTGGACCATCAACATGGCAGCATGCGGCCTGTCCGCATCCGGACTTCATGATCATCACATCCCTACTCGACACCGACCTGTACAAATTCACGATGATGCAGGTGGTTCTGCATCACTTCCCCGGCGCCCAGGTCGAATACAAGTTCAAATGCCGCAACGAGCACATCGATCTGACCCCTTACGTCGACGAGATCCGTGCGGAGATCGCCGCACTCTGCCGGCTGCGCTTCAAGGAAGAGGAACTGAACTATCTGCGCGGCCTGCGCTTCATCAAGAGCGACTTCGTCGATTTCCTCGACCTGTTCCACCTGAACGAAAAGTACATCACCGTCCAGCCTGATCCGGCCGGCAATGGCGAGATCGACATCCAGGTCAAGGGGCCGTGGCTGCACACCATCATGTTCGAGGTGCCGGTGCTGGCCATCGTCAATGAAGTGTATTTCCGCGCCACCCAGCGTTCGCCGGACCTGGAAGAGGGCAGGGCGCGCCTGCGCAAGAAGATGTCGGTCATCACCGATGACCCCGAGCTGGCCGGCTGCAAGATTGCCGACTATGGCACCCGCCGCCGTTTCTCGCGCAGCTGGCATGCCGAAGTCATCGACGAGATGAAGCAGCACATGGGGAGCCACTTCGCCGGCACCTCCAACGTGATGTACGCCATGCAGCACGACCTGACCCCGCTGGGCACCATGGCCCACGAATACCTGCAGGCCTGCCAGGCGCTGGGGCCGCGCCTGCGCGATTCGCAGACCTTCGCCTTCGAGATGTGGGCGCGCGAGTATCGCGGCGACCTCGGCATTACGCTCTCGGACGTTTATGGCATGGATGCCTTCCTGCGCGACTACGACATGTACTTTTGCAAGCTCTTCGATGGTGCGCGCCATGATTCGGGCGATCCCTTCGAGTGGGGCGAGCGCCTGATCCAGCACTATCGCGACAATCGCGTCGACCCTTCCAGCAAGGTGCTGGTGTTCTCTGACAGCCTGGATTTCGACAAGGTGCGCGCGCTCTACCTGCGCTTCAAGGATCGCGCCAAGGTGGCCTTCGGCGTGGGGACCAATCTGACCAATGACCTCGGTTATACGCCCTTGCAGGTCGTCATGAAGATGGTTCGCTGCAACGGTCAGCCGGTGGCCAAGTTGTCCGATACGCCGTCCAAGAACATGTGTGACGACCCGGCCTATGTGAATTATCTGCGCCAGGTGTTCCAGATCAAGGCTTGACCGGATTTGAACGATACCTGAAAGTTTTTCCACTCGGGCGTTTTTGTGCGCGCGCGGCAGGTCGGCTGCTATAGTGTGACCCCTCGGGATGGCCTGCGCCGGCAGCTGTCCCGAAGAGTTTATTCATCTGCATCCCATCAGGACCACATTTGCTGACACGACCGACTGCCCCCGCCCTCTTTGCCATCGTGGCTGCGCTGCTTCCCCTGCCGGGATGGAGTGCCGAGCTGGATGGTGCCGTTCTCTCGCTGGCCTGGGCCTTGCCCTTTGCCGGTGTCCTGCTGTCCATTGCCGTGCTGCCGTTGCTGGCACCGCGTTTGTGGCATCACCATTTCGGCAAGGTCGCCGCAGCCTGGGCGCTGGCCTTCCTGCTGCCCTTTGCCGCCGCGCACGGTGCGCATGCGGCGCTGGCCATCAGCGTGCATGCACTGGTGGCGGAATATCTGCCCTTCATCATCCTGTTGACGGCGCTGTTCACCGTGGCCGGTGGCATCTGCGTGCGCGGCAACCTGCATGGCACGCCCGCCTTGAATACGGGATTGCTGGCGCTGGGCACGCTGCTGGCCAGCATCATGGGGACCACGGGCGCGGCCATGCTGCTCATCCGCCCGCTCATCCGCGCCAATGACGATCGCAGGCACACGGTCCACGTGGTGGTGTTCTTCATCTTCCTGGTCGCCAATGCCGGCGGCTCGCTCACGCCGCTGGGTGATCCGCCGTTGTTCCTGGGCTTCCTCAAGGGGGTCGATTTCTTCTGGACCGCGCGCCACCTGCTGGGGCCGATGGCCTTCCTGTGCGGCGCGCTGCTGCTGGTGTTCTACCTGCTGGACCGCCATTTCTACCTCAACCGCGAAGAGCGTCGCCCGTTCGATCCCACGCCCGACTCGGCGCTGCAGCTGGAGGGCAAGCTCAATTTCCTGCTGCTGGGGGCCGTGGTCGGCCTGGTGCTCATGAGCGGCCTGTGGAAACCGGGCGTGGCCACCGAATTGCTGGGCACGCCGCTGGAATGGCAGAACCTGCTGCGCGATGGCGCCTTGCTGGTGGTGATTCTGCTTTCGCTATGGCTGACGCCGAAGACGGCACGCAGCGGCAATGAATTCGGCTGGGGACCGATGCTGGAAGTGGGCAAGCTCTTTGCCGCCATCTTTCTGACCATCGCCCCGGTGATCGCCATGCTGCGCGCAGGCGAGCACGGCGCCTTTGCCGCCGTGGTACGCGCCGTCACGGGGCCTGACGGCAAGCCGGACGATGTGATGTACTTCTGGATGACAGGCTTGCTGTCGTCTTTCCTGGACAATGCGCCGACCTACCTGGTGTTCTTCAACACTGCCTCCGGCGATGCACGGGAACTGATGGGGCCGCTGGCCTCGACGCTGGCGGCCATCTCCGCCGGCGCGGTCTTCATGGGGGCCAACAGCTACATCGGCAATGCGCCCAACATGATGGTCAAGGCCATCGCCGAGGAGCGCGGCATTCGCATGCCCAGCTTCTTCGGCTACATGGCGTGGTCGGTGGGCATCCTGGTGCCGCTGTTCATCGTCATGAGCTTCCTGTTCTTCTGAGTGTTTCACCCCTTCCGATAACGAAAACCAGACCACGAGACCCCGCATGAAACCCAAGATCTTCGTCGCCCGCGCCGTCTTCCCTGAAGTCCTTGCCCGCCTGGAACAGCACTTCGAGGTCGAATCCAACCAGGATGACCGCATCTACACTGCCGATGAGCTGCTGGCCAAGGCCCGCGGCAAGGATGGCCTCTTCACCACCCCCAGCGAACCGGTGACGGCTGCGCTCTTCGCTGCCAATCCACAACTGAAGGCGGTCTGCAACATGGCCGTGGGTTACAACAATATCGATGTGGCTGCCGCCACCCAGGCCGGCGTCATGACCACCAATACGCCCGATGTATTGAATGAAACCACTGCCGACTTCGGCTGGGCGCTGATGATGGCGGCGGCGCGCCGCATCACCGAATCCGAGCACTTCCTGCGCGCCGGCCAGTGGAAGAAGTGGAGCTATGACAGCTTCGTCGGCCCCGACATCCACGGCGCCACGCTGGGCATCATCGGCATGGGCCGTATCGGCCAGGCCATCGCCCGCCGTTCGCTGGGCTTCGACATGCAGGTGCTGTACCACAACCGTTCCCGCCTGACCCCCGAGCTGGAAGCGCGCGCCAACAACGCCCGCTACGTCAGCAAGGAAGAATTGCTGCAACAGGCGGACCACGTGGTACTGGTGCTGCCCTACTCGAAGCAGACGCATCACACCATCGCCGCCCCCGAGCTGGCCTTGATGAAACCGACCGCCACGCTCACCAACATCGCGCGCGGCGGCATCGTCGATGACGCGGCACTGATCGCCGCCCTGCGCGAAGGCCGCATCGCGGCGGCCGGGGTGGATGTGTTCGAGAATGAACCGGCGTTCAAGCCCGAATTCCTCACCCTGAGCAACGTCGTGCTGACTCCGCACATTGCCAGCGCCTCCACGCCCACGCGCCTGGCCATGGCCAATTGTGCGGCCGACAACCTGATTGCGGCGCTGTCGGGCCAGCGTCCGCCCAATCTGCTCAATCCCGACGTGGCTGCGCGCTGATGCGGCCAGCAAGCCCGGCCCTGAAGCAAAACGGGCGCACCTGATCCCAGGTGCGCCCGTTTCTTCTTCGGCAGACGGAGCCTCTGGAGGAGGCCGCCGTCGTGACCGCATCAACCCTTCAGTTCATTGAAGATGTCGATGTATTCCTGCTGCGCCTGGGCCTGTGGCTTGCCCTTGAGCGCGGCCCAGGCGTCGAACTTGGCGCGGGCCACAAAGTCGGTCATGCCGGGGCGTTCGCCCTGGACGTCGCCATTGCTGCCCTGCTTGTAGAGACCGTACATCTTCAGCAGGGTCATGTTGTCGGGACGCTCGGGCAGGGTCTTGGATTCTGCGACGGCGGCTTCGAACTGTTCTTGCAGGGTGCTCATGTCTCTCCTCCCTCAGGCTCAGACGGCCAGCAGTTCGACTTCGAAGATCAGGGTAGCATTCGGGGGAATCACACCACCTGCGCCACGGGCGCCATAGCCCAGGCCGGCCGGAATGATGAGCTTGCGGATACCGCCAACCTTCATGCCCTGAACGCCTTCATCCCAGCCCTTGATGACGTGGCCGGCACCCAGCGGGAACGCGAACGGGTCATTGCGGTCCTTGCTGGAGTCAAACTTGCTGCCGGCACTGCCGTCTGCATTTTGCAGCCAGCCGGTGTAGTGCACGCTGACGTGGCTGCCGGCCTTGGCTTCATCGCCAGCGCCAACGTTGATTTCTTCATATTGCAGCCCGGAAGCTGTCGTGATCGTGGACATCGGTTTCCTTTCGGTGAGGGGATGGGTTGGCAGCCGGATCGTCCGTATCCTGACCGAAGCTGACGACGCAGGATGTCCACCGGAAACATCTTGCGCACCAGCTCGTGCATCAGGTGCCGCAGGCGTGCTGCGACTGGCTTTCAGGCCGCCCCGGCGCGTCATGCGACCGGATCGGCAGGCAGTGTAAACCAAAAATCTAGAAATTTTTCATATTGCCTCAGTGGGCTGTCAGCGGGAACGTGTCAGCCAGCGTTAAGAGCCGAGGACGTGCCCTATGGCCTGTTCACACTTGATCTGCGAGATGTGCAGATCAAGTGTGAACAGGCCCTATCACGATAGATCAGGCATTTTTGAGTAAAGTTCGTCATGTTGCGTCGATTCAGCCAACTTTTATCCCTTTCCTTCCGCGCAGCATGCGTCTCGGCGATCTTGGCCGTGTCGGCCCATGCCAACGTGGTGGTGGTGCTCAATTCCGGTGACGCATCGGTGTCGCTGCTGGACGAAACCGGCGAGAAGGAGTTGTCGACCTTCTCTGTGGGCAAGGAGCCGCACCACCTGATGGCCACCCCGGACAACAAGTCGCTGATCGTGGCCAGCGCCACCGGCAACCAGCTCTTGTTCCTCGATCCCAGGACCGGTGCCGTGCAGCGCAAGCTGCGCGACATCATCGATCCCTACCAGATCGGCTTCAGCCCCGACCAGAAGTGGTTCGTCGCCACCGGCCTGCGCCTGGACCGTGTCGATGTCTACAGCTATGACGGCCACGATCTGAAGCTGTCCAGGCGCATCCCGCTGGCCCGGACCCCCAGCCACATCGCCTTTGACAATGCCAGCACTACCGCCTTCGTGACCCAGCAGGGCAGCGACCAGATCAGCGCCATCGACCTGGCCACCCAGCAGGTCAAGTGGACCATGCCGGTAGGCAAGCTGCCGGCCGGCATCATCATGACCCCCGACAACAAGTACCTGATGGTGGGCATCATGGGCAGCGACTATGTCGAGGTGATCGACTGGCGCACCCAGAAGATGGTCAAGAAGATCAAGACCGGCGTCGGCGCCCACAACTTCCGTGGCCAGGGTGACAAGCGCTACGTCTATGTTTCCAACCGCGTGGCCAATACCATCAGCGTGGTCGACATGACGACGCTGGAAAACGTCGGCACCATCAAGGTCCCCGGGGGGCCGGACTGCATGGAAGTGACCGCCGATGGCAAGACCATGTGGACCACCCTGCGCTGGAGCAAGAAGGTCGCCGTGATCGACCTGGCCAGCCGCTCGGTGACCAAGGTGATTCCGGTGGGCCGCTCGCCGCACGGCATCTACCTCTACAACCGCGCCCCGGACCTGTAATGCCTTGTTCACCCAGGAGGACCGACCGATGACGCTGCGTCCTGTCAATCCCTCCCTGCGCGGCCTGTTCCTCTTCGCCATCCTGGCGGCAGGGCAGGCCGTTGCGCAACCGGCAAGCCCGCAAGTGCCCGCCTGCAAGGGCAGGATCTATCTCACCTTCGATACCGGCAGCCAGTCCCAGGCCGAGCTGATCGAGCAGACCCTGCTGCGCCACCATATCAAGGCCACCTTCTTCCTCGCCAACGAGAAGACCATCCACGGCGACTATTCCCTCGACCCTGCCTGGGCGCCCTTGTGGAAGCGGTTGGTGGCCGAGGGAAACGCCTTCGGTACACATACCTTCGACCATGTCTACGTGCTGCGCGACCTGCCCGAAGGCCGCATCGAGGTGCGGCCGCAATTCGGTGCCCAGGCCGGCAAGAAGCTACAGTGGACGCCGGCCCAGTATTGCGAGGAAATGAAGCGCGTCGACCAGCGTTTCCAGCAACTGACCGGCCACAAGCTCGATCCGCTCTGGCGGGCGCCCGGGGGACGGCTGACGCCCAACCTGCTCAAGGCCGGACAGGCCTGCGGCTATGCCCACGTGGCCTGGGCCCCGGCCGGTTTTTCGGGCGATGAACTGCCCAGCGACAGGTTTCCCAACGAGATGCTGTTGAAGAAAGCGCTCGCCGGACTCAAGGATGGTGATATCTTCCTGGCCCATATGGGCATCTGGTCGCGCCAGGATCCGTGGGCGCCAGCCGTGCTGGAGCCGCTCATCAGCGGGCTGGAGCAGAAGGGGTTCTGCTTTGCCACCCTGCGCGATCATCCGTCCTACCGACATCTGTTTGCCGCCGCCAAGGAACACTGAGCCCGCACGTCAGTCCAAGCCGGCGCCGGCCCAGGGGAGGGGAGCTGCTGTCGGCACCGTCTTACCGAATCCATGCTATCCATGATCCAGACCATTTCCGACCTCTTTGCCACCGTCCAGGGCTGGCTCTTCGAGACCCTGGTACAACCGCTGGTGTTCTTCACCGGCATGGGCGAATTCGTCGAGGAAGCCTTCACCGGCACCGAATTCGTCCTGGTGGGCCTCTGTGAACTGGTGATCCTGTTCCTGATTCTGCGCCCGCTGGAGTCCATGATCCCGGTCCATCCCATCACCGACCCGCGCGCGCGCTGGAACGATTTCATCTACACCGTGCTGCAGCGCCTGGGCATCATTCCCATCCTCGCCTTCCTGCTGCTGGATCCGACGCTGTCCTATCTTCAGGACGCCCTGCACCTGGAAGGCTGGGGCACTTTCAATCTCGACCAGATCTGGCCTGGCGTGACCGATCGCGCCCTGGTCAGCTTCCTGCTCTACATGGTGGTGCTGGACCTGTTTGAATACCTCTACCACCGGGCCCAGCACAATGTGCGCTGGATGTGGGCGCTGCATAGCCTGCACCACAGCCAGCAGAACATGAACCTGTGGAGCGACGACCGCAACCATATGCTGGACAACCTGGTGCACGACATCATCTTCGGTCTCATCGCCCTGGTGATTGGTGTGGAACCCTCGCAGTACATCCTGCTCATCTCGCTCTCGCGCATGCTGCAAAGCCTGCAGCATGCCAACGTGCGCATCCACTTCGGCCGCCTGGGCGAATACCTGCTGGTGTCGCCGCGCTTCCATCGCACCCATCACGCCATCGGTGTGGGGCATGAAAGCCGGGGCCGCAACTCCTTGGGCGGACACAACTTCGGGGTGCTGTTGTCGATCTGGGATCTGCTCTTCCGTACCGCCCATTTCAGCCAGAGCTTCGCCATGACCGGCGTGCGCGACCAGCTGCCGCCACCGGCCGGCAAGGGCCGCGACTACGGACGCGGCTTCTGGGCACAGCAGTGGCTGGGCTTGAAACGCCTGGTCGAACTGACCCGCAGGAAGCCCCGCTGATGCGTCTTTTCATCGCCTCCTTCGGGCGCGCCCTGCTGGCGCAGCTGCATATCCGCATGCTCTGGCTGACGGCGCTCCCCTTCGTGGTTTCGTTGGGTCTGTGGGCGGTGTGCCTGTGGCTGGGGCTGCAACCCATCATCGACTGGCTGCAGGGCTACTTCGTCTCGCATGGCATGTTCGGCGAGATCGGCGGCATGCTGGCCTGGTTCGGCATGGGGGCGCTCAAGACGGTGCTGGTGCCATTGCTGGCCATGTGGACGCTGCTGCCCCTGATGATCCTTACCGCCCTGGTATTCGTGGGCCTGTTCACCATCCCGGCCATCGCCCGCCATATCGGTACCCGCCACTATCCCATGCTGGACAAGCGCCATGGCGGCAGCGTAGCCGGCAGTCTCTGGACTTCGCTGTGGTGCTTCGCCGTCTTCACGGTGCTGTGGCTGGCCACGATCTGGGTATTCCTGATCCCGCCGCTGGCCTTCGTGATCCATTCCCTGCTGTGGGGCTGGCTGACCTATCGGGTGATGGCCTATGACACCCTGGCCGACTACGCCAGCACCGAAGAACGGCGTGCCGTGCTGCACCTGCATCGCTGGCCGCTGCTGGCCGTGGGCACCATCGCCGGTGCGCTCGGCGCGGCGCCCACGCTGCTGTGGCTGGGCGGGGTGCTGTCGGTGATTCTGCTGCCCGCGCTGGCGGCGGTGGCGATCTGGCTGTATGTGGTGGTGTTCGTCTTCACCGGCTTGTGGTTCCAGTTCTACTGCCTGGAAGCGCTGCTGCGCTACCGCAGCGGCCAGGCGCCCGATGCTCCAGCGCAGGTGGACGTCATCGACGTGACGCCACGTTGACGCCACCTTGACCCTGGTTTGATGGCGTCTGCCTGAGACGAAGGCGGGGCAGGGCGATCCGTCCGGGGCCTGAATCGGGCATAATCGCCGCAGTGTTTCATCAACCTTTCGGGCAGACAGACTCATGGCATTCGGACTCATCATCATCGGCGACGAGATCCTCTCGGGCCGCCGTATTGACAAGCATTTTCCCAAGGTCCTGGAGTTGCTCGGCCAGCGCGGACTGCAACTGTCCTGGGCCGAGTACCTCGGCGACGACCCCGAGCGCATCACCGCCACCTTGAAGCGCACCCTGGCCAGTGGCGACGTGGTGTTCTGTACCGGCGGCATCGGTGCCACGCCCGACGACCATACCCGCCAGTGTGCCGCGGCGGCGCTGGGCGTACCGGTGGTCCTGCACCCCGAGGCCAGGGAGAAGATCCAGGAGCGCATCGCCGACATGGGCCGCGAAGCCGGCACCACGCCCGACTTCAATGCCCCCGACAACCTGCACCGTCTCAAGATGGGTGAATTCCCGCAGGGCGCCTCCATCATTCCCAACCCCTACAACAAGATCCCCGGTTTCTGGCTCAACAACACCAGCGGCACCGGCGCGCACTATTTTGCACCGGGCTTCCCGGTGATGGCCTGGCCGATGTTCGAATGGGTACTGGAAACCTATTACGCCGACCAGTTCCACCGCCAGGCCTGGGCCGAGCGCTCCATGCTGGTGTTCGAGGCGATGGAGTCGACCCTGACGCCACTGATGGAAGCCATCGAGGCGCAATTCCCGCTGGTGAAGGTGTTCAGCCTGCCGCACGTGGGCGACAACCAGACCCGCCGCCACATCGACCTGGGCGTCAAGGGGGACCCGTCCCAGGTGGAGCCGGCTTTCGAGACGATGCAGGAAGGCTTGCGCGCGCTGCGTGCCGAATTCCAGATCAGCAACTGAGGCGACGGCAAGCGCGGGTGAAGACGCAGGTCAAAAAAAATGCCCCGGCCAGACCGGGGCATTGCTTTCTGCGGGCGAACCCGAAGATTACTTCTTGGCAGCGCGGGTCACCTTGGCACCGGCCTGGGACATCTGTTCCACGGCATTGGTGACGTTGGCTTCCATCACTTCGGCAGCCTGCTTGGCGTTCTTGGTGAACTGTTCGTAGCCGGCGCTCATGTTGCCGATGGCCGACTTGAACATGGAGATGGCCTGCTCGGAACCAGCCGGGGCGTTCTTGGCCACTTCGTCGATCATCGCCACGACCTTGCGGTTGACTTCGGCGATCTGGGCTTCGGCAGCCTTGGTCAGTTCAGCCTGGGTGCTGGAGAAGATACCGCTGAGGTGACGGCCATAGGCGACCGACTTTTCCAGCGTCGGCTGGGCGTGCGAGCTGGTCAGAGTGAAAAATTCCTGCGGATCCTTGGCCGAAAACAGCTTCTGGGCTGCGGCCTGGCTTTCTTCGAGCGAGGACTTGGCCGCCTTCAGGTTCAGGTCCACCAGTTTTTCCATGCCTTCAAAGGTCTTGCTTGCCAGCTGGCTGAACAAAGCGATTTGCGCTTCAGCGTTGGCTTTGGCAGCAGCGGAAAATTGCTCGGTGTAGGTCGTCATGTTGAAACATCCTTCTCGTTGATGGGTTGATGACAAGGCAGCGACAGTGATTGCTTACGGACCGATCAGTGTTGAAAGGTGGATCTCCGATGTAATTTCTTGTTTGAATATGATGCGATGCACAAACGGATTCTAGTTCAATCGTGCATAAAGTCAAACGTTTCATCGCGCGGGAATCACGAAAAGCGCTTCAAAATTGATCCAAGTCTAATCAAGGACTTAGCGCATTTTTGAGGATTTTCTGAAAAGAGATGCCATTCCGGACTACCTTTTGCGTTGCAGCATCAAAAGCAGTTATCGTTCCGCGTCGCGCAATCGTTTGCGCTGCGCAGCAAGCGTTCTTGTTGCGGTGCGGCAAGCATGAAAACAAGATGGGAAAAAATTGTGAAGGCTTACTACAGTGATCACTTCGTTTTGCCCTTGCCACCGGGGCACCGCTTCCCGATGGTGAAGTATCGGATGATCCGTGAGGGCGCGGCGGCAGCCGTACCGGATCTGGATTTTCACGAAGCCCAGCCTGCCAGTGATGGCGAACTGGCGCTGGCGCACCATCCTGACTATATCGCCCGTGCCAGTGCTGGCCAACTCACATCTGCCGAGCAGCGCGAGATTGGCTTCCCCTGGTCGCCGCAGATGGTGGAACGCTCGCGCCGGTCTTCCGGCGCCACCATCGCCGCCTGCCGCGCCGCCTTCAGCGAGGGCCTGGCCGTCAACCTGGCTGGCGGCACCCATCATGCCTATGCCGATCATGGCGCCGGTTTCTGCGTCTTCAACGACGCTGCCATCGCGGCCCGACTGATGCAGGCTGAACGTCGTGCCGCGCGCGTAGCCATTGTCGATCTGGACGTGCACCAGGGTAACGGCACCGCCTCGATACTCGCGCGCGATGAATCCGTCTTCACCTTGTCGCTGCACGGACAGAACAATTATCCATTCGAGAAAGAGCAGAGCGATCTCGACGTGGCCCTGCCCGACGGCGTGGGCGACGCCGATTACCTGCAAGCCCTGCGCCTGGCCCTGCATACGCTGCAACAGCGCTTCGCGCCGCAGTTGCTGATCTACCTGGCCGGCGCGGACCCGCACGAGGGGGATCGTCTGGGCAAGATGAAACTGAGCCTGGCGGGCCTGGCGGCGCGGGACGAGACTGTCTTCGGCTACGCCCACGAGCACAAAATCCCGGTTGCGGTTACGATGGCGGGCGGTTACGGAAGAGATATCGAACAGACCGTGGCCGTCCATATACAAACGATAAGACTCGCCAGCCTCCATGCCGCCCGCTGGAGCGAACGATGAGATGACCCGGGCGCACCGGCGTGCGCCCGCTGATGGAAAAGAAATGATGCAATCCGCCGCCGGTGCCCGCCGGCCTCGCCAGCTCCTGATGAGCCTGGTGCCCTTGTTGTTCGTGCTGATCTGGAGTACCGGCTTCATCGTGGCCAAGTTCGGCCTGCCGTATGCACCACCGCTGACCTTCCTGCTGCTGCGCTTTACCGGTGTGCTGGTCGTGCTGCTGCCGCTGGTACTGCTGTTTCGCGCTCCCTGGCCGCATGGTCGGATCCGCCATGTCGCCGTGGCCGGCGTGCTGCTGCAGGCCGGTTACCTGGCCGGTGTCTGGTGTGCCATCAAGATCGGCATGCCGGCCGGCCTGTCGGCTCTGATCGTCGGCCTGCAACCCATCCTGACCGCGTTCGCCGCCCCCTTGCTGGGCGAATCGGTGCGCGGTCGGCAGTGGGTCGGCCTGGCCCTCGGGCTGTGCGGGGTTGGACTGGTGGTGGCCAACAAGATTTCCCTGATCGGCCTGTCCACCGCCAGCATTGCGCTGTGCGTGTTCGCCTTGCTGTGCATCACCGCCGGTACGCTGTACCAGAAACGCTATTGCTCGCACTTCGATCTGCGCACCGGCACCGTGATCCAGTTCATGGCCTCCATCGTGGTGGTGCTGCCCTTTGCCGTGGCCATCGAAGGGTTGGACTGGCACCTCGGCAACGTCCACTGGACCCCGCAATTCATCGGCGCACTGCTGTGGTCGATCCTGGCGCTGTCCATTGGCGCCATCTTCCTGCTGTTCGCGCTGATCCGCCGCAGTGCCGCCACCAGCGTCACCAGTCTGCTGTACCTGACGCCGCCGACCACGGCCATCATGGCCTGGCTGATGTTTGGCGAAGCCTTCAGTCTCATCGGCGCGCTGGGCATGCTGGTGGGCGTGATCGGCGTGGCCTTCGTGGTCCGCAAGTAGGCAGCTCGGGCCTGCTTCAGTCGGCGCTGGCCGGCATCAGCGTCACCAGCTTCAGCTCCGGTCGGTTGGCGACGCGGAAATTGACCTGGTGATAGCGCAGCTCCCCCAGTTGCGGATGTTGGAAGTGGCGCTCGCCGCCTTCGCGCTCGACCACATCCTGCAGATGCCAGGCCCGCTGGAAGAGCGGGCTGGTCGCCGACAACTCCGTCACCAGCGCCAGCAGTTCCGGATCATCCAGCAGGCTGGCGCTGTCGGCCCGAAATTCCGCCACCAGGCGTCGCGCCCGCTGTTCCCATTGCACCGTCAAGCTACGTGCGGCCGGGCTGGAGAACATGAAGCGCAGCAGATTGGGCGGCTTTTCCCGGCCATCCAGCCAGCCCGTGAAGAGCTTGCGGGCGGCCGGATTCCAGGCCACCGCATTGCAGTAGCGATCCAGCAGATAGGCGGGGGTGCGGAACTGGCTGACCACCTCCAGGATTTCCGGCGCTACCACCGTGGCCGCCTGCTGCTCCGGCAAGGCCGGATCTTTCTTGCCCGCCAGTTCAAACAGATAGGCACGCTTGGCGCGTGGCAGGTGCAGTGCATCGGCGATGCGCGCTAGTGCCTGGGGCGAGACCGAATCGGTGCGTCCCTGCTCGATCCAGGTGTACCAGGTCACGCTGATGCCGCACAGTTGTGCCACTTCCTCGCGCCGCAGACCCGGTGTGCGGCGGCGGCCATGGGCCAGGTGCGGCAGGCCGGCCTGGGCCGGAGCGGTCTGTTCGCGCTGGGATTTGAGAAAGTCGCCGAGGGCGCGGCGGGCGAGATCGGGTTCCATGAGGCGGGTAGGGTGGTGGTCGGGGTAATAGTATAAATGCTTCACTTGTAACAGGATAAGAAATCGCTAGACTGGCGATTCCTCCACAGCACAGCTGTGTTTTCCTTCATATCGCCCCGGAGCCCCGCCATGCGCAGCCATCAGCAAGTCGTCACCGAACAGTTCGGCACTACCGCCGCCGCCTATCTCACCAGCAGCGTCCACGCCCAGGGCGCGGACCTGCAGGAACTGGCGCAGATCGCCGCTTCCCTGCCGGGCGCACGGGTGCTGGATTTGGGTTGCGGTGGCGGCCACGCCAGTTTTGCCGTGGCGCCGGTGGTGGAGAAGGTGATTGCCTATGACCTGTCCGAAGAGATGCTGGCCGTCGTCGCCACCGCGGCCGCCGAGCGCGGCCTGGACAATCTGGCGGTACGCCAGGGCAGCGCCGACCGCCTGGATTTTCCCGATGCCAGTTTCGACCTGGTTTGCACCCGCTTCTCGGCCCACCATTGGCGTCAGTTGCCGCAGGCCCTGGATGAAGTGCTGCGCGTGCTCAAGCCGGGCGGACGCTTCATCGTCATCGATACCGCCGCCCCGGCCGATGTCCTGGCCGATACCTATGTGCAGGCCATCGAGCTGCTGCGCGATACCTCCCACGTCCGCAATATCAGCCTCCACTCCTGGCGCAAGCTGCTGGTGGCCGCCGGTTTTGCCGTCACCAGCGACAAGACCTGGAAGCTGCGCCTGGAATTCGACTCCTGGGTGGCCCGCATGCGCACTCCGCAAGACCATATCACCGCCATCCGCGCGCTCTGGCAGGCCGCTCCGGCTGAAGTGAAGGACTATTTCGCGCTCGACCAGGCCTGTTCCTTCTCCATCGACGTGGCCATGCTGGATGTGCGCAAGCCCTGATCAACCGACCTCTGCCGACGCTCCGCCCGGCCCCTGGCCGATGCAGGCGGGGCGTCAACGTCAGGTGACATTCCCCCGTTATCCGTTCACTCCAGAACATCGTAAAGCGAATATCTGGGACAGCTATTGCCGTCTGTTATCGCGATTGTGACAAGCAGCTGACAGCTACACTGGCGGCCAATTCGTTTCGTTGGCCTGGGAATTGCTTGATAAAAATCGAAAAATATCGAGCACCAACCCGGCAAAATTGCAGGAAAATCCCGAAAAAGTGTGGGGCACCGTATCGGTCGCGGAGATAGAAACGCGTTTAAAAAAACGCGCTAACGTCTTAATTCTCTTGCGAAAAATCTGCATTTTGCTACACTGCCAACGTTTCTCTTGTGTACTTTCAGGGTAAATTGGGGGGAGTTCCACCTATGATCAAATCAGCGCTGGCCATTTTCACATCACTACTGTTCATCCACGCTGGTTTGGCACCTGCCGCCGCCCAGACGGTCAACAATGCCGCCCGGAAAGCGCCGGCCAAGAAAGTCGTCGCCAAGCGCCCGGCCCAGGCGGTCAGCAAGACGGTGGCCAAGGGCTCCCTGAACAGCCGCGAAAAACTGGTTCGCAAGGTCAGTGTGGTCAAGGGCAAGCGTCATATCAGCTACCAGCGTGTCTCGGCCGCGCCTTCGGTGCCGGTGGTGCCGCCGGTGATGACGGCGGGCGACCTGGCCGGGCTGAACCTCACCCCTGATCCCTTGGCCCTGCGCTCCAATGTCGCTCTGGTGATCGACGAGGCGAGTTCGCAAGTCCTGTTCGAGAAGAATTCTTCAGTCGCCCTGCCCATCGCCTCGGTCACCAAGCTGATGACGGCACTGGTGGTGGTGGAAGCGCGCCAGAACATGGAAGAAGTGCTCACCGTCACCGATGACGATGTCGACCGTGAGAAGCACAGCAGCTCGCGCCTGCGCGTGGGGGCCACCCTCAGCCGCGACGACATGCTGCACATTGCCCTGATGAGTTCCGAAAACCGTGCCGCCTCGGCCCTGGGACGCAACTATCCGGGCGGCCTGCCGGCCTTCGTGGCGGCGATGAACGCCAAGGCGCGTTCGCTGGGCATGATGGATACCCATTACGTCGATTCGACCGGCCTGTCCAGCCAGAACGTGGCCAGCGCCCGCGACCTGGCCAAGCTGGTGGTGGCGGCGTATCACTATCCGATCATCCGCCAGTACTCCACCGATCCCAAGTACATGGTCGAGCCCAGCGGCCACGCCATGCAGTACAACAGCTCCAACCGCCTGACCTCCAACAAGGAGTGGGACATCGGCCTGCAAAAGACCGGTTTCATCAACGAAGCCGGTCACTGCCTGGTGATGTACACCCGTATCGAGGGACGTCCCATCGTGATGGTATTCCTGGATTCCAAGGGCCGCCTGTCTCACGTGGGCGATGCCACGCGCATGCGCAAGTGGCTGGTGGAAGACCAGCCCAACCTGACCCGCGTAAAAATGGTACGGGCCGACGAGGGTTAATTTCTGCTTCCGTTTTCCCAATAAAAAAGCGAACCCGCGGGTTCGCTTTTTTTATACTCTTTCATTCTCTTCATTCTTTTCATTCTCTTCCATTAGCTGCAGCATGAAGCTTCAGTCGCGCTCCTGGCGATACCCCAGCGCCGACGAAATCTGGCTGGCCGTGCTCACCAGGTCATCCACCCATTCATCCTGCAGGCGGTCGGCCGGTGCCGAGATCGACAGGCCCGCCACCAGCTTGCCGCTGTCGTCGCAGATGCCGGCGGCCATGCAGCGCACGCCCAGCTCCAGTTCCTCGTTGTCGCGTGCGTAGCCGAGCGCGCGCACCATCGACAGTTCGCGCTCCAGCTTGCTCAGATCGGTGATGGAATTCTTGTTGTGCCCGGCCAGCCCGGTACGGGTGGCATAGGCGCGCACGTTCTTGGGATCATCCACCGACAGAAACAGCTTGCCGGTCGAGGTCAGGTGCAGCGGCGCCCGGCCACCGATGGCGCGCACCACCTGCATGCCGGAACGTTCAGAAAAGGAGCGATCGATATATACGATTTCGTCCGCCTGGCGCACCGACAGGTTGATCGTCTGGTGCGTCTTGCGATGCAGGGCGCGCATGAAGTCCAGCGCCGCCTCGCGCACCGACAGCCGGCTCTTGACGATATTGCCCAGCTCCAGCAGGCGCATGCCCAGCCGATAGGTACCCGGCTCGACGCGATCAACGAAACGCTTGACCACCAGATCGTTGAGGATGCGGTGCGCCGTCGACGGATGCAGATCGGTCGCCGCCGACAATTCCTTCAGACTGACCGGGTCGGGATACTCCGCCAGCGCGTCGAGCAGCGAGACCATGCGCTCGATGACCTGGATGGAAATGTGTTCTGTCTCGCCTGCAGCTTCTTTTTTCATGGCGCGGCCTGGTGCGTTGCAATATGACGGTTATACCACAATGTGAAAAGAACAAAAAGTCCGAGCGTGCTTTTCTTGAATGACGGGAGCTTCACCCGGAACATCGATCCCCCCGCAAAGTGGCGCCGGACGGGGAGGGTGGGATGGTGGTATTTCCGCACGCTCGTCCCGGTACGCAAGGCTTGGGCGAGATGGATCGGTGGTCTTGTTGCTGCGCCCTGATCTTTCATATCTGTTTTGTGCATATCGAGAGAAGAAAGTATTCGTTCTTTTTGGTCAGCCGGCTCATTAACCTGTGTTCTCCAAAACAACAGAACATGCGGGAACGGATATGCTCAAGAAGATCATCAAATCGGTCGCCGCCGCCCTGGTGCTGGCACAAGCCGCACACGTGGCACAGGCGGCCGATATTTCGCTGCTCAATGTCTCCTACGACCCGACGCGCGAACTCTATGCCGACTACAACAAGGCTTTCGCCAAGTACTGGAAGCAAAAGACCGGTGACAACGTCACCATCAAGGCGTCCCACGGGGGCTCGGGCAAGCAGGGCCGTTCGGTGATCGACGGCATCGATGCCGACGTGGTGACGCTGGCGCTGGCCTACGACATCGACGAAATCTCGGAAAAGGCCAAGCTGCTGCCGGCCGACTGGCAAAAGCGCCTGCCGCACAACAGCTCGCCCTATACCTCCACCATCGTGTTCCTGGTGCGCAAGGGCAACCCCAAGGGCATCAAGGACTGGGACGACCTGATCAAGCCAGGTGTGTCCGTCATCACCCCCAACCCCAAGACCTCGGGCGGCGCCCGCTGGAATTATCTGGCGGCCTGGGCCTATGCCAAGCGCAAGGGCGGTAGCGACGACGCTGCCCGCGACTACATCGCCAAGCTCTTCAAGAATGTTCCGGTGCTGGATTCGGGCGCTCGCGGCGCCACCATCACCTTTGTCGAACGCGGCATCGGCGACGTGCTGCTGGCCTGGGAAAACGAAGCCCTGATCTCCCTGAAGGAATGGGGGCCCGACAAGTTCGATATCGTCGCGCCCTCTCTTTCCATCCTGACCGAGCCGCCGGTGGCGGTGGTGGACAAGGTGGCCGACCGGCGCGGTACCCGCAAGGTAGCCGAAGAATACCTGAAGTACCTGTACTCGGACGCGGGCCAGGAGATCATCGCCAGGAACTACTACCGTCCCATCGATCCCAAGATCGCTGCCAAGTACGCTGCGCAATTCCCGAAGCTGAATCTGGTGACCATCGACAAGGAGTTCGGCGGCTGGCAGAAGGCGCAGAAGACGCACTTCGCCGATGGCGGCACCTTCGACCAGCTCTACGCGCCCAACAAGAAGTGACCTGAACCTGCAAGAGGGACCTGCCTGGCCGGTTCCATCTACCCCTCAGCACAAGCACACGACATGAGCATCCTGTTACTGGCCGGCAGCCCCTCGGCCCCCTCCCGTTCCACCCGTCTGCTGCACCACGTCGGCGACAAGCTGGCCCGGCGCGGCCACCGCTACGCCCGCCTGGACGTGCGCGATCTGCCGGGGCAGGCCATCCTGCGCGCCGACTGGAACGATGCCCATATCCAGGCCGCGCTGGCCACTGTCGAAGAAGCTTCCGCCGTCGTGGTGGCCACCCCGGTCTACAAGGCGGCCTACAGCGGCATCCTGAAAGCCTTCCTGGATTTGCTGCCGCAGTTCGGGCTGACCAACAAGCTGGTATTGCCCCTGGCCACCGGCGGCAGCCAGTCGCACATGCTGGCGCTGGATTATGCGCTGCGCCCGGTGCTGTCGTCGCTGAACCCCCGGCACGTGCTGCCCAGCATCTACGCTACCGAGGCGCAAGTGAGCTGGAGTGAAGAAAAAGGTCTGGTGCTGGACGCTCCCATCGAAGCCCGCGTCAATGAGGGCGTGGAGCAGTTGTCGGCCAGCCTGTCGGCTCTGCATCAGGTCGCACCTGAAGAATTTGGCGAGATTCCCTTCTCGCAGCTGCAATACAGCGTCTCTTACTAAGTAAGTAACTAATAACTAATAACTAACTAACTAACTAACTAACTAACGAACGAACTCACGGCCCCTGCGCCTGGCAAGACCGCCGGCGGGTATGGCGGAAGGGCCGCGCTACGTCCAAACATCTGGAATCAGGAGAAAAACGTGTCCGCCAACAAGAAAAAGAGCATCCAACTTTCCCGTCGCCGCTCGCTGGGGCAACTGTCCGCCATCGCCCTGGGCGCGTTGACCATCGGCCTGGGCAGCAGCCCGGTACAGGCGCAGCAAACCAGGCTGCTGCGCATCGGCTATCAGAAGGCAGCCAATACCCTGGTGCTGTTGAAAGCCCATGGCGCGCTGGAAAAGCGCCTGCAAGCACTGGGCGTGGAAGTGAAATGGGCCGAGTTCACGGCCGGTCCGCAATTGCTGGAAGCCTTGAACGTCGGTTCGGTCGATTTCGGCTATGTCGGTGAAGCCCCGCCGATCTTCGCCCAGGCCGCCGGTGCCGACTTCGTCTACACCGCCTATGAAATCCCGACCCCGGAGGCCGAGGCACTGCTGGTCCCCAAGAATTCCTCCATCCAGAGCGTGGCCGAACTCAAGGGCAAGAAGGTCGCCTTCAACAAGGGTTCCGACGTGCACTGGCTGGTGGTGGCCTTGCTCAAGAAGGCCGGTCTGCAATACGGCGATATCGAGCCGGTCTATCTGGCGCCGGCCGATGCCCGCGCCGCCTTCGAGCGCGGTGCGGTGGATGCCTGGGCGATCTGGGATCCGTTCCAGGCCGCTGCCGAAAAACAGATCGGCGCACGCCGCCTGGCCAGTGGCGCGGGGGTGGTCAGTCATCATCAGTTCTTCCTGAGTGCGCGTCCGTTCGCGGTCAGGAACCCGCAGGTGCAAAAGATCCTGCTGGAAGAAGTGACCCGCGAAGGGGAATGGGTGCGTACTCACACCGCCGAGGCGGCGGCCCAGCTCGCCCCGATCCAGGGCTTGGATGCGGACATCATCGAAACCGGCCTGAAGCGCTACGCCCACATCTACAAACCGGTCGATGCGCAAGTGCTGGCCGAGCAGCAGAAGATCGCCGATGCCTTCTATCAGCTCAGGCTGATCCCCAAGCCGCTCAAGGTCAGTGATGCCGTCCTCAAATGATCTGCAGTTTTAAATTATTTAAATAATGTAAATAATTTAAATAATTTTAACAATTAAAATAATTTTTATCACACCGGTTGAATTGTCGAAGCACAGGAGTCTTTCATGAACGTTTTCTGGTTTATCCCCACCCACGGCGACAGCCGCTATCTTGGTACTGCCGAAGGGGCGCGCCCGGTCACCCATGACTACATGAAACAGGTCGCCGTGGCCGCCGATACGCTGGGCTACGACGGCGTGCTGCTGCCCACCGGCCGCTCCTGCGAAGACGCCTGGGTGGCCGCGGCCAGCCTGATCGATGCCACCCGGCGCCTGAAATTCCTGGTGGCGGTGCGCCCCGGCCTGACTGCACCTACGCTGTCGGCGCGCATGGCCGCCACCTTCGACCGCCTCTCCAATGGCCGCCTGTTGATCAACGTGGTCACCGGCGGCGATCCGGTGGAGCAGGAGAGTGATGGTGTCTTCGGTAGCCACGCCGAGCGTTATGAAATCTCCGATGAATTTCTCAAGATCTGGCGTGAGGTCCTGAGCAAGACCCATACCGGCGAAGAGACCCATTTCACGGGCAAGCACCTCAGCGTCAAGGGCGCCAAGGCGCTCTATCCGCCGGTGCAGCAACCCTATCCGCCACTGTACTTTGGTGGCTCCTCGGAAGAGGCCATCGACCTGGCCGCCGAGCAGGTTGATGTCTACCTGACCTGGGGCGAACCGCCCGCCGCCGTGGCCGAGAAGATCTCCCGCCTGCGCGAACGCGCCGCTCGGGCAGGGCGCACGCTGCGTTTCGGCATCCGCCTGCACGTCATCGTGCGCGACACCAATGAAGCCGCCTGGCGCGCCGCCGATGAACTCATCAGCCGTCTCGATGACGAGACCATCGCCAAGGCCCAGGCCAACTTTGCCCGCATGGATTCGGAAGGGCAGCGGCGCATGACCGCTCTGCACGGCGGCAGACGCGACAAGCTGGAAGTGAGCCCCAACCTGTGGGCTGGCGTCGGCCTGGTACGCGGCGGTGCCGGCACGGCACTGGTGGGAGACGGCCCGACGGTGGCTGCACGCATGAAGGAATATGCGGATCTCGGTATCGATACCTTCATCCTGTCCGGTTATCCGCACCTGGAAGAATCCTACCGTTTCGCCGAACTGGTGTTCCCGCTGTTGCCGCGTGCCCGGCGCGGGACCCCGACCGGCTACAACCTGACCGGTCCCTTCGGCGAGATCGTCGGCAATACCGAACTGCCCAAGGCCGCGCCGGTGCGCGTGTCGGCCAGCTGAGGTCAGCATGACGAGTGCCTCCGATACCGTACTGCCGGGCGCTGCCAGCGCCGCGCAGCCATCGGCCAAGACCAAGGCCGTCGCCAAGAAATCGCGCCCGCAGCGCGATGCCTGGATTGGCTGGATCCTGCCGCTGCTCTTGCTGGTGGGGTGGGAAATCGCCGCCCAGGCCGGCTGGCTCTCCAGCCGCATCCTGCCCGAACCGTTCGCGGTGCTCAAGGCTGCCTGGCAGCTCTCGGCCACCGGTGAACTGTGGCACCACCTGGCCGTCTCCAGCGCGCGTGCAGCCTCCGGCTTTGCCGTCGGTGCCGGGCTGGGGCTGATCCTGGGACTGCTCTCGGGCAGCCTGCGTTGGGCCGAATTGCTGCTCGATACCACCCTGCAGATGGTGCGCAACATCCCGGCGCTGGCCTTGATTCCGCTGGTGATCCTGTGGTTCGGCATCGATGAAACGGCCAAGCTGTTTCTGGTCGCCGTGGGCGTGTTCTTCCCGGTCTATCTCAATACCTTCCACGGCATCCGCGCGGTGGACCGGGGTTTGATCGAGATGGCGCGCAGCTATGGTCTGTCGGGCTGGCCGCTGTACCGCGACGTGATCCTGCCGGGCGCCTTGCCCTCCATTCTGGTGGGCCTGCGCTTTGCGCTGGGGCTGGTGTGGGTGCTGCTGATCGTGGCCGAGACCATTTCGGCGCAGGCCGGCATCGGCTACATGACCATGAATGCCCGCGAATTCCTGCAGACCGATGTGGTGCTGGTGGGCATCCTGTTGTACGCCCTGCTGGGCAAGCTGGCCGATACCGCGGCGCGGGTGCTGGAGCGCTACTGGCTGCGCTGGCATCCCGGCTACCAATGACATCCCCCATGAACGCATCAGGAACCCATCATGCGCAATGACCTCCAGGAACACCAGCAGTTGAGCCGCACCGCCGCCCGGGGCGTGGGCCTGAGACTGCGCGCCGTGTCCAAGGTATTCAGCGGCCGCAGCGTGCTGCACGACATCGATCTGGATATCGAACCCGGCGAATTCGTCGCCATCGTCGGTCGCAGCGGCTGCGGCAAGAGCACCTTGCTGCGCCTGGTGTCCCGGCTCGATGGCGCCAGCGGCGGCGAAGTCCGCTATGAACACGCCGGCAGCGGCCCGGCCGAGGTTCGCATCATGTTCCAGGAGGCGCGCCTGCTGCCGTGGAAGCGGGTCCAGGCCAACGTGGCGCTGGGCCTGCCGGCACAGGCGGCGCCACAAGCGCTCAAGGCGTTGCGCCAGGTCGGCCTGGAGCAGCGCGCCGACGAATGGCCGGCGGTGCTTTCCGGTGGCCAGCGTCAGCGTGTGGCGCTGGCGCGCGCGCTGGTGCACGACCCGCAATTGCTGCTGCTGGATGAACCGCTGGGCGCCCTCGATGCGCTTACCCGCATCGAGATGCAGACCCTGATCGAATCGCTCTGGCGCGAACGTGGTTTCACCGCCTTGCTGGTGACCCACGACGTACAGGAAGCCATCGCCCTGGCTGACCGCGTGCTGCTGATCGAGGATGGACGCGTGGCGCTGGACCAGCGCATCGACCTGGCGCGCCCGCGTTCACGCGGCCAGGCCCAGTTTGCCGCGCTGGAAGAAGCCATCCTGGCGCGGGTGCTGCGGCACCCCGGTAGCGAGGCGGTGACAGAGCCATCTGAAGCTTTCTTCACGCCACGTGGCGTACAGCAGGTGCAGTGGGCGGTGTGAATTTGAGCGCATGAAGGTTTGACCCGATTTTCGGTTCTGTAGTCGTATCCCATTTCAACCCCTGCGGCGCGGCAGGTGCCGACGCCGTTTCATCAAGGAGCAAAGCATGACCATTCAGGCAATCAACGTCCGTAACCAGTTCAAGGGCAAGGTCAAGGCCATCATCGAAGGCTCGGTGGTATCCGAAGTGGATGTGGAAACCCCGGCCGGCATCGTGACCTCGGTCATCACCACCCGCTCCGTGAAGGACCTGGGCCTGACCATCGGCAGCGAAGTGGTGGCGCTGGTCAAGGCCACCGAGGTGTCGATCGCCAAGTTGTGATCGCATGAGCTCCCCGCCGCTGCGTATCGTCAGCGGCGCGGGATCTTTGCCCGCAGCCCCATGGCCTCAGGCATACTGCATGAATCATCACTCGCTGTGGAGCCTGCATGAGTCTGACCTCTCCTTCTTCCTCCATCACGCCGGCGCGGCTGGCGGATTTTCGTGTATTGGTGGCACCGGGCCTCTCCGACAGCGGCCCGGAACACTGGCAGTCGCGCTGGCAGCGGCTGTATCCCGCCTTCGAACGGGTGCAGCAGGAGGATTGGGAAACCCCCGACCTGCCGCGCTGGTCGGCCCGCCTGGGCGAAGTGCTGGCGCGCGATGGCCGGCCTACGGTGATCGTGGCGCACAGCTTCGGCTGCCTGACCACCGTGCATCGCACGGCGGCCCTGCAGGCGGCCTCCGAGGGCTCTGCGCATCCCATCGCGGCGGCCTTGCTGGTGGCGCCCGCTGACCCGGTCAAATTCAGCCTGAGCGCAGCGGTGCGGCACAAGCTGCCGTATCCCGCCTTGGTGGTGAGCAGCGAGAACGACCCGTGGATGAGCGCCGAGCGCGCCCGCCACTGGGCCGAGGCCTGGGGCGCGCAGTTCCGCTCGGTGGGCGCACGCGGCCACATCAATTCCGAATCCGGACTGGGCGACTGGACCGAAGGGCAACAGTGGCTGCTGGAGTTGCTCGAACGCATCAATTGAGCGTTTGCTGTCGCCGTTCCCAAGCGCATCAGGCCCGGTGAAGACCGCGGTTTATGCGCTTTTCTTCTAAAGACATGCAAAAAGCTTCGTTCTCTTTATAACCAGCGGGTGCGAATATCGCGCATCCATAGTCGCATTGGTAATAACAAGAGAACGACATGTCTTCTTCCCCTGTATCCCTTGCCGCCCCCGGGGCGGTGCCGGCCAAGGCCGCTGCCGGCACCAGTGGACGTGTGCTGCCCGGTTTCCGGCTGTCGCTGGGCTTCACCATCTTCTACCTGGCGCTGATCGTATTGATCCCGCTGTCGGCCTTGTTCCTGAAGACCTTCACCCTGACCTGGAGCGGCTTCATCGACGCGGTGACCTCGCCGCGCGTGATGGCTTCCTATCGCTTGAGCTTCGGCGCTTCGCTGATCGGCGCCTTCCTCAACGTGATCTTCGGCGGCATCGTGGCCTGGGTGCTGGTGCGTTATCGCTTCCCCGGCAAGCGCATCATCGATGCCCTGGTGGACCTGCCTTTCGCCTTGCCCACTGCGGTGGCCGGCATCGCCCTGACCACGCTGTATTCGCAGAACGGCTGGCTGGGCAAGCTGCTGGTGCCGCTGGGCATCAAGGTCGCTTTCACCCCGCTGGGCGTGCTGGTGGCGCTGACCTTCATCGGTCTGCCCTTCGTGGTGCGCACCGTGCAACCGGTGCTGGAAGAAGCCGAGCGCGAGCTGGAAGAAGCTGCCGCCAGCCTCGGTGCCAGCCGCTGGCAAACCTTTGTCCGGGTGATCTTCCCGACCATTCTGCCGGCGCTCTTGACCGGGTTTGCACTGGCGTTTGCGCGCGCCTCCGGTGAATACGGCTCGGTGGTCTTCATCGCCGGCAACATGCCGATGGTGTCGGAAATCACGCCGCTGTTCATCGTCACCAAGCTGGAACAATACGACTACGCCGGTGCCACGGCCATCGCCATGGTGATGCTGGTGGTGTCCTTCCTGCTGCTGTTGACCATCAATCTGCTGCAAGCCTGGACCCGCAAGCGCGGCCAGTCGGAGAGGAACTGAGATGAGCGCCACCCCCGGTTCCGTCCTCCACCAGGCCCAGGCGATTGCGCGTGGCGAACCGCCCTTGACGCCGGCTGCCACCACCGAACCGTTTTGGGTCCGGGCGCTGCTGATCGGCATCGCGCTGGTGTTCCTGACCCTGTTCCTGTTCGTGCCACTGGTGGCCGTGTTCTACGAAGCCCTGCGCAAGGGATGGGATGTCTATGTTGCGTCCATCACCGAAGCCGATGCCTGGTCTGCCATCAAGCTGACCCTCATCACCGCCGCCATCGCGGTACCGCTGAACCTGGTCTTCGGGGTGGCTGCCGCCTGGGCCATCGCCAAGTTCGAGTTCCGTGGCAAGAACGTGCTGCTGACGCTGATCGACCTGCCGTTCTCGGTTTCGCCGGTGATTTCGGGCCTGATCTACGTGCTGCTGTTCGGCCTGCAAGGTTATCTCGGCCCCTGGCTGCGCGAGCATGACATCAAGATCCTCTTCGCCGTGCCGGGCATCGTGCTGGCCACGCTCTTCGTGACCTTCCCGTTCGTGGCGCGCGAGCTGATCCCGCTGATGCAGTCGCAGGGCAGCGAGGAAGAAGAAGCCGCGCTGGTGCTGGGCGCCTCCGGCTGGCGCACCTTCTGGCACGTCACGCTGCCCAACATCAAGTGGGGCCTGCTGTATGGCGTGATCCTCTGCAATGCCCGCGCCATGGGCGAGTTTGGCGCCGTCTCGGTGGTGTCCGGTCATATTCGCGGCGAGACCAATACCATCCCGCTGCAGGTCGAGATCCTCTACAACGAATTCAACATCACCGGCGCCTTCGCCGTGGCGTCGCTGCTGGCCTTCCTGGCCCTGGCCACGCTGGTGATCAAGAGTGTCATCGAGTGGCGGCTGCACCAGCAGCACAGCGCCAGCGAACAAGTCTAAGGAGTCACCATGAGCATCGCAGTCCATCACATCCAGAAGCGTTTCGGCAGTTTCACCGCGCTCAACGACGTTTCGCTCGATTTTCCGACGGGCGAACTGACGGCCCTGCTGGGGCCGTCCGGCTGCGGCAAGACCACGCTCTTGCGCATCATCGCCGGTCTGGAATCGCCCGATTCGGGCCAGGTGCTGCTCGATGGCGAAGACGCTTCGGCGCGCCACGTGCGCGAACGCCAGGTCGGTTTCGTGTTCCAGCACTATGCGCTGTTCAAGCACATGACCGTGTTCGAGAACATCGCCTTCGGCCTGCGCGTCAAGCCGCGTGCGCAACGTCCCTCGGAGGCCATCATCGGCGAGAAGGTCAAGCGTCTGCTGGAACTGGTGCAACTGGACTGGCTGGCCGAGCGCTATCCGCCGCAGCTTTCGGGCGGCCAGCGCCAGCGCATTGCCTTGGCCCGGGCACTGGCGGTGGAGCCGCGCGTGCTGCTGCTGGACGAACCGTTTGGTGCCCTCGATGCCAAGGTGCGCAAGGAACTGCGCCGCTGGCTGCGGCGCCTGCATGATGAACTGCACGTCACCAGTATCTTCGTCACCCACGACCAGGAAGAAGCGCTGGAAGTGGCCGACCAGGTAGTGCTGATGAACAAGGGGCAGGTCGAGCAGATCGGCACGCCCGAGACGGTCTACAACCATCCGGCCTCACCCTTCGTCTACGGCTTTCTGGGCAATGTGAACCTGTTCCATGGTCGCCTGCATGAAGGCGTACTCGATGCCGGTGGTGCGCGCTTCGAGGCCCCCGGCCACGACGATATCCGCGATGCAGCCGGCGTCGGTTTCGTGCGTCCGCATGATCTCGACGTGGAACGCTATGCGCCCGGTGCCGAAGGCATCGTGGTACAACTTCGGCGCGCGCATGCCATCGGTCCGCTGGCGCAACTGGAACTGGAGCGCGATGACAATGCCGAGCTGATCGAAGCCGTCATCCCCAATGAACGCTTCGCGCAACTGGGCTTGAAGAACGGCGAGACGCTGGTGGTGCGTCCGCGCCGCCTGCAGGTCTTTGCACAGCAGGAAGGAGGGCAGGCACGATGAATTTCCAGCAGCTGCGTTCCATCCGCGAAGCCGCGCGTTGCGGCTTCAACCTGACCGAAGTGGCCAATGTGCTCTTCACCTCGCAACCCGGAGTGAGCCGCCAGATCCGTGAGCTGGAAGAAGAGCTGGGCGTGGAGATCTTCGAGCGCAACGGCAAGCGCCTGACCGGCCTGACCGAACCCGGCAAGGGCATCCTCGGCATCGTCGAGCGGCTCCTGCTGGAAGCCGAGAACCTGCGCCGTGCCAGCAAGGAATACGCCGGTGAGCAGAACGGTACGCTCTCCATTGCCACCACCCACACCCAGGCGCGCTACGTGCTGCCGCGCGTGGTGCAGGCGTTTCGCGATGCCTTCCCGCAGGTGCGCATCGCCCTGCAGCAGAGCGCGCCGGAACACATCGCCGAATGGGTCATCTCGGGCAAGGCCGACATCGGCATCGCCACCGAAGGCCTGTCGCAGTTCAAGGAACTGGTGTCCTTCCCCTGCTATACCTGGAGCCACGTGATCGTGGTGCCGCAAGGCCATCCTTTGCTGGGGCTGGAGCAGGTCACGCTGGACGATCTCGGCACCTGGCCGCTCATCACCTACGACGTCGGCTTTACGGGCCGGGGCCACATCGATGAAGCCTTCCGCCAGGCCGGCATCGAACCGGACATCGTGCTCACGGCCATGGATTCCGACGTGATTCAGCAATACGTCTCGCTGGGCATGGGTGTGGGGCTGGTGGCCTCGATGGCGGTGGATCAGGGCAAGCATCAGGAGATGGTGGCCATCCATGCCTCGCACCTGTTCAAGGCCAATATCGCGCGGCTCGCAGTGCGGCGGGGAGCGTATCTGCGCGGCTATGCCTTCGATTTCATCCAGCAGTTCGCGCCGGAGCTCAAGCGCGCCGACATCGTCAATGCGCTCAATGAGGCCAATGCGCAATCCTGAAGGGATGGTCGGGCAGGGGAGGCTGGCCAGATGGTGTGGCATGTCGCGGGGGAGTGGAACTGTACCGGGCCACTTCCCCGAAGTGACAGAACAAAGGCCGGGCAGTGTTTGCGCACTGTCCGGCCTTTGTCATTGCGGGCGGGGTGGTGCCGCTTACACCGTGCGGGTCGGTGTCGTGGTGAAGGTGCTGGTATCCGTACTGCTGGGCTGGGCGGTAGTGGACTGGGCCACTTGGGTGGACTGTCCGGTGGCTTTCAGGATGTCGTTGAAATTGATGGCTGGCTTCTTCTGCGCCTGCTGGCCGCCGGCTGGTGCGTTGCCGTGATAAATGGCGGAAATGGAATTGATCGACATGCGTACACTCCTCAAGTAAGGCTGTCCCCCGGGCAGCGCCCAGACCGGTATTGCCGGGGCAGTATAGGGGGGGACTTGGTGTCTGCTGCGTCGGTTTACCGAAACTTGCGCATCTTTACCTGTCCTGCATGGACGGCGTGCGCTGCTTACTTGCGCAGGCGCGCGGCGCACTGATCGCGCAGGCGGGTATCTTCGGGTGCATCGTCATCGGCCTGTGCCCCGTCCGGATGTGCGCACCGCCGGTAGCGGGCGACGTAGCGTTCAAACTCGGCGCGTGCCTGGGCCTTGGGCAGGCTGGCCAGTTTCAGGATGAAGCTGCGGCTGCCGATCTCGAAGTGCTGGTAATCGATGGGTTGTTTCCACTGGCCGCCCCAGACCAGGAATCCGTGTTCATAAAAGACGCTCACCACCTCCTCGGCCATGCCCGGTTGCAGCGGCATGCGTTGCAGATAGGCTGCGCCCTTCGGCGGCAGGACCTCCTGTTCGGTGCTGCCCGCCTTGCTGACATACGGGTTTTGCAGCGGGTTGATGTCGATGGCCGCGCCATAGGCATGCTTGGACCAGCCACCACCGCCCGTCATGGGTCGGCCATTGAAGGCCGAACTGTTGTTGGCGGCCATGGAGCGCTGGTCGTCGCCTTCATAGGCTTCCAGCGGCTGGGCACCGGCCAGCGGGAAGGAGCGCAGCAGCAGCTCGCCGAACAGCGCTTCCACCTGGGGCGCCAGGGCATCGAGCACCACCACGCTGCCGTGGCGGGTGGCGCCGTCGAAATCGGTGTAGTCGAAGCTGACCGTGGCCAGTTGCGTGCAGCGCACCGGATTGCCCGAGGTGATGACCTTGTTGTTGCGCATCTGGGCGCACTGGGCGGGCGAGACCGGCGTGATGTCGGCATGGGCGGCCAGCGGCAGGCACGTGGCCAGGACGCTGGCGGCCATGGCCAGCAAGCGGCAGACAGGCAAGCGGGCGAGGGCAGGGAAGCGGGCGGTCAGAGTCGTCATGGAGGGCGATGATACGGGTTTTTCGCTGGGAAAGTGTTGTCATGGATGCCACACTGCCTGTGATGGCTGACATCAAGATGCGCTGTTTTCTGACAGCCTGGGCGGGCCGGAGCGGGAATAATCGGGGTCCAGAAGCTGTCGAATTCTGGCAAGCGGGCGCTCTGTGCCTGGCGGGCCGCCATTTCGGCAAATCCCTTCAACAACCTTAGGAGGCATCACATGCAGATTCGTCACACCCTCTTGGCTGCCGCCGTATTCACCGCTGTTCTGGCAGGTTGCAACAAGCGCGACGAAGCGCCGGCCGCTCCTGCTGCCGCCCCGCCGGCCGCATCGGAACCGGCACCGGCAAGCACTGCCCCGACCACGCCGGCGCCGGCCGATTCCGGTACCGCTGCGGGCTCGACCGCCATGCCGGCCGCTCCGACCCCGACCACGCCTTCGGATTCCTCGGCCACCAGCCCGAGCACGCCGCCGGCCACCACTGGCGACAGCGGTACGCAAAAGTAAGCGCCACATCATAAGAGCCAACAAGAACGGCAACAGCCGCACCCTCTCCCGCAGTGGGAACAGCACTGCATACGCCGCGACGGGCGACTGTCGCGGCGTTTTCTTGTTTGGCGGGGGGGGGCAGGGTGGATTGCGGCTTTTTCAGGGAAATGTGAAGCTTCTTGCTGATGACCTGGCTTGCAGGCCGGATCTGTATCAGTGCGCGAAAAATCTTTCCGAACTTTTTTTTGCGGCCCGTAGTCGTACAGGTGGTTGAACTGTTCCTTCAACCTCCCTCTTGATAGGGAACTTGCCCGCAGTGTATTGGCTGCGGGCTTTTTTTTGTCTTGTGGGAGCCTTACGTGGTCATCGAAGTCCTCAAATTAACCTATGTTGCTACGCAAGTCAGTGATCTCGTAAAGATCTCGATGTAGGTTGAAAAGATGCCGAGTACCGAGATAGCTCGCTGGGCTCAAGATCCTGGTGCTTACCCCTGCAAGGTAATTCTTCCAGAAGCTGGCTGGTCAAGATCTAAGTTCAGTACTGCCATTCAAGTAGCGGTTTTCGCCTCTACTTCCCCCCATCCCCCTTCACCACCGCAATCATGGCCCCGAACGCCGGACCCATATTGGCTTCCAGCGTGGGATACATGCGCGAGATGCTGCCATCCAGGTACAAGGCGTCACTGCATTTGAGTTCATCCCGAAGGAAACTGGCGAAATCGTAAAAGCTGATCGGATTGCGCGCTATGGCCAGCGTGACCATGCCGCCCGCGTCCAGGCAGACCGCATTGCGCACCACCTTGTTGGCCGAATCGGGATCGAAGCGCGGATTGATCTGGCCGTCCACGATCATCAAGGGCCCTGATTGCGTGGCATAGCGCGTCACGGCATTCCACAGGCCCAGCTCGGCTTGATAGTCGGAGGTCTCGACGATGTAAGCCTGACGCTCGCTCAACACGAACACCCCATTGGGTTGCAGATAGAAATTGCCATACGCGTTCTTGCGCGTATTGAGGCGGCGCAGCTGGTTGCCGCCTTCCACATACAAGCCCAGCGGCTGCAACTGCTTGTCATAGATGCCGGCATTGGTGGCACACACCATCTGCTGACCCTGATCGCGTAAATGCGCGTCGAGCCGGCTGAAATTGCCCAGCGGCGTGCCGTTGGCATCCTTCCAGTACATGCGGATGCTGTCGCTGCGCGGATCGGCGCGGCAGGTGCTGATGAAGACCCGGTGATACTGGTACTGGCGCACCTCTGCCGCCTGCGCCCGCGGGCTGTTGCCTCCCAGGAGCAGTCCCGGTACCAGGCTTGCTGTGGCCAGCAGTCGCAGGAGGGCAGGGTGCAGGTGGCGGGAGGGGAAAAGAGGGAAGCGAAGCATCGAAACCAGGTCTTGTTCTGCGGGAATGCGGAGGGCGAGGCGGTATTGTAAATGGCGCAAGCCGGGCTTGCCACGGGAAATCCGGATCAGGCCGAAAAGCCAGTCCCATCAAGCCTTTCAGGACAATGCACCGAATTGGATCTTGTTGCAGTGCGGTTCTGCACCGAATGTGGGAAAATGAAGAAAAACAGCATGAAATGTGCGAAAAATCGAAGGCGGCAGCGCATAAATGATGGGGTTTGACGAAATTTCAAAAAAAATTTGCCCCAAATGACGGCAGTGTTACACTCTGCCCCCATGTTGCGGCCAGCCTCCCGTAAAACGGGGTCAGGTATCCACAACCCTACGCGCGCCGGCCTGCTGGCCAGGTAACGGCGCCTCTTGAATCCATTCCATCCCGGAGGAAACGACAATGAAGTTTGCAAGCCGTCTGACCAAGATCGCCCTGGCCGCCGCCACCTTCGCCGGCTGTGCCGCCTCGGCCGGCCTGGCCCACGCCGAAACCGTCAAGATCGCCATCGCCGGTCCCCTGACCGGTGCCGTGGCCCAGTACGGCGACATGGTCAAGGCCGGTGCCCTCACCGCCATCGAACAGATCAACGCCGCCGGCGGCGCCAACGGCAACAAGTTCGAAGCCGTCATGATGGATGACGCCTGCGAACCCAAGCAGGCCGTGGCCGTGGCCAACAAGATCGTCAGCCAGAATATCAAGTACGTGATCGGTCACGTCTGCTCCGGCTCCACCATTCCGGCTTCCGATATCTACGAGAACGAAGGCGTGGTCATGATCACCCCCTCGGCCACTGCACCGCAGCTGACCGAAGCCAAGCCGCACAAGTTCATCTTCCGCACCATCGGCCGCGACGACCAGCAAGGTCCTGCCGCCGCCCGCTACGTGATCGAGAAGCTCAAGCCCAAGAAGGTCGCCGTGCTGCACGACAAGCAGTCCTACGGCCAGGGCGTGGCCTCGTCGGTGAAGGCGGCGCTGGATGCGGCCAAGGTGCCGGTGGTGGTGTTCGAAGGCATCAACGCCGGTGACAGCGATTACTCGGCCATCGTCACCAAGTTGAAGTCGCAGGGGGTGGACTTCGTCTATTTCGGCGGCTACCACCCGGAGATGGGCCTGATCATGCGCCAGGCGCGTGAGCAGGGCGTCAAGGCCGTCTTCATGGGCCCCGAAGGCGTGGGCAACAAGGACATCACCGCCATCGCCGGCCCGGCCTCCGAAGGCATGCTGGTGACCTTGCCGGCCGACTTCGCCGCCGACCCGGCCAATGCCGCCCTGGTCAAGGCCTTCGCTGCCGCCAAGCGTGACGCCAACGGTCCGTTCCAGATGCCGGCCTACTCGGCCGTGAAGATCATCGCCGACGCCATCACCGGCAGCAAGTCCACCGATCCCGAAAAGGTCGCGGCCTACATCCATGCCAACAGCTTCAAGACCCCCATCGGCAACGTCGAATACGACAAGAAGGGTGACCTGAAGGCCTTCAAGTTCGTGGTCTTCACCTGGCACAAGGATGCCACCAAGACCGAAGCCAAGTGATTCTCTTCGAATCGCTGGCCTGACTGTCTGACCTGACGTCAAACCGCGAAATGCCCCATTGCTTCGGAATGGGGCATTTCCACTTTCCGGGTTCCCTCATGAATGAATTGCTCCCTCAACTGACCCAGCAGCTCGTCAACGGGCTCTCGCTGGGTGCGATCTACGCCCTGATCGCCATCGGCTACACCATGGTCTACGGCATCATCGGCATGATCAACTTCGCCCACGGCGAAATCTACATGATCGCTTCCTACGTCGGCCTGGTGACGCTCACAGCCATCGGCGTGCAGTCCGGTTATCCCTTGCCGCTGCTCTTGGGCGGTGCGCTCATCGTCTCGGTCCTGGTGACGGGCCTCTATGGCTGGACCGTCGAACGCGTGGCCTATCGTCCGCTGCGCGGCGGGCCGCGCCTGGTGCCGCTGATCTCGGCCATCGGCATGTCCATCTTCCTGCAGAACTATGTGCAGATCGGCCAGGGCGCACGCGACATGTCGGTGCCGGTGCTGATCTCGGGCGCGCTGGAGTTCCAGATGGGCAGCGACTTCACCGTCACCGTGCCGTATTCGCGCATGGTCATCGTGGGCGTGACGCTGGTGCTGATGGTGGCCCTGACGCTGTTCATCGCACGCTCGCGCATGGGCCGTGCCTGCCGCGCCTGCGCTGAAGACATGGGCATGGCCAACTTGCTCGGCATCGATACCAACAAGGTGATTTCCTTCACCTTCGTCCTGGGCGCGATGCTGGCGGCGGTGGGTGGGGTGCTCATCGCCCTGACCATCGGCAAGCTCAATCCCTACATCGGCTTCATCGCCGGCATCAAGGCCTTCACGGCGGCGGTGCTGGGCGGCATCGGCAGCATTCCCGGCGCCATGCTGGGCGGCGTGCTGCTGGGGCTGGCCGAGACCTTTGCGGCCGGCTACCTGCCTTCCGAATACAAGGACGTGGTGTCCTTCGGCCTGCTGGTGCTGATCCTGCTGTTCCGTCCCACGGGCCTGTTGGGCAAGCCCGACATCGAAAAGGTCTGAGCCTGCTGCGCTCGACGGACAACGACAAATTCAAGGAGGCGTGATGCCTGAGACTTTCAAGAATGCCGTGGCGGCGGCGCTGGTGACCGCCGTATTGACCATCCCGCTGCTGGGCATGCAGCTGCAGCTGGAGGGCTACCGCGTGGTCCTCAATACCCACTGGACCCCGGTGCTCATCGCGGTGCTGGCCGTGTTCCTGTTCCAGCTGGCGCGGCCTGCGCTCTCGCGCACCACGGCCGGCATCAAGCTGCCGACGCTGCCGCGCATGCAGCCGGGCCAGCAGCGCGCGGCCATGATGATCCTGCTGATGGCCGCGCTGGTGTGGCCCTTCTTCGGTTCGCGCGGCTATGTGGACGTGATGACTCTGGCGCTGATCTACGTGGTGCTGGGCCTGGGCCTGAACATCGTGGTCGGTTTCGCCGGCCTGCTCGACCTGGGTTACGTCGGCTTCTATGCCGTGGGTGCCTACACCTATGCGCTGTGCAACCAGTACTTCGGCCTCTCGTTCTGGGAATGCGTGCCGCTGTCGGCGGCAGCCGCCGCACTGTTCGGCTTCCTGCTGGGCTTCCCGGTGCTGCGCTTGCGCGGTGACTACCTGGCCATCGTCACGCTGGGCTTCGGCGAAATCATCCGTCTCTTGCTCAACAACATGACCAGCCTGACCGGCGGACCGGATGGCATCTCCGGCATCCCCAAGCCGACCGTGTTCGGCGTGGTGATGGCGCGCAATCCGCTGACCGAAGGCGGCACCACCTTCCACCAGATGTTCGGCCTGAGCTATCAGGGCGCGCATATGGTGATCTTCCTCTACTTCCTGGCCTTGCTGATGGTGTTCTTTACCTGGTTCGTCACCAGCCGCCTGCTGCGCATGCCCATGGGCCGCGCCTGGGAAGCGCTGCGTGAAGACGAGATCGCCTGCCGCTCGCTGGGCATCAATCCAACCCGCGTGAAGCTTTCCGCCTTCACGCTCGGTGCCGCCTTCGCCGGCCTGGCCGGTTCCTTCTTCGCCGCCCGCCAGGGTCTGGTGACGCCGGAATCCTTTACCTTCATCGAGTCCGCCCTGATCCTGGCCATCGTCGTGCTGGGTGGTATGGGCTCGCAGCTGGGCGTGATTCTGGCCGCCATCCTGCTGACCGTATTGCCGGAACTGGCGCGCAGCTTTGCCGAATACCGCATGCTGATCTTCGGCCTGGTGATGGTGCTGATGATGATGTGGCGTCCGCAAGGATTGCTCCCTGCAACCCGTCCGCACGTGGAGTTGCCGCAATGAATTCGTCCATGAAAACCATGCTGGAAGTGTCCAACCTGTCGATGCGCTTCGGCGGCCTCCTGGCCGTGGATGGCGTCTCGCTGGCCGTGCAGGAGCGCGAAGTCTTCGCCATCATCGGTCCCAACGGCGCCGGCAAGACGACCGTCTTCAACTGCATCAGCGGCTTCTACCAGCCGACCTCGGGCGAGATTTCGCTTGATGGCGTCTCCATTGCCCGCCAGCCCAGCCACCAGGTGGCGCAGCAGGGCCTGGTGCGCACCTTCCAGAACATCCGCCTCTTCAAATCCATGACCGTGGTGGAAAACCTGCTGGTGGCGCAACACCAGCAGGTCAATACCAACCTGCTGTCGGGGCTGCTGAAGACCCCGTCCTATCGCAAGTCCGAGCAGGAAGCATTGCAGCGTGCGGCCTACTGGCTGGACCAGCTGGGTCTGACGGCGCTGGCCAATCGTGAGGCGGGCACGCTCTCGTATGGCCTGCAACGCCGCGTCGAGATTGCCCGCTGCATGATCACCAGGCCGCGCCTGCTGCTGCTGGATGAACCGGCTGCCGGCCTGAACCCGCAGGAGAAGCAGGAGCTGTCGCAACTGATCGACCGCCTGCGCCGCGAGCACGGTGTGGCCGTGCTGCTGATCGAACACGACATGAGCCTCATCATGGGCATCTCCGACCGCATCCTGGTCATGGAGCACGGCAAGCCCATCGTCACCGGCACCCCCGAACAGGTGCGCAGCGACGAGCGCGTGATCAAGGCTTATCTGGGAGAAGAATGATGCTGCAGTTTGACAAGGTGCATACCCACTATGGCGCCATCGAGGCCCTGCACGGCGTATCGCTGAAGGTGGAAAAGGGTGAGATCGTCACCCTCATCGGTGCCAACGGTGCCGGCAAGACCACCCTCTTGATGACGCTGTGCGGACGTCCGCGTGCCTCCGGCGGTCGTGTGATCTTCGAGGGCCAGGACATCACCCAGCTGCCGACCCACGAGATCATGCGCCGGGGACTTGCCATCTCGCCGGAAGGCCGACGCGTCTTCCCCAGTCTGACCGTGCTGGAGAACCTCCAGATGGGCGCCTTCTTCGCCAGCAATGACGAGATCGAGCAGGGCATCGCGTACGTTTTCGGCCTTTTCCCGCGCCTCAAGGAGCGAGCGGCCCAGCGGGCCGGGACCATGTCCGGCGGCGAGCAGCAGATGCTGGCCATTGGCCGCGCCCTCATGAGCAAGCCGCGCCTGCTGTTGCTGGACGAACCCACGCTGGGCCTGGCCCCGCTGGTGATTGCGCAGATCTTCGAGATCATCCGCACCATCCGCGACAGCGGCGTGACGGTGTTCCTGGTCGAGCAGAACGCCAACAAGGCCCTGGGCGTGGCCGACCGTGGCTATGTGCTGGAAAACGGCCATGTGGTCATGTCCGATACCGGTGCCAACCTGCTGGCCAACAGCGACGTGCGCAAGGCTTATCTGGGCCACGGCTGAACTGTCCGTTGACTGTCTGATCGCTGTCCGATGACGGCCCGGTCCTCACCCGACCGGGCCGTTGTCTTGTGGACCGGCCAGATGAAGCGGCAGGGCAGGGTGAACAGGTCATGTCAGGTGATGTGTGCCGAAAACTGTCAGGGTACTGTATTGGTGCGTAGAGAGATTTGTTTGTAAAGTGTATGGGAGTGTCTGCTGCGAGTGACATCCGGGATTGTTTCGGGCTATCCTCGACGCTCGATGAGGAAAAGCATGAAAAAGATTTCGCAGCAACTCAAGCAACTGGGCATGGGCAGCCTGCTGTTGGCCGGGGCCTGGCTGGTTCCCGCTGCGGCGCACGCAGACCGCCTGGGGCAGATAGAGGCGCGTGGCGTGCTGATCTGCGCCACGCTGTCCAAGAATGAGCCGCTGGGATTTTCCGATCCGCTGACCGGCCAGATCGTCGGGTTTGATGTCGACATGTGCAGCGCGGTCGCTCGCAAGCTGGGCGTACAGATGCAGCACCGCAGTGTGACGGTGGAGGGGCGTCTACCGGCGCTCATGAAGGGGGAGGTGGACCTGGTCTCGGCGGCCTTGGGCTATACCCGCGAACGCGCGCGCCTGATCGATTTCACGGCCTCGCATTACCAGAACCCGATCAAGCTGATCGTACAGAGTGATTCCGGCCTGAACCTGGTCTCCGACCTGGACGGCAAGCGTATCAGCGCCAATCGCGATTCCACTCCGGAGCAGGCGGTGCGGCGCGTGCTGCGCAAGGCCAGCTTGCTGACCTTCACCGACACACCGCAATCCTTCCTGGCGCTGGCGCAGGGTCAGGTCGATGCGCTGGCCATTTCGATGCCCTCGGGCATTCGTTTCGTCAATGAGTCGGGCGGACGGTTCCGCTTCGTAGAAGGCGCACTGGCCTGGGAGCCCACTGCACTGGGCGTCAAGAAGGGAGAGCACCGGCTGCTCGATGCCGTCAACCAGGCCCTGGCCGCACTGGAAAAGGAGGGCGAGATAGATGCCCTGTGGACCAAGTGGTATGGTCCCAAGACCAAGTTCAATATTCCCCGCGACAAGAAGTTGACGCCCATTTCGGCGTTCCGCTAAACGCCCTTTTCTTCCCTGTCTTCCCGGCGCCCCCGCGCAGAGTCATGTCTGTTACTCCCGTTCTTCCTTGCGTTTCTCCCGATCATGACGGCCTGCCGCCGCGCCAGCGCCTGCTGGCCATCGCCACGGTGGTGTTGGGCCTGACCATCGCCGTGCTCGACGGCTCCATCGCCAACCTGGCCTTGCCGGCCATGGCGGCCGATCTCAAGGCCAGCAACGCCGATGCGATCTGGGTCATCAACAGCTATCAGATCGCCATGGCGGTGTGCCTGCTGCCGCTGGCGTCGCTGGGAGAAGTGATCGGCTACCGGCGCGTCTACCTGGGCGGGCTGTTTCTCTTCACGCTGGCCTCGCTGGCCTGCGCGGCCAGCAGCGACATGCTGCAACTGAGCCTGGCGCGGGTACTGCAGGGGCTGGGCGCAGCCGGGATCCTCTCGGTCAATACCGCACTGATCCGCTTCATCTATCCAGCCCGCCTGCTGGGTCGTGCCATCGGCTACAACGCCCTGGTAGCCGGTACCGGCAATGCCCTGGGGCCGACCGTGGCCGGCCTGATCCTGCATCTGGCCTCGTGGCACTGGCTGTTCCTCATCAACATCCCGCTCGGCCTGGTAGCGCTGGCCGTGGGCAGCCGCGCCTTGCCGGCCAATCCGCTCTCGGAACGCCGTTTTGATCGCCAGAGCGCCTTGCTTTGCATGGGCTTCATCGGCTTGCTGCTCTATACCATCGATGCCGTCGGTCATCTGCAAGGCGGCTGGGTGGTGGCACTGTGCGCGCTGCTGACTGCCGTCAGCCTGGTGCTGCTGTTGAAGCTGCAATCGCCCAGTGCGCCCATGTTGCCGCTGGACCTGTTGCGCATTCCCCTGTTTGCACTCTCCATCGGTACTTCGTTCTGCTCCTTCGCGGCGCAGATGTCGGTCTTCGTGATGCTGCCCTTCCTGCTGCAGAATCAACTCGGCATGAGCGCAGCGCGCGCCGGTCTGTTGCTGACGGCCTGGCCGATTGCGGTAGCGCTCACCGGTGTGGTGGCGGGCAAGCTCTCGGATCGCATCTCGGCAGGCTTGCTGGGCGGGGTGGGGCTGGCGGTGATGTGCCTGGGCTTGCTGGCCCTGCTGACGGTGGACCGCAGCACGCCCGATGGCGTGATGCTGGCCATGTTTGCGGTATGCGGGGTTGGCTTCGGGCTGTTCCAGTCGCCCAACAATCGCACCATGATCAGCGCCGCGCCACGTGAGCGTACGGGCGGTGCCAGCGGCATGTTGGGAACGGCACGCCTGACCGGGCAGACTGTGGGTGCCTCGGTGGTGGCCATGCTCATGGGCATATCGGCCACGCCCTATGCACCGGTACTGTGCTTTGCCGCCGCCCTGGCGGGTGCGGCTTGTCTGGTGAGCCTGTCGCGGCTGCGTTATTGAGCCGGCAGAATCTTCAAGGAAGCAAAACCGTCCTCAAAGCACCGCTGCCGCCAGCTCGCCACGGGCATGCTGGTGTGCGGCATGGGCGGCCACCGACAGGGCCATGCTGAGATAGTTTTCGCCGCGCCTGCGCTGTCGCGCCTGCTGCTGTTCCAGCACGAACAACTGCTGGTAGAGCGTGCGGATCTGCTGCTGCAGCAACTGACGCTGCTGCTTGCCGTCGCGGTTGGCCGGGAAGCGGGCCAGGGATTGGGTCTGCTGTTGCAGCAGCAGGATACGATGACTCAATTGCGCCACCAGTTCGGCGGGGTCATGGTCCAGCGTGTCTGCCATGGCCGGTTCAGCTGGGGCGTGGGCAGGTTTTTCTTGTTCATACGCGACGTTCATGCGGACTCCGGCCCGTTGGGCGCAAGGGATTGCAAGGGGACAGCGGTGTTGCCTTTGCATGGATTTACGGCGCTCCCGGCGCGATCTTGAGTCTCGGAAAGTAAAAAAACGAAAAGACGCAGGCCCGGCCAGGGCGCTGCGTCTTTTGCATGGCGGCTGCAGGAGCGCGTTCGCCCGGCGGTCAGATCACGCCACGGCGCATCTGGTCCAGCTCGATGGATTCGAACAGGGCCTTGAAATTGCCCTCGCCAAAACCGTCATTGCCCTTGCGCTGGATGATTTCATAGAACACCGGGCCGATCAGGTTCTGGGTGAAGATCTGCAGCAGCAGACCCTGGCCCGCCGTGGGGGCGCCGTCGATGAGGATCTTCAGCTCGCGCAGGGCATCGAGGTCTTCGCCATGACCGGGGATGCGCCGCTCCACCAGGTCATAGTAGGTGGCGATGGTGTCCTGCAGCGGCACCCCCCGTGCATACAGGGCGCGCACGGTCTGGTAGATGTCGTCGGTGCCCAGGGCAATGTGCTGGATGCCTTCGCCGTTGTACTGCTTGATGAATTCCTCGATCTGCGACTTGTCGTCGGCGCTCTCGTTGATGGGAATGCGGATCTTGCCGCAGGGGCTGGTCATGGCGCGCGAACGCAGGCCCGTGACCTTGCCCTCGATGTCGAAATACTTGATCTCGCGGAAGTTGAACAGGCGCGTGTAGAACGAAGACCAGGTATCCATCGCGCCGCGCATGACGTTGTGGGTCAGGTGGTCGATGTAGGTCAGGCCGACGCCCTTGGGGTTGCGCTCCACGTCGGGGAAGAACTGAAAATCGACGTCATAGATGGAGCCGTTGTCGCCATAGCGATCCACCAGATACAGCAGCGAACCGCCGATGCCACGAATGGCAGGAATGTTCAGTTCCATCGGACCGAGCTTGGCTTCCACGCCTTCAGCGCCCAGTTCCAGTGCACGTTTGTACACATGGGCTGCATCCCGCACCCGGAAGGCCATGGCGTTGACCGAGGCGCCGTGCACCTGGGCAAAGGCGGCGGCATTGCTGTGGGGTTCGCCGTTGAGGATGAAGTTGATCTGGCCCTGGCGATACAGGGTGACATTCTTGGAGCGGTGGCGCGCCACCGCCGTGAAGCCCATCAGCTCCAGCACGGCGGCAATGCCGGCCGGATCGGCGGCAGTGTACTCGACGAACTCGAAGCCGTCGGTGCCCATGGGGTTGTCGAACAGGTCGCCACTGACGGTGGTGGCGGTATTGGCGGTATTGACGGCTGCGGCGGCGAACTGGGTGTCTGCGTGGCCCATCTGGTGTCTCCTCGAATAGGGAGGGCCGACAAGCGCGGCCCATGCGAGGAGTTTATTGCGTCAAGACTGCAATTTGTGATTGTTTTTTGCGCGATATATTAGATAATATGCACAAATAATTCTTAAATATGAACTTTGGAGAGACAAATGAGCATCATCAACGTGGATCGCTACGACCTGGCCTTGCTGACCGAATTGCAGCGAGACGGCCATATTACCAATAGCGCGCTGGGTCTGAAAGTGCATCTGTCCACTTCGCAGATCAGCCGTCGCGTACAACGGCTGGAAGAAGCCCACGTCATCGAGCGCTATACTGCCGTGCTGGACCCGGCCGTGGTCGGCCTGGGCGTGACCGCCTTCACCACCGTGACCCTGGACCGCCAGGGCGAAACCCGTGGCGAACTCTTCGAGAAAGCCGTGGAATCCATGCCGGAAGTGACCGAGTGCTTTTCCGTCACCGGCGAGGGCGACTACATCCTGCGCATCGTCGCCCCCGACCTGGCGGCGTTTTCCGAATTCATGATGACCCGGCTGCTGCGCCTGCCGGGCGTGACCAACGTCAAGTCCAACATCACCTTGAAGAAGGTCAAGCAATCGCACGAGCTGCCGCTGGAACACGTGATGCAGCCGGTGAAGTCGCGCCAGCGCATCCGTTTCTCGCAATGAGCTGAACCACATGATGTGAAAATTCAATGATGGACGGCTGCCATCATTGAATTGTCCGATGATGCGTTTCATCCACGCAGAAATTCAAAAGCAATGATCGGAGTGCATCGTCGGTAGCACGCGCCTAGAATCAGTGCCATCTGATTCCGGGAGCACTCCATGCTGACCATGACTTCTACCCCCATGCCGGGCCCGGCCACCGATGCTGCACTCCTCGACCCGCAAACCTGCTGGCAAGCCGTGCAGCAGCGCGATGCCGGCTTCGATGGTCGGTTCTGGTATTCGGTGCGCAGCACCGGTGTCTATTGCCGGCCCTCCTGTGGCGCACGGACGCCCTTGCGCAGGAATGTGGACTTCCATGCCAGCTGTGCGGCGGCTGAAGCGGCTGGTTTTCGTCCCTGCCAGCGCTGCAAGCCGGACCAGCCCCCCCTGCACGAACGCCAGGCCCGCGCCATCGCGCAGGCCTGCCGCCTGATCGAGCAGGCCGGTGAACCGCCTGACACCGCCACCCTGGCCCAGGCCGCGGGTCTGAGTCGCTATCACTTCCATCGTCTGTTCAAGCAACAGACGGGGCTCACCCCCAAGGGCTATGCCGAGGCCTACCGCGCCGCACGCCTGCGCGCGCAACTGGGCGGCAGTGCCAGCGTGACCGAGACGCTCTACGAAGTCGGCTTTGCTTCCAGCGGAGGCTTCTATGCCCGCAGTACCGCGCAGTTGGGCATGCAGCCTGACGTCTACCGGCGCGGCGGCCAGGGCGAGAAAATCCGCTTCGCGGTGGCGCAATGCTGGCTGGGGGCCTTGCTGGTGGCAGCGACCGAACAGGGCATCTGCGCTGTCGCCCTGGGCAGCGAGCCCGAGCCTCTGTTGCAGCAACTGCAGGACCGCTTTCCCCACGCCGATCTCGCCCCCGGTGATGCCGCCTTCGAGCAGACTCTGGCGCAGGTACTGGCAGCGCTGGACGACCCTCGCCAGGGCACTGCCTTGCCGCTGGACATCCGTGGCACGGCCTTCCAGCAGCGCGTCTGGCAAGCCCTGCGTGCGGTGCCGCCAGGCATCACGCTGACCTACGCCGAACTGGCCGCGCGCATCGGCCAGCCCAATGCCGTGCGCGCCGTGGCCAATGCCTGTGCCCGCAACGAGATCGCCTTGCTGATTCCCTGCCATCGCATCGTGCGCCTGGATGGCACGCCCTCGGGCTATCGCTGGGGTATCGCGCGCAAGGCCGCCTTGCTCGCGCATGAAGCAGGGAGCCGGGACGACGCCCCCTCCTGAAGGCTTTGTCGTGCGCGGCTACAATAGGTTTTTCTTCATGGCTGGAGTTGCGCATGCACGTACTTGGCAAGGCCGGTCTCGCGTTCGCTGGCGCGGTACTGATCCTGGGTGGCGTCGTCGCCTGTTCACCGCTGACGGCCATCAATGCCCTCACGCCCACTTCCTCCTACGTCAAGACCGAAGGCGTGGCGTATGCCAACACCGATAACCCGCGTCAAAAGCTCGACATCTATCGCCCGGTCGGCGCCCCGCAAGCCGGTTCCGGTCCTGGCTTGCCGGTGGTGGTCTTCTTCTATGGCGGCAGCTGGAACGAGGGCAGCCGCAAGGACTACGCCTTCGTCGGCGAGGCCTTGAGTTCGCGTGGCTACATCGCGGTGCTGCCGGACTACCGCGTCTATCCCGAAGTCCGCTATCCGGATTTCGTCAAGGACAGTGCCCAGGCCGTGGCCTGGACCCTGCGTTCGGTGCGCGAGCTGGGTGGCGATCCCCAGCGCGTCTTTGTCATGGGACATAGTGCCGGTGCCTACAACGCCGCCATGGTGGCGCTGGACCCACGCTGGCTGCACGCAGCGGGCGCCTCGCCGGATGCTCTGCGCGGCTGGATCGGACTGGCCGGACCGTATGATTTCCTGCCCATCGAAAACGCGGACGTGAAACCGGTTTTCTTCGCCCCCGATTCCCCGCCGGATTCGCAACCGGTGCGCCACGTGCAGGCGGGTGCGCCCCCTGCGCTGCTGATCGCCTCGCACAAGGATCGGCTGGTCTCGGCCGAACGCAACACCGCTGGCCTGGCCAGGCTGCTGCGCGCCCGGCAGGTGCCGGTGGTGGAGCGCTACTTCGACAACACCTCGCATGCCTCGCTGGTCGGCAGTCTGGCCAGGCCGCTGCGCTTCATCGCGCCGACATTGGATGAAGTGAGCCACTTCATCGACAATCCCCCACCACGTCCGGAGCCCGCGCGGTGAGCGGCGATCTCTTCGCCGGCCTGGCGCGTGATCCTTCGATGGAGACCCTCACCGAGGGCGCGCTGCTGCTGCGCGCCTTTGTCGATGAGGACGAAGCGATCCGGCTGATGGCCGCCATCGACACCGTGCTGGAAGCTTCGCCCCTGCGCCACATGCAGACACCGGGAGGCTTTCGCATGTCGGTAGCGATGAGCAATTGCGGTCGGTATGGCTGGGTGACGGATCGTCGCGGCTATCGCTATCAGTCACGCGATCCGCTGGTCGAGCGCGACTGGCCGGCCATGCCCGCCCTCTTCGCGGCATTGGCCGGGCGGGCGGCGGCGGCGGCGGGTTTCGCCGGATTCGATCCTGACGCCTGTCTCATCAATCGCTATGAACCTGCTGCCCGCATGTCGCTGCACCAGGACAAGAATGAACTGGACATGACCCAACCGATTGTCTCGGTCTCGCTGGGCTTGCCTGCGACTTTCCTCTTCGGGGGCATGGCACGCACCGACAAGCCGCAGCGCATGCGCCTGGAAAGTGGCGATGTGGTGGTGTGGGGCGGCCCGGCGCGCCTGGCCTTCCACGGCATCGATCCGTTGCGCGAGGGCGAGCATGCGCTCACCGGACGCTGCCGCTACAACCTTACTTTCCGCCGCGCCCGTTGAGCGCTCCCCATCGTGCAGCATGTCTTGCCGGCAGAGAACTCGCCTCAGAATGTCCATTGCAGGTTGACGCCTCCCGTCACGGCGGCGGTCTGGAAACCTTGCGGCTTGGATAACGGCGTGCCCACGAACATCTCATAGCTCAGCCTGGTTACGCTGCCGCGCAAGCCCAGTGCAGCGCCCGTCAAGCGCTGGCCGGTGAGGAACTGTGTCGTCGGGCCTGCTACCGCGCCGGTATCGACGGCGGCAAACACTTCCTGCCCGCTCTCTCCCATTTCCAGCGCCAGCTCGTCGCGCAGGAACCAGCCGCGTTCGGCCTGCAGGGTCAGCTCGCCGTCGAAACCACGGACCGTGTAACGTCCGCCGATGGAGAACTGATCCTGCGGCGGCAATCGGCCACGGTTCCACTGCGCGCGCAGCGTCCCGTCGTAGCGCAGCCTTGCACCGCCCAGCCGGAACGGCGCATTGAGCGAGGCATCCAGCAGCCACAGACCATAGCGGGTACCGATCTGCGGCAGGTCGAAGGAGGAGGCCGGTTCGGCCCCTTGCGTATCGAGCGAACGGCGATAGGCCAGAGTGGCGTCGGCAATCACATCGCCCAGGAACTGCCGGTGATTCAGGCCCGCCTCCCAGGCCGTGGTGCGGCGTTGCTGGGCGCCTATCTCGAGGTCATCGACGGCGTTGTAGGCCTTGCGCAGCAAGGCTTTGCCAAAGATCACGCTCTTGCTGCCGGCATCGCGGGAGAGCAGGCGTGACAGCTTGAACTCGGTGGTTTCGGCGCGCCCGCTGTAGACGAAATTCTCGAAGGCACCGGCGACCGTCTGGTGATAGCGGTTGCCCGACATGGTGAGGGCGGCCATCCAGTTGCCCCAGGGCAGGGAGTAATGCAGCGTGTAGGCCTGGCTGCCGTGATCGCCATCGTGATGCAGGCTGCGGCTCACGCTCGCGTAGAAGAGGTCATTGATGGTCCACCAATTGTCATAGGACAAAGTAATCCCGGCCAGGTATTTGCCGGTGGCCTTGCTGCCGCCATCATCGAACGATGCCGTGAGACGGAAGGGGAAGGACTGCCGGTAATGGATCACCAGGTCACTGTCACCTGCCTGGGCGCCCTCATCCTCGGAGGGCGTGATCTTGATATCGGCCTGGACGGTCGGCAGACGCTTGAAGTTTTCCAGTCCCTGTTCGATATCGCGCAGATTGAGGATATCGCCAGGACTGACCGGCAGGGCATTGAAGGCGGTCCCGCGCGCGTCGGCATCGGCCGCAAAGCGGATGTGGCGCACACGGCCCGGCACCACGCTCAACACCAGCCGCCCCGTGGACAAGTCCTGCGGACGCGCCAGCACGCGGGTGGTGGTGTAGCCGCGCGCGACGATGGCGCTCTCCACGCGAGCCAGCACCAGGTTGACCCCTTGCGAACCGAGGCAGCGGCCAGTCGCACCCTGCGGCCCGGTCACGCTGTCGAGCGCAAAGCGGAAGCGGTCGGCCTCCTCAAGAGCAATTTCCGTCAGGAGAGAACCAGCGGCGTGATGGGATCAGGCTTCGGCGTGACCATAGGCACCCGAGAGCAAAGCCATGACGGAAAGACACAAGACCAGACGGCTTCTGCGTCTACCGTGGGTAGCACGGATGGGAACGTCAGCGTTGTGGCGGGCAATCGCTATGCGCAAGTCGGCAGCGATGTGCTGGCGCCGAAGGGGGATGTGGATATCGCGGCCAAGTCGGTCGAGATCCGTGCGGCAGAGCAAGCCAGCAAGAGCACCACGGAAGACAAGTATAAGCAAAGTGGCCTGACGGTGGCGGTGACCAGCCCGGTGATTTCGGCTATCCAGACGGTAGGCCAGATGGCGGAAGCGGCGAGCAAGACCAAGGATGGTCGCATGCAGGCGCTGGCGGTGGCCAACATGGGATTTGCGGCCAAGAACGCAGGTGATGCCATCAAGGCCGGTCAAGGCAGCACGATTGACGGTAAGGCCAACCAGATTGCCACCGGACCAACCGACCCGACCACTGGCAAGACACCTTCACGGGATGCTACGGATGCCGAGAAGGCGGGTGGTATCAATCTCGCCCTGAGCGTCGGTAGCAGCAGTAGCGAAAGCCGCTCTGAGCAGACCAGCAATACGGTACGCGGATCAACGGTCACCGCTGGCGGCAGTGTCAACATCAGCTCCCAAGGTGGCGGCGCGGACAGCAACATCGTCATCCAGGGCAGCGATATCAAGGCCGGCGTGAATGCCACGCTGAAGGCCGCCAATGAAGTGCGCTTGCTAGCAGCACAGAACACCTCCGAACAGCACAGCAGCAACCAGAGCAGTTCAGGTTCGGTGGGGGTATTCGCCCTAGAGGTGCTTTGATTCGGGTGTTACCTGGTACCTATTCTGAGACGCCTTTGAACTTGAACGAGATTATTTCGATAGAAACCAATTTCTGGATATTTTTCCCCCTTTCAGAGGTTCACAAGCAGGGAATTGTTAAAAAGATTGCCCATTGCGAACTTCCCGAGCATGCTCGCAAGACTCCATTATTCAGGGCAGGTGTGGTGGATCCATCAACTGGGAAGGTTGAAACTTGGTGGTTTTGGGATGGTGAGAAAGAGTGGATGGTAGGTGCGATTACAGAGGAGCAAAGGAGACTGCCCATTAGAGGGACGTGGAACGATACATTGCTGATTAACCGTATTGAACAGGGTTGGTTGCCGGAGAAGGATCCACGGTAGGAACCTTGGCGGGCTTTTCAATCCATTTTCAAATAATTGGAATTATTTGAAAACGAAAGCTAAAAATCGCTAATTGCTATTGTTTTCAGAAATTATTTCTCTAACCTCAAGGCCAGCAGCACTTCTGCGGACAACGCCACGCTGGTTGCACAGCGTGACGTAAACCTGTCCACCGTTCACGAAACGTCGCAAGAAAAAATCACCTGGGACAACAACAACCGCGCCGAAGTGAATCGTGACAACGCCATCGGCAGCACGGTACAAGGCAAGGAGATCAGCGTCACGGCAGGCCGCGATATCAACGCTCAGGCAGCCTACGTCAACGCCGAAGGCTCGTTGTCCGCCACGGCGGCCAACAACATCAACATCGGCACCGATGTGAGCACGGCCAGCGCGCGAGACCAGCACAAGAAGAGCGACAGCGGCGGCATGCTGGCCTCGCGCACGGTTACCACGGATGACAGCAGCAGCCAGGCCATCAATCAGGGGACAACCTTCTCGGGCAATACGGTGGCGGTGCGGGCGGGCAATGACATCAACGTCAAAGGTAGCAATGTTGTTTCCACCGAAGGCACTGGCCTTGCCGCAGGCAACGACATCAACATCGTGGCTGCCGTTGATAACAATACGCAAAGCAATTTCCGTCAGGAGAGAACCAGCGGCGTGATGGGATCAGGCTTCGGCGTGACCATAGGCACCCGAGAGCAAAGCCATGACGGAAAGACACAAGACCAGACGGCTTCTGCGTCTACCGTGGGTAGCACGGATGGGAACGTCAGCGTTGTGGCGGGCAATCGCTATGCGCAAGTCGGCAGCGATGTGCTGGCGCCGAAGGGGGATGTGGATATCGCGGCCAAGTCGGTCGAGATCCGTGCGGCAGAGCAAGCCAGCAAGAGCACCACGGAAGACAAGTATAAGCAAAGTGGCCTGACGGTGGCGGTGACCAGCCCGGTGATTTCGGCTATCCAGACGGTAGGCCAGATGGCGGAAGCGGCGAGCAAGACCAAGGATGGTCGCGTAAAGGCATTGGCTGCGGCGACAGCAGGCATGTCGGCCTACAGCGCCGTGGGAGAGATGCAGAAGGGCGCTACCGAGGGTTCAGCCAACATCGGCATCAGCGCTACGATTGGCAGCAGCCAGAACAGCAACCGCACGGAACAGAATACGGTGACGCAGCGGGGTTCTGCCCTTGCTTCGGGTGGCAACATGAGCATCCGTGCTACAGGCGATGGCACCAACAGCAACATCACCGTTGCGGGCAGCGACATCAACGCCAAGGGCGATCTGGCATTGAGGGCGGACAACGATATCAATCTCATCGCTGCGCAGAACTCGGACGAACAGCATAGTAACCGGTCGTCCTCGTCCTGGGGTGTGGGCATCACTGCGCAGATTGGTAGCCAGAGCAAGTTGGGCTTTACGGCCAATGCTGCGGGTAGTCGCGGCAATAGCGATGGCAAGGATGTGTCCAACGTGATGAACGCAGGTGCGTGCGGGTGGGCAGGTCAATATCGATTCGGGACGTGATACGAATCTGGTTGGTGCAACTGTCTCGGGTGAGAAGGTCGTGGCCAATGTGGGGCGTGATCTGAACATTGCCAGCGTGCAGGATACGAGCAGCTTCAAGAGCCGGGATCAGAGTATCGGTGGCAGTGCGACCATCGGTTATGGATCGGGCGCCAGTGTCAGCGCGAGCCGTAGTCGTGTGGATGCGGATTACGCGAGCGTGGGTCAACAGACCGGGATCACGGCAGGCAATGGTGGATTCCAGATCAACGTCAAGGGCAACACAGACCTGAAGGCTGCACAGATTGCCAGTACGGATCAGGCGTTGGAACAGGGCAAGAACAACCTGACCACAGGAACGCTGACCAGCAGTGATCTCCAGAATCGTAGTCAATACTCGGCGCAGAGTCAGAGCGTGAGTGCGGGCACGTCGGGCGGAAAGCCCGGTGGCGGCATCGGCATCGGAAATGCCTCGGGTAGCGAGACGAGCGTGACGCGTAGTGGTGTTTCTGGTAGTGCCGTGACGATTACGGACGCACAGGCGCAGCAGGCGAAGACAGGTCAGAGTCCGGATCAGGCGGTGGCCTCGTTGGATACGTCGGTACGCACTGGCAAGGACAGCAGCAATAGCCTGGCGAAGAACTGGGATGGTAATCAGCTGCGTGAGGATGTGGAGGCGCAGGCGAAGATTACGCAGGCGTTTGGGCAGCAGGCGGCCAAGATGGTGGGTAGCTATGCGGATGCGAAAGAGAAGGAGTTGAGGCAAGCAGCCAGCACAGCTGCGCAGAACGGAGATCAGACGCAGGCCGATCAGTTGAATGCTGATGCCGATCAGTGGAAAGAAGGTGGGGCCTATCGTGCCAGTGCTCATGCTGCCATTGGATTACTGGCCGGTGGTGTCTCAGGAGCCTTGGGTGCAGCGGCCCGTTCAGCGTTGATGCCGGATGTTGCTGAGCAGATCAAAAAGTTAGGCCTTCCGACGGAAGTACAGAGTGTCGTGTCACTTGCTGCGGCGGCTGGAATGGGTGCTGCGGTTGGAGGTGGTGCAGGTGCTGCGAGCGCTTATAACGTTGACCTGAACAACAGGCAGTTACACCAAGTTGATCGAAACAATGCGAAGAGGCTGGCCGCCCTGGCCAAAGAGAAAGGTCTGAACTACAGCGAGCAAGACATATTGGCGATGCTGCAAAGATCCGGCGTGGTTGATGAAAATGGAAATGTCCTGGTTCCAGCGGACACCCAAGAGATCTACGTTAACGGCCTTCCTTTGAAGAACGGTTCTGCAACCTTGCCGCTAACTGACAACCAGATTCAGAACCCGCCCTTTGCGGTACGGACAGACGGGACTGCATCCATTGAGATACTTCCTAACGTCAATAATCCAGAGCTGGCAGATTTTATTGCAAAGAATTCGACTGGACTTGCCGCAGGCAACTAATCCTGAAATCAAATTTTTAAGAGATTCGAATCCATGAAGAAGATCGCACATTTAGATGAAATTATTAACAGTTCTTTTGGGATGTGGATTTCCAGTTTGTTTGGTGCGATAAGTGGATGGAATCCAGAAATCGCATTTGCCGAACAAAAGGAAATATTTTTCTTTCTTCTTGAGTACATGCTAAAAAACGGAAGAATTAAGTTTATTGCTCCCGGTGCAGATTGCTATGTTTCGTCTACTAATCCTAATCCACGTTTTACCATTTATGACATTGATGCTCAGTGGAACGCGCCTGCAGGCGAAATAGTTAATTACTTTCGTGAACGGTGGCCGAAAGATGCAAAAAATGAGGACGATCCTAATTTGACTATTTATTTTTATGAAATGCCAGGCGTTATATGGGTAAATGACTCTGGGGAATTGGTAGCGCCGTAAGCAAGAAAAAATCACCTGTGAGCCGACGACAGGGAAAGTAGTAACAGCTTTCCCTGACTCTAATCCAGTTCCACCATCTTTAAAGCTTATTAAATAGGAAAAATATGTTTTCAGAAAAAATCAAGGATTTTGCGTGTCGTATCTCAGGAAAGCTGGAAGATGAGCTTCTAGAAGGTGCGTTGAATTACCTGGATCATAATGAGGAAGCTCTTGCAATCGAGATACTTTGTGATCATTTGATTGAGTATGATGTTCCCCTTAGTCAAGATGATCTAAGTTTTTTAAAGTCGATATTAATTGCGATGAACTTTAATATTTTGATGCCACCTTTTAAGTATTTTGATTTTTCGTAAAGAGTCGAGGAGGTTAGTGCATCAGTCGGGCGTAGCGGAAGCCCTATGAATGTCGCTCCTGGTACAAATGCTCAGATGGTTGTTGATGGCATCATTTATTCAGGTCATGCACTGGATCAAATGCAAGGCAGAGGAGTCATTCCGTCTGCAGTGAAAAGTGCCATTGAGAATGGAACCGTTTTTCCAACTGGCCCAGGAACTACGGGCTATTTTGATATGACGAGCAATCTTCGCATAATTGTTAATTCAACGAATGGCCGTGTCGTAACGGTGATTCCTGGGAAGCAATGAAAACAGACACATTTGCTATTGAAGTCAAGAGAGTTTTATTGAAGGAATGGGATCCTATTGGCATACAAAACATTCCCGAAGCAGAAAGTGAATACGATGGTTACGTATTAGGTCTTTGTCGTTTACTGAGGGAGTTTCAATCGGTCGAAAAAATATATGAGTATCTTTGCTGGATAGTTATAGAACGAATGGGATTAGAGGTTAATGAAAGTCATACGATGGCGATTGCTAAAATGCTCGTAAATCTTCCAATGGATTAGCATGGATTGATATGAAAGCTAAACTAAAAGAATTTTTTTCGTCAGATATCCATTTACGAAATTACTGGCCGGAAGATGAAAGAAATTTTGGTTTTTGGGCATCAATACTAGAACCCATTTCATAAATAGGCGTGAGTGCGAGCGAGTCCCGTTTGGGATGAAGTGCAAGGCGCGAATTTGGGTCAAGACTGGGCGTCTTGACCCAAATTCGTAACGCAGCAATTCGCCCAAACGGGCCGCTCCCTCCGGGTTCTGTCCAGAAAGGGCGCTGGCCGCGTTGCGCTCCTTGCGTGTGGCACCGCCACACGACGCGTCGCGCGCCTTGCCAGCGCCCTTTCTGGACAGAACGCATCTCACGCCTATTTATGAAATGGGTTCTAATTGGCCCTGACGAAGAGGACGGGTCGGAAATATGGCACCAACAGCAACATCACCATTGCGGGCAGCGACATCAACGCCAAGGGCGATCTGGCATTGAGGGCGGACAACGATATCAATCTCATCGCTGCGCAGAACTCGGACGAACAGCATAGTAACCGGTCGTCCTCGTCCTGGGGTGTGGATATCCATGAATATTGATTTTGCAATGGCTAAAAAAATGGCGCTTGATCATCTTGAGCGTCTTTCCCAAGAACCTGGCGGGGTCCCATATGCAATATTTGAATCTCTTGTTCGAGAAGAAGATGATGGTTGGTATTTTCCATACCAGTCTACGAAGTATATGGTGACAGGAAATTTTGGAGATTCACTTGTAGGTAACTGGCCAATATTTGTAAGTCGGAGGGGGGATTATGTTGGATCCCGTCGGCCGGGAATGCCGCTTTTAAGAAGTGAACGCCCCTTTGCGTAACCCTTATGAACCGTTGACCTTGACGTGAGCTGTGACCTGCCCCAGATTTTTCGGACCGCCAAGAATTGGAAAAGCCCGCGGCCCAACGCCGCTAAAGTGCTACCAACATCAATAGGAGAACACATGCCCCTGCCCGAAACTCCCTTCCAGCATCTCGACGCACGCTTTCGCCGCATGGTCATCGACACCGCTCAGGTCGATTGCCTCTACCGGGGTTGCCGTTGGGCCGAAGGTCCGGTGTGGTTGCCCGCTACCCAGGAACTGATCTGGAGCGACATTCCCAACAACCGCCTGATGCGCTGGTCCGAAGGTGCCGGGGCGGGCGTATTTCGTCAGCCCTCCCACTTCAACAACGGCAATACGCTGGATCGCGAGGGTCGCATCGTCGCTTGCCTGCATGGCGACCGCGCGGTGGTGCGTACCGAGCATGACGGCAGCATCACGACGCTGGCCTCGCACTGGCAGGGCAAGCGCCTCAACTCGCCCAATGACGTGGTGGTCAAGTCCGATGGTTCGATCTGGTTCACCGATCCGGACTACGGCATAAACAGCGATTACGAAGGCTACCAGGCCCAGAGCGAGATCGGCGCCTGCAACGTCTATCGCATCGATGGATCGAGCGGCGAGATCAGTCTGGTTTCCGGCGACCTGGAGCGTCCCAATGGCCTGGCCTTCTCCACCGATGAAAGCCGGCTCTACATCGCCGACACCGGTCTGACTCACCGTGCGGGCGGGCCACATCACATCCGTGTGTTCGATGTGGTCGATGGCACCACGCTCAAGGGCGGGGAGGTGTTTGCCACCATCGATCCGGGCCTGGCCGACGGTTTCCGGCTGGATGCGCAGGGTAACATCTGGACCTCGGCCGGCGATGGCGTGCATTGCTATGCGCCGGATGGCACCTTGCTGGGCAAGATCCTGATTCCGGAAGTGGTGTCCAATGTGGTCTTCGGCGGAGCGCGCGGCAATCGCCTCTTCATCACCGCCACCACGTCGCTCTACGCGGTGTACCTGGCGGTCAACGGGGCCGTGCGGCCCTGAGCGGCCGCAGCCGCGCCGTCTGCATCACTGGCCCGGTGTGCGCACCGGGCGCGTCTTTTTCATGGTCACGCCCAGTCCGGCGACGATGGCCACGGCACCGGTCATCATCGACACCGACAGCGTCTCGCCCAGGATCCACGCCGAGGCCAGTACGCCAAACAGGGGCGAGAGCGCATTCAACATCAGCGCCTTCACGCCCAGGCGCGCTACCACCCAGTTGAACAGGGCGACACTGACGATGCTCACCAACACGCCGTGATAAGCGCTCTGCAGCAGCAGTGCCGACGTCGGCTTGCTGAAGGTCTGCGTGCCCAGCCACGGCAGCGCCAGCAGCACGCAGAGCAGTGACAGCACTTGCGTGAGCGCCACCGCATCCAGCGGCGCAATCTTCCAGGCGCGATTGAGCATCAGGTAACTCGACCACATCAGCGCCGAGAGCACGAACAGCAGATCGCCCCGCCACGCGCCATCCGGAACCAGTGCGCCGCTGGCGAGGATGCCATTGAGCGCCACCAGTACCAGCCCCGCCAGCAGCAGCGCCACACCCCACAGAGAGATGCGTTCGCGCTGCCCCAGAGCGAAGCGGCTGATCGCCATGCCGAACAAGGGTGTCAAGGCCGGATGGATCAGCGCGCCGTGCGAAGCCGGTGCGTAGTTCACGCCCGCCACCAGCACCAGGCTGAACAAGGGACCTGACAGCAGGAACAACACCAGCCCGCGTCCCCAGCCAACACCGCAGGCATGCCAGAGCCCGCGCCGCCATGCGAAGGGCAGGATCAGCAGGCCGCTGGTGAGAAAGCGCATCAAGGTCGCATCCAGGGGCGTGAGCCCTTGCTGGAAACCATAGCGCGAGATCACGGGCTGCACACCCCAGATCAGCGCGACCAGGATGCCGGAGAGGAGCGGAGCAGGCATGGCGAAATCGTTGAATGAAAACCGTACAGTAGGGTAGGTCGGGTTGACTGACTTTCGTACTTGGGTCAAGAATGTTTGAATTTCCGCCAAACTGCGAGGGGAGCTTCGTGATGGCGGTGTTTCAATGATCGGGCGCTCATCTTCGAATGTACGCCAAGCGAGACCAGACCATGCGCAAGCCTTCTCCCTCCCGTTCCCCGCTGCCCATCGACCGCGTGGATCGTATCGCGCGCCCCGTGGTGGCGGCCGGGGCCGATTATGCGCGCGGTTCGCTGCAGGCCTGGCACAGCCATCGCCGGGCACAGTTGCTGTTCGGACTGGGTGGATTGATGCAGGTGGTGACGCAGGATGGTGCCTGGGTGGTGCCGCCGCAGCACGCGGTGTGGATTCCTTCCGGGCGCGAGCACCAGAGCCGCATGCTCTTGCCGGTGACTACCTGCAGCGCCTTTGTCGAGCCCGAACATGCGCCCCGCGCCGCGCAGACCTGCCAGGTGCTGGAAGTGCACCCGCTGCTGCGCGAGCTGCTGATCGAAGCCACCCGCATCGATCCGCACTACGCACCCCATAGCCGCGAAGAAACCCTGATGCACCTGCTGCTCAAGGAGATCGGCCGGGCCCGCGAGATTCCAATGCACGTGCCGCTGCCGCAGGAGGAGAAGTTGGGGGCGCTGTGCCGGGATTTCATGCGGGCGCCGTCGATTCGCTCGCGTCCGGCCGAGTGGGCGGCGCAACTGCACATGAGCGAGCGCAGCTTCACCCGCAAATTCCTGGCGCAGACCGGCATGGGCTTCCAGCAATGGCGGCTGCGCGCCTGCATCGTCAACGCGATCTCGCGGCTGGCGCTGGGGCATTCGGTGACGGCCATTGCCTATGACCTGGGCTATGAACAGCCGGCGACCTTTTCGACCATGTTCAGGCGCATGACGGGGCAGGTCCCCTCCGCCCACGTGGCGGCCCTGGCGGCGCATGGTGGCAGCCCGTAAGCCGCTTGTTAGGTAAATTCCTTCATATTCTGGCTCACTCTGGTGTAAATTAGACCGACATCGTACAACCTGCCGGACCACCGGTGTGACGATGGCATCCGCGCAGGGGCTGCGGATCAAACAACAACGATAGTTCGCCTTACTCGGGAGGATTGATTCACCATGTCATTTCTGCAATCGCTGCGCGTGTCTGCGCGGCTGGCCTTGCTGTCCGCTTTATTCCTGGTCGCCATGCTGTTCATGGTGAGCTGGAGCATCCTCAGTCTGCGCAGCATCAGCGCCCAGGAGCGCCAGATGTACAAGGAGCAGGTGGCGCCGATGCAGACGCTCAATACCGCCGCTCTGGCTATGGCGATCCACTTCCGGCGCGGTTATTCCTACCTCTATCCGAATGTGGGAGACCCCAATTCCCGCGCCGGTACGCGGGCTTTCAATCAAAAGGCGGAAGCACAGATCCAGGCTGCCTTTGATTATCTGCAGCGGGCTGAAAAGACTCCCGAACTGGAGCCGCTGGTGGCGACCCTGAACCAGGCCTGGCCGGTATATCGTCAGTCGTTCCAGACCTTGATGGAAAAGGCGGACCAGGGCGATACCGCAGGCGCGCTGGCCGAGTTGCAGAAGAATACCGATCCGGCGCACGTCAAGCTGCGCGACGTCTTCTTGAAGATCGTCAAGATCTATGACCAGGCGGTGCAGGACCACATCGATCGTTCGGCTGCAAGCGTCGAACGCACAGCCTGGTATCTGGTGGCCTTGCTGGGCGCGATGGTGGTGCTGGGGCTGGCCTTCGCGGCGCTGATCCAGCGCTCGATCACGCGCCAGCTGGGCGGCGAGCCGCGTTATGCGATGGAAGTGGCGCAGACCATCGCGCAGGGCGATCTGGCCAGTGCGGTGCGCTTGCGTGAGGGGGACCGTCACAGCCTGCTGGCTGCCATGGAAGGCATGCGCTTGCGTCTGTCGCATCTGGTGCAGGAGGTCTACAAAAGCTGCCACGCCATCGATACCGGCGCCTCCGAGATCGCCGACGGCAATCTGAATCTGAGCCAGCGCACCGAAGAACAGGCTTCCAATCTGGAGGAAACGGCGGCGTCCATGGAGCAACTGACCGGCTCGGTCAGGCACAACGCACAGACTGTGGGTCAGGCCGTGCAGCGTGCCGATGCGGTGAGCCATGCCGCCAGCCAGGGCGGCGAAGCGGTGGCGGGCGTGGTGGCGCTGATGGGCGACATCGCCTCCAGTTCGGCGCGCATCAAGGAGATCATCACGGTGATCGATGGCATTGCCTTCCAGACCAATATTCTGGCGCTCAATGCGGCGGTGGAGGCGGCGCGCGCCGGCGAGCAGGGGCGCGGATTTGCCGTGGTGGCGTCGGAGGTGCGCACGCTGGCCCATCGCTCAGCCCAGGCTGCGCGCGAAATCAAGATCCTCATCGAGGAGAGCGTGAGCAAGGTGGACAGCGGTTATGCCAAGGTGCAGGAGGCATCGGAGGCCATCGGAGGTGTGGTGACGCAGGTGCGTCAGGTGGCGGCGCTGGTCGGCGAGATTGGTGTGTCCACTCAGGAGCAGACCCAGGGCATTTCCCAGGTCGGCACCGCCGTGGAGCAACTCGACGATGTGACCCAGCAGAACGCGGCATTGGTGGAGCAATCCGCCGCCGCAGCGGAAAGCCTGAGCGCTCAGGCCAGCAAATTGGTTACGCTGATGCAGTCCTTCAGACTGCCCGGTGAGACGGGCGCGGCAGCACCCGTGATTTCGGCAGCACCCGTGATTTCGGCAGCACCCGTGATTTCGGCAGCACCCGTGATTTCGGCAGCACCCGTGATTTCGGCTGCACCGGCTGCGCTGTCGCTGACCTGACCGCACGCATAAAAAAGGCCGGAGCAATTCACTCCGGCCAACCATTCTGCGAGGGATGCAGAAGAGACTATCGAGGATGGACCCGTTCGCTCATCAGGCGCCTGCCAGGCGCGGTGTCTGCACGTGGCCGCCCGAGGACAGGTAGCGCGCTACCGACAGGTCTTCATGGGCGATGGCGGGGCGGCGGCCCGAGATCAGGTCGGCCAGCAACTGGCCCGAGCCGCAGGACATGGTCCAGCCCAGCGTGCCGTGGCCGGTGTTGATGTACAGGTTCGACACTGGCGTGGCACCGACCACCGGCGTGCCGTCCGGCGTCATCGGGCGCAGCCCGGTCCAGAAGCTGGCTTGACTGGTATCACCGGCACCGGGGAAGAGGTCGTTGACCACCAGTTCCAGCGTGGCGCGTCGCTTGGCCTTGAGGGCCGTGTCATAGCCGACGATCTCGGCCATGCCGCCCACGCGGATGCGGTCGTCGAAACGGGTAACGGCGATCTTGTAGGTCTCATCAAGAATGGTCGAGACCGGAGCGGCCGAGGCATCGGTGATCGGTACGGTGATCGAGTAACCCTTGAGCGGATACACCGGAATGGCAGGCAGCCCCGGCACCTCGCGCAACATCTGCGGCGAGTAGGGACCGAGGGCCACCACGTAGCTGTCGGCTTGTACCAGTTCCTTGCCGCAGACCACGCCGGCGATCTTGCCACCGGCCATGGTGAGGGCGTCGATGGAGACGCCATAGCGGAACTTCACGCCCAGTTGCTCGGCCATCTGCGCCAAGCGCGTGGTGAAGAGCTGGCAGTCGCCGGTTTCATCGTTGGGCAGGCGCAGGCCGCCGGTGAGCTTGCCGCGGACTTTTTCCAGTGCCGGTTCGGCGCCGCCCAGTTGCCCGGGCGTCAGCAGTTCGAAGGGGACACCGGCTTCCTGCAGCACGGCGATGTCCTTGGCGGCGCCATCGAGCTGCTCCTGCGAGCGGAACAGTTGCAGCGTGCCTTGCTGGCGGCCTTCATAGGGGATGCCGACGTCGGCGCGCAGGTCGCGCAGGCAGTCGCGGCTGTATTCGGCCAAGCGCACCATGCGTTCCTTGTTGACGGCGTAGCTGTCGGCATTGCAGTTGCGCAGCATCTGCCACATCCAGCGCAGTTGATTGAGGGTGCCGTCCGGGCGGATGGCCAGCGGGGCGTGTTCCTGGAACATCCACTTGATGGCCTTGAGCGGAATGCCGGGTGCAGCCCACGGTGAAGCGTAGCCGGGGGAAATCTGGCCGGCATTGCCGAAGGAGGTCTCCAGCGCGGGGCCGGGCTGGCGGTCCAGCACGGTCACGTCGTGGCCGGCCCTGGCCAGATACCAGGCGCTGGTGACCCCGATGACACCGCTTCCAAGAATGACGACGCGCATGCTGAACTCCCCGTGTTGATGATGCCGCTGCAATAGGCTGGTGGATTAGAAGATTCAGCTATCATATGGGTGAATAAGCAGTGTTTGTTCGCGTATTTATGGCTGATTTCATGAACGATTCATGAAAATGGCGCTGAAACGGGAAAATTTCATGAGAACTCAGCAACAGTCCGTCCGCACCCTCGACAAACTCGATCATCGCATCCTGGCGGTGCTGCAAAAGGATGGCCGCATCTCCATGAAGGAACTGGGCGAGCAGGTCGGCCTGTCGGTCACGCCCTGCATCGAACGGGTCAGGCGCATGGAGCGCGATGGCGTCATCAGCGGGTATTACGCGCGCGTCAATCCGGAGTCATTGGGGGCGACCTTGCTGGTGTTCGTGGAAATCACGCTCAACCACAAGTCCGGCAACATGTTCGAACAGTTCCGCCGTGAGGTGCTGCGCATTCCCGAGGTGCAGGAGTGTCACCTGGTCTCGGGCGACTTCGACTACCTCATCAAGGCGCGCATCCGCGGCATGGCCGAATACCGCAAGCTGCTCGGCGACATCCTGCTGCAACTGCCCGGGGCGGCGCAGTCCAAGAGCTATGTGGTGATGGAAGAGATCAAGGAAACCCTGGCGCTGCCGCTGGATGATTGAGCCCGGCAGAGGCCTGTACAGATTGACGTACGGATAACAGTACAGTGGCCGGACAGTTCCGGTACGCAAAGCAGACACCAGCATCAGTCACTACAGTACAGATAGCTGCCATGTCCTTGCGTGCGCGGCTTGACAGGCACTGTGCTTGAATCCGTCGTGTCTTCCTGTGCATTCCGGTTGGGACGTGTGTGACCTAGACTTCACCTACACTGGACTCCACTCCGACCCGAGACATCATGCCTTCCAAACCAAGAATCGAGCAATACAATCAACCCGCAGGCGGCTGGGGCGCACTGAAATACGTGGCGCTGAACCTGGTCAAGGAACACGTGGCCGACGGCAAGGGCTTGCGTACCCTGTTGTCGCAGAACCAGCCTGACGGCTTTGATTGCCCCGGTTGCGCATGGCCGGACCGCGAACACACCTCCACCTTCGAATTCTGCGAAAACGGCGTCAAGGCCGTGGCCGCCGAAGCCACCAAGAAGCGCGTCACCCCCGAGTTCTTCGAGAAGCACACCGTCACCGAGCTGATGCAGCAATCGGATTACGAGCTGGAAGAACACGGCCGCCTGACCCATCCCATGGTGTACGACGCCGCCACCGACAAGTACAAGAAGATCGACTGGTCCGCCGCCTTCGAGCTGATGGCCAAGCACCTGAACGCCTTGCCCGATCCGGACATGGCTGACTTCTATGTATCCGGCCGCGCCAGCAACGAAGCGGCCTTCCTGTTCCAGCTGTTCGTGCGCCAGTACGGTACCAACAATTTCCCCGACTGCTCCAACATGTGCCACGAGCCCACCAGCGTGGGCCTGCCGGGCACGGTCGGCATCGGCAAGGGCACGGTGCTGCTGGAAGACTTCGATCATTGCGACACGCTGCTGCTGTTCGGCCAGAACCCGGCCACCAATCACCCGCGCATGATGGGCGAGCTGCGCCACGCTTCCAAGCGCGGTGCCACCATCGTGGCCATCAACCCCTTGAAGGAACGCGGTCTGGAACGCTTTGCCGATCCGCAGAGCAAGGTCGAGATGCTGACCATGGGCAGCACCCGCATCAGTTCCATGTTCATCCACCCCACGCTGGGGGGCGATCTGGCGCTGATCAAGGGCGTCATCAAGCGCACCATCGAACTGGATGACGCGGCCAAGGTGGCCGGTACAGAGCGCGTCATCGACGTGAAGTTCATCGAGGAACACACGGCCGGCTTCGAGGAATTCGCCGCCCAGGCGCGCGCCGAAAGCTGGGACGACATCGTCGCCGAGTCCGGCGTCTCGCGCGAGGACATCGAGAAACTGGCCCAGGTCTACGTCAAGGGCAAGGCCGTGATCGCCACCTGGGGCATGGGCCTGACCCAGCACAAGTACGCGGTGGCTACCATTCAGCTGCTGTCAAACATGATGATGCTGCGCGGGAACATCGGTCGTCGGGGCGCCGGGCTGTGCCCGGTGCGCGGCCACTCCAACGTGCAGGGTGACCGCACGGTCGGCATCGACGAGAAACCGACCCCGGCCTTCCTGGATCGTCTGGAACAGGTGTTCGGTTTCAAGGCCCCGCGCCATCACGGCAATGACACCGTGGGTTCGGTCATGGCCATGCTGGAAGGCCGCACCAAGGTCTTCATCGGTCTGGGTGGCAATTTCGCCATGGCCACGCCCGACACCCCGCGCACCTTCGAGGCCATGCGCTCCTGCAACCTGACGGTGCACATCACCACCAAGCTCAACCGCAGCCACCTGGTGCATGGCCGCGATGCGCTGATCCTGCCGACCATGGGCCGCACCGAGATCGACCTGCAAAAGTCCGGTCCGCAAGGCGTGACGGTGGAAGATTCGATGAGCATGGTGCACGTCTCCTACGGCATCAACAAGCCGGCTTCCGAACACCTGATGTCGGAGACGGCCATCGTGGCGCACCTGGCCGAAGCCACCATGAAGTCGCGCAACAATGGTCCGAAGATCGACTGGCTGTGGTACGCCGAGGATTATTCGCGCATCCGCGATGCCATCGAGAAGGTATATGACGCCTTCAAGGGCTACAACGAACGCATCGCCAATCCGGGCGGCTTCCACCTGGGCGTGGCCTCGCGCGACCGCGTCTGGAAGACCGGCAGCGGCAAGGCCAACTTCATCGTCCATGAGATCCCCAAGGACACGCCCATCCATCGCGCCCGCGCGATCCATGGCGAGAAGCTCTTGACCCTGATGACCACCCGTTCGCACGACCAGTACAACACCACCATCTATGGCATGGACGACCGTTATCGCGGCGTGTTTGGCCAGCGCCGCGTGGTCTTCATCAACCCGGCGGACCTGCAGATGCTGGGTTTGAAGGATGGTGAATGGGTCGACATCACCAGCGTCTGGGATGACGGCGTGGAGCGCCGCGCCGATGGTTTCCTGCTGGTGGAATATGACATTCCGCGCGGTTGTATCGGCAGTTACTATCCCGAGACCAACCCGCTGGTGCCGCTGGAAAGCTTTGCCGACAAGGCGCGTACGCCTACTTCCAAGTCCATTCCGGTGCTGTTGTCGCGTTCGGCGGTACAGCGTTCGGCGGCGTGATGGAGGCGGACATGAGCATCATCGAAATGTCCGCCCCGCAGGATGCGGATTTGCAGGCCCGCGCGCAGCAGATGGGCGTGCCGCCCGAAGTGCTGCTGATCGTCGAAACCCTGCAGGCCGATGCCGAAGAGAAAGAGGGCGGGGCGCTGTCGCTGGCGCGCTTGTCCAAGCGCACGCAATTGCGCATGAGTACCTTGCGGCGGTTTCTCTCGGCGCTGGAAGAGGCTGGTGTGGTGAAGGTCGAGATGAATGAGGATGGGACCGGCAGCGTGAGCTTGCTGGTGTCGCCTCAGTAAATGCGGTTTGCGGTGCACCGATCAGGCGCGCCGCACACTCACCCCGCCAGTTCTTCCACCAGTTTCCCCACCAGCTTCAAGGCCTGCTCGGTTTCCTTCGACCAGGCATAGCTGTAATTCAAGCGAATGAAGTGACTGTACCGGTTGGTCGCCGCAAAGATGCGCCCCGGTGCCACCGTGATCCCCAGCGCCAGGCTGCGGCGATACAACTCCATCGCATCGACCCGGTGCGGCAATTCCACCCACAGCACATACCCGCCTTGCGGCTCGGACACCTGCGTGCCCGCCGGGAAGAAGCGCAGCACGAAATGCCGCATCATGTCGCGCTGCTGGGCGAAGGCGCGGCGTACGCGTCGCAGGTGGCGCTCATAGCCGCCCTGCGTCAGGTATTCGGCAATCGCGCGCTGCGGCGCCGTCGGGGTGGCCAGCGTGTTGAGAAACTTGAGTTTCTCGACCTGCGCCCGATAGCGTCCCGGCATGGCCCAGCCGATGCGATGCGCTGAGGTCAGGCTCTTGGAGAAGGACGAGCAGTGCAGCACCAGCCCTTCGCGGTCGTAGTTCTTCAGCGAAGAAGGATGGGCATTGCCGTAATACAGTTCGCTGTAGACGGCGTTTTCGATCAGCGGCATCTGGTGCTGTTCGGCCAGGCGCACCAGTCTTTCCTTTTCGCTGTCCGGCATCTGGAAGCCCAGCGGGTTCTGGAAGTTGGGCATCACCATGCAGGCCGCCACCGGTTGCGTCTTCATTCGTTCTTCCAGCACCCCCACGTCGATGCCGCGTTGCGGATCGGTCGGGATCTCCAGTGCCCGCATGCCCAGACGTTCGATGGCGTGCAGCATGGCGTAGAAGGTCGGCGTCTCCACCGCAATCGTGTCGCCGGGACGGGCCACGGCTTGCAGGCAGAGATTGATGGCCTCGGTGGCGCCGACGGTGACGACGATTTCCTCGGGATCGACCTTGAGTCCGTTTTCCAGATAGCGCCGGGCGATCTGGCGCAGCAGGTCGGGATGTCCCGGCGGCAGGTCGTCGAACACGCTGGACTGGCTGGCGTGACGCGCGATGCGGCCGGCGTATTGCGCCAGCCGGTGCGAAGGGAACAGCGCCGGATTGGGATAGGGTGAGCCCAGCGGCACGGTGCCATCCTGCTGGATGGTCTTGAGCGTAGCCAGCACCAGGCGGCTGACGTCGACTTCGGTGGATTCCTGCCATGCCGGGTGATCGGCCTGCGAGGGCGGCCTGATGACCGGGCGGGGAACGGCCTCGGCCTGCTCGCGCACGAAATAGCCGGACTGCGGCTGGCTCTCGATGATGCCGCGGCTTTCCAGCAGTTCGTAGGCGCGCACCACGGTAGTGACGCTGACCTTGTGCTGCTGGCTGGCGATGCGTACCGAAGCGATGCGCTCGCCCGGGCGCAGCACGCCGTCGCGGATGGAGGCCGCGAGCTGGTCGGCAAATTGTTTGTAAAGAGGCGTGACGGCCATGGAGTGGGGATCGGGTCAATGTTAGAGTTCTAGCCCCGCATTCTACAAGGACGCCGCCATGATCACCGTGCATCACCTGAACAACTCCCGCTCCCAGCGCGTGCTGTGGCTGCTCGAAGAGCTGGGCCTGGACTACGAGATCAAGTTCTACCAGCGCGACCCCAAGACCATGCTGGCCCCGCCGGAACTGCTGAAGGTGCATCCGCTGGGCAAATCCCCGGTCATCACCGATGGCGATCTGACCATTGCCGAATCGGGCAACATCGTCGAGTACCTGCTGGAGCGCTATGGTGCCGACAGCGGCCTGCTGCCCGCAGCCGGTACCCCCGAGCGCCTGCGCTACCGCTACTGGCTGCACTTCGCCGAGGGCTCGGCCATGCCCTGGCTGCTGCTGGGGTTGATCTTCAGCAAGATGCCCAAGGCCGTGCCGGCCCTGATCCGTCCGATTGCCAACATGCTCTCCACCGGCATGCGCAGCCGCCTGGTGGCGCCGCAGATCGAGCGCCAGATGCGCTACATGGAAGCCGAACTGGGCAAGGATGGCTGGTTCGCCGGCCAGACCCTGAGCGGCGCGGACATCCAGATGAGTTTCGTGGTGGAAGGCATGCGGGCGCGCGGCGGGCTGGATGGGCGCTCTCCCAACCTGCTCAAGTTCCTTGAAGCCATCCACGCGCGGCCGGCCTATCAGCGTGCGTTGGAGAAGGGCGGACCGTACGAGCTGCTGCGCTGAATCACGCCTCGCATTGCAGTCCTGACGGCATCTCCTTCCACTGCGGTGGGGCGGGATGCCGTTTTTGTATCTTCATGTATCGCAAAGTAAAAGTGCTTGCTATGGCTGGCGATGCAAGGATGAGTCCAGATATAATTGAGAATTATTATTATTTGGTGCGGGGCTGCCCATCCTCGTGCCGTTCTCTTTCCCGACCTCGCTGCCGTCTCATGAAGCCCGTTGCCGCCCATTCGCTCCCCGTCGTCGCCGACCAGAAACGTCGCGCCTTCTGGCTCAAGCAGCTGCACCAGTGGCACTGGATCAGTTCCGGTATCTGCCTGGTGGCCATGCTGGTCTTCGCGGCCACCGGGCTGACGCTGAACCACGCCGCCCAGATCGAGGCCAAGCCCCAGGTCACCCATCGCAAGGCCACGCTGCCCGCGCCCCTGTTGGCATCGCTGCGCCAACAGGCTGAAGCGGCCGATGCCAACGGCGCCAGCAAGTCGCCACTGCCTGCGGCCCTGCGTGACTGGACCGAGCGCGAGCTGGCGGTGAGCGTCGATCATCACGACGCCGAATGGTCGGCCGACGAGCTCTACGTGGCCCTGCCGCGACCGGGCGGCGATGCCTGGCTGCGGGTGGGGCTGGAGGATGGTCAGGTCGAATACGAAAAGACCGACCGCGGCTGGATCTCCTACTTCAACGATCTGCACAAGGGCCGCAATACCGGCGTGGCCTGGAGCTGGTTCATCGATGTGTTTGCGGTGGCCTGCCTGGTGTTCTGCATCACCGGCCTGTTCCTGCTGCAGATGCACGCCGGCAAGCGCCCGGCGACCTGGCCGCTGGTGGCGCTGGGGCTGGTGGCGCCCTTGCTGCTGGCGCTGCTCTTCATTCACTGAATTCGTCGTTTCCCTCAGCCAGACAAGCTCTTGCGGCTTGCAGCCAATCATTCTGTCTTCTTTAGCGAGGTCCCATGAAGCGTAGCAAGTCCGCCCTGTTGAAACCGACTGCCCTGGCCCTGGCCATGGCGGCGCTGTTTGCCGCTGCCGCCCCGGCCGGTGCAGCGGAGATGACTCTCCGGATCGATATCCCGACCCTGAACGTGGCCGAGTATCACCGTCCCTATCTGGCCGCCTGGATCGAGCGTGCCGACCAGAGCGTGGCCGCCAACCTGGCGGTCTGGTACGACATGAAGAAAAAGGACAAGGAAGGCGAAAAGTGGTTGAAGGACATGCGCCAGTGGTGGCGTCGCAGCGGGCGCGAGCAGCAGATGCCCATCGATGGCGTCAGCGGTGCCACCCGCGCCCCGGGTGAACAGAAACTCAATTTCGGCTCCGGCAAGGGACCGATCGCCAACCTCGCTCCCGGCGACTACGTGCTCATGGTCGAAGCCGCGCGTGAAGTCGGTGGCCGCGAACTGGTGAAGCTGCCGTTCCAGTGGCCGCCCAAGTCGACCCAGAGCGCCAAGGCTCAGGGCAGCAGCGAATTGGGGGCCGTGACGTTGGACCTGAAGCCCTGATCCCGTCCACCCGCTTTGATTTCCTCACCAGAACAATCAGATCAATCAGAACAAGGAAGCTGCCATGTCGTTATCCCTCCCGCATTTCGCTGCTCGCTCCATGAAGATCGCCGCCCTGGCCCTGGCCATGAGCCTGCCACTGTCGGCCCATGCCCACCGCCAGTGGCTGCTGCCCTCGGCCACCGTTCTCTCGGGCAATCAAGCCTGGGTCACGGTCGATGCCGCCGTCTCCAATGACCTGTTCTACTTCGAACACTTCCCCTTGCGCCTGGATGGGCTGGTGGTGACCGGTCCCGATGGCAAGCCGGTGCAAGCCGTCAATGCCTCTACCGGCAAGTACCGCAGCACCTTCGATGTGCAACTGAGCCAGCCGGGTACCTACAAGATCGCCGTGGTCAACCATGGCGTCTTCGCCAGCTACAAGGTGGATGGTCAGCAGAAACGCTGGCGCGGTACCGCCGAGACCCTGGCCAAGGAAATCCCGGCCAATGCCACCGACCTGAAGGTGACCCAGATGAACAGTCGCGTGGAAACCTTCGTCACGGCCGGCAAGCCGAGCCAGGCCGCGCTGGCCACCACCGGCGTGGGCCTGGAGCTGCAACCGCTGACCCATCCCACCGACCTGGTCGTCGGCGACACCGCTAGCTTCCAGCTGCTGCTCGACGGCAAGCCGGCGTCGGATGTGGACGTGGAGCTGGTGCCCGGCGGCATCCGCTACCGCGACAAGCTGCAGGACACCAAGCTCAAGACCGATGCCCAGGGCAAGTTCAGCGTGAAGTGGGCAGGTCCCGGCATGTACTGGATGGAAGCCAGCGTCTCCGACCAGAAGACCTCGCTGCCGCAGGCGACCCAGCGTCGCGCGACCTATATCGCGACCGTCGAAGTGCTGCCCTGATCGCGCCTGACTGCATTTGATTGACCCCGATGGCGCCTGTATTGCAGGCGCCGTTTTCATTGCCGAAGATGACGATGTCCCACCGCGTCCTGATCCCCGTCGACCTGCAAGCCCCGTCCATCCTGCCGCCCGATGTGGCGCTCCGGCGCCTGTCCGGGCAGACCATGGGGACCACCTGGAGCGTGCAGGCGCTGGCCCCGCGCAGCGTCACGCCGCAGACCATTGCCGCAGCCATCGAGGCGCAGTTGCAGCGGGTCATCGACGAGATGAGCACCTGGGAGCCCGATTCCCTCATCAGCCGCTTCAACCACGCCCCGGCAGGCAGCTGGCACGCGCTGCCGCAAGCCTTCTTCACGGTGCTGGATGCCGCGCTCACCATGGCCGTGGACAGCGATGGCGCCTTCGATCCGACCATCGGTCCGCTGGTGGATTTATGGGGTTTCGGCGCCGGCAGCGTTGCGCGGGAGGCCCTGTGCCTGCCGCAACCGGCGCTGCTGGAGCGCACCCGCCAGCGTTGCGGCTGGCAGCGCATCCTGCTCGACCGGGCGCAGCGCCAGGTGCAGCAGGCGGGCGGGGTGCATCTGGATTTCTCCGGCATTGCCAAGGGGTATGCAGTGGACCTGGTGGCGCAGGCGCTGCGCGACTGCGCTTGCGTGAGCTGGCTGGCCGAGGTGGGCGGGGAACTGGTGGGGGAAGGGGTCAAGGCCGATGGCCAACCCTGGTGGGTGGCGCTGGAACGCCCGCCGCAGGATGATCATCCCGGCATGGTGGTGGCCCTGCACGGCCTGGCCATCGCCACCTCGGGTGACTATCGTCGCTATATCGACCGCGACGGCCAGCGCCTTGCCCATACCATCGATCCCCGTACCGGTACACCGGTGCGCACTGCACTGGCCTCTGTTACGGTACTGCACCGGCAATGTATGGTGGCCGATGCGCTGGCGACGGTGCTCACTGTACTGGGCGAAGAAGCCGGACTGTCCTTTGCCCGTGAACGCGGCGTTGCCGCCCTGTTCATCAGCCGCCAGGCCAATGGCTTCCGCGAAAGCCTGACCCCGGCGCTGGCCGCCATGCTGGCGTGAGCGGCATGATGCAGACCCGTTACCTGATGGCCGCGCTGGTGGCGCTGACTTACCTGGTGTTCTGCGTGATGACCTTCATCGTCCATCGCCGTGCGCAGCAGCGTCGACAAGCAGAGTGGGGAAGTGTACAGGCCACTGGCCCGCAGACCGTACTGGTCGTTTTTGCCAGCCAGACCGGTACAGCTGAGCGACTGGCCTGGCAGACCGCGCAAAGTTTGCGCGCAGGTGGCCTGGTGGTGTGCGTGCTTCCTGCCGGACAGTTGACCGATGTCCATCTGCAAGCCACGCGCCTGGCCCTGTTCGTGGCCAGCACCACAGGCGAGGGCGACGCCCCCGATGATGCCTCCGCACTGGCCCGGCAACTGGGCAGCAGCGACAGCGCCGCTTTGCCGGACCTGCGTTTCGGCGTGCTGGCCCTGGGCGACCGCAGCTATCAGCAATACTGCGCGTTCGGCCATGCGCTGCACGCCTGGCTGTGCCGCCGCCACGCACAGCCGCTATTCGATGCCATCGAGGTCGACAACGGCGACGAGGGTGCGCTGCGTCACTGGCAGCATCAACTGGGTGTCTTGAGCGGCCACAGCGATGAAGCCGACTGGAGCGCGCCCGCTTATGGCCGCTGGCGTCTGGCCGGGCGGCGCGTGCTCAATCCGGACAGCCAGGGGGATCCGGTGTTTCACCTGAGCCTGACGCCGCTCGACTTGCCCTCGCCAGAGTGGCAGGCAGGCGATATCGCCGAGATCGGCCCGCAGAACAGCGGGGCTGCCGTGGACGCCTTCCTGCATGCGATCGGGCGCCAGGGCGAGTCCCTGCGTGCTGCGCTGGCCACTCGCCTGCTGCCGCACGAGGCCGACCAGCTCGCCGCATTGCGCAGCTTGCCCGATGAAGAATTGCTGGCAGCCTTGCCGGCGCTGCCGCATCGTGCCTACTCGATTGCCTCGCTGCCCGCCGATGGCGCGCTGGAACTGATGGTGCGCCTGATGCACCTGCCCGATGGCCGCCCCGGCCTGGGCTCCGGCTGGCTGGGGCTGCATGCGCGGCCGGGTCAGGAGATCGCCCTGCGCGTGCGCAGCAACGGCAGTTTCCACGGTCCCGGCGATGATCGCCCCTTGATCCTGATCGGCAACGGGACCGGCCTGGCCGGCTTGCGTGCGCATCTGCGCCAGCGCGTGGCAGCCGGACAGCGGCGCAACTGGCTGCTGTTCGGCGAGCGTTCGCGCCAGCATGACTTCTTCCATCAGCAGGAACTGCTGGACTGGCAGGCCCAGGGCTGGTTGCAGCGGCTGGACCTGGCGTTCTCGCGTGACCAGCCCGAGCGTATCTACGTGCAGGACAAGGTGCGCGAGGCCGCCGACGCATTGCGGCAGTGGGTGCAGGAGGGCGCCAGTCTCTACGTCTGCGGCAGCCTGCAGGGCATGGCCGGCGGCGTGGCACTGGCCTTGCAGGAGATCCTCGGTGAACCTGCCCTGCAGACACTGGCCGAGCAGGGCCGTTATCGGCGCGACGTGTATTGAGGCGGGGAGCGGACGCCTGGCAGGCATGCACAAGGCTTCATCTGATCCGTGTTTGGCGTGAAATTTGCTTTTTCTCCCCGTTGCGCGAGAGAATGTCACGTCAAATCAATGAGATAAGAACAACATGAACAACATGAGCATATTCACCAGTCTGCTGCTGATCCTGCTCCTGGTCGTGGTCAGCGCCTTTTTGTCCTGCGCCGAGATCTCCATTGCCGCCTCGCGCAAGATCCGTCTCGAAATGATGTCCAAGGAAGGCGTACAGAACGCCGACCGCGTCCTGTCCTTGCAGGCCCAGCCGGGCAATTTCTTCACGGTAGTGCAAATCGGCCTGAATGCCGTGGCCATTCTGGGCGGGGTGGTGGGTGAGCCCGCACTCACGCCGCACATGCGTGAGCTGATCAGCACTTTCTATACTGGCCCGCTGCTGGAAAATGCCAGCTTCGCCATGTCCTTCCTGGTGGTGACGGCCTTCTTCATCCTCTTTGCCGACCTCATGCCCAAGCGCCTGGCCATGGTCGCGCCCGAGCGCGCGGCGGTGGCGCTGGTCAAGCCCATGCTGCTGCTGGAGACGATCTTCAAGCCCCTGGTGTGGTTCTTCAACAGTCTGTCGAAGTGGATCTTCACGCTGTTCGGACTGCCGCAGGTGCGCCAGGAAGTGATCACGCCCAACGAGATCCACGCCATGGTCGATGCCGGCGCCCAGGCCGGTGTGCTGCTCACGCAGGAGCATCACCTCATCGAGAACGTGTTCGAACTGGAAAGCCGCTACGTGCCCTCGGCCATGACGCCGCGTGACAGCATCGTCTATTTCCTGCTGACCGACAGCGAAGACATGATCCGCCAGAAGATCATCGACCATCCGCATTCGCGCTTCCTGGTCTGCGATGGGCATATCGATGCGGTGCTGGGCTATATCGACAGCAAGGATGTGTTGAAGCGCCTCTTGAAGGGCGAACAGTTTTCCCTGACCGACAAGGGGCTGGTACATACGCCCTTGTCCATTCCCGACTCGCTGAACCTGTGGGAAGTGCTGGAACGCATGAAGGCCATGGATGAAGACCTGGCCATCGTGGTCAATGAATATGCACTGGTGGTGGGCATCATCAGCATCACCGACGTGACGGGCGTACTCATGGGTAATCTCCTGGCCATCACCGAGGAAGAGCAGCAGATCGTGCGACGCGATGAAAACTCCTGGCTCATGGATGGTCTCACGCCCTTGAATGATGTGATGAACGAGCTGGACATCGACGAATATCCCAATCCGGTGGGTTATGAAACCCTCGCGGGTTTCATCATGTACATGCTGCGCAAGATCCCCAAGAAGACCGATTTCGTGCTCTTTTCCGATTTCAAGTTCGAGGTGGTGGACATCGAGGGCAATCGCATCAACCAGTTGCTGGTGACGCGCTTCAAGCAGGACAAGGCGGAAAAATCGGACAAGTCGGACAAATCGGACAAATCCGATCAACACCGGCAAGCGAGCAAAACCGAATAGCAGCCCGCCACAAATTCATTTCAATTTTTCAGAATTTTCCTATGCCCAAAGGCCGTGTAAATCTGGATACTCCCGTCCAGTCGCTTGCTTGAAAGACTGGTACTCGGGGAAAGCAGGCGGCTGTGATACCTGTAGCAATCTGTAGCAAAACGTAGCAGAGGTAGTCGTGGGCTGGCCCGCATCCGCAAGGATGCGGGCTTTTTTGTCTGGACGCGGCGTGAGCAGCCTTTGCAGCATTGCAGTACAGTCGAGAGTGTCTGCAGATGAATGAAGTGGAAACCGGAAGTGGGAAAAGACGTCAAGAGCCCCTGTGTCTCGCTGTGCAAGCTCAAACACGAAGTCTGTACCGGATGCGGCCGCACCCGGGAGGAAATCAAGGACTGGAAATCCATGAAGCGCAAGGAGCAGCTCCACACCGTGGAGCTGGCTGCCAGGCGCCTGAAGGCATTGAAGAAGAAGTAGGGCGCAGGACCGCAGGGCTCAGCTGCGACCGCCGTGATTGCGCTCGGAGATCTGGGCGTTGAGGGTCCAGAAGTCATAGAGCACCCCCAGCAGGAAGAAACCGCCCGTGAAGAAATACACGATGCCGCTGATCCACTTGCCGATGTACAGACGATGGGCGCCAAAAATGCCCAGGAAGGTCAGCAGCAACCAGGCCACCGAATAATTGATCTCGCCAGCCACGAAACGGCGATCAGCCTCGCGGTCCATCGACGGGATCAGAAACAGGTCGACAATCCAGCCGATGCCCAGCAGGCCCAGCGTGAAAAACCAGATCGTGCCGGTGACCGGCTTGCCATAGTAAAAACGGTGTGCGCCCAGGAATCCGAAGATCCAGAGCAGATAGCCCAAGGTTTTGCTGTGGGTGTCGTTGTTCATTCCGGTTCCAAATGAGAGGGTGGCTGGAAATGCGGTGATATGAAGATTGCTTCGTGCAGCAAGCCGCACTGCATTGTGCCACGGGCGCATCGATAAAGTGCCTCGCCGGCCAGGTGAAGCTACTTGTCAGAAGGCGGCAGCCTGTCTGCCAAAGTGTTCATATCGTTGTGGCGATCCGACGGCTTGCCCGCAAGAAAAGGCCAACTGGTATAAACTGTTGAACTTCAGGAGGCCGAAGAACGAAGAGCCTCCCTGGAATTCCGCCACTGTCATTGTCCCCGTTGCCAACTGTGCGACCTTCGCTGCTCATTCCGCTCATTGTCGGCTGTGCGCTGTTCATGGAAAACATGGACGCCACCGTGCTGGCCACCTCGCTGCCCGCGCTGGCGCGCGATCTCAACCAGGACCCGATCACCCTCAAACTGGCCATGACTGCCTATGTCGCGGCGCTGGGCGTGTTCATTCCGATTTCCGGCTGGATGGCTGACAAGCTGGGGGCGCGCAAGGTGTTCAGTTCGGCCATGATCGTCTTCATGACCGGTTCCATCCTCTGCGCGGTCTCGGGTTCTTTGGTGACCTTCGTGGCTGCGCGCTTCCTGCAGGGTATCGGCGGGGCCATGATGGTGCCGGTGGGGCGGGTCATCATCGCCCGTTCGGTGGACAAGTCCGAGCTGGTCAAGGCGGTCAGCTATCTCACCTTGCCGGCGCTGCTGGGGCCGGTGGTCGGGCCGCTGCTGGGCGGCTTCATCACGACTTACTTCCATTGGCGCTGGGTGTTCCTGATCAATATCCCGTTCTGCTTCCTGGGGTTGTATCTGGCGCACCGCTTCATCGAGAACTTCAAGGAAGACGATCCGGCACCGCTGGACGTGAAGGGTTTCGTACTCACCTCGGTGGGCGCGGCCATGATCATGCTGGGCCTGTCGCTGTTCGGCAGCCACCTGGTCGATGGCGCCACGCCGGTGGCCATGTGTTCCATCGGCGCCATCGCGCTGGCGATGTACTACCGCCATTCCACCCAGATCCCGTATCCCTTGCTGGACTTCCGCCTGCTGCGCATCCCCACGCTGCATGCCAGCGTGGTGGGGGGCTCTCTGTTTCGCATCGGTCTGGGCGCGGTGCCCTTCCTGTTGCCGCTGGCCCTGCAGGAGGGACTGGGCATGACCGCCTTCCAGGCCGGCAGCATCACCTGTGCCTCGGCCTTCGGCTCGCTCTTCATCCGTCTGCTGGCCAGCCGGGTGCTGCGTCGCTATGGTTTTCGCACGGTGCTGATGGTCAATGCGGTGTTCGCCGGTATCGCGCTGGCGGCCTATGGCATCTTCAGCATTCATACGCCTTACCTGCTCATCGTCACCATCGTGTTGATGGGCGGGGTGTTCCCGGCGCTGCAGTTCACCTGCCTGAACTCGATCGCCTATGCCGACATCGACAATCGTGACGCCGGCCGCGTGACCAGCCTGGCCAGCGTGATCCAGCAACTCTCGCTGGGCTTGGGCGTGACGGTGGCCGGTATCGTGCTGCAACTGTCCAATCATCTGCAGGGCCACGCCACCATCGTGGAAACTGACTTCTGGCCGGCCTTCCTGGTCATCGGCCTGTTTTCGGTGGCTTCGGTGCCGATCAGCGGCAAGCTGCCGCGCAATGCCGGGCTGGAGCTGTCACGCGGCAAATGAGGAGCAGGTGGGGGCAGCCTGCTATCATCCCCGCATCCTGAACCATGGAGTCGCGCATGCCCAATTCCCGTTTTCCCGTCTCTGCCGTGCGCCGCGCTTTGGCTGTCGGCCTTCTGCTCACCTGCAGTGGCGCATTCGCCTTTTCTCTCTCGGACCTGAGCAACCAGGACGCCACCGCCGGCCTCAAAGCGGCGCTGGAGAAAGGGGCCAGCAGCGCCGTGGCCAACCTGGGGCGGCCCAATGGATTCCTCGGCAATGACAAGGTCAAGATCCAGCTGCCTGGCGCCCTGGAGCAGGCCATGCCCATCCTGCGCATGACCGGCATGGGCAGCCAGGTCGATGGCCTGGTGGCCGACATGAACCACGCCGCCGAAGCCGCCGTCCCGCTGGCCAAGCCACTGCTGATGAACGCCGTCAAGTCCATGTCCGTGAGCGACGCCAAGAATATCCTGGCCGGCGGCGATACCTCCGTCACCGACTTCTTCCGTCAGAAAACCTCGGGTGAACTGGCCGTGAAGTTCCTGCCCATCGTCAAGCGGATCACCGACAAGAACGGCCTCTCCGGCCGCTACAACGCCGTCATGGGCCAGGTCGCCAAGTCCGGACTGGTGGGCAGCTCACAGAGCACGGTCGAAGGCTATGTCACTCAGCGCGCCCTCGACGGTTTGTTCCTCATGATCGGCGAGGAAGAAAAGGCCATCCGCAAGGATCCCGTGGGCAGCGGCAGTGCCATTCTCGGCAAGGTCTTCGGCGCCATGCGCTGAACGCAGGACAGCGACGCGGCCCTCTGCTCGCGTTTCCCCAAAAAATTTCGCCGGCCTCGTACAGAGGTCCGGCGATTTTTTTTGCCCGCTCTTGTCGGATCGTCAAGCTCGGCGGGAACCGCGTGGGGCAAGGGATAGCGCCGCACTAGCGGTTTTCGGGATGCCCACTTTTAGTAGCATATTGCATGCTGTTGGGAACTTTTAAAAGTGCTTCAGATCTGTAAGTTATCGATTTACATTGCTACATTGCTGGACAGCATTAAGCGATTGCTTTAAACTATCGTTTGTCTATGCGACATCCTTGTTCAACAACGACCCTATAGCAGTGTCCGATCCGCAATGTGCGGGTTGTCCAAATTTCCGGCTGGCAGCGCGAATGCTCTCCCGTTCTCCACGGTGACCCGTTCCCATCCCTGTCCGGTAAGCATCATGCCGAGGCTGGCTTCATCGCTTCGGTTTCATCGCTGCCTTTGCAGCTTCGGTTCGCATCCAAACGATACGCCCAACGGGGCAAGCGAACCTCTAAAAAATTGATTCCAGAAACCCGTCGTAGCGGCGTCATGTCGCCTCGGCTATACCAACAGGGGGTAACATGACACGTGTTCGTCACGTCTTCGCCGGCGCGCTTGGTTTTGCGCTGGTTATCGCAGGCCTGGTCTGGTGGATAGGTCCGGACGTCATCCATAAGTATCGTGGTGACCTGGTCTACTACACCGGCAAGCATCTGGAACTGGTCTTCAGTTCGATGGTGCTGGCACTGCTCACCGGCATTCCGGCCGGGATTGCGCTGTCCCGCCCGGGTGCGCAACGCAGTGCAGAAAAGTTCATCCAGATCTTCAACATCGGCAACACCATTCCGTCCATTGCGGTGCTGGCGCTGGCACTGGCGGCCTTCGGCATCGGCAATGGTCCGACCATCCTGGCGTTGTGGCTGGCCTCGCTGCTGCCCATCGTGCGCAATACCTACGAGGGCTTGAAGAACGTGCCGGCGGCCATGAAGGAAGCGGCCCGCGGCATCGGCATGAAGCCGTACCAGATCCTGTTGCGGGTGGAATTGCCCAATGCACTGCCCATCATCGTGGGCGGCGTGCGCACGGCACTGGCGATCAATGTCGGCAGCGCACCACTGTCGATGCTCATCGGTGGCGAGAGTCTGGGCGGGCTGATTTTCCCGGGCATCTACCTCAACAACCATGGCCAGCTGCTGCTGGGGGCTTCCGCGACCGCCTTGCTGGCACTGGTGCTGGATGCCCTGGTGACCTCGCTGTCGGGCTTCTACCTGGCGCGTCGCGGACTGCGGGCCTGATCCGACATTTCATTTCCATCACAAGAACGACCGCACGCCGGCAGCATCGGGCACAGCGGTAGAGAGGAAAGCATGACAAGCAAGACCATTGCGAAATACGCCCTGTGCGCCCTGGCGCTGGCGCTGGCCATGTTCGGCACGGCCCGGGCGCAGGCGCAGACCCTGGTCATCGGCGGCAAGAACTTCACCGAGCAGTTGCTGCTCTCGGACATGACCGCGCAATACCTGCGCGCCAAGGGTTATGACACCGAACTGAAGAACGGCCTGGGCACCACCCTGATGCGTTCGGCGCTGGAAAGCGGTCAGCTCGACATCGTCTGGGACTACACCGGGACCGCCCTGATCGTCTACAACCACATCGAGGACAAGCTCGATGCCGACCAGATCTACCAGAAGGTCAAGGAGCTGGACGCGCCGCGCGGCCTGGTCTGGTTGAATCAATCGGAGCTCAACAATACCTACGCCTTCGCCATGCCGCGCGAACTGGCCGAGAAGTACCACATCCGCTCGCTGCAGGACCTGGCCGAGCGCATCAACGAAGATGAAAAGGAGGGGGGCAAGCCGCACCTCATGGGCGTGGACTACGAGTTCGCCTCGCGCCCCGACGGCCTGGGCCCGATGCAGCAGTTGTACGGCTTCAAGCTGGATCGCAGCGAAGTCAAGCAGATGGACCCCGGTCTGGTCTACACGGCGCTGAAGAATGAACAGCTGTTCGTCGGCCTGACCTACGCCTCGGACGGCCGCATCAAGGGTTTCGATCTGCAACTGCTGGATGACAACAAGGGTTACTTTGCCGCCTACAAGGCCACTCCGGTGGTGCGCCAGGAAATCCTTGAGAAGAATCCCGAGCTGGCCGCGCAACTGAATGCCCTGTCGGCCAAGATCGACACGGCGACCATGACCGAACTGAACAAGCGTGTCGACATCGACCAGGAACCGGTGGCCAAGGTGGCTGCCGATTTCCTGAAGCAAGCCGGCCTGATCTGAGGAGGGGACCATGAATATCTTCGACTACCTGCAATCGGACTGGCGCAACATCCTTGAGCTGACCCTGCAGCATCTTGAGCTGGTGGGCATCGCGGTGAGCCTGGCCATTGCCATCGGCGTACCGCTGGGCATCCTGATCGTGCGGGTGCGCTGGCTGGCCGGTCCCCTGATGGGACTGGCGACCATCGTGCTGACGCTGCCTTCGATTGCATTGTTCGGCCTGATGATCCCGGTGTTCTCGCAATTTGGCGCCGGCATCGGCCCCTTGCCGGCCATCACGGCCGTGTTCCTGTACTCGCTCTTGCCGATCATGCGCAACACCTATCTGGCGCTGGAGAACATCGAGGCCGGTATCAAGGAAGCCGGCATCGGCATCGGCATGACCTTCTGGCAGCGCCTGCGTATGGTGGACCTGCCGCTGGCAGTTCCCGTGATCCTGGGCGGTGTGCGCACTGCCGTGGTGATGAACATCGGCGTCATGGCCATTGCGGCCATCATCGGTGCCGGTGGGCTGGGCGTGCTGATCCTGCATGCCATCAGCCAGAGCAACATGCAGAAACTCGTGGTGGGCGCGGTGATGATCAGCGTGCTGGCCATCATCGCGGACACCCTGCTGGAACGTCTGCAGAAAATCCTGACACCCAAAGGAGTACAAAAATGATCGAACTGGACCAACTGAGCAAAACCTACACCCAAAAGGATGGTACGCAGGTCAAGGCGGTGGATGCCGTCAGCCTGAAGGTGGCTGAAGGCGAGATCTGCGTCTTCCTCGGCCCTTCGGGATGCGGCAAGACCACCACCCTGAAGATGATCAATCGCCTCATCAACCCGACCTCGGGCCGCGTGCTCTTGAACGGCCAGGACACCTCCGGCATCGATGAAGTGGAACTGCGCCGCCACATCGGCTACGTGATCCAGCAGATCGGCCTGTTCCCCAACATGACCATCGAGGAAAACATCACCATCGTGCCGCGCCTGTTGGGCTGGGACAAGAAGCGTTGCCAGGAGCGTGCCACCGAACTGATGGCCATGGTGGCGCTGGATCCGAAGAAATTCTTGAAGCGCTATCCGCGCGAACTCTCCGGTGGCCAGCAGCAGCGTATCGGCGTCATCCGTGCGCTGGCGGCCGATGCGCCGGTGCTGTTGATGGACGAACCCTTCGGCGCGGTCGATCCGATCAACCGTGAATCGATCCAGAACGAGTTCTTCCAGATGCAGCGCCAGCTCAACAAGACCGTCATCATGGTCAGCCACGATATCGACGAAGCCATCAAGCTGGGCGACCGGGTGGCCGTCTTCCGCGCCGGCAAGCTGGTGCAGTTCGATAATCCCGATACCTTGCTGGCGCGTCCCAAGGATGATTTCGTCAGCGCCTTCGTGGGGCAGGACCATACCTTGAAGCGCCTGCTGCTGGTACGTGCCGGCGAGGCCGCCACCACGCCGGCGACGGCCCATCCGGATGTGTCCTGCGACCAGGCCCTGGCGCTGATGGATGATCAGGATTCGCGCTATCTGACCATCATCGATGCCGACAACCGGGCGCTGGGCTATCTGACCCGTCGCGACGTGCGCGGCAACACCGGGGTGGCCGAGGACAAGGTGCGTCCCTTCACCATGAATGCCGATCCGGAAGAGAACCTGCGGGTGGTGCTCTCCAAGATGTACAAGCACAGCACCAGCTGGATGCCGGTCATCGCCAATGATGGCAGCTATGTGGGCGAAGTGACGCAGGATTCCATCGCCAGCTATCTGAGCTCCGGGAAGTCGCGCGGGATGGCGATGGCGGCTTGATCGTGCTTGGCCTGATGTGAAGCAAAAAGCAAAAAAGCAGGAAGACGGAAAGGGCGATGCGCAGGCATCGCCCTTTTTTTATTGCGCTTGCGGGAGGTCGAGGTCTTCGAGGAAGGCTGCCACGATGGGCGTGCGCTCGCTGCTGCGATGGGTGACCACGCTGATGTCCACGTCATAGGCCAGCTTGGCCCGGTTCAAGGCGCGCATCTGGCCGCGCGCCTCGTACTGGCGACCCATTTCCTCGGGCAGGTAGCCCAGGTGCTGGCCGGAGAGGATGAGGATGGACATGGCTTCCATGTTGCCGGTCATGGCCATGATGTTGCGTTGTTGTAGCGGCAGGTGTTCGGGCGGCACCGGGTAGTCGCGCCAGGCCCAGGAGCAAGCGGCGGCCTGTTCCGGTGCGATCTCGCCGGGCTGGTCGAACAGGGGATGGGGCGGGGCGCAATAGGCCACCTGGCGTTCCAGTGTCAGCGGGGTGTAGTGCAGGGCCGTCACACGGCGCCAGAAGTAGCCGATGGCAAGGGCGATGCTGCCCTTGAGCAGCATCTCTTCCAGTTCGCCGGGTGGGCGCACCAGCAGTTCGATGCGTACCGCTTCGTCGCGCTCACGGAAGCGACGGATCACCTCGGCCAGGCGGTGATTGTGTTGCGCCGGAGTGTGGCCCATGAGGCCGATGGACAGCGTGCCGACCAGGCGCTTGTCGAGATGGCGCGCCTGCATGCCAAATTCATCAAGCGCTTCCATCATGCGTCGTGCCGCCAGGGCGAATTTCTCGCCTTTGGCGGTCAGCCGGAAGCCGGAACGGCCGCGCTCGCAGAGGCGGTAGCCGAGCCGGGTTTCGAGCGTGTTCAACTGGGTGCTGATGGTGGATTGCCCGACGTTGAGCCGGGCCTGGGCCGCCGAGACACCGTGGGAATCGACCACCGCCAGGAAGACGCGGATCAGGCGCAGGTCCAGATCGAAGATGTTGTTGAGCATGGGGGTGCGGGGTTGGAGGCGTGGTCGATTTTACATCGATAATTGTCGATGCAAGCGTCGTCAGATCGAGATATTTCCATCTTCAATGGCTCGCTAGAATCGACTGCATCTTACTGAACACTCAAGGATGCACATCGATGGAACATGATCTCTATCAACCTCTCGGCGGTAACGTAATGCCGCGTTTTGGTGGTATCGCCACCATGATGCGGCTGCCGCATGTGGACAATCCGCTCGGGCTGGATGTGGGTTTCGTGGGCGTACCGCTGGATATCGGCACCTCCAACCGCTCGGGGACGCGTTTCGGGCCGCGCCAGATCCGTACGGAATCGGTACTGCTGCGCCCCTACAACATGGCCACCCGTGCTGCGCCCTTCGATTCCCTGAAGGTGGCCGATCTGGGCGACGTCGCCCTCAATCCTTACAGCCTGCTGGATTCAGTGCGCATGATCGAAGAGGCGTATGAGCGCATCTATGCCACCGGCTGCAAGACCATCAGCCTGGGAGGCGACCACACGCTGACCTTGCCCATCCTGCGCGCCATGGCGCGTCATCGCGGCCCGGTCGGGCTGATCCACGTGGATGCCCATGCTGACGTCAATGACACCATGAACGGCGAGAAGATCGCCCACGGCACACCGTTCCGGCGCGCCTTCGAGGAAGGCTTGCTGGACCCGCAGCGGGTGGTGCAGATCGGCCTGCGCGGTACCGGCTATCACGCCGACGACTTCGACTGGTGCCGCGCCCAGGGCTTCCGGGTGGTGCAGGCCGAAGCCTGCTGGCACCGTTCGCTGGTGCCGCTGATGGAAGAGGTACGTACCCAGATGGGGGATGGCCCGGTCTATCTCACCTTCGACATCGATGGCCTGGACCCCGCCTTTGCCCCCGGCACCGGCACGCCGGAGATTGGCGGGCTGACGGTGCAGCAGGGCTTGGAAATCATTCGTGGATGCAAGGGGCTCGATATCGTCTCGGCCGATGTGGTGGAGGTGTCGCCGCCCTATGACCAGGCCGGGACTACCGCGCTGGTGGCGGCCAATCTGGCGTATGAAATGTTGTGCATCCTGCCGGGCGTGAAATACCGGGCCTGAGGCAGCGGAACTAACGGGATGTGAAGGATCCGGCAAAAAAGCAAAAAGCCTGCATGGGTCGATGCAGGCTTTTTTGCAGGCAATCAGATTGACAGCGTTCAGCTCAGCGGCTTCTGCATGAACATGGCCTTGCCGGTTTCGGCTTTCAGTTCGTAGCCCTCGAAGCCGCAGGCGCGATACAGCGAGCGCGCCACTGCATTGCCTTCCAGGACCTCCAGCGTGAGCTTGCAGCAACCCAGCTGGCGGGCTTGTTCTTCGACCGCCGCCAGCAGCAGCCTGGCCACGCCCTGGCCGCGATAGGCCGGCATCACGGCCAGGTCATGCAGATTGAGCAGCGGCTTGGAGGCGAAGGTCGAGAAACCTTCGATGCAGGTCGCCAGACCCGCCGGGGTCTCGCCATCGAAGGCCAGGAAGACATGGGCGGTGGGACGTTTCTTCAGTTCGGCGGCCAGGTTCTCGCGCACGTAGTCGGAGAGCTGCTTGCCGCCGCCCATGGCGTCGCAAGCGTAGGCATTGAGCGTCTCGAACAGCGCTGCCGCGTGGGCGGCGTTGCCGAGGTCGGCCTTGATGACGGTCACACTCATGTCGTTCCTTTTCTTGTGATGGATGATGAACGTTGTTGATCAGCAGGGGCTGGCTGCGGACTTACTTGCCCGCTGCGCGCTGGCCGCCATGGGTCAGGGCCGACGGACGCGGACCACCCTGGCGCTGCTGCTGGCCGGCATTGCGCGGCTGGCCGTTGGCATTGGCAGGCTTGGGAGCGCGGTTGGCATTGTTGCCGCCGTTGCCCGCATTGCCACCGTTGCCGCCGCCATTGCCACGTCCACCCTGGCCGCGGGCGGCATTGCCGTTACCGTTGCCATTGGCTGCTGCGCGTGGCTTGGCGGCTTGACCATGACCGGCGTTGCCACCGGTCGGCTTGGGTGCTGCTGCATTGCCGTTGCCGGCTGGCTTGCGCGGGGCGCTGCGTTGACCACCACGTCCGCCACCGTTCTGGTGACGGCCCTGGCCGCTGCGCAGCTGGATCGGTTGCGGCTTGGCGGTCGGATCGGGTTCGAAACCGGCGATCACTTCCACAGGGATTTCGCGCTTGATGAAGCGCTCGATGTCGTGCAGCAGGTCGCGCTCATCCACGCAGACCAGCGAGACGGCTTCGCCGGTAGCGCCGGCGCGGCCGGTGCGGCCGATGCGGTGGACGTAATCTTCCGGCACATTGGGCAGATCGTAGTTGACCACGTGTGGCAGCTGGTCGATGTCGATGCCACGCGCGGCGATGTCGGTGGCGATCAGGGCGGTCAGCTTGCCGTCCTTGAATTCGGCCAGGGCCTTGGTGCGGGCCGACTGGCTCTTGTTGCCGTGGATCGCCATGGCGGTGATGCCGTCGCGCGCCAGTTGCTCGACCAGCTTGTTGGCGCCGTGCTTGGTGCGGGTGAAGACCAGCACCTGCTTCCACTGGTGGGTCTTGATCAGGTGCGCCAGCATGGGGTGCTTCTTGTCGCGGTCGACCGGGTGGATCTTCTGGGCGATCACTTCCACGGTGGAGTTGCGGCGCGCCACTTCGATCAGGGCCGGGTTGTTCAACAGGCTGTCGGCCAGCTTCTTGATTTCATCGGCGAAGGTGGCCGAGAACAGCAGGTTCTGGCGCTTGGGCGGCAGCGCGGCCAGCACCTTGCGGATGTCGCGGATGAAGCCCATGTCCAGCATGCGGTCGGCTTCGTCCAGCACCAGGATCTGGATGTGCTGCAGGTTCACGGTGCCTTGCTGCATGTGGTCCAGCAGGCGGCCGGGGGTGGCGACCAGAATATCGACGCCGCGCTTCAAGAGTGCGATCTGCGGATGGATGCCGACGCCGCCGAAGATGCAGGCGGAGGTCAGCGGCAGGTACTTGCCGTACTGGCGCACGCTTTCTTCGACCTGGGCTGCCAGTTCTCGGGTGGGCGCCAGGATCAGCGCGCGGATGGGCAGGTGGCCGTTGATCTTCTGGCGCGGCATGGCCGAGAGGCGTTGCAGCAGCGGCAGGGTGAAACCGGCGGTCTTGCCGGTGCCGGTCTGGGCGCCAGCCAGCAGGTCACCGCCGGAGAGCACGGCGGGGACGGCTTGGGCCTGAATCGGGGTGGGGGAGGTATAGCCTTGTTCGGAAACGGCACGAACGATTTCGTCGGACAAGCCGAGCGCGGAAAATGACATGAGACTCTGAAATTGGGGTTTGGCCTGTGGCCCCTTGCGGGCGCCAGTCGCAGGCAAACGGGTTGGAACTTGAGGAGGGCGCGGACTTGACTGGCTATACGCCGCGCAGGCCGCAGTATAACAGCGCAGCCCGCGTACGACGTGAATTATTTTGAGACAGGCCCGCGCTCAGCTCATCGTTGACGCTGTGCCAGAAAGCTCAGCACGGGCGGCAAAACCAGTGCGCTCTGCATCAGCCCGCCGAAGTGGGTCACGCCCGGCAAGCTGACGAATTCACCCTGCGGCAACAAGGCCGCCGTACGTTGGACTGCCGCATGACGCGCATCGGCATCGCCGCAGAAGAGCAGGCAGGGCAGGTCCATGCGGGCCAGCAGGTCTTCCTGCGAGGGGCGCGGCTGCTGGGCGGCAGCGGCCAGCGCCTCCAGGTCATTGGCACGGATGAGCATCTTCACTTGCGCTGAAATCTGTTCGTCGAGCAAGCCTTCGAAGGTGGCGATGAAGGCTTCCGGATCGCGTCCGTCGATGCCGTGGAAGCCATCCCAGCTGCGATCTTCATACGGGTGCGCAGCACCCAGGATGAGGCTGTGCAGCCGTTCGGGCGCATGGCGCACCAGGCCGTAGCCGACCCAGCCGCCCAGCGAATAACCGAAGAAGTGGGTTCGTTCAATGCCCACTGCATCCAGCACGGCCAGGGCATCGCGGCAACGCTGCACTTGGGTGTAGGCGGCTGGATCATGCGGCTTGTCGCTCTGGCCGTGGCCCAGCGCATCGAACTGGATGACCTGGTAGTGCTCGCGCAACACCGCCGTGAAGCCGAAGAAACGCCAGGCTTCCAGGCTGCTTGTAAAGCCGTGGTGCAGCAGCAGGGACGGGCCTCGGCCCTCGACCTGGTAGTGAATCTTGCGGTTGTCGCTGAGGGCAAAGGGCATGGGGCTTCCGGTCGTATTCTGGTCAGGATGGATCAGTTCTTTTCGTCGGCCAGCTTCTTGCAGCGGCGCGCCAGCATCTCGCGCGAGCGCGCGCAGATTTCTTCATTGCTGAGATCTTCGATATGCGTGGCAATGGACCAGACATGACCGAAGGGATCGCGCAGGGTGCCGGAACGATCACCGTAGAACTGGTTCTGTACCGGGCGCAGTTGTACCGCCCCGGCGGCAAGCGCCTGGGTGAATACCGTATCGACATCGGCGACATAGATCAGCAGGCTCACGCCTGCGCCACCCAGGGTTTGCGGGCTCAGGAAACCGAGTTCGGGATGTTCGTCGGCCAGCATGATGCGGGCATTGCCGATCTGGATCTCGGCATGCCAGACCTTGCCGTGCGGGCCGTCCAGTCGCATGATCTCGGCCGCGTCGAAGGCGCGCCGGTAGAAGGCGATGGCATCAGCCGAGGTCTTGACGATCAGGTAGGGAGTGACGCTGTGGTAGCCGGGCGGCAACGCGCAATGGGCCTGCTCGTTGCTGGCTTGCTGGGAAGGAATGTTCATGTCGTCTCCTCGGTCTGCGCCGGTAGCCGCACTATAGCAGCAATGCCGGACGCCATGAGGAGACGGGTTTATTGCAATGGCGTCGTTCAGGCGAATTCGGAGAGCAGGTTCACTTGCTGCGCGAAGATCTTCGGACTGCCGGCGATGACGTCGCCCTTGTAGAGGTAGTCGGAGTCACCCTTGAAGGTGCCCACGATACCGCCCGCTTCGGTCACCAGCAGGGAGCCGGCGGCGATGTCCCAGGGCTTCAGGCCCTTTTCGAAGAAGCCATCCAGGCGACCGGCGGCCACATAAGCCAGGTCCAGGGCGGCCGCGCCCGGGCGGCGCAGGCCGGCGCTGTGCTCGGTCATGACCTTGAACATGGTGACGTATTCGTTCAGGCCATCCAGGTCACGGAAGGGGAAGCCGGTACCGATCAGGGCATCGGCGATCTTGTCGCGCTTGCCCACGCGGATGCGCTTTTCGTTCAGGTAGGCGCCAGCACCCTTGGAGGCGGTGAACAGATCGTTGCGGGTGGGGTCGTAGACCACGGCTTGCGTGATGATGCCGCGCTGTTGCAGGGCGATCGAGACGCAGTATTGCGGGAAACCGTGGATGAAGTTGGTGGTGCCGTCCAGTGGATCGATGATCCAGACGTTTTCGTTTTCATCGTGCAGGTTGTCGGACGCACCCGATTCCTCGGCCAGGATGGCGTGGTCGGGGTAGGCGTTCTTGAGCACGTCGATGATGGCATCCTCGGCTGCCTTGTCCACCTCGGTGACGAAGTCGTTGTGCGACTTCTTCGACACTTTCAGCAGCGACACGTCGAAGGACGCGCGGTTGATGATGGTAGCGGCGCGGCGGGCTGCCTTGATCGCCGTATTGAGCATGGGTGGGATGATCATTCCGATGGTTCCGTTAAAATTGCGGCCACCGAAGACGATGGCTGCGTTGCTCATCGTCGCCATGGCCGACCAGCCGGCTTTCCGCGACAAGCATGCGGAACAGCTGGCCAGGCGAAACCCGGCAGTCAAACCAGTGCGACGATGAAATTAATGAGCGTTGCGCCGCCCGCGGCTGTTATGCTTGCGGGTTTGCCAGGCAGTCCAGGGGCAATGGCACCGTTCAAGTCGGCTAACAAAGTCGACCTGGGTTGACAGCCTTGCTGCAATATTGGCGTTTTGCCAATATCTGATCCTGGGGCGCGAATCCCGCTATTTTAAATGAACAAGCAAGTGTCAGGACAATCTCTTTTCAGCCGTTTGCGTTTCGTGCTGGTCAATACCAGCAGTCCCGGCAACATCGGCTCGGCCGCACGGGCCATCAAGACCATGGGCTTTTCGGAGCTGGTGCTGGTCAATCCGCGCTTTCCGGACGCGGTGAAGGAAGATGAAGCCATTGCCTTCGCCAGCGGCGCGCTGGATGTGTTGCAAAATGCACGCATCGTTGGCAGCGTGGAAGAAGCGTTGCAGGGATGCAACTTCGCTGCCGCTGTCAGTGCCCGTTTGCGTGAATTCTCGCCGCCGGTGGTGTCGCCGCGCGAGCTGGCGGGGCAGCTTTCCCGTGATACCGGCCTGAATGCCGCCCTCTTGTTTGGCAATGAGCGTTTCGGCCTGCCCAATGAGGTGGTGCAGAAGTGCAATGCCTTGCTCAATATTCCCGCCAACCCGGACTATTCCTCGCTGAACCTGTCGCAGGCGGTGCAGGTGCTGGCCTATGAATGCCGCATGACCGAGCTGGAAGTGCAGGGTGGCCCGATGCAGACCAGCGGTGATGCGCGCGCGCCGGGTGAGGTGGGCTTTCATGGGCAGAGCGCCAGCGTGGCCGAGATCGAGGGCATGTTCGCGCATCTGGAGCAGGCGCTGGTGGCCATCGATTTTCTCAACCCGGACAATCCCAAGAAGCTGATGCCGCGCTTGAAACGCATGTTCTCGCGCGCCCAGTTGGAGACCGAAGAGGTCAACATCCTGCGCGGCATCGCCCGCCAGATTCTGGAACCGAAGCAGGCCAAGGCCGGCCGGCAAGAACAAAACGAACAAGGAGAAGGCTGACATGGCCAAGCTGACCCTGGACCGCATCCTGCAATCGCAGGGGTTCGGTTCGCGCAAATATTGCCGTGAACTCATCGAGGATGGTGAAGTGTCGATTCATGGCGAGGTGGTGGACGACTACCGCGCCACCCCGGATACCAACGGCCTGGTGCTGACCATCTTCGAGGAAGAGTGGGAATACCGCGAACACGTCTACATCGCCATCAACAAGCCGCAGAACATCGAATGCTCGCGCAAGCCCAGCCATCATCCGGGCGTGTTGACGCTGCTGCCGGAACAGTTCACCTGGCGCGACGTGCAGCCGGTGGGGCGGCTGGATCACGACACGACCGGCCTGCTGCTGATGTCCGACGACGGCGCGTTCATTCACGCGCAGTCCTCACCCAAGCGCCACGTGCCCAAGGTCTATGCGGCCACCACGGCCGAGCCGGTGACCGAGGCCCTGATCGCGCAACTGAAGGCCGGCGTGCAACTGCATGACGAACCGGCGCCGCTGGCGGCTACCCGTTGCCGTCAACTGGGTGAGAACCTGCTGGAAATCGTGCTGGAGCAGGGCAAGTATCACCAGGTCAAGCGCATGCTGGCCGCAGCCGGCAACCATTGCAGCGCCTTGCAGCGCACCGCCATCGGCGGCTTGCAGCTGGAGGCGCTGGAACTGGAAGAAGGGGAGTGGACGTATCTGGATGCCGGGCAGATGGCCTTGCTGGTGCCGGATGCAGAGTAAGCCAGGGCTCAGTAACGCAGGGCATCCGCTGACAGGGCGCGGCGTTCGTGCAGCACGCGCAGCAGACTGAAGGTGTCATCGCGCGCGCGATAGAACAGAAGGTAAGGGAAGTGATCCAGCCGCCACATCCGCAGCGAGCGATCCGGCAGAAGGTGGGCATAGCGCCGCGATCCCATGCCGGGTTGCCTTGTCAGGTCGTGTAAGGTGGTGGTGAGTTCTTCCGTGAAGCGTTCGCCCAGGTGTGGCGAAAGTTCAGTGTAATGGTCGGTGATGTCGAGGATGTCGCGTTGCGCGACGGGGGACAAACGCATGCGCATGCGCACCTGTCATGCTGTCTTGTTACGGATGCGCTCGCGTAGTTGACTGGCGAGCTCGTCAATGGTGATGTCGATGGCGGGGCCGGATTGCAGGCCCTCGTCGATCAGCGCCAGAAGCTTTTGCTCTTCCTCTGTCCGCGGGCCGATGGCGGACGGCCCGGCGTCGCGGGCCACAGGGTATTTGTCGGCGAGGAGGTGGGTGGCGGAAGTCATTCGGCGATTATAGACCTGGCCATTTGAAATACCGCTGCCGGTTTTTGCCGGAACCTTGTTCTTTCCGATTTTCCCGAAATTCTTCTGCCCCACCCACTCGCGCCCGCTCAATGCCGCGCGTCACTCGCCTCGCTCGCACCACCCACATCGGCCACGAACAGCTGTGCGCAATCGACCGCATCGAACTCGTAATGCTGGCCGCAGAAATCGCAGTCGATGGCCAGCTTTTCCATCTGTGACAGTGCCTCAGCCACTTCTTCCTGACCCAGCATCTTCAACATGTTGCCGACCTTCTCGCGCGAGCAGGAGCAGTGGAATTGCGGATGCACCGGGTCGAAGACGCGGATGGTCTGCTCCCAGAACAGGCGGTGCATCAGCGTGGCGATGTCGGTGGAGAGCAATTCCTCGCGCTTCAAGGTATCGCCCAGCATGACCATGTGGTTCCAGTCTTCCAGTTCACCTTCCGGCTTGGCAGTTGGCGCTGCGGTACCGCCAATGGAAGGCAGCTTCTGCAGCAGCAGGCCGCGCGAGACCTTTTCGTCCGCGGCCAGCCACAGCTTGGTATCGAGCTGTTCGGAGCGCAGCATGTAGTTCTCGATGACAGTGGCCACGCTCTCGCCATCCAGCGGCACTACGCCCTGGTAGGCTTGCTGGCCGGGCAGCTTGTCCTTGGGATCGAGCGTGATGACGAAGCGCCCATGACCATTGGCGTTGACCAGATCGGTCAGCGTGGCATCGTCAGCCATCTCGGCACCGTCAGCCAGCTTGGCAGTGGCGCGCAGTTGCAGCTCGGAGTCGCATTCGACCACCAGCAGCTTGACCGGGCCGTCGCCATGGATCTGCATGACGATCATGCCGTTGAACTTCAGATTGGCCGACAGCAGGGCCGAGGCGGCCAGCATTTCGCCCAGGAGCGTACGGACCGCAACGGGATAGTCGCGGCGCGCTTGCACCTGGCGCCAGGTATCGGAAATCTCGACCAGTTCGCCTCGTACGGGCGCGTTGTCGACCAGGAATTTTTGCAGCGTGTCTTTCATCGTTTCCTTTGCTTGACCGCTCAGGCTATGCGCTTGAGCTGGGTCTTGAACTGTTGCGCGCGCTGGACATAGCTGTCGGTGCCCGCCCGCATGCGCGCGATATCTTCTTCACTCAACTGGCGCACCGCCTTGGCGGGAGCACCGATGATCAGGGAGTTGTCGGGAAACTCCTTGCCCTCGGTGACCAGGGCACCGGCGCCGACCAGGCAGTTCCTGCCGATCTTGGCGCCATTGAGTACCACCGCCTGGATGCCGATGAGCGCACCTTCACCGATGGTGCAGCCATGCAGCATGGCTTGGTGCCCGACCGTGACGTTCTTGCCGATCACCATCGGATAGCCCACATCGGTGTGCAGCACCGCCCCTTCCTGCACGTTGCTGTTCTCACCGATGGTGATGAGCTCATTGTCGCCACGAATGGCCACGTTGAACCAGACGCTGGAATGCGCCTCCATCTTCACCTTGCCCACGACCGTGGACGACTCGGCCACGAAGGCGGTGTCGTGGATCTCGGGAATGTCCTCTGCCAATTGGTAGATCGCCATAATAAAATTGTCTCCTCGTTACCTGCTGGTCGGTGGGTGATGCCTCGGCTCTGCCTTGTCCCGGCTTGCATTATTGGACATTTATCTTCATATTTTTTCATATGGAGGCAAAGTCGGCGTCCTCAACCGCGTATTCTACCTTCCCTGAAAGTCAGTTCCTTGGATCACGTCTCGTCCCCAGATGAAGTCTTTTCATTCACCCGCCTGCGTAGCGCCGCGCTGTCTTGCCTGAGGGAAACGCATCCTGCGCTCAAGTGCAGTTCCGTGCGGGCCTTGCGCCTTGCCTGGCAGGCGGGGCAGGTAGCGCTGGAAACGGACGACCTGGCCGCCACCGAATCTGCCACCGGCATCCCTGGCCGCCCGGCGCGCCCCGAGCTGGTTTCGCCGCTGGAGGTGAAGCATCGTTCCATGGGCACACCTGAGGGCAGGGCTGCGCTGATCCACGCGCTGGCGCATATCGAGTTCAATGCCATCAACCTGGCGCTGGATGCGCTCTGGCGCTTTGCCGGCATGCCGCGCCAATTCTATGAAGACTGGCTGCAGGTGGCCGACGAGGAAGCCTATCACTTCAGTTTGTTGGCCGATCATCTGAAGACGCTAGGCTACCGCTATGGCGATTTCACCGCCCACAACGCCTTGTGGGACATGGCCGAATCGACCAAGGACGACGTCCTGGCCCGTATCGCCCTGGTGCCGCGTACGCTCGAAGCGCGCGGGCTGGACGCGGCGCCGCCGGTGCGCGCCAAGCTGGCGCAGGCCGGTGACCTGGCGGCCGCCGAGATTCTGGATATCATCATGCGCGACGAGGTCGGCCATGTACTCATCGGCAACCGCTGGTTCAACTGGCTGTGCGCGCAGCGCCAGCTTGATCCCGTGACAAGCTTCGCCGAGCTGTGCCGGCGCCACCGGGCGCCGCCGCTGCGCGGCCCCTTCAATCTGGAGGCGCGCCGCGCGGCTGGCTTTTCTGATGAAGAAATGTTGATGTTCAGCGACGTTTCGCGATGATCGACGGATTTGCAAGAAATGTAAGCAATTTTCGCAGCGGCAGGCAGGCGCTTGCCGCTGTGCTATCGTCACCCCCATCCCGATAGCTCGGGATCGTCAACCATGAATGGAAAGGATGAGAACATGAACAAGATGTCCAAACTGCTGGCCGGCGTGGCGGTGAGTCTGGCGGCCATTACCCTGCTGGCGGCCTGCCAGAAGAAGGAAGAGCCGGGTCCGGCCGAAGCGTTGGGCAAGAAGATCGACGGTGCGGTGCAGGACGCCGGCAAGAAACTCGATGAAGTGAGCGGCCAGACCAAGGACCAGGCTTCCGAGTCCGGTTCCAAGCTCGATGGCGCCATGGACAAGGCCAAGGCCGACGCCAAGGAAGCCTACGAAAAGACCAAGGAAGGCGCCAAGGAGCTGGCCCAGAAGACCGGTGAAAAGATGGAAGAAGCCGGTCAGAAGCTGCAGGACGCATCCAAGAAGTAAGCCCACCCTGGCCCCGCCGGAGGCGGTGCAGCCTCATCCGAGAAGCCGTCCCGCTCCCGCCGGACGGCTTCTTGCTTGCAGGGCGCAAGCGGACGCTGCGCTCAGTCGCGGGCGTTGTGGATCAGGTCGATCACCATCTTCTGGATCGAGGGTTCCAGTGCCAGGGCGACGTGGCCGATGCCGATGACCGGGATGTTCCAGGCGCCCTCCAGGTGGGCCGAGCTTTGCGGCGAGATGATGTTGTCGTGCTGGGAATAGATCGACACGATGTGGCCCAGCGCATCGGCTTCTTCGGTGGCGGCCAGCTTTTGCAACCATTCGCTGCTGCGTCCTTCTTCGTAGCGGCCCAGCCAGTTCATTTCACCGCAGTTGATGCCGATGCCGAAGTTGGCAATGGCCGTGCCATGGTGTGGCGTGCCCAGGGTGATCACGCGGGCCACGCGGTCGCAGCCGTGATCGCGCAGGTAGGCGCGGGCAGCCAGTCCGCCCATGCTGTGGGCGAGGATGACGATCTTTTTCTGCCCGGTCTCGGCCAGTACGCGTTGCACGGCTGCATGCACCAGGGGCGCGTAGTCATCGATGCTGCCGAAGACCGGTTCCATGTCCAGCGCGTAGTGGGTAATGCGGGCTTCGCGCAGCTCCAGGCTCATCCAGCGCCAATAGCCGCTGTTGCAGCCGTAGCCGTGGATGAGCAGCACCGGCAGCGAGGTCGTGTCGGGGTAGCTGAACTGTTCGAAGCGCAGGAAGGGCATGCCCCAGGACGAGCACAGCATGGTGGCGCGGAATTCGCGCAGGAACAGCGTGGCGATCTGCAGCCAGGTGATCTCCACCGGGTTGGAGGTGCGGCCGCGATAGGGCCAGGTCAGGAAAAAGCTGTTGGCGGTGATTTGGGCGCGCAGCAGCAGCACGATCAGTACGCCCCCTCCTGCAGCGGCCAGGATGGGCCAGTCGAAATGCCGCAACAGGAAGTAGAACAGGATCGCGATGCCGAACTGGATGAGGAGCAGGGTTCTGGAGATGCGTGAAATCATGCGGGCGTCGGTCGGAGGCGGTCAGGTCCAAGGGCATGCGGCTGCAACCCTTCGGCCGAGAGCATAACAGAGCGCGGCGGGGCGCTCATGTCGTCTTCATGACTTGGCGTCAGGCGGACTGTCGGCGGCCCGGGGGCGCGGCGTGAGGTCGACCAGGCGGGTGCCGGCCAGGCGGTCGTGCAGGAACTGGCCATGCGGATCCATGCGCGCGGTCATGGCCCACAGCAGCAGGTTGGCTGCGGGGATCAGAAACAGCAACCAGGCCTGGCTGCGCGTGAGCGAAGCCAGCGCCAGGCCCGGCAGTATCCACAGCCAGGCCAGCAGGAAGCGCAGCAGGGCACGCCAGGGGCGCAGCGGCAGGCCGTCGCGGTCGACCACGCGAAAACGCCAGGTCTTCATGGCCAGCGTCTGTCCGCCGTGGGTCCAGAACCAGATGAAGTAGGCCGCCAGTACCAGGAACAGCCAGCCCTCCAGGGCATGACGCAGGTAAAGCGCGTGGCGCTGCTGCAGCAGTGTCGAAAACAGCCAGCCCGACATGAACAGCACGCCAAACAGCAGCATGGATTCATAGAGCATGCTGCTCATGCGGCGGCGCAGGGAGGGCGTGGTCAGTTCCGGCATGGTTCCTGTGGATTCCGTTCTGGATGAGGTGATCTGAAGCCATCGGCGCGTGGTGAGCGACATGGCCGCCAGATGGTAATGCAATCAGGCGCGCTTGCCTATGCGCATGCTTGAGGCAGGGCAAGAATGTGCATCATGCGCTGAGTGGTCCTGGCGATGGATGTGCCAATGCCGCCGCATGCAGGGGGGGGCGGCGGCAGGAATGGCGAGAAGGTAGGGGCAGCAGGTGAAAGCGGGCAGTATCTGCCCGGGCTTACTTGCTATCGTTCGATACCGTGGTCCCAGGGACGACGGCTGCACTGACGGCCACGGTCGTGGGTGCCGATGCCGTCGGCGCCATCGCGGGCACCGGGGTGGCTTGCGAGCCCGGCACCAGCGCAGGCGCCGGTGCTGTGGCAGGGGTGGGGGCGGGGACGACAGGCAACGGCCGGTCCAGTGCCTCGGCGGGCAACTGGATGGCCGGGGCTGCCGCAGAGGGCGAGGTCGGCAACTTGGCCACGCGTCTGGGCAGCCGGGATTCGGCCAGCTTCTTTTTCTGTTCTTCGGAAAGCTGCTGGTACTTGGCCCATTGCTCGTGCTTTTCTTCCGCATCCAGCTTCTTGGCGCGGGCGTAATTGGTACGGGCGGCGCTGCGCTCGGCCGGCGTGAGCTTGACCCAGTCGCGCATGCGCTCGTGCAGGCGCTGTTGTGCTTCCGGCTTCATCCTGGTGTAGCGCTTGCCGATTTCCAGCCATTTTTCCCGCTGCAGCTCACTCATGCGCGGCCATTCGCCGGTCAGCGGTTCCAGGGCCTGGCGCTGGGCGGGCGACAGGTTGGCCCAGGCCAGCTTGTTCTCCGGTTTGCGGGCAGCAGACTTGCCGGTCGACTTGTTGGCATGCGTGGCAGCGGCTGCCGGCGCGGGGGACGGTGTCGTCGCTGTTGTGCCGGGGGCGGCAGCCGGTGCCGGGGTGACGCTGGCTGCTGCCGGTGCTGCAGCGGTCGGGGTGCTTTGCGCCGGCGCATTCTGTGCCACGGTCCAGGCGCAGCTCAATCCACCGGCCAGCACCGCCAGCGCCAGCGCAATGCGCCAGGGGCGAACGCAAGCCTTTGCAGCAGTGCCGGTGGTCTTGTGCATCGTCTTATTGTCCCTTTTCGGCCAGGTAGGCGTTGAAACCATGATCCAGATAAGCCGACAGCGGCAGCTCGTCGGAGAGTACGGCCGCATCGATGTCAGCCAGGTAGCTCACGCGCTTGGCGTGTTCGTGCTGATAGATGCCGGCGAACAGAACGATGCCCAGCAGCAGCGGGGCAGCCACGCCCAGGCGATTCCACCACGACGGTTTTTCGGATGACATCATGGCGCCACCCAGGGCACCGGCCAGCACGGGCTGCTGCACGCGCACGTGGATCGGCGCCTGCTTCTTGCGCGCCAGCGCGACGCGGCGGGCCGCCGCCAGGCTTTGCAACGTGTCGTCGGACAGATTGTCCAGATTGGCGTCAAGCGCCAGCTTCACCTTGTAGGCGAACTGCATTTCCTTGTTGGTCATAATGAGATTCCTTTGGCTCTGAGAGCTTGAGCCAGCGCGTGTGTTGCGCGGGAGCAATGGGTTTTGACGCTACCTTCGGAGCAACCCATGGCGGCGGCTGTTTCCGCCACGTCCATGTCCTGCCAGTAACGCATCAGGAACGCTTCCCGTTGACGTGTCGGCAGCTTTTGTATCTCGGCATCGATGAGGTTCAGGGTCTGCTCGCGCTCGACCTTGTCGGCGCTGGATTCGGCCGCTTCCGTGCCGTCTGCCGACTCCAGGCTCTCGAGCAGGTCGAAATCCTCGCCGCCCTCGCCGTCGCCGCCATTGCCGCCAAAGCTGGAGAACAGGCTGACCCAGGTGTTGCGCACCTTTTCGCGGCGGAAGAAATCGTGAATGGTGTTCTGCAGGATGCGCTGGAACAGCATCGGCAGTTCCTCGACCGGCTTGTCGCCGTATTTCTCGGCCAGCTTGATCATTGCATCCTGAACGACGTCCAGCGCCACTTCATCCTTGCGCACGGCATACACCGCCTGTTTGAAGGCGCGGCGTTCGACACTTTCAAGAAAATCGGAGAGTTCTTTGTCAGTTGCCATGCAATACGGTGTGCCGGATGGGTCACCGGCCAGATCAGTTAAAAACCTTCATCCTGGCCAGCCTAGATGCGAAAAATGCAAGAAATCGTCAAAAAGCAGACCGAATGCTAGCAAAAATGGTCCTCCTTGTCCTGAAGTTTATCCGCGGCCGCGTCGGCGAACGCGAGTATTGACAACGATTTCACCGGAATTCGCTTGACCAAAATGATGCAACGCATTACTGTCCTGTTCTCCGCCTCCCACATCTGGGGCGTTTTTGTTCCTTGCCGGTGCTTCACATAAGGTCGTGCCGGTGCGAGGAAACGCTTTATAGGTTTAAAGCTTGTTTGTTCTAACCCGTGCCACAAGCGCGAGGAATCAGTAAAAGTCGAACTTGATCCAAGGCTGAACGAGTCGCGTTGAGCGGCGTTTCAAACTCCACTACGGTTGGAGCGCAGAAACGGCGTGACCGCACAATAAAGGGATGCTGCCGGCAAGACGACGAATGCGATTCCGTCAGGAGAGAACATCCGATCAATTTCCAATGGACCTTGAAAGGAAGCAGCATGAGTGCTGAGCAACTCACCGGCGCGGACATACTCGTCCGATGCCTGGCTGAAGAGGGTGTTGAACACGTCTTCGGCTATCCTGGTGGCGCCGTCCTCTACATCTACGACGCAATCTTCAAGCAAGACAAATTCCAGCACATCCTGGTTCGTCACGAACAGGCCGCCGTGCATGCCGCTGACGCGTATTCGCGCAGCTCGCAGAAAGTCGGCGTGGCCATCGTCACTTCCGGCCCCGGCGTGACCAATGCGGTCACCGGCCTGGCGACGGCCTACATGGATTCGATTCCCATGGTGGTGATCTCCGGCCAGGTGCCGTCGACCGCCATCGGCCAGGACGCGTTCCAGGAGTGCGACACCGTCGGTATCACCCGCCCCTGCGTGAAGCACAACTTCCTCGTGAAGGATGTGAAGGACCTGGCGGAAACCGTCAAGAAAGCCTTCTATATCGCCACCACCGGCCGTCCCGGCCCGGTCCTGGTCGATATCCCGAAGGACATCACCATGCACACCTGCGCCTACGAGTATCCGAAGGCGGTGGAAATGCGTTCCTACAAGCCGGTCGACAAGGGCCACTCGGGTCAGATCCGCAAGGCGCTGCAACTGCTGCTGTCGGCCGAGCGCCCGATGATCTATACCGGCGGTGGCATCATCCTGGCCAATGCCGCGCCGGAGCTCAACAAGCTGGTCGATCGCCTGGGCTATCCCTGTACCAATACCCTCATGGGTCTGGGCGCCTATCGTTCGTCCAGCGACAAGTTCGTGGGCATGCCCGGCATGCACGGTACCTACGAAGCCAACATGGCCATGCAGCACTGCGACGTGTTGATCGCCATCGGCGCGCGCTTCGATGACCGCGTGATCGGCAACCCGAAGCACTTCGCTTCGCATGCCCGCAAGATCATTCATATCGATATCGATCCGTCGTCGATTTCCAAGCGCGTCAAGGTCGACATCCCCATCGTGGGCAACGTCAAGGACGTGCTGCAGGAACTGCTGTCGCAACTGGATTCGGCCGAGACCCGCCAGAACGGCGCGGCGCTGGATGCCTGGTGGAAGCAGATCAACGAATGGCGCAAGCGTGACTGCCTCAAGTTCGCGACCTCCGACGAATTCATCAAGCCGCAATCGGTGGTGCAGAAGGTGTGGGAAGTGACCAAGGGCGATGCCTTCATCACCTCCGACGTCGGCCAGCACCAGATGTGGGCTGCGCAATACTACGGTTTCGACAAGCCGCGCCGCTGGATCAATTCCGGTGGCCTGGGCACCATGGGCGTGGGCCTGCCGTACGCCATGGGCGTGCAGATGGCCAACCCCGATGCGACGGTCGCCTGCATCACCGGCGAAGCCTCGATCCAGATGTGCATCCAGGAGCTGGCGACCTGCAAGCAGTATCACCTGACGCCCAAGATCATTCTGCTCAACAACCGCTTCCTGGGCATGGTGCGCCAGTGGCAGCAGATCGACTACGGTTCGCGCTATTCCGAGTCCTACATGGATTCGCTGCCGGACTTCAACAAGCTGGCGGAGTCCTACGGCCACGTCGGCATGAAAATCGAGAAACCGGGCGATGTCGACGGCGCGCTGCGCGAAGCCTTCGCCATGAAGGACAGGCTGGTCTTCATGAACTTCATCACGGATCAAACCGAGAACGTCTGGCCGATGGTCAAGGCGGGCAAGGGTTTGACTGAAATGTTGCTGGGTTCGGAGGATCTCTAACATGCGCCATATCATTTCTGTGCTGCTGGAAAACGAAGCCGGCGCATTGTCCCGTGTCGTGGGTCTGTTCTCCGCACGCGGCTACAACATCGAAACGCTCACCGTTGCACCCACCGAAGATTCGACCCTGTCGCGCATGACCATCGTGACCTCGGGTTCGGATGATGTGATCGAACAGATCACCAAACACCTGAATCGCCTGATCGAGGTGGTGAAGGTCGTCGATCTGACCGAAGGCGCGCACATCGAGCGCGAACTGATGCTGATCAAGGTGCGCGCAGTGGGCAAGGAACGGGAAGAGATGAAACGCACTGCGGATATCTTCCGTGGCCGCATCATCGACGTCACCGAAAAGACCTACACGATCGAGCTGACCGGCGCCAAGAGCAAGCTGGACGCCTTCATCGACGCCCTGGATCGCACCGCGATCCTGGAAACGGTCCGTACCGGCGGCTCCGGCATCGGCCGTGGCGAGCGGATCCTGAAGATCTGATCGACCGCGCCAGGCAGTACGCATCACACACATACACATACATTCAAATTCGAGTTACTCGGAACATAGGAAAAAATCATGAAAGTTTTCTACGACAAAGACGCAGACCTGTCCCTGATCAAGAACAAGAACGTGACCATCATCGGTTACGGTTCGCAAGGCCACGCCCACGCCCTGAACCTGAAGGATTCCGGCGTGAAGGTGACCGTTGGTCTGCGCAAGGGCGGTGCGTCCTGGTCCAAGGCTGAAAAGGCCGGCCTGAAGGTCGCTGAAGTCAACGACGCCGTCAAGGATGCCGACGTCATCATGATCCTGCTGCCCGACGAAAACATCGGCCAGGTCTATGCCGAAAACGTCGCGCCCTTCGCCAAGCAAGGCGCTACCGTCGCCTTCGCCCACGGCTTCAACATCCACTATGGCCAGGTCGTGCCGCGCGCTGACCTGGACATCATCATGATCGCCCCCAAGGCCCCCGGCCACACCGTGCGTTCGACCTACAGCCAGGGTGGCGGTGTGCCGCACCTGATCGCCGTGCACCAGGACAAGTCCGGCAGCGCCCGTGACCTGGCCCTGTCGTACGCCACCGCCAACGGCGGCGGCCGTGCCGGCATCATCGAAACCAACTTCCGCGAAGAAACCGAAACCGACCTGTTCGGCGAACAAGCCGTGCTGTGCGGTGGTACCGTGGAACTGATCAAGGCCGGTTTCGAAACCCTGGTCGAAGCTGGCTACGCCCCGGAAATGGCTTACTTCGAGTGCCTGCACGAGCTCAAGCTGATCGTCGACCTGATCTATGAAGGCGGTATCGCCAACATGAACTACTCGATCTCCAACAACGCCGAATACGGCGAGTACGTGACCGGCCCGCGCGTGATCAACGCCGAAAGCAAGGCTGCCATGAAGAAGGTGCTGGAAGACATCCAGACCGGCGAATACGCCAAGAGCTTCATCCTGGAAAACAAGGCCGGTGCACCGACCCTGATGTCGCGTCGTCGCATCAACGCCGAACACCAGATCGAAATCGTGGGCGAGAAGCTGCGCGCCATGATGCCCTGGATCAAGGCCAACAAGCTGGTCGATCAAAGCAAGAACTGATCTGCCGCTGGCAGCGCAAGACCCTGAAAACGCCACGGTTCGCCGTGGCGTTTTTTTTTCGTCCATGTGCGGTGTCGCCCATGGTCATTGCGTTACGGCTTGTTGCACTTGGCCAAGAACCAATTCTTGACACATGTCGTCGAAGTGCCGGGTAGATGCTTGGCAGATGAAGCTATCATCACCCCCGTCACCGACCAAGAATAAAGAGGATCCCTTATGACACCTTCCCGCAAACTGATGCTGGGCGCCGTCCTGGCCACGGCCTGCATCGCTGCCCAGGCGCAGACATCGAACAGCGCCCCGGCGACTGTCCCGACCACCGGCACCCTGGTCGTGGTCCCGGCCAGCGGCGAAATCAGCGTACCGAACGATCAGGCGCGCGTGACCCTGCAGGTCGAAGAGCAGGACAAGGACAAGTCTGCCGCCGCCTCCCGCGTGAACCAGAAGATGAAGCAGGGCATCGAGCTCCTCAAGCGGCAGGATCCGCAGGCCGCGCTGAAGAGCTACGGTTATTACACCTACGCGGTCTATGCGGAACCACCGCAGGTCACGCCGCAGCAGCCCCGTCAACCGGCCAAGGCGCGTCAGGTCGTGGGATGGCGGGTCGGCCAGTATCTGGAGATGACCACCGAGAACCTGGCGGCGCTGCCCAAGACCGTCTCCTCAGCCCAGGCCCTGATGAGCCTCAATGGCCTGCAATTCGGCTTGAGCCCGGCAGCGGCCAGGAAGCTGGATGCGACCCTGGTCAATGCCACCTATCGCAACCTGGAAGAGCGCATCGGCTTCATCGCCCATGCCATGTACCGTGCGCCATCGGATGCGGTGGTTGAAACCGTGGACTTCGAAGGCTCCGGCAACTATGCCGCAGCGGCGCCCGCGCCCATGATGGCCAAGGCCATGATGCGTTCGGACATGGCGCAGGAAAGTACGTCGGTCGCCGAGCCCAGCTTTGAGCCGGGTGAATCCACCGTCAACATGCGCCTGGTGGGCAAGGTGCGCTTCAAGTAAGCCAATGAACCGAAGCGTTCGGTCCGAACGCTTCATATCAAGAATCGTCAACCCGCTCGGGTTGGCAGGGGAGGGAGGCTATAATCGGCCTCCCTTTCCGTTTCAAGAAGATCATCTCATCATGCGGACCTTCACCAAGCTGCTCCTGCCGCTCTTCACCGCCCTGGTGGCCAGCACGGCCCATGCCGACATCTGTGCCGACCTGCGCGCCATCCACCAGCAGTCGCAGTCGCATTTTGACGGCTGGAAGAAAGACGGCCCCGATTCCGTCATGAAGAGCGAGAAGCGCGGCCCGATCTATCTGTCCAACTTCATGCTCGATGGTGCCGAGAGTTGCGCCATTGCCGACAATTCCTCGGTCTATACCTGCATCTGGCGCTATCCCACGCCGGCCGACATGGGCCGCGCCTATCAGCGCCTGGTCAACGATGTGAAGGCTTGTGCGCCGCTGGCGAAAGAGCCCCCGGGCATCATCGCCGACGAGCCGCAGGAGCGCCGTCAGGGCGACTTGCGCCAGATCACGGAAGTCACCGGCCTGGACTACGCCGACGCCGAAGTGACGATTCTGATCGGACAGATGCAGCTGACCGGTCCGCGCGGCCTGGCGCGCAATGAGCTCAAGCTGAGCTTCTCGCGCCCGCAACCGCGCTGAGGCGGTCCGCCGGGCCCGGATGGCCCGGCTCATGTCGTGCGGCGCCTCGAAACATTGTGCTCAATGGCCCGAGATGCACCGCCACCGGCCTGGTGGCGGTGCATTTCATTGCATTTAACGGGCGCTGGACTAGAATAGGCACGCTTTTACTTTTGAACTTTCCGCGAGTACCGCGCGATCCCTGGAGCAACATTGAACAATAACCACTATCCCCATCCCATCATCGCCCGCGAAGGCTGGCCCTTCCTGACCATCGCCGTGGTCGTGGCAGCGCTGGCAAGCTATTTCTGTGGCGCCTGGTCCTTCCCGCTGTGGATCATCGCGCTGTTCGTGCTGCAGTTTTTCCGCGACCCGCCGCGCGTCATCCCGCAAGCCGCCAATGCCGTGCTGTCCCCGGCCGATGGCCGCATCGTTGTGGTGGCCCGTGCCCATGATCCCTACACTGACCGCGAAGCCCTGAAGATCAGCGTCTTCATGAACGTCTTCAACGTCCATTCCAACCGTGCCCCGGTGGATGGCAAGATCGAGAAGGTGCAGTACTTCCCCGGCAGGTTCGTCAATGCCGACCTCGACAAGGCCTCGCTGGAAAACGAACGCAACGCCTTGGCCATCACCACCACCAGCGGCCACAGCGTGACCTGCGTGCAGGTGGCTGGCCTGATCGCCCGCCGTATCCTCTGCTACGTGAAGGCCGGCGACACCCTGGCCCGTGGTCAGCGCTATGGCTTCATCCGTTTCGGTTCGCGCGTGGACGTGTACCTGCCGCTGACGGCCACCCCCAAGGTCACCGTCGGTGAAAAGGTCTCGGCCACCGAAACCATTCTGGCCGAACTCTGATCACACCACGAAGGCCTCACCGCGGCCACCCCTGCATGCGCTTGCAGCGGTACCACGGATGAGGCCCAAGCGCAGACTGCGTACTGCGATTTCCGTCCTCCTCACTGATAGATATCGATGCCCACATTACGACGACGCAAGGCCAAGCCCGGCATTCCCTTCCCGAAATCCCTGCGCCGCCCCAAGGTCGCGCAACTGGACGAGGCCGGGCAGGTAGTGGCGCGGCGGCGCTCGCGCGGCATCTACCTGTTGCCCAACGCCTTCACCACGGCGGCGCTCTTCTGCGGGTTCTACGCCATCGTGATGGCCATGAACCTCAAGTTCGACTATGCCTCCATCGCCATCTTCGTGGCCATGGTGCTGGACAGCCTGGATGGTCGCGTGGCCCGCATGACCAATACCCAAAGCGAATTCGGCGCCCAGTACGACAGCTTGTCCGACATGGTCTCCTTCGGCGCCGCGCCGGCGCTGGTGGTCTATGAATGGTCGCTGCGCGGCATGGGCAAGCTGGGCTGGCTGGCGGCCTTCGTCTACTGCGCCGGCGGTGCGCTGCGCCTGGCCCGCTTCAATACCAACATCGCCGTGGTCGACAAGCGCTACTTCCAGGGCTTGCCCAGCCCGGCCGCGGCCGCCCTGGTGGCCGGTTTCGTCTGGCTGATGGATGACCTGCGCTTTGCCGGTACCGACCTGAGCTGGTACGCCTGGGTCATTACCCTCTACGCCGGCATCACCATGGTCACCAATGTGCCGTTCTACAGCTTCAAGGATGTCAACTTCCGCAAGCCGGTGCCCTTCATTGCGGCGCTGCTGGTGGTGGTGGCACTGGTGCTCATTTCCAGCGACCCGTCCAAGGTATTGTTCGGACTGTTCGTGCTGTATGGCCTGTCCGGCTATGGCGTCTATGTCTGGCGCCGCATGAAGGGCAAGCCGGTCAGCATCGTGCAGACCACGGATGAGCACGGCGATGCCCCGCATTGATCCGGTTTTCTTGTAGGGCAGTAAAAAGACAAGGCGATACACCCGGCTCAGGCCGGGTGTTTTTTCGCTGGCTATCGGGGCTATCGGTTTTTATCGTTTCCATTCAGACATCGGAAAATGTAACTGAAGGAAACAGCAGCGACATCTGACCATGCCCGGCCTTGCCCATGCCCCCGGAGTTGCCTAGAATCGACGGGTAGCAGTCTTTTCCTGCATATTCCACATTGGCGGCATGAACATGGCCATCGATACTTCATTGACAACCCTCGGCGGTTCCGACCCCTACGGCCTGCCTGCCGGTGTCGTCCCCGGCAATCCGGTCAAGCCAGCCAACAACCCTGCGGCCCTGGCTCAGGCGGTCGCGCTGTCGACGGATGCTTCGGTGATCGTCACTCTGGGAGGCGGCTCGGCCGACAATGCCGGGCTGACCTACAATGCTGCCGGTCTGTTCGACAGCTTTGTCAGTGCCGGTACGCCGGTGAGCACCCCGGACAGCACGCAGACCGAGGCCACCCAATCCTATTACCAGGGTGTGCTGGGCAGCATTTCCGTCCCTTCTTCTTCCAACACGGGCATCTACGACGGCTCCGGCATGTTCAGCGGACAGGCCCTGGCTTCGCCGCTGTCCTTGCTGCTCAAGTCCAATCCCGACCTGACCGGTTCCATCGTCGAAGACATCGTCAATCAGAGCGTGGTCGGCGGCCTGATCTCGACGACGGCCTGAGTCCGTTCCCTTTTTCTTTCAGTGCGTTCAAGCGGCGATGAGTGTGGCCAGATGGCTACACAGTGCGGGGTCCTGGGCGCTGCGTTCGCTGATGCGGTGATCCACACCCGGCAGGTCGATGATGCGGCAGTGGCTGGCCGAGGTGGCGTGCTGGCGGATCAGTTCGGCGATCTCCGCCGGAATGACGGCATCCTCGGCGGCGCGAATCAGGGTCAGTCGTCCGCGATAGGCGTGCATCATCGGCAGCAGATCGGCGTCGCGCCAGCTGTGTGGCCGTCGCAAGGCGGCGCTGAAGGCTGGTCCGAAGGGCAGGGCGAAGGCTGCACCATCGTAGAGCGCCCCCACCAGGGTAACCACATGGGTGATCTGGTTGTCCGGCCGGCAGGCCAGGCGCAAAGCGATCTCGCCGCTCATGCTCACGCCCACGACGGTACGGGGAGCGACCGTCAAGCGATCCAGGGCGGCCTGCGCTTCGTCCAGGCGTTTGGTCAGGGAATTGGGTAGCAGGGCGCTGCTCTGCCCATGGCCGGAAAAGTCGATGGCCGCACTGGCGCAACCGCGTGCGGCCAGGGACTGGCGCAAGGGCCACTGACGCTGGCGATCGCCTTGTCCGGCACCATGCAGTACCAAGGTGTGAACCGACTGGCCCACCGTGCTGCCCAGGATATCGGCTGCCAGCGTTTCCGCACCGACCGCCAGGGTCAGTTCTTCACGTGCACAGGGTTCAGGCGCCGGCACGATGTCAGTCGTCCGGGTGGCGCCGTTCGACGCCGGGCGTGCTGGCGTAATAATGGTGTTTTGCTTCATACATCAGGCTGTCCGCCCGCTGCACCACCTGCTCCAGGCGCTCGCCGGGAGCGCCGGTGGCGGCGCCCATGGACAGGCTCAGCGGCATGCCCGAGTAGTACTGATTGTTCACTTCGACCAGTTTCTCGATCTGTTCCATCAGCAACTGGCAGCCACGCTCGTCGGTGGCCGGCAGCAGGATGGCGAATTCGTCACCGCCGGTGCGCGCCACGCTGCCGGGACGTTCCACCGCCTTGCCCAGCACTTCGCCCACGCGCCGCAGCAGGGCGTCGCCGGTGGCATGGCCCAGCTCATCGTTGACTTGCTTCAAGCCATTGAGATCGGCCACGATCACGCTGACCGGGAACGGTCCCTTGCGCTCCAGGCGGTTCAGTTCATCGACCATGTAGGCGCGATTGTGCAGCTTGGTCAGTTCATCGTGCTTGCCGAGAAATTCGAGATAGGCTTCGGCCTTCTTGCGGGCGGTGATGTCGGTCAGGGCCACCAGCACCAGGTCCCAGTTGTTCTCGTGACCGGGGAAGACCGAGAATTGCAGGTGCACGTGCAGGGTCTCGCCGGTGAGAGAGTAGTTGACCACTTCGCGGTGGTGCAGCAGGTTGCCGTTCCACAGCTCGATCAACTGTTCGTTGAAATGCGGTCGCATGTCGTCGCGGAACACGTCGGACAGGCGCGAGAGCAAGGTCGCCTTGTCCGGCGCGCCGAACATGGACAGCGTCTGCAGGTTCACGTCGATGACGCGGATCTCCTGCATGCAGCGTTCCACGAATTCCGGATGCACATCCGTGAAGGTGCGGAAATCGGTGATGCCGATGCGATGCAGGTCGTCGAAGAGGCGCTTGACTGCGCTGAAATCTTCCACCCACAGCGAGATGGGTGAATATTCAAACAAGCCGCGCGCATAGTTTTCGCTGCGCGAGAGTTTCTTGCGCGCGGTTTCGCGTTCGGTCACGTTCTCGATGGCCAGCAGGACGTAATCCCAACTCTCTTCACTGCCGGGCATGATGCGGCCGGAGAGCTGGATGTCCAGACGCTTGCCGCCCAGGGTGTAATTCACGGTATAACTGGAAAAGGTGCTGCGGCCTTCCCATAACTGCACCATCTCGTCGATGAAGGTGTCGATCATGTCATCCCGGAACACCTTGTCCAGGTTCGCCACCAGATGCGCCAGGTCGCGCGCTTCATACCATTCCAGGGTGCGACGGTTGACCGCGACCACGCGGATCTGCATGGCGCAGGCCTGCGCCCGGCGGGGATCCTGGCTCAGGTAGCTGCGCAGGTCGGTCACGCCGTCGGCGCGCCATTGGTCGAACAGCCGCTTCAAGCCGCTGTAATCCTCTTTCCACAAGGAAACGGGGGTCAGGTCGAAAGTCTCCTGTTCGGAAAGAGTCGGAACGGGGCGAGCGGGGGAGGATTCGTTCTGCATGACACTTCATCTTTTGCTGATGATGAAGTGTAATGGTTTTACGGAAACTTCTGCATTACTTCCCACCCCGGTTTTTCCGTTTTGCGCAACTTTATCGCTGAAATCCTGATCCAGATGCGTATTTATTAACTAAAAGTTAATTTCGATCACATCGGCTTTGCACATCCGGCATCCCGTACGCGGCGGCTGGCCGCCCAGCGCCGCATGCCACGCAGCCAGCCCGGCAGGCGGTCAGACCAGGGCTGTCGCAGCGGCCGCAGGCACAACAGCTCGCCGCCTTGCGGGGCCAGGATGCCGATCCAGCCCTCATGCGCCAGCACCATCTGCTCGCCATCGGCCAGCCGGGTGTGGCGGCTGACCAGGCGTTCGCCTTGCCACTGCGCCGATTCGGTCACGCATACCTGTGGGGCCTGGCAGAGCAGCTGGCTGCCCGCAGGAAGCCACAGTTGCAGATGCTGGCCCATCGCCAGTGGCAGGACCTGGACGGTGGTGCGGGCAGGAAGCGGGGCAGTCATGGTGTTCTCCTTGTCGAATGGGTCAGCCTGCAGTCTAGGGAGGACGATGCAGGCGCAACAGGCACAGGAAAATTCACTCTGCTGCGTAACAGGCTGATTGTTTTTGCTCTGTTATCCCTGCTTTTCGCCTACTCTGTATCTGTTTCGGTTCCGACCTCAGGACGATGATGACTGTTATGGATACCAGCCTGCTCCTCCCCGACCTGCAGCCTGCGGCACCGCCGCCGGGCACTCCCGCCTCGGCGCTTGCCGCCGCTCCCGATTCCGACTCCGGCCCCGGCCGTCAGCCGCTGTACCGGCGTCTGGCCGGGCATTACCAGGGCGCCATCCAGACCGGCACGCTGGTGGCGGGTGACCGTATGCCGTCGGTGCGCGATCTCATGCGCCAGCACCAGGTGAGCCTGTCGACGGCCCTGCAGACGCTGCGGCATATGGAAGAGGGCGGCTGGCTGGAAGCACGTCCGCGTTCCGGCTATTTCGTGCGCCAGCCGCGCCGCTCGGCGATCCGACCGGTGCAGGAGCCCAAGAGCCTGATGGCCATCGATCCCGAGCAGTATGTCGGCATCCATGAAAAGGTCTCCAAGTACATCGCCCTGCGCCAGAGCGGCGCGCCCCGCATCGACCTCTCCGGCATGACCTGTGCCCCCGAGCTGTATGCGGTGGAGACCTTGAAGCAGGCCGCCATGCGCGCCCTGCGCGAGCGGCCCGAACTGCTCACCAGCGCCATGCCGCACAACGGCAACGCCACCTTCCGCCAGGCGGTGGCGCGGCGCGCATTGCATCACGGCATGCGCATCGATCATGAAGAAGTGGTCGTCACCCACGGTTGTATCGAGGCGCTCAACCTGGCCCTGCGTGCCGTGGCCGGACCGGGAGACACCATTGCGGTGGAGTCGCCCACTTATTTCGGTCTGCTGCAGGCACTGGAAAACCTGGGCATGAAGGCGCTGGAAATCCCGACCAGTCCGCACACCGGCATCTCGGTGGATGCGCTGGAGCTGGCAGTGCGCAGCTACGGCAACATCAAGGGGGTGGTGGTGGTACCCAACCTGCAAAATCCGCTGGGCTGCATCATGCCCGAGGAGCACAAGGACCGGCTGGTCAGGCTATGTGAAGAATTGCGCCTGCCCCTCATCGAGGACGACGCCTACACCGAGCTGGCCGATGGCAACGTGCCGCCTTCCAGCCTCAAGAGTCGTGACCGCAGCGGCAATGTGATCTATTGCGCATCGTTGAACAAGGTGCTGGCCCCGGGCATGCGGCTGGGATGGATGAATGGCGGACGCTGGCATGAGCGGGTCAAGATGCTCAAGTTCACCCATACCCGCGCCAACGAGGAGTGGACCCAGGTCACCGCCGCCGATTTCATCGCCAGCCCGGCCTATGACCGCCATCTGCGCCGCCTGCGGCAGTTGTTGAAGGAGCAGCGCGAGCGCATGGCCGAGTCGATTGCGGCCTATTTCCCGGAAGGCACGCGCCTGAATGTGCCCAATGGCGGCGTGGGGCTGTGGGTGGAACTGCCGGTGCAGGTCTGCTCGCAGCAGCTGTTCGAGCGGGCGCTGGTGGAAGGCGTGGGGGTCTCGCCGGGGGCCATCTTTTCCAATTCCAACCGTTACGGTCATTTTTTGCGCATCTGCTGTGGCCATCCCTTCACCCGTGAACTGGACCAGGCCTTGCGCCGCCTGGGCAGCATCGGCCACAGCCTGGCCTTTCCCTAGCGGCAAGCAGGAATTCAGGAGAATCAGGCATTGCCCGAAAGGGCAGTCTGCTGCAGACTTGTAAAGACATGTAAAGAGCGCGGACAGTCCGTCCCGCGCCTCACGCGCTTTACGAGGGGGGAGCAGGCCATGCCTGAGCAGCAGACCACGCACATCCAGCAATCGCACGCGGCCCGCCTGAATGCGGCCATCGACGCCCACATGGCCGGGCGCCTGGAGGAGGCGCGCGTCGTCTACGAAGCGGTGCTGGAAGACGATCCCATCGAACCGGTAGCGCTGCACTTCTACGGCATCTGGCTGCACCAGGCCGGGCGTCATGCCGAGGCGCTGGACAAGCTGGAGCTCTCCAGCGCCCTCGAACCCGACAATGCCGCCTGGCACAACGACCTGGGCAATGTGCTCTTTGCGCTGGGCGAACTGGACGGTGCGGCCCAGGCCTATGGCGCCGCGCTGGAGATCACGCCTGCGGATCACATGATCTGGAACAACCTGGGGGCCGCGCACCTGCAGCAGGGGCGCCGCGACGAGGCCATCGCCGCCTTCCGGCGCGCCGTCGAGATTGCGCCGGAATTTCTGCCGGCGCTGCTGCACCTGGGCAATCTCTTCGAGGCGGCAGGGGACAAGATGCAGGCCTCGCACTACCAGTGCCGCGCTTATGTGCTGCCGCCGATGGAGGGCAAGTCCTGGGAGATGGTCGGGATTTCCTTCTACTTCCTGGGTCGCCTGGAAGAGGCTGCACAAGCCTATCGTGCCTGGCGTGACAGCGAACCCGACAATCCGATTGCCGCCCACATGCTGGCGGCCTGCTCGCAGCATGATGTGCCGATGCGCGCCTCGGACCGCTACATCGAATCGCACTTCGACCGTTATGCCGAGACCTTCGAGGCCAATCTGCTGGACAGTCTGGGCTATCGCGGCCCCGGCCTGATTGCTCAGGGCGTAGCGCTGGCAGCACCAGCGGCCGGCCAGTGCGCCACCGTCGACATCGGCTGCGGCACCGGGTTGTGCGGTGTTCATCTGCGGCCCTGTTCGCGTCATCTGACCGGTGTCGACCTGGCCGGCAAGATGCTGCAGAAGGCTGCTGCCACCGGCTACTACGATCAACTGGAAAAAGCCGAGATCAGCGATTACCTGCAACGGCATCCGCAATCCTGCGACCTGGTCACGGCAGCCGATACGATGATCTATTTCGGCGATCTGCAGAACGTCTTCACGGCTGTCGCCACGGCCTTGAAGCCGGGCGGCCATTTCGTCTTCACGGTGGAGGTGCTGACCCCGCAGGATGCGGTCAAGGAAGGCTATTGCCTGCATGCCAGCGGACGCTATCGCCACGGTCGCGCTTATGTGCAGTCCCTGTTGCAGGTCGCGGGCATGGAGGTACTGCACCAGAGCGACGAGGTCTTGCGCGAGGAAGTGCGTCAGCCGGTGGCGGGCATGCTGTTCGTGGCGCGCCGGCGGTGAGCCGGCGGCCACTGCGCAGGGCTTCGATCAGGCCGCTGCCGTGAGTGCCGCTTCTACCTGGTCACGATAGGGGATGGGCTGCACCGCACCGTAACCGGTGGTGGAGAGGGCGGCTGCGACATTGGCATAGCGTGCCGCCTGGAAGGGATCGCGCCCGGCCATCAGCTCGGCCATGAAGGCCCCGCCAAAGCAGTCACCTGCACCGGTGGCGTCCAGTGCCTGGACCGGATAGGGGGCCACCATGCGGCGCTGCTCCGACGTGGCGACGTAGCAGCCTTCCTGCCCCAACTTGAAGGCCACCAGCTTCACCCCGTAGGCCAGCAACTGATCGACGATGGCGTCGCGATCATTCAGACCCGTCAGCATCGAGACATCTTCCCAGCTCGGCAGGCAGACATCACAGAGACGCAAGGCGGCGGCCATCTTCTCGCGGGCGCGTGGTAGCGGCCACAGGCGCAGCCGCAGGTTGGTATCCAGCGAAGTGGTCACGCCGGCTGCGCGCGCCTGGACCATCGCTGCCAGCCCGGCCTCGCAGGCACTCTCGCTGATGGCCAGGCTGATGCCTGACAGGTGCAGCGCACCGGCGCCGGCGATGGCCTGCAAGGGCAGATCGGCTGCGCGATAGCGACTGGCAGCCGAACCGGCGCGACGATAGTGGAAGTGATGGCCCTGCGCATCGTGCGTGACGAAATACAGGCCGGTACTGGCGCCGGCCTCCATGCTCACGTGCTGCACATCGACGTTCTCGCGCCGCCACAGGTCCAGCAGGTCCTGGCCGAAATGGTCGTCGCCCACCGCGCTGACATAGCCAGATACCGCGCCCTGGCGGGCGGCGGCGATGGCGAAGTTGGAGGTGTCGCCGCCAAAGCCCTGCAGGTACTGGCGCGGGGTCTCGATGCGCTGGTTGAATTCCACCATGGCTTCGCCGTAGGCGAGGATGGGTTTGCTCATTGCAGGTCTTCTCCGTGGCGATCAGAAGAAGGTCTGCACGATGTCGATGACATCGAAGCGTTGGTCCACCACCACCAGGTGACGCCACTTGTCGAAGGTCAGGCAGGGGTGCGAGATGTCGAAGGCGATCATGTCGCCGACCTGGATGTCGTCTCCCTCGGCAATCTTCAGATAGGCGTGCTGGTCCATCATGCCGGTCACTTCCCAGTGGGACGGGGTGGCTTGCGGTTGCGTATCCTGGCCCGGGCGGAAGCGCGTGACCGGGGCCGGCAGGCCGGCGTCGAAAGCGGCGTCGCGCTTGCCCAGGGCGATGATGGCCTTGTCGCGCTCGGGAATCGATTGCACGTAGGCCCACAGTTGCAGCGCAGGTTGCAACTGGCTGCGCATGCTGTGCGCCACCGGATTGCGCACCTGGATCTGCGATTGCGCGGCACGGTAGATGCCCACGTCATGGGTGAGATAGCAGCCCGGGCGCAGCACCACTTCCAGCGCCGCACCGATGTCGGCCTGGCCGAATTCTTCGGCCACCACGTCGTACCAGGCCGAGCCGGCCCCGGTCAGTATCGCCGGACCCTGCGTCAGGCGGCGCGCCAGGTGGCCTTGCGTGGACAGGTCCTGCAGGCAGGCTACCGCGCGTTGCAGGAAGCGGCGGATGTCGACCTCTTCCTTGAGCACGCCCTCATACACTTCCACGCCAGCCAGGGCAATGCTGTCCCAGCGCGCAATGGCTGCAAGTACCGCCTGCTGTTGCGCTTCATCGCGCACGCCGGTGCGACCGCCCGCGGGCCCCAGTTCCAGCAGTACGTTGAGGGTTTGCTTGCGCTCGGCGAAGAAGCGGCCCAGTTGATCGGCCAGTGCAGCCGAATCGACCAGGCAGAAGAATTCGAAGGAGGGATCGGCCAGCAATTCGGAGATGATGGCCATGTTGCGCTTGCCCACTAGCTGGTTGGCCATGATCACGCGGCGCACGCCGTGGTGATAAGCGGCCAGGGTCTGGTGCGCGGTGGCCAGGGTGATGCCCCAGGCACCGGTGTCGAGCTGGCGCGCAAACAGCTTGGGTGCCATGGTGGTCTTGCCGTGCGGGGCCAGTCTGACCTTGTACTGGCCGACGAAATCCTGCATCCACTTCAGGTTGTGGGCGATCTTTTCCTCATACAACACCGCGGCCGGCAGGCTGATGTCTTCATTGAGCAGGTTCCAGCGCACGTTGCCACCCTGTTGCGGCGTCAGCGGTTGGGTCAGTGCGCCCAGCCCCTTGTTGAGCGGATCGATCATGCCGGCCTGAAACTGGTTCTGGTAGTTTGTATCACTCATCGCTTTAATTCCTGTGAAATTAGGATTGACGTAATAATATCCTTGAATTTACTATGTTTACGCCGTGTTAGTAAATAACATAAATTGTTTCCGCGGCGCCTTCCGGGGTCGCTGGTTTGATCGCCCGCCCATTCCCGCAGACTGAATTTTTCTTCCCATGGCACAGACATTGGACATCATTTCCCGCATCACCGAGCGCAGCAGCACCTTGCGCCTGGCCGAACAGAAGGTGGCTGAAGCGATCCTCGGCGATCTCGCCGCCGCTGCCAGTGCCAGCATCGGCGAACTGGCCGAGAAGGCCGGTGTGTCGGTGGCCAGCGTAACGCGCTTTGCCAAGGCCATGGGGTGCCGCGACGTGCGCGAGTTCAAGTTCCTGCTGGCGCAGGCGGTGGCCGTGGGACAGCGTTTCTTCGATGGCGCCAGGACGGTGCCCTCGGACCAGCCGCCCGAACTGGCCGACGTGGTGTATCGCGACATCCATGCCGTGCTGGAGCTCAACCGCGCCATGCTCAATCCGGAAATGCTGATGCAAGCCGCGTACCTGCTGCTGGGTGCGCGCATGATCTACTGCTTCGGCATGGGCGGCGGCTCCACCATGATGTCCGACGAGGCGCGCTATCGCCTGGTGCGCCTGGGCCGTCCGGTGGCGACCTATCACGATGCGGTGTTGCAGAAGATGGTGGCGGCGACCCTCGACAAGGAGGACGTGCTGCTGGTCTTCTCGACCACCGGCAGCGTACCGGAGCTGCTGGCCAGTTGCGAGGTGGCGCGCGAATACGGCGTCAAGCTCATCGCCATTACCGCGCTGGGTTCGCCGCTGGCCAAGATGGCCGATGTGCTGCTGCCCATCAAGACGCTGGAAACCGACCTGATTTTCAAACCATCCTCGTCGCGCTACGCCATGATGGCGACGCTGGACATGCTGGTGCTGGAGCTGGCCTTGCTGCACAAGGAAAGCAGCCAGGAACGCCTGCGCCGCCTCAAGTACGTGCTCGATGCCCATCGCGGCGGCGGCGACCTGCACCAGCCACTGGGAGACTGACATGACATCCATCCCGCATGCTGCCGCTAGCGACAGGCACTGCGACACCCTGATCCGCCATGCCCTGGTCATCGACGGCAGTGGCGCCGAGCCGGTCGCGGCCGACGTGGCCGTGCGCCACGGACGCATCGTCGCCGTAGGCCGGCTTGATGGCTGGCAGGCCCGGCAGGAGATCGACGGCACCGCCCGTGTACTGGCGCCGGGCTTCATCGACGTACATACGCACGACGATACCAACGTCATCCGCACTCCGGAGATGTATCCCAAGCTGTCGCAGGGCGTGACCACGGTGGTGGTCGGCAACTGCGGCATCAGTGCCGCCCCGGTCACGCTCAAGGGGGACCCGCCGGATCCGATGAACCTGCTGGGCAAGTCGGAGGCTTTTCACTATCCCAGCTTTGCCAGCTACGCAGAGGCCGTCAACGCCGCGCAGCCCGCCATCAACGTGGCGGCGCTGGTGGGGCACACGGCCCTGCGCAACAATCACATGGATCGTCTGGACCGCGCCGCCACCGACGCGGAAATCGCCGGCATGCGCGCGCAATTGCGCGAGGCGCTGGAACACGGCGCGCTGGGTCTTTCCACCGGCCTGGCCTATGGCAACGCCATCAACGCGCCCACCGAAGAAGTGCTGGCCCTGGCCGAGCCGCTGGCCGAATTCGGCGGCCTCTACGCCACCCATTTGCGCAGCGAATTCGCCGACATCCTCAATGCGATGGAGGAAGCCTTTCGCATCGGCAAGCATGCGCGTGTGCCGGTGGTGATCTCGCACCTCAAGTGCGCCGGCGTGGAGAACTGGGGACGCAGCAGTGAAGTGTTGCAGGCGCTGGAAGCCGCCTCGCGTCATCAGCACGTGGGCTGCGACTGCTATCCCTATACCGCCAGCTCGTCCACCCTGGACCTCAAGCAGGTCACCGCCGACTACGACATCCAGGTGACCTGGTCGGAACCGCATCCGGAGCAGGGCGGCAAGATGTTGCAGCAGATCGCCGCCGACTGGGGCGTGGACCTGCATGCCGCCGCCGCGCGCCTGATGCCGGCCGGCGCCGTCTATCACTGCATGTCGGACGACGACGTCAATCGCATCCTCTCCCATCCGGCCACCGTGGTCGGCTCGGACGGGCTACCCAACGATCCCTTGCCGCATCCGCGCCTGTGGGGCGCCTTCCCGCGTGTGCTGGGCTACTACAGCCGCGAACAGAAACTGTTTTCGCTGGCCACCGCCGTACACAAGATGACCGGCCTGTCGGCGCAACGTTTTGGTCTGGAGCAGCGCGGCCTGGTGCGTGAGGGCTATCACGCCGACCTGGTGCTGTTCGATCCCGAGACCATCCGCGATGCCGCCAGCTTCACCGATCCCATGCAGCCGGCCCATGGCATCGATGCGGTGTGGGTCAATGGACAGCTGGCCTATCGCGGGCAGGACAAGCAGGCCACCCGCGCCCGTGCGGGACGCTTCCTGGCGCGCACGGTGCAGAAAACGCCAGCCTGAGTGGCAGAAAACCTCAGGGCTGGATTGTCAACTTCAGGTTTCAAATCGACTTTTCAAATTCGAGTTCAACAAAGGAGCAGCAATGAGCATTCAACGATTCGGTGTGGAAGGTGGCAGCGGCACCGGTGGTCAGCATCTGCCGTTCGCGCGCGCAGTGGCCGCCGACGGCTGGTTGTACGTGTCCGGCCAGGTGGCCATGGAAAACGGTGAAGTGATCGACGGCGGCATCGTGGCGCAGTCACACAAGGCCATCCAGAACGTGCTGGCGATCCTCAAGGAAGCCGGTTATGGCCCGGAGCATGTGGTGCGCTGTGGCGTGTGGCTGGATGATGCGCGCGATTTCCAGTCCTTCAACAAGGTCTTCAAGGAATACTTCGGCGCCAACCCGCCTGCGCGCGCCTGCGTGGTCTCCAGCATGGTGGTCGATTGCAAGGTCGAGGTCGATTGCGTGGCCTTCAAGCGCTGATGTGGTCAGCGCGGGGCAGGGCACGACTTCGCTTCGCGCTTGAACCAACACGAAAAGAATAAAAAGAAAAAAGAACAAAAAGAATAAACGCTATAAAAAATTTAAAAGATTTGCAGATTTTTTGTTCAAGTATGCCGGCAGGGGTGTGACGACGTCGGCGGTGTCTTTTACCTTCTGAAGAGGAGCAACAGATGGAGGCTGTACAAGGAAGTGCGCTACTGGTCTATGCGCTGGTGGCGGTGATCGCACTGATCGTGCTGATCGCCAGATTCAAGATGAATCCGTTCATCGTTCTGATCGTGGTGTCGCTGGTGCTGGGTCTGGCCGTGGGGATGCCCATGGGCGGCATCGTCAAGGCCTTCGAGACCGGCGTGGGCGGTGCCCTGGGGCATATTGCGCTGGTGGTGGGTCTGGGCACGATGCTGGGCAAGATGATGGCCGAATCGGGTGGTGCCGAGCGCATTGCCAATACCATGATCAAGGCCTTCGGTGAAAAGAACGTGCACTGGGCCATGATGACGGTGGCTTTCATCGTCGGTCTGCCGGTGTTCTTCGAGGTTGGTTTCGTGCTGTTGGTGCCGATCGCCTTCAACGTCGCCAAGCGTACCGGGACCAACATGGTGCTGGTGGGCATTCCCATGGTGGCCGGTCTGTCGGTGGTGCACGGACTGATCCCGCCGCACCCGGCCGCATTGCTGGCGGTGACCGCCTACAGCGCCGATATCGGTCGCACCATCCTGTATGCGCTGATCGTCGGTATTCCCACGGCCATCATTGCCGGTCCCATCTTCGGCAAGCTCATTTCCAAGGTGGTCATTCCCAATCCGGACAATCCGCTGAGCGCGCAATTCGTCGACCAGAGCAAGAAGGACCGTGAACTGCCGGGCTTCGGCATCACGCTCTTCACCATCCTGTTGCCGGTGGCGTTGATGTTGATCGGCAGCTGGGCCGACCTGTTCTTTGCCCCCAAGAGCTTCGCCAATGATTTCCTGCGCCTGATCGGCAACTCCGTCATCGCGCTGTTGATCGCCACCCTGGTGAGCTTCTGGACCTTTGGTCGTGCCCGTGGCTTTGGTGCCGACCAGATCCTGAAATTCACCAACGAGTGCCTGGCGCCCATTGCCAGCATCACGCTGGTGGTCGGTGCGGGGGCAGGCTTTGGGCGCATCCTGATGGATGGCGGCGTTTCCAAGGCCATTGTCGGCGTGGCCACCGATGCCCATCTGTCACCGCTGCTGCTGGGCTGGTTCGTGGCTGCGCTCATTCGTGTGGCCACCGGCTCGGCGACGGTGGCCATGACCACAGCCTGCGGCATCGTCGCGCCCATCGTCTCCACCGTTGGCGGTGTGCGTCCGGAACTGATGGTGCTGGCCACCGGCGCCGGTTCGCTGATCCTGTCGCACGTCAATGACGGCGGCTTCTGGCTGGTCAAGGAATACTTCAACATGACCGTGCCGCAGACCTTCAAGACCTGGACCGTGATGGAAACCCTGGTCTCGGTGCTGGCGCTGCTGTTCACGCTGGCACTGGCGACGGTGGTGTAAGCCCATCGCGCAAGGCCGCAGAAAAAAGGCTGCCCGGCGTGAACCGGGCAGCCTTCTTTCGTTTGTGTGGGACGGATGTTCTGCGATCAGAAGCGCAAGCGTGAGTCGTCAAAGCGCGGGTCGGGCCCGTTCTCCACCTTTTCCACGGTGCCCTGGTCGTTGAAGTAGACCGTCATCTGCGAATTCCAGACACCGCTTTCCTTGTAGCCATAGTTCCAGGCCTCGAAGGGGATGCGGGCATAGCGCGTCACCTCGGTGGGGCGACCAACCCGGCGCAGTACGTCAAGCTTGGTGTCCTGCTTTGGACGGATCGCGCGGAAATTCTCGATGGTCCACACTTGCGCATAGGAAATGAGCCGATGGTCGGGACCGATGCGCGCCATGTACTGGTACTGGCCGAAGGCGCCGGCCGCGTATTCGAAGACGCGCACGTTGCCATCCGGATACACATTGCTGGGCGGCCCCAGGCGGGCGACTACCTGGTCTTCCGGTTCACCCGGTTGTACTGGCGGTTGCAGCAGCGAGGCGCAGCCGGCCAGGCTGGCTGTGGCCAGCAGGACGGCGGCCAGGCGCGGGCGGATGCGCAGGAAGAGGGAAGCGGGGTGCTGCATGGAAACTCCTGGTCAGGTTGTCATTCCTGCACGGCAAGGCCGACTGCTGCGCCAGTGCGACGCCGGTGTCTGCCAATGTTGGTAGGAATGGCTTTTTGCTATATAATTTCGCGTCCGGTCGGTTTGGCCGGATTCTCATTTTTTGTTCACGGTATGCAGGGCAGGATATTTTCCAACGCTCCGCACACCGCTTGTGAAAGGTAAAAGCAATGTCCATCGAAAAAGCAGCCAAGGCTGCCATTATCTCCGAAAACGCCCGCGGCACGAACGACACCGGTTCTCCGGAAGTGCAAGTCGCGCTGCTGACCGCACGCATCAACGACCTGAACGGCCACTTCAAGGCCCACGTCAAGGATCACCACTCCCGTCGTGGCCTGATCAAGATGGTCAACCGTCGCAAGAGCCTGCTGTCCTACCTGAAGAACAAGGACGCTGACCGTTACCGCGCCCTGATCGAGAAACTCGGTCTGCGCAAGTAATTTGACTCCGCGTCTGGGTCTCGGGGTTTGCGCCCCGGACCACCACGAAATGCCTGCGTCACTCGTTGACGCGGGCATTTTGTTTTTTGCGATTCGGCAAGCTCAGGCGTAAGCCGGGGCCAGCGCCATCGTAAAGCGCCCTCCCTCGGGGCAGGAATACATCATCGTTTCATCGCGGCAGGCTGTTTGTTGGATCAATGCCGCGTTCGTCGTGAGTGACCGGTTTCGCCGGCCACTGTGGTGAGGTGAACGACAGCGCCTGAAAATCTGTCGGCAAAAGGAAGCCGTGCACCGCGGACACAGTCGGGGCCGGCTCCATAAAAGAAAGGAAATACCGTGTTCAATAAAGTAAGCAAGACCTTCCAGTACGGTCAGCATCAAGTGACCCTGGAAACCGGCGAAATCGCTCGCCAGGCTTCTGGCGCCGTGGTGGTGTCGGTGGAAGACACCGTCATCCTGGCCACCGTGGTGGCCCGCAAGGAAGCCAAGCCCGGCCAGGATTTCTTCCCCCTGACGGTCGACTACATCGAGAAGACCTATGCAGCCGGCCGCATCCCCGGCGGTTTCTTCAAGCGTGAAGGCAAGCCTTCCGAAAAGGAAACCCTGACCTCGCGCCTGATCGATCGTCCGATCCGCCCGCTGTTCCCGGAAGGCTACCTCAACGAAGTGCAGGTGATCATCCACGTGCTGTCGGTGAACCCTGAAATCGATCCGGACATCCCCGCCATGATCGGTGCCTCGGCGGCCCTGTCGCTGGCCGGCATCCCCTTCAATGGCCCCGTGGGCGCCGCTCGCGTCGGTTACATCGACGGCCAGTACGTCCTGAACCCGACCACTTCGCAACTGAAGTCCTCGCAACTGGACCTGGTGGTAGCCGGTACCGAAACCGCCGTGCTGATGGTGGAATCCGAAGCCGATCAACTGTCCGAAGAAGTCATGCTGGGCGCCGTCGTGTTTGGTCACGACCAGTCCAAGGCCGTCATCGAAGCCATCCACGCCCTGGTGCGTGACGGTGGCAAGCCGGAAGTGCAATGGTCCGCCCCGGCCAAGAACGAAGCCCTGATCGCCCGCGTGGCGCAACTGGCCGAAGGCCCGCTGCGCGAAGCCTACCAGACCAAGGACAAGCAGGCCCGTACCGAAAAGCTCAAGGCTGTCTCGGCCCAGGTCAACGAAGCCCTGGTCGCTGAAGCCGCTGCCAACAACGGCGTGGCTGCGGATGCTGCCGAAGTCGGTTCCATCCTCTTCGACCTGGAAGCCAAGATCGTGCGTTCGCAGATCCTGGAAGGCGAACCCCGCATCGATGGTCGCGACACCCGCACCGTGCGCCCGATCTCGATCCGTACCGGCGTGCTGCCGCGTACCCACGGTTCGGCCCTGTTCACCCGTGGCGAAACGCAAGCCCTGGTCATCGCGACCCTGGGTACCGCGCGTGACGAACAGAAGATCGATGGTCTGCTGGGTGAATACTCCGACCGCTTCATGCTCCACTACAACATGCCTCCGTTCGCCACCGGCGAAACCGGTCGCGTGGGCACCCCGAAGCGTCGTGAAATCGGCCACGGCCGCCTGGCCAAGCGCGCGCTGATCGCCGCGCTGCCGGCTGCTGACGAGTTCAGCTACTCGGTGCGCCTGGTCTCGGAAATCACCGAGTCCAACGGTTCCTCCTCGATGGCATCGGTGTGCGGTGGCTGCCTGGCACTGATGGACGCCGGCGTGCCGATGAAGGCCCACGTGGCCGGCATCGCCATGGGCCTGATCAAGGAAGGCAACAAGTTTGCCGTGCTGACCGACATCCTGGGCGATGAAGATCACCTGGGCGACATGGACTTCAAGGTGGCCGGTACTGCCAACGGCATTACCGCCCTGCAGATGGACATCAAGATCCAGGGCATCACCAAGGAAATCATGCAGGTCGCGCTGGAGCAGGCCAAGGAAGGTCGTCACCACATCCTGGGCAAGATGCAGGAAGCCGTGCCGGCCGGTCGTGCCGAACTGTCCGACTTCGCACCGCGCCTGATCACCATCAAGATCAATCCGGAAAAGATCCGTGACGTGATCGGCAAGGGCGGCGCCGTCATCCGCGCGCTGACCGAAGAAACCGGCACCCAGATCGACATCAGCGACGAAGGCGTGGTCACCATCGCCTCCGTGGACGCATCGGCTGGTCAGGAAGCCAAGCGCCGCATCGAAGAGCTGACCGCTTCCGTGGAAGTGGGCAAGATCTACGAAGGCACCGTCCTGAAGCTGCTGGACTTCGGCGCCATCGTCCAGGTCCTGCCGGGCAAGGATGGTCTGCTGCACATCAGCCAGATCGCCAACGAACGTGTCAACGCCGTGGCCGACTACCTCAAGGAAGGCCAGCAAGTGCGCGTCAAGGTTCTGGAAACCGATGACCGCGGCCGCCTGAAGCTGTCGATGAAGGCTGCCCAGGCTGAAGAAGGCGACGCCGCCGCTCCGCAAGAAGCGCAGTAATCCCTTCTGCCTGACCAGGCAACAAGAAAATCCCCCGTGCCGCAAGGCCGGGGGATTTTTTTTGTGCGCACAAGAGGATGCGGACAATCTGCCCAAGTGATTTCGAACCAAAAGTATGCGATTCTGTCCGTCTGCTTTGAGGGACATCAAGGTTCCGGTGTGCCGCGCTCATCAGGGGGAGGCGTGGCACTGCCATGCAGGCAGATCCGAATAGAGAGTAGGGGACAGCTGTGCAGCCGTATCACATCAAGGTGACTGGCTTGCGCGGATAGAACAACACATTACTTTTGAAAGGAAGGCAATGCCCCATGTCATCATCATCGGTTGCGGCTTCGGTGGTCTGGCCGCCGCGCGTGAGTTGGCCCAGGCCGATGTACGCATCACCATGATCGACCGCAGCAACCATCACCTGTTCCAGCCCTTGCTGTATCAGGTCGCCACGGCCGGGCTGTCGGCCCCGGCGATTAGCGCACCGATCCGCGCCATCCTGGCGCAGCAGACCAATCTCACCACCCTGATGGCGGCCGTCACCGGAATCGATACCGTCGCCAGGTCCGTCACCCTGGAAGACGGCAGCGTGCTCGGCTATGACTACCTGATCGTGGCCACCGGTTCCACCCACAGTTACTTCGGCCACGATGAGTGGAGCGCGCTGGCACCAGGACTGAAGACGCTGGAAGATGCCTTCGAGATCCGCAAGCGCATCCTGATGGCCTTCGAGCATGCCGAGCGCGAGACCGATGCACGGCGCCGCCAGGAATGGCTGACCTTCACCGTCATCGGGGGTGGCGCCACCGGCGTGGAGATGGCCGGTACGCTGGTGGAGATTGCACGCCACACCTTGTCGGGCGAATTCCGCAATATCGATCCGCATTCGGCACGGGTGGTGCTGGTGGAAGGTTCCGAACGTGTGCTGGGCGCCTATCCTGCCGACCTCTCCGAGAAAGCCCGCGAGCAGTTGCACAGGCTAGGCGTGGATGTGCGCACCGGTTGCCGCGTGGTGCACATCGACGAGACCTGCGTGCGCTATGCCAATTTCGATGGTGAGCAAAGCCTGGCCACGCGTACCGTCATCTGGTCGGCGGGCGTAGCGGCTTCTCCGCTGGGCAAGAAGCTGGGTGTACAGGTGGACCGTACTGGTCGTGTACCGGTCACGCCGCAGCTCTGTATTGCTGGTCACGAGGAAGTGTTCGTGATCGGCGATCTGGCGGCGGCACAGTCGGAAGGCAAGCCGGTGCCGGGCGTGTCACCGGCGGCCAAGCAGATGGGACGCGTTGCGGCGCGCAACATCAAGCATCACATTGCGGGACAGACGGCGGAGATTTTTGTCTACAAGGATTACGGATCGCTGGCCACCATCGGTCGACGTGCGGCCATTGCCATGGTCGGCAAGCTCAAGTTCTCGGGCTATCCGGCCTGGCTGTTCTGGCTGTTCGTGCACGTGTATTTCCTGATCGGTTTCCGCAACCGTCTCATGGTGATGGCGGACTGGGCCTGGGCGTATTTCACCTTCAAGCGCAGTGCGCGGGTGATCTCGGCCACCATGCCCGAGCAGGCCGAGCAGCCTGTCTTGCGCAAGGAAGTCGCTGAGTAGATTTCGTCGCTCTTGCAGCAAAGAACCTCGCTTCCGTTTCCGGGAGCGAGGTTTTTTACTTCAGTGCTGCGGGTGGCTCAGTCTTCCAATGCCAGCATGGCGAAGCTGGCCAGCCAGTGACCACCACTGTAGTGGCTGCCGACCACCTGATCGATGGAGGCGGCGATGTGGCGCGCGACGGCGGCCTCGATGGCGCTGCGCGCAGCGTGATTGGCGGGCAGGTGGCGCAGGACGTTCTTCATGCACCAGGCGCGGGAAAGGTTCAGGCCGTCCAGGTGGGCGATCTTGGGATCGGTCGGGTCCGACACATGCGCCGGCTGCATGATCTGTTCGGTAGCGGCCACGCGCGGCAGGTAAAGGTCGAACCAGGTCGCAAAGTCCTGCGCCGGCAGCACCTTGCTCATCAGCAGTGCTTCGGTCAGTGCGCCGGAAATGTACTCGTCACCACCGGGTTCGTAGTGGGCCGGGTAGTCGGTGTCCTTGCCGTAGTAGCGTTGTGCGCTGGCCAGGATCGCCTGCTCCAGTGCCTCATCCTTGACGTGGCGCGCCTGGTCCAGCGCCAGCGCCAGGGCGAAGGCGGTGTTGTAGTGGGTGCCTACGCGGATCGGATAGCTCAGCTTGGACAGGTATTCCAGCAGGCGACGGCGGATCTCCAGCGTCAGCGGCTGCATCGCGGCGCGCCAGGTGGCAGCGCGCGGCAGGGCCGATTGCGCCAGCTCCTGGTCCAGTGCGAGGATCCAGCCAAAGCCATAAGGACGCTCGAAGGAGGCGCGGCCATCGACGCGGAAATAATCGGTCTCGCGCTGCATCAGTTCGGTCGTGAAGTGCTCATCGAAGATGGTTTCGATGTCGCTGCGGGCGGGCAGTGCGGGATAGCGTCGCGCACAGCGCAGCAGCAGCCAGAAGCCGTGCACCGCAGAGTGCCAGTCATAGCAGCCGTAGAACACCGGGTGCAGGGCACGCGGTGAGAGTACGTCCTGGGCGCCGTGGAGCACGTGCATGATGTGATTCGGATATTCCTGGCGCAGATAGGCCAGCGGCATGCGGGCAAATTCTTCCGCCCGTTCCTGTGTGAGCTGCATGGGGACTCCTTGAGGCAAAGTGGATGACCCGGCCGGTACTGCGCATCCGGCCGGGTCTGGCGTTCCGGTCAGATCAGCGGAAGGCGAGGAAGTACATCAGGAACACGTTGACCGTCAGCAGCGTCAGTGCGGTCGGAATCTGCACCTTGATGACCTGGTACTTGTTCTTCAGTTCCAGTAGCGCCGCCGGCACGATGTTGTAGTTGGCCGCCATCGGCGTCATGAGCGTACCGCAATAGCCCGAGTACATGCCGATGGCCACCAGCGGCGCCGGGTCGGCATGATGCCCCACGATCAGGAAGGGCAGGGCGATGCCCGCGCTCATCACCGGGAAGGCGGCGAAGGCATTGCCCATCACCATGGTGAACAGTGCCATGCCGACGCAGTAGATCACCACCACCAGGAAGCGGTTGTCGGGATTGACGAACAGGCTGACCACGTGCTGTACCGACGTCCCGGTCTTGGCGGCGACGAAGACACCACCCAGCATGGCCAGCATCAGCGGCAGGATCGCGGCCCAGCCAATCGAATCCACCAGGCGGCGCGACTGGCGTACTGCCTGCAGCGGGGTGCCACGCGTGAGCACGCAACCGGCGATGAGCGCGCAGATGCAGGCCACGCAGAGTGCGGCCAAGGTCAGTTGCTTCTGGTCCAGCAGCATCAGGCCACCGACCGAGACACCCTTGAGCAGCACGGTACAGGCCACCGTGATCACGGGGATCAGCACCGCCGGGAAGAACAGCCAGTTGCCCAGCTTCCTGGACGAGGCCACGCGCTCTTCATGCGAGGAAGTGGCATAGCTGCCCATGGAGAGCATGCCGGTACCGGCAATGAGCGAGATGATGATGACGGTGCCGCCGATGATGCGGTGGGCCATGGACTTGCCAAGGTGTTCCACCAGCAGGTCACCGAACAGGAACACCGCGCCGAAGAGGAACCAGAACAGCGCCGTGGTGAAGCGCTTGGGATTGCCCTTGTCGCGCAGGGTCATGACGGTCAGCATCATGACGATGATGCCGATGAGATAGTAGATGCGGTTGATCGAGATGAGCGTGTTCATGCGGACACCTTGGCAGCGGATTGAGTGGCCTTCCACGCCTCGACATCGCGGCGGATGGAAGCGTCGAGGCGGGTCAGGCGGAACATGTGGATCACCAGCGCCGACAGGGCAGTGGGGATGGCCCACAAGCCGATGTGCAGCGGCTCGATGTTGGTGATGCCGTTTTCCTTCAGGAAGGCATCCATCAGCAGCACGGCGCCGAAGGCGATGAAGATGTCCTCGCCGAAGAACACGGCGACGTTGTCACAGGCCGCCGCGTGGGCCTTGATCTTGTCGCGGATGTGTTGCGGCAGGTCTTCGCCGTAGGCGCTCACGGCGGCACCTTCGGCCATCGGTGCCAGCAGCGGACGCACGGTCTGCGCCTGGCCGCCCAGGTAGATCAGACCCAGTGCGGCGGTGCCTTCACGCAGGATGAAATAGAGCATCAGAATGCGTGCCGAAGTGGCGCTGGCGATGCTGGAGATCCACGCCTGGGCGCGTTCCTTCAGACCGTAATGTTCCAAGAGGCCGATGATCGGCAGGATCAAGAGGAAGGTCGCCAGCGAACGGCTGTTGACGAACTTCTCGCCAAAGGTTTCCAGCAGCATGCCGAAGTCCATTCCGACCGACAGGCCGGTGGTGAGACCGGCTACCGTGACCACCAGCAGCGGGTTGAAACGCAAGGCAAAACCGGCCACGACGATCGGTATCCCGATCAGTGGCAGCAGTGTCGTACTCTCCATGAAAAACTCCCTATGTGAATGAGGAAAAATCCTGCCGCCAATGTGCAAGGTCCGTGCCACCTTTGTCGTGGAAAGCCGCGCCCAGACTGACTTTGCGTCAATCTGCAAAGCGTAGGGGCGTGACTTTTCCTGCGACCTCGCGGGCCTCGGATTGGCGACCTTTCTTGTTGTTTTTGGAACGAAACTACAGCTTGCGACACCCCTGCATCAGCAGCAGGTGCCTTCTTTCCGGCGTCTTGCGACCACGCCCGGAAAAAACTTTCACACCGCCGCGCGCACGGCAATCTGCTCGGCGTGCAGGCGTGCCCGAATCTGGCGCGCAAAATCCAGGGCGTGCGCGCCATCTCCGTGCAGGCACACGGTCTGTGCATTGACTTCGACCAGGCTGCCGTCGATGGCCTTGACCTTCTTCTGCTTGACCAGCATCAGGGTCTGGGCGATGGCGTCGGCATCGTTGGTAATCATGGCGCCGGGCTTGCTGCGTGCGACCAGGCTGCCATCGGCTTCATAGGCGCGATCGGCAAACACTTCTTCGACCGCATTGAGATCGGCATGGCGGGCGGCGGCGATCAGTTCGCTGCCGGCCAGGCCATACAGACTCAGCTCGGGATTGAAGGTGCGGATGGCGGCGCAGATGGCATTGGCCAGCACGGCATCCTTGGCGGCCTGGTTGTAGAGCGCGCCGTGCGGCTTGACGTGGGTCATGCGTGCGCCCTCGGCGCGCACGATGGCGTCCAGTGCGCCGAGTTGATAGAGCATGCCGCTGAAGATTTCCTCGGGCGGCAACTGCATGGCGCTGCGCCCGAAGTTCTCGCGGTCGGGGAAGCTGGGGTGGGCGCCGATGGCCACGTGATTCTGGATCGCCCAGCGCACGCTGCGGCGCATGGTGCCGGCATCGCCCGCATGCCAGCCGCAGGCGATGTTGGCGGAGCTGACCAGGGTCAGCAGTTGTTCGTCGGTGTCGCAGCCTTCGCCGAGGTCGGCATTGAGATCGATATACATGGCGTTCCCTTATTTCTTGTAGAGCGTGGCGCGCGACCAGTCCAGTGCGGCGACCGTGGCGCGGATGGAATCGAGATAGCGTTGCTGTTCTTCGGCGGCGGCCAGGGCGTCGGCCATCTCGCAGGGCTCCAGCCGCAGCGTTGCGTTCAACGGGGCTTGCGCCAGCTTCCAGAGGTCGGCACCGATGATCACGCCGATCTTGGGGTAGCCGCCGGTGGTCTGGGCATCCCCCATCAGGATGATGGGTTGGCCCGAGGGTGGCACCTGGATCACGCCCGGCACCACGCCGTGGGAGAGCATGTCGCGACCTTGCTTGCGTTTGAGTTCGGGACCTTCGAGGCGATAACCCATGCGGTTGCTGTTGGGGGTGACGCGCCAGGTGTCGGACCACAGCGCTTCCCGCGAACTCTTGCTGAACTGTTCGAATTCGGGGCCGGGCAGCACGCGCAGCGTGACGTGCTGGCTGTGTTCATCGGCACGCAGGGCCAGGCCACTCCAGCGCGGGGAACGTACGCCGAAGGCGGGACCATGGACCGCGACAGAGGCAGCGCTGGCGTCGCCGATGGGGAGCTTGTCGCCGCGCTTCAAGGCGCGTCCCTGATGGCCGCCGAAGCCGGCCTTGAGGTCGGTGCTGCGCGAACCCAGGACCAGCGGCACATCGATGCCACCGGCTACGGCCAGGTAGGTGCGCATGCTGTGACGTGGCGCCTGCTCGGGTGAATCGGCTGCCGCCAGGCTGAGCTTGAGCACGCTGCCGGCACGCACCGGAATGCTCCAGCAGGCGGCGATGGGTTTGCCATCGAGGGTGGCACCGATGTCGTCGCCACCGAGGGCGATGCGGGTATCGCGGGTGAAGCGCAGCTCGGCCACGCCCATGGTGATTTCCAGTCCGGCCGCATCGACCGGATTGCCGACCAGCAGGTTGGCGCTGGCCAATGCCAGCGTATTGAGCGCGCCACCGGGATGGATGCCCAGGCTGCGATGGCCATAACGGCCCATGTCCTGCACCGAAGCCAGCATGCCGGGTTGGATGATGTCGATCATGAGGCCACGCGCTCCACGGTAAAGCGTACTCGGTCGCCGGGACGCAGCAGCGTCGGCGGTTGCTGGGAAGGATCGAAAAGCTGCAGGGCGGTGCGGCCGATGAGTTGCCAGCCGCCCGGCGAGGCCATCGGGTAGATGCCGGTCTGCTCGCCGCCGATGCCCACCGATCCGGCCGGAATGCTCACGCGCGGCGTCGTGTGGCGCGGCGTGGCCAGGCTGGTGTCGAGCCCGCCCATGTAGGCGAAGCCGGGCAGGAAGCCCAGGAAATACACCACGTACTCGGCATTGCTGTGGCGCTCGATGACCTCCCCGGTCGACAGGCCGGTGTGACGGGCCACGTTGTCCAGGTCAGGGCCGACGTTGCCGCCGTAGACCACGGGGATCTCGACCGTGCGGCCTTCGCTGCCTGCGCTGGCGAGCCGGGGCCAGGTCTTCAGGATGCGCTCGCTCAGCGTGTCCAGGTCGGCGACGGGTCGCCGGGTGATTAGCGTCAGGTTGTTCATGCCGGGCACGACTTCGCTGACTTCTTCCCATTCACTGGCCAACGTGGCCAGCGCCCAGATGCGTTGCTGCTGGGGCAGGGTGGCGGGGGCCGGCAAACTGCAGAGCAGTGCGCGGTCGCCCAAAGGGTGGAGCTGGGGTGGCTGCATGTGTCTCTCGCCTCGGCTGAGATTTTTGTTGAGAACCCGGCCATGCCGCTGCCGGGGTCAAGGTGCGTCTGGTGATGCCCTGCTTTTTTGCGGATATTACATTTCAAAGAAAATATAAACAATATGTCGATAAATTATTTATTTAATCTTTGCGCTATAGTGTTGCCATTCTGTCGTCCTGACCCCTACGCTTCCCATGAGCCAAGAGAACAACGAGACCTCTGTCTCCCTTCCGCCCGATGTGCAGGCCGCCGCCGAGGCGCCGCGCCCGACCAAGATCGTGTCTTCGCAGCACCTGGTCTCCGAGCGCAGCGCCGAACTGTCCGAACTGGAATACGCCCTCATCATGGCCAGCAATGCCTTCAATCGCTGGATGGTGCGCTGCATGGCGGCTGCGGGAGCCAAGGACATGACGGCCATCGAGGTGTCCTTGCTGCATCACGTCAACCACCGCGATCGCAAGAAAAAACTGGCTGATATCTGTTTCGTATTGAACGTCGAGGACACCCACGTGGTCACCTATGCCTTGAAGAAGCTGGTGAAGGCCGGCTACGTGAAGAGCGAGAAGGCCGGCAAGGAACTGCTGTTCTCGACCACCCCGGCGGGGCAGGCGCTGTGCATGAAGTATCGTGAGGTGCGCGAGCGCTGCCTGATCGAGGTGCAGGTCGAAAGCGGCATCCCCAACCAGGCCATCGGCGAGGCGGCGCAATTGTTGCGCAATGCGTCCGGGCTGTATGACACGGCGGCACGGGCGGCGGCTTCGCTTTGAGACATAGATAACTGAAGGATAGGACAGATGCGCGCAATCGAGATCAAGGAATTTGGCGGCCCCGAGGTACTGCAGGCCTGTGAACGGCCCGTGCCTGAGCTCAAGGCGGGGGAAATACTCATCAAGGTGCATGCGGCGGGCGTGAATCGTCCGGACGTATTCCAGCGTACCGGCAACTATCCGGTGCCGCCGGGCGCCTCGGACCTGCCGGGCCTGGAAGTGGCAGGCGAAATCGTGGCGGGTGAGCTGGGTGAGAGCGGCTTCAGGCTGGGTGACCTGGTCTGTGCGCTGGTGCAGGGTGGCGGTTATGCGGAGTTCTGTGCCGCGCCGCTGGCCCAGTGCCTGCCGGTGCCCAAGGGTTTGAGCGCGCTGGAGGCCGCAGCCTTGCCGGAAAATTACTTCACGGTGTGGAGCAACGTCTTCGACCGGGGACAACTGTCAGGTGAACAATCCTTGTTGGTGCAGGGCGGCTCTTCGGGCATCGGCGTGACGGCCATCCAGATCGCCCGTGCGCTGGGCCATCGCGTGTTCGCCACGGCGGGCAGTGCCGACAAGTGTCGCGCATGTGAAGAATTGGGCGCGGAACGGGCCATCAATTACAAAACCGAGCAGTTCGAGGATGTGGTCAAGGAATTGACCGGCGGGCGGGGTGTGGACGTGATCCTGGACATGGTCGGCGGCAATTACCTGCCGCGCGAGATCAAGGCCCTGGCCGACGATGGCCGCCTGGTCTTCATCGCCCAACTGGGCGGCAGCAAGGGCGAGCTCGACATGGGGCAGGTCATGCGTCGTCGCCTGACCATCACCGGGTCGACCCTGCGCCCGCGCCCGGTGGCGTTCAAGGCGGCGATCGCGGCCAATCTGCGGCAACACGTGTGGCCCCTGATCGAGGCTGGCAAGATCAAGCCGGTCATTCACCACCGTTTCCCGCTGGAACAGGCGGCACAGGCGCATGCCATGATGGAATCGAGCACCCACATCGGCAAGATCATGCTGGAACTGTGATCCGGCAGGCGCGCGGAGCCGGGCGGGACAGTCCGGCTTTGCGCCAAGCGGCCGTACCGGATACAATGCGAGGTTATCCAAATTGACACCCATCTCGTAGAACTCAGCCTATGCGTCGCAAACTCGTAGCCGGTAACTGGAAAATGAACGGCAGCCTGGCTGCCAATGCGGCCCTGGTGGCTGGTATCAAGGAAGGTCTGCCGGCCGAGGTCTGCGACGTCGCCGTGTGTGTGCCGGCGCCTTATCTGGCGCAGGTGCAGGGCGCGGTGGCTGGTTCGGCCGTGGCGCTGGGGGCGCAGGACATGTCCGCGCACGCCTCTGGTGCCTTTACCGGTGAGGTGTCGGCAGCGATGCTGCAGGAATTCGGTGTGCAATATGTCATTCTGGGTCACTCCGAGCGTCGCGCCTATCACGGCGAGAGCGATGCGGCGGTGGCGGCCAAGACCGTGGCAGCATTGAAGGTCGGCCTGGTGCCGGTGGTCTGCGTGGGGGAAACGCTGGAACAGCGCGAAGCCGGACAGACCAATGAAATCGTGGGTGGTCAGCTCGATGCGGTGCTGACGGCCCTGGCTGTCGAGGATGCTGCGCGCATCGTCGTGGCCTACGAGCCGGTCTGGGCGATTGGTACCGGCAAGACGGCCACGCCGGAAATGGCGCAGGAAGTGCATGCGATGCTGCGTGCGCGTCTCGGCGCCAAGAGCGCGGAAGCGGCGGCCAAGGTGCGTATCCTGTACGGCGGCAGCATGAAGCCGGACAATGCGGAGCAGTTGCTGGCGATGGCCGACATCGATGGTGGTCTGATCGGTGGTGCGGCATTGAAGGCGGCGGATTTCCTGGCCATCATCAAGGCGGCCTGAAGTGGAGTAAGGGGTTTGTCAGTTGCGGAGGCGATACTTTGACGCAGATGCAGCAGGCGATTGAAACATCAAGAGTGGACTTGTTTAAATGAATACTTTGTTTTTGGTTGTGGTTGTAGTTCAGGTGCTGGCAGCGCTGGCGATCATCGGTCTGGTCTTGCTGCAGCACGGCAAGGGCGCTGACATGGGTGCGGCTTTCGGTTCTGGTGCCTCGGGCAGTCTTTTCGGTGCGACCGGCTCGTCGAACTTCCTGTCGAAGTCGACGGCGGTGGCCGCAGGTATTTTCTTCGTGGCGACCCTGGGTCTGACCTTCATCGGCAATCATCACGTGGCACAAAGCGGCAGTGTGATGGATAATCTGCAAGTTCCGGCGGCCCCGGCCCAGCAGGCAGCGCCTGCAGCGCCCGCCGCACCGGCTGATGCAGGCAAGCCGGGTGACCAGTCGAATCAGATCCCGAAATAAGCTTTTGCTGATTCTGAAATAATCGAAGAATTAAGTAGGAAGAATCTTTCTTTTTCGCTGATTGTGCATTGAACAAGAGTAACAAATGAAGGTACAATAGCAGCTTCAAGCCGACGTGGTGAAATTGGTAGACACGCTATCTTGAGGGGGTAGTGGCGAAAGCTGTACGAGTTCGAGTCTCGTCGTCGGCACCATAGAAATGAAATGAAAAGCCAGCGAAGGTCCTAGTGCCTGAGCTGGCTTTTTGTCGAGGAAGTTTCTGATTGATATTGAGAATCATTCCCATCGATAAACCAACGCATAGCGGCCAATCGTGAACCTCGAAAATTACTTCCCAGTCCTCCTGTTTATTCTTGTTGGCATCGGCGTCGGTGTCGCTCCCCAGCTCCTCGGTCGTCTTCTTGGTCCGCACAAGCCGGACGCTCAAAAAACTTCTCCTTACGAATGCGGCTTTGAAGCATTCGAAGATGCGCGCATGAAATTCGATGTGCGCTACTACCTGATCGCCATCCTGTTCATCCTGTTTGATCTGGAAACCGCCTTCTTCTTCCCTTGGGGCGTGTCCATGCGTGAGCTGGGCTGGCAAGGTTTCGTCACGATGATGGTCTTCATCGCTGAATTTGTTGTCGGATTTTGGTACATCTGGAAAAAGGGTGCCCTGGATTGGGAGTAAGCCATGTCTATTGAAGGCGTATTGAATGAGGGGTTTGTTACCACCTCGCTGGATAAGGTAATCAACTGGACCCGTACCGGATCCCTGTGGCCCATGACCTTCGGTCTGGCGTGCTGCGCAGTTGAAATGATGCACGTCGGTGCCTCGCGTTACGACCTCGACCGCTTCGGTGCGGTGTTCCGTCCGTCGCCGCGCCAGTCCGACCTGATGATCGTGGCTGGTACCCTGTGCAACAAGATGGCGCCGGCGCTGCGCAAGGTCTACGACCAGATGCCGGAGCCGCGCTGGGTGATCTCCATGGGCTCCTGTGCCAATGGCGGTGGCTATTACCACTATTCGTACTCGGTGGTGCGTGGCTGCGATCGCATCGTGCCGGTCGACGTGTATGTGCCGGGTTGCCCGCCGACGGCTGAAGCGCTGCTGTATGGCGTGATCCAGCTGCAGAACAAGATCAAGCGCACCAACACCATCGCGCGCTAAGAGGGCAGTATGACGACAAAATTGGAAACTCTCGAAGCCGCCCTGCGTAATGCGCTTGGAGGGTATCTTCAGAACCTGACCGTGGCCCTCGGTGAAGTCACCGTGGTGGTCAAGGCCGCTGACTACCTGTCGGCCATGCGCGTGCTGCGCGACCATGCCGACACCCGTTTCGAACAACTGATCGACCTGTGCGGCGTGGACTACTCCACCTATGGCGACGGTGCCTGGGAAGGTCCGCGCTTTGCCGTGGTGTCGCACCTGATGTCGATCTCGCACAACTGGCGTGTGCGCGTGCGCGTGTTCGCGCCGGATGATGACCTGCCCATCGTGGCGTCGGTCGATCCGATCTGGAACTCGGCTGGCTGGTATGAGCGTGAAGCGTTTGACTTCTACGGCATCCTCTTCGACGGTCACCCCGACCTGCGCCGCATCCTCACCGACTATGGCTTCATTGGCCACCCGTTCCGCAAGGACTTCCCGGTGTCCGGCTATGTCGAAATGCGTTACGACGCCGAACAGAAACGCGTCATCTATCAACCCGTAACGATCGAGCCGCGCGAAATCACCCCGCGCATCATTCGTGAAGAAAACTACGGGATCAAATAATGGCAGAGATCAAAAACTATACGCTGAACTTCGGTCCCCAGCACCCGGCCGCGCACGGTGTGCTGCGCCTTGTGCTGGAGCTGGACGGTGAAGTCATCCAGCGCGCCGATCCCCACATCGGTCTGCTGCACCGTGGTACCGAAAAGCTGGCCGAACAAAAGACCTTCCTGCAATCCGTGCCTTACATGGATCGTCTGGACTACGTCTCGATGATGAGCAACGAGCACGGTTACGTGCTGGCCATCGAGCGTCTGCTGGGTCTGGAAGTGCCGCTGCGCGCACAGTACATCCGCGTGATGTTCGATGAAATCACCCGCCTGCTGAACCACCTGATGTGGATCGGCGCGCACGCGCTGGACGTGGGTGCGATGGGCGTGCTGCTGTATGCCTTCCGTGAACGCGAAGACCTGTTCGACTGCTACGAAGCTGTCTCGGGTGCCCGCATGCACGCGGCCTACTATCGTCCGGGTGGCGTCTATCGCGACCTGCCGGACAGCATGCCGCAGTACAAGGCTTCCATCGTGCGCAACGAGAAGGCCATCCGCGAACTGAACGAAAACCGTCAGGGCTCGCTGCTGGACTTCATCGAAGACTTCACCAATCGTTTCCCGACCTATGTCGACGAATACGAAACCCTGCTGACCGACAACCGTATCTGGAAGCAGCGCCTGGTGGGCGTGGGCGTGGTCTCACCGGAACGTGCATTGCAGATGGGCTTCACCGGTCCGATGTTGCGTGGCTCGGGCATCGCCTGGGACTTGCGCAAGAAGCAGCCGTATGAAGTGTATGACCTGCTGGACTTCGATATCCCCGTGGGCAAGAACGGTGACTGCTACGACCGTTACCTGGTCCGTGTGGCCGAGATGCGCCAGTCCAACCGCATCATCAAGCAGTGCGTGGAGTGGCTGCGCAACAATCCGGGTCCGGTCATTACGGACAACCACAAGATCGCGCCTCCCAAACGTGCGGACATGAAGTCCAACATGGAAGACCTGATCCACCACTTCAAGCTGTTCACCGAAGGCTTCCGCGTGCCTGCCGGCGAGGCGTATGCTGCCGTCGAGCACCCCAAGGGTGAATTCGGTATCTACCTGGTCTCCGACGGTGCCAACAAGCCGTACCGCCTGAAGATCCGTGCCCCGGGCTTTGCCCACCTGCAAGCCCTGAACGAAATGGCCAAGGGCCACATGATTGCCGATGCGGTCACCATCATTGGTACGCAAGACATCGTGTTCGGGGAAATCGACCGATAAGTCGAAGAGCAATAGTCAAGGCGGGCTTCTCAGGAAGCCCGTCAAGTTTGGGGAATATCCAATAACCGCGCAGATCTGATGCGCATGGATGGCCAACGATATGCTGTTAAGTCAAGAAGCCCTTAAGAAAATCGATCGCGAACTCGCGAAATACCCGGCGGACCAGCGCCAGTCTGCGGTCATGTCCGCGCTGCGCATCGCCCAGGTGGAACATGGCTGGCTGCCGGCCGAGCTGCAGCAGGAAATTGCCGACTACATCGGCATGCCCGCCGTGGCCGTGCAGGAAGTCGCGACCTTCTACAACATGTTCAACACCAGCCCGGTGGGCAAGCACAAGATCACCGTGTGCACCAACCTGCCGTGTCTGCTGTCGGGTGGCGAGCGCGCCGCCCATCACCTGAAGCACAAGCTGGGCATCGATTATCGCGAAACCACGGCCGACGGCCAGTTCACGCTGATGGAAGGTGAATGTATGGGCGCTTGCGGCGACGCACCGGTCATGCTGGTCAACAACCATCAAATGTGCAGCTGGATGTCCAACGAAAAGATCGACGCGCTGCTGGAGGAACTGAAGAAATGACCTGCCTGCACGACCGCCACATCAAACCGCTGATCCTCGCCGACCTGAATGGCGAGAACTGGCATCTCGAGGATTACGTCAAGCGCGGCGGCTACGATTCGCTCAAGCGCATCCTCAACGAGAAGATCACTCCGGAACAAGTCATCGCCGACCTCAAGGCCTCGGGCCTGCGTGGCCGCGGTGGTGCGGGTTTTCCGACCGGCCTGAAGTGGAGCTTCATGCCGCGCCAGTTCCCGGGCCAGAAATACCTCGTCTGCAATACAGATGAAGGTGAGCCGGGTACTTTCAAGGACCGTGACATCATTCGTTACAATCCGCACGCGCTGATCGAAGGCATGATCATCGGCGGCTATGCCATGGGCATCACGGTCGGCTACAACTACATCCACGGTGAAATCTTCGCCGAGTACGAGCGTTTCGAAGAAGCCCTGGAAGAAGCCCGTGCGGCCGGCTTCCTGGGTGACAACATCCTCGGCACCGGTTTCAGCTTCCAGCTGCATGCGCACCATGGTTACGGCGCCTACATCTGCGGCGAGGAAACCGCGCTGCTGGAGTCGCTGGAAGGCAAGAAGGGCCAGCCGCGCTTCAAGCCGCCGTTCCCGGCCAGCTTCGGTCTGTACGGCAAGCCGACCACCATCAACAATACCGAGACCTTCGCGGCCGTGCCCTTCATCTTCAAGGTGGGCCCGCAAGCCTACGCCGAGATGGGCAAGCCCAACAACGGCGGCACCAAGATCTTCTCGATCTCGGGCGACGTCGAGCGTCCGGGCAACTACGAGATCCCGCTGGGCACGCCATTCTCCACCTTGCTGGAACTGGCCGGTGGCATGCGTGGCGGCAAGAAGATCAAGGCCGTCATCCCGGGTGGTTCGTCTGCACCGGTGATTCGCGGCGACGTCATGATGGACACCACCATGGACTACGACGCCATCGCCAAGGCCGGTTCGATGCTGGGTTCGGGCGCGGTGATCGTGATGGACGAGACGCGCTGCATGGTCAAGTCGCTGCTGCGCCTGTCCTACTTCTACTATGAAGAATCCTGCGGCCAGTGCACGCCGTGCCGCGAAGGCACCGGCTGGATGTACCGCATGGTGGAGCGTATCGAAAACGGTCACGGCAAGATGGAAGATCTGGACGTGCTCAATTCGGTGGCCGACAACATCCAGGGGCGCACCATCTGTGCGCTTGGTGATGCAGCGGCGATGCCGGTGCGCGCGTTCGTGAAGAATTTCCGCGAAGAGTTCGAATACCACATCGAGCACAAACACTGCCTGGTTCCGGCATACATCTGAACAGGGCAGGGGATGCCGCGCGGGATGCGATGAGCCTTCCGCCGGTATCGTTGGCAAAGAATATTTAGCTTGGGCAAACAGCCATGGTTGAAATTGAAATAGACGGCAAGAAGGTTGAAGTGCAAGAAGGCAGCATGGTCATGGACGCTGCCAACAAGATCGGCACGTACATCCCTCACTTCTGCTATCACAAGAAACTGTCCATCGCGGCCAACTGCCGCATGTGCTTAGTCGAGGTCGAAAAGGCCCCGAAGCCGCTGCCTGCCTGCGCCACGCCGGTCAACAACGGCATGATCGTGCGCACCGCCAGCGACAAGGCTGTCAAGGCCCAGAAGGGCGTGATGGAATTCCTCCTGATCAACCACCCACTGGATTGCCCCATCTGCGACCAGGGCGGTGAGTGCCAGCTGCAGGATCTGGCCGTCGGTTACGGTGGTTCTTCCTCGCGCTACCAGGAAGAAAAGCGTGTCGTGGAGCCCAAGGACGTCGGTCCGCTGATCTCCATGAAGGAAATGAACCGCTGCATCCACTGCACCCGCTGCGTGCGCTTCGGCCAGGAAGTGGCCGGCGTGATGGAACTGGGCATGCTGGGTCGCGGTGAACATTCCGAGATCACTACCTTCGTCGGCAAGACCGTGGACTCCGAACTGTCGGGCAACATGATCGACCTGTGCCCGGTGGGTGCGCTGACCTCCAAGCCGTTCCGCTACAGCGCCCGTACCTGGGAACTGTCGCGCCGCAAGTCGGTGAGCCCGCACGACAGCGTCGGTGCCAACCTGATCGTCCAGGTCAAGAATGGCAAGGTCATGCGCGTGCTGCCCTTCGAGAACGAAGAAGTCAACGAGTGCTGGATCTCCGACAAGGACCGTTTCGCCTACGAAGCGCTGGACAGCGCCGAGCGTCTGACCAAGCCGATGTTGAAGCAAGACGGCAAGTGGCAGGAAGTGGACTGGCAGACCGCGCTGGAATACGTCGCCCATGGCCTGCGCAACATCCGTCACGAACATGGTGCCGACGCCATCGCCGCGCTGGCTACCCCGTACTCCACCCTGGAAGAACTGAGCCTGCTGCAGAAGTTGGTACGCGGCGTCGGTTCGGATAACGTCGACTTCCGTCTGCGTCAGTCCGACTTCGGTCTGGATGGCCAGATCAAGCCGTGGCTGGGCATGTCCATCGTCGAATTCTCGCAGTTGAACCGCGTCTTCGTGATCGGTTCCTTCCTGCGCAAGGATCATCCGCTGCTGTCGGCGCGCCTGCGTCAGTCGGTCAAGAGCGGTGCCAAGCTCAGCGTCCTGCATGCCACCGACGACGATCTGCTCATGCCGGTCGCCAACAAGATCATCGCCGCTCCCTCGGCATGGCTGTCCGCATTGGCCGAAGTGGCCGTGGCCGTGGCGGAAGCCAAGGGCGTGGCTGCTCCCGCCGCCTACGCTGGCGTGGTGGCATCGGACGCTGCCAAGGCGACTGCTGCCAGCCTGCTGTCGGGCGAAGGCCGTGGCGTGTTCCTGGGCAATGCCGCCGTCCAGCATCCGCAAGCTGCGCAGCTGCATGCAGCCGCGCAGTGGATCGCCGAACAGACCGGTGCCAAGCTGGGCGTGCTGACCGAAGGCGGCAACGCCGTCGGTGGCTACCTGGCCAATGCCGTGCCGACCCCGGGCAAGGGTGCCAACGCCGCTGCCGTGTTCGCACAGCCGCGCAAGGCTTACCTGCTGTTGAACGCCGAGCCGGAACTGGACAGCTACGATCCGCAAGCCGCTCGTGGTGCTCTGAACCAGGCCGAGATGGTCGTGGTGATGTCCGCTTTCAAGCATGGAGCCGACTACGCCGACGTGCTGCTGCCGATCGCGCCCTTCACCGAAACTGCCGGTACCTTCGTCAATGCCGAAGGCCGTGCACAGAGCTTCAACGGTACCGTCAAGCCGGCCGGTGATGCGCGTCCGGGCTGGAAGGTCCTGCGCGTGCTGGGCAACCTGCTGGAACTGGAAAACTTCGATTACGAAACCGCCGAATCCATCCGCGACGAGCTGCTGGGCAAGGAAACCGACCTGTCGGCGCGCCTGAACAACATCGCCAGCGTGCAAGCGCAAGCTGTGCAAGCTGCGGCTGGTGGCGTCGAGCGTGTGGCCGATGTACCCATCTACTTCGCCGACGCCATCGTGCGCCGTTCGCCGCCGCTGCTGGAAACCCGCGATGGCCAGGCGCCCAAGGCATGGCTGTCGGCTGCGCTGGCCGCCAAGCTGGGCGTGGCCGAAGGCGACCAGGTCAAGGTCAAGCAAGGCTCGGGCAGCGCTGCGCTGACCGCCGCCATCGATAAGAAACTGCCGGAAAACGTGGTTCGCGTCGCTGCTGCGCACGCCTCCACCGCTGCACTGGGCGGCATGTTTGGCGCAATCGTCGTGGAGAAAGCGTAAAAATGGATCACCTGATCGCCCAAATCAACAACGTGGGACCGGCCCTGCTGGGTCCGACCCTGTTCACGCTGGTGTGGACTCTGGTCAAGATCCTGGTGGTGATGGTGCCGCTGCTGCTGTGCGTGGCCTACATGACCTACTGGGAGCGCAAGCTGATCGGCTGGATGCACGTGCGTCTGGGCCCCAACCGTGTGGGTCCGGCCGGCCTGTTGCAGCCCATCGCTGACGCCGTCAAGCTGATCTTCAAGGAAATTTCGACCCCGTCCAAGGCCAACAAGGCGCTGTTCTACCTGGCCCCGGTGATGACCATCATGCCGGCGCTGGCCGCCTGGGCGGTGGTGCCGTTCTCGCCGGAACACGTGCTGGCCAACGTCAACGCGGGCCTCTTGTACCTGATGGCCATTACCTCGATGGAAGTCTACGGCATCATCATCGCCGGCTGGGCCTCCAACTCGAAGTACGCCTTCCTGGGTGCCATGCGCGCCTCGGCGCAGATGGTGTCCTACGAAATCTCCATGGGCTTCTGCCTGGTGGTGGTACTGATGGTCACCGGCAGTCTGAACATGACCGATATCGTGCTGGCCCAGACCAAGGGTCAATTCGCCGGCATGGGTCTGAACTTCCTGTCCTGGAACTGGCTGCCGCTGCTGCCGATCTTCGTGATCTACTTCGTCTCCGGCGTGGCCGAGACCAACCGTCACCCGTTCGACGTCGTGGAAGGCGAATCCGAAATCGTGGCCGGTCACATGATCGAATACTCGGGCATGTCCTTCGCCATGTTCTTCCTGGCCGAATACGCCGCGATGATCCTGATTTCGATCCTGACCGCACTGCTGTTCTTCGGCGGCTGGTCGGCACCGCTGGCAGCGCTGGACTTCATCCCGGGCTGGATCTGGCTGGGCTTGAAGACCTTCTTCTTCCTGTCGCTGTACGTGTGGATCCGCGCATCGTTCCCGCGCTATCGCTATGACCAGATCATGCGTCTGGGCTGGAAAGTGTTCATCCCGCTGACCCTGGTGTGGCTGGTGGTCGTGGCGATCTGGATCCAGTCGCCCTGGAATATCTGGAAATAAGTTGGAAGGCTGAGGCTAAAAATGGAAGCTATTAAGGATTTTTTCGGCAGCCTGATGCTCCGCGAACTGTTCAAGGGCCTGGCCCTGACCGGTCGCTACCTGTTCAAGCGCAAGATCACCGTGCAGTTCCCCGAGGAAAAGACGCCGATGTCGCCGCGTTTCCGCGGCCTGCACGCGCTGCGCCGTTATCCCAACGGTGAAGAACGCTGCATCGCCTGCAAGCTGTGCGAAGCGGTCTGCCCGGCGATGGCCATCACCATCGAATCCGAGCAGCGTGAAGACGGTACCCGTCGCACCAGCCGCTACGACATCGACCTGACCAAGTGCATCTTCTGCGGTTTCTGCGAAGAGTCCTGCCCGGTCGACTCGATCGTTGAAACGCACATCCTGGAATACCACGGTGAAAAGCGGGGCGACCTGTACTACACCAAGGAAATGCTGCTGGCAGTGGGTGACCGTTACGAAAACGAAATCGCCGCTGCGCGCGCAGCCGACGCCGCCTACCGTTGATCGGTGCTGCCGGGTGGCCCTGTATTGCGGGGCAGCCGGGCAGGGTGGTGCGGGGCTTGCGGCAATGTGTTGGATGTATTGCGATGGATGGCGTGCTTGCGCTGCCCGTGCTGATTGAATGAACCAACTTCTGGTTGATTATGGAATTTAAAACTGTCTTGTTCTACGTGTTCGCGGTGCTGGTGGTAATCTCCGCCGTTCGCGTCATCACGGCCCGCAACCCGGTGCATGCGGCGCTCTTCCTGGTGCTGTCGTTCTTCTCGGCGGCCGGCCTCTGGATGCTGCTCAAGGCCGAGTTCCTGGCCATCGTGCTGGTGTTGGTCTACGTCGGCGCGGTGATGGTGCTGTTCCTGTTCGTGGTGATGATGCTCGATATCAACATGGACAAGCTGCGTGAAGGCTTCTGGGGCTACTTCCCGCTGGCCGCTACCATCGGCGTGGTCATCGTGCTGGAAATGGCGGCGGTGCTGCTCAACAGCTTCTGGGTCGCCGAGTCGCAGGTTCCTGCCGCCTCCGACACGCTGGGTCAGACCAAGCCGCTGGGCAAGCTGATCTTCACCCAATACGTGTACGGTTTCGAAATCGCGGCCGTGATCCTGCTGGTGGCCATCGTCGCTGCGGTCGCGCTGACATTGCGCAAGCGCAAGGACAGCAAGTACTTCGACCCGGCCCAGGCCGTCAAGGTCAAGGCATCGGATCGTGTGCGCCTGGTCAGCATGAAGGCCGAATCCACCCGCAACGAGCAGCCCGCCGATGGCGCCGCTGCTGCGGCCGACAAGCCGGCCGCTGGTCAACAATCTTAAGAAGGGCGCACAAGAATCATGGCAATCACGCTCTCCCACTACCTGATCATCGGCGCGATCCTGTTCGCGATCTCGATCGTCGGCATTTTCCTGAACCGCAAGAACATCATCGTTCTGTTGATGGCCATCGAACTGATGCTGCTTGCGGTCAACATGAACTTCATTGCTTTCTCGCATTACCTCGGTGACGCGGGCGGACAGATCTTCGTGTTCTTCATCCTGACCGTGGCTGCGGCTGAGTCCGCCATCGGTCTGGCGATTCTGGTGGTGCTGTTCCGTAACCTGGATACCATCAACGTGGAAGACCTCGACAGCCTCAAGGGCTGAGTCGGCATCCGCAGCGTCCTGTTTTTGCGTTCTGGTTTGAATTTCATTTAAAGATGGGAGGCCCCCTTGCAGCAGCGCTGCAGGCGGGGCAGCCAATAAGCGATAAGGTTCATCATGGCTGGGCAACTTAACCCACATCTTCTTCTTGCTGTACCCCTGGCGCCGCTGGCAGGCTCGGCCATTGCCGGTCTGCTGGGTACCAAATTCTTCGGCAACGTGGTTGGCCGCAAGGTGTCGCATACCGCGACCATCCTGGGCGTGCTGATCGCCGCCATCATCTCCATCCAGACCCTGCTTGCAGTGCTGGACGGCGCCACCTACAACGGTACGCTGTACAACTGGATGACGGTGGCAGGTCTGAAGCTGGAGATCGGCTTCATGGTCGACAGCCTGACCGCGATGATGATGTGCGTGGTGACCTTCGTTTCCTTGATGGTGCACATCTACACCATCGGCTACATGGCTGAAGATGAGGGCTACAACCGCTTCTTCTCCTACATCTCGCTGTTCACCTTCTCCATGCTCATGCTGGTCATGAGCAACAACTTCCTGCAGCTGTTCTTCGGCTGGGAAGCGGTGGGCCTGGTGTCCTATCTGCTGATCGGCTTCTGGTATACCCGTCCGACCGCGATCAAGGCCAACATGAAGGCCTTCCTGGTCAACCGCGTCGGTGACTTCGGCTTCATTCTGGGGATTGGCCTGCTGCTGGCTTACGCCGGTTCGATGAACTACACCGAAGTCTTCGCCAAGCGCGCCGAGCTGGCCCAGCTGACCCTGCCGGGTACCGACTGGATGCTGCTGACCGTGGCGTGTATCTGCCTCTTCGTGGGCGCCATGGGCAAGTCTGCGCAGTTCCCGCTGCACGTCTGGCTGCCGGACTCGATGGAAGGCCCGACCCCGATTTCCGCGCTGATCCACGCCGCCACCATGGTGACGGCCGGTATCTTCATGGTCACCCGCATGTCGCCGCTGTTCGAACTGTCCGACACCGCGCTGTCCTTCATCCTGGTGATCGGTGCCATCACGGCGCTGTTCATGGGCTTCCTGGGCACCATGCAGAACGACATCAAGCGCGTGGTCGCATACTCCACGCTGTCGCAGCTGGGTTACATGACCGTCGCACTGGGTGCCTCGGCCTACTCGGTGGCCGTGTTCCACCTGATGACCCACGCCTTCTTCAAGGCGCTGCTGTTCCTGGGTGCCGGCTCGGTCATCATCGGCATGCACCACGATCAGGACATGCGCAACATGGGCGGCCTGCGCAAGTACATGCCCATCACCTGGATCACCTCGCTGCTGGGTTCGCTGGCCTTGATCGGCACACCGTTCTTCTCGGGCTTCTATTCCAAGGATTCGATCATCGAAGCCGCGGCCGAGTCGCACCTGCCGGGTTCGGGCTTTGCCTACTTCGCCGTGCTGGCCAGTGTGTTCGTGACCGCCTTCTACTCCTTCCGCATGTATTTCATGGTCTTCCATGGCAAGGAGCGTTTCGGCCAGGCCCACGGCCATGATGATCACCACGCCCCCGCTGCGGCGCACGGCGTACATGACGACCATGCGCACGATGCCCATGACGATCACGGTCACGACGACCATCATCACGGCCTGGCTCCGGGTCAGAAGCCGCACGAGTCGCCGCTGGTGGTGACACTGCCGCTGATCCTGCTGGCCATTCCCTCGGTCATCGTCGGTTTCTTCGCGATCTCGCCGATGCTGTATGGCGACTTCTTCAAGGGTGTGATCTTCTTCGGCGAAAACCACAAGGTCATGGAAGAGCTGGCGCACGAATACCACGGCCCGGTCGCCATGGTGCTGCATGCCTTCACCAGCGCGCCGCTGTGGCTGGCCATCTCCGGTGTGGTCGTGGCGTACTACTGCTACATGATCAACCCGCGTGTACCAGCCTGGTTCAAGGAAAAGTTCAGCATCATCTACACCATCCTGGACAACAAGTACTACATGGACAAGTTCAACGAAGTTGTCTTCGCCGGCGGTGCCCGCCTGCTGGGCAGCGGACTGTCCACCGTGGGCGACCGTGGCATCATCGACGGCCTGTTCGTCAACGGCAGCGCCAAGGTCGTCGGCTGGTTCTCGAAATTCACGCGTCTCTGGCAGTCCGGTTACATCTATCACTATGCGTTCGTGATGATCATCGGGGTGCTGGGTTTCCTGGTGTGGTTCATGCCGTTCCCGTTCGCCAAATAAGCTGTCCGAGTAAATAACAACCATGATGCAGTCAACATTTCCCATCTTGAGCCTCGCGATCTGGGTACCGATCGTCTTCGGCATCCTCGTCCTGGCACTGGGCCGCGACAGCAATCCGGGCCTGACCCGCTGGCTGGCGTTGTTCGGTTCGCTGGTCGGCCTGGTCGTTACTTTCCCGCTGATCCAGCATTTCGATCCGCTGGCGCACGGTTACCAGTTCGTCGAAAAGACGCCCTGGATCGACCGTTTCAGCATCAGCTACTTCCTGGGCCTGGACGGCATCTCGCTGTGGTTCGTGCCGCTGACCGCCTTCATCACGGTCATCGTGGTGCTGGCCGGCTGGGTGGTGATCCAGAAGCGCGTGGCCCAGTACATGGGTGCCTTCCTGATCCTCTCCGGCATCATGATCGGCGTGTTCTCCTCGCTGGATGCGATGCTGTTCTACGCCTTCTTCGAAGCGACCCTGATCCCGATGTTCATCATCGTGGGCGTCTGGGGTGGCGACAACCGCGTGTACGCAGCCTTCAAGCTGTTCCTGTACACGCTGTTGGGTTCGCTGCTGATGCTCATCGCCCTGATCTACCTGTACTACGTGTCGGGCGGCAGCTTCGAGATTCCGACCTGGCATCAGGTGCCGTTGTCGATGCTGGAACAGAAGATCCTGTTCTTCGCCTTCCTGGCTGCCTTCGCCGTGAAGGTGCCGATGTGGCCGGTGCACACCTGGTTGCCTGACGCCCACGTGCAGGCGCCCACCGGTGGCTCCATCGTGCTGGCGGCGATCATGCTCAAGCTGGGCGCCTACGGTTTCCTGCGCTTCTCGCTGCCGATCCTGCCGGACGCCAGCCATGCGCTGTCGGGCTTCATGATCTTCCTGTCACTGGTGGCCGTGATCTACATCGGTCTGGTGGCCCTGGTCCAACAGGATATGAAGAAACTGGTCGCCTATTCGTCGATCGCCCACATGGGCTTCGTGACCCTGGGCTTCTTCATGTTCAACGACATGGCCCTGCAGGGCGGTATCGTGCAGATGATTTCGCACGGCTTCGTGTCCGGTGCGATGTTCATGTGTATCGGCGTGCTGTATGACCAGATGCACACCCGCGAGATTTCCCAGTACGGCGGTGTGGTCAACAAGATGCCGCGCTTTGCCTTCTTCTTCATCCTGTTCTCGCTGGCCAACTGCGGCCTGCCGGCCACTTCCGGTTTCGTTGGCGAATTCATGGTGATTCTGGGTGCGGTGAAGTTCAATTTCTGGATTGGTCTGTTGGCCGCTACCGCTCTGATCCTGGGCGCGGCGTACTCGCTGTGGCTGGCCAAGCGCGTCATCTTCGGTGCCGTGAGCAACCATCACGTGGCCGAGCTGGTGGATGTGAATTCCCGCGAATTCCTCATCCTGGGCCTGCTGGCGATCGCTACCCTGGTCATGGGTATCTATCCCGGCATCATCACCGACAGCATCCAGACCTCGGTGACCGACCTGCTGAAGCATGTGGCGGTCTCCAAGATCAACTGATCTGCGCAGTCTAGAGAAGTGAAGGGCGGGGCGCTCGCGTCCCGCCGATAACCAAGCTGGGCAACAACGAGTAACGAGACGAGCCGGTGTGGCATTGCCGGTCGGGCGGCGCGATCAAGGTCGCGACACAAGCGGGCGTACACAAGCGGTAGTAACTAAATGAATAACATGAATCTGATCCCTGTCTATCCGGAAATATTTCTGCTGATCGCGACATCCGCGATCCTGCTGATCGATATGTTCCTGCCGGAAAGCAAGCGCGTCATCACCTATCTGCTGTCCCTGGCGGCGCTGGTGGTATGTGCGGTACTGAGCTTTGCAGACCTCAATACGGGCGCCACGGTCTACACGTTCAACAACATGTTCGTGTCCGATCCGCTGTCGAACCTGTTGAAGCTGTTCACCTACCTGGGGGTGGGCGTCACGCTCATCTACTCGCGCCAGTACAACACCGCGCGCGGCATCACCGGCGGCATGTTGGGCGGTGAATACTATGCCCTGGCGCTGTTCGCGCTGCTGGGCCAGATGGTCATGATTTCCGGCAACAGCTTCCTGTCGATCTATCTTGGTCTGGAACTGATGTCGCTGTCGCTGTATGCCCTGGTGGCGCTGCGTCGTGATCACGCCGCTTCCACCGAAGCCGGCATGAAGTACTTCATCCTGGGTGCGCTGGCTTCCGGCTTCCTGCTCTACGGCATGTCCATGCTGTACGGCGCGACCGGCGGTGCGCTGGAATTGAACGAGGTCTTCCGCGCCATCGTCTCCGGTACCGTGGACCGTACCCCGCTGGTGTTCGGCATCGTGTTCGTGGTGGCTGGCCTGGCCTTCAAGCTGGGTGCCGTGCCCTTCCACATGTGGGTACCTGACGTCTACCAAGGCTCGCCCACTCCGGTGACCCTGCTGCTGGGTGCCGCTCCGAAGCTGGCGACCTTTGCCATCACCTTCCGTCTGCTGGTCGAAGGCATGCTGCCGCTGGCCGTGGACTGGCAGCAGATGCTGATGGTGCTGGCCGTGCTGTCCATCATCCTGGGCAACGTGACCGCCATCGCACAGACCAACATCAAGCGCATGCTGGCCTACTCGACCATCTCGCACATGGGCTTCATGCTGCTGGGCATGATGTCGGGCGTGGTCGATGGCAACCTGTTCTCGGCCGTCAACGCCTACAGTTCTTCGCTGTTCTATGCGGTGACCTACGTGATCACCACCCTGGGTTCCTTCGGCGTCATCATCCTGCTGTCGCGTTCTGGCTTCGAAGCCGATACCCTGGAGGACTTCAAGGGTCTGAACCAGCGTAGCCCCTGGTTTGCGGCCGTGATGATGATCATGATGTTCTCGCTGGCCGGTATTCCGCCGCTGGTGGGCTTCTATGCCAAGCTCTCGGTGTTGCAGGCCGCCATGGCTACGGGGCAGATCTGGCTGCCGGTGCTGGCCGTGATCTTCTCGCTCATCGGTGCTTTCTATTACATCCGCGTGGTCAAGGTGATGTACTTTGATGAGCCCACCGATACCAGCAAGATCGTCGCCACGCCGGAAATGCGCGTCGTGTTGAGCCTGAACGGCATTGCTGCCCTGGCCATCGGCCTGTGGCCGGGACATCTGATGGATGCTTGCACCAATGCCATCGTCAGCACCCTGGCGACCTTCCTCAGCAAGGTCGTGGCGTAAGGAGGCAGGGAAATGAACGTTTCCCTGTTCAGCTGGATCGTGATCCTGTTGGCCGCCCTGGCGGCCAATTTGCCTTTCTTCAACCAGCAACTCTTTGGCCTGATTCCCTTGAAGAAGGAGGCGGCCTGGGTCAAGCCGATCTGGCTGCGCCTGGTGGAACTGCTAGTGCTGTATTTCGTCGTCGGCGTGGTCGCGCATCTGCTCGAAGGCGGCATCGGCAACGTCTTTTCGCAGGGCTGGGAATTCTATGCCGTTACCGGCTGTCTGTTCCTGGTACTGGCTTATCCCGGCTACGTGATGCGCTATCTGCGCAAGCAGCACGCCTGAAACGCTCTGCAAGAGGCGCCGGTCAGTGACTGGCGCCTTTTTTCTGGTGTCTGTCCCCTCGCGGCGGCCAGTCGTTCTTCCTCTTCAACTCCACTCCCTCGCTCACATCATGGACGCTCATCTCAAAGAGACGCAGAAAGACACTCGCCAGGTCTACGACGGCCATTTCCTGAAGGTCCAGAAGGACACCATCGTGCTCCCCGATGGCAAGCAATCCACGCGTGAATATATCAAGCACCCTGGTGCAGTAACGGTGCTGCCGCTGTTCGATGATGGTCGTGTGCTGATGGAACGGCAGTTCCGCTACCCGCTGGACCGCGTCTTCATCGAATTTCCGGCCGGGAAGATCGACCCGGGCGAAGATACTCTGGACTGCGCCAAGCGTGAACTGAAGGAAGAAACAGGGTATACCGCGACCGAATGGCAATATGTCTGCACCATCCACAACGCCATCGCCTATTCGGATGAACATCTGGTGCTGTACCTGGCGCGCGGCCTGAGCGAAGGGGAGCGTGAACTGGACGAGGGTGAATTCCTCGACATCTACAAGGCGCCGCTGGCCGAGCTGCTGGAACAGGTGCGCAATGGCCAGATTACCGATGTGAAGACCGTGATCGGAGTCTTCTGGCTGGAGAAGATCGTCAACGGCAGCTGGACACCGCCGGAGCGTCCGGCAGGCGTCTGAGAGCAGGGCTGGTCCAATGAAAAAGCCGCATCCCGTGACGGAGGCGGCTTTTGTTTTGGTGAGACCGGGCAGGGCGCTTACATGCCCGAGTAGTTCGGCCCGCCGCCGCCTTCCGGCGTCACCCAGACGATATTCTGTGTCGGATCCTTGATGTCGCAGGTCTTGCAGTGCACACAGTTCTGCGCATTGATCTGCAGGCGGTCGGAATTGTCCTCGTTCTTCACGAATTCATAGACACCTGCCGGGCAATAGCGCGATTCCGGGCCCGCGTACTTGGCCAGGTTCACTTGCACCGGAACGTTCTTGTCCTTCAGCGTCAGGTGCGCGGGCTGGTCTTCACCGTGGTTGGTATTGGAGATGAAGACTGAAGACAGGCGGTCGAAGGTCAGCTTGCCGTCCGGCTTCGGATAGGCGATCGGTGCGAAGTCCGAAGCCGGGCGCAGGCATTCGTGGTCGGCGTGGGTATGGCGCAGGGTCCATGGCGCCTTGCCACCGAAGAGCACCTGGTCGATGCCGACCAGCAGGGTGCCGGTGATCAGGCCCTTGCTCATCGAGGGCTTGAAGTTGCGCGCCTTGTGCAGTTCTTCCTTCAGCCAGGAAGTCTCGAAGGCTGCCGGGTAAGCCGCCAGCTCGTCGGACTGGCGATTCTCGCCCAGCGCCGTGAAGGCGGCGTCTGCGGCCAGCATGCCGCTCTTGATCGCGGCATGGCTGCCCTTGATGCGCGAGGCATTGAGGAAGCCCGCATCGCAACCCAGCAAGGCACCGCCAGGGAAGACCAGCTTGGGCAGCGATTGCACGCCACCCGCAGTAATGGCACGCGCGCCATAGGAGATGCGCTTGCCGCCTTCGAAGAACTTGCGGATCTCCGGATGCGTCTTGTAGCGCTGAAATTCCTCGAACGGCGAGAGATACGGATTCTGGTAGGCAAGTCCCACGACGTAACCGACGGCGACCTGGTTGTTCTCCAGGTGATACAGGAAGGAACCGCCGTAGGTGTCATTGGCCAGCGGCCAGCCGGCGGTGTGAACCACCAGTCCGGGCTGGTACACTTCGGGCTTCACCTCCCACAGTTCCTTGATGCCGATGGCATAGGTCTGCGGATCACGGCCGGCATCGAGCTTGTACCTGGCGATGAGCTGCTTGCCCAGGTGGCCGCGCGCACCTTCGGCGAAGAAGGTGTATTTCGCATGCAGTTCCATGCCCAGCTGGAAATCACCGGTCGGTTCGCCTTCCTTGTTGATGCCCATGTTGCCGGTGGCCACGCCCTTGACCGAACCATCCTCGTGATACAGCACCTCGGCGGCCGGGAAGCCGGGGAAGATCTCCACACCCAGTGCCTCGGCCTGCTGGCCCAGCCAGCGGGTGACATTGGACAGCGAGATGACGTAGTTGCCATGGTTCTGGAAACAGGTCGGCAGCAACCAGTTCGGGGTCTTGTAGGCCTTGGTCTCGGAGAGGAACAGGAAGCGGTCCTCGCTGACCGGCGTATTCAGGGGCGCACCTTGCTCCTTCCAGTCCGGAATCAGCTCGGTCAGCGCGCGCGGGTCCATTACCGCGCCGGAGAGGATGTGGGCGCCGACTTCGCTGCCTTTTTCCAGCACGCAGACCGACACTTCCCGGTTCTGTTGCGCAGCCAGCTGCTTGAGGCGAATCGCCGCCGACAGGCCAGCAGGGCCGCCGCCGACGATGACCACGTCATATTCCATCGATTCGCGAGGGCCGTATTGTGCGAGCAAGTCTTGAGAAGAAGTCATGGGTGTCCCGTGTTATGTGAACTGCCTGTTTTTCGAACGATCGTGCTATTGTTAAGTATTTTTCGAAGGAACGCTAGAGGGAATGGCGATTTCGCCGCCATTTTTATTCAGCTTCTGGCGTTTATGTCTGAAACAATGCACGCAAACGGCGTCCCGTCTCGGCAGCAGCCTTCAGCAGAGACCGATCCGGAGGGTTTTCCGCAGGTGCCGTATTTTATGGGATTTTTCCGACCGGGCTCATGCCTGATTGGATCGAGTTGATCCGTCATTGCCAGCTTGCATCAGGTGAATGCCCGACCGTTAGCGAGTGCATGACTCCGTAATGACGCAGAAAACGCGCGGTGATGAGGGATGCCACTGCGTCGTAAATGCGACAGCTCCGGCATGTCGCGCATGAAAAAAATTACATTCATTGATGAATCAAACCGGGAAAGGACCCACGATGAGCAGTCACGAAGCCGCCGCAACGAAGCCCTTGTATGTCTCGCAGCAACGCATCCGCTGGGGCGACATGGATGCCTTCGGCCACGTCAACAACACCCTCTATTTCCGCTTCATGGAGCAGTGTCGCATCGAGTGGCTGGAAGAGGTCTTCGGGCCCACCATTGCGGGCGAGCAAGGACCGGTGATCGTCAACGCCCACTGCAATTTCCGGCGCCAGATGAAGTATCCCGCCAGCATCGTCGTGGAGATGGGCGCAGGTCATCTGGGACGCACGAGTGTGGAAACTACGTATATCATCCGCGACGCCGCCGATGAGCAGATCATTTATGCTGACGGTGCTGCAAAAATCGTCTGGGTCGATTTCAAGAAAGAGAAATCCACTGCACTGCCTGACCAGCTGCGACAGCTCCTGACAAGCTTGTAAGTTTGGCGCAAGGAAACTGGGACAGAATCGGCCCCGACACTCCCGCAAGGATTCGCCGCAGAGCGAAGGGAGAGCGGAGAATTCGTTCACACGGAGCGATTTTCAAAAGCGCTACGCTCGCTTGCGTGCTAGCCAACAATTACATTCTGGAGGATGACATGAGCTACAAGACCCAAACCTTTGTTGCCGCGGCCCTGATGAGCCTGGCCCTGACTTCGCAGGCGGCCGATCCGATCAAGATCGGCGTTTCCGGCCCCTATACCGGCGGCTCTGCCCCGATGGGCGTGTCCATGCGTGACGGCGTCAAGCTGGCCGTGGCCGAGATCAACGCTGCAGGCGGCCTGCTGGGGCGCCAGATCCAGCTGGTCGAGCGCGATGACGAAGCCAAGAACGAACGCGGCGTGCAGATCGCACAGGAACTGATCAACAAGGAAAAGGTGGTCGCCACCGTCGGCTTCATCAACACCGGCGTGGCCCTGGCCTCGCAGCGCTTCTACCAGGAAGCCAAGATTCCGGTGATCAACAACGTGGCCACCGGCACCGTGATTACCAAGCAGTTCGAGAAGGATAAGGACAACTACATCTTCCGCACCTCGGCCGCTGACAAGATCCAGGCCAAGATGATCGCTGACGAAGCGGTCGACAAGCAGAAGTTCACCAAGGTTGCCATCCTGGCCGACTCCACCAACTACGGCCAGCTCGGTCGCGAAGACCTGGAAAAGGTGCTCGCCGAAAAGAAGATCACTCCGGTGGCCGTGGAGAAGTACAACATCAAGGACGTGGACATGACGGCTCAGCTGCTCAAGTCCAAGCAAGGTGGTGCTCAGGCCGTGCTGACCTACGGCATCGGCCCGGAACTGGCTCAGATCGCCAACGGCATGGAAAAGCTGAACTGGCACGTGCCCATCATCGGCAGCTGGCCGCTGTCGATGGGCAACTTCATCGACAACTCCGGCAAGAACGGCAATGGCGCCCGCATGCCGCAGACCTTCATCCAGGACGGCAGCACCCCCAAGCGCAAGGCCTTCATCGAGGCCTACCAGAAGGCCTACAAGGTTGACCGCATGCCCTCGGCCGTCTCGGCTGCCCAAGGCTACGACTCCGTCCTGCTGCTGGCCGCTGCCATCAAGCAGGCTGGCAGCACCGATGGCGACAAGGTCCGCGCTGCGCTGGAAAACCTCAACACCAAGGTCGAAGGCGTGGTCACCACCTATGACAAGCCGTTCACCCACACCGATCACGAAGCCATCAAGCCTTCCATGGTCGTGATGGGCGAGGTCAAGAACGGCCGCGTCATCCTCGGCAAATAAGAATCGACTCGCTTCACGCACAGTAGTCGAAGAGGCCAGTCCTTGCGATCCGGGGGCTGGCCTTTTTTACACGATCTGTTGACGATCTTTTAACGGTGCCGGTCACGGCTGCCGCAGGGTCGTTGCAGCTCTACGCCGCCACCCGGCGGTAGCCGCTTCTTGGAAATCACAATGGACATCCTCTTACAACTGGTCTTCTCCGGGATCGCGCTCGGCATGATTTACGCCGTGATCGCCTTCGGTTACCAATTGACCTTTGCCACGTCCGGCACGCTCAACTTCGGCCAGGGTGAAGCCCTGATGCTGGGCGCGCTGGTCGGACTCTCCGTGGTTGGCAACATTCACGGCGGGCCTTATCTCAACTACTGGCTGATGATCCCCGTCGTGCTGGTATTCGGTGCCCTGCAGGGCATGTTCGTCGAATGGATCGGCGTGCGGCCGGCCATCAAGATCAAGTCCGAATTCGGCTGGATCATGTCCACCATCGCGCTGGCCATCATCTTCAAGAATGTCGCCGAAAACATCTGGGGCAAGGACGATCTGCCGTTCCCGTCACCGATTTCCGACAAGCCTTTCCAGGTCCTGGGCGCCAACGTGCAGCCCATGCAGGTGCTGGTGGTGATCGGCGCCCTGCTGATGATGGCGGCGGTCGAATTGTTCAACCGCAAGTCGATCTACGGCAAGGCCGTGGTGGCCACCTCCAATGACCGCGATGCGGCCGGGCTGATGGGCATCAATACCAGCATGGTGATCACTTTTTCATATGCCCTGTCTTCCGCCACTGCCGCCTTCGCCGGCGTACTGGTGGCTCCGCTGACGCTGACGGGTGCCACCATGGGCGCGGCACTGGGCCTGAAGGCCTTTGCGGTCGCCATCATCGGTGGCCTGACCTCGGGCATGGGCGCCATTGTCGGTGGCCTGATTCTGGGCGTGGCCGAGACCTTGACCGGCTTCTACATCTCCACCGGCTACAAGGAAGTCCCGGGACTGCTGCTGCTGCTGCTGGTCCTGGCGGTGAAACCTGCAGGCCTGTTCGGCAAAACTGCGATCAAGAAGGTCTGATGCCATGAACAAGAAAATCCTGCTGCTGTCCTTGCTGGGCATTGTCGCGTTGGGCGGCATTCCCATGGTGGTGCACAATCCGTATTACCTGCACCTGATCGAAACCATCCTCATCTACGCCATCCTGCTGTTCGGGCTGGACATCGTGGTCGGTTATACCGGCCAGGTCTCGCTGGGTCATGCGGGCCTCTTCGGTATCGGCTCCTATGCGGCCGGCGTGCTGTTCTTCAAGCTGGGCATGCCGATCTTCGTGACCGTGCCGGCGGCCATTGCCGTGACCGCCGTGTTCGGTGCCATCCTGGCGCTGCCTGCACTGCGTGTGACCGGTCCTTACCTGGCCATGGTGACACTGGCCTTCGGCACCATCATCCAGATCCTGATCAACGAGATGACCTTCCTCACCGAAGGTCCGATGGGCATCAAGCTGCACAAGCCCATGCTGGGCGGCGAGAAGATGGATGAAGTGCAGTTCTTCTATCTGGTGGCGATCCTGATGGTGATCTCCATGCTGGTGGTGCATCGCATCCTCAAGTCCAACCTGGGCCGCGCCTTCCAGGCGCTGCGCGACAGTCCCATCGCCTCGGACTGCATGGGCGTGTCGGTGTATCGCTACAAGGTGTATGCCTTCATCATCAGCGCCGCGCTGGCCGGTCTGTCAGGCGCCCTGTATGCGTATTCGGAAGAGTACATCTCGCCCAATACCTACAACTTCGAGCTGACGATCCTGTTCCTGCTGGCGGTGATCATGGGCGGGCGCAAGTCGCGTATCGGCTCGCTGATCGGCGCGATGATCGTGGTGATGCTGCCCAGCCTGCTGTCCGACATTGCCCTGTTCCGTCAGATCGCCACCGCGCTGGCCGTGATCGTGGTGGGCGGTGCGGCCGTGCAACTGTCGAAAAAGACCGCCACCGTTCGCGGCGTGGCCGTGCCGGTGGTGGCGACCATCGCCATGGCGGCCTTCTCGTACAAGCTGGAAAACATCACCGACTGGCGTCTGACCATCTTCGGTCTGATGACGCTGTTCGTGGTGTATTACCTGCAGGATGGCATCGTTGGCTTCGTGCGCAACCTCTTCGGTCGCATGTGGAGCAAGCACATGCCCGTGGCGCAGCAGCTCGCCGGTGACAAGGAGCGTGCCGTCATCACCACCGACTCGGTGGAGGAAGCAGGCGCCACGCTGCTGAAGGTGAACCAGATCCTGATGCAGTTCGGTGGCCTCAAAGCCTTGAACCGCGTGGATCTGGATGTGCGCAAGGGGAGTGTGCACGGCTTGATCGGTCCCAACGGTTCCGGCAAGAGCACCATGATGAACGTCTTGACCGGCATCTATCGTCCCACCGATGGTGTGGTGGAATACGATGGCCGCCCGATTTCCGGCAGTGCGCCCTCGGCCATCGCCCTGGGTGGCGTGGCACGGACTTTCCAGAACGTGCAACTCTTCGGTGAAATGACTGCGACCGAAAACGTTCTGGTGGGTCTGCATCACACCTTCAACAGCAACGTCGTTGACGTCATGGTCAACACCCCGCGCTACGCCCGTGAAGAACAGGCCGCACGCGAACGGGCTGCTGCCATCCTGGAGTTCGTGGGGCTGGCCAACCTGGCCAATGAAGAGGCGCGCAACCTGCCTTACGGCAAGCAGCGCCTGCTGGAGATCGGCCGCGCACTGGGCCTGAACCCCAGCCTGCTGCTGCTGGATGAACCGGCCGCAGGCTTGACCGCACCGGACATCAAGGAGCTCGTCGCCATCATCCGCAAGATCCGCGAAGCCGGCATCACCATCATCCTGATCGAACACCACATGGACGTGGTCATGTCGATCTGCGATACCGTCACCGTGCTTGACTTTGGCCAGAAGATCGCCGAAGGCAAGCCGGCCCAGGTCCAGGCCGACCCCAAGGTCATCGAAGCCTACCTCGGCAGTGGCGCAGGCGATGCCCACGACAACACATCCAGCCCCGCGGGAGCCTGAACATGCTGACCATTTCCAATTTGCACGCCGCTTACGGCAAGGTCGAGGTGCTGCATGGCATCTCGATGGACGTCCCCAAGGGCAAGGTAGTCACCCTGATCGGTTCCAACGGCGCCGGCAAGACCACGACCATGCGCGCCATCTCCGGCATGATCAAACCGAAGGGCGGGGAAGTCACGCTCGGCGGCAAGAACATCACCGGGCTGGATTCGCACCGCATTGCCCGCTACGGGCTGGCGCACTCGCCGGAGGGCCGGCGCGTCTTCGCCACCATGAGCGTGACCGACAACCTGCTGCTGGGCGCCTTCCCGCGCTTCACGCGCGCGCGTCCCAAGGGCGATATCGCGCATGACCTCGAGCGGGCGCTGGAGCTGTTCCCGCGCCTGAAGGAAAGGCAGACCCAACTGGCCGGCACGCTCTCTGGCGGCGAGCAGCAGATGCTGGCCATGGCACGCGCTGTGATGTTGAATCCGGAGGTCATCCTGCTGGACGAGCCCTCGATGGGGCTGGCACCGATCCTGGTGGACGAGGTGTTTCGCATCATTTCGCGGCTCAAGGAGCAGGGCGTGACCATGCTGCTGGTGGAACAGTTCGCGGCGGCCGCACTCAATGTTGCGGACTACGGCTATGTGTTGGAGAATGGCAAGATCTCCGTTCACGGACCCGCCGACAAGCTGCAGAACGACCCGGCGGTCAAGGCCGCCTATCTGGGCGGCGGCGCGCATCACTGACCGGCTGCGGTTGTCGGCAGCATCAGCCATGCGCCTGGCGTAATACTTGGGCTCGCACGTCGCGCAAGCTGATAGCGTGTCCGGTATATTGAGGGGGAGCCATACCCCCTTGAAGGCTGATTCAGGCGCACCCCCCGGTGCGCCTTTTTATTGGTGCTGGTCATCGAACCTTCTCAGACAGGGCGGTCCGGCAGAAAGACAAGCTGTACAAACTGTGCAGTCAGAGGAGCAAGCATGTCCGCAGGGGAGCAGACGACTGTCGAGATGCCGGGCGCGGTCTTGTTTGCCAGCCTGTGGGGCGGGCCGCTGGCCGGGCGCGTACCCATCGTGCTGTTGCACGATTCGCTGGGCGCGGTCGCCTTGTGGCGGGACTTCCCGGCCCGCCTGGCGGCGTACACGGGCCACCCCGTGATCGCCTACGACCGTCCGGGTTTCGGCCGGTCCACGGCGCGCAGCGATGCTCTCACCCTGGACTTCATTGCTGCTGAAGCGCACACGTCGCTAGCGGCCGTGTTGCGCCATTTTGGCGTGGACGAGGTCATCTTGTTCGGCCACAGCGTGGGGGGTGGCATGGCGGTGTCGGCTGCGGCGCAGTGGCCGCGGCGGGTGGTGGCCGTCATCACCGAATCGGCGCAAGCCTTCGTTGAGGATCGGACCCGGCAGGGCATCGAGGACGCGCGCGCCAGCTTTGCCGACCCGGCGCAACTGGCGCGCCTGGCGAAATATCATGGCAACGACCTGCAGCAGGCGCGCTGGGTGCTTTCGGCGTGGACTGACACCTGGCTCTCGGCGGACTTTGCCGACTGGTCGCTGGCGCCGATGCTGGCGCGGCTGGCATGTCCGTTACTGGCGCTGCATGGCGATCTGGATGAGTTTGGAAGTCTGGCGCATCCGCGCATGATGGCAAGCCTGCCATCGGCGTTCCCGGGGCAGGGGCGGTATCAGGTGCTGGCGCAGTGTGGTCATGTCCCGCACCGCGAGCAGACGGATCAGGTGCTGCGGGCGGTGAAAGAATTCCTGCTGCTGCACGGCCTGCACTGAACCCGTGAGCAACCCCCTTTATTCTTCACGTTGCCGCTAGTTGTAGTGCGCGCGCCCTCAGTCGAGCGGATGCTGCCGACGATATGCCTGCAGTCCCAACAAATACATCGTGCGGACAAACAGTGCGCGGGAACGGTAGGTTTGTCGTGCCAAGAGGTCAGCTTCCTCGAATTCCGCCTCATTTAATCGAAAATTCACCAGACGCGTCGCCCCTTTTGCGGGCTTGCGTTCGTTTTGTTGCTTGGGTGCCATAAGATGTCTCCTCGCTGTTGGACTGAAAGCAATATTCTAGGAGAGGTCCTTTTCATATGTCATCGAATAAAACTGAATTTTTGACAATACTTGGTGATCGTCTTGCACAAGAGCGCGGCCGCTGCGGTCATACCCAGAAATCGGTAGCCGACCAGCTCGAGATCACGGCGCGTACGCAGATCAAGTACGAGATCGGTGAAACCGCACCGGACGCCTACTATCTGCATGGCCTGGGGGAGATCGGCGTCGATATCACCTATGTGCTGACCGGTGTGCGTGGCGCCACGCCCAGTGCCGAAGAGAGTGAATTGCTGTCCTGTTACCGCGCGGTGGATGCCACCACCCGCAGTGCGTTGGTTCAGCTCTTGTCGGGGCTGTCGAAGATGTCGAAGGGGAAGAAGAAGCGCGATTTCCCGACGGCGACCGAGACCCGACGTATCCGGCCCGGACGACAACGCAAGGTGACCGTCGCACAGCCGGTGGTGGAGGGGGCTGATTCGCCGGAGGCAGGGTCTGCTGACCATACCGGGCGCATGCGGCAGTGGCCTGGCGATAAATAAGACGTTCAGCAGCAGGGAGGGGGCAAGATTGTCGTCGCAACGGTGATCGCGAGGGGCCGCGGTCCACATTCAACCAGTCCACAGAAACAAAAAAAGCACCACGATTGCTCGTGGTGCTTTTTGTTGTTGGTGGGGCGTCACAGATTCGAACTGTGGACCTACGGATTAAGAGTCCGCTGCTCTACCAGCTGAGCTAACGCCCCGTGGTGCGCCTGAAACCATCAGGTCGACCGGGAAGTGAAAAAGGCCTCGGTGCAAGAGGCCTTTGAAATTTTGGTGGGGCGTCACAGATTCGAACTGTGGACCTACGGATTAAGAGTCCGCTGCTCTACCAGCTGAGCTAACGCCCCGTTGCTGCACTTCCTTGTTGCTTCAGTGCTGCAAGAGAGAGCGCATTATAGGAGGGAGGTCGGGGTGGCGCAAGTCTTTTCTCGAAAAAGATGAAAATATTTTATCTCTTGCGCATCGACACCACGCCGCGCCGCATTTTTCGCCCTAGAAGCCGGCCTTGATCCCGTTGACCCAGGATTTGGCCGGCAACCTGGTCTGGCTCTCGATGAGTGCCGCACGCGCATACAGTTCGGGGAAATCGAATGTCACCGCGCCCTTGAAGGCCAGTGCCACGACGTTGCCGTCATGGACTTCGGGCAGCGAGACCACGGTATCGAAAGCATATTCCATGGCCCGCAGGTTCTTGGCGTAGCTGGGATGATCGCCAAAGAGGTTGACCGTCATCACCCCGCCCGGTGCCAGGCTGTCATGGCAGGCCTGGTAGAACTCGGCGCTGTCGAGCACCGGTCCGCGCGCGGTGGCGTCATAGAGATCGACCTGCAGGGCGTCGATGATCCCGTGGCTGGCAGCGTGGACGATGAAGTCCATGGCATCGCTTTCGATGATCATCAGGCGCTCGTCCGGCTCCGGCAATTTGAACATGCTGTGACAGATCGCAATGACGGCCGGGTTCAGCTCCACGGCCGTCACCTGTGCCTGCGGGAATTGACGGTAGCTGAACTTGGTCAGTGCACCCGTGCCCAGGCCGAGCTGCACGATGTGGCGCGGTGCGCGGTTGAAGAGCATCCACGCCATCATCTGCTGGGCGTATTCCAGTTCGATCCAATCGGGTTTGCGGATGCGCATCGCACCCTGCACCCACTCGGTCCCGAAATGCAGGTAGCGTACGCCTTCCAGTTCGGACAGCGTCACGGGGGCATATTTGGGTTTGCGCGGTTTGCTGGCGTCAGCTTCCAGCTGTTGGCGGCGACGATTGGGGCCAGCCTTGGTGTTGGCCTGGGCTTCGATGGATTTTCTTCGGATGAGCATGATATGAATGAAACGGCGCGGCAGCCGGGGAGGCCGCCTGCGGATGCCGAATGATACCTTGCCTTGGCGACTTGTCCGAGACGGCCATCATCCAGCGCATGGCCATCCGGCGGCCGGGAAAAGTGATCCAGGCAGTTTTTGCCTCCATTTTGCGCATCGATACTGCTCAGTCTGCTCGGCCTCCATTACACTTCGACCATGTTCAAGAACCTCATCCTCTGCCTGAAGCTGGCCATCGTCTTCTGCGCCATCGTGTTTTTCGCGAAGGCGTTGCAGTATTTGATCTTCAATGGCGGGTTTTCGGGGGAGTTTTATGACTACCTGTTCCTCAGGAAGTGATTTAAAGAATGCTTGTTGTCGAAGATGCCGATGTGACCTTGATCACCCGGCGGGATGCCGGTATGCGAAGCCACTGACGATCAGCGCAATGCAGCCCGCCAGCGCGCCCGCTTGTCTTCATACCCCAACGCCGCATGCGCCGGACTGCTCGACGGCAGCACCACCACCCGATAGTCCTGTGCCTTGGCGCCCAGCGCCTTGATCCCGATCTTGCCGGCGGTCCCACCATTGAAGGCGATGGTTTCCAGTGCCGGCAGCCTGGCGATCAGCGTCAGCAAGTCATTGCCGCTGTGATCCCTGATTTCGCTGTCCAGACTGCCGATGCGCCTGGCCTGGGCGATCACATCCCACAAGCCGATGCGATGCTGCAGCAAGCTGGCCAGCCTGGCGGCATAGTCCATTGCGTAAAGGTCGACCCCGATCACTTCGCCGACCAGCCGCCAGAACGCATTGCGCGGATGCCCGTAATACTGCCGGATCGCCAGCGAAGCCGCTCCCGGCAGGCTGCCCAGGATCAGGATGCGCGTATCGGGTGCCACCACCGGCGCAAAGCTGGCCAGCAAGGGATCAGTTGCAGATGTATCTGCATCGTGGTCAGCATCAGCGGCGGAGGAAGGGCGAGCAGGCATGGAAACGGCTGGGATGAAAAGAATTTCAGCAAGCGCTACCCGCATCGCAGTGCGTGCACAATGGCGCGGCTGCAGAGGCGTCAGGCTTGCGGCAAAATGCACAAGAATTCACATCTTAGCGTAAGCTGCCTTGGCGTCAGGCGCCGGGCCATTCATTCAAGGGAAACTGAACATGACAGATAAAGTCATCATCGTCACCGGCGGCAGCCGTGGCATCGGCGCGGCCACCGCGCTGCTGGCAGCTCAACGTGGCTACGCGGTCTGCGTCAACTACGTCTCCAACCGTGAGGCTGCCGAATCGGTGGCCGGGCAGATCCGCGCCGGCGGCGGCCGCGCCATCACCGTCGCGGGCGATGTCTCCAAAGAGGAGGACGTGCTGCGCCTGTTCACCACCACAGACCAGGAGCTGGGCCGCGTCACCGCCCTGGTCAACAATGCCGGCATCCTGGAGCACCAGTCCCGCCTGGACGCCATGAGCGCCGAACGCATCACCCGCGTGCTGGTGGCCAATGTCACCGGCAGCCTGCTGTGCGCGCGCGAGGCGGTCAAGCGCATGTCCACCCGTCACGGCGGGCAGGGCGGGGCCATCGTCAACCTCTCGTCGATGGCGGCCAAGTTGGGTGGTCCGGGGGAATACGTCGACTATGCCGCCTCCAAGGGCGCCATCGATGCCTTCACCATCGGCCTGGCCAAGGAAGTGGCTGCCGAGGGCATTCGCGTGAACGCCGTGCGTCCCGGCCTGATCTATACCGACATCCACGCCAGTGGTGGCGAAGCGGGCCGTGTCGACCGGCTCAAGGATGCCGTCCCCATGAAGCGCGGCGGCACCGCCGAGGAAGTGGCCAACGCCATCCTGTGGCTGCTGTCGGAAGAGTCTTCCTATGCCACCGGCACCTTCATTGACGTCTCCGGCGGCCGCTGAAGCTACGCCCGCTCATTGAACGAGGAGCTCCCATGGACAGCACCAGCACCGTCTCCCCGCGCCGCATCGATGTGCTGCTGGCCCGCTATGCCGAGAGCCATCGCCATCCGATGAATGAACTGATCCACTGCATCTGTGTGCCGGTCATCGTATTTTCGCTGCTCGGCCTGTGCTGGATCGTGTCGCCCGCCGTGGCCCTAGTGGTGGCCGCCGCTGCGCTGGCCTACTACCTGCGCCTGTCGCCGCCCTTTGCCGTGGGCATGCTGGCCATGTCGGCGGTGATGCTGGTGGTGCTGGCGCGATTGCCGCTGGGGGCCGTGCTGCCGGTGTCGGCGACGGTCTTCGTGCTGGCCTGGATCGGCCAGTTCATCGGCCACCGCATCGAGGGCAAGAAGCCATCCTTCTTCGAGGACCTGCGGTTTTTGCTGATTGGGCCCTTGTTCGTGCTGGCCTTCCTGTACCGCCGCTGGCACATCACGTATTGAGGCGCGCCACAGAGGACAGATTGTCGGCGCGGGACATCTTTGTATTAAGATGTAAAGGAATGTGTGCATCCGCGCCGGATGCGCGATCATGTTGCGTTCGCGCGGACGCCCGAATTCCCCCGCCGCCCGGAGACGGGCCAAACAGTTCTCAGTCGGAGTTTTCAGTATGAAGAAATTGATTTTGATCGCAGCCTTGGGCTCCCTGGTAGCCGGCTGCGCAGTGACACCCAACTCGGCCAGCGTCTACAACACCCGCCAGGCCCAGGGCGAGCAGACCGTGCGCATGGGCGTGGTCGAGTCGATCCGCAACGTCACCATCGACAAGGGTTCAAGCGGCATCGGCACCCTCGGTGGCGCCGCGCTGGGTGGCATCGCTGCCGGCTCCAACATCGGCGGCGGCAACGGCGCGCTGGCGGCCGGCATCGTCGGTGCGCTGGCCGGTGGCGTCCTGGGCAACCAGGCCGAAGCCCACCTGAACAACCGTCCGGGCCTGGAAATTACCGTGCGCCTGGACAACGGCGAACTGCGCGCCATCACCCAGGATGCAGATGAACCTTTCCGCGTCGGCGAGCGTGTTCGCCTGCTGTCCAACGGGCGTACTACCCGCGTGACGCACTGATCGTTGCGAAGCGTATGAAGAAGCAGGACTGCGGTCCTGCTTTTTTTTCGCCGATTTCGCCCATTCATTCAGTTCCGTGCCCAATGATCAGCAGGTTCTTGCTGCGATGAGGAGTCCGCCGTCCGGTCTCCCTGGGCCGTCTTGCCTGCCTTGGGCACCCACCTGCCGCCAACCGGGTGGCTAAACGCCGATATGAAAGAAAACGCCGCCCGGATAGTCCCCCAGGCGGCGTTCCTGCCCGCCAGGCCAGCGAGGGCGGCGGGCATGCGGCAACAGATGAACAGACTTACTTCGCGGCCATGGCCAGCAGCATGTCGTTCAGGCGCTTGACGAAGCTGGCCGGGTCGGCCAGCGCACCGCCTTCGGCCAGCAGGGCCTGGTCGTACAGGATGTGCGACCAGTCGTCGAAGCGCGCCTCTTCGTACTTCAGGCGTTGCACCAGCGGGTGGTCCGGGTTGATTTCCAGGGTCGGCTTGGACTCCGGCGCAGCCTGGCCGGCCGCCTTCAACATGCGCACCAGATTGCCCGAGAGCTCGTTCTCGTCGGCCACCAGGCAAGCCGGGGAGTCGGTCAGGCGGAAGGTCACGCGTACCTCCTTGGCCTTGTCGCCCAGGGCGGTCTTCATCTTCTCGACCAGATCCTTGTACTCGGCTTGCGTTTCTTCGTGCTGCTTCTTCTCGTCTTCGTTTTCCAGCTTGCCCAGGTCCAGGCCACCCTTGGCCACCGACGCCAGTTCCTTGCCCTCGAACTCGGTCAGGAAGGACAGCATCCACTCGTCCACGCGATCGGTCAGCAGCAGCACTTCCACGCCCTTCTTGCGGAAGATTTCCAGGTGCGGGCTGTTCTTGGCGGCCTGGAACGTCTCAGCGGTGACGTAGTAGATCTTGTCCTGTCCTTCCTTCATGCGGCCCACGTAATCGGCCAGCGACACATTCTGCACCTCGCTGTCGTTGTGGGTGGAAGCAAAGCGCAGCAGCTTGGCGATGCGTTCCTTGTTGGCCGCATCCTCGCCGATGCCTTCCTTCAACACCTGGCCGAACTCGGTCCAGAAGGTGGTGTACTTGTCCTTCTGCGCCTGCTCTTCGCTGTTGGCCAGTTCTTCCAGCAGGCTCAGTACGCGCTTGGCCGAACCGTCGCGGATGGCGCGCACGTCGCGTGACTCCTGCAGGATCTCGCGCGAGACGTTCAGCGGCAGATCGGCCGAATCGATCACGCCCTTGACGAAGCGCAGATACACCGGCATCAGCTGCTCGGCATCATCCATGATGAACACGCGCTTGACATACAGCTTGATGCCGCCGCGCTTGTTGCGGTCCCACAGGTCGAAGGGGGCGCGCGCCGGGATGTAGAGCAGCTGGGTGTATTCGCTGCGGCCTTCCACGCGGTTGTGGGTGTAGGCCAGCGGCGCGCCGAAGTCGTGCGAGACGTGCTTGTAGAACTCTTCATACTGCTCGGGCGTGATGTCCGACTTGCTGCGGGTCCACAGGGCGCTGGCCTGGTTGACCGTTTCCAGCTCGTCCTTCTGCACGGTTTCCTTCTTTTCCTCATCCCATTCTTCCTTGTGCATCAGGATGGGCAGGGAGATGTGGTCGGAATACTTGCGGATGATGGACTTCAGTTGCCATGCGGAAAGGAATTCATCTTCGCCCTCACGCAGGTGCAGGATGATGTCGGTCCCGCGACCCGGCTTGTCGATCTGCTCGATGCTGAAGTCGCCCGCACCTTCGGATTCCCAGCGCACGCCTTCGGAAGCGGGCGTGCCGGCACGGCGCGTCTCGACCGTGATGCGATCGGCGATGATGAAGCCCGAATAGAAGCCCACGCCAAACTGGCCGATCAGGGCGGCGTCCTTCTGCTGGTCGCCCGACAGGCGCGAGAAGAATTCCTTGGTGCCCGACTTGGCGATGGTGCCCAGGTGCGAGATGGCCTCGTCACGGTTCATGCCGATGCCGTTGTCGGAGATGGTGATGGTGCGCGCCGCCTTGTCGAAGCTGATCTTGATCTTCAGTTCCGGATCGTCCTCGAACAGGCTGCCATTGTTGATGGCCTCAAAGCGCAGCTTGTCAGCCGCATCCGAGGCATTGGAGACCAGCTCGCGCAGGAAGATTTCCTTGTTCGAATACAGCGAGTGGATCATCAATTGCAGCAGTTGCTTGACTTCGGCCTGGAAGCCCATGGTCTGTTTTTCGGTTGCCATGTGGTTGTCCTTATTGAAGAAATGGATGAGTGAAATAGGCAGAGCTAATCGTCTGTGGGCAGGATATAGGGAGAGACTTGTGGTTTTTCAACCGCATTTTTGTTGTTTTTGTTCTCTTTGTTGCCTCTCCGGCATTTCCCGATGGCATGACGGCAACAAGCTGACCATAATTGCGCAAGTTAACTTTTATCAAGTCAATTGAAATTAAACGATTTTTCCCGTCTTTTTGTAATTGAGCTGCAATTCGCCGGTGATAGAATTGTTTTAACAAAATAGTAACAAATTCGATCAGGCTGATCGAACGGATGTGCAGGCCGGTGCTTCACAAGAAAAAGAACAGGAGTTCCCCGGCTTGATGACGGGAATCGCGGCGAGGGCTGCCGATTCTTTCCTGGGATGCGGGTTGGGTAGGGGAGGCCGGTGGGATACCGGCTGATCGTGTTGATGAGAGTTCTTAAAAGCAAGCGTTTCATACTGGGCGTTTCACTTGGCTTGGCCGCGCATCATGCGCTGCTGGCGGCGGACAAGCCGCCGCTGGCCGCCGCCACAGCCATGCAGGCCACACCGTCCACGGCCGACAACAAGCTCGATACGCCGCCCCAGATCCGTCTGGGTGCCGATCCTGCCGGGCCGTCCGCCGCCGATTACCGCCTGCCGGGTTTGCCGGCCGACACCCCGCCGGGCTCGCCGCAGGATGAAATCCTGCTGTTGCTGCGCCAGTCCGATCCGGACTTTGCCGGCAACCGGATCGCCCTGCCGCAGATCAGCATCGTCACCGAAGGCGAGACCGTACCGGACCTGAGTCTGCGCAGCGTGCTGGACCTTGCCCTCAACAACAGCTACAGCTACGCCGCCACGGCGGCCCAGGCCGACCAGGCGCGCTATGCTTCCAAGGCCACGGCCGGCCAGTTGGGGCCGACTCTGGATGTGCGGGCGCAGAAGGGCAATGAATATTCCTCGCCGTCCTCGGTGATCGATCCCAATACCGGCCTGATCCAGCGCGCCTCCTATAACAAGCGCTGGGACGTGACCGTGATCGGTCGCCAGCCCATCTTCGCACCCGGTTCGTATTACGACTACCGCAAGAGCAGCGCGCTGGCCGATGCCGCCGACCTGCGCCGCGACGATGCCCGCGAGACCCTGTATTACAACGCCATCAAGGCGTATTACGACGTCATGCGCGCCTATGCCACGCTGTCGTTCTCGCGCAGTTATGCGCAACGTATGGCCGCCTTGCTGGACTACATGAACAAGCGCCTCCAGGGCGGCGGCGCCAGCCGCATCGATTTTGAACGGGTGCGCGGGCGCTCGCTCACGGCCCAGTCGGCCGTGGCCGAGGCCGAAGGCGCGCTGGAAAGCGCCATGGTGACGCTGAACCAGATCACCGGCCGCAAGATCGAGCAGATCGAGGTGCCGGACCACATGATGCCGGTCGTGCCCGACACCTCCAAGCTGGCCCTGCAGGATGTCTACGACACCAACCCCGGCGTGCGCGCGGCGCGGCGTGATGTCGATGCCGCCAATCAGGAACTGAAGTCGGCGCGCGCCAGGTTCTCGCCCACGCTGGCGCTGGAATGGACCCAGACCAAGACCCGGGGTGCCGGTGGCGCCATCGACACCACCGACAACAGCCTGCAGCTGACCACCGATCGTCGCCTGATGATGGTGGTGACCATGAACCTGCTCAATGGCGGGTCCGACCTGTATTACAGCAAGCAGGCCGGCGCCAAGTACGTGGAAAAGAGCAATACCGCGCTCGACCTGGAACGCAAATTGCGTGAGCAGATCGAGATCAACTACCGCACCCTGGGCGCGGTGCGAAAGCGCATGGAGATCTCGCGCCAGGCCTATCTCACCAACGCCAACGTGGCCGACGTCTTCCTGGAGCAGCTCTCCACCGGCAGCAAGCAATTGCTGGACGTGCTGGACGCCTACCAGCAGGCCTACCAGGCGCGCATGGATTTTGCCAACCTGTTGTTCCAGCAGGCCGATATCAGCTACCAGATCCTGCGCAACACCGGTCGCGCATCGGCGCTGGAAACTCTGCCCGCGCGGGCAGCCAAATAGGACGGGGGAACCATGGAGGGCGGACGTGAGCAGAACTTCTGGCCAGGCTTCGTGGACGCACTGTCCAACGTGGTGCTGGTGATGATCTTCGTGGTGGTGGTGTTCGTGGTGACGCTGTTCTACTACTCCCAGAAGCTGGCGCAGATGAAGATCAGCAAGCTGATCTCGCAGGGCCAGGTGCAGGTTGTGGGCCAATCCAAGGCAACCAAGACCGATACCATCGCCACCGCCGACAGCAACAGCACCAACAGTGCCGAGACCCCGGGCGAGCGCGAGAAGGCGCAGGAGATCGAACAGTTGAAGCGCGAAGTGGCCAGCCTCAAAGCCAGGCTGGCGGCGCCGCCGCTGCAATCCGACAATGGCAGCCTGCGCAGCGCCGCCGCGCCGTCCAGCCCCAACGCCATCCAGGTCAAGACCGAACCCAATGACAAGGAAGTTGCACCCGGCCTGCGCATCGATGCCAACGAAAAGGCCGTGACCCTGAACTTCGATGCCGACTCCACCCAGTTGAACGAGGAGGGTAGCCGTGCCCTCGACAAGAGCATCGGCGACTGGGTGCGCCGCGCCAAGTCCAGCCAGGGCAAGATCGTGGTCACGGGCGTCATCGGCAGCGGCGCCTACAGCGAGAGCCGGCGCCGCGCCTACTACCGTACGGTGGCGGTACGCAACTACCTCATCGACGCCGGCGTGGACAAGGCGCGCGTCACCAGTCGCGTGGCTACCGATGAAAACGGCAACGGCAACGATGCTCGTGTGATCGTGCAATACCAGGCCCAGCCAAAATGACGCTCTCGCTCAAGCCCGGCACCGGCCACGGGATCAGTTCCCGCAGCAAGGGCTTCATGCGCCGCGTGGCGCCGCGGCTGGACCGTCGCCTGGGCCAGTTGCAGAGCATGCCGCGACCGCGCCTGGCGGTGCTGGCCTGTGCGTTGTTGCTGGTCTTGCTGGTGATCTGGTCGATGCTGGCCCCCATCGACATGGTGGTGCGGGGCAACGGGCGCATCGTCGCCTCCGAACACAACCAGATCATCCAGCACCTGGAAGGCGGCATCGTCTCGGCCATCTTGGTGCGCGAGGGTGCGGTGGTCAGGAAGGGCCAGACCCTGGTCTCGATTGCCGACGTGCGCGCCAATGCCGACCTCGGCGAAGGCCGTGTGAAGATTCTCGGCCTGCGCGCCAAGATCGCACGCCTCTCGGCCGAAGCCGCCGGAGCCGCCAGCCTGCAGATGCCGGCCGACCTGGAACACGACGACCCCGCCGTGCAAAGCGAACAGGCCGCCTTCGCTGCGCGCTCGGCCAAGCTCACGCAGGAAATGTCGGTATTGCGCGAACAGTCCGCGCAACGCCAGGCCGAACTGGGTGAAGCCATCAGTCGCCAGAAGAGCCAGACCAGCGAACTGGATCTGGCACAGCGCCAGTACAAGCTGATCCACAACATGCTCGAACGCAATGCCGCCTCGCAGCTGGAAGACATCCAGGCCGCTGCCCGCGTGCAGGATGCGCAGAGCAAGCTCTCCGCCAACGAAGCCATGATCCCGCGCCTGAAGGCCGCCATCGCCGAGTCCCAGGCCAAGATGGGAGAAGCGTCGTCGCGCTTCCGATCGGACGCCCGCACCGAGCTGACCGCTGCCGAAAACGAACTGGCCCGCCTGCAGGAAGAGATCAAGTCGCGCAATGACCGCGTCTCGCGCTCGGAGGTGAAGGCGCCCATGGATGGTGTGGTCAACCGCGTGCTGATCAATACCGTCGGCGGTGTGGTCCGCCCGGGCGACCCCATCATCGAGATGACCCCCAGCGACGACAAGCTGGTGATCGAAGCCCGCATCTCCCCCACCGACCGCGCCGAACTGGTCACCGGTGCCAAGGCGCGCGTGAAGGTATCGGCCTATGACTATGGCGTCTATGGCGCCATGGAAGGCGTGGTCACCGAGATCAGCGCCGACACCGTCCCCGATGACAACAATCCGCGCGGCGAGCGCAGCTACCGCATCAAGATCGCCGTGCAGCGCGGCGACAACGAACTGCAGCGCAAGCTGGCCCTGATGCCCGGCATGACCGCCAGCGCCGACATCATTGTCGGCCGCCGCACGGTGTGGCAATACCTGATGTCGCCGCTGTCGCGCTTCGGCCAGGGTGCCCTGCGGGAGCCGCGATGAACTGCGCCGCCATCCCCGCATTGACTTATGCCTCGCCGCAAAGCCTTATCCACCAAGGCTTTGCGGCGGTTGACGTTTTCTGCACCAGCCATTTTCCCTGCGTTCTTTTCTCCGGAACCTCGCACGTATGAAAAATCTTCGCCAGTTCTACGCACTTGCCGCCATCCCGACGCTCCTGCTGCTGTTCGGGGCCTTCCTGTTCCGGGCCTTCGTGGGGCATGCGATCCAGATCAATCCCTTCCTCAACCTCTTCATCATCGCCGTGGCGGTGTTCGGGGTGAGCCTGATCTTCTACAATCTCTATCGCGTCAACTGGGAATACGACAAGCTGATGCAGTTCTACGACCGCACCAAGGCCGGCGAATCGATGGACAGCCTGGTCAAGGCGCCCGAGTTCGAGGGCACGGAGATCGGCCAGGTGCTGGTCTCGGTGGCCAGCACCAAGGGTCGCCTGACCTCGCGTATCGAACAGGAAACCATCGAGGGCTCGCTGCATGACTTGCGCGCCCATCTCGATGCCAAGACCGAGTTCCCGCAATTCCTGACCGGTTTCATGATCGCGCTGGGCCTGCTGGGCACCTTCATCGGTCTGCTGGAAACGCTGGTCAGCACGGCGGCGCTCATCGACGGCTTCGGCAAGGCCAGTGCCGGCGGCGACATGGATGCCTCCTTCATGCACCTGGTGGCCGACCTGCAAAAGCCGCTGGCGTCGATGGGGACGGCCTTCTCGGCGTCGATGTTCGGCCTGATCGGTTCGCTGGCCCTGGGCCTGACGTTGACGCCCCTGCGCGCGGCCAGCAAGAAGCTGGTCACCCGGGCCCGTGAATGTATCAGCGACATGGTGCAGCACGTGGTGCACGACATGAGCGGCCCGGCCGCCACCCAGCGCCAGGGCGTCTCCGAAACCTTCCTCGCCGAATTCCTGCAGGACCTCATGGTGTTGCAGCGTGAATCGATCATGGCTGCGCGCAACAGTTCGGAAGCCTCACTGCAGGCCGGCATCAAGCTGGAAGGTCTGAACGATCGCTTGAACAACATCGTCCAGCTCTTCAACGACAGCATGGAAGAGTCGCGCAGCCTGCGCCAACTGGTGGCCTTCGGCCCGCGCATGCACGAAACCGCGCAGCAGACGCTGGAAGAAATCCGCAACGTCGGCCAGCTGATCAACACCAAGATCACCTCGGCGCGCGATCTTTCCGACAGCCTGTCCTCGCTGGAAGAGCGCCTCTCCGTCAATGGCGATATCGCCAATCGCACCTTCGAAGTGCTGCCGCAGATCGTCACTACCATCCAGACCGGCCAACTGGCGTTGTCCACGGCGCTCAATTCCTTGCAGGCGCAGCAGGGCGAAATCTCCAGCATGAACGAGAAGAACGCGCAGAATATTGCGCAACTGCCGGCGCTGCTGAACCAGATCTCGGTACGCCTGGCCGACGAGATGGGTGCCATCCAGTACCAGGGCGAACTGCAGGCCACCGTGGCGGCTCGTCTGAACGAACTGGGCAACACCATCGGCGAGAACTCCAGCAACATGGCGCGCGATGCGCTCTCCGCACGCCAGCTGCAGATCGACCTGGCCAAGCACATGGCGACCCAGAACGACCGCGTCAAGAACCTGGGGGCCATCCCGCAATCGCTGACCTCCATCACCGAAGCGCTGATGCGCCAGAACATCAACTGGCAGACCGTCATCGAAGAAATGCGCAGCGGCCGCCAGACCATGGTCAAGGACCTGCGTCTGGAGCTGCGCGAAGCGATCCGCGAACTCACCGCGACCAATCGCGGCGGCCAGGCCTGATGCCGGCCTGACGACGATCACCGCACACCATGAACGCCAGCGAACAGGTCCACATCGATCAGCCGCAAGTCCGCACGGACCTGCGCGCCGATCCCACTTACCTGACGCTGCTGCGCGCCTATGGCAGCCGCTTCGTCGAAATCATCGTCGCCGGCATCCTGGTCAACCTGCTGGGTTTGCTCATGCCGCTCTATTCGCGGCTGATCTACGACAAGGTGCTGGGCAATCACATCCCGGAAACGCTCTGGGCGCTGACGCTGGGCATGCTGCTCTTCATCGGGCTGGAGCTGGTGTTGCGCATCATCCGCGTGTATTACACCGAGCAACTGGCCGGTCGCCTGGATGGCGAATTCGACGAAGTCTCGGCACGCCGCCTGCTGACAGCCAAGGTACAGGCCCCGGTGGGCGTGGTGCTGGCGCGCTACCGCGATCTGTCGGCCGCACGCGACCTGCTGTCCTCCAACTACATGCTGCTGCTGGTGGACCTGCCGTTCCTGGCGCTGTATCTGGTGGTGCTGGGCCTGATCGGCGGCCACATGGTGTGGGTGCTGCTGGTGGGCGGTGCCTTGCTGGTGGGGCTGCAACTGCTGCTGAAGGTGCCGGCCAACGATTACGCCCATGCCGCCATGAAGGCCGGCACCGGCAAGGTCGACAAGCTGGCCAGCATCGTCTACGGCATGGAAACGCTCAAGACCACGCCCCTGCAGGACCGCCTCATGCGCGCCTTCCTGGCCGATGCCGGCGCCAATGCCGTGGCCCAGGCCAAGAGCCGTTTCTGGATGAACACCAGCTACGCCATCTCCACCGTCGGCTACACCTTCATCTCGGTGGCCACGCTGGTGGTCGGTGTCTATCTGGTGGAAGACAACCTGCTGACCGTCGGTGCGCTCATCGCCTGTTCGCTGCTGATCAGTCGCGCCACCACGGTGCTGTCCTCGCTGGCTGCGCTGTTGGGGCGCATCGAGATGTTCCGCCGTGCCCGTGCCGAATTCGACCAGTTGTTCGAAGAGCAGGAAGAAACCCCGACCGCCGACGTGCTACGCCAGGAAATGCGCGGCCTGATCCAGGTCGGCAATCTGCTGCTGCACCTGGACCAGAAAGAAAATGCGACCCTGAAGAATATTTCGCTGACCATCCAGCCCGGCGAGAAGGTCGGCCTGGTAGGACGTTCCGGCTCCGGCAAGTCCACGCTGCTGCGGGCGCTGGCCGGATTGCACAAGCCCGACGAAGGCCACGTCCTCATCGATGGCGTGGCCGTGACGGCCTATGCCCCCGAAGTGCGCATGCGCTGCATCGGCTTCAAGCCGCAGGAACCCTTCCTTTTCGATGGCACGGTCGCGGCCAACATCTTCGTGGGCGACCGCGTGCCGGGCCAGGTTTATGAAGCTGCGCTGGCGGTATCGTCACTGGATGACCTGATCGCGCGCGGCGAGCTGCGCCTGGATCAGGCCATCAAGGCGCCCGGCAATCTCTCCGGCGGCCAGCGTCAGATGGTGGCATTGGCCCGCGTGATCGCCTGCACCCCGCGCATCCTGCTGCTGGACGAACCGACGACCGGCGTGGACCAGCAGACCGAGGCCCGCATCATCGAGCGGCTGGCGGCCTATGCCGGCTCCCGCACGCTGGTGGTGGCCACCCATAGTCCGGCGCTGTTGCGCCACGTGGACCGCATCATCGTCATCGAGGGCGGGCGCATCGTGGCAGACGGACCGCGCGACCAGATTTTGCAGTGACTCTGCCAGGCAGGATCACACCGAACCAGATTCGAAACTCGAACGATCTTCGATAGCGAGGAAACATGGCAACCGCAAGCTCATCACAAGCGAACTCCGCGGACAAGGTGGCAGGCCCCGTCAAGGTGGTCATGCCCGACCAGGCCGGCAGCTTCCAGGTCAGCGCCACCCGCGCGGCCGTGCAGCACGTGCAGGTGGTCGACGTGGACATGGTGCTGCACATGGCCGACGGCACCAAGGTGGTGCTGGCCGGCGGCGCCATGGAGGCGATGGACGACAAGTCCAAGGTCAAGTTCACCGACACCAGCGCCGATACCGGCAAGCTGCTCGATACCGTGGGCAAGATCGCGCTCAAGCCCAACGACCAGTCGCGCGTGCTCAATTCCGATCCCGTGAGCTCGGCGCCCAACGTGGCCCCGGCCCAGACGGTGACGGTGGATCGCAACTCGGCCAGCATCGGCGGCGAGGGGGCCACCCAGTTCGCCCAGATCATCAGTGACAATGCGGCGTCCCTGACCAGCAGCAGCGCCAGCTCCAAGTCGGCCACCTCGGCAGGTCCTGTCGTCGGCGGCGATACCACCCACACCACCGTGGGGGCCACGGCAGCGGCGGCGCAGGATCTGGTGTCCAACACTCCCCCGGTGTTTTCGCCCCAGATCAATCCCAATTCCAACGACGCCCCCGTCAAGCCGAGCGATCTGCAGCTGCCGCCGGAACGCCCCGGCAGCCAGCCCTCCACCATCGTGGTCGATCCTTCGCAGCCATCGATGGCGATCAAGCTGGTCAACCTCGCCACGACCACGCAGAGCGGCGATGTTCTCCGGGGGAGCGGTGGCGTGGCCGCTTCGGCCACCGATGCCGGGCTGCCGCTGCAGTTCAGTACCCAGGTCATCAATGCCCCCGACAGCGTGCATACGATTTACGCGGCGGGCAACAATGCCGGCACCTTCATCAAGGTGTTCGACGTGACCATCACCGGCAGTGGCACGGTGGTGTCGGTGACGGTCTCGGGCGTACCGGCGGGCATGTCCATCGTCAACGGTACCGACCTCGGTGGCGGACGTTTCCAGGTGTCGGTGGCGGCCGGTCAAACCGACTTCCCATTACAGTTCCAGTACAGTACGGTGGAAGCCAATTCAGCCTCACCGGTACACCAGGCTTTCGACCTGAGCTTCACCACCGTGGTGGCTACCTCCAATGGCCAGCTCACCCTGAACGACACTCGCCACGTGGCCATCAAGGATGCCAGTGCCTATGGTGACCTGAGCTATCTCGACCCGGCCACCGGCGACCCGGTGCTGGTGCTGCCGGCCCAGGGCCTGCCGCACGAGATCCATGCCGGCAACGGTGGCGTGACCGTCTATGGCAGCAACGCCAATGACTTGCTCTATGGCGGCACCGGCAACGACGTGCTGATCGGCGGCAGTGGCAATACCTTCTTCGAAGGGGGCGCCGGCGCCGACCAGATCGTGGGCGGCCTCAACAGCACCGGCACCAACGTCAACACGGCCAGCTATGCGGGGTCCTCCGCCGGCGTGACAGTCAACCTGGTCACCGGGGCGGGCACGGGCGGGGATGCCCAGGGCGACCAGCTGAGCAATATCCAGAACCTGCGCGGCAGTGCCTTCGACGATACCTTCGTGGCCAGTGCAGCGGTCAACCGACTCGACGGTGGCAGCGGCGGGTCCGATACAGTGTCGTACGCTTCATCGAACAGTGCCGTGACAGTCAACCTGGTCACCGGCACCGGGTCGGGCGGATACGCGCAGGGCGACACCTATACACATATCCAGAACGCCATCGGCAGCGACTACAACGACATCTTCATCGCCAGTGGCGACGCCAACCGCTTCGATGGCGGGCTGGGTTCCAATACGGTGTCCTATGTCAACTCCAATGCCGGGGTGAACGTCAACCTGCAAAGCGGGGTGGGCAGCGGCGGGGCGGCGGCGGGCGATAGCTACGTGCGCATCCAGAACGTCATCGGTACCGCCTACAACGATACCTTCGTGGGCAGCGCCGACGCCAACAGTTTCGATGGCGGCAGCGGCGGCAGCGATACGGTCAGCTATGCCGGGTCGACGACGGGGGTATCGATCAACTTCGTCTCCGGACGCGGCACCGGCGGCTATGCCGAGGGCGACAGCTACAACCACATCCAGAATGCCATCGGCTCGGCCTTCGATGACGTCTTCATCGCCGGGGTGGACAGCGTGCACTTCGATGGCGGCAGCGGCGGGTCCGATACGGTGAACTACGGGGCATCGACCGGCGCGGTCACGGTGAACATGATCACCCTGAGCGGCAGCGGCGGCTATGCGCAGAACAATACCTATACCAACATCCAGAACATCGTCGGCAGTTCATATTCCGATACCTTCATCGCCAGTGCTGCCGCCAACAACTTCAACGGTGGGCTGGGCGGTTCGGATACGGTCAGCTATGCCAATTCCAATGCCGCCGTCACGGTCGACCTGACGCACTCGGATGGCACCGGTACCTCTGGCGGTTATGCCCAGGGTGACGTGCTGGCGCACATCCAGAACCTGGTCGGCAGCAGCTTCAACGATACCTTCATCGCCAGCGCCGACGTCAACAACTTCGACGGCGGCGCTGGCTCCAATACGGTCAGCTACATCTACTCGACAGGTGGCGTGACGGTCGATCTCACCAATGCCATCGGCACCGGTACCGGCGGCTACTATGCGGCGGGCGACTCCTTCAGCAACATCCAGAACCTGATCGGCAGTGCCTACGACGATACCTTCGTAGCCAGCGCCGATGCCAATACCTTCGATGGTGCCGGTTCCAATCACAACCGCGTCAGCTATGCCGCCTCCACCACGGCGGTCACGGTGGACCTGAACTACACCGACGGCACCGGCACCTCAGGCGGCTACGCCCAGGGCGACAAGCTCTCCAACATCCAGGACCTCACCGGCGGTGTTGGCAATGACAGCTTCGTGGCCAGTGCCGCGGCCAACAACTTCGACGGCGGAGCCGGCTCGAACCGCGTCAGCTATGCCGCATCGAACGCCGGCGTCACCGTGGACCTGGTATTGGGCAGCGGCAGCGGCGGCTATGCCGACAACGATACCTACGTCAACATCCAGAACGTCACCGGCAGCGCCTCCGACGACACCTTCATCGCCAGCCTGGCTGCCAATGATTTCGTCGGCGGGGCCGGCACCAATACGGTGAGCTATGCCAAGGCCAGCGACGGCAACGGCGTCACCGTCGACCTGTTCCATGGGACCGGCAGCAACGGCTTCGCCGGGGGCGACACCTACAGCGGCATCCAGAACGTGATCGGTTCGGCCTACGACGATACCTTCATCGCCGACAGCAACAGCAATGTCCTTGCCGGCGGGCTGGGTTCCAATACGGTCAGCTATGCCTTCTCGACGGCGGCAGTCACCGTCAACCTGGTGACCGGCAGCGGCAGTGGCGGCTTTGCCGCGGGCGATACCTACACCGGCATCCAGAACGTGGTCGGCTCCTCGCTCGACGACGTTATCATCGCCAGCAGCGAGGCCAACAGCATCGATGGTGGCACCAGCACGGCCAGTTCGCACAATCGCGTCAGCTATGCCGGTTCCGACGCCGCCGTCACGGTGGACCTGAGCTTCACCAATGGTAGCGGCACCTCCGGCGGCTATGCGGCGGGCGACAAGCTGGTGAATGTGCAGGACCTCACCGGCAGCATCTACGATGACACCTTCGTGGCCAGTCTGGCGGCCAACAATTTCGACGGCGGTAGCGGGTCGCTGCACAACCGGGTCAGCTATGCGCACTCGACCACCAGCGAGACCATCAACCTCTTCACCAGCAGCGGCAGCGGCACCTACGCTGCGGGCGATACCTACACCAACATCCAGGACGTGACCGGTGGTTCGGGCGACGACCTCATCATCGCCAACGCTGCCGCCAACTTCATCGATGGCGGCAGCAGCACGGCCAGCTCGCACAATCGCGTGAGCTACGTCAACTCGAGCGTGGCCGAGACGGTGGACCTGTTCAATGGCGTGGGCACAGGCGGTACCGGCAGCCTGGCCAATGGCGATACCTACGTCAACATCCAGGACGCCACCGGTGGCAGCGCCGATGACACCTTCATCGCCAGTGCTGCGGCCAATCATTTCGACGGCAGCGGCGGCACGCACAACCAGGTCAGCTACGCCAACTCCAGTGTCGACGAGACGATCGACCTGCTCGCCGGCCAGGGCAGCGGCGGCACCGGCAGCCTGGCAGCAGGCGACACCTACACCAACATCCAGGATGCCACCGGTGGCAGCGGCAACGACACCTTCTATGGCAACACGGTGGCCAACCGCTTCGATGGCGGCGGCGGCAGTCACAACCGGGTCAACTACGCCAGCTCCACCGTGGCCGAGACCGTGAACCTGTTCGCCGGTACCGGGTCGGGTGGCACGGGCAGTCTGGCCAATGGCGACACTTACACGAACATCCAGGATGTGACCGGTGGTACGGCCGATGACGTCTTCATCGCCAGCGCGGCTGCCAACGCCTTCGACGGTGGCAGCGGCTCGCTGCACAACCGTGTGAGTTACACCAATTCCACCGTGGATGAAACCGTCAACCTGGTCACCGGCCAGGGCACGGGCGGCACCGGCAGTCTGGCCAACGGCGACACCTACATCAACATCCAGGACGTCACCGGCGGGGGCGGCAATGACACCTTCTACGGCAACACGGCGGCCAACAACTTCGATGGTGGTGGGGGCAGCCATAACCGGGTCAACTACAGCAGCTCCACGGTCTCCGAAACGGTCGACCTGTTCACCGGCAATGGCAGTGGCAGCACCGGCAGTCTGGCCAATGGCGATACCTACACCAACATCCAGGACGCTACCGGCGGTGTGGCCGATGATCTCTTCGTAGCCAGCGCGGCGGCCAACAACTTCGATGGCGGCACCAGCACGGCCAGTTCGCACAACCGTGTCAGCTATGCCAACTCCACGGCCAATGAGACCATCAACCTTGTCACCGGACTGGGCAGCGGCACGCTGGCAGCCGGCGACACCTACACCAACATCCAGGATGCCACCGGTGGCAGCGGTAATGACACCTTCTACGGCAACAGCGCCGCCAACAGTTTCGATGGCGGTGGCGGTACGCACAACCGGGTCAATTATTCCAACTCCACGGTCGATGAAACCGTCAACCTGATCGCAGGCACGGGCAGCGGCGGTACGAACAGCCTGGCCAATGGCGATACCTACACCAACATCCAGGACGTGACCGGTGGCAGCGGTAATGACACCTTCTACGGCACCAGTGCCGCCAACTTCTTCGATGGCGGTGGCGGCAGTCACAACCGCGTCAACTACAGCAGTTCCACCGTGGCCGAAACGGTCAACCTGTTCAACGGCACCGGCAGCGGTGGCGCGAACAGCCTGGCCAATGGCGATACCTATACCAACATCCAGGACGTCACAGGCGGCTCGGCCGATGATGTCTTCATCGCCAACAGCGCGGCCAACTTCTTCGACGGCGGCACCAGTACGGCCAGTTCGCACAACCTGGTCAGCTACGCCAATTCCAGTGCCGACGAAACCGTCAACCTGGTCACCGGCACCGGCAGTGGCGGCACGGGCAGCCTGGCCAATGGCGATACCTACATCAACATTCAGGACGTCACCGGTGGCGGCGGCAACGACACTTTCTACGGCAACAGCGCGGCCAACAAATTCGATGGCGGTGGTGGCAGCCACAACCGCGTCAACTACAGTACCTCGAGCGTCTCGGAGACCATCGACCTGTTCAACGGCAGCGGCAGCGGCGGCACGGGCAGCCTGTCCAACGGCGATACCTACACCAACATCCAGGACGCCACCGGCGGCACCGCCGATGACGTCTTCATCGCCAGCGCAGCGGCCAACGCTCTCGATGGCGGCACCGGCTCGCTGCACAACCGCGTGAGCTACGTCAATTCCAGCGCCGATGAAACCATCAACCTGCTCACCGGCAGTGGCAGCGGCGGCACGGGCAGCCTGGCCAATGGCGATACTTACGCCAACATCCAGGATGCCACCGGCGGCAGCGGCAATGACACCATCGTGGCCAGCCTGGCGGTGAACTTCATGGATGGCGGTGCCGGGTCCAATACCGTCAGCTATGCCGGCTCGGCCAGCAGCAACAGTTCCACCGGCGTGACGGTGAATCTCTCAACCGGTGTCGGCAGCGGCAACTACGCCCAGGGCGATACCTACGCCAACATCCAGAACGTGATCGGCAGCGACTGGGCCGATACCCTGACCGGCTTCGCCACGGCGGGTGTGAGCTCGGTGCTGACCGGCGGCAAGGGCGCTGACAGCCTCACTGCCGTGCTCGCCAACCGTGCCGATACCTATGCGTCCTATGCCGGCTCGTCAGCGGGCGTGAGCATCAACCTGCAGGCCGGCACCGGCAGCGGCGGCGATGCCCAGGGCGATACGCTGTTCAACATCGACAACCTCATCGGCAGCAGCCAGAACGACACCTTCTTCGCCAGTGCCAATGCCAACAAGCTCAGTGGTGGCGCGGGGGGCTCCGATACGGTCAACTACTCGCTCTCCACCAGCGGTGACGGTACTACCGGCGTGACCGTGGACCTGTCCACGGGCACCGGCAGCGGCAACTATGCGCAGGGCGACACCTATGTCAGCATCGAAAATGCAGTCGGCAGTGCCTTCAACGACACCCTGACCGGCTTCGCCACGGCGGGTACGCAGTCGGTGCTGGAGGGCGGTGCAGGTGCGGACACCATCACCGCAGTCAACGGCAATCGTGCGTCGACCTATGCCTCGTATGCCGGTTCCGGCTCGGCCGTGACCATCGACCTCAAGAACGGATCCGGCACGGGAGGAGATGCCCAGGGCGATATCCTGGTCAACATCGACAACGTCATCGGCAGCGCCTTCAACGACCTCTTCAAGGCCAGTACCCAGGCCAACAAATTCGACGGCGGCAGCAATGGCGTGGACACCGTCAGCTACGAATACGATACCGGCGGCGTGACCGTGGACCTGACCAACACCCTGGCGGCCACCGGCACCTATGCGGCGGGGGACACCTTCACCAACATCGACAACCTCACCGGCGGCGCTGGCAACGATACTTTCTATGCCAGCGGCGTCGCCAATTTCTTCGACGGCGGGGCGGGCAACAACACCGTCAACTATGCACGCTCGGGCAGCTCGGCGGTGGTGGTGGATCTGTTCCATGGCACCGGCAGTGGCGGTTATGCAGCCGGGGACACCTACGCCAACATCCAGAACGCTACCGGCAGTTCCGGCAGCGATACCTTCTATGCCAGCAGTGCGGCCAACATCTTCAACGGCGGGGCAGGGGGGAGCGATACGGTCAGCTACCTGTATTCGACCGGCAGTACGATCTCCGCCAGCCTGGTGTCGGGCGGTAGCGGCGGCGATGCCAGCGGCGACAGCTACATCGGCATTGCCAACCTGGAAGGGAGTGCCAACGTCGATAGCACCCTGACCGGCAACAGTGCGGCCAACGTGCTCTCTGCGCGTGGCACCACCACCACCAACGTACTCGATGGCGGCGGCGCCAGTTCGGGCACCGACATCTTCAACGTGGTCGATGGCGGCAGCAATTCGGTCACGGTGGGCAGCGGCAGCAACCTGATCAACGTGAGTGCCGGCTCGCACAGTTCGGCGGGGGCGCAGAGCGACATGGTCAACCAGACCACCGGCAGCGCCAACATCCACAGCATCAGCGGTGGCGCCGGCGTGACCACGCTGCATTTCGCCGATCTGGGTTCAACGCTCAATCTGAGCAACTTCTCCAGCAAGGTCACCGGCATCACCACGCTGGACGTGAGTGCCGGCAGCGGTACCAACGTCATCATCACGGCCGATGACGTGCGTCAGATGGGCATGGACGGCAGCGGCATCTCCAAGGTGCTGACCGTCAAGATGAGTTCCTCGGAGAGCTTGCAGATCATGGCCAATGGTTCTGACCACTACGTCTACTTCCCCGGTTCGACCGACTATGCCTTCTACAACGCCAGCAATCAGGAGATTGCCCGCATCCATCTGGTGACGGCCTGATGGAACGATGAGCCGGGGCCGGCCTGCCGTGCGGGAAGAGGGCGATGGTCAGCGGTCCATCGCCTTTTCCAGGAAGCGCCAGATGCCGGGGTCCGACATCCCGGCGACGTTGATGCGCATGCGGGTGGAGGGCAGTTGCGAGGGCGAGAACAGGCTACCCGGCGCCAGCAGGAATCCCTGTTCCATCGCCTCTTCGGTCAGCACGTTGGTATCGCGCCCGGTATCGACCCACAGGAACATGCCGCAGGGCGGCGGATCCTCCACCTCCATGCCCATCCTCTCCAGCTGGCGCATCACCTTGTCGCGCGCACCGTTCAGACGCGCCCGCAGTCGTTCCGCATGCTTGCGGTAATGCCCTTCGGAAAGCACCCGGTAGGCCACCCGTTCACCGATCTCGCCGGTGGTGAGTGTGGAGAGCAGCTTGCGGTCGGCCAGGCTGCGCGCCAGTTCGGCCGAGGTGGCGATGAAGCCCACGCGCAGGTTGGCCGAGAGGGTCTTGGAAAACCCGCCGAGATAGATCACCCGCTGCAACTGGTCCAGCGCCGCAATGCGCGTGGCGGCCTGCACGGCCGAGCCGGGGTGCATGTCGCAATAGATGTCGTCCTCGACGATGATGAAGTCATGCTCCTCGGCGATACGCAGCACCTGGAACGCCTTGGCAGCTGACAGCGAGGTCGAGGTCGGGTTGTGCAGCACCGAGTTGATCACGTACAGCTTGGGTTTGTGGATGGCCGCCAGCTCGCGCAACTGGGCGATGTCCGGGCCATCGGCCAGGCGCGGGATACCGACGATCCTGGCCCCCAGCGCGGCAAAGGAACCGAACATCAGGAACCAGGCCGGATCATCCACGAAGATCACGTCGCCCGGCCGCAGGAAGTGGCGCGCCACCGTATCGATGGCCTGGGTCACGCCGGTGGTCAGCACGAACTGCTCGGGCGCGGCCGCGATTTCCAGCTCGGCCAGCTTCAACTGCAATTGCTGGCGCAGCGGCAGGAAACCCAGCGGTGTGCCATAGCCCAGCAGCAGGGAAGGATTGTCACGGCTGATGGCGCGCAGGGCGTTGGCGATCAGTTCGCCATCGAGCCAGTCCGGCGGCAGCAGGCCGCCCCCGGGCATCTTGTGCGGCGGCATCTGGCGGAACATGTTGCGGACCAGCCAGACCACATCCAGCCCGCGTTCGGCCTCGGCCACCGCCTCAGCCTGCGCGGCCAGGTTGCCGTAGCCGTTGGCGACGGCAACCCGTTCCTTGACGAAGAATCCCGAGCCCCGGCGTGACTCCAGATAGCCCTGGGCGACCAGCCGGTCAAAGGCTTCCACCACGGTAAAGCGCGAGATCTCGTGGGCATCGGCAAACTGCCGGATCGAGGGCATGCGCGCGCCGCCACGCAGCAGCTTGTCATCGATGCGGGCGCGTACGCCGCGCACGATCTGGTCCACCAGCGACTCGCCACTCTCGCGAATGAGCAGCGGCCAGCCGGGCAGGGCGCTTTCACTGGACAGTGTCTTGGAGGGAATACTGCGCAGATGCTTGACTGTATTGGTCATTTTACCGTGACAATGTTTGAAACTATTTGGAAAAGTGTACAGGTACTGTACTGGTATTGTCGGCTAGGATGTCAGCCAATGCAAGAGTAAGCGGCCTGGCGGGAATGCGCCGGACCGGGCTGTGATCAGTGCTCTTGTTTCGCATCTTTTCGAGGAGACCATCGTCATGACCAGCCTGTCCATCCAAGCCAGCCAAGCCACCCGGACTGCCAGCGAACTGCTGCCCGGCCTGGAAGAGATCGAACAGGCGTCCGGCATCGTCTACGCCGGCATGGCTCCGACCCCGCAACTGTGCTGGCCGTTGCTGAACCAGGCGCTGGCTGCCGAGGTGTGGGTCAAGCATGAGAACCACGCTCCGACCGGTGCCTTCAAGGTGCGCGGTGGCATGGTCTATCTGCATCACCTGGCCCGGCAGCAGCCGCAACTGTCCGGCGTCATTTCCGCTACACGCGGCAATCATGGCCAGTCGGTCGGTTTGTCGGCGCGGCGCTTTGGCATCGCCGCCACCATCGTGGTCCCCGAAGGCAACAGCCGCGAAAAGAATGCCGCCATGCGCGCCCTGGGCGTGGACCTGATCGAGCATGGCCACGAATTCCAGGACAGCCGCGAACATGCCCAGCGTCTGGCCGGCGAGCAGCAACTGCACATGATCCCTTCCTTCCACCGTGACCTGGTGGCGGGCGTGTCGACCTACTGGATGGAGCTCTTCGCCGCCCAGCCCGGGCTGGATGTGGTGCTGGTGCCCATCGGGCAAGGTTCCGGTATGTGTGGTGCGGTTGCGGCCCGCAATGCGCTGGGTTTGAAGACGCGCATCATCGGCGTGGTCTCGGCCCATGCGCTGGCCTACAAGCTCTCTTTCGAGGCGGGCCGCAAGATCGAAGCGCCGGTCTCGACCTGCATCGCCGATGGCGTGGCCTGTCGTGTGCCGGACCAGGCTTCGCTGGACGTGATGCTCCGCGACGTTGACGAGGTCGTCGCCGTCACTGATGACGAAGTGATGGATGCCATGAAGCTGGCCTTCATCGCCACCCACAATGTGGCCGAAGGCGCGGGTGCCTGTGCGCTGGCCGCCGCCCTGCAACTGCGCGCGCGTCTGCGCGGCCAGAAGATCGGTGTCACGCTCTCCGGCGGCAACGTCGATCACGACGTCTTCGCCCGTGTGCTGGCACGCCCGAGCGCTGCGGCCGATGCGCTTCTGGCACCGGCGCAGGTGGTGTCGCTGGCGCAGGCTGCGCACAGGAGAAACGCATGATCGAAGCCTTGTTGCCGCTGATGTCGTTTGCCTTCGTCTCCTCCATCACGCCGGGGCCGAACAACATCATGCTGACCTCCTCGGGTATCTGGTTCGGCTTCCGGCGATCCCTGCCGCACATGCTGGGCATCACCTTCGGCTTCGGTGTGCTGCTGGCCGTATGCGCATTCGGTATAGGTCAACTGGTGGTGGCGCTGCCGCAAGTGGTGCTGTTGTTGAAGGCGCTGGGATGCGCCTATCTGCTTCATCTGGCCTGGCAATTGCGCCGCATGGGCATTGCCGGTGCGGGTGAGCGGGCGGTGCAGCCGATGTCGTTCCTGGGGGCGGCGATGTTCCAGTTCGCCAATCCCAAGGGGTGGGTGATGGCCATTACCGGTGCCTCGGCCTTCATGCCGTTACTGCATGAACGCGCCGGCTGGCTGGCCATCCTGATCTACTGTACGGTGTTCTGCGCGGTCAACCTGCCTTGCGTGTCGGTGTGGGCCGGCGCCGGTGCGGTCTTGCGGCGCTATCTCGAACAGCCCCGGTGGCGCGCGATCTTTGCGGGCATCATGGTCTCGCTGACACTCTATTCGGCGCTGGCAATCTGGTTGTAGCAGTAGCAAATGAAAAATGATTTGGTGCAATAACGCGTTTTGACGACAGGGGACCCTCATGCAAGCCAGCAGCAAGACCCGCCACCCCGCAGCAAGAACTTCCGGCGTCATCCGTCACGAAAGTCGCGGCATGTGGCTGGGCCTGATCGGCGTGGCCATCTTCAGCCTCACGCTGCCCTTTACCCGGGTCGCCGTGGCCGAGCTCAATCCGGCCTTCATCGCCTTTGGCCGCGCGGTGGTGGCCGGCGTCTGTGCGCTCGCGCTGCTGGCCTGGATCAAGGCCCCGCGTCCGACGCGCCAGCAACTGCGCGGTCTCATCATCACGGCGCTGGGCGTGGTGGTGGGTTTTCCGTTGTTTTCCTCGATCGCCATGCGCTATGTCCCGGCCGCCCACGGCGCCGTGGTAGTGGGCCTGCTGCCGCTGGCGACCGCCCTGTTCGGTGCGCTGCGCTTCGGCGAGCGGCCCTCGAAGGGTTTCTGGCTGGCGGCGCTGGCGGGCTCCGGCATCGTGATCGCGTTTGCCTTGCGCGAGGGCGGCGGCAGTTTCCATCTGGCCGACTTCGCTCTGTTCGCCGCCGTGGTGACTGCCGCCATGGGATATGCCGAAGGCGGACGCCTGGCTCAGAGCATGGGCGGACAGAACGTGATCGCCTGGGCGCTGGTGGTGGCCCTGCCGGTGATGTTGCCGGTCTCGGTGTGGCTGGGCTGGCAGTACGGAGTGAGGGCGTCGGCACCGGCCTGGCTGGCCTTTGCCTATGTATCGCTGTTCTCGATGTTCATCGGTTTCTTCTTCTGGTACAAGGGCCTGGCCCTGGGCGGTATTGCCCGTGTCGGGCAGGTGCAATTGTTGCAACCTTTCATGAGCCTGCTGGGCGCGGCGGTGATCGCCCATGAGGCGCTGGATGCGAGCAACATGCTCTTCGCCCTGGCCGTGATCGTGGTGGTAGCCATCGGCCGTCGCATGGCGGTGCGCCGCTGACACGGTGCTGACCGGGTTTGCGAGCCGAAATAGTTCAGCCGGTACGGGCTAAAGCTGCCGTTTTTTGAGATAATCGAGCACTTGTTTTTTCACATTTTGTCAACGCGCAACGCGCGAGCCAACTGTCTTTTGGCCGCAAGCGGGCGCTGTCCAACTGGGAGTACCGCATGTCCGTCTATGAAAAGCTGAAAGCACTGAACATCGAACTGCCCGCCGTGGCCACCCCGGCAGCAGCCTATGTGATGTATGCACAAACCGGCAATACCGTCTTCCTCTCCGGCCACCTGGCCAAGAAGGATGGCAAGGTCTGGGTCGGTCAGCTGGGACGCGACATCGGCACCGACGACGCCAAACTGGCTGCGCGCGCCGTGGCCGTGGACCTGATCGCCACCCTGCAGGCCGCCTGTGGTGGCGACCTGACCCGCGTCAAGCGCATCGTCAAGCTGATGAGCCTGGTCAATTCGACCGGCGAATTCACCGAACATCATCTGGTGACCAACGGTGCCTCCGAGCTGATCGGTGAAGTCTTTGGCGAAGTCGGCAAGCATGCCCGTTCCGCCTTTGGCGTGGCGCAACTGCCCATGGGCGCCTGCGTGGAAATCGAAATGATCGCCGAGATCGCCTGATCGCCGATCCCATGCACTGCCCGGCTGTTGCGGCCGCAGAAGCCGCACGGCCCGAAGCACTCTCACACCGACACAGACTCTACGAACCGTATGAAACTCGAAAATCCCGCACCGCTGCAGTGGCAGTTCTCCCAGCGCGCCGAAGCCATGAAGAGCTCGGCCATCCGCGAAATCCTGAAGGTGACGATGCGTCCCGACATCACCTCCTTCGCCGGTGGCCTGCCCTCGCCGCTGACCTTCCCGGTCGAGCACATGAAGACCGCCTTCGACCGCGTGTTGAGCCAGCAGGGCAAGATGGCTCTGCAATACGGCCCGACCGATGGCTACCTGCCGCTGCGTGAATGGATCGCGGCGTCGCTGTCCACCAACGGCGCTCAGATCACCGCCGAGCAGGTGCTGATGGTTTCCGGTTCCCAGCAGGGCCTGGACCTGCTGGGCAAGGTGATGATCGACGAAGGCAGCAAGGTGCTGGTCGAGACCCCCAGCTACCTGGGCGCGCTGCAAGCCTTCTCGCTGTACGGTGCCAAGTTCGAATCGGTGCCGAGTGACGAGTTCGGCCTGCAACCCGAGACCATCGACGCCATCGCCGCTGGTGCGCGCATGCTGTATTCGCTGCCCAATTTCCAGAACCCGACCGGCCGCACCCTGCCCACCGAGCGCCGTTTCAAGCTGGTGGAAACCTGTGCCCGCCTGGGTCTGCCGCTGATCGAAGATGATCCCTACGGTGCCCTGAGCTACCAGAATGCACCGCTGCCCAAGATGCTGTCGATGAACCCGTCGGGCGTGATCTACATGGGTTCCTTCTCCAAGGTGCTGACCCCCGGCATCCGCCTGGGTTACGTGGTCGCACCGCGCCCGCTGATCCTGAAGATGGAGCAGGCCAAGCAGGCCACCGACCTGCACACTGCGCAGCTGACCCAGATGGTGGTGTACGAAGCCATCAAGGACGGCTTCCTGGACCAGCACGTGCCGACCATCCGCAAGCTCTACGGCGACCAGTGCCAGGCCATGCTGGACGCGCTGCAACAGTACTTCCCGGCCAGCTGCAGCTGGAGCAAACCAGAGGGCGGCATGTTCATCTGGGTGACCCTGCCCGAGCACCTGGACGCCAGCGCGCTGTTGAATGAAGCCGTGGAACAGGAGAAGGTCGCCTTCGTTCCGGGCGCACCGTTCTACGCCAACGTGGCGCAGAAGAACACGCTGCGCCTGTCCTTCGTGACCGTGCCGCCGGAGCAGATCCGCGCCGGTGTGGAGCGCCTGGGCAAGCTGATTGCGTCCAAGCTGTAATCAGGGCCGAGCGCTTCACGGATGAAGATCGCCCATTTGCCCTTCGGCACTACGGACTGGAGCCAGATCCCCGCCACCGAGCATGCCGGCGTCACCGGCACCGCCTGGTGGCGTACCTGCCAGTTCGGCGACCTGCGCGTGCGCATGGTCGAATACACGCCCGGTTACCTGGCCGACCACTGGTGCGTGAAAGGACATGTGCTGCTCTGCCTGGAAGGGGAGCTGCATACCGAGCTGGAGGACGGTCGCACTTTTGTCCTCAAGCCGGGAATGAGCTACCAGGTCGCCGACGGGGCTGAACCGCACCGGTCGTCGACGGCGGTGGGGGCGAAGTTGTTCATCGTGGATTGATTGGCAGACGTAGCGCAGCTTGCGCTATCGCATGCTCGCCAAGGCCCGCATCGGAAACGATGCGGGCCTTGTTGTTGATGTACTCCTGATTCACTGATCCAGCTTGAGCGTCTCCCCATGCTTGAGCGTGAGGAACTGTTCCTGTGGCAAGCCCGCCTCGCGCAGGGCCTTGGCCAGCTCCCTGGGCGGCTCGTCGAGCGCGTCGTCGGCCAGTTCGAAGGTCCCCCAATGAATGGCCACCGAACGCTTGGCCCGCACGTCCTCGTGGATCAGGACGGCCTGGGCCGGGTCCACATGCTGGTTCTGCATGAACCAGCGTGGCGCATAGGCACCGATGGGGATGAGCGCCAGGTCGAAGTGGCCGAAGCGTTCGCCGATGTCGCGGAAGTCCTTCGAATATCCGGTATCGCCCGCAAAATAGACGGAGAAGGGCTCGGCGCCTGCTTGCTGCGCCGCCGCCTGGATCACCCAGCCACCCCACAAGGTCTCTGAACGGTCGAACACGCCACGCGCCGACCAATGCGTGGCAGGGACGAAGTAGATGTCCAGGTTGTCCAAAACGGTCTTGTCCCACCAGTCCATTTCTTTCACGTTGGTGATGCCCAGCGCCAGGAACCAGTCACGCACCCCCAGCGGCACCAGGAACAGCGGCGGCCCGCCAGCCTGCAGATTCAGTTGCTGCACGCTCGCCTGGTCCAGGTGGTCGTAATGGTTGTGCGAGATCACCACCACGTCGACATGCGGCAGCTCGCTGATCTGCATCGGCAGCGGTACCTTGCGCGACGGCCCGATGAAGGAGAAGGGCGAGGCCCGCTGCGAGAACATCGGATCGGTCAGCACGTTCTTGCCGCCCAGTTGCACCAGCGCCGTGGCATGACCGATCCAGGTCACGCTGGGTCTGCCGTGGTTGGACTTGAGCCAGGCCAGGTCGGGCTTGACGACGGGAAACTGGTAATTGTTCTCGGGCGGCTTGGGCAGGCCCTGGGTCAGGCGCTCCCACTGCCATTTCCAGAAGGAGCCCCGCTCGGGTTGCGGGTAGTTGTTGCGAAATCCCGTCTCGGTGCGATTGCTCTTGTTGGGGTCGTAGTACTTGCTGGAGGAAGAGCAGGCAGTCAGTCCGGCGGCCAGCAGCAGGACCGCCAGGCCACGGGTGAGGTGTCGCAGGGGCTGCCGCAGGCAGGATGTCGCAGGGGGCATGGAGGAGGCGCGGCAGCCGCGCAGTGATGACGGTGAGCGACATCCTAGCAGGCCGCAGCGCAGCCTGCAGACGATGTGCCTACATCACGTATTGCGCCAGCCCGCGCCCGAATGACCAGTTGCCCTTGTCGCCCTCGACCAGGCTGATCATCACGTCATCCGGACCGATCCCGGGGTTCTGTTGGAGGCGTTCCACGATGCGTGCATAGAGTGCATTCTTCTGCGCCTGGGTACGCGTATTGCTGACTGTAAGCTGGATCAGCACGAAGTCATCCGTGCGGGCCATGCCCATGTAGCTGCGGCTGAAGACCAGCTCTTCCGGGTCATGCTCGGTGATGACCATGAAGCGGTCGTCCTCCGGTACATTGAAGCTCTCGCGCAGCGCCTCATAGACATTGTCGGCGATGGCGCTGCGATAGGCGCGGGACTTGCCGCGCAACAGGGAAATGCGGACCAGGGGCATGACGTTCTCCTTGCAGGTTGATGAAAAGCTGGAGCGGGTGGTCTCCATGCCTTGCATGCTATGCTGGTGCGATGATTTCAAAAACCACTGATGGATGATTTCAATGATTGAAATTCATCATCATGGATATCTGACCACAAGAGGCCACACGTCATGGAAAAACCGCTGGATCTGGACACCGTTCAAGCCTTCGTCCTGGCCGCCGACCTGCAAAGCTTCACGCGCGCGGCCGAAGCGCTGGACAGTACGCAATCGGCCATCAGTTTCAAACTCAAGAAGCTGGAGCATCGTCTGGGCCGTCGCCTGCTGGAGCGCACGCCGCGTCAGGTGCGGCTGTCGACCGAAGGCCAGCAGTTCCTGCCGGCTGCGCGCAACCTGCTGGCCGCACATGAACGTGCGCTGGAGCAACTGGACCAGGGGCCGGTACGCTTTTCGGTAGGCATCAGCGACCACGTGGCCGGTGCCACCCTGCCGCGTGCGCTGGCGCAGCTGCATGCGGTTGATCCCGGCGTGGTGGTGGAGGTGCGCGTGGGCTCCTCGCATGAGCTGATGCCGGCCTATGAACGCGGCGAGCTCGATGCCGTCATCGTGCGCCGTGAACCGCAGGATCGGGGCGGCAAATTGGTGATGGAAGAACGCATCGGCTGGTTTGCCCATCCCGATGCGCAATGCTGGTCGGGCGCAGCCCTGCGCGTGGCGACCTTTTCCTCGGCCTGCCGGATTCGCGAATTGTCCTTGCGCAGGCTCGACGCCGCCGGTATCGCGTGGGTGGAAGTGTTCGTCGGCGGCGGCATCCTGGCCGTGGGGGCGGCGGTCAGTGCAGGATTGGCGGTGTCGGCCCTGCTGCATCGCTGCGCACCGCCTGGATCGGTGGAGGTTGGCCAGCGGCTGGGACTGCCGTCATTGCCGCTGGCGCAGGTGCGCCTGCATTCCCGGGTCAAGCAGGCGCGTACGCAAGCGGCGTTGCGTACGCTGGTAGCGGCGTTGAAGGCGGGTTGAGCGACTGGGCGCGTTTTTTGCCGTCGCTTGCGCAACCACGCCGATCGTTACGTGACCGACCGCATCGCATAGCGCCCATGCTGACGGCTTGGCAGAGGGTGGGGGGACGCTCAGGACATGCCGTCCTCACAGAATCGCTGGACTTTCCTCGAAGAATTTCGTGGCGAGACCCCGCGCGCTATCGCCAACGTGATCCTCACATTTTTTCGAAAAAAATCCCTTGAAAACCAAAATCCCCATCCCTAGATCGGTACCAGCAGATGCTCGATGTTGAGGTCTGCGACGAAAACATCGCTTAACTGAAAGGATATTTTTATGCGTACTTTTGATCTCTCCCCCCTGTACCGTACCGCTATCGGCTTCGATCGCCTGGCCCAGATGTTCGACAACGCCCAGCGCACTGATCAGCCCAGCTATCCGCCCTACAACATCGAACTGGTGGCCGAGGACAAATACCGGATCACCATGGCCGTGGCCGGTTTCGCCCGCAGCGAAATCGATATCGAGACCGAAAACGAAACCCTCAAAATTACCGGCCGCAAGCAGAAGGAAGACAAGCAGGTCAACTTCCTGCACCGCGGCATCGCTGCCCGTGACTTCGAACAGCGCTTCCAGCTGGCCAATCACATCAAGGTGGTCGGCGCCAACCTGGAAAACGGCCTGCTCAATATCGAGCTGGTCCGTGAAATTCCCGAAGCGCTCAAGCCGCGCAAGATCGAGATCGGCGCCGCCGAAGACGGCAACGTCCAGCGCCTGGAACGCGCCGCCTGATCGCAGCCCCCCGCCCAACGGCGATCCTCGCGCAGGATCGCCCCGGTCTGCACCGCCCGTCTCACCGGGCGGTTTTTTGCATGCTTCACGACGCTTGTGATTGACGCCACCTGGCGGCTTGGTTACGTTACAGCTTGCACTTCAACTTCACCGCTCACGACCCGGCACGTGCTCCAAGGCCGGACCAACTGCTCAAAAGAGATTGGCACAGGAGCAATATCTTGCGTATATTGCGTCGGCCACAGGGAGAAACGCGTGAACGACCACCGATACCAGCACATCAATCCCGAACCTCTGCTCGATGCCATGGGGGGGGATGTCGCCGCCTGCCGCCACATGTTCGGTACCTTCGCCCAGAGCGCCCCCGCCACTTTTGCCCGGCTCGAACAGGCCATCCGCGCCGATGATGCGCCCCAGGTCAAACGCGAGGCGCACAGCCTCAAGAGCATGACCGCCCTGGTCGGCGCGGGCGTTCTGACCGACCTGCTCAAGAGCGTGGAAAGCCAGTCCCGCGCCGAACCGCCGCAAAGCGCCCAGCCGCGCCTGCCCGAATTGCAGAGCCTGTTCGCTGCCGTCGCCGCCGAAGTGCGTCACTACGTCGACCAGATCGGCGTGGCCCAGTAAGGCCAAGGCCGCATTGCACACGCCTCCTCCCGCACCGGTCGGGCATCCCCCCGCAAGGCGCGCAGGGCCGGGAGTGCTCCGTCAATTCCTTCATGAATTACCGACTCATCAGTCAGTAACCTGACGTACATCAATCGGCTTTTCAGCAGGTCTCTTCATAATGTGGACACGAAAGACGAAGCTTTAAACAAAGCTTCGGATGCAGCATCTTGTCGCCACATTTCCTGCCGATGTCGAGAATCACGATGTGCGAGCCCTCCCTGCGAATCCGTCCCTTGCTGGCCGTCTTGCCGCTCCTGCTGGCCGCCTGTCAGTCGATGGCACCGCACTACCAGCGTCCCGCAGCTCCCGTGGCCGCGCACTATCCCCGGCATGAAGACGCCACGGACGCACTGACGGTGGCGCTGCGCTGGGAGGATTTCTTCCGCGACCGGCAACTGCAAGCGCTCATTGCGCAGGCCCTGGTCAACAACCGCGACCTGCGCGTGGCGGCATTGCGGGTAGAAGAGGCGAGGGCGCTCTACGGCATCCAGCGCGCCGACCTGTTTCCGGCCATCGGCGCGCAAGCGGGACTGGATCGCTCGCGCACCCCGGCTGATCTGAACCTGACCGGCCGTCCGCTGGTCGGCAGCGCCTATCAGGCCGGGCTGGGCTTGAGCACCTGGGAGCTGGACCTGTGGGGTCGCCTGCGCAGCCTCGATGACGCTGCCCTGCAAAACGCCCTGGCCAGCGAAGCCACGCGCCGCGCCGCCGCCCTGAGCCTGGTGGCGCAGGTGGCCGACGCCTGGCTGGAACTGGCCGAGATCGACGAGCGCCTGGCCATCGCCCGCGACACCATCGCCAGCCGCCAGGAGAGCTATCGCATCTTTGCGCGCCGGGTCGAGGTTGGTGCCACCTCGCGCCTGAACCTGACCCAGATCGAAACCCTGCTGACCCAGGCCCAGGCGTTGGGCGCACAGCTGGAACAGCAGCGCGCGCAGCGCCTGAATGCCTTGACGCTGCTGGTCGGTGCTCCGGTGGATCTGCCAGTCGGCCAGGCGCGCACTGCGCTGGAGACGGTTTTCCCCGAGATGGCTCCGGGCACGCCGTCGCTATTGCTCACGCGACGCCCGGATGTGGCCGCCGCCGAGCATCGCCTGCAGGCCGCCAACGCCAACATCGGCGCCGCACGTGCCGCCTTCTTCCCCAGCATCTCGCTGACCGGCACGCTCGGCACGGCCAGTGCCGAACTGAGCGGGCTGTTCCGCGATGGCAGCCATGCCTGGAGCTTCTCGCCCGGCATCTCGGTGCCGATCTTCACGGCAGGCCGCTTGCGCAACAACCTGGACCTGACCGAAGTACGCCGCGATCTGGCCGTGGCCAATTACGAGAAGACCGTACAAGCCGCCTTCCGGGACGTCGCCGATGCCCTGGCCGCGCGCCAGTGGCTGGCCCGCCAGCTGGCCATCGCCGAGACGGCCGAGCAGGTCCAGGCCGAGCGCGCGCGCCTGTCCACGCTGCGCTATGACAACGGCGCCGCACCTTTCCTCGACGTGCTGGACGCCCAGCGTGAGCTGCTGAGCGCGCGCCAGCAACGGGTGCAGATCCGGCGCGCCCTGCTGTCCTCGGCCGTGGCGCTGTATGCGGCGCTGGGCGGCGACAGCAATGCGCCCACGGCTTTCCCCCTTTCTTCCGGACCTCGACCATGACGCTCCCTCACGCCAAGAAACCCCTGCTGGCCGCTGCCCTGGCCGTCATCCTTGCAGGCGGTGCCGCCTATGCCTGGCTGCGCCTGCATCAGAGCGGCCCGGGCGAGGGCTTTGCCAGCGGCAATGGCCGTATCGAAGCCACCGAGGTGGACGTGGCCACCAAGCTGGCTGGACGGGTCGATGCCATGCTCGTCAATGAGGGCGATTTCGTCAGTGCCGGCCAGCCGCTGGCGCGCATGCAGGTGCTGTCGCTGCAAGCCCAGCGCGACGAAGCCCAGGCGCGTCAGCAGCAATCGGTTGAGGCCGTGGCCAGTGCCGAAGCCCAGGTGGCCGTGCGCGAGAGCGACCACCAGGCCGCACTGGCCCAGCTCGCCCAGCGCGAGAGCGAGCTCGATGCAGCCCGGCGTCGGCTGGCACGCTCCGAGGTGCTGGTCAAGGAGGGCGCATCGTCCTTGCAGGAAGTGGACGATGACCGCGCCCGCGTGGTGGGCATGCAGGCCGCCGTGACCGCCGCCCGTGCTCAGGTGACCGCCGCCCGGGCTGCCGTGGCCGCCGCCCGCACCCAGGTCAGCGGTGCGCGCGCCACGGTGACTGCGGCCGTGGCCACGGTTCAGCGCATCAAGGTCGACATCGATGACAGCACGCTCACCGCGCCGCGCGCCGGCCGTGTGCAATATCGCATCGCCCAGCCCGGCGAAGTGCTGGGCAGTGGCGGCAAGCTGCTCAACCTGGTGGACCTGAGCGACGTCTACATGACCTTCTTCGTGCCAGAGGCGGTGGCCGGCCGGCTGGCGCTGGGCGGCGAGGCCCGCATCGTGCTCGATGCAGCGCCGCAGTATGTGATCCCGGCCCGGATTTCCTTTGTCGCCAGCACTGCCCAGTTCACCCCCAAGACGGTGGAAACGGCCAGCGAGCGGCAGAAGCTGATGTTTCGCGTCAAGGCGCAGATCGATCCGGCGCTGCTGCGCCAGCACCTGACGCTGGTCAAGACCGGTTTGCCAGGCGTGGCCTGGGTGCGCACCGATGAGGCGCGCGACTGGCCGGCCACGCTGGCGGTGCAGGTCCCGCGATGAAGGAGTCGCACGGCCAGGGCCCGGTGGCGCGCCTGTCGGGCGTGTCGCTGCACTATGGCAGCAAGTCGGCCTTGCAGGCGGTATCGCTGGAGATTCCGGCTGGCTGCATGGTCGGCCTGATCGGGCCCGATGGCGTGGGCAAATCCAGCCTCCTGTCACTGGTGGCCGGTGCGCGCGCCTTGCAACAGGGCAGCGTGGAGGTGCTGGGCGGCGACATGCGCCGCGCCGCCCATCGTGAGCAGGTCTGCCCGCGCATCGCCTACATGCCGCAAGGGCTGGGCAAGAATCTCTATCCCACGCTTTCCGTCGAAGAAAACCTGCAATTCTTCGGACGCCTGTTCGGCCAGTCCGCACAGGAGCGCCGCAGCCGCATCGATACGCTCACTACCGGCACCGGCCTGGCGCCTTTCCTGGCACGGCCGGCGGGCAAGCTCTCCGGCGGCATGAAGCAGAAGCTGGGACTGTGCTGCGCGCTGATCCATGATCCCGATCTGCTGATCTTGGACGAGCCCACTACCGGCGTCGATCCGCTTTCGCGCGCGCAGTTCTGGTCCCTGATCGGACATATCCGCCAGCAACGTCCAGGCATGAGCGTCATCGTCGCCACCGCCTACATGGAGGAGGCTGACCGCTTCGATTTCCTGGTCGCCATGAACGCCGGCCAGGTGCTGGCCACCGGCACCCCCGCTGAACTGCACGCCCGCACCGGCACCGCCGCGCTGGAAGAGGCCTTCATCGCCTTGCTGCCGCCCGACCAGCGGCGCGGCCATCAGCCGGTGCAGGTGACACCGCCGGACCCGGCGCGCGAGGCCGACATCGCCATCCAAGCGCGCGGCCTGACCATGCGCTTTGGCGACTTCATGGCGGTGGATCATGTGGACTTTCGCATCCGGCGCGGCGAGATCTTCGGATTTCTGGGCTCCAACGGTTGCGGCAAGTCCACCACCATGAAGATGCTGACCGGCCTCTTGCCCGCCAGCGAAGGCCAGGCCTGGCTGTTCGGCCAGGCCGTCGATCCGCGCGACATGGCCACGCGTGCGCGCGTGGGCTACATGTCGCAGGCCTTTTCGCTGTATGGCGAACTGAGCGTGCGCCAGAACCTGATCCTGCATGCGCGCCTGTACCGCGTACCGCCCGAGCAGATCGATGCGCGTACCGAGGAGATGGCGCAGCGCTTCGGCCTGCTGGAGGTGATGGACAGCCTGCCCGAGAGCCTGCCCCTGGGTATTCGCCAGCGCCTGTCGCTGGCCGTGGCGATGGTGCACAAGCCGGAACTGCTGATCCTGGATGAGCCCACCTCGGGCGTGGACCCGATTGCGCGCGACCTGTTCTGGCAGCTGATGATCGATCTGGCACGCCGCGACCAGGTGACCATTTTCATTTCCACCCATTTCATGAACGAGGCCCAGCGCTGCGATCGCATCTCGCTCATGCACGCCGGCCGCGTGCTGGTCAGCGCCACCCCCGACGAACTGATCCGCCAGCGCGGTGCTGCCAATCTGGAACAAGCCTTCATCGCCTATCTGGAAGAGGCGGCGGGGAAGGGCGCGGCGACGTCGGCACCTGAAGCAAAGTTCACATCGGCCTCAAACCGCCCCTCCATGCAGCCCGCCTTGCGTCGCGCAAGCCTGCGAACCCGCCTGGGCCGGGCGCTGAGCTACAGCCAGCGCGAGAGCCTGGAACTGCGGCGTGACCCGGTGCGTGCCACGCTGGCCTTGCTGGGGTCGGTGATCCTGATGTTCATCATCGGCTATGGCATCAACCTCGATGTGGAAAACCTCAGCTACGCCGTGCTCGACCGCGACCAGACCGGCCTGAGCCAGAACTATGCGCTCAATCTCTCGGGGTCGCGCTATTTCATCGAACGGCCGCCCATCAGCGATTACCCGGACCTGGACCGCCGCATGCGCAGCGGCGAGATTTCGCTGGCCATCGAGATCCCCTCAGGCTTTGCCCGCGACATTGCCCGTGGCAAGCCGGTGGAAATCGGGGCCTGGGTTGACGGCGCCATGCCCACCCGTGCCGAGACCGTGCGCGGCTACGTGCAGGGCATCCATCAACTGTGGCTGGCCGACATGGCCACACACCGCCTGGGCCAGCCACTGGCGCAGGCCGCCGCCATCGAGACGCGCTATCGCTACAACCCGGATGTGAAGAGCCTGCCGGCCATGGTGCCGGCCATCATCCCGCTGCTGCTGATGATGATCCCGGCCATGCTGACGGCGCTGTCGGTGGTGCGCGAGAAGGAGCTGGGCTCTATCCTCAATCTCTACGTCACGCCGGTCACGCGCATCGAATTCCTGCTCGGCAAGCAGTTGCCCTATCTGCTCCTGGGCATGCTCAATTTCGCCATGCTGACGTTGCTGGCGGTGACCGTGTTCGGGGTGCCGGTCAAGGGCAGTCTCTTCACGCTGACGCTGGCGGCGCTGGTCTTCGTGATCTGCTCCACCGGTTTTGGGCTGTTGGCCTCGACCTTCACCCGCAGCCAGATTGCGGCCGTGTTCGTGACCATGATCGGCACCATCATTCCCTGCGTGCAGTTTGCCGGCCTGTTGAATCCGGTTTCCTCGCTCGAAGGCATGGGCGCCCTGATCGGGCAGGTCTATCCGGCCACGCATTTCCTTACCATCAGCCGAGGCGTGTTCAGCAAGGCGCTCGCGGTGGGGGACCTGGGCGATTCGTTCTGGCCGCTGGTGGTGGCCGCGCCCGTGATCCTGGGTTTGTCGGTGCTGCTGTTGAAGAAGCAGGAGCAATGAGATGCGACGCGCGCCGGCCAGCCTGTCCAATATTTTTCGCCTAGGCATCAAGGAGCTGTGGAGCCTGCTGCGCGATCCGGCCATGCTGGTGTTGATCGCCTATACCTTCACGCTCTCGATCTATGTGGCCGCCACGGCCATGCCGGAGAGTCTGCACAACGCGGCCATCGCCATCGTCGACAATGATGGTTCGCCGCTGTCGGCGCGCATTGCGTCATTGTTTTATCCGCCGCATTTCAAGGTGGCACGGCTGGTGACGGCGCGCCAGGCCGATGCCGGGCTGGATGCGGGCGACTACACCTTCGTATTGGACATCCCGGCTGACTTCCAGCGCGATGTGCTGGCCGGGCGCGCCCCGGCGGTGCAGTTGAACGTGGATGCCACGCGCATGAGCCAGGCCTTCACCGGCAACAGCTACATCCAGCAGATGGTGACCAGCGAGGTGACGCAATTCGTGCGGCGTAGCGAGACCACCGGCGCGACGCCGGTGGGGCTGGCCTTGCGCATGCGCTTCAATCCCAACCTGGAGCAATCCTGGTTTGGTTCGCTCATGGAGATCATCAACAACGTCACCATGCTCTCCATCATCCTGACCGGTGCTGCGCTCATCCGCGAGCGCGAGCACGGCACCATCGAACACCTGCTGGTCATGCCGGTCAGTCCGGCCGAGATCATGCTGGCCAAGGTGTGGGCGATGGGCTCGGTCGTGGCCCTGGCGGCGCTGGCTTCGCTGCTGCTGATCGTACGCATGGCGTTGCAGGTACCGATTGAGGGTTCGCTGGCGCTGTTCATGCTGGTGACGGTGCTGCATCTGTTTGCCACCACCTCGATGGGCATCTTCATGGCCACGCTGGCACGCTCGATGCCGCAGTTCGGGATGTTGACTGTACTGGTGCTGCTGCCGCTGCAATTGCTGTCGGGTGGCTCCACGCCGCGCGAGAGCATGCCTGTACCGGTACAGGACATCATGCTGGCCGCCCCGACCACGCATTTTGTAGCGGCGGGGAAAGCCATACTGTACCGGGGCGCTGGCCTGGAAGTGATCTGGCCGCAGCTACTGGCTATCCTGGCAATTGGCCTGGTCCTGTTTGTAGCTGCACTGGGCCGGTTCAGGAAGACCATCAGCCAGATGGCGTGATGGAGAAGCGGGCGTGCAGCGGCAGCGCCCGTGTACGGAGATGGTTGATTAGCGACGTCATCGACAAGGAGCAAGCATCATGGATTTCAACAGCCCATCCACCTGGATACCCGTCATCAGCATTGCGCTGCTCCTGATCGGCTATGGCATGCGCGCCCGCGCGTGGGGGCCGTACTGCATGCTGGCGGGGGCGTTTGGATTGCTGGGGGTGTTGGTGTATCGGGTGTCGGTGGCGATTGGGTGAGGGCGGCTTCGGACGCCGGTGCCACCATACGCTTCGCACACTGCGCGCAATGCCGGCAATGCGGCAGGGCGGTCATCTGGCTTGTCGAGCAATTCTGCGGCCGTTTTCAGGTATTCGGCTGCCAACGCGGGGTCGGCGCGCAGTTCGGTGATTTCAGGCTCATGATGAGAAACCGCAGCCGTGATGTTATTCATGTTTGAGTCACTGATGCCTGTTATTGTCGGCATAAATCATTTAAAAAATATTTTTGGCCATCATCGTCAGGTACGAGACCTTGCAGATCTTCTTTCGGCAGTCGCTTGAAAGAGGGCCAATGCTTTCGTGGTAGTGACACGAATCCGCTTTGGCAAAGGGCTGGAATCACTTCCGGGTTCTCGCCGCAACGCAGGTCGTTACTGATGACGCACCGTTCAGCCTCAGCGATGCCAAGAGAGGGGAGCGGCACTTCAGAAATTACCATGAGGCTGTATTCGATATCTGGATGCACCTGCTTCGCGTACAGTTTCCAATATCCGTTGTGAAGCTTGTAGCCGTAGATCGAGAGGGCCGGCAACAGAACGATTGCTGCAAGGCCCATGGCGATCAACGCTGTATTGGCTAACGTGTGCCGCGTCTTGCTGCGGATAATGTGGGCGATAGCGGGAAAAGCGAGAAAGCATCCCAGCGCCCACAGAAGAGGATCATCGGGACAGCTTTCTCCACAATTGGCGACGAACGCGGCGCTGAGAGTTCCCACGACGCTGCCGCACGCAAGGCCCCATATGCTTAGCAATGGCAGTGCAAAGCAGCCTTTCATTTGATCTCCCAAAAGAGAATCTGGGTCGCCTGGCCGAGATCCGAATAGATGAGGCCGTTATCGAAACCTAGCGTAAATCTGCTGAATGTCGTAAGTCTTGCTCGCAAGCTACCGCTACCTGTCGTCAACCTGCTGCCATTCCAGAGATCAATATGATCGCCAGTGGGTTGACGTTCTGCAGCACCATTGCTATTTGTTCGGCGCCAGTAATCTGCGAAATAGACGATCCCCGTTTTGCCCTTGATTCGGCCTTGCCAACCAGTGCCTTTTATGTCGATGGGCTTTGTGCAGCCTACAAAGGGTTGAAGCTTGAGCCATTCGGCAAGCTCCTTGGCCCTCAAGACGTGATCAGTATGCCCTTTGAACCAGCACTTTCCTTTACTTGGGTAGGATTTGAAGGTCACTCCGGCGTTCTTTAACGCGACGCCAACCCGAATAGCACACTGATCGCTAAAGGCTGGCTCTCCGTTCTTGTTTTTTCCATCGCAGGGATTGCCTCCGGGGTAGGCGTTCCACAGATCGGAGAAGCTTACGGAAGGGACCTCAATCCGGCACACCGAGTCCTTGATCGTGTTTGTGCGCACCCTGGCCTGCTGCATCAGCTTTTTGGTCGTCATGATGCGACCTTTTGCATCTTGGCGAGGGCTTCATCCCCCCAATAAACTGCGTATTCATCTTCGTCATAAGTAGCGATCCGAGGTAGCAGTCCATCAACTTCAATGCGGCCGGAAAATCTGCGTCCATCTGCAGTTTCGGCGTAGTACGGGACTCCTTCAATCTGTGGAGTTGTGAGATGGATCTGTTCGTCGTAAAGCGTTGCTATAGTAGAAGGGGCTGGAATGCTGGTCCATTGGCCGTCGGCATTGACGAAGTAGTGTTCTGCAATCGGTTCGTCACCGCTATTCCCTACACCATCAATGTCGTTTAGCGTGGACAGGCAGGGGCAGCCGCCACTGGTTTTCATGCCATGAATAACCTGCGCACGTCCATTGGTCAGCGTCGAGCGCACGAACCCTTGCGCAATGACGCAATTCTTGGGGCAAGCCATTCGCGCACCGACGAACGCATAAGCGCGTCCATGACTGCGACAGGTCGGGTCGCCCTCGATAACCGTTGCGCCGCAAGCGGCCCGGTCGCCTTCACGAATCCATCCGATGATTTTCATCTTGCACGCTCCTCGCTTTCAACAATGAGCGCGCATTCTCCCCAGCGGGTGTTGGCGCTTCCACGCCAACACCCAAAACTCCAACCCGCATTCGAAATGCTTCGAACGCCCCTTGCCCGCGAAGCAATCAGTTATGCAAGCCATCAAAAAAATCGCCCCCTGCCAAACTGCACAGGGGGCGACTTCATCGCAAAAAGAAACCGGGCATCAACCCTGCGAACGCAACCCCGTCGCCTTGATCCGCGATTCCAGCACGCGGCCCTTGCGTGCACGCTTGCCCACGTGCGCCAGCAGTTTCTCGCCGCTCAAGGCAATCTCCTTGGGCTTGCTCATGTTGCCGGTACCATGGACCACCACACCCTTCTGGCTGATGGCCTGGGCGGCGACCAGCTTCTCGTTCTTTTCCAGCTCCATCAGGTTCACGCCACGGCCACCGGAAGACAGCGTCTTCATCTCGTCCAGGCCAAACACCAGCAGGCGGCCATTGGCCGAGACGCAGGCCACGGCGCTGGCGTCAGCGGCCACCACGCTGGGTGCCAGCGGCAGGGCGCCTTCGTCCAGCGTGAAGAAGCTCTTGCCACCCTTGACCCGGCCAAACATGTCGGCCGCCTTGGCGATGAAACCAGCCGCCGCGTCAGACGCCAGCAACAGTGTGGTATCAGCCGGACCAGCAAAGTAATGCTGGATGCTGCTGCCGCTGGCCAGCTCGATGAGGGTCGTCACAGGCACACCATCACCACGCGCATTGGGCAGCGCATTGACTGCAATCGTGTAGACCCGGCCATTGGAGCCAAAGGCCAGCAGGTTGTCCACGGTGCGGCACTCGAAGGCGCCATACAGGCTGTCGCCGGCCTTGAAGGTGAACTGCGTCGCATCGTGGCCATGGCCGGTGCGCGCACGCACCCAGCCCTTCTGCGAAATGATCACCGTCACCGGTTCATCAATCACCTTCTGCTCGAAGGTGGCGCGCTCGGCTTCCTTGATGATGGTGCGGCGGGCATCGCCATAGGTCTTGGCGTCGCCTTCGATTTCCTTGATGACCAGACGCTTCATCGAGGAAGGATTGTCCAGCAGATCCTGCAGGGTGGTCTTCTCGCTGCGCAGCTCGGCCAGTTCCTGCTGGATCTTGATGGCTTCCAGTCGCGCCAGCTGGCGCAGGCGGATTTCCAGGATGTCTTCGGCCTGACGGTCGGAGAGCTTGAAGGCATCCATCAGGGCCGGCTTCGGTTCGTCCGATTCGCGGATGATCCGGATGACCTTGTCGATGTTCAACAGCACCGCTTCCCGGCCTTCGAGGATGTGGATGCGGTCGTTGACCTTCTGCATGCGGAACTGCGTGCGGCGGGTCACCGTCTCGAAGCGGAAACTGATCCACTCGGTCAGGATGTCGCTCAGGCTCTTCTGGCGTGGACGACCATCGCCGCCAATCATCACCAGGTTCAGCGAGGCGCTGGTCTCCAGTGAGGTCTGTGCCAGGAGCGTGTTCATGAACTCGGTCTGGTCCTGGTTCTTGGACTTGGGCTCAAACACCAGGCGCACCGGCGCTTCGCGGCCGGACTCGTCACGCACGGCGTCGAGCAGGCCGAGGATGGTGGCCTTCTGGTTTTGCTGTTCGGGCGTGAGCGACTTCTTGCCGAGTTTGAGCTTGGGGTTGGTCAGTTCTTCGATTTCTTCCAGCACGCGCTGTGAGGACACGCCCGGCGGCAGTTCGGTAATGACCGCCTGCCACTGGCCGCGCGCCAGGTCTTCGATCTTCCAGCGGGCGCGCACCTTCAGGCTGCCACGGCCGCTCTGGTACATCTCGGCGATGGTCGATTGCGGCGTGATGATCTGGCCGCCACCGGGGAAGTCCGGGCCGGGGATCAGTTCCATCAGCTCGGCATGCGTGATCTTGGGATTGCGGATCATCGCCACGGCCGCCCTGGCCACTTCGGTGAGATTGTGCGAAGGAATCTCGGTGGCCATGCCCACGGCAATGCCGGAGGCGCCGTTCAAGAGCAGGAAGGGCAGGCGCGCCGGCAGCAGGCGCGGCTCTTGCGTGGAGCCATCGTAGTTGGGCTGGAACTCCACCGTGCCCATGTCGATTTCATCGAGCAGCAACTTGCTGATGGGCGTCAGGCGCGCTTCGGTGTAACGCATCGCCGCTGCACCGTCGCCATCGCGCGAACCGAAGTTGCCGTGGCCATCGATTAGGGGATAGCGCAGCGAAAAGTCCTGCGCCATGCGCACCAGCGCGTCATACACCGACTGGTCGCCGTGCGGGTGCAGCTTGCCCAGCACGTCGCCGACCACGGCGGCGGACTTGCGCGGCTTGGCTGCGGCGTTGAGCGCCAGTTCATTCATCGCGTAGAGGATGCGGCGCTGCACCGGCTTCTGGCCATCGGCCACGTCGGGCAGGGCGCGGCCCTTGACCACCGAGATCGCGTAATCGAGATAGGCGCGTTCGGCGAAGGTGGAGAGCGTCAGCGATTCGCCATCGGGCGCCGCCGGAGCTTGGTCAAACAGGGTCGGTTGATCGGTCATGGAGCTTGTCTTGTTGTGTTCGTATTGACTGGGTTAATCGTTGATGGCCGACTCGCGCGGGGGCAGCGTCACCTTCAGGCGCGCATTGCCGCCGTTGCCGGCAGCGGCGGCGCGCTCACCGGAAGCCAGGCGCAGCGCACCGGCCGGGCGATACAGCTCATAGAAGCGCGACACCAGCCGCACATAGCCCTGGGTCTCGGGATAGGGCGGAATCTTGTTGCCGTATTTCTGTACCGTGCCTTCGCCCGCGTTGTAGGAGGCAATGGCCAGTTCCACGTGCTGCGGGAACATCGCCATCAGGTCGCGCAGGTAGCGCGCGGCCAGGCGGATGTTGATCTTCGGATCGGTCAGCTTCTGGTGCAGGGTCTTGCGGCGGTCGCCTTGCAGGCCATAGCGTTCGGCCGTGTCAGGCAGGATCTGCATCAGGCCCACCGCGCCCTTGCTGGAGACGGCCGTGGCATTGAAGCCGGATTCGGCCGTCATCACGGCCTTGAGCAGCGCCGCATCCAGTCCGAATTCGCTGGCCGCCTCGCTCAAGAGGCTGTCGTACTTGCGGGCATCGCGATGGGCCAGCATGGTGCGCACGAAGGGCGGATCGGCCGGGGTCACCGCTTCCTTGCTGCCCGGATGATTGAGCAGCGCGGCGCTGCTGGCCATGAGCTTGTCCGGGTCGTCCAGGTTCTGCGCGTAGAAGTGGACTGCGCCATCGGCATCGGTGTACCGGTACACAATGGTCCTGGGCTTCTTGCTGCCGCTGTCCTTGCTACTGCCATCCTTGCCACTGTCCGCCGCTTCCACCCGCATGTGCGATACACCATCGGCATCAGTGTACCGGACCAGTTGTTGCGACTGTACCGGTCCAGTGCACAGCAGTGTCGCCCCGCCCAGGAGGGTGGTGGCGAACACGCTGGTGGACAGGAACGCGGCGCGGGGCATGTCAGATGTCCGCTTCGGCTTCGTTGCCGTGCTCTTCGATCCAGGCGCGGCGGGAGGCCGCTTCACCCTTGCCCATGAGCATGTTGAAGCGCTCTTCGGAAGTCTGCACGCCAGGCTCGCCGAAGCTGATCGGCAACAGGCGCCGGGTGTCGGGGTTCATGGTGGTTTCCCACAACTGCTCGGCATTCATCTCGCCCAGGCCCTTGAAGCGGGAAATGCTCCACGCCCCTTCCTTGAGGCCATCCTTGCGCAGCTTGTCTTCGATGGCTTCGAGTTCGCCATCGTCCAGCGCATACAGCTTCTGCACCGGCTTCTTGCCACGTGCGGGCGCATCCACGCGATAGAGCGGCGGGCGCGCCACGCAGATGTTGCCGTTCTCGATCAGCTTGGGGAAGTGACGGAAGAACAGCGTCAAGAGCAGTACCTGGATGTGCGAGCCGTCCACGTCGGCGTCGGACAGGATGCAGATCTTGCCGTAGCGCAGGCCGGAGAGATCAGGCGTATCGTTGATGCCATGCGGATCGACGCCGATGGCCACCGCGATATCGTGGATTTCGTTGTTGGCGAAGAGGCGGTCGCGCTCGGTTTCCCAGGCGTTCAAGACCTTGCCGCGCAAGGGCAGGATGGCCTGGAATTCCTTGTCGCGGCCCATCTTGGCGGAGCCACCGGCAGAGTCGCCTTCGACCAGGAAAATTTCATTACGCGTCACATCCGAGGATTCGCAATCGGTCAGCTTGCCCGGCAGCACGGCCACACCTGAAGATTTCTTCTTTTCGACCTTTTGCGCCGAGCGCAGGCGGCTCTGGGCTTGCTTGATGACCAGTTCGGCCAGCTTCTTGCCGTATTCCACGTGCTGGTTCAGCCACAGTTCCAGCGCCGGACGCGAGTAACCGGCGACCAGTCGCACGGCATCTCTGGAGTTCAGGCGCTCCTTGATCTGGCCCTGGAATTGCGGGTCCAGCACCTTGGCCGAGAGCACGAAGGAGACGCGCGCAAAGACGTCCTCGGCCAGCAGTTTCACGCCCTTGGGCAGCAGCGAGTGCATTTCCGCAAAGCTCTTGACCGCCGAGAACAGGCCCTCGCGCAGGCCCGATTCGTGGGTGCCGCCGTTGGAGGTGGGGATCAGGTTGACGTAGGATTCGCGCACCACCGCGCCTTCCTCGGTCCAGGCCACCACCCAGGAGGCGCCTTCGCCCTCGGCGAAGCCTTCGGCATCCTTGCCGGCAAACTGTTCGCCTTCGAACAGCGGGATCAGGGTTTCACCGCTGCCGGTCTGGGCCAACTGCTCCATCAGATAGCCGCGCAGGCCCTGGTCGTACTGCCAGTTCTGGGTGTCGCCGGTTTTGGCGTTGATGAGCGTGACCTTCACGCCCGGCAGCAGCACCGCCTTGGAGCGCAGCAGGCGTTGCAGCTCGCCCAGCGGAATGGTGGCCGAGTCGAAATATTTGGCGTCGGGCCAGACGGTCACGCGCGTGCCGGATTTCTTGTCGTCGCGGGTGGCGGGGCGCGACTGTAGTTTCTCGATGACGTCGCCGCCCGAGAAGGCCAGGGTATGCACGCCACCTTCGCGCCAGACCGTGATTTCCAGGCGCGTGGCCAGGGCATTGGTGACCGACACGCCCACGCCGTGCAGGCCGCCGGAGAAGGCATAGGCGCCGCCCGAGCCCTTGTCGAACTTGCCGCCCGCGTGCAGGCGGGTGAAGACGATCTCGACGGTCGGGACCTTTTCTTCCGGGTGCAGGCCGACCGGGATGCCGCGTCCATCGTCTTCCACGCTGACGCTGCCGTCGGCATTGATGGTGACGATGATGCTCTTGCCGTAGCCGCCCAGCGCTTCGTCGGAGGCGTTGTCGATCACTTCCTGGAGGATGTGCAGCGGGTTCTCGGTGCGGGTGTACATGCCCGGACGCTGCTTGACCGGCTCCAGTCCCTTGAGGACGCGGATCGATGATTCACTGTAATCGGATGGGGTGGTTTTTTTGGTTGCCATGCAGATGAGTGGTCGTGGCTGATGCCGGAGGGTTGTTGTCTGTTCATTCAGCGCCGGCCCGGCAGAGGGCCATCGTGCGCTGCAAAAGCGCATTCTAATGAAAATTCCGGGGATGCGGCGTCCGGCGCGGCGGAATGTTCCCTACGGGGCAATACTTGTCGGTAACAGCCCGTAAATCCTGTTAAAAACGCGCACAAAAAAGGCTTGCGCGCACGCAAGCCTTGTCAGAGGGGCAATCAGAGGGGCCCATGCGGGGCTCAGGCAGCCAGCAGTCCTTCCACCGCCAGGGCCATCGAGAGCAGGCGCTTGTCCGCGCCACCGGCGGCAGCCAGTGACAAACCAACCGGGGCGCTGCCTGCGGCATGGCAGGGCAGGGAGACCGCACAGCCATCGAGGAAGTTGATCAGCGTGGGATTGCGCAGCATCTTGCCGTTGGCGGCATAGTAGGCATCGTCGCTGGCTTGCAGTTCGGCAATGCGTGGCGCCACGATGGGCACGGTCGGCATGACCAGCGCATCGTAGCCGGCCAGTTGCGCCTGCACCTCGGCGATCCAGCGCGGGCGGGCATGCAGCACGTCCAGCAGGTCGGCCGCACTCATGTCCTTGCCGCGCAGGATGCGCGAGACCACGCGCTGGTCGTAGCCGGCCGCGTTCTCGGCGATCAGCGCGCGGTGCCAGGCATAGGCTTCGGCTGCCGTGAAGCCGCCCTTGGCATTGATGGCGGCCAGGGCATTGAAGGCGGGGACTTCGGCTTGGACGATGACGGCACCCGCAGCGGCGAGCTTGTCCAGGGCCGCGCGGTAGGCCTTGCCGACGGTCTCATCCATGCCGTCCAGCACGATGTTGGTCGGGGCCAGCAGACGCAGGCCGCGCAGCGGGTGAGCCACCACAGACACATACGCTTCACCGGCCAGTACAGCATCCATGATGGCACAGCATTCTACCGATACAGCCAGCGGGCCAATCGAGTCCAGGTAAGCGGACAGTGGCAGTACACCCTGCATGGACACCCGCGCTGCCGTGGGTTTGAAACCGGTCAGGCCGTTCAGCGCCGAGGGGATGCGCACCGAGCCGCCAGTATCCGAACCGACGGCGGCGAAGGCCATGCCATCGGTGACCGAGATGGCCGCACCGGAAGAGGAGCCGCCGGGAATGCGGCCACCTTCCACGTTGCGCTCCCAGGCATTTTGCGGGGTGCCGTAATGCGGGTTGATGCCCAGGCCGGAGTAGGCGAACTCGGTCATGTTGGTCTTGCCGATGACGATGGCACCGGCCTTGAGCAGATTCTGCACCACGACCGCATGCGCGGCGGCAGCGGGCTTGCCGCGCAAGACGACCGAACCGGCCAGCGTGGTCTCGCCGGCGACGTCAAACAGATCCTTGACCGAGACCGGTACACCTTCCAGCGGCGAGCGGCACAGCTTGGCCGCGCGCAGGGTATCGGAGGCGCGGGCGGCAGCGCGCGCCTGTTCGGCGTAGACGCTGGTGAAGACACGGGCGCCTTCGCCCGCCGGATCGGCGATGCGGGCCAGGGCTTGTTCGGTCAGTTGCAGGGAAGTGATGCGGCCGGCATCGAGGTCGGCGGCCAGTTGGGACAGTGTGCTGGGCATGATGAGGCAATTCGGTGAGGTCGGACGAAGACAGGCAGAAGGATGCGCAAGTATCGCATTGCCAAGCGCATCCCACCAAGCGGATCAGGCCACTTCGGCCAGCGACTCGGACACGTAGTGGTGCCGCAGCGCACGCTCGCGGCGCGGGTCGAACAATTCCATCGTGAAGGCCGCCGCAGGACGGATGCCGCCGATGGCACCCACGGTGCCGCAGGTCATGCCGCAACCCTCGGGCAGGGTGGCCCTGCCGTCGGTGAAGCGCGCGATCAGGTCGGCCGGCGTGCGCAGCGAGGCCAGTGTGCCTTCCTGATAGAGCCGGGTGGTGCCGTCTTCCTCGATCCAGGAGCGGATCACCAGTTCATCCCAGTAGTCGGCCACCTCCGAGAGCTTCCACGCGCTGCTGCCCACGGGCTTGACGCAGGCCTGCTTGGAGAAGGCCACGCTGTGCGCTTCCAGCTTGCGGTCGGTGTGGTCGGAGGCGATCGAGACATAGAGCTCGCCGCCGCTGTTGAAGACGAAGGTCTCCACTTCGCCTGAGGACGCTTCGCCCAGCACCTGCACCCGGGCCGCCTGCGAGAGCTGGTTGGCCGAGACGCGGTAGAACAGGGGCACCGCACTGGGACGTGAAATGCCCAGCGCTTCCAGTTCTTCGATGTGATGCTCGATGGCCGCCATGTCGCGGCCGGCCCAGCCGGCGATGACCAGGGTGTCGATGTCGGTCTCGAGGGTGGATTGGTCGGGGAGGGTAAAAGTCAGCTTCATGAGGTTTCATTCCAACAGGGTGAATCAGGAGAGGCTGGCCGGGGGAGGCGGCCAGCCAGGGGAAATCAGTGCTTCTTGACGCACACCACCACCAGGAAACTGGCGAGGAACTCCAATGCCGCCACGAAGTACAGGCCCGAGGACAGCGATCCGGTGCTGGTCTTCAATGCGCCGATCATGTAGGGGGCCACGAAGCCGGCCAGGTTGCCGATGGAGTTGATGAGGGCGATGCCGCCGGCCGCTGCGGTGCCGGCCAGGAAGGCGCCGGGGATCGACCAGAACACCGGGAAGGCCGCCAGGATGCCGATGGCTGCCAGGGTCAGCGAGCACAGGGCCAGGGTGGCGTTGCCCAGTGTCATGCCGGTGGCGATCAGGCCGAGGCAGGCGATGAGCGTGGCGATGGCGCTGTGCAGGCGGCGCTCGCCGGTCTTGTCGGAGTGGAAGCCGTTCCAGATCATCGCCAGTGTGCCGGCCACGAAGGGGATGGCGGAGATCAGACCGATGTGCAGGTTACCCTTGATGCCGATTTCCTTGATGATCGAGGGGGCCCAGAAGGCGATGGTGGCATTGCCGCTGACCACGCAGAAATACACGGCCGCGCAGATCCAGACACGGTAATTGCTACAGGCATCCTTGAAGGAGAAATGCTTGCCCGGTGCGCTGTTCTCGGCGGCCAGCACCTGGGTGACGGCGCTCTTCTCGGCTTCGGTCAGCCATTTGGCATTGGCCGGCTTTTCCGGCAGCCAGGCCAGCACGGCAAAACCGGCCAGGATGGAAGGAATGCCTTCGATGATGAAGAGCCACTGCCAGTTGGCCAGATGGCCCACGCCTTCCATGCTGCTCATGATGAAGCCGGCAATGGGGCCGCCGACCGCACCGGCGATGGCGAACGAGGTCATGAACAGACCATTGACGCGGGCGCGGCGCTGTGCCGGGAACCAGTAAGTGAGATACAGCACCACGCCCGGGAAGAAGCCGGCCTCGAAGATGCCGAGCAAAAAGCGCAGGACGTAGAAGCTTGTCGGCGTGGTGACGTAGGCCATGGCCATCGAGGCCAGGCCCCAGAGGATGGTGATGCGCGCCAGCGTCTTGCGCGCGCCGATCTTTTCCAGCAGCAGATTGCTGGGCACCTCGAAGAGGAAATAGCCGATGAAGAAGATGCCCGCGCCCAGCCCGTACACCGCTTCCGAGAACTGCAGGTCCTGCAGCATCTGCAGCTTGGCGAAGCCGACGTTGACGCGATCGATCCAGGCCAGCACGAACAGGAAAACCAGGAAGGGAATCAGGCGCCAGGCGATCTTGCCGTAGGTGGCTTCCAGGCTGGCTGCAGCGCTGGCAGAGGGCGCTGCGGTGGCCGCAGCGGATGGGGAATACGACATGGAAAACCTCCTCAAGTGTGGCCGGCGTCCGCTGTGCGGCGCCGTGTTGTGTTCTGCATGGATGGACGGGTAGGGTGTCGGTGCCGGTACGGCAGGACCGGTCAGGTGCCGGTTGCCGCCCAAAGGCAAAGGCGCCGGTCTCAATTCAGTATGGAGAGGCAGGGCGGCCGCTGTCCAACAAGAAAATCTGAACAGGATTGATTGAAAAATCTTATGAGCAAAAGCAGGGCGCGTTTTGCTTCAGCATGGTGCTGCCCGCACGCCGGTGCAGATCGGCGCGCAGCGCAGCCTGCAGGCGGGAGGACGGGCCATGTCAGCCAAGCGGGGCGGGCAGTCGCGCAATCTCCTGGCCCCAATTGAGTGCGAAGTCGGAAGCCGTTTCCTGGGCGATGCGCGCCACCGTTTCGGTCAGCGGATTCTCATGGTCCGAGCGGAAGCAGGCGATCAGCGCCAGCGCCGGGAACTCGGTATCGACCCGCAGCAGATGCAGGCTCTCTTCGTTGAGTTCGCGCTGGATGATGGCCGGCGGCACGGCGGTGATGCCGAAGCCATCGGTGGCCAGCCGGATCATGGTGGCCACCGAGGCGATGCAGTTGATGTGCAAGGTGCGCTCTGCGCGCTCACTGCCCGAGAACAGTCGTTCGATCACCGCGTGCGGACCGGAATTGCGGGCGAAGCTGATGATGGGGAAGGCCGCCAGGTCGCTCAGCGAGAGCGTCTCGCTGCCGATGTCGAGCTTGGGGCTGCCGACCCAGCGCATGGGGAATTCACACAGCGCAATGTTGCTGACCTGCGGACCGATCACCGGTTCGGCCTGCAGCACCAGGTCCAGGTTGCTCTTGCTGAACTGCTCGTGCAGGTGGATGGTGGTGTCGCTGACGATCTCGATCTGCAGACGTGGAAAGGCCCGGTGCAGGCGCCCGAGAAAATCCGGAAACCAGCTGTGCACGATGGATTCGATGACGCCAATGCGAATGACGCCGGCAAAGACTTCGCGGTCGGACATGTCGTCCTTCATCTCGCGCATGAGCTTGACCATGCGCTCGGCGTGGACCAGTGCCTTGCTGCCATCGGCAGTGAGCGCCACCTCGCGCGCGCTGCGGTCGAACAGCCGTACGCCGAAATCCTGTTCGAGCGAGGCGATGCGGCTGGAAACGGCAGCCTGCGTGGTGTGCAGGCGCTCGGCGGTGAGCCTGAAATTGCGCAGCCGGGCCAGCCAGACGAAGGTTTCAAGAAAACGGATATTCATGGGCGGGCAGGACGGTATGAAGAAGCGTATTTTATCGTCTTCGCCAGGGCGCGCGCCGCGTCATTTTTGGTGCGCCGCGCCATGAATCTTCCTTCATCTGGTGCACATCTGCTGCATTTCATGCGCTCAATCGCGTGCTTCTGGTGCGTTATATCGATATTCGAATTTTGAAAGTATTTTTTCTTTACTCTCGGGGAAAATGAAAATATATTTACATTTTTTCGGCGGGACTGAAGCAAATGACATGTCCTGCACGATGATAAAGACGTCCGCATCAGCGGGCGCAACAGGACAAGAATAGTGGTGGCAGGGCTCTCTGCAAACGAAATAAATGATTTAAACGATTTATTTCTTTTGTGTTTTGTTTGCGGAGGGCGGTGAGTTCAATGACAACGGGGTAGCGGACGGTGACACATCAGCCGAAGAACATCAGTTTGCAGGGCGCCGGTGCGGTAGCACAGGCCGTGGGCAAGCTGTATCCGCAACTGTCCAAGTCGCACCGCAAGACAGCCGATTATGTGCTGGGCAATCCCTTCCGCGCCGCCACCATGACCATCGACGAACTGTCGGAAGCAGCCGGGATCTCGGTGGCCACCGCCAACCGCTTCGCCCATGCGCTGGGCTTCGATGGCTATGCCTCTTTCCGTGCCGCGCTGGTGTCGGATTTCGCCACCACCCTGGCACCGGTGGAAAAGCTGCGCGAGCAGGTACAGCGCAGCGCCACCAGCGCCGAGATCATGGCCGCGGCCTTCGACAGCGACATCGCCAACATCGAAGCCACGCGCCGCATGCTCACCGCCGAGCATTGCGAGCAGGCGGTCGACATGATCCTCTCGGCGCAGCGCGTCTTCATCACCGGCTTCGGCGCCTCGGCCTACCTGTCCGGGTTGATGGCCCATACGCTGGAACCCTATGTGCGCACCGTCAGTTCGGTGGCCATGGCGGGCGGGCCGTCGCAGGCGGCGCGGCAGTTCTTCAAGCTCGACAGCGATGACCTGGTGATCTCGATGGTGTTTCCGCGCTATGCCGCCGACACCGTCTGGCTGACCCAGCGCGCGGTGGAGAAGGGCGCGCGCGTGCTGGCCCTGACCGATACGCCCGGTTCTCCTCTGGTGCCGCTGGCCGATGTCACCTTGTATGCCCAGACCGATGGCCGCCTCTCGCCGACCTCGGATGCGGCTGCACTGATCCTGATCCAGGCGCTGTGCGATGCCGTGGCGCACCGTGCGCGCCGCTCTGTGCAGGCGGCTACGCAAATGACTGAATTCGTGCTGCCCTGGCTGTACCTGGCCCAGCAGCAACAGCGCGGTGGTTCCACGCCGGTCGCCAAGCCCGTGCGGGCGACTGCCAGGCGCGCTCCAATCAAAGGAAAGACCAACGCATGACCACTCCGGTAATTGTCATCCACGGCGGCGCAGGCACCATCACGCGCGCATCGCTCACGGCCGAAGACGAGGCCCGCTATCACCAGGCGCTCTCCGACATCGTGGCCGCCGGCCAGGCCGTACTCAATGCCGGTGGTTCGGCCCTGGAAGCCGTCACCGAAGCGGTGCGCCTGCTGGAAGACTGCCCGCTCTTCAACGCCGGCCATGGTGCCGTCTACACCAGCGAAGGCAAGCATGAGCTGGACGCCTGTGTCATGAACGGTGCCGACCTCGCCTCGGGTGCGGTGGCCTGCGTGACCAATCTGCGCAACCCCATCCTGGCTGCACGCACGGTGATGGAAAACAGCGAACACGTCCTGCTGGTGGGCCCTGCCGCCGAAGCCTTTGCGGCGCGCCACGGTGCGGTCACGGTCGAACCCGCTTACTTCCATACCGATGCCCGCCATGAGCAATGGCTGCGCGTACGCGGCCAGTCGCGCGCCATGCTGGATCATGATGCTTCCTCGTTCGCCTTCGCTGAAAAAGCCGCCGCGCCCAAGGAGCCCATCGACCCTGACCACAAGTTCGGCACCGTCGGCGCTGTCGCGCTGGATCAGTTCGGCAATCTGGCAGCGGCGACTTCGACCGGTGGCATCACCAACAAGCAACCTGGCCGCGTGGGCGATTCGCCCATCATCGGCGCTGGCTGCTATGCCAACAATGCCACCGTAGCCGTGTCGGCCACCGGTACCGGCGAAGCCTTCATGCGCACTGCCGCCTGTTATGACATCGGTGCGCGCATGGCCTACGCCGGCCAGTCGCTGGAAGAGGCCAGCCGTGCCGTGGTCTTCGAGACCTTGCCCAAGGTGGGCGGACGCGGTGGCGTGATCGCCATCGATGCCCAAGGCAACCTGGCCTTGCCCTTCAATACCGAAGGCATGTACCGCGCCTATGGTCGTGGTGAACTGGCTCCGGTCACCGCCATTTACGCAGCACCGGCCTGAACGGCCGAGCAGGAGAGAATCAAGATGCAACAGTCCCAACGCGTGCTCGACGTCAGTCACCTCAACGTGCGCTTTGCCACTTCCGAGCGCACCGTCGATGCGGTGCGTGACCTGTCCTTCCACGTCGATCAGGGCGAGACCCTGGCCATCGTTGGTGAATCGGGCTCGGGCAAGTCGGTGTCGTCGCTGGCCATCATGCGCCTGATCGAACACGGCGGTGGCAAGATCGCCAGCGGCAGCCTGCAGTTCCTGCGCCGCAGCGGCCAGTCGCTGGACCTGGCGCAGGCAGACAACGCCACCATGCGCAGCATCCGGGGCGCGGAGATCGCCATGATCTTCCAGGAACCGATGACCTCGCTCAATCCGGTCTTCACCGTCGGCGAGCAGATTGCCGAATCGATCCGCCTGCACCAGGGCATGAGCCGCGCTGCCGCCCAGGCCGAGGCGTTGCGCATGCTGGAGATGGTGCGCATCCCCGAAGCCAAGCGTGTGCTGGGTCGCCATCCGCACCAATTGTCGGGCGGCATGCGCCAGCGCGTGATGATCGCCATGGCACTGTCCTGCAAGCCCTCCTTGTTGATCGCCGATGAACCGACCACCGCTCTGGATGTGACCATCCAGGCGCAGATCCTGCAACTGATCCGCTCGCTGCAGCAGGAGATGCAGATGGGCGTGATCTTCATCACCCACGACATGGGCGTGGTGGCCGAAGTGGCCGACCGTGTGGTGGTCATGTGCCGTGGCGAGAAGGTGGAAGAGAACGAAGTCCGGCAACTCTTTGCCGCCCCTGCCCATCCCTATACCCAATCCCTGCTGGCCGCGGTGCCGCGCCTGGGCTCCATGCGCGGCACCGACAAACCGCTGCGCTTTGGCATCGCCCCCCAGGCCGAGGTGCGCCCCGACCTGATCGCCAGCGAACTGCAGGCCCAGGCGGAGATTGCCGCCCAGCGCCAGCCCATCCTCAAGGTGCGCGACCTGACCACGCGTTTCGATGTCAAGAGCGGCATCTTCGGGCGCGTCAGACAGCGCGTGCATGCGGTGGAGAAGGTCAGCTTCGATCTCTACTCCGGCGAGACCCTGGCCATCGTCGGTGAATCCGGCTGCGGCAAGTCCACCACCGGCCGTTCGCTGCTGCGTCTGGTCGACATCGCCGGTGGCAAGGTCGAGTTCGGTGGTCGTGACCTGGCGCAACTGCCGCGTTCGGAATTGCGCCAGCTGCGCCGCGACATCCAGTTCATCTTCCAGGACCCGTTCGCCTCGCTGGATCCGCGCATGACGGTCGGCTATTCCATCATGGAGCCGATGCTGGTGCACGGCATGAAGGAGGGCGCGCAGCAACGCGTGGATGCCTTGCTCACCCGCGTGGGACTCACGCCCGAGCACGGCCAGCGCTATCCGCACGAATTCTCCGGCGGCCAGCGCCAGCGCATTTGCATTGCGCGCGCCCTGGCGCTGAACCCCAAGATCGTCATCGCCGATGAATCGGTATCGGCGCTGGACGTGTCGATCCAGGCCCAGATCGTCAACCTGATGCTGGACCTGCAGGCCGAGCTGGGCATCTCCTTCATCTTCATCTCGCACGACATGGCGGTGGTGGAACGCATCAGCCACCGCGTGGCGGTGATGTACCTGGGGCAGATCGTGGAGATCGGTCCGCGCCGGGCGATTTTCGAGAATCCGCAGCACCCCTATACGCGCAAGCTGATGGCGGCCGTGCCGGTGGCCGATCCGACCCTGCGCCAGCCGGGCAAGAAACTGATGACCGATGAAATTCCCAGCCCGATCCGGCTGGTGGGCGATGAGCCCAAAGTGGAGCCTTTGCGGGAAGTGGCTCCCGGGCACTTCGTGGCCCAGCACCGTATTGCCGGCGCTTTTTGAGCGGCGGTCCGTGTTCTTGTTGTACCAAAATGCAGTCAGCGCAGTAAAACCCAACTACGTCGTACCAACCTCGCTTTACTGATCAGGAGAGACCACATGTCTACAACAGCAACTCAAAAGGGTGTATCGGCGGCCAAATGGCTGGCAGTCGCGGCCCTCGGGACCACGCTGCAGTTCGCCGCAGCGCACGCGTTTGCGGCCAAGACCGTGACGCTGGCGGTGTATTCGACCTTCACCACCATGGATCCTTATGACGCCAACGACACGCTCTCGCTGTCCATGGCCAAGTCCTTCTATCAGGGCCTGTTCGGTTTCGACAAGGACATGAAGCTGGTGCCGGTACTGGCCGAAGGCTACCTGGTCAGCAAGGATGGCCTGGAATACACCATCCGCCTGAAGCAAGGCGTGAAGTTCCAGGATGGCACCGATTTCAAGGCCGATGCGGTCAAGGCCGTCTTCGACCGCGTGACCAACCCGGACAACAAGTTGAAGCGCTACAACCTCTTCAACCGCATCGCCAAGACCGAGATCCTCAACGACTACACCGTCAAGATCGTCCTGAAGGAACCGTTCTCGGCCTTCATCAACGTGCTGGCCCACCCCTCGGCCGTGATGATCTCGCCCACCGCACTGAAGCAATACGGCAACAAGGACATCGCCTTCCACCCGGTCGGTACCGGCCCCTTCAAGTTCGTGGAATGGAAGCAGACCGATTACGTCAAGGTCGAGAAGTTTGACGGTTACTGGAAGAAGGGCTATCCCAAGGTCGATGAAATCATCTGGAAACCGGTGGTCGACAACAACGCCCGCTCGGCCATGATGCAGACCGGCGAGGCGCAGTTCACCTATCCGCTGCCCTACGAACAGGCTGACCTGTTGAAGAGCAAGTCCAACCTGGACGTGATCTCGGCGCCCTCGATCATCCAGCGCTACATGTCGATGAACACCAAGCAGAAGCCCTTCGACAACCCCAAGGTACGCGAAGCCATCAACTACGCCATCAACAAGCAGGCACTGGTGAAGGTGGCCTTCAATGGCTATGCCACGCCGATGGAAGGGGTGGTGCCGCAGGGTGTGGACTACGCCTTCAAGACCGGTCCGTGGCCGTACGATGTGAAGAAGGCCAAGGCCCTGCTGGCCGAAGCGGGCTATCCCAACGGTTTCGAAACCGAACTGTGGTCGGCCTATACCCACAGCACTGCCGTGAAGATCATCCAGTTCCTGCAGCAGCAACTGGCGCAGGTGGGCATCAAGGCCAAGATCCAGGCCCTGGAAGCCGGCCAGCGCGTGGAGCGTGTGGAAAGCTGGCAGGACCCGGCCACCGCACCGGTGCGTCTGCTCTACATCGGCTGGTCCTCTTCCACCGGCGAAGCCGACTGGGCACTGCGTCCGCTGCTGGCCTCCGAGTCCATGCCGCCGCGTCTGTACAACACCGCCTACTACAAGAACGACAAGGTGGATGCCGACATCGCCAAGGCCCTGACCCTGACCGACCGCAAGGAAAAGGAAGCGCTCTACAAGGACGCCCAGCAGCAAGTCTGGAAAGATGCGCCATGGGCCTTCCTTGTCACCGAAAAGCTGCTCTATGCCCGCAACAAGAACCTCAAGGGTGTCTACGTGATGCCTGACCAGGCGATCGACTTCGAGAACATCGAGCTGACCAAGTAAGACGGCAGTACCCGGCTGGCGGCGTGCTCATGCGCGCCGCCGGCAGCATTCCTGCGACGGGCCTGCGCCCGTTGCCGCAACAAGCAAGGCTTCGATCCACCGTGGCAGCGGCCTTCTTCAGAGAGCATCATGTTTTCCTTCGTCATCAAACGCCTGTTAGGCCTGATCCCCACGCTGTTGCTGGTGGCGGTCCTGGTTTTCCTGTTCGTGCACCTGCTGCCCGGTGATCCGGCGCGGCTGGCGGCCGGTCCCGAAGCCGACGACAAGACGGTGGCGCTGGTGCGCGCCGACCTCGGCCTGGACAAGCCCCTGCCTGAACAATTCGTGAATTTCTTCGTCAAGGCCGCCCAGGGCGACTTTGGCCGCTCCATCCGCAGCAAGCGCCCGGTCTCCGAAGAGATCGCCGCGCGCTTCTGGCCCACATTGTGGCTGACCATCGTGGCGATGATCTGGGCGGTGCTGTTCGGTCTCATCATCGGCATTTCCTCGGCCGTCTGGCGCAACAAGTGGCCGGACCGCCTGGGCATGACGCTGGCGGTATCCGGCATTTCCTTCCCGGCATTTTCGCTGGGCATCCTGCTCATGCAGATCTTCTCGGTCAAGCTGGGCTGGCTGCCCACCGTGGGCGACGATACCTGGCGCCACTACATCCTGCCTTCGCTCACCCTGGGGGCGGCGGTGGCGGCGGTGATGGCGCGCTTCACCCGTTCCTCCTTCATCGAGATCCTGCAGGAAGACTTCGTGCGTACCGCGCGCGCCAAGGGCCTGACCGAAACCGTGGTGGTCATCAAGCACTGTCTGCGCAATGCACTCATCCCGGTGGTGACCATGATGGGTCTGCAGTTCGGCTTCCTGCTGGGCGGCTCGATCCTGGTCGAGGTGGTGTTCAACTGGCCGGGCATGGGACGCCTGCTGGTAGATGCCGTCGAGATGCGTGACTACCCCATCATCCAGGCCGAGATCCTGCTGTTCTCGCTGGAATTCATTTTCATCAACCTGGTGGTGGACGTGCTCTATGCCGTGATCAACCCCAGCATTCGTTTCAAGTGAGGGGAATCATGTCGCTCTCCAATTCGCCTCTGGCCGCCACATCCGAAACCGGTGCGCCCCTGCCGCCGCCCGATCCGGCCGCCGTTGCGGCCTCCGGCCAGAAGATTCGCACCCCCTGGCGCGAGTTCTGGCGCAAGTTCAAGAAGCAGCGCCTGGCTGTCTATGCGGGCGTGTTCATCCTGCTGCTGATCCTCGTCGCCATCATCGCGCCCTGGATCGTTCCCTTCGATCCCGAGAATTTCTTCGACTACGATGCACTGAACTCGCCGCCCACCTGGGTCCACTGGTTCGGCGTCGATTCGCTGGGCCGTGACATCTTCAGTCGCATCCTGATGGGGGCCCGCATCTCGCTGGCCTCGGGCTTCTTCTCGGTGGCCATCGGCGCGGTGATCGGTACCGTCTTCGGTTTGCTGGCCGGGTACTACGAAGGTTGGTGGGACCGCATCACCATGCGTATCTGCGACGTGCTGTTCGCCTTCCCCGGTATCCTGCTGGCCATCGGCATCGTCGCCATTCTGGGCGGCGGCATGATCAACGTCATCATTTCGGTGTCGGTGTTCAGCATCCCGGCCTTTGCGCGCCTGGTGCGCGGCAATACCCTGCAACTGAAGAACCTCACCTACATCGAGGCGACCCGCAGCATCGGCGCGTCCGACATGACCATCATGTGGAAGCACATCTTCCCCGGCACCATCTCGGCCATCGTGGTGTATTTCACCATGCGCATCGGTACCTCCATCATCACCGCTGCCGGCCTGTCCTTCCTGGGCCTGGGGGCGCAGTCGCCGACGCCGGAATGGGGGTTGATGTTGAACGAAGCCCGTGCCGACATGGTCACCTCGCCGCACGTGGCGCTGGTGCCCAGCATCGCCATCTTCCTCACCGTGCTGGCCTTCAACCTGCTGGGGGACGGCTTGCGCGACGCGCTTGATCCCAAGATCGACCAGCGTTGATGATGAACTTGCAGGTCCCGCATATCGGCCCACTGCCGGCCGGTCCACGCAACAGCATCTGCGATGTGGCCGGCGTCACGGTCGGTCATTGCACGCTGGCGGCCGGTGCAGTGCAGACCGGTGTGACCGTGATCGCCCCGCATGGCGGCAATCTCTTCACCCACAAGCTGCCCGCTGCTGCGGCCGTCATCAATGGCTTCGGCAAGAGCGCCGGGCTGGTGCAGCTGGAGGAGCTGGGTTTGCTGGAAACGCCCATTGCGCTCTCCAATACCTTTGCTGTCGGTGCGCTGCTCAATGCGCAGATCGCGCATGCGCTGCGGGCCAATCCTGAATGCGGGCGCAGCCTGCCTACGGTCAATGCGCTGGTGCTGGAATGCAATGACGGCTATCTGAATGACTTGCAGGCCATGGCGGTACAGCCCGCGCACTTCGAGGCGGCCCTGCAGGCTTTGTCGACTGAAGTGATGCAAGGCTCGGTCGGGGCAGGGCGGGGCATGTCCAGCTTCGGTCTCAAGGGCGGCATCGGGACGGCTTCACGCGTGGCCAGTCCCGGTGCTTCGTCGCAGACCTATACCGTCGGGGCAATGGTCTTGTCCAACTTCGGCCGCCTGTCAGAACTGATCCTGGCCGGTGATCCGCTCGGCGCGCGACTGGCCGCTGCCGAAACGCCCGATGCGGCGCCCGAGAAGGGCTCCATCATCATGGTCCTGGCGACCGATGCGCCGCTGGATGCACGGCAGCTGAAGCGCCTGGCCACCCGCGCCGGTGCCGGACTGGCGCGGACCGGATCGGCCTATGGACATGGCAGCGGCGATATCGCACTGGCCTTCTCGACCGCCCAACGCATCGAGGCAGATGCCGACTGCCTGCAAATGACCCTGCTGGCCGATCACCTGCTGGACCCGCTGTTCCATGCCGCCGCCGACAGCGTGGAGCAAGCCATCGTGCATGCGCTCTTCGCGGCCGAGACGGTGCGCGGGCGCGATGGCAACGTGCGGATCAGCCTGCGTGATCGGCTGGCTGAGCACCCCGATTTACCTGGAAAAACCTCTCTATGAACAAACGCGCCAACATCCTGGTCTCCGTCGACATCGAAGGCGTGGCGGGGGTCTTCCATCCCGAGCAGACCCGCGCCGGCAATGGCGAATATGAACGTGCGCGCCGCTGGATGACCGAGGAAGCCAATGCCGTCATCCGTGGTGCGCTGGCTGCCGGTGCCACGGCCATCAAGGTCAACGACGCGCACGGCGGCTATCGCAATCTCTTGCCCGATCTGCTGCACCCGCAGGCGCGCATGGTGCTGGGCAAGCCGCGCGTGCTGGGCATGATGGGTGGTGTGGATCAGGAGATCGATGCCGTCATGCTGGTGGGCTACCATTCGCGCGCCCAGGGGCGCGGCATTTTGGCGCACACCACCAACAGCTTCGCCTTTGCCCGCGTCTGGCTGGACGGGCAGGAGCTGGGCGAGGCCGGGCTCTACGGTGCGCTGGCCGCCGAGCATGGCGTGCCGGTGATCTTTGGCAGCGGCGATGATGCCTTCATCGAAGAGAACCAGCCCCTGTTCCCGCATGCGGTGTTTGCCGAGACCAAGAAGGCCTACGGCGCCAACAGTGGCGACTCGCTCACGCCGCAGCAATCCTGCGTGCTGCTGGAAGAGCGAGCCCGCCAGGCGGTGGCCGCACTGGTTGCCAACCCGGCTGCCATGCCGGTGTTGCCCCTGCGCGGCCCGCTGCGCTGCCGCCTGCAGACGCAGACGGTGGCGCAGGCCGATCTCTTCAGTCAGTTGCCGATCCTGGAGCGCAGCGATAACGTCACCGTCGAATTCGATGCCCCGACTGCGGAATATGCGGTGCGTGTGCTCAACAGTTTGTCGGCGATGTCGGCCATGCTGCGCTGATCACGTTCAACTCTCATTTGATGGGACGTTGACGCTCATTTGGGAAGATTCTAAGATGAGAGTCCGAACCTGACCAAATGAGAGGTTGACCATGGCAACACGCGCCGCTGTCGCATCTGCTGCCAGCAAGCGTTCTGCCGGCCTGGGGGCCAAGCCGCGCGACTTCGAGCGTTTCGCCCGGATGGACCCGATCAGCCAGGGCCGCATCATCCGCGACGGCATGGACGCCATCATCGCCGAGCGCGTGGCGCGGGAGCTGTTGCAGATTCCTTTGCAGACCCTGCTGGCTGGCCTGGGCCTGCCCAGTTCCACCATCCTGCGCAAGATTTCCCGCAAGGAACGGTTGTCCGGTTCGGAATCGGACCGTATCGCCCGCGTGCTCTACATCCGCGAGCAGGCGGCCGATGTGTTCGAGGATGAGGGCCTGGCTGCAGAGTGGATGCGCCGCGCCAATGCCGCGCTCGGTGGCTTGACGCCGCTGGAAGTGCTCGATACCCAGCCGGGTTATGACCGGGTGCGTGACATTCTGTCGCGCATTGCCTTCGGGATCGCCGCTTGAAAGTCTATCGCCTGGCCAAGGAGAAGCCGGGGCATTATGCCGCCGATGACTTGTCCGGCAATGGCGCTGCCTTGAGCGGCGGGCGCTGGAATCCGCGTGGATCGCGCGTGCTCTACACCTGCTGCAGCGCGTCGACGGCCTTGCTGGAATCGCTGGTGCACATGGCCGGGCTGATGCCTCGGGCGCATTACTGCCTGGTCGTGCTGGAAGTCCCGGATGCCGAGGTGCGCAAGGCCTACGTGCCAGGCCTGCCGCCGGACTGGGCCGATATCGCGCGCGATCCGGCCAGTACGGCCGCCCTCGGCCAGCACTGGATCGAACAGGGCAAGCACCTGGTGATGAAGCTGCCTTCGGTGGTCAGCCCGACCGATTTCAATCTCTTGCTCAATCCCTTGCATCCACAGATGGCGAGCGTCAAGGTGCTGGAAAAGAAGCCGTTCCGGTTTGACGCCCGGCTGTTCGGCTGAGCGGTCTTCCCGTTTCTGTCGTCAGCGCGCCTTGCTCTCGATGAGCTTGACCAGCGCATGCACGGTCAGGTTGACGGGGGTAGCGATGCCATGCGCCTGCGCGCGCCGTACGATGTAGCCGTTGAGGTGATCAATCTCGCTGGGCTTGCCGCGCGCCACGTCCTGAGCCGTTGAAGAAAACTGCGCGGGCATGGTCTCGATGATCTTGCGTACGGCCACGTCCACATCGCCCGTCAGGGTCACGCCTTCAGCCGCCGCCACGGCCTTGCATTCGGCCACCAGGTAGCCCATCACCTCCAGCACGCCCACGCCTTCGACCAGCTTGCCGTAAGGCAGCTGGGTGATGGCCGAGAGGGCGTTGTAGGCGCAGTTGATGATGAGCTTCAGCCACAGCGCACCACGCACGTTGTCGGAAATCTCGGTGGGCACACCGGCGGCGATGAACGCATCGGCTGCCTGCTGGCTGCGTGCAGCGGGTTCGATCACCAGTTCGCCACGGCCATGGTGCTTGACGTGGCCAGGGCCGGCCATCTCGGTGGCAACGTAGACCACGGCGGCCGACACCGGTTGCGGGATCACGGTGCGCAGGCGCTCGGCATTGTCGGTGCCGTTCTGCAATGTCAGCACCAGCGTGTCGGGCGCGAGGTGCGCTCGCAGCTGCGCGCCGGCCGTTTCGGTATCGGGGGATTTGACGCAGAACAGGACCAGATCGGCCCCGGCTGCGATGGCCGGATCGGTGCTGGCCTTGACGGGGATGGTCTCGTCGAAGGTCCTGGCTTCCAGTCGCAAGCCCTTGGTGTTGAAGGCTTCCACGTGCTGTGGCCGGCCGATCAGGACCACTTCGTGTCCCGCCCGCGCCAGCATCCCGGCGAAATAACATCCCACGGCACCTGCGCCCATCACGGCTACTTTCATGTGTGTCTCCCTGCCTGGAAAATTGAAGTCAGGCGGGAAGCCTAACACAGCACCGGCGCGCTTTCAGCGGCGGGTCAGCATTGGACAGGGGAGAGGGGCGTGCCGGGAGTCAGACAGCTGTCGTTGCATCGATAAAGCTCGGGCCGATCTTCACGTGAGCAGACCGAGGACGCACCCGACGAAGGTCTATCGTCCCGACGAAGAAGGCTCGGACGGCACCGGTTTGAGTGGAGCAGGTGGTCGATTATCTTGAACGTATCGAATGGGCGGCGGGGGCGGGGGCGGTGGAATCTTCTTTGTTTCGCTCATTGACTTCTCCAGTTTGATGGGTGCGGTGATCAATACACGTACGGGTGAGTCTTTTTCCTGCTTGTTCAATCCGGAAGAGTAAAACACCATCAGGGCAAACGTGGCATACATTCCGGCATGAATGAGAAATTTCAGCGTGAGGTGCAGATGATAAGCCCTCGTATCGTTGGCGATCGCATTGGCTGACGATGTGCGACCGTATTGTTCGGATAACATGGAGCGAAACGCGTCTCTGGCAAGCTCGTCAGCGTTTTCGAGATGCTGATAGAAGCCGTAACATTCTGATTTGTAGCGAGTCCAGAACACGCCAGGCGCTACGAATTGATACTCGGTTCCCCATGCAGCCTTGATGAAATACGAGGTGCCAAGAAAGATGAAAGAGCCTGAGAAAAAATAACATCCGTAAAAAACATGGAGCCAGGTTCCAGAGGCGGTCCGATCAAGATTTTGCAGCATGAAGCCCAGGATGCCGACCATCGCAACCCCGATGGCGAATGGCATTTGGAGCCGTGCATTTACCTTGTCCCGAATATCCACTTCGTGGAAATACAGCTTCTCGCAGAGCCCGAATAATTCGTCATTGATGCTCTTGCTCTTTTCATCTGCAGACATGATCTTGACCTCTCGTGTTCGCGGGACCGCTTTGTGCCCAACCCTCGCCACAGGCCGGCGAGCTTGGTGACCTTACTACTGTCTCAAGGGCCGTTCACGATCGAGGAGCAAATACACGGGAGGAAGTCGAAAATTTTGTATGTCACCCTAGGGCCTGTTCACATTAAATCTGCGAGTGCGAGAGGTCGCCAAGCGTTGACTGCCTAGGCGCGGCGACGCGCCGTGGTGGTGCCACGGCAAGGAGCTGCAACAACGGCAGGCAACGCATCTCGCAGATTTAATGTGAACAGGCCCTAGTAGCCGCTTGTAGTCAGCTACCACGAGGCGATACTGCGCCGATGCAGAAGACGTGCGACGCCGCTTGGTAGTCGCACTTTGAAGTTAGAACCCATTTCATAAATAGGCGTGAGTGCGAGCGAGTCCCGTTTGGGATGAAGTGCAAGGCGCGAATTTGGGTCAAGACTGGGCGTCTTGACCCAAATTCGTAACGCAGCAATTCGCCCAAACGGGCCGCTCCCTCCGGGTTCTGTCCAGAAAGGGCGCTGGCCGCGTTGCGCTCCTTGCGTGTGGCACCGCCACACGACGCGTCGCGCGCCTTGCCAGCGCCCTTTCTGGACAGAACGCATCTCACGCCTATTTATGAAATGGGTTCTAGAAAGACCGCCGCACCCGCACCGACACATACGCAGGCGGCTTGGTAGTGGCCGTGGCCCGCGCACTGTGCAGGCGGTGCAGGGTGATCTGATTGACATCGGCATGGCTGCCATCGATGTGCTCACCCATCAGACGCATCGCTGCATCGGCGTCTGCTGCGGCGATGCAGTCGAGGATGGCGGCATGTTCCTCGTAGGTCGAATGCAGGCAATCGCCATAGAGAAAATCCAGCCGCCGCACGATGCGGATGCGGTCGGTGAGACGGTCGAAGGTTTCGGCCATCTCCTGGTTGCCGGCGGCCCGCACCAGTGTCTGGTGAAAGACCTCATCGAGCTGCGCGGCCTTGGGGCCATCCAGTTCGCGCAAGCCGGCGGCCACGCACCAGGTGCTGCGCAGACCGGCCAGCACGCTCTGGTCACCTGCCTGCGTGCACAGGCGGCGCACGGCGTGGGTCTCGATGAGCTTGCGCATTTCGTAGAGATCGGCAAAGCGCTTGAAGTCGATCGGCACCACCTCCCAGCCACCGCGCACGTAGCCCTGCATCAGGCCATCGTTCTGCAGGCGTTGCAGCGCCTGCCGCACCGGCGTACGCGAGACCTTGAAATACGCCGCAATCTCGGTCTCGGTGATCTGGTCACCGGGCAAGAGGCGCATGTCGAAGATGTCCTGGCGCAGTTGCGCATAGACATATTCGGGCAGGGAACCATTGCGCACCTGTGCCTCCTCGCCCTCGGCGTCGGGGACGAGGGCGGCAGCAGCGGGTTCGGTGGTGGAGGCAGCCAGGCTTTTCACGATGGAGACTTTCTTACCATGCCGCCACACTGCCATCGGTACGCGGTTCGGTCCCGCCGCAGAGCACGCCTTCGTCATTGCGCCAGATGATCTGGCCGCGACCGAAACCGAGCTGGTTGCCCGACCACGACACTTCGTGTCCCAGCCCGCCCAGGCCACGGAAGAGATGTTCGGCCGTGGTGTGCTCGATGCTGACCTTGTTTCCTTTCTCCCATTCCCAGCGCGGTGCGTCCAGCGCGGCTTGTGGATTGAGGCCGAAGTCGACGGTGTTCATCACCATCTGCACATGGCCCTGCGGCTGCATGAAGCCGCCCATCACGCCGAAGGGGCCGACGGCCTGGCCATTGCGTGTCATGAAGCCGGGAATGATGGTGTGATACGGTCGCTTGCCCGGTGCCAGCACATTGGGATGCCCGGCTTCCAGCGTGAAATTGTTGCCGCGATTGTGGAGCGCGATGCCCGTGCCTGGCACTACCAGGCCCGAGCCGAAGCCCATGTAGTTGCTCTGGATGAAGGACACCATGTTGCCCTCGGCATCGGCCGTGCACAGGTACACCGTACCGCCGCGCGAAGGGTCGCCCGCCACCGGCAGCGTGGCGCGCGGACCGATCAGCTTGCGGCGCTCGTCGGCATAGGCATCCGACAGCAATTGCTCCACCGTCACCTTCATGTGGGCCGGATCGGCGATGTGGGCCAGGCCATCGGCATAGGCCAGCTTGATGGCTTCGATCTGGCGGTGATAAGTGGTCAGGGTGTCGCGTTCGCTGAAGTCGTAGGCCTTCAGCAGGTTCAGCGCCATCAGGGCCACCATGCCGTGGCCGTTGGGCGGAATTTCCCAGACGTCATAGCCGCGATAGTTCACCCCGATGGGGTCCACCCACTCCGGCTGGAAGGCCGCCAGGTCGGAGGCCTGCATATATCCTCCGGCCTGCTGCACGAAGCCGGCAATCTGTTCTGCCAGGGCACCGCGATAGAAGCTCTCGGCGTTGTCTTCGGCAATCGCCTGCAGGGTGGCGGCATGACCCGCCGAGCGCCATAGCTGGCCGGCTTGCGGGGCTTGCCCATCGATGCAGAAGGTGTCGAACCAGGGCTGGAAATGCGCTACCTTGAATTCGCGCCTGAAGTTCTGCTGCGCCACCTGCCACGCATGCGCCACCATCGGCGAGACCGGGAAGCCCTCACGCGCCAGCGTGACGGCACCGGCCATGGAATCGGTCAGGGCCAGCTTGCCGAAGCGCCTGGCCATGGCAGCCCAGGCGCTGGGCGTACCGGGCACCGTGACGGGCAGGGCACCATATTTCGGGACGTCCTTCAGGCCGGCACCGGTGAGCTTGTCGGCGCAAATCGACTGTGGCGCCGGGCCGCTGGCGTTGAGTCCATGCAGCTTGCCGCCATGCCAGACCAGCGCAAAGGCATCGCCGCCGATGCCGTTGGCGGTAGGTTCCACCACCGTCAGCGCAGCCGCGGCGGCGATGGCCGCATCGATGGCATTGCCACCGCGCTGCAGGACTTCCAGGCCCGCTTGCGCGGCCAGCGGCTGCGAGGTCGCCACCATGCCACGACGGGCATAGACGGCGCTGCGGCGCGAGAAATAGGGATAGTGGTTGCTGCTGAAGTCGGGGAAGGCGGGCATGGCAGTCTCTCGTTCTTGGTTCAGGGGCGTATTTTAGCGGGGCGCTCGCGCCTCATGTCGGGCGCAGCGTCAACTCAGGCCGGCTCAGATGGCAGGCCACGGTATGGGTGGGACTGATCTTCACTGCCGGTGGCGTCTCGGTCCTGCATACCTCCATGCAGGACGGGCAGCGCGGATGGAAATGACAGCCTGTGGGCGGCGCTGCCGGATTGGGAATGCTGCCCTGCAGGACGATGCGTTCGCGTTTTTCGCGCGGATGTTCACGTGGAATGGCCGAGAGCAGCGCCTGGGTGTAGGGATGGCGCGGCTGGGTGTAGACCTCTTCACATGTGCCCGATTCCACCATGCGACCGAGGTACATCACGCCGATGCTGTCGCTGACGTGGCGGATCACGGCCAGGTCGTGCGAGACGAACAGGTAAGTCAGACCCAGTTCCTGTTGCAGCTCGCGCAGCAGATTGAGAATCTGCGCCTGGATCGATACGTCCAGTGCCGACACGGCTTCATCGGCCACCACCAGCTTGGGCCGCGTGATGATGGCGCGGGCGATGCCCACGCGCTGGCGCTGGCCGCCGGAGAATTCATGCGGATGGCGCGCCGCGTAGGCCGGGTTCAGGCCGACCATCTCCAGCGCCTCGGCCACCTTGCGCTTGCGGGTGGCGCGGTCGTGCAGCTTGTGCACGATCAGCGGTTCTTCCAGCACTTCGCCGATGGTCATGCGCGGGTTCAGCGAGGCGTACGGGTCCTGGAACACCATCTGCATATGCCGCCGCATGGCGCGCAGCTGGCCTTCGGGCAGCAGGGTCAGTTCCTGGCCCATGAAGCGCACGCTGCCTTCGCTGGGTTCGATCAGGCGCAGCACGCTGCGCCCGGTGGTGGACTTGCCGCAGCCGGATTCGCCGACCAGGCCCAGGGTCCGGCCTTCGGCGATGCTGAAGGAGACGTCGTCGACTGCCTTGACGATGCTGCCACCGGCGGCGAAATGTTTTTTCAGTCCGTGGACTTCGAGCAGGGGAGGAAGTGGGGTCATGTTCTCGCCTTCAATGCGGATACCAGCAGCGCACGTTGTGACCATTGCCCAGATCTTCCAGCACTGGCATCTCCTGGCGGCAGATGTCCTGGGCGCGGCTACAGCGGGCGGCGAAGCGGCAGCCTTGCGTGACGGTGCCGGGCGGCGGCACGCTGCCGGGAATGGCCGTCAGCGGCGCGCCGGGCGTGGCGTCCAGGGCGGGGCGGGCGCGCATCAAGGCGTGCGTGTAAGGGTGGGCGGGACGGTCGAACAGGTCCTCCACGCTGCTCTGTTCGACCACCTGGCCGGCATACATCACCACCACGCGCTGGCACATCTCGGCCACCACGCCGAGGTCGTGGGTGATCATCAGGATGGAGGTTTTCTGCTCGCGCTTGAGGTCGCGCATCAGGTCCAGGATCTGCGCCTGGATGGTCACATCCAGCGCCGTGGTGGGTTCGTCGCAGACCAGCAGCCGGGGCTGGCACAGCAGGGCCATGGCGATCATGACGCGCTGACGCATGCCGCCCGAGAGGCTGTGCGGATATTCGTCCACCAGCTGCGCGGCACGGGACAGGCCCACACGTTCGAGCATGCCAATGACCTTGGCGTGGATCTCCTGGCGCGGCAACTGGGTGTGGATGCGCAGCATTTCACCCAGCTGGTTGCCGATGCGATGCAGCGGGTTCAGCGAGGTCATCGGCTCCTGGAAGATCATGGCGATCTCCTTGCCACGGATGCCGCGCAGGGTGGCCTCATCGGCCTGCAGCAGATCGCGCTCGCCGAAGCGGATGGCCCCCGACAACCTGGCCTGGCTGGCCATGGGGAACAGGCGCAGGATGGACAGCGCGGTGACGCTCTTGCCGCAGCCGGATTCCCCCAGCAGACCCACGGTTTCATCCTGGCCCAGAGAAAAGGACACGCCGTCAACCGGCGCAACGCGGCGGCCGTGGCTGAGAAATTCGATCTTGAGATTCTCGATGGTGAGCATGGGTGTTCCTCAGCGGCTCAGTTTGGGGTCGAACACTTCGCGGATGCCGTCGCCCAGCAGGTTGAACCCCAGCACCACCAGGAAGATCGCCAGCCCCGGCCACATGGCCAGCATCGGCGTGGTGTTCAGGTAGCCCTGGGCGATATGCAGCATGGACCCCCAGCTCGGGTCTTCCGGCTTGGCGCCCAGGCCGAGATAGGAGAGCCCGGCTTCGGCGATGATGGCAGTGCCCATGGCGAAGGTGGCCTGGATCACCAATGGCGCCAGTGAATTGGGCAGGATGTAGCGCCACATGATGCGCAGGTGCCCGGCACCGATGGAGCGCGCCGCCATCACGTAGTCGAGATTGCGGATGGTCATGGCCTGGCCGCGCGCCAGGCGCACGAAGGAAGAGGTGAAGCCGATGCCCACCGCCACCATGGCATTGTAGAAGCCGCCACCCAGCGCCGCCGCCAGGGCCAGCGCCAGGATCAGCGAGGGAAAGGCTTGCAGGGCATCGACCACGCGCATGACGATGGCATCGACGGCGCCGCGATAGTAACCGCTGACGATGCCGATGGGCACGCCCAGCGAAAAGGCCAGCCCGACCGAGATCAGCGCTGCCTGCAGCGAGATGCGCGAACCGTATAGCATGCGCGTGTAGATGTCGCGGCCCAGGTCATCGGTGCCGAGCCAGTGCGCGGCACTGGGACCAGACAGTAGATTGCCGTAGTCCTGGTCAAAAATCGGATCGTACCGGGCCAGTACCGGTGCACATATCGCCAACAGGACCAGTACGGTGATGATCACCGCACCGATCACCGCCAGACGGTTGCGGCTGAAGCGGCGCAGGGTGCGCCAGCGCGGCAGCGCTGGCAGGGCCTGTGCAGGAGAGGGAGGGTTCATGTCGGGAGACGTCGTGGTTGGGGGCGTGCAGCAGACAGTCAGCGGGCGATGCGCGGGTCGATCACGCTGTAGAGCAGATCCACGCACAGGTTGACGATGACCACCATGACGGTTGCGGCCAGTACACCGGCCTGTACCGTGACGTAGTCGCGCTGGAAGATGGCATCGACGATCATCTTGCCCATGCCGGGAATGCCGAAGATGCTCTCGGTGATCACCAGCCCGCCCAGCATGCCCGAGACCATCAGCCCGCTGGCGGTGACCACCGGGATCATGGCATTGCGCAACGCATGGCCCAGCACTACCTGCCAGTCGCGCAGGCCCTTGGAGAAGGCGGTGCGGATGTAATCCTCGTTGAGCACTTCCAGGAGGCTGCTGCGCACCATGCGCATGAGGATGGCCGATTCGCGCAGGCCGGTCACGACCATGGGCATGATCATGGCGATCAGGTTGGCATGCCAGTCCACCGACAGCGGCACGAAGCCCGAGGCGGGCAGCCAGCCCAGCTTGACCGCAAACAGAATGATGAACAGCATGCCCAGCCAGAAGTGCGGCACCGACATGCCGAACAATGCAATCAAGGTACCGATGGCATTGGCCCAGCCGCGCGGACGTGCCGCCGACAGGATGCCGGCCGGCACCGCAATGAGCACGGCCACCAGGAAGCTGCCGATGGCCAGCTCGATGGTCACCGGCAGGCGTTGCCAGAGGGCATCGGCCACCGGGGTGTTGTCGATGAAGGACCGCCCCAGGTCGCCATGCAGCACCGCCCACAGCCAGTGCCCGTACTGCACCAGCAGCGGATCATCCAGCCCCAGTTTCAGGCGCAGGGCGGCTGCGGCTTCCGGCGTGGCTTCCATGCCGAGGATGGCGGCCACCGGATCGCCCGGCAGCACCGCCAGCAGGGAAAACACCACCATGCTCACCAGCAGCAGGGTGGGGACCGAGAGCAGCAGTCGCCGGACCAGCTTGGGCAGGCGCGGCAACGCCAGCGGCTTGAGCGAGCTGGCCATGACTTACTTGGAGACGGTGGCGGTCCGGATCACGCCATCGGGCACGTACTGGAAGCCCTTGACCGATTTGGCGATGCCGAAGAGCACGTTGTCATGCACGATGTAGATGTAGGGCACTTCCTTGACCAGGATCGCCATGGCCTGCTCGTAGAGCGTCTTGCGCTTGGCCTGGTCGCCTTCCACCCGGGCCTGCTGCAGCAGGTCGTCCACTTCCTTGGCGCCGAAGTGGGAGTAGTTCAGGGAGCCATTGGTGGTGACGAAGTCATAGATGTTCTGGTCCGGATCGGGACGTCCGCTCCAGCCCACGAAGAGGCCCTCGAAGTTGCCGGTCTTGCCGGCCTCGATCTGGGTCGCCAGTTCGGTCTTCTCCAGTGTGACGGTGATGCCGGCCGGGCGCAGCATGCCCTGGATCATCTGGCCGACCTGCAATTCATCGGGCGTGGTCGGCAGGGTCAGCTTGAAGCTGAAACCACCTTCCTTGCCGGCGGCCTTGAGCAGGGCCTTGGCGCGTGCCACATCCACCTTGGGCGGCACATCGCTGGGACCGTTGGCGAACTGCGCTTTGGAGAAGGGGGAGTGGCCCGGTGCCACCGCATTGTTGTAGACCACCTTGGCGATGGCGTTGCGGTTGATCAGGATGTCGACGGCTTCACGCACTTCCTTCTTGTCGAACGGGGGCTTGGCGGTATTCATGTAGAAACCGCGGAAGCCCAGCGACGGCTTGTTCAGTACCGTGTAGCTGGCATTGGCCGGGACGTTGGTGATTTCCTTGTAGGGGAAGCGGTTGCTGATGTCGACCTGGCCGCTGCGCAGGTTGTTGAAGGCCACATTGACGTCCGGCATGATCTTGTAGACCACTTCATCGACCTTGGGCAGGCCGGCGCGCCAGTAGTCGGGATTCTTCTTCAAGGTGATGGTGGCGCCTTTGAGCCGGCCTTCATAGATGAAGGGGCCGGTGCCGACCGGATGGTTGACGTAGTCCTCGCCGTATTTCTTCACGGCGGCCGGTGACGACATCATGCCCGAACGGTCGGTGAGAACGGACAGGAAAGGGGCGAAGGGCGTGGACAGATCCAGCTTGATGGTGTGCTCGTCCACCACCGTGATCTTGCTGATGTACTTGAGCTCGTTGCGGCGCAGGGAGGTCTTCTCCTGGCCGCGCAGCAGATTGAACTCCACCGCCTTGGCATCGAAGGGCGTACCGTCCTGGAACTTGACGCCTTTGCGCAGGTAGAGCGTGTAGGTCTTCTGATCGTCGGAGACGGTCCAGCGCTCGGCCAGCATGGGAACGATCTTGCCTTCCCCATCCAGGTCCAGCAGCTTGTCGAAGATGCTCTGGTAGACGATACGCTCGTTGAGCATGGATGACTGCGTCGGGTCGAGCTTGCCGGGATCGGCATCCAGGGAGATGTTGAGCGTCACCGCCAGCGCGGGCAGGGCGCAGGTGGCCAGCACGGCCGAGGACATCGCGGACAGCAGGAAACGGGAGACACGCTGGTTCATTCGTTTTTCCTTTCAGAAGTCATCACGGATGGAGCGCAACCGGCCTGGGCGGCAAGCCCGCCTGCCGCGGCCATCGGGCCAGCTTAGGCGATGGAAACGGTGAAGGCAAGGACGGATACGTCAATGTATACAACAAAGAAGACATGCAGGAAGCGTGCCATCGCGTCAGCGTCGCGTCAGTTGGCAAGGGTGTATCGCCGGTTGGGAAAGTGATGGACTGGGTCCTCCTTGAGGATGGGGTGCACGCCTTGCTTCTGCCCCGATGGTGGGCGTGCCCCTACCTTGCGGGGCAGGCATGCCCAGTGAAGGTGCACACGGGCGGAGTGGCTGCCCCCAAGACGGGACGTGGCGCTGCTGCGACGGCTTTCCATTCATTTTTAATTAAATCGCTTGCTATTTAATTTTGGCCTCGCTAAACTGCGCTGCATGAATTCGAAAACAGACAAACGCAAGTCGGCCCCGCTGCTGGATGCCCAGTTGTGTTTTGCGCTGTACTCGACCTCGCTGTCGATGAGCAAGCTCTATCGCAAGCTCTTGCGCAACATGGGCATCACCTATTCGCAGTACCTGGTGCTGATGGTGTTGTGGGAGCAGGATGAGTTGACCGTCTCCGAGATCGGTGAGCGCCTGGTGCTGGATTCGGCCACGCTCACGCCGCTGCTCAAGCGCATGCAGGCGCAGGGCCTGGTGAGCCGGGAACGCGCCGCCAGCGATGAGCGGCAGGTGGTCATCTCGCTCACCGCCGAGGGCGACAAGCTGCGTGAACAGGCAGCCGATCTGCCGCGCGAAGTCTTGCGCGCCACCGAGTCGAGCGCCGCCGAGCTGACAGCGATGAAGGAAGAACTGATGGCCCTGCGTGCCCGCCTGCACAAGAATACGGGCGAGTGAGCAGGGTGGTTTGAAGGGATGAGGTGGCCAAGCCGAGTCCCTTTTTGAAAATTTAATATATAGTGCGCTATTAAATAGTTTATTAGTTTATTAGTTTATTGGTTTATTGTGACTGGAGCGATGCGGGAAAACCTTCGCTCCCGGCATGCAGGTCAGGTGGCATCGCCTGAATGCACCGTTATACGCAGAGCCAATAGCATCAAATAAGTAGTTTGCTATTTAATAGTGTTTTATGTTTATTGCCGCAAGGCGCGATTTTCTGGCGTCGTACGCCAGGACAGTACCGCAGTACCACGCAATACGAAAGCAGTTCCCTCGCAGCACCTACCCGGTGAACCTCACCGATCCGATCATCAGAGAAAAGGAAGAAGATCATGACCTCGTTCAAGCAACTCGCTACCGTCGCCGCCATCGGCCTGGTTGTTGGCAACGCCTACGCTGCCGGTGACGCCGGCGTGGAACCGACCACCCAAGCCTTCCTGCAGGCGCTGGAAGCCGGCGGTGGCAAGCCCCTGGAGCAGCTCTCGCCACAGGATGCGCGCGCCGTCCTGGTCGGTGCGCAAGCCAGCGTGAAGCTGGACCTGCCCAAGGCCGACGTCTCGGAAAAGACCATCACCGCGGACGGCCAGCAGATCAAGCTGACCATCGTGCGTCCGGCCGGTGTGACCAAGACCTTGCCGGCCTTCATGTTCTTCCATGGTGGCGGCTGGGTGCTGGGCGATTTCCCGACCCACGAGCGCCTGGTGCGTGATCTGGTGGCCAACTCCGGTGCGGTGGCCGTGTTCGTGAACTACACCCCCTCGCCGGAAGCCGGTTACGGCGTGGCCATCAATCAGGCTTACGCTGCCACGAAATGGGTGGCCGAGCATGGCCGTGAAATCAAGGTCGACGGCAAGCGCCTGGCCGTGGCCGGCAACAGCGTCGGGGGCAACATGGCCGCCGTCGTGGCGCTGATGGCCAAGGAAAAGGGCGGCCCCGCCCTGCGTTCGGAAGTGCTGCTGTGGCCGGTGACCGATGCCAACTTCGAAACGGCCTCCTACAACCAGTTCGCCAATGGCTACTTCCTCACCAAGAACATGATGAAGTGGTTCTGGGACAGCTACACCACCGATGCCGCCAAACGCAAGGAAATCACCGCCTCGCCGCTCAACGCCACCCCGGCCCAACTGGCCGGCCTGCCGCCGACCCTGATCCAGACCGCCGAAAAGGATGTGCTGCGTGACGAAGGCGAAGAATACGGCCGCAAGCTGCAAGCCGCTGGCGTGGCCGTGACCACGGTGCGCTACGACGGCATGATCCACGACTTCGGTCTGTTGAACGTGCTGGCCAAGGTGCCCGCCGTGCAGACCGCGATGCGCCAGGCTGGCGAGGAACTGAAGTTCCACCTGAAGTAATCGCAAGATTTTCCTGTGCCAGCATTGATGCAGGAGAAACGACAACGCCCCCGCACGGTGCATCGTGCGGGGGCGTTGTCATTGCCAGTGTAGTTGCAGGCGCCGGGTAATCGGACTCAGGCCAGCACCTTGGTCAGCCACGCGCCAATATCCTCGACTTCCTCGCCGCACACCGAGTGCTGCATCGGATAGTCGTGCCACTCCACCTTGTGGCCCAGTTGCGTGAGCAGCTCGCGTGACTTGAGCGCGCGCTCCAGCACCACCACCGGGTCCATGGTGCCGTGGGCCATGAAGATCGGCGTATCGTGGTTGGCGGCGTGACGCTCGGCCTCGATGGTGGAGGCCAGCGGCAGATAGCCGGACAGGCACATCAGGCCGGCCAGTCGCTCAGGATGGCGCAGGCCGGTCTGCAGCGTCATGGCGCAGCCTTGCGAGAAACCGGCCAGCACGATGCGCTCGGCGGGGATGCCACGCGCCCGCTCCTGGGCGATCAGTGCTTCGATGGCGGCTTGCGAGGCACGCAGGCCGGGTTCGTCTTCACGACGCACCAGGTCGGGCGCGAAGATGTCGTACCAGGCGCGCATGACGTAACCGCCGTTGATGGTCACCGGCATGGTCGGCGCAGTGGGGAAGATGAAGCGGATCGCCGGACAGCCGGACAGGTCCAGCTCGCGCACGATGGGCACGAAGTCCGAGCCATCGGCACCCAGGCCGTGCAGCCAGATGACGGAGGCGGTGGGGTTGGGAGCGGTATCGATCTGTATCGTCTCGAGGGGAGCGGACATGGATGTGCGGTTCCTGTTGCGGTCGTTGTAGGGAAGGGCAGGGCGCGGCATTTGTGTCTGTCCTTGCGCGGGAGCACAATACGGCCTTGCCCCTTGTCATGCAGAGCGTCTGTGCTGCAATGGGCTGACATCATACGATGAACGCCGCCCTCATGGCGGTGCCGTACAAGGAAAACCCATGATCCGCATTCCATCGCGCCGCCTGTCGGCGTCGTCGCTATTGTCTTCGCTACTGGCCGCTGCACTGGCCTTCGCACCGTTGGCCGGTCACGCCGAGGCCGAGGGCCGGCTGTTCCAGCCACGCGGCGAAAACCTCATGATCTCGCCGCCACCCGGCTGGCGCCTGGCCTACATGGATGGCGATCCCGACGGTAATTACGTGGTCGATTTCCTGCCGCCCAACGAAGCCCACGATTCCTGGCGCGAGGGCTACATGGGCGTACAGCGCCGCGGCTTTCCTGCAGCCGGCCTGCTGGCCAACATCCAGGCGCGCAACCTGAGCGTGGCGCAGGTGGCCCTGAGTGAGGTGATGCAGGGTGCCCAGCGCAACTGCCCGGGCCGCTTCGTGGCCATGGCGCAGAAGGACGGCAGTACCAACAACATTCCGGTCTCTGTCAGCGGTGGCTTCTGCGACCGTACCGGTCCAGTTGCGCCCTATGGCGAGGGAACTGTACTGGCGGTGTATCAGGGCAAGCAGCAACTGTTCGTGGTGCAGTTCAGCTGGCGTCCGCCGACCGAAAATAGTTTCCGGCAATATCCCTACCGGATCTCGCCGGCCGGGCTGCAACAGTACCTGGATCTGCTCAATGCAGCCACGCTGTGCGGCGGACCGGATGAGGGGAAGTGTCCGAACTGAAGGAGGGAGGGCGGGCGCGCATCGCAGTGCGGCCCGCAGATGGCTTACCTGCTGGCGGGCCGGATTGCTGACTTGGGGCGGAAGGCCTTGCAGACGGTGTCATCGGTCTCGATGTAGGGGCCACCGATGAGGTCGATGCAGTAGGGGATGGCGGCGAAGATGCCGGGAACCTTGACCTTGCCGTCCTCGTCCTTCAAGCCTTCCAGCGTCTCGCGGATGGACTTGGGCTGGCCGGGCAGGTTCAGCACCAGCGCGGCATGGTCGTCGGTCTCGCGAATGACCGCCACCTGGCGCGAGAGGATGGCCGTGGGCACGAACTGCAGGCTGATCTGGCGCATCTGTTCGCCGAAGCCCGGCATTTCCCTGGTACCGACGGCCAGCGTGGCTTCGGGCGTGACATCGCGGCGCGACGGGCCGGTGCCACCGGTGGTCAGCACCAGGTCGCAACGGGCCACATCGACCAGTTCCACCAGGGTCTGTTCGATCTGTGCACGTTCATCGGGGATCAGGCGGGTCTCGACTTCGAAGGTGCTGGTGAGCGCTTTGCCCAGCCATTCCTGCAGGGCAGGGATGCCCTGGTCCTGGTAGACGCCGCCGGAGGCGCGGTCGGAGACGGAGACCAGTCCCACCCGCAGCACCTCACGGGCGACGGGCGTCACGGCCTCAGCGCTCATCGTCATCCTGCTCGTGGGCCTCATCCTCGGCGGCTTCGCTCTTGGCGCGTGCGGCCTGGGCCTGCAACTGCTTGAGGATCTGGAAGATTTCGCGGTAAGCCTTGGGCGGCTTGTTTTCCGCCTGCTCCTTGCGGGCATTGCGGATGAGCGTGCGCATGTGCTGCACATCGACTTCGGGATGGCGGTTCAGCAGTTCGGTCAGCGCCTGGTCGTCGGCCAGCAGCTTTTCACGGCGGCGTTCGAGGGCGTGCATGGCAGCGGTTTCCGCCTTGGAGGCACCGTGCCAGCTGTCGATGGTCTTCTGGATGATGGCCAGTTCATCGGGTTCCAGGGTGCGCATCTTCTTGCCCACGTACTGCATCTGGCGGCGACGGCCTTCGTGGTCCTTGATCTGCTGGCATTCGAGGATGGCGTCGCGCACGTCTTCGGGCATGGGCACGCGCTTGACGCGGTCACGCGGTTCGTTGACCAGCGATTCACCCAGCTTTTGCAGGGCATCCATCTCGCGCTTGAGCTGGGACTTGGAGGGGCGGTCGTATTCCTGTTCGAATTCGCTGGATTGGAATCCGACAGCACCGCGGTTGGCATTGGGCATATCGTGAGGTCGAGAAATAAAGCTTAACGGCTGCTATGATAACCGTTTTACCCGCATTTCAGAGAAAACAGGCTCATGAGCGATACCCCATTCACGCACAGTCAGGACCAGTTGAAGCAGTTGGCGCAGGATGTCCTGCGTTATGCCCGGGACAAGGGCGCCTCGGACGCCGCCGTCGACATCAGCGAGGGCAGTGGTCTGTCGGTAGCGGTGCGCAAGGGCAAGATCGAGACCATCGAGCAGAACAAGGACAAGGGCATCGGCGTGACGGTGTTCCTCGGAGAAGGCCGCCAGGTGCGGCGCGGCAACGCCAGCACCTCGGACTTTTCGCAGCAGGCGTTGAAGGAAACCGTCGAGGCGGCCTACAACATCGCCCGCTTCACCGCCATCGATGACTGCGCCGGCCTGCCCGACGCCGAGATGCTGGAGATGGCCCCGCGCGACCTGAAACTGTTTTCGCCATGGAACATTTCCGCCGAAGAAGCCGTTGCACTGGCCCAACGCTGCGAAACCGCAGCCCTCGAGACCGACCCGCGCATCACCACCAGCGAGGGGGCCGGCGTCTACGTGCAGCACTCGCATTTCATCGCGGCCAACAGTCGTGGCTTCATGGGCGGCTACCCGTTCTCGCGCCACACCATCTCGGTGGCGCCCATCGCCGGCAAGGGCGCGGGCATGCAGCGCGATGACTGGTATTCCTCCAAACGCGATCCGAAGAAACTGGCCCAGCCCGAAGCCATCGGCCGCTACGCCGCCGAGCGCGCGCTGGCGCGCCTGAACGCGCGCAAGCTCACGACCCGCAAGTGCCCGGTGCTGTTCGAAGCCCCGCTGGCGGCGGGTCTTCTGGGTGCCTTCGTGCAGGCGGTGTCGGGCGGTGCGCTGTACCGCAAGTCGACCTTCCTGCTTGACTCGCTGGGCCAGCAGGTCTTCCCCGAGCACATCCAGATCCTGGAAGATCCGCACGTGGTCGGCGGTGTCGGTTCGGCTCCCTTCGACGAAGAAGGGGTGCGTACCGTCAAGCGTGAGGTGATCAAGGATGGCGTGGTGCAGGGCTACTTCCTGTCGACCTATTCGGCCCGCAAGCTGGGCATGCAGACCACCGGCAACTCGGGTGGCTCGCACAACCTCACGCTGCGCTCGGACCTGACCACCAAGGCCGATACCTTCAAGGGCATGCTGAAGAAGATGGGCAGCGGCCTCCTGGTGACCGAGCTGATGGGGCAGGGCGTGAACTACGTGACGGGCGACTATTCGCGTGGTGCCTCGGGTTACTGGGTCGAGAATGGCGTGATCCAGTATCCGGTGGAAGAAATCACCATCGCCGGCAACATGAAGGACATGCTGCGCCAGATCGTGGCCGTGGGCAATGACACGCTCATTCGCGGCACCAAGGAAACGGGTTCCATCCTGCTGGAAAACATGACCATCGCTGGCGACTGATCGTGCCGCACGCCGCCGGGAGACCGGCGGCGCCACGGCCAGCGCTGCCCACCCGGGGAGGCAAGCCATGGACGACATCCACATCCGGCGCGGCTATCTGCCAGGCGCCATCGGGCGTGTAGCCGAACTGCACGCGGCCTACTACACCGAGAACTGGAGCTTCGGGGTGTACTTCGAAGCGCGCATCGCCACTGAACTGGCGGCCTTCATGAGCCGCTACGATGACAGTCGCGACGGATTCTGGACCGCCACCGTGCATGGTCGCGTCGAGGGTTCGCTGACCATCGACGGCCAGCATGCGCAGCAGCAGGGGGCCTGGCTGCGCTGGTTCATCGCTTCCGAAAAACTGCGCGGACGCGGCGTGGGCGATGCCCTGCTGAGCGAAGCGGTCCGCTTCTGCGCGCAATGTGATTTCCCCTCGATCTACCTGTGGACCTTCGAGGGGCTGCACGCGGCCCACAAGCTCTATCAGCGCCACGGCTTCGTCCTCACCGAAGAGCGCATCGGCTCGCATTGGGGCGTCAAGCTCAACGAGCAGCGTTACGAACTGCTCTTGTAGGGCACACGGCAGGCCCGGCCGGGCAGCGCTAAAATGATGGTTTGGCGCATACGCGCAACTTCGGACATCCGCTCCCCGCAACATGGCCCTACACACCGATGCCGCTCACTCCAGCGGCCAAGTCCTGCCTTTTCGCGAATCCCTGCTGGCCACTCTGGGCATCTGCTTCGTCATCATGCTGGTGGCCCTGGACCAGACCATCGTCGGCACCGCGCTGCCGACCATCGTGGCCGAACTGAAGGGCTTCGAACTCTATGCCTGGGTCGCGACGGCCTATCTGCTGACCTCGGTCATCACCGTGCCCATCTTCGGGCGGCTGGGCGATTACTTCGGCCGCAAGCCATTCGTGATTGCGTCCATCATCGTCTTCGTCGGCGCTTCCGCCTTGTGCGGGATGGCCAACAGCATGCTCTTCCTGGTCATCGCGCGCGGTTTGCAGGGTATCGGTGGCGGCATGCTGGTGGGGACCTGTTTCGCTTCCGTGGCCGACCTGTTCCCCGATCCGCGCGTGCGCTTGCGCTGGCAGATCATCCTGTCGGTCTCCTTCGGCATCGCCACTGCAGTCGGTCCTTCGCTCGGTGGCTTCCTCACCCAGGGGCTGGGCTGGCGCTGGGTGTTCTACTGCAACCTGCCCATCGGCGTGCTGTCGCTGTATTTTGTCTGGCGCTTTGTGCCGCATATCCGCCACATGCAGCACGCCGGCAAGATGCGGCTGGACTGGCCCGGTGCGCTGTTGATTTCGCTCTCGCTGGGCAGCCTGCAATTGCTGGTGGAACTGCTGCCCAAGCGCGGCATCACCGGCGGCATGATGGTCTTGCTGGCAGTCTCGGTGGCGGCCTTCTATGCCCTGTGGAAGTGGGAGCAGCGCGCTGCGCAACCGATCCTGCCCTTCGAGATGATGCGCGACAAGGCACTGGCCAGTCTGTTCGTGTTGTCGGTGCTGGCGGGTTTTGCGATGTTCTCCTTGCTGATGTACGCACCGCTGCTGTTCCAGGGCGGATTCGGCCTGAGTCCGCGCGAGGCGGGCCTGCTCATTACACCGCTGGTGGCCTGCATCACCGTGGCCAGCATCGTCAATGGTCGCATCATCACGCGCATACCGAATCCCAACCTGATGATGAATCTCGGCTTTGCGCTCATCGCCGCATCCTGTCTGGGCGTGGTGCTGTGTGACCGTAACACCGGCAATGCCTTCCTGCTGGTGGTGATGCTGGCCGGTGGTTTCGGGCTGGGACTGGTGCTGCCCAACCTCACCGTGTTTGCCCAGCAGGCCGCCGCGCGCGAACATCTGGGCATCGCCACGGCTTTGCTGCAATCGCTGCGCATGATCGGCGGGATGCTGGGTACGGCCATCACCGGCACGCTGGTCAGCCAGATGTATGGCGCGGGCGTGCAGAAGGCATTGGAAGGGGATCACGCGGCACAATGGCTCAAGGACTTCAGTGACCCCGAAGTGCTGGTCAATCATGACATCCAGTCGGTGCTGCTGGCCCGGCTGATGCAGGCCGGACATGATGGCTCGGCCCTGCTGGAAGCCGCGCGCGAGGCACTGGTGGGCGCCATTCACATGGGGATCGCCATTGCCATCGTGGCCGCGCTGGTCGGACTGTGGATGGTGCGCCGGGTGCCGCCAATCCGCTTCGACCAGGACAAGAAGGTGGAGCCGGTGATGTCGGAATGAACGGCGGCTCGGCTGCCTGGCGGCCCTGTTGCGATGGCGGTCAGGAACGCACTGGGTGCAGTCCGTTTTTTTTATCCCCCTTACTCTGCCGGTTCGGACTTCTTGACCACCGCATAGCGTGCCAGCGTGCGTTCGCGCGCCTCGGCGTGATCGACGATGGGACGCGGATAGTTCTGCCCCAGCGTCACCCCGGCCGAGAGGCGTTCATCGGGTGTGGCCGTCCAGGGCGCGTGGATGCGCTTGTCGGAGAGCCTGGCCAGTTGCGGCAGATAGCGACGGATGAACTTTCCATCCGGATCGAATTTCTCGGACTGTGTGACCGGATTGAAGATGCGGAAGTAGGGCTGGGCATCGCAGCCTGAGGACGAGGCCCACTGCCAGCCGCCATTGTTGGCGGACAGGTCGAAGTCGTTGAGGTGGCGTGCAAAATATTTTTCGCCGCGGCGCCAGTCGATGCCCAGGTCCTTGGTCAGGAAGCTGGCCACCACCATGCGCAGACGGTTGTGCATGTAGCCGGTCTGGTTGATCTGGGCCATGGCGGCGTCGACCAGCGGATAGCCGGTGCGGCCTTCGCACCAGGCGGCGAACAGTTCCTCGGCGTGCTGGCCTTGCTCCCACCGGATGGCGTCGTACTCCGGCTTGAAAGCCTGGTCGGTCACGCGCGGATGATGATGCAGGATCATGAAGTAGAAGTCGCGCCAGGTCAGTTCCGAGAGCCACACGGCGGCGCCGGCGGCACCCTGTCCCGCGTGCATCGCCTGCATCGCCGCACGCGCGAGGGTGCGGATGGAGACGGTGCCGAAGCGCAGGTGGATCGACAGATAGGAAGGACCCTTCACTGCCGGGAAATCGCGCGCCGTCCCATAGGCGCCGATACGGCCCAGGAAGTCCTCCAGCAGGGCCTCGGCACCGGACATGCCGGTTGGAATCTTCAGTTCGTCCAGATTGCTGGGTCTGAAGCCCAGTGCCTCGTGCGAGGGCAGCCCGTGGGGCGTCTTGGCGGCTGGCCTGGCCAGTGCCTTGAAGTATTTTTCGACCGGGTAGGGCTTGAGGTAGAAGTCGCCGCCCGCCGCGGCCAGCCTGGCCATCCACGCGTTCTTGTAGGGCGTGAAGACGGAGAAGGGCCTGGCCGACTGCGTCAGCACTTCATCCTTTTCAAAGATCACCTGATCCTTGTAGCTGAGCAGTTGTGCGCCTTGTTTCTTCAGGGCCTGGGCGACCGCCGCATCGCGTTCTACCGCGGCGGGTTCGTAGTCGCTGTTGGTGAAGACTGCCTGCACCTGCAGTTCGGCAGCCAGGTTGGTGATGCAGCTGGCGGCCGGTCCATTCAGCACGATCAGTCCGCCGCCCGCTTTCTGCAGGGCCTGGTCCAGTTCGGCCACGCTGGCCAGCAGGAAATCGACACGGCGATCCTGCACCACGCCCTCGGCCTTGAGTGCATCGAGGATGTCGGTATCGAAGACGAACACGCACCACACGGAGCGGCTCTGCGAGAGCGCATAGTAGAGGGCGGCATGATCGGTGTGGCGCAGGTCACGGCGGAACCAGACCAGGGACTTGTCGAATTGGGGCATTGCGTGGCGATCAGAGTTGGCGGTGTGTCGCAGGATGAGCGGACGCGAAGAGCGTGCCGCTGCCATGGGCAGACCTTGCGCATGATAAAAGATTTCGCACCCGCCAATTTGCCTGAGATGGCGATGAACCTGCTTTGACGCGGACTGCTTGGATTCGTAATGAAGATGCGGTGGGGAGGGCGGGGGCCTTTGCTCGCGGTCCCCAAAATACAAAAGGCCGATTGATTTTCATCAATCGACCTTTTCTATTTTGGTGCGCACTGAGGCACTCGGTCACGTCCCGCGACCCCGTCCGGCCTTGCAAGGCCGGACTTTCTCGTCCCTCCCGCAAAGCGCGCAGGCGCTTTGCTCGCGGTCCCCAAAATACAAAAGGCCGATTGATTTTCATCAATCGACCTTTTCTATTTTGGTGCCCACGGAGGGACTCGAACCCCCACACCTCGCGGCACATGGACCTGAACCATGCGCGTCTACCAATTCCGCCACGTGGGCTGCGCTGTAAAGCGAAGACCGTAATTATAGACGGTCTGAAACTGCTGTCAACAACATTTTCATCCCCATGACGCGAATTTCGTTGCAATACGATGCCGACCCGGCTTTTTACCCCCGTATTGCGGTTAGGTAAATGGGCGCAACTCCGTTACACTAAGGACTTCCGTTCGCCTGGGCAGTCTTCGCCTCGGCATTTATAACAATTGCGCGAAACGAAACTTTTGAGCCAATTCCCCTATTCCATTCCCAGCCGGGAAGAGATCCTCGGCATCCTGCGTACTTCCTCGGGCGCGCAAAACGTTGCCGCACTGGCCGCTGCGCTTGGCGTCAAGCCTGAAGAAATGGATGGCCTGACGCGCCGCCTCAACGCCATGGAACGCGACGGCCAGATCAAGCCGGACCGCGCCGGCAACTACAAGCTGACCCACTCGCCCGATTTCATCCTGGGCCGCGTCTCGGCCCATCGCGATGGCTTCGGTTTCCTGCTGCCCGATGAAGGGACCGATGACCTCTTCCTTCCCGAGAAGGAAATGCAGAAGGTCATGCACGGCGACCGCGTGCAGGCTCGCATCACCGGCACCGACCGCCGCGGCCGTCCCGAAGGCACCATCGTCGAAGTGGTCGAGCGCGCCAATACCCACGTGATCGGCCGCCTGTTGAATGAGAACGGCGTCTGGGTGGTCGCCCCCGAAGACAAGCGCATCGGCCACGATGTGCTGCTGGCCGGCCCCCCGGGCAAGGCCAAGGCCGGGCAGGTGGTGAGCGTGGAGCTGACCGAGCATCCGTCCCGCTACACGCAACCGGTGGGCAAGATCGTCGAGATCCTCGGTGACATCGACGACCCCGGCATGGAAATCGAAATCGCCGTGCGCAAGTACGGCGTACCGCACGAATTCTCGGAAGCCGCCAAGAAGCTGTCTTCCAAGCTGCCCAGCGAAGTCAAGGCCGCCGACCTCAAGGATCGCGTCGACCTGCGCGACGTGCCGCTGGTCACCATCGATGGCGAAGACGCGCGTGACTTCGACGATGCAGTCTACTGCGAACCGGTCAAGATCGGCCGCACCAAGGGCTATCGCCTGATCGTCGCGATTGCCGACGTGAGCCACTACGTCAAGCCCAATGACGCCCTCGACGCGGATGCGCTGGAGCGCAGCACCTCGGTGTATTTCCCGCGCCGGGTCATCCCGATGCTGCCGGAAAAACTCTCCAACGGCCTGTGCTCGCTGAACCCGGACGTCGACCGCCTGACCCTGGTGTGCGATGCCGTCATCACCGCCAAGGGCGAGATCAAGGCCTATCAGTTCTACCCGGCCGTGATCCACTCTGCAGCGCGCCTGACCTATACCGAAGTGGCTTCCATCCTGGCCAACACCAAGGGCCCTGAAGCGGCGCGCCGCATCGGTCTGGTACCGCACCTGACGCACCTCTACGAAGTCTTCCAGGCGCTGCTGACGTCCCGCCAGGCGCGCGGTGCCATTGACTTCGAGACCACCGAGACCTACATCGTCTGCAACGCCGCCGGCAAGATCGAGAAGATCCTGCCGCGCACCCGCAACGATGCACACCGCCTGATCGAAGAGTGCATGCTGGCCGCCAACGTCTGTGCGGCCGACCTCCTCAAGCGCCACGATCACCCGGCGCTCTATCGCATCCACGCCGGCCCGACCAAGGAAAAGCTGACCCAGTTGCGTACCTTCCTCAAGCAGGTCGGCCTGACTCTGGGCGGTGGCGACACCCCCAGCGCGTCGGACTATGCCGAGCTCATGCCCAAGGTCAAGGCGCGTCCGGATGCAGTGCTGATCCAGACCATGCTGCTGCGCTCGATGCAGCAGGCGGTCTACAGCCCCGACAACATCGGTCACTTCGGCCTGTCCTATGAGTCCTATGCGCACTTCACCAGTCCGATCCGCCGCTACCCCGATCTGCTGACGCACCGTGCCATCAAGGCCGTGCTGCAAGGCAAGCGCTACGAGCCCAAGGGCATCGACAGCAGTGCGCTCAACACCTCGATCTCACCGGCGGCGCGCAAGGCGCAGGCACTGCAGCGCGCCACCGACAAGGCGGCCGGCAAGAAGCCGCGCGGCGAAAGCGCGCTGGCGATCTGGGAAGCGCTGGGCTTGCACTGCTCGGCCAACGAGCGCCGTGCCGACGAGGCCTCGCGGGACGTGGAAGCCTGGCTCAAGTGCTACTTCATCCGCGACAAGCTGGGCGAGGAGTTCACCGGCACCATCGCCGGTGTGGCCACCTTCGGTATCTTCGTGCAGCTCGATGCGCTGTATATCGAGGGTCTGGTGCACGTCACCGAACTGGGCGCCGATTACTTCCAGTACGACGAGGCGCGCCACGAACTGCGCGGCGAACGTACCGGCATCCGCTACCAGTTGACCGACCGCGTCACCGTGCAGGTCAGCCGGGTGGATCTGGATGCGCGCAAGATCGATCTGGCCCTGGTCAACGAACCGGGTATCCGCACGCTGATCAAGAACGAAGCCAAGCGCGCCGAAAACGCTGCGCGTGGCAAGTCCGGTGGCAGCAGGCAGGCCCAGGACGCCGCACAGCCCGCCGCGCGCGGCAAGAAGGGCGCAGCGGCCAAGCCGGCCGCAGCCGCCGCCGGCAGCAAGCCCAAGGGCGGTGCCAAGGCCAAGGCCGGTGCGGCGCGCACCAGCGCGGCACGTCCTGGCGACGCTGACCGCAAGCGCGCGGCCGCCAAGGCTTACAGCAAGGGCAAGAAGAAGCGATGAGCATGTCCCCGGTCTTGGGTACCGCACAGGCCGGGTTTGATGGAACGATGGGCAGATGCCCCAAGCAAGACGAAAGACACAAGCAGGATCTATGAAGAGCAAAATGATTTTCGGCTTCCATGCCGTGACCTCCCGCATCCGCCACGAGGCTTCCTCGGTGGAAGAGATCTACGTGGATGCCGAGCGCCGCGACCGCCGCATGCTGGATTTGCTGCATGCCGCCAAGGAAGCCAATGTGCGCATCATCCAGGCCGACGACCAGCGCCTGGCCGCCATGGTCGGCACGCGCCGTCACCAGGGCGTGGTGGCCAAGGCCGCCGCGCTGTCGCTGGCGCGCACCCTCGATGAACTGCTGGACGCCGTGGTCGGTCCGCCGCTGCTGCTGATCCTCGACGGCATCACCGATCCGCACAACCTGGGTGCCTGCCTGCGCGTGGCCGACGGTGCCGGTGCGCATGCCGTGATCGCTCCCAAGGACCGCGCCGTGGGGCTCAATGCCACGGCCATGAAGGTCTCCAGCGGTGCCTCCGACACCGTGCCCTACATCACCGTCACCAACCTGGCGCGCACCATGCGCGACCTGAAGGAGCGCGGCGTGTGGATCATCGGTACCACGGATGATGCCGAGAAGGGGCTGTACGAAGGCGACTTCACCGGCCCCACCGCACTGGTGATGGGCTCCGAAGGCGAAGGCATGCGCCGTCTGACCCGTGAGACCTGCGACGTGCTGGTCAACATCCCCATGTTCGGTTCGGTCGAGAGCCTCAACGTCTCCGTGGCTTCCGGCGTCTGTCTGTACGAGGCGCGACGCCAGCGCTTGCCCAGGTAAGTCCGGTCATCCCCGCATGACACCATCGCCGGACTTTGCGTCCGGCGATTTTTTTTGCAGCACTTTTTCTTTCAACGTTTCAGGAAACACACCATGTTCAGCCGACTCAGAGAAGACATCGCCAGCATCCGCGAGCGCGATCCCGCCGCGCGCAACAGCTGGGAGGTGCTGACCTGTTATCCCGGTCTGCACGCGGTGATCCTGCATCGCTGGGCCCAGGCTTGCTGGCAGGCCGATCTGAAATGGCTGGGTCGCTTCATTTCGCAGATCGGCCGCACGCTCACCGGCATCGAGATCCATCCGGGCGCAACCATCGGCCGCCGCGTCTTCATCGACCATGGCATGGGCGTGGTGATCGGCGAGACCGCCATTGTCGGCGACGATTCCACCATCTACCAGGGTGTGACCCTGGGCGGGACGTCGCTGGCCAAGGGCGCCAAGCGTCATCCCACCTTGGGACGCGGCGTCATCATCGGTGCCGGAGCCAAGGTGCTGGGCGGCTTTACGGTGGGGGATGGCGCCAAGGTCGGCTCCAATGCGGTGGTCACCAAGGAAGTGCCGGCGGGAGCGACGGCGGTAGGCAACCCGGCGCGCATCGTCGAGCGCAATGCCACGCCGACCGCGCGTGAACAGGCGGCCGCCCGCCTGTTCGCAGCCTACGGGGTGATGCCCAATGGCGATGATCCGCTTTCCAAGGCATTGCACGGACTCATCAATCAAGTCGCCGCCCAGGAGCAGCAACTGGAAGCCGTGCTGGCCGCCTTGCAGGGCGCGGGGATAGGCTGTCGACGCCTGGAAGAGGCTGGGCAATTCGACGCCGCGCAACTGAACCGGCTGGTCGATTGATGAGGAAAGCGCAGCCGGTACAATCCGGCTGCGATGAAGTGCAACGCGGGATCAGACGATCTCGCGTCCGTCCACGCCATGCCGATGCAGTACGCCATCGGCTGTCATGCTGATCCAGCCGCCACGCGGCGTCTCCACGTCATATTCCCAATCCGGCAAGACATAGCGCAGCTTGCCATCACCGAGTCGATGCAGGGCAGGGCGGTGCGTGTGCCCGTGGATCAGCACGTCGGTGCCGGTCTGCGCGAAGAGCGCATCGATGGCGCCGGCGTTCACATCCATGATCGCCATGTCCTTGCTCTGGTTGGCGTCCTGGCTGTTCTTGCGGATGCCTTCGATGATGGCCTTGCGCTGCGCCAGCGGCATGGACAGGAACTGCTGCTGGTAGGCCGGCTGGCGCACCTGCGCGCGAAAGGCCATGTAGGCCTGGTCATCGGTGCATTGCGCGTCGCCGTGTGCCAGCGCCAGGGTGCGGCCTGCCACGGTGATGACGTGCGGGTCCGCCAGCAGCGTCAGCCCGGCGGCATCGGCAAAATCCTGTCCGACCAGGAAATCGCGGTTCCCCGCCATCCAGTACAGTTGCACGCCGTGGCCCTGTACAGTTCTCAGTGCATCAGCAATCAGTTGGTTGTAGGGAGTAGTACGGTCGTCGTCACCGGCCCAGTACTCGAACACGTCACCTAACAAGTACAGTTGCTGCGTCTGTACCGCATGGCTTTGCAGGAAGGCCAGGAAAGCCTCGGTGGTGCGGGGCAGGGCGGCCTGCAAATGGAGGTCGGAAACAAAAAGCGCAACCGTCGGTTGCGCTTTCTGCATGAACTGGAAATCAGTCATGGTCGATGAAGTCAGCGGTCGGGGTCAGGCTCAGAGCACTTCTGCCTTCTCGATCACCACATCTTCCGCCGGGACGTCGGCGAACATGCCGGCGCGGGTGGTCTTGACGCCCTTGATCTTGTCGACCACTTCAGTGCCTTCGACGACCTTGCCGAAGACGCAGTAGCCCCAGCCGTCCTGGCCCGGGTAGTCCAGGAAGCTGTTGTTCTTGACGTTGATGAAGAACTGCGCCGAGGCCGAGTGCGGGGCGGCAGTGCGTGCCATGGCCAGGGTGTAGGGCTCGTTCTTCAAGCCGTTCTTGGCTTCGTTCTCGATCGGCTCGCGGGTTTCCTTCTGCTTCATGCCGGGTTCGAAGCCGCCGCCCTGGATCATGAAACCGTCGATGACGCGGTGGAAGATGGTGCCATTGTAGTGACCGGCGTTGACGTAGGCCAGGAAGTTCTCAACGGTCTTGGGGGCTTTTTCCGCATCCAGTTCGATCTTGATTGCGCCGTGGTTGGTGGTGAGCAGAACTGCCATGATGAATTCCTTTGCTGGTGGGGGAAATAAAAAAACCGGCGGGCGACTTGGGCCCGCCTTGGCTGCGCGACGAGACGCCGGCCTTACTTGAGCAGGGTGGCCGACTCGATCACCACGGGAGTGGCCGGCACATCGCCGGCGCCGGTGCGCACCTGCTTGATCTTGTCGACCACGTCAGTGCCGGCGATGACCTTGCCGAAGACGGCATAGCCCCAGCCGTCCTGGCCGGGGTAGTTCAGGAAGCGGTTGTCCGCCACATTGATGAAGAACTGGGCCGTGGCCGAATGCGGTGCCGACGTGCGCGCCATCGCCACAGTATAAACCTCGTTCTTCAAACCGTTATTGGCCTCGTTCTTGATGGGGGCCTCGGTGGGCTTCTCACGCATGTTCTGGTCGTAGCCGCCGCCCTGGATCATGAAGCCGTTGATGACGCGGTGGAACACGGTGCCGTTGTACTGGCCCTTCTTGACGTACTTGATGAAATTGTCGACCGAGACCGGGGCCTTTTCGGGATTGAGTTCCAGGGTGATGTCACCCATGCTGGTCTTGAGCAGCACGCGCGGGGCATTGGCGGCCAGGACCGGCGCGGCCAGCGTGGCCGACAGGGAAAACGCTGCTGCCATGCGCAGCAGATGACGACGGGAGAGGATCATGCGTTGCCTTCGTAAATGATTTTCCATTGCGATCCTTCACGCACCCAGTACTGGCGCTTGCGGATCGCGTTCTTGCTCTTGCCGACCGCACTTTCCTGGGTGAAAGTGCTGACGATCATGTCTTCCGGTGCGCCGGGATAGCGGAACAGGCTGACATCGCGCAGTTTGACACTGGTATAGCGCGCGCCGTTCAGACTCTTCTGCTGGCGACCGAACCAGGTGGCCAGGTTCTCGCCCTGGGCCGAGCGGAATTCCGGCGAGTAATACGACAGCACCTTCTCGGCATCGGCATCCTCCAGCGACTGGCTCCATTGTTCCAGCATGGCCGAGGCGGCGTCACGTTCCTTGATCAGCGCATCCTTGTTGACGAATTGCACGTGCTGACTGATGACCACCACCGTCTTGCCGACCTCGGCGGTGGAATACAGGCTCTGCAGGTCCGGGTTGGCCAGTACCACGCAACCGTCCGAAGACAGCGGCGGGCGGCTGAAGTTGTCCGAGGGCGTGCCATGCAGCCAGATGCCGTAGCCGCTGCGGCCATTGCGCTTGTCCCACTCATTGGGATAGGACAGCGGCAGCGCACCCGTGCCATAGAAGTCCGGCAGCTTGGGGCCGGGGATGCGGTTGTTGATGTAATACACCCCGATAGGGGTGCGCTGGTCGCCGGACTTGGTCTTGTTGGCCCCCAGGCGACCCTGCGAAATGTAGTAGTCGCTCACATACTTCAGGTCGCCACCCTGGTTCTCGTACACATACAGGCGCGAGCGGGTGGTGTCGACGACCAGCACGTTCTTCTGGTCCTCGCCCAGCTGCAGCACGGGCTTGGGAATGAGCGCGGGATCCGGTTTTTCCTGCAGCGAGCGGATGCGCACCATGGCTTCATCGCGCAGTTCCTTGAGCTTGTCGCTGGGGCCATCGGCCATGGCGCCGAAATTGCGCACCGGACGCGCGTGCATGAGCAGCAGATCGCCGCGCACCAGGTGGCCCAGTCGAAAGGTCGGATAGGCCGCGACCAAGGCGTCGGCCTTGGCCTGCGCCTGGTGCAGGCGGTCGGCGCCAAGATCCTTGTAGATATCGATGAGCAGGGCTTCCGGATCCGGCTTGATGGCCGCTGCGCCCACCGTATTGGCGGGCGGCGCAAGGGCCGACGAGGATGCCACGCTGCCCATGGCAGGCAGACCTGCCAGGCACAACATCAACAGGCGTCCCAGCATGCGCGCGGGACGCCCTTGCAAAGCGCTAGCCACCAATTACCCTCCCGATCGTTCCTGTTTGATCAGCCATCGATTGCCCTGTTTGACGAAGATCAGGGTCTTGCGGCTGTCCACCGTCAGCCGATCCGAATTATATATCTGGCGATAGCGCACGGTCGCGGTGTTGCCATTGATGGTGACCGAGGCATTGCTGACCTTGACGCTGATGTGGCCCTTGTCCTCGATGCGGGCGCGGCGCTCTTCGGCCCATTCCTTGCGGGAGGCGCCACGGGGCGTATCGAAGTCGCCGGCATAATGGCCCAGATAGCCGCGCACGTCCTTGTCGCTCCAGGCCTTGGCCCAGCCACTCAGGGCGGCCAGCACGGCAGCCTTGTCCTGTTCGGCGCTGGCCTTTTCCTTGTCGGCGTGGGCCTTGTCGGCACGCGCCTTGTCGGCGGCGGCCAGTTTCTCCGCCTTGGCCTTGTCGGCCGCGGCCTGCTTCTCGGCTTTTGCCTTCTCGGCCGCAGCCAGCTTGTCCGCCCTGGCTTTTTCGGCGGCAGCCTGGGCGGCCTTTTCCTTCTCGGCGCGGGCGGCTTGCTCGCGGGCCAGCTTGTCGGCTTGTTCCTTGTCCTTGCGGGCTTGCAGTTCCTTCTGCTTCTGTTCGGCGGCAGCCTTGTCGGCCGCGGCCTTCTGAGCCCGCGCCTGTTCGGCGGCCAGTTGCTCGGCACGGGCTTTCTCGGCCTTGGCGCGCTCGGCGGCGGCCTTCTCGGCGGCCGCCTTTTCCGCAGCAGCCTTTTCCGCAGCAGCCTTGTCGGCCGCGGCCTTTTCGGCTGCGGCTCTTTCCGCTGCCGCCTTGTCGGCTGCGGCCTTTTCCTTTTCGCTGGTGGCCTTGGCGATGGCGGTCTTCTCGGCCTCGGCGCGGTCGGCTGCGGCCTGCTGGGCCAGCTTCTCGGCCGCCAGGGCCTTGGCGCGCTGCTGCTGCTCGGCGGCGTTGGCGTCGGCCTTGGCCTTGGCATCGCGCTGGGCGGAGGCGGCCGAGGCCAGGCGCGGTACCGTGCCACCGGTGGTGTTGCCGTTGAGCGAGCGCAACAGCGTCAGCTTGGGCTGCGGGACGTTGGCACCCGGATCGATCTGCAAGGCCTTGTCATAGGCCTGGCTGGCCATCTTGGCGTAGACGTCGCCCAGGTTCTCCAGTGCCGTCGCATAGGTCGGGTTGGTGCGCATGGCCATGTCCAGCGCAGCCCGCGCCTTGTCGTACTGGCCATCGGCCGCGTACAGCACGGCCAGGTTGTTGTACGGTTCGGGCAGATCGGGGAAGTCCTCGGTCAGCTTGGTGAACACGGCAATGGCCTCGGCAGAACGGTTTTGTTCTGCTAAGATCAGTCCCTTCGTGAAACGCAGTTGCGCATCGCGCGGGTGTTTGGCCAGTACGGCATCGGTCTTGGTCAGTGCTTCGGCATACTGTCCGGCCCGCATCAGCTTGTTGATGTCAGACATTTCACTGGCATGCGCAAGCGTGGCGGGCACCCCGAAGAGGGCAGCCACCAGGCTGGACAACACTGCCGTCTTGTGGGCAGTCTTGCTGATCAAACCGCGCAAACCATGAATGGATGTCTGTTCTTGTGATTCTGGGGCCATGGTTTTATCGATGCTATACTCGAAGAAATTCGAAGAAAGCTGGCATTTTATATCAAACAAGTAATACAAAAAGAGGTTTGGCTACCGTGATCCGTTCATGTTGCAATTGCTGCTAGAACAATGAATCCCAGGCAGGGGCCTGCCAGCGCCGCGCTTCATGCCGGTGTCAGCCCTACGCAAACTGCATGAACCCGTCGCCCGTTGCGGCAACGCCAACCCCAGAATTCCCATCCCATGAGCGAGCTCAAGATTTACAACACGCTGGCGCGTGACAAGCAGACCTTTTCCCCGATCGAACCCGGCAAGGTGCGCTTGTACGTGTGCGGCATGACCGTGTATGACTATTGCCATATCGGCCATGCGCGCGTGCTGGTGGTGTTCGACATGGTGCAGCGCTGGCTGCGCGCCTGCGGCTATGCCGTGACCTACGTGCGCAACATCACCGATATCGACGACAAGATCATTCATCGTGCCGCCGAGAACGGCGAAACCATCGCCCAGCTGACCAATCGCTTCATCGATGCCATGAACGAGGATGCCGCCGCCCTGGGCGTGCAGCGTCCCGACCATGAGCCGCGTGCGACCAAATACGTGCCGAAGATGCTGGACCTGATCGGCAAGCTGGAAAAGAACGGCCTGGCCTACAAGGCCAGCGATGGCGATGTGAACTATTCGGTGCGTGACTTCCCCGGCTACGGCAAGCTCTCCGGCAAGTCGCTGGACGACCTGCGCGCCGGCGAACGGGTCGATGTGAACACCGGCAAGCGCGATCCGCTGGACTTCGTGCTCTGGAAAGCCGCCAAGCCCAGCGAGCCGGACGAGGCCAAGTGGGATTCGCCCTGGGGTTGCGGCCGTCCGGGCTGGCACATCGAATGCTCGGCCATGTCCAGCGATCTGCTGGGCGACCACTTCGACATCCACGGCGGCGGCCAGGACCTCCAGTTCCCGCATCACGAAAACGAGATCGCCCAGTCCGAGGGGGCGCACCAGCACACCTTCGTGAACTACTGGATGCACAACGGCTTCGTGCGCATCGACAACGAGAAGATGTCCAAGTCCCTGGGCAACTTCTTTACCATCCGCGACGTGCTCAAGAAGTACGACCCGGAAGTGTTACGTTTCTTCATCTTGCGCGCCCACTACCGCAGCCCGCTGAACTACTCGGATGCGCATCTGGACGATGCCCGCCAGGCGCTCACCCGCCTGTACACGGCCTTGAAGGATGTGCCGCCGGAAGCGGGCGGCCTGCTGGCCGACGAGTCCCATGCACAAAGGTTCACAGAGGCCCTGAACGATGACTTCAACACGCCAATGGCGGTGTCGGTGCTCTTCGAGCTGGCCAATGAAGTCAACCGTGACCGTTCGCCGGTGCAGGCGCGCCAGTTGAAGGCGCTGGCCGGTATCCTCGGCCTGTTGCAGCGCGCACCGGACGAGTACCTCAAGGGTGGCGTGGCGGCGGCCGACGGTCTGGGCCAGGCCGAGATCGAAGCCTTGATTGAAGCGCGCAAGGCAGCCAAGGCAGGCAAGGACTTCGCCGAAGCCGACCGACTTCGCGCCGTGCTGACTGAGGCCGGCATCATTCTGGAAGACAAACCGGGCGGCCTGACCGAATGGCGGAGAGCTTGATTTGAATACCAACCGAAAAGCCAGCGAAGCCGATCCCAGCCTGATCGTGCCGGCCTACTGGGAAGAGGCCAAGGCCGAGCTGATGAAGCGTGACCGCATCATGCGCAAGATCATCCCGCAGTTCGGGGATCTGCAACTGACGGTGCGCGGCGACGCCTTCACCACGCTGGCGCGCTCGGTGATCGGCCAGCAGATCTCGACCAAGGCCGCCAATGCGGTCTGGCAGCGCTTCCTGGAAGCCTGTCCGCGCTGCACGCCGGCCCAGGTGATGCGTACCGGAGCCGACGGACTGGCCACTTGCGGTCTGTCCAAGCGCAAGGCCGAATACATCCTCGACCTGGCAGCGCATTTCAAGGCCAAGACGGTGCATCCCGACAAATGGGCGGAGATGGAAGACGAAGCCGTCATTGCCGAGATGATCCAGATCCGCGGGATCGGCCGCTGGACAGCCGAGATGTTTTTGATATTTAATCTGCTGCGCCCGAACGTGCTGCCGCTGGATGACCTGGGATTGCTCAAGGGCATCAGCGTCAGTTATTTCTCGGGAGAACCGGTCTCGCGCAGCGATGCGCGGGAGGTCGCTGCGAACTGGGAACCGTGGCGCACCGTGGCCACCTGGTATCTGTGGCGCAGCCTCGATCCGGTGCCCTCCGATTATTGAACCAAGGGGAAGAGGGCGCGGGCAGACCTGCCGTGCAGGGTCTGCGCTGGTGTATACTCCGCACCTCCCAAGATTTGAAGGCAAACCGATACATCCGGGGATCATCGAGCCGCAACCCGCACCGGGCCGGCGTTTTCAGCGATTCTCGCCGCATGATCGGACTTGTTGAAAAAGGAACACAATGAGTAAATCGACAACGACTTTTCTGGGCTTCGAGCAGGCCATCGCCGAGCTGGATGCCAAGATTGAAGAGTTGCGTTTTGTACAGGACGATTCGGCCGTCGACATCTCCGAAGAGATCGAGCGCCTGGTCAAGAAGAGCCAGCAGCTGACCAAGGACATCTACGCCAAGCTCACGCCCTGGCAGGTTTCCCAGATTGCGCGCCATCCGCAGCGTCCCTACACCATGGACTACGTGCGCGAGATCTTCACCGACTTCCACGAACTGCACGGCGACCGCACCTTTGCGGACGACCAGTCCATCGTCGGCGGTCTGGCCCGGTTCAACGGCCAGGCCTGCATGGTGATCGGCCACCAGAAGGGGCGCGACACCAAGGAACGCGCCATGCGCAACTTCGGCATGCCCAAGCCGGAAGGCTATCGCAAGGCCATGCGCCTGATGAAGGTCGCCGAAAAGTTCGGTTTACCGATTTTTACCTTCGTTGACACCCCCGGTGCCTTCCCCGGCATCGATGCTGAAGAGCGCGGCCAGTCCGAAGCCATCGGCCACAATCTCTACGTGATGGCCGAACTGAAGGTGCCGCTCATTGCCACCATCATCGGTGAAGGCGGTTCCGGCGGTGCGCTGGCCATCGCCGTGGGCGACTCGGTGCTGATGCTGCAATATGCGACCTATTCGGTGATCTCGCCGGAAGGCTGCGCTTCCATCCTCTGGAAGACCGCCGACCGCGCCGCCGATGCGGCCGAAGCGCTGGGCCTGACCGCGCATCGCCTGAAGGCCATTGGCCTCATCGACAAGATCGTCAACGAGCCGCTGGGCGGCGCCCATCGCGATCCCAAGCAGATGGCCGGACTGCTCAAGCGCGCGCTGTCGGATTCGCTGCGCCAGTTCCAGGGCATGAAGACCAAGGACCTGCTGGCTGCGCGTCACGAAAAGCTGATGGCCTATGGCAAGTTCAAGGAACTCAATTCGGCCGAGTAATCGTCCGCGTTCCGTTCACGTCATTGCAGGCGCCAGCGATTGCTTCGCTGGCGTTTGTCTTTTCCGGCACCGCTTTTTCTCATGTCCGATCATCCCTCTCTTTCTTCCTCCCCGGGCAAGCTGCCACAGGTATTGCAGGCATTGCAGGCCACGCTGGCTGCCGCCGGTTTCGATCCCGCGCGGGACACGCTGGCCGTGGCCTTCAGCGGCGGGCTCGATTCCACGGTCTTGCTGGAAGTGGCCGCGCAGTGGCAACGTGAGCAGGGTGCATCACTGGTGGCGCTGCATGTGCATCATGGGCTCTCGCCCCATGCGGATGCCTGGCTGGCCCATGTCGAAGATCGTTGTGCGCGGCATGGCATCACCTGCGCGCATGAGCGTGTGCAGCTGGAGCGGGTAGCCGACAGCGGCGTGGAAGAAGCGGCGCGGCTGGCGCGTTACGCTGCATTGGGGCGGCTGTGCCGGGCGCACGGCGCACGTCTGCTGCTCACCGCCCATCATCTCGACGACCAGGCCGAAACCGTGCTGCTGCAACTGCTGCGCGGCAGTGGCCTGGCGGGGATGTCGGGCATGGATCAATGCAGTACCGCTGCGGCGCTGCTGGGCGATCCGCAGACCATGATTGCGCGGCCCTTCCTGGCACTTGCGCGCGCGCAGCTGGAAGCGTGTGCTCGTGCCTGGTCGCTGAGCTGGATCGAGGATGAGTCCAACAGCGATCCGCGCTACACCCGCAATGCCTTGCGTCATCAGGTCATGCCCGCGCTCGCTCAGGTCTTCCCCGGATATCAGCAACGTCTGGCACGCGCCGCCGGACACGCGCAGGGCGCGCAGGTATTGCTGCGCGAAGTGGCCCAAGAGGATCTGGCGCAATGTCGCCAGGACGATCATCTGCGCATGCCAGCACTGCGCGCCTTGAGCGAGCAGCGCTTTCTCAATCTGATGCGTCACTGGTTCGGGCTGCGCGGCATGCGCATGCCCTCGGCGGCGTGGATGCAGGAGATGCGCACGCAATTGCTGCAGGCCGATGTGGAGGCCCAGTTGTGCGTCTCCCACCCCGATGGCGAAGTGCATCGCTATCGCGAACGCGTGTTCCTGGCACCGCGCCGCCGTCTGCCCGATGAGGGCGCGGCCTTGTCGCTGCGCTGGAGCGGGCAGGCGCAGGTGCAGGTGCCGGCCTTCTACGGCACGCTGCACTTCGACCCGATTGCGCCAGGGGATGCGCGGCCCGGTTTCGATGCGCACTGGCTGCGTGCCCAATCCTTGCTGGTGTGCGGGCGCAGCGGTGGCGAACGCATCAGGCTGGCCGCCAACCGCCCGGCGCGCAGCCTCAAGCAGCAGTACCAGAGCGCCGATGTGCCCGCCTGGGAACGCCCTTATCTGCCGCTGGTATGGGCGGGTGAAGCCTTGCTGTTTGCGGCCGGGGTGGGCATGGACTGCGAGCATTTCGCCGACATTGCCGCCGCTGCCGCATCGGAGCGCATCGCCTTGCGCTGGCAGCAGGACTGAATCGAGCCGGCGATGCGAAACGCTGCCTGGATCAACAACGCCAAATGATATAAAAAATATCGCCCCCGTACCTCATGGTGCGGGGGCGATACTCCTGTCATCCCTGACATGTCCGGGCATCAGAGAACACTGGCGCCCGGGGTGGTGCTCCTTGCGGACGGCTTACTTGGCGGCGCCGTCAGCTGCCGGCTTGGCTTCAGTACCGGCGGCTTCCTTCTTCTCGGCCTTTTTCTCTGCCTTCTTCGCAGTCTTGCCTTCAGCCTTCTTTTCCGACTTCTTGTGCTTGGCGTGATGTTCCGCCTTGGCCTTCGGTGCGGTCTCGGTCTTGGCGGCTTCGGCCTTGGCCGGGGCAGCGGCGGGCGCTGCTGCGCCGGTCTGGGCGAACACCGGCAGGGTCAGGGCCGACAGCAGGGAAGCGAGGATGATGGTCTTGGTTTTCATGGTGATGTCCTTTCAGAGACAAGTGTCTGTTTGCGTCAGTAGTACTGTGTGTACGGTGTGTGCTGCGTGTCTGTCAGGTGTACCGGGAGTGGCCCGGTACAGTCTTACTTGGTCTTGGCTGCCGTATCGGCGGCGTCCTTCTTTTCAGTCTTGGCTTCGGACTTCTTGGCCGACTTCTTGTGCTTGGCGTGATGGCTGGTCTTGGCCTTGTGTGCGGTGTCGGTCTTGCCGGCTTCCGCCTTGGCCGTGGCTGCTGCTGGCGCGGCCGGCGCAGTGCTGCCGGTCTGGGCGAACACCGGCAGGGCCAGTGCGGTCAGCAGGGAAGCGACGATGACGGATTTGGTTTTCATGGCAATGTCCTTTAGAAAGTGGTTGTTACGCTCGGCGCTTGATTTTGCGTAATCGCTTCATCGTTTCGTGTCGCCTTGCTTCCTATAACGAGCCGTCGACCTGAAGGACGACGTGAAAGTGTTTCAATTCATCGTGTATTTGTAAGCATTCGTTGCAGCTTTGCTTATAATGGTCGACTCCCCATTCCACGCTGCGCCCTCCGACCGAGTTCTTCATGGCTTATCAAACCTGGATCACCTTTTTCTTCGCTGCCTGCCTCATTGCCATCTCGCCCGGTTCGGGCGCCGTGCTGTCGATGAGCCACGGTCTCAATTACGGCCTGCGCCGCACCACGGCCACCATTCTCGGACTGGAAATCGCGCTGGTGGTGGTTCTCATCATCGCCGGTGCCGGTGTGGGCTCGCTGCTGGTGGCCTCCGAAACCGCCTTCAACGTGGTCAAGATTGCCGGTGCCCTGTACCTGATCTATCTCGGTTTCTCGCAGTGGCGCGCGCCCGTGCCGTCCGAGCAGGAAGGCGAAGCCATCGACGCCGCCAATGCCGTGGCCCGCGCCCAGCGCGGCCAGCACTGGTGGCAGCGCTGCATGACGGGCTTTCTCACCAACGCCACCAACCCCAAGGGCATTGTCTTCATGGTGGCGGTGCTGCCGCAGTTCATCGACCACGAGCGCCCGCTGTGGCTGCAATTGCTGGTGCTGGCCGTGACCATGGTGGCGGTGGATCTGGTGGTCATGCACGGCTATGCCTTCGCGGCCAGCCGTCTGCAGCGCTTCTTCCGCAGCCAGAAGGCGATCAAGGCGCAGAACCGTTTCTTCGGCGGGGTGCTCATGCTGGTGGGCGCCGGCCTGTTCTTCTTCAAGCGCGCCCAGCACTGATCGCGGCGCCGCGCAGACAACAAAAAACCCGCAAGCTGCCTTGCGGGTTTTTTGTTGATCGGCTTGATCGGCCCGATCGGGCCGGGCCGGATGACGGTGGACGCCTTACTTCTTCTTCAGGCAGGACGACATGAAAGCCTTGCGCTCATCGCCCTTCTTGCCGGCAGCGTCGGCGTTACATTGCTTCATCTTGTCCTGCTGGGTGGCCGGCTTGGGCTGTTCCTTCTTCAGGCAGGAGGACATGAAAGCCTTGCGCTCGTCGCCCTTCTTGCCGGCAGCATCGGCGTTACATTGCTTCATCTTGTTCTGCTGGGCATTCTGCGCCATGGCGGGAGAACTGAGCAGCAGCGGGGCAGCCAGCGCGAACGAGGTCATGGCGAAGAGCATTTTTTTCATGGAAGACTCCCTGGGGCAAGGTGGATTCGTGGGTCTGATCGGTATGATTCTTCAGACGGGAGCATTACAGCATGAAAGTTTATGTCCTGACTAGCGCACGCAGTTGAGATCGCCTTCCTTGCAGCCTGCCAGCGCCTTCAGTTCATCGGTACGGTGACGGGTCTTCTCGGCCAGGCAGGTTTGCAGGGCCAGTGCGGCAGCGGACCCGCCCGCACTGGCCGAACTTTCAAAGCGGCAGGACAGGTCGCGGTACTTCAGCCAGGCCAGTTGCACCTCGCGCAGCTTGTTTTGCTGTGCCTTGTTGAGTTTGTCGCGATAGGCCATATAAGTGGCATTGAGGTCCGCGTCGTTATGGGTCAAAGTCTCCGAGGCACAAGCGTTCATCTCGGCCTGGGTGGCGGCCTGGGTGCAATCAGCGGCAAAGGCGCTGCCGGCACACAGCAACAGGGCGGCGGCCAGCAGGGACAGGGGGGCTTTCATCGGTGGGAACTCCAGTTTCTCAGGCGGCGAGACTGCACAGGCGGTGCCGCGGGCCAGAGATCGCAGGGCCGGCGGGGTGCTTGCAGCTTGTCGGGATAAAATGACATTTTGCCTGTCTTAGAAGAAGACAGGGCAGTGCGGTTCGGCCGTTTTTGCGACGAAATTGCAACAAGTCGTATCTGATTTTCCCTGTCCAACCCTTTTTCAGGAGTAGTGCAGATGGGATTGAGCTGGCTATCGGCCATCAAATTGATTCCCTGGGGGGATGTGGTCCAGGCCACCCCGGGTATCGTCAAGGGCGCGCGTGAGCTGTGGTCGCGCACGCGCAAGGCCAAGACGGCAGTCGATGCCGCACCGGCCGCACCGGTGGGCGGCGAGCTCGGCCAGTTGGCCCAGCGCATCGCCCAGCTGGAAGCCGAGCAGCTCGACGCCAGCCAGCTGATCAACACCCTGGCCGAGCAGAATGCGCAACTGGTGGCCATCATGGATGGCATGCGGCGCCGCCTGCGCATGCTGGGTGCGGCCTGCGTACTGCTGGCCGTGGGCGTGGTGGCGGTGTGGCTGCGCTGATGGCGGCCTGCGTCTTTCGTGATGGCGGACTCGCCGTTCCTGCTTCACGACTCCTGATTCCCGATTCCTGATTTCTTACGACTGGCCCTGCATGTTCCAACAAGCACTGCGCATGACCCTGCGCGACTGGCGCACCGGTGAGCTGCGCTTCCTGCTGATCGCCCTGATCGTGGCGGTGGCCGCGCTGTCCTCGGTCGGTTTCTTCGTCGATCGCATGCGCGCCGGGATGACGCGCGATGCCCACCAGCTGCTGGGGGCCGATCTGCTGATCGCGGCCGACCAGCCACTGCCATCCTCCTGGCTGCAGCAGGCCAGCGGGCAGCGCCTGCTGCAGGCGCAGACCCAGGTCTTTCCCAGCATGGCCCAGGCCGGGGAGGGCGATGCGGCGCGCTCGGTGCTGTCCTCCATCAAGGCCGTCACGGCGGGCTATCCCTTGCGCGGCCAGCTGCGACTGGAAGGCAAGGACGGACACGACCGGCCCGCCGATGGCATCCCGCAGGCCGGTACGGTATGGGTGGATCCGCAGATCCTGTCGCAGCTCGACGTGAAGCTCGGCGATACCTTGAAACTGGGTGATTTGCCGTTGAAGATCGCCGCCGTCATCTCGGTCGAGCCGGATCGCGGCAGCGCCTTCGTCAACTTCGCGCCGCGCGTGATGGTCAATGAGGCCGATCTGGCCGCCACGCACCTGGTGCAGGTCGGTTCGCGCGTGACATATCGCTTGTTGATCGCCGGACCCGTCGAGGCCGTGCAGCGTTACCAGCAGCAGATCGAAGGCCAGATCGAGGCCGACAAGCTGCGCGGCGTACGCGTGGAGTCGCTGGAAAACGGCCGCCCCGAAATGCGCGCCACGCTGGACCGCGCCGAACAATTCCTCTCCCTGGTCGGCCTGCTGTCAGCCATGCTGGCGGCGCTGGCCGTGGCCATGGCGGCGCGTCGCTTCATGCTGCGCCATCTGGATGCCTGCGCGATGCTGCGCTGTTTCGGCCTGACCCAGGCCCAGGTGACCCGGCTGTATCTCACCGAATTCGTTCTCATCGGGCTGGCGGCCAGCATCATCGGCATGCTGGTCGGCTTTGCCGCGCACTTTGCGTTGCTGCAATGGCTGGGCAGTTTCCTGCCGACCGCCTTGCCACCGCCGGGCTGGGCACCTGCCTTGCAGGGCGTGGCCACCGGGCTGCTGTTGCTGGTCGGGTTTGCCTTGCCGCCCATCCTGCAATTGCGCAACGTGCCGCACAACCGGGTGATCCGCCGCGACCAGGGCGCACCGCAGGCGCTGACCGTGGCCAGCTATGTGCTGGGCACGCTGGTGTTCTCGGGATTGCTGCTGTGGCAGGCGGGCGATCTCAAGCTGGGCTTGCTGACCATCGCGGGTTTCCTCGGCGGCTTCGCGCTGTTCGCACTGGTGGCCTGGCTGTGCCTGCGCGCCCTGCGTTCGCTGCGCGGCCTGGTGGATCGCCAGAGCTGGCGCTTTGCCATCGACGGCCTGCAACGCCGTCCGGCGGCGGCGGTCATGCAGGTGGTGGCACTGGGGCTGGGGCTCATGGCCTTGCTGTTGCTGACCGTGATCCGTGGCGATCTGGTGGGCGCATGGCGCCAGGCCACGCCTGCGGATGCCCCCAACCGCTTCATCATCAACATCCAGCCGGACCAGCGCGAGGCCGTGCAACAGGCGCTGCGCCAGGGCGGGGTACAGGATGTGGCGCTGTATCCGATGATTCGCGGGCGCCTGGTGCAGATCAATGGTCATGCCGTCAATGCGGCGGATTATCAGGAAGATCGGGCCAAGCGCCTGGTGGACCGGGAGTTCAATCTCTCGACCATGGCCAACATCCCGCCGGGCAATGGCATCGTGGCTGGTCGCTGGTACGACGACAGCCATCCCGAAGCCTCGGTGGAACGCGGACTGGCCCAGACCCTGGGCATCAAGCTGGGGGACCGCCTGCAATTCGATATCGCCGGCCAGCTGGTGGAGGCGCCGGTGACCAGCCTGCGCAAGCTGGAGTGGGGCTCGCTGCGGGTTAACTTCTTCGTCATCCTCAACCCGACATTGATGCGCGATACGCCGCAAAGCTGGATCACCGCCGTCCACCTGAGAGCGCAGCAGGAAGCGCTGGGCAATACACTGGCCCGCGATTTCCCCAATCTGACCGTGGTCGACATAGGAAGTGTACTGAGACAGATCCAGGAAGTGGTCGGTCAAGTGATTGCTGCTGTAGAGTTCCTGTTCCTGTTCACTTTGTGCTCAGGTGTACTGGTACTGTACGCTGCACTGGCAGGGTCCCAGGATGAACGTGTACGGGAAGCTGGCCTGTTGCGTGCCCTCGGTGCGACCCGCCAGGAGCTTTCACGCGCCCAGCGCATCGAGGTGCTGCTGGTGGGTTCGCTGGCCGGGCTGCTGGCGGCCAGCGGTGCGGCGGGTATCGGTTGGGCGCTGGCGCATTACATCTTCAATTTCGAGTGGAGCTTCAGTCCGCTGGTGTGGGTGGCCGGCATGGGCCTGGGGGCGGGCTGTTCGGCCTTGGGCGGCTGGGCCGGATTGCGTCACGTGCTGCGCCGTCCACCGCTGCAGACCTTGCGCGAAGCCTGATCCCGGCCGGATACGACGCAGATCAAGAAAGCCGGCGAGGGCCGCCGGACTGCACCGACGCGGCAGTCCGGCTGCGGTATCATGGCGGTCTTATGCAAATCGAAGATCCCAACCAACCGACCACGTTCGAACTCATCGGCGGCGCTGAGAAGCTGCGCGAGATGGTCGACCGTTTCTATGACCTGATGGACCTGGAGCCGGAGTTCGCCGGCATCCGCGCGCTGCATCCGCCCTCGCTGGATGGCTCGCGCGACAAGACCTACATGTTCCTCTCCGGCTGGACCGGTGGTCCCAGCCTGTACATGGAAAAATTCGGCCATCCGCGCCTGCGCGCGCGCCACCTGCCTTTCCCCATCGGCATCTCGGAGCGTGACCAGTGGCTGCGCTGCATGACCTGGGCCATGCAGGACGTGGGCCTGCCGGAAGACCTGATGAAACGCCTGCTGGCGGCGCTCTACCAGACGGCCGACTGGATGCGCAACAAGCCCGAGTAAATCGCACTGGACTGGTGACATGTCTCTTTTCGAAATGATCCTTGCCGGGCTGGTCGTGGTCGGCCTCGTCCTGCAATTGTTGATCCTGCTGCGGTCCGGCCAGCGTCATGACGATGACACCGCACTGGTGATCGAAGATGCGCTGCTGCAGGTCAAGCAGGACCTGCAGCGCCATCAGCAGGACACCGGTGAACGCATCGAGCGCGAGCTGCGCAGCCAGGTGCAGGCCAGCGCCCAGAGCACGCGCCAGGAACTGGGCGCCAACTTCGCCCAGTTGCAGCAGACGCTGGCGACACAACTGACGAGCGTGGCGGGTTTGCAGAACCAGCAGATCGATGGGTTCGCGCAGCAACTGGTCAAGCTCAACGAAAGCAATGCGCAGCAACTGGAAAGCATGCGCCAGTCCATCACCCTGCAGGCGCAGGTGAACCGCGAAGAGCAGGCGGTCTCGCTCAAGCGCTTCGGCGATACGCTGAACCAGCAACTGTCGGCGCTGACCGAATCGAACGCCCAGCGCATGGCCGAGGTGCGCGCTACGCTCGAAGCCAAGATCAAGGACCTGCAGAACGACAATGCGCAAAAGCTGGAAGAGATGCGCAAGACCGTGGACGAAAAACTGCATGCCACGCTGGAGCAGCGACTCGGTGAATCCTTCAAGCTGGTCTCGGACCGGCTGGACAAGGTGCATCAGGGTCTGGGCGAAATGCAGCAACTGGCCACCGGCGTGGGCGACCTGAAGCGCGTGCTGACCAACGTCAAGACACGCGGCACCTGGGGTGAAGTGCAGCTGGAAATCCTGCTGGAACAGATGCTGACACCCGACCAGTACGCCAAGAACGTGGAGACCGTCCCGGCCAGTGGCGAGCGCGTGGAATTCGCCATCCGTCTGCCGGGTGCCAAGGAAGACGCGGGCCAGGTCTGGATGCCCATCGATGCCAAATTCCCCAAGGAACAGTACGAGCGCCTGGTCGATGCAGCCGAGCGCGCCGATGCCGAGGGCGTGGCCACGGCCGGCCGCGAACTGGAGCGCGCGGTGCGCGGCGAGGCCAGAACGATTGCCGAGAAATACCTGTCACCGCCGCTGACGACGGACTTCGCCATCCTCTTTTTGCCGACCGAAGGGTTGTATGCCGAGGTGATGCGTCGACCGGGATTGTCGGATGAATTGCAACGGACCTGCCGGGTCACCATTGCCGGTCCGTCGACCTTGTCGGCCTTGCTCAACAGCCTGCAGATGGGCTTCCGTACGCTGGCGCTGGAAAAACGCTCCTCGGAAGTGTGGCAGGTGCTGGGCGCGGTCAAGACCGAGTTCGGCAAGTTCGGTGAAGTGCTGGCTTCGACCAAGAGCGCACTGGAACGCGTGGCCAAGAACATCGACCAGGCCGAGACCCGCACCCGCCAGATGACGCGCAAGTTGAAGTCGGTGGAAGCCTTGCCGGTGGAGAATGCGCAGAAGCTGTTGGGGACGGGGGAGCTGGATCTGGGCGAGGAGGGTGAAAGCGTCTGATTCTTCATCCCCGGAAGTCACCCCGGAGGAGGGGGCGGTGAAGGGACGGCTTGCCGTCCCTTTTTCTTCATATCGGCCTGAAACCCCTCACACCAGCCCGTCGAACAGCACCACCGCCACCTCTTCGCCTGCGGCCACGTCCCCGCGCGCATGTTCCAGCTCGATGATGCAGTTGGCATCCGACATCGAGCGCAGGATGCCGGAGCCCTGCATGCCGGTCAGGCGCACGTTCCATCGGCCCTCTTCATCAGGGGCCAGGATGCCGCGCTGGTATTCGGTGCGGCCGGCCTTCTTGCGGATGGCCGTGGCGGACTTGACGCGCAGACGCGGCAGCGGATTGGCTTCGGCACCGGCCAGGCGCAGCAGGGCATCGCGCACGAAGAAGGAAAAACTCACCTGTACCGCCACCGGATTGCCCGGCAGGCCGAACAGATAGGCATTGCGCCCGCGCGAGCTGATGCGGCCGAAGGCCAGCGGGCGGCCGGGGCGCATGGCGATCTTCCAGAACGTCATCTCGCCCAGGCTGGCCATGATCTGCTTGGTGTAATCGGCCGCGCCCACGGAGACACCCCCGGAGGTGATGACGGCATCGGCTTCTTCGCAGGCGCTGCGGAAGGCGGCTTCCAGCGCGGCCGGGTCATCCGGCACCACGCCCAGATCCAGCACCTCGCAACCCAGGTGCGTCAACATGCCGTGCAGGGTGTAGCGGTTGGAGTCATAGACGCAGCCGGCATCGAGCGGCTCGCCCACCGAGCGCAATTCGTCGCCGGTGGAAAAGAAGGCCACGCGCAGACGACGCTGCACCGGCACTTCGGCCAGGCCCAGCGAGGCCAGCAGGCCGATGTCGGAGGGCCGCAGCACGCGGCCGCGCGGCAGCGCCACGCTGCCCAGAGCCAGATCTTCACCGCGCAGGCGGCGATTGTCGCCGGGACGCACGCGACCGGCGGGCAGGGTCACGCCTTGCTCGTCGGCGTCGGTGGTCAGTTCCTGCGGGATCACGGTGTCGCAGCCGGGCGGCATGGGCGCTCCGGTCATGATGCGCACGCACTGGCCGGGACCGACGTGGCCAGTGAAGCGCTCGCCGGCATGCACCGCACCGATGATTTGCAGACGCACTTGCTTGCCCTCGGCCACGTCCTCGCCGCGCAGGGCATAGCCATCCATGGCCGAGTTGTCGTGGGCCGGCACGTCGATGCGGGAAACGATGTCGCGTGCCAGTACGCGCGAGAGGGCGCTGCGGATGGCCAGCTTTTCGACGGCCTCGATGGGCGTGATGAATTCCTGGATCACGGCTTGCGCGCGCGCTACCGTCATGGCGTTGGGATCATAGCCGCTGATGCAGCTGACGATGTCGTGGAGTGTGGCGGTGTGGGTCTCGGTCATTGTTCTGCTTCGAGCTGTTGCAAATCCAGCCCGGTATTGATGTTGCTGAAGGCGCGCTCGTCGGGGAAATCCACTTCGATGCAATCCAGGCTGGCAAACCAGTGGTCCATCTTGCGTTCACCGGCGGCCAGGAAGGCGTCCAGCGAAGCGCGCGTAGTCGTCTGAAGCAGCGAGCATACCGGATGGCGCTGCCGTCCGTGTACGCCGTCAGTGACCGCGATGGCGGCCTGTGCACCGCTGGCGGTGAGGGCGTCGTAGAGGTGCGCCACCAGATCATAGGGGATCAGCGGCGAGTCGCACGGGACGGTCGCCAGCAGCGGCGTGTGGCAATGGGCCAGGCCGCATTGCAGGCCGGCCAGCGGACCGGGGAAACCCCCTTGCAGGTCATGCCAGACCGGATAGCCGAAACGGGCGTACTCCAGCTGGGAGCGATTGGCGTTGATCGCCAGGGAGCCGACCTGCGGGGCCAGGCGTTCCAGCACGTGCTGGACCAGCGGCTTGCCGTGCAGGACTTGCAGGCCCTTGTCTACCCCGCCCATGCGCGTGCCCCGGCCACCGGCCAGCACCAGGCCGGTGATGTGGCTGGCGGAGAAGAGATCGGTACGGGAAGACATGATGCAGATGGGGCAGGCAGGGCGCGACCTCAGCCGCCGATGTAGGACATCTCGACCTTGCGCAGCGGTGCGGCCTGCAGGGCGCTGCGCAGTTCGGAATAACGATCGCCGCGCTGGCCCCAGAGGGCGGCGATGGCGCCGGCCAGCTCGGCATCGCTGCTGCCGTTGCGCACCAGGCTGCGCAGGTCGTGGCCCTGGCTGGCGAACAGGCAGGTGTAGACCTTGCCCTCGGTGGACAGGCGCGCCCGCGAGCAGTCCTGGCAGAAGGCCTGGGTCACGCTGGAGATGACGCCGATCTCGCCGCTGCCATCGACATAGCGCCAGCGCTCGGCGGTCTCGCCGGTATAGTTGGGGTCGGCCACTTCCAGCGGCATCTCGGCAGAGATGCGCCGCACCACGTCGTGCGAAGGCAGGACCTCGTCCATGCGCCAGCCGTTGGAGGAGCCCACGTCCATGTATTCGATGAAGCGCAGGATGGCCGGTGTTCCCTTGAAATGGCGCGCCATGGGCAAAATCTGGTCGTCGTTGACCCCCTTCTTGACCACCATGTTGATCTTGACCGGACCGAGACCGGCGGCGTGCGCCGCTTCGATGCCCTCCAGCACGCGCGCCACCGGGAAATCGACGTCATTCATGCGGCGGAAGCTCTGGTCATCCAGCGAATCCAGCGACACGGTCACGCGCTTGAGCCCGGCGGCCTTGAGCGCCTGGGCCTTTTGCTTCAACAGGGTGCCGTTGGTGGTGAGGGTGAGGTCGATTTCCTCGCCGTCCGGCGTGCGCAGGGCGGCCAGCATGGCGATGAGGGTCTCGATGTTCTTGCGCAGCAGCGGCTCGCCACCGGTCAGGCGGATCTTGCGCACGCCGTGGGCCACGAACTGGGCCGCCACGCGGGTCAGTTCCTCGAAGGTCAACAGGTCGGAATGCGGCAGGAACTGGTACTGCTTGTCGAAGACATCCTTGGGCATGCAGTACACGCAGCGGAAATTGCAGCGGTCGGTTACCGAGATGCGCAGATCATGCAGTGGACGCCCCAGGCTGTCGGCCAGCCAGCCGACGGGCTGCACGGCAACCGGCACGCCAGGTCCCGAGGGGCTGGCGGACGGGGCTTGCCGGACATCGACGATGGGAATGACGCGCTTGTTCATACGATCTGACGATAAGAGGTGTGTAACGATAGCACGCCTGAGGTCGCCGCGTAGATGCACAATCGTACATATAGTATATCGCTGCAACTGAATTCCATGCGCAAGGCCGCCACCCGTGCGGCCCCGCTGGCATCCGGCTTGTGCGGCCATTTCGGGGGGCGCCGACTGTATCGTTGCCGGAAGCGGGCAACTGTTCCCAAATAGGTTCTGGTTTGCCGATGCGGCCTTGTGCTTGAGACTTCACATCAGGTGCAATAGACATGAAAAAGGGAGCCGAAGCTCCCTTGTTCACTGCCGCTATTTCAGTGTCAGGCGGGGCCTTGCGGCGCATCGCCTGTCATCCTGTCTCAGCGGCGGGTTTCGACCTGCACCAACGGTTCGGTCGATTGCGGCGGCAGCGGCTTGCGCTCGCGCGGCACGTGCGGTGCCGGGACGAACGAGGCGGCGGCTTCCTGGGCGGCGCGCAGCTTGACCGGATCGGTCGTGGCCAGGGTCAGGCCGGCTTGCGACAGCATCTGCTGCAGCGAGTCCCACTGTGCGCCGTTGCCGGTGGAACTGGCATGGGCGGCAGGCGCGGCAGCAGGGGGGGCTGCCACCGGTGCCGGTTCGATGACCGCCGGGGCCGGGCTGGCTTCCACGGCCTCGACGCTATCGAGCAGGCTGATCTGTTGCGGCACCGCAGGAGCTGCCGGGGCAGCCGGAGCGGCTTGCACCACCTCGACCGGGGCTTCCGATGCGGCCGGAGCCGCAACGGGGGCCTGGACCGGCTCGAAGGCCGGGGCCGGGGCGAAGCTGGCATCGATGGATGGCGCTGCCGGTTCGATGACCGGCTGGTTCGCGAACACGGCCTGGGTCGCTTCAGCAGCGGCAGCGGCCACGGCTTCCACGGAATTCACACCGCTTTCGACCTGGGCAGCCACTTCGGGTTGGGCTTGTTCCGGCACTGGCGAGGCGGCGAAGGAGGCTTGCGCCACTGCCGCCTGGGCGACTTCCACCGGTGCAGCCGGGGTGTCAGCAGCGACGGTCTCGACGTTCATGCTGACGGCGGCGGCACTGGCCACGACCGCCGTGTCGACGCCTTCGACAGCTTCGACGCCTTCGGCGGTCTCGTTGGCTTCACCTTCGCCATTGTCGATGACGTTGCCGTTTTCATCGCGTTCGCGACGATGACGGTTGCGGCCACCACGACGGCGACGACGACGCGGCTCGGTAGCGCCTTCAGCGGCTTGCGTACCCTCGACGCCTTCAGCGCCTTCGGATCCTTCGACTTGTGCGGCATCCACCTGGGCAGCCTGCTCGTCACCGGACAGGGCCACGGCCACGCCTGCGGTGGTGGCTGCGCCGGCAGCCAGTGCGGCTTCCAGCGGCAGACCTTCCTCGGCCTTGGGGTCCTTGCGTTCACCACGCGGTGCGCGCGGTTCACGCGGGGCACGCGGTTCACGGCCTTCACGCGGCTCGCGGCCTTCGCGCGGTTCGCGGACTTCACGCGCTTCGTTGCGACGGGCTTCCTTCGGTTCCTGGCCTTCGCGGGCCTCGCGCGGCTCACGGCCTTCGCGGGCTTCACGCGGCTCGCGGCCTTCCCTCGGTTCGCGCGGACCACGCGGCGGACGGGCCTGCTTGGCTTCGGCCGTTTCGCCGGCCTTCAGTTCGACGGCGGCCGGGCCACGTGCTGCGCGCTGTTCTGCGTTGCGTTCGCCACGCTCGCCACGTTCAACGCGCTCGCCACGTTCACCGCGTTCACCACGGTTGCGGTTGCGGCCATTGCGATCACCACCGCGGCCATTGCGCTCACCCTCACGCTTGGCCGGGGTCTTGGCTTCGACGGCAGCAGGTGCTTCCACCGGTGCAACCGGCTTCTTGCGGAAGAAGGCAAAGATCTTGCCCAGCAGACCGGACTCCGGTGCCAGGGTCGGCGGCGGTACGACAGCGGCCACCGGTTCCGGGGCCTTGCGCTCGACGATGGGGGCCGGCTGGTCGGGGGTGATGCCCTTGACCACGGCTTCCTGGCGCGGACGCACTTCTTCCTTCTGGCGCTGGCTGTAGCCGATGTCGGTATCGGCTTGCTCGGCCATGGTATAGCTGGCTTGGGCGTCGTCCAGGCGCGGATCGTCGTGCTTGATCCGTTCCATCTTGTAGTGCGGGGTTTCCAGGTGCTTGTTGGGGATCATGATGACGGTGACGCGATGGCGCGTCTCGATCTTCAGGATTTCGCCCCGTTTTTCATTGAGCAGGAAGGCAGCCACGTCCACGGGCGCTTGCACGTGGATGGCAGCTGAATTTTCCTTCATGGCCTCTTCCTGGATGATGCGCAGCACCTGCAGGGCCGAGGATTCGGTATCGCGGATGTGGCCGGTGCCGTTGCAACGCGGGCAGGTCACGTGGCTGCCTTCGGAGAGCGACGGACGCAGGCGCTGGCGCGACAGTTCCATCAGGCCAAAGCGGGAGATCTTGCCCATCTGAACGCGGGCGCGGTCGTGGTGCAGGGCGTCCTTGAGACGGCCTTCCACCTCGCGCTGGTTCTTGGAGTTCTCCATGTCGATGAAGTCGATCACGATCAGGCCGCCCAGGTCGCGCAGGCGCAACTGGCGGGCCACTTCATCGGCGGCTTCGAGGTTGGTGTTGAAGGCGGTGGTCTCGATGTCGCTGCCACGGGTGGCGCGCGCCGAGTTCACGTCCACCGACACCAGGGCTTCGGTGTGGTCGATCACGATGGCGCCGCCCGAGGGCAGCGGGACCGTACGCGAGTAGGCGGTCTCGATCTGGTGTTCGATCTGGAAGCGCGAGAACAGGGGGACGTCGTCGCGGTAGCGCTTGACGCGGTGGACCATGTCCGGCATCACGTGGGCCATGAACTGCTGGGCCTGGTCGTGGATGTCGTCGGTGTCGATGAGGATTTCGCCGATGTCGGGCTGGAAGTAGTCGCGGATGGCGCGGATGACCAGCGAGGATTCCTGGTAGATCAGGAAGGCGCCCGAGGCGGTCTGGCCGGCGCCTTCGATGGCGCGCCAGAGCTGCATCAGGTAGTTCAGGTCCCACTGCAGTTCATCGACGTTGCGGCCGATGCCGGCGGTGCGGGCGATGACGGACATGCCATTGGGCAGGTCCAGCTTGTCCATGGTTTCGCGCAGTTCCTGGCGGTCTTCGCCTTCGACACGGCGCGACACGCCACCACCGCGCGGGTTGTTGGGCATGAGCACCAGGTAGCGGCCGGCCAGGGAGATGAACGAGGTGAGGGCCGCGCCCTTGTTGCCGCGCTCTTCCTTCTCGACCTGGACGATGATTTCCTGGCCTTCGCGCAGCGCTTCCTTGATGCTGGCGTTACGGACGTCGATGCCTTCCTTGAAGTAGGAACGGGCCACTTCCTTGAAGGGCAGGAAGCCGTGGCGTTCTTCGCCGTAGTTGACGAAGCAGGCTTCCAGCGAGGGCTCGATGCGGGTGATGACGCCCTTGTAGATGTTGGACTTGCGCTGCTCGCGTCCGGTGGTTTCGATGTCGATGTCGATCAGTTTCTGACCGTCAACGATCGCTACGCGCAGTTCTTCCTGCTGCGTGGCGTTGAACAACATACGTTTCATGTTTTCACTCCGGGATCCGAAGATCCTTCAAATGGCCCGTCCGTATGTGGTAGCGGGCCAAAAGTACAGGGGATGTACGCGAGAACGAAGTGATTGGGGAGGCAATTGCCTTGATTGTGTCAGTGCGCCTTAGCGGGCGCTCCAGCACAAGGGGGCGCGGATGCGGCAGACGGGAACGCCGGGCAGCACCGTATCCGCGCCGCGCGCTCCGCCATAGGCGGTCGCGCAGGCAACTGCGGACGGTAAGCTGGTCTGTGGAGCCAAACGTAACATGGTGATGGGTTGGCGACGGCGATCGGGTTCTGCTGCATCAACCGGCAAGCCTCGCGGTGCTTCGGTCAGGACTGCGGCAGGGCCCGGGCAATGCGCTGCAAGAGGGGCGGGCGGATGAGCCTGCCACCGGTTGCGCTGCATGATGCTGCATGTTGCAGCATATTGCCGGGGGCTGTGCGCTGCGGACCTGAACCGGAACACCGGATGCGAGTCTTGCCAGACTTTTATCCTGATGATCCAAACAATTCTGTTCCACTTCCAGGCGCGCTGTCCGATTGCAACTGCGGTGCAAACTGGAATCGCGCAAGGAAGGTGCGTACTCGTTTCGAGGCCTTTACGTGGACCAGGCAAGCGACATGATCGGCTGTATTGTCAACCGTTGCAGCGCTTTTATTGCGTCTGCGATGCCGCGCGTCGTGGTTTTCGGGGCCCCCTTCGTCTATTTTGCAAATGAGCGAGGCTGACGAAGACTCCTCTTGTGTAGAATGTTCCTTTTTTATTCTACTGACGCCGTTTTTTGATCGGCGTCAATCGATTATATATTCAAAATGAAGGACTTAGCGAGATTTTCTAGGGGGGCTTCTGAAAGCGCCGCAGCCGCGCCCGCCTCCCGGAGCGAAGCAGCCTCGCAGAACCTTCCCCAGGTGCAGTTGCTGACCATTTCCGACGAGGAAGCGGGGCAGCGGATCGACAATTTCCTGCTGCGCATCTGCAAGGGCGTTCCCAAGAGCCATATCTACCGTGTCCTGCGTTCGGGCGAGGTGCGCGTCAACAAGGGCCGCATCGACCAGACCTACCGCCTGGCCGAAGGCGACGTGGTGCGCGTGCCGCCAATACGAGTTGCAGAAAAGCAAGAGCAGGTCGTGCCGGGTGCCGAATTCCGCATCCTGCTGGAAGACAGCCACATGCTGGTCATCGACAAGCCGGCCGGGGTGGCCGTGCACGGCGGCTCCGGCGTGAGCTATGGCGTGATCGAGCAGTTGCGCGCGGCGCGCCCCCAGGCCAAGTTCCTCGAGCTGGTGCACCGCCTGGACCGCGATACCTCGGGCGTGCTGCTGATCGCCAAGAAGCGTTCGGCCCTGACCAACCTGCACGACCAGATGCGCGAAGGCACCACCGACAAGCGTTATTTCACGCTGGTGCAGGGGGACTGGAAGAACGCCCGCCAGCACGTGAAGTTGCCACTGTTCAAGTACAGCACGCCCGATGGCGAGCGCCGCGTGCGGGTGCAGGCCGACGGCCAGCCTTCGCACACGATCTTTTCGCTGTTGCGCCGCTTCGGTGAATTTGCCCTGCTGGAAGCTGAACTGAAGACCGGCCGCACCCATCAGATTCGGGTGCACCTCTCTTCCAGCGGTTTTCCCATCGTGGGCGACGACAAGTACGGGGACTTCACCCTCAACAAGTCGCTGCAAAAGGCCGAGGGCAGCCGCGTGGCCTTCAAGCGCATGTTCCTGCACGCCTGGCGCATCAGCTTCCGCCATCCGGAAAGCGGCGAGACCGTCACTCTCAAGGCTGGGCTGCCCGAAGAATGCGCGCGTTTCCTGCGCAGCCTCGAAGGCGGTGCCGAGGGCGATCTGCTGCCCCACAACATGCTGGCCGGGACAGAACAGTGAAGGGGTGCACGCAGCGGTCCGGGATGTGATACTTTCTGCCCGGCATTGACACAATCGCATGTCCCTCTGCCAATTGCCGATCCGGCAAGCAGCGCCAGGACATGCCAGCAGAAAGAACTCGACACATGGCAAGAAAGCAATTCGACCTGATCGTCTTCGACTGGGACGGCACCCTGATGGACAGCACCTCCACCATCGTGCGCTGCATCCAGGCGGCTGCGCGCGACCTGGGTCTGCCCATTCCCGACAAGAGCGCGGCCTCCTACGTGATCGGCCTGGGATTGCAGGATGCGATGCAGGCGGCCATTCCGGATGTGGATCCGAAGTACTATCCGCGCATCGTGGAGCGTTATCGCCATCATTATCTTGGACAGGACAAGGATCTGACGCTCTTTGAGGGCGTGCCGGAGATGCTGGCCGACCTGTCACAGCAGGGCTACTTCCTGGCGGTGGCCACCGGCAAGAGCCGCGTCGGGCTGAACCGGGCCATGAATACCACCGGCCTGCTCTCCAAGTTCGACGCCACCCGCTGCGCCGATGAGACCTTCTCCAAGCCGCATCCGGCCATGTTGCAGGAACTGACCCGCGAACTGGGCCAGGACATGCACCGCACCCTGATGATCGGTGACACCACCCATGACCTGCAGATGGCCATCAATGCCGGTGCCAGGGGCGTGGCGGTGGAGTTTGGCGCGCATCCGCCGCAGCAGTTGCAGGCGTTGTCGCCACTTTATTCAGCCCCTTCCATCCGCGAGCTGCATCAGTGGCTCAATGAGCACGCCTGAGGCGCATGGCCGTGACGACACCAGAAGAAATCTTCATCTGCCCCTCCAGCGCCCTTCAGGAGGGCGGTTTGGGCAAGCGTTTCCCGGTGCAGCTGCATGGGGACGAGACCACCGGCTTCGTGGTGCGTTACGGCGGAGTGGTCTATGGCTATTTGAATCGCTGTGCGCATGTACCCATCGAACTGGACTGGGCCGAGGGCGAATTCTTCGAATCCAGCGGCCTGTATCTCATGTGCGCAACACATGGCGCGGTTTATGCGCCCGATACCGGAAAATGCGAAGGCGGACCTTGTACCGGCGCGCATTTGCGTAAGATCATGGCGGTGGAACGGGACGGCCAGGTGTTCTGGCGTCCGGATGACATCGTCCAGCCCGTCGAGGCATGAGCTTCGCGGAAAACCAGTGCAGCGCGGCTGCGCTGCCTAGAGTGAGCCTATGAGCAACAACCAATCTGACAACCCGCAAGACCGTCCTCCCCAGTCTTCCCCGTCGCCGTCTTCCTCCATTCCCGCCAGCGTGCGCGAGGACAAGAAGAGCGGCTGGGAACGTGATGTCCTGGAAAAGCTGGCCCTGTTCGCCGTCAAGGAACAGCGCGCCCGCCGCCGCTGGGGCATTTTCTTCCGCATCGCCATCCTGGCGGTGATCGTGCTGGGCGGCTGGATGGCCTTTACCTACAACAAGATCGAGAGCGAGCCGCTGGGTCCGCATACTGCGCTGGTGGAAATCCGCGGCACCATCGAGTCCGAAGGCCAGGGTTCGGCGGCGGTGGTCATTCCGGCGCTGGACAAGGCCTTCGCCGCCAGCGATTCGGTGGGCGTGATCCTGAAGATCAACAGCCCCGGTGGCAGCCCCGTACAGGCCGGCATGATCAACGACGAGATCACCCGCCTGCGCAAGGAGTACCCCAAGAAGCCGATCTACGTGGTGGTCGAGGAGATGTGCGCCTCCGGTGGCTATTACATCGCCGTGGCCGCCGACAAGATCTTCGTCAACAAGGCCAGCCTGATCGGTTCGGTGGGCGTGTTGATGGACGGTTTCGGCTTCACCGGGCTGATGGACAAGCTGGGCGTGGAACGTCGCCTGCTCACGGCGGGCGAGAACAAGAGCTTCCTCGATCCCTTCAGCCCGCAAAGCCCGAAGCAGCGTGACTATGCGCTGTCGATGCTGCAGGAGATCCACCAGCAGTTCATCGACGTGGTGCGCCAGGGGCGTGGCACGCGCCTCAAGGAAACCCCGGACACCTTCTCCGGTCTGGTCTGGACCGGTGCCAAGGCAGTCGAGCTGGGTCTGGCCGATGGCTATGGCACGGTCGACAGCGTGGCGCGTGACGTCATCAAGGCCGAGGACGTGGTGGACTACACCCAGACCGAGAACCTCTCCGAACGCGTGTTGAAGAAGTTCGGCGTGGCCTTCGGTGCCGGGTTTGCCAAGACACTGATGTCGGCACCGCTGTCGCATTTGCGATAAGCCATTGCACAGCCCCCATGACAAAGGCCGGTTGCTGACGCAATCGGCCTTTGTCTTTGTGGCGGGGCGAGGGCTTATTCGGCCAGCAGCAGGAATACCGTGGGCTTCTTGTGGAAGTCCGGTGCCTTGTTCGCCGCCAGCGCCGCCTTCCATTGCGCGGCGGTCTGCGTGCGCACCGCTTCGGTAGGCAGCGACAGATCGGTGGCCACGCAGATCAGCGTGCCCGGCTGGCAGGACTGCGCCAGTGCCTCCAGCATGGCGCCGTTGCGATAGGGCGTTTCGATCAGCAGCTGGGTCTGCTTCTCCTTGCGGGAACGGTCTTCCAGCTGGCCGATGCGCTTGGTGCGTGCTGCCGCATCGGTGGGCAGATAGCCGTTGAAGGCGAAGCTCTGGCCATTCAATCCGCTGGCCATCACCGCCAGCAAGAGCGAAGACGGACCGACCAGCGGTCGCACCAGGATGCCATGCTGATGCGCCAGTCGCACCAGGTTGGCGCCGGGGTCGGCCACGGCCGGCACGCCCGCTTCCGAGATCAGGCCGCCGTCACGGCCCGCCAGTAGCGGTGCCAGCAGCGCGGGCAGGGCGGCAGGGGGCGTGTTGACGTTGAGCTCGCTGATCTGGATTGCCTGGATGGGCTGGGCCAGCGGGGTATTGCTCCCCAATAGTTTGAGGAAGGCGCGCGTGGTCTTGGCGTTTTCGGCCACGAAATAATCCAGGCGCGCCGCGATGGCCTGCACCTGGCGCGGGATGATGGCTTCCAGCGGGTGCATGGCGCCAGCGTCGGTGAGGAGTTCGGTACTTCCCAGCGTGTTGGGAACCAGGTAAAGAATGCCGGGCATGGAAGGGAAATGGGATAAATTGTATAAAATAATATTTGCAACGCAGCACGACTTCGCCGACCCGCCATTTTACAGGGTGCAGGCTGTCATCAAAGTGTAATGCGCGCCCATTATCTTGTCGGCTGGGAGACAGGATGCGGTTTAAATTATTTAGCAATTGCTGTGTGCCGTTCGGCGTACAGCCCTTGCGAAAGGAAATGAATGTTTGCTGCGGTAGATCTCGGTTCCAACAGTTTTCGCTTGCATATCGGCAAGTACGAGGACGACGGCATACGCGTCATCAAGAGCGCCCGTGACCCCATCCGCCTGGCGGCGGGCATCGACAAGACCGGCAATCTGACGCCGCAGGCCTGCCAGAGTGCCATTGATTCGCTCACCCGTTTCCGCTCCATTCTGCGCGACTATCCGCTCACGGCCGTGCGGGTAGTGGCCACCAATACCTTGCGCGTAGCCAGGAATGCCACCGAACTGTTGCCCGAACTGGAGCGTGCCATCGGTTATCCGGTCGAGATCATTTCCGGTGAGGAAGAAGGGCGCCTGATCTACATGGGCGTGGCCGGGGTGCTGGCCGATGGCGGCGAGGAACGCATGGTCATCGACATTGGCGGCGGTTCCACTGAAGTCATCCGTGGTCTGGGCGAACATATCCGTCACGTCGAATCCTTCGGCATCGGCACCGTCAACCAGAGCCTGGCCTTCTTCCCCGACGGCGCCATTACGGCGGCCGCTTTCGAGCGCGCCATCATTTCGGCGCGTTCGCATGTGGAAGATGCGGTGCATCTCTTCAGCTTTGATGCGACCAGTGTCAACGTCTACGGATCTTCCGGCACCATGCGCGCCATCGCCGATACCATCCGTCGCAACAACATGGGTGATGGCCGTATCACGCTGCCCAGCCTGGCCGACCTGATGCAGCGCCTGATCGATTTTGGCCACGTCAGCCAGATCGCGCTCGATGGCATGAAGGCTGATCGCGCCGGCGTGATCATGGGCGGGCTGGCGGTACTGATCGGCTTCATGCAGGAGTTCGGCATTGCGCTGATCACGCCGGTGGAAGCCGGCCTGCGCATGGGCGTGATGTGGGACCTGCAATTGCGCGCCACCAAGGCCGACCGTCGTGACCGTTCGGTGGAAGAGTTCGCCCGCCGCTTCCACGTCGATGCCGCCCGTGCGCATGGTGTGGCCGATACCGCGCTGGGTTTCTTCCAGCTGCTCAAGCCCGCTACCGATTCCTACGCGCGCTATCTCTACTGGAGCGCATTGCTGCACGAGACCGGGCTGGTCGTTTCGCCCACCGGTTACCACAAGCATTCGGCCTACATGATCGCCAATGCCGACTTGCCCGGTTTCACCACGCGCGAACAGCGTCTGATGAGTACCTTGATCCTCGGGCAGAAGGGCAACCTCAAGAAGATCAGCGAGATGCTGGCCGATGTCGATTTCGCCAAGGCGGTGCTGGCCTTGCGGCTGGCGGTGATGTTCCGCCATGCACACATCACGCTGGATCTGGAGAAGGTGCGGGTCAAGCTCAAGAGCCGTATCGACCTGGAGATCCGCCGCGACTACATCAGGGAACATCCGAGCATTTCCTTCTGGTTCCAGAAGGAGCAGGAATGGTGGGCCGGCATCGGTGTGGACTTTGCGGTCAAGCTCATCTGATTGCTTCATATCGCCTCCAACACGCCCTTGCCGCGCGGCTGCCGGCAAGGGCGTTTTGTATCGTGCTGCGCCGGATGGATTTGCGCAGATGATAATGCTTCTTGTTTGTGATATAGTCGTCAGCGGTCCATGAACCGCTCAGGCATTACGCCTTGAGTCCACAACGAGGCGATCCCGAGATTGCCCACTGCGACAGCCCAGTCCCACCTTCCCGGACCGCCTTCCGCGCCAAAAGAAAACGCCGTTTCAATGACGGCGGTCGTTCACTCTTTTTGAAAAGGATGGTCCATGTTCCACCGTCAACTCGCCGTCGGCGCCGTGCTGGCTGCCATTGCCGCTTCCAGCTTCGCGCAGGAGAAGGTCATCAATCTCTATTCGGCGCGCCACTACCAGACTGACGAAGCCCTCTACGCCGATTTCACCAAGGCCACCGGCATCAAGATCAACCGTGTCGATGGCGACGATGCCGGCATCCTGGCGCGCCTGAAGAGCGAAGGTGCCTCCAGCCCGGCCGATGTGATCCTGCTGGTGGATGCGGCTCGTCTGTGGAAGGCGCAGAGCGAAGGGCTGTTCCAGCCGGTCAAGTCCAAGCTGCTCGATGAGCGCATTCCCGCCAACCTGCACAGCAAGGAAGGCAGCGAGGGTACGCAGTGGTTCGGCTTCTCCACCCGCGCCCGCGTGATCGTCTACAACAAGGCCAGCGTCAAGCCGGAAGACGTCGATACCTATGAAGCCCTGGGCGACCCGAAGAACAAGGGCAAGCTGTGCACCCGCAGTGGTTCGCACCCCTACAACGTGTCGCTGTTCGGCGCGCTGCTGGAGCATGACGGCGCGGCCAAGACCGAAGCCGTGTTGAAGGGCATGGTCGCCAATCAGGCGCGCCAGCCGGTCGGTGGCGATACTGACCAGATCAAGGCGGTCGGTTCGGGTGAGTGCGGCGTGGCCATTTCCAACTCCTACTATGTGGCGCGCCTGCTGCGTTCGACCAAGCCGGAAGACGTGGCGCTGATGGAAAAGGTCGGCATCGTCTGGCCCAACCAGAAGAGCTACGGTGCGCACGTCAACATCGCCGGTGGCGGTGTGGCCAAGAACGCGCCGCACAAGGCTGAAGCCGTGCAGTTCCTGGAATACCTGGCCAGCGATTCGGCCCAGCGTTACTTCGCCGAAGGCAATAACGAATGGCCTGCCGTCAAGAGCGTGAAGACCGAGAACCCGGCACTGGTGAAGATGGGGCCGTTCAAGGCCGAAGTCATCAATGTGGGCGCGGTGGGAGCCAACCAGCAGAAGGTGTTGCAGATGCTGGATCGCGTTGGCTATAAATAATTAAAAGGATTTAAACGATTTAAATCGTTTGGGTGTTTTGATGAAAACCGGTCCGTGTGATGCGCGGGCCGGTTTTTTCATGTCAGAGGGAGAAGGACGAATCAGCGCGGCGTATCCCGGAAGGGATTATGTTCGTTCAGCTCGGAAATATAGCCATCGATGCCATTGCTTTCCCGCGACAGGAAGTGCTCCACCGCATCATAGAACCCCGGATGCGCCAGCCAGTGCGCCGACCAGGTTTTCTGCGGCAGGAAACCGCGCGCCATCTTGTGCTCGCCCTGGGCGCCGCCTTCGAACCAGGTGATCTTCTCGGCGATGCAGAATTCCAGCGGCTGGTAATACGCGGTCTCGAAATGCAGGCAGGGCACGTGTTCCAGCGCGCCCCAGTAGCGACCATAGAGCGTATCGGCGTCATGCACCGTCAGCGAAGAGGCGATTGGCTCATCGTCCCGCAGTGCCACCGTCAGCAGCAAATGCTGCGGCATGGTCTCACCGATGCGGCGGAAGAAATCCAGGTTCAGGTAAGGCGTGGAGTAGTGCGCTGCATAGGTGTGCCGATAGCAGCGATTGAAGAAGCGCCAGTGCGCCTCGGTGATCTCGGCCCCGCGCAGCCAGACGAAACGCACCCCTTGCTCGGCTACCTTGCGGCGCTCGGCCAGGATGTTCTTGCGCTTCTTGCGGTCCAGCGTATCGACGAATTGCGCAAAATTGCCATACCCTTCATTGTGCCAGTGGAACTGCACCCCGCTGCGCAGCAGGAACCCGTCGTCCGCCAGCAACTGCGCCTGTTCCGGCGGGGGATACAGGATATGCGTGGAGGAAACTTCACTTCGCTCCTGCAGCGCCCGTAATGCGGTCACCAGCGCCGCGCGGGCAGTCTCGTCGATGGCCAGCAGGCGCGCGCCGCGTACCGGCGTGAAGGGGATGGCCGAGAGCAGCTTGGGGTAGTAGTCCACGCCATGCCGCTGGTAAGCCTCGGCCCAGGCCCAGTCGAAGACGTATTCGCCATACGAGTGAAACTTGCGATACAGGGGCAGGGCGGCCACCAGTTGCTCCTGCTCGCCATCGGCCTGCCACAGCGTCAGATAATGCGGCTCCCAGCCGGATTCCGGACTGGCGCTGCCGCTCTCGTGCAGCGCATGCAGGAAGGCGTACGACAGGAAGGGATTGCCCTCGGCCTGGGCTGTCACCAGCGCATCCCAGCGGGACGGGCCGATCTCGGCCAGAGAAGAAACGATTCGCGTGCGATAATCCATGGACTGCAAGTGACCTGCGAAAGATGGCGCGGCCCACGGCCCGCTCGAACAGGCATTCTACGCAAAATGAACAGAACGCGTCGCCGCCCTGGCGAAGTGCACGGAGTCCAACACACGCTATGCAAAGCCCCTTCTTCAATCTCTACAACCACGGTTTCGCCCGCGTCGCCGTGGCAGTGCCGGACTGCAAGGTGGCCGATCCCGGCTTCAACGCGCAAGCTACCATCGCCCTGGCCGAACAGGCCGCCGCCCGTGGTGCGGCCCTGGTGTCCTTCCCCGAACTGGGCCTGTCGGCCTACAGCTGCGAAGATCTGTTCCAGCAGCGCGCCTTGCTGGACGCCTCCCTGCAGGCTCTGCAATCGGTGCTGGAAGCGTCCATGCGCATCTCCGTCGCTCTCATCGTGGGCATGCCGCTGAAGGTCGATCACCAGCTCTACAACTGTGCCGTGGTGGTCCACAACGGCCGCATCCTGGGCGTGGTGCCCAAGAGCTACCTGCCCAACTACAGCGAATTCTACGAAGCGCGCCAGTTCAGCAGCGCCGATTGCGCCGTCACCCGCCGTACCCGCCTCTTGGGGCAGGACGTGGACTTCGGCAGCCATCTGCTGTTCGAGATCGGCAACATCCCCGACTTCCGCTTCCATATCGAGATCTGCGAAGACGTCTGGGTGCCGATCCCGCCGTCCTCCTTTGCCGCACTGGCCGGGGCTACCGTGCTGGTGAACCTGTCGGCCTCCAACATCGTGGTCGGCAAGTCGGGCTATCGGCATCAGCTGGTGTCGCAGCAATCGGCGCGCTGTCTGGCGGCCTATCTCTATTCCTCGGCCGGCAATGGCGAATCCACCACCGACCTGGCCTGGGATGGTCAGGCGCTCATCTGCGAGAACGGTGAACTGCTGGCCGAGTCCGAGCGCTTTGCCGAAGGCGGTCACGTGATCTATGCCGACATCGACCTGGAACGCCTCTCGCGTGAGCGCTTTCACCAGACCACCTTCGGCCAGTCGGTACGCCGTCATGCAGAAGAAGTACGCCGATTCGAGGTCGTGCGCTTCGATGTGCAGATCCCGCAGGAGCAGCCCTTGCCGCTGCAACGCCGGGTGGCGCGCTTCCCCTATGTGCCGGCCAATGCCGAACAGCGCGAACTGCGCTGCCGCGAGGTCTACAACATCCAGGTGCAGGCACTGGTGCAGCGCCTGTCTTCCTCGAACATCAAGAAGGTCGTCATCGGTGTGTCCGGTGGTCTCGATTCGACCCATGCGCTGCTGGTCTGCGCCAAGGCCATGGACAAGCTGGGCCTGCCGCGTTCCAACATCCTGGCCTATACCATGCCCGGCTTTGCCACCAGCAGCCGCACGCTGGTGCAGGCGCATCAGCTGATGGCGCAGGTCGGCTGCTCGGCGCAGGAGATCGATATCCGCCCCAGCTGCGAACAGATGTTGAAGGACCTGGATCATCCGTATTCACGCGGTGAGCCGGTCTATGACATCACCTTCGAAAACGTGCAGGCGGGCGAGCGCACCAATCACCTGTTCCGCCTGGCCAATCATCACGGTGCCATCGTCATCGGCACCGGCGACCTGTCCGAACTGGCGCTGGGCTGGTGTACCTATGGCGTGGGCGACCACATGTCGCACTACAACGTCAACGCCAGCGTGCCCAAGACCTTGATCACCCACCTGGTGCGCTGGGTGGCGGAATCCGGTTCGCTGGAACTGAAACAGCCGGAAGTGCTGATCCACGTCCTCGAAACCGAAATCAGCCCGGAACTGGTGCCGGGCGCCTCGGACGGCGAGCCGGGCCAGCGCACGCAGGATTTCATCGGTCCCTACGAGTTGCAGGACTTCAATCTCTATTACATCCTGCGCTATGGCTTCACGCCGGCCAAGGTGGCTTTCCTGGCGCACAGCGCCTGGCAAGACCGCAGCATCGGCCATTGGCCGGATGGCCTGCATGGTGCGCGCAACCAGTACAGCTTGCCGCAGATCAAGAAAAACCTGGGTATCTTCGTCTATCGCTTCTTCAAGACCAGCCAGTTCAAGCGCTCCTGCGTGCCCAATGCGCCCAAGGTCGGCTCGGGCGGCTCGCTCTCGCCGCGTGGGGATTGGCGCGCACCCAGCGATGGCGAGGCCACCGTCTGGCTCCGGGATCTGGAACGTATTCCCGATCTGGAGGACTGAATCCGGCTTTTTATGGCCCGGCTTGTGCAAGAAGGTTGAAAGCTGGGCACGCCTGATTGACAATGTGCAAGTGGGCAGGACGCCATGGTCTTGCCAGTAAAATAATAATAAATGCTGTATCCGCTATTCAATAGATCGTTGAGATCGTTTCTTTACGACATACCAAGAGAGGAATTGCCATGAAACAAGTGACCGCCATCATCAAACCGTTCAAGCTGGACGAGGTGCGTGAATCCCTCGCCGAAGTCGGCGTCACGGGCCTGACGGTCACCGAAGTGAAAGGCTTCGGACGCCAGAAGGGCCACACCGAACTCTATCGCGGTGCCGAATACGTGGTCGATTTCCTGCCCAAGGTCAAGATCGAGGTCGTGGTGGACGACAAGGTGGTCGAGCAGGCCGTGGACGCCATAATCAAGGCCGCCCGCACCGGCAAGATCGGCGACGGCAAGATCTTCGTGCAGGAAGTGGAACAGGTGATCCGTATCCGTACCGGCGAAACCGGCCCGGATGCCGTCTGATTCAGGACAGCGCAAGCATCACGAGAGACCGGCCGCTGGCCGGTTTTTTTACGTCCGCAGTGCAAGAAAAAGAGTGTGTCAGGCTGTCCCTCTGCGCTGTCCCGGGCTGCGCCAGATTGACACAGCGTGACAATGATGCTGGCGCGCAAGGCCCGTCCAGAGCGGGTTTGCAGGCTGGCATGCGATTTGCCATCCAGAGGGATGAACCTCCGCCGCGGCCATGATCGCGGCGGGATTTCAACCATAACCCGAACGGAGACGACATGAACCTGGCAGACATCAGCAAACTCGGCGTACGCGACCCCTTCAAGCAACGCTACGACAACTTCATCGGTGGCAAATTCGTGCCCCCGGTCAAGGGCGAATACTTCGAGAACATCAGCCCGGTGATCGGACGCGCCTTCTGTGAAGTGGCCCGCTCCAGCGCCGAAGACGTGGAGCTGGCGCTGGACGCCGCCCACGCGGCCAAGAAGAGCTGGGGCAAGACGTCCCCCACCGAGCGCGCCAACATGCTGCTCAAGATCGCCGACCGCATGGAAGCCAACCTGGAGCTGCTGGCCACCGCCGAAACCCTGGACAACGGCAAGCCCATCCGCGAAACCATGGCCGCCGACATCCCGCTGGCCATCGACCACTTCCGTTATTTCGCCGCCGCCGTGCGCACCCAGGAAGGCAGCATCTGCCCCATCGACAACGACACCTATGCCTACCACTTCCATGAGCCGCTGGGCGTGGTCGGCCAGATCATCCCCTGGAACTTCCCCATCCTGATGGCGGTGTGGAAGCTGGCCCCGGCGCTGGCCGCCGGTAACTGCGTGGTCTTAAAGCCGGCCGAGCAGACCCCGGCTTCCATCATGGTCCTGATCGAACTGATCGCTGACCTGATCCCGCCCGGCGTGGTCAACATCGTGCAGGGCTTCGGTGTGGAAGCGGGCAAGCCGCTGGCCTCCAACAAGCGTATCGCCAAGATCGCCTTCACCGGCGAGACCACCACCGGCCGCCTGATCATGCAGTACGCCTCGCAGAACCTGATCCCGGTGACCTTGGAGCTGGGCGGCAAGTCGCCCAACATCTTCTTTGCCGACGTGCTGGACAAGGATGACGAATTCTTCGACAAGGCCCTGGAAGGCTTCGCCATGTTCGCGCTGAACCAGGGCGAAGTCTGCACCTGCCCCTCGCGCGTGCTGGTGCAGGAATCGATCTACGAGCGCTTCATCGAACGTGCCTTGAAGCGCGTGGCCGCCATCAAGCAGGGCAATCCGCTGGACAAGAGCACCATGATCGGCGCGCAAGCCTCGCAGGAGCAGCTGGAAAAGATCCTCTCCTACATCGACATCGGCAAGCAGGAAGGCGCCAAGGTGCTGGCCGGCGGCGGACGTGAAGAACTGGGTGGCGACCTGGCCTCGGGCTATTACGTCAAGCCGACGGTGTTCCAGGGCAACAACAAGATGCGCATCTTCCAGGAAGAAATCTTCGGCCCCGTCGTCTCGGTGACCACCTTCAAGGATGAGGAAGAAGCCCTGTCCATCGCCAATGACACCCTGTACGGCCTGGGCGCGGGTCTGTGGACCCGCGATGGCACCCGTGCCTTCCGCATGGGTCGCGAGATCCAGGCTGGTCGCGTATGGACCAATTGCTATCACCTGTATCCGGCGCATGCGGCCTTCGGTGGCTACAAGCAATCCGGCATCGGCCGTGAAAACCACAAGATGATGCTGGACCACTACCAGCAGACCAAGAACCTGCTGGTCAGCTACAGCCCCAAGGCGCTGGGCTTCTTCTGATCGCGTGATCTTCGTTTGACTCCTTGCAGCAAGGCAGCTTCGGCGCCGGTCCGCCTCCCCGCGGCCGGCGCCGCTTTTATGGTAGATCCGACAGGAGAATGGCGATGAAGGCATTGCCCAGGGTAACGGCCACCGAGGCCACGGTGGACTTGCTGCGTCAGTTGAAGAGGCGGCATGGTGAATTGATCTTCTTCCAGTCCGGCGGTTGCTGCGATGGCAGCGCGCCGATGTGCTATCCCGCCGGCGACTTCACGCTGGGCGATACCGATGTGCATCTGGGAGAGATCGATGGCGTGCCGTTCTACATCGGCGCCGACCAGTTCGAATACTGGAAGCATACGCAACTGATCATTGACGTGGTCAATGGCAACGGCGGCATGTTCTCGCTGGAGAACGGCAGCGGCAAGCGCTTCCTGACGCGCTCGCGGCTGTTTACCGATGAGGAGTACGAGGCGCTGGCGCCGCTGGCGCCGCTCAGTGCCCGCGTGACTTGAAGCGCCGGTAGAGCGTATTGCGCGACACGCCCAGCGCCTTGGCAGCGGCGCTGACGTTGCCGTCATGGGTGCGCAGGGCGCGCTCGATGGCAGCCCATTCGCTGTCGTGCATGGAGAGCGATTTTTCGCGTTTTTCTTCATATGCCATGTGTACCGGCATCTCGCAAGCCGCCTGCACGGGCGCCGCCTCTTCCAGAAAGTCATCTGGCAGGTGTTCCACCCCTATCCAGGCCTGGCCCTCGGCCATGGCCAGGGCGGTGCGGATCAGGTTGGAGAGCTGCCGCAGATTGCCCGGCCAGCGGCTGGCCTGCAGCAGGGCCAGGGCCTGGGTATCGAAGCGCGGCGCGTCGGCGCCGCCTTCCTGCTCCAGAATGCGCTCGATCAGGCCGACCAGGTCGCTGCGTTCGCGCAGAGCTGGCAGCTTCACCTGCAAGCCGTTGATACGGTAGTACAGGTCTTCGCGGAAGGCATGACGCGCGGCCATCTCGCGCAGTGGCTGGTTGGTGGCGCACACCAGCGCGAAGTCCACCGGGATGACGCGCTGGCTGCCCAGGGGCGTCACCGCGCGTTCCTGCAAGACCCGCAGCAGGCGGCCTTGCAGGGCCAGCGGCATGTCGCCGATCTCATCGAGGAAGAGGGTGCCGCCCTGGGCCTGGGCGATCTTGCCCAGCGCTCCCTTGCGACGCGCACCGGTGAAAGCGCCGTCTTCATAGCCGAACAGTTCGGCCTCGATCAGATTCTCCGGAATGGCCGAGCAATTCACGGCCACGAAAGGCGCTGCGCCTGTCCGGGTTTGCGTGGCCCGCAAGCGCGCGCTCTCGCGGTGGATGGCCTGGGCCAGCCATTCCTTGCCGGTACCGGTCTCGCCGGTGATGAGGATGGGAATATCGCGGTCGATGACCTTGCGCAACTTGGCGATGAGGGCGCTCATGCGGGCGTCGCCGGTATCGAGTGCCTGCAGGCCGGGACGCGGCGGGCCTGCATGAGGCCGTGCAACGGGCGCCGGGCGGTCGGCGGGGATCGTGTGCGGCGTATCGATGATGGCTTCGCGCGCATTCTGAAAATGCTGGTCGCGCAGCCGCAGTTCGGCCCGTCCATGGATGCGGATGCCGTTGTGCAGGCACAGCTCCAGCAAGCCCGGGGCGGCCTTGCGATGGTGCTCGAACAGCAGCGACAGCGGTACCCCGAAGAGCGATGCGAAGGTATGCGATTGCAGCGCCGCCAGCGTCAGCCCCAACTGGAACTGCGCACTGCGGTTGGCCGCCAGGAAGCGTCCGCCCGGGGTGAAGCTGACGATGCCTTCGACCAGCGTGCCGACGAATTCGGCACGGCTGTGGAAGTGCAGGGTGATGCAATCGGGGAAGCTGCCGGCCAGCAGGTGGTTTTCTATCATCTGCGCCGACATGCGTACCAGCGCCATGGTGTGCTTGTGGAAGCTGCCGCATTCGCCGGAGACGTCCAGCACCCCCAGCACCTGGCCGCGATGGTCGAAGATGGGGGCGGCTGAACAGGTCAGGAAACGGTTGGCATCCAGATAGTGCTGCTGGGCATGTACGGTGGTCGGCTTCTGCTCGAACAGGGCCGTACCGATAGCATTGGTGCCACGCAATTGTTCCGACCAGCATCCACCCGGACCCAGCGCCACGCGGTCGGCCTTGGCCAGGAAATCGCTGTCGCCCAGGGTGTGCAGGATGGTACCTTCGGCGTCCGACAGGATCACCATGCTGTGGGTATTGCGGATCTGGTCGTAGAGGGTTTCCATGACCGGGCGGGCGTGGCCGGAGAGGGCCTGGTTGGCTTCCAGCGTCTGTGCCAGGTCGGCGCGCGAGAGCGCGTCCAGATCGGGGCGCTGGCCGCGCGTGATGCCGTAGGACGAGCTGCGCTGGTGCGAGCGCTCGATAGCCTGCAGATCCAGCAGCGCATCGGCGCCGGACTGCACCAGGGGCGAGGCGCCCAGCAATGTACCGGCAGCGCGCCGGTTTGCCTGGTATTGCATCCTTGTCTCCTTGGGACCTCGGGTGGTCCTTGTTCCCCCTTTGTGGTCGCTTTCTTCGCTGATGGGAAGCTGAGGGTGAACAAGCATAACCGATTAATGCGGCACCCGGACAAATTGAAACAGCATTTGCAGTGCGCCCCAAGTGAAGGCAAAATACTGTTCATATATACAGTATCGTTGAGCTTGCCTTGGCTTCCTTCCCCAAATTCCCGCAGGGCATTGCCCGGCCTTTTCCTGACCAGCCTGCGCCTCCTGGCGAGGATGACGCCACCCTCACGCCGGAAACCTTCGTCCATCGCAACCAGGTCGCGCGCAAGGGCCGGGGAGCCGTCACCAATCTGCGCGGGCGCTACGAATCGGTGGCACGGGAAGAGTTCGATGATGGCTGGCAGGCGGTCAGTTTTGCCGCCGTCGAGCCGCTTGCAGCCGAGGTGATGGAGGATGACGAGCCGCCGCGCCTGAAGACCATCGTCACCGAGGAAGACGCGCGCTCCATCATCAGTCGCAACAGCTCGCCGGACCTGCCGTTCTCGCTCTCGCTCAATCCCTACCGGGGTTGTGAGCATGGCTGCATCTACTGCTTTGCACGGCCCTCGCACAGCTATCTGGGCCTCTCGCCCGGTCTGGATTTCGAAAGCCGGCTGGTCGCCAAGCGCAATGCGCCCGACCTGCTGCTGCGCGAACTGGCAAAGCCGTCCTATGAACCCGACACCATCACGGTGGGCATCAATACCGATGCCTACCAGCCCATCGAGCGCGAGCACCAGCTGACCCGGCGCATCCTGCAGATCCTGCACGATTGCGAGAACCCGGTGGCGATGATTACCAAGTCCTCCCTGATCGAGCGCGACATCGACCTGCTGGCCCCGATGGCCGCCAAGGGGCAGGCCATCGTCGCGGTCACCATCACCACGCTCGATGCCGCCATTGCACGCACGCTGGAGCCGCGCGCGGCCAGCCCGGCGCGGCGGCTGCGGGTGATTCGTACCCTGGCCGAGGCGGGTATTCCGGTCAGCGTATCGATTGCCCCGGTGATTCCCTTCGTGACCGAACCAGACCTGGAGCGTGTGATGGAAGCCGCCGTCGACGCCGGTGCGCGGCAAGCGGGCTACATCGTGCTGCGCCTGCCGTGGGAAGTCAGCCCGCTGTTTCGGCAGTGGCTGCAGGCGCATTTCCCCGACCGGGCGGCGCGGGTGATGAACCGCATCCAGGACATGCGCGGCGGCAAGGATTACGACGCCGACTTCGCCACCCGCATGCGTGGCACCGGCGTCTGGGCCGACCTGCTGCACCAGCGTTTCGAGAAGGCCAGCCGGCGGCTCGGCATCGATCACCGCAACCGGGCCTTTGCCACGCTGGATGCCAGCCGTTTTCGGCGACCGCAGGCGAGGTCCGGCAGATCACCAGGCGATGCCCAGCTGGATCTGTTCTGAAGGGTCGGGCGGGCACTGGTAAACTCCGCGCTTTCTGACGTTTTTCTTCACCTCTTTGCATGCACACCCTGGAACAATTGCGCAGCGGCGCCCTGAAAGGCATTACCCGCCTGTCTCTGTCGTGCGGCCTGCGCGAATTCCCGCCAGAAATCTTCACACTGGCTGAAACCCTGGAGATTCTGGACCTGAGCGGCAACGCGCTGGCTGCCTTGCCCGACGACCTGCCGCGCTTGCGTCGCTTGCGCATCGTGTTCTGTTCCGACAATGCCTTTACCGTATTGCCAACCGTGCTGGGGCGCTGTCCTGCGCTGGAAATGATCGGGTTCAAGGCCAACCGCATCGAACACGTCCCCGCCGAATCGCTGCCGCCTTCGCTGCGCTGGCTGGTGCTGACCGACAATCGCATCACCCGGCTGCCCGCCAGCATCGGGCAATGCAGTCGCCTGCAAAAGCTGATGCTGGCCGGGAACCGCCTGCTCACCTTGCCATCGGAACTGGCGGCCTGCCGCCATCTGGAACTGTTGCGCCTGTCGGCCAATACGCTGGAGGCGTTTCCACACTGGCTGCTGACCCTGCCGCGTCTGAGCTGGCTGGCCATGGCCGGCAATGCCTGGTGCGCGGCGGTGGAAGAAGCGGCAGACCGCCATGCTCAGGTGGCGGCAATCCACTGGCAGGATCTGCAACTGGCCGACAAGCTGGGCGAGGGTGCTTCCGGCGTGATCTACGCCGCCCGCTGGAAGGACGCCAACAAGACGCAGCCGGTGGCGCTGAAGCTCTTCAAGGGTGCCGTCACCAGCGACGGCCTGCCCGAGCGCGAGATGGCGGCCTGCATCATGGCCGGCCGCCATCGCGGGCTGATTCCCGTGCTGGGGCGATTGCAAGGTCATCCGCAAGCGGTGCAGGGACTGGTCATGCCGCTGATTGATCGCGATTTCAAGGTATTGGCCGGCCCGCCTGACCTGCAATCCTGTACGCGCGATGTCTATGCGCAAGGCTTCATGCTGACCTGGAGCCAGGTGCTCGTCATTGCACGCGATATCGCCTCGGCAGCAGCTCACCTGCATGCGCAGGGCATCGTGCATGGCGACCTCTACGGTCACAACATCCTGCATCGGGAGGGTGAAGCCCTGCTCGGCGATTTCGGTGCGGCCTGGTTCTACGATGTCGAACAGCCCCATGCCTGGGGTGTGCAGGCCATGGAAGTACGGGCCTATGGCTGTCTGCTGGAAGAGTTGCTGGCGCATGGCCAGCCGGAAGATGAAGCGGGCCAGAAGCAGCGAGCCGCGCTGGCCGGTGTGCGCCAGGCTTGTCTGAGCCCTGACGCCGCCGCACGGCCGCATTTCGAGGCCATCGTGGCCATGCTGGACCATTTGTCTGCGGGCTGATGCCGCAGGCGCGGTAGTCAGGCCCGCTCGCTGGAGCGCAGCAGCACCACCAGTGCTCCCGCGCCGCCATCGGCCGCGCGCGCCTGGCAAAAGGCCATCACTTCATCCTTCTGCGCCAGCCAGTTGCGTACCTTGTGCTTGAGTACGGGTTCCTTGTTCACCGAACCGAGCCCCTTGCCGTGGATCACCCGCACGCAGCGCAGGCCGCGGCGGCGCGATTGGCGCAGGAATTCACCCAGGGCCTCGCGCGCCTGGTCGCGGCGGTAGCCGTGCAGGTCCAACTGGGCCTGGATCACCCAGTTGCCACGACGCAGCTTGCTCAATACATCCATGCCCACACCGGGGCGGGCGAAACTGAGATTTTCGTCGCTGTCCATCAGGGTCTCGATGGTGAACTCATCCGAGAGCGACTCCAGCAGTGCGGCCTGTTCATCGGCCAAATGCTGGCGCGGAATGGGGAGGGGAGGTTCCGGAAGACACAGGGCCTTGTCGACCACCTTGGGGCGCAAGGGCGCCACCTGCCCGATGCTGTTGCGGAAGATGTTGGCTTCCTCGCGGGCTGCCGCTTCCTGGCGCTGGCGCTCGGCCAGGGCCAGTGCGCGCGCTTTTTCCTGTTCCTGCAGATCGCGGCGCAATCCCTGGAGCGCCGAGAAATCTTTCATTGTCGCCATGACAGCCACCTAACCCTGTAGCGTATTGTTCCCCGAGTGGCTACTTTAGCAGAAGCGGACGCGCTCTTCAGCCGCAGGCGACCTTGATGATCACCATGCCCGGATCGACCTGCAGATTCAGGCGGCGCGGGTTGAAATCCAGGGTGGCGGCATCGTCCGGCTTGAGCACGCGGATCTCGGCGGCACCCGATTCGGCCAGCGCCTGGCGTTCCACGTAGCCGCTGTAGTTCTCGCCGATCAGGTGATCGGCGCGGGAGGCATCGCATTGGCCGGCCGTGGCATCGGCCACCGGGGTGTCGCGCGAAGCGCTGCAGGCGACCAGCACGGCACCCAGGCCCAGCGTGACCAATACCGCCTTCAATGCCGGCGAGCTGCGCCCGGAACGGGAGGGAGATGAGTGATAGGGCACGATGCTTTCCTCGGTCTTGATGATTCTTGTGTTTGATTGCTCGAGTGAAACAAAAAAGCCGGGACGACAACTCGTCACCGGCCTTTTGAGTGCCTGTCGCGTTGCGAGTTCTCGCAGCGCAGCATTTTACATTGATTTACCTTATTCGAGGCCTTCCAGATAGCGCTGTGCATCCAGTGCTGCCATGCAGCCCGTGCCGGCGCTGGTGATGGCCTGGCGGTAGACGTGGTCCTGCACGTCACCGGCGGCAAAGACACCGTCGATGCTGGTGGCGGTGGCAAAGCCTTCGGTGCCGGTGCGGGTCTTCAGGTAGCCGTTGTGCATCTCCAGCTGGCCTTCGAAGATGCTGGTGTTGGGCTTGTGGCCGATGGCGATGAACAGGCCGTGCACCGGGATTTCGGTGATGGCGCCGTCCTGGGTCGACTTGATCTTGATGCCGGTCACGCCGCTGTCGTCGCCGACCACCTCATCCAGGGTGGCGTGCCACTGAATGGCAATCTTGCCTTCGCTGACCTTGTGCAGCAGGCGGTCGATCAGGATGGGCTCGGCACGGAACTTGTCGCGGCGGTGCACGATGGTGACCTTGCTGGCGATGTTGGAGAGATACAGCGCTTCTTCCACGGCAGTGTTGCCGCCGCCGACCACGGCCACTTCGCGGCCACGGTAGAAGAAACCGTCACAGGTGGCGCAGGCCGATACGCCGCGGCCCATGAAGGCTTGTTCCGAGGGCAGGCCGAGGTACTGGGCCGAGGCGCCGGTGGCGATGATCAGGGCATCGGCCGTGTATTCGCCGCTGTCGCCGATGAGGCGGAAGGGGCGTTCGGAGAGCTTGGTGGTGTGGATGTGATCGAAGATGATTTCGGTCTTGAAGCGTTCGGCGTGCTGCAGCAGGCGCTGCATCAGTTCCGGTCCTTGCACGCCCAGCGGGTCGCCCGGCCAGTTTTCGACGTCGGTGGTGGTCATCAGCTGGCCACCTTGTTCCACCCCGGTGATGAGCACCGGGTTCAGGTTGGCGCGCGCGGCATAGACGGCGGCGCTATAGCCGGCGGGGCCGGAGCCGAGAATCAGGACCTTGGCATGTTTGGGCGTGCTCATAAGCTACTCATCAAATGTTGTGGGATCGCTTCTGCAAATGAGGCGACTCCCGGAGATTTCAATTCCGGACGGCCAGGCACATCAGCCAGGCCGTCCGGCACAAGCGGGTGCTTGCCAGCGCACAAGTTTGCGGTTTGCCGCGCTGCAAAACGGGTAAGATTATAGTCCATGTCCTCTGCGGGGCTCATGGAATTACGCTATGTCGGCAATAGTCGGCGGCTGCGGGGGCAGTGGCAGGGCTACTGTCCAGAATATGAACAAAAAGACAGCACAGCCAGAACGATAGCGGCCAGTGACGGTCAGTGCAGCGGGTTTCCCGCTGGCCTGCGCAAAACCGCGAAGCGCCAATTCAATGCCGTTACAATGACGGCGTGTTTTTTTTGTACGGAAGTTATGTCCAAGACGAGTCAAGCCCACATCCGCACCACCAAGACGCCGGCGCCCCCGATGCCCAGCCGCCTGGTCAGGCTGTTATCGGAAGCGCGCTGGCTGGCGCTGGCGGCCCTGCTGGCCTATCTGGTGCTGATCCTGCTGAGCTATGCCAAGACCGACCCCGGCTGGTCGGTGGCCAGCTCGGTGCCCCGCGTGGGCAACTGGGGCGGCCGGGTCGGTGCCTGGATGGCCGATCTGATGCTGTACATCTTCGGGCTGTCGGCCTGGTGGTGGTGCGTGCTGTTGGCGCGCTCGGTGTGGACCGGTTATCGGCGCCTGTCCAACCGCTTCCTGGTGTCCCAGCCGGTGGAGCCGGAACATCGACAGGAACCGCTCATCCGCGCCGTCGGCTTTGTCTTCATGCTCACCGGCAGCATGGGGATCGAGTTCACCCGCATGCAGCGTTTCGCCCCCAAGTTGCCGCATTCCTCCGGTGGCGTGCTGGGCGAGATGATCGGTTCGGCCATGCAGCCCACTTTCGGTTTCACCGGCGCCACGCTGCTGCTGTTGCTGCTGTTCGGGCTGGGCTTCTCGCTGCTGTTCCAGGTGTCCTGGCTGGCGGCGGTGGAACGCATCGGTGGCATGATCGAGGATGGCCTGTTCTGGGTGCGCGACTTCTTCGCCGCCCGCGCCGACCGCCGCGCCGGCCAGGAAGCGGCCGTCAAGCGTGAGGAAACCGTGGTGCAGGAGCGCGCCAAGATCGTGGAAGCCCCGCCGATCCGCATCGAACCGCAGATCGTGGAGGTGCAGAAGTCCGACCGTGTCCAGAAGGAAAAGCAGACCAGCCTCTTCGATGACTTGAACAGCGAACTGCCGCCACTGTCGCTGCTCGATGAGGCCCCGCCTGCGCAGCAGACGGTGTCGGTGGAAACGCTGGAATTCACCAGCCGCCTGATCGAAAAGAAGCTGGCCGACTTCGGCGTCGAGGTCAAGGTGGTGGCGGCTTATCCCGGCCCGGTGATCACCCGCTACGAGATCGAACCGGCCACCGGTGTGAAGGGCAGTCAGATCGTCAATCTGGCGCGTGACCTGGCGCGTTCGCTGTCGCTGACCTCGATTCGCGTAGTGGAAGTCATCCAGGGCAAGAATTTCATGGGTCTGGAATTGCCCAATCCCAAGCGCCAGATCGTGCGCCTGACGGAAATCCTGGGCTCCAAGGTCTACAACGACAGCCATTCCAGCCTGACCGTGGCGCTGGGCAAGGACATCGCCGGCAATCCGGTGGTGGCCGACCTGGCCAAGATGCCGCACTTGCTGGTGGCCGGTACCACCGGCTCGGGCAAGTCGGTGGGCATCAATGCCACCATCCTCTCGCTGCTGTACAAATCTTCACCGCGCCAAGTGCGCCTGATCCTGATCGATCCCAAGATGCTGGAACTGTCGATCTACGAGGGCATTCCGCACCTGCTGGCGCCGGTGGTGACCGACATGCGCCAGGCCGGCCACGCGCTGAACTGGGCGGTGGAAGAGATGGAGCGCCGCTACAAGAAGATGTCCAAGCTGGGCGTGCGCAACCTGGCTGGTTACAACCAGAAGATCATCGATGCCGAGAAGCGCGGCGAGAAAATTCCGAATCCCTTCAGCCTCACGCCCGATGCCCCCGAACCACTGGAGCAGCTGGAAACCATCGTCATCATCATCGATGAACTGGCCGACCTGATGATGGTGGTGGGCAAGAAGGTGGAAGAACTGATCGCCCGCATCGCCCAGAAGGCGCGCGCGGCTGGCATCCACCTGATTTTGGCCACGCAGCGTCCGTCGGTGGACGTCATTACCGGCCTGATCAAGGCCAACGTGCCGACGCGCATTGCCTTCCAGGTCTCTTCCAAGATCGACTCCCGCACCATTCTCGACCAGATGGGCGCTGAAACCCTGCTGGGCATGGGCGACATGCTCTACAACCCGCCGGGTACGGCCTTGCCGGTGCGAGTGCACGGCGCCTTCGTGTCGGATGATGAAGTGCACCGCGTGGTGGAGCACTTGAAATCCCAGGGGGAACCGAATTACATCGAGGGCATCCTAGAGGGAGGCGTGCTGGAGGACGCTGACGGCGGTGCTGGCGGCGGTGCCGCAGCTGGCGCCGGAGGCGGTGGCGAAGGCGACGAGATGTACGACCAGGCCGTGGCCGTGGTCCTGAAACATCGCCGGGCCTCGATCTCGCTGGTGCAGCGTCACCTGCGCATCGGCTACAACCGTGCGGCGCGCTTGCTGGAGCAGATGGAGCAAAGCGGTCTGGTCTCCACCATGCAGTCCAATGGCAACCGTGAAATCCTGGTGCCGGCGGGTGCTGGCGATGCGGCTGAATAAGCGGTCTTCCCTCCACATCAAGCTGCCCTGAAGGCCGGCCACCATCGCGCCGGCCGCCACCTTGCCGGTGGCGCCTAGTCAAGAAGGAATCAAACAACATGGACAATTCCAGAAACGCTTTCCGCTCGCGCCCTGCGCAAGCCCGTACCTTCAACCTGCGCCGCCTGATGATGGCGGCCGGTCTTTCCGCGCTGGCCGTGGCCGGGGCCATCGCCATCACCGCGCTGACACCAAACCGTGCCTCGGCTGCCGCGCTGGACCAGTTCAAGCAATTCGTCAGCAGCACGCAGTCGGCCAAGGGTGCGTTCACCCAGCGCATGGTGCGGGTGGAGAATGGCACGTCCAAGGTGGTCAACACCTCCAGCGGCAGCTTCGTGTTTTCGCGTCCCGGCAAGTTCATCTGGACCTACCAGAAGCCGTATGAACAGGTGATCCAGGCCGATGGGGAAAAACTCTTCATCTACGACAAGGACCTCAACCAGGTCACCACCAAGAAACTGGGCAATGCGCTGGGCTCTTCGCCGGCCGCCATCCTCTTCGGCAGCAATGATCTGGAAAAAAACTTCACACTGAAGGAAGCCGGCACCAAGGATGGCCTGGAATGGCTGCAAGCCATCCCCAAGAGCAAGGACACGACCTTCGACACCATCGGCATTGGCTTGAAGAACGGCACCCCGGTGGCGATGGAGCTGCATGATTCCTTCGGCCAGGTTTCTTTGTTGAGCTTCGACAGCTTCGAGAAGAATCCGCCGCTCAAGAGCAACAGTTTCAGCTTCACCATTCCCAAGGGTGCGGACGTATTCAACAACTGAGCTTGTCCGCCCGTAGCGAAACAGCCCCGCAGGCTTGCGCTTGCGGGGCTGTTTTGCTGGTGCTTCAGAGGTCGGGCATCTTCAGCTGGGGCAGCTTGTCGGGCAGGTCCTTCCATTGCTCGTGGTCGGGCAGGGGCGCTTTGGCCTGGGTGATGGGCTTCCAGCCGGGCAGCTTGGCCAGACGGGCGTTGAGGTCCTCAAAGTGGGAGAGGGCGGCGGGCAGGTCGGTGGCGTTGTAGATGGCACCGACCGGGCATTCCGGCACGCACATGGAGCAGTCGATGCAGCCGTCCGGGTCGATGACCAGGAAATTGGGGCCTTCCAGGAAGCAATCCATGGGGCAGACGCTGACGCAATCGGTGTACTTGCACTGGATACAGGAATCGGTGACGACGAAGGGCATGGAGACGCAGGGAGAGGCAGGAAAAAGGGCGATATGAAGAAAAAAGCGCAGGCTGCATTCTACCCGCTGGGCCGGATGGTTGCAGGCGCGGGCATGACTGCGCCATCGCCCCTGTAGCGGCCTGCTGCGTTAGACTACGGCCTTTGGTGAATGCGCCTTGCAATCCGGCGCCGCGCCCGCATCCTGATGACTATGAACTTTATTTCCCTGACCGCCCTGCTGCGGTTCTTCTTCTCCGATCTTCCGAGTTTGCGCGGGGCGGTGCATGGCTGACCTGTTCGCGCAAGAACCCGCTGCGCCGCTGGCTGAAGCGCTGCGCCCCAAGACGCTTGATGAGGTGATCGGGCAGTCGCATCTCTTGGGCGAAGGCAAGCCCTTGCGGCTGGCCTTCCAGTCCGGCAAGCCGCATTCGATGATCTTCTGGGGGCCGCCGGGTGTGGGCAAGACCACGCTGGCGCGGCTGACCGCCACCGCCTTTGCGTGTGAATTCATTGCGCTGTCGGCGGTGTTTTCGGGGGTCAAGGATATTCGTGCGGCCATGGAGCAGGCCGAGCAGAATCTGGCGATGGGCAAGCACACGATTCTGTTCGTGGATGAAATTCACCGGTTCAACAAGTCGCAGCAGGATGCCTTGCTGCCCTATGCGGAAAGCGGCCTGGTGACCTTCATCGGCGCCACCACCGAGAATCCTTCCTTCGAGGTCAATTCGGCGCTGTTGTCGCGGGCGCAGGTCTACGTGCTCAAGTCGCTCACCGATGAGGAACTGAAGCAGTTGCTCAAGCGTGCGCAGGACAAGGCGCTGGGGGATCTGCAATTCGACGGACAGGCCACCGACACCATCATCGGCTACGCCGATGGCGATGCTCGTCGCTTCCTCAATCTGCTGGAGCAGACCCAGACGGCCGCCCGCACGACCGGCACGCAGCTGGTGACGGCCGAGTTCCTGCAGAATGCGCTGACGCTCAACAGCCGTCGTTTCGACAAGGGTGGAGACAATTTCTACGATCAGATATCGGCCTTGCACAAGTCGGTACGCGGCTCACATCCGGATGCGGCGTTGTACTGGCTGACCCGTATGCTCGATGGTGGCGCCGATCCGCGCTACCTGTCGCGGCGCATCGTGCGCATGGCCTGGGAAGACATCGGCCTGGCCGACCCGCGCGCCATGCAGATCGCCAACGATGCCGCGCTGACCTATGAGCGCCTGGGCAGCCCCGAGGGCGAACTGGCACTGGGGCAGGCGGTGATCTACCTGGCGGTGGCGGCCAAGAGCAATGCCGGCTACAACGCCTACAACGCTGCGCGCGCTTTCGTGAAGCAGGACAAGAGCCGGGAAGTGCCGGTGCATCTGCGCAATGCGCCGACCAAGTTGATGAAGGAATTGGGCTACGGGCATGAATACCGGTATGCCCATGATGAGCCCAATGCCTATGCGGCGGGGGAGACTTATTTGCCGGAGGGGATCGCTGAGCCGGGCTGGTACCAGCCGGTTCCAAGGGGGTTGGAAATCAAGATAGGCGAAAAGCTGGCGATCTTGCGGCAGTGGGATGAAGATGCGCAAAAAGAGTAAGTCAATTCTTGGGGAGTAGCCGTCTTTTGAGACGGTTTTTTTCACCGCCATGAGCGCGAATCAAACCAGTGTTTTTTGAGGGCAGATAGTCGCTCAGGGAGTAACGTCATAACGCACCGACGCTTCCCCCTTCTTGACCCGTACGGAGTCAATACGAATTCGCCCGATCTCTCCCAGCGACGCCACGTGCGTTCCGCCGCAGGGGTAGGCGGGCAGCTCGCCAAAACCGATCTGCCGCAAGCCATTCTCCATGGCCATCACGCAGGGTAAATCCTGCGCCAGCAAGTCATTGCAGCGGCGCTCCAGCTCTGCCGGCACCAGTTCCTGGGCTGTGCCATCTGCGGCGGCAGCCACGCCCACCACGCGCGCTTCCCCCGGCCAGTGATGCGCCTTGGTGGGCTTCCATCCCAGTTCGGCCAGTACCTGCCCGATCACGTGGCCCGCTGAATGCAGCCGGGCGTGCAACTGGCGCGGCTGCGCATCCACGCAGGCCAGCGCCGGGCCAGGCGCCACGGGGGCGGTGGTGTAGTGGACGATGCCTTCACTTTCGCTGTTCACGCGCAGTACTTCCACCGCACCGATCCGACCGGTATCACTGGGCTGTCCGCCACCCTGCGGATGAAAGGGTGTGGCCGACAGCCGCACGGCGTAGCGGCCATCGTCCTGCGCAGTGCAGTCCAGCACTTGGATGTCGGCGCGCAAGGCGGGGTCGGTGAGGTAGAGACGTTCGGTCATGACGAGGCTTTCAATGAAACTGCGGCGAGTGTCGTGCATTGTATCGACAGGATGAACTTGCGATAATCCAGCAACACTGCAAAGGATCTTTGCTCCATGAGCACAAATAAAAGCATCGCCCTGCTCAACGAAATGGCCATCTTCGCCAAGGTAGTGGAGACCGGCAGCTTCTCGGAAGCGGCCCGCCAGCTGGGCGCAACACCGTCGGCCACCAGCCGCGCCATCGCCCGCCTGGAAAAAGCCCTCGGCACGCAATTGTTGCAACGGACCACCCGCAAGCTGCGCCTGAGCGAAAGCGGCGAGGAGATCCACGCCCGTTGCCGCGACATGCTCAACGCCGCGCAGGCCGTGCTGTCGGTGTCCGGTGCCTTCGACGCTGAGCCGCAGGGGCAGGTGAGGGTGAGTGTGCCCAAGGCGGTCGGGCATGCACTGATTCACCCGCACATGCCGGATTTCCTGGCGGCCCATCCCAAGGTGGACGTGCTGCTCAGGCTGGAAGACCGCTACATGGATCTCATCGACGACCAGGTCGACCTGGTCATCCGCATCACCGACCAGCCGCCGCCGGGCCTGATGGGGCGGCGCCTGATGCGCATCGATCATCTGCTGTGCGCCACGCCGCAGTACCTGCAGCGCCACGGGATGCCGGACCATCCCCGGGCCTTGAAGGAGCATGACTGCATCTACCTGGGTGAGTCGCCGGCAGACGCGCGCTGGCGCTTTCGCCGCCAGGGCAAATCAGTCAATGTCGAGGTACGGGGGAGGTATGCGGCCAACCACACGGGCGTGCGTCTCGATGCCACCTTGCGCCATCTGGGGATTGCCAGCCTGCCGTATTTCATCGCCAGGCCACGGCTGGAGGAGGGGAGTCTGGTGCAGGTGCTGCCGCAGTGGAGTTTCAGGACGCGCTATTGCGGCGAGCTGTGGGCGCTGTATCCGGCCACGCGCCACCTGCCACCGCGCCTGAGCGCCTTCGTGCAGTTCCTGGCGCAGCGCCTGGCGCAGGAACCGGCCCTGGCGCCGGGTGCCAAGCCTGTGCCTTGAAGCCCGTCAGGCCGCAGGACGGTGCCAGACGTGGAAGCTGCCTTCCATGGCCGACATGGCGGCGATCACGGTCTCGTAATTCTTGTCGTCGTCATAGCCGGGCAGGCGGGTCTTCATGGCATCCATGAGCGCTTCCAGGCCATCGGCATCGTTGGGGATCAGCACCCCCTTGATGCCCTCGGCACTCTTGCCCGCCAGGATCCATTGCGGTTGCGGCAGGGCATCCTCGCTGATGCGGATCGTGACGTCATCCACTTCGCGCCAGGCTATGCCTTCGCGCTTGGTCCCGCGCACCATGGTGCGGATTTCTTCGTCGTCGAATTCCACGCTGATCTTGCGTGCCTGCTGCGCGGCCAGTCGTGTCGGCGAGAGCTCGGCCGCACCCGGTGCCTGCACCTTCCAGTCGGTCTTGCGGACCTTGGGCGGCACCAAGCGGTTCTTGATCTGCTGGCCGAAGGCGAAGGCGGCGCCGAAGGACAGGCCCGCGATCAGCCCATAGAACAGGCTGGCCTCGTTGGACATGTAATGGATGCCGGCCCACAAGCCCAGGGCAAAGGCGGCCACCAGGCCCAGCAGGGAGAACAGGACAGGAACTTCGCGTGGCGGACGGGATTCGGGCTGGACGGACATGGGCAATCGGGTCTCAAGAAGGCTGAAGAAGGCTGAAGAGGGCTGCAATGGGCCGCATGGTAACCCGCATGGGCGCTGGCGGCTACCGGGGCCGGCGCATTTTATTGTGGCGGGGGTGCACGGGAAGCCCGTAGCGGGCGCGCGACTTGGTACAATCGCGGTTTCGAGCACCAAATCTATCGTAATTTCTTCCCATGATCGACATTCAACTCCTCCGTAAAGACATCGAGAACGTCGCAGCCCGCCTGGCGGCCCGCAAGTTCGTCCTGGACGTGGCCGGCTTCAATGCGCTGGAAGCCGAGCGCAAGCAGATCCAGACCCGTACCGAAGAACTGCAGGGCAAGCGCAATACGCTGTCCAAGCAGATCGGCATGCTCAAGGGCAAGGGCGAGGACGCCTCCGCCGTGATGGCCGAGGTCAACGGTATCGGCGACGAGTTGAAAGCCTCCGCCACCCGTCTGGAAGAAGTGCAGCAGCAGATGAACCTGTTCCTGCAGGCCCTGCCCAACCTGCCGCATGAATCGGTGCCCGCCGGCAATGACGAAAGCGGCAACGTCGAGCTGCGCAAGGTCGGTACGCCCCGCAACTTCGATTTCGAGATCAAGGATCACGTCGACGTCGGCGCACCGCTGGGCCTGGACTTCGATACCGCGACCAAGCTGACCGGTTCGCGCTTTGCCGTCTTGAAGGGCGGCATCGCCCGCCTGCATCGCGCGCTGGCGCAGTTCATGCTCAACACCCACACCATGGAGCATGGCTATACCGAGTGCTACACCCCCTACATCGTCAACGCCGACAGCCTGCGCGGTACCGGCCAGTTGCCCAAGTTCGAGGCCGACCTGTTCGCGGCCAAGAAGGGCGGTCAGGAAGGTGAGGCCGAGAATGCCGCGCTGTACCTGATCCCGACCGCTGAAGTGCCGCTGACCAACTTCGTGCGGGATGAAATCGTCGCCGGGGATGCGCTGCCGATGAAGTTCACTGCCCACTCGCCTTGCTTCCGCTCGGAAGCCGGTTCCTACGGCCGCGACACGCGCGGGATGATCCGCCAGCACCAGTTCGACAAGGTGGAAATGGTGCAGATCGTGCATCCCGAGAAGTCCTACGAAGCCCTGGACGAGATGCTGGGCCATGCCGAAACGATTCTGAAGAAGCTCGGCCTGCCGTATCGCGTCATCACCCTGTGCACCGGCGACATGGGCTTTGGTGCGGCCAAGACCTATGACATCGAAGTCTGGCTGCCGGCGCAGAACACCTATCGTGAAATCTCCTCGGTCTCCAATTGCGAAGCCTTCCAGGCACGCCGCATGCAGGCCCGCTTCCGCAATGCCCAGGGCAAGCCGGAACTGCTGCACACCCTGAACGGTTCGGGCCTGGCCGTAGGCCGTACCCTGGTGGCGGTGCTGGAAAACTACCAGCAGGCCGATGGCAGCGTGGATATCCCCGAGGTGTTGCAGCCCTACATGGGCGGCGTGACCAAGCTGGTACCGGGCGCCTGATTCAGTTTGACGGTGCAGGAAATGAAGACGGCTGTCTCGCGAGAGGCAGCCGTTTTTTTATCGTCGCAAGGTTTGCGAAAACGTTTTCTTGACGGCGCTGGCTAGGCGTCCTTGAGTGCCCAGGAGAAGGTGGTGGGGATGCGGCGCTCGATGAACAGGCTGTTGCCCTGGATTTTCTTGGCTTCCTTCTTGGCGCGGGTGGCGGCTGAAGCGATCTGGTGCGGCGAGGAGTATTGCGAAGGCTCGATCTTGACCGCCCCCAGCGACAGCGACACCAGCGGATGGAAGACGCGATTGCCCTGGCGGTCCTCGGTGTAGTAGCCGTTGCGCTGTACGTCTTCGTCATAGTAGAAGGCGCGCGCCTGAACCTCGAAGCCGTCGAGGATGGCGCGGCAGCGTTTTTCCCAGTCTTCGCTCTGGAACAGGATCAGGAAATCGTCCCCGCCGATGTGGCCGATGAAGTCCAGGTTGGGATCGCAGGCCTGCTGCAGCACGCGGCCGGTGGTCTGGATCATGTCGTCGCCCTTGCGGTAGCCGTAGACGTCGTTGAAAGGCTTGAAGTGGTCCAGGTCACAGTAGCAGATGCAGAACTCCACGCCGCTCTGCAGCAGGTATTCGATGTGATCGTTGATGGGCACGTTGCCCGGCAATTGTGTGAGGGGATTGGCGTGACGCGCGGCGTCGATCTGCATCTGCGTGATTTCGCGCAGCAGGTCGTGGCCGGTGCCCAGTCCCACATACTGGCCGCGGTCGGTGATGATGAAGCCGTTGGAGAGGTGGTGCGATTCGGCATGCACCAGCAGGTTGGAGAGCTCTTGCAGGCTGGTGTCCTGCTCGGTCAGGATGGGGTTGGGGTCCATGAAGAAGGCGCAGGACTTCTTGCCATACAGTTCGCGCCCGTACAGGCGGGCGAAACGCTCGACCATGCTGTAGCGGTTGATGAGCCCGATCGGCAGGCCGTTGCTGACCACCGGCAGGGCCTGCAACTGCGGATCGTTGACGAACATGTCGTAAGCCGTGTCATTGGTGACCTCCGGGCTCACGTACTGGGTCTCGCGCAGCAGCTTGGCGACCGTGGCGCTGCGCTTGCCGGGGCCATACTTGTTGGCCGCCAGCGGTACCTTGTCGCGCCGCAGGGTCTTGGTGACGTCGTCCGAGATCGACACCGGCGGCTCCGGTAGCGGACGCGAGATGTGATAGCCCTGGCCGCAGGCGATGCCCAGATCGCGGATGGTCAGCAGCTCGGCCTGCGATTCGATGCCTTCGGCGATGACGATGGAACCGGACTTCTCGGCGATCTCCTGGATCGAGCGCACGAACTGCAGCTTCATGGGATCGTGGTTGATGCCCTGCACGAAGTGCATGTCCACCTTGACGTATTCCGGCTGCAGCTCCGACCACAGGCGCAGGCTGGAGAAACCTTCACCCAGATCGTCGATGGCAATCTGGAAACCCATGTCGCGGTAGTGCATGGCGGCATTGCGCAGCAGGGCATAGTCGTAGGTCGGCTCGTTCTCGGTGAGCTCAATGATGATGCGCTGCGGATTGACGCCCAGCTTTTCCAGGTAGCGCAGGGTTTCGCCCTGGATCGCCTCGGGCTGCATGAGTGCACCCGGCGAGACGTTGAGAAACAGGTTGCCCGGAAGACCCAGTTGCGCGAAGCGGGTCATCACGATGTGGCGACACAGGTACTCCATCTGTACCGACAGATTGTGTGCGCGCGCTACCTTGAACAGCGCCAGGGGCGAATGCAGCGGGGTATTGGAGGGGCCGCGGATCAAACCTTCATAGCCCAGGATTTCGCCGTTGCGCATGCGTACGATGGGCTGGAACAAGGCTGACAGCTTGCGTTGCGCGATGATCTCGTGCAGCAGCGACAACATCGGGTCATCGGCGCCGCGCAGGGCCGCGCCGGAGGCGCCGGCGATCAGGTCGACGACTTCGGCGCCGAGCGGAAAGATTGGGCTGGAAAGGGGAGCCATCTGGCTGAATCCGGGTTCGAAAGAGTCAAAGAACGACAAAGCAAGGCGAAATAGTTTACGGATGCTAGAAGTGATTTATGACAAGATGATGATAAGCAATTCAGCTTTATGCTTTTATGTGTGAACTTTGCCTCCTTTAGTCTGTCCGGCGGCAGAAGCAATGACGGGAAGATAATTCTTTTGAATATTTTTTAAAAAATAGTTTCACTCTGAAAATAGTTCTGCTATAGTCGCTGTCTTCGCTGCACCACGCAGTGAAACGACCGAAGTTGACCGGAGAGGTGGCAGAGTGGTCGAATGTACCTGACTCGAAATCAGGCGTACGGTTTCCCGTACCGTGGGTTCGAATCCCACCCTCTCCGCCAGTTGGCTTGCAGGTTGTAGCAGTTGTAGAGATAAGGCTCTGATTTTTTCAGGGCCTTATTTTTTTGTCCGTCGGTTCCGCGCGGGGCGCATTGCGTTGCCGCGACTGTCATTTCCTGCGTAGTGGATGTTTTTCGAGGGGGAGAACATCGTGTGCGCACCAGGCTCGTCCCATCTGCCGGGAGGGTTTTCCCGGTTTCGTGGCGTCGCCGCGATAGTCTGGTCAACATTTCTTCCCGCTCGCGACCTGGCCGCGCCGTCCTTGGCTGCAGCTTGATATATTCGTCTCATGTATCTGCGTTTGCTTTTCATGGCGGGCTCATCATGTCCCTGAATCGTCTGTTCCGTCTGATCTCGATTGCCTTGCTGACGCTGTTTCTGGCGTTCGCGCTAGCGCTGGTCTGGATGGAGTGGAATACCTATCGCAGCGGTGCCAACAGTGTGCCGGCCCTGCGCAAGCTGCGCCTGGCTCTGCTGGCCATGGAAAAGATTTCCGCCGAGCGCGGCCCGGCCAATGCCGCCATGGGAGCGGGAGTGCCCCTTGCGGCGCCACTGCAGGCCAGGCTGGCCAATGCCCGCACCCAGAGCGATGCGGCTCTCAGTCAGTTGCGCACGGCGCTAGAGGCCGATCCGCGGCTGCGCCAGTCATGGGCCTTGGACAAGGTGCGCCTGGTCCAGCAGGGGCTGGGCCCGGCGCGCGCCAATGTCGACCGGGTGGCGCATCTGGCGCCGCAAGATCGCAGCGACGTGCTGGTGGTGGCCGCCGTGAGCAGCATGGTCGATCTGCTGCCGCTGATGGTGCGCGTGGTCAGCGATCTGAGCAACGAGGCTGACCGGGCCGATCCCTTGCTGCGCGATGGCCTCTCGGCCGTGCGCGCGGTCGCCAGCCTGCGCGAATATGCCGGTCAGGTGGGATCCCGTTTCGTCGCACCCCTGATCGCGCATCGCCAGCTGACCCAGGATGAAGTCATCGAGATCGGGCGTCTCTACGGGCGCATCGAGTTGCTGCGGACCTTCATTGCCGGGCAGGTGGCCAGTTACAGTCGCGATCCCGCATTCGCCTCGGCCGTGGACAGGGTGGAAAAGGAATATTTCGACAGCGGCTTCCAGTTCCTCGATTTTTTGCTGCAGATCGGGCTCAAGGCCGGTGAATATGGCGTCACGCCCGACGATCTTCTCAAGTTCTACGTCCCCCAGATGGCATCCATCACCGATCTGCGCGACCTGCTCATGAGTGATCTGCTGAAGCAGGCCGAGCGCCACAGCACCCGCGCCCGCGACCTGCTGATCCTGGTGGTAAGCCTGACCTTGCTGGCCTGCCTGTTCTTCCAGATGCTCATGGTGCTTATCGCGCGACGCGTGGTGCGTCCGCTGGTGCAGGCCACCGATCTGGTCGCGGGCCTGGTGGAGGGCAAGCTGGAGCAGGAGATTCCGCAGGCGCGCCATCAGGATGAAATCGGCGCCATGATGCGCGCCTTGCACGTGCTCAAGCAGCGCATGGGTGAGCGCAACAGCCTGGCCAGGGAGCGTGAGGCTCTGATCACGCAATTGCAGGCTTCTTCCAACACCGATTTCCTGACTGGCGTGCTGAACCGGCGCGCCTTCTATACCCATGCCGACCAGCAGTTGGGTGTGGCGCGGCGTTACGGACGGGCGGTGTCGGTGGTGCTGTTCGATATCGACCACTTCAAGCGTATCAACGATACCTACGGCCACCAGGCCGGCGATGCCATCCTGATCGGGGTGAGCCAGTGCGTGGCGCAGTCGCTGCGCAAGGTCGATGTGCTGGCGCGCTACGGCGGCGAGGAATTCATCATCCTGCTGCCCGAATCCGACCTGGCGCAGGCCGCCGCCGTGGCCGAGAAGCTGCGCGCGGCGCTGCAGGAGCGCGTGTTCGAGGTCGAGCAGGAGCGGCGGATCACGGTCACGGCCAGTTTCGGTGTGGCGGCCCTGACCGCTGACGAGGCGCTGGACCGGCTGACCAAGCGTGCCGATATCGCCCTCTATCGGGCCAAGCGTCTGGGGCGCAATCGGGTCGAACTGGCGGGCGAAGAGCTGGAAGAGCCCTGAGCCTCAGGCGCTGTCGCGTTCCAGGATGCAATAGCCGAGGTCGCAGACGGGCTGCGGGACTGGCTGGCCGTCGAAGCGGGTGAGCAGCATCTCGGCCGCCGTCAGGCCAATCTGGTGCGCACTGATCTGCACCGTGGTGAGCGCGGGCAGGACTTCGGTTGCGATCTCCAGATTGGCAAAACCGGCCAGCGCCATGCGCTGCGGTACCGCGATGCCGCGTCGCGCGCATTCCAGCGCGGCGCCGGCGGCCATGACGTCGTTGCTGAAGAAAGCGGCCTCGATGTCAGGTTGCAAGGCCAGGAGGCGACCGAGGGTTTCGCGCCCGGCCTGCAGGAAGCTGCCCATCGGCACCACCAGGTGCACCGGCTCGGGCGTGCCCTGCGCCAGCAGGGCAGCACGCATGCCGGCAAAACGCGCCAGGCCGCGGGGATCGTCGCCGCCCACGAAGGCCATGCGGCGATAGCCCTTGCGGACCAGATACTCGCCCATGGCCTGCCCGGCGGCGTGGTTGTCAAAGCCCACCAGCATGTCGATGGGCTGCGTGCTCCAGTCCCAGGTTTCCACCACCGGAATGCCGGCCGCCTTGAGGCGCTGGCGCGTGCGCAGCGAATGCTGCACGCCGGTCAGCACCACGCCATCGACGCGGCGGCCGATGAAGGCTTCCACCAGGCCGGTTTCCGCTTCTTCCGAATAATTGGTCTGTCCCAGCAGCAACTGGTAGCCCTGCAGGCTCAGTTGCTCGGACAGGCCGCGCACGGTCTCGGCAAAGATCGAATGGCTGATGGTCGGCACGATGGCCGCCACGATGCGCGTGCGGCGCGAGGCCAGCCCGCCGGCCAGCATGTTGGGAATGTAGCCCATGCTGCTGATGAAGGCTTCGACCCGTTCGCGCGTAGCGGGGGAGACCTTTTCAGGCGTATTGATGACCCGCGAAACCGTGATGTGCGACACCCCGGCGGCGCGCGCCACGTCTTCCTTGGTGATGGCGCGAACGGGCGCGGCGGCGGGGGCAGTTTTGCGGATCATTGGAGCGCGAGATGAGAAATTGTCGCCAGCATAACAGCAGCTTGCCCCGATCGGACTGCGGACATCCACAAGCCCGCTTGCGCCGACTCGGCCACCGGGTCAGTCGCGGTCGTTGAAGGCCGAGATGTACGAGACCTGGAACACGCCTGACAGCGACTGCAATTCATCGCGGTGCAACTGCGCCAGGCGATGCAGGTATTGCTCGCCCAGCGCGGTCAGGCGCACCTGAACCAGGCGCTTGTCGCGGTCGTCCGGGGTGCGCGTGACCAGTCCGGCTTTCACGCAGCGCGTTACCAGCGCCACCACGCCATGATGCTGGGCCTGCAGGCGCTCGGCCAGTTCGCTGATGCTGGCCCAGTCGCGTCCGGGATAACCCTTGATGTGCAGCAGCAACAGGTATTGCAGCGGCGTGAGCCCTTCGCTTTGGGCGGCATCTTCCGAAAAGCGCAGGAAACGGCGCAATTGGTAGCGAAATTCCGACAAGGCCTCGAAATCATCCTTTTGCAGGCGGGGCGCGGCGCTCATCGGAACAAGCCTGGGCAGTGAGGGGAAACGGAGAGCGGTAAGCAGGACATATATATCATCTTGTGATGTAATTGCGGTGTTGGTGCGGGCGCTGTCACGCCACGCGCCGTGTTGAGAACCGTCGTCACGGAACGGATATGCCCGATTCTATCTTGCTGTGGTTGAAAAGTTTTATTCCTGCCAAGTCCAATGTCGATCGCTTCGAGCGCATGCGTGCGTGTGCCGGCAGTCTGTTCGGCATTCTGCTGGTCGGCCTGATCAGCTATGCGCTGCTGCCGCACGAAGCACACACCATCTGGCTGATCGCGCCGATGGGGGCGTCGGCGGTGCTGCTCTTTGCGGTCCCCTCCAGTCCTCTGGCGCAGCCCTGGTCGATCATGGGCGGCAACCTGTGGGCGGCGCTCATCGGCGTGACCTGCGCGAAGCTGGTGCAGGAACCGGCCTTGGCGGCGGCGCTGGCCATTGCCTTGGCCATCGGCGGCATGTTCGTGCTGCGCTGCATCCACCCGCCCAGCGGGGCGGTCGCCTTGACCGCGGTGCTGGGCGGGCCGGTAGTGCATGACATGGGCTATGCCTTCGTGCTTTCGCCGGTGCTGCTCAATTCGGCGCTGCTGCTGGCTGCGGCCCTGTTCTACAACAATGCCAGCGGGCGCCGCTATCCGCATGCCCAGCACAGCGCTGCACCCCATCCGCACCAGACGCGGGATGAATTGCCGATGACACGGCTGGGGTTCTCGCCTGACGATCTGGACGAGGTATTGAAGAATTTCAATCAGGTGCTCGACATTGGCCGCGACGACCTGGAAGAGATCTTCCTGCAAACCGAGATGCGGGTCTATCACCGCCGCTTCGGTCAGACCCTGTGTGCGGCCGTGATGTCGCGCGACGTGGTGGCGGTGGAGTTCGCCACCGGTCTGGACGAGGCCTGGCGCCTGTTGCAGCAGCACCGACTGCGCGCCTTGCCCGTACTCGATCGCGGCCGGCATGTGATCGGCATCGTCAGTCGTACCGACTTCCTCGACCATGCCGGTGTGGAAGTGCACACCGGGCTGGCGGCGCAATTGCGCCGCTTGTTGCACCGGGTGCCGTTCTCCCATTCGGACAAGCCTGAAGTCGTGGGTCAGATCATGAGTCGCCCGGTCATCACCGCCCGGGTCGATACGCCCTTGCTGGAGCTGGTGCCGCGCATGGCCGATGGGCTGCATCAGATTCCGGTCGTGCAGGCCGACGGCAAGCTGGCCGGCATGCTGACCCAGTCGGACATGATCGCCGCGCTCTACGAGAAAAACCTGGATGCCGCGCGTGCCGTACCGTCATCTGGCGTACTGGGCAGCCTGCGCAGCGCCGCCTGATCGGCTTGACAGGCGGGCAGGGCAGGCGGAAGGTGGCATTCTGTGCAAGAGAATTCATTCCGGGAGGCTGTGATGAGAACGAATGCGCTGATTTTGCTGGTATCCGCTCTGCTGTTGCTGCAAGCCTGTGACCGCAAGGGCGGTAATCCGCCCAGGCCGGTGACCTCTGCTGCGCAAGGTGTCTGGTTCGCAGCGTGAAGGGGCGAAGGGGCGCAGGGGTGGTGCCGTTGTGGCACAGTTCGGCGGTGAGATATGAGGGGCGTGAATATCTGCTATTGCCACAATAAAGCAGACTCCGTCGGGGTGCATCGCTATAGTTGCACCTGTCTCCTCCAATCTCCTCCTTAAGAAATTGGATTCAAGCCCGCACCTCATGGTCGCGGGCTTTTTTTTGTCTTTTGATTCGGGCGTGGAGCTCAAGGAGGGGGGGGCGGCTTTGCCTATCCCTTCGATCAGCAGGGGGAGGCCGTCACCGGTTCTTGGTAAGATGGGGGACTCGCAGCCTTTGCAAGTGAAGGTTTTTTCCGGATACCGGGCAATTCGCTTGTCCCATGCTTCATCTTCCCTATTCAGATTCGCTCAATGTCTTCCAGCTCTCTTTCGCCGTCCGCCGTCTCATCCGCGCCCGAGCGCCCCGACACGCCTTGCGTGGCCGTGTGCTCCACCACCTTCGACGATGTCTGCCGCGGCTGCGGCCGTACCGTCGATGAGGTGGCGCAATGGGTGTTCATGGACAAGGAGCAGCGCGAAGTGGTCTGGCAGCGCATCCTGGCCGAAGGTTACCCGCGCCGCAATTACTGAGCTGCAATCACTGAGCCGCGTCAGCGGCGCCGAAGAAGCTCACGCCGGCCCGTCGCAGCATGCTGGTCAGGGTGATCAAGGGCAGCCCGGTGAGGGCGGTGGGATCGTCGCTGCGGATGCTCTCCAGAATGGCAATGCCCAAGCCTTCGTTCTTGGCGCTGCCGGCACAGTCGTAGGGTTGCTCGATCTTCAGATAGGCATCCAGCTCGGTGTCATCCAGATCGCGGAAGCGTACCAGCGTCTGCACATTAACTACTTGCGCCGCCGCAGCAGCATCACGCTGGCGGCTATCCCACAGGCACAGCGCCGTGTGAAAAATGACTTCGCGCCCGCGCATCAGTTGTAATTGTTTTAAGGCATTGGCGTGGTTGCCGGGCTTGCCGATTTGCAGGCCGTCCAGCGTGGCGACCTGGTCCGAGCCGATCACCAGGGCCGGGCCGACGCGCGCAGCAATGGCGGCGGCCTTGTCGCGTGCCAGGCGCAGGGCGGTGGCTTCGGGTGTTTCGCCAGGTTGCGGGGTTTCGTCGATGTCCGGTGCCATGCTCTCGAAGGGCAGGCCGAGGCGGCTCAGCAGTTCTTTGCGATAGACCGAACTGGAGCCGAGGATGAGCCGTAGTGGCGAGAGGTTGGTGTGATTTTGCGACATATCGGCAGCAGTGAGTGTGATGTTGTTGGCAAGTAAAACCCGGATTTTGGCCGAAAAACCTCGCCCAAGCGGCTTTATTGCCTCCCGAGGCGGATTTTTTTGCGCGTCGAACGCAGGTGGCGCGCTAAGGCTTTGACTGGTAAGGAAATTTTCTGTTATGATCGCAGGTTTTCCGGATTCTGCTTTGGCTATGAATGCATTTGTTATCGACGCGTTCGAATTCTGCAGGCTGAAACAGCAGGCGCAGGGTGAGATTCCGGTTGCTGAATTAGGTCGTCTGGCGCAAGAGACGGTTGACCGTTCCGGCACGATTCACTGGGCTCTGTCCGGCGATATCGACAAGCTGGGGCATGCTCAACTCAGTCTGGCAGTGTCGGGTGCAGTTAATCTGATCTGTCAGCGTTGCCTGACGGCATTGAATTTCGAGATTGATTCGAAGTCGCTGCTGGTATTGGCAAAAGATGAGGCGCAAGCCGACACCATCGAAGAACTGCTGGACGATGACGAGATCGATGTCATCGTCGGATCAGCCGCCTTCGACGTGAACTACCTGATCGAAGACGAAGCGTTGCTGGCCTTGCCGGTGGCGCCCAAGCATGACGTCTGTCCTGATGGTAGCGTGGCGGCCGAGGCCAAAGGTGCTGAACGGGCTTCCCCGTTTGAGGTACTGAAGAAGTTAAAGCAGTAACAAGTATTGTTGGGGAATGTCTGGCAAAGGCCGGGCAGCGGCACAGCGGGTTTACCTAAAACGGGAATCCTATGTGTTAAAATTTTCAATCTTAAGTAAGGTTTAGGAGTAATCATGGCCGTTCAACAGAACAAAAAGACCCCGTCCAAGCGCGGTATGCACCGTGCACACGACTTTCTGACTGCACCCCCGCTGGCTGTGGAGCCGACGACTGGTGAAACCCACCTGCGTCACCACATCAGCCCCAACGGTTTCTACCGTGGTCGCAAGGTGCTGAAGACCAAGAACGACGAGTAATCTCATTCATTGAGCTTGCTGTTTTTGGAGAAAAGCGGCGCAATGAGCTTCTGTTTCAGGAGGTTCATTTTGCGCCGCTTTTTTATGTCCGCGGCATCTGTCAGCGGACCCGCCTGCCTGCTTGCGTGAAGCTTCATCTGGCGCGCTGACCTAGTGTGCGATTTTGAAGGCTCTCCAATCTGCCTCATAATGTGGGCTGGCAAGGCTCAGAATCAAATCGATGACCATCAAAATTTCAATCGACTGCATGGGTGGCGATCATGGCCCGTCAGTCACGCTCCCGGCCGCTGCCTCCTTCCTCAAGCGCCAACCTGATGCAGAGCTGATCCTGGTCGGCCAGGAAGCCGTGCTGCAGCCGCTGCTGAAGAAATACAAGCTGGCCGGCGAAACCCGCATCCGCATTCACAACGCCACCGAAGTGGTGACCATGGACGACCCGATCGAGGTCGCCCTGCGCCGCAAGAAGGATTCTTCCCTGCGCGTGGCCGTGACCCTGGTCAAGGAAGGGCAGGCCCACGCCGCCGTCTCGGCCGGTAACACCGGCGCCCTCATGGCGGTCTCGCGCTACGTATTGAAAACCCTGCCGGGCGTGGACCGTCCGGCCATCTGCACCATCCTGCCCAACCAGAAGGATGGCCCCACCTATATGCTCGACCTCGGCGCCAACGTCGACTGCGAGCCACAGCATTTACATCAATTTGCACTCATGGGCTCGGCCCTGGTGGCGGTCATGGAAGGCAAGGCCAAGCCGACCGTGGGCCTGCTGAACGTGGGTGAGGAAGACATGAAGGGCAACGAGCTGGTCAAGGCGACCGCCGGCCTGCTGCGCGCCGATCATGAGAAGGGTATTCTCAACTTCTACGGCAACGTGGAAGGCAATGACATCTTCGAAGGCACGACCGATCTGGTGGTGTGCGATGGTTTCGTGGGCAACGTGACCCTGAAAGCCTCCGAAGGGCTGGGGCGCTTCGTCAAGCAGGTGCTCACCAGCGAGTTCAAGAAGGGCTTGATCAACAAGCTCGGCGCCCTGATCGCCTATGGCGCCATCAAGGCACTGTCGCGCCGCCTCAACCCTTCCCGCTACAATGGCGCCAGTTTGCTGGGCCTGAAGGGCCTGGTCTTCAAGAGCCACGGCGGGGCCGATGTCTATGCTTTCGAATGGGCCATCCGCCGCGCCTATGACGCGGCCAAGTATGATGTGCTCGCCCGTATTGCCGCCAGCATGGCGGAGCTGATGCCCCAGGAGCAGGGGCGCACGGCCGAGGCCGCTGCCAAGGCTTTCGAGCCGGCGCCGGTCTCCCTGGATCAACCGAACTAACAGAGCAAGAAGACGGCATGACCACTTACAGCAAAATCGTCGGCACCGGCAGCTACCTGCCGGCCAAGCGCGTCACCAACCATGAGCTGGCCGCGCAGCTGGCCGAGCAGGGCATCGAGACCTCGGACGAATGGATCGTCACGCGCAGCGGCATTTCCGCGCGCCACTATGCCGAACCGGACCAGCTCTCCAGCGACCTCGCCCTGCAGGCAGCGCAGCGCGCCCTGGAAGCGGCCGGCATGCAGCCCAATGACATCGACCTGATCATCATGGCCACCTCCACCCCGGATCACCTGGGTGGCTTCCCGAGCACCGCCTGTGTGGTCCAGCGCAAGCTGGGCATCACCAATGGCGCGCCGGCCATGGATGTGCAGGCCGTCTGCAGCGGTTTCGTCTACGCCATGTCGGTGGCAGACAGCTTCATCAAATCGGGTGCGCACAAGAACGTTCTGGTCATTGGTGCCGAAGTGTTCTCGCGCATTCTGGATTTCAAGGATCGCACCACCTGCGTGCTCTTCGGCGACGGCGCCGGCGCCATCGTCATGAGCGCCTCGCAGGAGCCAGGCGTGCTGGCGACCAAGCTGCACGCCGATGGCAGCCATGGCCACATCCTGTGCGTGCCGGGCAGTGTCAACAACGGCGCCGTCGCTGGCAGCGCCTACCTGTACATGGACGGCCCGGCGGTCTTCAAGCTGGCCGTTTCCCTGCTGGACAAGGTGGCGCGCGAAGCGCTGGAAGCGGCCCGGATGCAATCCACCGAGGTCGACTGGCTGGTGCCGCACCAGGCCAATATCCGCATCATGCAGGGCACGGCCAAAAAGATGGGCCTGCCGCTGGAAAAGATGGTGGTCACCGTGGCCGAACACGGCAATACCTCGGCGGCCTCGATTCCCTTGGCGCTGGACCAGGCGGTGCGCGATGGTCGCATCCAGCCGGGCCACACCGTCATGATGGAAGGCGTCGGCGGCGGCTTCACCTGGGGCGCCGTGCTGGTGCGCATGTAAAGCGGGCAGGGAGGGGCTGCTGATGTAGTCCTTTCGTTCACTGGCTTCATCGATTTCCTGCATTTTCATCCAATTTACCTACATCCAAGCATGACAACATTTGCTTTCGTTTTCCCGGGCCAGGGTTCGCAGGCCATCGGGATGCTCAATGGCTTCGCCGACAATGAAGTCGTTCGCCAGACCGTCGCTGAAGCTTCCGACGCACTGCAATTCGACCTGGGCAAGCTCATCGCTGAAGGTCCCAAGGAAGACCTGGACCTGACTACCAACACCCAGCCCGTCATGCTGACGGCTGCCGTGGCCTTCTATCGCGCCTGGCTGGCCGCAGGCGGCAAGGCGCCGGCGCTGGTCGCCGGCCACAGCCTGGGCGAATACTCGGCGCTGGTCGCCGCTGGCGTGATCGCCTTCAAGGATGCGGTGCCGCTGGTGCGCTTCCGCGCGCAAGCCATGCAGGAAGCTGTGCCGGTCGGGCAGGGCGGCATGGCGGCCATTCTCGGCCTGTCCGATGAGGATGTGCGTGCGGCCTGCGCCGAAGCGGCGCAAGGTGAAGTGGTCGAGGCCGTCAATTTCAACGCCCCCGCACAAGTCGTGATTGCCGGCCACAAGGCTGCTGTCGGTCGTGCCTGCGACATCGCCAAGGCCAAGGGTGCCAAGCGCGCATTGCCGCTGCCGGTGTCGGCACCGTTCCACTCCTCGCTCTTGAAGCCCGCTTCGGATCGCCTGCAAGCCTATCTGGCCAACGTGGCGTTTTCCGCTCCGCAGATCCCGCTGATCAACAACGTCGACGTGGCCGTGGTCAATGATCCGGCTGCCATCAAGGATGCCCTGGTGCGCCAGGCGGCCGCGCCCGTGCGCTGGGTCGAGACGGTGCAGAAGATGGCCGCCGATGGTGTCACGCACCTGATCGAATGCGGTCCGGGCAAGGTGTTGACCGGCCTGACCAAGCGCATCAATGGCGAACTGCTGGGCGAGGCCATCGTCGACCAGGAATCCCTGAACAAAGTATTGGAGTTGCTGAAATGAGTGCACAGAATCTGCAAGGCCAGGTTGCCCTGGTGACCGGCGCGTCGCGCGGTATCGGCCGAGCCATCGCTACCGAGCTGGCGAAGCAGGGCGCCAAGGTGGTCGGTACGGCCACCTCGGAATCGGGTGCGGCCGCCATCAGCGAGTACCTGGCAACATTGGGACCGGAAGCCGGTCATGGTGCGGTCTTGAACGTCAACGACGCAGAAGCCAGCGTGGCCCTCGTGGAGCAGGTGCAGAAGGAATTTGGCGCACTCTCCATCCTGGTCAACAATGCCGGCATCACCCAGGACCAACTGGCCATGCGCATGAAGGACGAGGAGTGGGACAGCGTCATCGCCACCAACCTGACCGCCGTCGGTCGCCTCTCGCGCGCCGTGCTGCGCGGCATGATGAAGGCCCGTACCGGCCGCATCATCAACATCACTTCCGTGGTGGGCGAGGCCGGCAATCCCGGCCAGATGAACTATGCTGCAGCCAAGGCCGGCGTGGCTGGCATGAGCCGGGCACTGGCCCGCGAGATCGGCAGCCGCAACATCACCGTGAACTGCGTCGCGCCCGGCTTCATCGATACCGACATGACCAAGGCCCTGAACGAACAGCAGTCTGCCGCCATCCTGCAGCAGATCCCGCTGGGCCGGCTGGGGGCGGCCGAGGAAATCGCCTATGCCGTGGCCTTCCTGGCCTCCCCGCAAGCGGCCTACATCACCGGTACGACGCTCAATGTCAATGGCGGCATGTACATGGGTTAAGTAAGTCTTGAGGGCTTGATTCAAGTCCTTTTGACGACTTTTGTTTGCAGTTAAGCTGGACTTGGCACAATCTTGCCAGGAATAGTTAAAAGTAAATTTTCCGCGCGCAAACCTGCTAAAATGCGCGCACTTTTGTAACCTATCATCCCTCTGGAGGAACACTATGTCCGATATCGAACAACGCGTGAAGAAGATCGTCGCTGAGCAACTGGGCGTCGCCGAAGCCGACATCAAGAACGAATCGTCGTTCGTGGACGACCTGGGCGCCGACTCGCTGGACACCGTCGAGCTGGTCATGGCACTGGAAGATGAGTTCGAAATGGAAATCCCCGACGAACAAGCTGAAAAGATCACCACCGTGCAACAGGCGATCGACTACGCAAAGTCGCAAGTCAAGGCCTGATAAGGGTTTTGGTCAAAGTTTCAGGAGAATTGCTTGAGCCGTACTCGTGAACGTCGTGTAGTCATTACCGGCCTGGGATGTATCTCGCCTGTCGGCAACAACGTCGCCGATACGTGGAGTGCCATCAAGGAAGGCAAGTCCGGCATCGCTACCGTCACCAAGTTCGACGCAACCCCCTTCACCACGCACTTCGCCGGTGAAGTCAAGGGCTTCAATATCGAGGATTACATCCCCGCCAAGGAAGCGCGTCATATGGATACCTTCATTCACTATGGCATGGCCGCCGGTATCCAGGCCATGCAGGACAGTGGATTGACGGTGACCGATGAGAATGCCGAGCGCATTGGCGTCATGATCGGTTCGGGCATTGGCGGCTTGCCGCTGATCGAAGAAACCCACGCCGAACTGACCAACCGTGGTCCGCGCCGCATCAGTCCCTTCTTCATTCCGGCCTCGATCATCAACATGATCTCGGGCAACTTGTCCATCAAGTTCGGTCTGAAGGGCCCCAACCTGGCCATCGTCACCGCCTGCACCACCGGCCTGCATTGCATCGGCTCTGCCGCACGCATGATCATGTACGGTGATGCGGACGTAATGGTGGCCGGCGGCGCCGAATCCAGCGTTTCGCCGCTGGGCATCGGTGGTTTTGCTTCGGCGCGCGCACTGTCGACCCGCAACGATGATCCTGCGACCGCGTCCCGCCCCTGGGACAAGGATCGCGACGGTTTCGTGCTGGGCGAGGGTGCCGGCGTGATGGTGCTCGAAGAGTACGAACACGCCAAGGCCCGTGGTGCCAAGATCTATGCAGAACTGCTCGGCTTCGGCATGAGCGGCGATGCCTACCACATGACTGCGCCCAACCTGGATGGTCCGCGCCGCTGCGTGCTCAATGCACTGCGTGACGCCGGCGTCAATCCGGACGAAGTGCAGTACCTGAACGCGCACGGTACGTCGACGCCCCTGGGCGACAAGAACGAATCCGACGCGATCAAGGCCGCATTCGGCGACCATGCCTACAAGATGGTTGTCAATTCGACCAAGTCCATGACCGGTCACCTGCTGGGTGGTGCCGGTGGCCTGGAAACGGTGTTGACCGTGCTGGCAGTGCACAATCAGGTGTCGCCGCCGACGATGAACATCTTCAACCAGGATCCGGAGTGCGATCTGGATTACTGCGCCAACCAGGCGCGGGACATGAAGATCGATATTGCCGTCAAGAACTCCTTCGGGTTCGGCGGCACCAACGGTACCCTGGTCATCGGCAAGATGTAAAATGCAAGACCCGGCTTCTTCGGAAGCCGGGTTTGTCGTTTTAACGGCGCTCATTGTATGGATGGCGCTCCTTGCTCCGGGTATCTCATGTCGATCGCAGTTTCCGCGGATATCAAACCTTCCCGCCTGCTTTTGTTGGTCACCGTCCTCGCCTGTGTGTGCGTGGCGCTCACTGGTGTCGCGCTGGCCTTCGGGATGCCGGGTTCGCTCTCCTGGGTGTTGCGCATCGCCCTGGCCGTGGCCTGCGTACTGGCCGCCGCCCTCGCGCTGGTGCTGGTGTTGCGGGACCGCAAGGTCATCTGGCTGCATATCTCCGGCACCGGGCAGATCCGTGTGGTGGAGCACCTGCTTCCCTCGGCGCGCGCCAAGCCGCAAGTCATGAAAGCCGGCCTGGCCCAGCTGCTGGCCGGCAGTACCATCTGGCCAGGAATGCTGTTTCTGCGCCTGCGCCTGGAAAACGGCAGGACGCGCACCATCCCCATCCTGACGGATTCGGTCTCCGAAGATACATTCCGTGCACTTTCCGTGGCATGTCGTTGGCTGATCAGTCACAATACCGCCAAGGCAAGGCTGCTGGAAAAATAAGGCTGACGGGCTTGAAAATTGCCGAGCTGGAAGCATCTGCACGAGGCAATGACGATAAAACAACACGGCCATAAAAAACAAGGAACCCGGTTTGACGACAGAACGCGAAATTGACCAACAGCTTGTTGAGCGCGTCCAGCGTGGCGACAAGAAGGCGTTCGAGCTATTGGTAGTCAAGTATCAACGCAAGCTGATGCGCCTGGTGTCGCGCCTGGTGCGTGACCAGGCCGAAGCCGAGGACGTGGTGCAGGAAGCCTTCATCAAGGCCTATCGTGCGCTGCCGCAATTCCGTGGGGATTCTGCCTTCTATACCTGGCTTTACCGTATCGGTATCAACACTGCAAAGAACTATTTGGTCACCATGGGGCGCAGGGCGCCAACTTCGACAGAAGCAGATGCAGAAGAAGCTGAAACTTTTGACGATGCAGACCATCTGAGGGACATCAACACTCCAGAGTCGATGTTGGCCACCAAGCAGATTGCTCAGACGGTCAATGTGGCAATGGAGGCATTGCCGGAAGAATTACGTACTGCCATCACGTTGCGCGAGATCGAGGGGTTGAGCTACGACGAGATTGCAGATGCGATGAATTGTCCGATCGGCACCGTGCGCAGCCGTATTTTCCGCGCGCGGGAAGCAATTGCCGAGAAGTTGCGTCCACTGCTGGATACGGCGGCGGACAAGCGCTGGTGATGAGGCCACAAGCCTGTTGTTAAAAAGAAAATAATAAAGCGGGTATGGAACTAAGATATTTGCCGGGTGACTGCACATGGATACCAAAGTAACGACCAAAGAACAGATCTCAGCCCTCGCCGATGGTGAGCTGGGCTCTGAAGAAATGACCCTTGCCTTCGCGGCCCTGCGTTCTTCCAAGGACGCCCAGGACGCTTGGGAGGATTACCATCGCATCGGCGAGGTGCTGCGTTCGGAGGAGATGGATGTCTCCCTGAGTGCCGGCTTCTCGGCCAGGATGAGCGCCTTGCTCGACGCCGAGCCGACCATCGTCGCGCCTCAGGCTGCGGCGGCCCAGCCGTCCGTGGCTGCGCCAGCCGTCCAGCCGGTGGCCACGGCCAAGGTTGCCGCCAATGGTGACCACCGTGCGAGCCGTCCCGGTCGCCTGGTGCGTTTGCTCATGCCCAGTGCTGCCGCGGCGGCAGCGGCCGTGGCAGCGGTGTTCGTGGCCATGCCGCAGCAGGCGGTGGTGACGGCCGATGCCAAGATGGCCGCTCCGGTGGCGCAGGTGGCTTCGGTGCCGGTCAACGTGCCCTCGGCCATTGCCACCGTCGCCGAGACCAATGGCAATCCGCAGAACGTGAACCAGCTGAGCTCGCTGGCGCAGCAGGGTGAAGTCAAGCGCGATCCGCGCATCGACGACTACCTGTTTGCCCATCAGCGTTTCTCGCCTTCCTACAGTTCGGCGCAATACGCCCGTTCCGCAGCCTTCTCCTCGGACGCAGACAAGTAAGATGTCTCTGACGGGGCGTCTGTACGGCGTACTGTGCTTGCTGACCACGTTGTTGGGGTTCTCCTTGGCGCCATCCGCTGAAGCGGCGGATGGCGTTTCAGCAACTGTGGTCAGCGAAGCCTCCACTTCTTCCGAATTGCTGGCGCAACTGCAAAAAATGCAGTCTGCCGCCCGGCGACTCAATTATTCCGGCAGTTTCGTCTACCAGCAGGCCGCGCAGATGCGCAGTTCGCGCGTCACTCACGTGGTGGTCGGCAAGAGTGAGCTGGAAAAACTCGAATTGCTCGACGGCAAGCCGCGCGAATTCGTGCGCGACAACGAGCAGGTGGCCAGTTACGATCCCGACCAGCGCATCGTGCGCAGGGAGCGGCGGGTCACGCGCGACACCTTCCCGGCCATCATCGATGCCCGCCCGGAAGAGTTGGCGCGCTTTTACCGGCTTGCCTCCGATGGCGACGAGCGCGTGGCCGGGCGCAGTTGCCGGGCCATCGTGCTGGCCCCGCGCGACAAGCTGCGCTACGGTTATCGATTCTGCGCCGACCAGGCCACCGGCCTGCTGTTGCGCGCGCAGACGCTGGATGGCCGGGGCGAGGTGATCGAACAGATTGCCTTCACCCAGATCGACATCGGGGCCATTGATCGCGCCCGGGTCAACCCCACTTACAAGGACACGCGCGGTTGGCGCATCGAGAAAGAGGCCATGGTCCCGGCCGATTTGTCGGCCTGGCAGGTCGCGCCGCCGCCCGGCTTTCGCAAGATCCAGCAGGTACGGCGCATGATTTCCGATAGCGGTGAGCCTGGTGCGGCACCGGCCCAGAATCGTCCGTCCGAGCGCGAGGTCTTGCAGATCGTGTTTTCTGACGGGCTGGCCGCCATTTCGGTCTTCATCGAGCCGGGCAGTCAGGGCCGTGAAGAGGGTACGATGCAGCAGGGCGCCATGAATATCCTGGGACGTCGCCAGGGCGATTACTGGCTGACCGTCGTGGGAGAAGTCCCCGCCGCTGCGATCAGCCAGGTGGCCAATTCCATTGAACTGAAATCCAAATAAAAGAGACCGTTGCAATGATTTCCATGAAGAACACCCTGGTCAGCACCATGCTGGCCGCTTCCGTCCTTGCTGCTGCCCCGGCCGTGCAGGCGGCGCCCCCGGTGGCCTCGCCTGCGGTGGCGGCGCTGCCTGATTTCGCCGACATCGTCGAGCGCACCGGCCCGGCCGTGGTGAACATCCGTACCACCGAGCGCGTGCGCCAGAATGCGCAGGGGCAGGGTGGCATGGATGATCCGGAAATGCAGGAATTCTTCCGCCGCTTCTTCGGCATCCCCATTCCGCGCCAGCAGCAGCCGGGCACCCCGCGCGGCAACGGCAAGCAGGGCGGTCAGGGCCAGCAGGAAGAAGTGCCGCGTGGCGTGGGTTCCGGCTTCATCATCTCGGCCGACGGTTTCATCATGACCAATGCGCACGTGGTCGATGGTGCCAGCGAGGTCTATGTGACCCTGACCGACAAACGTGAATTCAAGGCCAGGATCGTCGGCTCGGATGCGCGTACCGATGTCGCCGTGCTCAAGATCGATGGCAGCAATCTGCCGCGCCTGAACATGGGGGACTCCGACAAGATCCGCGTGGGTGAATGGGTGCTGGCCATCGGCTCGCCCTTCGGCCTGGAAAATACCGTCACGGCCGGCATCGTCTCGGCCAAGGCGCGCGATACCGGCGACTACCTGCCGCTGATCCAGACCGACGTGGCGGTCAATCCCGGCAACTCGGGTGGTCCGCTGATCAACCTGAAGGGCGAAGTGATCGGCATCAATTCGCAGATCTACAGCCGTTCCGGTGGTTTCATGGGCATCTCCTTTGCGGTGCCCATCGATGAAGCCTTGCGCGTGGCCGACCAGTTGAAGACCAGCGGGCGCGTGACACGTGGCCGTATCGGCGTGCAGATCGGCGAAGTGACCAAGGATGTGGCCGAATCGCTGGGCCTGGCGCGCGCCCAGGGCGCCCTGGTGCAGCGGGTGGAAGCCGGTGGCCCGGCAGAGAAGGCCGGCCTGGAAGCGGGTGACATCATCCTGAAGTACAACGGTGCGACCATCGAGCGCCCCAGCGACCTGCCGCGCATGGTCGGCTCCACCAAGCCGGGTGCCAAGGCGACCGTCAATATCTGGCGCAAGGGCAGTGCCCGCGATGTCACCGTGACCGTGGTCGAGCTGGAAGCCGACAAGCCCAAGCAGGCCGAGGAAAAGAAGGCCAAGCCCGACAATGCCCCCAATGCCCTGGGCCTGGTGGTGAGCGATCTGAGCGACGCGCAGAAGAAGGACCTGAAGGTCGATAATGGCGTGCTGGTGGAAGCCGTCAGCGGTGCTGCTGCCGCAGCCGGCATCCGTCCGGGCGACGTGATCCAGCGTCTCAACGAAGTCGATATCAACGACAGCAAGCAGTTCGCCCAACTGGTGACCAAGCTCGATGCCAAGAAGCGCGCGGCCGTGCTGGTGCGCCGTGGCGACGCCTCGCAGTTCGTGCCGCTGCGTCCGAACGGCGGCAACTGAGGCGGGAAGTCTTCCCGAAAAATTGCCAGAAACTTCAGCATGAAGGCTGCGGTTCCTCGGGACCGCAGCCTTTTTCCTTGGTGATCCGCCGTGCCGAGGAAAAAACTTTCATATGAGCCTATGACCACCCCTCATCCCTTGCACTTCATCATCTATTCGCGCAGCTACTGCCATCTGTGCGAAGACCTGCGCGATGCCCTGCGCCAGGCCCTGGGAGCGACGCCCGCCAGTATCGAGATGATCGATGTCGATGCCGACGAGGCGCTGGTCGCCCGCTATGACGAACTGGTGCCGGTGCTGATGGGGCAGGGTGGCGATGGCCAGTGGGTGGAGTTGTGTCATTACCATCTCGATCTGGCCCGGCTTCAGGCATTTGTTGTCGAAATGAAATAAGTCCCGGTCTCAGGGCGCGCGGCCCGCCACCGGAAAGTCGGGCTTGTCCCGGTGAATTCCGGTAAAATGCCGGGTCGAATAAGCTGTTGCAAAGGCGCTCGGCTGGGCAAAGCCCGCTACAGAGCGCCTTTTTTCATCGTTTCCAGTCTGTTAATGAACAATATCCGTAATTTCTCGATCATCGCCCACATCGATCACGGCAAGTCCACGCTCGCCGACCGCATCATCCAGTTGTGCGGGGGCTTGTCCAACCGCGAGATGGAAGCCCAGGTGCTGGATTCGATGGATATCGAGCGCGAGCGCGGGATCACCATCAAGGCCCAGACCGCAGCCCTGTCCTACAAGGCCAAGGATGGCCAGATCTACAACCTCAATCTGATCGATACCCCGGGTCACGTCGACTTCAGCTATGAAGTCTCGCGTTCGCTGTCGGCCTGCGAAGGCGCACTGCTGGTGGTGGACGCTTCGCAAGGCGTGGAAGCGCAGACCGTGGCCAACTGCTACACCGCCCTGGACCTGGGCGTGGAAGTGGTGCCGGTCTTGAACAAGATCGACCTGCCCTCCGCTGATCCGGACAACGCCAAGAGCGAGATCGAGGACGTCATCGGCATCGATGCGGCCGACGCCACCCCCTGCTCGGCCAAGACCGGCCTGGGTGTGGAAGAGGTGCTGGAAGCCATCGTGGCCAAGGTGCCGGCGCCCAAGGGCGATCCGGATGCGCCGTTGCAGGCGCTGATCATCGATTCCTGGTTCGACAACTACGTCGGGGTGGTCATGCTGGTGCGCATCGTCAATGGCACCCTGCGTCCCAAGGACAAGATCCTGTTGATGGCCACCGAAACCCAGTACCTGACCGAAAGCATTGGCGTGTTCACGCCCAAGTCGCAATCGCGTGAAGCCTTGACGGCAGGGCAGGTCGGTTTCGTCATCGCCGGCATCAAGGAATTGAAGTCCGCGCGCGTGGGCGACACCATCACCCTGGCCGGCAAGCCGGCCGCGGCACCGCTGCCGGGCTTCAAGGAAGTGCAGCCGCAGGTGTTTGCGGGTCTGTTCCCGGTGGAAGCCAACCAGTACGACGCCCTGCGCGACTCGCTGGAAAAGCTCAAACTCAACGACGCTGCGCTGATGTATGAACCGGAAGTCTCGCAGGCGCTGGGCTTCGGTTTCCGCTGCGGCTTCCTGGGCCTGTTGCACATGGAAATCGTGCAGGAACGCCTGGAGCGCGAGTTCGACATGGACCTCATCACTACCGCGCCGACGGTGGTGTATGAAGTGCAGCAACGCGACGGCACCATGCTGATGGTGGACAACCCGTCGAAGATGCCGGAAGTCTCCAAGATCGAAGAGATTCGCGAACCCATCGTCACCGTCAACCTGTACATGCCGCAGGAATACGTGGGCTCGGTCATCACCCTGTGCACGCAGAAACGCGGCATCCAGATGAACATGAGCTACCACGGCAAGCAGGTGCAGCTGACCTACGAAATGCCGATGGCCGAAATCGTGCTGGACTTCTTCGATCGCCTCAAGTCCACCTCGCGCGGCTACGCCTCCATGGACTACGAGTTCAAGGAATACCGCGCGGCAGACGTGGTCAAGGTCGACATGCTGATCAACAGCGAGAAGGTCGATGCGCTGGCCATCATCGTGCACCGTGCCGCGGCGCAGATTCGTGGTCGCCAGGTGGCGGCCAAGATGCGTGAACTGATCCCGCGCCAGATGTTCGACGTGGCCATTCAAGCGGCCATCGGTGCGACCATCATCTCGCGTGAAAACGTCAAGGCCATGCGCAAGAACGTGCTGGCCAAGTGCTATGGCGGTGACATCTCGCGCAAGCGCAAGCTGCTCGAAAAGCAGAAGGCCGGCAAGAAGCGCATGAAGCAGGTGGGCTCGGTCGAAATCCCGCAGGAAGCATTCCTGGCAATCTTACAAGTGGAAGATAAATAACATGCAGGCTTTGTTGGGCAACTTCGCACTCATTCTGTTCGTCCTGATGCTGGTGACCGGCGTCATCTGGTTCGCAGACACCTTCTTCCTTGCCAAGCAGCGCCGCGCCCGTGCCGATGCCGCCCTGGCCGAGTTCGACGCCCGCGTGGCGCGCGATGAGGCGCAAGGCATCAAGCGCGATGGCAGCGTCGCCGCCAGCCGTGCCGACTTGCAGGCCCATCATCTGAAGCAGCCGGCCTGGATCGAGTATTCGGGCAGCTTCTTCCCGGTGATCGCGCTGGTGTTCTGCCTGCGCTCTTTCCTGTATGAGCCGTTCAAGATCCCGTCCAGCTCGATGGTGCCGACCCTGCAGGTGGGCGACCTGATCCTGGTGAACAAATTCACCTACGGTATCCGCCTGCCCATCATCAACAAGAAGATCATCGACGTGGGCCAGCCGCAGCGCGGCGATGTCATGGTCTTCAAGTACCCCAAGGATCCGTCGGTGGACTACATCAAGCGCGTGGTGGGCGTGCCCGGTGATAAAATAGTCTATGAAAACAAGCGCTTAACGGTGAATGGTGAACAAATTTCTTATAAAGCGCTGCCGGATTATCTGGACGACGAAAATCTGACGTACTATAAGCAGTGGCAGGAAAACCTGACCGGCGTGGAACACAAGATTCTGACCGATGAGCGTGCTCCCAACTTCGTGCCCAATCCCGATGCCTTCCCGCATCACGAGCTGTGCACCTACAACGCCGAAGGTTTCGCCTGCACGGTGCCGCCCGGCGAGTATTTCATGATGGGAGACAACCGGGACAACAGCCTCGACAGTCGTTACTGGGGCTTCGTACCGGACCAGAACATCGTCGGCAAGGCCTTCTTTGTCTGGATGAACCTGGGCGATATCAAGCGGATCGGCAGCTTCCACTAAAAGTGCGCCGCATCCTGGTCCAGCAGCTTTCGTAGTTTTCGCGGTTTCCAACTGGCAATTTCGCATTGTGGAGGCAGACCCGGAGCAGTTTTCAGCTTTGCTTTGAACCGATCCCGCTGACTGGTCAGGCTGGTAATCCCCGATCCACGCGCCGCTGCGCGTATCGGGGCGGCAGACTGAATGACGGATGAAAAAATGGATCCTCAACTCTTGCAACAACGGCTAGGCCACAATTTCAAGGATGCTTCGCTCCTGCAGCAGGCCTTGACCCACCGTAGCCATAGCGCCTTGCATAACGAGCGGCTGGAATTCCTCGGCGATTCGGTGCTGAACTGCGTGGTGGCCTCGCTGCTCTTCGAACGTTACGACAAGATCGACGAAGGCGATCTCTCGCGCCTGCGTGCCAATCTGGTCAAGCAGCAATCCCTGTATGAAATCGCCCAGCGGCTGGAGCTGTCGCAGTTCCTGCGCCTGGGCGAGGGCGAGCTGAAGTCGGGCGGTTTCCGCCGTCCCTCCATCCTCGCCGATACCCTGGAAGCGCTCTTTGGCGCCATCTTCCTCGATTCCGGCTTCGAGGCCGCGCGGGCGGTGATCCGCTCGCTCTACGTCCCCGTGCTGGAACACGTGGATCCCAAGACCCTGGGCAAGGATGCCAAGACCCTGTTGCAGGAATTTCTTCAGGGCAAAAAGATTCCGCTGCCGCAGTACAACGTCATCGCCACGCACGGCGCCGCCCACAGCCAGGAATTCGAGATCGAATGCCTGGTCCCCAAGCTGGACATTCAGGTCTTCGGTACCGGCGGCAGCCGCCGTGCTGGTGAACAGGCCGCCGCCAAGCTGGCCCTGGAAGCGGTGCAACTGGCGCTGGCCAAGACCCCTTCGGCCGGCCGCAAGCCGCGTACCCGCACCACCCAGTTGAAGCTGGCCGGCATTGCCACCATTCAGCCGGATGCGCCGGAGCACGACAGCGGCAAGGGCAATCGGTCCGAGGCCTCGACGGTCAATGGCAGCAAGCCGGCCAAGCCGGTGAAGGAGCCGAAGGAAACCAAGGAGCAGAAGGGCGCGCCGGTCACGGCCCGCAACGACGGCAAGAATACCGGCGACCGCACTGAAACGGTCGCAGCAGAACCCATTTCGGCGGCTTCATCCGCCTCGCAATCCAGAACAGCATGACAGACTCCCCCATGGCCGACGACGCGTCGGCGCAGACCCCTGATGACGATTACCGTTGCGGCTACATCGCCATCGTCGGTCGTCCCAACGTCGGCAAGTCGACCCTGATGAACGTACTGGTCGGCGCCAAGGTCAGCATCACCTCGCGCAAGGCCCAGACCACGCGCCACCGCATCACCGGCATCCAGACCATCGAGAATACCCAGTATGTCTATGTGGATACGCCGGGCTTCCAGACCCGCCACAGCAACGCGCTCAACAAGACCCTGAACCGCACCGTCACCAATACCCTGACGGCAGCCGACGTGATCCTGTTCGTGATCGAAGCCGGTACCTTCGGCCCGGCCGACAAGCAGGTGCTCGATCTCCTGCCGGCCAACGTGCCCTGCATCCTGGTGTTGAACAAGGCTGACCGCAACAAGGACAAGACCACGCTCATGCCCTTCGCCCGCGAAGTGGCTTCGCACCATGATTTTGCCGCCGTGGTGCCGGTCTCGGCCAAGCAGCGTTTCCAGCTGGACCGCCTGCAGGAAGAGGTGCGCAGACTGCTGCCGCAGAATCCGCCGATGTTCGATGAAGACGACATCACCGACCGCAGCGAGAAATTCCTGGCCTCCGAAATCGTGCGCGAGAAGGTGTTCCGCTTCGTCGGCGAAGAATTGCCCTACACCAGCACGGTGCTCATCGAGAAATTCGAACAGGAAGGCAACCTGCGCCGCATCTTCGCCGCCATCCTGGTCGAGCGCGACACCCACAAGGCCATGGTGATCGGCCAGAAGGGCGCGCGTCTCAAGGAAATCTCCACCCAGTCGCGGCTGGACATGGAGCGCCTCTTCGGCGGCCCGGTCTATCTGGAGATCTGGGTCAAGGTCAAATCGGGCTGGGCTGACAACGAAGCCGGCCTGCGCGCCTACGGCTACGAATGAGCCGGCGTGCGGCCCTCTGCAGGCTGCGCTGAATTCCTGCATCATCATGGCATTACGCCGCGCCTCAACGACGTGGCTTCACGCTTTCAGGACGGATATCCATGACCACCATGCTCAACGAATCCCCGCTGGCCAGCCAGGTTGTTGATCCGGCAGTGCCGCAGGCGCCTGCCAGGGCACCGGCACGCAAACCGGCGGCACCGCGTGCGCGCAGCCGCGCCGTGCCGGAGAAGGAGCACAAGGTGCTGGCGCAGCCGGGCTTCGTGCTGCACAGCTATCCCTACAAGGAAACCAGTCTCATCATCGACGTCTTCTCGCGCGACCATGGTCGCGTGGCGCTGGTGGCCAAGGGGGCCAAGCGTCCGCACTCCAAGCTGCGCGGGGCCTTGCAGACCTTCCAGCCGCTCTCGCTGTCGTGGAGCGGCAAGTCCGAGGTGCGTACGCTGACCGATGCCGAATGGGTCGGGGGCCTGCTGCCACTGGAGAAATCGGCACTGCTGTGCGGCTTCTATCTCAATGAACTGCTGGTCAAGCTGCTGGCGCGCGAAGATGCGCATCCGGCCCTGTTCGACCATTACGTGGCCACCCTCAACAAGCTGGCCCACGGCGAGAATGCCCCCATCGTGCTGCGTCAGTTCGAACGCCTCCTCCTGAAGCAGACCGGGGTGGCCGGCAACTGGAGCCATTGCGTGGTCAGCGGCAAGGCCGTCCAGCCTGACGGCATCTACGTCGTCGATCCCGAGCAGGGTACCCGTCCGGAGCGCATTTCCGACCGCGCGCCCAAGGTCTCCGGCAAGACCTTGCTGGACATGGAGCGCGAGGACTACAGCGACCCCACCACGCAATTGCAGAGCAAGTTCCTGATGCGCTACCTGCTGTCGCACCACCTGGGCGGCGCGCAGCTGAACACGCGCCAGATCCTGATCGACCTCATGCAGCTTTAAGGGCGCGGCGGTCTGCTGGCCGTCGGTGCTGCCATCTGCTCCCGCGTTCGATCCTGAGCCGCTACAATCCAGATCTTGCTGCACCGTCCCCGATTCGACGTGCAGTCCCTGGCCCATCCAAACATCATTGAACCGAAGCTTCTGACACCATGAGTTTCCTGCAGCCTGCCGGCCCGGCCATCGACCTGGGCATCAACATCGATCACGTCGCCACCCTGCGCAATGCCCGCGGCACGCGTTATCCCGACCCCATCCGCGCGGCGCTGGAAGCCGAGGAAGCCGGGGCCGATGCCATCACCCTGCACCTGCGTGAAGACCGCCGCCACATCCGCGATGAAGACGTCAAGGCCATCCGCCCGCTGCTGCAGACGCGCATGAACCTGGAAGCCGCTGTCACGAAAGAGATGATCGATTTCGCCTGTGGCATCCAGCCGCAGGATGTCTGCCTGGTGCCGGAAAAGCGCACCGAAGTCACCACCGAAGGCGGCCTCGACGTGCGCGGCCATTTTGCCGATGTGCAGGCGGCGATCGTCCAGTTGCAGCAGGAGCGCATTCGGGTCTCTTTGTTCATCGATCCGGATGTCGAGCAGATCCAGGCCGCCGCAGAATCGGGCGCACCTGTCATCGAACTTCATACAGGCCGTTATGCGGACGCCACCAGCGAGCGCGAGCAGCAGGAAGAGCTGGAACGCATCCGCATCGCCGTGCAGGCGGGCGTGAAGCTGGGCCTGAAGGTCAATGCCGGTCACGGTCTGCACTACACCAACGTCCAGGCCATCGCCGCCATCCCCGAGATTGCCGAACTCAACATTGGCCATGCCGTGGTCGCCCATGCGGTCTTCGCCGGCTGGCGCAATGCGGTCTCCGAGATGAAGGCCATCATGGTCAAGGCGCGCCTGGACGCGCTCAAGGCCAGGGGCTGAGGCGCGCTGCATGATCTACGGCATCGGTACCGACATCCTTCAGATTTCCCGCCTGCAGGCAACCCTGCAACGCCACGGCGACCGCTTCGCCGCCAGGATCCTGGGCCCGCAGGAAATGGAAAAATACCTGCGCCGCAAGGCCAAGGTGGAGGCCCGTGGCATCCGCTTCCTGGCCACCCGTTTCGCCGCCAAGGAAGCTTTTTCCAAGGCCATCGGCATGGGCATGCGCATGCCCATGACCTGGCGCGCCATGCAGGTTCTCAATGCGCCCAGCGGCAAACCGGTGGTGGTGTGCAGCGGCGCCTTGCAACAATGGATGGAAGAGCAGGGCCTGAGCGCCCAGGTCTCCGTCACCGACGAGGTGGAATACGCCGTCGCCTTTGTCATCGTGGAGAAGTCATGAATCAAACCGTCAAGCCGCTCGGTCCGGTGATGCTGGATGTGGTCGGCACCCGGCTGGATGCGGCCGACATCGCACGTATCCAGCACCCGCTGACCGGCGGGGTGATCCTGTTTGCCCGCAATTACGAAAACCGTGCGCAACTGGTCGCGTTGACCAGCGCGATCCGCCAGGCTCGCCCCGGCATTCTGATCGCGGTCGACCACGAAGGCGGCCGCGTGCAGCGCTTCCGCACCGACGGTTTTACGCGTCTGCCGGCCATGGGCCAGCTCGGCCAGTTGTGGGATCGCGACGTGCTGCAAGCCACCAAGGTGGCCACGGCCACCGGCTTCGTGCTGGCCGCTGAACTGCGCGCCTGTGGCATTGACCTGTCGTTCACGCCGGTGCTCGATCTGGATTATGGGGTCTCGACCGTGATCGGCGACCGTTCCTTCCATCGCGATCCGCGCGTGGTCACGCTCATGGCCAAGAGCCTCAATCACGGTCTGGCGCTGGCGGGCATGGCCAATTGCGGCAAGCATTTCCCCGGCCATGGTTTCGTCACGGCAGATTCGCACGTGGCCATTCCGGTGGATGAACGTCCGCTGGACGATATCCTGGGTGACGATGCCACCCCGTATGACTGGCTGGGCATGAGTCTGGCGGCCGTGATGCCGGCCCACGTCATCTATCCCAAGGTGGATGCCCAGCCGGCCGGTTTCTCCAAGGTGTGGCTGTCCATGCTGCGCGAGCGCTTCGCCTTCCAGGGCGTGATTTTCAGCGACGACCTCAGCATGCACGGCGCCAGTGTCGCCGGTGGTCCGCTGGAGGCGGCGCAAGCAGCACTGGATGCTGGCTGCGACGTGGCCCTGATCTGCAATTCACCCGAGAAGGCCGATGCCATTCTGGCCGGCCTCAAGGGCGGCACGGATGCGGCGTCTGCTGCGCGTCGCGCTACCTTGCTGCCCTGCGGCGAGGCGCTGACGTGGGAGGCGCTGCAGGCTGAGCCGCGCTATCTGGCGGCGCGCGCGCTAGTACAGTCGCTGTAAGTCTTTCGCATTCGTTCATGTCCGACATTCCTGCTTCCCCGCTCCCCGATCCGCGCGAGGTCGTGCTGGAGACGGTCGCCCGGCTGCCACACCTGCCGGGCGTGTATCGCTATTTCGACGCCGAAGACAACGTGCTCTACGTGGGCAAGGCGCGCGACCTCAAGAAGCGTGTTTCCAGCTATTTCCAGAAGACCCTGACCAGCCCGCGCATCGCCATGATGGTCGAGCGCATCGCCCGGCTGGAAACCACGGTCACCCGCAGCGAAGCCGAAGCGCTGCTGCTGGAAAACAATCTCATCAAGACGCTGCGTCCGCGCTTCAACATCCTCTTTCGCGACGACAAGTCCTACCCCTACCTGAAGATCACCGGCCATGCCTTCCCGCGCATGGCCTACTATCGTGGTGCGGTGGACAAGCGCAACCAGTACTTCGGTCCTTTCCCCAATGCCGGGGCGGTGAAGGAATCGATCCAGATCCTGCAGAAGGTATTCCTGCTGCGCACCTGCGAAGACACTGTCTTCACCAATCGTACGCGGCCCTGCCTGCTGCACCAGATCCATCGCTGCAGCGGCCCTTGCGTGAACCTGGTCAGCCGCGAGGATTACGCGCTCGATGTGGAGAACGCCTCCAAGTTCCTGCGTGGCCGCCAGAGCGAAGTCATGGAAGCGCTGGAGCAGAAGATGCACGCCTTCGCCGCCGACCTCAAGTTCGAGCAGGCCGCCGCCGTGCGCGACCAGATCGGCTCGCTCTCCAGCGTGCTGCACCAGCAGAGCATGGAGACGGTGAGCGACGCCGACATCGACATCATCGCCGTGGTGGTGCAGGGGGGGCGTGCCTGTGTGAACCTGGCGATGGTACGCGGCGGCCGACATCTGGGCGACCGCGCCTATTTCCCCACGCATGTGGACGATGCGATGGACACCGCCGAGGACAGCATCGAGGTCGAAGTCCTGAAAGCCTTCCTGGCCCAGCACTACATCGACAAGTTCATTCCCGGCTCGCTCATCGTCGGCACCGAATTCGATGATCCGGCGCTGATGATGGCCCTGATGGAGCAGTGCGGCCATCGCATCACGCTGACCTTCCAGCCACAGGGCCAGCGTCGCCAGTGGCTGGAGATGGCCACCAAAGGCGCCGGGATCGCACTGGCGCGGCTGCTCTCCGAACAGGGCTCGCAACAGGCACGCACCCGCGCACTGGCCGAGGTGCTGGAGCTGGAACGCGAAGACCTGGACGAACTGCGCGCCGAATGCTTCGACATCAGCCACACCCAAGGTGAAGCCACGCAAGCCTCGTGCGTGGTGTTCCATCACCATGCGATGCAGAACGGCGAATACCGTCGCTACAACATCAACGACATCACGCCCGGCGATGACTACGCTGCCATGCGTCAGGTGCTCACGCGGCGCTATGAAAAGGTCGCCAATGGGGAGGGCGTGATGCCGGACATCGTGCTCATCGACGGTGGCAAAGGGCAGGTGGAGATGGCGCGCCAGGTGCTGACCGAGCTGGGCCTGGACATCAGCCTCATCGTCGGCGTGGCCAAGGGGGAGGGGCGCAAGGTGGGACTGGAAACCCTGGTCTTCGCCGATGGTCGCGCTCCCAAGGAGCTGGGCAAGGAATCTGCCGCGCTGATGCTGATCGCACAGATCCGCGACGAGGCGCACCGCTTTGCCATCACCGGCATGCGTGCCAAGCGCGCCAAGGCGCGCCAGACGTCGCGTCTGGAAGAGATCGAGGGCATCGGTGCCAAGCGCCGCCAGCGCCTGCTGGTGCGCTTTGGCGGTCTGCGCGGGGTGGTCGATGCCAGCGTGGATGACCTGGCTTCGGTAGAAGGTATCTCGCGCCAGCTGGCCGAGGAAATCTACCGGCAACTGCATTGAATGACGTGCATCCGTCACTGCGTCGATGCGCGCGCTGACGTAAAGGCGGGCGCAGCAGGGGATGACTCTGCTACTATTCGGTAAATTTTTTTTCGTGTACGCCGCTCCAACCCTCCTAGACGTATGCCTTTCAATATTCCGATTCTGCTGACCTGGTTGCGGGTGGCACTCATTCCTCTGGTCGTCGGGGTCTACTACCTGCCCGAGATCGGCCTGAACCGCTACGAACAGGGCATTGCCGCCACGGCCATCTTCGTGGTGGCCGCCGCGACCGACTGGTTCGATGGTTTCCTGGCGCGCCGCTGGAACCAGACCTCCGCCTTCGGCGCCTTCCTCGATCCGGTGGCCGACAAGCTCATGGTCACTGGCGCCTTGCTGGTGCTGGTCCATCTGGACCGCGTGCATCCGGTGATCGCCTTCATCATCATCGGTCGCGAGATTGCCATCTCGGCACTGCGCGAATGGATGGCGCAGATCGGCGCCTCCAAGTCGGTGGCGGTCAGTTCGCTGGGCAAGATCAAGACCACTGCGCAAATGATCGCCATCCCCATGCTGCTGTACTACGACAGCCTGTTCGGCTTCATCGATACCCGTCTGTGGGGTGGCCTGCTGCTGCTGGTGGCGGCGGTGCTGACGGTGTGGTCGATGCTGTACTACCTGCGTCGCGCCATGCCCATGATCAAGGAAGCCGATGCCAGCCACAGGAAAAAAATAATTAAATAATTAAGATCGATAGTTGACAAATACCAACGCCGCCTTATAATAGCGTTCTGTTTTCGATGCGGGAGTAGCTCAGTTGGTAGAGCGATACCTTGCCAAGGTATAGGTCGAGAGTTCGAGACTCTTCTCCCGCTCCAGGTTACTTGGAAAAAAGGAAGCCTAACAAAGCTTCCTTTTTTTATTGTGATAGGTGAGCGAGCATTGAAAATTTGGCGGCGACGCAAGTCGATAAAAGTCAAAAAAGATGTTTGCAAACAACACGTGTTTTAGGTAGTATGCGTGTCCCCAAGGCGGGGTAGCAAAGTGGTTATGCAGCGGCCTGCAAAGCCGTCTACGCCGGTTCGATCCCGACCCCCGCCTCCAAAACGCTCCATGCGGGAGTAGCTCAGTTGGTAGAGCGATACCTTGCCAAGGTATAGGTCGAGAGTTCGAGACTCTTCTCCCGCTCCAGATTCAAGGCAGGCAGCTTCGGCTTCCTGCAGCAGTAAAGTGTAAGTTCCCATGCGGGAGTAGCTCAGTTGGTAGAGCGATACCTTGCCAAGGTATAGGTCGAGAGTTCGAGACTCTTCTCCCGCTCCAGTTTCAAACCAGACCGTTTCGGCAGTCTGTTGCAGTAGATGTAAAAGTCCCATGCGGGAGTAGCTCAGTTGGTAGAGCGATACCTTGCCAAGGTATAGGTCGAGAGTTCGAGACTCTTCTCCCGCTCCAAATTGAAAGAGGAAGCCTTCGGGCTTCCTCTTTTCATTTCGGCACCCCATTTCATTGTGCTGTACCCCTGTCATTGCCCCGTACTCTTGCACAGCCTTGAGCGCACCATCCGGGCACTGCCTCGATCAGGCGGAACGCAGCGTCTTCCCTGCGGCGGGCAAGCGTGGTATTTCGGCATGTGCTCCATTGCCCAAGGTCAAAAATGTCGGCTATCAGTGATTGCCTGATTGCCACGGCCATCTTTCCCCACTACATTGCTGAGGCAGGGTTTGCCTGTCTAAATTATTTGTATCCGGGGGGGAAGGGGCATGGACAATTTTCAAAAAGAGATTGATGAAAGAACCAATCTCACCGCATCCAACAAATTCGAGCTGTTGTTGTTCCGTCTGGGGGCGGATCCTCACGGCGAGCGTTCCGAGCTGTTCGGCATCAACGTTTTCAAGATCCGTGAAATCGTTCCCATGCCGCCGGTGACCAAGGCGGCGGGCACGCAATCGCCGATGCTGGGCATGGTCAACATCCGCGGCCAGATCATTTCGGTGATCGACCTGCCGGCGGTGGTGGGCTGTGTGCCCAAGACCGGACTGAACATCCTGCTGGTCACCGAATATGCGCGCAGTACCCAGGCCTTTGCAGTCGAATCGGTGGACGAGATCGTGCGCCTGGAATGGAGTCAGGTCCTGTCAGCCGAAACCAGTAGCGGTGGTGCCTTCGTCACCAGCATCGCGCGCCTGGATCAGGACAAGGACACCAGTCGCCTGGCCCAGGTGCTGGATGTGGAGCAGATCCTGCATGAGATCATGCCAAGCGACCGCGACATGAAGATGGAGCAGTTGGCAAAGAGCACCGGCCACGGCCTGCGCCCCGGTGCTGTGGCCATCGCTGCCGATGACTCCAAGGTGGCGCGTTCGCTCATCGAGCAGGGCCTGCGGGCCATGGAAATCCCGTTCGAGATGCACGTCACCGGCAAGGACGCCTGGGAAAAGATACAAAAGCTGGCCAGGGAAGCACGCGCCGAGGGCAAGCCGATTGCCGACAAGATCTCCTTCGTACTGACCGACCTGGAAATGCCGGAAATGGATGGTTTCACGCTCACGCGCAACATCAAGCGCGAGGATTTCCTGAAGAACATCCCCGTCATCATCCACTCCTCGCTCTCCGGTTCGGCCAACGAGGACCACGTCAAGAGCGTGGGGGGCGATGCCTATGTCGCCAAGTTCGAAGCCAACGAACTGGCCTCGACCATCTTCGGCGTACTCGACAAGGCTGCTGCCAGGGCCTGAAGCGGGGCGGCTGCGATCACCGGCAAGAAAGGGAGCCAAGGGAGCCTGCGGGCTCCCTTTCTTGTGGCCGCCGTGCCGCAGGCAGCGGCGATCTCGTATACTGACGCTCCCTTGATCCTGCCGCGCCCCGCGCGCCGAGCGTCCTTACATGCAGATTCCCGCCATTGCCTCTCCCTTCGATGCCACCCTGGCGTGCCGTCTGGAGGCGCGCATCAATGACAAGACCAAGCCCCTGGGCAGCCTCGGTACGCTGGAACGCCTGGCGCGCCAGATCGGCCTGATCCAGGGTAGCGATCATCCCGTGCTGCGCCAGAGCGCCATCGTGGTGTGCGCCGGCGACCACGGCGTGACTGCGGAGGGTATCTCGGCCTATCCGCAAAGCGTGACCTGGCAGATGGTCGAGAACTTCCTTGCCGGTGGCGCGGCGATCAATGTCTTTGCACGTCAGAACGAATGCGCGCTCTACATCGTCGATACCGGCGTCAATCACGATTTCGGCGTGCGCGACGGCCTGCTTGATCGCAAGATCGCGCCCGGTACCGCCAACTTCTGCCAGGCCCCCGCCATGACGGCGCAGCAATGCGCCTCTGCGCTGCAGGCCGGGATGCAGTTTGCCGAGACGCTGCAAACGGATGTGCTGGGCTTCGGGGAAATGGGGATCGGCAATACCACCGCGGCGGCCGCGCTGATGGCTGCCTTTACCGGTGTGCCGGTGCAAGAATGCGTAGGGGCCGGTACCGGCCTGGATGCCCGGGGTATCGCCCGCAAGGCCGATGCCGTCACCCGTGCGCTGCACCTGCATGGCCGGGCGAGCGCACCGCTGGAACGTCTGGCGGCACTGGGCGGTTTCGAGATCGCCTTCATGACCGGCGCCATGCTCGCTGCTGCACGGCGGCGCAAGGTGTTGCTCATCGACGGCTTCATCGTGAGCTCGGCGCTGCTGGTGGCGGCCGCCTTGCAGCCGGCGGTGTTGGAGTACTGCGTGTTCTCGCATTGCTCCGACGAAGCCGGCCACCGCCGCATGCTGCAGCACCTGGGCGCCACGCCGCTCATGCAGCTGGACCTGCGCCTGGGCGAGGGCACCGGTGCCGCCCTGGCCTTGCCGCTGCTGCGTGCTGCGGTCAATTTCCTGGAACGCATGGCGACCTTTTCCTCGGCCAGCGTCAGCGAAAAGCATGTCTGAAAAAGAGTTCACCTCATCGCCACCACCGCACAGCACAGGGCTGCTGTACCAGTTGCGTCTGTTCTTCACGGCGCTGCAATTCTTCACACGGCTCCCTATCCCGCGCTGGGTGGGCTTTGAGCCGCACTGGCTGCAGCATGCCACGCGCTACTTCCCGCTGGTCGGCTGGATCGTGGCCTGGGCCTGCGCCCTGGTGTATCTGCTGGCGGCGCAGCTCTGGCCGCAGCCGGTGGCAGTGCTGCTGTCCACCGTCGCCGGTATCTGGCTCACCGGGGCGTTCCATGAGGACGGCTTCGCCGATGTCTGCGATGGCCTCGGCGGTGCGGTCAGCCGTGAGCGTGCGCTGGAGATCATGCGTGATTCGCGCCTGGGCAGTTATGGCGTGATCGGCATCATCGCGCTGTTGCTGACCAAGCTGGCGGCCTTGCAGGCGCTGCTCCCGTTGCAGGTGGTGGCGGCATTGGGCATGGCGCATCCGCTGTCACGCTGGTTGGCCACCTGCCTGATCTGGCGTATGGATTACGTGCGGGAAGAGGGCAAGGTCAAGCCACTGGCGCAGCAGATGCGTCATGGCGAATTTCTGCTGGCGACCGTGTTTGCGGTGCTGCCGGTGATGGGCGTGATCGTGCTGGGCATGATGTCCTGGCAACGCATCGTTGCCGGTGTGCTGCTGGCGGCGGTGGCGGCAGCCTGGCTGGCCTGGCGGTTCCAGCGGCGCCTGGGGGGCTATACCGGAGACGGCCTGGGCGCGGTCCAGCAATTGAGTGAAACGGCCTTTTATCTGGGCGCGCTGGCCACGCTGCCGTCCTGGTGGCGTGCCTGATCCATGCAGCTGCATTTGATTCGCCACCCTCAGCCTCAGCTGGACAAGCGCACCTGCTATGGGCGCAGCGACATCGCCGTCGCTCCCGACGCGCTGGCGCAAAGTGTGGCACAACTGCTGCCTCAGGTGCGGGCCCTGCCGCGCGACTGGCCTTGGGTCAGCAGCCCGCTGCAGCGCTGTGCGCGCCTGGCACAGGCCCTGGCTACGGCAGTCGGGCAGCCTGCCCCGAGGCTGGATTCGCGCCTGCAGGAAATGGATTTCGGCCAGTGGGAGCTGCGCCTCTGGGACGATATTCCCTGGGCTGAAGTGGAGGCATGGAATGCCGACCTTGCCGGCTACCCGCCCGGCGGTGGCGAGACCCTGACCGACGTTGCGCAGCGCATGTGGGCAGCCTTCAATGACCTGCTGGCGACATCGGCCGACGGCGCCGTTGTGGTCTGTCACGCCGGCACCGTCCGCATGCTGCACGCCTGTGTCGCATGGCGTGCAGAGCAGGGTGCGGCTGCCCGGCCCGATGCAGACGCTTTCCGGGACATCGCCCTGCACGCCGCAGCCCATCGCGGCGAGATTGCCCATGCCCGCCTGCTTGCGCTGGACGCCTGCGCCACCTCCACCTCCACCCGCTAGGGTCCACGAGGCAGAGGCCTCCAGGTCTTTTTTTCATGCTTTCCATGATGCAGATTGCTTCGTATCAGGAATTCCCTCATACGAAGCATGTTGCTTTTGATTTATCATTTTTAACAAATGACAACATGTCAGCATTTTTCAGATTTTTGATGTTCAAGGTGAATCAAGATGGCAAGCAATGACAGCGGCAAGACCCTCCTCATCGTCGATGACAGCAAGGTGTCGCGCATGGTGATCAAGGCCAATGTCCTGGCCGTGCATCCTGACTGGCAGGTGATGGAAGCGGGAACGGGCGAGGAGGCCATCGCCCTGGTGCAGCAACGGGTACCCGACTACTGCACGATGGACATCAACATGCCCGGCATGCTCGGCACCGATGCGGCTGCCCATATCCTGCAAGCGCATCCGGCGGTGCGCATCGCGATCTTCTCGGCCAATATCCAGGAAGCGGTGCAGACCCGCGCCCAGCAGCTGGGCGCCCTGTTCGTGGCCAAGCCGGTCACGGAAAAATCGATCGGCCAGGCGCTGCAGCATTTCCGGGGCCAGTCGTGAGCATTCTCAACGAAATCGAGCGCGACGCTCTCACCGAGATCTTCAACGTCGGTGCCGGGCGGGCGGCACAGAGCCTGTCCGAAATCGTCGGCGACGAGGTGCGGCTGTCGGTCCCCTCGGTGGAAGTGCTGCGTACCGGAGCCATCGACGAACGGGTGCTGCCGCGCTCGCGCGGACGCTTTGCCACGGTGAGCCAGAACTTCGATGGCCCCTTCGATGCGGAGGCGGTACTGCTCTTTACCGAGGATCGTGCGCTGTCCATCGTGCGCGACATGATGGGCTCGCAGATGAGCCTGGAGGATCTGGCCGAGTTCGAGCGCGAAGCCATGTGCGAGCTGGGCAACATCATCCTCAATGCCTGCCTCTCGGCCATGGCCGACATGCTGGAGATCACGCTCAACAGCGCCTTGCCGCAATACCTGGTGTCGTCCTCCGAGGATATCTCGATGCGTCTGGCCAGCGCGCAGGGCGAGGACAGCTTCGTGCTGGTGCTGCACATCGATCTGGTGATCGAGAAGCACCAGACCGATGGTCACCTCATCTTCCTGCTCAGTTCCACCTCGCTGCACGCATTGGTGGGGCACGTGCAGCGCTACCTGGGCAAGATCGGTCTGGCATGAGCACTGCCGTGGTACCGCGCTTCAGCGCCGAGGAGGTGCTCGATCAGCTCCACGGCGGCTTGATCATGCTCGATGCCGGACTGCACATCCTGCTCTGGAACGCCTGGGTGGCGCGCCATAGCCGCGTACCGACGCAACAGGCACTGGGTGCGCGTCTGGACCAGGTGTTCGAGGAGCGCATCTCGCCAGCGCTGCTGCGGGCCGTCGACAGCACCCTGGGCTATGGCTTGCCGGCGGTGCTCTCCAGCGCCCTGCATCGGGCACCGCTGCCGCTGTACCCGGATCATGTCACCACCGCCACACCGGCGCGCATGGTGCAATCAGTGGTGCTCACTGCGCTGGATAACGCACGAGGAGAACGCCTGTGCCTGGTCCAGATCAGCGACGCCAGCAACTCCGTGCGCCGCGAGAAGATGCTGCAGTCGCACTCCGACGTGCTCAAGCGCCAAGTTGGCACCGACGGTCTGACGGGCATTCACAACCGCCGCCATTTTGATGAACACTACGCCCGGACCTTGCAGCGCATGGGGCAGGCGGGCGGGACCTTGTCGCTGTTCATGGTGGATGTCGATTTCTTCAAACAGTACAACGATCATTACGGTCATGGACCTGGCGACCAGGTGCTCAAGCGCGTGGCGGCCGCCTTGCAGGGGCAGTTGCAGCGCCCGGGCGATCTGCTGGCGCGTTACGGAGGGGAAGAATTCATCCTGCTCATGGAAGGCCTGTCGCCCGGCCAGGCGGCCGAGGTGGGCGAATCGCTGCGCCAGACCGTGCATGCGCTGGCCGAGCCGCATGCCAAGTCTCTGGTGGCGCACCGTGTAACCATCAGCATCGGGGTGTGCACCCGTCTGGTACAAAGCGACGCGGATGGACGCCTGCTCATGGCGGCCGCCGATGCGGCGCTCTACCGCGCCAAGCTGGGTGGCCGCAACAAGGTAGTGGCCACCGATTGAGCCCGCCGGCGGGCAGGTACTGAGGAAATTTCTTCACTTTTGTGTAAAACAAGAGCAATTTATAGGAAACCCTTGCTGAGCAAGCATGTCAGAAACAGTCGGCGTGCTTATCAACAGGCTTGTTCACAGCTTTTGTGGATAACTTGCCGTATGGCTTGGTTTCCGGGGGGAACCGGCTGGCAGGGCGGGGCGGCGATTTTGCGTATAATGCGCATCCGTTCATGCTGACAAGAGCCTGGCGAACGGGGGGGCGGATGCTGCCGGGCGATGCACCTTGTTTTTACTTTTTCCTTCACGATGGGTTTGATGCGCCGACTGCTGCTCCTGCTGCTGACTCTGCTGATCCCGCTGCAATTGCTGGCAGCCACGGGAGAGCCACAGCTGCGTGAACAGTTGCGCGAGCAGTTGCAGGTATCGCTTTCCGCAGCATCGCAGGGGGGCGGACATGTCGGCGAACAGGTCTGTCCGGCGGCGGCTGCCAGTTCCTGGCACGCTGCGGCAGATCTCCTTGGTACCGCTATCGCACCGGCCGATGAACTTCCGTCCGGTACCGACGACGATGACCAGCCCACCGCTCAGGGCGAGCTGGAAGATCCGGCCTTGCCGGCGCCCATCGCCACGCCCGGACTGCACTGGTTTCCGTTTCCCCACGCCTTTGCGGCAAGCCTGAACTGGTCGTCCTACCTGCACGACCAGTTGCGTCCTCCTCCATTGGCCTGAGCCTTCCCTGGTGCGCCACTGCCGCAGGGCAGGACGCAGACGCGGCGGCACCCTTGTACGCCATCGCGCCATTCCCATCATTGCTTCCCATTGTCTGACCCGCCGTGCCGCCGGACGTGCACGGCACCTTTTCGTTCACCAGGAAAAACCATGAAACGCATTGTTCTGTTCCTCGTCACCAACCTGGCCGTGATGCTGGTCTTGAGCTTCACCGCCAGTCTGCTCGGCGTGAACCGCTACCTCACAGCCAACGGTCTCAACTTCGGCATGCTGCTGGTGTTTTGCGGCCTGATGGGGTTTGGCGGTTCCTTCATTTCGCTGTTCATGTCCAAGACCATCGCCAAGTGGTCCACCGGCGCGCGCGTGATCGAGCAGCCGCAGAATTCCACCGAGCTGTGGCTGCTGCAGACCGTCCAGACCCTGGCCACCCGCGCCCAGCTGCCCATGCCGGAAGTGGCGGTCTATGACGGCCCGCCCAATGCCTTTGCCACCGGCGCCAGCAAGAGCAATTCGCTGGTGGCGGTGTCCACCGGCCTGCTGCAAGGCATGACCAAGGAAGAAGTGGAAGCCGTGCTGGCCCATGAAGTGGCCCATATCGCCAACGGCGACATGGTCACGCTGACCCTGATCCAGGGCGTGGTCAATACCTTCGTGATGTTCTTCGCGCGCATCGTCGGCTACTTCGTCGACTCTTTTTTGCGCCGCAACAACGAAGAGAACAGCGGCCCCGGCATCGGCTACATGGTGACCGTGTTCGTCTGTGAAATTGTCTTCGGCATCCTGGCCAGCATCATCGTCATGTACTTCTCGCGCCAGCGCGAATACCGCGCCGACGCCGGTGCCGCAGCCCTGATGGGCAGCAAGGTGCCGATGATGAACGCGCTGCGCCGCCTGGGTGGCCTGCAGTCCGATGGCCTGCCGCAGAACTTGCAGGCCTCCGGCATTTCCGGCCGTGAGTCGTGGCTGGGCCTGTTCTCCAGCCACCCGCCGCTGGAGTCGCGCATCGCCGCCCTGCAGGCTGCACGTTGATGCCATGCTGGCGGACCGCACCGCGCCAAGTGCGGCCCGCCAGCGGCGGCGCCAGCGTGGCTGTCATGCCCGCGTATTCATGCGCGTGTTAGTCTTTGTGAAGCTTCCTGCCTGAGTTTGCGCGCAGGCAGGAAGCCGTCCCGCAGCCAGTGACACAGTCATCTCCAACAAATTCATCCACCTTAGAAAGGAATCCTGACTGATGCCCCATCACACTCCCCTGATCGCCACCATTGTCGCCGGCCTGGTCCTGGCCTTCATCTTCGGGACCCTGGCCCATCGTCTGAAGATGCCGCCCCTGATCGGCTATCTGGTAGCCGGTATCGCCATCGGCCCCTTCACGCCAGGCTTCGTGGGCGACGCCGACCTGGCCCAGGAACTGGCCGAGATCGGGGTGATCCTGCTGATGTTCGGCGTCGGTCTGCACTTTTCCCTGAAGGACCTGCTGTCGGTCAAGAACATCGCCATTCCAGGTGCAGTGGCGCAGATCGCCATCGCCACCTTGCTCGGCATGGGCCTGGGCTGGCTGCTGGGCTGGCCGTTCGGTGAGGGCTTCCTATTTGGCCTGGCGCTGTCGGTGGCCAGTACCGTGGTGCTGTTGAAGGCGCTGCAGGAACGTCGCCTGGTCGAAACCCAGCGCGGCCGCATTGCCGTGGGCTGGCTGATCGTCGAGGATATCGCCATGGTGCTGGCGCTGGTGCTCATTCCTGCGCTCTCCGGCATCCTGGGGGGCAAGGGCGAGGCGCTTTCCGGCAACGCCGTGCTGCTGACCCTGGGGCTGACGCTGGGCAAGGTGGTGGCCTTCGTGGCGGTGATGCTCATCGTCGGACGTCGCGTCATTCCGTGGATTCTGGAACGCATCGCCGATACCGGCTCGCGTGAACTGTTCCGCCTGGCCGTGCTGGCCATTGCACTGGGCTTTGCGCTGGGATCGGCTTACGTGTTTGGCGTGTCCTTTGCACTGGGCGCCTTCTTTGCCGGCATGATCCTCTCCGAATCCGAACTGAGCCACCGCGCCGCCGAAGAATCGCTGCCCCTGCGTGATGCCTTCTCGGTGCTGTTTTTCGTCTCCGTGGGCATGCTGTTCGATCCCTCGATCCTGGTGCGCGAGCCCCTGCTGGTGCTGGCGACGGTGCTCATCATCGTGGTCGGCAAGTCGGCCGCCGCCTGGCTGATCGTGCGCGCATTCGGTCACCCGAATTCGACGGCGCTGACCATTTCGGCCAGCCTGGCGCAGATTGGTGAATTTTCTTTCATCCTGGCCACACTCGGCCTGTCGCTGGACCTGCTCTCGCCGATGGCGCGCGATCTGATCCTCGGGGGCGCCATCCTGTCGATCCTGATCAATCCGCTGCTGTTCTCGCTGCTGGACCGCTACGAGGCGCGCCAGGCCGAGCCCGCCGACGTGCAGGACGTGCCGCCTACGGTCGATCTGCAAGATCACGTGGTGCTGGTCGGTTATGGCCGCGTCGGTCGGGGGATCGGTGAGCAGTTGCGTGCGCAGGGCAAGCCCTTCGTGGTGATCGAGGCGCAGCGTGAGCATCTCGATGCACTGCGCCAGGATGGCGTGCCGGCGCTGTACGGCAATGCCGCCCAGAGCGAACTGTTGCAGGCCGCCGCCGTGGAGCGGGCGCGCTGGCTGCTGGTGGCGATTCCCGAAGTCTTCGAAGCCGGCCAGGTGATCGAGAATGCACTGGAACTCAATGCCGCACTGAAGGTGGTCGCGCGCGCCCACTCCGATGCCGAGATCGAACACCTGGAAAAGCATGGCGCCCAGCACGTCATCATGGGCGAGCGCGAGATCGCGCGAGGCATGCTGGACTCGGTAGGGCAGGGGATCTAAGCATTCTTCACATTGCGCTTAACGTTTGTGAAGCATTTGCTTACAACCCTTACGGCTTTCGCCTAGAGTTGTCAGGAATCGGCGGATATAGTCACGCTACGTCATTCAGAACAACGAGGAGCTATCGTGAAAAAGTCGATTTCCCTGATGGCCGGCATGGCTGTGTTTGCTGCGGTTGCCGGTCTGTCCGCAGCACCGGCCATGGCCGGACATGTGTCCATCGGCGTCAATATCGGCGTGCCCGCTTACGTGGCTCCGCAGCCTGTGTACGTGCAGCCGGCGCCCGTGTATGCGCCACCGCCGGTGTATGTGCGCCCGGCACCGGTCTACGTGCGTCCGGCACCGGTTTATTACGCACCGGCGCCGGTGTATGTGGAGCGTGGCTATCCTCGTGGCCATCACCGCCACTGGCACCGTCCGCCGCCGCCCCCGGGCTACGGCTACTGGGGGCGTTGATTCCCGGGCAGCAGGCAAGAAAAATGGCGGCTTCGGCCGCCATTTTTGCGTTCATCCCGGCGCCGATGGCGTGCCGGAGCGGCTGATGCCTTATTTCTTGGCGGGCGCGGTGTCGTCATCGACGTCCACCAGCAGATAGCGTTCGGCCGCCCCAAAGAAGCGGTCATAGAAATCCGGCGAGCGGATGGTTTCGCTGGAGACGCGCACCATCGAATCATCGCTGGCGGCAAAGGGCATCGAGACCGAGCCCAGTACGCTCACACCCAGGCTGGCCGAGCTGTTGCTCTTCTTGATACCGTAGCCATCCTGGGTGGCGCTGGCGAACATGGTCGAGCTCTTGCCGTTGCCATTGGAGGCGCAGACCACGTGGAAGGCGATTTCCATGTGCTTGTCGCTGGCCGGTTGGAAGCTCTTGTTGCCATCCAGAGTGTTGTCGGAAGACTTGCTGATCACATAGCCCTGGCCCAGCAGTGCGCGCCGGGCCGCTTCGCAGACCGCTTTCTCGCTGCCGGGGAAGCTGCGCGAGAAGGCGCTGGTATCGCTGAATTCCTCCTGATGATAGAAGGCGGTCTTGCCAGTGGTGCAGGCGGTCAGGCCCAGAGTGGCGGTGGTGATGACGAGAAACGGGATAGAAAAGCGCAGGCGCGGCATGCGGCGGATCTCCAGCAACGGTGAAGGGTGGCGTCAATTGTAAAGGATTCACGAAGCGCAGGGTTTGGACGGATGGTAAAGATCGGTAACAGATGACCTATCACCTGATGAGAACAGCAAACGAAGACACGCGCAGGTCATCATCAGGAAGGTAAAATCACTTGTCGAATTGCCTGACTGAAAGTAATGTTAGGCCAACAAAGGGAGTGGTCTTCCATCGGGACGATCATGAATCTGCCGGGGATGCCTGGCAAATTCGCAACCGGCCTCGTCAAGGAACATGGATAAAAATCAGAAAGCGGAATTGGAGCGCATCCAGCGAGAGTTGGTGGACGCACACAATAAGGCTGCGTGGCAGATGGCCGCGACCATCATCAAGGCTTCGCTGGTCAAGAACGGCATGGACCAGCCGCCCACACCGGCCGAACTGGCCGCGCTCAACGCCACCATTACCAATCTGCGCAGTGTGGCCGAGGATGCCTTGGAGTTGCTCAAGCGCTGAGTCACTCGGCTCGTCCAGGAAACCCGCCTGCGGTGGTCTGAGCCTGAAGAAGAATGATTGGCGGTGTCTGGTGCCTGAGGCCGGGGTCGAACCGGCACGCCCCCTTCCGGGTAAGCGGCGGATTTTAAGTCCGCTGTGTCTACCAATTTCACCACTCAGGCATGAGGGATGCCGGCGAGGGCCGCCGGAAAAGGGACGCATTATAGCAGCGACTTGTGCTGCATCATTTGTTTTTTCCTGCGGAAAATTCTGAATTTTTCTTGAAGCGGCAACAGCGATGTCCGATCGCCTGTTTGCACTGGCCAGACAGCATTCCCTCCTGTTCCGGCTTGCCATTTCCAGCCGACAAGCTGTCCTGAAAGGGTAGAATGACGGCTTCGTTCATCTGGAAAGCCCTCACCATGACTGAAGCCGTAGTCAAGACAGTGCAGTGCATTTCTCCCGCCGGCCTGCACACCATGGCCTACAAGGAGTGGGGCGATGCGCGCAATCCCAATGTACTGGTGTGCGTGCATGGCGTCACCCGGGTCTCCGACGATTTCGACCGCATGGCGCGCGAGCTGTGCGATACCTACCGGGTGATCTGCCCCGATGTGGTCGGACGCGGTCGTTCCGGGCGGCTGGCCAATCCGCAGTTCTATACCGTGCCGCAGTACGTGAGCGACATGGTGACCCTGCTGGCGCGCGCCGACGCCGAGATCGTCGACTGGTTCGGCACCTCCATGGGCGGTCTGATCGGCATGGGCCTGGCCTCGCTGCCGGGCAACCCCATCCGCCGCCTGGTGCTCAACGACATCGGTCCGTCCATCAACGGTGCCGCGCTGGCGCGTATCGGCGACTACATCGGCCAGGACGTGCGCTTCGATACCTTCGAGGAAGCCGCCCAGTATATTCGGACCATTTCGGCCAGCTTCGGTCAGCACAGTGATGAAGAATGGCACAAGCTGGCCAAGGACGTGCTGCGCCAGAATGAAGAGGGCAAGTGGGTGCGCCACTACGACCTGGGTCTGGCGGTCCCCTTCAAGCTGACCACGCCGCAAGCCGCCACGGCGGCCGAGCAGATGCTGTGGGCGGCCTATGACGCCATCGCCTGTCCGACCCTGCTGGTACGGGGCGCCCAGTCCGACCTGCTGCTGCCGGAAGTGGCGCAGGAGATGACGCGTCGCGGCCCCAAGGCCAAGCTGGTGGAGTTGCCCGATGTGGGCCACGCACCGACCTTCATGCACGCCCCGCAGATCGAGGTGGCGCGGCAGTTCCTGCTGGGCTGAGCCGTCGCCCCGCACGCATCGCATCCATTTTTGTCATTGCCGGCGCCGTCGGGCGCCGGGTTTTACTACGAAGGAAATTTCATGTCCGTACAACGTCTGCACGTCGGCAAGCGTCTCTCCGAAGTCGCCATCCACAACGGTACCGTCTACCTGGCCGGCCAGATCGCCGAAGACGCCACCCAGAACATCGAAGGCCAGACCCGCGAAGTGCTGGGCCATATCGATCGTCTGCTGGCCGAGGCCGGCAGCGACAAGACCAAGATCCTGTCGTGCCAGATCTTCCTGTCCGATGTGAAGGATTTTGCCGGCATGAACGCGGTCTGGGATGAGTGGGTCGCGCCCGGCAACGCGCCGCCGCGCGCCACTGTTGAAGCCAAGCTGGCCCGTCCCGAACTGCTGGTGGAAATCATCATCGTCGCGGCCCAGAAGTAAGCAGGTATGGTTTCGGTAGCAAGTACCCAGGGCGAGGGCCTGGCAGCCATTACCGCCGGTCTCGGCCCTGACGATGTCGCGCGGGTCGAGCAGGCACTGGCCGAACTCGAGCCGCTCTATGCCGACAGGCAGATCCTGTCCGGGCAGAATGCGCTGCAGTTCGCCGTCTCGGTAGCCACCGTGCTCACTGCGCTCAACGTCGATGCCGCCACCCGCATCGCCGGCCTGGCTTTCGAGGCGCAGATGCTGCATCCCGAGCTGGACGAAAAGCTGGAAGAACGCTTCGGCAAGGAAATTGCCGAGCTGGTGGGCAATGTGCGCCAGTTGATGCGCTTTCACAGCCTGAGCTTCCAGCCCCAGCACCAGGAAGTCCTGCGCGGCAAGAACGCCGCCCAGCAGGCCGCCGCCCAGGTCGAAACCTTGCGCAAGATGCTGCTGGCCATGGCCACCGACATGCGCGCGGTGCTGGTGCGCCTGGCCTCGCGCGTGGCGACCTTGCGCTACTTTGCCGAGACCAAGCAAGAGAATGAAGCCAGCGCGCAGTACGCACGCCAGACCTTTGACCTCTACGCGCCGCTGGCCAACCGGCTGGGCATCTGGCAGTTGAAGTGGGAGCTGGAAGACCTGTCATTCCGCTTCCTGGAGCCGGCGACCTACAAGCGCATCGCCAGGATGCTGGAAGAAAAGCGCCTGGAGCGCGAAGCCTTCGTCGCCAACGCGATTGAGCGCCTGCGCGCCGAGATGGCGGCGCAGGACATTCGCGCCGAAGTCAGCGGGCGACCCAAGCACATCTACAGCATCTGGAACAAGATGCGCGGCAAGTCCATCGATTTTTCCGAGCTCTACGATGTGCGCGCCTTCCGTGTCATCGTCGACGATGTGAAGACTTGCTATTCGGTGCTGGGCATCGTGCACAACATCTGGACGCCGATTCCGGAAGAGTTCGATGACTACATCTCGCGTCCCAAGCAGAACGGCTACCAGTCGCTGCACACGGTAGTCATGGCCGAGGATGGTCGGGCGCTGGAAGTGCAGATCCGTACGCACGAGATGCACCACTTCGCCGAATACGGCGTGGCGGCGCACTGGCGCTACAAGGAAAGCGGTGGCTCGAATTTCTCGGCGCAGAAATATGACGAGAAAATCGCCTGGCTGCGTCAGCTGCTGGCCTGGAAGAATGAAGTCACCGATGCCGTGGTGGATCAGGAAGAAGTCCGTCGCGACTGGGTGCAGAAGCTCAAGTCGGCCACGCTGGACGAGCGCATCTACGTGCTCACGCCGCAGGCGCGGGTGATCGAACTGCCCAGCGGCGCCACGCCCATCGACTTTGCCTACCACCTGCACAGCGACGTCGGCCACCGCTGCCGTGGCGCGCGGGTGGATGGTGTGATGGTGCCGCTGAACACCCCCCTCAAGAACGGCCAGACGGTGGAAATCATCACCGCCAAGAGTGGCGCTGGCGTGGGTCCTTCGCGCGACTGGCTGGGTGCCGGCTATGCCGCCAGTTCGCGTACGCGCTCCAAGATCCGCGCCTGGTTCAATGCCATCGAGCAGCAGGAAACCTTGTCGGTAGGCCGTGGCCTGCTGGAAAAGACCTTGCAGCGCGAAGGCAAGACCGCCGTCAATCTCGAAGAGCTGGCGCAGAAGCTGGGTTTCGACAAGGTCGATGATCTCTGTCTGGCGTTGGCCAAGGAAGAATTCAGCCTGCGCCACGTCGAGCAGGCGCTGCACGAAGGCGAGGAAAAGAAGCCGGAGATCGACGACGAAGCCCTGATCACCCGCAAGAGCCGCGCCTCCAGCATCGTCCAGGGCGCCAAGTCGGGGGTGCTGGTGGTGGGAACCGATGGTCTGCTGACCCAGCTGGCACGCTGCTGCAAGCCGGCCCCGCCGGATGTGATCGCTGGTTTCGTCACACGTGGCAAGGGCGTTTCCATCCATCGGGTCAATTGCAAGAATTTCGCCGAGATGAGCCTGCATGCGCCCGAGCGCGTCATCCAGACCACCTGGGGGGCACCGGCGCGCGATACGGTGTATCCGGTCGATATCTTCGTGCTGGCCAGTGATCGCCAGGGTCTGCTGCGGGATATCTCGGATATCTTCCTGCGCGACAAGATCAATGTGATCGGGGTCAGCACGCAAAGCGTGAAGGGCCATGCACGCATGGCCTTCACCGCCGAGATCGGGTCGACCGAGCAGTTGCAGAAGGCCTTGACGGTCATTCGCGAGGTCAAGGGCGTGATCGAGGCCAAGCGGCAGTAGTTCGCCGGGCAGCAGGAATGGCGAGAGGATGGCGGGGAGGGTGGCCGGATGCTTGGTGAAACAGGCGGACTATTTTTAATTTTTTATCATTTTCATCATTTACCCCTTGGCAAATTTTGAAAAGCCTCCTATACTCTCGCTTCTTCGTTAGGCGCGTAGCTCAGCTGGTTAGAGCACTACCTTGACATGGTAGGGGTCGTTGGTTCGAGTCCAATCGTGCCTACCAATTCTTCCGGTTCCGTTCGGGATGGTGGGGTTGGGCGAAGCAAAGAAAAGGAGGCGCGTTCTCGGCTTCCTTTTTTGTTTTATCAAGTTCTGTAATCTTCGATAGGCGCGTAGCTCAGCTGGTTAGAGCACTACCTTGACATGGTAGGGGTCGTTGGTTCGAGTCCAATCGTGCCTACCAATTCGTTTGCTTCCTGATGGAGCAAGAGGGTTGGGTGAAGCAAACCGCAGAAATTCACAAAAGGAAGCGCATTGGCGGCTTCCTTTTTGTTTTTCTGCGCCGGCTTTTTCATTGTTTCATTTCTTCCCGTTCCTTCCGTCGCTCTTGCCGCCGCCCCATGGCGTTGCTGCGGGTCAAATGCCGCCGCAAAAATGCGCCCTGACTGAAGCAATGGGGCAGATGTTTCGCGGAAGCATCTTAAAATGCTTTACACTTGCGTCGAATTTTTTCGGCAGCAACATCTCCAATCCTCATTTTTACGGTTCAGCGAATTTTCCTATGGCAGCAGATGATCAGTATTTCCTCGTGGTTGACGACTTTTCGACGATGCGTCGCATTGTCAGTGGCCTGCTGAAGGAGCTTGAATACACCAAGATGGTGGAAGCCGATGATGGCTCTTCGGCACTGAAAATCCTGGAGGCGGGCGCCTTGCCGGTGACCTTCGTGCTGACCGACTGGAACATGCCGGGCATGGATGGCTTGACCCTGCTCAAGAAGATCCGCGCCACGCCCTCGCTGGCGCATCTGCCGGTGTTGATGATCACGGCCGAGGCCAAGAAGGAAAACATCGTCGTGGCCGCACAGTCGGGTGCTGATGGCTATATCGTCAAGCCCTTTACGGCCGCTACCCTGAAGGAAAAGATCGAGAAGATCCTGGCACGGCGTGCCTCGATGGCAAATGCCTGAGGAGCGGGCGAGTCCGCTTGCTTGAGCTTGGCTGCGGCATGCCCGGATGCCGTTTCGGTTTTTGGCGTTGGACTTCATCTCGATGTTGCTCGAAGTGAAAAAGCTTGCTGATCATCGCTGTTTGCGCCTGGCACGTTGGCCTGACAGCGCCGCGTAGTCCGGGATGCAGGATGATGCTGTACGGGACGCCTGCCGATGTTCGGGCAAAGTTTGCTATAATGCGGGCCTTCGGTCTGGTCTGTCCTTGCTGGCAGCGATCCCGAGACTGCATACCCCTCATCTGTAAGAGCGAGAAAGGCAAACCGGTTATGACACCGCGAACTACCACCGAGGTTTTCACGCGACGCTAGTCGGGTTCTTTTTCGTCCTTTGAAAAAGCGCGGCTGGTCCGCGTTTTTTTTCGTCCGTCTTTTCGACATTACCCTCAACAGGCAAGGCAGCAAGGCTGCCGACATGGAGTGCACAATGGTTTCAGTTCGTCTTCCCGATGGTTCGCAACGCCAGTTCGACAACCCGGTCACCGTGGCGCAGGTTGCCGCCAACATCGGCACCGGCCTGGCCAAGGCTGCACTGGCTGGCCGCGTCGATGGCAAGCTGGTCGATACTTCCTACCTGATCGACAAGGATGCGGAACTGGCCATCATCACCGACAAGGATGCGGATGGTCTGGAGGTGATCCGTCACTCCACCGCCCACTTGCTGGCCTACGCGGTCAAAGAGCTGTTCCCCGAAGCCCAGGTCACCATCGGTCCGGTCATCGACAACGGTTTTTATTACGACTTCTCGTACAAGCGCCCCTTCACCCCCGAAGACCTGCAAGCCATCGAGAAGAAGATGGCCGAGCTGGCCAAGAAGGATGAGCCGGTCACCCGCAAGGTACTGCCGCGTGACGAAGCCGTGGCGTACTTCAAGTCCATCGGCGAAGACTACAAGGCCGAGATCATCGCCTCCATTCCGCAGAACGAGGACGTCTCGCTCTACACTGAAGGAAACTTCACCGACCTCTGCCGTGGCCCGCACGTGCCCTCGACCGGCAAGCTGAAGGTGTTCAAGCTGATGAAGCTGGCTGGCGCCTACTGGCGTGGCGATTCCAACAACGAGATGCTGCAGCGTGTCTACGGCACTGCCTGGGCCAGGAAGGAAGACCAGGAAGCCTACCTGCACATGCTGGAAGAGGCCGAAAAGCGTGACCACCGCAAGCTGGGTCGCGCGCTGGACTTGTTCCACTTCCAGGACGAGGCGCCGGGTCTGATCTTCTGGCATCCCAAGGGCTGGACCATCTGGCAGCAAGTGGAGCAGTACATGCGCCGCGTCTATCAGGACAACGGTTATCAGGAAGTGAAGGCGCCGCAGATCCTGGATCGCTCGCTGTGGGAAAAGACCGGCCACTGGGAAAACTATCGTGAAAACATGTTCACGACCGAGTCGGAAAGCCGCGCCTATGCGTTGAAGCCCATGAACTGCCCCGGCCACATCCAGATCTTCAATTCCGGCCTGCACAGCTACCGCGACCTGCCGCTGCGCTACGGCGAATTCGGCCAGTGCCACCGCAACGAGCCCTCCGGTGCGCTGCACGGAATGATGCGCGTACGCGGCTTTACCCAGGATGATGGCCACATCTTCTGTACCGAAGACCAGATCCAGGAAGAAGTCGCCGCCTTCAACCGAGTGGTGCGTGAAGTCTATGACTGCTTCGGCTTCAAGGACGTGGCCGTGAAGCTGGCCCTGCGTCCGGAAAAACGCATCGGCGCCGAGGAAGTCTGGGACAAGGCCGAGAATGCCCTGCGCGAAGCCATCCGCGCCTCCGGTTCGGAATGGGAAGAGCTGCCGGGCGAGGGCGCCTTCTATGGCCCGAAGATCGAATACCACCTGAAGGATTCCATCGGCCGTTCCTGGCAGTGCGGCACCATGCAGGTGGACTTCTCCATGCCGGCGCGCCTGGGCGCGGAATATGTCACGGAAGACAACAACCGCAAGGTGCCCGTGATGTTGCACCGGGCCATCGTCGGCTCGCTGGAGCGCTTCATCGCCATCCTGATCGAAAACCACGCCGGCGCGATGCCGCTTTGGTTGGCGCCAACGCAAGTTGTCATCCTGAATATTTCCGACGCACAGGCGGATTATGTGCAGAACGTTGCACAAACGCTGAAAAAACAAGGGTTTAGGGTCGAGACCGATTTGCGCAACGAGAAGATTACCTATAAAATACGGCAGCATTCCATTCAGAAGCCGCCCTATATCCTGGTTGTCGGCGATAAAGAACGGGATGCCAACACTGTGGCCGTGCGTGCGCGGGGCAATGTCGATCTGGGCGTCATGTCCATCGACACCTTGGTGGAACGCCTCAAGGATGAGGTGGCTGCCAAAGCCTGAGATGGGGAAGCCTGGGGCTTCCTCCCAGCGCAAGAGCACGGCTTAATTCATTGGATTTTAAAAGGAAACTGCAATAGCTACTGACAAGTCGCATCGCCTCAACCGCGAGATCACTGCGCCGGAAGTGCGCCTTTCGGGTGTTGAAAACGAGCCTCTGGGCATCGTCAGCCTGGCTGAAGCCTTACGTCTTTCTGAAGAGGCTGAAGTCGATCTGGTCGAGATTGCGCCCACCGCGCAACCTCCTGTCTGCCGTCTGATGGATTACGGCAAGTTCAAGTACCAGGAGCAGAAGAAGGCGCACGAGGCCAAGCTCAAGCAGAAGGTCATCCAGGTCAAGGAAGTCAAGTTCCGCCCGGGTACCGATGATGGCGATTACAACATCAAGCTGCGTAACCTGACGAAGTTCCTGGAAGAGGGTGACAAGACCAAGATCACGTTGCGTTTCCGCGGTCGTGAAATGGCTCACCAGGAAATCGGCATGCGCGTGCTGGAGCGCCTGAAGGCTGATCTGGAACCGTATGGCCAGGTCGAGCAGTTTCCCAAGATGGAAGGTCGCCAGATGATCATGGTGCTGGCGCCCAAGAAAAAGAAATAAATCGTTTATATCTTTTTCGGTTTTCCTGGTTTCAAGCAGTTAGCCGTATCGGGACGACATCTCCCCGGTGTCGTCCATGCCGCAGTGATTGCGGCAGCGTAGGGCCGACAAAGGATTTGCAGGGTGCAGGCGACTGTGCCAGGCAAAAGCAGCGGGTTCACCCGCTGTCAAATAAGTGAGAGCAGGCATCCAAGAGCAGCGAGCGTGCTGCCACCTGCAATCATCAAAAAATGGAGCTGTCCGAAAGGACAGAGTTGCTATGCCTAAGATGAAATCGAAGAGCAGCGCGAAGAAGCGTTTTCGCGTCCGCCCGGGCGGTACCGTCAAGCGCGGTCAAGCCTTCAAGCGTCACATCCTGACCAAGAAGACCACCAAGAACAAGCGTCAACTGCGCGGTACCGAGGGCGTCCATGAGACGAACCTGAATTCCGTTCGCGCGATGCTGCCGTTCGCTTAACCTCACCAATACACTAAGGAGCTACTATGCCTAGAGTCAAACGTGGGGTAACAGCACGTGCCCGCCACAAGAAAGTCCTCGCACTCGCCAAGGGTTACCGCGGCCGTCGTAAAAACGTCTACCGTATTGCCAAGCAAGCAGTCATGCGCGCTGGTCAGTACGCGTACCGTGACCGTCGTAACAAGAAGCGCGTGTTCCGCGCACTGTGGATCGCCCGTATCAACGCCGCTGCGCGTTCGCACGGCGTGACCTACAGCGTGTTCATGAACGGCCTGAAGAAGGCTGCGATCGAACTGGATCGTAAGGTCCTGGCCGATATGGCTGTCACCGACAAGGCTGCTTTCGCTGCCATCGTCAACCAGGTGAAGGCCAACATCGCTGCCGCCTAAATCGACAGCGTGTTTGCGGTAGCCGGCCGCAACATCCGACGCAAGTCAGACGAGCAGCCGGCGCTGCAAAATCCTGCGGGGCAGAGGTGATACACCGATGCCCCGTATGTTTTTGATCCACGGTTTCGTGGATTTTTTTGGTTCACCTTCCGTGAATCCCTTCTTTTCGACTTCGTCGTCGGATTTTCGATTGGAGCGAGACTTACCGCATGAATCCCCTAGACCAACTCCTGGGCCAACTGGTCACGCAGGCGCAGGCTGATTTCGCCGCCGCGCCCGACGCCGCCGCACTGGAAAACGCCAAGGCCAAGTACCTCGGCAAGACCGGTCAGATCACCGAGCAGATGAAGGGACTGGGCAAGCTGGCGCCGGAAGAGCGCAAGGTACAAGGGGCGATCATCAACGTCGCCAAGGAACAGATCGAAACCGCGCTGACCGCCCGTCGCGATGCTTTGGCCCACGCCCAGATGCAGGCGCGCCTGAATGCGGAAGCCATCGATGTCACCTTGCCGGGCCGTGGCCGTGGCGTGGGCGGCATCCATCCCGTGATGCGCTCGTGGCAGCGCGTCGAGGAAATCTTCCGCTCCATCGGCTTTGATGTCGCCGACGGTCCCGAGATCGAGACCGACTGGACCAATTTCACTGCATTGAACAGCCCCGAGAACCACCCGGCGCGCTCCATGCAGGACACCTTCTACATCGAAGGCAACGACACCCAGGGCAAGCCCCTGCTGCTGCGTACCCACACCAGTCCGATGCAGGTGCGCTACGCCCGCATGAACAAGCCGCCCATCAAGGTCATCGCCCCGGGCCGCACCTATCGCGTCGACAGCGATGCCACCCACTCGCCGATGTTCCATCAGGTCGAAGGCCTGTGGATCGCCGAGGACATCAGCTTCGCCGACCTGAAGGGCGTGTACCTCAACTTCGTCAAGGCCTTCTTCGAGACCGACGATCTGCAGGTGCGCTTCCGTCCCTCGTATTTCCCCTTCACCGAACCTTCGGCCGAGATCGACATCGCCTTCGGTAGCGGTCCGCTCAAGGGCCGCTGGCTGGAAGTCTCCGGCGCCGGCCAGGTGCATCCGACCGTGGTGCGCAACATGGGCCTGGACCCCGAGCAGTACATCGGTTTCGCCTTCGGCTCGGGCCTGGAGCGCCTGACCATGCTGCGCTATGGCATCAATGACCTGCGCCTGTTCTACGAAGGCGACCTGCGCTTCCTGAAGCAATTCAATTAATTCGATCACGCGGGGCGCCGCGCCGTCGCGGCGCGCCTCTGGCTCATCGCCGATAGCTGAAAGTCTGAATCATGCAATTCTCTGAAAACTGGCTGCGTACCATGGTCAATCCGACCATGACCTCGGATGAACTGTCGCACCTGCTGACCATGTCCGGCCTGGAAGTCGAGGAAGTCGAACCGGTCGCGCCTCCCTTCACCAACGTGGTCGTGGGTGAGGTGCTGGAAGTGACCAAGCATCCGGATGCGGACCGCCTGAACGTCTGCCGCGTGAATGTTCATACCGGCACCATTCTCAACATCGTCTGCGGCGCGCCCAATGTGCGCGCGGGCCTGAAGGTGCCTTGCGCCATGGTCGGTGCGGTGCTGCCGCCGGGGGCCGATGGCAAGCCTTTCGAGATCAAGGTCGGCAAGCTGCGTGGTGTGGAATCGCAGGGCATGCTGTGCTCGGCACGCGAACTGAAGCTGTCGGAAGATCACGGCGGCCTGCTGGAACTGCCCGATGATGCACCGGTAGGCCAGAATTTCCGCGACTACCTGCAATTGAATGACCTGAAGTTCACCATCAAGCTCACCCCCAACAAGGCGGATTGCCTGTCGGTGCTGGGCGTGGCGCGTGAAGTCTCGGCACTGACCGGTACACCCCTGAAGGCGCCGGCCTATCAGGCTGCTGTCGTCAATCTGGACGAGAAACTGCCGGTACGCATTTCCGCGCCCGAGCTGTGCGGCCGTTTTGCCGGCCGCGTCATCCGTGGCCTCAACGCCAAGGCCGCCACCCCGCAATGGATGAAGCAGCGCCTGGAGCGCAGCGGCCAGCGCTCGATCTCGGCCTTGGTGGACATCTCCAATTACGTGATGCTGGAGCTGGGCCGTCCCTCGCACGTGTTCGACCTCGACAAGATCCATGGTGGCCTCGACGTGCGCTGGGGCCGCAAGGGTGAATCGCTGAAGCTCCTCAACGGCAACACCGTGGAAGTCGATGAATGGGTCGGCGTGATCTCCGACGACAAGGAAATCGAATCCCTGGCCGGCATCATGGGCGGTGACGCGACTGCGGTCTCGCTGGAGACCACCAACATCTACCTGGAAGCCGCTTTCTGGTTCCCGCAGGCGATCCAGGGACGTGCGCGCCGCTACAACTTCTCGACCGATGCCGCGCATCGTTTCGAACGTGGTGTGGACTTCGCCACCGTGGTCGATCACATCGAACGCATCACCGCGCTGCTGCTGGAAATCTGCGGCACGCCCGAGACCCGTGTCGGTCCCGTGGACGACCAGATCGTCAACCTGCCCAAGCGCGAACCGGTCTCGCTGCGCACAGCCCGTGCAGCCAAGGTGATTGGTGTGGAGATCACCGACGAGATGGTGTCGGACATCTTCAAGCGTCTCGGCCTGTCCTTCGACTATCAGCCTGGCCTGTTCTCGGTGACCCCTCCGTCTTATCGCTTCGACATCGAGATCGAGGAAGACCTGATCGAGGAAGTTGCGCGCGTCTACGGTTTCGAAAACATCCCGGCGCTGCCCCCGGTGGCCGCCAATGCGATGCGCATCGCGCCCGAGAATACTCGTTCGCTGTTCGCCATCCGCCGCCTGCTGGCTGATCAGGACTACCAGGAAGTGGTCAACTTCAGCTTCGTGGAGAGCGCCTGGGAAGCCGACTTCGCTGGCAATGCCGATCCCATCAAGCTGTTGAACCCCATCGCCAGCCAGATGAGCGTGATGCGCTCCTCGCTGATCGCCGGCCTGGTGGCCAATGCCCGCTACAACGTCAACCGCAAGGCGGCGCGCATTCGCGTCTTCGAGGTGGGTGCCGTGTTCAGCAAGAACGCTGCCATCGCCGATGGCCCGCTGGCCGTGGCCGGTTTCGAACAACCCAAGCGCATCGCCGCGCTGGCCTACGGCCCGGTGGCCGAAGAACAGTGGGGCCAGACCACCCGCAATGTCGATTACTTCGACGTCAAGGCCGATCTGGAAGCCCTGTTCGCCCCGCGGGCGCTGCGTTTTGTCAAGGCCGAACATCCGGCCCTGCATCCGGGACGCACTGCGCACGTACTGCTGGGCGAGAAGATCGTCGGCGTGATTGGTGAACTGCATCCCAAGTGGCAGCAGAAGTACGACCTGCCGCTGGCTCCCGTGGTCTTCGAGGTGGACGCCGAGGCATTGCAGCAGCGTGACCTGCCGTCCTACATGGAAATCTCCAAGTTCCCGGCAGTCAGCCGTGATATCGCGCTGGTGGTGAAGCAGTCGGTCGGCGCCCAGCAATTGCTGGACGTTTTCGCGGCTGAAAAGCAGGCCAATCCGGACTGCACCATCTTGCAAGCCCTTGTTTTATTTGATGAATATCAAGGCAAGGGATTGGAAGCGGACGAAAAAAGCCTTGCGTTCCGCTGCACCTTGCAAGATACTCAAAACACCCTTCAGGATGACAAGGTTGACCTTGCGGTGAATGCACTGGTGGCCGCTGCGAGCGCCAAGCTCGGCGCCAGACTGCGTGCCTGATGTGATGTCCGAGAGCGAAAATAATTACAGACCGGAATCGGTTGAGGCCCAGTCATTCATCGCCATGAACAACGTGAATTCGAACGAATTTCAATCCGTGCTGGACGCCGACCTGCATCGTGCCGTACTGGAATCCCAGGCACGTTCGCAGGCCGACAAGAACCTGCCGACGCTGACCAAGGCCGAGCTGGCCGAACTTTTGTTCGAGCAGGTCGGTCTGAACAAGCGCGAAGCCAAGGACATGGTAGAAACCTTCTTCGACGAGATTCGCAACGCGCTCGAACGTGGCGAGGCCGTCAAGCTGTCCGGCTTCGGTAACTTCCAGCTGCGCGACAAGCCGCAACGGCCTGGTCGCAATCCCAAGACTGGCGAGGAGATCCCGATCACCGCGCGGCGCGTCGTGACCTTCCATGCCAGCCAGAAATTGAAGGAAATGGTGGAACTCTCCAGCGGCAGCCCCGTTGAAATGTCCGTCTAATTTATGAACGATCGTGTCAACAAACCGGCGGCCATCGTCTTGCCGCCCATCCCGGCCAAGCGTTATTTCACCATCGGTGAGGTCAGTGAACTGTGTGGCGTGAAGCCGCATGTGCTGCGCTACTGGGAGCAGGAATTCACCCAGCTCAAACCGGTCAAGCGACGCGGTAACCGGCGCTATTATCAGCACCACGAAGTCCTGCTGATCCGCCGCATCCGCGAGCTGCTGTATGAGCAGGGTTTCACCATCAGCGGTGCCCGCAACAAGCTCGATGGCACGCATGAAGCTGAACAACCGCAGGAGCCGCAGCGTCCCCTCATCAGCCTGGATGAGGCGGCCATCGATGCACTGCGTGCGGAGTTGCAGGCGGTACTGGAAACCCTGAAGCCGGGGGCGACCGCCTGATCGACATGCACGGATAGTTGCCGGGACCGGGTCGCTGGATCTCACCGGGCTCACCAAGGCTGCCAGTCTGGCATCGATCCCGCTGTTTCATTATCTACGCGCCACACGCTGGCCCTCATGGGTCGCCGTGTGGCGTTTTCATTTCAGAGTCCCATCGGCAAGGAGAACTCCATGAGTCATTACCAATGGCGCCCCATGCGCGCGACTGATCTGCCTCGCGTGATGGCGATTGCCGCCGATGTTCACGTCGGCTACTTCGAAGCAGAAGAAGTTTTTGCGGAACGGCTGGCCCTGTTTGCGCCCGGCTGTCTGATTGCCGTGCGTAGCGCCCTGGCGGGCGAGGGCGAGGAAGTCATCGGCTATACCTTCATGCACCCTGGCCGTCATGGCGTTCCTCCCGCGCTCAACACCCTGTTGCAAGCCCTGGATCCGGCCGCTGATTGTCTGCATCTGCACGACGTTGCGCTGCTGCCCTCTGCGCGCGGCTCGGGCTTGGGGCGTACGCTGGTGGAACAATTGCTGCAACTGTGCAGACGGGCAGGATTGCCCAGGGCTACCCTGGTCGCGGTGCATGCCTCCAGCACCTATTGGCAGTCGGCCGGATTTGTCGAGGACACCCAGGCGCTGCTGCACGGGCAGGACAGCCTGGCGAGCTATGGCGGGGATGCACGCTACATGTCCAGGCGACTGCCGTGATCGCAACGCGCGTGGACAGAAGCTTGATTATTATCAATGTGGCAAAAAAATGACGTTCGTGAATTGACGAGATTTTTACTTGATCAATCGACAACTGTTAGCATAAAATTAATAAAAACTTTACAACAATTTGTGTCGATTTGCGTCTGTTGGCGCCATCAATTCACTGCTGCCCCCTGACCCGACGTACAGGCGGCATCCGTTATAGGGGTAACATTCCATGTCACGTCTTTCGAAGTCGGTCCTGGCTGGTTTTGCGGTCCTGCCTTTCCTGTCGCTCGGTGTCAGCGCTGCCGCTCAGGCGGCGACGGTGTCGCTCACCGGTGCCGAGGCGCTGCAGCAGTTCAATCTGGTGGTGCTGGGCGACGCCAGCTCCAACTCCCACGTGGATGGTCGGGCCTGGATCGGAGGATCGCTCACGGGCGGGGATTACGTGCAGCATGTCGGCAGTACGCCGGCCTCGAGCTATGCCGGCCTGACCGTGATGGGCAGTGCGAGCAACGTGCATGTGAACGGACTGGGTTCCTATATCGGTGGCTCCTTCACTAATTCGACCGTCAACAGCGGATCGAGCTATATCGTCGGTGCGGTGAGCAACAGCAATCTCAATGGATCGGCCTATGTGACGGGCAGCACCAGCGGGACCAACTTCAACGGTGGCCGCCCCTCCACGCCCAGCACGCTGATGCAGACCAATGCGGATGCCGCGACGTCGACCAATTTCGGCAGCACGCTCGGTACCTTGTCCAATACGCTCAAGAGTGCCGTCGCCAACAGCACGGTGTCGATCACCGGCAACAAGGCCACCTTCACGGCTGTGGCCAACAGCAGCGGGGTAGCGGTATTCAATCTGGATAACACCACCAGCGCCTCGGTGTTTTCGGCGGGCGAGTTTTCTTTTGCCGCCAACGGTGCCAGCACCATCATCATCAATTCCAGCGTCAGTTCTGCGGTCATCGGTGCCAACTTCCTGGGCGGACAGGCACAGTCGCTGGGCAGCTCCATCCTCTGGAACTTCTACAACGCGACCAGCCTGACCATCAACAACCAGTTTGGCGGCTCCATTCTCGCGACCCACGCCAGCCTGACCAACAACCAGAACATCGAAGGCGGCGTCTTCGTCAATAGCCTCACCCAGAATGGCGAACTGCACCTGCAGTCCTTCACCGGCAACCTCTCTGCCGTGGCTCCCGTGCCCGAGCCAGAAGAGTATCTATTGATGGTGGCCGGCCTGATCGTGGTGGTGGGAGTAGCCGCGTTGCGCCGTCGTCGCCTTGCTGCGCCGGCAATGCTGGCCGCTTGAGCCAGGGAGCGCTCGCGCGGGCGTGACCGAGAATGCCGTTCAGCGCCGCTGAACGGCATTTTTCATGGAAGCGGGAAAGGGAATCAGAGCGCCTCATGGCGCATGTAGACCTCGGCGCGGCCGGAGAGCTGCTTGGCCAGTTCCTGCAGGAAGCTCTGGGTCGGCGCCGGCTTGTTGAAGCCGGTCATCATCAGGGCCGCCGCCAGGCCCAAGGGCAACAGCAGATGACGCAAGGGTGGCGCCGACTGCCGTAGTGACAGGCCAAAGGCCCAGGCTGCGCCGGCGCCGACCAGCAGGCCAAGCAGGACTTCGGATTCGGAGTGGACCTTGATCATCAGACGTGACAGTCCCACCGAGGTGACCAGGAGCGCGGTCAGTGTCAGTACCAGGGCGCGACGCAGGCCAGTGGTGTCCTGGGTGAGCAGCAGGGCAATCGACAGATAAAGAGCGCTGGAAGAGGCGGTATGGCCGCTCAAGCCGGTGAAGTTGAGCATCGGCAAGCTGATATCCCAGCCCATGAAAAGCAGCTTGCTGATGACCACGATCATCATCGCGGTGACGAAAGCGAGCAGCCAGGCGAACATCTGACGCCACATGCGGTTGACCCCCAGCCAGAGTGTCAGGATGCAGGCACCCGGAATGGTCATGGTACTGTCGCCGAGGAAGGTGAGGGTGTGCCAGTTCATTGAATCAGATGAAAGAGGAGAGAGGGGCGCAAGAGATCCCGGCAGGCCATATTAGCGGCTCGGGAGGCGGGGAGAAAGCGCTGTGACTCTTGTCGCAAGATAAACGTTCAGTTTTTGTTGCGATGCGATATAAATAGTATATGTGATTTTGCGATTTTGTTGTCAAATTACAAATTTGCCGTTTGTCCTACAAGGCCATGCTCGCTTGTCTGATTGCCGCGAATTCAGGGGCGCGTATCCTTGTCGCATTCTTTTCTGGGTGGCAATGTTGTACATATTTTTTTGCCTAAATTTCAAAAATGCTGCATGATTACTAGTAAATTTTCGTGTGTTGCGGTGCAGCAATACAGACGCCAAACATTGCCATTGTTTCAAAAGTAAAACTAAAAAAGAAAGGGCTCTGATTCGTGATGCCACGGCAGTTTCGCAATAGCAGCAAGCGCAAGGCCCGGGTGCGAATGTGCGCTCTGATGGTGTCGGCAGCTTGCCCTCTTGCATACGCGGCAGACCCCGGTCAGGTGGTTGTTCCGTATGTGCAGTATTCGTATTTGCATGACGATAATTTGTTGCGCTTGAGTGGTCCGGATGCTGCGCGCACGGCGTTGGGATCGCCCCAGCTGTCGGACAACGTGCAGAGTCGGCAGGGCGGAATTCGTATCGACAAAATGCTCAGTCAGCAGCATATCCAGTTGGATGCAAGCGCGACCAAGAATACCTTTGATCATTTCAGTCAGTTCAACAATGACTCGCGTGATCTGAAAGCCGATTGGGGCTGGGTGCTTGGAGAGCGCCTCTCCGGCAATCTCGGTTATGTCTATTCGAGATCGCTGACGCCCTTCCAGAATTTCCGGTCGCTTGAGCCCAACATCCGAACGATGAGTACCAAGTATTTCAACCTGGCCTGGCAACTGCATCCTGACTGGACGGTGCGCGCACAGGCATCGAGATTCGGGCTCGGGTATGACTTGCAGACGCAGCAGTCCAATAACTTCACGCAGAACATCGCGGAGCTTGGTCTCGATTACACCCCCCGCAGCGGCAGTATTGCTGGCGTACAGGTGCGCAGGACGACGGGCAACTATCCGTTTGATTCCGTGATCGGCACCAGTACGATCAACAACTCCTTCACCCAGGAGGACTACAAGGCCAAGATAGTCTGGTTGTACAGCGCCAAGACCAAGTTGCAATTTCTCGGTGGTGTCACCCAGCGTGAACGCAATTCGGCGGCGAGCGGGTCTGGTTATCGCGGGTTCAATGCTCGCCTCATCGGTGACTGGGCGGCAACCGCCAAGACTGGTTTCAAAGCGAACCTTTGGCGTGAAATCGGTGGCGTCAATGATGTCGATGCCAATTTTGCGTTGACCACTGGCGCCAGTCTGGCCGCCACTTATTTGCCGACGGCGAAGCTACGCGTAGACGGGCTGGTGGACTACGAGCGTCGCAACTACAACGGTGCAGCGATCATCACTGGCGTGACGCCTTCCAATCGTCGCGATACCTACGAAAAGGCCAGCCTGAGCTTGACCTATTCGCCTACGACCTCCTTGTCTCTGATGCTGGCGGTCTATCGCGAGAATCTGCAGTCCAATCTGAACAGCTTTAGTTATTTGTCCAACGGCATTTCTCTGACATCGCGCTATGAATTCTGAGGCACCGAAAATGAGCGACCTGCATGATGGCTTGCCATTGGCCAACGTCAAGCCCAATGCCATGACCATGGTATTCAAGCGCTTTGTCGAGCCGGCGTTGATCGTGGCTTATTTATGGGTGCTGGTCCGGTTGAGTGGTCATTTCTTCAGTGGAGACTACTGGGTGCTGGCCATCATGGCCTTTTTCCTGTCTTCCTATTTCTTTACGGAATTCCACGAGCGTCGTCTGCGCCGCAATCCGAAAGGCGTATCGGCTTTCGCGCCGGTACTGGACTGGATTGCCGTGGCCGCGGTGCTGGTGGTGGTGGCCTACATCTGCGAGTTCTACCAGCACTTTTCCCTGCGTGCGATTTTTTTCTGGGTCGTCACCACGCCTGTTGGCCTGATCATTTCCCAGCATGTGCAGTCGCGCGTGATGCGTGACCTGCATACCAAGGGTGAAGTGCGCAAGGCCATCATCATCGGTGTCAACCCGGCCGCATTGAAACTGGCCGATCGCATGGAGAAGTATCCCTCCCTGATGATCAAGCTGATGGGGTTCTTCGATGACCGCGAGCTCAATCGTCAACCGCCTGGCACCTACACGCCCTTGCACGGCAAGATGTCGGAAGTGGCGGCCTACGTGCGTGAGAACAACATCAACATGGTCTACATCAGCATGCCGATCTCCGCGCAGCCTCGCGTGCTGCAGATGATCGACGAGTTGCAGGACACCACTGCCTCGATCTACTTCATCCCGGACATCTACATCTTCAATCTGATCCAGGCCCGCTTTGATTACGTTGGCGGTATGGCCGTGATGGCCATCTGCGAGACCCCCTTTACCGGGACCAACAATGTCGTCAAGCGCGTCAGTGACCTGATTCTGGCGTCCTGCATCCTCCTGATGTTGCTGCCGGTGATGATGGTCATTGCCATCTGCGTCAAGCTGACCTCTCCTGGTCCGATCATCTTCAAGCAGCGCCGCTACGGTCTGGATGGCGAAGAGATCGTGGTCTACAAATTCCGCTCGATGACTGTCATGGAAGACGGTGGCAAGGTCACTCAGGCTACCAAGGGCGATATGCGGCTGACCAAGATCGGTGGTTTCCTGCGATCCAGTTCCCTGGATGAATTGCCACAGTTCTTCAATGTGCTGCAGGGACGCATGAGCATCGTCGGCCCGCGTCCGCACGCGGTGGCTCACAACGAGCTCTATCGCAAGCAGATCAAGGGTTACATGCTGCGTCACAAGGTCAAGCCGGGCATTACTGGTTGGGCGCAGGTCAATGGTCTGCGTGGCGAGACCGAGACGCTCGACAAGATGAAAGCCCGTATCGAATTCGACCTGGAATATCTGCGCCGCTGGTCGCTGGTCTTTGATCTGTGGATCATCTTCCAGACCGTGCGCATGGTGATCAAGCGCGACAACGCTTACTGACGGTTCTGCCCTGCACCAGGGTAAAGGCCACGCGAACCAGCCATTGCCGCTGGCAACAAGGGACACAGAAAAAGAAAGCTTGCACAAATGAAAATCGGGAAGGAAGCAGTTCGGCGGCATCATCCAATGGCAACAAAGGCGCTCGTATCGGCCATGCTGCTGCTGACGCTGGTGGCGTGTGGCGAGAAGAAGTCGGCCTCCTCCAGCCAGGTGGTGGCCAATGTGGACGGGCAGGAAATTACCATTCACCAGGTCAACAACGAACTGGCGAAGACAGGTGGCAGCCAGGTCACCAAGCAGTTGCTCGAGGGCCTGGTGGCACGACAATTGCTGGTCAATGCTGCAAAGAAGGACAAGCTGGATACCGATCCGGCAGTGCTGGCCGATATGGAGCGAGCACGTAACTTGGTACTGGCGCAGAGCTATGTGGCGAGCAAGGTGAAGGCGCCCACTCGGCCGCTGGATCAGGAGATCGAGGATCTCTACCGCAAGAACCCGGACTGGTTTGCGCAGCGCAAGCAATATGAATTTGGTCAACTTGTCATCGCGCGCAACAATCTGACGCCCGAGCTCAATGCGCTGATGAATCAACCAGGCAAGCGCATGGATGAGGTCGCAGCGTGGCTGGATTCGCATCGCATCCAGTACGCGCGGCAACAGGTGGTCAAGACTTCGGCCGATCTGCCGCCGCAGATGAATACCAGTCTCAAGACGATGGACCGTGGTGCCCTGTTCGTCGTGCTGGAAGGTCAGACGGCGATCCTGACGTCCCTGCAGGATGTGAAGAATGCTCCCTTGTCTCTGGCGGTGGCAACGCCCCAGATCATCCAGTACCTGGTGACCCAGAAGCAGAATCAGGCATCTGAGCAGCTGGTGGAGCGTCTCAAGGGTGAGGCCAAGATCGAATACTCGGAGCAGGCCAAGTCCTTCGCGGATCTTTCTGCACCGACCAATGGCGCAGAGGCCTCTACTGGGAAAGACCAGGCCAAGGATCCCGAGAGTGTGAACAAGGACGTGATCTCGCGTGGTGTAGCTGGATTCAAATAAACAAGTCTGAACGAACAACGGGCGTCTTCACGCCTGAACCAAGAACCTGATGTGATGCGGAGTAATGACAATGACGAGAAAAATTGTGTTCCTGTTGATTGGCCTGATGCTTGCCAGCTGGAGTTTGTATGCCAAGGCCGATGACATCCTGCTGGGCGCCGGTGACGTGATTCGCGTCAAGGTGTATGGCAGCGATGACTTGACTCTGGAAACCCGTATCAGTGAGGCGGGTGTGATCAGTTATCCGCTGGTGGGCGAGGTCAAGATCGGCGGGCTCTCTACTGCCCAGGCGGAGAGCAAGATCGCAGGTCTGCTCAAGAATGGCGGTTACCTGAACAATCCGCAGGTCAACATTCTGGTTACTGTTCCGCAAAGTCAGATGGTCTCGGTGCTGGGGCAGGTGACCAAGCCTGGACGCTATTCGCTGGACGGACGGCGCAATGTCGCCGATGTCATTGCCCTGGCGGGAGGCGTCACCCCCGATGGTGGTGACGCCGTCACCATCGTGCACAACGATGGCAAGGGTGGCGTGACCAAGCAACTGGTCGACATCTATGCCATCACGCACAACGGCGATACCACGACCCTGCCCGAAGTCGTCGCCAACGACGTTGTCTATGTTGAGCGCGCCCTGCGTTTTTACATTTACGGCGAAGTGCAGCGTCCCGGTGTCTACAAGCTGGAACGCGGTACGACCGTTCTGCAGGCATTGTCGGTGGGCGGTGGTCTGACGCAGCGTGGTACCGAGCGCGGCCTCACGGTCAAGCGCCGCGATGCGGATGGCAACCTGCAGGAAATCCCGGTCAAGAAAGATGATCTGCTGCAGGCCGATGACATCGTCTACGTCAAGGAAAGCTGGTTCTGACATTGTCGGCCGCGGTAACGGCGGCCCCGTGATTTTTATTTTAGCTAGCGTACAACGCCAACCAGGAGGCGTGACCCCATGAATCTATCTCAATTTATTCTGATCCTTCAGGCGCATCGCAAGATCATCTTGCTCATTCTCTCGATTACGGTGGCAGTGGCGCTCGTGGTCAGTCTGGTGTTGCCCAAGCAATACCGGGCAACGTCCTCCGTCGTGCTCAACTACAAGGCATCGGATCCGGTCACCGGCCTGGTCGTTTCACCGCAGGCATTGCCCGGATTCATGCCGACGCAGGTAGCCATCATCAATAGCCCGTCGGTGGCTCTGGCCGTCGTCGACAGCCTCAAACTGGCTGACCAGCAAGAAGTCAAGGATGCCTACAATGCCGATAATCATGGCGACCTCGATATTCGCAACTGGCTCGCCGGAATTTTGCTGCACAAGCTCGATGCCGTTGCATCCAAGGAAAGCAGTGTCATCGATATCACCTTCAAGGCCGAAGATCCGCAATTTGCCGCACTGGTTGCCAACGCCTTTGCAGCGGCTTACCAGAAGGTGAGCATGCAGCTCAAGCTCGATCCCACGCGCAAGGCATCTTCCTACTTCAATGATCAGGTAAAGGTCTTGCGCGACGCCTATGAGCAGGCACAGGTCAAGCTGTCGAAGTATCAGGAAGAGCATGGCATCACCAACATCGATAATCGTACCGATGTGGAGACCAATCGCCTCAACGATCTGTCGACGCAACTGGTGATGGCCCAAGCGGCGCTGTCTGAAGCCGAATCTCGTCGCCGTCAGGCCGCTGGTGGCGGAGCGGGCGAGTCGCCCGATGTCAATGCCAATGCGCTCATTCAGACGCTCAAGTCCAATCTGGCAGCCTCTGAAGCTCGCTTCGAACAAGCCGCCAAGCGTTTGGGCGTGAACCACCCGGATTATCAGGCAGCCAAGGCCGAGCGAGATGGCTTGCGTGCGCAACTGGCCGCTGCGACCAGTTCCATTTCGGCGTCAGTGGGCAGCAATGCAACGATTCTGGCAAAACGCGAAGCAGAGATCCGTGCTGAATTTGAAGCGCAAAAGCGCAAAGTGCTGGAGATGAATCGTACGCGCGATGAACTCGCGGTGCTGAGCCGTGAGCTGGAGAGTGCCCAGCGCGCCTACGAGCTCACTAGCCAGCGTTTCGCCCAGACCAACCTGGAAGGACAGTCGAACCAGTCGGACATTTCACTGCTGTCGGCTGCCGTGCCGCCGCCATATCCCTCCAGCCCGCGCATCCTGGTCAATCTGGTTTTGGCGATCTTCGTCGGCACCATTCTGGGTGTGATGGCGGCACTGGGTCTGGAGCTGACCAATCGTCGCGTGCGTTCCGAACATGATCTGGTGGAGGAGCTGGGACTGCCGGTACTGGGTGCCATTTCCGGGCCTGCCACAGCAAGCAGTCGTCGACGCTTCGGTTTCGGACGCTCCAAGCCGGCCTGATGCCACTCAGCTTCTACCGTCAATAAAAATATGATTTCCCGGGAATAACATGACTACTGCAACGTTGACCTTCAATGAAGGTGCATCCCTGCCGAACCGTTCCATCGGTGCGATTCTGGTGGATAGCGGCAAGCTCTCCCCCGAGAACGCCGAGCGCATTCTGCGCTTGCAGCGCGAGCGTGGTCTGCGCTTCGGAGATGCTGCAATCCAGTTGGGCTTGCTGAGCCAGTCCGATATTGACCAGGCACTGTCACGCCAATTCGACTATCCCTACCTGCTCAAGGGGGAAAGCAAGGTCAGTGAGAAGGTGGTCGCTGCCTACAATCCCTTCAGCAAGCAGGTTGAGGCACTGCGTGCGCTGCGCAGCCAGTTGATGGTGCGCTGGTTCGATGTCGATGCCAAGCACAAGGCATTGGCTATCGTCAGCCCGGAGAGCGGGGAAGGGCGCAGCTTCATCGCTTCCAACCTGGCGGTAGTGTTCTCGCAGCTCGGTGAGCGTACCCTGCTGATCGATGCCGATATGCGCAAGCCTTGCCAGCATGAGCTGTTCGGTCTGGATAATCGCAACGGATTGTCCGGCGTAATTGCCGGTCGTTGCACCGTGGCCGATGCCTTGCAGCGTGTGCCGGACCTGCTCGACCTGACGGTCTTGCCCGCTGGCCCGACGCCGCCCAACCCACAAGAACTGCTGGGGCGCCCCAATTTTACGCAGATGCTCACGGACTTCGCTCAGGATTTCGATGTCATCCTGATAGATACCCCGTCCGGCACCCAATACGCCGACGGCAACATGATTTCGGCACGCGCTGGCGCCAGCCTGATGGTAGTGCGTACTCACGTCACCCATATTTCGGCAGTACGTACCCTGGCCGAACATATGACCAGTGCGCATGTCGCAGTTGTCGGCAGTGTCGTCAACGAGTTCTGAGCCTTCGTGAACCGCCAGAAAGAGTCCGATGACCGCCGATACCTTCCGTCCGATGCCTGAGCAACGTTTCTCCGGCATACCCTGGATCGTCATGGCGGCGGGCCTGGCGGCGATGTACATCCCCAGTTTCATCGACCTTTTTCATGGTGCGTGGGGGACCGAACGTAACGCGCACGGTCCTATTGTCCTGGCCGTGGCCTGCTGCTACATGTTCGTGCGCGTCAGGCAATTGCTGGAGGAGGGGCTCATCGAGCGCCGACCGGCGCCGGTGCCCGGGATTTTCTTCTTGGCGCTGGGCCTGCTGTGCTTTGTGCTGGGTCGCTCTCAGACCGTGCTGTTCATGGAGGCCGGTTCGCTCATTCCGATCCTGATGGGGATCGTGCTGCTGCAGTTCGGGGTCCGTACCTGCCGTCGTCTGTGGTTTGCATTCTTCTTCATGCTCTTCATGGTGCCTCTGCCGGCATCGGTCGTGGACCTGCTCACGCAGCCACTCAAGATTGGCGTGTCCTACGTGTCGGAGCATGTGTTGCGCCTGCTGGGATACCCGGTCGCCCGCAGTGGCGTCATTCTCTACATCGGGCCGTATCAGCTGCTGGTTGCCGATGCTTGTGCTGGGCTGAATTCACTATTCACCCTGGAGGCGCTGGGCCTGCTTTACATGAATCTGGTGCGCCATCAATCACTGCTGCGCAATGTGCTGCTGGCAGTGCTGATCGTTCCCATTTCCTTTACCGCCAACACGGTGCGAGTGATGGTGCTCGCGCTCATTACCTTCTACATGGGCGATGCCGCCGGACAGGGATTCCTCCACGGTTTTGCCGGCATGCTGCTGTTTCTGGTAGCGCTGGGCCTGATCATCGCGCTGGATGGATTGCTCCGCTGGATCGCGGTACGTTATGCCAACTTCCGAGGGCATGCAGTCCCGGTTGCGGTACAGCGAGCCCGCTCGGCCACGCACAACAGCGGCCGCGAAAAATTCACCATGAATATCCGGCTGTCCATTCCGGTAGCAATTGTCATGGCTTTGTCTGTGGTGGTGGCAGGGATGCTGGTTCCGCATATGACGCCGGCAGTGAAGACTGCCAAGTTCTCGTCGATCGTGCCTACGCAGTTCGGCCAGTGGCGCGAGGTGCCGTCCCCGTTCTTGCAGGTCAATGTCGGGTTGGACGATGGAACTGGACGCAATGCGGATCAGCCCTACGATGATGTGCTTGGTCGGACCTACGTCAACCGGCAAGGCGAAATGGTCATGCTGGCACTGGCCTATGCCGCCGAGCAGAGTCAGGACGTCAAAATCCACCTGCCGGAGGTGTGCTACGTGGCCCAGGGTTTCACCCTGACAGATGGGCGTCCGATGACCATGCAGACACGCGCTGACGGGCCGCAGATCGTCGGTTCACGTTTTGTTGCCAGCAACAAGGGGCGGCAAGAGGCGGTCAGTTACTGGGTGCGCATTGGTGATGGTTTTCCCAGCGGTGGACTGGCCGCACGGTGGAAGATATTCAAGGACGGCATGAGTGGACGCGTATCGGATGGCATTCTGGTCCGTGCATCAAGCCTCTTGCAGGATCCGGACGACCAGGCGCATGCCTTTGCGTTGCAAGAACAATTCTTGAAGGATCTGGACCGCGTCATGCACGACACGCATCCGGGATTACTGACTCCCACGTAAGCCCAAGCCAGCGTATATCGATGATTCGCGGTGGTGCGGGATGGGCTTGTATCGAATGGACAGGGGCGAAACACCGTCTGTCTTGATCGCCCAAGCTACGCCGTGCTCACCGAGCAGGGATATTGCGGCTGTTTGAAAGGTGAAAATTGCGGTCATACTGACCGAGGAAAAATGATGAGAAGAATCAACCTGCAATCTTCACAGATCGTGCTTTTGCTCGTCGCCTGCGCAATCGCGGTGGTATTCGGTTTGGTGCTCCCGGTACTGGCAGCTGCGCTCGATGGCAGCTTTGCCAAGTTGGCGGCGTTGCCGGTATTGCTGCTGCTGGGAGGACTGTTCCTGTTCAACAAACGCTTGTTGCTGCTGTGCGTACTGTTGTTGCGCGCCTCTGGTGATATTGTTCTCGAGTCCACACGGGTAGGATCTGGCGGTGGATTTTCCCTGGGCCTGGGCGGTGCGATCAACGCCTTGATCATACTGATCGCCTTTCTCTTCGTGGTTGAAAAGCCCAAACTTCTTCCTCGCAAGGCGTGGATGCCTTGGCTGATATTGCTGGGCATCGCAACAATTGGAATGGTGGTCTCACCTGACAGAGGCGCGGCACTGAAGATCGTCCTGGGCCTGTGCTCGTATTTCGCAGTCTTTGTGTGTGCTTTCTATGTGGTACGCACACCAGAGCAATTCCGCTCCATGATTCTGCTGGTGGTTGCATCGTCACTCATTCCTGCCACCTACGGAATCATAAGCACAGTCTTGAATGCGCGCGGTGGCCTCAGCGGTTTCCGACTGCAAAGTACATTTGGTCATCCAAACATCTTCGCGTTCTATCTGACGCTGGTCATCGCGCTTGGACTCTATATCATCAAGAGTGCTCAATTTAAGTTGGACCAATTCCAGCGCTTTACGCTGGCGGGTTATCTTGGCGTTTTATTTGTATTGCTCCTGCTGACCCAGACGCGTAGTGCTTGGGTGGCCTGTTTCCTGATCTTCCTGCTGTATGGGATCAAGTATGAACGGCGCTATCTGGTCTACATGCTGGTACTGGCGACGCTCGCGATGTTGGTCCCCAGCGTGCAGGAGCGTATCCTGCAGCTCGACAGCGGTAATACCGTAACCACTTATGCCAAGCTCAATTCCTTTGCATGGCGGACCTATCTCTGGAGTTCCGGGCTGAACTGGATGAGCCCCTCACGCTATCTGTTCGGCTACGGTGTTGAAGCATTTCCTTTCTATTCGCCGTTATTCTTCCCGCTGGCTGGCGGGGTCAATTGGGGCGCACACAGCGTGTTCGTTCAGTGGTTCTTTGATACCGGGGTGGTAGGCATGGTGGCCTACCTTGCCATCTTCTACCAGGTGTTGCGGGTATTGATCCGCTATCAGAAACATGACTCTCTGGGCGGCGTCATTCTCATCTGTACCCTGATCGAATATCTCGTCGTTTCAGCCTCTGACAACATGCTGTCCTATCTGGCCTTCAACTGGTATTTCTGGCTGGTGATGGGGATGGGCTGGTCGCTCTATCTCAATAGTGAAGAGGGTCGACAGGAATCTATCGTGAAAAAGAATCAGCGTCGGGAATCGTCGTCACTTTCCCGCTCGACGTCAGCCTGAAACGGCCGTATCGAGGATAGCTCCATCGTCTTCTTCCCGCAGACAAGGCGGGAAGGATATTGCTCACCCAACGCAGCCATGACAAAAAAAATCGCCTACTTCATCAATCAGTATCCGAAAGTCAGTCATAGCTTCATCCGCCGCGAAATCGCGGCGGTCGAAGCGCAAGGCTTTGACATTGATCGCATCGCGCTGCGCGGATGGGATGCCGAGATTGTCGATGACGACGACCGCAGCGAACGCGACCGCACCCGCTACATCCTCAAGAAGGGCGTTGGCGGCTTGCTGGCACCCCTGATCCGCCAGATGGTGATCAATCCCAAGGGCTTTCTCTCCGCCTTGGGGTTGGCCTTCAAGATGGCTCGGCGCGGTGAACGCGGCCTGATCTATCACCTGGTCTACCTCATGGAGGCCGCACAGGTGGTGGAATGGACACGTGCATTTGGCGCTACCCATATTCACGCGCACTTCGGAACCAATTCCACCGAGATCGTCATGCTGGCCCACTGCCTGGGGGGGGCTCCCTACAGTTTTACGGTGCACGGTCCCGAGGAGTTTGACAAGCCGTTGGCCTTGGGGCTGGATGAAAAGATCCGCCGTTCCGCATTTACGGTTGCCATTACCTCCTTCTGTCAAAGCCAGTTGTATCGCTGGGTGGAACAGAGCGCCTGGTCCAAGGTGGCGATCGTGCATTGCGGCCTGGATCGCGGCTTCTATGCGGATGCGCCGCTGCAGCCACAGTCGGCAGCGCGTCTGGTCTGCGTGGGCCGCCTCTGCGAGCAGAAAGGACAGCTGCTGCTGGTAGAGGCAGCAGCCGAGTTGTCACGCAAGGGTATCGAATTTGAACTGGTGCTGGCCGGCGACGGTGAGATGCGCGCGCAGATCGAAGAGCGTATTGCGCATTACGGTTTGCAGGGCAAGATCCGCATCACAGGTTGGATCAGCAGTCGCCAGGTCCGGGAGGAATTGCTGGCGGCACGTGCCATGGTCTTGCCCAGCTTTGCAGAAGGTCTGCCGGTGGTTGTGATGGAGGCCATGGCGCTGCGCCGTCCGGTATTGACCACCTTCATCGCCGGCATCCCTGAACTGGTTCTGGATGGGCAGAATGGCTGGCTCTTTCCCGCCGGCGACATCGGGCGTCTGGTGGAGTCAATGCAAGCCTGCCTGAGCGCCACGCCTGAACAACTGCAGCGTATGGGAGAGAACGCACATGTGCGAGCGGTAGCAAGACACTCCATTGATACCGAGGCGACCAAGCTGGCTCAACTATTCTCAGTTCCGACGAGCGCGCATTGCCCCGCATCGGAGACCGCAGTATGAGCATGGTGCATACCAAGCACCAGGACATCGCCTCCCTGGATGGCTGGCGGGCAGTCGCGATCCTGATCGTAGCAGCCAGCCACGCGGGGATGGGCAAGCTCGTGCCGGGTGGCCTGGGCGTGACCATCTTTTTCTTCCTGAGCGGCTATCTCATCACCACCTTGCTGCTGCGCGAATATGCCAGTACCTCCACCATCAACATCAGGCACTTCTATCTGCGTCGCCTGCTGCGCTTGACGCCGCCGTTGTTGCTTGTGTTGGTTGCCACCTATGGGTTGACCCATCTCGGCATCTTCAAAGGCTATGCCACTTGGACAGGTTTCCTCGCGCAGCTATTTTATTTTGCCAATTACTATGGACTGTTCTTCGACGCCGCCCACACGGTGCCGCAGGGGACTGGTGTATTTTGGTCGCTGGCGGTAGAGGAGCATTTCTACTTCTTCTTCCCGGCCTTGCTGCTGCTGTCACTGCGCAAGGCGCAGCGGCAGCGCTTGCCGTTGTACCTGGGCCTGGCATGCCTGGTGTTTCTGGCATGGCGCTGTTATCTGGTGCTGAGCGTCGGCGTGGGCACAGAGCGTACTTACTATGCCACTGATACACGCATCGATTCCATGCTCTATGGATGTATTCTGGCGACCTTGCCGCAGACGTCGCAATGGCATCGGAAGCTGCAAAGCCCAAGCTTGCGTATTATCGCGATCTTGGCAGGCGGGCTGCTGTTGTTGAGTACCCTGGTCGTGCGCGGCGAGATATTCCGCGAGACCGTGCGTTATTCGCTGCAAGGCGTCGCACTCATGCCGCTGTTCTATTACTCCGTGACCAATCCGGAACTCTGGCCATTTCGTTGGCTCAATGTAGCCTGGATCAGGCGCATCGGCATTTATTCCTATTCCATTTATCTCGCCCACTACGTGATGCTGAACAATGTGGATGGGCTAACCCCGTATGCGCCGCTCAATATCCTGATGGCACTGGTCGTTTCCTGGTGCTTTGCCGTGTTGGTGGATCGACTCATTGATACGCCGTTGCGGGTGGTCAGGGCGCGACTCCGCTAGTAAGGCGCTTGCTCGAGAAATTCTGAAAATGGCCCCAATCCAGAAACATATCCTCCCTCCGAACGGCGCACCTGGTGTTTCGCCGCTTGCACCTGCGGCCGGCCCGGACGTTCCCCAGCTGCATCCAAAATATCGTCCCGATATTGATGGCCTGCGCTCGATCGCAGTCGGTTCGGTGGTGATTTTTCATGCCTTCCCGGAGTGGTTCAAAGGCGGCTTCATCGGCGTCGACATCTTTTTTGTCATCTCTGGGTTTCTGATTTCGCTGATCATTTTCAACAACCTCGAGCATGAGCGGTTCAGTATCCTCGATTTCTATGTTCGCCGGGTCAAGCGTATTTTCCCTGCCCTGATGACGGTGATGATCGTATGCGCCGTGGCTGGTGGCGTCATTCTCTTTGCCGATGAGTATGGGCAGCTGGGCAAGCATTTGCTGGGTGGTTCTACGTTCATTTCCAATATCCTGTTCTGGCGTGAAAGCGGTTACTTCGATAACTCCGCCGAGACCAAGCCCTTGCTGCATCTCTGGAGCCTGGCCATCGAAGAGCAGTTCTATCTTTTTTGGCCGCTGCTGCTGGCCTTCGTGTGGAAGCGCAAGTGGGGCTTCCTGCGCATTGTCGGCATGATTGCGCTGGTGTCCTTCGTCATCAATCTGCACTTGGTCGACCACGACCAGACCGCTGCTTTCTATTCCCCTTTCGCACGATTCTGGGAGCTGATGGTGGGCGGGACGCTGGCCTACATCAATCTGCACCGTCCTGATCTCAATGCGCGCGGCAAGCAGTTGCAGTCCTGGATGGGCTTGGCCTTGCTGGTGACCGGGTTCGTACTGCTCAACGGCGACCGCAGTTTCCCCGGATGGTGGGCACTGCTGCCGTGTGTCGGGACATTTCTGCTGTTGTCTGCAGGGCCGGGTGCCTGGTTCAATCGCAAGGTGCTGGCCAGCAAGCCCATGGTCGGCATCGGGCTGATCAGCTATCCGCTGTATCTTTGGCACTGGCCGCTACTGTCATTTGCGACCATCATTGCCGGGCAGACTGCACCCCAGCAATGGCGTCTGCTGGCGGTCGTGGTGGCAGTGTTGCTGGCGTGGGGCACCTTTCTGTTCATCGAGCGCCCCCTGCGTCACGCCCGTGGCGTACGCATCGTGTGGACGCTGCTGGTGGTCAATGTCGTCGTGGGACTGGCCGGTGGTGTCATCTATCACAACGGAGGATTCCCGCAACGTCCCATCAACGAGAAGCTGGATTACCTGGCCCGTTCTGATGTATTCAATGGCTCACGCAATTCCGATGGCAGCTGCACTCGTCTCAACCATCTCGATCCGGTCAACGAAGAGGTCTGCCTTTCCAATTCGGCGACACCGCAGATTCTGTTCGTGGGCGATAGCCATGTGATGGCGCTGCATTCGGCAATCTTCAGCCGGCAGCTGGCACTGCCTTCCATCATGGTGGCTGGTCATGCCTGCCGTGTCTATCCCAATCTACCCTACAAGCCGGCCAATGTGCGGCGCTGGTCGAACAACTGTACCGCGATTGCCCAACAGGCGATTGCTGTCGGCCAGCAGTTCCCGTCTATCCGTACCGTAGTGATTAGCGGTGCGTATCCACGGGGCAATCTCGATCTGCCTTCCCAGTACAAGGTCAACGACCATGCCTTGAGTCAGCGCGAGGCATTCTTGTCGGGCTATGGGGCCCTGATCGAGAGTTTTCTTGCACAAGGCAAGCAGGTGGTGTTCGTCGCCGATGTACCGTTCTTGAAGCTGGATCCGCATGCCTGTGTCAATCGCTTCGGCGCAGGTCCGATGCGAGAGTGTGCCTTCAGTCGGGCAGAGCATGATGAGATTCGTAAAGCCTATGATGCCGCCGTGAATGAACTGCGTCAGCTGCATCCGAAGGCGACGGTATTTGATCCGGTTGAGCTGTTTTGTTCGGCAACTCAGTGCCAGGCCAAGATCGACGGTGCATATCTGTACAACGACGATCAGCACATTAGCCTGGCGGCTTCGAAATACCTCTTGCAGTCGATGCAGCGAGACGGATTGCTGCCGTTCCGTCCGGGGCAATAAAAAAGCCGCAGTCCGAGACTGCGGCTTGTTCGCGGCCCGACGGTGTCAGTCAGCCTTGAGCAATTCTCCGCCAACTGCAGACTTGCTGCCCACGCCACTTTGGGCGTAGAGCACAAGGCGAGGCGAACTGGCGCTCCAGGTAAAAGTCTTGCTTTCGCCATTGCCCAGGTAGCCGCTGTCGAACACTACCTTGCCGACCAACTGGTCGTAGATGCTCATGCGTAGTTTGCCGCCGTTGGTGGTGCGGGCGGTCAGTTTGTAGGTGGCACCGTTGACCGGCTTGGCCCAGGTCACCGCGTTCATGCCGCGGTTGCTGTAATTGACCACTTCGGAAGTCGAGCTGGTCGCGGGGAACACGACGGCCTGGTCCCACGAGCTGAACTGGCCCAGCACGCTGCCGGATTGCTGGGTCCAGTTGCCCCGCATGGAGAGCAGGTTCAGGTTCTGGTTGGGCGTAAAGGTCTTGCCATTGCCGTCAATCCAGCTTTGCGCGCTGACAACCCGGCGCAGTGCTGCGCGGATCGACTGCATTTCGTTGGCGACCGTATTGTTCCATCCGCCGGGTGAAGGGTTGGCATCTGCACCGATCTCGGCATAGATGACGAAGGGCGTGCCGATATTGGCATCGACGATATATGCGCCATAGCGCTTGAGTGTCTCGGCAATGCGGCGAACCTCTGCATTGGTGATCTTGCTGGTATCGAAGTCCGGAGGCAGCATCACCAGGCTTCCTTCGGGAATGCGGCCCTTGTTGCGAATGGCGGCTTCGGTATCTGCAGAGGTAGCGGGGAACACGTAGGCCGGGTTGGGACTCAAGCCGGAATAGGTCAGTGACATCGCCAGCGCGTGCGGATAGTACTGGGGCTTCTGTGCAGCCTCATGGATTCGGATGATGCCCGCTGCCGCCGGTACGCCGGTAGCGCGTGCGCCCTGATAGTAGTGGCCCGGGTCTGGCCAGCCGCGGCCATCGATCTTGGTCCAGGCATACATGGCGGCGGTCCACTTCGTGCCTTCCTGCTTGAGCTTGAAGAGCGAGTGAACGATGCCGGTGGTCGGATCGACGATGTCGGCGTGGCCGTCCGTACCGGGCGCTGCGTGTGCTGCTGCGGGCCAGTGAGGGATGGTGATGTCGTGGTAATTCTCGTCATCGGTGTGGAACAGGCCCTTGCTCCCAGTCAGTCCGGTGATGGTCACCGGCGGATCATCTGGCGAGGCCAGGAAGATACCGGTTGAATAGGTGTTGTTGGTCACCGTCGGGAAATAGCTGTCGGTAGGGATGACGAAGGAATCAAACACCGGATTGACCGGGCGACTGTTCCAGAGCGAATCGGCAGCAAAGGGCTTGAGATACGTACCCCATTCCTGGGCCCAGCCGGGCGCCGCAGAAAGCAGTGCGGTCAATCCCAGGGTCAGTTGAAAGCGTCGTAGTGTGGTGGGGGGCCGTAGCATGAGCAACTCCTGTTGGTGTGGATTAGCGATGATCGGGGCAGACGGATTAAGTTCTACGCATCACCGAGAATGTAAGTAATTTTTTTGAGCTTGCGGAAAGTATATCGATCATTGTGCGCTGGTACGGGTCTCATGGATCAAATAGGGACGCTCGTCTCCGTCAAGCTTGTTCATAGAGGCGAGCTGTGGGGTGAGAAATATTGTTGATGCGACGCAGCATCTGGCATTGGGACTGTCGCATAATGGAGGATGGCAGGGCGTAGTGCACGGCAAGCGGTATGTATGCTGCGCTCCCGCATACTCATCAAAGGAGGCGGCAGCGTTAGCCTTGGTGGCGCGAGTGCCGGACAGAAATCTTGCGACAGGGCATTATTAAATGCGAGTAGTGGAGTGGAGTCTGGCTGCGGTGGCAGTCAAAAGGAAATGAATATGGCGATGATCATCTCGGTTGTGCAAGTGGTATTGCTGCTGGGTCTGGCGCTGCTGGCGGTACCGGTGCTGGTGCTTCTGGTGCAGGTGGTTTCGGCACGTCGGCGTGTTTCCAGCGTGATTGACCTGAGCCCGCAACGGCCCAGAATCGCGGTGCTAGTGCCGGCTCATAACGAAGCGGGCGGCATCAGCGAAGTCGTTCAAGGCATTGTCCGGCAGTTGGGCAGTGCCGACCGGGTGTTGGTGGTGGCAGACAATTGTTCAGACGAGACGGCCCAGATCGCACGGGCTGCCGGTGCAGAGGTCACAGAACGCTTTCATGATGAATTGCGTGGCAAAGGCTATGCACTCGACCACGGAGTAGCCCATCTGGCCGCCGATGCGCCGGAAGTGGTCATCATTGTAGATGCCGATTGCTATCTCGGTGAACAGGCACTCGACACCTTGGCGCGGCGGTGTGTCCGGACCGGCCGTCCGGTACAGGCGCTCTATCTGATGCACACGCCTGAGGGTGCCGGTCCGATGCGCAAGATCGCCGAGTTCGCCTGGCTGGTGAAGAACTGGGTACGACCGCTGGGATTTCATCAACTCGGTTTGCCCTGTCAGTTGATGGGTACCGGCATGGCCTTTACCTGGCAGCAGATCGGCCGTGCCGATCTGGCCACCGGGCACATCGTCGAAGACATGAAGCTGGGTGTGGATCTTGCCGAAGCAGGGGAGCCCGCGCTGTTTTGTCCGCAAGCGATGGTCTACAGTTACTTTCCTTCCAGCGATAGCGGAATCGAGACACAGAGAACGCGTTGGGAGCATGGCCATTTGAGTGTCATCCAGTCTTACGTGCCGCGTTTGCTTGGTGGCGCCCTCCGCCGTGGCAGTGCGGCGCTGGCCGGATTGGCACTGGACCTGAGCGTACCCCCGCTGGCATTGCTGGTGATGTTGGTGGCCTCGGCATGGTTGCTCACGGCCCTGTTCTGGGTAGGGCTGGGCACGGTGCTGCCAGTGCTGGTCGCCAGCGTGCTGGTGGCGTGTATCGCAGGCGCGGTGTTGCTGGCATGGAGCGGATATGGTCGCGAGGTCATCACATTGGGTGAGCTGATGGGCGCCTTCGGCTATGTTGCACGCAAGCTGCCGCTGTATTTCAAATTCCTGTTCAATCGCCAAGTGGCGTGGGTAAGGTCAAAACGTGATTCAGAATAACGCTCACCAACTCTCTTCGGCAGCCCTTGCCGTCGCGCAGGAGCCAACGGTATCCATGCTTCCCGACTTCAGCCGCGAGGTATTCTGCATTCTCGGTTTGCCGTTCGACCGGGTCAGCCTGGCCGAGGCTGTCCAACGTACACGGCACGCCGCCGCTCAGGGTCAACGCTGCTTTCTTTCCACGCCCAACCTGAACTTTGCCATCGCCTGCCTTGACGACCCGCAGTTCCGCTTGTCGGTGATCCAGAGTGACCTTTCCATTGCCGATGGTATGCCGCTGATTTGGGTTGCGCGGGCGACGGGCCTGCCAGTCAACGAGCGTGTGGCCGGCTCCAGCCTCTTCCAGGCCTTGCGCCAGGCTGTCCAGCCGACTCACAGCAAGCCTTTGCGCGTGTATTTTTTTGGTGGTCCTCCGGGTGTGGCACAACGCGCCAGCGAACAGCTCAATGCTTCGCCATCGGGCATGTGTGCAGTGGGTTTCGATAGCCCGGGCTTTGGCAGCATCGAAGAAATGAGCGAGGAGTCCACCCTGGAACGCATCAATGCCAGTGGCGCCGACTTCCTGGTGGTGGCGCTGGGCGCCAAGAAGGGCCAGGCATGGATCCAGCATAACCTGCCACGCCTGCGTGTGCCGTTGGTCAGCCACCTTGGCGCCGTCGTCAATTTCGTGGCGGGAACCGTGTCGCGTGCGCCCGTGTGGGCCCAGAAGACTGGTATGGAATGGCTGTGGCGCATCAAGGAGGAGCCCAAGCTTTGGCGGCGCTATTGGCAGGACGGTATCGGCCTGCTGGATTTGCTGCTCCATCGGGTCATGCCACTTGTGCTGGCGCAGCGGCGGGCCGGACCTGCTGCAATCGAGTTCGACAAGGCGATCATGGATGTCCGGGAGCAGGAGGGTGACTGCATCCTGACTCTCACCGGGGCCATTGGATTGCCCAATATCGGGCTTCTGCGTACGCGCCTGCCGGCGGCGGCCAGTTCGCCACATTCATTGTTGGTGGACTGCTCCGGATTGGTTCATATCGACAGCGCGGCTCTGGCATCCCTGATGCTGTTGTACGGCGCATGTCACGCCGCCGGTCGCCCGTGGGCGATGCTGGGTGTCTCGGCTGCGCTGCGCCGGCAGTTCGAGCTGCACTGCGCACAATATTTGCTTGACCCCCTGGCTTGAATGCGGCAGTGACCTGATCTTCAGGGGAAGCAATTTCCGTTCAAACATCGACGATAGAAGAGGTACTCATGAAAGCAATGATTCTGGCAGCGGGCAAGGGGACCCGCGTACGGCCCCTGACTTATGCGCTGCCCAAGCCGATGATTCCCATCCTGGGCAAGCCGGTGATGGAGTACCTGATCGAACACCTGGTCAAGTTCGGCATTCAGGACATCATGGTCAACGTCAGCTATCTGCACGATCGCATCGAGAATTACTTCGGCGAAGGTCAGCGCTTCGGCGCGCGCATCGGTTATTCCTTCGAAGGCTACGTGGATGATGATGGACAGGTCTTCCCCGACCCGATCGGCTCGGCCGGCGGCATGAAGAAGATCCAGGAATTCGGCGGCTTCTTCGATGAGACCACGCTGGTCATCTGCGGTGATGCCCTGATTGATCTGGACATTCATTCGGCCTTGTTCGAACATCGTCGCAAGGGCGCGCTGGTGAGCGTGATCACCAAGGAAGTGCCGATGGAGCAGGTCTCCAGCTACGGCATCGTGGTCGCCGAGAAGGATGGCAAGGTGAAGTCCTTCCAGGAAAAACCCAAGCAGGAAGAAGCACTCTCCAACCTCGCCAGTACCGGCATCTACATCATGGAGCCGGCGGCACTGGAGCTGATTCCCAAGGACAAATTCTTCGACATCGGTGCCGACCTGTTCCCGTTGCTGGTGGAAAAACAATTGCCGTTCTATGCCCAGAAGCGCTTCTTCAACTGGATCGACATCGGCAATGTCACCGATTTCTGGTCGGTACTGCAAAGCGTGCTCAAGGGCGAAGTGGCACAGATGTACGTGCCGGGCACCCAGATCCAGGAGGGCGTATGGGTGGGCCTGAATACCCGCATCGAATGGGAAGGTACCACCATCGAAGGTCCGGTCTATATCGGCGCCGGCTCCCACGTGGCAGCAGGCTCCACCATCGTTGGCCCGGCCTGGATTGGCCATGGCAGCCATATCTGCAGCGGTGCAAAGGTGATTCGCAGCGTACTATTCGAATATACTCGCGTGGCCGGTGGGACGACCTTTGAAAACAGTGTTGTCTATGGCGCCTACAGCGTCACCCATGAGGGTGAAATGAAACATACGTCCGATCAGCCGGACGAGCAATGGAACGATGCACGGGATCGCCGTCTCAAACCGCGCAGTGCGATTCAGTAAACCAGGAGTGCTTAATGTCTAGTCCCAAAATCTATCCCGTCATCCTCTCCGGTGGTTCGGGTACCCGCTTGTGGCCGCTTTCGCGTGCGGCCTATCCGAAGCAGTTTCTGCCGCTGGTCAGCGAGCAGACCATGCTGCAGGAAACCGTTGCGCGGGTGAGCACTTGGCCGGAAGTGCAGGCACCGCTGGTGGTGTGCGGCAATGAGCACCGCTTCATGATCGCCGAGCAGATGCGCGAGATCGGTGTGCGCCCGCTGGGCATCATGCTCGAACCCCAAGGGCGCAATACCGCGCCCGCCGTGGCCGCTGCTGCCTTGCACCTGCAACGACTGGATCCGGAAGCGGTGATGCTGGTGTTGCCTGCCGATCACGTCATCACCGATGTGTTGTCTTTCCATGCAGCGGTGCGTCGTGCGCTGGCCTCTGTGGAAAAAGGTGCGCTGGCCACTTTCGGTATCGAGCCGAACCAGCCCGAGACCGGCTACGGCTATATCCTGCGCGGTGCTGCCGATAGCACCGGAAGCGGCAACTTCCTGGTCGAGCGATTCGTCGAGAAGCCGGACCTGGCCACGGCCACGGGCTTCCTGCAGCAGGGCGGTTACTACTGGAACAGCGGCATGTTCCTCTTCAAGGCGCGTGACTACCTGGACGAGCTGGAGACACACCGTCCGCTGATCGGTGCGGCGGTCAAGGAAGCCGTGGCCAAGGCCTACAACGATCTCGATTTCTGCCGTCTGGACGAGACCGCCTTTGCAGCCTCGCCGTCGGAGTCGATCGACTATGCCGTCATGGAGAACACGACCCGCGCCGTCGTCGTGCCCGCCAGCATCGGCTGGAGCGATGTGGGCTCATGGAGCGCGCTGCATGAAGTGCTGCCGGCCGATGACGATGGCAACGTGGTACGTGGCGACGTGCACCTGAACCAGGTGAAGAACACCATGGTGCGTGCGGAGAGTCGTCTGGTCGCGGTGCTGGGCGTGGAAGATCTGGTGGTGGTGGAAACGGATGATGCCGTGCTGGTGGCTCATCGCGACAAGGTCCAGGACGTCAAGGTCTTCGTCGACAAGTTGAAGCAAGCCAAGCGAACCGAACACGTTCATCACAAACGCGTCTTCCGTCCCTGGGGCAGCTACGAGAGTGTCGACGCGGGCGAGCGCTTCCAGGTCAAGCGCATCATCGTCAAGCCGGGCGAGAAGCTGTCGCTGCAGATGCACTACCATCGGGCAGAGCACTGGGTGGTGGTCAGCGGCTCGGCCCTGGTCACGCGTGGCGAGGAAGTGACCTTGTTGAGCGAGAACGAATCGATCTATCTGCCCATCGGGGTCACCCATCGCCTGGAGAATCCGGGCAAGTTGCCGCTGCATCTGATCGAGGTACAGTCGGGCAGCTATCTCGGCGAGGATGACATCGTGCGCTTTGACGACGTCTACAAGCGCGCCTGAGACTGCGAAGTCTCCATGAAAAAAGGAAGGAGAGCTTGAGGCTCTCCTTTTTTTATTGCCGGGGCCGCTGTCTCAGACGTTGCCAATGCGTTGATGCGACGTTGCGTGCGCCGTGATGGCTGCCTTGCGGCTGCGGGCGTGCAATGCCAGCAGTCTTTCTGCCAGCGCCGGTCCGGCCTGGAGGCAGGCGGGATGCTTCCAGGTGCCTTTGACGAAAAGAGTCCGGTCCAGGGCATCAAGAAAATCGTCGATACGTGCGGACATCTGCTCATCCACACCTGCTGCCGCGCGCTGCACGGTTGCATCGAGCTGGTCCAGGCGCTTGACCACGAAGGCGATCTCCGGTTTGGAGTAGAACGATTCACCCAGTACCACCGTCGGCTTCTTGCGGCGAATCGCTTGCAGGCCCACCGATGAATTGATGACGAAGACCATGGTGGCGCGATCCAGCAGGAGTTCGACGTCGAACTTGCGCAGCCACAGGACATCCGGATATTTCTGGCGCAACTGGCTGTAGTCGTAGCGGCCCAGGTCTTCAGGATGCTCCTTGACGATGATGGGGTAGTCCGGTCCGCAGGTGCGGCGGATCGCGGCATGGACGGTTTCGAAGAACTCTTCCACCGAGTGCACCAGCTTCGAATTGAGCAGCACCTGGGTATCGTCGTGCACCTGGAGCGGGATGAAGGCAAACTGCGTCGGCAGCGTAGCCTCATCGTTGGCGATGGCGGCGCGCTGGCGCTTGATCTTCCAGGTCTTGATCCGGCTGAAGCCCCGTTGCTCGGGATATTGCGCGTAGTAGGACAGGTTGGCGCGGTGCGCCAGCGCGATCGCAGCCAGTTGCGTACGGGTCAGGGGGCGCAGGTGCAAGGAGGGCGCCGCCTTCTCTGCCGCCACGGCAGCTGTTTGCGATCGCGCCTGTGCCAGCACCGCGTCGAAGTCCATGGAGGCCAGTGTGGCCGAAGCGTTGACCCCGCCCAGGTCGGCCTGCAAGGTGTTGGCGAAGTAGCCGTTCTCCAGATAGACCACGGTAATGCCACGGCGACGGCACAAGATGGTGATGATCTGTCCGATATGGTCCTGCCCGTTCCAGACCACGAACAGCTCGGGCTGTTGCTCGTCAAGGAAGCGATGTACATAGCGCGCCACCGTATTGACGCGACCATGCCATTCATTGAGGCTCCCGCCGTGCTTGGTCTGCATGAAGCCGACCATTTCCTTCACTTCGTCCGGGGAGAACAGGGTGCTGGCCTCCTCTTTGCTGCCATCGAGCGTTTCCAGATTGCGCGGGTAGAGCTGGTCGGTATTGGTGGCCAGCAGCTTGTGATCGTGGGGCAGGAAGTTCAGGTAGCGTACCTGATGACCATGGTGCTGCTCCAGGCAATTGCCGGTGCTGAGCATGAGCGGCACGAACATGTCGGCCAGGACGAAGATGGCGATTTTCATGGAGAGGTCGCTTAGTAATACTTGGAGTTGATGTCCGGTTTCTTGAAGCGTGCCTTGCACAGTCCCATCGCAACCCTGAAGCGATGTCCGGCCTTGGCCTTGTCACCGCGGAAGCAGATCGACCAGATCGACTTGAGCAGCCACGTCAGAATGGCCGGCAGCCCTTTGCGGCGGGTATCGACGAAGCTGGCCAAGGCCATTTCTTCATTGTATTTTTTCTTGTAGCTGAAATGCTTGTTGAGATAGTCGATCTGGCCGGTTTCGACGACGGTCAGGCTACCAGCCTTGATGGCCAGGAAGCGCTTGGTCCATTCCTGATCTTCCGAAGCGAATACCTCTTCCCGGAACGGCAATTCACGCAGCAAGGCCGTCGGCGCGAAGCTGCACGAATTGGTCAGTCCGTTGACGCCGGTGAAGCTGGCATTGTTCACCTGCCGCACCAGCCAGGCCTGGGACTTGTTGGATATGACCGACCCGACACGATCGCCCTTGCTGGCCAGCTCGGCGAAGAAGCGCTCCATGACGTCCTGCTCACGCAACATCACGTGGGAGGAAATGATCAGTACGTTCTCCAGCGTGGCAGCCTGTACCCCCAGGTTGATTGAGCGAGAGTAGTTGAAAGCTTGGCCCGATACATCCAGCCAGACATCTACCAGCGCACGCAGCGCCTCTGCCTGCCCCGGATCGGAGCCGCTATCGACGGCCATGATGGCCGTTGGCGGGCAGGTTTGCATGCGCAGGCAGCCAATGACTTCTTCGACCAGGGGAAGACTGTTGAACGTGCGGATCAGCGCAAGGTATTCCATAGGTTTTCTGTCGCCGGACGACTTCATTTTTTGAGGCGACGGAAGGCAAGCTGGATGAACTCGCCCGCTTCCCGCCGTTGGAAAAGTGCTACCGTGAGAGCCCAGAACAGGATGCCCCCGCCCACCAGCATGGCGAAGAGCAGATGGCCCGAATACTGCGGCAACTGCTTGCGGGCAAGCTGCAGCAACAGCGCCATGGCCAGTCCGCTGAGCGCCGATGGCATCAGGCTACTGAGGAAATCCCTAAACCTGATCGACAAGGCCTTGCCTGCCAGATAGAAGCCCGGTAGCGCCATCATGATGGCAGCCACCAGATAGGCTATCGCCAGGCCCCGGGCACCATCGATCCAAGCGCCGGTGACATAGGCGACGATGTGCAGTGGGGTACCCACCATGGACATGCGGAACAGCCAGTCGGATTTGCCCAGTGCCATCAGCACCGGGCTGGCGATGCTGGAAATGACCTGTACGTAGCCGACCATCGCAAGGAAGGTGAGGATGCCGCCCACCAGATACCACTTGGGACCCAGGAAGCTGTCGACGAACAGATCCGAGACGCCGGCCACGCCGAACATGATCGGGGCCGAAATGAACGAAACGAGTTTCAGGGAGCGTAGCGTCAGCGCGGCCATGTAGGGCTTGTCATCCTGTCGTCGGCTCATCACGGGGAACAGCGAGCGTACCGCGACCCAGGAAATGTTCTGGACCGGAAACAGCATGAGCTTGTAGGCCAGCGAATAGTTGCCCAGTACGGTGATGCCGAGCATCTTGCCAACGATGAAGCTGTCTGCATTGCGGAAGAGGTAGCTGGCCAACTGATGACCGGCCATGGAACCGCTGAACTTGAAGACGCCGCGCAGTGCCTCCCTGTCAAATACCGCCTTGGGACGGAAGGGCGAGAACCACCACATCAGCACCGTGGTGCAAGCCGCCATCAGCAGCGCCTGCGCGATCAGGCTCCATACCCCCAGGCCACGGTAGGCCAGCACCAGGGCGATCACCAGGGCCATCAACGAGGAGGCGGACTCAATTCCGGCGACCAGCCGGAAGCGCGAAACGCGTTCCAGCAGCGCCTGGTGCACGGTCGAACTGGCCGCAATCGGGAACGACAACGACAGTATCCACAGCACTTCGGTCAGACGTGGTTCGTGGAACGTTCCTGCCAGCAAGGGGGCAGTTGCTAACAGCAAAACCATCAGCAGAGTTCCGCCAGCCATGTTCAGCCAGAACACCGAGGAGGTATCGGCCTCGCTGATTTCGGCTTTCTGGATGATGGCCGCAGCGGTACCCATGTCGCGCAGCACGAAGGCCAGGTTGGTCGCCACCCCGGCCATGGCCATGAGACCATATTCGGAAGGGGCGATCAGCCGGGTCAACACAAACATGTTGACCAGCTGGGATACGATCTTGACGACCTGCGTCAGGGCAATCCAGCGGGCGTTGGCGGCGGCGCTCACGGGCGTCCTCGCAGTGCGGTCGGGTGCGTCTGGGGCGATGCGGCCATGCTCAATGCGTATCCAGCTCAGGCAGGCTCTTGACCAGGTCATCGACGGCCTTGACCTGTTCCAGGAACGCCTTGAGCTGCGACAGCCGCAATGCACTCGGACCATCGCACAAGGCCTTGGTCGGATCCGGGTGCGCCTCCAGGAACAGACCGGCCAGACCCAGTGCCATGCCGGCACGGGCCAGTTCGGTCACCTGGCCGCGACGGCCACCCGATGCGGCGGCACCGGATTCGCGCTGTTGCAGCGCGTGCGTCACATCAAAGATCACCGGCTTGTTGCCGCTGACCTGCTTCATCACGCCAAAGCCCAGCATGTCCACCACCAGGTTGTCATAGCCGAACTGCGCGCCACGGTCACACAGCATCACATTGGTGTTGCCGCCTTCTTCGAATTTCTCGACGATGTTCTTCATCTGCGGCGGGCTGACGAATTGCGGCTTCTTGATGTTGATGACCTTGCCGGTCTTGGCCAGTGCGATCACCAGGTCGGTCTGGCGCGCCAGGAAGGCGGGCAGCTGCAGCACGTCGCAGACGCTGGCCACTTCGGCGGCCTGGTAGGGCTCGTGCACGTCGGTCAGCACCGGCACGCCGTGGGCTTTCTTGACGGCTTCAAAGATCTTCAGGCCGGCTTCCAGACCGGGACCCCGGTAGCTCTTGATGGAAGAACGGTTGGCCTTGTCGAAGGACGCCTTGAAGACATAGGGAATGCCCAGTTCCTTGGTGATGCGCACGTATTCACCGCAGACATCCACGGCGAATTGTTCGGATTCCAGGACGTTGATGCCGCCGAAAAGGACGAAGGGCAGTTCGTTGCCAACCTGAATCTCATTGATCTTGATCATGTTCCGTTTCCTCATGCAGGAGGTTATTTTCAAATTCCGGCGCCTGTGCATCGGCGCCCGGAGGGGAGAATACGTGGTTTTGCGCCGCAATCACAGCCGCTTGGCATCCAGCAGCTTGAGTACGCCCACCACATGCTGCTGTTCGTTCAGCGCGACCAGGGCGGTGATGTTCAATTCCAGCATCTTGGCTTCGGCATCGACGAACATCTCGTTTTCCGACACGGTCTTGGGCGAGCTGTTCATCAGGTCGGCAGCGGTGATGTGATAGATGTCCTTGCGCGCGGCCAGGGCACGGCGCAAATCACCGTCGGTGATCACACCGCACAGCGCCTGGCGGTTGCCATCGGCGCTCACCAGCGCCATGCCCAGGCCGCCTTCGGTCATCTGGCTGATCACGTCGACGATGGCGGTATCGCGCATGACCCACGGCAACTGGGTGTGCATCACATCCTTGACGCGGGTGAGCAGGCGCTTGCCCAGGCTGCCACCGGGATGGAAACGGGCGAAGTCGTTGGGCTTGAAATCGCGCTTTTCGATCAGCGCCACGGCCAGCGCATCGCCCATCACCAGCGTGGCGGTAGTGGAAGTGGTGGGCGCCAGGTTGTTGGGGCAGGCTTCGCGCGGCACCGAGACATCCAGCACCACGTCGGCGTTCTTGCCCAGCGTGGAAGCGCGCTTGCCGACGATGGCGATGATGCGCAGTCCGAAATGCTTCAGGGAGGGGATCAGGCGGATGACCTCTTCGGTCTCGCCGCTGTAGGAGATCAGGATGGCCGTATCGGCCTCGGTGAACATGCCCAGGTCGCCGTGATAGGCCTCGCCCGGATGCACGAAGAAGGAGGACGTCCCCGTGGAGGCGAGGGTGGCCGCGATCTTGCTGCCGATGATGCCGGACTTGCCCATGCCGGAGACGATCACGCGCCCCCGGGTGTGGTACATCAAGTCGACGGCCTGCTCGAATTCATTGGCCAGGCGTTCGGCGATCATGTTCAAGGCTTGCGCCTGTTCGTGGAAGACCCGGATTCCGGTTGTTCTCATGCTGTGCTCACTTTGTTGTAGGGCTGTTCACTGCGTCATGCGGCTCATGGCCTGGGCATAACCAGCGACGCTGTCATAGATGGCAGAACGGTTCTGCGCGTTCAATACGCTGTCGGAAAATTCACGGAAGGCACCGTGGCCGCCGGCCTTGGCCAGCACCACGCGAGCGTGACGTTTGACGTAATCCGGTGCGTCACCCACGGCCACCGGCCAGCCGCAGGCGGCAAAGCCGGGCAGGTCGATGCTGTCGTCGCCGATCATGGCGGTGGCGTGCGGGCCGACCTGATAGTGCTCCATGATGGCCCGGCAAGCTGCTGCCTTGTCCTTGGCACCGAGGTGGAACACGGTAATGCCCAGGTCCGCCAGACGGCGGCGCAGGGTGGCCGAGTCGCGCCCGGAAATGACGGCGACGTTGACACCGGCTTCCTGCAGCATCTTGATGCCCATGCCATCGCGCACATGGAAACGCTTCAGACACTCGCCGCTGTCGTCGTACCAGATGCCGCCATCGGTAAGCACGCCATCGATGTCGGTGATGACCAGTCTGACATCGGCCAGGCTGCCGGCTTCGAGCGCCGGATCGGGCTGCCCGGACATGAGCGCGCGCACCCGCTCCAGGCAAGCCGGGGTATCGACGCCGGGAGCAGCGTGATCGACTTCGATCACCCGGATCTGCCAGCCGGCATCCATGATGCGCAGCTGTTCCAGCATCTCGGCACCTTCCAGTTCGCTCGGCGGCAGGCCGGGGAAGGCGGCCAGCAGTTCGGCGCGATAGGCGTAGACGCCAATGTGCTTGAAATAGCGCGTCCTGCCGGTGGACTCGCGTTCGAACGGGATACGGGCACGGCTGAAATACAGGGCGTCGCCGGCGCGATTGCGCACCACCTTGACGGTATTGGGGTTCTCGGCCTCGCTTGCACTGATCGGGTGGCACAGCGTGCCAGCTTGTACCTGTGGTGCTGTCAGCATGGCCTGGAGCAGGCTGCGCAGGTGGGCCGGATTGACCAGCGGCTCGTCGCCCTGGACGTTCAGATAAAGGTCTGCCGGATGATGCTGCATGACCTCGCGCAGACGGTCGGTGCCCGAAGGGTGATCGGGCGAGGTCAGCAGGGCCTTGCCACCAAAGGAGCTCACGGCCGCCACAATACGCTCATCATCGGTGGCCACCACCACATCGGCCAGTTCATCGATGCTTTTGACGCGCTCGTAGACGTGCTGGATCATGGGTTTGCCCAGGATGTCGGCCAGCGGTTTGCCCGGCAAGCGGCTGGAGCCGAATCGGGCGGGAATGACGGCGATACAGCGCATGGCGGGGCTCACGCGCAGATACCGCAATGCGCAGAGGCAATGCGGCCTGCCTGGGCAGCATCAAGCGCGCGACAAGGGGCAAGAAGACCAAGAGGAAGAAGAGGGCGAACCAGCGCGGCGATGAAGGCAATGCAGGTGATGCTCAGGAAGAGGGATGTCTCGGGCCAGTTCGATACCGTGGTCATGGAAGTGCTTTCAGATGAGAGGGAATGCCTTGCAGAAGCACCGGTCGCCGCCTTCATCGGGATTGCCGATGATGCCGCCCGGCCACCCGGATTCGATTGTTCAGGTCTCAGCCGCCTTCGCAACGACGCTCAAAGAACCCATGGGCCAAGCTCCCTGCATCGTTCTTCTGGTCCGGCGTGACGGCATTTGCTCTTATCATGAATCGAAGTCGGAGCCGCTTCCTCAGCGTGCCATCCCTGGGGTGCCACGGTGAGGAATTGTGATGCTTCGTGAAGCCAGCTGCACGGATCAGAAGCTGAACGAAAAGTTCCGTGACGATTTTCCGATCGGAAATTTTTCGCCGCAATTACTCGCAGTTGCTGGCTTGTTCGGCAAATTTATCATATTGTTGCGCTGCACAGTCGTCTTTTGACGCAAAAAACCGTTGTGAAACGCTGCGAAGTTTTTGTTGTCTGTATGTGAAGTTTTTGACCTTCATGATGACAAGGCGACAAGATCGCGGCTGATGCAGATAAAAGCTTGATCAATGACCGATTTTGAAAGGAACATGGATGTCGCAGGATCCTGACTGGAGGGCTGATCTGGAGCGCTACAACCTGCGCCGCCCGTTCTTGAAAGAACAATCGATCTGGGCCATCTGGGTCTATCGCTGGGGGCGGCGCATCGAGGCCCGACCGGCCGGATGGGTGCGCAAGTTGCACAATGTGTTTTATTGGCCGGTATTTCGCCTCACTGAAACCGCATTCGGCATCAGCCTGCCGCGGGGTGCCAGGATTGGCCCCGGACTGCGGATCTGGCACTTCGGCAATATCTTCGTCAATGAACAGGCGGTCATCGGTGCACGTTGCACGCTGCGGCAGGGGGTGACCATCGGCAATCGCCATGCGGACGGGCCTTCGCCGGTCATTGGCGATGATGTCGAACTGGGGGCCTATGCCCAGGTGCTCGGGGGGATTCATCTCGGAGATGGTTGCAAGATCGGGGCAATGTCGGTGGTATTGCACGACGTTCCCGCCGGAGCCACGGCAGTGGGGGCGCCCGCCAGGATCGTGGCAATGCCGTCGGCGGATTCGCCGGCATAAGCGGTTTTTGGAATAAAGCTTCACCTGTCCGCAAGGGGGGGGCAATTGTGCAGGGGCAGTGGCTGCACATCCGGTAGCGCTACGCTGCCGGTCCCGCCTCGATATCGCAGACGTAAAAAAGCCCGAGCACTTTGTGCCCGGGCTTTTTTATTCATATCGGCCGAATGGCGGCTCAGGCGGCAGTCATGCCCATGGGCATCGACAGCTTCTGTTCGCCACGGCGACGACGCCACGCCATCATGCCCACGAAGACCAGGCCGCCCAGCATCATGGCGGTGGTGGAGACTTCGGGGACCGACGAGGTCAGGGTCAGGTTGCCGCCGTAGGTGCCCTTGCCGGTGATGTTGAGCGAGTAGTTGCCGGCGCTCAGGCGCGAGGCGTCCACGCTGAAGGTGATGATGGTGTTCTTGCCCGCCGTGGAGCTCGATGACACGCCCGTGGCGATGGTCGCGTTGGTGGTGGTGTTGACCAGGTTATAGCTGGTCAGGCCGCCGCCATTGGTGGAAACGAAGGTCGCCGTCACCGCCGACGAGATGTCGGTCAGGCTGGAGATGGTGAAGGTGTAGCTATCGGTAAAAGACTGGTTGGCCAGGTACTTGGGCGAGCTGATGGACGCGGTGCCACCGGTGGTGTCCAGTACGAAGGAGGTAGCGTGGGCCGCAGTGCCGGCCATCGACAGTGCCAGGGCAACTGCGGAAGTGGCGAGAAGTTTTTTCATGGGATCAATCCTTAAGTTTGTAACTATGTGTAATGAGGATTGCGCGTGGCGCTCTCCATTCAAAAGCAGATCAACTCACTTTGCTGCCGGATTGCCCTCGGACACTTGCGTCGTGGCCAATCTTTTTGTTGTCTGAAATCAATTGATTCCTGACAAATTCTGACGGATGTTACAAAAAATGTGCTGATGTCGGAACTATAACATTCTGACCCCAGCTGAGCAATGAAGTTTGGGCTGAAAATTCACTTTTCCTGATTTTTTTCATCGGCCGGAAACCCGCTCCAGTAAAGGATTTCAACAATTTCTGCCGGGCACTAGTGCAGAATTGTGCACTGCGGAAACTAAGAAATCCGTGTGGCAATTATTTTGTTCTATTGACAACGATTTTAGCAGATTTAGTTAATTAAATAACATCTAAAATTGCATTTTAAATAATGTCTAAATGAAAACTAAATAGAGACGATCTTTACCAGTGGCAGGATTGCCAGAATGACATCCAAATTGCATTGAGAGAGGCGGGGGGTTGTTTTATTGATAAAGCATCCGTACGTCGATTTCTCCGCTGGCATTCAGCGCAGAAGAGCGGGCTTGGATCGTCGGGCCGGAAGATGCGAACGCATTCCCGATGGAGGCAGGGAGCGTTGAGGTGAGGAGGGGAGGTGGACGGTACCGGGGCAGACCGGTCGGTCTGCCCCGGTACCGTCAGAGCGGCTCAAGCTTATTGGTCGGCGCTGGCGTGCCACAGGCGCGCCAGTTGTTCGCCGCTGTCCTTGAGCAGGTCAGGCGCCTGTGCAATGGCCTCTTGCAGGCTCATGGGACCGAAGGCAATCGAAAAGCAGCCGGAGAAGCTGGTCTGCAGTTTTTCCAGTGACTTGCGGTCGATCCCGCCGGAGAGCAGAGTCGTTGGAACTCCGGCGCGGCGCGCCCGCTGGCTGGCAATGAAGGGGGCCTTGCCGTGCAGGGTTTGGGCGTCGCTGCGGCCTTCGCCGGTAATGAGCCAGTCTGCACCGGCCAGGGCCTGATCCAGTCCGATGTGGTCGGCCACCGTCTCTGCACCTGAGCGGAATTGCGCGCCCAGCATCAGCAAGGCGTAGCCCAGGCCGCCTGCAGCCCCGGCACCCGGCCGCGTGGCCGCCTGGTGGCCCAGTGCAGCCTCCAGCACGCGGGCGAAATGGGCGAGGGCGCGGTCGATCACGGGCACCTGTTCCGGCTGTACGCCTTTTTGCGGACCAAACACGGCGGTCGCACCTTCTTCACCGCAGAGGGGATTGTCGACATCCGACATGGCCACGAATTGCGCCTGCTTCACCCGCGGATCCAGCAAGGAAGCATCTACCCGGGCAATGCGCTGCAGCTGTGCCGGAACCGGAGGCACAGGCTCGCCGGCAGCATCCAGGAATTTCACGCCGAGCGCTGCCAGCAAGCCGGCGCCACCATCATTGGTGCTGCTCCCGCCCAGGGCCACCAGGAAATGACGGGCACCGCGATCGAGCAGGCTGAGGATGGCATCCCCCACCCCCAGGGTGGTGCGCTCATCGACGGGCAGCGCGGTGCCGGCCGCATCGGTCAAGCCGACGATGGCCGCCGATTCCACGACTGCACTGCCATTGTTGAGGATGCCTACTGGTGCCATGAAGGGTTCTCCCGCCGCATTGCGGCAGGTTACGGTCAGGCGCTCGCCACCGGCGTGCATGAGCGCATCCAGGGTGCCTTCGCCGCCATCGGCAATCGGGCATAGCCGGACCTCGGCATCAGGGATGGCGCGCTTGATGCCCGCGCCGATGGCGGCGGCCACCTCTTGAGCCGAGAGTGAACCTTTGAACGAATCGGGAGCGATGACAACAACGGGGGCGCGGTGGGAGGAGGCTGGCATGGTCATGTTGAGCGGCTTGTTCTGAAGCGCGGCACCGTGCAGGGCAAGGCGCGCGGAGGTCTCGTTTTATGATGGCGCCGCACTGGCGTGCGGCATGGCTTGTTGCTGCGCCATTATATAAGTTGCGTGATCCTGCATTATGGTTGCGCGGGTATAGGCAGTAAAAACACCTGGTGACGTCCATTTGCCTGCCGACATGTTCATATACCGACAGGTAGAGCGCGTAACAAAGGGTAAGCGTGATGGCTGCGCCGGGGCCGCTGGGCGATAGTGTCACGTTGGCGCTGCAGCGCCTGAGGAGCCATTCATATGAAGCATCTTTCGCGTCTTGCGCTCTTGTCGTGTGCATTGCCGACGGTTCTGCTGCTCGGTGGTTGTGTGGCAGTCCCTGCAAGCCCGTACAGCGGTGCGGCGGTTTATCCGGCGCAGCCGGTCTATTCTCCTTATTACGGCTATCCCGCTTATCCTGCCTACCCGGCTTACAGTTATCCCTCTTCGTCCTTCTATTTTGGTTACAGCAGTGGTTGGGGTGGTCACCGACGCTGGCGTTAGGGAGGGCGAGGTGCTTGTTCGCAATGTTGTCCGGTTCCCATGACAAAACCGGCTAAAATGGCGCCTTTGCCGATGGGCATGCAGGACAGGGCAAGAGCGGGACGAGGCGCATGGGGCGCTCGTATCCGAGCTCTGCGGCACTGATTGCAGGCCGTTGCGCCGCAGCCGTCTTCACACCGTATGAGTTTTTCCGTTTCGTCGACCCGAACAGAGGTGATTTCCCGATCGCGGCGCCGCACTGCGCTGGGCATTGCCTCGTCGGTGCTGGTCCACGCAGCACTGTTCATGTTCGTGCGCGCCAAGCTGAATGAAGCGCCCCCGAGATTTGATGCGCCCGGCCGACCGGATGCGCCATTGCAGGTCACGTTCGTCAGGCCTGCGGCTCCGGTGGTCCAGCCTGAGCCTCCCAAGCCTGTGCCGGAGCCGAAAAAGCCCGAGCCGGTCCACAAGAAGCCGGTTTCCAGGCCGGCTCCGCGCCACAGCGCGCCAGCGGTGCGCCGTTCTGTGCCGCAGCGTACGCCGCTGCCGGTGACGCAGGCGCCCAGCAGTCAAGCCGCGGCGGCGCCTGCAGCACCGGCGGAAGACTTCATGACGTCGATCAACCGCAATCGTCAGAAGCGCGAGGAGGCGGAGCAGGCCGCTGCCCAGGAAAATGCAGCCGCGCGGGCGGCGGAAAACCCGTCTGCCAACGATATTGCACGTGCCAACATCGCCTTCCAGGATCGGCGTGGTCGCGGCACCAATGGCGTTTTCCAGATCATCAGCATGGGCCCGCGCGTGGCGCAATACAGCTTCCGTGGCTGGACGACCGACCAGCGGCGCAGCCAGAACCAGTTGATCGAGGTGGACGCCGGTTTTGGCGGCAACGTGCAGCTGGCGGTGGTCAACAGCATGATCGCGTTGATCCGTCGGTACTATCAGGGTGATTTCAATTTCGATTCACAGAAGCTGGGGCGGGTGGTGACCTTGTCGGCCAGACTGGAAGATACCAAGGGCTTGCAGAATTTCCTGCTCAACGAATTCTTTGGCGAGCGGTGAGTATTTGAGTCTTGTGGAAGGGGAGAGCGTGCGGACAGATGCGCGCGAGTCCTCCCGATAAATGATTAAAAATGTTTTCCAGAAACAGTTGATTTAATAACACAGACGCTCTATAATCTTTGTCTTCAGTCGGGGCGTAGCGCAGCCTGGTAGCGTACTTGCATGGGGTGCAAGGGGTCGTGTGTTCGAATCACACCGTCCCGACCAACAGATGAAATGGCGTCAGCAATATCGGCGCACAAAAAAGCGGCATCACGAATTTCGTGGTGCCGCTTTTTATTTGGACTTACTCTTGATTGCTTGTCGCTGCGTTTTGGGGATGCTTGGCGCGAACGTATCTTGGCGGAAGACGTAAGTCTTGAGCGCAGCGCGCCTAGCGCCAATCGATGTGTTTTGCAAAGTTTGGGAAACTGAGCAATCAGCTTCACCCAGGAGCATTTACGTAGTTCGATGAAAGGTCAAATGGTGCCGCACACATCACCTTTGGGCATCAAACCAAAGGGCTACGAGAAGTGCTCCAAGCGCTGCTATCGAATTTCCAGCCAGCATTCCTAGGATGAAAATTTCTTCAGCAAGATCAAATTCTTGGGATAGCAAAGTGCAGCCCGTCACGCCCGTTAAAATGAATGCTACCCCGAGCTTTGGATGGGTATTCATCCTTTCCCTAAGAATGAGTTTGTTCTCCTGGGTTTCCTGAACTGCAGGTCCCTGCTCCTCACGCGTGTTCATATTCTGTTGCCCCTAATCTACTCCGTCCCCGAGTGCCCGCAGTTGTGCTTGGCCGCGCAATATTACTTGCAAATTGATTAACTGTCAGTTAATTGTCAGATTGTGACGACAAATGCACTGCCAGTTGAAGAGTCTTGACGGAGGAGGTCGTGATGGGGCCTGACAAGCTCAGAGTGGCGAGAAAGAAGCCCGTGCCAAGACTAGGTGCTGCATCTCTGTTCTCACCTGGAAAACTAAGGTGCGTCAGCAATTGGCACACAGGAGGGCGACGCAACGAATTTCCTTAGTCGCTTTTGTTTCTGGCTATCGATGGCGCGTGGTCGTGGATGATCTCGCGGTCTGCTTCTGGCAGAAGAATGGCTGCCTCAAAGATCAGACCGTCCAAGCCTCGGCTTGCCGCGCTGCTTATTTCAACTGCCCGCTGGTCGCAGATGCCGAAAATGCCCGTCCTCGTTCTCCGATGACCTTGCGAACGGGCGCGTCATAGAAGTAATGCAGCACCCATGCGATCCCGATCAGGAGGGCAAGAAACATGATCCCAGCCCACGGGGCAAATTCGGACACCTGGCGACCGCTCGCGAAGATCGGGAAGGTGTGTCTGATCAGTTCGGCCAGTGGACTATGGACGATGTAGATCGGATAGGAAATCACGCCGAGGAACTGGCAGATCCGAGCCAGACTGCCCGATGGCTGGTACCGCATTCCCGCATAGACCAGGAGCGGGAAGATGAGGCACACCGCCACCACATCGTAGAAGGGGACAATACCAGCGGAGGGTGATGCCATCAGCGTCAAGGTCACCGCGATAATGGCCAGGCCCGCTCTGCCATTGCCGAGCACGGCGCGATGGTTGACGCGTACAAGCCAGCGGTACAGCAGAACGCCCGCCGCAAAGGAAAATCCCACACGTAACAGGCTGACATGGTAAGTGCGTCGATGGAAGCCGGCGTCCAGGCTATGTTGTGAAGACATGGCCACAAAAAGAATCATTCCGGCCAAGCAAGTCAGCATCAGTGCCGCCAAGGCGCGGTCGTTGAGCCGGCGCACTTTCCAGCCATAGATGAAGTTGGCGATCATTTCCGAGGACAGCGACCAGGCCGGGCCATTCAGTGGAAAGAGCAGGCTGGAGTACAGTGCTGGCAGCATGAGCAGGCCCGCCATGGCCGCAATCGGCAGTTTCCCCTGGAAGGCTGACAAACCGGTCAGTACCGCCAAGATGCCGATGCAGATTCCGAGAAAGTACAGCGGATAGAGCCGTAGCAGGCGAATCCACATGAACCGGGGCAGATTCATGTCAGTCTTGAGGCGCTGCTCATAGGAGCGCGCCACCACTGCGCCACTGAGCAAAAAGAAAAGATCGACGGCCAGATAGCTTGAAAAGAACGGGTTGTCACCGAAATACGCAGTGGTATGACGGAGAACCACGAGAATGGCAGCAATGCCCCGGAAACCGTCCAGGGTGAGGAAGTGATCTTTGTGGGTCATGCTCAGCTCGCGGTTCTTGTTCAATTGCCCTGACTTGACTGCGCGGCGCTGAGCCGGGCGTCGAAGCTGCTGGCAATTTGAGCAATGCTGGCCGAGTAGTTCCCTGATGAGCTCGAGTATATTTTTACGGCGTTGCTTGACGCGTTACACAAACACACAATTTGGCGTCCTCTGCCGAATGCTTGAGCTCGTTACCTGATCACCACCCCCCAAGTGGTTCCGGCGCCTTCGGGCGCCGGCCCTTTCCGCCAAACAAAATCAGGAGCAAGCCCATGAAATCCCTCGTATTGATACCGGCGTTGGCCGCGGCCTTCGGCCTGAGCGGCTGCGTCGTGGCCCCGCCCACGGTGCGGCCGGCCTATGTGGCCGAGCCGGCTTACGTGGCACCGCCCGGCGTAGTGTACGTGCAGCCCACCTATGCCTCGCCCGGTCCCGGCTGGGTCTGGGAATATCACGCCCACTATGGCTGGGGCTGGCATCATCCGCGCTACGGCTGGCATCGCGGCTGGCGCTGAACCTGAGCCCAACGGATGGGCCAGACGCAACAACAGCGGCCTCGGCCGCTGTTTTTTCTTGATCCCTCCCGGCACCCGGTGCCACCTGTTTATCGGGCTTGATGCAGTTCCAGTGTCAGGTGGCGCAGCTCGGTCACGGTCGCCAGTTTCTGGCGCAGTTGCGCCTCCGTCATGACCTGCCTGGCCGATACGCTGACAATGGCCGCCCGCGCCGCAGGACCGATGCGCCAGACATGCAGGTCCTCGATCTGCACCGGTGCATCAGCCAGCGCCCGCTCGATCCGCGTCGCCACCTGCGCATCGGTCACGTCCAGCAGCACCGCCGCACTGGAGCGCAACAGGCTCCACGACCAACGTGCAATCACCACCGCGCCCACCACCCCCATCAACGGATCCAGCCAGGTCCAGCCCAGATAGAGCCCCGCCAGCAGAGCGGCAATGGCCAGCACCGAAGTGAGGGCGTCGGCCACCACGTGCAGATAGGCCGAACGCAGGTTGTTGTCATGCCCTTCGTGATGATGGCCGTGATGATCGTGCCCATGCCCGTGGTGATCCTCGTGAGCGGGATGTGCATGCGCCGCTTCATGGGCATGCGCATGATCGTGCCCATGCCCCTCCATCAGCAACAGGGCACTGACGATGTTGACGATCAGGCCGACGACCGCAATCTGAATCGCCTCGCCAAAATCCACCACGCTGGGAGTGGCCAGTCGCCACAGCGATTCGCCGCCGATACCGATGGCGATGACCGCCAGTACCAGCGCCGAAGCAAATCCCGCCAGGTCGCCGACCTTGCCGGTGCCAAAGCTGAATCGCTCGTCGTGCGCATGCCGACGGGCAAACACGTAGGCGCCCGCGGCAATGGCCAGCGCCCCCGTGTGGGTAGCCATGTGGAAGCCGTCGGCCAGCAGGGCCATGGAGCCGGTCAGGTAGCCGACTGCGATTTCGGCCACCATCATCACCGCCGTCAGGGCGACCACCCACAGTGTGCGGCGGGTGTTGCGGTCATGGTTGGCGCCCAGATAGTTGTGGTCGTGGCGGTAAGTGGCGTGGCTGTTCATGCTGTCTCCTTTGATCTCATTTGGCATAGCGGCGGATCGCTTCCAGGAGCTCTTCCAGCCCCTGTTGGCGTTCTTCGTCGCTCAGACCCGATCGGGCCACGTGTTCGCGGGCATGCGATTCGATCAGTTCATCCATCAGGCCGTGCACGGCACCGCGAATGGCCGCCGCCAGGTGCAAGGTCCTGGCGCAGTCGGCTTGACCTTCCAGCGCGCGCTCCAGCGCCTGCAACTGACCACCGATGCGACGCACACGATTGAGCAGGGCATCCGTGTGCTGTGTCAGATGAGCCATATACCATACCCCCCTATCCTATAAAGTGGGGCGATTATAGTCGTACCGGAGAAAAAAGTGTTGGGTGCCTGGTGCGGGAGGTATCGGGCCTGTTGTGATGTGGCAATATGGGGATATGAAGATTTGTTCGTTCAGTTAGGCGTAAGCTGGCCGCTATAGCCTCTGGAAACTGCGGTGTATTTGGTCCGCACCCAAACCTGTGTGGGAACAGGTGAAGAAAAGCGGAAAAATCCGCGAGGAGACAAGAATGGGGAAGATCACGGAGACCGGTGCATCCGCCCGGACATGGAGCGGCGCATTGCCCTGGATGGCGGGCCTGGTGCTGGGCGGCGCAACGGCGCTGGCGCTGCATGCTGCCGGTGCGGCGCAGTGGCTGAGCGCGCCAGGCTGCAGCGGCGTAGCTGTCCTGCTGGGCCTGTTGGCGTTTTCGCTGGCGCAGCGGCGCGGGCAGACCGGGGATGGGCAACTGGTGGACAAGATCGGTGGGGAGATCGATCACATCATGATCGGGGCGGCCGAGACGTCCTTCTTCGTCGATACTATCAAGAGCAAGATCAGCAAGGACGTGGTCGCCGCCGATCGCATCACGGTCAGTGCCGAGCAGAACGCGACCACCACCGAACAGATTGCGGCCAATGCCGAGCGCGCCTCGGCCATTGCGGCTGAAGTCCGTACCGAAAGCGTCAGCGGCCGTTCCGAAGTCGACCGAGGGCTGGAGCAGATTGGGCAGGCGCGTACGGATGCCTTGTCGGCGTCGTCGATGATGGCGCAGTTGCAGGAAAAGTCGCGACGCATCCATGGCATCACCGAAGTGATCAGCGAGATTGCCGCCCGCACCAACCTGCTGGCCTTGAACGCGGCCATCGAAGCGGCCCGCGCCGGCGAGCAGGGGCGCGGGTTTGCCGTGGTGGCCGGGGAGGTGCGCCAGCTGGCCCAGCGCACCAAGGAAGCTACCGACGACATCGGCGTGATGGTGCGCGCCATCACCGAAGAAGCCGAGCGTGCCGCCACGGGCATGAATTCGCTCAGCAGCCGCGTGCTGGAGGCGGCGCAGAACGTGGAAAAGGTGCATGGGCTGCTCAACAGCATCGAACGTTCCGCCAGCCAGTCGCAGGAACAGATCGAGGAAATCGCGGTAGCCTCGCGCGAACACGTGCAGACTACCCAGGAGATCGCCGAGGCCATCACCGACATTCGCAACGGCATGCTGCAGACTGATCACGAACTGCCGCGCGTGGCGGCGTCGGCCATGCTGCTCTCGGAGCGGGCCGAGGCCGTGTTCGAGGCCATCATCGATGGCGGCGCGCGCAGCGGACACGACGCCATTCGTGTGGCAGCAAGCGGTGCCGCGCAGGCGGTGGGCAAGCTCTTCGAGGCCTCGATCCGGTCCGGTCAGATCAGCGAAGCAGCCCTGTTCGACCGCAGCTACAAGCCCATTCCCAACACCTCGCCACAAAAGCATTCCAGCCAGTTCGACGGTTTCACCGACCGCGTCCTGCCGGCGATCCAGGAAGCACTGCTGGCCAGCATGCCGCAACTGGCCTATGCGGGTGCCGTCGACAATAACGGTTACTTTCCAACCCACAACAAGAAGTTCTCCCAGCCCCTGACCGGCGACTACGACACCGACCTGGTCAACAACCGCACCAAGCGCATCTTCAGCGACCGTACCGGCAAGCGCTGCGGGGCCAACACCAGGCCCTTCCTGTTGCAGACCTATAGACGCGATACCGGCGAGGTGATGCACGACCTGTCGGTGCCGATCTACGTCAACGGCAAGCACTGGGGCGGGTTCCGGGTAGGGTATCGGTCCAGCCATACTCCGGCGCAGTCTTCCGCACCGGCCCCAGAGGCTGCGGCTCCGGTCAGCAAGGCCGCAGCACGCTCGTCGGGGAGTGGGCGTCCCGCGCGGCCGGTGAGGATTTCCAAGGTTTGAGAAGCCTATGCACGTCGGCCCCTGATTGACTTGCCGCAATAGGGGGGTAAAACCGTTTCATTTCCACGGCTGATTCGCTTGACCCCGCCAGACGGCTGATAGATTATGCGCCAAGGGGGTGTCCGTCCAGATAGGGCGGGCGATAGACAGCAAGCAGCGTCTCAAGGGGCGCTGCGCCAGGGAAGGAAAGACAGTGAAGCCGACGGTACCAGGCAAGGGCGAATCATCCGGCAAGGAGTTCGATTTCAACAGCCGTGATTTCGAGCGTGTGCGTGGCCTCATCTACCAGCGGGCCGGCATCGCGCTGGCCGACAGCAAGCAGGAAATGGTTTACAGCCGCCTGGCGCGGCGCCTGCGGGCCACCGGCATCACCTCCTTCCAGCAATACCTGGACATGCTGGAACGCACCCACGACTCCGACGAGTGGGAAGCCTTCACCAATGCGCTGACCACCAATCTGACCTCGTTCTTCCGCGAGGCGCATCACTTCCCGATCCTGGCCGATTTCCTCAAGACCCTGAAGGAACCCGCGACCATCTGGTGTTCGGCGGCCTCCACCGGAGAAGAGCCCTATACCATCGCCATGACCGCCTGCGAAGCCTATGGCTCGATGACGCCACCGGTACAGATCGTGGCCACCGACATCGATACCAATGTGCTGGCCACCGGCGCCAATGGCGTCTACCCCATGGAGCGCATCGAGAAGATGTCGCCCGAGCGGGTCAAGAAATTCTTCCTGCGCGGCAAGGGTAGCCATGAGGGCTACGTACGCGTGCGTCCTGAACTGCGCAAGCTGATTACCTTCAAGCAGCTCAATCTGCTGGGCGACGGCTGGCCCCTGAGCGGTCAGTTCGACGTGATCTTCTGCCGCAACGTGATGATCTATTTCGATAAACCGACCCAGAGCAAGATCCTGTCCCGATTCGTCCCCTTGATGAAGCCTCATGCCCTGCTGTTCGCCGGCCATTCGGAGAACTTCCTGTATGTCTCCGATGCCCTCAAGCTCAAGGGCAAGACGGTCTATGAACTCAATGCCACGCAGCGCGTCGCAAGGACCAAGCCATGAGCCAGGCCTCGGAGCAGATTGCCACCAATCTCTATTACGATCGCACCTTCGATTGCGATGCGGCTAAGATCTTGCCGGGCGAGTACTACTTCACCACCAAGGACATGATGATCGTCACCGTGCTGGGCTCCTGCGTGTCGGCCTGCATCCGTGATCGCGTCTCCGGCATCGGCGGCATGAACCACTTCATGCTGCCCGACGGCGGCGGCGACGACGGCAGCCCGGTCTCGGCCTCGGCACGTTACGGTACCTATGCCATGGAAGTGCTGATCAACGACGTGCTCAAGTCCGGCGCGCGACGCGAGAACCTGGAAGCCAAGGTATTTGGTGGCGGCAATGTGCTACGGGGCTTCTCGGCCATCAATGTGGGCGAGCGCAATGCCGAATTCGTGCGGCGCTACCTGAAAGCGGAAAACATCCGCGTGGTCGCGGAAGATCTCAACGACATCTATCCGCGCAAGGTCTATTTTTTCCCGCGGACCGGCAAGGTGCTGGTCAAGAAACTGAAACAGATGCACAACGACACGCTGGTCAATCGCGAAAAAGCCTACGCCAGCAAGCTGGTCACCAAGCCGGTCGGTGGCGAGGTGGATCTGTTCTGACGGGGTGGGGCGGGCACTGCCCGGCCGTAACCGGGACAACCTGCAATATTGAGTTTGAGTGACTGAGTGATGAAAATTAAAGTTCTTATCGTCGACGATTCGGCACTGATCCGCAGTGTCATGCGCGAAATCATCGGCAGCCAGCCGGACATGGAAGTGGTCGGCGTGGCGCCGGACCCGATCATTGCCCGCGAGCTGATCAAGCAGACCAATCCGGACGTGCTCACGCTGGACGTGGAAATGCCGCGCATGGATGGCCTGGATTTCCTGGAAAAGCTCATGCGTCTGCGCCCCATGCCGGTGGTGATGGTGTCTTCGCTGACCGAGCGCGGCTCCGAAATCACCCTGCGCGCGCTGGAGCTGGGGGCGATCGATTTCGTGACCAAGCCCAAGATCTCGATCCAGAGCGGCATGCAGGAGTATGCCGACATGATCGCCGAGAAGATCCGCGCCGCCGCCAAGGCGCGCGTACGCGCCCGTCCGTCGCGCGCGGCCGAGCAGGCCGCCACGCCCGGCGAGGCCTTGCCGCAGATTCGCAATCCGCTGACCAGTAGCGAAAAGTTGATCATCATTGGCGCCTCCACCGGCGGCACCGAAGCCATCAAGGAATTCCTGATCCGCATGCCCTCCGACTGCCCGGGTATCCTCATCACCCAGCACATGCCGGAGGGGTTTACGCGTTCCTTCGCCCAGCGTCTGAACAACCTGTGCAAGATCTCGGTGGTGGAGTCGGCCGGCAATGAACGCGTGCTGCCCGGCCATGCCTATATCGCACCGGGCCACTCGCACCTCAAGCTGGTGCGCAGCGGCGCCAACTACATGACCCAGCTCGATCAGGGACCGCCGGTGAACCGTCATCGCCCCTCGGTGGACGTGCTGTTCCAGTCGGCCGCCACCTGTGCCGGCAAGAATGCGGTGGGCGTGATCCTGACCGGCATGGGCAAGGATGGCGCCCAGGGCATGCTGGAGATGCGCAATGCCGGTGCCTACAACTTTGCCCAGGATGAAGCGTCCTGTGTGGTCTTCGGCATGCCGCGCGAAGCCATCGCCATCGGTGCCGCGCACGAAGTCCTGTCGCTGCAGGCCATGCCGGGCAGGGTGCTGGCGTGGCTGGCGGAACACGGAAGTCGCGCACTGCGCGTCTGAAGCGGGTTTCGGCGCGGATTGTTCTGCCGATTTTGTTTTGCTGCACTACAATGCGAGGCAGATGAGGGGCAGCACGGGCGCTCAGCCCGTGCTGAGGTGAAAAGAGGTATCGGTTCAAGTTGGCTCATGCACTTGCCGATAACCAAGAATTCAATTGTTCAGATGGAGTCTTAGCATGTCGGGTCCCAATACCAAGTTCTTAGTCGTCGACGATTTTTCGACCATGCGCCGCATCGTGCGCAACCTGCTCAAGGAATTGGGCTACACCAACGTGGATGAGGCCGAAGATGGCGTGCAGGCGTTGCAGAAGCTGCGCAGCGACCAGTTCGACTTCGTCGTCTCCGACTGGAACATGCCCAACATGGACGGCCTGACCATGCTGCAGGAAATCCGCAAGGATCCGGCCCTCTCCAAGCTGCCCGTGCTGATGGTGACCGCCGAAGCCAAGAAGGAGAACATCGTCGCCGCCGCCCAGGCCGGTGCCAACGGCTACGTGGTCAAGCCTTTCACCGCCGCCACGCTGGATGAAAAGCTGGGCAAGATCTTCGAAAAGATGGCCGCAGGTGGCTGAGGTGGACAACGCTGCCAATCCTGCCCGTACCGCTTCCGGCGAGGGTGCCGGGGTCAACGACGAGGTGCTGGTCCGCATCGGCCACATGACGCGCAACCTGCACGACAGCTTGCGCGGTCTGGGTTTTGACCGGCTTCTGGAGAAGGCCGCCAGCGACATGCCCGACGCGCGTGACCGCTTGGAATACGTGGCCCGCATGACCGAGCAGGCGGCCCAGCGCGTGCTCAATGCCACCGAACTGGCCAGTCCGCTGCAGGAGCGCATCAATGAGGGTGCCAGCGAACTCAAGGCGCAATGGGATGCAGCGGCCACCGGCAGCTTTGCCGAAGCCGATGTCCGCGCCCTGGCGGCAAAGACTTCGGCCTTCCTGGCCCAGACCAGCGAGGACAGCAGCCTCACCAAGCAGCAACTGCTGGACATCATGATGGCCCAGGACTTCCAGGATCTGACCGGCCAGGTCATCAAGCGCGTCACCAAGCTGGCGCATGACCTGGAGTCGCAACTGGTGCAACTGCTGGTGGACTATGCCCCGTCCGAGACCAAGCGCGAAGATACCGGCCTGCTCAACGGCCCGCAGATCGATCCGGCCGGCAAGGATGTCATCGCCAACCAGGGCCAGGTGGACGACCTGTTGGAGAGCCTGGGCTTCTGAAGTCGTTCTCTTCCTGCCGTTTTACCCGCAAACGCTCCGCGACTTGCCATTAAGGCAACTTCGGAGCGTTTTGTCTTGATGTGGCCTGTACGCCACGCGGGACCTGCCTTCCGGGCCGGGCAGGTGGCCGCGAGGGCCCGTCCGGCTTGACTTTCTTCATCTATTGCTGAACCGATACGCAGCGTTTTGTCGCAGGCAGACCCTTGGGTTTTTGCCTAGTCCGAAATGGGGCAGCTTTTCGCCCTTATTCCCCTGATGCTCGGGGCGCTTGCTCGCCAATAATCCTAGCCTATTGTTCTAGAAATCCGTCCAGCGCGTGCAGTGCTGGAGGAAAAGCGGTTTAGCAGGGGGATACGGCGGATGGCCGAAGACAGCGACATGGAGCGGACCGAACCCGCCACGGGCAAACGCATTGAGCGTGCCCGTGAGCAGGGGGATGTCCCGCGTTCGCGTGAATTGGCCACGACCTTGATGCTGCTGGTTGGTGGCAGCTGTGTCTGGCTCTTCAGTGGTTCGGTGGTCACCAGCCTGGATCGCGTGCTGGTGGCGACCATGAGTTTTGAGCGGGCGGCGGCTTTCGATCCGGTGGTGATGTTCGACATGCTCGCCGCGCACCTGCTGGATGTGGCCATCGCGCTCATTCCCATCGCCTTCATGATGGTGCTGGCGACCATCGCGGCCCCGCTGATGCTGGGGGGCTGGCTGTTCAATGTCGAGTCGCTGGCGCCCAAATTCAGCAAGCTCAACCCCATCAGCGGCCTGTCCAACATGTTTTCGGTCAATTCGCTGGTGGAACTGGGCAAGGCCGTGCTCAAGACTCTCTTGGTGGGAATCGTGGCCTGGATGGCCATTCGCAGCCAGCTCGATGCCGTGCTGGGGCTGGGGGTGGAGTCGCTCAAGACCGCCGGCGCGCATTCGGCGCAGTTGCTGTGGTTCAGCTTCATCACCATGGTCTCGGCGCTGATCCTCATCGCCGTGCTGGATGTGCCTTACCAGATCTGGAATTACGGTCGCAAGCTGCGCATGACGCGCGAAGAGGTCAAGCAGGAGCACAAGGAATCCGAAGGCGACCCGCACATCAAGGGCAAGATCCGCGCGATGCAGCGCGCCATGGCCCGTCGCCGCATGATGGCTGAAGTGCCCACTGCCGACGTGGTGGTCACCAACCCGACCCATTATGCGGTGGCGCTGAAGTACGCCGAAGGCAAGATGGGCGCGCCCAAGGTCGTGGCCAAAGGTGCCGATGACATCGCCGCCAAGATCCGCGAGCTGGCCCGCGAGCACAAGGTTCCGCTGCTGGAAGCGCCGCCCCTGGCGCGTGCGCTGCACACCCATACCGAGATCGGCGACGAGATCCCCGAGGCGCTCTACACCGCCGTGGCAGAAGTGCTGGCCTATGTGTTCCAGCTGCGTACCTATGGGCAGTTCGGCGGCAATCGTCCGGTCGAACCGACCGATCTGGCCGTGCCCAGAGAGCTCGATCCGGCGACCGCGCCCAAGAAACCGCGCGGACCCAAGAATAGAAACAGACGGTAACAATGGCAACCAAACTCAACACCATGAAAATCCCGGCCTGGGTCCCGATCAAGAATGGTCGGGCGCTGGCGGCGCCCATCCTCATCATCATGATGCTGGCGATGATGGTGCTGCCCTTGCCGGCCTTCATGCTGGATCTGCTGTTCAGCTTCAACATCTCGCTGTCGGTGATCGTGCTGATGACTGCGCTCTACACCGTCAAGCCACTGGACTTCATCGCCTTCCCGGCGGTGCTGCTGGTGTCGACCATGCTGCGCCTTTCGCTCAACGTGGCCTCCACCCGTATCGTGCTCACCGAAGGACATACCGGCCCGGATGCGGCCGGCAAGGTGATCGAGGCCTTCGGTCACTTCCTCATCGGTGGCAATTACACCGTCGGTATCGTGGTGTTCGTGATCCTGACCATCATCAACTTCATGGTGGTGACCAAGGGTGCCGGTCGTATCGCCGAAGTGGGCGCACGCTTCACCCTGGACGCCATGCCCGGCAAGCAGATGGCCATCGACGCCGACCTCAACGCCGGCCTCATCGGTGAGCCCGAGGCGCGCGCCCGCCGCAAGGAAGTGGCGCAGGAGTCCGAGTTCTACGGCGCCATGGACGGTGCCTCCAAGTATGTGCGCGGTGACGCCATCGCCGGCATCATCGTGACCGTGGTCAACATCGTCGGCGGCCTGGTGGTGGGCATGGTGCAGCATGACCTGGCCTTCGATGCAGCCCTGAAGAACTACACGTTGCTGGCCATCGGTGACGGCCTGGTGGCGCAGATTCCCTCGCTGATCATCTCGACGGCCGCCGGTGTGGTGGTCTCGCGCGTGGCCAACGATCAGGACGTGGGCGGACAGCTGATCAATCAGCTCTTCGCCAAGCCGGAGGTGCTCTACATCACCGCCATCATCATCGGCGGCATGGGCATGATCCCGGGCATGCCGCACATTGCCTTCCTGCTGCTGGCGGCGGCCATGGCGGGCGGCGCTTATGCCATCGGCAAGCGTACCGAAAAGGCCAAGACCGAGGCTGCTGCGTCGGCGCCCCAGGCAGCGGCTTCGGCCGCTGCGCCCTCCGAGGCCGAGGAGGCCACCTGGAACGACGTCATGCCGGTCGATACCCTGGGCCTGGAAGTGGGTTATCGCCTCATTCCGCTGGTGGACAAGGGGCAGGGCGGGGAACTGCTCAAGCGCATCAAGGGTATCCGCAAGAAGTTCGCCCAGGAGGTCGGTTTCCTGTCGCCGCCGATTCATATCCGCGACAACCTGGAACTGAAACCCTCGGCCTATCGCATCACCTTGAAGGGCGTGGAAGTGGGCAATGGCGAGGCGCATGCCGGGCAGTACCTGGCCATCAATCCCGGCATGGTGACCGGTCCGCTGCCGGGCATGATGACCTCGGACCCGGCCTTCGGCCTGCCGGCCGTGTGGATCGACAGCGGCCTGCGCGAACAGGCTTCCACCATGGGTTATACCGTGGTCGATGCCGGCACCGTGGTAGCGACCCACCTCAATCACCTCATCACCACCCATGCCGCCGAGCTGCTGGGCCGCCAGGAAGTGCAGAGCCTGCTGGACCACCTGGCCAAGGAAGCTCCCAAGCTGGTGGAAGACCTGGTGCCCAAGATGCTGCCGCTGGGCACCCTGCAGAAGGTCTTGCAAAACCTCTTGCTGGAAGGGGTGCATATCCGCGATATGCGCACTATCATCGAAACATTGGCCGAGCATGCCGCCCGCATTCAGGACCCGACCGACCTCACGGCGATTGTCCGGATTGCCTTGGGCCGGGCCATCGTGCAACAGATTTTCCCGGGCGAGAACGAGCTGGCCGTCATGGCCCTCGATTCCAAGCTCGAACGCCTGCTCATGCAGGCACTGCAAGCCAGCGGCGAGACCGGCGGTATCGAGCCGGGCCTGGCCGATTCGCTGGTACAGCAGACCGAGATGGCCGCGCAACGCCAGGAACAGATGGGCCTGGCGCCGGTGCTGCTGGTCGGCGCACCGCTGCGGACCTTGCTGGCGCGCTTCTTGCGCCGCGCCATGCCGCAGTTGCGCGTGCTGTCGCACGCTGAAGTCCCCGAGTCGAAAACGATTAAAGTTACCAGCCTAGTTGGAGGGCAAGCATGAACGTCAAGAAATTTATCGCCAATTCTTCTCGCGAGGCCTGGCGCCAGGTTCGCGAGGCGCTTGGTCCGGATGCCGTCATTCTCTCCAACCGCAACATTCCTGACGGGGTGGAGATCCTGGCCATGGCCAACGAGGACATGACCACCCTGGTGGCGCCGACCGGCGCACGCGATCCAAACGGACGTGCCCAGGCGGCTTCGCTGCAGCAGCAGTCGGGCTTGCCCAGCGCCCAGCAGCCGCGGCGTCCGGCCCTGCTGTCCTCCCCGGTGGCGCAGCAGCCCACTCGCGCAGCACGCCCCGAGAACGCGCCACTACTGGATCAGCCCGCCCAGGCGCGTACCCCGGCGCGCGCGGCAGAACCTGCGTCGGCCAGCGACGCCCGCGTCTGGCGCAGCCGCCGCGCCGAGCAGGCCGCTGGCGGCCGGGCAGCGACCTCGGCGCAGCAGGCGCAGGAGTCCGGCGAGCAGGATATGCGCCCGCGCTCGGCGCTGCCCGAATTCGATGGCAAGGACTATGACGAAATCCTGTCCGAGGTCATGAGTGAAATCCGCTCCATGCGCGGCGTACTGGAAACCCAGTTGGCCGAGATTTCCTGGGGCGGCACGCAGAAGCGCGACCCGCTCAAGGGTGTGGTCCTCAAGGAAATGCTGGCGGCCGGTTTTTCGGCCAGCCTGTCGCGTCTGATTACCGAAAACCTGCCCGCCAACTCGAAGTCGCAGGACATCATGTTCTGGGTCAAGTCGGTGCTGGCACGCAATCTCAACACCCTGGCCAACGAAAACGAGCTGCTCGAAAACGGCGGCGTCTTCGCCCTGGTCGGCCCCACCGGCGTGGGCAAGACCACCACCACCGCCAAGCTGGCGGCGCGCTGCGTGATGCGCCACGGCTCCGGCAAGCTGGCCCTGATCACCACAGACGGCTACCGCATCGGCGGTTACGAACAACTGCGCATCTACGGCAAGATCCTGGGCGTGATGGTCCACTCGGTCAAGGATGAGACCGACCTGCGCATCGCTCTGGAAGAGTTGAAAGGCAAGCACACCGTGCTGATCGACACCGCCGGCGTGGGCCAGCGCGATCAGATGGTAGCCGAGCAGGACGCCATGCTGGCCGGTGCCGGCGTGGACATCAAGCGCCTGCTGTGCCTGAACGCCACCGCCACCGGCGGGACCCTCAACGAAGTAGTGCATGCCTATTCCAGCTCCGGTCTGGCCGGCTGCATCATCACCAAACTCGATGAAGCCGCCACCATCGGCAATGTGCTCGATGTGGTGATCCGCCACAAGCTCAACCTGCATTACGTGGCCAATGGCCAGCGCGTGCCGGAAGACCTGCACGTGGCCAACAAGCTGTATCTGGCCGACCGCGCCTTCAAGCAGAAGCGCGAAACCGCGCCCTTCGAGTTCCAGGAGGGCGAGTTGCCGGGCGTGATCGGGCCGACCGCGATGTCGATGAATGACAAGGGCCTGCGCGAGGTGAGCTTTGGCTAGTTACGACATCGACCAGGCAGCAGGACTGCGCCGGATGCTGGAAAGGCCGGTGCCGCGACTGTTTACCTTCTTCTCCGTCCTCGGCGAGGAAGAGAAGAGCGCCATGCTCATCAACCTGGCGGCCTCGCTGTCCCAGGCCAAGCACAGTGTGCTGGTCGTGGATGGCGACGTGGCCAGTACCGGACTGTTGACGCGCATCGGCTTGCGCCATGACGTGGCCACGCTGCAGGAGGTGGCGCGCATGGAGCGTCCCTTGATCGAGGCTACCCGTCTGCTGCCGGAAGGATTTTCGATGGCGCGCATCGCCCGCCGCAGCGTTCCTTCGGCCACCGACCCGCACGCAGGACGGCTGGCCGAGATCTTCGACAGCCTGATTGGCCAGGCCGAGATCACCCTGGTCAATGGCGTGCTGGCGCGCGACCTGTCGCTGCCGGTGCCGACCATGGAAATGGGCGAGATCGTGATCCAGGTCTCGACCACGGCCTCGTCGATCAAATCGGCCTATGTGCTCCTGAAGAGCCTGAGCGACCGTATCGGTCGCCGTCCCTTCAGTCTCATCGTCAACGATGCCACCGAAGCCGAAGCCCGCACCGTCTATGCCAACATGGCCCAGGCTGCCAGCCGCTACCTGGCGGCGCAATTGAATTTCATGGGGTCGATTCCGGCCGATGACCATATCCGCCGGGCCACCGGGCAGGGCCGGGCGGTGATGGACGTGTTTCCCTTCGCCGGGGCGGCGCTGGCGTTCCAGCGCCTCTCCAAGCGCTTTACGGCGACCCCGGACGCGACCGGCAGCAGCTACCGCATGGCCACCGACGGTGCCAGCCTGGGAGTGTGACGTGCATGTATAACGTCAAGGGAAAAAAGGGCAAGAACGACGTGCTGGAGCAGCATGCGCCGCTGGTCAGGAAGCTGGCGCATCAGCTCAAGGCCAAGCTGCCCCCCAGCGTAGAGGTGGACGACCTGATCCAGGCCGGCATGATGGGCCTGCTCGACGCCGTCAACCGCTATGAGGAAACCCATGGCGCGCAGTTTGAGACCTATGCCGTGCAGCGTATCCGTGGCGCCATGCTCGACGAACTGCGCAGCAGCGACTGGCTGCCGCGCAGCATCCGCCAGAATGCGCGCAAGGTGGAAGAGGCCATGCAGACCCTGCTGCAGCAACTGGGCCGCCAGCCGCAGGAGGCGGAAGTGGCGCAGCACATGAAGATCAGTCTGAGCGATTACCAGGCCCTGCTGACCGACTGTGGTGGCCATCAACTGATTTATTACGAGGACTTTCACGACGACGAGGGCGGTCATGAGCACTTCCTGGACCGCTATCAGACCGGCGAGGGTGAGGATGATCCGCTGCAGACCCTGATCAACGGCGGTTTCCGTGAAGCAGTGGTGGATTCCATCAAGGCCCTGCCCGAGCGTGAGCAGCTCCTCATGGCGCTGTACTACGAGCAGGAAATGAACCTCAAGGAAATCGGTGCGGTCATGGGTGTCTCCGAATCGCGCGTATGCCAGCTGCACAGCCAAGCGATTTCGCGCATGCGTTCCTATCTGCGCGAGCATTCCTGGAGCGGGGTGGCCTGAGTCCGCAGTACGACAATGAGCAGCATGCCGTATTTGCCGATGCCTCATTTGCAGAAACGTTAACGACAAAGCCCGGCCATGCCGGGCTTTTTGCTGGTCACCGCGCCTGAGCGGGAAGCGCTACACCACACCCAGTCGACGGCCCGAGGATTTGATGCTGTTCTGACCGTCGGGGCCATAGAAATTGCCAGTGCCGGTCTTGCCTTGCAGAATCGTGAGTGCGCTCTGGTTGATGGAGAGCTTCTTGCCGATCAGCAGGCCATTGACGCGGTTCAGTTCCTTGGCATCCTGGGCCAGTTCGAAGAGGTCGGCCCAGAGATCGCGGTCGGCCTCGCTGGCCTGTTCATTCATCCACTTCTGCATGCCGGCTTCATCTGCGCTGTAGCCCAGCGTACCCAGCAAGGCATGACGGTTGCCAGCCAGGGTGGACATTTCAGCAACGATGGCAGCTTTTTCGGAAATGATGTCGGTCAGCCCTTCCGCAGTGGCTTCGGCCAGCAGAGCCTGTTCCTGGGTCAGTTTTTCCACCAGGCGCGACATGGCAGCGTGTTCCTGGGACAGTTTGCTGGCCGGATTCATGCGAAAGATCCTCTGCAAAAACGAAAGGTGATCAGGCCGGGCGGGCGCTGATGAGGGTCTTGACGGTATCGATCAGGCCATTGGTGACCTTCTCGGGATCGATCTGGAAGGTGCCATTGGCAATGGCGGCCTTGATCTCGGCCACTTTCTTGGCGTCAAAGCTGCTGCTCTTGCTGTCGCCCTTGGTTTCCAGCGCCTGGTAGGTGCTGGACAGGCGCACGCTGTCCGAGGTGGCGGCGGTGGCCGCCGCACCGTTGCCGGCGGCAGCGCCGCCCTGGGCGGTGGTGCGGGCTTGCGTCTGCGTCTGCTCGGTGTTGAGGGCAGCGGATTTGAGGGCGTCGTTAACGTTCACGGCAGTATTCCTTGTAGGGTGGGGGCGCAGCGCACCCGCCTGTCGTATGGATTATCGACCAGTTCTGGGCAAACTTTAACATTCCCGCACCTGAAATCAGCGCATTTCGGGTACTTTTCTTCACATTCCTGCCAGGGCGATCCGCTGCGTTCCGCCTGGGCGTTGTTCTCCGGGAAATTGCTTCATATCAATAAAGAAACCGGCCTGGCCGGCTCAATAATTGATTTCCAGGATCCCGCCGGCCTTGGCAATGCCGCTGACGACCTGGCCGGTTGCCGTGCGGGCCTGGGCCATCTGGCCTTCGTTGGCATTGGTCAGGGCGCGTGCTTCGGTGGAGATCTGGAAACCCGGTCCCGTCGAAACCACCCGCACCGCCTGGCCCTGCTGCACCACGCGCTGGTTGCGGATGGCATCCAGGCGCAGGGGCGTGCCGGCGCGCAGAGACATGTTGGCCACCCGGCCGACCACTTGCGATTCTTCGGTGACGACCCCGCTGGGCAGGGTCGACATGTCACCATGGATGCGGGTGACGTCACTGGCGCTGATGGTCTGGCCCTGGGCCAGCGGTACGGCGGCGACCAGGTAATCCGAGATCACCTGGACGTTGGCGCGCAGGTAAATGGTCCAGGGGGAGGGCGCCACGCACTTGACGCCGACCGTGGTGCGGCCGAACAGGCGGCCGCCATTGGGCATGAAGGCTTGCGGTTCCAGGCAGGCCGCCAGCGTGAGGCGTGTATCGACCGGATCGATGGTGACCGTGACGCTGCCGGGCAGGCCCGAGGTCTGGCCTTTCAGGAATTCTTCCGCCACTTGTTGCAAGGCTGATAAGTCCTGCTTTTGCGCAGTATTGGGCGTAGCGGAAATATTGGCCGTGTTGGTGCTGTTGGGGCTGCTCTGGGCGTGGGCAGGTGCAAGCGTCGCCAGGCCGGCTGCCAGCAGGGCCAGGGCGGCGAAGGTGCGGCGCAGGGCGCGCAAGGGGTGGTTCAGGTGTTTCATGTTGTGCAACTTGCCGGCAGGGCGTAGGCGAATCTTGGCAGTGATGTTACTTCGCGCGCGCGAGGTCAAAAGCGCAAACAGGGGAGGCTTTTCTCTCTTTATCGCCCCTTAGAGTCCGGGGACCGAACGTATGATCAAGCCTACGTAATTCCATCATCGGCGCAGTCCGCAAGCGGCCAGGCAAGGGCAGGCGAGAGCGGCGCAGCGACGGTATTTCCGGAGGACCCGATGGTCTCTAAGCTCGACGATTTTTTCCGTTTCAACGAGATGGCGCTGAACCTGCGGGCCCAGCGCCAGCAGGTGCTGGCGTCCAACATCGCCAATGCGGATACGCCCAACTACAAGGCGCGTGACGTCAACTTTGCCGATGCGCTCAAGAATGCGCTGGACAGCAAGAGCACCACCCTGCCGCCCCTGCAGCTGGAGCGCACTGCCGCGGCCCACGTGGCCGGTACCGCGCCCGACAATGGTCCGGGCAGCATCGGCGGTTCGCCTTTGCAGTACCGTACGCCGGCCCAGGGCAGCGTGGACGGCAACACGGTCGATCTGGACGTGGAACGCAATGAATTCGTCGACAACGGCCTTCGCTACGAAGCCGGCGTCACTGCCGTGAACGGCCAGATCAAGGCGATGTTGAACGCCATCCAACCGGGTTGATAAACCATGTCTCTTTCCAACATCTTCAACGTGGCCGGCTCGGCCATGAGCGCCCAGGCCCAGCGGCTCAATGCCACGGCCAGCAACATCGCCAACGCCGACAGTGCCACCAGCCCCGACGGTACGCCCTACAAGGCCAAGCAGGTGGTGTTCGAAGCCATTCCCGTGGGCGGGGTCAAGGACAGCGGCGTGAAGGTCGCGGCCGTGGTCGAGGACCAGGCCCCGCCCAAGCTGGTCTATGACCCCAAGCATCCCATGGCCGATGGCAATGGCTACGTGGCCATGCCCAACGTCAATCCGGTCGAGGAAATGGTCAACATGATCTCGGCTTCGCGCTCTTACCAGACCAATGTGGAAACGATGAACACGGCCAAGGCCATGCTCGTCAAGACCCTTACCATCGGCCAATAACCAGGACCTGAATCATGGCAATCGTCTCCAGTGACCTGCTCACCGCAATGAATGGTACGAGCAGCAGCTCGTCCACCACCACCAGCTCTTCCAGTCTGGACGACAACAGCCCGGACGCGATCCAGAATCGCTTCCTGACGCTGCTGATCGCGCAGATGAAGAACCAGGATCCCAGCAACCCGATGGACAACTCGCAGCTCACCACCCAGATGGCGCAGCTCTCGACCGTCTCGGGTATCAGCCAGTTGAACAACTCGCTGTCCACGCTGATGGGCAATCTCAATTCCTCGCAGGCACTGTCCACGGCCAACATGATCGGTCACAGCGTGCTGGCCCCGGGCAACAGCATCCAGCTGACCTCCGATACCACCAAGGACAGCAGCGGCAACGATGTCACCAGCCAGAAGGCCGTCTTCGGCGTGAACCTCTCCGGTACCGCTTCCTCGGTGGTGGTGACCATCAAGGATTCCACCGGCGCCGTGGTGCATACCACCGATCTCGGTACCCAGGCAGCCGGCGTGGTGCCGGTGATCTGGGATGGCACCAACAACACCGGCGGCAAGGTGGCCGACGGCAACTACACCTTCACGGTCAGCGCCTCCAACAACGGTACGGCGGTGAGTGCCTCGACCTTGTCCTTCGGCACCGTATCAAGCGTCTCGACTGCGTCGGACGGCGTCAAGCTCAACGTCTCCAACATCGGCACCATCAAGCCGACCGACGTCGTGCAAATTCTTTAATCGTCATTACCGACAACATTCGGAACAAGGGGATATCTCATGAGTTTTCAACAAGGTCTGAGCGGACTGAACGGCGCAGCCAAGAGCCTGGACGTCATCGGTAATAACGTGGCCAACGCCAGCACGGTGGGTTTCAAGCAGTCGCAGACGCAGTTTGCCGATATGTATGCCAATTCGATGAACCGTTCCGGCAATTCGCCGGTGGGCATCGGCGTGACCGTGGCCAACGTGGCACAACAGTTCACCCAGGGCAACATCAGTTCGTCCAACAATCCGCTGGATATCGCCATCAATGGCGATGGCTTCTTCCAGGTGGCTCCCTCGCTGACCGACCTGTCGCCGATGTACGGTCGCAACGGCCAGTTCCAGCTGGACAAGAATGGCTACATCGTCAATCCCAGCATGAACGGCGCTTACCTGATGGGCTGGGCGGCCGGTACTTCGGGAGGGGACCCGGTTGCGCTGCAGATTGATACCTCGGCCATTCCGGCCACCACGACGACTTCCATCACCACCAAGGTGAACCTGGATTCGCGCCTCGATACGCCGACCACCACGCCGTTCAATGCGGCCGATCCGACGACCTACAACAATTCCACGGGCGTGACCATCTACGACAGCCTGGGTAATCCGTACAGCGTCCAGACCTACTACGTCAAGCACGACCCGGACACCACCGTGACGCCGCCCACCACCAGCTGGGACGTCTACGCCAAGGTGGGTGACAAGACCCTGGTGACCACCAGCGGCGGTTCGGTCCCGCTGTCCCTGGGCACGATGACATTCGATTCCACCGGTGCGCTCATCAGCGGCGGCACGATGAGCATCGACCTCACCGCGACCGGCGCGAACTCCGATGTGGCTGCCGGCGGCGGCAACTTTGCCAGCGCCATCTCGCTCAGCTATACCGGCTCGACCCAGACCGGTTCGGCCTTCGTGAACCTGGCGCAGAGCCAGAACGGCATGCCGCCCGGCACCCTGTCCAGTTTCTCGATCGACAAGGACGGTTCCATCGTCGGCTCCTACAGCAATCAGCAGACCAAGAACCTGGGTACCGTGGTGCTGGTGAACTTCGCCAACCCGAACGGCCTGCAGCCGCTGGGCAACAACCTGTACCAGGCTACCGGCGCAGCCGGCAGCGCGCTGGTGGGCAAGCCGACCACCGGTACCTTCGGCACTCTGCAGGCGCGTGCGGTGGAAGACTCCAACGTCGACCTGACCGCCGAGCTGGTCAACATGATCGTGGCCCAGCGCGTCTACCAGGCCAACTCGCAGACCATCAAGGTGCAGGACACCGTGCTGCAGACCCTGGTCAGCCTGCGCTGATAAGTTTCACAGGATGTGCCCGGCGCGCCGTGCGGCGCGCCTGCTTCAAGGCTGCCGGCGTCGTCGGTGGCCGGTTTGAACCGATGGTGCCAGGGATGGACGCCATTACTAAGGGGTGATATGGATCGTCTGATCTATACAGCGATGTCGGGTGCCAAGCACACGCTTGAGCAGCAAGCCAGCGCCAGCAACAACCTGGCCAATGCCACGACCACGGGTTTTCGCGCCCAACTCAATACCTTCCGTTCGGCGCCGGTGGTGGGCCCGGGCCTGCCCACGCGCGCCTTCGTGGTGGATTCCACGGCCGGCAACGATTTTTCCCAGGGGCCGATTCAGGATACTGGCCGTGCTCTGGATGTGGCAGTGCAGGGCCGTGGCTGGATCGCGGTGCAGACCGCTGACGGTGGCGAAGCCTACACCCGCAACGGCAGCTTCAAGATCAACGAGAACGGCATCCTGCAGACCCAGAACGGCCAGTCCGTGCAGGGTGACGCCGGTCCGATCACGATTCCGCCGGATACCACCGTGGCCATTGCTGCCGACGGCACGGTGTCCTCGATCCCGACCAACGGCATTCCCAATGCGGTCAACGTGCTGGGTCGTATCAAGCTGGTCAACCCGGACGACAAGAATCTCCAGCGTGGTGATGACGGCCTGTTTCGCACCATCACCGGTGCCGCCCAGCCCGACGCCAACGTGCGCCTGGCCAGCGGTGCGCTGGAGGGCAGCAACGTGAACGTGGTGGAGGCGATGGTCAACATGATCAACCTGTCGCGCCAGTTCGAAATGAACATGAAAGTGATCCAGACCGCCGAGAGCGATGCGACCAAGGCGACCTCGATCCTGACGCTGTCCTGATGCTGGTCACGCACTTGACCTCAATGATGTACCCGCAGCGCAAGCGCTGATTACCGGAGAAACAAATGATTCGTTCCCTGTGGATTTCCAAGACCGGCCTGGATGCGCAACAGACGCAGCTGGACGTGATTTCCAACAACCTGGCCAACGTCAGCACCAATGGTTTCAAGCGTTCGCGCGCCGTCTTCGAAGACCTGCTGTACCAGACCGTGCGCCAGCCTGGTGCCCAGTCTTCGCAGCAGACGCAATTGCCCTCGGGCCTGCAGATCGGTACCGGTGTGCGTCCGGTGGCCACCGAGCGCATCTTCACCCAGGGCAACGTCAACCAGACCAACAATGACAAGGACCTGGCGATCCAGGGCAATGGCTTCTTCCAGATCCTGCTGCCCGACGGCACCACCGCCTACACCCGCGATGGCTCCTTCCAGACCGACAGCCAGGGCCAGATGGTGACCTCCAGCGGCTACACCCTGCAGCCGCCGATCACCATTCCGCTCAACACCACCAAGCTGACCGTGGGCCGTGACGGTACCGTCTCGATCATGCAGGCCGGTTCCACCGCTACCACGCAGATCGGTACCATCCAGGTCGCCACCTTCATCAACCCGGCTGGCCTGGAAAGCCGTGGCGAGAACCTGTACGTCGAAACCGCCGCTTCCGGTACGCCCAACCCGAACACCCCGGGGACCAACGGTGCCGGTGCCCTGTGGCAGGGTTACGTGGAAACTTCCAACGTGAACGTGGTGGAAGAGCTGGTCAACATGATCCAGACACAGCGCGCCTATGAAATCAACAGCAAGGCCATCACCACGTCCGACCAGATGCTGGCCAAGCTTTCGCAGCTGTAAGGCTTCGCGCAGTGGATGTTGAACAAGGTAGTCGGTAGCAGAAGAAGGACGAGGCAGAGATGAAGAGCATGCTGAAATTGGTCACCATGGCGGGCGTGTTGAGCGTGAGTGCTTGCACCACCGTTCCCGACAGTATCGTGACAGGCCCCAAGACGGCGCGTCCGCAGCCGGCGTCCTACGCGCCGCCGACCTCGGGTGCGATTTTCCAGTCGGCGGTCTATCGCCCCTTGCTGGAAGACCGTCGCGCGCGTTTGGTCGGTGACACGCTCACCATCATCATCAACGAGAAGACCAGTGCCGCCAAGTCCGCCGCGAGTTCGGCCAGCAAGACCGGCGAAGTGGCCTCGCCCGCACCGACCATCTTCGGCACCTCGATCAAGGAATTGTCGGCCTCCGGCAGTTCCTCCTCCAAGTTCGATGACAAGGGCGCCACGACCGCCAGCAATACCTTCACCGGTACCATCGGCGTGACGGTGGTGGAGGTGCTGCCCAACGGCAACCTGGTGGTCTCGGGCGAAAAGCAGGTGTCACTGGACAAGGGCGTGGAATACGTGCGCTTCTCCGGCACCGTCAGCCCCGACAACATCCAGACCGGCAACACCGTTTCCTCCACGCTGGTGGCGGATGCGAAAGTCGAATACCGTACCAACACCCGCGTGGACATGGCTGACTTCATGTCTTCGCTGGGCCGATTCTTCTTCAGCGTTTCTCCTTTCTGATGTGGAGTAGTGCAATGACCCGGAAAGGATTTTTCGCCATGGACATGATCAGGATGGGCAGCAAGCTGCTTTCGGCGGCAGCCGTTGCAGCGCTGTGCCTGGCAGCGGCCATGCCGGCCCATGCCGAGCGTCTCAAGGACCTGGCCAGCATCCAGGGCGTGCGCCAGAACCAGCTGGTCGGTTATGGCCTGGTCGTGGGGCTGGATGGCAGTGGCGACCAGACCACGCAGACGCCGTTTACGGTGCAGAGCGTCATCAGCATGCTGCAGCAGCTGGGCGTGAACGTGCCCTCCGGCACCAGCAGCAACATGCAGTTGAAGAACGTGGCTGCCGCCATGGTCACGGCCACCTTGCCAGCCTTCGCCCAGCCGGGCCAGTTGATCGACGTGACGGTGTCCTCCATCGGCAATGCCAAGAGCCTGCGTGGCGGCACGCTGCTGATGGCCCCCCTGAAGGGTGCTGACGGCCAGATCTACGCCATCGCCCAGGGCAACATCGTCATCGGCGGTGCGGGCGGTTCGGCTGCCGGCAGCAGCACCATCGTCAACCAGCTGTCGGCCGGCCGCATTTCCGGCGGAGCGACCGTGGAACGGGCCGTGCCCAGTTCGCTCGGCGGCGGCGACGCAGTCGTGCTGGAGCTCAATGACTATGATTTCTCGACTGCCAGCCGGGTGGTCGATGCGCTCAACAAGCGTTTCGGCAGCGATACCGCCGTGGCTCAGGATGGCCGTGTGATCCGTGTGCGCGCGCCCATTTCCAGTGGCGATCGGGTAGCCTTCCTCGGTGCCCTGGAAAACGTGGATGTCACCCCCGGCAAGCTGGCGGCCAAGGTGATCTTGAATGCCCGTACCGGCTCGGTGGTGATGAACCAGAGCGTGATGCTGGAGACCTGCGCGGTCTCGCACGGCAACCTGTCGGTAGTGATCCAGGCCGACAATGCGGTCAGCCAGCCCAATGCCCTGGCCGGTGGCCAGACGGCGGGGGTGCAGAATGCCCAGGTCTCCATCAACAAGGAGCCGGGCAAGGTCATGCTGTTGAAGGGCGGTGCTTCGTTGTCGGATGTGGTCAAGGCGCTCAATGCCATCGGCGCCACGCCCCAGGACTTGCTGGCGATCCTGCAGGCCATGAAGGCGGCCGGTTCCTTGCGCGCCGAACTCGAAGTGATCTGACGCTGCAGGCCGATTCAACATCCAACGCTTTCCACCAAGGTCATCCATGCTCAACAAGATCAACCCATCCAATCCGACCGAGAGTCTTGCCGTCGATGCGAATGGGCTGAATGGCCTGCGCGAGGCGGCCAAGCAGAATTCACCGGAATCCATCAAGGGTGCCGCCAAGCAGTTCGAGGCCATGTTCCTGAACATGGTGATGAAGAGCATGCGGGATGCCACGCCGCAGAACGGGCCGTTCGACAACGAGCAGACCAAGATGTTTACCTCCATGCTGGACCAGCAACTGAGCCAGAGCCTGGCCCAGCGCGGGGTCGGGCTGGCCGATGTGCTCACGCGCCAGCTCTCGGCCTCGCTGCCCAAGAAGCTGCCTGATGCTCAGGACCTGGACGGCAATTCCACACCGGGCGATGATGGCCTGCCGATGGGCATCCCGCTGGTCAAGGACATGAGCGATGCCGACCGCGCCAAGTTCATCCAGAGCTTCGCCAGCCAGCAGGCCGCCGAAAGCACCGACCAGGACGGTCGCAACAAGCAGCGCCGCAGTTCCAACAAGCCGGCCCATGTGGAAGCCTTCCAGAACCGTTTGCAGGCCGATGCCGAACTGGCCAGCAAGATGACCGGCATCCCGGCCAAGTTCATGCTGGCGCAGGCGGCGCTGGAAACCGGCTGGGGCAAGAAGGAAATCGTCACCCGCGACGGTCGTTCCGCCCACAACCTGTTCGGTATCAAGGCGACCGGCAACTGGACCGGCAAGGTGGTCGAGGCCACCACCATCGAATACATCAACGGCAAGCCGCAGAAGCGCGTGGAAAAATTCCGCGCCTATGATTCCTATGCGGATGCCTTCAAGGATTACGCCAACTTGCTGCGCAGCAATCCGCGCTACGAGAAGGTCCTGGCCAGCGCCCAGGATGCCCACGGTTTCGCCTACGGTCTGCAGCGCGCCGGTTATGCCACCGATCCGCACTATGCGGAAAAGCTCTCGCGCATCATCCGTACCTCACTGTCGGCCTGATCCCGCGCCGCCGCAGGGCATGATCGCGCGGCAAGCTCATCGGTTCCGACCGGAAACAAATTCGGGCCGGAGCCGCTAAAGTTTTGGTCAATCCTGCCGTTGACTTGGTTATTCCGCTAAAAGCTTTCAGGGACGACAACCTAGCATGGCAACTAACATCTTCAGTATCGGGCAAAGCGCGTTGCAGGCGGCCATGGCGGCGCAGGCCACCACCAGCCACAACATCTCCAACGCCACCACTCCCGGCTACAACCGCCAGGAAGTCGTGCAAAGCTCGGCCGGCGGCATCAACTATGGCTACGGCTTCGTCGGCCAGGGTGCCCAGGTCACCCAGATCAAGCGCATCTACAACGATTTCCTGACCAAGCAGGCACTGGCCTCGCAGAGCTCGGCGAGCTCGCTGGATTCGTATTACTCGGAGATCTCGCAGATCAACAACACGGTGGCCGACACCAAGGCCGGTCTGTCGCCGGCCCTGCAGGATTTCTTTGCGGCCGTGCAGAATCTGGCCTCCAACCCGAATACCCAGGCCTCGCGCCAGTCGGTGCTGTCGCAGGCGTCGACCCTGGTGGCGCGCGTGTCCAGCATCAACGACCAGCTCGCCCAGAGCAGCGCCAGCGTCAACAGTCAGATCACCTCGACGGTGACCACCATCAATTCCTACGCGCAACAGCTCGCCCAGTTGAACCAGGCCATCGTCAATGCCGTGGGGACCGGCGGCGGGCAGCAGCCCAACGATCTGCTGGATCAGCGCGACCAGTTGGTGGCGGAGCTCAACAAGTACGTCAAGATCACCACGGTGCCGCAGGATACCGGGGCGGTGAGCGTGTTCATCGGCACCGGCCAGTCGCTGGTGACCGGTGACCAGGTGACCCAGCTGGCGGTGACCAATTCGCCCACCGATGTCTCTCGTCTGCAGGTCGGCCAGGTGCTGCCCGGTGGCGGCACGGCGACCATTCCCGACAGCTTCTTCTATGACGGTGGCAGTCTGGGTGGCCTGCTGAAGTACCGTACGGAAACCCTGGATCCGACCCAGAACGCCCTGGGCCGCATCGCCATCGCCATGGGGACCGCGTTCAATGAACAGCAAAAGCTGGGACTGGACCAGAACGGTAACGCGGGCACCGACATGTTCAACGTCAGTTCGCCCAACCTGATCGGCTATCCGACCAATACCGGCACCACCAACCTGACGACGACCATCAGCGACCCCTCGGCGCTGAGCACGAGTGACTACACGCTGACCTACGACGGCACCAACTACACCTTTACGCGTCTGTCGGACAACACCAAGACCGTCAAGGCCGCCGGCGACTTCCCGGTCACGCTCGACGGCGTGACCTACTCCGACGGTGGCTCTCCGGCGGGCGCGCCGACCATGGCCAGCGGCAATATCTACAAGATCCAGCCGACGGCCAACGGTGCCGCGGCCTTCTCGCTGCTGCTGAGCAATACCCAACTGCTGGCCACGGCCGCGCCGATCTCGACCTCGATCAACGCGACCAACAACGTCAACGCCAGTACCGGCGCCAGCAACACCGGCAACGCGATCATTTCCAACACCTCGCTGGATCCGAGCTCGTTCAAGCAGGGTTCGTCGGTATCGTTCAGCACTACGCTCGATACCACGGTGACGCCGAACCAGCTCCAGCTGGCCGCCACCTGGACCAACAATACGCCCGCGCCGGACGTGACCTATACCAACCCGGACGGGACCACCGGTACGGCCACGGGCGGGGCCGCGTTCAATTACACGCCGGGCATGACCATCAGCAGCGGCGGCGTGACCTATACGCTGACCGGTACGCCCAGCACCGGTGACACGTTCAATTTTGCCCCGGTGGCGGCCAACAAGGGCACGGCGACCATCAGTACCGGTTCGGTGACGGCGGACTACCTGACCACGACCACGCCGCTGACCAAGCCCACCACGCTGAGCTACGACAGCACGGCCACGCCCCCGGTGTTCGTCATGTCGCCGGCAGCGCCAGGTACAGGCACCATTACCCATCTGGACGGCACGACCACCACGATCAATGCGGGTGATACCAACATCCCGTACAAGGCCGGCGATACCTACGAGATCAGCGGTGTGAAGTTCCAGATCTCCGGCCAGCCCTCCAATGGCGACCAGTTCACCATCTCGGCCAACACCAATGCGGCGTCGGACAATCGCAATGCGCTGGCCATGGCCAACCTGCAGACGGCCAACACCATCAATGGCACCAGCTTCCAGGGCTCCTACTCGCAGCTGGTGGCCACCATCGGCAACAAGACCAACGAGATCAACGTCACCAATACGGCCGAGAAATCGCGCCTGACGGCGATCCAGACCCAGCAGCAGTCCGAGTCCGGCGTCAACCAGGACGAGGAACTGGCCAACATGATCCGCAACCAGCAGCAGTACCAGGCTGCGGCCAAGATCATCCAGGCCGCCAGCGACATGATCAATGTCCTGCTCACCCTGGGCAGCTAATCAGTTAAAGGAAGATGACCATGCGTATCAGCACCCAGATGCTCTATCAGTCGAGCAACAATGACCTGACCAGCATGCAGGGCCAGATCCTGAAGCTGACCCAGCAGGTGACGGCGCAGCAGAAGGTCTTGCTGCCCTCGGATGATCCGGTGGCCGCCGCCCGCGCCCTGGACATGACCCAGACCTCGGCCCTGAACGACCAGTACAAGACCAATCGCCAGAACGCCAACAGCGCCCTGTCGACCGTGCAGGGGACCCTGGACAGCCTGACCAACATGCTGACCAAGCTCAAGTCCAATGTCATCACTGCAGGCAATGCCTCGTATTCGAATGCCGAGCGCATCAACATGGCTTCCGAGATCAAGGGCAACCTCAACGAAGTGCTGGGCTATGCCAATGCCCAGGACGGCCAGGGCAATTACATCTTCGCCGGTTTCAAGAGCACCACCCAGCCCTTCACCCTGGACGGCACCGGCGGCGTGGTCTACAACGGCGACCAGGGCGCCATGACGCTGCAGGTCGACTCGACCCGCCAGATGGATATCAGCGCCTCGGGCCAGACGGTGTTCCAGGGCAATGGTCAGGATATCTTCAAGACCATGACCAACATGATCAATGTGCTGTCCGTGCCGGTGACCGAAGCGGCCAACACTGCCGACGAGACCGCTGCCAACAATTTCGAATATCCGTCCGGTTCCGGCCAGACCCCGATTGCCGCCTACAAGACGGCACAATCTGAACTGGATGCCCTCAAGCCGGACGATCCGACCTATCAGGCCAAGTTCACCGAAACGGCGGCGCTCAAGCTGCAGGCCGATGCTGCCGATGCGGCGCGTACGCCGGTGGCGGGCAGCCAGGCAGCGCTGTCGCGCAACCTGGCCAAGTTCAATACCCAGATTGACTCGATTGCCAGCAGTGTCTCCACCGTCAAGGCGTCCATCGGTGCCCGCCAGAACGAGCTGGACAACCTGGATGCGGCCGGTGAGGTCAACAAGGAAAACTACACCCAGACCATCAACAACCTGCTGGGCCGCAATCTTTCCGATACCAGCGAGCTGATCAGCGACCTCACGCTCAAGCAGACCTATCTGTCGGCAGCCCAGAAGGTCTTCGTCACCACCAGTGGCCTGACTTTGCTGAATTACCTCAAATAATGAAGTTACCTTCACAGCGACGGCGTTGCAGGCCGATCGCAGTGAAGGAAAATGCAAAAAGGCGAACCCGCGGGTTCGCCTTTTTGCTTGGGGCCATCGCGTTTCACCGGGGAGGAGTCGCGCGGGCATCGCCACCCAGGGCCTGGTATAGCGTCATCTGGTTCTTCAACTGGTTCAGCCGCACCTGGGCCAGGGTGTCCTCGGCGCTGCGGCGCTTGTCCTGCTGGTCCAGCCAGGCTTGCAAGGTGGCCGAGCCGGCCCGGTAACGCAGCGCGTAGAGCTGCTCGGCCGCGCGTGCCACCTCGACGTTGCGGGCCTGCAGCGCCTGCTGCCGGGCATATTGCTCGCGCGCCGACAGGGCGTTTTCGACATCGCTGAAGGCGGCGTACAAGGTCTGGCGGAACTGCGTGAGGGCACTGTCGTAGTCGGCCTGGGAGACGCCGACCTTGAGCTTCATCTGGGTCTGTTGCAGGAAGGGCAGGGTCAGTTGCGCGGCCAGCGAAGCCACCGGATTCTGCACCAGACGCAGCAGGGCATCGCTGCTGGTGCCGAGCGAGCCGGTCAGGCTCAGCTGCGGATAAAAGCCGGTCCGTGTCAGGTCGACATTGGCCAGGGCTTCGCGCAGTCGCAATTCGGCTGCCCGCAGATCCGGACGTCGTCCCAGCAGTTCGGCCGGCAGGCCCGCCGCCAGGGACGGCAAGGGCTGCTCCGGCAGGGCCGGCGGCAGTTGGCGACGCTGGCCGGGCGGACTGTCGAACAGGATGGCCAGGGCATTGTCATTTTCCACCCGCTGCTGCACCAGTTCGGTATAGCTGGATTGCTGGCTCAGCAGGTTTTGCCGGGCCGTGAGCACCTCCAGGGATGACACCGCACCGGCACGGTACTGGGTATTGACCAGGTCCAGCGTCTTCTGCGCGTAGGCGATGCTTTGTTCGGCGTTCTGGATGCGCTGGTTCAGGTAGGCGCCGGTCCAGTAGAGGTTGGCGGTGGTGCCGACCAGGGCCAGGGCAGTGGCGGCGCGGTCCTGCTCGGTGGCCAGGGCTTCCCAGCGGGCCACGTCGTAGTTGGCGCCCAGGCGGCCCCACAGGTCGACTTCATAGGACAGGCTCACCGAATTCTGGCTGGCGCGGGTGGTCTGGCCGTTGCCATCGAGCGCTTTGCCGGCACTGCTGCCGAGCTGGGCGCTGAGGGCCGGGACGAAGGCATCGTTGGCGATCCCGGCCTGCAATTGGGCGCGCCTGAGCTTGATGGTCGCCACCGCCAGGTCGTTGTTCTTGCGCAGGGCCTCATCGATGAGGCCGTTGAGGGTCTGGTCGCCGAAGGCTTGCCACCATTGGCTGGCGTTGACGCCAGCGGCCGGGTCACCCTGTTGCCAGGCCGCAGGGGTCCGGGTCGCCGGTGCAGTGTAGGGAGTGCGCACCAGGCTGCTGCAGCCGCCCAGCAGGGCCAGGGCCAGCAACAGCGTCAGGCGGGAAAGTGAAGGGAAATTCGGGAGCTTGGACATGGCGTGCAATTTCATTCGCGGGCGAGGGCGTCCACCGGATTGAGGCGCGCGGCATTGCGCGCCGGCAGGAAACCGAACACCACGCCGATCAGGGTGGAGCAGGCAAAGGCGCTGACGATGGAGACAGTCGAATAGATCAGGTGGAAACTGCTGACGAAGTGGGCAAACACCGCGCCAAAGGACAGCGCCACCAGCACGCCCAGCAGTCCGCCGGCCAGGCAGACCAGCACCGCTTCGATGAGGAACTGCTGCATGATGTCGCCCTGGCGCGCGCCCACGGCCATGCGCACGCCGATCTCGCGGGTACGCTCGGTGACCGAGACCAGCATGATGTTCATCACGCCAATGCCGCCCACCACCAGCGAGATCAGCGCAATCATGGAGACCAGCAGGGTCAGCGTGGCGGTGGCCTTCTCGATGGTCTGGCGGATGCTGTCGGTGTTGAAGATGTAGAAGTCCTTGGTGCGATGGCGCAGCGTCATCAGTTGCGTAATGCCCTGCTCGGCGGCCGCGCTGGGGACCTTGTCGCTGACCCGCACGGTGATGCCGCTCAGGTAACGCTGGCCGATCACGCGGGTCATGGCGGTGGTGTAGGGCACCCAGACATTGAGGGCGCTGTTGTTGCCGAAGCCGTTCTCGCGCTTCTGCGTCACGCCGATCACGCGGCATGGCACGCTGCCCAGGAAGATCACTTCGCCCAGTGCATTGCCGCCGTTGGGGAAGAGCTTCTTGTAGGTATTGGCATCGATCACCACTTCCTGCGCCTGGCGGCGGATGCCGTCGTTGTCGAAGCTCATGCCCTGCGCCATCTTCAGCCCGCGTACGCGGAAATATTGCTCGCCCACGCCGTTGATGGTGGCGCTGACCGAGATGTTGCCATAGCGTGCGGAGGAGGCCGTGGACACGCTGGGTGTGACACTGTCGACATAGTTCTGCTCGGCCAGGGCGGCGGCATCTGCGGGCGTGAGGGTGCGGATGGCGGCTGATTTCATGTCGCCGAAATCGGTGCCGGGGAAGATGTCGATGGTATTGGTGCCCATGGCGCTGATGTCCGACAGGATCTGCGCGCGCGAACCGCTGCCCAGGGCGACCACCGATACCACCGAGGCGATGCCGATGATGATGCCCAGCATGGTCAGGAAGCTGCGCAGGCGGTGCGCATTCATGGCCAGCAAGGACATGCGCAGCGCTTCCTTGAAGCGATCCAGTCCGGCGCGCCAGGCGCTGGCCTGTCGGCTCTGCTGGCCTTGCTGCTTGTGCGCGCTGCTCACCGCTGTCGCTGCGGGTACCTGGTTGCGACGATCCGCAACGATCACGCCGTCCTTGATCTCGATGATGCGCTGGGCATTGCCGGCCACCTGCATGTCATGCGTGACGATGATGATGGTGTGGCCTTCGGCATGCAGTTCCTTGAGGATGTTCATCACCTCGTGACCGCTGTGGCTGTCCAGCGCGCCGGTCGGTTCGTCGGCCAGGATCACGTCGCCGCCATTCATCAGCGCGCGCGCAATCGAGACGCGCTGCTGCTGCCCGCCCGAGAGCTGGCCCGGCTTGTGGTGGCCGCGCTCGGCCAGGCCCAGTCGCGCCAGCAGTTGCGCGGCGCGCTGGCGGCGCTGGGCCGGTTCCTGACCGGCATAGACCGCCGGTACTTCCACGTTGGCCGTGGCATCCAGGTCCGAGAGCAGGTGATAGCGCTGGAAGATGAAGCCGAAATGCTCGCGCCGCAATTGCGCCAGTTCATCCGGCTCCAGCTTGCCGGTCTCGCGTCCGGCGACCAGGTAGCTGCCGGCACTGGGCTTGTCCAGGCAGCCGAGGATATTCATCAGAGTCGACTTGCCCGAGCCGGAAGCGCCGACGATGGCGACCATCTCGCCGGCAGCGATGTCGAGGTTGATGTCGTTGAGCACGGTGATGGTGTCATCACCGGCGGGAAAGTCGCGGCGCAGTCCGCGCAGTTGCAACAGGGGCGTCGTCATGGCCGCCTTACATGCGCGGCGGCGGGCCACGGCGCTCGCTGCTGCTGTCGGCGCTGCCCGCCAGGGCGGTGCCGGTCACCACGCGCTCACCGGCCTTGAGTCCTTCGATGATCTGTACCTGGGCATTGGTGTTGATGCCGATGCGCACCTGGCGTTCCTGTGCCTGGCCTTGCGCATCCAGCACCCGCACGGTGTAACGGCCCTGCGCATCCTTGGCCCCCAGTGCGGTGGAGGGCACCACCAGCGCATCCTTGGCCTCGGCCAGCACGATGTTGACCTGCGTGGTCATGGAGATGCGCAGCTTGCCATCCGGGTTGGGCAGGTCCAGCAGGCCGTTGTAGTAGATCGCCGTGGAGCTGGAACTGCTGCTGGTACTGGTGGTGGTGCTGGTACTGGTGTCGTCCTGCAGGATCGAATCCGGGGCCGGCTCGATGGCGCGCAGGGTGGTGCGATAGCGGTGGTCGGGGTCGCCCAGGATGGTGAAGTACACCGGCAGGCCAGGCTTGACGCGGACTACGTCGGCTTCCGAGATCTGCGCCTTGACCGTCACGGTATCCATGCGGGCCACCTTGATGATGGTCGGAGTGGACTGGTTGGCGTTCACGGTCTGGCCTTCCTGCGCCACGATGGCCACCACTTCGCCGTCGATGGGTGCGGTAATGCGGGTATAGCCCAGGTTCAGGCGGGCGGTATCGACCTTGATGGCGCCGTCCCTGATCTGCGCCTGCAGGGCGGCGATGTCGGCGCGGGTGGAGTTCAGGGTCGCCTCGGCGCTCTCGAAGTTCTCGCGCGAGCTGGCCTCACCGGCCAGCATCATCTGCTGGCGCGCATAGGCCAGTTGCGCCTGCTTCAAGGTGGCTTGCTTGGAACGCAACTGGGCCTGCAGGTTCTGCAGCGAGTATTCGGCGCTGGCCAGCGCATTGGCCTGGGTCAGGGAATCGATCTCGGCCACCAGTTGGCCCTTCTTGACGTGGTCTCCGAGCGCGACCTTGAGTGACTTGATCTGGCCCGACACCTGGGCTCCCACGCTGACCTGCTTGTAGGCCTTGACGGTACCGCTGGCCAGGACCACGTCCTGGATGTCGGCGATGGCCGCGGTGGCGGCAAGGTAGGCGGGCGGCGGCGGCGGGGTGAAGGCCCGGTACCCCAGATAGCCTGCGAGCAGCAGGATGGCAAGCGCGGCGAAGATGATCTTGGGACGGCGGAAATAGGCGATGTTCATGCGTCAGAAGGCAGTGCGAAGGAAGGCCCTGCGGACCCGGCCGCAGAGGCGACAGTGTGAGGCAATTCGGCCGGAGTGCACGTCAGGAGACGTAAATTTTGTGCAAGCGGAGGTTGCCGGCCTCAGGGCTTGGGCAAGGCATTGACCGGCGGTACGCTGCCCAGCAGCCGCACCATCTCCACGCCCTCGACCAGGAAGCGCTGCAAGGGGGTGAGCATGTAGGGCAGGGCCAAGGCGATCAGGACGAAGCCAGCCAGCATGGTAATCGAAAACCCGATGCCGAACAGATTCAGTTGGGGAGCCGCACGGGTAAGGATGCCCAGGGCAAAGTTGGTGATGAGCAGGGCGATGAGCAGCGGTAGCGACAATTGCACCCCCATGCTGAATACCTTGGCGCCCCACAGGCCCAGTTGATGGAAGCCTTCGGTGGTGATCGGTACGCCGGTGATGGGCAGGGTGTGAAAGCTTTCGGCCATCACCTGCAGCAACACCAGGTGGCCATTCAGGCTCAGGAAGACCATGGTCGCCAGCAGCGAGAAGACCTGGCCAATGACGGCTGTGCGCCCCTGTGTCTGGGGGTCGAAGAAGGCCGCGAAGGACAAGCCCATGGTCGAGCTGGTCAGCTCCCCGGCGGCCTCCACGGCGGCAAAGACGATACGCATGGCAAAGCCCATGGACAGACCGATCAGCAGTTGCTGCAACAGGATCAGCAGGCCCGTCATCGACATCGGATCGATGGCCGGCGGCACCGGCACATCCGGTGCCAGCACCGCGCCGATGGCAATGCCCAGCAGCACCTTCACCAACATGGGGACACTGGTGCTGCCGAAAGGCGGCGCAATGGAGAGCAATCCAAGGATGCGCGTGGTCGGCCAGATGAACATGGCGACCCAGGCATAGAGCTGCTGGCTGGAGAAGGTGAGCATGGTCGGCAAGCGCAGGGCGGCGGCCCCGCGCGCGGGCGTGCTACTGGACCATGGCGGGGATGCCGCTGAACATGGTGTGCATGTAATCGAGGATGATGGTCAGCATCCAGGGACCGGCGATGATCATGGCCAGGAACACGCCGACCAGCTTGGGGATGAAGGCCAGGGTCTGCTCGTTGATCTGGGTCGCGGCCTGGAAGATGCTCACCAGCAGTCCGATGAACAGGGCAGTGAGCAGCATCGGGGCCGCGACCAGGAGGGTGACTTCGATGGCCTGGCGGCCCATGGTCATGACGCTTTCGGGTGTCATAGTGATCCTTGCCTTGGTCGGCGACTAGTAGAAACTCTGGGCCAGGGAGCCGATCAGCAACTGCCATCCGTCCACCAGCACGAACAGCATCAGCTTGAAGGGCAGCGAGACGATGGCCGGCGACATCATCATCATGCCCATCGACATCAGGATGCTGGCCACCACCATGTCGATGATGAGGAAGGGAATGAAGATGGCAAAGCCGATCTGGAAAGCGGTCTTCAGTTCACTGGTAACGAAGGCCGGTACCAGCAGGCGCAGCGGCACGTCTTCCGGGCCTTGCAGGGCCGGTCCGCGCGAGAGCTTCACATACAGTGCCAGGTCGGCCTGGCGGGTCTGCTTGAGCATGAATTCCTTGAGCGGTGCGGCCCCCTTGTCGAGCGCTTCCATCATCTGGATCTTGTTTTCCGAGAAGGGCTGGTAGGCCTCGGTGTAGATGCGGTCGAACACCGGACTCATCACGAAGAAGGTCAGGAACAGCGACAACCCGACCAGCACCTGCGTGGGTGGCGTGGACTGGGTGCCCAGTGCCTGGCGCAGCAAGGACAGCACGATCACGATGCGGGTGAACGAGGTCATCATCAGCATCGCCGCCGGAATGAACGACAGCGAAGTGAGCAACAGCATGGTCTGGATCGGCAGCGAATAATTCGTGCCGCCGCCTGGGGCGGGCATGCTGTTGAGCGCGGGCAGGCCCTGCTGGGCCGAGGCCGCCAGCGGCAGGCACAGCAGCGCCAGCCACCAGTAGGGGCTGCGCAGCAACGCGGCGGTGCGGTGGCGCAGGAAAGAGAGTGTGCCTCGCGGCTTAGGATGTGCTGCCATCATTACCCGGACGGTCGCCGTTGCCGGTACCGCCATTTCGTTTGTCCATGGTGTGCTTGAGCCAGGTGGCAAAGGCCGGTCCGGCCGTGACCGGTTGGGCCGCCACGCCTTCCTGGCGCGGCAGGGTGGCCAGGGCATTGACCCGACCGGGAGCCACACCGACCACGATCCACTGGTCGCCGACTTCGACCACCATCACCCGCTCGCGGGTACCCACCGACACGCCGCCGACGACCTTGGCCACGGCGTTGCCGCTCATGCCGCTGGCCAGGCCGAAGCGCTTGAACAGCCAGGCGACTGCGGCCATCACAGCCAGTACCGCGACCAGCCCCAAGAGCATGGTCAAGACACTGCCGGTGGAGGAGGGTAGAGCGCCGGCTGCTGCCGGTGCCGGGACAGCGACGCTGCCGGCGGTGGTGTTGTCGGCCCGGCTTTGGGCCGTGACGGCCAGACTGCCGCCCAGAAAGATCAGGGCGGACACCAGGTCCGCCCGGGACTGACGCAAGGCTTGTCTCATCGATGCTGCGTAAATACGTCTCATGAAACGGAAGTCATTGCGCTCAGCGGTTGAGCTTGCGAATGCGTTCGGCCGGCGTGATGATGTCGGTCAGGCGGATACCGAACTTGTCGTTGACCACCACCACTTCGCCTTGTGCGATCAGGCAGCCGTTGACCAGTACGTCCATCGGTTCACCGGCCATGCCATCGAGTTCCACCACCGAGCCCTGCGCCAGTTGCAGCAGGTTCTTGATGGCGATCTTGGTGCGGCCCAGTTCCACGGTGAGTTGTACCGGGATATCGAGGATGAAGTCGATGTCGTTGGGGGTATTGGTCTTGATATCGGCCGCACTCAGGTCCTTGAAGACGGTGGCCATCGCAGGGGCTGCGGTGATGCCTTTCTCGTCTTCCATCTCGCCTTTTTTCTGCGCCTCTTCGGCCTCGCTCTGCTCGGCCATGGCCGCGCCCCACGGATCGTCTTCCGCTGCGCCTGCGCCTGCTACGTTCTCATCAGCCATTGCTAATCTCCTTGAAAGCTTTCCGGTGTTTCTTGATGGGTGATGGACAGCAGTTTCTCCACGCGCAGGGCGTATTGACCATTGGACTGGCCATAGCTGCATTCCATCACCGGTACGCCGTCAACCTGTGCCTCGACGGTCGTATTGGTCTGCAGCGCGATGACGTCGCCGACCTGCATGTTCAGCAGATCGGTGAAATTGACTCGGGCAGTACCGAAATTGACGATCAGTTCGACCTCGGCGGTCTGGATCTGCTGCTTCATCAGGCGGATCCAGCGCTTGTCCACTTCCAGCGCTTCGCCCTGCATGCTGCTGGTGAGACGGTCACGCACCGGCTCGATCATCGAGTAGGGCGTGCAGATGTGGATCTCGCCCGACACCGGCCCCAGCTCGACGGTGAAGGTGGTCGAGACCACCACTTCGTTGGGCGTGGCGATGTTGGCGAACTGGGTATTCATTTCCGAGCGGATGAATTCGAATTCGATCGGATAGATCGGTTCCCACGACTTGGCGTAGGTCTCGAAGGTGATCTCCAGCACGCGCATGATGATGCGCTGCTCGGTGGGCGTGAATTCGCGGCCTTCGATGCGGGTATGGAAGCGACCATCGCCGCCGAACATGTTGTCCACCAGCATGAACACGAACTGCGGGTCGAACACCACCAGCCCGATGCCACGGAAGGGCTTGATGTGGACCAGGTTCAGGTTGGTCGGGACCACCAGGTTGCGGATGAATTCACTGTACTTGGACACCTTCACCGGACCGACCGAGATCTCGGCGGTACGGTGAATGAAGTTGAACAAGCCGATGCGGAACAGACGCGCGAAACGCTCGTTGATGATTTCCAGCGTGGGCATGCGCCCACGCACGATGCGTTCCTGCGTGGCCAGGTTGTAGGTACGTACCGTACCAGGAGCTTCTTCGACGATTTTTTCTTCGTCTTCATCTCCCGTCACGCCCTTCAAAAGGGCATCGACTTCTTCCTGTGATAGAAAATGCTCGGCCATGGTCGACGATCTCTGACTTCGATACGGTGTTACTGCTGTTGGATCACGAACGAGGTGTAGAACACGTCGGTGATCTGCGGTCCCTTGCCCTTGCCCGAGAACGGCTCGCCCAGTTGGTCGATGATCTCGTCGGTCAGACGGCGCTTGCCTTCGCTGGTGAGCAGTTCGGACGCCTTCTTGCTGGAGAGCACCATCAGCAGGCGGCTGCGCACCTGGGGCATGTACAGCTTGAGGGCTTCGGCGGTCTGGCTGTCCGGCACCTGCAGGGTCATGGCCACTTGCAGGTACTGGTCGCCGGTTTCCTGCTGCAGGTTCACCACAAAGGGTTCGATCACCACGAAGGTTGGCGCCTTGGCCTCGACCTTCTCTTCGGCATGATCCTCACCCTTCTTGCCCTTGCCACCCATCATGAAGAAAGCTGCTGCACCACCGATCACCAGTACCAGCACGACACCGATGATGATGAAGAGCATCTTCTTGCTGGATTTTGCCGGTGCTGCTTCTGCTTCAGCTCCCTTGGCCGGGGCTTTTCCTTTTGTTGCCATCTACTATTCCTTTCAGTTCGTCAGCGCGGGTTGAGGGCTTATCTGCTTATCGGCAGCCAAATCGCATTGTTGAGTCCCGCACGGACGAAAATTGCATGTTTTTTAAGGTTTCCGGTCTCGGCGCTTACACGAAGGTATCGACCAGGCCCAGTCCACTGGAGGTTGCGGCTGCCGTGACGCTGCCGCCGAGGGCGACGTCGCCCTCCTGTTCCTTGCCGAAGCTGGAGGAGGACCCGCTGCGCGCCTGCTGCTGGCCATTGCCTGCCCCCTGATGCTGGTTGGGCATGCCGGTCTGGACATTGGCCTGGCCGAGCTGGATGCCGGCCTGGTCCATCATTTCGCGCAGCTTGGGCAGGGCCGCTTCCAGCGCCTGCTTCACTTCCGGCTGGGCGGTGATGAAGGTGGCATCGGCTTGTTGGTTGTGCACGTTCAGGACCACCTGCATCGGGCCCAGGTCCGGCGGGTTCAGGCTCAGCGAGGCACTCTGCATGCCGGCGGTGGCCATCCAGGTGATCTTGGTGCCCAGGGCCTGGTTCCAGCCGGCGCTGCCGACGTTGGACTGGATCTTGTCGCTGTAGGCCGGGGCGAACACGGCCTGCGTCTGGTTGGCCGCAGCGGTTTGCTGCATGACGGGCAGGGCCAGCGGCTGCGGGGCCGCCTGGGCCTGGTCCTGTCGGGCAGGCGCTGCCATCTCGGGCGCGGTCTTGTTCAGCTGGGCACGTGCGGCCAGGGCACTGGCATCTTCCTTGGGCTCGGCCTTGGCGGCGGCGCTGAGGTCGATGGCTGGCTTGCCGTCCTTGCCGTGGCCGTTTTGCTGGGGCGGGTTGGCCTCGGCGTTGCTCTTGCCGGCCAGTTCGCCGGCGGCGGCACCCTGCTTGCCTCTGGCGGCAGCCAGGGCATCCTGCAGGGCGGCCGGATCGAGCTTGCCTTGCTTGTCTTCGGCCAGGGCTTGCTGCTGATCCGCCAGGGACAGCTTGCCACCGCCGCGCTTGGCCTGGGCCAGCAGGTCAGCCTCGCTGCTCTCGCCCTTGGCCTTGCCATCGCCGTGCTTGACGGCGTTCTGGGCGATGTTGGCCACCAGGGCCAGCAGTTCGGCCGAGGCCTGGGTGGTGGTGTCGCTGCCGTCTTCGTCCTTGTCCTTGTCGCTGACCTGGCTGCTCTCGTCACTGCCGTCGCTCTTGCCGGCGTGACTGGCGCTGTTGGCGGCGTTGGGGGATTGCTGGCTGGCAGCCGATTGACTGGCGGCCGCCTGTTTGGCCGCAGCCTGGGCATTGGCGGCCTGGTTGTCGGCGTTCTGCTGTGCCTGGCGCGCCTGGGCCTGGTTGTCCTGCACGCGCGTGCTGACCTGGCTGTTGAGCACCTGGTTGAAGGGGACATCGGCCGAGAAGCTGTCGGCAGGATTGCCCGAGCGCGCGCCTGTGGCGGCCTGGGAGCCGGTAATCACGTTCAACAACGGCAGGGAAGTGTTCATGATGGTGGGCCTGTCGGTAAGTGCTGTCTGCTGCTCTAGGATGCGGGTTGTGGTGCGTTGCGTACGGTTTCGGTATTGCGTGGCTGGGCGTTTCAGCGCTCAGCGCTTGTAGAAACTGATGCGGGCGGCATGCTCGTCCATGGACTTCTGGTCGCGCTTGTTTTCCTTGCGCTGCTCCTGGTCCCGGGCGCGGGTGGCCAGGGTGTCATAGGACATGCGCTTGCGCTCGCAGGCCTGCCATGCTGCACGGGCTTCGGCCACACGCTGCTGGCTGCTTTGTACCACGTTGACCTGGCCGTCGATGGCGTTGTCGATCTTTTCCAGGAACAACTGGAAATTGCGATAGGCCAGCGCAGTCAGGCCATTGGTCAGTGTTTCCTGGAAGCGCGCGGCGTAATCGTCGCGGTATTGCTGCAGGATGCCCAGCTTCTGCTGTGCTTCTTCACTCACGCGAATAGCCCGACCGAGGCGCTTGGTCGCTTCGTCGGTCTCTTTGGTCGCCAATTCAATCAGCGTATCAAGTGCGGAGGGAGTAGCCATGATCGCTCTGATTATATTTTTGAGGATGCGCGCTCAATCACCCGAATAGAGCGGTAAGTTGCCTCAAGCTCTCTGATACATCGGCTTGCTCATGGATGCCTTGCTGCAAAAAGGCTTCCATTCTTGGCAACAAGGCAATGGCTTCATCCAGGATGGGATCGCTGCCGGCGGCATAGGCGCCCACGCTGATGAGGTCGCGGTTGCGCTGGAAACGTGAATACAATTGCTTCAGATGGCGTGAACGGCGCTGATGGTCGGCGTCGGTAATGCTGTGCATGGCACGGCTGATGGATTGCTCGATGTCGATGGCCGGATAGTGGCCGGCTTCGGCCAGCTGGCGGTTGAGCACGATGTGGCCGTCCAGGATGGCGCGGGCGGCATCGGCGATCGGGTCCTGCTGGTCGTCGCCTTCGGTCAGCACGGTGTAGAAGGCGGTGATGGAGCCGCCTCCCTCATCGCCATTGCCGGCGCGTTCCACCAGGGCCGGCAGCTTGGCGAAGACCGAGGGCGGGTAGCCCTTGGTGGCCGGCGGCTCGCCGATGGCCAGGGCGATTTCGCGCTGCGCCATGGCGTAACGGGTCAGCGAATCCATGATCAGCAGCACATCCTTGCCCTGGTCGCGGAAATACTCGGCAATGGAAGTGCAATAGGCGGCGCCCTGCAGGCGCATGAGCGGCGGGGTGTCGGCCGGTGCAGCCACCACCACCGAGCGTGCCAGGCCCTCGGCACCAAGGATCTGTTCGATGAATTCCTTCACTTCGCGACCGCGCTCACCGATCAGGCCGACCACGATCACATCGGCGCTGGTATAGCGCGCCATCATGCCCAGCAGCACGCTCTTGCCTACGCCCGAGCCGGCGAACAGGCCCATGCGCTGGCCCCGTCCTACGGTAAGCATGGTGTTGATGGCGCGAATGCCGGTGTCGAGGATGTCGCGGATCGGTGCGCGTCCCAGCGGGTTGGCGGCACGCACGGCCAACGGGGCCGAGCGTTCGGTATGCAGGGGGCCCAGATTGTCCAGCGGCCGACCGGCACCGTCGAGCACGCGGCCCAGCAGTTCGTCGCCGACCGGCAGGCGGCGGCTGTGCTCGTCGGCGCGGCGCGGGGTGAAGCTGATGGGGCCGGTGCGCGGCGGTGGACGCACCGGTTCGACGGGATAGACGCGGGTGCCGGGAACGATGCCTTCGACATCGCTCTGCGGCATCAGGAACAAACGTTCATCTTGAAAACCGACGACTTCGGCTTCGATCATCGTGCCGTTGGGCAGCGGTACATTGCAGGGGCTGCCCACAGGAAGCTTCAGTCCGACCGCTTCCATCACCAGTCCGGCCACGCGCGTGATGCGCCCGGCCGTGCGGGTAGGCTCGGCCATGGCCACCAGGCTGCGACAGTTGTGCAGATAGGCTTGCCACAGGCTGCTATGGGATGGCATCGGGGAGTTCATGCGGGTCTCCCGTTCAGGTCGGTATCACGGCGGACACCTCATTCCAGCCAGTCGAGCTGCTTGGACAGCGACTCGCCCAGACGCTGCCAGCGCGTCTGGGTGGTGGCATCGATCTGGTTGGTGCGGGTTTCGACACGGCAGCCGCCGCGGTCGAGCAGGGCGTCTTCCTCGATCTTCCAGCCTTGCTGGGCCAGTTCTTCGCCCAGGTGCTTGCGCACCAGCGCGGCATCGTCCGGGTGCAGTGTCAGGCTGGCCGGCAGTTGCAGCACGGGCAGGGCGTGGATGGCGGCACTCACCGTCGGCAGGATCAGTTCGGGGCGCACGTTCAAGGCCGTCTTCAACATGGACTTGGCCAGGTCCAGTGCCAGGTCCAGCAGTTCGGGGGCCATCTTTTCGCTGCACTGGGAGACTTCGGTGCTGAAGTTGACGGCGATCTGGCGGAAGTGCTGGATGACTTCGTTGACTTCCTGCTGGCCTTGCTGCAATCCGGCCATATAGCCCTCCGAGCGGCCGGCCTGCAGGCCGTGCCCGCGGCCTTCGGCAAAGCCCTCCTGGCGTGCGGCCTCGCGGATGGCGTCGAGCTGCTCGGCCGTCAGTTGGGGGACTGGCGGCGGTTCTTCCAGAAACTCTTCCTCTTCCGGCAGCGGTTCCGGCTCCGGTTCGGGTTCTTCGTTGAAGGACGCCAGCTCCCAGCGCTGGTAGGGCGTCATCTCTTCCTTGGGTATGATCTTTGCACGCATGGCTTCTTTGACTCCTCAGGCCGGCATGCCGACAGCATCCTGCATGGACCGCTTCAAGTGCATCAGATGAACGCGTCCTCGCCCTTGGCACCCAGCACGATCTGGCCTTCGTCGGCCAGGCGGCGCACGATCTGCAGAATGGCCTTCTGTTGCGCATCCACTTCGGACAGGCGCACCGGTCCCTTGGACTCCAGGTCTTCCTTCATCATCTCGGCCGCACGCTGCGACATGTTGGCGAAGATCTTGTCGCGCAGGCCTTGCGAGGCACCCTTGAGGGCCACGATCAGCGACTCGGACTGGACTTCGCGCAGCAGCAGCTGGATGCCGCGGCCGTCGATATCGATGATGTTCTCGAAGACGAACATCTCGTCCATGATCTTCTGCGCCATGTCCTCGTCGTAGGAGCGCAGGTTGTTCATCACCGAGGTCTCGTTCTCGCCCGACATGAAGTTGAGGATCTCGGCCGCAGTACGGATGCCGCCCATCTGTTGCTTCTTGAGGCTTTCGTTGCCGGTCAGCAGCTTGGTCAACACGTCATTGAGTTCGCGCAACGCGGCCGGCTGCACGCCGTCCAGGGTTGCAATACGAAGGATGACGTCGTTGCGCAAACGTTCCGTGAAATTGTTGATGATGCCGCAGGCATGGTCGCGCTCCAGGTGGACCAGGATGGTGGCGATGATCTGCGGGTGTTCGTTGCGGATGAGCTCGGCCACCGACTGCGCGTCCATCCACTTGAGGCTTTCGATGCCGGACGCATCGCGTCCGCCCAGGATGCGGTTGAGCAGGGAGGTGGCCTTGTCGTCGCCCAGGGCCTTGGTCAGCACGCTACGGATGTATTCGTCCGAATCCAGTCCCAGCGAGGAGGCCTGGCCGGTCTCGGCGACAAAGGCTTCCAGCACTTCGTTGATTTCTTCGAAGCTGACATTGCGCAGGGCCGACATGGCCGCGCCCAGCTTCTGGACCTCTTTCGGGCCCAGATATTTCATGACTTCGGCGGCCTCATCCTCGCCCAGGGCGAGCATCAGGATGGCGCCTTTTTGAACGCCGTCGTTACTCATTGTTCACCCATGACTTGATGATGCTTGCCACCAGTTTCGGATCATTCTTGGCCCACTGCTTGGCGGTTTCCAGATTGGCCTTGTACTGGGCACGTTCGTCCACTGCCGGCTCGCCGGAGAGGTTGACGATGGCGTCCGGATCGTCCGGATCGAAGCCGGCGGCAACCGCTGCGGCAGCGGCGGCGGCTTCGGCCTCGGCCTTTTCCTTGGCCAGGCGTTCGCGTTCTTCGCGGCCCGACAGCTTCCAGACGATGGGGCGCAGCACGCGGAAGTAGAGGAACAGCAGGACCGCGGCCACCAGTACGTACTTGCCGATTTCCTTGGCCAGTTCGATCATGCCCGGCTGCTTCCACAGTGGCACTTCCGGTTCCATGTCGGTGCTGAACTGGGTATTGACCACGTTGAGCGAGTCGCCGCGATCCTTGTTGTAACCCATTGCCTCCTTGACCAGATCGGTGATCTGGTTGCGCTCGGCTTCGGTCAGCGGGCGCATGACGATCTTGCCGGTGTTGTCCAGGGTGCGCTTGTAGTTCACCACCACGGCCACCGTCAGGCGACGCACGCCACCCATGGGTTGCTGGGTGTAGCGCACCGTCTTGTCGACCTCGTAGTTGATGGTCTCATCCTTGCGCGAATTGCCGCTGGCCGCAGGAGTCGGTGCTGCGCCATTGGGCGTGGCCGCAGTATTCTGGTTGGCTGCACCATTGGCGGCCGCCGGATTGACGATCTGGGCGGTGGCCGGGGCAGGGGGCTGGTTGGTCAGCGCGCCGGGTACGCCCGACGTGCCGGAGGTGGCGCTGTTGGACTCGCTGCTCTGCTTGCTGCGAACGGCGGCGGTGTCGCGGGTCTGATTGGGCTTGTAGGCTTCGGAAGCCTGCTCGGAGCGGGAGAAGTCCACATCGGCCGTGGCCTCGGCACGCACGTTGCCGTTGCCGACGATGGGTGCAATGATGGATTCGACGCGCTTGACGATGTCCTGCTGCAGATCCTGGACATACTTCAGCTGGGTCGGATCGAGGGTGTTGGTCTGGCCTTGCTTGGTGGTGTCGGAGAGCAGATTGCCGTTCTGGTCGACGATGGTCACGGCCTTGGGCGAGAGCTCGGGGACGCTGCTGGCGACCAGGTGCACGACGGCACTGACCTGTTGCTGATCGAGGTAGCGGCCCGGATAGAGGCTCAGGATCACCGAGGCGGTCGGCTTTTGCTGGTCGCGCACGAACACCGACGCTTTGGGCAGGGCCAGGTGCACACGGGCGGTCTGGACCGGCGCCAGGGATTCCACCGAGCGCGCCAGTTCGCCTTCCAGGGCGCGCTGGAAATTGACTTGTTCCAGGAACTGGGAAATGCCCAGCTTCTGGTTCTCCATCAGCTCGAAGCCGACATTGCCGCCCTTGGGCAGGCCCTGAGCGGCCAGTTTCAGGCGCGCGTCATGCACCATGTTTTCGGGCACCAGGATGGCCGTGCCGCCTTCGGAATACTTGTAGGGCACGTTCATCTGCTGCAACGAGGCCACGATGGCGCCACCGTCGCGGTCATTGAAGTTGGCGAACAGGACGCGATACTCGACCTTCTGGCTCCACAGCCAGATGCCGGCCATCAGCGCCAGGGTCGCAGCGGCGGCAATGATGAGCAGAATGCGCTTGCCCTGGGGCGAACGGGCGTAGCCCATCATGCCGCCCTGGGCGGACTGCCCCTGGGGCATGCCCTCGTTGTTGCCGAGTTCGCCCGAATTGTTGGTCTCGCCGGTCATCGTGCCGTCGGCTGCTACCGCCATGATTTCCCCTCTGGCGTTCCCTCGATTGCCAGCTTGATGAATACTTTGATCACTGCCTACCTTTGTGAGGTTTTTTGCTCAGTGTGGATTGTCCGTTGGTAGCGGGAATTTGATCGGCCGAACAGAATGGCAAATTCCCCGCTTATTGGTGCGATTTGTCAATGCAGCAGTGTTAAGGTGCTGCTGTAGATGGCGAAGGTGCGTGTGGTACTTTTGCCAGGCGGCAAAATGAACTCAAGAGGTGGGAAATGGCAATTGACAGCGTGATCGACACCAGCAAGATCGAAGCAATGGTAGCCCAGCTGAAGGCGGCAGCGGCCCGCGCCCAAGGGGGTGTGGACCCGGTTCAGAGCAGCGTGGCAGCCGAAAAACCGGCCCAGCGGGTGGATTTTGCCGACGTGCTCAAGGGCGCGATCGACCAGGTCAACGATTCTCAGCAGAAGGCGGCCAAGATGTCGCAGGCCTTTGCCATGGGGGATGACAACGTGAACCTGTCGGATGTGATGATCGCTTCGCAGAAAGCCAACATTTCCTTCCAGACCAGTATCCAGGTGCGCAACAAGCTGGTCTCGGCTTACCGTGACATCATGACCATGCAGGTGTGAAGTTTTCTGCTTGAGGTCGCCCCTGGCAAGGGACGGTTGTACATGACAAAACACCCCAGAACCGGTGATCCGGTTGCTGGGGTGTTTTGTCATTGGCGCGCCCGGCAGGGCGCACCGGCTTACATCATGCCTGAGGCCTTGGCGTTCTGTTCGCGTTCCAGCTTGGTGATGAAGCGCTGGATCGCGGCCAGCACCGTACGCGGGATGTCGATGAACTGCAGACCGAAGCGATTGACCACCTTGCCATTGGTCATCTTGAATTCCTTGCAGTCGCGCACCTGCAGTTTGACCGATACCAGGGTATTGTCACCCAGCTCCAGCTGGCAATCTTCGTAGGTCACGCCCGGAGTGGTGGGGAGCAGCTTCTTTTCGTCGGTGATGCCCACGCCGCCGGCGCTGATATTGTTGAGCAGCGTAACGACCGTGATGAAGGAGCCATCCGGCTGGGTGATGCGGAAAGTGCAGCGCAGCGGCTTGGCGATCGGCGTGGGGATGCGGAAATACTCGCGGCGCTGCAGGCGCACCAGGCTTTCGGGGATATCGACCCGCAATGCCGGGCGGCTCTGGTATTCGACCTGGCGTGCGCCATCGACGGCAAAGGTAATGCGGATGCTGTTGTAGAGCGCCTCGAAATTGATGCGCTTGCTCGACACGATGCTCTCGTTGAGCATGGCGCTGGGGGCGGCGTCGATGATGAGCGAGTCGTCATCGTCATCGACTTCCAGAATGGAAGTGATCACGGACTCGGATCCGCCCTTGATCAGCAGGCTCAGGAGCTGGTTCTTCTCCATCATGCTGGTCAGCAGGGCAATGATCTCCCTCCGTGAATGAACCCGGTATGGGCTGTCGTCGTCGATCTCGTCGTGGTTAGCCATCTGTGCGTCTTGTACGTCTGAATTCAGCGAGTGGGATCGCTTTCCCCTGAGGATTTGTTGGAATAATTTAACCCCGTATCATACATCACTGACCCGCTTAATTGCATATTTTCAATACGATATAGCCAGGCCAGCAATTCCGCCACGGTGCGGTACAGGGCAGGGGGGATCTGCTGGTCCAGTTCGACCTGCATCAGCAGTGAGACCAGCTCCTTGGATTCATGGACATAGACGCCCGCATCGCGCGCCCGCGCAATGATGGCTTCTGCCACCAGGCCGCGGCCCTTGGCCACCACCTGCGGGGCTGCCTGGCTGGCGTTGTAGGCCAGGGCCACGGCGTTTTGCAGGGGGATATTAGGTTTCTCCATCGGCTTGCTTGACAATCAGTGAGTCCAGGGAGGTGCCGGCAGCCGCCATGGCACCGGAAAACAGCGCGCTGTTGCCGCGCAGGGCAGCGGCGGCGGCTTCGTTGTCGGCTTTCACCTGTACGTGGATCTGCTGACCAATCAACCGGATCGAGGCCGAGACGCTGCCCAGGTGGGCAAAGTTGAAGCGCACCACGCTATGCCAGGTGGGCGTGTTCTCGTCCTCGGCGCCGGCTTGTTCGCGGCTGTTCTGGCCCTGTTCCTGATTGATTTCCCATTCCATCTTCTGGCCGGGCCAGACTTCGCCGTGCCAGACCACGCGCTGCTGTTCCAGGGCGTTGAGCTGGAGGTTGATGATCTGTCCCAGCTGATTCTGGGAGGGATCGCTGTCGCTGAGCAGATTGATGTCGCCACCCTGTCGCGCAGCGACCTGGGCTTGCGGTTCCTTCATCAGGTCTGCGGCCGGACGTTGTCCGGCGGCCCAGGCGGCCACGTGCGACTCGTAGAAGACGCCGCTGTTGGTAATGGCATCCTTCAAGGCTGCGGCCATCTGTTCGGGGGCGACCCCGGCCTTGGGCAGCAAGGGGGTGGCCGCATTGATGTGATCGGCCACGTCGCCCTGTTGGGATGCGTGCAACAGCGTGTCGATCAGGCGGCCGGCATGGCTGAGCGTGGTGGTGGTACTGGCGGGAGCGCCCGATTGCCCCTGGCGAGGGCCTTTTGCCTGGGCATCGGCAGCGATATCCTCGTTCTGCGCGATCTGTCCCGCACCGCTTTCGTCGCGGGTAACGAACTGCAGCGACTTCAGGTCCTTCTGCATCGCGCGCCCGGCACTGCTCAAGGCCACGGAGGCGCTTTCCTCGTCAGGGTGGATGCTGCCTTCGTTGACCGAGAAAGTCGGGCGGGGATCCTTCGAGACCAGCGTCAGGGTCAGGGTATCGCCTACCTTGGCGCTGTTGGGCAGCACCATGCGCGCGGCCGTATTGGCGATGCGCACCAGGAAGGTGCCGTCGTTGAAATTGGAGAGGATGCGGCCCGACATCTGCTGGCCCACTGCAATCTGGGCCAGGCGACTGAAGGCTTCCTGCCGCGCATCGGCAACCGAAACGACGGCGGTCGCCGCTTCGACAGGATTGACGGGCTGGACGGCGCTGGCAATATCGGCCCGCGGCAACATGGTCAACTACCCATGCCGTAGGTATTGAGGAGCTTCTGTTCGGTCTGGTTGCTCTGGATCATTGCCGACAGTTTGCGCAATCCCGGTTCGGTGAGGTTGCGGATGTCGCGGTCGTCTTCGAGGATCTTCTTGATGATGTCGACCTTGCGATGGCGCAGCGGCTCAGGCAGGGCGACATGTTCCTCGCTGTCGCGCAGGCTGGCGATGTGCTGGCCGCACTGGGCTTCGAGTGCGGCCAGCAAGTCCCAGTCACCGGCACGGGCGGCCGACAGCATCTCGTTGGTCAGCTTCGAGATGGACTCGTAGAGCGCGATGACGTCGTCACCGTTCATGTCAGTCATGCCTTTGCAAAGCTGGAGAGAGGGACGTCTTGCACCATGGTCATCGGCGCAGCGGGCTGCGCTGCATTCGGACCGATCTGTTCCCACGCGGAACGGATATCCTCAAGCAGTCCGTGGATCTCGTCGAGGATGGCCGGGTTGTTGGTCGCGTTGGCCTCGAACAGGCGGCGGCTCATGTATTCATAGAGCGAATCGAGATTGAGCGCCAGTTCGCCGCCGACTTCCTTGTTCAGGCTGGCGCGCAGGCCGTTGTCGATGATCAGGATGGCCTTGGTGATGGATTCGCCCTTGTCCTTGATGTTGCCCTCGCCCATGGACTTCCTGCCCAGTGCGATGGCCACCAGTGCGCCGTCGAAGAGCATGGTGATGAGCTTGTGCGGACTGGCCGCAACCACCCCGGTTTCCACGCCGATATTTGCGTAGGCGTTGGCCCCGCGTTTCATGGTTCCGAACATGACGTTCTCCTATGTTCGCGGTATCACTTCAACCGCTCTTGGCCAGGCTGGCCAATTGCTGGGTCAGGTAGCTCTGGGTGGACTGCATGCTGGCCAGCGTGACGTTGAGGCGGTTGAACTGATTGGTATAGTCGTCTTTCAGATTCGACAGACGGGTCTGCACCGCGGTCTGGCGATCCTGGTTGATCTTCAGACTGGCTTGCAGTCCGTTGGTCTTGGAGGCAATGATGCCGGTATCGCTGAGCAGATTGGTCATCAACGTCTGCAATTTGGTGACGATACCATTTTTGGACGATGTGGTGTTGGTCGGATCCGGATCAGTGGCAGTGAACAGATTGGCAATGCCCGCGAAGTTGTTGGTGGTCGCCGTCGACAGCTTGGTGGCATCCAGTGCCAGGGTGCCGTCCTTCTGGAAGGCGATGCCGATGTCGGAGAGGGTGCTGATGCCGTTGCCGCCATCCACGCTGGAGAACAGGGTGTTGCGCAACTGGCTCATGATGGTCTGCACCGATGACTCGCTGGCCAGCGGTGCCGACGTATTGGCCTGCCCCAAGGTCGTCGAGGGTGTCTGCGCCGTCATGCTGGCCACGGCCTTGGCCAGGGTGTTGTAGGCCGATACGAAACTGTTGGCCGCCGTGGTGATGCCGGAGGTGTCGTTGCTGATGTTGAGCGTGAAGCTGTCGGACGAGGTGGTGACCTTGGACAGGTTCAGCGTCACGCCCGAAATGACGTTTTCGACCTTGTTGCTGGTGCTGGTCACGGTCACGCCGTCGATGGACAGCTTGGCATCCTGTGCCTTGAGCAATTGGCCCATGCCGCTCATGGTCAGCCCGGAGTAATCACCGGTCCCGGTCAGTGAAACAGCCGCCGTCGCGCTGCTGCCGGTGGGTGTGAGCACCAGGTGGTCGTTGCTGCCATCGTTGCTGATGGAGGCGGTCACTCCCGCGCTGGCACTGTTGATGGCGCTCATGACCTGGTTCAGGTCGATGTTGCCGCTGCCGTTGGCAGTGGGGTTGATGGCCACGGTGGTGTCGCCCACCTTCAGGTTCAGCGTGCCGGAACTGTAGGTCTGGCTGGTGCTGACGTTGGGTGAGATCACCGTGCCGCTGGGGTCCGAGCTGAACACCGAATAATTGCCGGTGCCGGTGATCTTGATGGTGTTGGCCGCACCGCTGTCCTTGGCCGTGATGACCAGGTGGTCGTTGGTACCGTCGCTGACAATGGTGGCGTTCACGCCGGCATCGCTGCTGTTGATGGCATCACGCACGCCGGTCAGGCTATTGGTGGCAGGCTGGATGATGGTAGTCGAGCCGGTGCCGGTCTTGATGGCCAGGATGCCACTGTCGAAGGTGGTGCCGGGGACGATGCTGGCCGAACTCAGCTTTTGAGTTTGCGCCAGCTGCGATACGCTGACCGAATAAGTGCCCGAGGCCGCCTTGGTGGCGTCACGCGGCGCCTGGGTCTGGGTCATGGTGCTCGGTGTCGAGCTGGACGGGTCGTAAGCGAAGGCGGACAGGCTGTTGTTGGCGCTCACCTTGATGGTGTTGGCCGTGCCGCCGGTGTTGGACTCCAGCACCAGGTGATCGCCGCTGCCATCGGTGACGACGGAGGCGGTCACGCCAGCCTTGGCGGCATTGATCGCGTCGCGTACGCCGGCCAGGGTAGCGTTGGCCTTGAGGGTGATGAAGGTCGGTGAACCCGTGCCGATCTTGATCGCAATCGAATCCCCGGCATTGTAGGTGGTGCCGCTGCTTACGCCGGCCGACTGGATCTTCTGCGCCAGGATCTTGGTGGAGTCGTCGCCGTTGATATCGGCGGTGAACGGATCGGTGGTCAGAGTGGACCCGGTACCGGCGTTGTTGACTGTGCTTTTCTGCGAACTGAAGCTGGCCGACGTGAGCGACTTGATCGCCGACTGGTAGCTCGACAATGCACTCTTGAGGCTTCCATACGCGGAGATGAGCGTGTTGTAGCTGCTCGCCTGGGTGGTCAGCGGGGTCAGTTGCGATTGACTCTCGGCCGAAACCAGCTGGCTTACGAGAGTGGCTACATCAAGCGGGCCTGCCGATGTGGAAATGGTGCCGGTGGAAGTCGCCACGGTTCAACTCCTGATACTTTGCGTGAAGCACAGCGCTGTGCAGTTTCCAGCGCGGTCAAGAGGAGACGGGCTCTCGAGTACGGCGTCGGGGAAAGAGGGACGCTGTGCGGGATGACTATCTGAATCCGTTATGAACTAGAGTAGTCGAATCCGACATGCGCAATGAGCGAGCATTGGCGCATGCGGTTATTCGAGCCACTGCAGTTCGTACCAGACTCGAGCTGACACTCAAGCCTTGTCCTTGATCAACAGGCCTTGCATCTTGTCGATGGACTTTGCGATGGCAATCGCTTCTTCGCTGGGAATCTGGCGAATCACGGTGTCAGTCGCAGTATCAACGACCTTGATGATGGTCTTGCCGGTATCCTGGTCCTTGGAGAAATTCAAGGCGGCGGCATTGGCGGCGGCAAAATCGTTGAGTTTGCCGACGGCATCATTGACTTCGCTTTCGGTTGCGCGGCGGGCTTCCGGAGTGGCCGCCGGTGCGACCGTCGATACCACGGGATTGGGCTTGTCGGCAGCCTTCGGTGCTGCATATGCAGTACCGGAGTCGCCAGCAGCAGTGATGTTAAGTGGGGCAATCGACATGGTACTACTCCCTTCCTTAAAGGAACGTGCGGAGAATAAGGTCTATCCCCCGCACGTCATCCTACCTAGCTATCAGGCTTATTTCAACAGCGACAGCACTTGCTGGGGTGCCGAGTTCGCCTGCGACAGCATGGCGGTACCAGCTTGTTGCAGGATCTGCGCACGGGTCAGGTTCGCGGTTTCCTGCGCGTAGTCGGTATCCATGATACGGCTGCGCGACGAGGTGATGTTCTCGCTCGACACTTGCAGGTTGCTGATGACGGCGCTGAAGCGGTTCTGCACTGCACCGAACTCTGCACGCTTGGAGGAGATCAGGCTGATGGCCTTGTCCAGGTTCTTGATCGCCTTCTGGGCATCGCTCTGTGCCGACGGAGCAGCCACTGCCTTGTCCAGGGACAGCTTGGCGCTGTCCACGGCCTTCTGCAGGGTCACAGCCGAAGCAGCCAGGGCGCTGGCCGACAGCGAGGAGCCGGTGGCGAACAGGTTGTCCAGGGCAGCCTTGGCCGAGGTGTAGGTGGTTTGAGCAGCGCTCACGCCGGAGGTGTCGCCCAGACCGATCAGGCCCTTGGCGCTGGTGCCGATGACGTCGGCCATGGTGCCGTTGTTGGACAGGTCATCCAGAGTGATGGTGATCTGGTCGTTGAGCTTGTTGTCCGACACGTTGGCGCCGACCTGGAAGGACAGGGTCAGCGAAGCCTTGACGTTGGCCGACGAAGAGCCCACGCCAGCCGAAGCACCTTGACCGACACCGGTGAACAGGTTCTGGCCGTTGAAGCTGGTGCCGTTCAGAACGCGGAACACTTCCTGCGACAGCTGGGTGTATTCGTCGTTGAGGGTCTTGCGGTCTTGTGCGCTGTTGGTGCCGTTGGCAGCCTGCACAGCCAACTCACGCATACGTTGCAGGTTGTCGCCGACGGTCGACAGAGCGCCTTCAGCGGTCTGCGCCATCGAGATACCGTCGTTGGCGTTACGCTGTGCAACTGCCAGGCCCTTGATCTGGGCGTTCATGCGGTCGGCAATGGCCAGACCGGCGGCGTCGTCCTTGGCGCTGTTGACGCGCAGGCCCGACGACAGACGTTGGATCGAGGTGTTCAGCGACGCTTGCGACGAATTCAGATTGCGCTGGGTGTTGAGCGACGCAATGTTGGTATTAATGACTGCTGCCATGTTAATTCTCCTAAGATTTGAGACCGATGATCCGAGTTTCAGTGCTTAACTTTGGTCTTCTACCCATGAGCCCCAGGCGTTTCAACCGCTGTTGATTGCTTTATCGGGCAGTCTTGGAAAAAGTTTAGGGTTTGCTGCAAAAAAATCTTTTTCAAGGCTTTCCGACCTAAAACTACGTGCTTTGAAACTCCAAGCACATGTTTTTCGACGGCACTTCAGAAAACTTTAGCGATTTTTTGTTGAAACTGAGAAATTTTGTCCGCCGCTGACAAAAAGCCCCGCTGGTGCTGCGCACAAAGCGGGGCGGTCTCTGGAGAGGGGCGTCTTATCCCTGCATTTTTTTCTGTTGCAAGATGACCAATTCGTCGGCAAGCCGGGTCAGGACCGAGTCCCAGTCACTGATGGCGGGCTGGCGGAACAGGCGCATGCTCGGATACCAAGGGGAGTCGTCGCGATTCTGGAGCCAGCGCCAATCCGGTACATGTGGCACCAGGGCCCAGGTCGGATGGCCGAGGGCACCGGCCAGGTGAACCACGGAGGTGTCGACGCTGATCATCAGGTCCATATTGTGGATGGCTGCGGCGGTATCGGCGAAGTCCGTGCACAGATCGCCCAGGTTGTGAACCTTCTGGTCTGGCGGCAGGGTGCGCAGCCCTTCAGTGGGCTTGCCTTTCTGTAAAGAGTAGAACTCGATGTTCGGCAGGCTGAACAATCTGGCAAATTTGTTCAGGCTGATGGAGCGATGGCGGTCGTTGCCGTGTTCCGGATTGCCGGCCCAGACTACGCCCACACGCAGCTTGCCGGGTGCGGCGCCGCCCATGGCGGCGATGCGCTCGCGCCAGACCTCGACCAGGGCCGGATCGGCTGCCAGATAGCTCGGGAATGCCGGGATGTCTTCCACCGTATCGGTTCCCAGTGCGTAGGGCAGGCTCATGAGCACATAGGCGCAGTCGCAGGGTGGCAGCGGATCGCTTTCGCGGATGAGCGTGATTTCCGGTGTGAAGGACTGGAACAGCCGGTACAGAGGATTCTTGACGTGCAGCGCCACCCGCGCGCCCTGTGCGACCAGCAGCCGGACATAACGGAGGAACTGGATGCTGTCGCCGAAGCCTTGCTCGTGCATCAGGAGGATGTACTTCCCGGCCAGCGAGGACTTTCCATCCCATTTCGGGATGATGCCGAAGAGCTTGTGGATCAACTTGTAGACATGGGCGCGCTCGCGCGTGACCAGACGGCTTTCGTGGCAGGCCCAGCCTTCTTTGAGTTCGCCGTGCAGCAACAGGCTCAAGGCCAGGTTGTGTTGCGCCGTCGGATAGTTGGGGCGCAGCGTCAATGCCTTGCGGAAGTTGGCTACGGCCTCATGGGTGTCGCCGTGATCATGCAGGACCGCGCCCATGTTGTTGTAAGTCAGCGCCTGCCTGGGATCCAGTTCGAGGGCCTTGTTGAAGAGCTGCATGGCATCCTCGAAGCGGTCCTGGGTCGCAAAGAGGCTGGAAGCAAGGCGGATGTAGCTGTTGGGATCCCTGGGGGCAATCTCGATGATGCGTTGCAGGTGCTCGTGCGCTTCGCTGATTTTCTCCAGTTTCAGATAGGCATCGGCGATCTTGATCTGGGCATAGGTGTCTTGAGGGTCGAGCAGGATGGCCGTCTTGAGCGATTCCAGTGCTTCCTTGTACATCTCCATGCCGTAAAACGCCTCGCCCAAGGCGGTATGTCCGGGTGCGAAACTGATGTCCAGTTCCAGCGATTTGAGAATCGTGGCCACCGCCTCCTGATAGCGTTTGGCCTCGACCAGGGCGCGACCGAGGTGGGACAGGGGGCCGGGGGCATCCGGCTCCCGTTTGACCGCGTCCTCGAAGTAGGCAATGGAGGCTTCCGGGTCATTCTTTTCGTGCAGCGCATTGGCCAGGCCGATGCGTGCTGCCCGGTTTTCCCGGTCCAGCGAGATGGCCTGCTCGTACAGCTTGATGGCCTCGTCCACCCGGTCCTGTGCCAGCACGGCGGCGGCCAGGTTGCTGAGGTATTCGGCATTGGCGGGATCGGCCGCAAAGGCCTTGCGCAAATAGTGCTCAGCCTCCGGGTGCAGTCCCTCCTGGGTGGCGATCAGACCGCGCGCGTGATTGGCAAAGACCAGTTCCGGGTCGCGTTTGAGAACGGCCACGCAGATGGCCTTGGCTTGTTCGGTCTGGCGACTGTCCAGCAGATCGAGACTCTTGCGGACATCCAGCAGATCCTGCAGGTTGGCCTTGGCGGCGGCCGGGGCCGGAACGGGTTTGCCGTGCTTGTTGCTGCTCTTGCGCGTCGACATCGAAAGGGGTCCTCTTGGTTGGGCGCATCGCTGGCGCCGGACATAGCTATCCAGCAGGCATGATATGCGCAACCCGTCACTTGCGAAGAGCTGAATAGAAAGCAAAAAACCTCCGTTTTAGGCGGAGGTTGATGCAGCAAGAGACGGCGCGCAGCCTGCTGGAGCGGCTTGCGGCCTGCTCGCCTGGTGCGGGGCGGTGGGCTGCCCCGGGGATCAGTTCCAGCTGCGCAGCAATCCGACGGCCAGTCCTTCGAGGGCGAACTGGTCTTCTTCCGGCTTGACGATGATGGGTTCGAATTCCGGATTCTCGGGGAAGAGGGTGATGACGCTGCCGGTCTTCTGATAGCGCTTGACCGTGACTTCATCGGCCAGACGGGCCACCACGATCTGGCCGTTGCGCGCCTGATCGGCGCGGCGCACTGCCAGCAGATCGCCGTCGAGGATGCCGGCGTCGCGCATGGACATGCCGCGCACCTTGAGCAGGTAATCCGGCTTGGCCGGGAACATGGCCGGGTCGACCTGGTAGGTCTTTTCCACATGTTCCTGGGCGAGGATGGGCGAACCCGCCGCCACCCGTCCGATCAGTGGCAGGCTCAGCTGCATCAGCGCCGGATGGGGCAGGGCCATTTGTCGTGCTGCCACCGATCCTGGGAGCCCGCCGGACTCGCGCAGGCGGATGCCGCGCGAGGTGCCGGGAGAAATCTCGATGGCCCCCTTGCGGGCCAGGGCCTGCAGATGCTCTTCGGCCGCATTGGCGGAGCGAAAGCCCAATTCGGCGGCGATCTCTGCGCGCGTGGGAGGGAAGCCGGTGTTCTCGATGGCGTTCTTGATCAGGTTCAGGATCTGTTCCTGGCGCGCAGTCAGTTTGAGCATGGGGGTGGCCTTTCTCGGAGGGAAGGCTGTCTGGATGAACAGTCTGTATTTTTATACAGGTACAATCCTTGTGTCAACGGCAACATGCACTTTGCGAGGCGGAAAAGGCAATCTTTCTCCTGCATATATATAGGCAGACACATGAGATTTGATGCCGCCAAGTCGGAAAGTGTGGCGCGCTGACCGCTCGATCTCACCGCCGGGGCGGCGTTTGTGGGCTCCGACATTGCCCTGGTGGGCGAAAGCTAGTATGATCTCGGGTTTTCCTCTTCCCACACCCGTCTTGACGCCGGGGTGGGCGTCTTCAATAAGTCCATAAGGAGTCTACATGCGTCATTATGAAATCGTATTTATCGTCCACCCGGACCAAAGCGAGCAAGTGCCGGCGATGATCGAGCGTTACAAGGGCATCGTCACCACCCGCGGCGGCAAGGTCCACCGTGTCGAAGATTGGGGCCGTCGTCAACTGGCCTACCAGATCCAGAAGCTGGCCAAGGCTCACTACGTCTGCCTGAACATCGAAGTCGACAGCGAAACGCTGGCTGAAATCGAAACCGGCTTCAAGTTCAACGACGCCGTCCTGCGCCACCTGACCGTCAAGATGAAGAAGGCCGAAACCGGTCCTTCCCCCATCCTGAAGGCAGTGCAGAAGGAAGACGCGGCCAAGAGCCGTACCGAAGCACCGGCAGCTTAAGCGCTGCGAACATCGCGGAGAGTGAACCAGTTTCAAGTCATCGCCAGCCTGGCAGAACGTGATGTTTTACGTTACACGCCGGCCGGTATCCCGATTGTCACTGCCAGGTTGCAGCATCAGTCGGAACAGATGGAAGCTGGCATGCAGCGTCAGGTCGAATTCGAGATCGCAGCGCTGGCAGCAGGGGAAATCTCCGGTGCCCTCAACAAGGCGGCACTGGGTGAAGTCTTCCGGTTCACCGGCTTTCTGGCCCGCAGGAATCGCAACAGCAAGAGTGTCGTGTTTCATATCGTTGATTTTGGCCCGGTCGCGTCGGATTGAAGACGCAAGGTAGCCAAACAGACCTTACCCAATTTTTAGATACAGGAGCCAACCATGGCATTCGGTAAAAAGTTCGATAAAAGCAAGCTGAAAAACAAGCGTCAACAGCAAAACCCGCTGTTCAAGCGCAAGAAATTCTGCCGTTTCACCGCCGCTGGCGTTGAACAGGTCGATTACAAGGACGTGGACACCCTGAAGGACTTCGTCCAGGAAAACGGCAAGATCATGCCGGCACGCCTGACCGGTACCAAGGCCCACTACCAGCGTCAAGTTGACACCGCCATCAAGCGCGCGCGTTACCTGGCCCTGCTGCCGTACACCGATCTGCACAACGCCTAATCAGCGTCGAGAAATAGGAGAAAAACATGCAAGTCATTCTGTTGGAAAAAATCGTGAATCTCGGCGGTCTGGGTGATGTCGTGCGCGTCAAGGACGGTTTCGCACGCAACTTCCTGATCCCGCAACGCAAGGCCCGCCGCGCTACCGATGCAGCCATCGCTGAATTCGAAGCCAAGCGCGCCGAGCTGGAAAAGGCCGCTGCCGAGAAGCTGGCCGCCGCTCAAGCCCAAGGCGAAAAGCTGGCTGGCGCCACCGTGGAAGTCGCTCAGAAGGCCGGTGTTGACGGTCGTCTGTTCGGTTCCGTGACCAACTTCGACATCGCTGAAGCGCTGGGCAAGAAGGGCTTCGCCGTCGAAAAGTCGCAAGTGCGTCTGCCCAACGGCCCGCTGAAGATCGTTGGCGAACACCCGGTGTCGGTGGCTCTGCACACCGACGTGGTGGTCGACGTCACCATCGCAGTCAAGGGCGAGCAAGCGTAATACGCCTGTTTGCTGCAATTCGTTTTGCAATGGAAAAGCCGGGTTCGCCTGGCTTTTTTATTGTCTTTGCCTCCGGCGTCCCGCTGGCGGTCGTCGCGATCCGCCGGGATGTCGGGGGCTTCATATGGCATTCGTTCATATGAAGCGGCAGGTCGTGCAAAAACGTTCGGCCTGACCTACGGCTTCACATCAGCAGGTTATAATGCGCGCCATGAAAGAATCGTCCCGCGGCAATCCAGAATTTTTCCGTGGCCAGAAGGAGTCCTCCGATCCCCAGATCGATGCGCTCCGCGTGCCGCCACACTCCATCGAGGCCGAGCAGTCGGTGCTGGGCGGCCTGCTGCTGGACAACGCAGCCTGGGACCGCATTGCCGATTTCGTCAGCGCTGACGACTTCTATCGCTACGACCATCGCATCATCTTCGAGCACATCGTCAAGCTCATCAACAGCACCAAGCCGGCTGACGTCATCACCGTCTATGAAGCCATGTCCACCAGCGGCAAGGCCGAAGAGGTGGGTGGCCTGGTGTATCTGAATGCGCTGGCGCAAAACACCCCTTCTGCTGCCAACATCCGCCGCTATGCCGAGATCGTCCGTGATCGCGGTATCCTGCGCAAGCTCATCACGGTGGCCGACGAAATTTCCGGTAACGCCTTCAATCCGCAGGGCAAGGATGTGAAGTCCATGCTGGACGAGGCCGAATCCAAGATCTTCGCCATCGCCGAAGAAGGTTCGCGTGGCTCCCAGGGTTTCATGGAAATCCAGCCGCTGTTGACGCAGGTGGTCGAGCGCATCGACGAACTCTACAACCGCGACAGCTCCAGCGACATCACCGGCGTACCCACCGGCTTCATGGACCTGGACAAGATGACTTCCGGCCTGCAGCCGGGTGACCTGATCATCGTCGCGGGTCGTCCTTCCATGGGTAAAACCGCTTTCTCGATCAACATCGGCGAACATGTGGCCATCGAGTCGGGTCTGCCGGTGGCCGTATTTTCCATGGAAATGGGCGGGGCCCAGCTGGCCATGCGTATGCTGGGTTCGGTTGGTCGGCTGGATCAGCACCGCCTGCGTACCGGCCGCCTGCTCGACGAGGACTGGCCGCGCCTGACGCACGCCATCCAGAAGATGAACGATGCTCAGTTCTACATCGATGAAACCCCGGCGCTGTCGCCCATCGAATTGCGCGCACGTTCGCGCCGCCTGGCGCGTCAATGCGGCAAGCTGGGCCTGATCATCATCGACTACCTGCAGCTCATGTCCGGCAACGGCGGCAGCTCTTCCGAAAACCGCGCCTCCGAAATCTCGGAAATCTCGCGTAGCCTGAAGGGCCTGGCCAAGGAACTCAATTGTCCGGTGATCGCCCTGTCGCAGCTGAACCGCTCGCTGGAACAGCGTCCCAACAAGCGTCCCGTGATGTCCGACCTGCGCGAATCGGGTGCCATCGAGCAGGATGCGGACGTCATTTTGTTCATTTACCGCGATGAAGTTTACAATCCGGACTCGCCCGACAAGGGTACGGCGGAAATCATCATCGGCAAGCAGCGTAATGGCCCCATCGGCAGCATTCGCCTGTCCTTCCTGGGGATGTATACCAAGTACGACAACTATATCGGCAATCTGGCGCAGCCTTACGGCGGCGACTGAGGCCATGGGCGACGCGCCGGTCAGGTGCGTCGCCGGAGGATCACGGGCAGCCTTGGGGCGCCCGTGGCATGCAAGGCGGACGGCTCCCAAGGCCGTTCGTGCAGGACCGGCAGGGCGGGATACCGGCTTCCATGGGGGCAGCCGCAGGCCGGTTCGAAACGGCGCTTGAACCGGGCGCTAACCATTGATGAGAGAGAAAAATGTTTGGACGATTGATGCCGACTGAAGGCAAATTCTTTGACCTTTTCAATCAGCATGCAGAGCTGGCGGTCAAGTGTGCGAAGGAAATGGTAGCGCTGATGACCAATTTCGATGACCTCGAAATCCGTGTGCATGCCATTGAAGCCGTCGAGAAGGAAGCCGACAAGATCACGCACAATGCCATCGAACTGCTGCACAAGACTTTCATCACGCCGCTGGACCGTGATGACATCCACCAGCTGATCACGCGCATGGACGATATCCTGGACCTGCTGGAAGACGCTGCCCAGACCATTTCGCTGTACGACATCAAGTCCATCACGCCGGAGGCCAAGCGCCTGGCCGAGCTGTGCCTGTCCTGCGCCGAGAAGGTGCAGGCGGCCGTGGGCCTGCTGTCGAACATGGACAATTCGCGCCAGATCCTGGCGATCTGCCAGGAAATCGACCGCCTGGAATCCGACGCCGACCACGTCATGCGTGCGGCCATGTCCAAGCTGTTCCGCGATGAACCTGATGTACGCACCCTGATCAAGCTCAAGGCCATCTACGAAATCCTGGAAACCGTCACCGACCGCTGCGAAGACGTGGCCAACATCATCGAAGGCATCATCGTCGAAAACGCCTGATCTGTCGGCGTAGCGGCGATTCCCTCGATTTCCGACGGGGACGCCGCTGCTTTCACACAACGGTTTCCCCATGCAAACAATCCAAATCAGCTTACATATTCTCGCGTTGTTGATCGTCCTGGCCTTGCTGTTCGATTTCATGAACGGTTTCCACGATGCCGCCAACGCGATCGCTACCGTGGTCTCGACCGGCGTGCTGCGCCCGCAGACCGCCGTGGCCATGGCGGCCTTCTTCAATCTGGCCGCCGTGTTCGTGTTTCACCAGCTGCACGTGGCGGCCTCGGTGGGCAAGGGCACCATCGAGCCAGCCATCGTTGACCAGTACGTCATCTTCGGTGCCCTCATCGGTGCCATCTTCTGGAACCTGGTGACCTGGTACTACGGTATTCCGTCCTCGTCCTCGCATGCCCTGATCGGCGGCCTGGTCGGTGCGGCCGTGGCCAAGGCCGGTACCGGGGCGCTGATCTCGGCGGGTCTGTTGAAGACGATTCTCTTCATCGTGCTGTCTCCCTTGCTGGGCCTGGTGTTCGGCTCGCTGATGATGCTTGCGGTATCGTGGATCTTCTACCGCTCCACGCCGCGCAAGATCGACGGCTGGTTCCGGCGCCTGCAATTGCTGTCGGCCTCCATGTACAGCCTGGGCCACGGCGGCAATGATGCGCAGAAGACCATCGGCATCATCTGGATGCTGCTGATCGCCTCCGGCTATTCCTCGCCGGATGCACCGCCGATGTGGGTCATCATTGCCTGCTACTGCGCCATCAGCCTGGGTACGCTCTTCGGTGGCTGGCGCATCGTCAAGACCATGGGCCAGAAAATCACCAAATTGAAGCCGGTCGGTGGTTTCTGCGCCGAAACCGGTGGCGCGATCACTCTGTTCATCGCCACGGCGCTGGGCATTCCGGTCTCGACCACGCACACCATCACCGGCGCCATCGTCGGCGTGGGGGCAGCACAGAAGATGTCGGCCGTGCGTTGGGGCGTGGCCAGCAACATCGTCTGGGCGTGGATCTTCACCATCCCGGCCTCGGCCTTCGTGGCGGCGATCGCGTGGTGGATCGGCGTGCACGTGCTGTAAGTCGTTCCCGTTGGCGCGGCACTCGCCGCGCCGTGCAAAAGCAAAAAGCCACGTTTTCACGTGGCTTTTTGCATTGATGCTGAAGAAAAATGATTACAACACGTCGCTGGCGTGATCGGCCAGGCGCGAGCGTTCGCCCCGCGCCAGGGTGACATGCCCGCTGTGCGCCCAGCCCTTGAAGCGGTCGACCACATAGGTCAGGCCGCTGGAGCCTTCGGTCAGGTAGGGCGTGTCGATCTGGGCAATGTTGCCCAGGCAGACGATCTTGGTGCCGGGACCGGCGCGCGTGACCAGGGTCTTCATCTGCTTGGGCGTCAGGTTCTGGGCCTCGTCGATGATCAAGAACTTGTTCACGAAAGTGCGGCCGCGCATGAAGTTGAGCGACTTGATCTTGATGCGCGAGCGGATCAGATCCTGGGTTGCAGCGCGACCCCATTCACCGGCATCGCCATCGGACTTGTTGAGCACTTCGAGGTTGTCATCGAAGGCGCCCATCCAGGGCCCCATCTTCTCTTCTTCCGTGCCCGGCAGGAAACCGATGTCTTCACCGACCGGCACCGTCACGCGGGTGACGATGATTTCGTTGTAGAGCTTGGTCTCCAGCACCTGCGCCAGGCCCGAGGCCAGTGCCAGCAGGGTCTTGCCGGTACCGGCCTGGCCCAGCAGGGTGACGAAATCACACTCCGGGTTCATCAGCAGGTTCAGCGCGAAGTTCTGCTCGCGGTTGCGTGCAGTGATGCCCCAGACACTGTTCTTGGCATGGCCAAAGTCGCGCAGGGTCTGCAACACGGCGGTCTTGCCGTTGATCTGGCTGACCTGACCGTAGAAGGCCGGCTCGCCATTCTTGGGTTCGATGAAGACGAACTGGTTGACCAGCAGCGACGGCACGTAGGGGCCGGTCACACGGTAGTAGGTATAGCTGCTGCCGTGGCGGCTTTCCTGCCAGGACTCCATGCCTTTGCCGTGCTTGTTCCAGAAGTCATCCGGCAACTGCTGGATACCCGAATACAGCAGGTCGGTATCTTCCAGCACATGGTCATTGAAGTAATCTTCGGCGGGCAGACCGATGGCACGCGCCTTCAGACGCATGTTGATGTCCTTGGAGACCAGCACCACCGGACGGTCCGGATACTGCTGGTCCAGCGCGCGCACCACACCCAGGATTTGGTTGTCGGCCTTGCCCTCGGGCAGGCCTTCGGGCAGGGCGGCGTTCTGCAGCTTGGTCTGGAAGTACAGACGACCCTTGGCATCCTTGTTGCCCAGCTTGGACAAGGGAATGCCCAGGTCGATCGCATCTTCGGCAATATCCGACACCAGCGCATCCAGCGAACGCGAAATCTGGCGCGCATTGCGGGCCACTTCGGACATGCCCTTCTTGTGGTTGTCCAGTTCTTCCAGCGTGACCATGGGCAGGTAGATGTCGTGTTCCTCGAAGCGGAACAGCGAGGTCGGATCGTGCATCAGCACGTTGGTATCCAGCACGAACAGCTTGGACTTGCCCAGCTTGTCGGCCACGCGGCTGGTGGGCGACTTGGGACGGACTTCGGTGCTCTTGGGAGCGACCTTGGGTTTCTCGGCCACGGCGGCAGTCTTGCCGGTGATGCGCGCACGGGGCGCTGCGACCTTGGTGTCGGAGACGTCGGCAACGGCAACTGCAACTTCTTGTGGTGCAACTACGGGAGCGGAGGTTTCAACGAGAGTGATGTTCGGTTTGACGGGCTTGTTGCGATCGGCCTTGGGATAGTCCTCGGGAGACAGCATCGAAGCTGGTTTGCTCGGCATTTTGGGCAGGGGCATCAGGACCTCGGAAGTGGATGAAGAAAACACCGCTTTGTCAGAGCGAACAGGTGAAGCAATACATCAGACAGCAAAGGGAGGGATCTTGCTGCGGGGCCGGGCATGCCAATGAAATCCTTGCACCTGTCGTGCAGCGTGCCGGACGGGTCCGGACGGTATGCCGACAGGCAATGGGCGAGGGCTTGATTGGCCTGGACGGCGAGGGTGGCAAAGTAAAAAGTAAAAAAGCCGTTTCGGCAGGCCTCGGGCCTTAACCTGAAACGGCTTCCAGCAAACGTTTTTCTGTTTGAATTCAATGGCTTGTATCGTTTGACCGCATGGTTGGAACACGTCGCAGGCACTTGCCAGGTACCGGCGCCGCGGCCTGAATCGAAGTCTGCTTCCGGAGGCTGGACGCAGCAGCCTGATGGGCTATTGCGATGCAGCAACCGGACCGTCTGTTCAGGTATGAAACTTCATTCAGGCCAGGGTTTTGATGAAGGACAGCACCTCATCCACGTGTGCAGGAACCTTCACTCCACGCCATTCTTTCACCACTTTGCCTGCGGCGTCAATCACAAACGTGCTGCGCTCCACGCCGCGCACCTGCTTGCCATACATGTTTTTCATCTTCATGACATCGAACATGGTGCACAGGCTTTCGTCGGGATCGGAGATCAGCTCGAAGGGCATGCCCAGCTTGCCCTTGAAGTTTTCGTGGGACTTCAGGCTGTCGCGGCTGATGCCGAAGATTTCGGTATTGGCGGCCTGGAACTCGGGATGCAGGTCGCGGAACTGCATGCCCTCGGTGGTGCAGCCGGGGGTGTTGTCCTTGGGATAGAAGTACAGGACCAGGTTCTTGCCGCGATAGTCGGCCAGGTTGAAGGTCTTGCCACTGGTCATGGCGGCCGAGAAGTCCGGCACGGTCTTGTTCAGGAGGGATGGTCGGTCTGTCAAAGTGGCGCCCCGTAGGTGAAATCTTGTTGGTGGAGGGTTGGCTGGCGGGATTACATGGCCTGCACGATCATCTCGCCTGAACGGCCGGGCAACTCGCCCCAGGCGATCGGCAGGATGGGCAGGACGTCATTCTTGATGCTCTGGTAGTAGTCGCCCATGGACACCAGTTCATAGCCTTGGGCACGCCAGCCGGTGAGCAGTCGTTCGAAAATGGGGCCGAGTTTCTGTCCTTCAAGTTCCGCGTGCAGAGTGAAAACGTGATCACGTGGTTCTTTGGTCAACTGAAGCAAAAACTCAGCGGCATTGTCCGCATCGATCATCTTGCCGCCGATCTCGCGGCCCAGGATTTCGTCCAGCGTGGGCAGCGTGGTCGGCAATTGCACGCAGGACAGCGGTTTGCCGAAGGCCGAGAGGCGATGCGGGCCCGCATCGGCATCGGCCAGGCGGCCATCCTCGCGCAACTGCGCGCGGCCGTCCGAAGAATAGGCCATGCCGAACTGGTCCAGCTGGACGAAGGCGTGCTCATTCATCTGCCAGCCGGCCGCACCGTGGGTACGCGGCGCCTGGCCGAAGATCTCGCGGTAGCGGGCATGGGAACGGTGCATGGTTTCGACCGTCCATTGGGCCGGGGCGGTGCGCACGTCGTCCTGCCAGACGCGGTGGTCCCAGGTATGGATGCCGCATTCGAAGCCGGCGTCCCGGGCTGCGCGCATGAATTGCGCGCAGGTCTTGCCGATATCGGGGGCCGGCAGCAGGGTGCCGTACATCAGGGTCTTCAGGCCGTAGTGTTCCACCACCGAGGTGCGCGAGACCTTGCTGAAGAAACCGGGGCGGAAGATCTGTTTGAGTGCCCAGCCGGTATGGTCCGGGCCCAGCGAAAAGAGGAACGTGGCGCCCGCACCATGGCGACGCAGCTGATTGATCAGGTTGGGGACGCCCACGCGGGTGCCGCGGTAGGTATCGGCGTCGATCTTGAGAGTGAGTTTGGGCAATTCGCTGGACCGGAAAAGAAGGTAATCGGCGGTGGTCCGCCATGTTCTGGGCGTGGCGCCAGGCGTTGGTCTGCGGTGACGGACGACAAGTTGCGAGACTAGCATCCTGCGCGGGATAGAACAATATGCAGCGGCGCAGCATTGAGGGGCAATGCAGTGTCAGCTAAGGGATCTGTTCTGCATTCAAGCAGGCCGGGAAATGAGCAAAAAAGCAAAACCGCGCCGAAGCGCGGTTTGCCTTGGTCCATCTGACAAGCAGACGATCAGTCCATCAGCGCACGAGCCTGAGCCACCTGGCTGCGGTAGGCGTCGAAGATATTGCGCAGGGTGTCGGCCATGGTGGTCTTGGGCGCCCAGTTCAGTTCTTCGCAGGTGTTGGTGATCTTGGGCACGCGGTTCTGCACGTCCTGGTAACCCTTGCCGTAGTAGGCCGCGGAGGTGGTCTCGACCAGTTGCACCTGCTTGGCGGTCTCGGCGTACTCAGGATACTCGGCGGCCAGCTTCAACATCATGTCAGCCAGATCCTTGATGGAGTAGTTGTTGGTCGGGTTGCCGATGTTGTAGATCTTGCCGGAGGCTACGCCGCCTTCGTTGGCGATGATCTTCATCAGGGCATCGATGCCGTCATCGATGTAGGTGAAGGCGCGCTTCTGCTGGCCGCCGTCGACCAGGGAGATGTTCTCGCCACGGACGATGTGGCCGAAGAACTGGGTCACCACGCGCGACGAACCTTCCTTGGGGGTGTGGATCGAGTCCAGGCCGGCGCCGATCCAGTTGAACGGACGGAACAGGGTGAAGTTCAGGCCCGATTCCATGCCATAGCCCCAGATCACGCGGTCCATCAGTTGCTTGGCGCAGGAGTAGATCCAGCGCGGCTTGTTGATGGGGCCGCAGATCAGTTCGGATTCTTCCGGATCGAACTCCTCGTCATGGCACATGCCATAGACTTCCGAGGTCGAGGGGAAGACCAGGTGCTTCTTGTACTTGGCCGCCGAACGCACGATCGGCAGGTTGGCTTCGAAGTCCAGCTCGAAGACGCGCAGCGGGGCATTCACGTAGGTCGACGGGGTGGCGATGGCCACTAGTGGCAGGATCACGTCGCACTTCTTGACGTGATATTCCACCCATTCCTGATTGATGGTGATGTCGCCCTCGAAGAAGTGCATGCGCGACTTGTAGGCCTCGTTTTCCAGAATGTCGGTGATGCGGTCGGTCATCATGTCCATGCCATAGACGTGCCAGTCCGTGGTTTCCAGGATGCGCTTGGACAGGTGATGGCCGATGAAGCCGTTGACGCCGAGAATGAGGACTTTTTTCATAATGTTGAGAGCTAGTGAATGGCCGGACTTCAGGAGGCCATGTATTTCAGGTAATTGTTGAGTGAAGCATCCTGATCATTGATCTGGATGCCCAGAATCTGCAGGAAGTTGCCATCGCCACAACGGGCGTACAACTTGCCACCTTCGAAGAACTTGTCCTGCGTACCGTGGGCCCGCTGCAGCGCGGGATGGGCCGCTGGCGGAACCAGCCGGGTTCTCGTGACCGTAATTTTATCACCCGCGATTTCTTCGAAGGCGCCAGGATAGGGCGGGGCCACCGCGCGCACCAGATTATGGACCTCGCCGGCGGTACGACGCCAGTCGATGCGGCCATCTTCGGGCTTGCGGCCGCTGAAGTAGCTGCCTTGCGAGAGCTCATTGGGCAGGTTGGGGGTCTGGCCGGCCAGCATGGCCGGCAGCACGTTCCAGAGCGTCATTTCGGCGGCCACGACGACCTTGCCGAAGACTTCATGGGCGGTGTCGTCGGGCAGGATGGGCACGGCCGTCTGCGCCACGATGGCGCCGGCGTCCGGCTTGACCGTCATTTCATGCAGGGTGGCGCCGGTCTCGGTTTCGCCGTGCAGCACCGCCCAGTTGATGGGCACGCGCCCGCGATACTTGGGCAGCAGCGAGCCGTGCATGTTGTAGGCACCGCGCCTGGCGCAGGCCAGTACTTCCACCGGCAGCATATGGCGGTAATAGAAACTGAAGATAAAGTCCGGCTGTGCGGCCTGCAGCTGGGCCAGCAACTGCGGCGAGCGCGCATCGGCGGGGGTGATGCAGGCAATGCCGTGCTCGCGGCACAGGCCGGCCACCGAACCGAACCAGATGTTCTCGGCAGCGTTGTCCTCATGGGTGACCACCAGGGACACCTGCACGCCGCGGGCGAGCAAGACCTTCAGGCAGCGTACACCCACATCATGGTAGGCAAAGACGACGGCGTTCATAGGGCTTGCTTGTCTTCTGAAGTAGCTTGCTCAAGGATGGCCTGCACCACATAGCGCGGGCGCGAGCGCACCTGCATGTAGATGCGGCCGATGTATTCGCCCAGCAGGCCGATGGAGAACAGGATCACGCCCATCAGGAAGAAGGTGATGGCGAACAGCGTGAACACCCCGCCCACTTCGGCACCGATGAGCAGGCGGCGCAGCACGATGAGGATGAACAGCGCGGCCGAAGCGAACGACAGGGCAATACCCAGCAGCGAGAAGAATTGCAGCGGCACCAGCGAGAAGCCCGTCACCAGGTCGAAGTTCAGGCGGATCAGGCTGTAGAAGGAATATTTCGATTCCCCGGCCGAGCGTTCTTCATGTTCCACCACGATCTCGGTCGGATTGCGCGCGAAGGTGTAGGCCAGCGCCGGTACGAAGGTATTGACCTCGCGGCACTGATTGACCAGGTCAATGACATTGCGACCATAGGCGCGCAGCATGTTGCCCTGGTCGGTCATCTTGATGCGGGTGATCTTTTCACGCAGGCGGTTCATGGCCTTGGAGGCATAGGTGCGCCAGGCCGAATCCTGGCGCTTGCGGCGGATCGAGCCGACGTAGTCGTAGCCTTCACGCATCTTGGCCACCAGGTTGCCGATTTCTTCGGGCGGATTCTGCAGGTCGGCGTCCAGGGTCACCACGACTTCGCCACGGGTGGCTTCGAAGCCGGCCATGATGGCCATGTGTTGACCATAGTTGCCATTGAAGAGCACCACGCGCGTCACATCCGGGCGGATGCGGTATTGCTCGGCCAGGATGCCGGCGGAGCGGTCGCGACTGCCATCGTTGACGAAGATGACTTCATAGCGGTATCCCAGGGCGTCCAGCGCCGGGTAGAGGCGCTCGAACAGTTTGGAGAGCCCGGATTCCTCGTTGTATACCGGGATGACGACGGACAGTTCTGGTTTCATCAAATATCGTAAATTGCTGGAATTGCGTGGTGTCGGCACGGACGGAGCCGTATCGACGTCCATAAATCAAAGGCCCGATGCGCCACGATCAGCTTCATCGCGGCGTTCAGGCCAGGGAGTGTGCTGCTGCGACATTGCAGGAATGCAAATAAATCGAATTATGCCGAATTTCTTCGCATCAACCGCAAAAATCAGCCAAGCACCGATTTTACCGTTTCAACTGCGCGCTCAACGTCTTCTTTACTCATTGCATTGAACATGGGCAGCGAGACGATGCGCTGGCCGACGCGCTCGGCCACCGGGAACATGCCTTCCTTGAAGCCGCGTTCACGGTAGAGCTTGAGCAAATGAATGGCCGGGTAGTGATAGCCAATGCCGATCTGCTTTTCCATCATCTTTTCCATGAAGGCGGCGCGGGTGATGCGTTCTGGCAGGACCAGCTGGAACATGTGCCAGTTGGAGTTGTCGAGATCGGCCACCGGCAGCTGGGCACCGTAGTTGGCTTCGAAGTCGCTGCCGAAGCAGGCGAAATAGTGGCGTGCCAGCGCCTTGCGATGGGCGGTAATGGCGTCGATATGGGCGAACTGCCCCAGGCCGATGGCGGCGGCCACATCGGTCATGTTGAACTTGCCACCCAGGACGTCCACTTCCAGGCCGTCGAAGCCGCTGCGGGTGACGCCCTGCAGGCGGTATTTCTCGGCCAGGCGGGCTTCCTCGGCATTGTTGAGCACCAGGAAACCGCCTTCGGAGCTGGTGACGTTCTTGTTGGCCTGCAGGCTGAAGGAAACGAAGTCGCCGAAGGCGCCGATGCGCTTGCCGTTCCAGGTCGATCCCAGTGCCTGGGCGGCGTCTTCCACCACGCGCAGCTGGTGCTTGGCGGCAATGGCGTAGAGGCGGTCCATGTCCACCGGCAGGCCGGACAGGTAGATCGGGATGATGGCCCTGGTACGCGGGGTGATGGCCGCCTCCAGCTGATCCAGGTCGATGTTGCGGGTGACCGGATCAATGTCGGCAAAGACCGGGGTGGCGCCGGTCTCCAGGATCACGTTGGCGGTGGCGACCCAGGAGATCGGGGTGGTGATGACCTCATCGCCCGGCCCGATGCCAGCGATGCGCAGGGCGATTTCCATCGTGCAGGTGCCGGAATTGAAGGTGCGCACGATGCGCCCGTCCAGGTACTCCGACAAGGCCTTTTCGAAGGCCTGCACCTTGGGGCCGCTGGTGATCCAGCCCGATCGCAGCACGTCGCCGACGGCGGCGATGGTGGCTTCATCGATGGTGGGTTTGGCAAACGGCAGAAAGGGCAGGCTCATGGTGAAATCCGGTCAGACGATATTCAGGGGGGAGGGCCGCGCCAGGCGGCAGGGCTGTTGCCGGCGCGCCGGGCGCACGGCAACGCGGTATTGTAAATCAGCTTCTGGTCAGCAAGACCACACCGACGATGATCACGCCAATGGCCAGCAGGCGCTGCGGGGTGACCGCCTCACCCAGGAAGTACCAGGCACCGATGGCATTGATGATGTAGCCCAGGGAAAGCAGCGGGTAGGCGATGGTCACATCCACGCGCGACAGGCCGATGATCCACACGCCGACCGAAATCACGTAGCAGGACAGGCCACCGATGATGGGCAGCTGGGTGGCCAGCTTGAGCCCGGTGGAAAACCAGTTGTCCGCCGTCAGGTGGATCGCGCCGACGGCATTGGTGCCGGCCTTGAGCAGCAATTGTGCAACTGCGTTCAGGCAGATGCCGACAAAGATGAAGCCAAATGTCGTCAGGTTCATTTCGCGGCCTTCTTCTCGCCAGCGGCCGGAACGGCGGGGGCCGGATCATTGGCCACGATCACCCGGCGCGGGTCCTGGCCGATCAGGCGCATGGGCAGCTTGCGCTCGACCAGCTGCTTGTAGATGGTCGGATCGATGATGGCGATATCCTTCTTGCCGGCGGCATGGTCGGCCACCCACTGTGCCACGAAGGCATCGACGGTCGGCAGCCACAGCTGCGGTTCCTGCTTGAGGCCGAACTCCATCTCATCGGCATGCTCCACCAGGATCATGGTGCGGCGCAGATAGAAGGGCAGGGCCTGTTCATAGCGGCCGACCAGATAGATCGGTGTTTCCGGCTTCAGTTCGGCCTGCAGGACGGGCACGTAGTCCACGCCTGCGGAATAGCGGCCTTGCGGGTCATGGCCCAGCATCAGCAACTGGCCGGCCAGGAAGGCGGTGGTCGCCAGTGAGGTCACGGCCCAGTCCTTGTGCTGACGCGCCAGACGGATGGCGGCGATGCCGCCGACGAAGAAGATCAGGGCACCCGCATACAGGTAGGGCACGTGGGCTTCGATCAGCGGCAGGGAGTAGGCGTTCTTGGCCAGCGAGGGCACGCGCGGGATGAAGGCCAGCGCCACCGCCGAGGGCAGGGCCACCAGCGAGCCGGCCCAGGCCAGCGCCTTGTAGTCGGCTTCTTCCAGATAGCAGGCGATCAGCAATGCCAGCGCCGGGAAGATCGGCAGGATGTAGGAGGGTAGCTTGGAGTCCGAGATGCTGAAGAACACGAAGATGAATACCGCCCACACCAGCAGCAGTCGCTTGGGCTGGAAGCGTCCGCCGTTGAGACTGTTGTAGCCGGCCGTATCGCGCTGTTCGCGGGTGCCTTTCCACAGGCTCTGGAAGAACACGCCCAGCCAGGGAATGATGCCCAGTACCAGAATGGGGATGAAGTAGTACCACGGACCGGTGCGGCTATGAATCTTGGTGGTGAAGCGCTGGAAGTGTTCGTGGATGAAGAAGAACTGCGGGAACTCCGGATTGCGCAGCGACACCGCCAGGAACCAGGGGGTGCAGATCGCAAAGAACAGGATCAGGCCCTTGATCAGGTGCAGCCGCTTCCAGATCGCCCAGTCGCGCGCGAAGATTGAATAGAGTACCAACACCGCGCCCGGCAGGACGATACCGATCAGACCCTTGGACAGCACCGCCAGCGCCATGCCGGCCCAGCACAGCAGCATCCAGTTGCGCTGGCTCTCGCGGGAGGCGCCGTCGCGCTGCGCCATCAGGAGCGAACAGAGGGCGATGGTCATCATCCCCGACAGCCCCATGTCCAGCGTATTGATGTGGCCCATGCCCGCCCAGAAGAAGCTGGAGGCCAGCACCAGTGCCGCATAGAAGCCCACGCGGCCATTGAAGATGCGGGTGCCGGTATAGCTCGCCAGGCCGATGCCGAGCAGGCCGCACAGGCCCGTCCACAGGCGCGCCTGCCATTCACCCAGGCCAAACAGCTCGAAGGTGATGGCATTCATCCAGGTTTGCAGGGGTGGCTTCTCGAAGTACTTGATGCCGTTCAGGCGGGTGGTGATCCAGTCTTGCGTGGCCACCATCTCGCGCGCCATTTCGGCATAGCGGCCCTCGTCGGTGGGCACCAGCACGCGGGCGCCCAGCATCCAGAACCAGACCAGCAGGAAGAGAATGATCAGCGTCCAGACGAACGCCTTGGATTTGTACAGTTCGCGCATTGACAGCGGTTCCTTGTTGCGTGTTCTTCGGTTTCTTGTCGCGGCAGGTGCCGGCGTCAGGCCTGGGGTGCGATGATCAGCGCCAGGGCCACCTTGCGCCCTTCGGCCATGAGAATGTTGTAGGTGCGGCAGGCCGCCTGGTTATCCATGCACTCCACGCCGATGCGGCGCGCGGTCAGCGCCGTGGTCAGCCTGGGATGCACGAAGCGCTGGCGTTCGCCGGTGCCCAGGATGACCACATCGGGCGCGGTAGCATCGATCTGGGCGAAATGCTCGGTGGTGAGTGCCTCGAAGCGCTCTACCGGCCACGGCACCGGTTCACTTTCGGGCAGTACCAGCAGGCTGTTGGTGAACCGGATGGCATTGAGCTCGACACCGTCTTCGTCGTAGGCGGTGACGGTCTGGTATTGCTTGGTTTCGGTCGAATGGAGCTTCATCGCAGATGGGCAGGATGGGTTGCAGGCGGCCCCGCGGGGCGAACGTCCAGGCCATGATGTCAGGTCGACATACATCGCGGCAACCTGGTCGTAAAGTGCGCCATTGTAGCCGTTTCCGACCCTGGCGCACGCCTATTTGATTGATAAAATGCTTAGCTTTGGGCAAAATGGCCGGTTCCCGGCAAGCCCATGGGGCGCCGCCGCAGGCCTCTTTGCAAGTGCTTTACACTGCACTGCAGCAGGCAAAAACATGCAGGAAAATGACGGCAAGCGTGGTAATGGAGAGAGCCGCGAGGTAAAGGTTCCGGTCCGGCGCATGCGGCCGATGAAGCAGGGCAGGCCCGGCCGGCAGCCGGTGCGGCCTGGCGCGAAACGAATAGAGGAAGAGCTGTGCGACCGATTCAGAAATCCAAGAAGCTGGCAGATGTGTGTTACGACATTCGGGGTCCCGTGCTGGAAAAAGCGCGTCAGATGGAGGAAGAGGGCCACAAGATCATCAAGCTCAATATCGGCAATCTGGCCGCCTTCGGCTTCGATGCGCCCGACGAGATCGTGCAGGACATGATCCGCAACATGGGCAATGCCTCCGGCTATACCGATTCCAAGGGCCTGTTCGCCCCGCGCAAGTCGGTCATGCACTACACCCAGCAAAAGAAGATCGAGGGTGTCACCATCGATGACATCTATCTCGGCAATGGCGCCTCCGAACTGATCGTCATGAGCGTGAACGCGCTGCTCAACACCGGTGACGAAGTGCTGGTCCCTTCGCCCGACTATCCGTTGTGGACGGCGGCGGTGAGCCTGTCGGGCGGTACTCCGGTCCATTACGTCTGCGACGAGCAGCAAGGCTGGCAGCCCGACATCGCCGATATCAAGAAGAAGATCACGCCCAACACCAAGGCCATCGTCGTCATCAATCCCAACAACCCGACCGGCGCGCTCTATTCGGTGGACGTGCTCAAGGAAATCATCGAACTGGCGCGTCAGCACCAGTTGATCATTCTGGCCGACGAGATCTACGACAAGGTGCTCTACGACGGCAACACCCATACCTCGCTGGCCTCGCTGGCCGATGACGTGCTGTTCATCACCTTCAACGGCCTGTCCAAGAACTATCGTTCCTGCGGCTACCGCGCTGGCTGGATGGTGGTGTCGGGGGAGAAGAAGCATGCCCGCGACTACATCGAAGGCTTGAACATGCTGGCCTCCATGCGCCTGTGCGCCAATGCGCCTGGCCAGTTCGCCATCCAGACCGCCTTGGGCGGCTATCAGAGCATCAACGACCTGGTGGCGCCCAATGGTCGCCTCACCAAGCAGCGCGACCTGGCACACCGGCTCCTGACCGATATCCCCGGCGTGACCTGCGTGAAGCCCAAATCGGCGCTGTACATGTTCCCGCGCCTGGATCCGGAGATCTATCCGATCAAGGACGATCAGGAATTCGCCTACGAGCTGCTGGCCGAGGAAAAGGTGTTGATCGTGCAGGGCACCGGCTTCAATTGCCCCACGCCGGACCACTTCCGCGTGGTGTTCCTGCCCAACACCGACGACCTGACCGAGTCCATGGGGCGCATTGCGCACTTCCTGGAAGGCTACCGCCGTCGTCACGGTACGGCCTGATCCGTTTCTGCAGTCCCCGTCATGCTGCGGCCAGCGGCGTGACGGTCATTTTTCATCAACCACGAAGACAATATGAAATCCATCAAAGTAGGTTTGCTCGGCATCGGCACCGTGGGTTCCGGTACTTTCAATGTTCTCCAGCGCAACCAGGAAGAGATTGCGCGCCGTGCAGGCCGGGGCATTGAAATTACCATGGTCGCCGCTCGCAATACTGCCCGCGCGACCGAACTGACCCAGGGAAAAGTCAAGGTCGTCAACGACGGCAACCTGGTGGTGAACGATCCCGGGATCGATATCGTCGTGGAACTGATCGGCGGTGATGACATCGCCCGCGACCTGGTGCTCAAGGCCATCGCCAACGGCAAGCACGTGGTCACGGCCAACAAGGCCCTGATCGCCAAGCACGGCAATGAAATCTTCAAGGCGGCGCAGGAAAAGGGCGTCATGGTGGCCTTCGAGGCCGCCGTGGCCGGTGGCATCCCCATCATCAAGGCGCTGCGCGAAGGTCTCACCGCCAACCGCATCCAGTGGGTCGCCGGCATCATCAACGGCACCACCAATTTCATCCTCTCCGAGATGCGCGACAAGGGGCTGGACTTCGACGTGGTGCTCAAGGAAGCGCAACGCCTGGGCTATGCCGAAGCCGACCCGACCTTCGACATCGAAGGCGTGGACGCGGCCCACAAGCTGACCATCATGGCCTCGATCGCCTTCGGCATCCCGGTGCAGTTCGACAAGGCCCATGTGGAAGGCATCACCAAGCTGCAGGCCAGCGACATCACCTACGCCGAGAAGCTGGGCTATCGCATCAAGCTCCTGGGCATTACCCGCCAGACCGAGAAGGGCATCGAGCTGCGCGTACACCCGACGCTGATCCCGGCCTCGCGCCTGATCGCCAATGTCGAGGGCGCGATGAATGCCGTGGTGGTGCGCGGCGACGCCGTGGGCGAAGCGTTGTACTACGGCAAGGGTGCCGGTTCCGAGCCGACCGCCTCAGCGGTCATCGCCGACCTGGTCGACATTACCCGCCTGGCGACCGCCGATCCGGAGCACCACGTGCCTTCGCTGGCCTTCCAGCTCAATGCCATGGCCGATACCCCGGTGCTGCCGATGAGCGAAGTGGTGACCAGCTACTACCTGCGCATCCGCGTGGCCGACCAGGCTGGCGTGCTGGCCGATGTGACGCGCATCCTGGCTGATTCGACCATTTCCATCGATGCCATGCTGCAGAAGGAGCCGGCCGAAGGCGAGCAGCAGACCGACATCATCATGCTGACCCACCAGACCCAGGAAAAGAACATCGAGGCCGCCATCGCCAAGATCGAATCCCTGGCGACCGTGGTTGGTCAGGTCACCAAGATCCGCCTGGAAGAACTGGGCTGATCAGCGCTCAAGGCAGCAATGAAAAACGGAGCCCGCGGGCTCCGTTTTTCATTAAATCGGGAAAGAGGGTGGTCAAGGCCCCCTATGATCATTTCTTCAGTTCGAAATTGCAGACCGCCTGCAGCATGGCGTCGCCCACCGACATCGGTTTGGGCTTGTTGAACTCTTGTCCCTTCAGGGCATCGCTGTGGTCACGCTTGTCGCCCTTGCCATCGTTCTCGGCGAAGATGATTTCACGCACCAGCTTCATGGAGCCGGCCTTGCAGTTGTACTGGTGCAAGTCCTTGTAGGACTTCAGGGTCGGGAAGCTCGGGTCGCCGTTGTTGGGGCGGGCTTGCTTGAAGTTCCACATCGACCAGGCCTCGCGGATGCCGCCGGATTCGATGATGGAGTCGGTGTCCACCAGCAGCTCGGAGCTGTCCGTGCCGCCCAGCGATTGCCAGTTCTCGGCATGCGCCGGCAGGCTCGCCAGCAGGGCGCCGAACAGGCCGGCCGTGGCCAGCAGGGTCTTGATCTTGTGGTTCATGCCGTTTTCCATCCTTTTGAGTGTGAAATGCGTCTTTGATGTGGCCAGCGCGCAAACATTCCCGCCATCCCGGCGGTGCTGCACGAAGTGGCGCAGCATAGCCCGGCCATGCGCGGCTTTCAAGGGCGGTAACGTTTTATTTCAGCTGCCCTCCATGCCATGATGATTCGGTGCAACATTGGCCGCGCACGACCAGCATCGTTGGCCATGGCACGGCATCCCGGTGCAGCTTTCTTCCATGCCGCGCTTTTGTGCGGCGCCCGCTGGCCGTATAATCGAGGACTTTCCTCCCACTCCACGCTCTCGCCGCCTGCCGGCGCATCCTATCGACATGCACTACGTTTCCACCCGCGGTCACGCTGCAACTCCTTCCTTTTCTGACATCCTGCTGGGCGGCCTGGCCCCTGACGGCGGCCTGTACCTGCCGGCAGCGTATCCGCAGGTCAGCGGCGCCGAACTGGATCAGTGGCGCACGCTGTCGTATGCCGACCTGGCCTTCGAAGTCCTCAAGAAATTCGCCACCGACATTCCGGAAGCGGACCTCAAGGCGCTGGCCCACAAGACCTATACCGCCGACGTCTACCGCAACACCCGCGTCGGTGAAGATGCCAGCCAGATCACCCCGCTGCGTACCCTGCAGGACGAGCAAGGCAAGAAGCTGGTGCTGCAAAGCCTGTCCAACGGCCCCACGCTGGCCTTCAAGGACATGGCGATGCAATTGCTGGGCAATCTGTTCGAATATGCGCTGGCCAAAAAGGGCGCGGAATTGAACATCGTCGGCGCCACCTCAGGCGACACCGGCAGCGCTGCCGAATACGCCATGCGTGGCAAGAAGGGCATCCGCGTCTTCATGCTGTCGCCGCACAAGAAGATGAGCGCCTTCCAGACCGCCCAGATGTTCAGCCTGCAAGACCCCAACATCTTCAACCTGGCGGTCGAAGGCGTCTTCGACGATTGCCAGGACATCGTCAAAGCCATCTCCAACGACCTGGAGTACAAGGCCACCAAGAAGATCGGTACCGTCAACTCGATCAACTGGGCACGCGTGGTGGCCCAGGTGGTGTACTACTTCCGGGGCTACCTGGCCGCGACCACCAGCAATGAGCAGAAGGTGTCCTTCACCGTCCCTTCGGGCAACTTCGGCAACATCTGCGCCGGCCACATTGCCCGCATGATGGGCTTGCCCATCGACAAGCTGGTGGTGGCCACCAACGAGAACGACGTGTTGGACGAATTCTTCCGCACCGGCCACTACCGCGTGCGCAAGTCGGCCGAGACCTACCACACCAGCAGCCCCAGCATGGACATCAGCAAGGCCTCCAACTTCGAGCGCTTCGTCTATGATTTGCTGGGCCGCGACAGCGCCCGCGTGAAAGCCCTGTTCCACAAGGTCGAGACCGAGGGCGGCTTTGACCTCAGCGGCCAGGCCGGCAGCGACGGCAATGAATTCGCCAGCGTCATGCAGTACGGTTTTGCCTCCGGCAAGTCGACCCACGCCGACCGTCTGGAGACCATCCGCTTCGCCGAGAAGGCCTATGGCATTACCGTCGACACCCACACTGCCGACGGCATCAAGGTGGCCCGCGAACATCTGGTACCAGGCGTGACCATGATCGTGCTGGAAACCGCCTTGCCGGCCAAGTTCAATGAAACCATCCGCGAAGCCCTGGGCCGCGATGCCGATCGTCCCGCCGGTTTCGAGAACATCGAGGCGCTGCCGCAGCGCTTCGAGGTGATGCCGGCCGATGCCGCCCGCGTGAAGGCTTACGTGGCCGAGCATACCGGCCTGTAAGCCGCGCAGTCGTCATTGCAACGCCGTCCGCGCCCAGCGCCCGGACGGCGTTTTTCATGGAGCGCGGCGGGGCGCTGATTGCATTAGAATGTCGGGTCGCTGTATCGACCAGAAAACAACGCTCACCCGTCATCCGATCTTCTCCCTCAGGCTTGCCATGTCCGCCACGTCCACTCCCGCCGTCGCCCCCTCATCCGACCAGCCGCCCCGTGCTCCCATGCAGGACGTCAGCCAGGCGCTCGACACCTTGCTGGCGGCTGCCGTGCCGGTGCTGGAACACGAGAGCGTTGATGTCCTGGAGGCTGGTGGCCGCGTGCTGGCCGAGCCGGTCACGGCCTGCATCGATGTGCCCGGCATGGACAATTCACAAATGGATGGCTACGCCGTGCGTGCGGCCGATTGCGCATCGGGCCAGGCCCGCCTGCGCGTGTCGCAGCGCATTCCGGCGGGCCACGTGGGCCAGCCGCTGGAAGCGGGTACGGCGGCGCGCATCTTTACCGGTGCGATGATGCCGCAGGGCGCTGACGCCGTCGTCATGCAGGAAGCCTGCGAGACCGAGGGCGACTACGTGGTGATCCGCCATGTCCCCAAGAGCGGTGAATGGGTGCGCATGATCGGTGAAGACATCCGCCAGGGCAGCACCATCCTCGCGGCCGGCACCCGCCTGCGCCCGCAGGAACTGGGGTTGGCGGCCTCCATCGGTCAGGCGCGGCTGCAGGTGCTGCGGCCGGTGCGTGTGGCGGTGTTCTTCACTGGCGATGAACTGACCATGCCCGGCCAGCCATTGAAGCCGGGCGGCATCTACAATTCCAATCGCTTTCTGCTGCGTGGCCTGTTGCAGAAACTGGGCTGCCAGGTGAGCGACTTCGGCATCGTGCCCGACAGTCTGGAGGCGACCCGCCTGACCCTGCGCGAGGCCGCTCGCGAGCACGACCTCATCATCACCAGCGGCGGCGTCTCGGTGGGGGAAGAAGACCATGTGAAGCCCGCTGTCGAAGCTGAGGGCCGTATCAACATGTGGCAGATCGCCATGAAGCCTGGCAAGCCGCTGGCCTTTGGCCAGGTGCGGCGCGGAACAGGGGTGGGTGAAGAGGGAAGTGAAGCTTTCTTCCTGGGATTGCCGGGCAATCCGGTGTCGTCCTTTGTGACCTTCCTGCTGTTCGTACGGCCCTTCATCCTGCGCCTGCAAGGGCTGCCGCACGAGTCCGTGTTGCCGCAGCCGGTGGCCATGCGGGCCGACTTCGACTGGCCGCGCGCCGACCGCCGCCGGGAATTCCTGCGGGTACGTCGCAACGCTCAGGGCGGGCTGGATCTTTTCCCCAGTCAGGGGTCGGCGGTGCTGACCTCGACCGTCTGGGCCGATGGTCTGATTGACAATCCGCCCGGACAAACCATCGCTGCCGGCGATACGGTGCAGTTCCTGGCGTTCGATGCGCTGCTGAACTGAAGCCGACGGAGCTCCGATGAGACTGGCTGACATCGATCAGTACCTGAGCAGCAGCATTCCCAGCGAGGCCACCGGCTGGCGTCGCTTCGTGCTGGAATTTCTCATGTTCGGCATCAAGGAAGCGCGCTGTTGCCTGTTTGCGGGCCTCTTCTTCGCCGCCGTTTTCCTGATGCCGCGCGCTGGACTGCTCGGCCTTCCCCGCTATGATGCCTTGCTGCTCTTCGCCTTGCTGGTGCAGGCATGGATGGTCTCGACCCGGATCGAAACCATGGCCGAACTCAAGGCCATCAGCGTCTTCCACGTGGTCGGTTTTGCGCTGGAGGTGTTCAAGACCTCGGGGGCGATCCAGTCCTGGAGTTATCCTGACTTCGCCTATACCAAGCTGTTCGGGGTGCCGCTGTTTTCCGGATTCATGTATGCCGCCGTGGGCAGCTACATCATCCAGGCCTGGCGCCTGTTCGACCTGCGCATCCAGCATCATCCCCCGTACTGGATGGCGACCCTGATCGCCTTGCTGATTTACGTCAATTTCTTCACGCATCATTACATCGGCGACTACCGCTGGTATCTGGCGGCTTGCGCACTGGGTCTGTATGCCCGCTCCACGGTGCTGTTCCGCCCGCTGGACCGGGACCGCAAGATGCCGCTGCTGCTGGCGTTCCTGCTGATCGGGTTCTTCATCTGGCTGGCCGAGAACATCAGTACCTTCTTCGGCATCTGGCGCTATCCCAACCAGATGGGAGCCTGGTCCACCGTGCACCTGGGCAAATGGAGTGCCTGGTCGTTGCTGGTGATGATGACCTTTACCATCGTGGTTCATCTCAAGCATATCCGCAGCAAGATTCATATCGCCCACTGAGGGTCTGCTGCCATCATCAAGGACATCCCATGAAAATCGAACTCCGTTTCTTCGCCAGCGTGCGCGAAGCCCTGCAGACCTCGCAGGAAATCATCGAGCTGCCCGACAGCGTCAAGACCGTCGGCGACGTGCGCGCCTTCCTGATGGGCCGGGGCGGCATCTGGGCCGAAGTGCTGGGACCGGAAAAGAACCTGCGCATGGCCTACGACCATGAAATGACTGAGGCCGATACCGAGATCGTCGATGGTGGCGAGGTGGCCTTCTTCCCGCCCGTCACCGGGGGCTGACGTGAGCACCGGTCGCGATCCGGTAGTGGGCACGATTGCGCACTACAGCAGCAACGCGCAAAGTTTCCGCGAGGGGACCTGGGATCATGACGTCAGCCAGAACATGGCGGCCCTGCTCGATGCCCTGCACGCCAGGTCGGGGCCAGCCCGGCAGGGACCGTTCACGATCCTGGACCTCGGCTGTGGTCCGGGACGAGACCTGATCGAATTCACCCGGCTTGGCCATGTGGCCGTGGGGCTGGACGGCACGGCCGAATTCGTCGAGATGGCGCGCGCGGCCAGCGGCTGTGAAGTCCTGCATCAGGATTTCCTGCAGCTGGATCTGCCGCTGGCACGCTTTGACGGCATCTTTGCCAATGCCTCGCTGTTTCACGTGCCGTCCACCGAGCTGCCGCGCGTGCTGGGACAGCTGCATGCCAGCCTGAAGCCGGGTGGCATCCTCTTCAGTTCCAATCCGCGCGGCAATGATCTGGAAGGCTGGAGCGGTCCGCGCTATGGGGTCTGGCATAGCCTGGAAGGCTGGCGGCGCTATGTGGTGCCAGCGGGCTTCGTTGAATTGCGGCATTATTACCGCCCTGACGGTTTGCCGCGCGAGCAGCAGCCGTGGCTGGCCAGCGTCTGGCAGAAGATGGAAGACCCGCATCCAGCGGGCTGAGACCGGACATTCGGCATGCCGGATTCTTTGGGAGGAGACCAGGCCTGCGCCAAACAGGCTTGCGGAGGGGTGCAAAAGACATCGTTCAATGAAGCGATGCGCATTCATCCACACCTGTAGAAGGATCTATCTTGATTTCGACGCATCTGGCCGCCTGGGCGGCCCAGGACACGCAATTGCTGCTGGTGACGCTGGCCGCACTGGTCACCATTGTGGTGCTGATCAGTTTCCTGTCCATCGCTCCTTTCCTCTCCATCCTCATCGGCACCTTCGTGGCCGGCATCGGTGCCGGCCTGCCGCTGGAAGACATCGCCAAGGCCTTCAGCAAAGGGGCCGGCAGCCTGCTCGGTGAAGCCGGCATCATCATCGCGCTGGGCGCCATGCTGGGCGCGCTCATGGCCGAATCGGGCGCAGCCGACCGCATCGTCAACACGCTGCTGCGCTATGCGCGCGGCAGCATCATCCCCTGGATGATGGCGCTGGTGGCGCTGGTGGTCGGCCTGCCGCTGTTCTTTGAAGTGGGGCTGGTGATGATGGCCCCGATCATCTTCGTCATGGCGCGTCGTTCCGAACTGCCGATCATGCGCGTGGCCATTCCCGCGCTGGCAGGCATGACCACCTTGCACGCGCTGCTGCCGCCGCATCCGGGCCCGCTGATCGCCGTGTCCGCGCTGCATGCCGACCTGGGCACGACCATGCTGCTGGGCTTCATCGTGGCCATTCCGGCGGTGATCATTGCCGGTCCGCTGTACGGCAACTTCATCGCGCCGCGCCTGAACCTGGCCGAACCGGACCAGATCGGCAAACTCTTCAGCGCCCGTGAAGGCCAATCCCAGCCCAGCTTCCCGGTGGCGCTGGTGACCATCCTGCTGCCGGTGGTGCTGATGCTGGGCCGCACCGTGGCGCGCATCTGGGTCACGCCCAAGACCGAGCTGTTTGACATGCTCAACTTCTTCGGTGAACCCATCATCGCGCTGACCGTGACGGTACTCTTTGCCGTGGTGGTGCTGGGTTGGGGCCAGGGCAGCAGCCGCTTCGAAGTCGGCGCCACGCTGCGCCGCGCCTTGCCGCCCATCTCCGGTCTCCTGCTGACCATCGGCGCGGGTGGCGGCCTGAAGCAGACCCTGCTGTCGGCCGGCATCAGCGACACCATCACCAAGATCGCCGATGGCACTCACATGCCGCTGATCCTGCTGGCCTGGATCATCGCCGTGGCGCTGCGCCAGGCAACCGGTTCGGCCACCGTCGCCACGACTGCCACCGCCGGCATCGTCGCGCCGCTGGTGGCGGGCCTTTCTGCCACCCACAATTCGCTCATGGCACTGGCCATCGGTGCGGGCTCGGTGTTCTTCTGCCACGTCAATGACGCCGGCTTCTGGATGGTCAAGGAATACTTCGGCCTGAACCTGAAGCAGACCCTGGCCACCTGGTCGGTGATCCAGACGCTGGTCTCGGTGATCGGGCTGGGCATGACGCTGCTGCTATGGGGACTGCTGGTCTGATCCCGCTGCACTCGCGGGCGGGCTGGCGCTGGTAGAATCGCAGCCTGCATTCATTTCCGGTTGAACCATGCCCGTCCGCGTCCAGACTGCCGATTTCGATCTCTCCACTGAAGTGGCGCAGCTGCGCCTGGCCAATCCGCGCGTCGGCGCAGTAGTCAGTTTCGTGGGCACCGTGCGCGATCTCAATGAGGGCGCGGCGGTCTCGGAGATGGAGCTGGAACACTATCCCGCCATGACCGAGCGTGCCCTGGAACAGATCGTGGAGCAAGCCAAGGCACGCTGGCCGATCTTCGATGCGCTGGTGATCCATCGCGTCGGTCCCATGCAGCCGCGCGAGCAGATCGTGCTGGTGGCGGTCACTTCACCGCATCGCGGCGAAGCCTTTGCCGCCTGCGAATTCATCATCGATTACCTCAAGACCCAGGCCCCGTTCTGGAAGAAAGAACAGACGCCGGACGGCGCACGCTGGGTCGACGCCCGCGAGAGCGACGACACGGCGCTGGCCAAGTGGGCGCAATAAGGCAGCATCGCCCGGGACGTTGATCCCGGCGACGCCATCAACGGCACAAAAGGGGATTTTCGTCTTGCCATTCACTTTCCGCTTTCCCCGCATCCCGGGTTTGCCCACGACGGCCACGGCTCCGTTCTGCCCTTCCGAAGTCGCCGGTACCGTCAACGTACCGCGCGGTGCTTCGGTCTGGCAGAAGCTGCGCATCTACGTGGGGCCAGGCCTGCTGGTCTCGATCGGCTACATGGACCCCGGCAACTGGGCGACATCGATCCAGGCAGGTTCACAGTTCGGTTACCAGCTGCTGTTCGTGGTGATGCTCTCCAGCCTGGCCGCCATCGTGCTGCAATGCCTATGCGCGCGGCTGGGGATCGCTACCGGCAAGGACCTGGCAGTGCATTCGCGGGAGCACTATCCGCCGGCCGTGGGCAAGGGCATGTGGGTGCTGGCCGAGCTCTCCATCATCGCCTGCGATCTGGCCGAGGTGCTGGGCTGCGCGCTGGCCTTCAACCTGCTGTTGGGGGTGTCGCTGCCGGTGGGCGTGCTGCTGACGGCGCTGGACACGCTCATCGTGCTGGGGTTGAAGGGCAGGGGATTCCGCCAGGTCGAGGCCATCATCCTGGGCCTGGTCATCACCATCGCCGCCTGCCTGCTGGCGCAGCTGGCCTTCGTCAAGGCGGACTGGCATGAGGTGATGCAGGGCTTCGTCCCCTCGCTGCAGGCCATCTCCAGCCGCGAACCGCTGTACCTGGCCATCGGCATCATCGGTGCCACGGTGATGCCGCACAATCTCTACCTGCATTCCTCCATCGTTCAGACCCGCAGCGTGCAGCGTGATCCGGCGTCGCTGCTGGAGGCGGTACGCTACACGCGGGTCGATACCACGGTCTCGCTGTTGATCGCCATGGTCATCAACGCCACCATTCTGATCCTGGCGGCAGCGGCCTTCCACAAGAGCGGCAATACGCAGGTCGCCGAGCTGGATGAGGCCTATCACCTGCTGGACCCCATCACCGGGTCGGCCATGGCCGCCATTCTGTTTGGCGTAGGCTTGTTCGCTTCCGGACAGAGTTCGACCTTCACCGGCACCATTGCCGGGCAGGTCATCATGGAGGGTTTTCTCAAGCTCAAGATTCCCTGCTGGCAGCGCCGCGTCATCACCCGCGCGCTGGCCCTGGTGCCCGCGTTGATCGGCGTGCTCACCCTGGGACCGCATTCGGTAGGCAAGCTGCTGGTCGCCAGCCAGGTGGTGCTGTCGCTGCAGCTGCCCTTTGCCATGTATCCGCTGATCCGCCTCACCAGCCGCCGGGATCTGATGGGCGACCTGGTCAATCGCTGGTGGGTGAGCGCGGTGGCCTGGCTGCTCTTCGTGACCATTTCGGCGGCCAATGTGTGGTTGGTGTGGCAGGTGTTTGCGGAGTAGTAAAAAGCCATTTGCACATCAAACTATCACGATTATCCTGGCTTTTCGGGTCAATGATGATAGTATGATGTGTATATGAAGACTTCCTGCACACTTCAAGTTCATATCGACGGGGCCTGGCGGCAGGCCGGTGCGTTGTCGTTGACTGCGCCGGTCGAGCTGGGCATGGCGGCTTCGACTTACTTCAGCTATGACGCCGTGCACGCCATCGATTACATGGGCAGGCGCGATGCTGCGGCCTTGTCGGTGAACGTGCCGGTGGGGTTGGAGAGCCTTAGTGAGGCGCGCTGGCCAGCTTGCCTGATCGATCTGCTGCCGCAAGGTTACGGTCGTGGCGAACTGTTGCGCCAGCTGGGTCTGGATGAGCGCGCCGAAGCCAGCGCCGACTGGCCGCTGCTGTGTGCTGGCGCGGGCAATCCCATCGGCAACCTGCGCGTGCAGGAAGCCTGGGAGTGGGCGCAGGCGCGCAGCGGACCGCAGCTGCGCGGCTTTGCGATGGAGGACATCGCTGCACGCTCCGAAGACTTCAATGAATACCTCGCCCAGCATGGCCTGTTCCTGGCGGGCTCGTCGGGGGTACAGGGCGAATGGCCCAAGATCCTGCTCACCCGTGCCCGCGATGGCCTGTTCTACCTCGACCACGCCTTGCCCGATGAGCTGGCCGAGCGCCATTACATCGTCAAGTTCGGACGCGGGCCCGACCCGGATCTGGCGCACATCCTGCGTCTGGAGGCACCCTACATGCAGCTGGCGATGCACTTGGGCCTGAAGGTCCACGGCGCGCTGGAACTGCATGGCAAGGCCTTGTTCATCCCCCGTTTTGACCGCGAAGTGCGCGGGACCGAAGTCGTACGCCACGCCCAGGAAAGCATTGCTTCCCTGTGCGGTGTGACGGGCTTTGCGGCCATCCCGTCACACAATGCTGTCTGCGCCAGGCTGGGTGAAGTCGCCACCGATCCGCTCCCCGAGATCATCGAATATCTGAAGCGCGACATCGCCAACATCGTCCTGCGCAACAAGGACAATCACGCCCGCAATACCGCCATCCGGCGCGATGCGCAGGGGCGGATCGGCCTCACGCCGCTGTTCGACTTTGCCCCGATGTGGCTGCATCCGGATGGCATTGCACGGCGCATGCGCTGGGAGCGTGACGATGGGGGCTCGCCGCAGTGGGCCAGCGTCATCACGCAGGCCTGCGAAGCCGCGCAGATCGAACAGTTACCGGTCAGGTCGGCCGTGCGTGAGATGGCATTGCCGTTGGCGGACTTGCTGCAATATGGCCGCAGCCTGGGTATCGAAGGCACTTTCCTCGATCCGCTGGCGGCCACCGTGGACCAGGTACGGGCACAGTTGGAGGCGCTCTGAATGGACAAGCGCTTCAAACCCCTGAGCGCCATCGAGCAGATGGAAGAGCGCCGCGCACTCTTCGATGAACTGGCCGCCGATCCCACCTTGCCGGTACCGGCCGTGGTTCGCAAGATTCGCACCACCTTGCGCCTGACCATCGCCGAATATGCCAAGGTGTGCGGCGTATCGGCCCGTACCCTGCAGGACATTGAACGCGGTGAATCCAGTCCCACCCTGGCCACGGCCGACAAGCTGCTCAAGCCGGTCGGCATGTGCGTCGGGGCCGTGATGCGCAAGCGCCCATGAAAAAGGCGACCCGTCGTCAGGTCGCCTCATCGGTTCATCTCACTGCAAGGTCATCAATTCTTCGCTACCGGCAGCTGCTTGCCGCTGCCCGGCTCCAGCACCACCGTGCAGGTCAGTCCCGAGGCCAGCAAGACGTTTTCCGGCACCTTGTCGAGGTGGATACGCACCGGGATGCGCTGGGCCAGGCGGACCCAGTTGAAGGTCGGGTTGACGTCGGCCGTCAGTTCGCGGCTCTGCGGGTTGTCGCGGTCGTAGATGCCGCGGGCGATGCTGTCCACGTGGCCTTCCATGGAGGCGCCGTTGATCAGCTGGATCTTCGCACGGTCACCGATGGACAGCAGTGGCAGCTTGGTTTCCTCGAAGTAGGCATAGACCCAGAAGGAATGGCTGTCGATCAGCGCGATCTTGGCCGCACCGGCGGCGGCATAGTCCCCCCGCCGCACGTTCAGGTTGGTGATGTAGCCATCCACCGGTGAGAAGACCTTGGTGCGCTCCAGGTTCAGCTTGGCGGTATCGCGTTGCGACAAGGCTGCCTGGTATTGCGCCTGGGCACCTTGCAGCTGGGCCTGGGCCGCTTCCAGCTGGGCTTGCGAGGCGGTGACCTGACTGCCGGCATCCTCGCGGGCTTCACGCGAGACCACCAGGGCGTCCACATCGGCGCGGCGGCGGGCTTGCGCACGGCGCATGTTGAGCTCGGCGCGGCGCGCGTCCACTTCTGCCTTGCGCACCTCCAGCTCGGCCTTGCGGGCGGTGACGGCGGCGTCGGCCTGCTGCAGCGCCAGCGTGTAGCGAGCCGGGTCGATCTCCATCAGCAGGTCACCTTTCTTGACCAACTGGTTGTCACGGACCGGCAATGCCACGATCTGGCCGGAGACATCCGGAGCGACGTTGACGACCTCGGCACGGACGCGACCGTCGCGCGTCCAGGGCGAGTGCATGTAATGCTGCCACAGGCTCCAGGCCAGCAGGATGGCCAGCAGGAAGATGGCCGAGGTGATGAGAACGCGGAAAATCGATTTGACCGACATGGTGAACTACTCCTGTTTGTTTCTTTATCTTTTCGTAAGGGATGCGTGCGCCAGGGGCGCCGGGCTAGCGGTATACCGCCAGCCCCAGCAAGGCCGCCAGGCAGACGAACAGGCTCACCCGGAACAGCGCCGGATGCCAGGTCAGCTCGTAGAAGCCCAGGCGCACCAGCACGCGGTCGGCCAGCATGGCCAGTACGGCGGCCACCACGGCCAGCAGCAGGACGGTCGGAATGTAGGCGTCGAAGAAGGAAATCTCACGTGGCATGGCGGGCTCCCGTTGTATTGTGCGCAGCCCCGGCGCGCATGGTGTGCAGCGGCGATTGCTCGTCGAGCAGGGCGGTACGGATGAAATGCAGATAGCTCAAGGTGCGTTGCAGACGATGGCGTTGGCTGCGTTCGCGGTAATGCGGGCCAATGGCGGCCTGGACTTCGGCGATGGTGGCATCGTTGGCGGCCAGGGCGGTGGCCAGGCTCGCCGCCGAGGGCCGGGCGAACAGCGCCGGGATGGCTTCGCGCAGGCGGTTCAGGGCAGCATAGGCAGAGGCCGGCAGCAGATCCGGTGCTTCCGTACGAATGCCTTGCAGCTCGTTACGCAGTTCGATGATGGCGTGGCCCACTTCCAGCGTAGCGAACATCCAGCCCAGCGCCTTCTGGCGTAGTAGCGGACGGCTGCTGGTGAACATGGTGATCTGGTGCATCAGGTCGCGGGTGCCGCTCTCGAACTTCAGGGCCAGATGAGCGAGCTTGCCGAAGCAGGCATCGACCACCTGCTTGCGCAACTGTCTCTCCAGCACGCGCACGGTCCAGTCAGTGGTCGGCGGCAGCAGCACCATGAAGGCCGCGGCCGTGACCAGCAGGGAGATCACCAGCGCCACCGATTCGTTCAGATAAGCCGCCGCATTGAAGTGCGCAAAGTTGTCCGGCACCGCCAGGAAGGGGAAGAAAATGCAGATCCCCAGGCCGTAACCTGCATAAGCGGGACGGGTGGTCAGGTAGACGGCCAGCATCAGTACCGGCATCAAGGCGCTGGCCAGCATCCAGTACCCATCCAGGCGCGGCAGGATATGGAAGGTGTAGACGTAACCGGCCACGGCGGCAAACAGCACACCGATGGCAACCGTCCGGGTGGCCTTGGCCGGATCGGGCGCAGCCGAGGTGATGGCGCAGAAGGCGGCGGCGTTGAGTACGGCCACGTCACCGCTGGGCCAGCCGCTGGCGATCCAGAATCCGGCCAGGGCCAGCATCACGATGGCCGCACGGGCACCGGCAATGAGGGCGGTGGTCATGCTGGTCTTGGGGGCGTACGAATGTTCCCACTGCTCGCGCTCGTGGTGGCGCTGGGTCAGGGAGGCATAGGTCAGCGTGTAGGCGTGCAGTTCCTCGATGACGCGATAGAGCAGCTCGGAGGCCGTATCGAAGTCCAGCATGGCGCTGTCGCTCTGGCACTGTTCGGACAGCGTGTTGCGGGTGGCACGCACGCGGCGCGGCAGCTCGCGCTTGTAGGCGTCCAGCTTCAGGGCCGCATCGGCGGCGTCCAGCGCACTCATGACCGGCTCCCCGCTGGCGCGGGTGAGCAGGGGCTGTACTTCGCGGTAGTAGGGAGAGAGGGCATCGATCACCACCTGTGCGCCGGGTGCCGGGTTGGCGTGCAAGCGGTTCATCAACTGGTGCAATGCGTGCATGCGGGTGGACAGGGCCATGAACTCGCTGTTCATGCGTGTGAGACGGCCACTGCGCAGACGTACTTCGGGATCCTCGAAGATGGCCGAACTGCGCATGGCCTCCAGCCCGATGATGTCGCCCACGAAGCGGGCATTGGCGGCTTCGAGCTGCTTGCGGTCAGCGCTGCCGCCGAGCGTGGCGCTGATCAGATCGACGAAGGCCGTGAAGCGGCCACGGATGACGCGTACCAGCCCCGGTGCGCTGGCCTGCGGGAACACCAGTGCGCTGACCAGGCCGACACAGACGATGCCGACCATGATCTCGCTGACGCGCGTCATCACCGAATCGAAAGTGATGGTCGGATGCAGGGCCGAGGGCAGGCCGATCAGGGCGACCGTATAGCCCGAGAGCACGAAGCCATATGAACGAAAATTCCGGTTATGGGCCGAGCCCACGGTACACAGACCGATCCACAGCGCCGAGGCCAGCAGGAACAGTTCCGGTGTCTGTGCAAACAGATCGACGAAGACCACGATGGCTGCCGAGCCGACCAGGGTGCCGATGACCCGATAAAAGCTCTTGGCCAGGATCATGCCGCTTTGCGGCTGCATGACGATGAACACGGTGATGAGCGCCGAGCGCGGCGATTCCAGGTCCAGCCCATAGCCGATGCCCAGTGCCAGCAGGCCGGCGAAGACCATCTTGAAGACATAGACCCAGGTTGCTGCATCGCTGCGCCACCAGTCGGTGGCAGCCTCGCGCAACTGGGCCTTCAGGGAAAGGGCAGGGGTATTCATTGCGCGGCCACTCTGGCTGGTGCTTCATCGTCGATGCCGCCCCCCAGCGCCGTCTGCAGGGCCGCAAAGGCGGCCAGTCGCTGTGCCTGCAATTGCTGCACGATCTGCTGCTGACGCAGCCATTGGGTTTGCGCATGCAGCACGTTGAGGTAGTCGGTCAGGCCGCGCTGGTAGGCACGGGTGGCGATGTCCACGTTCTTCTGTGCGGCCCGCACCGATTCCTGCGCCTGCTTCTGCTGGCGCACTACCGATTGCAGGGTCACGACCTGGTCGGAGATCCCTTTCAAGGCCTGCGACAGCAGGCCGTTGTAGTGCTCCACCGCAATGTCATACCCTGCACTGGCGGCACCGAGCTGGCCGCGCAGGCGCCCGCCCTCGAAGATCGGCAGCGAGATGGCCGGGCCGTAGGTGGTCTGCAGATTGGGCGCGGAGAGGAAGGAGAACAGCCCGCCGCCCGCCGCCGCCGGGCCGATGCCGGCCAGCAGGTTGATATTGGGATAGAAGGCCGCCTTGGCCACCGAGATGCCCTTGGCCGCCGCCTCCACGCGCCAGCGGGCGGCACTGATGTCCGGACGGCGACCCACCAGATCAGCCGGCAGCACGCTGGGCAGGCCGAGGGTGCTGTGCAACTGCAGGGTCGGACGGGTGATGCCGTCGGCGGCACCGGGGCCGGCGCCCAGCAGCGCGGCCAGTTGATTGCGGATCAGGGCGATGTTTTCCTGCAGGGCTTCGATCTGACGACGGGTTTCCGGCAGCGGCGCTTCGGCCTGGGTGATCTCCAGCTGGGTGCCAAGGCCACCCGTGAAGCGGCGCCGGGCCAGGTCGAGGATATTCTGCTCTTGCTTGAGCATGGCTTCGGTGTTCTCCAGCAGCCCGTATTGCAGTGCCAGTTGCACATAGGTGCGCACCACATTGCCTTCCAGGTCCAACTGGGCGGCGCGTGCATCAGCGGCCACGGCGTGCATTTCATCCTGGGCGCGCAGGGTGGTGTTCTTATTGCGGTCCCACAGATCGACGTTGTAGGACAGGCCCAGGGTCGCCGTGTTGTTCCAGGTCAGCTTGTCGCGGAAGGCTGCACCGTAATAGACGTTGTCGGACCAGTCCTTGCGGCCGACCGCCACATCCAGTTGGGCGCCGGGCAGTTCACCGGCATGCGCCACCACGGCCATCGACTGCGCCTGGCGCACACGGGCTGCGGCCACCGCCATGCCGGGATTGCCCGCCACCGCGCGGAGCACCAGCGCATCGAGTTGCGCATCGCCGTAGGCCTGCCACCAGGCGCGCTGCGGCCAACCGGCCTCGCTGGCGGCCCGGCTGATGGCCTGGCCGACATCGAGCACGGCCACGTCCCGCACCTGGGCCTGTGGCTGGATGCCGCCCTGGTCGGCACAGCCGGCCATTGTCAGCGAAAGCGCAATGACGCTCAGCGCGGGCAGCTTGGAGAAGGCGATACGTGTCATGGAATTACCCAAAAATATGCAAATATCAGAAGTTACGTATTCTATTTTGTAAATATCTCAGAAAAAATCCGCTATTTGGCAAAGGTTTATATCGAATACAGCAATAATGATTGCTCCATTCTGAGTAACAATGCTGCCGTGGCGTAGTGCGTCTTTTTGCAGGCAGTGTTGTGTCTGTGCATGCCTGCGCCTTGTACAGTGATAGGAAAACGATGGATACCCTGCAAAACATGCGCGTGTTCGCGCGCGTGGTCGAGGCTGGCAGCTTCACCCAGGCGGCCCAGCAGATGGGCTTGACTACGGCCCATGTCTCGCGGGCGGTGGCCGATCTGGAGCGTCATCTGCGCACGCGCCTGATGAACCGAACCACCCGGCGCATCGCCCTGACCGAAGCGGGCGAACGCTATCTGCTGCGCTGCCAGCAGATCATGGCCTATGTCGACGAGGCCGAGGCCGAGGCCAGTGCGGCCTACGTCAAGCCCTCCGGGCGCCTGCGCATCCATGCCATGACCAGCTTCGGGCAGCGCTACGTGATCCCGTCGATCTCGGGCTACCACAAACGCTATCCGGACGTGGCGGTAGAGCTGACGCTGGCCCAGCGCATTCCGGACATGCTCGAAGAGGGCTATGACGTCTCGCTGGTGCTGGCGCGCGAATTGCCCGATTCCGGCCTGATTTACCGCCAGCTTGGTACCACCTTCAGCATGCTGTGCGCTGCACCGGCCTATCTGGATAAATACGGTGTGCCGCAGCAGCCGGCCGATCTGCTCAATCATGCCTGCCTGCAACTGGTGAGCCCCATCTCGCCGCTGGACGAGTGGGTGCTGGAAGGGCCGGAAGGCGGGGCGGTGATTGCCGTCAAGAGCAATTTCCAGGTCAACGTGGCCGAGGCCATGCTCACCGCCATCCGCGAAGGCATGGGCATTGGCGTGCTGCCCATCTATTCGGCGGTGGACGCCCTGCGCGCCGGCACCATCGTACGGGTGCTGCCGCAGCATCGCCTGCAGGACATGGGCGTCTATGCACTGTATCCTTCCCGTCAGTATCTGGACGCCAAGATCAGCACCTGGGTGGACTGGATGCACGAAACGGTGGACAAGACCTTGCAGGAAGATCATCAGGCCCTGGAACGCCTGGGCAGCCTGCGCGAGGAAATGCAGGGCCTGGCCCTGCGCGGCGGCCAGCTGGCCTGATCAATCAAGGGAGAGCGCCATGGGATGGCTGGCAGTGGGAATGGGAGCGGCACTGGGCGCCTGGCTGCGCTGGCGTATTTCAGTGGTCTGGAACGTCGACGGTCACTTCGTGCCGCTGGGCACGCTGGCGGCCAACTGGATTGGCGCCTACGTGATCGGCTTCCTGGTGGCCTATTTCGAGCAGCATCCGGCGCTGGCGCCCGAATGGCGGCTATTTGCCGTCACCGGGGTGCTGGGCGGACTGACCACCTTCTCGACCTTCACGGCCGAATCCATGATCCTGTTGCAGCGCGGTGATTACCTGTGGGCCATCGGCCACTCCGGCCTGCATCTGCTGGGTTCCATCGTGCTCTGCGTTGCCGGCTTTGCAAGCTATCGTGCATTGGCCGGATGATCACTCCGCGCGACCTGATGCAGATCAAAACGGACGGCACGATCATTGCTTGAAAATCGCAGGCGCAGGCCCAACTTTCATCTCATTGAAAAATTGGAGCGAACCATGCGTCTCGACAAACTCACCACCAAATTGCAGGAAGCGCTGGCCGATGCGCAATCCCAGGCAGTCGGCCACGACAATCAATACATCGAACCCGTTCACCTCATCCTGGCACTGCTGAACCAGGATGACGGCGGCGCCCGCTCGCTGCTGCAGCGTGCCGGCGTGAATGTGAACGGTCTTTCCACCGCCTTGCAGGCGGCCGTCAAGCGCCTGCCGCAGGTGTCCGGCAATGGCGGCGAAGTGCAGGTCGGCCGCGAGCTGGTGGCCTTGCTCAACCTGGCCGACAAGGAAGCGCAAAAGCATGGCGACCAGTTCGTCGCCAGCGAAATGGTGCTGCTGGGCCTGGTGGACGACAAGTCCGAGGCCGGCCGTGCCGCGCGCGAGAACGGCCTGACGCGCAAGTCGCTGGAAGCCGCCATCACGGCCGTGCGCGGCGGTGCTTCCGTGTCCTCGCAACAGGACGAAGGCCAGCGCGAAGCCCTCAAGAAGTACACCCTGGACCTGACCGAGCGCGCCCGCGCCGGCAAGCTCGACCCGGTGATCGGCCGCGACGATGAAATCCGCCGCGCCATCCAGGTGCTGCAACGGCGCAGCAAGAACAATCCGGTACTCATCGGCGAACCCGGCGTGGGCAAGACCGCCATCGTCGAGGGCCTGGCCCAGCGCATCGTCAATGGCGAGGTGCCGGACAGCCTCAAGTCCAAGCGCGTGCTGTCGCTGGATATGGCGGCGCTGCTGGCCGGTGCCAAGTATCGCGGGGAATTCGAGGAGCGGCTGAAGGCGGTCCTCAAGGAAATCGCCCAGGACGAAGGCCAGACCATCGTCTTCATCGATGAGCTGCACACCATGGTCGGTGCCGGCAAGGCCGAAGGCGCCATGGATGCCGGCAACATGTTGAAGCCTGCCCTGGCGCGCGGCGAACTGCACTGCGTGGGCGCCACCACCCTGGATGAATACCGCCAGTACATCGAGAAGGATGCCGCGCTGGAACGCCGCTTCCAGAAGATCCTGGTGGACGAGCCCAGCGTGGAAGCCACCATCGCCATCCTGCGCGGCCTGCAGGAAAAATACGAGGTACACCATGGCGTGGACATCACCGATCCGGCCATCGTGGCGGCCGCCGAGCTGTCGCATCGCTACATCACCGACCGCTTCCTGCCGGACAAGGCCATCGACCTGATCGACGAAGCCGCTTCCAAGATCAAGATCGAAATCGACTCCAAGCCGGAAGTCATGGACAAGCTCGACCGTCGCCTGATCCAGCTGAAGATCGAGCGCGAAGCCGTCAAGCGCGAGAAGGACGAAGCCTCGCAGAAGCGCCTGCAACTGATCGAGGAAGAGATCGAGAAGCTCGAGCGCGAATATGCCGACCTGGAAGAAATCTGGAAGGCCGAGAAATCGACTGCCCAGGGTGGCCAGCAACTGAAGGAAGAAATCGAGAAGGTGCGCCTGCAGATGGAAGAGGCCACCCGCAAGAGCGACTGGCAGAAGGTATCCGAACTGAAGTACGGCAAGCTGGCCGAGCTGGAAGCCGCCCTGGAAGTGCAGAACAAGAAGGATGCGGCAGGCGTCAAGAACGAGAAGCCCAAGCTGGTCCGTACGCAAGTGGGCGCCGAAGAAATCGCCGAGATCGTCGCGCGCGCCACCGGTATTCCGGTCTCACGCATGATGCAGGGCGAACGTGAAAAATTGCTGCATATGGAAGACGTGCTGCATGAACGCGTGGTCGGCCAGGATGAGGCCATCGTGGCCGTCTCCGACGCCATTCGCCGTTCCCGCGCGGGTCTGGGCGATCCCAGCAAGCCCTACGGTTCCTTCATGTTCCTGGGCCCCACCGGCGTGGGCAAGACCGAGCTGTGCAAGGCGCTGGCGTCCTATCTCTTCGATACCGAGGAAGCCATGATCCGCATCGACATGAGCGAATTCATGGAGAAGCATTCCGTGGCCCGTCTCATCGGCGCGCCGCCTGGCTATGTCGGCTACGAGGAGGGCGGCTACCTGACCGAAGCGGTGCGGCGCAAGCCCTACAGCGTGATCCTGCTTGATGAAATCGAGAAGGCGCACCCGGATGTCTTCAACGTGCTGCTGCAGGTGCTCGATGATGGCCGCATGACCGATGGCCAGGGCCGCACCGTGGACTTCAAGAACACCGTGATCGTCATGACTTCCAACCTGGGTTCGCACAAGATCCAGAGCATGGAAGACAGCGATCCGGCGCTGGTCAAGCTGGCAGTGATGGCCGAGGTGCGTACGCACTTCCGCCCGGAATTCATCAACCGGGTGGACGAGATCGTGGTCTTCCACGCCCTGGACGCCAAGAACATCGGCGCCATCGCCAAGATCCAGCTGCGCATCCTGGAGCAGCGCCTGGCCAAGCTGGAGATCGGCCTGGAGATCAGCGAGGCCGGCCTGCAGAAGATCGCCGAGGCCGGCTTCGATCCGGTCTACGGTGCCCGACCGCTCAAGCGCGCCATTCAGCAGGAGATCGAGAACCCGCTGTCCAAGCAGATCCTGGCCGGCCAGTTCGGTCCCAAGGACGTGGTCCACGTGACGGTGCAAAACGGCCAGCTGGTCTTCAGCAAGGCTTGAAGGAGCAGGCCCGGGCCTGCGTCATCGAGGTGAAGGCCCCTGCGCCGGCAGGGGCAGAAGCGGCGGGTACATGTTCATGTCCCGCCGCTTTTTTATGACGCTTGTGGCAATAAAGGTGCAAGGACAAGTCCTGGTGTTGGACAGGCGTTCCCGAAAGTTGTAATACATTTAGAATGCCAGGTGAATTTCCATTCCTCCGCGCCCAGTGCGGGTCCTGGCGAGGTTGACGGTCGTGCTTTATTACGCCGCATTGCAAAAAAACCTCCCCGAGAGAGGGGGAATGTGATATTTACTTCACTCTTAGGGGGACGCGCCTGAATTATTGAGACCGGTGCGCCATCGATGAAAGATGCAAGCCAGCGCGGCTGCGGCCGGGTCGGTTTGCCATGCTGGCAGCAAGGAATTCATGGTCATATCCGTCAATTGCGGTCACGTCAGCAGCACCGGCGTATGGGGGCGATTCTGAAGCGATCGTCCCTGCAGCGGCTGTTCATCTTGCCGTTCATCTTCCTGATGGTCTGCCTGATGCTGACCATCGGCTGGTTTCTGTATCGGGCCGGCGATGACGCCACCGAGGTCCTGGCGCGCAATGCGCTCACCGAAGTGATGGGGCGCGTGAGCCAGGCCATCACTCGGCAGACCATGGGTGCCCGCGAAACCCTCAACGTGATCGCACCGCCGCCGGTACCGCCGGCCGAGGCCGGGCAGGCGCCCGCTGCGCTGCCTTTCCCAAAGAGTCGCAAGGAGCTGGAAGACCGCCTGTGGTTGGCCAATTCGCTCTTCGACGCGCCCAGCTACGTCTATTTCGGCGGCGCTGACGGGAGTTTCCTGGGGATCAAGCAGGAGCAGCCTTCGCTGTTCATGTACAGCGTGCGCGAGCCGGGCGAGAAGAATTTCGTGTATTACCTGCGCGGTCCCGGCACCGAGATGAAGCTCACCGCCGTGCAGGACTACGAACCACGCAAGCGGCCCTGGTATCTGCAGGCAGTGCAGCAAGGGCGGGAGACCTGGTCACCGGTCTATGTGGATTACCGCAACAAGGCCATTGTCGGCATCAACCTGTCCAAGCCGATCTACGCCGAGGACGGCAGCCTGCTGGGCGTGGCCAACAGCAGCATCGGCCTGCAGCAGCTGACCGATCTGTTGCGCCAGGTACCGCTGAGCGCGCAGGGGGTCGCCTTTGTTACCGAGTTGAAGGGAGATATGGTGGCCACCTCCCTGGATGAACCGATCTACCAGGCCGGCGAGGGTGGCGGCGAACCCTTGCGGCTCAATGCCAGCCAGAGCAGCTCGCTGCTGGTTCGGCAAGCCTATGAGGAGGTGCGGCGCTACCTGAGCGTGCACTCGGGCGAGCCCGACAGGCTGGTCCTGCTGGGCGCACGTAGCCAGGGCAGCAAGATCGAGGTGGCGTTCCGCCTGGTGCGCGATCCGGCCGGGCTGGCATGGCTTGCCATCAGCGCGGCACCGCGCTCGGATTTCCTGGGATCGGTGACCAGCGGTGTCTATCAGACCCTGGTCCTGGGCCTGATGGCGGTCTGCCTGACCTTCGTGATCGGTTTCCTGCTCCTGCGCTGGGTGCTGCGCGACATCCGCAAGCTGACCCTGGCAGCCAAGAGCATCGGCAACGGCAGCCCCTTCCCGGCGCTCAACATCGACCGCAACGATGAAATCGGCCAGCTCGCCCAAAGCTTCGTGGAAATGGAGCGCAACCTGCGCACCGACCGCCTCACCAACGTCCTCAATCGCGATTCGCTGATCGCCCAGATCGATTTCCGCCGTCGCAACAGCTCGCAGGCCGTACCACTGCATTTCGCCTTGCTCTTCATCGATCTCGACCGCTTCAAGGCGGTCAACGATGAATACGGCCACGACGAGGGCGACAAGGTCCTCATCGCCATCGCCGATCGTTTGCAGCATAGCCTGCGCCATGATGATTCGGTGGCGCGCTTCGGCGGTGATGAATTCGTCGTCTACCTGCATGGCGTGACCGAGATGGAAGTGGCGCGCAGCATTGCCGACAAGATCCGCCACGCCGTCAACAAGCCCATCGAGGGACGCGATGGCCAGCGCTACACGGTGGACGCGTCGGTGGGCGTGTCGCTCTACCCGGACGACGGCCTGGATGTGGAAACCTTGCTGCGGGTGGCCGATTCACGTATGTTCGACCAGAAGCGCCTGCATCGCATCCTGTCGGTGTGAATGCAGCTGTGCCCGCGATCATCCCATCCATCTCATCCATCCCATCGAACGTTCCGGAGAAATTCATGACCCTTGCCAGCTTTGCCACCTGCGACCTGTGCGACGCCAACGAAGACAAGCTGGCCGCCGGGACGCTGCACGTATTGCCACCGATCTTTGCCTCCTTCGGCCGCAGGCAGGTCTTCGCCGGTCCGGCCAGGACGCTCAAGGTCTTCGAGGACAACGTGCTGGTGCGCAAAACCCTGGAGACCCCGGGCAATGGTCAGGTGCTGGTGGTCGATGGTGGCGGCAGTCTGCGCTGCGCGCTGGTCGGTGGCAACCTGGCGCAACTGGCCCAGGACAACGGTTGGGCCGGCATCCTGGTCAATGGCTGTGTGCGCGATGCGGCTGAACTCAATGCCTGCGAGGTCGGTATCCGGGCACTGGCCACCCATCCGCAGCGCAGTTTCCGCAAGGGGGCAGGGGATGCCGATATCAAGGTCGGCATCGCCGGCGTGGCCGTGCATCCCGGCGACTGGATCTATGCCGATGTGGATGGAGTGCTGGTGTCGCGCAGCCAACTTTGAGCGTTTTTCTTCAGTTTCCCTGGTGCACCCGCAAGCCCGCCACGCGCGGGCTTTTGTTCCTGCCCGCGCAGCCGCTCAGTCCGGCGCCTTGCGCAGTACCTGATCGATGGCCGCAGTCTGGCTGACAATTTCCTTCAGATCCTGATTCAGCAGGCTGGTACGGCGGCGCAGGTTGTCCCAGCCTGACCAGGCGCTGGCTTCGACCGGCACCGGTTCCGGCGCGACCGGCCCGATCAGTTCGATCTTGCCCGACAGGGCCTTGTCCTCGGCGGCTTCGGGCGCCACCACCACGGCACCGCCGCGCTTTCTCGGCTGAGGTGCCAGCAGGCGCTGGGCTTCGGCCAGGTGCTGGCTGGCTTCGAGGTAGGTTTCTTCGATCAGCCGGGTCACTGCGCTGTGCGGCATGTTCTCCTGATGACGCCGCAGCATCAGGCGCAAGGCGGCGATGTGGGCCGCCACCAGGTAGTTCTGCACGATGAAGCGGTTCAGTTCGCGTACGGCGCGCTGTTTGGTCGCCGGTTCGTCCATCATGCGCACCAGGGCCGAGATGAGCGCGGCCAGGCTGTCCATGAAGCCCTTGCGGCAGACCCGGTAGAAGAAGTCATCCTTGACCTTGCCTTCCAGCAGGTCGCGGCTGGCCGTCAGATAGCGCTGGCTGGCCTTGAGCACGTTGCGCAGCAGCTTGGGCAGGTCGCGGTACTCCCAGGCCGGCAGTACGTAGCTGAAGACCGTGGCGATGAGCACCCCGATGATGGTATCGATGAGCCGCTCGCCGATGACGCCCTGATGCCCGGCCGGCACCAGCAGGTTGAGCAGCATCAGGATCTGCACCGAGGCGGCAATGGCGGTGTAACGGTACTTGATGTAGGTGAAAGCGGGCGCGGCCACGCTGGCGGCAAACAGGACCGCCAGCTGGCCCAGCGGATTGTGCACGAAGCGCAGGATCAGCATGGTGATCAGGCAGCCGATGATGGTGCCGATCAGGCGGTCCGACATGCGCTGCTTGGTGGCGCTGAAATTGGGTTTGAGGATGATGACGATGGTCAGTACGATCCAGTAGCCGTGCGACATGTAGGGCAGGTGGTCGGCGATCCACAGGCCCGTGGTCACCGCCAGCGCCACGCGGATGGCAAAGCGGAAGATCGGCGACTGCCAGCGCAGGTTCACCAGCAGCATGTTGAACTTGAATTTCTGCTGGGTCAGGAAGGGCGTCATGTCCGAGCCCGGCAGGATGGGCAAGGGATCCACCGGGTTCTGCGTGGCCTGGTGCAACTGGCCGATGAATTCAATGATGTCGCCGATCTTGTTGTAGGTCACCCGCAGCAGGGTCAGGGCTTCCCGGGATGCCTGGCGCGGCCCGGGCTGGGCCAGTTCCTGCATCTCGAACTGCACGGCGCGCAGTTCGGCCTTGTAGTTCACGCTGGGTTCGGAAGCCTTCTTGCGGGTAATCGCATAGGCGATCGATTCGATATCCTGCGCCGCCTTGGTCGCCAGGTCGCGCAGGAAGATCATCACGTCGGACTCGCCGAAGTGCTGGCGCAGCAAGGCATAGTCGGCGTGGGTCGAGAGCACCTGTTCATAGAGCTCCAGCATCGACAGGTGCACCTGCACCAGCAGGCCATCCTGCTTGGTATGCAGGTCGCGCAGAATGAGGTCGCGCGAGGCTTGCTGCTTGTCGGCCACCACGATCTGCTGGCGCACCAGCTGGTTGAACTGGCTGGCCAGGTCATGCCTGACATCGTAGAAGTCGGCCTTGATGCGCAGGTAGCGCGCCAGCTCGAAGAGCGCCTCGGCCAGTACCTGCTGCTTGATGCGGCGGCGCAGGAACCACGACACCGTCATCGAATAGGCCAGGTAACCCAGCCCGCCGCCCAGGAACAGGGCCGCATGCAGGAAGGCATCGGTGATGGGCACCTGGTTTTCCATCGACAGGGTCATCACCATGAGCGCGGCGAACTGCAGCGGCATGGTCTTCTTGCCGTAGACCACCATCATGCTGGCGAAGAAGCTCACCACCACCATCATGGCGCTGACCAGCCAGGGCACCGGCGCGCACAGGCTGATGACCAGCATGACCACGGTACAGAGCAGCACCCCGGCCAGCATTTCGTTGAACTTGTGGCGCAGCGGGCTGGGCAGGTCCATCAGGCTGGTACAGAGTGCACCGAGGAAGACCGTCATCGTGGTCGGCATGTCGGCCACGTTGAACACCAGCAGGGTCAGGCCGACCACCCCGATCGCGATTCGCACACCCGTATAGAAATAATGACTGAAGAGGAAGGTGCGAATGTCCAGGGCGTAGTGCATGTAGACAGGGCGGCGTTGCATCGCCGTTTCTAGAATGAGTCAGGGGCTTATTCTCTGCCTTCTTTTCCAATTAGACAACCCGAGTGCATCGGGTGAAGAAAGACAGTTAAACAAGCGGCAAGATGAACAAAAAAGCTGATTTCGTACCGCCTTGGCGGCCCGGATCGGTAAAAAGCATCATCAATGATCGCGTTGCTATGAACAATACGCGTGCAAGAGGTTTCATATCGGCGTCTTTTTTACGATACGAAATCGTCATTTCGTATTGTGAAAAGCTCGAGTGCGCTGCATCAAAATTCTTTTTCATTCTCCGGATTTTCGTTTCGTATCGCAAAATATAGTGTTCAAGTTATTGATTTAATTGGTATAAAAATTTTACAGATATCTTATATAAGACATTGTTGCTCCGCGCCGCCAGGCCTACTATGAAGTCATGGAATCAACGATTTCATCCGGTTTCAAGCCACTTCATATTGACCAACAAGGAGATCCACATGAGCACACGTGAACAGCAAATCCAGGCCCTGGAACGCGACTGGGCAGAGAACCCGCGCTGGAAAGGCATCAAGCGCAACTACAGCGCAGCCGACGTGGTCCGCCTGCGCGGCTCGCTGCAGATCGAGCACACCCTGGCCAAGCGCGGTGCCGACAAGCTCTGGAACCTGGTCCACAACGAACCCTTCGTCAACGCCCTGGGCGCGCTGACCGGCAACCAGGCCATGCAGCAGGTGAAGGCCGGTCTGAAGGCGATCTACCTGTCTGGCTGGCAAGTGGCCGGCGACGCCAACCTGGCCGGTGAAATGTATCCCGACCAGTCGCTGTACCCGGCCAACTCGGTGCCGATGGTGGTCAAGCGCATCAACAACACCTTCGCCCGCGCCGACCAGATCCAGTGGTCCGAAGGCCGTGATGACATCGACTTCTTCGCGCCCATCGTGGCCGATGCCGAAGCCGGTTTCGGTGGCGTGTTGAATGCCTTCGAACTGATGAAGTCGATGATCGAAGCCGGTGCCGCCGGCGTGCACTTCGAAGACCAGCTGGCCTCGGTCAAGAAGTGCGGCCACATGGGGGGCAAGGTGCTGGTGCCGACCCGCGAAGCCTGTGAGAAGCTCAACGCTGCCCGTCTGGCCGCTGACGTCATGGGCACCAAGACCCTGGTGATCGCCCGTACCGATGCCGAAGCCGCCGACCTGCTGACTTCCGACGTGGATGCCAACGACAAGCCCTTCCTGTCGGGCGAGCGCACCGTCGAAGGTTTCTTCAAGACCCATCCGGGCATTGATCAGGCGATCTCGCGTGGCCTGGCTTATGCCGAGTATGCGGACATGGTCTGGTGTGAAACCGGCAAGCCCGACCTGGCTTTCGCCAAGACCTTCGCTGAAGCCATCCATGCCAAGTTCCCGGGCAAGCTGCTGGCCTACAACTGCTCGCCGTCCTTCAACTGGAAGAAGAACCTGGACGATGCCACCATCGCCAAGTTCCAGCGCGAGCTGGGCGCCATGGGCTACAAGTTCCAGTTCATCACGCTGGCCGGTTTCCATGCGCTGAACTACTCGATGTTCAATCTGGCCCATGGCTATGCCCGCAACCAGATGTCGGCCTTCGTGGAACTGCAGGAAGCCGAATTCGCTGCCGCCTCCAAGGGCTTTACCGCGGTGAAGCACCAGCGCGAAGTCGGCACCGGCTACTTCGATGCCGTGACCCAGGCCATCCAGCAAGGCCAGTCGTCGACCACGGCGCTGCACGGTTCGACCGAAGATGAACAATTCTTCGATGACAAGGCCAAGAAGGCGGCCTGAAGCGAGACAGTTCCGAGTCCTGAGTGAATGTGTGTGAGGAAAACCGGCCCGCATCCTTGCGCGGGCCGGTGGGGCGATCCCCGAACTTGATGCCGTACTCCACAAGAGTGCGGCTTTTTTTCGTCCCTGTTGGGCGATCAGCCGTGATGCAGGCGACCGTCGCGCAGTTCGAAGACGGTCTGCCCCAGTGCTTGTACATCGGCCGGATCGTGCGTGATCAGCAGCATCGGCACCTGCAGCCGGGTTTGCAGCTCGGCCAGCTCGCTGCGCATGCGCTGGCGCAGCGACAGATCCAGGGCCGAGAAGGGCTCGTCCAGCAGCAGCATGTCGGGTTCGGCCATCAGTGCCCGCGCCAGCGCCACCCGCTGGCGCTGGCCGCCGGAGATCTGGGCCGGGCGGCTGTGGGCGATGGCTTCCAGTTCAAACGCCTGCAGCCACTGGCGCACCTTGGGATGTTGCGCCGGGTGGAGCAGGTTGAAACTGCCGCGCGCCAGGCCGAAGGCGATGTTCTGCGCCACCGTCAGATGTGGGAAGAGGGCGTAATCCTGGAACAGATAGGCGACGTTGCGCTCCTGCACCGGTACATCGATGCCTTGCGCGCTGTCGAAGAGCGAGCGTCCCTGCACGCGGATGTGGCCGCTGTCAGGCCGCATGAGCCCGGCGATGGCCTTGAGCGTGAGGCTCTTGCCCGAGCCCGAGGGACCGTAGAGCACGATACGCTGACTGTCCGAGGCGAGGGTGATATCGAGCGAAAAGACCCGGTCGGCGGCGCGCAGTTGCTTCTGGAGGTGGAGGTCGACGCTCACGTGATCGTTCAGGTAACAGGAGAAAAGAGGAAGAATCTTAACGGAGCGGCAGCCGCGCGCGGTCCGGCATCAGGCGCCCGGCCACCATCAACAGCACGATGCAGGTGAGCGAGGTCACCACGACCAGGAAGGTGGCCGTGCCGTCGTCACCGGCCTGCACGGCTTCGTAGATGGCGACCGACAGGGTTTGCGTGCGTCCCGGCAGGTTACCCGCCACCATCAGCGTGGCACCGAACTCGCCCAGCGCGCGCGCGAAGGCCAGCAGCACGCCGGCCGTGATGCCGCGCGCAGCCAGCGGCAGGCTGACGCGGAAAAACACGCCCGCTTCGGACACGCCCAGTACGCGGGCGGCATCCTCCAGTTGGTGATCCACGCTCTCGAAGGCCGCCCGCGCCGCCTTGAGTACCAGCGGAAAGGCCACGACGGTGGAGGCCAGCACCGCCCCCTGCCAGGTGAAGACCAGCTCGATGCCCCATTGCTCCAGCCAGGCGCCCAGCGCGCCACGGCGGCCGAACAGCACCAGCAGGTAATAGCCCAGTACGGTCGGCGGCAGCACCAGCGGCAGGGTCAATACCGAATCGATGAAGTCGCGCAGCGGCGAACGCCAGCGTGAGAGGCCGAAGGCCGCCGCCACGCCCAGCACCAGGTTGAGCAGGGTGGCCAGTCCCGCGACCTTCAGCGAGAGCAGCAGGGGTATCCAGACCGGGTGCATCAGGCGCGCCGCGTCGGGGCTTCAGGGTTTCTGGAAACCGTAGCGCATCAGCACCGCCTGTCCGTTGGCCGACAGCACATGGGCCACGAACTGCGCCGCCAGCGCCTGTTGCCGGCTACCAGAGGTCACGGCGATGGGGTAGGTGGCCGGGGTGGTGGACGGGATGCGCAGGGCGACCTTGACCTTGTCGGGCATGATGGCCGCATCGGTGGCAAAGACGAAGCCGGCATCGACCTCGCCACGCGCCACGTAGTCCAGGCTGGTGCGCACGTTTTCGGCCAGTACACCCTTGGCCTGTACTTGCGTCCACAGTCCGGCCTGCTCCAGCGCTGCCTTGGTGTAGCGGCCGAAGGGGACGGAGGCCGGATTGCCCAGGGCAATGCGCTGGTAGGCCGTGCCGGTCAGGTCGGCCAGCGCGGCCGGTTGCTCCCTGGCGTCGTGCGGGACGATGAGCACGATCTGGTTGGCGGCAAAGGTCTTGCGCGTGGCCGGGTCCACAGCCTTTGCGGCAACGGCCTTGTCCATGGCGGTCTGGTCGGCCGAGGCGAAGACGTCAGCCGGAGCGCCGCGCACGATCTGCTGCATGAGGATGTCGGAGGCGCCGAAGTTGGTAATGACCTTCACGCCGGGATGCTGCTGTTCGAAGCTCTGTGCCAGTTCCTTGAAGGCATTGGTCAGGCTGGCTGCCGCCGACACCACCAGGTCGGTGGCGTGCGCGCTGGTAGTAGCCAGCAGCAGCGTGGCGGCGCAGACGGCGCCCAGGGCGGCCTTGAGGCGGGCGGTTTTCAACATGGTGCAGTCCTTGGTCGTGACAACTGAAGAAAAAGACAAAAAAACGAAGCAAGTCAAGTCGGCGAAATATACGCAAGGATATAACGAACGTCAATTGCGTGCAGCTGCCTCGCCGCTTTGTCTGCCCGCTAGTACAATCACGCGCATGAATGATTCCAAGACCCTAAGAGTGCGCGTGATGCAGGGGCAGACCATTGCCTTCGGCCCGGGGAAGGCCGACCTGCTGCAGGCGATCGCGCAGACCGGTTCGATTTCCGCGGCGGCGCGCAAGATGCAGATGTCCTATCGGCGTGCCTGGCTGCTGGTGGAGGAGATGAACCGCTGTTTTGCCAGTGCGCTGGTGGCCACCGCCACCGGGGGCGCACGCGGGGGCGGGGCGGCGGTGACCGAGCTGGGGCAGGAAGTGCTGGCGCGCTATCGCCGCATGCAGAAGAAGGCGGCGGCCAGCATCGCCGCCGATCTCGCGCATCTGCAGGGGCTCATGCGCGCCCCTGATGACGCCGGCCATGCAGCGCGCGATGAAGAGGGCGACGGTCACGATGCGTGAACTCTGGATCAAGTCCCGGCTGCGCGTCTTGAATGCCTGCCGCGTGTCCGAAAACCATTCCATGCTGCTGTGGGGCGCGCTGGCCGGCTTCGTCGGTGCACTGGCCACGATTGCCTTCCGGGAATGTATTGCGCTGCTGCAGATCTGGCTCACCGGTCACGATGGCAGCTTTGTCGATATCGCCAAGGGTTTGTCCTGGCCGGTGCGCCTGCTGCTGCCGGCCTGTGGCGGGGTCGTCGCCGGCTTGTTCCTGGTCTGGGCCAAGCGCACGCCGGCCGGTAACGGCGGCGACTACATGGAAGCGGTGGCCATCGGTGATGGCGCCATCCCCGTGCGCAATACGCTCTTGCGCAGCATTTCCTCGCTGGCCTCGATTGCCTCTGGGGGCTCCATCGGTCGCGAAGGTCCCATGGTGCAACTGTCGGCACTGTGTGCATCGCTGATGGGCAAGTTTTCGCATTTTCCTTCATCTCGCCTGCGCCTGCTGGTGGCCTGCGGGGCCGCAGCGGGCATTACCTCGGCCTATAACGCGCCCATCGCGGGCGCTTTCTTCATTACGGAGATTGTGCTCGGTTCGCTGGTCATGGAAAGCTTCGGCCCTGTCGTGGTGGCCTCGGTGGTGGCCAACATCACCATGCGCGAACTGCCCGGCTACCGCGCCAGCTACCAGATGCCGTATTTCCCCGAGATCGGCGGCTGGGAAGTGCTGCTGTTTCTGGTACTGGGCGTGCTGGCCGGGATTCTGGCGCCGCAGTTCCTGCGCGTGCTCGAACTGGGCAAGCAGGGCTTCGCCAGGTTCAGGCTGCCGCTGCCGGTACGACTGGGCGTGGGTGGCTTGCTGGTGGGACTGATCTCCGTTGAGGTGCCGGAGGTCTGGGGCAATGGCTACAGCCTGGTCAATTCGCTGCTGCATACCACCTGGCTATGGCAGGCAGTGCTGGTGGTGCTGGTGGTCAAGGTGCTGGCCACGGCCATCACGGTCGGATCGGGGGCGGTCGGCGGTATCTTTACGCCCACGCTCTTCGTCGGTGCGGCGGTGGGCTACCTGTTCGGCGATGCCGCGCAGGCCTTGCTGCCCTTCCACATGTCGCAGCCCTTCGCCTATGCCATGGTGGGCATGGGAGCCTTCCTGGCGGCGGCGTCCTATGCGCCGCTGATGGCCATCCTGATGATCTTCGAGATGACCCTGAGCTATCAGGTCGTGCTGCCGCTCATGCTGTCCTGCGTGGTGGCCTATGTGGTGGCGCGCAGCGTCGATGGTCGCTCGATGTACGAGATCACCCTCAAGCGCCACCATGACAACGAGGAGCGACTGCGCCTGCGCGGCACCCAGATGAGCGAGCTGATCCGGCCGGCGGAGACGGTACTGCCCGAGACGGCCAGTCTGCAAGAGCTCAGCGCGCTGTTCCTGAAGTATCCGGTCAAGTATGTCTATATCGTCGATGCGCAAGAGCGCTACCAGGGTGTGGTGGCCTTGCAGGACATCACCTCCTGGCTGCTGGACAAGAAGGAAGCGACAGGCCGCGTGGCGCGCGATTTCCTGCGGCCGCATTTCCTGCATGAGGTCACGCCCGACATGTCCCTGGGCGAAGCGCTGCAGTTGTTCCTGGATCACCAGGGCGAGCGCCTGCCGGTGATCGCCAGCGCCGACGATCCGCGCCTGCTGGGCGTGGTCTTCAAGACCTCGCTGCTGGATGCCTATTTCCGCCTTGATCGCGCCGGCAACTGAGGATGTCGGCGCGCATCCGCAGCGACCCGCACCGGTGCAGGGCAGAGCGCTGCGGCAGGCGTTGTTTGTAACAATGACAGAGTAGTCCGACAACTGCTCACTTATCCTTGATAAAATGCGAAACGTTTCCGCCTCATCGGTGGTCTTGGCGCAAACTGCATTCGCATCCGTGCGTCATCCGATTTCAACCCCCATCCTAGAAGTGAATTTTCCATGCTGAGTTATCGCCACGCTTTTCACGCCGGCAACCATGCCGATGTCCTGAAGCATATGGTGATCATCCAGTTGATGCGCTATCTCGGGCAGAAAGACACTGCCTACATGGTCATCGACACCCATGCCGGCGCGGGCGTCTACGCGCTCGATGGAGATTACGCCAGCAAGAACGCCGAATATGAAACCGGCATCGCCAAGCTGTGGGACCGCAAGGACCTGCCGGCGGTGGTGAAGGAATATGTCGATCTGGTCAGGTCGCTCAATCCCAGCGGCAAGATGCGTTACTACCCCGGTTCGCCCTACTGCGCCGAGAAGACCATGCGCGAGCAGGATCGCCTGCGCCTGTTCGAAATGCACCCCAGCGAAGTGAAGGTGCTGGAAGACAACTTCCGCAAGCTCGAAGCCCACGCCGCCGCCCAGGGCCAGCGTCCGTCCGCGCGCGGCAAGCGGGTGATGGTGCATCGGGGAGACGGTTTCCAGGGGCTCAAGGCGCTGTTGCCGCCTCCGTCGCGGCGCGGCCTGGTGCTCATCGACCCGCCCTATGAAGACAAGCGTGACTACACCCATGTGGCCCAGGTACTGGCCGATGCGCTCACCCGCTTCCCCACCGGCACCTACGCGGTGTGGTACCCGGTCCTGCAACGCAATGAATCACGTCAGTTGCCCGAGCGTCTCAAGCGCCTGGGCGCCAAAAGCTGGCTCAATGTCACCCTGGCCATCCATGGCCCGGCGCCGGATGGCTTCGGCTTGCACAACAGCGGCATGTTCATCCTCAACCCGCCCTGGACCCTGGAGGCGCAGTTGAAGGAAGTCATGCCCTACCTGATCGAGGTGCTGGGCGTGGACGACAGCGCAGAGTATCTGCTCGAATCGGGCGAAAACTGAGCCATGCAGGTCTGGCGTGTGAATATTCGTGATTTTTTCACCGGGAGTGGCGGCAATGTCGCTGAAACCATGCCAAATCGGCATACAATAAGCGGATTGCTGCACGTCAAGATAGATCGCAACACCAGGGGCCCGTAGAAGAACAACCATGTCAGACCAGTCCGCCGACCCAACCGCATCGCCCCTTCCCGCACACCAGGCCTTGGATTTCTTCCTGGCGCGCCAGCCCATCCTGAGCCGTGAGCAAGACCTGATCGGCTACGAACTGCTGTTTCGCAGTGCCGCCTTCGGTCCGGCCAATGTGAAGGATGACGTCACGGCCACCGCAGCCGTGATTGCCCATGCGTCCGAGCTGGGGCTGTCCAACGTGATCGGCAATCTGCACGGCTTCATCAATGTCGATGCAGCTGTGCTGATGAGCGACTTCATTTATTTCCTGCCGGCCGACAAGGTGGTGCTGGAGATCCTGGAGACAGTACGCGTGACGCCCGAGCTGGTGATGCGGGTGCGTGAACTGGTGGCGGCCGGTTACGTCTTTGCGCTGGACGACGTGGTGGCCGAATCGCAGGAGATCGAAGAGCTGCTGCCGCTGGTGAAGATCATCAAGATCGATGTCATGGAGGTCGATCCCAGCAAGCTGCTCAAGCTGTCGGTGCACTTCAAGCGGGCGCAGAAGGAACTGCTGGCCGAGAAGGTCGAGAGCCTGCAAGTGTTCAATGACTGCATGACCTTCGGTTTCGACTACTTCCAGGGATATTACTTCGCCAAGCCGATGATCCTCCAGGGCAAGAAGCTGGAAGCCTCGAAGATGATCATCATGCACCTCTTGACCCTCCTGGTGCGCAATGTCGACAACGCCGAGATCGTGCGTTACATCAAGCGCGACGTGGCCTTGTCACTCACGCTGCTACGGCTGGTCAACACGCCCGTCTACGGTTTCCAGAAGTTCATCGATTCGCTGGGACAGGCGCTCATCGTACTGGGTCGCCGCCAGCTCAAGCGCTGGCTGCAGATCCTGCTGTTTGCCAATACCGACAAGGATCGCTCCCATGCCATGTCGCCGCTGATGATCCTGGCGGCCACGCGCGGCAAGATGCTGGAACTGATCACCGCCAGGATTCGCCCGGGTCGTCGCAAGATGTCGGAGATGGCCTTCACGGTCGGCATCATGTCGCTGGTCGATGCACTTTTCGGCATGAGCATGGAAACCGTGCTGCGCCAGATTACCGTCAGCACCGAGATCCGCGAAGCGCTGCTGCGCCGCACCGGCTTCTATGGCACCGTGCTGCGCCTGGTGGAGTGCACCGAGCTGCGCGCCCCCGACCAGGCCGAGATGCAGCGCCTGCTGGAAGAGCTGCAACTGTCGGCGGACGATTTCTTTGCCGCCGAAAAACAGGCCTTTGAGTGGGGCAACAGTATCGCCAACAACAATATCGGCCAGCATGCCACCATGCAGATGTCGCCCCCGCCAGAAGGCTACATCGATGACGATGATGACGATGACTGAGCCCGCCGCTCCCCAGGGCGAACCCGTATCGCCATGAAAATCCGGGCTGCATTTTTGCAGCCCGCTTCATTTCTGCGATCAGAAATCTGAATCTACTTGCTACGCATGCGGGCCACCAGCCGGCGCAGCAGCCGCAACAGCCGGGCTGACGGCGCTGTAGGCGCGGTGGTCATGCGGGCCGCCAGTGTGTGTCTGAGGGTGGCGATGGAGCTCTTCACTGCCCGCAGCAGGCGCTGCACCCGCTGCCACAGCGCCGTGGCTTGCAATTGCGCCGTGAGCCTGGCTTTGAGCGCGAGCAGTCGGTCGTGATAGCGCTGGAACCATGCCAGCGACAGCAGGCTGCGCTTTGTCAGTGCATAGATGCGCGCCACCAGGGCGGTGCCCAGCACCTTGGCGGCCAGCACGATGATCAGGCCCAGGGTTGGGTGGCCGTGTGTGATCGACAGCAGTGCCAGGATCTTCACCGGCAGCAGCAGCAAGGTCGGCGCCAGGAAGACCGCCAGTGCCGCATAGGGTGAGCGCCGTTCCACCCAGCGCTGCAGGCGGACCAGCCAGGGCCAGTCGGGGATACGCGCCAGTACGGCCTCGGTAGCCTCCCATAGCCATTCTTCCAGCATCAGCAGCAGGGCCGCCGTGTAGATCAAGGGGGCCAGCAGGCGTCGGCGCCAGCGGGAGGGCCGACGCGGCGGCGCAGTGGCGTCAGTCATCCGGCAATCAGACGGCGCGCGCCTTGATGAGCGAGAGCCAGCGGTCCCCCCATTTCACGTCGCTCATGCAGGAGGCGTAGCCGGTGACGGTGCGGGCGGCGCGTTCCAGCAGCTGGATGTCGGCTTCGTGCTGGCGGGCTACGTGCGGGTCTTCGAGGAACAGTACGCGGCGGCACTGACGTTCGAGGATCAGTTCGGCGATCTGGGCATCGCCCCCAAGGGGCCCGGAGAGGAAGGGCTTGACCCAGTGGCGGCCCGCTTCGCCCTTCTTCTTCATGGCCAGCTGGTTGAGCAGGCCGCCGGTGGTGCCGGTGGCGCAGCGGAAGGCGAACTGGTCGAGCACCTCGAAGTGCTTTTCGGCCAGTTCCAACATGCGCGTCTTCATGGCGTCGTGGGCGATGAGGGCAATCCCTTCGTCTTGCAGATGGAAACGATCATCCAGGAAACTGTCCGGTGCCGCACCGTTGGCCAGGGCTTCCAGCTCGAACCATTCCTGGGCGCCCGCCAGGGTCGAGAGGAAGGGCTTGCCGTGGATCACGCACTGGCGCTTCAGGGCCACCGCTTCCGGGAAGGTGGAGGAGGGATCGACCGGGTCGATCAGGTAGATCACGGCATCGAGGGTGCGCTCCGGATCGGGATCGACGGTGCGCGAGACCAGCTTCATCAGGCCGCCATGACGACCATAGGGAAAGCGTACCAGGTGTTCGTAGCCGGGCAGCAGATTCATCTGGCCGATGGCATCGAGCGTGCGGCCGACCACGATCAGTTCAGGTTGCAGGCTTTCGATGCGATGGCGCGAGCCGGTCAGCAACTGGACCAGGGCGGAATCGGAAGCGTCCTGATGGGCGCGGTTGGCAATGAGACCGATGCGATAGCGGGGAGCGATGGAAGACATGGGCGCAAGCAGGCGAGTTGGAGGACCTGGCATGGAGAGCATGCGCAGGCGCGAGTGCAGATTATCGCCGAGTGCGCCGCAAAGGGCGAGCCTGACACAGTGCCACGCGCATTAATGGACGCAACTGTACCGTTGCACACCCCCGCATGCGGCTACAATAAGCGCAAACCTGCATACCAACTCCACTCCAGCATGAACAAGGCTTTTGTAAAAGAATCCGACGGTGCCGACGACGATGACGAGATCGCCTTGCCGGCCATTCCGCCCGGCAGCAAGAATTACATGACCCCGCAGGGGCATCAGCGCATCAAGGATGAACTGCTGCACCTGATCGATGAAGAGCGGCCGGAAGTGGTACGTGTGGTGTCCTGGGCTGCCTCCAATGGCGACCGTTCCGAAAACGGCGACTACCTCTACGGCAAGAAGCGGCTGCGCGAGATCGACCGTCGCATCCGCTTTCTCACCAAGCGGCTGGACAATGCCGAGGTGGTCGATCCTTCGGTGCATCACGGCAGCGACCAGATCTTCTTCGGTGCCACCGTGACCTACGAAAATCAGCGCGGCGAAGAGCACACCGTCACCATCGTCGGCATCGATGAACTCGATCCCCTGAAGGGGCGCATCAGCTGGATCTCGCCGGTGGCGCGGGCACTGACCAAGGCGCGCGAGGGCGACGAGGTGGTCTTGCAGACCCCGTCCGGCGTGGAGCAACTGACCATCCTGGAAGTATCCTACCCGGCGCCGCAGTAGCGCCGGTGCCCGCTGCGTGGGGCAGGCCGCTGCCGTCGGCGATGCTCCCGGCGCCGGGGACACCCCATTTCAATCCTCCACGAGAACCTTCATGTCCATCGTCTTTGCCAGCCTGAATCACCCGCAGCGCGTCGTCCTGGCCGCCGAGGTGCATTCGCGCCCCTTTCTGCAGCTCACGCGCTCGGAAACCCTCACGCACCTGGCCGTCTACGTGCGCGAGGACGGTAACAGCGGCCGTCACGCCAGTGCCCAGCATGCCCTGCTGGACGAGCTGTGCGCGCATTTCGGCGTGGTGGCGCCGGGTGGCGAGGCCAAGCACTTCTATCACGATTTCGGGCGGTTTCGCCTGAAGTGGGAATGTCACACCGAGTTCGCCACCTATACCTTCGCCCAGGCCCATGAAGAAGACCTGGGCACCGATGAGGCCTTCGCCCGCGCGCCGCTGGCGCATATTCCGCAGCATTGGTTGCTGGGGCTCAAGGGCAAGCTGATGGTGGCCGCCCACGTGGTGGTCGAGCCGGGCGCCGATGATACCGCTGCGACCGCGCGCCAGATGCAGCGCATCTTCGAGGGCAAGCTGATGAGTTCCAGCAAGGTCTTGCAAGGTGGCGAGATCTGGACCGATTTCCAGATCCAGTCGGATGGTTTCTCGCGTTTCGTGGTGCGTGACATCGGCCTGCGTGAACTGCAGGGCGGACGTCTGGCACAACGCATCCTGGAGATCGAGACCTACCGCATGATGGCGCTCCTGGGCTTGCCGCATGCCCAGCAGTCCGGTCCCTTGCTCAACGAGATCGAAGGTGATCTGGCCGCCCTGACGGCCGCCATGGTGCAGTCCGAGCAATCCACCAGCGGCACGCCCGAGGAGATGGCCGAAGATGAGCGCATCCTGCGCAGGATCACCGGGCTGGCTGCGCGGATCGAAAAGCTGTCGCTGGAAAACAGCTATCGCTTCTCGGCCTCGCAGGCCTATTTCCGCCTGGTGCAGGCGCGTATCGAGGAATTGCGCGAGCAGCGCATCGAAGGGGTGCCCACCATCGGCGAATTCATGGAGCGTCGCCTGGCCCCGGCCATGAACACCTGCCAGGCCATCGCCCGTCGCCAGGAAGCACTGGCCGAGCGCATCGCCCATACCAATGACCTGCTGCGTACCCGCATTGGCATCGTGCAGGAGCGCCAGAACCGCCAGATCCTCGAATCCATGAATGCCCGGGCCGCCCAGCAACTGAAGCTGCAGCAGGCGGTGGAGGGCCTGTCGGTGGCGGCAATCTCGTATTACGTGATCGGCCTGCTGGGTTATGCCGGCAAGGCGGCCAAGGCGGCGGGGCTGCCCATCAATCCCGACCTGGCCACGGGCCTGGTGGTGCCGGTGGTGGCGGCGTGCGTCTGGCTGGGCTTGCGCCGCATGCACAAAGACCTGGGCAACCATTGAAGACGCTCCAAAGCCAACGGGGCGCACCGCGTTGGCGGCGCGCCCCGTTGCAGGGAATTGTTCAGGCGAGGATCAGACCGCAGCGTTGATCTTGGCTTGCGCATCGGCCACGGCGGCCTTGGCGGCTTCTTCACCCATGGATACGCCTTCTGCGACCACCAGTTCCACATCGGTGATGCCGATGAATCCCAGCGCGCCCTTGAGGTACTTGCCCTGGAAGTCCAGCGCTTCCATCGGGCCTTCGGAATACTTGCCGCCGCGCGAGAGGATGATGACGGCCTTCTTGCCGGTGGCCAGGCCGACCGGGCCGGTCTCGGTGTACTTGAAGGTACGGCCGGCGCGGAAGACGTGATCGATCCAGGCCTTCAGGGTCGACGGCGGGGCGAAGTTGTACATCGGTACGCCGATGACGATGGTGTCGGCGGCCAGCAACTCGTCCACCAGGGCGTCGGACTGCTTGATCACTTCTGCCTGCTCGGCGCTGCGAGCGTCAGCCGGGGTGAAATAGGCACCCAGCAGCGATTCGCTCAGGTGCGGCAGGGCATTGGCCGCCAGGTCACGGTGCACCACCTTGCCGCCGGGGTTCTTGGCTTGCCATTGCTGGGCGAAGGAAGCGGTCAGTTGACGGGAGATGGAACCGCCGCTGCGAGCGCTGGAGTCGATGTGCAGGAGAGTGCTCATGGTATGTCCTTTCGTTGTTCGGTGGGCAACGCCTCCAATGAGTGCGTTTGCATTGGGGTCAACGATACCCAGTTTTCATTTCTTCCAATAGATGCGAGAATCGCATTTCACTGATCCATTTTTGGTGGGAATCGACTATCGCCATGCTAGACCTCAACGACATCTGGCTGTTCGTCCATGTGGTGCGCGCCGGCAGCTTTGCAGCGGCCGGGCGCAAGCTGTCCATGCCGCCCAATACCATCAGTCGCCGCTTGCAGGCGCTGGAGGCGGCCATGGGCGTGCGGCTGCTGCAACGTTCCACGCGCCAGCTCAACATGACCGCGGCGGGACGCGAATTCTTCGCGCGCTGCGCGCCGGGTCTGGAAGACATCGAACACGCCAGCGTCAGCCTGACCGAAAGCCAGGGCGAGCCCTCCGGCAGCCTGCGGGTGGCGGCGCCGGTGGATTTCTTCGACAATTTTTCCATCGAGTGGATGCACGAGTTCATGTATCTGTATCCCAAGGTGCAGTTGGAGTTCGTGCTCAACGATGGTCGTGCCGATCTGATTGCCGAGGGTATCGACCTGGCCTTTCGCGGCGGTGTCCTGCCTGATTCCAGCCTGGTGGCGAGGAAGCTGGTGCAAAGTCACATGGCCCTGATTGCCAGCCCGCGTTATCTGGAACGCAGGGGCACGCCGCAGACCTTGGCCGATCTGGTTGGACATGCCTGCCTGGCGACCTCGCAGGCCCCGCAGCATACGGTGTGGAAGCTGGAAGGGCCGCACGGTCCGGAAAGCGTGCGGGTGGTGCCGCGCCTGTGCATCAATACGGCACAGGGGCAATTGCGGGCCGCGCGCTCCGGCCTGGGGATTGCGCTGCTGCCGACCATGCTGGCCTCCGAAGATCTGCGCAGCGGCAGCCTGGTCAACATCCTGCCGGATTACCAGCGCGACACCATGGGCTTTTATGCGGTGTACGTGCACCGGCGCCAGTTGCCCAGCGCGGTGAGCGCACTCATCGAATTCTTCGCCGACAAGCTCGAGCGCGGCATCGCCGACAAAGGTGCGCAGGCTTGCCAGAAAATTCTGGAAGACGAGGGCAAGGGCATTTCGGTGCCGGTCAAGGCGGTGGCCTGAACGAGCGCCTGGTCCGGCTCAATGACAAACGCCCGCAGTCAGCGGGCGTTTGTCATGGCGGGCAGGTAGACGGCTCAGCCGCGTTCGCGCAGGATACGCGCCACGCTGTCAATCTTGCGGATGCCGCGCATGAGGCGCGCCAGATGGACGCGATCCTCAACCTGGATGGTGAAGCGCAGATACTTCATCGAGGCATTGCCCCCTTCGTCATCCATGGCCACCGACACGATGTTGGCGTCCGATTCGCCGATTTCGGCGGCAATGCGCGCCAGCGTACCGCGCTCGTTGTGGATCAGGATGGTGATGCGGCAATCGAAGCGACGGTTCAGGTCGTGGCCCCAGACCAGATCGATCCAGCGGTCGGGTTCCTTCTCGTGCAGGCGCTTGGCGGTGTCGCATTCCTGGGTATGTACGATCAGGGTCTGGTCCGGCTTGAGGTAGCCGGTCAGGCGATCACCCGGGATCGGCATGCAGCAGGAGGACAGTTGCGCCGAGGCTCCCTCGCTGCCGGTGATGACCACCGGATCGGGCTTGTTGGGCAGCATGTGACCTTCCGGATCGAGCTGCGGCACGCTCACGCCGGTATCCATCATGGTCATGATGTGGCGTGCCACCAGCGGCGCCATGCGGGTGCCGATGCCGATCTCGGCATACAGGTCATCCATGGTCTTGGCGCTGGATTCGTTGAGCAGTCGCTCGACGATATGGGAAGGAAGTTCAGGTTCAATGCCCAGCGTATGAAGAGCGTTGCCCAACAAGCGGCGTCCGACGGCTTGTGACTCGACGCGATTGGCCGTGCGCAGGCGGTGGCGGATGGCCGAACGCGCCTTGCCGGTGCGTACATAGCCCAGCCAGTTGGGGCTGGGGCGCGAGGTCGGCGAGGTGATGATCTCGACGATGTCGCCGTTGTGCAGCTCCGAGCGCAGCGCGGCCGGTTCGTGGTTGATGATGGCCGAGGTGGTCTGGTCGCCGATGTCGGTGTGGATGCTGTAGGCGAAATCGAGCGCCGTGGCGCCACGGGGCAGGGCGATGATCTTCGATTTGGGCGTGAAGACGTAGACCGAATCGGGGAACAGGTCGACCTTGACGTGCTCCAGGAACTCGGCCGAATCGCCGGTCTGCTTCTGGATGTCCAGCAGCGACTGCAGCCAGGCATGGGTGCGCTGCTGCAGGTCGGTGAGGCTGCCCTCGTCGTCCTTGTAGAGCCAGTGGGCGGCCACGCCGGACTCGGCCACGCGGTGCATGTCGGTGGTGCGGATCTGGAACTCGACCGGTGTGCCGTAGGGGCCGATCAGGGTGGTGTGCAGCGACTGGTAGCCATTGAGCTTGGGAATGGCGATGTAGTCCTTGAACTTGCCCGGCATGGGCTTGAACAGCGAGTGCAGGGTACCCAGCGCCACATAGCAGTTGGCGAAGCTGTCCACCACCACGCGGAAACCGTAGACGTCCAGCACCTGCGAGAAACTCAGGTGCTTGTTGCGCATCTTGCGGTAGATGCCGTAGAGGGTCTTTTCGCGGCCATCGACCTGGGCCGGGATGCCGGCGGCGATCAGGGTGCTGGTGACCGATTCCATGATCTTGGTCACCACTTCGCGGCGGTTGCCACGCGCGGCCTTGACTGCCTTGGACAGGGTGCGGTGGCGCAGCGGATACAGGTGCGAGAAGGACAGCTCCTGCAACTCGCGATAGATGTTGTTCAGGCCCAGGCGGTGCGCGATGGGCACGTAGACTTCCATGGTCTCGCGCGAGATACGGCGCTTCTTCTCGGGCGGCATGGAGCCCAGCGTGCGCATGTTGTGCAGGCGGTCGGCCAGCTTGACCAGGATCACCCGTACGTCGCGCGCCATGGCCAAGAGCATCTTGCGGAAGTTCTCCGCCTGCGCTTCGACCTGGCTCTGGAATTCGATCTTGTCCAGCTTGGACAGGCCATCCACCAGCGAAGCGACCGAGGCGCCGAAGCGTTCGATCAGCTCTTCCTTCTTGACGCCCTGGTCTTCCATGACGTCGTGCAGGAAGGCGGCCATCATGGCCTGGGCGTCCAGCTTCCATTCAGCGCAGATCTCGGCCACCGCCAGCGGATGCGAGATATAGGGCTCGCCGGACTTGCGCATCTGGCCCAGGTGCATCTCATCGGCGAAGCGATAGGCTTCCTTGACCTTCTTCAGTTCGGAAGGGGTCAGGTACTCTTCAAGCTTGGGGATCAGATGCGCAAAAGTCGCCACGCCGCTGTGGGCGGTCGGGGCGACTTCAGGGAGAGATGCGGTGCGGCCGGAACCGGCGGCACGTTTGGAGCTAGCAGCGGCTGATAAGGTGGAGTCGGTAGTGGTGAGGCTCATACTGGTCCGTTATCAGCTTCATGGACGGAGCAGGATCAGGCCGGAACCTTCTTGAGCATCTCGATGCCGACCTTGCCGGCGGCGATTTCGCGCAGGGCGGTCACGGTCGGCTTGTCCTTGGCTTCCACCTTGGGGGTGTGGCCTTGCAGCAGCTGGCGGGCGCGGTAGGTGGCCGACAGGGTCAACTGGAAACGGTTGGGGATCTGCTTGAGGCAATCTTCGATGGTAATGCGGGCCATGTGATACTCCTGAATGACGGTCTTGCTTGTGGATTGATGGGTCCGGCGCCGGTGGCTGGTTCGCCTCGTGCCGCTCAGCTCGCGTGGATGCCCAGCTGGGTGAAGAGGTAGGCATTGCGGGCGGCTTGCTGCGGGAAGCGGCAGCGGGCGGCCTGGACAATTGCCGTCAGTTCGGACAAAGCGACGGCAAATTCTTGATTGATAATAACATATTCGAACTCCGGCGAGTGAGCGATTTCGCCGCCCGCGGCCAGGATGCGGCGCGTGATGACGTGGGGTTCATCCTGGCCGCGCTTCTTGAGGCGCTCTTCCAGTGCCGCAATGGAAGGCGGCAGGATGAAGATGCCGATCGCATTGGAAAACTGTTTCTTGACCTGCTGCGCACCCTGCCAGTCGATTTCCAGCAGCACATCGGTACCGTTGGCGATCTGGTCGGCAATCATCAGGCGCGAAGTGCCATAGTAATTGCCGTGCACCTCGGCCCATTCGAGGAATTCGCCTTCTGCTTGACGCTTCAGGAAATCTTCGGCATCAGTGAAATAATATTCACGACCATGTTCCTCGCCCGGGCGCGGCGGGCGGGTGGTGTAGGAGATCGACAGCTTGATGGCCGGTTCCTGCTTGAGCAGGGCGTTGACCAGGGTGGATTTGCCGGCGCCGGATGGGGCGACCACCATGAAGAGGCTACCGGAAGTGGGTTTTTGGACGGGCATGGGGTCCTCGCTGAAAATGTCTTTTAACTGATCAAGGTCGGGGCGGAATGGGGCCGTGGCAGCGTCATTCCAGATTCTGCACCTGCTCACGCATCTGGTCGATGAGCAGCTTCAGTTCCATGGAGGCATCGGCCAGCTCCTTGACGGCGGCCTTGGAGCCGACGGTATTGGCCTCGCGGTTCAGTTCCTGCATCATGAAGTCCAGTCGTTTGCCGACCTGGCCGCCCTTGTTGAGGATGTGGCGGGTTTCGGCCAGGTGGGCCGACAGACGCGCCAGCTCTTCGGCGATGTCGATGCGGATGCCGTAGAGGGTGACTTCCTGGCGGATGCGTTCCAGCGACTCTTCACGGGTGGCCACCGGGGCGGCGCCGTTCTGGGTCTGCAGGGCCAGACCCAGGGCTTCGGTCATGCGTTCGGTAGCCTTCTGCTGGAATTGCTCTACCAGCTGCGGCACCAGCGGGGTGATGCGGGCCACGATGGCTTCCATCGCATCCACCCGCGCCAGTATCACGGCTTGCAGGGCAGCACCTTCACGGGCGCGCGATTCGACGAAGGCGTCCAGCGTCTGCTGCATGGTGGACAGGATGTCGGCTTGCAGGGTGTCCTGGCTGATTTCGGCCTCTTCCATCACGCCGGGCCAGCGCAGCAGCTCATTGATCGACAGCGGCGCGGCATCGGGGAACTGGGCGCGCAGCTGGTCTTGCAGGCTGGCCAGCTGGCCTATCAAGGTGTGGTTCAGGGCCTGGCTGTTGCCACTGGCGACCTTGCGGCCGAAAGACAGACGGCATTCCACCTTGCCACGCACCAGGCGGCCCATGATGGCTTCGCGCAGCATGGGTTCGACTGCGCGCAGGTCATCGTTGATGCGGAATTGCAGGTCGAGGAAGCGCGAATTGACGCTCTTCATTTCCAGGGTGACCGTGCCGGCAGTGGTTTCACGGGTGGTGACGGCATAGCCGGTCATGCTGTAGATGGTCAAGGTCGGGACTCCATAAAGCGGGCGGACGGCGCAGCCAGGGCGCGCCGGCGGATCGTGTTGCGGGTGGGGTGGGCGAGGGGCAGGGACTATGTTCGATGACCGATGCCGCGACGGCAGGCATCGTGTTCCTTTACAATGCCGGACTTGAATGTTCCGGCGCTGCTTGCGGCCTGCCCGGGTGCCACCCGGTCGGAGCCCGCATTTTAATGAAGTTTGGCGGCGCCGCGCTATCAAAAACATCAATCGGCCGGTTTTTGGCGGCGATTGGCCCCCGACAAGCCGCATTGTGCGCCCGTGGGCCGGCCCGCCCCCGGACCAGCCACGCTCAGACCAAGACAAGGAACACCATGACCACTTCCCACCGCCCCAGCGGCCGCAGCGTTTCGCAATTGCGCGACGTGCGCCTGACCCGCCAGTACACCAAGCACGCCGAAGGCTCGGTGCTGGTGGAGTTCGGTGATACGCGCGTGCTGTGCACCGCCTCCATCGAGGAAAAGGTCCCCGGCTTCCTCAAGGGCAAGGGACAAGGCTGGCTGACCGCCGAGTACGGCATGCTGCCGCGCTCCACCCATACCCGCATGGACCGCGAAGCCGCCAAGGGCAAGCAGTCCGGTCGCACCCAGGAAATCCAGCGCCTGATCGGCCGCGCCCTGCGCGCCGCCTTCGACCTGGAAGCTTTTGGCGAGCGCACCCTGCAACTGGACTGTGACGTGCTGCAAGCCGATGGCGGTACCCGCACCGCCGCCATCACCGGTGCCATGGTGGCCGCCTATGACGCTTTCAACGTGCTCAAGTCGCGCGGCCTGATCGAGACCATTCCGGTCAAGCAATTCGTGGCGGCGATCTCGGTGGGCGTCTACCAGGGCGTGCCGGTGCTGGATCTGGACTACCTGGAAGACTCGGATTGTGATACCGACATGAATGTGGTCATGACCGATGGCGGCCACTTCGTCGAAGTGCAGGGCACCGCCGAAGGTGCGGCGTTCGATCGCGCCACCTTGAACAGCCTGCTGGACCTGGCCCAGCAGGGCATCACCACGCTCAACGGCTTGCAGAAGCAGGCCCTGGGCCTGTAAGCCCCGGCCACGTCCCGGCGCAAATCGCCGTACAATGCGGTTGAGAAGCGATATGAACAAAAACGCCATGTGCCACACCGACATGGCGTTTTTCATTGGAGACGCGGTGGCGAAGATGCCCATCCCGCGCGCTCCGTAGAGATCAGGACCAGACATGCAGCCCAAGCAAAAGATCGTGATGGCGTCCAACAACGCCGGCAAACTGAAGGAATTCGCCAGTCTCCTGGGCGAGATCGGACTGGACGTCCGCCCCCAGGGCGAGTTCGACGTACCCGAGGCGGAGGAGCCCTTCGGCACCTTCGTCGAGAACGCGCTGGCCAAGGCCCGCCATGCCGCCCGCCTGACCGGCCTGCCGGCGCTGGCCGATGATTCCGGGGTCTGCGTCAATGCCCTGGGCGGTGCGCCGGGCGTATACTCCGCCCGCTATGCCGGCGAGCCCAAGTCGGACGCCAACAACAACGCCAGGCTCATCGCCGAGCTGGCAGCGCATGCCGACAAGTCCGCCTATTACTATTGTGTGCTGGTCTATGTGCGTCATGCCGACGATCCGCAGCCGGTCATCGCCGATGGCCTCTGGAAGGGCGAGATCATCGATCAGCCGCGCGGGCAGGGCGGTTTTGGCTATGACCCGTACTTCCTGCTGCCTGCGTTGGGCAAGACCGCTGCCGAACTCACGGCGGCCGAGAAAAATGCCGTCTCCCATCGTGGGCAAGCCCTGCGTGCCCTGGTCGGGAAGCTGGCATGATCCCGATCAAGCCGGTACCGGCCGATATCCCGGCCAGCCGCGCGGCCAGCGGCCCGGCCCAGGCCGCGCTGGCCTTTTTGAAGCCGGGCAGCCTGCAGCTGACGGCCTTGCCGCCTTTGTCGCTTTACGTGCATTTCCCCTGGTGCGTGCGCAAGTGCCCTTATTGCGACTTCAATTCCCATGAAGTGAAGGGCAGTTTCCCGGAAGAGGCTTATCTGGATGCGCTGCGCAGTGATCTGGAGCAGTCACTGCCGCTGATCTGGGGACGCAAGATCCACACCATCTTCATCGGTGGTGGCACCCCCAGCCTGCTGTCGGCGGCCGGCCTGGACCGCCTGCTGTCCGATCTGCGCACCTTGCTGCCCTTCGATAACGACATCGAGATCAACATGGAAGCCAATCCGGGGACCTTCGAGGCTGACAAGTTCCGCTCCTATCGGGACAGCGGCGTCAACCGCCTCTCCATTGGCATCCAGAGCTTCAACAGCCGGCATCTGCATGCCCTGGGGCGCATCCATGATGGCGATCAGGCGCGCAAGGCGGTGGAGATCGCGCACGCCAACTTCGACAATTTCAACCTCGACCTGATGTACGCGCTGCCGCAGCAGACGCTGGAAGAGGCCCGCACCGACATCGCCACGGCCATCGGCTTTGCACCGCCGCATCTGTCGCTGTACCACCTGACGCTGGAGCCCAACACGCTCTTTGCCAAGTATCCGCCGCCGGTGCCGGATGACGACACCAGCGCCGACATGCAGGACATGATCGCCGAGCTGACCAATGCTGCCGGCTACGCCAACTATGAAGTCTCGGCCTACGCCCAGCCCAAGCGCCGCGCCCGGCACAATCTGAATTACTGGCAGTTCGGCGACTACCTCGGCATCGGTGCGGGGGCGCATTCCAAGCTATCCTTCCCGCATCGCATCGTGCGCCAGATGCGGTACAAGCATCCCCAGGCCTATCTGGACCATGCCCGGGCCGGTACGCACATTCAGGAGGAAGCCGAAATCGGCCGTGATGCCCTGGGCTTCGAATTCATGCTCAATGCCTTGCGCCTGACCGAAGGATTCTCACCGAATCTCTTTGCCGAGCGTACCGGCATGAGCTTGAACCAGATCGGGAAAGCGCTCGACCTGGCCGAGCAGAAAGGCATGTTGTATCGCGATCACGCTTTGATCCGGCCAAGCGATCTCGGACGTCGTTTTCTGAATGATTTGCAGGAAATTTTCTTGTCAGAGTAAAGCCATGTTGCAAGGTGGCTTTTATCAGGTATATTTAGAAAAAATTTAATTTTAATTAAGTATTCTGCTGGGAAACTTGTTAATATTCTTTTAACATTGCAGAGCGTCTCAGCAAATCGATGCGGCGCGCCACGATAAAAATATGGCTGTTCAGGATAAAAGCGTTCCATTTCCACTCGTGTTTTTGCAGCCCGTTGCGGACGTTCATCACGTCTGGACCGCGTTGTCGCTGCACATTTCACCTGCGGTGGAAGACGACAATGCCTTGCTGTCTCGCCTGTTCAATGAATTTGACCTGCATGACGCACTGGGCGGCCTGAGCTGCATCATCCCGGTGCGTGATCCGGCGGTCTTCGCGCCGGAATTCCAGCACGAGATTCCGCAAGGTCAGCTCGCATTGCGCGTGCCGGTTGAGCATTGCGTCGATCCCGGCAAGATCGATGCCCTGGACTGGCTCTACAGCCGGGGTTTTGCCATCATCGCTGATGGCTTGCCGGCACAGGGGGCCAGTGTCTTCCCCTTCGTCGAATCGATGGCGCTGGACGCCGGTGTCGGCCACCTGCCTGAAACGGGTCAATGGCTGCAACGCCTGCGCGGTCCGCATCTGGCCGAGAACGTGGGCGATGCGATTCAGTTCGATGCCTGCCGGGTGGAAGGTTTTCGCTGGTTCTCGGGCGACTACGCCCTGCATCCCGACAGCCGCCTGTCGCAAAAGAATTCCATTTCCCGTGCGCGCCTGCTCAAGCTGCTTGAGCTGGTGGCGCGCGATGCCGACGCCAATGAACTGGAATCCCTGTTGAAGCAGGATCCGGCCTTGTCCTATCAGCTTTTCAAGCTGGTCAGCTCGGCCGCCTTCGGCTTCTCGGCGCATATCACCAATTTCACCCAGGCCATCAACCTGCTGGGCCGTCGCCAGCTGCAGCGCTGGCTGCAATTGCTGCTGTATGCGCGCTTCCCCGGCGACGAGTCGGCCAATCCGCTGCTGCCGCGCGCGGCAGCCCGTGCGGCGATGATGGAGGCGATGGCACAGAAGGTCACCTGCACCCAGGAAGAACTGGATCGGGCCTTCATCACCGGCATGTTCTCGCTGCTGGACATCCTGCTGGGCATGCCGCTCAATGACATCATCGAGCCGCTCAAGCTGCCGGTGGATATCGTCAATGCGCTGGTGCATCGCAGCGGTCGGCTGGGCAAGCTGCTGGACGTGGTCGAGCGCTCCGAAGATGGCCGCATTCCGCTGCGCCACGTGGATCTGGATGCGGCCGGTCTTGATGCCGAGGTGTATTGCCGTTGTCTGATCCAGGCCTTCAATTGGGCTACACGCGTCAGTACTGAGGCGTGATGACGATGATTTCCTCCGTGGGCACTGACGATCTGGCATGCTGTTCGGCACTGCTGGACGCCATGCAGAGCCTGCAGGGCATGGCCCTGCATGCCGCACTCGGAGGGATTGCGTCGGGTTTTCTCAAGCGTCCCGGTGGACGCTATGTCCTCAGCCCGCCAATGGAAGCGCCCAACGGGCTGTGCCAGGCGGTGGAGCATGAGGGCGCCCAGTTCGGTTACTTCGTCTTCCCGGCCCTGACCCGTCCTTACACCGAGCTGGAGCGCACCCGCCTGACCATGCTGGCGGCCTTCCTGGGCCGACTGATGCAGCGTCGCGCCGAGACCGACAAGCGCGCCCGCTCGCTGGACCAGATCGAGGCCAAGCTGGAGCAGCAGGCGCAGATCCTCAATCAGATGCACGAGTCCGTCATCACCATGGACCCGGCCGGTTTCATCACCAGCTGGAACCGGGGCGCCGAGCAGCTCTTCGGTTACAGTGCGCTGGAGGCCATCGGTCGCAATGTGCTGTTCCTCTATGAGAACGAAGAGCAAGAGGATTGCCTGCACGACCTGTTCCTGGAGCAGGGCGGCCGCGAAATGGAAGTGCGTCGCCGCAAGAAGTCCGGCGAGGTGTTCTGGGCCAGTCTGTCTTTGTCGGTCATGCGCGACCAGAATGGCCATCCGATCGGTCTGATCGGTTATCTCAACGACATCACCGAACGCAAGAATGCCGAAAAGCTGATCCATCACCTGGCCTATTACGACGCGCTGACCGGACTGCCCAACCGCACCTTGCTCACGCGCACGGTCGACCAGGCGCTCACGGAAGCGCGTCATGAAGACATGCACGGCTGCGTGATGTTCATCGACCTGAACCGTTTCAAGCCCATCAACGACACCTTGGGTCACGTCGCCGGCGACATGCTGCTGGTGGAAGTGGCCATCCGCCTGCGTCGTGCCTTGCGCGAGCAGGACGTGGTGGCGCGCCTGGGGGCTGATGAATTCGCGGTGGCGCTGTTCGACATCGACAAGGACTATCACCCCGGCTTCGTCGCCCAGAAACTGCTGGCCGTATTTGATGATCCCTTCTTCATCGACGGCCATGAGCTGCGCGTGGGCGCCAGCATTGGCGTGAGCATGTATCCGGAAGACGCCACCGATACCGAAACCCTGCTGCGACTGGCCGACATCGCCATGTATCGTGCCAAGCAGGGCGGCGACAACAATGAAGGCGGCTACGTCTACTACAGCGAAGAGATGAACCGCAACACGCTGGACCTGTTGCGCATCGAAACCGGCCTGCTGCACGCCTTCGAATACAACGAACTGCTGCTGTATTACCAGCCCAAGGTGGATATGAACACCTTGGCCATCACCGGTGGCGAAGCCCTGGTGCGCTGGCAGCATCCGGAGCGCGGACTGTTGCTGCCGGGCGAATTCATCCCGATTGCTGAAGAAACGGGTCTGATCGTCCAGCTCAGTGACTGGGTACTGGATGCCGTGTGCCGACAGGCGCGTTCATGGCGGGATGCCGGCCTGGCGCCGATCCGCATCGCCCTGAACGTGACGGCGCGTGAATTCACCCGCTCGCTGCCGGATCGCGTGCGTGCCGCCCTGAACCGCCATTCGCTCAGCGGCGACTGGCTGGAGCTGGAAATCACCGAAAGCATGCTGATGCACAGCACCGATCGCGTCATTTCCATCATGGAAAAGATCTGTAGTCTGGGTATCACGATTTCGCTGGATGATTTCGGCACCGGCTATTCCAGCCTGTCCTATCTGAAGCGTTTCCCCATCAATACGCTCAAGATTGACCGTTCCTTCACCATGGGCATTCCGGACGATACCAATGACTGCGCCATTGCCAGCGCCATCATCGGCATCGCCAAGCAATTGCGCCACAAGGTCATTGCTGAAGGCGTGGAGACTGAAAAACAGTTCAACTTCCTGCGCGAGGCCGGTTGCAATGAATTGCAGGGCTTCCTGTTCTCGCGCCCGATTCCTGCTGCGGACTTCCATGCCATGCTGCTGGAGGGGCGCAAGCTCAACGTCGCACCGGATACGATCCCGCCGGCCACCGGTCTTCCTGACCAATGATGCCAATGATGCCAGTGAGCGGGCAGCGCCTTCTCGCTGGTCGGCTTCCTGCTGTCTTCCTCAACTGACGATTTGTCCTCTGCCTGGGCCTGGTCCGGGAGCGTGTTGCCGGAAACTTGATACCTTCGGGCATTCTCTAGAACTTTTTCGGTCTGAGGGGAGAATGTTGTCCAGATTTCATCGCGGATTTCGCCGGTTTTCCGTGTGCTGCCGTGTCAGTGCTTATTCTTCACCTTTCAACCAACGAAGGAGAATGACCATGAAACAACGTATAGCATTGCTGGCCCTGTTGGCCGGCGCATCTGCGGCTTCGGCCGCCATGGCTGCCGGTGAGTCTGTCAAGGTGGCGCTGAACCTGGTCAATGGCCAGGGGGTGGTCTCCCCGGCGGGGGAGGTGACCATCAGCCAGACGCCTTATGGATTGGTATTCCAGCCGGCGTTGTCGGGCTTGCCTGCCGGTGTGCACGGCTTCCATCTGCATCAGAACGCTTCCTGCGCGCCGCAGGAAAAGGATGGAAAGATGGAGGCGGCACTGGCTGCGGGTGGTCACTGGGATCCGCAGCAGACCGGTCAGCATGAAGGTCCGTACGGCCAGGGGCATCTGGGCGATTTGCCGGCGCTTTACGTTACGGCTGACGGCAAGGCCAACTATCCGGTGCTGGCACCGCGCCTGAAGACCCTGGATCAGGTCCGTGGGCATGCGCTGATGGTGCACGTGGGCGGGGATAATCACGCGGATCATCCGGCGGCGTTGGGTGGTGGGGGTGCGCGACTGGCGTGTGGTGTGATCCAGTAGGGATGTGGCCTTCCGGGCCTGAGTATGGGGCCGGGATCAGGTGGAGCGTTGCCATCAATCTTCAAGATAACTAGAACCCATTTCTGTAGTTTCCAATGACTGGCTATGCGGCAATTGCTTTAGGCGGCTTGATCAAGCTTTCTGCAGGAATGCCGAGTCCTTGGTTTGGCTTCCAGATCAAGCGATGGCGAAAATAATAGACGCCGTGGCGAGATTGATGGATTCCGCTGGGGATTCGCATGGGCCTTTTACTGAAAAAGGGAGGGGGCCTGCGGGCGACTCCACATCCGAAAACCAAATAAAAAAGCCCCTGTAAAAACAGGGGCTTAGTAATGCTTGGCGGAGACGGAGGGATTCGAACCCTCGATACAGGTTTAAGCCCGTATGCTTCCTTAGCAGGGAAGTGCCTTCGACCACTCGGCCACGTCTCCACACTGAAGGCAGTTATCGCATTGCTGCGTTGCCTCAGCGAAGACCGAGATAATATCTTCTCATTTGCATCCGGTCAACAGTGGTCTTGCAAATAATCACCGTTTTTTCACCGCTACGGTCTTCGCCTTGAACGGCGCTTGATTTACTTGGCGCTGTCCAGGTCGAAAGCCTTGTGCAGAGCGCGCACGGCCAGCTCCATGTACTTCTCGTCGATCAGTACCGAGATCTTGATTTCCGAGGTGGAGATCATCTGGATGTTCACGCCTTCTTCGGACAGGGTGCGGAACATCTGCGAAGCGATACCCACATGGCTGCGCATGCCCACGCCCACCACCGAGACCTTGGAGACCTTGGTGTCGCCATTGATGGCTGCCGCACCGATGTGCGCCTTGACGCTGCTGTTCAACACTTCCACGGCCTTGGCGTATTCGGCGCGCGGGACCGTGAAGGTGAAGTCGGTCTTGCCTTCCACCGACTGGTTCTGGATGATCATGTCCACTTCGATGTTGGCATCGGCCACCGGGCCCAGGATCTGGTAGGCGATGCCCGGACGGTCGGGCACGCCCAGCACGGTGATCTTGGCTTCGTCGCGGCTGAAGGCGATGCCGGTGATGGTTGCTTGTTCCATGTTCTTGTCTTCCTCAAACGAAATCAGGGTGCCGGAGGCGGCTTCTTCGGCCAGCGGCGTGAGCGGGTCGGTCAGCGACGACAGCACCCGGGTCGGCATCTTGTAGTTGCCGGCAAATTCCACGGAGCGGATCTGCAGGACCTTGGAACCCAGGGAGGCCATTTCCAGCATCTCCTCGAAGGTCACGGTCTTCAGACGACGGGCGTCGCTCACCACGCGCGGGTCGGTGGTGTAGACACCATCCACGTCGGTGTAGATCAGGCATTCGGCAGCCTTCATGGCTGCGGCCACGGCAACGGCCGAGGTGTCCGAGCCGCCACGGCCCAGGGTGGTGATGTTGCCGTCGGCGTCCACCCCCTGGAAGCCAGTGATGATGACGACCTTGCCGGCATTCAGATCCTTGCGCACCTTGGCGTCATCAATGGAGCGGATACGCGCCTTGGTGAAGGCCGAGTCCGTCTTGATGGGCACTTGCCAGCCGGCATAGGAGACAGCCTGCTTGCCCAGCGCCTGCAGGGCAATGGCCAGGAGCGCCACCGAGACCTGTTCGCCGGTCGAGGCCAGCATGTCCAGCTCGCGGCCGTCGGGCTGGGCCATGATTTCCTTGGCCATGCCCAGGAGGCGGTTGGTTTCACCAGACATCGCCGAAGGCACGACAACGATCTGATGGCCGGCGTCGTGCCATTTGGCAACGCGCTTTGCGACATTCTGGATGCGCTCGATCGAGCCCATCGAGGTGCCGCCGTATTTGTGAACGTATAAAGCCATAGGGGATAAAAAAAGGTGGCCCGACTTTGACAAGAAAACCCTGAGCTAGGCCGGAAGGAACAAACCCTTGACTTTACATGCGGTGCGCCAAAATCTCAAGGAAAAGCGCGATTGCACACGGTTTTGCAGGGATTTTTGCATGACGCGTTGCAGCAAGAAAAGTGCATCGACACACTGTGGCGCGCATGATTGCGCTTGCGCACACGGCAGCAATGCACGTCAGGTGCGTCAAGGGCGTGTCAGGTGAAGAAAAGCGGGAGGGGCAGGATGAAGGAGGAGGTCTGGTGCACCAGCTGTCATGCGCCCGTTCAAGGCTGGCGGCATGGCAGATGGTGCTGCGGTACGGAGACTGCGGTACTGCTGGTGATGCTTTGCTGGGCTGTCACGTCATCCTGGCACGGCGGTTCGGACGCAGGCGGCTGGCACTCGTTCGCGTTCATTCAGGTACAACGCGGGGGATGCGCCGGTGCGGAACACTGCCCTGACGGAATCGGTTCATCCGGATAGCGGATGCGGATCGCTTCGATCAGGCGCCGTTGTACAGATTTTGGGCTGCGCTGCTGGCCTGTTGCACCTGGCTTGCGACATCCTGGCGGCTCAGTTGCGAGGGAGCCTGGCGGATGACAGGGTATTCATTGCGCAGGGCAATCTCGTGATTGGCTTGGGCACGTTGCAGCTCGGCCTTGACGTCGGCGCGGGTCCGGGTCGAGTGGAACGGGGTTTCCGGCGGATACGGGGCTTCAGCCATGGCGGCGCCGGCGGCGGCGAGCAGGGAGGCGGCAACGACGATGTTCTTGATGTTCATGATAATGTCCTCTGTCTGGATAAGTGGTGGTTGTTCTTCTCCAAACGCCGACGAGTCGTGGGAACGAGCCATGCTCTCCTTGTGGGAAAGCCCACTCGTGGGCGATCTGGTGAAGTCGGCTGGCGCCGGGCTTGTTGCTTTGCTGCGTTGCGCCAACCGATGACTGAAGTGTAAATATTGCGAAGACGAAGAAAAATAGGTTTAATCGGAATTGACTATTTCTCTTTGTGGAACAATCGGGGACTTGAAAAATGGATCGGTTGCAATCAATGCGGGTGTTTGCGAAGGTGGTCGAGCAGGGTAGTTTCGTGCGGGCGGCCGAGTTGCTGGACATCTCCAATGCCGTGGCGACCCGCTTCATTGCTGATCTTGAGGCGCACCTGGGTACGCGCCTGCTCAACCGCTCCACGCGCCGGCTGTCCCTGACCGAGGCCGGACAAGCGTATCTGGAGCGGGTCCGCATGATCCTGTCCGAGGTCGATGATGCCGAGGCCCTGGTATCGATGGAAACCAAGCGCCCGGCCGGCACCTTGGCGATCTACTCCAATGCCGGTTTCGGGCAATCGCAATTGGGCGAGATGCTGGCTGCCTACAGCGGCAGCTATCCCGATGTGGGGCTGGACATCTATCTGTCGGACCGCTCCATCGACCTGGTGGAGGAGGGCATCGACATCGGATTCTTCAGCAGCTTGCAAAAGTTCGACGCCAGCATGATCGTGCGACAACTGGGTGTGGCCAAGGTGATCCTTTGTGCTTCACCTGCTTACCTGGCCCGCGCCGGTGCGCCCGAACAGCCCGAAGATCTGTCGCGTCACAGCTGCCTGAACTTCTCGCATGAATATTTGCGCCATCACTGGCATGTCAATACCGAGGCCGGGGTGATGGATGTGCCCATCGTCAGCAAGGTGGTCTCCAACAGCGGCGTGTTGCTGCGCGACCTGGCGCTGGCGGGCATGGGCATCGTGATGCGCCCCTCCTACTCGCTGGGTGATGATCTGCGTTGCGGCAAGCTGGTGCAGGTGCTGCCGGACTTCGACATGGGGCAGGTGGTCATTTCGATGGTCTATCCGAGCCGCCGGCTGCTCTCGGCCAAGGTGCGCAGTTTTGCCGATTTCATCAGCGCCCGTTTCCCGCATCCCGAAACCGATCCCTGGCTGACCTGACGCCCCGATGCCGAGCGTTCCGGGCAACACAAGTGCTTAGCCGATCACATCGGCCAGCTTGCCCAGCAGGCTGCAGTCTTGCTGCCAGCTGCGTCGTTCGGCGGAGCTGGCGGCTTCGCGCTGCAGATCGGCGTCGCTCTTGTCGACCTGGGCCAGCAGGATACGCTCGGCCAGCCGGGTATCTGGCTCCATGGGGCCGAAGAAGGCCACCGTGGCGCCTCGTTCGATGAGCAGGGTGGGGAAGTTGTCGATGTCGAGATCACCGACCAGGTCGGCCTGGTCCTCGATATCGATCCAGACGAAATGATGTTGCGGATAGCGCGCCGCCCAGGCCTGGAAAGCAGCTTCATATTCACGGCAGCTGCCACACCAGTTCGCACACAGGCAAGCCACGACCCAGGTGTCGTTGCGAAGCGCCTCGGCGAGGTGGCGGCGGTTGGTTTGGTCTAATTTCTGGTAGGACATGGCGCGCCTATTTTACCCCCTTCGCGGCGCGGGGTTTTGCGCTGCCGCACAAAGGCTCACGATGGATGCGAACGAACCGAACAATTGCGCGCCGCACGGTAAAATAGCGGGATGTCCACGATTCTTGCCATTGAAACCTCCACCGAGCTGGCCTCGGCGGCCTTGCTCTACCGGGGCGAACTGATTGCGCGTCAATCCTCCGGCGCCCAGACCCATTCCGATGCCATTCTCCCCATGATCCAGCAATTGCTGGCCGATGCCGGCCTGGCGCTGTCGCAATGCGATGCGCTGGCCTTTGGCGTCGGGCCGGGCTCCTTCACCGGCGTGCGCACCGCGTGCGGTGTGGTGCAGGGCTTGTCCTTTGGTTGCGACCGTCCGGTGGTGCCGGTGCTCACCCTGGAAGCGGCGGCCCAGGCCTGCCGCGATGAAACACCGGAGGCCGCCGATGTGCTGGCCATCCTCGATGCCCGCATGGGGGAGGTCTATTGGGCCCGCTACCGGGCCCGCGCCGATGGCGGCTGGGATGTCCTGGCCGCGCCGGCCTTGTCATCGGCCGCCCAGGTGCCGGTGGAGGGTCGGCCCCATGCCTGCGGCAACGGCTTGTCGGTGCATGCCACGCATTTCAGTACCGGTTTCTGCGAGGCCGCCTTTGCCAGCGTGCATCCGCTGGCCATGCCGCATGCGCGCCAGGTGGCGACTCTGGGCCAGGTCCATTTCAGCGCGGGCGTCGCCTTGCCGGCGCAGCAGGCGCAGCCGCTCTACCTGCGCAACAAGGTCGCCCTGACCACGGCCGAACGCGAGGTGCGCGATGCCGCCAAGGGGGCGGCATGATGCCGGAGGACCCGGTGTTGCCCCGGTCCGTATCGCATCCGCGCTATGGACGCCTGCAATTTGCGGCCATGGGCGCCAGCGACCTGGATGCGGTGGTGCGTATCGAAGAGGCCGTCTATTCGCACCCCTGGACGCGTGGCAACTTTCAGGATTCGCTCTACAGTGGCTACCAGGCGCAGACCTTGCGAGACGTACACGGCGAATTGCTGGGTTATTTTCTGGTCATGCTGGCCGTCGATGAGGCCCACCTGCTCAACATCAGCGTGGCGGCCCTGCATCAGCATCAGGGACTGGGCCGCCTGCTGCTGGACCAGGCCAGCGCCACGGCACGCCAGCGCCACATGCGCACCATGCTGCTGGAAGTGCGCGAGTCCAACCAGCATGCCGCCAAGGTCTATCGCCAGTACGGCTTTACTGAAATCGGCCGACGCAAGAACTACTATCCCGCTGCCAACCAGACCCGAGAAGGGGCTATCGTCATGAGCCTGCCCTTATGAGTGAAGAATTGAAACAAGAGCCCGGTTTCGGCTCCTCCCTGGCCCTGCTGGATGCGCTGGGTATCGGCCCGGTCTGGGTGCGGCGTGAACTGGCGGTGGAAGAAGTGCAGGGCGCAGCCGCCACGCAAGAAACCCTTGCCCCGACCCCTGCCGCTCCGGTCGAATCGCCCAACGTCAGCGCACCGCAGCCGGTCGCAGCAGAAGCCAAGGCAGCCGTCGTGACGCATGCGCGACCATCTCCACCTTTGCCCGTCGCGCCTGCTCCCGCGGCTGCGCCGGTGGAGCAAGAGGGCGGCCCACCCTCCTGGCTGGACGATATGGACTTCGGCACCGCACTGGAGCCCGTGCTCATTCCGGACGGCGACGAGGAGCAAGACGCGCCGTCCGTCGATCCCCTGATCGCCCGCCTCAAGACCATGGACTGGCCGCAGTTGAAGCAGCAGGTCGCCGGGTGCCGCCGTTGCGGCCTGTGTCAGGGGCGCAAGAATACGGTCTTTGGCGTAGGCGATGAAAAGGCCCGGTGGCTCTTCATCGGCGAAGGTCCGGGCCGCAATGAGGACCAGCAGGGCGAACCCTTCGTCGGCCCCGCCGGTAAACTGCTGGACAACATGCTGCTGTCCATGGGCGTCAAGCGCGGCGAGAATGCCTACATCGCCAATATCGTCAAATGCCGTCCCACCGACGACAACGGGCGCGACCGTCCGCCTTCCCCCCAGGAAGTGGCCGCTTGCCTGCCTTATCTGCAGCGCCAGATCGAGCTGATCCAGCCCACGGTGCTGGTGGCGCTGGGCAAGACGGCGGCCATTTCGCTGCTGGGCATGGATCCGGCGACGCCGGTCTCGCGCCTGCGTGGCACGGTGCATCGCTACCAGGACCGTCCGCTGGTGGTGACCTACCACCCGGCCTATCTGTTGCGCACGCTCACCGATAAAAGCAAGGCCTGGGCCGACCTGTGCCTGGCCATGAGTACCTACCAGGCGCAGTCGCGCTGAGGCGATGCCGGGCATGGACCTGACCACGCACCAGGCGCGCTTTCACCAGCGTTGGCCGGAGTTGCGCGATCCCCACGTACGCGCGCTGGCCTGGCTGCTGTATGCCCCCGATCTGCTGGCACCGCATGCGGCCTGCTGGGAGGGCCGCATTGCCACGCTGGGCCAGCTTTCGTCCGAGGTGGCTGACTGGCTGCACGAGTTGCAATTCGATCCCGCTGGCAACGCGGCGCTGCACGCGCACATGGCGCAGCAGCCCTCGGGCCGCCTGGGCCGCTACGCCGAAAAGCTGCTCGGCTTCTATCTGCGTCATCAGGACTGTCTGGTCGCGGCCAATCTGCAGGTGCGCAATCAGGAGGGCGCGCGGGAAACCCTGGGCGAGTTCGATTTCCTGATCCGCTCCCCCGAGGCCGAGACCGATGGCGGACTCGTCCACTGGGAGTTCGCCACCAAGTTCTACTTGCTGCAGGCGCGGCAGCTTTCCGGTTCGGCCGGGGCGGAGGCCTTCGTCGGTCCCAATCTGGCCGATTCGCTCGGGCGCAAGATGCGCAAGATCCTGCAGCAGCAGTTGCGGCTGTCCGCGCATCCCTCTGCCCAGGCTGTCTTGCCTGCGCCGGTGGTGGCAGCGCGCGCCCTGGTCAAGGGATGGTTGTTCTATCCGCTGGGCGCAGCGCTGGCGTTGCCAGTTTCCATGGGCATTGCCGACGATCATTGCCGGGGATTCTGGTGCGATGCGGCCTGCCTGCCGGCCATCGACGAGCAGCCGATGCGCTACGCCTTGTTGCCGCGCCTGTCCTGGCTGGCGCCAGCCCGTCTGCCTGCCGCGCAGGGGCTGTCGCTGGGGCAATTGATGGACAGGCTGGAGGAGATGTTCTGCGCTGACGACAGCCCGGTGATGGTGGCGCAGTGTCGGCCGCAGGAGGGCACAGAGCCGGAACTGCTGGAAGTGATGCGGGGTTTCGTGGTGCCGCCACAGTGGGAAGCGCGCGCCGCCACGACCGTGCAGCACGCCATCGTCCAGGTCTGAACCGGCGGTCCGGACCTTTCAATGCAGCGGGGAATCAGTGGTGGGGATGCTTGTCCTCGCCGATCAGCGCCAGCGAGTCGTGCTCGCGCTGGTTGGCGGCATGGCGGCGCATGATCAGATACATGATGCCGGCCACGAAGGAACCGAAGATGATGATGACGGTATTGACATCCAGGTTCATGCGCACCATGAAGGCATACAGCACCAGCATGGTCAGCACCGAGAGGTTTTCGTTGAAGTTCTGCACGGCAATCGAGTGACCGGCGCTCATGAGCACGTGACCACGGTGTTGCAGCAGGGCATTCATCGGTACCACGAAGTACCCCGACAGGGCGCCCACGATCACCAGCAGCGGATAGGCCACCCACACCGAGGTGGTGGTGGTCATCAGCATCACCACGATGCCCATGATGATGCCCAGCGGCATGACGGTCAGCGATTTCTTCAGCGGCACGAAGCGCGCTGCGGCCACCGCGCCCAGCGCCACGCCCAGGGCGACGATGCCCTGCAGGATGGCGGCCTTGTCCAGCGGCATGTGCAGTGACTTCTCGGCCCACTTCAGGACGATGAACTGCAGCGTCGCCCCGGCGCCCCAGAAGAGCGTGGTCACGGCCAGCGAGATTTGGCCCAGCTTGTCCTTCCACAGGGTGGTGAAGCAGCCGGCGAAATCGACGATGAGACGGATGGGATTGCGTTCCTGGTGCTCGTAGCGGGCGCCGGTATCAGGGATGTAGAAGTTGAACAGCGCGGCGATGACGTAGATGCAGGAGATGATGCACAGGGCCGCTTCGGTAGGGGTGTTGATGGGCAGGTCGATCATCGGGAAATCGAAGCTGAGGATCACGGCCGACACCTTGGGATTGACCAGCGCCCCGCCCAGGACCGTGCCCATGATGATGGAACCCACCGTCAGCCCCTCGATCCAGCCATTGGCGGCGACCAGTTTTTCCGGCGGCAGCAGTTCGGTGAGGATCCCGTACTTGGCCGGCGAATAGGCCGCCGCGCCGAAGCCGACCACCGCATAGGCCAGCAGCGGGTGCACGGTGAAGAACATGAGGGAACAGCCGCCGATCTTGATCATGTTGGTGATCAACATGACCTTGCCCTTGGGGAAGGCGTCGGCGAAGGCGCCCACGAAGGCCGCCAGCAGCACATAGGAAAGCACGAAGAACAGCTTCAGCAGCGGGGTCATCCACGCTGGCGAGTGCATTTCGGCAAGTAGGGCGATGGCGGCGATCAGCAGCGCGTTATCGGCGAGCGACGAAAAGAACTGCGCCGCCATGATGGTATAGAAACCGCGATTCATCCCTGTCCAAGATGTATAACAAATGATGTCCGGGTAGCTTTATACCATGAAACCATGCACGCTCCGTCATAAGTCCAACCAGAAAGATGTTCGTCCGGTAAAATGCCCGCTTGTTCCCTGCAGGGCAAAAACTGCCGGGCGAACCGCGACAGGCAGGTCCGTGGCGACCTTCTCATTGGCCGTGCACATTGCCGGTTCCCGCCGATCTCTGTCTGTCAGCCATCCGCTCCGTTACCGCTACTGGATATCATGCCAAGACCCATCGTCGCTTCCATCAGCATTTCTGCTCTTCAACACAACCTCTCGGTGGCCCGCGCCCATGCACCCAATGCCCGCCTCTGGGGCGTGCTCAAGGCCAACGGCTACGGTCACGGACTGGAGCGCGCCATGCGCGGCCTGGCCGACGCCGACGGCCTGGCGCTGGTCGAGCCGGACTATGCGGTGCGCCTGCGGGAGTTGGGCTGGACCAAGCCGATCCTGCTGCTGGAAGGTTTCTTCGATGCCGATGACCTGCCGGTGCTGGCCCGTCACGATATCCAGTTCGCCGTGCATTGCGACGAGCAGATTGCGCTGCTGGAACAATTCGTCACCGATGCCGCCTTCCATGTGCATCTGAAGATGAACAGCGGCATGAACCGCCTGGGTTTCAAGCCCGAGGACTTCCACGCCGCCCATGCGCGGGTGAGCAAGATCGCCAGCGTGCGCAGCATCACCATGATGACCCACTTCGCCAACGCCGATGATGCCGGCAACCCGGCCCTGCCGCTGGCCGAGCAGGTGCGCCGTTTCGAGGCCGGCACGCAAGGGCTGACCGGCCCGAAGAGCCTGTGCAATTCAGCCGCCGACCTCATGCACGGCCAACTGGCCCATGACTGGGTACGTCCGGGCATCATGCTCTATGGTGGGACGCCCGGCGGCGGCACTGCGGCTGATTTCGGCCTGCGGGCGGCCATGACATTGGAAAGCCAGATCATCGGCGTACAAGAGATCGGACCGGGCGAAGCCATCGGCTATGGCAGCCGTTTCGTGGCCGACAAGCCCATGCGCGTGGGCGTGGTGGCCTGCGGCTATGCCGACGGCTATCCGCGCCACGCACCGACCGGCACACCGGTACTGGTCGATGGCGCCAGAACCGGCACCGTCGGTCGGGTCTCGATGGATATGTTGTGCGTGGACCTGACCGCGATCCCCGGCGCTGCTGTGGGCAGCCGCGTCCAGTTGTGGGGCCAGCAGTTGCCCATCGATGAGGTCGCTTCTGCGGCGGGTACGATCGGATATGAATTGATGTGCGCGCTGGCCCCACGGGTGGCGGTGCGTGAAGTGGCGTGATCTGAAGAAGATGAACTTCCTGGCAGATTTCCGGGACGTTTCAGCAGGCATACCAGCATAGAGCAGAGAGCGGCAAGGCGACGATGGCGAAGGTCAAGACCAATTACACCTGTACCGAATGCGGCGGGGTCAGCAACAAATGGGCCGGCCAGTGCCCGGCCTGCGGGCAGTGGAATACCCTGGTCGAGACGCTGGTGGAGAGCGGCGGCAATCGCTACTCGTCCACTCCGCAAAGCCTGGCGCAGACCGCACCGGTGTTGAGCCTGGCCGATATTGAAGCAATCGATGTGCCGCGCTTTGGCACCGGCATCGAGGAATTCGACCGGGTGCTGGGCGGTGGCCTGGTGCCGGGTGGGGTGGCGCTCATCGGTGGCGACCCCGGCATCGGCAAGTCGACGTTGTTGTTGCAGGCGCTGGCCAATATTTCCAGGCTCAAGAAGGTGCTCTACGTGAGCGGTGAAGAATCCGGTTCGCAGATCGCCCTGCGCGCCAAGCGCCTGGCGGTGGATGCGCGTGCGCTGCAATTGCAGGCCGAGATCCAGCTGGAAAAGATCCTCGCCACCCTGGCCGAGCACAAGCCCGAAGTGGCCGTGATCGACTCCATCCAGACCATTTATTCCGATGCACTGAGCTCGGCGCCCGGTTCGGTGGCGCAGGTGCGCGAATGCGCGGCGCAACTGACGCGGGTGGCCAAGACTTCCGGCATCACCATCATCATGGTCGGCCACGTGACCAAGGAAGGCGCGCTGGCCGGCCCGCGCGTACTGGAGCACATCGTCGATACGGTGCTTTACTTCGAGGGCGATACCCATTCCAGCTTCCGCCTGGTGCGCGCTTTCAAGAACCGTTTCGGCGCCGTCAACGAGCTGGGCGTGTTTGCCATGACCGAGAAGGGCTTGAAGGGGGTATCCAATCCCTCGGCCCTGTTCCTCTCGCAGCACGAAAACCAGGTGCCCGGCTCCTGCGTCATGGTGACCCAGGAGGGGACGCGGCCCCTGCTGGTGGAAATCCAGGCGCTGGTGGACAGTTCGCACGTACCCAATGCGCGCCGTCTCTCGGTCGGTCTGGAGCAGAACCGCCTGGCCATGCTGCTGGCCGTGCTGCACCGGCATGCGGGCGTGGCGGCTTTCGATCAGGATGTGTTCATCAATGCGGTAGGCGGGGTGAAGATTACCGAGCCCGCCGCCGACCTGGCGGTGCTGCTGGCGATCAATTCCTCCATGCGCAACAAACCCTTGCCACGTGGACTGGTGGTGTTCGGGGAAGTGGGGCTGGCCGGCGAGATCCGTCCGGCACCGCGCGGTCAGGAACGCTTGCGGGAGGCGGCCAAGCTCGGTTTCTCCATGGCGGTGATCCCCAAGGCCAATGCGCCCAAGCAGCCCATCGAGGGGCTGCGAGTCATTGCGGTGGAGCGCATCGATGATGCCTTGCAGAAAGCGCGCGAGATCGACGATTACGCTGCCTGAATCCCCGTCGGCAGTGGAGCCCTTCAGCCGGGCGTGTCGAAGGTGACGATGACCTGGTTGATCTCGCCCTTGATGGGGGGCTCGCCCGTGCGTGCCGTGCCGCGCAGGCTGTAATGCAGCTGGAACGGCTGGCGGGCATCGCGCCCGTTGAAGAAATCGGTACTGCCGGCACTGGTCTGACTCACGTCCCAGCACACGCCCGCATCCTTCCAGCACAGCCTGGCCTCGAAGCCGGGGGGCTTGCTGGCCAGGGTATAGCGCCAGCTGACCTTGCGAATGGTTGCGCCCGGCGGTACCTGTCCCACCACCGTGAATTGCGTGATGTAGTCGGCGTTGCGGGCGCGGATATCCGGACCGGGTACGTCAGAGGCATAGGCACCGGACGGTCCGCCATGGGCCGGCGTGATATTGAGCGGCGAGGGACCGCTTGGCGTTACCGGCGAGAGGATCACGATGGGGCGCTTGCTGCCGTCGCTGCCGGCGGCGGGAATGCTCAGGTTGCGGTCTGCATAGGTCTGCGCCCACGCCAGTGCGGGCAGGGCAGCCGCCAGAAGCCAGGGCAGCAGGCGCCGGATGAATGCCCGCTCAGGCATGACGCCGATGCCCCTTCAAGGGCAGCGAAATCTGCACCAGCAGGCCGCCGTGGCTTTCTTCATGGCCCTTCAGGACCAGCTTGCCATTGTGCTTGAGCACGATGCGGTTGACGATGGCCAGCCCCAGGCCGGAGCCATTGGCCTGACCGCGCGCGCTGTCGAGGCGGGTGAAGGGGCGCAGCAGACGTTCACACTCGTTCTCGGGCACCCCCGGGCCATGGTCGAACACTTCCACCAGGACATGATGCCCTTCGATGCGGCTGCGCAGATGAATCTCGGCGCAGTCGGTACCGGGCGTCTTGCCGTAGCGGCGCGCATTTTCCACCAGGTTGCTGAACACCCGCGCCAGTTCGGTCGCATTGCCCGCAACCTCGGTGGCGGGTGTGATCTCGGTAGTGAGCTTGACGTCGGACAGGCGCGCCGACTTGGCGGCCACATCGTCGAGCACGTCGGCCAGGTTGATGCTTTCCAGGCTGTTGGTATCGAAGGGCTTGGCGTAGTCGAGGAACTGGCCGATGATGCTGTCCATCTGCGCCAGGTCCGAGTGCATGCCGTCGCGCGATTCGTCCGACAGGTTGGCCATCTCCACTTCCAGCTGCATGCGCGCCAGCGGCGTGCGCAGGTCGTGCGAGATGCCGGCCAGGATCAGGGCGCGGTCTGATTCGATGCGATTGAGGTCGGCCACCATCTGGTTGAAGCTGCGATTGGCTTCCTCGATCTCGGTCGGGCCGGATTCGGGCAGCGGTTCCGGCTGGCGTCCCTTGGCGATGGCGCGGGCCGCTGCCGTCAGCCGGGCCAGCGGCTGGTTGATGAGGGTGGAGATGAAGACTGCCCCGATCAGTGACAGGAACAGCGCAATCGAACCCCATCCCAGCCATTGCAGACCCGAGGTGCGGTCCAGGCGGCCGCGGTCGAGCATGAGCCAGTACTGGTCATCGTCGATGTTGAAACTGATCCAGAAACCTTCCACCTCGTTGACGCTGGAGGCGAAGATGGTGTTCTCGTCCAGCGACTGGCGCACGTAGTACTCCAGCTCAGGCACGATGGGGGAGTCCTCGGGCGGTACGATGCGGTCGCTCTTTTCCAGCGGATAGATGCGGATGCCTTCATTGCTGGCCAGATCGAACAGCAGTTCGCGCCGCATCTCGGGCGCCGAGTGCGTCAGCGCAGCGCGCGTGATGGTGACCACCGAGACGATCTGTGCGGCCAGCTGCTCGGCTCGCGGGCCGCGTTCGACCATGCGAAAGCTGGCTACCCAGGCCACCATGCTGGCGGTGATCAGGAAGGTCAGGAGGAAGAAGGTACGCCAGAACAGGCCGTTGCTGAACCATCCGGTTTGAGGGCGGGTTTTCATCGGCAAGCGGCCTGCGGGTGAGGGGTGAAACGGGCGATCAGCGCGGTTTCCCTTCCGGGATGAAGACATAACCCAGGCCCCACACGGTCTGGATGTAGAGCGGATTGGCCGGGTCCGGTTCGATCAGCTTGCGCAGGCGCGAAATCTGCACGTCGAGACTGCGGTCGAATACTTCATATTCGCGGCCACGGGCCATTTCCATCAGCTTTTCGCGCGACAGCGGCTGGCGCGCATTGCGTGCAAAGACCTTCAGTACCGAGAATTCACCGGTGGTCAGGGAAATGGTTTCGCCGCTCTTTTTCAGGGTGCGGGTGCCCAGGTCCAGGATGAAATCGCCGAATTCGAAGGTTTCCGGGGTTTCGGACGGTGCACCCGGCAGCTCATCGGGGCCCTTGCGGCGCAGCACCGCGTTGATGCGGGCGACCAGTTCGCGCGGGTTGAAGGGCTTGGGCAGGTAATCGTCGGCGCCCATTTCCAGGCCGATGATGCGGTCCACGTCCTCACCCTTGGCAGTGAGCATGATGATGGGCGTCTGGTCACCGGCACCGCGCAGGCGGCGGCAGATGGCCAGGCCGTCCTCACCGGGAAGCATCAGGTCCAGCACCAGCAGATCGTAGCGCTCGCGGATCCACAGCTTGTTCATGGCCTGGGCGTTTTCGGCCGTGACCACATTGAAACCTTGCTCGGTCAGGTAGCGGCGCAGCAGGTCGCGCAGACGGATGTCGTCATCCACCACCAACACTTTGAATTGATTGGCGGATGTTGTCGTATTAGTATTGTTGCCGTTGGTTGTATTCATGGTGCCTATGGTAGCGTCTTGGCGATTTTGAGCAAGTCGGGGCTGTTGATCCATTACAAACTGTTACATACCTTACCTTAATCATCTTATACCATCGCGGCCTGCGCCCTAAACTGGAATCACGTCGGGAAAGCACGGTGGTCAGCGCTTTCTCTTCCTGATTCTCTGTCTCCGGAAAAATCGCATTATGAAGATTGCAGTCATCAACAAGCTATGTCTGGCAGCGATGCTGGCGCTCGGTGTGGGAGCGGCCGCGCTGGCTGGCCCACCCCAGGGCGGTCGGCCGATGCCGGGTCAGCCGGGTGACTTCAGGCAACGCGGTGGTGATTTTGCCCCGCAGGATCATCGCAGTCAGATCGCCAGTGATCAGGAGCAGCGCCGTGGCGGCAGACTCAGTGCCGATGAGCGGCGTGAGCTGCGTCGCCAGATCAATGAAGTCGGCCAGGATATCTACCGCGTCAAGCGTTGAGTTCGGCCACCGGGAAAGATTCCCCTTTCTCCCAATAAAAAGCCCGGGTGCATCGCATCCGGGCTTTTTCCTTGTGGCTGGCAGGCATCAGTTCTCATGTGCCTTGCCCAGCCGCTTTTCCAATCGGTGCTGGACGGCTTCGAAACACAGGCTCAGGAGCCAGTAGATGCCGGCAGCGGCCAGGTAAAGCGGGAGCGGACGGAAGGTCACCGCAATGACTTCCTTGGTCGCCAGCATCAATTCCGTCACGGTGATGACCGAGACCAGCGAGGTATCCTTGATGAGGCTGATCAGGGTATTGCTCATCGAGGGCACGGCGATGCGCACCGCCTGCGGCACGATGATGTAGCGCAAGGTCTGGAAATAGGTCAGCCCGACGCTGTAGGAAGCATTCCACTGGCCACGCGTTACCCCCAGGATGGCACCGCGCAGGCTTTCCGACAGGTAGGCCCCGGCATTGAGACTGAGCGTGAGCACGCCCGCCGTCAGCGGCGAGAATTCGATACCGATGCCGGGCAAGCCGTAATAGACCACGAAGATCTGCACCAGCAGCGGTGTGCCGCGCATCATGCTGACGTAGATCGCCGCTGGCCAGTGAATCGGACGCCAGGGCAGGATGCGCGCCACCGCCAGCACGAAACCCAGCACCAGTCCGCCGACCATCGAGGCCAGTGCGAAGAGCAGGGTATAGCCCACGCCCTTGATCAGGGTAGGGGCGGCTTGCTGCAGCAGTTCGAGGATTTCCATAAGCATTCGAATAAAAAAATTATCCCCGCAATGCGGGGATAAGTCGTTCCGCCCGGACCATGCCGGGCGGCGGGGAGCCCAGGATCAGGCGCGCCTTATTGTGCTTTCGGCGGCTGGCTCACGTCAATGCCGAACCACTTCTCGGAGGCGGCCTTGAAGCTGCCATCGGCCTTGATGTCAGCCAGGGCCTTGTTCAGCGCAGCCTTGAATTCCGGATTGCCCTTGCGGAAGGGAATGCCGATCTTGTCGACGGTGCCGATGGGGCTGCCGGCCTTCAAGGGCAGGTTGGTCGACTTCAGGATGTAGCCCACCAGCAAGCTGTCGTTGAGGGCAGCGTCGATGCGGCCAGCCGCCAGGTCAGCCAGATACTCGGGCGAGCCCGGATAGGTGCGCACGTCGATGCCCGGCACGGCCTTGGCCTTCTGCTCGAAGTTGGTGCCCTGGCCCAGGCCGAGCTTCTTGCCCTTCAGATCGTCCAGGCTCTTGAATTCGCGCTTCTCATCCTTGCGCACGATCAGCTGGGCGCTGGAGAGGGTGTAGGGATCGGAGAAATCGAAGGCCTTCTGACGCTCATCGGTGATGCCGACCTGGTTGATGATGACGTCATACTTGCCCGCACCCAGACCGGCCAGGATGCCGCTCCACTCGGTGGTGGTGAACACTGGCTTGACGCCCAGCTTGGCCGCCAGCAGCTTGGCCACGTCAACTTCGAAACCGGTCAGCTCGCCCGTCTTGGCATCCTTGAAGTTGAACGGCGGATAGTTGCCTTCCAGCGCCACCTTCAGCGTGCCGCTGCTCTTGACCGATTGCAGCAGGTCCGCTGCCGAGACGCTCAGGGAGGAGGCCAGCAGCGCCGCGCCGACGCCGGCCAGCAGCCATTGCTTGATGTTCTTGTTCATATGTCGATGTCCTTATAAAAACTTTCGCCACAAAAACTGCGGCCAGGGCGCAATGATGCCCTCGTTTTGCCCAACTGCAAGGGCTGGCTTAAGACATTGATGTAGAAAGCTTATGCCAGCCGCGGTTCCGCCGGCTCAAGCCTGCAATTGCTCCAGCGCTTCCTGCTGTTCCAGCCATTCGTTTTCCAGCTGGTCCAGTTCCTTGCTGCAATAGGCCTGATCGGTGATGAGGGTCTTCAGTTCTTCCTTGTTGGCGGCATCATAGATGTCGGGGCTGGCCAAACGCGCATCGATCTCGGCCTTGCGGACGTTGAGCTTGGCGATCTGCTCGTCGAGGCGCTTGATGCGGGCCTCGATGGGCTTTTTCAGGGCCGACATCTTCTGGCGCTGCTCGGCTTCCAGGCGCTTCTGTTCCTTGCGGTCCACCAGCGAGGCCGGGGCCTCAGCCACCGGCTGGCTGGCTGCGGGCAAAGGCGCGGCAGCGGCCGCATCGTTGCGGGCGGCCAGCTTGGTCTTGAAGAGCCAGTCCTTGTAGTCGTCGAGGTCGCCATCGAAAGCTTGCAGCTTGCCTTCGGCCACGATCAGGAACTGGTCGGTGGTAGCGCGCAGCAGGTGGCGATCGTGGGACACCAGCACGAGGGTGCCCTCGAACTGCGCCAGCGCCATGGTCAGCGCTTCGCGGGTTTCCAGGTCGAGGTGGTTGGTCGGTTCATCGAGCAACAGCAGGTTGGGGCGCTGCCAGACGATCAGGGCCAGCGCCAGGCGCGCCTTTTCGCCACCCGAGAAGGGCGCGATGGACGACGTGGCCATGGTGCCGTTGAAGTTGAAGCTGCCCAGGAAATTGCGCAACTCCTGCTCGCGCACATCGGGCGCCAGGCGAGTCAGATGCCACAGCGGCGATTCGTCATGGCGCAGCATCTCCACCTGGTGCTGGGCGAAGTAACCGATCACCAGGCCCTTGCCCAGCCGCGCCGTGCCGGACAGCGGATCGATCTCGCCGGCTACGGTCTTGATGAGCGTCGATTTACCTGCACCGTTGACACCCAGCAGGCCAATACGCTGGCCATTCTGCAGCGAGAAATCGATGCCATGCACGATGATCTTGTCTTCGTCCGGTGCACCGTTCTTGCCTTCGATGTGATAACCGGCGTTGACCTTTTCCATCACCAGCAGTGGATTGGGTGCGGACAAGGGCTCGCGGAATTCAAACGAGAATTCAGCTGCCGCCCGCAGCGGAGCCAGTTCTTCCATCTTGGACAAAGCCTTCATGCGGCTCTGCGCCTGACGCGCCTTGGTCGCCTTGGCCTTGAAGCGGTCGATGAAGGATTGCAGGTGCGCGCGCTGGCGCTGCTGCTTCTCGATCATCCCCGCCATCAGTTCCAGCTGGGCCGAGCGCTGGCGCTCGAACGCGCTGTAGTTGCCGGAATAACGCTTCAACTTGCGATCATCGATATGAACGATCACGTTCACCACGCCATCCAGGAAATCGCGGTCGTGGGAAATGATGAGCAGGGTGCCCTCGTAGCGCTTCAACCAGTCTTCCAGCCAGATGATGGCATCCAGGTCCAGGTGGTTGGTCGGTTCATCCAGCAGCAGCAGGTCGGACGGGCACATCAGCGCCTGCGCCAGGTTCAGGCGCATGCGCCAGCCACCGGAGAAGCTGGCCACCGGCCGCGCCATCTGTTCCAGCGAAAATCCCAGGCCCAGCAGCAATTGCTCGGCGCGGGAGCGCACGGTATAGGCATCCGCATCGGCCAGGGCGGTATGCAGTTCGGCGATGTGATTGCCGTCGTGCTTGTCGTCCGGCTGGGCTTCGGCACGCGCCAGTTCGGCTTCCAGCTGGCGCAGATGGGCATCGCCATCGATGGCGTACTCGATGGCCGGACGGTCCAGCGCCGGGGTTTCCTGCGCCACGTAGGCCATGCGCCAGCGCGCCGGGTAGTCGATATTGCCTAAGTCGGCGTGCAGCTCGCCACGCAGCATGGCGAACAGGCTGGACTTGCCGGCGCCGTTGGCGCCGATCAGGCCGATCTTGTCGCCCGGGTTGAGCGTCAGGTCGACATTCTCCAGCAGTGGCTTGACGCCACGCTGGAGGGAAACTTGCTGGAAACGGATCATCGGTGATTCAGACTCAAAGGGGCGCTCAGGCTCAGGCCAGTTGCAGTTGTTCGGCCGTCACCAGGAACACCATGTCGTCCCCGGCGCTGGTGGTCAGCCAGGTCAGCTCCAGTTCCGGGAAGGCCGCTTCGGCGAAGGCGCGTTCGTTGCCGATCTCGACCACCAGTAGGCCCTCGGGCGTGAGGCGCTCGGCGGCACCGGCGACGATCTTGCGCACCAGGTCCATGCCATCCTCGCCCCCGGCCAGCGCCAGTTGCGGCTCGCGCAGGTATTCCTGGGGCAGCTTGGCCATGGAACCGGAATTCACATAGGGCGGATTGCTGATGATCAGATCGTACTTGCGCAGCGGCAGTTGCGTGTACAGGTCGGATTCGACCAGGTTGATGCGGTCTTGCAGCTGGTAGTCATCCACGTTCTTGCGCGCCACGGCCAGCGCATCGGCGGAGATGTCCACGGCATCGATCTGCGCATTCGGGAAGGCATCGGCCAGGAGAACAGGCAGGCAGCCGGAACCGGTGCACAGGTCCAGCGCGTTTTCGATGGCTTCCGGGTCCTGGATCCAGGGCGAGAAATGCTGCGGAATCAGTTCGGCGATGAAGGAACGCGGCACGATCACGCGCTCATCGACGTAGAAGCGGTAAGCGCCTAGCCAGGCTTCATTGGTGATGTAGGCGGCCGGCACGCGGTCCTTGCTGCGGCTTTCGATGACGCGCATGACGGACGCGATTTCCTCAGGCAGCAAACGTGCATCGAGGAAGGGATCGAGCTGGTCCAGCGGCAGTTTGAGCGTATGCAGGATCAGGTAAGCCGCTTCATCCAGCGCATTGCTGCTGCCGTGGCCGAAGAACAGTTGTTCGGTGTTGAAGCGGGTCACGGCGTAGCGCAGCAGGTCGCGCACGGTGGCGAAATTGTTGGGGGTCATGAGCTTCTCTTCAATGCGGCGGCGTTCAGGCCAGCAGGTTTTCCAGCGTCTTGCGGTAGATGTTCTTGAGGGGATCGATGTAGCGCACTTCGATGTGCTCATCGATCTTGTGGATGCTGTCATTGGGCGGGCCGAACTCGATCACCTGCGGGCAGATCTGGGCGATGAAGCGTCCATCGGAGGTGCCGCCGGTGGTCGACAGCTCGGTGTCCAGCCCGGTCTCGTCCTTGATCGCCTTGGACAGCGCATCCGAGAGGTCGCCGCGCGGGGTCAGGAAGGGCAGGCCGCCGACGGTCCACTTCAGGTCGTATTCCAGGCCATGCTTGTCGAGGATGGCGTGTACGCGCTGCTGCAAACCTTCCACGGTGCTGGCGGTGGAGAATCGGAAGTTGAAGTCGATCACGACTTCACCCGGGATCACGTTGGATGCACCGGTACCGCCGTGGATATTGGAAATCTGCCAGGAGGTCGGCAGGTAGTATTCATTGCCCGCATCCCACTGTTCGGCCACCAGTTCGGCCAGTGCCGGCGCAGCCTGGTGGATGGGATTGCGCGCCAGTTGCGGGTAGGCGATATGGCCCTGGATGCCCTTGACGGTCAGCTTGCCCGACATGGTGCCGCGGCGGCCGTTCTTGATCATGTCGCCCAGGGTCTTGGCCGAGGTCGGTTCGCCCACGATGCAGTAGTCCAGTTGTTCGCCGCGCGCCTTCAGGGCATTGCAGACGACGACCGTCCCATCGATGGCCGGGCCTTCTTCATCGCTGGTGATGAGAAAACCGATCGAACCCTTGTGCTCCGGATGGGCTGCAGTGAACTCTTCGCAAGCCACCACCATGGCGGCAATCGAGGTCTTCATGTCGGAGGCGCCGCGTCCGTACAGGCGACCATCGCGCAGGGTCGGCTGGAAGGGATGCGACTGCCATTTTTCCAGCGGACCGGTCGGTACCACGTCGGTGTGGCCGGCAAAGACCACCAGCGGCTGCGCCGTTCCCTTGCGCGCCCACAGGTTGGTGACCTCGCCGGACTGGATGGTTTCGCAGACAAAGCCCAGCGGTGTAAGCAATTCCGCCAGCCTGGCCTGGCAGCCTTTGTCTTCGGGGGTGACGGAAGAAAGGGACATCAATTCCTGGGTCAGGGCCAGCGTCTTGCTCATGATCATTTCTCGAAAATGTGTTGATACTGATCGGCCTTGAAGCCGACGTGATACTGCTTGCCATCGAAGAGCACCGGGCGCTTCACCACCGAGGGGTTTTCCACCATCAGGGCGACGGCTGCGGCGTCATCGGTGATGGCGGCCTTGCGTTCGTCCGGCAGGGCGCGCCAGGTCGTTCCTTTGCGGTTGACCAGCAGGTCGCGCTCCACGTCCTTCAGCCAGGCTTGCGCCTGTTCGGCGGTGAGGCCGGCCTTCTTGAAATCGTGGAAGTCAAAGGCGATCCCTTGCTCGTCCAGCCACACGCGGGCTTTCTTGACGGTGTCGCAGTTGGGGATGCCGAAAAGGGTGATCTTGTCGCTCATGCTCATTCTCAAATACGACGCCGCGCCGGACAGGACGACCGGCGCGGCGCGTGGGTGCTTCAGGACTTCAGGCAAGCCGCAGGACGGGATTACTCGCCGCGCAGCAGTTCGTTGATGGACGTCTTGGAGCGGGTCTGGGCATCGACCTTCTTGACGATGATCGCAGCGTACAGGCTGTACTTGCCATCCTTGGAGGGCAGGTTGCCCGGCACCACCACCGAGCCCGCCGGCACGCGGCCGTAGTGCACTTCGCCGGTTTCGCGGTCATAGATCTTGGTCGACTGGCCGATGTAGACGCCCATGGACAGCACCGAGTTTTCTTCGATGATGACGCCTTCGACCACTTCCGAACGGGCACCGATGAAGCAATTGTCTTCGATGATGACGGGGCCGGCCTGGACCGGCTCCAGCACGCCGCCGATGCCGACACCGCCAGACAAGTGAACATTCTTGCCGATCTGGGCAGCCGAACCGACGGTGGCCCAGGTGTCGACCATCGTGCCTTCATCGACGTAGGCGCCGATGTTGACGTAGGAGGGCATCAGCACCACGTTGCGGCCGATGAAGGAACCATGGCGGGCCACGGCAGGCGGCACCACGCGGAAGCCACCCTTGGCGAAATCTTCAGCGGTGTAGTTGGCGAACTTGGTGGGCACCTTGTCGTAGAACTGCGGGTAGCCGGTACCGGCCGACATCGGCACGTTGTCTTCCAGGCGGAAGGACAGCAGGATGGCTTTCTTCACCCATTGGTTGACTTCCCACTGGCCGACGCCTTGACGGTTGGCGACGCGCAGGGTGCCATCGTTCAGGCCTGCGATCACTTCGGCCACCGCATTGCGGATGTCGGCCGGAGCGCTCTTGGGGGACAGGCTGGCGCGGTCTTCCCACGCCTGATCGATGATTTGCTGAATGGACTGTGTCATGTTGGTATCTATGAACGGTTGGGTGAAAGGGGGGAATCTGGCTGCGCTGACAGGGCTTATGCCTGGCCGGCCAGTTTCTTGGTGAAGGCGACGATGCGTTGCGCCGCCTCCAGGCATTCTTCGACTTCGGCCACCAGCGCCATGCGGATGCGACCGGCACCCGGATTGACGCCATGCGCCTCGCGCGCCAGGTAGCTGCCGGGCAGTACCGTGACATTATATTCGGCGTACAGACGTTGGGCGAATTCGGTGTCGCTGATATTGACCAGCTTGTCGACCTTGGCCCACAGGTAGAAGGCTGCATCGGGCAAGGCGACGTCCATCACTTCTTGCAGCAGCGGGGTGACCTGCGAGAACTTGGTGACGTACTTGGCGATGTTGTCCTGGACGTGGGTCTCGTCCTGCCAGGCCAGCACGGAAGCGGCCTGGATCACCGGGCTCATGGCCGCGCCGTGATAGGTGCGGTAGAGCAGGAATTTCTTGAGGATGGCGGCGTCGCCTGCCACGAAGCCCGAGCGCATGCCCGGCACGTTGGAGCGCTTGGACAGGCTGGAGAAGGAAATCAGGTTGCGATAGTCGCGGCCCAGGAGGCGGGCGGCCTGCATGCCGCCCAGCGGCGGATCCTGCTTGAAGTAGATCTCGGAATAGCATTCGTCGGAGGCGATCACGAAGCCATAGCGATCCGACAGGGCGAACAGTTCCTTCCAGTCTTCCAGCGTCAGCACGGCACCGGTGGGGTTGCCGGGCGAGCAGACGAACAGCAGCTGTACGCGTTCCCACACCTCCTGAGGCACCTGGCTGAAATCGGGCGCAAAGTTGCGCGCCGGGTCCGAATTGACGAAGTAGGGCTCGGCACCGGCCAGGTAGGCCGAGCCTTCATAGATCTGGTAGAACGGGTTGGGGCACATCACCAGCGCGCCCGGACGGGTCGGATCGACCACGGTCTGGGTCAGCGAGAACAGCGCCTCGCGCGAGCCGATCACCGGCAGGATCTCGGTGGCCGGGTCCGGGCGCGGGATGTCGTAACGCTTTTGCAGCCAGTCGGCGATCGCGCCGCGCAGGGCGTCGCTGCCCAGGGTGGCCGGATACGAGGCCAGACCGGACAGGTTGTCCGTCAGCGCCTGCTGGATGAAGGCGGGCGTGGGGTGCTTGGGCTCGCCGATGCCCAGGCTGATCGGGCGATAGGCCGGGTCGGGCGTGATGCCGGCGAAGAGCTTCTTGAGCTTTTCGAAGGGATAGGGCTGCAGTTTGTCGAGTAGGGGATTCACGTCGCTGGACTGGAGTAAAGCTTTCCGGGCCAGCGTCTCGCGAGGGCGTCAGCGAGATCGGGCGGCCACGGCAAAGGGCTGGGAAAGCTTGCGATTATACCGTCATTTGACGGCATTGCCGTGCTCTGGCAGCGCGAGCCGGCCTGTTCAAGGTGTTCAAGGTGGTGGGCCCGCTGGCGCCACCGGCAAGCCTGCCGCCCCCGCCAGGCTTGCCTGTGCGGGCAGGTCATCGCCCGCACAGGCTGATGCTGAGCGTGAAGTTTCTGATTCCATCACATCGAAATGAAGAAATGGACTTTCCACCGGGGGTGCCCGGCATGGCCTTTTCACGGGCGGTGAGTGCATCGACCAAAGGGGCGGGAACAGGCAATCTGGCGCGGTTTTTGGTCTTGCCGGGGCCGCGCGATGTTATGATACCGCCCGTTCCGGAAGCAAAAATCCTGCTTCCTCCTAACTGATTCAATTTGTCGATAACGTGCGTCTAACTTCCATCAAATTATCCGGATTCAAGTCCTTCGTCGAGCCTACGCATTTTCAGGTTCCGGGGCAGCTGGTCGGGGTGGTCGGGCCCAATGGCTGCGGCAAATCCAACATCATCGATGCCGTGCGCTGGGTCCTGGGCGAATCCAAGGCCTCCGAGCTGCGCGGCGAGTCGATGCAGGACGTCATCTTCAACGGCTCCACCCACCGCAAGCCGGCCGGGCGCGCCTCGGTCGAACTGGTATTCGACAATTCCGCCGGCAAGGCCGCCGGACAGTGGGGCCAGTACGCCGAAATCGCCGTCAAGCGCACGCTGACCCGCGATGGCACGTCCTCCTACTACATCAACAACCAGTCGGTACGTCGTCGCGACATCCAGGACATCTTCCTCGGCACCGGCCTGGGCCCGCGCGCCTACGCCATCATCGGGCAGGGCATGATCTCGCGCATCATCGAGGCGCGTCCTGAAGAGCTGCGCATCTTCCTGGAAGAAGCGGCGGGTGTCTCGAAGTACAAGGAGCGCCGCCGCGAGACCGAGAACCGCCTGCACGACACCACCGAAAACCTGACGCGCCTGGAAGACATCCTGCGCGAACTGAACGCCAATCTGGAAAAACTGGAAGCCCAGGCCGCCGTGGCCAAGAAATTCCACGAGTTGCAGAACGACCAGGAAGAAAAGCAGAAACTGCTCTGGCTGCTGCGCAAGAATGAGGCCAAAGCCGAGCAGGAGCGCTTCTTCAAGGAAATCGAGCGCGCCCAGATCGACCTGGAAGAGCAGACCGCCAAGCTGCGCCACGTCGAAACCGAACTGGAACACATGCGCCAGGCGCACTACGCCGCCGGCGACCGCCTGCACCAGGCGCAAGGCCACCTGTACCAGACCAATTCCGAGATCGGCAGCCTGGAAGCGCAGATCAAGTTCGTCATCGAATCGCGCAATCGCCTGCAAGCGCAGCTGAACTCGCTGGGCGCGCAGTGCGACCAGTGGCAGCGCCAGGGCACGCAGCAGCAGGAAGAACTGGCTGAAGCGGAAATCCAGCTGGAAGAATTCGGCATGCGCGTGGAGCAGGCCCAGCACGCCGTGCAGGACACCAGCGACCGCCTGCCTTCGCTGGAGGCGGCCTGGCGCGAGTCGCAGCTCAAGACCACCGAATCGCGCGGCAAGATCATGCAGGTGCAGCAGCAGATCGAACTGCAATCGACGCACCAGCGCAATGCTTCCAACATCCTCTCCGGCCTGGCCGCGCGCCGCGAACGCCTGATGCAGGAAAAGAACGGTATGGCCCTGCCCGACGAGACGCACCTGTCCAACCTGCGCATGCAGCTGGAAGAAAAGCAGGCTTCGCTGGAAGAGGCCAGCATGTACCTGGAAGAGGCGCAGGAGCAGTTGCCGCGCCTGGAAGAAGAGCGCCGCACCGCTCAGGAACTGGTCAGCAAGGAAACCTCGGCCAATGCCCAGCTGGAAGCCCGTCTGACGGCCCTGAAGCAATTGCAGGAAAGCGTGCAGGCCCAGGGCAAGGTGCAGCCCTGGCTGGAAAAGCACGGCCTGGCTGAACTGCCGCGCCTGTGGCAGAAGCTGCACATCGAATCCGGCTGGGAAACCGCGCTGGAAGCGGTGCTGCGCGAGCGCATGTCGGCCCTGGAAATGTCCAACCTGGACTGGGCCAAGGCTTTCTTCAGCGATGCCCCCCCGGCCAAGCTGGCGCTGTACGCGCCCAACGCCGGCCTGGCCCAGCCTGAAGCCCAGCCGGTGGCGGGCCTGAAGCCCTTCGTGACGCTGCTGCAGTTGAACGATCCGGGCCTGCGCGCCCTGATGAACGACTGGCTCAACCACATCTACATCGCCGACGACACCGCCACCGCCTTTGCCGAGCGTGCCAAGCTGCCGCTGGGTGGGCTCTTCGTGACGCGCCAGGGCCATGTGGTCAGCAATTCCAGCGTGCGTTTCTATGCCTCCGACTCGGAGCAGGATGGCATGCTGGCGCGCCAGCAGGAAATCGAGAACATCACCAAGCAGCAACGCGCACAAGCGATGCTGGCCGAGGAAGCCAAGGGCCGCGCCGTGCGCGCCGAGGCAGCCTTGTCGGGCGCATCGCAGCGCCTGCAGGAACTGCGCCAGCGCGTCAATTCGCTCACGCAATCGGCCCACAGCCTGCAGATCGAGGTCATGAAGCTGGCCGAGGTGCAGGAGCGCTTCAACCAGCGCAGTACCCAGATCGCCACCGATCTGGAAGAAATCGGCATGCAGGAAGCCGAGCAGCAGCAGGTGCAGGCCGAATCCGAGGCCCGCTTTGAAGCACTGGACATCGAACTGGCCGAACTGCAGGAGCAGCACGAGAACGGCCAGACCGATTACCTCAACAAGGAACAGCAGCTCAACGACGCCCGCACCCGCCTGCGCGAGCTGGAGCGTGCCGCCCAGGAAACCGAATTCGCCGAGAAGTCGCATCGCAACAAGATCGAGGAATTGAAGCGCGGTATCGCCACTGCACTGGAACAGGCGGCGCAACTGTTTGCCAGCATGCAGCAAGGCTCGCTGGAACTGGAAAGCCTGGATGACCAGGCGGCCCAGGCCGGTCTGCAGGAACTGCTGGATCGCCGCAGCGAACAGGAACGCGCCCTGGCCGATGCCCGTCACGAGCTCGATCAACTGTCGCAGCAACTTCGTTCACATGAAGAATCGCGCATGCAGGCGGAGCGCAGCTTGCAGCCCCAGCGTGACCGCATCACCGAACTGCAACTGAAGGAACAGGCCGCGCGCCTGAACCAGGAACAGTTCTCGGAAGCCCTGGCCCAGACGCAGGCCGACGAGGCTGCCCTGTCGGAAAAACTGACCAGCGACATGCGCCCGTCCTACCTGCAAGGCGAAGTGACCCGCCTGACCAACGCCATCGCGGCGCTGGGCGCGGTCAACCTGGCTGCGCTGGACGAACTGGCGACCGCATCCGAGCGCAAGCACTTCCTCGATGCCCAGCACGCCGACCTGAACGAAGCCATTACCACGCTGCAAGATGCGATCCACAAGATCGACATGGAAACCCGCGACCTGCTGCAGGATACCTTCGACAAGGTGAATCACCACTTCTCCGAACTGTTCCCGGTACTCTTCGGCGGTGGCCAGGCCAAGCTCATCATGACCGGCGACGAGATCCTCGATTCCGGCGTGCAGGTCATGGCCCAGCCGCCAGGCAAGAAGAACGCCACGATTCACCTGCTCTCCGGTGGCGAAAAGGCGCTCACTGCAACGGCGCTGGTGTTCTCGATGTTCCAGCTGAACCCGGCCCCGTTCTGTTTGCTCGACGAAGTGGATGCGCCGCTGGACGACGCCAACACCGAGCGCTTCGCCAACATGGTCAAGCGCATGTCGGATCACACCCAGTTCCTCTTCATCTCCCACAACAAGATCGCCATGGAAATGGCGCAGCAGTTGATCGGGGTGACCATGCAGGAACAGGGCGTCTCCCGCATCGTGGCGGTGGACATGGAGTCGGCCGCCAACTTCTCCAGCGCCGAGCAGGCCGCCTGATGACTTGTGCAGCAGTGGCCCGGGGCTTTGTCGGCTTGACAAGCAGGGGGTGTGACCGTACCCTGAAAACCTTGCCGGCCAGCCCGGAGCGGGCGCAGGCCACAGCTGGAACCGTACTGATTCGGCCCCCACGGGCCATGGAAAAATAACAATATCTTGACCGCGCACTTGCCGTACCCGATCCGTTCGATTCACCTGCATGGCTCCCGTGGAGCCGAGGCCGGTGCAGGTGCCTGCCAGCGCTGCGGCAGCACCGACGGATGGCCGCCAGAGCGGCCCGCGCGGTTCAGGCTTTCTTGGATTGATAGGAATCGGATTTCTTCGATGAGCAGCTCTTCCCAGCCGACCATGCCACGCGGCGCCCATGATGGCGCCCTCCAGCCCGCCAGCCTGAAAGGTCGTGCAGCATGATGATGGATCTCCAGACCAGCCTGATCATTCTTGGCGGCGTCTTCGTCGCCGGGGTCATCACCTACAACAAGTGGCAGGAGCACAAGGCGCGCAAGACCGTGGAGCGCGCCTTTTCTTCGTCGCACGATGACGTGCTGATGTCGCCGGATGAACCCGCTACCGCTGAGCCAGTCTTCGTAGCGCCGGTGGGCGAGCGCACCGCACCTGCTGCGCGCATGGCCGAGCCAAGCCTCGAACCCGATGCCGAGCGTGCCGAACCTTCGCTGTATGAGCTGCCCGAGCGCAAACCGGTCCCCGCACCCGTGAAGGCCTACCAGGAACAGGCCGGGTTCGAGCCGCGTGAACCCTTCCTGGGAGATCCGCCGGCGCCCACCCCGGCCGGCGCCGCCGCCGATGACGCTGTGCTCGGCGACGCCCTGGCGCAGGCACCGCAATCGACGGTGGCCCAGATCATCGCCGGGGCCGAAGAGCAGGGCGAGGCCGTTCCGGCCTTCACGCCGCCGCCCGAAATGCAGGCGCGCCTGGCGCCCAAGCGCGAGCTGCCTGTGGACGAACTGATCGACTGCAACATCCCCATCGGCCTGGACAACCCGCTGCGCGGCGAAAAGCTGCTGCCGATGCTGCAGGGTCTGCGCCATGTCGGCAACAAGCCGGTGCACTTCATCGGCCGCACCACCGAGGGGGAATGGGAAGCCATCACCCATGGCAGCATCTACAACGCCTTGCTGGCCGGTGCGCAACTGGCCAATCGCAGCAATGCCATCAACGAACTCGAATATTCGGAACTGGTCATGCGCCTGCGCGACCTGACCGATTCGCTGTCGGGCGAGCCGGAATTGCCGGACATGCCCGACGTCATCCGTACCGCCCAGGCGCTGCACCAGTTCATCATCGACCATGATGCGCAGCTGTCGGTGAACGTGCGCTCGCAAGGGGCCCCGTGGAGCCTGGCGACCCTGCTGGCGGCATTGACCCGTCAGGGCTTCGATCGCCGCACCGAAGGCTATCTGGTGATGCAGGATGGCGAAGGTGAAGTGCTCTTCGCGCTCTCCACCAATGCCACTCCGACCGACGAAACCACCGACCGCCTCACGCTGTTGCTGGACGTGCCCCGCGTGGCGCCGTCGCGCGATGGCTACGGTGCCTTGGTGGCCTGCGCCAGGTCGCTATCGGCGCGTCTGGGCGGCGTCATCGTCGATGACAGCGATCAGCCGCTGACCGATGAAGCGCTTTCTGATATCGCCGAACAGGTGGCCGCGTTCTACAGCGCCATGGAATCGGCCGAGATTCCGGCCGGCTCCACCCGCGCCTTGCGCCTGTTCAGCTAAGGCCCCGTTTTTACACTCCCTACGATGCAAGACGACTTGTTTTCCGCCGGACGGCCCCCGCAAGGGGAGCCGGACTGGCGCGCGCGCGCCCGCACGCTGCGCGACGAATTGAACCGCCACAACCACAGTTACTACGTGCTGGACCAGCCCAGCATTCCGGATGCCGAGTACGACCGCTTGTTCCAGGAGTTGCAGGCGCTGGAAACCGCCCATCCCGAGCTGCTCACGCCGGATTCGCCGACGCAACGCGTGGGTGCCGGCCCGCTGCCGCAATTCGAGCCGGTGCGCCATGACATCCCCATGCTCTCGTTGGGCAACGGCTTTGCCGACGAAGACATTGAAGCCTTCGACAAGCGCGTGCGCGACGGCCTGGAAACCCTGCAGGAAGTGCGCTACGCCACCGAGCTGAAATTCGACGGCCTGGCCATCAGCCTGCGCTACGAGAACGGCGTACTGGTGCAGGCCGCTACGCGCGGCGATGGCACCACGGGCGAGAACGTCACGGCCAACATCCGCACGGTGCGCGCCATTCCCTTGCGTCTGCATGGTGACAACCTGCCGCAGGTAATCGATGTGCGCGGCGAAGTGCTGATGTACAAGGAGGATTTTGCGCGCCTGAACCAGCGCCAGCGCGATGCCGGCCAGAAGGAGTTTGCCAATCCCCGCAATGCCGCCGCCGGCAGCCTGCGCCAGCTCGATTCGCGCATCACCGCGCAACGTACGCTGCGTTTCTTCGCCTATGGCATTGGTGTGCTGGAAGGGGCCGAGATGCCGCCTTCGCACTCGGCCCTGCTGGACTGGTACCAGGAACTGGGTCTGCCGGTCTGCAAGGAGCGCGCCGTGGTCAGCGGTGCGGCCGGCTTGCTGGACTTCTTCCGCAGTATCGGCGCCAAGCGAGAGAGCCTGCCCTACGAGATCGATGGCGTGGTCTACAAGGTCGACCGGCTGGACCAGCAGAAGCACCTCGGTTTCGTCTCGCGCGCCCCGCGCTTTGCGCTGGCCCACAAGTTCCCGGCCCAGGAAGCCCTGACCGTGGTGCAGGACATCGAAGTGCAGGTCGGCCGCACCGGGGCCATTACGCCGGTGGCGCGCCTCAATCCCGTCTTCGTCGGCGGCGTCACGGTGACCAATGCCACCCTGCACAACGAAGATGAAGTCCGCCGCAAGGATATCCGGATCGGCGATACCGTCATCGTCCGCCGCGCCGGTGACGTGATCCCGGAAGTGGTCGCCTTCGTCCCCGAGAAGCGCCCTGAGGATGCGCGCGCCTTCGTCATGCCGGTGGCCTGTCCGGTGTGCGGCTCGCCCATCGTGCGGGCCGAGGAGGAAGCGGTGGCACGCTGCTCGGGTGGCTGGCTGAAATGTTCAGCGCAGCGCAAGGGGGGACTGCAGCATTTTGCTTCACGTCGCGCCATGGATATTGAAGGCCTGGGCGAACAGCTGGTAGAGCAGCTGGTGGATCGCCAGGTGGTCAACACGCCGGCTGACCTGTATCGCCTCGGTTTGTCGGCCCTGGCCGAGCTGGATCGCATGGCCGAGAAATCGGCGCAGAATGTACTGGACGCCCTGCAAAAGTCCAAGACCACCACGCTGGCGCGCTTCATCTATGCGCTGGGCATCCGCCACGTCGGCGAGGCTACGGCCAAGGAGTTGGCGCGCCATTTCGGCGGTATCGACAAGCTGCTCGCCGCCAGTGAAGAACAACTGCTGGAAGTGGCCGATATCGGTCCGGTAGTCGCATCCTCGATCCGCGCCTTCTTCAATGATCCGATCAATGTCGAGCTGGTGGAGCAATTGCGCGCGGTCGGCGTGCACTGGCCCGAGAGCGAAGGTGTCGATGCGGGTGCCAAGCACCTGGCCGGCAAGACCTTCGTGTTGACCGGCACCTTGCCCAACCTGTCCCGCGATGACGCCTCGCAAATGATCGAGGCCGCCGGTGGCAAGGTCTCCGGTTCAGTCTCAAAGAAAACCAGTTACGTGGTCGCCGGCGCCGAAGCCGGCAGCAAGCTGGCCAAGGCCGAGGAACTGGGCGTGGCCATCCTCGACGAGGACGCACTGAAGGCGCTTTGCGCGGGTCAGGATGTGTCAGGAACGTAATTGCCTTGTCTTTTTATTCATATACAATGCCGCCCGTATGCAGTCCCGCACGCGGGGACTGCGCTGCGGGTTAGTCAGCATAACAACATAACAACACAACAAGACCCATCTTTACCTCGGAGTCATGATGATCAAGAAGATCAAGAAAGCCGTTTTCCCCGTCGCCGGTCTCGGTAGCCGCTTCCTGCCTGCCACCAAGGCCCAGCCCAAGGAAATGCTGCCTATCGTCGACAAGCCGCTGATCCATTACGCAGTGGAAGAGGCGGTTGCTGCCGGCATCACCGAGATGGTCTTCATCACCGGTCGCAACAAGCGCGCCATCGAAGATCACTTCGACAAGGCCTACGAGCTGGAGTCCGAACTGGAAGCCGCGGGCAAGAAGAAGCTGTTGGAGATCGTGCAGAACGTGGTGCCCAAGAGTGTCAACTGCATCTTCATCCGCCAGTCCGAACCGCTGGGCCTGGGTCATGCCGTGCTGTGCGCCCGTCCGGTGGTGGGGGAAGAGCCCTTCGCCATCCTGCTGGCCGACGATTTCATGGATACCGATCCTGGCGTCAAGCCGGTGCTGGCGCAGATGACTGACATCTACGCCCGTGAAGGCATGAGCATGCTGGCCGTGCAGGAAGTGCCCAAGAGCGATACCCGCCAGTACGGTATCGTCAGCGCCACGCCTTACCAGCCGGACCTGGAACGCATCAATGCCATCGTCGAAAAGCCGGCCCCGGAAGAAGCCCCGTCCACGCTGGCCGTGGTGGGCCGCTATGTGCTCAACAGCCGCATCTTCCACTATCTGGAAAACATCCCGCGCGGAGCCGGTGGCGAGATCCAGCTCACCGATGGCATCGCCAAGCTGATGCAGGCCGAGTCGGTGCTGGCATACCGTTACCAGGGCCAGCGTTATGATTGCGGTTCCAAGCTGGGCTACTTGAAGGCCATGGTGGCCATGGGTCTGAAACATCATGAAACCGGCCCGGCGTTCTCGGAATATCTGCAGGAAGTGGCCAACAAGGCGCGCTGAGCAGGGATACCCGGCGCCATCAGGGCGCACTGCTGCACAATGACGCCCGGTTCCTGCCGGGCGTGTTTCATGGAGAGAGGCAATGGCCATACGCGAGATACTCAAGATGGGCGACCCGCGCCTGCTGCGCCAGGCGCAAGCGGTGACGCAGTTCGGTACGCCCGAACTGGAACAACTGGTCGAGGACATGTTCGAGACCATGCGCGCCGTCAATGGCGCCGGTCTGGCCGCACCCCAGATCGGGGTGGATCTGCAACTGGTGATCTTCGGCTTTGGCCACAACCAGCGCTATCCGGATGCGCCGGCCGTGCCGGAGACGGTGCTCATCAATCCCGTGCTGACACCCTTGTCCGAGCAGGAAGAAGACGGCTGGGAAGGCTGCCTGTCCGTGCCCGGCATGCGCGGCGTAGTGCCGCGCTGGACACGGTTGCGCTACCAGGGCGTGGACCAGTATGGCAAGGTGATTGACCGTACCGTCGATGGCTTCCATGCGCGCGTGGTGCAGCATGAGTGCGATCACCTGCAGGGCATCCTCTATCCGATGCGCATCCGGGATTTCCGTCAGTTCGGCTTTACGGAAGTGCTGTTCCCCGAGCTCGACCCCAACCAGGACGACTGAGAAAAACTCTCCAGTCCGTTGGCGAAGCCCAAAAAAACATCCCGGCGCAAGGCCGGGATGTTCGTTTCAAGGCGCGGTGAAGCGTACACCTGAAATCAGGCGCTTTCCTTCACACGCTGGTCGATATGGGCCAGCGCCTCTTCCACCTGGTCGATCAGGATCAGGCAAAGGTCGCCCGGCTGCAGGCTGGCGAGGGCGGTATCGATGGCCAGGAATTCGCCGTTGATTTCCTTCACATCGCTGGTACGCGAGGCCTTTTCCAGTCCCTGACGCAACAGAGCAATCACTTCCCCGTCTTCTCGGCCACGCTGGCACTGGTCCTGATACAGCACGACTTCATCGAAGGCATCGCCCAGCAGTTCGGTCTGGCGGGTGATGTCGACGTCGCGGCGGTCACCGGCGCCGCTGATGACCACCGAGCGGCGCTTGGCGGGCATGCTGTCGACGGCCTTGATCAGCGCCTGGATCGCATCCGGGTTGTGGCCGTAGTCGGCGATCAGGGTGGCACCCTTGTAGTCGAACAGGTTGAAGCGGCCTGGTGCAGTGCCGCTGTCGCTGATGAAGCTGGCCAGGGCGCCGGTGATCTGTTCCCAGTCCAGGTTCAGCGCCCAGGCCGCACCCACGGAAGCCATCACGTTCTCGACCTGGAAGCCGATGGCGCCGCTGCGGGTCAGCGGAATGCCGGACAGCTTCAGGCGTTTTTCGAACGTACCCTGCGCGGCCACGATGGCGTCGCCGTCTTGATAGACGATGCGGTGGCCCTGTGCGCGGTGGGTGGCCATGATGGGGTGGGTCGGATCCAGCGCGAAGAAGGTCACCGAGCCGGGGCAGGAAGAAGCCATCTTCGAAACCATGGGGTCGGCCGCATTGAGCACCGCAGTGCCGGTTGGCGCCACGTTCTCGACGATGACACGCTTGACCACCGCCAGGTCTTCCACGGTGCTGATGTAGGACAGACCCAGGTGGTCCCCCATGCCGATGTTGGTGACCACCGCCACGGCGCAGCGATCAAAGCCCAGACCTTCGCGCAGCACGCCGCCACGGGCGGTTTCCAGCACGGCTGCATCCACGTCGGGATGGAACAGCACGTTGCGGGCGCTGCGCGGGCCGCTGCAGTCGCCCGTGTCGGTGCGCTGGCCGTCGATGTAGACGCCATCGGTATTGGTCATGCCCACGCGCAGGCCGGTCTTGGCCAGCAGATGGGTGATCAGGCGCACGGTAGTGGTCTTGCCGTTGGTGCCGGCCACGGCCACCACGGGGATACGGCCATCGTCGCCATCCTCGTACATGGTCGAGATGATGGCTTCGCCGACGTCACGCGCCTTGCCGTAAGAGGGCGAGAGGTGCATGCGCAGGCCGGGCGCAGCGTTGACTTCGACGATGCCGCCGCCTTGTTCTTCCAGCGACATGTGGACCGAATTGCAGACCACGTCCACGCCGCAGATGTCCAGCCCGACCATTTGTGCGGCTGCGATGGCGCGCGCGGCCACGTCCGGATGCACGTCATCGGTGACATCGGTGGCGGTGCCGCCGGTGGAAAGGTTGGCATTGTTGCGCAGGACCACGCGTACGCCCTGGGCGGGGATGGATTCCGGGTCCAGGTTCTGGCCGGACAGCACCGACAGGGCGATGTCGTCCAGGCGTACCTTGGTCAGCGAGGTGGCGTGACCGTCACCGCGCAGCGGGTCGGCGTTGACCTGGTCGATCAGCTGACGGATGGTGTGCACGCCATCGCCGATGACTTGCGGCGGATCGCGGCGGGCGGCAGCCACCAGGGTCTTGCCGATCACCAGCAGGCGGAAGTCGTGGCCGGGCAGGTAGCGCTCGACAATGACTTCGTCGCTGATCAGGGCCGCATTGTTGAAGGCGCGGGTGATCTGTTCCGGGGTGCTGATGTTGACGGCCACCCCCTTGCCCTGGTTGCCGTCCAGCGGCTTGATGACCACGGCCGAGCCGATTTCCTCGGCGGCCTTGAGGGCATCTTCCACGGTCTCGACCACGCGACCGTTGGGCACCGGCACACCGGCGGCGTGCAGCAGCATCTTGGTCAGATCCTTGTCCTGGGCGATGGATTCGGCAATGGCGCTGGTGTTGCTGGTCTCGGCAGCCTGGATACGCTTCTGGCGGCTGCCCCAGCCGAATTGCACCATGCTGCCCTGGGTCAGGCGGCGATAGGGGATGCCGCGCTTGATGGCTGCATTGACGATGGAGCCGGTCGAGGGGCCCAGGCGCACGTCCTCATCCAGTTCGCGGATGCGGGCCAGCGCGCCGGTGAGGTCGAAGGGCGCATCGGCCTGGGCGGCGCGGACCAGTTCCAGCGCCAGATCGAAGGCCAGGCGGCCGACTTCTTCTTCGCTGTATTCCACCACCACTTGATAGATGCCGGTCTCGACGGTGGAGACGGTGCGGCTGAAGGTCACCGGGCAGCCGGCCTGGCTTTGCAGCGCCAGGGCCGCGGCGGCCAGGGCATGGGCCATGGAGACGACCTGCTTGCCGCCATCGGGCTCGAGGAAGCCGATCTGCGGGAAGCGGGCGCGCAGGCGCAGTTCGAAGCCGGGCATGTCATCGATGACGCGCTCGTTTTCCGGGCAGGAAACGATGGCTTCGACGGCAGTGTGTCTGCTCCAGAGATTGGGGCCGCGCAGGGCGCGAATGCGGGATACGTCCATGGACAATTTTTCCTAGGTGTCTCTTGATCTTGAATCGGTCGGTCTTGCCGGGCTCAGGCGGCCTGGCTCTTGAACTTCAGCCCTTGTTCCTCGGCGCGTTCGGTGCCGAAGAGCTCGATGCCGGCACGGATCACCTCGGGGCCGATGCCCAGCGCCCAGGCGGCACCGACGGCGGCCAGGACGTTCTCGACCTGGTAGGCGACGGCACCGTTTTCGGTCAGCGGGATGGCATCGACCGAGCTGACCTTGCACTGGCGCTCGCCGTCGGCCTGGATCAGGTCGCCATCGCGCAGGAACACGGCGCGGCCGCCTTCCTTGAGATGGCTGGCCAGCAGTTCGGACGCGGGATCGGTGCTGAAGAAGATCACTTCACCATCGCACAGCTGGGCCATGTCGGCCACCAGCGGGTCGTCGGCATTGAGCACGGCGGCGCCATCCGGCAGTACCAGGTCGACCTGGGTGCGTTTGACCTTGGTGGCGATCTGTTCAGCGTTCTCGATGTAGAACTCGGGCAGGCTGTCGTTGGGGTCGATGTTGGCCACCACGCCCACCAGGCAGCGGTCATAGGCCAGGCCTTCGGAGAGGATGGCAGCGCTGCCGTTCTCGAACACGGCGGCTTCCACGGCGCGGTTCAGCAGCACCCGATGGGCGGCATCCCAGGTGGCGCGGTTGCCACGCTCGATCTGGCGTTCGCCGAAGTAGAGGCCCTCGCCGCAGGCCAGGCCCACGTGCTTGCCCGACAGGTGCACGATGCGCGCGATCAGGCGCGCGATGGTGGTCTTGCCGTGGGTGCCGGTGACGCCGACGACGGGGATGCGGCCGTTTTCTTCCGGGCCGAACAGGTTGTCGATGATGGCTTCGCCCACCGGACGCGGCTTGCCGTCCGAGGGCTTCAGGTGCATCAAGAGGCCGGGGCCGGCGTTGACCTCGACGATGGCACCGCCCTGGTCTTGCAGCGGACGCGAGATGTCTTCGGCCACGATGTCCACGCCGGCGATATCGAGGCCGACGATGCGCGCGGCCAGCGAGGCAGCGGCGGCGACACTGGGGTGGACCAGGTCGGTGATGTCGGAGGAGACGTTGCCATTGCGCAGCAGCAGGATGCGGCGGCCGGCGGCGGGAACCGATTCGGTGGTCAGATTCTGGCGCTGCAGTTCCAGCACGGCGGCAGGTTCGCGGTCCAGCAGCACCGGGTCCAGCAGGTGTTCTTCCAGCAGGCCGCGGCGCGGATCGCGGTTCAGTTCGTCCAGCAGCTCCTGCACGGTGGACTTGCCATCGCCGACGATGAAGATGGGTTCGCCGCGGGCGGCGGCGGCCAGCTTGCCGCCGACGATCAGCAGGCGGTGTTCCAGGCCCGGCACGAAGCGTTCGACCAGCACGCCGCTACCTTCTTCCAGCGCGACCTTGTAGGCGGTCTCGATTTCTTCCCGGGTATTCAGGTCGATGAAGACGCCACGACCGTGGTTGGCGTCACAAGGCTTGACCACCACCGGCAGGCCGATGTCCTGGGCGGCATCCCAGGCGTCTTCGGGGCTTTCCACCAGGCGGCCTTCGGGGACCGGCACGCCGCAGGTTTGCAGCAGCGACTTGGTGAGATCCTTGTCGCGGGAGATGCCTTCGGCAATCGCGCCGGTCTGGTCGGATTCGGCGGTCCAGATGCGGCGCGACTTGCAGCCGTGGCCCAACTGCACCAGGTTGCCTTCGGAGAGACGGATGGTCGGGATGCGGCGCTCGTCGGCGGCATCGACGATACAGGCAGTGCTGGGGCCCAGGCACAGGCGGTCGACCATGCGGCGCAGCTTGCGCAGGGTGGTATCGAGGTCGTACGGCTGGTTTTCGATGGCGGCCATCACCAGGTCGCGGGCGGCGAAGAGCGCGGCACGGGTGACCGTTTCATGGCGGGCGCGCACCACCACCTTGTAGACGCCGCGCACATTGGTCTCGCGCGCCTTGCCGAAGCCGCCGGGCAGGCCGGCCAGGTTCTGCAGTTCCAGGGTCACGTGTTCGAGGATGTGGCCGGGCCAGGTGCCTTCATGCAGGCGGCGCACGAAGCCGCCGCGCTCTTCATAGCTGCAGCGGTGTTCGATCAGGGTCGGCAGCCAGGTGGTCAGGCGCTCGGGAAAGCCGGGGATGGTATTGGAGGGAAAATCTTCCAGTTCGCCGATATCGATCCACACTTCGAGGGCAGAGCGGTAGGTCCAGATGTTGGGGCCCTTGAGATTCAGGAAACGGAGGAATTCGATGTTTTTCATGTGTGGTGGATGGTCCGCGGTAGTTGCCCAAGCCAAGTTCGCCCAAGTTGCCCGACAGGGCTGCCCGATGTTGGCCGCATCGGACATGCTGCAGCGCCACCCGGCAGGCCGGTCAGCGCTCTGTCAGAATAACGCATGGTTCACTAACGCGCAGGGCGGCTTTTGGTTTACTGCATTTGCCAGAGGGAATAACTGAATGAAAACGAAAGTTGCCTTGATGGTATCAAGGTCGGCCCCTGCGTGGGGACATGCGGGCAGGGCAAACCAGGCGAGCTGCGACGTTCATGCGGGAAGGCTGGAGGTGGATGTGAACGATATTGTCGCAGACTGTCCCGCTGCCGTGGCAACACGGGCGGAAAAAACAGGCGATGCCTGTACTGACTGAAGGCTTGTGTCGATCAGCCGTTCGCATCTAGCGAGAAAGATCATCCCGGCATCTCTTCCAGTGAACATGCCGGTGCACCGTTTGACGGCTTCTCGCGTTATCGAAGGGCTGCTGCGGGATGGACGGGCAGCGGGTGCAGATTGCGCATGGGCAGTCGGGGCCGCTGCGCTATAATCCCGCGCTGCCCGCTGGCACATCACTGCAGGCATCAAGACAACAGGTCCGGCGAGACCTGCACCTCCTAAAACAATAGCCACACTGCTCACTTCGGGCCTCAACGCTGCCGTTACATGACTACTGACTCAATTCCTTCCGCGACCGCCAGCCTGCCCGAGCGCTGGCAGACGGAGACCGCTGCCCGCCTGGCCCCGGGTGAATCCGTACTGGCCTGGCTGGAACTGGACCTGGACGCCCAACTGCACTTCAAGTCGTCGCTGGTGCTGGCGACCGACCGTCGCCTGCTGGCCGCGGCACCGGACGGCCAGCCGTGGCAGGACTGGGCCTATCGCGCCGATCTGCAACTCAAGCATGTCGACCACGCCGGCGTGGGGACGCTGGAGCTGTGCGACGACGCCGGTCGCCAGGGAGCCTGGCGCTATACGCTGGCCCAGAATCCGCAGGCACTGCGCCTGATCAAGCTGTTCGAGCAACAACGCGATCTGCTGGCCTCGGGCGTACAGGTCGAGGAAGAGGGCGACGTCTGCCCGACCTGCAAGGCCGTGCTGCCGGAAGGCCAGGAAACCTGCGCCATCTGCCCCGAGACCAAGGAAGCGCCGCCATCCACCTGGGCGCTGTTCCGGCTGTCGCGCTTTGCCAAGCCCTACAAGGGCTCGCTGCTGCTGGGCTTTCTGCTGACGCTGGCCTCCACCGCTGCCACGCTGGTGCCGCCCTACATGACCATGCCGCTGATGGACAATGTGCTGATCCCGTTCCAGAACGGCACCCCCATCAACACCCACCTGGCCACGCTCTACCTGTCGGGCCTCCTGGGCGCGGCATTGCTGGCCTGGGGCCTGGGCTGGGCGCGCACTTACATCCTGGCGCTGGTGTCCGAGCGCATCGGCGCGGACCTGCGCACCACCACCTATGCCCACCTGTTGCGACTGTCGCAGGAGTATTTTGGCGGTAAGCGTACCGGTGACCTGATGGCGCGCATCGGCTCGGAAACTGACCGCATCTGCGTGTTCCTGTCGCTGCATCTGCTGGATTTCGCCATCGATGTGCTGATGATCATCATGACGGCGGCCATCCTGATCTCCATCAATCCCTGGCTGGCGCTGGTGACGCTGTTGCCGCTGCCGTTCATCGCCTGGATGATTCACGTGGTGCGCGACCGCCTGCGACACGGCTTCGAAAAGATCGACCGCATCTGGTCGGAAGTGACCAACGTGCTGGCCGATACGATTCCCGGCATCCGCGTGGTGAAGGCTTTTGCGCAGGAAAAGCGTGAGGTGGCGCGTTTCCGCGAGGCCAACCGGCACAACCTGATGGTCAATGACCGCGTCAACAAGATCTGGTCACTCTTTACGCCCACGGTCACTTTCCTGACCGAAGTGGGCTTGCTGGTGGTGTGGGTGTTCGGGATCTGGCAGGTCTCCAGCAACCAGATCACGGTCGGTGTGCTGACCGCCTTCCTGGCCTACATCAGCCGTTTCTATACCCGCCTGGACTCGATGAGCCGCATCGTTTCGGTCACGCAGAAGGCCGCGGCCGGCGCCAAGCGCATCTTCGACATCCTGGACCACGTCTCCAGCGTGCCGGAGCCGGCCAATCCGGTGCATCTGGAAAAAGTGCAGGGCGCCATCGAAGTGCGCAACATTGGCTTCCGCTATGGCAACCGCGCGGTGATTCGCAACATGAGCCTGTCCATTGCGCCGGGCGAGATGATCGGCCTGGTCGGCCACAGCGGTTCCGGCAAGTCCACCATGGTGAACCTGATCTGCCGCTTCTACGATGTCTCGGAAGGCGCGATTCGCATCGACGGCGTGGACATTCGTTCGCTGCCGATTTCCGAATATCGCCGCAACATCGGTCTGGTGCTGCAGGAACCCTTCCTGTTCTTTGGCACGATTGCCGAGAACATCGCCTACGGCAAGCCGGAAGCCACGCGTGAAGAAATCATCGCCGCCGCCCGTGCCGCCCATGCGCATGAATTCATCCTGCGCCTGCCGCAAGGCTACGATTCGCTGGTCGGCGAGCGCGGACAGGCACTGTCGGGCGGCGAACGCCAGCGCATCTCGATTGCGCGTGCGCTGCTGATCGATCCGCGCATCCTGATCCTGGACGAAGCCACTTCCTCGGTCGATACCACCACTGAAAAGGAAATCCAGAAGGCGCTGGACAACCTGGTGCAAGGCCGTACCACGATTGCCATCGCGCACCGCCTGTCGACGCTGCGCAAGGCTGATCGCCTGGTCGTGCTGGATCGCGGCCAGGTGGTCGAGGTCGGCAACCACGAAGAACTGATGGCCCGTGAAGGGCATTACTACAAGCTCTACCAGGCCCAGGCGCGCAATCCTGATGGCGAGGCCGAGGTCTCGGTGAGCGAAGAAGAGAAGGGCGAATAAGGCCATGAGCACCACGATGAATTTTGCCCAAACCTTCACATTGGTACGCAATCCTTTCGGGCGCCTGGTGCTCACCGACGCCCAGGGCGGCGTGCACGAGCACGTGATTCCGGTGCGTGCATTTCCGATCACATCGCCTGAAAGCGGGCTATCTCTGGTCAGCAGCGATGGTCATGAGCTGGCCTGGATCGACACGCTGGATCAAGTGGATGCCGCGACGCGCCGCCTGATCGAGGAAGAACTCGCCAGCCGCGAATTCATGCCGGAGATCCAGCGCATCGTCAGTGTCTCCACCTTCGCCACGCCCAGCGACTGGACCGTGCAGACCACGCGTGGCACCACCACCTTCACGCTCAAGGGCGAGGAAGACATCCGCCGCCTGGCGGCGCCGGCACTGCTGATTGCGGACAGTCACGGCATCCAGTTCCTGATCCGCGACCAGAAGGCGCTGGACAAGCACAGCCGCAAGATTCTGGATCGCTTCCTCTGACCCCTTTTGCCTGCTGCAAAAGAGAACGGCCCTGATGGTGAGTCAGGGCCGTTTTTTCATCCAGGGGATCGCGTTCAGAACTTCTCGTCCGGTCGCAGATAGCGCCACTGGCCGGTCGGCAGTTCACCCAGCTTCACCCCGCCGATACGCACGCGCTTCAAGCCGATCACCTTCAGCCCCACCATGTCGCACATGCGGCGGATCTGGCGCTTCTTGCCTTCGCGCAGGATGAAGCGCAGCTGATCTTCGTTCTGCCACATCACCTTGGCCGGACGCAGCGGCTTGCCGTCGATGATGAGACCGTGGTTCAGGCGCTTGAGATCGGATTCGGGCAGCTTGCCGGGGCGGGTGTATTGCACGCGCACCAGGTATTCCTTGTCGACCGCCGAATCCTCGCCGATCAACTGCTTGGCGATGCGGCCATCCTGGGTCAGTACCAAGAGGCCCACCGAATCGATGTCCAGCCGTCCGGCCGGTACCAGGCTCTTCAACTGGCGCGGGTGGAAGCGCATCTCGGTCTGGTCTTCGGCCCAGCGCGACTGTTCATTGACCAGCACCACGGCCGGCTTGTAGCCATCCTCGGCCTGACCGCTGACGTAGCCCATGGGCTTGTTGATGAGGATGGTCACACGCTGCGCCTGTTCGGCGCTGGCCTGGCGTTCCACGGTGACCTTCTGGTGCGGCAGCACCTTGCTGCCCAGCACCGACACCACCTGGCCATCCACGCGCACCCAGCCTTTCTCGATCCACTCGTCGGCTTCGCGGCGGGAGCACAGGCCGAGTTCGGACATGCGTTTGGAAAGTCGTACAGGTTCAGTCATGGGGATTGCCTTGCGAAAAACGGAGGGCCGGCCAGCGGCGAGGGTGAGATTGTACGGCCAGCCGCGCCGCCGCGCCAGAGCGGGCGGCAGCGCGGACAGGGTGAGGCGGGTCAGATGCGCAGGGTCTGGAGCAGCTCGGTTTCCAGCATGATCTGGTTGCGCGGCTGGGACAGGCCCGGGCCGTCGATGAGGAACACGTCTTCCACGCGCTCGCCCAGCGTCATGACCTTGGCCGTGTGCAGGTTGATCCGATACTTGGCCAGCACGTTGGAGATCGAATACAGCAGTCCGGCGCGGTCATTGGCCGAGACCGACAGCAGGTAATACTGGCCGCGTTCATCCGGGCGCAGGTCCACCGAGGGATTGACCGGGAAGGTGCGCGACAGGCGCGACAGGCGCGCCTTGGACGGTGCCGGCAGCGGCTCCTCCGACAGCAGCAGGGCGCCGAGCTCGTGCTCGATCAGGTTGATGATGTCGCGGTAGTTCTTGGCGAACACCGGCGCATTGATGAGGAAGGCATCCAGCGCGTAGTTGTTGCGGGTGGTGTGGATCTTGGCGTCGAAGATGCTGAAGCTTTTTTCATCGAAATAGCTGCAGATGCGCGCAAACAGGTCGGGGCGGTCGGGTGTGTAAACCGCCACCTGCACCCCTTCGCCAATGGGCGCCAGGCGGCAGCGCACCAGCGGTACGCCGGTCTCCACCTTGTCGTAGAAGCAGCGCGTCTGCCAGGCGATGTCGGAGGCGTCGTGGCGCAGGAAGTAAGCCACGTCCAGCTGCTTCCACAGCTTTTCGTGGGCATCGGCCGGCAGGCCGTAGAGGCGCAGGGTCTTGATGGCTTCCTGCTGGGTGTTCTTCAGTTCGCGGTCGGCCGAGGGGGCTTCTCCGCCCAGCACGCGCAGAGTCATGCGGTAGAGGTCTTCGAGCAGCTTGCCCTTCCAGGCGTTCCAGACCTTGGGGCTGGTACCGCGGATGTCGGCCACCGTCAGCAGGTAGAGTGCGGTCAGATGGCGCTCATCCTTGACCAGCTGGGCGAAGGCGGTGATGACGTCGGGGTCCGACATGTCCTGTTTCTGCGCCACGTGCGACATGGCCAGATGCTGCTCGACCAGAAACACGATCAGCTCGGTATTGTCCGGCGAGATGCCGTGCTGCTCGCAGAAGGCGCGGGCGTCGGCCATGCCCAGCTTGGAGTGGTCGCCACCCCGGCCCTTGGCGATGTCGTGGAACAGTGCTGCAACATACAGCACCCAGGGCTGGCCGAAGTTGGCCATCAACTGGCTGCAGAAGGGGTATTCATGCGCGTGTTCGCTCATGGTGAAGCGGCGTACGTTGCGCACCACCATCAGGATGTGCTGGTCCACCGTGTAGACGTGGAACAGGTCATGCTGCATCTGCCCGACGATCTGGCGGAAGTTCGGCAGATAGCGGCCCAGCACGCTGGTGGAGTTCATCCCGCGCAGGGCATGGGTGATGCCGCGCTTGCTCTGGATGATCTGCATGAACAGGCGGTGATTGTCCGGATTGGCGCGGAAGGCGTTGTCGATCTTGAAGCGCGCGTGCCACAGCGCACGCAGGGTGCGCGCGGACATGTCCTTGAGTTCCGGATGCTCGGACAGCACCAGAAACACTTCCAGCATGGCCGAAGGCGTCTCCTCGAAGACCTTGTCATGGGCGATGTCGACGAATCCGTTGACTTCATTGAAGCGCTCGTTGAGCGGGCGCGGCACGGCCTGCTGCGGGAACAGGTGCGCTTCGATGTTCTGCAGCAGGATGGTGTTCAACTGGGTGACCGCCTTGGCGGCCCAGTAGTAGCGCTGCATCAGGTATTCGCTGGCGCGCCGGGTGTCGGTGGTCTTGAAGCCGAAGGTCTCGGCAATCGGGGTCTGGATGTCGAATACCAGGCGGTCTTCACGGCGATCCGTGACGATGTGCAGGCGGATGCGGATGTCCTTGAAGGCGCGTTCCTTCTGACGCAACTGGCGCGCCTCGGTGGAGGTCAGCATGCCGTGCTCGGCCAGTTCGCCCCAGGAATTGCCCAGGCCCGCTGCCTTGGCTACCCACAGGATCACCTGCAGGTCACGCAGGCCGCCGGGACTTTCCTTGCAGTTGGGTTCCAGACTGTAGGGGGTATCTTCATATTTGATGTGGCGCTGGCGCATTTCCAGGGTCTTGGCCTGGAAGAAGGCCAGCGGGTCCAGTGCGGCCAGGTAGCGTTCCTGCAATTGCTTGAAAAGAGCGCGGTTGCCGGTCACCAGGCGGGCTTCCAGCAGACTGGTCTGTACCGTGATGTCGGCGGCGGATTCATCCAGGCACTCGTCGATGGTGCGGATGCTGTGGCCAATTTCCAGGCCGATGTCCCAGAACAACTGTACCAGGGACTCCAGTTTTTCCTTCTTGGTGGCATCCGGGGTCTGGTCCAGCAGGATCAGCACGTCCACATCCGAATGCGGGAACAGCTCGCCCCGACCATAGCCGCCCACGGCCACCAGGGCGGCGTTGCCGGACATGCCCAGTTCCTCCCAGGCGGTGGTGAGGGCCTCATCCACGTTGCGGCGCAACTGCGCCAGCAACTGCTCGGTCTTGTGGTTGGACTGGAACACCTCGATGGCTTGCTGGCGTGCGGCCTTGAGCTGTTTCTTGAGCGTGATGGCGAGTGTGGGCATCGTGGTAGACAATCAGACAATCAGTGCTGGCAAGGCGGCGGGGCGGCGCCAAACGTGAACGAAGCCGCATCCCCATGCGGCTTCGGGCCCCAAGCAGGTTTCGTGCCGGAAACTGTGCGCAGCGTGGATGGGCACATGGTTCCGGCGGCCAGGATCACGCCGGGGTGGCGACCTGGTTCTGGATGAAGGCGGGCGGCGCCGGCATGCCGGGCGACACCGTCAGCACCTCGAAACCGGTCTCGGTGACCAGCACGGTGTGTTCCCACTGGGCCGACAGGCTGCGATCCTTGGTCTTGATGGTCCAGCCATCGCCCATTTCGCGGATTTCACGGCGGCCGGCGTTGATCATCGGTTCGACCGTGAAGATCATGCCGGCTTCCAGCTTTTCCAGCGTGCCGGGGCGACCGTAGTGCAGCACCTGCGGCTCTTCATGGAAGACCTTGCCGATGCCGTGGCCGCAGAATTCGCGCACCACGCTGTAGCCGGCCTTTTCGGCATGCTGCTGGATGACATGGCCGATGTCGCCCAGGTGGGCACCGGGCTTGATCTTGGAGATACCCAGCCACATGCACTCATACGTGATTTCGGTCAGGCGGCGCGCCAGGATGGAGGGTTCGCCCAGGAAGAACATGCGGCTGGTGTCGCCGTGGTAACCATCCTTGATGATGGTGACGTCGATGTTGAGCACGTCACCGTTCTTCATCACCTTGTCGCCCGGGATGCCATGGCAGATCACGTCGTTGAGGGACGTGCAGATCGCCTTGGGGTAGGGCGTGTAGCCCGGCGGACAGTAGTTCAGCGGGGCCGGGATGCTGCCTTGCACGTTGGTCATGTACTCGTGGCAGAGGCGGTCGATCTCGCCGGTGGTCACGCCCGGTTTCACGAAGGGGGTGATGTAGTCCAGCACCTCGGCGGCCAGCCGGCCGGCCACGCGCATGCCTTCGATGTCTTCGGCGGTCTTGATGGTGATGTTGCCCATGATGAATCGCAATTCGCTAGAAAATCGTCAAGTCAGGATTATAGACGACGGGGGTGGTTTCTGTTTTGTGCGCTCGGGGCGACCTGGCTTCATGTGCTACTTGAACAAAAGGGCAGGGTCGAGTAGAATGCCGGGCTGATCTGAAACCACGGATTGGTTGTCGAATGTGATGTGCGGAATGATTCTTCATGTGGCTTTGACAATAAATGTTGTAAAAACTGTCGTAAAAATCTTTTGAAACGCGAATCCGTTCGCTAAAAGGGTGTCCGGCTGCATGAGCCAGATGACCGAGCGGATTCCAGACCTAACCCTGGAGAAATTCATGTCCGTTACCATGCGCGAAATGCTGGAAGCCGGTGTCCACTTCGGTCACCAAACCCGCTTCTGGAACCCCAAGATGGCCCCCTTCATTTTCGGCCATCGCAACAAGATTCACATCGTCAACCTGGAAAAGACCCTGGGCATGTACCAGGAAGCCGTCAAGTACGTGCGCCAGCTGTCGGCCAATCGCGGCACCATCCTGTTCGTCGGCACCAAGCGTCAAGCTCGCGACATTCTGGCCGCTGAAGCGCAACGCGCTGGCGTGCCCTACGTTGACCAGCGCTGGCTGGGCGGCATGCTGACCAACTTCAAGACCATCAAGACCTCCATCAAGCGTCTGAAGGACATGGAAGCTGCCATGGAAGACGGTTCGGTCGAGAAGCTGTCCAAGAAGGAAGCCCTGCTGTTCAGCCGCGAGCAAGAAAAGCTGCAGAAGGCCATCGGCGGCATCAAGGACATGGGCGGCATTCCTGACGCCATCTTCGTCATCGACGTCGGCTACCACAAGGGCGCCATCACCGAAGCCGCCAAGCTGGGCATTCCGGTCATCGGCGTGGTCGATACCAACCACTCGCCCGAAGGCGTCACCTACGTGATCCCGGGCAACGACGACTCCGCCAAGGCGATCGCTCTGTACGCTCGCGGCATGGCTGACGCCGTGCTGGAAGGCCGCGCCAACGCCGTCAACGACGTTGTCGAAGCAGTCAAGGGCGATGAATTCGTCGAGGTCGAGCAGGCTTGATTCTGCTCTTCCGGTAGTACGGTAGTCCAAAAAGGGGTGACAGCGGGTAGTGACGCAGTGGCCCCTTTTTTTTGATTCAATTTTCGAGTTTCAGGCATGCCGCAAATGCGGGATGCCTCCAAGTCAGGAGAAAAGTATGGCGGCAATTACCGCAGCAATGGTGGGCGATCTGCGTGCGAAGACCGACGCGCCGATGATGGAATGCAAGAAGGCGCTGACCGAAGCCGATGGCGACATGGCCAAGGCCGAAGAGATTCTGCGCGTCAAGCTGGGCAGCAAGGCTTCCAAGGCATCTTCCCGCATCACCGCAGAAGGCGTGATCTCGACCTACATCGCTGGCAAGGTCGGCGCGCTGGTCGAAGTGAACTGCGAAACCGACTTCGTGACCAAGAACGACGAGTTCATCGGTCTGGTCGAAGCCGCTGCCAAGCTGGTGGTGGAGCAGAACCCGGCTGACGTGGCTGCCCTGGGCGCCTGCAAGCTGGCCGACGGCAAGACCCTGGAAGAACTGCGCACCGAACTGATCGGCCGCATCGGCGAGAACATGTCGTTCCGTCGCTTCCAGCGTTTCGAAACCACCGGCAAGCTGGCTTCCTACCTGCACGGCACCCGCATCGGCGTGATCGTCGAGTTCGACGGCGCCGAAGAGCAGGTCGGCAAGGACGTGGCCATGCACATCGCCGCCATGAAGCCGGTCGCTCTGTCGGCCGAGCAAGTGCCGGCTGACCTGATCGAGAAGGAACGCTCGGTCGCGGCCCTGAAGGCTGCCGAATCCGGCAAGCCCGCTGATATCGTCGCCAAGATGGTGGACGGTTCGGTGCAGAAGTACCTGAAGGAAGTGTCGCTGTTCAACCAGGCTTTCGTGAAGAACGACAAGCAAAGCGTCGAACAGATGTTGAAGGCTGCCAATACCACCGTCAAGTCGTTCGCCATGTACGTGGTGGGCGAAGGTATCGAGAAGAAGCAGGACGACTTCGCAGCTGAAGTCGCAGCGCAAGTGGCTGCAGCGAAACAAGCTCAGTAAGCGTCGCAGGAAAAACGGGCCGAGAGGCCCGTTTTTTTAAGCCGGCCACCGGGAACTTTCGCGGCCGCCTGCATCTACAGTCAGGGTCAGCAATTGGCTGGCGTTGATGAGGGCAGGGCAAGGCAGGTGGAATCTGCAGTACCAGCAGCAAGCAGCAATAAAGGCAATACAGGCAGTACAGGCAGTACATCAAGGCGCAGCAGCACAATCCCCTCATGCGTTCGGACGATCCCTGATGACGAAAATGCGCCATTTCGTCGGGCTACAGCGAGTGCCGGCGCGTCAATACGTAATTCAACCTCGGAAAGAACACGGAGCCCTGCAATGACAACACCAGCTTACAAGCGCGTACTCCTCAAACTCTCCGGCGAAGCACTCATGGGCGACGACGCCTACGGTATCAATCGCGCGACCATCGAACGCATGGTCGCGGATGTAGCAGAAATCAGCAAACTGGGCGTGGAACTGGCCATCGTGATCGGCGGCGGCAACATCTTCCGCGGCGTGGCGCCGGGCGCCCAGGGCATGGATCGTGCGACCGCCGACTACATGGGCATGCTGGCCACTGTCATGAACTCGCTGGCCCTGGCCGATGCCATGCGCCAGGCCGGCCTGACGGCCCGCGTGATGTCGGCCATCGGCATCGAGCAGGTGGTCGAGCCCTACGTGCGCCCCAAGGCGCTGCAATACCTGGAAGAAGGCAAGATCGTGGTCTTCGCCGCCGGTACCGGCAACCCCTTCTTCACCACCGACACCGCGGCCGCCCTGCGTGGTTCGGAAATCGGTGCCCAGATCGTGCTGAAGGCCACCAAGGTCGATGGCGTCTACACCGCCGACCCCAAGAAGGACCCGACAGCAACCCGCTACCAGTCGATTTCCTTCGACGAAGCCATCGCCAAGCACCTGCAGGTGATGGATGCGACCGCCTTTGCGCTGTGCCGTGACCAGAAGCTGCCGATCAAGGTGTTTTCCATCGTCAAGCCGGGCGCGTTGAAGAGCGTGGTCATGGGTGATGACGAAGGGACCCTGGTCCACGTCTGATCATATCTGAACGATATTGCAGTGCAGAAACCGGCCGCAGGCCGGGATTCCCGTTTACAATGCCCGTCTTTCAGGCATTTGCCATCAAGACAAGCCAAGTTATTGCACCAAAGTTAGGAGAGCAGCATGAGTGTCGCTGACGTCAAGAAAAATACCGAGCAGAAGATGGCCAAGTCCATCGAAACCCTGAAGGCCAACCTGGCCAAGGTCCGTACCGGCCGTGCCCACACCGGCCTGCTGGACCAGGTCATGGTCGAATACTATGGTTCGCCGACCGGCCTGTCGCAGGTCGCCAACCTGACTCTGATCGATGCCCGCACCATCGGTGTGCAGCCCTTCGAGAAGAAGATGGCCGCCGTCATCGAAAAGGCCATCCGCGAAGCCGACCTGGGCCTCAATCCGGCCACCCACGGCGACCTGATCCGCGTGCCGATGCCCGCGCTGACCGAAGAACGCCGCAAGGAAATGGTCAAGCTGGTCAAGAGCGAAGCCGAAGATGCCAAGATCGCCGTGCGCAACATCCGCCGCGAAGGCAACGAAGGTCTGAAGAAGCTGGTCAAGGACAAGATCGCCTCGGAAGACGAAGAGCGTCGCGGCCAGGACGAGATCCAGAAGCTGACCGACAAGTTCGTCGCCGACATCGACAAGATGGTCTCCGAGAAGGAAAAGGAAGTCATGACGGTGTAAGCCGTCCTTGCAGGGCCTACGCGCGGCTGCTCTGGCGACCGCGCTGCACGACCAGTCGAAGACAGAAAAAGTGCAGGCGGGGAGCGGGGAAGGCGGTAGGGGCAGAACTGGCCGGTTTGTCAAAGCGGCCCCGCCCCATTACCATGAGTCGCTTCCCTCCCTTGCACGGAAAAGCAATAAATCATTTACATGAAGCATCAAAGCTCAACTCTGGCGGTTCCGGAGACCTCCGCGGTACCGCGCCATGTTGCCATCATCATGGACGGCAATGGTCGTTGGGCGACCAAACGTTTCCTGCCGCGTGTGGCGGGCCATGCCAAGGGGGTGGACGCGGTGCGCTCCATCGTCGAGGCCGCCGCCGAGCGCGGTATCGAATTTCTCACCCTGTTTGCCTTCAGCTCCGAGAACTGGCGCCGTCCTGCCGACGAAGTGTCGGTCCTGATGCGTCTGTTCATGACGGTGCTGGAGCGCGAAGTGGGCAAGATGGCCAACAATGGCATCCGCCTGCGCATCGTCGGCGATATGAGCCGTTTCGATCCCAAACTGCAGGAAATGGCGGCCAAGGCCGAAGCCCAGACCGCCGCCAACAGCCGCCTGACGCTGACCGTGTGTGCCAACTATGGCGGCCGCTGGGATGTGATGCAGGCTGTCTCCAGGATGGTCAAGGACAAGCCGGGTGCGACCGACTACACCGAAGAAGAGCTGGCCCCTTACCTGGCCATGGCCTACGCTCCCGAGCCTGACCTGTTCATCCGCACCGGCGGCGAGCAGCGTATCTCCAATTTCCTGTTGTGGCAGCTGGCCTATAGCGAGCTGTATTTCACCGAGACTTTCTGGCCTGATTTTGATGCCAAGGCGCTGGACCAGGCGATCGGTTCCTATCAACAACGCGAGCGCCGCTTCGGGCGCACCAGCGCCCAGGTGCTGGACCAGAAAAAGGTTTCCTGATGCTCAAGACGCGTGTCATCACGGCGTTGATCCTGCTGGCAATCCTGTTGCCGATCCTGTATTTCGCTTATTTCCCGGCCTTTGCCATGGCGGTGCTGGTATTTTTTGCCGCCGGTTCGTGGGAATGCTTCCGGCTCTTCAAGAGCCCGCGGCCGACCCTGTGGGCGGCCGTGTGGACGCTGGTCTTCAGCGTGATCCTGTTCTTCTCGGGCCTGCCCAGCGTGCGCGCCCTGTACGTGTTGTGCGTCCTGTTGTGGGTCTTGCGCTTCGTACCGGCATTGGGGCTGGGGCTGCCCGGGATCGAGGCCTTCAGCAATCGCCTGCTCAACGCTACCTACATGCTGTCCATCCTCGGTTGCTTCGTGGCCATCGTGGACCTGTTCCAGCATTCGCCGCTGTATCTGCTCTCGGTGATGGCGGTGGTGTGGGTGGCCGATATCGGCGCCTATTTCTCGGGCAAGGGGTTCGGCCGCCACAAGCTGGCGCCCACCATTTCCCCGGGCAAGTCCTGGGAAGGTGCCATCGGCGGCTGGCTGGCCGTGCTGGTGATCTCGGCGGCGGTGGCCATGTCCATGGGCGGGGGCGAGACCTTCCAGTATCAGCTCTTCAATCGCTGGGGCTGGGGCGGCTTTGTCGGCGTGTTGAGCCTCATGGTGGCCGCCAGCGTGGTCGGTGACCTGTTCGAGTCGCAGCTCAAGCGCCGCGCCGGCATGAAGGACAGCAGCAACCTGCTGCCCGGCCATGGCGGTGTGCTCGACCGTATCGATGCGCTCATCCCGGTGCTGCCGCTGGCAGCGTTGGTCGATCTGTGGCTGGCGGCTGCCTGAGCCGCCACTTTCCTCCTGGAAATTCCATGCAGTCCATCAGCATTCTCGGCGCTACCGGCTCCATCGGCGTATCCACGCTGGACGTGGTGGCCCGTCATCCCGACCGATATCGCGTCTTTGCGTTGAGCGCCCACTCCCGGGTGGCCGAGCTGGCAGAGCAGTGCCGGCGTTTCCGTCCGCAAGTGGCGGTGGTCGGCTCGGCCGATGCGGCAGCCCAATTGCAGGCCCTGCTGCGTGCCGCCGACCTGTCCACCGAGGTGCTGCACGGCCCACAGGCACTGTGCGATATCGCCGCGGCCGACGGCTGCGACATGGTCATGGCGGCCATCGTCGGTGCCGCCGGGCTGGCCTCTACCCTGGCTGCGGCGCGTGCCGGCAAGAAGATCCTGCTGGCCAACAAGGAGGCGCTGGTCATCTCCGGCCAGCTGCTCATGGATGCGGTACAGGCCCATGGCGCCAGCCTGCTGCCTATCGACAGCGAGCACAACGCCATCTTCCAGTGCCTGCCTGCGGGCTATACCCGCTCGATGGCGGCGCACGGGGTCGAGAAGATCCTGTTGACGGCTTCCGGCGGCCCATTCCTGCAGCGCGACGTGAATACGCTGGACCAGGTCACGGTAGAGGAGGCGGTGGCCCATCCCAAGTGGGTGATGGGGCGCAAGATCTCGGTGGATTCGGCCACCATGATGAACAAGGGCCTGGAAGTCATCGAGGCGCACTGGCTCTTCGGGGCGCCGGCCGAGAAGATCGAGGTGGTCATTCACCCGCAGAGCGTCATCCATTCCATGGTCTCCTATGCCGATGGCTCGGTGCTGGCGCAACTGGGCAATCCCGACATGCGCACGCCCATCGCCAATGCGCTGGCCTATCCGGAGCGTATCGCCTCGGGCGTGGCGCCGCTGGAACTGGCGCAGATTGCCCAATTGTCCTTCCTTGCGCCGGACTATCAGCGCTTCCCCTGCCTGAAACTGGCGTATGATGCCCTGCGAGCCGGTGGTACGCTGGCGGCCATCCTCAACGCCGCCAACGAAGTCGCCGTGCAAGCCTTCCTCGATCGCCGCATCGGCTTCGGGAAGATCGCCCCCCTGATCCAAGAGGTCATGTCCGCCATTCCCAACCGGCAAGCCGACGACATCACGGCCCTGCTGGATCAGGACCGGCAGGCGCGTGACCTTGCCTGCGCCCTGATTTCACGATGACCCTGCTGCATACCCTGATCGCTTTCTTCGTGGCCCTGGGCACCCTGGTGGTGGTCCATGAGCTGGGGCATTACCTGGTGGCGCGATGGTGTGGTGTGAAGGTATTGCGCTTTTCGGTCGGCATGGGCCGGGTGATCTGGTCCCGCCGCTTCGGTCGCGACCAGACCGAGTGGGCCATCTCCATCCTGCCGCTGGGCGGCTATGTGAAGATGCTGGATGCCCGCGAGCAGCCGCTGGAAGACATCCCGGAAGCCGATCTCAAGCGCGAATTCACCCGCCAATCCGTCTGGCGTCGCATCGCCATCGTGGCCGCCGGTCCGATCGCCAATTTCCTGCTGGCCATTGTCCTGTTTGCAGGTCTTTACATGCACGGCGTGCCGGAGCCGGTGCCCGTACTGCGCGCGGCGGCCGAACAGACGGCAGCCTACCAGGCCGGCCTGCGGGCAGGTGACCGCATCACCGCCATCAATGGTGCGCCGGTGCAGGTATGGTCAGAGGTGCGCTGGAAACTGATGCAGCTGGTGCTGGAAAAGGCCGACGCCCGCATCGACGTCGAGCGCCCCAATCGCGACGGCAGCGGCAAGCTGCTCGACACCGTCACCCTGCGCCTGGGCGGCATCGACAGCAATGACCTGGAAGGCGACTTCCTGGCCAAGCTGGGCCTGGCACTGGCTCGTCCACCCGCCGTGCTGGGCAAGATCATGGAGGGCCCGGCCAAGGCGGCGGGTCTGCAAAGCGGCGACCGCATCACGGCCATCGATGGCATGCCGGTACAGGATGGTCTGGCCTTCGTGGAAAAGATCCGCGAGTCCGCCGGCAAGCCATTGCTGTTGCAGGGGCTGCGCGGTAGCGCAGCGCTTGAGGTGCGGGTCACCCCGGACACGGTGGAAGAGGCCCAGAGCGGCAAGCGCATCGGTCGCATCAAGGTTGAAATACCGCTGGCACCCGAGATGGCGACCATCAGTGACGGGCCGCTGACGGCGGTGGCCAAGGGCGCCCGGCGTACCTGGGATACCAGCGTGATGACCATCAAGATGATCGGCAAGATGGTCATCGGCCAGGTCTCGCTGAAGAACATCACCGGCCCCATTACCATTGCCGACTATGCCGGACAGACCGCCCGCGTGGGTCTGGTGAGCTACCTGAGTTTCCTGGCCTTCATCAGTATCAGCCTGGGGGTGATGAATCTGTTGCCAATCCCGGTTTTAGACGGCGGTCATTTGCTGTATTATGCGCTGGAGATTTTGACAGGGCGGCCCGTTTCCGAGCGGTTTGGGGAAATCGCGCAGCGCGCCGGCCTGGGATTACTGATGGCGCTGATGCTCGTTGCCGCATTCAACGATATCGTGCGACTGATGTTCCAAGGATGAATCCGGCCTGATGCCGCCCCCGCCGTGCAGTCGAGCAATCGAATGACGGCAGGGCAGCGAGAAAGACCGGATTTTTTACATTTGCCGGCCAACCCCGATGGCAGTTGTTAATCAATTGGCAATGGATCAGGAATCCGTTTTCAATTGCTTACCAGCATCATGTCAGGCAGTGCCGCGGCGAAAAACTGTAGATGAACGATAGATGAAATTACACCCTGCGCAACATCCCATTCCGACTCTCTCCCGTCGCCTGATTGCCGCTGCCGCCTTTGCCCTGTGCTCCAGCCAGGCCATGGCCATCACGCCGTTCGTGGTCAAGGATATCCGCGTCGAAGGCATTCAGCGTACCGAGGCCGGCACCGTCTTCAGCTACCTGCCGGTGCGCGTGGGCGATACCTTCAATGATGAAAAGGCCACGGCCGCCATCAAGGCGCTGTATGCCACCGGTTTCTTCCGCGACGTGCGCATCGAGGCCGAAGGCGACGTGCTGGTGGTGCAGGTGGTCGAGCGTCCGGCCATCGCCAGCGTTGACTTCTCCGGCATCAAGGAATTCGACAAGGAACAGCTGACCAAGGCCCTGAAGGAAATCGGCGTGGCCGAGTCGCGCATCTTTGACCGTTCGCAGGTCGATCGCGCCGAACAGGAACTCAAGCGTCAGTACCTCTCGCGCGGCCTGTATGGCGCCAAGGTCACCACCACCGTCACTCCGGTGGAGCGCAATCGCGTGGCCATCACCTTCTCGGTGGACGAGGGTGAAGTCTCCCGCATCAAGCAGATCAACTTCGTCGGCAACAAGGTCTTCTCCGACAGCACCCTGCGTGACCAGATCAAGCTGACCACGCCGGGCTGGTTCACCTGGTACACCAAGGCCGACCAGTACTCCAAGGAAAAGCTGCAGGGCGACATCGAAACCCTGCGTTCCTACTACCTGGACCGTGGCTATCTGGAAATGCAGGTCGAATCGACCCAGGTGTCGATCACGCCCGACAAGAAAGACATCTACATCACGGTCAACATCAAGGAAGGCGAGAAGTACACCGTCTCCGACATCAAGCTGGAAGGCGAGATGTTCGGCATGGAGCCGGAACTGGCCAAGCTGGTGCAGCTGAAGAAGGGCGACGTCTATTCCGGCGCCAAGCTCACCGAGAGCACCAAGAAGATCGGCGAACGTCTGGGCAACTTCGGTTACGCCTTCGCCAACGTCAACGCCAATCCCAATGTGGACCGCGAGAAGAAGCAAGTCGCCTTCACCATCATGGTCGATCCGGGCAAGCGCGTCTACGTGCGTCACGTCAACATTGCCGGCAACACCAAGACCCGCGATGAAGTGATCCGCCGCGAATTCCGCCAGTTCGAGGATTCCTGGTATGACGGCGAGAAGATCAAGCTCTCGCGCGACCGTGTGGACCGTCTGGGCTACTTCAAGGAAGTCACCATCGATACGCCGGAAGTGCCGGGCACCAGCGACCAGGTCGATGTGAACATGAAGGTCGAGGAAAAGCCGACCGGCAACATCATGGTCGGTGCCGGCTTCTCGCAATCGGACAAGCTCAGCCTGACCGGCTCGATCTCGCAGGAAAACGCCTTCGGCAGCGGCAATACCGTCGGGATCGACATCAACACCAGCTCGCGCTATCGCACGATCTCGGTGTCGACCACCAATCCCTACTTCACCGATGACGGCATCAGCCGCACCTACGAAGTCTACCTGCGCACGATTCGTCCCTCGGTCTACGCGACCGGTGACTACCGCGTCAAGACGCTGGGTGGCAGCATCAAGTTCGGCGTGCCGTTCTCCGAACTGGACCGCGTGTTCTTTGGTATCGGCCTGGAAAATACCCAGGTCAGCACCGACAGCACCAGCCCCTCGCTGTATCGCCAGTATGTGCGTGACTTCGGCGGTGCCGGCGGTGCCGGTTGCGACGTGACCGACGTTTCCTCGACGGCTACCTGCGGCATCGGCAGCGCCCGTACCACCAGCATCCCGCTGACCGTCGCCTGGCAGCGTGACGGTCGTGACTCGGCCCTGGTGCCGACCACGGGTCGCTACCAGCGAGCCAACTTGGAAGTTTCCTACCTGGGTTCGCTGAAGTACTACCGCGCCAGCTACCAGCACCAGTACTTCCAGCCGTTCTTCAGCAAGGCCGTCACGCTGGCCTTGAACGGCGAGGTCGACTATGGTCGCGGCATCGGCGGTAAACCCTATCCGGTGTTCAAGAACTACTATGCCGGCGGTATCGGCACCGTCCGCGGCTATGAAGCTTCGTCCCTGGGTAGCCTGAAAGACCAGTACGGCGACTCCATGGGTGGCGCCTCGCGTCTGTACGGCAACGCCGAATTGCAGTTCCCGTTCCCGGGCTCGGGCCAGGACCGCACGCTGCGCTGGTTCACCTTCTTTGACGGCGGCAACGTCTTCGCCGACGGCCAGAACATCAAGTTCAACGACCTGCGCTATTCGGCCGGTGTCGGTATCAGCTGGGTATCGCCGATCGGCCCGCTGAAGCTCAGCTTCGGCAAGCCATTGAACCTGAAGACGGGTGACAAGTCTCAAACCTTCCAGTTCCAACTGGGTACCGGCTTCTAAAGCGGTCATCATTGATTCGTAATACGGAGAGTAATCTTGAAGTTCATGACCAAATCGTTCCTGTCCCTGCAGACCATCGTGATGGCTGCCTGCCTGTTGAGCTTTGCCCCCGCCCATGCGCAGGAAGGCTCCAAAATCGCTTTCGTGAGCACCGAGCGCATCTTCCGCGAGGCAGCCCCTGCCAAGGCAGCGCAGGCCAAGCTGGAAGCCGAGTTCGCCAAGCGTGACCGCGACCTGCAAGACATGGCTGCGCGCCTGAAGGCCCAGTCCGACAAGCTGGACAAGGATGCCGCCGTGCTGTCGGACTCCGACCGCGCCAAGCGCCAGCGTGACCTGTCCGACCTGGACAAGGAATTCCAGCGCAAGCAACGTGAATTCCGCGAAGACCTGAACCAGCGTCGCAACGAGGAACTGGCCGTGGTCCTGGAGCGCACCAACAAGGTGATCCGCCAGATCGCCGATGCCGAGAAGTACGACATCGTCTTCCAGGAAGCCGTCTACGCTTCCAAGCGCATCGACATCACCGACAAGGTCCTGAAGGAACTGGCCAAGTAATCGCTGTGATACCGTGCGGGCGCGGGGTGGCGACACCCTGGCGCCCGCACGTCGCTTCAGGGGCTGCCATGATGGCGGCCTTTGTTCTACCGTAACGCCAAGCAAGACCTATCATTCGGAAAAGCCAAGATGAGTATTCGACTGCAGCAACTGGTCGAGCGCCTGGGCGGCCAGTTGAAGGGGGATGCGACCATCGCCGTCCAGGGCATCGCGCCGCTGGATGCCGCAGGTGCCAGCCACATCACCTTCCTTTCCAATCCCAAGTTCCGCGCGCAGGCCGACCAGACCCAGGCGGCGGCGCTGATCCTGTCCGAGGCTGACGACGCCCAGGTGCAGGGCTACGCCGGTGCCCGTATCGTCACCCGCAACCCCTACGCCTATTTCGCCCGCGCCGCCCAGCTGTTCCAGGCCGAGGCCGAAGTGCGCGCACCGGCGGGGATCCACCCCAGTGCCGTGGTCGATCCATCGGCGCAGGTGGCTGCGGATGCCGTGATCGGCCCGCTGGTGGTGATCGAGGCCGGTGCCGTCATCGGCGCCCGCGCCCGCATCGACGCCGGCAGCTTCATCGGCCACCATGCCCGGGTGGGCGAGGACACCCATTTCCACGCCCGTGCCACGCTGCATCACGCCTGCGAGATTGGTGCTCGCGGCATCGTCCATTCGGGTGCCGTCATCGGGGCCGATGGCTTCGGCTTTGCCAATGAAGGCGGACAATGGATCAAGATTCCCCAGGTAGGTCGTGTGATGATCGGTGACGACGTCGAAGTCGGCGCCAATACCACCATCGACCGTGGCGCCCTGGCCGATACCGTGATCGAGGAGGGTGTCAAGCTCGACAACCAGATCCAGATCGCCCATAACTGCCACATCGGTGCTCACACCGCCATTGCCGCCTGCGCCGGTATCGCAGGCAGCGCGAAAATCGGCAAATACTGCTCCATCGGCGGCGCGGCCATGATCCACGGCCACATCACCATCGTCGACAAGGTGCACGTCTCGGCCGGTACGCTGGCCTTGCGTTCCATCCTGGAGCCGGGGCAGTACACCGGCTTCTATCCCATCACCGAACACCGCGACTGGGAAAAATCCGCTGCATTGGTGCGCAATCTGGGCACGATGCGTGAGAAAATCCGGGCGTTGGAAAAATCGCTTAAGACGTTGACACAAGAACAAGCAGGCCAAGCCCTGCTTTCAGAGAATCAAGAAGAGAATGAATAGCCTCGACATCAATCAAATCAAACAGTACCTGCCGCACCGCTATCCGCTGCTGCTGGTCGATCGCGTGCTGAACTGGGAGAGCGGCAAGACGATCACCGCGATCAAGAACGTGACCGTGAATGAAGAATTCTTCAACGGCCACTTCCCGCACAAGCCGGTGATGCCGGGCGTGCTGATGATCGAGGCACTGGCCCAGACGGCTGCGCTGCTGTCCTTCCTGACCGAAGGCCGCAAGCCCGATGAAAATACCGTGGTCTACTTCGTCGGCATCGACAATGCCCGCTTCAAGCGTCCGGTGGAGCCGGGCGACCAGTTGAAGATGGAAGTGGAAATCACCCGCCGTGCCCGTGGCATCTGGAAATATCGCGCCGTGGCCACCGTGGACGGCCAGGTGGCCGTGGAAGGCGATCTGATGTGCACCATGCGCAGCGCCGCCGACGCCAGCCAGAGCGCCTGACCACAGGCCACCCTGCAAGGCTTGACGCATCAAGCCAGGCCCGGCGGTGATCGGCAAGATCGCGCCGGGCCTGATTCATTGTACAGATTGCTTCATTGCAAGATGTGCAACTCGTGAACCCATCGAAGCACAGGACATGTCCAAGATCCATCCCAGCGCAGTGATCGCTCCCGGAGCGCAGATCGACGAATCGGTCGAGATCGGCGCCTACGCCGTCATCGGCCCCGACGTGCGCATCGGTGCCGGCACGCGCATCGGTCCTCACGTGGTCATCGAAGGCCACACCACGATTGGCCGCGACAACGAGATTTTCCAGTTCGCCTCCATCGGCGCGGCCCCGCAGGACAAGAAGTACGCAGGCGAGCCGACCACCATGGAGATCGGCGACCGCAACACCATCCGCGAATTCGTCACCTTCAACCGGGGCACCGTCCAGGATGCCGGTGCCACCCGCATCGGCAACGACAACTGGATCATGGCCTACGTCCACCTGGCGCATGATTGCCAGCTGGGCAGCCATATCATCCTGGCCAACAATGCCACCCTGGCCGGCCACGTGCATCTGGGTGACCACGTGTTCCTGGGCGGTTTCACCACCGTGCACCAGTTCTGCCATATCGGTGCCCACGCCATGACCGCCTTTACGGCGGCCGTGAGCCAGGACGTGCCGCCCTTCGTGACGGCCGCCGGTAACCGTGCGGTGCCGGCCGGCATCAACAGCGAGGGCCTGAAGCGGCGTGGCTTCAGCAGCGAGCAGATCATGGAGATCAAGCGCGCCTACAAGGTGATCTACCGCGCCGGCCTGCCGCTGGAAGAAGCCAAGCAGCAACTGGCGGACATGGAAGCCAAATCCACCCACAGCGCCGAACACATCCGCCTGCTGCGCGAGTTCATCGAGGCTTCGGCCCGTGGCATCATCCGCTGACATCACGCGCCGCCAGTCGATCGCACTGGTGGCCGGCGAAAGCTCGGGCGACCTGCTGGGCAGCCGCCTGCTGGCCGGCGTGCGCGAGCGCCTGCCGGAAGTGCGCCTGCATGGCATTGGCGGCGAGCACATGATGGCCCAGGGTTTTGCCAGCGACTGGCCGATGGACAAGCTGACCGTGCGGGGCCTGTTCGAGGTGATTCCGCGTTACCGCGAGATCAAGGGCATCCAGGAGTCGCTGCGCGACAAGCTGCTGGCGGACCGGCCTGACGTCTTCGTGGGTGTCGATTACCCCGGTTTCAACCTGGGCCTGGAAGAGCAACTCAAGAAGTCCGGTATCCCGACCATCCACTTCATCGGCCCGCAGATCTGGGCCTGGCGCGGCTGGCGCATCAAAAAGATCCAGCGCGCCGTGTCGCACATGCTGGTGATCTTTCCCTTCGAGGAAAACCTGTATCGCCAGGCGGGCGTCCCGGTCACCTATGTGGGCCACCCGCTGGCCGAGGTGATCCCGCTGCAACCCGATACCGAGGGCGCACGCCAGCGTCTGGGCCTGACCGGGCCGGGCAGGGTGGTGGCCATCCTGCCGGGTAGCCGCATGAGCGAACTGAAGCAGAATGGCGAAGGTTTCCTCGCCGCAGCACGGTTGTTGCGGCAGCGTGATGCACAATTGCAGTTCGTCACGCCCATGGCGGGCGAGCGCCAGATGGCCTTTTTTGAAGAACAGATTCGCCAGCGTGGATATGAAGATCTTGGCATCAGCGTGATCCGTGGCCAGTCGCACAGCGCCATGGAGGCTTCGGACGCCGTGCTGGTGGCCTCCGGAACGGCCTCGCTGGAAGTGGCGCTGTACAAGAAACCGATGGTGATCTCCTACAAGGTCAACTGGGCCTCGTACCAGATCATGCGGCACATGGCCTACCAGCCCTGGGTGGGCCTGCCCAACATCCTGGCGCGCGATTTCCTGGTGCCGGAACTGTTGCAGCACCAGGCCACGCCCCAGGCGCTGGCCGATGCCATGTGGCACCAGCTGGAAGACCATGCACACCAGCAGCGCCTGGTGCGGCGTTTTGCCGATATACATCAGTCCCTGTTGCGCGATACCAGCCGGGAAGCCGCCAATGCGGTCTGTGAAGTCATGGGTGCGCGGCGCCGCTGATCGGCGGATCTACCGGGAAGAAGGATCGCTGCGGCGATCCGTTTGAGAGTTTGATGAAGGAATTTGCTATGCCCAAGGCGGCCCCCCAGACCCTGGCTTTGTTTGACGACCATACCGGCGAGATCCTCTGCGGGGTCGATGAGGCCGGCCGAGGTCCGCTGGCCGGGCCGGTGTTTGCGGCGGCCGTGATCCTTGATCCGGCACGTCCGATCAAGGGCCTGCGCGACTCCAAGAAGCTCTCCGAAGCCGCGCGCGACAGCCTGGCGCTGGAAATCAAGGAATCGGCCCTGGCCTGGGCCATTGCCTCCTGCAACGAGCAGGAGATCGACGAACTCAACATCCTGCACGCCAGCATGCTGGCCATGCGGCGCGCGGTGGAAGCGCTCTCCACGCCGCCCACGCTGGCCCTGATCGACGGCAACCGCTGCCCGGTCATGAGCATTCGCTGCGAAGCCATCGTCAAGGGCGACGACAAGGTGCCCGCCATCTCGGCCGCCTCCATCCTGGCCAAGACGGCGCGCGATGCGGCGCTGATGGTCTTGCATGACACTTATCCGCATTACGGTTTTGATCGCCACAAGGGCTATCCCACCCCGCTGCACCTGGAGATGCTGCGCCTGCATGGCGTCTCGCCGGTGCATCGTCGTTCCTACGCGCCGGTCAGGGCCTTGCTGTCGAGCCAGGCCGCAAGGATGGCGTGAACGTGATGAGCACGAAACTGATCACCTCCAAGGACAATCCGGTCTTCAAGGACTTGAAGCAACTGGCCACCAGCAGCCAGGCCCGCCGCCGTGCCGGCCAGAGCCTGCTGGATGGCGTGCATCTGGCGCAAGCCTGGTTGCAGCATCGCGGCGCGCCACAGGTCTGCGTGGTGGCCGAGGGTGCCCGGTATCACCCTGAAGTGGCACCCATTCTGACGCAATGTGAAGCATTGCGCGCGCAATGCCTGGTGCTGGCCGACAAGCTCTATGACGCCATCAGTACGGTGGAAAACGGCGTGGGCTTGTTGCTGTTGGTGACGACGCCGGAGCCTGCTGCCCCCACGTCCTTGAAGGAGTCGGCCATCTTGCTGGACGGCCTGCAGGATCCGGGCAATCTCGGCTCCATCCTGCGCAGTGCGGCCGCTGCGGGCGTGAAACAGGTGTTTTGTTCGCCGGGTACGGCGGCCGCCTGGTCGCCCAAGGTCTTGCGGGCCGGCATGGGCGCGCACTTCGTGCTGGATATCTTCGAGAATGCCGATCTGGTGGCCCTGTGCGCCGCCAGCCGCATCCCCTTGCTGGCCACCAGTTCGCATGCGGCCCAGACCATCTATGACTGTGACCTGTCCGGTCCGGTCGCCTGGCTGCTGGGGCATGAAGGGCAGGGCGTGTCGCCGGCCTTGCAGGATGCGGCCACGCATGAAGTGGTGATTCCGCACCTGGGCCAGATGGAGTCGCTCAACGTGGCTGCTGCCGCCGCCGTCTGCCTGTTCGAACAACTGCGTCAGCGCACCGTCGGGCGTTGACGGCGGTGCCGACCATGGCTGTCTTTCCGCCCAAGGACATGGCCGCCATGGCCGACTATTTCCGCGGCGAGTGGCTCTTCACCCGGACCATCTGGGAGGGCAGCGCGTCCCCCCAGGCGACGGCCACGGGTGAATTGAGCTTCACCACGGGCGCGCTGCCCGGCCAGCTGATCTATCGCGAGCAGGGGCAGTTGCGCATGGTAGCGGCGCCGGCTCGCCTGATCCCCTTTACCCGCGTCTTTGACTATCGTTTCAGCGCTGATCGCCTGGCAGTGCTGTTTGCCGACGGCGAGCGCATCGGCCAGCCTTACCAGGACTACCTGCTGCAAGGACAGGCGCTCATGCCGGCCGCCGATCACCTGTGCGGCCCGGATTGCTATACGGCGGCGTATACAGCCCATAGTGAAAATTCCTTCACCATGGACACGTCCATCCAGGGCCCCAGGAAGCGCACCCGCGTGCTTACTGAATTTTCACGCCGATTTTCGCTCAGCGCGTCTCCAGCTTGATCTCCTGCAGGATGGTGGCGGCGATTTCCTCGATGGACTTGGTGGTGGAGGACATCCAGCGGATGCCTTCGCGCCGCATCATCTTCTCGGCCTCATTGATCTCGTAGCGGCAATTCTCCAGCGAGGCGTACTTGCTGCCGGGGCGGCGCTCATTGCGCACTTCCGACAGGCGTTCAGCCGCAATGGTCAGCCCGAAAATCTTCTTCTTGTGCAGCACCAGGCCGCTGGGCAGCTTCTCGCGCTCGAAGTCTTCCGGAATGAGCGGATAGTTGGCGCATTTGATGCCGAACTGCATGGCCAGGTACAGGCTGGTCGGGGTCTTGCCCGAGCGCGACACGCCCACCAGGATTACGTCGGCTTCCGACAGGTTCTTGTTGGATTGCCCGTCATCGTGCGCCAGCGAGAAATTGATGGCCTCGATGCGGTTGCGGTATTCCTCGGAATCGGTGGTGTTGTGGCTGCGGCCGATGGTGTGGGTGGACTTCATCTCCAGTTCCTGCTCCAGCGGCTCCACGAAGGTCTGGAACAGGTCCATGTGCATGGCCTTGGCGCGGCGGATCACCGAGGACAGTTCCGACTTCACCAGCGTAGAAAAGACGATGGGCAGCTTGCCATCCACCGCATAGGCTTCATTGATCTTGCGGGTGGCGTCGTGGGCCTTTTCCAGGGTATCGATGAAGGGCAGGCGGATCTGCTTGAAACGCAGCTCGAACTGGCTCAGCACCGAATGCCCGAAGGTCTCCGCCGTGATGCCGGTGCCGTCGGAGACGAAGAACACGGTACGGTTGGCGGCCAGAACGGGGGAAGGGTGCGGGATCGGCATGGGGTCGAGCATTTAGTTGTCTTTTGGAAAATAGAAAAAGTATTAGGTGCTACGAACAAAAATGATTTCACGCGGTACAATGCTTGGCAACACTTTCGAGAAGCCCATCTTGATGACCGTCATGCACCTGCGCAATTGGCCCGAGTTCCTGATGATGTTTGCACTGGCAAACGTCCTCGGTGCGGCTGCGCGCCTGATGCTGTCCATGGGCTGGTCCTCGATGCCGCACCTGCTGCCGCAACCGTCGCAGAATAACAAAAATAAACCGACCCATGCCGCGCCCGCGAAGATTTCTTATCATCAAGCTAGGGGTTGTCATGTCCAACGCAGTAAACACCCAGGGGGCGGTATACGTAGCCTCCTTTGAAAATCTTCGCATGACGGACGTCGAGTCCGTCGGTGGCAAAAACGCATCGCTGGGTGAAATGATCTCCCAGCTGGCCGGCGCGGGCGTTCGCGTGCCGGGCGGTTTTGCCACGACTGCGCAAGCTTTCCGCGATTTCCTGGAGCACAGTGCCGATGGCGGCCCGACCCTGGCCGCCCGTATCGCCAAACGTCTCGAAGGTCTGGATATCGATGACGTGCGCTCGCTGGCGCAAGCCGGTGCCGAGATCCGTCAATGGATCGTCGAAACCCCGTTCCAGCCGCGCCTGGATCAGGAAATCCGTGCCTTCTACGACAAGCTGGTAGCCGATTCGACCGCCGAGATGTCCTTCGCCGTGCGTTCTTCGGCCACTGCAGAAGACCTGCCTGACGCGTCCTTCGCCGGCCAGCAGGAAACCTTCCTGAACGTGGTCGGCATCGACAACGTGCTCGAAGCCATGAAGCACGTCTTCGCCTCGCTCTACAACGATCGCGCGATCTCCTATCGCGTCCACAAGGGCTTCACCCACGCGGAAGTGGCCCTGTCGGCCGGCGTGCAGCGCATGGTTCGTTCGGACGTGGGCGCGGCGGGCGTGATGTTCACCATCGACACCGAATCCGGCTTCAAGGATGTGGTCTTCATCACCTCCAGCTATGGCCTGGGTGAAACCGTGGTGCAGGGCGCCGTCAACCCGGACGAATACTACGTCCACAAGCCCATGCTGGAACTGGGCAAGCAACCGGTGATCCGCCGCAACCTGGGTTCCAAGCTGATCAAGATGGAATTCACCGGCGAAGCCAAGGCCGGCCGTTCGGTCAAGACCGTGGATGTGCCGGTGGAACTGCGCAACCGCTATTCCCTGACCGACGCTGAAGTGGTGGAACTGGCCAAGTACGCCACCATCATCGAGAAGCACTACCAGCGTCCGATGGACATCGAATGGGGCAAGGACGGCCGCGACGGCAAGCTCTACATCCTGCAGGCTCGTCCGGAAACGGTGAAGTCGCAGCAAAAGGCCACCGATGCGCAACAGCGCTTCAAGCTCAAGAGTTCGGGCACCGTGCTGGCCACCGGCCGTGCGATCGGCCAGAAGATCGGCGCCGGTCCGGTGCGCGTCATCAGCGATCCGGCTGAAATGGAACGCGTGCAGCCTGGCGACGTGCTGGTGGCCGACATGACCGACCCCAACTGGGAACCGGTCATGAAGCGTGCCTCGGCCATCGTCACCAACCGTGGCGGCCGTACCTGCCACGCCGCCATCATCGCGCGTGAACTGGGCGTGCCGGCGGTCGTGGGTTGTGGTGATGCCACCGAAGTGCTCAAGGATGGCACCCTGGTGACGGTCTCCTGCGCCGAAGGCGACGAAGGCAAGATCTACGACGGCCTGCTGGAAACCGAAGTGACCGAAGTGGCCCGTGGCGAACTGCCGCCGATCCCGCTGAAGGTGATGATGAATGTGGGCAATCCGCAGCTGGCCTTCGACTTCCAGTCGATTCCCAACGGCGGTGTCGGCCTGGCGCGTCTGGAATTCATCATCAACAACAACATCGGTGTGCACCCCAAGGCCATCCTGGAATACCCGAACATCGACGCCGACCTGAAGAAGGCCGTCGAATCGGTGGCCCGTGGCCATGCCTCGCCCAAGGCCTTCTACGTCGACAAGCTGGCCGAAGGCATCGCCACCATCGCCGCCGCCTTCTGGCCCAAGCCGGTGATCGTGCGTCTGTCGGACTTCAAGTCCAACGAGTACAAGAAGCTCATCGGCGGTTCGCGCTACGAGCCGGACGAAGAAAACCCGATGTTGGGCTTCCGTGGCGCCGCGCGCTACCTGGCCGACGACTTCGCCGAAGCCTTCCAGATGGAATGCCTGGCCATGAAGCGCGTGCGTGAAGACATGGGCCTGACCAACGTCGAGGTGATGGTGCCCTTCGTGCGTACCCTGGGCCAGGCCGAGAAGGTCATTGGTCTGTTGGGCAAGTATGGTCTCAAGCGTGGCGAGAACGGCCTGCGCGTCATCATGATGTGCGAAGTGCCGTCCAACGCGATTCTGGCCGAGCAGTTCCTGGAGCACTTCGATGGCTTCTCCATCGGTTCCAACGACCTGACCCAGCTGACCCTGGGCCTGGACCGCGATTCCGGCATGGAACTGCTGGCCGCTGACTTCGACGAGCGTGATCCGGCCGTGCAGGCCTTGCTGACCAAGGTCATTGCTACCTGCCGCGAAAAGGGCAAGTACGTCGGCATCTGTGGTCAGGGTCCGTCGGATCATCCGGACTTCGCCGAATGGCTGATGGAGCAGGGCATCGAGTCCATCTCGCTGAACCCGGATACCGTCATCGACACCTGGCAGCAACTGGCAAAGAAGTGATGAAGCTTTAAGCGTCACTCACGACGGACTTCGAAAGAAGTAAAAGGCGCGGGCAGAAATGTCCGCGCCTTTGTTTTAAGAACTCATTTCACCAATAGGCGTGAGCGCAAGCGGCCCGTTTGGGCGAATTGCTGCGTTACGAATTAGGGTCAAGACGCCCAGTCTTGACCCTAATTCGCGCCTTGCACTTCATCCCAAACGGACTCGCTCACACTCACGCCTATTGGTGAAATGAGTTCTATTTTCCCAAGCTGCGGTAGACTTGCCGTGTTTGCAGTTTTCTTCATGGGGGTTCAACGATGACCGACTGGGCTATCTGGCTGGTGCTGGCTGGCGGGCTGCTGGGTGCAGAACTCTTCACAGGCACCTTTTACCTGCTCATGATCGCGCTGGGCATGGCGGCCGGTGCCATCGCCGCGTGGTGCGGGCTGGTGCTGGAGTGGCAGTTGCTGATGGCCGCCGTGGTGGGTGTGGCTGCCGTGCTGGGCTTGCGCCGCAGTCCTTATGGCCGCCTGCGCCGCAGCAGCGCCAACGATGATCCCAATCTGCTGCTGGATATCGGCCAGAGTGTCGAGGTTGCGGCCTGGCAGTCGCACGGCAACCAGTTCATGGCGCGCGTGCCTTATCGCGGCGCACAGTGGGATGTGGAGCTGCTGCCCGGCCATCATGCCAGTCCCGGCAGCTTCGTCATCCGCGAAATCCGTGGCAGCCGCTTGCTGGTTGCGCCGCGTTGATCGGTATCTTCATTCCTTCCCCCCCCCTCTCGTTTTCAGGAGAATTCCATGCTGGGTAGCGTTACTCTGGTCATTTTCTTCCTTGCCATCGTCTTCGTCGTGCAGACGGTCAAGGTGGTCCCGCAGCAGCACGCCTGGGTGGTCGAACGCCTGGGCAAATACCACGCCACGCTGGCCCCGGGTCTGAACATCGTGGTGCCCTTCATCGACCGCGTGGCCTACAAGCACATCCTCAAGGAAATCCCGCTGGATGTGCCGCCGCAGGTCTGCATCACCAAGGACAACACCCAATTGCAGGTCGACGGCATCCTGTATTTCCAGATCACCGATCCGATGCGCGCCTCTTATGGCTCCTCCAACTACATCGCCGCCGTCACGCAACTGGCCCAGACCACGCTGCGCTCGGTGATCGGCAAGATGGAACTGGATAAAACCTTTGAAGAACGCGACCACATCAACACCGCCATCGTCAGCGCCATCGATGAATCGGCCGAGAACTGGGGCGTGAAGGTGCTGCGCTACGAGATCAAGGACCTGACCCCGCCCAAGGAAATCCTGCATGCCATGCAGGCCCAGATTACCGCTGAACGCGAAAAGCGCGCCCTGATCGCCGCCTCCGAAGGCCGCAAGCAGGAGCAGATCAACATTGCCACCGGCGAGCGTGAAGCCGCCATTGCCCGCTCCGAAGGCGAGAAGCAGGCTTCCATCAACCGCGCCCAAGGTCAGGCCGCCGCCATCCTTGCGATTGCCGAAGCCAGTGCCGAGGCCATCCGCAAGACCGCCGCCGCCATCGAGCAGCCGGGCGGCTCGGACGCCGTCAACCTGAAGGTGGCCGAGCAGTACGTGGAAGCCTTCGGCAAGCTGGCCAAGACCAACAATTCCATCATCGTGCCGGCCAACCTGTCGGACATGAGCGGGCTGATCGCTTCGGCCCTGCAAGTGGTGAAACAACAGAAATAAGTCATGCGTCCACGTTTTACGTCCGTTCTCATGGTCAGGCTGCTGGCGGCTGGCCTGGTGTGCATTTCCGTTGGCGCCGCCGCGCAGGAGGTCGACCAGGCCGCCCTGGCCGAACGCGTCGACCAGCAGATGACGCAATTGCTGGCGCAATATCCGGTGCCGGGGGCCAGCATCGCGATTGCCTATCAGGGCAGGCCGGTCTACCAGCGCGGCTATGGCATGGCGGTGACCGAAACCAACACGCCGGTCACGCCCATCACACGTTTTCGTATCGGCAGCATCTCCAAGGCGGTGACGGCTGTGGCGGTGCTCAAGCTGTTCGAGAAGGAATTGCCGCAGGCGCTGGATCGTCCCGTGTTCGGCCCGGAGGGCTTGTTGCCGGACTCGGCCTATCCCGATTTCGCCCAGCCGCTGGATCAGCGGGTGTTGAAGATCACCCTGCGCGAACTCCTGCAGCACACCAGCGGCTGGGGTGGCAGCGACTATGATCCGCAATACGATCTGGTCAACATCGCCAGGGCGCGCCAGGTGCCGGCCCCGGCCTCGGCGTACGACGTGATGGCCTACGTGCTCAAGCAACGCTTGCTGGATGCAGCGCCCGGAAGTGAATATTTCTACAGCAATTTCGCCTACAACGTCCTGGGCCGCATCATCGAGCAGAAGTCCGGCATGTCCTACGAGCAGGCGGTACAGTCGCTGGTGTTCCAGCCTTCCAGGGTGGAGGACGCCGCCATCGCCGGCGACCGCCGCATCGAGCGCGCGGCCAATGAGACTGTCTACTACGATGACCCGCGCTGGCCCGCGGTCGCCGATCGCGACGGCAGCGGCGCCACCGGTCCGGAGTCCTACTCGGGGCTGCACTTCCGGAGCATGGATGCCACCGCTGGCTGGATCGCCACGGCCACCGATCTGGTGCGCTTTGCCGATGCCACGCAAGGACGCGGCATGCCGGCCTTGCTGCAGCCGCAGACGCTGGCGCTGATGCAGCAGCGCAATCCCGCCCAGGCCGAGAACAACTACGGGCTGGGCTGGGTCGTCACCCGCAGCCATGGCGTGGAGATCCTCTCCCACAGCGGCGCACTGACTACCGGCACCTATGCCTACCTGCAATGGCGTGCCGATGGCTGGACTTGGGCCGTGCTGATGAACCGCTTGCCGATTCCCTATCCGCCCGAGCAAGGCGTGACCGAGCTGCAGGCTTTCCAGGTGGCGGTGCAGCGCGGGCTGATGAATGCCATCATCAATCCGGCTGCGCCCTGACCCAGGGATCAGCCGCACATTGAAAAGCCCCGTCCGGCTTGAAGCGGGACGGGGCTTGATGTGATGGATGCTGACCGCGGCGTTCAGCTCTCCAGCGTTTCTCCGCGTGCCGGCTCGTCGGCCATGAAGGGCAGGGTAATGTCCACCCGCAGCCCGCCATCACGCCGGTTGGCGGCACGGATGAAGCCCTGGTGCGCCTCCACGATGCGGCGGGCAATCGATAGTCCCAGTCCATGTCCGGCACTGTTGCTCTTGGTACGGCTGCTGCGGAAGAACAGTTCGAAGATGCTGTCCATTTCTTCCTCCGGCACGCCCGGCCCGCGATCCAGGATGGACAGGTGCAGCAGCTTGTTGTCTTCGTCGATCTCGGTCACGACCTGTACCGCCGTCTCGGGCGCGGTGTGCTTGATGGCGTTGCGCAGCACGTTTTCGATGGCGCGGTAGAGCAGTTCAGGATTGCCCTTGACCTGCACCCTGCAATCGATGCTGCTTTCCACCTCCTTGCCCAACGCCTCGGCCTCGAAACTGGCGTCATTGGTCATGTCGGCCAGCAAGGGCTGGATGGCGATGGCTTCTTCCATGGAGCCGGGCACATTGGCTTCCAGGCGCGAGAGGGTCAGCAATTCACCCACCAGCTTGTCCATGCGCACGCTCTCGCGTTCGATGCGTTCCAGGGTCAGTTCCAGCTTGTCCTTGTCTTGCACGCGCGCCAGGCCGATGGCCATCTGCAGGCGCGCAATGGGTGAGCGCAGCTCGTGCGAGACGTCGTGCAACAGGCGGCGCTGGCTTTCCATCAGGGTGCGCAGCTTGCTCGTCATGACGTCGAAGTCGCGGCCCAGGTCGGCCAGTTCATCGTTGCGGGCGCTCATGACCGGCTCCAGCTCAAGATCCAGATTGCCATTGGCGGCCTGGTTGAGGGCGTTCTTGAGATGCCGGATCGGATGCGAGAAGTACCAGGCCAGCAGCAGCGCAAACACCAGACTGGCCAGCAGCGCCACGACGATGGGCATGGTCGGGAAGAACAGCGGCTTGGGACCGTGCTCCTTCATGAAGCGCGGCTCGGGACCCGGCATGCCCCCCGGCGGCGGACCGAACTCGTCGTTGGGCGTGGGAATGAACATCAGGTAGCTGTGGCCGTTGGCGGCCTTGACCAGCTCCACCACCCGGCGATCACGCTCGGTGGTCAGCACCCGGCGTGCCTGTGCTACCAGATGCGCAGACACCTCGCGGCCCATCAGGTCCTGGTTGTTTTCGTCGACCGCATACAGTTGCAGGCGATGTGGCCGACCTTCGTTGATCAGGCTGCGCAGGGCTTCCGGGCCTCCGAACTGCAGGGTGGCGGCGGCCGAGCGGATCATGAAGGAAGCCGGCGGACTGAGGTCGATCTCCGAATTGCGGTTGCTGCGTTCCAGATTCTCGATCCAGAACAGCACGCCCACGCCGAAGGTGGCAGTGATCTGGGCGATCGCGATGAAGAAGAAGAACTTCCAGAAAAGCCGGCCCACTTTATTCCTTGATGAACTGATAGCCCAGGCGGTAGACGGTCTGAATGCAGCTCTTGTCGCTGCCCAGCGCGGCGATCTTCTGACGGATGCTGGAGAGGTGCACGTCGATGTTGCGGTCGAAGCGCGCCAGCGGACGGCCCAGGCCCTGTTCGGACAGGGTCTGCTTGCTGACCGGCTTGCCGGCGTTGCGGGCCAGGACTTCGAGCAGGTTGAATTCGCTGCTGGTCAGTTCCAGCGGGCGGCCGTTCCAGGTGGCGCGACGCTGTTCCGGCCACATCGACAGGGCACCCACGGCCAGCGGGGAATAGGGCGCCTGCTCACTGTTCTCGGCCGAGGCGCGGCGCAGGATGGCACGGATGCGTGCGGCAATCTCGCGCGGGGTGCAGGGCTTGGGGACGTAGTCGTCGGCACCCAGTTCCAGGCCGATGATGCGGTCGGTGTCGTCGCCCTTGGCGGTGAGCATCACCACCGGCATGTTGCTCTTGGCGCGGATGCGGCGCAGGGTGTCGACGCCGTTCAGGCGCGGCATCATCACATCCAGCACGGCGATGGCGTACTGTCCGGTAAGCGCCTCGGCGGCACCGGCTTCACCGTCATGGGCGACGTTGACTTCGAATTTTTCCTGCTCCAGGTATTCCTTGAGCATCTCGACGAGTTCCACGTCATCGTCGATCAAAAGCACTTTAGACATTGCTGCATTCCATTCTCGAATTGCCCTGCCTCCAGGCCGCAGGGCGTCGGCAGCCCGTAATATGCCGTAAAAGGTTTTGCAGAAGTGTTTCAGTCCTTCTTTACAATTGCATCTTTACATTCATTTACCGCGCTTGGCGACCTGCCCGAAGAGCAGGTGAACTCGCATTTCGCTTCCCGGATATTCACCAGTGCCAGGCGGCAACCCGCATCGCGCCTGGCCTGGAGCGGGATGGTGGGGAACCGGGCTTAACAAGACTTTACTCGGCTTTACGCAGCAGGCGTGAACTTAACACGTCTTGATGACCGATACTTTTGGCATGTACAAGGGAGCGATGCACGGGGCATCGCGCACAATAAAAGGAGTCCGTCATGGCCATGAGCAGCGTGTCGTCCAGCAATTTCAGTCTCGCCAATCTGTCGGCGTTATCCGGTAGCAGCGGCTTTTCCACCAGCGCCACCGCGCGCACCGATGTGCCGCCACCGCCGCCGCCACCGCGCGCAGAGAAGGGCGGCGGCCTGATCGGTGCGCTCAAGGATATCCTGTCCTCGCTGGGCGTGGAGCTCGACAGCACCTCCACCAGTGCCACTTCGGCCAGTTCGGCCACCTCGACTTCCTCTTCCAGCAGCATTTCGTCCTCCAATGTCGATTCCAAGCTCGATGCCTTCCTGCAGGAGCTGATGGCGGCGTTGCAGGGCCAGAACAATTCGCCCCCGGGGCCGCCGCCGTCCGGCGCGACCTCTTCCACGGACAGCGCCAGCAGCACCGACAGCGTGGCGGCGACCAGCGATACCAGCAGCACTGCCAGCACCAGTAGCACGGCCAGCACCGACACTACCGTGCGTTCCTACACGCCTGGCGGCCGCCCGCCGCCGCCCGGGGGTGGTCTGGAGACCGATCTCCAGAGCCTCATTTCCAGTCTTTCCGGCAGCAGCAGCGGGACCGATGCCGGTTCCAGCGATGGCACCGTGTCTTCGCTGGAGAGCGCCTTCAGCAATCTGCTCAGTTCGCTGGGTGCGTCCTCGAGCACGACGTCTCTCTCCAGCTTCCTGCAGAACCTGCAAAGCAAGCTGGCCGCAGGCAAGACCACCGGCAACCTGATCGACACGACCGCGTGAGGGGACGGGTGCTTCGGTCGACGGTGGCCGTGCTAAGCTGCCGGCCATGAATGCTCCCGACCCCGCCACCCTGGCCGGCATCATGGGCCTGATGTGCGAGGCCATCGCCCTGCGCGGTGCCGGCCAGCCTGGCGCGGCCCTGGCCGCACTGGATCAGGCCCTGCTGCTCGATGCCGGCTTTCTTCCCGTGCACATGCAGCGCGCTGCCCTGCTGCTGGAGCGCGCCGATCTGGCCGGCGCAGCCGCCGCCTACGAAGCTTGTCTCGATCTGGTTCCTGACTACGACGAAGCCCGGGTGGCGCATCGCGCCGTCCTGCTGCAATGGATCGATGCCCTGGAAGCCCGGCGCGTCCAGCAAGACCTGTCGCGCACCGACAGGCTGGTTTTGCTGGCGCGCCTGCATTACCGGCTCGACCAGCCGCAGCAGGCGCTGGCGGCCATCGAAGCCGCCTGCCCGCTGCCCTGGCTCGACCAGCAGACCCTGTACGCCGACATCCTGCTGCGGCTCAATCGACATGAGCAAGCGCTGGATTGCTATTCCCCCGACGCAGAGGAGGGCGAGACGCGCGCCCTGATCGCCTTCAACCGTGCCGACATCCTGCGCCGCATGGGCCGGATCGAGGCGGCGCAGGCCGGATATGAAGAAGCCTTGCGTTGCTACCCCGACTTCCCCCAAGCCCAGGTGGGGCGCGCCCATATGCTGCTCACGCGCGGGGACTATGTCCAGGGATGGTGCGCACATGAAGTTCGCTTCCAGATTCCGGAGCTGGCGCGGCGTGCCATTGTCAGCCCCAGTGCGCGCTGGCAGCCGGGCGAGGCGCTCGGCGGCAAGCACGTACTGTTGTGGTCCGAGCAGGGGCAGGGCGATTGTCTGCAATTTGTCCGCTATCTGCCTTTGGTGGCGCAGCAGGCGGACCGGGTCACGCTGTGTGCACCGGCGGGCTTGCTGGCCGTTGTGGCCCCGTCCTTTCCGCAGGTGCGCTGCGTGGCGCATGTCGACGAGGTCGGAGCGCACGATTGCCATGCTTCCCTGCTCAGCCTGCCCCTGCTGCTGGAGCGGCCGCATCCGCGCCAGGCACCGTCCCCTCCCTATCTGCTGGCCGACCCGGCACGCGTGCAGGACTGGCAACGGCGTCTCTGCGAGGGAGCCGGTGCCGCAAGCCCGGTCCGCCTTCCCCGTATCGGGCTGGCCTGGGCCGGACGCCAGTACGCCACCCCGCATCCCAGCCGTGATGTGCCGCTGGCCGATCTGCTGCCGCTGTTTGATCTGCCGGTGGAAGTGGTCAGCCTGCAGAGGGAGATCCCGCTGACCGATCAGGCGCTCCATCAGACCCTGGCCGCCAGGCTCACGACTCTGCCTCTTGCAGACTGGGGTGATACCGCTGCGCTGGCCTGTGCGCTGGACCTGATCATCAGCGTCGATACCGCCGTGGTGCATCTGGCCGGTGCGCTGGGCTTGCCCTGTTTTCTGCCGCAGCGGCTGGAGGGGGAGTGGCGCTGGGGCAGGGAGGGGGAGCAGAGTGTCTGGTATCCCTCGGTGAAGCTGTTCCGGCAGCAAGAGCGCGGGCAGTGGGGCAGTGTCGTCGACGAGATCATTGCCGCTTGTCGTGCGCGTTTTGCCGAGTGGGCATGAGCAGGCCAACCGTGCCGACATGAAAACGGCTGCCCAAGGCAGCCGTGGTCGCAGTGAGGGGGAATGCAGGTCGGGATCAGCGGCGGTGCTGCTTCATCGCCGTCTGGATTTCACGCTGGCTGTCGCGTTGCTTTTCGGTCTCGCGCTTGTCGTGCTGCTTCTTGCCCTTGGCCAGGCCGATGTCGCATTTGACGCGCCCTTTGCTGTAGTGCAGGTTCAGCGGCACCAGCGTGTAGCCGGAACGTTCCACCTTGCCGATCAGCTTGCTGATTTCGGCGGCATTCAAGAGTAGCTTGCGGGTGCGCGTGGTTTCCGGATGCACGTGCGTGGAGGTGCTGGTCAGCGCACTGATGTGGCAGCCGAACAGATAGACCTCGCCATTGCGCACGATCACGTAGGCTTCCTTGAGTTGCACGCGGCCGGCGCGGATCGATTTGACTTCCCAACCTTGCAAGACGAGGCCTGCTTCGAATCGCTCTTCGATGAAGTAATCGAAAAAGGCCTTTTTGTTATCAATAATGCTCATCTAAATAAAAATTCGTCTCGTCGGTTAAAATTGTGCCTTTGCGATTTTATCAAACGGATCACCCTCGATGGCAGTCGTACACAAAACCGTTCTGATCAACTATAGCGCGCAGCAGATGTTCAACCTGGTCGACAAGGTTGAGGACTACCCTGAATTCCTGCCCTGGTGTGGCGGTGTCGAGGTGTCTGAACGCAGTGACCAGAGTCTCACGGCCAAGATCAAGATCAATTATCACGGCTTGAAGCAATCCTTCAGCACCCAGAATACCAACGTGCCCCCCACCAGCATGACCATGCGCCTGGTGGAAGGCCCGTTCAAGCATTTCGAAGGCCGCTGGACCTTCAAACCGCTGCGCGAGGATGCCTGCAAGATCGAATTCGACATGGAATATGAATTTTCCAGCCGCATCCTGGAGGGAGTGATCGGGCCGGTCTTCAGCATGATCGCCAACAGCTTCGTCGATTCCTTCTGCAAACGCGCCGAACAGATATATGGCTGACGATGCCTTTTTGCAAGTCCAGCTCTGCTACGCCGCGCCCGGACTGCAGATTCTGAAAGACTTGCGGGTGGCGCCGGGTTGCACGATCCAGCAGGCCATCCTGGAGAGCGGCCTGCTGCGCGAGCAGCCGGCCATCGACCTGTCGGTATGCAAGGTCGGCATCTTCGGCAAGCTCAAGACCATGGATACGCCCCTGCGCGCGCGTGACCGCATCGAGATCTACCGGCCGCTGATTGCGGACCCCAAGCAGTCGCGCCGCCGCCGTGCCGCGCACCGGGAGCAAGCCGACCGCCCTTGAGCGGCGCTGCTGCCCGGCCCAGAGCCCCAGCCTTCCGGCATTTTTACGACGCCCGGAGGGCAAAACGCAAGTAGAGCAAGACGCGCGATCAGCTTTTCTGTATAATTCGCTTTTGCGCCTATAGGAAACACTATGCGTCTTCTCCAAAAAGCACTCACGTTCGATGATGTGCTGCTCGTTCCGGCCTTCTCGGACATCCTCCCCAAAGACACTTCCCTGACCACGCGCCTGACGCGCAACATTTCGCTGAACATTCCGCTGGTCTCGGCGGCGATGGACACCGTCACTGAAGCTCGCCTGGCCATTGCCATGGCGCAAGAGGGCGGCATCGGCATCATCCACAAGAACCTGACGCCCAAGGAACAGGCGCGCGAGGTTTCCAAGGTCAAGCGTTTCGAATCCGGCGTGGTCCGCGATCCGATCACCATCCCCCCCACCATGAAGATCCGTGATGTCATCGCGCTGTCCAAGCAGCATGGCATCTCCGGTTTCCCGGTGGTGGAAGGCAAGGCGCTGGTGGGCATCATCACCAACCGCGACCTGCGTTTCGAAGAAGAACTGGACGCGGAAGTCCGCGCCAAGATGACCCCGCGCGAGAAGCTGGTCTACGTCAAGGAAAACGGCTCCAGCGCCGATCCCGAAGAAGCCAAGCGCCTGATGAACAAGCACCGCCTGGAGCGCGTGATGGTGGTCAACGATGCGTTTGAGCTGCGCGGCCTGATCACCGTCAAGGACATCGAGAAATCCACCGAACACCCCTTCGCCTGCAAGGACGAACACGGCAAGCTGCGCGTGGGCGCTGCCGTCGGCGTGGGCCCGGACAATGACGAGCGCATCGAGCTGCTGGTCGCCGCCGGCGTGGACGTGATCGTGGTCGATACTGCCCACGGCCACTCGGCTGGTGTGCTCAACCGCGTCAAGTGGGTCAAGACCAAGTTCCCGCACGTGGAAGTCATCGGCGGCAACATCGCTACCGCCGCCGCTGCCAAGGCCCTGGTCGAGCATGGTGCCGATGCCGTCAAGGTCGGTATCGGCCCCGGCTCCATCTGCACCACCCGTATCGTCGCCGGTGTCGGCGTGCCGCAGATCTCGGCCATCGCCAACGTCGCCGAAGCCCTGAAGGGCACTGGCGTGCCGGTGATCGCTGACGGCGGCATCCGCTTCTCGGGCGACGTCGCCAAGGCGCTGGCCGCCGGCGCTTCGGCCGTGATGATGGGCAGCATGTTCGCCGGTACCGAAGAAGCCCCGGGCGAAGTGATCCTGTACCAGGGTCGCAGCTACAAGTCGTATCGCGGCATGGGTTCGCTGGGAGCGATGGCCGACGGTTCGGCCGATCGCTACTTCCAGGACGGCGACAACACCGCCGACAAGTTCGTGCCGGAAGGCATCGAAGGCCGCGTCGCCTACAAGGGCTCGGTGGTCGCGATCCTGTATCAACTGGTGGGCGGTGTGCGCTCCTCCATGGGTTACTGCGGTTGTGGCTCCATCGACGACTTCCGCGAGCGCGCCGAGTTCGTCGAGATCACCGCGGCCGGCATGCGTGAATCGCATGTCCATGACGTGCAGATCACCAAGGAAGCCCCGAACTACCGCGCCGAGTAATTTTCGATGCGGCCACAGCCCGACAGCCCACCGGCATCATGCCAGGCTGTCGGGCTGTTGATCTTTTCAGAAGTCCATTTTTAACGTAGCCAGACCTCACTGCCCATGTCCACGCATTCGCATTCGAAAATCCTGATCCTCGACTTCGGTTCCCAGGTGACCCAGCTCATCGCTCGCCGCGTGCGCGAAGCCGGTGTGTTTTCCGAGGTATTCCCGCATGACGTGACCGACGAGTTCGTGCGCAACTACGGCGCGGCCGGCGTCATCCTCTCCGGCGGCCCCAACAGCGTCACCGAAGGCGACACCCCGCGTGCGCCGCAAGCGGTCTTCGAACTGGGCGTGCCGGTGCTGGGCATCTGCTACGGCATGCAGACCATGGCCGAGCAACTGGGCGGCAAGGTCGAGAACGGCCACCTGCGCGAATTCGGCTACGCCGAGGTACGTGCCCACGGCCACACCAAGCTGCTGGACAACATCAGCGACTTCACCAATGCCCAAGGTCACGGCATGCTGAAGGTCTGGATGAGCCATGGCGACAAGGTCAATGACATGCCGGCCGGCTTCAAGCTGATGGCTTCCACCGGCAACTGTCCGATCGCCGGCATGGCCGACGAGGAGCGTCGTTTCTACGGTGTGCAGTTCCACCCGGAAGTGACCCACACCGTGCAGGGCAAGGCCATGCTGGCCCGCTTCGTGCACGAGATCTGCGGCTGCCAGTCGGACTGGAACATGCCGGACTACATCGCCGAAGCCGTCGAGATGATCCGCCAGCAGGTGGGCAGCGATGAAGTCATCCTGGGCCTGTCTGGCGGTGTGGACAGCAGCGTGGCGGCAGCGCTGATCCATCGCGCCATCGGTGACCAACTGACCTGTGTGTTCGTCGACCACGGCCTGCTGCGCCTGGACGAAGGCAAGATGGTCATGGAGATGTTTGCAAAGAACCTGGGCGTGAAGGTGATCCATGTGGACGCCACCGCACAGTTCATGGGCCATCTGGCGGGCGTGACCGATCCGGAAGCCAAGCGCAAGATCATCGGCCGCGAGTTCGTGGAAGTGTTCCAGGCCGAATCGGCCAAGCTGACCAGCGCCAAGTGGCTGGCCCAGGGCACCATCTATCCGGACGTGATCGAAAGCGCCGGCAAGGGCAAGAAGACCGCCCACACCATCAAGAGCCACCACAATGTCGGCGGCCTGCCGGAAACGCTGAACCTGAAGCTGCTGGAACCGCTGCGTGAACTGTTCAAGGACGAAGTGCGCGAACTGGGCGTGGCGCTGGGTCTGCCGCCGGAGATGGTGTATCGCCATCCGTTCCCCGGTCCTGGCCTGGGCGTGCGTATCCTGGGTGAAGTGAAGAAGGAATACGCCGACCTGCTGCGTCGTGCCGATGCGATCTTCATCGAAGAACTGCGCAATACGAAGGATGAGGATGGCCAGACCTGGTACGAGAAGACCAGCCAGGCCTTTGCCGTGTTCCTGCCGGTGAAGTCGGTTGGGGTCATGGGTGATGGTCGTACCTACGAATACGTGGTGGCCTTGCGTGCCGTACAGACCCAGGACTTCATGACCGCGCATTGGGCGCACCTGCCGCATGAGTTGCTGGGCCGCGTGTCCAACCGCATCATCAATGAGGTGCGGGGCTTGAACCGGGTGGTCTATGACATTTCGGGGAAGCCGCCGGCGACCATTGAGTGGGAGTGACCTGATGTCTGGAAACTGCCGGCATTGATCGGCAGAAAACAACACCCAAGCCTGTGATTTCACGGGCTTTTTCTTGTTCGGTCTGGCATTCAATGAGATGGGCTGGCTGGCGCTGGCAGCGGCAAGCAAGACTTTTCACGGCAGGTCAGCATGCGCGTCAATGCAGACCGTGCGGGCGAATCTTACAAGGAGTACGGGGTTGGTAAACAAATACGAAGGCGAGGTCACCACCGTCTTTCATGGCGACTGCCTTGAGGCTCTGGACAGCATTCCAGATGCGTCGGTCGACCTCATTTTTGCTGATCCGCCCTACAACATCGGCAAGAAGTTCGGTGAGTTCAGGGACGCCTGGCCTTCTGACCTCGCCTATGCCGAGTGGTGCTATCGGTGGCTTGAAGCCTGCATCCGCAAGCTCAAGCCCAGCGGGAGCCTGTATGTCATGAGCAGCACACAGGCGATGCCCTATCTTGACCTGTGGCTGCGTCAACGGATGAGCATACTGTCTCGCATCGTCTGGCATTACGACAGCTCAGGAGTGCAGGCGAAGAAATTTTTCGGCTCGCTCTATGAGCCGATTCTTTATTGCGTCAAGGATGCGAAATCCTACACGTTCAATGCGGCCGACATTGAAGTCGAAGCGCGGACAGGGGCAGTGCGAAAGCTCATGGACTATCGAAAAGAGGTCCCAAGCCCCTACAAGACGACGAAAGTGCCAGGCAATACATGGTACCTGCCGCGTGTGCGGTACCGTATGCCGGAATACGAAGAGCACCCGAGCCAGAAGCCGGAGGCGCTCCTTGAACGCATCATCAAGGCCAGCTCCAACCCTGGCGACATGGTTCTCGACCCGTTCGGCGGGACGTTTACAACATGCGCCGTCGCGCAACGTCTGGGCCGGCGCTCCGTTGGTATCGAGCTGCAGACCGATTACGTGAAGATCGGCCTGCGCAGGCTTGGCATAGCGACCCAGCTCAATGGAGAAACCTTGGCGGCTCCGGACAAGACCTACGTTCGCAAGAACGGCAACGGGGCAAGAGGCGGGGCAGGTGCGCAGGAGCAGGGAGGGCTATTCGATGCCAAGCTTTGACAGTGCCCATCACGCTTTCACCCCGACCCTCCTCGCCGTGCTGAAGAAGCACTTTGGAGACTATGCCCTCGATGTTTTCATGAGCAGCCCAATTCTGGGCTATCTGAACAACAAGACCAGGGCAGCCAACCGCGGATCGAAGGCCAGAGGCGCGTTCGCCAATCACTATGCGCTCTACGTCGTCGTTGAAGATTACATCCAGAAGGGCTACGCCAAGGAAAATGCTGGCCTGTCCTACGCGAAGTACGAGGGAGCTCGCTTTTCTGATTTGTTCCGGCGCCAGCGCGAGTTGCCTTTCGGCGCCAAGCTGCAGAATCATGCACTCAATTCGCGCCTGAATGACGAGTTCAAGAAATTCTACCCTTCTGTCGGCAAGCCTCCTATCGTTCGGGACGTGGCGACCCAGCGCTACTGGATCCAGGAAGATTTGCTGCAAGTCGCTGTCCGCCATAAAGATGGCAAGGACCACATCTACAACATTGCCCCAGCGGTGATCGAGATCATCAATGCCTACGTGGAGGCCAAGCGTGCCGCCTTTGAAGGGTTCCTGGAAACCTGCCGGCAAATCGCGGAGCTGGGCAAGCAGGCCCCGGAGAAGGCCATCGCATTCGTTGTGCAGCAGCTTGCGTCGAACGTTGATGCGCGCGTCTTTGAGATAGTCAGCTACGCAATTCTCAAAGCCAAGTACGGGCAGGAAAGCATTTGGATTGGTGAGACAGAGGAGACGGTTGCCAAGACCGCTCTCGTGCTCTACAAGACGGGTCGCACCAATGCCAATGACGGCGGAATTGACTTCGTCATGAAGCCCCTGGGACGATTCTTTCAGGTGACGGAAACCATCGATGTCAACAAATACTTCCTCGATATCGACAAGGTGCAGCGCTTCCCGATCAGCTTCGTCGTGAAGTCGGTCGAGAGCGCCGAGCAGATTCGAACAGCTATTCGCCAGCAGGCCTTGGCCAAATACAGGATCGAGGCGATCGTGGAGACCTACATGAAGGCCGTGGAAGAGATCATCAACGTCAAAGACCTGATGACAGCTTTTGATGCCGTGGTGGAGTCGGGCGGGCTTCAGAGTGTCATGGATGAAATCGTCGTGCAGAGCAAGGTCGAGTTCAATTACAACGACGATGACGAGGAACAAGACGACGAGGGCGGCGCTACGCTGTCTCTTCTGGAAGGCTAATTTTTTACATGCGCATGCGCTGAGCCCCGCACAGCGCCCCACCCGTCAGCAATAAAAAACCGGACGCAATCTTCATTGCGTCCGGCCGTCTTGCCTATCCTGCGACGTCCCTCAGCCAGGTCGGCCAAAGGGACGCGCATCAGATCATCATTGCATCATTGGTGAATGTTGTTGTGCACGGTTTCCTTCACGAACAGCAGGCCGATCACCACGGTGATGACCGAGATCACGATCGGATACCACAGACCATAGTAGATGTCGCCCTTGAAGGCCACCAGCGCGAAGGAGGTGGTGGGCAGCAGGCCGCCGAACCAGCCGTTGCCGATGTGGTAGGGCATGGACATGGAGGTGTAGCGGATGCGGGTCGGGAACATCTCCACCAGGCAAGCCGCGATCGGGCCGTACACCATGGTCACGTAGAGCACCAGGATGAACAGCAGCAGCAGGACCATGGGCTTGTTCATCTGCTCCGGATCGGCCTTGGCCGGGTAGCCGGCGGCCTTGATGTCATCGGCCAGTTCCTTGGACAGTTGCTTGTCCTTGGCAGCCGCTTCTTCCTTGGACAGGCCAGCCGCATCATATGAAGTGATGATGCGCTCGCCGATCTTGACGGTGGCCACCGAACCCGGTGCACCGGCCACGTTCTGGTAGTTCACCGAAGCCGCCGACAGCTTGGCCTTGACGATGTCGCAGGAGGAGGTGAACTTCTTGGTGCCGGTCGGGTTGAACTGGAACTGGCAGCTGGCCGGGTCAGCGGTGACGATCACCGGCGACTTCTTCAGGGCCGATTCCAGTGCCGGGTTGGCGAAGTGGGTCAGGCCGTTGAAGATCGGGAAGTAGGTCACGGCGGCGATCAGGCAGCCACCCAGGATGATGGGCTTGCGGCCGATCTTGTCCGACAGCGAACCGAAGAACAGGAAGAAGGGCGTGGCCAGCAGCAGAGCCACGGCAATCAGGATATTGGCCGTCGGGCCATCCACCTTCAGGGTCTGGGTCAGGAAGAACAGGGCATAGAACTGGCCGGTGTACCACACCACGGCTTGACCGGCGGTCAGGCCGACCAGTGCCAGGATGACCAGCTTCAGGTTCTTCCACTGGCCGAAGGCTTCGGTCAGCGGTGCCTTGGAGGTCTTGCCCTCGGCCTTCATCTTCAGGAAGGCCGGCGACTCGTTCATGGACATGCGGATCCACACCGAGATGGCCAACAGCAGGATGGAAACCAGGAAGGGAATGCGCCAGCCCCAGTCGGCGAAGGCAGCTTCACCCACCGCGGTACGCACGCCCAGGATCACCAGCAGCGACAGGAACAGGCCCATCGTGGCGGTGGTCTGGATCCACGCGGTAAAGGCGCCGCGGCGGCCTTCCGGTGCGTGCTCGGCCACATAGGTGGCCGCACCGCCATATTCACCGCCCAGCGCCAGGCCCTGCAGGATGCGCAGGGCGATCAGGATGATCGGGGCGGTGATGCCAATGGAGTTGTAGTTGGGCAGCACGCCGACGATGAAGGTCGAGGCACCCATGATCAGGATGGTCACCAGGAAGGTGTACTTGCGGCCGACCAGGTCACCCAGGCGACCGAACACCAGCGCGCCGAACGGACGCACGATGAAACCGGCGGCGAAGGCCAGCAGGGCGAAGATGAAGGCAGTGTTGGGATCGGTGCCGGCGAAGAATTGCTTGGCGATGATGGCCGCCAGCGAACCGTACAGGTAAAAGTCATACCATTCGAAAACGGTGCCTAGCGACGAGGCGAAGATGACTTTCTTCTCCTCCGGGGTGATGCCGCGCGCAGTCGTGTTGACTGATGCTGTGGTCATGTTTGTCTCCTTGGTTTTAATGAGTGTGCTACTACATGGAATGCAGCCAGGTACTCGGGGCAACAATGCAGCAGATGGCCGAATGGGGCGTTATGCAGGAACGCACCGGAGAACAGAGCATGCAGAGCATGAAGAATCGCCTCCCCTCGCTTCCCCGTCTAACACAAACCGCGATATTGACTTCGCATTGCCTGCGTAAGGACCCACTTGTCCATGCGGCGAGTGTGCGACGCCAAACTTACGCAGGACTTGCTCCAAACTTACACAAGCTTACAGCGCAGCAAGCCGGTTTCTAGTTGCGATGCAGCAGCGCAAAGCCCTTCCGGCAAGACCTTGCGGGGTATCAGGGGATATTGCGTCGCAGCGATTGCGGTCGGGGGCTCGCCTTTTGGGGAGGGGGGGCAAAAAAGATTTTCTGTCAGCAATGAGGAACAGAAAGTGAAGCATCTTGCCAGGCATGCGGGTCAGCGGCATGCCTGACCGGCCAGAAAGCCGGTCGTGACGGCGGTGACAGGGCGATGCAGATGCAAATCGCCCTGTCAGCCGGGGACAGCGACGTCAGGCCGGTGCGGTGGCCGGCGTGGCTTGCGCGCTCGGCGAGGGCAGGGCCTCACCTTCCAGCAGCGCCTTGACCACACGCTCGCCCAGTCCCAGTCCCACGCTCATGCCGATACCGGTGTGCATCAGCACCACCGAGGTGTGGTCGTCGATGGCCAGCGCCGAGAAGGGGCCAGGCCCCTTGCTGCCATAGACACCCTGCCAGCGCTCGATCACCTTCACGCGGGTGGCCAGGGTGTGCTCCACCAGACCCAGCAGCAGTTCATCGACTTCTTCGCTGTTGAAGGGGGGAGCATCGGTGCCGTAGTGGTGCGAATCGCCGACGATGAGCTCCTGGTAGGGCGTCGGGCTGACCAGCAGATGGATGCCGTGCTTGTTGAGCAGCGGGGCGTTGGCCTCGATCTCGGCATGCACCGCGCGCGCGCTCGGCAGGTCCGAGAAGGCGCCATAGTGCGTGCAGGACAGGCCGGTCAGCACCGCATGGGTCAGCGGCAGCGGCTCCTCGGTCTTCAGACGCAGCATCTGCAGACGGCACTGCTTCAGGTTCATCGGCTGCAGGCGATCGGCGAAGAGGGTCTGGTAATCGTGGCCCGAGCACACCACCACGCGTTCGGCGTGAAACTCCCCGGCGGTGGTCGACAGACGTCCGTCGGCGGTGCCATGGACCAGCGTATTGAAGCGGAAATGCACGCCCTGCGAGTGCAGGTAGGCCACCAGCGCCGGCATGGCTTCACGCGAATAGAGTTGCAGGTCTTCGGTGCCATGCAGGGCCGAGCGGTGATGGCGGAAGCGCCCGTTGTAGAGGGTGTTGAGTTTGTCGCCTTCGAGCAGGCTGGCGCGGTAATCGTACTGGCGCGCTCGCACGGTCATGAATTCCAGCAGCACGTCATGCTCGGCCTGGCTGCGGGCAAACAGCAGGGTGCCGGCTTCACGGGCGCTGAAATGGGCGCGGGTGGACAGGTGCAGCCACAGGGCGCGGCTTTCGCGGGCCAGGTCCAGCATGATGCCCGGCGGCTGGCCGGTCACCAGGCCCATGCCGAAATTGCGCACGGAAGCGCCCAGGGGCGTACCGGTGCGTTCGAAGACGGCCACCTTGAGGCCGCGCTTGACGGCGGCGTAGGCGTGGGCCAGGCCGAGGATGCCCGAGCCGACCACGGCCAGGTCGAAGTGCTGCGGATCGTGTTCTGAGAGGGAATTGGTCATGGGAGATTGCTCCGTCGGAGTCAGTTGCGAGATGTCGTGTTGCCTGTTGTGCGGGGACACTCTGGCGGCGTCCTGCGATCCTCTCCTGGCACCGTCACGGTGACGCACGAACGCGCCACCGTGACGGTGAGGTGTTGCCGACTGGCTCTGGTCTTACTGCTTCTTCTCGGACTTGCTTTCGTAACGCTTGCTCCACTCGGTCAGGATGCGGTCGCGGTTGGTGCTGGCCCAGGTGAAGTCGTTCTTGATCAGGCGCTTCTCATAGTCGGCCGGCAGCAGTGGATCCGGCTTGGCCACGCCGGGAACGGCGACCACGGCGAAGTTCTTTTCATACAGGGCCATGGCATCCTTGCTGGCCGAGAAGTCAGCCAGTTTCTTGGCCGCTTCCAGGTTCTTGGTACCCTTGACGATGGCGGTGGCTTCGATATCCCAGCCCAGACCTTCGGAGGGCAGGATCACGTCGATCGGGGCGCCTTCCTTCTTGGTCTTGACGGCGCGGTACTCGAAGGCGATACCGATGGGGAATTCACCTGTCGCGGCCTGCTTGCAGGGCTTGGAGCCGGAGTGGGTGTACTGGCCGATGTTCTTGTGCAGGGCGTCCATGTAGGCCCAGCCTTTTTCTTCACCCATCATCTGCAGCCAGGCCGAGACATCCAGGTAGCCGGTCCCCGAAGAAGCCGGATTGGGCATCACGATCTTGCCGGCATAGACCGGCTTGGTCAGGTCAGCCCAGGAGGTCGGCTTGGGCAAGCCTTGCTTTTGTGCTTCCACGGTATTGAAGCAGATCGCCGAAGCCCACACGTCCATGCCGACCCAGGCCGGCGGATTGGCGGCGCTGCGGTACTTGGCATCGATGGCCGAGAGGCCGTGCGGGGCGTAGGGCGTCAACATGCCTTCCTTGTCCAGCAGGGCCAGGCTGGTGGCAGCCAGGCCCCAGATCACGTCGGCCTGCGGGTTGGCCTTCTCGGCCAGCAGCTTGGCCGTGACGATGCCGGTGGAGTCGCGCACCCACTTGATCTCGATGTCCGGATTGGCCTTCTGGAACGCGGCCTGGTAAGCCTTGATTTGGTCGGCTTCGAGGGCGGTGTAGACGGTCAGCGTGGTGGCGGCGTGGGCCTGGGCCGAGAACAGCATGCCGGCGCCGATCAGCGATGCGAGCAGGGAAAACAGCTTGGTTTTTTTCATGATGGCCTTCGTCTGTGAATGGCTGGGTTGAAAACGCGTCGAGGACGCTAGGTGGGGAAATCGTGGTGTAGTCAGTCCGGTTCAGTGGGCGCGGCCCCGGCGCCAGGCCTGGGCCCGCGCCAGCCAGCCGCTGCCGGCCAGGTGCATGAGCAGCGAGGCCAGCGCCGAGCTCAGCAGGATGAGCGTGGACATGGCCGCCGCCGGACCGACGTCGCCGGCATCGTCCATGTTGAGTACCGCCACCGAGGCCAGCACCGTATCGGGGCGATACAGGAAGATCACCGCCGATACCGTGGTCATCGAGGACACGAACAGGTAGCGGAAGATCTCCAGCATCTGCGGCAGGCACAGCGGTACGGTCACGCGCAGGAAGGTCTGCAGCAGTGGCACCTTCAGCGACAGCGAGGCGGCCTCGAATTCCGGATCGAGCTGTTTGAGGGCAGTGACGGCGCTCAGGTGCGCCGTGGTGTAAAAGTGCACGATGCAGCACAGCACCAGCAGTGTCATCGTCCCGTAGAGGAAGTTGAACGGATTGGCCGGACGGTTGAAGAAGAGCAGGCTGCCCAGGCCCAGCACCAGGCCGGGCACGGCCATGGGCAGGAAGCACAGCATGCGCAGCAGGGGCGAGAGCCAGCGCTGGCCGCGCGTCTTTTCCATCAGCCAGGCACCGGTGAAGATGACCACGGTGCCAGCCACGCTGGTGCCGCAGGCCAGTCTCAGACTGTTCCAGTAGGCCAGCCAGCCGCCGCCATCCATGTTGTCGAAGTCGTAGTGCTGCCAGGTCAGCTGCAGGTTGTAGGGCCACAGCTTGACCACCGACGCACCCATGGCGACCACGATCATCATCAGGATGGCCGCAGCGATGAGCGCCACCGCCAGCAGGTTCAGGCCATCGCGGCGCCAGTCGGGACGCGGTATGTAGGCTTCCGAACGGCTGCTCATGGTGGCGCGCTGGCGGCGCTGCAGCCAGGCGTCCAGGGCGAAGGTCAACAGGGCCGGCACCAGCAGCAGCAAGCCGATCAGCGCACCGCGCCCGAACTGCTGCTGACCGACCACGGCCTTGTAGGCTTCCACGGCCAGCACGCTGTAGGCGCCACCGGTGATCTTGGGCACGCCGAAGTCGGTGATGGTGAGCGTGAAGACCAGACACAGCGCACCAAAGATGCCATAGCGCGTGGTCGGCAGGGTGACCGTGGTGAAGACGCGCCAGCGCGAGGCGCCCATGGCATGGGCCGCATCGTAGAGGCGACCGTCGGCCTGCGACAGCGCCGACAGCAGGATCATCATGGCATGCGGGAAGGTGTAGAACACTTCACCCAGCAGGATGCCCCAGAAGCCGTAGATGCTGCCATCCATCCATTCCTTGAACAGTCCCTGATTACCGAACAGGTAGATCAGCGCGATGCCCGGCAACAGCGACGGCGCCAGCAGCGGCAACAGGCCGATGCCGCGCCACAGGCCCTTGCAGGGAATGCAGCTGCGCTGCAGGGCGTAGGCGAACACATAGGCCAGCGGCACCGTGACCACGGCAGTGACTGCCGAGACCCACAGGCTGCGTCCCAGCAGCGGCAGGAAATTGATATTGGCAAACAGGGCTACGAAGGGCTGGATACCGGCCCAGTTGCCCTCGGGCGTAAGGAAAGCCTGTGCCAGGATGAACAACAGGGGGCCGCCCAGACCAAGCGACAGCAGCACCAGCAAGAGCCATTTCAATGCGCCCGGCAGCCACTGGCTGCGGTCGGTGCCGGCGCGGCCGGCCTGTGCCGTGGCGGGCAGGGTCTGGTCGAGTGCCATGGCAGTCAGTGAGCGGGCAGGGGGCAGGGAAGATTGCATCGTCATGAATGTTGCGGCTCAGGCAAAGACCCGCAGTGCCTGGCGCGGCAAGGCCACCCACAGATCGTCGTGTGCCGACAGGGCGGTCAGGCGCTCGTGCGAATCGCCGCTGACGTCGGCCAGCAGGGTCTGGCCCGGCAGCGCATCCGCTGACAAGGCCAGGCGGTAGCGGTGCCCGAGATAGATGCGATCGACCACACGCGCCCGGAAGCGGTTGGCACAGTCTTCGGTGGCGAACAGTTCCACGGCCTCGGGCCGGCAGAACAGGCGGCCGCTTTGCAGCTCCGCTTCTTCGGGACGCACTTCGAGGCGCAAGGCCCCCACGGTGACCTGCGACCCCGAGATGCGCGAAAACGGCAGCCAGTTGGCATGACCGATGAAGTCCGCCACGAAAGGTGTGGCCGGACGGCGGTAGATCTCGGCGGGCGTGCCGAACTGCTCGATGCGCCCGTGCTGCATGACGGCGATGCGGTCGGCCATGACCATCGCTTCTTCCTGGTCATGCGTGACCATGAGGGTGGTGATGCGGAACTGCTTTTGCAGGCGGCGGATTTCCAGTTGCAGGTGTTCGCGTACCTGCGCATCCAGTGCCGAAAGCGGTTCATCGAGCAACAGCAGTGAAGGCGACGGCGCCAGTGCACGCGCCAGAGCCACGCGCTGCTGCTGGCCGCCGGACAGCTGGCCGGGATACTTGGACTGACTGCCGTCCAGGCCGACCATGGCCAGCATCTCCGTGACGCGCGCCTGGCGTGCCTGGCGCTTCATATTGCGCAGGCCATAGGCGACGTTGTCGGCCACGGTCAGATTCGGAAACAGGGCATAGGACTGGAACAGAATGCCGTAATCGCGCGATTGCGGCGGCAGACCGGAAATGTCCCGACCGGCGGCCACGAGCTGGCCGGCGTCCTGGCGCTCCAGCCCGGCGATGGTGCGCAGCAGGGTGGTCTTGCCGCAGCCCGACGGGCCCAGCAGGCAGACCATCTCTCCCCGGTGCACTTCCAGCGACACCCCGTCCAGCGCGGTAAAGGCCCCGAAGCGTTTTTCGATACCGCGTACCGACAGGAAACGCTCGCCGGCATCGGCATCATCAGGCGGACAAACCGGCATCGCGAGGGCGGCGGCGCAAGAGGGTGTGGGCATCATCTCGGAAGGTGTCTGGCTGGCTCGTGGTTTTGCCCAAACGCAGCGCCCATGCGGGCTTGCGCCTGACGGGCCGACCCGTTCAAAGGCAAGCGGATGGTACGGGCCTAATATGACTGCTGGATGACACCCCCTGCTGTGATAGCGGACTGGAATCCTTGCTATAGATTGAAGCTATGGATCGGCCTTCGGGCTCTCGCGGCGGGGGAATCCGCGGCGGAAATGACTGTCCAAATTTGGTCAGATCCTTCATTGACGCCGTACGGCGGGTGAAGCAAGATCATTCAGTCCTTTGGAGGAGCAAATGAACAAAAACGGCAAGCCCGGGCGGCGACCCGGGATGCGGCTGGCGATGTCAGGCGTGGGCGTGGCCGCCATGCTGGCGGCCTGCTCGGCGCCGGAGAGCACCCAGCAGGAGCGTGACGCACTGGCACGCGCCCTGATCGAGCAGAAGAAGACCACCGAAGACGCCACCTCCACCGCCACCACCGTGGAGGGCTACAAGGTCGACCTGGCCAGGCGCATTTCCCAGGTCAATTTCACCAGTGTCTACATAGAGCGCCCGCAAGCCTTGCTGCGCTCGGTGATCGTCATCAAGTACGTGGTGGATGGTGAGGGAAACCTGGTCAGGAGCGAGATCCTGCGCAGCAACCGCGACAAGCACGCCGAGGCCAGCGCCCTGGGCAGCCTGAAAACCGCGGCGCCCTTTCCCAAGCCGCCACCGGCGCTGCTCAAGCAGGGCCGTATCGAACTCTCGGAGAGCTGGCTGTTCAACAACGATGGCCGTTTCCAGTTGCGCAGCGTGGCGCTGGCCCAGATGGACCGATAGCGGTTCCCGGCAAAGATGCCTGCCGGCATTGGCATGTGTATAATGTCGCGCGAGCATGACGGTGTGCGTTGTGTCTCCCGGGCCTGACGGGCCTGCGCCGGATCAGGGCGAACGCGAGTTCGCCTTTTTTCTTATCGGCGCGCGCCAGCGGCAGTCTTCGCTGATCCCCGCTGTCCTTCATTGACCAGATCGTTTATTGATTGGCTATACATGTTTGATTTCATTCGTACTCACCAGCGCCTGATGCAGTTCCTGCTGCTGCTGTTCATCTTCCCGTCGTTCGCCTTCTTCGGCCTGGAGGGTTACAGCCGCCTGACCGACGACAGCGGCGTGGCCAAGGTGGCCGGCCAGACCATCACCAAGGAAGAGTGGGATGCCGCGCATCGCCAGCAGCTCGAACGCATGCGCCAGGTGTATGGCAATCAGTTCGACAGCAAGATCTTCGATAGCCCGCAGGCGCGCCGCGCCATCCTCGACAACCTGATCGCCCAGCGCGCCCTGGGCGCCGAGGTGGTGGCCAGCAAGCTGGTGGTGCCGGACCAGGTACTGCAGCAAAGCATCCTGCAGATTCCCGGCCTGACCAAACCGGACGGGACCTTCGACAATGAGCAGTACCGCGTGCTGCTGGCCGCGCAGGGCATGACCCAGAAGTCCTACGAAGCCGGCCTGCGCCGCGAAATGGCCGTGCAGCAGTTGAATGCTGCCATCCAGAGCACCGCTTTCGCGCCCAGGACCGTGGCCGAGAACCTGTCCAACCTGAACGATCAGGAACGTACCGTCCAGATGCTCAACTTCAAGCCGGACAGCTACGCCAGCCAGGTCAAGGTGACCGACGACATGCTCAAGGCCTACTACGACAAGAACACCGCCCGTTTCGAGACCCCGGAACAGGCCGACATCGAGTACGTGGTCCTGGATGCGGCGGCCGTGGCTGCCCAGGCCACTGTCACCGATGACGATATCAAGTCCTACTACGAGCAGAACCAGAAGCAGTACGCCACCGAAGAACAGCGTCGCGCCAGCCACATCCTGATCACCGTCAAGAAGGATGCCTCGGCGGCCGACAAGGCTGCAGCCAAGAGCAAGGCCGATGCTCTGGTGGCGCAGCTGCGCAAGAATCCGGGTGACTTTGCCAAGCTGGCCAAAGCCAATTCGCAGGACCCCGGCTCGGCCGCCAACGGTGGCGACCTCGGTTACTTCAGCCGCGACGCCATGGTCAAACCCTTCGCCGATGCCGCCTTCAGCCTGAAGCAGGGCGAGATCAGCGATCCGGTGGAGTCCGACTTCGGCTATCACGTCATCGAGGTGACCGGCATCAAGCCGGCGTCGGTCAAGCCGCTGGAATCGGTCAAGGCCGAGATCGGTGCCGACATCAAGAAGCAGATCGCCGCCAAGAAGTATTCGGACATGGCCGACCAGTTCAACAACCTGGTCTATGAAAACGCCGACAGCCTCAAAGCCGTCTCCGACAAGCTCAAGCTGAAGATCCAGACCGCCTCCGGCGTGACCCGCCTGCCCAACCCGGCAGCCGGTGCGGCACCCTACAACAATGCCAAGTTCCTGAGCGCACTGTTCACCGACGACGTGATCAAGGGCAAGCACAACACTGAAGCCGTGCAGACCGCTCCCAACACCCTGGTGGCCGCGCGCATGACCAGCTACAAGCCGGTGTCCAAGCGCCCGTTCGAGGAAGTCAAGGCGGAGGTGCAGAAGGACGTGGTGGCAGCCGAAGAGCAATCCCTGGCAGTGAAGGCGGGCCAGGAACGCCTGGCCCAGCTGCAGGCCAAGGATGATGCCAGCGGCTTCAGCGAGCCCAAGGTGGTGTCCCGCGTGAAGTCCGACGGCTGGACCCAGGAAGCCTTCAACGCCGTCATGAAGGCCGATACCGCCAAGCTGCCGGTCTACGTGGGCGCCGAGACGCGCGGCCTGGGCTACCAGATCTACCGTATCACCAAGGTGGAACAGCCCAAGACCGTCGACACCGCACGTCGCAAGGCCGAACAGGAGCAGATCACCGCCGCCTTGTCGCAGCAGGATGCCCTGGGCTACCTGGACTACCTGCGCGAGAAGGCCAAGACCAAGCTGCTCAAGGGGGCTGCTGCGGTGAGCGCGGATGATGCTGCCAAGTGAGCGCCAAGTGAGCTAATCGCACGGCCCGCCGTGGGGCAGCCAGTGCAAGGAGCGCACCGGGATCGTGAATCGGTGCGCTGTGCTGCCCCAGCACGGGGAGTTGTCGGCATGACCGCCACAATTTGCTAAAAAATTTACACAGGCCGCTTTTCCAGCGGCCTTTTTTGTTTCATCATGGACACCGGCGCTGCATTCGAGCGGGATGCAACAGGGAGCCGGCACCGGGGAATCCGCTTCAATTCTTCCATCGTCCGTTGGCGTTTCGTCAGCTTTCCACCGTGTGGGAACATGCAGCTTTTGTGCTGTCGAGATGAAATTCCTGTCATCCGCACGTCATGTTGCGCCGTTTCGGAAACAAACGGCTGCCGTACAAGTTGTCGCTTTCTCCAGTCGACATTCGAAAAGCATCGCAGGGGGTATTTCCACGAGGAGTGCTTCCGATGCGAGACTTGCCCTGAATACGACCCAGTTTTTATGCCTGCCCCAGTCCTGATCATTCGCACCGGAGATGCCAATCCTTCCCTCAAGACCAACTATGGTGGCTATGTCGACCAGATAGGCTGCGCTGCCGGTCTGTGCCGTACCGAGATCGAAGTGGTGACCGTCTATGAAGGCGAGCGCCCGTCCTGCCCGCGCAGTTACCGCGCGGTTTTCATTACCGGTTCACCGGCCATGGTGACTGACAAGGAAGACTGGAGCGAGCGCACTGCCGAATGGATTCGCGACGCTGCCGAACTGGACACGCCCATGTTCGGCATCTGTTATGGCCACCAGTTGCTGACCCATGCCTTTGGCGGCGAAGTCGGCTACAACCCGGCCGGCCGCGCCGCCGGCACCATGCACGTGAGGACGCTGGAATGCTGTCGCCAGGATGAGTTGCTGGGCGTGCTGCCGGACGAATTCCCGGCCCACATGCTGCACATGCAGTCGGTGCTGCGTCCGCCCAAGGACGCCATCGTCATGGCCCGCTCGCCTATGGACCCGCACCACGTCATCAAGCACAAGCACAACGTCTATTCGACGCAGTTCCATCCCGAGTTCTCGCCCGAGTTCGTGCGCGCCCATCTGCATTACTACGCCGATATCTACCGTGGCTGCGGCATCGATGCACAGGCGCTGTGCGAGAAGGTCAGCGAGACGCCGCAATCGGCCGGGCTGCTGCGACGCTTCCTGGCGTTGTACGCGCGGCATTGAAACACCTTCGCCATCAGGAAAAGAGCCCCTGATGCCCGCGACGGCACTGGGGCTTTGTGGCCGGACGATCGCGCTTACTTCAGCCCGACCAGCGGCTTGAGATGCGGCCAGACATTGTCCAGCAGCCTGGGCTGCGCCTGTTCATTGGGATGAATGCGATCAGCCTGGAACTGTGAGAGATCGGCCGCGATCCCCTCGAAGAAGAACGGCACCAGCGCCACCTTGTTGCTCTTGGCCAGCTCCTGGTACATCGCCGCGAAACGGTGCGTGTAGTCGGGGCCGTAATTGGGTGGAATCTGCATCCCCACCAGCAGTACCTTGGCCTTTTGCTGGTGCGCCAGATCGATCATGGCTTGCAGGTTGTCCTGGCTGGTCTTGAGCGGCAGGCCGCGCAGGGCGTCGTTGGCGCCCAGTTCGATCACCACGACGGCCGGCTTGTGCTGCGCCATCAGCGGTGGCAGGCGGTTGCGCCCGCCGATGGTGGTGTCGCCGCTGATGCTGGCATTGACCACCTGGTAATCCAGCTTGTTCTGCTGCAGCCGCTTCTGCAGCAGGCCGGTCCAGCCGGTGCCGCGCTGCAGGCCATATTCGGCGGACAGGCTGTCACCGAGCACGAGCAGGTTTTTTGGGGCAGAATAAGCGCTCGTCGCCGCTACCATCAGCACGACGCCCGCCAGCAGACGCAACACCGCGCCCACCAGCCCGTTGCGCCGCGCACCTGTCCCGGACCCACTTGCCCGATTGCCCTGCATGCCCGCTTCCGCTCCCGCCAGTTCTGCCGTCATTGCCGCCATTGAAGTCCTTCAGTTGTCCAAACATGTTGCCGATGTGGCCGCTCCATCCGGTCGCCTGACCATCCTGAGCGACATCGATTTTACCGTGGCCGCCGCAACCACGGTGGCCATCGTCGGCGCTTCCGGTTCCGGCAAGTCGACCCTGCTGGGCCTGCTGGCTGGACTGGATACGCCCAGCGCAGGTTCCGTACGCCTCGATGGCGAAGACATCTACGCCCTCGATGAAGATGGCCGGGCGCTGTTGAGGAAGCGCAAACTGGGCTTCGTGTTTCAGTCCTTCCAGCTGCTAGGACACCTCAATGCCCTGGAAAACGTGATGCTGCCGCTGGAACTGCGCGGTGACAACCAGGCGCGGGCCAAGGCGCAAGAGATGCTGGGTCGCGTGGGCCTGGGCAGCCGCCTGAAGCATTATCCCAAATACCTCTCCGGCGGCGAGCAGCAGCGCGTGGCGCTGGCACGCGCCTTTGTGACCGAACCGCCCCTGCTGTTTGCCGATGAACCGACCGGCAGCCTCGATGCGGCTACCGGCGAATCGGTCATTCAGCTGATGTTTGAACTGAACCGCGAGCGCGGCTCCACGCTGGTGCTGGTGACCCATGACCCCGGCATTGCCGCCCGTTGCGAGCGCACCCTGACCATTGCCGCCGGGCGGCTGGTGCAGGACTGATTAGACGGACTCCATCGGATCGGCCGGCGGCAGCGGGTGCGCGCGCTTGTGTTCGATGTAGGCGATGCCGATCCCGCTGGCGCAGATGATGGCGATGCCCAGGACCGTGATCTGGTCCGGGAACTGCCCGAAGACCAGCCACCCCATGCCGCAGGCCGAGATGATCTGGGCATAGAAGAAGGGCGTCAGCACCGAGGCTTCGGCATGCCGGTAGGCCGAGTTCTGCAGGAAGTGGCCGATGGTGCTGGTGATGCCGGTGGAGACCAGGATCGCCAGTTCCACCATCGTGGGCGCATGACTGGTCCAGAAGAAGGGCACCAGCAGCGTCGAGACGATGCTGCCCACCAGCGCGCCATAAAACAGCGTCACCATCGGGTTATCGGCCTGGCTGGCCTTGCGGTTGAGGATGGACAGCATGGCCTGGGTGAAGGCCGAGACCAGGCCCAGCGCCACGCCATAGGGCGGGATGTCGCCACTGGGGCGAATCACGATGAGCATGCCCGTAAATCCGATCAATACCGCAATCCAGCGCGACAGATAGCTGCGTTCGCCCAGCAGCCACGGCGAGATGGCCAGCACGATCAGCGGTGCGCAAAAATTCATGGCCGTGCCCTCGGCCAATGGCACGATCTTCAGTACCGAAAAGAAAATCAGCGTCGACGCCAGCAGCAGCGCACCCCGTCCCAATTGCAGTCCGAGCCGGTTGGACTGCAGGATGCTGCGCCCGTGACGGCGCCGGTACAAGGGCGCCAGCGTGGCCGCCATGAAGAACAGATTGATGGTGTAGCGCATCCAGGCAATCATCACCACGTGATACCCCGCCAGGGCCAGCAGCTTGCCGGCGGTATCGAGCAGTGACAGTGTCCACAGCCCCGAAATCAGGAACAGGATACCCAGCTTATGGCTGGGGGCGATGCGTGGGTAGGGCAGGACGGCGCTGGACATGGTCTCGGAGAATCTGGTTGAAGACGGCACGGATGGCCGGGATGAATTCACTGGCGGTCAGCCCCACCGGTCCCTGTCCTGCCGCCACCAACTGGTCGGCGGCGGCGCCGTGGATCCAGGTGGCGGCCAGGGCGGCCGACGCGGTCGGCCAGCCCTGCGCCAGCAAGGCCCCGCACAATCCCGAGAGCACGTCGCCGGTACCGGCGGTGGACAGCGCCGGATTGCCGCTGGGGTTGATGGCGATCTCGCCATCGGGGAAGGCGATGACCGTGCCCGCCCCCTTGAGCACGGTGATGGCATTGAACTGCCGGGCCAGCAGCCGCGCCGCCTGCGGGCGGTCCTGCTGGATCTGCTGGGTGGTGCTGTCGAGCAGGCGGGCGGCCTCCAGTGGATGGGGCGTGATGATGCTGCACGGCTGCGTACCGCGCTGGCTGCGGCGGTGCAGCTTGTGCTGCAGCGTGGGCTCGGCCGAGATCAGATTGAGGGCATCGGCATCGACGACGATATCGGCTTCGCTGTCGAGGGCGCGCGCCAGGATGTCATGCGCATGGCGCGAGGTGCCCATGCCGGGGCCGACTACCAGGGCCGCGCTGGCGCCGAATTCCACCCGGTCGGCCAGGCGGAACATCAGTTCGGGGTGCTTGTCGTCATAGGCCGGTCCCTCGTCCACGAAGGCCACATAGACCCGTCCGGCCCCGCCAAAAGCTGCCGTGCGCGCCGCCAGTACCGGCGCACCGGCCATGCCGCGCGCACCGCCCACCACGATCACATCGCCATAGCTGCCTTTGTGGCTGTTGTTGGCGCGCGGCTTGAGCGCGGTGGCAAAACTTTGCGGACCATTGAGGAAGGCGCGCGCCGGGGGTAGCAGCGCCGCGTCGATGTCCAGTGGCTCGACCACGATCTGGCCGCTGTGGTCACTGCCGTCACAGGTATGCAGACCGGGCTTGTCGCCGATGAAGCTCAGGGTATGCGTGGCCTGGACGGCCACGCCCTCGCGGCCGCCCACGATGCTGCCGGTGTCGGCATTGAGTCCGCTGGGGACATCGATGGACAGCACCGGGCAGCGCAAGCTGTTGACGTACTCGATGATGGGGCGCAAGGCTGGTCCGGGCGGACGCGCCAGGCCGATGCCGAACAGCCCGTCGATCACCAGGGCCCAGGAGTGCGCCCGCAGCGGCGCATCGCCATGGCCTTCGATGAACTGGATTTCCGCTTCGCGGGCACGCGCCAACGCCCGGCGCGCATCGGCGGGCTGGCGGCTTTCGTCGGCATGCAGCTGCACGCTCACTTCGATGCCGGCTTCTTCCAGCAGGCAGGCCGCTTCCAGCGCATCGCCACCATTGTTGCCGGGCCCGGCCAGGATCAGCACCGCCGGCGAAGAGGCCGTGGCCGAACACAGCAACTGCTGGGCTTGCTCGGCAATGGCGGCGCCGGCGCGCTGCATCAGGGTGTAAGGGGGCAGGGCGGACAGGGCCGCTTGTTCAACCTGGCGGATCTCGGCAACGGTATGGAGCGCGCTCATGATCGGGGTGGCGGGGACGTTGAGTGGATGGGCGTCAGTGCAGCGAGAAGACCGCTGGAACACCGCGCAAGGTCGGCGCTGGAGAGCCAAGTGCAGAAAAATTCACACGCTCAGGCGCTGGTTACGCGGGTGCTTGATTTTAAGTGAATTGTTCTGTCCGTGCAGGCCCTTGCGCGATCTTTATCGATGAAAAGAAGGCACGCGACCAGGGCCGCAGCAGACGGCAGAGACAGCCTGCTCAGGCCAGTACGTCGCGCGGCAGCAAGCCCTCGGCGGCAATCTCGGTCTGGTCGCCGCTGACCAGGTCAGCCAGCAGGCGCGCCGAACCCACGCTGGCGGCCCAGCCGGTGGCACCATGGCCGACGTTGACGAAGACATTGCCATGCCGGGTCGGCCCGACCACGGGCAGGCCGTGCGGCAAGAGCGCCATGGTATTGCTCCAGAAATGCGCCTGGTTGTAGTTGGCCGCATTGGGGTAATAGTCGCCGGCGATCTTGAGCAGGTTGCGCAGGGCCTTGGGCGGCAGGGTCTGACCCGGCGGCACGAAGCCCAGCAGGCCGCTGATGCGGATGCGTCCGCCCAGGCGTGTCATGGCGACCTTGTAGCTGTCGTCATAGAGCGCCATGCTGGGGGCATCATCCGGATTCTTGACCGGCACCAGCGCCGAATAGCTTTGTACCGCCCGCAGCGGCAGGGCGGTATCAAGCGGGCGCAAGAGCTCGGCACTGGACATGCCGGCGGCCACCACCACGGCATCGACCCGCATCTGCGAGGCCAGATGGGGCGAGTTCACGCTCAGCGCCAGGCGGCCACCGAATTCGGCGTCGATGGCCGTCACGGTGGAGTCGAAATGGAAACTCACCCCCAGCTCCTGGGCCGCATTGCGCATCTGCTTGGCAAAGAGCACGCAGTTGCCGGCCATGTCCTCAGGATAGTAGAGCGCGCCGGAGAGTGTCGCTTCCGAGGAAAAGGCCGGTTCCAGCGCGCGGATGCCGGCGGCGTCCAGCGCCTGGTGCTTGAACTCGCATTCTTGCGCGGCTTGCTGCAAATGCGTCATGCGCGCCGCCTCGGAGGGATGGCGGAAGAGGTGGAAGACGCCCTGGCCGTTTTCATTGTCCAGGTTGTGGTGGGCCTGCAATTGCAGCACCAGGCTCTGGCCGTAGGCCGACAGGCGCGTCAGGCGCAGCTTGTTCTGGGCAAAGTGGTGGTGCTGGGCCTGGCGCGTGGCGCGCATCCAGCGCCGACGACCGAAATCGGCACCGGGGGCCAGCAGCACGCGTGGCTCATCGCGGAAGCGGCAGGCGAAGGTTGCCATGGCACCCGGCAAGGTCAGCGGCATGGCCGCGCCCGGGGCCAGCAGGCCGGCGTCACCGAAGGTGGCTTCCTCGGCCACATGCGCACGGCGTTCGATGACGGCCACTTCATAGCCCTTCGCGGCCAGGAAGTAGGCGCTGCAAATCCCTGAAAGTCCCCCGCCGATGATGGCGATCTGTCGTTGTGTACTGTTCACTCTATTCGTCTTGGAAGCGGTCTGGCCGCTGTGGTCATGGGCATCGGGCAGTGGCTCGGGCGCCTCTTGCACCTGCTCTGGCAGGGGCCGATGCGGGCCGAATGATACCGCGAAATATCGCTGTCGTTTGGATATTGCCGCAGTGCTACATATCGACCTGCCACCGACTGAAGCGAACTGCTCTCCAGAGGGACAACGCTCGGTGCTGCGGCTGCGATGACAACAGGCCCCGGTCAAGTGCGTCAATCCCCACCAAAGGGCAGGCCAGGCCATCCATCTTGCCCCTACAGGCCGCTACAGGCCGCCACAGGCAGGCTTGCGGGCCGGCTCGCTTTGCACGGGACTTGGCGCGGTGTCCACGGTATAATGCCGGCTTTGCCAGCAAACGCGCGCACGATCCATCATCTCGCCAGTCTCCGACCTGCACGATTTTTCCTTGTGCAATGCGTCATTCGGGGCGGCCGGTGTCGGTGGACCGGTCACTGCCGCGATGCTGCGACGGTTTTCCCGATTCAAGCTAACTGCCTCGACCTCGCCATGCTGATCCTGCCGGGCTCCAATGCCCTTTCCGCTTTCCGTACCCAACGCCTTCTGAGCCAATTGCAAGCCGTGGATGCCGCCATCACCGGCGTGTGCGGCCGCTACCTGCATTTCGTCGACGCCAAGGCCCTGACGCAAGAGGATGAGGCCCGCCTCAACGGCCTGCTGACCTATGGCGACCCCTTCAACGGCAGCGACGAGGGCGATGCCTTCGTGGTGATTCCGCGTTTCGGCACCATCTCGCCCTGGGCCAGCAAGGCCACCGACATCGTGCGCAATTGCGGTATGGGTCACATCCACCGCGTGGAGCGCGGCATCATCTTCCGCGTGCAGGTCAAGACGGGCCTGTTGGGCGGAGCCAAGAAGCTCAATGAAGCCAGCATTGCGGCCGTGGCCGCGCTGCTGCATGACCGCATGACCGAGACCGTGCTGCGTGATCCGCAGGACGCTGCCGGCTTGTTCACGGAGCTGCAAGCCAGGCCGCTGGAGTCGGTCGACGTGATCGGCGGCGGCCGTGCCGCGCTGGAACGCGCCAACACCGAACTGGGCCTGGCCCTGTCGGATGATGAGATCGATTACCTGGTGGACGCCTTCACCAAGGCCCAGCGCAACCCCACCGACGTCGAACTGATGATGTTCGCCCAGGCCAACAGCGAACACTGCCGCCACAAGATCTTCAACGCCGACTGGACCATCGATGGTGAGAAGCAGGACAAGTCGCTCTTCGGCATGATCAAGAACACCCACCAGCTGGCGCCCAAGGGCACCGTGGTGGCCTATTCTGATAACTCCTCCATCATCGAGGGAGCCACCGTCTCGCGCTTCTACCAGCGCGGCGCTACCAAGGGCAACGTCTATGAAGCCTCCGACGAGCTGACCCACATCCTGATGAAGGTGGAAACCCACAATCACCCGACCGCGATTTCCCCCTTCCCGGGCGCTTCCACCGGCGCTGGCGGCGAGATCCGCGATGAAGGCGCGACCGGCCGTGGCTCCAAGCCCAAGGCCGGCCTGACTGGCTTCACCGTCTCCAACCTGATGGTCACCCACGCCGTGCAACCCTGGGAAAACGCCCGTGACGTGGCCCAGCCGGTGGTGCAGCGCGATGAGCACGCCCAGGGCGGCATCTACGGCAAGCCCGAGCGCATTGCCTCGCCCTTGCAGATCATGATCGACGGCCCGCTCGGTGGCGCCGCCTTCAACAATGAATTCGGCCGTCCCAACCTGGGCGGTTACTTCCGCACCTACGAGCAGAACGTGGGCGGCCAGGTCATGGGCTATCACAAGCCCATCATGATTGCCGGCGGCATGGGCAACATCTCGGCCAAGCACACCAAGAAGAACGACCTGCCGGTGGGCAGCCTGCTGATCCAGCTGGGCGGCCCCGGCATGCGCATCGGCATGGGCGGCGGCGCTGCCTCCTCGATGGCCACCGGCGTGAACACCGCTGACCTGGACTTCGATTCGGTCCAGCGTGGCAACCCGGAAATGGAGCGCCGCGCTCAGGAAGTCATCAACGCCTGCTGGGCGCTGGGTGACGACAACCCCATCCAGTCCATCCACGACGTGGGTGCGGGCGGCCTCTCCAACGCCTTCCCGGAAATCACCAACGACGCCAAGCGCGGCGCCATCTTCGATTTGCGCCGTGTGCCGCTGGAAGAAAGCGGCCTGGCCCCGCGCGAGATCTGGAGCAATGAATCCCAGGAGCGCTACGTGCTGGCCATCCTGCCGGAACACCTGGAACTGTTCCAGTACCTGTGCGAACGCGAGCGCGCACCCTTCGCCGTGGTCGGTACCGCCACCGAAGAACGCCAGCTGAAGGTGATCGACCCCGAGCACAACAACAACCCGGTCGACATGCCCATGGACGTGCTGCTGGGCAAGCCGCCCAAGATGCACCGTGACGTGCAGCACGTGCAAAAGCAGTTGCCGCCGGTGGACCTGACCGGCATGGACCTGGTGGAGGTGGCCCAGCGCGTGCTGCGCCTGCCGGCCGTGGCCGACAAGTCTTTCCTGATTACCATCGGTGACCGCAGCGTCGGCGCCATGACCGTGCGCGACCAGATGGTCGGTCCCTGGCAGGTGCCGGTGGCCGACGTGGCCGTGACCGCCATGGGTCTGGAAGGCTATCTGGGCGAAGCCATGGCCATGGGCGAGCGCACCCCGCTGGCGGTGATCGATGCCCCGGCCTCGGGCCGCATGGCCGTCGGTGAAGCCATCACCAACATTGCTGCCGCACCGATTGCCGAAATCGGCGACATCAAGCTCTCGGCCAACTGGATGGCGGCCTGCGGCCAGCCTGGCCAGGATGCCGCGCTGTTCGATACCGTCAAGGCCGTGGGCATGGAACTGTGCCCGGCGCTGGGCATGTCGATCCCCGTCGGCAAGGATTCCCTGTCCATGCGCAGCACCTGGAGCGATGAAGAGGGTGCCAAGTCGGTGACTTCGCCGGTCTCGCTGATCGTTTCCGGTTTCGCACCGGTGACCGACGTGCGCCGCGTGCTGACCCCGCAACTGCGCAAGGACAAGGGCGACACTGTCCTCATCCTGATCGACCTGGGCCGTGGCAAGAACCGCATGGGTGCCTCGGCGCTCACGCAAGTGATGCAGCAGATCGGCAACGAGACCCCCGATGTGGATAGCGCCGAAGACCTGAAGGCCTTCTTCAACGCCATTCAGCAACTCAACACCGAAGACCGCCTGCTGGCCTACCATGACCGCTCCGATGGTGGCCTGTATGCGACCCTGGCCGAAATGGCCTTTGCAGGTCATACCGGCATCTCGGTCAACCTCGACATCCTGACCATGGAAGCCGAGCACGCCGCCGACTGGGGCGATTCCAAGAACTGGACCACGCAAGTGGCCGAGCGCCGCAATGAGCTGACCCTGCGCGCGCTGTTCAGCGAAGAGCTGGGCGCCGTGATCCAGGTCCCGGCCGAGCAGAAGTCGGAGGTCATGAACGTGCTGCGCAGCTACAACCTGGGCGCGTGCAGCCACATCATCGGCAAGCCCAATGACCGCGACGTGATCGAATTCATGCGCGATGCCAAGAACATCTACAGCCAGCCGCGCGCCGAGCTGCATCGCGTCTGGAGCGAGACCAGCTGGCGCATCGCCCGTCTGCGCGACAACCCGGCCTGCGCCGATGCCGAATACGATCGCCTGCTGGATGCAGCCGATCCCGGCATGACGCCCAAGCTGACGTTCGATCCGCAGGAAGACATCGCCGCACCCTACCTGTCGCTGGGCGCAGCCGCCCGTCCCAAGGTCGCCATCCTGCGCGAGCAGGGCGTGAACTCGCACATCGAGACCGCCTATGCCATGCACAAGGCCGGCTTCACCGCCGTGGACGTGCACATGAGCGACCTCATCGCCAATCGCGCCAAGCTGGATGACTTCAAGGGCTTCATCGCCGTGGGCGGTTTCTCCTACGGTGACGTGCTGGGCGCTGGCGAAGGCTGGGCCAAGACCATCCTGTTCAACGCGCAGCTGGCCGAACAGTTCTCGCGCTTCTTCCAGCGCCAGGACACCTTCTCGCTGGGTATCTGCAACGGTTGCCAGATGATGAGCAATCTGAAGTCCATGATCCCGGGCGCCGAAGCCTGGCCCAAGTTCACCCGCAACAAGTCCGAGCAGTTCGAGGCGCGTTTCGTGATGGTGGAAGTGGCCGATTCGCCGTCCATCTTCATGCAGGGCATGGCCGGTACCCAGGCACCGATTGCCACCGCCCACGGAGAAGGTTTTGCCGACTTCTCCCAGACCGGTGACATCGACCGTGCCATCATCGCCATGCGCTACGTCGACCATCGCGGCGCGGCCACCGAAGCCTATCCGTTCAACCCCAACGGTTCGCCCCAGGGCATCACCTCGGTGACCACCCCGGATGGTCGCTTCACGGTCCTGATGCCGCACGCCGAACGCGTCTTCCGCACCGTGACCCAGTCCTGGCACCCGGAGTCGTGGGGCGAGGATTCGCCATGGATGCGCATGTTCCGCAATGCCCGCAAGTGGGTGGGTTGAGCCTGAAATGGCTTGAGATGAAGTTTCCTGTTTCGATTGCCCGCTACGGCGGGTACTCGGGCAGGGGCTGAAAAAGCCAGGTGAAAAAAAACGCAGTTCCGAAAGGAACTGCGTTTTTTTTTCTGCAGTCGTTCCGGACTCGTTCCGGACTCGCTCAGCGCCAGCCAAAAAACAACATGCCCGGTCAGGAAACCTGGCCGGGCATGCGGGAGAGCGGGCCAAGAGGAGTGCCGTGCGGGCCTTCCTCTTCGACGATCCGGGCGCGAGGCTTACTGCACCTTGGCCTTGGCGCGCAGTTGTTCCTGGTAGGCCTGCAGCTTCTTCTGTTGCAGGGCTTCAGCGATCTGCGGCTTGACTTCTTCCAGGGTCGGGACCTTGGCCGGACGCACGTCTTCCAGCTGGATCACGTGCCAGCCGAACTGGGTCTGTACCGGCGTCTGGGTGATTTCACCCTTCTTCAGGGCGACCATGGCGTCGGAGAAAGGCTTGACGAAGGAAGCCGGGGTAGCCCAGTCCAGATCGCCGCCGTTGGCTGCCGAACCGGTGTCCTTGGATTGCTTGGCCAGGTCTTCGAACTTGGTACCGGCCTTGAGCTTGGCGATGATGGCTTCGGCGTCTTCCTTCTTGTCCACCAGGATGTGGCGGGCGTGGTATTCCTTGTCGCCGGCCTGGGCCTTGAACTTGTCGTATTCAGCCTTGATGTCGGCGTCCGAGACCGGGTTCTTCTTCAGGTAGTCGGCGATCAGGGCGCGGATCACGATGGACTGGCGGGCCAGTTCCAGCTGGTTCTTGACGTCGGTGCTGTTGGACAGGCCCTGCTTGTCGGCTTCCTGCATCAGGATTTCACGGTTGATCAGCTCTTCCTTGATGGCACCGCGCAGCTGCGGGCTGTCGGGCTGGCCTTGCGCAGTCATCTGCTTGACCATCAGATCGGCGCGGGAAGAGGGGATCGCCTTGCCGTTCACGACGGCGAGGTTTTGTGCGAAGGCCGGGATGGAAGCGATAGCGAACAGCAGCACCAGCAGACGAGCGGGTTTGAATGTCATTGTTGAATCCTAGAAAATAAAGGAAAGAATCAAAACGGAGAAGAAAAACAGGAGGGGCTGGATAAGCAGGTGTCGGTCTTTGTTCTTGGTCTCAGTTCGTTGCCTCTGACGGGGAGAGCGCCACTATGGCCAGCGCATGAATCTCCTGCTGCATCAGGTCGGACAGGCAATCATACACCAGCCGATGACGGTTCAAACGATTTTTGCCTTCGAACAGATTGGAAACCAGGCGGATCCTGTAATGTCCTCCGCCAGAGGCGGCACCGGCATGTCCTGCATGCAGCGCCGACTCATCCTCTACCAGACAGACCGAGGGCGAGAAAGTTGCAGTCAGGCGCTCGGTCATGCGCGCCACACGGGTATCGGCGGCGCTCATTGCTCATCCTTCATGTACTTGGAGAGGAACAGGCTCTGGCCGATGATGAAGGCAAACATCAGGCCCATGCTGCCGAACATCTTGAAGTTGACCCAGGTATCGAGCGAGTAATTGAAGGCGATATACAGGTTCAGCACGCCCATGACCGCAAAGAAGACCATCCAGGCCAGGTTCAGGCGCGGCCAGATGGGTTCGGGCAGGGTGACCTGCTTTTCCATCATGACGCGGATCAGGTTCTTCTTCATGAACAGCTGCGACACCAGCAAGGCCAGGCCGAAGGCCCAGTAGAGGATGGTCGGCTTCCACTTGATGAAGGTGTCGTCACGGAAATAGATGGTGGCCCCGCCAAAGACCACGATGATGGCCAGGGACACCCACAACATGCCATCGACCTTGCGCCGGCGCAACAGCAGCCAGCCGATCTGGCCCAGCGAGGCGACGATGGCCACCGCCGTCGACAGCAGGATGGGCGCCTGGGTGGCGGTGACGGCGCCGGCCGACATGGCCCCGCCGAGGTATTGCATCACCAGATCCTGGGCAGCCGAGGGATGGCCTTCGGCCCATTTGAAGACGCCGAAAAACAGGATGACGGGGAACAGGTCGAACAGGAACTTCATCGCTTGGGCTTCTTCAGTATGTCAAAAAATCGTTGGAGGGCCGGCTTACGCCGGGTCGAAGCGCAGCGAAGCCGAATTGATGCAGTAGCGCAGTCCGGTCGGCGGCGGGCCGTCGGGGAAGACATGGCCCAGATGGGCGTCGCAGACGTTGCAGATGATCTCGGTGCGAATCATGCCATAACTGCGGTCCACTTTCTCGCGTACGTTGGCCGGATCGATGGGTTCGAAGTAGCTGGGCCAGCCGCAGCCGGAGTCGAACTTGGCGTCCGACGTGAAGAGCGGGGTGTCGCAACAGACGCAGGTATAGATGCCGGCTTCATGGTGATCCCAGTAGCGGCCGGTGAAGGCGCGCTCGGTGGCGGCTTCGCGGGTGACCTGATATTCCATCGGGTCCAGTTGGTCGCGCCATTGCGCTTCGGTCTTTTCTACACGTTTGTTCATGCTTGACTCCTTGGGGATGACGGACGGCGGGCAACGGCGGCCCGCTCAGGAAGAAAGTTTCAGAAGTGCCAAAAGTCAGGCCGGTCTCAGGAAGAGCAACTCACCTCCAGATGGCTGGCCCAGTCCGGCGGCAGGTCGGCATAGCGGTCGAATTCGGGTTGCTCGTCGAAGGGATGGCGCAGGATCTGCTGCAGGCGCGCCACTTCGCTGAAGTCTTTCTGTTGCGCCTTGTCGATGGCGACCTGGGCGAGGTAATTGCGTAGCACGTATTTGGGGTTGACCGCCTGCATTGCAAGCCGGCGGGCCTCGTCGTCGCTATCCTCGGCGCGCAGGCGCTGGCGGTATTGCGCGGCCCAGGCATCAAAGGCGGGGCGGTCGAGGATGAGATCGCGCAGCGGCTCGTCCTGCTCGGGATTGCCGATGCGCAAGTCGCCCAGGCGACGGAAGAACAGGGTGAAATCGACGTGGTTGGCTTGCAGAATGGCAAACAGGGCCTGGATCAGTTGATCGTCATCGGGCTGGCGTGTGTTCAGGCCCAGCTTGGCATGCAGCAGCGCGTCGTGGCGGGCCTGGAAGATCGCCTCGTAATCGGCCAGCGCCGCCTCGGTCTGCTCCACCGAGCCGATCAGCGGCAGCATGGCCTGGCCCAGCGCGAAGCAGTTCCACTGGCCGATGCGCGGCTGCATCTGGTAGCTGTAGCGGCCCTGGCTGTCGGTATGGTTGCAGATGTGGCGTGCGTCGAAGGCTTCCATGAAGCCGAAGGGGCCGTAATCCAGCGTCAGGCCGAGGATGGACATGTTGTCCGTATTCATCACGCCGTGCATGAAGCCCACCGCCTGCCATTGCGCCATCAGGGTGGCGGTGCGGCGGGTGACTTCCCTGAGCAGGGCCTGATACGGGTTCGCTTCGGTCAGCAGCTGCGGATAGAACTGTTCCAGCACGGTATCGGCCAGGATCTTCAAGTCATCGAAGCGCTGGTTGTAGTACCAGTGTTCGAAGGAGCCGAAGCGGATGAAGCTGGGCGCCATGCGGGTGACGACGGCGGCGGTTTCCGGCGTTTCGCGCAGCACGCGCTGGTCCGAGCCGATCACGGTCAGGGCGCGGGTGGTCGGGATACCGAGCGCGGCCATGGCCTCCGAGCAGAGGAACTCACGGATCGAGGAGCGCAGCACGGCGCGGCCATCGCCCATGCGCGAATAGGGCGTCTGGCCGGCCCCCTTGAGTTGCAGCTCGATGCGGCCCTGGCCGTCGGCCGCCGGCAGGTCGCCCAGGGTGATGGCACGGCCATCTCCCAACTGGCCCGCCCAGACACCGAACTGATGCCCGGAATAGACCGCCGACAGCGGCAAGGAACCCGGTGCGATCCGGTTGCCGGCAAAGACGTCGAGGAAGCTGTCATCCTCGTGAGCCGGTCGCGACAGTCCCACAGTGGCCGCTGCGGCCTCGCTGAAGCCGACCAGGTAGGGCGCGGGCAAGGGGGTGGGCTGCAGCCGGGTATGGAAAGCCGGCGGCAGTGCGGCGAAACGGTTCTCGAAGACGGGAAGCGGATAGGGTTGCGTCATGGTCAGCCTGTGGCGCGCGGCCCGAACCGGGCCGCAATCCGCTATTTTGACAGAGAAGCGCGAATCCCATAGGATCGCTCCACTTTTGCGTGCGGCCGGGCTTGGCCGGGCGCGGCAAGCTTTTCTTCCTCTTTGACACGACATCCCGGCAAGGCTGGTACTTTGGAATTCGCGCTGATCACCTTCCTCAACGGCCTGGGCTACGGCTTTTTGCTGTTCCTGCTGTCCTCGGGCCTGACCCTCATCTACAGCATGATGGGCGTGCCCAACTTCGCCCACGCCAGTTTCTACATGCTGGGCGCCTACGTGGCCTATGCGCTGGCCGGGGTCCTGGGATTCTGGTGGGCGCTGCTGCTGGCGCCGCTGCTCGTGGGCGTGGCCGGGGCGCTGGTGGAGCATTACGGCCTGCGCATCGTGCATCGCTACGGGCATGTGCCGGAATTGTTGTTCACCTTCGGCCTGTCCTATCTGGTGGTGGAACTGGTGCAGCTGGTGTGGGGACGCTCACCCGTGCCTTATCGCATTCCGCCCGAGCTGGACGGCACGCTCTTTACGCTCTATTCGACTGCCTTCCCGGTCTATCGCGGCTTCATGCTGCTGGTGGCGGCGCTCATGCTGCTGGCCTTGTGGCTGTTGCTGCGCCATACCCGCATCGGACTGGTGATCCAGGCCGCGCTGACCCATCCGCAGATGGTCGAGGCGCTGGGCCACAACGTGCCGCGCGTGTTCATGCTGGTCTTTGGCGGTGGCTGCGCACTGGCCGCGCTGGCCGGGGTCATCGGCGGCAATGCTTTCGTCACCGAACCGGGCATGGCTGCCTCGGTGGGCAGCATCATCTTCGTGGTGGTGGTGGTCGGCGGCCTGGGCTCGCTGGCCGGAGCATTCATCACTTCGCTGCTGATCGGCATGATGCAGACCTTTGCGGTGGCGCTGGATATCTCCCTGGCCAGCCTGGGCGTGCAGGTGCCGGCGGGCAGTGCCCTGGCACCGCTGGTGCGGCTGACGCTGGCACAGGTGGCGCCGGTGCTGCCCTATCTGCTGCTGGTGGCCATGCTGATCGTGCGGCCCAAGGGTCTCATGGGCCGGCGGGAGGGCTGAACGATGCGATCAAGCCTGCTTGCCTGGCTTTTGTTTGCCCTGGTGCTGCTGGCCGCCCCCCTGGTGTTCCCGCAGAGCGCGGCCTTGTCGCTGCTGTCGCAGATGGGCACGATGGTGCTGCTCTGTCTGTCCTGCAACATGCTCCTCGGTGAGGGCGGCATGCTCTCCTTTGGTCATGCGGTGTATTCCGGGCTCGGCGCCTTCGGCGCCATTGACCTCATGAATCGCATGGACGCTGGCGCGCTGGCCTTCCCGGTGACGCTGGTGCCGCTCGCAGGCGGCCTGACCGGGGCGCTCTGTGCGGTGGTTCTGGGTTATCTCACCACGCGTCGCGCCGGTACCACCTTCGCCATGATCACGCTGGGGCTGGTGGAGCTGGTCTCGGCCAGCGTACTGATGTTGCCGGAGGTCTTTGGCGGCGAGGGCGGGATTTCGGGAAACCGTGTCATCGGCCAGCCCGTGCTGGGCATCAGCTACGGACCCCAAATCCAGGTGTATTACCTGATCGCCGGCTGGCTGCTGGTCTGCGCCATTGCCATCTACGCCCTGCGTCATACGCCCCTGGGCCGCATCCTCAACGCCGTGCGCGACAATCCCGAGCGCGCCGCCTTCCTCGGCTACGATCCGCAGCGGGTGCGCTACCTGGCGTTGATCCTGTCGGCCTTCTTTGCGGGTGTCTCGGGCGGGCTCTCGGCCATCAACTTTGAAATCGTCAGTGCCGAATACGTGGGCGCGCTGCGTTCCGGCACCATCCTGCTGTTCACCTTCATTGGCGGCACCGCCTATTTTTACGGCCCCATCCTGGGGGGCGTGGTGGGGGTGCTGTTTTCTTCCTGGCTGTCGACCTTCACGCAGGCCTGGCAGTTCTACCTCGGCGCTTTCTTCATCCTGATCGTGATGACGGCGCCGGGCGGACTGGCCAGCCTGATCGACCGCAGCTGGCGCCTGCTGCGCGGCGGTGGCCTGGATGCCCGGCAGGCGTGGCGCCTGGGCTTGTGGCTGGCTGCAGCACTGTGCACGCTGGCCGGCGTGATCCTGGCTACCGAGATGGCTTACCAGGCCAGCCTGGGCAGCCTGGCCGACACAGGCGAGGGCGCTGCACCGCTGCTGCTCTGGGGCTGCGCCATCGACGTGCATGCGGCCCGACCCTGGATCATCGCCATGGCACTGATCGGCGTGGGCAGCGCGGGCTTGCTGGCCTGGCATCGCAAGGGGAGGACATGATGACGACATCTTCCCCGCTGGTGCTGCAGGGCATCCATAAAGCCTTTGGCCGCAGCGAGATTCTGCGCGGTGTCGACCTGCAATTGCAGCCTGGCGAGCGCTGCGCCCTGATCGGTCCCAATGGCGCGGGCAAGTCCAGTCTCTTTCATGTCATCTCGGGCCGCTATCGGGCCGATAGCGGCCGTGTGCTGCTGCACGGGCGCGACGTCACGCGCGAGCCGCCCCAGCGCATCCACCGCCTGGGGCTGGCACGCAGCTTCCAGATCACCAGTCTGTTCCCGCGCCTGAGCGCCTTTGAGAACGTGCGCTGTGCGCTGCTGTGGACGCTGGGTTACCGCTATGCCTTCTGGCGCCGCATCGGCCAGTTGCGCGATGCCAGCGCGCGCGCGCTGGCGGTGCTGGAACAGGTTGGTCTGGCAGCGCGCGCCGAGGTGGCGGCGGGCGAATTGAGCTACGCCGAACAGCGCGCGCTGGAACTGGCCGTGACCATGGCTGCGGATGCCTCCGTCATCCTGCTCGACGAACCCACCGCCGGCATGAGCCGCGCCGAGAGCGCGGCCATGGTGGCGCTGATCCGCGAAGTCACCGTCGGCAAGACCCTGCTGATGGTGGAGCACGACATGCAGGTCGTCTTCGGCCTGGCCGACCGCATCGCCGTCATGGACAACGGTCGCGTGATCGCCTGTGACAGTGCCGAGCGCATCCGCGCCAATGCCGACGTCCAGGCGCTGTACCTGGACCGGAGGCGCCATGGATAAGCGCCATCCCCTGCTCGCAGTGACAGGTTTGCAGGCCTGGTATGGCCAGAGCCATGTATTGCAGGCCATTTCGCTGGAGGTGCAGGCGGGCGAGATCGTCAGCATCCTGGGCCGCAACGGCGCGGGCCGCTCCACCTTGCTCAAGGCCTTGATGGGCCAGGTGCGCAGCAGCGGCGAGATCCTTTTCGAAGGACGTCCGCTGGCCGGACTGCCCACCCATGCCATCGCACGACGCGGCATCGCTTATGTACCGGAAAGTCGTGATGTCTTTCCCACCCTTACCGTGCAGCAGAACCTGCTACTGGGGCGCAAGGGCGGTCGGCCACCGGCCGATGGCTGGCGCGAGCAAGAGGTGCTGGCGCTGTTCCCGGCCCTGGCGCGGCGCCACAAGGTGGCCGCCGGCGCGCTCTCGGGTGGCGAGCAGCAGATGCTGGCGCTGGGCCGGGCGCTCATGGGCAATCCCTTGCTGCTGCTGATCGACGAACCCACCGAAGGGCTGGCGCCGCAGATGGTCGAGCAGGTGGCGCATTGCCTGGAACGGCTGCGCCAGCGCCAGGTGGCGGTGCTGCTGATCGAGCAGAAGCAGGCGCTGGCGCTGGAGATGTCGCAGCGGCTCTATGTGATGGGGCGCGGCGAGATGGTCTTCCATGGCACCCCGGCGCAACTGGCGGCGGACCAGGCGCTGCAGCAGGAATGGCTGGCGCTCTGAGACCAGCGTCGGCAAAACCAGGCAATTCTCGTGCAGTCGCGATGGTCGGGCCGGCGCGGGGCGGACACAATCTGCGCTTGACCTCTTCGGGAGACCGTCATGCTGCTCTGGCCCCTGTTGATTTGCCTCGCCATCCTGGCCGTCTACGCGGCTGACCGCGCCTGGTTGCGTCATGTGCAGCGGCAGGACCTGCCCCTCTACGATCCGCAGGGCTATCTGGAAATGACCGCCCGCATGACCGAACTCTGCCACGGCGACCGTACCCGGGTCGACCAGTTGATCGCGCGCCAGCGGCAGCGCTTTGCGCAGGCCGCGCATGCCGAGCTGGTGCGGCTGGCCATGCGGCAACTGCTGGAGCCGCAAGCGGCGCGGCAATCCTGATCCCGATGGAAGAAAAAAAACGGCGGCGCGCTTGCAGCGGGCCGCCGTTGTCGCTGATGCCTTGATGCTTACTTGTTGACCAGTTTGGCCGGCAGCGTGAGCGTCAGCAGGCCGCCGACGACCAGCGAGGCCGCCAGCACATACATGCCGGCATTGGTGCTCTGGGTGGTGTCCTTGAGCCAGCCCACCAGGAAGGGGCTGACGAAGCCGGCCAGGTTGCCCAGCGAGTTGATCAGCGCGATCCCGGCCGCGGCGGCCGTACCCGACAGGAAGGCCGTCGGCAGGCTCCAGAACAGCGGCAGGGTGGTCAGGATGCCGACGCTGGCCAGGGTCAGCGAGGCCATGGCCAGCGCGGTGTTGTGGCCGTACAGGGTCGACAGCAGCAGGCCGATGCAGCCCGCGAAGGCCGGAATGGCCACGTGCCAGCGACGTTCGCGGCGGGCGTCGGCGCTGCGGGCGATGAGCACCATGGCGGCGGCCGAGAAGGCGTAAGGGATGGCGGTGAGCAAGCCCACGTTGAGAGGATCGCTCACGCCGGTAGCCTTGATGATGGTGGGCAGCCAGAAGCTCACGCCATACAGGCCCATGACGAAGCAGAAGTAGATCAGCGCGCCCAGCCAGACCCGGCCATTGGCGAACATGGCACCCAGAGACAGGTGCTCCTTCTGGCTTTCTTCGTGGCTGATGTTGGTTTCCAGCAGGCGTTTTTCCTCCTCGGTGAGCCATTCGGCATCACGGATGCGATCCTTCATGTAGAGGATGATCAGCACGCCCAGGATCAGCGAAGGAATGGCTTCCAGGATAAACATCCACTGCCAGCCGGTATGACCCCACACGCCCGGCATGGCGTGCATGATCCAGCCCGAGAGCGGGCCACCGATCACGCCCGAGAGTGCGATGCCGGTCATGAACAGTGCGGTGATCTTGCCGCGCCGGGCAGCCGGATACCAGTAGGTCAGATAGAGAATCACGCCAGGGAAGAAGCCGGCCTCGGCCACCCCCAGCAGGAAACGCATGATGTAGAACATCTCCGGCGTGGTGACATAGGCCATGGCGCCGGAGATGATGCCCCAGGTGATCATGATGCGGGCGATCCACAGGCGTGCTCCCACCTTGTGCAGGATCATGTTGCTGGGCACTTCGAAGATGAAGTAGCCCAGGAAGAAAATGCCCGCGCCCAGGCCGTAGACGGTATCGCTGAACTTGAGGTCCTGCAGCATCTGCAGTTTGGCAAAGCCAACGTTGACCCGGTCCAGGTAGGACGCCACATAGCACAGGAACAGCAGCGGCAGCAGCCGCCAGGTGACCTTGCTGTAGGTCGCGTCTTCAAAGGATGTGCCCACGCCGTCGGCGGCGGCACCTGCTTGGTAGCTCATGTCTCACTCCAGAGGTTGTTTGACGTATCGTTGTTGTACGTTGCCGGCTCTTGGTGGCCGGTACACGGTGCCCCGCATTGTAGTGGCGGTGAGGGTATTGTCAAATCATTATCCTCACCGCTGGCATGAAGTTTTTTACACTGCCGACTTACACGCAGCGTCCTCCGTCGACTTCGATGCAGACGCCAGTGACGAATTGCGCTTCATCCGAGCCCAGGTAGAGGCAGGCATTGGCGATGTCCTCGGGGGTGGAGAAGCGGCCCATGGGAATGGTGGCGACGAACTTCTTGCGGTTTTCCGGGGTATCGGGCACGCCCATGAACTCGGCGAGCAGTCCGGTGGCCGAGATGACCGGGTTGACGCAGTTCACGCGGATCTTGTCGGGACCCAGTTCGGCGGCCATCGACTTGCTGGTGGTAATGACCGCACCCTTGCTGCCGTTGTACCAGGTCAGTCCCGGACGCGGACGAATGCCGGCGGTGGAGGCGATATTGACGAAGGCGCCGCCGCCGACCTGGCGGAAATACGGCACGAAGGTCTTGGCCGAGAGGAAGATGCTTTTCACGTTGACGGCATAGACGCGGTCGAATTCGTCTTCTTCCACTTCCAGCATGGGGCGGTTGCGGTGGGTGGTGCCGGCATTGTTGACCACGATGTCGAGCTTGCCGAAGTGTTCCAGGGCACTGGCCAGCAACTGATCCATGTCGGCGCGTTTGGAGACGTCGGCCCTGGCAAAGACGGCGCGGCCACCGGCGGCCTTGATTTCTTCCACTACCCGCAGGCCACCGGCCTCACCGATGTCGGCCACCACCACGGCGGCGCCTTCACGGGCGTAGACCTTGGCGATGCCTTCTCCGAAACCCGAACCGCCACCGGTGACGATGGCTACCTTGTCTTGCAAACGCATGATGTGTCTCCTTGAAAATTGCGTGTTGGATGAAGGGAAGGGGGATCAGCCGTGGCGGATGGCAATGGTCTTGAGGACCGTGAAGCCATAGAGTGCCTCGAAGCCCTTCTCGCGTCCGTGCCCGCTGGCCTTCACGCCGCCGAAGGGCAGTTCCACGCCGCCGCCGGCGCCATAGTTGTTGATGAAGACCTGGCCGCTGCGAATGGCGCGCGCCAGCCGCAGTTGGCGGCCACCGTCACGCGTCCAGACGCTGGCCACCAGGCCGTAGTCGGTGCCGTTGGCCAGGGCAATGGCCTCGGCTTCATCCTCGAAGGGCATGGCCGCCAGCACCGGACCGAAGACTTCTTCCTGCGCCAGGCGATGGCGCGGCGGGACATCGCGCAGCAGGGCCGGGGCCTGGTAGAAGCCGCCGGCCGGGGCAGCGGCGGCGATCTCGCCTTGCGCCACCAGCGCAATGCCGTCGCGCCGCGCATCCGAGAGGAAACCGGCCACGCGCTCCTGCTGGGTCTTGCGGATCAGCGGGCCACAGTCCAGGTCCATCTGCGAAGAGCCGACCTTGAGCGCAGAGAACAGTCCCGACAGACGCTCCAGCACCTGCTCATAAGCCCCGCGCTGCACCAGCAGCCGGCTGCCCGCCGAGCAGGTCTGACCGGCGTTCTGCACGATGGCATTGACCACCACCGGCAGCAGGGCCTCCATATCGGCATCCTCGAATACCACCTGCGGCGACTTGCCGCCCAGTTCCAGCGTCACGGGCGTGTGATGCTCGGCGGCCCCGCGCACGACCAGCTTGCCGACGTTGGGCGAGCCGGTGAAGGACACGTGATCCACATCCGGATGCTTGACCAGCAAGTCGCCGGCCTCGTGGCCATAACCGGTGACGATGTTCAACGTGCCCGCCGGGAAGCCGACCTCGGCGGCCAGTTCGGCCACCCGCAGAATGGACAGGCAGGCATCCTCGGCCGGCTTGACCACGCAGGTGTTGCCGGCGGCCAGTGCCCCGCCCACGCAGCGCCCGAAGATCTGCATCGGGTAGTTCCAGGGCACGATGTGAGCGGTCACGCCATGCGGCTCGCGCAAGGTCAGGACCGTATATCCGGCCTGGTAGGGAATGGTGTGGCCATGCAGCTTGTCGGCGGCACCGGCGTAGAACTCGAAGTAGCGCACGATGGCTGCGGCATCGGCGCGCGCCTGCTTCATGGGCTTGCCGCAGTCGCGGCCTTCGAGCTGGGCCAGTTCTTCCTGGTGATCTTGCAGCTTGTAGGCCAGCTTCATCAGCAGGCGGCTGCGTTCGGCGGCCGAGAGTCGCCCCCAGGGGCCTTCATAGGCAAGGCGGGCGGCTTGCACGGCCTGGTCGATATCGGCCGCATTGCCGCGGGCGATGGCCTCGAAGGTCTGGCCGTCGGAGGGATCGATGACAGGGATGCTCTCGCCGGAGGCGGGAGCGACCCAGCGATTGTCGATGAAGTGCTGCTGCATGGCGGTGGGGTCCTTGGGGTGCGGTTCACTGGAAGGGCAGGGCAACGCAGGCGGCAGGGCGGCATGCAAGGCGAGCGCAGAGAGCGCCGGACCAGTGGTCCGGGCATGGCCTGGCAGGGGCGTGTCTCCTGATGTCTTGTGTTGAACTGCTGTTTTGGTGGTGACCGAATCTAAGCCGGTACGCGGAAGATGTCAAATGAATTTACTGCTTTGCTGACTGCCTGTAGCCTGCCGCTGGCGGTGAGGATGACAAATCCGCTACCATGCGCCATGTCGTTTCTGTCACCTTGCCACTGTCCTGGAGGGTCGATGCCTTTATCGAGCAAGTCTGCGCGCCCCGGCGCTTCCAATGAAATCCTGAGCCTGGCTGCGGCCGGCCTGGGACCGGTGCGTCCGGAACGCTTCGCTGAACGGGTCTATGAAACCTTGTTCCATGCCATCGTCGAAGGCCGCATCGCCGTCGGCAGCAAGCTGCCCTCGGAAAATGACCTGGCCACGCTGTTCGAGGTCTCGCGCCCGGTGGTGCGGCAGGCGCTGGACCGGCTGCGTGAGGATCAACTGGTGGAGTCCCTGCGCGGCTCGGGGACCTATGTGAAGGAAAAGGCGGGACTGGCCCCGGCGCGACCGGACGGCGAACCCGAGACCCGCATCGGCCACATCATGAATGGCCTGGAACTGCGCCTGGTGCTGGAACCGGAATGCGCCTACATGGCCGCCCTGCGGCGCAACAAGCAGGATCTGGAAAAACTGGATACCTTGCTGCTCGGCTTCGAGGAAGCCAACCGCGTGGGCGGCATTGCCCACCATTACGATTTCGGGTTCCATGAAGCCATCGCCCAGGCCACCGGCAACCTGCGCTTCGTGCAGGTGATGAAGACTCTGGAATACGACGTCAGCCACGCCGTCAACATGTTGCGCCACCTGATGCACATCCCGCCCTGGAAGCGCTCGCAGGATGCCATGGACGAGCACCGCCAGATCTTCGAGCTGATCCGCCAGCAGGATGCCGAGGGCGCCCGGCGGGCCATGCGCGGCCACATCGAGAACGCCCGTACGCGCATGTTCAACAGCCGGCCTGGCTTGTAGGGCTGGTTGTCATCAAAGCTGTCAATTGAATTGACTACTCAACACTCTGGCCGGAAAAACTCATCGCATGGAATTACGTCAACTGCGCTACTTCGTGGCCATCGTCGATCACGGTTCGCTCTCGCGCGCGGCGCGGGTGCTGCACATCGCCCAGCCGGCGCTGACCCAGCAGATCCGCCAGCTGGAAGACGAGATGGCGGCACAGCTGCTGCACCGCTCGGCCCAGGGCGTGATCGCCACCGATGCCGGCAAGGTCTTCTATGAGCATGCACTGGCGATCCTCAAGCAGGTGCAGGACGCCAAGCAGGCCGTGGCGCAATCCACCGACAAACCCTCGGGCACGGTGGCGCTGGGCATTCCGCAGAGCGTGTCCAATGCGCTGGCCTTGCCGCTGTTGAACGCGGTACGCTCGATCTATCCCGAGATCACCCTGCAACTGACCGAGGAATTGACTGGCAACCTCATCACCCAGCTGAAATCAGGACGCCTGAACCTGGCCGTGCTGTTCGATGATGGCCAGCTCTCTTCCTTCGCGGCCACACCCATGATCGAGGAAGAGATGATGTACATCACCCGCGCCCGATCGCAGTACGGTGTCAAGGGCCGCAAGGGGGTGCCGCTGGCCCAGGCCATCCAGGCCCCGCTGATCCTGCCGGGACTGGCCCATGGCGTGCGACCGCGCATCGAAAACCTGGTGCGTAGCCAGGGCATGAGCCTGGATAACGTCATCGAGATCAACTCGGTGGCCATCCTCAAGTCCGCCATCCTGGCCGATATCGGGGCCACCATCCTGCCGGTGGCTCCGCTCTTGGCCGACATCGAGCGCGGCGAGATGGTGGCGCATCGCATCGCCGGAGAACAGATCTCGCGCACCCTGGTGTTGTGCGCTTCCCGCAATATCCCCCTCACCACCGCCGCCGCTGCAGTAGAAAAGCTGGTGCTGGATGTGACGGACGCACTGTGCCGCTCAGGCCAGTGGGGGCATACGCGGGTGCTGGAACGTGAATAAAACTGAATGAGCCCCCCGGTTTTTCGGTATGAAAATTCAGATTTTTTGATGAATTGCTGAAAATAACTGCCGAGCTGGCGGCATCGGTTACACTGGTGGCGACCCCGGTTGTCCTTGAGCCCCCCGCCTACAGAGGACGCCGCCGATGCGCTTGGGGGCGCATCCTCTGCATCGCTTGCCGCGATGTCATCAACACCAGCCCGCAGGGGCGAGCGAATCCGCATGAATCCTTTCACCGCCAGCATCGCGCTGGCCATCGTTCAGTTTTGCAGTGGCGTGATCATGACCGGCCTGTTCATCAGCACGCCGTCAGAACGCTTCACGCGGCTGTGGGCGTTGTCGGGGGTATTTTCGGCGCTGGGTATCTGCATTACCGTCGGGGTGTACGCGGGGCTGGCGGGCAACCTGCGTTTGCTCGGTCTGCTGGTGGGCAACACGCTGGTCTTTTCGTCGGGCATCGTGGCCTGGTGCGGCCTGCGCAGTTTCTACCAGCGCCAGTCGGGTGGCTGGCCGCATTGGCTCATCATCGTCTATGTTCTGCTCTTCGTCGCACTGCTCATCGGCGGCGCCGACTTCACCCATCGTTCCTACCTCGCCGTGGGCGGGCTGCAGCTGGTGTTCTGCCTGGTGCTGCATGAATTCTTCAAGGGTCTGTCCGGCCCGCTGGCACGGCGCTATCCGCGCTGGACCTTTGGCCGCTGGATCGGTATGGCTGCCTTGCTCATTCTCAGCGCCACTCATGTGAGCCGGCTGCTGCTTTCGCTGTCGCATCCGGAACTGTTCATGCCGCCCCAGATGCGCATGCTGGGCGTGGCCCTGATCTACCTGATTCCCATCAGTGGCACCTTGCTGCTGTCGGTGTCGCTGATGATGATCTACTTCGAACGCCTGCTGGCCGACAAGCAGCGCCTGGCCACCGAAGATGAACTGACCGGCACCCTCAACCGCCGCGAGCTGGTGCGCTGCGGCGAACAGGCCCTGGCCCAGGCGGTGCAGGGCGGGCGGGTGCTGACGCTGGCCTTCATCGACGTGGACCATTTCAAGCGCATCAACGACACCCACGGCCACCTGGTCGGCGATCGCGTACTGGCCGACATCGGTGCCTTGCTGCGTGAGCACTGTGGCCAGAGGGGCATGGTCGGGCGCTACGGCGGCGAGGAATTCTGCGCGGTCTTCCCGGACGGGGCCGAGGAAGAAGGGCGCCGGATCGCCCAGCACCTGCTGGAAACCGTGTGCAGTCACGACTTCGGCCATGGACAGACGGTCACCATCAGCGTCGGGCTGGCCGTCTTGCGGCCGGGTTGTGCCAAGAGCTGGGATGCCCTGGTGCACGAAGCCGACCAGGCCCTGTATCGCGCCAAGAGTGAAGGGCGCAATGCCTTCCGCATGGCGCTGGCGGCCTGATCGAGTCACGTTGCTTCAGAAGAAATCCCGGCTGCGCGGTTGCAGCTCGCCCAGCAGATGGGTCCAGTCTTCCAGACGTCCGGCCACCAGATGGCGCACCTCGCCCTGGCACTGCCAGCTGCCATACACCCCCAGCAAGCGCGCATTCAAGACCTCGCTGCGCTGCCGCTCCAGCACGGCAGGCCAGATGATCACATTGGCCGAGCCGGTTTCATCCTCCAGCGTCATGAAGATCACACCCTTGGCCGTGCCCGGGCGCTGGCGCACCGTGACGATGCCGCAGCAGCAGGCGAACTGGCGATTCTGCAAGCCGTTGAGATCGGCCACGCTCATGAAGCGGCGCCGCCGCAGGGTCTCGCGCAGCAGCGCCAGCGGATGGCGGCGCAGGGTCAGGTTCATGGCGCGGTAGTCGTCGATGATCTGGTCGCCTTCGCCGGGCGCTTCCAATTGAACTGCATCATCTCCGCGTGGCGCCGTGCGCAGCAGGTCACGATCAGGTACTGCGCCCACGGCATGCCACAGCGCGGCGCGCCGGTGGCCGGCCAGTTCACGCAAGGCGTCGCCTGCCGCCAGGGCCTGCAGGGCGTGGCGGTCCAGCGCAGCGCGCCGGGCCAGGTCATCGACATCGGCAAAGGGCCGTTCTCTGCGGGCTTCTTCGATGCGCTGCGCCGCCTGTTCCGGCATGCCGCGCAACAGGCTCATGCCCAGCCGCACCGCAGGCCGCGCATGCCCTGTGGAATCCAGCTCCAGGATGGATTCCCAGCGACTGCGCAAGACATTGACGGGCAGCACTTTCACCCCATGCCGACGCGCATCCTGGATCAACTGCGAGGGCGAGTAGAAGCCCATGGGCTGGCTGTTGAGCAGGCCGCACAGGAAGGCTTCCGGCTCATGGCATTTGAGCCAGCTGCTGAAATAGGTCAGCAGGGCAAAGCTGGCGGCATGGCTCTCGGGGAAACCGTATTCGCCGAAACCCTCGATCTGGTTGAAGATGCTTTCGGCGAATTCGCGGGAATACCCATTGTCGGTCATGCCCAGCACCAGCCGTTCATGGTGCGGACCCATGCCGCCCTTGCGCTTCCAGGCGGCCATGGAGCGGCGCAGGTCATCGGCTTCGCTGGGCGAATAGCCGGCCGCCTCGATGGCCACATCCATCACCTGTTCCTGGAAGATCGGGATGCCCAGGGTGCGCTCCAGCACCTTCTTGATCTTGCCGCTCTTGCGGGTGTTGTCCGGGTAGTCGAAGCTGCCGCCCTCGCGCACCAGTTCACGCCGCCGCAGATAGGGGTGAACCATGCCGCCCTGGATCGGACCGGGCCGCACGATGGCCACCTGCACCACCAGGTCGTACTGGGTGCGCGGCTGCATGCGCGGCAGCATGCTCATCTGGGCCCGGCTCTCGATCTGGAATACGCCGATGGTATCGGCCTTGCAGATCATTTCGAAGGTGGCCGGGTCTTCGCGGGGGATGTCGTGCATCTGCATCACCTGCGGCAAGCCGCGCCGCAGGCTCACCAGTTCCAGCGAACGGCGCAGGGCGGTCAGCATGCCCAGTGCCAGCACGTCGACCTTGAGCAGTCTGAGCGACTCCAGGTCATCCTTGTCCCATTCGATGACGGAACGGTCTTGCATGGCTGCCTTCTGGATCGGCACCAGCCGTGACAACTGCCCGCGCGCGATCACGAAACCGCCGGTGTGCTGCGACAGGTGGCGCGGGAAGCGCAGCAGTTTGCCGGTAATGCTGGCCCACAGCCCGATCTGCGGCAATTCGGGGTCCAACCCGGCTTCGGCAAAGCGGGCCAGCAATTCTTCCCGGCTGTCGAACCAGTGCTGCGACTTGGCCACCGTATCGACGATGGCCGCATCCACCCCCAATGCCTTGCCGACCTCGCGCAAGGCCCCGCGTGGCCGGTAGCTGTGCACGGCGGCGGCCAGCGCGGCGCGGCGACGGCCGTACTTGCGGTAGATGTGCTGGATGACTTCTTCGCGGCGCTGGTGCTCGAAGTCGACATCGATGTCGGGCGGTTCCTCGCGCTTTTCGCTGATGAAGCGGGCAAACAGCAGCCGGGTGGAAGTCGGATCGACTTCGGTCACCCCCAGGCAGTAGCATACCGCCGAGTTGGCCGCCGAGCCGCGTCCCTGGCAGAGGATGCCGCGTGAACGGGCGAACTTGACCAGGTCGTAGACGGTCAGGAAATAAGCTTCATATTCCTTTTTGGCGATCAAGGACAGTTCCATCTCGATCTGTTCGCGCACCTCGCCAGGAATCCCCTGTGGATAGCGTTTGACGGCACCGGCCAGGGTTTCCTGACGCAGGTAGTCGGCCGGGCTCATGCCCAGCGGCACCAGCTCGTCAGGATATTCATATCGCAATTCCGCCAGGCTGAAATGGCAATCGGCCGCCACTGTCAGGGTCTGGGCCAGCGTCGCCGGGCTATGCACCAGCGAGAGCCGCATGCGCGGGCGCAGGTGTTGTTCGGCATTGGGGGCCAGGGCCAGTCCGCATTCCTGCACCGGCTTGCCCAGGCGGATGGCGGTGACCACGTCCTGCAGGTATTTGCGTGACCGCTGGTGCATCTGCACGTCGCCCACCGCTACCAGCGGCAGGCCATGCCGGCGCGCCGCTGCGTCCAGCGCGGCGCGGTGCAGGTCGTCCAGAGGGCGATACAGCCGCGTCATGCCGACCCAGGAACGACCGGGTGCCAGGGTGGAGAACCAGCGCAGTTGGGCATCCAGCGTCTCTTCGTTGGCCGGATAGTCCGGCACCAGGATCAGCTGGCAATCGGGCAGGGCACGCAGGTGCGACAAGGCGGGCGGAGGCTGGCTCAGATCCTCCGGTGACAGCAGGTAGCGGCCTTTCTCGGCGCGGGTGCGGGCCAGGGTGATGAGTTCGCAGAGGTTGCCATAGCCTTCGCGGTTCCTGGCCAGCGCCACCAGGGTCATGGCGGCCAGGGGATGGGCCGGATTTTCCTGGAGGGCCGTGAAACGAAAGCTGCTGCCGATGAGCAGCTTGAAATCCTTGGCCTTGCCGCGTTCGAACTGCTCAATCCAGGCGGCATGGGCGCGCACCACACCCGCCATGCTGCATTCATCGGTGATGGCCAGGGCACGGTAGCCCAGCTCGATGGCGCGTTCTACCAGTTCCTGCGCATGCGAGGCGCCGTGCAGGAAGCTGAAGTTGGTGCGGCAATACAGTTCGGCATAGTCGGGCAGAGCGGTTTGCATGCGTTTCTCCTAGCCAAACAAGCCGTGCAGGAACCACTGCGGTTCTTCATCGGACCACTCGCCGCCACGCCACTGGCGGAAGATCCAGTAATAGGCGTGGCCGGCATCGCGCGCCGTGAAGTAGTCGCGCGTCAGGGGCCGGCCTTCCCACCAGCCGGCTTCGATGCGTTCGGGCGGCGAGGTGAATTCCAGTGCACTCCGATAGAAGGGCTTGTGCTGCTGTACCCGCAGCGGCAGGGGTTCCTGCAGCAGCCACAGCGGGCGTGGCGGCAGCCGTGCCGGATCGCTGCCCAAGGGCGCGGGCAGGCTGGCGGCGGACTGCATCACGCTGCACCAGCGGTTGGCGATCTCGGGCCGGTGATCGGCGCGTGGCGCGGCCTGCTGTACCTTGTCCGCGCCCAGCCGCGCTACCAGCAGCTCCAGCAGGCGCTGGTGATCCTCGGCACTGCCGCCGGGCTCGGGGAAGAGCATCTCGCTGGCGGCTTGCCGGCTTTCCAGTTCATCGGCGGCCAGGCCCAGGGCGATGGCCGGGGCGGGCAGTAAGGAGCGGGCCAGTTTTTCCTTGACCAGGGTGTGCAGATGGTCTTCCTGCCAGGCCGGCACCGATAGCGCCACCTGCAATTCGGTAGGAGGGACCGCCTGGCGTCCGCGTTCATGTTCCAGCCACAGACGCAGTTTCTTGATGGCCAGCTGACGCGCGGCCAGCCAGCCGGCCAGTTGCGCCAGCAAACCCTGGGCATAGGCGGCCAGGACGTCGGTCTGCTCGATGCGGTCCGGCAGCTCCACCCGGGCCTGGAAGCTGGGTGGAGCCACGATCCAGTCATGGACTTCGGGGGCAGCGCCATAGGCCCGGTCCAGCATGAGCAGCAGGTCCTTGCCGCAGCGGCGCTGCAATCCGGCGCGGGGCAGGCGTCGCACCTGGCCGAGCTGGCGGCAGCCCAGTCCGTGCAGCCATTCCAGATGGGGGCGCGCAGCGCTGAGCAGTACTACCGGCAGCCGGTCCAGGCGCCGTTGCAGGGATGTCGGGCCCAGGGTGCGCACGTAGCCGTAGCGTGCCAGCAGCCAGGCCCCGGTCGCCGTGACGGCGCAGGACAGGATGGCCGACAGGCCCAGCCGGGCGATGGTCACGCGGATCTTGCGGCACAAGGCGCGGATGCCGCCGAACAGGCGCAGGCTGGCGCCCACCTCCAGCAGGATGCACGCCTCTGCGGCCAGCGTGACCTGGGGCGTGTATTGCAGCAGGGCCAGGGCGGCCTGCTGCAGCGTGGTGTCTTCGCGCAAGGTGTCGCGCTCGTGCAGATGGGCCTCGGGAGCCAGCAATTGCACGCCGCCGCGCCGCATCCCTTCCTGCACGCCCAGCCCCCGCGCCGGCGCTGTCAGCGCGGTCACGCGGTCGCGCTCGAAGACCACGGCGGGGGCCTCATCCAGCCAGTTCGGACGGAAGACTTCCAGCGGCAGCAGTGGCAGGTGTACGGCGATCCACAGGGGAGACATGGCGTTGCAGATTCGGTGAAGGCAGCAAAGGGAGAAACAGGCTCTGTTCGCGCAGGGGGCCGCGACGCTTGAGAAAACCGATCTCCAGTCCGTCACGCGCCGACTTGAGCGTCAGCCGCAGGGGCGCGGGTGAAGGTTCGCGGGCGCAGGACAGGGGCCGCAGCATGAAGAACAGGGTCTGCCCGGCCTGGGCCGCCCCATGCAGGCGCCGCAGCAGGTCGTGGTCACCCTTGCGCAGGCGCGGCTGCCACATCAGCAGGACCTGGCAACTGTCGGCCCGCAGCACCTGCTCGGCGGCCCAGCAGGCATCGGCCGCATGAGCGGCCTGCAACTGCAGCAGCCGTGCGGCCTCCACCCCCATCTGCGCCCAGCCGGGCGCATTGATCGGGTGCGGCGCCTGCAGCAGCACAATGCGCTGCGCGCGCGTCCGGTGCTGGTCACTGGTCGGTGGACGCGCCAGCACCGGGCGCAACAGGCGCAGTTCGCCGATGCCGTCCTGCGGCAACAGCAACTCGATCAATACGCCGGGTGGCCAGCCACGTTCGGGCAGTTCGGCATCGAGCGCTTCAAAACCGCTGGCGATCCCGCGCGCACCTCCTCTTGCCAGCTGGGAGGCCAGCCAGAGCGAAGGGTGGATGATTTCCGGAGTGCGAACCGGAGAGGCGGAGGTCAACATGAAATGAACGGGAGGACGCTGAATGCAGGAAAAACAAATGACTGTATAAATATACAGTAAAATTTTTGAGGTGTGACAAAAACTGTCTTCACGTCATGAGCCATCAGGAAAATGAAATTTGCTTCAGGCAATCTCTGCAAATGTCATCAATCCCGAAGATCGATATCCAAAACACAAGCTCATCTTCAAGTTTTCCTACATGTCTGACGGCCATTGCTGACATGGGCTGGGGAGCTCTTCCGATAGTGAGTATCGGTGAGGCTTTTTACACTGCAGACGTGGACAAGAAGTTGGGTTGCCACCCACATGCTCGCGCAGGGCAGTAGGGCGGGTGGATGGCAAATGTCTGCTCCATTCGATCCATTCGATCATCCAAGACAAGGAGTCACACATGGCAAATTCAGAGAATCCGGGCAACAGCAATCGCGGCTTTGCCGCCATGGACAAGGAGAAACAGCGTCAGATCGCCAGCATGGGAGGCAAGGCTGCCCATGCCAAGGGGGCGGCGCATGAGTTCAGCTCGGCCGAAGCCCGGGAAGCCGGACGCAAGGGTGGCCTGAACAGCCATGGTCGCAAGAACGCTGCAGCGGCAGCGGCGGCAGCGCAGAATGGCAGTGGCGGCAACGGCGCCGCGAGCTCTGCTCCAGCGCAGATGCACCAGAGCACACCGCAAGAGGGCAATGGCGCCCTCCAGCAACCCCAGCAGTCGGACAGCACCCCGCAGCAGCAAGGCTGAAAGGAAAGAACCCGGCCGCCTCAGGCAGCGGGCGCAGTACGGTGCAGAACATCAAAAAATATCAAAAAATATCAAGAACAGGGCCCAGGCTCGTACCGTCAGTGCAAGAAGCTGATAACAAGAAAACGAAAGGCGCGGACAGCGCCTTTTTTGTTGTTTCTGCCCGCAGAGGGCCGGTTGCGCCTCAGTGCCGCGCCAGATCATCCATCATCGGCACCAGCGCCAGCAGGAACAGCCCGGCCGCCAGCGGCATGGTCGCCACGAAACCCAGGGCCTTGAAACCGAAGGCCCCGGTCACGCCCCCCAGGAAGAACATCAGCAGCAACGAGGACAGCAGCATGAACTTGCGTCGTGCGCCGGGCACGGGATCTTCCGCCATCGCTTCGCCGGGCTGGCGCGGCGCCAGGGTCCAGTAGCACATCTTGCCGATCTCGATGCCGATGTCGGTCACCAGCCCCGTGACGTGGGTGGTGCGAATCTCCGAGCGGGAGATCTTGCTGATCATGGCATTTTGCAGGCCCATCACGAAACACAACAGGGCCGCCGTGACCGGCACGAACAGCAAGCGGTGATTCTCCAGGTTGGAACCCAGGATGCCGAAGCACAGCAACAGCATCGCCTCCAGCATCAGCGGCATGGCATATTCGCTGTGCAGGCCACGGCGCCTTGCCCAGTTGATCATGATCGCCGAACAGGCCGCCCCCAGCAGGAAGGACAGCAAGGCACTGGCGCCGGCCACCAGCAGCAGGGTTTCCCCCAGCACCAGGTTGTCGGCCAGCGAGGAGACAATGCCCGACATGTGAGACGTGTATTGGCCCACCGCGAGAAAGCCCCCGGCATTGACGGCGCCGGCGATGAAGGCCAGCGAGCGCCCCAGGTGGCGGTTGGAGAGGTCGGTGCGCGCCGGGCTGGTGAGGCGGCGCAGGTAATCGATGGGCATGACGGATCCAGACGTAGAGGCAAGCACACCAGGCGGCAGCATCCCCAGGTCGCCGGTTCGTCGCGCTCACGCTGGAGAGGGAGTCGCTTGTCTTCGCCCATTCCTGCGCAGATCGACGGTGGCGTCTTGCTGCCTTTGCCTTCAGTGTTTCTTATGCTGACAAGAATACTTCTTCCTGGCCCGATGCGGTGAAGGATGCAGCAATGCCTGACCTGAGTCAGGGGGGCGGGTGTTGTTGTCGGGGGCGATGAACAAAAAAAAGACCGCCTGGGGGAGGCGGCCTGAGGGGGAGGGATATAAGACGCCGAGGATCGGGGGAATCTTCGGAGAATTTCTGCTTATGAAAACGACTCGTGGGGATAAACCGATGGGGGATGGACTGTATTCATGACATGACGGAGGGGGACGTTCATGTCGGAATGTGAGGTCCTCGGTTTCGAGTACGTTGAAGACATGGTAGCGGTGCGCTGCAAAAAAGAGCATCGGACAGTGCCCAATTAATGCGTAGGAAAACGCCTACACCGCAAGCGCTCCCATGCCGCCCAAAGCCGCACCGGCTCTAGCCATGGCCGATATTGACCTGGTGCATGTCGGCATTGTGCACTTCCGGCAGTTCGTAGTCGCCAGATGGCGACACTTGCGGCGCCGGACGCACCGGCGCTGCCGGCAGCGAAATTTCCGCCAGCGGTGATTTCAGCCGCTGCGCAAAAAGCGCTCATCGATTCTTACATCGGTCATTGGCGCTGTCTGATGCAAGCCGTTCCACTTCATGACTAAAGTGAAAGCATGACGGCCCGGCGCGGGTCGCAAGCAGATTTCTCATCCATCCAGTAAAGGAGCCCTTCATGCAGCCTATCCAGATCCTTCATCCTCGCCTGCAAGCCCGTACCGGTCGTCGCCTGATCGGCGCCGGCGTCCTGATGCTGGCCGGTGCCGCCCTGTCCTTGAACGCCGTCGCCGAATCGGTCAACAGCAAGGATAAAAGCTTCATGACCAATGCCGCCGAGGCAGGCCATGCCGAAATCGAAGCCAGCAAGATCGCGCTGGAAAAAAGCAGCAACCAGGCCGTCAAGGACTACGCCCAGAAGATGATCGACCAGCACACCACGGTCGATGAACAGCTCAAGCAACTGGCTTCCAGCAAGGATGTCACCTTGCCCACCGAACCCAGCATGGCCCAGCGCGCCAAGATCGCCATCCTGGACAAGCTCTCGGGCCATACCTTCGACAAGCGCTATGCCAGCATGATCGGCGTATCCGCCCATGAGGATGCGGTCAAGCTGTTCCAGAAGTCCTCCAAGCAAGCGCAAGACCCGGATGTGAAGAACTTCGCCACCAAGACCCTCCCGGGACTGCAGGAACACCTGAAAATGGGCCGCGAACTGAAGCAGAGCATGGATGCCGCCAAGAAACAAGCGAATGAATGAGTGACATCTTCTTCAGTCAACCGTGCGTCGCAATGAAATAAAACTTCCTTTGCGACGCTGATCGACTAAGCTGAAGGCAGCCCTGCTTCCGACCCTTCGTCATGACGTCCCCCACGCCCCGTGCGCCCTGGAGACTTGCCATGAAACACTTCGCCAGATCTGTCCAACAGCAGCAAGCCGGTCATTTCATGCCGCGTGTCGCCAAGCTGGACAAGCACAAATATGTCGCCTACATCGATACCCGGATCGATGAACTCTGGCACATGGATCTGCACGACCTGGGCACACAACCGGTGCGCATCTGCAAGAAGCGCAAGGCGGCAGAGAAGGCCGCCCTGGCCTTGCTGGCCGAGGCCATGCACAGGTACCAGGGAGAACAGACAAGGTAGCTCGCCCACGCGGACCAGCCTGCGGGCAGGCATTCCAGATGGTCTTGGTGCCGTCCGGCTCGAACCGGGCGGCCTTGCTGTTTCTACGGCATCCGGATTTCAGCCAATTCCTTCACGCTGCATGGTCTGGCTTCATGCGAAATCCGGCGCCAGCCCAAAAAAATCGAGGGGAGCGCCCCTCGATTTTAATTTTCCTTCATATCGCCTTGAAACCGCCCTCAGCCGTCACTTTGCGCCGATTCTCCGTGGGCCACGGCAAAGGCTTCATTTTCATGATCGGGCGGCGCGGCGGGAGCACGGCCCTTGTCGGACAGTTGCGGCTTGCCGCTTGCCGTTGAGGCAGAAGCGTCCGTGGCACTGCCGACGGGCTGCTGGCGCTGTTCACGGCGCTGCTGCTCATCCAGCAGTTTCATGAATTCATTGTTGAAGGCCGCAATATCGGCGGGTTTGCGCGAGGAGACGAAGTTTTCGTCCCGCACCACCTCCTGGTCGACCCATTGGCCGCCGGCATTCTTGAAGTCGTCCTGCAGGCTGGGCCAACTGGTGACCGTGCGGCCCTTGGCGATACCAGCCGAAATCAGCAGCCAGCCGCCGTGGCAGATGGAGGCGATGGGCTTTTCCGCGTCGTTGGCGGCGCGCACGAAATTACGCGCCTCGGGCAAGAGGCGCATGGCGTCGCCGTTGACCACGCCACCGGGCAGGAGCACGGCGGAATAATCGGCCGGGTTGGCCGCATCCAGGCGCCCATCGACACTGACGACCTCGCCCTTGTCGACATGCTTGAAGCCTTGGACGCTGTCACTCTTGTCGGAGAGGATGTGGACGGTGGCACCGGCAGCCTCCAGGGCCTTCTTGGGTTCCAGCAGTTCGGCCTGCTCGAAGCCGTCGGTCACCAGGACGGCGACTTTCAACTGGTTGTAGCGATTGCTCATCATGCTTCTCCCTTCAAAAAAGAAAGGCGGCCGGCATGCACCGGCCGCCCCTGCAAATGGGACGGGCGGACAGGAATCAGCCCGCTTTGGGTGTGTTCTGCTTGACCCGGTGGCTATTCTGATGGTCGTCCCTGGCCTTTTCCATCTCGGGTGCCTTCTCGATGCGGGTGATGTTGGAGGTGGCTACCGGATCACTGCCAGGAAAGCTCATCTCATTGGCTTCATCCAGGGCCACTTCGGACGGGGTGTCGTACTGGTTGGGACGATGATTCTTGTCGGATTTGCTTGCGCTCATGCTGTTCTCCTTCTGTTCTGATGGACAGGGCCGAGCTCTGCATCAGTGGGTGCGGCCCGTGAAAGACAGCTTACTGCGTGCGCCTTTGCCTCCCTATAAGCGGGCGGCGCAACCGTACGTAAGAATGCGCGAGGCGGCCGGGACTCAGGGCCAGGGCGCCGGGGTGACCTCTTCGAATTGCCCCGGCTGTGCACTGGCTGCGGGAATGCCGTCGGGTTTGCGGCCCGGGTGCAGCATGCTGCCGGTAATCAGTTCCAGCTCGCGTTCGGCGGCGATGAAGGCACTGTCCTGCAGCGGCTGATCGGTCACCGGCCAGTGCGCCATGGCCCAGCGCTTGTAGTCCTCGAAGCGGGCGCGTAGTTGCGCTGCGTATTGCTCTCGTTGCTGTTCGATGGCGTTCATGCTCATCCTCCCTGCATGGCAATGAGGCTTTCCTTGACCTTGGCCAGGCCGAACCGCCAGATTTGCTCCATCTTGATGTGCGGCATGACCGGCAGTTCCGACGGATCGATGAACACATCCAGTACTGCCGGGCCGGGCGCGGCCAGCAATTGCTGCAGGCTTTCCTGCAACTGCTCGGGCGTGCGGGCGGTAAAGCCCTGGCCGCCGCAGGCGCGGGCGAAGGCGGCGAAGTCGGCATTGGGGAATTCTGAACCTTCGAAGGCGGGCAGGCCGGCTTCTTCCATCTCCAGATGCACCAGGCCCCATTCGCGGTTGTTGAAGACAATCACCTTCACCGGCAATCTGTGCTCCACGCTGGTCATGAATTCGCCCAGCAGCATGGTGAAGCCGCCATCACCCACGGCCACGATCACCTGCCGTTCACGGTCCAGGGCCTGGATGCCGTTGGCCTGGCCCAAGGAAGTGCCGACCGCTGCATTGTTGAACGAGGCCAGCAGGCGTTGCTGGCCACGCTGGCGGATCCAGTTGCCGCACCAGAGCGTGACCACGCCGGTATCGATGACGAAGCGGGCATCGTCCTCGGCCAGGTCGCTCACGGCACGGGCCACGCTTTGCGGTTTGATCTTCTTGTGATGGCGCTTGATCTCGGCGGCGTTATCGAGCTTGCTGTTCCAGCGTTCGCGGTCGGCATTGGTCTTTTGCAGGAAACTGCCATCGGTCTTGCCCTCGACCTGCTCTAGCAAGGCCCGCACGGCCGGACCGACCGAGCCGGTGATGCCCAGCGTGACCGGGGCGCGGCGACCCAGCACGAAACTGCGTTCGTCGATCTGGATTACCTTGGAGCGGGTGGGCAGGAATTCCGAATAGGGATAGTCCGAGCCCAGCATCAGCATCACCTCGGCCGCATGCAGGGCATCGGTGCCGGGCGCGCCACCGATGAGGCCGACGCCTCCGATCCAGTGCGGATGGTCGTACGCCACCAGGTCCTTGCCCCGGAAAGTGTGCATGACCGGCGCCTGCAACTTGCTTGCCAGCGCCAGCACCTGGTCGATGGCACCCCGGCAGCCATGGCCGGCAAAGATGGCGACCGATCCGGCGGCATTGATCAGTTCAGCGGCGGCGGCAATGTCGGCGGGCGGCGGTGCCAGTTCACTGCGCTCGCGCAGCGTAGCAATACTGGGCACGGTGCCGCTGAGCCTGGCGCCGATGATGTCTGCAGGAATGTTCAGGTGTGCTACGCCGCGTTGCGCATAAGCCTGGGCAATGGCCTGATGGAACACGGCTGGCGCCTGTTCTGCACTGGTGACGACCTGGCTGTAGGCGGCGACGTCACGGAACAGCATGTCGGGTGAATTTTCCTGCAGATAATCGGTGCCGCGCCGCGCTGCCGGCACGCCTCCCGAGATGGCCAGTACCGGCGCGTGGTCCTTGCGGGCTTCGTAAAGTCCGGCGACCAGATGGTTGGCACCGGGGCCGGTGGTGCCGCAGCAGACGGCCAGGCGGCCGGTCAGTTTGGCCTGTCCGGCGGCGGCCAGGGCGGCACCTTCCTCGTGGCGTACACCGATCCATTCGATACGCTTGTCGCGACGGATGGCGTCGGTCAGAGGATTCAAGGCATCACCGACAACACCGAAGATCTGGCGTACGCCGATGTCGTAGAGGGTGTCGATGAGGATGTCTGCAACGGTGGCGGGCATGGCGACTCCATGAAGAGGAAAGAGGACGGAATCGCCCAAGAGTAAGTCCAGGCAGGCCCCGCCCAGTATCGGCAAGAGCGGTAAATCCTTGTAGGAGAAGACCCGTGGCGGCGCTGCCAGGCGGCAATGTCCTACACGATCTTCATCTTCCTGCCGACTGTGGTGGCAGAGGGTCGACTTCATAATCCACTTCAACTTGAGGGGCCGGCCGATCCGGACCGTCTGCAACCTGACAGAGTACGCCCCACCCGCCGTGACATGAACAACAAGAAGGATTTGGCCAGTGCCATGAATACCATCCGCCACCGCACCTCACTGACCCAGCTGTTGACCCACCCCCTGCAGGCCGCGATGCCGGCCCTGATGCCGCAGGCGCCAGCCGCTCAGCCGCGCAAGCTGCCTGCCGCCCTGGTGGAGCGCCTGCTGGAGCAGGAAGGGCAGCGCGGCCTGCGCCATCTCGATCTGCCCTGTGCCACTTTCAACGCCCCTCAGCCGGCAGCGCATCGCGCGGCCACCTTCAGCTATCCGCTGCACATCGACCGTGCCAGCATTGACGCCTTGCCCGCCGCCTGCGGTGTCTACATCCTGCGCGGTGTGGATGACGAGGCCCTGTATGTGGGACGCAGCGTCAATCTGCGCAGCCGCGTGCTGGCTCATCTGCACAGTCACGAGGAACAGTACCTGATCGGCCGCACGCGCCGTATCGAATGCCGTCGTACGGCCGGTGAGCTGGGCGCGGCCCTGCTGGAGAACTGCCTGCTGCACGATCTGCGTCCTTCCCACAACAAGAAGCCGCGCACCAGGCGTGGCCTGTTCACGCTGCGGCTCAGTCCTGCGGGCCAGCCCTGGGTGGCGCAGGTGGATGAGCGCCACTTCAGTCGGGCCGAGAACCTCTTCGGCATCTATACCAGCGAGCGCGCCGCCCGGGAAGCGTTGAACAAGCTGGTCGAGCGCCACGGTCTGTGCTCCATCGTGACGGGGCTGGAACAGGCCGATGGCATCGGCATGGCCTGCTTCGGTCGTCAGATCCGTCGCTGCCGGGGCGCCTGCACCGGGGAGGAATCCCATGAACAGCACCAGCATCGCCTGATGCAGGCGCTGGAAGACTTGCGCATCCTGCCTTGGCCTTACGCCGGTCCGATGGGACTGGTGGAGCAGGGCGATGGCTGGCAGCAGCTGCATGTCATCGATCATTGGCGTTATCTTGGGTCGCTGGACCGTGACCATCGGCAACTGATCCGCCGTCCGGCCGCCAGCCTCAAGGGTTTTGACCTGGAAAGCTACAAGCTGGTCATTCAGCCTTACCTGCTGGGGCAGCTGGAATTGCGTCCGCTGCCGGGCCTGCCGCTGGCGCAGAGTTGAAGCAGGTCTGTGCCGGGCCGGGTGTCTTCGGCGGGCGGGCCTGGTCGGCTGTTCTGGACCCCGTCTGTTTGAATTCCACCGTTTTTCTGCGTTTTCTCCATTCGATCTGATGCAACGACGACTTCCTCATCCTGTAGCGGCTATCCTGCTGCTTGCTCCTCTTGGCTTGAACCTGGCCCATGCAGCCGATACCGGCTTCTGCAACGCTGAGCAGACGCTGGACAAGGACCGGCTCGCCGCCACCCTGATCCGTACCTATCCGGTGAGCACGGCCTATTTATCGGTTGGCCAGGATCCGGCCCCGTTGAACTCGCCGCGCGCCCTGGTGGCCTGGTTGTTGCAAAAGCGCGCCATGGAGAAGTCTGGGGGGCAGGGCTGCCAGGGCGACAGCTGCAACGTTGACCATATGGCTGCGGATGTACAGGCGCTGCTCGACGGCAAGGATGCGCGCTTCCAGCCCAGTGGTCGCAGTGATGTGGTGGCTTTTTTCCGGGACAACAGCCGCGTGGCGCTGCGTTGTGAAGGGACGGGTGCGGCACCGACGCTGGCGCATGCAGAGACGGCCTTGCGCATGGGCGTAGCGCCGGTGGCGGTGCCTACCCCGGCGGCTGGTCCTGCAACGCCACCGGCTAACGGGACTGGCGGTCCGGCACAGCCGGCCGGCTGGATGGATCGTGTGCGGATTCGGGGCAATCCTGACCAGCTTTCCATCGACCATCGGGACAAGGCTGGCTTCTCCTCGGTCGACCGCGCGCGGGTGGCGCTGGCCAATGACTATGTAGCGCAATCACGCACCAATGACGTGGTGGTTTTTGCCGGCTATGCGCTGGACAAGCGCCCCCTGGGGACGCCCGGCAGCACCTATGAGGCGGTGCCTTATGTCGGGTTCAAGCAGAACCGGGTGACCAACTATGACAGTGGCAGTGCCGAGATCACCACGACGCGCACCAGCCAGGTAGGGATGCTGTCGGCCTTCCACTTTGCCCATGCTGATACGGCCAATACCGAGGACCTGACGGCGCGTCCCGATTACCTGGTCAACAGTACCGACGGCAGCCGGCTGCTGACGGTCAACTTCACGTTGACACCGGTGCGTCCCGGCGTGCTCAACGATTTCCTGCGCTGGAACAATGGGTTGGCCTTCAAGCCCATCCTGATTGGTCAGAGCCGCAATGGTATCTACATCAACCGGGGCGATGCGGATGTGGTTGACCAGCATCGCGACTTCATTCGCCTGGGGGCGCAGGCGGGGTTCACGCTGTCTTCCACCAATCCGGCCTTGCCGTTTGATTTCACCACGACCTATACCGGGTTGAAGGCCTTGCAGGGCAATCGCAGCATTCATTACTGGAAGTCGGTGCTGACTTACAACTTCAACCAGAACGTGGGCCTGAGCCTGGATTATTCGAATGGCTTGCTGCCCGATAGCGGGGATGCGGAGCGCAAGTGGGGGTTGGGGGTGTCGAGCAAGTTCTGATTAGCGGAGGCAGCAGTGACGGGGGCGGCGCGCTGTCGCGTTGCTTAATCGCATCCTGCACCAAGCCCGTAGAGCATCCATTTTCCTTGGTCGAGTCGGAGACTGCGGCTTTGCACGCAGGCTTCGTTGACGAAGAACATCACCTCAATTTGCTCATCGGTGACGGTTGTGGTGACTTGCCAGGCTTCACCGGCTTTCATCAGGTGATCGAGCAGTTCGTCGTCACCTTGAAGTACTTCTTGTAGGTCCTCTTGGCCGCTTCCACTGTATTCGGCGTTGACGTTGGGCGTGACATGCTGCTTGAGATAGGCCTTGCGGGCGGGAGTTTTGCTTGCGCAGAGCAAGGTCTCGATCAATTCATGCGCCTCGTGCGGTAGTTCGCGGCGCAGCTCGGAACGCTCAGGCGCTGTGCAGGCATTTTGATACGTTGTGCCTTGCACCTCCAGCGGTGGGAATGACTGTTCGACTTTTGTTGCGCTTGCAAGGAGCAGGGCCGTGGCGATGCCTAAAACCGTAGCCATGATCAGTAGAGCAGTTCTTTTCATGAAGGAAAGGCTGATTCAAAACATGGATTGATCATCGTTGCGCAACACCAGGAAACCGAAATCCGAGCTGCCTTGGAATCCGATTTGAGGTGATTGGGAATTTATGCGCTGACAGAGCTGAAGTCGTACTAGTTCGACTGCTTTCCGGGAAATGCGGGACAAGTTTCCAAATCAAGATTCATGTCGTAAATCACGTCGACCACCTTTCCTGTCGTCAGGTCCACGATATCGTGATCCACTATCGCTGTTTTGTGATTCCTGCTGAAGGCCGCTTCGTAGGGGCCCCTCGTTCTCGTGAAATGATTAATCGGCTTTCTCTTTGTTAGATCAATGACGTAAACCTTATTAACGGGCGGGGCACCTATCCGTGCTTTACTTAGATCTTGTCCCCATGCAATGGCACGGGTTCTTGAACAGTTGACGGCCCAGTCGCTCACTCGGATACCGAGCGGAATTGAAACTGTACGTGTTCCTGCTTTGAACGCGAATCCATTTGCTCCGCCGCGGAACGAATTGCGAAGTTCAATGTTCGAGGCGCTGCAAGGGTGATCAGGATCGCTTGCGCGGTATTGCGGAGTGTCATTTTTTCTCCAAATTGATGTTAATGGCGAAGCCATGGCTGCGCTTGCATTGGCCTGATGAGCAGCAAGGGCGATGAGAATTGCGTACGTGGTGTTGCGGAGCTGACCTGCTTCTGAAGTACTAATCAATTACTTTTGTTCCGAATGCTTTCCGGGGAATGATGGACAAGCTTCAGTGGCTATCTTTACGTTATCCGTCATGCTCAGCACTTTTCCCGATTTTTGGTCTACCACATAGTCATCTACTATCACCGTTCCATGATCCGCGCTGAATGCGGCACTAAATGGACCACGTGTGATCGTGTAGTGATTAATGATTTTTCTGCTATCAAGGTTAATGATGTAAACCTTGCTTACTGACGGTACACCTGATTGACTTAGGCCAAGATCGACCCCCCAGACGACGGCCCGAGTTCTTGTGCAGTTGATGGACCAACCATTGACGTGGATGTCGAGATGAAATCTAACCGTCCGCCTTCCCTGTTTGAACGAAAACGAATTCTTCCCGCTGCTGAACGAACTGCGCGAATCGAGATTCGCGGCGTTAGCCGTACCTGAAACAGGAAGTGCTGATAGTAGTATTGAGAAAATCAAAATCTTATTTTTCATCACTTAATACACGGTAGGAAATCAATGTTTCGGTCAATCGTCTCGGAGCTAGTGATCGTTCATGAGGATTAACTAGAACTCATTTCATAAATAGGGTCTGTTAACTTTTTGTCGTGCGTGTTAACTTCTTCGTATGGCGCGAAGAGAAGAACTAACAGACGAACAATGGGCGATTCTGGAGCCGCTGATACCAGAAACACCTAGACGCGATGATGGGCGTTGGCGCCCGGAATTGCACAGCAACCGCGCCGTCATGAACGGAATTCTCTGGGTGCTCCGCACCGGTGCGGCCTGGTGTGATTTGCCAGATCGGTTCCCCTCTGGCACGACATGCTTCCGACGATTCTCGCGCTGGGTCAAGAATGGCGTGCTACGGCACATACTCGAAGCACTGGCGCAACACCTCGAAGAGGTTGGCCAAATCAATCTTTCTGAATGCTTTATTGACGGCACGTTTGTGTTGGCAAAAAAAGGGGCCCAAAGGTCGGAAAGACCAAGCGGGGCAAGGGTACGAAGCTCATGGTTATTGCAGACGCTACTGGTCTTCCACTCGGCGTGCACACGTCTTCTGCTAGCCCACATGAAGTCACCCTTGTCGAGGCTACCCTCGATGAGATTGTCACCGTGGGACGACCCGAACGAATTATTGGGGATCGCGCCTACGATAGTGATCCGCTCGATCAAAGACTTGCTGCCAAAGGCATTGAACTGATCGCACCACACAAGAGCAATCGAAAAAGAGCGGTCACTCAAGATGGCCGGGCGCTGCGCCGATACCGGCGCCGATGGAAGATCGAACGGCTCTTTGCCTGGCTTAATGCCTTCAAGCGTGTACTGACCCGATGGGAGCGTTGCGCCGATCATTACACCGGCTTTGTTCATCTCGCTTTCTCCGTCATCCTCATGCGGCGCTATTTATGAAATGAGTTCTAATCGCGTTACAGCGGAAGAGGCTTCGATGCTTAGGAGCGCAAGTGGATACGAATGTTCGTCACCGATGCCAATATTCATTTCCCCTTTGTGAATTCGTATAAGACCTCTTGGATCTCCTCCTTGGAAAGATAGCCCGAACTTACGATTGTTCGCAGGTCATCTTTTGTAATGGGATGGTTTTTGAGCAGTCTTAGCAGTGCACTTTGAGTAAATGGGGCTGCTTCAATCGGGGCGATCTTCGTGGGATCTTGAAGAGCTTCTAGCGGCAGCGGCATCCGATCAATGTTGACGTAGATTTTGTAGCGCGAGATCCCCTCAGCCAAAGACGTCTCGTAATAGAGTGTTGTGCCGAGAGGGAGTAATCCATTTGAAACATCTTTGGTACGAAGTTGTAAGGGCGTCGTCAGACGGTGAATATGTGTCATTTGGGATTTCCAATAAAAATAACCACATAAGAACAAGGTTGCGGCAGTACATCCTGCAAAGAAAATAAATATCTTGCTTTTCATTTCCTCGATCCGTAGCTATTTATCCGAACAGACTTATGCGTTGAACCATTTAATAAAAAATCTTTAAGATTTGCGGGCAGAAAGAGCCGTGATGGCCCGCCGATAGTTTGAAGCGCCAATCTTTCTCCAAAACTTAGTACCTCATCTAGACGGATGTATTTCTCACCCCCTTTATCGAATTCGGGGAATGCCGTTTTCGCCCCGTCGATACTTAGCGTCGTACAATTTGGTCCCAACGCATAGTAATCAGTCTTCAACTGGTATGTTTTTTTAGCCGCATCACTCATTCCTTTGAGTTCTTTGGCACCTTTTATTTTTCATGCCAGGCGCGCCGGCTGCCGTCAGCCTGAAGCAGCCGCAGGGTCAGCTCGGTGCCGATGAATTGCTTGAGATCGAGATCGGTAGAAACCGAAAGGGCGTCGATGTCGAACTGGAAGTTGTCATTGACGCTCTCCTGGCCGTGGAAGCGCTCCACGACCAAGGATTCAGGCAAGCCAGCTTCCTGGGCGCTGGCCAGCGTGATCAGGCGAGCGTGTTGCGACAGTCCGGGGCCGAAGAGCGTAGAGGGGAAACCAGAAAGGAGCGCGGAAAGCAAGCGCGGTGCAACAGGCGCGCTGTGCTGCCGGCGGGGCGGTGCTGCATCTTGCGTCACGGGAGAGCCTCATCTTGATGGTCCGCCATTCGCTGTGCTGCGAACGAACGTGTGTTGGTTTTCAACACCACGCTGGCATCAAGTTGTCCCCGTGCTATCCCCTGTCATCGACTGCTGCATGGCAGCGGCGCTCAGCAATCAGGCCGCTCATTTTTGTGCCGTGCATTTTGCCAATCCGGGCTGGCTACCTCCATCGAAAAATTTCGTTAATTCATGACTGAAATATGGGTGAAAAAATAAAGCTTCATGACGCAACATCGCGGCATGAAGCTTCAAACAGATTTGCTGCTTACTGGAACGTGCTGGCCATCTTCGCCGGCAGCGGCACATTGAGCCACTTCTGCACGATGGCATTGAGTTCGCCGTTCTTCTTGGCGGAGGTCAGCACCTCGTTGACCTTGCCGAGCAAGGCGGTTTCGCCTTTGTTCAAGCCGACGCTGCAGGCTGATTCATGGATGATGTACTTGAGCACCGGCTTGTTGCCGGGTGCCTTTTCGGCCAGCGCATAGGCGACAAAGTCCCCCGTGCCCACCAGCTGCACCTGGCCTGAGACATAGGCCGAGATCATGGCATTGTTGTCCTCGTAGCGCTTGATGGTGGCGCTCTTGGGCGCCGTGTCAGTCAGTTGCAGGTCCTGGAAGGTACCGCGCGCCACGCCCACGGTCTTGCCGGCCAGGTCGGCAGGGCCGCTCACCGCCACACTGGCCACACCGAACACGCTGTTGTTGTAGGGCGCATAGGGCTGGGAAAAATCGATCACCTTCTCACGCTCGGCATTCTTGCCCAGGGTGGAAATGACCAGGTCGGCCTTGTGGGTCTGCAGGTAGGCGATGCGGTTGGCGCTGGCCACCGGCACCAGTTGCACTTTGACGCCCATTTTCTGGGCGATCAGCTTGGCCACGTCGATGTCCAGCCCCTGCAATTGCAGGTCCGTATTGACTGAACCGAAAGGTGCAAAGTCCTGCGGTACGCCGATGCGGACCACGCCAGCCTTCTGGATGTCGGCCAGCGCATCTGCCTGTGCCGGCGCGTTGGCGAGAACGCCCAGGCCGAGTGCAATCGAAAGGGCCAGCAGGCGGTGTTTGCATGTCATTGTCTTTGTCTCCTCGTATGAATATCAGCGCGTCGATGATACCCCTTATTGCGTGGCGGCTCAGCCCGGCAGCGGCAAGACACAATCCTCGGCCGCCAGATAGATGCGCTGTCCCGGCAAGGCATCGACACGATAGCCGCCCGTGAACGCGCCAAATGCCGGCAGCATCGCCCAGCGCCCGTCCACCACGAAGCAGGGCAGCCGCAAGCTGTCGCCCGCCGAGGACAGGCGATACACCGGATGCACATGGCCCACAATGGCAAAGGCACCGTCCACCGTCTGCGGATGATGGCAGAACGCCAGCGGGCCGACCCGCCAGGGCTCATCGACCAGTTCCATGCCCAGGACTTCGGGCGGATCACCCGCATGATGGTCGTGATTGCCACGCACCAGCGTGAGCGTCAGTCCCGCGTTGCGGCCACGCCATTGCGCCAGTGCCGAGAGCGTTCCAGCAGCACGCCCCGCGCGGGCATGCAGGAAATCCCCCAGGAACACGATGTGACGCACTGCATGCTGCTGTACCAGCGCATCGATGGCCTCCAGGTTGGCCCGCGTGGTGCCGTGCGGCACCGGAATGCCGCCGGCCCGAAAGGCCGCTGCCTTGCCGAAATGCACATCGGCCAGGATCAGCATGGCACGCTGGCGCCACAGCAGCGCGCGTTCGGGCAGCATGGTCAGGATGGCGCCATCGGCGTCGAAGCTGGGGTAGGGCATCATGCGGCAGTCTCGGGCTTGGCCTTGCGCCGGGTGGCGGGCTTGGGTTGTTCACGCGAGGCGGTCTTGTCGGCGGCACCTTCCAGCTCGCGCAGCATGCGCGCCACGCGGTCGGCCAGTTTCTCGGTCGAGAGCTTCTCGCGGAAGCGTTCCACCATCAGCGGCAGGGCAAACGGGGTAGGGCGCTCCAGCTGCACCAGCCTCAGAGTGCGTGCGCGCAGCTCGGCCAGGGTGCTGCGCAGGCGCTCCAGTTCCAGCTCCTGTTCCAGCACCTCGCGCTGGGCCTGGGTGAGCAGCAGATTGCCGGCATCATGCTTGCGGAAGACCTCGAAGAACAGCGCCGACGAAGCCTGCAACTGGCGCGCGCTCTTGTGCTGGCCGGGATAGCCCTGGCTGATCAACCCGGCAATGCGAGCGATCTCGCGGAAACGTCGCTGCGACAGTTCGGTGGCGTTCAGGCTGCAGAGTATGTCGTCCAGCAAGTGCTCCTCGCTGAAGAGCGCTTGTGCCTGGTCCGGGGCCAGGCGCGCCCACTCCACTTGCTCCGCCGCCAGCAGTTCGATACCGTAATCGTTGACGGCCATCGAGAACGTGGCTGCCCGCGTACTGGCCAGGCGCCAGGCCAGCAGAGACGCCAGTCCCAGGTGAACCAGGCGGCCGGCGAAGGGATAGAAGAACAGGTGATGGCCCTCCCGGCTCTTGAGTGCTTCCACCACCAGCCGCTGACCGGTGGGCAGTGCCGACCAGGCATCCTGCAGCGCCAGCAGTGGCCGCACCGCCTGCATTTCCGGGCCGTCGAAATGCTGTTGTTCGGCTTGTTGCAGGCGCTCCAGCACGGCCTGCGCCAAGGTCGAGGACAAGGGCATGCGCCCGCCTTGCCAGCGCGGGACGGCGCCGCTGCCAGCAGTACTGCGGCGCACCCAGGCCGTCATCTCATGGACCCGGACGAACTCCAGTACGCGCCCGCCAAAGAGAAAACGATCACCCGGACGCAGGCGCGCGATGAATCCTTCTTCAATCGTGCCAATGCGTCCGCCTTTCAGGTACTGCACGTGCAGGCTGGCGTCGGCGACAATGGTGCCGATGTTCATCCGGTGCCGCCGCGCAATGGCCGGCACGTCAACGCGGTAGAACCCGTCTTGCCCCAGGGCGACCCGGTGGTATTCCGGATAGGCGCTCAGGCTCCGGCCGCCGCGCGCCACGAAGTCCAGCGCCCATTGCCACTGGTCCTCGTGCAAGTCGCGATAAGACCAGGCCTGGCGCACTTCCTGCAACAGCTCATCGGCGCGGAAACCGCCTCCCAGGGCGATGGTCACCAGATGCTGGACCAGTACGTCCAGCGGTGTCCCGGGTACCGCACGTTCTTCGACGCGGCCGGCTGCTACCGCATCCTGGGCGGCGATGGCTTCCACCAGCTCCAGGCTGTTGGTCGGCACCAGCGTGGCGCGCGAGCTGCGCCCCGGTGAGTGGCCGGAGCGCCCGGCGCGCTGCAGCAGCCGGGCCACGCCACGTGGGCTGCCGATCTGCAACACCCGCTCCACCGGGGTGAAATCCACCCCCAGGTCCAGGCTGGAGGTACAGACCACGGCCTTGAGTCGGCCATCACGCAGGCCGTGTTCGACCCAGTCCCGCACTTCACGGTCCAGGGAGCCATGATGCAGGGCGATGATGCCCGCCCAGTCGGGCCGGGCGTCCAACAGATTCTGGTACCAGAGTTCAGCTTGGGAACGTGTGTTGGTGAAGACCAGCGTACTGCCGCTGGCCTCAATCTCCTGCACCACGGCCGGCAGCATCTGCATGCCGAGGTGGCCAGCCCAGGCAAAGCGGGTCGGCTGCGGTGGCAACAGGGTATCGATGACGATGCGCTTGCGTTGCTCGCCCCGTACCAGCACGCCCTGTCCGGCAGCCGCAGGACCGAGCAGGACTTGCAGCGATTGCTCAAGATTGCCCAGCGTGGCCGACAGCCCCCACACCACCATCCCTGGCCGCCAGCGTCGCAGGCGCGCCAGGGCAAGCTGCACCTGTACGCCACGCTTGTTGCCCATCAGTTCATGCCACTCATCCACGATCACGGCATCGAGCTTCGCAAAGCGTTGTTGGGCATCGGCTTGCGACAGCAGCAGCGACAGGCTTTCCGGGGTCGTCACCAGGGCCTGGGGCAGGGATTTCATCTGGCGCGCACGCTCGCCAGCGGCGGTGTCTCCCGTGCGCATGCCAGCCTGCCAGTGCGGCAGCAGGTCGGCCAGCGGCGCTTGCAGGGCGCGCAAAGTGTCGGTGGCCAGGGCGCGCATGGGGGTGATCCACAAGACCCGCAGGCCGCTCACATGGGTGGGCAGGTCCGGCTGCCCCAGCCTGGGTTCGGCGTGCAGCAGTGCGGCGAACCAGACCGCATAGGTCTTGCCCGAGCCCGTGCCGGAATGCAGCAGGCCGCTCTTGCCCAAGGTGGCGGCCTGCCAGACGGCGCGCTGGAAATCGAAAACCTCCCAGCCGCGCTGGCTGAACCATTGTTCAGCCTGAGACAGGGCGATCTTCCCGCTGGAACGGGAATTAGTCGTCTTGCGTGGCACGATGCAGTTCTTTCTGTTTTTCCTCGGAGGGCAGGCTGGCGGTTGGCCCCAGCAGCTCCCGCAGACTGGTCAGGGTATCGGCCTGTTCGACCGTCTTGTCCGGGCGCTGGCGCAGGATGCGCGGGAAGCGCACGGCGATGCCCGCCTTGTGGCGGGACGACAGGGCGATGCCCTCAAAGCCGATCTCGAACACCATGCTCGGCCTGACACTGCGCACCGGACCGAATTTCTCGATGGTGGTCTTGCGGATGACCTGGTCGACCACCGCAATCTCGGCATCGGTGAGGCCGGAATAGGCCTTGGCGAAGGGCACCAGCCGACGCTCGCCGTGTTCGTCCGGAGCGTCCCACACCGCAAACGTGTAGTCGGTGTACAGCGAGGCACGCCGCCCATGACCTGCCTGGGCGTAGATCAGCACGGCATCGATGGAATAGGGATCGACCTTCCACTTCCACCAGGTTCCGACATCGCGGGTGCGCCCAATGCCGTAGTGTGCCTCCCGCTGCTTCAACATCATGCCTTCCACGCCACGCTCGCGCGCGCTGCTGCGCAGCTGCGCCAGGCTGCTCCAGTCAGAGGCGACGATGCGGGGCGCCAGCATCAGGGCGGGCGCGGCATGGGCCTGCACCAGGGTTTCCAGTCGGTGGCGGCGTTCATGCTGGGGCAGGCCGCGCAGATCCTGGCCGTCCTGTTCCAGCAGATCGTAGGCGATCAGACCGGCGGGCAGGTCAGCCAGCAGGCGGGCGGTGAGGTTCTTGCGACCGATGCGTTTTTGCAGGTCGGCGAAAGGCGCCACGCGATCAGCTTGCGGTCCGCAATCGGCCAGGCGGATGACGATCTCGCCATCGATGACGGTGCCATCGGGCAGGGCCAGCCTGGCCAGTTCGGGAAAACGGTCGGTGATCAGTTCTTCTCCGCGCGACCACAGCCAGTTGCTCCCCTGTCGGCGCACCAGCTGGGCGCGGATGCCATCGTATTTCCATTCGACTTGCCAGTCCGAGAGCGCTCCCAGAGTGTCTGGCACCTCCATCAGCGGATGGGCCAGGAAGAAAGGATAGGGCTGCCCACCCTGCAACTGCGTATCCTGACCCGCGGCCGGCGCAATCAGTGCGGCAAAGCGCAGGGCATCGGGCCGGGTGCGGCCATCGGTCCAGCCAACCATGCGTTGTGCGACCAGCTTGGGATCGAGCCGGGCAACGCCAGCCAGCGCCCGTGTGACCAGCAGGCGCGACACGCCCACGCGAAAACCGCCGCCGATCAGTTTGGACAGCAGGAAGCGTCCCTGCCAGTCCAGTTCATCCCAGGCGGCGAACAGGGCGCTGCGGATGACGGCCGGATCGGCGCCACGCAAGGGCGCGATGCGCTCCTCCATCCAGCGCGCCAGCCCGAGGTCGCTGGCGCCGGAGGGCGGCGGCAGGACGTGGGCGATGGTCTCGGCCAGGTCGCCCACGCTGTGATAGCACTCTTCGAACAGCCATTCATCGATCTGCGCGTATTGCATCGCGCATTGCTTGAGCAAGCTGGTAGGAACCGTCTGGCGCGGCTTGCCCCCGGCCAGGAAGTACACTGCCCAGGCCGCATCGGCGGCTTGAGCACGATCAAAGTAGTCCTGCAGGGCGGCCAGCTTGCGGGTGGTGGAGGTGGTGGCATCCAGTTCGGCATAGAGCCGCGAAAATTCACGCATGGCCGCTTTCCTGCGCTGCTACGGGCGCAGCCGGGGTAGTGCTGTCTTGCGTTTCTTCATCTCCGTATTCGGTGGCAAAGGCGCCGGCATCGAGCCCTTGCTGCCGCAGCCAGCGCACCATGGTGGCGACCTGACCATGGGTCACGATGACCCGCTCGGCGCCGGTGGCGCGGATCGCCTCGTGCAGGGCCGGCCAGTCCGCATGGTCGGAGAGGACGAAGCCACGGTCGACCCCGCGCCGCCGACGTGTCCCTCGCAGGCGCATCCAGCCGCTGGCGAAGGCATCGCTGTAGTCGCCAAACCGGCGTATCCAGGGCGAACCCGCCGCCGAAGGCGGCGCGATCACCAGGCTGCCGGCGTAGACGGTGGCCTTGCTGCGTTTGTCGGCCTCCGCTTGGCCTGCGGTGAGCGTCTCCGGCAGGGCGATGCCGGCTTCGCGATAGAGCAGGTTGAGCGGCTCCACTGCGCCATGGCAGATGATGGGACCGATGCTGGCGTCGATGCCATGCAGAATGCGCTGCGCCTTGCCAAAGGAATAGCAGAACAGCACGCTGGCGCGCCCTTGCGCGGCGTTGCTGCGCCACCAACGGTTGATCTCGTCGAAGATCTCCTGCTGCGCTTGCCAGCGGTAGATCGGCATGCCGAAGGTGGATTCGGTGATGAAGGCGTGGCATCGCACCGGCTCGAAGGGCGCGCAGGTACCGTCAGGTTCCAGCTTGTAGTCACCCGAGGCCACCCAGATACGGCCTTCGTGCTCCATGCGCAGTTGTGCCGAGCCCAGCACGTGTCCAGCGGGGTGCAGCGACAGCCGTACGCCATTGTGGTTGATGCGCTCGCCATAAGGCAACGTTTGCAGGGGGATATCCGCACCCAGGCGCGCCCGCAGGATGCCCGCGCCCGGTGCCGCCGCCAGATAGTGCCCATGGCCCACACGGGCATGGTCGGCGTGGGCGTGCGTAATGACCGCGCGCGCCACCGGGCGCCAGGGATCGATGTAGAAATCGCCGGGGACGCAATACAGCCCTTCCTTGCGCACCACTACCATGTCTTCCATGCGGGAGTTGTCCTTGCTCTGCCTTGAAAAAATCGTGCGGCTCCGTTTTGCCGTGTCCGGCCCGCTTTGTCCATGCCTGCAGCGGTCTTGTCGCGGCTTTGTCGCAAGTTATATGAAGCTTTTTGCAGAGTTGCCGAGTTGCCGATGCCGGTTCCACTTGTCAGCTTAACGGCAAGCACCGCACGCCACTGTCAGTGCCCGCCCTGCATTCCTGTCAGTGAGCAGGCCGACGTGTCCTGATGAAACTTGATTTCCGTTTGCATTGCCGCAACGCACAATGCACATTATTTGGGTATGCTTGTGGTGAACTCAAATTGGCATTGCGCCAAGCATCGAACTCAAAAGAATCACACGAATCCTCATGTCTCATTACGTCGATCCCCTGGTTTTCCGTGAACTGCAAGACTCTGAAGTCTTGCCTGCGCCTTCGGGTGTGCGTCTGAAGATCATGCAGATGTGCCAGCAGGAAGACATTGCGCTGCCGGAGCTGGTGGCGCAGGTGCAGGGTGATCCGGTGCTGGCCGGTCGCCTGATCCAGATTGCCAACATCCCCAACATCAACAAGGGGCGCATGGTGGCCGCCGTCAATATCGAGCTGTTGCTGATGGTCGGTCTGCATGCGGTGCGTCAGATGGCGCTGGCGATCTCGCTGACCGAATCGGCGCGGCGCGGGGATTGCGAGCAGTTCGACTATGACCTGTTCTGGAGCCGTTGCACGGCCATGGCCTGCGCCGGTCAGGCCCTGGGCGACCTGCTGCAGGTGGCGCCGCCGGCAGAAATGTTCACCATCGGTCTGCTGGCCGATATCGGCCGGCTGGGGCTGGCCTCGGCGCGTCCCAAACGTTACGGCGAGCTGCTGCGCACCGGCGTGCAGGGCGCCTCGTTGCGACAGGAAGAAAAGGCACTGTTCGGATTCAACCATCTTGAACTGGCCGCAGCGATGATGCAGGACTGGCTGTTCCCCAAGCTCTTCTGCGAAAGCGTCCTGTATCACGGCCAGGCCGACAACACCGGCATGGATGAGCAAGACCGTCAGCAGCGCCTGATCCGCCTGCTGGAACTGGCTGCCTGCGTGGCCGACGTCTGCGTGGCCAGCGATGCCCAGCGGCCGGCCCTGCTGCCGCGTCTGCTGGAACTGGGTGAACGTTTCGAGTTGCCGCTCTCCAGTCTGCAATACCTGTGCGGCCGCGTGTCCTGGGACTGGAGTGAATGGGGAGCATTGCTCAAGGTGCCGACCCGCGTGCTGCGCGAGATTGGCCCGGAGCTGCTCGCTGCGGCGCAACGGCCCGAGTGAATGGATTGCAGTCAGCGTCAGATTTAGTCATGAAAAATCGAAGTTTTTCGTTGCTGATTTGTCAGGTGCCGATGGTACTATCCCCCTCGCTCTGGAAGTGAAGCGCCTCTGTTGATCGTCAGGAACGTTGCAGGAACCGCCCGTGGCCCGCATCTCCCCGTCATCATCAGACTCTGTCCTGACTTCGCTTCCGGCGGCTCGCAAGGCTCGATGAACCCAGCCAGATTGATGTTCCTTCCGTAAAAGCCACGGCATTTACCGCAGCCACCAACGAGGACATATTCATCAATAGGGCCTTGCCTGCGCCTTTCCTGTCCGGAATGCCTGGCAATTTCCTTTGCTAATGTGTCCCCGGCATGGCAGCGGCGCGATTTCCCTTCGGTTCGCTCCGACCACAATGTTGTCTCCGTCGCCTGCGACGTGCTCCGTCACGTCTGCGGCAGGCACGGGTGTGTCATCGTGGCCACGCGAATGCCGTACCGATCAAAATAAAGTACAAGAAAGTGGGGTCTTTCATGAAAAACAAAACCATCCGAGTGTCCTGCCTGACCGCACTGCTGCTGGCCGCCAGTCATCCGGCCTTTGCCGCTCATCCGCTGGTCACCGATGATGCCGGCGTACAAGGCAGTGGCGGCATGCAGCTGGAAATGAATACCGACTGGAGCAGGCAGGACGGCAACGCCGCTCATGTGGGCGGATTGACCTTCACCTACGGCGTGACGGACAAGCTGGACATGTTCTTCAACCTGCCGCAGACCTTCCAGGCTCCAAGCGGCACCGGGGTGGGGGATGTGTCAGTGGGCGCCAAATGGCGTTTCCATGAAGCCGATGGCCTGGCGCTGGCGCTCAAGCCAGAATTGTTCATGCCCAGCGGCGACGAAGAGAAGGGCCTGGGCACCGGCAGAAACAGCATGGCCCTCACCGGCATCGCCTCCTACGAGACGGGCCCGTGGGCGCTGCATGGCAACCTGGGCCTGCGCTACAACCGCTTCAAGCTGGAAAGTGACCGGGAGGGGCAACGCAAGACCCTGTGGCGCGCTTCGGTAGCCGTCGCATATGGCCTCAATGAGCAGTGGCGCCTGGTGGCCGATACCGGCCTGGCACAGAACCCCGACGCTTCCAGCCGCAAGTTGCCTTCCTATGCCCTGGTGGGTGCGATCTGGTCACCCAACAAGACGGTGGACCTGGATGCCGGTGCCAAATTCGGTCTGAACAAGGCTGAGGTGACGCGGCAGTTTGGTGTCGGCGTGACCTTGCACTTCTGATCGGGGAGCCTCGGGGCAGCGCACGGAACTTCATCTCTGTGCGCTGCAACATGCAATGCGCTGGAAAGCCGCGCCAAATCTGCTATCGTTGACCTTGGCGCAAGGCCACGACTAAGGAGACGACATATGGATCTGGTGGAAAAATTCGATGCCAAGGGCAAGACCGGCGCACCTTACCACGTAGAGGTGTACCAGACGCAACAGGACGAGGCTGACCAGGCTGCCCAGGCCTTCAGCCGCAGCTACAAGCTAACCGATGGCCGTGCGCTGGATCCCCTGACCAACGAGAAATTCAGGATCGTTCAGACCGGCGAAAAGATCTACCGCGTCTGAGCCCGCCCTGGACCAGCAACCAGCCGATCAGGCCGGCACCGCAAGGTGGCCGGCCTTTTTGTTGCCTGCGCGGACGGTACAAAGCTTCATATGCAGGTATAAGCACCGTCTGCATTGACAATGGCGCCGGTCATGAGACTGGCGGCGTCCGAGGCCAGGAAGGTCTCTCGGGGCAGGAACTGCGCAGGCAGATCAGAACGCATCCCCCGGCACCCGCACCCAGCCTTCCATCAGCACCCGCGCGCTGCGGCTCATGATGGCCTTGGTGACGACCCACTGGCCGTCTTCCAGCTTCGCTTCCGCACCGACACGCAAGGTCCCGGACGGATGGCCGAAGCGCACGCTGTGGCGTTCGCCCCCACCCGCCGCCAGGTTCACCAGCGTCCCCGGAATGGCCGCTGCCGTGCCGATGGCCACGGCAGCCGTGCCCATCATGGCGTGGTGCAGCTTGCCCATGGACATGGCGCGCACCAGTACGTCAGCGTCCTTCTCCGTGACAGTCTTGCCACTGGAGGAGATGTATTGCTTGGGCGGTGCAACGAAGGCCACCTTGGGCGTGTGCTGGCGGGTGGCTGCTTCTTCCACCTTGTTGATCAGGCCCATGCGGATCGCCCCATGCGCGCGGATCGTTTCGAAGCGCGCCAGCGCGGCGGGATCGCTGTTGATGGCGTCCTGCAGTTCGGTGCCGGTATAGCCGATCTCGTCGGCATTGAGGAAGATGGTCGGGATCCCGGCATTGATCATGGTGGCCTGGAAGCTGCCCACGCCGGGCACTTCCAGGGTATCGACCACATTGCCGGTGGGGAACATGGCGCCACCCGCGCCTTCTTCCTCAGCGGCCGGGTCCATGAATTCCAGCTGGACTTCGGCGGCGGGGAAGGTGACACCATCCAGTTCGAAGTCACCGGTTTCCTGTACCTGTCCGCCGCGAATGGGGACGTGGGCCACGATGGTCTTGCCGATGTTGGCCTGCCAGATGGTGATGACGGCCACACCATCCTGCGGCAGCTTCGAAGGATCCACCAGACCGGCAGAAATCGCGAAGGGGCCGACCGCCGCCGACAGGTTGCCGCAATTGCCGCTCCAGTCGACGAAATCCTTGTCGATGGAGACCTGGCCGAACAGGTAATCGACATCATGGCCGGGTCGCTCGCTGCGCGAGATGATGACCGTCTTGCTGGTGCTGGAGGTGGCGCCGCCCATGCCATCGATCTGCTTGCCGTAGGGATCGGGACTGCCGATCACCCGCTGCAGCAGCTTGTCACGCGCGCGGCCCGGGACGCGGGCGGCTTCGGGCAGCTCGTCCAGCTTGAAGAAGACGCCCTTGCTGGTGCCGCCACGCAGATAGGTGGCGGGGATACGGATCTGGGGGACTTGGCTCATGCTTGTTCCTTGGCGTTCTGGCCGACGTTGGCGGAGGCTTCCAGGAAATCCTGGGCGAAGCGCTGCAGCACGCCGCCGGCTTCGTAGATCGAGACTTCTTCGGCGGTATCGAGGCGGCAGGTCACCGGCACTTCCACGCGTTCGCCATTCTTGCGGTGGATCACCAGCGTCAGGTCGGCGCGCGGACGGCGCTGGCCGATGACGTCATAGGTTTCGGTACCGTCGATGCCGTAGGTATTGCGGTTTTCACCGGCCTTGAATTCCAGCGGCAGCACGCCCATGCCGATCAGGTTGGTACGGTGGATGCGCTCGAAGCCTTCTGCCACGATGGCTTCCACACCGGCCAGACGCACACCCTTGGCAGCCCAGTCGCGCGAAGAACCCTGGCCGTAGTCGGCGCCGGCGATGATGATCAGCGGCTGCTTGCGCTCCATGTAGGTTTCGATGGTTTCCCACATGCGCATGACACGGCCGTCCGGTTCCAGGCGCGCCAGTGACCCTTGCTGCACGCTGCCGTCGGCCTTCCTCACCATTTCGTTGAACAGCTTGGGATTGGCGAAGGTGGCGCGCTGGGCGGTCAGGTGGTCGCCGCGATGGGTGGCGTAGGAATTGAAGTCCTCTTCCGGCAAGCCCATCTTGGCCAGGTATTCGCCAGCGGCGCTGTCGAGCAGGATGGCGTTGGAGGGCGAGAGGTGGTCGGTGGTGATGTTGTCGCCCAGCACGGCCAGCGGACGCATGCCCGAGAGCGTACGCTCACCGGCCAGCGCGCCTTCCCAGTAGGGCGGACGGCGGATGTAGGTGCTTTGGGGACGCCAGTCATACAGCGGGCTGACCGACTGGCTGCGGTCCACGCGGGCGGCAAACATCGGCGTGTAGACATTGCGGAACTGCTGCGGCTTGACGGCGGCGGCCACCACGGCGTCGATTTCTTCATCGCCGGGCCAGATGTCCTTCAGGCGGATTTCGCGGCCCTCGGCGGTCACGCCCAGCACATCCTGTTCGATGTCGAAGCGGATGGTGCCGGCAATGGCATAGGCCACCACCAGCGGTGGCGAGGCCAGGAAAGCCTGCTTGGCGTAAGGATGGATGCGGCCATCGAAATTGCGGTTGCCGGACAGTACGGCGGTGCTGTAGAGATCGCGGTCGATGATTTCCTGCTGGATCTTGGGATCGAGCGCGCCGGACATGCCGTTGCAGGTGGTGCAGGCAAACGCCACGATGCCAAAGCCCAGTTTTTCCAGGTCGGCGGTCAGTCCGGCTTCGTCCAGATACAGTTCAACGGCCTTGGAGCCGGGCGCCAGCGAGCTCTTGACCCAGGGCTTGCGGGTCAGGCCCAGGCGATTGGCGTTGCGCGCCAGCAGACCGGCGGCGATCACGTTGCGCGGGTTGCTGGTATTGGTGCAACTGGTGATGGCGGCGATGATGACGGCGCCGTCGGGCATCTTGCCCGGTTCGTTCTCGACCTTGCCGGCGATGCCTTGGGCGGCCAGTTCGGAGACCGGCAGGCGCTTGTGCGGATTGCTCGGCCCCGCCAGGGTGCGCACCACGGTGGAGAGGTCGAAGCGCAGTACGCGCTCGTACTCGGCTTTGCTCAGAGTGTCGGACCACAGGCCCGCTTGCTTGGCATAGGTTTCCACCAGCTTGACCTGCTCATCGTCGCGGCCGGTCAGCTTCAGATAATCGATGGTCTGCTGGTCGATCGAGAACATGGCCGCCGTGGCGCCATATTCCGGCGCCATGTTGGAAATGGTGGCGCGGTCACCCAGGGTCAGGCTGGCGACGCCCTCGCCGTAGAATTCCAGATAGGCGCCCACCACCTTCTGCTTGCGCAGGAATTCGGTGAGCGTAAGCACAATGTCGGTGGCGGTAATGCCCGGCTGGCGGCGCCCGGTCAGTTCCACCCCGATGATGTCGGGCAGGCGCATCCAGGAGGCGCGGCCCAGCATGACGTTTTCGGCTTCCAGGCCGCCCACGCCGATTGCAATCACACCCAGCGCATCCACGTGCGGGGTGTGGCTGTCGGTGCCGACCAGGGTGTCGGGGAAGGCCACGCCATCCTTGGCATGGATCACCGGCGACATCTTCTCCAGATTGATCTGGTGCATGATGCCGTTGCCGGGCGGGATCACGTCCACGTTCTCGAAGGCCAGCTTGGTCCAGTCGATGAAGTGGAAGCGGTCTTCATTGCGGCGGTCTTCAATCGCACGATTCTTTTCAAACGCCTGCGGATCATCGCCGCCACATTCCACCGCCAGCGAGTGGTCCACGATCAGTTGCACCGGTACCACCGGATTGACCTTGGCCGGGTCGCCGCCCATGTCGGCAATCGCGTCGCGCAAGCCGGCCAGGTCCACCAGCGCGGTCTGGCCCAGGATGTCGTGGCACACCACGCGCGCCGGGAACCACGGGAAATCCAGCTCACGCTTGCGCTCGATCAACTGGCGCAGCGAATCGGTGAGGGTGGCCGGATCACAGCGGCGCACCAGGTTTTCTGCCAGCACGCGGGACGTGTAGGGCAGGGTTTCCCAGCTGCCGGGACGAATCGCCTCGACGGCGGCGCGGGCGTCGAAGTAGTCTAGTCGGGTGCCGGGCAGTTGCTTGCGGTATTGGGTATTCATGGCGGTTGGCTCGTGTCTCGTTGATGGAATGGTTCTTGTGCGGGGGATGCGTTCAGGCCTGGTCACGCTGCTGGCCTGAGCCGCCGGGACCGGTCTGGGCGATCTGGTGTTCGATGTTGCGGCGGGAAGCGCCGATGTGGCGCCGCATGAGCAGGTCGGCCAGTTCACCGTCGCCGTCTGCCAGGGCATCGAGGATGCGGTGATGTTCGGCAAAGGCCTGGCGCGGACGGTTGGGGGTGGCCGAATACTGAATGCGGTACATGCGCGCCAGCTGGTACAGCTCACCGCAGAGGATGCGGGTCAGGATCTGGTTGCCGCTGGCCTGGATGATCTTGTAATGGAAGTCGTAGTCGCCTTCCTGTTGGTAATAGCCGCGCCCGGCCTGGAAGGCCTCGTCTTTCTCGTGGGTATCGAGCACCCGTCGCAGTTCGTCCAGCTCGGCCCGGCTCATGCGTTGCGCGGCCAGGCGGCAGGCCATGCCTTCCAGCGATTCGCGGATCTGGAACAGTTCCACCAGCCCCTCCAGCGTCAGCGACACCACCCGCGCACCCACATGCGGCACGCGTACCAGCAGGTTCTGGCCCTCCAGCCGGTGGATGGCCTCACGCAAGGGCCCCCGGCTGATGCCATAGGTGCGCGCCAGTTCAGGTTCGGAAATCTTGCTGCCTGGCGCAATCTCACCCTGCACGATGGCGCTCTGAATCTTGCGAAAAACGTGTTCGGAGAGCGTTTCTCCCTCACGTTCGGCGCCGGGCAGTGCAATCAGCTCGCTCATGGGTTTTTCGTCGTGTCGACAATATTTTGAAATTGATGCGTTTCATCATAGCACTTTGCCCAAAAAAGGGAAGAAGTGTCGACACTATAATATTTTCGGCACTGGGTAGTAAAAAAATAGCATGAGGCAATTTTCGTTACAGGTGAGAAAATTCAGCCGCCCGCTGGGAATATATGAAGAAGCGTCTCAAAATTTTTCTATTTATTTCCTTATATGCGGGAATCGTTCGCCCAAAGTGAGAATTTAACCTTATATTGCCGCCATGGACTCTCCACAAACCTCTACCATCGTTGACCGCGTTCTCCACGTACTCGCCGGCGTGGCCCGTGCCGGCAAGCCCGTCAGTGCCAAGCAGATTGCTGCGATGGTGCAACAACCGGTCAGTACCGTTTATCGCCACCTGGCATCCCTGAAGAAGTGGGGCTTGTTGCAGGAGCACATGAATTCCGGCACCTTCGAGCCGGGTCCGACCGGTGTGCAGCTGGCGTGGGGGTTCGATCAGAATTCCAACCTGATCAGCCAGAGTCGCGAGGAAATCATTTCCCTGGTCCAGCGCAGCGGCGAGAGCGTGGGCCTGCTGGTACCGATCAACGGCCAGATGGTCTGCATCGCCATGGAAGAAAGTGACCAGCCTTTGCGCTGTTCCTTTACCAAGGGGCGGGCACATCCCTTGCTTAAGGGAGCATCGGCCAAGAGCCTGCTGGCTTTCATGCCACGCAAGCTGCAACAGAAACTGGTGGCCGACCAGCTGGGCGACAAGCCCGAGGAAGCCGCCGCGCTGGAGGCGCAGCTCGATGAAATCCGCCGCCGTGGCTACTCCATCAGCGAGAGCGAAGTGGACCTGGGCGTGTGGGGTGTCTCGGTGCCCATCATGACGTCCAATGGCCGTCTGGAAGGCACCATCACCTTGATGGCACCGGCGCTGCGCGTGGGCAATCGCGAGCAGGAACTGGTCCGCATGACGGTGGAGTCCGCGCAGCGCATCTGCAATCGTTTTTAAGCCAGTCAGGCTGCGCCGTCCGCAGAAGACGGTGCTGGCTGGACGCGGGAGGACCCTGTCCGGGTCCGGGGATGAATAATCCATTTGCGCCGGTAACCCGGCGTCCAGTCCATGTCGTCGTTTCTACCGAGGAACTCATGATGAAGCTTTCCAAGCTGCTTTGCGCCTTTATGGCCAGCCTGTCCCTGCTGGTGGCGGTCGCGCCGGCCGCCCGCGCTGCCGATAACGTGATCCGTGTCGGCACCGATGCCACCTTCCCGCCGATGGAGTTCGTCAAGGATGGCAAGCGCACCGGCTTTGATGTCGAACTGATGGAAGCCCTGGCCAAGACCATGGGCAAGAAGATCCAGTGGGTCGACATCGACTTCAAGGGCCTGATCCCCGGCCTCATCTCCAACCGTTTCGACATTGCCGCCTCGGCCATCTACATGACCGACGAGCGTCGCAAGGTGGTCACCTTCAGCGATCCCTATTACCGTGGTGGTCTGGCCGTGCTGGTGCGGCGTGACGACAACAGCATCAAGGTGCCGGAAGACCTGAACCGCGGCAAGCGCGTCTCGGTCCAGGTCGGCACCAAGTCGGTGAGCTATCTGCGTGACAACTTCCCCGGCGTGGAACGCGTGGAAGTCGAAAAGAACCAGGCCATGTTCGATCTGCTGGCCACCGGCCGCGTCAATGCGGTGGTGACCGGCCGTCCGGCTGCGGTCGAATATGCGCGTACCCAGCCGCTGGTGCGGGTGCTGGACAAGGGACTCACGACCGAACTGTATGGCTTTGCCCTGCGCAAGGACGATACCGTGCTCACCGAGCATCTCAACAAGGCGCTGCAGACGCTGCGCATCAACGGGACCTACGACGCGCTGACCGACAAGTGGTTCGGCAAGAAACAGTAAGCGCCTCCACGCCTGGCCCGGCCATTGCACCGGGCACCTCCATCTTCCTTGTGCATGCTCGACCTGGTCTGCTTGATGCCGGCCGGGCCAGGGCCTCCTTTTGCCGGAGCACCTCATGAAACTGGATTTTTCGGGCGTCTGGGACAGCTGGCCCTCGCTCCTCCACGGCACCCTGGTGACCGTGGAAATCACCGCCGCCTCGCTGGTGCTGGGCTGCGTGCTGGGCCTGCTGGTCGGACTGGGCCGGCTCAACCCGCAGCGCCGCCTGCTCTACGGACTGTGTACCTTCTATCTCACGCTGGTGCGGGGGACGCCCTTGCTGGTGCAATTGTTCCTGTGGTTCTTCGGGTTGCCGCACGTGGGCGTGATCCTGCCGGCCTACGTGTGCGGAATCCTCGGGCTGGGCATCTATAGCGGCGCCTACATTTCTGAAATCGTGCGCGGCTCCATCCAGTCCATCGAGCGCGGGCAGATGGAAGCGGCACGCTCGCTGGGTCTGCCATATCGCATGGCGATGCGGCGCGTGGTCCTGCCGCAGGCCTTCGTACGCATGATCCCGCCCCTGGGCAATGAATTCATCGCGCTGATCAAGAACTCGGCTCTGGTCTCGCTGCTGACCATCGCCGACCTGATGCACGAAGGCGAGAAGATCATCAGCATTACCTACCGCTCGCTGGAGACCTATCTGGTCATCGCGCTCATCTACCTGGTGCTGACCAGCGTGACCACGCTGGCGCTGCGCCGCATCGAGAAGGTCCTGCGTTCGGAAGGGAGGGTGTGATGCAAGAACTCATGGTCAACGTCAAGGGCTTGCGCAAATCCTTCGGCAGCCAGCTGGTCCTCAAGGATATCGATTTTGTCGTGGCACCCAGTCAGGTGGTGGTCATCATCGGCCCCAGCGGCAGCGGCAAGAGTACTTTCCTGCGCTGCCTCAACGGGCTGGAGACCGCCGAGGGCGGCACGGTAGTGGTGAGCGGACATCCGGTGGTGGAGGGCGGACGCATGATGCCCGAAGCCATGCTCGACGCCCTGCGTGCCGAGGTGGGCATGGTGTTCCAGTCCTTCAACCTGTTTCCCCATCTGAGCGTGCTGGACAACATCACCCTGGCGCCTACCTGCCTGCGCGGCGTACCGCGCAGGACGGCCCAGGAGCAGGGGCTGCAACTGCTCAGGAAGGTCGGGCTGGAGCACAAGGCCAGGGACTATCCCGGCACCCTGTCAGGTGGCCAGAAGCAGCGGGTGGCCATTGCCCGTGCGCTGGCCATGGCGCCCAAGGTGATGCTCTTCGACGAACCCACCTCGGCGCTGGATCCGGAACTGGTCGGCGAAGTGCTGCAAGTGATGAAGGACCTGGCCGGCGAAGGCATGACCATGCTCATCGTCACGCACGAGATGGGTTTTGCGCGCGAGGTGGCCGATGTGGTGGTGGTGATGGATCACGGCAGCATCGTCGAATCCGGCCCCCCTTCCGAGATTTTTACTTCACCTCGTGAGGCGCGCACCCGCAGTTTCTTGCAAACCATGCTGGCCCGCGAGGTGGGCCATGACGCGTAAGGCCGGTAGACTGGCGGTCTCCGGGCCGCCGTCACGGACTGGCGCCATCCGGTTTGTCGGTGCGCTGGGCGAGGTGGATGCCGTGCCCTGGAAGAACGAGGGCGGGCAGACCCGCGAACTGTGCGTGGAGCCCCCGGAGGCTGATTTCGCCAGTTTCGTGTGGCGCGTGAGCGTGGCCGATGTGGGCGCGGATGCCGATTTTTCCAGCTTCGAGGGCATCGACCGCACCATCGTTCTGCTCGAAGGCGGCGGCTTCACCATGCACAGTGCGGGGCGGCAGGTGCACGATCTGGCGCACTGCTTTGTCCCGCATGCCTTCCCCGGCGAGCAAGCGGTCCAGGTGCGGCTGCATGGTGCACCGACGCTGGACTTCAACCTGATGGTGCGGCGCGAATTCGCAGAGGGCAGGGTAGTGGTACTGGACGAGCGCAATTCCCGCCGCCTGCCCGGCAACAGTACCTTGTTGTATGTGGCGCAGGGCTCGGCCTGCCTGTCCGATGAACATGGCCTGCAACAATCCCTGCGCGCGGGCGAATTTGCGCGCCTGGCTCCGGGCGATGGCGCAGCAATGCCGGACCTTCTGTGCGCGCCGGGAGCAATTGCATTGCTGGTCTGCATCGTCCCGAGGTGACGGAAAGAACGAGCAGGTGAGCCTCGAAACGCCGATATCGCACTGATTCCACCCGCTGCAAGCGGCAGAGCGAGGTCCGGCATACACTACACAACCGCCAATAACAAAGGTGAGCACATGGCATCGCTTGGCGAACCAACACTGCAACAAGCGCAGGCGCATCCACAGCAGCAGGCGCTGTTCTGCCCGCTGGCGCTGCTGCCGGATGGCTGGCAGCGCAACGTCCTGCTGCGCTGGGATGATACCGGCAGGCTCATTGAGGTCAGCGCCGGCAGCTCCTGCGGCACGGCCAGGCAGGCCGCCGGGCCGGTGATTGCCGGCATGCCCAACCTGCATTCACATGCCTTCCAGCGCGCCATGGCCGGCTTGACCGAAGTCATGGGCAGCCCGTCGGACTCTTTCTGGAGCTGGCGCAAGCTGATGTATCGCTTTGCCCAGCGCCTGCAGCCCGAGCATCTGGAAGCCATCGCCCGTCATCTGTACATCGAGATGCTCAAGGCCGGTTACACCTCGGTCTGCGAATTCCATTATCTGCATCATGCCCCAGGCGGCTTGCCCTATGCCGATCGCGCCGAACTGGCCCTGCGGCTGATGCAGGCGGCGGCCGATGTCGGTATCGGCATGACCCTGCTGCCGGTGCTGTACCAGTACGGCGGATTTGGCGGCCAGCCCAGTTCGGGCGAGCAGGCGCGCTTCATCAGCTCCCCCGATGAGCTGCTGGCGCTGCGCGAACGCCTGCTGCAAGCCTTGCCGGAGAACCCGATGCGCCGCTATGGCGTGGCACCGCATTCGCTGCGGGCGGTGTCGCCACAGGGGCTGGAGGAACTGGTCATCGGTTTGCGCCGCCAGCGCGGCGGGCACGACGCCCCGGTCCACATCCACATCGCCGAGCAATGGCGCGAAATCCAGGATTGCCTGGCCTGGTGCGGCCAGCGCCCGGTGCAGTTGCTGCTCTCCCTGCAGGAAGTGGATGGCCGCTGGTGCCTGATCCACGCCACCCACATGGATCAGGCGGAATACCAGGCGCTGGCGGCCAGTGGCGCGGTGGTGGGACTGTGCCCCACCACCGAGGCCAATCTGGGTGATGGCATCATCGATGCCGGGCAGTTGCTGCATTCCCGTACGCCCTGGGGCATTGGTTCGGACAGCCATATCGCCATCAACCCGCGGTCCGAATTGCGGCTGCTGGAGTACGGACAGCGGCTGCATCACCGGCGACGCAATGTCCTGGCGTCCGAAGCGGCACCGGCCACGGCCGACCGTCTGTTCATCCAGGCCGTCGCCGGTGGTGCCGCCGCCTGCGGCCGCGCGGTCGCCGGGCTGGCCGTGGGACAGCAGGCCGATTTCGTGATCCTCGACGGCGATGATGTCAACCTGGCCGACCGCAGTCCGGCGCAACTGCTCTCGGCGCTGGTATTTTGCGAACACGATGGCCAGCCCATCCGGGATGTCCATGTCGGCGGGCGTCGGGTCGTCAGCGCCGGGCAGCACCCCTTGCAGGACCAGGCGCGCCGCGCCTATCGCGACACGATGGCCGATTTGTTGAAAGAGTGAGGAAGTTCCATGCAAGACATGCCCAATGCGATCTACCAGCTTCACCAGGGCAGCTCGCCGCTGCTCATTTCCATGCCACACGTCGGTACGCTGCTACCGGAGGAACTGCGGTCCTCCTACAGCCCGGTCGGCTTGCAGGTCGACGATACCGATTGGCACATCGCCGAACTCTATGACTTTGCGGCCGATCTTGGGGCGTCGGTAATTCGTCCTTTTCATTCACGTTACGTGATCGATCTCAACCGGCCGGCGGACGGACAGAGCCTGTACCCGGGGCAGAACACCACCGGATTGTGTCCGCTGACGACCTTCGACAATCTGCCGCTCTACCGTGATGGCTGCGAGCCCGATGCCACCGAGATCGCACGGCGCCTGCAACGCTACTGGCATCCCTATCACGCCGCCCTGCAGGCCGAGCTGGCACGGTTGAAGTCACTGCACGGTTACGCGCTGCTGTGGGACGCCCATTCGATCCGTTCGGTGATTCCGCACCTGTTTGACGGCGAGCTGCCGGTCTTCAATTTCGGCACGGCCAGCGGCGCCGCCTGCGCCCCCGGCGTGGGCGAGGACTTGCTGGCGCTGGCGCAGCAACTGGCACCGCATAGTCCGGCGGTGCTCAATGGCCGTTTCAAGGGCGGCTACATCACCCGGCATTACGGACAACCGGCACAGCAGGTGTACGCCATCCAGCTGGAGCTGGCCCAGCGCAGCTACATGCAGGAACAGTCGCCCTACGCCCTGCAGGCCGCGCTGGCAGAGCAGGTCAGGCCGGTGCTGGCGCAACTGGTGAGGCGCTTCATGGCGTTTCGACCCGCCGCGGCCGGCGCCATTTGATCCAGCGCAAAGGCAGGGCGGCTGTGACGCTGCAGCCGGTACGGCTTGATACATGTCAAATCCGTCCATGCAGGTGAGGCTTAGTATGCAGTCATACCAAGTCAACGCATTCCAGTCACCTGCTGAGGTCATCATGTTCAAGAACATCCTGTTGGCAACCGATGGTTCCCGTCTATGCAACGAGTCCGTGAAGGCTGCCATCGCGCTGGCCAAGAGCTGCGGCAGCACTCTGGTCGGCTTGTCGGTGGCAGGCAACCTGCGGGCCCTGTCGATTCCCGAAGTCAGCGTCGGCGTGGATGTGGCGCGTACCGATGAGGCCGGGCGTGAACGCGCAATGGCCAGCGTCGAGATGATCACCGCGATGGCCCGTAAAGAAGGCGTGCCCTGCACCGTGCAGGTGGCACAGGGCGGACGTCCCTACGAAGAAATCATGCGCGTAGCCGAGCGCGAGCATTGTGATGCCATCATCATGGCCTCCAAGGCGCGTTCCACACTGGGGCGGCTGCTGCTGGGCAGCCAGACGCAGAAGCTGCTGGCACACAGCAAGGTTCCCGTGCTGGTGTATCGCTGATTGGTATCGCTGATTGCCGAAAAGATGAGGAGATGAAGAGATGCGCATGAAATGCGTGCGCATCGGACGGTTCAAGATACCGTCATGAAGGTTTGTGGTGTGGAGGGTCGGGCCGTTCCTGTGGAGAGGGACGGCCCATTTTTTTTGTCCGCGCATGGCCAGCCTTCGGCCGAAAGATTGGAGAAAAGCCGCCGCCTTTGTTACAGTCAGGCCTTGTTTTGATGACGACAACAAGGAGCCCGCATTGACCCCATCCCCTCACCAGCACCAAGGCGGCAACGCCTTTGCCCGATTCTTCGCCCATGAAGCCGCTGGCGGCATCGTTCTGGGCATCGCGGCCGTACTGGCCCTGATCATCAGCAACAGCGGCTGGCGAGACACCTACGAGGCTTTCACCCGCATCCCGGGCACGGTCGACATCGGCGGCCTGGTGGTCCTTTCCAAGCCCTTGCTGCTGTGGGTCAACGATCTGTGGATGGCGGTTTTCTTCTTCCTGGTCGGGCTGGAAATCAAGCGTGAATTCGTCGAGGGCGAACTGGCCTCGCGCAAGCAGGCCATCCTGCCAGCGGCGGCGGCCCTGGGCGGCATGCTGGTGCCGGCCGGCATCTATGCCCTCATCAACCTGGGCGACCCGGTGGCCCTGCGCGGCTGGGCCATTCCGGCGGCCACCGACATCGCCTTTGCCATCGGCATCGTGATGTTGCTGGGTTCGCGCGTGCCGACCTCGCTCAAGGTCTTCCTCACGGCCGTGGCCATCATTGATGACCTGGGCGCCATTGTGGTCATCGCGCTCTTCTATACCGACCATCTCTCGCTGGGCATGCTGGCCGGTGCCGGAGTCGGGACGCTGATGCTGCTGCTGCTCAATCGCAGCGGTGTGCGGCGCGCCGATATCTACATCGTCGTCGGGCTGGTGATCTGGGTGTGCGTGCTCAAGTCCGGCATTCACGCCACCCTGGCCGGTGTGGTCACCGCGCTGGCCATCCCCATGCGCGATGCCGACGACCAGCCGCTGGCAGGCGCCCTGGAGCATGGCCTGCATCCCTGGGTGGCCTTCCTGGTGCTGCCCATGTTTGCCTTCGCCAATGCCGGCGTGTCCTTGCAGGGCATGTCGCTGGGCAGTCTGTTCGAACCGATTCCGCTGGGCATCGCCGGCGGGCTGGTGCTGGGCAAGACCATCGGCGTGTTCGGTGCGGCCTGGCTGATGATCCGCAGCGGACTGGCGGCCGCGCCTGCCGGCGCCAGCACCCGACAGTTCGTGGGCGTCTGCGTGCTCTGCGGCATCGGCTTCACCATGAGCCTCTTCATCGGCGGCCTGGCCTTCCAGGGATTGAGCCCGGACTTCGAAGCCAAGCTCAAACTGGGCGTACTGGGCGGCTCCATCCTGGCCGGAATGCTGGGAACCCTGGTGCTGTGGCGCAAGGAGATATAAGCGGCGTGAACATCTCGGTGCGTCTCTTTTTCCTCGTATCCACTTGGCGCGATGTCCTACATAAACATCATAAATACGCTTACGAGACGCACCAAGTCGCTATTTGGCGACGATTTACCGACTTTTTGTTTTGCAATGCAAAAAATTATATAAAAAATAAGTTATTGCACACCATTAGTGCGATTCCACCCGGAAACGGGCCTCTCGCGGGCTTTCGCTTCCACATGACGAAGTGAATCCCTACGACAACGAAATGCGCACTATGAGCTCGGCCATGAATTGCTGCTGCGCAGAACAAGCCCTTGTTTACATCAGCTTTTGGCAGTAGCAAGATACTTGCACGGGCCTGTAGCGGCGCGGCGTGGAAGGGCGCTGACGCTGATACTACTGACAACAGCGCCCGCAGCAAGCCGGGGATATTGTCGTTTCGACATTTTCACCCCTTGGGACGATAAGCCGGGCGAATAACAGTCCGGCCATCAAAAGCAGAGGAGACAAGCATGAAACTGATGGAATTGCTCATGAGCTACGGTAGCCAGGCACTGGTGTGGTACGCGATGTACGTGGTCGTGGGCAGCTGCGCCTTTGGTGCCTACGTCTGGCGCCGTACGCATTTCGGTCACTGATCCTCTCACCATCATCCTGACGCAGACTGGCCTTGTGGCCGGTGCTGCGTGTTCGAGGCAAGCCGGGGAGTCCGTACCAGTACTGGCCTGAAGCATGCCGTTTTCCATCCTGCGCAAGGGCGTGGACATGGGAACGGTGCCGTGCTGGTGACCTGCGCGCTTGGTCGTTTCACTACCGCATTTTCTTCTCGCAACGGCGGGGAGCGTCCGCTCGGCGCTCCCCGCCGTTTGTCGTTCCGGTGCCGGTGCCGGTCTGCCGAATCCTTCCTTACGCGTTCATCCGAGATGAAAAAAAAGCTGCACCGCAGCTTTATTTTCTGATTTTGCGGTGCTATTCTCCAATCCGCGCAAACGTTTGCGCACCGATAACGGCGTCTATCTTCTAGGAAACGCCGGCAACATCAATACTGGAGACCCAGATGAACAAATTCACCCGCCGCCATTTCGCCATCGCCGCTCTGGCCTGTGCAGTCCTCCCCGGCGCCGCCATGGCGCAGACCCCGGCCAAGCCCAAGGTGGCGCTGGTCATGAAGTCGCTGGCCAACGAGTTCTTCCTCAACATGGAGAACGGCGCCCGCGAATACCAGAAGGCCAATGCCAGCAAGTTCGACCTGATCGCCAATGGCATCAAGGACGAACAGGACACTGCCAACCAGATCAAGATCGTCGAGCAGATGATCGTCTCCAAGGTCAATGCCCTGGTGATCGCGCCGGCTGACTCCAAGGCTCTGGTGCCGGTGGTCAAGAAGGCCATCGACGCCGGCATCATCGTGGTCAACATCGACAACAAGCTGGACGACGCCGCCCTGAAGGAAAAGGGCATCACCGTGCCGTTCGTGGGCCCCGACAACCGCAAGGGCGCCAAGCTGGCCGGCGACTACCTGGGCAAGAAGCTGCAGAAGGGTGACAAGGTTGCCATCATCGAAGGCGTCTCCACCACCTTCAACGCACAGCAGCGCACCCTGGGCTTCCAGGATGCCATGAAGGATGTCGGCGCCAACGTGGTCACGGTGCAGTCCGGCCAGTGGGAAATCGACCAGGGCAACAAGGTCGCTGCCTCGATCCTGAACGCCCATCCGGACATCAAGGCCATCCTGGCCGGCAATGACAACATGGCGCTGGGCGCCGTGGCCGCCATCCGCGCCGCCGGCAAGACCGGCAAGGTGCTGCTGGTGGGCTACGACAACATCAACGCCATCAAGCCGATGTTGAAGGATGGCCGCGTGCTGGCCACCGTCGACCAGTTCGCCCAGCAGCAAGCCGTCTTCGGCATCGAGACCGCCCTCAAGGCGATCGCCGAGAAGAAGCCGCAAAGCGCCCTGGGTGGCGTGGTCGAGACCAAGGTCTCGCTGGTCACCAAGTAACACCGACGCCTCGCGCGTCTTCCTTGCAAGGTGCCTGCGCCCGTGACCGGGCGCAGGGCTTTGCCTCTCCCTCCTTGTGCGCTACAGAACCATGCAGCCCAACGACTCCCCCTCCCAAGGCTCGCCCCTGCTGACATTGTCCGGCATCGGCAAGCGCTACGCCGCACCGGTGCTCGATGGCATCGACCTGGATCTGCATCCGGGCCAGGTGCTGGCACTGACCGGCGAAAACGGCGCCGGCAAGAGTACGCTCTCCAAGATCATCTGCGGTCTGGTCGATGCCAGCGCCGGTCGCATGACGCTGGACGGTCTGCCCTATGAACCGGTCTCGCGCACTCAGGCTGAATCCCTCGGCATCCGCATGGTGATGCAGGAACTGAACCTGATTCCCACGCTGTCGATTGCCGAAAACCTGTTTCTGGAAAAATTGCCGCGTCGTTTCGGCTGGATCGACCGCAAGAAGCTGGCCGAGTCCGCCCGCGCCCAGATGGAAGTGGTGGGACTGGGCGAGCTGGACCCCTGGACCCCGGTCGGTGATCTGGGCCTGGGCCATCAACAGATGGTCGAGATCGCGCGCAACCTGATTGGCAGCTGTCGCTGCCTGATCCTGGACGAACCCACGGCCATGCTGACCAACCGCGAGGTGGAACTGCTGTTCTCCCGCATCGAGCGACTGCGCGCCGAAGGTGTGGCCATCATCTACATTTCGCACCGACTGGAAGAGTTGAAGCGCATCGCCGACCGCATCGTGGTCCTGCGCGATGGCAAGCTGGTCTGCAATGACGACATCGGCCGTTATTCCACCGAACAACTGGTGCAACTGATGGCCGGTGAATTGACCAAGGTCGATCTGGATGCCGGACATCGGCGCATCGGCGCCCCTGTGCTGCGTATCCGCGGCCTGGGTCGCGCCCCCGTCGTGCAGCCGGCCAGCCTGGCGCTGCATGCCGGTGAAGTGCTGGGCATTGCCGGCCTGATCGGTTCCGGTCGCACCGAATTGCTGCGTCTTATCTTCGGTGCCGATCGTGCCGATCAAGGTGAAATCTTGATCGGCGACAGCCAGCAGCCTGCACGCATTCGCAGTCCCAGGGATGCGGTCAAGGCTGGCATCGCCATGGTCACCGAGGACCGTAAAGGGCAGGGCCTGCTGCTGCCGCAAGCCATCAGCGTCAATACCTCGCTGGCCAATCTGGGCAGCGTGAGCCGCGTCGGCATGCTTGATCACGCGAGCGAGAGCAGCGTGGCGCAAGACTATGTGAAGAAACTGCGCATCCGCAGCGGCAGCGTGGCGCAAGCCGCGGGAGAGCTGTCGGGCGGCAACCAGCAGAAGGTGGTGATCGCCCGCTGGCTGTACCGCGATTGCCCCATCATGCTGTTCGACGAACCCACGCGCGGCATCGACATCGGCGCCAAGTCCGATATCTACCGCCTCTTTGCCGAACTGGCCGCACAAGGCAAGGGCCTGCTGGTGGTCTCCAGCGACCTGCGCGAGCTCATGCAGATCTGTGACCGCATTGCCGTCATGAGCGCTGGCCGCATTGCCGACACCTTCAGTCGCGATGACTGGTCGCAGGAGCGCATTCTTGCGGCTGCCTTCAGTGGTTACGTGGGCCGCCAGGAAGCCGTCGCGACGGCGCACGTGGCCGGCAATACCGCCTGAGCGGCCGGCACCCTCGGCCCGACTATCAACTGCCAAGAATCAACGAGACAGATGCAAACCTCTTCCTCTACCCCCGCCGTCAGCCGGCAAGCGGCCTATCTGGCCGGTTTCAAGAATTACCTGGGCCTGATCGCAGCGCTCCTGGCCATGTGCGTGATGTTCGCCTTCCTGAGCGAGAACTTCCTCAGTGCGGCGACCTTCATTACGCTGTCCAATGACATCCCGCCACTGGTGGTCATGTCGGTGGGCATGACCTTCATCCTCATCATCGGTGGCATCGACCTGTCGGTGGGCTCGGTAATGGCGCTGGCAGCCTCCATGCTGTCCATGGCCATGGTGCGCTGGGGCTGGCCGTTGTATGCTGCCGCGCCCCTGGGTGTGGTGGTGGCTGCGCTGTGCGGCACGCTCACCGGCATGGTCTCGGTGCACTGGCGCATTCCTTCCTTCATCGTCTCGCTGGGTGTGCTGGAAATCGCACGCGGCCTGGCCTACCAGGTCACCAATTCGCGCACCGAATACATCGGCAGCGCCGTGGACGTGGTCAGCTCTCCCATTCTGTTGGGCATGTCGCCGGCCTTCCTGGCGGCCATTGCCATCGTCATCATCGCCCAACTGGTGCTGACCCGCACCGTGCTGGGTCGCTACTGGATCGGCATCGGCACCAATGAAGAAGCGGTGCGCCTGTCCGGTGTGAACCCCAATCCCAGCAAGATCCTGGCCTTTGCCCTGATGGGCGCGCTGGCCGGTATCGCGGCGCTGTTCCAGGTGTCGCGCCTGGAAGCGGCCGATCCCAACGGCGGCGTGGGCATGGAACTGCAGGTGATTGCTGCCGTGGTCATTGGCGGCACCAGCCTGATGGGCGGTCGTGGTTCGGTGGTCAGCACCTTCATCGGCGTGCTCATCATCTCGGTGCTGGAAGCCGGCCTGGCCCAGGTCGGCGTGAGCGAACCGATGAAGCGCATCATCACCGGCGCCGTCATCGTGGTGGCCGTGATCCTGGATACCTATCGCCGTCGCGGTCAACGCCACGCACGCTAAGCGAAACCGCCATGGCCACCATCAAGGATGTCGCCAGGCTGGCCGGGGTGTCCTACACCACGGTTTCGCATGTGCTCAACCAGACGCGCCCGGTCAGCAGCGACGCCCGCGAGCGCGTACTGGCCGCGGTCAAGGAACTGGACTACGTGCCCAGTGCCCTGGCGCGCTCGCTGCGCAGCAAGGTCACGGGCAGTATCGGCCTGATCATTCCCAACAACACCAATCCGTACTTCTCGGAGCTGGCGCGCGGGATCGAAGATCACTGCTACGGGGCCGGCTACAGCGTCATCCTCTGCAATTCCGACGATGATCCGGACAAGCAGCGCGACTATCTGCAGGTCTTGCAGACCAAGCGCTGCGATGGACTCATCATCGCCACCCTGAACCAGGCCGACCTCAACCCGACCGGCAAGCTGGATATCCCGACGGTACTGCTGGACCGGGCGCCCAAGGAGCTCGATATTGATCTGGTCAGCACCGACAACGCCCTCGGCGGCAGCCTGGCGGCAAGTCATCTGCTGGAGTTGCAGTGCCGTCACGTGGCCTGCATTGCCGGACCGGATGGCCTGGAACTGTCGGACGAACGGGTGGAAGGTTTCCGCCGGACCTTGCAGTCGGGCGGACTGGCGTTGGCCGACAGCGACCTGCTGCATGCGGACTTCAGCGGCATCGGCGGCTATCAGGCGGCCATGCAGCTGCTGCAAGGCCGTCAGCGCAGTGCACGTCCGGACGCCATCTTCTGCTGCAACGACATGATGGCCATCGGCGTGCTGCGCGCGGCGGGTGAATTGCAGATCGACGTGCCGGGCGAATTGTCGGTGGTGGGCTTCGACGATATCGAACTGGCCCAGTTCGTCCATCCGCCGCTGACCACGGTGGCACAGAATACCCGCAAGCTGGGCAACCTGACGGCGCAGTTCCTGCTGGAACGCATCGCCGATCCTGCTCTGCCGGCGCGGCGCGAGACGGTGGCGCCACAGCTCCAGCTGCGCGGCTCGACCGCCCCACGTCGGAAAACCCCCTGAACACGGCATCACGCAACAGAACACCAGAGAGCACAAGAGAGTACACATGATCGTCATCATCGGCAGCGTCAACATGGACCTGGTCCTGCGCGTTCCGCGCATGCCCTTGCCGGGCGAAACCCTGGCCGGCGACAAATTCATGACCATCCCCGGCGGCAAGGGTGCCAATCAGGCTGTGGCCTGCGCCCGACTGTCCGCGCCCGGTACGGCCGTGGCCATGGTGGCCTGCGTGGGGGAGGATGCCTTCGGTCAGCAGATGCGCCAGTCGATTACCGCCTGTGGCATCGATGACCGCTACATCGATGAGGTGGCCGGTGAAGCCACGGGCATCGCCTCCATCATGGTAGACGCCAACGCCCAGAACAGCATCGTCATCGCCGCCGGCGCCAATGGCCGCCTGGACGTGGAGCGCATCGAACGCGCCCGACCCTTGATCGAACAGGCATCCATCGTCCTGCTGCAACTGGAAGTGCCGATGGCCACCGTCATCCACAGCATCGAACTGGCGCATGCCCTGGGCAAGATCGTGGTGCTCAATCCGGCACCGGCGCAGTCCCTGCCACGTGAACTGCTGCAGAAGATCGACTACCTGATCTTGAACGAGATCGAAGCCGCCATGCTGGCCGAGGAACAGTCCGACGACATTGCCTTGCTGGCGCACAAGTTGCACGACCTGGGCGCGCGCAATGTGGTGGTGACGCTGGGCGAAAAGGGGGTCTACGGTTCCTTCGCCGACGGTCGGCAGCGGCATCTGCCGGCGCGCAAGGTGCAGGCGGTCGATACCACCGCAGCCGGCGACACCTTCATCGGCGGTTTCATCGGTGCCATCGCACAAGGTCGCGACCAGTTCGATGCGCTTGCCTATGCCCAGGCGGCGGCCGCCCTGAGCGTGACCCGCGTGGGCGCCCAGACTTCCATTCCCCTGCGCGACGAAGTCGTGCTCTGATCGCTTTCCATTCTCATTGCCATGAAAAAGACAGCCTTGCTCAACGCCGCCATTTCCCAGGTCATTGCCACCATGGGGCATGGCGATACCCTGGTCATCGGTGATGTCGGCCTGCCGGCACCAGCGGGTGTACCGGTGATCGATCTCGCCGTGACCCGCGGCGTGCCCGACTTCATGACGGTGCTCACCACGGTGCTCACGGAATTGCAGGTCGAATTCCACATCGTGGCCGATGAGATGCAGAGCGTCAGCCCGGCACTGGCCGCACAGATCGCCACGCTGGACCTGCCACAAGCGCGCAGCATGTCGCACGAGGCTTTCAAGCAGGCTACCGCGCGCGCCAAAGCTCATATCCGCACCGGTGAATGCACGCCTTATGCCAACATCATCCTGGGCGCCGGCGTAGTGTTCTGAACAAATAAGTGACAAGAAAACACATTGATACAACTAGTTGTGTGATGACTTTGCGACACTTGCTGAAATAGTGTGATGCAATAGTTGTGCGATGAGTTTCCTTGGCGCATCATGCGGGCTCCAGAATAAAAAATGCAGTGGGGTTCGCATCCCTGTTCGATAACAAGAAGCTGGATCTTCGAGGACTGGAAGAGACAGACAATAAATGAACAGCATAGGGAAGCAGCATGTTTGGATATTTCGGGAATCTCAAGGTCGGCGCGCGCCTGGCGATCGTATTTGCCTTCATCGTGGCACTGCTGGCGGTGGTGAGCGTGACCGCCTTCATCAAGATCAACAACATCAATCGCGCGATCGACCAGATCGTCAATGACCGTTACCTGAAGGTGCGCTGGGCGTTCGATCTGCGCGATGGCGTCAATGAGCAGATCAAGTACCTGCGCGGCATGGCCATCGATATCGGCAACCTGGCCGGCAATGAAAAGCGCATCGGCCAGCTCGACGGTGCCGTTCGCGCCAGCAAGGAAGCCCTCGACAAGATCACGGCGCGCCAGGTCACTGCGGTCGGCCAGAAGAAGGCCAAGGTGCTCGACGATGCACGGCAGGTCTTCGATGCCAGTCGGGAGCAGTTTCTGGCCCTGATCCGGGCGGGTCAGGGGAGTGCGGCAGACGAATTCGTCTTGCGCAAGATTACCGACAGCCAGAACAAGTACCTTTCTCTGGCCACGGCCTTTGCCGATTCGCAGGACAGCCAGTTGCGCGCCGAAGGTGCGAAGGCCGTCGCTGACGGCGCGCTGGCAATCCAGGTGACCCTGGCCTGCTCGGTGGCTGCCGTACTGGCCGCCATCCTGCTGGGGTATTTGATGGCACGCTCTATCATCAAGCCGCTCAACGAGGCCGTCCGTGTGGCCGAAAATGTCGCTGCCGGTGACCTGACCACGCGCATCGAACCCCATTCCAGAGACGAGACGGGCCAGTTGATGGCGGCCTTGCGCAAGATGAACGACAACCTGGTCGATATCGTCACTGGTGTGCGACGCAGTACCGACTCCATCGCCACCGCCTCGGGAGAAATCGCCAGCGGCAACATGGATCTGTCGTCCCGCACCGAGCAGCAGGCGGGATCACTGGAAGAAACCGCCTCGGCCATGGAGGAGATGACTTCAACCGTACGCCAGAATGCCGACAATGCCCGTCAGGCCAACCAGCTGGCGGCCACCGCCTCGCAGGTAGCCTTGCAGGGAGGTGAAATCGTCGGCCGGGTGGTGACCACCATGGAGGAAATCAATCAGTCTTCCCGCAAGATCGTCGACATCATCGGCGTCATCGACGGCATCGCCTTCCAGACCAACATCCTGGCCTTGAATGCAGCTGTGGAGGCGGCTCGTGCTGGCGAGCAGGGGCGTGGCTTTGCGGTCGTGGCCTCCGAAGTGCGCTCGCTGGCGCAGCGTTCGGCGGCGGCAGCCAAGGAAATCAAGGGTCTCATCAGCGACTCCGTGGCCAAGGTCGAGGGCGGCAGCCTGCTGGTGGCTGAAGCGGGCCATACCATGGAGCAGGTGGTCAGCAGCGTTCGCAGCGTCACCGACATCGTCGGCGAGATCTCGGCCGCCAGCGTCGAGCAGAGTACCGGGATCGAGGAAATCAACCGGGCGGTCGGCCAGATGGATCAAAGCACCCAGCAAAACGCCGCCCTGGTCGAACAGGCCGCCGCGGCAGCGGGAGCCTTGCAGGAGCAGGCGGCCGCGCTGGCCTCGGCGATCAGCATTTTCAGGCTGGCACAAACTGCCACGGTATCCGTGGCGGCACCGGCCAAACCGGCAGTGCTGGCCCGTTCGACTGTGGCGACCCGGAAAGCTGCGACGGTCCCCGTTCTGCGCAGACCGGCAGTGGCGGCGCCCGCGTCTGCCCCTGCCCCTGCCAGCAAGGCCGCCGTACGCGCTGACGAAGATCTCTGGGAAACCTTCTGAGCCGCTGCGTCCGGCACGCTCTTGCCCGGCTGCCGCTATTCCGACAGGGAGGCGGCGCAATCTCCTATAGCCGTGGCCGGCCCGCCAGCTGATACTGTTGCGTTTGCAGGGCAGGAATCAGTCGATGCAAAGCGACCACGGGGAAGGGAGACATGCGAGCAGGCGGACAGACGGCAAGGATGACGAGGAGGGTCGGCAGGTTCCTGACCTGGGTGGCCCTGACGCTGCTGGCATTGATGGTCATGCTGGCACTGCTCATTGCCCTGTTCGACTGGAACCTGGCCAAGCCCTGGATCACGCGTGAGCTTTCTTCCGTGCTGGCGCGCGAGATCCGGGTCGATGGCCCCATCACGCTGGGCTGGTCGCTGGCCCCCGCGCACAGGGACGGCAGCAGTCGCTGGCTGCCGCAACTGCATTTCACCGCGCGCGAACTGCACATCGGCAATCCCGATTGGGCCCGCAGTGCGGACCACCTCCTGCGGGCCCGCACGCTGGACTTGCACTTTTCTCCCTTGCCCTTGCTGCGCTGGCATTGGCACATCAGCGACCTGCGCGTGGAGGGACTGGATCTGGTCATGGAGCGCGTCGATGAACGCCACAAGAGCTGGCGCTTTTCCGACCAGCCGCGTTCGCGCTGGAGTTTCGACATACAGCAGATCGTCTTCGAGCGCGCGCTGATCCGTTACGTGGACCAGCCGCTGGACATGGATCTGCGCTTCGATGCCCGGCCCCTGGTCAGCCCGACCAATCAGTCAGCAGAACTGCGCCTCGCGCCGGCCGCCCCGTCCGCACCGGTCGTGCAGGCCGCCGTCACCGGGCGCCTTGGCCAAGCCAGCATCCAGGGCAATCTGCGCGGCGGCGCCTTGCCCGATCTGCTCAACGAAGACAGCGTCTATCCCTTGCAGGCCGAGGGCGAGGTGGGTGAAGTCCACGCGGTGCTCTCGGGCAAACTCATCAACCCTCATCAATTGAGTCGAGCAGAACTGCAGCTGCGGCTCAACGGCGATAGCCTCGATCGTCTCTACGCCGCCAGCGGCGTGCCGCTTCCCGCCACGCGACCCTTCAGTACCGAAGGCGCGCTCACCATCACCCGCATCGATCCCGACACCCGCGCCTGGGACTGGCACTATGCCCACTTCACCGGCAAGGTCGGCGACAGCGATTTTTCCGGGGATGCCCACTACTATCGGGGCCCGCCCAAGAACCGCCTGCGCGTGACGGCGCAAGCCAAGCTCCTGCGCCTGTCGGACTACCTGCCCGATGTAGGGAAGAAATCCGCCGGGCATCCATACAAGTCCGACGCACGGGTATTGCCCGAACAGCAGGCCAAGCCACAGCGCTGGGCCAAGCTGGATGCTGAGATCGGCCTGCATGCAGAGCGGCTGCAGCTGCATCCGGACATTGCCCTGCAGGACGCCAGCACCACGCTGCGCCTGCAGGACCAGGTGCTGACGGCCGCACCACTGCGCTTTGCGCTGGCTGGCGGCAAGGGAGAGGGCGAGATCAGTCTGGATGGGCGTCAGTCTGATATCGGGGGCAAGCTGCAACTGCAATTGCAGGGGGTGCAGGTGCGTGAGCTGTTCCCGCGCCTGGCCCGCTTCGATGCCAGCTTCGGCAAGGTCGATGGCCGGGCCGATCTGAGCGGTAGCGGCAATTCGGTCGCGGCCATGCTGGCGCATGCCAACGGCGAGATCAAGGCCGATCTCAGCCAGGGCACCATCAGTCAATTCATCCTGGAGGCAACGGGGCTGAACCTGGCCAACGCAGTGTTCGCCAAGCTGTATCGCGACCAGCAGGTCAAGCTGCTGTGTGGTGCCGCCGATATCCGCATCAAGGATGGTCTGGCAGAGGTGCGCCACGGCATTCTCAACACCGAGGATGCCGCCATCGATATCCGTGGCCAGGTCGATCTGGGCCGGGAGACCCTGTCCCTCGACGTGGTCCCGCGCACCAAGCAGCTTCGCATCCTGTCGCTGCGCACGCCCTTGTATGTACGTGGCACATTCGCAAAACCGGACATCGGTGCCAGCAAGCAAGCCCTGGCAGCGCGGGCCGGTGCCGCCGCCGCCCTGGCGCTGGTGGCACCGGTGGCGGCGGTGATTCCGCTCATTACGCCGGGACAGAAGATCCCCGACGACTGCGCCCCCCACGCGGCCGCAGCACCCTCTTGAACTGGTACGGGCAGGATTATTTCAGCGCGGCGGGAGCGTTTTGCAGGAAGTGACAGTCATAGAAGCCAATCAACAAGACAGAGCGTGCCCGCCCACATGCGCGGTCATGGCAGGGGGGAGTCGTCAGGGAAGCTGACCTCAGGGTCGGTGATTCCATCAAGATGCCGACAAGCTCTACCGTGATCACGCAGCCGTGTTGGCGGAGGACGCTCAATCAGACCGGTGCGACGAGGAAGGGCGTTATCTTGGATCAGCAAGCAGCAATGGAAGGCAATTCTCCCCTGAGCAGAGCGTATCGACACGCCTTGCTGGAGGCGATCGATGACGGTTTCTGCATCATCGAATTCATCGATGGTCCGCATGGGCCGCTCAGTGACTATGTGCACATCGAAGCCAACTCGGGTTATTACCGGCATACCGGTATTGAGGGCATCGTTGGCAAGCGCCTGCGGGAAATCGAACCGGACAATGCCCAGGTCTGGCTGGATGTCTATGGCCAGGTCCTGCTGACAGGCCAGCCGCTGCGTTTCGAACAGGAATTCCAGGCCGTGGGCCGCCACATCGAAGTCTCGGCCACCCGAGTGGGGCCGGTGGAGATGCGCCAGGTCTCGGTGTTGTTCCGTGACATTACCGCACGCCGCCGCACCGAAGCCGCCCTGCGAGAAAACGTTCAGCGTGTGCAGCTGGCCATGGAAGCGGGGGCGATCATTGGTACCTGGATCTGGGATATCCCTTCGGATCGTTTCAACGTGGATGAGGGCTTTGCAGCGGCCTTCGGCGTGCCGCCGGAAAAGGGCCTGACCGGTCTGAAACTGGACGACCTCATGCAGTCGGTCCATCCGGATGACCGCGAGTTGCTTTCCACCCGCATCCGCGAAGCCCTGGCACGTGGTGGTGCCTATGCCCACCAATACCGCACCCGCCGGCGCGATGGCCGTTACTACTGGCTGGAAGCCAATGGCCGGGTGGAACTGATGCCGGATGGCCAGGCCAGCACCTTCCCGGGCGTACTGATCGACATCGAGGGGCGGCGTGCGGTGGAAGCCGAACGCGACCGTGCCCTGGCCGCGCTGCGCGCCCTCAACGACACCCTCGAACAACGCGTGCAGGAGCGCACCACTGCCTTGCTGGAGGCCGAGGAAGCCCTGCGTCAGGCGCAGAAGATGGAGGCCGTGGGGCAGCTCACCGGCGGGCTGGCGCATGACTTCAACAACATCCTGGCCGGCATCAGCGGCAGTCTTGAATTGATGAAAGTGCGGCTGGCCCAAGGCCGCATTTCCGACATCGAGCGCCACCTCAATGGTGCGCAGTCCGCCGTCAAGCGCGCGGCGGCCTTGACGCAACGGCTGCTGGCCTTCTCGCGGCGGCAGACGCTCGATCCCAAGTCGGCCGATCTGAACCGGATCGTGGCCGACATGCACGAGCTGATCGGCCGCAGCGTCGGCCCGGCCATCACGGTCGAAACCATCGCCGCCGGCGGTCTCTGGAATACCTTCGTCGACATTGGTCAACTTGAGAATGCCTTGCTCAACCTGTGCATCAATGCCCGCGACGCCATGCCGCATGGCGGGCGGCTGACCATCGAGACCGCCAACCGCTGGCTCGACGACATCGCCGCCATGCAGCGCGGTGTGGCACCGGGGCAATACGTGTCGCTGTGCGTGAGTGATACCGGCACCGGCATGTCGCCGGACGTGGTAGCGCGCGCCTTCGATCCTTTCTTCACCACCAAGCCGACCGGGCAGGGCACGGGGCTGGGGCTGTCGATGGTGTATGGTTTTGCCGGCCAGTCTGGCGGCGCCGTACGCATCTACTCCGAGCTGGGGCAGGGCGCCACCTTGTGCATCTATCTTCCGCGTTACGTGGGCCAGGCCGGGGACGACGATCTGCCGCTGCCCGAGGACAGCAGTGCTGCGGCTGCGCCTGGCAGCAAGACCATCCTGGTAGTCGATGATGAACCGCTGGTGCGCATGGTGACGGTGGAGGTCCTGAGCGACCTGGGATACAGCGTCATGGAGGCCGAAGATGGCCCCTCGGCCTTGCGCGTATTGGCCGCCTATCCCGAGCTGGATTTGCTGGTCACCGATGTGGGGCTCCCCAACGGCATGAACGGTCGACAACTGGCCGATGCCATCCGTGCGCCACGTCCGGAATTACCCGTCTTGTTCGTGACCGGCTATGCCGAGAATGCGGTGCTCAATCATGGGCATCTTGAGCGCGGCATGCAGGTGCTGACCAAGCCGTTTGCGGCCGATGTGCTGGCGCGCAGGGTGAAGGAGCTGATCGGGGACGATGGCGCTGCACCGCACTGATTGCCCCTCACGGCAAGACCGTCTCCGACGGGTGTTGGTACGGCTGGCAAAACGAAATGGTCGGCCATCAAAAAATGATTTAAATAATTTCGAAAAATGAAGGCTTGTTCTCTATATTGAGAGGCGGGCTTCTCATTCTTGAGCAATCATCGGCACTCTGTCATCGTTGGAGTGCTGCATGCAGGAACTCTCGGCAGGCCACGCGTCGACTGCGACGCTGGTGCCTGATACATCCTCGCTTCGTTCCCTCTCGGCTTTGTCTTTTGTCGCCACGGTGTGGTGGTCCGGTCCATGTCTCAGTTGCCGGTGCGCTTGTCCGTGCGTGAGGAAAGAACGCAGGGTGGTGCAATGTCTGATGTGCGCCAGCGTCGTCCCGGGGCAGAGTTGTCGGAAAGGCCGCGCTGGCGTCACCTCCGTCGTTGTGGACTCAGCGCCTCTGATCCATGCAAACAGCTCAGATGATGCAGATCGCATGAAGGAGGGGTTATGGTCCTGATCGTGTTTGGACTGCTGGCGGTGTTGAGCATCGGGTTCGCGTCCGTGTGCTATGTCGTGATTGACAATCCCGAATTGATAGCGCCTCCGCCACCAGTAAGGACGGCCAATTCGCCTCCCGAGTATGTGATTGGTGATCTGGGCGGGATGCCGGTCAAGATTGATCACGGAATTGTCCAATTCATCGAGTACGACGGCGATCCTGGCTGGGGCGAGAGGCGCAGAGGACCTCGTCCTGAACGTACCTACAGCTCGCGCCTGAGCAGCTTCGCTTTCGAGGTCCGGTACCCCGATATGAAAACGCGCGCCGACAAGGATGCGCAAGCAGATTACGAAAAATATCACCCGTTGTCTTCTTCACTCGGGGCGGAGCTCAGATGGACCAATCCTTGGATTGGTGGCGGGATTAGGTCCGGTTCTCGTTATCCGGGGCACGGAGCGATGGATCGCTTGTATCAAGCAACGACTTCGCACCCCGAAACCCGGGTAATGGGTGACCAGCTCGTGCCCATAGAGTCAGAGATTCCTGGGCTTGAACTGTTTGTTGATCTGGGTGCACATCCGACCACCGGCGAGTCATGGCGGTATTCCTCGATCGGGTCCGGAGATACCTACTTTCACCGTGATTCGAGCGGGAGGCCCACCACATACATCAATTGCAATTTCCGCAGCGGTACCCGGCGATATTCCCTATGTCAGCACGAGTGGAGCTTGGAATCGCTGGACCTGAATATCTGGGTCAGCACACTTTATCCTCCCGGACTTTTGCCGCACTGGCAGGACATCCAGATCAAGGTCAGTCAATTCATCTTGACCTTCCACCATGCCCAAACGACAGGGCCAGTTTCGCCTCCCGCCAATACCCGCCGCGATTGGTTCTCCGATGCCGGCTATCAGACCGATACCTATCGCGACGCCAGTGGCAGCCCCGTCAGCAGTGCGATCCAACTCGGCAAGACCAGCTATGACCTCTACGACCCCGGCCAGCGTGCCCATGCGGAATACCAGCTCTCTTCGCTCCATGATGATGGTCGACTGAACCAGCGCTACTGGCTTGACTTCAGCAGCCTGACCACACGATGGTTGCTCGGCGCCGCAGGCGGCTTGGGTTTCAAGCCGGCCGGCGAGCTCGGGTTCAAACTGCCGGCAGGCTGGTCCGACCCGATCGGAGCCTTCTACGACAGTCAGAGTGCCAGCTACGACCGCAGCGCCAGTATCGCCCTGGCAACCGTACGCGCCATGTCGGCCACTGGCCAGGCGCTGTCCGCCAGCCAACTGGCAGCGCTGGACGTCAATCGTGACGGGCAGGTCAGCTCCGGCGAAGCCGGGGCGCTGCGGCTGTGGGCAGACATCAACGAGGACGGGCAGTTGGGCAGCAACGAACTCATGAGCGTGACCAGGAACATCTCCCGCGACGATTACGGTTTCCTGACGCGCGGCAGCGGACGGGTCGTTGCGAACGCCATGAGCATGGCGGCACCACCTGCCCACACGCGCAGCGAGCCGGCCTATGCGGGCGTTCCCCCGAGCAATGATCAGGAGCTGCGCAAGCGGATGCAGGTCTATCCCATGTTCTCGGGGATTTTCCTGTGGAAGGCCGGCGAGATCATGCTCGGATGGAACAGGAACCAGTATGACTACATGATCGGTACCAACGGTGATGACCGTTTCGACGTCAACTACTTTGCTGCGGCACCGGCCTATCTCAGCCGGTACACCGGCCGGGTCAGATTCTTCATGGCCGGCGCGGGCAATGATGTCATGGGTGGTTCCGACCGCGCAGATACCTTGTGGGGTGGGACGGGCAATGACACGCTGTACGGCTATGCCGGAGCCGATCTTCTGTACGGCGAGGAAGGTGATGACACCGTCCTCGGCCACGACGGTAACGATCAGCTTGATGGGGGCGCCGGGAATGACCTGCTGCTGGGCGGTGCCGGGGAAGACCTGGTTTGGGGCGGGGAGGGGGCCGATGAGTTGCAAGGCAATGAGGGCAATGATCTGCTGCTGGGGCAGGCTGGCAATGACCGCCTTTATGGCCAGGCCGGCAACGACACGCTATGGGGTGGCGATGGCGCCGACGACTTGCAAGGCAATGAAGGCGGTGATGCGCTGTTGGGCGGGGCAGGCAATGACCGGCTCTTCGGCCAGTTGGGCAATGATCTGCTCATCGGGGGCGATGGCGACGATGTGCTGGTCGGCTTCATGGCCAGTAACGAGGCACGGCAAGGTCTGGTCGCAGGAGAGTCCGATGACGATGTCCTCCAAGGCGGTGCAGGCAACGACAATCTCTTCGGCGGACCGGGTGATGATCAGCTCAGTGGCGAGTCGGGCCGCGACCTGTTGCTGGGCGACGAAGGGCAGGACAGCCTGTGGGGCGGCAGCGACGATGACGAGTTGCAGGGTGGCGCAGGCAATGACCAGATGGACGGTGGCAGCGGACACGACAAGCTGTTCGGCCAGGCAGGCAATGACAGGCTGTGGGGCGGCGAGGGCAATGATCTGCTGATCGGCTTCACTGCCGGCAATGACCCCAAGCAGACCTTGCTGGCCGGTGAGACCGATGATGATGTCCTGTACGGTGGGGCCGGCAGCGATGTGCTCATCGGCGGAGTGGGGTCGGACCAATTGTATGGCGGCGATGATCGTGACGAGCTGCAGGGCGGCGCCGGCGATGACATGCTCATGGGCGAAGGCGGCAACGACAACCTGTTCGGGCAGGCCGGAAACGATACGCTCTATGGGGGTGAGGGCGACGACTATCTGCAAGGCTTCACGGCCAGCAATGAATCCCAGCAGCGCCTGATGGCCGGTGAGACGGACGACGATTTCCTCTATGGCGGTGCCGGCACCGATATCCTGGTGGGCGGCGTGGGCAGCGACTACCTCGATGGTGGCGCAGGGGCAGATACCATGGTCGGTGGCAAGGGTGATGATGTCTACATCGTCAACAGCGTCAACGATACGGTCTACGAGCAAGAGGGTGAAGGCTATGACACCGTCATCGCCAGCAGCAACTATCTGCTCAATGCCCATGTGGAGGAGCTGCGTCTGCTGGAAGGTTACCGCATCCATGCGACCGGCAACGCCCTCGACAACACGCTCATTGGCAACAGCGCCGACAACATCCTGGATGGCGTGACCGGTGCCGACCTCATGCGCGGCGGTGCGGGCAACGATACCTACTATGTCGACAACGCCGGTGACGTAGTCAGTGAGCGTGCCGGCGAAGGCCGGGACATGGTGCAGTCCAGCGTCAGCTATCGCTTGGGCGCCCAGGTGGAAGATCTCTTGCTGCTGGATTTTTCCAAGCCTGAGAAGGGCTCGGTAGATGGCAGGAACGTGCTGGTCTACGGCTATCCCAAGCGCAATGAATTGGATTACATGCAAGGCGACGCCGTCGACAACTACACCGGTACCTGCGCCTTGACCTCGATTGCCAACCTGCTGACCCAGGCCGGGCGACCGACCACGGAGGCGCAGGTAGTGAGGCTGGCCATCAACAACAACTGGACCGTCAACAATCCGGCGCTGCCGGCCCACCAGCTGGGCGGGACCAATGTGGAAGAGCAGCGCAAGCTCCTGAGCAGCTACGGCCTGCGCAATGACGTCGTGACCGGCTATAACGAGGTGGGCATGGCCAATCTCCTGCGCAGCGGACGCGGGGTGATCCTGGCCGTCAATGCGGGCCTGTTGTGGGGTGAGGAAGCCTACAAGGGAAACGGTGCGGTCAACCATGCGGTGACCTTGACCGGTGCCGTGGTCGGCGAATCCGATGGCGCACTGCTGGGGTTCTATCTGACCGACTCCGGCCGCGGTCGCGTGAGCGACATGACGCGCTTCGTCGATATCGGCAGCTTGCGGCGTGCTGCGGACTTGCCCAACGCCTACGCCATCCATACGCTGGAGCCGGTCAAATACTGGCAGGAAAACATCGACGCCACCGGCAATGAACTGGACAACAACATCGTCGGCAATCGCGGCAACAATGTGCTCCAAGGCATGGCGGGTGACGATGTACTCTCGGGAGCGGCAGGCGATGACATCCTGACCGGCGGCGCGGGCAATGATCGCCTTGATGGTGGCAGCGGTGACGATACCTATCGCTACCAGGCGGGAGACGGTGCCGATGTGATCCAGGATGCCGACGGCAACGATACCTTGCTCCTGGGCGAAGGGATTGCGGCCTCATCGGTGCGCACCACGGTGCAGGGAGGACGGCTGACGCTGGCCCTGGCAGGCGGCAGCGTGGAAATGGAAGCGAAGGCCGGCAAACTGGTCGACCGGATACAGTTCGCCGATGGCACCGTGTGGCATGCGCGGGCCGATGGATCCGGGTATGTCCCGACCCTTGCCGGGCCATTGACCATCACCGGCCAGCTCAGGCAAGGACAGACCGTCTCCCTCAATACTGCGCTGTCCAAGCCGGATGGCCTGGGCAATATCTCCTATCGCTGGGAACGCTCCGCCAATGGCCTCGACTGGACGGTCATTGCCGGTGCAACCGAAGCGTTGTTGCTGCTGGGCGCTGACCTGGTCGGGCATCGCTTGCGCGCCACCATGCAGTCGATGATGGAGGATGGCAAGAAGGAGAGCCGGGTCAGCGCCGTGAGCGAAAAGATTGGCAGCGCCAGTCACGAGCCGGTCAGCGCCGTGCCCTTCAGCGGCGAGCTGATACCGGGTGAGCCCCTGGCCGTCAGCAATACGGCGGTTGACCTGCACGGAGTGCTTGGCAACCAACCGCAGTGGTCTGCCGATGCCCTTGGGAGTACGCTCAAACTGGTACAGCCGCCTCTCGGCAAGCTGGGCATCCCATGGGACAACCTCGGGCCGCTGGGACGCAGCATTGTGAGCAGTTCAGGCAATGATTATCTGGCTGGCACGGCCGGCGCGGATCGGCTGGTCGGACTGCAGGGCCATGACGAATACATCGTGAACCACGCCGGCGACGTGATCGTCGAGGGGCTTTTCGAGGGTATCGACACGGTGTATGCCAGCGTCAGCCATACCTTGTCCGACAATGTGGAGAGCTTGACCCTGACGGGTACCATGGCTATCGACGGTAGCGGCAACGAAGGCCCCAACTCGATCAATGGCAACCAGGGCGACAATCGGCTCAGCGGGGGCGGTGGCAACGATACCCTCCATGGTGGCGCAGGGTCCGACACCCTGGACGGCGGGCCAGATAACGACTGGCTGGACGGTGGCACGGGCGGCGATATTTACCTGTTCGGTCGTGGCAGCGGCGAAGACACGATCAATGAGGCCGACCGCAGCGCCGCGGCGAGAGCATCGATGGATGTGGTGACCCTGGGCCCTGGTATCGCTCAGGATGACCTGCACGTGTCCCGCAACCGTTGGGATGACCTGGTCCTCAACGTGGTGGGCACGTCCGACAAACTGATGCTGTCAGGCTGGTTCTCCGATGCCGGGAGTGCCATCGACCAGATCAGGTTTTGCGACGGTACCGCCTGGGATGCCGGGAAGCTGACGGAACGATCCGCAATAGCTACTCGTCATGACGATTATCTCGTCGGGACCGGCGGTGCCGACCGGCTTGAAGGGCTGGCCGGCGATGACACCTATGTCGTCAATCATGCCGGCGACGTCATCGTGGAGAAACGCGGCGAGGGCGTGGACAAGGTCATGAGCAGCATGAGCTTCATCCTGACGTCCGAGCTGGAGCACCTTGAACTGACCGGGACCGGGGACATCGATGGCCGGGGCAATGCTGGGGCCAATCGCCTCCTGGGAAACTGGGGCAGGAACGTCCTCGATGGCGGTGCCGGTGACGACTATCTTGCCGGTGGTGGTGGCGGCGATACTTATCTCTTCGGGCCAGGTTCAGGTACGGATATCATCGACATCAATGACGGGGACGGTGCGGATGATGATCGCATCAGGATCGGGGCGGGCGTTCTCGAGCAACAGATCTGGCTGCGCCGGGTGGAAGAGGATCTTGAACTGAGCCTGTTTGCATCGGGGGACAAACTCAGCTTCAAGGAGTGGTTCGCCGACGATTCCAAGCGCTGGGACCGCATGGAGTTGAGCAACGGCAGATGGCTGGGTGCACCTGAGGTGGAGGCGCTTGTCTCTGCCATGGCCGCTTTTGCACCGCCACCAACCGGCCAGGCGACTTTGACACCCGGCTATCAGACGGCCTTGGCTACCGTCATCGCTACAAGCTGGCACTGACGCTGCATTCTGCGGCATTCCCTCTGCATTTCGTCGCATCCCGCTATCGTCCTGCCAGCGGCCTCAGCAGAATCGCTCCACCGATTCGCTGAAAGCCTGCCATGTCCCTCACACCCCTCATTGCACTCCACCTGAGCGTCGCGCTCGCTGCCGTCGTCATGGGCCCCTTCGCCTTCTGGGCCCGGCTGGGTCGCACGGCGCGGCCACGATGGCACCGTATCCTGGGCTATGCCTGGTTCAGCTGCATGGCCATCACGGTCCTGTCGGCACTCTTCATCCGTTCGCATGACCTGCCCAACATCGCGGGATACACGCCGCTGCATCTGCTGGTGCCAGCTACGACTTTCCTGCTCTACCGTGGGCTCTCGGCGGTGCTGCGCGGCGATATCGCGCTGCATCGGCGCACCATGCAGCGGGTCTACATCGGAGCCTGCCTGGTGGCAGGCGCGTTCACCTTGCTGCCGTCACGCTATCTCGGTCAGCTGCTGTGGGGACAATGGCTGGGTTGGCTGTAGGCCACCACAGGCCCTAGACTGCAGCGCCAAAGAAAGACCCGATGGCGGCCGTACAGCCCATGGCCAGCGAGCTCCACAGACTCACGCGCAAAGCGCCCTTCCACAGATTGGCACCGCCTGTTTTGGCGGCGACCGCGCCCAGTACCGCCAGCGACAGCAGGGCCGCAATTACAATGGCCGGCAACAGGCTGGCCGCCGGCGCCAGCAGCACCACCGCCAGCGGCAAGGCCGCACCGGCCGCAAAGCTCAAGGCCGACACCACGGCCGCCTGCACTGGCCGCGCCGCCGTGGTTTCGGAAATGCCCAGCTCATCACGCGCATGCGCATCCAGCGCATCGTGGGCCATCAACTGGGTAGCGACCTGATGCGCGGTTTCCTGGTTCAGCCCCCGCCGCATGTAGATGCCCATCAGCTCCCGATGCTCGCCTTCCGGATCGGTCGCCAGTTCCTCGCGCTCCTGGCTCAGGGCCGCATGCTCGCTGTCGGCCTGCGAATGGACGGATACGTATTCTCCGGTGGCCATCGACATGGCCCCCGCCACCAGCCCGGCTACGCCGGTGAGAAGTACGTTCTCATGCGATGCACTGGCCGCCACCACGCCCACCAGCAGGCTGGCAGTGGAGACAATGCCGTCGTTGGCACCGAGGACGGCGGCGCGCAGCCAGGAGATGGCGTCGACCTTGTGATGTTCGAGATGGAATTTGGCCATGGCACTTCAATTGCGAGGTTGCAGAATGGCGCAGATTCTAGGGCCGCACTGACGCAAAGGCCACGACAATTAGCGAAAATGAGGGCAATTCGTATTTGCCCGGCAGCCATTGTGGCCGGGGCGGGCCGGATTCGCTTTGCAGCTACCGCCCATTGCGGTCACGGTCCATCGCGCGCAATCTGATGCAGGCGGCCAGGTCGACACGGCCAGCGACGTGCCGATTGTCCATGGCCATTCCTGGTGAAATTTCTTCATATTCCAACCGGGCAGGGGCGGCAAGTGCCGCTATTGACGGCATCCGCCTGCATCCAGCTTCATTTCGCCCCGAAACCCTCGATTCGGCCGAACAGCAGCATGCCCGCCAGCATGGCCAGCACGAATATCAGCCCCTTGCCCGACGCCATGCCCAGCAAGACCAGCGCCGGTCCCGGGCAAATGCCGGCGATACCCCAGCCGACACCGAAGAGCAGGCTGCCCAGCACCAGCCGACGGTCGATCGTGCGCGTGGCAGGCAACTGCATGGGGGCATCCAGCCAGGCGCGTGAGCGGCGGCGCGCCAAGGTGAAGGCGGGCATGCCGATGGCGATGGCGCCGGCCATCACCAGGGCCAGCGAGGGATCCCAATGACCCGCCAGGTCCAGAAAACCCAATACCTTGGCCGGATCGGCCATGCCGGAGACGATCAGACCAAGACCAAACAACAGACCCGCGACCAGCGCGGCCAACATGCGCAGGAAATTCATGGCAGCGCTCCTTGCAGATCCAGTACGTGACGCAGCAGATAGACGCTCAGGAAACCGGCGCCCATGAAGCAGGCCGTGGCCACCGCCGAGCGCGGCGACAGGCGCGACAGCCCGCACACGCCATGACCGCTGGTGCAGCCGGCGCCGTAGCGGGTGCCTACGCCGACCAGCAAGCCGGCCAGAATGATTTCCGCATAGCCGGCATCAATGCGCAGGGCGGGCAGGGCGTGTATGAGCGCATACAGGACCGGTGCGAGCAGCAAGCCCAGTACGAACAGCAGGCGCCAGGCACGGTCCGCTGCCTGCGGTGGCAGCAGCCCCGCCACGATGCCGCTGATCCCGGCGATGCGGCCATTGCACAGGACCAGCACGCTCGCGGCCAGTCCGATCAGCAGGCCACCGCCCAAGGCGGCAGCAGGGGTGAAGCTATTCCAGGCAATCTCCATGGTCATTCCTTCGGGCAATAAAGTTGATACATCAGGCCCAGCATCTCCAGCAGCCTGGGATCGGCGACACGGTAATACACACGCTTGCCTTCCCGCCGCGTACTGACCACGCCTTCATTGCGCAAGACACCGAGTTGCTGCGACAGGGTGGGCTGGCGGATGTCGAGTGCTTCCTCCAGCTCGCTCACGCACATTTCGGTTTGCGAGAGCTGGCACATCAGCAGCAGCCGGTCTTCATTGGCGAGCACCTTGAGCGCAGCCACGGCCTGGCCGGCGGCACGGCGCATCTGCTCGGCTTGCAGCGGGGAAGAGGTGGTCATGGGATTCAATATGCTTTTCAATAATATATTTAAATGTATAATATATGGACCGCATGGCAATTGCAAGCCTAAGCACAAGCGCAAGTGAAGAAAAAGGGAAAAGGTCGGGCGGCCAGTGAGCGCGGCTCAGGAGGCGGCGTGCAGCAGGTCGATCAGGTGCCGGCTGGCCTGCTTGGCGGCGGCCATGGCTTCTTCGGCAAAGGCAAAAGGAGCATCCTCACCGCAGAATTGCAGCTTGCCGTTGATGTAGAGATCCCAGGTCCAGCCGCTGCCGGTGTCACTCGGACACTTGAGCTCTATTCTGACCAGCTCGTCGCGATACCTGAAAAGTGCCTTCCTCATCCTGCCCGCCGGGTTTCTTATGGTGAAGCAGCAAGCTCGACAGCACTTGCTCCTGAGTTGCCAAAGTGTACGCCATTACCAGCTTGTCAATAATGGCATTAGATTGCATATAGTCGCTACTATGCTTTCCATTCTACCCATTAGTAACATTTATTGCTGAGTGGTAACCGGCGGCGGCCAGGCATGCCCGAGATGCTCAGGCAGCCTCAGGCAGAATGCGGGCCGCCGGCCAAGAGCCGGTCCAGCAATTCGTCGTAGTGATGATGGGGGGTGGTGATGGCGAAGAAGCTTTCCACCAGCTCGCTGGTCTGGCCGGCTACCACCAGTGTGCCATTGCGCAACTCGTCCTGTACCACCACCTCGGGCAGCACCGTGAGCCAGCCGCTGTCACGGGCGATCAGACGCAGCATGGCCATGTCATCGACCTCGGCGCGCATGCGCGGGCGCACATCGTTGGAAATGCACAGCGCATCGAACTGCATGCGCAAGGCGTGGCGCGGACCGGGCAGAGCCATGTCGACCCCTTCCAGATCCTGCGGAATACGCAGGCTGCGGGCTTCCCAGCGATGCGCCGGCCCCACCACCGAGACCGCCTGGCTGCCCAGGAAGCGGCAGTGCAGCGGCCGGTCGGGATCGGAGGGGACGGTTTCGTTGGCCAGCACCACATCAAGCTGGTGCTGCATGAGTCGTTCCAGCAAGCCCTCCAGCAAGCCCGACTCCAGCGTCAGGGAGACCGAGGGATCCGAGAGCATGGGCCGGATCCAGTTTTCCTGATAGTTACGCGACAGCGTGGCCACGCTGCCCACCCGCAGACGCGTCACGCCGGCCGAGCGCCCCTCCAGCCGGCCCAGCATTTCCTGGCTGAGGCCAAAGATGTTGTCGGCATAGTTGAACACCAACTGCCCGGTATCGGTCAAGCTCAGGCGGCGACCTTCACGGATGAAGAGATCTTCATCCAGCTGCTTCTCCAGCTGCCGAATCTGGGCCGATACGGCCGACTGTGAAGTATGAAGCTCTTCCGCCGCCCGGGTGAGATGGCCGAGCTTGGCAACCCGCCAGAAATAACGCAGATGATGAAAGTTAAGCTGTTCTAGACGCATCGTTCTTATTTTTGAATGAATTTGTTCTCATAAATGTAATTTACAGAACGATCGATGGCAAGCATCATGATGGCATTCCAATTCATGAGGTTGCTTGTCATGACGACCATCCCGCTGATCTCCTGCAGTGCCTGGGCACCGCCCGCACTGACGATGGCCGCCGCCCTGGTGCTGGGCCTGTCCCGGCTGGCGCCGCCACGCGTCTGGACGCTGTTCCGGTTGCTGTCCCTGCTGGCCTTGCTGTCGGCCTTGTTCAATCTGGTGGCGGGCCGCGCTGGCGCGCCCTGGCCGGGCGTATTGCACCCGACCACGCTGGGGCTGGTGCTGGCCCTGCTGGTGCAGGGACTGGGCACGGTGATCGGCAGCTTCTCCGCGCGCTATCTGCAAGGCGAGCAGGGGCAGCGTCAATATGCCGCCGCCCTGGCGCTGGTGCTCACGGCCGTGCACCTGCTGCTGCTGGCCGATCACTGGGTGGTGCTCATCGCCGCCTGGGCAGTGGTCGGCCTGGCCTTGCAGCGCTTGCTGTGTTTCTATCCGGACCGTCCGTTTGCACGGCTGGCCTCCTACAAGAAGAGCATTGCCGACCGTATCGCCGACTGCCTGCTGATCGCCGCCGCTGCACTGGCCTGGGTGAGCGTGGGCAGCGGCTCGTTCTCGGACTTGTGGCTGTACCTGGACCAGCACGGCATGTCGAGCGCCTTGCAGATGAGCGCACTGTGCCTGACCCTGGCGGTGATCCTGCGCACGGCTTTGCTGCCGGTGCACGGCTGGCTGATCCAGGTGATGGAGGCGCCCACCCCGGTGTCGGCCTTGCTGCATGCGGGCGTGGTCAACCTGGGCGGATTCGTGCTGGTGCGCTTTGCGCCCCTGCTGGAGCAGGCCGTCGCCGCGCGCGCCGTGCTGCTCATCGTCAGCGCCGGCACCGTTCTGTTGGCCGGGCTGGTGATGCTCACCCGCATCAGTATCAAGGTCAAGCTGGCCTGGTCGACCGTGGCGCAGATGGGATTCATGTTGCTGGAATGCGCGGCCGGCCTGTACCTGTTCGCTGCGTTGCACCTGATCGGTCACTCGCTCTACAAGGCGCATGCCTTTCTGTCGGCTTCCTCGGTGGTGCGGGAGACCCGCCTGTCGGCCCTTTACAGCGCCGCGACTCCGTCGGCCTGGAGCGTGATCCTGGCACCCGTGGTCAGTATCGCCCTGGTGCTGGGCCTGCACAGCTTGAGCCCGCATGCCGCCTGGCCGTGGTGGTGGAGCGGCATTCTCGGGCTGGCCTGGGCGCCGCTGCTGTGGTGCTCCACGGCCAAGGGCAGTGGCCGGGTGCGCGGCTGGCTGCTGGGCCTGCTGGGGGCCGCCGGGCTCACCCTGGCCGCGCTGCTGGCCCACCTGCTGCCGCTGCATATCAACGATTACCCGCGCGCCGTGTTTGGCGTGACGGCGCTGCTGGCGATGCTGGCCCTGTATGTCTGCATGGGTCTGATGCAACTGGCGCCGCAGGCCATGGCCGCCTGGCGCCGCCGCAGCTACGCCGGCTTCTATCTGGATGAAGCCTACACCCGGCTGGCCTTGCAACTCTGGCCCTCCAACTGGGCACCCAGCGCCCGCCGGGCCGCCACCGGGCAACAAATGAACAATCTTGCCAGCGATGGCCGTGGCCAGGGCTGAACCCGACTCACCGGAGAATCTGCATGAACCAATTTGTCCAACATCGCCAGCCGCAGGCCACCATGCCGGTCGCCGCCTGGAACGCTGAACTGGAGCAGCAGCTGCAGCAAGCCTGCCAGGATGCCTGCGGCGCCATCGCTCCGGCCTGGCCGCTGGATCGCGCCATTGCGGTCAATCCGCACTGGTCACGGGTCGGCATGCCGCTGCGCCAGGTGGCGGCGCGCATGGCGCTGCTGGGCGGCATCCAGGTGTTTCCGCCGAAGGATCAACTGCAGCAGGCCTGGGACCAGGGCCGTGTCACGCAGGCCGACCTGGAGTACGCGCTGGCGCAGTCCGTCGAGGCCCAGGAGCGTGGCTTCGACGTCGCCCACTGTCTTGCCGTACTGGCCTCGGCCAGCCCGGCGCCACGCCTGCCGCTGCTCATCGATGTGCTGGACAACGACCCCCAGCGTCATACTCGGCTCTCCTGGCGGCAGGCCATCACGCACCAGGTCAGCCAGACCTGCGCCGCCTATTTCGACCGCCACCAGGCCGACTGGCAGCCCGAGCGCGGCATGGGCCTGTACGCCTTCTGGCGCGAGACGCTGGAGCACGACCACGGTATCGGCCTGCTCATGGGCCTGCCGCATATTGCCGAGGGCATCCGTACCTTGCCTGCCTGTGCACGCGAGGCCGAACGGTGGGTCATGCGGCACATGGACCTGCCACCCGAGGTCTGGGCCGATTACCTGGAGTCGGTACTGCTGACTGTCAATGGCTGGGCCTCCTGGTGTGCCTACCTGGGCTGGCAGGCCAAACTGGAAGGCGGCAGCGACGAGCACCTGCGTGAGCTGCTGGCCATTCGCATGGCGTGGGGCGCCTTGCTGCTGGAGTGCAAGGATGATGAAGCCGCCAGCCACGCCTTCCATACCGTACAGCAGGCCTGGGCACGTTCGCAGGAACGGCTGGAGCAGGTTCGCCAGGATCTGCTGGTCGATGAACTGTGGCAGGTCGCGCTGGAGGCCGGCTACCAGCGCAAGCTGGCGGCCGCCTTGCTACAGCAGGATGCCGGCGGCACGCCCACGGTGGAGGTGCAGGCCGCCTTCTGCATCGACGTGCGCAGCGAACCCTTGCGGCGGGCACTGGAGGCCGTGCATCCGGGCATGCAGACGCTGGGCTTTGCCGGTTTCTTTGGCCTGCCGGTGGCCTATACGCCGCTGGCGACCGAGGCCAGTCGCCCGCAGTTGCCGGGCCTGCTGGCTCCGGCCTATCAGGTGCAGGATGTGTTCATGCCGGCCGCTGCAACCGCCGACGGCGGCGTGCTGGCCAGCGCCGTGGCACGGGCGCGGCGCAAGACGCTGGCCTTCAGAGAGCAGTGGTCGGGCAACACACGCTGGCCGGGTTCGGCGTTTTCGTTCGTGGAGGTGGCGGGTGTGACGGCGCTGGGCGGCTTGTGGCAATGGCTGCGACCGGGTCAGGCCGAGCGTGCGCGCGATGATCTGGCCGGGCTGCCGGCGCGGTATCGCGACCTGTGCCGGCCGCAACTGGTCGGCGTCCCGCTGGAAGACAAGGTGGCGCTGGCCGCCCGCGTCCTGCACGCCATGGGACTGGACCGCCAGGTGGCGCCGCTGGTCCTGCTGGTCGGACATGGCAGCCAGTCGGCCAACAACGCCCACGCGGCGGCGCTGGATTGCGGGGCCTGCTGTGGCCAGACCGGCGAAGTCAACGCGCGCACGCTGGCGCAACTGCTCAACGAGCACGACGTGCGACGCGGCCTGCTGGAGCGGCAGATCTTCCTGCCTGAAGAGAGCCATTTCCTGGCCGTCCTGCACAACACCACCACCGACGAAATCGAAGCCTTCGATCTGGACCTGCTGCCGACGGCCGCGCGGTCGCGCTGGCAAGCCCTGCAACCGGTGCTGGCCGAGGCCGGTGATCGTGTGCGCCGTGAACGTGCGCTGCGCCTGGGCATGGATCCGACCCAGGCCGCACCGGTCCTGCTCAAGCAATTGCGTCGCCGCGCCAATGACGGCGCCCAGACGCGTCCCGAGTGGGGCCTGACCGGCAACGCCGCCTTCCTGATCGCGCCGCGCGCGCGCAGCCGTGGCCTGGATCTGGGCGGACGCTGCTTCCTGCACGACTACGATGCCTGCCAGGATCACGACGGCAGCGTACTGGAGCTGCTGATGACCGCACCCATGCTGGTGACCCACTGGATCAACTGGCAGTACCACGCCTCCACCAGCGACCCGCTGCGCCTGGGAAGTGGCAACAAGCTGCTGCACAACGTGGTGGGCGGCACCATCGGCGTGTTCGAGGGCAATGGCGGAGATTTGCGCATCGGCCTGTCGCGTCAGTCCCTGCATGATGGTCAGCAGTGGATACATGAGCCGCTGCGCCTGACCGTGGTGATCGATGCCCCGGCCGAGGCCATCGACGCCATCGTCACCCGCCATGCCATCGTGCGGCAGTTGCTGGAGCACGGCTGGCTGCACCTCTGGCGCTTTGGCCAAGAGGGCCTGGAGCAGTGGCGGCGCGAGGGCTGGAAATCAATTGCTTTGTGAAACTTCTGGTATCGTTGGCGAGATGATGTAGCATGGATGCCGTTTTGCAATTCATGATTGCCGGAGAGAGAATGATTCCCATACTCCCAGCCTCCCAAGCCAACCCGGGAGAGGACGCTGCGCGCCGCTCCTGCGAGGGTTGCTCGGAGGAGGGCACGCTGGACATCGAATTCGAGTATGCCTATCAGCCCATCGTGCGCCTGTCCACGCGCTCGGTGTACGCATACGAAGCGCTGGTGCGCGGCCCCCAGGGGGAGCCCGCCCATACCGTACTGGCCCAGGTCAACGACGGCAATCGCTATCGTTTCGACCAGGCTTGCCGCACCAAGGCCGTGGAGGGGGCGGCGCAGCTGGGCATGACGCAGTTCCTGTCGATCAACTTCCTGCCCAATGCGGTCTATCGTCCGGAGGTCTGTATCCAGAGCACCTTCAAGGCGGCGCGCAAACATGATTTTCCGATCGAACGCATCATCTTCGAGGTGACCGAAGGCGAGCGGGTGGACGACCGTCCGCATCTGGTGAACATCTTCAAGGAATACAGCCGCTTCGGTTTTCGCACTGCCATCGACGATTTCGGTGCCGGTTATGCGGGCCTGAACCTGCTGGCCGAATACCAGCCCGATCTGATCAAGATCGACATGGACCTGGTCCGCAACATTGATACCGACAAGCCGCGCCAGGCCATCGTGGCCGGCATTGCCGCCATCTGTCGTGAGCTCGGCATCGAGATCCTGGCCGAGGGCGTGGAGACCCGTGCCGAACGAGATCATCTGGCGGCACTGGGAATCGACCTGATGCAGGGGTACTGGTTTGCCAGACCGGCGTTCCAGTCGCTGGGGATCGTGCCTGAGACGGCCTGGGAATGACTTCTCCAGACAGGCGCCGGCGGTACTGAAGCAAAACGGCCTCCCATGTGGGAGGCCGTTTTTTCTCTTAGTCGGGGAATCGCACCAGTCGCTTGGCGTCCTTGGGTGTCTGGTATTGCGCGACATTCATCTGCATGGCCAGCAGCGTGTAGTAGGCATTGATGCCGGTGAGATCGACCACGCCTTTTTTGCCGAAGCGTTTTTCGGCGCGGGCAAAGGTCTGGTCGGAAACACGCTTGTTGCGATGCAGTTCGAGCGAAAAGTCATAGACGATCTGCTCATCCTCGCTCAGGCCTTCCGGACGGCGGCCGTCGGCGATGGCGGCGGCCACTTCCGGCTTGATACCGGCCTTGATGGCGATGGGATAGTGCACGTACCACTCGTAATCCTGGGTCCATTCGCGCGCCGTGATCAGAATCACCAGCTCGCTGAGGGTGTTGCCGATGGCCGACTTGTAACGCAGATAGTCGCCCATGGAGCGCGCCTCTGTCATCACCTGGGGACTGTGCATCAGGGGTTCGAAGGGGCCGAACACAGGCACCTTGCGCGCAGCGAGGAATTCATCGGCGGCTTTTTTCTGTTCCGGTGTGTACTGGTCGGGCGGAATCACCGGCAGGCGGTCCGCAGCCTGGGCTACGGCGGCCGACAACAAGGTGGAGGCAAGGGCAATGCGCAGGAATCGGTTCATGAAGGTCTCTGTCTCTGAATATTGATCTGTTTATGGGTGCCGTCGATGGCGCTGGCGGCCATGGATGCGGCGGTCCCAGCATAGGCGAGCTTGCACGGAATGTCTTGCCAACTCTTCATTTGAGAGTACGCGAGTGTGAATGTCATACAACATCGGCAGGCGCTTGCCGATTTCACTCCCATCATCAGGCAGGGGAGAGTCGATGGTGTTGGCCGTGCGGCGCGGCTACAATCTCTGCCCGGCAAACAAGCAATGAGACCCTCTCGATGAAAAACCACGCCGTACTCCCGTGGCTGGCCCTGCTGCTGGCGCTGGGTGGCTGCGCCACCGAAGCCTATCGCGCCACGGAGAGCCAGTGCGCTCCGGCGGCCTATGCGCAGTACCCGATCATCCAGCAGACCCGTATGGAGATGCGGACCCGCGCCATCCAGGTGCCGACCGGACAGACCCGCTGCAGCTCGGTGGTCAACGGCAATCGCACCGATACGGTATGCCAGGACATCCTGCGCACCGAGTATCAGCAATATCCTGTCTACGTGACAGTCGACATCAATGAATATGGCCGCAACCAGGTCATTGCCGCCTGCGCGCGCAGCCAGTGCGTCAAGACGCACGGCAATCCGGACTGCGAGTAAGTCTTTCCGTGCGTCTTGCGTTGACGCGGGCTGATCCTATGGCAGGTCAGCCTCATCTGCTGTGCCCAATGTGGCGGGCTGCTCCGGCAGCAGGCGTTCCAGCATGGCGCGGTGGTAGGGGTCTTGCGATTCCACATAGCGTGCCGCCGAATGAATGTTTTTCCATCCCACGTACTCCATGAGGGCGCGCATCTCCCAGCCGTTGGCGCTGGCCCAGCTGGCAAAGCCGCGGCGCAGTGAGTGCGAGCTGTAGAGATGGGTATCGTCAATGCCGGCCGAACTCAGGATCCGCCGCAATAGCGGAATGATGCTCACCGCATGGATCGCCTCTTCGCTGATGCGGCCCCAGCGATCGATGCCGCGGATCACCGGCCCGCTGCTCAGGCCGCTGACTGCCAGCCAGTCCAGATAGGCCGCCACCGGACACAGCCGCGAGAGCGCCGGCGTCTTGTAGGTGCTGCCCTTGAGATTGCGGTCGGTCTTGGTGCGCGGCAGGTGGATGCGCATGCCTTCGCCTGCCACGGCCTCGATGCGGGCAATATCCAGGCGCGCCAGTTCGTCGCTGCGAAAGCCCCGCCAGAATCCGATCAGCAGCAGGGCCTTGTCCCGCGTATGGCGCAGCAGATCGGTGAAACGAGACTGCTGGCGAGCCAGTTCGCGTTGCTGGTCGAGATAGGTCACGGTTTGTTCCAGGGCGGCCAGTTGCAAGGGCTTGGCCCGCTTTTCCTGCGTCGGGTGCAGCTCCTGGATGCCGCGCAGCATCTTGCGCACCACGGGCGCCTTGGTCGGATCGGGAAATCCCTGGTCTACATGCCACTGCCCCAGCGCCGAGATCCTCTGCTTGAGGGTGTTGTGCGCCAGTTTTCCGGCGTGGTGGGCCAGATAACGCAAGAGACTGTCGGCCGTGGCCGGCAGGAAGCCTCCCCATTCGACTTCGAAGTGACGCACGGCGGCGCGATAGCTGCGGCGCGTGTTGTCACGGGTGGCAGCGTGCAGGTAGTCGTCGATATCGATCATGACAAGGGCGCAATGAACGGGCATTACAGCCCGATGGGAGGATCTCGGGCGATTTTAGCCGATAAGATTGAATAATGATCCAATATTCAATCTTAATATTGAAAAGATAATCCAGGAAAAATCCTTGAATATATTATGTAATTACGTATTATGTAATACATTATCAAATAACGGATTGAAACCATGGCGCGCACCGGCCTCTACAAATCGGAAGTGAAGAAAGCCCGTGATGCCTTGCTGGCACTAGGCCGTCATCCATCGGTGGATGCGGTGCGGGTGGAACTGGGCAATACCGGTTCCAAGACGACCATCCACAAATATCTGAAAGAACTGGAAGAAGAAGAGGGCGGCCAGGACCGGCCGCGCAGCATTAGCGACACCTTGCAGGATCTGGTCGGTCGCCTGGCGGCCCAGTTGCAGGCCGAAGCCGCGATCCAGGTACAGACCGTGCGCGCCGACGCCGAGGCGGCAACGACGCGGATGCGCCAGGAGCTGGAGACGCTGCGTGCGGCCCATGCCGAGCAGGGGTTGCATCTGGGCCAGACGCAACAGGCCCTCATTGCCGAGCGCGCCGCGCATGACAAGACCCGTGAGGAGCGCCAGGAACAGGCTGCCGTTGTCCGCACGCTGGAGGTCCGTCTGGCCGCCTTGCAGGAACGTCTGGACGAGAACGAACAGCATCGCCAGTCGCTGGAAGAAAAGCACCAGCACGCACGCCAGGCCCTGGAGCACTACCGCAGTGCGGCCAGGGAGCAGCGCGAGCAGGATCAGCGGCGCCACGAACAACAACTCCAGAGCCTGCAGGCCGAGTTGCGCCAGTTGCGTCAGGAAGCGGTGATTCGCCAGGAGGATATCACCCGCCTGAACCAGGAAGGCGTGCGCCTGATCGCCGAGTTGTCGCACAGCCGCCAGGCGCTGGCTGAGCAGCTCACGCTGGCAACGCGTCGGGAGCAGCAGCTGGACTCGCTGCAACAGGTCGCCTCGGCCAAACTCGTGCTCGAGGCGCAACTGGCTGCCAGCAACGAGGCCTTCAAGCAGTTGCAATCCCGCGCAAGCAAGGCCGAGGAAGAGGCCGCCTGCATGCGTCAGCAATGGCAGCAAGGGGAGCGCGATCTGGCGGCGGCACGCGCGCGGCTGGAAACGCATGAAGCGTTGCAGCAGCAGTGGCGCAACCAGAGCGCCAGCGAGCCAGAGATAGATCAGTGAACGGATTTCACGATCAAGCCCGCCGAGACCATCATGCAGACGACCGAAAACGCCAGCTTCAGGTGGGCAGGATGCCAGCGTACCGCAAGCCTTCCTCCGAGCAACATGCCCGCGATCGCTCCGGCAGAAAATGGCAGGCCAATGCCCATGTCGAAGTGACCACTGACCATGCTGGTGCCGACGCTGACCAGTGAAATCAACGCAATGACCGCCAGCGAAGTCGAGATGACGGACTGCATGGCGAGGTCGGTCACGCGCTGCAAGGCCGGTACGATGACGAACCCGCCCCCCACGCCGAGCAGACCCGAGAGCACGCCCGCCACGCCACCCATGACGGCCAGACGACTGGCACAACGGGGTGTCCAGACGAAGCGCCCGCTCTTGTCACGCAGGCAGGGGCAGTCATCCGATACGGTGGCCGCGGCTGTCTTGCTGCGCCGGGCATCCCGCATGCCCTTGATGGCTACCCACACCATGACCAGGGCGAACAGCAGCGTCAGGTAGCGCGTATCGAGCTGATGCGCCAGCCACGTTCCCAGCGGCGTGAGGACGATGCCGACGGCAGCGATCAGCGCGGCAGCCCGATAGCGCACGATGCCGGCCCGCAAACCGATCACCGCCCCCATGGCCGAAGCCATGCCTACGGCCAGCAAGCCGATGGGACCGGCCTGCGGCACGCTCAGATGCAGGCCGAACACCAGCAGCGGAATGGCCAGGATACCGCCACCGGCGCCGGTGAGGCCCATGATGCAGCCCACCAAGGCACCCAGTAACAGGCTCATGCTCATCTCTGTCTCCTCAACCGACCATTTCGGGTTGCGCCAGCCACTCGTGTCCCTTGAGCATGCCCTCCCAGTACAGCGGCGGCAGAATGCGCTCCTTGAGCAGCCAGGCCAGCCGCGATGGCCGCGTGCCATCCAGCATCCACGCCGGGAAACTGGGCGCCAGCTTGCCACCATAGTTGAATTCGGCCAGAACGATCTTGCCGCGCTCCACGGTCAAGGGACAAGATCCATAACCGTTGTAGCGGGCCTGAACGGATTGACGGCCCAGGTTGTGGAGCACATTGTGGGCGACCACGGGTGCCTGTTTGCGGGCCGCGGCAGCGGTCTTGGCGTTGGGCGAGTTGGCCGCATCGCCGAGTCCGAAGATGTTGGAAAAGCGCTTGTGCTGCAAGGTCGACTGATCAACATCGATCCACCCGGCCGGATCGGCCAGAGGACTGCTGCGGATGAAGTCCGGTGCCGTCTGCGGCGGCACCACGTGGATCATGTCAAAGGGCACTTCCACTTTCTGCGAGCTACCATCGGGGGAGCTGACGGCAAAGGTGGCGATCTTGCGTCCGCCATCGATGGCGGTCAGGGTCTGTCCGAAGTTGAGATCGATGCCATAGGCTTGCACATACTCCATCAAGGCTGGCACGTACTCGGCCACGCCGAAGAGCACGGCACCGGCCGAGCGGAACTGCACATTCGACTTCTCCAGTACACCGGCGTGTCGCCACGCATCACAAGAGAGATACATGGCCTTTTGCGGGGCCCCGGCGCATTTGATGGGCATGGGCGGCTGGGTGAAAACGGCATTCCCCCCTTTGAAGCGCTCCACCAGCTCCCAGGTATAGGGCGCCAGGTCATAGCGATAATTGGAAGTCACGCCATTGCGACCCAGGGTGTCGGTAAGACCTTCGATGCCGTCCCAGTTCAGTTTCAGGCCGGGGCAGACCACCAGTTGTTCATACTTCACCACGCGACATCCTTCCAGCAGCACCGCATTGCGCTCCGGCTCAAAGCCGGCCACGGCCGACTTGATCCAGCGTACCCCGCGCGGGATGAGTGATCCCATCACCCGGGCCGTCTGCGCGGGTGTGAATACGCCGCCGCCCACCAAAGTCCAGCCGGGCTGGTAATAGTGCACATCGGCCGGATCGATGATGACGATATCCAGCCCAGGCTGGCGCGCCAGCAGGCTCGACGCCACCGAGATCCCGGCAGCACCGCCACCGACGATGACCACCTTGTGCGTCGAGTCGGCCACATCGAATGGCGTGGCATTGCTCTGGTTGATTCTGCGCACCAGCGCGCTCAGGTCGTAACCTGCTTGCTCGGCGCGGCTCAATATTTCTCCCGTGGGCATACGGCCGGCACGTGAAAGCCCCCACAGCGTGGTACTGCGCATGCCGCTGCGGCAATAGGCCAGCACGGGCTTGGGCAGATCCTCGAGAAGACGGTCGAATTCGTCAGCCTGGGTATCGGCCACCTGACCCGGGATCACCGGCAGATAGCGAGCCTCGATGCCGGCAGCCTGTGCTTGTTGCTCGACCTCTCTGAAACTGGGCTGGTCGCCGGCTTCCCCGTCCGGACGATTGCAGATGATGGATTTGAAGCCGGCCGCAGCGATCTCTGCCATATCGGCAGGCATGACCTGGGCCGAGACGGACAGGTTGGCCGTCAGTTGCTTGATGTTCATGGAATGTCTCCTCGATGGATGTATCCCTGGCGGCGACGCCCCGGCGTCGACCAGCAAGGGGAGGGGGATCAGCGATCCCGGGTAGCGCAACTGCTGATGCCCAGTAGCGGATATAGCGGACAGAAGCGCAGCAGGCCGGTCCCTATCGGGATCAGGCCCAGCCAGCCCCACCATCCCACGGTGCCGGTAGCCGCAAGGATGACCAGCACGAGGCCGACGATGATTCTCAAGATGCGGTCGATACCGCCTACATTGCATTTCACGATGACTCCTCAGGGTTGGGGATCAGACTGCGTCCAGCGGGATCTTCAGATAGCGCACGCCATTGGCCTCGGCCGGTGGCAATTGGCCGGCACGCATATTGACTTGCACCGACGGCAGCAGCAGCACCGGCATGGCCAGAGTGGCGTCACGGGCGCTGCGCATGGCCACGAATTCCTCTTCGCTGATGCCATCGCGGACGTGAATGTTGTTGCTGCGCTCTTCGGCCACGGTGGTGACGAATTGAAGCTGCCGGCCGTTGGGCTGGTAGTCGTGGCACAGATAGATGCGGGTATGCGGCGGCAGGCTCAGGACCTTGTTGATGGAATGGAAGAGCGTGCGGGCATTCCCGCCGGGGAAATCGCAGCGCGCGGTCCCGTAGTCGGGCATGAACAGGGTATCGCCGACGAAGGCGGCGATCTGGTCGCCTTCCTCCACGACATAGGTAATACAGGCCGGAGTGTGGCCGGGCGTGTGCATGACACGCGCCTGCAAGGTCCCGATCTGGAAATGCTCGCCGTCGGCGAAGAGGTGATCGAACTGGCTGCCATCGTGCGCAAATTCACTGCCGGCATTGAAAAGCGCCCCGAATACGTCTTGCACCTGGCGGATATGTTCACCGATGGCGATACGTCCGCCCAGCTTGCGCTTGAGATAGGGCGCTGCCGACAGATGATCGGCATGGGCATGGGTTTCCAGGATCCATTGCACCGAGGCATCGAGTTCCTGCACGCGCCGGATCAGGTGATCGGCGCTGCTGGTGGAAGTGCGTCCGGATTTGGGATCGTAGTCCAGCACGCTGTCGAGCAGCGCGCATTGCCGGGTCGCGCGATCCAGTACGAGATAGCTCACGGTACTGGTGGCAGGGTCGAAATGGCCTTCAATATGCAGGTTGTCCATGTTGTCCTCCTCTGATTGTCAGATATTTTCTTCATATCAAAATCTGTGCCAATGCGATGCCTTCATTCAAGTTGTTGATTTATTTGAATAAATTTCTCTTCGGGCGCAATGAGTGCTTCCCCCGGCTGCCAGTGACACTGCCAACTGGCAGTGACATACTGCCAATTGGCAGTGCCGAAGGCAGTCCGAATGGCAGTGGCAGTGACAGGGTGAGTGGGTCATGAGAGGGCTATGCGCCTGGATTTTTATGGAAGAAAGCGAGAGCGTCGTGTCGTCATTACCGGATGTATTGCAACCGTTCGAAGTACAGGCCCTGATTTCCTATCTGGACCACGAGCCGACACCGATGATCGTGATGAACACCGATTACGAGATTCTGGCGGCCAATACGGCTTACCGGCGCCAGTTCGCCACGGCGGGCAGGGCGCCGATCGGTCAGAAGTGCTATGCCATGTCTCATCATTACCAGGTGCCTTGCGACCAGGCTGGAGAGCACTGTCCTTTGCAGAGTGCTCTGGTGACCAAGGGACCGGATCGGGTGCTGCACATCCATCACACTCCGCGCGGGCCGGAGCATGTGGATGTGGAGTTGCGGCCGATCATCGATCAGCAGCATCGCGTGGTGGGTTTCGTCGAGCGCTTGCAGACTGTGCGCCATGCCTCGGTGCAGGCCAGTCGGCAGGGGCTGGTTGGCAAGGCACCGGCCTTCAATCGTGCGCTGGGCGAGTTGCAGCGCGTGGCCATGTCGGACTTGCCGGTCCTGCTGCTGGGGGAGTCTGGCAGCGGCAAGGAACTGTTTGCACGCGCGGTACACGAGGCCAGTCCGCGGGCGCGCGGTCCTTTCGTGGTCGTGGATTGCTCGGGATTGACCGAGAGCCTGTTCGAAAGTGAACTGTTTGGCTACGAAAAGGGGGCCTTCACCGGGGCCCACGTTCGCAAGGCGGGGCTGGTGGAAACGGCCAAGGGCGGCACCTTGTTCCTGGACGAGATCGGCGACGTGCCATTGGGAATGCAGGTCAAGCTGCTGCGGCTGATCGAATCGGCCACCTTTCGGCGTGTCGGTGCGGTCGATACGCAGCAGGCCGAATTCCGCCTGGTGGCGGCCACGCACAAGCCCTTGCAGCAAATGGTCGCCAAGGGCGAGTTCCGCCAGGATCTGTATTACCGTATCAGCGCCTTTCCCATCCATTTGCCGCCGTTACGGGAACGGCGCGACGACATACCCTTGCTGGTCGAATCATTGCTTCAGCGCGGCGCCGGGGTCGGAAGCAAACCGCTGCAAACCTCGCCGGAGGCCATGGCGCAATTGATGCACCACGACTGGCCGGGCAATATCCGCGAACTTCGCAACGTGATTGAGCGTGCGAGGCTGTTTGCCGATGACGGGGTGATCAAGAGTGAGCATCTGGCGTTGGAGCTTTTCCAGCCGACACGTTCGCCCGGAATGGACAAGCCTGTGTCCGAAGTAGCTGATTTGATGGAGATGGCGCGCCAGTTCAAGGGGAGTCGCAAGGAACTGGCGGCCAGCCTGGGGATGAGTGAACGTACGCTGTACAGGCGGATGAAGTCGACCGGGTCTGATCGCGGTTAGGGCCTGTTTGCTCATGCAGCGCTGAACGATCAATGCTGAGCCACGCGATCATGCGTATGCGGGTAATGCGTATTTCGCTTCTCTGCGACAATATGTCGCAGGCGCAGCGCTCTGGTCGTGGCAAACTTGTGGCCCGCGAAGATGTACGCGCTGACCCGGGTTCCCTCACTTTTCATGGCTCAAGTGGTCAGCCCGGCTCAGGGTTCGTGCACTTCCTCAACTGATGCCCTAGTGGAATTGACGATCATGAAAAATATCAAACGCCTCCTGTCATTGGTAGTTCTGTCCAGCCTGTTCCTGGCGCCATCCGTCTGGGCGCATGCCCACCTGAAGACGACCATCCCCGCCGACAAGGCGGTAGTGACATCACCAGCAGAGCTGACCCTCAACTTCTCCGAAGGCTTGAATCTGAAGTTTAGCGGCCTCAAGCTCTCCGGTCCGGACCAGAAGGAAGTCCACCTGGGCCAAGTCACGCTCATGGACGAAGGAAAGTCTCTCATGGTCGGGATTCCAGCACGGCTGACGCCGGGCACCTACACCGTGCAATGGCATGCCTTGTCCGTGGATGGACACAAAACCGAGGGTGCGTACAGCTTCTCCGTGACACCTTGATTTCATCAACGCTTTTGTTGGGCCTGTGCCGCCTGTCTGTCGATGGTGCGGCACTGTTCCTGTGGGGAGCGAGCCTGACGCTGCTGGTGCTGGTGGCCGAGCCGCTCAGGAGCCATCTGTGGCAACGCCTGGCCGGATGGCGACGCTTTTTGTATGGACTCCTGTTCATCGCCGTCCTTTCAAGTTTGCCGCTGCAAGCCAGTATTCTGGGGGACGGCTGGGCTGATGCCTGGCGCTTCGACACGCTCGCTGCGGTCGCCAATGGCACCTCGATCGGTACGGCATGGTGGTTCCAGTTATTAGCCGTTTCCCTGCTGTTGCTCAGCGTGACGCAAACGGATCGCATGCGCTTGCTGGCATGTCTCGGGGGCAGCGGTATCGTACTCGCGAGTCTGGCGCTGACCGGACATGCCGTCATGAATGAGGGAGGGGAGGGACTGCTGCATCAGGCCAATGACCTTCTCCACGTTTGGAGCGTAGGGGCATGGATGGGGGCCCTGCCGATCGTCTTGCTGATCCTTTCAGGGCAATATCGCTGCGCGTATCCTGAGCTGGTCAGCGCGATTCTGCGGCGCTTTTCAAATGTCGGTCACGCAGTGGTTGCGTTGGTTTTGCTGACAGGCTTGGTCAATACGATCCTGATTCTTGGAAGGCTGCCGTTGGACTTCCATTTTCGCTATCAAGCGTTGCTGACCATCAAGATCATGGTGGCGGGCTTCATGGTGGCGATTGCTGTATTCAACAGGTATGTACTGGTGCCGGCGATGCGTCAACAGCGCAATGCGCTGCATCGGATACGCCTTCTGACCATGGCGGAAATCTTGCTGTCCTGTTTTGCGCTGGTGTTGCTGGCTTGGCTGGGAATGTTGCAACCGAATTGAAAACGCTGCCATGTGGGCGGTTCAAGACGAACTCCGGATCGACCTGTGCGCTGCGCTGATCCGCCGCTGCCGCGGCTGGCGTCGGTACCGCCGGCGCGGTATCCCGATCCATCGCGCTTTGCCAGATTCTCCCGCGTTGCGCCACTACGGAGCGCACAACGTCAATTTCCTGACTGCGGCAAATTGACGCAACCAGATCGATGCAGTGTCATCAGCTAGAAAAGCAGGCTTATCATAAGCGGCCCTCAACGTGACTTTGTCTGCTGTTTCCGGACCTCCGAACATGAGTTTGAGTAAACGCCTTCATCGACTGATCGCATGGCTTGCGCTATGCGTGATGCTCTTTGTCGCTGCCGCTCCAAGCATTTCGCGGGCGCTGGCCTCCAATAGCCAGATCAGCTGGATGGAGGTTTGCAGTGCCACCGGCAGCTCGTTATGAGCAGAAATATCGACCGAAATAGCACATGAACAAGCTGAAGTCGTCTCACGCAGAGTTTGGCGCCTTGATGCGAGCTATTCCGACGCCGAATTCAAACTGGCGGTCAATTGCATTGATCAGCAAAGCCAAATGAATTTGGTCAGATCGAATTGCTCCAACGGAGAAGAAAACATGTTTAATGCAGTCGCAGTTGCAGTCCAGTCGCTGGCCGCCGGCGAGCATCTCACCATTCCCAAGCATCGCGGCTTGCGTTTGCGTGCCAACGAAAGCATGTACAACTGGATCTATCGCTACAAGAATCCGGATGATGGCAGGATCCGTCAGGTCAAGCTGGGCGAGTGGCCCAACATGTCATTGACCCCGGCCGTTCGCCATTGGAGGCAGCTCAAGAGTCTGCGTGATCAGGGCGTCGATCCCTCAACAGTACATCGGCAAACGGAACACCCACGACGGGCTTCCATCGCCATGCCCAATGAATCCGCTGCGCAACTGTCGGTGCAGCAAATTGGCTTGCGTTATTACGAGGGGCACGTCAAGCATCATTGGGGCGAGAGAGGGGCCAGGGAAGTATGGCGCATTTTCGCTCGCACGCTCGGTGAATTCGGTAGCCTACCCGCACAGAAGGTCGATGCAGACCTGGCTGCTGACTTTCTTCGCGGGTTCCTGGACCGGCCCACCCAAGGCACCATCACGCGACGCGAACTGGGCGCGGCATGGGACTACGCCATTACCCATGGATTGCTTCCTGCGGAGAACGTCAATGTCTGGCGCGGTATCCTGCGTGGGGAGTTCAAGAGCAAGGGCGTTCGTGTCAAGGGCGTGCATCGTGGCGCCGAGAAACGTCTGCTGTCGGTCGATGAGCTCGCCATCCTGCTGCCGTGGTTGCATCATTTCACCAGCGCCAATGAAGACATCCTGACGCTGTTTGCGTGGACATGTGCTCCTGGAAAGGAAATTTGCGCCATGTACGCCAGCGAGATCAGCCAGGAGGAGGACGGCTGGTGGTGGATCATCCCGGAGGCAAAGTTGCGTCCCCAACGACGCGGTGCCGCGAGCGATTTTCGTATCCCCCTGGTGGGACGGGCTCTGGAGATCGTGCAGCGTCGGCTGCTGGCCAGCACGAATGGTTACCTGTTCAAAGGACGCAAGGGCGGACGCTTCGATCCCAAGAACGTCGGCGTGGCGGTCTGGAATGCGCGAGAGGACTGTGACTCACGTCCTGAATATCAGCGACCACGCCTGCCAATTTCGGACTGGACGCCCAACGATCTCCGACGGACAGCCGTGGAGTTGCTCAAAGCACTGGAATGTCCACCGGAAATCCTGGCCGCAATCCAGGGACAGCGCGGCAATCGTCTCCGCTTGTCTGCAGACAGGCATGCTCACGATGCCCTGAAGCGGCTCTGGATGACACGGCTGGCGCAAGTCTTGGAGCAACTCATGCAGGGCAGGGCGCCGGCGCAGTGGGATACAGAAAAGCTGGCTGCCTGAGACAGAATTGCAAAAGGGGCCGAACCCGACGCTTTGATTACACGCAACACTCGATGAAAGCGGAAGGGCAGTTCGAGCCCTCCCGCTTTGCCAATACCCGCAGCTTCCCCGTTACACTGGAACAAGGCACGATGCTGCGGCGACCAGCTCTGCTTCGAATTACGTCTGTAGAACCCATTTCATAAATAGGCGTGAGATGCGTTCTAATAACCTTGACCTCCATGACAACACCACCTGCCGTGCTCAGATATTGACTTTGAGCGTCAGGTAAAACGATCTCGGCTGTGTCGGAATGACGACCGGAAAGCCAAAATACTGATAGGACTCGTAGCTTCGTCGTCCCGTCAGGTTGTATCCGGAAAGCTGAAGGGTGTACCGACCAAAATCATAGGCTGCCTGGGCATCCACAGTCGCCATGCCTGGCACGGAGACGGTATTGGGCAAGGTCAGCTGACGGCGACCGAGTGCCGTGATACCGGCTCCGAACGACAATCCCTCAGCGGCGCCATCCAGTACGCGATAGCGGAAGGCCAGGCGTCCGCTATGCCTTGGCACGCGGGCCAGTGTGTCCCCAACCGGGATCGTGTTGTCTTGCGTGACCACCGCTTGGGTATAGGCGTAGTTCGCCAGCAAGGACAACGCTCGCACCGGTTCCCAGGTCATGTCGGCCTCGAATCCGCGTGCGCGTTGCTGCCCCGTCTGAATCGACACGAGGGGATTGCTGGGATCCGCTGTAGCGACGTTGTCGCGGGTCTGTTCGAACACGGCCAGCGTGCCCGACAGTTTCCGCACTTTATCGTCAAGCTTGATACCAAGCTCGATGTTCCTGGAGGTCTCGGGCTTGGGTACTGTTGAGCCGATGAAACCGAATGGTGCGCGGAAGGCATGGTGAGCGGGAAGATCGGATAGGTGGTCGGTGTAGAAGCATTGGGCGCTGCCAGTGCCGGATAGATGAAGCTTCCGTATTGGCCAACGTCACTGGTGTAGAACTGTGCGGACGCCTCCAGGCGAACGCCGTCGTCAAACTTGTGGCGCAACTCGATCTTTCCGAGACGATTGTTGATATCCGTCATGGGCTGGCCATTGGGCGCACCTGGAAAGGCATTGCGATAAAGCTGACCCGCCAGCGCCTGTTGAGCCGGCAGCCCTGAGTACTCAAGCTGCTGGGTACGGTTGTACTGGCCAGAAAAAAGAATCTCGGTCTGCGCGTCGGGCTTGAACAGGATGCTGGGCTGGAAAAATACGCGTTTCCCGTGGACCTTGTCGATCCAGCTTGTATTGTCCTGGTATTCCCCTGCGAGACGTATTGCCAGCTTGTCGCTCAGTGTTACGTTGTAGTCGCCATAGGGGTTGGTGGTGGAGTAGCTGCCGGCTCGTACACCAAGAAAGCCGCCATTGCTGCCAATCTCGGGACGCGTCGACTCGATGTTGATGAGTCCGCCCAAGGGAGAGCCCAGGCCACCACCATACAGGGTCGAACTTGGTCCCTTCAGCACTTCGATGCGTTCGACGCCGACCAAGCCTGCTGGATTGAATGCTTGTTGATTTCCGCCGAAGATGGACAGGCCATCCAGATAGGTCTCAGCAGGAAACCCTCGAATGATGGGAGCGATCAGCAATGCTTCCTCCGGCTTGGTCGGCATCACCCCGGAAACGTTGACGAGTGCATCGGAGAGGCTGTGGACGTCCTGGTCATCAAGGAGGGATCGCTTCAATACAGAGACAGACTGCGGTGTCTGCAGCAACGGTGTATCCGTGCGCGTCGCCGAGCTGGACCGTGAAGCAGCGTAGCCCGGACTCTCCTCTGTAACGACAACCTCAGGAAGCTCCGAAGACACGGGCTGCTTGTCTGAAATGCTTTCAGCAGCAACCGCATTGGTGATGGGTGTCGAGGTGGCGTTGCTGGATTGCGCCATGACGGCTGTTACAAATGGATAGATCAATGCGATGGCGGCTGCGATGGAAGTCTTTTTCATCGTTTAAAGTAATTTTCTGGCAACCGTAAAGCAAACTGATTTTTCAATTCTCTGGCTGTTGGACAGGAACTCGGAGAAGGTCGGATAACGGCTCATCAGCCTTACCGCCGGAGCGACATGCCAGGCTCGCGTATGTTCTACCGCGGGGACGGCGCCACGCTCAAGGTCAATTCATTGACTTGGTACGCCGCTGCACGAGCGCCAGTCACGAACAACGCATGCAGGTCGAAACCGAACTTGTTCAGGCGTGCCAGCGTGCTCTTGTTGCCTCGAACCAGCGCGTTATAGCCAAAGGTGGCGGGAATGGCTACCGCCAGTCCCAGCGCAGTCATGATCAGCGCCTCTCCAACGGGGCCGGCAACCTTGTCGATGCTTGACTGGCCGGTGGTACCGATGGAGACCAGTGCGTGATAGATACCCCAGACTGTTCCGAACAGACCGACGAACGGCGCTGTGGACCCTACGGATGCCAGAACGGCCATGCCTGCTTGCAGACGCGCAGCAGCTTCATCGATGGACTGTCGCAAGCCCAGGGTGACCCAGTCGCTGACAGCGAGCTGTTCATGCAAATATCCACGATGCTGTTGATGATGAAACAGCGCAGTCCTGCCCGCACGGGCGAGCGCGGCAAATGGATTGTCATGCCCTAAAGTAGCCAGGGCGCCCTCCAGGTCGGCGACTATCCAAAAATCACGACGGGCGGCCTCCGCAGATTTACGCATGCGTAGCAGGTCAAGTGCCTTGGTCAGCATGACATGCCAGGAGGCGATGGACATGCTTATCAGCAGGACGGCAACTGCGCGCGTGACGATGTCACCCTGCGCCCACAAACTCTGAAGGCCGTAAGGACTGACTTCCATGATGTTTTAAGTCTTCATGGGGCGAGGCACGTTGACTCGCCCTGGATGGGAGAAGGCTCGAATTATGCGCGCAGGACCCGATGTGATGCGTGCGACAAATTGTCACATTCTCTCTACAGGGGGGGCAGCCGAGATAAGGCTAATGTTCATACATAAGCCTAAAAGTAATAAACGTATGTTTCTTTATAACTGATTCAATCTTTTGGTGCGAGTGCCTCAAGGGGCTCTATTGATCGCTGCCAACCACGCATAACCCCTACGATGCGTTGAACGCAGCTGATTGTGTCAAATACCATCTCTGGCAATGAGTCCTCCCCTGTCGGCACAGAGAGACCCGCGCCGTTTAAGACGGTGTGTGCCATCCCATGCAGGCGAAGTAATTCGTCGCGCAATCCATCTTCTGAGCGCAGCAAGTCTATGACCTGATCAAGTTCATCGACGATAGCTAATAAAGCCGAAGTGTCGAATTCCTGCTGAAGTTTTTTTAGAGCACTGTTATCTACCAAACCATAGGCCGTCTTTATGGTTTCGTGTCCTTTAGTCATGCGCCTCCCTCTGCGCCTTTCGGTGCTTCCGCTCTTGCTCTCTTGGCAGCCTGTTTAAATAGTGCCTCCTTAAGCCAAGCCTCAGGCGGACGTTTCATATCAAGGAAATAATTTCCGAAGCGTTTGACGCCCGTGGTGCCATAGGGACTCATATATGTTGCATCTTCAACGGCAATTTGCTCACCTTCTGCATAAAGCTCCTGGATGATTCGCATCATATCCACCGTGTTCTGCAAAATGACAGAAGAAGCCACTAAGTCGATATATCTCACTCTCTTTTGCTGCTCGTTCAAGTCGTTTTCGGTGATGACGTCACCGCCAAAATCGAGCCATTTGGTGAACGCATGGTAAGACTCGATTTTGTTGGTCGTAGCGGTCACCTCTTGACGCATCTCCTTTTGCGAGATCCACCGCAGCAGGTAGATGGTGCGCAGTACTCTACCCAGCTCCCTTGCGGCGGCAAAGAGTCGATTGTGGCGGCCGTCATGACTCAATTTTCGAAGGAGCATCGGAGACGCGACCTTCCCTTGCTGGATCGAGATCGCTACTTGCATGAGATCTTGCCAGTGGTTCTGGATTAGTTTCCAGTCAACGACATCGCTAAAAAGTCTATCGATGTGCTTGTACTTAGTGGCCTTGTCAGCTTTATAGAATTTTAGATCCTTCCAGTTACGAATTCGAGGCATTAGCTGGATGCCATTCAGATAGGTGAATGCAAATACGACCTCAGATTGCCCGTGCGTGTCCGAATAGACCGTGTCTGGCTGGACGCTCAGACCCGCTTTCATCAGACCTTCAATGACATATATCGCTTCCAGCATTCCCGGCGGGATAAAGCTGCGGAAATTCGCAATGTAGTTGTCCGCCACATGACGATATGCCACCGCGCCCATCCGCTTGTATCGGAAGTGCATGCCGACAAGGAGATTTTGTTCGTAAAAATTGTGATGTGTGGCGTCAGCAGCCACCTTCGTTCCATCGCCCCAGAGCTTCGGAAGTTCCAAGCGAAGGTACAGCTCCGCGAGGTCGCGACAAGCGTTGTCTAGTTGTTCCAGGCTCATGTGGCGCTGGTTGACATAGGAAAGCTGATGAGGGGTGACGCCATTGGACAGATGTCGAGCGGCCTGATGCGGTCCCAGGTTGCATCCCATTGCGAATACGGTCAGCAGGTAACGTTCGCGAGCATTGCGTAATTTGGGGTCGTCACCGGACTGCGGCCCGAAATTACGAGTGAACCCCGTCCAATGTTCAATGTTGGCGAGGATGTCGAGCAGATTGCGAGGCACGAGCCGGCTATCTATCGCAGCTTGCAGCGCAATGGCTGAGGCGGGAATCTCGCGGGCGGTGACGCGCCTCAAAGTCGGTTCCCCATTGGCGCCGATCGATACGTCGCCGGCGTGCTGAGGAAATTCGCTATCCACCTGCGCCGCCGTGTCCGCCAACATGCTTTTGAGGTTTTCGACGAACGCTTGAGGATTGACAGCGATACCAATTCGGTCGCAATACTCTGGGAGTAGTGCCTCGCACTCCTTCCAAGAGAGAAGCTGGCCACGGTAATCGGCAAATGTACCAGCACCTTCGATACACACGTCGCCACTACGCAGATCACTGGCCAGATGGGAGAAGACGCAGACTTCTAGGTAACGACGATTAGTCGGGTTTCCAAGGCCGTGAGAACGTCGGACAAGTTTATGCCATCGTTCTGAAGCAAACGATAGATCTACCTCCTCGGCGATCCATTCTGCTTTCCGGTGTTCGTTCTCCATTACGATATCCAAAGCTTTGAGAAGAGCCTTGTCCTGCGTGGCCGGATGAAAAACCAGTACCTTCGCCATCTGGAACATGGCAGCACGCCAAGATTTGAAAGGCTTCCAGAGCAATGGAAGATGATTTCCTCCACTCCAAACTCGGATTGCCTCACAATCGCCCTGCAGCCGTTCCAAGCTGCCATGTGGGGCCAAGAGGTCGCGAATACGTCTTCCTGTCGGAGCATCTTCCATACCTTCAGCGAGAATCTCCACAACCTGTTCTAAGGTTGCGACAAGCTCTTCACTGAGCTCCCGCTGCCGCGCCTGCAGAACCTGCAATTCTTCTCGCGCGCTTTTGTGAATAGCGCTGATGCGTCGAATGAACATCTCGGCAATGTCGTCCCGGGCACCGATCCGCATGTGATGAATAAGAGCCAGAATGAGCGTTTGTCTTTTCGCTGGGTTGTAATCTTTCATTTCTGCCGCATCGAGGACGGCTGCACGATCGGAGAGATGCCGCAATTTGTTGGCCGGCACATCTTCCAACAGCGTTCCGGGATCGGGCAATGACTCTAGCCAATTTAGCTGGTCCAACACTAAATCGAGATGCTTGCGAGAAGCCTTCTTAGCAGAGCGCTTAATCTGGTGATAAAGGGATCGGCGCTGTGGTAGTTCCGTATCTAGAAGACTATCAAGCCACTGCCTTTGGGCAGAGGACAATCGTTGGGATATCTTTTTGTAGAGCGCGGACTCCACTGCAGCGTGGGCTTTTTCGGCAATAGTGTCCAGGGTGCTAAACGCAGGAAGCTCGTAACCTGACCGTACCAATTCCTCGACCGTGATATTGATGATGTCTACACGAGTATCAACGATGGCGGCCGCGCGTTGCGAGATCTCAACAGTAATCGGCCTGGTCTTCACATGCTCATATGGCGTTACCCCGAGTAGCGTGCGGATTGCCTTGTGATGGCGATAAGGAGATATGTTTGAATCGGGGTATGAAATTGCATGAACGGGCTGCATACCAAGACTCGCAGAAATATGCTCCACGATTTCCGCGGGAATAGCATCAATGGCAGGAAAGTAGCGCAAAAACTGAAAGCATTTCAGATTCACCAGTAAGGCCAGGCGCCGCGGCGCGGAGCGGGCGAAACCGGCTACCCATTCTATTTCTTCAGGCCGCGGCGTGAAGGTTGCATGAAGGTCTTTAAGTGTCAGCGTACGTGGAAATCTAGGATACGCAGTCCGTTCGATACTGGCCATGGTAAGGGGATCCTTGGCAGGGTCGTTCAAAGGCGAAATCGTTGAAAAATCGGAGTGACATCAACAGGCTCCACGGACATTGCATCAGCCGAAGGTTCGTTGTCAATGGCAAGTTTTCACGCTCTCAGATATTCTTTGTAGGATGAGCAGACTCAAGTCGCGACATGAATATATTGTGACCACGAGATGCTATAAACTGTGGAATGAAATGACCCAAAACGTGATCGTCTCTGGTCAAAACTGCACAATCGAGCTTGCATGAAAAAACGTCAAACCTACTCCACCATTCTCGAACGCGACGGCAAAGTCTCGTGGCCGAAGGCATTGACAGACTGGAAGATAGGCCAACGTGTTTTCCTGTCCATTAAGGACGGAGCTATTGCAGTGACTACCCGGCCGGCGCGCTCAATAGACGGGCGAATATTTTCCACCCGCGTCAGCCGCAAATTCAGCAGCAAACATTTCTCAGCTAGCTGATAGCTACCAGCTAGCCTCCAAGTTGAGCCGGCTCAAGTTGCGAAAGCAACAGATCCTTTAGTCACTAAAGGCAGCAATTTCGCGTGCGAAATTGTCCTCCCGCCGGACCAACTCCATTATCAAGAGGATCACGTGGCAAGAATTCTCGTTGTCGACCTCGAAGCAACCTGTTCGGACGACGGCACTGACCTGACCTGAAAAAACTGGTCCGACTTGAAATTTCATATGCTATTGAAAAGGAGAGTCAGACCATGCCCAAGAAGCGATTCACATCCGAAGACATCATCCACAAACTGCGCGAAGCAGAAGTCATGTCTGCGCAAGGCAAGACGGTGGCCGAAATCAGCCGCCAACTCGGCGTGACTGAGCAAACCTACTTCCGTTGGCGCAAGGAATATGGCGGCCTGAAGATTGACCAGGCCAAGCGACTGAAGGAACTGGAGCAAGAGAACGCACGCTTGCGTCGAGCGCTTTCGGATGCTGTCATCGATAACCAGATACTGCGCGAGGTCAGCCGGGGAAACTTCTGAGCCCGGCACGTCGCCGCCAGGCTGTGGCCCATGTCAGAATGAGCTTGGGCCACGCTGAACGGCGTATCTGCCGGGCGCTCCATCTCTCCCGTTCTTCGGTTCGTTATGCTGCCCACCCACGTTCCGATGAGGCGCCACTGACTGGAGCCATCATCGAACTGGCCAGCCAGTATGGCCGTTACGGCTATCGGCGCATCCACGCCATGCTAGAAGCTCAAGGCTGGGAGCTGAGTCGCTCTCGGGTGGAGCGTATCTGGAAACTAGAAGGCTTGAAGGTGCCAGTGAAACAGCCAAAGAGAGGAAGGCTGTGGCTGGCTGACGGCAGTTGCATCAGAATGCGGCCGGAATATGCAAATCACGTCTGGAGCTGGGACTTCGTCATGGAGAGAACGCATGATGGACGTGTTCTGAAAATCCTGGTGCTCATCGATGAGTTCACCCGCCGCTGTCTCGCGCTGCACGTGGCCAGGCAAATTCGCAGTAATGACGTCATCGATATCCTGGCTGAGGCCATGGTGACCTACGGTGTTCCGGCCTATCTACGCTCTGACAATGGTCCGGAAATGGTCGCCAAGAACCTTCGGCGCTGGCTTGCATCGGTCGGTTCAAAGACGCTGTATATCGAGCCAGGAAGCCCCTGGGAGAACGGATACTGCGAGTCCTTCAACGGTAAATTCCGCGATGAACTGCTCAACGGAGAAATCTTTTACACCCTTCGAGAAGCTCAGGTCATCATCGAGCGATGGCGTCATCAGTACAATACCGTTCGGCCGCATAGCTCACTGAATTACCGGCCGCCGGCGCCACAGGCGACACTGCCGGCATCAACCCCAGAACCACTGCGGCTTGCCGCTTAGACTAACTTTAAGTCTGGACCAGTTGTTTCAGGCCGGTCAGCGAGGTAGTGTCCAGCGATACTGTCTGGATGAGCTGGGGAAACTACGATCAGAAGCAACTGACCAGGGAGGCCCAGCGCCACGGGATTACGATGCCCTTGGCTATGCCCCATCAGAATGCCAAGCGGTTGTTTGCGAAGGTTCAGCGCATTGGCAAGGAGGTTGGCATGGTTCGGGCGTGTGCGCTGGCGGGCATTCCTCTGGAGGGGCAGCATCATCGTGGGCTGGACGATGCAGTCAATATTGCCAAGCTGATGCCATGGGTATTGGGGCATGCCACACTTTCGGGCCAGAGCCATACCCCCTGAAGTTCACAAATGAGGGAGCACACGATGTCGTTCAACGTCTTCATCGACACTGAGTTCACTGACTTTCTCGACCCGCAGTTGATCAGCATCGGCCTGGTCGCGCAAAGCGGCGAGGAGTTTTACGCCGAGCTTCCTTACGAGGTGCGTGAATGCAGCGAATTCGTCAAGGCTGCGGTCCTTCCGCTCTTGGGATACGCGCCGCATGCGGAAATGACCAAGGACGATCTTTACCTGCAAATGACCAATTGGCTTAAATTGGTCAGGCCGAAGGATCAAGAGGTCTTCATTTGCTACGACTACCAGACGGACTGGGATCTCTTCTACGATGTCTTGGATGGACGGGTGCCGCCGTGGTGCAAGCGTCGATTGGTCGCCGATCGCATTAATGAGCTATTGCGGTACGAGTTCCACAAGCAGCATAAGCTGCCCGAGCACCACGCCCTCAATGATGCCAAGGCGAATTGCTACGCTTTTCGTGAATTGCCACCGGCCTCAGTTGGCGAGACCATTGCATAGATCGTTGGGATATCCCCATAGACACTGCTAGATCACCATATGGGGGAATCGCAGAGTGAAGCGCGTTTTCCTCTGCACCGAGCGTACGGTGACATCCCCCTGGTGAGCCCGCATAATGGCCTGCGTGATGGATAAGCCCAAGCCAGCGGAATCCGTGTCAACTTTGGTGCGGGACTTGTCTGCTCGATAGAACCGGTCAAACAAGTGAGGCAGATGCTCCGCCGGGATCTCGGGGCCGTCATTCTCAACGGCTACCAGAACGTCGCCTTCAGACCTGGCGATCGACACTGTGATGCTGCCCGCCGCTGGCGTGTAGCGCATGGCATTGGAGATCAGGTTGCTCAGTGCGCGGCGCACCATCAGGCGATCCCCCCTGATGGTCGCATCGCCCGCCAGCTGCAGCTGCAACCCTTTTTCCTCTGCCAAGGCATCATAGAAGTCGAAAAGCTCGGTAATTTCCTCCTGGAGCTGGAGTGGCTCATAGCTAGGCAGACTGATACCGTTTTCGGTCTGCGCCAGGAACAGCATGTCGGAAATGGTTCTAGCCAGGCGCTGCAATTCCTCGGCATTCGAGGAAAGCGTGTCCCGATAGGCCTCATTGGTGCGCTGCTGGGTCAAGACCACATCCGTTTGCGTCAGCAAGTTGGTGATAGGCGTGCGCAGCTCATGAGCGATATCGGTCGAAAAGTTGGTGATGCGATGGAAATCTTGTTGGAGCCGTTCCAGCATGGCGTTTAGCTTGGCCGCCAAGTCGGCGATTTCAACCGGCAAAGTCTCGATGGGCATGCGTTCGCCAAAGTTATGCGAAGACACGGCTTGCACTTTGTCCGACATCGCTCGCAGCGGCGCCAGCCCGCGCCGCGCCGCCCACCAGCTGAGCAAGACCACAATCAAGGCAGATCCCGCTACATACAAAATCAAGGTTGTCTTGAAATTGCGCATGAAGTGGTCGTGGATTTCCGTGTCAACAGCAACGATGACTTGTAGCTGCTCGCCGCTTTTGTCGTCTTTCAAGTGTGCTTTGATGGCCTGAAATTGCTTATGCTCGCCGGCATTAACGGCGAATGAGTGGCTGCCCGCGATCCGTTTAGCGGCTGTCAGTATGGGCTGGTTCGCATCTGCCAGGGTTGAATACATTGGTTGGCCGTTGGCCGCACTGATGTGAACGAAAAAGCCTGGATGATTGTGCAACGCTTCGCCAAAGGTACTGGTAATGGCGCCGGCACCGCGTTCATTGACCACCATGCGGATGAGTTCAAGCTCCTTTTCCAGTAGCTGTTCATCCTGGTCGGTAAAGTGCTTGGCTACGGTGGACATGATGAGTAACCCCAGACCCACCAGCACAGCCGTGGACGCCACGGCAAACAAGGCGGTCAGGCGGACAGTCAGCGAGCGTTGACGAATCATGTCGCGCTCTCAGCCGACTCTCTGGGCTCTTCATCGTCCAGAATGTAGCCCACGCCGCGTACCGTCAAAATCAACTTATGATCGAATCCATCATCAACCTTGGCGCGCAAGCGGCGGATGGCCACATCAATGACATTGGAGTCGCTATTGAAGTTGATGTCCCAGATTTGGGATGCAATAAGGGAGCGCGGCAGCACCTCTCCCCGGCGGCGGGCCAAGAACTCCAGCAAGGCGAACTCCTTGCTGGTCAGCACCAGCTTGCGGCCGCCTCGGCTGGCGGTGCGCCGCGGGAGATCGAGCACCAGGTCCGCGACCGTCAGCCGATCCTGTAAAACCACATTGCTACCCCGGCGCAGCAGGGTGCGCACCCTGGCCAGCAGCTCGGAGAATGCAAACGGCTTGACGAGGTAGTCGTCTGCCCCCATTTCCAACCCCTTGACGCGGTCAGAAACACTATCCCGGGCCGTCAAGAACAAGACTGGAACCGTCTTTTGGGCGTCACGAAGCGATTGCACGATGCGCCAGCCATCCACGTCGGGGAGCATGACGTCCAGAATGACCAGGTCATAGGGCTCGGTCATGGCCAGGTGATAGCCATCCAGGCCGTTTTTGGCCAAATCGACAACAAATCCCGCCTCGGCCAGTCCTCGCTGGACGTACTCGCCTGTTTTGGGCTCATCTTCGACCACAAGAATTTTCATATTGATAACACTCAAGAAGATAGCGACATGTTACGTGCAGTTGAGCCAGATGACGACATCATTACAGGAATGTAATGCACGAGTAATCCGACTGATCGCCAGCCGTACTTATCATCAGCGCCATATCCCCATTTCGGAGTGATCCAACCTATGTCGAATTCATCGTCCCCTCTCAACTCCCGCCGCCGCTTCGTCAAAGGGCTGGCTGCAGGGGGTGTACTGCTGGGGCTGTCGTCGCGCGCTATGCAGGCGGTGGCCCAGGCAGTCGAAACACCGGCAAGTGCCTCTGCTGCCCCCGTTCTCACTGGCAACGTATTTGACCTGGTGATCGCGGAGTCGCCGGTCAATTTCACGGGGAAGCAGACCGTTGCCACCACCATCAACGGTTCGCTGCCGGGGCCGACGTTGCGGTGGAAAGAAGGCGAAATGGTCACCATCAACGTCACCAATAAGCTGCGGGAACACACCTCCATCCACTGGCACGGCATTATCTTGCCGTTCCAGATGGATGGCGTGCCGGGCATCAGCTTTGCTGGCATCGCGCCTGGTGAGACCTTCACGTACAAATTCAAGGTCAAACAAAGCGGCACCTACTGGTATCACTCCCACTCGGGAATGCAGGAACAAACCGGAATGTATGGCGCTATCGTCATCGACCCGGCGGATGCCGGCAAGAAGCTGGCAGATCGGGAGCATGTGATTCTGTTCTCTGACTGGATGGATGAAAATCCGATGTCGGTGCTCTCCAAGCTCAAGAAGCAAGGCGATTTCTACAATCAAAATCGGCTGACGGCCGCTGATTTTGTCCGCGACGCACGCAAAGATGGCGTGAAGGCGGCCATGGACAATCGTGCGATGTGGAATGAGATGCGCATGAACCCCACGGACCTGGGCGATTTGTCTGCGGCGGCCTTGACCTATCTAGCCAACGGCGTCACGCCTGCGGGCAACTGGACCGCACTGTTCAAGCCTGGGGAGAAAGTGCGCCTGCGCTGTATCAACGGCTCTGGCAACACCTTCTATGACGTTCGTATTCCAGGGCTCAAATTGAAGGTTGTCCAGGTGGACGGCGTGGATATCGATCCGGTCAGCGTGGATGAATTCCGCTTTGGCCCGGGCGAAACCTGTGACGTGGTGGTTGAGCCAAAGGAGGACGCCTACACAGTATTTGCCCAGTCAATGGAGCGCACTGGTTACGCCCGAGGCACGCTGGCCATCCGTGCCGGTCTGACAGCGCCGGTGCCGGCAGTAAACAAGCCGGAATGGCTCAGCATGGGGGACATGATGGGCGATATGTCCTCGATGGGGGGTATGGATCATGGTGCCATGGGACACATGAACCATGGCGCAATGGGTGGCATGTCTTCCATGAGCGGCATGGACTCGATGTCCAGCATGGACGGCATGGACGGCATGGACAGTATGGAATCCATGGACGGTAAGGCGACCATGCAGCCCATGCCAGCCATGGATCACAGCCAGCACCAGATGGGCGCTGCCAATCCGCTGAAAGTACCGAGTAAGAAGGCACGCCATGCCAGCACCGAGTATGGGCCCAGCACAGACGCTCGCGTCGATAGCGCTCGTACCAATCTGGATGATCCGGGAGTCGGGCTGCGCAATAACGGTCGCCGTGTGCTGACGTTGGCTGACATGCACACGATCGGCGGGCCGCTCGATCAGCGCGGTCCGGAGCGCGAAGTCGAACTTCACCTGACCGGCAATATGGAGCGCTATGCCTGGTCGCTGGATGGTCTGGAGTTCGGCAAGTCCACGCCCGTTCATTTCCGTTACGGTGAGCGCCTGCGCGTCATCTTGCACAACGACACGATGATGACCCACCCCATGCACTTGCATGGACTATGGAGTGAACTGGAAACGCCGAATGGCGATTTCCTGGCACGACGTCACACGATTCCAGTCCAGCCGGCGCAGCGCATCAGTTTTTTGGTCACAGCGGATGCTTTAGGCCGCTGGGCCTGGCACTGCCACCTGATGTACCACATGGATATGGGCATGTTCCGTGAAGTCGTCGTCAGCTAACCAGGACCTGTACCGAAAGGCATACTTAGAATGACTCTTACACGCTATTCAACTCGGATTCTCGTGCTGGCCCTGGCGTCTGCGGGCATGAGCGCGGCTTTGGCCCAGACACACGAAGGCCATGCCGCGCCAGCGGCTGGCTCGGCCTCGCAGCCGGCCATTACCACCATGGACAGCATGGACGGCAGCACCGCCAGCACGGCGGGATCAATGGATCACGGGGCGATGAACCATGGCGGTATGGATATGGCGGGCATGGATATGGGCTCCAGCTCGACAGCGCCAGCGGATGCACGAGATCCGCATGGCTATTCCAATGGCTACACCCTCAATACGGGCCCCTATGCCCAGAAGGACACCAGCACATTGATGATGTCGGATATGCATTCCTTTGGTTCCTTCCTAGTCGACCGGCTGGAACGCGTGCATACCCGTGATGGCAACTCCATCGCCTATGACACGCAAGGCTGGATTGGCAATTCTTACGACAAGTTCTACATCAAGGCCGAAGGTGACATTGAACAAGGCCGTGTGGGCGATTCTCGTACGGAATTGCTGTGGAGCCACGCAATGACGCCGTATTGGGACAGTCAGCTCGGTTTGCGCGTTGATGTGGGCAGCAATCGTCCAGGTCGTAACTGGCTGGCGTTCGGTATCCAAGGCTTGTCGCCTTACTGGTTCGAAGTCGAGGCGACCGGTTATGTGGGCGAACAAGGCCGCACCGCGTTGCGTCTGGCCGCCGAATATGAGGTGTTGCTGACCCAGCGCTGGGTACTTCAGCCCCGCGTCGAAGCCAACTTGTATGGTAAAGAGGATCCCGAGCTGGGTATCGGACGTGGCCTGTCCAGTGCCGCCTACGGTGTGCGACTGCGCTATGAGTTTTCCCGCCAGTTCGCCCCCTACATTGGGATCGAGCGTAACCAGAATTTCGGCCGTACCGCCACCTACGTCCGTGGTGCCGGTGGCAATGCCGGGGAAACCCGGCTTGTGGCCGGCGTACGCGTCTTGTTCTAGTTCTCCACTTTTTTACCCTCCATAACATCTCCAAGGAGTATCGCCATGTCCTACCAGTCTCTCTTCGCCAAAACAGCCGTGACGATCGCTGCAGCCGCTTTTGCTACCGCCGCCTTCGCTCACCCGAAGCTGCTTGGCTCGACCCCCGAAGACAATTCGACGGTGAGCGCCCCCGAGAAGATCGAGCTGCACTTCTCGGAGAATCTTTCCAAGCAGTTTTCCGGTGCCAGCCTCCTGATGACCAGCATGCCTGGCATGAATCACGCGTCACCCATGAAAATGGCCGCCAAGGTGTCCGGCTCGGATGACCCGAAAACCATGGTGATCACTCCCAGCCAGCCGCTGATGCCTGGCGTATACAGCATCGAATGGCGCGCGGTGTCGTCGGACACGCACCCCATCACTGGCAAGATCACTTTCACGGTGAAGTGAGCCGGTAATGGATGGGATGACCGTTTTGGTGCGCTTTGCGCTCTACCTGGACCTAATGCTTGTTTTTGGTCTGCCCTTGTTTCAGCTCCATGCTTTGCGCCAGACCGAACGTTCATCCGCCTTGGGCAGAAAGTTCTCTACCTTGACGGTGGTAGCAGCCGTCAACGGCATGGCGCTCTCGGTGGTGAGTATGTTCCTCATGGCTAAGGCAATGACCGGCGCCGCCGACTTCAGCTCGATAGAGCAGCACGTCTTCGAGATGATGTTGACCGACACAGCATTCGGCATGGCGTGGTGCTTGCGCATGGCCATGCTGGTGGTGATTGTAATGGTGTCACTGCTTTGCGCCGCATTCCCGACTGCGAGCGCTGCCGTCATGAGCATGGCGGGGGCTGTCGCACTGGCCACGTTGTCTTGGGCTGGTCACGGCGCAATGGACGAAGGCATGCGTGGTCAGATTCACCTCACGGCGGATATTATCCATCTGCTTGCCGCTGGTGGTTGGATAGGCGCGCTGGCAGCGTTTATCCTGATGCTCCAGATGAGGTACGGTGACGGCGCGGCTGACGTTTCCTTGCTCAGCCGCACGCTCAACGGCTTTGCCCTCATGGGAACGGGCATCGTGGGATCTTTGGTCGTCACTGGCGCACTCAACTATTGGCTCATCGTCGGTCCTACTTTCAACGGCCTGCTGTCGTCGCCCTATGGCCAGCTACTGCTCGCCAAGTTGGGGCTGTTCGCGTTGATGCTGGCGCTGGCTGCGGCAAATCGGTACCGCCTCAGTCCCTTGCTTGAGCGTGTCCATGTCTCGGGCGAACATAGCCAGGCCATCGCTGCCTTGCGCAAAAGTCTTTTTATCGAAACGTGCTGTGCCTTCCTGATTCTCGCGCTGGTCGCCTGGCTCGGCACCTTGGGACCGATGACGGAATGAGGCTCCCGCCCAGTCAGTGCGTGCAATATGATGCGTCGCACCAGCTTTTCTTGCTGATGTCTCCGTAAAGGTAAATGGATGAAAAAGTTTTTTGTCGCCAATCTACTCGTGCTTACCTCTCTGGTTGCGCATGCGGCAGGTGAGGCAATCACCGTCTACAAGGATCCCCAGTGCGGTTGCTGCACGGCGTGGGCAGATCACATGCGCCAAGCAGGCTACAAGCTCAAGGTCATTGACAGCAACGATATGTCGGCGGTCAAAAAGCGGTTAGGTGTGCCTGACTCTCTGCAGTCGTGCCATACCGGCGTGGTAGAAGCAACGGGTCAGGTGATCGAAGGCCATGTCCCAGCGCCGGTCGTTGCAAAACTCATCGCATCCAAGCCAACCAAAGGTGTAGCGGTACCGGGCATGCCCGCCAACTCACCAGGTATGGGCAAGATGGATGGCAAGCTGGTGACCGTGGACTTCGCCGGTAAGGCTTTTTCTCAAGACTGACGCCGATAGCGCGGTGCGCTTCATTCCGTCAGGACGCATATGACTATGGTTTGACCTGGGTCACGCCGTCCGATCCGGTCCTTACTAGACTGTAGAGAGAGGCAACCTTTCGACGGCCTCATCTCAAATTAAGGAGAAACCATGAAACGCGTCGCCAACCTGATCGGTACGGTCGCAATGGCATCATTCGCCATTTCCGGATTTGCACAAACCGCCGCTGAGCATGAAGGGCATCATCCGGGGCCGGCCGTCACTTCACCGTCCTCCGCCGCCAAACCGGGCCCTCAGGGCGTATCCATGGCTCAGATGGATGATCAGATGAAAGTCATGCGCGATATGCATCAGAAAATGATGAGCGCCGCTTCTCCTGAAGAACGGCGCCAATTGATGGCCGATCACATGAAAACCATGAAGGACAGTATGGCCATGATGCAAAGCATGATGGCGGCCAGGACAGAACGCAAATCGGCACCGACACCGGCGATGATGCAGAAACAAATGGACATGATGCAGATGACAATGCAGATGATGATGGACTGTATGGAAATGCCAATGTCAATGTCGCAGTAGTACTGATAGCGTGATGGGATACTCCGTGTACCCGTCACGTGACCTAATGGGTAGGCCTGACGGGAGAGCAGTAACTATGGATGAACATCATCACCATCATCACACGGCACCAGATCCAGGCGTTGAAATGAGTTCGCCCACGGAAAAAAGCCAGACTGACCCGGTTTGCCACATGAAGGTGACTCCCGATCCATACCGGAGGATAGAGCACGACGGAAGGGATTTTTACTTCTGCAGCGACAAGTGCATGGGAAAATTCCGTGCTAATCCGGCTGCATTCGTCGGAGCTTCATCAAAGCCCGAGGCAAGCAGTACGCCAGCTGATGGAGCCGTCTATACCTGTCCCATGCACCCGCAGATCAGGCAGACTTCTCCCGGAAATTGCCCCATATGTGGGATGAGCCTGGAGCCGCTGCTACCGACGGCGCAAGAAGAGGAGAATCCTGAGCTGCGTGACTTCCAGCGGCGATTCTGGCTCACCTTGCCCTTGACTGTGTTGGTCACGGTGCTGGCCATGGCCGGTGGCCGATTATTCCCACATGGTCTACACGGTCAAAGCTGGATCGAGCTGGGGCTTGGTACGCCCGTGGTCTTGTATGCCGGCTGGCCGTTCTTGCGTCGAGGAGTTGACTCGATTGTCCGCCGTAGCCCCAACATGTGGACTCTCATCAGCACGGGCGTGGTAGCCGCCTATGGCTATAGCGTAATCGCAACTGTTTTCCCCGAGCTATTCCCCCAGACCTTCATGGAACATGGGCGGATTGGCGTCTACTTCGAGGCCGCGGCGGTCATCATCTCGCTGACGCTGCTGGGACAGATCCTGGAACTCCGGGCGCGCTCGCAGACGTCCGCCGCCATTAAATCACTGCTCGGCTTGGCGCCCAAGACGGCCAGACGGATCACCGCAGATGGTGCGGAAGAAGACATCCCTTTGAGCAATGTTCATATTGGCGACCTGCTTCGCGTTCGGCCAGGCGAAAAAGTCGCTACCGACGGGGTGGTCGTTGAGGGAGAGAGTGCCATCGACGAGTCGATGCTAACCGGTGAACCTGTCCCCGTTACCAAGCGACCTGGTGACAAGGTTATCGGGGCAACGATTAATGCCAGCGGCAGTCTGATCATCCGCTCCGAGAAGGTCGGGTCGCAGACCATGCTCTCCCAAATCGTTCAGATGGTTGCCCAAGCCCAGCGCTCGCGCGCTCCCATGCAGCGGTTGGCGGACGTCGTCGCTGGCTATTTTGTCGTCATCGTGGTGGGTATTGCTTTGTTGACGCTGCTAGGCTGGGGATTTTTTGGACCGCAACCTAGCTGGGTCTATGGATTTGTCAACGCGGTAGCGGTCCTGATTATCGCTTGCCCATGTGCGCTTGGCTTGGCAACGCCTATGTCCATCATGGCCGCTACTGGCCGTGCCGCAACCCAAGGCATCCTGTTTCGAGATGCAGCGGCCATCGAGAGTATGAAAAAGCTGGATACGCTCATCGTCGACAAGACTGGCACCCTTACGGAAGGAAAACCTGCTTTCGATCGAATAATTGCCGCACCGGGCAGTCAAGAAACGGAGATCTTGCAACTGGCGGCAAGCCTCGACCAAGGAAGTGAGCATCCACTAGCGCACGCGATCGTTACCGAGGCACGCCGGCGCCAGCTTCCCTTATCGACGCCCAGCCGCTTTGAATCTTCCAGTGGCATAGGCGTGCGAGGGGTAGTCAACGGAGAGCGTCTAGCGCTGGGCAATACCACGCTGATGGAGTCGGAAGGCGTCTCTTCGGAATCTCTGCTTTCGGAAGCAGAAGCTTTGCGTGTTGAAGGAGCCAGCGTGATGTATCTGGCGAGGAACGGCGCACTTTTAGGGCTACTGGCAGTCTCGGACCCCGTTAAGGGAACAACACGGGAAGCATTGGCCAGCCTAAAAGAGGCCGGGATCTCGGTAGTTATGGCCACAGGTGATGGCACTACTACCGCTAAATCGGTTGCCAATAAGCTTGGCATCTCCGAGGTCTACGGTGAAGTCAAGCCACAAGACAAGCTTGCACTGGTAGAACGGTTCCAAGCCGAAGGCAAGGTCGTCGGGATGGCGGGTGATGGAATCAACGACGCTCCGGCGCTAGCCAAGGCAAATGTTGGGATCGCTATGGGAACCGGGACCGACGTGGCAATCAATAGCGCCCATGTCACGCTGGTGAAGGGCGACCTGCGGGCCATCGCACGCGCGACAGAACTATCAGTAGAAACTGTGAGCAACATGCGTCAGAACCTGGGCTTTGCTTTTCTCTACAATGCGTTGGGCATTCCCTTAGCGGCAGGCTTGCTTTACCCGTTCACCGGACAACTGCTCTCACCGATGTTGGCGGCACTGGCGATGAGCCTGAGCTCGGTATCTGTGATCGCGAATGCGCTGCGCCTGCGCGGAACCCAAGGCTAAGCGTTAGCTTGAGAAGAAGACCGTTGGCCTCAGATTGCCTATTTTTTGCGCGGCGCGGGCTCGGTGTCTCGCAGATGAGCGCGCAACTCGGCACTGAGGCTTTCATGGGCATCCAGCTTTGCTTGTAGTGCTGCTCGTTCGATCTCTGCTTTCTGTAACAGCTGGGTTGCCGTCGCATTTTCTTGCTCCACACGGGCCAGGCTGGCTTGCAGCTGCTCGGTGACAGCGTTCCTGTCAGCCAGCTGGGACTCCAGCATCTGATTTCGGTTGGCAACCTCTTGTAGCGTGTCCAGTTTTTGCTGGAGTCGCGCTACAAGGCTGCGCTGATCGTAGAGGGCTTGCTGTGAATGCGACAGCTCCGCGACTAGTCGGACGCCTTCTTGGTTAACGCGGGTCACTTCCTCTTGTTTGACGATGGCCTCCTGCCTGAGCTGGCGCAACTCGGCCTGCAAAGTCTGAATCTGCTGCTCATGGCGCCGCAGATCCTGTTCCCTCTGTTCTTTGGTTGCAGTTCGGTAGTGCTCAAGGGCCTCCCGGGCGTGTTGGTGCTTCTCTTCCAGAGAATTGCGGTGCTGCTCGTTTTCCGCAAGGCGCTCGTGAAGGACCCGCACTTGCACCTCAAGCGCGCGGCTTTCGACCGTCTGCTCCTGGAGCTGAGTACGAGTTTGCTCGTGAGCTTGAACCTCATGCAGTCGAGCGGCATCGGCCTTTGCCGATCGGGCGGACAAGTCAGTCACCGTCATACGCAAGGTCTCCAGTTCAGCCTGCAGGCGGCCTGTGGCTGAATCGGCCTCAGATCTGGCCGAGCGCACCTGCGCGTCCGCTTCTGCTTGGAGCTGCGCTGCAAGCCGTTCCACGAGGTCCTGTAAGGCCTCGCTGATAGTGCGCGACGGCACCGCCGTTGCGCCTTCTTCCTCCTCCAGTTCCTTGAGATACTTGTGAATCGTGGTTTTGGATCCGGTATTGCCCAATTCGATGCGAACAGCATCCACGGAGGGGCGTCGACCCATGGCCAGCAGGGTGTCACGTGCCTTCTTGACCTCGGATTTGTACAAGCCTGTGCGCGCCATGGCGATCCTTGTTTTTGATAATGGATTACATAATACGTATTTACATACCAAATTAGAAGAGATTTTCGGAGATGAGCGCTTATATTCACAGATTAAATATTGACTCGTTATGTATCCTGATGGGCTAAAATCGACGTCATCCGACTCCATCCACCTGTAATGCCGCCTTTTTAAGATTCAAGCGCCATGATCCAGATTGATGACTACTTGCGGGCCGCCACCCGGGACAACACCCGAAAAAGCTACCGCGCCGCAGTGAACCATTTCGAGGCTGAATGGGGCGGCTTCCTGCCGGCCACCGCCGATAGCATCGTGCGGTACCTGGCCGCCTATGCGGGCGTATTGGCGCACAACACCCTGAAACAACGCATCTCTGCACTGGGTCAATGGCACGTCGACCAAGGTTTTCCGGACCCGACCAAGGCACCTGTGGTGCGCAAGATGCTGCGCGGCATCCAGGAACTGCATCCCGCGCAAGAAAAGCGGGCCAAGCCGCTGCAGCTTGATGCGCTTGAGCAGACCTGCGCCTGGCTCGAACAGCAGCGCGAGCAGGCACGGCACCAGGGGCGCTTCGGCGATCTGCTCCGTCACACCCGCGATAAGGCGCTGCTGCTCATTGGATTTTGGCGCGGATTTCGCAGCGACGAGCTGGCCAGGCTGGAAATTGATCGCATCGAGGCCGTTGCCGGCGAAGGCATGACGATTTATTTGCCACGCACGAAGACCGACCGAAGCCTCAAAGGCACCACCTACAAAACGCCCGCGTTATCGAAGCTATGCCCGGTGGCAGCCTACCTAGACTGGTTGGCTATCAGCGGTCTGAAATCGGGCGGCGTTATCAGGGGCATTGACCGCTGGGGCACGATTAGCGAAGGTGCCGTCAACGCGGCCAGCATCATTCCGTTGTTTCGCCGGATCTTAAAGACCGCTGGGGTTACGGACGTCCACCTTTATAGTTCGCACTCATTGCGCCGAGGCTTTGCCAGTTGGGCCAGCGCTAATGGATGGGAGATGCGGGCGCTGATGGAGTACGTGGGATGGAAAAACGTCAGTTCGGCTTCGCGATATGTAGATTCGCCGGATCCATATCACCGAGAAATGTTGGAGCGTCTCATTCCCAAGACGCCTCCTCTGCTGGAGCAATCCTGAGTTGAGCATTGCCTTTCTAGCCGACGATGATTTTTTGTCAGGCCCATGGCGGGGGGATTCAGCGCAAGAAATTGAATAAGCTCCGGTACATGGACGCAGTAGAGATGGTGTTGGGCACTCCAGCTCTATCTGGATCGAGGAAATATAGCCTGGCGAAGCTATTCCCCCCCTTTGTAGTGAGCAGTGCCTTTAATTCCGCTTTTAAAGCATCTTGGGCATCTTGTTTTGCCGTGTCGGTCGACCCTCACGTTCTACTACCTGGGCAGAACGAAACGTCAGAAGTCCGTTATTGACCGATAGCGGTCCACTTCTACCAAAATCCAACACGCTCTTGTTTTAATCTAATAATTCAATAATAATTGAATCATTGGATTGATTGGAGCTGTGATGGAAACCAAGACCGTTATTGCCGCACTGGCTGCTTTGGCACAGGACTCTCGCCTGGCCATCTTCCGCTTTCTCGTTCAGGTCGGGCCAGAGGGCAGTGCTGCCAGCAAAATAGGGGAAGCCTTGGACATTGCTCCCTCATCCCTGTCTTTCCACATGAAAGAACTCTCGCATGCCGGTCTGGTGACTTCGCACCAGGAGGGGCGCTTCGTCATCTATGCCGCCAACTACACCGTCATGAACGATGTTCTGGGGTTCCTCACCGAGAACTGCTGCGGTGGCAACGTGTGCTCGCCGGTGACGGCATGCTGCGAGCCAACCGCTACTGCCGAATAATCAATGCCTGGAACCGCCAGGCCTTCACGCCAAGGAGTCACCATGTCCACTAGCCAACAGAAGACCTACAACGTTCTTTTCCTCTGCACCGGTAATTCGGCCCGCAGCATCATGGCCGAAGCACTGCTCAACACCATGGGCAAAGGCCGTTTCAATGCCTACAGCGCAGGCAGTCATCCGGCCGGCGCCGTCAATCCGCTGGCGTTAGAACAGATCCACGCGACTGGTTATCCGCTGAATGACCTGCGCAGCAAGAGCTGGGACGAGTTTGCGGCACCGGATGCCCCAAAGATGGACTTCATCATCACGGTTTGCGACAACGCCGCCGGCGAAGTATGTCCGATCTGGCCAGGACAACCGATCTCGGCCCACTGGGGATTCGAAGATCCAGCGGCTGCTACCGGCACCGACGAGCAAAAGCGCGCCGTATTCTCGAAGGTTGCCCGCCAGATCATGACCCGCGTGAACATCTTCGCCAGCCTGCCGTTCCACACGCTCGAAAAGACCTCGATCAAGCGTGAGATGGACGCTATCGGCGCCACCCCGGTTTAAACCTCACGGCGAGAGCCCGATGGCTCTCGGCTCCTGATTCATCTTCTTCGACCAAGGAAAGAAAGTGCTGGCCGCTTTTGTCATCTTCCTGCTCACCCTGATTTTTGTGATCTGGCAGCCCAAGGGGCTCGGCATTGGCTGGAGTGCGTGCGCTGGCGCGGCCGTGGCTTTGGCTGCCGGCGTCATTCATCTTTCGGACATCCCGGTTGTCTGGCACATCGTCTGGAACGCCACGGGTACCTTCATCGCCATCATTATCATCAGCCTGCTACTGGACAAGGCCGGCTTCTTCGAGTGGGCAGCTTTGCACGTAGCCCGGTGGGGTGGTGGTCGCGGCCGCATGCTGTTCGTACTGCTGATCCTGTTGGGCGCAGCCGTATCTGCCCTGTTCGCCAACGATGGCGCCGCGCTGATCCTGACGCCGATCGTCATCGCCATGCTGCTGGCGCTGCGATTCTCGCCCCAGGCGACGCTGGCCTTTGTCATGGCAGCCGGCTTCATCGCCGACACGGCCAGTCTGCCACTGGTGGTATCCAACTTGGTGAATATTGTCTCGGCGGACTTCTTCAAGATCGGATTCGCGGAATATGCCTCGGTCATGATCCCCGTCGACATCGTGTCAGTCGTGGCGACGCTCATCGTGCTCTTTCTCTACTTCCGTCGAGATATCCCCGCAAACTATGACCTGACCCAGGTTCCGGATCCCGTCGCGGCCATCCATGATCGAGCAACGTTCGTCGCCGGCTGGTGGGTGCTTGCGCTGCTGCTGGTGGGTTTCTTCTGGCTGGAAGGCCTCGGTGTGCCCATCAGCGCCGTGGCGGCGGTTGGTGCACTGATCCTCCTGGCAGTTGCAGGCAAAGGCCATGTCATTTCTACGCGCGAGGTCATCAAGGGCGCGCCCTGGCAGGTCGTGTTCTTCTCGCTGGGGATGTACCTGGTGGTGTATGGGCTGCGCAATGCGGGCCTGACGGACTACCTGACAAGCGCGCTGAACGGCTTTGCAGAGCACGGCGTCTGGGGCGCTGCCCTCGGTACCGGCTTCTTGACGGCTTTCCTGTCGTCCATCATGAACAACATGCCGACGGTGCTGGTGGGCGCACTGTCGATCGACGCCACCACAGCCGAAGGCGCGGTGAAGGAAGCAATGGTCTACGCCAATGTCATTGGCAGCGACCTTGGCCCCAAGATCACCCCCATCGGTAGCCTGGCGACCTTGCTCTGGTTGCATGTGCTGGACAAGAAGAGCATCCACATCTCATGGCGCTATTACTTCCGGGTGGGCGCAATGCTGACGCTGCCCGTCCTGCTGGTGACGCTGTCCGCCTTGGCGCTGAGACTGGGAAGCTGAAGTGGATGCCCGTAAATCGACCTGGCTGATTCCATCACTTGGGCTGACCCAGATTGTCGGCTGGGGCTCGATGTTCTATGCCTACGGGATCTTGATGCAGCCGATGCAGACTGAGCTGCAGCTCTCCAAGCCAGTCGTGGTCGGAGCTTATTCCCTTGCGCTGCTCATTTCGGGGCTAATGTCCACGCTGGCCGGCAGCATCATTGACCGCATCGGTGGCCGGCTGCTGATGGGCGCCGGAACCGTATTGGCCGCCTTGATGCTGGCGGCCATGTCGTTCGTTCACGATGCGCAGGGGCTTTATCTCATCTGGGCGGTAATCGGGCTGGCCATGAGCGCGACGCTATACCAGCCGGCGTTCGCCGTGTTGACCCAGGTCTTCCAAGCAGATTTCCGCCGCGCCATCACGATGTTGACGCTTTTTGGTGGCTTTGCCAGTACCGTCGCCTGGCCGCTGACCCAATGGTTGCTGGAGCAGTATGGCTGGCGGACGACGTGGCAGATTTACGCGGTGGCCAACCTGGTGATCTGCCTGCCGGTTCATATGCTGCTTCCAGCAGCCAGGTCTATTCAGAAGACCAAGGCCGCCGCCAATAAGGATTGGGACCTGAGGGCTGTGCTACGGCAACCGAGTTTTTATGCAGTGACGACGGCCGTGACCTTGAACGCCCTGGTGTTCTCGGCAATGTCGTTGCACTTGATGTCGATTTTGCATGATCGCGGAATGACGCCGTACTATGCCGCCGCAATCGGAGCGATGATTGGCCCCATGCAGGTGTTGGGCCGAATCCTGGAGACCACGATCGGGAAGAAGGCCAGCACCAGGCAGACGGGCCAGTTTGCCATTTCCTTGCTGCCAGTAGCTTTGCTTCTGCTCTATGCCCCAGCTGACTGGCTGGTGCTCTACGGACTGTTTGCCATCCTGTACGGCATGGGCAACGGCGTCATGACCATCGTTCGCGGGACGCTGCCAGCTGAGTTGTATGGCCGTGAGGCCTACGGCGCCATCAGCGGCGCGATGGCAACTCCGGTCACGATCGCTTTCGCAGCCGGTCCGTTCGTCGCATCGCTCCTCTATAGCGTCGGGGGCGGCTATCCCGGTGCCATAGCTGCCCTGGTTGCCATAGCGGCGACGGGAGCAATTCTCTTCTTTTTCGCTACGGCGGCGATTCGCCCGCAATCAGAGCCGATTTCACAATAGGACCTCATCATGACGATCATCTATCACAACCCTGCATGCGGGACCTCCCGCAACACCCTGGCCATGATCCGCAACAGCGGCGAAGAGCCGACAGTGATTGAGTACCTGCAGCATCCACCCAGCCGTGAGCAGCTGGTCAAGATGATTCAGGATGCCGGTCTGACGGTTCGCGAGGCCATTCGCCAGAAAGGCACGCCTTACGCTGAGCTGGGCCTGGATGACGTCACCTTGACCGACGATCAACTACTGGATGCAATGCTGGCAAATCCCATCCTGATCAACAGGCCGTTCGTCGTGACGACCAAGGGAACCAGGCTGTGCCGTCCGTCCGAGTTGGTATTGGACATCCTCCCGAACCCGCAACAAGGCGCTTTCACCAAGGAAGACGGCGAAGTCGTGATCAATGCGGAGGGCCAACGTGTCGCACCAGGTAACTGATCTGCCCAACGTCGATCCCGGCCAATTCAAGGTGCCTGCAATCGGCGACTTCTCAAAAATTGGCGCATCGACCCACCGTCCGCGCTTTCTCCTGCTGTACGGATCTGTTCGTGAACGCTCTTACAGCCGATTACTGACCATGGAAGCGGCACGGCTGCTGGAAGCGATGGGCGGCGAGGTCAAGATCTTTGATCCCCGCGGCTTGCCGCTGCCGGATAGTGAGCCGGAGACACATCCTAAGGTCGCGGAACTACGCGAGCTGGCGAACTGGTCCGAAGGTATGGTTTGGTGTTCGCCAGAGCGCCACGGCGCTATGACCGGCATCATGAAGGCCCAGATTGACTGGATTCCGTTGACACAGGGGGCTATCCGTCCTTCACAGGGCAAGACCTTGGCCGTCATGGAAGTGTCCGGTGGATCGCAGTCCTTCAATGCTGTGAATCAAATGCGGATTTTGGGGCGCTGGATGCGGATGCTGACCATTCCCAATCAATCCTCGGTGGCCAAAGCGTACCTAGAATTTGACGACGCCGGCAGGATGAAGCCATCGCCTTACTACGAGCGGGTGGTCGATGTGATGGAAGAACTGTTCAAATTCACGCTGCTAACGCGTGATGTCTCGCCGTTCCTGACCGACCGATACAGCGAACGCCGAGAAAGCGCATTAGAACTGAGCAAGCGAATGAACCAGAAATCTATTTAAACCCAGCTCATCGAGACATGATCTATAATTTGTGCGATGAAAATGCTTCGTACATTTCTGATAGTGTTGCTAGCCATTGCCATTCCCCTTGAGGGATTGGCGGCTGTGCGCATGGTCGAAATGATGCGTAGTGTCACTCCTGCCATGGAGATGTCGGTCTCCGCAAACAGCTCGGACGAAACTTGCGTCATGAGCATGTCAAGTGGGGACAAGTCATCAAAATCGACGGCGCCATGCAAGATGGGAGACGCCTGCAAGATTTGCCAAGTGTTTCCGTCGACCACACCTTCAGCGGACGTTAATCTGCAGGTTCTTCCCTTGATCGCAACGGTCTCCCTGTTGCCCGAATCGTTTCTTCCTTCCCACGATCTGTCCGGATTGTGGCGTCCCCCTCGTTCACTCTGATCGTTGCTGATTTCTTGACACGCTTGGCTTGAGCGCCAAGTGGTCTTTCGCGCGCTTTTTCGCGCAGTCACGCTATGGAGTGAACAATCATGTCCTTTCACAGGATATCCGGGGCCCTGCTTGCTTTGCTGGCAGGGATGTCCGGCCTTGCCCACGCGGCTCCCTTATCTTTTAACGCTGCGCTCGATATCGCCGAGCGCCAGTCTCCCAACCTGGCCTCCAACAGGGCTCAAATTGCGGCAGCCCAATCATCGGCGATACCCGCAGGTGCTTTACCTGACCCCAAGATCTTTGCCGGAGTCGACAACTATCCCGTCTCCGGGCCGGATCGAGGCCGACTCAATGCCGACTCCATGACGATGCAGAAAATCGGCGTCATGCAGGATTTTCCCAATGCGGCCAAGCGCCAGGCCCGCGTTGCCGTAGCCGAAGCTTCGATCGAAACTGCGCAAGCACAGCGGCAAGTGGAGCGCCTCAAGCTGCGCCGAGCCACGGCCTTGGCTTGGCTCAAGCGCTATTTCCTGGAACGCAAGATCTCGCTGTTCGATGATTTGGGCAAAGAGAATCAGCTTCTGGTAGATGCCGTGCGCGCCCAGATCGCGTCTGGCCGTACCCAGGTGGCCGATAGCGTAATGCCCAAGCAGGAAGCGGCTCAATTGGCTGACCGTCGTGATGAACTGATCCGCGACCTCGTCAAGGCCAAGTCCGGCCTCCGCCGCTATGTGGGTGGTGAAGCCGATGAGCCACTGGTCGATGCGTTGCCTGAGCTGCGCATCGATGCTGACCATTTACGCGATCACTTGCACAAGCATCCGGAACTGGAAGCCTATTCTGCGGAGAGCCACAAGGCGGAAGCAGAATTGCGCCAAGCGCAGGCGATGAAGAAATCCGATTGGGGTGTCGAGCTAGCCTATCAGCGACGTGACCCGCGCTTTGGCAACATGGTGTCGGTCCAGTTCACGTTCGAGATTCCAGTTTCCCCCGCGACAAGGCAGGATCCCCTCATCGCGGCTAAACAGCAAGAGCTATATCGCATCGATGCAGACCGCGAGGCCATGCTGCGCGATCACACCAACGAGCTCGAAAGCGATCTGGCCGACTACCAATCCTTGACCCGGCAGCTTGAACGCGCTAACCAGACGGCCTTGCCGCTGGCACAGCAAAAAACCGACCTCCAATACGCCAGCTATCGCGCAGGCAAAAGTGACTTGACGACAGTCCTCGCGGCACGCCGGGAAGTCGTCGACCAGCGCCTGAAAATCATCGATTTGGAGGCGCAAAGATCCGCAGTCGCCGCCCAACTCTATTTCGCCTATGGGGAAGATCAACAATGAAAAAAAGCACTTACCAGATCGCCGTACTGATCGCGGCGGTTGCCGCGGTGAGCGGCATGGGTGGATATTGGATGGCCCATCGCGCCGCCGGCGCCGAAGCCATGCCTATCAAGACAGGGAATCCTGCCACGCAAGTTGAACGCAAGGTACTGTATTGGTACGACCCGATGATGCCGAATCAGCGTTTCGACAAGCCGGGAAAGTCGCCGTTCATGGACATGCAACTGGTCGCGAAATATGCGGATGAGCAAGGTGACGGCGCCGGCGTCAAGATTGACTCTGGGATTAGCCAGAACCTGGGAATGCGCACCGCCAAGGTCGAGCGTGGCAGCTTTTCGAGCACCGTGCGCGCTGTCGCCAACGTGCAGCTCAATGATCGCCAGGTGGCGATTGTCCAGGCCCGAAGCAACGGCTTTGTTGAGCGGGTCTACGCACGTGCTCCTGGCGACGTCATTGAACGCGGCGGGCCCCTGGTGGACTTGCTCATTCCGGAATGGGCTGGCGCCCAAGCGGAATTTTTGGCGGTGCTCGGTACGAAGGACCTGGCGCTGATCCAGGCCGCCCGTGCACGTCTGCAGTTGCTCGGAATGCCGGCTGATCTGATTAGCCGTGTAGAGAAAAGCGGCCGACCTCAGACGGTAGTGACCATCGCTGCACCTATTGCGGGCTTGATTCAGACCTTGGATATCAGGAGTGGAATGACGGTATCGGCCGGAGCGCCTTTGGCCAGGATCAACGGGCTCGATACCGTGTGGCTAGAAGCGGCAATTCCTGAGGCGCAAGCCGCACTAGTCAACGTCGGCGGTAAGCTGGAAGCGGATTTTGCGGCGTACCCAGGCGAAAAATTCACAGGCAAGATCCTTGCCGTTCTGCCGGAGAGCAACGCCGACAGCCGTACCCTCCGGGTTCGCGCCGAGTTGCCCAATCGCGATGGCAAATTGAAGCCGGGCATGTATGCGCAAATCGGCTTAGGAGGCGGCAAGGCAGCACCAAGTCTACTGGTACCGTCTGAAGCGGTCATCCGCACCGGCGCGCGCAATATCCTGCTGGTCACAACAGGCGATGGTCGCTACCAGCCGGTCGAAGTGAAGCTTGGCCAAGAATCCGATGGAAAGAGCGTCATCCTGGATGGCGTCACTGAAGGCCAACAAGTTGTCACGTCCGGTCAATTCCTCATCGATTCCGAGGCCAGCCTTAAAGGCGTGCTCGCGCGGCTGAACACTTCACCAGGCGCCGACGCCAAGAGCGCCCAGATGTCACTCAATGAGGCGACCGGGAAAATCGAATCACTGCGGGACACTGACATCACGCTCTCGCACGGTCCGGTCCCAACACTGGGTTGGGGAGCCATGACAATGTCATTCAAACTGGCGCGGCCTGAGATGGCAACACGTCTCAAGGCGGGAGATAGCGTGCATTTCGGTTTCCAAGAGAGAAATGGCAATTATGTGATCGAGAAGCTGGATCGGAGCACGCCATGATCGAAAAACTCATCAAATGGTCGCTTCGCAGCCGCTTCCTGGTCTTGTTTGGCGTGCTTTTTCTGGGGGCCTGGGGGGTATGGGCGCTCAAGACCACCCCTGTGGACGCGTTGCCCGATCTTTCGGATGTTCAGGTCATCATCCGGACTACCTATGCTGGCCAGGCGCCGCAAATCGTCGAGAACCAGGTAACGTATCCGCTGGCAACTACCATGCTGTCGGTGCCGGGTGCAAAGACGGTGCGGGGCTACTCGTTCTTCGGGGACTCCTTCGTCTATGTCTTGTTTGAGGACGGCACGGATATGTATTGGGCACGTTCCCGGGTACTGGAATATCTCAACCAGGTGCAGGGGCGCCTTCCGGCCTCGGCCAAGGCATCACTGGGGCCGGACGCTACCGGCGTCGGCTGGATCTATGAGTACGCGCTGGTCGACAGGAGCGGGCAACACGACCTGGCCCAGTTACGTAGCCTGCAAGACTGGTTCCTGAAATATGAGCTCAAGAGCCTGCCCAATGTCGCCGAAGTCGCAACGGTAGGCGGCATGGTCAAGCAATACCAAGTAGTGCTCGACCCGGTGAAACTGGCGGCCTACAGCATCGGGCAAGACAAGGTTGTCGACGCGATCAAAAAGGCCAACCAAGAAACCGGTGGCTCGGTGCTGGAGATGGCGGAAACCGAGTACATGGTGCGGGCTTCCGGCTATTTGAAGACGCTGGCGGACTTCCGCAACATTCCCTTGGCGACGGGGAAAAACGGCGTACCCGTCAAACTGGGCGATGTAGCGGCCATCCAATTCGGGCCGGAGATGCGCCGCGGCATTGCGGAACTCAATGGCGAAGGCGAGTCGGTGGGCGGCGTCATCATCCTGCGCTCAGGCAAGAATGCGCGGGACACCATTGCGGCCGTCAAGAGCCGACTGGAAGAGCTCAAAAAAAGCCTACCCACCGGTGTTGAGGTCGTACCTGTCTACGACCGCAGCCAGTTGATCGATCGCGCCATCGACAACCTGTCGCACAAGCTGCTTGAGGAGTTCATCGTCGTTGCGGTTGTTTGCGGCCTGTTTCTCTGGCATCTGCGTTCCGCACTGGTGGCCATCGTCTCTCTGCCACTGGGCATCATGATTGCCTTCATCGTCATGCGGTATCAGGGCGTCAACGCCAACATCATGTCCCTAGGAGGGATCGCCATTGCAATTGGTGCTATGGTCGATGCCGCCGTCGTCATGATCGAGAATGCGCACAAGCATATCGAAGAGTGGAAGCATCGACATCCAGGGCAACCTTTACAGGGGGAAACCCATTGGAGAGTCATCGGTGAGGCGGCGGCAGAGGTCGGACCAACGCTGTTTTTCTGCTTGCTGATCATTACGCTGTCATTTATCCCGGTATTTACCCTCGAGGCGCAGGAGGGACGCTTATTCGGGCCATTGGCATTTACCAAGACCTATGCAATGGCCGGTGCCGCCGGACTATCCGTCACACTGATCCCGATCCTGATGGGCTACATGATCCGCGGGAAGATCCCCTCGGAGAACAGCAATCCGCTCAATCGCTGGCTGATTCGTTGCTATCGGCCGTTACTGGAAGCCGTCTTGCGCCGCCCTAGGACGACACTGGCAATTGCGGCGCTTGCGCTGTTGACGACCTTATGGCCGATCAGCCGTTTGGGCGGTGAGTTCTTGCCGCAGATGGATGAGGGGGATCTACTCTATATGCCGTCAGCCTTGCCAGGCTTGTCCGCATCCAAAGCTGCCGAACTGCTGCAACAGACCGATCGCCTGATCAAGACGGTTCCGGAAGTCGCCAGTGTTTTCGGCAAAGCTGGCCGTGCTGAGAGTGCGACCGATCCAGCCCCCCTGGAGATGTTCGAAACGACCATTCAATTCAAGCCGCGTGATCAATGGCGCCCCGGCATGACGCCGGCAAAGTTGGTGAATGAGCTTGACCGGGTCGTCAAAGTGCCTGGCCTATCGAACATCTGGGTACCGCCCATTCGTAACAGGCTAGACATGCTGGCTACCGGGATAAAAAGCCCGATTGGCGTCAAAGTGTCAGGCACTAGCCTGGTTGATATCGACAAGACGGCGCAACAAATCGAACAGGTTGCCAAAGAGGTGCCAGGTGTCAGCTCCGCGCTCGCCGAACGTCTCAGTGGCGGACGTTACGTGGATGTCGATATCGACCGGCTGACTGCCGCCAACTACGGTCTCAATATCGCTGATGTCCAGAGCATCGTCTCGTCGGCCATCGGTGGGGAGAATGTCGGTGAGACGATTGAGGGACTGGCACGTTATCCGATCAGCGTTCGCTATCCGAGAGAGACTCGCGACTCGCTGGAGCGACTGCGCGATCTGCCGATCCTGACCGCCAGCGGGCAGCAGATCACCTTGGGAACCGTCGCCAAGCTGAAGATCAGCGATGGCCCGCCCATGCTCAAAAGTGAGAATGCTCGGCCCAGCGGCTGGATCTATGTCGATGTCCGGGATAGGGATCTGTCATCTGTGGTCGCCGATTTGCGCGCTGCGGTCAGTTCCAAAGTAAAGCTAACGCCCGGACTGAGCATTGCTTACTCGGGGCAATTCGAATACCTGGAGCGGGCAAATGCACGTTTAAAGCTAGTGGTGCCGGCGACGCTGATGATCATCTTCGTGCTGCTCTATCTGACGTTCCGACGCTTCGATGAGGCAGCATTGATCATGGCGTCACTGCCATTTGCTTTGGTCGGCGGCATCTGGTTTCTCTATGCCCAGGGCTACAACCTATCGGTTGCCACCGGTGTCGGTTTCATTGCTCTTGCGGGCGTGTCCGCTGAATTCGGCGTCGTCATGCTGCTGTACCTGAAGCAGGCGGTCTCTGTCCGTGAACAACAGGTAGGCGCTATCTCGGTCCCCGTACTGGAGGATGCAATCCGCGAAGGTGCCGTGCTCAGGGTACGCCCAAAAGCGATGACCGTGGCCGTCATCCTGGCGGGGCTGATTCCGATTCTGTGGGGAAGCGGTGCCGGCTCCGAAGTCATGAGCCGGATTGCAGCGCCGATGGTCGGCGGCATGATTACCGCTCCGTTGCTTTCGATGTTCGTCATTCCGGCCGCGTATCGCTTGATGCGTGGTCGTCAACCCAAAGCCAATCCGGCTTAATTTATCTTCAAAGTGAAAGGAAGTTGTCATGAAGAACGTGATTTACGCCATGCTTTTTACCGCATCCCTGGGCAGCATTGCGCCCGTGTTTGCCGCAGATATGCAGGGCATGAAAATGGGCCAGGCTGATGTTGGCGAAATGGTTTCTCATGGAACCGGGGTCATCAAGAGCCTCGACCCGAAGCAGAAAACCGTTACCTTGGCGCATCAACCCATTAAAGAACTAAACTGGCCAGCGATGACCATGGGCTTCAAAGTATCGGATGAGAAAATGCTACAAGGACTCAAAGTCGGAGACCAGGTCACATTCGACTTAAAGGGGAGTGGAGCCGCACCTGTCGTGACGGGAATTCGTCCAGCTAAATAAGCCGGGTACCGTCCGTGATTGCAAATTTCCTATGCGACACGGACGGTTGGATGTGAGCAAGGCATCGATATGCGCGCAATGGCAACCAATCATCTACGAAATATGAATAATGGATTATTTCTTAATTACTTTTTCGCTTATGTATGAACATTTGCTTTATCTCGGCTGGCTCCCTACAATGGCGCTGCCCGCGATCTTAACGTCAAGGTGGAGAGCTTCCCGTCCAATCTCGTGGCGGGGCAGTTCGGTTTTGCCAAGGCGCCCTATTTCGAGATCGACAACCCGGCCGACCGCGCCGTGCCGACCGTTAAGTTCTAAGCACCGGCTCACAAATTCCCGCCGATATTCCGATAGCCCGGCTTTGCGCCGCATACTTTGACAAGACGACGATCATGATCGAACTGACCATCACCCCGCCCGGCCACCCGCTTTCCGGCAAGGTGGAGCCGCCCGGTTCCAAATCCATTACCAACCGTGCACTTCTGCTGGCCGGGCTCGCCAAGGGCAAAAGCCGTCTCACGGGCGCGCTGAAAAGCGACGATACGCTTTACATGGCAGAAGCGCTGCGTGAGATGGGTGTCAAGGTAACCGAGCCTGACGCCACCACCTTCGTGGTGGAGAGTTCAGGTGTGTTGCATCAGCCGGAAAAGCCGCTTTTCCTCGGCAATGCCGGCACAGCCACCCGCTTTCTCACCGCCGCTGCCGCCCTTGTGGATGGCGCCGTCATCATCGATGGCGACGAGCATATGCGCAAACGCCCGATCATGCCGCTGGTGGAAGCCCTGCGCTCCCTCGGCGTTGAGGCGGAGGCGCCGACCGGCTGCCCGCCCGTCACCGTCTGCGGCAAGGGTACGGGTTTCCCGAAGGGCAGCGTCACGATCGACGCCAACCTTTCCAGCCAATATGTGTCCGCACTTCTGATGGCCGCCGCCTGCGGCGACAAGCCTGTCGATATCATCCTCAAGGGCGAGGAAATCGGCGCGAAGGGCTATATCGATCTCACCACATCGGCCATGGAAGCATTCGGTGCGAAGGTGGAGCGGGTGAGCAACGCCATCTGGCGCGTGCATCCGACGGGTTACACGGCAACCGATTTCCACATCGAGCCGGATGCCTCCGCCGCCACCTATCTCTGGGGCGCTGAGCTTTTGACCGGCGGCGCCATCGATATCGGCACGCCGGCCGATAAGTTCACCCAGCCGGATGCCAAGGCCCATGAGGTCATGGCGCAGTTTCCCCACCTGCCCGCTGAAATCGACGGTTCGCAGATGCAGGATGCCATTCCCACCATTGCGGTTCTCGCTGCCTTCAACGAAACACCGGTGCGTTTCGTCGGCATCGCCAATCTGCGCGTCAAGGAATGCGACCGAATCCGCGCCGTCTCACTCGGCCTCAACGAAATCCGCGATGGTTTGGCGCATGAGGCAGGCGACGACTTGATCGTGCATTCCGATCCCTCGCTTGCGGGCCAGACGGTGAATGCCTCGATCGACACTTTCGCCGACCACCGTATCGCCATGAGCTTTGCGCTGGCGGCGCTGAAGATCGGCGGCATTGCCATCCAGAATCCGGCCTGCGTGGGCAAGACCTATCCCGGTTACTGGAAGGCGCTCGCCTCGCTGGGCGTCGAATACTCGGAAAAGGAAACCGCTGCCGAGCCGCAGCATTAGAAGAACGGTATTGGTTTTCCGTCATTCCGGCCCTGAGCCGGAATCCAGTGCGATCAAGTCCTTGATCGCGAAAGACTCTTCAAGCCGCGCAGACGCGCGGCTGCTGGATACCGGGTCTAGCCCGGTATGACGGCAATGACTGTATTCTGAAACCGGAAACGCTCCATTCCCTTAAGGAGAAATCACCCGTGAAGACCATCGCCGCAAGATTTCTCGCGCTGTTCGTCTTCCTGGGCGCGGCCTTCCCGGCTTTCGCGGAAGAGTTCATCCGTTCGTATCATTCCGTCATCGAGGTTGCGCGAGACGGAAAGCTGACGGTGACGGAGAGCATCACCGCCCGCGCCGAAGGCCAGAACATCAAGCGCGGCATTTTCCGCGATTTTCCGCTTTATGCGCTGGATGCGAATAACCGCCGCACCAAGGTGGATTTCAGCGTCGTTTCGGTGGAGCGCGATGGTGCGCCCGAGAACTGGCGCACCGAAACCATCGATGGCGGCATCCGCATCTATACCGGCAGCGCCGACCGTTTTCTGCCGACCGGCGAACATATCTTCCAGATCACCTACACCACCGCCCGGCAGATCCGTTATTTCAGCGATTATGACGAGCTGACCTGGAATGTTACCGGCAATGGCTGGCAATTCCCCATGGGCGAGATTTCCGCTACCATCACGCTGCCACAGGGCGTGAAAGCCACGGATACCGCCGTCTTTACCGGCCCTCTTGGCGCGAAGGGCAAGGATGCGCGCATTCTCAGCGAAGGCAACGAGGTGTTCTTCGCCTCCACTCGCCCGTTTTCGGTGGGCGAGGGCATGACGGTTGCCGTCAAGCTGCCCAAGGGTGCGATTGCCGCGCCCGCGAGTTCGCAGGAGACAAGCTGGTGGCTGCGAGATCATATGGCCATCCTGATCTCGGGCGGCGGGCTTCTGGCCGTTCTCATCTATTACCTGCGGGCATGGTCCGCGGTGGGCCGAGATCCGGCCAAAGGCGTGGTCGTGCCGCGCTGGGATGCGCCGGAAGGGTTGTCGCCGGCGCTGGTCAATTACGTCGACAATAGGGGCTTTTCGGGCGCCGGCTGGACGGCGCTTTCCGCGTCTGCCCTTGATCTTGCCGTCAAAGGTTACGTCGTTCTGGAAGACCTGAAAAATTCCATCGCGGATAGGAAATTCAACCGCATGAGGCCAAGTATGGCACGAGTTTTGGGCCTCGAAACACGTTCGGCCAAGGAAGGTTGAGCGCTCGCTTGCCGCTCAATGGCAAGAGCTTGGGAGGCAGTATGCATTTGGGCCTGGCGCGCGCGCAGCTGCTTCCCCGCAGCGATGGATACCGCCGCTTCACTGGGTCACCAATTGACGCGCTGGTCTACCTCGTCGGGTTGAGCTGCCAGATCCCAATCCGGCTCGCCTTGCGCACCATCATCCACCGGCGCGTCGCAGCCCTCCCACAGCGGTGGCCCGCGTGCCGGGGTGATGTGCGGGGGGGCAGACTCCACCCCGATGTGGTTCAGGATGTGGCGGATTTCGGCGCTGTGGGTGATGAAGGCAATGATGCGCATCTGCCCACCGCACATGGGGCACAGCAGCGGAAATGCCTCGTAGATGCGGGCAATCAGCACCGCCCACAAGTAATGCGCCGCTCGCTTCGGGCGTGCTTCAGGTTCGGGTGTGGGTGTGGCCGCGTTGCCCGGCGCCGCCACCCCAGGTACGCCCGCGCCAGGTTGTGCAGTCTCCACCGTGGCTGGTTGCGACGCAGCAGGCTGAGCCAGCGCCGTTACCGCCGCCCTGAGCGGCGAGTTGGGTGCCAGCACACCAAAGTAGCGGTGCCGGTGGGTGCGTGGCGGTGGCACCAGCGCGGCGATGCGGTCGATCAGTTCCAGCGGTGTGAGGTGCAGCTCATCTGCCTTGGCACCACGCTTGTCACTGGTGGGCTCGCTGCGCTGTTTGGCACAGCGGTACACCAGTTTGCTTCCCTCTTTGCGTAGGCGCTCCATGGAAAACGGTGGACGCGCGCAATAGCGCAGCAGCCGCTCCAGCGCAGCGCGGTCGTGGGCTTCGATGCACACCCCCGCATCCACCGAGAAGCCGCTGTGTTTGTAGCCCAGCATGTCTTTGGCGTCACAGTTCTCCAGCAGGCCCCGAGCAACGAAGGCGCGCAGGATGCGTTTTTGCAGTGTGGTCTGCACTGGGGCCACGGTAGCCGCATCGATGCCGGTGGCCGCGTGAAAGATGACACCCGGCGATGAGATTCGAGGGGTCGCATCAGCATCGCCCTCGCCCTCCACTTCCTCAAACACCCCGTCCACCACACAAACGTGGAAGTGGACGTGTTCATTGAGGCTGGAGCCGAATCGGTGAATGAAGGCGATGGCACCGATGTGCAGGCCTGCCTTGTCCATATGGGCCGCACCGGGGCTGTGGGTCTGCAGAGTTTGTGCGATCACCCGCAGAAAGATGCGCAGCACCATGCTCAGCACCGCTCCGTCGCGCTGCATGAAGTAACGAAGCCGCTTGGGAACCGACAGCACCCACTGGCGCACCGGCAGGCGGGGGAAAACGTGGTCGTTCAGGTGCGCTGCTGTCTCCACCATGCGCCGGGTGGTGCACGAGGGGCAGACTCCCCGGCCTTTGCAGGAGAAGGCTACAAAGTAGTCGTGCCCACAGTCGCCGCAGCGAGCGCGGGCAAAGCCATGGGCAAAGATGCCGCACTCAAGATACTTGGCAAACGCTTTGCGCACGAAGGGCTTGGGGGTGTGGTGGTCGCCCTGGCCGTCGAACTGACCCGCGCTGGCCAACTCTAGCCAGGTCTCGTAGTGCTCGGCTACCGTTTGGTAGAGCAGCGTGCGTTCGGGGTGGCGTGGGTTGTAGAGCTTGGGCTTGGAAGTGGCTGACATGAATACTGTACAAATGCACAGTATTCTGCGGCGATTGTTTGGGTACGCAAAGCACAAGGCCCGAACCGTCGCCAGTTCGGGCCTTGTCAGGGTAGCTTGGCTGCGGACTTACTTGCGCGCAGGCGGCACATCCGTGCAGCTGCCATGCGCCACTTCCGCCGCCATGCCGATGCTCTCGCCCAGCGTCGGATGCGGGTGGATGGTCTTGCCGATGTCCACTGCGTCCGCACCCATCTCGATAGCCAGCGCGATCTCTCCGATCATGTCGCCCGCGTGGGTGCCGACCATGCCACCGCCCAAGATCTTGCCGTGGCCCCGGCCAGCATGGCCGTCTCCTGATCCTGCTTCGGGGCTGTCGTCGAACAGCAGCTTGGTGACGCCTTCGTCGCGGCCGTTGGCAATGGCGCGGCCCGAGGCCGCCCAGGGGAACAGGCCCTTCTTGACCTTGATGCCCTGCTGCTTGGCCTGGTCTTCGGTCAGGCCCACCCAGGCCACTTCGGGGTCGGTGTAGGCCACGCTGGGGATCACGCGGGCGTTGAAGGCGGCGCTGGCCAGTTCCTTGTTGCCCTGCAGTTCGCCGGCGATGACCTCGGCCGCCACGTGCGCTTCATGCACCGCCTTGTGCGCCAGCATGGGCTGGCCCACGATGTCGCCGATGGCGAAGATGTGCGGCACATTGGTGCGCATCTGGATGTCCACGTTGGGGTCTCCTCGTTTTCAGTGCAATAAGTGACGGTACGAAAAGCTAGCACTGGCGCGGAGGTGGTGTTGGTAGATCGTTGATTTCATTGACTTTCCTGTTCACTTTCAAATCTGCGATTCGTGGCGTCAAACCGTGGTCGGTTTCATCCATTGGTGCCAGTTATCGATGCATTTGGCCGCGAAGGCAGGATTTGGTCAGCATAGCGGTCAACCGGGAAGCGAAACACACCCCGCAAGTTGATGCTCTCCAGCCTGGTGGGCGCAATCTTCTCGATCAGTTCCGGTGGAATGACCTGGCGGCGGTTCGACCAGCGATCCAGGACCGCCTGCATCTGTGAGGTATTCCACGCCATCACGATGTTGGCCATCAGGCTCAACGCATCGGCCACAGCCTGCATTTCATCGACACGTTTGGCCTGCGCCGGGCTGATCCGGCCGGTATAAATGGCGCGCTTGAGGGCGTTAACAGCCTCGCCCCGATTGAGCACCCGGCGCAACTCGTTCCTGAAAGCGTCCTTGACAAAGTAGTCAGCCAAAAACGCCGTACGCAGCAACCGCCCCAATTGCACGCCAGCCTCATAGATTGGATCGCCCTGGGCGGCAGAACCGAACCGCGCAAGAGCTGCCACCGCACTGGCATGTCCGCTCATGACCGAGGCTGCCAGGTGCACCAGACTATCCCAATGCTTTTCGATCAAAGCGACGTCGACATTGGCTTCGCACACCGCAGCGATTTCTGCGGGCACTTTGGTGCCGCGTGGCACAAAGAGGTGGCGCTGTTTGAGTTCCTTCAACCGCGGGCAAAGATCAAAACCAAGCAAACGGGCATGTGACATGGCAAAGTCGGTGTAGCCATGGGTATCCACAGCAAGCTGGCTGGTCTCCAGCTTTTCTTGGCGGATGACACCTTCAATGGCCACGCCCGCCTGGCGCTCATTGAGCACAAAGGGCTGCGCATGGAAGATGCCCCACCGGTCTTTTACATGGGAGTAGATTCCAATGGAAGGTGTGTTGCGCCGAGGATCAAGCCGGGCTTGCCACACCCGTTTGGTGGTCTCCATGGTCATCATGTCAGAAGATGCCAAATCGGACCGCCCCCAGGTGGCGGCAATCGGGTGTCGCTGCATGAATTCCAGCACAGCCTGGCAGGCCTGGCTCAGACGCCGTTCGTCCCGCGCCCAGCGCATGGCCTGGCGAATGCTGGTGGCAGACAATTGCGGAATCATGCGCGCGCATTCGACCGCAGTCAGACTGGTGCCGTGGGCCATGATGCCGGCATAGACCATCAGCAGCTCGTCGGTAGAGCGCGGCTCACGTCCGAGCATGATCCAGCTAAAGCGCACCTGGGCGTCAACGGCCAGAATCACTTCCGGCAATTGAACCTCACCGATGCGGTGATCCAAAGCCGCGCGCAGCTTGGTCACTTCTGGGTCTTCGTCCTCTGCGGGCAATGGCGACAAATGGAGTTCATCATCCACGCGCAGTACGCCACTGCGGGCTGCAGCGGCCACCGCATCGACACCGGCAGTTACTCTGGCCAGCAAAGGCTTCAAGAAAGTGGCAGCCTTGCTGGGTAACGATAGACGGGCATAGTGTTTCTTGGACTCTGCCTGCCAACGCTCGTCCGTGAAGAACAAGCGCGCACGACCCCGAAAGCTCAGGCTGTGCTCAATCCAGACCGAGCCATTGCGCACCGCGCGGCGCAGGGCAAACAGGGTGGCCACCTCCAACGCCTGAAACGCCCGTTCCCGGTCTGGGCTGGAGATCGAAACCTGCCAGATCATTCCCAGACTTGGTGCCACCACTTCAACTGGCAGCTTTCTGGATCCTTTGAGATATAAAGCTTGCAGCTTGGCAAGGTACTCGATGGCAGGATGCTCGCCGGTGGCCTGCCAGGGCAGCTTTGCAATGGCGACGAGCAACGACCGCACGGGGCGAATTCCATCAATCAATCCCTCGCGGACCAGGGAGGCCCTGCTCGGTGGTTTGCGTTTCTGGGTTTCGGTGATCAAGGCTTCAAGACGGGCACGCAACTCAGCATCTGGCACCGCACCTTGCGCGCTCAAGGCAACAAGTTCGCCGAGCAGCGTTTTGTACATTGCGGCCCAATTGACGGTAGCGGGGACATCGGCGGCAGCCTGACGCCACAGATCGGCGATCCGGCGCTGCACCATAAGGATCAACTGGTCTGTGGTGGTGAACAGGCAATACCGAAGAAAGCATGCGACCTCCACGGTGCGCGCTGGCTCTTTGATCTTGGCTCCGGCTGAGGGCGGCCTGGAGACAAGTCGGCGCGCGTAGCGGCGCAAGATGAGATCGGGGATGTCTGCCAGGTGCTTATGAACGTCCAGCGTGTAAAGCAGGTCGATGCGCTCCAGTACCTCGCTGATTTGGCGGGTTGAGTGTTTCGCCGGTGCAGCCCATAGCCAACTCTGCTGGGTTTGTCCATCTGGGCGCAGCTCTGAAACTGAGGCTCGCCAGCGATCAAGTGTTGCTGGATCAACGCTGGCGGCGATGGCGGTGCCTGTTTCAACTTCAAGCTGGGCAAGTGCCGCCGCAATCAGTGTCCGAATTGCCCGCTCGTGCACGATCACCAGCTTGTTCTTGTACAGCCATTGACGCGCCCGCACGAGTAGCTGATCGCGGTCGGCGCAGCGCGCCACTTCGTCGCGCAGTTCACGTACCAGTGAGCGGCGCTGGTGCTCGCTCATCCACTGGAATCCAAGGACCGTGCAGGCTACTTGTTGGTGATCGAATAGCGTGCGCCCGCGTTCATACATGGCTCTCAGCGAGGCGACTTCTGGTGCTGCAATGCCAAGCTCGTTGCCAAGGTGGCGCCACAAGGCTACTGGAATTACCCGAAAGGCACCGAGCAAACGCCCACTCATGCGCAGGAAACCAATATGGAGCGCCAGACCAAGCTTGTGGGAATCACCTCGGCGTGCATTGATTGCGTCGCGCTCGGCACCATCGAAGGTGAAAAATGCCTTCATCTCGAAGTCGCTGATATCGCGGGGGAGCCCACGCATCCCCAAAAACGTTGTGTGCCAACCCTGCATCGTGAACCTCAAAAGTGGGAGGCCACCATACCCGTTTACAAAGCGAACAGGAAAGTCAATGAAATCAACGGTCTACCCAGACCACCCCCGCGCCAGTGCTAGCTTTGCGTACCGTCACTTATTGCACTGAAAACGAGGAGACCCCTTCCCATGCGCACGCACCACCTCCAGGAACATGGCCAGCACCGGCGACGGATCGCCGCGCCGGTAGAGGCAGCTCAGCTCCAGGTCCTTGAGGTGGCGGCTGCGCAAGGGCACGAACACCACGCCCGGCAGGCGCAGGCTGGCGGCCGACCGGGTGGCGATGGTCAGCCCGAAGCCACTGGCCACCAGGGCCACGGCCGTCACCACGTCCTCGACGTCCTGCTCGACCGCCAGCCGCACGCCTTCCTGGCGGAAGGCCTCGGCCACTTCCTGCGCCAGCCCGTGGATGGCCTCGTTGGGGTAGAGGATCATGGGCAGCCCGTCGAGGTCGGCCATCCCGACCTGCCTGCGCTGCGCCAGCGGGTGCGCTTCGTGCATCGCCACCAGCAGCGGCTCGCGCAACACCGACTCGACCACCAGGTCCGGCTCGGGCGGGATCAGGCGGTTGAAGCCCACGCTGATGCGCCGTTCGCGCAGCGCCTGCAGCTGCTCGGACTTGGTGAGGTTGTGCAGCGCGATGCGCACCTCGGGCCGCTGCGCGTGGAACTTCGCGAGCACGCGGGGAATGACGTCCAGCACGCCCGAGCCGTAGATGCCCACGTCGAGCTGGCCGGTCAGGCCCTGCGCCGCGCGCCGCGTGCGCTCGGCCGCGCGCTGCGCCAGGTGCAGCAGGTTGGGCACCTCGTCCAGCAGCGTCTGGCCCGCCTCGGTCAGCTCCACGCCGGCCGGTGTGCGCAGGAACAGCGGCGCCCCCATCTCGTCTTCCAGCGCCTTGATCTGGCGCGACAGCGGCGGCTGCGCCATGTGCAGGCGCTCGGCCGCGCGGGTGAAGTTGCGCTCTTCGGCGACCGCCAGAAACTGGCGCATGTCTTTGAGATCCATGGGGCCTCCTGGTTCGGCTCGCAATACCTCACCAGTATAGGGTCGCAAAAATTCGGTATTGGACGGTATGACCGCTCCGCCCTATCTTTGGCAGCTGAAGCTGCTGCGTTGAAGAAGAACTGAGACATGTCCCTGTTTGATTCCCGCCCCAAGTTCGCAGTGCACGTGGCCCAGACGGACGAGACCTTTCCCTGCGCCGGCAATGAAAGCCTGCTCACCGGCATGGTCCGCCTGGGCCGCAAGGGCATCCCGGTGGGTTGCGTCAACGGCGGCTGCGGGGTCTGCAAGGTCCGCATCGTCGAGGGACAGATCAAGGCCCTGGGGCCGATCAGCCGTGCACACGTGACGCTCGACGAAGAGAACCAGGGCTACACGCTGGCATGCCGCGTGGCACCCCAGACGCCGGTGAACCTCGAAGTGGCCGGCAAGTTGAGCAAACCGTTTTCCAAGGGGCGCGCAGAGTCTGCGACTGCCAGCCCTTCGATTCAGCAGCAGTAACCAACCACCAGGAGACACAACATGGGTGTGATGCGCATCGGGCACGCGAGCCTGAAAGTGATGGACATGGACGCCGCCGTCCGGCACTACGAGAACGTGCTGGGCATGAAGACCACCATGAAGGACAAGGCGGGCAACGTCTACCTCAAGTGCTGGGACGAATGGGACAAGTACTCGGTCATCCTGACCCCGTCGGACCAGGCCGGCATGAACCACCTGGCCTACAAGGTCGAGAAGGAAGCCGACCTTGAAGCGCTGCAGCAGAAGATCGAGGCCTGGGGTGTGAAGACCACCATGCTCGACGAAGGCACCTTGCCCTCGACCGGCCGCATGCTGCAGTTCAAACTGCCCAGCGGGCACGAAATGCGCCTGTATGCCAGCAAGGAGTTTGTCGGCACCGACGTGGGCAACATCAATCCCGACCCCTGGCCCGACGGCCTCAAGGGCGCGGGCGCCCACTGGCTGGACCACTGCCTGCTGATGTGCGAGATGAATCCCGAGGCCGGCATCAACACCGTGGCCGACAACACCCGCTTCATGACCGAGGCGCTGGACTTCTTCCTGACCGAGCAGGTGCTGGTCGGACCCGAAGGCAACATGCAGGCGGCGACCTGGATGGCCCGCACCACCACGCCGCACGACATCGCCTTCGTCGGTGGGCCGCGCAGCGGCCTGCACCACATCGCCTTCTTCCTGGACTCGTGGCACGACGTGCTCAAGTCCGCCGACGTGATGGCCAAGACCAAGACGCGCATCGACGTGGCCCCCACCCGCCACGGCATCACGCGCGGCGAGACGATCTACTTCTTCGACCCGAGCGGCAACCGCAACGAGACCTTCGCCGGCCTGGGCTATCTGGCCCAGCGCGACCGGCCGGTGACGACCTGGACCGAAGACCAACTGGGCAGCGGGATCTTCTATCACACGGGCTATCTGGTGCCGTCTTTCACCGAGGTGTACACGTGATCACCCCCCTGCGCCACTGACGCGGCTTCCCCCCTCTCTGGCGCGCCTTCGGCGCTTGGAGGGGGGACGGCACCTGAGGCCCGGCGGAGCCGGTTCCTCGGTGCCCCTCGAACTGGAGTCACCTTTCTCTCGCCGCTTCTTCTTATGACATCCGCTCTCTCTGTTCCATCTTCCGTCATCACCGCATCTGCGGCTTCGTTGGCCTGTCAGGCGGCGGTGGCGCATGCGGAGGCATCGGGCATTCGCATCAACGTGGCCGTGACCGATGCCTCGGGCACGCTGACCGCGTTTCTGCGCATGCCCCATGCGTTTCTGCATTCGATCGACATCGCGATCGACAAGGCCTACACCGCGGCCAGCTTTGGCTTCCCCACCTCGCAGTGGGGCGGCGTGATCGGCGACGACGAGCTGCTGCGCATCGGCCTGAACCAGCGCCAGCGCCTGGTGCTGTTCGGTGGCGGCCTGCCCATCGTGGCCGGTGGCCAGCGCATCGGCGGCATCGGCGTGTCCGGCGGCTCGGCCGAACAGGACGAAGCCTGTGCCCGCGCCGGCCTGAAGGCCCTGGGCCTCGACTGACTTTTCTTTTCCTTCCTCACGCACCATGAAACAGTTCCTGAACTTCATCAACGGCGATTTCGTCGCCACCGCCAAGACCTTCGAAAACCGCAACCCGGCCACCAACGAGGTCGTAGGTCTGGTGCACGAGGCCGGTCAGGCCGAGGTCGACGCGGCCGTGGCCGCGGGCCGCGCCGCGCTCAAGGGCGAGTGGGGCACGATGAGCGTGGTCAAGCGCGCCGAACTGCTGCACGCGGTGGCCGACGAGATCAACCGCCGCTTCGACGACTTCCTCGCCGCCGAACTGGCCGACACCGGCAAGCCGCGCTCGCTGGCTTCGCACATCGACATCCCGCGCGGCGCCGCCAACTTCAAGATCTTTGCGGACATCGTCAAGAACGTGCCGACCGAGAGCTTCCAGATGACCACGCCCGACGGCGGCACTGCCATCAGCTACGGCCTGCGCACACCCCTGGGCGTGGTCGGCGTGATCTGCCCCTGGAACCTGCCGCTGCTGCTGATGACCTGGAAGGTCGGCCCGGCCCTGGCCTGCGGCAACACCGTCATCGTCAAACCCTCGGAGGAAACCCCCGCCACCGCGACCCTGCTGGGCGAGGTGATGAACGCGGTCGGCGTGCCCAAGGGCGTGTACCAGGTGCTGCACGGCTTCGGCCCCGGCTCGGCCGGCGAATTCATCACCAAGCACCCGGGTGTCAACGGCATCACCTTCACCGGCGAGACCCGCACGGGTGAAGCCATCATGGCCGCCGCCGCCAAGGGTGTGCGCCCGGTGTCGTTCGAACTCGGCGGCAAGAACGCCGGCATCGTGTTCGCCGACGCCGACTTCGACAAGGCCATCGCCGGCATCACCCGCAGCGCCTTCGAGAACTGCGGCCAGGTCTGCCTGGGCACCGAACGCGTGTACGTGCAGCGCCCGATCTTCGACAAGTTCGTCGCCGCGCTGAAAGAAAAGGCTGAGGGCCTGAAGATCGGCGGCCCCGACATGCCGGGCGTGGGCATCGGCCCGCTGATCTCGGCCGAACACAAGCAGAAGGTCATGGGCTACTACGCCAAGGCCAGGGCCGAGGGGGCGACCGTCGTCACCGGCGGCGGTGAACCGGCCATGACGGGCGAGTACGCCAACGGCCACTTCGTGCAGCCCACTATCTGGACCGGCCTGCCCGAAAGCGCCAGCGTGATCCGCGAGGAGATCTTCGGCCCCTGCTGCCACATCGCCCCCTTCGACACCGAAGAGGAAGCGATTGCGCTGGCCAACGCCACCGACTACGGCCTGGCGACCACCGTGTGGACGCAGGATCTGGGCAAGGCGCACCGCATGGCCGCGGCCATCGAGGTCGGCCTGTGCTGGATCAACAGCTGGTTCCTGCGTGACCTGCGCACCGCCTTCGGCGGCAGCAAGGCCTCGGGCATCGGCCGCGAAGGCGGCGTGCACTCGCTGGAGTTCTACACGGAACTCCGCAACGTGATGGTGAAGCTGTGATCTCCCCCCTGCGCCGCTGCGCGGCTTCCCCCCTCCGTTGCGCGTCTTCGACGCTTCGAGGGGGACGCCGCCTGTGGCCCGGCATAGCCGGTTCCACGGCTGCCCTGGACGAACGGCCTCGTGCGCCGACAGCGAGTGGGCCGGGGCGACTGGTGCAGTGAAGTAAAGGAGGAGGCGAGCGCGCAGCGACCGACGGGGGACATGAACGGAACCAGTCGTCCCGGCCCACTCGCCGCCCCTTCAAAGCAAAGACCTCAAGGACAAGACACATGAATGCCCCACACAACCCTGAAATTGCGCTGAGCGTTCGCACAGGCAGCTTCAACACCAACGTGCACGACCTCGGCAGCTCCAAGCCGGGACAGCCTCCGGTGCTGTTCATCCACGGCTCCGGTCCGGGTGTAAGCGCCTGGGCCAACTGGCGCCTCGCCATGCCGGTCATCGCCAAGGATCGGCGAGTCATCGCGCCCGACATGGTGGGCTTCGGCTACACCGACCGCCCCGCCGGCATGACCTACAACATGGACACCTGGGTCCAGCAGGCGCTGGATGTCATGGACGCGATGGGCGTCGAGAAAGCCGACGTGGTCGGCAACAGCTTTGGCGGCGCGCTCTCGCTGGCGCTGGCGATCCGCGCGCCGCAGCGCGTGCGCCGCCTGGTGCTCATGGGCTCGGTCGGTGTGCCCTTCCCGATCACGCCGGGCCTGGACGCGGTCTGGGGCTACGAGCCCTCGCTGGCCACCATGAAGCGCCTGCTGGACATCTTCGCCCACAGCCGCGCGCTGGTCACCGACGAGCTGGCCGAGCTGCGCTACCAGGCCAGCATCCGCCCCGGCTTCCAGGAATCCTTCTCGGCCATGTTCCCGGCCCCGCGCCAGCGCTGGGTCGACGCCATGGCCAGCCCCGAATCGGCGATCCGCGCGCTGCCGCACGAGACGCTCATCGTCCACGGCCGCGAGGACCAGGTGATTCCGCTGCAGACCTCGCTCACGCTGAGCCAGTGGATTCCCAACAGCCAGCTGCACGTGTTCGGCCACTGCGGCCACTGGACGCAGATCGAACACGCCGCGCGCTTCGCCCAGCTGGTGTCGAACTTCCTCGCCGAAGCCGACGCGCAGGGCGCCGCGTCCGCCTGACCCCTTTTCCCACACAGAACACCATGGACAACTCCAAGATCCAGCACTACGGCGACGAGCTCTACCAGTCGCTGCTCGACCGCCAACCCGTCGCTCCGCTGACCGACCGCGAAGCGGACATCACCATCGAGGACGCCTACCAGATCCAGCTGCGCATGATCCAGCGCCGGCTGGACGCGGGCGAGCGCGTGGTGGGCAAGAAAATAGGCGTGACGAGCAAGGTCGTGATGGACATGCTCAAGGTCAACCAGCCCGACTTCGGCCACCTGCTCTCGGGCATGGTCTACAACGAAGGCCAGCCCATCCCGGTGAGCAGCATGATCGCGCCCAAGGCCGAGGCAGAGGTCGCCTTCATCCTGGCGCGCGACCTCGAAGGCCCCGGCGTCACCGCGGCCGACGTGCTGCGCGCCACCGACTGCGTGATGCCGTGCTTCGAGATCGTCGACTCGCGCATCAAGGACTGGAAGATCAAGATCCAGGACACCGTGGCCGACAACGCCTCCTGCGGCGTGCTCACGCTCGGCGGCCTGCGCAAGAGCCCGCGCGACCTCGACCTCGCGCTGGCCGGCATGGTGCTGGAAAAGAACGGCGAAATCATCAGCACGTCCTGCGGCGCATCGGTGCAGGGCTCGCCGGTCAACGCGGTGGCCTGGCTGGCCAACACGCTCGGCCGTCTGGGCATCGGCCTCAAGGCCGGCGACATCATCCTCTCTGGCTCGCAGTCGCCGCTGGTGCCGGTGGTCGCGGGCGACAGCCTGTATTGCAGCGTCGGCGGCCTGGGCGGCACGTCGGTGCGTTTCGTCGCCTGAGCGGGAAGGAAACAACCACATGAAACTCGACAAGAACACCCTCGCCCAGCTCGCCGAGCACCTGGAAAACGCCGAGCTGAAGGCGCACGACGTCACCAAGATCACCGACGACCACCCGGACATGGACTGGGACGACGCCTACGCGATCCAGGACCTGATCCGCGCGCGCAAGGAAAGCCGTGGCCACAAGACGGTGGGCCTCAAGTGCGGCCTGACCTCCTACGCCAAGATGAAGCAGATGGGCGTGGACACGCCGGTCTTCGGCTTCGTCAGCGACTACATGGCCTGCGCCGAAGGCAGCGACATCAAGACCTCCGAACTCATCCACCCCAAGGTCGAGGCCGAGATCTGCGTCGTCACCAAGGCGCCGCTCAAAGGTCCGGGCTGCCACGTCGGCGCCGTGATGGCCGCGATCGACTTCGTGATCCCCGGCGTGGAGATCATCGACAGCCGCTACCGCGACTTCAAGTTCGACCTCAAGAGCGTGATCGCCGACAACACCTCGGCCTCGCGCTTCGTGATCGGTGGCCGCGCCCGTCGTGTGGAAGACCTGGACCTGCGCACGCTGGGCGTGGTGCTGGAGAAGAACGGCCAGATCGTGGCCATGGCCGCCGGCGCCGCCGTGATGGGCCACCCGGCCGCCGCCATCGCCGCCCTGGCCAACCACCTGGGCGCGCGCGGTCAGGAGATCCCGACGGGCAGCTTCATCATGACCGGCGGCGTGACCGAAGCCATTGCGGTGCAGGCCGGCGACAGCGTGAACGTGCGCTTCCAGGACCTGGGCACGGTTGGCATGCGATTCGTCTGAGCGCCGCCCTGAGCCGCCTGCACCCATGAACGCACCCGCCACCCCGTCGCGCGCCGTGACCGTGCTGGTCACGCGCCGGGTCGCACCCCAAGGCGTGGCCGGCTTCGAGACGGCCATGGCCGGCATGATCGAGGCAGCGACCCACTTCCCCGGCCACCTGGGCGGCCACCTGGGCGGCCAGCTGGTGCGCCCTGGCGAGGCCGGCGGCGGCGACGAGCCCCTGCTCTACCACGTGGTCTTCGCCTTCGACAACGAGGCGCACCTGGCCGCCTGGCAGGACTCGCCCGAGCGGGCCCGCTGGCTCGCGCAAGTCGCACCCCACACCGTCGGTGCGCAGGAGATGCGCCGGGTCAGCGGGCTGGACTACTGGTTCGCGCCGGCGGGCAGCACCACCAAGGCGCCGCCGCGCTGGAAGGTGGCGATCGTGACTTGGCTGGGCATCTTCCCGACCGTGCTGCTGCTGTTCCTCACCGTGGCGCCGCTGCTGGCCGACTGGCCGCTGGTGCCGCGCACCATGGTCATCACCGTGCTGGTGGTGGTCCTCATGACCTGGGTGGTGGCGCCGCGCCTGACCCGCTGGCTGGCCGGCTGGCTGCACGCCCGTCCGCCCGTAGGAGGGCGCCCATGAGCCCGGCACCACGCCCCCTGGCGGGGCAGACCGCCTTCGTCTCGGGCTCGACCGCTGGCATCGGCCTGGCCATCGCCCAGGCCCTGCTGGCCGACGGCGCCCATGTGGTGCTCAACGGCCGCGGCGAGGCGTCGGTGCAGCGCGCCCTGCAGACCCTGCGCCAACAGCACCCGCAGGCCGAGGTGTCGGGCATCGCCGCCGACCTGGGCACCGCCGCCGGCTGCGAGCAGGTGGCGACCCGGCTGGCCGATGTGGACATCCTGGTCAACAACCTCGGCATCTTCGAGCCCAAGCCCTTCGAGCAGATCGCCGACGCCGACTGGCAGCACCTGTTCGAGGTCAACGTGATGAGCGGCGTGCGCCTCGCCCGCGCCGCGCTGCCCGGCATGCTGACGCGCAACCGCGGCCGCATCGTCTTCATCTCCAGCGAGTCGGGCATCTGCCCGCCGGCCGAGATGGTGCATTACGGCATGAGCAAGTCGGCCCAGCTGTCCGTGGCACGCGGCCTGGCCGAGTGCTGCGCCGGCACCGCCGTCACGGTCAACAGCGTGCTGCCCGGCCCCACGCTGACCGAAGGCGCACGCGCTTTCTTCGACACGCTCGCCGCGCAGCAGGGCCTGAGCTTCGACGAAGCCGCGGCCCGCTTCTTCCGCGACGCGCGCCCCACCTCGCTGCTGCGCCGCTTCATCCGCCCCGACGAGGTGGCGGCCATGGTGGCCTACGTCTGCAGCCCGCAGGCCAGCGCCACCACCGGCGCCGCGCTGCGGGTGGACGGTGGCGTGGTGCGCACGCTCACCTGAACCTTTTTTCTTCTTCCCCCAGGAGTCAACCCATGACCAAAAAAATCAAGTGCGCCCTGATCGGGCCCGGCAACATCGGCACCGACCTGCTGGCCAAGCTGCAGCGCAGCCCCTTGCTCGAACCCGTGTGGATGGTGGGCATCGATCCCAACTCCGACGGTCTCAAGCGCGCCAAGGAGATGGGCATCAAGACCACCGCCGAGGGTGTGGACGGCCTGATCCCGCACATGAAGGCCGACGGTGTGCAGATCGTGTTCGACGCCACCAGCGCCTACGTGCACGCCGAGAACTCGCGCAAGGTCAATGAGCAGGGCGCGATGATGATCGACCTCACGCCCGCCGCCATCGGCCCCTACTGCGTGCCGCCGGTCAACCTCAAGCAGCACGTCGGCCAGCGCGAGATGAATGTGAACATGGTCACCTGCGGCGGCCAGGCCACCATCCCCATGGTCTACGCGGTCAGCCGCGTGCAGCCGGTGAGCTACGGCGAGATCGTCGCCACCGTGTCCAGCAAATCGGTCGGTCCCGGCACGCGCAAGAACATCGACGAGTTCACCCGCACCACGGCCGGCGCGGTCGAGAAGGTGGGCGGCGCCAAGAAGGGCAAGGCCATCATCGTGATCAACCCGGCCGAGCCGCCGCTGATCATGCGCGACACGGTGCACTGCCTGGTCGAAGGCACGCCCGACGAGGCCGCGATCACGAAGTCGGTGCACGACATGATCAAGGAAGTGCAGAAGTACGTGCCGGGCTACAAGCTGGTCAACGGCCCCGTCTTCGACGGCAACCGCGTCTCGGTCTTCATGGAGGTCGAGGGCCTGGGCGACTACCTGCCCAAGTACGCCGGCAACCTGGACATCATGACCGCCGCCGCCGCGCGCACCGCCGAGATGTTTGCCGAAGAAATCCTGAAGGGCGAGCTCGTGCTCGAACCCGTCGCCGCCTGATCCGGAGCACCCCATGAGCCAGCAAAAAATCACCCTGCACGACATGACCCTGCGCGACGGGATGCACCCCAAGCGCCACCTGATGACGCTCGAACAGATGAAGAGCATCGCCTGCGGCCTCGACGCCGCCGGTGTGCCGCTGATCGAGGTCACCCACGGCGACGGCCTGGGCGGCTCCAGCGTCAACTACGGCTTCCCGGCCCACTCCGACGAGGAGTACCTGGGCACCGTGATCCCGCTGATGAAGCAGGCCAAGGTCTCGGCCCTGCTGCTGCCCGGCATCGGCACCGTCGACCACCTGAAGATGGCGCACGGCCTGGGCGTGCACACCATCCGCGTGGCCACGCACTGCACCGAAGCCGACGTGAGCGAGCAGCACATCACCTTCGCCCGAAAGCTCGACATGGACACCGTGGGCTTCCTGATGATGGCCCACATGAACAGCCCCGAAGGCCTGGTGAAACAGGCCAAGCTGATGGAGGGCTATGGCGCCAACTGCATCTACATCACCGACTCGGCCGGCTACATGCTGCCCGCCGACGTGAAGGCCCGCCTGCAGGCCGTGCGCGACGCGCTCAAGCCCGAGACCGAGCTGGGCTTCCACGGCCACCACAACCTGGCCATGGGCGTGGCCAACTCGGTCGCCGCCATTGAATGTGGCGCCACCCGCATCGACGCTGCCGCCGCCGGCCTGGGCGCGGGCGCAGGCAACACGCCGATGGAAGTGCTGGTCGCCGTGCTCGACCGCATGGACGTGCAGACCGGTGTGGACGTCTGGAAGATCCAGGACGTGGCCGAAGACCTGGTCACGCCCATCATGGACTTCCCGATCCGCATCGACCGCGACGCGCTCACGCTGGGCTACGCCGGCGTGTACGGCAGCTTCCTGCTGTTCGCCAAACGCGCCGCCGTCAAGTACGGCCTGTCGGCGCGCGACATCCTGGTCGAACTGGGCCGCAAGAAGATGGTCGGTGGCCAGGAAGACATGATCGAAGACACGGCCATGACCATGGCTCGCGCGCGAGATGCGCGCGAGCAGAAAAAAGCGGCCTGAGGAACGCACCCTATGCAACGCAGAGATTTCATCGCCTCCGTGGGGGCCGGCCTGGCCCTGGCACCCGCCGCTGGTTGGTCGCAGGACGCCTACCCCGCCCGTCCCGTCAAGCTCATCGTGCCCTTCCCACCGGGTGGACCCACCGACATCATGGGCCGCACCGCCGCCAAGGCCATGGGCGACGCGCTGGGCCAGTCCTTCGTGGTCGAGAACAAGGCCGGCGCCGGCGGCAACATCGGCACCGACGCGGTGGCCAAGGCCGCACCGGACGGCTACACCATCGGGCTGTCGGCCATCAGCAGCCTGGCCATCGCGCCCTACCTCTACGACAAGCTGCCGTTCCAGGTGGAAAAGGACTTCGCCCCGATCTCGCTGGTGGGCACCACGCCCTGCGTGATCGTCGTGCACCCGAGCGCACCGTTCGCCGACCTCAAGGGTCTGGTGGCCTACGCCAAGGCCAACCCGGGCAAGCTCGGCTACGCCACGTCCGGCATCGGCACCAGCAACCACCTGGCGGCCGAGCTGCTGCAGTCGGTGGCCGGCATCGAACTCACCAACATCCCCTACAAGGGGTCGAGCCAGATCGTGCCGGACCTGCTCTCGGGCACGGTGATCATGAGCATGGAAAGCTCGCTGGCCACCACCTTGCAGCACATCCGCAGCGGCAAGCTCAAGGCGCTGGCCGTCACCTCGCCCACGCGCGCCAAGGCCCTGCCGGACGTACCGACCGTGGCCGAGTCCGGTTACCCCGGCTTCGCGGTGGAGACCTGGTTCGGCCTGGTCGCCCCCGCCGCCACCCCGGCCGCCGTCGTGCAGAAGCTGCACGACGCCTGGGCCAAAGGCGCCAAGACCGCCGAGGCCCAGGCCGCGTTCGACAACATCTCCGGCAACCTGCGCGTCACCACGCCCCAGGAGTTCGACGCCTTCATCAAGGCCGAGAACAACCGCTGGGGTGCCCTGATCCGCAAGCTGGACATCAAAGCCAACTGACCCAGGAGACCACCACCATGCCGTTCGCACAGATCTACATACTCGAAGGCCGCACGCCCGAGCAGAAGAAGGCCGTGATCGAGAAGGTCACCCAGGCGCTGCACGAGGCCATCGACGCGAAGAAGGAAACCATCCGCGTCTGGATCCACGAAATGCCCAAGGAGAACTGGGGCATCGCGGGCGTCAGCGCCAAAGACCTCGGCCGCTGACCAGGACCGGAATCGCCGCCCAGCGCTACCAGGGGCGCGTGGTGCAGGCGGCCCTGCAGGCCCATGGCCGCGTCGACGCGTCGGTGCACAACGTGGGCGGCACCATCTGGGTGCGTCTCGCCCGGTGCCATCGACAACGGCCAGCGCATCGTGCCGCGCAACCCGCAGCCGCTGAGCGAGGCCGAGACCGGCTGGATGAAAGCCATCTACACCCAGTTGCTGCGCGACACGCCGATGAACCGCCTGGGCACACCAGAAGAGATCGCCGCGGACTTGGCGGCCGGGTGGTGACAATGGGACACACCCTGTTCACCACACCCCGAGGAGAAGGCCCTTGAACGCTGCCCACCTGTCGCTGGCCGAGCACGCCGCCCGCCTGCGCCGCCGCGAACTGACGGCGGTGGCCCTGATCGACACCTGCGCGCAACACCACGCGCGCATGGAACCCCGGCTCAACGCCTACAAGACCTGGGACGGCGCGCGCGCCCGCAGCGCCGCCGCTGCGGTCGACACCCTGCTGGACCAGGGCCAGGACCTGGGCCCGCTGATGGGCTTGCCGGTGTCGGTGAAGGACCTGTACGGCGTGCCCGGCCTGCCGGTGTTTGCGGGCAGCGACGAGGCCCTGCCCGAAGCCTGGCAGGCGGCCGGCCCGCTGGTCGCGCGGCTGCAGCGGCAACTGGGCATCGTGGTCGGCAAGACGCACACGGTCGAGTTCGCGTTCGGGGGTCTTGGCGTCAACGCCCACTGGGGCACGCCCCGGAACCCCTGGTCACCCCACGAGCACCGCGTGCCAGGCGGGTCCAGCGCGGGCGCGGGCGTCTCGCTGGTGCAGGGCAGCGCCCTGCTGGCGCTGGGCACCGACACCGCCGGTTCGGTGCGCGTGCCCGCGTCCATGACCGGACAGGTGGGCCTGAAGACCACCGTGGGGCGCTGGCCGGTCGAAGGCATCGTGCCCCTGTCGTCCTCGCTCGACACCGCGGGCGTGCTCACCCGCACGGTGGAAGACCTGGCCTACGCGTTCGCCGCCCTCGACACAGAGAGCCAGGGCCTGCCCGCGCCTGCCCCGGTGCGCGTGCAAGGACTGCGCGTCGGCGTGCCGACCAACCACTTCTGGGACGACATCGACCCGAGCATCGCCGCCGCCGTGGAAGCGGCCGTTCAGCGCCTCGCCCAGGCCGGCGCGCAGGTGGTCCGGTTCCCGCTGCCGCACTGCGAGGAAGCCTTCGACATCTTCCGCCGCGGCGGCCTCGCAGCGTCCGAACTCGCGGCCTACCTCGACCAGCACTTCCCGCACAAGGTGGAGCGGCTGGACCCGGTGGTGCGCGACCGCGTGCGCTGGGCCGAGCAGGTGTCTTCCGTCGAGTACCTGCGGCGCAAGGCCGTGCTGCAGCGCTGCGGCGCGGGCGCGGCCCGGTTGTTCGACGACGTCGACGTCCTGCTCACGCCCACCGTGCCCGCCTCGCCGCCGCGGCTGGCCGACATCGGCACGGTGGAGACCTACGCGCCGGCCAACATGAAGGCCATGCGCAACACCGCCATCAGCAACCTGTTCGGCTGGTGCGCGCTGACGATGCCCGTGGGCCTCGACGCCAACCGGATGCCGGTGGGCCTGCAGCTGATGGGGCCGCCGCGCGCCGAAGCGCGGCTGATCGGCATCGCGCTCGGCATCGAGGCCCTCATCGGCCAGGGCCACGCGCTGCTGGGCGCGCCCGACCTGCCATAGCCGGCGCGCCCCACCCTCAACCTTTCCAGGCGGAGCCCCCCCATGACCCAGACGCCCAACCAACTCGCCGAAGCGATCTGGGCCGCCCGCCAGGCCGGTCGGACACTGGACGCCGCAGCCACCATCGGCACGCCCGACCTCGCCACCGCCTACGCCATCCAGCGCGCGCTGCTCGGCCTGCGCCTGGCCGCCGGCGAGCGCGTGGTCGGGTGGAAGCTGGGTTACACGTCGGAAGTGATGCGCCGCCAGATGGGCATAGCCCGGCCCAACATCGGGCCGCTGACCGACCGGATGCTGCTGAACTCGGGCGACGCGGTGCACGAGCGCCTGGTGCAGCCGCGGGTCGAACCCGAGATCGGGCTGCGCCTCCAAACCGCCCTCGACGCGCGGCACGCGCCCGTCGACCGCCACACCGTGGTCGCCGCCGTGGAGGGCGCCTACGCCTGCCTCGAAGTCGTGCACTCCACCTGGACAGGCTACCGCTTCAACCTCGAACAGAACACCGCCGACAACTCGTCCGCCGGCCAGGTCGTCGTCGGGCCACGCCTGCCGGTGACCGACCTGATGGCGGCGGGCACCGTGGCGGTGCGCCTGCACGACGGCAGCCACCACACGCTGGGACAGGGCGTGGGCGCCGATGCCGACGGCCACCCCCTTGACGCGGTGGCGCGGCTGGCGCGGGAGCTGGCCGCGTTTGGTCAGCGGCTGGAGGCGGGTGATCTGGTGATCACGGGTGGGCTGACAAAGGCTTGTGAGCTGGAGGTGGGGGGGAGGTTGACGGGAGTGTTTTCGTTTGGGGACGCTTGGTCGGTAGATGTGACTGTGCGGCGTCTGTGAAACGACACTTGATAGGTGCGGATCGCCTGCACATCAACCCGGTCAACGAACGGCTCGGGGTCGTCTCAGAAAACGGAAAATAAAGCACGCTAAGCAGGTTGCAACGGCCGCAGCGGCCTGAACTTGCCCGCGCCGATCTTGGCGCTGCTGCGCCAGAGGTAATCGCCGGTCAGGTTGATGTGCTCCCAGCCGAGCGGCGACAGGTACTGCAACAGCGCGTCATCGACGGCGTGGCCGTTGCCCCGCAGCGCGTGCGCAGCCCGTTCCAGATAGACCGTGTTCCATAGCACGACGGCCGCCGTCACCAGGTTGAGGCCGCTGGCACGGTAGCGCTGCTGCTCAAAGCTGCGGTCGCGGATTTCACCCAGACGGTTGAAGAACACGGCGCGGGCCAGCGCATTGCGGGCTTCGCCCTTGTTCAGCCCAGCGTGCACGCGACGGCGCAGCTCCACGCTTTGCAACCAATCCAGGATGAACAGCGTGCGCTCGATACGCCCCAGCTCGCGCAGGGCCACGGCCAGGCCGTTCTGGCGCGGATAGCTGCCGAGCTTGCGCAGCATCAGCGAAGCCGTCACCGTGCCCTGCTTGATCGACGTGGCCAGCCGTAGAATTTCATCCCAATGGGCGCGAATAGCCTTGATGTTCAGTCTGTCGCTGCTAATCATCGGCTTGAGCGCGTCGTAGACGGTGTCGCCCTTGGGGATGAACAGCTTGGTGTCGCCCAGGTCGCGGATGCGCGGCGCAAAGCGGAAGCCCAGCAGGTGCATCAGGCCAAATACATGATCGGTGAATCCTGCCGTATCGGTGTAGTGCTCCTCGATGCGCAGGTCGGACTCGTGGTACAGCAAGCCGTCGAGCACATAGGTCGAGTCGCGCACGCCGACATTGACCACCTTGGTGTGGAATGGCGCGTACTGGTCGGAGATGTGGGTGTAGAAAGTCCGCCCAGGACTGCTGCCATATTTCGGGTTGATGTGGCCAGTGCTCTCGGCCTTGCTGCCGGTTCGGAAATTCTGGCCGTCCGACGATGACGTGGTGCCGTCGCCCCAGTGCTCGGCGAAGGGATGCCGGAACTGCGCATTGACCAGTTCGGCCAGCGCCGACGAATAGGTTTCGTCGCGGGTATGCCAGGCTTGGAGCCAGGCGAGCTTGGCGTAGGTCGTTCCGGGGCAGGACTCCGCCATCTTGGTCAGACCCAGGTTGATGGCGTCGGCCAGGATCGTGGTCAGCAGCAGGTTCTTGTCCTTGGCCAGGTCGCCCGATTTCAGGTGCGCGAAGTGCCGGGTGAAGCCTGTCCATTCGTCTACCTCCAGCAGCAGTTCGGTGATCTTGACGTGCGGCAGGATCATTGCTGTCTGGTCGATCAGCGCCTGCGCGGTGTCGGGCACCGCCGCATCGAGCGGCGTGATCTTCAGGCCCGACTCCGTGATGATGGCGTCCGGCAGCTCGTTGGCCAGCGCCATGCGGTTGACGGTGGCGAGCTGCGTTTCCAGCAGCGTCAGCCGGTCATGCAGGTACCGGTCGCAGTCGGTGGCCACGGCCAGCGGCAATTCGCTGGCCTGCTTGAGGCTGGCGAATTTCGCGGGCGGCACCAGGTAGTCCTCGAAGTCCTTGAACTGGCGCGACCCCTGCACCCAGATGTCGCCGGAACGCAACGCGTTCTTCATCTCCGACAGCGCGCACAGCTCGTAGTAGCGCCGGTCGATGCCGGTGTCGGTCATGACCAGCTTCTGCCAGCGCGGCTTGATGAACTCGGTCGGCGCGTCGGCGGGCACCTTGCGGGCGTTGTCGCTGTTCATGCCGCGCAGCACCTCGATGGCGTCGAGCACGTCCTTCGCGGCGGGAGCGGCCCGCAGCTTGAGCACGGCAAGGAATTCCGGCGCGTAGCGGCGCAGCGTGGCGTAGCTTTCGCCGATGCGGTGCAGGAAATCGAAGTCCTCGGGCTGCGCAAGCTTCTGCGCTTCGGTGACGCTCTCGGCGAAGGCATCCCAGGACATGACGGCCTCGATGGCGGCGAACGGATCGCGGCCCGCCTGCTTGGCCTCGATCAGCGCCTGGCCGATGCGGCCGAACAACCGCACCTTGGCGTTGATCGCCTTGCCGGACGCCTGGAATTGCTGCTGATGCTTGTTCTTGGCGGCGTTGAACAGCTTGCCCAGGATGCGGTCGTGCAGGTCGATGATTTCGTCGGTGACGGTGGCCATGCCCTCGATGGCAAGCGCCACCAGGGTGGCATAGCGTCGCTGCGCCTCGAACTTGGCCAGGTCGGCGGGCGTCATCTGGCCACCCTCACGGGCGATCTTGAGCAGGCGGTTCTGGTGCACCGACCGCTCGATGCCAGAAGGCAGGTCGAGCGCCTGCCACGCTTTGAGGCGTTCGATGTGTTCCAGCATGTGCCGCGAATTCGGTTTGACGGGCGATTGGCGCAGCCAGGCCAGCCAGGTCGTTTTGCCGTTGTCCCGACGCTTGAGCAGATCGTCGAGGCGGCGGCGATGCGCGTCCGACAGCGGTTCGGCCAAGGCATCGTAGATGCGCCGGTTGGCGCGGGTGATTGCTTCGGCGCTCGCCCGCTCGACGGCGTTGAGGGCAGGCAGAATGACCGACTGCTGCCGCAGGTGCTCGATCAAGGTGCTGGCCAGCACGATGCCCTTGTCGGTCTGCAAGGCCATCTCGGTCAGCAACTGGACGGCCTGCCGGTAGTGGCCCATGGTAAAGGGCTGGAAGCCGAACACCGTTTGCAGTTCGACCAGGTGCTCGCGCCGGGTCTGCTCCCGCTGCCCGTATTCGTCCCAGCTTTCGACGCTGACCTTGAGCTGGTCGGCGACCAGTTTCAACAAGGGCGGAAACGGCGGCTCATCGACGCCCAGGATGACACCAGGAAAGCGCAGGTAACAGAGCTGCACGGCGAAGCCCAGCCGGTTGGCCGGGCCGCGCCGCTGCCGGATGATGGAGAGGTCGGTTTCGCTGAACGTGTAGTGACGGATCAACTCATCCTTGGTGTCCGGCAACGCCAGCAGGCTTTCGCGCTCGGCGGCGGACAGGATTGAACGACGTGGCATATTTACTGATCCGTTCTCAAGTATTGATACAGGGTTTCGCGACTGATTCCGAATTCACGAGCCAGCTTGGTCTTTTGCTCGCCAGCCTCGACACGTTGGCGCAGTTCGGCAATACGCTCAGACGACAGGGATTTCTTCCTGCCACGGTAGGCCCCGCGCTGCTTGGCGAGCGCGATGCCCTCGCGCTGCCGCTCGCGGATCAAGGCGCGTTCGAACTCGGCGAACGCGCCCATTACCGACAGCATCAGGTTCGCCATCGGCGAGTCCTCGCCGGTGAAGGTCAAATGCTCCTTAAGGAACTCGATGCGTACGCCGCGCTGGGTGAGGCCCTGCACCAGGCGGCGCAGGTCGTCGAGGTTGCGCGCCAGACGATCCATGCTGTGCACCACGACCGTGTCGCCTTCGCGCACGAAGGCGAGCAGCCGTTCCAGTTCGGGCCGCCGTGTGTCCTTGCCCGACGCCTTGTCGGTGAACACTTTATCCACCTGGATCTGTTCGAGCTGCCGTTCTGGGTTCTGGTCGAAGCTGCTGACGCGGACGTAACCGATGCGCTGACCGTGCAAGGTATCCTCCTGAGGGAAATGTGTCAGGAAGAAATCTATGACCCTTGACGGCGCATGTCAATCAATTCGGAAGGCAACTCTATTCTGACGATTTAGCGCCGGATGGTCTGACGCCAAGTTAGGGCATGCCTCAATCTGACGGTAGCGAGTCGCAGGCGTTCGGATCGGCATCGGTTTCGTTCCCTGTCTTGGCACGCGCTTCGAAGCGTTGATAACACTCCAACCCGCAGAAGTGCTCGACGTATTCCGCGCCTTCCGGGGTGAAGGCGGCATCGAGCGGGATTTCCTTGCAGCACACGCAGCAACTGGTGGTGGTCGAGTCACTTGCATTCATGGTGGCACCCCTCCATTGACTGACGAAGACGGCGAATGCCGCCGCCGGCATTGGCTTCGCGAACAGGAAGCCTTGTCCTGTGTCGCAGTCCGCTTGTCGCAATAGATCAAGACTCGCCGATGTTTCCACGCCTTCAGCCACCACATCCATGCCCAGCCCGTGCGCAAGCTGAATCACGGTGTGCACGATGGTTTGGTCGCGGCGGTCGTTGGCGAGCCCGGCGACAAACGATTGGTCGATCTTGAGCGTGCTGATTGGGCAGCACTTCAGATGTTGCAGACAGGAATACCCCGTCCCGAAGTCATCGGCGGCGAAGCGCACACCGATCTGCCGCAAGGCGTCCAGGGCGGGGAAGATCGCCGGATCACCAAACGCGACCGATTCGGTCAGCTCGATTTCGAGATACTCGGCGGGCAACTCGGCATCAGCCAGCACGCCCTTTACCCACCCGTCGAAGTCCGGTCCCACTTGGCTCGCCGAAACATTGACGGCCAGCCGGAACGGTCGCCATGCCAGCATTCGCCAGTCACGCATCTGGCGGCAGGCTTCGCCCAGCACCCAAGCGCCGATTTCAGGCATCAGGCCGGACGATTCGACCACGGGCAGGAACTGGCCCGGTGGCAATAGTCCAAGCGTCGGATGACGCCAGCGCAACAGGGCTTCCGCGCCGACAATCCCACCACTGCGCAGATCGACGACGGGCTGGTAGTGCAGTTCAAGCTGCCCGCGCTCGACCGCTTGGGCCAGTTCCGGCGTCGTCCATCCATCCGGCCGGAAAGCGCTCATTCTCTTTCCCTGAATGCCCGCAACGCCCGCGACAGGGACAGAAGGAACAGGCCGGTCAAACCGAGCGCCGCGATGACCCAATGCTCGCCGAGGAAAGCACCGGCGGTTGTGCCGGCCAGCACGACAGCGAGGATGGGCAGGTGGCAGGGGCAAGTCAGCACAGCCAGTCCGCCCCACAGGTAGCCGGTGATCGGTTTGTGCGTCTCGGACGGCAAGCGCTCGGGGTTGTTCATGGCAGACTCTCCGCGTGCTGTGCCGGCTCGGTCGGCAGGGTGGCCAACTGCACTTCCAGATCGGCCAACGCTTCGCGCCGACGCTCGACGAACTGACGCAGCAGGGCAAGCTGCGCGGCCGCTTCGTCGCCGTCCGCCGCATCCAGCGCCCGGCACAGCCGCGCCAGCGCGTCGAGGCCGATGCCCGCCTCGAAGGCCGCCCGCACGAAGCACAGCCGTTGCAAGGCGGCGTCATCGAACAAGCCGTAGCCGCCTGGTGTGCACGCCACCGGGCGCAGCAATCCGCGCAGCAGGTAGTCGCGCACGATATGCACGCTCACCCCGGCATCAAGAGCCAGCCGGGACACCGTGTAGGCGTTCATTGAACACCTCCTTTTTCTCACCCGGCGCAGCAGGAAAGCTGCTTCACATCCTTGTTGAAGGTCTGCGCCGCGAGCTTCAACCCCTCGACCATCGTCAGGTAGGGGAACAACTGGTCGGCCAGTTCCTGCACCGTCATGCGGTTGCGAATGGCCAGAGCCGCCGTCTGGATCAGTTCACCCGCTTCCGGCGCGACCGCCTGTACGCCGATCAGCCGATGGCTGCCTTCCTCGATAACCAACTTGATGAAGCCGCGTGTGTCGAAGTTGGCGAGCGCACGCGGCACGTTGTCCAAGGTCAAGGTGCGGCTGTCGGTCTCGATCCCGTCGTGGTGGGCTTCCGCCTCGCTGTAGCCCACGGTCGCCACTTGCGGATCGGTGAACACCACGGCCGGCATTGCGGTCAGGTCGAGCGCCGCATCGCCGCCGGTCATGTTGATCGCGGCACGGGTGCCGGCCGCTGCCGCCACATAGACGAACTGCGGCTGGTCGGTGCAGTCGCCGGCCGCGTAGATGTTCGGGTTGCTCGTGCGCATGCCTTGGTCGATGGCGATGGCACCTTGCGCATTGACAGTGACCCCCGCTGCGTCCAGCGCGAGGCTGCGCGTGTTCGGTGTCCGACCGGTGGCAACCAGCAGTTTGTCGGCGCGCAATTCACCGTGCGTGGTGGTCAGCACGAATTCACCGTCCATATGGGCGACCTGGCTGGCTTGCGTGTGCTCCAGCACCTCGATGCCCTCGGCACGGAAAGCGGCTGTCACCGCCTCGCCGATGGCCGGGTCTTCACGGAAGAACAAGGTATTGCGCGCCAGGACCGTGACCTTGCTGCCCAGCCGGGCAAAGGCTTGCGCCAGCTCCAGCGCCACCACCGACGAGCCGATTACGGCAAGGCGTTCGGGAATGGTGTCGCTCGCCAGGGCCTCGGTGGAAGTCCAGTAGGGTGACTCTTTCAAGCCCGGAATCGGCGGGACCGCCGGGCTGGCACCCGTGGCGACCAGGCAGCGGTCGAACATCACGACGCGCTCGCCACCCTCGTTCAAACGGACGGTAAGGCTCTGGTCGTCCTTGAAGCGCGCCTCACCGTGCACAACGGTGATGGCCGGATTACCGCCCAGGATGCCTTCGTACTTGGCGTGCCGCAGTTCGTCGACGCGGGCCTGCTGCTGGGCCAGCAGCTTACTGCGGTCAATCGTAGGCACAGTTGCCGCAATACCGCCATCGAACGGGCTTTCCCGGCGCAGATGGGCGATGTGGGCGGCGCGGATCATGATCTTGGACGGCACACAGCCGACATTGACGCAGGTGCCGCCGATGGTGCCGCGCTCGATCAGCGTGACCTGCGCGCCTTGCTCGACGGCTTTCAGCGCCGCCGCCATCGCGGCTCCACCGCTGCCAATGACCGCTACCTGCACCGGGGGCTCGTTGCCACTGTGCTTTTCGGCGGCGGCCATCCATCCCCGCACCTTGTCGAGCAGTCCGACGCGGTTGTCCGCCAGTGGCGCATCGGCTAGCGTTGCCTTGTAGCCCAGTCCGGCCACGGCGGCAGTCAGCGCGTCCGGCGATGTGCCCGGCACGATGGCGAGTTGCGCTGTGCCCTTCGGATAGGACACCAGCGCCGACTGCACGCCTGGCACTTTTTCCAGCGCTTCCTTGACGTGCGCCGCGCACGAGTCGCAAGTCATGCCGGTGATTTTTAGATGGGTCATGCAACAGATCCTTTATCGTTTGTGGCGCCAGACAATGACGTCCGTTGTGCTGCGGTGCCGTTTTCAGTGACTCACTGCTTGACGCTGGACGGATAGCCCGCGTCTGCGGTTGCCTTGGTCAGCTTCTGCACGCTGGTCTTGGCATCGTCGAAGGTGACGACCGCTTGGCGTGTCTCGAAAGTCACGTCAACTTTGCTGACGCCTTCGACCTTGGAAATCGCCTTCTTGACAGTGATCGGGCAGGCGGAGCAGGTCATGCCCGGTACGGACAGCGTGACGGTCTGGGTGGCGGCCCAGACGGGGGCAACAACGGCGGCGAGGGCGAGGGAGGCAAACAGTTTCTTCATGGTGAACTCCGATCAGTAGAAAAATGGCATGACGTAGGGAAATCCGAGCGCGACCAGAACCAGCGCGGCCACGATCCAGAAAATGAGCTTGTAAGTAGCTCGCACTTGGGGAATCGCGCAGACCTCACCCGGTTTGCAGGCCGCTGCCTGCCGGTAGATGCGCCGCCAGGCGAAGAACAACGCCACCAGCGCCACGCCGATAAAGATGGGGCGATAGGGTTCCAACACCGCCAAGTTGCCGATCCAAGCGCCGCTGAACCCCAAGGCGATCAGAACCAACGGCCCGAGGCAGCAAGCCGAGGCGAGGATGGCGGCAAGCCCTCCAGTGAAGAGCGCGCCGCGCCCGGTTTTTGGTTCAGACATGCGCTTGTCCTTTCGAATTGAAATTGGATAGCGTAACCTTACTTCCGTACTCATGTACGGAGTCAAGCGATATGGAAAACAATTTGGAGAACCTGACCATTGGCGTTTTCGCCAAGGCGGCCGGGGTCAATGTGGAGACCATCCGTTTCTATCAGCGCAAGGGCTTGTTGCTGGAGCCTGACAAGCCCTATGGCAGCATCCGCCGCTATGGCGAGGCGGATGTAACGCGGGTGCGCTTCGTGAAATCAGCCCAGCGGCTGGGCTTCAGCCTGGATGAGATCGCCGAGCTGCTGCGGCTGGAGGATGGCACCCATTGCGAGGAAGCCAGCAGTCTGGCCGAGCACAAGCTCAAGGACGTGCGCGAGAAAATGGCTGACCTGGCGCGCATGGAGGCCGTGCTGTCTGAGTTGGTGTGCGCCTGCCATGCGCGAAGGGGGAACGTTTCCTGCCCGCTGATCGCGTCACTACAGGGTGGAGCAAGCTTGGCAGGTTCGGCTATGCCTTAGCGTGCTTTATTTTCCGTTTTCTGAGACGACCCCGAGATGGCGGAAACCGAGTACATGGTGCGGGCTTCCGGCTATTTGAAGGCGCTGGCGGACTTCCGCAACATTCCCTTGGCGACGGGGAAAAACGGCGTACCCGTCAAACTGGGTGATGTGGCGACCATCCAATTCGGACCGGAGATGCGCCGCGGTATTGCGGAACTCAATGGCGAAGGTGAGTCGGTGGGAGGCGTCATCATCCTGCGCTCAGGCAAGAACGCGCAGGACACCATTGCGGCCGTCAAGAGCCGACTGGAAGAGCTCAAAAAAAGCCTGCCCGCTGGTGTTGAGGTCGTACCCGTCTATGACCGGAGCCAGTTGATCGATCGTGCCATCGACAACCTGTCGCACAAGCTGCTTGAGGAGTTCATTGTCGTTGCGGTCGTTTGCGGCCTGTTCCTCTGGCATCTGCGTTCTGCCCTGGTTGCCATCGTCTCTCTGCCGCTGGGCATCATGATTGCCTTCATCGTGATGCGGTATCAGGGCGTCAATGCCAACATCATGTCCCTAGGGGGGATCGCCATTGCAATTGGTGCCATGGTCGATGCCGCCGTTGTCATGATCGAGAATGCGCACAAGCATATTGAAGAGTGGACGCATCGACATCCAGGGCAACCTTTGCAGGGGGAAACCCATTGGAGAGTCATTGGTGAGGCGGCCGCAGAGGTCGGACCAACGCTGTTTTTCTGCTTGCTGATCATTACCCTGTCGTTTATCCCGGTATTCACGCTGGAGGCGCAGGAGGGACGCTTATTCGGGCCATTGGCATTTACCAAGACCTATGCAATGGCTGGTGCCGCCGGATTATCCGTCACGCTGATTCCGATCCTGATGGGCTACATGATCCACGGGAAGATCCCTTCGGAGAACAGCAATCCGCTCAATCGCTGGCTGATTCGTTGCTATCGGCCGTTACTGGAAGCCGTCTTGCGACGGCCTAGGGCGACACTGGCAATTGCGGCGCTTGCGCTGTTGACGACCTTATGGCCGATCAGCCGTTTGGGCGGCGAGTTCTTGCCGCAGATGGATGAGGGGGATCTACTCTATATGCCGTCTGCCTTGCCAGGCTTGTCCGCATCCAAAGCTGCCGAACTGCTGCAACAGACCGATCGCCTGATCAAGACGGTTCCGGAAGTCGCCAGTGTTTTCGGCAAAGCCGGCCGTGCCGAGAGTGCGACCGATCCCGCCCCCTTGGAGATGTTCGAGACGACCATTCAATTCAAGCCGCGTGATCAATGGCGCCCCGGCATGACGCCGGCGAAGTTGGTGAATGAACTTGACCGGGTCGTCAAAGTGCCTGGCCTGTCAAATATCTGGGTGCCGCCCATTCGTAACCGGCTAGACATGCTGGCTACCGGGATAAAAAGCCCGATTGGCGTCAAAGTGTCAGGCACCAGCCTGGCCGATATCGACAAGACGGCGCAAGAAATTGAACAGGTTGCCAAAGCAGTACCGGGCGTCAGCTCCGCGCTCGCCGAACGTCTCAGTGGCGGACGTTACGTGGATGTCGATATCGACCGGCTGACCGCCGCCAACTACGGTCTCAACATCGCTGATGTCCAGAGCATCGTCTCGTCGGCCATCGGTGGGGAGAACGTCGGTGAGACGATTGAGGGACTGGCGCGTTATCCGATCAGCGTTCGTTACCCGAGAGAGACTCGGGACTCGCTAGAGCGCCTGCGCGATCTACCGATTCTGACCGGCGGCGGCCAGCAGATCACCTTGGGAACTGTTGCCACGCTGAAGATCAGCGATGGTCCACCCATGCTCAAAAGTGAGAATGCGCGGCCCAGCGGCTGGATCTATGTCGATGTCCGGGAGCGGGATCTGTCATCTGTGGTCGCCGACTTGCGCACTGCGGTCAGTTCCAAGGTAAAGCTGATGCCCGGGTTGAGCATTGCCTACTCGGGACAATTCGAATACCTGGAGCGAGCAAATGCACGTTTGAAGCTGGTGGTGCCGGCAACGCTAATGATCATCTTCGTGCTGCTCTATTTGACGTTCCGGCGCTTCGATGAGGCAGCATTGATCATGGCCTCACTGCCATTTGCCTTGGTCGGCGGCATCTGGTTCCTCTATGTTCAAGGCTACAACCTCTCGGTTGCCACCGGTGTCGGGTTCATCGCTCTGGCTGGCGTGTCCGCTGAATTCGGCGTAGTCATGCTGTTGTACCTGAAACAGGCGGTCTCTGTCCGTGAACAACAGGTAGGTGCTATCTCAGTCCCCGTACTGGAGGATGCAATCCGCGAAGGTGCCGTGCTCAGGGTCCGCCCAAAGGCGATGACCGTGGCCGTCATCCTGGCGGGCCTGATCCCAATTCTGTGGGGAAGCGGCGCCGGCTCCGAAGTCATGAGCCGGATTGCAGCGCCGATGGTCGGCGGCATGATTACCGCTCCATTGCTTTCGATGTTCGTCATTCCGGCCGCGTATCGTTTGATGCGTGGTCGTCAACCCAAAGCCAATCCGGCTTAATTTATCCTCAATGTGAAAGGAAGTTGATATGAAGAACTTGATGTACGCCATGCTTTTTACCGCATCGCTGGGCAGCAGCGCGCCCGTATTTTCCGCAGACATGCAAGGCATGAAGATGGGCCAAGCCGATGCTGGCGAAATGATTTCTCATGGGACCGGTGTCATCAAGAGCCTCGACCAGAAGCAAAAAACCGTTACCTTGGCACATCAACCCATCAAAGAACTAAACTGGCCGGCAATGACCATGGGCTTCAAAGTATCGGATGAGAAAATGCTACAAGGCCTCAAAGTCGGAGACCAGGTGACATTCGAATTGAAGGGGAGTGGAGCCGCGCCCGTCGTGACGGGAATTCGTCCTGCCAAATAAGCCTGGCACCGTCCGTGCTTACACGTTCCTAATGCGACACGGACGGTAGGACGTGAGCAAGGCATCCATAAGGTCGAAAAGGTAACCAATCATCTATGAAATATGAATGATGGATGATTTCTTAATTACTTTTTCGCTTATGTATGAACATTTGCTTTATCTCGGCTGGCTCCCTACAGGTGCTGTACCGTAGTGCACAGATTGATCACGGTAATTCGCCAGCTTGCTCACATCATTCGTGCAGACGTCCCAGGAACTGCCGCGAACGCTCGCTACCCTGAGCACCGAAGAAGAGGGCAGGGGTGGTGTCTTCCAGCACGTGCCCGCCTTCCATGAAGACGATGCGGTCAGCCACTTCCCGGGCGAAGCGGGTTTCGTGCGTAACGACCAGCATCGTCATGCCTTCGCCCGCCAGTTCGCGCATCACGTTCAACACGTCATCTCTCAGTTCCGGATCCAGTGCCGAGGTCGGCTCATCGAAGAGGATCACTTCCGGATCCATGGCCAGTGCACGGGCAATGGCTACACGCTGTTTCTGTCCACCGGAGAGCTTGCCCGGATACGCATCAGCCTTCTCCGCCAGCCCGACCTTGCCCAGCAGCGCAAGACCACGCTCACGGGCCGCTCCCTTGGCAACGCCCTTGACCGAGATCAGTCCTTCAATCACGTTCTGCAACGCCGTCATGTGCGGGAACAGGTTGAAGGACTGGAACACCATGGCTGTCTGCTGCCGGATCTGCAGCGTCTTTTGTCGCAGTTCACGCGCCGGCAATGTCGCAGGATCGCTCAGCCTCACCCCACAGATCTCGATACTGCCGCGGTCCGGCAGTTCCAGCAGATTGAGTGAGCGGATGAACGTGGTCTTGCCCGAGCCGGACGGGCCCATGATGACCAGCACTTCACCGCGTGCGACTTCGAGATTGATGTCGCACAGCACCTGATTGGCACCGTATGCCTTGGCCAGTCCACTGACGCGGACGGTGCATTGGGAAGACTGATTCATTGATAGCGCCTCGACAGTATCTCTTCCAGCCAGGTTTGCAGGAGAGTGAGCAGTTGGTTGATGATCCAGTAGATGGTCCCGACGATGATGAACATGTCCATGTAGCGGAAGGTGGTCGCCCCCAGCTGATCGGCTACGCGTGTCAGTTCCACCACCGTTACGGTGGAGGCCAGCGAGGTGTCCTTCATCAGCGCGATCAGGCGGCTGCCCACGGGGGGAATGGCTATGCGCAGGCCTTGCGGCAGTATCACGCGCCACAGCGTCTTCCAGTAGCCCATGCCCATGGCCCACGCGGCTTCCCATTGACCACGATCTACCGCATTGATGCCGGAGCGGAAGTTCTCGCTCAGGTAGGCTGCCGAGAAAAGCGTCAGTGCCAGCAGCGCGGCGGGAATGGGATCGATGGTGATGCCATAGTTGGGCAGACCGAAATAGATCAGCAGAATCTGGACCAGCAGCGGTGTGCCGCGAAACACCGACACGTAGGCGAACGCAAGCCAGCGCAGTGGCCGCGCATCGGAGATCCGTGCCAGCGCAATGAGCATGCCCAGCGCCGAGCCCAGCACGAACGAGCCTAGTCCCAGCCCGATGGTCACCACCACCGCTTTCTCCAGCAGCGGTAGTGCCCTGACAAACAGATCAATCATGGTTCTCCTCCCGGTTGCCGTGCCTGCATTTGGGCACCGCTTCTGTGGTCATTGACGCGTGCATCATGCCTGCGCTGCAGCGTTTGCATACTGCGCCAGTGCCTGATCCAGATCGGCGATCAGCAGGGTCGGATCTTCCAGACCGATGGACAGGCGCACCACCGGCTGGTCGGTCGCCGGGAAAGCGCGATTGGCCTGCAAGGCGGCCGGATAATACGCCGCCAGGCTGTGCACGCCGCCCCAGCTGGCCCCGATGACGAAGTGCTGCAGGGCGTCGAAGAAACCGTGGAAGGCACTTTCCGGTGCAGGCTTCAGGATCATCGAAAACAGGCAGCCATGGGTCTTGTAGTCCCGCTTCCAGAGCGCATGACCAGGGTCGGACTCTAGCGGCGGATACATCAGCCGTTCCACCATTGGATGGCAGGCCAGATGGTGCGCCACCTGCAGCGTCGATGCACCCTGTGCCTGCACCCGCAACTGCAATGTCTCCAACCCGCGCAGGACCAGGAAGCAGTCCTCGGGACTGACCTGCTGACCAAGGATGCTCTGGGTCTCACGCAGGATGTCGTAGTGACCGTGGTCATTCATGCTGATGCAGCCCATGAGCACGTCAGAGTGGCCGCCCAGGAACTTGGTGGCGGCCTGGATACTGAAGTCCACACCGTGGTCCAGACATTTCAGCCCCAGGGGGCTGGCCCAGGTGTTGTCCAGCATGGTCAGCACACCGCGTTGGCGCGCAACGGCAGTGATGGCCGGGATGTCCTGCATCTCCATCGTGACCGTGCCTGGCGCTTCCATGCAGATCATGCGCGTGGTCGGCTTGATCAGCTCGGCAATATCGGCGCCGATATCAGGGCGATACAGCTCCACCTCCACCCCCATGTGCGCCAGCCATTTCTCGGCAAAGGTCTTGAGGGCACCATAGCAGGCTGCCGAGACCAGCAGATGGTCCCCGCCGCGCACGAACCCCATCACCGTCGTCATCAGGGCTGCTGCGCCGGAGGGGGCGATGACACAGTGGCGGGCGTTTTCCAGAGCAGCCACGCGCTGCTCCAGCAGGCGTGCCGTAGGGGTGCCTGTGACACCATAGCTGAAGCCATCGGGTTGGCGCTGCTTGCGCTGGACAAAGTCCTCGAAGGTGTCGAACACCACGGTGGAGGCGCGCATCACAGCGGGTGACAGACTGGCGAACGCTTGTTGCGATGAAGTAGGGAGACTCATGCGATTAATTTGTTAATCTAAAAAAGAGAAGCCCAGTATCCGAATTCGCGCTGGCGCCATCAACAGCACATAGGATTAACTCTATAAGTGATACTTATATATGGATATGCGAGACATTCAGGTCTTCCGTGCCGTCATGCGTGCCGGGACCACCAGCAAGGCCGCCGCCTTGCTCAACGTATCCCAGCCGGCGATCAGTCAGTCGATCCGCAAGCTGGAAGCGTCTTCCGAGTTACGACTGTTCGAACGAACCCGTGGCCGGCTGGTGCCGACGCAGGAAGCGCTGGCCTTGATCGTGGAGGTTGATCGCTGCTTCGCCGGGTTCGAGATGATCGAGCACCGCATCCGCAGCCTGCGGTCGTTCGGACTGGGGCGTCTGGCCATCGCCTCGTTTCCTGCGCTGGGCAACGGTTTCATGCCACGCGCCATTGCGGCTTTCGGGCTGGGCGAGCGGCGTGTACAGATGTCGTTCCAGATCATGAGTTCGCGCGAGGTCTACCAGCAGGTCAGCGCGGGGCAGCTGGATTTTGGGCTGATGGCTGATGAACTGTCGGTCTCCGGACTCGAGCATTCGCAATTCACCAGCGTGCCCGGCGTGATCGTCATGAACGAGCGACACCCATTGGCAGGCAAGCCTTTGATTACCGCTGACGACCTGCTCGAACATCCATTCATCGCCCTCAATCCCGAAGACGCCAGCCGTCGCCGCCTGGAGCAGGAGTTGATTCTGCAGGGAAAAGTGTTGCGGCCCATCCTGGAGACGCCGTATTCCAACTCGGTGTGCGAATTCGCCATGCGCGGTGTGGGCATGGGTATGGCACATCCTATCCTGGCGCTGGATTACGTCACGCGGGGTCTGCGCTTGAAACCGATGGAAGTGACGGCCAACTTCACGGCGCTGCTGGTGTTCCGGCCTGGAGTGCCGATGTCGGAGAATGCCAAGGAGCTGTTGCGGGTGATGCGCATACAGATGGAGTCGGACATGAGTTCGCTGCGCCAGGTGCTGTACCAGAAACCCGGCGCCTTCTGAGGCGTGCGTGAGTTTTCACGGCCATGCACCGGGTTGTGCGCTGCGCACGTGTCTGGTGCAAGGCGATGTAGGTAGGGAGAGAGGGGCGCCTCAATGAAGGCCGAACGGGGAAGGGCGACAGGCCCTGGCCTTCGTTTTTCTGTGCCGGATTGGTGCAAGATATCTAATGGCTTCATCACTTTTAGCACCAAGACTATAAGTTCAGCTTATCAGTCAAGAAACATGCAGGGATTGCTGATCCCCCTGGACTGCCCACAGAATGGGCTTCCGATTTCATTGATGATCAAGAGGGGATAGCACCATGAAGTTACGTCATTTGATTCCGACCGGCCTGACGGCCATGCTGCTCAGTACCGTAGCGGCTGCCGTGGGAGCCCAGAACATATCGGCCGACATTCTCGCCAGTGCACGCGCATCGGGTGTGATCCGTATTGCCAACACGCAAAGCAGCCCGCCTTGGAGTTTGATCGATGATAAGTTGCAACCGGCCGGCTATGACGTCGAGGTCGCCAAGGAAGTGGCAAGGCGCATCGGTGTGGCCAAGGTAGTGTTCGTGGCCGACAGTTTCAAGAATTTCGTCGAAGGTTTGAAATCCGGCAAGTACGACATGGTGATGAACGACCTGACGCCCACGCCGGAACGGGAGAAGCAGGTGGATTTCGCCGCGCCGTATGGGGTGGAGGATTTCCGCATCTTCGTACTGGCCAGCAATACCAGCATCAGGGACCAGCCCGATCTCAAGGGCAAGAAGGTCGGCGTGACCACCGGCACCACCAACGAAAGCTGGGCGCGCGCCAACCTGAAGGCATCGGATATCCGCGCGTATGACAATGGTGGTTTCGTCTTCAACGATCTGGGCAATGGGCGCATCGACGCGGTCATCAGTTCACATTTCGGCGGCATGAAATACGCAAACGTGAACAAGTTACCGATCAAGGAAGTTGGACCGGTGCTGATCTACCAGTTGTCGGCACCGGCCATCGCCAAGGGTCAGCAGCCGTTGAAGGAGGCGGTCAGCAAGGCCATCGGGGACATGACACGCGATGGCACCATCGATCGACTGGCGCGCCGCTGGGTGGGCGCCGAATTCGATATGGTGGGTGATATCCAGAAGGCGATGCAGCAGCCTTGATAACATTCTGCTGAATTTCCAATTGCCGGGGTGCTGTCAATACGGATGTGCGACGATGGAAGAGGTCGGCCAGCCTTGCTTGACACGTCCCGCTGCAGTCATAAGGTAAAACTTATGTACATAAAAGAAATGAACTGGCAGCGGGTGGAGCGTAAAACCGTTTTTTCGGTTCGTGAATTATTTTACATAATACAAATTATGCGAAATTTGTTGTGTTTAGCGGCAGCACGAAACCTTACAAAACGTCAGAAAAGCCACCTAAAACGGTGGCTTTTCCTTTACATGGTTTTACGTCTTATTCGTAAAATCACTGATCCCAAAAATTAATGAAAAGTCAATAAAAATGAGGATGCCAACCCTTCGGTACGGGGATACCGATGAACTTGTGTTCTATGCCGCTGGTCGCCCCATTAAAGACCTCGCGCGCATGCTACGTCGTTCTGAACGCTCAGTTCACGACTGGCTGACCGGAAAGCAGAAATGCCCTTGGTGGGTACCCGAACTTCTTCGCCTCCGCGCAATGGAGGCCCGTGAACGGCATAGGCAAATGGGATTTTCCCCAGCAGTAACTAAACGCCTCGGAATTGTCGTTGGCGATGTCATCCAATTTAATGCAGTACCAACCCACAAGGAAAAGAAGAATGAAAGTGAAGTTCACAGCAGTAGCATCCCTGGCCCTCATCCTGACCGCTTGCGCATCGACGCAACCGGCTAACGTCCTGCCGCTGGCAGGCGGCCAATACCGGACTACCGGAATTGCCGAAACTGAGCGTGACGCCCAGGCGGCGGCCATCAAGGCGGCCGATTCCACCTGCAGCAAGCAGAGCAAGCGCGCCGAGGTTTCGAACAGCGAGACGAAATACAAGGGCGTGGTTAGCGAAGGTACCAACCGCAATATCAACAAAGCAGGCGAGCTCGCAGCAGCAGTCGGTGTCTGGATGCCCGGACTCAGCGGCGACGATGATTATGAAGTCACCCTCACCTTTGCCTGCGCCGCGTAACGCTCCCTCGATCTACGAAAAAGCCCCGGAAATCTGGGGCTTTTTCACTTCTTGCGCTTGCGGAAACGGCCCTTGGCCGTACGCGGTGGCATGCGTCGCTTGGTCACGTGCTTCTCCTGTCGAAAATATTGTTGAGACGTTGGTGCGCCTGATCTGCCGTCCGCTGCGCCCGCTCAATCTCTCGACGCTGTGCGCGAATATCTGCACGGATGCCGCCATAGGCCGCTGCCGCGCTTGCCAGCATGGTCAATGCCTTCTCGATCAAGTCGGGCGAGACGTCCATTCGCTTACTTGCTTTCCGGCAGGAAGATGGCGGCGATGGACAGCAGTGCGCCAGCAGCTTGGCTTACCGCTTGGATGGTGGTCTGCGGCACACCAAACATGGCGGCGGCGGACAGCAGGCCAGCGATACCGGCTTGCGTGGACGGTTCTTTCAGGCGCTTGAGGATTGCATCTTTCATGGTTATCTCCACGGGTTAGAAAAGGACGTTGCCGCTCGGGTCTTTGACCGTCACGGAGTTGTTGCTGACGAACGCTTGCAGCTTGGGGAATCGGCTCAGCACGAAGGCGGCCAGGAGGACGCCTGCCAGTACGATTACGCCCTCTCGGAGCATGGCTTCAGGCTTGGGTATGATCTCTTTCAGGTTCATTTTCAGTTCCACAGGTATTTCAAGAAGTCTCCGGCAGGGCAAGCAAATGAGGCATCCCACGTGCGCCCTTCCCGCTTGGCGCGCTCGCACTCGGTCTCGTCGGTGCGCGGCAGGCCGATGGAATCGCCAATTCCGTACACCACACCAGAAACAGCGCCGTCAGTAATGCCCCAGGCGATACCGCCCACGGCTTCACCCACCGCAGTTGCCACATCCGCAACTACAGCTTTTTTTTTTGCGATGTACAGCAGCACCAGCGCGGCAGCACCAGCGCCCAGCAGAATAAATTTTGTGTTTTCCATTACCAGTACGTCCCCGGCTTGAATACAACGCTTCCGTTATCCCTGGCAGTGTTGCCAGAGGAAATATTCCCGTAGTAGTCCGAGATTGCCTGATTCTTGATGTCGGAAAGCATGGGCACTTCGGTATTGACGCCGCCGTTATAAAACTCGCTGATGGTGCCCTTGATCAGGTCCGCAAGCGGAATCACCAGCGATGGATCAGCCGGGTTGTAGGCCGCACCGCTGTCCGGAGAAAATGGGTTCCATGTGCTGAAGACAGAGCGACTTCCGCTGCTGCTGGGCGTCCCCGTGGTGCGCCCGCGCGCCAGCGCATAGACCAGCGCGACGGCAGCGGCCCCTATCGCAACGTTGTAGAGCATGGCCTTTTTCATGCCAGCACCCCGCCCGCTTGCACGAAGGTGTCACGCAGCACGGCCATGCTTTCCTCTCGCTGTCCATATCCTGCACCCGGCAGGCTGGCCCACACACGGCGCACCTTGGCGATAGCGCTGTCCATATTTCCGGCGTCGATATCGCTTAATGCGCCCTTCTCGTTCGCCAGCTCCAGCGCGATCGCGTCTTGCGATTCCGGCGAAAAGTCGGTGATGCCCAACTTGGCCGCAACACGCACGTAGGTGGGCTTGGTGATCTGATACGCGCCGGCCGCCGTGGACACACAGCCAGGTCCGAGACCAGCACCTGCACACATGGCGTTCGAAAGCGGCAGACCTCGCCAACCAGCAAGTGCCGGATGCGTCGCATAGCTGTCGAACAGCGCGCCACCCACGAGGGTGCGATAACCATCGGGGCCGCTGGTGCCTTCTGGCACACGCAGCATGCTCAAAAAGGCCCCACGGTTTCCGCCGTTGCTCGGTACATTCATCCAGTAATCTCCTGCAGTGTTCGTTATCTCGTCAAAAATCGAGGGCGCGTTGTCGCTCTCGCTGGTGTCGTTGTCCCTGCTCTCGCCTCGCAGCAGCACATAGGCGCTTGCAGCAAGTAGCGCGGCGAGCAGTAGCCGCTTGTCTATCATGCTGCGGCTTGTCCAGCGTCCGCAGGATCGACGATTGGCGGAATCTCCTGATACTCCCACGCATCACCTCGAAAAACGCGCATGAAGCCTTCCAGCTCATCCGCTGGCTCTTTCGCGGTGGCCGATGCTGGGATCAGCCAATTACCCGAGACCAGCGGATCCGCATCCGCCTCACCCTGGCCTAGATAGATTCCCGTCTCCGGGTGGTAGTGATAAATCTTCATGTTGTTCTCAATACTTGATCACGGCCAGCATCGCGACGTTTCGCGGCCTGGTTTCGGTGCCGAAGCGCGGCGCCCCATACGCTCCCAGAGTCAAGGGGGTATTGACGCTCGCGCCGCCCGGATTGTCTACGTTCGCATTACCCGTATTGCCTCCGAAACCATACGACGAACCAGTTCCGCCCAGCATGCTTATCGTGTGCGCATGCCCTTGGAACTGATCCAGTTGGCCCGAGCCGTTGACGCGGGAGGCATCCACGCCTCTCCCATCGTCCCAGCCGCGCAAGAACTCGCCGCGCAGGTCTGGCAGTGCGAACGTGGTCGAACCGTCGCCGACACCATAGGTGGTGCCGATCTTGGCGAACAGGCCCGCATAGGCAGTGCGCGACACCAGCGCGCCGTTTGCCTTCAGCCAGCCGGGCGGCGCGGTGTTGTAGGCCACGTATTTGACCTCGCCCGGCAGAGACGCTCTCACATCCAGCTCTGCTAACGCTGCCTGTACGCTGGTGCTGATCAGCGCCCCTACGGGCTTGAAGGAGATGGCCGCCGCGATCAAGCTACGGACGATGCGGCTCATTTCAGCACCTGCATGTTGACCTGGACATTCGCGGTATCGCTGATGCCGTACCAGGTCGCTCCTGCAGCGTCATCCTCGAAATGAACGTCACCGGGGCCGAGCAAAATCGTCGCGTTTGCCAACGTCACATTGGTGCTACCAAGCGCCACCATTGCGGTGGCATGGGTGTTGCGAAAGCGAATTTTCCGGTTCGTCGGATCGCTGCGAAGCTGTGCCTTGGTGTTTGCCGTAGGCATGTTCACCACATATTCCAAGATATTCAGTAGCGACTGATTGCGCGTCGGTACCGCTGTATCGTCGGTATTCTTCACTGTCACATCCAACGCAGCACCTGCGGCAGGTGCGACGGTGAAGACCGCACCGGCCTTCTGCGCCACTGGCACGGCATCGGCGTCAGCATTTGTCACTTTGACGTTGCCGAGTACCGGTTCCACGGTCCCGGAGAACGATACCGGTACCGGAGTAGCGGCCGTATTGGTGATTGCCACGCCGCCCGGTACCGACACGGATGCACCATCCGCAAAGCCCACCTGCACATCGTCGTTGGACACGATGAATGTCACGGTGGCATCGACTGCGCTGGTGAATTGCAGGCCATCGAAGTCGGTAATCACCTTGAATCCGGTTTTCCGCCCCGGCAGCAGTGCTGCTGCCGCGCCGCGCTGTAAGATCGTGACATCGACGGATGCCCCTGCCGGAGATACCGAGTCGATAAGGAAGACGCGGCCGGATGTCGGCAGCGGTACCATCTTTCCTGCCTTGAGTTTTTCGGTGTAAGTCTGCATTGCTGCCCTATTTGCTCAGAGATTTGATTGCAACAAGGCCGAGCACCGCCACCACTGCGCCGACAAGCACCTTCTGCTCACCGGCCTTGCTGGTGGTGTAGGCGTCGTCAATCTTGGTGCTGAAGTCGGTGTATGCCTGCTGGACTGCCGCCAGTGCAGAGGTGCTTGCCTTCTGGACAGCATCTGTCGAGGCCGCTGCCTGACTGGCGGCATTCTTCGCCAGCGCGGTGGCGAAGTCGAACGCCTTCGACACGGTGCCGAAATCAGTAGTCGTCACGCTCACACTGTTGCCAGATGCCCGGCTCATCACCAGGTTTACCGAATCTTGCGCGGCGGCGATCCGGTTGTCCTGGGCTTCGCTTGTGCTGGTCTGGCTTGCGTCGCTGCTGCTCTCAGACATGAATTTTCTTTCTCATAACGAACGCATCAAGCGTCCAACCTTGTTTGCTCAGCTTTTTCACGAGGCCCCTTCGGCGGGTATTGATCACGATGCTATCGACCTCTGCGCACTGCGCCGCAATGACTGGCTCAATGGACTGCACCAGATCGAAGCCCGGCGCATGCCCTGCCGCTGCCACGATGAAAACTTCTGTGCCGCGCGCTCTGTCCACCTGTTTGAGGGCATAGCGGGCGATGGTCACGCCACCGACCTGCACCTCATACAACTGCGCCTCGCGCAAGCACGAGTCCATGTCGCCGAGGCCGCCAGTCGTATCCCGACGCTCGTCGAATGCTCGCGCATACGCCGCGCGGGCCGCGTCGTCGAGCGTTCCGACGACGATGCGCGCTAGATCTTCTTCTTGGCTTTCAACAGCATCCATAGGCCCACGGCAGCAGCCGCCATATACAGGAAGTCGGTAGGAATGCCGCCACCGGCCGCGCTCCCGCTCCCGTTGTTGATGATCCAATCGCCTTGATTGAGCAGGACGTTTCCGCTTACCCCAAACTCCCCACCCTTAGCAGAGCTGGAAGAAGAGGTCTGCAACGACATGGACGGCATTGCTGGCGTCATTTGCTAACTACCAGGTAGACGCCAACTGCCACCGCACCCCAGAACAGCAACTGCCGACCGCTCAGCGGCTGGGTATAGCCGACCGGTACGGCCGTGCCATACGGGTATTGCTGTCGATACAGTGCTGCCGCCTGCAACTGCTGATTTGTCTTCGCAATCTGGCTGTTGTAGTCCAGCTGGTCGCGCTGCAGCGAGTAATTCAGCGCCTTGTCGAGCGCGCCACCGATCCAACTCAGGCTGGACCAGTCGAAAGACTGCATCTGCGGCGCACCGTTGCTGTTGTCAGCGGCAGGCGGGGTCGCGGTATCGATGGTGCCGAGGTCGACACCATCAAAGCCGGTGCCGAGGCCGAAGCCCTGGCCGAAGTCACTTACGGTTCCCCAAGCCATGCGCCCCCCTTATTTAAGCTTGCGGATATCGTCGATGTAATCGATATACGCGGTCACGCTGTCGGCCGCCGAGCAGGTCAGACGGAGGAATGCTTCATTGACGCCCTGGGTGTTCAGCATGTTCATCAGGTTGCCGTCGGCCAGGAAGTCCAGCACCAGAACGTTGGTTTGCGGCACGAGGCGGTTGCGCTTCTGGGTGTAGCCGATGGTGCCCGTGGTCGCGCGGATGCGCGGCGCGCCATTCGTGCGCAGTTCGGCCTTGGTCACGTTGCCGCCGTGGTGCAACCAGATGCGCTTGATCAGGCCACCGGCCTGCACATCGGCCGGCAGGATCAGGTCGTTCTCTCCGACCAGCGGCAGGGCCACATTGAAGTCCTTGCGGCGCAGAATGAAGGTATTGGGGGTCGGATCGCGGTATTCCGCGTCGGCGGTCAGGGTGATGGTGTTCGGTGCCGATCCGTCGATGGCGACTTCGAAGGTCAGCGACTGCAACAGGTTGCGCGGGATCGATGCCAGATACTGCGCCGGTGCGCCGCCACGGCTGTTCACCTCGGTGAAGTCCAGAGACAGGATGGCCGGATCGAGGAACACGCCCTGATAGGCGTCACGCAGGCCCACACGGGTGCCATCGTCGACGAAGAAAGTCGTCCCGTTCGCCTTGCCCTCGATGCGCTTGATCATGGCCTTGGTGAGGCCGCCGCCGAGGTTGAAATGGATTTTGTCATACGTGGCGTTGTACGACAGCTTCAGAATGGCAGTTGCGCCCGGTCGGACGTTCTGCAGGTCGATTTGCTGATCCAGAAATGCGGACATGGTTTTCCTTGTGGTATCGGTGGTTTGCCCTGATTAGGCGGTGGTCGCAGCAGCGGCCACACCGCCCGGCAGGTACGCGCCCACGACGGGAATGGCGAAGACGCTGCGCTGCACGAAGGCGACGGCGGCGAAGGTCGCCAGAGCGATCAGGGCAGTGTGCATGGTTGCTTTGTTCATGTGTTCCTCAGAAGGTGGTTTGTCGGTCAATCGAAAGTGAATCAATCGCAGGCCCAACAATGCCGCCTCCCGCATTCATTGAAAATGCCCGGTAACGGGTACGGATACCGTTACCGGGATTTGTTCTCCCCGCGACGCACCGAGAGGTCCGGGTTTTTGTGGAAAAAATGGAAATTCGGCAGCGTTCGGAGCTGCTTTTGTGGTTTCACGGCCACGGCCTGGCCTTGCGGGCCCGGTTCGTATGCCGTCTCCAGCCCGAGAGCATCCGCCATCACCTTGGCGTCGTTGTCATAGTTCACGCGGTAACAGCGAATCTCGGTGCAGTTGCCGAAAAAATCCTTGTCGATGTTGGCGGGCCGCTGCGCTACGCCGATCAGGGTCAGCCCCTTATGGCGGCCTGCCGTGGACAGATTGCGCCACGCGGGCGGCGACCACGATGGCATTGTTACGCGGCTCAATTCTTCTACCAACACAGTCGCACCTTCCATCGTCCACGCGATCCGGCAGAACTGGTCAAACTGCTTTTTCACCTCCGCATCACTCCCGCGCGGCACATACACCATTGCAGCGGCCGGAGACTTCACGGCCTGCACCAGCTCGGTAATCTTCCCGCGGACGACGGTTCCACCGCAGAACCGGCCGTATTCGTCGGTATCTTCCAGCGGGGACCAGATGATCAAGCGGTCATACGAGCGCAGCAGGTCGCCCTTGATGTAGGAGGATTTGCCGGTACCGGAAGCTCCGATAACGGCGTGAATCTTGGCGGCGTTCGCCGTCCCCTTCCCTTTAGTCTGGCGCGACAAAGTTGCCTCCTATCGGCAGGCCCGTTTTCGGGTCGATTGGCATGCGGGTATCAACCAGACCGTTATCCGGCCTTGGCGGGGCTGCTGGACGCTCCATTGCGGCTTTCTTCCGGCGTTCGCTGATCGCCTTCGCGGTGGGCAGCGCAAGCGGTAGCGTTGCCACCACTAGGGCAATCTCCGGGGCGAATCGCGATATCGTTTCTCCGGCGTCCCAGCCATACTTGTCGGCCACCTGTGCCATCGCGCCGCCCCACTGCATGCAGGCGGCTTCGGTGTACGCTTCCTTCAGCTCTGGCATGGCGATTCCCAGCAGGCCGCCGAACATGGCCGGAATCTGCGCCCAGGCGGTGGCCGGGTCGGGCAGGTTCGCCTTCTCCGGGTGCAGCGCCGCGTCTTCCTTCGCTTCCTGTGCCTGCTCTTCAGCGGCGGCCTCAAGGGCGATGCGGTCGAGGTCGCTCATGCCGCCCTGCTCTACCTGTGGCCCCTCATGCTCGCTGCCCGATGGCAGCAGGGATTCTTGATCAGCCACGGCCACCCCCTACCGCTAACAGCGGCTGCAACCATCCACCGGCCTTCTTCTCGGGTGCGGCTGGCGGGTTCTTGATGGGCTTCTTCTCGGCGGGGGCTTGTGCCGTTGCTGGCGCTGGTGCGTTTTCCTGTTTGGGGGCGGTAACGGGCACGGCGGCCGGTGGCGGCGGTGGGTCTTTCGGTTCCGTTACGGTAACGGTAACGGGACGCATGCGGCGGCGCAGATGGCCGTCGCGGTATTCGTTGCGGGTGAAGGTCTGCGCTGCGCAGTCAGGGCAGAATATGAAGGCGTGGCCGTTCTTGTCTTCCTTGATTTCCGCGTCCTGGTGCGGGCATACCGGGCAATTGGTATGCCCGATGACTTCTTTTTTCATCGTCTGATTCCTTCGGCCGCGCCCCGGTAAGGACGCGGCCTATGGTGCGCCTGCCGCCTTGTGAGCGGCCCCGGCGCTGGTGGGTAATGGTTACTGCTGTTCCAGCGCTTCGACGCGCTTGGCAACGGCGATGAGGGCTTCTTTCTTGGCCTCGTCGCTGGTCGAGTGCCACGCCTCATCGATCAGCGCCACGAGGGAGGGTTGATCTTTCTTCGGCTTGGCGGTGGCGGTGGCGGCGGTTTTCTTCGGTGCGGTCATTACAACATTCCTTTCAGGGTGTTCCAGTTGAGGGAATCCGCCATCTTCGTCAGGAAGGCCCTGACCGGCGACGGCAGGAAGAAGCCGTATTGCTTGACCAAGGCGCAGGCTTCCTTTTCCAGCGCCGTGGATTGTTCAGTGTTCATACTCAGTGCCATCCTTGAAGCGGTTTTTCCACTTCTCAATGAGGTTTTCTGTTGCGATGGAATGCCCTTTCAAGGATTCCATCCCTTCGGCTGTCCGCTTTTTCAGTTCCTCTTGCCACTGACGCGTACAGTTATTTACACGAGTCCAAGGAACGGCAACGGCCACAGCCTCTGCCTTGTCAAGCCGCTTCCACACGTGACGCACCGACTCATATACAGCCTTTCTATTGCTGGTGTGGTACACGCCGCATGGCTTCTTTTCCTCATACGTGGCGTACCGCCCCGTTACCGTTACAGGGCGCTTCGCGAGCACGATTGCACCGCTACGACCGACATTCGGGCCGCCCTGCTGGCGCAGGTATGACGCGAACGAGGCGCGGCTATCTTCTGTCTTCTGCACTGCGCGCCACGCTTCCTTGAGCGCAGGCGGCGCATGGCGGACGGTCTCTTCCTTGATTCGGCGCAGCTCACGCCACACGCCAATGGGAGCGCCGCCGATCTGCTGAAACTGGCGAATACCCCAGGTCTGCGCCCAATAGACGACGCGCTGACTCGGGGTGATTTCTTCATTGCCCAGGAGGTCCGTGGTAACGGTCCAGCCTTCGGCGGTCTTGTGGTCGCCCACATGAGCGCCATCGATATTCTTTGCGACGTACTTTGCGATGTAGCCCGCCGCCGTGCCTTTGCCGGCCTCAATGTCCACTAACTTGACGCGGTTCTTATCCGCGCCCGGTTCATCGCCGTCCACGGCCAGGGCATAGGCGCGCAACTCCGCCTTATAGGTCCCCACCTGATCGGCAGGCAGAAACATCAACATGTGCCAGTGTGGGCATCCGTCGTGATGCGGCTCTGCGATGCGGAAACCGTAGGCGCGAATCCCCTTACGGTGTAGGCTGGCACGAATGCAGGACCACACCTTGCACAGGTAGGCTTGTGCCTCGCGCGGCGTCGGGGAGCCGAAGGCGACATAACGCGGGTTTTCCTGGCCGGACTTGGAAAGGACGGCGTGATACTTGGAAGGGGCTGTGATGGTCGCAAACACGCCCACATGGCGCAGGTCAGCGGCGATTTCTTCGAACCCTCGAATACGGCTCATGAGTTCGCCGCGCCTGATGGCCGGATTTGCCACACCTAGGGCGGCCAGTTTTTCAAGGCTGTATGTCTGTCCGAGTTCGTTTTCAACCTCGATGCTCGCCAGCAGCTTGGCGTTTTGCCGGTTGCGACGGCGCTGGCGCTGCACGGTCTCGTCACTGACGTAGACTCCGGTTTTGTAGGACACAAAACCCAGCTGGATCGCCACATGCTCAAAACGGCGCGCATGCGCCTTGCGAATAGACCGAAGCCACCAGCCCCGATCAAGAGCGCGACGGGTGATTTCACCTTTGGTTTCTCCCTTTGGCAATGGGACTTGCTGGCGACGGCAGATAACGCCGATTGCCAGCATGATCGCGTCCACGGTCTTGACAGTTTCACAAATTCGGAAGCACTCGCGGGCGCAAGCCTCGGCCACCTGATGCAGGGCGCTATCGCCCGCATCCAGGGGCGGCAGATCGGTTTCGCACCACACCTTATCGATGAGGTCGATTTTCCGCTCATGGCGCTCCATCCCCTCGCGCTCGAACAGGCCGCGCAGAACGCGGCCCATGCGGCGAGGTAATCCAGCGATAGGCGCGCTGGTCGAGTGAAACAGGTGTCTCATGCGGCGGCTGGCGCGGGAATGCTGCCTCCCTGCATGCAGCGCATGAGGGTTTCCAGTTCGCGTATCAGCCTATCGGCCGTGCGGTTCACCTTGCCGCGCTGGAAGGCGTCCAGTTCGCGCAGCGGAAGCGCGCCGCGCTCCGCGCCAATCCCGGCCATGTGGCAGATGTACTTTCGGGTCTGCTCCGGTAGGCTGTTCCAGTGCGCAGCGCGCACAGCCTCACGGTCCGTCTTGAGCAGGAACAGCGATTGCGCAATCGCCGCGTTGCCAGCAGCGTGAGAGATTGCCGACTGTTCGGCAGCGGATGCGGCCACCATGACTTATCCCCGCGTCAGTTCGATGGCACTCAGGATAGTAGCCGAGCACAGCAGGCCGAAGCCCAGGACGCACATGGCGGCATCTTTGATTTTTGCGCTCATGGTCGCCTCGCTCAGACGCCGGTCAATTCGTACAGGGCAATTGCGGCGTTCTCGCGCTCGCTCTCCCAGAAGTGACGCGCACCCGCATCGCTTCCATGCTTCTCGCACTGCACTGCCATGTTTTCGCAGAATTGGATTTTCGATTGAAGCGCCTTGCAGGCTTCCAGGACGGTTTTGTTCGTCAACTCATGCTGTTGCTTGTTCGACACATTGACCCCCTAGGTCTTGTCCCCGGCAAATAATCGACCGGGGCGGCGTCAGCCGTCTTTTGCCTAGGGAGCGATGAGGAGTCCCCGGTCGATAGGGACGGATCATAGTTGAATGATTCTCTACGCGTCAACTGTTATTCAACGTTGAATGTCAATCTTCATTGAACGTTTAGAGACACTTACCTATCATACGGCTACACCGCCTACGTCCAGGCGCGTCTAGCCCTAGGAGAGCATATGCACACGAATGATTATTTGGAGTTGGTAAAGAGGAAACTCGACCTGCCGTCCGATTACGCGCTAGCAAAGGTGCTAGGCGTGACGCGCAGTGCCATCAGCCACATGAAAATGGGTAAAAGTGGTATCGGCGACGAGACCGCCGTTAAGGTTGCCGAGTTGACCGGCATTCCGGTTGCTCGTGTTCTTATTGATGTCCATCTTGAGCGCTCGAAGGCTCCAGAGGTTAAAGCCGCCTGGGCCTCGATGATGGAAAAGTTTTCAGCGTCTTTTGATGCCCTCATGCCACGCCGCAGCCCGCGCCTAGCTTGACTTTCGGCGCGGTGGCATGAGGTATGTGCTGCCGCTTAACACCCTACAAATTATGCGAATTAACGACAACAAGCCCGGCACACCCGTGCAGACGTTGGACGTGCCCCTCATCACCCCTCATCACGCAAGCTCAAAGCGCAAACTCCCCCTGCCGCACTTCAGCCGGAGTGCTCCGGCCTACCGAGGACTTCCGGCTCAATTGCCCATTCTCCAACGACAGGAGCACATCGGCCTGGTCGAAGTAGCGGTCGTCATGCGAGATCACCAGCACCGCCTTTCCGCGTGCCTTGAGTTCCGGCAGAATTTCGCGATAAAAAACGTCCTTGAACAACGGATCCTGATCCGCAGCCCATTCATCAAAGACCATGAAGGGCCGGTCCTCCAGTGTCGCCACTACCAGTGCCAGGCGCTTGCGCTGGCCCTGTGACAGGGCGCGCGTGGTGAACGCCCCCGCCTTGACCTGCACCACATGCTGCAACTGCAAGCGTTCCAGGAGACGGTTGGCCTCGGCATCCAGGTCCGGCCGCCCTCCCTCCAGCAACTGATCAAAAAGGTGGAAGTCCGAGAATACCGTCGAGAACAACTGCCGGTAAGCATCGCGGTTGGTATCGCCGACTGCCACGCCGTTCCAGACAATCTCCCCATCCTGCGGCACATACAATCCCACCAGCAGCTTGGCCAGCGTGGTCTTGCCACTGCCGTTGCCCCCCACCAGAAAGCACAGTTCCCCGGGACGGAAGGCAAGCTCGATCGGCCCCAACATGAAGATCCCGTCGCTGCGCTCATGATAGTAGCGGTGCGTGACGCCGCGCAGGACCAGGCTTTCCAGCTGGCTGCGCTGGCCGGTCGGCGCAAGCACCTCACTGCTGGGCATTTCCTGCGTGACTGCATCAATACGGGCCGCCGCCACACGGGCCAGATTGGCGCGCGGGATGTTCATCAACAGCACCTCCAGCGGTGTGACAATGTAGACGAACACCAGCGCAAAACCGCTCACCACGGCACGCTGCCCGGGGGCGTCGCTGACCAGGGCAAACAGGACCACCCCGATGAAGGCGAAGATCAGGAAATTGCCCCAGCCCGCAGAGGCACTGAAGGTACACATGCCACGCGTGCGAAGGCGCCGCACATTCTCGATGGCGACCTGCAACAAGTCGCGCTCGAAACGCTCGCGCTTGTCGCGATGCAGGCGCAGCTCCTTGGCGCCATGGGTCATGCTCTGGAAATGACCGAACATCACATCTTGCTCGCGTGCAGCCTGCTCCAGGTAACGGATGGCCTTCAGATGCGCCAGATGGTAGCCCACCGACCCCAGCGCCAATACCGCCAACGCGCCAAGAAACACCTGCCAGGACAACAGCACCATGTAGATCAGGCAGCCGATCACCACCACCGAGTTGGTCAGGATGGCCGGCATGCCGACAAAGAATTCGGCAACCTTGGCACTGTGCTCAGTCAGGGCGGACTGGATGCGCGGGGCGCCGATTTTTTCGATATGTCGGTAATCGGCGCCAATGACCCGCGCAGAAATGTAGCGGCGCAAATCGGCCTGGGCACGCTGGTTCAGCCGCTCGAAGGACATGTTGGAAAGCAGGTGAAATACCATCAGCAACAATACCGTCGCGGCAAATTGCCAGGCGGCCTGGGGACGGCTGGCCGCCTGGCCGGCGATGGCAGCGTTGATCTGAACCACGGTCAGCACGCTGCAGATGCCACGCAGAACACTGGCGGAAGACGCTAACAGAAGCAGGCGCCAGGATTGGCGTATCAGAAAGTTGAGCATGCGGTAACGAGGTTGGGATGACGAGCGAAAAGCAGTGACAAGAAAATCGCGAATGAAAACTTCATATTGACCTGACGATCCAGCTGCCCCGCCATTTACCCCTGCTGACCTGTCGGGATGCCGCCCCCAACGGCCCATTTCCCCGCTGCAAAAGGCATTGCAGCCCGTTTACCGCCCTCGCCTAAATAAAAATACTTCTCATTCGTCTAGGTAAAGGTGAAGGTTTTTTGCGATCCGGACAGCAAGGACTTGGCTTTTTGTCATTTTTCTTCAGTTTCCATCGCTGCTGCCTTGCCCCTCTTGCTTACTCGGAGTCCTTGTTGATGACCTTGCCCCCCTCCTCTGCCGTCACGCCTGTCTGCATCAACGGCTTGTCGCTCCTGGTGTTGCGCCAGGCGCAGCAGCTCGCCGTGACCGATCCTGATGGTCAGGTGCGGTCGCGCTGGTCCTGGCAGCGCAGTACCAGCGGCCAGGACTGGGCCATTGCCCAGGAAGGCGGTAGCGACTCCTGCACCGATCTGCTGGCCATCCTGCAGACGATCTTTGTGCACGTGCCCGAAGCGGGCAAGGTCGTTGTCGAGCTGCCCCAGTCTCAGGCCGCGGCCATGTGCCGCGCCGGTCTGCTGGTACGCCAGGGCAGCCGGCATGTGGCCCTGGCCGAACTGGTCTGGCAACACGCCGCCGGATGGTTGCCGCAAGAGCGGCCGCCCTTCCCCGTGCAGCAGGTGATGAGCGAGGGCAAGCGCCACCCCTTGCGGGCGCCCAAACCGGAGGGAGAAGTCTACCGTCGCTACCTGCCCTGGCTGGGACAGACACTGTCACTGCGCAGTCTGCGTCTGGAAGAGGATCTGCCCCTCTTCAATCGCTGGATGAATGATCCGGTGGTGGTGCAGTTCTGGGATGAGGCCGGCGACCTGGCGCGCCATCGCCACTATCTCGATACCATCGCCGCCGATCCGCACATGACCTCGCTCATTGCCAGCTTCGACGACCAACCCTTTGCCTATTTCGAAGTCTACTGGGCCAAGGAAAACCGCATCGCGCCCTTCTACGACTGTGGCGAATTCGACCGCGGCTGGCATGTGCTGGTGGGCGAGGAAGCCTTCCGTGGCAAGCAGTTCGCGGTGGCCTGGCTGACCTCGATCTCGCATTACCTCTTCCTCGACGATTGTCGTACCCAGACCGTAGTGGGCGAGCCGCGCGCGGATCACGACAAACAGATCCGCAATCTCGACAAGAGCGGCTACGCCAAGCTCAAGGAGTTCGATTTCCCGCACAAGCGCGCCATGCTGGTGATGCTCTCGCGTGAACGCTATTTCGGACAGGGCCTGTGGCAACCCCAGACTCCGCTGGCGCCGCTGGACCCGCCGTTTTTCCCCTGCTCCCCCTGAAAGGAGACCCGTCTTGAAGATCCATGACCTCATCGGCGTCGGCTTCGGCCCGTCCAACCTCGCGCTGGCCATCGCCCTGCAGGAGAACCAGGCACAGGCTGCGCCGATCGATGCCCTGTTCCTGGAAAAGCAGCCGCACTTCGCCTGGCACGGCGACATGATGCTCGATGGCACCCACATGCAGATTTCCTTCCTCAAGGATCTGGCCACGCTGCGCAATCCGGCCAGCCCCTACACCTTCATCAACTACCTGCACCAGAAGCAGCGACTATCGGACTTCATCAATCTCAAGACCTTCTACCCCAGCCGGCTGGAGTTCAACGATTACCTGGCCTGGGCCGCAGGACATTTCGATCATCAATGTCACTACGGTGAAGAAGTCATCGCCGTGCTGCCCGAGATCAGAGGCAGCGAGGTCAGCATGCTGCGGGTAGTCTCGCGCGATGCCCACCACCGCACCCATGAGCGCCTCACGCGCAACCTGGTGATGGCGCTGGGTGGCACGCCCAATATCCCGGATTGCCTGGCGCACCTGCGCGAGGAACCGCGGGTATTCCATTCCAGCAGCTTCCGCAGCGCCTTCGCACGGCTGCCGCCCCCGCGCCGCGTGGCTGTCATCGGTGCCGGCCAGAGCGCCACCGAGATCTTCCTGGAACTGCAGGGCCATCCGCACCTGTCAGTGGATCTGGTCACGCGCGCGCGCACCATCAAGCCCTCCGACGACAGTCCCTTCGTCAACGAGATCTTCAATCCCGACTATACCGACTACGTCTACAACACTCCCAACGACAGTCGCGCGGCGCTGCTGGAGGAATTCATGCAGACCAATTACGCCGCACCCGACATGGCCTTGATCGAGCGCCTCTACGACGTGCTGTATCAGCAGAAAGTACGGGGCCAACAGCGCCATCGTTTCCTGCGCCGCCACGACACCGTCGAGGCCTGGAGCGACGATGCCGGCGTGCACCTGGCCCTGAAGAATCTGGAAAGCGGCGAGGTCAATACCGAAACCTACGATGCGGTGATCCTGGGCACCGGCTACCAGCGCCAGCAGCATCACGCCCTGCTGGGCGAGCTGCAAGCTTATCTGCCGGGCATGCGCGTCGATCGCCACTACCGCCTGGACAGTACGCCCAACTTCCGCCCGGCGATCTTCTTGCAAGGTAGTTGCGAAGACTCGCATGGCCTGTCCGACACGCTGCTGTCGATCACGGCGGTTCGCACCGACGAAATCCGCATGGCCCTGGCGCACACGCTGCACCAGGGCCATGCAGCACCCTCGGCACTGCAAGCATCAGGGGATGTCCAGCGCCACGGCGCCTTGCAGGCCTGACCCGGGGCGCGCCAGCCGCCGCCCGCGCCGCCCCATGTTCAATTCACGTCAACAACATCTACAACAACAGCAATCGAGGAACCCGTTTTACCATGACCACACGAAACTCCCGGCATCACCCTTCCCCGCTGCGCCAGCGCCTGCTGGTCAGCTCCCTTCAGTGCGCCCTGCTGGGCATGTCGGCCTGCGCCAACAGCATGGCCCAGACCACCAGCACGGATGACAAACTGCCCCAGGTCACCGTCACCGCTGCGGGAGAAGAAGAGAAAGCCACCGGTCCGGTGCATGGTTTCGTGGCCAAGCGCAGCGCGACTGCCACCAAGACCGATACTCCCATCACCGAGACGCCGACCTCGATCTCGGTGGTGACCGCGGACCAGATCGCCACCCAGCAGGCCCGCACCGTCTCCGAGGCGCTGAGCTACACCAGTGGCGTGCAGGTCTCCACCGGTGCCTTCGCCATCGTCGATACCGGCTCGCTGCTGCGCGGCTTCGCCCTCAACAACGGCGGCTCCTTCTATCGCGACGGCATGCTCACTTCCTCCAACGCCAGCTACAGCCGCTATGCGCCCGAGCCCTATGGCCTGGAGCGCATCGAACTGCTGCACGGCCCGGCCTCGGTGCTGTTCGGACAAAATTCCCCGGGCGGCCTGATCAACGTGGTCTCCAAGAAGCCCACCACCACACCGCTGCACGAACTGCAGGTGCAGGTCGGCAGCTTCGACCGCAAGCAGATCGCCGGCGACTTCGGCGGTTCGCTTGATGATGCGGGGGTCTGGTCCTATCGCCTCACCGGCCTGGCCCGTGAAGCCCGGACCCAGGTCGACAATACCGTCGACAACCGCCTGTTCCTGGCCCCGGCCATCACCTGGCGCCCCGACGACCGCACGGAATGGACCGGCCGCGTCGAACTGCAACACAGTGAAGGTCTGTCCAACAACCTGTTGCCGGCCGTCGGCACGGTCAGCTACAACCCCAATGGTCGCCTCCCCACCAGCACCGCACTGGGCCGCTCGGCCGACAACAACGAGAAATACGACAACGCGTCGATCAGTTCGCAGTTCTCGCACCAGTTCAACGATGTCTGGACCTTCCGTCAGAACCTGCGCTATACCAAGTACGACGGCACCCGCAACAACCTGCGCTTCGCCGCCTACTATCCGACCACGCAGTTCGCCACTGCGGCTCTGCAACGCTGGCGCCTGAAGACCAATTCGGACACCCTCACCACAGACAACCAGCTGCAGGCCGACTTCGGAACCGGCATGATCAAGCACAAGGTCCTCATGGGCCTGGACTACCATCGCACCACCGGGACCGTGACCGGCTACCTCAGCCCCAACACCCTGGCCGGCTATGTGCTCTCCAACATCTACACCGGCAGCTATGCCAACCTGCCGGCGGTGGCAGACAACTACAACACCAAGACCGAAGACGAACAGGTCGGCCTGTACCTGCAGGACCAGCTCAAGATCGGCCAGCGCTGGATCGTCTCGGCGGGCATCCGGCACGACAACTCCGACCAGACCGTCAGCAACTACATCTCCAGAACCCAGACCAAACGCAGCGACAAGGCCAATACCCGCAACCTGGGCACGGTATATGAGCTTGACGGCGGCTGGTCGCCCTATGCCAGCTATTCGGAATCCTTCACCCCGACCACGGGTACCAGCTTCGGCGGCGCCATGCTCACGCCGGAGACCGCCAAGCAGTATGAAGCCGGTGTCAAGTACGCCCCGGTCAATACCAATGCCTTGTTCACGCTGGCCGTCTTCGACCTGCGTCGCCAGAACATCTCCACCGCCGACCTGGCCCACGCCGGTTACTACCTGCAGACTGGTGAGGCCCGCTCGCGCGGCGTCGAACTGGAAGGCAAGATGTCGCTGGCCGATGGCCTGAATCTGACTTCCAGCTACAGCTACACCAACACCAAGGTCACCAGCAATACTTCCAGCAGCTCGACCACCAGCACCCTGGGCAAGGCCCTGCCGGGCGCCTCCAAGCACAATGCTGGCGTGCTGCTGGACTACGGCTTCCAGCGTGGTGCCCTGGCCGGCGCGCACGTCTCGGCGGGCGTGCGCTACATCGGCCGCGCCTATGGCAATGCGCTCAACACCTTCGAGACCCCCTCGGTCACGCTGCTGGACTTCGGTGCCCGCTTCGACCTGGGCCGCATTTCCAGCGACTGGCGCAACTTCGAGCTGGCGCTCAAGGTGAACAACGTCACCGACCGTGTCTATGCCTTCTGCTCGGAACTGTGTGAATACGGTGCCCGCCGCACCGGCCTGGTACAGGTGACCACACGATGGTAAAACCCGCCCCGCTACCCTCCGGGCGAACCTGGAGGCCGTGGGTGCCGACACGCCAGACCTTCGTCCTGCTGCATCGCTGGACCGGTCTGGCGATCGCGTTTTTCCTGGTGGTGGCCAGCCTGACCGGCATCCTGCTGGCCTTCGAGGATGAGCTGGAGGTCTGGCTCGCGCCCGAGCTGCAACTGGCCCAGCCCGCACCGGGCCAGGCGGCCACGTCCATGCTGGACCCGTACACCCTGCGTGAGCGGGTCCAGCAGCAGTTGGGCGAGCACGTCCAGATCAACCAGCTGATACTGCATCCGCAGCCCGGTCGCACGGTCTCCTTCATGGCCGACCCCGCCACGGATCCGGCGACCGGTCGCCCGTACCGATTGGCCTACAACGAAATCCTGGTCAATCCCTACACCGGCAAGGTGCAAGGGGTGCGCGACCGCGACAAGATCAGCCTGCGCCCACAGAACCTGATGCCGCTGGTCTTCAACATCCATCACTCCCTGGCCTTGCCGCGCGTTGCCGGTGCTTTGCTGATGGGGCTGGTCTCGACCTTCTGGACCATCGACTGCTTTGTCGGCGTCTATCTCACCTGGCCGCGCGGACGTCCCTTCTGGTCCAAGTGGAAACCGGCGTGGATGGTCAAGTGGCAGGCCGGTTTCTACCGCGTCAACCTCGACCTGCACCGGGCCTTCGGCCTGTGGTGCTGGCTGATGTTGCTGCTGTTCGCCTGGTCCAGCGTGATGTTCAACCTGCGTGACCAGATCTACATGCCGGTGATGACACGCATCCTGCCTTTCGACAACAGCTGGCGCGCCCAGCCACCACTGCGCGAACCGATGAGCGCACCGCCGATGAGCTGGCCGCAGGCGCATACGATGGCGCGCGAGGCGATGCAGCGCTTCGCCGCTCAACGGGGGATCCGCACCGACTTCGAGGAAAGACTCAGCTTCGATCGTCGCCGCGGCCTTTATGCCTACATGGTCCACAGTACTGCCGACCTGCGCAGCAACGTCGGCAACACCGGCATCCTCATCGATGCCCGCACCGGGCAGTTGCGCGGTCACTGGCTGCCTGCGGGCGACCGCAGCGGCAATACCTTCAGCAACTGGATAGGCGCGCTGCACATGGGGCAAGTGTTCGGGCTGCCATGGCGCATCTTCATTTCCTTCATGGGGCTGGTCATCACCCTGCTCTCGGTGACCGGTATCGTGGTGTGGTGGAAGAAGCGCAAGGGCCGCAAGCTCAGCAAGGACAAGCTGCGCCAGGCCTGAAACCTGCAGCGCCACGACCACTGCCGTTGCCATGGCAGCGGCCCCTGAAGCGCTCTCCCGGATGATTCCGGGAGAGCGTTTTCACAACGGCGCCCTGCCCGCCTCAGACCAGCAATGCACGCACACCGGCATGCCAGTGTGCGTCAGAGAGCAGGGACAGATGATCGGCCTGTGCTACCGTGCTCACCGACATGAGCGTGGCGCCATACTGCGCCCAGTCGGTCGGCACCTGCGCGGCATCACGTCGTCCGGCCTGCCAGACGTGCAGCGGAGCCGACACCTGTACCTGCGCCTGCAGGCCCAGCCGCAGGCAACGGATGCGTTCCCACAACGCCGCTTCCGCACCGATGGTGCCCGCAGCATCCAGCGGCAGGCGCTCACCCAACCGCCCTACGATCTCCACGAGGAAATACGCCCGCTGCGCCGCGTTCATCTGGCCCAGCAGCGCATACCACTGTGCGCGCCGCTGTGAAGCCGCCAGCCAGCGTTCCAGCCTGGCCTCGTGGGCCAGCAACATCTCCGCTGGCGGCATGGGCCACTGCGCGAGCTGCTGACGCAAACCGGCAAAGTCACTACTGTCGGCCAGACCGATCCATTCCACCTGTATCGCGGCCTGCTTGCGTTCCTGCAACTGCCGCGCCGTTTCCAGCGCCAGCAGACCGCCCACTGACCAACCCAGCAGGCGCAGGCGACGGCCCGGCAGGGATGCGCACAGCGCGGCGGCATACTGTGCCGCCAGGGCAGCGCCATCCATGCTGCTCCAGCGCCATTGCTCCTGCGGCGGACACAGCAGCTGATACATCGCATGCTCGCCTGCCAGGGCGGCCGCCAGGGCGTCATACTCATGGGCATTGCCCATGTGCGCAGGGATGCACACCAGCACGGTCTGCCCGTCATCCCCGCCTGCGCGGGCGGACGGATGGCGCTGCAGTACCGGTGCAGTACCAGTACGGTTGACTGCACACTTGCGCGTACGCTCCTGGCCACCTTGCCGCATCAGGCCAGACAGTTTGTCCTGCCCCGGCAGCGCCAGCAGCAGCGCGATCAGCCGGTGCGCCAGCTGCACTACCTGCGTCTGCTCCAGCCGTGCGCCGTCGAACTCGAACTGGAAACGCAGCGCCGCGCCCGGCAAGGCCACCACCGTCAGCGGGAATTCGGTGGCGCCGCGGCTGCGGATGGCGTCGAAGGCCAGCGAGCGGCCGACGCCCTTCTTCAGCGATTCATCCACCGGGAAGTTCTCGAAGATCAGCAGGCTGTCGAACCAGTCGCCTTCCTTGCGTGCCGCCCATTGCGAAATGGCTGCCAGGTCCACGTGCTCACGCTGGCGCAGCGCCAGGTTGTGCGACTGCAACCCGGCCAGCCACTGCGGCACGCCCATGGTGCCGTCCAGATGCTGGATCAGCGGCAAGGTATTGATGCACATGCCCATGACCCGCTCGATCCCCGGAAAGTCAGTGCTGCGCCCCGAGGCCGTGACACCGAAAACCACATCGTCCGCGCCGGTGACTTCCTGCAGTACCAGACTCCAGGCGGCCTGCACCAGGGTGTTGAAGGTGACCTTGCAGCTGGCTGCAAAGCTTTGCAACAGCTGGGTCTGCGCCGTGGTGAGCTGCTCGCGCACGGTGCCATAGGCCGATGCTGCGCCGCTGGCCTGGCCTTGCGGCAGGCGGGTGGGAACCCCGCACAACAGCCCGGCGGGGAACTGCGGGCAGCGCGCGAACTGGGCACGCCAGAAGGGTTCATCCTGCGGCCCGGCCTGCCGTTGCAGCCAGGCGATGTAGTGGCGGAAGTCCAGCGCCTGGTGCTGCAGCGGCTGTTGTTCCATCAGCGAGAACACCTCGCCCAGCAGCTGCGACATGCTCCAGCCATCCAGCAGCACGTGGTGCCAGGTCCAGAGCAGCCGATAACCGCCATCCTCCTGGACAATGACAAAGCGCATCAACGGCGCCTGCTGCGGCACAAAGCCGCGCTGGTGCTCGTACTGACACAGTGCTTCCCATTGCTGCCGCACATTGCCCGCCGACTGGCCGCGCCAGTCCAGCACCGTCAACGGCAGCTCGGCCTGGCGCAATACCACCTGCACCGGCTGCGACTGTCCACCCCAGGCGAAGCCGGTCCGCAGGATGGGATGACGCAACAGCACCGTGCGCCAGGCCTGGGCGAAGCGCGCCACGTCGATGTGGGCAGTGCTTGCGTCGAGCTGCACGACATTGGCCACCGAGCAGGGCGAATCCTGCAGGTGCCGCAGCATATTGCGTTGCCAGGGGGTGGCCGGATAGATGTCCTCGATCAGGGCCGGCGGGCAAGCCATTTCGGCCACCAGGGCGTCCAGTTGCGCCTGATCGCGCTGCAGCAGCGGGAAATCCGACGGCGTCACGCCGCCGGCGCTGCTGAGACAATGCGCGATCAGTTCGTGCAAGGCGCTTTCCAGCGCGCCGGCCAGGCGCTGCACGGTCGTGGCCTCGTAGCGTTGTCGGCTGTAGCTGATCTCCAGCCGCAGCTCGCCCCCGACCACCTGGCCATTGATGGACAGCTCGCAGCCCAGCGGTGCGGCCGGATCGCGCGAGGCGCCAGGTGATTCGACGGCGGGCTGCCAGCCGCCCTCCTCCCGGAAATTGCCGTCGAACTGGCCCAGATAGTTGAAGGCCAGCGCCGGCTTGGGCATGCGCTGCAAGACCTGGCGCTGGGCATCATCGCCCCACTGGCGCAACAGACCGTAGCCGATGCCGTTGTCCGGCAGGCTGCGCAGCAGGCTCTTGACGGCGCGGATCAGCGTGGGCCATTCGCCGGCCGTGGGCAAGGCCACCGGCATGACGCTGGTGAACCAGCCTATGGTGCGGGACACATCCAGCGCCTCGCTGCCGCTCTCCAGCTGCTCGCGGCCATGTCCTTCCAGCGTGATCAGCAGCTGCGCCATGCCGCCCCACTGTCCCAGTGCACGTCCCAGTGCGGCCAGCAGCAGATCATTGATGCGGGTGCGATAGGCCGCCGCTGCCTGCTTGATCAGCGCCTGCGTTTGTAGCGCATCCAGTCGACATGCCACGCGGGCCTGGTCGGCGGCCAGCAGGGGCGCATCGGGATGATCGCATGGCAGGCTGGCAGGCAGTTCGGTCAGGGAGCGCCAGTAATCGAACTCCCGGGCGCGCATGGCCGCCTGAGCCTGCAAGCGGCGGCCCCACTGGCGATAGGAGGCAGTGCGTGGCGGCAAGTTCGGCTCGGCATGCGCCAGGCGCTGGCGATAGGCCTGCTGCAGGTCTTCCAGCAGGATGCGCCAGGACACCCCATCGACCACCAGATGGTGCACCACCAGCAGCAAGCGCCAGCTGCCGTCCTCCAGTGCCATGCTGCCGGCTCGCAGCAAGGGGCCGCGCTCCAGATGCAGGCTGCGCTGTACGCGCGCGCAGAAGGCGTCCAGTTCGGCAGGCGCATGCAGCTGCGCCTGCCACAGCAACGACGCATCGGCATCGCGTTCCCGGCGCGGACCATAGGCCTGCAGCCACTGGCCCTGCGCGTCCTGGCGAAACTCCATGCGCAAGGCATCGTGATGGTTGACCACATCGACCAGGGCCTGCTGCATCGCGCTGAAATCGATGGGCTGGCGGCTGTGCAGCAAGATGGCCTGATTCCAGTGATGCCGCTGCGGGATGGGGGTGGCCAGGAAATCGGCCTGGATCGGAAGCAACGGCACGGCACCATCGTCGGCCTCGTCGGCCTCGCTCCCAGCGGCTGCCTGCTGCGTCACTGGCTCGGCCGCACTGGCCGCCTGGGCCAGTGCCGCCACGGTCTGCAGCTCGAAGATCTGGCGCGGCGTCAGTTTCCAGCCCTGCTGGCGCAGGCGCGCGATGATCTGCAGGCTGAGGATGGAATCGCCGCCCAGCTCAAAGAAATTGTCATGCCGGCCGACCCGCTGCACCCCCAGTACGTCGGCCCAGCTGGCCGCGATCAGCATCTCCAGCGCGCCCTCGGGCGCATCGCCCGGCGCGCTTTCCGGCGTGGCCGGCAGCTCCTGCGGCAGCGCCTTGCGGTCGATCTTGCCATTGGCATTGAGTGGCAGCGCCGGCAGCACGATGATGCGGCTGGGCAGCATGTAGGACGGCAGACTGTCAGCCAGCGCCTGCTGGATCGCCCCCACATCAGGCAGGTGCTCCGGATGCGCACTGACATAGGCCAGCAAGCGATCGATGCCGCCCAGGGTGCGCACCACCACCACTGCCTGCCGCACCGCAGGCTGGGCCAGCAACGCTGCCTCGACCTCGCCCAGTTCGATGCGGAAGCCCTTGATCTTGACCTGATGGTCGATACGTCCGAGATAGACGATCTGGCCGTCCTTGCCCCAGCGCGCCAGGTCGCCGGTGCGATACATGCGCTGCCCCGGCGCGCCGAAAGGATCGGCCAGGAAGGAAGCCGCGGTCAGCCCGGGACGATCCAGATAACCGCGCGCCAGTCCGGTGCCGCCGATGTAGAGCTCGCCGGCCACACCGGGCGGCAGCAATTGCAGCCGGTCATCCAGGATCATGGCACTACGCTGTCCAACCGGTCGGCCGATGGGCGCATACGGCACCTCGCAGGGCTGGTTCGCCCCGGCTTTCCAGACCAGCGGCGTGACCACCGTTTCGGTCGGCCCATAGCCGTTGATCAGGCGCTGCGGATGCAGCACGCGCTGTACCTGTTCAAAGGTCTCGCGCGGCATGGCCTCGCCGCCGAAGGAGTACAGGAAGACCGGTGGTGCATTGCCGCTGCGCTCGACCCAGTCGGCCAGCTGCTTCAGATAGACCGGCGGGAAACCGGCATGGGTGATGCGATGCCGGTGCAGCGCTGCGACCGTCTGCTCGGGCGTCCACAGTTCGGGATCGCGCAGCACCAGCGCGCCGCCTGCACTGAGCACCGTCATCCAGCGCTCATGCGCGCCATCGAAGCTGAAGGAGAGAAAATGCAGTTCGCGCGACTGCGGCCCCATCTCGTAGAGTGCGGCGGTGGCCTGGATGTGCATGGACAGCGCTGCGTGCGCCACTTCCACCCCCTTGGCCCGGCCCGTGGAGCCGGAAGTGTAGATGACATAGGCCAGGCTCTCCGGGCTGGTCTCGACGGCAGGCAGTCCGGGGAGAACATCGTCTTGCGCCAGCTGGTCCATATCCAGCCACTCGGGCCCCTCCTGTTGCGCCAGTGCGGGCCAGGGTTGCCCTTGGGCGAGCACCAGGCCAACCCGGGCATCGCGCAGCATGTAGGCCACGCGCTCCTGGGGTGCCTCCAGATCGATCATCACATAGGCCGCGCCCGCCTTGAGTATGCCCAGCAGGGCCACGATCATTTCCGGCGAACGCGGCAGTGCCACGGCGATGCGTTGCTCGCCTGCCGCGGCGGGCTGCCCGTGTGCCAGCAACTGGCGGGCCAGGCGATTGGAACGTTGCTCGAGCTCGCCATAGGACAGGCTGAGTTCGCCCATCACCACGGCCTCGGCCTGTGGCTGGCGTCGTGCGATCTGCGAGAACAGCTGGTGCACCGGCGCACGCTCCATGTCGCCGGGCTCGGCCTGTCCCAACTGCAGCAAGGTCTGTTGCTCATCCTGTGCCAGCAGTGCCACCTCACCCACGGCGCGCGTTGCCGATTGCGTCAGCGCCTGCAAGCCGTGCAGCAGATGACGGGCAATCTGCTGCACGGTGGCGTCATCGAAGTGCTGGCGCTGATAGCGCAAACCGACCTGCAGCCCGCTCTGCACGCCATCCCCAGGCGCTACGCCCACCGTCATCGGATAGTTGGTCTGCTCGCGGGTATGGGTGCGGCGGAAACGGGGCCCTTGCGTCTGATCGCCGCGCAGGACACTGTCGATGGGATAGTTCTCGAATACCAGGATGCTGTCGAACAGGCTCTGGCCCAGATGACTGTGCCAGCGCTGGATCTCGTAGAGCGGCGTGTGCTGGAAGGCGCGCGCACCCAGGTTCTGCTCCTGCAGCTGTTGCAGCCACTGCCCGACGGGCTGGGCGTGCGCCGCCGGCACCAGCACCGGCAAGGTATTGATGAACAGGCCCAGCCATTGCTGCACGCCCTCCAGCTCCTCGGGTCGCCCCGCCACGGTCGCGCCGAAGCAGACCGCCGGCTGTCCGGTATAACGTTGCAGCACCAGTCCCCAGGCAGCCTGCAACAGAGTGTTGAGGGTGACGCGTTGCGCGCGTGCGAAGCCATGCAGTTGCTCGGTCTGCGCTAGCGACAGCAAGACCTTGTATTCGCCGTCGCCTGCCTCATGCCCTGCCACCGCCTGTTGTGCGGGGGCGCAGGCCTGGTGCAGATAGGTCGGTGCCGACAGCGCGGCCAGGCTGTCCTGCCAATGGCGGCGCGCAGCCTCGCCATCCTGTTGCTGCAGCCAGCCGATGTAGTGGCGGTAGCCTCCCTGCACCGGCGTGCTGGCGGCTTGTCCGTGATAATGCCGCACCACCTCGCCCAGCAGTTGCGACGTACTCCAGCCATCCAGCAACAGGTGGTGGACGGTCCAGATGAAATGATGGCGCGTAGTACCGGTGCGCACCAGCATCAGGCGCTGCAACGGCGGATGTGCAAGATCGAAACCGCGCCTCAACTGCTCGGCGGCGATCGCTTCGAGTGCGGTCTCGGGGTCACTGGAGGCACGCACGTCGGCTTGTGCGACGGGCAGCGCCAGGGAGCGCGCCACCCATTGCAACGGCGGCACATGCTCGGCCAGGAAGCCGGTGCGCAAGACCTCGTGCCGGTCCTGCACCGCTTGCCAGGCATGGCACAGGCGCGCCACATCCAGCTCGCCATCGATATCGATGCGCAGCTGGTTGAGATAGGCGGCGCTGCCGTGGTCGTAGACGCTGTGAAACAGCATCCCGGTCTGCATCGGCGAGAGCGGGTAGACGGCGGCCACCTGATCCGGCGGCACCGGCAGCACCGGCAGGTCGGCCGAGGCCAGCAGGCTGATATCGGGACCACTCCCAGTAGCCGGCGCGGCTGCGGGAGGGAGGGAATGATCGATGGCTTGTGCCACCTCGGCCACCTCGGCCAGCTGGGCGATGGTCTGGCGATCGAACATCTGGCGCGGCGTCAGTTTCCAGCCGCGCTTGCGCAGGCGCGCGATGATCTGCAGGCTGAGGATGGAATCACCACCGAGCGCGAAGAAATTGTCTTGCCGCCCGACCTGGGGCAGGCCCAGCACGTCTTGCCAGATCGCTGCCAGCGCCAGTTCGATCTCGCCTTGCGGGGCGCTGTAGTCGCTCTCCTGGCTGATCTGCACCGGCGGCAGGGCCTTGCGGTCGATCTTGCCATTGGTGTTCAGGGGCAGCGCCGGCAGCACCATGATGATGGCCGGCACCATGTACTCGGGCAGATGCGCGGCCAGCGCCGTCTTCAATGCCGCCTCGTCATGTCCATGGCCCTGTTGCAGCGATACATACGCCGCCAGTCGCTGGCCCTCCACCGCCACCACCACTGCTTCACGAATCGAAGCTTGCGCCAGCAAGGCGGCCTCGATCTCGCCCAGTTCGATGCGCAGCCCGCGCAGCTTGACCTGATGATCCAGCCGACCCAGATACATCAATTGCCCATCCTCGCGCCAGCGCACCAGGTCCCCGGTGCGATACAGACGCTGCCCGTTGTCGGAGAACGGATCGGCGACGAAACGTTCGGCCGTCAGTCCCGGCTTGTTCAGATAACCGCGTGCCAGATTCACGCCGCCCAGGTACAACTCCCCGGCCACGCCCGGCGGCACCAGCTGCAATGCCGCGTCCAGCACATAGGTCCGGGTGGCACTGATGGGGCGGCCGATGGGTACGCTATTGCCTTGGTCATCCGGCTGGCAGGTCCAGTGGGTGACATCGATGGCCGCTTCGGTCGGCCCATACAGGTTGATCAAGGCAGCCTGCGGCAACTGGCGCTGGGTCTGCTGCTGCAATTCCATCGGCAGCGCCTCGCCACTGCAGATCACGCGGCGCAGGCCGGGGCAATCCGCACCGTGGCCGTCGTTGACGAAAGCCTGCAGCATCGACGGCACGAAGTGCAAGGTGGTGATGCCGGCCTGATCGATCAGCGCGGCCAGCCTTGCCGGGTCGCGATGCTCGCCGGGCGCGGCCATGACCAGTTCGGCACCGGTCATCAAGGGCCAGAAGAATTCCCACACCGAGACATCGAAACCGAAGGGCGTCTTCTGCAGTACCCGGTCATCGGGACCCAGCTGACAGGCCGCCTGCATCCAGGCCAGCCGGTTGTACAGGCTGCCGTGACGGTTCGCGGCCCCCTTGGGCTGGCCGGTGGAACCGGAGGTGTAGATGACGTAGGCCAGCTGTTCTGGATGGATTTCCAGACCAGGATTGTCGGCAGACGCAATATCGGACAGTGTTGCCACATCGACGATACGGCACCCTGACACTTCGGGTAACTGGCCCAGTACAGCGGAGTGGGTCAGCAGCAGGCTGGTGCGGCTGTCTTCGATGAAATAGCGCAGCCGCTGCGGCGGATGGTCGGGGTCCATGGGCACATAGGCCGCGCCCGCCTTCATGATCGCCAGCAAGGCCAGCACCATCTCTTGTGAGCGTTCCATGCACACGCCCACCCGTTGATCACGCGTGAGGCCCTGTGCCATCAGCCACTGCGCCAGGGCATTGGCGCGGGCGTTGAGCTGGCCGTAATCGAGCACCTGCCCGGTATGCGGTACCCGCAAGGCGGGCCGCTCGGGGTGTGCCTTTGCCTGTGCTTCGATCACCGCCAGCACGTTGCCGGTCTCATGGGCCTGCGCATTGACGCTCCATGCCTGTAGCGCCGACTGTTCCTGCGCGCCCAACAACGCCAGTTCACCGATGGGGGTATCGGCTGCGCTGGCCAAGTGTTCCAGTACACTGAGATAGACAGTACCGATACGGGCAATGCTGGACTCCCGGAACAGTGCGCGACGGTATTCCAGCCGCAGCTTGACCTGCCCGCGGATGATCTTGACGTCCATGGCCAGATCGAATTTGGCCGCATGCAGGTCGATCTCCAGCGTACTGGCCTGCAAGCCCGGCAGATCCAGCGTGCCGCTGCCCTCGATGACCTGCAGCCCGAACAGGGTCTGGAACAGCGGATGGCGCGGCAGGCCGCGTTCGGCGGGGTAGCGTTCCAGCAGCAGTTCGAAGGGCAGCTCGGCATGGGCCATGGCTTCCAGCGTATCGCTGCGCACCTGGCGGCACAGCGTGCGCAGGCTCATGCCGGGGTCCAGGCGCGCGCGCATCACCTGGGTGGTGACAAAGAAGCCCACCATCTCCTGCAGCGCCGGGTGGTTGCGTCCGGCCTGTGGAATACCGACGGTAAAATCGTCCTGCCCGCAGCAATGGCGCAGCGTTACCTGCCAGGCCGCGAGCATGGCCACGAAGGGCGTGCAGCGCTCCTGCTGGCAGAACTGGCGCACACGCGCCGCCAGCGACTCCTCCAGCACCAGGCTGTAACCCGCACCTGCCTGGGCATCAGTGCTGTCGCCACGCTCCACCGGCAGGTTCAGCGGCGGCACTTCCGGGCCCAGCCGGGCTTGCCAGTGATCCAGTTCCTGCCGCAACCACTCGCCCTGGCACTGCGCTCGCTGCCGGCGGGCATGATCGGCGTACTGCAAGGCCAGCGGCGGCAGTCTTGGGGCCTGCCCGGCCAGCGCTTGCGCATAGGCTTGCTGCAGGTCGCGCGCGACGATGGGATTGGACCAGGCGTCCGATACGATGTGGTGCATGCCCATGATGAGCACATGTTCTTGCTCGTCCAGCTGTAACAGATGCACGAACAGCAGCGGTGCGCGGGAGAGATCGAAGACGTGACGCGTGGCGGCCTCGATGGCCGCGCTCACTTGCACCTCCCGCGCATCGGTGGCCAGTTCGCGCAGGTCGCTCAGCTGCAGCGGCAGCGATACGGTGGGCAGGACCTCCTGGCAGGCCACGCCGTCCTGTTCGGCAAAGCGCGTACGCAGGCTGCCGTGCCGTGCGACCACGGCCTCGAAGGCCGCCTGCAGGGCGGCGTGATCCAGTACGCCGCACAGGCGGAAGGCGCGCGTCAGGTTGTAGGCAGTCTGTTGCGCTTCGAGCTGGTGCAGGTACCACAGCTGCTGCTGCGAGAACGAGAGCGGCGCCGGTCCATCCTGAGGCCCCTCCTTGTCCGTCCGTTCGTGTTCGCGTTGATCGGCTTGCAGCAGGGCCAGCAACTGATGATTTTTTTCGTTCATGAAAGCGTGATCCAAGAAAAGGGCCGACGACCTAGGCCTGTTCCAGCAGGGCGTCGCGTTGCGCTGCGGGCATTTCCAGCAGCGTGCGGCGCAGGCCCGCGAGCTCGGCCAGGGCGGCGGCATCGGGGGCTTGTGCGCGCAGCGCGGCCGCCAGCGCGGCCGGGGTGGCATGGTCAAACACCAGGGCCGGGGCGATCTCGATCTGCAGCAGTTTGCGCAACCGCGCCACCAGCTTGATGGCCAGCAGCGAATGTCCGCCGGCTTCGATGAAATCGCTGTCGCGGCCCAAGGCGGGCGTGGCGGGCAGCAGTTGCTGCATGGTGTCCAGCACGACGAATTCGAGATCGTCCGCCACAGCCCGGGCCTCGCCGCCCTGCCCGCTCTCGGCTGGCGATTCGGCCAGCGCATCCAGCAAGGCGCGCCGGTCGATCTTGCCATTGGCCAGTCGCGGGAAGGATGGCAGCGCCAGGATGCGCGCTGGCTGCATTGCCTCCGGCAGCACATCCCGCAAGGCCAGTCGCAAGGGTTCCACGGCAAGATTCTCCCCGCTCACCCAGGCGATCAGCCGCGCGGGTTCGCCCTGCGGCATGACGCAGGCCTGGCGCACGCCGGCTTGCTGCAACAGCGCTGCTTCGATCTCGGCCGGTTCGACGCGAAAGCCGCGGATCTTCACCTGTTCGTCCGAGCGCCCCAGGATGCGCAGCCCGCCTTGGGGCAGATGGCAGGCCAGGTCGCCGCTGCGATACCAAGCCTGGCGGTCTTCCGGTGGACGGTTCAGATAGCCGCGGCTGCGCTGGGCCCCGGCGATGCAAAGCTGTCCGATGCCACCTACCGGCACGGGGCGCAGGTCGGCATCCAGGATCGCCACGCGGCAGTTGGCCATCACGCGGGTCAGCGGCGCGGCAGCGGCCCCGCTGGCGGCGTCGCTGGCGCAACACGCATGCCACATCACGCCCACCGTGGTTTCTGTGGGGCCGTAATGGTTGAAGATGCGGGCCTGCGGCTGACATTGCCAGATCCGCCGCAGCAAGGCCGCCGGGCTACTCTCGCCGCCCAGTACCAGGGTCGCGGGCAGAACGGCAGAACCGCCATCGAGCAAGGCTTCCAGATGCGACGGCACGATCTTGAGCGCATCGACCCGATGACGTTGCAGGAAGGCGGCGAAGTGCGCACCATCCTGCATGTCGCTGGCATCGGCGATGGCCAGCTCGGCGCCATGCAGCAGCGCGGCGAACAGCGCCGTATTGCCCAGATCGGCCGCCACCGTGCTGGTCAGTCCCCAGCAGCGACATGGTGCCAGGCCCATGCCCTGCGACGCCGCCACCACATAGTTGAGCAATTGCGCATGCTCGATCAACACCCCCTTGGGGGTGCCGGTCGAACCCGAGGTGTAGAGCAGATAGGCCAGGTCCTGCAACGCCGGCGCGACCGTCGGCGCCTGCATGGAATAGCCCTGCAGGTCGGCCGGCCACAGCGCGCAATGCAGCCCGTCGGCGGCCGGTGCCTTGCCATCATGCAGCACCAGTGCCGGAGCCGCATCGGCCAGTATCGCCTGCTGGCGCACGGCGGGCCAGTCGGGATCGATGGGGACGTAGGCGGCACCGCAGCGCCAGACTGCCAGCAGCGCCATCACCAGTTCCGGCGAGCGTGGCAGCACCAGCGCCACATGCGCGCCGGGCCTCACGCCCTGCGACTGCAACCAGTGCGCCAGCTGGTTCACGCGCTGCAGCAGTTGCCCATAGCTGATCTGACCGGCGGCACTGGATAAGGCGATGGCGTGCGGCGTATTGAGCGCATGTGCGGCAATGTGCGTGAGCAGCGTGTCGCGCCCGAGTGGCAGCACCTCTGCTGTCATCGGCAGTCGTTGCGGCCAGATGGCGGCATCATCCCATTGCAATTCGCTGCAGGCGGTATCGGGTCGTGCCAGCAGCTCGCGCAGCCAGGCCTGGTACTGGCGCAGCAAACCGGTCATGCTGACGGCGTCGTAGTGCCGCGCATCGTAATGCAGCTGCAGACCAGGCGCGGCCGGATCGGACAGATCAACATGCAGCGCCAGCGACAGGCGAGGATCACCCGAGGCCGTCCACTGCAACGCCCACTGCAGTGCACCTTCCTGCCAGCGCCCTGCGGCATGACGCACGCTCAAGCCGATCTCCGGTGGTCTGGCAGCCAGATCATCGGGCAGATATTCCTGGGCCGCCACATGCTGCTCCTGCTGCGCGGCCAGCTGGTTCACCAGTTCGCTCAACGAGGCTTGCGGCGGCACGTTCAGGATCAGCGGCAGGGTCTTGCCATACAAGCCCAGCGCCTGGGCCATGGGTTCGTAATCGTCGCGGCAATCGTGCTGCCAGGCGCAGGCGATCCGGGACTGCTGTCCCAGGCGAGCCAGCAGGGCCAGCCAGGCCGCCTGCAGCACAGTGGCGACCTGCCATCGCCCGCTGGCCTGCCCGCTCTGAAGGGCGCTCGCCATCTCCTCGGCAATACGGTGGTGCAGAAGCGCCGGAACCGCCGCAGCCGTCCCTGCCTCGCGCCGATAGGACAACCGCAGCGCCGGCGACTGTTCCAGTTGCTGGGCCTGATGGGCCCAGTAGGCCTGGCCGATGCGGGCATCGTCGTCTTCCTCGAGAGACTGGCGCCACTGCACATAATCGGTGTACTGGAAAGCCTCCCCGGTGGACAGGTCCTGATCATGGTAGCGACGCCATAGCTCATCGGCCAGCAACCACAGGCTGCGCTCATCGAGCGCCAGGGACGCGGCCGCCACCAGCAGGCGGCCACGCTGGGGCGCGTCCTCGACCAGCCAGCCCTGGATCACGTGCCCACACGCCAGATCGAACGCTACCGTCGGCATGGCGGCACCCGCCGGCAGCATGTGCAATTGCAGACTCTGGCCCGGAGGCTGCGGCAACGGCGCCTGACGCAGACCACGATAGCCTTCGGCCTGGCCGAAGGCATGACGCAGGACGGCGTGACGCGCGACGACCCGGCTCCATGCGGCCTGCAGACGCGCGCTCTCCAGCGGCCCCTGCCAGTGCAATGGCAGGATATGGACTGTGTGGGCGTGGGCCTGCTGCAGGCGCTGTTCGGAACTGAGCGCGACAGTCTGGTCCAGTGGCATCATGCTGCGCCCTCCGAGAGTTCATCGACGGCGGTAGAGGGCGCGCTGACCTCGGCGCGTTCCACCATGGCGCCCATGGCCACGACGATCTTGCGCGGCCCCTCGTAGGGATCGCGGGCATGCGCGGCCAGCATGTTGTCGAGCATGACCACATCGCCCTGCTGCCAGTCGAAGCGTACCGCGCATTGTTCGTAGAGTTCGCCGATCAGGGCCATGGTGGCATCGGGAATGGGTGTGCCATCACCGAAGAGCACATTGCGCGGCAGGCGCTCCGGACCGACCATGGACAGCAAGTCTTCGCGTACTTCCGGCTCCAGGCAATACGGATGGTGCAACTGCACCTGGTTGAAGAACACCTCCGCCCCGGTGACCGGATGCACGATCACTGCCGGACAAAGTGTACTGGTCTGCAGGGTGTCTTCATCGAGCCAGCGATAGCCGGTGCCGGCTGCCGTCAGCCGGGCTTCCACCACGGCACGGTCGTCCGTGCCGAAGAAGGATTGCCAGCTCACATCCAGACGTGGCGTGAAGGTGCGCACGTAGCGCAACTGCTTTTGCTGCAACTCGCGCCGCAGCGCGGGAGGAAGACGACGCAGCATTTCACGGCAATCGACGATGGGTGTGGCCCCGCCTACCGGAGACGGCAGCTCGCAGAAGAACCACTGCTTGCGCGGCCAGCGTTCGATGTGGGCGCTTTCATTGTGGTACAGGATCATCTGCTTTTCGGGATAGGGGGTGGAGCGATAGGTCTTGTTGCCTCCCTCCTTCTTGGGCAGGTCGCCATAGCTGCCATACAGTTCCGGCTCGATGGCTTCGGCGAAGCGCTCGAAGTCCTGCGGCGTAGCCAGGCCGAAGCGCCGGAACAGGATGCCGCCATGACGCTCCAGCAGACTGGCGATCAGCGGCTGGTTGGCACGCGCCCAGGCCACCGTATCGAGGTCGGCGCTGGTGGCCTCCACCAGCAAGGGAAAGTCGGTGCCGGGTCGCAGGGGGCGCATGCGCACAGCCGCCTTGGGGGCCGCCGCGCTCATGCCCTTGAGCTTGTTGAGCTTGTCGAGCTTGCCCGGGGCCAGCGGCGCTCGGGCAGGGGAAACGGAAACAGTGCTTGACATGGTCAGGGGTTCTTTCATGAGAGGGATTTCATACCGGGACAGCGGCCAGTGCGGTTGTGCCACGATCTGCTCCAGCAACGCGACCCAGGCCGCCGCCATGCGCTGCATGGTGCCGCTCTGGAAAACCTGGCTGGCATAGACCCAGTCGGCCTGCAGCGCACCATCCACCGGGGTGACGAACAGCGCGATGTCGAACTTGGCATGGGCATGGCTGGCGGGCAGTGCCTGCACCTCCAGGCCGGGCAAGTCGAAGTCATGCGTGGGCATGTTCTGCATCACGAACAGCAGCTGCACCAGCAGGTTCCAGCGACGGTCGCGGCGCGCCGTGGCCAGTTCGGCGATACGCTCGAAGGGCAACGAGGAGTGGGCGAAGGCATCGAGCACTGTGCCGCGCGTAGCCGTCAGCCACTGTGCAAAGCTCTGTTCGGGCTGGTGGCGCGAGCGTAGCGGCAGCACGTTGACGAAGAACCCGACCATCTCTTCCAGTGCCGCATGCTCGCGCCCGGCCACATCGGTACCGATGAGCAGGTCGTCCTGTCCGCTCTGGCGATGCACCAGCAACTGGAAGCTGCCCAGCAGCAGCATGAAGAGCGTGCAGTCGCACGCCTGCGCCAGAGCTTGCAACTGCCCTGTGAGGCGCTCGGGGATACGTACCGACAGGCGCGCACCGTCGCCCGACCACTGTGCCGGCCGCGGCAGGTCCACCGGCAAGGCCGGCTGCGCCGGGGCTCCTTGCAGGGCCGCACGCCAGAAGTCTTCCTCGGGCCTGCGCACGCTGTGCCGCCAGGTGCGCAGCGATACGCTGGAAGCCATGGCCCATGCCGAGCTGCCCTTCGAACTGCTGCTGGAACGCTACCCCGCCGAACGCGGCCTGCCGCGCCATCCGCTGTTCCAGACCCTGTTCGGGCTGCAGGTCATCGAGGGCAGCGGCACGCTGGATCTGCCGGGCTTGCAGGCCAGTACGCTGGAGATCGACCTGCATGCGGCCAAATTCGATCTGGCCATGGACGTCAAGATCATCCGCGGGCAGGTCAAGCTGCGGCTGGAATACCGTCGCGCACTGTTCCGGGAGTCCAGCATTGCCCGTATCGGTACTGTCTATCTCAGTGTACTGGAACACTTGGCCAGCGCAGCCGATACCCCCATCGGTGAACTGGCGTTGTTGGGCGCGCAGGAACAGTCGGCGCTACAGGCATGGAGCGTCAATGCGCAGGCCCATGAGACCGGCAACGTGCTGGCGGTGATCGAAGCACAGGCAAAGGCACACCCCGAGCGGCCCGCCTTGCGGGTACCGCATACCGGGCAGGTGCTCGATTACGGCCAGCTCAACGCCCGCGCCAATGCCCTGGCGCAGTGGCTGATGGCACAGGGCCTCACGCGTGATCAACGGGTGGGCGTGTGCATGGAACGCTCACAAGAGATGGTGCTGGCCTTGCTGGCGATCATGAAGGCGGGCGCGGCCTATGTGCCCATGGACCCCGACCATCCGCCGCAGCGGCTGCGCTACTCCGCTGTACTGGGCCAGTTACCCGAAGTGTCAGGGTGCCGTATCGTCGATGTGGCAACACTGTCCGATATTGCGTCTGCCGACAATCCTGGTCTGGAAATCCATCCAGAACAGCTGGCCTACGTCATCTACACCTCCGGTTCCACCGGCCAGCCCAAGGGGGCCGCGAACCGTCACGGCAGCCTGTACAACCGGCTGGCCTGGATGCAGGCGGCCTGGCGACGAAACGTTCGGCCGTCAGTCCCGGCTTGTTCAGATAACCGCGTGCCAGATTCACGCCGCCCAGGTACAACTCCCCGGCCACGCCCGGAGGCACCAGCTGCAATGCCGCGTCCAGCACATAGGTCCGGGTGGCACTGATGGGGCGGCCGATGGGTACGCTATTGCCTTGGTCATCCGGCTGGCAGGTCCAGTGGGTGACATCGATGGCCGCTTCGGTCGGCCCATACAGGTTGATCAAGGCAGCCTGCGGCAACTGGCGCTGGGTCTGCTGCTGCAATTCCATCGGCAGCGCCTCGCCACTGCAGATCACGCGGCGCAGGCCGGGGCAATCCGCACCGTGGCCGTCGTTGACGAAAGCCTGCAGCATCGACGGCACGAAGTGCAAGGTGGTGATGCCGGCCTGATCGATCAGCGCGGCCAGCCTTGCCGGGTCGCGATGCTCGCCGGGCGCGGCCATGACCAGTTCGGCACCGGTCATCAAGGGCCAGAAGAATTCCCACACCGAGACATCGAAACCGAAGGGCGTCTTCTGCAGTACCCGGTCATCGGGACCCAGCTGACAGGCCGCCTGCATCCAGGCCAGCCGGTTGTACAGGCTGCCGTGACGGTTCGCGGCCCCCTTGGGCTGGCCGGTGGAACCGGAGGTGTAGATGACGTAGGCCAGCTGTTCTGGATGGATTTCCAGACCAGGATTGTCGGCAGACGCAATATCGGACAGTGTTGCCACATCGACGATACGGCACCCTGACACTTCGGGTAACTGGCCCAGTACAGCGGAGTGGGTCAGCAGCAGGCTGGTGCGGCTGTCTTCGATGAAATAGCGCAGCCGCTGCGGCGGATGGTCGGGGTCCATGGGCACATAGGCCGCGCCCGCCTTCATGATCGCCAGCAAGGCCAGCACCATCTCTTGTGAGCGTTCCATGCACACGCCCACCCGTTGATCACGCGTGAGGCCCTGTGCCATCAGCCACTGCGCCAGGGCATTGGCGCGGGCGTTGAGCTGGCCGTAATCGAGCACCTGCCCGGTATGCGGTACCCGCAAGGCGGGCCGCTCGGGGTGCGCCTTTGCCTGTGCTTCGATCACCGCCAGCACGTTGCCGGCCTCATGGACTTGCGCATTGCGCGACCAGGCCAGCATTGCCGCCTGTTCAGCCCGGCTGTGCCAGGTCAGTTCGGCCAGCGGACGGTGCAGATGTCCGGCCAATTGCAACAGCAGTGACACCGTCAGGTCCCGCAATGCCTGCGCGCTGGCGGGCGCGATGCGCGCGGTGTCGTAGCGCCATTCCAGTTGCAGCCGTTCGGTCAGCGTGGCAATCAGGGTCAGGGGGTAATGGGTCTCTTCGCGGTTGTGCAGCACCTCCAGACGCAGGCCCTGCTGCTGCTCGGCCTGCAAGGCCAGATCCAGCGGATAGTTCTCGAATACCAGGATGCTGTCGAACAGCGATTGTCCGGCATGTCCGGCCCAGGTCTGGATGTCGTAGAGCGGCGTGCTGTCAAACTCGCGCACGGCCAGATTGCTGGCCTGCAGCCGCTGCAAGAGAGTCTGTACCGTCATCTCCGGTTGCAGGCGGGTCACGATGGGCAGGGTATTGATGAACAGGCCCAGCAGATTCTCCGCTCCTTCCAGTTCGTCGGGACGGCCTGCGACGGTTGCACCGAAGATCACCGTGGACTGGCCACAATAACGGGCGAGTACCAGGCTCCAGGCCGCTTGTACCAGCGTGTTGAGAGTGCACTGATGTTCGCGTGCGAAGCTCTGCAGGTGCGCCGTGGCCAGCAAATCCAGCGTGGCCTGGCAACTGCCCTGGCCCCGGCCCGGCTGCTGCAGTGGCGGCAGGCTGTTGACCAGGCTGGTCGGGCCTTCGACGCCCGCCAAATGCGCGCGCCAGAATTGCTCGGCACTGCCACGGTCCTGCTGCTGCAACCAGGCGATGTAGTCGCGATAGCGCAGCGTCGGCGCGGGCAGAATCGCGCCCCGGTAAAGTCGCAGCACTTCACCGATCAACTGCTGGCTGCTCCAGCCGTCCAGCAGCAGGTGATGGCGGGTCCAGATAAGGTGATGCACCTGATCGTCCACCCGCACCAGACTCAGGCGCATCAGCGGCGGATGCTGAAGATCGACGCCGCGTGCATGTTCGGTGGCAGCCAGCGCCTGCAGGGCGCAATCCAGATCGGGGCGCTGGCGCCAGTCGTGTTCGTCGATGGTCAGCGCGGCGTCTCGGGCCACCCATTGCAGCGGCTGGTCGCCCTGCATCAGGAAGCCGCTGCGCAGGATGTCATGACGGTCCAGGACGGTCCACCAGGCCTGGCGGAAGCGTTCTACATCGAGGCGGTGCAGACGCACCTGCAACTGGTTGAGATATGCGCCGCCTTGTGGCGCCAGCAGCGCATGGAAAAACAGACCAGCCTGCATCGGCGAGAGCGGATAGAGATCGGCCACGCGTTCGGCCGGCAGGCTCTGCATCAAGTGGTCGAGCTGGGGCTGTTGCAGGCGCGCCAGCGGGAAATCCGACGGCGTGGCCCGACCGCTCACCCCGGCGCAATGGGCCAGCAGCGCACGCAGGTTATGCAGGTATTGCTGCAGCAACGCGGCGATGTCGGCCTGCTGGTGCAAGGCACTGCAATACAGGCACTCCAGATGGAGTTGACCATCGGTGACCAGGGCCGTGAAGTCCAGCAGGCAGCGCCGCAGGCTGGCCGGATCGCGCTCCAGGTCGGCTTGCGCCGCCGTGCGGGGCAGCATCTGCCAGCCGGAGGTCTCGGGCAGCGCATCGAAGCGCCCCAGATAATTGAAGCTCACCTGCGGCTGCAAACCGCCCTGCCCGCTCTGACTGCGCCACAGACCATAACCCTGCCCCTGCCCGGGCCACTGGCGCAGTTGCTCCTTGGTCTGTGCCAGCAGGATGCCCGGTGCACTGCTGGTGACCGTCAGTTGCACCGGACAGAGCGCCGTGAACCATCCCACGGTACGGCTCAGATCCGGTGCTTCTCCTGCGGCACCGGGCAACTCTTCGCGGCCGTGCGCTTCGAGCTCGATGAGGATGCGATCGCGCTTTGCCCACTCGCACAGTGTCTGGGCGGCAGCGGCCAGCAGGATGTCGTTGATGCGTGTGCGATAGGCGGCGTGGGCCGGACCAAGCAGGAAGGTGGTGCTGTCGTGATCCAGCACCACGGCTTCACGTGCGCTGCGGCCGATGGTATTGGTGGCGCGCATGCCCACGCCATGCGCCGGCGTGCAGGGCAAATCCTCATCACCGGTCGATGCCAGTGCCTCCCAGTGCGCCTGCTCCGCCGTACTCAGACGGGCCGCCGCCACTGCGCCGGCCCAGGCGCTGAAGCCGCTGCTGCTCTCGGGTGGCGTCGTGCCTTGCAGCAGGTTCAGCAGATCCTCCAGCAGAATGCGCCAGGACACGCCATCGACTACCAGATGATGCGCGATCAGCACCAGCATGCCGCTCGACTGACGCGGCTGCGTGAGCCACAGCACCCGCCACAGCGGCCCCTGTGACAGATCGAGACTGCGCTGGGCGGCTGCAATCGCCGCCGCCTGCGCCGCCGCGTCGGCCACGTGCCGGACGTCGAAGCACTGGCCGGCATGCGGCGCCACCGTTTGCCGCCAGACACCGTCGTCGCTACGGTGAAAGCGCAGACGCAGCGCCTCATGCAGACGACCCAACTGGTCGACGGCATGGTGCAGGCGATCGACCGGGGTATCGGCCGGTCCTTCCAACTGCACACTCTGGTTCCAGTGCGCCGGCGGCTGCGCGTGATGCCGGAAGAACCACTGCTGGATCGGGGTGAGCGGCCATGAGCGCGGGCCTTCGGTCGCCGCTGCCGGTGCAGCCGCGGGTGCATTGCCCTGTCCCTTCAGCGGTAGCGCCAGCGCGGCGACGGCGGCCAGATCCTGGGTCTGCATCAGCTGACGCGGCGTGATACGCCAGCCGGCCTTGCGCAGACGGGCAACGATCTTCAGCGTCAGGATGGAGTCGCCGCCGAGGGCGAAGAAATTGTCATGGCGGCTCACCTGAGCCACTCCCAGCACTTCTTCCCAGATTGCCGCGATCACGCTTTCGACGCCCTCTTGCGGACTATCCTCCCCGGACAGTCCGGTGCTGTGCTGGCTGCCCTCCTGCGGCAGCGGCAATGCCTTGCGGTCGATCTTGCCATTGGCCGTCAGCGGCAATTGCGCCAGCGGCACGAAGTGGGCCGGCACCATGTAGTCGGGCAGTTGCGCCGCCAGGGCGTTGCGCAGGGCCACCGGATCGGCGCTGCCGACCACATACGCGCACAGCTGCAGACGTTGCTCGGGCCCCGGCAGTGCCAGTACTTCGGCCGCGCTCACGCCCGGCTGGGCGCGCAGGACCACGGCGATTTCCTGTGGTTCGACACGGTAGCCGCGAATCTTGATCTGATCGTCGATACGGCCCAGGAACACCAGCCGTCCGGCGCGGTCCAGCCTGACCTTGTCGCCGCTACGGTACAGGCGCGCGCCGTTGCCCGCCGGATCGGCGATGAAACGCTCGGCTGTGGCGCCGGGCTTGCCGTGGTAGCCACGTGCCAGACCGGCGCCGCCGATATACAGTTCGCCCGCTGCCCCGCGCGGCACCGGATTGAGATCGGCATCGAGCACCTGCAGCCTCAGTTGTGCCAATGGCTGGCCCAAGGGCAGCGGCAAAGGCTGATCGCCCTCCAGCAGTTGGGTGAGTACGCCCACCGTGGTTTCGGTCGGGCCGTAGTGGTTGACCACCCGACAGTCCGGGCGCAGCCCATGGATCTGTTCCAGCAAGGCCGGGCTGGTGCTTTCGCCACCGACGACCAGGGTATGGCGCGGCAGGATCTGCGTCGCCTGTGCAGATTGCAGCAGCGCCTGAAGATGGCTGGGCACGATCTTGAGCACATCGACGCGGCGCTCCTGCATGAAGGCGGCGAACTGTGCCGGATCAAAGGCGGCCTCAGCCGGCAGCAACTGCAGCGCACGGCCGGAACACAAGGCGCCGAAGAAGGTGGTATGGCCCAGGTCGGCGGCTACCGTCGAGGCCATGGCCATGCTGCGCACCTCCGCCGGCAGCGCCAGACGCAGCAGCAGCGCCTGCACGTAATTGCTCAAGGCAGCACGACTCACCGCCACGCCCTTGGGACGACCGGTGGAGCCTGACGTGTAGATCAGATAGGCGGCCTGTTGCGGATGCACTGCGGGCCAGTCCTCCCCTGGCGTGGCTTCCTCGACGGCGGCAGTGGCCGCCGGAATGGTCAGGTGGTGCGCCGGCGCGCCCGGCAAGCTGTGCAGGCGCGCAGCCTCGGGCGTGGTCAGCAGCAGGCGGGCGCCGCTATCGGCAAGCTGATAGGCCAGGCGTTCGTCCGGCAACTGCGGGTCCAGCGGGACATAGCAGGCGCCAGCGCGCAGACAGGCAAGCACGGCGACGACGAACTCGACCTGGCGCGCGCTTGCGATGGCCACCCTGTCTTCGGCCTGCACACCCAGCTTGCGCAACTGGCGCGCCAACTGCTCCACCTGGGTGCGCAACTGCTGCGCCTCCAGGTGGATGCGCTCATCGGCTACCGCCAGGGCCTGCGGCGCGCGCCGGGCGTGGGTGAGCCACAGTGCGATCACATCCCCCTCTCTGTCGATGGCGGCGCACTCGGTCTGGGGCGCGGCCAGCGGGGCGGGCGCTGTCGGCCAGGACAGCTGCCCCAGCGGCGAAGTCGGGGCAGCGCAAACTTGCCGGGCGAAGCTGCCGAGGGCGTCGGCCATCTGGCCGATTTCTTCCTGCGTCCAGCGCGTACTGGCGTAGGCGAACAGGCAGTGCAGCTCCTCGCCCGCCAGACTGAAGTCCAGGCTCAGATCGAAGTGGGCCTGGCCTGCGCTCAACTCTTCCAGCTGCAGCGACAGTGCGTCCGCCTGCCACACCGGCAAGGCCTCACGTTCGGTGCACTTGACCTGGCACAGGGGATGCACGTGCGACTGCCGCTGCGGCTGCAGGGCTTGCACCACCATGTCGAAGGACACATCCTGATGCTGGCGCGCCGCCAGCACCGTCGCGCGTACCTGGCGCAGCAAGGCGTCAAAGCCGAGCCGGCTGTCCAGACGAGTACGCAGCACCTGCAGGTTGAGCAGATAGCCGATCATGGTCCGCGTCTGCGGATGGCTGCGCTCGGCCATGGGCGCACCGACACGCAGATCACTGCAACCGGCGGCGCGATACAGCACCAGATCCAGCAAGGCCAGCATGCCCATGTACAGCGAACAACCCTGTGCCGCGCACAAGGCGCGCAGCGCCCGTGAGATATCGGTCGGCAAGGTGAAAGCGTGGCGCGCCTCGGGCAACCCCTCTCCCGGGCTCGCCTGACGGCGACCCTCCGGCAAAGGCAGTGCTTCGTGCTCGCTGCCCAAAGCGTTACGCCAGTAGTCAAGCTGACGGGCGATCTCGGCGCTGTCCAGCTGCTGCTGTCGCCACATGACGTAATCGCTGAACTGCCGCACGGGAGCGGCCGGCAATGGCTGGCCCTGGCGATGCGACGCATACAGCGCGCATAGCTCCTGCAGCAATACCGGCAGCGACTGACCATCGGCGGCGATATGGTGCAGCGTGATGCCCAGTGCATGATGCTGCTCATCAATGCGCACCAGGCATGCGCGCAAGGGAATCTCCTGCGCCAATGCGAACGGCAGGCGGGCGCGTTGCTCCAGCCATGCGCGTGCTTGCCCCGCATCGCCGGACACGTCGCCCAACACTTCCAGTACACCCGGACCGGGCGGCAAGGCCAACTGTACCGGTACACCGTCGGCCTGCACCCGGTACACCGTACGCAGGATGGCATGGCGCGTGACCAGGTCATCGAGGCTGCGGCCCAGCGCCGCCACATCCAGCGCACCCTGCAGATGCAGGATGCCCGGCATGTTGTAGGCCGGGCTGTCAGGGTCGAGCTGCCAGGTGGTCCAGAGCGAATGCTGGCCCGGCGACAGGGGCAGGCCGGCCTGGCGCTGGCTCTCGTTCAGGCCGGCCATGACCACAGGTGCCCGGCGCGGCGCGTTCTGGCGCAATGCCTGCAACTGTTCGGCCAGTTGCTCCAGCTGCGGGTATTCGAAGATCAGGCGCACCGGGAAATCGATCTGCCACTGTTCGCCGATGGCCGCCGCCAGCTGTACCGCCTGGAGCGAATTGCCACCCTGGCGGAAGAAATGTGACTGGCCCGCCAACGCAGGCGTGTGCATCACACTCTCCCACAAGCTGCGCAGAGTGGCGGTGTCGGGGCTGTCGCCCCGGGTTGCAGGAGCGGTCGTGGGCGTAGGCTGCGTGCCGCCTTGCAGATGGCCGAAGGCCAGGATGGCATAGGCGTCCAGACTCTGCGTGCGCCAGCCCTCGCGGCAGGCGCTGCGTTGCAGCTTGCCGCTGGAGGTCTTGGGCAAGGCACCGGGATTGAGCAGCACGATGACGCTGGCGGCCTCGTTGCAGGTCTGTACGATACATTCCTGCAGCGCTTCCACCAGTTGCTCTGGCGCGACCATCTTTTGCACGCTACGCGAGATTTCCAGCGCCACACCGATACCCTCGATCCCCTGCGGATGCCATTGGCGCGGGATGGCGAAAGCCGCCACACGGCCCTTGCGGGTCAGTTCGACCTCGCGCTCGATGGCGCGCTCGATGTCCTGCGGATAGACGTTCTGACCGCGCACGATGATCATGTCCTTGCTGCGGCCCGTGACGAACAGGGCGCCTGCGCGGCAGAATCCCAGGTCGCCGGTGCGCAGCCAGCGCTGGCCCTCCTGCTCGACGAAGGCGTGGTCGCTGTCGTGTGGGCGGCGCCAGTAGCCAGCGGCAATGCTGGGGCCGGCGGCCCAGATCTCGCCGACCTGGCCTTCGGCCAGCGCGGCGCCGGTGGCCGGATCGGCAATGCGCAAGGCATGGCCCGCTGGCGAAATGCCGCAGGCTACCAGATGAACCGCCTGCGCTGCCGGCGCGATGACATCAATGACATCGGCACGCCCCTGGCGCAAGCCTTCCGCCTCGAAGGCCGCGACCTGCATGCCCTGCCCGCGCCGGCCCCCGGTGACCAGCAGGGTCGATTCGGCCAGACCATAGCAGGGATAGACGGCATCGGCAGCAAAGCCGATCTGACCGAAGCGGTCGATGAACGCCTGCAAGGTATCGTGACGTACCGGTTCGGCGCCCGAGAACGCCACCCGCCACGAGGACAGGTCCAGCCCTGCCGCACGCTCGCCGCCGATGCGGTCCACGCACAGCCGATAGGCAAAATCGGGGCCGCCGCTGATGGTGCCGCGATGACGTGAAATCGCTTCCAGCCAGCGCACCGGCCGTTCGAGGAAGAAGGCCGGTGACATCAGTACCACCGGGATGCCGCGATACAGCGGCTGCAGCAATCCACCGATGAGCCCCATGTCGTGGTAGAGCGGTAGCCAGCTGACGAAGACATCGTCGCTGCCCACCCCCAGGCGCTCCTCGATGGCGGCTTCGTTGGCCATCAGGTTGGCGTGGGTAACCATCACGCCCTTGGGTTGCGAGGTCGAGCCGGAGGTGTATTGCAGAAAGGCGACGTCGGCGGGCGCGATCGGATGTTCGCGGAAGACGCCCTCCCCGGCCTGCGGCGCATCGACGGCCAGCATCGTCGCCTGCCCCGCCAGTGGTGCCGCTGCTGCCTGCAAGGCGTCGCGCACGGCGGAGGTGACCAGCCAGCAGGCGGCCCCGGCGTCCTCGGCGATCCCGCTCAGACGTTGCAGGTGCTGTTGACGCATCGACTCCGGGCGATGCAGCGGTACCGCGATCAGGCCGGCGGCCAGGCAGGCGAAGAAGGCGATGACGTAATGATGGTCATTGTCCAGCAGCAGCAAGACGCGCTCACCCGGTGCGTGATGCTGTTGCAGGTGCGCGGCCAGCGTGCGCGTGGCGTCGGCCAGTTCGAGGTAGCTGAAGGCGCGCTCGCCTTCAGCCTTGACCGTGGTCAGCGCCAGGTCATGCGGGCGCGTCTGCGCCAGCTGAAAAAGACGCGCGACGATGTGAGTGGCGCGGTCGGGGGAATCGGCGGTAATCGTCATGGCGTGGCAATCGTGGGCAAAGGGATCAATCGAGATTGGTGTGGGAGCGCGACATTGCCACCACCACCTTGCGCGGTCCGGAAAACGGTGTTCTGGCATGGGCCACCAGCATGTTGTCGAGCATCAGTACGTCGCCCGCCTGCCAAGGGTAGATCACCGTCTCCGCCGCCAGGACCTCGCGCACCTGGTCGAGGACGGCATCGTCGATGGCCGTGCCGTCGGCCCAGCAGACATTGCGTGGCAACTGGTCTTCGCCGACCAGGTCGATGAGCGATGCGCGCACTTCGGGCGCCAGGTTGGAGGCATGGAACAGGTGTGCCTGGTTGAACCAGACCATCTCGCCGGTCACCGGATGGCGCTCCACGCCCTGGCAACGCTGGCGGGTGCGCAGGCCGTCGTCCTCCAGCCATTGCCACTCGATATGCTGGCGGCGGCAGAAGGCTTCCACTTCGGCGCGGGTCTGCACACCGAAGACGTCCTGCCATGGCAGGTCGAAATCATGGCTGTAGTGGCGCACGTAGAGCAGCCCCTGGGCGAAGCGCTCGCGGATGGCGGCAGGCATGCGGCGATAGATCGCGCGGCTGTCGGCAATCGGGGTTTCGCCACCGGTGGGCGAAGCGGTCACGCAGTGGAACCAGATGCGCATCGGCCATTCGCGCGTGTAGGCTTGCTCGTTATGCAGCGGGATGTGCTGGTGGGCCGGATACTCGGTGGAGGTATAGATGCCGTTGGCCACCGAGGAACGCGGTGTGGAGGCGAATTCGTAGCGCAACAGCGGATCGCCGAAACTGGCCGCGAACTGCTGGAAGTCAGCTACGCCGGGCACCTCGAAGCCGCGCAACAGTACCCCGCCGACACTGCGCAGATGCGCCTCGATCTGACCGGACAAGGCATCCCGTGCCTGCGCCAGCGTCTGGCCGGGGTGCAGCGGCTGCAGCAGCACCGGCAGGACGTCCCTGCCGGCGTCGGGGCGGGGATGACGACTGAAGGTCAGCGGCATCTGGGAGGGCGTATCGATGGTGGCGGTGATAGCGGTGCTCAAGAGGATTCTCCGGGGTCAGGCGTCGATCCAGGCCAGCGCGGCGGCATGGCCGGGTCGGGTGGACAAGGCGCGTGCATGCAGCCGTGCGGGTGCAGGCCACTGCGACTGCTGATGGAAGATCTGGTAGCGCGGATGGCTCTCCAGATCGAGGTGAATGGATTGCAGGTGCTCACCGATACCCAGGCCCAGCGCCTTGAGCACGGCTTCCTTGGCAACCCAATGACGCAGGAAGCGCACTTCGTCCAGCGGGGCTGGCAATGCGGCCCATTCATCCGGGCTCAGTACCTGCCTGGCCATATCGTGCAACTCTTGCAGCCCTGCAGCGATGCCGCATTCGACGTCAATGCCCAGCGCCAGACCGGGTGCCATGGCGAGCAGCCCGATGTCGCCAGCATGCGAGACATTGAAGGACAGCCCGCCCGGCCCGCCCAGCAGCGGCTTGCCATAGGCGTTGCGCACCAGCGGCACGGCTTGCGGAGCGCAGTCCAGGCGCTCGCCCAGCAGGCGGCGCAGGCAGGCACGCATGCAGCAAAAGCGCCGGGCATCGTCGCGGCGGCGGTAGCGACGCGCATGGGCCTGCTCTTGCGGGCTCAGCACAAGCGCATCCTTTGCGTCATCACCATGACCCAGGTCGAAGGCGACCTGCCACAGTTCGATCTGCGCGGGAACGCCCTCAGGCGTGAGCAAGCGCTGCAGCATGATCGGCGTGGGACAAGGAATTGGCATGCGCCTGAAGATGACGCCGCAAACGGGCCAGCAACGCGTCCTGCTGACCTTGCAGATAGAAGTGACCACCGTCGAACCAGTCCAGCGTGACGCTGCCCCGGGTTTCGCGCTGCCATGCCTGCAGCGCTGCACTACCCAACGGGTCGCCGATGCCGCCATAGACATGTACCGGCAGATCGAGCAAGTCAGCCATTTCATCGGCTGGACGCTGCATCTGGAAACTGCTGCATACGCGGTAATCGGCGCGCAAGACGGGCAGCGCCAGTTCCAGCAGTTCGGGACAGTCGAAGACCTCCTCACGGGTGCCACCCTGGCGGCGCATGGCGGCGATGAGGGCGGCATCGGAATCCTCCGGCGTCACCCACTCACGCGCCAGCGGCGCTGCGCAGGCCGATACCATCAACGCGCGGGGCGCGGGCCAGCCGCGCTGCGGCAAGCTGCGCGCCAATCCCTGCGCCAGCAGTCCGCCCATGCTATGACCAAACAGCACGTAGCCGGAAGATGGCGCCGCCGTGCCGGCCAACTCATCGGTCAGTCGATCCAGCAGCACGACATAGTCCTGCAGCAGCGGCTCGCGGATGCGACGGCCGCGACCGGGCAGCTCGACGGCCTGCAGTTGCGCTACATCCTGCAAGGCGGCTTGCCAGGGAAAATACATGCTGGCACTGCCGCCGGCACAGGGCAGGCAGAACAGTGTGATCATGCCTGGCCCGGACCCTGCATGAATTCGCGCAGACTGCGCGGACGCATGTCGGTCCACACCGTTTCGATATGCTGCAGGCAGACCTGCTTGCTGCCACTGACGCCGGCGTCACGCCAGCCACCAGGGATACTCTTGTAGTCGGGCCAGAGGCAATACTGCTCTTCCTCGTTGACCAGCACGCGGAATACGCCATCTTCACGGTCGAAGCTCATCGTTCGTCTCAACTTTCCTGATTCGCGGCGAACGTTCATTTCACAGATCGTTCGCCCTGTTCATGAATTATTCACATTGCAATATGCAAATGCGAATCAATCTTGTTTATATTGACGAATCACGAGGCCATAAATTTAGCGTTTTCAGATCCGCACGGGCATGGACAACCACGGTGTGTCAGACGGCTTGCTTGAGACAGCATTGCATTGCGTCGCGGATCATGAAGTTCACCAGCGTGGTGGAGACGCCCAGGTGCTCGGCTACTTCGCGCTGGGTATAGCCTTCCAGGCGATGCAGCTCGAAGGCTCGCAGCGTGCGTTCCGGCAGAGTCGACAAGGCATTCGCGACGCTCACCAGGGTCTGCCGCGAAATGCTTGTGCCCTCCGGGCTTGCCTGGTGGCAGATGACATCCATGCCCTCCTCTTCCTCGGCGAACATGAAGGACTCCATGGCCATGCGGCGCTGGCGGTCGATGGCGAGGTTGCGGGTGACCTGGAGCAGGAAGGCCTTAGGATGACGGGCGGAGAATTCTTCAGGCAACTCGGCGATCTTGAACCAGGCGTCCTGCACCACATCCTCTGCACGTTGGCGACATCCCAGAATTCTCGCAGCGGCGTCACGCAGCTGCGAGCGGCAAGCGATGAACTGAAGGCGCAGGTCCATCGGATCGGATTGGTCAGACATAGCGCTTTTCCTCTACACCATCACGCACGTGCACCTGGCACCATCTGGCCCGGTTCAGGACCAATCCGTCCAAAGTGACGGGGCCTTTGCCTGGCGACAGGTCCTGCGCGGCGCCAAGGTGGCGGCACGGGGCGTGACTTGATTGATTGGATGGCTGGAGACCGTCGATCACTACAACATCGGATCGAGGCTATGGCTGTCTGTTTTGCGGCTCGCTTCTTGAGCGGGAGTCACGACGGCTGGCCCATGACATTCACAGGCATTGAATGCGCACGTCGTCACTTTAAGTTTTAATTACGTCTCAAATAGTAACAAGAACCATTATCAATTGAAAGAGGGGTATGTGCTTATTTTTGGCACATCCTGAGGACGGCAGCATGCCCTGCACCAATGAGGGTTTCCATTTGGCTGGATGTTCTATAAAGTAGACAAAAAACCAAATCAGGGACAGGCGCAGGCAGCATGAAGCATCCAGCACCCATTCCGGCTGCGGCGGGGGAGAGTCAGACCGGCGGCCATCGAGACCGGCCGCCATGCCACCGCGCGTGGCGGGCGGAACGTGCGCCGCATGGCAGTCCGAGGAGACTGTTACCGCCGGTATGGCTGTTGTTGCTGGCGATGCTGGCCGCCTGCACCATCTGGCTTCCCGCACAGGCGCAGCCACCTGAGCCGGGCAAGGTGCTCACGGTCGGGGTTTACCAGAATCCCCCAAAAATCTTCTTCGATGGCGAAGGCACGGCCAGCGGACTGCACATCGATCTGATCCGACTCATCGCCGAGCGCGAGCACTGGCAACTGCGCTTCGTCCCCTGTGAGTGGCAGGCCTGCCTGCAGCAGGTGGAGAACGGCCAGATCGACCTGTTGCCTGACGTGGCATGGACCGAGGAGCGCGAAAAACTGATGCGTTTTTCGACCGTTCCGGCGCTCTACAGCTGGTCCATTCTCTATCGCAACCGCTCGGTGGCGATCAACTCCATCTTCGATCTCAAGGACAAGCGGATAGGCCTGCTGGAAAACTCGGTGCAGTCCAATTATTTCCGCAACCTGATGGACAACTCCGGCATCAAGGTCCAGCTGGTCGCGCTGCACAGCATCGAGGACGGGTTCAGGATGGCGGCAGCGGGAGAGATCGATGGCCTCGTGGCCAGCCAGCAGGTCGGCGACATGCTGGTCGACCGCTATCACCTGGCCGATACCAACATCGTATTCCAGCCGGTGAAGCTGTTCTTCGTGAGCGCCAGACAGCAGCCCCCCGAGATTCTGGCTGCGGTCGACCGTGCGCTCAGCCAGTGGCAGGGCGATCCCGATTCCATCTATTTCAAGATCCTGCGCAAATGGGGGCGCGGCAATACCACCCTGCCCGCCTATGTCTGGTGGCTGCTGTGTGGCGCACTGGCGCTGTTGCTGGGCGCCCTGGGCATCGCGGCCTATCTGCGACGCGAAGTGGCCCGGCGCACGGCCCGATTGCAGCAGAGCGAAACCTCGCTGCGCATCGCGGCAGCGGCCTTCCACTCCTCCGAGGCGATCTGGGTGATGGACGCCAACCGCAAGGTGCTCGATGCCAATGCCGCCTTTACTGCACTGACCGGCTACCAGCAGCACGAGGTACCCGCCTCAGGCATGCCGCCGTGCCAGCGCGAAGAAGACCATGAGGATTTCCGCGCACGACTGTGGGCACTGGTCCAGCGCGACGGCAAGTGGCAGGGAGAGCTGCGCGTCTGCCGCAGCAATGGCGAGTCCTTCTACGCCGTGGTGACGCTGACTGCCGTTGCCGATCCGAGCGGACGCATTACGCACTATGTCGGCACCCAGGTCGACATCAGCGACCAGAAACGTCTGCAGGAGGAGACCCGGCAACTGGCCTTCTATGACCCTCTCACCGGGCTGCCCAACCGACGCTTGCTGCTCGACAGGATCGCCGCCGCCAGCGCTCTGGGAGATCAGGCCGCCCTGTTCTTCATCGACATCGACAACTTCAAGGACCTCAACGATGCGCTGGGGCATTCGATCGGCGATCGTCTGCTGTGCCAGATTGCCGCACGTCTGCAGGAACTGGCTGCAGGCGCCCTGGTGGCGCGCCTGGGTGGAGATGAGTTCGTGGTGTTGCAACAGCAGCCAGCGGCGACGCAGGCAATCATCGAGGAGACCGCCACCGGATTTGCCCAGCGCATCGTCGCAGCCATGGAGCAGCGATTCGATCTGGACGGGCTCAGCCATTTCGCGACCTGCTCGGTCGGTGTAGCGCTGATGCAGGAACAAGGCGCCAGCGTCGAAGACCTGCTGCGCCAGGGAGACCTGGCCATGTACGCGGCCAAGCAGAAAGGACGCAATACCTGCTGCCTGTTTGACCAGGCCATGGAGCATGCGCTGCATTTCCGTACGGGCCTGGAGAGCGATCTGCGGCGCGCCATCGGCAGCAGCGAATTCCTGCTGCATTACCAGCCGCAGCGCGACCAGGCCGGCAATCTGATCGGCGTGGAAGCCCTGGCGCGCTGGAACAGCCCCTTCCGGGGCAGCGTCTCACCGGCCATCTTCATTCCGGTAGCCGAGTCATCGGGACTGATCCTGCCGCTGGGCCACTGGGTCTTCCAGCAGGCCTGTCGGCAATCTGTCCGATGGAATCGCGACAGTCGTCGTCAGCCCGTGGTGATCGCAGTCAACGTCAGCGCAGTACAGGTACGCCAGCCCGACTTCGTGCAGTGCATGCTGGAAACGATCAAGGCGACCGGCGCCGACCCCTGTCATCTCAAGCTGGAGTTGACCGAATCGGCCATGGTCGACGATGTTCAGTCCACCATCGAGAAGATGATGGAACTCAAGCAGCATGGCCTGGCCTTGTCACTGGATGACTTCGGAACGGGCTATTCCTCGTTGTCTCTGGTCAAGCGCCTGCCCATCGACCAGCTCAAGATCGATCAGTCGTTCGTACGCGAACTGTTGTTTGCGCCCAGCGACGTGGCCATTGCCAAGAGCATCATCACGCTGGCCGATGCCCTGGGCCTGGAAGTGATTGCCGAAGGCGTGGAAACCCGCGAGCAGCAACAGTTCCTGGCGGCACTGGGTTGCACGCGCTATCAGGGCTACCTGTTCGGACGTCCGATGCCGGCCGAGCAGTTTGAAGACGTCTGTTGAGGCTTGAACCCGGGCTCAAACCGACGCCCTGCAGGGCGGACAAGCTGATGATTACCGCTTGCTCAATGGAAGCATGCGCGAGAGAGTTCCATCTTTAACGACAAGTTGATGATAGAGCGCACCGCAGACATGCAGGCCAATCAAGGCCAACAGCGCCCAGACCGAGGCAATATGCCAATCTCCGATCGTGGCCAGCAGATCAGAATTTACCGGGAAGATGGCGGGCAACTGCATCAAACCGAAGAAGGACAGGTTCCAGCCTCGCTCTGCAGCGTTCATCCAGCCCAGGATGGGTGAGATGGCCAGAAGAAGGTAGAGTCCGCCATGCACGAGCTTGGCGACAACCACGGTGAGCGTCACACGCGTATGGAGCGGTTTGGGCGCCGGACTGATCAGGCGCCAGATCAGTCTGGCCAGCATGACCAGGAGAATCAGCAATCCTACCGAGATGTGCAGACTGACCAATCCTTCGGGCGATTGCAGATCGTCCACATCTGGCATGGTCCAGCCTATGGTGCACTGGGCGATGATGAGCAGCACCGTGATCCAATGGAAAAACTTGGCGATGGGTGAATATTGTTCTTGAACACTGTTGGACATGATGGCTCCTTGGATTTCACTGATTTGGACTTCTGTTTGACGCACTCATTGATTCGGGATGTTGACCGCCACGCGCAGTCCAGTTTGACTTGACTCGTCACTGAAGCCCAGCGTGATGCTCGCCCCCAGTCTGTCTGCGATGGCCTTGACGATGGACAGGCCCAGGCCGGAGCCGACCTGATCGCTACCCAGCAACCGGTGGAACGCCTCGAAGATTCGCTCCCGCTCGATCACAGGGATACCTGGCCCGCTATCTTCAACAATCAAGGCCACGTTTTTATCGTCAACTTCGATTGAAAGATCCACCTTGCCCCCATTCGGCGTATACCGCACGGCGTTATCAACAAGATTTCTGAGGAGCGAAAACAGATCGAGTTCGCTCACCATCAGATGAGCATCTCGCTGACCATCCACGCCGATATCGATCTGCTTGGACTCGGCCAATGGCATGAGCTGCTCCAACACCCGACGATAAACGGATTGGACGGAGACGGGTGTATCGACCACCGACACGGACGACTGAGCCTTTGCCAGGTCCAGCAGCTGATTGAGAAGATTGCGACCTCTGTCGATTCCATCACGTAATGCGTGCAAGCGTTGCCGCGCCTGCTCCGGCATGTCGGCTTGCGCCAACCTTTCCGCCTGCAGAGAGATGGCCGTCATGGGGGAGCGCAGTTCATGTGCGGCGTCCGCAACAAAGCGCCGCTGCGACGCCATCGATTGCTCGACCCGACCCAGCAGTCGGTTGATGGCCACCGCAAACGGTCTTACTTCAACAGGGAAGTGACTGGTCTGTACCGGATGCAATTGCTCATCCTGGCGCTGGTCCACTTCCCTGGATAATGCCGCGATGGGACGGAACATTTTCCGGATCAGATCGGCGACGATCAGCAGCAGGACCGGCATCAGGAGCAGGAAGGGCATGACGGTCCTCAAGGCACCGTCTCTGGCGATTTCATCGCGAAAATCGGACTCTTGTGCAACGGCGATGCGTTCTCCACCCGGCATGGTCTGAACCAGCACGCGGAAATTCTCTCCCGCAGCGTCAAGATTGTGCAGGCCATCGGTCAGGTTGGACGGCAGAGGGAGTGCTTCTTCAGCAGCCACTTCGGCTTTGCTGGCGGCATAGCCAAGATGTTGAACGATGACGCGAGACTCTTCGTTCGACGAAGCGAAACTGACCTCAGGCACGGGAGAGCCAGGCGAAAGTCGCTGGCGTTCCATCAGATGTGCGATCTGACGAAGCACATCGTCCTGCAACTCGTGCGCTTCATCCAGCGCGGAGGCGAATGAAAACACCCCTGCCACAACGGCTACGGCCAGTATCGCCATGCAAAGTGTGACGGATAGCTTCAGCTGAACCGATTCGTTCAGCCGCCTTTTGAGACCATCCATCCTACCCCCCTGACGTTTTTGATGATGTCGCTGCCAAGCTTTCTGCGCAAGGCGTGGATCAAATACTCGACCGCGTTGCTTTCGACTTCCTCGTTCCAGCCATAGATTCTGTCTTCCAATTCGCTGCGCGACAGAATTGCTCCCGGACGTATCAGCAATGCGTGGAGCAGAGCGAACTCTCGGTTGGACAATTGCGTCGCGCCTCCCTCTGGCAGACTTGCCTCCTTGCTGACCGGGTCAAGTGACACCAGTCCATTGGTGAGCAAAGGAGAAGCCATTCCCCCCTTGCGCCTCAGGACCGCGCGCATGCGGGCCAGCAGCTCGGCCATCTGGAAGGGCTTGAGGACGTAGTCGTCTGCGCCGCCATCCAGTCCTTGCAGCCGATCATCAAGCCCGTCGCGCGCCGTGATGATCAGCAAGGGAATCGGGATGTTCTTCGCGCGTATGCTTCTCAACACATCCAACCCGTCTTTGCCTGGCAATCCCAGGTCCAGCAGGGCAATGTCGTAATGCTGGCTGGTGATGGTGGTGACGGCAAGCTGTCCGTCCTTGACCCAGTCCACCGCGTACGACGCATCCTTCAACGCGGCCTGGATCGCCTCGCCAATCATTGCGTCGTCTTCGACCAGCAGTACCCGCATGTTGCCTCCGTTGGAATGGTGTCAATGTGCTGCCGTTGCCGCCCTCTGCCGGAACACCAGCATGGCGCACAGCATGAACGCCAGCAACGCGATGGACGCACCGTAGCGGCTCAGGGCCAGGCCACCGGCACTCAGGGGTTTGTCGAGAAAGTCGCCCACCACGGCGCCCAGTGGTCGTGTCAGAATGAACGCTGCCCAGAATAGCAGGGTGCGGGAGATTTTTGTTCCGTAGTAGGCCAACACCAACAAAACGAGCAGTCCACCGAAAACCGCAGCCGCACCGGTATAACCCAGTCCTGCGCTATCGGCCGTCCAGTCCCCGAGTGCCGTGCCCAATGTCTGCGAAAACATGATGGTCATCCAGTAGAACATTTCTGCTCGCGGGCTGCTTACCGTGTTCACGGAAACAGAGCCGAGCATGCGCTTCCAAAGCAACAGGGACGCCAGCAAAAGCGCGGACAACAAGGTCGTGCCACCGGCGTAACCGATCCCCAAGGAGCGATCCGCAAAATCAGCCAGCGTGGTACCGACGGTGGTGGTGGCGATAATCGTGGCCCAATAGATCAAGGGATGGAAAGTTTTGGACTTGATCTGGTACGCCACAGCGATCAGGAAGAGTGCAGCGAAGATGCCCGTACTGGTCAGATAGCCGAGGTTCATCGACATGGAGGCCGCGTCACCTCCGGTCTCGCCAAGCGTGGTCGCTGCGATCTTGATGAGCCAGAATCCCAGAGTCACTTCGGGCACTTTTGCCAAGACATTTTCAGAATATGTTTTCATCTATCTTCCTTCGAAATTGATTGTAGACGCAGCAGTTCGTCGATCCAATGTTTGATCGGCCGCAGATGTTCAGGCTGATCGCTGCCTGCTGGTGCCGACCTGTGCGGCGGCGACCAGCATGATGATGACCGCCAGAAACAACGCACTGATCCACATCGTTCCCATTCCCAAGCCACCGTCCGCCTTGTTCTGGGTCAGCAGATCGCCCAGCGCTGCACCGAAAGGTCGTGTCAGGATATAGCCAATCCAGAAGCTGGCGACCGCATTGCCACCCCGGCGCCAGGCGAGGTAGGTGATAGCGATCAGCGTGCCGAAGATCAGCGCACCCCATGCGAATCCCAGGCCCAATGCTTCTGTTGCCAGGTCGCCAGCGGCAGTGCCCAGAGCAAAAGTGCACAGAATGGCGGCCCAATAGAAAAGCTCTCTGCGACGTGACACGATATGGTGAATGGACAGGCTGTGCTCGACGCGATACCACACGAAGAAAATCACGGCGAGCAACAGAGAGAAGACACTGGTACTGACATAAAGGCTGATGCCCAGGTTATCAGTCAGGAGATCGGTAATCTGAGTGCCCACGATGCTGACCAGTATCACGCTCATCCAATAGAGCCAGGGGATATGCCGGCGAGTCTTCAACTGGGCAAAAAGAACGACTGCAAGGATGCTTGCCATGATCGCGCTGGTGATTGCCTGGCCCCATCCAACATGGAATGCGAGAAAATCCGCCCCGGTCTCACCTACGGTAGTCGACATGATCTTGATGATCCAGAACGACAAACCGACTTCGGGAACCTTGTTCAGCCAGTGCGTGGGACGTTCAACATTAGACATGATCATGTCGCTCTCCTGACAGAAATTTGATGGTGAGAAGTCTGGACCGTCGCACTTAGCTCTCACTTAGCTGGTGCCACGGACCCATCCATTGGCGATGAACCTGGAGAGAAGACGGCAGTGGATGCGGATCGTCACCAGGTAAATGGCATCAAGACACCAAACAGGAAGGCGGTGCATGAGGATTGCGCTGAGCATCGCCACGATGGCGGCCCCCGCCATATCGAAGGGGAAGTGCACGCCGAGATAGATACGTGCCCAGGCCAACGGCAGACCAAAAATGCAGAGGATAATCCCGGAAAGTCTCAACGAAGGGGCGAGCAGGAAACTGAAGGCCACCGCCCACCACAGCGACAGATGATCGCTGGGAAAAGAAGAGTCGGCGGCATGCGGGATCAGTGTGTGTCCCAGTCCGATCATGAAAGGACGAGGATGCCACCAGACCATGCCGATGAGCTGATTGGCGGACAATGCGATCAGGCCGGCTACGGTCGCGGCGAGCATGGTTCGGCGCTGAGACTCGTGGCCGCGCAACCAGATCACGGCAATCACGATCGGGACGATCCAGATTTGGAATTCTGCGAGCACTGTGGCCAGGTCGACTGCAATCAGACTGGGATGGGCGGAGGCATTGAACCACAAGAAGACAATGTTATTGATATTTTCCATGATGGAGCGCTGGCAATGAACCATGATGGACGGTCGGCTTGATGATGGCTTGCGACAACCACAACACGCGGCGCATTGCAAAATGAGCAGGAAGATTTGGTGGACAGGAGAAATGTAGCCAGGAAAACTTAGCCCGGACTGAGCACGGACTGGGCCCACATGAGACAGGAAGGTATTGCGGCAGAAGCCGGACTGCAGATATCCGGGCGGCTAAGGCCTGGCTAAGTCTCGAACAATAAGCTCAAGCTGCCAGAATTATTGTCTGGCAACATCCATCAACCCAAGGAGCCATCCATGACTTCAGCGATCAGCAGTCTCTCCAGCAGCTTTTACAACAATGTTGTGGCGGCCAATCCGCGTCAAAGCGCCAGCAAGACCGACAGTGACGGAGATAATGACAACAGTCGGCCAGGTGAAGTAGAAAAGGCCAAGCCGATGTCCGGCACGCTCGGCACAATGATCGATACGCACGCCTGATGTAGTGGCAAGCCGGCCATTGCCTATCTGAATGGTCGGCTCATCGGAATGAGCGCGGACGCGCACACCACCCCGCTCAATGGGTCGCTCGCCGCTCGGCCATGGTCAGGTATTCGGCGTGCAGGTGTGCCGCTTCCAGCACCTGGCGACATTTCGCTCGCTCCGTAGGCAGCGCTGCCAGTTCATGCTGCAGCAATTGCTCGATGATCTCGGCGGCCTCGATGGGCTCGGTTCCCGCTGTCTGCATGGCCAGCAGGCAATTGCGTACGGTGGCACGCACCAGTTCGCCGATCGGCTCCTCCTGTTCGGACATCTCGCACAGCCGCACGATGATGCACAGGTGGCGCCGCGCGATGCTCATGGCATTGGTACACATGTCTCCCTCCTTGTTGTGCAAACCAAGATAGGGCTCGCCCCGCTGCAGCGCCATCAGGCGTTTCCTGATTTCAACACCGACAAGCTGCGGTCTTTCCCATGCCATGACACCGGATCCACGCCGCCTTGCGAGCGGACCTGGGGGCACCACGGGGAAGAACGGACCGCCTGGCGCCACCTCGCCATGAGAACTTGCAGGAGCGCATTCCCGGCCTGCGGCAACGCTGGAAAAAGCATGCCACAGCATGCTGTGACAGGTGTCCAGAAAAAAATTCTGTGCGGTTTGACCAGCCTACTTTGCATCCAGTGCAGGCGCGCGCGCCCGTATTCTTGAAGCAATAGCTCAAGCGCTCTCATTCGTGGCTATGCCCCACTCTCATCGTCATTCCCTTTTTCTGGAGCAAGACATGCCTCTGAAGGATTTCAAGGTACTCACGTTTGACGTCGTCGGCACCCTCATCGATTTCGAAGGCGGCATGCTCGCCTATCTGCGCAAGGCTGTCCCCGAGAGCAAGATCTCGGATGAGGATTTCCTGGCAGCCTATCGCGCCGCCCGCAGTGATGGCAACACAGGCTGGTATCCGGATGACTTGGAACGCTGCTGGCATGTCATCGCCCCTGGCCTGGGCCTGCCCGATACGCCCGCGCTGGCTCGCGGCCTGCGTGACTCGGTGGCCGACTGGCCGGCGTTCCCGGACTCGGTCGAGGCCCTGCAGCGTCTGCGCAAGCACTTCAAACTGGTCACCATGACCAACGCCCAGACCTGGGCCCTGCAGCACTTCGCGCGCACCCTGGGCGAACCCTTCGACCTGCTGCTCAGCTGCGACGACGCGCTCTGCGAAAAACCCGACCCGCAATATTTCGCCTACGCACGCGGCCGCTTCGAAGGTCAATGGGGGTATCGCCAGGCCGACAACCTGCATGTGGCACAAAGCCAGTATCACGACATCGGCGTGTCCAAACGCCTGGGCATCACCACCTGCTGGATCGAGCGCCGTCACGGCAAGCCCAGTTCGGGCGGCACCATCGCCTCCGAACATACGGTACCGGATTACCACTTCCACACGCTGGCCCAACTGGCCGATGCGGTAGAAGCAGGTCAGTGACGCAGGGCGGATCGCGCGATCCGCCCATCTCCCGGCGGGCCGTACAGCCCGCCCTGACTGGCGCTGCGCGGCGCCAGCTTGCATCAATTCATCCAAGTCCGGACCGGCCATCCCCCCGGCCCGCCTGTCTTCTCACGCCTCAACCACACAGGGAGCTGCAACATGGACGACAACGGCAAGAACAAACACGATCTCACTCTGCTGGCCAGCAATACCGCCGGTGTGATGGATTGCCTCAAGCGTGGCGCCAGCCGCCGCGATATTCTCAAGGTGCTCATGGCCGGCGGCATGCAGGCCGCACTGGCCGGCAGCCTGGCGACCAGCGCCGCCAGCGCCTACGCCCAGACTCCGCGTCGCGGCGGCAAGCTGCGTGTGGGCAGCGACACCGCCTCGGTCAGCGACACGCTGGACCCGGCCAAGCAGGCCAACAAGACCGATTACTCGCGCGGCACCATGCTCTACAACGGCCTGACCTCGCTGGATGCCAGTCTGACGCCGCAACCGGCCCTGGCCGAGTCGTTCAGCAGCAAGGATGCCAAGGTCTGGGTGTTCAAGCTGCGCCGTGGCGTTACCTTCCATGACGGCAAGCCGCTCACGCCGGCCGACGTGGTGTTCTCGCTCATGCGCCACAAGGACCCGGCCACGGCGTCCAAGGCCAAGACCCTGGCCGACCAGATCGACAGCGTCAAGGAGAGCGGGCCCAACGAAGTCACCGTCACCCTGGTTGCACCCAATGCCGACCTGCCGGTCATCGTCGGCACCTTCCACTTCCACATCGTCAAGGCCGGCACGACCGACTTCAGCACCGGCATCGGTACCGGCCCCTACAAGCTCAAGGAATTCAGTCCGGGCATCCGCTCCGTGGTCGTGCGCAACGACAACTACTGGAAGCCTGGCAAGCCCTATCTGGACGAGATCGAACTGGTCGGCATCGGCGACGAGAATGCACGCGTCAACGCCTTGCTCTCGGGCGGACTCGACCTGGTGGCCAACCTCAATCCGCGCACCATCGAGCGGATCAAGGGCAGCTCCGGCTTTGCGGTGCTGGAAACCCAGTCCGGCGCCTACACCGACCTGATCCTGCGCAAGGACATCGGCCCCGGCAGCAACCCCGACTTCGTGCTGGCCATGAAGTATTTGATGGACCGCGAAGTGATGCGCAAGAACATCGCGCGCGGCCACGCCGTGCTGGGCAACGATCAGCCCATCGATCCGACCAACCGCTTTTATCTGGCCGGCCTGCCACAACGCCAGATGGACCTGGACAAGGCCAAGTACCACCTGCAGAAATCGGGCGTGACCGGCAAGGTGCCCATGGTCTGCTCGGTGGCGGCCATGTATTCCGTCGATATCGCCACGGTGCTGCAGCAGACCGCGCAGCGCATCGGCCTGGAACTGGAATTGAAGCGCATGCCGCCCGAAGGCTACTGGGCCAACCAATGGCTCAGCAATCCGGTCGGATTCGGCAACGTCAATCCGCGCCCGAGCGCCGACGTACTGCTCACGCAGTTCTTCCAGTCCCAGGCCGCCTGGAACGAGTCGCGTTTCAAGAGCGAGCAGTTCGACCAGTTGCTGACGGCTGCGCGCGCCGAGATCGATATCGGCAAGCGCAAGCAGATGTATGGAGACATGCAGACCCTCATTCATGAGCAGGCCGGGATCGGCATTCCCATGTTCCTCGCCAGCCTGGACGGGTACAGCAGCAAGCTTAAGGGACTCTCGCCGATTCCGCTGGGCGGCATGATGGGGTATTCCTTCGCCGAGCATGTATGGCTGGATGCGTGATCTGATCCATACAAGTTGCGGGGCAATGACGGGGCGATGGTCAGCATTGGTCAGAAAAATATTGCGCCAGGCTAATGCTGATCTAAGTTTCCTGACTTACCATTGGGAACATTTTTTTCCATGGGAACCCAGATGAACAATACCGATGATGTACTCGGGCAAGGCACCCGTTATCACCCCCTCTACGCCGCGCTGCACTGGCTGATGTTCCTGCTGTTCGTGGTGGCGCTGGCCACCATCGAATACCGCGATGACATCCCCAAGGGAGATCCCCTGCGCGATCTGCTGCGCACCGTGCACATGCACGCCGGCCAGTTGGTACTGATCCTGGTCGTGGTGCGCCTGATCGCCCGCAAGACGCTGGGCGTGCCAGCGGAGCTGCCGCTGCCGCGCCTGCAGCAACTCGGTGCGCAGTCCGTGCACCTGCTGCTGTATGCGGTCATGATCGGCCTGCCCATTACCGGCATCCTGTTCACCCAGGCCGGTGGGCGCGATGTGGTCTTCTTCGGCATGACGCTGCCGGTGATCCTGGCCAAGGACATGGCCGTGCGCGGCCCCATCAAGGAAGTGCACGAGTTCATGGGCAATGCGGTCTATTTCCTGGTCGGGCTGCATGTGCTGGGCGCGCTGTGGCATCAACTGTTTGATCGCATGCCGATCCTGCAGCGGATGTCCTTGCGTTCAGCGCGCAAGTAGCGCTCGCCTGACGCGGGCAGCAGCTGTTGCTGCCCCTGCTCTGACGACAACGCCATCCGGGCATTATTCCGGGTGGCGTTTTTTTCATGCTCCGGCCTGTTTGTGAAGGCCGTCAAAAACCTGACAGGCATCGCGCCAACGGTCTTTGCGCAAGATCAAGCAGGGTCGGATCATCGCGTCGAAGTGACTGCGGAGCAAGGTTTAAATGGTGGCATCCCGTCTCGACAAAAACGATCAGGACCCATCATGTCAACTCTTCGTCTTGCCCTTGCCCGACAGACCGCGCTCTTGCTTGCGTGGCTCACGCTGTGCTGCACCCTGACCTCGCCCCTGGCCGCTGCCGCCCCGCCGACAGGTGCGCCGCCCGGCGCAGCGATCCTGCCCGCCGTGCCGGATGACCTTCCTGCCGACTTCAGTGACGCCCTCGACGCCAGCACCCGTGAACAGGTCCTGCGCGGCCGCTACATCGCCCGGCTGGGTGACTGCGCGGCCTGCCACACCAGCGACAAAAGCAAGCCCCTGGCCGGTGGCCTGGCGCTGGAAACGCCCTTCGGCAAGCTGTACTCCACCAACATCACCCCGGATCGCCAGACCGGAATCGGCCAATACAGCTTTCCGCAGTTCGACCGCGCCATGCGTGAAGGCGTCACGGCGGACGGACACCATCTCTATCCGGCCATGCCCTATCCGTCCTACGCGAAGATGACCGAAGCGGACATGCGCGACCTGTACGTCTATCTCATGCAAGGGGTCAAGCCGGTCAGGCAAGCCAACCAGCCGCTGGAGATGTCTTTCCCCTTCAACCAGCGCTGGGGCATGGCGCTGTGGAACATGGCCTTCCTGCAACGCAGCGTCTTCCAGCCGGACCCCTCGCGCTCGGCGCAATGGAATCGCGGCGCTTACATCGTCCAGGGCCCCGGTCACTGCGGCGCCTGCCATACGCCACGCGGCGTCGGCTTCCAGGAAAAGACCATGAGCGAGGCCGGCAGCAATGGCTCGCTGTTCCTTTCCGGCGAGACGGTGGAACACTGGCGTGCCCTCGACCTGCGCGGGAAATGGCAACCGGAGGACGTGGCCCGACTGCTCAGGACCGGCAGCAATCGCCTCGGTACGGTGGCGGGCAACATGGTTGATGTGGTCCAGCACAGCACGCAATACCTGAGCAACGAGGATCTGCTGGCCGTGGGCAGCTATCTGGCCAGCCTGCCCTCCCCATCCCATGCCGCTGGTACGGCCACGCCGGCCATCGAGGTCGCCGGTACCGTCCCCTCCAATCTGTACACCTCGCGCGGCGGACTGGGCTATGTGCAGTTCTGCGTGTCCTGTCACCGCAGCGACGGCAACGGGGTACAGGCGCTGTTCCCTCCGCTGGCGGGCAATCCGACCGTGCAGAGCGATGAGCCATCCTCGCTGATCCACATCATGCTCACCGGATGGCGTACCGCCCGCACACATGGCCAGCCGCGGGTATTGAGCATGCCTGCGTTTGCCGAGCTGGGCGATGACGAGATTGCCGAGATCATCAACTTCGTGCGGGCCAGCTGGGGCCGACGTCAAGACGCGAGCATCAGCGCGAAACAGGTCGCCGGACTGCGCGCACAGTTGGGGGCAGATCAGGTAAAACAGGGCGGTCCGCACTTCGACGCCCCGCGCCTGGCCGACATGCTCAAGGAGAAGAATGCGGCCCAGCTGGTTCACGGAGCCCGCCTCAATATCGAGACCGGAAGAATGCTGCCGCAGCACGTGGGTAACGGACTGAACTGCGCCAGTTGCCATCTCAATGCCGGCACGGTCGGCGGTGGTTCGCCTTATGTCGGTGTATCGGCAGCCTTCCCCAGCTATGCGGCGCGGGCCGGACGGGTCATCACGCTGGAAGACCGCATCAATGGCTGCTTCCCCCGCTCCATGAACGGCAAGCCCCTGCCACCGGGATCGGAAGACATGAAGGCCATGCTGGCCTATATCGAATGGATGCGTCGCGATACCCAGCCCGGCCAGAAGGTGCCGGGACGCGGCATCGGCAAAATCGACCGGACGCTGAAACCCGATCCCGTCAATGGCGAGCACATCTACCGCGCCCAGTGCGCTGCCTGTCATGGGGCACAGGGCGAAGGGCTGCGCAGCCAGGCCGGCCAGTGGATCTACCCTGCCCTGTGGGGCGAGCAGTCCTTCAACATCGGTGCCGGCATGGCACGTACCTACACGGCTGCCGCTTTCGTCAAACAAAATATGCCCATCGCCCTGCATGATCGCTTTCCGCTGGGTCAGGGCGGGCTGTCGGACCAGGAGGCGGTGGATGTGGCCGAGTTCTTCACGCACCAGCCACGTCCTGACTTCGCACCCAAGGTCAAGGACTGGCCCCGGGACAAGAAGCCGGCCGATGCCCGCTACTGACTACTGAGGTGCGTCATGGCGGGGCCGGGCGCAGCATCGCGGCTCGCCTCAGGCGGCCATGTCGATGACCATGCCATCGCCGTCATGGAATTCGCCATGATCCAGCCGGAACGACCCCACCAGTTCGGCCATGCGTTCAGTGGCCAGACGCATCGCTTCGGCGGCCGCCGAGGACTGCTGGACCAGCGCCACATTGTGTTGCGTGACCTGATCCATGGCGCTAACGGCCTCGGCCACCTGCACCACGCCGGCCGACTGCTGCATGCTCACGCTGGCGATCTCGGCAATGACCTGGTTCACGCAACCCACCTGCGTGACCACTTCCTGCATGGTCAGGCCGGCCGCCTGGGCACGCTGGCTTCCTTCTTCGATCTGCGCCACCGAGGCCACGATCAGGTCCTTGATCTCCTGGGCGGCGGCCGACGAGCGCTGTGCCAGCACCCGCACCTCGCTGGCGACCACGCTGAAACCACGGCCCTGCTCACCGGCATGGGCTGCCTCCACGGCCGCGTTCAGCGCCAGCAGGTTGGTCTGGAAGGCGATGCCGTCGATCACCCCGATGATTTCGACGATACGGCCGGCAGCGGCCTGGATGGCTCCCATCTTGAGCACCACCTGCTCGACGGCAGCGCCCCCGGCGGCGGCCACCCGTGCTGCCGAATCGGCCAGGGCGCTGGCGCGCTGGGCGTGTGCAGCGCTCTGCTGCGCGGTCGAACTCAACTGCTCCATGGCCGCCGCGGTTTGCTCCAGCGAGCAAGCCTGCTGCTCCGAGCGCGTGGCCAGGTCAAGGGCGCCGTCGGCAATATCTCCGGCCGAACCGCGCATGACCCTGGCGCCATGACGCACCTGGCGTACGATGTGGATCAAGCCCTGCTGCATGTGCTGCAACGAGGCCAGCAACTGGCCGGTCTCGCCCTTGAAATCGACCTCGATGTGCCCGCACAGATCGCCCTTGGCGACCCGCGTGGCCACATCGGCGGCCTGACTGAGCGGCCCGGCAATGAGGCGGTACAGGCTGGCCAGGCTCACCGCCAGTACCAGCAGCACCATGCCCGCCACGAAGGTGGTCAGGGCACTGAGGGATTCGGCGCGCTGGCTGGCCTGAGCGATCTCCTGCTCCGTGCGCGTCTCCAGCATGGTCAGGAATTCGTCGATGGGGCGCATGATGCGCGCCTTTTCCACGTGATAGGCGTGGTCGTGCATGATCTTGCGAGCCAGCGCCAGGTCCGGCTCGGCCAGCAGCAGGTCAGTGCCCGGGCGGCCCTGGTAATGTCCCTGGACGATGTTCATGGCCCGGGTCTCGGTAGCGACCAGGGTATCGGAATTGCGCTTGGCTTCGAGCAGCTTGTCCATCTCCGCCTGCGTGAAGCCGGCTTGCTGCATCAGCGCGGCCAGCGAGGCCGTCACGTTGCTGTCGGGACGGGGCGGCTGGCCGTCGGCAGCCACCAGATCCCAGTAGATGCGCTCGTAATGCTCGGGGCGTGGGCGCTTGCCGTCGCGAATATCCAGGATGGCGTGATACTGGCGCTCATACTCCGCATCGCCGGTGACCACGTAGGTGCGCGCCAGGCGCGTGAGATCATCCGAGCTCTGACGCAATTCCGCCGCCAGCTGCTGCGAGACATGACGCCGCATATGGGCCTGGTTGAGTTCGCGCCCGGCCTGCGCCTCGGCCATGGCCACCACCACCAGCGTGACCATCAGCCCCGCGATGATGACGGTGAGCGTCAGCAGGATCTGCCTGATTGAAAACCGTTTATAGATCGACATCTTCCCCTCCCTGTTCGTCCGAAAAAAAGCCGGGCGCAGCGGGCAAAGCCTTTTGGGCCGTGCTTCGCCGACCGGCAGGCGGACGATACTTGCGGTGCTTCGGTTTGGGAGGAATCCCGCAGAGATGCTCGATGAATCTAGAATTCGTTCGTTTTTTTTATCGAATAAATTTGAATTTCTCTCTAAAACTATCTTGGTTCATGACAAAAAGATCAGAACATTTTCATCTTATGAGTGACGCTGCGTTCACGATTGGATGAGCGCCAGCAGAAAACTGCATCCAGGTTCACAATAGCGGACTTTGCCCTGCAGACTGCCTCCCCATGAACCCCGTTGCATCGCGTCCTGCCAATCATCCGCGTTTCCTGCTGTTTCTGATCTGCGCCTTTGCCTCGGCGGGTCAGCTGGCCATTGACCTGTACGTACCGGCCCTGCCGGAAATGGCCATCGACTATGCCACTTCGGCCCAGGCCATCCAGACCAGCGTGACGGGTTATCTGATCGCCTATGCCTTCGGCCAACTGGTATTCGGGCCGCTGGCCGATGCCTATGGGCGCAAGCGCATCCTGATGCTGGGCCTGGGCCTGTTCACACTGGGCTGCGTGCTGTCGCTGGCCGCCCCCAACCTGGAGACCTTTGTCGCGGCGCGGGTGCTGCAGGGCTTCGGCATCGCTGCCACCAACCTGCTGGCCAAGGCCATCATCACCGATTCCTTCGCCGGACAGGCGCTGGTACATGCCTATACCTACATGGCCATTGCCTGGGGCCTGGCCCCGATCATTGCGCCGGTGATCGGGGCGCACCTGCAGGAAGCCTTCGGCTGGCGTTCCTGTCTGGTGTTCCTGTTGATCTATTCATTGGCGATGTGGGCCATCCTGTGGCGCTACCGAGAGACGTTGGAGCGGCCGGTACAGCTGCATCCGGTCACGTTGCTCAAGAATGCGCGCATGGTCCTGGCCAGCCCGGTGTTTCAGAGCTGCTTCCTGGCCCAGGGGCTGTGCTACAGCATCCTGCTGGTGTTCAATATCGTCGGGCCCTTCATGGTGCAGAATACCTTGCACCAGCCACCGACCTTCTTCGGCTACCTGGCACTGGCCATCGGGATGATGTATTTCCTGGGGGGCATTTCCAACCGCATCCACCATCGCCGCCTGCCCACGGCGGAACAGCGCCTGCGCATCGGCGCGCGCGTGATGACGGCGGCGGCCTTCGCCATGCTGGCACTGGGTCTGACCGTGGGGCTGCAGGTGTGGACGCTCATCTCGCCGGTGCTGGTGATGGCATTCTGCGCCGGGGCCATGTATCCCACGCTCATGGCCAAGGGCAATTCGATCTTCCCGCACATTGCCGGGCTCACCAGCGCCATCCTGGGTTTCGCGCTGCTGCTGGTGTCCTCGGGCATGATGGGGCTGGCCGGATTCGTCTCCATCCAGAGTCTCACGCCGCTGGCGGTATTCTTCTGCATCGTCGGGCTGACCGTGATCGCCATGATCGGCAAGCTGCTGCAGCACCTGCAGACGGCCCCGGCCCCGGCATCGTTGCAGGTGCGCCCATCAGAAAAACCCTGATATCGGCATCCCGGCAGGTGCAATACGATGGGGCCATCGACATTGATTCATTCCACGGAGGACCCCATGGCCATCATCCAGACCCTGCTGCACTACGGTAGCTATCTCGCCGCCTTCTATGCCGTCTACCTGCTGGCGGGCGGTCTCGCGTTCGGGCTGGTGCTGTGGCAGAAGGTGTATGGCAAGACAGGACCGCAGCCGGTACCGGTGCGCGTGCGCCATGTACGCCGGGCGCCGCACGAGCAGGATTCGCATTACCGCTGAAGCGTGAATACAGTCATGGCGCTGGCGTAAACAATCGCCGTATGCCCGCAGGTCGGCCAAGGGCTGGATTCGATGAATCCGGCCCTTTGTCATTGGCCCCGGCACATCAAAACAACTCCCGCTGCGGCGAGGTAACTGCCGCGAAACTATCGCCCACGAACACCAGGATGGCGTCGGCCACCGGTGCCAGCTGACGCTCCAGGTAGTGCCCATAGTCAATGGCGGCACGGCGTTTTTCCAGCGGCTCCGGTCCCGCCGTGGTCATGACGTAGTTGATCCAGCCGCCCTGCTGGTATTGCAGCGGTCGTCCGCCCTCCTCGTTGACCTGATCGGCCATGCGCGCTGCGCGCACATGGGGCGGCACGTTCTTCTCGTAATGGTCGAGCTGGCGGCGCAGCCGCTTGCGATAGACCAGCAACGCATCCAGCCGCCCGGCCAGCAGGTCGGCCACATAGCCGCTGATGAAGTCGCGGTAGGGCTCGCCCCGGAAGATGCGCAGATACAGTTCCTGCTGGAAGCGCTGTGCCAGTGGCGACCAGTCTGTGCGCACCGTTTCCAGCCCCTTGTAGGTGACCTTGTCCTGGCCCTCGGCCGTGCACACGTAACCGGCATAGCGCTTCTTGCTGCCGGTGTCGGCACCGCGCACGTGCGGCATCAGGAAACGCTGGTAATGCACCTCGAACTGCAGTTCCAGTGCGCTTTCCAGCTGGTATTGCTCGGCCAGGTGATGTCGCCACCACGCGTTGATGCGTGCAGTCAGCTGCAATCCGATCTCGCGCGCCCTGGCGTCGTCATGAGGCTGCCGCAGCCAGACGAAGGTGGAGTCGGTATCCCCATAGATGACCTCGTAACCGGCCTCCTCGATGAGCTCGCGCGTGCGGTGCATGATCTCGTGCCCGCGCCGTGTGATCGACGAAGCCAGGCGCGAATCGAAGAAGCGGCAACCGGTCGAGCCCAGCACGCCGTAGAAGGAATTCATGATGATCTTCAGCGCCTGCTGCAGCGGCTTGTTGCCCTGGGCCTTGGCAGCCTCGCGAGCCTCCCATATCTGCGCGATGATGGCGGGAAGGCTGTGACTGCGGCGCGAGAAGCGCGCACCGTTGTAGCCGGGTACGGTAGCGCTGTCGGGTTCATTCAAGGTGCCATCGACCAGTCCCACCGGATCGATCAGGAAACTGCGGATGATGCTGGGATACAGGCTCTTGTAGTCCAGCACGATCACCGAGTCGTACAAGCCCGCGCGCGACTCCATGACGAAGCCGCCCGGACTGGCCAGCGCCTCGGCATCGCCCAGGTTGGGGGCGACATAGCCCTTGCGGTGCATGTGCGGCAAATAGAGATGCGTGAACGCCGCCACCGAACCGCCGCTGCGGTCCGCCTGCAACCCGGTGACGCTGGCGCGTTCGAGCAGGAAGGAAAGGATGTCGGTCTGCTCGAAGATGCGCGTGACCAGCTCGCAATCCTTGAGGTTGTAGGTCGCCAGGGCCGCCTTGTCCTCGTTGAACATGCGATCGATCTCGTCCATGCGCTCATAGGGCGTGGCGATGGCCTTGCCTTCGCCCAGCAGGGCTTGCGCCACGTTCTCCAGGCTGAAGGAGGAAAAATTCCAGAAGGCCCCACGCAGACTTTCGATGCCGTCGATCACCAGGCGGCCCGGCGCATTGACCAGCAGATGATTGGCGCGCATGCCGTGTTCGCGCCACTCCAGCACGCGCCCGGCACGACCCAGACGTAGCCGGGTCTGGTATTTCTGCGCCTGCTTTTGCAGCACGTTGAGGTCGAACTGCACCAGGTTCCAGCCGATCAGCGCATCCGGATCATGGCGCGCGATCCAGGTGTTGAGGCAGTCGATGAGTTCCTTGCGACTCTGGCAGAACTGCAGATCGAAGTTCACCGCCGCCACCGCACCACTGGGCGGCCCCAACGCAAAGACGCTGCGCTGGCCGCATCCTTCGATGGCGATGCTGTAGAGCTCACCCTGCCAGCTGGTTTCAATATCCAGTGAGGCCAGTTTCAGGGGCGGGCGATAACCCGGCAAGGCACGAATGCGTCCCTCCACCAGCACGCCGTGGCCATCGTCCACACCCTGGAAGGCCACGGGGGCATTGATGAAGCGCTCCATCAGGTAGCGTTCGGGCGGACGGATGTCGGCTTCGTAGACGCTGATGCCGGCGGCGATCAGGGCCTTCTCCATCTTCAGCAGCTTGCGGTACTGGCGCGCATAGAGACCCAGTACAGGACGCTGGCTGAGATCCTTCAAATGCGCCAGCGTGCGCAGTTCCATATCGGGTTCGTTGACGATGTGTGCCCGCACCCGATCGGCATGCTCCTGCGGCACGAAGGCGACCGCCATCTGCGGCGGCAGGCGCAGGCATTGCGGACCGTCGTCGGTGGCCAGCCACAGCTCGATCTCCACCCCGGCCGGCGTATCGCGCCAATGCCGGGACAGCAGGAAACCTGCGCGCTCGCCGGGGCGCAAGGCGGAAGAAGTCGTGGGAGTGGCTGCGTCGGTCACCGGCGGTTGCGGATACATGCGATGGAGACGGGATTCTACTTGGATGTGAGCATCCTTGCGCACCCATGGGGCAGAGCAATTGTGAAGAATCCCCAACACGCTTTTTCAGCTGCAAAGATTTTTAAAAAATTCCGTTTCTTCTCCACGTTTTGAGCCTTGGCAGGCGGTGCGATGCTGGCGCCCATCACGTTCCCGCAATACGGAGAGTCTCGCCATGAAATCCCTGCCCCTCGTCCTCCTGCTCGCCAGCGCCAGCCTGTTGGGTGCACTTGAACTCTCGCCGGCCCGCGCCGCCAGCTTCGATTGCAGCAAGGCCGGGTCGGCCAACGAGAAGACCATCTGCCGCGACCCCGAACTGTCGGCCCTGGATGACCAACTGGGCCGTACCTATCGGCGCGCCCGCCAGGCTGCCACCGATGTGCGCGCCTTCCGGACGGCCAGCGATGCGCAATGGCGCTGGCGCGAACAGAATTGCCGTGACCGCGACTGCCTGCTGGCCTGGTATCAGCGCCGCCAGGCCGAACTGCAGGCCCAGGCGGCGCCGGCTGCATCACCCGTGGCGCTGTCGGCCACGCCGCCCAAGTCACCGGCCGGATCGCCCGTGCCCGCCCTGGCAGCCGTGCCGCCAGGCGCCACCACAAGTGCGCCGGCGGCGGCAGAAGCCCTGCGGCTGGGGCTGGACACGCGCCAGATCGAGCAACTGGCACCGCAAGGCAGCATGCCCTGGCCGCACTATGCGCGAGTCGAGCGCGGCCAGTATTTCTATCGCGATCCCCAGGCAGCCGAGACACAGCCGCTGGTGGCCGTGCGCTATTACGGCATGGAGAACGGGCAATACATCCTCGAAGCCGTGCGCGGCCAGACCGTCTTGCGCTACACCTGCAGTGCCGATTGCCGCTACATCGCACAGCTGGCCCTGCCGGGCGACGTGGAAAAGGACACCGTCATCGTCAGCAATGACCGTGCTTCGCTGCCGGGACTGATCGTCAGCGATGCCGTCAACGGCCTGCTGGCACCGGTGCAGTCGCAATAGCAACAGCCATGGCAACTGGCCACGGGCGGCATGCGATTGCGCACTTGTCCTACATGCGATAGCGAAGAGGGATGACAGGCGGGGCGGCACGACACGGGCATACTGAGCAGCACCGAGCATGGTGCGCATGCTCCCCTTGCCCTGGCGAGAAGCTCATATGAAGAAAATCGAATTCGACGGTTACCTGCTGGTCTATCAGGCCGATGACAGCGAGGGCCGCTGGAAAGCTTCCTACGCGATCCTGAAGGATCGTGCAGAAATCAGCCGAGGCTCCCTGCCGCTGGCTGCCCACTCCGAAGACGAAGCCGTCGGCGAGATCCTGGCCGCCGCGCGTGGCCATACCACCAGCGCATTGCATGCCTAGCCGCACGTCTTCGTCACGACGCTACACCACCACTTCACGCACACTGCGGCGATGGGCCAGCTCCATCAGCCGCCGCAATGCGTGGACCAGTTCAAAGCGGCTGCGTGAACGCCCCAGCGAGATCCGGATGTGCGGTCCAAGACCGGACCGCGAGCGCTGGGTAGCAACCTCGAAGCTGTCCTGAGCCACTACATTGAGCCCGGCCTCCCTGGCCTTGACCACGAAATCCTGTCCCTTCCAGCGCTCCGGCAAGGCTTTCCAGAGGTGGATGCCGCCGCTGTCGGCCAGGCTTGCATCACCGAGGGTGCGCAAGGCCAGCTCCCGGCGGGCCCAGGCTTCCTGGCGGATGCCCGCGGTCAGCGCAGCGGCGGTGCCGTCGTGTATCCATTGGGTCGAGAGTGCCGTGGTCAGCGGCGTGGACATCAGCACGAAGGAGCGCAGTGCCGCCAGCACCTCCTCCTGTGACTGTCCCTGGGGCGTGACCAGATAGGCGGTGCGCAGCCCAGGCAAGAGGCACTTGGCCAGTGTGGAGACATAGAACACGTGCCGGGGCGCATAGTGCGCCAGCGGCCTGGGCGCGTTGGCGGCAAAGCGCCAGTAGGGATCATCCTCGATGATGCGCAAATCCATGCGCGTGGCCACGGCCGCGATCTCGGCACGGCGCGCAGCGGGCATGGTGTGGGTGGTCGGGTTCTGCAGGGTCGGGTTCAGGTACACCAGGCGGGCGCCATGCCTGCGCGCCATGGTAGTGAGCAGATCAGGACGCATGCCCTCGTGATCCACATCGACGGCGACCACGTTGCGCCCCAATTGCGCAGCGGCGGCCAGCAGGCCGGGATAGGTCAGCGGCTCGGCCAGGATGGTCTCGCCCGGCCGGGTCTGCGAGAGCAGCAAGGCGGCCAGTGCCGATTGCGCCCCAGGACAGGCCAGCACCCGACTCTCCTCGAGCGCGCCCAGCATGTCCTGCAGCCACAGCGCCCCGGCCGCCCGGTCGGCACTGCTGCCGCCACCCAGGTGGTAGGTCATTAGCAGATCGATATCGCTGTGCATCAGCACCTGCGAGACCCCCTGGCGCAACAGGTCGTCCAGGTCGATGCCGGCCGGGGGTGGCGGAATGTTCATGGAGAGGTCGATCACCTGACTCAAATCCACCTTGGGCGCAGCCACGAAGCTGCCGGCCGCACCGCGCGCCTCCAGCAGATGGCGGCGGCGCGCCTCACCGTAGGCGCGGGTGACCGTGGTCAGATCGACCTTCAGGCGTTCGGCCAGCACCCGTTGCGGCGGCAGGCGGTCACCGGGCTTGAGGCGCTCCTCCGAGATGGCCTGCTCCATGAAGCCGACGATCTGCAGGTAACGCGGGCCACCTCCGGCCGTAAAGCGGGAAATCCAGTGCAGAGTATGCCCTGCGGCGTGTGGGGGGTCCGGTCTGGCCATGCGGCTCCTGGGATGAACGAGTGTGCCAGCAGGTCGTTCCTGCGGGGCGGTCGTCTAGTATGGATGTATGGACGTCAAAAATCCATACATCGTGACTTCCCTTTGTGCCAAGGTTTGGTAACCCCTGCCCGCTCAAGCCGAGGCCATGCGCATCCATTCCACCGCGTCCGCCCCTGCCGCAATGCGCATGGGTGCCGCCGTATCGGTCGCTGCCTGCCAGACCGCCGCGGCCACATCACTGGCGTGGGTAATCTGCGCATGATCCTGGAATTGGCTCAACACCTGGGCGGCCAGCGCGTCATAGGCTGGCGGAATGGCGCCCTCCATGCGTGGCCGGGCGTTCTCACCAAAGCGCGTATGCGGCGCCCGACCCGGCAACACCAGGCGAGCCTGCACCCCCACGCTGGCCAGTTCGATGGCGATTGATTCGGTGAAGGCATTCATGGCTGCCTTGCTGGCCGTGTAGACCGCCAGCAAGGGAAGCGAGCGCAGGGTGACCGAGGAGGTGAGATTGACGATCACGCCGGCACCACGCTCGCGCATCTGCGGGATGACGGCCTGGGTCATGGCGATGCTGCCCAGAGTGTTGGTCTCAAAGATCTCGCGCACCTGCGTCATGGCCTGGCCTTCCACGGCAGCCAGTGCGCCGATGCCGGCATTGTTGACCAGCACGTCGATGGGCCCGGCCCGCTCGATGGCGGCGGCAATGCTGGCGGCACTGGTCACATCCAGCGGCAGAATGCGCAGGTGCGGCGAGGCTGGCAGCAGGTCACTGCGGGGTGTGCGCATGGTGGCGATGACCTGCCAGTCACGTTGCAGGAAATAGCTTGCGATTTCCAGGCCGAAGCCGGACGAACAGCCAGTGATGAGGACGGTTTTCATGATCGTTTCCTTGTGCGGTGAGAGAGAACAAGACCAAGAATAGGCTCTCATCACCGGACTTGCTACAATCGAAAGTCCATCATTCATTGGCATTCGTCCAGCCATGACCCTTTTACCCGTTATCGATCCCCTGGCTGAAGTGGTCAGCCTGCTACAGCCCGCCCCTCGCTACACCAAGTATGTGCAGGGTGCCGGCCGCTGGCGGGTACAGCGGTCGCGGCCCGAGCTGGCCTTCTATTGCGCGGTGCTGGAAGGCAGTTGTCGACTCCTGCGTGATGCACCAGGCACGGCCTCTGAAGAGGCGTGCATCGTGCTGCATGCCGGCGATTTTTTCCTGGCCCCTGCCTTGCAAGGTTTCAACGTGGCCAGCATGGAAGACAGCGAGGATTGCGTGCTCGATGAAGATCATCCGCCGCCCCGTCTGCCGGATGGCCGCTACCATCTCGGTCCGCCGGGTCTGCCGCCGCAGGTGCAACTGGTGGTCGGTCATTGCGTGTTCGAGTCGCCGGATACGCCCTTGCTGCTCTCGCTGCTGCCCAGCCTGGTGGTGGTACGCGCCCATGCTCGTCTGGCTACGCTGGTGCAGCTGGTAGGCGACGAGTACCGCGCCGAACGACCGGCGCGTGATGTGGTGCTCTCGCGCCTGCTCGAAGTGCTGCTGATCGAGGCACTGCGCTCCAGTGCAGATACCGGTGCCGCAGCGACACCGGGCCTGCTGCGCGGCCTGGGCGATGTACGGCTCGCCGCAGCTCTGCGATCCATACATGCGCGGCCCGCCGAGGAGTGGGACGTGGCACGTATGGCGCGGGCCGCCGCACTGTCGCGCTCTTCGTTCTTCGAACGATTCCGCCGTGAAGTCGGACTGGCGCCGATGGAATATCTGCTGGCCTGGCGCATGGCCCTGGCCAAGCGGCTGTTGCTACACGAGACTGTCTCCATGGCCGAGGTCGCGCAACAGGTCGGCTACAGTTCGGCCTCCACCTTCAGCGTAGCCTTCAGCCGCCATGTGGGCATACCGCCTTCGGCGTTCGCCCGACAGGCCCCCGCCTAAGCGGCCACGAACCCAACCCGTTCCATGGTGCCGATGTGCATGCTCAGCAGTTGCACGGCGCGGTCGGTCTTGCGATCGCGCAAGGCGTCGATGATGAGACGGTGATCGTGATCCGAGCGTGGCTGCCAGCCGCGCTTGAATCCGGTCGAGAACAGGTAGCGCGAATTGGTCAGCTGCAGTTGCTTGAGCACCGCCAGCAAGCGCGGCATGCCGCACTCGCTGGAGAGGATGTCATGAAACAGGTTGTTGGCCGCGTCCCATTCGATCAGGGAGGCCGCCTCGGCGCAAGCCTGCTGCGCCTGTTCCAGGCGGGCGATGTGCTCGGAACCGAACTTGCGGGCGCTGTGGCGCAGCGCCAGGATCTCCAGCGAGCCGCGCATCTCGGCATTTTCCTTCACGGCGGCCCGGTCCACCTGCGTTACGCGCACCCCGCGACGGGGCAAGGTGAGCACCAGTCCCTGTGCTTCCAGCTGGCGAAAAGCCTCCCTCACCGGCACGTGGCTGGACTGAAATTCCTGGGCCACATGGTCCTGCCGAAGCGCCGCCCCGCCTGCGATTTCACCGCGAATGATGCGTGTGCGCAGCACCTCGGCGATGCGTTCCACGGTGCTCGGATGCTCGGAATGATGCACCATATTTTTATAGATAATCTATGAAAAAAGAAATTGTTGAACGAATTTGAGCGAAGTTAGAATCCGCCGGAACGCAATTCTATGCCTTTTTATCCACGGACCGGATTTTATCGATGAGCCAGTGCCCTTCCCCCACCGCCGCACCCGCCAGTGCGCCCCTGCGTTGGTACCGCGCGCCGACCACGGTCGACGGCGGCGCCATTGCGCAATTGTTCGAACTGCCTTTCCTGGACCTGCTGTACCGCGCACAGACCGTACACCGCGAGCACCACCGGCCCAATGAAGTCCAGTTGTCGAGCCTGCTGTCGATCAAGACCGGCGGCTGCGCCGAGGACTGCGGCTACTGCGCGCAGTCGGCCCATCACAAGGAAGCAGGCGTCCCGGCGGGCAAGTTGATGGACGTGGATGACGTGGTCCAGGCGGCCCGGGCTGCGCGCGCCCAGGGTGCCACGCGCTTCTGCATGGGCGCGGCCTGGCGCAATCCGAAGCAGCGCGACATGGCCGCCCTCACCGAGATGGTCAGCCAGGTCCGCGCGCTGGGACTGGAAACCTGCATGACCCTGGGCATGCTGGAACAGACCCAGGCCGAGGCGCTCAAGCAGGCCGGGCTGGACTACTACAACCACAACCTCGACACCGCCCCGGATTTCTATGGCCAGGTCATCTCCACCCGCAGCTACCAGGATCGGCTGGACACCTTGCAGCGCGTGCAGGAAGCCGGTCTGAACGTGTGCTGCGGCGGCATCATCGGCATGGGCGAGACGCGCGCCCAGCGTGCCGGCCTGATTGCCCAGCTGGCCAGCCTGCCGGTGCCGCCGCAATCGGTGCCGATCAACCATCTGGTCCCCATTGCCGGCACACCACTGCAGGATGTTGCGCCACTGGACGAATTCGAATTCGTGCGCACCGTGGCCGTAGCCCGCATCGCGCTGCCGCATGCGGTGATCCGCCTGTCGGCCGGTCGCGAGAGCATGAGCGAGGCGACCCAGGCCTGGTGTTTTGCCGCCGGTGCCAATTCCATCTTCCTGGGAGCCAAGTTGCTGACCACCGCCAATGCACCGGTCTCGGCCGACCTTGATCTGCTGCAGCGCCTGGGACTGCAGGCGGCCGCTGCCTCCGCCGGATGAGCCTGCATTGGAGCAGCGCCCATTGCGGCGGGGCCTGGGTCATCACCGGTTACGAGGAAGTGGCCTGGGCATTGCGCGATCCGCGCTTCTCGGTGCGGCGCGCGGCACGCTGGATCAACAGTACCCGGGGCGAGAGCGCCGGGCAAAAGCAGGACCCGCAGCGGCAGCAGTTCAAGCGCCTGTTCTCGCGCTCCCTGCTGTTCCTCGACGCACGCGCTCATCGACGCCTGCGCGGCGTGCTCACTCCTTGGTTCAAGCCGGGCGACCTGCTGGCCCGGCGCGCCAGCATCACTGCACTGGCGCATCGACTGATCGACGACATCGTGGCCGATCCGCAGGCAGCGCGGGGATTCGATTTCATCGCGCGCTTCGCACGCCCCTTGCCCGCACTGGTGATTGCCCGACTGATGGGCTTGCCGGAGCGTGTGCCGACGCAATTCATCGATTGGGCGGCCGATCTGGCCGCCTTCATCGGCAGTCCCACGCCCGAGGCGAGCCAGACCGGGGCTGCGCAGCAGGCCATGCAGAATCTCTGTGAATTCTTCAGACAAACACTGGCACACCCCGCCGAGCTGCCGCCGGACTGTCTGCTGCGCGGGCTGCTGCTAGCCCATGCGGACGGGCAACTGAACCGCAACGAACTGCTGGCGCAATGCTGCACCCTGTTCATGGCCGGCTATGAAACCACCCGCAACCTGCTGGGCAATGGCTTGCTGGCCCTGCTGCAGCATCCGCAGCAATGGGCGGCGCTCCAGGCAAGTCAAGCAGATGCCGCTGCCCTGCGCCTGGCCGTGCGCGAGATGCTGCGCCATGACAGTCCGGTGCAATACACCGGCCGCCGCCTGCTGCAGGACCTCACCCTGGCGGGTCAGACGCTGCGGCGCGGGCAACTGGCCATCCTGCACATCGGCCAGGCCAACCACGATGCACGGCGCTTCCGCGACCCGCAGCGCTTCGATATCCGGCGCGATGAAGGCATGCACCTGTGCTTCGGTCAGGGACCGCACGTCTGTCTGGGTGCCGCCCTCACGCAACTGGAAGCGGAGATTGCCTTCACTGCACTGATGCAGCGCCTGCCCACCCTGACCCTGGCTCAGGCTGCACCGGTCTGGCAAGACAAGGCCGCCTATCGGGCACTGGATCACTTGTCTGTTTGTTTCTGAAAGGTCCTCCATGCAAGATTTCACCCCGGCGCTGGACGCCCTCGCCGACCAGGGCCTGCTGCGCACGCGGCGCGTGGTCGATGGTCCGCAAGGCGCGCTGTTGCAGGTCGATGGACGCGCTGAGCTGTCCTTCTGCAGCAATGATTACCTGGGCCTGGCCAATCATCCCGCGCTGCTGGCCGCCGCCACCCAGGCCCTGCAACGCTACGGCCTGGGTGCGGCGGCCTCGCCGCTGATCAGCGGCCACAGTCTTGCCCATGAGGTGCTGGAAAGCGAACTGGCCGACTTCGTCGGCATGCCCTCGGCACTGCTCTTCGCCAATGGCTACATGGCCAATCTCGGTGTCACCCCGGCGCTGGTCGGCCAGGGCGATACGGTGATCGTGGACCGTCTGGCACACGCCTCGCTGATCGATGGGGCGCGCTTGTCCGGGGCCAGCCTGAAGGTGTTTCCCCACAACGACGTGGAGCGCCTGGAGCAGGTGCTGGCGCGCTGCACGGCGGGACGCAAGCTGGTGCTGACCGATGCCGTCTTCAGCATGGATGGCGACCTCGCACCGCTGGCCGAACTGGCGGCGGTCTGTGGCCGCCACGCGGCCTGGTTGCTGGTCGATGATGCCCACGGCCTGGGTGTGCTGGGACCGCAGGGGCGCGGCAGCCTGGCCCTGGCCGGCGTCCACGCGCCGCACGTATTGACCATGGGAACCCTGGGCAAGGCCGCCGGTGTGGCCGGCGCCTTCGTCGCAGGTGAAGCCGGGGTGCTTGCATGGATTTTGCAGCGCGCCCGTACCTACATGTTCAGCACCGCCCATCCGCCCGCGCTGGCGGCGGCCACCTCGGCCAGCCTGCGCCTGATTGCACAGGATGAATGGCGCCGCCAGCGACTGCAGGAACTGGCCGCGCAACTGCGCAGCGGCCTGGCCGGTCTGCCCTGGACGCTGTTGCCCTCCGCTACGGCGATACAACCGCTGATCATCGGAGACAACGCAGCGGCCCGCGCCATGTCGAGCGCACTGCGCGCGCAGGGGATCTGGGTCCCGGCGATCTGTCCCCCCACGGTACCCAAGGCAACGGCACGTCTGCGCATCAGCCTGTCGGCCCTCCATACATCGGCCGACGTCGCACGTCTGGTAACGGCGCTGACCGCCCTGGCCTGAGGAGAGACAACACATGCAGCACACCAGCCCCCTGGCCGCGCGCAGCCTGCGCAGCGTCTGGCATCCGTGTACCCAGATGCGCCGGCATGAAGAGGTCCCGCCCATTGCGCTGGCTCGTGGCCACGGGCCGTGGCTCTTCGACACGGACGGCCGGCGCTATCTGGATGCGATCAGTTCGTGGTGGGTCAATCTGTTCGGACATACCAACGCCTGCATCAACGCTGCCCTGATCGACCAGTTGGGCCAGCTGGAACATGCCATGCTGGCGGGCTTTACGCATGAGCCCGTGGTGCAGCTGTCGGAACGGCTGGCCGCGCTGACCGGTCAGGCGCTGGGCCACTGTTTTTACGCCTCGGATGGTGCCTCGGCAGTGGAGATCGCCCTGAAGATGAGCGTGCATGCCTGGCGCAATGCCGGGCATGCCGACAAGAATGAATTCATCTGCCTGGCCGGCAGCTACCACGGCGAAACCGTGGGCGCGCTGGGCGTGACCGACCTCCCCTTGTTCCGTACCGCCTATGAGGCCTTGCTGCGCCCGGCCCATCTCGCCGCCTCACCCGATGCACGGCAGGCGGCGCCTGGCGAAAGTGCCGCCGATGTCAGCCGTCGTGCCCTGGCTGATGTGCAAAGGCTGCTGCAGGAACGCCGCGGACGCATCGCTGCCGTCATCGTCGAACCGCTGGTGCAATGCGCGGCAGGCATGGTCATGTATGACCCGGACTACCTGCGCGGGCTGCGCGCCTTGTGCGATGCCCACGGCGCACACCTGATCGCCGACGAGATCGCGGTGGGCTGCGGCCGCACCGGCAGCTTCTTCGCCTGCGAGCAGGCCGGTGTGTGGCCGGACCTGCTGTGCCTGTCCAAGGGCATCAGCGGCGGCTACCTGCCACTGTCGCTGGTGATGGCCAGCGATGCGATCTATGCGGCCTTCTACGATCACGACGTGCGGCGCGGCTTCCTGCATTCGCACTCCTATACCGGCAATGCGCTGGCCTGTCGTGCGGCGCTGGCGACGCTGGACCTCTTTGCGCAGGAGCGGGTGCTGGAACGCAATGCCCGCTTCGCACCGGTGCTGGCGCGCGCGCTGCAACCGCTGGCGCAGGATGCACGGGTGCGGCATGTACGCCAGCGCGGCATGATCTGGGCCTGTGATGCCGTCATCGGGGAGGCCGACCTGGCTGCACGCTTCTCACGCTGTCTCGCTGAAGAAGCCGCGCAACGTGAACTGCTGGTGCGTCCGATCGGCACGACCCTCTATGTGATGCCGCCCTACATTCTGGACGAGGCGCAGGCGCAGTGGCTGGGCCAACGCCTGCATGCGGCGTTCGATGCCGCGATGAAGCAGCAGGCACGCCCATGACGGCCCGCAGCTATTTCGTTACCGGCACCGATACCGGCGTGGGCAAGACCCGGGTGGCGGCGGCGCTGATCCATCTGCAGGCGACACGGGGCTTGCGCGCAGCAGGCATGAAGCCGGTTGCCTCAGGGGCATTCCTGCAGGAAGGTCTCTGGTGCAATGAAGATGTGCAGGCCTTGCAGGCGGCGTCCAATGTGCTTTTGCCCGACTCACTGGTGAATCCCTACCTGCTGCGGCAGGCCACGGCACCGCACATCGCCGCCGCTGAAGAAGGCGTGCAGATCGGGCTGGAACACCTTGTACGGTGTCATGCGCAATTGCAGCGGGCCTGCGATGTGTTGATCGTGGAGGGTGCGGGCGGCTTCATGGTGCCACTCGATGCGGATTTCACCAGCGCTGACCTGGTGATCCGGCTGCGACTGCCGGTAGTGCTGGTGGTGGGTATCCGCCTGGGCTGCATCAACCATGCCCTGCTCAGCGCACTGGCGATACGATCCTGTGGCCTGTACCTGGCTGGCTGGGTCGCCAACCACATCGATGCGAGCGAAGATCGGGCCGAGGCCATGGTAGACAGTCTGGTGCAGCGCCTGCAGGCACCGCTGCTGGGGCGATTGCCGTGGTCACCGGCAATGACGGCAGCGCAAGCAGCCGCCTGTCTTACTTGGCCAGATCCAGCCTGAGCCCATTGGAGGCGCCGCTGCGCACCGCCGTGACATGCTTGTCGTAGATGGTGCGGTAGCTCGTCAGGCCCAGTTCGGCCATGGCGTTGGACAGTTCCACCAGTTCGCTGACGGCTTCCTTGGAATAGATGGCGTCGACCTCGTTGGCATCGAGCCAGTGCCCAACTGCATGGGATGACTCCCCTTCGTGTGAGGGCACGTGTACGGACGACTTGTTATTCTTTTTTTCAGCTCACGCCAGTGGCGCCATCCAAGACTATGCGGATCTTGCGGGCCAGCTCATCATGGCGGTATGGCTTGTCGATGACGGGAAACTCGCCGTCGGCCCCATGCCGCTCTATCGATTCACTGGCGTAACCGGTAGTTAATAATATTTTGATGGAAGGTACCATGCGCCGGGCTTCTCGCGCCAGCACCACGCCATTCATGCTGCCCGGCATGATGAGATCGGTGAACAGCAGATCCACCTTGGGCTCGGCGCGCAACACCTGCAGCGCTTCCGTAGGGGAATTGACCATCGTCACGCGGTAACCCAGGCTCTCCAGCATGGCCTGAGCCAGTTCGGCGACTTCGATTCTGTCGTCCACCACCAGGACGTGCTCGTGCCCTCCCTGGGTGTGCGTACGATTGTCATACTCAAATGCCCCGCCGACCTGGTCCTGCGTGGCCGGGAAGTAGATCGATACCGTCGTGCCGCTCTGCACGCTCGATGAAATCCGCACCGAGCCGCCGGATTGCTTGACGAATCCATACACCATCGACAGGCCCAGGCCAGTGCCCTTGCCTTCCTCCTTGGTGGTGAAGAAGGGGTCCATCACCCGCGGCAGGATGTCGGCCGGGATGCCGGGACCGTTGTCGGTGACCGCGATACAGACATAGAGACCGGGTTTGACGCCGAGCTGGATCGCACGATCTTCGGAAGTGAGGTCTTCATTGCTTGTATGGATGCGTACCGTTCCCTTGCCGGACATCGCATCACGCGCATTGATGAGCACGTTGAGCAGGGCCACTTCCATCTGGGTGGGGTCGAGGCGGCAATTCCAGAGACCCGGGGTCAGCTGGGTCCGTACCACGATGTCGCCGCCCAGGGTTCGCTGCACCAGGTCGGTAAAACCTTCCGTGAGCGAATTGAGGTTGATGGTGCGGCCCTCCAACCTCTGCTTGCGGGCGAAGGCCAGCAGTTGCTGGGTCAGCATGGCGGCCTTGCCGGAGGCCTTGCGGATGCTGTCGGCGCTGCGCGAGACCCGGCTCAGGTCAGGTGTATCGCTGCGCAGGGCCAGGTTGATGATGTCCAGGTAACCGCTGATGACCTGCAGCAGGTTGTTGAAGTCGTGCGCAATGCCGCCGGTCAGCTGGCCCAGCGCCTCCATCTTGCGCGCCTGGCCCAGCGCCTGTTCGGCATCGCGGCGGCGGCTGATGTCCAGTTGGGAGCTGAAGAAATACTTCAGCTCGCCGCGCTGGTCATAGACCGGTGAAATGAACAGGGCATTCCAGAACGTCGAGCCGTTCTTGCGGTAGTTCAACAGTTCGGTGGCCATCTCGCGTCGCTCGGCCACCGCCTGGCGGACCTGGGCCACCACCGAACGGTCGGTCTCCGGCCCTTGCAGGAAGCGGCAGTTCTTGCCCACCACTTCGGCACGGCTGTAGCCGGTCATGTTCATGAAGGCATTGTTGACGAAGATGATGGGGTTGTCCGGCTTGTTGGGGTCGGACACGATCATCGGCATGCGCGTCATTTCGACGGCGGCAAAGAAGATATCGTTGGCGTCATCGCCTACCGCGACCTTGGCATGGTCGTTGCGTATTCCAGCATCATTGAAGTCGTCGGCAGGCCAATGCACCGTGGGGTGCCTGGCGATGTTGGGCATTGTATTTTTCTCCGTTGGGCTGGGCTCGATTGCAGTGAGGAAACAGGAAACGAGCAGCGTTCAGGAGTTTGGACACGGGCCACCTCAACGGTTCCCCGCGATTTGCAACAAGGATGGGCATGCGTTGTTACATCTTGCAGGCCCTCCCCTACGGGCCTTGCCACAGGCCACTTTGGCACGGATGAGCTTGACGCCATCGGGCGTTTTCCTACACCAACAAGCGGCCTTGATCCAGCACGCAGCTGCGGTCGCTGACCATGTTTGCGAAGTGCGTATTCTGTTCGCACAACAGGATGGAGAGGCCGCGCTGCTTCAGGTCGAGGATCATCCTGGCCATCTGCTCGACGATGACCGGGGCCACCCCTTCGGACGGTTCGTCCAGCAACAGCAGTTGGGGATTGCCCATCAGCGTGCGCGCGATGGTCAGCATCTGTTGCTCACCGCCGCTCATGCGCCCACCGGGGCGATGCGGCATGGCGGCCAGGTTGGGAAACAGTGCCAGCAGCGCCTGCACGGTCCAGCTCGGCACGCCCTGGCGCGGGGGCTGGCGGCCGGTCTCCAGGTTCTGCAGGACGCTCAGTTCGGTGAAGATGCGCCTGTCCTCGGGTACGAAACCCAGCCCCAGGCGTGCGCGCTGATAGGGGGCCAGACGCGTGATGTCATGTCCGTCCAGCATGACCCGGCCCTGCGTGCCTTGCAGCAGTCCCATCAACGCCTTCAGCGTGGTGGATTTGCCTGCGCCATTGGGACCGGTGAGCGCCAGCACCTCGCCCCGCCCCACCTCCAGGGAAAGATCGAAGAGGATGTGCGCCTGTCCGTAGAACGCATGCAGGCCCTCCACTCTCAACAGAGGCGCACTCATGCCGCACTCCCGAAACTGGCGCCGGAACCGAAATAGACGTCGCGCACGCGGGCATCCTGGCGGACTGCTTCGGGCTCGCCCTGGGCGATCAGCTGACCACGCGCCAATACGATGATGCGGTCGGCGAAGGCGAAGACCACATCCATGCTGTGCTCGGTAAAGAGCACCGACAAGCCGCGCTCGCTGACCAGGCGGCGCGTCAGCGCCATCAGTTCCTGACGCTCGCGCGGGGCCATGCCGGCGGTCGGCTCATCCATCAACAGCAGGCGCGGCGCATTGGACAGGGCCATGGCCAGCTCAAGCCGCTTGATGTCGCCATAGGCCAGCACACCGCAGGCCCGCCCGGCCTGGTCGGCCATGCCGACCTGCTCCAGCAGCTGCATGGCTTCCTGGCGCAGGCAGGCGGCCGCCGGACGCCATAACTGCCACAGCCGACGGTGATGCGAGAGCAAGGCCGCCTGGACGTTCTCCAGTACCGTGAGCGAAGCGAAAGCCGCCGACACCTGGAAGGTACGCCCCACGCCGCGCGCCCAGATGCGGCGCGGATCCAGACCGGCGATATCGGCACCATCGAGCAGTACGCGCCCGCCATCGGGCCGCAACTGGCCGTTGATGACATTGAAGCAGGTGGACTTACCGGCGCCGTTCGGGCCAATCAGTGCCAGCATCTGGCCGGCCGGCAGCGTGAAGGACAGGTCATCGAGCGCGGCAACGCCGCCAAAGGATTTGCGCAGGCCGTCGATTTGCAGCAGGCTCATGTGCCCTCCTCCCTGACCGGCCGGCGCAGGCGCTGCCAGGCCCCGGCGATACCGTCCGGGAACAGCAACACCAGCAACAGAATCACGCCCCCCAGCAAGGCACGCCAGTAATCGGTCTCGCGCGCCACCAGATCCTGCAGCCAGGTGAACAGGGCCGCCCCCAGCACCGGGCCAAGCAGGCTCTGTACGCCGCCCAGCAAGACCATCACCAGACCATCGACCGAGCGTCCGACACTGGACACTTCGGGCGAGATGCTGCCCTTGGAAAAAGCGAACAATACCCCGGCCAGCCCGCAGAACAGCCCGGCGACGGCAAAGCCACCCCACTGCAGGCTGCGCACGTCCATGCCCAGTGATTCGGCGCGCACGGCAGCATCGCGTGCGGCACGCAGGGCCAGGCCGAATGGCGCGTGGATCGCGCGCCGTAACAGGTAGACACCCAGCGCCGCACACCCCAGGGCCAGATAGTAGTAGGCCAGCGGCGAGGCCAGCGCTGCACTGGGCCGTATGCCGACCAGCCCGTTGCTGCCGCCGGTCAGGTCGTCCCACTGGAAGATGGCGGCCCAGACGATCTGCGCGAAGGCCAGCGTGAGCATGGCCAGATAGACACCCGACAGGCGCACGCAGAACCAGCCGAACAGCAGCGCCCCGGCCATTGCCGTGAGGGCCCCCGTGAGCATGGCCAGCGGCATCGGCCATTGCAGCTTGAGCGTGACCAGTGCGGCAGCGTAGGCGCCCAGTCCGAAATAGGCGGCATGACCGAAGGACACCATGCCACCCGGCCCCATCAGGAAATGCAGACTGGCCGCGAAGAGGACGGCGATGAGGATTTCCACCATCAGCACCGGCAGATAGGGGAAGCGCGCAGCCAGCAGCGGCAGTGCCAGCAAGAGCAGTAGCGCGGCCCATCCCGCCAGGCGCGCCTGGCGGCCTGATGCGCGCAGCGGCGCGTCATGCCCGGCGCCATTGCGCAGCAGCGCCAGCGGCTTGCCGAACAGGCCCCACGGGCGTATCACCAGGATCGCCGCCATGACCAGGAATTCCACCACCAGCGTGAGTCGCGAGAGCGAGACTTCCAGTCCGAACAAGGAGACATTGCCCAGCGCAATGCAGAGCGCCTTGACTTCGGCGATCAGCAAGGCGGCGGCGAACGCGCCTCCAAGCGAGCCCATGCCGCCGACCACCACCACCACGAAGGCGTTGCCGATGGTGTCCAGATCCAGCGCCAGGTTGGCCGGCATGCGCGGCCCTTGCAGCGCGCCACCCAGCCCCGCCAGGAAGCAGCCCAAGGCGAACACGGCGGTAAACAACCAGGCCTGGTTCACCCCCAGCGCGCCCAGCATCTCGCGGTCCTGCGTAGCCGCACGGATGAGCGTGCCCCAGCGCGTGCGATTGAGCAGCAGCCACAAGAGGGCGAACACCAGCGGGCCGATGACGATGAGCAGCAGGTCATATTGCGGCAGCCTGCGTCCCAGCAGATGCACGGCCCCCGAGAGGCCCGGTGCGCGCGGGCCGAAGAGGTCTTCCGGACCCCATAGCCAGAGCGCCGCATCCTTGATGATGAGTACCAGGGCAAAGGTGGCCAGCAGCTGGAACAGTTCCGGCGCGCGATAGATGCGGCGCAGGATCAGCACTTCCACCAGCGCCCCAAGCGCAGCCACCACCAGCGCAGCCAGCAGCAGCGCCCCCCAGAAACCGGGCGCACTGCTGCCCAGCCGGTCCACCAGGCTGTAGGCCACATACAGCCCCAGCATGTAGAAGGAGCCGTGGGCAAAATTGACGATGCGCGTCACGCCGAAGATCAGCGACAGCCCCGCCGCCACCAGAAACATCGCGCAGGCATCGGCCAGGCCGTTGAGCAGCTGGACGGTGAGACTGGCAAGCGTCATGAGCGCATGGCCTCAGCGTGGGCCGGATACGAAGGCGGACACGATTGCTGCGCGGATCAGTCGGCCGGACGCAGCTTCTTGACCTCGGCATCCGGCAACTGCAGGCTGGCCCCGTCGACATAGCTGAAGCTGGTCATGATGCCCTTGCCGTCCTTGATGCCGGTGCGGCCGACGAAGGCGCCCAGGGTGGACTGGTGGTCCTGCGGACGATAGACGATGGAGGCGACCGGTGTGTCCACCTTGAGGCCCGAGAAGGCTGCGGAGAGCTTGTCGGCATCGGTACTGCCGGCCTTCCTGATGCCGGCGGCGATGGACATCAGGGCGCTGTAGCCGACCAGCGACCCGTTGCGGGGGTAGTCGTTGTATTTCTTGCGGTAGGCCTCGACGAACTTCTTGTGTTCGGGTGTGTTGATGGCGTACCAGGGATAGCCGGTGACGATCCAGTTCTGCGGCGCTTCGCCCTTGAGCGGATCGAGGTATTCCGGCTCGCCGGTCAGCAGCGACACCACGTTCACCTTCTCGAACAGGCCGCGCGTGTTGCCTTCCCGGACGAACTTGCCCAGATCAGCCGCGAACAGCGCATTGAAGATGGCATCCGGCTTGGCATCGGCCAGTGCCTGGGTGACCGCGCCGGCATCGATCTTGCCCAGCGGCGTGGCCTGTTCGGCTACGAATTCCACATCCGGCTGGGCCTGCTTCATCAGGGTCTTGAAGCTGGCCACGGCGGACTGCCCGTACTCATAGTTGGGATAGACGATGGCCCAGCGCTTCTTCTTCAGCTTGGCCGCCTCCTTGACCACCGAAGCCACCAGCATGTACGTCGAGGGACGCAGGCGGTAGGTGTACTTGTTGCCGTTCTGCCAGACGATCTTGTCGGTCAGTGGTTCGGCGGCGAGGAAGAACACCTTGTGCTGCCTGGCGTAATCGGTCAGGGCCAGGCCGGTATTGGAGAGAAAACCGCCGAACAGCAGCGCCACGCGCTCGCGCGCCATCAGCTCTTCGGCCACGCGTACCGAGTCACCGGGGTTGCCGTTGTCGTCGCGGGCGATCACTTCCAGCTTCTTGCCCAGCACGCCGCCGGCGGCATTGACTTCATCGAGGGCCATCTCCCAGCCCCGGCGGTACGGCTCCAGGAAGGCTGGTTGGGCCTTGTAGCTGTTGATCTCGCCGATCTTGATGGTGTCCTCGGCCCGGGCAGTGCCGGCAGAAAGATTCACGATGGCTGCGGTGCAGGCCCACAGCAGGCCGCGCTGGAAGTTGAAATGGTTCACGTCATTTCCCTCTGATGAAAGTGCCCGGCCCGCTTCACCGCGCGGGGCGGGCGTAATGATAACCGCTGCCGACGGCATGTGCAGATTACTTCACACGCTGTTTTTCCAGCTTGCGCGCCAGGGTACGACGGTGCATACCGAGGCGCCGTGCGGTTTCGGAGATGTTGAAATCGGTTTCCACCAGTACCTCGTGGATGCGTTCCCATTCCAGGGTCTTGATGGAGGTGGCGCGCGCCGGCAGTTCGAGCTCGGAAGCACCGGCCACGTGGCCGAAGGCGGCTTCGATGTCGTCGGTATTGGAGGGCTTGGCCAGGTATTGGCAGGCGCCCAGCTTGATGGCTTCCACCGCCGTGGTGATGCTGGCGAAGCCGGTCAGGACCACGATGAGCATGTTTTCGTCGTGGGTGTGCAGCATCTGCACGCAGGCCAGGCCCGAGGCATTGCCGCCCAGCTTGAGGTCGACCACGGCATAGCCGGGCTTGTGTTCTTTCAGGTGGAGGGCCGCTTCCTCCTGGCTGGCGGCCAGCAGGACGGTGTAGCCGCGACGTTCGAAGGAGCGTCCCAAGGTGCGTGCGAAGGCGGCGTCGTCCTCGATGATCAGCAGCAGGCGATCAGCCGACATGGTCATTCCCTATTTTTCTACTTTGCCAAAGCCGGTATTGTAAGGCGAGACGGCACCGGACATGGCCGGCCCCTGAAGAAAAAGGAAATGATCACGGTCAAAGCCGCTTCAGAGGCGGCTTGCGGCAGCTCAAGCGCCGGTGGGATAGTCCGGTGCTTCGCTGGCGGGACCAGCCTGCTCCAGCGGTTCGAGGCTGATGGCCGACAGGGGCAGCTCCAGCGTCACGCGCGCGCCGCCGGCTGAACGGTTGCTGGCCCAAACGCGACCGCCCAGCTTGCGCGCAACGTTGACCACGAAGAACAGGCCCAGGCCGCGTCCAGGCTTGCCTTTGGTGGACTGGTAGGGCTTGCCGATCTGATTGATCATCCAGTCGGGGAAACCGGGACCGCGATCGCTCACTTCCATGAGCAGCAGATCGCCTTCGCGCCGCACTTCCAGGGCCAGCCATTGCGGCGAGACCTCGAAGGCGTTGTCCAGCACATTGCCCAGCATCTGCTTGATGGCCGAGTCGAAGGCCACCGGCACATCCTGCCCGATCTGGTTGCGGTATTCGAAGATCTCGACGGGACGGGTCTTGCGCCAGTCCTCGGCCACGCTGTCGAGGAAAGTATTGATCGTGGTCTTGATGGAGGATTCGCCCCGCGCCTCACCGGCAGACAACAGCACGCCGCTGACGATGGACTTGCAGCGCTGCAGCTGCGCTTCCATCTCGGCGATGTCGTCAAGCATGTCGGCGCGCTGGCTGATCTCGGGCATGCGTTTCCAGTCGCCCAGGATCACCGAGACGGTCGCCAGGGGCGTACCGAGCTCATGCGCAGCGCCCGAGGCCAGCAGGCCCATGCGCACGATGTGGTCTTCCTCGGCGGCGCGCTGGCGCAGGTCGGCCAGCAAGGCGTCACCGGCGCGCAGGTTGCTGCTGATGCGGGTGATGAAGAAGACCATCAATCCGGCATTGAGCAGGAAGCAGATCAGCGTTCCTTCGACGTACAGGCTCAGGAGGCCGGCGTTATGGTCCGGCGGCAGCGCCAGTGGTTCCGAAAACAGCGCCAGCCCGGCCAGGCAGAGCATGGTCACGCCGACGATGGCCCAGCTCGACCAGGGCTTGAGCAGCACCGCCGAGAGAATGATCTGCATCAGATACAGGAAGGCGAAGGGATTGGTGATGCCGCCACTGAGATAGAGCTGGAAGGTCAGTACGGCCACATCCACCAGCAAGGCCAGAAACAGTTCAGCATTGGTGGCGATGCGCCGCTCGTGCCAGCGCAGGTGGCTGGCGATATTGAAGGCGATCAGGCAGGACAGCACCTCCAGCATGTGCGGCAGCGGCAGGTGCAGGTCGAATACCAGCACCACGAAGGCGATGGTGGACACCTGCCCCAGCACCGCCAGCCAGCGCAGCTGGATCAGCAGCAGCATGTTCTGGTGGCCGGCCGGATTCTGCTCGCCCTGGCGCAGACGCTGCCAGCGCTCGCGCAGCGTCTTGCGCTTGGCGACGGTGTCGGAGGCGGTCATGACTCAGTGCCCGGTTTGCGCATCCAGAATGCGCTGGCGCCAGCGGCGCTCGTCGCGGATCACCCAGTAGCCTGCAGCCAGCGACATGAGAGCCAGGGCATACCAGGTCAGGGCGTAGACCAGGTGGCTGTTGTGGAAGGCAATCACCGTCAGTCCGCCGACCGGTTTCTGTGCATCCGGCGCCACGGCGGCATTGGCTTGCGCGGAAGCCTTGTCGGCATCGACGAAGTAAGGGGCCACCTGCGCCAGCGGCAGGCCACGCGCTTGCGCAATTGCCTTCACATCGCGTGAATACCAGCGGTTCTGCGCGGCGTCATTGCTGCGCAGGAAGCCGCCGCCCTGCTCGCTCATGCGCAAGAGCCCGGTCACTTCGTTCATTTGTCCCGCAGGCGCATCGGTCAGCTGCATTTCCGCCAGCTTGAGCGGCGAGACCGCTACGAAACCGCGATTGATCAGCACCACGCTGCCATCGGCCATCTGCAAGGGGGTGAGCAGCCAGGCGCCGCTGCCCAGGTCGGTACTGGCCTGCACGGCGACTGTCTTGCTGTACAGATAGCGGCCCGCGAGAACCACGCGTTTGTACTCGTCGCGTTCGGCGTTCACGCTCGGCCACTCCTGCGGACCAGGCGGCGGCGCCGGTGCGGCGTGGACGCGGGCATCGACCTTGGCGATCAGGTCCAGCTTCCATTGCAGGCGATAGACCTGCCAGGTTCCCAGCGCAGCGAAGACCAGAAAGAAAAATCCCGCCAAAAGCGTCAGCAGCAGCAAGCTGGCCTTTGTGCGGGATACCGGGGCGGCTTGCACCGCCCCGCTTTCTTTGCCTTGCGTCACGCCATCGGTTGGCGTCGGGCTCATTTCGATTGGGCTGCGCCGTGCTGCATATCCTGCATGCCCGGCATACCTTGCATCGATTGCGGCACCGTTTCGGTGGGCATGTTTTCAGGCGACATGGTCGGCATCATGTTGTGGTTCAGGTGATACATGACCCACAGCGAACCGGACAGCGCGATGACCACGATGACGACGGTGAAGATCATCGCCAGCATGTTCCAGCCACCTTCGGACTTGCCGTTCATGTGCAGGAAGTACTTGATGTGTACCACGATCTGCACGGCCGCGAAGGCCAGCAGCACGATGCCCAGGGTCGACGAGCTGGAAATGGTCTTGTTCATCACCATCCAGAACGGGATCGCGGTCAGGATCACGGCCAGCACGAAGCCGGTGACGTAATCCTTCATCGTGCCGTGGGCGGCGTGGTCGCCATGACCGTGGCCGTGGCCATGGTCGTCATGCTGGCCCATCGGACGGGCCGGGTGTTCTTGGTGGCCGCGGCTCATGGCAGGACTCCCATCAGATAGACAAAGGTGAAGACGCCGATCCAGACCACGTCCAGGAAGTGCCAGAACATCGACAGGCACATCAGGCGGCGACCGTTGGCTTCGGTCAGGCCATGCTTGTTGATCTGGAACAGCAGCACGATCAGCCAGATGATGCCGAAGGTGACGTGCAGACCGTGGGTACCGACCAGCGCGAAGAACGAGGTCAGGAAGCCGCTGCGGGACGGGCCGGCGCCTTCGTGGATCAGGTGCAGGAACTCATACAGTTCGAAGTAGATGAAGCCCGCACCCAACAGACCCGTGATGACCAGCCAGATGATGGTGTTCTGCTGCTTCTTGGCCTGCATGGCCAGCATGGCGAAACCGTAGGTGATCGACGACAGCAGCAGCAGCGCAGTGTTGAGCGCCACCAGCGGCAGGTCGAACAGCTCGGCGCCGGTCGGACCGCCTGCATAGTTGCGGCCGAGCACGGCGTAGCACGCAAACAGGCAGGCGAAGATCAGGCAATCGCTCATCAGGTAGATCCAGAAGCCCAGCAGGGTGCCGTTCTCCGGATGATGATGGCGGACGAAGTAGCGCGAGCTTGGCGTCGCGTCGGCCGTGTGGTTGATTGCTTCAGACATGGCTATTCAACAGACGAGTGCGCTCTGCTTCGACACGGACGACTTCGTCGGCCGGGATGTAGTAGTCGCGGTTGTAATTAAAGGTGTGGATGATGGTGGCAGCGATCAGTGCAACGAAGATCGCCACGGCCGGCAGCCACATGTGCCAGATCAGGGTGAAACCGAGTACGGCCGACAGTGCAGCGATGATGAAGCCGGCACCGGTGTTCTTGGGCATGTGGATTTCCACGAAGTCACCCAGCGGACGCTGATACTGGTTCTTCTTCATGTCAGCCCAGGCGTCGTTGTCATGCACGACCGGGGTGAAGGCGAAGTTGTAGGCCGGCGGCGGCGACGAGGTCGACCATTCCAGGGTACGGCCATTCCACGGGTCACCGGTCACATCGGCCAGCTTCTTGCGGTCGCGGATGGAGACGGCGATCTGGATGATGAAGGAACCGATGCCCAGGGCGATCAGGCCGGCGCCCAGTGCAGCGACCACGAACCAGATCTGCAGCGACGGATCGTCGAAGTGGCTCATGCGGCGGGTCACACCCATCAGGCCCAGCACGTACAGCGGCATGAAGGCAAGGTAGAAGCCGACCAGCCAGAACCAGAACGAGCACTTGCCCCAGAACTCATTGAGCTTGAAGCCGAAGGCCTTCGGGAACCAGAAGTTGATGCCGGCAAACATGCCGAACACCACGCCACCGATGATGACGTTGTGGAAGTGGGCGATCAGGAACAGCGAGTTGTGCAGCACGAAGTCAGCCGGGGGAACGGCCAGCAGCACGCCGGTCATGCCGCCGATGACGAAGGTGACCATGAAACCAATGGTCCACAGCATCGGCACTTCGAAGCGGATACGGCCACGGTACATCGTGAAGAGCCAGTTGAAGATCTTGGCACCGGTCGGGATCGAGATGATCATCGTGGTGATGCCGAAGAACGAGTTCACGCTGGCGCCCGAACCCATGGTGAAGAAGTGGTGCAGCCACACCAGGTAGGACAGGATGGTGATGACCACCGTCGCATACACCATAGAGGTGTAGCCGAACAGGCGCTTGCCGCTGAAGGTCGAGACGATTTCCGAGAACACGCCGAAGGCCGGCAGGATCAGGATGTAGACCTCAGGGTGGCCCCAGATCCAGATCAGGTTCACGTACATCATGGCGTTGCCGCCCATGTCGTTGGTGAAAAAGTTGGTGCCGAAGACGCGGTCCAGGGACAGCATCGCCAGCACGGCGGTCAGCACCGGGAAGGCCGCCACGATCAGGACGTTGGTGCACAGCGAAGTCCAGGTGAAGACCGGCATCTTCATCATGTTCATGCCCGGGGCGCGCATCTTGACGATGGTCACCACCAGGTTGATGCCGGATAGCAGTGTCCCTACCCCGGCCACCTGCAAGGCCCAGATGTAGTAGTCCACCCCCACGTCGGGGCTGTAGAGGATGCCCGACAGCGGCGGGTACGCCAGCCAGCCGGTGCGGGCGAACTCGCCCACGAACAGCGAGGCCATCACCAGCATTGCGCCGAAGGTGGTCATCCAGAAGCTGAAGTTGTTCAGGAAGGGGAAGGCCACGTCACGCGCACCGATCTGCAGGGGCACGACGTAGTTCATCAGACCGGTCACCAGGGGCATGGCCACGAAGAAGATCATGATCACGCCGTGGGCGGTGAACACCTGGTCATAGTGGTGCGGAGGCAGGAAGCCGGCATTGTCGCCGAACGCGATGGCCTGCTGCGCACGCATCATCAGCGCGTCGGCAAAGCCACGCAGCAGCATGACGATGGCCAGCACGATGTACATGATGCCGATGCGCTTGTGATCGATACTGGTGAACCAGTCGCGCCACAGCATGCCCCACAGGCGATATTTGGTGAGCAGGCCCAGTACCACTATGCCGCCCAGCGCCACCATGGCGAAGGTACCAATCAGGATCGGCTCATGGTATGGAATCGCTTCCAGACTGAGACGGCCGAAGATCAGCTTTATCAGGTCAAAATTGTCAGACATCTTTACTTCCCGGGGAAAAAGGAAATGGGGGCGCAGCGGTATTCTGCTGCGCTGATACGGCTACCAGGCAAGGAAATCATTCGGCCTTTTGCTGGCCCGGTTTCACGTTCAGGTCGGTGGCCATCATCTTGTCCATGCAGACCGTGTTGGCAGCCACGCAGCGGTTCACGATGGCGTGGAACAGGTCGGGCTCGACACTGCCGATGAGGCGGGCAGGTTCACGTTCGCTCGGCTGTTCCAGTTTCATGTACTCGGCACGGTCCAGCTTGCCGGCCGACGCCTTGGCTTTCTGGACCCAGGCGTCGAAGCCGGCCTGATCCAGGCCGTGGAACTTGAAACGCATGTGCGAGAAGCCGGCACCGCTGTAGTTGGCCGAGAAACCGTCGTATTCACCGGCCTTGTTGATCACGGCGTGCAGTTTGGTTTCCATGCTCGGCATGGCGTAGATCTGACCTGCCAGTGCCGGGATGTAGAAGGAGTTCATCACGTTGGAGGCGGTGATCTTGAACTGGATCGGGGTATCCACCGGTGCGGCCAGCTCGTTGACGGTGGCGATGCCCTGCTCCGGATAGATGAACAGCCACTTCCAGTCCAGCGCCACGACTTCCACCACCAGCGGCTTGACCTGGGGCGACAACGGACGCTCGGCATCAATGCGCGAGAGCGGACGGTACGGGTCCAGGGTGTGGGTGGTGATCCAGGTCAGCAGGCCCAGGGCGATGATGATCAGCAGGGGCGCGCCCCAGATGACCAGCTCCAGGCGGGTCGAGTGATCCCAGTCCGGCTCGTAGGGAGCGGAAGTGTTGCTCTTGCGATAACGCCATGCAAACAGCAGCGTCAGGATGATCACCGGAACGATGATGAGCAGCATCAACGCAGTCGAGATGACGATCAGGCGTGCTTGCTGGTTAGCGATGTCGCCGGAAGGATTCATCACGACGGTGTTGCACCCAGCCAACAGAAGCGCAGGAAGCAGGAGCAATCCGCGACGGAGGATTTGAGAAACCATGAAGGAAAATTCCAGTCGTATGTATCAGAGCGTGGTAATGTAACGCCAATAAAGTGTGTTGGCGATTGGACGTTTTGTCCCACCCTGTCACTTGCCACCTGCCAGGTTGGGATTTGTAGCACGTACTGCGACTAAACCTCTAACAGTGGGAGACAAAGCCATGGCAAGCACCAGCATCCACAATGCTCAGGGTTCGGGTCAACTCCGGCCTCAAGCGAACAATCCTTCCACTTCCCACGAACACGGCACGATCGAACCCGGTGAGATCGCCGTCGGCGTGGTGATCGGACGAGCGTCCGAATACTTCGACTTCTTCGTTTATGCACTGGCTTCGGTGCTGGTGTTTCCGCAGGTCTTCTTCCCCAACGAGCCCAAACTGGAAGGCACGCTCTATTCCTTCGTGATCTTTTCCTTCGCCTTCCTGGCCCGCCCCATCGGGACCACGATCTTCATGGCGATTCAAAAACGCTTCGGACGAGAGGTGAAACTGACGCTGGCCCTGTTCATGCTCGGTTTTTCGACTGCGGGCATTGCCTTGTTGCCAACTTTTGAACACATTGGCATGTGGGCCATCATCTTGCTCTCGCTCTTGCGCGTTGGTCAAGGGGTGGCGTTGGGCGGTGCCTGGGACGGTCTGCCCTCGTTGCTGGCGATGAACGCGCCGCCGAACAAGCGTGGCTGGTATGCTGCGCTGGGCCAGTTGGGTGCCCCGCTGGGTTTCGTGGTGGCGGCCAGCCTGTTTGCCTACATGCTTTCCAGCCTGACCACCGCCGATTTCCTGGAATGGGGCTGGCGTTATCCCTTCTATGTGGCCTTTGCCATCAACGTGGTCGCATTGTTCTCGCGCCTGCGCCTGGTCTCGGCGCCGGAATACGCCAAGCTGCTCGATGAGCGTGAACTGGAACCGGCCGGCGTGGTTGAGCTCGCTACCACCCAGGGCCGCAACATCATCATTGGTGCCCTGGCTGCCCTGGCCAGCTATGCCCTGTTCCATCTGGTGACGGTGTTTCCGCTGTCCTGGATCAAGCTGTATTCGCTGCGGGAAGCGGTGGACTTTCTGGTGATCCAGATCTGGGGCGGCCTCATCATGGCGGTGGGCATTGTGGTCTCGGGCCTGATCGCCGACCGCTTCGGTCGCCGCAACACGCTGGGCTCGATGGCATTGCTGATCGCGATCCTGTCGGCCTTCGTGCCGACGCTGATGAATGGTGGCGAATCCGGCCAGAATGCCTTCATCCTGATCGGTTTCGCCCTGCTGGGCTTGTCCTACGGCCAGGCAGCCGGCGCCGTGACGGCCAACTTCAAGGCCCGCTATCGCTACACCGGCGCAGCCCTGACTTCCGATCTGGCCTGGCTGGTCGGCGCCGGTTTCGCACCACTGGTGGCACTGGGCTTGTCGGCGCACTTCGGCATGGCTTACGTGAGCTTCTATCTGCTGTCGGGCGCTGTAGGTTCGCTGGCAGCGTTGAGTCTGAACAGGGCGCTGGAGGCGCGGGATGACTGAACCGTACTGAGCAGCTCATCACTGCGGGCATGATGAAGGAAAAACCCGGAAGGAAACTTCCGGGTTTTTTATTGGGCGATTCACCAGCCTCCTGTCAGATCAGCAGATCCGGGTAGCGCGGCAGCAAGTTCTGATCCGTCAGCCTGACCTCGATGTCATGGGCGAGGCGTACGTGAGCGGGGTTATCGATGTCGAAGATCGTATCGGCGACGCTGATGATGATCGTGCCCATCAGTTGGCCGGCAGCGTCGTGCACAAGCTCCAGTCGGGCAGCTTCGGGAACTTGCCTGGTCGACAGTTGCCGGGGCAGGTAAAGCATCCAGCCGACTCCAGGCTTGTCTCGAAATACCGGGCGATACCGGGCAGGCTGGACAAACAGTACTTTAGGAGCAAAAAGCTGAACTGCCATTTCAATAGTTTCAACCACTGTAGCCACAGTCCAGACGGACATATCCTGCACGGACAGAGAGATAATTTCCGGTGCCCCATCAGCGTGATTAAACTGATATGCAATACTGGCACCACGCCCCACTTCCATTTCTCCATTCCAGAGCGTCACATGGCGGCAGGATGAAGCAGGCTCCCCTCGGTAGCGCTCGCGATGAACCGCACTCAGGGCCGAGGAAGCTTTTTCCCCATCGAACGCAGGATAACGGAAGGACCCCTCCATATCGCCTGTTGCCAATAACCAGTTCTGTGGTCGCAAATTCCCATCTTGTTCAGCCAAGTTCCGGACAAATTCATGGATTGTTCCCATTCGTTGCATCAGGTCCTGTGCAACGACAGGAGCAGGCAAGAATATTTGCATGTCAAAAGGTTTCATGATGCTTGATCTGGATTCAGGGAAGGTGAATGGTTTGAATGGTCGGAGAAATCTGGGCGATCAAGGGTGCCATGTATTGGAAAGACAAGGGCTCTTGGAAGTACCATCTCAATTGCACCGGCGGGCGAGGCAGCGCAACTTCGTGCTGTTTTCGAGCCTTCTCAACCATGTCGCTCATGATTTCGCGTTGGAAGTGGTACTTGAACTGATTCGGGGCGACAAAAAACTGGTCATATCCAGCCTTTGCATCCATCAACAAGCATTCGGTCGCCTTGAATCCATCAAACTCCCGGCCCTCGTACTTCCACTCCGTCAAAAACAGCGGCCCGGCACGCATGCCGGTAACGCGCGCCTGATAATCCATCCATGATTTGTGTTCCTTGAAATTCTTGGTGATCTCATGCCCCGCCAGCGGCGGACAATCCCGGCACTTCTCCCGCGCAGCCGCGTCCACCTCGGCCTTGGCCAGTGGTGAATTTTTGGTCTTATCTGCTTCTTCCCGTCGCTTCTCGATTCCCTCACCCGCCACCACGCCCCCCGCCCCGCCTGCGGCACGAGGCAACCAGCGTTGGATCACGGGCACGGCACGTTGCGCCGCGGCGCGCCCGACCTGAACTGCAAGACCAGCCATTATTGTTCCTCCTTCATGCGTTGTAATTCGTCGGCCAGAATGGCATCGAAGTCATCCAGCCGTTGCTCCGGCGTGGCACCTGGCCTGCTCAGGTAGTAGCGGATCAGTTCATCGCCGAACAAGCCAGGCGCCCCCGCTTCGAATGTCATCATGTAGAGTAGATGCGGCGTCGAGGTAAACCCGATTTCCCTACCACGTTCATAGGCAACACGCATGCGCTCGATCACTTCGGCACGACCGGGGTCGCTAAGCAGGTCTTCGTGGTCCGCGAGATATTGATCCGCTGCAGCCGAAATGAAGTGTTGAGTATCGCTATCCAGAAACTGCTGGTATTGCGCAGGGGTGAGTTCAATCATGATCGCGTCCGATATGAACAGGACGGCCGTCGAGCAGAAAATGCCATTCCCGGAGGGAGTCGAAGAAAACCAGGCGCTGAGCCTCATCGAGCCGCTGCGCCAGCGTCGCCAGTACGCGTGGATCCCAGAACCGGACCAGGGCCGAGCGGCCGTCAGGCAAGCGCATGTCCAGGCGCGCCTTCAAATGCGCGGCAAGTTCGGCAGTGCCAAGCGCGGCATAAATCCAGGAAACAGCCGGCTTGCATTGCTCCAATGCAAGCAAATCGCGGCAAAGCGCTTCGGATTGCAATTGCACCGCCAGCAACCACGGACCGTCCTCCTTCAAGGACTCTTCTTCGGTACCTGCGAACAAAGCCTGAGCACCCGGCTGCTCAGCCAGGCGCGCCGGCAAGTTCATCTCCGCGTACTGAAACCCATCGACCAGCACATGCAGGTGCTCGCCCGGCAAAGGCTTCGGCAGCGCCTTGATACGCCCATGCAGCAATGAAGCGCTCATGTCCGCACCATCAAGGTCTGGCCAGACCGCGCGGCGGCAGCCAGGCAAGGCAGGCAAATCGAGGAAGGCAAGGATGACGCGACTGCCGCCAGGGACTGGGCCGTAACGGCATCCTCGGCGGGCGCGGTCTGGCCAGCCGTTTGCCCCTCCGAATGCGTGGCCACCCCCTGACTCGCCATCAGCGTGGCCCCACAAGCCGTCCGGTCGCCGTCGCGCGCCGGTGCCTGGCCCATGGACTTCATGTCGCCCGCACCGGATGTGATCGGAAATGTCCCTTTGCACTTGGGACAGGTGGTCAGGTCGCCGACACGCGCGACGGCCTTGCCATGAACGAGAAAGGTCTGATCGCCGGAAATGACCGTGCCACCATGGCTGGTCTTGTCGCCGACAACGATGAAGGGACGCCCCATGCAGCTCTCCTTGCCAGCACTACCGCTGGAATTGATGAGCCGCTTCGAGTCGCTCGGCGGAGAATGACTCCCCGCCTCATTCAATCAACGAGCAATAATCGAAATCCTTTGAGCCTCAGTCAGGAGTGCCCGCATTGACCACCTCATGCACGAAGCGCAATTTTTCCAGTACCGGCGTGGACAAGGTGAAGGGATAGGAATCGGGCATACCGATGCTGCGATTCAGGCTGTTGAGCACATAGGTCAGCGCAAACCACTCGCGGGCCAGCTCATCGAAGGAGCCAGCCGCTACCGGCGGCGCCGTGATGACCAGCTTCTGCTCGCCTTCGTGACGTGGCCGCAATTGCACGCCGCAAGCGTAGGCCGTCTCCAGCGTATCAAACATATGAAGATAATGCGCCCAGGTCTCCGCCCAGTCTTCCCAGGGGTGGCTGCTGGCATAGGCGCTGACGAAGTTTTCTTCCCAATCGGGACGTGGGCCGTTTTGGTAGTGAGTCTTCAACGCCTCGCCATAATCCTGGCGCTCGTCGCCGAATTTGGCGCGGAAAGGCTCCAGCCATGCTGTCGGGGCCACCAGGCGATCAAAATAATAGTGGCCGCTCTCATGCCGGAAATGTCCCAGCAGCGTGCGATACGGCTCGGCCATCTGCTCGCGCGCCTGTTCGCGGTAGGCGGGATCGGCTTCGGCGATGTTGATGGTGATGACGCCATCGGCGTGCCCGGTCAGCACCCGCTCGCCATGCGGCAGGTCCTGCAGGAATTCGAAGGCCAGGCCGGCTTCTTCATCCTCCATCTTTGGTACCGGCTGCAATTGCAAGGTCCAGAGAGAATGCAGCAGGCGTCGCTTGGCCGTCTCCAGTCGGCTCCACAACACGCGGTTGTTGCCTTCGTCGAGATTGGGAATGACGCGGGTCAGGCGGCAGGAAGCGCACAGCTCGTGCGGTTCGCGCTCATCGAGCATCCAGTTGCAGATGTTCTCGCGCCAGTAGTTGAGACACTGCTTGAAGACCCTGCCCTCGTTGTCCGGCCTGACGCTGCGCCAGCGGCCCGGACCCGCTTCGGGCTCGGCATCTTGTGGCGGCGCCACTTCCGGAACCAGTAGCGAAAAGCTGCCAATGGCTTGCAACTCGGGCTGATAACCCAGCATCCAGCCGCAATTTCCGCACACGGTGTTTTCGAAGAAAACTTGCAGGCCGCAGTTGTCGCAGTGAAAGGTTTTCATGGCTCCCCCTTTGTTTATCGTCATGGCCGGCGAACCATTGTCGCCGGCATCTGGCATTGGAAGGGGAAAACCTCAATACGTTCCTGCACTTGATGGCGCAGGAAAATGAAGCCCGGCGCAGGCTCGCAGCGCCAGGCGAGCGCAATCAGCCGATCACGCGCAGAGAGAAATCGGTCGCCTGGATATCCTTGGTCAGGCTGCCGATGGAGATCCTGTCCACGCCAGTCTCGGCAATGGCGCGCACGGTCTGCATGTTGATGCCGCCGGAGGCCTCCAGCAGCGCCCGACCGGCATTGACGGTGACGGCCTCGCGCATCATCTCCAGCGAGAAGTTGTCCAGCAGGATGGACTCGGCCCCCGCCTGCAAGGCTTCGTCGAGCTCGGCAATGCTCTCCACCTCGACCTGGATGCTCACGCCGGCGTTGAGCTTCAACGCGGCCGCTACGGCAGCGGTGATGCCACCGGCTGCGGCGATGTGGTTTTCCTTGATGAGGATGCCGTCATACAGCGCCAGGCGCTGATTTTCTCCACCGCCGACGCGGACCGCGTACTTCTGTGCCAGGCGCAGCCCGGGCAAGGTCTTGCGGGTATCGAGGATGGCCGCCCGGGTGCCCTGCACCACCTCCACGTAGCGCCGGGTTGCCGTGGCCACACCGGAAAGCAGTTGCAGGAAATTGAGCGCGCCACGTTCGGCCGTCAGCAAGGCGCGCGCCGGCCCTTCTATGCGGCACACTTCGCTGTCGGCGGCCATCAGCTCGCCTTCAGCATAGGCCCAACCCACCTGCAGACGCGGATCGAGCCGGGTCATGACGGCTTCGAACCAGGGTGCGCCGCATAGCACCGCGGCTTCGCGCACGATCACGCGGGCTTTCACGAATTCGTTTTCGGGCACCAGCAAGCCGGTGTAATCGCAATCACCCACATCTTCGGCGATGGCCTGGTTGACATTGGCATCGAAGGCCGCATGCAGCGCGGCATCGAAAGGCCCGAAGGGATTGCGCAGGTTGCTGGCCGCAATCGTCGAGGCAGTCTTGAGAGCGTGGAGAGTCATGCGGGGCCGATTCCTGCAAACAGTTGCTGTTCGTCTTCAAGGCGCGCCGAGGGGCGAACCTTGGCCTTGCGCCGGGCAGCGAAGTCCAGCATGCGGTCGATGCAGAGCACGGCTTTTTTACCTACTGCAGGATCGACATGGATCTCGTTGGCACCGGTCTCCAGCACGTGCAGCAGATTCTGCAAGCCGTTCATGGCCATCCACGGGCAATGCGCGCAGCTCTTGCAGGTAGCGCTGTTGCCCGCCGTCGGGGCATCGATGAAACGCTTGCCGGGCGCCGCCAGGCGCATCTTGTGCAGGATGCCGTTGTCGGTGGCGACGATGAAGGCCGGCGCCTCGGAGGACTGCACGGCGGCGATCAGCTGGGAGGTCGAGCCAATCACGTCGGCCTGCGCCACCACGGCTTCGGGCGATTCCGGGTGCACCAGCACCAGGGCATCCGGATGCTCGGCGCGCATCAGTTCCAGCTCCACGCCCTTGAATTCGTCATGCACCAGGCAGGAACCCTGCCACAGCAGCATGTCGGCGCCGGTCTGTTTCTGGATGTAGCTGCCCAGGTGCTTGTCCGGTGCCCACAGGATCTTCTTGCCCTGCGCATGCAGGTGCTGGACGATTTCCAGGCCGATGCCGGAGGTCACCATCCAGTCGGCGCGCGCCTTCACCGCTGCGCTGGTGTTGGCGTAGACCACCACGGTGCGGTCCGGATGCTGGTCGCAGAAAGCGGCGAATTCATCCGCCGGGCAACCCAGATCCAGTGAACAGGTCGCGTCCAGGTCGGGCATGAGGATGCGCTTTTCGGGGCTCAGGATCTTGGCCGTCTCGCCCATGAAGCGCACTCCGGCCACCACCAGGGTCCGGGCGGCGTGGTCACGGCCGAAACGCGCCATTTCCAGCGAATCGGAGACGCAGCCGCCGGTTTCCTCGGCCAGGTCCTGCAGGTCACCATCGACGTAGTAGTGCGCCACCAGCACCGCCTGCTTCTCCTTGAGCAGCTGGCGGATGCGCGCCTTCAATTGCGCGCGTTCCTCGGGGCTGGGCGTGGCCGGTACCTTGGCCCACGCATTGGCGGTACAACTGCCGCCGGTCTCCATTTGCGGTCGCTCGAACTCGACGACCTTGGTTGCTGTTGCTTGCATGGCGGTCAACAATACGGTGCTGATGCGGTTGGGGAAATTATTCGATACCCTGGCTGGCCAGGTAGTCTTCGTAGCTGCCCTGGAAGTCGATCACCTGCCCATCCTTGACTTCAAGGATGCGCGTGGCCAGCGAGGACACGAATTCACGGTCGTGCGAGACGAAGATGAGCGTGCCGGCGTACTTTTCCAGCGCGATGTTGAGCGACTCGATGGATTCCATGTCCATGTGGTTGGTCGGTTCATCCATCAGCAACACGTTGTGGCGACCCAGCATCAGCTTGCCGTACATCATGCGGCCCTTCTCGCCACCGGAGAGCACCTTCACCGACTTCTTCACGTCGTCGCCCGAGAACAGCAGACGGCCCAGGATACCGCGCACGGCCTGGTCATCGTCGCCTTCCTGGGTCCACTTGCCCATCCAGTCGGTCAGGGTCTCGCCACCGGCGAATTCCTCGGTCGGATCCTGCGGCATGTAGCCGACATTGGCGTTCTCGGCCCACTTCACCTCACCCGAATCCGGATGCAGGCCGGTAACGTCGCCGCCGATGCTGCGCAGCAGGGTGGTTTTACCCGCGCCGTTGGCACCGATGATGGCGATCTTCTCGCCGGCTTCAACCATGATGCTGAAGTTCTTGAAGATGTCACGATCATAGGTCTTGGTGATGCTCTGGGTTTCCACGGCCAGGCGGTGCAGCTTCTTCTCGCCCTCGAAGCGCACGAACGGGTTCACGCGGGAAGACGGCTTGATGTCCTCCACCTTGATCTTGTCGATCTGCTTGGCGCGCGAGGTCGCCTGGCGGGCCTTGGACTTGTTGGCCGAGAAGCGGCGCACGAAGTCCTGCAGTTCGGCCACCTTTTCCTTGGCCTTGGCATTGGCGGCCAGTTGCTGGGCGCGCGCTTGCGAAGACGCCAGCATGTAGTCGTCGTAATTGCCCGGATAGATCTTCAGGGTGCCGTAATCCATGTCGGCCATGTGGGTGCACACTTGGTTGAGGAAGTGGCGATCGTGGGAAATGATGATCATGGTGGAATTGCGCTCGTTGAGCACTTCTTCCAGCCAGCGGATGGTGTTGATGTCCAGGTTGTTGGTCGGTTCGTCCAGCAGCAGGATGTCCGGGTTGGAGAACAGGGCCTGCGCCAGCAAGACGCGCAGCTTCCAGCCGGGCGCGACATTGCTCATCGGGCCATTGTGCTGTTCGATGGGCACGCCCACACCCAGCAGCAGCTCGCCGGCACGTGCTTCGGCGGTGTAGCCGTCGTATTCGGCGAACTTGGCTTCCAGATCGGCAGCCTTCATGTAGTCGTCGTCGGTGGCATCCGGATTGGCGTAGATGGCATCGCGCTCCGACATGGCGGCCCACATCTCGACGTGGCCCATCATGACCACGTCCAGCACGCGCATTTCTTCATACGCAAACTGGTCCTGGCGCAATTTGCCCAGGCGCTCGTTCACGTCCAGGCTGACGTTGCCGGCCGACGGCTCCAGGTCGCCGCCCAGAATCTTCATGAAGGTGGATTTGCCGCAGCCATTGGCGCCGATCAGGCCGTAGCGATTGCCATCGCCGAACTTGACGGAAATGTTCTCGAACAACGGCTTGGCGCCGAACTGCATGGTGATGTTTGCGGTGGATAGCACTGCGAAAACCTTTTCAAAAATGTAACTTGCGTGCGCCGACCAAAGCCAAAGGGGCGGCGCGCGAAACCGGGCATTTTACCACTGCAAGCCCGTGGCGGCTTGCGTTGCGGGCCGGGGTAGCGGCCAAAACTTGCTGAAATGCCATGTTTCTGCGCTTGCCGACCGGCACCGACTTACAATTGCCGGGGATTTTTTGCCCGTCACGGGCGCTCTGATCCACTTTGCCACTCTGGAAACAGCAAGCATGAAGCAAGCCCTCATTTCCGCAGCCGCCGTCCTGGCCTTGTCTACGCTGGTCTTTGCGCCGGTATCGGCGCACGCTGCCGATACCGGCTACAACATCTGGACCAGCGAATACACCGTCTCCAGGCAGCAGCTGCAAAGCGCCATTGCGCCGCAATTTCCGCGCAAGCTGCGCTACATGGACATCTTCGATGTCACCCTGAGCAACCCGCGCCTGGGCATGTTGCCGGCACAAAATCGCATGGAGACCGTGGTCGACGCCCAGATCGCCAATCCCCTGCTGCTGCAGCGCCCGGTCAACGCGGTGCTGACCCTGAGCAGCGCCTTCAAGTACGATCCGTCCACACGCACGCTGCGTCTGGACGGCCCGAAGGTGGACAAGGTCGACAGCACTGACTTGCCTCCGCAATATGCGCAGCAGTTGACGGCCCTGGGCAATGCCGCCGCCGACCAGTTCCTGCGCGATTACGCCCTCTACACCTTCAAGCCGGAACAGTTGCAGATGAACGGCAAGACCTTCGAGCCGGGCAAGATCACCGTCGAACAGGACGCGGTCAAGGTCGACATCAAGGAAAAGTGAGCTTTTCTTCCGTCGCGCCGAAGGCTGCCCGCGCGTCCGCCGGGCACCTCAACGGCGGGCCAGCGTCGGATAATCCGACAAGGTCAAGGTGAAGCCTTCTGCACCGCGGGCATCCAGTACCGCATGCGCGCCCAGCGGCAGCGTCACCAGGTCGCGCACATGACCGAACGGCAGGCCGGTCACGATGGGAGTGGCGATGCGCCCGCGCAGGTAGGCCAGCATTTCGCCGAAATCGTAGCCGTTGTCGATCTCGGCGAGCCGGTAGGCGGAGAAATCACCCAGCAGGATGGCCTTCTGCCGACCGAGCACGCCGGCCTGCTCCAGCTGCAGGATCATGCGCTCCACCCGGAAAGGATGTTCGTTCACATCCTCAAGGAACAGAATTCCACCCTCGAGGGACGGGAACTGCGGATGACCCACCATATGCGCCACCATTGCCAGATTGCCGCCCCACAGCTTGCCCGCGCACTGCACGACCGGGCTCAAGAGATCCGTACGGCGATCACCATTGGGTGCCCGGTCCGCACCGTCCTGCCCGTCATAGTTGCGCACCACGACTTGCGCTGAGCTCAGCGTACGCCACAGCGTCGCCAGCGCGCCCCAGTTGGGCGACTCCGCACCGAAGTCCCCGCACAGCATCGGCCCCTGGAAACCGGCGTGACCGGATTGCGCCAACAGGCAACACTGCAGGGCCGTGAAATCGCTATAGCCCACCAGCAGCTTGCCGCTGGCCGCCAGCGCGCCAATATCCAGCGCCGGCAGGATACGGCTCATGCCATAGGAGCCGCGCAGGCCCAGGATGATGTCGATGTCCGGATCGGCCGCCGCCTCCATCAGTTGCGCAGCACGCCGTTCATCGCTGGCGCCGAAGCGCTGGTAACGCCGGGCGTGGTCGTAGAAGTTGCGTACCCGGCAGCCCAGCGACTCCAGCAAGGCCACGCCACGCTGTACGCCGGTCGGATCAAGCCCGGCATGACCGCAGGGGGCGACGACGGCCACCCCGGTGCCCGGTGGCACCAGTTCTTCCAGCAATTCGCGACCAGCAGAGGCAGTCTTCATGCGTGTTCACCTGATGTGGGGGCATCGCCTTGCGCGGCGGCTTCCTGCAGCCGTTGCTGCTTCACCTGTTCGCGTCGCATGGCGAAGAATTCTTTCAATAACTGACCGCATTGCTCGGCCATCACGCCGCCCAGCAGCTCGGTATGATGGTTCAGCTTCTCCTGTTCGAACAGGTTCACCACCGAACCGCAGGCGCCGGTCTTGGGATCGGCCGCACCATAGACCACGCGGGCCAGACGCGCGTGCATCATGGCGCCGGAACACATCACGCAGGGCTCCAGCGTCACGTAGAGTTCACAGCCAGGCAGACGATAATTGCCCAGCTTTTCGGCTGCGCGACGCAGCGCCATGATCTCGGCATGCGCGGTCGGATCGTGCTTGCCGATGGGCTGGTTGAAGCCGCTGGCGATGACCATCCCGTCCTTGACCACCACCGCACCCACCGGCACCTCGCCCAGCGCCCAGGCATGGTTGGCCTGGTCGAGCGCAGCGCGCATGTGGCGCAGGTCGGCCTCCGTGATGACCGCTGGCAAGGGGCTGCTGGCGCCGTCCATCAATCCGCCGTGATCTCGGCCCAGCAATTGGGCGTTTCGTGCAGCACCAGTTTTTGCAGATGCAGGCCGGTGCCGTAGCGGTCCTTGTAGGCCGCCTTGAGGATGGCGAAGGCTTCGCGGGCCAGGTTTTCCACCGTCGGGATGCTGCCGATGATGACCGTCTTGTGGCCCGGCAGGCTGGCCAGGAAGTCGCGCACCGGCGCGTCCTTTTCATGGACCAGGAAGGCATGGTCCCAGACGTCGACCAGATGCTCCTTGGCCAGAGCCTTGATGTCGGAAAAATCCATGATCATGCCATTGTCGGAATTGCCCTCGATGTCGATGACCGCGCCGGTCAGGGTGATTTCCAGCGTATAGCGGTGGCCATGCAGGTTGCGGCACTGGCTCTTGTGGTCCGGAATGCGGTGGCCGGCGTCGAATTCGAGTTTGCGGGTAATAGTCAGCATGAATGTTTCTTCGAGGATGCCGGCCGCACAAGCCGTGCAGCGGGCGGGGTAAAGCCATTGTAATCATGCGGCGCGCAGCCGCATGAAGAAAAAAGCAAAAAATCGCTCAGGGAATATTGAGCAGCTTGTGGGTCTGGATGCTCAGCTTCCACTTCGGGTTGTTCTTGACCATCTCGATGGCCAGGCGGGTATTGGCCGCCGCCTGCGGGCCATCCATGGGTTGCAGCAGGAAATGCCGGAAGTCCAGTTGTTCATACTCGTCCAGCGGCTGTCCGGCTTGCGGCACCACCACCTTCAGTTCGCTGCCCTGCCTGACCTTCAATTCCGCGCCCATCTTCGGACTGACGCAGATCCAGTCCACCCCCGGTGGTACCTCGATGGTGCCATTGGTCTCGATGGCGATCTCGAAGCCGACCGCGTGCATGGCCTCGATCAGGGCCGCATCCAGTTGCAGCAGCGGCTCGCCCCCGGTGAAGACGACGTATTTGCTGGCGGCATGGCGGACCGGCCAGAAGCTGTTGATCCGGTCGGCCAGTTCGCTGGCCGACTTGAACTTGCCGCCATTCTCGCCATCGGTGCCGACGAAATCGGTGTCGCAGAACTGGCAGATGGCGCGGGCGCGATCTTCCTCGCGACCGGTCCACAGGTTGCAGCCGGAAAAACGGCAGAACACCGCCGGACGACCGGCATGCGCCCCCTCGCCTTGCAAGGTATAGAAGATTTCTTTGATACTGTAAGTCACGATAGGAAAGACGAAAGGCAGGCGCGGGGCCGCACGGGGATGAATGTACACGACACGGCCAGGGCATCATCAAATAGGACCGTCCTGCATCGGCAGGCGTGACCAAGTGACTGGTACTGATATAGCAGCCCATTTTCCGCGTCAGGGGCGTCATTATAGCGGTTCCCCGGACCGATTCAGCGCCTTGATCCTCATCGACCACGCGTCTGCTGCTGTTACACTGCTGAGCTCATCGTCGACCCTTTACCGCCACGCCTGCCGATCATGTCCGCCACACCCGCCATCACCCAGTTTCGCCTTGCCGCGCCCACGCCCGAATACGACCATCCCCGCGAAGACCGCCGACTGGAGGGCAATCCCCTGCGCACCACGTGGAATTACTTCACCAGCGCCAGCGGCCAGATGAACGCCGGCGTCTGGGCCTGCGAAAAAGGCAGCTGGCGTATCGCCTTCGCCCCCGACAAGGATGAATATTTCTGCGTGCTGGAGGGCCGCTGCCGCGTCATCGATGAGCAAGGCAAGGTTGCCGAGGCGGGCCCGGGGGATGCCATGGTGATCCCGGCCGGCTTCAAGGGTGTCTTTGAGGTGGTCGAGCCGGTCCGCAAGCATTACGTCATCGTCGAACGCGCCGCTGGCTGACGCCGTCCGACCACTGCCCAGCGCTCCCATGCCAGCCCCGTCGCCCAGTCCGGACCAGCTATTGGCTGGCGCCCTGCAGCACTACAATGCCGGGCATTTCGCGCAAGCCGAGCAGGCCAGCCATGCCGTGCTGGCGCTGGCCCCCCAACATCCTGCGGCGCATCAGTTGCTGGCCATGCTGGCGCTGAACCGTCAAGCGCTGGCACAGGCGCGCCAACATATCCTGCTGAGCCTGGCGCCGCGCCCGCAGCATGTACCCTCGTTGCTCATCGCCGGGAGAATTGCGCTGGCCAACGCCGATCCGGAAGGCGCCGTAGCTTGTTTCGAGGCGGCGGCGCACCATCAGCCCGATCTGAGCCAGGCCCATTTCCATCTCGGCACCAGCCTGTCGGCCCTGGGCCGTCATGCGCAAGCGGCCACGGCCCTGCGCCAGGCCGTGGCGCTGGCACCGCAGGCGATGGAAGCCGTCCTCAACCTGGGCAGTGCGCTGCGCGAACTGGGAGACCTGGCCGCCGCGCGCACCGCCTTCACCCAAGCGTGCCGCCTGCGCGCGGACCTGGCCGAACCCTGGTTCAACCTGGGACTGACCCTGCAGGATCTGCAGGAGACGGCCGCCGCCGTCGAGGCCTTCGCCCGGGCGCTGCAATTGCGCCCCGACTATGCCGATGCCGCCCTCAACCTGGGCGTGGCCCTGCAGGAAGTCCATCGCATGGACGAGGCCCTGCAAGCCTTCCGCACGGCGCTCAGGCTGCAACCGCAATGGTTCGGACGCATCGCCCACGCCCTCACGGCCGGCACCAGCGGCCGCCTCTGGCTGCACATGCGTGACCTGGAAGCGGCCTTGCGGGCATGATTACCGCCACACCATGTCGGTAACAAGCAACGTACCGTTGCCGATGAGCTGCAAAATTGCTACTATCGCCGCCAAGGAGATGGCATTCCTCCTCCAACCGCCACCAACTTCATGTTGGGGCTGATGATGCCTACAGTGACCTGGCAATCCGGGGCTGTAGGCGTTCGCCTTTCTGCTTCGCGCGCTCCACGCTCCGTGTGCCAGGATGTTCATTCAGCACTCTGGTTACATGAAAAATCAAAATATCCCCGAACAGCTGCACCTGCTGCCTTACATTCTCAAATGGTGTCTGATTGCCTGCCTGATCGCGGTACTGGCCGGATCGGCCTCGGCCTTCTTCCTCTTCGCGCTGGACTATGCCACCCAATGGCGGGAAGCCCATCCATGGATCATCTGGCTGCTGCCGCTGGGCGGCTTTGCCGTGGGCTGGCTGTATCTGCATACCGGCAAGCCGGTGGAAGCTGGCAACAACCTGCTCATCGATGAGATCCACGATCCGCGCAAGGTGATCCCGCTGCGGATGGCGCCGCTGGTGCTGTTTGGCACCGTGATGTCGCATCTTTTCGGCGCCTCGGTGGGCCGCGAGGGGACGGCCGTACAGATGGGGGGGGCGCTGGCCGACCAGCTCACGCACCTGCTGCGCCTGCGCACCCAGGACCGGCGCATTCTCTTGATGGCCGGCATCAGCGCCGGCTTTGCCTCGGTGTTTGGCACCCCCATGGCAGGCGCGCTCTTCGGGCTGGAAGTGCTGGCCATCGGCCGCATGCGCTATGACGCCATCCTGCCCTGCTTCGTCGCCGCCATCGCGGCCGACCAGGTCGGCCTGGCCTGGGGGGTGCATCATACGCACTACCTCATGAGCGGCAGTGCGCCTGTCGCGCTCTGGAGCGTGGCAGCGGTGATCGCAGCGGGCGTGGTCTTCGGGCTGGCGGGGATGGTGTTTGCCAACAGCACACACCGCCTGTCGGCCTTCATGAAGCGTCATGTCAGCTATGCGCCGCTGCGGCCTTTCATCGGCGGCGCGGTGGTCGCGGTGGCGGTCTGGGCGATCGGCACACATCGTTATATTGGTCTGGGTATCCCGGTGATCGTGGAAGCCTTCCAGCATCCGCTGGCCCCTTGGGACTTTCTGGGCAAGCTGGTCTTTACGGTGACCTCGCTGGGCAGCGGCTTCAAGGGTGGCGAAGTCACACCACTCTTCTACATCGGCGCGACCTTGGGCAATGCCATGGCGCCGCTGCTGCATCTGCCGTTCTCGATGCTGGCGGGAATCGGTTTCGTGGCGGTCTTTGCGGGTGCGGCCAACACGCCGATTGCCTCCACCATCATGGCCATCGAACTGTTCGGTCCGGAGATTGGACCGTTTGCGGCGCTGGCTTGCGTGGTGGCTTACCTGTTTTCAGGGCATACCGGGATCTATCATGCCCAGCGGGTGGGACAAGGCAAGTATCTGCGGCTGCCGGAGGGCTTGAAGATCGGGGAGATCGGGGCTTATCGGGCGCGCCGCCGCGCGGAGAGCGAGCAGGAGAGCGTTGCCGAGCAGTGAGCCTGGACCAGGACCGACATCCGGTCTTGTGAGAGAGGATGTCGGCGCCAGAACTGTACAGTAAAGTGTACTGGGACTGTAATGGCCCCGGCCATGATCCGTACTGCTGATCGAAGCTGATGTGTACGGACGGTGTCAGGGCAAGTGCCGACTTTCCGTGCGTTCCCTTTCAGAAGTGCAACTGTTCCAGGCTGCAAATCTCGTCAAACAATGGTCCGCATTATTTGATCAAGACTTTTCCGTCATGCCGGAAGATTAAAAACATTCACCCGCATGCTTGCATCGAACGCGCGATAATCCTTGCTCCCGATATGCCCAGACGGCCCGCCAAAGCCGCACCGCCCGCAGCCAGCTGACCAGGAGACCCCATGCCAGTCGTCGCACCATCCTTCGCCCGCACCGTCCGTCATCCCGGCACGCCCGACCCGCAGCGCATCGTCGCGCTGGCGGGTCCGGCGATGCAGCTTGATTTCACCCTCGAAGCCGGCCTCAACCTGCGGGACGCCATCTGCATTCCCCTGGCGCGCGCAGGCCTGGAGGGCGGCACCGTGCGCTTTGCCAACCTGCCGATTGCCGCCCTGCACTTCCTCATGCCCGCGCTGGCGGTAGATGACCAGCATGCCGCCTTCTACAGTGCACCGCATGCCATGGAGGAAGGCACGCTCATCGAATATGCCTGCGCCACCGTGGGCCGCAAGGACGGCGAACCCTTCGTGCATTGTCACGCCGTCTGGCGCGGCCGCAACGGCCAGCGCCAGGGCGGGCATCTGATGATGGAAAGGACCATGGTCGCGACCAGTACACCGGCGCAAGCCTGGGGACTGCACGACGCCACCATGGCGACCCGTTACGACCCTGAAACCAATTTCACCCTGTTCTACCCCACCCGCCTCAGCGACCGGCCCACTGCGAGCAGCGGCAAACGCGTCGTGCTGGCGCGCATCCGCCCGGACCAGGACCTGACCATCGCCGTCGAACGCGCCTGTGCAGCACATGGCATCGACCATGCCATCGTGCGCGGCAGCGTGGGCAGCATCATCGGCGCCGAATTCGCGGATGGACGGGTATTGGAGGACCGCGCCACCGAAATCCTGATTCGCTCGGGCGAAGTTCGCGAGGGCCGCGGGCAGCTGGACATCGGGCTCATCAATCCGCAAGGCGAGGTCTGCGAGGGTGTGCTCGCACGCGGTCGCAATCCGGTCCTGATCTGCTTCGAATTGGTGCTGGAAGAAAAATGAAGCCGGCCCCTTGCGGCAGGGAGCCGGCTTGATCGCCCGCCAGGCAAGGCTTAGACGCCCACCAGCTTCTTGAAGGTCGGCAATACTGCCTCCCCCTTGAAGGGCTTGACGATCCAGCCCTTGATGCCGGCCGCCTTGCCGCGCTCCTTCATGATGGGCGAATTCTCGGTGGTCAGCATGATGATGTTCACGCTGGCATTGCCCAGTTCGCTGCGGATCTTCTCGGCCATGGTCAGCCCATCCATGTTGGGCATGTTCACGTCGGAGACTACCAGCTTGATGGCCGGGTCGCCCTTGAGCTTGGCCAGGCCATCGCGGCCGTCCACGGCCAGGGCGACGTCCAGGCCATTCTTCTTGAGGAAGTCACCGACTTCGGCGCGCACGGTGCTCGAATCGTCCACTACCAGGATTTGTGCCATCTTGAATGCTCTCTTTGCTTTGGGGGGGGAAGGTAAATCAGTGCCGGGCAGCCCGGTTTCAGAACAGTTCCAGTTCGCCGGATTCGAACAGTTCCTCGACAGAGGTCTGGTTCTCGGTGAAATCCTCCGGCGACCAAGACAGGTTGAAGATGAAGCGCTGCAACAGCACCAGCGGTGCACCGTCATCACGGCGCAGCAGATACTTGAAGCACAGCTGCGCATCCTCGGAACCGAAGGAAATGTAGCGATGCTGATGATTGATGATGATCGGTACCTGGCTCAATTGATGGACGGGCGGGGCCTGGTTGATGAAGCGGTTCTTGAACCAGCCCCAGATCAGATTGGTCAGTTCGCCCAGCGCATTGTTGAGATGGCGGAAATCACCCGACTCCTCCGGGGCCAGTGCCTGCAGCGTCTTCTGTTCGGCCTGCAGCATCATGTAGCCACGGCACCAGCTGCTCTCCAGCGGAATGAGCGTGAACACTTCGCCGAAGATGATGCGGTCGCGTACCAGGTAAGGCTGTTCGATCTCCACCTGCTTGCCGGGGAACTGGCTCTCCAGCACCATGCGACTGATCTCGGCAATGCCCCGCACCAGCGCATTGGGATAGCGTTGGCTGAAGATGGACGAGGCCACCGCCGGTGCCAGCGCATCGATATCCTCGATGCGGTAGACGGCACTGAAGAGTTCGCTGTCGCGTTCGGACAATTCACTATCCACGCTCTCGCGGCGACGGCGCAGGAAGATCGGCAGTTCCGGACGTACCTCGCGAATGCGACGGGCCAGGCCCGACACCGTGCCGCCCAGTCCGGCCAGACTTTCCGAGAGCATGATGCCGCCCAGATCGACGTTGCTGCGCAGGACCGCCATCACGTGTTCCTCATGGGCCTTCAGGCCCACCAGATTGTGGCGATCACAAAAGGATTTGATGGTGTCGTAGCAATCGGCGTCACGATCGAGCACCAGAATCTTGCTGGTGACGGCGTCGTCAAGGCTGGCAGTGGTTTCCATGGTGATGAGATTCCCCCGAATCGTTGATGGGTCAGAACAGTTCCAGTTCGCCCGTGGCATCGCCCGCTTCGCCCGCTGCCACGGCAAAGTCCAGCCGGTCGTAGGCGCAGACCGCCAGCGAGACATGCAGGCGCGGCACCTCGGGCAGGTCGATGGCGAAATGCCGTACGTGCGCACAGTTCAGTTTTTGCAGATAAGCCACACACCGGGTATCAATCACATTGGGCGTGGACATGCCCAGGTGCGGAAAATAACGCCCCAGCTCGCGGTTGAAGATGCCGCAGCAAAGATTGCCGCATTCGGCGATGGCATCCAGCAGGGCCTGATCGTCCATCTCGCCGGCGGCGGCTCGCGTGAGCCGCGCAAAATGCGCACGGGTGCCGGCGTCGGGCCTGAAGTGGAACATCACCATCAGGCGGAACAGGTAAGACGAGATGGTCAGCACCACCATCTTCTGATCGGTGAGATCGGCCGCATCCTCGCTCACCGAGATCTCCGCGCTGGTGTCCGCAGGTATCAGGCTGCTGCGCAGCGCCTGCAGCAGCAGGCTATCGAAGCCGTCGCGGGCGCTGGCACTGATGCGTTCGTCGCCCACCACCTCGGCCACCGCCTGCAATTCGTCCATGTCGTTGGCGCTCATGCGGCTTCAGCCAGGGCCTGGCGGGTCTTCTTGTTGATCAGGTCCAGGCCGATGACGGCGCCCATGATCATCTTGCCGCCAGCCTGCAGGTCCTGGAAGGTGGTGGTGGTGATCAGGTCGTTCTGGTACAGGTTGGCGCGATAGCTCTTGGAAAGTTTCTCGGCACGCTGCGCCAGATCACGCACTTCCTGTGCCACCACGGCAAAGCCACGACCATGCACCCCGGCGCGCGCAGCCTCGATGGAGGCATTGAGGGCCACGATGATGACCTGGTTCACGATCAGGGCGAACTCGTCGTTCTTGCGGTGCATCTCGCGATTGTGAGCGATCAGTTCGTTCATGTCGTCGTGCCAGCGCTCGAAGGTGCGCACCAGGCCCAGCAGCTTGCTGATGGTGTCTTGCGACTCGTCGCAGCTCTGGCGCACGCGTGAGACATGGTCGGACTGCGCGCTGGACAGGCGGGCCAGCATGGCCTCGCTCTCGCGGCGCATCGCGGCCATGTGCTCCTGGGCCGCCAGACGATCCTGCTCCAGCTGCTGCTGATGCGCGGCCCATTGCTGCTGTTGCTCGGCCAGGGTGGCCTGGGCCTGGTCACGCACCCGTTCGAGCTGGCCGGCATCGATGAGCTGGCGCGCACGGCGTTTCTGGCGCAACCACAGCCCGGCCAGCGGCAGACCGGCCAGCACGGCGCCCAGCGCCACCAGGAGAAGAGAATGAAACATGGATCGGTTTTCCTGCTGTCTTGATGATGGTCCGTGATCGCAGCCCGGAAGCTCAGGCCACCTGCTCGTCGCCGCCCTGCGGCAGCACGACCGGTGCGGCCACGTCCTGCCCCGCCATGGGGTAAGGGACATCGATGCCGTCGACTTCCACCGCCACGTTCTCGGGCAGCATGACGATGATCTGGAAGGTGCGGAAGGCTGCACCTTCCTCGGTATCCATGAAACGGATCTCGATCCTGCCGTGTTCGCGGGTCACGAAGTCCAACACCGCATCCATGCCCACGCCGCGTCCCGAGACCTCGGTCACTTCGCTGCGGGTGGAGAAGCCCGGTTGCAGGATCAGCCGCGCAATCTCGGCATCGGTGAGCACCTGGTCCACCGTGATGAGCTGCTTCTCGATGCCAATCTGGCGCACCTTGTGCAAGGCCAGACCACGGCCATCGTCGGACAGGGCCATCTGGAACATGTCGTCCATCACGCCCATCTCCAGCTTGATGGTGCCGGCCTCCGGCTTGCCCTTGGCCAGGCGTTCTTCACCGGTCTCCAGGCCATGATCGACCGCATTGCGGATCAGGTGCATGAAGACGTTCTGCAGCAGCGGCGAGGCGAAGCTGTGGACCACGTAGCCGTTGTCATCGATCAGCACGACCGGAGCCGCCTTGCCGAGATCCTCCGCCAGGGCCGGCAGCGAATCGATGACCGGAGCCAGGACTTCCTCGATGGTCTCGGTACCGAGCAGGCGCAGGGTGCGGCGCACATCGTTGCGCACGGCCACCAGTTCATGCAGGTTGGCGGTATTGACGTTTTCCAGACGCAGCAGGCTGTCCTGGATATGCTTGCGGTCGATGGTCAGGACATGGCGCGCATAACCCGGCAGCACCGCTTCCACACCCGCAGCCGCACCACGACCCAGGGTCACGTCGTTGATACGGGCGTAACGGTCGATGATCTCGCGCACCTGCGCCAGTTGCAGCAGCAGCGCTTCCTGACTCCAGACAGCGCCGCTGTCGGCGTGGCGCAGGTCGTCGTAGTGTTGCTCTGTCTGGTGAACGACGTTGGCCAGGTGCAGCAGGCCATAGGTACGACCGTTGCCCTTGATGGTGTGCATGTTGCGGAACAGTTTGGCGATGGCAAAGGCGGTGGCTTCCGGGTTCTGGTGGACGATCTGCTCGTTCTCGTCCAGGAAGCGGCGCGCGCTGCCGATGAAGTCGGCAAACTTGGCCGGCGCGACGGCGAGGATTTCGCCGATCATTTCCAGTTCGCGCTTCTGCTCGTTGGCTTCGGCAGCCAGCTGGCGCAGCTCGGTCACGTCGCGTACGCACAGCATCAGGCGAATCACCCTGTCCTCTTCATCGGTGATGGGCGACCAGGACAGATCGAGGATCTTCACGCTGCCATCGGCCATGGTCTTTTCGATTTCGCCGACCATGAGGTGTTCGTTGAAGGTGAAATTCATCAGGTCTTCACCGATGCAGGCACCACCGATGGCTTCGATCTGCGAGAGGGTGTCGGCGCCCAGGTTGGTGTTGGAGAAGACCAGCTCCATCACGTCGCGGCCTGCGATGTCGGTGGTCTCGAAGACGGTTTCGAGGAAGGCGGAATACTCCGGATGCACCTTGTTGCCGTCCACGATGGTCAGAATGCCCTGCGGGATGTTCTGCAGCATGGCCTGCATGTCGGCAGTCTTCTGGCGCACCTGGGCCGAGGCTAGTTCGATCTTCTCGACCATGCCGTTGAAGGCAACGATGGAGTGCCCCACTTCATCCATGCGCTGTACCGGCAGGCGACGGGTAAAGTCCTGGCTGGTGGCGATCTCGCCCATCATGGCCGCCATGCGGCTGATCGGCCCGGTGATCTGGCGATACAGCAGGAAGCCCAGGCCACCCAGCAGCAACACCGCCACCACGGTGACGATGCTGATGGTGGTAGTGGTCTGCGCCAGCTTGTCGTTCAACGAGGCGATCGCATTGTCCTTGAAACGGTTCTTCTCGATGCGCAGGGTGTTGACGATGCCTTCCAGCTCGGTCTGGTACTGCATCACGCCGCCGAAGAACTGCGCCTGGGCGATCTCGTTCTTGCCGGCCAGCTTGAACTTGGCGGTGGTATCGATGGCGCCGAAGTAATTGTCCAGACTCTCCCTGGCCTGCTCGATCAAGCCGTGCTGGGCCACACCCTGAGCCTGTCGGGTCTGGGCCGCCAGGGCCTTCTCCAGCACCGCCTTCTTCTCGGCCAGCTTGTCGTTTTCCTGGGCCACCAGCTGCTTGTCGGTCTCGTTGACCATCACCATCGCGGCCAGCTGCACATCCTTCAACTGGCCCATCAGGTCGGCCGACGCCAGCACGCTGGGCATGACGCCTTCCGTGACCGAGCGTACCTCGAGGGCGCTGCTGCGGGACTGCATCATGGCATAGCCGCCAATACCGGCGATAGCAACGAAGGTAAGTATCACCAAAAGCGTGATACGCATGCGGATGGTCATGGAATTCCCCTTGAGGTGGCGGTGAACCGGTGAAGTTTGATCATTTGCTTCAGTTTCTTCCCTGGAAACTGAACGAATGAACAGCCGGTCTGGATGCGGGGCGCATTGTTGCACTCAAGTATTACTACTGCGTGACAACAAAAATTCACATCTTCGTCACTATCGGGAAACTCGCATTTGATCACCGACGGGCTCGGCGCGACAGCATCTTCCTACATCAGCTTGGGGGGCTGTCCGATGGGCGGCGATGCAGGAAGATTCTAAGGTGAAGCTTTTTGCGGCACCGTGCGCGTCGTCGTGCCGCCCTCACGCTTTCCCTATGGAGGAGCAGCACACCATGAGCGACAAGATCCCTACTGCCCAGGACCGCTCGCCGGCCGGGCTGCTGCAACCCGGCCGCAATTGCTGGCGGCTGGCGCACGCGGACCGGTTCAAGCTGCTCATCGATGCGGCCGATTATTTCCGTACCTTGCGCCTGGCCTTGCTCAATGCACGGCACAGCGTCTACATCCTGGGCTGGGACATCGATAGCCGCACCGTGCTGGTCCCCGGTGTCACCGATGACGGCTTTCCGCCGCAGCTGGGCGACCTGCTGCACGCACTGGTGGAACGCCAGCCGGATCTGCACATCCATGTGCTGAACTGGGACTACGCCATGCTCTACGCGCTCGAACGCGAATGGATGATGGCCCGCAAGCCCGGCCGCCCGCGCAACAAGCGCCTGCACTTCCGCACTGACGCGCGGCATCCGGTGGGAGCGTCGCATCACCAGAAGATCGTGGTGATCGACGACAGGCTGGCCTTCGTGGGCGGGCTGGACCTGACGCGCTGCCGCTGGGATACCCCCGATCACTTGCCCGAGAACCCGCTGCGGCGCGATCCCGATAACAAGCCCTACGCTCCCTTCCATGATGTCCAGGCCATGGCCGATGGCGATGTCGCCCGCGCCCTGGGTGAACTGGCGCGCCGACGCTGGGCCCTGGCCGGCTATGCCGAGCGGCGCACGTCCTGGTCAACGGTGCCGGCCCTGCCTGCCGACGATCCATGGCCACACGGTGTCGAGCCCGATCTATGCGACCTGCAGATCGGCATCTCCCGTACCGAACCGGCCTATGAGGACCGCCCGGGCGTCTTCGAAATCCGTGAGCTGTATCTGGATGCCATCGCGGGAGCACGGCATCACCTCTTCTTCGAAAACCAGTATTTCACCTCGAACGTGCTGTCCGAAGCCATCGGCGCACGCCTGCGCGAACCCCAAGGCCCGGAAGTGGCCGTGATCTCGCCCCAGACCCAGAGCGGCTGGCTGGAGCAGGCCACCATGGGCGCGCTGCGGGCGCGCATCCACCACCGCCTCAAGACGGCACTGGAAAACCAGGGCGAGCATGCCGCCGCCCGCTACCAGATGTATTGCCCGCACTTGCCCGGACTGGAGGATGGCTGCTGCCTTAATGTGCACAGCAAGGTCTTTGCCATGGATGACCGCCTGTTCTCGGTGGGTTCGGCCAACATGAGCAATCGCTCCATGGCCTTCGATACCGAATGCAGCCTCACTATCGAGGTACAGGGCGATGCCGCCAAAGAGGAGCAGATCCGCACCGCCATCGCCCTCATGCGCAATCGTCTGCTGGCCGAACATCTGGGCTGCTCAGTGCAGGACGTGCGGGCCGCCATGCAGCAGGAGCACGGCCTGCACGCCGCGATTGCAAGGTTGCGCCAGGCTGGCCGGCGTGAGCTGCGGCCGATGGATCCGCGCCTGATTCCCGAACTGGACGCCTTGACCCAGGACAACGCCGTCTTCGATCCCGAGCGCCCTGTCAGCCCCGATGAGATCGTCGATGCCTATGTGCCGCGCAGTGCCAGGAAGCCGGTGCCGCGCCGGATGATCGGCCTGGGCGTGCTGGCGGTGGCGCTGGTGATCTTTGCGCTGGCCTGGCGCTTCACCCCGCTGCGCGAATGGATCAATCTGAGCGCACTCATTGCGCTGGCGCGCAGCGTCGACCAGATGCCCTTCACGCCGGCCATCGTGATTGCCGCTTTCGTGGTGGCAGGCATGCTGATGGTGCCGATTACCGTCCTGATCGCCGTGGCGGGGGTGGTGTTCGGCCCCGTCAATGGCGGCCTTTATGCCACCGCGGGTGTGGGCCTGAGCGCCCTGCTGGGCTTCGGACTCGGCCACTGGCTGGGCCACGATGCCCTGCGTGACATGCTGGGGCCGCGCATCAACAAGCTCAGCCGCCGCTTTGCCCAGCGCGGCATCGCCGCCATGGCCGTGGTGCGACTGCTGCCGATTGCCCCCTTCACCGTGGTCAACGTGGTGGCGGGAGCATCTCATCTGGGCTTGCGAGATTACCTGCTGGGCACCTTGATCGGAATGGCGCCGGGCATCGTCCTGACGGTGGTCTTTTCGCACAATCTGGCTGAAGCGATCCGTCATCCCAGTGTGCAGACAGTGCTGATCCTGGTCGGCGTGACTGCCGCCTTGATGCTCATGGCCTTTGGCCTGCAGAAGCTGCTCAAGCCGCGCGCGGCAAGACCGTCGAACACCACCGCAAGGGCGGCGCGCCGCAGTGCGCCGCCGCCATCGACCAGCGATGACGGCATCGCCCGCGTCAATGCCGAGCATGGCGTGGAGGCAAGGCAGGCCTGATGACGACCGGTACCCTGTCCCATCGTGAGCCGGACCACTCTGCGCCGTCTGCGCCGCACGCCGATACCGAGCTTGTCCTCACGGCGGATGTACCGCTGCGCGAGCGCGATCCCTGGCCGCTGACCGTGGCGACCTACAACATCCACGGTGCCGTCGGTACCGATGGCGTCTTCTCGCCGCAACGTATCGCCGGGGTGCTCAAGGAAATCCGGGCCGATGTGGTGGCCCTGCAGGAGGTACCGCTGGGAGGCCGCTCGCAGCCGGATGTGCTGGCGCTGCTGCGCGAAGAGACCGGTTTCCATGCGGTCGAGGGCCCCACCCTGCAAAGCGCCGAGCGCCGTTACGGCAATGCCGTCCTGAGCCGCTACCCCATCCTGGCCAAGGAGAGCATCGACCTTTCCTTCGGCAGTCGCGAACCACGCGGGGCGCTGGATGCCGATATCGACTGCCACGGTCACATGCTGCGGGTGATCGCCACCCATCTGGGCTTGAAACCTGCCGAGCGGCGCGCCCAGATCAAACGACTGCTGCAGGCCTTCGATACCGACCAGGCACCGGTGATCCTGATGGGCGATGTCAATGAATGGTTCATGTGGGGGCGCGCGCTGCGCTGGCTGGTGTCCCACTTCGAGGCGGCACCCGCACCGCCCACCTTCCCCTCGCGCTGGCCGCTGTTGGCGCTGGACCGCATCTGGATCAGTCCGCGCCAGCGCCTGCTGCAGGTGCAGGTGCATCGCACCGCACTGGCACGGGTGGCGTCCGATCATCTGCCGCTGGTAGCGCACATCGACGGTTGATTCAGTTCTCAGCCAGGGTTGCGCTTGCCGTTCCACAGCTTGACCGCCAGCGCGATCCAGATCAGCAGGAACAGCATGTTGCCCGGCAACCAGATCATCTGGGTCCAGACATAATCCCGCACCCACATCGATATCGCCTGGCGACAGTCGCAGACCTGATCGGCATAGAACAATTCGCCACCGTTGCGCGCGGCCGCGAACTGCAACCAGAGAAATCCCAGCAACAGCGGAATGCCGACAAAGCCGGTCAGGCACCAGCGCCGCATCGTGCGATAGCGGCGACAGCGTAGTTTTCCCTGCCCGGAGGCGTCACCGCCCCGGCATGGCTGCATTGCGTTGCTGTGCATGTTTCCCCCTTGCACTGGCATATCTTGCATGTGTGGTCTGCCCCTGGGTTGCCACCGCGCCGTCATGACGACGCCCAAATGCGCTGCGGCAACCATGTGCCGGCCTCCCGAGGCGGGAAGCCGACGATGTCTGTTCGGATCAACGTAGACTGGTCAAGCGCCGGCCTGCACCGGCGCATGGAAAGCAACAGGACGCCCGGCATGCAGGCGGCTCGCATTTCCCGTGGGCTGTCCTCCGCACCCTCTGCGGAGGAAGAGATGGATTTTTATCGTCGTGTGGCGCCGTCTGCTGGCGCTTCCAGCTTCTCCCGGCTGCCCGGAATCGCTGATTTTTGACGCAAAAGTTCACTTACCCAGAACCAATACGATACGTTTCGTCTCGGATTCTAGGTGCAATCAGGGGACTGCTCAACAAAATTTACGCTTGTTGGCTCGAAATTTTACTAGACGTCAAAAAGGGTTGGGACAGCGCGATGCTGCCCAGGACCAGCTTCAGTTGGGACTGAATCTGGCGCTCGTCGATGTCGGCACTGCCGGTCAGGAGGCGCTGCAGTACGGGGGCATACAGCAGGTCGAAGACCAGGTTGAGGTCGGCATCCTCCCGGAACTCGCCGCGTTGGGCACCACGGCGCAGTACATTGACCAGCGCCAGGCGGCGCGGCTCCAGGTAGTTGTCATTGAAAATGCGGCGGCTTTCCGGCTCGAACTGGGCCAGGGCAATCATCTCGCGCACCACCCGGCCGGACTTGCCGCGCAACAGTTGGGACAGTTGCAGCATGTGCTGCTCGATGTCGTCGCGGGTCGAACCGCTGTCGCCCAGCGCTGGCAGGGGTTCCACCGCACGCAGCAGGGCTTCCATGGCCAGCGCGCTCTTGTTGGGCCACCAGCGATAGATGGTGGCTTTGCCCACGCCGGCGCGCGCCGCCACCCCTTCCAGGGAGAGCTTGTCGAAACCGATCTCCTCGAGCATCACATAAGTGGCATCGAGGATGGCGTCATGACTGACGGCATTCCTGCGGCGACCGGTGGCCGGATCGGAGATGAAGGTGAGAGAAATGATGTGCTCCAGATGACAAAGGCATGTTTTCCGTCACTGGTAACGGCATGCTTTTGGACAACTTGAGCGATTGACAGCAAAAAAACGAAGATTATTGTGACAAAAAATCGCCGAAATCTCACTGCGGTCGGGTCACGGCATCCAGCCGAAGACCGAAGCGATCCGGGCGCGGCTTGAAGAAGTGGTCGGCGTCCAGGGAAAAGGCGATGCGACGGGTACGTCCCATCAGCTCGCTGCGGGCAAAGAAACCGAAATAGCGGGAATCCATGCTGTTGTCGCGATTGTCGCCCAGCATCATGTAGTGATCGGCCGGCACCACCACCGGGCCGAAGCTGCTGTGCAGGCTGGGATGCGCTGCGGACAGGCGTACCAGGTGGTTCATGCCATCGAACTCTTCATCGCGGTAGCGCGCCTGGTCGATGCCGTCACCGCTTTCGCGAGGGGCGTGGGCCGGACCGTAACTGGCGGCCCGGCCATTGATGAAGAGCACGTTGTCGCGCAGTTCCACCACGTCACCAGGCAGGCCAACGATACGCTTGAGCAGCAATTCGCCGGCCTGCCGCGAATCGATGGTGACGATGTCGCCGCGTCGCGGCTCGCCCAGGCGCCACAGACTGATATGGGTCAGCGGCAGGCGCAAGTCGTAGGCCAGCTTGTCGACCAGGATGCGGTCCCCCACCATCACGGTCGGCAGCATGGAACCGCTGGGTACCACGTTGTAGTCGGCGATGGCACTGCGAAACACCACCATCAGCGCGATGAAGGCCAGCAGGCCCTTGTTGCCTGCCACCAGTTCCTTGAGCGTGGATGTCATGATGCCGCCTGCCTGCCCCGTATTCACAAGGCCATCATGTTAAACGAAATCAGAGCCACTCAGGCCGCGCCGAACGCAAGGGCGAGGCCGGATGATCCCAGGCCATCTCGGCCTGGCCCACGCTGAGCGGCGCGCGCAGGCGCCGGGCCGGGCCCCAGACGGTCTGTTCCAGATGCGGATGCAGGTCGGCTGGCGTTTCCGGTGCCAGTCCGGCCAGCCCCGAGGCGGCGGGATGATCGGCCAGCAACTGCGCGGTGCGCGCCAGCGACAGGCGGTATTGGCTGCCTTCACCGGCGATCCGGCGCAGCGTCAGACCGCGTACGGCGGCGGCGGCCATCAGATAGCCGGTGGCGTGATCCAGGGCCTGTACCGGCAGCGGCACGGGTTTGTCGCTGGCGGCGGCGCGCATGCCGGCCTCGGCAATGCCGCTGCTCATCTGCACCAGGCTGTCGAAACCGCGCCGCTGCGCCCACGGACCACTCCAGCCGTAGGCGTTCAAGGCCACGTCCACCAGAGCCGGGTTGAGCTCGCGCCGACGCTGCACGCCCAGGCCCAGGCGTTCCAGTGCATCGGCGCGATAGCCATGTACCAGCACGTCCGCCCGGCGCAACAGATTCTCCAGGCAAGCCAGATCGGCACGCTGGCGCAGATCGAGCCCGGCACAGCGCTTGCCCAGGGTCATCTCGGGGACCACCCCGGGCTCCTCCCAACAGGCCGGGTCGATGCGCAACACCTGGGCCCCGAAACCGGCCAGCCAGCGCGTGGCCGTCGGCCCGGCCAGCACCCGGGTCAGATCCAGTACCCGCACTCCCGCCAGGGGTCGCCGTGGATCGATGGAACCCGACGGCTGCGCGGCGGCCTCGACGCCTTGCCGTGCAACCAGCGCTTCTGCGGCTACGGCCGCACCTTGCGCATGGGTCGCCCACTGCGCCTGGCTGCGCATTTGAGCAGCGCAACCTCCCTGTGCTACCACCGCAGTTTCCAGTTCGCCCGCCTTCCAGCGCGCGACGGCCTGCCCCACTTCCTCGCGCGTGGCCTGCCGGGCGTCCAGCCCCAGCGCGGCCAGTGCCGCCGCACGATGATGGCTGGCGTTGGTGTGCAGGCGTATCCAGCCATCGGCGGCGCGATAGTCCCCCGCCACCGCATCCCACAAGGGCGGCGGCGCCCAACCCTGCGGGCGCAGGCTGCCACTGAACCACATCGCCGCCAGGCGGCGGTCACAGACCACCTCCGCAGGCGCGGCACCGTCGCTCTGGACCAGTCCGGCCAGGGCCAGCCCGGCGGCGGCCACCGAGGCCTGGGCCAGATCCGTGGTGGCGAAGACCGAGGGCAGTGCCCCCTGGCCGACGTAGCGGACGGAGGCCAGTTCCTCAGGATGGCCGTCGAGTGCGTTCCAGATCTGGCCAAGCATGGCCTGTGCGGTTGCGTGCGAAGTCATGAAAGTCCCCTTGCTGAGCAATTGAAATGAATACACTCAGGATACCCCGCTTGAATTAATCGTCAATATTGATTAATTTAATCAACCTATCCAAGCATCCATTGACCCATGAGCCGCTACCTGACCTCTGCCGAGGCCGCCACCCTGCTGGGCATATCACGCCAGACGCTGTACGCCTATGTCAGTCGCGGGCTGCTGCACGCCCACCCCGGCGGGCAAGCCCGCGACAGCCGCTACCTCGCCACCGATGTCGAGCGACTGGCGGCCAATCGTAGCCGTGGCCGCAAGCCGCGCGAAGTGGCGCGCGCCACGCTGGACTGGGGGCTGCCGGTGTTGGAGTCGGCGCTTACGCTGATCGAAGACGGAAGGCTCTACTACCGGGGCGTTGATGCCGCGCAGCTCAGCGCGACGGCCACCGTCGAGGAGGTGGCCGCTTTGCTGTGGGATTGCAACGTGGAGGATGCCTTCGATGGGACGCTGCCGACCGTCTGCGCCCGGCTGGCCACCGTACAGGCCGATTGGGCCAGGGGCCGCGCCGAACAGACGCTGTTACCGTTGTTCGCCCTGGCCTGCGGCGAGGACATCGGCGCCCAATGGCATCTGCCCCGGCCGCGGCAACTGGCCAGCTGCGGCCTGCTGGTGCGCCGCCTGGCGGCCTGCCTGCTGGGAACCGCCCCCGCCACCGGCCCCCTGCACCTGCAATGCGCCAGCGCCTGGGGACTCGATGAGGCCGCTGCCCAGTTGGTCAGGCGAGCCCTGGTGCTGTGCGCTGATCATGAACTGAATGCTTCCGGCTTCACCGCCCGTTGTGTTGCCTCGACCGGTGCCAGTCTGCAAGCCGCCATCATCGGCGGCCTGGCCGCCTTGTCCGGCCCGCTGCACGGTGGCACCACGGCGCGCGTCGAAGCGCTGCTTGATGCGCTGGACAATCAGGCCGACCCGGTTGCCGCCGTGCAAGAACGGCTGGCACGCGGCGAGGAACTCCCCGGCTTTGGCCACCATCTCTACCCGCAGGGTGACGTGCGGGCCAGCGCCCTGCTGGCCCCCCTGCTATCGTCGCATCCGCGCTGGCAAGCCGTGATCGAGGCAGTGCGCACGCTGACCGGCCATCCTCCCTCCGTCGATTTCGCCCTGGTCGCCTTGCGACGCCATCTGCAACTGCCACCGGGCAGCGCCTTCGGGCTGTTCGCCCTGGGCCGCTCGCTAGGCTGGATCGCCCACGCCCTCGAACAAGGACGCAGCGGTGGGCTGATCCGCCCGCGCGCGGCCTACACCGGTGTGCGCCCTGGCTGACAAAATTGTCATCTTGATGTCAGCCTCGCGTTGAGTGTCAACGCTTACATTGTCGCCGTAAGCCGAGGTCGGCCTTGGGCGCTGAGGGGTGCCGCAAGGCCGGCCGGTCCTTCATCCGCAAGCCATCATCGTGAGCCCTATGGTCGTCCCGTTTTGCCGCGTCGCAGCCAGCGCCCGTCTTCGTCATTTCACTCATCCTCCACAACACTTCGCCTTCCGCGCCAAGAAGGCAATGACGGTACTGGTGCTGGCTGCGCTCCTGGGCGGCTGCGCGGTCGGACCCGACTATGTGCGCCCGGCCATCGACCTGCCCGCGGCCTACAAGGAACAGGGCCCCTGGAAAGTCGCCGTCCCGCGCCAGGTCGATGATCGCCAGCGCTGGTGGGAAGCCTATGGCGACCCCGTCCTCGATGAGCTGGTCAGTCAGGCCAACGCCGCCAACCAGACCATCCAGCAGGCTGCGGCCCAGTATCGCCAGGCCCAGGCCACGGCTGCGGCGGCGCGGGCCAGCCTGTGGCCGACCATCGGTGCGCAGGCCGGGGCCACGCGCGCACAGACCAATACCAACGGCGTACAACGCCTGGGCGACAGCTATACCGTGGGCTTGAACGCCTCGTGGGAGGCCGACCTCTGGGGCCGCATCCGCCGTGGCGCCGAGGCCGGTGACGCCGGCGCCGAAGCCAGTGCCGCCAGCCTCGCGGCTGCCCGCCTGGCAATTCAGGCGACTCTGGTGCAAAACTATCTGCAACTGCGCGTGACCGACCTGCAGAAAGACTTGTATCGCCGCACCGTGGCGGCCTATACACGCTCCCTGCAACTGACCACGCATCAATACGAAGCCGGTACCGCCCTGCGCTCCGACGTCGCCCAGGCCGATACGCAACTGCGCGCTGCCCAAGCCCAATGGATCGATCTGGACGCCACCCGCAACCAGCTGGAACACGCCATCGCCATGCTCATCGGCAAGGCCCCGGCCGCCTTCAGCCTGGCACCGCTGCCGCCCGCCGCGGCCAGCGACCGCGGCATGGATACCAACGCCCTGCGCCTGCAAGCCAGCCTGCCGCAGATCCCGGCAGGACTGCCCTCGGACCTGCTGGAACGCCGTCCCGACATCGCCAATGCCGAACGCCTGGCCGCCGCCGCCAATGCCAACATCGGCGTGGCGCGTGCAGCCTACTTCCCGACCCTGACCCTGTCGACCAGCGGGGGCTACAACAGCGCTTCCCTGGCCGATCTGTTCAATACCCCGGGCCGCGTCTGGTCGCTGGGCGCAGCGCTGGCCGAGACCCTCTTCGATGGCGGCGCACGCAGTGCCCGCAACGATGCCGCTGTCGCCGCCTATGACGCCGCCGCTGCGCAATACAAGCAGACGGTCCTGGCCGCTCTGCAGGACGTGGAAGACAACCTCTCCACCTTGCGTGTGCTGGACCAGGAAAGCGCGGCCCAGGCCCAGGCGGTGCAATCGGCGCAGTTGGCCGAACGGCTGGCCATGCGCCAGTACCAGGCCGGCACCGTCACCTACCTGTCGGTCGTGACCACCCAGGCCACGTCCCTGAGCAATCAGCGCAGTGCCGTCACCCTGCTGGGCCGCCAGCTGGTGGCCAGCGTCGCGCTGATCAAGGCGACCGGCGGCGGCTGGCAGGTGGGACAGCCCGCTGCCGCCAGCGTGCAGGTACCGATGGCGGCGCGCTGACGGGCGTGCTGCATCTTCCCAATCCCATGTGCATTTTCCAGGACGAGTTTCCGGCATGACCACCTCACCCAACTCCCGCAACACTTCCCCGACTGCGCAACGCTCCCGCCTGGCCCTCTTCGTGGCGACGGCACTCATCCTCACCACCGGTGCTGGCGGCTGGATCACCCTGCAGCGCGCCCGCGCCGCCGACCAGCCGGCTGCCAAGGCAACACCGCCAGTGTCGGTCTCGCTGGCCCGCGTACAGGAGCGCGATCTGCCGCTCTACCTGGCCGGGGTCGGCACCGTCACCGCCAATGCCAGCGTGGTCGTCAGGACGCGCATCGACGGCCAGCTGGACCAGGTCGGGTTCCAGGAAGGTGCCGAGGTCAAGAAGGGACAACTGCTGGCCCGGATCGACCCGCGTGCCCTGCAGGCACAGCTGGCCCAGGCCGAGGCGCAGCGCGCCAAGGACGCCGCCACCCTCATGAATGCGCGACTGGACCTGCAGCGCTATACCACCCTGCGCAGCCAGGATGCCGCGACACAGCAGCAGCTCGATACGCAGAAGGCGCTGGTGGCGCAGCTGGAAGCTGCGGTCAAGACCGATGAGGCGCAAGTGGCCTATGCCCGGGTGCAACTGAGCTATACCACCATCCATGCGCCCATCTCGGGGCGCGTCGGCGCACGTCTGGTCGATCCGGGCAATATCGTGCATGCCAGCGATGCCAACGGGCTGGTGGTGATCAACCAGATCGATCCCATCACCCTGGTCTTCACCTTGCCGGAAGACGCCGTGGTCGGCATCAATCGCGCTCAGCGCAGCAGCCAGCAGCCGCTCAAGGTGATCGCCTATGCGCGCGATTCGCAGGAGATACTGGCCACCGGCAAACTGGTGTTGCTGGACAACCAGATCAACACCGGCAACGGCACCGTGCAACTGAAGGCGCGCTTCGACAATGCCCAACACACGCTCTGGCCAGGCCAGTACGTCAATGCCCGCCTGCAGATGAACAGCCACGGCAATGCCCTGACGGTCCCGGCAGCGGCCATCCAGCGCAACCAGCAAGGCACCTACGTCTATGCCATCGACCAGGACGACAAGGCCGACATGCAGCCGGTCAAGGTCGACCGTATCCAGGACGGCATTGCCGTCCTGGCCGCCGACAGCGGCGTGAGCGCTGACCAGCGCGTGGTCATTGACGGACAGTACAAGCTCAAGCCCGGCAGCCGCATCGTCGAAAGCAAGCCGCAGTCGGCCAGTGCCCAGACGAAAGGAAGCACCAAGTGAGCGTCTCGGCCACCTTCATCAAGCGCCCCATCGGCACCACGCTGCTGGCCATCGCCCTCCTGCTGGTGGGGATTGCGGTCTGGCCGCTGCTGCCGGTGGCACCGCTGCCGCAGGTCGACTTCCCCACCCTCCAGGTGACGGCGCAATTGCCCGGAGGCAGTCCCGAGACCATGGCCTCCAACGTGGCGCAGCCGCTGGAGCGGCAGTTCTCGCTCATCGCCGGCCTGTCGCAGATGACCTCGCAGAGTACCCTGGGGACCACCCAGATTACGCTGCAGTTCGATCTCAACCGCAACATCGATGCCGCCGCGCTGGACGTGCAGGCGGCCATCAACGCCTCCACCGGGCAATTGCCCTCGAACCTGCCCAATCCGCCGACCTTCCGCAAGATCAACCCGGCCGACTCGCCCATCATGATCATGTCGGTGCAGTCCGATGCGCTGCCCCTGACGGTGGTCAACGACTACGCCGACAACATCCTGGCCCAGCAGATCTCGCAGATCTCCGGCGTGGGCCTGGTCAACGTGAACGGCCAGCAAAAACCGGCCGTACGCATCCAGGTCGATCCGGCCAAGATCGCCACGCTGGGCATCAGCCTGGAAGACCTGCGCGGCGTCATCGCCACCACCACCGTCAACCAGCCCAAGGGCACCGTCGATGGTGCGCGTCAGGCCTTTACCGTCTATACCAACGACCAGTTGCTCAAGGCCGAGCAATGGAATGACATGGTCCTGGCCTGGCGCAATGGGGCGCCGATCCGGGTCAGGGACATCGGCGTAGCGGTCGATGGCCCGGAAAACAACAAGATCGCCGCCTGGGCCTTCGCGGGGGCCGCCAATACCGCCGACCACACCATCACCAATGGCCGTTCCATCGTACTGGCCATCACCAAGCAGCCCGGCGCCAACGTGATCGAGACGGTCGGCCGCATCAAGGCCGCCATGCCCCGCCTGCGCGCTGCCATTCCGGCGGCGATCCACGTCAATACCCTGATCGACCGCACCCAGACCATCCGTGCCTCGGTTCAGGATGTTGAATTCACCCTGGTGCTGACCATCGCGCTGGTGGTGATGGTGATCTTCGTGTTCCTGCGCAACGTCGCCGCTACCCTGATCCCCTCGGTGACGGTGCCACTGGCCATCATGGGCACGGCCGGGGTGATGTATGTGGTCGGCTACAGCCTGGACAACCTCTCGCTCATGGCCCTGACCATTGCAGTCGGTTTCGTGGTGGATGACGCCATCGTCATGCTGGAAAACATCTATCGCTACGTCGAACAAGGCATGACGCCGCTGGAGGCGGCCTTGAAGGGGGCCGGCGAGATCGGCTTCACCATCATCTCGATCTCGGTGTCGCTGGTGGCAGTGTTCATTCCTCTCTTGCTCATGGGTGGCATCGTGGGGCGGCTGTTCCGCGAATTCGCGGTCACGGTCACGCTGACCATCGCCGTCTCGGTCATCATCTCGCTCACCCTGACTCCCATGCTGTGCTCGCGCTTCCTCAAGAACGAACATGGTCACCAGCACGGCAAGCTGTACCAGTGGTTCGAGCGCGGCTTCGATGCCATGCTCAACGGCTACAAGCGCGCGCTGGACGTGGTGATGCGGCACCAGTTCATCACCCTGATGAGCTTCATTGCTACCGTGGCGCTGACGGTGGTGCTGTTCATCTTCATCCCCAAGGGCTTCTTTCCTCAGCAGGACAATGGCGTCATCGTCGGCTTTGCCGAATCCTCGCAGGACACCTCATCGGCGGCCATGCACGAGCGCCTGCTGAAGGTGGCCGAGGTGGTCCGCCGTGATCCGGACGTGCTCGGCTTTGCCATGAGTGCCGGCTCGACCACCTTCAACACCGGCCAATTCTTCATCGCGCTCAAGCCAAAGGACGAAGGCCGCACCACCAATGCCGACGAGATCATCGCGCGCCTGCGTCCCCAGGTCGCGAAGATCCAGGGAGTGAACCTGTTCATGCAGGCCAGCCAGGACATCAACGTCGGTGGCCGTCTTTCGCGTACCCAGTACCAATACACCGTCACCGATACCGACCTCGATGAACTCAACGTCTGGGCGCCGCGCATGCTGGAGCGTTTGCGTCGTCTGCCGCAATTGACCGACGTGGCTTCCGACCAGCAGAACCAGGCGGCCGCCGCCGTCATCACCATCGACCGGGCGCGCGCCTCCAGCTTCGGCATCTCGCCCTCGCTGATCGATGCCACCATCTATGACGCCATCGGCCAGCGCCAGGTGGCGCAATACTTCACCCAGATCAACAGCTATCACGTCATTCTCGAGGTCACGCCGCAACTGCAGAAGGATCCTTCACTGTTCGACAAACTCTACCTGACCTCGCCGCTGACCGGTCAGCAGGTGCCGCTGTCGACCTTCGTGAAAATCGATACCAGCAAGACCTCCTACCTGTCGATCAGCCACCAGAGCCAGTTCCCGGCAGTGACGATTTCCTTCAATCTGGCCAAGGGCGTGTCGCTGGGCGAGGCGGTCAACGTGATCCAGAAGACCAAGGACGAGATGGGCGTGCCGCAAACGCTGGTGGGCAACTTCCAGGGTACGGCCAAGGCTTTCGGTGATTCGCTGGCCTCGCAACCCTATCTGATCGCGGCCGCCCTCATTGCGGTCTACATCGTGCTGGGCCTGCTCTACGAGAGCTACATCCATCCGCTGACCATTCTCTCGACCCTCCCCTCGGCGGGCGTGGGGGCGCTGCTGATCCTGATGATAGGCGGCTACGACCTGTCGGTGATTGCCTTGATCGGTATCATCCTCCTCATCGGCATCGTCAAGAAGAACGGCATCATGATGATCGACTTCGCCCTCACCGCCGAGCGCAGCCAGGGACTGAAACCGGAAGAAGCCATCTACCAGGCCTGCCTGCTGCGCTTCCGCCCCATCATGATGACCACCATGTGTGCCCTGCTCTCGGGCCTGCCGCTGATGCTGGGCCATGGTGCCGGTTCCGAGCTGCGTCGTCCGCTGGGCTATGCGATGGTGGGCGGGCTGGTGCTGTCGCAGGCGCTCACGCTCTTCACCACGCCGGTGGTCTACCTTTATCTGGACCGCGCCCACTACTGGTACGAACGCAAGAAGAAGGCGCGCCAGCAACGCAAGGCGGCATGCCTGGCACAGGAGCACTGAGCCTGTGCAGCAGCGTCATCAACAAGGTCCGGCCGGGAAGGTAGAATCCGGCATGGGCGAGCGCCGGGGAATGTTCCTGGCGCCGCCAGTGGAGAGCGCATGAAGATCCTGATAGTCGAAGATGAGCAAAAGATGTCCGAGTACCTCTGCAAGGGCCTCACCGAGCAGGGTTGCGCGGTCGATGTGGCCGGCAACGGGGTCGACGGACAACACCTGGCGATCCAGCATGACTATGACGTCATCGTGCTGGACGTCATGCTGCCGGGCCTGGATGGCTTTGCCGTGCTGCGTTCGCTGCGCACGGTCAAGCAGACGCCGGTCATCATGCTGACCGCACGGGACAGCGTGGAAGACCGTATCAAGGGCTTGCACGAGGGGGCCGACGACTACCTCATCAAGCCCTTCTCCTTCCTCGAACTGCTGGCCCGTCTGCAGGCACTGACCCGCCGGGGACGTGTCCAGGAAGCACCGCAGCTGCGCATCGGCGACCTGCAGATCGACCTGATCTCGCGCAAGGCCTTCCGCGGCGGGCTGCGCATCGACCTCACCGCCAAGGAGTTCGCTCTGCTGGCCGTGATGGCACGGCGCCAGGGGGAAATCCTCTCCAAGACGGCCATTGCCGAACTGGTCTGGGACATGAATTTCGACAGCAACACCAACGTGGTCGAAGTCGCCATCAAGCGCCTGCGCGCCAAGATCGACGCGCCCTTCGAACAGAAGCTGCTGCATACCGTGCGCGGCATGGGTTACGTGCTGGAGCCGCGCGCCACCTGTGACAGCGACGATGAGTGAGACGCCGATCCCGCAGGGGGCTCGCCTGAACAAACGCCGCCTGCCGCTGCAGCGCTCCATCACGGCGCGCCTGGTGCTCATGTCGGCGGTATCGGCACTGCTCATCTTCGCCGTGGCTGCCGTGGTGCTCTACACCGTCCTCAAGGGCGAGCTGCTGCGCCATGAACGCGATTCCCTGTTCACTACCCTCAATGACATCAGCTACCAGATCGAACGCGCCGGCACTACCGAACGCTGGAGCCGCGTACAACTGAAACTGTCCACCCTGTCGCAGGCGGACCAGCACGTATTCTTCTGGATCGCCAGCGAGGATGCACGCTTCACCTATGGCGATCTCACGCGGCTGTCCCCGGCGGCCATCAATCATGTGGATGGCAAGGAGGTCGGACGGCTGCACCTGCCGGGGCGGGCCTATCCGCTGCACATCATGACGCGCACCCTGCCTGCCTTCGAGGAGCGCCCGGAAGTCCGGGTCACGGTCGGGGTCGACGGTGCGCCCTACTTCGAGATGCGGCGCACTTTTCTTCTGGCCACGAGCATTTCCTCACTGCTGGGCATCGTGCTGGCCGTCATTTCCAGCTACTGGATTGCGCGCGCCGGCCTGGCCCCTTTGCGCCGCATGTCGGCCCGCGCCCAGAGTTTCTCTCCGCGCAAGCTGTCGGCGCGCATGCCGGTGGAAGCCTTGCCGGACGAGCTGTCGGTCCTGGCCGATGCCTTCAACGGCGCGCTGGAACGCATCGAACAGGCCTATACGCAGCTTGAAGCCTTCAATGCCGACGTCGCCCACGAACTGCGTACGCCCCTGGCCAACCTGATCGGCCAGACCCAGGTCGCGCTGGCGCGCGAACGCAGTGCGGGGGAATTCAAGGACGTGCTGCAATCCAATCTGGAAGAGCTGGACCGCATCCGCTCCATCGTCAACGACATGCTGTTCCTGGCGCGCTCCGACCAGGGCGAAGCCGCCACCGCACGGGTGCCGGTGCGGGTGGCCGAGGCGGTGCAGAAGACGGTGGATTTCTTCGAATTCGTGCTCGATGACACCGGCATGGCCATCACGGTGGCGGGCGACCTGGAGGCCACGGCCACCATGGAAACCGCGCTTTTCAAGCGCGCCCTGACCAACCTGATCCAGAACGCCATCCAGCATTCGCCGCAAGGTGCGCAGTTGCGCATTGACATCGCCAGCGGCGAAGACATGGTGCGCGTGGCCGTCACCAATCCCGGCGCGGCCATCGACGAGCAACACCTGCCGCGCCTGTTCGACCGCTTCTATCGTGTCGACAGCGCGCGCCAGGACATCAACGGCAGCCACGGCCACGGCCTGGGCCTGGCCATCGTCAAGGCGGTGGCGCGCATGCACGGTGGACGGACCTTCGCCAGCAGCCGTGGCGGGTACAACAGCATCGGCTTTACCATCGCGCGCCACTGAGGCGCCCGATGGCCTCAATATCCGCGCTTCAGATCCACATTGGCGAGGATCTCGCCGGTCTTGCGGTAATGGCGGATATTGGCCGCCACGATGGACGAGGCCGTCCCCGAATCGGTCGGTGCCGAACAATGCGGCAGTACCGTCACCGCAGGATGCGACCACGGCCAGGCGTCAGGCGGCAATGGTTCAGTCGCAAAGACGTCCAGCACCGCATGCCGCAACTGCCCCGCATCCAGTGCCTGATGCAGGGCGGCATCATCGATGATGGGTCCGCGCGCGAAATTGATGAGCTGTGCATCCGGTGGCAACAGCGCCAGCCGCGCGGCATCCAGCAAACCGCGTGTCTGGGCCGTCAGTGGCAGCAGGCAGACCAGAATGTCGGTCTGTGCCAGCATCTGTGCCAGTCCCTCCATCCCGCTACAGGTCTGCATACCCGGTATGCTGCGCGCACTGCGACTCCAGCCCGTCACCGGAAAGCGCGCCTGGCACAGGGCCGCTGCTGCCGCTTCACCCAGGGCACCGAGCCCGAGGATGCCCACGCGACGCTGCTCCGGCAGCGCGTAGTCCAGCGGCTGCCATTGCCGCGCCTGCTGCTGGCGGGCGTAATACGGCATGTCGCGGTGCAGGTAGAGGGTCCAGGCCAGTACCGCTTCGGCCATGGTGGCAGCCAACCGGGGATCGACCAGACGCGTGATCTGCAGACCGCTCTGATCGAGATCGGCCACCAGCCGCTCCACCCCGGCCCAGACGCTATGGACCCACTGCAATTGCGGCAGCAGTTTCAGTTGCGCCGGATCGGGATTGGCGACGATGGCCACGCGGCATTGCGCGCGTCGCGTTTCATCCAGGTCGGCATAGGCCAGGATCTCTTCTTCCGGCATGGCCGCGCGCAAGCACTGCAACCAGGCGGCTACCGAGGCGGCATCGCCCTGGCTGACGAAGGCAATCGGCGTGACAGCGCTCATTTGGCGTACACCGTGGCCAGATCGCGGAAGCCTTTGACTTCGATGGGGTTGCCCGAGGGATCCAGGAAGAACATCGTGGCCTGCTCGCCTGGCTCGCCGGCAAAGCGGATCTGCGGTGCCAGCACGAACTGCAGCGCGCCGCTGGCGGCAAGACGGTCGGCCAGTTGCTGCCATTGATCCAATGGCAGGATCACGCCCAGATGCGGCATGGGCACCAGGTGATGACCGACATGACCGGTGTTGCTCACGGCAAAGGGTTCGCCCAGGTGCAGCGAGAGCTGGTGACCGAAGAAGTCAATGTCGACCCAGGTGTCGGTGCTGCGCCCTTCGGCGCAGCCCAGCAGATCGCAATAAAAGCGGCGCGCCTGGTCGAGGTCGCGCACGTGATAGGCCAGGTGGAAGATGGATGGCATGAAAAGTCCCGGATCGGCAGGCTGGTTGCGAAAGCCGACTAGCATACCGCAATGGGCGTGCTTGTATGGAAACATGCCAACGATGCTTCCATACAATCGCGCCGAAACGCCATTGACATGCGTCAAGCAGCCCCGGATTTGCGCTGGACGCCTGCCCACGTCCGGCCTACTCTGAAGACATGGCATTCCGCTGCGGATGCCTTCCCCCACGAATCTCCGAGGAGCCACCATGAGCTACAAGTCCATCCTGGTCCATGTCGACCAGTCGCGTCACGCCGCCCAGCGCATCCGCATTGCCGCCGAACTGGCCCGCGCACAGCAGGCGCACCTGATCGGCAGTGCCGTCAGCGGCATCTCCAGCTTCATCACCATGGAAGGCGCCGCCTACGTTGCGGCGCAGATGGATGGTTTCCGCGACCGTGCCCTGGCTGCGCTGGAAAACTTCGACAAGATCGCCAACAGCGTGGGCGTGCCCTCCTGCGAAAAGCGCTTCGTCGATGACGACGCCGAAGGCGGTCTGGCTCTGCAGGCGCGCTATGCCGACCTGGTGGTGGTCAGCCAGGCCGACCTCGATGATGCCGACGACAGCTTCCTCACCGACCTGCCCGAATACGTCATGCTCAATTCACCGCGTCCGGTACTGATCATCCCCAGCGCGGGTGAATTCAGGCAGGTGGGCAAGAATGCGCTCATCGCCTGGGACGGCAGCATGGAATCGACCCGCGCCATCACCGCCGCCCTGCCCTTGCTGCGGCAGGCCGACAACGTCACGGTGGTGCTCTTCAATTCCGACAAGCGCCTGGGCACACACGGTGAGCAGCCCGGCGCCGACATCGCGCTCTACCTGGCGCGCCATGGCGTGAAGGTGGAAGTGGCGCAGGAACAGACCACGCTCGATATCGGCAATGCCCTGCTCTCGCTGGCGGCCGACAAGGGTTCCGACCTGCTGGTCATGGGCGGTTATGGTCACACCCGCTTCCGCGAAGTGCTGCTGGGCGGCGTGACGCTGACCATCCTCAAAACCATGACGCTGCCGGTGCTGATGGCGCACTGACACCATCAGCATGACCTGCGCTGAGTCAGCGCGCTTGCACCACCGGCCCCTCGCGGGCCGGTGTCTTTTGGGCGGCCAGACGATCACGCTGTTGCAGGCGCGCACGGCGCTTGCGCACCCAGATGATCACGCCAGTCACCGACAACATCGCCACCAGCACGCCCATCAAGGAAATCAGCACGCGTCCGGTCAGCCCGAGAATGCGGCCCGAATGCAGCGGGAACTGGGCCTGCAGGAAGATATCGCCGGCACTGCCGCGACCGGGAATCTTGCCGCCTTCATAGGCGCCGCTCATGGCATCGAAATACAGCCAGGCATTGCCCAGCCCCACATCGCCATGGTCGTTGCCAGGCTGGAAGAAACCCACCCCATAGACGCCAAACATGCCCGAATAGAAGACCCCGCCGACCGGCTCGGTCAGCCCCAGCTTCTGTCCTTGCGCGCGCCCCAGGGCCACGGCCTGTTCGCGTGAAATACGCGGCTCCGGCACTTTGTCGGGCGCGATCGGGGTGCGCGTATCGAAGGGGCCGGCGCTCAGCGTGGAAACGCTCTGCAGGATGGGACGCATGACCTGGCGCTCCAGGTTCATCGACACCGAGGTCACCGCCAGTATCAGCAGCAAGCCCCAGATCCAGACACCGCCCGAGCGATGCAGATCGAAATTGAGCTTGTGTCCGCCCTCGCGCCAGCGGAAGGCCAGCGACTTGCGCCAGCTGCGCCAGTTGGGGAAAGACAGATAGAGCGCAATGAAGCAATCCAGTGTCCACACGATGCCGATGATGCCCATGAGCCAGATGCCGGTCTCGATGCCGCCCACGTCCGGCAGGTGCATCGTGTAGTGCAGCTTGTAGAGGAAGGGCAGCAGGTTTTCCCGCGCCAGCGAGATCGCGCCCCACATGCGGCGCCCCTGTATGTCGCCGGTGACCGGATCGACCGCGATCTGGTTGTAATCCAGCACCGGCAGCTTGCCGGTAGCCGGATCCAGGCGTGGCTCGACCATCATGCTGATGGTGTGACCGGGTTCGGCCTCGGTGAGCACATAGGTCACGCGCAAGGCGGGCTCGGCAGCTTCCACGCGCCGTGCCAGTTCCAGGCCCGGCAACGGCGGCCCGGCGTCGGGGCGGTCGGCGCTGCGGGCATGGAACAGTTGCGGATTGAGCCAGGCATCCAGTTCGTGATCCCAGGAGATCAACGCGCCGGTCACGCCGGCGATGAACAGGAACACGGCCACGGCCAGGCCGAACCAGCGATGGAGGAGGACGAGAATTGCACGCATGGGCTGACTTACCTGGCTAGATGGCGGAGTGATTCAGGGGCTGCTCGGAAGGCGACCATGACCGGGTCAGAAATCGACCTTGGCCGACACGCTGAAGGTACGCGGGTCACCCGGCTTGATGTAGTTCTCGTACTGGTATTGCCAGTAGCGCTTGTCCAGCAGATTGTTGACGGACGCCCGGAAGGTCGTGTCGTGTTGCCCGATGCGCGTGGTGTAGCTGGCACCCAGATTGAACAGGGTGTAACTGGCCAGTTCAATGTCATTGGCTGCACGCACCATGGTGCTGCCGGTGAACTTGGCATCGGCCGACAGCTTCAGGCCGGCCACCTGCGGCACCAGGTAGGACACCCGGGCCGTGGCCATGTTGCGCGGTGCACCGGCCACACGGTTGCCGTTGTAGGTATTGCCCTGGTCGTACTTGGCATCGAGCAGCATCAGGCTGCCTGCGACCAGCCACCGTGCCGTCGGGCGATAGGCCGCGCCCAGCTCCAGGCCCTGGTAGTTGGACTGGCCATCCTGCACCAGCGCGCCATTGCGCGTGTATTCGGAAGCCCGCTCGATGCGGAACAGCGCGGCGGTGGCGCTCCAGTTCTGCTGATCGGTCTTGGCGCCGACCTCATATTGCTTGCTCTTGAGCGGCTTCAACTGGCTGCCGTAGTTGGTGTTGGTCACGCCGGGGACACCGCCCTGCTCCAGCGATTCCACATAGCTGGTGTAGAGGGTGGTATTGCGCTCGGGCTTGAACATGAGGGCGACTGTCGGCGTCAGGGCCGACTTGTCGTAACGCGAACTGAGTGCACCGGCGGTGGTGAAGTTGTCCTGCTTGAACTGGTTGTAGCGGCCACCGGCCAGCAGTGACCAGCGTTCCGAGAAGTTCAGCGTATCGCTGGCAAAGATCGCCTGCTGGCTGATGATGGCGTTGTGATAGGTCTGCAGGCCGGTGTTGCTGTAGTAGGCATTGGTATTGGGCACATACAGATTGCCGCTGCCGATCTGCTGGTACACCGAACTGATCGAATAATCATTGACCTGCTTCTGCCATGACGCCCCCAGCACCAACTGATGGTCGATGCCGCCGGTGCGGGCATTGCCCTCCAGCATGGCCTGCCACTGGTCGAAGGTATGGCCCTCGCGGCTGTCGGAACGCCAGTCGGCATAGTTGCCTGCCGCATCCGAGAGCATGGCGATGTCTTCATTGCGGAAGCGCTTGGCCGTGCTGTGGCTGTAACTCAGGTTGGCCTTCCAGTCGGCGTTGAGCCGATAGGTCAACCCGGTCTGGTAGAACTGGAAGTTGGTGTCCAGATGCTGGCCGGGGCCGGCCAGGGTCTTGTCGCTGCCGCTCACTACCGAGGGCAGCGCGCTGCCGCTCAGGCTGCTGGTCACGAAGGACGGCGTCTGGTCGGTGGAATTGCTGTTCTGCCAGATGGCCTGGAAATCCCAGGTCAGGTCGCGCGTCAGACGTCCGTCCAGCGTCAGCGAGGCCGAGTTGCGGCGCAGGTGGCCATCATTGAAGGTCTGGCCCTGGTCATGCGTGACGTTGAGGCGATAACCGAACATGTTGTCGTTGCCGAAGCGCCCGCCCAGGTCGATGTGCTCGCTCCAGATGCTGTTGCTGGTGTAGCCCACCGAGACGCTGCGCACGGGGGTGTCGGTCGGTTTCTTGGTGACGTAGTTGAGTACCCCGCCCGGCGAGCCGAATCCATACATGAAGCCGGCCGAGCCCTTGAGCAGGTCGACCCGCTCGAAGTGATCGTAGGGCAACGTGATGCCATAGCCGAGGAAAGGCTTGCCATCGATGCGGAAGGAATTCTGCCAGTCGGCAGGGAGGCCGCGAATGGTGATGTAGGAGGCCCAGGCACTGTAACCACCGCTGTTGTCGCTGACCGAAGCCTCGTTGTAGAACAGGTCGCCAAGCTTGTTGACCTGCTTGTCGGCCAGGTCGGCAGCGGTGATGCTGGTGACGGAGAAAGGTGTCTCCAGCAGCGAACGCGATCCCAATGCACCCGCGCTGGACTGGCTTTGCAGGTGCTGCGTTGCCTCGCCTGTGCCAGTGGCGGAGACGGTCACGGTCGGCAACTGCACGCTGCCAGCGTCATTGGCATCGCTCTCGGCAGTGCCGGTCTGTACCGCCTGCGCCACCGCCAGTGCAGGCGCGCCGGCCAGCGCCATGCTGATGAAAACCGGGCGCAAGGCGCGATACATGGCGCGGGGACGAGCGCGCAGCGACGACTGGATCAAGGGTTTCCTCTTCATATTGATTAACTTTAATGCGAACGATAATAGTTCTTATTTATTTTAAGCAATATGACGGAAAAAAGAAAGTTTCCTGACAAGTCTTCACCCCTGCCCGCTTCGCTGTCTCGAAATAATGAGAAAAGTCTTTGGAATAACTTCGGACTCCGCTTGATCTCTTTCAGCTTATAAGCAACAAGCGCGCAACTCGGCTTACCTTCGTGTTGTTTCAACCATGAAGAGGAGCAGCACATGGCCAGAGCCATCATCCGCCAAGGCGATCCCACTTCTCACGGCGGCATCGTGCAGGAAGGCTTTTCCAACTTCACGCTGTTTGGCAAGCCCATGGCCGGCGTGGGGCATCGCGGTTATTGCCCGCAATGTCGCAGCGTGTTCAGCATTGTCGAGGGCGCGGAGCAGTTTCGCTATCTGGGGCGTCAGGTGGCGGTGGAAGGGATGATGACCTCATGCGGTGCCGTGCTGCAGGCGACCCAGCGGCAGGTCACGGCGGATGAGTTCACGGCGACGGCGCAGCCCGCACAGACCCGCTATGGCGATCGTTACCTCCTGCGCGACCAGCACGGCAACCCGATTGCCCATGCCGAATATGCCTTGTCGATCGCCGGCGGAGCGCCGCAGTTCGGCCTCACCGACGCGCATGGCCGCACCCACATGACTGCAACGGCGGCGCAGCGGTGGGAGGTGGATATTTATCTGGAGGGCTGACGATGGATAACCCGCTGCGCTCGCCCAGGACCGGCAAGACCTTGCGCAAGGTCGCTACCCGGACGCTGACGCCGATGACCGATGTCGGCGAGAAGGTCGTCACCGTGAAGAGGGAGTTCATCGAGGTCATCATTGGCGACACACGACTGCCCGGCAGTGGGGAGCAGTGGGGTCATGCGGCGATCATGATTGATGGAACCGTCTACTTGCGCGCGCATGACGAATACCTGGTCATGAGCAAAACCGTGTACATGAATGGTGGCAAACTCGAGAAGGCTCTCAAAATCCTGAGCATCAGAGGACAAAGCTATCGCGACAGTGTTGGCCTCGTCCTTTGGTTATCGGCAAAGGAAAAGCAGATGCTGGACGTCGAGCTCAAACGAAGAGTGGCACTGGACAGGCAGCTGATCCTTCAAAGCAATGGCACCCGGAGCAGCTACAGCATTCTCGACAATTCATGTTCGACCAACGTTGCCGATGTCCTTGAGTTGATTGGCATCCTCGCGCATGATCCGCGCTGGCCACCCACCCCGGTGACTCCCGCGGAACTGCTCGCGGCGCTGGAGAAGTCGCGCCGTCTGGTCAGGAAAAATTTCTATCCCAGGAAACCATCGTGACACCGCCCCGCCCTCCTCAGGCCATGGCAATCCTGCTGAGGATCTCCTGCAACTGATCGATATCGTAAGGTTTGGGCAGGGAGTGCGAGGCAAAGCCGACGTTGCGCGCCACCATGGTGCCGTAGCCGGAAGCGAAGATCACCGACATTTCCGGAAACCGCTCCAGGGCGTGCCTGGCCAGGTCCACCCCGGACATGCCCGGCAGATTGACGTCAGTGAAGAGCACATCGAAACTCTGCTCGTCCAGGGCCTGCTGCGCATCTTCCGCACTGACCACGCCGCGTGCCTGGTGGCCCAGCGTCTCCAGCAATTCACACACCAGTTGCTGGGAATCGATGTTGTCTTCCACCACCAGCAGACGCAATCCGCTGGAAGATGCCGCCGTCGGCTCAGGTATCGCAGGTGTTGCCGTCGCGGCAGCGGCGCTCCCGGCGTCGGCCTGTTCGAAATGCGCGTCCTGTCCCTCGGGCTGGCGCTGGGGATCCCCCACCGGGAGCACATGCAGGCTGGCGCTGGCATTGGCCTGGTCGCGCTCGCGCGTGAGCTGGGCCAGCTCGATGCGATGGGCCCGGCTGGAGAGCATCTGCCGGATGCGCTGGGCCAGCTGGTTGATGCGATACGGCTTGGAAAGCAGCTCCACCCCCGCATCCAGGCGTCCTTCATGCACAATGGCATCGCGCGGATAGCCGGACGTAAACAGAATCTCGATCTCCGGCAACAGCTGGCGCGCCTGACGTGCCAGTTCGGTCACGGGGACACTGCCCGGCATGACCACATCGGTAAACATCAGGTCCACTGCAATGCCGCTCTGCAGGATGGCCAGGGCGCGCTCGCCATTGTCGGCCTTGAGCACCCGGTAGCCCAGCGAGGACAGGGTATCGATCACCGTCAGCTGCAGATTGGGATCATCCTCAACGACCAGGATGGTCTCGTCACCACCGCGCACCTCCATGTCGCGGTTGTCGTCGATCAGCACTTCCTGATCGATGCAGCGCGGGAAGTAGATGCGGATCGTGGTGCCCTTGCCCGCTTCACTGTGCAGGCTGATGTGGCCCCTGCTCTGCTTGACGAAGCCATAGGCCATCGACAGGCCCAGCCCGGTGCCCTCGCCTTCGCGCTTGGTCGTGAAGAAAGGTTCGAAGGCGCGCTCACGTACCTCGGGCGACATGCCGGCGCCATTGTCGGAAATCTGCAGCTCCACGTAATCGCCCGGCTGCAGGTCGGCCTGCGAGAGGAAGGCCGGATCACTCAGCTGCACGTTGTCGATCTGCAGGGTGAGCCGTCCGCCATTGGGCATCGCATCGCGCGAATTGATGGCGGTGTTGATGATGAGGTTCTCGACCTGGTTGGGGTCGAGCATGGTGTTCCACAGGTCATGCGTAATGACGGTGGAAATCTCGATGTTTTCACCCACGGCACGGCGCAGCAGATCATCCATATTCTGCACCACCCGCTCCAGGTTGATGCTGCGTGGCTGCAGCGGCTGGCGGCGGGCGAACGCCAGCAGTTGCGAGGACAGCTTGGCACCGCGATCAACCGCGCCGATGGCCGTGCGCACACGCTGACGGCTGCGGTCGTCCAGGCGCGGATCGGTCTGCAGCAATTGCAGGTTGCCGCCGATGATCTGCAATACGTTGTTGAAGTCATGCGCCACACCGCCGGTGAGCTGGCCGACCGCTTCCATCTTCTGCATCTGGCGCAACGCTGCTTCGGCGCGACTGCGCTCAACGATTTCCTCGACCACACGCTGCTCCAGCGTATCGTTGAGTTCGCGCAACGCGTCTTCCGCACGGCGGCGTTCAGTGATGTCGGTCGACACCGCGATCATGGCCTGCGGCCTGCCCTCGCCATCGACGATGCGACTGATGTCGCTGGAGACCCAGAACGAACTGCCATCCGGACGCAGGTAGCGCTTTTCCAGGGTGAAGGAACTGCCGTCGGTAATGCAGCGATTGAACAGAGTCATGTTCATCGGCACATCGTCAGGATGGGTGACGTCGGCCAGGGTCATCTGCAGCATCTCGGCCTCGGTGCGTCCGAGCATACGGCACAGTGCCTGGTTCACGCGCAGATAGCGGCCTTCCAGGTCCAGCTCCGAGAAGCACACCGAGGCCTGGTTGAAGATGGCAGTGAGACGGTTCTCGCTCCATGACAGGGCCTGCAGTCCGCGTCGTCGTTCGGTCAGGTCGACGAAGGTGCACAGCGCTCCCTGCAGCTGGCCATCCTGCCATACCGGATGGGCCTGGTACTGCACGGGGAAACTGCTGCCATCGACACGCAGGAAATCCTCGCTCTCCACATGGGCCGCGAGCCCTTCTCGCGCGGCCTTGAGCACGGCGCATTGGCCGCGCGTACCGGTGCCGTCGTCAGCCGTAGTCAGGATCACCTCATGGATGGAACGCCCCAGCACATCCTTCTCGCCGGCATAGCCCAGCAATTGCAGGAAGGCGGCATTGCAGAGCGTGACGATGCCATCGCGGTCGATGGAGAAGAAGCCCTGGTCGGTCGAGTCCAGCAATTGCCGCACGAAGGCGTTGTTGGCGCGCACGCTGGCTTCGGAAGCGGCCAGTGCCTGCTCCACGAGCTTGCGCGAAGTGACGTCGAAGACCACCCCGACATAGCGTGAACCGGTACGTGGATCATCCTCCACCACCTCACCCTTGCGCGCCAGCCAGCGCTGCTCGCCGTCGGGGCGGGTGATGTGGTACTCGGTGTATTCGAGCGGATTGCGCGGTCCGCCCTCCTTGATGCGAGAAGTACCGAGATTGGGGTGGAATTCCTCATCGATCATGTCCACCAGTTGCTGCGAAGTCACTTCGCCCTCGGCAGGCAGGCCCCACAGGCGGCGGAAACGGTCCGAGACCGCCAGCTTGCCGGAAACCGGGAACCACTCGAAGATGCCGATTCCGCCAGCACGATCGACGATGCGCAGACGCTCTTCGGCCACGAAGCGTTCGGTGACATCGTTGCCCTCGATGAATATGCCGGCTACCCGGCCATCGGCACCCTTGATGGGCTGAAACACGAAGTCCAGCACCGCACCCGCAAAGCCGCTCTGGTGCTCGCGTCGCAAGAACAGACGTGCGCCGCGTTCGGTATAGGTCTGGCCGGTCTGGTAGACACGGTCCAGCAGTTCGTAAAGATTTTCGTCCAGCAATTCCGGCAGCGCTTGGCGCGCCGGCAGGCCCAGCACCGGGCGATCGCCGAACAACTTGAAGTAGGCACCATTGACACGTTCGAACACGTGCTGCGGACCACGCACGATCGCCTTGAAACTGGGCGATTGCTCCATCAGGTCACGCAACATGTCGGTGTGCGCCAGTGCGGTATCCAGGCCCGAGGCGCGCACAAGCGTACAGAACACGCCGGCCACCTGCGCCGGCTCACCCTCCGCAGCGTCTTCCCACACCGGCAGGCAGGACAGATCCCATTGGCCGGCCCCACCGTCTGTCGGGCTGGCATCGGCAAACAGCGACACGCGCGGCAGCTGCTGTTGCTGGCCATTGAAGGCCGCCCCAATCGCCGCCTCGCACAGACGTGCCGCGCCACGCCAGAGCGGCGACTGACTCAGGCGCGTACCGAAGGCCGCCGGATGGGCCGCTCCGATGCAGGCGGCGAACGCGTCGTTGTAGAGCATCTGGCGCGCCGCACCCCACACCAGCAGACTGGGCAGCGGCGAGTGCAGTGCGATGTTGAGCGAGGTACGCAAGGTCGGGGACCATTGCGCCGGCGCTCCCAGGGGACTTGCCGTCCAATCGGTTGCCGTGACGATCTGCGCGGCCAGGCCTGTGCCGCGCAACCAAGAAATGTCTGCCATGTCGTGAAACTTACCTTTAAGCCTAGCTTTGAGCACCGAGGTCGGTCGAGCGGGAAAGACGGACTTGCGCCGTCATCCTCCCGCGGGTCCCTTCATTGTTGTTCGCATCCGCTTGGAGCAGGCGCTTGCCGAGGGGCGCGAACGCCCGGCGCACCTGCTGCGTGCCGCCGGTGATTATACGGGAAGCCCATGCCGCTTCCGGAGGCGCTCTCAACCGACGGCAAACCAGCCGTCGGCCGCAACCCCGCTCGGCACAAGCGTGAGCGCAGACTTCCTGCTTTCCTACACGAAATTGCGCCACGCACCTACACGCCCATGTCCCTGCACAGGGTGCTTTTTCGCAAAGCCTGCATGTGACTGGCGGGGTGTGATTCAGCTGTCTGAGCGGCTCTTCTTTTTCTGCGCCCGTTCCTCGCGCAGCAGACGGTTCAGTTCGGCCAGCTCCTGCACCGCTTCCTGAGTCAGGATCACCGGTTCATTGGCGCGATAGGCCCGCCCGCCCAGGCGCCCGTTCATGCCGATGTAGGCACGGGCACAGCGGCGCCGGTAAGCCAGGATGTCCTCCTCGCCGTGCAACGGCGGTCCTGCGCTGTCCTGTGCGGGCTCGGGACAGGCCGGCGGCGGTTCGGCGTCCGCCTGGGACTGCGCGGCGATATGGTTGCGATATGCGCTCCAGTCGCCTTGTGCAATGGCGATCAGAGGATCGTAAGGATGGGTGGAATCAGACTTGTCCATGAGGCTACCCTGCTCAAAGATCCGGCGCGGACCGCTTGCGCCAGGCTGGTTGCAACGTCAGCTTGTCCTGTGCGGCACTGCGTCGGGCCCACACGTGCCGGCGTTCGCATTGCCACTGACCGACCGGGCGCGTCGTCTGGCCGACGCCGCGATCGGTTTCTTCCCTGTGTTTCATCGACAGCATGGGGTGTTCGCTCCCTGATGTACGCCCAGGTCGCCATGCTGTCTGCACCTTCTGATGACACTTCATTTTAGCCGCGTGGCGCCAAACTGGAAGAGCTTGATGCAGCGGACGCGCGCATGAATTGTCGTTTCGGCTCGATGACAGCGCAGGACCGGGCTTTCTTTTCCCATGCGGCATCCACGACGGCTGCTCCATCCAGCGACGAGTCCAATGGTGCCGCGTTGTTTCTGCGAGTTTTGGTGATCTTAGAACCAGGTTACGGATGAGTCCTATCGGACGGCGCCGGATTGATTTGTAGGACAAAGCGAAAGAGCCCCCCTGACGAGACTAGACGGATCGCCCGGCGGGTGAGGCGACGAATTAATTGTCATGCCGCCTGCGCGCGGGCTTGCGATGACGCCTATAATCAGGCTTTCCCGAAGCCAAGAATGTGCATCATTCTCCGCCGCAGCCCTTGGCTACCGGACCGGAGACACGGGTCTCCCGGATGCCGCTCTCTTCTCCCCCTCCAACTTGCTGGCGCAACCATCGATCATCGATGCGCCGGCAGTTCGATGCCCTGCTGCTGCAGCATCGAGAAAGCAGTGCATGAGCAATCCGTATCACGCAAGCCGCCGGCGACCGGTCGATCTGAGCAATTGTGATCAGGAACCGATCCACATTCCCGGTTCCATCCAGAACCATGGCGCCCTCCTGTGCTTCACGCCCGAGGGCCGGCTGGCCACGCGCAGTGCCAATGCTGCTGCACTGCTGGGCGAGCTGCCCGAGGTCGGACAGCCGCTGGCGGCAGAGCACCTCAATGCCGCGGCCCGTGCAGTGATTCAGTCGGCGCTGCAAGACCGGCAGGGCTATGTCGACTCTCGCATGATCACCCTGGATTCCGGGGCCTTCGACCTGGTCACCCACAAGTCCGAGGGCGTGCTCATCGCCGAATTCGAACAGCGTCCCTCGGATGCGCTGTCGCTGGAGGCCTTTGCCCTGGCCGCGCACCAGGCCATCCAGCGCATCCAGCGCCAACCCGGCGTGGAAGATCTCCTGGCCCTGGCCGTGGACGAGATTGCCCGCATCACCGGCTTCGACCGCGTGATGGCCTACCGCTTCCTGCATGACGACAGTGGCGAAGTCATCGCCGAACACAAGCGCGAGGACCTCGAACCCTTCCTCGGCCAGCGCTATCCGGCCAGCGACATTCCGGCCCAGGCGCGGCGTCTGTACGTGATCAATCCGATCCGCCTGATCGCCGACGTGAGCGCGCCCACCGTGGCGCTGGAACCGGACCACAACCCGCTCACCGGCCGTGCGCTGGACCTGAGCCACAGCATGTTGCGCAGCGTCTCGCCCGTGCATGTCGAGTACCTCGGCAACATGGGCGTGGGTGCTTCCATGAGCCTGTCGATCGTGATCGGCGAACGGCTGTGGGGCCTGATCGCCTGCCACCACATGAGTCCGCACCTGGTACCGCACGCGGTACGCATGTCGTGTCAGTTGCTCTCGCAATTCGTCAGCGCGCTGGTGGAACGAAATCTCAACGGCGAGCGTGCCCGCGCCCTGGAGTACAGCGCCGACCTGCGCCGCCAGATCGTGGCCCAGGTCACCGACCGGGAAGACATCGTGCTGGCCCTGGCCGCCGATCATGAGGGCTTCCTGCGACTGATGAATGCCCATGGCGGAGCCATTACTCTGGATCGCAAGACCCAGGTATTTGGCAAGGCCCCTACCCGGGAAGGCGTCAACGCTCTCATCAACTGGCTCAACGAAAACGAGCCGGGCGATTATTTTTCCACCAGTGCGCTGGGCGCCGACGTACCGGCACTCAAGGGAGCACTGGGCGATATCTGCGGCGTGCTGGCGGTGCGCTTCTATCGTGAGCAGGACGGCTATGCCTTCTGGTTCCGTACCGAGCAGGTGGAAGACGTGCGCTGGGGCGGCAATCCTGAAAAGAAATACAGCATCGGCCCACTGGGACCCCGGCTGACGCCACGCGGCTCCTTCGCCGTCTGGAAGGAAACCGTACGCGGCAAGAGCCTGCCCTGGGAAAACACCGAAACCGAAATCGCCAGCCAGTTGCGCCTGGACTTCCAGGAAGTGGCGCTGTCCAACGAAAACATGATCAAGCGCGCCCGCGAGACCCTGCTGGCCACGCTGGGCCATGACCTGCGCGATCCGCTGCAGGCCATCATGATGGCCGCGCGCATGATCGAGGTGCGCGAGCATTCGCCTTCAAGCTCCAACCTGAGCAAGCGCATCTCCTCCTCATCGAGCCGCATGCACCGCCTGATCTCCCAGGTGCTCGACATCAGTCGCCTGCAAAGCGGCATGGGGCTGGATATCCAGCGCCGCCCGGTGGACGTGTGCAAGATGGTCACCGAAATCGTCAACGAAGCGCGCATGGCCTACCCCGACAACGAGATCATCCTCGAAGCGGAAGATTGCGGCGAAATCGAGGTCGATGGCGACCGCATCAGCCAGGTGGTCTCCAACCTGCTGTCGAACACGCGCCATCATGGCGAGATCGGCAAGCCCTCGACCCTGATCGTGTTTCGTCGCGACGACATGCTGACCATTTCGGTCTCCAATCATGGCCCGGCGATCCCGGCTGCCGTGCGCGAGCACATGTTCAAGCCCTACAAGAAGGAGTCGATGGGCAACCAGCGCAATGCCCGCGGCCTGGGCCTGGGGCTGTACATCGTCAGCGAAATCATCAGCGGCCATGGCGGCAAGATCGTCGTCCACTGCGACAACCACATCATCACCTTCACGGTCACTCTGCCCATTGTGTAGGGCCAGGGCCTGTTCACATTCAATCTGCGCGAGATTTAACGTGAGCACCCCCTAAGCCAGCGGCAGGCTCACAAAAAAACTGGCCCCCTGTCCGGGACCGGCGCTGGCAGCACGCAGACGCCCCCCGTGCAGCGCCACCAGTCGGCCTGCCACGGCCAGTCCCGGGGCTGCTGTTGATGCGACCATATCGCCCCGGATCGCGCCACTCTCGGGCGCCGACGGAAACAGGCTCTCCAGCTCGGCCGGTGTCAGCCCCCGGCCGCTATCGCGTATCTCCAGTTCGATTGCATGCTCCCTGCGGTGCAGGCACAGCAACACCCGGCCCTGGGGCGGCGTGAAGCGGATGGCATTCATCAGCAGCCGGCCCAGCACTTGCCGCAAGCGCCCGACATCCCCCAGCACGGTCACTGCCGCCGACTCGGCGCGCAGGGCGATCTGCTTGTCCGCCGCGGGGCCCTCGGCAGCCGTGATGGCATCGCGGATCAGCTCGGCCAGGTGCACCGGCGCAGTCGCCAGCGGCACCGTGCCCAACAGGATCCGGTTGCTATCGAGCAGCTCTTCCACCCACAGTGATTGCAGCCTGGCATTGCGGTCGATCACCTGCACGCCCTTCTGCACCGTGGCGGGGTCGGCAGCGTGATGCAGCAGATAGCCGGTCCAGCCGAGGATGGCATTGAGGGGCGTGCGCAGTTCGTGTGAGAGCGTAGCAAGGAAGGTTTCGTGTGCGCTGCGCAGGCGTTCGATTTCCGCGCGGTCGGAGGCTGCCGAGGCTCGCAGCATTGCGCACTCCTGTTGCAGCTGTTGCAGCTGTTGCAGTTGCTGCACCCCGTCCCAGGCTTGCCCTGCGGCTTGTGCCTGCCTTTGCTGCGCCAGTACGCGCTGCACGATCTGCGGCAGGTGGTCGAGATAATCGCTGGTCTTGGGCAGCACATCGGCCACGCCTGCCCGCCAAGCTTCGATGATGTGCAATTCGTCCGAAAAGCCCGAGACCATGATGGTCGGAATATCCTTCCCCGCCGCACGCAGACTGCGGAAGAAGTCCAGCCCGCTGTCAGGGGCCTGCAGTTGGTAGTCCACGATGAGCAGGTCAGGAACAGCCTGCTGCACGGCCGCCTGGGCGGACTCGGCATCGGCCACCGCAGTGACGCGGTAGCCCTGCTTCTGGAGGACCCGGCTGGCCAGCGCCAGCAAGCCTTCGTCATCCTCCAGTACCAGCACGTGCGCGCTTGTGATCGTCATCGTGACTCAGGCTCACGCACCACCGCACCCGGCACCGGCAACTTGACCACCTGCAGGAAGAAGCCCAGGCGCCGCACAGCTTCGATGAAGTCATCGTATTCGACCGGCTTGGTGATGTAGACATTGCAGCCCACGTCATAGCAATGCGCGATTTCACGCGGATCATCCGTGGTAGTGAGCATGATGACCGGAATGGCCGCGGTGGCCGCTGCCTGCTTCATGCGTCGCAGCACCTCCACACCATTGACGCGTGGCATGTTCACATCCAGCAGTACCACCACCTGCTGCAGGTCGGCGCGGGCCAGATCGCCGCCAAAGAAGAAATCCAGCGCTTCCTGGCCATCGCGCAGGCGCTGGAAACCGTTGACCAGTCCGGCGCGCCGCAGGTTCTTCTCGACCAGTACCGCATGGCCGTCGTCGTCTTCGACCAGGATGATGTTGACGCTCTGCTCTGTGGCCATCTTGTTTTCCCCTTGTCCGTTGCGTAATCCGTGTTTGTCCGCACCACCTTCAGAACACCGGCGGACGAGCCGGCAAGGCGACATAGAAACAACTGCCCTGGCCCTCGACCGATTCCACCCAGATGCGCCCGCCATGCCGTTCCACCACCCGCTTGACCAGTGCCAGTCCGATGCCCTCGCCCTTGGCGGCATTGCCGTGCAGACGCTGGAAGGCGATGAACATCTTGTCCATGTAGGCCGCGGGAATCCCCAGCCCGTTGTCGCGCACGAAATAGGTCACCAGGCTGGGAGCCGCCACCACGCTGTCGGGCTGCGGCAGGTGGCCGATGATGATGTGACCGGGGCGGGACGGATCCAGGTAATTGACGGCATTGCCGACCAGGTTGCCCAATACCTGCTCTACCGAAGTCGGATCGCCATAGGCCGGAGGCAGATCGGGCTCGATGTCCACCCGGGCTGACTTGGTACGAATGCTGCCGCTCATCGCAGCGACGATGCGCTGGACGATGGCGTGCATATCCAGCATGACCGGCTGGTATTCCACCCGCCCTGCGCGCGAGAGTCGCAACATGGCATCGATGATGCCCGACGAGCGTGTCACTGCATTCTGTATGAAGCGCAGCGATGCCTGGAGGTCGTCCTCGACAAGCGCGCGCAGGCGCTGCCGGTCCGGCTCGGGCAAGGTCAGGCGATCCACTTCGTTCAGCAGCTCGTGCGTGGCATGGCCGATTTCCTTGCTGAAGCCCTGCAGGTTGACCAGCGGCGAACGCAGGTCATGCGAGACGCTGTAGATGAACATCTCGTTGTCCTGGGTCTGCTGGCGCAGGTCGCTGTTGACGTCGGCCAGCTCGCGGGCGCGTTGTTCCAGTTCCTCGCGATACCCCTGGGCCTGGCGGGCGGCTTCGGTGAGGCGTTCGTGACTGCGATGCAGGGCGTCGTCAAGCAGGCAGATTTCATCATTGCCGCCCACGCGTGCAGCCAGTGGCTGACCATCGGCCAGGTGGCGGGCATTGGCGGTCAATACCGCGATACGACTGCTGATGCTGCGCGTGAAAGCCAGCGAAGCCAGGGCGGCCGTGACGATGGATCCCAGCACTGCCAGAACCAGCAGCCAGGTCTGCGAATGGCGTGCCTCCTGCAGGCGCTGCTGGCGCGCTGCCCCCAGACGCCGCTCTTCGGATATGAAGTTGCCCAGCAGAACGAGAAATTCGGAGAGCCGGTGCGGTCCCTGCTCATCACGCAACTGGCGGATCAGATCATCGCGCTGGCCTCGCATCAGGCGCTGGCGGGCACCGTCGTCCCAAGCACGGTAGCGTGCGATGGATTCGTGCACCGCGCGCAGGGTATCGCCCTGCACGGGGTTGTCCGCCACCAGGCGCGCCAGTTCGCCAGCCCTGACCTCGATGTCGGCCCACAGGTCGCCCCGGCTGAGCGTATCGGGCTGGTCCAGCAGGACCGCATTGCGGATGCGCGCGGCCTCCAGCAGCATGGGCTCGCGCAGCTCGGCGGCCTTGTTCATCACCTGCAGAGAGTGCGAGGCCCAGCGCTCGGCATCCTCGGCATCGGCCTGTGACTTGAACAGCGCCCCCAGCAGCAGCACTTCAAACAGGCTTGGTATGGCAACGATCAACAAGCCCTTGGTCAGCAATCTCATGTGCGTTCGCCCGCTTCATGATCATTGTTACGGTGCAAAGCCATCGATCAAGCGCCGTCACGTCCCCGAGCGCTCCCCGCACATGGGTGGGTAGCTCGGACCGCAACGGGCCTGACCTGCAGTGCGCCCCCTTCGACATTTCCTTGTTGTTCTGTCCTGCGCACACCCCTGACTGCGCGGTCCTGTTGACCGAAGAGCTGCGGACCTGGCGCGTACTTTCAGGGTAATCGCTTGTTACGTGCGATTATAAACTCACACTATGCCCGCGCGTGCAGACCCTGGCAAGGACCATACACAAGCCCGGCAACGCGCTGTCGGGACGGGGATGCCAGACCTTGGGGGCGCGACGGCTTATGCCGCCCCGGCTGCACCAGCATCCGCCCCCTGGCGGGCACGGTAGAGGCGAATCAGGGCGTTGGTGGAACTGTCATGGTGCAGAGGTTCGGAGGGATCAAGCAACTCGCGCGCGGTACGCCGGGCCAACTGCTTGCCCAGCTCCACCCCCCACTGGTCGAAGGAATCGATATTCCAGATCACGCCCTGAGTGAACACGCTGTGTTCATACAAGGCCACCAGCGTGCCGAGGCTATACGGGGTGAGCTTGTCGAGCAGCATGCTGTTGCTCGGACGGTTGCCAGGGAAGACGCGATGCGGCGTCAGGGCCTCGGGCCCGCCCTCCTCGCGCACCCGCTGCGCGTTCTTGCCAAAGGCCAGCGCCTCGCTCTGGGCAAACATGTTGGCCATGAGCAGGGCGTGATGCTGGCCCAGCGCTTCCTGCGGCTGGCACAAGCCGATGAAATCGCAGGGCACCATCTGCGTACCCTGATGCAGCATCTGGTAGAACGAATGCTGACCGTTGATGCCGTTGTCGCCCCAGTACACGGGCGAGGTCTGGTAATCCACGGCATCACCCTGCAGGGTGACCTGCTTGCCATTGCTCTCCATGGTCAGTTGCTGCAGGTAGGCTGGCAGGCGCTTGAGATACTGGCTGTAGGGCAGCACTGCCTGACTGGCCGCACCGAAGAAATTGGTATACCACACCGTGAGCATGCCGAGAATGACCGGCAGATTGGCCTCCAGCGGTGCCGTGCGGAAGTGTTCGTCCATGGCATGAAAGCCGGCCAGCATCTCGCGGAATTGCGCGGGGCCGATGGCGATCATGGTGGACAGGCCGATGGCACTGGTCATGGAATAGCGTCCGCCGACCCAGTCCCAGAAGCCGAACATGTTCTGCGGGTCGATGCCAAAGCGGCTGGCCTCTTCGATGTTGGTGGTGACGCCGACGAAATGACGGGCCACGGCGGCGGGCTCGCCCAATTGCCGGACCAGCCAGTCACGCGCGGCACGCGCATTGGTGGTGGTTTCGAGCGTAGTGAAGGTTTTGGAGCAGACGATGAAGAGCGTCTGCTCGGCGGGCAGGCTGCGCACGGTCTCCAGCAGCGCGGCCCCATCCACGTCGGAGAGGAAGTGAAGGGACAGGTCCGATTGCGCATAGGGGCGCAAGGCCTCGCAGGCCATCATCGGGCCGAGGTCGGAGCCGCCGATGCCGATGTTGACCACATGGCGGATGCGACGGCCCGTATGACCGGTCCACTGGCCGCTGCGGACTTGTTGAGCGAAATTCTCCATACGGGACAGCACCTGCTGCACCTGGGCGATCACCTCCTCGCCCTCCACCATCAGCCGGGTGCTGGCCGGCATGCGCAGGGCCGTATGCAGGACCGAGCGCTGCTCGGTGGCGTTGATGCGCTCACCCCGGAACATGGCCTCGATGCGGTCCTGCAGTCCGCACTGGCGGGCCAGGTTCATGAGCAGGGTCATGGTCTGGCTGGTGACGAGGTTCTTGGAATAGTCGAGGTAGATGCCGGCGGCTTCGGCCACCAGGCTCTCGCCGCGCTTGTCATCGGCGGCGAACAGGCGCTCCAGCCGGAAGTGGCGGGCGCTGTATTGATGGTGTTCCTGCAGGGCGATCCAGGCGCTCTTCTCGGTCAGCGACTCGCGCTGGCCATAGGTAAACAGCGGCAGCTGCAGATCGGCGGCGGGCAGCTTGGTCATGTGCAAACTCCTTGTACAACATGGCGGATCCGGCGGACATGCCGGGCTCGCGTCATGGTAGTGGGACGCTGCACTGACATGACATCGGACGGCGGGATATTCGCGTGTAGGAAAAGCGGAAAGCGGATCTGACGCTGACCGCACCGGAATGCGCAAAGCTTCCCGCAAAGCCTTTTTCCTGGCGGCTTCCAGAGATATCAACCAGGTCAGCACTGGTCAGCCAGTTTGCAGAAATTTTCTATAAGCTGCGGTTCACCGGGTCAATGAAACATCGACGTGAGGAGGCAAGAATGAGAATGCAGCCAGTCGTTATGGCGAGTCGGCAAATCAAGGGGAACAAACCGCCCAAGAGCATGAAGGTCAACCGCACCTTGACGCAGGCCGAGACACGCGGGGCAAAGCCGACGTTCGTTGTGCCAGTCCCGCAGTCACAGCAGGCAGTGCCCAGGTCAACTACCCCGTCCAACCCGGCAGCGACGCCCCCTGCCCGCACCCGGCGTCCGGAACAGTGCAATGGTTTCACCATTGATCGGTTTCTCGCGATGGCCGATGCCGCGGCGAAATATCTGCAGCGTCGCTGATGAAAAAGCAGTCATCCATGCCGGCCCTAGCGGCAATCAACCACAGGGAGTCATCATGACAGTAGATGCCATTTCACCAGGTGCGGGCCGAGTGACAGCGACCGGTTTTCCCTCAGCCAGTCGCAACCGGATGGCAGAAGGCGCTACGCCTGCCGCGAGCGACGGCGGGGAACGCGCTTCGGATTCAACAAGAGTGGAGATTTCGCGAGAAGGACAAATCAAAAGTCGGGAAGGTGGTGCCAATGAATCATTGAGGAAAGAAAGCGTTACCGACTGGTACGCCATTCCCGTTTGGTATGCAGACTATCTGCCGGAGAGCGTTCCAGTAGGAACCAGCGCCTTGGAAATGGACAGAATCAACGCCCGCTTCAACATCCTTTCCGAAGGCGAGCAACAGCAGTATTTCCCGGCGCTCAGCCGGCACTTGGTGGAGATGATGTCGGACTTCGGACTGGAGGATGGCAAACCGGCCTACGACGCATTTATCGCCGATCCGGTCTCCAGCAAATTCTTTCGTCAGGAATACGAGCGACGGCTTGCGGCCGATCCTGTGATGATGAAATTGCTTGCAAAGATGGGAATGGCTCCCAAGCATTCTGATCTCAACGCACCTGCAAACAAGTCATGAAATACCTCCCGTTAATCCAACTGGGCCTGACAGCGATGGCCGCACCTACCTGCAGCGCACAGGCAGTCATTGCGATCCTCGATGCACTCCGTTCTGATCGAATCGCGGTGCAATTGCTTCAGGACGATGAACTTTCACACATCAAAGGGACGGCCCTGCAAAGAATAGAAAACATCGTCTCCCCGAGCGTCACGATGGGCATCAAAGAGCACCAGGTAACTTACAAGAAGTTCGGTAGCTTCGCCGACTACGCTTCCTACCGCTATATCGGGTTCAGCTACAGTCCACAGTCCAAGCAGCGAATCAGCCTTAACGGCCAGGCCTACGATACCGTGGGTGACATCTGGCTCGCCGACCGGTACAGCAACCCTTATGAATGGCGGAGGATGAATGCGGTGGTCATCGAGCGTCATTTGCAAGAGGTGTCCAAGAATGGGACACTTCGTCCGGATGGGTTCCGCGACGCTAGCTGGAACCGCCCGATCAAGAGATTTTTCTGGTAGAGCTTCGCCCCATCATGAGGCTCTCTCACAGGCGACGACTGGTGTCGGGCAAACTGGCAAGTACGTTGCTCATGAGCCTGGCACCGGCCACCCCGGTGCAGGCCGACGCCATCTATACCAAGTCCGGTGACATCCTCTCCGGGCAACTGATTTCCTTCCAGGATGGCCTGTGCCTGTTCAAGACGCGGTATGGCGTTCCGATCAGCGTGCAGGCCAATGAGCTGGCCGGACTCAGCACCGATGCGCGCCATCGCATCACGTTTGCCAGCGGTGACATCGCCAGCGGACGTCTGCTGCACACGTCGGGCGGCAGCACGGTGCTGGAGTCGGACAGTTTTGGCCGGGCCGAAATTGCCAGCGACAGCATCACCGCAATGACACGTCTTTTCGATGACAAGAAACGGGATGGTGCAGAAAACGTCAAAGCGTCCGAGCCACGGGTCGGCAGCGACGGCGGTCAACAGGCTCCCATGGATTTCCTCACCGGATCCACGGTCCTGCTGGCACCCGGCAAGCTGGAGCTGGAATGGGCTCTGCAATACAAGCAGGCTCGCATCAGCCACTCACTGATGGACGTAGGCTACTTCCAGATGTCGGCGCAGAATTCCATGCAGCTGGAATTATCCACCACCATGCGCGTCGGCTTGAGCCAAGATACAGAAGCCTGGCTGTCGCTGCCTCTGACTCATACCGGTATAGAACAGGTCTCCAGCAACGAATACGTGCGCAGCACAAGCCAGTGGGCCCTCGGTGACATCAGTGCAGGCTTGCAATACCAGTGGCTGCAGGAAAGTGCGCAATGGCCGGCCGTCTCGCTGACAATGACGTTTTCTGCACCAACCGGCAAGAAGCGCTACTACCCACCCGAAGAAACCTGGCGCGATCCGCTCAGCAATGGCTCGGGCCACTGGGGCCTTGCTCCCGGCATCGCCTTTGTTCGTAGCAGCGATCCGGCGATGCTCTTTGGCGGACTCAGCTATCGCTGGTCTTTCGAACGCCGGATCGATGCTTATCGGGTACAGCCTGGGGCAGGTCTGACGGGTTATCTCGGGCTGGGTTTTGCGCTCAACGACAAACTATCGGTGGGCACACGGGTGTCGTTCTCGCATTATCGCAATCTGCGCGTAGATGGGCAGACCATTGCGGGCTCGGGAAAAGACCCGCTGGACCTCTCTCTTTCCGCGTCCTACCGTGCCTTCGAACAATGGACGATCTCGCCGCAGGTGAGCTTTGGACTCAATGAAGAAGCCGGACCGGCCTACGTCAGCCTGCGCATGAACCGACGATTCGAATGAAACGACGCACCCTGCTTGGGCTTGCGCTGCTATGGCCGATAGCAGCGCCCGGTGCGGCGCCGGCAAGACTGAGATCGATGCGGCGACTACAGATGCAGGAGATCGAGCGACAGACCCTGGACTATTCTTGCGGTGCTGCCGCACTGGCGATCCTTCTACGGCTTTACTTCGACCATCCTGTGGAGGAGCAGGACGTACTGGCCGATATCATCACCCGCCTGCCCAAGCCAGAACTGGCTGACCGTATCAAGCACGGCTTCTCCATGCTGGACCTGAAGCAAGGACATCATCCAGGGCCGTGTGCGGCTGGCCGATGCCCTGCGGGGCCACATTCGTCTACCCTTGCATGAGCTCAGCCAGCAATGGTACGGAGAAACCCTGATCGTCGGCCGCGAACACTTCGGTCTGCCCTCTTCACACGCACTGGCCCCGCCTTCCGGCAATACCATACCCGCCGAACAAGAAACCGTCAGGGCACTGCGTCACCTCCCCCTCAACTGAGACCGAGCGTCAGCAATTCCACCGGCAGACTACCCAGGATATCGGCTACGGCGATGCTGCCGCCGCGTTCCCCATCCGGCATGGCACATTCGCTCAGTTCGCCCTCGCCACTGGTGAGTACGCTGCGCCAGCGGCGCAGCGTACTCCCTGTGTGGGACAGTGCTTGCGGGAGCGCAATGCGGGTATCCCCCCAAGCCTCGGCAGACACCAGCGGCAAGGCTTCTTCGCGGCGCCCCTCGAAGGACAGCAGATGGGCCGCCAGGCGCGTACAGAGCACCACTGTCGCCTGCCAGTCGCTCTCGTCTTCCTGTTGTCCCGGCAGCAGCCGGGCAAAGGCGATCACATGGCGCGCCAGCTTGCCATGCGTGGCCAGCGGCAGGTAATGGCCGTCAGCGAACAGGTCCGCATGCTCGCGCCGGTACTGCAGCACCGCATGAATCAATTGCTGCTTGGCGCTGCCGCTCTGCCATTGGCGCAAGGAAACCGGCCGGCTGATGGCATCGGCCAGCCGCCGCTCACGCAGTGCGAAATCCACCGCCCGACGATTGTCCGGATCGACCATGCTCAGGTCCCACAGCTCACTACCCTGGTAGAAATCGGGCACGCCCGGCGAGGTCAGTTTGAGCATGGTCTGGGACAAGCTGTTGACAGTCCCCAAGGGCGCCAGGCGACGAACGAAATCCTCCAGCTCGGTGAGGAAAGGATGATGGCGCGGATCCAGCCCCGGATCACACAGCAATGCCCGCGTAAAGCGCTCGCAGGCCGCCTCGTATTCGCTCTGCGGCACCACCCAGTCGCTGCGGCGCTTGGCTTCGCGCAGGGCCTTGCGCTGCCAGGCGACGACCCGCTCGGCCAGCTCGCCCAGGGCAATCAGGTCGTCATCGCCGACGCGCATGCCGTCCGGCCAGACGCCCACCAGGGTCTGGTACAGCATGCACTCATCGACCGCATCAATGCCGCCTTGCTGGCCTGACGTGGCGGCCACGATGGGCGCGTTAAGCTGGTGCCAGTGGCGCAGCACGGTGGACCACTCCTCGGCGATCTCGGAGAGGGCCGCCAGACGCATGCGGGCATCCTCGCCGCGCTTGTGGTCGTGCGTCGCGGTGGCCAGGAGACTGCCCGGCATCTGCCGGGCGCGTCGTGCCGCCAGCTGATGAAAGTGCGAGACCGACATGGCCAGACGGGCCGGTTCGGCCCCTACTTCGTTGCGCGAGAGCAAACGGCCATAGCGATAGAAGGCCGTGTCCTCCATCGACTTGGCCGTCAGCGGCGGAGTCAGTTGCTGGAAGCGGGCGATGGCGCGCAGCTGCAAGGCGCGACGATGGGCATGGCGGCTGTCAAGCAGGAGGTCACCGCCCAGCCAGCCTTCCACCACGTGCAACGTGGCATGATCGGCTGCATGCAGGGTCGTGGCGGCCTTCTGAGCCGTACTGGCCAGCAGTTCGCGCTGCTGCGCCGGCATGCCCTGCTCGTTGGCATAGGTGCGGTACACCGGAAAATGCACCAGCAGCTCGGCCACCGCCCGGCGGATGGACATGAGCGTCAGGTCGCGAGTCTGCGTGGCGCTGCGGGCAAGCTGGTGCAGGCACAGCGTGAGCGCATTGAATTCTGCGGCAAAGTTGCGTGCCAGGAAGCTGCGCCGCGCCTCCTGCACCATACTCGGGAAATGGCACAGCTCGCCCGGTCCGTGACTTTGCAGTTGATCGGCGGTGGTCGGTATGTCGCCGACGATGTCGCGCCAGAGTTCGTCGAGTATCGGCTCGCCTTCGCCATCATGGAGGACGGCAGCGCACTGCTCCATGAATTCATAGCCAGTGGTGCCGTCGAGTTGCCAGCCCGCTGGCAGGGTCTCGTCTCCCGCCAGGATCTTCTCGGCGATCAGATACGGCTCGTGGTCGGGCCGCAGCGCGCGCAGACGCTGGTGCAACTTCAGGCAATAGCGACCCGGGTCGGTGAGGCCGTCGATATGGTCCAGTCGCAGGCCATCGATGATGCCCTCGGCGTAGAGACGGAAGATCTCGGCGTGCATGGCCTCGAAGACGTCTTCGCGCTCCACCCGCATGCCCGCCAGTTCGCTCACTTCGAAGAAGCGGCGCCAGTTGATCTCGTCGGCGGCATTGCGCCAGCAGGCCAGACGATAGTGCTGGCGCTCCAGCAACTGATGCAGGGCACTGCGACCATGCGGCTGGCCCGCCGAAAAAGCGCCGAGCGCGGCATCGATGTCGGCCATGACCTCGGGGTCGGCGGCCAGCTGGCGCAATTGCTCGCGGGCGGCCGCGGCATGGCCATCCTTGTCCGGATGCGCGGGATCGATGGCGGCGAAGGCCGCGATCACCTCGCCCAGGCGCGTACTGCCGGCCGTCTCCAGCACGACGGCATGGTCAGTCGGCGCGAGCGGGAAAATGTGCTCATGGTGTGCCACCTGCAATTGGCCCTGATCGGCGTCCAGACGCAGGATCAGTTCGCCCGCTTCCAGCGCTTCGGCATAGGGCTGGCCGAGGAAAGGCAGCAATACCTTGCCATCGAGTGCCGGGTCGGGGCTGTCCCATTGGATATCGAACCATTCGGCGTGGCGACTGTGGCGGCCCCAGCGCAGGACGTCCTGCCACCAGGCATTGTGATGACCCACCGCCATGTGGTTGGGCACGATGTCGACCACCAGCCCCATTCCCTGCGCGCGCAGGGAATGGTGCAGTTGCAGCAGTCCGGCCTGGCCGCCCAGTTCGGGATTGATGCGGGTGGGGTCGACCACGTCGTAGCCGTGGGTCGAACCGGGGCGCGCCACCAGAATGGGCGAGAGGTAGAGGTGGCTGATGCCCAGGCGGTGGTAATAGTCCACCGTCCGGGCGGCATGCTCGAAGCGGAAATCGCGGTGCAACTGCAGCCGTGCCGTGGCGCGCGGGATGCTGCGGCGCGCGGCGCGGTCCGGCGATAAGGAAGGGGCTGCCATCAGATCTCCTTGGCGATACTGCCGCGCACACGGCGCAGGCGCTCCAGCCTGGCCCTGGCGGCATAGGCGCAAAACAGCTGCGGCATGTCCTCGGGCAGGCGACGACGCCAGTTGGGGTGGGGCTCGGTCATGCCGGGCAGGTTGGGTTGCTGGCTCAGGCCGAGGATGTCTTCCACCGGCACCACGGCCAGCGGCGCCGGGGTGGCTGCCACATATTCCAGTGCCGCATCGACGGCGATGGCGCACTCCTGCGGCACATCCGGCAAGCCGGACCCGGCATCGCCTGCGGACGCGGTGCACGCCACTTCCGGCAGCGGCCCGCTGGCCAGGCCCTGCTGCACCAGGGCCTGCCAGAGCTGGCTGCGCTCGTGGTAGCGCTGCTGGCGGGCAGCCGGCAAGCCCTGCTCGAGCTGGCCCAGGTGATCGCGCCAGAGCAGATCGGCAGCAGACCACCAACCGGCCACGGTCGGCAGATCATGCGTCGTCGTCACCGCAATGGCCTGGGGCGACCAGGCCGATGGCGGGAGGAAAGCCTGCTGGTCGCGCTGGAACCAGAGCACACGGATACCGGACACGCCGGCCGCATCGAGCACGGTATCGAAACCGGGCGGCACCGTGCCGAGGTCCTCGCCGATGACCACGGTGCGATGACGCCACGATTCCAGCGCAATCAGGCGCAACATGTCCTGCTGCGGGAAAGATACATAGGCCCCCGCATCGGCATGGCAACCCTGCGGCACCAGCCACAAGCGGTTCAGGCCCAGCACATGGTCGATGCGCACTCCCCCGCCCTGCGCAAACGTGGCGCGCAGCATGGACAGGTAGGCGCGGTAGCCGGACCGGCGCAGGGCCAGCGGCGAGAAAGCGCCCAGCCCCCAGTTCTGCCCTTGCGGGGCCAGACGATCCGGCGGGGCACCCACGGTCAGTCCCGCTGCGATCTCGTCCTGATGGCTCCAGGCCTGGCTGCCGCCGTTGTCGGCCCCGACGGCCAGGTCGGCGATCAGACCGATGGCCATGCCGGCCTGGCGCGCGCTCTCCTGGGCCTGTGCCAACTGGCGCGCGGCCTGCCATTGCAGGAACAGGTGGAAATCAATCTCGCCGGCATGCCCGGCCGCAAAGTCCTGCATTTCCGGCGTATCAGGATGGCGGCCAGCCTCGCCCCACGCTCGCCAGTCGCAGCAGCCGGGCATGCCCTGGCTGCTCAGATGATGGCTGTAGGCTTCAAACAAGGCGTGGGCGCGCAATGCAGCGCCGCCTTCGAGCTGGAAGGCGGCAAAGGCCGCCTGTTGCTTCACATCGTCCGCATGTTCGGTACGAAACAGGGCATACAGGCGACGCAGCAAGGTCATGCGATGGGCACCGGCGCGCGCCCAGTCGATCAGCGTGGCTTGTTGCAGGCGCTCGTGGGCGGAAATCATTTCCGACCCGCCCTCGGCCAGCACCTGAGCCTGGGCGTCGGCACCGAGGATGCCAGCCGGATCGATCAGGAAAGGATTGAGAAACAAGCGGCTGGAGGGCGAATACGGACTGCTGCGGCCGGGGTCGGCAGCAAACATCGCATGCAGCGGCGACATCGCCAGCGCAGCGGCCCCGTATTGCGCGGCCATCGGCGCCAGTGCCGCCAGCGCGCCGAAGTGGCCGATACCGCCATCACCATAGACCTTGCGCGCCGGCTTGAGACTGTCGGTGCGCAAGGCATAGACTTGCGCGGCCAGCGCCCAGCCGCGCTCGCGGCCCTGCTCTGCCAGCGCGTCGGCAATGCTGTAGCAGCGCGGTGGTGCGATGGCCAGGGTCAGGATATGCCCCGCCACCAGCAGTCGGTGATAGCCGGGCACGTGGATGGGCGGCAGGGTCGGCGGCGCGTTCAGATCGGACGAAATCAGCAAGGTCAGGCGCGCGCCGTTGTCCAGCTCGACGCGACAGGACAGTCCGTGCAGGCGCGAATGCGCAGGCAGCGGGACAGGCTGGTGCTGCACGCCCGTGAGCAAGGGCGGCAGGTAACCGACGGCGTGCTCGCGGTCCAGCAGCGCCAGGCTGTCATGGCAATCCCCGGGCGTGGCGCAGGGCAGGCCCAGCGCTTCCAGGATGGCCTGCAAGGCCTCGTCGGCGACGACCTGCGGCTGGTCATAGGCATCGATCCAGTGAATCGCGATGCCGGCACGCTCAGCCAAACGATATAAATCGTTTTCAAGCGTGGTCTGCTTGTACAAGGGCGCAGCCGCGGTCGGTGCCACGAGCGCGTCGGCATGCTGGCGCAGGGCGGCGTTCATGCTGTGCTCCCGGGTGAGGTGGCAGCACCCGGCGGCTCTCGCAGTGCCAGGATGGCATGCCCGGGGAAGCTGCCAGCGGCCAGCGCCGCCAGTGCGCCGCCACTGTCGAAGAGCACATCGGCGCCAGCCGGCTGGCTCAACTGGTCCAGGGCCTGTGGCAGCGCGGCTTCATCGAGATTGACGGTGATGTTGAGGACGCTGCCATTGGCCAGCTGCCAGCGGGCATGGACCGCCTTCGGACCGATGGCGCGGGCCTCCAGCGCCCTGGCGCCGCGCAGATAGGGGGCAATATGCAGCTTGCGGATGTGCAGCAGTTCGGCCACACGACGCAGACAGGCCGCCGAACCGGGCGCCGGGCCCGGCTCCGGGATGGAAGAGACGAAGGTGGCAAAACTGTTGGGGTCCGGAATCTGCTCCAGCAATGCGGGATCGGCGAATTGCGGGAAGCGTGCGAACTCGCGTCGGCGCCCTTCACGCACGGCCCTCACCAGCTCTTCATCGCGATGGCTGGTGAAATACAGGAAGGGTTGCACCGCGCAGAATTCCTCGCCCATGAACAGCATTGGCACCTGCGGTGCCAGCAGGATCAGCGCCTGCGCGGCGTGCAGCGCCAGCGGATGGGCCAGCACGGTGAGTCGCTCACCAAAGGCGCGGTTGCCGATCTGGTCGTGGTTCTGCAGGAAATTGACAAAGGCCGTCGGCGGCAGGTCCGCACTGGGTTCGCCGCGCGGCTCCCCCGAATAGGGCGAGACCTCGCCCTGGTAGACAAAACCCTGTTGCAGACAGCGCGCCAGTTTCTCGGCAGGCGACTCGGCGTAGGCGGCGTAGTAGCCACTGTCTTCACCGGTGAGCAGCACGTGCAGGACGTGGTGCGCATCGTCATTCCACTGCGCATCGTAGACATGAGTGGAACGCTCGCGCACCTGCCCGATCTCGGCCAGGTCCGCCTCGACTTGCACGGCGGCGGTATGGCCCAGCAGGTGGGCGGCATTGCCATCGTGCTCCAGCACCAGATGCACGTGACGCTCGCTGCCGATTTCGGCGCGGATGCGCTGGCCCAGATTCACCAGCCAGTCCGGTTCGCAGATGGCATGCACGGCATCCAGGCGCAAACCGTCGAAACGGTATTCCTGTAGCCAGTAGAGCGCGTTCCGGGTGAAGAAATCGGCCACCTCGGGGCGGCGGAAATCGATGGTCGCGCCCCATAGCGTATTCATGTCATGGCGGAAGAATTCCGGGGCATAGCTGTGCAGGTAATTGCCATCCGGACCGAAGTGGTTGTAGACCACATCAAGGAACACCATCATGCCCAGCCCGTGGGCGGTATCGATCAGGGCCTTGAGCTGTTCCGGGGTGCCATAGCTGGCGTCCGGTGCGAAAGGCAGTACACCGTCGTAGCCCCAGTTGTGGGCACCGGGGAATTCCGCCACCGGCATCAGTTCGATGGCCGTGATGCCCAGCTCGGCCAGTTCGGCCAGGCGTTGCTGGATACCGGCAAAGCCGCCCAGCGCGCCCGGATGCAGTTCGTAGAGCACGGTCTCTTCCCACGGACGGCCCTGCCAGTTCGGATGCTGCCAGAGGAAGGCTTGCGCATCCACCACCACGCTGGGATCGAAGACATCTCCGGCCTGCCCGCGCGAAGCCGGGTCCGGTGCCACCACCTCGCCCTGCTCGCGGGTCTGGAACACGTAGCGATACAGGGTGCCCGGATCGCATTCGGTCTCCAGCACATACCACGCCGGGGCGGCTGGATCTTCCGACCTCATCGGCACGCGACCCCGTCCGATGATCTCCACGGCGACCGCCTCGGCACCCGGTGCCCAGACGCGGAAACGAACCTGGCCGGGGCCAGTGACCTGGGCGCCAAACGGCAGCCTCACGGAAAAGCGGGCACTCATGCGCGTTCTCCCCATTCATTGCGTTTGATCCACTCATTGGCCGCCAGTGGATAGATGGCCGATGACAGGTGCAAGGGCCGGTTGGCAAAGACCTGCAGGGTATGGGCCTGCACCTGCACGCTCGCACTGCCCGCCGTCTTGAGCTGGGCGCCCTCTCCTTCCGGCATGCCGGTCGGCCGGGCACTGTCGAGCAGGAGGAAGTACTCGCCTTGGGTGCGCGGGAAGTGGAATTCGATCGGCTCGTGCCCGGCATTGACGAAAATCATCAGCACATCCGGCGCTACGTCCTGTGCCTCGCCTGCTCCGTCCGCACCGGTGCCGGCCGCGTCATGCAGACGCGAACTCAGCTGCTTGTGCGGTTCCACGCGCTTGCCCGCCAGTTGCAGGGTGATGGCGCGCGCCACCGGATTGTTCCAGTCCTCGCTGGAGACCGGTTGCGCCGCCTCGTCGAACCACGCCACATCCGGCAGACCATCGGCCACGGTCTGCTTGCCGTGCAGGAAGTCGCTGGCGCGCACCACCTCGAAGTCGCGCCGGATGGCGGTCACCCGGCCGACGAAGGCGGTCAGCGCCGCGCCCTCGGGTGAGCGGGCCTGTTCCCAGTCGATCCAGGAGATCTCGTTGTCCTGGCAGTAGGCGTTGTTGTTGCCGCCCTGGCTGCGATGGAATTCGTCACCGGCCAGCAGCATGGGGGTGCCTTGCGCCAGCAGCGTGGAGGCCAGCATGGAACGCTGCACACAGGCGCGTGTGGCCTGGATGGCAGGATCATCGGTAGCGCCTTCGGCACCCCAGTTGTAGCTGGCGTTGTCGTTGTGGCCGTCGTTGTTGTTCTCGCCATTGGCCTCGTTATGCTTGCCGTTGTAGCTGACCAGGTCACGCAGGGTGAACCCGTCATGCGAGGCGATGAAGTTGACGCTGGCCCAGGGCTTGCGGCGGTTGTGTTCGAACAGTTCAGCCGAACCCAGCATGCGTTGGGCGAAACCACCGCGCATGGCTTCGTCGCCCTTCCAGAACTTGCGCATGTCGTCGCGGAACTTGTCGTTCCATTCGCCGAAACGGGCCGGGTGCTTGCCGAGCTGGTAGCCACCGGGACCGATGTCCCAGGGTTCGGAGATGAGCTTGAGCTTCGACAGCACCGGGTCCTGCAACAAGGCATCGAAGAAACCCGAACCCGGGTCGAAACCGTGCGCCTCGCGCCCCAGTGTGGAACCCAGGTCGAAACGGAAGCCATCGATATGGAAGGACTGCGCCCAGTAGCGCAGCGAATCCATGACCATCTGCAACACGCGCGGGTGCGACAGGTTCAGCGTGTTGCCACAGCCGGTATCGTTGATGTGGTAACGCTCCTGGCCCGGCAGCAGGCGGAAGTAGCTGGCATTGTCCAGGCCGCGGAAGGACAGTGTGGGCCCCAGTTCGCTGCCGCAGCTGCTGTGGTTGTAGACCACGTCGAGGATCACCTCGATACCGGCGCTGTGCAGGCGGCGCACTGCCATGCGCAGTTCATTGGGGTCGCCCATGGAGAGGTAGGACGGTTCCGGCGCGAAATAGGCCAGCGTGCTGTAGCCCCAGTAATTGGAGAGACCGCGTTCGATCAGGAAGCTGTCTTGCAGGAAGGCATGCACCGGCATGAGTTCCAGCGTGGTCACGCCCAGGCGCAGCAGGTGGTCGATGAAGGCCGGATCGGACAAGGCGGCGAAGGTGCCGCGCTCATGCGGCAGCAGATCCTCGCGCATCCTGGAAATCCCCTTGACGTGAGCTTCGTAGATCACGGTCTTGTTCCAGGGCACTTGCGGCAGGCGATCATGTTCCCACACGAAGGCATCATCGGTGACCATGGCCTTGGGCATGGCGGCGGCGCTGTCGCGGCGATCAAAGGACAGGTCGGCGCGCGCCGAGTGCAGGCGGTAGCCATAGAGCGCATCGGTCCAGCGCACCTGGCCGACCAGGCGCCTGGCATAGGGATCCAGCAGCAGCTTGTTGGGGTTGAAACGATGGCCCTTGTTGGGCTCGTAGGGACCGTGGGCACGCAAGCCATAGACCAGTCCGGGGGCGGCACCGGGCAGATAGCCGTGCCACACTTCATCGGTGCATTCGGGCAGGGTGATGCGCTTCAATTCGCGCTTGCCGGACGGGTCGAACAGGCACAGGTCCATGCGGGTGGCGTTGGCCGAGAACACCGCGAAGTTGACCCCCAGGCCATCGGAGCTGGCGCCCAGGGGGTAAGGCAGGCCTGGCATCAGGCGATCAGGAAAGGCGACGCTCATTATCAGGACTCTCTGCGCAGGATCAGGGTGGACAGCGGAGGCAGGTTCAGCTCGATGGAAGTCGGGTGGCCATGCCAGCCGACGTCCTGCACTTGCACCTGGCCCAGGTTGCCGCTGTTGCTGCCGCCATAGACGGCGGCATCGGTGTTGAGCACTTCGCGCCAGACCCCGTTGCGGCCGGGTGCAGCGGGCGGCACGCCGATGCGGTAGCGGGTGCGCGGCACCGGCGTCAGATTGACCACGATGAGCACCGGCGGACCTTCATCGGCATAGCGGAAATACGCCAGCACGCTGTTGACGCTGTCGTCGCCCACCGCCCACGAGAAGCCGTCGGCGCGACAGTCGCGCTGGTGCAGGGCCGGTTCGCTGCGATAGAGATGATTGAGATCGCTGACCAGCTGGCGCAACTGGCGGTGCCCGGCAGGATGGCCGCCGTGTTCATCCAGCAGATGCCAGTAGGGCGACTTGTCATGGTCGAACTCGTCGGGCTGGCCGAACTCGCTGCCCATGAACAGCAGCTTCTTGCCGGGATGGCTCCACATGAAGCCGAAATAGGCGCGCACGTTGGCAAAGCGGCGCCATTCGTCGCCCGGCATCTTGTTCAACAGCGCGCGCTTGCCGTGGACCACCTCATCGTGCGATATCGGCAAGATGAAGTTTTCGGAGAATCCATACAGCAGACCGAATGTCATGTCGTGATGGTGATAACGCCGGAACAGCGGGTCATGTTCCATGTAGCGCAGGGTGTCGTTCATCCAGCCCATGTTCCACTTGTAGCTGAAGCCCAGGCCGTGATGATCGGCCTGGTCCTTGACCTCGGCGGTCACGCCGGGCCAGGAGGTGGATTCTTCGGCGATCATCAGCACACCGGGGCAGCGCTGCGCCACCACGGTATTGAGCTCGCGCAGGAAGGCCACGGCCTCCAGGTTCTCGCGACCACCGTGAACGTTGGGCACCCACTGGCCGGACTTGCGGCTGTAATCGCGATAGAGCATTGAGGCCACCGCATCCACGCGCAGACCGTCGACGTGGAAATGCTCAATCCACTCCAGGGCGCTGGCGATCAGGAAGCCGCGCACTTCATTGCGGCCGAGATTGAAGATCAGCGTGTTCCAATCCTGGTGGAAGCCCTCGCGCGGATCGGCGTGCTCGTAGAGCGCGGTGCCGTCGAATTGCGCCAGCCCGTGCTGGTCACTCGGGAAATGCGCCGGCACCCAGTCCAGCAGCACGCCGATGCCGGCCTGGTGGCAACGGTCGACGAAGGCGGCGAAGCGCTCCGGTTTGCCGAAGCGCGCGCTGGGCGCAAACATGCTGATGGGTTGGTAGCCCCAGGAGCCGCCGAAGGGATGCTCCATCACCGGCATGAGTTCGATATGGGTAAAGCCCATCTCCAGCACATAGGGGATCAGCTGATCGGCCAGCTCATCCCAGCTCAGGTTGCGATGGGCCTGTTCCGGCACGCGGCGCCAGGAAGCGGGATGGAGCTCGTAGATGGACATCGGCGCCGAGCGCGACTGGCGCTGTGCACGCTCGGCCATCCACTGCTGATCCTGCCAGAGATAAGGACGAGCGTCGGCCACCACCGAGGCAGTGGCCGGCGGGGCTTCGGTCGCGCGCGCCACCGGATCGGCCTTGAGCGGCAGCAACACGCCGTCGCGCCCGACGATCTCGTACTTGTAGACGTCGCCGGGACCGATGCGCGGGATGAACAGCTCCCACACGCCCGGCTCGTGGCGCAGGCGCATGACGTGGCGTCGGCCATCCCACTGGTTGAAGTCGCCCACCACCGAGACGCGCTCGGCATTGGGGGCCCATACCGCAAAGCGGGTACCGGGTACGCCATCGATCTCCATCGGGCGCGCACCCAGGCAATCGGCCAGCTGACGATGCCGCCCCTCCTGCAGCAGGTGCAGGTCGAGCTCACCGAGCAGCAGGCCGAAGGCATAAGGATCCTCGGTCGCTTGCACGCTGCGGCTGCCGTCGGGGATCGGCCAGTCTACCTCCAGCGTATAAGGCACTGCATGGCGCCGCTGGTCCAGCCCGGTGACCACGCCGCTGAAGAAACCGCTGGCTTGCCCGTGCAGCCGGAATTGCTGCAACTCGCCCAGCAACACGCCACTGTGGCGGCAGCGCACCCGCACTGCGGCGGCACCGGGGTGGAAGGCGCGAAGGGACGACACGCCGCCGGGCTGGCGCCCATAGCGCGGGCCCAGCAGGCTGAAGGGCTGCGCCAGACGCCCTGCCAGCAGGGCCTGAAGCAGGCCCTGTTCTTCAAAGGAAAGGGACAAGGCAGTTTGCTCCGGAAAACCGGTGCAATGAGAGGGCGAAGACGGTTGCGCCGAGCTGGCGTCGGAAACATCTTCCATGGACTCCGTGGAAGCCCTGTACGCCGTGACAGACATGCCGGACATGCACACTCCTGTTGTTGTTATCGGGTTGATCGAAAAAGCGCAAAAAAACGGAATCAAAAACCGGCGCGTCGGAGCAGCGCGCCGGCAAACACCTCCCCTGCCCGGCCCACGTGGACCGAGTGAGGATCAGATCGGAATGTCGCCAGGGCCCAGAGCTCAGCGGGCCCCGCAAGCGTCGCTCAGGCAGCGGCCACTGACACCGGTACGCCCACCGCCCCCGCCAGTGCCGCAGCGATGGCGGCAGCCGGGCTGACCGCGCGCTCATGCTGAGCATGGGCCTGTGCGGCGGGCCGTTCGACGGCCAGCGGACGTGGAGCGAACAGCGGACGCACCGCCATGTCGGCCACGTGGGCATAGGCATCGAGGTAGGCGCGGGTGGGTCCGGCCCAGTCGCAGTCGATGCTCATGGCATTGCGCTGCACGCTCTGCCAGCGCTCCGTGTCACCGTAGAGGGCGAAGGCACGTGCCACGGCATGCTGCATGTCGGCTGCGGTCTCGCCTTCGAAGAGCACGCCGGTGGCGCGCTGCGGGTCGAGGTCGGCATCGCGGACGGTATCGACCAGCCCGCCCACACGCGAGCCGATGGGGATGGCGCCGTAACGCATCGCATACAGGGGCGTGAGGCCGAAAGGCTCGAAACGGGTCGGGTGCAGCAGCATGTCGCTGCCGGCGTGCAGGGCGTGGGCACGACGCTCGTCATAGCCGATATGCACGGCGATGCGACCGCGATAGTGCTCGGCCAGATCGAGGAAGGCCGCTTCGTAATCATGGTCGCCACACCCCAGGATCACCACCTGCAGGCGCGGATGGCGCGCCATGATGCCGGGCAGTGCCTCGATCACCACATCGGCCATCTTCTGGTGCGAGATCCGCGAGCCCAGACCCATCACCGGGGCGAAGGGATCAACCGGCAGGCCGAAGAGCTTTTGCAGGTCGCGCTTGCAGGCGGCCTTGCCCTTCATGTTGCCGATGCTGAAGTTGCGGGCAATGAGCGGATCATCAGCGGGATTCCACAGCGCGGCATCGATGGCATTGGGGATGGCGCGCAGGTCCAGCTTGCGGAAGGACAGGATGCCGTCCATGCCGCAGCCGAAGCGCGGGGTCATGATCTCTTCGGCGTAGTTCTTGCTGACGGTGGAGACGCAGTCCGAGAAGCGGATGCCGGCCTTGAGGAAGGACAGCTTGCCCCAGTATTCGACGCCGTCGCCGGTCAGGAGATGCTGGGGGATGCCGATCTGCTCGGCCGATTCCAGCGCAAAATTGCCCTGGAAGGCGAGATTGTGGATGGTCAGCATGGTGCCGATGTGATCCAGCCCGCGCAGCTTGAGCAGGCAGGGAATCAGGCCGGCATGCCAGTCGTTGGCATGCACCACGTGCGGCACCGGCAGACTGGTTTCGCCGGCGCAGATGGCCACGGCCGCATGCGACAGATCGGCGAAGCACAGGGCGTTGTCGCTGAACTCGATGCCATCGCTATCGACGTAGGGATTGGCGCCACGCTGGCGAAAACGCGCCGTATCCAGCAACAGCGCCGGCACCTCGGTGCCGGGGACGGTGCCGCGCAAGAGGCGGCCGGCGCCACCGGGCAGACCGTGCTTCAAACCGATCTGTACCGTGTCGCCAAGGTTGCGCACCGCCTCCGGATAGGCGGGCATGAGGATGCTGGCATCGATACCGACTTTGCGCAGCGATACGGCCAGCGCCGTCATCACGTCGGCCAGGCCACCGGTCTTGACGAGCGGTACGGCCTCTGAGCTGACTAACAGAACTCGAGCTTGCAAGATGGACCCCTAATGTGTGAAAGCACCTGAGATGGAAAGCACCCTTGGCTCGTCGCATCGCATGGTTTGTCGTCCCGACCGTGGCTTGATCCGGTGGCCGGGACGAAAACATGTCCTTCTTGTTGATGTTGGACTGGACAGTCTGTTGAGCGCCGATGATTGACGTTATACGGATCGGCAGATCCGCTCACTATCGGACAGCGGCCTGAGATGGCGTAGGATGAATCCTACTGTTGCAGCGCGGCGAAAAATCCCTCATGCGCGCCTGCGTTGACGCGCTGCGCCGGTATCTTGCTGGCGGCTTGCGGTGGTCGATCACGGAAGAGCTGGCAACGCTGCATTGGCACTGCGTTGCCAGATGAGCTGATGAAACGGCGCAATGATTCGGGCGGCATGAACGCTTTGAAGCATCCAAACCATCCATGCCATCCAAACTATTTAAACGATTTAAACCATTTAAATACTTTAAATAATTTAAATCGTTTCGCAGCGAGCGCCACCAAGAAGGCAAGCAGAAAGTGCGTCCCGAACCCTCATTGCTTACGTCAGGTGCAAGGAAGCTTCATGTTAGTGAGCCGGGGACGGAGGCGCAAATTGAACCTCTCTATGTGCAACCCGTCGTCATTGCGCCCCTGTATCCCTCATCCGTGGCAGCGACCGCCCGGCCCCGGACTCAGGCGTCAGCCCAGGAGGATTGCCAGGCATCAACATTGCGCGTCTTCCTACAAAAATTTAAGCCGCTCACTACCTGTTGCAGCGCAACCAAAACGGCTAATATTGCATCATTCGGATTGCCAAAACGTTCATATCCCTGATATCGCGTAGGGCAGTCCCGCCCGCCCTGCATTGCCACCGGCGGGCCTGCACGAGATTTTCATCCCTTGGAGATCATCATGTCGCAACTCAACCCCGGCATTACCGGCACCGTTCCTGCCAGCGCACCCGTGAAGGTCGTCAGCGCCCCGCCCGAAGACCTGCAGCACGTCAACGACGATGCCGCAGCGGCCCGCAACCTGACGGCCATCCGCATTCGCGGCCAGCTGGCAGAACTGGACGTGGAGCATCAACAGCTCTGATGTCGTCCCGGGCTTCGCGGTTTTTGACACGAAGCTTCATGGCCGTTGCGGCCGGAATCAGGAAGGGTCCCGGCCCTGAAGGATTCCGGCCGTTTTCTTTTCTTTTTCTTCATATCGCCCCTAAACCACCGTCCTACGGCTAGCGCAGGCCGAGGCGCCTGGCCAGGCGGTTCAGGTTGGCCCGGTCCAGGCCCAGTTCGCGCGCGCTGGCGGCCAGGTTGCCGCCATGGCGCTGCAGGCTGTCGGCCACCAGCTTGCGCTCGAAGCGCTCCACCGCGGACCGCAGGTTCGGCGCCGGACCCGGATCATCCGGCTCCGGCGCACTTTGCTGCGGCGGCGCTGCCGTGCGTGCCTGATCCAGTTCGAGCGAGGTCGCCTCCAGCGTGAGGATGTTCGGCCGCCGCGCCTGCGCGGCCAGGGCGCGCAGGGCGCTGCGGCCGATCAGGTGCTCCAGTTCGCGGATGTTGCCGGGCCAGGGGTACTCCAGCAAGGCGCGCTGGGCGTCGGCGGACAGGCGCAGGCTGGCCAGGCCCAGGCGCGCCCGGTTCTGTTCCAGGAAATAGCCCGCCAGCAGCAGCACGTCACGTCCGCGCTCGCGCAAGGGCGGTACGCGAATCGGGAAGACCGAAAGACGATGATAGAAATCAGCCCGGAAATGGCCGCGTTTGACCTCCTCGGACAGATCGCGATTGGTGGCCGCGATCAGCCGAACGTCCACGCGGTGTTCGCGGTCCGAGCCCACCCGCTGCAACTGCCCGCTCTGCAGCACCCGCAACAGCTTGGCCTGCACCGACAGCGGCAGTTCCCCGACTTCATCCAGGAACAAGGTGCCGCCATCGGCCATCTCGAACTTGCCCCGTCGATCCGCCACCGCGCCGGAAAAGGCGCCGCGCACGTGGCCGAACAATTCGCTCTCCACCAGGGTGTCGGGCAAGGCGGCACAGTTCAGGCTGATCATGGGCTTGTGGGCGCGCGGCGAAGCGGCATGCAGGGCGTGCGCCACCAGCTCCTTGCCGGTGCCGGTCTCGCCGCTGACCAGCACGGTCATGTCGCTGGGCGCGGCCATGCGGATCTCCTCCAGCAGTTGCTTCCGGGCGGGACTCTGTCCGATCAGTTCGCGCTTGCCCTGGCTCTCCTCCAGCCCCAGCCGGTAGGCTTCGGCGCGCTGGCGTGCCTGTTCCCCGGCTTGCGCCAGATCGTCGATGCGTTCGGCCACGTTGACTGTCGCCGCCGCCAGTGCCGCAAAGGCTTGCAGCGAGGCCATGTCCACCTGGTCGAAACGGCCCGCCCCCAGCGCATCGAGCGTGACCAGGCCCCAGGGGCGACCATTGACGGACAGCGCGCACCCCATGCAGTCATGCACTTCCAGCGCGCCCGAATGGGCATCGTTCAAGCCGTCGACCAGGCCATCGTAAGGGTCCGGCAGAGTCGAATCGGCAGGAAAGCGTGTCGGCGCGGCATTGGCCAGCAGGACGCCAAAGCGCGGATGGTCGGCAATGCGGAAACGTCGTCCCAGCGTGTCACTGGCCAGTCCGTCGATGGCCAGCGGCACCAGCATCTCACCCTCCAGCCGCAGCAGCGCAGCCGCATCGCAGGGAAAGAGCGTGCGCAAGGTCTGCAGCAGGCGGCGATAGCGCTCACGATCATCGATCTGGCGCGAGAGGTCGGCCACCAGGGGCAACAAGGCGTCCAGCAGCACTTTTGAGGTCATATCGACTACCAGCGAAAGAATAAAAAGTCATTATGACACAGGTCATTACTACCTCATCAATCAGCAAGTCATTGATTTCATTGGATTCATGCGATGGCACGCGTCTTGTAACAAGGAGAGGGAACCGGCTATTCCGGCCCCTTCCCACTCTCCTGAAAGGTTCAGCATGCTTACCGATGCCCAACTCGCCATCGTCAAATCCACCGTTCCCCTGCTCGAATCGGGGGGCGAGGCGCTGACCACGCATTTTTACAAGATGCTCATGCGCGACTATCCGCAGGTCCACCCGCTATTCAACCGTGCGCACCAGGCCAGCGGCGACCAGCCGCGGGCGCTGGCCAACGGCGTGCTGATGTACGCCCGCCACATCGACCGCCTGGAGGAACTGGGCCCACTGGCCGCGCAGATCATCAACAAGCATGTGGCCGTGCAGGTGCTGCCGGAGCACTACCCGATGGTGGGCGACTGCCTGCTGCGCGCCATCCGCGAAGTGCTGGGTGCGGAAATCGCCACCGATGCCGTCATCGACGCCTGGGCCGCCGCCTATGGCCAGCTGGCCGACATTCTGATCGGCGCAGAACGCCAGCAATACGATGCCAAGGCGGCCGCACCCGGTGGCTGGCGCGGGGCGCGCAATTTCGTCGTCACGCGCAAGGTGGCCGAGAGCGAGGAGATCACCTCCTTCTACTTCGTGCCGCAGGATGGTGGTGCGCTGATGGACTTCGAGCCGGGCCAGTACATCGGCCTGCGCATGGTGGTCGACGGACTGGAGCAGCGACGCCAGTATTCGCTGTCGGCACCGCTGCGTCAGCACGGCCAGCCGCTGCAGTACCGGATCAGCGTCAAGCGCGAACCCGAAGGCAAGGTCTCGCGCCAGCTGCATGACCAGATCCATGTGGGGTCGGTGGTGGAACTGTTCCCGCCCGCCGGCGACTTCACGCTCAGCGCCAGTGACAAGCCACTGGTGCTCATCAGCGGCGGCGTGGGCGTTACGCCGATGATGACCATGCTGACAGCGGCCCTGCCGACTGGTCGTCCGGTGCATTTCATCCACGCGGCGCGCCACGGCGGCGTGCATGCCTTCCGCCGCCAGGTGGAAGAGCTGGCAGCGCGGCATCCGCAGTTGCGGGCGCATTTCTGCTATGAGCGGGCGCGGGCGGGCGACCCGGCACCATATGCCACCGGCTTCATCGATGCCGCGCTGCTGCAGCAATGGCTGCCGGCCACGCGCGATGTGGATGCCTACTTCGTCGGTCCCAAGCCGTTCATGAAGGCCATCAAGGCTGCACTGGGCGCGCTGGGCGTACCGGCGGCGCAGAGCCGATATGAATTTTTCGGACCGGCGGCAGCGCTGGAATGACCCTGGCACGCCAGACCGGCGGCCAATGGAGCGGGGGCGGCATGTGCCCCCGCCGGACTCCTGGCGACAGTATCCTCCCTCTGCGGCAAGTGAAGTCATTTGCAGAATTGACAGGGGCAGCCCACGCCAATCCCACCAGGATTGATCTTCGACATGTTTTCCGCGATGCAGCAAATGCTATGCTGGGCGCTCCCCCTCCTCCGCCGAAAGACAGTCATGAGCGAAAAGCTGAGCGCCGAGCGCCACACCCCCGATGAACTGACCCAGGAACTGGAAGCGCTGGACATGGAAATCGTCCGCTGCGCCGTCATCTGCCAGGTGCGCCTGTTCGATCCCGGCGTGCTCAACCGGGTGCTGGACAACAATGAACAGGTATGCGGCCAGTATCATCCGACCGCCTTCCAGAGCCTGCGCGGCCTGCTCTACCTGCATTTCGACATGCAGCGGCAATTGACGCAGACCTATGGTGCCGATGACGCCGAGCACATCATCCGGCGCGTGTACGCGTACTTGCGTCCCCGCATCGGTGACCAGTTGGGGACGCTCTTCGACCCCCACCACCCAAGCGCCTGATCAGGCCACCCGCCGCTCACCCAGGTCGGTCCCGGCGGCAAAACCGCTGAGGTTGTCGATCGTGGTCTGCATGATCTGGCCGATGGCTTCTTCGGTGAAGAAGGCCTGGTGGCCGGTGACGATCACGTTGGGAAAGGACACCAGCCGCTGGATGACGTCGTCGGTAATGATGGTCGAGGACAGGTCCTGGAAGAACAGGCTGGCTTCCTGCTCATAGACATCGATAGCCAAGCCGCGCAAGCGGCCGCTCTTCAAGGCAGCAATGGCAGCTTCCGTGTCCACCAGGGCGCCGCGGCTGGTATTGACCAGGATGCAGCCGGGCTTGGCAAGCGCCAGGCTGTCGGCATTGACCAGGTAGCGGGTCGATTCGGTGAGGGGGCAATGCAGCGAGATCACGTCACTGGCGGCGAAGAGTTCATCGCGGCTCACGTAACGCCCGCCCGGCGCCTCGAAGTCCGGATTGTGATGCAGGTCGCTGCCCAGCACGGTGCAGCCGAAACCGGCCATGATGCGGGCGAACAGCGCGCCGATCTTGCCGGTCCCGATCACCCCCACGGTCTTGCCGTGCAGGTCGAAGCCCATCAAGCCTTCCAGCTCGAAATTGCCTTCCCGCGTACGCAGGCTGGCACGCGCGATCTTGCGATTGACTGCCAGCAGCAGGCCCACGGCAAACTCGGCCACCGAATACGGCGAGTAATCCGCTACCCGCGCCACAGTGATGCCCAGCCGACGGGCCGCCTGGGTATCGATGTGATTGAAGCCGGTAGAACGCGTGGTGACGAAACGCACGCCCAGCCCGGCCAGCCGCTCCAGCACGGCGGCCCCCAGGTCGTCATTGACGAAGGCCGCCACGGCCTCGCAGCCACTGGCCAGTTGTGCAGTCGTGCTGTCCAGACGATCCTGCAGGAAGATCAGTTCATGTCCGGCACCACAGGCGGCATTGGCGCTTGAGAGCAGGGTCTGGTCGTAACGGCGGGCGCTGTAGACGGCAGTTTTCATGGGGACCTTTCATGGATGTACTGTGCGAGCCGGGTTCGGGATCATGGCGCTTTGCCGCATTGCACCATAGTCCGGCGGACATCACCTTGATGCAGCGCAGTTTGTCCTGCCCAGGGCGTTTTGTGAGAGAAATGGCGCCTGAAGCTTTCATCCAGCTATCGAAAAAACCGATATTTGCATACGCAGTGCAGCAAGCCGGTCCTACGGGCCGCTTTCAGGCATAGAATCCCCGGCGCAATAGCTGTTCCCACTAAAAAAGATCCTGACACAGGCTGCCGCAGGGCAGTACGAGACAGGCGCAAGACCGGAATCAACACGGTCCGCCCAACAGATAACGAGGCACATCTCATGACGACATCCACTTCTTCACCCTCGAAGTTTTCCACGGTGCTGCGCGTGACCAGCGGCAATTTCATGGAAATGTTCGATTTCTTCCTGTTCGGATTTTACGCGACGCATATCTCCAGGGCCTTCTTCCCCAGCGGCAACGATTTTGCCTCGCTGATGCTGACCTTCATGACCTTCGGCGCCGGCTTCCTGATGCGTCCGCTGGGCGCCATCATCCTGGGCGCCTATGTGGACCGTGTCGGCCGCCGCCAGGGCCTGATCGTGACCCTGGCCCTGATGGCGCTGGGCACCATGCTCATCGCCTTTGTCCCGTCCTACGCCACCATCGGCGCGCTGGCCCCCATGCTGGTGCTCATCGGCCGCCTGCTGCAAGGCTTCTCGGCCGGCGTGGAACTGGGCGGCGTGTCGGTCTACCTGGCCGAAATGGCCACGCCCGGCAACAAGGGCTTCTATGTGAGCTGGCAGTCGGGCAGCCAGCAGGTGGCCATCATCGTGGCGGCCGGCATCGGCTACCTGCTCTCGACCACGCTCACGCCGGCCCAGGTCGGTGACTGGGGCTGGCGCGTTCCCTTCTTCATCGGCTGCCTGATCGTGCCGGTACTGTTCGTGATCCGCCGCTCGCTGCAGGAGACCGAAGAGTTCATGCGCCGCAAGCACCGCCCCAGCACCGGCCAGATCTTCCGCTCCATGATCGAGAACTGGAAGCTGGTGATCGCCGGCATGATGCTGGTGTCGATGACGACCGTGTCGTTCTACCTGATCACGGTCTACACCCCGACCTTCGGCAAGAAGGTCCTGATGCTGTCCACCGAGTCCAGCCTGATCGTGACCTTGTGCGTGGGTCTGTCCAACTTCATCTGGCTGCCCATCATGGGCGCGCTGTCGGATCGTATCGGCCGTCGCCCCATCCTGGTGACCTTTACCGTCCTGACCATCCTGACCGCCTACCCGGCCGTGAACTGGCTGGTCCATGACGCCAGCTTTGCCAAGATGCTGATGGTCGAACTGTGGCTGTCCTTCCTGTACGCCAGCTACAACGGTGCGATGGTGGTGGCGCTGACCGAAGTGATGCCGGCCGACGTGCGCACCGCAGGATTCTCGCTGGCCTACAGCCTGGCCACCGCCGTCTTCGGCGGGTTCACCCCGGCCATTGCGACGGGTCTGATCCAGGCCACCGGCGACAAGGCCGCTCCGGGCATCTGGATGAGCGCAGCCGCCGTGTGCGGGCTGATTGCGACCCTGATCCTGTACCGCAACAAGGCGGCACCGCAGGCGGTGACGGCCTGAGACTGATTCTTGTACTAGAACCCATTTCATAAATAGGCGTGAGTGCGAGCGAGTCCCGTTTGGGATGAAGTGCAAGGCGCGAATTTGGGTCAAGACTGGGCGTCTTGACCCAAATTCGTAACGCAGCAATTCGCCCAAACGGGCCGCTCCCTCCGGGTTCTGTCCAGAAAGGGCGCTGGCCGCGTTGCGCTCCTTGCGTGTGGCACCGCCACACGACGCGTCGCGCGCCTTGCCAGCGCCCTTTCTGGACAGAACGCATCTCACGCCTATTTATGAAATGGGTTCTAGCTATTGGGATGGGCCGCAGCGTTGCGGCCCTTTTTTATGGTGATGCAGAAACACGGACTCACACTTGGCGGACCGATGTCAACGGCAAGAACAGTGTCAGCGGCGCATCCTGCAAGGCGACGAAACCATGATGCCGGTAGAAGGCCGCTGCCTGTGCGTCTTTGGCATCAACTACCATGACTGCGCCCGGTATCTCGGCGGCGATGGCGCGATACAAGGCATTGACCAACAAGGCGCCCCCGAGGCCGCGACCTTTGAATTCACGGTCCACTGCCAGGCGTCCCAGACGGATGGCAGGGATGGCGCCATAGCGCGGCAACTTGCGGCGCAGCGCGTCAGACAGTCCCGCCAGCGGAACGCTGGCACTGGCCAGCGTGTAGAAGCCTGCCACGCGCTGCTCATCGTCCACCGCCACGAAGCATGCAGCGACACGGCGGCGAATATCCTGCGTCACCTGTTCGCGCAGGTAGCGATTCAATGCAGGCGAACCGGATTCAAAGCGACTACGGTCGTGAGATGCGATATCGAGCGCCGTCACCAGAAACGGCGGGCGCGTCATTCTTCGCTGCGCAGCAGTTTGTCATGACGCACCATGGCGCGTCGCAATGCGGCCGACGGTGGCGGCGGCGACAGAAGAGCATCGGCGAAGCGCTGCTGGTCTTCCAGCGACAAGCGGATCACTTCTGCCTGCTCAATGGCTCGTTGCGCCGCGTCCTGGACCGCCGCGACAACGAAATCCGTCAACGTCCGCCCTTCGATCTCGGCGGCGCGCTTGAGCAATTGCTGCAATTCGGGACTGATTCGGGCTTCAAGCCGCGCAGTTGAAACGGCAGGCATCATGAATTCCTCCTTGATTGGCATTGTACGGCAAATTGCCGGACGATAGAAAAAAGTGAACGCATGACAATAGCAGAGCCAGGAGGAGACGAATAAAAGCAGAGAAGGAATCGAGTCAAAAGCAAAAATTTCTTCAAGTCTTATATAAGAGTTGAAGCATTTCGCCCCGCTTAGGAGTAAACTACCGCTGTTTTTTGCCGCGGCTCTCTGGCAGCAGTACGCCAGCCATGCCGCCCCGGGAGACGAATTTCCGCGCAGCACAGCCGACAAGGAGGTGGCGCCAGCCCAGGCCGACAGAGCCAGGGCGGACCATCCGGCGCTGCGGGGATCGCACCAAAGCACATCAACACACCAACGCAAGGACATCATCGTGACTACTGGCAACCCGACCATCATCTATACGCTGACCGACGAGGCACCCTATCTGGCGACCCACTCGCTCTTGCCCATCGTCAAGAAGTTCACCGCCGCGGCCGGCATCGACGTCGTCGAAAGCGATATTTCGGTGGCTGCGCGTATCCTGGCTGAATTCCCCGAGTACCTCACCGATGAGCAGAAAGTCCCCGACAACCTGGCCGCACTGGGCGCATTGACCCAGAGCGCGGAAGCCAACATCATCAAGCTGCCCAACATCAGCGCCTCGATCCTGCAACTGCAAGCCGCCATCCGCGAACTGCAATCGCGCGGCTACAAGCTGCCGGACTATCCGGAAAACCCGACCACCGAAGAAGAAAAGGCCCTGCAAAAGCGTTACGCCAAGGTCACCGGCAGCGCCGTCAACCCGGTCCTGCGCGAAGGCAACTCGGATCGCCGCGCGCCCAACGCCGTCAAGAACTACGCCCGCAAGCACCCGCACTCGATGGCCAAGTGGTCCATGGCCTCGCGTACCCACGTGGCGCACATGCACGGCGGCGACTTCTACGCCGGCGAAAAGAGCCTGACCCTGGACAAGGCCGTGGACGTCAAGATGGACCTGGTCACCAAGTCCGGCGAAACCATCGTCCTGAAGCCGAAGATCTCGCTGCAAGCCGGCGAAATCATCGACAGCATGTTCATGAGCAAGAAGGCCCTGTGTGCCTACTACGAAGAACAGATGCAGGACGCCTACGAGACCGACCTGCTGCTGTCGGTGCACGTCAAGGCCACCATGATGAAGGTCTCGCACCCGATCGTCTTCGGCCACGCCGTGCGCACCTACTACAAGGACACCTTCACCAAGCATGCCAAGCTGTTCGCCGAGATCGGCGTGAACCCGAACAACGGCATGTCCGGCGTCTACGAAAAGATCAACACCCTGCCCGAAGACAAGAAGGCCGAAGTGCTGGCCGACCTGAAGGCCGATGAAGCCAAGCGCCCGCGCCTGGCCATGGTGGACTCCGCCAAGGGCATCACCAACCTGCACGCCCCCAACGACGTGATCGTCGACGCCTCCATGCCGGCCATGATCCGCGCAGGCGGCAAGATGTGGAACGCCGCCGGCAAGACCGAAGACACCAAGGCCCTGCTGCCGGAATCGACCTTCGCCCGCATCTACCAGGAAATCATCAACTTCTGCAAGACCAACGGCGCCTTCGACCCGACCACCATGGGTACCGTGCCCAACGTCGGCCTGATGGCCCAGAAGGCCGAAGAATACGGTTCGCACGACAAGACCTTCGAAATCGCCCAGGCCGGCGTGGCCCGCATCGTCACCCTGGACGGCCAGGTGCTGCTGGAGCAGAACGTGGAAGAAGGCGACATCTGGCGCATGTGCCAGGTCAAGGACGCAGCGGTCCGTGACTGGGTCAAGCTGGCCGTGACCCGCGCCCGCCTGTCCGGCATGCCGGCCGTGTTCTGGCTGGATCCGTACCGTCCGCACGAAGCCGAACTGATCAAGAAGGTCAACACCTACCTGAAGGATCACGACCTGACCGGTGCCGACATCCAGATCATGTCGCAAGTGCGCGCCATGCGTTACACCCTGGAACGCGTCATCCGCGGCCTGGACACCATCTCGGTGACCGGCAACATCCTGCGCGACTACCTGACCGACTTGTTCCCCATCATGGAACTGGGCACCTCGGCCAAGATGCTGTCGATCGTCCCGCTGATGGCCGGTGGCGGCATGTTCGAAACCGGTGCCGGCGGCTCGGCCCCCAAGCACGTGCAACAGCTGGTCGGCGAGAACCACCTGCGCTGGGATTCGCTGGGTGAATTCCTGGCCCTGGCCGTGTCCATCGAAGACGTCGGCATCAAGACCGGCAACGCCCGCGCCAAGATCCTGGCCAAGACCCTGGATGCTGCCACCGGCAAGCTGCTGGACAACAACAAGTCGCCCTCGCCCAAGACCGGTGAGCTGGACAACCGTGGCAGCCACTTCTACCTGGCCCTGTACTGGGCCCAGGAACTGGCCGCGCAGAAGGACGACGCCGAGCTGGCCAAGCAGTTCGCACCGCTGGCCAAGGCACTGGCCGAGAACGAGCAGAAGATCGTCGAAGAGCTCAACTCGGTGCAGGGCAAGGAAGTCGACATCGGCGGCTACTACCTGCCGGATCGCGAAAAGACCTTCGCCGTGATGCGTCCGAGCGCCACGCTGAACCAGGCGCTGGAAACGCTGTAAGCCGTTGATCGTTGCCGGGAGGGATGATCCGACCTCCCCGGCAGCAAAACGAAAAGGCCGCGAATGCAGATTCGCGGCCTTTTCCGTTAACGCTGTATCGAGCAGAAGTGACCGGCTCAATCACCTCCCAGCAGGAAATTGCGCCGCACATCCAGTTCCTCTGCCGCACTGGCCGTCTCATCCTTCAAGGCCACGCCCGACAAGCCACGCTCATGCGCCTGCGCCATCAGGTAATGCAGCTTGTAGGCCGCCTCGGCGTACGGCAGACCTTCCGGCCGCACATTGGAGATGCAGTTGCGGCTGGCGTCGGTCAGCCCGCGCGAGGGCATCCAGGTCAGATAGAGCCCCATGCTGTCAGGCGAACTCAAGCCCGGTCGCTCGCCGATCAGGATCACCACCAGCTTCACGCCCAGCAGTTCACCAATCTCGTCAGCCACCGCGACCCGCCCCTGCTGCACGATCACCGGGGGCGCCATCGACCATCCTTCGGACGCGATGCGCTGCATTACCTGGGCCAGGAAAGGGGCGGCATTGCGTACGATGGCCAGCGCCGACAAGCCATCAGCGATGACGAAGCCCACATCGAAGCGCCGTTGCGGCGCGGTGCCGAAACGTTCAAGCAACTGCTGGCGCGAACTTTCCGACAGCTTGCGCCCGAAGTCCGGCCGCTGCAGGTACATCAGCCGATCGGCGGCCGCACTCCGTACATCCGGGATAGCCTGGGCGGCGCAGATCCCTTGTTGCTGCAACTGATCCTTCAGTCCTGCCACGTCCAGCGGCAGATGCACGGCATCGCGTGCCTGCGCATGGGCCAGCTGGAAAGCCAGCTGCGGCGCGGTTGGCAGGCTGACGCCACTGCGTCCCAGGGCGATGCGTGCAGCGGTAAAACGGCGCAGGGCTTCCCACGGATTGGCCGTGACGTTTTCTGCACCGGGGCTGACGTTTTCTGCACCATGCGGTGAAAGCTCGTGGTCGTCCATGGTCATTGAAGGCGCAGCAAGGTATCGCGAAAACCGGGCGGCATGTCGGCATGCAGGCGGAATGCCTGCTCCTGGCCGCCCGCATTGAATATCTGCATCCGCTGCAGCCACGCCTCGAATTCGGGAGCCGGCCGCGAACCCAGTACCCGCCTGGCATACAAGGCATCGTGGAAGGAAGTGGTCTGGTAGTTGAGCATGATGTCATCCGAACCGGGAATGCCCATGATGAAGGTGCAGCCTGCCACGCCCAGCAGGGTCAGGAGCACATCCATGTCGTTCTGGTCGGCCTCGGCGTGGTTGGTGTAGCAGACATCGCAGCCCATGGGCAGGCCCAGCAGCTTGGCGCAGAAATGGTCTTCCAGTCCGGCGCGGATGATCTGCTTGCCGTCATAAAGATATTCCGGCCCGATGAAACCCACTACCGTATTGACCAGCAGCGGCTTGAACGCCCGCGCCACCGCATAGGCGCGTGCTTCGCAGGTCTGCTGATCGACGCCATGATGGGCGTTGGCCGACAGCGCACTGCCCTGACCGGTTTCGAAATACATGACGTTGTCGCCCACGGTGCCACGTTGCAGGGACAGTGCCGCCGCACGCGCCTCAGCCAGGATGGCCAGGTCGATACCGAAGCCGCGATTGGCTGCCTCGGTCCCGGCAATCGACTGGAACACCAGGTCCACCGGCGCGCCGCGCTCGATGGCCGCAATCGTGTTGGTGACGTGGGTCAGCACGCAGGATTGCGTGGGGATTTCGTAGCGCGCGATCACCTCGGCCATCATCCCGACCAGCTTGACCACCTGCGGCACGTTGTCCGTGGCGGGATTGATGCCGATGACCGCATCGCCGTTGCCATACAGCAGGCCATCGAGCATGCTGGCGGCAATGCCGCTGGCGTCATCGGTAGGGTGATTGGGCTGCAGGCGCGTGGACAAGCGGCCGGGCAGGCCGATGGTATTGCGAAAGGCCGTGACCACACGGCATTTCTTGGCCACCAGGATCAGATCCTGATTGCGCATGATCTTGGAGACGGCAGCCGCCATCTCCGGCGTGACACCGGGGGCGACCGCTGCCAGTACGGTGCTGTCGGTGTTGTCGGCCAGCAGCCAGTTGCGCAGGTCGCCCACGGTCAGGTGGGCAATCGCTGCAAACGCTGCGCGGTCGTGACTGTCGAGGATGAGGCGGGTGACCTCATCGTCTTCGTAGGGAATCAGCGGCTCCTGGAGGAAGGTCTTCAGCGGCAGCTCGGCCAGCGCCATCTGTGCAATGGCGCGCTCCTCGGCACTGGCAGCGGCCACACCGGCCAGCAAGTCGCCTGAGCGCGCCGGGCTGGCCTTGGCCATGAGCTCCTTCAGATCACGAAATGCGTAGCTGGTGCTCCCCGCGCTGTGGCGAAAACGAGGTGTCGACATGATCGGTTGCTCCCTGAAAAAGCGCGCTGTCACATGTGCCCGCCTCAAGCCGGCAGGCCACGTCCCGAACGATGACGCGCCGATGCAAGGTAGCACACATATCCCAGTGCCATCAGCGCCACGAAGATGCCGAAGATCAGCGGATTGTAGTAGATCATGGTGGCCATGCAGACCAGCGCACCGAACAATGCAAAGGCCGGGAAGTAGGGATACAGCGGCGCCCGGAAAGGCCGCTCCAGGCCAGGCTCGATGCGGCGCAGGCGCAACAGCGACAGCATCGACAGGATGTACATCAGGATCGCACCGAACACCGACATGGTGACGATATTGGCGGTGAGCGTCTGGCCGCCGATCTTGATGAGCTCGTCGCTGTAGATGGCGGCGATGCCCACCACCCCGCCAGCCAGGATGGCACGGTGCGGTGTCTTGAAGCGCGGATGGATCCGGGCGAAATACGCAGGCAGATAGCCTTCGCGGGCCAGCGCAAAGATCTGGCGCGAGTAGCCCAGGATGATGCCGTGGAACGACGCCACCAACCCGAACAGGCCCAGCCACACCAGCATGTGCAACCAGTTGCTGTTGCCGCCCACGATCAGTTTCATGGCCTGCGGCAGCGGATCATTGATATTGGCCAGTTTGGTCCAGTCGCCGGCCCCGCCAGCGAAGAGCATCACGCCGATGGCCAGCACCACCAGCGTGAGGATGCCGGTGATGTAGGCGATGGGAATGGAGCGCCTGGGGTCCTTGGCTTCTTCGGCGGCCATGGCCACGCCTTCGATGGCGAGGAAGAACCAGATCGCAAACGGGATCGCCGCGAACATGCCGGGCACCGCCGCCAGGCTGAAGCTGTCACTGCCCGACCAGCCGCCCTTGGTGAAATTGATCAGCGAGAAACCTGGCGCCACCACCCCCATGAAGACCAGCAATTCGAAGATCGCCAGCAGCGTCACGAAGAGCTCAAAGGTGGCCGCAATCTGCACGCCGACGATATTGAGCGTCATGAACACCAGATACGCGCCCAGCGCCGCCTGCCTGGGATCGATATCGGGGAACTGCACATTGAGGTAGGCGCCGATGGCCAGGGCGATGGCCGGTGGCGCAAAGACGAATTCGATGAGCGTGGCCGCGCCCGCCAGGTAGCCGCCCACCGGCCCGAAGGCGCGCTTGCTGTAGGCAAACGGCCCACCCGCATGGGGAATGGAGGTAGTCAGTTCGGTAAAGCTGAAGATGAAAGTGGCATACATGGCCGCAATGAACAGAGCCGTGACCGTGAAGCCCAGCGTGCCGGCGCTGGCCCAGCCATAGCTCCAGCCGAAGTATTCGCCGGAAATCACCAGCCCGACCGCAATGGCCCAGAGCTGCAGGGTGGACAGGACGGGCTTGAGGGTATGGCCCTGCCCTGAAGAGCTTGCATTCATCGGATTCTCCCGTTGGCGCGAAGGACGGGCCGCTGCGTGGCGACCCCTGTGATAGGACTGGCGGGCATGGCGCTTGCTTGATCTGGCGCAATACGCTGCCCTGCCGACCCAATATAGCAACGGCGATTTCGGCGGCGTTATCGAAATTCGGCAAACCTGCGCGGCTTGCTAGCCGCCGGTCGATCAAGGAGTCTGCCCATGTCCGCGCTCTCACTGTCCCAGCCTGACACACCTGCCACGCACAGCCAGCGGGCATTGCGCACCGCCGTTGCGCGCGATGTGGATGAGCATGCGCACAACCTGACGGACTGGGAACAACGCTACGACCAGATCACCTGCGGTCGCTTTGAAGGCGTGCTGCAGGAGTGGCAGAGCAGCGGTCTGCAGATTTTCCGCGAGGCCAGCAGCCGTGCCGTGCGCCAGTCCTGCCAGGTATGGCCCGATGCCTTGTGGTTCGGTATCGAGGTGCGCACCAGCGGCATGCGCATCAATGGCCGCCAGGTGGGTGAGGATGTGGTGATGACCCGTCCGGGTGCCTGCGAATTCGAACTGGTCACGCCGGATGCCCATGAAATCTACGGCATCGTGGTACAACGCGACGCCCTGCAATCGAGTGCCGCACGGCTGGGCTGTCAGCCGGACTGGAACCGCCTGCACCGGGCCGAACTGCTCAAGGTCGGGCATCAGGGTCTGGAAGATTGCCGCCAGCAGATCGCTGCCCTGCTCGCCCTGGCGGGCCAGGCCAGCGGCGCCCACGCCCATGCCGCCCTGCAACTGCGCCAGGAGGCCGTGCTGGTAGCCTTGCTGGCCATGCTGGACGAGGGCGAGATCGAGGCGCAAGCCGGTGCCAGCTTTCTGCGCCGCCGCCGTATCGTCAACGATGCGCGCGAGTTCGCGATGGCGCATCAGGACAGCCCGGTGACCGTCCCCATGCTGTGCGAGGCCGTCCACGTCAGTCGCCGCACGCTGCAATACTGCTTCGAGGATGTGCTGGGCATGAGCCCCATGAGCTATCTGCGCTCGCTGCGCCTGAACGGGGTGCGCCGCGCCCTGTGCGCGGGCGATGGCAGCCAGGCCGTCGGCAGCATCGGCGACATCGCTGCCGCCTGGGGCTTCGCCAACTTCAGCCAGTTCTCGTGCGACTACAAGAAACTGTTCGGGCAGACGCCGTCGGCCATGGTGCAGGCGCGCACCCGGCATTGAGCCAGTCCTCGGGCCGCGACGATCTTGCTGGCGGCACGGCGCCGAAGACGGCACAATGCCGTCTGCGCCACTGACCACCCGAATGAGCCCCCGATGACGGCCAGCCAAGACGACATTTTCTCCCTGGAAAAATTCGAGTACCTCTGCTACGCACGCCAGCGGGAGCCCGCCGCACAGGAACTGGTGCGCCTGCTGCAACTGATCGATCGGCAGTACGGGCAACTGGCCGGCAGGTTTTCCTTGCAGGTCTCGCCGGCGGTGACCCAGGCCGAACTGGAACAGCACACACTGGCGCGCCTTACCGGCGCCATCTCGGCACTGCTGTCGGATCCCGGCTTTCACCTCAGTCCCAACGGTTTCGGCCAGCTCATCCAGTTCCAGCGCTGGCTGGCGGCGCTATTCGGGGCGAGTCACTTCATCAATGCCGATCACATCCTGCGCTCGCTCAATTTCGGCGGTCCGCAATCGGCGGTATTCGAGGTCAAGCCGCTGGACCTGGTGAAATTCTGTCTGCTGTACTCCCCTGAATCGGAATTGCCGCTCGATGTGGAAGCGCTCTGGGTCCAGAACAAACCGCTGGCCGCCGCGCTGTTCCTGGCATTGATGTCGCCGCGCTTTCTCGGTACGCCGGCGGCGCATTCCAAGCGCGAGGCCCTGCTGCACTGGCTGCCCGAACGACTGCATGAACTGGATTCCCTGGACGGGCTGCCGGTTGCCGTGCTGCATGACGTCTACATGCACTGCAGCTACGCCGACCTGCCGCAGCGCCATCGCATCAAGGGCGCCATCAACCAGCTGCTGCTCGGCAAGCTCGCTGCCGACGGCCTGCATGACCTGGCGCAGGACGGTGGCGGGCGCGTCAATGGCAAGCCGGTCATGCTGGTCTTGCTGGAGTGGTTTTCCGGCGGACACTCGATCTACCGTACCCACTCCAAGACGCTGGAGGCGGCACGCCGCCATTTCCACGTGATTGCCCTGGGCTACGCGGCCAATACCGACGAACTGGGTCGCGCCGTCTTCGATGAATTCATCACGCTGGAGCAGCCCGGCGACCTGGTGTCCAGTCTGCGCACCGTGCGCGAGACTGCACAGGCGCGTCGGCCGTGCGTGTTCTACATGCCCAGCGTGGGCATGTTCCCCATCACCATGTTCGCGGCCAATCTGCGGCTAGCGCCCTTGCAGGTGGCCGCGCTCGGCCACCCGGCCACGACGCATTCCTCGCGCATCGACTACATCAGCGTGGAAGAGGATTTCGTCGGCGACCCGGCCTGCTTCAGCGAAAAGCTCTTGCGCCTGCCCGCCGATGGCCAGCCCTACCGTCCCACGGCCATCCCCTTTGCCGTACCGCGCATGGACCGACGCGACCAGACGGTGGTCAATGTGGCCATTGCAGCCACTACCATGAAACTCAATCCGCGCTTCCTGATGGCGTGCCAGCGCATCGTGGAATTGTCCGCGCGGGCAGAGGGCGGGGCCGCGCGCCAGGTGCGACTGCATTTCCTGGTGGGCCAGGCGCAGGGCCTGCTCTATCCGCAGTTGCAGCGCCTGATCCTGCGCTACATTCCGTCGGCGCAGGTCTATGCGCACCAGCCCTACCAGCAGTACCTGTCGATCTTCAACCAGTGCGACATGTTCCTCTCGCCCCTGCCCTTCGGCAATACCAACGGCATCATCGATGCCTTCACGGTCGGACTGCCGGGCGTCTGCAAGACCGGGCCGGAAGTCTTCGAACATATCGACGAAGGACTGTTCCGCCGCGTCGGGCTGCCCGACTGGACCATCGCGGCCACGCTGGATGACTACATCCTGGCCGCCGTACGCATGGCCACGGACTATCCGGCGCGCCGTGCGCTGTATGCGCAACTGGCCGATCCGCAAGCCTTGCGCCGGCTCTTCGAAGGACGTCCGGAGTCGCTGGGTGATGCCCTGGCAGCATTGTGCAAGCAAGCCATCAGCCCTTGAGGGATCACTCCACGTGCACGGACGCAGCCACCGCCGCAGGCGGTACAAGGATTGTCGGGAGAATCGGCCATGTCGGTGAAGAGCCGCTCTTCATCGACGATCCATTGAAGGGCTGCGTGTGCGGGCATGAAAGTGGCGTGGTGGATATCAGGCAAGCAGAGCAGCTCGGGGCCTGCCATTATGCGATGTTCCGGCGCCTGCGCACAGGACTGCCCGCTTCGGCGCGCGCCTTGGCCTCGACCAGCTCCAGCAGACCTTGCGCGGCAATGGACAGGCTGCGCTCCTTGGGCGTGACGATCAGCAGTGGCCGCACCAGCTCCGGCGCATCCACGGCAATGGCGACCAGGTTGGGCAGACGGAACTGGAACAGCGTCAGTTCCGGCACCACGCTCACGCCCAGCCCGCTTTCGATCAAGGCCGCCAGCGTGGCCAGGTGCTCCACCTCCAGCCCGGTGTGGATCACGCCACCAGGTCGCAGCACCGCCTCCAGGTGCTGGCGTACGCTGGTCGAGCGCGCCAGGTGGATCATCTCGCAACCGGCCAGTTGCGCCACCTTGATGCGTCGCTTCCCGGCCAGCGGATGGTCCTTGCGGCACACCAGATAGAACGGATCGGCACACAACGGCTGAGTACTGAACTCCAGCAGATCGGGTCCCGGCGCGGTCAGGGCGATGTCGGCCTTGCCATGCCGCAGCAGCTCCAGGCACTGGTCCGAAATGGCATCGAACAATTCCACCGTGACACCCGGATGGCGCTGCCGGTAGGCTGCCAGCACCGGCGGCAGCCAGCCCGCCGCCAACGACGGCAGGGCCGCAATGGCCACCCTGCCCTTGCGCCGGGCGACATAATCATTCATGTCCGCCAGCGCCGCCTGCATGTCCGCCACCAGCTGGCGGGCCACCTGGACGAAGACTTCACCTTCGGGCGTGAGGCTCACGTTGCGCGTATCACGCTCGAACAGGCGCGCGCCGGTGGCGCTCTCCAGTTTCTGGATCATGGCGCTGAAGGCTGACTGCGAGAGGTGGCAGCGCTCGGCCGCATGACCGAAGTGCCGGCACTCGGCCAGGGTCAGGAAGGCTTGCAGCAGGCGCGTGGAAAGGTTGGCTTGCATGAGATGGAGGTCGCCGGATTATGCTGAAAATCCGGTCAATCAATCGAAAAAAGCGACTTTACAACAAAATCGGCCGCCACCTACACTCGCCCTGCTCACATCTCGCCCCCCTGTACGGAATCCGGTACGGAGACTGAAACAGAAAAGCAAAACGACACACCGGGCCGGATGTGCTGACACGACAAGAACATCACACCAAAAAACGGAGACACGCATGTTGGCCCTGCTCGGCTTTGTCACGATCGTATCCTTGTTCACCGCCATCCTCACCAAGAGGATGTCGCCGCTGGTGGCGCTGATCGCCATTCCCATCATGGCCGCCCTGATCGGCGGCTTCGGCTTGCAGACTTCCAAGTTCATCGTTCAGGGCGTCACCGCCATTGCGCCGGTGGCGGGAATGTTCGTCTTTGCCATCCTGTTCTTCGGCATCGTGACCGATGCCGGCATGCTGGACCCCATCATCAGCCGCATCCTCAAGACCGTGGGCAGCCGCCCCACCCGCATCGTTCCCGGTACGGCACTGCTGGCCTTGCTGATCCACCTGGATGGATCGGGTGCGGTAACCTTCCTCATCACCATCCCCGCCATGCTGCCGCTGTACACGCGGCTGGGCATCGACAAGCGCATCCTGGCCTGCGTGGCCTCGCTGGCCGCGGGCGTGAATTTCCTGCCGTGGACCGGGCCGATGATCCGTGCCTCGGCCGCACTGCATATCCCGGTATCGGACATCTTCACGCCCCTGGTGCCGGTCCAGCTGGTCGGACTGGCCTTCGTCTTCATCGCCGCGTATCTGCTGGGCCTGAAGGAGGAGCGCCGCCTCGGGCTGGGCAAGGGAGCCAGCGTGGGTTTCGTGCAGCAGCATGAACTGAGCGAAGCGCAACTGAAGATCCGCCGCCCGCAGAATTTCTGGGCCAATATCGTCCTGACGGTATTCGTGCTGGGCGTGATGATCAGCGGCAAGGTCGATCCGGTGGTCATGTTCATGATCGGCGTGGTGCTGGCCCTGATGATCAACTACCGTGACGTGGCCATGCAGCGCGAGCGCATCGATGCCCACGCCAAGGCCGCCCTGCTGATGGCCAGCATCCTGTTTGCGGCGGGCGTGTTCACCGGCATCATGACCAAGTCCGGCATGCTCTCGGCCATGGCCAAGACGGCCGTGGGCCTGGTACCGCCCGAGATGGCCAGCCATATCCCGGTGGCCCTGGGGTTGTTGTCGATGCCGCTGTCGCTGCTGTTCGACCCGGATTCCTTCTACTTCGGCGTGCTGCCGGTGATCGCCGAGGTCAGTCACATGCTGGGCGTGCCGACCATCCAGGTCGCCCAGGCGGCGTTGCTGGGCCAGATGACCACGGGTTTCCCGGTCAGTCCGCTCACGCCCGCCACCTTCCTGGTGTGCGGCCTGGCCGGCATCGAACTGGCAGACCATCAGAAATACACCATCCCTTTCCTCTTCGGCGCTTCCGTGGTGATGACCATCGCCTGCGTGGTGCTGGGACTGTTCCCGCTGTTCTGAGCGGGGGCAAGGGCAAGCGCAACCCCCTGTTCTGGAGAAGTACATGACCCACGATCCACAGCGCACCGTGCGCATCGGCGCCGGTGCCGGCTATTCGGGCGATCGCATCGAACCGGCCGCCGAACTGGCCGAGCATGGCCAGCTGGATTACCTGATCTTCGAATGCCTGGCCGAACGCACCATCGCCATCGGCCAGCAGGCCCGACTGGCCGACCCGGCCAGAGGCTATGACCCGCTGCTGGAAGAGCGCATGCACGCGGTCCTGAAGACCTGTGCCACGCGGGGCGTGCGCATCATCACCAACATGGGCGCGGCCAATCCGCTGGCTGCGGCGCAGCGGGTCCGCGAGATCGCGCGCGCATCCGGACTGGCTGGGCTGAAGGTGGCCGCCGTGGTCGGCGACGATGTACTGGAGGCCGTGCAGCAGGGAGCATGGCGTATCGAGGACAATGGCCAGCCGGTCGCGGCTCTCGGCACGCGCCTCATTTCGGCCAATGCCTATCTGGGCATCGCACCCATCGTGGAAGCGCTGCAGGGCGGCGCCCAGGTCATCATCACCGGGCGCGTGGCCGACCCGGCGCTGGTGCTGGCGCCGCTGGTGCACGAGTTCGGCTGGGCCGCCGATGATTGGGACCGGCTCGGCCAGGGCACGCTCGTCGGCCATCTGCTGGAATGCGCAGGACAGATCACCGGCGGCTACTTTGCCGATCCCGGCAAGAAGGATGTGGCCGGTCTGGCAAGGCTGGGCTTCCCCATCGGCGAAGTGAAGGCCGATGGCAGTGCCGTCATCACCAAGGTGGCGGGTTCCGGTGGCCAGGTCACGGCACGCACCTGCAAGGAGCAATTGCTCTATGAGATCCATGATCCGAGCGCTTACTTCACGCCCGACGTGATTGCTGATTTCTCGCAAGTCCACATCGAAGAAGTCGGGCCGGACCGCGTGGCCGTCACCGGCGGCCGTGGGCGTGCGCGACCGCAGACACTCAAGACCACGCTGGGTTACCGCGACAGCTTCATCGGCGAAGGCCAGATCTCCTATGCCGGCCCTGGCGCGCGAGCGCGTGCGCAACTGGCCGGCGAGATCGTACGCGAGCGGCTGGCGCTCACGGGCGCGCAGACCGAAGAACTGCGCATGGAGCTGATCGGCATCAATGCCATCGCCGGTGAGCAGATGTCGGCGCATGCACCCGAGCCCCAGGAAGTCCGCCTGCGCGTGACCGGCCGCACGGCCAGCATGAAAGAGGCGATCCGCATCGGCAACGAAGTCGAGACACTTTATACCAACGGCCCGGCCGGTGGCGGCGGTGCCACCAAGTCGGCCCGCGAAGTCATCGCCGTGCTGTCGCTGCTGCTGCCGCGCACGCTGGTACATCCATCCGTTTTCATCGAGGAGGCCTGAGATGCTGCTCAGAGAGATTGCTCATTCACGTGCCGGGGACAAGGGCGACATTTCGAATATCTCCGTGATCGCCTATCGGCAGGAGGACTATGCGCTGCTGGAGCGCACCCTGACGGCCGAACGCGTGCGCGCGCATTTTGCCGGGGTGGTCCATGGTGAGGTGGTGCGCCACGCGCTGCCGCATCTGGGCGCGCTCAACTTCGTGATGCAGCGGGCGCTGGGTGGCGGGGTTACCCGCTCACTCGCGCTGGATGCGCATGGAAAGGCGTTGTCGGGGGTGATGCTGCAGATGGAATTGCTGCCCTGAGAAGCGAAGCGGCGTCAGTGTTCCCACGGATTGATGACTGGCAAAGCGGCTGCTGCATAGGCAGACACGTCACGGGAAGCCACGCTGAAGTCGCAAGATGCCGCGATGGCGGCGATGTAACCGTCGGGCGTGGGAAAACCCCTGCCCGCCCGCCTGGCCTTGACGGCCAACTCGGCGTGAGCGCGGGCTGCATCGGTATCAAACGAGAGGATTCTGTCCTTGAACAGGCGCAGGATGCCTTCAAAACGACGCGCCAGCACATCCTGACGGCGACCTGCAGGAAGGCTGGCAATACCGAAGCCCATTTCGGCAATCGTGATGCTGGTCAGGTAAAGCGTCTGCGGGACCTGTGCGTTGAGCCAGGCGTGTACGCCGGGATGTATCTCCGGCTTCATGGCTTCGGAGACGACGTTGGTATCAAGCACGATCATTTGAACCTCATCGGCTGTGCAGGGCGACGCTCACGCATCTGCTCCAGCGCCTCGACATCTTCGTTGGTGACGCCCAGCGCGCGATTCATGTCGACCAGCGCATCTCCCAGTCGCAATTGGCCGCCGGGTCTGACGGCCAGGGTCAAGATTTCGCGGATTTCTGCCTCGGTGCTGCGCCCATGCTGGGCAGCACGCACCCGCAAGGCGCGATGTACTTCATCGGGAAGATTACGGACAGTCAGCGTAGCCATGACAGCATTACTCCGATTTGATATCAGTGCATTCATTCTAGTCATTTGAATCTCTCCTTTCCATCAAAAATGTCCTGGTGGTGTTGCCAGAGGAAAACGCTGCCCCCGAAAAGCTTCTCATCCAACAGGAGAATGCTGAATAGAGGGTGATTCGGCGCAAAAAAGAGAATGAAGACCGACGTTATTCGATATAAACCGCCCCGAGAGCCCCGAATCGTTGCCCGAGAGAAAAATAGGAATTTTTTAGCCAATTCTCCATCCCGAAAGTACGTACATTGCGACTGTCCAAACCGTGCAAGATTTGGTATCGTCCGCCCGTGATTCATTCTCGCACTGCATCAGCGCCCCCCGCTGACACACTCCCCCCGATATGAAAAAAGCAATCCGACTCGGTACTCCGCTGTCCCCTTCCGCCACCAAAGTCATGCTGCTGGGCTCCGGCGAACTCGGCAAGGAAGTCATCATCGCCCTGCAACGCCTGGGCGTGGAAGTCATTGCCGTGGACCGCTATGAAAACGCGCCCGGCCAGCAGGTCGCCCATCGTGCCCACGTCATCAACATGACCGACGGCGCCGCCCTGGCTGCGCTGATCGAGCAGGAACAGCCCGACCTGATCGTGCCCGAGATCGAGGCCATTGCCACCGAAACCCTGGTCAAGCTGGAAGAAGCCGGCCGCGCCCACGTCATTCCGACTGCGCGCGCCGCCTGGCTGACCATGAACCGCGAAGGCATCCGCCGCCTGGCCGGTGAAACCCTGGGTCTGGCCACCTCGCCCTACCGCTTTGCCGACAGCCTGGAAGAACTCAAGGCAGCCATCGACCAGATCGGCTTCCCGTGCGTGATCAAGCCGGTCATGTCCTCCTCCGGCAAGGGCCAGTCCAAGATCGACGGTCCGGAAGAAATCGAAGCCGCGTGGAATTACGCTGCCGCCGGTGGCCGTGTCGATTCCGGCCGCGTGATCGTGGAAGGCTTCATCGACTTCGACTATGAAATCACCCTGCTGACGGTGCGCTCGCTCAACGAAAACGGCGACACCATCACCAGCTTCTGCGATCCCATCGGCCACGTGCAGGTCAAGGGCGACTATGTCGAATCCTGGCAGCCGCACCCGATGCCCACCGCAGCCCTGGAAAAGGCCCGCGACATCGCCCGCAAGGTCACCGAAAACCTGGGTGGCCTGGGCCTGTTCGGGGTGGAGCTGTTCGTCAAGGGCGACATGGTCTGGTTCTCCGAAGTGAGCCCGCGTCCGCATGACACCGGCATGGTCACCATGGTCAGCCAGGTGCAGAGCGAATTCGAACTGCATGCCAAGGCCATCCTCGGCCTGCCGGTCAATACCGCTCTGCGCAGTCCCGGCGCCTCCGCCGTGATCTACGGCCAGCACGATGCCCGCGGCATCGCCTTCGACGGCGTGGCCGATGCGCTGCGCATCCCCGGCGCCGACATCCGCCTGTTCGGCAAGCCGGAATCCTTCGCCCGCCGCCGCATGGGCGTGGCCCTGGCCTCCGGGGACAGCGTGGAAACCGCTCGCATCCGCGCCAAGCAGGCAGCGGCCAAGGTCAAGCCGGTCGTTGCGCAGTGATGCTGCGCTGAGCAGAACCCCATGAACGGGCTCCGATGCAGATCGGGGCCCGTTTTGTTTTGGCCCGGGCGCAGTGCCTGCCGGGCTCCGGAAACGATATAAACGATATACGGCAGCACGCTGGCCGCGACTGGTTATAATCATCGCCTCCCTCCACTACAGCAGCTTTGCTCACGATCATGAAGTGTGATGTCGTCATCCTCGGCAGCGGTCTGGCCGGTCTTTCCGTCGCTCTCCATCTGGCTGAAAAATATCAGGTGGTGGTCGTTTCCAAGGGCGAACTGCTGGACGGAGCCAGCAACTGGGCACAGGGCGGCATCGCGGCCGTGCTCGATTCGGGCGACAGCCATGCCCAGCACATCGCCGACACGCTGGTGGCCGGGGCCGGCCTGTGCGATGAAGGCGCCACGCGCGCCATCGTCGAACAGGGTCGCCAGGCCATCGAGTGGCTCATCGCCCAGGGTGTGCCCTTCACCCGCGACGACAGCGCCGAGCTGGGCTATCACCTCACCCGCGAAGGCGGTCACAGCCAGCGCCGCATCATCCACGCCGCCGATGCCACCGGCCACGCCGTTCAGGTGACGCTGGAGCAGCGCGTGCGCGCCCACCCCAACATCACCCTGCTGGAACATCACTGCGCCATCGACCTGATCCACGCCGGCAAGCTTGATCCCGGGGCCGAACCACGCTGCCTGGGCGTGCATGTGCAGGATTCTGTCAGCGGCCGCGTGCTGGCCATCGCGGCAGGACGTACGGTGCTGGCCACGGGCGGGGCCGGCAAGGTTTACCTGTACACCTCCAACCCGGATTCGGCCACCGGTGACGGCATCGCCATGGCCTGGCGGGCCGGCTGCCGGGTGGCCAACATGGAATTCATCCAGTTTCATCCGACCTGCCTGTACCACCCGTACGCCAAATCCTTCCTCATCAGCGAGGCCCTGCGGGGCGAAGGCGCGCTGCTCAAGCTGCCCGCCTCGGCCGGTGCGCTGGCAGGCCAGCGCTTCATGCCCGACCATGACGAGCGCGCCGAACTGGCCCCGCGCGACATCGTGGCGCGCGCCATCGACTTCGAGATGAAGAAACGCGGACTGGACCACGTCGACCTCGACATCAGCCACCAGAGTCCGGCCTTCATCGCCGAGCATTTCCCGACCATCCAGGCGCGCTGCCTGGAGTTCGGCATCGACATCACGCGCCAGCCGATTCCGGTGGTCCCGGCGGCGCACTATACCTGCGGCGGGGTGGTCACCGACATGGCCGGGCGCACCGACCTGCCGGGCCTGTACGCGGTGGGCGAGACGGCCTGCACCGGCCTGCACGGCGCCAACCGTCTGGCCAGCAACTCGCTGCTGGAATGTCTGGTGCTGGGCCGCGCCGCTGCGGCCGATATCGAACGGGAATTGTCAGCCGGTGTCTGGCGCATCGCCGACGTGCCACAGTGGGATGAGAGCCGCGTCAGCGATGCCGACGAGGAAGTGGTGATCGCCCACAACTGGGACGAACTGCGCCGCTTCATGTGGAATTACGTCAGCATCGTACGCACCGATAAGCGCCTGGAACGCGCACAGCACCGCATCCGCCTGCTCAAGGAAGAGATCGACGAGTACTATGCCAACTTCCGTATCTCGCGCGATCTGCTGGAACTGCGCAACCTGGTGGACGTGGCACAGCTGATCGTCTCCAGCGCCTTGATGCGCAAGGAAAGCCGGGGCCTGCACTTCAGCCAGGATTACCCGCGCACCTTGCCGCGCGCCACCCCGACCATCCTGCCCGGACGGCAGTGAGCCTTCACTTGCGCTGGCGATACCGCTTGCGATAGACGTTGGGACTGGCCAGCACCTCGGCCACGGTCTGGCTGTAGCGGCTGGCACTGTCGCCCTGCAGAATATCGAATTGCAGTTCGGGCCGTTCGCGCGGCACCGCCATACATTGCGCCACGGGCGTCCCCTTGGGCAGCACGCCGACAAAATCCGCAGCGGTCCAGAGCGCCGGGAAATTGATCCCGGCGTCATGGAAATGATCCGCATCCACCAGCCCGGACAACAAGCGGAACGGCAGGTCATGCCGGTTCACCGGATGGGTCGCGAAGAGCGACCAGCCGGGTTCGAGCTCGATGGTCCAGAAACTGTTGAACTTGAGGACCAGCGCATCACCCTGTTCGAAGGGCGAGCCCGTCACCTGGGCTGGTGGATGAAAACTCAGCGGTGCGCGCGGATGCCCTTCTACCGTCGTGGGCGGGGCTTCCCAGTCCCAGCGGAACTGGCCCTTGTCCACGTGCACATCACAAGGCAGCAGGATCATGACGCCATGCGCCATGGCATCGATGAAGGGCGGGCATTGCTTGACGGTACGAATGTCGCGGTCATGCAAGGGGGAGAAAGCCTTGGCCGGCATGCTGCGGATCCACTCCGGGATCATCTCGCGCGCCAGGCGAGGACGCGGCAACAGCTCCGCCAGGGCGGGATCACAACGGAAACGGATGTGCGGCGATGGCATGGGTGGCGTTTGCGCAGGAAGATGAAGACTGCGAACATACGCGCAGCCCGGCAGGACGTCCAGTCCCTCCCCGCTGGCGGGAAGAAAATGGATGTGCTGCCGGGCTATCGGACTATCGGACTATCGGACTATCGGACTATCGGACTGTCATGCAGCGCAGGCTGCCGCCGCATCAGCTGCCCTTGCGGTCCTTGAAGGCCGGCACGAACATTTCCTGCCAGTTGGCCGGCTTGGTCTTGATGGTACCGGCCTTGCCCATGAAGACCACGTACTGCATGATGTCCACCGGCGTGGTGGTGAACTCGGTGCCAGGGTCGGCCAGCATCTGTTCCACTTCTTCCTGTGGCAGTTTCAGCTTGGACACGCGCAGGAAGGTCTCGGCCGCGCCCTTGCGGTTCTTGGCGATGTAGGCATTGGCCTCTTCCTGCGCCGCCATGAAGGCCTGGGTCAGCTTGGGATTCTTGTCGGTGAAGGATTTCAAGGCGAAGACCACATCGATGGTGATATGGCCCAGCACGTCGGTCGAATTCAATACGCGGGTGATGCCCGGTGCCTTGCCCTCCTGGTAGGAGAACGGTGGCGAAGTGAAGTGGGCCGTGATCTCGGTCTTGCCCGAGACCAGCGACGCCATCGCTTCCGGATGTGACAGACTCACCGTCAGCGGGTCCAGCTTGGCGTAGTTCTCGATACCGAAAGTCTTGGCCGCCGCCATCTGCAACAGCACCGCCGACAGCGAGGTCTTGATGCCGGGAATGGCGATCTTGTCCTTGGGCGTGAAGTCCTTCAGTGACTTGACGTTGGGGTTGTTGGTATTGAGCCACAGCGGCGCGGTCGACAGTGCACCCAGGCCCACCACTTCCGAACGCGGAATCCCGTGCGCCTTGGACCACAGCGTCACGAAGCCCGGCGCACCGGTGCCGGCGATATCGAGGTTGCCGGCCAGCATGGCGTCGTTGATGACGTTGCCGCCATCGAGCAGCACCCACTTGGTTTTCACATCGCCCAGGCCCATCGCCTTGGCGTGCTTCTCCAGCAGGTTCTGGTCACGGATGACCATCAAGGGCAGGTACAGCAGTCCGTAGCCGTGCGAGATCCGCACTTCCTGCGCTTCGGCATGGGCGGTGCCGGACACCCCGGACAGGACCAGAGCGCTGGCCATCATGAGGCTGGTGAAAGTACGTCGGGTGTAGCGTTGCATGCTTGTCTCCTGAAGTTGTTCAGTGGTTCGGTCTTGTATGGATCGTTGCTTGTTGATGTATGGCTTGCGTGGATCTTGTATGCAGACAAGATCCACCCGGCTCAGTGCTGCATGCCCCAACGACGGATGGTGCGCTTCTCGATCTGGGCAAAGATCAGGTTCTCCACCACCAGGCCGATGATGATGACGAAGAACAGGCCCGAGAACACGTTGGCCGTTTCCAGCTGGTTGCGGTTCTCGAAGATGTACCAGCCCAGGCCACCGGCGCCGGAGGATACGCCAAAGACCAGCTCGGCGGCGATCAGCGTGCGCCAGGCGAAGGCCCAGCCCACTTTCAGGCCGGTGAGGATACTGGGAAATGCCGCCGGAATCAGGATCGATTTCACCAGCGAGAAGCGGCGCAGGCCATAGTTCTGGCCGACCATGCGCAGCGTATTGGATACCGCGCGGAAGCCGCCATGGGTATTGAGCGCGACCGCCCACAGCACCGAATGCACCAGCACGAAGATGATGCTGCCGGTGCCCAGGCCGAACCAGATCAGCGCCAGCGGCAACAGCGCGATGGCCGGCAGCGGGTTGAACATCGAGGTCAGGGTTTCCAGCAGGTCGTTGCCGATGCGCGAACTGATGGCGACCGTGGTCAACAGCCCGGCCAGCAGGATGCCCAGGCCGTAGCCGACCAGCAGGGTCTGCATGGACACCGCCGCACGTTGCAGCAGCACGCCGCTGCCGATGCCGGCGAAGAAGGCTTGCACCGTCTCGCTGAAGCTGGGGAAGAGCAAGGCATTGTCCAGCCAGCGACCATAGACTTCCCAGATCAGGGCCAGTACCAGCAGGATCACGGTCTTGCGCAGCCAGCCCATGCGATAGAGCGATTCGAAGGCCGACAGCGGACGCTGTACTTCGGCAGCGGCGTCGGGATTGGGGTCCACCAGGATTTCCGGGCGGACGAAGGGCAGATTGGTTTGCATGATGAGGTCTCCGGCGCGGCTCAGTGGTGGGCGAACAGCATGTCGTTGATGCGGGTTTCCAGCTCGGCCTGGGCGGCCGTTCCCAACTGGCTCGGCGCAATGCTGTTGAGTTCGGCGCGGACCTGGCCGGGATGGGGTGTGAGCAAGAGGATGCGGGTCCCCACGCGGATGGCTTCTTCAATCGAATGGGTCACGAAGAGCACCGTGAACTGGGTGTCATCCCACAGGCGCAGCAGTTCGTCCTGCATCTTGCGGCGGGTCAGTGCGTCCAAGGCGGCGAAGGGCTCGTCCATGAGCAGCACGTCCGGCTCCATGGCCATGCCACGGGCAATCGAGACACGCTGCTTCATGCCGCCGGAGAGCATGTGCGGATAGCTGTCGATGAACTTGGCCAGGCCGACCTTGCCGATGTAATACTCGGCGCGCTCGGCGGCGGCCTTTCCTTGCAGGCGGCCACTGGCGTGCAGCGCGAACTCCACGTTCTGGCGCACCGTCTTCCAGGGCAGCAGCTGGTCGAATTCCTGGAACACCATCATGCGGTCCGGACCCGGCTCATGGACTTCCCGCCCTTTGAGACGGATCGCGCCCGAGGTCGGTTGCAGATAACCGCCGATGGCCTTCAGCAGCGTGGACTTGCCGCAGCCCGAGGGGCCCAGCAGGATGTAGCGGTCGCCCGGATGGACGTTGAAACTGACATTGCGGGTAGCGGTGACCAGCGAATCGGTGGTCTTGTATTGCAGGGTGACGCGGTCGATTTCCAGCAGCGGACGCGATGGGTCGAGGGCCGACGCACCTTGGGCAGGGTCGCTCATGCAGGTCTCCAAATGATTTATAGGATTTATGTTGGAGTGGATGCTAGGCCGCCAAGCTGTAACGAATCTGACTAAAACCTGACGTCTGTTTTTGTCAGGCGGTTCGGGCATACAATGGCGCCCTGCCCAAGCAGCGCGCAACAGCTGCGGCATCGGAAAATGACAATGGAGATCCCCATGCGCATCCTGCTGGTCGAAGACACTGCCGACGTGGCCGAGGCCATCGTTTCCCACCTGACCCGCATCGGCCACACCGTGGAATGGGAAAGCCACGGCGGCCACGCCGCGCGCCGCCTGGGCGAAGCCTTCGACCTGCTGATCCTGGACGTGATGCTGCCTCAGACCGATGGCTTCACCCTGCTGGAGCAGTTGCGCGCCCGTGGCCAGCACACGCCGGTGCTGATGCTGACCGCCTGCGGAGAAATCGAAGAAAGGGTCCGCGCGCTCGATCTGGGTGCGGACGATTACCTGGTCAAGCCCTTCGATTTTCGCGAACTGGAGGCGCGCATCAGGGTGCTCTTGCGCAGAAGCGGTGGCGAGTCGACCAACCTGCTGCACTGCGCCAACCTGTGCATCGACCGCAAGAGCCGCACCGCCACACTGGATGGCCAGCCCATCGACCTGACCCGGCGCGAAGTGACGCTGCTGGAGATCATCGCCGCGCGACCCGGGCGCATCTTCAACAAGGATGAACTGATGGACCGGCTCTTCACGGTCGACGATACACCCAACGCCAATACGGTCGAGCAATACGTGGCGCGTCTGCGCAAGAAACTGGCCGGTGCCGCCTTCGAGATCCGCACCCTGCGCGGGCTGGGCTATCAGTTGGTGCCGCAGGCGCCGGCGCTGGCAGAGGCGGCGGTATCCAACCCGGCCGGTGCCCTGCACTGATGCACGGCCGTTCCCCGCACGTCCTTGTCGGACGTTCGCTCTATACGCGGCTGGTGGTGCGGGTGGGCGCGGTGCTGCTGGTCAGTGCCGTGGTGCTGCTCATCGCCATCTGGATCTCGACCCAGCTGGCTGCGCGCCAGGCCTACGACCGCATCCTGGCCGGCAGTGCCTTGCAGATCGCCGAGAACACCTGGTACGACCATGGCGAGGTCAACGTCGATGTGCCGCTGGCGGCGCTGTCCATGCTGGGCACGGGCGACCATGCCATCTATGCGGTCTTCGATCCGCACGGCCGGGTGATCGCAGGCGACGGAGAATTCCGCCCGGAGATCCCCTGGAACGAGCTGGAGCAAGGCCCGCTGCTGCGCGATGGCGACTATCTGGGCACACCGGTGCGCATGGCCATCATCGGTCGCCGCATGCCGGTCGACAGTCCCCATCCCTGGGCCGTGATCGTGCTGGCGCAGACCAACAATGCGCGCATGTCCTTTGCGCAGAGCCTGGGCGGCAAGGCACTGGTGGTGATCGTGGTCATGAGCGCGCTCACGATTCTGGCAGCAATGTTCACCCTGTATCAGGCACTGGCGCCCCTGAAGCGCATCGAGGCGGCCATCCGCGAACGGGACCTGAACGATCTTTCACCTCTGTCGTTAACCGTGCCGGCCGAGACCCATGCGCTGGTCTCGGCCATCAATGCCTTCATGGAGCGACTGGTGGTCCACCGCGCCACCATGCGTCGCGTCATCGGCGATGCCGCGCACCAGCTGCGCACGCCCGTCACGGCACTGGTGGCGCAGATGGAACTGCTGGCCACCGAATCCAGCGAGGACAAGCGCCAGCGTCACCTGGCGCAGTTGCGCGAACGCACGCGCAACCTGGGTGCGCTGGTCAACCAGCTCATCAATCACGCCATGGTCCAGCATCGCAATGACAATCGCTTGCAGGAGCGCATCGCGCTGGCCGAACTGGTGCGTTCACAGATGACGGAGGTGCTCTCGAACCGCTCGCGTACGCCGCCCGATCTGGCGCTGGACGTCCCGCCCCTGCCCTGTCTGATCCAGGGCGATCCCATTGCGCTGGGCGAGGCCATCAAGAACATCCTCGACAATGCCCTGCAATACGGCGCGCCGGGACTGTTGCACGTGCGCCTGGACAGCGATGGCCGGCAGCACCGCCTCAGCTTCATCGATGATGGTCCGGGCATTGCCGCCAGGGACTGGGAACGATTGCGCAAGCCCTTTGCCCCGCGCGGGGAGAACCGCATGGGGGCCAGCCTGGGCTTGTCCATCGTGGAAGAAGTGATGCGGGCCCATGGCGGCCAGATGCGCTTCGACTATCTGCCCGACGGGCATTTTGCCGTCGTGCTGGAGTTTCCTGCCTGGACGGAAGCGGCCTGATGTGATGGCCGGACCGATGTGCTATTTCCACTCCAGGATCGCGTTGCGGCGATCCAGCCAATGCAGCTTCACGCTGCCCGGCGCCACCTTGCGCGCCGCGCAGGCACTGGCCGCCAGGGCGAAGGACGCATCGTAGTAGCGGCCGCTGGCCGACGAACGCAAGGGTGTCTGCGGCGCATTGCGGGCGATCCAGTCGGCCGCATTGGTGCGCAGGAAGATCATGCAGGCGCTGCCGCCGGTCTCGGCCACCTGGCAGACGCAACTATTGCCGGAGGTCGTGATGGGCTCGCTCAGCGGTGCATTGCGGTTCAGCGCATCCGGGACCGGTACAGGGACCGGCACCGGAACGGGCACACCCTGCTGCGGACCATAGTGTCCGCCGAGATCGCGCGTGGTGACCTGGGCGCTGGCCGGCAGCATCAGCACGCCCAGCAGTAGCGGCAGCAATCGGATCGAGTGGTTCATGGGTGGTGTCTGCCTCGCTGGATTCAGATCGGTTCAGGCGCTCGCGCGGGTGCGCAGGCGGTACAGGCTGGTGGTTTCCTTGCTGCGCGCTGCGTACAGGGGATCCTCACGGTCAATCGCCTTGCCGTGGCGCGGCTTGATGTCGTGCCGCGCCACCACCTCCAGACCGGCCCGGGTGATGGCCTCCTCCAGCATGCCGGGCGCACGCAAACCCAGGTGTTCGGCGAAGTCGGACATGATGAGCCAGCCTTCGCCCTGCGGTGTCAGGTGCTCGGCCAGGCCATTGAGATAGCCCAGCAGCATGCGGCTGTCCGGATCATAGACCGCGTGCTCGATGGGTGAACTGGGCCGCGCCGGTAGCCAGGGCGGATTGCAGACGATCAACGGGGCGCGGCCGGGCGGGAACAGGTCGGCATCTTGCAGCGTCACCTGGGGCAGTACGCCCAGTGCCTGCAGGTTCTCGCGGGCACAAGCCAGGGCACGGGGGTCCATGTCGGTGGCGACGATCTTGCGCACGCCGCGCCGGGCCAGCACGGCGCAAAGTACGCCACTGCCCACGCCGATATCGAAGGCCAGTTCGGTCGAGGGTAAAGGGGCTTGGGCCACCAGCTCCACGTATTCGCCCCGTACCGGGGAGAACACGCCATACCAGGGGTGGATGCGCCCTCCCAGAGCGCCGATCTCGACCCCCTTCTTGCGCCACTCATGGGCACCGATCAAGCCCTGCAGCTCGCGCAACGAGACCGCAAACGACTCGCCCTGCAGCGCCGTGCCGTAGGCTTCGCTGCAGGCCGCCTGCAGCGCGGGCGCGCGGCGCAGCGGCACCACGAAGCCGGGATCGACCGGAATGAGCAACATGCCCAGGATGTGTGCGCGCTGCGCCTGCATCTGACGATGATGATGGAAGGCTTGTGCCGGGCTGTCCGGGCTAGCCGGTCTGGCCTTGCTTTTGGCCTGGCTGCGCTCGCGGGCGCGGTCGACCCGGCGCCCCAGGGCTTGCAGCAGTTGTCGCGCGTTCTGGAAGTCGCCGCGCCAGAGCAGGCCGGTACCCTCGCAGGCCAGCTTGTAGGCCGCGTCGGCGGCGATCTGGTCATCGGCCTCGACAACCCGACGGGGCGGCGCATTGCCGGCCTCCGAGTGCCAGCGCAGCCGCTGTGGGGTAGCGCCGGAGGTCCAGCTGATGAAAGGTGGGGTATCGTCGTGTAAGGTCATGAATCAGGGGTCAGCGAGGGCGACGCAGGAAGCGGCGCGCCAAAACAGCCGCCAGTGTAACAAAGCATGGCGCCATCGCAGCGCTGCCGGAACTTCCCGCCTGTGCCCGCGGCCAAATGGCAGAACTTGATGCCGGGCAAACCCCGGCGCCTTTTTTTGCCGGCCCGGGCGCAATGCGCCTATGATGGAGCCGGTCCATCACCGAAGGAGAATCCATGAGCGAGCCCATGCAAACCCCAGCGTTCGACCACCAGCGCCTGCTGGACATGGTCGGCCAGTTCGAGGCGGAATTGCAGAAATTGCCCGCCGGCAGCACCGAAGCCGACCAGTTGCGCGATGACATCGCCCGCCTGCGGCAACACCTGAGCCAGCCGCAGCCGCATGCCGGCGAAGTCGGCGACACCTGGCAATCCCTGCGCCGCGCTGCCGACAGCCTGGAAAACCAGGTCTTGAAGGACAGCCCCTACATCACCGAGATGGGGCGCATCATCGGCTTGATCTGATCGACCGGCCTCTGCTGGCCGACATGTCTGTTCCCAACACCGCCTGCCGCAGCAATTGGCCAGGCGGTGTTGTTTTGAGCCCTGCCGGACGCAGTCCGGATGGGCGACCAGATGCGTTCAATGCGCCGGCAACGGAATCCACTCGGTCTCTCCCGGAATATCCGGGAACACGCGCTTGTCACGGCCACTCCACGCCTGCTTGGCCGCTTCGATCTTCTCCCGCGAGGTGGCCACGAAGTTCCACCACACGAAGCGCGGCCCATCCAGCGGGGCCCCGCCCAGGATCATGAAGACCGTCTCTCCCACCGCCTTCAAGGTCACGACCGCACCCGGCGCCAGAATGGCCAGCGTACCCGGCTCCATGCGCTCGCCGTCCAGCATCACCTCACCCTTGACCACGTAGACCGCACGTTCCTGCACCTCCGGGGCGATCTCCAGCTCACCGCCCTGCGTGGTGCTGCCGGCCACATACAGCGTCGGACTGGCCGTGATGACCGGCGAGTTCACACCGAAGGCCGAACCGGCCAGCACATGCAGCCGGGCGCCGCCGACCTGGGCTTCAGGCATGTCCTGCGAGGCGTAATGACGGAACAGCGGCTCACTGTCCTCCTGCCCGGCCGGCAGCGCTACCCACATCTGCAGCCCGTGCACGGGCACCTTCTGCTCGCGGATATCGTCGGGAATGCGCTCGGAGTGAACGATTCCCCGTCCCGAGGCCATCCAGTTGACGGCTCCCGGGGTGATGCGCTGGACCACGCCCAGGCTGTCACGGTGCATCATGGCGCCGGAGAACAGATAGGTGACGGTGGCCAGGCCAATGTGCGGGTGCGGACGGACATCGCCCTCGGTCGTGCCGGCATCGAATTCCACCGGCCCCATATGATCGAAAAAGACGAAGGGACCGACCGTGCGTGCAGCCGCCGCGGGTAGCAGGCGACGGACCGGGAAACCGATGTCGCGGGTCAGGCCGTGGATCTGGTGAACAATATTGCTCATGGTGCTCTCCTGGGGCGGCGGGCTCTGCTTGAGACCCGCCTGCCGGGGTTGGAATGTAGATGTAGGGATGGATGAATTCAGAAGCGACCGGCGCGAAAATCGTCGATGGCCGCTTCCACCTGTTCGCGGGTATTCATCACGAACGGACCCCACTGTGCGATTGGCTCATTCAGGGGCTTGCCGGCAATGAGCAGGAAGTGGCTGGCCTGCTCGGCGCGCACCGTCACCCCGGCCGCCCCGGCCACGTTGGACAGCACCGCCATGCGCCCGGCCTCGGCGGCACGGGTCTCGCTGCCTTGAGCACCCACGGCCAGCTTGCCTTCATGAACGTAGAGGAAGGCATTGTGCGTGGCCGGGATCGGCAGATCCAGCGTCACGCCGGCTTCCAGCTTCAGGTCCAGGTAGAGCGGCTCGGTGGTCTCCCGATGGATCGCTCCGGCCACACCAAAGGCACTGCCGGCCAATACGCGTACCTTCACGCCCGGCTGCGGCTCGGTCTCGGGAATGCCCGCCGCCGGGATGTCCTGATAGCCGGGATCGGTCATCTTGTCCTTGCCCGCCAGGTTCACCCACAGCTGGAAACCACTCATGAGGCCGTTTTCCTGTTCCGGCAACTCGGAGTGGACCAGGCCGCGACCGGCCGTCATCCACTGCATGCCACCCGGCTCCAGCAAGCCTTCGTTACCGGCATTGTCGCGGTGGCGCATGCGACCGGCCAGCATGTAGGTCACGGTTTCAAAGCCGCGATGCGGATGGTCGGGGAAACCGGCCAGGTAATCGCTGGGCTCGTCGGAGTGGAAGGCGTCCAGCATCAGGAACGGGTCCAGGCGACGTTGCAGGTCGTGGGTCAGCACGCGGGTAAGGCTCACGCCGGCGCCATCCTGGGTAGGGATGCCATTGACCAGGCGTTCGATCTGACGGGTGTAGGGGGTGCTCATGCTTGTTTCTCCTTGGGAAGCCCGCCCTTCGTGGGGGCGGACCGGTCAATCATTGGTGATGGGTGCAACGCTGCGCCGTCAGGCTCAACGGCTTTCTTCCGGCCGGGCTTGCGGGTCGATCGAGGACACCAGCAGCAGCGCGCCGATCAGGGCCACGTTCTTGAGGAAGTGAATCATCTGACCTTGGGCAGCTGCGCCTTCCATCGTCCAGAAATGGTGGGCCGAGAGCGTCGCACCCACGGTGAAGAGCGCGATCACCAGCGACACGGGGCGCAAACCACGCCCGGTCATCAGCAGCAGACCACCGCCGACTTCCACCAGGATGGTGACCAGCACGGCCAGGGTCGGGACCGGCAAGCCCAGACTGCCAAAGTAAGCGACGGTGCCGGCAAAGCCGACAATCTTGAAGATGCCCGAAATGACGAACAGGGAAGCCAGCAGAACGCGGCCAATGCGGAAGGTGTTGTAGTGCGTGATCATGGTAAGCCTCTGTAGTGTTGGGTGAACGACCTTGTGTTTGAGTTGTAATGCCGTACTGCCTTCAATCTTGTTGTTGCCCGATGTTGCCTGATATTGCCCGATGTTGGCCGATGCCAATCACCGAACCGGCTCCTCGCTTCATGCTGCGCCCGTTACGGCCTTCGCTGCAGCCAGTGACGACAGAATAGGCAACTTCGGCTTCCGATAAAACTGATTATCTTTTTATAATCATTATCTAAATTTTAGATATAGTGAGCACTTCGTCACTCCATACCATGGCGGGAGCCCCATGAATATTGAACGTCTGTCGCTGGATCAGTTGCGGGTTTTCGTGCAGGTGGCCGACAGCGGCAGTTTCCTGGCTGCGGCGCGCAAGCTGTCGCGGGCGCAGTCGGCCGTCAGCTATGCCATCGCCACGCTGGAAGAGCAGCTCGGGGTACTGCTGTTTGACCGCAGCGGCTACCGGCCGCAGCTGACCAGTCCGGGGGCGGCTCTGCTGGCCGATGCGCGGCAGGTGCTGGATCATGTCGATTCGCTGCAGGTGCGGGCCAGTTCCTACGCACGCGGGCAGGAGCTTGAAGTGTCGCTGGCGGTGGATGTGTTCTTTCCCACCGATTGCCTGGTGGACCTGCTGCAGCGCTTTCGCCAGGCTTTCCCGGCGGTGACTGTGCGACTGGAGGTGGAGGCCCTGGGCGCCGTGGCAGAACGCGTCATCGATGGGCGTTCGATGCTGGGCATCCTCGGGACCCTGCCGACCACGCCGCCCAACCTGCTGCGCATTACCCTGCCCAGCGTGCAGCTGGTGGCGGTGGTCGCGCCGGACCATCCGCTGGCCAAGGTGAAGGGACGCATTTCCGAAAAGCTGCTGCAACAGCAAACCCAATTGGTGCTGTCCGACCGCAGCGAACTGACGGCGCGCCAGGATTTCTCGGTACATTCACGGCTGACCTGGCGCATGAGCGATCTCGGTACCAAGCACGCCCTGTTGCGGGCCGGCATGGGCTGGGGCAACATGCCGCTGCATGTGGTGAGCAACGATCTGGACAATGGACGGCTGGTCAGCATCAGTACCATCCATCACCCGCCCCAAGGGACCGAACTGCCCATCCAGTGTGTCTACAAGCCCGACCATCCGGCCGGTCCGGCGCTGTCGTGGTGGCTGGATTCGCTGGCGGCACTGACTGCCTTGTCTCCCGACAACAAGCCGCAGCACGAAATACAAGCCAAAGACGATAAATAGAATTTATCGGGTTGTACCGATAAATACAAAAAACAAGACTATTCTTATATTGCGGTTTATTGTATTCACCCTATATTTTCCTCGGCAGCCACGCCTCAGGAAATCCGACCTCAGTGCCACCCCTGCCACATCTTTGTCTTGAGGGAGTCTCCATGGTCAACGATTTTCCGATCAGTCTGTCGACCCAGTTGCGCGAGCATCTGCGCGCCCTGCGCAAGCAGCAGGGCATGACCCAGGCACAACTGGGTGCGCGCGTGGGCGTGAGCCAGGCGCGTATCGCCGAGATCGAAGGCAATCCGGGGGCCGTCAGCGTGGAGCGGATGCTGTTGCTGCTGTCGATCCTGGGCGCCGGTCTCAGACTGCATGTCCACGCTGCCGAGCAGCCCCTGCACGACGTAGCGGAACCTGCTGCGACTGCCTGTATTGCGTCCTGCAAACACGGTTCCTGGTAATGCCGCTGCATGTCTGGATGATCAGGCAGGGCGTGCGCAGCCACAGGAATCATGCTGCCGCAAAGCGCTCTCGGTACTGCCCCGGACTCACGCCCAGCTGGCGCAGGAAGACCCGGCGCAGGTTCTGTTCCTCCCCATAGCCGGACTGGCTGGCGATGCGCTTGAGCGGCAGGCGGGTTTCCTCGAGCGCCCGGCGTGCCGCCTCCAGCCGCATCAACTCCACCGTGCGCGCCGGCGTACGGCCGGTCTCGGCCACATACAGACGGGCAAAAGTGCGCGGACTCATGTTGGCCTGACGCGCCAGGTTCTCTACGCGCAGATCCGCCTCCAGATTGCCGGCGATCCAGGCATGCAGCTCGGCAAAGCGTGCCGCCCCGGCGGCCTGCGAGGCCAGCGAGGTGCTGAACTGCGATTGACCGCCCGGACGCTTGATGAACATCACCAGTTGCCGTGCCGTCGCAATGGCAGCGGCATGGCCAAGATCCTGTTCCACCAGCGCCAGCGTCAGGTCGATGCCGGCCGTCACCCCCGCCGAGGTCCAGATCCGCCCCTGACGGATATAGATCGGCTCGCCATCGACCTGCAACGCCGGATAGCGATACTGCAGTTCCTGGACCGAAGCCCAGTGCGTAGTCACGCGCAGGCCATCCAGTACACCCGCCTCGGCCAGGTGGAACGCACCGGTGCAGACTGAACAGACGCGTTGCGCGCGCGGCGCGGCCTGGCGTATCCACGCGACCAGGGCGGTATCGATGCAAAAACGCTCGCCCACGCTGCCCCCGGGAGAGATGAGGGTATGCAGGCCATCAGCCATCAGCAAGCCATCCAGCGAGGACAGAGGATGCGTGAGCACCGGCAGGCCGGCGCTGGTGAGGATCGCGCCCCCTCCGGCCGAGGCCACGTGCAGGCGATAGATCTCGCCCCCCTGTAGGCGGTTGGTGGTGGCCAGCGCCTGCATGGGACCGGAAAGGTCCAGCAGATTCATGCCGTCATAGGCGAGCAGGACCACGTTGCGCACAGGGAGCGGAGACGGCATGGGCGTAAGCTCAGGGGTCATGGCATTCATGCTCCGATGTTAGCGCAGGCCCGCCGCGAGTGCCGTCTGCGCGGCACGTCGGGACCACATCCAGCGCAAGGTGACCAGGGCCGACAGCAGCAGCACCGGCAGGATGGCGGTATTGAGCGTCTCCCAGCCGAAGCGGGCCAGCAAGGGGCCGGCACCCAGCGTGGCCAGCGCAGTGGCGGCATAGCGCATGAGCTCGGCCAGGCCCTGGGTCTTGGCACGCTCGGAGGGAGCATAGGACTGCGCCAGCAGCGTGGTCCCGCCGACGAACATGAAATTCCAGCCTGTCCCCAGCAGCAGCAAGGCCACGTAGAAGGCTGGCAGCGTGGTCGAGAACATGGCGATGAGGGCGCAGCCGAGGTTCATGCCCAGTCCTGCCAGCAGCACGGAGCCCAGGCCCATGCGCTGGATCAGGCGTGCGGCAAAGAAGGACGGCGCGTACATGCCCACCAGGTGCCACTGGATGATGGCCGCGCCGTCGTCGATGCCATGGTGGCAGGCCACCGCCGCCAGGGGTGCCGCGGTCATGATGAACATCATCACCATCGAGCCCGCCACGTTGTTGGCGACCGAGGCCATGAAGATCGGCGTACGCACAATGGCCGACAGCGGCCGCGCCGGGGTCAGGGCCTCCGCTGAGGTCACCGCCACCGGCCCGGCCTGGTCGCGATAGAACAGCAGCAGCACCAGCGCCGACAACAGTCCCATGCCCGCCACCACCAGATAGGCACCGGCAAACAATGCTGCCGCAAACCAGTCCTTGCTCCAGGCCGCCAAGGCCGGACCGATCAGGGCCGCGATCACGCCGCCGGCCAGTACCGTCGAAATGGCACGACTCTTGGCGGTCTCTTCGACCGCATCGGCGGCGGCCAGCCGGTAATACTGCGCAAACGCCTGAAATACCCCCACCAGCGCCGTCCCCACGCAGAAGGTCCAGAACTGCGCATGCCAGACCGACCACACCGAAATCAGCCCGCCGATACAGCAACTGGCTGCCCCCAGCACGAAGGACCAGCGACGTCCCAGGCGCTGGATCAGGAAGGCGGCAAACCAGGTCACCACCGCCCCGGCCACCGTGATGAGGGCAAACGGCAGGGTCGCCAGCGCCTTGTCCGGGGCCAGTTGCCAGCCGGTCAGCGCGGTCAGGGTCAGGTCGATCGAGATGGCGCAGGTGAACAGGCCCTGGCACACGGCCAGGACGGCGGCGTTGCGGCGGCCATCGCGCGCTGCGGCAGACAGGCAGGAAAGCATGGATTTGCTCCGGAGGGTCAATGATGGAAAAATTGTCGGATTCCCACCCGTTTGGCGTCAATGACACAAGACCGTCAATTTCTGCCAACCCCACATGACAGGACTTCCATGCTGATCCATGCCCATCAATCGGCCCTGCTGGTGATCGACCCCCAGGAAAGACTTTTGCCTGCCCTCCACGAAGGCCGGGCCATGCTGGCGCAGCTGGTGCGCATGGCCAGTATCGCCCGGCTGCTGGGGGTACCGGTACTGGCCACCGAACAGATGCCCGCGAAGCTGGGCCCCAACCATCCGGAGATCGCCCGCCTGTGCGACCAGACCCTGTCCAAGCAGCATTTCGACGCCTGCGCGGACGGCTTGCTGCCGATCATTCCCCCGGTGGTACGGGAGATCATCGTGGCCGGCTGCGAAGCCCACATCTGCGTGCTGCAGACTGCGCTGTCACTGCTGCAACAGGGCTACCGCGTCCTGCCTCTGCTGGACGCCTGCGCGTCACGCCGTGCACAGGACCGTGATGCCGCCTTCGACCGCCTGCGCGCGGCCGGTGCCACCCCGGTGACACTGGAAATGGTGGCCTATGAATGGCTGCGCGAAAGCGAACATCCGCAGTTTCGCGCCGTGCTGACAATGGTGAAGTGAAGCAATCGATGACAGGCGTAACCAAAAAACAAGTCAATGACGGAAACGATGAAAGTTTCGGTTGCTCGCCCCGCAGATGCGTTTTGCAGGCAAGAACTGTGGTAAAAGTAGGGAAAAAATAGCTGCGCAGCTGCATGACAATGTGGCGCAATCACATATCATCACGCCAAACCCTGGCCAGCCGACGCCGCCACAACATAGAGGAAAATCCAACGCTTATGTCCAGCCTACCTGCCCACACGCCCATCCAGTCGCCGCCTCCGCTCACCCTGCACGCGCTGCGCGCCAGTTGCTCGGCCTGCAGCATGCACCAGTTGTGCCTGCCGATGGGACTGGACCAGGGCGACATGCAGCGACTGGAGCAGGTCATCAACCGCCGCCGCAAGGTCAAGCGCGATGAGAGCCTGTACCGCCTCAATGACAAGTTCGACATGCTCTATGCCATTCGCCTGGGGCATTTCAAGACCTTCCAGGGCAATACCAATGGCGGCCAGCAGATTACCGGCTTCCAGATGGCCGGCGAACTGCTGGGCATGGATGCCATCGGCGCAGGCCACCACCTGTGCGAAGCCGTGGCACTGGAAGACAGCGAAGTCTGCGAAATCCCCTTTACGCGCCTGGAAGAATTGTTCCGCGACATGCCCACCCTGCTGCGTCAGTTTCACCGCATGATGAGCCTGGAGATTTCGCGCGAGCAACGCGTCATGCTGACCCTGGGCAGCATGACCGCCCAGCAGAAGATGGCCGCCTTCATGCTCAATCTGTCGTCCCGCTATGCCAGCCGGGGCTATTCCTCGACCCGCTTCCAGTTGCGCATGACCCGCGAGGAAATCGGCAACTACCTGGGCCTGGCCGTGGAGAGCGTGAGCCGGCTCTTGACCAACTTCAAGAAGACCGGCGTGATCGAGGTCAACCACCGCGATGTCGAGCTGTGCGACCTGGCGGCCCTGCGCGCCATCGCGCTGGGCAACGATCCCTGCGCCTGATCTGACCGGCCCCACCCCGGCCCCTTGCCGGGGCACGGGGGGCTGAGGTTAGAATGGCCGGATGACAGAACGACACTCTTCTTCCGCTCCTTCCCTCCAGCGTTTCCTGCGCGCCCGCATGGCGCGTGACCACCACCTCGGACTGCCGCTCACCACGGGCCTGATGGCCGTGCTGGCCACGGCCATGCTGTTTGCGCTGATCGCCTATGAGGTCAGCAGCAAGGGAGAACTTACGCGCCTGGATCAGCAACTGGCAGACTGGTTCAACCAGCATGCCTTCTCCCCCTTGACCGAACTGGTGCTCGGCTATACGCATCTGCACGGCACCATCGGCGTGCTGCTCATGGGTGGACTTCTGCTCTGGCACATGGTCCGCAAACAGCGCTGGGCCTGGGTCACCGACCTGCTGCTGGTGCTGCCCGGCGGCATGCTGTGCAATTTCACGCTCAAGCACATCTTCGCGCGCCTGCGTCCCAGCTTTGAGGACCCCATCCTGGTGTTGCACAGCTACAGTTTTCCCAGTGGACACACCATCGGTGCCACCCTGCTCTACGCCATGCTGGCCGCCTACCTGCTCAACCAGCCGGGCGTGACGGCGGCCATCGGCGCACGCCTGAAGACCGGCGAGCGCGGCGTGCAGGCCGCCGTCCTCGGCGCAGCCCTGCTGCTGGTGGCGCTGACCGCCTTCAGCCGGGTCTACCTGGGCGCGCATTTCCTGAGCGACGTGCTGGGTGCGATGCTGCTGGGTACAGCCTGGTTCGCGCTGTGGACGACCGTGGTGTTCACATGGCAGCGGCACTATTGCGCGCAGCCGCGCTCCAACGGGCTCTGAAACCACCTTCCCACTCCCCGCGGATGACAGAACAAGACACGACCCAGGCATTGCCCACCCACCATGGCCATCCCGACCCGGCAAGCCGCCCTGACGTGGTAGCCGCCATCAACGCGCGCGCCGGGGGCGGCCACGCCGAAGAACTGGCGGCCCATATCACCGAGGCATTTGCACGTCATGGCCTGCACGCCGTGGTGCATCTGGCACGCAGCGGCGAAGACATGCTCCAGACTGCGCGCACTGCCGTGCGCGACAAGATCGCCGTAGTCGCCGTGGGCGGTGGCGATGGCAGCGTCAATGCGGTGGCCTCGATCCTGCTGGCTGATCCGCACTGCCAGAGTGCGCTGGGCGTGTTGCCGCTGGGTACGCTGAATCACTTCGCCAAGGACCTCAACATCCCGCTGACGCTGGACGAGGCCATCGCCAACATCGCCACCGGGCGCAGGCTCAAGGTCGACAGCGGCGAGGTCAATGGCGCGCCCTTCATCAACAATTCCAGCCTGGGTCTCTATCCCGACATCGTGCGCGAACGCGAGAAGCAGCAGGCGCGCCTGGGCCGGGGAAAATGGCTGGCCTTCACCTGGGCCGCCATGGGGGCGCTGCGGCGCTACCCCTTCCTGCGGGTGCGGCTGTCCATCGATGGCAAGGAACATTGGCGGCGCACGCCCTTCGTCTTCATCGGCAACAACGAATACCTGATGAGCGGCCTGGACATCGGCAAGCGCTCCACCCTCACCAAGGGCCAACTGAGTCTCTACGTCTGCCACCGCACCGGACGCTGGGGCCTGCTGCGCTTGGCCCTGCATGCGCTGTTCGGTCGCCTGCAGCAAGCGCAGGACTTCGACGTGCTGACCTGCAGCGAGATCCACATCGAGACCCATAAAAAGCGCATGCGCGTGGCCACCGATGGCGAAGTCAATCTGATGCAGACCCCGCTGCACTACCGCATCCGTCCAGCCTCGCTGACGGTGATCGTGCCGCAGGCCGCGGTGCCGGAAACCGGCAACGACAGCCCACCCGGACTGCTCGACAAATTGCTGGGGGAGAACTGATGCGCACCCTCATCCATCTGTCGGACCTGCATTTCGGACGCACCGATCCCGAGATCATCGAACCCCTGATTGCCCAGGTGCATGAGTTGCAGCCAGACCTGGTGGTGGTCTCCGGCGACCTGACCCAGCGCGCGCGCAGCAGCCAGTTCAAGCAGGCCAGGCAGTTTCTGGATGCCCTGCCGCTCCCCCGGCTGGTGGTGCCGGGCAATCATGACGTGCCGCTCTTCAACGTGGCCGCACGCCTGATGCAGCCGCTGCGCAAGTACAAGCGCCACATCACCGCCGATCTGCAGCCGCGCTATGTCGATGATGAAATCGCCGTGGTCGGCATCAACACCGCCCGCTCACTGACCATCCAGGATGGCCGCGTCAATGATCGCCAGATCGAACTGGCGCGGCGCGAGCTGGCCGCGGTGGGCGATCACCTGGTCAAGATCATCGTCACCCACCACCCCTTCGACCTGCCGCCGGGCCCGCAGCATCATGGCCTGGTCGGCCAGGCGGTACCGGCCATGCGCGCCTTCGCGCTGTGCGGGGCCGATCTGCTGCTGGCCGGTCACGTGCATACCAGTTCGGCCGTCAGCAGCGCCGGGCGTTATCACATCCCCGGTTATTCGGCCCTGGTGGTGCAGGCGGGCACGGCCACCTCCACCCGTGGCCGCGGCGAGAGCAATTCCTTCAACGTGCTGCAGGTGGAGGCACACCAGATTGTGGTGCATCGACTGGGCTGGCAGCCCGAAGTGAAGAGTTTTGCGCTGGCCGCGTCGCAGACCTTCGTGCAACGCGGCAGTGAGTGGTTCGAGCAGAGCGCCGACGGCCAGCGCTGTGAATGATCAGACCGTAGCGCGGCCAGCGCGGGTATAACGGATCACATCCACCAGCAGGAACAGCAACAAGCTTGCGCCCATCAGTGGCAGGCTCCATCCCAGCAACAGCGCCAGCACCGCCAGCGTTGCACGCTGCACCGGCGCCAGCCGCATCACGGCCTGGATCAAGGGCGCCAGGCTGGCGCCTGCGGCCGGGCGGCGACGCCACCACATCATGTAGCCCAACACGATCAAGCCGGTCAGGGCCACCCCGAAGAGCGCCATCAGGATCTGGTTCGCGACGCCGAACAGTACGCCCATGTGCGCATCCACCCCCCAGCGGATCAGCTTGGCGATCAACGGGAAATCCGCAAAATCGGCCCGGCTGGTGATGGCCATGCGATCCGCATCGATGGCCACCGTATCCACCCGGGTCGGCCAGGAGCGATCCACCTCGCGCACCACCCAGGCCTGGTGCGCCGCACGTGGCGGACGAATCTCGATATCGGCCGCGTCGATGCCGCCGGCGCGGGCAATCTGCTGCACCATGTCGAAGCGGGCCGGGTCACCGGCCTCGGGCATCGGCATCGGCATGCCATGCGCGCCCATGTGATCGGCGTGCTCACCCATGGACATGGCCGCTGCGCCAGGCTGCAACTGCGTCGACACCGATGGCGTGATCCAGCCCAGTTGGGTACGCATCTGGCCCACGCGCTCACCGGCCCAGCGTGACCAAGTCAGTCCGGTGGCCGAGAAAAACACCAGTCCGAGCACGATCCACAAGCCCACCAGCGTATGGATGCGGCGCACGTTCAGCGGTCGCGCTACGCGCGCTGGGGCGCCGGTACGCCGCCGCCGACCGCGCCACCACAACCACACTCCGCCCAGCGCAGCCAGCCACAGCCAGGAAGCGGCCAGTTCGCTGTAGTTGCGGCCCAGCTCGCCCAGCATCAGGTTGCGGTGCAGGTAATCCAGCGTGGTCCGCAGCGGCAGCACGCCACTGGTGCCATAGACAATCAGATCGCCCTTGACCTGCAGGCTCACCGGATCGACGAAGATGGCCCGGCTCTCCGAATCGCCCAGACCGGGCTGGCTGAACATCACACGGGTATTCCATCCGGCGGCCCTGGCCGGTCGCACCGCGAACAGCCGCGCCTGCGGCCCCAGGAATGCCTGCGCGGCGGCCACCTGCTCGGCCAGCGGCCTGGCCTGGCCCGAGCTCTGGTTGTAGAGCTGGGTGGCATAGAGATGCGATTCGATCTGCGGGGTCAGTACGTAGAGCGTGCCGGTCAGCGCCGCCACCAGCACGAAGGGACCGACGAACAGACCGATGTAGAAGTGCAGGCGCAACAGCACCGCATGCAGGGCCGAGGGTGTCGCAGTGGCCGTACGGGCGGTCGGGCTGGCAGCGGTGGCGGGCGGGGAGGTGGTGGTCATGGCGGGGAGGATGGCGGGTGCCATCGACATGGATCAGGAGAACAGGGTCGCGATTGTAGGCCCTGCGGTGGCCCCTGCGAATGTGACAATTTGTCGCAGCGCCAATGCAAAAGAGCCGACGGAGGGATCCGTGCGGCTCTTCTTGCCTGTGCCCTGCAGCGCCGTGAAGACGGCGTCCGGTGGGGATCACATGGGATTTTCGTCGATCCAGTCGCCCGAAAAATCGAGGATGTAGGCGATCGCCTCGTCTTCGGTATCGAATTCATTGGTGGGCGCCTTGCGCTGGTAACGCAGCTTGCCACTGCCATCCTTGCCTTCGTGAATCACGAAGCAAGCCATGAATTTGCCGTTGTCGAGCTTCTTGATCTCCGGGATGACGGCGTTTCCCCTGTACGGGAAGATCTGGGACATGTGATGAAACCTCCTTGTTGCGAGGCGCAATGCTAGCACAAGCGCGGTTTTCCTACCGGCAGCCGGCACGCCGCCATCCCCTGCCGGGGAGACGACTACGCAATGCAGCATGCCGCCCCTATTTGCAACATTGTTGCATTTGTGAGATATTCGCAACTCAGTTGCATTCACGCCGTTTTAGCCCATTCGCAGACGGCGACTTTCCCCGTCCACCCTTGCCCTGATTTCACACTCCCATGACCTCCCCCCAACGCCAGCCCGGCGACCGCCGGCTTCCCGTGACGGTGCTTTCCGGCTTCCTCGGTGCCGGCAAGACCACTCTGCTCAACCACATCCTGCACAACCGTGAAGGCCGCCGCGTGGCGGTGATCGTCAATGACATGTCGGAAGTCAACATCGATGCGGCCCTGGTGCGCGATGGCGGCGCCGATCTCTCGCGTACGGAAGAAAAGCTGGTGGAGATGAGCAATGGCTGCATCTGCTGCACCCTGCGCGAAGATCTCTTGATGGAAGTGCGCAAGCTGGCGCGCGAACGCCGTTTCGATCAGCTGGTGATCGAGTCGACCGGCATCTCCGAACCCTTGCCGGTGGCCGAGACCTTCACGTTCACCGATGACGAGGGTGCCAGCCTGTCCGATGTGGCGCGGCTGGACACCATGGTCACGGTGGTCGATGCCTTCAATTTCCTCAAGGACTACAGCTCTCAGGACAGCCTGCAGGAGCGTGGTGAATCAATGGGCGAGGAAGACAGCCGCACCGTGGTCGACCTGCTCATCGAGCAGATCGAATTCTGCGACGTGATCGTGCTCAACAAGCTGGATCTGGTCTCGCCGCTGGACCTGGAGCGGCTGCACGCCATCTTGCACAAGCTCAATCCGCGTGCGCGCATCGTCACCGCGCAGTTCGGCAAGGTCGCGCTGGACCAGGTGTTGAACACCGGCCTGTTCGATTTCGAACAAGCCGGCCAGGCCCCCGGATGGCTACAGGAACTGCGCGGCGAGCACATCCCGGAGAGCGAGCAGTACGGCATCACCAGCTTCGCCTGGCGCGCACGCCGACCCATGAATGCGCAGCGCTTCTTCGATCTGATCAATAGCGAATGGCCCGGCGTGGTGCGCTCCAAGGGATTCTTCTGGCTCGCCACACGCCCGGCCCATGCGGGTTCGTGGTCGCAGGCCGGTGCCGTCTGCCGTCACGGACTGGCCGGCAAATGGTGGGCCGCCGTACCGCGCGAGAAGTGGCCGCAGGATCAGGAATCCATCGATTTCATCCTGGAACAGTGGGATGACAATGTCGGCGATGCGCGCCAGGAGTTGGTCTTGATCGGCATGGACATGGATCAGGCGGCATTGACCACCAAGCTCGAAGCCTGCCTGCTCACCGATGCCGAGATGGCGCAAGGGCCGATGGGCTGGGCGCGCATGAGCGATCCCTTCCCCGCCTGGGAGTGATCGGCGTGGCCCTGCTCCATCAACGTAGTCCCCTGCCCGACGTCGCCCGTGATGAACCCGCCAGCATCGCCCTGCCCCTGCATTGGGTAGGCATGTGCGGCATCGCCCTGCCGTTGCGGCTGGAAGACGGCACCCGCTTGCCCGCCAGCGCCGAGGTCGCGGTGGACCTGCCCGATCCGCAGGCCAAGGGCATCCACATGTCGCGACTGTACCTGCTGCTGGATGCCTTCGCGCAACGATCAGGTCTGACGCCCGCCGCCGTGCATGCGCTGCTGCGGCAGATGCGGGAGAGCCACACCGATTGCCGGTCACGTGCCGCGTTGCTGCGACTGGACTTCGCCTTGCTGCAGCAGCGGGCCGCGCTGGTCACGCCGGATCTGACGGGCTGGAAGAGCTATCCGGTCAGCCTGTCAGCGCAATTGCGCGATGACACGCTCGATATCCGTCTGAAGGTGAGCGTCGCCTATTCTTCCACTTGCCCCTGCTCGGCAGCGCTATCGCGACAGGCCTTGCAGGATGCCTTTGCCGCTGACTTCGCGCAGCAGGAGGTCATCGGTCGCGAGGTCGCGCTGGGCTGGCTCGCGCGCCATGCGAGTGTGGCCACGCCACACAGCCAGCGCAGTCAGGCCGAGCTGAGCATTGCGGTCGGCGGCGATGCCGCGCAGTTCCCGCTGGTGGCATTGATCGATACCGCCGAAGCAGCACTGGGCACGGCCGTGCAGACCGCAGTGCGACGCGCTGACGAACAAGCCTTCGCTCTGGCCAACGGCGCCAATCTGATGTACGTGGAAGATGCGGCACGCCGCCTGCAACAGGCGCTGGAAGCGCGCTTTGCCGCGTGCTCGGTACGCGTGTCGCACTTTGAGAGCCTGCATGCGCACGATGCCGTGGCGACCGCTGCCACGCCTGGCTGGCAGGAGCCGCTGCGCTGATGCCGGGCCGCTGCGACTGGCAGCGCCGCCCGAACCGGGGTATCGTTGCCCTTTCCGCTTCCTCTGTGTGCCACCCGATGACGTCCGATTCCCTTCCCTCTTCCCTGCGCAGGCTGCAATATGCGGCCTTCGCCCCCGGCCCGCGCATGCTGGTCCTCGGTGCCGTGCACGGCAATGAAACCTGCGGTACCCAGGCCATCGCCCGCCTGCAGCACGAACTCGACAGCGGGCAACTGCGCCTGCAGCGCGGCCTGCTGACGCTGGTGCCGGTGACCAATCCGCTGGCCTACCAAAAGCAGCAACGCCAGGGCGACCGTAACCTGAACCGTAACCTGCGCCCGCACCCGGCCCCCGCCAACTTCGAGGACCAGCTCTGCAACGTGCTCTGTCCGTGGATCGATGAACACGAGATCCTGCTCGACCTGCATTCCTTCCATACCGGCGGCATGCCCTTTGCGATGCTCGGCCCGGAAGACAATGGCGGCGAGGTCGAACCCTTTGCGCATGGGGCCGCCGAAGCGCGCATGGTGGCGCACCTGGGCTGCCAGCGCGTGGTGGAAGGATGGATGGGGGCCTATGTGCGCGGGGTGGAGCGCCGCCGCCAGCAAGGCCATGCGGTTTCTCCCGACCTGCTGGACCGCCAGTATGGCGTGGGCACCACCGAATACGCGCGCAGCAAGGGTTTATACGGCGTGACCCTGGAATGTGGTCAGCACGATGATCCGCAAGCGCCGCAAGTCGCCTATCACGCCATCCTCCAGACACTGGCCCTGCACGGCATGATCGATGTGCCCCTGCAACCGCCGCTGGCCGACATCCAGCTGATCCGCCTGGTGGACGTGATCGACATGGAACATGCCGAGGACCGCTTCACCCGGGAATGGTCCAGCTTTGACCGCGTACACCAGGGCCAGTTGATCGGCCACCGGCACAGCGGCCAGGCGGTGCTGGCGCCGGGCGACGGCTACATCGTCTTCCCCAACCCGCGCGCCCTGCCGGGCAATGAATGGTTCTACTTCGGGGTCGACAGCCAGCGCCGGCTGTGAAGTCGCAAGCGCTTCAGCAGTCCAGTGCGTAGAAGCGGGAATCGACCACCATCACCGGGAAGGCAGGCGGCAGCGTGCTCTTCTCGATGAGCCGGAAACCGTTTTTCTCGTAGAAGCGATGCGCCGCCAGGAACTTGTCGGTGGTGCCCAGGAAAATCTGACGCAGGCCCTGCGCGCGCGCCCAGGCGATGGCTCCGTCCAGCAGGCGCGCGGCCGTACCATGCTCCTTGCCGCGATGGCTGGCCGCCACGAACATCTTGCGCAGTGCCACCTGGGCGTTGCCGATATCGAGCAGGGAGATGGTGCCCACCACCTTGCCACCATCGAGCGCGACCCAGAAATTGCCATGGCCCTTCTGGTAAAAACCGGCAATATCCTTCAGGTCGGGCTGCCCCTCCAGGGTGATGGGAATGCCGAACTCTTCCTGCTGGATCGGCAGGATGACATCGACCACGCCCTGTGCGTGTTCCGGACGATAAGCTTGAATCTCGATCATGGTTAATCTTTATAAATGATTTATAGCGTTATTTAAGTTCACTTCCCGGCGTCAGCTCCCAGCAGCGGGGGCTGTGGGCGAAGCCGATATGACCGTAGTAGTCGCTCGCATCGGGGGCGGCCAGCAGGCGCAGGCGGCAGCGCGGCCCTAGGCGGCTGCGGGCGGCGCGGATGAGTTCCTTGCCGATGCCCTGGCGCTGGTATTGCTCATCCACGGCCAGTTCCGACATGTAGCAGGCATAGACGAAATCGGTCACGCAGCGCGCCACACCGACCAGCAGATCACCATCCCAGGCGGTGGCCATCAGGCTGGCATGGGTCACCATGGCCTGCATGCAGTCGCGGTCCTCCAACGGACGGCGCGGGCCCAGCGAGGTGCGGGAAAGAATGTCGATGAATTGATCGGCGGTCAGGCGAAGGTCGGTACGGTAGACGATGGGCATGGGCGCAGGCGGACGTGACGACGAAGCCAGTCACGTTAACACAAAAACATAAAACGCCGCAGAGCATGCAGCGCTGCGGCGTCAGATGAGCTTTGCGAAGACCAGCGGCCAATGCTGGGGTCATGGTGCAGAAAACGTCAGGCCATGTGCCGAACTGTTCAGGCGTTTTTCCAGCTCGGTGCGCGCTTTTCGAGGAAGGCATTGACGCCCTCCTTCTGATCCTGCGTATCGAAGAGATCAACGAAGAGTTCGCGCTCGGTCTGCAGGAGGGTGCCCAGCGGATTGTGACGCGCGCCCTGGATCAACTGCTTGCTGGCCGCCACCGACGACGGACTCTGCTTCTCGGCCTGCAAGGCCAGCGCCAGCGCACGTTCGCGCGCCTGGCCCTTGGGCACCACCTCTTCCACCAGGCCGATGCGCAGGGCGGTGTCGGCATTGACGCGTTCTCCGCACAGGATCATGCGCTTGGCCCAGCCTTCACCGACCAGCCAGGGCAGGTTCTGCGTGCCGCCCGCGCAGGGCAGCAAGCCCACGGCGGCTTCCGGCAAGGCCATCTGAGCCTGCTCTTCGGCGATGCGGATGTCGCAGGCCAGGGCGCACTCCAGGCCACCGCCCATGGCGTAGCCATTGATGGCCGCAATCGAGACGCCCCGGAAGCCCGACAAGGTCTCGAAGGCTTCCCCGAAACGACGCGCCATCTCGCGCGCCATGGCCTTGTCGCCATCGGCGAAGAGCTTGAGGTCGGCGCCGGCGGAAAAGAACTTCTCGCCCTCACCGGTCACGACCAGGGTGTAGATCTCGCGGTCGGCGTTGAGGTCCTTGACCAGCCGGGTGAGATCGGCCAGGGCCTCGCGGGTCCAGGTATTGGCGGGCGGATTGGACAGGGTCAACACGGCGGTGTGGCCGCATTTTTCCAGCTTCAGATTGGTGTAGGTGCTCATGCGTTTCCTCGGGATGGTTCAGCGGATGTCGTCCAGCGTGTCGCGGCCGAGCAGGTTGCGCGAGATGATCACGCGCATGATTTCATTGGTGCCTTCCAGAATCTGGTGCACCCGTACGTCGCGGAAATAGCGTTCCAGCGGATATTCGCGGATATAGCCATAGCCGCCGTGCAGTTGCAGCGCCTCATTGCAGACGCGGAAGCCCAGATCGGTCGCCAGCCGCTTGGCCATGGCGCAATAGGTGGTCGCCTCGGGCGAGCCGGCATCGAGCTTGGTGGCCGCCAGCCGCACCATCTGGCGCGCGGCCACCAGCTCGGTCTGCATGTCGGCCAGCTTGAATTGCAGCGCCTGGAAGTCGGCAATCGGACGGCCGAACTGCTTGCGCTCCTTCATGTAGGCGTGGGCCGCGTCCAGCGCCGCCTGGGCTGCACCGACCGAGCAGGTGGCAATGTTGATGCGCCCGCCATCGAGCCCCTTCATGGCGAAGACGAAACCCTCGCCTTCCTCGCCCAGCAGGTGGCTCACCGGCACCTTGACGTTGTCAAAGCTGATGGTGCGGGTGGGCTGGCTGTTCCAGCCCATCTTGCTTTCCTTCTTGCCGTAGCTGATGCCGGGGGTGTCACCCGGCACTGCGATGGCCGAGACGCCGCGCGCACCGGGGCCGCCAGTGCGGGCCATCACCACCAGCAGGTCGGTGCTGCCGGCGCCCGAGATGAAGGCCTTGGAACCGTTGATGAGATAAAAGTCGTCGACCCGGCGTGCCGTGGTCTTGAGCGAGGCCGCGTCCGACCCGGAACCGGGCTCGGTGAGGCAATAGGAGCCGATCTTCTGGCCGGCTGCCAGCTGCTCGCACCACTCCTCCTTCAGTTCCGCATGGCCCCAGGTCGCTACCATCCAGCTGACCATGTTGTGGATGGTGAGATAGGCCGCCGTCGAGGTACAGGCGCGCGCCAGTTCCTCGAAGACGATGGTGGCATCCAGGCGCGAGAGGCCCAGGCCGCCGACTTCTTCGGGCGTATAGAGTCCGCAGAAGCCCAGCTCGCCCGCCTTGGCGATCACGTCCAGCGGGAAATGTGCTTCTTCGTCCCACTTGGCCGCAAAAGGTGCCATCGCACGGGCAGCGAAGTCGCGCGCACTTTGCTGGAAGGCCAGCTGGTCCTCGTTGAGTTCAAAATCCATGCTTGTCTCCTGTTCATTGTTTTATCCAGGCCGTGCGGGCGTGCGCAGGGTGGCATGCCGCCTCGGGCCTTAGCTTAATGGAATTCGCGCCGGGCAGTTGTCACCGGCGCGACATTGGCCGCTCGCTCAGGCCGCAGCCGGCCTCACGCCCTGTACCTGGGCGGCCTGGGCGAAGTCGGCCAGCAACGTGGTCTGGCGTGCCTGCATCGCGAGCACGGCCTGCTGCTTGACGTGACCGAAGCCACGCACCTGTTCTGGCAACTGTGCCAGGGCGATGGCCACAGGCAGGTTGGTGGAGGTCAGCTTGGGCAGCAGGTCCAGCATCATCTGGCGATACTGCACGATCAGCGCGCGCTCCATGCGGCGCTCTTCGGTACGTCCAAAGACATCGAAGAAGCCGCCGCGCAAGCCCTTGCAGCGGGCCAGCAGCCGCAATGCGCTCATCATCCAGCTGCCATAGCGGGCCTTGATCGGTTGGCCCTGTCCATCCTTGCGCGCGAAGATCGGCGGGGCCAGATTGAAGCTGAGCGTGAAGTCGCCCTCGAACTGCTGCGCCAGTTCTTTCTGGAACTGGCCGTTGGTATAGAGCCGCGCCACCTCGTATTCGTCCTTGTAAGCCATCAGGCGCGAGAGATTGCGGGCCACGGCCAGAGTCAGCTTGTCGCTGCCCAGTGGCGCTTCGGCGGCGCGCACGGCTTCGACCACTTCCATGAACCGGGCGGCGTAAGACGCATCCTGATACTCGGTCAGCAAGGCCACGCGGCGCTTGATCAGTTGGTCCGGCGACTGCGGCAGATGCACCACCACCGGCTGGGCCGGCAGCGCGATCTGCTCCACGCGGCGCAGGTCAACGGCGGCACGGCGGCCCCAGCGGAAGGCGGTCTGGTTGGCCTCGACCGCTACGCCATTGAGTTCGATCGCACGCAGCAGCGCGGCTTCGCTCAAGGGCAGTTCACCGCGCTGCCAGGCATAGCCCAACATGAAGAGATTGGTGGCGATGGCGTCGCCCATCAAGGCCGTGGCCAGGCGTGTGGCATCGATGAAGTCGGCCTGCTGGTCGACCGATTCCAGGATCAGCGCCTTGACTTCCTCGACGGGGAACTGCCAGTCCGAGTTCCTGGCGAATTGTCCGGGCGGCTGTTGATGCAGGTTGACCACCGCCCGCGTCCGGCCAGGGCGCATCTTGGAAATGGCATCGAAGGCGCCGGCAGTCAGCATGTCGCAGCCCAGCACCAGGTCGGCCTCGCCGGTGGCGATGCGCTGGGCACGGATGGCATCGCGCCGGGCAGCGATGCGCACGTGCGAGGTGACCGAACCGTTCTTCTGCGACATGCCGGTCATGTCCAGCACCGACGCGCCCTTGCCTTCCAGATGCGCGGCCATGCCCATGAGTGCGCCGATGGTGATGACCCCGGTGCCACCGATGCCGTTGATGAGGATGTTGAAGGGCGTCTCGCAGGAAGGAATGGCCGGTTCGGGCAGCGCACCGAAATCATCGGGCGCGCCCTTCTTGTGGACGCCGGTGCGCGACTTCTTCAACTGGCCGCCAGTCACGGTGACAAAACTGGGACAGAAGCCCTTCACGCAGGAATAATCCTTGTTGCAGGAAGACTGGTCGATGACGCGCTTGCGGCCCAGTTCGGTCTCCAGCGGCAGGATCGAGGTGCAGTTGGACTGCACGCCGCAATCGCCGCAGCCCTCGCACACGGCCGCATTGATGAAGAGCCGTTCGTTGGGATCGGGAAATTCGCCTTTCTTGCGGCGGCGGCGCTTTTCGGCGGCGCAGGTCTGGTCGTAGATGATGACGCTCACGCCTGGAATCTCGCGCAGCTCGCGCTGCACGGCATCCATGTCCTTGCGGTCATGCAGGCTCACGGTTGCCGGCAGACCGTTGCGGTCGGCGTAACGGCTGATGTCTTCCGAGACCAGGGCAATGCGCTGCACGCCTTCGGCAGCCATCTGCTGCGCGATCATCGGTACCGACACCGTGCCATCGACCGGCTGTCCACCGGTCATGGCCACGGCATCGTTGTACAGGATCTTGTAGGTCATGTTGACCTTGGCGGCGACGGCGGCGCGAATGGCGAGATAGCCCGAATGGAAATAGGTGCCATCGCCCAGGTTGGCGAACACGTGCGGCACCTTGGAGAATGGCGCCTGTCCGATCCAGGGCGCGCCCTCGCCGCCCATGTGGGTGGTCAGCTTGTTGAATTCCGGATAGATGGCGGTAGCCATCACGTGGCAGCCGATACCGGCCAGCGCGAAGCTGCCTTCAGGCACGCGGGTGGAGGTATTGTGCGGACAGCCCGAGCAATAGTAAGCCGGGCGCGGCGGCGTATTGACAGCCTTGCTCAGCACCGCATCCTTGGCATCGAGGAAGGCCAGGCGCGCCTTGATCAGGTCACTGGTATGGAAACGCGCGATGCGCGCGGCAATCACGCGGGCGATCTGCGCCACCGAGAAATCGGCCTTGGAGGTCAGCAGCCACTCGCCACGCGGGGCCACCCATTCGCCCTTTTCGTCGAACTTGCCGATCACGCGCGGACGCACGTCGTCGCGCCAGTTGTAGAGCTGCTCCTTCAACTGGTATTCGACCATCTGGCGCTTTTCTTCGACCACCAGGATCTCGTCGAGGCCCTGCGCGAACTCGCGCACGCCCTCCGGCTCCAGCGGCCAGGGCATCGAGACCTTGAACAGGCGCAAACCGATGTCGGCGGCGAAGGCTTCGTCGATACCCAGCTCGGACAAGGCTTCCAGCACGTCGAGATAGGACTTGCCGGAGGCGATGATGCCCAGCCGCGCGCGCGGGCTATCGATCATCACGCGGTTGAGTTTGTTGGCCCGCGCGTAGGCCAGCGCGGCATAGATCTTGTAATCCTGCATCAGCGCTTCCTGCTTGCGCGCCTGCACGCCCAGGGTATCGGTGGAAAGCCGTGCATTGAGGCCGCCCGCAGGCATGACGAAATCGGTCGGCAGACGGATCTCGACGCGGAAGGGATCGGCATCCACCGAGGCACTGGACTCGACGGTGTCGGCCAGCGCCTTGAAGCCCACCACACAGCCGGAATAACGCGACATGGCCCAGCCATGCAGGCCCAGATCGAGATACTCCTGCACGTTGCAGGGATAGAGCATCGGGATCATCGAGGCAGAGAAGATGTGGTCCGACTGGTGCGGCAGGGTTGAGGAATAGGCCCCGTGATCATCCCCGGCCACCAGCAGCACGCCGCCCTGGGCGGAGGTGCCGGCGTGGTTCATGTGCTTCAATACATCGCCGCAGCGGTCCACGCCAGGCCCCTTGCCGTACCACATGGCATAGACGCCGTCATAGTCGGAAGGACCGATCAGCTTGACCTGCTGCGTGCCCCAGACGGCGGTGGCGGCCATGTCTTCGTTCACGCCGGGCTGGAATTTCACGCGGTGCGCGGCCAGGTGCGGCTGGGCGTGCCAGAGGGCCTCGTCCAGTCCGCCCAGGGGCGAGCCGCGATAACCCGAAATGAAACCGGCCGTGTTGAGGCCCGCCGCGCGGTCGCGGATCTGCTGCAGCATCGGCAGGCGCACCAGCGCCTGAATGCCGGAGAGATAGATGGCGCCTTCGGTGGCGGTGTATTTGTCGTCCAGACTGACAGGGGCCAGTCCGGAAGTGTCTGGAACTGGTCCGGTACGGTTGCCTGTCCGGTCAGTCAAGTGTGCGGTGACGGTATGCAAGCCGTCTGTCGCGGGGGTGCCGGGTGTCTGGTCGAGGACCGGCGAGTGAGCGCTCACTGGGGTCACAGCCTGTGCGCAGTCGCGATCGCCTTCTACGGTTGGCGTCGCCGCTGCGGCAGGCTCAGCTGCCGAACGGAATTGCATTGCTTGTCTCCAAAATTTTTGTTTCAGATAGCGTCTGCCATTACTGCACCGGGTACGGCACATCACTGCCAGACACATCGACCGTGGTAGCGGTCCACACAACAATCTCCGTCTCGAAAACTGCTGTGACTGAAGTCTATCCGCAGGTCCGCAGAATCCGGAAATACCGAATGAGGATAGGGGTATAAGAAAAAACGATAACCCGTTTTCGATACCGCCTCCCTGCACCATCGCATTGCATCACGGCAATTTTTGAGGGGCGTGAGGCGGATTTCGACCGGTTTTTCATCTTCCTGACAGCAAGTCGCGTTATGCTAACCGGCAAATTTTTTGCACCGCATCGCTGCAGCATTTCCCCTCGACAACAACAGCACAACGAAGCCGCCACAGAGAGCCATGAGCAATCCCACCCAAGAACAGATGGAACCCGACAGCGCCGTCTACAAAACCCTGCTGGAATCGACCAAGGCGATTCCCTGGAAAATCGACTGGAGCACCATGCAGTTCGCCTACATCGGCCCGCAGATCGAGCAACTGCTGGGCTGGACGCCGGAGAGCTGGAAGACGGCCGACGACTGGGCCATGCGCATCCACGCGGAAGACCGCGAGGCGGTGGTCGATTTCTGCATCTCGCAATCCAAGGCCGGCGCCGACCACGAGGCCGACTACCGCGCCCTGACCCGCGATGGCGAGCACGTCTGGATCCGCGACGTGGTGCATGTCGTGCGCAATCCCGATGGCAGCCCCAATTCGCTGATCGGCTTCATGTTCGACATCACCGAGCGCAAGAAAACCGAGGCACGCCTGATCGAATTGCAGAAGGAGCTGGAAGCGCTGTCCTACCGCGACGGTCTGACCAACGTGGCCAACCGCCGCATGTTCGATTCGGCGCTGGAAGTGGAATGGGCCAATGCGGTCAGCACGCGCGCGCCGCTGTCGCTGATCATGCTCGACATTGATTACTTCAAGCAGTACAACGACCATTACGGCCACATCCGTGGCGACGACTGTCTCAAGCAGGTCGCGCAACTGCTCAGCCAGAGCGCCACCCGCAGCCGTGACTTCTTTGCCCGCTATGGCGGCGAGGAATTCGTGCTGATCCTGCCCGAGTGCGATGAAAAGGCGGCCCTGCAGGTCGCCCAGCGCTGCCGCACGCTGATCAATGAGGCCGCCCTGCCGCACGCCAAGTCGCAGGTCTCCCCGCACATCACCATCAGTCTGGGCGTGACCACCATCGTGCCTTCGCCGATGGACCAGCGCATTGCCTTCCTGGAACAGGCCGACCGCCGCCTGTACCGCGCCAAACAGTTGGGCCGTGACTGTATTGCCGTAGACGAGTGAACTGTACCTGTCTCGCAGCGAAGGCCATCGCTACAATCGGCCTTCCTGCTTGCGCTTAGGCGCAGGTTCCCTGACCTTGCTGCGAGACCCTCATGCCTGCCACCTACGCTTACCGCCTGCTCAACGTCTTCGCCGAATCGACCTTCGGCGGCAATCCCCTGTGCGTGTTCGAAGACGCGCGCGGCCTCGATGAGGCCACCATGCTGGCACTGGCCCTGCAATTCAACCTGTCGGAGACGACCTTCATCTTCCCCTCCACGGTTGCCGATGCGCAGGTGCGCATCTTCACCACCGGTTACGAGATGCCCTTTGCCGGCCATCCCACGCTGGGTACGGCGCAGGTGGTGCGCGAGCTGCGCGGCTGCGGCGATGCCCTGACCCTGGAATTCAAGGCCGGCGTGGTGCCCGTCACCGCCCGTGGCGATGTCTGGACCTTTACCGCGCCCTGCCCCGGTGGCGCGCGCACGGCGCCCTCGCCCCTGTCGCGCGCCGAAGTGGCGGCGCTGCTGGCGCTGGAGGCGGGCGACCTGGCCGCTGATCCGATGTGGGTCGATACCGGCGCCGACCAGTTCCTCATTCCCCTGCGTTCCACTGCGGCAGTGCGCCGCGCCCGCCCCGACAGCGGCCTGCTGGAACGCTGGCCGGCGAGCAGTCTGGGACGCAAGACGGCCTATGTCTTCGCCTTCGATGAGGCCGCCCCGGATCAGGTGCTGGCACGCTACTTCTTCACCAAGCAGGGCGGTGGCGTGGCCGAGGATCCAGGTACCGGCTCGGCCTGCGCCAACCTGGGCGGCTGGCTCATCGCGACCGGCGCAACGCTGCCGGCGCGCTACGCCATCGATCAGGGTGCGGCCGTGGACCGTCCGTCACGCCTGCATCTTGCGGTCGATGCCGGGGGCGCAATCCAGGTCGGCGGCCGCGTCATCGAGATCGGACGCGGCACCGTCACCATCGATCCCGTCGGACAGACCATGCTGGCCTGAGCGGGCTGCTCAGCGTGTGAGACCGCCCTCCTGCGTGAGCGGAAAGATCAGCGCATGCAGCCAGTCCATGAACTCCGCCAGCCGCGCCGGTACGTGACGCCGGCTGGCGTACAGGATCGTGACCGGCATGGGGGCCGGTCGATATTGCGGCAGCACTTCCACCAGCCTGCCGCCGTCGAGCATCTTGCGTTTCTGCGCGCCCACCAGCGGCAACTGGATCAGTCCCAGGCCGGCCTGACAGGCGGCGTAATAGGTCTCCGTGCCATTGACCGTGACGCTGCCGGCCATGGACAGGGTGTGCGTCTGGCGGCCATCGAACCACTCCCAGCCGGGCGAACGTCCGCCCAGCACCTGCCGGTAATGCACCAGCTGGTGCTGCGCCAGATCCTCCAGCGTACGCGGCGTGCCGTGGCGTTTCAGATAGGCGGCGCTGGCGCAGTTGATCTGCACCAGGTGGCCGATGGGCCGCGCCACCAGTGAGGAGTCATCCAGCGTGCCGGTACGCAGCACGCAATCAAATCCCTCCGCCACCAGGTCCACCCGGCGGTCACTGGCCGAGAGTTCGATCTCCAGTTGCGGATGCCGGGCCAGGAAGCCCGGCAAGGCCGGCAGCACCACTTCGCGCGCCATGGCGCTGGACATGTCGACCCGCAACTTGCCGCTCAAAGGCTGACCGCCTGCCCGAAACATGCCGCGCAAGGATTCGAATTCATCCAGCAGTTCCTGGCTGCGCCGGTAGAAGGCCTCGCCATCGGCGGTCAGCTGCACGCGCCGCGTGGTGCGCTGGAGCAGGCGCGTGCCCAGCATCTGCTCCAGTTGCTGTACGGCCAGCGACACGCTGGCGTTGGGCAGCCCGAGCTGGCGCGCCGCACCGCTGAAGCTGGCCAGTTCGGCCACGCGCTGGAAGATCTTGAGGGTATCCAACTGGTTCATGTGCTCGCCTGATTATTATTCAATTCTGAAAAGTCTAATAGTAAATCCTGAATTTATTCTTAAATTTCTTCTCAATATACTGAGCTCCTCAACAACCAAGGAGCCCGACATGAACGCCCAAGCTGCTTCCACCCCCACTTCTCCCCGCATCGCCCTGATCACCGGCGGCAGCCGGGGCCTGGGCAAGAACACCGCCCTGCACCTGGCCCGCGAAGGCGTGGGCATCCTCCTGACCTATGTCGGCAACCGTACTGCTGCCGATGCCGCAGTGTCAGAAATCGAAGCCCTCGGTGTACCGGCGGTGGCCTTGCAGCTGGACTTGGCCGACAGCGCAAGTGTTACGGCCTTCGCACAACAAGTGTCCGATGCACTGTACCGGGTCTGGCAGGTCCGCCAGTTCAACTATCTGATCAACAACGGCGGCATGGGCATCTATGGCCCGATCGCCGAGACCAGCGAAGCGGACTTCGACGCGCTCTACAAGGTCCATCTCAAGGGGCCGTTCTTCCTGACCCAGGCGCTGCTGCCACTGCTGGCCGATGGTGGGCGCATCATCAACATCTCCAGCGGGCTGGCACGCTTCGCCCTGCCGGGCTACGCTGCCTATGCCGCCATGAAGGGTGGCGTGGAAGTGATGACGCGCTACATGGCCAAGGAATTCGGCGCGCGCGGCATTGCCGTCAATACCGTGGCACCGGGCGCCATCGAGACCGATTTCGGCGGAGGCCGCGTGCGCGACAATGCCGAGCTCAACGCCTTTGTCGCCAGCCAGACCGCACTGGGCCGGGTCGGCGTGCCCGATGACATCGGCGCGGCGGTGGCCTCCCTGCTGCGTCCGGACAACGGATGGATCAATGCCCAGCGGGTGGAAGTCTCGGGCGGCATGTTCATCTGAGCCCCCGCGCGCGCATGATCGGCGGTTCGCCGCAGGAAGAAGAAACCGGTGTTTCCACTTGGGAAATACCGGTTTTTTTGTGCGCATGACGGCCCCTGCGTGCACCCTGGCCACTGCTTTTTTCCACTCCCGTGCACACGCCGCGCGGCCCCGTGCAGCCGGCCCTTGCAGGCCGCGACGCATTCTGTTGCGCAATGGAATCTGCTCGGGTAACATCGCTCGGCGTTTGGTGCAGCCCCGTTCTTGCTGACGTGTCCCACATGTGAGCAGAGCAGGTGATGACACCACCGCCTCCACGGGCGGCAGACACAGAACAACAGATCAGGGCACCGTTTCAGATGCGGTGATTTCAGGGAAGGACGACACGACAGTGCACCGGAGGCGGCATCGCGTCCGGAGCGCAAGACGGCGTCCACGGTGTGGCGTATTCATGGGGGCCAGTATTTTCAGTCGATTCTTTCGCAATCGCGCAGTGCGTGCCTGTGCGAACGCGGCCACCCTGTTTGCGGCCCTGCTGGCGGCTTCCCCTTCCGACGCTGCCGATGTCGCCGGTTCTTCCACGACGGCCGGTCCCGATTGTTCACGAACCTACACGCTGGCCCTGCACGATCACGGCCTGCTCTATTCTGCGGCCACCGATACGGGGATCGACAAGGATTTTGCCGATGAGCTGATCCGCCGCAGCGGCTGCAAGGTCAACGTCAGTCTCATGTCGCGTGCGCGCATCTGGCAGTTGATCGAGTCAGGCGCGCTGGACTTCAGCCTCTCCGGCATCACCAATGCCGAGCGCGACAGATTCGCCTCCTTCGCCTGGTACTTCAGCAACAAGTACTACCTGCTGGTGCGCAAGGATGCCGGCATCACCCAACTGGCCGATATCGCCCGCAGCGAGCGTTTCAAGCTTGGCGTCATCCGTGGCTTCCGCTACAGCAGCAACGCCAACCGTGTGGTGGACGAACTGGCCGCCGCCAATCGCGTCACCCTGGCCGGCGGGCTGGAGCCGCTCTATGAGGCGCTGCTGCAGAATCGCATCCAGGGCATGATCATGGAGCCCTTCGATTATCCGGTGGTGGGAGAAAAGCGCATTCGCGAGGCCACCACCATCATCAGCTTCGAGGATCCCTCGGTGCTGCATGGATTGATCATGTCGCGCCAGGCCCTGCCCCCCGCCGAGCAGGAAAAATGGCGCGCCCTGGTCAATGGCATGCTGGCCGATGGTACGGTGCTGCGCATCTTCCGCAAGTACTTCAATGCGGAACTGGCGGCAGCCATGGTCCAATTCCAGAGCAAGCCGTGAACTGGATACGCCAGATCCTGCTGCCCCTGATCATCCTGGCCACAGGATTGGGCGTCACCTGGACCGCCTGGGACCACGAACGCGACGCCGCCGCCAAGGAGGTCCATACCCAGTTCGCCTCGGTGCTGCGCGAGACCGTCAGCCGCATCGAGCAGCGCATGGCTTCCTACGAACAGATGCTGCATGGGGTGCAGGGTCTGATCTCGGCCACCGGCAACATCGACCGCAACCAGTTCCGCGACTATGTCGAGGCGCTCAACCTGGACGCCAATTTTTCCGGCATCCAGGCCATCTCCATCGAGGAGTGGGTGCCGGCCCGGCAACTCGATGCCCATCTGGCCCGCATGGCGCGCCAGGGCTTGGCGGACTACAAGATCCGCCCGGCGGGAGCTCGCCCGGCCTATGCCCCGACCATCCTGCGCGAGCCCTACGTGGGCCGCAACCGTCTCCCCTTCGGCAACGACCAGTGGTCCGATCCGGTGCGACGCGCGGCCATGGAAAAGGCGCGCGACTCCGGCATGGCGACCGTCTCCGGCAAGATCGAACTGGCCGGTGAAGGGCCGGCCACACCGGCCTTCATGATGTACCTGCCGCTGTACGAGCGCGGCCAGCCGCAGTCCACCATCGCCGAGCGGCGCGCCAGCCTGATCGGCTGGGTGCATGCGGTCTTCCGCATGAGCGATGTCATCGCCAGTCTGTACGGCGAGAGCAGCCGCACCATCGCCTTCATGCTCTTCGACGGCGTCACGCGGGACCCGCAGGACCTGCTCTACCGCTCGCCGCTGGCCAGCGCCCCGCTGCACCGCCCACGCCTGCAGGCCGATGAATATCTGGTGGTGGCCAATCACAACTGGACCCTCTCCATCAGCACCACCGACGCCTTCACCACCCAGTTCGGGCGCAATGCCGAGCAGCTCATCGCTGCCACCGGCATCGGCTTGAGCATCACGCTGGCCCTGCTGGCCTGGCTGATGATGTCCAGCCGCAAGCGCGCCGTGCGTCTGGCCGAGAAGATGACGGCGGAACTGCGCGCCAGCGAGGAACAGTTCCGCGCCATCGCCGACTGCACCGTCAACTGGGAAGTCTGGTGGGGCCGCGATGGCCGCCCGCGCTGGATCAATCATGCCGTGCGCGACTACACCGGCTATACGGTGGAACAATGCCTGAGCATGCCGGACTTCATCGGCAGCATCGTCCATCCCGACGACGAGCACCGCATACGCGCCGAGCTGGCGCGCTGCATGGATGGCCAGAAGCGCGAGGACGTGGAATTCCGCTGCGTACGCAAGGATGGCACGGTGTTCTGGCTGTCGCTGTCGTCGGCGCCGATTGCCGATGCCCAGGGCAGCTTCACGGGATTCCGCACCAGTGCGCGCGACATCACCGAGCGCAAGCAGATCGAAGCCGAACTGCGCATCTCGGCAGTAGCCTTCGATTCGCGCGAGGGCATGCTCATCACCGACGCCAACAGCAAGATCCTGCGCGTGAACAAGGCCTTCACCGAGATCACCGGCTACACCGCCGAGGAAATTGTCGGCAAGCATCCCAAGCTGCTGCGCTCGGACCGCCATGGTCCGGCCTTCTTCCAGGAGATGCGCGAGAGCATCCGCCGCTTCGGCAAGTGGCAGGGTGAGATCTGGGACCGTCGCAAGAACGGCGAGGTCTATCCCGAGTGGCTGACCATCTCGGCGGTCAAGAACAAGGACAACCAGGTGACCCACTACGTCAGCACCCATCACGACATCAGCGACCGCAAGCTGGCCGAGGAACGCATCCGCGAGCTGGCCTTCTTCGACGCCCTGACCCGCCTGCCCAACCGCACCCTGCTCCTGGACCGCCTCAAGCAGGCCATCGCACTGTCGCTGCGCACCCGCACCTGCGGCGCGCTGCTGTTCATCGACCTGGATCACTTCAAGACCCTCAACGATACCGTCGGCCATGAGAAGGGCGACACCCTGTTGAAACAGGTGGCCCAGCGCCTGCTGGCCAACGTGCGTGAAAACGATACGGTGGCGCGGGTGGGCGGTGATGAATTCGTGGTGGTGCTCGAAGCCTTGAACGATACCCAGCAGGAAGCCGCCACCCAGACCCGCGCCATCGGCGAGAAGATCCTCGCCGCGCTGGGCGCCACCTACCAGCTGGACGACGTCGAATATCGCACCACTGCCAGCATCGGCGCCACCGTTTTCCTGGGGCGGGCGACCTCGGTGGATGAACTGATGAAGCAGGCCGACCTGGCCATGTACAAGGCCAAGGAAACCGGCCGCAATGCGCTGCGCTTCTTCGACCCGGCCATGCAGACCGCCGTGCTGGAACGCGCCACCCTGGAAGCCGGCCTGCGCAAGGCCATTGAAGGGGAGCAGCTGTTGCTGCACTACCAGCCGCAGGTGGTCGAGGGTGGTCGCGTGACCGGTGCGGAAGTACTGGTACGCTGGCAGCATCCGCAGCGCGGCATGGTGCCCCCGGGCGACTTCATCCCGCTGGCCGAAGAAACCGGACTGATCCTCTCGCTGGGCAACTGGGTGCTGGAAACCGCCTGCAAGCAGCTGGCCGTCTGGGCCAAGCGGCCGCGCATGGCCGAGCTCAGCATCGCCGTCAACGTCAGCGCGCCGCAATTGCGCGAGGCCGATTTCGTGCAGACCGTGCTGGACATCATCGAGCGCACCGGCGCCAATCCGCGCCGCCTCAAGCTGGAGCTCACCGAAAGCCTGCTGGTGGACAACGTGGAAGACATCATCCAGAAGATGTTTGCCTTGAAGGCTTACGGCGTAGAGTTTTCGCTGGACGATTTCGGCACCGGTTATTCGTCCCTGTCCTACCTCAAGCGGCTGCCGCTGAATCAGCTTAAAATCGACCAGTCTTTCGTGCGCGATGTCCTGATCGATCCCAACGACGCCTCGATAGCCAAGACCATCGTCAACCTGGCCCAGAGCCTGGGGCTGGGGGTGATCGCCGAGGGTGTGGAAACCGATGCCCAGCGCTCCTTCCTGGCCGATGCCGGCTGCCATGCCTACCAGGGCTATTACTTCTGCCGGCCCGTGACGGTCGATGCCTTCGAGAAATTCGCCCAGGACCGCGATCCCCTCATATCCGTTGCCTAGGAGTCCGATCTCATGAGTCACGCTTTGTCCGCCTTCGCCATCAATCAAAAATGGCCGGCCCAGCACCCCGAGCGCATCCAGCTGTATTCGCTGCCCACGCCCAATGGCGTGAAGGTCTCGATCATGCTGGAAGAAACCGGCCTGCCCTACGAAGCCCACCTGGTGAGCTTCGAGACCAATGACCAGATGTCACCGGAGTTCCTGTCGCTGAACCCGAACAACAAGATCCCCGCCATCATCGATCCCAATGGCCCAAATGGTGCAGCGCTGCCGCTGTTCGAATCGGGGGCCATCCTGCTCTACCTGGCCGAGAAGACCGGCCAGTTTCTGCCCGCCGATGCCGCGGCGCGCTACCAGGTGATCCAGTGGGTGATGTTCCAGATGGGCGGCGTGGGGCCGATGTTCGGCCAGTTGGGCTTCTTCCACCGCTTCGCCGGCAAGGAGTACGAAGACAAGCGTCCGCGCGACCGTTACGTCAACGAAACCAAACGTCTGCTGGGCGTGATGGACCGGCGTCTGGCACAAAGCCAGTGGCTGGGTGGCGATGCCTATTCGATCGCCGACATCGCCACCTTCCCGTGGATCCGCAACCTGATCGGCTTCTATGAGGCCGCCGAGCTGGTCGGCTTCCAGGACTTCCCCCATGTGGCACGGGCACTGGAAGCCTTCGTGGCACGGCCGGCGGTGGTGCGCGGGCTCAACATTCCGGCGCGGGGCTGATCGATCCGCGCTGGGCGCCTGCTGCGGGTGGCGCAGGGTGTAAATCACTTTGCGGCAGCACGCGCTGCGCGTTAACATGGCGCCCATCCCTGCAAACGCATCCCGCCCGTCATGAGCTACCGTAGTCTCCTGCCCCCGAATGTTCGTGTCCGGCCCTTGCGCCGCCGCCTGCTGGCGGCGCTGTGCGGCCTTGCCGTACTGGCGTCCACACCGGTACACGCGGTTGACCTGTCCCTGAAGACGATCCGCGTGGGCAATCTCTCGCGCGCGTATTTTTCCGAACGTGCCGCGCCCGGTGAGCCGCAACCTCTGATCATCGCGCTGCATGCCAGTGGCTCCAGCGGCTCGCTCATGGCGCGCGCCACCGGGCTGACCGAGATCGCCGAAGCCGCCGGCTACATGATCGTGTATCCCAACGGCACCGGGCTGGCCATTGATGCGCGCACCTGGAATTCGGGCGGCTGCTGCGGCTATGCGCAGATGCACAAGGTGGATGACGTAGCCTTCCTGCGCGCCCTGATCGACAAGCTGGTCAAGGATGGCCTGGCCGATCCGCGGCGCATCTATCTGGTGGGCGTCTCCAACGGCGGCATGATGGCCTATCGCATGGCCGCCGAATCGCCCGAACTGTTCCGGGCGGTGGCGGTGGTCAGCGCGGTGCTGGACGTGCCGCCCGAGACGGTCAAGGCTCCCATGCCGCTGCTGCATATCCACGGCAGCGACGACCCTTTCATCCCCTTCCTGGGGGGTATCGGCAAGCAGGAAGTCTCGCAGCTGCCGCGCATCTCGGTGGCGCGCAGCATCGAAGCCTTCATCAAGGCCGATGGTGCCAATCCACGACCGACCGTGACCGACATCCCCGACACCGCCAACGACGGCACCACCATTCGCCAGTACACCTACGCCAGCAAGACCGACCCGCAGGCCGTGGTGCTCTACGAGGTCAAGGGCGGCGGCCATGCCTGGCCGGGCGGCGTGGTGCCCATCGTCAATGGCGGCAAGTCCTCGCAGAACCTGGACACCTCGCGCACCGTCATCAACTTCTTCAATGCCCACGGCGGTGGCCGCCAGAACGAGCAGGTCGACGACAAGCTGCCGCCCGGCGCCACACCGCTGCCCGCGCCGCCTGCCACACCGGCCTCCCCCTTGCCGACGAAGCCGCCCGTGCCCGCCGCACCTGCACCCACGCGCCCCGGCATGAAGGGACTGGCCCCTGGCTGACGCTGCCATCGCAACACGATTCGCACTATCATAGCGACCAGCGTTCAACCTCCCGCCACGACAATGAAAAGACTTCTGACCAGCATCCTGATCGCCATCGTCCTGTACTTCCTGCTGCCCTGGATCGGCAAGCTGATTCCGCATTACCGCCTGGCCGTCATCTGCATCACCGCCGGCATCGTCTCCTTTGCGGTCTCCGCGCTGATGGACAAGACCTGATTCCGTCAGCTTTCGCGCGGCCCGCCAACGAAAACGGCCGCAACGTGAAGACGTTGCGGCCGTTTCGTTTCATCACTTCAGTTCATGCAGGCTGCATCAGCATTTCAGCACTCCCCCTTGCGCTCATGACCCGGCGGGCAGTCGTGTCCGCGTCCCGGACCACGGTGGTCGTCATCATCACGATGGTGACGCGGCCCGTGACCCGGTGGCGGACCGCCGCGCCAGCCGCCGCGATCGAGCTCCCATCCGCGCGGCCCCTGACGCCATACGGGCGCGGCATACACATAGCCGGGGCGCTCGCGCACCCAGTGGCCTTCGCGCCAGATGTGGCGATGACCATCCCAATCCCAGAAGCCGGGTGCCCACACATAACCATGGCGCGGCGGCGGGAGCGGTTCGGCGCGCGGCGGCGGCGGTGCACCGATGTTGATGTTGACCGACACCTGCGCCTGGGCAAGCGGCAGCACAGCCGCGGACGCACCAAGCGCCATCAGGCTGGCGAATATTATTTTTTTCATCATATAAAATAATCAGAGGGTGAATATTTTTGTAGGACAGCGGCCCCACCGGCACGGTTCCGGTCTTTACACCGGCAGGCCCCGGGTCAGCCGCCCTTGGCGTTCTTGAACATGGTCTTGATCCCGCGAATGGCCTGGCGGATGCGCGATTCATTCTCGATCAGGGCGAAGCGCACATACTCGTCACCGTACTCACCGAAACCGATGCCGGGCGAGACGCAGACCTTGGCCTGTTCCAGCAGGATGCGTGAAAACTCCAGCGAACCGAACTGGCGATACGGTTCGGGGATGCGCGCCCAGATGTACATCGAGGCCTTGGGAATATCGACCATCCAGCCGGCCTCGTGCAGGCCCTTGACCAGGACATTGCGGCGCTTTTCGTAATTGGCGCGGATCTCCTCCACGCAGGACTGGTCGCCTTCCAGCGCCGCGATGGCCGCCACCTGCACCGGGGTGAAGCTGCCATAGTCGTGATAGCTCTTGATGCGCGCCAGCGCCGCCACCAGCCGGGCATTGCCGACCATGAAACCAATCCGCCAGCCGGCCATGTTGTAGCTCTTGGAGAGCGTGAAGAATTCCACTGCAACCTCCCGCGCACCCGGCACCTGCATGATGGACGGCGCTTTCCAGCCATCGAAGGTGATGTCGGCATAGGCCAGGTCATGCACCACCAGGATCTGGTGTTCGCGCGCCAGCCTGACCACGCGCTCGAAGAATTCCAGTTCCACGCATTGCGCGGTCGGATTGGAGGGAAAGCCCAGGATCATCATCTTGGGCTTGGGATAGCTCTCGCGCACCGCACGTTCCAGCTCGTCGAAGAAATCCACGCCCGGGCTCATGCGCACCGAGCGGATGTTGGCGCCGGCAATGACCGCGCCATAGATGTGGATGGGGTAGCTGGGATTGGGCACCAGCACGGTATCGCCCTTGTCGAGCGTGGCCAGCATCAGGTGCGCCAGGCCTTCCTTGGAACCGATGGTGACGATGGCTTCGCTGTCGGGATCGAAATCGACCTCATAGCGACTGCGATACCAGTGTGCAATGGCGCGGCGCAGGCGCGGGATGCCCTTGGAGGAAGAATAGCCGTGCGTATCGGGCCGCTGCGCCACTTCCACCAGCTTCTCCACGATGTGCGGCGGCGTGGCGCCATCGGGGTTGCCCATGGACATGTCGATGATGTCCTCGCCACGACGGCGGGCAGCCATCTTCAGTTCGGCGGTGATGTTGAAGACGTAGGGCGGCAGCCGGTCAATGCGCGGGAAGCTGACCGGGAAGGCGTCCGGGGAAGTGGCAGGGGAAGAGGAAACAGCAGGCGTGCGCGAGGGATCGCGCGAATCGGCGGATTGCGTCATGGAGGTCTTTCACGTCAGCGCCCGGAACCGTCCGAGCGACGTTGGAACCAATGTTCCGTTGCCGATTTTATGCGCGAAGCTTCACCTGCACAAGCGCAAATCGCCCTGTACCTTCGATCCTCTGCAAGTTACTTCACTTATTCGTATTTCCGCGCATCTTCAATGACCTTGCCGTCATTGGGCAGACTGCCCGGCGCCACCAGCAGCACTTCGCCTCTGAGCTTGGTCACCTCGCGCAGGCTACCGGCCAGTGCAGAGACGTCGATGGCCGGATCTTCCGGGTCACCCACTTCGCAATGCAGGGTCATGACGTCATTGGCCATCTCGCCCGAGACCACCAGCCGCGCCCGCAAGACATCACCATGGCGGCGCAAGACGTCGGCCACCTGCGAAGGATGCACGAACATGCCACGCACCTTGGTCGTCTGGTCGGCCCGTCCCATCCAGCCCTTGATGCGGGTATTGGTACGCCCGCACGGAGACGCCCCCGGCACGACCGCCGAGAGATCACCGGTGCCGAAGCGGATGAGCGGATAGTCGGGATTGAAGGAAGTCACCACCACCTCGCCAACCTCGCCCTCAGCCACGGGGTCGCCCGTGCCGGGCCGCACGATTTCCAGGATCAGCGATTCATCCAGCACCATGCCGGGATGCACCCTGCCCTCACTCATGGTTTCGTAGGCGATGTTGCCGATGTCGGCAGAGGCATACAGCTGCAGCACCTGCGGCACGCCGTGTTCATGGAACCAGCTGCGCAGCGACGGCGGCAGCGCTTCGGCGCTGACCAGCGCGCGCCGCACGCTGGAGATATCCGCGCCCATCTCCTGTGCCTTCTCGATGATGATCTTGAGGAACGAGGGCGTGCCCACATAGGCATCGGGCTTCAAGGCCGCCATCGCATTGACCTGCAATTCGGTCTGGCCAATACCGGCCGGAATCACCGCACAGCCCAGCCTGGCCGCCGCGCCCTCGACCATGAAGGCAGCCGGCGTGAAGTGATAGGCAAAGCAGTTTTGCAGGATATGCCCGGCCTGCAAGCCCAGCGCCTTCATCGGGCTGGCAAAGCGCCACCAGTCGGCGCCCTGGCCTTCCGGATCGAAGATCGGACCGGGCGAGACGAAGAGCCGCCGCAGTTGCCGCGCGGGCGTGGTATTCAAGCCGCCGAAGGGACTCTCACGCGTCTGCAATTGCTTCAGATCGGATTTGCGGGTCACCGGCAATTGCGCCAGGGCCGCGCGCGAGCCGATGGCCGCCGCATCCACCCCCGCAAGGATGCGCGCCCAGCCCGGCGCGCCCTGCGCCCGTGCCACCAGCTGCGGCAACGCACGCATCAACTGTTCTTCACGCTGTTGCGGATCACGCCGTTCCAGCGCGTCCAGCTCGGCCACACCCTGCCTGGGATCGGACATGATGCCCTCCCTCAGGCCAACCAGCGCTTGCGGCGCCGATAGAACTTCATGTCGCGGAAATTCTTGCGACCGCCTCCGGAGACGCCGAGATAGAACTCCTTGACGTCCTCGTTATCGGCCAGCTCGCTGGCCGCGCCTTCCATGACCACGCGGCCGTTTTCGAGGATGTAGCCGAAGTCGGCATAGCGCAGTGCCACCATGGTGTTCTGCTCGGCCAGCAGGAAGGAGACTTTCTCCTTGCTGTTCAGGTCCTTGACGATCTCGAAGATCTCCTCGACGATCTGCGGCGCCAGGCCCATCGAGGGTTCGTCCAGCAGGATCATCGAAGGCTTGGCCATCATGGCGCGCCCGATCGCGGTCATCTGCTGTTCGCCGCCCGAGGTATAGCCGGACTGCGATTTGCGGCGCACCTTCAGGCGCGGAAAATAGTCGTAAATCTTTTCCAGTTCGTGCTTCACTTCGGAGTGGCTGATGCCGCGCGTGTAGGCACCGGTCAGCAGGTTTTCTTCCACCGTCAGGTGGCCGAAGCAATGCCGTCCTTCCATCACCTGGATCACGCCGCGCCTGACCAGGTCATTGGGCGTCATGCGGTCCACCCGCTCGCCGCGAAACTCGATGCTGCCCTTGGTGACGTCGCCGCGTTCGGCGTGCAGCAGGTTGGAAATGGCCTTCAGGGTCGTGCTCTTGCCTGCGCCATTGGCGCCCAGCAGTGCCACGATCTTGCCTTCGGGCACGTCCAGCGAGACGCCCTTCAAGACCAGGATCACGTGGTCGTAGATCACTTCGATGTTGTTGATGGCCAGCGCCTTGGCTACCGCTGCCGGGGCGGCAGAGGGAGCGGCACTGGTCTGGATCGGTGTGGCATTCATGGTCGTTCGCATTCCCAAAAAAGCACCGACGGCCGTGGGAGACGTGCAAAACCGCCGGCGCAAGCGCCTACTTCATGCAGGCAGGAGTGATGCCTTTTTCTTTTGCGTATTTCGCAGCCGATGCCTTGAACAAGGGGTGGATCAGGTTCTTGTTGCCCTCGATCCAGTCCGACACCAGCACCCACTTGCTGCCATCCCATTGCTGGATCTTGATCTTGCCCGATCCCTCATGGTTCTCGCAGGAGGTCTTGATCTCCGGCAGCAGGCCGGTGGCGCCCAGAGCCTTCAGGCGGGCATCGGTGATGTTGAGGTTTTCAAAGCCCCAGCGCACCTGCTCGCCACTCATGACCTTTCCCTTGCCATATTTGTCCTGGGCCGTGCGCACCGCTTCCACGGTGGCAATGGCGGCCGAGACGCCACGGTTGTAGAGGATGGAACCGAGCTTGTTCTTGTCCTGCATGTTGCCGCGGCCCGCGCCATAGACCACCTTGTCGATATCGGCGATGACCGGCACATCCTTGCCGGCCACGTTCCAGGTGGCCGACAGGTAACCCTTGGCGGCCTCGCCGGCGGGGATGGTGTCTTCTTCCGAGCCGGCCCACCAGGAACCGATGATCTTGTCACGCGGATAGCCGACCTTCTGCGCCGCCTTCAGCGCCGTCTGGTTCATCACGCCCCAGCCCCAGAAGATCACGTAGTCCGGATTTTCCTGGCGGATGCGCAGCCATTGCGCGCCCTGTTCATTGCCGGGGTGGGCCACCGGGATCTCCACCAGCTTGAACTTGCCGATGGAAGCCTCCGCCTGCAAGGCCACGATGGGCTCCTTGCCATAGGCCGAATCGTGATACAGGAACACGATCTTCTTGCCCGCCAGCGAACCATTGTTCTTGCCGGTCAGATACTTGACGATGGCCGAGACCTGCATCTGGTAGGTCGTCACCAGCGGGAAAGCATAGGGGAACACCGAACCATCCACCGCATCGGTACGGCCATAGCCGATCATCACCAGCGGCACCTTGTCCTCGGCGGTCTTGTCGATGAGCGCGTAGGAAATGCCGGTGGCCATGGGGTTGATGGCGGTGCCGTGGGTGACGGTATTCTTGTTCTTCATGCGCTCGTAGCACTCCACGCCCTTGGCGTTGTTGTACTCGGTCTCGCACTCTTCCCAGGACAGCTTGACACCGTTGATGCCGCCTTCCTTGAGGTTGACGTAGTTGAGGTAATCGACATAGCCGCCGTAATACGACTGGCCGTTGGTACCATACGGGCCGACCCGGTAGCTGGGGATGGCGATGAACTGGTCACTGCTCTGTGCCAGCGCCGGCACTGCTGCCGACAGCAGGCTGGCGGCGCAGGCGGTGGCTACCACCAGTTGCCGCAGATGCTTGATGCTCTTCATGGTCTCGTCTCCTTTATGTTGTCGTTGCCGACTTTTATCGGACGCCGGCATCCCGGCCTCCACCTACCTCGTTGCTGCTTGTGCGCCTAGTGCGGGAACGGCCACAGGCGCAGTTTTTCCTTGGCGATCTGCCACAGTCGTGCCAGCCCGTGCGGCTCGACGATCAGGAAGAAGATGATCAGGGCACCGAACATCATCATCTGGATGTGCGACACGGTGGCATTGGTGAAGGGCAGGTGCAACAGGGCTGCCAGCGGCGGCAGCGCGTTGTCCAGGAAGATCGGCAGCAGAAGGATGAAGGCCGACCCCAGGAAGGAACCGAGGATGCTGCCCACGCCGCCGATGATGATCATGAAGAGGATGCGGAAGGACAGGTCCAGCGAGAAGCCGTCCGGTTCCACCGAGCCCAGGTAGCAGAACGCATACAGGGCACCGGCCACGCCGCAGTAGAAGGAGCTCACTGCGAAGGCGGTCAGCTTGGTGCGCATCAAGGGGATGCCGATCACTTCGGCGGCCACGTCCATGTCGCGCACTGCCATCCAGGCGCGCCCGGTGGAGGAGCGCACCAGGTTCTTGGCCACCAGCGCCAGTACGCTCACCACGCCCAGCACGAAGAGATACTTGCGTACCGGGCTGTCGATGGCGATGCCGAAGAAATCGATCTTGGGGGTGCTGATCACGCCGGAAGAGGAATTGTTGGAGAACCAGGGAAACTTGGTCAGCGCCCACACCACGAAGAACTGCGCCGCCAGCGTGGCCACGGCCAGATAGAAACCCTTGATGCGCAGCGACGGCAGCCCGAACAGCACACCCACCAGCGCGGCACAGCCACCCGAGAGCAGCAGCGTGGCGACGATGGGAATGCCCTCCACCCGCAGCTGGAAGTTGTAGGCCGCGTACGCCCCCACCGCCATGAAGGCCGCCGACCCCAACGAGAGCTGACCGGCGTAACCGGTCAGCACGTTCAGACCGAGTGCGGCCAGCGCAAACACCAGGAACGGCACCAGGATGGCCGAGAACCAGTATTCATTGCCCAACAGCGGCACGCCCACGAAGGCGAACAGCATGAAGAGCGTAAAGAGGATGCGATCCTGGCGGATCGGGAAGATCTGACTGTCGGCGATGTAGCTTGTCTTGAATTGTCCGGCTTCACGGTACAGCATCATGTTCTCCTTGTTCCTGCATGGCACCTGTGGCGACATATCGCCAACATTGGAATCAGCGTTTTGTCATACACGGTCGATATGCCGCTCGCCGAACAATCCTTCCGGGCGCACCAGCAGGAACAGCAGCGCAAACACATACGGGAACCAGCCTTCGATACCACCGAAGTTGCCGCCGAAGGCGTCCTGCATGACCGGCGGGATGTAGATCTCGGCCAGCTTCTCGGAGGCGCCGATGATGAGGCCGCCGACAATGGCCCCCGGGATCGACGTGAAGCCCCCCAGGATCAGCACCGGCAGCGCCTTCAAGGCCGTCATGGTCAGGGCGAACTGCACGCCATTGCGCGAACCCCACAGCAGACCTGCAATCAGGGCCACGAACCCGGCCACACCCCACACCACGGCCCAGATGTGCTGCAGCGGGATGCCCAGAGACAGCGCCGCCTGGTGATCGTCGGCCACCGCACGCAGAGCGCGACCGACCTTGGTCTTCTGGAAGAACAGCGCCAGCGCCGCCACCAAGGCCACCACCATGCCGGAGGCGAAGAGGTCAAATTTGGAAATGCCGATCCCCATGCTGTCCATCACCGACTGGATCGGTTCATCGACGATGCCCAGATCGATGGGCCGCACCTCGCTGCCGAAGAGCAAGGGGCCCAGGCCCTCCAGGAAAAAAGTCAGACCGATGGTGGCCATGAACAAGGTGATCGGCGGCTGGTTCACCAGCTTGCGCAGCACGAAGCGTTCAGTCGCCAAGCCCACCAGGATCATGACCGCGAAGGCGCCGATGATGGCGGCCCACATCGGCATGCCCTTCTCCATCAGGCCCACCACCGCCAGCGCGGCGAAATACACCATCGCGCCCTGGGCAAAATTGAATACGCCGGATGCCTTGTAGATCAGCACGAAGCCCAGCGCCACAAGAGAATACATCAGCCCAGAGAGCAATCCGCTCAGGGTGACTTCGAGGAAGAATTGCATGTCGTCTCCTTGCCTGCCGTCTTTTTGTATTTATTGTTTATATTGTTTATATCGCTTCAAGATGAAGATAATCCAGGGCTTGCAGCGCTCAGTGCGAAGTCCCGAGGTATGCCTTGATCACGTCTTCATTGCACATCACTTCATCGGGCGTGCCATCACCGATCTTCTTGCCGTAATCCAGTACCACCACACGATCCGAGATATCCATGACCACGCCCATGTCGTGTTCGATGAGCACGATGGTGGTACCGAACTGGTCATTGACATCGAGGATGAAGCGGCACATGTCCTGTTTTTCTTCCACGTTCATGCCGGCCATGGGTTCGTCCAGCAGCAGCATGTGCGGCTCGGCCGCCAGTGCGCGCGCCAGTTCCACACGCTTTTGCAGGCCGTAAGGCAGGCGCCCCACGGGCGTCTTGCGGATGTGTTGAATTTCGAGGAAATCGATCACTTCTTCGACTTTGCGCCGATGTTCGATTTCCTCGTTGCGGGCCGCCCCCCACCACAGGGCGTTGGAGAGCAGGCCGGAACGCATCTTGGTGTTGCGGCCGGTCATGATGTTGTCCAGTACCGTCATGCCCTTGAAGAGCGCAATGTTCTGGAAGGTGCGGGCGATGCCCTGGCGCGCGATGCTGCTGGGGTGCATGCCCAGGCGGGGCTGGCCGCGATAGAGGATGCTGCCCTTCTGCGGATGGTAGACGCCGTTGATGACGTTGATCATCGAACTCTTGCCGGCGCCATTGGGACCGATGATGGCGCGGATCTCATGCTCACGCACGTTGAAGGAAATATCGGTGAGCGCCTTGACGCCACCGAAGGACAGCGAGATGTTCTGCAGATCGAGGATCACCTCGCCGACGCGGCGGCCATTGGCGGCCACCGCCGGGGCTTGGTCATCGGGGCTGGCCACCGGCGGCAGGCCCGCAGGCAGGATTTCGGAACTCAGGTGTCGTTTCATGGTGGTGTTCATTCAGCGGTGGTCTGGTCGGGCTACGCTGCAAGCCGGATGCGATGAAGCCTCCGGGACGGGACTGCGGGCGGCTCAGGCGGCGCTTTGCAGCGTCTGGTAGGTCCTGGCGTCGGCGATTCTGAGGTCGGCCGAGATCATGCCCTGGCGACCATCCTCGAACTTGACCTGGGTCTCAATGTACTGCGACGCATGGCCTGCGTAGAGCGCCTCGATGAGCACTGCGTACTTGTCGGCGATGAAGCCGCGCCGGACCTTGCGGGTACGGGTGAGCTCCTCGTCGTCGGGATCCAGTTCCTTGTGCAGGATCAGGAAGCGATGGATCTGCGAATCGGCCAGCAAGGGGTCCGCCACCAGGTCGGCATTGACCTTTTCCACGCACTCGCGCACCAGCTCGTAGACCGCCGGGTTGGCGGCCAGGTCGGTGTAGCCGCTGTAGGGCAGGTTGCGACGCTCGGCCCAGTTGCCCACGGCATCCATGTCGATGTTGATGAAGGCCATGCACTGCTGGCGACCGCTGCCGAAGGCCACCGCTTCCTTGATGAAGGGGAAGAACTTCAGCTTGTTCTCGATGTACTTGGGCGCGAACATGCTGCCGCTGGCCATCTTGCCGACATCCTTGGCGCGGTCGATGATCTTGAGGTGGCCGTCGCTGTCGAAGAAACCTGCATCTCCCGTATGGAAGTAGCCGTCCTGGTCGATGGCTTCGGCGGTGGCATCGGGCCGCTTGAAATATTCCTTCATCAGGCCCGGCGAGCGCACCAGCACTTCGCCATTGGCATCGATGCGCACTTCCACGCCCTTCATGGGACGACCCACGCTATCGAGCTTGACGTCACCGGAGGGCTGCATGCAGACCGTCACGCAGGTCTCGGTCATGCCGTAGAGTTGTTTGAGGTTGATGCCCAGCGAGCGATAGAAGTCGAACAGGTCCGGACCGATGGCCTCGCCGCCGGTATAGGCCACGCGCAGGCGCGACATGCCCAGCACGTTCTTGAGCGGCCCGTAGACCAGCAGGTTGCCGATGGCGTATTGCAGGCGGTCTGCCAGCGACACGCCAGGCTTGCCATCAAGGATGCGCATGCCGACCCGGCGCGCCACCTTCATGAAGCCATGGAACATCTTGCGTTTGATCCAGCCGGCATCCTCGATGCGGATCATCACTTGCGTGAGGATGTTTTCGTAGACGCGCGGTGGCGCAAAGTAATACGTCGGGCCGATCTCGCGCAGGTCGCTCATGACCGTGTTGGGCGACTCCGGGCAATTCAGGCAGAAGCCGGCCACGTGCTGCTGCGCGAAGGAATACAGGAAGTCTCCGACCCAGGCCAGCGGCAGATAGCAGAGGATGTCGTCGTTCTCGTCGAGATGATCGAATTCCACCAGCGTGGTAGCGGTGGTGATCATGGCCCGATGCGAGTGGCACACGCCCTTGGGCTTGCCGGTGGTGCCGGAGGTGTAGAGGATGATGGCCACGTCATCGGGCGAGCCCGCCGCCACCTCCTGCTCGAAGAATCCCGGATGCGCATGTTCGTAGGCACGACCCAGTTCCTGCACGCGGGCAAAGGACAGCAGCTCGGGCTGGTGGTAGTTGCGCATGCCGCGCTCGTCGTCATAGATGACGTGGGCAATGCGGGGCAGGTTTTCCTTGATCTCGAAGACCTTGTCGACCTGCTCCTGATCTTCGGCCATGACGAAGTCGACGTTGGCATCGGCCAGCACGTAGGCCATGTCAGCCGCAGGCGCATCCTGATACAGCGGCACCGGCATGCCACCCAGCGCCTGGGCCGCGCTCATGGCCCAGTACAGGCGCGGGCAGTTGTTGCCGATGATGGCCAGGCTCATGCCGCGCTTGAAACCCAATGCGGCCAGGCCACAGGCAAAGCTGCGCACCTCCTCGGCCACCTGGCGCCAGCTCGTGGTCTGCCAGATGCCCAGATCCTTCTCGCGGAAGGCCGCCCGTTCGGGGCGTCGTTGGGCATGTGCCTGCAACAGCCGCGGAAAGGTCGCGGCTTGCTTGTCTTGTCTCGTCTCCACCATTTCCCACCTTCTTGTGCAGGTTCGAAAGATCCGTTTCCTTCATGGGATTGCATGAGGATACGAATCCGGTGTCGGATCAGTCTGTGCTGCCAGGCTTACGCTGCTCTTACTGCCGCAGTCATGATGTCTGGCATGCCAGCCGTCCTGTCTCTTTGTTTGGCCAGACCTTTTGGTCAGGGCCCTTTTTGCGATGATAGTAGTTTGAGTGGTTGCCAGTGGATGTCATCTCACCGACAATTGACAAAACTTTCGATATTGCGACGCATCATCATGGAGACATCAATTCGACGCATGCTGTCCAAGAGCATCTGGGCGCAGGCGCTGACCGAAGAACAGCTGGCCCGGGTCGAGGCGGAGGTAGTCAGCCGCAAGATCCCGGCCGGCGGTTACGTCTGCCGCAAGGGCGATCCGGTGGCGCACTGGATCGGCGTACATGAAGGCTTGCTGAAGATGAGCAGTGTCTCGCCCGAGGGCAAGACCGTCTCTTTTGCGGGCATGGCCAACGGCGGCTGGCTGGGCGAGGGTTCGCTGCTCAAGGACGAACCGCGCAGGTATGACGTGGTGGCTCTGCGCGAGAGCGAACTGCTGTACATGCCCAAGGCCACCTACATCTGGCTGCTGGACAACAGCATCCCCTTCAACCGCTTCCTGGTCACGCAATTGAACGAGCGTCTGGCGCTGTTCATTTCGCTGGTGGAATACGACCGCATGCTGGAGCCGGATGCCCGCGTGGCACGCTGCCTGGCGGCGCTGTTCAATCCCTATCTGAATCCGGGCATCGGCCTGAATCTGCAAATCTCGCAGGAGGAAGTCGGCAACCTCTCCGGCACCTCGCGCCAGCGCGCCAACCAGGCTCTGCAAGTGCTGGAAAAGGCCGGCCTGCTGAAGGTCGACTATGGCAGCATCACCATCAATGACCTGGAAGGTCTGCGGCAATTTCCGGGGTGAAACGCGTCCCCGGGCACGGCGCATGAAGACATGAAAAAAGCGCGGCCAGGCCGCGCTTTTTCGTGGGCGTATCGCGCCGGTCAGGGCGTGGTCGCCTCATCCCCGCGCGCCGGACGATTGCGGTTGCGCCAGTAAATGCCGGTATCGGCCACCGTCCCCATGAACTCCTTGGGGTCCGTGGATTTGACAACGTAACCATTGGCGCCCAGTTCATAGCTCTGGTTGATGTCGCGCTGGTCGTCCGAAGAAGAAAACATCACCACCGGAATGTGCGAGGTGGCGGCATTGGACTTGATGATCTTCAGGAAATCGTGCCCGCTCATCAGCGGCAGGTTCAGGTCCAGCAGGATCAGGTAGGGGTGCAGGTCACGGCGATTGGCGTATTCCCCCTGGAAGAAGAATTCCTCGGCCAGCTCCGCATCGGCAAACCAGGTCAGCTTGTCGGCCAGCTTGCGGCTGCCCAGCGCCAGGCGTGTCAACTCCGCCACTTCCGGGCTGTCGTCGACGAGGATGATGTCATATTGCTCGATATCCATGGATGGATCGCTTTCTTCAATAAATGTCACGCTGGAACCGTTCTTGTCTGGATGACCACATCACAGTCATCCTGCATCGCGTTGCCGCCTGCCCCGCCCATCCCCGGAGGCAACGCCGGCCAGTCAAGGTGACTGCGGCAGCTGCCCTGCGGCTTCGTTCCAGCATCGGCGCTCTGCTTCACACCAGTACCGACGCCGATTCCCGTACTGTCAGGGGATTATTGCACAGGCATTTTCAAAAAAACTCAGATTTTTCCTGAATGTGAATATCTCTTCACCCAAGGCTTTTGTCACTTGTCCGGAGTGGCAATGCCGGTGCGGATGGCATAGCGCACCAGGCCGGGCACGTCGCGGATGTCCAGGCGCTCCATCAGCTGCGCCCGGTGGGTCTCGATGGTCTTGGCGCTGACGTTCAACTGGTAGGCGATCTCCTTGGTATTGTTGCCTTCGGCGATCAATTGCAGGATTTCGCGCTGGCGCGGGGTCAGCACTTCGACGGGCGTACCGTTTTGTGCAACACGCTTCATATAGTTGTCCAGCGCCTCGCGCGAGATGTGCGAATCCAGATACTGGCGACCGTGTTTTACTTCATACAGGGCTTTTTCCAGCTCGGTGGCGGCCGAATCCTTGAAGAGATAGCCGTTGGCCCCGGCATTCAAGGCCTGCATCACGTATTCCTCGCTGCCATACATGGACAGCATCAGGAAGCGGATGGTCGGGTACTCACCCCGCAGGCGGCGCAGCGCTTCCAGGCCGTTCATGCCTTTCATGGCGATGTCCAGCAGCACCAGGTCGGGTTTCAATTGCGGGATCATCTCGATGACCTCGGCGCCATCGGAGGCCTCACCTACCACCTCCACGCCCGGCATGGCGGTGAGCAGGGCCTTGATGCCGCTGCGCACCAGGGCGTGGTCGTCGGCCAGCATGATTCGAGTAAGCATTTACATCCTCCTGACGATGGGGGCGACCGGCAGGTGCATGACGATTTCCGTCCCTGCGCCGGGCGCCGAAGTGATATCCATGGAGCCGCCTACCAGCACCGCCCGCTCTTCCATGTTGAGCAGGCCGAAACTGGTGCCGGAAATGGCGTTGCTGCGCGCACGCTCGATGTCAAAACCACGGCCGTCATCGCGGATGCTCAGATAGACCTGATCCTGCTGGCGGTCGATCTTGACCCAGATGTTCTGGCACTTCGCATGGCGCAGGATGTTGGTGACCGCTTCCTGCACGATGCGAAAGGCGGTGTTCTCGATGTCGTGGTGCAATTCTCCGTCATGGCCGCTGCTCTCGAACCAGCCATGCACGTTGGCCAGCTTGGACTTCTGCTCCACGTAGGAGCGCAGGGCCGCGATCAGTCCCAGGTTGTCCAGCTGCGGCGGGCGCAGGTCCAGCGACAGGCTGCGCACCTGGGCCAGCACGGCGGTGACGATGTCGATGCCGTTCTGCAGCGAGGGGCCTTCCAGAGAACCGGTCTTCTTGATGGTTTCCAGGTTGATCTTCAGGGCGGTGAGCGACTGGCCGACGTCATCATGCAGGCCACGCGCCAGGTGCTGGCGTTCGCGCTCCTGCACCTCGATCACGCGCGAGGACAGCAGTTGCTGGCGCTGGATCGCCAGCTCCAGCTCGCGGCGCGACTGCTCGCGCTCGGTAACGTCGATGGCCAGACCGGCCACCATATCACCCTTGCCTTCGCCGCTGATCGGGAAGCGCACCACATCGAGGATGCGGGCGTTGTGGTTATGGTCGAACACGGTTTCCTGGGTGTGCAGCTCGCACTTTTCTTCGAGCACCTTGCGGTCGTATTCGCGCGAGGCTTCGGCACCGCCCGTGGTCATCAGCTCGGCATCGGTCATGCCATCCATGTCATGCGGGGTCATGCCGTAGAAGGCCGATTGCGCCGGGTTGACGTAGCTGTAGCGCAGCTGCGCATCCTTGATCCAGGTCGGCATGGGGGCCGCGTTCATGAAGGCATTGAAGCGCGCCTGCATCTCGCGCAGGGCCTGGGCGCTGGCGCGTTGCTTGCGCCGCGCCTGGGCGTCGCGCAGCTCGCGGTCAACCGCGTGCGGCAGGCGGGCGATGGCGCTTTTCAAGAAGTAGTCCTGGGCGCCGGCTTTCATCACTTCCACTGCCGTCTGTTCGCCGATCACGCCGGAGACGATGATGAAGGGCGTCTGGTCGTTGTGGGCCTTGACCAGCTTCAAGGCTTCCACGCCCGAGAACATGGGCATGGAATAATCCGAGATGACGATGTCCCAGCGCTGTGCCTGCAGCGCCGCCAACAGGGCCTGTTCGTCGTCGACCCGTTCCCAGGCCGGATCGAAGCCGCCGCGCTTCAATTCGCGCACCATCAGCACGGCGTCTTCTTCCATGTCTTCGACGAACAGTACGCGCAGGGGAATGCTCATGGGACCTGTCTCTCAATCTGGCTCACGGAGTTGATCTCCTCAATTTTCGTCGGAAGAGCGACGCGACTCGCCCAGGCTGGGGACCACCCCCTTGCGCGGCAGCGCAAAGTAGAAGCTGGCGCCTTCCCTGGGCTTGCTCTCGGCCCATACCCGGCCGGTGTGGCGCACCACGATGCGCTGCACCAGCGCCAGGCCGATGCCGGTGCCGGCATATTCCTCCTGGCGATGCAGGCGCTGGAAGGTGCCAAAGAGCTTGTGGGCATAGCGCATGTCAAAGCCGACGCCGTTGTCGTGCACACCGTAGACGTATTCTTCGGCATCGGCCTGCATGGTCACGCGCACGCGCGGCTGCTCGCTGCGGCTGCTGAACTTCACGGCGTTGGCAAGCAGGTTTTCCCATACCTGGGCAATCAGGCCGCGATTGGCCACGGCGCCTTCCAGATGCGCCACCTCGAAGATCACGCCGGGGTTTTCCTGCTGCAGACCGGCCACCACCTGGCCCACCAGTTCCTCCATCGAGAAGCGCTGCAAGGTCAGTTCACCGGTGGTGGACTTGGCCAGCTTGAGCAGGTCATTGATCAGCGCATCCATCTTGCGCACGTTGCGCCGGATCACCTGCAATTGCTCGCGGCCCTTCTCGTCGATGGCATGGGCGTAATCCTCTTCCAGGATCATGGCATAACCGGAGATGGCGCGCAGGGGCGCGCGCAAGTCGTGCGAGACCGAATAGGAAAAGCTCTCCAGTTCCTTGTTCACGTTGTGCAGATGCTGGGCCTGGCGTTCCAGGTCGGCATTGAGGGCCTCGATCTCTTCCTCGGCGCGCTTGCGCTCGGAGATGTCATAGATGACGGTGCGGCTGATGAGCTTGCTGTTGTCGCGACTGGGGATGGCCGTGGCGTTCACCAATGCAGTGAATTCACTGCCATCGGCACGCCGGAAATTGAGGTCGATGCCGCTGATCTCGCGCTTGAGCAGGAACTGCGGATGCAGCTCCTGGGCATAACGCCGGGCGCTGGCCGGGGTCAGCAGGTCGGCCTGGGTCATGCGGCCGACCACCTGTTCGCGCGTATAGCCCAGCCATTTGAGTTCGGTATCGTTGATCTTGATGATGACCTTGTCGCTCTCGTCCACCGAGTGATAGCCGCAGGGCGCGTTGTTGTAGAGGTCCTCGATCTCGTCCGAATAGGCCTGGGCGCGCTGCTGGGCTTCCACCCGCCGCGTCATTTCCTTGCGCAGCTTGCGATAGACCAGCAGCAGCAGCGCCATGCTCAGCAGGCTGCCGCTGATGACCATGAAGATGGTCAGATTCGCGCTCATCGCGGTGTCACGCGCGCGCGTGGCCAGCAGCGCGTTCTCGTTGCCCTTCATCTGCTCGAAGCCCTGGCGGATATGATCGCTCAGCGCCTTGCCCTCAAGCACGCGGATGCGCCCCTGCTCGGGGCTCAATGCCATCAACTGGCGCGACAACTGCAGACGCTGCTGCACCAGCTCTTCGGTCTGCCGCAGCAGGCGCGTCTGCTGCGGGTTGTCACTCAGCAGCTCACGCAACTCCTGCAGCAATACGGTGATCTGGCGTTGGCCGGTATCGAAGCCGTCGCGATATTCTTCCCGCCCCGACAGCGCGAATCCGCGCGAATTGCTGACCACGTCGCGTACGGTGGAATTGGTTTGTTCCAGCTTGTTGATCACCTGGTGGCTATGCTGCAGCCAGACGGCGTGCTGCTCGAAATCGCGCACGCTGTGGTAGGAAAATGCAGCTACCCCCAGCGACAGCAACAGGGCCAGCAGGAAGAAAATGCCGGTGCTGGCGCGCGCCAGTCCGCTTTGTCTAGTTATCGGCATGGTTCACGTTTCATTGGTCTGCCAGTCACGCTTCCGGCTTGACAGCCGGTTACCCGACCACCGGCCCGAAAGCGGCGTGCATGAAGCAAGGCTGCACGGTTTTTCACACATCTGCATTGACGGGAACCGCGCATGCCAAGGCCGCCTGATGCGACCTCGGCATTCCCCCCGGCTGCCCGCCCCCCTGTCTGCGCCAGGGCTTGAATGGGGCTGCCGAAGTCTCTCCTTGCTGCCTGTCCCGATATCGGTGTGATGGCAATCCGATATCAACTGTTTTCTTTCTGTCAGCAAATGGAACCAAATTCTTCGAATTCATGGAAAACGCTGTTGCGGGGATGCAGCAGGAGAAGCGCATCCTGCATCGGCATCCGGCATTTTCCGATTGTTTATTCGAATTAATTCTATAATAGATTCCGATGTTTACCTGTTTTTTCAGGGTCTCTTCCTGAGCTTTGACGGCGCGTCCTCTGATGAAAAATTCCCATTCCCTGTTACTGGCGGCCGGCCTGCTGTGCTGCGCCAACCTGGATGCGCTGGCTGTCTCTTCCACTGGCAACCTCGACATTTCGGCCGTCGTGCCCTCGCAATGCGTGGTGCAGAGCGCCGCCCTCCCCTTCGGCACCTATGCGGCCAGCGCGCTGCAGCAGAACGCGCAGATCGGCGTGGCCTGCTCCAACGGCACCAGCTATACCGTCAGCCTGGATGCCGGGACCGGCAGCGGTGCCAATGTGGCCACGCGCAAGCTGAGCACGACCGATGGCGTCAATACGCTCAACTATGGGCTGTACCAGGACGCCGCACGCACCCGTTCCTGGGGCAACAGCAACGGCAGTGATACCGTGGCTGGCGTGGGCAATGGCAGCACCCAGAACATCCCGGTCTATGGCTACATCCCGGGCGGGCAAACCGCTCGTGCCGGCAGCTACAGCGACGTCGTGGCAATCACCCTGTCCTACTGATCCTGAGGGCGGGCGCGCAGCGCCCGGTACCGACATGCCTTGGCGCACTCTCTTGCCGGAGAGTGCGCCATTTTTCTTGGGCAAGTGCTCTGCGCCGGCGCCTGACGGTTACTGTTGAGCAAATATTTTCTTGATTATTGATCACATTGTGTGGCTCACTTGCAACTTTCTTCACACTTGTTGTCCTGTTTCGTTTTAATCTAGCAAAAAACTGACAACGATCTGACAACCAGAGTGGAGATGTCCTGGCGTGACGAGTTCAGCATCCATAGGGGGGCGGCTGGTGCGTACGACTGCGCTGGCCTGCCTGACACTGGCGGGGGGATGGCCGATGGCCCAGGCCTCCAATTTCGAAATTGCCCCGGTGGTGCTGGAGCTCTCGTCCTCGCGTACGGCTGGCGTGATCAAGATCGTCAACAACGACAGTCACAACGTTTCGCTGCAACTGCGCGCCTACGACTGGCAGCAGGCCGACAGCAAGGATGAGCTGCAGCCCACGCAAAACCTGATCATCAGTCCACCGGTGTTCAACCTGGCGCCGGGTGCTTCACAGGTGATCCGGGTGGTGGCCAAACAGCCTGCCGCGCCCAGCGAGATCGCCTATCGTCTGCTGATCGATGAAATCCCCTCGGCGACCGAGGGTGCCACCATCAATTTCAAGTTCCGCATTTCCATGCCGGTGTTCATCGCACCGGTGACGCCGCCCAAGGCCCAGTTGCAATACCAGCTGCGCGCCGGCAAGCCCTTGCGCTTGCAGGTCGAGAACAGCGGCAACCGGCGCGCGCGCCTGCTGGACCTGGCGCTGACGCTGCCCAATGGCAAGAAGCTGAGTGCCCCGGCCGGCGGCAATCCCTATACCCTGGCCGGCATCACCCGGCAATACCTGATCGAAAACGACACCCCGCTTGCCGTGGGCAGCCGAGTCAAGCTGACTGCCAGCAGCGATGGCGGGCCGATTGAGGCCGAACTCACCGTGGTGCCTTGATTCGCGCGGCACGCTGTTTGCTCTGCCTCACTCTGGTCTTGCTCATGGCCATGGTGGCGCTGGCACGGGCAGCCGAGCCGGGGGACGAGATCCTCTTGCTGGAGGTCTCCATCAATGGCCGGGGCACCAGCCTGGTGGCGCAGTTCACGCGACGCCACCAGGCGCTCTATGCCACGGCGGCGGAGTTGCGCAGCCTCAGGCTGCGGGTCGATGGCGCCGATGAAGAGCTCATCGCCCTGCGCGCCATTGCCACGGCGGTCGACCTCGACGAGGCCGGCGCCAGGATCAATCTGACGGTTCCAGCCCGTTTCATGAATACCACCGACATCGACGCCGCCAGCATCACCAGCAAGGTCCCCCTGTCACCGGGCGGGCGCGGGCTGGTGCTGAACTACGACCTGCTGGCCTCCAGCAGCCAGAACCAGCATGCACTGGGCGGGCTGTTCGATGCCCGCTGGTTCTCCGGCAGCAGTGTCTTCAGTTCCACCGGCCTGGGCTATGCCGGCAACAGCGGCGGCGTATCGGCGCGGCTGGAATCGACCTACACCTATTCGGACCCGGCCACGCTCACGCGCTATCGCCTGGGCGACGTCATCAATGGCAGTCTTGCGTGGAGCCGCTCGGTGCGCCTGGGCGGCTTCCAGTACGCTTCGGATTTCAACCTGCGGCCGGACCTGGTGCGCTTCCCGACGCCATCGCTGGGCGGCGAGACGGTGGTGCCCTCCACCGTCGACCTGTTCGTCAACGGCGTACGCCAGCTCTCGCAGCCGGTCCCCCCCGGCCCCTTCGAGATCCGCCAGCCGCCCATTGCCAGCGGCGCCGGGCAGATCGCCGTGGCCGTCACCGATGAACTGGGGCGCCAGACCTTCCGTACCATCAACTTCTACGCCACCGACCGGCTGTTGAAACCGGGCCTGTCCTCCTATTCGGCCGAGGGTGGCTGGGTGCGCCGCAACTACGGCCTGCGCAGCAACGACTACGGCCAGTTTGCGCTCTCCGGCACGGCGCGCCATGGCATGAGCGACTGGCTCACGCTGGAAGGCCATGCCGAAGCCATGCGCCAGCTCAGGCTGGTCGGCGGCGGCGCCGTCTTCAACCTGAGCAACCGGGCGGTGCTGGCCGGTTCGCTGGCGGCCAGCAGCAGCCAGGCCAGTTCGGGTCAGCAGGTGTCGCTGGCCATCGAGCGCAACGCCGATCCGGTAAGCCTGTCACTGTCGCGCACCCAGTCCACCCGCGGCTACCAGGATATCGGTGCACTGCAGGGCGCCCCGGTCGCGCGCAGCGCCACGCTGGCCACGCTGGGCCTGAACCTGCGTGACTATGGCTCACTGAGCCTGGCCTATGCGCGCAGCAAGAGTCCGCTGCTCTTCACGGACCTCGGCACCAGCAGCCTGGCCGATAGCGAGACTGTCACCCTGACCTGGTTCAAGTCCGTGGGCAGCAGTAGCAACCTCTATCTGACGGCGTACCGGGACTTCCGCAACAGCGGCTATGGCGCCACCATCGGCCTGATCATCCCCTTCGGCGGACGGGATGTGGCCGGTGGCAGCCTGAGCAACAACAATGGCCAGCGTACCAGCACGCTGCAGGCGAGCCGTTCGACGGTGGCCATCGGCGACCTCGGCTGGCAACTGCAGGATACCGAGGGCAGCTATCGCCAGCGCATCGGCCAGCTCAACTACAAGAGTCGTTATGGCAGCCTGAGCGCGGCAGCCTCGCAATCGGCCCGGGTATCCAGTGAGCGTCTGGGTGCGCGCGGTGCTCTGGCCTTCATGGACGGCAGCGCCTTTGCCACTGACTGGATCGACGACAGCTTTGCCGTCGTCAATACCAGCGGCGTCAAGAACGTGGGCATCTACAACGAAAACCGCTACGTCGGCCGTACCGACGACAAGGGGCAATTGCTGCTCACCGACCTGCGTGCCTATGACGTCAACAAGATTTCGGTGGACGTGCTGGACCTGCCGCTGACGCTGCAACTGGACCAGTCCGAACAATACGTGCGGCCGCGTGACCGCGCGGGCGTGGTGCTGCATTTCAATGCCCGGCGCGCCTCCGATGTGACCCTCATCCTCAAGGATGCAAAGGGTGAATTCATTCCCCTGGGATCGTCCATCCGCGTGCGCGAAAGCGGCCTGCAGGCACCGGTCGGTTACGACGGCGTGAGCTATCTGCAGGAGCTCGGGCCGGTCAACACGCTGGACGTGCTGTTGCCCTCGGGCGCGCGCTGCCAGGCCACGCTGACGCCACCGGCGCGCAGTGACGGCGGCATGCGCAATGAAGTCGTGATCTGCCGTTGAAGGGCGGCCCGCATCATGGAGAGCACATGAAGAACCAGATCCATCCCCTGCCCCTGGCCGTCATGGCGCTGGCCATCGTCACGGGCTGCCCGCCGGCACAGGCGCAGCAGCTGTGCTCGGCGGCGTCCAATCCGGTGTCCTTCGGGCTCTATGACCCGCAGTCGAGCAACCACATCGACAACAGCGGCAGCATCACCGTGACCTGCCAGGCCACCGTTTCGCTGCTGATCGCCTATACCGTCAAGCTCAGCGCCGGCAGCAGCGGCGCCTATGCGCAGCGCAAGATGCTCAGCGGCACCAACAGCCTGAACTACCAGGCCTATCTCGACGCCGCGCGCACCCAGGTGTGGGGGGATGGCTCTTCCAGCACCGGTTTCATCACGGATGGCTACCTGCTGCAGGTGCTGGCGCCGGTGAGCAGGAGCTATACCGTCTACGGGCGCGTGCCCGGCAGCCAGAACGTCAAGGCAGGCAGTTATCTGGATACCTTGACGGTGCTCATCACCTATTGAGCGCGCCGCCGGGTGGTACGGATGAGCTTGAGAGGCGTTCTCGTTGCGATTCAGGTTTTCCCTGACACCAAAGGACGGGGGGCTAGGGAATCGCCGGATGCCGGTGACGGGCCTGAGAAATTAAAGTGTCTCCATACCAACGCTGCACAGGGAAGTTCTTGCAAGGGGCGAGGACGGGGCAGCCAGACAAGGAGAAACAGCATGTTCTTCATCAAGCAAAATCGTTTCGTCGCCGCTTCCATCGCCGCCGTGGTGCTGGCCTCGAGCGCACCGACTTCCTTTGCTGCCACGGCCAGCGGCACGCTGACCATCAGCGCTTCGGTGGTCGCCGCCTGCACCGTGGTCGGTTCGGCCATCGCCTTCGGCGCCTACACCCAGAGCGTGGTGAACCAGACCGGCACCATCACCGTGCTGTGCACCAACGGCACGGCCTACAACGTCGGCCTGGATGCCGGTACCGGCACCGGCTCCACGGTGAGCAACCGCAAGATGAGCGCAGCCGGCGGCGGCACCCTGAACTATGCGCTGTACCGCGACTCGGCCCGCAGCAACAACTGGGGGTCGACCATTGGCACCGATACCCTGACCGGCACCGGTTCCGGCCTGACCCAGACGCTGACCGTCTATGGCCAGATCCCGGCAGCCCAGACGCCGCTGGCCGGTTCCTATTCGGATACCGTGACCGTGACGCTGACGTACTGAACGGATGAATGGCCGACAGGCCGGCATGACGCGCTTTTGACCCAAGGATCATGTCGCCGCCATTGCGCTGCAGCTTGACCATGCGCCAAGGTAAGGACTACAACGTCAGCTGTGATGGATACCGGGGAAACCGGAGGGGGTGGGCGGTGTACTTCAGGTTGAAGTACACCGTTTTTTTTGTTCTGCGGGCGCAGGATCCGCGACCTACACCGGGAAGACGGCCTCTACCAGCGCCGCCTGCTGGGCGTAATGACGGGTCTTGGAGGCAGTCGGTCCCGAATCGGTATCAGGGCGGGTCACCGCCCGCAGTCCTGCCTGTGCCGGCAAGGACGCTTCGATGGCATCGCGCACGCACAGCCAGGCACCCTGCTTGCGTTCTTCCTCCTGCACCCAGATCACTTCCTCCAGGTTCGGATAGCTGCGCAACACCTCAGCCAGCCTGTCCTGCGGGAAGGGATGCAGCTGCTCCACGGTCAGCAAGGCGGTCCGCACATCGCCGGCACGGGTGCGTCCATCGACCAGGTCGTAATACACCTTGCCGCTGCACAGGACCACCCGCCGCACCTGTTCTTCCGGCAGTGCCTCGGCGTCGGGCATCAGCGGCTGGAAGCCGCCCTGCAACAGCGCCGACAAGGGCGACTGCGAACCCGCCTGGCCATGCAGCACCGACTTGGGCGTGAAGACGACCAGTGGACAGTCTGCCTGCAGCGCCTGCTCTCGCAGCAGGTGGAACCACTGCGCCGAGCTGGCCGGACAGGCCACGCGCAGGTTCTGTTGAGCGCACAGCAGCAGCATGCGGCTCAGATAAGCGGTCGAGTGCTCCGGTCCCACGCCCTCATAGCCATGCGGCAGCAGCACGGTCAATGCCGAGGGGTAGCCCCATTTGCCGCGGCCTGAGCTGATGTACTGGTCAATCATGATCTGGGCGCCATTGACGAAGTCACCGAACTGGGCCTCCCAGATCACCAGGGCGCCAGCGCCAGTACCGGCAGCGGCCTGGACGCTGAAGCCGTATTCGAATCCCAGTACGGCTTCTTCACTGAGCGGCGAATTGATCACCTCCAGCGCAGTGCCGGGCGCGGCCACCTGGCGCAGCGGCCAGAAAGCCTGCTGCACGCCTTGCGCGGCATCGATCGCATGCCACACGGCATGGCGCTGCATGAAGGTGCCGCGCTGCACATCCATGCCCGAAATGCGCAGGCCCCGCCCTTCCCACAGCAAGGAGGCATAGGCCATGTTCTCGGCAAAGTTCCAGCTGCAGGGCTGATCGGGCGTACTGACGCAGTCCTGCCACTGGCCGATCAGTCGCGTGATGGCGGGATGGGCGGCAAAGTCTTCGGGCAGGCGCGTCATGCGTTCGACGAACTGGCGCAGGCGCTGCAGATCTGGCGCCGCGGGCTTGCTGGCCACGGCGGCTGCGCTCCGAGCACTTGCCGGAGCCGACGCACGGCTGCCGCGGAACCCCGCCAGGGCCTGCTGGCTGCTGGCTGCCAGCAACGCCGCTCCCTCCTCCGAACCCGGCCAGCCGGCCTGGGCATAGAGTTGCGTGACCGGCGGATGCTTGTCGATGAAACCGTGCAGCAGGGGCTGGGTCACGGTTGCGGTGTCCTGTTCGGCATGGCCCCAGCGACGATAGCCGACCAGGTCGATCACCACATCGGCGCCGAACTGCATGCGATAGTCAAAGGCCATGCGCGCCGCCCGCAACACCGCCTCCGGCTGGTCGGCATTGACGTGCAGTACCGGCGCGCCGACGATGCGGGCGATGTCGGTGCAATAGCCATGATTGAGGGGATCGAGCGGATTGGGCGTGGTAAAACCGATCTGGTTGTTGACGATCACGTGCACCGTACCGCCCACGGTGTAGCCGGGATGCTGGGCCAGCTTGAGCGACTCCATCACCACGCCCTGGCCGCAGAAGGCGGCGTCACCATGGATCACCACAGAGGCTGGCATGGCCGATTGCGGATGCGCTGCGCGATAGCCGCGCACCATGCCCAGCAGGACGGGATAGGCGCTCTCCAGGTGCGAGGGATTGTGGGCCATGAACAGGCCCAGGGGGCCATGGGCAGTGGCGCGGACGGTCTCGGCACCGAGGTGGTAGGGCAGGTCCACGGCCTCGGCAGCTGCTTGCGTGGTGCGACTGGCATCGAAGTAGGCCACGATGTCGGCGGCCGGCATCTGCATCAGGTTCACCAGCAGATTGAGGCGGCCGCGATGCGGCATGGCCAGGAACAATCGCTCCAGCTGATAGAAGCTGCTGCGTTCGACCAGGGCATCCATCAACACCAGCAGGGCTTCGCAACCCTCCAGGGAAAAACGCTTGGCCTGCGGATAGTCTTGCTGCAGATAGTGCTCCCACTGCTGCGCAGCAGCCAGCCGGGCCAGCACGGCGGCACGCTCCTGGGCGCCCGGCTCGGCACCGGAGTCGCGTGTGGCCAGCCGGGCGAAGAGCCACTGGCGGCGCGCTTCATCGCGCACGCCACTGGCGTCCAGCCCGAGCGGTCCGCAATAGAGCCGACTCAGAAAATGCGTCAATTCCTTCACATTGGTCAGACCCAGCCCATCCAGAAAGCGGTGCTGGGCCAGGGCCAGGTCCTCATCCTTCAGATCATGACTTTGCGGCAGCAAGGCGGGGATTTCGGGCACGGAGAGCGTGCCCAGGGGATCGATGTCGGCAATCCGATAGCCTTCGTTGCGATAGGCCTCGATGAAAGAGTGAATGCGCGCGTAGGCCAGGGCCTGGCGCGGATCGGACAACTGCTCGGCGGCGGCGGGAGAGTGGTGGAGCGTCATGGCGAACCTTTCTGGGCAAGGACGTGGGCAGGCCGCGCGCAACGCCCCGCAGGCGATGACGACACGCGCGACGGACGCGCGCCCTCCCCCGCCAGCCGACTGCCAGGCGCTTGATGGCCTGGTGCGGCAGCTGTTCATGGTGGGACGCTTTGTTCTTGTCGCACCCGCAGTGATGAAGCGGGCGCGGTCTCCTCGCGGAACCGGGATCAGGCGGCGGGTGCGCCGCCCGGCTGAGGCATCAGCCCTGGATCAGGGACAGCTCGGGCTGAATGATCTTTTCGCGCGGACCATTGCGCGGTGGCGTGGCGTAGGCATGGGCCAGCAATTCGCTCAGACGGAAGCGCCCCATCAGTGCCGACAGCTGTTCGGCCTGCGATTGCAGGGCCTTGGAGGCGGCGGCGTTCTGCTCCACCAGGGCCGAGTTTTCCTGGGTCATCTGGTCCATCTGGCTGATGGCCTGGTTGATCTGCTCGATGCCCTCGCTCTGCTCCTTGCTGGAGGCGCTGATATCGGTGATCAGGTCGGTGGCGTGCTTGATGCTGGCGATGACTTCATCGATGGTCTCCACGGTCTGTTCGACGATGGTGCTGCCGGCCTTGACGTGGCCGACCGATCCCTCGATGAGCGACTTGATTTCCTTGGCGGCCACGGCGCTGCGCTGGGCCAGACCACGCACTTCGCTGGCCACGACGGCAAAACCGCGTCCGTGCTCACCGGCGCGGGCCGCTTCCACCGCGGCGTTCAGAGCCAGCAGGTTGGTCTGGAAGGCAATGCCGTCGATGACCGTGATGATGTCGGCGATCTTGCCGGAGGAGGTGCTGATGGCGCTCATGATGTTGACCACCTGCTCCACCGATGCCCCGCCCCGCACTGCTACGTCGGAGGCCGAGACGGCCAGCTCGCTGGCCTGGCGGGCGTTGTCGGCATTCTGGCGCACCGCCGAGGTCAGTTGTTCCATGGCCGAGGCGGTTTCTTCCAGCGAGCTGGCCTGCTGCTCGGTGCGATCCGACAGGCTCAGATTGCCCTGTGCCAGTTCGCGCGCGGCCATGTCGATGGCCGAGGTGCCATTGCGTACGTTGGAGACGGTGTCATGCAGGTTATCGCTCATGTGCTGCAGCGCCTGCAGCAGACGACTGATTTCGTCCTTGCCCGCGGCATCGAGGCGGTAGGACAGGTCACCCTGAGCCACGGCTTCGGCCAGTACGACGGCGTGGCGCACGGGAGCGGTGATGGAGCGCGTGATGAGCACGCCGATCACCGAGGCCACCACCACGGCCACGGCTGCCAGCACGAGCATCTGGATCACGGCAAGCTGACCGTCTTCAGCGGCCTGCGCGGAATCGTCCACCATTTCCTGTGCCAGCGAGTTGACCATCTTGTCGACCATGACGAAGTAATCCACCTGCAGGCGCGACATGTCGCCCTGGTACAAGGTAGTGGCCTCGGCGCGCTCGCCGGTCTTCATCAGCTCGAAGAACTTGCGGACGGTCACCCCATAGGCCGAACGGGCCTTGGTCTGTTCTGCATAGAGGGCCTTGGTCTTGTCGGAATCGAGCAGACCTTCCAGCTTCTTGTAGGCTTCGGTGTTGGCACGGCGCAAGCCGGCATAGTCATCCATGTACCGGGCCGATGCCTCTGGCGTGGTGGCCAGCAGGATGTTGGAGAGCACTGCGTTGGCCTTGTAGCCATTGTTCTTGATCTGGTTGCTCAAGGCGATGAGCTGGTATTTCTCGTTGACGATGCTGTTGATTTCAGCATTGTTGGAAGACTGGTTCCTGACGCCGACCATGGCCGTGACCACGATCAGCAGCAAGACTATTGCAAATGCGCCGCCCAGGCGGACGCCAATGTTGAAATTGGCGAGCTTCATCGCTACCCCCTTGTAGATCCCATTAGATGCCTACGTGCAGGCCCAGGCCGGACGACATCACCCCGCGTCGTCACGCTTTCCCTGTTTGTCCATGACACTGCACGACCTTGCGAATCCGCCTGACCATCTCTTGGGTTCTTCTCACATCGTTGGGGAGCGGCTCACGCCCTTCTTCCTCGGCCCGCACAAAGTGGACCGGGTTCCCTCAAACACATGTCTGCCCCGGCGTGTGCCGGTCTCCTGTTTTTTGAGAAACTGCAAATTCAGGCTTAGTTTAAACATTTCCATAGAGAAAAAATACATGAAACTCACATTTATTTGGGGAGTGTCGCGTAAATTTGTCATTCAACCTGAGCAGCAATCGTTGCATGGTGAATACCGAGTACAAACAAAAACGCCCCATTCTTTCGAATGGGGCGTTTTATCTGGCGGAGCGGACGGGGCTCTCCTACACAAGCGCAGGCCGCGGAATCGCTTGCAAGCGATTCCCTTCTCGCCCCACCGGGAGCCGCGCAGGCGGCTCCCTCCACTCCGCAGTTTTTGCTGCGCAAAAACAAAAACGCCCCATTCTTGCGAATGAGGCGTTTTATCTGGCGGAGCGGACGGGGCTCGAACCCGCGACCCCCGGCGTGACAGGCCGGTATTCTAACCAACTGAACTACCGCTCCTAAACTGGTGCAGACTGCAAGATGCTGGTGGGCGCTGAGAGGCTCGAACTCCCGACCTAAGCCTTGTAAGGGCTCCGCTCTACCAACTGAGCTAAGCGCCCGGCAACCTTGACAGTCTCGTTGCTTGTTACCTCAGCAACGAAAGAACATTATTTTATAGCATCTTTTAAAGCTTTGCCAGCTTTAAATTTGGGGACCTTCGATGCCTTGATCTTCAGGGCAGCGCCGGTCTGTGGATTGCGGCCGGTCCGCGCTGCGCGCTTGCCCACCGCGAACGTACCAAAGCCCACCAGCGTGACCGTGCCGTTCTTCTTCAGCGTAGTCTTCACCGCACCAATGAATGCGTCTACCGCTCGTCCTGCCGCTGCCTTGGAGATGTCCGCCTCGCCGGCAATGTGCTCAATCAGTTCGCCTTTATTCACTTACGCCCCTCGAACAAGTTTCTGGTTGTTTGATTTCAAACGACAGCGCGGCGGCTCCAACACCTCGCGACAGAGCCCCGCTCATCATCGCTTGCCTGGCGGAAATCTTCCGCAGCGGCTATTAAACAAGCCGCACAAGCCCGTGTCAAGCGGGTTTCCAGCCTTCAAGCGATTTAAAAGCACGTTTCAAGCCTTCATTCCCATGCAGCGATATCTGAACCTTTTTCCCATAAAAAAGGCGCCTCTTGCGAGGCGCCCTTCAAGCCGTGGCGGCAACAACTACCGCTTCAGACTCAATGCTTCACTACCGGATCGGTCACACCTTCCTTCGGCTTGACCGCCGCTTCGACGATGGCTTCTTCCTCCGTCAAAGGCACCGGCTGGCGTTCCAGAGCAACCTCCAGGACCTTGTCGATCCAGCGCACCGGGATGATCTCCAGCTTGTTCTTGACGTTGTCCGGAATCTCGGCCAGATCCTTCACATTCTGCTCAGGAATCAACACGGTCTTGATGCCACCACGATGCGCCGCCAGCAGCTTTTCCTTCAGACCACCAATCGGCAGCACTTCACCACGCAAGGTGATTTCACCGGTCATGGCCACATCAGCACGCACCGGAATGCCGCTGAAGATGGACACCAGCGCCGTAGTCATCGCAATACCCGCAGACGGACCATCCTTGGGTGTCGCACCTTCGGGAACGTGGATGTGAATGTCGCTCTTCTCGAACACCTCGTTCTTGATGCCGAGCTTGCGGGCACGGCTGCGAACGACGGTGCGCGCCGCTTCGATCGATTCCTTCATCACGTCGCCCAGGGTACCGGTGCGGATGATCTGGCCCTTGCCGGGCATGTTCACCGCTTCGATGGTCAGCAGATCGCCACCGACTTCGGTCCAGGCCAGGCCGACCACCTGGCCGATCTGGTTTTCCTTCTCGGCGATGCCGAAGTCGTAACGACGCACGCCCAGGAACTTGTCGAGATTGCGCGAGGTGACGGTGACCTTCTTCTCCTGCTTCTTCAGCAACAGCAGCTTCACGACCTTGCGGCAGATCTTGGAAACTTCGCGTTCCAGCGAACGCACACCGGCTTCACGGGTGTAATAGCGGATGATGTCGCGGATGGCCGATTCGGCCACGCTGATCTCGCCTTCCTTCAAGCCGTTGTTCTTGATCTGCTTGGGCAGCAGGTAGCGCTGCGCAATGCTGGTCTTCTCGTCCTCGGTATAACCCGACAGGCGGATCACTTCCATCCGGTCCAGCAGCGCCGGCGGGATGTTGAAGGAGTTCGAGGTGGCCACGAACATCACGTCCGACAGGTCGAAGTCGACTTCGATGTAGTGGTCGGAGAAGGTATGGTTCTGCTCCGGGTCCAGCACTTCCAGCAGGGCCGAGGACGGATCGCCACGGAAGTCCATGCCCAGCTTGTCGATTTCATCGAGCAGGAACAGCGGATTGCGCACGCCGACCTTGGACAGGCTTTGCAGGATCTTGCCCGGCATGGAGCCGATGTAGGTGCGGCGGTGGCCACGGATCTCGGCCTCGTCACGCACACCGCCCAGTGCCATGCGCACGAACTTGCGGTTGGTGGCGCGTGCAATGGACTGGCCCAGCGAGGTCTTGCCCACGCCCGGGGGACCGACGAAGCACAGGATCGGCGCCTTGAGCTTGTCTACACGCTGTTGCACGGCGAGGTATTCCAGAATGCGTTCCTTGACCTTCTCCAGGCCATAGTGATCGCCTTCGAGGACTTTCTCGGCATTGGTGAGGTCGTTGTTGACCTTGGACCTCTTCTTCCAGGGCAGCGCCACCAGCGTGTCGATGTAGTTGCGCACCACGGTCGCTTCAGCCGACATGGGCGACATGAGCTTCAACTTCTTCAGCTCGGACTGCGCCTTTTCCAGCGCTTCCTTGGGCATCTTGGCGGCGACGATCTTCTTTTCCAGCTCTTCCAGATCGGCACCGTCTTCGCCTTCGCCCAGTTCCTTCTGGATGGCTTTGACCTGTTCGTTCAGGTAGTACTCGCGCTGCGACTTTTCCATCTGGCGCTTGACGCGGCCACGGATACGCTTTTCCACCTGCAGGATGTCCAGTTCGCCTTCCAGCTGACCGAGCAGATGCTCATAACGCTTGGTGACGTTGAAGATCTCCAGGATCACCTGCTTTTGCTCCAGCTTCAACGGCAGATGCGCGGCGATGGTGTCGGCCAGGCGACCGGCGTCGTCGATGCCGGCCAGCGAGGTCAGGATCTCGGGCGGGATCTTCTTGTTCAGCTTCACGTACTGGTCGAATTGCTGCACGATGGTACGGCGCATGGCTTCGACTTCGGCTTCATCGCCCTGCTCGGATTCCACCGGGGTCAGGTCGGCGACGAAGTGGGTTTCCAGTTCGCTGATGTGATGGATACGGGCGCGCTGTGCACCTTCAACCAGCACCTTCACGGTACCGTCGGGCAGCTTCAGCATCTGCAGGATATTGGCTACGCAACCGATTTCATAAATGTCTTCGGCCGAAGGCTCATCCTTGGCCGCAGCCTTCTGGGCGGCCAGCATGATGCTCTTGCCCTGCTCCATGGCCGCTTCCAGCGCCTTGATCGACTTCGGGCGGCCGACGAAGAGCGGGATCACCATATGCGGGAAGACAACCACATCCCGTAAGGGCAACAGCGGCAATTGCGATTGTTCTGTAAGTATAGGAGTCGTCATGGCGGGCCTTATCAATAAGTACTGTGGATGATGTTGGCACGAGTGACCAAAACACAAGTCCGGCAGACTAAATATTCGCCGGCTGTGCGTTGTCATGATCGCAACAAAATAAAAAAGCCACACGCGAAGCTAGCTCCGGGTGGCTTTTCGATGGAAGCCAGGTAAGTGCGCCGGTTTATTTTACCGTGTTTGCGGTGACCGGACTTCGTGGTGGCTTCTTGCTACCGGAAGGCCCCCGCTACGGGCGCCCTCCTTTTCCTGCTTTCCTGCTTTTTCGTTCATCTGCCGGGCAATCAGCCGCCCGACACCTTCGGCTGGTCGTGATAGATCAAGAGCGGCTTGGCGCCGTTGGTGATGGTGTTCTCGTCGATCACCACCTTGGCCACGTTCTGCTCGCTCGGAAGTTCATACATCACATCCAGCAGGGCATGTTCCAGAATCGAACGCAGGCCGCGGGCACCGGTCTTGCGCGCCAGCGCCTTCTTGGCGATGGCGTGCATGGCGGCCGGACGGATTTCCAGCTCGGCGCCTTCCATCTGCAACAGTTTGGCGTACTGCTTGATGAGCGCATTCTTGGGCTCGACCAGGATCTGGATCAGGGCTTCCTCATCCAGCTCGTTCAAGGTGGCGATCACCGGCAGACGACCGACCAGTTCCGGAATCAGGCCGAACTTGACCAGGTCTTCCGGCTCGGCATTCAACAGCACTTCCGAATTGCTCTTCTGGGTCTGGCTCTTGACGCTGGCCGAGAAACCGATGCCGCTCTTTTCGGAACGGTCGGAAATGATCTTGGCCAGGCCATCGAAGGCGCCGCCGCAGATGAACATGATGTTGGTCGTGTCGATCTGCACGAAATCCTGATTCGGATGCTTGCGGCCGCCTTGCGGAGGCACCGAAGCCATGGTGCCTTCGATCAACTTCAAGAGGGCCTGCTGCACGCCTTCACCGGAGACATCACGGGTGATCGACGGGTTGTCCGACTTGCGGGAAATCTTGTCGATCTCGTCGATGTAGACGATGCCCTTCTGGGCTTTCTCGACTTCGTAGTTGCAGTTCTGCAGCAGCTTCTGGATGATGTTCTCGACGTCCTCGCCGACATAGCCGGCTTCGGTCAGCGTGGTCGCATCGGCGATCACGAAGGGAACGTTGAGCATGCGCGCCAGAGTCTGCGCCAACAGGGTCTTGCCGGAGCCGGTCGGGCCAACCAGCAGGATGTTGCTCTTGGCCAGCTCGACGTCATCCTTCTTGCCGAGATGCTTCAGACGTTTGTAGTGGTTGTATACCGCCACCGACAGGATACGCTTGGCCGTAGCCTGTCCAATCACGTACTGGTCCAGCAGGTCGGTGATTTCCTGCGGGGTCGGCAGGTCCGACTTGGCGCCGGTGACGCTTTCCACGCTGGCGGCTTCATCACGGATGATGTCGTTGCACAGATCGATACATTCGTCGCAGATGAAGACCGAAGGACCGGCGATGAGCTTCTTGACTTCATGTTGGCTCTTGCCGCAGAAGGAGCAGTAAAGCAGTTTTTCGCCGCTGGAGGATTTTTTCTCAGACATAGAGCTACTAGGATAGAAGTTACGACCCGATCATACCCGCGAAATCCGGATTCGTCACGGCTTGGTCATTTTTGCTGTCCCAAAATGCTTCACAGGACTGCCGTATGACCGTTATATGTCAGCACAAGGGGCATTTATCAAGCAAACAGAACCAGAAAACCCGCTCTGTGCCAATTTCACCAGAATTTGCCAAAAAAAATGCCCGAACGGTGTTACGTTCGGGCATTTTTCGCCTTGGAATGTCGCCAATGCGATGACGCAAACTCAAGCGCGCTGGGTCAGCACCTGGTCGATCAGGCCATATTCCGCGGCGGCCTCGGCCGACATGAAATTGTCGCGATCGGTGTCCTTGCTGATCTGCTCGACCGTACGGCCGGTCTTTTCAGCGAGGATGGTGTTCAGACGCTCGCGCAGGTACAGGATTTCACGTGCCTGGATCTCGATATCCGATGCCTGGCCCTGGGCGCCGCCCAGAGGCTGGTGAATCATGATGCGCGAGTTCGGCAGCGAGAAACGCTTGCCCTTGGCGCCAGCGGCCAGCAGGAAAGCCCCCATGGAGGCGGCCAGACCCGTGCACAGCGTCGACACTTGCGGCTTGATGAACTGCATCGTGTCGAAGATCGCCATGCCGGCCGAGACCGAACCACCAGGCGAATTGATGTACAGGGAAATGTCCTTGTCCGGGTTTTCGCTTTCCAGGAACAGCAGCTGGGCCACGATCAGGTTGGCCATCGCATCATTGACCGGTCCGACCAGGAAAATGATGCGTTCCTTCAGCAGGCGCGAATAGATGTCGTAAGCGCGTTCGCCACGACCACTCTGTTCGATCACCATCGGCACCATGCCGAGCATTTGCGTATCCAGTGCAGATTGCTTCATCAGACCTGTCATGTATGCTTCCTTAAGCGTAAGAGTTTTCTGATACTACTAGAGAAAACCGGATTACGCTTGCGCCTGATTGCCCATCAGTTCGTCGAACGAAACCGGCTTTTCCGAGACCTTGGCCTTGCCGAGAACGTAGTTGACGACGTTTTCTTCCAAAACAAGGGCTTCGACTTCGGCCAGACGGCGACGGTCGGAGAAGTAGTACTTCAGCACTTGTTGCGGATCTTCGTAGCTCTGGGCGAAGTCTTCGATCTGCGCCTTGACCTGTTCTTCGGTGGCTTCCAGCTTGTTCTGCTTGACCACTTCTGCCAGGATCAGACCCAGGCGCACGCGGCGCTCGGCCTGGGCGGTGAACAGCTCCTTGGGCAGCTGCATGACCTTGGGGTCCATGCCGCGCTGGGCCATGTCCTGACGGGCCATTTCGGACAGACGCTCGACGTCCTGGTCGATCAGGGCCTTGGGCACTTCCAGCTCGGAGGCCTTGATCAGGGCGTTCATGACACTGTCCTTGGTCTTGGCCTTGGTACGGGCGGTGACTTCGCGCTCCAGGTTCTTCTTGATGTCTTCGCGCATCTTGGTCAGGTCGCCGTCTTCGATGCCCAGGGATTGAGCGAAGACTGCATCGACTTCAGGCATGTGAGCCCATTCGATCTTCTTGACGGTGATGGTGAACTCAGCGGTCTTGCCGGCCACGTCCTTGCCGTGATAGTCCTCGGGGAAAGCCAGCGGGAAGCTCTTGGATTCACCGACCTTCAGGCCGATGGTAGCGGCTTCGAATTCCGGCAGCATGCGGCCTTCGCCCAGCACGAACGGGAAGGCATCGGCCTTGCCGCCCTGGAATTCGACGCCGTCGATCTTGCCCACGAAGTCCACGGTCACGCGGTCGCCGTTCTGGGCCGACTGGTCGGCACCGCCGTCGCCGTGCGCGCCTTGCTCGCCCTTGACGTGGTAGTGCACGCGCTGCTTGCGCAGGATGTCGATGGTCTTGTCGATTTCGGCGTCGGAGACGGCTGCGGTGGTCTTCTCGACTTCAGCGCCCGACAGGTCACCCAGGGTGACTTCCGGATAGACTTCGAAGGTGGCGTCGAAGGCCAGCTTGCCTTCACCGGCTTCTTCGCTGGTCTTGGGTTCGATGCGGGGGAAGCCTGCCACACGCAGGTTGTTTTCGACGGCGGCATCATTGAATGCGCGGCCAACCTTGTCGTTCAGGACTTCGGTTTCGACCTGGTAGCCGAACTGGGCGGCAACCATCTTCATCGGCACTTTACCCGGACGGAAACCCGGTGCCTTGGCGGTACGGGCACGCACCTTCAGGCGCTTTTCCACTTCAGCCTGAACATCGGCCAGCGGGAAAGACAGGGTCATACGACGTTCGAGTTTGCTCAGGGTTTCGACTGCAGTTGCCATTTAAATCGTCCAAATGTTAAGAATTCCGTAAGCCGGAACATGCTGCTTCTCCTCCCAATCGATAGACTGCAGACGAAAAGCGCCCTGCCCGGCCGCGCTAAAGCTCGCTATTTTATACGCAAAAAGCGCCGATAGTCCAAAAATGGGCTTGCCACGCTGCAAACAGGGGCAAATCCCCTCGGAAGCCCGCCGGACCAGCCCCGGCGCGGCCCGCAAACGCATCACGGCAGCCGACGGATTGCCTGCCAGCAAAGTCCGGCGTAAAGAATTTAGAGAATTCCCCTCATTTCACCGGAATCGGCGTGGAAGCTGCCACCGGCACGGCGGTGACGGCATTCATCGGGCTGCCATCGATGAGCTTGTCGGAATAGGTCAGGTAGACCAGCGTATTGCGCTTGGTATCGACCACGCGCACCACGTGCAGGCGCTTGAAGAGAATGGACATGCGCTCGCTGAAGACATCTTCCTGCACCGGCAGCTTTTCCTGGAACTGCAGGGCGGGCATCACCTGGCGGCAGGCGATGGAGGCTTCGGACTTGTCCTCGGCCAGGCCCACCGTCCCCTTGACACCACCGGTGCGGGCGCGCGACACGTAGCAGGTCACGCCCTGCACCTTGGGGTCATCATAGGCTTCGATGACGACACGGTCGTTCTTGCCCAGCCAGCGGAAGGCGGTGCTGACATCGGCCAGTTCTTCGGCGCTGGCGACGTGGGGAACGGCAGCGGCGAAGGCGAAGACGGAGAAGATCGCCCCGACCAGGGCGCGTGCTTGATGGTTCATGTAGATGCCCGAATGAAGTGAAGTGAAGTGAAGTGAATTTATTGACGAATGCAGTAGACCGCCAGGGCGGCGCATTGTTCAGCTTCCCCTGGCGTTGACGCCGCTTTGCATGGTCTCGCAGGTGCGTACCAGGGGCGGAGAAAAGATCAGTCCTCGATTTTTTCGAACCGCGGCACCTGCCTGCCATCGACCTCCACCTTCTCGAAGAAGACTTCACGCGGCCGCAGCCAGAGACGGCCATCGGCGGCGCGGTAGATGATCATGGGCGTGAGATCGGCTTCGAGGATGGCCTCGTCGATATATTCATAGATGCCGCCCTTGTAGTGACGATAGCGTGTCATGGCAATCCTGCTGGGTGGAAGAAAAAGCGGCATGGTACTACCGATCATCGGCACCCCGACGTGTCCGCACAGAAAAACGCCCACATTGACAACGCCTTGCAGTACAATGGCGCGCTTTGACAAATTGCTACCTGCATCGGTAGCGGCAGGTCTGCAGCAAGCGCGCTGCCAGACTGCTATCGCACCGGTGCCCGACCCCCTTTTGCGAGGATGGCGAAATTGGTAGACGCACCAGGTTTAGGTCCTGACGCCAGCAATGGTGTGGGGGTTCGAGTCCCCCTCCTCGCACCAGACAATCCGTTTCAAATCATCGATTTGACCTGACAGCCCCGTCCGCACCGGCATTTTCCGCGTGCCTGGCACATCCGATCCCGGCCAATACGGGTGCAAGCGCGCCGAACCCTGCCTGCAACGAAAAAACGCACTCCCCTCATCCCGAGCGCCCCACAGCGTGCAACCACTTCCGCAGTCATCCCCGCCTCTTTCAGCGACCCTCGGTTGACTAGGGTTGTCTTCTTCCTCGTTCGCTTCAGCTTGTCAAGCAACCAACGGTACTTTCGTGCGATTTACCGAAGTATTTCTATCGGATTGAATCCCTGCGGGACCAACAAAACAAGACTTGTCCGCCCGGCCATTGTCCATGACCAGGACGGACAGGAAACAGGTCCCCAGGGCGGGACGCCACGCGCGAAGACCCGCCCTGCATGACAACGCCATCCATGGCGCATTTGAAAGGGAACCCGTGTCAACCACCTCAACCACCTCAGCCACCGCAAGCGCTTCCACCCCTGCCGTAGATCCGATGGAGCCAGTCATCCGACGCATCGACGACCGCTTTGTCAGCATTCGCACCGGCAGCGTCTTCAAAGTGATCTTCTCCCCCATCAGGCCGGGCATCAAACTGTTCGATACACCGCCCACCATCGTCAGCATCAACCCGCCTGCCAACATCACCTTACCCAGCCAGCCCAAACCAGTCAGCACGACTCCCACCAGTACACCCGCTGTCACCCCGGTCACCGTCACCAGCAAACCAGTCAGTACAGTACCTGTCAGTACCGATACACCTCCCCTGACACCTCCATCGGCCATCACCAGCAAGCCGGCCATTGCGCCGCCCGTGACACCGTACACCCCTCCCATCATTGCACCGCCCATCACACCAGGCGCCCCGTCTGTGCCTGCCACCAGCAGTACACCGCCGCCGCTGACTCCCATGCCAGTGGTCAGCACACCTGCGGCCATCGGGCCTGCCAGTACCAGTACAGTGAACCTGACGCCCGCTCCCGCCGCGCCTTCCCCCAACCTGATCGCCCAGGCCAATGCCGCGCGCTACCAGGACAACTTCTACGCGCCCGCTCCCTTCGGCGACGAAGCCCCAAAACCCAAAAAGGACAAGCCAGCGGCCTCACCGAAATTCCTCAGCCTGGATGAATATACGGACGACCTCTCCCTGGGCAGCAGCCTCGCCGGCATCGGCAATGGCCTGGACAACCGTCTCACCGGCAATGCCGGGAACAACATCCTGGACGGCATGGGCGGGGTCGATACGATGGTTGGGGGCAAGGGCGACGACAGCTATTACCTCGACAATGCCGGCGACCAGATCATTGAACAGGCCGATGAAGGCGTCGATACGGTCTATGCCACGGCCAGCAGCACGCTCTCGGCCAATGTCGAAAACCTGGTGCTGCTCGATGCCAGCAAACCGCAAAGCGCAGTGGTCAATGGCGTCAAGGTGCTGGTCTATGGCATGCCGCGTTCGTATCAGCTGGATTACGACCAGGGCGGCGAAGTCGAGGGCTATTGGGGAACCTGCGGCGAGACCAGTGTGGCCAACGTCACCCTGATGGGGGGCCGTGCCGCCTCCGAAAAGGAAGTAGTCCAGTGCGCCATCAAGGAAAACCTTTGCGATACCGCTGCCGAATCCGCCGATATGCGCGGTGCCACCTCCGAAGATGACCGCCAGGCCTTGCTGGAGCACTTCGGTTTTGCCTGCACCATCGACGAGCGGGTCGATCTCACGGCAGTCGCCCAAAGCATCAAGGACGGCAAGGGCGTCATCATCAGTGTCAGCGCCAGCAAGCTGTGGGATCTGCACGAAGAGAACGAGGACACCAGCGACCACGCCATCACCGTCACCGGCGTGGCCTGTTCGGCGGCCACCGGCAAGACGGTCGGGTTCTACATCACCGACTCGGGACGCGGCCTGGCCAGCGACATGTGCCGCTTCGTCCCGCTGCAACGCCTGCGCGAGGCCACCCAGGTCTACGGAGCCGATACCGTCACCACCGATGACCCCATCAAGCTGCGCAATCAGGATCTCGATGCCAGCGGCAATGATCTGAACAACATCCTGGTCGGCAATCGCGGCAACAACCTCATCACCGGGGGGCGGGGCAACGACCTGCTCATCGGCGGCGCCGGCGACGACAGCTATACCTTTGCCAGGGGCGACGGACAGGATGTGCTCTACGACCACGATGCGACCAAGGGCAACCTCGATACGCTCAGCTTCACGGATGCCAGACAAACCAATCTCTGGTTCAGCAAGAGCGGGAACGATCTGCGCATCGATGTACTGGGCGGCACCGACGAAGTATTGGTCAAGGACTGGTATCAGGGTACAGGCAGCGACAACCACATCGAACGCATCAAGACCGCCGACGGCAAGACCCTCTACGACACCGACGTCGACAAGCTGGTACAGGCCATGGCCAGCTTCGCCCCACCAGCGGCCACCCAGACCAGCTGGCCAACCACCCGGGGCGGCGATGGCAAGGTGCTGCTGACCATCTCTCATTGATCACGGGCGCCGCCAGGTCCGGGAAATCTGCCGGATTTTGACAAAAAGCTTCACCAGGGCCCAACAGGGATGCCGTCCAAGGGCGGCATCCCGCACCCCTCTGCAAAAACCTTCATTTCCGGCCTGAATCAGCCTGATGCGGGCATCCTCACGGGCATCCTCGCGCCCGTTTCACCGTCCCCTCGCGCTTAACTGCTACAATCCGCGCCTTTGCCGGCCCGGCGGCCGTGCCGTCTCATCATCGCAGGAGCCTTTATGCCTACCCAGGAAGAATTCGACGCCTTGAAGCAAAGCCACAACGCGCTGCTCAACAAGTTCATCGAGAACAATACCGCCGACCAGATCCTGTTCTCCACCCTCTTCACGGCCGCGGCCGTGCTGTCCAAGGATGGCAAGCAGTTCACCGCAGGCGCCATGGGCATTGCCCGCTCGCTGGCGGCACAGTTGAATGCCGGCGGCACCATGCCCAAGGCGCTGCTGGAGACGGTGGAAACCCGCATCGCCACCATCGAGGCGCTGCTCAAGGACAAGTTCGACTGAGTAGCGCGCCCCATGGCCGTCGATCACTACGAAAACTTCCCCGTGGCCTCGCTGCTGCTGCCGGCGCGTCTGCGCCCGGCGGTGACCGCCATTTATGCCTTTGCCCGCAGCGCCGATGATATCGCCGATGAAGGCGATGCCCGCCCGGAAGAACGCCTGGCCGCCCTGCACGCCTATGAGGCAGAGCTGGATCTGATCGCGCAGCACCTCCCCTGCTCCCATCCCATCTTCACGCGACTGGCGCAAACCATCGCCGACCACGCCCTGCCGCTGCAACCCTTCCGTGACCTGCTCTCGGCCTTCCGCCAGGATGTGGTGACCACCCGTTACCCGCGCTACACGGACCTGCTGGACTACTGCCGTCGCTCTGCGAACCCGGTAGGAACCCTGATGCTTCATCTGTATGGCGCAGCGAATGAAGAAAACCTCCGGGATTCGGATGCCGTCTGCAGCGCCCTGCAACTCATCAACTTCTGGCAAGACGTTGCCATCGACTGGCAAAAGGCACGCATCTACCTGCCGCTGGAAGATCTGGCCCGCTTTGGCGTGGAACAAGACGATATCGACCAGGCCCGCAATGACCAGCGCTGGCAACAGCTGATGCAGTTCGAGATCGACCGGGCCCGTGCACTGATGCTCTCCGGTGCCCCGCTGGCACGTCGCCTGCCGGGCCGCATCGGGCTGGAATTGCGGATGGTGGTGCAAGGCGGCTTGCGCATCCTGGAGCGCATCGAAGCGGTCCGGGGCGACGTCTTCGGCCAGCGCCCCAAGCTGGGCAAGCGCGACTGGCTCATCGTGGGCTGGCGCGGCCTGACCCGGTAAATCCGGTCCGCCATGAGAAAGCCCCGCCTGGCACAAAGGCCGGCGGGGCTGCGGGAAGAAACGACGGGAAGCGGTGTCAGACCAGCAAGGCCGCCGTCAGCGTACGGATTTGCTCCTCGGAGTCATCCAGCAGTTCGCGCAGGGAACGGTCTCCGATGTAGTCATCCACCAGGGTCTCGCCGCCGATGCCGGCTTCGGCCACCACGGTGCGCTGCAGCGGCGAGGGTACCGGCGAGAGTTCCTTGGCCAGCAGCAACACGTCGCCGATGGTCTGGGGCGGCAGCACGCGTACGCCGTGCCACAGGGATTCGATGGCATCGACCACCGGCTGCGGCACGCCCAGTTTCTTCAACACGGCGCGGCCGATCATTTTCTCGCCGTATTCCATCCAGTCCTCGGTGCCGCCGTCGAGCAGGCCGGGGAAGTCATCCGTGCGCGAGAGCAGGTAGAAGCCGCCCACTTCATGCACGATGCCGGCGAACATGGCCGTCTCGGGATCAGCCTTGGTCAGCTTGGAGGTCAGCACATAGGCGGTGGCGGCCACGTGGGCGCAGTGCTCCCACAACTGGGCCGACTTGATGCGCATGCCGGGATTGTTGATGGTGCGGCCGAGCTGGCGCACGATCACCGAGGTGGTGATGGTGTTCAAGGTACGAAAACCCAGCCGCATCACGGCCGCGCGTACGTTGTTGATCTCGCCGCCGGACCGGTTGTAGGCCGCCGAATTGGCAATGGCCACGGTGCGTGCCGAGACCAGCGGCTCGGCCATCACCAGCTTGGCCGCCAGTTCCAGGTGGCAGTCCGGGTCGGCCAGCGCCTTTTGCAGCTTGATCGAGGCGCTGACGTTGGCGGGGAATACCAGCTCGCCGCGACCGGCCTGCGAGGCGATATTGCGAAAGATTTCCAGTCTGTCCATATTGTCTCCAGCCTCCAGGGGGCCATCGTCGATGGCCAGGGTTGCCGATGTGCCGCGCTGCGACCGGGCTTGCCCGCTGCTGCGCCACGTCTGTTCAGATTAACGGCAGAATTCATCCGGATTTGATGTCATGTGAATTTGTTTTTCCGGAATGCGCTGACCTGAGCTTAAAGGACAACGCCAAGGGCCGCAATAGAGGGGGTTCAAGGCCGGGTCAGCGACCATGGGCATTTGCCCTGCCGGGCGCACTCGGCTAGCATAGCGCCTTTGCCGCAGCGGGCCTTGCCCGCCTGCCCCACTGCTTCAACCGCCCCGCCACGCATCCATGTCTCCAGACGAATACTGCCAGCAGAAGGCCGCCGCCAGCGGTTCCAGTTTCTATTACAGCTTCCTGTTCCTGCCGCCCCAGCGCCGGCTGGCGATCACGGCGCTGTATGCCTTTTGCCGCGAGGTCGACGATACCGTCGATGAAATCGAGGATGCCATGGTGGCCCGGACCAAGCTGATGTGGTGGCGCAAGGAAATCGCCGCCATGCTGGAGGGGCAGCCGACCCACCCGGTCACCAAGGCTCTGCACCCGCACGTGGCCACCTACCAGTTCAAGGGCGAACACCTGCAAGCCATCATCGATGGCATGGAAATGGACCTGGACCAGACCCGCTACCTCGACTACCCCGGCCTGCAGCGCTACTGCTGGCACGTGGCCGGCGTGGTGGGCGTACTCTCGGCCAGCATCTTCGGCCATACCCAGCCGGGGACCCTGCTCTTTGCCGAGAAGCTGGGGCTGGCCTTCCAGCTCACCAACATCATCCGCGATGTCGGCGAAGATGGTCGCAAGGGTCGCATCTACCTGCCGGTCAATGAATTGCAGCAATTCAACGTCACGGCCGCCGACATCCTCAATGCCCGCCACAGCGAGCGCTTCGAGGCGCTGATGAAGTTCCAGGTCGAGCGCGCCCAGGCCGTTTATGACGAAGCCTTTGCCCTGCTGCCCAAACAAGACCGCCGCGCCCAACGCCCCGGCCTGATGATGGCCGCCATCTACCGCACCCTGCTCGACGAGATCGCGCGTGACGGCTACCACGTGCTCAACCAGCGCATCTCGCTCACCCCCATCCGCAAGCTCTGGCTGGCGTGGAAGACCTATGTCTTCGGCTGACCGGTCCGCCCGCCGATGAACAACGCACCACGCCATTACGCCGTCATCGGTGCCGGCTGGGCCGGATGTGCCGCCGCCGTGGCGCTGGCATCCGGCGGCCATCGTGTGAGCCTGTTCGAATCGGCGCGCACCCTGGGCGGGCGGGCGCGTCGGGTGGCGCTGGACGAACGGGTGCTGGACAACGGCCAGCACATCCTGCTGGGCGCTTATCGGTCCACGCTGGCCCTGATGAAACAGGTCGGCGTCGATCCGGCCAGCGCCCTGCTGCGCCTGCCCTTGCAGATGCGCTATCCGCTGGGTGCAGGAGGCGAAGGCATGGATTTCGTGGCGCCGCGTCTGCCGGCACCCTGGCATGTGGCGGTGGCGCTGCTGCGCGCCAAGGGGCTGGCGCGCGACGACAAGATGGCGCTGGCGCGCTTTTCCACCACGGCGCGCTGGATGGGCTGGCAATTGCACCAGGATTGCAGCGTGGCCGAGCTGCTGGAGCGCTACGAACAAACGCCGCGCCTGATCCGCCTGATGTGGCGTCCGCTGTGCATCGCCGCGCTGAACACCCCGCCCGAGCGGGCCTCGGCGCAAGTCTTCCTGACCGTGTTGCGCGACAGCCTGGGCGCGCGCCGCGCCGCCTCCGACATGCTCATCCCGCGTCTGGACTTGAGCGCCCTGCTGCCCGATGCGGCCGCCGCCTATCTGGGCAAGCGCGGCGGCCTGGTGCAGCCGGGGGTGACCGTGGCGCAGCTGCTGCCCGGCAATGACCCGGGCACCTGGCGCCTGGAAGACCGCGCAGCCGAAAGCCTGGGTGAATTCGCCGGGGTGGTGCTGGCCACCGGCCCGGATGCCGCCGCGCAATTGCTGGAGGGCCTGCACGACACCGCCCTGCTGCGTGCGCTGGAGCACGAATCCATCACTACCTGCTATCTGCAGTACCCGCCCGAGGTGCGTCTGCCCGCCCCCTTCCTGGCCCTGGCGGACGATCCGCAAGCCCGGGGCTGGGGCCAGTTCGTCTTTGACCGGGGCCAACTGGGGGGCGAAGCAGGCTTGCTGGCCGTCGTCGTCAGTGCGGCCGGCCAGGCCGTGGCCGATGGCCATACCGCCCTGACCGAGGGCATCGCCCGCCAGCTGGCGCAGGACTTCGGCAATCCGGCCCTGGCCACGCCCGGCTGGCACCGGGTCATCACTGAAAAACGGGCCACCTTCGCCTGCACCCCGGGCTTGCAGCGCCCCGACAATACCGGCATGCCCTCCGGGCTGGCCCTGGCCGGGGACTACGTGGCCGGCGACTATCCCGCCACGCTGGAGGGTGCTGTGCGCAGCGGCCTGGCGGCGGCACGGCTGCTGGCCGCCTAGGGGCTAAATTTTTCATGGATGGCGGCAAAGGGATTCACCCCAAGCGCGACGGGTATGCACTAGCATAACGGGCATGCTGCAATCCCTTTGTCCGCAATCTCACTGCAAGGCGGCTCCGGCCGCACCCCATCACAACGGAGAAAAAACACCATGCCGGTCATGACCTGTGTCGAAGACTTCCGCCTGCTGGCCAAGAAGCGCGTTCCCAAGGCGTTCTACGATTACGCCGACAGCGGTTCCTACACCGAGAGCACCTATCGCGCCAACAGCCGTGATCTGGCCACCCTGAAGCTGCGCCAGCGCGTGGCCATCAACGTCGACGAACGCAGCACCCGCAGCACCATGATCGGCCACGACGTCACCATGCCGGTGGCCATTGCCCCGACCGGCCTGACCGGCATGCAGTGGGCCAATGGCGAGATGCTGGGTGCCATTGCCGCTGAAAAATTCGGCATTCCCTTCACCCTCTCCACCATGAGCATCTGCTCCATCGAGGACGTGGCCAGCGTGACCACCAAGCCGTTCTGGTTCCAGCTCTACGTGATGCGCGACCGTGGCTTCGTGAAGTCCCTGATCGATCGCGCCAAGGCAGCCAAATGCTCGGCCCTGGTGCTGACGCTGGACCTGCAGATCCTCGGCCAGCGTCACAAGGATCTCAAGAATGGCATGTCGGTGCCGCCCAAGCTGACCCTGGACACCCTGCTGGACCTGGCCAGCAAGCCCGGCTGGGCACTGCGTGCCCTGGGCGGCCGCAAGACCTTCGGCAACCTGGCCGGTCACATCAAGGGCGGCGAAGGCGCCGGCGGGGTGCAGACCCTCTCCAAGTGGACCGCCAGCCAGTTCGACCCGACCCTGAACTGGGACGATGTCGCCTGGATCAAGCAGCAATGGGGCGGCAAGCTGATCTTGAAGGGCATCCTCGATGTGGAAGATGCCAAGCTGGCCGTTCAGAGCGGTGCCGATGCCATCGTGGTCTCCAACCACGGTGGTCGCCAGCTGGATGGCGCCATGTCCTCCATCGAAGCCCTGCCGGCCATTGCCGAGGCCGTGGGCGACCAGATCGAAGTCTGGTTCGACGGCGGCATCCGCTCCGGCCAGGATGTGTTGAAGGCGGTGGCGCTGGGCGCGCGTGGCACCATGATCGGCCGCGCCTTCCTCTACAGCCTGGGTGCCATGGGCGGAGAAGGCGTGTCGCAGATGCTGGAAATCATGCGCAAGGAACTCGACGTCAGCATGGCCCTGACCGGTACCAAGGACATCAAGGACGTCGGTCCGCAGATCCTGGTGCGCTGAACGCCCTCCTCAACGCAAACGTCCCGGTCCACCGCAAGGTGGCCGGGACGTTTGCTTTGGCGCAGCAACGAGCGAAGTGCTTGCGGTTACGGCTGCGGCTTCTCGTTGAGTACATCGATGACGGCATCCTGGCCGTAGCGCCGCGCCAGATCCATCGCGGTGAGGCCATCCTTGTTCTTGAGCGTGAGGTCGGCACCGTTGTCGCGCAACACGGCCACCGCCGCCACCCGACCACGCATGGCGGCCAGCATGACCGGGGTCATCTTGTCGTCGGGCGATTCGGCATCCACATAGGCGGAGGCATCCAGCAGCAGTTTGACGATCTCCGAGCTGCCATTGATGGCCGCGTAATGCAGCGCCGTCCAGCCGGGGCGGTTGACCTCGACCTGGCGCGAGAGCAGCAGTTTCACCACCGGGATGTTGCCGTAGAAGGACGCCAGCATCAGGGGCGTGTCGCCATTGGTGGCCTGGGCTTCCAGATTGACGTCGGGGGCATTGACCAGCACGTCGAAAGCCTGCATCGAATCCTCGCGGATGGCCAGCATCAGGCCGGTGTAGCCACGTTTGGGCTCGATCAGATTGGGGCCCATGCCACGCTGCATCAGTTGCTTGAGGAAGTAGACATTGTCCATGCGGATGGCCTGGAAATATTCTTCATAGGCACCCGCACGCGCCGCGCCGGGCAGCAGCAGCGAGGTATAGAGCACGATGCGACCGATGCCGCCGAAGCGGCTGCGCAGCTTGTCCAGCAGATTCATGGCTTGATTCCGAACAGCGTGAAGAAATTGTCAGAGGTCTGGCGCGCCACGTCGGCCGCACTGATGCCGCGCAGGTCGGCGATGAATTCACCCACATGGCGCACATAAGCGGGCTCGTTGGTCTTGCCGCGGAAGGGCACCGGCGCCAGGTAGGGCGAATCGGTCTCGATGAGCATGCGCTCCAGCGGGATGGTGCGCGCCACCTGCTGCAGGTCCTTGGCCGACTTGAAGGTGACGATGCCCGAGAACGAGATGTAGAAACCCAGCGCGATGGCTGCATCGGCCACCGCCTGGGATTCCGTGAAGCAGTGCATGACCCCTGCGACACCGCCTGCCTGCGGGCTTGCCCCCTCTTCCTGCAGGATACGGATGGTGTCTTCGGAGGCCGCGCGGGTATGGATGATGAGCGGCTTGCCCGTGGCCCGCGAGGCGCGGATATGGGTGCGGAAGCGCTCGCGCTGCCATTCCAGATCGCCTTGCAGGCGGTAGTAATCCAGCCCGGTCTCGCCGATGGCGACGATGCGCGGATGGTCGGCCAGACGGACGAGCTCCTCCAACGAGGGCTCGGGCGTGTCTTCATAGTCCGGATGCACGCCCACGGAGGCGTAGACATTGGGATACTGCTCGGCCAGGGCCAGCACCTGCGGGAAGTCCGGCAAGTCCACCGAGACGCACAGGGCGTGGCTGACCTGGTTCTCGGCCATCTTGCCGAAGATCTCCGGCAGGCGGGCGGCCAGGTCGGGAAAATTGATGTGGCAATGGGAATCGATATACATGGCCGCTATTGTAAAGCCATGCCGACAGGCTGTCGCCCCTGCTTGCCGGGCGCTTACCTTTCGTTACAGAGGGCCACGCGATGTGCTCAGCGCGCCACCGGGCGCTTGGCCAGCTTGCGCTGCAGGGTGCGGCGGTGCATGTTCAGCGCCCGCGCCGTTGACGAGATATTGCCCTCATGCTCGGCCAGCACGCGCTGGATGTGCTCCCACTCCAGGCGTTCCAGCGACAGCGGCGAAGCCTCTTCCACCGGCAGGACCGGCTCGGCCACCGGCTCGCCCTGACTCACATGGGACAGCGCCGAGAGGATGGAATCCACATTGGCCGGCTTGGCCAGGTAATTGTCGGCACCCGACTTGATGGCCTGTACCGTGGTGGCGATGCTGGCATAGCCGGTCAGCACCAGCAGGCGCGCCTGCGGCAGCGTCTGGCGCAGCGGCGCCACCCATTGCAGACCGGAATCCTTTTCCAGTTGCAGGTCGATGGTGACGTAATCGAAGCGTTCGCGGCGCGCGGCTTCCAGCGCCTCCTCGCCGCTATGCGCCACGGTGGCGCGAAAGCCGCGCCGGGCCAGCGAACGTGCCAGCGTGCTGGCAAAGACATCATTGTCATCGAGAATCAGGAAGGCGGCGCTCATGAGAACATCAGAAAAAACTGGTAAATGAAGGATAGCCTATTGCGCCGCAATGCAGCCGCAGCCGCCATCTGCGGCCCGATCACACCAGCGGGAAGCGCAACTGCGCCACCGTACCCTGCCCTGGCAACGAACGCAGGCGCAGCTTGCCGCCCAGGTGCGTGGCGCTGGCAAAGGCCAGCATGAGGCCGATACCGGAGCCGCCCGACGAGCTGGGTACCGGCCCGTGCCCCAGGCGCTGCAACAGCTCCGGGGCGATTCCGGCCCCGTTGTCGGAGACTTCGATGATCGCCATGCTGCGGCCCGGCCTGGCGGTACTGACCGGGCCACCTTCACCCGCCGCGGCCGAGGCCAGGGTAATGCGGATCTCGCCGTGGTGGCCCAGTGTACGCACCGCATGGGCGGCATTGTCGAGCAGGGTCAGGATGATCTGCGAGAGGTCCTGCAGCTGGCTGGCCTTCCAGCCGGGCTGATGCACCTCGGCCACCAGCAGGACGGCCGGATGACGCAGGCGCCAGCCTTCCAGCAGGCTGGTGAGCCAGGGGGTGATGGCGGCGCTGTCTTCGTTGCGCAGCTGGGCATCGGCGTCCAGGCGCATGTTTTCCAGCGCGGCCTTGCAGACGGCGATCTGTTCCTCGACCACGCGCACGTCTTCTTCATAGGCCGCCAGCGCCGCGTTGCCGGCCATGTCGCGGCGCAATTCGCCGGCGATCACGGCCACCGTCGACAGCGGTGTATTGAGCGCATGCGCAGCGCCGGCGGCCTGGGTCCCCAGGGCCACGATACGATGGCTCTGCAACTGGCGCTCGCGCGCCTGCGCCAGCTGGCCGTCCCGCAAGCGCACGGCGGCAGCGATACGGCTGACGAACCAGGTGATGAGCAGGGCCGAGATCGAGAAATTGATCCACATCCCGGCCAGGTGATAGGCCATCGCCTGGCCCTGGTCGTGGATGTGCAGCGGCTGGTAGACGTACACCAGACCGGAATAGCAACCCAACGCACATACTGCCAGCAGCAAGGCATAGGGCCAGGCCAGCGTGGCCGCTCCCGCCGCCAGTGCCGGCAGGTAGAAGGAGACGAAGGGATTGGTCGAACCGCCCGAGAAATACAGCAGCGCCGTGAGCACTGCCACATCCAGCAACAGTTGCAGGAACAGTTCGGCCTGCTCGGCCGGGCGCGCCCAGCGCATGCGCAGCCAGGTGAGACCATTGATGAGCGCCTGCAAGGCGATCAGGGCCAGCAGGGCCGACAGCGGCAAGGCAATATGCAGCCAGATATGGGCACCGGCCAGCACCAGCAGCTCCCCCGCCACCATGGCCCAGCGCAACCAGAACAGCCGCGACAGCAAGAGATGCTGGGGCTGGTTCATCTGCTCGGAGACGGGGATGAAGAAAGTGGTCGGCGAGATCATGCCGGGATTATACGGTCCGGCACCCGGCTTGCGCCCCCTGCGGCGATTTGCCGCAGGGGGCGTCCCGTGCCCGCTCAATCGAACAGGCGGGCGTAATCGATCAGCATTTCCTCGATGAAGAGCTTGGCCGACAAGGGATGATCCGCTATGGCACGGCGCTCGCCCATGCCGCGCAGTGCGCGCGACAGGGCCAGGGCATCGACGCGCTCGGCCAGCCGGCCCAGTTCCTTGCCGTAACGCGGGTAGTAGCGCACCACGCCCGCCGACCGCAGCGACAGCAGGTCATACAGCCAGCGCTGCACCCAGCCGACCAGGTCGGCCGCCGGCGCCTTCTGCAATTTGTCGGCCGCCCGCAAGGCGCCGTCCACACCGGGCTGGGCCAGGTGGCGCAGCAATTCATCCAGCGCCTCCCGTCCTTCGCCCTGGGCCGCTTCCAGCGCAGCCAGCGGCGCCCCACCCTGCTCGGCCAGCCAGGCATCGGCATCCTTGACGCCTTGCTGCCTGAGCCAGACCAACGCCTCGTCGTGGCCGGGCGCGGTCATGGCGAACTTGCGGCAGCGCGAGAGGATGGTGGGCAGCAAGCGGTCCAGACGATTGGACAGCAACAGGAACATGGTCCCCGGCGGGGGCTCTTCGAGGGTCTTGAGCAAGGCATTGGCGGCGGCGGTGTTGAGCGCCTCGGCCGGATACAGCATCACCACCCGCAAGCCCGAGCGGTGGGTAGAAACGTTCATGAAATCGGCCAGGGCCCGGATCTGGTCGATCTTGATGTCCTTGGACGGGGCCTTGCTGGCCTTGGCGGTTTTCTTTTCTTCACCTGCCTCATCCTCGCCCCCTTCTTCCTCCAGGACCTCCGGGCGCACGCGCCGGTAGTCCGGATGATTCGATTGCGAGAACCAGTTGCAGGAGGCGCACACACCGCAGGCATGCGCCTCGGGCGTGGGCGATTCGCACAGCAGCGACTTGGCGAAGGCTTCGACGAACTGCGTCTTGCCGGTGCCGGCCGCACCATAGAAGAGCAGCGCATGCGGCAGACGCTCACGCAGTTGCTGCAACTGGCGCCAGCTCTCGCCCTGCCAGGGCAGCAGCGCCTCGGAAGAAGTCACGGACATGCGGTCTCCCTCACAGCGCCGCCATGATGGCGCGCAGTTCTTCCTGGATCACGGCGATCGGCCGGGTGGAATCGATGAGTCGGAAGCGCTGCGGGAACTGGGCGGCGCGGCGCAGGTATTCGGCGCGGGTGTTGGCGAAGAAATCGGCCTTTTCCTGCTCGAACTTGTCCAGCGTGCGTTCGGCATCCAGGCGCGCCCGCGCCACCTCAAGCGGCACGTCGAAGAGCAGCGTGAGGTCCGGCTGCAGATGGGGGTGGACCCATTGTTCCAGGCTGTCCAGCTTGTCCAGCGCCAGCTTGCGACCACCGCCCTGGTAGGCGAAGGTGGCATCGGTGAAACGATCCGAGATGACCCAGTCACCACGCGCCAGAGCCGGCTCGATGACCTGAGCCAGGTGTTCGCGGCGCGAGGCGAACATCAGCAGGGCTTCGGTTTCCAGGTGCATCCTGTGATGCAGGACCAGTTCGCGCAGGCGTTCGCCCAGCTCGGTGCCGCCGGGCTCGCGGGTGGCGACCACGGACAGGCCGCGCTCACGCAGCAGCTGAGTGACGAAAGGAATATGGGTCGACTTGCCGGCGCCGTCGATGCCTTCGAAGGTGATGAATTTGCCTGATGCCATGAAGGTATCGCTACTCACTAAATCGGTAAAAGGAAGGCCGGCTCAACGCTGGTAGCGGTTGACGGCTTGGTTGTGTTCGTTGAGGTTGCTGGAGAAATGGCTGGTGCCATCGCCGCGCGCCACGAAGTATAAGGCTTCGGTCTTGTCCGGGTTCATGGCAGCCGCCAGCGAGGCCGCACCGGGCAGGGCAATCGGCGTGGGCGGCAGGCCGGCGCGGGTGTAGGTGTTGTAGGGCGTGTCGGTGAGCAGATCGATCTTGCGGATCTTGCCCTGGTAACGGTCGCCCATGCCATAGATCACGGTCGGGTCGGTCTGCAACAGCATACCGGTGCGCAGACGGTTGACGAAGACCCCGGCCACCATGCCGCGCTCGGACTTCTGACCGGTCTCCTTCTCGACGATGGACGCCATGATCAGCGCCTCATAGGGCGTGCGATACGGCAGCGACAGGTCGCGCTGCGCCCAGGCCTCGTTCAATTTCTTGCTCATGAGGGTGAAGGCCTGCTTGTAGACCTGCATGTCGCTGGCCCCCTTGGCGAAGAGATAGGTATCCGGGAAGAACAGGCCTTCCGGATAGGTGTATTCGTTGGTCAGCTTGGCCAGGATCTGCTGGTCGGTCCAGCTGGCGGTATCGTGCTTGAGCGCGGGCTGTTCGGCGATGGCCCGGCGCATCTGCTTGAAGGTCCAGCCTTCGATGACGGTCAGCGCTTCCTGCGCGAATTCGCCGCGGACCAGTTGTTGCAGCAGGCGCTGCGGCGTGTAGCCCGGCTTGATCTCGTAGCTGCCCGCCTTGATGCGACTGCCTTCGCCTGACAGGCGCGCATAGAGCGCAAACAAATCCGGATTGACCGGCACGCCGGCAGCGGCGATCTGCTTGGCCGCACCATTGACGCCGGCGCCCGGCATGATCGTGAAGGCAATCACCTGCGCGTTCGGGTCGATGATGGGCTGCCGCGACCAATACACTCCGGCTCCCGCCACCAGGGCGGCCAGTACCAGCAATGTCACAAATAACTTCTTCATACCAGAGGCGAAATCCTTGTTGCTCCGACGCGATTTTTCGGAGATCACTATAATCGAGGCATCAATGATAATCGCTGGCACGACAGTTGCCTAATTTGCCGGACCGAATGACCCGGCAAGACGTAATCCGTAAAAGATTTCCCCTATGACAGAAATGACTTCTTCGCCCTCCGGCTGGCGCGACTTCCTGGCACAGCAAGGCGCCCGGTTCGACGCCGAGAGTGCCGACCAGGCCGACGTGATCGGCTTCGGTTCCGCCTCCCCCGCACCGCAAAGCCTGGAAAGCTTCATGGCCCCGCTGACCACGCTGGGCCTGATCGCCGTCACCGGCGAGGACGCCGCCAGCTTCCTGCATGGCCAGCTCACCAACGATGTAGCGCAGCTGGATACCGGTGTGGCACGACTGGCAGGCTACTGCTCGCCCAAGGGACGCCTGCTGGCGACCTTCCTGATGTGGCGCGACGAGCAGGCCATCTGGCTGCAACTGCCGCGCGCCCTGCAGCCGGCCATCCAGAAACGTCTGCAGATGTTCGTCATGCGCGCCAAGGCCAGGCTGGCCGACGCCAGCCCCGAGCGCGCCATGCTCGGCCTGGTCGGCCCGGCTACCGCCAATGCACTGGCACAATGGTTCCCGGTCTTGCCGGCGGCCCCCTACGACAAGATCGACAACAGCCACGGCACCCTGATCCGCCTGGCCGATGCCGTCGACAGTCCGCGCTATCAATGGATCGCCCCCGTGGACATCCTCACCACCGCCTGGCCCGAACTGGCCCGGCATCTGAGTCCGACGGCGGGCCTGGCCTGGCGGCTTTCGGAGATCCGTGCGGGCGTGCCGGGCATCGTGCAAGCCACCCAGGAGCAGTTCGTGCCGCAGATGATCAATTTCGAACTGATCGGCGGGGTCAACTTCAAGAAGGGCTGCTACCCCGGTCAGGAAATCGTGGCGCGCAGCCAGTACCTGGGCAAGCTCAAGCGCCGCACCATGCTGGCCACCATCGCCAGCAGCCAGGCGCATGCGGGACAGGAAGTGTTTGCCGCCGCCGATCCTGGCCAGCCCTGCGGCATGGTGGTCAACGCCGAAGCGCTGGATGAGGGCCACGCCCTGGCCCTGGTGGAAATGAAGCTGGCCGCCGCCGAAGACAGCGTGCACCTGGGCGCGGCCGATGGTCCGGCACTGCATTGGCATGCCCTGCCCTATGAGCTGGCCGATCCGCAATAAGCGGCGCGCCGACCGAGCCACACCGCAGCCATAGGGACGCATCCATGGATCTCTACATTTATTATCGGGTCGACACTGCACACGCGACGACCCTGTTCGGCAAGATCAAGGGAGTACAGGCCATGTTGCAAGCGCGCCTGGGCATCGCCGGTGGCCTCAAGCGCCGCCCCGGCGAACAGGAAGGCTTGCAGACCTGGATGGAAATCTACCAGGGCATCCTGCCCTCCGGCCTCGACGAATTCACCGCCACGCTGGCGCGCGCCCTGGAAGACTCGGGCGCCGCCGCGCTCATCAGCGGCCAGCGCCACGTTGAACAGTTCGAGGATGTTGCGCCATGTGCCTGATCATCTTCGCCTGGAAAGTGATCCCCGGCATGCCCCTGATCATGGCGGCCAATCGCGACGAGTTCTACGCCCGCCCGGCGGCCCATGCCGACTGGTGGAACGACCATCCCAAGATTTATGCCGGACGCGACCTGCAAGGCGGAGGCACCTGGCTGGGTGTAACCAGGGACGGGCGCTTTGCCGCCCTGACCAATGTGCGCGCACCCTCGGAGCGTCGCACCGACGCGCCCACCCGCGGCCAGCTGGTGGCCGACTATCTGGCCAGCGACCTCGATGTGCAGGCATACCTGCGACGGATCGAACCCGAGGCGCAGCGTTACAACGGTTTCAACCTGCTGCTGGGCGATCGGGAAACCATGGTGTGGTATTCCAACCGGGGCCAGGAAGATCCGCGCAACGGCCAGCCGCTGGAGTACGGAGTCTACGGCGTCTCCAACGCCTTGCTGGACACGCCCTGGCCCAAGCTCACCCGGGCCAAGGCGCAGTTTGCCAGCCTGCTGTGCCAAGGCGCGCCGGAGGAAACCTTCTTCGAGATGTTGACCGATGGCACCCGTGCCAATGATTGCCGCCTGCCCGATACCGGCGTGGGATTGGAAAAGGAGCGCATGCTCTCGCCCATCTTCATCCGCTCGCCGGACTATGGCACGCGCTGCTCGACGGTTCTGCGCGTGCCCATCGTCGGCGAGCCGGTGCTGACCGAGCAGGTGGTTGATCCTATGGCGATGCAATATAGCGCCGAGCCGGCCACGGACAAAGCGTGCAAGATACCCTGCAAGCCGCGCCTGCAGGAAATGCCATCCGACAACCACCTGCCGGATGGAAAAGCAGGCGCCATCTGAGTGGAAGACTTCACACACGGTCTTGCTGACATAACCAGATCGAATATCTGATATACAGAAGATAAATTGGATGAATTTGATGCGGAGCAGTAAAGTTGCACCTGTCTCCTCCAATTTCCTCCTAAAGAATTGGATTCAAGCCCACACCGCAAGGTTGTGGGCTTTTTTTTCGTCCGTCCAGCGCAGTACGGTCAGACGTGCATTTCCAGCGCCTCCAGCAGCATCTCCGCCACGCGTTCGGACGACTGCGGATTCTGGCCGGTAATCAGCTGGCCGTCGCGGATGGCAAACACCTGCCAGTTGTCGGCACCTTCAAAAATCCCCCCCAGCTCACGCAGACGGCTCTCCAGCAGGAACGGCACGACCTCGGCCAGCCCCACTTCGCGCTCTTCGGCATCTGTGAAGGAATTGACACGCTTGCCCGCCACCATCGGCTTGCCATCGGCCTTCACGGCCGAAACCAGGCCGGCGGCACCGTGGCAGACTGAAGCAATGAACTTGCCGGCGGCATAGGCGTTCTCGACGATGGCCTTGACGTTGGCGTCGTCGGGCAGGTCCCACATGGTGCCGTGACCGCCCGGGAAGAACACCGCATCAAAGGTGCTCACGTCGATCTCGCCCAAGGCAGGCGTCTGGGCGATGCGCTGCTGCAGTTCAGCATCGGCCAGCATGCGTTCGACGATGGCCTCATTCTGACCCTGGGGCTTGACGCTACCCGGATCAATCGGCGCCTTGCCACCGGCGGTGGAAGCGATCAGCACCGAAGCCCCGGCATCCACCAGGGCGTAGTAAGGCGCGGCCAGTTCCTCGGCCCACAGGCCGGTGGGTTTGTCGGTGTCCCCCATGCGGCTGCTGGAGGTGACGATCATCAGGATATCGGGCTTGGTCATGTTATTCCTTTCTTCATGAGGGATGGATGGCATATGAAGCAAAACGACATTGCCAACGTGGACCGCACTTTATTCCTGTAGTTATCGAAGATAAACTAGGCAACCATCAATTCATTCATTACATCATTGAACAAATGCGCAGCTTTGATCCCGTCCAGCTAGGCAGCATCGAACTGTTCTGCAAGGCGGCCGAACTGGGCAGCTTCACGGCGGCCGCCGAGGCACTGGGGCTGACACCGGCGTCGGTGAGCCGCTCCATCAGCCGGCTGGAAGCGCGACTGGGCGTGCGTCTGTTTGCCCGGACCACGCGCCAGATCCGGCTCACGCGCGAGGGCGAGCTGTATCACGAACAATGCCGCCAGGCCCTGGAACAGATCGCCCAGGCCGAACGCATCCTCACCGGCCAGCAGAAAGTGCCCAGCGGCCCCTTGCGCATCAGTGTGGGCAGCCCTTACGCGCACTATCGGCTGCTGCCCTTGTTGCCGCGTTTCCAGGCGGCGTATCCGCAGATCGAAGTGGAATTGAGCATTGCCAACCGCGTCATCGATTTCGTCGAAGAGGGATATGACCTCGCGATCCGGCTGGGTGTGCCACAGGATTCACGGCTGATCGCCCATACCCTGGAAGAGGCCACGCTGGGGGTCTTTGCAGCGCCCGATTATCTCGCGCGGCGCGGTCGGCCCGACAGCGTGGAAGCGCTCAAGCAGCATGACTGCATCCAGTTCATCCTGCCCAGTACCGGGCGCGCCATGCCATGGATCTTCAAGGATGCCCAGGGGCGCGACATGGATTTTCATTTCCGGAGCCGCCAGCGCATCCATGACGACGTGCTGGGCTGCGTCAACTGGGCCATGGCGGGCGGGGGATTGTTCCAGATCTACCACTTCATCGCGCAGGCAGCGGTCCAGCGCGGCGAACTGGTGGAAGTACTGCAGTCGGCCGGGCATCGCACCCGGCGCTTTTCCATCCTGTATCCGCACAACCGGCACCTGTCGGCGCGGGTACGGGCGTTTGTCGATTTTCTGATGCAGGCAGTGCGGCCGTAAAGACTTCGGCCCCACCGCCACGCCGAACACGACGTGAGGATGGGGCCGATCAGTCAAGCCGGTGCTGCGGGCACAAGGCCCGCCGCTGCTTAATGGTGCATCTTCGCTTCCGTACGATCCAGCACCGCTTCCGGTGCCTGCGCGTCTTCCACGGTCTCGTTGTTGAGGACCTTGGTCAGGCGTGCGCTATCCAGTTCGCCGCTCCACTTGGCCACCACCAGGGTGGCCACGCCGTTGCCGATGGTGTTGGTCAGTGCACGGGCTTCGGACATGAAGCGGTCAATGCCCAGGATCAGCGCCAGGCCGGCCACCGGCACGTGGCCCACCGCCGACAGCGTCGCTGCCAGCACGATGAAGCCCGAACCCGTGATGCCCGCGGCCCCCTTGGACGTCAGCAACAGCACGCCCAGAAGCGTGAGCTCCTGCACGAAGGTCATGGGCGTGTTGGTCGCCTGGGCGATGAACACGGCCGCCATGGTCAGGTAGATCGCGGTGCCGTCCAGGTTGAAGGAGTAACCCGTCGGGATCACCAGACCCACCACGGTCTTCTTGGCCCCGGCGTTTTCCATCTTGGCCAGCATGCGCGGCAGCACCGATTCCGAGGACGAGGTGCCCAGCACGATCAGCAGTTCTTCCTTGATGTACTTGACGAACTTCCAGATCGAGAAGCCGTGCAGGCGCGTGATGATACCCAAGACCACGAAGATGAACAGCAGACAGGTCAGATAGAAGGTGCCCATCAGCTTGGCCAGCGAGAACAGCGAACCCACACCGTACTTGCCGATGGTGAAGGACATCGCACCGAAGGCGCCGATCGGGGCCACCTTCATGATCGCGCCCACCACCGAGAACAGCACGTGCGAGATCTTCTCGATGAAGTCGAACACCAGCGTGCCGCGGCCACCGAATTTGTGCAGAGCGAAGCCGAACAGCACCGCCACCAGCAACACCTGCAGCACGTCACCCTTGGCAAAGGCGTCGAACATGCTGCTGGGGATGATGCTGAGCACGAAGTCCGTGACCGAACCCAGCTTGCCGGGCGCAGTGTAGGCCGCGATGCTCTTGGTATCGAGCGACGCCGGATCGACATTCATGCCCACACCCGGTTGCAGGAAGTTCACCAGCAACAGGCCGATGAGCAGTGCCACGGTACTGACGACTTCGAAATACAGCAGGGCCAGGCCACCGGTCTTGCCGACCTTCTTCATGTCTTCCATGCCGGCGATACCGATGACGACCGTACAGAAGATGACCGGCGCGATGATCATCTTGATCAACTTGACGAAACCATCGCCCAGCGGCTTCATGGCTTCACCCGTGGACGGATAGAAATGGCCCAGCGCGATACCGATCACGATGGCGCACAGGACCTGGAAATACAGGGACTTGTAAAGGGGCGGTTTTGGCGCCGACATAGTGCTTTCTCCTTGAAACATGGATGACCAGCGGGCCTGCAGAGACCTGCCGCCTGCCGTGGTCGGATCGTCGTCCGTTCTGGCGGGTGCTTGTTGTTGGTCCGGGAGAACTCCCCCCTCCCCGGTGCGGCCGCAAGTATCGCGCAGTCATTTCCGGGCGGGTATTGTGGGAAACCACATAGCTTCACTAAAGAGGCATGCAAAATGCTTTATTCTTCATTCTGCAAAGCAACAATCTTCGCTATATTCTGTGCCGGACTGAACGGAACTCTCTTTTTCCGGGGGCAGTCGGCACTCATAAGGAAAACATCGTGCAAGCAAAACTGACGGTCACCGCGCGCCTGGCCATCCTGGTGGCGGTACTGTGCGGCAGCGTGGTCCTGCTGGCCTGGCGTGACATGCAGGGCATGGCCGCAAGCAATGACAAGCTGCGCTACGTTTATGAAGATCGCACCATGGCGCTGATCCATATCGCCCGGGTACGCGACGCGCTCTACCTGAACCGCGACGTCATGGGTCGCGCCCTGATGCTGGCCAACCTGCCCGCTCCGACTGGTGAAGACAGCAACAGCAGCAGCAGCGAGCGCATCAAGCCCTTGCTGGACCGCATTCCCGCCCTGGATGCCACCTTCGAGCAAGGCTGGCAGGCCTACCGGGCGACCCGACTGGAGCCGCAGGAACAGACCGAGGCGGCGCGCTTCGAGCAGAACTGGCGGCGTTACGTCGCCGACCGCGCCCAGGTGCTGGATCTGCTGCGCAGCAACGAACCGCTGCAGGCCAATCGGCGGTGGACGCAGCTGACCGGCCAACTGGCCGGCCTGGCGAGCCAGCTGGCCACGCTGGGCCAGTTGCAGGAAAGCTTTACGCGCAGCTCCTATGAAGCGGCACACCAGGATTACCGGCAACTGCGCAGCCACAACCTGCAGATTGCGGGTCTGGCGCTGACCATCGGCATCGCCATTGCGCTCTGGATCATCTTCAGCCTGCGTCGCCAACTGGGCGGCGAGCCGGATTACGCCGCCGATATCGTGCGCCAGATCGCCGAGGGCAATCTCGGCGTCGCCGTGACCCTGCGCCGCCGCGACCGCAGCAGCCTGCTCCACGCCATGCACGGCATGCGCGAACGGCTCACCGAGATCATGCGCAGTGTCACTGAGCTGACCCACGCCCTGGATCACTCCACCCGCCAGCTCAACGCCACCGCACAAGACCTGGCCAACGCCTCCAGCGAGCAGGCCGCCGCCGTGGAAGAAGTGCACAGTGCCATCAGCAACATCAGCCAGGCCATCGGCCAGACCGGCGAACACGCGCGCCGCACCGACCAGATTGCCTTGAAAGCGGCTGCCGATGCCGACCAGAGCGGCGCGGCAGTGCAGAGCACGGTGGCTGCCATGCGTGGCATTGCGCGCCAGGTCGGGGTCATCGACGACATTGCCTATCAGACCAATCTGCTGGCCCTCAACGCAGCCATCGAGGCGGCACGGGCCGGTGAACACGGGCGCGGTTTTTCAGTGGTGGCAGCGGAAATCCGCAAGCTGGCCGAGCGCAGCCAGTACAGCGCACAGGAGATCAGCGCGATTGCCCAGCAAAGCGTGGAATTGGCCGAGGCGACCAGCCAGCGTCTGGCCGCTGGCACCTTGCAGGGAATCCGCGACGCCTCGCAGCAGATCAACCAGATCACGCTGTCGGCGCGCATGCAGGAGGAAGGCGTGCAGGAGATCGGCTCGGCCGTGATCCAACTCAATGACACCACCCAGCGCAACGCCGCTGCCTCCGAGGAACTGGCCTGCACCGCCGAAGCGGTGGCCGAACGGGCGCGCGAACTGAACGCCCAGCTGTGTTACTTCAGACTGGCCCAACAGCGGCAGAGCGCGCCACCACTCCCCCGGTCAGCCTGAAGAAGCGATCAACTCAGGTACCCGTGCCTGGCAGTCGGGCGCGCATGGTGATGTGGGCAATGCCGGCTTCCATGAATGGTTCTCCCTCGCGGACAAAGCCGTAGCGCCGGTAGAAGCCCTCTGCATGCAGTTGGGCATTGAGGATCACTTCCGCATCGCCGCGCGCACGGGCAGCCGCCATCAGCGCCTGCAGCACCGCGCCGCCCACGCCCTGTCCACGTCCGGCCTTGCGCACGGCCATGCGACCGATGTGGCCATCGGGCAGCAGACGACCGGTGGCCAGGGGCTGGCCGGCGGCGTCATAGGCGACGGCATGCACGCAATGCGGGTCCATGTCATCAAGCTCGATCTCGGCCGGCACCTTCTGTTCATCGACGAAGACCTCGAAACGGATAGGCTGGGCCTGCGCACGCAGCTGCTCCCAGCTGCCGGTGATGATTTCCATGGTGGATTTCCTGCGAAAAAGAAAAGGGATACGCTCGTGCACTCACTCGTGATCCAGCTTGCGCGAGATGTCCAGGCGGCGAATCAGCTTGAAGGTGCCCATGGCCTTGGCCACCAGGCGGTCGCCATTGAACAGTTCGGCCTGGCAGAAGCACATGGTGGTCGAGCGGTGGTAAGTATGGCCGCGCGCAATGAGGGTCTCGCCGGCACGGCCGGCGGGCTGCAGGAAGCTGGTACTCATCTCGACGGTCGCCGAGGACTTGGCATCAGGCGCGCCGGCCCGGGCCGACAAGCCCATGGCTACGTCCAGCAGGGTCATGCTGATGCCGCCCTGGGCCACATGCCAGCTGTTCATGAATTCGGGCTTGAGCCGCAGTGCCATGACGGCGCGGTCATTGCCGTATTCCAGCACCTCCACGCCCAGGGCTTCCAGATAGGGATTCCCCTGCGGGAACACCTCGGTGATGGGCAGACTCATGCCTGCCTCAGATTTCGTAATCCATGCACTGGCGCGCTTCGCGTACGGCACCGATGAAAGGTTTGATGGCCACGTGGTCAGGATGCTCCTGGTAGGCATCCAGCGCCTCGCGCGAAGCGAATTCGGAGTAGAGCACCACGTCATAGGTAGCTTCCAGGCCAGGTTGTGCCAGCACGGCCTCGAACTTCAGGATGCCGGGAACCACGTTGGCGCAGCTGTCCAGCAATTGCTTCATCTTGCGCAGGTTGGTGGCCTTGTCGGCGCCTTCTGCATGGTCCTTCAGTTTCCACATGACGATATGCTTGATCACGATAGCTCTTCCTGGTCAGAAAATGAACAATCCGTAATGATAAGCCAAAGCCCCGTGCTCAGTGCCGGGCGCCTCAGGATCGTCGGGCGATCTTCATGAAGGAACCCACCAGCCGCCCTTCACGGCGTTCAGCCAGGCAATACACATAGGTATGCGTGGTCACCGGATCGCCCTCGATGCGCACCATGCGGAAACGTTCATCTGCAATGAACTCCGCCTCCGACACCGCCCCCAGGCCCAGGCCCCGCGCCACGGCCTCGCGCAAGGCTTCACGACTGCCGATTTCCATCACCACCTGCACACGCACGCCGGCCTGTTGCAAGGCCTGCTCCAGCGCCAGCCGCGTGGTCGACCCCTGTTCCCGCATGATCAGCGGCTGCTGCTCCAGCTCGGCCAGCGAAACCGCAGTGCGCTGGTAGAACGGATGGCTGCGGTGGGCGAACAGCACCACCGCATGGTCGGCGTAGGGCACCGCATGAAAGCGCGCATCGTCATTGAAGCTGGCCAGCACCGCCACGTCCGTCACGTAATTGGCCAGGTCCGCCAGCGACTGCGCCGAATTGCCCAGCTTGATCGACAGTTCCACCTTGGGATAGCGGGCACGATAGGCATCCACCATCTCGATGACGTGGAACGGCCCGACCGCACCGATGCGCAGATGACCCACGTGCAGCGCACCCGAATTGACCAGCAGGTTCAGCGCATCCAGTTCCAGTTCGGCGATGTTCTGAGCGATGGGCAGCAAGCGCTGTGCCGTCTCCGACAGATCCACCCGACGGCCCCGGCGGAAGAACAGCTCCACGTTGTGTTCTCGCTCCAGCGATTGCACCTGGGTCGTCAGGGTGGGCTGGCTCACGCCCAGGGCACGCGCGGCGGCAGAAAAACCGCGATGGCGCGCCACCGCCAGGAAAGCGCGTAGTTGCGAAGGGGTCATCTATAGATCCAGTCAATGGCTTTATCCAATTTCTAGGATTATATCGATAACAGCGGCGTCACAAAGTCTCGTTAAGCTCTCTTCCCATCCAGCTTGCCGCGCTTCGGGCGGGCCCGCGCCGTTCCTTCCCTGCCTCAGCACACCTCCAAGGAGAATCCATGCAATCCGCCTCCGGCCCCGGCCGCCCCCTGCAAGCCGTCATCTTCGACTGGGCCGGTACGCTGGTCGATTTCGGCTCGCTGGCCCCCACCCAGATCTTCGTGGACGCCTTCCACAGCTTTGGCATCGAACTGAGCCTGCAACAGGCACGCGGACCCATGGGCTTGTCCAAGTGGCAGCATATCCGCCTGCTGCTGGAAGATCCGTCACTGGCGGCCCAGTGGCGGCAGCGCACCGGCCATGCGCCCACTCAGGCCGACATTGACGCCATCTATGCCCACTTCATGCCGATGCAGATCGCCAAGGTCGGCCAGTATTCGCAGCCCATCGCGGGCGCTGCACAGGTGCTGGCCTGGCTGCGCGGCCAGGGCCTCAAGATCGGCTCCTGCTCCGGCTATCCGCGCCAGGTACTGGACGTGCTGCTGCCCATGGCGGCGGCCGAAGGCATCCGCCCCGACCACGTGGTGGCCGGCGATGAACTGCCGGCCGGTGGCCGCCCCGGCCCCTACATGGCCCTGGCCAACATGCTGGCGCTGCAGATCGACGACGTGGCCGGCTGCATCAAGGTCGACGACACCGTGCCCGGCATCGAGGAAGGCTTGCGCGCCGGGATGTGGAGCGTAGGCGTCTCTCTTTCGGGTAATGAAGTCGGACTGACACGCGCGCAACTGCAAGCGCTACCAACCGAAGAAGCCGCCCGCCGCAAGGAGGAAGCCGAACAACGCCTGCGTGCCGCGGGCGCCCACTACGTGATCGACTCGGTGGCCGACCTGCCGCAGATCGTCGCCCACGTGCGCTCGCGCTTGGCCATGGGCGAGCGTCCCTGAAGTCAGCGCGGGCAGACCGGACGGGCCGTTGCAACGGCTTTCACGGTCGTTGACAAGCCCGGCGCCGGACTCATAGAATTGCCCGGCAGATAATTCATACAAGAGACCATCTGTAAGATGGTCTCACCACGCGCGCAGTTTGCCACGGCCTCTTACAGACAACATCAGGAGAGCCCTGTGCACACCGCAGTCCCCCTGCGCGGCATTGACGATGTCGTCGCCTTCATCGATTCCCGTTCCGCCCTCTCTGGCCACGCCGGCCTGGTGTGGTGGCTGCTGCTGGGCGGCCTGTTCCTCGAGGCCCTTTCGCACTCCGCCCTGAGCGTCGGCCTGGCGCCGATGATCCGCCAGCTCGGCCTGGGGCCGTCCGAGGTCGCCCTGCTGGCGTCCTCGGCGGCATTCTCCGCCCTGCTGGCCAATCCCCTGGGTGGCTGGCTGGCCGACCGCTGGGGCCGGGTCCGCCCGCTTCTGGCAGCCAAGTTGCTGGTCCTGGCGGCGGCCCTGCTGGTCGCCTTCGGCGAAGAGTTCGGAACCCTCGTGACCGGACGCGTCATCGCCGGTCTGGCCTTTGGCCTGGATTTTGCCGTCGCCATGGCCATGCTGGCCGAACTGACGCCGCAACGACTGCGCCATCGCCTGAACCTGTGGCAAGCCCTGTGGTATCTGGCCGTGTGCAGCAACCTGCTGCTGACACTGGCGGTAGAGCAATGGGAGGTCGGCGACAGCCTGTGGCGCTACCCGCTCGCCTTCACCGCCGCCGCCGCGCTGTTGCTGCTGAACCTGCAAATGCTGCTGCTGGTGGAAAGCCCCTGCTGGCTGGCCCGCCGCCAGCGCTGGCAGGCACTGTCCGACACGCTGGAACGGCTCTATCCCGGCCAATCCTTCCAGATCCCCGAGGCCCTGCTGCACCCACCGGACGCCCCCGGCTTCGGTCTGGCAGGCATGCCACGTCGCTCGGATCCGGGTCTGCGCTCGCTGCTGCGTCGCCCCTACCGTGCCCGCATCATGCTGGCCGCCAGCGTGCAGATCGGCCAGGCGGTGCAATACTTCGCCATCGGCTGGTACTTGCCGGTGCTGGGCATGGAGCTCTTTGGCGAGGATTTCTCCCAGGCCGCCCTGGGCGTGCTGGTCTTCAACGTATGCGGCCTCGCGGGGGGCCTGCTGGCGCCCGCCCTGGCGCGTCGACTGGGGCTGAGACAGGCGGCGGCCTGGGGCTTTGCGATGTGCTGCCTGGTCCTGCTGGTGCTGGCCGGGTCCTGGCGGCAGCTCGCGGGATGGCAGGCCCTGCTGCTCCCTTCGCTGTTCCTGCTGTGCCACGCGGCCGGTCCGGGCGCCAACGGCAAGAGCCTGTCGTCGCTCTCGTTTCCCAGCGAACTGCGCGCGCGTGCCAACGGCGTGATGGGCAGCCTGGGAGGAGCGTCAGCAACGCTGGCCCTGTTTCTCTTTCCGCTGCTGCAGTCCGCCCTGGGCACGGCCGCTTGCCTGCTGCTGGTTGCCGCCCTGGCGCTGCTGGCGGCACTGGCCTGCTGCCTGATACGCTGGGATCCGCAACGATCAGGATTCCATCCCGATCTCGAAGCAATGACGACACCCGACGTCGCCATGACGCCACCCGCGCGTACCGACAGAAGACGCCATGAAAGGCCGTGACGGCATCCTCGCCATCGATGCCGGCACCTCCAGCACGCGCGCCGCAGTGGTCACGGCAGATGGCCTGGTCTCCTGCCTGCAGCGGCGTGCGCTGACCACGCATTCACCCCGCAGCGGCGTGGTCGAACAGGATGCCGACCAGATCTGGCAGCGCACCCTGGCCGTATGTCGCGCCACCCTGCAGCAAGCTGACCAGAAGGGATTGCAGGTGCGCGCCATCGGCCTGAGCACCCAGCGCGCCAGCGCCGTGTTGTGGGATACCGTCAGCGGCGAACCGCTGGTGCCGGTACTGGCCTGGCAGGACAGCCGCCATGCCGCCGACCTGGCGGCCCTGGCCCCGCGCTGGGACCCTTGCCTGCGCTTGCACCTGGGACGCCCGGCGGGCAGCCGCTCGCCCTATCTGTGGGCGGCACAGCTGCTGCGCAGCCACCCGCGCGTGGCACGCGCCTGGGAGCGGGGAAGGCTGGGCTTCGGCAGCATCGATACCTGGCTGCTCTGGCAGTTGAGCGGGCGACGCCTGCTGGCCACCAGCGCCACCAATGCCACGGCCTGCAACGCCTATGTGCTGGATCGCCATGCCTATGCGCTGGACTGGCTGGAGGCGCTGGGCTTCCCCGTCGCGCTCTTGCCGGCGCTGTATCAGGATGCCGACGACTACGGCAGCAGCGACGCCGGCCTCACCGGCGTGGCGCTGCCCATCCGCGCCTGCGCCGGTGACCAGCTGGCCGCCGCGATCGGACTGGGCTGCCTGGAGGCGGGCCAGGCACTGTGCCAGCACGGCACCGGCAGCTTCATCGATGTGCTGATCGGTACCCGCGCCGCGCTGGGCGGTGCAAGCCAGAGCGACGGCAGCGGCGTCGTAGTCACTGCCCGCCGTCGCGACCATGTCTCGCACTTCGCACTGGAAAGCTACTGCGCCACTACCGGGGCCGCCCTGAACTGGGCCTGCCAGCGCCAGCACTGGTTCCCCAATGCACGCTGCCTGCTGGCCCTGGCGGCCAGCGTGAGTTCGTCAGGTGGTGTCAGTTTCATCCCGGCCCTGGCCGGGGTACAGGCGCCGCTGCGTCACAGCGCCGCGCGGGCCGCCCTGCAAGGCTTGTCGCTGGCCACCAGCCGTGCCGACATCGCGCATGCGCTGGTGGAAGGCATCGCCCAGACCGTGGCCGCCAGCCTCAGCGCCAATGCCGACCAGGCCGGATTGCCGGTCACGCAGATGATGAGTGGCGGCACCCTGGCCGGCAGCGATCTGCTGCTGCAACTGCAGGCTGACCTCTCGGGCGTGCCGACCTGTCGCACGCATCAGAGCGCCCACGCCAGCCTGCGCGGCATTGCCTACCTGGCGGGCAGCCACGGCCTGTTGTGGGACGATCTGCCGCTAGCCTGCGCCCGCACCCGGCTGCAAGCCGTCTTCCAACCGCGTATCGACGCCGCCGAGCGCAGCTGCCGTCGCAGTCTGTGGCAGGCACGCCTGTACGCCGAGCTGGAGCACGTCCGCCAGCAAAACGCGTACTAGCGGCACCGCCCTTTTCCCTGCTGTTTTCATTTCTCTTTTTTCACTCTGGAACCCCGCATGCGCTCTCCCACCCCTCCCCCTCGTGTCTCCACACGTTCAGGCCCCTCGCCAATCCCTGCCACGCCCGCCACCGATGATCGGTCACTGCAAGCCAGGCTGCGGCGCCAGCCGGTCATGGCGGCCATCTATGGAATGCAGCATCTGACCGCCTTCCTCGACAGCGCCGCCGAAGTCGGCATCATGGCGCATGTGGAATTGCGCGAGTTGCAGGCGGTCATTGCCAGCTTCAAGGCGGCCGGCAAATTCCCCCTGCTCAATGTGGACACCTGTGAAGGGCTGGCCCAGGACAAGGCTGCCATCGATTACCTGGTCGCCATCGGCGTCCCGGCGCTGGTCTCGACCCGGGTGGCCACGCTGGTGCGCGCCAACCGTGCCGGCATGATCACCATGCAGAAGGTGTTCGTTACCGATCGCACCACCTGGCCGCGCAGTCTGAAGGCACTGGAACAGAGCGAACCCAACCTGGTGCAGCTGATGCCGGCGCCAATGCTCACGCAACTGCAGCAGGCCGACCGCGCCGTGCTGCCGCCCATCGTGGCATCTGGCTTCGTCTGCAATGAAGACGATGCGCGTGCGGCGCTGGCGGCCGGGGCGGTGGCCCTGTCCAGCAGCGAGCAGCGCTTGTGGAACCTGCCGACCGGCGCGATCAGCGCGCCATGAGCAAGTGGCGGGCGTATGCAGCGGCTATGCAGTGCGCCGACGCGACCTGGTCGGCCCGGTCGCCTTTTTCTTCGTAGCGGCCGGCTTGGCCGTCGGCGCCGCCACGACTGGCTTGCGCGCGCTACGCTTGCGCGTGGGTGCCGCATCGCCGCCGTCTTCACCGATGGCCTTGGTGAGCTTGCGCGCCAGCGCGATCACGCGATCGGGATCGACGTCGAGCGTGCCCATGAGCAGCTCGATGATTTCCGAGCGCGGATTGGCCAGCGTCGGCTCGATCATCATCACCGCCGCCGCCAGCGCCAGCGCACGCTCGCGCGAGGCGGTATCGGGCAGCATCTGCCCCAGCGCATTGAGCGCCTCCACCGGTGCCACCGCCGTGATGCGCGCCTGCTCCTTGAGCAATTGCACCCAGTTGGTCTGCGGCGAAACGCTGGCGTGCATGTTCGGCAATTGCGCCAGCAGCCGCGCCAGACGCAGGCTGCGCCGCTCGAACGCACCAATGGAGACCATGCCGGCGATGACGATGCGGCATACCGCCTGGGCAAAACTGCCCTCGGCAATCTGGTCGATGACACTCTCACGGTAGCGCCCCAGCTCCTGCTGCGCCCAGCGCTGGGCCACGTCGGCATCGGGCTCGTGCGGCGGCAGCCAGGCCCCCAGGCCGGTCGGGCCGAACAACTGGCGCGTCATGCGCACGGTACGGGCATCCCGCTGGTCGCGCCAGGCATTGAGTTCGTCGGTGATCTTCTGCGCCATGCGGCGCTCGTATTGCTTCAGCGGGTGATCCGGGTCGAGTTGCACCCGCTGGGCGCGGGCGGCCGAGGCCTGCTGGCGAATGAAGGCTGCCGCCGGATGCGTGTCCGAGAACAGTTGCCGCTGCATGCGCAGGGGATTCATGCGCATGAGCGCGCTGGCGCTCTCGCGCGTGGCCGTCATGCGCACCCAGGGCCGCATCCAGGTCTTGTACCACTGCGCATTGATCTGTGACCACTGGCTGATGGTCGAGAAGATCGACTCTTCCTCGCGTCCTTCCGGATTGAGCTTGCGCAGGTCCTCCATGGTGCGGTGCTGGTAATGCACCGTATAGTCGCCTGGCTCCAGCTCATCCCAGCGCTGGCTCGGACGGCCATCCTTGCGCTCCAGCTTCATTTCGTAGAGGCCCGGCGGCAGGCTCTCGATCACGTCCAGCGAGCTGACCAACTGGTCATGCTCCTTGAGCGCCACCGAACCGCCCACGAAAATGCCCAGATGCCCCACGCTTTCATGCAGCACGTAGATGATGGTGCGTCCGGCGGCGGCGATGGCGCGCTCGTCGCCCCAGACATCGATGATCCAGTTCAGCGCCTGCGGCGGCGGCGTGATGTTGTCGCCCCAGGAGGCGAAGACCACGATGGGCGCAGTAATGTCGCGCAGATTCACTGAACGGCCTCTGACCTCCAGCTCGCCGCGCGCCAGCTTGTTGCCCACGAACAGGTTCTCGGTGATGGCTTCGATCTCGGCACCGGTCATGCGGAAGAAACCGCCCCACCAGCGTTCGAACTCCAGGAAGCGCGGCGCCTCCTGGTCGACCCCGGCCCACAGGTTGTAGTACTTGCTCCAGAAGGTATTGGCCGGATTGAGCTTCTCGAAATTCTCCACCAGGCAGGCGCCATCGAAACGATCCGCCCCGAGGTCGGCCGCCAGCGAAGCCAGCCAGGTCCCGCCAAGGGTGGCGCCGCTGTAGCGCATGGGATTGAGCGTGGAGCTGCCGGCCCAGTAGGACGCCGGCGCCCCGACCATCATCAGCGGGCCGAACAGTTCGGGCCGGACTGCGTCCAGCGTCATCATGGCCCAGCCGGCCTGGCAGTTGCCGATCACCACCGGCTTGGCCGGGCATTGCGGATGGCGACGAATCACCTCTTCCAGGAACATCGCCTCGGCGTCCATCACCGTCACCAGCGTCTGTCCATCTTCCGGCTCGGGACGGAAAGTGACGAAATAGACCGTATGCCCCGCCTTCATCGCCATGCCCACTTCGGAATCGAACTTGAAACCGCCGATGCCGGGACCATGCCCGGCGCGCGGATCGACCACCACCACCGGCCGCGCCTGCGCATCGACCGCCAGCCCGGGCGGCGGCTGCAGGCGCAACAGCGCGTAGTTGCAGGGTTGCGGCAGGTCGTGGCCGTCCAGTACCAGCTCATGCTCGAACTTCAGCAGCGGTGGCGTACCCTGTTCCAGATGTTGCAGATAGTCATTGCCACGGTCGAGCAAGGTATCGAGGAACAGGAAACTGCGCTGTACGCAATCCTGCACATACAGCGGCACGTCATTCCAGGCCGCAGCGGGGGCAGCCGGATGGTCGAGGGCGGGGGAATCGGGGGTCTTGCGGCTTGCCATGGGTGCACTCCGGTCAAGTGAGACATCCATCATACTGATGCAGATCGTCAGCAAATCGTCCGATCTCTGCGACAATGGAACCGCAATTCCCGGAATTGGGGATGAAATCCCCTGAAAACCATTGCACGGAGGAACTTTCATGGAGCTCAAGAGCCTGGTGGACCAGCCTGGCAAACTGCCGACCATCCCCAAGGTGGTCCAGCAATTGATGGCCAGCTTCGACAGCGAGGAAGTCTCCGCCCACGAGATCGCCCAGCAGATCGCGGCGGACCCGGCACTGACGGCCAAGGTATTGCGGCTGGCCAATTCGGCGTTCTTTCATGCTTCGCGCACCATCGGTACGGTCGACGATGCGCTGCGCATGCTGGGTTTCATCATGGTGCGCAACCTGGTGCTGGGCAATGGCATGGTGGCCGCCTTCAAGAGCACGCGCGGCATGGACCTGCCGCAGTTCTGGCGCCATACGCTCCATACCGCGGTGGCGGCGCGCTGGCTGGCCATGCACGCTGGGATCAACGGCGAGGACAATGGCGACGCCGTCTTCACGGTCGGCATGATGCACGGCATCGGCCAGTTGCAACTGCATGCGGTCGCTGCTGCTACCGTCGCCTCGCTGGACAAGCAGTGCAATGTACTCGATGCCGACCGTGCCGCACGGGAAAGTCAGACCTGGGGCTTCGATTACGCCGACGTCTCGGCCGAACTGGCGGCGATCTGGCACTTCCCGGATGCACTGGTGACCGCCCTGCGTTCGGTGCCCGATCCGCTGGCCGCCAGCCGCCTCGATCGCGCCGCTGCCTGGGTCCACCTGGGCGCATGGGCTGCGCGCGTGAACGTGCTGTCGCTCGATGACGAGGCCGCGCTGGCCACCTATCCGATTGCCGTGGCCAAGAAATTGGGCGTGGATCCGGCGTGGATGCCGGTGCTGGTCAAGCACGCCGCCGACAAGGCCGAGCGCGCCATGCCTTCGCTTACCGAACTGGCAGCAGGGCTGGACGCCATGCTGGAATAGGTCTGGTCCGTATCAGGTCGCACAGATGCTGCAGCTGTGTCCCTTGCAGTTGTGCAGTACGCTGCTGCGCCCTGCGCCCGCATGCGTGCCGGGCCCGGTCGCGCCCTGCCCGGCCAGTTGCTCGGCCCCGTTGCGCGGCTGCCAGCGATACTTGACCTGCAATCCCACATGGCCACCCGTGGGCATGGGCGAGGCTGCGGTCTCCTGCTTGCAGTAAGGACAGGTGGTCTGCCCATGCAGGCCCTGCAGGGAAATGAGCCGTTCGAAGATGCCTTCGCAATAGCTGCAGCGGATGTCGTACAAAGGCATGTTGTCCTCCTCAAGAATCTGCGACAAAAAACCCGACCAGGCCTGAGCCCGGCCGGGAACACACACGTCACTGCGTTGATCGCTACGCTTTGCGGCCCCAATAGGATTTATCGTTGAGCATGCCCTTGGGGGTGATGTCCTGATCGAAGATCGAGGTCGGCAATGCCACCGTACAGGCGCAGTTGGGAATGTCGACGATGCCGCCGATGCGCCCTTCCACCGGTGCGGCGGTCAGCAGCATGTAGGCCTGGCTGCCGGTGTAGCCGAAGTGGGTCAGGTAGTCGATGGCCTTGAGGCAAGCCTGGCGATAGGCCACGGTGGCATCGAGGTAGTAGTTCACACCGTTTTCCACGCTGATGCCTTCAAAGGTCAGCCACTGCTCGTAATGCGGCTTGACGATGCTGGGCATGAAGATGGGCGAGGTGATGTTGTACTTGGCCATGCCGCCCTTGATGAGATCGAAGCCGACGTGGCTCACGCCATCCATCTCGATGGCGCCGCAGAAACCGATCTCGCCGTCACCCTGCGAGAAGTGCAGGTCACCCATCGAGAAGCCGGCCCCCTTCACGTACACCGGGAAGAAGATGCGGGTACCCGCCGACAGATCCTTGATGTCGGTATTGCCGCCATGCTCGCGTGGTGGCACGGTGCGGGCAGCAACCTTGGCCATCTCCTCGAACTTGGCGCCGGTCAAGCCGCGCAGCACCGCCGTGCTGGGGTTGGGCGGCTGCGCCAGGCCCTTGGCGGCCAGCGGCGCTTCGCGGCGGTTCCACTCGGCCAGCAAGTCATGCGAGGGCAGGCAACCCATCAGGCCCGGGTGCGTCAGGCCGGCGATGCGCACGCCAGGGATGTGGCGCGAGGTGGCATACAAGCCCTTCAGATCCCAGATGGCCTTGTCGGCGTCGGGGAAATAATCGGCCAGGAAGCCGCCACCGTTTTCCTTGGCGAACACGCCCGAAAAACCGACGGGTGTCACCGGCTTGATGTCCAGCAGGTCAATCACCAGCAGGTCACCCGGCTCGGCGCCTTCGACGTGGAAGGGACCGGTCAGCGGATGGGCGCGGGTCAGGTCGACGTTCTTGACGTCGGAGACGTCATCGGTGTCCTGGATCTGCGCGTCGAGGAAGTCCAGCGACTCGATCAGGATGGATTCGCCCGGCTTGACCGAGGCCAGGAATGGCAGGTCGGGATGCCAGCGGTTATGGCCCAGTTCGGCCTGCTCTGCCAGCGGGACGCCGGGCTTGATCTTGAAGTGCTGCATGCGATCTCCTTGGTGGTGGGTGTGTGATGGCGACCTTGGGACCGTGGGCCTCAGGCCGCCGGCTCGGTGGGAATCCCCGGCATCGGGCATTCGGGCGTGCCGGCACTGTTGCGGGTCAGTGCCTCGACCTGGGCGCGCGCCGCCTGCGGATCATTGACCCAGGTGCGATAGAAGTCGAAGGGACACTCGGCCACGCCCGCCGGCGATTCGCCCGAATTGATCTTGCCGGTGTAGCCGCGATGCAGCAGCTTGTAGAGGTGGTTCTGCGACTGCCAGTGGCGGCGCGCATCGCGGATGGCCGAGACCGACAGTTCGGCATACTGGATGCCCATCTCCTCGGTGCCGCATTCGCCCAGCGTGCGGCCATCGAAACCGACGATGGCCGAATGGCCGAAATAGGAATAGACGCCATCGAACCCGGCGGCATTGGCCACGGCCACGTAGAGATTGTTCATCCAGGCCATGGCCTTGGAGACCATGATCTGCTGCTCCTTGGCCGGATACATGTAACCCTGGCAGCGCACCACCAGTTCCGCGCCCTTCATGGCGCAGTCGCGCCAGATCTCCGGATAGTTGCCGTCGTCGCAGATGATGAGGCTGATCTTGAGGCCCTTGGGGCCGTCGCAGACATAGGTGGTATCGCCCGGATACCAGCCCTCGATGGGCGTCCACGGCATGATTTTGCGGTACTTCTGCACGATCTCGCCCTGGTCGTTGATGAGGATCAGCGTGTTGTAAGGGACCTTGCGCGGATGCTCTTCATGGCGCTCGCCGGTCAGCGAGAACACGCCCCACACACCGGCGATGCGGCAGGCTTCGGAAAAGATGGCGGTCTCGTCACCGGGGATGGTGGCGGCGGTTTCGAACATTTCTTCACGGTCATACATGATGCCGTGGGTGGAATACTCGGGGAACACCACCAGGTCCAGCCCCGGCAATCCCTGCTTCATGCCGACCAGCATGGCGGCGATCTTCCTGGCGTTCTCCAGCACCTCTGCGCGTGTATGCAGGCGCGGCATCTTGTAGTTCACCACGGCCACGCCGACGGCGTCGCGGCTACTTGAAATGTCTCCATGTCGCATGGGCTTGCTCCTCTGAAAAGACGGTCAGATCAGACCGACAGATACTTGCTGATGGTGGGCGCATCGACGTTCTCGCGCGTGTCTTCGTAGACGAAGCGGCCCTTGTCGATGACCAGGAAACGATCGGCAATCTCCAGCGTGAAGCTCAGCACCTGCTCCGAGACCACGATGGTGAGCGCGCGTATCTTGCGGATTTCCTTGAGGCTCCTGGCGATGTCCTTGATGATGGATGGCTGGATGCCCTCGGTGGGTTCATCCAGCAGCAGCACGCGAGGATTGGTCGCCAGTGCGCGCGCAATGGCCAGTTGCTGCTGCTGGCCACCGGAGAGATTGCCGCCCTTGCGGGTGCGCATGTCATAGAGCACCGGGAACAGCGAATACAGTTCGTCGGGCACCTTGCCCTTGGCCGAGGCGGGCAAGCCGGTCTGGATGTTTTCCAGCACAGTCATATGCGAAAAGATCATGCGCCCCTGCGGCACGTAGGCCACGCCGCGCTCGACGCGCTGGTGGCTTTCCAGACCACCCAGTTCCACGCCGTCGATGCTGATGCTGCCGCCGCGCAGCGGCAGGATGCCCATCAGGGTCTTGAACAGCGTGGTCTTGCCCATGCCGTTGCGGCCCATGACGGCGACGATTTCTTCCTTGGCCACCGACAGATCGACGTCGTGGATGACCTTGCTCTGGCCGTAGCCGGAAGCGAGTTGCGAGACTTTGAACATGGCAGGCTCCGAGGGTGATAGGCGTTCAGTGACCGAGATAGACATCGATCACCTTGGGATCGGACTGCACCTTCTCCATGCTGCCTTCGGCCAGGATTTTCCCCTGGTGCAGCACGGTGACCTTGTGCGCGATGCTCTTGACGAAATCCATGTCGTGCTCGATCACCACCACCGAACGGCCCTGACTGATGCGGCCCAGCAGCTCGGCGGTCTTTTCGCGTTCGGACACGCTCATGCCGGCCACCGGTTCGTCCAGCATCAGCAACTCCGGTTCCTGCATCAGCAGCATGCCGATCTCCAGCCACTGCTTCTGCCCGTGCGAGAGCAGGTCAGCCTGGGTGTGCAGTTGCTCTTCCAAAAAGATGTCGGCAGCCACCGCCTCCACCCGCGCCACCACATCCGGCGAACGCTTGAAGGTCAGCGCACCGAACACCTTTCGGCCACGCGGGAAGGACATTTCCAGGTTCTCGAACACCGAAAGGTTTTCGTAGATGGAGGGGGTCTGGAACTTGCGCCCTACCCCCACGCGCACGATGGCGTGCTCGCTCATCCTGGTCAGTTCATGGTTGTTGAACTTGATGCTGCCGGAGGTGGCGCGAGTCTTGCCGCAGATCAGGTCCAGCACCGTAGTCTTGCCTGCGCCATTGGGGCCGATCACCACGCGTACTTCATTGCGCTGCACGTAGAGATTGAGCTTGTCCACGGCCTTGAAACCGTCGAAGGACACGGTCAGGTCTTCGATGGCCAGGACCGGATGGGCATCCGATTCGAAACCGATGGGGTTCTCGCTCATTTGCTGGCCTCCAGGGTGGCGCCCGGCTCGATGCCGTCACGCTTGGTTTCAGGGTTGGCCGGACGGGCCGCAGTCTTGACCGGTTCGGGCGCAGCCGACATCACCGGCTTGGGCTCACCACGCAGCCTGCCCATCAGGCGCTTGCCCTGGGTCTGCCACAGACCAGCGAGACCGTTGGGGAAATACATCACCACCGCGATGAAGAGACCGCCCATCAGGAACAGCCACAGCTCGGGGAAGGTTTCGGAAAAGTAGGTCTTGCCAAAGTTCACCAGCAGCGTTCCATACACCGCACCCAGCAGCGACATGCGGCCTCCCACTGCAGCAAAGATCACCATTTCGATGGAGGGCACGATGCCCACGAAGGACGGCGACATGAAACCCACCTGCAAGGTGAACATGGCCCCGCCGATGGCCGAGAACATGGCCGCCACGCAGAACACGAAGACCTTGAAGCTGGCCACGTCATAGCCCGAAAAGCGCACCCGTTCTTCCTTGTCGCGCATGGCCACCAGCAGGCGGCCCAGCTTGGAACCGAGGATGTAACGGCCGAACAGGATGCAGCCGAACAGCAGTCCTGCATTGACGAAATACAGCACCAGCTTGGCGTGGTCGGTGCGGATATCCCAGCCCATCAGGGTGCGCAGGTCGGTGATGCCGTTGACACCCCCGGTCAAGCCCTGCTGGCCGATGATGAGGATGGACAGGATGGCCGCAATGGCTTGCGTGACGATGGAGAAATACACGTCCCCCACGCGGCGCTTGAACATCGCCATGCCGATCAGCATGGCCAGCACGGTCGGCACCGCCAGCACCGCAAGGATCGTGAAGGCAAAGCTGTGGAAAGGCTCCCACATGGCCGGCAAGGCGGTGATCTGGTTCCAGTCCATGAAGTCGGGAATGCCCGGCGTGGACTGGATCTTGGTGCTGATGGGGTCGGAGGCTTCGAGCTTGAGGAACATGGCCATGCAGTAGCCACCCAGGCCGAAGAACACGCCCTGCCCCAGGCTCAGGATGCCGCCATAGCCCCAGCACAGCACCAGGCCCACCGCCACGAAGGCATAGGAAAGATATTTGCCGACCAGGTTGAGACGGAACATGTCCATCGTCAGCGGAAACACCACCAGCAGCAACACCGCCATGACCAGCAGGCCGAGCGCACCGGAGCGCCCACCCAACAGTTTTTCATAGGCTGCATTCATCATCGGACCTCGCTCATGTTGTGGGATCGGTAGAGGCTCTTCATCACTTGCGCACCTTGGCCGAGAACAGTCCTTGCGGCCGCAACATCAGGATCAGGATTTCATAGGCTGCATTCATCATCGGACCTCGCTCATGTTGTGGGATCGGTAGAGGCTCTTCATCACTTGCGCACCTTGGCCGAGAACAGTCCTTGCGGCCGCAACATCAGGATCAGGATCACCGCCGACAAGGTCAGCACCTTGGCCATGGAACCGGTCAGGAAGAACTCCGCCGTAGACTGGGTCTGGGCAATCGAGAAGGCCGAGGCGATGGTGCCGATCAGGCTTTGCGCGCCACCGAAGACCACCACCAGGAAGGTATCGACGATGTAGAGCGAACCGCTGGTCGGACCGGTGGAGCCGATGGTCGTGAAGGCCGCACCCGCCACCCCGGCCACCCCGCAGCCGAGCGCAAAGGTGGTACGGTCCACCTTGCGGGTGTTGATGCCCACCGCCCCGCTCATGACCCGGTTCTGCATCGTGGCCCGTACCTGCAGCCCCCAGCGCGAACGGAACAGCAGCACGAAGATGGCGCCGGTCAGCAAGACCGTCAGGCCCATCATGAAGAGACCGTTCAAGGGAATGTCGATGGCATCGGTGGGCTTGAAGGAACCCATGAGCCAGTCCGGCAAGGTAGCGCTGACTTCCTTGGCGCCGAAGATGGACCGGAAGGTCTGCTGCATCGCCAGCGACAGACCCCAGGTGGCCAGGAGCGTATCGAGCGGACGCTTGTAGAGGCGACTGATGAGCAACAATTCGGTGAGATAACCGATGCCATACGCCACCACAAAGGACAGGACGATGGCCGCAAAGAAATAGAACGGCTGCAAGGCCGGTGCATAGGTCGTGGTCAGGTGCGACAGCAGATAGGTGATGTAGGCACCGATGGTGAGGAATTCACCGTGGGCCATGTTGATCACCCCCATCTGCCCGAAGATGATGGCCAGGCCCAATGCCATCAACAGCAGCACACAGAAGACCGAGAGGCCGTTGAAGCCCTGCATGGCGAAGATGGCGCCAAATTCGGATAGAGAAACCATGATGACTCCCGACGGGGCAGAGTTGGAGAGAGGACGAAGGGGCGGCAGCGCCCGCATGTCACAACAGACGCCGCCGCTTTGCTGCACGAGGGGCTGGTCCCTGACCAGCCGATACGCCTTACTGATAGCCCTTCGGGAAAGGATTCGGCTCGATCAGCTCGGACTCGTAGACCACCTTGAACTGGCCATCCTTCTGCGCTTCGCCGATGCGGGTCTTGCTCCACAGGTGATGGTTTTCGTGGACCTTGACGTAGCCTTCCGGCGCGGTCTTGAGTTCGATACCGGGCGAAGCGGCCACCACCTTGTCGACATCAAAGCTGCCGGCCTTTTCCACCGCCGCTTTCCACAGCCAGGGACCGAGATAGGCGGCCTGGGTAACGTCGCCGATGACCGAATTGGCACCGAACTTGGCCTTGAACTCGGCCACGAATTTCTTGTTGTTGGGGTTGTCCAGGCTCTGGAAATATTTCATCGAGGCGAAGAAGCCTTCCACGTTCTCGCCACCGATGCCCAGCATTTCATCCTCGGTCACCGAGATGGTCAGCAGGTTCTGGGTCTTGGCGGTCACACCTGCCGCTTTCAACTGCTTGTAGAAGGCGACGTTGGACCCACCGACCACGTCGGCGAAGATCACGTCCGGCTTCTTCAGCTTGATCTTGTTGATGAGCGAACCGAACTGGGTATTGCCCAGCGGGTAGTACTCCTCGCCCACCACCGAGCCCTTGAGCACGTTCTCGATGTGCTTGCGGGCGATCTTGTTGGAGGTGCGCGGCCAGATGTAGTCGGAGCCGACCAGGAAGAAGGTCTTGGCCTTCTTTTCCTTGGCCACCCAGTTCAGGCCGGCCAGCACCTGTTGTGTCGCCTCCTGCCCGGTATAGAACACGTTCTTGGATTGCTCCAGGCCTTCGTAGAAGGTCGGGTAATACAGCAGGCCGTTGTCCTTCTCGAACACCGGCAGCACCGCCTTGCGCGAGGCCGAGGTCCAGCAGCCGAAGACAGCCGCCACACGGTCGTTCTCCAGCAGCTTCTTGGCCTTCTCGGCGAAGGTCGGCCAGTCGCTGGCACCGTCTTCCTGGATGATCTTGATCTTGCGGCCAAGGATGCCGCCCATCGCGTTGATCTGGTCAATGGCCAGGCGTTCAGCCTGGATCGAACCGGTCTCGCTGATGGCCATGGTGCCCGTGGCCGAGTGCAACTGACCGACGGTCACTTCGGTATCGGTGATGGCCAGCTTGGTGGTGTTGACCTTGGCGGTCGGATACTGCTGGGCCGAGGCCATGCCCGGCAGGGCCGCTGCTGCCGCCCCGGCGGCCAGGCCCATCAAGATCTTGCGGCGCGGGAACGAGGGAGGATTGGAAGACGAGGAATGCGACATGCGGTACTCCTTTCGGGCGTTGTTGTTGGACTCGGTCTGGGCCATCGTGGCGTCATGCAGGCGATGAAACGAAGGCCCCGGCGAGGTACTGCCCGCAAGGTGAGAAAGATGCGCACCGCACCTGCCGTCTGCCCTTCGTTCTGGGACGCAGAATAGGTTCGCCGGTGCAGCGCAACAATACGTTGTTTGACGTAAGCCCCCAGCTGGTGCGCCACACGCGCCTGCACAGCTTTCGCCCACGGTTTGCCTGCTGTTGGTGCGCACTGCCGCCGCACGGCGTCGGGATGCAGCGACAGGGCTTGCAAAGACCGCTGCGTTTTGGTGAATTCCCATGGGATGCCATGCGGCATCTACGTCATTTGACGTATGCCCTCGCGCTGCGAATGGTTTGAAAATTGCTTCACCATAAACACGCACAGCGCAGATCGTGTGCGGCGCAACGAGACAGACAAGGCAGTGACGACAACGACCGTCCGGATCCCCGACCTCACCAAGAGCCAACGTGACCCATCCCGCCACACAACGCATCGTCAAGGTCCGGCGCGACTACAACACCTGGGTCGCCAACGAAACGCTGGAAGACTACGCGCTGCGCTATACGCCGCTATCCTTCCGCCGCTGGTCCGAGTTCCGCCTGGCCAATACGGCCCTGGGCGCGACCTCCTTCCTGGCACTGGAAGCCATCAGCGGCGCCATTACCCTCAGTTATGGCTTCACCAATGCCTTCTGGGCGATCGTCTGCGTGATGGTGCTGTTTTTCGCCACCGGCCTGCCCATCAGCTACTACGCCGCGCGCTACGGAGTGGACATGGACCTGCTCACGCGCGGCGCCGGCTTCGGCTACATCGGCTCGACCATCACTTCGCTGATCTATGCCAGCTTCACCTTCATCTTCTTCGCGCTGGAAGCGGCCATCATGGCCCAGGCCATCGAGATCTATTTCGGTCTGCCGCTGGTATATGGCTACGTGCTCTGTTCGCTCATCATCATTCCCATGGTGGCCTACGGCATCACGCTCATCAACCGCCTGCAGATGTGGACCCAGCCGCTGTGGCTGGTGCTGCTGGTGCTGCCCTATGCCTGCGTGCTCTACAAGGAACCGGAAGCGCTGTCGAACCTCCTGAGCTTCGCCGGCCGCGCCGAGGAAGGCAGTTCCTTCAATCTCACCCTGTTCGGGGCCGCTGCCACGGTGGCCTTCTCGCTCATCGCGCAGGTGGGTGAGCAGGTCGACTTCCTGCGCTTCCTGCCGCAGAAGACCGCCGCCAATCGCGGGCGCTGGTGGAGTGCGCTGTTGCTGGCCGGCCCTGGCTGGATCCTGCTGGGCGGGGCCAAGATGCTGGGCGGCACGCTGCTGGCCTTCCTCGCCATCCAGCACGAGGTGCCCATGGCGCGGGCCGTGGAACCGACCCAGATGTACCTGATCGGCTACCAGTACGTGTTCGGCAATCCGGCCTTCGCGCTGGGGGCGGTCGTACTGTTCGTGGTGGTGTCGCAGATCAAGATCAATGTCACCAACGCCTATGCCGGCTCGCTGGCCTGGTCCAATTTCTTCGCGCGCCTCACGCACAGCCATCCGGGGCGGGTGGTGTGGCTGGTGTTCAATGTGTTGATTGCGGTGCTGCTGATGGAACTGGGCGTCTTCAATGCGCTGGAGCATGTACTGGCGCTCTACAGCCTGGTCGCCATCTCGTGGATCGGCGCCGTGGTGGCCGACCTGGTCATCAACAAGCCGCTGCGCCTGAGCCCGGCCCACATCGAATTCAAGCGTGCCCACCTGTATGACGTGAACCCGGTCGGTGTCGGCTCGATGGTCATCGCCACCCTGCTCTCCACGCTGGCCATGTCGGGCGTGCTGGGCAAGACGGTGGCGGCCATGGCACCCTTCATCGCCCTGGGTACCGCACTGGTGACGGCCCCGCTCATTGCCTGGGCCACCGGCAGCCGCTACTACATCGCGCGGCGCGATACGCTGTCCGAACAGAACTATCGCCCCGTCACGCCGGGTCAGACGCATTCAGTGCTCGATTGCGTGATCTGCGGCAATGCCTTCGAAACACCGGACATGGCCCATTGCCCGGCCTACCAGGGCGCCATCTGCTCGCTGTGCTGTTCGCTGGATGCGCGCTGCAAGGACCGCTGCAAGACACCGCGCGCACGGTTGCCCAACCAGATCCTGCACACCTTGCGCCAGCTGATCCCGGCGCGCTTCGCGGTCAAGCTCAATACCCGCCTCGGGCATTACCTGAGCGTGTTCGGTCTGCTGGCTGGCGGACTGGCGATTGTGTTGTGGATGCTGTATTTCCAGCAGATGGCCGATCTCTCCGGACTGACGCTCTCAGCCCCCGACTCGCTGCGTGGCGTCTTCATCAAGCTGTTCTGCCTCTTGCTGGTGGTGGTCGGCGTGGGTGCCTGGTGGCTGGTGCTGACCAACGAAAGCCGCGCCGTGGCCCAGGAAGAATCAGAGCGCCAGACCAATCTGTTGCTGCAGGAAATCGAAGCCCACAAGCAGACCGATGCCGAACTGCAGCGCGCCAAGGAAGCGGCCGAATCAGCCAACCTGGCCAAGAGCCGCTTCGTGGCCGGCATGAGCCACGAATTGCGCACGCCCTTGAACAGCATCCTCGGCTATGCGCAGATCCTGCACGTGGACGCCACCATCCCGCCGGCCCGCAAGGAAGCCATCGCCATCATCCGCCGCAGTGGCGAACACCTGTTGAGCCTCATCGACGGCCTGCTCGACATTGCCAAGATCGAGGCTGGCAAGATGCGCCTGGCCTCCGACGAACTGGCACTGGAAGCCTTCCTGGAGCAGATCGTCGGCATGTTCGCCCCGCAGGCCGAACAGAAGGGCCTGCACTTCCGCTTTGAGAAAAGCGGACGCCTGCCGCAGATCGTCCATGCCGACCAGAAACGCTTGCGCCAGATCCTCATCAACCTGCTGGGCAATGCCGTCAAGTTCACCGATCACGGCGGCGTCACGCTCAGGGTGCGTTATGCACGCGAGATTGCGTATTTCGATGTCATCGATACCGGCATCGGCATTGCCGACGACGACCTGGAACGTATCTTCCTGCCCTTCGAGCGCAGCAGCGCGGCCAATCTGCGCGAAGACATCGGCACCGGGCTGGGACTGGCCATCAGCCGCATGTTGGTGCACATCATGGGCGGCGAACTGGGGGTAGAGAGTCGGGTCGGGCTGGGCAGCAGCTTCCACCTCAAGATCTATCTGCCGCAAGTGCACGTACCGCGTCCGCGCATCAAGCTGGAGGATCAGATGTCGGGTTACGCAGGACCCTCGCGCCACATCCTGGTGGTCGATGACCAGGCTTCGCAACGGCGCCTGCTCAAGGACATGCTCATGCCGCTGGGATTCGTGGTGAGCGAGGCCGACAGCGGGCTGGCCTGCATGGAGCGGCTGGGCCACGACATCCCCGACCTGCTCCTGCTGGATATCGCCATGCCGCAGATGGATGGCTGGAGCGTGGCACGCGCCATCCGCGCGCGCGGGCTTGCGCAGTTGCCCATCCTGCTGGTATCGGCCAATGCCTTCGAGAACCTGCATGAGCGCAACGAGCCAGCGCTGGTCAATGATTTCGTGGTCAAGCCGGTCTCGTATCACGAATTGCTGGGCAAGCTGCGCCAGCATCTGCAACTGGACTGGGTGGCGTCGGCACAGCCTGCCGAGCCGCCGCCAGCACCGGCAGCGACGCAAGCCCTCCTGCTGGTACCGTCCCAGGACAGGCTGGCCTCACTGCTGGAGTTGGGCCGCATCGGCTATGCCAAGGAAATCCTGCGCCAGCTCGACGCCATGGAACGCCAGCAACCGGCCTACCTGCCCTTCACGACCGAGCTGCGACAGCTGGTCAAACAATTCCGCTTGAATGAATACGTCACCCGCATCCAGGAGCTGATCCGACATGATCTCAACGACGTTCGATAGACACGTGGTCCTGATCGTCGATGACATGCCCGACAACCTGGCCATGTTGTCCGATGCGCTCGATGAAAGCGGCCACATCGTCCTCGTCGCCACGGACGGACTGGCGGCGCTGGAGCGGCTGGACCACATCACGCCCGATCTGATCCTGCTGGACGCGATGATGCCCGGCATCGACGGTTTCGAGACCTGCCGCCGCATCAAGCAGGTCAAGCGCGTGGCGCATGTGCCGGTGGTATTCATGACCGGCTTGTCGGAGACCGAACACGTGGTGCGCGGCTTCGAGGTGGGCGGCATCGATTACGTGACCAAGCCGATCCGTCCGCAGGAAGTGGTGGCGCGCATCGGCGCGCATATCCGTACCGCGCGCATGATGACGCAGACGCGCGGCGTACTGGAACATGCCGCCCATGCGGTGATCGTGCTGGGCGGCCATGGCCTGCCGATGTGGCAGACCAGCAAGGCATCACAGTGGCTGGAGAAGTATTACGGTCCGGCTGCACCGAACAGCCACAAGTTGCCGGCTCCCTTGCAGGTATGGCTCAACGAGCAGTTGGTACGGCAACGCCAGGGTGAGAGCCTGGACCGGGTGCCACCGCTGATCGTGCGACAGCAGCAGGACGAGCTGCACATCACGCTTTGCGGACCCGGGCAGGGGCATGGCGTGAGCCTGGTGCTGGAAGAAAAAACGGCGGGCGCCACCCAGCGTGGCGACGACGGCATGAGCCTGCCGCCTACCCTGGAGGGCGCGCGCCTGACGCCGCGCGAGAGCGACGTCCTGCTCTGGCTGGGCAAGGGCAAGACCAACCGCGACATCGCCGAAATCCTCGGCATGAGTCCGCGTACGGTCAACAAGCACCTGGAACATATCTTCGTGAAGCTGGGGGTGGAGACGCGTTCGGCGGCGGCGGTGCTGGCGAGCAGTCTGGCCACCTCTAGCGGTGCCAGCAGCGGGACACAGTTGCTGCAATGAAGCCGACGCAATAAAGGCGCACACGCCGGGCGAGTTTGGCCTATCCTTGCACAGGGCACTTACGCCCATCATTACCGAAGCAAGGAGGCAACATGCCCAAGAAAGAGAAACTGGACCCGGAAACTGAAGCCCTGATCCAATGGTGTACCGAAGTCGAGCAATTCCTGGTCAAGGGCGGCGCCACGCTGGACCAGGCACAGGAGCACATCGAAGAACAGGTGGAATGGTTCACCGACCTCTACTACGATGGCCTCACCCCGGAAGAAGCCGCCAAGGAAGCCCTGGCCTGACTCTTCTGCGCCACTCCCCCAACCGCATCCCGGCCCGCAAGGCCGGGATTTTCTTTGCGGTCACACCGTATTACGTCCGCCCAAAGCGCGTGGGTACCCGCCGCAAGGCGTCATACAAGGGCCGGCAGGATTCGGCCAGACGCTCCAGGCTGGCCTCGCGCAAGGCATCCAGATCGACCGGCGCGCTGCCCGCCAATCCCGCCCAGCTCAGCAGTGCGCCAAAGGCTTGCGGTGTATCGAACATGCCGTGCAGGTAGCTACCCAGGATCTGCCCGTCGTCCGATTGCGCACCCTCGCCGCGCCCCTCGATGACGAACGCAGGACGCGCCAGCGCCGGGCCGGAAGACACGCCCATGTGGATCTCGTAGCCGCTGACCGTTGCAGCCGTCTCACTGAAGACACAGTGGCCGCTGACCTGCAGCAGCTTCTTGTCTCGCCTCAGTTCGGTACGCATCGGCAGCAGGCCGAGACCGACACTGCTGCCGGGCACGCCTTCCACACCATGCGGATCATCCACGCTCTCCCCCAGCATCTGGAAACCGCCACAGATACCGATCAGCTTGCCGCCATAGCGCAGATGACGGGCAATGGCCGCCTCCCAGCCATGTTCCCGCAGCCAGTGCAGATCCCCGCGGGTATTCTTGCTGCCGGGCAGGATGATGAGATCAGCCGGCGGCACCGGCTGGCCCGGGCCGATGAAGCGCAGATCGACATCGGGATGGGCGCGCAGTGCATCGAAGTCGGTATGGTTGCTGATGCGCGGCAAGACCGGCACCACGATACGGAATTGGCCGCGACTCTCCTGCGTGGCCGCCACCGCATCCTCGGCATCCAGGTGCAGCCCATGCAGGTACGGCAGCACCGCCAGCACGGGCTTGCCGGTGCGGGCCTCGAGCCAGTCCAGCCCCCCTTGCAGCAGGCTGATGTCGCCACGGAAGCGGTTGATGACGAAGCCGATCACGCGTTCCCGTTCGCTCTCGGAAAGACAATCGAGCGTGCCGCTCAGGTGCGCAAAAACACCACCCCGGTCGATATCGGCCACGATGATGACGGGACAATCGACCGCTTCGGCAAAACCCATGTTGGCAATGTCGCGCGCGCGCAGATTGATCTCGGCCGGACTGCCCGCGCCTTCCACGATCACGCAGGCATATTGCGAGCGCAGCCGCGCATAGGATTGCAGCACGGCCTGCATGGCTTCGGTCTTGTAGCGGTGATAGTCACGGGCGTTCATATCGGCGCGTACCTTGCCCTGCACGATGACCTGGGCGCCGGTATCACTGGAGGGTTTGAGCAAGACCGGGTTCATATCGGTGTGCGGCGCGATACCGGCGGCCTGCGCCTGCAGGGCCTGAGCGCGTCCAATCTCGCCACCGTCGCGGGTCACCGCACTGTTCAAGGCCATATTCTGCGGCTTGAAGGGAGCGACGCTGATCTCATCCTTCTTCAGCAGGCGGCATAACGCAGCGGCCAGAGTGCTCTTGCCGGCATCCGACGTGGTGCCCTGGATCATCAGCGTATGAAAAGGAAAATCAGCCACGTTGACTCCATCTGTTCAGGGCCTCTTGCAGGCGTACCCAACCCGCCTCATCCGGCGGCAGTCCGAGGCGGATACCACCAGCACCGCGCGTGAAAAGGCGCACCCAGATGCCGGCGCGCGCCATCGCTTCATGAAACGCCGGCGCCTGAGCTTCGGGCCACCACTGGAACAATGCCGTGCCACTGGCGCGGATGCCATGCTGCGCCAGCAGCGCATGCAGGCGGGCGCCTTCGGTCAACAGGGTCTGTCGCGTCGCAGCCTGCCAAGGGCGGTCGAGCAGTGCCGCGCTGCCGATCTGCTGGGCCGGACCGCTGATGGACCATGGCCCGAGCCAGTCAGCCAGCGCATCCAGCAAAGGGGCTGCCGCCCCGACAAAGCCCAGCCGCAAGCCCGCCAGCCCGAAGAACTTGCCGACCGAACGCAGCACGATCAGGCCCGGCTGGTGGCTGTGTGCGCACACGCTGTAACCATTGACGGTATCGCCGAAGGCTTCATCGACCACCAGCCAGCCCCCCCGCCCGGCCAGCAGGGCCGCCCAGCGCAACAGGTCCTCCGGCGCGACCATGGCACCGGTCGGATTGTTGGGATTGCACAGCACCAGCACCTCGCACGATGTCTCGCGCACGGCCTGATCAAGATCGGCATACGCGACTTCACGCACGGCATGCCCCGCACGCCGCCAGCAGTGCGCATGTTCCGCGTAGATGGGGGCCGCCACCACTACCTGTGCAGGGCGGCGCTGTTGTTGCAGACGCAGTTGCGGCAGCGCCTGAATCGCCGCCTGGGTGCCCGCCACGGCCAGCAGACGTGGCGCATCGTAATACGCACAGGCCGCTTGCTCCAGCGCATGTGACGGCTCGGGCAGGCGGTGCCAGGCGTGCGCCGCCGGTGCAGCTGCCGGGTAGGGTCGCGGGTTGATGCCGGTGGAGAGATCCAGCCAGTCACTGCGCGGACGACCATAATGGCGGGCCGCCGCGTCGAGGTTGCCACCGTGCTCAAGCATGGCTCGCCCCCACCCCGGTGACCAGGCTCAGCAGCGCCAGGGCGCCCACCACGGCCAGCCACAGCGCCGTGCTCATGGCCACCAGGCGCCAGGCACGGACGATGTCCGGTCCCTGCGGCGGCAGGCCCGATCCCAATGGCGGGCGCTCTTCGAGCTGGCCGTCATACCGGGCCGGACCGCCCAGGGCCAGGCCCAGTGCTCCGGCGCCCGCCGCCATCACCGGACCGGCGTTGGGGCTGCTCCACGCAGGCGCCTGCGTCTTCCAGCAAGCCAGGGCCTGGCGGCGCTGGCCCAGCCAGGCATAAGAGCAGGCGGTCAGTCGCGCAGGCAACCAGTTGAGGGCATCATCAATGCGCGCCGCGGCCCAGCCGAAATACAGGAAGCGCGCATTGCGGTAACCCCACATGGCGTCCAGGGTATTGGCCAGGCGAAACAGCAAGGCGCCCGGGCCACCCGCCACCAGGAACCAGAACAAGGTACCGAAGACGGCATCGTTACCATTCTCCAGCAGCGATTCGACCCCGGCCTTGGCCAGCTCGGCTTCGTCGGACTGGCGCGTCTCACGGCTGACGATCAAGGAAGTCAGCCGCCGCGCCAGCGGCAAGTCCCGCTGCGCCAGCGCCTGTGCAATCGGCAAGGTATGCTCGCGCAGGCTGCGCAGGCCGATGCAGAAATACAGCAGCACCGCATGGATCCATGCCGCCATCCAGACGGGCAGCGCGGCCAGCAGCCAGGTGCAGGCCAGTACCGGCGGCAACACTGCCAGCGACCAGGCCAGCACGCCACGCAGGCGCAAGGCCGGGGCGTGATTGAGCCGCGCTTCGATGCGCTTGGCCAGATTGCCGAACCCGACCAACGGATGCCAGCGCCGCGCTTCCCCCAGCAGCAGATCCAGGGCCAGGCCCAGCGCCATCAGCAGCGCCAGCCAGGGCAAGGACAAGCCGCTCAGCACGCGCTGTCCTTGAAGGTCAAGGGCAAGCCGGCAGCGACCCATTGCACGCGTTCGCACAGCGCAGCCACGGCCTGGTTCAGCCGCCCCGCCTCATCGACGAACCAGCGCGAGATGGCCCCCTGCGGCACGATGCCCATGCCGACTTCGTTGGACACCAGGATGACGGTCCCCTGCACTTCCTCCAGGGCCAGCAGGAAATCGGCGCGTTGCTGCGCGAAGGCCGGGGGCGGCGTGACCGGTCCCAGTTCAGGATAGTCCACGCCCTCGGCAAAGAGCAGGTTGGCCAGCCAGACGGTGAGGCAGTCGACCAGCACCACGGTCTCGGGCCGGCTCAGGCAGCGCAGTGCGTGGCCCAACGCCAGTGGCTCTTCCACGGTACTCCAGTGTGCACCCAGCGCGCGGCGGCGTTGCTGATGATGGGTGATGCGCTCCTGCATCTCGGCGTCGTCGCGGCTGGCGGCGCGACTGGCGGTGGCCAGATAGACGATCTCGCGCGCGCCGCCGGGTGATGCGGCCAGCGCCAGGCGTTCCGCATGGGCGCTCTTGCCGCTGCGGGCGCCGCCAAAGATGAGGCTGCGGTGTCGGTTCGAGGATGCGGTGGTCATGCTTGCAGGTCTCCTTGCACGGGCCAGCGGTCTTCAAAGACCAGGTCTTGCAGGTGCTGGCGGCTGGCCCACTGCTCCTGTTCCAGCATGGGCTTGTCATAGAAAGCGGGGACATGGCCCAGACAGAGTACGGCGACCGGTTCGGCGCCCTCGGGCAGGTGCAGCAAACGGGCCAGCGCGGCCGGTTCGAACAGCGACACCCAGCCCATGCCCAGCCCTTCTGCGCGCGCGGCCAGCCACATGTTCTGCAAGGCGCAGGACAGCGAGGCCAGGTCCATCTGCGGCAAGGTGCGACGACCGAAGACATGGCGCTCGCGCTGATCCATGAGCGCAGCCACCAGCAATTCGCCACACTCGCGGATGCCTTCCACTTTCAGACGCATGAATTCGTCCTCGCGCTGATCCAGTGCGCGGGCAGTGGCGATGCGTTCCTGTTCCACCAGGGCATGGATCTGCTGGCGCAGCGCCTGATTGCGGATGCGGATGAAGCGCCAGGGCTGCATGAAGCCCACGCTGGGGCCCTGATGGGCCGCCTGCAGCAGGCGTTCCAACAGCTCGGGCGCGACCGGGTCGGGCAGGAAATGGCGCATGTCGCGGCGCTCGCGGATGACGCGATAGAGCGCATCGATCTGCGCCTGAGGATAGCGATGCGAAACAGTTTGCGTCATGGCGCCCCACCAAGCAGCGCCGCCACCGTCCGTGGCGCCGAGCGGAAATACGCATGCAGATAGCTGGCCGTGACCTGACCGCGACGATAGACCACCTCCCCTTCCGAGGAATCGAAGAGTCGCTCGCCACGTGCCATGAACTGCGCCCCGACCACCGCCCGCGAATAGTGGAAGGTATGGCAGCGCAGATGCTCGCCCACCGCACCGGGCAGGTTCAGTTGCAGAGTCTGGTAACCCAGCCCTTGCAGGCGCGGCTGCACCGTCGCCTGGCCGGGCAGGATGCCGCACAGCTGGCCGCTGCTGCCGTCACCGGCGACGACGGTCTCCAGCAGGAACAGCATGCCGCCGCATTCGGCATAGAGCGGCTTGCCGGCCTCGGCATGGGCACGCAGGCTGGACTGGGTGCGCTGCGCGACCTGCAAGGCCGGCAGGTGCAGTTCGGGATAACCGCCCGGCAACCAGACCGCATCGCAATCGGGTAGTGCTTCATCGGCCAGCGGCGAGAAGAAGCTCACGTGCGCACCCATCAGCGCCAGCAGATCGAGGTTGGCGGTGTAGATGAAGGAAAATGCCAGATCGCGCGCCACGGCGATGGTCTTGCCCTCCAGGAGGCGCGGGAAGGCGCGTTCCGGCGGGGGCGTACCGAAGTCCACCGGCGCGGGCAGATTGGCCAGTGAAGTCGCTGACATTCTTTCGGCCACGGCATCCAGGCGTGCCTCCAGATCGGCGATCTCGGGCGCGGCCACCAGGCCCAGATGGCGCTCCGGCAAGGCGAACTGCATGTCGCGCTGCAGCCCCGTCAACAGTGGCACCGAGGGCCGCGCATTCTGCAGGCCCTGGCGCAACATCTGCGCATGGCGCGGGCTGGCCACGCCATTGGCCAGTACCCCGGCAAACTTCAGCTCGGGACGATAGGCCAGCAGGCCCTGCGCCAGTGCGCCGATGGTCTGGCCCATGCCGCGCGCATTGATCACGGCCACGACGGGAATGCCCAGCAACTGGGCCAGGTCGGCACTGCTGGGCTCGCCATCGAAGAGGCCCATCACGCCCTCGACCAGCAGCACATCCGATTCGGCGGCAGCCAGCGCCACCTGGCGGCGGCAATGATCTTCGCCTCCCAGCCACAGATCAAGGTTGATCACCGGCTGGCCACTGGCCTGCTCCAGCACCATCGGATCGAGGAAATCGGGGCCGGTCTTGAACACCCGCACGCGCTTGCCCTGCTGCCGGTACAGGCGGGCCAGGGCGGCGGTGATGGTGGTCTTGCCGTGGCCGGAAGCCGGGGCCGAGATGAACAGGGCCGGGCAGCGGTAATCCGGGTGCGTCATCAGAATTCCACGCCTTTCTGTGCTTTCACGCCCTGCTCCTTGTAGGGATGCTTGAGCGGGCGCATCTCGCTGACCAGATCGGCCTGCTCGATCAGCGCCTCCGGTGCATGGCGACCGGTGACGACGATGTGCAGCATCTCGCGGCGCGCCGCAAATACCCGCAGTACTTCCTCCAGATCCAGATACTGGTATTTGAGGACGATGTTGAGTTCATCCAGGATCACCATGTCATAGCCGGGGTCCTGGATCATGCGCACGGCCTCGGCCCAGCCACGTGCAGCGGTGCGCATGTCGGCCTCACGGTCCTGGGTGTCCCAGGTGTAGCCTGCGCCGACCACATGGAAGTCGCATCGCGCGTGGCTGCCCAGGAAGTCACGTTCGGCGCTGTAGAGTGCGCCCTTGATGAACTGCACCACGCCCAGCCGCATGCCGTGGCCGAGGATGCGCATGCCCATGCCGAAGGCGGCGCTGGACTTGCCCTTGCCGGTGCCGGTGTTGACGATCAGGAGGCCCTTCTCCTTCCGGGCGGCGGCCTTCTTCTTTTCGAAGCCTTCCTTGTGACGCTGGGTCATGCGCTTGTGCGATTCGGGGTCGGTTTTCATGATGTGCTTCTTTCTTGATGCTGCTGCGAAATCAATGCCAGTCGGTCGCCGTCAGCGAGGACAGCAATTGCGCCACACGTGCGCGGCTGGGATGGTAACCGATGAAGACCAGCTCCGAAGTCCCGGCCCGCTTGCCGCCACCGGCCTCGGCCACCACCGCACGCGCCCGCACGGCTTGCAGCAACTCGGTACGTCCGTGGCCGGTGACGACGAAGCCCTTGCTGCGCAGGATGGGCTGGTCCAGCGCCACGGCGACCACGGCGCGGCGCAGGGCTTCGGCATCCTGCGCATCGGCGCTGCGCAACGTGAAGGATTGCCAGCCGGGGTCCTGCTCGTGGAAATGCTTGTGGGTGGACAAGCCGTGGCTGTGCGCCCCCAGGCCGGAATGCGCATGGCCGTTGAAGCGCCACTGCTCGGCCGCCACCGTGGCGCGCTCGCCCGGCATGGCCACCGGCGTGTAGTGATGATGCACGCTCGTACCGGCCTGGTGCAGCCGCAAGCCCAGCGCCAGACGGATATCCAGTCGCGCATCATAGGCCAGCTCCAGGAAGCGCACGTTGGGCGCCAGTGACCGTACCGTTTGCTCTGCTTGCAGCAAGGGCGCTTCCTCCATGCCGTCGATCTTGTTGAGCACCACCACGTCGGCGCACTCCAGTTGCCGGGCGAACAGCTGCGCCGTGGCATCGCGCACGGCATCGCCGCTGGCGAAGGCTTGTTCCAGCAGGAGCGGCGTGTCGACCACGGCCAGCGTGGCGTCCAGCACGAAGTGCAGTGCCAGTTCAGGGGATTGCAACACTTCCATCACCGCACTGGGCAAGGCCAGACCGGAAGTCTCGATGAGCACATGGTCGATCTGCGCGCGGCGCGCGGCCAGGGCCAGCATGGCGGGAACGAAATGTTCATCGTCGCCGTAGGCGATGAGGCCATGGGCGAAATCCTGGATCTGCACCTGGCCCTGCGCATCGCCTTCGGCGCGCAACAGGTCGCCATCGATGGCGACCTCGCCGAACTCGTTGATGAGCAAGGCCAGTCGCCGCGACTGGCGACGCTGTACCAGGCCGCGCAGCAAGGTGGTCTTGCCCGCCCCCAGGAAGCCCGTGACCACCGTCACCGGGATCGGCGGCAAGGCAGGCGGCATGGAAGACTGAAGACTGGCCATGCTCAGGCTCCGGCCAACGCTGCCAGTTGCGCCTGCAGGGTGGGCACATCGTGCGCCACCTGGGGATAGGCCAGTCCAGGCCGACGCACCGTCACCAGAGGGATGCCCAGGGCGCGCGCAGCCGCGACCTTGGCCCGGTAGCCCCCGGCCTCGCCGGAATCCTTGGTCACCACGCAGTCGATACCCCAGTCGCGCCACAGCGCTTCATTGAATGCCTGCGAGAACGGTCCCTGCATGGCGCACAGGTGGGCGCGCGGCAGGCCCAGTTCCAGTGCGCGCCGGAGGAAGTCCGGATCGGCCGTGACGCGGGCGAACCATTGCTTGCCCGCCGCGCCAGGTGCCCTCAGGAAGCTGCCCAGATCCTTGGAGCCGGTAGCCAGGAAAATGCGGCGGCCCAGGGCGATGGCGCGCCCGGCGGCTTCTGTCATGTCGGCGCAGCCATAGGGGTCATCGGCAGCGATCTCGCTCGGACGTTCATAGCGCAGATACGGCAGGCCCAGCTCCTGCGCCAGCATCATCAACTGCTGCGACATCTGCACCGCAAAGGGATGGGTCGCATCCACCAGCACCCGCGCCTGGCTGTCGCGCAGCGCTTGTCGGCGCGCCTCCACACCCTGGCGGCCGGACCAGACCTGGGCACCCGGACAATCCTGGCTGGCCAGCTCGCCGCCATAGGCGGTCGCCGTGGAAATGACCACGCGCTCGCCCTGCCCGGCCAGTTCGCGCGCCAGCTGGTTGCCGTCACTGGTGCCCGCAAAGACCCACACCGCCCGGCGCGGCAGTTGTGCCGCCTCAGGCGCCTGCGCCTGTTCGCTCCAGTCGTTGTAGCCGCGCGGGGTAAAGATCCAGTCGCGCTTGCGCTGCGTAAAGCGGTTGCCGATGACGATCGAGGTCAGCATGTCGAACTGCAGGCCGGGCAATTCATCCAGGCGATGAATGGAGACCTGCTGCCCTGGGCGATAGGCATTGCGCACCACCCCGCACAGGGTATGCGGGGCCTTGTGTTCCAGCATCAGTTGCAGGATGCGGTAGACGCCCTCCTGCCGTCCCGCGCTCTGCACGTTGTAGAGCACGCAGGCCAGGTCCGCCTGGGCGATGTGACTGGCGCGCTGCTCGATCCATGACCACGGGCACAGCAGGTTGGACAGCGACAAGGTGGCGAAATCATGCGACAGCGGCGAACCCAGCAGCGAGGCGCAGGCATTGGCCGAGGTCACGCCGGGGATGATATTGACCTCGAAGCTATCGTCCTCGCGCATGTCGTCGAAGGCCAGGGCGGCCATGGCGTAAATGCCGATGTCGCCGCTGGAGATCAGGGCCACGCGCCGCCCCGCACGGGCCTGTTCGATGGCCAGCAAGGCGCGCTCGCGCTCCTGGGTCAGCGGCGGAGTATGAATCTCCTTGCCCTCGATATGCGCGGCGATCCAGCGCAGGTACAACGCGTAGGCGACGATGACCTCGCTCTCGCGCAAGGCTTCAATGGCGCGCGGGATGATCATCTCTTCGAAACCGGGGCCGACCGAGACCAGGTTCAATACGCCTTTTTTCTTGACTGCTTCCATCGGGTTTCCTGCAAATGATTTACGGATTTTTTATGGAACTGCGCCAGCCATCGCCATCGTCGACGATGGCCACGGTCACGCCCTCCAGCGCGCTCTTGCCCAGCAACAGCCGTCCACGCGGACTGGCGATCAAGGCCGCCGGCTCGCACACGCCCTCCACGCCCACGTTCTGGCGCACCCAGTCCGAGGGCTTGCCCACCCAGGCGCGCTGGGCGATCTGCTGGCGCGCGATCACGCGCAAGGGCAAGCCATGCGTGGCGCAAAAGGCCAGCAGGCCGGGTTCCCCGGCCTTGATATCGATGGTGGCCACTTCGCGCACCTGGGACAGTGCGGCACCGGGGCACTGTTCCAGTGCCTGCGCGACGGCACGACCGATCTGCTCGGCCGAGGCCAGCTTGCGGCAGCCGATGCCCAGCACCAGCGGCTTGACGGCTTCGGTCGCGGTGGTCACCACCGGCTGCGCGCCCGTGATCTGGGCCACGCGATAGGCCAGGCTGTTGGCACCGCCTTCATGCCCTGCCAACAAGGGGATGGCAAAACGTCCCGCCTCATCCAGCACCACCAGGGCGGGATCCCGATGCTTGTCCTGCGGCTGGCCGTCGAGGAAGCGCACGGCAATGCCGGTCGCACCAATCATGATCCACTGCCGGTGGCGGCGGTAGGCCAGAGCAAACTGCTGGCGCTGCGACAGGCCGCCCTCTGCATGAAGCCAGGGGCGGTAGAGTTCACCGCCCAGGCAGTCCTGCAAGTGCATGGCCAGTGCCACCGCCTCGGCGCGCACGGGCCACAGGCCCAGGTCTGCCGGGACGACGGGCGGATTCATGCGGCATCCTTGTTCTTCTTGACCACGCGGAAGAGGTGCGTGAAGTCCTTGGAGTACAGACTGGATTCGGCCACCTGCTCCTTGTTCAGCGCGGCACCGACCAGCATCATGGTGGTGAGATTCCACTCCCCGCGCTTGTTCTCTTCCAGCACCTTGTCGAGCCGGCCCTGATAGACGCGCTGCTCCGGCCAGGTGGCGCGATAGACCAGCGTGACGGGCGTCTCGGGGGGATAGTGCAGCAGCAGGTCGGTGACGATCTTCTTCAGGTGCGGCCCGGACAGGAAGATGCACATGGTCGCCCGGTGCGCGGCCAGCGAGGCAATCGATTCCGATTCGGGCACCGCCGAGGCACGGCCCGAGACACGGGTCAGAATCACGCTCTGCGACACTTCCGGCTTGGTCAGTTCAGCCGACACGGCGGCCGCCGCAGCGGTGAAGGACGACACGCCCGGCACCACTTCATAGGCGATGCCCAGGGCATCGAGCCGCCGCATCTGTTCCGCCGTCGCCCCGTAGATCGCCGGGTCGCCCGAATGCAGGCGCACCACGTCGATACCCTGTTGCTGCGCACGCACGTAGCAGGCCTGCTGCTGCTCCAGATCGAGTGCGGCGGTGTCGACAATCTCGGCCTCGGGGTGGCAATGTTCCAGCAAGGCGGTGGGCACCAGCGAACCGGCGTACAGCACCATACGCACCTGGCCCAGCAGGCGTGCACCGCGCAGGGTGATGAGGTCGGCTGCACCGGGACCGGCGCCGACGAAATAGACTTTCATGGATTTCCTTTCGATGATGCTTGCGGCGCGCGGTGACGTTGCGCCTGCGCCGTCTTGCGGATCAGCAGCACGGCCAGGTAGCCGCTCGCCTCTGCCGCATCCAGCGTGGTGAGGTCGCTGACCAGCACTTCGCCATCCAGCCCGATGCGACGGGCAAAGCCGCAATGCTGCGCAATGTCCATCTCGCGCAGCAGCGCCAGCACCCAGGGCAGGCGCGCGCCGACCTTCATCAGCACCACGATGTCGTGGCTCTCGATCTCGGCCTGCAGGGTCGCCGCATCTTCCGGGCAAGGCAGGATCAGCGTGCGCTCCTTGCCCACGCCCAGCGGCCATTCCAGCGCGGCGGCAGCAGCGGCATAACTGGTGATGCCTGGCAAGGTCACGCAGTCGCACTCGGGATAGAGATCGCGCACGGCAGCCAGCACATAGCCGTAGGTGGAATAGGTCAGCGCATCGCCGATGGTGAGATAGACCACCTGCAGGCCCTGCCGCAATTGTTCGGACAACTGCTGGCCGAGCCGGGCGTAATGTTCCTGCAGGACCTGACGATCCGGGTCCATGTTGAATTCGATCTCGCACAGACGGCTGCGGTCGAACTCCACGCCCTCCAGGCATTGCAGGGCCACCGACAGCTCGGCCCCGCGTGCACGCGGAATGTAGATCAGGTCGGCGCTGCGCAGCGCAGCGATGGCTGCCAGCGGCAGGTAGCCTGCGGGGCCGGGGCCGACACCGATGCCGGTCAGACGCCCGCTCATGCGCCTGCCCCCAGTTGCTCTCCATCGAGGTCGAACAGGCGCACTTCGATGCGTTGCACTGCCGGCACGCGCGCATGGGCAAGCACGGCGATGCGGGTTTCGATCTCGCGCCACAGGCGGCGCGACAGTCCGACGTCCTGCTGGCGGACCAGTTCTATGATTGCTTCCACCGTATTGGCTTCCTTCATCTGCTGCAGCAGGGTGGCGTCAAACAGCACGCCCTGCCCTGCCGTATTCATTTCTTCAGCCACGCGGGCCACGCCCTGCATGGCCATGTTGCTCTTGCTGGAATGCGTATCCCACACCCCATCCAATACCTTGGCCAGCTTGCCGGGATGCCCGGCCAGCCACAGCAGCGGCAGTGTCCTGCCCTCCTCGGCCAGCGCCTTCTGGGTGAAGTCCAGCGCATCGCCCAGGAAATTGGCGATCTGCACGCTGCGCTTGTCCGGCAGGCCCAGTGTCTGCGCCACGAAGACGCGGCCGATCTTGCCCGGCAGGTAGGCCACCGTATCCCCCGGCGCACAGGCGGCCAGGGCCACGCGGATGTAGACCTCGATGGAAGCGATCCAGGAGGCCATGGACATCGGCTCCACGATGCCGGAGGTGCCCAGGATGGAAATGCCGCCGACGATACCCAGCTTGGGATTGAAGGTCTTGGGCGCAATGGCGAGGCCCTCGCGGCAACCGATGGTCAGATCAAAACCGCAGGCTGGTTCGCCCGACTGCAACTCCGCCAGCACCTCTGCCACGGCGGCCCGCATCATGGCGCGCGGCACCGGGTTGATGGCGGGTTCACCGACGGCCACGCGCAAGCCCGGCATGGTGGCCGTGCCCACGCCCTGGCCCGCAAAGAAACGGATCTCCCCTGCCGCATTGCGCCGCACCTGTGCCACGATGGTGGCGCCGTGCGTATTGTCGGGATCGTCTCCGCCGTCCTTGAGCACCTCGGCCTGGGCGGTATCGGCATCGATCAGCGTGACCGTCTTGATTGGTACGCTCAGATAATGCAGTCCATCCGGCAGGCTGACTTCGGCGTGCTGCACGCTCATGCCGCCCAGCAGGCGATAGAGTGCGGCGCGTACCGCTGCGGTCGCGCAACTGCCGGTGCTGCGGCCACGACGCAAGCCATTGGGGGCGAGTACGGCGAGGTCATACTCGGCCCGTTGCAGCTCGGGGGGCGCGTCCATTACTGCACACTTTCGCTCTGCGCTTCCTGGGCGACCAGCCAGGCGATGGCATCGATCATCAGGGCATTGACCACGCTGGCCGCCCAGGGCGAACCACCGCGCGTGCCGCTGTTGGTGATGCGCGGCACCTGCAGGCAGCGACGCAGTTCCTCCTTGCTCTCGCGCGTGCCGACGAAACCGACCGGCAAGCCGATCACCAGTTGCGGACGCCAGCCGTGCTCGCGGATCAGGCGTACCGCCTCGGTGATGGCGGTGGGTGCATCGCCGATGGCCAGCACCAGGTCATTGCCGAACTTCTGCCAGGCACGGCGAATCCCCGCCGCCGAGCGCGTCATGCCCAGGTTCCGGGCCATCAGGTGCGATTCGGGATCATGTACGCCGCACCATGTCTCTACGCCCAGCTGTTGCAGCACCGCGCGCTTGAGACCGGTTTGCACCATGGTCACATCAGTGACGACTCGCTTGGTGCGCAGCAGTGCTTTCATCCCGGCCTGAACCGCACCAGCGGAAAAATAGATTTCATCGGCCACGGCGAAGTCGCCGCTGGTATGGACCAGGCGCTGCAAGACGGTCAGCTGCTCGGGCGGGAAGCCGCCCCAGTCGCGCCCGGCCTGGATGATTTCCATGCTCTCGGCTTCGATGGGATGCGCTACGTAAGGGGCGGTGCCCGTGACGGCCGGGGCCTGCTGCTCGCGCGCAGAAAGATCGCGCACCTGCAAGTGATGTGCCCGCTGCGGCTCGCCGACCTGCTGCTCGAAACCGACGATCTGCACCCGGTACTTGCAGAGCGTGCAGTTCATGGCGGCGCGGCCTTCGGCGGCATCGCGGGCGCGTTCCAGCATGACATCGGCCACGTGCGCATGCACGCCCAGATAAGCGGCCTTGAGCACTTCCACACCCGGCTCGCGCAGCATCAGCTCGTCGGCGGCGGCATAGATGCGCTTGACCAGCACACCATCGAAGAGGAAGAACGGCAGCACCACCAGCCGCTGCCAGCCTTCACCGGCAGCCCGCGAGAGGCCATCCCGCACCAGCGGCGTGGCCGTGCCCGAGAAGCAGACTTTGACGCCGCCAAAGCCCATGCCCTCCTGCACCATGCGCGCCAGCTTGGCGATCTCGCCATTGGCATCGGGATCGGTGGTACCGCGCCCGACCAGCACCAGACAGGCATCCTGGCGATGGATGATTTCTTCAGAAGCGGCCTCGGCTTCCACCACGCGCTGCTGTACCAGTTGCAGCAGCAGCGGATGCAGATCCATGGGCGCGCCGAAATGGAAATCGACCTGCGGATAATCCCGCGCCAGCGCCAGCAGTTCGGCTGGCATGTCGTTCTTGGCATGACGCGCCCCCAGCAGCACACCGGGTACCACGGCCACGTCGGTGGCGCCCTCGGCCACGCAGGCGGCGGCAGCCTCCGAGATGGTGGGCGCGGCAAATTCCAGATAGCCATGGCGCACGATGCGTCCCTCGGCGCGTTCACGCACCAGCGCTACCAGCGCCTCGAATTCGCGCAGGGCATCGGGATCGCGGCTGCCGTGGCCGGCGATCACCACGGCTGACTTGCGCGGGCTGTTCATGCCGTGGCTCCGCTGGCTGCTTGCGGCGGTGGTTCGATCTGGCTGGCCATGGGCGTGAGCGTGCGGATGAGCATGATGCTCATGTCGCTGAATTCCTGGTCGGCACAGTCGGCCAGCTTGCCATGCCATTCGGCGTCGCCCCGGGTGAGGTTTTCCCAGACTTCCGCGGGATGGTCCGGGCTGACCCCTTGTTGCAGCAAATAGGTGGCGATGTGACGCGGCATGAAGGAGCGCGCCGCATCCCACGGACAGGGGATGACGATGGCATTGCGTCCATCGTTCAAGACGTTCACCAGATGGCGCTTGAAGGGCTCCAGATCGCCGCGCCGGTGGAAGGTGATGAACGTTGTTTCATCAAAGCACACACGCGCCCTGGAGGCGAGGATCTGGGCCGAGGAAATGCCCGGCAGGGTTTCCACGCGATGGCCACAGGCGCGCTCCACCCGTTCCAGATACTGGAAGCCGCTGAAGTGGATATCGCCCATGAAGACCACCACGCAGCGCTTGCCGGCGTGATGCAGGGCGGCGACTTCGTCGAGCCTGGCAACCTGATCGCGGTAACCCATCAGCACCACTTGCGCGCTGGCGGGGATGAGGTCCTTGACCACATCGACCACGGCATTGAAGCCGGCCACCACGTCGGCATTGCGGATCAGGTCCGCGCCGCGCAGGGTCAGGTAGGAATGGTCGCCGGGACCGGCGCCGATGCAGATGATCATGTTCTTTCCTTTCAGCGCGCGCCCAGTTGCGCGCGCACGGTCAACGCCAGGGCGTCGCCGGTCAGTTGTTCCAGGGTCAGGCAAGGCGCACCCAGCGCCTCGGCCAGTTGCGCCGCGCGGCCCAGGCGCAGGTAGCCGGATTCGGTATCGAGCACCAGCGCGGGCACGCCTTGCGCAGCCAGGGTCTGTGCGACCTGCAGGGTTTCGCTCCAGGGGTCGCCGCTGCTGCCGGGCAGGCTGACGTTGGCCTTGCCGTCGGACAGGATCACCAGCAGGGGCGGTGCTTCCTGCATCTGTTGTTGCAGCATCTGCGCCGCCAGTTGCAGCGCATGCGGCAGCGGTGTGCGGCCCCCGGTGGGCAGTTCGCGCAGGCCCTGCTCGGCCAGGTCGGCGCTGCGGGTCGGGGCCAGCAGCAATTGCGCCTGCTCGCCACGGAAGGCGATCACGGCCAGTTGATCACGGCGCTGGTAGGCATCGGTCAGCAAGGCCAGGACCGCACCCTTGACTGCTTCCATGCGGCGCTGTGCGGCCATGGAACCGGAGGCATCCACGACGAAGACGATCAGGTTGGCGCCGCGTCCGCTGCGGACCTGACGATGCAGGTCGGCGCGGGTGATGCTCAGTGGCTCGCCTGTCTCACCGGCCAGGGCGCCCCGGACGGCAGCGCTGCGCAGGGTGGCACCGATGGCCAGCCGGTCCGGATTGGCGTCCGGTACGGCGCGCACGGCGCTGCCCCGGCTGGCATCGGCCACGGCACTGCGGCGGCCGCTGGCCACGTTGGCCGATGCCTGGGCCGTGGCGGCGACGCTGATCTTGCGGGCCGTTCCGGGGGCGGCGATGGCGAAGGTCTGTTGACCACCCTCGCCTTGCTGTTCTTGCGAAGCATCTTCAGACGGCGGCGGCTCGGCCGGTTCTTGATCCGGCGACGCGTCACCGCAACCTTGCTGTTGTGGCGGTTCAGGCTGGCGCGCCTGGTCGACCAGTTCATCGAGCTTGTCCTCATCCATGCCGCTCTGCTCGAAGGGCTTGCGACGGCGGCGATGCGGCAGTACCAGCAAGGCGGCCGCGCGCACATCGTCCGGGGTGACACGTGTGCGCGCCTGCAAGGCCGCGATGGCGCGCGCGGCCTTGTGCATGACGATGTCGGCGCGCAGGCTGGCCACCTCGAACTCGCAGCAGAGATGGCTGCTCAGTTCCAGCATGGGATCGTCCAGCACCACCTCGGCCAGCAGACCTTGCGCCTCGGCGACCTGGAGGCGCAAGGCGTCCTGCTGCGACTGCCAGCGTTCGGCAAAGGCGGCGGGATCGGATTCGAAGGCGATGCGCCGGCGCACCACCTCGGCGCGTACGGTCTTGTCGGTCGGTGCGCTCACTTCCACCATGAGGCCAAAGCGGTCCAGCAGTTGCGGCCGCAAGTCGCCCTCTTCCAGATTCATGGTGCCGATCAGCGTGAAGCGTGCCGGGTGACTGATGGACAGCCCCTCGCGCTGCACCGAATTCACCCCCATGGCCGCCACGTCCAACAGCACGTCCACCAGGTGATCGGCCAGCAGATTGACTTCATCGATGTAGAGGATGCCGCGATGGGCCGCCGCCAGCAGGCCCGGCTGGAACGCACGCTGGCCGCCTTGCAGGGCCTGTTGCAGATCGAGCGAACCGAGTACGCGGTCTTCGGTGGCCCCCAGTGGCAGGTTCACGAAGGGGACGGTGGCCGGAAAGTGTACGGGTGCTGTATTGCACACTGTACAGGCAGTAGCCGGCTGACCGGGCGCGCAGTGGAAGGCACAGCCCTCGGCCAGGGTGATGGCCGGCAACACCTGGGTCAGACCGCGTGCGGCGGTACTCTTGGCGCTGCCCTTGTCACCGCGCACCAGCACGCCACCGATGGACGGATCGACTGCGCACAGCAGCAGCGCCTGCTTCAGCAGCGGCTGGCCGACGATGGCGGCAAAGGGATAAGACGCGGGGCCGTTGACTGCTGCGCTCATTGCATGTCCTTGGTATGTTCGCTGCCGCGCACGGTCTCGCCGCGGGCTTCCAGCAGGGCTTCACTGTGCAGGTAGAGTGTGCGCAACTGTTCGAGTGTCTGTACCGCCGGTGTCTGCCACATGCCACGGCTGGCGGCTTCCAGCAAGCGCTCGGCGATGGCGTTCTGGGCCCAGGGATTGGCCTGTTCCAAAAACTCGCGCATGGCCGGATCGAAGCCGTAGCTCTCGGCCAGTTGCTGGTACATCCAGTCTTCCAGCACCTGCGCGGTGGCGTCGTAGCCGAACAGGTAATCGACGGTGGCCGTCAGTTCCAGTCCACCCTTGTAGCCGTGTCGGCGGATGCTGGCCAGCCACTTGGGATTGACCACACGGGCACGGAAGACGCGCAGGGTCTCTTCCTTGAGGTCACGCACGGCAGCGCGCTGCGGGTCGTGGCTGTCGCCGAAGTAATGGCGCGGCTGCTGGCCGGACAAGGCACGGATGGTGGCGATCATGCCACCGTGGTATTGCAGGTAGTCGTCGCTGTCGAAGAGGTCGTGCTCGCGGTTGTCCTGATTGTGCAAGGCGACCTGCACGGCGGAGAGGCGCTGGCGGAATGCCTCGCGCTGGTCGGTGCCCTGCACCTTGCGACCATAGGCGTAGCCGCCCCAGTTGATGTAGGCCTCGGCGAAGTCGGCCTGGTCCTGCCAGTTCCTTTCCTGAATCAGGGGCAGGATGCCGGCGCCGTAGCTGCCCGGCTTGGCGCCGAAGACGCGATAGGACGCCTGGGCAGCGGCTTCGGCCTGACCCAGTCCGCTTTGCATGGCCTGCTGCAGGTCGCGCAGGTAATGCTTGCGCACGAAGTTCATGTCTTCCGGTTCATCGGCGGCAATGGCCAGCTGCACGGCATCGTCGATCAGTTCGATCAGTTGCGGGAAAGCATCGCGGAAGAAGCCGCTGATGCGCGTGGTGACGTCGATGCGCGGGCGCTGCAATTGCTCCAGCGGGACCAGCTCGACACCGGCGACCTGCCGGTTGCCCTCGCGCCAGACCGGGCGCGCGCCCATCAGCGAGAGGATCTGCGCCACGTCATCACCGTGGGTGCGCATGGCGCTGGTGCCCCAGATGCTGATGGCCACGCTCTCGGGATAGTCGCCGCTTTCGCGGTGGTGACGCTGCAGCACTTCGCGCGCCAGTTGCTGGCCCACGCGCCAGGCCGATTGCGAGGGCACGCTGCGCGGGTCGACCGAATAGAAATTGCGGCCGGTGGGCAGGATGTGCGCCATGCCGCGCGTAGGCGATCCACTGGGACCAGCCGGGATGTAGCCACCGCGCAGGCCGTTGAGCAGGTTGCCGATTTCTTCGTGGGTGCGTTGCAGACGCGGCACCAGTTGTTCGCAGGTGAAGGCGAGGATGCGGCCCAGGGCGCGGGTATCGGTCGGCTTGATCGTCGCTACCGGTGCGGCACGTTTTTGCGGGGCAAGCGGTCGCGCCATGGCGCGCATGCCGCCCAGCACGCTGCCTGCACTCTTTTGCAGGGTGGGTTGCAGGCGCGGTTTTTCTTCGACGGGCGCGGTGAACAAGGGCGCCAGCAGCGACTGGATCACGCCATCGATGGCCTGCACGGCAAAGTCTTGCTGCTGCAGCGACTGCATCAGCGACAGGCACAGTGCGTCGATGGCTTCGAGCGCATCGGCACGGGTGACGATGGCGCGACCGGCAGTGCGCGCGAGGGCGTCATCGATGTTGAGGCGCCGTCCCTTGTGCTCCAGCAGCATGTCCAGCGACAGGCCGAAGAGGCGCGCCACCTCTTCCTGCAGGCCCGGCAAGTCCTGGTTGGGCAGGCGCGTGAGCGCCACCAGCATGTCGGGCAGCTGCGCTGCATCGGGCATGCGGCCGAGGATGTGCAGGCCGTCACGGATCTGGGCTGCGCCCAGTTCGCACAGGTAGCCATCGAGATCCTCGATCAGGTGCGCCACACCGGCACCGTCCAGTTCGGTGAGGGCATGGGGCAAGGTGCCGTCTTCGTGGGCGTGGTCGTGCGGATGATGGTGGTCATCATGGTGGTGATGTCCATGATGATGGTGAGCATGGCCGTGGTCATGATCGTGGTCATGATCGTGATGAAGCAGCTTGTATTGCAGGTCCGACTCCAGATTGGTCTGTCGCACCAGCTCCCAGATCTGCTGCTGCAACAACGGCAGCTTGGCAGGATCGAGCACCTCGACCTGGTAATACTCGTCCACCAGCTGCGTCAGCTGGGCCAGCGCGCCGTAGCTGTCGGCGGTGGTCATCGGTGGGGTCAGGTGATCCACCACCACGGCGTGGGCGCGGCGCTTGGCCTGCGAGCCTTCGCCGGGATCGTTGATGATGAAGGGATAGAACAGCGGCACGTCACCCAGCAGGGCATCCGGGAAACATTCTTCAGACAATCCCACGCCCTTGCCCGGCAGCCACTCCAGCGTGCCGTGCTTGCCGACGTGGACGATGGCATCGGCGCCCCATTCTTCATCCAGCCAGCGGTACAGGGCGTAGTAGTGATGCGTGGGCGGCAGGTCGGGCTGGTGGTAGATGGCGTCCGGGTCCATGCCGTAGCCGCGCGGCGGTTGCAGGGCCACGAAGGCGTTGCCCAGGTCCAGGCCGGCAATGACCAGGTGCTGATCGTGAACATAAGCCTGGCCGGGTGCGGCGCCCCACTGGCGCTGCATGCGCGTCTGCAAGGCCGCGGGCAAGGCGGCGAACCACTGCGCGTAACGCGCGGCCGGAATGCGCGCGGCGGCGCGGCGCAACTGGTCTTCGGTGAGGAGGATATCGTCGTAGGAGCAACGGTCCACCAGTTCGTGGATCAGGGCCGTGCCGGTCGCGGGCAGTTCGCCGATGGCATAGCCGTCAGCAGCCAGTGCGCGCAGCACGGCCATGAGCGACTCGGGCGCATCCAGCCCGACGGCATTGCCGATCTGCGCGGCCTTGCTGCTGGAATTGGTGAAGATGAAGGCGATACGCTTTTGCGCATTGGGCGTGTTGCGCAGCCGCACCAGCCGCTGCGCCAGACCGGCGAGGCGGCGCACACGGTCCGGCAGGGCCTGATACTGCACCACGCCACTGTCCGTGGTGTGCTTGAAGGACAGCGGTACGCCGATGATGCGGCCATCGAATTCCGGCAAGACCACATTCATGGCGGCATCCAGCGGGTTCATGCCGCGCGTGGAATGCAGCCACTGGTCTTGCGTCATGCCGCTGGTGATGGCTTGCAGCACCGGGCGGTCCAGCTGTTCCAGCACCGACACCGACCAGCCGGCTGGTGTGACCCCGCCTGCCGTGATCTCGCCCATGGCGAAGCTGGTGGTATTGATGATCAGGTCGACCCGGCCCCGGGCGAAATACGCCAGCGCGGGCGGCAGGTCCGCGCCACGATGAGCAGACACCCGCAGCGAGGAAGTGAAGACCGGCAGCACATCCATGCCGCGCGCCTCCAACGCCGCGACCAGTGCATCGATGAAGGCGGTATTGCCCGAGAGCCAGTGCGCGCGGTAGAAGATGATGCCCACGGCGGGCTTGCCTGGGGGTGCGCTGGCGCGCAGGGCCAGCCAGTCATCGAGGCTGGCATCCTGTTCCAGATCAGGATGGTAGAGGCCGTGTTCCGGCAAGGCTTGCGCAGGCTCATAGCCATAGCCGCTCAAGAGCAGGCGATCCGACAGGTAGCGCAACAGTTGCGCCAGATTGACGCTGCCGCCACCGTTGAAGTAGGCCAGTGCCTGCTGCTGCACGTCCGCTGCGACGGTGGAGGCTGCCGCCAGTTCGGCATCGGGTTCGCCGGTGCCGGAGAGCAGGATCAGGTGACGCCCTTGCGCACGCGCGACCCGCAACAATTCGCCCACACCGCTCACCGCACCCAGCCTGCCCAGCACCCGCAGCACGATCACCTGCGCGCTGGCCAGCTCCGAACGCAGCAGCGTGGCCAGCGTGCGCAGAGGCTGGCCTTGCTCGTCGGTACGGGATTGCAGGGCCTGCAGATCATGCCCCGCCAGTGGCGCAAAGTCGGGCGGCAACTGGCTGCGCGCCGCCGCCAGCAGGGCCAGGTCGGTCGGGGCGTGGGTCAGCAGGACGATGCGGGGCAAGGGTTCAGACATCGCCGGACTCCGGTTGCGGCAGCACGTCGCCGCTGCCCAGGCGATGGAAGATGAGCTCGCTCACCTCGCGACCGCCTTCCAGGTGCTCCACTACGACGCGCTCGATGGCGCTGGCATCCTCGCAGCGGTACCAGACCCCCTCGGGATAGACCACCAGCACCGGCGCCTGCGCCTTGCAGGCCACCATGCAGTGGGTTCGGGTGCGCTTGACGCACAGCGCGGGGCGGGCGTCGATCTGCTCGCCCAACACGCCGAACATGGCTTCGGCCAGCACGCCATTGTCGGTACAACGCGGACCCACGCACATGAGCACGTGACGATGATGAGTTCTCATGGCTTGCTTGCTTTCTTTCCCCGACGGATCGGACCCATCAGCCGAAGCGGCGGTAGAAGAAACCGCTCAGGCCGCCCAGCGCCAGCCAGAACACGGCATTGGCCGCCGCAGTGGCGCCGATGAAGGCTTGCGCCAGTTCTTCCGGCGCCACGCTGCCGTGCACTTCCGGTTGCGGCGCCCCGATGAAGTGCGGTGCCACCAGCAGCAACACGCCGATCAGCTTGCCCGGCCAGCCCCGGGTGAAGACGAACAGACCCAGGCTGGCGGCCGTCATGGCGGCGGTCATCACCCACCAGAGCTGACGCGCCTGCAGGGGCGCAGCCAGCGTGCCAGGCACTTCCGGCGGCAAGCCCAGCGAAGGCGCCACGAAGAACACGCCATAACCGGCCAGACCCCACAGCAGACCGCTGCGCCAGCTGATCTGGCGTCCGCTCAGGGCAAAGGCCGCCACCAGCATCAGCGCAAAACCGACCGCCATGCTGACGTTGGCCAGCACGGTGTAGGCGGTGCGTTCGGCACCGTCGGCGGGCTCCCAGGCTTGGGCGTCGTGATGGTGGCTGTGCTCATCGGCACCGACATGGGCATGGTCGTGCGCACCCGCGTGGGTAGCGGGTTCGCCGCCAGGGTCATGGGCTGCGGAGGCCGTCGCTTCGCTGGCCTTTTCATATTGCTCGGCCTTGAGGATGAGCTTTTCCACCTGGAATTGCTGCACCCCCGACAGCAGCAAGCCCGACAAGGCCCCTGCCACCACCACCGCCGACGCCATGCGGCGAAACACCGTCCAGTTCATGATCCGCTCCTCAGTGGCAGGGGAAACCGGCCGAGTGGCGGCCATCGTGGGCGGCATTGTGCAGCTCGACGCGGGAGGCGAAGCCGGCGCCGTAGATCAGCGCCACGCCCAGCGCGAAGGCCAGCAGCGACGGCGCGATGCGGTCACGCCAGACCTGGCTGACGGCGCGGCTGGAAGTGGAAGAGTCGGCGGTGCTGCGGGCATTGAGACCGGAGGGAGTGGACATGCGCTTTCCTTGGGCAGGTGGATGAAACGAAGGAAGCCACACGGCGAGCGCCCATGCCACATCCCGCCGTGCACCGACGGCGCCGCTCAATGCCAGCGGGACATGTTGGAAGCTTTCCGCATGATCGCCCTCCGCGATACATTCAAGAAGTTGCCACTGGCCGGTCTCCGGGCTGGCGAGCTGAAGCCTGGGGCTTCCGGACAGGCGCCTTCCCATGCGCGGGGCACAGTGGCGTAGTGCGTGTCCTTGCTCGCTTACCGTTGCGGGGGCAGCGCCGGCCTTGGCACGATGCTGAGGCATCGGCCGCACCGGCTTCCCGTTTCAATCCCGGGCGCGGCTGCACACGGGATACCAGAAGCAATGCTAAGGGGCGAAGTATAAAGGCGGGGACCGGCTTGGGCAACCGGCATTGTCAGCCTGATCGGCCAGCTGGTCGGCTGCTGGCGAACTCAGCGAGGCGCCGGCGGGATCGCGTCCGACTGCTTGTAGTACAGCCGCATATCCGCCCCCATGCCGCGCGGGATGCGGGCCACGTAGGCCGAGCGCTGGCCCGTCCGGTCGCCCTGCCCGTGCACTTCCATCAGGCACAGGTAGCGCTCGCCCAGATAGCCCAGTACCGCAAAGGAGGCCCGGTGCGGACGCTCCAGCCGTAGCGGTGCGTCCGCTGTCAGGCCGACGGCGCGGTCCAGGTAGCCACGGTGCGCGTTGACGAAGAGGTAATCGCGCACGGACGCCTTGCCGCTGGCATAGCCGATGCGCAGCATGCGGTTGTCGGCATCGGGCAGATAAAGGCTGTAGGGTGAGGTCGCGCCGCCCTCCATGACTTCCACCCGCCCGGCCACCGGCTCGGTGCTGACCGGGCCCACCGTCATGCGGTCGACCACCAGGCAGCGATCCAGTACCTGCGCCGGCGGCGTCGGCGCCCCGGGCAGCGCCACCAGACAAACCAACAGCAAGACCACGGGCAGGCAGCGCAATGCGCTCGCCGTTGAACTGCATGCAGCAGGAAGTAAGCGGTTCAAGGGCAGCTCCTTCGGGGAACAGGAATCGGAGTGGGTGCGGCAGAGGCCACACCCACTCCGAATAGTTGCAGAAGGGAAACCCGATGGATATCAGAAAACTCTCAATGACCGTCAGTAAGTGACGCGGCGGGCGGGGGCGTCCCGGCCTGCCCACCGTGGTGTCAATACTGGACGGCGGCCGGCCCGGCCAGCAGATCCAGCGAGATGAAATGCCATTGGGCCGATTCGGCGTCATACACCGCGACCTGGTTGATCTGGCGGCCTGGCGGGGCGGTACCGGGCAACCGGTCGATGGCGCGGGCGGCATGGCGGTGGCGCTCCAGCGGACTCATTGCCAGCAGGCTGGCCTGCGTCTCGCTGCGGGCGAACAGTCCGGCGCATTCCCACAGCCGGGCGTAGCACTCCAGATCGGGCAGCGCGATGTCCAGCGTGATGGAGTCGATCAGCGGCGAGGCCTTGGCCAGGCTGGCCGAGGACAGGCGTACCGGCTCGCCCTGCGCGCGCACTGCCAGGCGACCGTCGCGCGCGCCCCAGGCCACGTGCAGACAATAGGGCAGATAGCCGTGGTGGCGCGCCACCAGTTCGTCCGGGGAGAAGGACGAGGCCGGCAAGACCTGGTAGGCCGTCGGCGGCATGCCCCGCCAGAGCGCGTCCAGGCTGGCCTCGAAGGGCGACAGATAAACCACCATCGCCTGGCTGCCGGCGGCCTCGCCGGCGATGACGGGTTCGCACAGTACCTGGCCGGGGCCACTGCCGGCACTGGGCTGACGTACCAGCACGTAGAGCGGAAGAGCCGACAGCAGCGTGTGTCGACGACCGGCAGGAAAGCCCATTGACAGCGGGGAATATGGAAACACGGCGCTACTCCTCAGAGAAAACACGACCGTGGCGGCAGCCTTGCTCAATTCATCTTCTGTCGCCGGAAAAAAGAGATGCTTTCACGAATACTTGTCGGCTTGAATGAGAAAAGTCTCAATCCGCGCAAAAGAATGAAGAAACCCCCGCAGGACGGGGGTTTCCGGGGCAGATGAAGAAAAAGGAAGAGGATGCCTCGCTACGCCCTTGCACAGGGTCGGCAGCGCCGGCAGCGCTATGGCGTCATGAAGGAAAAGGCAAAAAAGCGAGACAATCAGGCCGCAGCAGATGCTGCGGCCTGATCGGTGCGAAAGTGCAAAATCAGCCCTGCATGCGCAGCGGCGGGTCAGAAGGCCGGGGGCTCAGCGGCGGCTCTTCCACCGGGACCGGCTCATCATCGGGCAGGGGCGGCGGCGGGATGTTGGGTTCGTTGACGGGAGGGGTCTCTTGGGGCGTATGCAGATTCAGGTTCAAACAGATCTCCTCGGAGCGATCCCTGGTCGGAGCGACCGGGGTGTGCCGACAGCAGGTCGTCAGCGACCGGCCATCGGGTTCTGATGCGGAATGGGGTCCTGCGGCGGGGTCGGGTCCAGCGGCGGCACCTCCACCGGCGGGGTGTCCTGGGGCTTGTGCATGGGGTTCTCCTGAGTGGGTGGAAGGGGCGGACTGCGGTCCGGATCGGCACTACCGGGGCGAGGCAGCAGGCCGTCGTCGGCGTTGGCCAGGGGATCTTCGGTACCGTCGGGCTCGATCACCTGGGCCGGGTCCGGCTGGATGTGGTCCGGCGGCGTCGGCGTTTCGGCGGTAGCCGACATGGCGGGGGGACGCAGCAAGGCAGGCGCCGCACGGGTCGAGACGGGGTCCGGATCAGAATGGGCCATGAGGGTCCTCCTTGACGGGGATGGCAGACGATGACCATCTTACGAAGCCCCTGCCCTGCTCTCAGCCAGACATCGGCCCATTTTCCTGTAGGAAGGCAGGAACAAAAACGCCGCCCCGAGGGCGGCGTGGTCATGACAGGCGCGGCGACCGGGCTCAGTCCGCCTGCAGTGCGCGGGTCACGATCTCCTGCGCCTCGCTAAAGATGCGGTCCAGATGGGCCTGATCGCGGAAGCTCTCGCCATAGATCTTGTAGATGCTCTCGGTGCCGGAAGGACGGGCGGCGAACCAGCCATTGTCCGTGACGATCTTCAGGCCGCCGAAAGCCTTGCCATTGGCCGGGGCCGTGGTCATGACTTCGCGGATGGTTTCGCCGGCCAGTTCGGTGGACGTGACATCCTGCGGCGACAGCCTGGACAGGCGCGCCTTCTGCTGCGGCGTGGCGGCGGCTTCCTTGCGGCCATTGAGCGGTGCGCCCAGTTGCCGGGTGAGATCCTGATAGATCTGGCCGGGATCGTTGCCGGTGCGGGCAGTCATCTCGGCGGCCAGCAAGGCGGCGGTGATGCCATCCTTGTCGGTACTCCAGGGCTGGCCATCGAAGCGCACGAAGGAGGCGCCGGCGCTTTCCTCGCAGCCGAAGGCCAGGCTGCCGTCATAGAGGCCATCGACGAACCACTTGAAGCCCACCGGCATTTCCAGCAGCTTGCGGCCCAGGTGGGCGGCCACGCGATTGATCATCTGGCTGGATACCAGGGTCTTGCCCACGGCGGCATCGGCACGCCAGGCCGGACGATGGCCGAACAGGTAGTACACCGCGACCGACAGATAATCGTTGGCCGGCAGCAGGCCGGTGCTCCTGGCGACGATGCCGTGACGGTCATGGTCGGTATCGCAGGCCATGGCCACGTCGAAGCGATCCTTGAGCGCGATCAGCTCGCTCATGGCATAGGGCGAGGACGGATCCATGCGGATCTGTGCATCCCAGTCCAGCGGCACGAAGCGAAAACTCGCATCCACATCGGTATTGACCACTTCCAGATTGAGCTTGTAGCGATCCGCAATGGCCGACCAGTAATGCAGCCCGGCGCCACCCAGCGGGTCTACGCCGATCTTGACGTTGGCCGCCGAGATGGCGCCCAGGTCGATGATGTTGGGCAGGTCGCCGACGTAGTTGTCCAGATAATCGTAGCGGCGCGTGGTGTCGGCCTTGAGGGCCTTCTCGAAGCTGATGCGGCGTACGCCTTCGAGCTTTTGCTCCAGATAGGCATTGGCGCGCTTCTCGATCCAGCTGGTGACGTTGGAGTCCGACGGGCCGCCATTGGGCATGTTGTACTTGAAGCCGCCATTGTCCGGCGGATTGTGCGAGGGCGTGACCACGATGCCATCGGCCAGCTTGTCGCGGTGCACCCGGTTGTGCGTGAGGATGGCATGCGAGACGGCCGGCGTGGGCGCATAGGGGCTGCCTTCGGCCAGCATGGTCAGCACCGCGTTGGCCGCCAGCACTTCCAGTGCGCTGTGCCAGGCCGGCTCCGACAAGGCATGGGTATCAATGCCGAGGAACAGCGGGCCCTTGAAACCCTGTTCCTTGCGGTAGTCGCAGATGGCCTGGGTGATGGCCAGCACGTGCCATTCATTGAAGCTGTGGGCATTGGCGTTGCCGCGATGGCCGGACGTCCCGAAGGCCACCCGATGGCTGGCCTCGGCCACCTCCGGACGCAGGCTGTAATAGTTCGACAGCAGCACCGGCAGGTTCACCAGGGCCGAAGGCGCGGCACGCTTGCCGGCGAGGGGATGGACGCTACTCATAATTTTTTCTGGATGAATGGATATCGGAGGAAGCGAAGCGGACGCGGTGGATGCCGGACATCCCCTTCGCTACTTGATCTTTTTTCAACGTCCCGGACATTGTAACGCCAGGATGGCGCGCTGCAGCATGGATATGCAGAAACTTGCAGGAGCATTGCCGCAGATCACTCCCCATGCGCCTGGCCGGGCATGGGCGCTACGCCCTGGGCGGGCAAGATGAAGGCGCGTGTCCAAAACGCAAAACGCGTCCGGGCCGGGCCGCGGACGCATTGCTCATGGGTCAGGAGCGCCAGGCCTGCGCCGGGAGCCTGCCTCCACGGCGCGGGCCTGCCGGGTCAGGCCCTGCGGAAGGCCCGCACGATCACCAGCAGCACGACCGCGCCCAGCGTGGCGGTAACGATCGAGGCCAGGATGCCACCACCCACGGCGATGCCCAGGAGGCCAGCCAGCCAGCCGCCGATGACGGCACCGACGATACCGATCAGGATATCGGCCAGCAGACCGAAGCCGCCACCCTTGACCAGCACGCCGGCAAGCCAGCCGGCAACGGCACCAATGATCAGCCATGCGATGAGTCCGTGTTCCATGATGTTCCCTTTCCATTGTTCTGTCGTTCTTGGATTGATGTCGGAAGCCGTCGGCAGGCCTCCTCCTCTCTGCAAGCGCTCTGCGCAACAGATGAGGTGATGATAGAAAAACGCGTCCCGGCCAGCTATCGGACAGCGGCCCATTTCCTTGTAGGACAAGCCCGGCATGGGCGGCTGTCGCGCTGACCGCGGCCTGCTCGTGGCGGCGCAGTACCCGCGTGACGGGCGGGCCGGGGTCTTCCTCTTTTCCTACAGCGCAAAAGGCGGCATTCCTATAGAGAGGAAGCGCGAGTTTTCTTACTCTTGTTTCCGTAGGCACGGTGCAGCATGAATCCGTCAGCCGCACCGTATACCGATACCGCATTTGCCAGCCCGATTACGTAGAGAGTCGCCATCATGTCCGCCACCGAATCCAGCGCACGCCCCTCGTCCGTCTTTGCCAATGCCTACGCGCTCAATGCGTTCGGCAACGCACCGCGCGCCGAAGAAGGCACTGACTTCGTCGAGCACTATGCACGCTATGCCCGTGAATCTGCCGAGCTGCTGCATCAGATATCGATGAAGGCGCCGCAACTGGCCTCGGTGCTGGAACAACTCAACGAAGGCAGCCTGGCGCAACGCATCGCGCTGGCTGATGACGAGGCCAAGGCCAGCGCCCCGCAGCGACGCACCCGGCTGCGCGAAAAGGCCGGGCATGCCCTGGCTGGCGTGGCCTCGTTGTTGCAGGGATGCCGTGCTCTGCTTCAGATGAAGATGATCAAGAACAACAGACAGGCGTAAAGGCGTAAGGAGGCGCATTCGCCAGCGAGCCTGCATTGTGTGCATGAGGGTGCCACGCCCGTCACTCAACCAAACCTGGACTTACCATGAAAAAAATCACCAAAGCCGTTTTTCCCGTCGCTGGCCTCGGCAGCCGTTTTCTTCCCGCTACCAAGGCACAGCCCAAGGAAATGCTGCCCATCGTCGACAAGCCATTGATCCAGTACGCCGTTGAAGAGGCGGTGGAAGCGGGCATCACCGAGATGATCTTCATCACCGGCCGCAACAAGCGCGCCATCGAAGACCATTTCGACAAGGCCTACGAGCTGGAATCCGAACTGGAAGCCGCCGGCAAGGTGAAACTGCTGGAAACCATCCGCAACGTCATCCCCAAGCACATCAACTGTGTCTACGTCCGCCAGGCCGAACCGCTGGGCCTGGGACACGCCGTGCTGCTGGCCAAGCCGCTGGTGGGTGACGAACCCTTCGCCGTGCTGCTGGCCGACGACTTCATGGATGCCGCCCCCGGCCAGAAGAACGTGATGGCACAGATGACCGAACTCTACGAGCGCGAAGGCAAGAGCCTGCTGGCCGTGCAGGACGTGCCGCGTCCGGAAACCCGCCAGTACGGCATCGTCAGCGGCAGCCCGCATGGTGAGCGTACCGAGCTGCTCAGCGGCATCGTGGAAAAGCCCTCGCCCGAAGATGCCCCCTCCACCCTGGCCGTCGTGGGCCGCTATGTGCTGACCCCGGCCATCTTCGAACGTCTGGAAAACATCGGCACCGGTGCCGGTGGCGAGATCCAGCTCACCGATGCCATCTCGGCCCTGCTGCAACAGGAACAGATCCTCGCCTATCGCTACGAGGGCCAGCGCTTCGATTGCGGCTCCAAGCTCGGTTACCTCAAGGCGGCCGTGGCCATGGGCTTCAAGCACAAGGAAGTCGGCAGCGGCTTCGCGCAGTTCCTGCAAGAATTCGTCAGCCAGCATGACCTGACCCAGGCCGCCCAACCCAAGGGCCCGGCCACCGTCACCCCATTGAAGCCCGCCGCCGGCAGTACGCCCGCCAGCGCCGCAGCCTCCACCGAAAAGCAGCCAGCCGTAGCCCGTAGCGTCATGTAATCCTGTCAGTCCCCGGTAGAGACCGTTGTTGATTGCAGTCCGTCCGCAAGGCCGGGCTGCTTTTTTTTGTACCCACGCTTCTTGTAAATTGTTTTGACCTTTGTCACGGAGTTTTAACCTGGACTTGCTAGCATCGCGGCCATGAATCTGGAGAAGTTCATTTCGCCCGGGACAAAGCAGGTCGCCGCACTTCCCCTGCCCACAAGCGTATGCTGTGGCCACCGCACAAAAGCTGTAAACGTTTGCAGCGTAGAAATCCGACGATGAAATCGTTGCCAGTCGGCAGGAATGTTGCGGCAAAGGCGCAAAAAATATATATTGTTTATATCAATTTTCAGAGGAGCGTTCATGGCCACCAGAGTTCAAGCCGCAGCAGCAGCATCAACCGAAACGAAGAAACCTGTCGCCAAGGCGGCAGCCCCCAAGCCCGCAGCGGTGAAGAAACCTGCCGTCAAGCCCGCCATCCGTGCGGCCGCCAAGCCCGCCGCAGCAGCACCGGCAGCAGCCAAGCCCGAAAAGAAGGTCGAGAAAATCGCCAAGCCCGAAAAGACTGACAAGCCGGTGAAGGCCAAGAAGGTCAAGCAGGTCCGCGACAGCTTCACCATGCCCGAGAACGAATACGCAGTCCTGGCCCAGGTCAAGAAGTCCTGTCTGAAGGCCGGCGTCGAGATCAAGAAGAGCGACCTGCTGCGCATCGGCGTGTCGCTGATCAAGAACCTGAAGATCGCCGAACTGAAGGACATCCTCGGCAGCCTGACCCCGCTGAAGGTAGGCCGTCCCAAGAAATAAGCAGGCCGACAGCGGGCCGTGATGTCATGGCCTGCCGCCCTGCCCGCCTGTCCCTGATGCCGCCCGGTTACGCCCGGGCGGCATTGTTTTTTGCGCACGTTTTTCGGCCGTGGCGTTCAGTTTCTGTCGTGCTGGGCCATGCTGCGCACGACGCGCCAGTGGCCGCCGTTGACGCGGTACAGGGTAAAGACCGGATCGCGCAGATTGCCCTGGGCATCGAAGGCGATATTGCCGGTGATGCCCTTGTAGCCAATCCGGTGCAGGCTGGCCGTCACCTTGCCCGGATCGGTGGAATCGGCCTGCTGCATGGCCGCCGCGATCACGCGCACGGCATCATAGGCAAAGGGCGCATAGAGATAGATTTCGTCCTGCCAGGCGGCCTTCCAGGCCTGTTCGAAATGGCGCCACTGCGGTCCCTTGTAGGAGGGAAGTCCTGGCTCCACTACGCTCACGCCCTCGCCTGACGGACCTGCCAACCTCAGAAAGGTCGGCCCCACCAGGCCGCCGATGCCGACCAGCGGGGCGCGGATCTGCAGACGCCGCATGTCCTGCACCAGTTGTGCAGCCTGGGCATCGAGACCGGCGAAGAGCACCACATCGGGCTCGCTGTCGCGGATGCTGCGCAAAACATTGTTGAAGTCGGAGGTCTTGCTGCTCACCGTGTAGCGTCCCGTCACCCTGCCCTGCAAGACCTTGACCGACTTGGCGAATTCATCGGCATAGGTACTGCCGAAGAGGGTGCTGTCATCGATCACGGCGATGTTGCGGGCCTTCAGCTCACGCACCACGTAGTCGGCGGTCAGGCGCGCGCCCTCGCCATCGTGCGGCACGATGCGAAAGGCGCTGGCATCGCCCTGCTGCGTATAGGCCGGAGCCGTCACGGCGGGGGCCACATGGGGAATGCCGGCAGCGGCGTAGATACGCGCGGCCGGAACACCGACGCCACTGTTCCAGTGGCCGACCACGGCAGCGACCTTGCTCTTGACGAAGTAGTCGGCGATGAGTTCGCCCGTGCGCGGATCGGCGCGGTCGTCCTGTGGCAGCAGCCGGAACAACACCGGCTCGCCACCGATGACGGGCTTGCCGTGGTTGATATCGTCCACGGCCAGTTGAGCGGCGCGCTCGAGACTCACGCCGGTGCTGCCGGAGGGACCACTCATGGGGGCGGCCAGGCCGATGACCACGGTGCGCGGCGTGGCCCATGCGCTGCTGCCGGCCATACTGCACCAGACGCCTGCCAGGGCCAGGGCGAGCAGGTGGCGGCGGGCAGCCCTGGTCATGAGCTTGCCTGAGATCGTGCTGATGGCGCGTGTCTTGATGTTCACTGGAGATCGCATTGATGTGGACTGGATGGCGTCCTCGTGGACGTGCTCAGAAATTGAATTCCCATTCGCAGGGCTGGCCGACCTCGATCTGGCCACCCTCCCCGGCGATGACGATGGCGTTCTGGCCAAAGGTGATGCCCCCGCCCACCCGGGCATTGGCGCGATAGGTGCTCAGCGTGTCCAGCGGCTCATCGGGCCATTGCGGATCACGCTGGCCGCTGCGCTGGTCGATGCCGGGAATGGGACATCTTGCACAAGGCTTCACCAGCTTCAGTTGCACCGGACGGTCTGCACTGCCCAGGCGCAGGGTATCGATGAAATCTTCTTCATATGCCTCCAGACCGGCGATCACCAGGTTGGGGCGGAAGCGATCCATGGGCAAGACTGGCGTCCCTTTGGCCGCCAAGCGGGTGTTGAGCTCATCGAGCGAAGCCTGGCCGATCACCAGCAGCGGATAGCCATCCGAGAACTGTGTGGTAGCGCGGTAGTCACCGGTCCAGCGGGGGCTGCAGGCGCGTTTGACGGCCGGATTGAAGCGCACCAGCCGGGCGTCGGCCTGCAGGTAGTCGGAGAACCAGGTGCGCGCCTGTTCGCCCTGGTCCAGGGCTTCCAGGCGGCTGTCCCAGACGGTGACGGCGAGCGTGGCGCCGTCCTCGCCGGCAGCCGCCAGGCGCAGCGGGGACATGCCCGGTGCGCGCAGCACCAGCGCATCGCCCTCGAAGGCGGGCGTGATGCAGGCCATCCCGGGATGGGTGCGCTGGGTCAGGAATCGGCCCTGGCGATCCACCAGCATCCAGTGGCGGTCCAGCGCCAGGCCCAGCGGGCCGATCTCGGCCCGGGTCAGGGAGAGCCCGCCACAGGACTTGATGGGATAGAAAAAGATGGCGCTGATGGTGCTGATGCTGCTGTTCGTCATGGACCGTCCCCCCGGATGGTGGCGCCTGCCAACGCCTGAAAAGTATTGGTGATAATGTTTCGGCAAGACATTACCACAAGCGGGCGCTTTGCCGGCATGACGATACGTTGTGTTCCTGCTCATGCGACAATGCGCCACGGATTGATATGAACTTTTTGACGGGAGCGCCATGTTGTTTGCCAAATTCTTCCATCTGCTGGGGCTGACCGTCTGGGTCGGCGGCATGTTCTTCGCCCACATGGCGCTGCGGCCCGGGCTTGGGGTGCTGCATCCGGAGCAGCGGCTCTCTCTCATGGCGGCGGTGCTGGCCAATTTCTTCATCTGGGTGTGGGTGGCCATTGCGCTGGTGCTGGGCAGCGGTCTGCACATGATGGCCGTGATGGGTGCGGGTGCGGCCAAGCTGCCGCCTTACCTGCACGCCATGACCGGTATCGGCGTGGTGATGATGCTGATCTTCGCCCACATCTTCTTTGCACCCTTCCGCCGTCTCAAGCTGGCCTCCGCCCAGCAGGACTGGGACCGCGCCTCGCGCGCGCTGCGTCAGGTGCGCGTGCTGGTGGGCATCAACCTGTGCCTGGGCCTGCTGACCATCGCCATCGGTGCCCTGGGCCCCTTGAGCGTCTGAAAACAAGCAATCTGGAGGGAGACATCCGTGCTGACCGATACACAATGCCAGGAAGCGGCCGACCTGCTCTGGGACTGCTGGGCGCACAACCGCCGCATCGCCCGCTTGCCCGTGCATCTGCAACCGGGCGACCGGCGCCAGGCCTATGACATCCAGCGCCGCCTGGAAGCGCGCAGCTTCGCCCCGCTGGCCGGCTGGAAGATCGCTGCCACCGGCCCCGGCGGACAAGGATTGCTCAATGTCGATGCGCCGCTGGCAGGCCGCTTGCTGGCCGAACGCCTTCACCGCAGCGGTGCGCACATCACGCTGGGTGACAACCTGATGCGGGTGGCCGAGGTGGAAGTGGCTTTCCGCATGGGCAGTACACTGGCGCCGCGCAGTACGCCCTATACGCAGGAAGAGGTCATGGCGGCCGTGGCGGCGGTGCATCCGGCCATCGAAATCCCCGATACCCGTTACGACCAGTTCGACCAGGTCGGGGCGGCCCAACTGATCGCCGACAACAGCTGCGCCGACCAGTTCGTGCTGGGCGCACCGGCCAGCGTGGACTGGCGCGGCCTGGATCTGGCCGCGCTGACCACTTCGGGCAGCATCGAGGGCGGCGAGCGGCGCAGCGGCAGTGGCGCCCAGGTGCTGGGCGATCCACGCGTGGCACTGACCTGGCTGGCCAACGAATTGCGTGAGCATGGCCTCACCCTGGCGGCCGGACAGCTGGTGGCCAGCGGTTCGACCATCGTGCCCATGCCGGTGCGCGCCGGACAGCGCGTGCTGGCCGAACTGGGCGTGCTCGGCTCGGTGGTGGTGCATCTGGATTGACCGTCGGCCCGGGCAGCACGTAAAAAAGGGATGCGTCCGACGGGCGCATCCCTTTTTGCTTTCGCGGCTTGGGCCGCTTAGCCGACCTTGTCGTTGCCGGGCTTGACTTCCTCGTAGCGGCGCGCCAGTTCCTGGCGCAGCGACTTGCGGATCACGGCTGCATCGAAGCGGCGCTTTTCTTCCTGCGAGAAGGGACGCAGCGGCGGCACCGGGATCGGCTTGCGCTGATCGTCCACGGCCACCATGGTGAAGAAACAGCTGTTGACGTGGCGCGTTTCCTGGGTGCGGATGTTTTCGGCCACCACCTTGATGCCGATTTCCATGGAAGACTTGCCGGTATGGTTGACGCTGGCCAGGAAGGTCACCAGCTCCCCCACGTGGATGGGCTGACGGAACATGACCTGGTCCACCGACAGGGTCACCACGTACTGGCCGGCGTAGCGGCTGCCGCAGGCGTAGGCCACCTGGTCAAGCAGCTTCAGGATGGTTCCCCCGTGCACGTTGCCGGCGAAGTTGGCCATGTCCGGGGTCATCAGGACCGTCATGGTGAGTTGGTGAGATGGCAGATCCATGGTGCTTGGCTCTCTCTGTAGTGTGATGGCGATGGGTTGGTCTTGGAGTCGTTGAAACGGCGGCGCCGTCGGCCGACACGCTCCCCCGAGCGCGCGCTGGCGGCCGGCCGGACAGCTTTCGTGGAGGAAAGCGATCAGACCGCGGCCGACATTATCGGCCAGCCAGCCCCGCTATGGCAAAAAAACTCGCATCCGCGCGCGCTGGGCAACTTGCTCAGGCGCGCACCACCGGCTCGGCGGCGGCGAAATGTTCCTCGCAATTGCGCAGGAACTGCTGGACCGAAGCGCTGATGGCCTCCGGCGACCAGCCCGCGATATGCGGCGTCAATACGACGTTGGGCAAGCCGATCAGGGCGGCGGGCGGCTTGGGTTCGCCCTCGTAGACATCCAGGGCCGCACCGGCCAGACGCCCGCAGGACAGGGCTGCCGCCAGTGCCTCGGTATCGACGATGCTGCCACGGCCGATGTTGACCAGGTAGCCACGAGGACCGAGCTCTTCCAGCACCCGCGCATTGATGAGGTGCTGCGTCTGGGCACCGCCCGGCGCGGCCACGATGAGGCAGTCGGCCCAGCCGGCCAGCTGGGCGACGTCCGGGAAATAATGGAAATCGACATCATCGCGCTTCTTGCGGTTGCAATAGGCGATCTCGGCATCGAAGGCGGTCGCGCGGCGGGCGATCTTCTTGCCGATGTTGCCCATGCCGACGATGCCCACCCGCTTGCCCGCCAGCTGAGGTTGCAGGGGAATGGTTTCGCGCCAGCCGCCCTCGCGGGTGTAGCGGTCCAGCACGGAAATATTGCGCAGGATGGCCAGCAGCAGGCCCAGGGTGTGATCGGCCACGCAGTCTTCGTTGGTGCCGGCACCGGTGGCGATCTCAATGCCATGTGCACGGGCGTGGGCGGCGTCGATGTTTTCAAAGCCGGCGCCCAGTGCACAGACCAGTTGCAGATGCGGCATGGCGCGCATTTCGTCAGCACTCAGGCCGGTGGACCCATTGGTCAGCACCACCGCCACCTTCCTGGCCGGGCCGGCGATCATCGCGTCGCGGCGCGGGCGATCCGGCGCGTAGAGGATGTCATAGTGGGCGGCGATGGTGGCCGTGCTTTCTTCGGAGAGGTGAATCAGGACGAGCAGAGGGGGTTTCATGGGGGGACCTGGCCGGACGAGGAAAAGGAAAATAGGAAGAAAAACGCAAGATGCGTCATTCTATTGCGAAACGGCACAGCGGGCAGCCTGTCGCCCATCGGCCACTGCGCCTTTCTGCATGCGAATTCCATGCCATGACGGCCCTGTGTGACAACTGAAAAAGCCCGACGCGCCTGCGGGCGCATCGGGCCTGGAGTCAGGCTTGCTGGAGCACTGCGGTCAGTGCCGCGCTGTCTGCTTCTCCAGCAGGTCATGCGCAGCCTGGCGCGCGCCCTGCTCGGCCGCCTTTTCGTCGGCAAAGGTCTGGTCGGGCAGCACGCGCTGTACCGGGAACACCGGATTGCGGTGCATGGGATTGGTCGAGTGGCCGAAGATGGCCACCTGGGCCACCCACTCCTCGCCGCCGATGAGGCGCACGCCGGCATATTCCACTTCGTAGTCGCCTACTTGTTCGGTGGGCATGATGGTCTCCTCTGTCGATGGCGACGGCTTCAGGCCGCGCCGTCGCCGCTGCGTTGGTTCAGATGGGTGATGGCATAGCCTTTCTCGCCGATCTGCATGAAGGCGTCTTCTGCCTCCAGCGTGAAATGCCGCTTGCCGTCGCGCTCGAAGTCCACATTCTGCTCGTGGAGTTGCCAGTCGGTATTGGTCACCTCTGGCGGCAACGCTTCTTCGTGGGGCAGGACGAGGTAGGAAAACAATCCGCCGCCGTCCGGGCGCTTGTACACATCGACTTTCATCTTGGGGCCTCCTGGTCGGGTTGAACATGGGCACTGCTTCCAGATGCGACTGGACTATCTGCCATTGGTTCGCCACAGGAAGGTACGGGGATGCACAAAGCGGCTTGCGCTGTCAGCCTGATCCGACAGCAGTACGCGGCGAAGGAAAGGAAAGATGCTTCATTTCAAGATAGCACCGACAACACCGGACTACCAGCCGGATGTGCCGGCCGGGCCACTCAGTCGGCCTGACGGCGCAGCCAGGCCAGCGCGCCGGAGAGGCTGCGAAAATCGGCCAGCGAACGGCAGGCGATCTGCGGATGGCGTTCGCGCAGCATGCGCGAGAGCGCCGCGCCCGGGCCCAGTTCCAGCGCGACCGTGACGCCGCGTTCGACCAGGGCATCCATGCAGGCGGCCCACTGGATGGGTTCGACCAGCTGGCGCACCAGCAGCGCCCGGGCCTGGGCGGCATCGGTGATGGCCTGCCCGGTGACGCCGGCCAGCAAGGCCGGGCCGGGTGAGCGCAGGGGATGCGCTGCCAGCTCGGCAGCAAACGGCGCCGTCGCCGATTGCATCAAGGGAGTATGCGAGGCCAGCCCAACGGGCAGCAAGGCAGTGCGCGCTCCCGCTGTGACAAGCGCATCGGCTGCGGCTTGCAGGCAGGCGTTCGCCCCTCCGGCGATCAGCGTGTCTTCACCGGTGACGATGGCGACATGGCCGCCGTGACGCGCCAGGCACTCGTGAATCACTGCCAGCGGCAAACCACCGATGGCCATCAATGCTTGCGCCGGTTGCGCGCTGGCGGCCTGCGTCATGGCTGCGGCACGTTGCGCGGCCAGCTCGACTGTCTCGGCGGGATCGAGGAGTCCGGCCAATGCGTAGGCGGACAGTTCGCCCACGCTGTAGCCCGCCACCACCGCGGGCGCCCCGGCGATGGCTGCCAGCGGCGCGTGCAAGGCCTGCCAGGCAGCCAGCTGCGCCGCCACGATCAAGGGTTGGGCATTGCGATTGGCGTACAACTGGGCGGGATCCGCCAGCACCGTTTCAAGGGGCGCTTGCAGATGCGCCGACAAGGCGCTTTGTGCAAGGAAGGCGCTGGCCTGCGGATCATCGCGCAGCAGGTCAAACATGCCCGCGTGCTGCGCGCCCTGCCCCGGGCACAGGATGGCCAGGCGCAGGCTCATGCCTTGTCGGCCTCCAGCAAGCCGACCGCATGGACCAGGCAGGTCGCCGCCAGCAGATCGGCCGCCCCGCCCGGAGACAAGCGCCGGGCGACGAAATCACGATGACAGTCCAGCGCATCGGCTTCCCAATCGGCGCGCGCCGTGCCACCGGCGGCGAGAAAGGCGGCACTGCGATTGCGTACCAGCGCCGCCCCCTCGGCACCGCCGCGATGATAGACATTGGTATCGCTGAGATGCGCCATGAGCGCGAAGAGCGTATCGATGCGGGCATGATGGAGATCCCGCCCCGCCGCCAGGGTGGCCTGCCATTGCGGCAAGGCCACTTCGAAGACGGCGGGAAAGCCCAAAGCCCCCTCTTCACGCGCCCCGCCCACGGCATGCCTGGCCGCTACGCGCTGGCCGTGACTGGGCGCTTCGGCGTCGGCGACCGCTGCGCTATGACGCGCCAGCGCATCGCCCCACTGGATCAGCAGGGTGGCGCGCAGTGTGGCCGGCTGCAAGGACATGTGGCGGCCACGCGCATAGGCCGTGGCAGCGCACAGCATGCCCAGTACGAAGATCGCGCCCCGGTGCGTGTTGACGCCGCCCGTGGCGCGCAGCATGCGCTCTTCGGCGCGCAGGGCCAGTTTCTGCAAGGTGTGGAAGGGTGCGCCATCCAGTCCGGCAGCGGCAATCTGGAAAAAATAATGGCGCAGCGCGAACAGGCTGCGCAAGAAGGTCTCAGCCGTCATGTCGGTGTGGCTGCCATTGTCCACGCGCGAGACCAGACCCGGTTTGGGATAAAGGACCAGCTCCTGGTACAGGCTGCGCACCGCCAGCCGCGCTAGTTGCCGGCAGAACGCCAGGTTCTCGCGGGCAGCACGACGCTTCTGCGTGTGATGCAGGGGCTGCCTGAGCGTATCGGGATGCTGCATCAGGCGGCGCATGAATGCTCCAGTGGCAGGCTGGCCCGCAATGCGCCCACACGCTCCAGCGCCACACTGGCGGGCCGCTTGACCAAGACCTGCCCCTCAGGGTGGTGGCCCAGCACCGCCACCTGTCGCCATTCTTTCCACGACACGGCGGCGCCGTCGGGAAACACGATTTCGCCATCCAGCGGCAGGAACATGGCCTGCCAGGCCAGCAAGCGTACGCCCGCTTCCAGCTGGGACTGGCTGCGTGGCTGGAACAGCAGGTCGATGTCGGAACTGCTGCGCAGATAGGTTTGCGCAGTGAGCGCCTGCCAGGCCAGCGAACCAAAGACGGACAGCGCGATGTCCGCGCGCCCCATGTGCTCCTGCAACTGTGCCAATCCCGTCTGCCACGCGGCGGGCAGCGTGCTCAGACGCGCAGCGACGATGTCACGCAGCAGCAACGGCGCCCGGCTGGCCGCCACCTCCTGCGTCCCCACCCGCAAGGCGATGCGCGGTTTGTTGCCCTGCGCATCGGGCGGCAGGGCGATGCCCACGCAGATCTCTTGCTCGCTGGCCTGTGCATCGCGACGACGCACGATCACCGGCCAGCGCATCTGCTGCCAATGCTGCAGCGTGGCGTGTTGGCGGGCATCCATATCAGTGGCCTGCAGGCGCAGCCAGCCGGCCTGGCTCAACCAGAGCAGGTGGTGGCGCGCGTGGACCAGGGACTGCGCGGACGACATGCTCATCCGTTCAAGGCAGTATCGTGGGCGACCGCATCGATGACCCGTTGCGCCCATTTGCGTCCGCCGCGCGCAAACCCGGTGGCTGCACGGGTATCGGCGCTGCGATCCTGGGCCAGCGCATCGGCCAGCGCCCGGGCCAGGTCGGCGTTCCAGATCTCGGTGACACCGCCCATGCGTAAATAATTTTCGGGACCGGGCGCAAAGACCGGATTGCTCCTGGCCAGTTCGGTCAACCGTTCTTCCGGCACCTTGGTAATGCGCGCCATCGCGGGCAAGCCCATGACGCGGATGGTGGCGTCGGGCAAGGCATAGCAGGCATCGGCGATGAGGCCGCTGGTGATGAAGCCGCCCGACAGCGCCTGGTCATACACCAGGCCGATGACCCGATGGCCCTGGCGGCGCGCCAGTTCCACACACTTGCCCAGATGCGCCATGTAGCTGTTGATGCCCAGCATTTCATCACGATGACGCAGGCGCTGGCCCTGGGTATCGACCAGGATCACGATGGGTCGGCCCGGATGTTCCCGCACCGTCTCCAGGATCACGCTGGCCTGGGCCAGGGCGATCTCGATGCCGATGGGCGTATGGCCGGTGGTGCCAACCACGGTGACGGTACGGCCATCAACCTGCGCCGTGCCGGAGAGGAACTGATCCTGCTCGGTGATCGCGTGGCCCTGCGGGAACAGGTCCTGCGCCAGTGCGCGCCAGTCGACCTGGGGTGGAGTAACAGTCTGGTTCATGAATTCCTCTCAGGCCTTGGAGACAATGCGCAGGCGCTCGGCCATCGCAGTGAAGGCAGCGGCTTCGAGCATCGGCACCGCTTCCGGACGGGCCACACCCAGCTCGGCCCAGATGTCCATCGGATCTTCGGCGTGGCCGAAGGTGGCGATGCGACGACGCAGCATTTCCTGCTCGGCTTCCAGCGATGCCAGGGTCAGTTGCGTATCGGCGATGCTGCCCAGCGCGCCGATGGCGGCGGTGCGAAATGCCTCGGTATCATCGCTGACCAGTTGCTGGCAGTCGCCGATCAGGTAGCGATGCTTGCCGCCGGTGGTGCGCCAGACCAGGGCACGGTCGCGCGAATCGAATTCCTCGACGCCGTTGGCAGTCTCGATCACTTCCGGACCGGACATGGCCAGCCGCCCTTCCTCGGACATGATGACGGTATTGGCACAGCGCGCCACGATGCCCATGCCGCCGAAACAGCCATTGGCACCACCGACCAGCACGATCACCGGGATACCGGCGGCACGGGCTTCCAGCACCGCGCGCATCACTTCGGAGACGGCGATGAGCCCGGCATTGGCTTCATGCAGGCGCACACCGCCGGTTTCCAGCAGCAGGACGACGCCTGCGGCCTGCTTGGCAATGGCACGCTTGAGCAGGCCCACCAGCTTGGCACCATGCACCTCGCCCACCGCCCCGCCCATGAAACCGCCCTCTTGCGCAGCGGCCATCACGGCACGTCCGCCCAGCAGCCCTTCACCGATGATGACTCCATCGTCGAATGAGACCGGTGCGTCCAGTTGTCCCAGATGCGGGCTCACCACGCGCTGGGCCGGTGGCAGCAGTTCCTTGAAGCTGCCGGCGTCCAGCACGGCCAGAATGCGCTCGCGCGCCGTGGCTTCCAGATAGCTCGCACTCATGCGCCCTCCTCCACCATGGCTTCCACGGCCTGGTCCAGGCGCAGGCTGACCACGGCCGGCGTAGCACCCATGTCATTGATGGAGATACGGGTATCGGCCAGTTGCCAGCGTTGCTGGAAGTCGGTCATCACGGCTTCCCAGATGGTGCCGAAACCGCGCGCGGCAGTCTTGACCTCGATGGCGCAGGCGCCATTGAGCGGCGCGTTCTCGATCAGCACTTCCAGGTTGCCCGAGCTGACCACACCGACCAGTTCAGGCGCAGCCTTGAGACGGCGCTGGCCGTGCTCGAAGCGAAAAGTCAAAGTTTCCATAGTGTCGCTTTCGTTGCAGAGGGATTACCAGTTGCGGAAACGCTTGGGCGGGTTGTAGAGCCCACCGGAAGCCCGCACCAGGTCCTTCATGTTCTTGGCCGCCAGCAGGTCGCGGGTGGCCATGCGCTTGTCGATGCCCAGGTCTTCGGCGCGGCGGATGATGCCGCGGTCGCGCAGGTTTTCCACCATGCGCTTGTCGCGCCCCATGCCCACGGCGGTGTAACCGGCCACGCCGCGGATGGCCTGCTCGCGCTCCTCTTCGGTACGGCACAGCAGCAGGTTGGCGATGCCTTCTTCGGTGAGGATGTGGGTGACGTCATCGCCATAGATCATCACGGGTGGAATCGGCATCTTGGCCTGTTCGCCCAGTTGCCAGGCGTCGAGTTTCTCGACGAAGGCCGGCTGCATGTGCTCGCGGAAGGTTTCCACCGTCTGCACGACCAGTTTCTGCCCGCGCGGGATGGTATTGCGGCCGGCGCGCGCCTGCTGGCCCGCCTTGAGCCAGGCCTCGCTGGCATGGCGGCGTCCGCGCGCATCCGCACCCATGTTGGGGGCGCCGCCAAACCCGGCGATGCGACCCAGGGTGGCCGTGGAGGAATTGCCCTGCAAGTCGATCTGCAGGGTCGAGCCGATGAACATGTCGCAGCCATAGTGACCGGCCGTCTGCGAGAAGGCGCGGTTGCTGCGCATGGAGCCATCGGGGCCGACAAAAAAGACATCGGGCCGCGCGCGGATGTAGTCTTCCATGCCCAGCTCGGAGCCGAAGGAGTGTACGGACTCCACAAACCCGGCCTCGATGGCAGGAATCAAGGCCGGATGCGGATTGAGCGCCCAGTGCTTGCAGATCTTTCCGCGCAGGCCCAGCGATTCGGCGTAGGTCGGCAGGATCAGCTCGATGGCCGCAGTATCGAAACCGATGCCGTGGTTCAGTCGCTGCACGCCGTATTCGGCATAGATGCCCTTGATGGCCATCATCGCCATCAAGACCTGGATTTCGGAAATCTGCGCCGGATCGCGCGTGAAAAGCGGTTCGATGTAATGCGGCGTGGGCGCCTTGATGGCGAAGCTGACCCAGTCCGCAGGGATATCCACGCGTGGCAGCTCATCGACAATTTCGTTCACCTGGGCAATCACGATGCCGCTGGAGAAGGCCGTCGCTTCGGCAATGGCGGGCGTATCTTCAGTATTGGGCCCGGTATAGAGATTGCCGTGGCGGTCGGCGGCCTGTGCGGCCACCAGTGCCACGCGCGGGGTCAGGTCGACGAAGTAGCGACCGAACAGTTCCAGATAGGTATGGATGGCCCCGATGTTGAGCTTGCCGGCCGAGGCCAGCTTGGCCAGACGGCCGGCCTGCGGACCGGAGAAGGAAAAATCGAGCCGGTCGGCGATGCCCTTCTCGAACACGTCCAGATGTTCCGGCAGGGCCAGCACGGAGAACAGCATGTGCAGGCCACGAACCCGGGCCGGGTCGAGCGCGGCCAGTCCCTTGGCCAGGAAATCGGCCTGCTTCTGGTTGTTGCCCTCGACACAGACCCGGTCGCCGTTTTCCAGCACCGCATAGAGCAGCTCGGCCAGTTTGTCGGCAGGGGCGATCTTGCCCTGCAACTGGCTGCCCAATGCGGCGGTGGCGCGCGCCAGCCGCTGTTCACGGTTCTTCTGGCGCGCATTCCACACGCGTTCGTTACCACTCATTTAATTGGCTCCCATCAACAGGTCAGGCAATACGGTCGCGATGCCCGGGAACATGCACAAGAGCAGGACCGCGAGAAACATCAGCGCCAGGAAAGGAATCGTCCCCTTGATGACATCGCCCAGTGCGATATCGGGTGCGATGTTCTTGATCACGAACAGGTTCAGCCCCACCGGCGGGTGGATCAGGCCCATCTCCATGACCACGGTCATGACGATACCGAACCAGATCAGGTCGAAACCGGCCGCCTTCAAGGGCGGCAGGATGATGGGCGCGGTCATCAGGATGATCGACACCGGCGGCAGGAAGAAGCCCAGCACGATCACCATGGCCAGGATTACCGCCAGCAGCAGCCATTTCGACAGATGCAGATCGACCACCCACTGCGCCGCCGACTGGCTGATGTGCAGGTAGCTCATCACGTAGGAATACAGCAGCGACATGCCGATGATGAGCAGCAGCATCCCCGATTCCTTGATGGTGGAACTGAGGAAGGGCGCGATCTCTTTCGGCTTGTAGATGCGATAGACCACCGCGATCAGCACCAGCGCCAGCAGCGCGCCCAGGCCTGCGGTTTCGGAGGGCGTGGCCAGGCCACCATAGAGAGCCACCATCACGCCGATGAGCAGGATCAGAAAGGGCAGCACGCGCGGCAGCATTTCCACCTTCTGCGCCAGCGTGAAATGCTCGTCATCCAGATAGGCCGACTTGGCACCACCGGCGCTGTAGACCGCATGTGCCAGCTTGTATTCCTTGCGGGCACGGAAAACCGCATAGCCGGCAAAGAGCATCACCAGCAGCAGCCCGGGACCGATGCCGGCCAGGAACAGGCGGCCCAGCGATTGTTCAGCGGCCACCGCATACAGGATCATGGTGATCGAGGGCGGCAACAGGATGCCCAGCGTCCCCCCGGCGGCGATGATGCCGGCCGCGAACCCGGGCGAGTAACCGCGTCGGCGCATCTCCGGAATACCTGCCGAACCGATGGCCGAGCAAGTCGCAGGCGAAGACCCCGCCATCGCCGCAAACAGCGCGCAGGCGAACACGTTGGCAATGCCCAGCCCGCCCGGCACCTTGTTCAACCAGGCGTGGATGGCCGAATACAGGTCCTTGCCCGCCGGAGACTTGCCGATGGCAGCCCCCTTCAGGATGAACAGCGGGATCGACAGCAGGGTGATGGAAGCGATTTCCTCATAGACATTCTGCGTGATGGTGTCCAGCGACGATGCCGGCATGAAGAAGACCATGAAACCGGTGGCCACCACGCCCAGCGCGAAGGCGATCGGCATGCCCGAACACATCACCAGGATGGTGACCACCCCATAGAGCACACCCAAGGTCAGCGGACTCATTGCGCACCTCCGCTCTGTGCGGCAGGAACGGTGCCGGTGATGCGGGTCAGGACCTGCACCAGCAATTGCAGCGTCAACATGGTCATGCCCAGCGCCATGAGCGAATAGGGAATCCACAGCGGCGGCGCGAAGGTCGACGACGTGGTCTGCCCTTCGGCCCAGGCTTCATGGAACAACGTCCACGATTTCCAGGTGAAGAAGGCGCAGAACAGGAAGGACAGCACATCCACGATGAACATGCGCACCTTGTTGGCCAGCGGCGAGAGCATGCCCGCCAGTGCCTCGATGCCAATGTGGCCGCGCAGCGACTGCACGTAACCCGAGCACAGGAAGATCACGCCCACCAGCATGAAGACCGAGGCTTCATCCTGCCAGTCGGTCGGCTGGTGGAAGAAATAACGCACCACCACCGAATAAGTCAGGATGCAGGAGGTCACCAGCAGCGCGATCATCCCCAGGAACACGGCCACGCGATGGTAGCCCTGCAGGAAGGCCGCCAGCCAAGCCACCGGGGCACTGGCCGGGACGGCCGGGCGCGCTACTGCCGCGCCGGGCATCTCGAAACCATGGCTCATACGGTCTTCTCCGCCAGCGCCAGCAGCTTGGCGCAGTTGGCATTGCGGGCCGCAAAGTCCTTCCAGGCGGTATTGCGGGCGATGTCCTGCCACTTCTTGACGACCTCGGCGTTCAGGTCGACCACCTTGGCGCCGGCCTTCTGGTAGACCTGGGCCACGGCGATGTCATCGGCCTGCGCGGCCTTGATGGCGAACTGCTCCATCTCGGCGCCGACGGCCATGATGACGGCCTGCTGGTCCTTGGGCAGGCGTTCGAAGACGGCCTTGGACATCATCAGCGGTTCGAACATGTACCAGTAGGCCTTGTCGCGACCGGTGGTGAGCGCCTTGGCCACTTCCTCCAGACGGAAGGACATGAAGGAAGTCGACGAGGTCATCGCCGCATCCATCGCGCCGGTCTGCATGGCGGCATAGATTTCATTGGACGGCAGGGTCACCACGGCGGCACCCGCTTCCTTCAGGATCAGGTCCATCTCGCGTGAACCGCCGCGCACCTTCATCCCCTTGGCATCAGCCGGCTCGACGATGGGCTTGCCGCGCGAGGCCACGCCGCCAGCCTGCCAGATCCAGCTGACGATGACCACGCCCTTCTCGCCCAGGATGCGGGCCAGTTCCTTGCCAACCTCGGCATTCTTCCAGGCCGCGCCCTGCTGGTAGGACGTCACCAGGCCGGGCATGAGGCCGATGTTGGTTTCCGGGACTTCGCCGCCGGCGTAGTTCAGCGGCACCAGCGACATGTCCAGCGCGCCCTTGCGCAGGGCCGAGAACTGCGCGTTGGTCTTCATCAGGGACGAGCCGGGATAGATCTCGAACTTCAAGGCCCCTCTGGTCTTTTCGTTCACCTGCTGGGCGAACGTGCGGACCAGGCGGTCGCGGAAGTCGCCTTCGGTCAGGGTGCCACCGGGGAACTGGTGAGAAATCTTCAGACTGGCCGTTTGCGCCCATGCGGCGGGCATGGCGGCAGCCAGGGGGGCGGCGGCAAGGGTGCCAAGGAAGTGGCGGCGGCTTTGGTTGCTTGTGCTGGTCATGCTGGTGTCTCCTCCAGATATTGATGGAACTACGCGTGTGTTTTTATGCTCTCATCGTGTATACAATTTCAGCCGAAACGAATACATTGTCAAGCATTAATCCACTGGGAGCCCTTCCCTTTACAATGCTTGCTTTGAAGACAAACCACCATGGACACGCCCAAGACCCGTTCCGAAACCCTGCGCGAATCGATCGAAGAGATGATTGCCGTCGGCAAGCTGGCGCCGGGCCAACATCTGGACGAAACCTCGCTGGCCGAGGAGTTCGGCGTTTCCCGCACGCCCATTCGCGAAGCGCTGATCCAGCTGGCCTCGATGGGCATCGTCGAGATGCGCCCGCGCCGGGGCGCCATCGTGGCCGAGATCGGCCCGCAGCAACTGATCGAGATGTTTGAAGTGATGGCCGAATTCGAGGCCATGTGCGGTCGCCTGGCCGCACGCCGCATGACACCGGTCGAGCATGCCGAACTGCTGGCGGCGCACCAGGCCTGCCAGGCCGCGCGCGATGCCTGCGATCCGGATGCCTATTTCTACCTGAACGAAGCCTTCCACGACCACATCTACGCCGGCAGCCACAATGGCTTCCTGGCCGAGCAGGCGCGCGCCCTGCACCGTCGCCTGCGCCCCTACCGTCGGCTGCAGCTGCGGGTGCGGGATCGCCTGAAGATGTCCTATGACGAGCACCAGGCCGTGGTCGACGCCATCATCGCCGGTGACCCGGAGCGCACCGTGGAAGTGCTGCGCCAGCACATCATGATCCAGGGGCAGCGCTTTGCCGACCTGGTGGCCTCGCTGCACCAGCTCAAGTCGGCCGCATGAGCTGCGGCCAGCCGGCTAGAGGCTGCGCTGGCTGACGAAATGGCGCTCGCTGCCGTCCAGCGGATCAATGAAGAACAGCGAACGCGCCAGCAGTTTGAGTGGTTTGTCCAGATCATCGGCCACCCCGACCGGGACCGCATCGGGATAGAACAGATCATTGAGGATGGGAATGCCCAGCGCGGCCATGTGCACGCGCAACTGGTGGCGCCTGCCGGTCACTGGCTCCAGCTGGTACAGGCCCAGTTCTCCGCGTGCCTCCAGCAGGGAGATATGGGTTTCCGAATTGGGCGCGCCTTCAGCCTCGACCATCTTGAAGAATTGTTCAGGCATTTCTTCCACGCGGCTGCGGTGCACCCGTGGCAGCGCAAGATCAGGTCGCAGCGGGGCGATGGCTTCATATACCTTGAACATCGCCCGCTGCTGGAACATGGACTGGTACTTGCCCCGGCTGGCCGGCTGATGTGAAAAGACGATCACCCCGGCCGTCTCGCGGTCCAGCCGGTGGATGGGCACCAGGTCCTGCAGGCCGGTGGCCTTCTTCAGGCGCACCAGCAAGGTTTCCTGCACGAAGCGGCCAGTCGGGATCACCGGCAGGAAATGCGGCTTGTCGGCTACCAGCAGGTGATCGTCCAGATGCAGGATCTTTTCTTCCACGGGGATGCGTTCTTCACCCTGGGGCAATTCCCGGTAATAGAAAATGCAATCCCCGCTGCGATAGGGCGACTCCGGACGCAAGTGCTCCCCTTGCTGGTTGCGCACCTCTCCACGCAGAAGACGCTCGCGCCAGATCGCTTCGGGCACAGCGGTGAAGTGCTCGGCCAGGAAGGACAGCATGTCGCGCCACGGTCCCGGTTGCAGCCACAGATAGCTGGGTGACAAGCCCTCGCGCATGGGCAGGGTCGGCGTGGGTCTCATGCACCCTCCCCGTTCACCGGTTTCCTGCGCGCGGCGCGGCGATGCCAGGCCACCACGCTGGCATTGGCCTCCAGATGCGCCAGCAATCTGGTGCGCTGGGCATCGGTGAAGGGCAGGCTCTCGATCAGGGCCGGCCATTGACTCATGGCGCGCTCCACCGTCTCCACCAGCACCGCCTGCAGCCGGGGTTCGGGCAGACGCCACAGGTTGGCCAGCTGGCGCAGGATGGCAGGCGTGAGCAATTGCTTGCCCTTCTGCCCTGGTACGAAGGCCAGCGCATGACCATTCCCGCCCACGTAGGCGGCATAGGCCACGATGTCATAGGCTGGCGACAGCGCTGCAGCCTGCGGCGTGTGGTAAAGCAGGCTGAAGTTCTTCAGGTGCGCATCGAAGTTGCCGAGCAGTTCATTGACCTTGATCCGCCGCAGCAATTCGTAGACATCCTCGGCCCCGCGCGTACTGCGTTCGAGCAATACCACGCCGATGGCCGCATAGGTACCGACATACTTGGCCGCCGGCGCAGTCCCGGTGACCTGGGCGAAATCTTCCATGTGCCGACGTGCCGTGGGCGTGGGGGCATCGCGGTCGAAACGCTGTACCAGCAGGAAACGGCTGGCGTCATTGCGCAGCCCGAACGGCAGGTGCTCGGCGATGGCCGACAGCGGCTCCAGGCTGAAGCGGCAGGTCCGTACGCCGGCTGCCTCGGCCAGGGTGAGCGAAGCGAACTCCACCTGCGGCATGTTGGGATAGTCGGTGGCCGGCAGCTTGGCGATGAAGTGGCTGCCCTGGCTATCCCTGGAGCGCATCACATAGCGCCCCCCGCTCTCGCGCACCAGTGCCAGTTTGGGTTGCACGCCCGAGAGCGATTCCCCGTCCGGTACCGGCAACTGGCCGGAGCTCATCTCGTAACTGTCATGTCCTTGCCCCAGCAGGCGACCCAGTGCGCGCTCATCCAGCGCTTCGGCCAGGGCCGAGACATCGCCGGGCAGATCGCGTCCGCAATAGGCCAGCAGGCCAAATTCATCGTCCGGCGGCAGTCCGGCGCGCTGGATCAGGTGTTTGCGCAACTGCCCTTCGGGCAGCAGGTTCTGGAAGAAGGAGGGCAATCCGCCGCGACCATCCCCCCGGTTGGCGGCCAGCGTGGGATCGAGCAACTGGGCCCGGGTGCGTTCTTCGCTCGAGGCCAGGTAGAGCTGCGACAGCACAGGACGATCCGGCCCCTGCATGGCATAGGCATCATCGAAGCGGAAGTAGCAGCGCCCGTCATCCAGGGCAAACAGCGACCCGACGTCGGTCTGACCGAGACGGATGCGCAGCGAACGCAGCATGCTCATGCGCCCTCTCCTTGGCCCATGAGCGCCTGCAGGCGCGCACCCAGTTCGGTCTGGCTGCCGCTGCCCTGGGCATCGGCAGCACGCAGCGGTGCGGCCTGGCGCGGCAGCAGCAGCAGATCCAGGTCCAGCGCTTCACACAAGGCCAGCAGCTTGACCAGCTCGATGTTGCCACGCCCGGTTTCCAGGGCCAGCAAGGTATTGCGGTGCATCCCGGCCAGCTCGGCCAGGGCGATGGCGGTCATCCCGCGCGCCTTGCGGGCAATGCGAATGCGGTGGCCGATGTCTACCAGAGTGGTCATGGGAAGATCCAATTAAATGGTTCTTTTTACATATGACCATTGTATTGGTCATCTGAGCGAAATCAAGACCAATTAATCGGTCTTTTCATTAAAAGACCAATTTATTATTCTTTTTGAGGGAGGGAAAGCGCTGAACTCGGCACGAAGTACGCAAAAAAAATCGCAGCCCGGCAAGGGCTGCGATTTCAAGAGGACGGTGTTCAGGCAGTGGTATTGACGTTGCGCCCGATATTCGGGTTGGCCGGCAACGGCGGCAGTGCCTGCAACACCCCCACGGCAGCGGCAGCCTGGGTGTTGAGCGCCTTCTTCAGCATCAGTACGTTGACCGAATCCGAAGTCTGCGCCGACGCCATGCTGGTGGCCAGTGATGCGATTTGAGTGACATCCATGGAACTCTCCTTGTGGGGGATGCCGGGAAACAGGATGCGTCGCCCGGTGCCTTGATTACGGCATTGAACGCTGTTTCTTTACATCAATCAAGGATTTTTTTGAGTATTTGTCAGTATCACAAGACTCGCCTTGATGAAGATTGCTTCACTCAAAAAAAATCGCACCCCGAAGGGTGCGATCGAGCCGACGCCAGTCCAGCACGCCGTGACTGCCTAGACGATGGTATTGATGATGCGCCCGATGTTGACATTGGACGGCAGGCGCGCCACTGTCGTGGCCGCACCTAACACGTCATCCACCGCCGTCTTGGCGACCTTGCCCAGATCAATGCCGACGGACTGCGCCGCCTTGTCGACCAACCAGGCCGTTGCTGCACCGCTGGCGATAGTTGCTAGCTCCATATGAAACTCCTTGTCTGAAGTGCAACCGGACCATGACGCCCGCCTGATCGGCCATGTTTTCTCTACCCCCTACCATGGTTGATCAGGCTTTACGTCATGGGTAAATGTGTTAGCGGCAGGCAAGCGGCCAGTCTTGACAGGATTTGCCCAGTCCTTACGCGCTTTTGCATGTGTAAACCTCAAGTCGGGGCGACGCCGGCCGTGAGAGGCTCAGCGTGATGGCGCCGCCGGCAGCGAGACTAGAACCCATTTCATAAATAGGCGTGAGATGCGTTCTGTCCAGAAAGGGCGCTGGCAAGGCGCGCGACGCGTCGTGTGGCGGTGCCACACGCAAGGAGCGCAACGCGGCCAGCGCCCTTTCTGGACAGAACCCGGAGGGAGCGGCCCGTTTGGGCGAATTGCTGCGTTACGAATTTGGGTCAAGACGCCCAGTCTTGACCCAAATTCGCGCCTTGCACTTCATCCCAAACGGGACTCGCTCGCACTCACGCCTATTTATGAAATGGGTTCTAGTTGCTCATAGACCGAACCGGCAATGCGGGACAGTTCCGCGCGGGCGATGCTGCCCGAGAGCGCATAACCGAACTGGCCATCGATCCAGTAGAAGACATTGACCTTGCCTTCCTGAGCGAAACGGAAACCGGTCTCCCGGTTCTGTACCTGGTCGTGCGAGACATACAGGGTCAGCCGCTGGCCGGCCGCATCCTGGTACATGAACTGCGCCACCGGACCGCTCTGGCCCGGCAGCAGGCGGCCACCGATGAGGTCATAACCGAGCGGGGCCAGCTTGGGAGCGCGTACATTCGCCCCCAGCCGCCGCGAGAGCCAGGTCACCAACGCCTGCTCCTGATCGGCGCCGACTTCCACCGGTCGGCGCAGGTCGGCACTGAAGACGGTATGCGCCACCGCCGCCTGACGTGCCAGCATCACGGGCGCTGCCGCCAGGCTGGTGCGGGCAGCACCGCCCGGGGCGAGGTCATGCGCCAGCCAGCCACCGGCAGCCCCGGCCAGGGTCAACAACAGCATGGCCGCATAAGACCACCAGCGAGGGGCGTTGGCGGCACCTGCGGCGCCCTCATTGTCTTGGTCACGCCGCCGATGCGGCTCCCCGGCGCCGGCCAGCACGGCCGCCGCCAGGCGCGGTGGCAACGCTTCTTCCAGGACCGGGTCGTAATGGGCATGCAGGGCGCGATTCTGGGCCCGCCAGGCGCGCACGCGATGCAGATCCTCGGCGTGTACCGGGTCCTGTTCCAGCCAGGTGGCCATCTCGGCGGCACGGGCGGCGCTCAACTGGCCGTCGGTATAGGCGTGCAGGTCTTCTTCGGAAAGTGCCGGGGTCTTCATTTCACCACCTTCAGGGTCGCGCCGGCTTCACCTTGGCCGCCGGCGCCCTCCATCCATTGCCGCAGCCGCTCGCGGGCACGCGACAGGCGAGACATCACGGTCCCGGTCGGAATGCCCAGCGTGGCGGCGACGTCTTCATAACGCATTTCTTCCAGCACCACCAGCAGCAGGACTTCGCGCTGTTCGGCGGGAAGCCGTTGCAGGGCGGCTTCCAGGTCCAGGGCCAGACCTTGCTCGGCCGACGACACCGGTAACGCCGCCTCGGCGGCCTGCTCCAGCTCCACCGTGACCAGCGCCGGCTGGCGGCGCTGGTCGGCGTGCAGGTTGTGCATGATGGCAAACAGCCAGGGCCGCATGTCGCTGCCACGCTGCCAGCTGTCCAGCTTCTGCCAGGCACGCTCCAGCGTGTCCTGCACCAGGTCGTCGGCGCTGTCACGCTGGCCCGTCAGCGCACGGGCATAGCGGCGCAGGCGCGGCAGGCAGGCGAGCATGGCTTGCTCGTCGGCCTGTCGTTCCCGTTGCTGTCGCTGCAGCCTGGCGGTGCGTCCGAACATGGTGTGCGTCAGCCAGGATCAGGGCTTGACGATATGCCAGACGTCCTTGAAATTGTCACCAGTGCGGTCACCCGGCTTCTTGTCGGCTTCGTACAGGTACAGCGGCTTGCCCTGGTAGGCCAGTTGGGCGCTGCCGTCGTCGCGCGTGACGGTGGAATACGGTGCGGCAGCCATGCCCATGGGCGCCACCGGCGGCCACAGCTTGGCACAGGGGCCGTTGCAGACGCTCTTGCCGCTGTTGGCAGTGTCCTTGTCGAAGGTGTAGACGGTCATGCCCTTGGCATCGACCAGGATGCCATCCATGGTCTTGACACCGGCGCTCTGGGCCGAGGCGGTGAAGGAAACCGAAGCGCAGGCCAGGGCCAGCAGGGAGGTTGCGAGCAGTCTCATGGTGTTTTTCCTTTTCGTGGTCGGGTTGCGCGGTGTGCCATACCCATGCCGACGTATACGGAAGGCGGCCCTGCTTTATTCCCGCCGCCAGGAAATATTTTTTGCTACCGCGTCACCGTCTCGCGCTGCATCGGCGCCAGCAGTGCCAGCAGTCGGTTCTGGGTACGCGAAGGGATGCCGTTCTTGTCCATCGACAATTGCAGATCCTCGACCAGGGCGTTGAAATCGGCATTGCTCAGTTTCAGGCCCTGGTGCACTTCGCGCATGGGGTCGCCGGTATAGACGCAGCCGCCACCGCTCAACTCACAGAACTGCTCCACCAGCTTTTCCTTCACGCGCTTGATGTTGGAATGGTCGAAAGTATGCCGGATGCGGGCATCGGCCAGCATGTTGTCCATGAAGTCCTGTACCACCCGCTCGATCACGGGCAGGCCGCCGAGGGCGCGGAACAGGCTGTCATCGGCAGTGGCCGGACTCTGGGCCTGCGCCAGGCCCAGGGTACAGGCCAGGGCCAGTACGGTGGCGGCCTGCTTCATTGCAAACTGGTTCATCGCTGCTCCCGTGGGCTCAGAAACCGGCCTGCAGCGACAGATAGACGCCGCGTTGCCGCTTGGGGTTGTAGACGGTGATGTCACCCAGCGCCACGTAGGCCAGGGTCATCGACAGGTTCTTGCTGGGGAACCAGGCCAGGAAGGCGTCGTAGTAATCCTTCTCATGGTCGGCGGCCAGGTTGCGCGGCTTCATGCGGTACTCCACCCCCAGCGCCAGCTTGCGGTTGAGCAGGTAAGCCGCCGAGAACTCGCCCATGGCCTGATAGCGATCATTGAGGTCGCCCCCGAAACCGAGCAGCCCCATCTGGTTGGCCTTGGTCAGCCGCAGCGTGCCATTGAGCAACAGGCTCTGCGCCAGCAGGATCTTGGTGGCCGACACGTAATAATCGATGCCGCTGTTGCTGGCCGCGCCCAGTTGCTTCACGCTGGTCACCGAGCCCAGTCCGCCGATGCCGTTGTTGTGCTTGAACATGGCGCCCACGGCAATCTGTGGCAGCCAGCGGTCCTGGTCGTAGACGGCGTCGCCGGCCAGCTTGACCTTGATGCCGACGATGTCCTGGGTGATCCGGAGATCGGCCAGCGGCGCCAGGCTGCCATAGAGCTCCTGCTTGGCCAGCGACAGTTCCACCCGGTCCCGCAGACCCACGGCCACGCCATAGGACTTGAGTGTGTAGTCCTGGGTGGCCAGGTAGGTGTAATGGGCGTTGGCGCCATAGCTGTCGCGGGTGCCATAGCCGGTGATGAGCGCCCACGGCGTGAGCCCGCCACCACCCGCACCCTCGACCTGGATCACGCCGCCGGTGGCGCTGAGCTTGCCCAGGTCGGGCATCCAGCGGGCGTTGTCCTGGGCGGCTGCCGACGCGGCCGTTGCCGCTCTCGCACCGTCGGTGGCAGCCGCGCTGCGCATGGCCTGCGCAGCCTTGCGCTGCTGGGCCTGCATCCAGGCCTCCCGCTGGGCATCACTGATCTGCGCCATGGCCGGCACGGCCAGCGTCACCAGCAATGTGAACATGCCACTTTTGGCAATTTTCTTCATACTGCCCCCTGCCCCCTCTTGGTGATGCTTTGCTGGCGCGGCCCCCTGCGCCATCGTTCATATCGCGACGTTTTCCGACTGATCCAGCGCCTCCGGCGCCCGCCATTGCGGCAACCACTCCAGGAAGCGCTCCACCGGCATCGGCTTGCCCATGAAATACCCTTGCCCCTGGTCGCAGCCCATCTGCCGCAGCAGGAACCAGACCTCTTCGCTTTCCACGCCTTCGGCCACCACCCGCAGGCCCAGGTTGTGCCCCAAGTCCACGGTGGAGCGCACGATCTTGGCATCGTCCTGGTCCTGCGCCATCTTCATGACGAAGGACTTGTCGATCTTCAGCTCATTGACCGGCAGACGCTTCAGGTAGGCCAGGGACGAATAGCCGGTGCCAAAGTCGTCGATGCTCAAGGCAAAGCCCATGTCCGCCAGCCGGTCCAGGGTGCCCTGGGCGCGGGCCGGGTCGTCCATGATGGCGCTTTCGGTGATCTCCAGGCACAGCGCGTCGGGTGTGAGGCGATGGCGTTCGAGGATGGCAGCAAAGGCGGCCGGCAGCTCCAGGTCCAGCAAGTCCCGCGTGGAAAGATTGACCGAAAACTTCAGACGCAGCCCCTGCGCGTGCAGGCGGGCCGACAGCTGCGCGACCTTTTCCATCATCCAGATGGTCAGCATGCGAATGAAACCGGTGGTCTCGGCAAAGGGAATGAAATTGTCCGGACCGATGAAGCCCTTCTCCGGATGCACCCAGCGCACCAGCGCCTCGCCGCCGACCACCGCACCGGTGGCCAGGTCCAGCTTGGGTTGCAGGTACAGCATGAATTCGTCGCGCTCCAGCGCGCGGCGCAGTTCGGACAGCAGCGAGAGGCTTTCCTGGCTGCTCTGGTCGATGGCCGGGTCATAGATCACCACGCCGCTGCCCTTGCGCTTGGCGGTGTACATGGCCACCTCCGCACGGCTGAGCAACACCTCGCTGCTTTCACCATGTGCGGGATAACCGGCCACGCCGATGCCGGCGCCCAGATCCACGGTCTGTTCCTGCAACGACAGCGGCTGTTCCAGCGCGCGCAGGATCTGCACGGCCTGGGCCAGCGCGCCGTCCAGGTCCACCCCCGGCAGCAGGATGGCGAATTCATCCCCGCCCAGGCGCGCCACCTTGGCCCCCGGATACTGCAATTGGGCGGCCAGGCGCACGGCCACCTGGCGCAGCAGGTCATCGCCGAAGCTGTGTCCCAGCACGTCATTGACCTGCTGGAAGCGGTCCAGGTCCATCATGAGAATGTGGCAGTGGGTGCCGGGCTGCGCCTGCGCCTGGCTGATCGCTTCCCTGAGCAGGTCGGAGAATTGCACCCGGTTGGGCAAACCGGTCAGCTGGTCCTGATAGGCCAGACGGCTGATCTTGAGTTCGCGGCTGGCGATTTCCGAGCGCATGGTTTCGAAGGCTGCGCCCAACCGGCCGATCTCGTCCTGGCGACGGATGTAGAGGCCTTCACCGTAATCGCCCTCGCCCAGCCGCTTGGCCACCGCCGCCAGGTCGCGCAGGGGACTGGTGATGCGACGCGCCATCACGGCACTGGCCACCGCCGCGCCCAGCACACCCAGCACGGTGATGCTGAGCAGGATCAGTTGCAGGCGCTGGTACGGCGCCACGGCCTCGCTGACCGAGCGCTGCAATACCGCCACCGCTTCCTGGCCATTGCTGGCGCGGGCCAGCGGCAGCACGCGCGCACGATACTGGTTGCCATCGATCTGCAGGTCGGTGGCCCCGGCCTGGTCCATCGGCTGGCGGCTGGCCTGTGTGGCCATCATCTGCGCCTGCGGCCCGGGCAGGGAAGAAACATCGGCCGTCCAGCCCGCATTGCCGCGCTGGCGTACCAGGATGGAGACCTGCAACTGCGACAGCGCGCGCATGTCGTTGACCAGACTGCGATCTACCGGGAAACCCATCACCACCCAGGCGATCGTGACCGGCGCCTTGATCGGAACGGCCACGATCTGGAACAGGCTGTCGCCAACCACCGCACTCTCGGCGGCGCCATTGCCGTTGCCGGCACGGCGCACCAGTTCGAGACTGCTGCGTTGCAGATCGGTATCGGGATAGTCGAGCGTGGAGGCGCGGATGAGACCATCGGTCCCCACCAGCATGCCCATGGAAGCGCCGATGCGCGCACCGTGATTGGCCAGTACCGAGGCGATGGTGGCGCGGTCATCGGTGCCGATGGCCTGGCGGAAACCGAAATCCGAGGCCAGCAGTCGCGCACCCTGGGTCAGTTGCTGGGCGTTCTGATCCAGCAGACGCGTGAAGACACGCTCACCAACGACCAGCTCGTCGCTGATGGCACTGCGTGCATTGCGATCAATGGCGGTTCGGATCGCCACGAAGCCGGCCAGTTGCACCACCACGATAAGGATGATGAACAGCGCGACAATCTTGCTTTCCAGACGGTAAAGACGCACCCCTGCCCCGTTTTCTCTAGTCTAGTAATGTTTCTGTCGATGCGCCGGACGGCCCGCCCTACAGCGGTACCGCCTTGACATTGAGTTTGATGGTAGCGCGGCCCTCGCCCTGCACTTCCAGCGGCTGCGCTACCGCGGCCTGGTTCGGCCCCATGGTGAAATACCAGGCCTTGAGCGCATAGCGCCCATTGGCGATACCCTCCAGCCGCACCATGCCGCTGCGGTCACTGACGCCGAAATACGGCGTATTGACCACCTGAACATACGCCACCATCTCATCGTGGATATTGCAGCCCAACACCACGGTACCGGCCTTGTCGAACATCACCGGGCTGCCGGGCACGCCCGAATACAGCTTCAGTTCGAAGGTCTTGGCCGGCGAAAAGGAATACACATGATGCCGCACGTTGTCATGATTGGGAAACAGGATCGGAGTCCCCGTCTGCACCACCGTGACCAGCGGAATGAAGGTCTTGTTCTTCTGCTCGATCTCCACCTGGTGCGGCGCCTTGGCCGATGACCCGCCGCCAGCCGGTTCGGCATAGACCACGGCGTTGGGAACGGGCTGGCCGGCGCTGTCGAGCACCTGTACCGAGACGGCAGCCTGGGCCGCACAGGCCCACGTACCGGCCCACAACAGGAAGGCAGTCAGGAGGGGGGCGCGGCGCATGTTTTTTTTCTGCATATCGCTGTCACTGGAAAATTCGGGCAATGAAGGTCTCCGGCCAAGGACGCCGCCACAGCGCATCCCCCGGCATCACCTGCCCCTGCACTATACGGAAGCCCTGCGTGCTGCCTATCGGGAAGTTTCTGAATTGCCTGGCAACAACATCACGACATCCGCCTGCCGACCCTGCCACGACAGGCTGCACGGAGTGCAGTCAGGATCTTCATGTTGAACATTATGCACGTGAATTCGCGTACTGGAGCCCCTCTGCCCTCCAGCGCCGTCGAAGTCAGCGCAGTCAGGTCCGTGCGGCGGTCAGGTAACCGATCACGGCCGGCAGGATTTCGGTGCGCACGCTGGCCGGCGAAACCCCGCCGTAACCGGTCAGGACCACGGCCTTGATGAGCGCCTTCATCATGCGCTGGACCACGAAGGTGGCCACATCCAGATCGGGCGGGGTGATGGTGGCCCGGTGCTTTTCCAGCACGCGGCGGATGGCCTCGAAGAAACCCTGGCGGATCTCCTGAGAGATCGGCAGATTGTAGGCCGGGAATTCCTCTTCGAGGATGCGATTGAGTTCCGGCTCCAGCAGGTGTGCCGCCACCAGTGCATTGATGAGCTTCTCGAAGTCGCCCGAGAGCGTGCCGGAGGCGTCGATGTGGGCCACCACATCCTCGAACAGGCTCAGCATGCGGGTACTGTGCCGCTCGCGCAGCGCGAAGATCAGCGCATCCTTGTTGGGGAAATACTGGTACAGCGAACCGACGCTGATACCGGCCGATTCGGCCACGAGATTGGTATTGGTCTTGGCATAGCCACGCTCGACCAGCACGCGCGACATGGCATCGAGGATGGTATCGACCATCGCCCGCGAACGCGCCTGGCGAGGTTCTTTTCTGGGTTGCAGTTTCATTGGCAGCTTTGGTAAGGAATTCGCCCGCCCCCGACGCGAATTCACAACGTGAGTGATTGTTCGTATATCGAAGTATAATACGAAAAATGAGTTTTTACTCGCCCGACCTGTGGATGGTACTCGTAAATCATTGCGAGCGCTTGCTGCGCCGTCTGCCTGGTCCGACGAGCCTGCGCGGGTGAGTGCCGGATGATTGGCACGGCACACCTCGCAAAACTCGAAAAACAACTCGTATCGCCAAATACTCTTCGTGGAGAATTCTATGCAACGCATCATCTCGCCCGCCTCCCGGCCGCGGGCGAAGGCGGCCAGCGCCCTGCTGGTGGCGCTGATCGGCGCCATCGGCCTGGCAGGCTGTGCCAGCTTCGAGGGCATCGGCAGCAACAAGCAGCTGGCCCGGGCAAGCGACTTCAGTACGGCGCGCAGCCTGTCCGATCCCAATCCCGGCGCCCCCGACGGGCAATGGCCGGGCAGTGACTGGGTACGTCAGTTTGGCGACGCCCAGCTCAACACCCTGATCGAGGAGGCCCTGGCCGCCAACCCCAGCCTGCAACAGGCGCGTGCACGCATCGGCGCGGCCGCCGCGCTGGCCGAGTCGCGCGGCGCCCCGCTGCTGCCGAACGTGGATGCGCAAGCCTCGGTCATCCGCAACCAGTTCTCCAGCACCTCGATCTATCCGTCGCCTTATGGCGGCAACTGGTTCAACGAGAAAAAGGCCGGCCTCAATGTCGGCTACGAGCTCGATCTCTGGAACAAGAACCAGGCCGCCCTGGAACAGGCCATTTCCAGCGAAAAAGCCGCCCAGGCCAGCGAGCAGGAAGCGCGCCTGGCGCTGACCGCCTCGATCGTCTCGGTCTACAGCCAGCTGGCGGCGCAATACGCCCTCCAGGATATCCTGCAACGCACCGTGCAACAGCGCAGCGCCCTGGAAAGCATCACCGCCGAGCGCGTCAAGACCGGTCTGGACAGCCAGATCGAACGCAACCAGTCGCGCGCCAGCAGTGCCGACGCCCGCGCCCAGCTGGAGCAAAGCGCCGGCCAGATCGTCCTGCTGCGCCAGCAGCTCGGCACCCTGAGCGGCAAGGGTCCGGACCGTGGCCTGCAACTGGCGCCGCCGTCGATGCAGAACCTGACCACGCCGGGCCTGCCGGCGGACCTGCCGCTGAACCTGCTGGGACGCCGCCCCGACATCGTCGCCGCGCGCTGGCAGGTGGAAGCCGCCAGCCGCGGCGTCGATGTCGCCAAGGCGCGCTTCTACCCGGACATCAACTTAAGCGCCATGATCGGCTTTGACAGCCTCATCGACAGCAACCCCTTCACCGCGGCCAGCAAGACCATCGCCTTCGGTCCGGCGCTCACGCTGCCAATCTTCGAGGGCGGCGCGCTGCGCGCCGGACTCAAGGGTGAATACGCCAACTACGAGCTGGCCGTGGCCACCTACAACAAGACCTTGAACGACGCCTATGCCGACGTGGCACGGCAGATCGCGGCGATCCACTCGATCGAGCGTCAGCTGCCGATCCGTCGCGAAGCCCTGCAGGCCGCCGAACGCGCCTACGACCTGGCGCGCGAACGTTATCGCCTGGGCCTGGTGTCGCAGCTGACGCTGCTGTCATCGGAAACCGGCGTCCTGGCCCAGCGCCAGTCACTGGTGGCCTTGCAAGCTCAGCGCCGCGACCAGCAGGTCGCACTCTACAAGGCCCTGGGCGGCGGTTTCGATGCCCAGCAGGCCGGACTGGCCGCAGGACCGCCCTCGCACTGAACCTGCGCACCTGAGCACGCAAGCCATTGAATTGAACCCAGCCCGCCACCGGCTTCTCCACCCCGCCTGCCGGTGACCGGGACGGCCCCGCCTTCGCGGCGGGGCTGATCGACCGACTACAAAGAGATAGAACGGAGTCCTCCATGAGTGACAGCACCACCCAACAAAACCCGCAAGCCAACGGCAATGGCAATGGCAAACGCAAGCGCCAGCTCATCCTGCTGACGCTGGCCTTGCTGCTCATTGCCGCTGCCTGCTTCCTGTACTGGTTCCTGCATGCGCGGTTTTATGAAGAGACCGATGACGCCTATGTCGGCGGCAACGTTGTCCAGATCTCCGCCCAGGTCGGCGGTACCGTCGTAGCCGTGAAGGCCGACGACACGCAGGTGGTCAAGGCCGGTCAGCAACTGGTGGCACTGGATGCGGCCGATACCAGGCTGGCGCTGGACCAGGCCGAGGCCGCACTGGCCCAGGCGGTGCGCCAGACGCGCCAGCTGTTCCTGAACAATGACACCCTGGCCGCCAACGTGGCCGCTGCCGACAGCAACCTGGCCCGTGCCCGCGAGGACCTGCAGCGCCGCCAGGCCGGCCTGTCCTCCGGTGCGGTCTCGCAGGAAGACGTCTCGCACGCCCGCGATGCCGTCAAGAGCGCCGTGGCCGCGCTGGACCAGGCGCGTGCCGCTGCTGCGGCCAACCGTGCCCTGACCGATCACACCAGCGTGACCGAGCACCCCAACGTGCTGCAGGCTGCCACCGCCGTGCGCAATGCCTACCTGAACTACGCCCGTGTCAACATCGTGGCGCCGGTCTCGGGCTACGTCTCCAAGCGCTCGGTGCAGGTCGGCCAGCGTATCGCCGCCGGCAACCCGCTCATGGCCATCGTACCGCTGGAGCAGATCTGGATCGACGCCAACTTCAAGGAAGGCCAGTTGCAGCACATCCGCATCGGCCAGCCGGTGGAAGTGATCGCCGATGTCTACGGTTCCGGCGTCAAGTACAAGGGCACCGTGATCGGTTTCTCGGCCGGGACCGGTGGTGCCTTCTCGCTGTTGCCGGCGCAGAACGCCACCGGCAACTGGATCAAGGTGGTGCAGCGCGTACCGGTGCGCATTGCGCTGGACCCGGAACAGGTGCGCGCGCATCCGCTGCGCATCGGCCTGTCCACGACCGCCACGGTAGACATCCATGGCGATGGCCGCGCGCTGGAAGCGGTGCCGACCGATTACCAGACCAAGGTCTATGACGATCTGGGCAAACAGGCCGATGCCATCGTCGAGCGCATCATCAGCGACAACGCCGGCGCACTGGCGCAGGCGCGCAAGGGCAAGGCCGCCGCCGCAGCGGTGGCGGTGCCGCACACCTGAGGCGATGCCGCTGTCCTCATCAGACCTCCACCGGACAATGATCAAGCCTTATGGCCACTACTCCCCCCAAACCCTACACGCCGCCGCCACCGCTGAGCGGCGCCAACCTGGTGCTGGGCACCCTGTCGGTGTCGCTGGCGGTGTTCATGAACGTGCTGGATTCCTCCATTGCCAACGTCGCCATCCCGACCATCTCGGGCAACCTGGGTGTGTCGATCGATGAAGGCACCTGGGTCATCACCTCGTTTGCCGCCGCCAATGCCATCTCGATTCCGCTGACCGGATGGCTCACGCAGCGCCTGGGCGCAGTGCGCCTGTTCGTGACTTCGGTGCTGCTGTTCGTGCTGGCCTCCTGGTTGTGCGGACTGGCGCCCACCCTTCCCATCCTGCTGGCCGCACGCGTGCTGCAGGGTCTGGTGGCCGGCCCCATGGTGCCGCTGTCGCAATCGCTGCTGCTGGGGGCCTACCCCAAATCGAAATCCTCCTTTGCGCTGGCACTGTGGGGCATGACGGCCGTGGTGGCGCCCGTGGCCGGGCCGGCACTGGGCGGCTGGATTACCGACAGCTACACCTGGCCGTGGATCTTCTACATCAACATCCCCGTGGGTCTGATCGCGGCCGGCATCACGCTGGCGATCTACCGCTCGCGCGAGACGCCGACCCACCACCTGCCCATCGACAAGATCGGCCTGGCACTGCTGGTGACCTGGGTCGCGGCCTTCCAGATCATGCTCGACAAGGGCAAGGACCTGGACTGGTTTGCCTCGCCCACCATCGTCACGCTGGGCATCATCGCGCTGGTCGCCTTTGCCTACTTCGTGGTGTGGGAGCTCAACAATGACCACCCGGTGGTGGACCTGCGTCTGTTTGGACGGCGCAACTTCGCCGGCGGCACCATCGCCATTTCCATCGGCTATGGCGTGTTCTTCGGCAACCTGGTGATCCTGCCGCAATGGCTGCAGCAATATCTGGGCTATCGCTCCATCGATTCGGGTCTGTCGACCGCTCCCATCGGTATCTTCGCGGTGATCCTGATGCCGCTGATCGGGCGCTTCCTGCCGCTGGTGGATGCCCGCAAGGTGGCCACGGCGTCCTTCATCGGCTTTGCCATCGTGTTCTGGTTGCGCTCGCGCTACAACCTGCAGGTAGACCAGATGACGGTGATCCTGCCCACGCTGCTGCAGGGGATTCCGACGGCGATGTTCTTCGTCCCGCTGACGGTGCTGCTGCTGTCCGGCCTGCCGCCGGAGCGCATCCCGGCCGCCGCCGGGCTGTCGTCCTTCGTGCGGGTATTCTGCGGTGCGGTCGGCACCTCGATCTCGACCACGGCCTGGAACAACCGCAGCATCATGCACCACGCCCAGTTGACCGAACATGCGACACCCTACAGTCCCTGGCTGCAGGAAAGCCTCAACAACCTCAGCAGCACCCTGGGGCTCAACGCCGAGCAGAGCGTGGGCATGCTGGAGCGGACCATCACCTTCCAGGCGGCCATGCTGGGCATCAATGACATCTTCTATGTCTCGGCCGTGATCTTCATCGTCATCATCCCGCTGATCTGGATCATCAAGCCATCCAAGGGCGGTGCCGGTGCCGCCGAAGCCTCGGCGGCGCACTGACGCGGCACCTGTGGCGGCTACCGCAGTCGTGACAGGCCGTTCTGCAACCGGATGATGTCGATCAGCTTGCGCAAGGCCGGATGCGCATGGCGCCGGCTGCTGTAGTACATGTGGAAAGGCTCGCTGGGGGCCGCCCATTCTTCCAGGATGGCTTCCAGCGAACCTTCGTCGATTTCCTTGCTGATCCTTCCCTCCAACAGATAGGCGATACCGACCCCGGCCTTGGCCGCCGCGATGGTGGCGGCGGTATTGTTGATCGTCACCAGGCCCGGCACGCGGATGCGCTGCCGATACCTTCCCTTGCCAAATTCCCACTGATAGCTGGAGTTGTCCCCCAGCAGCAATTGCAGGCAGGTGTGTTGCTGCAGATCCTCCAGCGTCAGGGGCCGTCCGTGCCGATCCAGATACGCGGGCGAAGCCGCTGCCACCCAGCGATGCGCGCGGGTGAGCGGCGCAGTCACCATGCCTTCCGGCACGTAATGGCCATAGCGAATCCCGGCGTCATAGCCTTCGCTGACGATGTCGATGGGCTTGTCATCAACCACGATGGTGAGCTTGACCCGGGGGCATTGCCGCACGAACTCGGGAATGGCCGGTTCGATCAGCAGATGGGCCGCGTCCGCAAAGACGTTGATGCGCAACTCCCCCAGGCTGCCTTCTGCCGAGCTTTCCAGATGACCCAGCGCCCGGGCGATCTGTTCAAAGCCCTCCTCCAGTCGGGCGGCCAGTTCGCTACCCGCCGCCGTGGGCGAGATCGCACGACTGGAGCGGTACAGCAACTGTGTGCAGAGCCGTTCCTCCAGCCGCTTCATGGCATGGCTGGTGGCCGAGGGGGTCAGCCCGAGCTGAATGGCGGCCGCCTTGAAACTGCCGGTCCGCAGGATGGTCACGAACACCCGCAGGTCGGAAAATTCGATATGGTCGAGGAGAGACATGGATGAATTGAAATCACTTCAGGAATGAATCTGGCTCATCTTAAACCAAGCGCCCTCGCGCGTGGTGCGCGGTATAAATACGGTTTTCAACATACTCGCAAGGAGTACGCACATGAAATCAAGACGCTTTGGCCGCACCGGCGCAGAAGTCTCGGAAATCGGATTTGGTGCCTGGGCCATCGGTGGCTCCTGGGGCGATGTCTCGGCACAGGATGCCAAGGCCGCACTGCACGCGGCACTGGATGCAGGCGTGACATTCATCGATACAGCCGACGTCTATGGCGATGGCCGCTCCGAGCAGCTCATCGCGCAGGTATTGAAGGAACGCGGCGGCGCACGTCCGTTCGTGGCCACCAAGGCCGGTCGCCGCCTCTCGCCGCATGTGGCCAGCGGCTACAACAACAAGGACAATCTCACCGCCTTCGTCGACCGTTCGCTCAAGAACCTGGAGGTGGATTGCCTGGACCTGGTGCAACTGCACTGCCCGCCCACCGAGGTGTATTACCAGCAGGAAGTGTTCGCCCATATGGATGAGCTGGTAGCGGCCGGCAAGATCGCTCATTACGGCGTCTCGGTGGAGAAGGTGGAAGAAGCCCTCAAGGCCATCGAATATCCGAACGTGAAATCGGTGCAGATCATCTTCAACATCTTCCGCCAGCGCCCCATCGGCCTGTTCCTGCAGGAAGCACAGCGCCGCGACATCGCCGTGATCGCCCGGGTGCCGCTGGCCTCGGGCCTGCTGACCGGCAAGATGAATGCGCAGACCACCTTTGCTGCCGACGACCATCGGCAGTTCAACCGGCACGGCGAAGCCTTCGATGTCGGCGAGACCTTCTCGGGCGTGCCGTATGACGTCGCGCTGGCCGCCGTGGAGAAGATCCGTGCGTTGCTGCCGCCGGGTGTTCCCATGGCGCAATTCGCGCTGCGCTGGATCCTGATGGAAAGCGGCATCAGCACCGTCATCCCCGGTGCGCGCAACGTCGCGCAGGCGCAGTCCAACAGTGCTGCCAGCGACTTGCCGCCGCTGACCGACGAGGTGATGCAGGCATTGCGCGAACTCTATCTGCACGACATTGCACCGCATGTCCATCAACGCTGGTAATCTGTGGCCCCTCCCCTCATGTCACCAATAACAAGCAAGGACACCATGACACCCATCCAGCTCGCCATCGCCGGCGTCGGCAAGATCGTTTATGACCAGCATGCTCCGGCCATTGCCGGCAATGCTGATTTCAAGCTGGTCGCCACGGCCAGTCGCAACCACGGCATCGAGGGCGTGACGGCCTACAAGAGCATGGCCGAGATGCTGGCCTCGGGCACGGCCATCGACGCCATCTCCCTGTGCATGCCGCCGCAGTACCGCTATGAAGCCGCACGCGAAGCGCTGGGGGCAGGCAAGCACGTCTTCCTGGAAAAGCCGCCCGGCGCCACGCTCTCCGAAGTCGAGTCGCTGAAGCACCTGGCGGCGGAAAAAGGCGTGACCCTGTTCGCCAGCTGGCACTCGCGCCATGCGCCGGCGGTGCAGGTGGTCAAGCGTCATTTGCAGGAACATGCGCCGCGCCAGGTCAAGGTGATCTGGCGTGAAGACGTGCGCCACTGGCATCCGGACCAGGAATGGATCTGGCAACCGGGCGGCCTGGGCGTGTTCGATCCGGGCATCAATGCCTTGTCGATCGTCACCGAGATCCTGCCGCAGGCGATGTTCCTGAAGCAGGCCACGCTGGAAGTGCCGTCCAACCGCCAGACCCCGATTGCCGCGCGCCTGGCCTTTACGGATGCGCTGGGCACGGATGTGCAGGCCGACTTCGACTGGCGCCAGACGGGTGAGCAGACTTGGGATATCGTCATCGAGACCGACAGCACCCGGGTCCACCTGAAAAAGGGCGGACATGAACTTTGGATCAACGATAAGCCGTGCGAGCTGCCGGTGGAGGGGGAGTATCCCTCGCTGTATGCACATTTCTGCAAATTGATCCGTAGCGGATCGTCCGATGTGGATGTGGCGCCACTGCGGCATGTGGCCGATGCGTTCATGCTGGGGGAGCATGTCGTGACAGACGCGTTCGTCTGATCATGCACTGACGGCTTGCCTGTATCGTTCTGACGGGACCGGTCCGATTGGGCCGGTTTTTTCATATGTAACGTCGTCTTCGAATACACGCAATTCGATATTGGAAAAATCCTGATGAGCAGCTGTAGCAAGCAAATGCGCCCCAAAGATCGACTTCTTACTATGGAGCACAGCGTACATCTCGCGTAACTTTCCCCATTTTCATCCACGGGAGAGCTGCCGTGCATCCTCTGATCTCAAGCAAGAATGACTCCTCGCCCCCTTTAAAGTCCGCCAGCATGATGATGTGGGAGGCATCGTGAATATCCTGGGATGGGTCCGGCAGGGCGATGTGGCAGCCTGCGGAGCAAGCGTGATTGAAGGTGTTCAGACGTGCTCCAGTCACGGCCGCGCTTATACGTACCAAGGAGCAAGCATCGCATGCAGCAAGCGCTGCGTCATCGCCGAAGGTCTCCCAACTAACGTACTGCCGAATGGTCGACCACGGGTTCTCCATGGAATGCGAAGCAGCCAAGGTTGCCCACTCATTTCAACCCTGAACGGCACAGACGGCATTTCGTCCGAATCCACCATCTTTCCTGCGTTTGTGCCGGACGGAGAGGGTGGATGGCGTGGCATTGACCCTCCTGACGCGTCTCACGAGAAAGAATTCGACGAGTATTTCATTGTCCTGGAACAAGAGACGGGAAACCCTGCGCGTCGACGGTTCTATCGAATAACGCTTGATACAGGGCAGATAATCGAGGGATATACCGACGATCAAGGAAGAACAAAATACGCACAGGCAGACAAGCGGCAAGCCCTGAAGTTGGAACTGGGGCCTCAGCGTGAAATTGAGGTCCGGAAATGACGACTATTGAAACAGGCAAACTCGAGCTTGTTGGCAAGTCGCGAACCAGCCCCACAGAAATGAAGCAGGGAAAAGTTTGTTATGCAGATGTTTTCAAGCTTACCGATCTTCCCGACATCATGGAGAAAGCCGCGTGGAAACGCGGCGCCATACTGATGCGCAAATGGCTCTCGTCGAACGCCTACGCGATGTCTGACGAAGAAAAGCGTGGTTTGACTGACGCCCGGCTTTATCCAGCCGGTCTGACTGACTGCTCCACGCTCACGATGGAATGGCTGCTCTCCTTTCCTCGCGCAAAAAAAGAGTATGACCTGATTTTCGGAAAGAAAGCTTGGGTTCGCTCTACCCCTCCCTTGTACGAGAGCGAGCCGGCTCGCAGAGAACTCGTCAAGAAATTGGTGAAAAGTGGAAAGTTCTCAAATCGGCCAGAAGTCTTCGGTGACTTTAAAGACGCCGTCCCGGCAATCAATGAACTTTCGCAATTCCAAATCAAGAAAGTCGGCGAAAGAGATTTCAAAGTGCAATCATATGGCGCAGCCGCGATGAATGAGCTCTTTTTCAGCGATCCGGATCTCGACGATCTCTGGGTGGCATGCGCAGATTTCCTGTTCAAGATTGCCGGCGAGGGCGTCGTTATTCCTGGCGACGCTGCCTCCCCTCAGGAACAACAGAGCTATCGCCTCCCTGCGAAATGGTATGAGGTCGTGGTCAATAACATCGGTGTATTCGCTAGGGACACCTATGACTTCAACGGGGCTCAATATCTCGGGCATTGGAGAAAGACCAAGCAACCCTTTGTTCGGCTGTATGCTCTGGGCGAATCACGAGGAACTTGTCCGGATGACTATCTGATCGTAAAAAATCAGAAATTCACAGCGCACAGGGAGGAGACTGGCAAAGGAGGCGACCTGATGGTCTTCAGCGATATCAGGACCACCAAACTCAGGACGCCCTATCGATTCAGGCTGACGTCAAAAGACATCCAGTCAATACTCCTTCAAAGCCATGCCACATAAACGTTCCGGAACACTGTTTGCAGGCATGATGATAGTGCTCGTGGCGAGCTATCTCCTTTTACGCAAAGTCCCCCAACTGATCCGCCCCGCCATCGAACCGCAGACCATTCTGGTCAATCCGGGGGGCAAGTGCGCCCTGATCGAATACGCATTCCGGGGCGGCGAAAGGTGGTCTTGGCTGGATCCTTACGCCCTGTTCACGCTCTCCGACGGCGATGCGTTTTACACCGTCGTTGACCTGCGCTCCAAGAAAGTCGTGAGAGACAGTACCTGGCCCATCATTCCCATTACCGCATATTCCCAGGGGGCGGTTGGAATGGGGCGCTCCGTATTCTTCTGGAGTGCCGATGGGAGAAGCGCAGCTTTTCCCGGCGGCGAAGGCCCAGCTCATATTTGGGAGAACATCCACGAGTGTACGGGCGAAAAATCGACATCACCTTATTCCAATCTAGAATGCTCATTGGATAAGCAATCACCCCAATGCAGCGCTGTCAGAAACATGATTGAGTGAATTTTCAGCCTCACGATCAGGCTAGTTTTTTCTTTCCTATTTTCTGATTAGGATGAGGCACTCAGCTGACAGCTTGCGGATCAATCCACCAGCCCATCAAAAAAGTACAAGGTACCGTGCCGCCAGGTCTCCAGCAGGTAGCCAAACCTGGCCTTCTGAAAGCTGCCGCTGCGGCCGATGCCTTCGAACTGATCGCTGACGCAGAGATACTGCTTGCCCTTCTCCCGGATCAGAGACCACTCTGCCAGCGCAACCTGAATGGCGGGGCGCTCCCTTGATCTTGTCTGCGGCAGCTTGACTGCCCGCCTCAGCGGGTAGAGCCTGCCGCGATACAGCAACGCATCGCCGCGCCGCGATTGGGCGCTCCCGATCTCCATGCCCCCATACAAGAAATATTCAGCCTGGTAACCAGACCGGTAATCGTCCTGAAGATAGAGAGCCCCGCCTTCAATCGCAGTTCGCGATACCCCATTGCGGGCCGTGCCGGAGAGACAGCTTTTGACGACATCCTCTGGCGGGGCGGCAAGCGCCGTCAACGAAACCATCCACAACACGAGTGAAAGCTGCCTCATTGACTTGCCCTTCCTTTGATGTCGCCACAAGGAATCCGGCTTGTCAGGCAAATGACGGAGCACATCGGCCCTCCTTTGAAAATCGATAAATTAAAGGAGTAGCGACGCAAGACCTATCGTTGCATGACGATTTCCGTACCTCCGGATGAAGGTTCGGATCCGCGTCGACAATGAATCACTGCAAGCGTGCGTCGATTCAAAAGTGAACAGTGCCCCTCGGCAGAGCATGTGAAAAGAAAAAGGTAAAAAATAAGGGCTGACGATGTTGATCGTCAGCCCTTCATTTCAGCTCAAGCGAGTTCAAGCCATCAAATTCGCATGATGGAAGCGCAAATGATCTTCCACAAAACTCTCGATGAAGTAATACCCGTGGTCATACCCCGCATGCCGGCGCAAGGTCAGCGGCTGTGAGGCTTCCTTGCAGGCCGCTTCGAAACGTTCCGGCTGCAGCTGCTCGGTCAGGAATTTGTCGGCCAGCCCCTGGTCGATCAGGATGCCCTGCGGGAACGGCGCATAGAGCTTGCCCATCAGTTCGCTGGCATCATGCTCCTTCCAGCTTTCCTGATCCGGGCCCAGATAATTGCCGAAAGCCTTCTGGCCCCAAGGGCAGTGGATCGGCGCGGCAATCGGAGCAAAGGCCGACACCGAGCGGTATAGCTCGCGATGGCGCAAGGCCAGCGTGAGCGCTCCATGCCCCCCCATGGAGTGACCGAAAATGCCCGTGCGCTGCCCGTCAGCCGGGAAGTTCTCCAGCACGGCGCGGCGCAAGTCCTCCACCACATAGCTCTCCATGCGGTAATGCCCGGACCACGGCGCCTGCGTGGCATCGAGGTAGAAACCGGCACCGACGCCAAAGTCCCAGCTGTCGCTTTCGCCGGCAATGCCGGCACCACGCGGGCTGGTGTCGCAAGTCACCAGGATCAGGCCCAGTTGCGCCGCCACGCGTTGCGCACCGGCCTTGATCATGAAGGTTTCTTCGGTACAGGTCAGCCCCGCCAGATAGAACAGCACCGGCAGCTTGCCTCCGCCCTGCCCGCCCTGGGACGGGACGAATACCGAAAAACGCATATCCAGGCCGATGGCCGGCGAAGCATGGCGATAGAAGCCCTGTACGCCGCCAAAACAGCCGTGCTCGGAGAGAGTCTCCAGCATCGCGCCCTCCTCAGAACTCGACCACGGAGCGGATCGACTCGCCGCTCTTCATCAGGTCAAAACCTTCATTGATGCGCTCCAGCGGCAATTTGTGCGTGATCAGGTCATCAATGTTGAGCTTGCCTTCCATGTACCAGTCGACAATCTTGGGCACGTCGGTGCGGCCACGCGCGCCACCGAAGGCCGAGCCCTTCCAGACGCGGCCGGTCACCAGCTGGAACGGACGAGTGGAAATCTCCTGGCCGGCTGCGGCCACGCCGATGATGATGGACTGGCCCCAGCCCTTGTGGCAGCACTCCAGCGACTGGCGCATGGTGGTGGTGTTGCCGATGCACTCGAAACTGTAGTCGGCGCCGCCATCGGTCATGCCGATGATGGCATCGACCACGTTGGGCACGTCCTTGGGATTGATGAAGTCGGTCATGCCAAACTTGCGCGCCATGGCTTCACGTGCCGGGTTCAGGTCCACGCCGATGATCTTGTTGGCGCCCACCATCTTGGCCGCCTGGATGACGTTCAAGCCAATGCCGCCCAAACCGAACACCACCACGTTGGCCCCCGCTTCCACCTTGGCGGTAAACAGTACCGCGCCCACGCCGGTGGTCACGCCACAGCCGATGTAGCAGACCTTGTCAAAGGGCGCATCCGAACGGATCTTGGCCAGCGCGATTTCAGGCACGACGATGTAGTTCGAGAAGGTCGAGGTACCCATGTAGTGGAACAGCGGCTTGCCGTCCAGCGAGAAGCGGCTGGTGGCATCGGGCATCAGGCCACGGCCCTGGGTGGCGCGGATGGCCTGGCACAGGTTGGTCTTCTGCGACAGGCAGAACTTGCACTCGCGGCATTCCGGCGTGTACAGGGGAATGACGTGATCATCCTTCTTGAGCGACTTCACGCCCGGACCGATGTCGACCACCACGCCCGCTCCTTCATGGCCGAGAATGGCCGGGAAGATACCCTCCGGATCAGCGCCCGAGAGCGTGTAATAGTCGGTATGGCAGATGCCGGTGGCCTTGATCTCGACCAGAACCTCGCCAGCCTTGGGGCCGCCGAGCTCGACTTCCTCGATGGTCAAGGGCTTGCCTGCCTGCCATGCTACCGCTGCTCTTGTCTTCATAGGGATGGGTCCTTTGCGTGATGATTGATGTAAGACGTCCCCGACCGGCAATGCCGCGTTTGGTCAGGGATATTCAGTAAAACTGTGATGCCTGTGAAACTTCTGGCTGGGCAGTATTATCGCATTGCAAACGGAAAACCATGCGCCGGGCTTTACATCCTTCATGTTGATGCCATAACTGGTGAAAATTTCCATTTGACATGAAAATCACGCTGTCGCGTTGCAGCGAGGTTGCGGGCAGGATGACAAAGGCTTGGGCTTGCGGTAAGGTTGCTACAGAACAAACGATGAGGGTGGTCAGGATATCGCCATCCATCAGCGCACAACAAGTACACGAAGCAAGGACAAGCGCCAACAAAGCGCAGCAGGACACGAGATGGCATACTGACATCTCGCGTATCACGAAGTGGGGGCATCCACGTAATTCTGGCGTAAGCGCGTTCATACCGGGTGAACGGCTGCGGCTTGCTGCATTGACATGCGCTGTGCGTCACGGCCCTGTCAGTGCCGGCCATTGCGCTGGCGCGAACGCGCCAATTGCGTGCGAGGGCTGTCGACACGGTCGTCCGGCATCTTTCCGGGCCAAGGGATGTGCAGCGATGCGCTGCCTAACGACAGGTAATGTGATAGTTGGTCACATGGGAAAACAGAACAAATCGCCAGGGCGCCCAGGCACCACCCTGAAGACCTTGCTGCTGTTCGTGGGCTTCGTCGGGTCATTCATTGTCGTGCAGACCTGGTGGGAGATCCGCCAGGACCGCCAGCTGACCATCGACGCCGAGCGCGCCAGCTCGATGGCGGCCGTGCGCAGCGTGCAGGAACAGGCCGAACGTGTCTTCAGCGAGCTCGACCAGTTGCTCTGGTCCGGTGCCAGGCAGGTCCAGGCCGCCGGCCCCGATCTGCTGGACAACGACCCGGCCCTGTATCGCCTGCTGGCTGACTTGCAGCAGCGCCTGCCCACCGTGATGGTGCTGCGCTACATCGACCGCAACGGCAACACGCGCGCCAGCTCCCTGCGAGCCCTCGATACCACCAGCATCCCGGAGGATCACAAGCTCACCCATGTGGATGGCAACCCGACCCGGCCCGCTCTGTTCGTCGGCCAGCTCATGCGCAGCCGCTACAACCGCGAGCTGGTGCTGCCGGTGGCCATGAATCTCTACGATCGCAGTTCACGACCGATCGGGTTACTGGTGGCGGAACTGAAGGCATCGACCTTCTTCGACTTCTACAAGCGCATCACCAATTTCGAGGCCATCGTCTCGCTGCGCACGGAGAGCGGCTCGATGATGCTGCGCTCGCCCTTCGAAGAACGCTGGCTCAGCGTCAGCCTGGCCGATGCCAGGAGCATGGCGCGCATCCGCGCCGGGGCCGAGGAAGGCGCGTTCGAGGAGATTTCGTATCTGACCGGCGAACCGCTGCTGTTTACCTACAAGCGGCTGGACAAATGGTCGCTGGTGGCAGTCTATGCGCGCCGCATGGAAGACGTGCTGGCGCCCTGGCGCAGCCGTACCGAAAATCGCATCCTGCTGACGACTGGCATCCTGGGTTTCATCCTCATCGCGTTGATTGCCTTCCTGGTGTATTTCCGCTATCAGCGCCGCCTGGATCACGCGCTGTCCTCCAGCGAATACCGCTACCGCAAGCTCTACGAGGAAGGCAGTGATCCCATCGTGCTGATTTCGTCCGAGCTGCGCTATCTGGACTGCAATGCGGCGGCGCTGCGCTTTTTCGGGGTACCGGACAAGGAACGCATCATCGGCCGCAAGGTCGGCCTGTTCTCGCGCCAGAAGGCGCGCCAGGCGGACCAGCCGGATATCGACGAACTGGTCGGCCGGGTACTGGCCGGCCAGCCGCAGCAGTTCGAGTGGGTGACGGTCCGCCGCAACAAGATCATCCATACCGACGTCACTCTCAATCGCGCGCAATTCGAGCGCGGCTATGCGATCTTCGCCATCCTGCGCGACATCAGCGCCCGCAAACGCGCCGAGCTGCTGCAGAGCGAACAGAACCGTGTCCTGCACATGGTGATGGCCGATGACGACCTCGATGGCATCCTGCACGAGATCGTCGGCTTTGCCGATGCCCAGATTCCTTACGGTGCCAGTTGCGTCATGCTGGTCAATGAACAGGCCTCGCACTTCACCTCGGTGCTCAGCCGCCGCTACCCGCCGCGTCTGCTGCGTGCCCTGCAGGGTATGCCGATCCGTCATGGCTGCGGGGTCGGCGCCGAGGCGGCCCTGCGGCGCGGTCCCTGCATCGTCACCGATATCGCACGCGATCCGGTGACCGAACATCTGCGGGTGCTCATCGATGTGGAAGTCTACCCGTCCTGCGGTGCCTGGCCCATCATCGGCAAGGAAGGCCAGTTGCTGGGCGTGTTCGCCGCCCTGCTCAAGGAAAACCAGGCCCCCAGCAACGAATACCTGCAACTGGCCAACATCGCCGCCGACCTCGCCAGCGTGGCCATCGAGAGTCGTCGCGCCGACGAACGCATCCGCCACCTGGCGCACTACGATGAGCTCACCGGCCTTCCCAACCGCTTCCTGTGCACCCAGCACGTCTCCAACGCCATCACCCACGCCGAGCACCGCAACGGCATGGTGGCGGTGCTGCTGATGGACCTGGACCGCTTCAAGAACATCAACGACACCTTCGGCCACGAGGCCGGCGAGGCGGTGCTGCAGGAAATCGCCCAGCGCTTTCGCAACGCGCTGCGCGAACTGGATATCCTGGCGCGCGTGGGCGGGGATGAATTCATCGTGCTGGTGGATGACTTCGACGATCCGCTGCAACTGGGCGAGATCGCCCAGAAGCTGCTGACCGAGGCGCGCAAGCCTTTCATCATCGATGGGCAGGAAGCCATGCTCTCGGCCAGCATCGGCATCGCCACCTATCCCGGCGATGGCGACAATGCGCAGACCCTGATCAAGAACGCCGATATCGCCATGTACCGCGCCAAGCACCATGGCAAGGATGACTATCGCTTCTTCTCCGACGAGGTCAACACCAATACGGTCGAGCGCATCGCGCTGGAGGCCGAGCTGCGCCGCGCCATCGAGCGCGCCGAGTTCGTGGTGCACTACCAGCCCAAGATCAACCTGGCCAGCGGCGGCATTGTCGGCGCCGAGGCACTGGTGCGCTGGCAGCATCCGGTGCGTGGCCTGCTGCCACCAGGCGAATTCATACCGCTGGCCGAAGAAACCCGGCTGATCGACCAGATCGGCCTGGTGGTGCTGGACGTGGCCTGCCACGACATCGGCCTGATGCTGGAACGCGACCTGGTGTGCGGACGCATCTCCATCAACCTCACCGGCAGCCAGTTCGGCGATGAACACCTGCTGGAAGACATCAAGACCGTGGTCCAGCGCCACGGAACACCGCCGGCCTGCCTGGAGTTCGAGATCACCGAGAGCATGGTGATGCACAACCGCGATCGTGCCATTGCCATCATGGATGGCATCCGTGCAGAAGGCTTCACCATTTCGATCGATGACTTCGGTACCGGATATTCATCGCTGGCCTATCTGAAGCGCTTCCCGGTCAATACGCTGAAGATCGACAAATCCTTCATCAACGACATTCCCGACGATGCCAACAGCAGCGCCATCGTACAGGCCATCATCGCCATGAGCCATGCGCTGAACCTGAAGGTGGTGACCGAAGGCGTGGAGACCGAGAAGCAGTTGCAGGCCCTGCGCGAATTTGGCTCGGATGAATACCAGGGCTATTACTTCAGCAAGCCGGTGCCCTATACGCAGTTCCTGCAGATGCTGCTGGCGCAGCAGCAGGCCGCACGCCAGGCCAGCCAGATGCTGATGACCGAGGGCGATCCGCCCTGAGCGCCGCCGCTGGCCTGCCGCCGGAGTTCAGGACTGACGCGCCGCCAGCCGGTCGACCTGGTAGAGCGACGGGAACAGGCGGATCCACAGCAGCACGATCAAGAGCGTGCCAAAGCCGCCGATGAGCACCGCAGGCACTGCACCGAACCAGGCTGCAGTGAGGCCCGATTCGAATTCTCCAAGCTGGTTGGAAGTACCGATGAACACCGAATTGACGGCCGAGACCCGACCGCGCATGGCGTCGGGCGTCTCCAGCTGAACGAAGGAGGAGCGCACCACCACGCTGATCATGTCGGCCGCACCCAGCACCGCCAGCGCGGCCAGCGAGAGCGGGAAGGAACGCGACAGGCCGAAGACGATGGTGGCCAGTCCGAACACGGCCACGGCCATGAACATGGTGCGCCCTACCCGGCCACCCAGCGGAAAGCGCGCCAGCAGCAGCGCCACGATCAGAGCCCCGGCAGCCGGTGCCGAGCGCAACAGACCCAGGCCGACCGCACCGGTGTGCAGGATGTCGTTGGCGTAGACCGGCAGCAAGGCAGTGGCGCCACCGAGCAGCACGGCGAACATGTCCAGGGAGATGGCACCGAAGATGGCGGGCTTGCTGCGGATGAAGGCCAGGCCTGCGAACACCGACGACAAGCTGGCACCAGTGGGCTTGGACGGTGCTGCCTGGGATGCCGTCACCTGGGCCGGACGCCGGATCAGCGACAACAGTACGCTGCAGGCGATGAACAGCGCGCAGCTGCTGGCATACACCACGGCCGGCCCGGCCACGTAGAGAAAGCCCCCCAATGCCGGGCCGATGATGATGGCGAACTGGGTCGCCGAGGCCGAGCCCGCCACGGCGCCCGGCAAGGCCTTGGGCGACATCAGGCTGGGCAGCAGGGCCGACATGGTCGGCTTGGAAAAGGCCCGGCCCGCGCCAATGACGGCCACGATCGCGAACATCATCTCGCGGCTGAGCCAGCCTTGCAGGCTGCCCACTGCCAGCGTGGCGGCAGCGGCCGCTTCCACCAGCGAACTGACGCGCGCGACGTTGCGGCGATCAAAGCGGTCTGCCACATGGCCCACCACGAAGACCAGGATCAACGAAGGAATGAACTGCACCAGGCCCACGATGCCCAGATCGAAGGCGCTGTGGGTGAGCTGGTAGACCTGCCAGCCGACCGCGACGATCTGCATTTGCAAGGCGATGGTGGAGGCCACGCTGGCGCACCAGAAAAGTTTGAAGGGCATGTGATGACGCAGCGGCTCGGCGGCATCATCGGGGGTCGCGCTGGGGGAAGTGGATGACATGTCTCGTGAATGGGAAGGCGGTGTTCTGGCGTGATGGAGTCCGGGACTGCAAGCAGCAACCGGGCTGGCGCAAGCGGTCTTGGCGCCGCTGCGGCCCTGCCCTGCAAGCCAGGGCGGGCGCCGCTATACTACCCGATCCCGCGCCAGCCGGCAGGACGCGCTCCGCGCGCCTGCCTGCGCATCACAAGGAGAATCCCCATGCAGTATCGCCAACTCGGCCGCACCGACCTCAAGGTCAGCCTCATCACCCTCGGTACCATGACCTGGGGCGAGCAGAACACCGAAGCCGACGCCCATTCGCAGCTGGACTATGCCGTCGAACGCGGCATCAACCTCATCGACGTCGCCGAAATGTATCCGGTCCCGCCCAAGGCCGAAACGCAAGGTCTGACCGAGCGCTATCTGGGGACCTGGCTGAAGAAATCCGGCAAGCGCGACCAGTTGCTGATCGCTACCAAGTGCACCGGCCCGGCCCGCAAGGCGCACAACCCGCGCCACATCCGCGGCGGCATCAACGACCTCGACCGCAAGGGCCTGACCGACGCTCTGCATGGCAGTCTGGAGCGCCTGCAACTGGATCACGTGGACCTGTACCAGCTGCACTGGCCGGACCGCAGCGTCAACAGCTTCGGCCAGCTCGGCTACGAGCACGTGGAGGATGAAACCACGGTGCCCATCGAGGAAACCCTGACGGCGCTCTCCGAATTCGTGAAGGCCGGCAAGATCCGCACCATTGGCTTGTCCAACGAGACCGCCTGGGGAGTCGCGCAATTCCTGCGCGCGGCCGAGCAGCATGGACTGGAGCGCATCGTCACCATCCAGAACCCGTACAACCTGCTCAACCGCAGTTTCGAAGTGAACCTGGCTGAATTCGCGCACCGCGAACAGGTCGGCCTGCTGGCCTATTCGCCCCTGGCCTTCGGCATGTTGAGCGGCAAGTACCTGGATGGCGCGCGTCCGGCCGGCGGCCGTCTGACGCTGTTCGAACGCTTCGTGCGCTATACCAATCCGCAGGCCGAACGGGCCACCGCAGAATACGTCGCGCTGGCGCGTCAGCATGGACTGGACCCGGCGCAGATGGCGCTGGCCTACGTCAACAGCCGCCGCTTCCTGACCTCCAACATCATCGGCGCGACCACGCTGGAGCAACTGCGCAGCAACATCGACAGTGCCCAGGTACAGCTGAGCGAGGAGGTGCTGGCCGCGATCGAGGCCATCCATCGCAGGCAGCCCAATCCGGCGCCCTGAACCGAAACCGAGCGACCCTACAGGCAAAAAAAGACCGGCTGCGTGCCGGTCTTTTTTGTGGGCGGAGAGGTCGTCCCGGGGACGATCAGTCGCCGCCGCTTTCGGTCGCTACCGCTGCCCTCACCTGTTCCTCGCGCGCACCGTAACGCGCGGCCATGACGGCGCACACCATCAGCTGGATCTGGTGGAACAGCATCACCGGCAAGAGCACCATGCCGATGGCGCCGCTGGAAAACAGCACCTTGGCCATGGGCACGCCCGAAGCCAGGCTTTTCTTGGAACCGCAGAAGACGATGGTGATCTCGTCTTCCTTGTTGAAGCCCAGGCGGCGGCTGCCGAAGGTGGTCAGTGCCATGATGATGGCCAGCAGCACGGCATTGATGACCAAGAGCGCCACCAGCATCGTCGCCGGCACCTGGTGCCACAGGCCCTGCACCACCGCCTCGCTGAAGGCCACGTAGACCACCAGCAGAATGGAACTCTGGTCGACGAACTTGAGCCAGGACTTGTTGCGCTCGACCCAGCGACCGATGAAGGGGCGCGCGATCTGGCCGGCCACGAAGGGCAGCAGCAACTGATAAACGATTTTCAGGATGGAACCGAGCGAGGAATGCCCGCTGCCATCATGCGCCACCACCAGCACCCCCACCAGCAGGGGCGTGAAGAAGATGCCCAGCAGATTGGACGCGGAGGCCGCGCAGATCGCCGCCGGCACATTGCCGCGCGCCACCGAGGTAAAGGCGATCGAAGACTGCACGGTCGAGGGCAGCACGCACAGGAACAGCAGCCCCAGGTACAGATCGGGGGTGATGAATTGCAGCAGCACCGGTTTCAAGGCCAGGCCAATCAGAGGGAACAGCGCAAAGGTACACAGCAGTACCGTCACATGCAGCTTCCAGTGCGTAAAGCCGGCCACCACCGCTTCGCGCGAGAGCTTGGCACCGTGCATGAAGAACAGCAGACCGATCATGAAGGTCGTCAGACCATCGAAGGCCTCGGCCACCTGGCCGGTACAGGGAAGAAAAGATGCAGTCAGCACGACGGCCAGCAGCATCAGGGTCATGTTATCGGGCAGGAAGCGGGGACGGGCCATGGCAGTTTCGTTGTTGTCGTGATCGGGACGCCCGCATGCTTATGTATACATTGGCTGCGGACAAACCGCCATTCTACGTGAGAGCGGCCCTGGCTTGCAGGACCCGCGCCCGGGGCCGGCAAGCGATCAGGCCTTGCGCACGAATTCGGTCTTCAGGCCCATGGAGCCGAAACCGTCGATCTTGCAGTCGATGTCATGGTCGCCCTCGACCAGACGGATGTTCTTGACCTTGGTACCCATCTTGACCACACCGCCGCCGCCCTTCAGCTTCAGGTCCTTGATGACGGTGACGGTATCGCCATCCTGCAGCACGTTGCCGGAGGCATCGCGCCAGACCCGGGCCGCCTCGGCGGGCGCGGCTTGGGCGCTCCATTCGTGGGCGCACTCGGGGCAGACGAACTGACCACCATCCTCATAGGTGAATTCGGATTGGCATTGGGGACAGGCGGGCAAGGTGCTCATATGAAAACTCCGGCAATTGGCTTGAAAAGGCAGCGATTGTACTGCTTCGGCAGCCAACTTCACATAGCCGGCAAGACCCGAGATCAAACAAGACGCAAATAAAAACGGCAGGCTTGCGGGCAAACCTGCCGTTTTCCTTCATACGATGCGTGTGACGTCTGTCTTACCAGCCCCAGAACATCAGCCACCAGGCGGTATTGACCAGCGCCAGGCCACCGATCAAGGGCAGCATGGTCAGCACCTGCTGCAGCCAGTGGGTCGCGTGACGCGCCACGACCTTCCAGCACAGCCACAGGCTCCACAGCGTCATGGCGCTCAGCAGCGCAGCGCGCACGTCATTGGCCCAGTAGACGGGCCAGTGCTCGGCGCGCAGCAGGCTGATGGTGGTGGCCGAGAGCCCAATGAAGACGCCGCAGCCCGCCAGGGGGATCAGGGCTTGCACCAGGTGGTTGAAGCGGCTCCATTCCCACTTGCCCAACAGGCGCGTAGCCAGGCCGAACATCAGGGCCACGCCGGTACCCAGCACCAGGCCGGTGGTGAGGATGTAGCCGACCACCATGGCACCGTCGAGCCAGGTGAAGACGTCGCTTTGCTGCGGATAATTGGTCAGCAGCCACCAGGGCGCCTGGGTACCGAAGGGCCACATGATGTCGCGATCGATGAGCCAGGTGGCAATGTCCTGCTTGATGGTGATGAACCAGGGACTGACCGTCCAGTGGAAGGCGCCGATGGCAATGCCCAGCAGACCGTAGAGGACCAGGGCGCTTTCCCACAGATTATTGTGGGTCTTGCCGAACTGCACCACTTCCACCGCCGGGGGACGGAAGCTCAGAGCGATTGCATCGCGATGGCCACTGCAGCGACCGCACATGTGACAGTCGGAAGCCCCCTTCATATTGCGCAAAGGCACCAGCGGTGCGCAGTTGATCGGAATGATCTTGTGTTCGGGATGATAGGAGGCGCGCCATGCGTCTTCGTTCACCTTGTAGTGAACCGGGGCCAGTTTGGCCAGCAGGCCGAAGACGCCATTGACCGGGCACAGGTACTTGCACCAGACGCGCTTGTCGCGGCCATACAGGTAACCGACGATCATGGCGCCGACGGTGGAGCCGCCCAGCACCAGCAGCACCGCCTTGGGATACTGGTAGACGCTGACCATCTGGCCGTAGACCGTGGTCAGGGCGAAGGCCACGAAGGGCCAGCCACCCCAGCGCATCCACCGGGGAATGGCGCGGCCGCGTCCATGACGGCTGGCAAACTCGGTGAGTGCGCCTTCCGGACAGAGCACACCGCACCATACGCGTCCCATCAGCACCATGCTCACCAGCACGAAGGGCCACCAGATGCCCCAGAAGGCGAACTGGGCGATCAGCGTCAGATTGGACCAGAGATGGGCGGTTTCGTCAGGCAGCGGGAGGAACACCGGAACCAGGATCAGCACCGCATACACGGCCACCACGATCCATTGCAGGCCTCGGATGAATGCGCCATGGCGGCGCATCCAGTCTCCGGTACGCGTGAGCAGAGTCGGCGATTGCGTACAGGTTGTCATCAGGTTCAGACGGCTTCCTGCCTCTTGCTTTTGAGCTGAGGCTGGGGTTTTCGATAGAGGGCGGAGCATACCACGACCCAATAAACGGTATAGACGATCACCGACAGCAGCGCCGGACGGGCGCGGTAACCGGTCAGGGTCGAGATCAGGCTGCCCAGGGTGGTGGAATCATCCAGCAGTGCCGAGGTATCCCAGAGCTGACCGGTCAGGGTCATGGTCCAGTTGGCCGAGGCCAGCATGTCCGAACTTTCCAGCAGGACGTCGAAGAGCTTTTCCACGCCGGTGACCAGCAAACCGGCCGCCAGCAGCAGCAGGATCACTTCCGTGACCTGGAAGAAACGACGCCAGGAGAAGATCTTGCCGCCCAGCTGCAACAGATAGAAGGTCAGGAAGGCCAGCCCGAAACCGATCGCGCCGGCCAGCACCAGCGAAGCCGTGCTGGCGTTCTGCTGCCCCAGGCCGATGCCGTACAGGAAGACCGCCGTTTCGCTGCCCTCGCGGGCGATGGCCAGCATCACCAGTACGAACACACCCCACCAGTTGCCACTTTCATAGCTGGACTGCATGGAGCTTTCCATGTCCTTCTTGAGGGTGCGTCCATGCTTGCGCATCCAGAACACCATCTGCACGATCAGCACGGCGGCAATGAGGACGATGGCGATCTGGAAGTAGGTCTGGGCGTCGCCCGAGAGCAGTTCCGAAAAGCCCAGCAGGGCTGCGCCCAGTGCTGCCGCCAGTACCACGCCGGCCACCACGCCGCCCCACAGATAGGGGATGCCGCGCCGCGCGCTGACATCGCCGTTCTTCAGCCAGGCATACAGAATGCCGACCACCAGAAGCGCCTCGACGCTTTCGCGCCAGACGATGAACATGACCTGTCCCATGAAACCCTTCCCTTCCTGAAAACCTGGACTTCCGTGTCGCTTGCGCGCATCCGGACTTACTTGGCGACGATCACGCCGTGCGGCATGTCGAGGTGGAAGTCATCGAAAAACTTGTATTCGCCCGCACGCAAAGGGGCGATCACCACGAAGGACTGCGCACCCGGCGCCAGCACCTTCTCCTTGCGCAGTTCGACACTTTCGAACTCGGCGGCGGACTTGCCGATGTTGTGCACTTCGATCTTGATGCGCTGCCCGGTCGGCACTTCGATGCGCGACGGGATCAGTTTGCCGTCCTGCATCTCCAGCTTGAAGGTCGGCAGGTCGGAAGCGCTGGCCTGGGCGGCGCCACCCAGCATGGACAGAGCGACCAGGCCCGGGCAGATCAGTCGGACGATTCTTGCGATCATGAAGACTCCGGAACTCTCAAAACGGTGAAGCCGGTCCGCCATCCTGGCCAGACCGGCATCGATTCACTGCAAAGGCAGGCGCTGGTTCAATGCCTGCCACCGGCTTAGTAGCCGCCCTTCTTGCCGATGCCGGCGAAGGTGAAGTCGTAGTTCAGCTCGAAGGTCTTGAACCACGGACCGACACCGGTTTCCTTGTCGACGTGACGACCGAAGTGGGCGTGCTCATTGGCTTGCGGCGAGGAGATGGTCAGCTTGAGCTTGTACTTGCCCGGACCTTCCAGCTTGACGTTGTCGCCATAGTGGGGACCGTCGTTGGCCACCATGGGCATCATGTCGCCCTTGAGTGACTTGGTGGAACCGACCTTGGTCAGCTCGTACTTCACGACCAGATAGGGCATCCAGTCACCTTCAGCGAACCCGTTGGGGTTCTTGGCCACGGCGCGGATGTCGGCTTCCAGGTGGATGTCGGAATCCTCGGCCTTGCGCATCATGCCGTCCGGTTCCATCTTCACCGGTTGCAGGTAGACGGCATTGACTTCAAAACCATTCTGGATCTGCGGCTTGCCAATGGGGTATTCGGCGGCCACGGCAGAACCTGCAAAGCACAGGCCAAGCGCTGCGGCGACAGCTAGTTTCTTCAAACCGATCATTGCGTATTCTCCTGGTGACAAATGATAATGATTAGCATTAAGTATATCACCCTTTGAGGCAGTGAGCGGGTCACCTTAGTGCAATCCTTCATAGCAATGCTGACCGAAGAGTAAAAATGCGCGAGCAATGAAAAACCGCCCGGCGGGCACCGGGCGGTTCATAGGGACTGCGAGCGGCATCAGATGGGGGTTGCCAGGCCGGCCCCGTGCCACTCAGATTTGTTCCAGCTGCGCCAGCGAGTGCGAGACCAGCGGCGCAGATGCAGGTGCTGCCGCCACGCTGCGCACGGGTACCGCCAGGCGCCCTTCCAGCTGGAAGACCGCCACCACGCTCTCCAGCCTCTCGGCCTGCGCCTGCAAAGCCTGGGCCGCTGCTGCGGCCTCTTCCACCAGCGCGGCATTTTGCTGGGTGCCCTGGTCCATCTGCGAAATGGCCTGATTGACCTGGCTGATACCGGCGCTCTGCTCCTCGCTGGCATCGGCGATGCTGCCGACGATCTGGGTCACGCGCTGCACGCTGTCGACGATGTCGCTCATGGTGGCGCCGGCCTGTTCCACCAGCTTGCTGCCGCTACCGACCTTGTCGACGGAATCGTCGATGAGCGCCTTGATTTCCTTGGCGGCAGCCGCCGAGCGCTGCGCCAGCGAACGCACCTCCGAGGCGACCACGGCAAAGCCACGCCCCTGCTCGCCGGCCCGCGCTGCTTCCACCGCTGCATTCAGCGCCAGGATATTGGTCTGGAAGGCGATGCCATCGATGACTGCGATGATGTCGACGATCTTGCGCGAGGAGTCATTGATAGAGTTCATGGTGTCGACCACCTGGCGCACCACGTCCCCGCCCTGCGCGGCGATCTGCGAGGCTGATTGCGCCAGCGCGTTGGCCTGGCGCGCGTTCTGGGTATTCTGCAGCACCACGGAAGTCAGTTGTTCCAGGCTGGAAGCGCTTTCCTCCAGCGCAGCGGCCTGCTGCTCGGTGCGGGCCGACAGATCGGCATTGCCCACAGCGATCTGACGCGCTGCCACCGTCACCGAATCGGTGGAACTGCGCGTGGTGCTTACCACCTCGACGATGCGCGCCAGCAGTTTGTTGAAGGCGGCGGCAGTACGACCGATTTCATCCATGCGCTCCACCGGCACCGGACGCGACAGGTCCAGGGTCTGGCTGACATGTTCGAAGGTCTGCTGGATCTTGCCCAGGCTGTGCGTCACGCTGCGCAGGGTGCGCATCCCCAGCAATCCCGTGAGCAGTACCGCCAGCACGATCACCCCGATCATCGCGCGCAGAGCGAAGGCGTATGCAGCGTCGCTCTCGTGCTTGATGGTGTCGATCATCTGGCGCCCCATCAGGATGTGGTCATCAAAGCCCTTCTTGGCGGCAGCCGCCGACAGGGCCAGCGGCGTGCCTGCCTGCAGCGTGGCGCGCACGCCCTCCATGTCATTGGCATAGGCGGCGGCGAAGAACGGTACCAGGGCTCGGCGGTAGGCTTCAATGTTGGCCTTGTCGGCCAGGATCAAGGCGCGGTCCTTGTCATCGAACACGAGATCGCGCTCGTAGTGGGCGAATTCCTCGTCCAGCGCCTTGTTGGCGGCATCGACCGCCTTCTGCAAGGCGGTCTTGTCGGGCAGATTGGCAAACACCGAGAGCCGATAGCCGGCCAGGCGCGAATCGGCCAGATAGCCCTTCAACAGATTGAGGCTGTCCATGCCGGGGATGATGCGATTCTGGATCAGTTCCAGTCGCTGCTGGGCACGCTGCAATTGCCAGAGCCCGTCGGCACCGACGAACAGCAGCGCCACCAGGGCTGTCGAGAGAGTGAGAATGAGGCGCTTGGTAATGGTCATGATGGAAAATTCACCCATGCAAAGGAGGCGCGCCACAGCACGCCGGTTCAACTACAAGACACGAAAAGAGGTGAAGAAAAAGACTCCCCCTGGCTGACTTGCCTGTCCGTCTTTGTTCGATTTTTTGTGCAATGCACCCAAGGCATTGCCGCTGCTTGTGCGAAGAGGTTCACGAATGAGCTTCGTTGCAACTCATGACACAGCTGTCAGGAATATAGCCGAGCAGGCCAGCAGGAATGCTGCAACGCGAGATTTTATTCGTTCATATCTGGCATTCAGAAATTGAATGATCCAGCAGGGTTGCCCCCGCGCGCGGCGAATGCCGGCCCGGGCGGGCAGTCAAGGCGTATCTGTAATTGTCACGTAAGCTCATTGCGATAACCCACGGCCTGAGGGAAACACCTGACATCGACGAGATTGAGGCGCTGCCTGGGGGTTGGCATGCGTATTGAACAATGGATTTCTGCCCCCTGCTATGTCAAACTTGCCGGAACTCAGAAATGCCGCATTCAAAGAACAACGCCCTGTCCCGCACATAACGCATGTCCCGCCCCAGCATATTGATGGTCGATCCCAGTCCGGAGTCGGTGGAACTGGCGCGCTTCAGCCTTTGGCGCAGCAAGCTGGAGTGCGACTTCGGTTGGTTCGAGGATGCGGAACGGGCCATGGAATCGCTTTTCAGTCCCCACGCGCAGCAGCACCCCGAAACCCTGCCCTGCCTGATCCTGCTGGAACCGCGACTGCCGCGCATGGAAGGGCTGGACCTGCTGCACATGCTACGCAGCCAGCCGCATACGCGCGCGCTGCCGGTCATCATGTTCGCCACCTCTCATGACCAAGCCGATGCCACGCGTTCGCGCGAAGCAGGCGCCAACGACTACCTGGTCAAACCGGTGGATGCGCGTGAATTCATGGAGTTGGTCAACCAGACCGTCCAGCACTGGCTGCAAGCGCCCCCGGCTCAGACCGAGCCACGCTGACCGGCCAGTACCTGCGCGCAGCAGGCACTGAGCAAAGCCGGAAAAATGGAGGCGGAAATTGGAAGCGTAAAAGTGAAGGCAAAAAAGACAAAAGGGCCCATCTTGCGATGGACCCTTTATATCTGGTGCGGCTGGCAGGAATCGAACCCACGACCCCTTGGTTCGTAGCCAAGTACTCTATCCAGCTGAGCTACAGCCGCGAAAAACAAAATTATAGCAGCAAGTTTTCCCCTTTGGGAAGCCCTCGACCGAGATTTTTTGCCGAAAGGGAAATCCGGCCTGCATATGGGTGGCTCGCGGCTATTATGAAAGAATATTCAGCTTCCTCCGCTTACCTGCCTCGCATGTCCGATTCTGCCGCCCTCGATCTGTCAGATGCCTATCGCCTCCGTGAAGAAGAACGCACGCGCATCGCCCGCGACCTGCACGACGAACTGGGTGCGCAATTGACCGGCATCGGCATGGCACTGGGCCAATTGCGCGAACAGCTGGCCCTGGAACACCATGCCGCCCTGCCGCAGGCCGACTACGCCGGACAATTGCTGCAGCAGGCGCGCGAAGGCATGGAGCGCATCATTGACGAACTGCATCCCCCCATCGTCGAGTTCGGCCTGGTCGACGCCCTGCACTGGCAGTGCCGCCATTTCAGTCGCCAGAGCGGCCTGGACTGCCGCTTCCACGCTGAGCAGGGCCCGACCGTGCACGATGAATTCCTGGTACTGGGCCTGCTGCGCATCCTGCGCGAGGCGCTCAACAATGTGGCGCGCCATGCAGCGGCCCGAACGGTGCAGGTGCGCCTGGAACAGAGCGGCAAACACCTGCACCTGAGCATCGCCGATGACGGTGGCGGCTTCGATCCCGCCCTGGCCGGGCGCGACGGCAGGCGTGGCCATGGCCTGACCAACATGCGCCAGCGCGCCGCAGCCCTGGGCGGCAGTGCGACATGGGAGGCCCGCGCCAGTGGCGGTACCTGCGTAAATATCGTCATACCTGTCACACTCTGAATGAACGCTATAGAATACGCCCTCGCCCGCCGCAGCTTGCAGCAAGGGTTTCAGAGGAGTGTCGCCGTCCGCCCATGAGCAAGAAATCCACCGCCGCCATCAAGGTCCTGATCGCCGATGACCACGCCATCGTACGCGAGGGTCTGCGCCAGATCTGTGCCGGCAGCAAGGACATCGTCGTGGTCGGCAATGCTGCCAACGGTCTGGAGGCCATCAAGCTGGCCCGCGAAGGCAATGGCGATGTGATGCTGCTGGATATCGTGTTACCCGACCGCAGCGGCATCGACATCCTCAAGCAGATCCGCAAGGAGCAGCCGGAGCTGCCGGTGCTGATGCTCTCCATCCACCGTGAGGACCAGTACGCGATCCGTTCGCTCAAGGCCGGAGCGGCCGGCTTTCTCAACAAGCAGGCCAGTCCTGGCGAACTGCTGGCAGCCATCCGCCAGGCCGCCGCCGGGCGCAAGTACGTGAGCCCCTCGCTGGCGCAGGAACTGGCCAACCAGATCGGCGTGGACCACGACACGCCGCTGCATGAAACCCTCTCCGACCGGGAATACCAGACCATGGTCATGATCGCTTCCGGCAAGACCGTCAGCGACATTGCCGCCGAGCTGCTGCTGTCGGTCAAGACCATCAGCATGTATCGCTCGCGGGTGCTGACCAAGATGAAGATGCGCCACAACGCCGAGCTGACGCATTACGCGCTCAAGAACAAGCTGGTCGAATGAGTTTGCCCCGCCCTTTCCCCGCTGACGCCTGACAAGCAGTCAGCAAGCCGTGGCTTCCTTGTTGGAAAGGGGCTTTTCTCCTCCTATTAAAAGCATCCAGAGCACATGCGCTGAAGTACAATTAGTTGTCATTCTTGCCTCTACCTTGAGGGACAGCGGCAACGGACTACGGCGCAAGGGGAGACTACGCCGCGTCTGCGCGATGACAGGGGAAGGCGCCGTGCTCAAGCAATGCCGGCCTGCGCCGATACCTTATTAAATTCCCCGTGGCACCCAGACAATCACACCAACAATACAGTCACCAGCCGGCATGTCCAAGAAACCGACCACGCTCACGCCTGTCGAGATCGCCCGAGAAGCTTTCCAGAGGCTGGGGGCCAGGCGCATTGCGCCCACGCCGGACGCCTACCGCATCGCCTACGAGGAAATCCAGGGCGGATTGCCAGGGGTGACGGCCGAGTCGGTGCTCGGCAATTTCGCCACCAAGCTCTCGCGCCAGCCCGGTGAGAACGGCCTGCTCGGCACGCGCCTGGTACGTGCGCGCGAGAATGGGGACTGGAGCGAGTTCGAACGCCAGCTGACCGAATTTGCCGACGCCAACTGGCAGAGTCGCCCCATCCTGCCCGCCAAGCCGGCAGTGCCCCACGGCGAACTGGTGCCAATCGACCTGGAACGCCAGTTCATCCGTGACAGCATCAAGGAGAAGATGCTGCGCGAAATGCTGGCGCGCATCCTGGTCTTCAATCTGCCCTCGCTGCTGTCGACCGCGCCGGAACTGGCCAATGAGTCGCGCAACAGTGGCCAGGAGCTGAAGATGGCGTTCTCGGAACAGGCGATGAACGACATCATCAGCCGCGTCAGGCAGCTCAGTTTCCAGATCGAGCTCAAGACCGACGACATGGCCCAGCAGCAGGATTTGCTGATGCGCCTGTTCCAGTTGCTGCTGGAAAACATCAACGGCCTGCTGGAACAAGGTTCCTGGCTGTCGAGCCAGATCGAGACGGTGCAGAGTCTGATCGCCGGCCCGCTCAGCAGCACCTCCCTGGCCGACGCCACCAAGAACCTCAAGGAAGTGATCTACAAGCAGGGCCTGTTGAAGAACACCCTGTCCGAGGAAAAAGTGGTGGTCAAGAACATGATGCTGACCTTCGTGGATCGACTCTCGGCCATGGTCTCCACTACCGACAACTACCAGCGCACCATCCGCGGGTTCTCGCAACAGATCAGCCAGGCCGGCAACATTGCCGACCTCAACAGCGTGCTCAGCGAGATCATGACCGAGACGCAGAAAGCCCAGGAAGAAGCCACCCGCTCGCGCGATGCGATGGAAGATGCGCGCCAGGAAGTGGAAAAGGCCGAGGAACGCATCCAGGCGCTGGAGCAGCAACTGCAGCAGATGGGCGAACTGGTGCGCGAAGACCAGTTGACCGGCAGCCTCAACCGGCGCGGCATGGATGAATCCCTGGATCGCGAGATCGCCAACGCCCTGCGTCGCGAAACGCCCCTGTGCGTGGCCCTGCTGGACCTGGACGACTTCAAGCGCATCAACGATACGCACGGCCATGCCACCGGTGACGAAGTATTGGTACACATGGTGCAGGTCATTCGCGAGACCTTGCGCAAGCTGGATGTGATCGCGCGTTTCGGTGGCGAGGAGTTCGTGGTACTGATGCCGGAGACCAGTCCGCAGGACGCGGTCCAGATCATCACGCGGGTCCAGCGCGAACTGACCAAGCGCATCTTCATGCACGAAAGCCAGCGCCTGCTCATCACCTTCAGTGCCGGCGTGGCGGTGTATCAGCCCGGCGAGAGCCAGGCGGATTTGCTCAAGCGCACCGATGTGGCGCTGTACAAGGCCAAGAATGCCGGCAAGAACCGCATCGTCTTCGCCGACCCGCCAGCGGCGGCACCGGCACTGCCGCCATCCCGCTAGGCGCGGCGCCAGCTGCGCCAGCCCGCTGCGGCCATGAGCACGAAGAGGGCATAGAGAATGGCCGTCAGCGTCAGGTGCTTGTAGAGATACAGTCCCACGTAGAGCACATCCACGACGATCCAGACCAGCCAGTTCTCCAGCTTCTTGCGCGACAGCAGGAATTGTCCGACCAGACTGCCGGCGGTGAGCAGGCCATCCATGTGCGGCACATCGGTATCGGTGTAGCGCTGCAGGAACCATGACAGTATCCCCCACCCCGCCACCCAGGCCATGCCCATGAGCAGCCAGCCCCGTGCCGAGAGCCTCGATACCTGCAGCGGCCCCTGCTGCTCGCCGCCACGCAGCCACTGCGACCAGCCCCAGACCGAGACCGCCACGAAGACGAACTGCAAGCCGGCATCGCCATAGAGACGGGCATCGGCGAACACCGCCGCGTACAACAAGGAAGAGAGAATGGAGAACAACCACGCCCAATGATTCTGGGCGATGTTGAGCCAGACGGTGATCACCGCCAGCACGAAGGAGACCAGTTCCAGCGGCGTGGTGCTCAGGCCCAGCCAGTTCAGCGGGGTATCAAGGCTCATGCGAAAGACAGGACGACGCCGGACAGGCGCTCAACGCGCAGCAACGCGGGCGCTGGAGGCGGGCGCGTTGACGGGAACGGAAACACTGCTCGGTTGCCCGGAACCAGGCATGAAGGGATTTGGATTGACGGCAGGGGCAGGCTTGGTCGAATTGCCATCGAGCAGCTGGATGAAGACCTCGTTCTGCTTGATCATGCCCAGCTCGAAGCGCGCACGCTCTTCCACCGCCCCCTTGGACTGCTTCAGGTCGTCCACTTCAGAGGCCAGCTTGGCGTTGCGTTCCTTGAGTTCGTCGTTCTTCTTGTGCGCCAGTTGCACCTGGCGGTCGAGCTCCCAGACCTTGAACCAGCCGCCCTTGCCCAGCCAGAGCGGATACTGGATCACAACCAGCAGGAAGGACAGGCAAAGGATGATCAGGCGCATAGCCGGGAGCTCTCAATGCGGCGCCTGCCTTTGGGGTGGGCGCCGCAAGCTTCTTACTTCAGGTTGTAGAACGCAGCGCGGCCGGGATAGCTGGCGATGTCGCCCAGGTCTTCTTCGATACGCAGCAGCTGGTTGTACTTGGCCATGCGGTCCGAACGCGACATCGAGCCGGTCTTGATCTGCAAGGCGTTCATGCCAACAGCGATATCGGCGATGGTCGAGTCTTCGGTTTCGCCCGAACGGTGCGAGATCACGGCGGTGTAGCCGGCACGCTTGGCCATTTCGATGGCGGCGAAAGTCTCGGTCAGGGTACCGATCTGGTTGATCTTGATCAGGATCGAGTTGGCGATGCCCTTGTCGATACCTTCCTTGAGGATCTTGGTGTTGGTGACGAACAGGTCGTCACCCACCAGCTGGACCTTCTTGCCCAGGGTTTCGGTCAGCAGTTTCCAGCCGGCCCAGTCGTTCTCGGCCATGCCGTCTTCGATGCTGATGATGGGGTACTTGTCGCACCAGGACGCCAAGAGACCCGTCTTCTGGGCCGGGGTCAGCACCATGTTTTCACCGGCCAGGTGGTAGTTGCCGTCCTTGTAGTACTCGGAGGCAGCGCAGTCCAGACCCAGGGCGATCTGAGTGCCCGGCTCGTAACCCGCCTTCTCGATGGCTTCGATGATCAGCCTGATGGCTTCTTCGTGGCTGGAAACGTTGGGAGCGAAACCGCCTTCGTCACCGACGGAGGTGGCCAGGCCGCGATCGTGCAGGATCTTCTTCAGGGTGTGGAACACCTCGGCGCCATAGCGCAGGGCTTCACGGAAGCTCGGTGCGCCCACCGGGATGATCATGAATTCCTGGATGTCCAGGTTGTTGTCGGCGTGGGCACCACCGTTGATGACGTTCATCATCGGCACCGGCATCTGCATGGAACCGCTGCCGCCGAAGTAGCGATACAGGGGCAGACCCGATTCTTCGGCAGCGGCCTTGGCCACGGCCATCGAGACGGCCAGCATGGCGTTGGCGCCCAGGCGGCTCTTGTTCTCGGTGCCGTCCAGATCGATCAGGGTGCGATCCAGGAAGGCTTGCTCATTGGCGTCCAGGCCCATGATGGCTTCCGAGATCTCGGTGTTGATGTTTTCGCAGGCTTGCAGCACGCCCTTGCCGAAGTAACGGCTCTTGTCGCCGTCACGCAGTTCGATCGCTTCGCGCGAGCCGGTGGATGCGCCCGAGGGCACGGCAGCGCGACCCAGCACGCCGGATTCCAGCAGCACGTCGCATTCCACGGTCGGATTGCCGCGCGAATCGATCACTTCGCGGCCGATAATATCAACGATTGCACTCATTCCAGATCTCCATCAAGGTTTTAAAAATGATTGGCGGGTGCAGGCCCGGTAGCCGGGGCGCCCATGTTGAAACGGCCGCCCGACGGCAGCCGTTTCATGCACCTGGCCGGCAGCTTATGCCTGGCCCTTCGACGCTGCGTGATGCGCCAGCGCCGCGCGGATGTACGAAATGAACAGCGGATGGCCGTCACGCGGAGTGGACTTGAACTCCGGGTGATACTGCACGCCGATGTAGAACGGGTGAGCGTTCTCGCCGGTGCGCGGCAGTTCCATGATTTCGCACAGGTCTTCGCTGGGCGTACGGGCCGACACGATCATGCCCGCCTCTTCCACGCGACCCAGGTAGAAGTTGTTGGCTTCATAGCGATGGCGGTGACGTTCGGTCACGCTGTCGCCGTAGATTTCGGCAGCCAGGGTACCCGGCTTGACCGCACAGGTCTGCGCCCCCAGGCGCATGGTGCCACCCAGGTCGGAGTTGGCATCGCGCCGCTCGACCTTGCCGTCATGGTTCTGCCATTCATCGATCAGGGCCACCACCGGTTGTTCGGTATCCGGATCGAACTCGGTCGAATTGGCCTTGGACAGACCGGCCTTGTTGCGCGCATATTCCAGCAGCGCCACCTGCATGCCCAGGCAGATGCCCAGGTAAGGCACCTTGTTTTCGCGGGCATAGCGGGCGGCGGCGATCTTGCCTTCCACTCCGCGCTTGCCGAAACCGCCCGGCACCAGGATGGCGTCGTACTTGGTCAGGCTGTCGGTGCCGTTGGCTTCGATCTCTTCCGAATCCAGGTACTCGATGTTGACGCGGCTGCCGGTATGGATGCCCGCATGGCGCAGCGCTTCGGTGAGCGACTTGTAGGACTCGGTCAGGTCGACGTACTTGCCGACCATGCCGATGGTGACTTCGTGCGAAGGATTGTTCTGCGCATCGATCAGCTTGTCCCACATCGACAGGTCGGCCGGCTTGGGCGACAGGCCCAGCTTTTCGCAGATGATGGTATCCAAACCCTGGTCGTGCAGCATCTGCGGAATCTTATAGATGCTATCGGCATCCCACACCGAAATGACGGCGTCAGCGGCGACGTTGGAGAACAGCGAGATCTTGTCGCGCTCGTCGTCGGGGATGCGGCGGTCGGCACGGCACAGCAGCGCGTCGGGGGAAATGCCGATCTCGCGCAGCTTCTGCACGCTGTGCTGGGTGGGCTTGGTCTTGAGTTCGCCGGCCGAGGCCAGGAAGGGAACCAGGGTCAGATGCACGAAGGCGGTGGCGTTGCGGCCGGAGCGCAGGCTCAACTGGCGCGCCGCCTCAAGGAAGGGCAGCGACTCGATGTCACCGACAGTGCCGCCGATTTCCACCAGCGCGACCTCGAAACCTTCGGCGCCGCGATGGATGAATTCCTGGATCTCGTTGGTGATGTGCGGGATGACCTGGACGGTCTTGCCCAGGTATTCGCCACGGCGTTCCTTGCGGATCACCGATTCATATACCTGACCGGTGGTGAAATTGTTCACCTTCTTCATCTTGGCCGAGATGAAGCGCTCGTAGTGGCCCAGGTCGAGGTCGGTTTCGGCGCCGTCATCGGTGACGAACACTTCACCGTGCTGCAAGGGGCTCATGGTGCCGGGGTCGACGTTGATGTAGGGATCGAGCTTCAGGAGGGTGACTTTGAGGCCGCGCGATTCGAGGATCGCAGCCAGGGACGCGGCGGCAATCCCTTTACCCAGGGAAGACACGACGCCGCCAGTGACAAATACAAACTTGGTCATTACAGATGAGTGCCGAACGGCACATGCGGGAAATTCAAATTATACCCCAAATCCGGCTCGTTTTTTAAGCCTCCCTGCGATTAGTGTCTCTCCATCGACAATCTTGCAGCAGGAAAACATGCGCGGCCCCGCGCACTGGATTCTTGACCATCGTCCCGGCAAATTGGTTCATCTACACGTCACTGGCCGTGAAGCTGCCTGCCCTGCAACAGTTGTCCGATCATGCCGTGCGTGGCTTGGGCCGCCGCCACCGGGGATTCCATCGGAAACAGGTGGCCGCCGGCAATCTGGAGGAAGTTCGGTCCGACCAGCCGGCGCGTGGCCTCCAGGCCGGCCAGACGGCACTCGACCGAATCGACGCCGCCCACGAAGCCTACCGGCACCGGATAGGTCTGGCGCGCCAGGCGCCCGAGGTGATGAGGAATGGTGCGATAGACCGCGGTTTCGGTCTCGCGCGAGAAGCGCAGGCGCACGCCGCCACCGGGCTGCGCCACCAGGCCATGTTGCAGATAGTCGCGCAGCACCTGCTGCGGCCAGGCCGCAAACAGGGACTTGGCGGCGTAGTGCCGGTAGGCTGCCTCCATGTCCGGCCAGTTGTCACGGCGGCGCGCCGAGGCCACCGAGGGCGAATGACGGCTTTCATACTTCAGCAACTTGGCCAGGCGCAGCAGCTGCGCGCGCCAGCCGGCCACGATCGGCGAATCCAGCAGTACCACGCAGCGCACCAGCGCCGGGCGCTTGCGCGCAGCCATCAGCGCCAGGATGCCGCCCATGGAATGCCCTACCAGGATCACCGGTTCGGCATAGCTGCGCTCCAGTTCCTCACGCAGTTCGCGCGCCAGAGTGCGCCAGCCGTCGTCGACCGGAAAGCGTGGATCATGGGCGTGGATAGGCAAGGCGCGCACATCGTAGTGGGCACGCAATTGTTCGAAGAACATGCCGTAAGTCCCCGCCGGATAACTGTTGGCGTGGGCGAAATGAAGAATGGGAAGGCTCATGGACAGGTGCAGGCTAGGCAATGGCCGCAGCATAGCAAAACGGCCGACGCCGCGAGCGTGCTATTTTCCCGCATCGCGAAATGGAACGACAGGCAGGCGTCGAGCGCCTTGCCTGCTTACTGGCCGTACCAATACCGCGCATGTTGCTTGCGGTATTGATCCACTTGCAGCTGATCCCCCAGCGTCATGGTCAGCGCGCCAGTTTCATCGGTGCGCAGGCGGCGGATGCCAAGACGACCATATCGTTCATAGACTTCCGGCTTGGGGTGATTGAAACGGTTGCGATAGCCGACCTGGAATACCGCCAGTTCCGGCCGCACCGCCCGCAGGAAGGGCTCGGTGGACGAGGTCCCGCTGCCGTGATGCGGTGCCAGCAGCACCGTCGAGGGCAAGCGGTCGGCCAGCGGACCGTTGACCAGTTCGTCTTCCTGCACGGCCTCGATATCTCCGGCCAGCAGCACCGACTGCCGCCCGATCTGCACCTTCAGCACGCAACTGCGGGCATTCGGACGCCATTTGTCGCTGTCATAGCTGGCCGCCCGCGGATGCAGGATGGTAAAGCCGATGCCATCCCAGTTCCACGATTGCCCGGCCTGGCAGCGTGTATGCGCGGGTGCGGCGCGCAGGATGGGGCTCTGTGGTGCCAGCGATGAATAGACGCTGTCCACCGGCAGATGCTTGAAGAGCGACACTGCCCCGCCGGAATGATCGTTGTCATTGTGGGAAATCACCACACGATCCAGATGATCGATACCGCGCGCACGCAGGTAAGGCAGGATCACGCGGGTAGCCCCGTCGGATTCGGCGGTGTAATACGGCCCGGTATCGTAGAGCAGGCGATGTCCCGGCGTTTCCACGAGCACGGCCATGCCCTGCCCGACGTCAAAGGCGGTCACGCGCATGCTGCCTTCGGCCGGTGCCACGGGCGCATTGAGCAGCAACGGCAACCAGCCGAACAGGCCCAGCCAGCGCACCGGCCAGCCGCGCGGCGCCAGCACCAGCAAGGTTCCCCCCAGGGCCAGCGCGAACATCCAGACGCCCGGCAGCGGCGTTTGCCACACCGCCCAGGGCATGGCATCAAGTACTCGCAGAAAATCGGCCAGCCACGCCAGTAGCTGGTGTGGGACCTGCAACACGAAGTGGGCGAGCAGTTCCGGCAGGATGCTGCCCAGCAGCGCCAGCGGCGTGATCACCAGCGAGACCAGAGGAATGGCCAGCGCATTGGCGATCGGACTGACCAGGGAATATTGCCCGAACAGCAGCACCGTCAAGGGCACCAGCCCCAGCGTGACGACATATTGGGCGTATCCCGCTTGCTTGATCCGCTGCAGCAGCGCCGACCACCAGTGCCTGCGCGAGGCCGCGGCAGCCATGGCCTGCGGCGGCTGCATGCGACCCACCGAGCCATAGAGCAGCAAGGCCACCGCCCCGAAAGACAGCCAGAACCCAGGCCACAGTACCGCCCAGGGATCGAGCAGCAAGACCAGCCCCAGAGCCAGGCACTGCACTACCGAGACACGCACGATGCGGCCGCGCCAGAAGGCGACCCCGACCACGACCAGCATGTAGAAGGTGCGCTGGGCCGGCACTCCGAAACCGGCCAGCAGGACATAGAAAAAAGCCACCAGCATGCCCACGATCACCGCCACCTTCTGGGCCGGCAGGCGCAGCGGCAGTTGCGCCCCGGTGAAGAAGGAACGCCGCCACAGCCAGCTCGCCAGCCCGCCGCACAAGGCCGCCAGCATGGTGATGTGCAGACCGGAGATGGCCATCAGGTGGCCAATGCCGGTGCGATTGAAGACGGTCCATTCGGCCTGGTTGATGCCACGCTGGTCGCCCATGACCAGCGCCGCGATCACCCCGGCATAGGGCGCATCGGGCAACGCCGCATGGATGCGATCGCGCAGCCAGCCGCGCGCGCTGTCGATGACGTGGGAAGGTGTCCAGACGAATTCATCGATGCGCCGGTTCAGCGCCGTGAGCGGCGCGCCCGCCGCCGCCGGACGACCAACGACATAGCCGGTGGCACGTACATCGTCCTGCAGCAGCCACAATTCGTAGTCGAATCCGTCGGGATTGGCATTGCCGTGCGGACGCTTGAGGCGCACCTGCAACCGCCAGCGTTCGCCGGGGCGCAGGTCGGGTACGGCCAGCCGGGGCGGGGCGAGCTGCTCGCCATCTTCGGACGGCAGCTGGTAACGCTGGGTGCCATACCAGGACAGCGCCAGCCGGGGCGGCACCGGCGGCTTCACGCCCCCCTGCAGCACCACCTGCTCCACGTCGAAACGGAAACGCACCCCCTGCTCGTTGTGGACAGGCAGATCGGCGACGGTACCGATGACGGTGATGTCCTTTCCTTCCCAGGCTGTCGGCAAAGCCTGGTCAAGGTAATAGAGCGCAAACGAGGCGGCCCACAGAAAACCCAGCCAGGCGCCGCAGGTCAGCAATAACGGCACCCGCAGGAAAGGCTGCCAGAACTTCCAGGCAGTCAAGGCCAGCAAGGCGGCCAGCACCAGGCCCACGGCATACCACTCGGTCCCGGGCAACTGGCCCTGCACCTGCAGCAAGCCCACGCCGACGGCAAATCCGATGATCAGCGCGCGCATCAGAGGTGCAGTCCCGCATGGGCCAGGCGCGGCAGCGCGGCCCGGGCATTGGCCGTGGTGGCGGCGGCGATCTCGTGCAAGGGCAATTGGCGCAGCCCGGCCAGGACTTCGGCGATGCGCGGGATCTGGTCCGGCGTGTTGATGTCGGGATGGCGCCAGGCCGGGGAAATATCCGGCGCGTCGGTCTCCAGCACGATGGACGACAAGGGCAGTTCCTTTGCCAGGCGGCGAATCTGCAGCGAACGCGGGAAGGTCATGGCACCGCCGAATCCCAGGTGCAGCCCCAGTTCAACAAAGGTCCGGGCCTGCTGGTCGCTGCCATTGAAGGCATGGGCGATGCCGCCCGGCACGCGGATACGGCGCAGGTATTTGAGAATGATGTCCTGGGAGCGCCGCACATGCAGCAGGACCGGCAGCGCGAACTCGCGCGCCAGCTTGAGCTGCTCGGCGAAGAAGAATTCCTGCTTTTCGCGCAGCGGCGCTTCCTTCAGGGCTGGTACGAAGAAATCCAGCCCGATTTCGCCAATCCCTACAAATAGCGGATCGTCCAGCGCGTCGGCAATGGCCGTGCGCAGCGTGTCCAGATCGCTTTCTTCCGACGTGGGCACGTAGAGGGGGTGGATGCCCAGCGCATAGACGGCGTTGCCGACCTCGCGCGCCAGTCGGGCGACCTCCCGGAAGTTCACCCGCGCGATGGCCGGGATGACGATGACGCGCACGCCAACCTGCGCGGCCTCGGCAGCGATGGCAGCGGAACGGGCGCCGAATTCCCCGGCATCGAGATGGCAGTGCGTATCAACCCACATGTGCTGGATGGCTTGGCGAAAATCGGAAAGACCGGCCCGGCGGGCAACGGCTCCGGATGACGACACCCGCAACAGGGGCCGCGACCGCATGGCTCAGCCAGGCTGATCCGGCTCGCTTCCCCCGAAGCGTCTTGTTGTTTCAACAGCATAGCCGGTTGGCACCGGCTTCGGAGACGGCAGTTTACCGTCTAACGCGCTCTTGCAGGGATTAACAATCGTAAAGAATGACGGCAGCAGGCGCGCAGCACCATGAAAAAAGGACGCGATCGCTCGCGTCCCGCGTCCCTGGCTGTCGAGCCTGGCTGATCCTGTGTGCGATCAGGCCGGCTGCAAGGACTTGCCCAGCTTGCGCAGGAACTGCTCGCAGCGTTCCATCTGCGACAGCGTCACGAACTCGTTGGGCTTGTGGGCATTGCCGATGTCGCCGGGACCGCAGACGATGGTCGGAATGCCGATCTGCTGGAACAGCCCCGCCTCGGTACCGTACGCCACCTTGCGGGTTTCACGGTCGCCCGTCAGTGCGCGTACCAGTTCGGTGATGGCCGCCTGCTCCACCGCTTCCAGCGCCGGGCTGCCGGCGAAGTTGTCGATCTCCACGCGGGCGTCCGGGAACTCGCTGCGCATCTTGGGCAGCAGCACCTCGGCGATGTACTTGTCGATCCGGGCCTGGATGTCGGCCACGCTCATGCCGGGCAGGTTGCGGAATTCGTAAGTAAATTCACATAGCTCAGGGATGGTATTGACCGCGATGCCGCCACGGATCTGATTGGTGGTCATCGTGCTGAAAGGCACATCGAAGAATTGGTCATAGGGGCCATTGGCCTTGTAGCCATCGGCGAAATCGCGGATGGCGCAGATCAGGCGCGCGGCGTGCTCGATGGCATTGCAGCCCTGCGGGGTCAGCGAAGAGTGCGCGGACTTGCCGTGTACCTTGCAGGCGAACACGTTGATGCCCTTGTGCGCTACCACCACGTTCATGCTGGTGGGCTCACCGACCACGCAGCCATCGACCTTGATGCCGCGCTTGACGATCTCTTCCAGCATCACGGGAGCGCCGATGCAGCCGATTTCTTCATCATAGGAGAACGCCAGGTGAATAGGCTTCACACGCGGCATGGCCAGAAATTCCGGCACCAGCGCCAGCGAGGTGGCGATGAAGCCTTTCATGTCGCAGGTACCGCGACCGTACAGGCTGCCCTCCTTCTCGGTCAGCTTGAAGGGGTCGGTATCCCATTTCTGGCCATCCACGGGCACCACGTCGGTATGTCCGGAGAGCACGATCCCGCCCTCGGTGCTGCCGGCATCGGGACCGGCGGTAGCGGGCAAGGTGGCGAACAGGTTGGCCTTGGTCTGCTCCTTGTTGTGTGCCAGCCAGGAGGAGATGCCCTGCTTTTCCAGGCTGTCCCGCACGGTGGTGATCAGTTCCAGGTTGGAATTGCGGCTGGTGGTATCGAAGGCGACCAGGGTCTCTAGCCATTGGCGGGTGTTCATTGTCTTGCTCCAGTTTCCATCTGTATCTGTTCAGGTATTCGTGTCTTCAAAAGCATACCGCCGTCTCCAAAAGACGGCGGTATCAAGGGCATAGCTTACCCGGAAAGCCTCAAGACTGCTGACCGGCCGCCTTGAGCCCCTGGTCGGACAGTCGCAGCACGCGTGCGCAACGCCCGGCCAGCTCGATATCGTGGGTGACGATGACGAAGGCTGTACCCAGCGTGCGCGAGAGTTCGATCATCAGTTCGAAGGTGCGATCGGCGGTGCTGCGGTCGAGGTTGCCGGTCGGTTCGTCGGCCAGCACGCAGGCCGGGCGCGTGACCAGCGCGCGCGCCAGCGCCACCCGCTGACGCTCGCCGCCGGAAAGTTCACCCGGCCGGTGCGTCACGCGTTGCGCCAGGCCGACCTTGTCCAGCATCTCGCGGGCCTGTTCCTGCGCCTCGGCACGCTTGATGCGGCGGATCATCAGCGGCATGGCCACATTGTCCAGCGCAGAGAATTCCGGCAACAGGTGGTGGAACTGGTAGACGAAGCCCAGCGACTGGTTGCGCAGGGTTCCGCGCTCGCGCTCGCCCAGGCTGGCGAAATCCTTGCCCAGCAGGCTCACGGTACCGCTGCTGGGGGTATCGAGCCCGCCCAGCAAGTGCAACAGGGTCGACTTGCCGGAACCGGAGGCGCCGACGATGGCAACCTGCTCGCCATGGTAGACGTCGATATCGACATTGCCCAACACCTTCACGGAATATTTGCCCTGGGTGAAGGTCTTGCCCAGCCCGCGCGATGAGAGCACGGCCTGGCGGTTCTTGATCGGATCAATATTATTCATAGCGCAGCGCCTCCGCCGGTTTGACACGGGCCGCTGACCAGCTCGGATAGAGCGTGGCCAGGAATGCCAGCACAACGGCCAGGCCGCCGATGGTGGTGACATCCGACCAGATCAGCTCGGACGGCAATTCGGAAATCACATAGATGCTCTTGGGCAGGAACTGCACATGGAAGGCATGTTCGATGGCCGGCACCAGCACATCGATGTTCAGTGCCACCAGCACGCCCAGACCGACCCCGGCAGCCGTACCGATGAGGCCCACCAGTGCGCCCTGGATCACGAAGATCTTCATGATGGAACCGGGAGAGGCCCCCAGCGTGCGCAGGATGGCGATGTCGGCCTGCTTGTCGGTCACCGTCATCACCAGCGTGGACACCAGGTTGAAGGCCGCCACCGCGATGATGAGGGCGAGGATGATGAACATCATGCGCTTTTCGGTCTTCACGGCCGCGAACCAGTTGCTGTTCTGCTGCGACCAGTCGCGCAGGTAGAGGTCGCCGGTGAGAGTGTGGGCCAGTTGCTGAGTCACTTCCGGGGCCTGCAGCATGTCGCGGATGCGCAGGCGCACGCCGGTAGGGGCATCCATGCGGAACAGGGTCTCGGCATCCTTGATGTCGATGAACGCCAGCGACGAGTCGAATTCATAATGGCCGGCCTCGAAGATGCCGGTCACGGTGAACTGCTTCAGGCGCGGCAGCACGCCCGCCGGGGTCACCTGCCCCTGCGGCACGATCAGCGTGACCTTGTCCCCCAGGCCCACGCGCATGCCGCGCGCCAGCTCGCCGCCGATGACGATGTTGAATTCGCCGGGCTTGAGCGAATCGAAACTGCCCTGCTTGATCTGCCCGGCCACGTCGGACACCTTGCGCTCTTCTTCGGGCAGCACGCCGCGCACCATGACGCCGCGCAGGTTGTCGTCACGCGTCATCATGCCCTGACCGGACACGTAGGGCGCCGCGCCCAGGACTTCCGGGTTCTGGAAGGTCTGCTTGGCGACAGCCTGCCAGTCGTGCATGGCACCGGAAGCGTCAAACACCTCGATATGGGGCAGCACCGACAACATGCGATCACGGACCTCCTTCTGGAAGCCGTTCATCACCGACAGCACGACGATCAGCGCGGCCACGCCCAGCCCGATGCCGGCCATGGAAATGAGGGAAATGAAGGAAATGAAACTGTTGCGACCGCTGCGCTTGCCGGCCCGCGTGTAGCGGATACCGACCAGCCATTCGAACGGCAGGTTTTTAATCAGACTCAAAATTGCTCCGGGAGAGGGCCTGCACAATGTGCCACCAGTCGCCTCGCGCCCCAGGCTAGGGGCGCAATGCTCCGGCCGCACGCCAACACGGGCGAAGACAAAGCGCGAAGTTTGCCACAGTTTGGACCGACGGCCCATCCCTGGCCCTCAGCCGCCTGCTCGCGCCTGACCCGTCGGTCGCCCGCCGTGATGTCTATAGATTCACTTCCACGGCAGAGGTTCGCGCTCAGTGACTTCATATAAAAGCACTTCCTGATGTTGCATCATGAACTGGTTATATATACAGTATCTGCTTGCGCCCCCTCGCCCCTCCGGATTTCCCGCACCATGCCACCCGAACTCGCCCAGGACGTCCCCGACACCAGCAGCCCGCCCGGCGGCGAGCGCGATCCGTTTGCGCGCCTGAACGCGCAGCAGCGCGAGGCGGTCGAGCACGGCAGCAAGCTTGCACCGGCACAGCAGCTGCCGCTGCTCATCGTGGCCGGCGCCGGTACCGGCAAGACCAATACCCTGGCGCACCGCGTCGCCAGGCTGATCCTCGACGGGGCCGACCCGCAGCGCATCCTGCTGCTGACCTTCTCGCGCCGGGCGGCCGCCGACATGGGCCGGCGCGTCGGCCAGGTGATCCGACAGGTCCTGGGGCTCGCAGCCACCGACAGCCCGCCGCAACTGCCCTGGTCGGGCACCTTCCACGCCATCGGTGCGCGCCTGTTGCGGGAGTACGCGGCCGTCATCGGTTTGGAAGAAAACTTCACCATCCAAGATCGCGGCGATTCCGAAGACCTGATCGGCCTGCTGCGGCACGAGATGGGGCTGTCCTCCACCGACAAGCGTTTTCCGCTGAAGGCGACCTGCCTGTCCATTTATTCACGTGCGGTCAATACCCGGCAAGACCTGGGCACGGTGCTGCAAACCCAGTTCCCCTGGTGCCGGGAATGGGAAAGGCCGCTGGGCGAACTCTTTACCCGCTATGTGGAGGCCAAGGAAGCCCAGCATGTGCTGGATTACGACGACCTGCTGCTGTTCTGGGCCGACATGCTCTCGGACCCGGTGATCGCGCAGTCGGCAGGCGCGCGCTTCGACCACGTGCTGGTGGATGAATACCAGGACACCAACCGCCTGCAGGCCGAGATCCTGCAAAGGATGAAACCGGATGGCGCCGGTGTGACCGTCGTAGGCGACGATGCCCAGTCCATCTATTCCTTCCGGGGCGCCACGGTGCGCAACATCCTCGACTTTCCCGAGCTGTTCACGCAGTCGGCGCGGCTGTTGACGCTGGAACAGAACTATCGCTCCACGCAGCCCATCCTGCAGGCCTCCAATGCGGTCATCGCCGATGCGCCGGAGCGGCACCTCAAGCAGCTCTGGAGCGACAAGCCTTCCTCGCAGAAGCCGCAACTGGTGGTGATCCCGGATGAGGCCGAACAGGCGCGCTGGGTGGCCAACCGCATCCTGGCGCATCGGGAAGAAGGACTCACGCTGAAGTCGCAGGCGGTGCTCTTCCGTACCGCCACCCACAGCGCGGCGCTGGAACTGGAACTGGTCCGGCGCAACATCCCCTTCGTGAAGTTCGGCGGCCTCAAGTTCCTGGAAAGCACACACATCAAGGACCTGCTCTCCCTGCTGCGCCTGACCCACAATCCCAGCGGACGGATGGCGGGCTTCCGGGCGCTGCAACTGATCCCCGGGGTCGGTCCCGCTACCGCCAGGAAGGTGCTGGACCTGATGGCCGGTGCCAGCGACCCGGCCGACGCGCTCCTGAACTTCAGCGCGCCCTCCGGCATCGCCTTGCAATGGCAGGCCTTTGCCGACACCTATGACCTGATGCGTCGCGCCAGCGCGACCTGGCCGACCGACCTCCAGGCCGCGCGCGACTGGTACCTGCCGCAGCTGGAACAACGCTACGAGGATGCCGACGCCCGTGCCGCCGACCTCGAGCAGTTGACCGCGCTGGCCAGGGGCTATGCCTCGCGCGAGAAATTCCTCACCGAACTGACCCTGGACCCGCCCGAGGCCAGCAGCGATTTCTCCGGCCCGCCCTATCGCGACGAAGATTACCTGACGCTCTCCACCATCCACTCCGCCAAGGGCCAGGAATGGCGCTCGGTCCATGTACTGAATGTGGTCGACGGCTGCATTCCGTCCGACCTGGCCACCGGCAGCGAGGCCGAGATCGCCGAGGAACGGCGTCTGCTGTACGTGGCCATGACACGCGCCAGGGAGTATCTGCACCTGGTGGTACCACAGCGCTTCTACATCACCCAGCAGACGGCGCAGGGCGAGCGCCACATCAACGGCATCCGCAGCCGTTTCATCACGCCGCGCATGCTGCCTTTCTTCGAGGACAGCCTGTGGTTCTCGGCCGAGACCAATGGCGCGCGCACGCCCATGCCCGACAGCGTACGCATGCTGGTACGACAGCGCGCCAAAAACGCCTGGAACAAGCAATGACACTGCCTTGAAGTGAAGCTTTGTGCAGTCGACGGGGCCAAGCGGCGCGCCAGCCGCTAAAATAGCGCCCCATGAATCAACTTGACATCCTCATCCCCTTCGCCCTGCCCCCGGCCGAGCTGGCGCGCGACCTGCTGCGCCAGTGCCAGGCGCCGGCCCTGGCCATGCTGCTGGGCCGGGGCAAGGCCGTGGCGCGCCAGGCGCATGATCCGTTTTCACGCGCCCTGCCGCATGAACACTGGCTGGCCCGGCGCTTCGGCCTGCCGCCTGCCGCCCAGGATTGCAGCCCGGCTGCCGCCAGCGCGCTGATGCAGCGCTTGGGCCACGCGCCCAGCGCCGGCCACTGGTTCGTGCTGCATCCGGCCCACATCCACGTGGCCCGCGATCATCTGGTGTTGACCGACATCGGCCAGCTGCAACTGGAGGAGGACGAATCGCGCCGCCTGTTCGACGCCGCCCTGCCGCTCTTTACCGAGATCGGCCATGAGCTGGTCTATGGCGACGCCCGTACCTGGTTCATCCGGGCCGATGCCTGGGCCGGCCTGCGCACCTCCACGCCTTCGGCGGCCAGCGGGCGCAATGTCGATATCTGGATGCCCGAAGGACCGGGCGAGCTGGCCTGGCGCAAGCTGCAAAACGAAGTGCAGATGCAATGGTTCGCCGAGTCCCTCAACGAACAGCGCGAAATGCGCGGCCAGAAGGCCATCAACTCGATCTGGATCTGGGGCGGCGCCGATGCCGGCGTGCTGGCGCAGGACATCTACACCGAACGCTTCGGCCTGCGCGGCTGGCTGCGCGCCTTCGGGCAGGAGCGCATCGATGGGGGCGCGGCCCAGCTCGTGCGCGGCAGCGGCCACCGCCTGCTGGTGCTCGATGCCCTGGCCGAAGCCGCGCTGGCCGAGGAATGGGGTCTCTGGCTGCAGCACCTGGAACACCTGGACCGCGACTGGCTGGCACCCTTGCTGGTATCGCTGCGGGCAGCAAGCCTGGAGTCGCTCAATCTGATCCTGAGCGGCGCGGATCGCAGCCTGGAAGTGACGGTCACCCGTGGCGCGCTGCGGCGTTTCTGGCACAAACCTTCACTGGCGGGGCTGTCGGCATGATACGCGTCACCACCCGCTCCTATGACATCACCCAGGCCGAGCAACTCATCGCCGAAGGGGTGCACCCGGTGCTGGCACGCGTCTATGCGGCGCGCGGCCTGTCCACCGCACGTGAGCTGGCCAGCGAGCTCAATGCCCTGATCGCCCCGTCCGGCCTGCTGCATATCGATGCCGCCGCCAGCTACCTGGCCGACGCCATCGCCGCGCGCAAGAAGCTGGTCATCGTCGCCGACTACGACTGCGACGGCGCCACCGCCTGTGCCGTCGGCCTGCGCGGATTGCGCCTGTTGGGCGCGCAGGTCGACTATATCGTGCCCAATCGCTTCGAATACGGTTACGGCTTGACGCCCGAGATCGTCGAGCTGACCGTGCGCGAGAAGAATCCCGACATCATCGTCACCGTCGACAACGGCATCGCCAGCATCGATGGTGTGGCCGAAGCCAAGCGGCGCGGCATCGACGTCGTGGTGACCGACCACCACCTGCCCGGCGACGCCCTGCCGGAGGCACGCGTGATCGTCAATCCCAACCAGCCGCAGTGCGGCTTCCCCAGCAAGAACCTGGCCGGGGTGGGCGTGATGTTCTACGTGCTGCTGGCGCTGCGCGCCGAGATGCGCAAGCGCGGCCTCTTCGATGCCCAGACCCAGCCACGGCTGGACAGCCTGCTCGACCTGGTGGCCCTGGGCACCGTGGCCGACGTGGTCAAGCTGGACGCCAACAACCGCATCCTGGTGGCGCAGGGCTTGAAACGCATGCGCAGCGGCAAGATGCACCCCGGCATCGCCGCCCTGTTTCGCGCCGCCGGCCGCGAGGCCCGCCGCGCCACTCCGTTCGACCTCGGTTTTGCCGTCGGCCCGCGCCTGAACGCGGCCGGCCGCCTGGCCGACATGTCGCTGGGCATCGAATGCCTCACTACCGATGATGAAGGCCGTGCCTGGGCCATCGCCCAGCAACTCGACGCCATCAACCGCGAACGGCGCGACATCGAAGCCGGCATGCAGGACACCGCCCTGCTGCTGCTGGACGATTTCAACCCGGCCGACCGGCGCACCATCGCCGTTTTCGATCCCTCCTGGCACCAGGGCGTGATCGGCATCGTGGCCTCGCGCCTGAAGGACAAGTTCTACCGTCCCACGATCACCTTCGCACCGGGAGATGAAGGTTTCATCAAGGGCTCGGGCCGCTCCATCGCCGGTTTCCACCTGCGTGACGCGCTCGATCTGGTGTCCAAGCATGCCCCCTCGGTGATGACCAAGTTCGGCGGCCACGCCATGGCGGCCGGGCTGACCATCCATGCTGAAGCCTTCGATGCCTTTGCGCAGGCTTTCGAGGCGGTAGGGCGCGACTGGCTCACGCAAAACCAGCTGGAGCGCGTCATCGAGACCGATGGCGAACTCGAGGACAGCTACTATTCGGTGGAATTCATCAGCCTGATGGACCAGCAAGTGTGGGGCCAGGGCTTTGCCCCGCCGGTGTTCTGCGACCATTTCCGCGTGCTCAGCCAGCGCATCCTCAAGGACAAGCACCTCAAGCTGCAACTGGAAAAGGGAGGGCGCAAGTATGACGCCATCTGGTTCGGCCATACCGATGCCCTGCCCGACCATGCCCAGGTCGCCTTCCGGCTGGATGCCAACGAATACAACGGCAAGACCAGCGTGCAACTGATGGTGGAACATGCCGAACCCGCCTGAAGCACCAACGGCCTCCTCGCCGGGCCAGCCGGGCTGCGCACGCGGGCAAAGCCTTGCCCTGCAAGGATTGCAGCCCGGCAATAGCTAAAAAAAGAGCACCGGCGCCACATTGCAGTGGCACAATATTGGCTTGGAGCGACTTCCGGGCAATTTTGAAGGAAGTGGGCAACAAGGGCGCTCCGAGCAAAAACAACAACATCAAATCCCTGAATGAAGCTCAAGCGCATCCATTGCAGCCTGGTGTCTCGACTCGTCCTCTTCGGCCTCCTGCTGATCGTGGTCAGCGCCTTCATGCGCTACTACATCCTGATCGACTTTCTGGAAAAGGAACAAGCCCAGGTCGCAGCCGACCAGCAAAGCACCATCGCCAGCTATCTGGCCGAGGACATCGGGTACCGCGTACAGGAGCGGGCGCACTACCTGGAACGCCTGGCCCGGCACCTGCCGGCGGCCATGCCGGCAGACCGCGCAGGACTGTACACCTGGCTGCAGGAGCACCAGGAATTGCAGCCGCTGTTTGCGCAAGGACTCTTCGTGGCCGACACCAACGGCATGATCGTCGTCGACTACCCTACGCTCAACGGCCGCCGCGCCCTGTCGCTGACCCGGTACCCCGATTTCGAACGCGTCATGCAGGGCGCCACCGTGATCTGCCCGCCCCTGACCAGCCCGGCCAGCGGCAAACCCATCCTTGCGATCATGACGCCGCTGCGCAATGCCGAGGGCCGAATCGTGGGGGTACTGGGCGGCAGCACCGAACTGACTGCGCCGGGCTTCCTCGATCACCTGCAACGGGCCAGACTGGGGCCGACCGGCAGTTTCCTGCTCATTGCACCCAACCAGCGCCTGATCATCGCCTCCAGTGACGAGGCCCTGGTCTATACCCGCTTGCCTCCCGTGGGCCAGGACAAGCTGATGGACCAGGCCCTGCAGCAGGGATACCGTGGCAATGGCGTGGACGTGGCGGCCAATGGGGTCAGTGAAATCAAAGCCTTTTCCTCGGTGCCCGGTACCAGCTGGCTGGTGGCGGTGACGCTGCCGCTGGCCGATGCCCTGCCCACGGTCGCCCGTACCCGCGCCCTGATCGGGCGCGGCGGACTGATTCAGGGGGTCATGGTGGTTGCGCTGGTGGTGCTGGCCTACCTGTGGTTCTTCCGTCCGCTGCGCCGTGCCGCCGCCCTGGCCGACCGCATGACGCGCGGCGAGCTGCCACTGTCGCCGCTGCCGGTGGAGCGGCGCGATGAGGTCGGCCACCTCACCATGGCCTTCAATGGGCTGCTCTCGCGCCTGAAGCTGCACCAGGCCGAACTGCAACATCAGGCCCATCACGACGTGCTGACCGGCCTGCCCAACCGCATGATGCTGGCCGAACGGATGGAGGCGGCGCTCACCCACGCCTGCCGCGAACGCAATGGTGTGGCGCTGCTGTTCCTGGATCTGGACGGTTTCAAACCGATCAACGATACCCTCGGCCACAAGGCCGGCGACCTGGTGCTGCAGGAAGTCACACGGCGCCTGCGCCAGGTGGCCCGCCACGGCGATACCCTGGCGCGCGTGGGCGGGGATGAATTCGTGCTGCTCATTACCGATCTCGGCCAGCCCTACGAACAGGGCGCGCAGGTGCTGGCCGAAAAATGTATCAAGGTGGTCTCGGAACCGCTGCACCTGGCGCAGGGAGACTATCAGCTGGGCGTGTCGGTGGGCATCGCCGTGTGTGACGGCAGCTGTGACGCCGACAGCCTGCTGCAGGCGGCCGACAAGGCCATGTATGCCGCCAAGGGCAACGGCCGTGGCTGCTACGTGATTGCCCCGGCACGGCCGACGGTGGCCGACGAACTCAACGTACCGGCAGGAACTGCAGGAATGACCCGCCCAACAGGTTCTGCACATAGCTGATGCCGGCACGGCGATAGCGCTCGGTCATGAATTCGGCCATCAGGTCCAGGCGACCGACGATCTTGCCGAATTCACGTTCGAAACTCAGATTGCGTGCCTGGCTGCCGATCTCGTCGGACAGCAGCAAGGGCGCACCGCTGGCATGGCGGCGACTGGAGAGGATCCAGGCGGCGATCTCCACATTGCGGGCAGCGTTGTAGAGACGCTGGGCATCGAGCCCGTCGACCAGGAAGAATTCAATCTTGTTGCCGTGCGCCACGATGATCATGTCGGCGGTGGCATCGATGAAGGCCGCGACCCTATCCCCCTTGAACTCCGGCGACAAGGCCAGCGTCATGGCCTCGATATCGCGCTTGCCCTGCAGTTCCGGCCAGGCCTGGCGCTGTTCGATGGCCTGGCGCACCTTCTGCTCGGCCTCGTCGCGGCTGGCCGCAGTCTTTTTCCATTCGGCCGGATTGCGCCGATACAGCTTGGACATCAGCAGGTAGAGACTGTCGAGATTGGCCCGCATGGCCAGGGTAGCCACGCGGTTGCTGTCGGATTGGCCCATCTCGCGTGAACTGGCCTGGGCGCCCTTGACTTCGCCATGCGGGGCGGGTGTCGAGGCGCACCCGGCCAGCAGTGCGAGGCACAGCAGGGGCGGCAGGAGAAAAAACAGCTTTCTGGTCATCGGCAGGCGGCACGAAACGAGCTGATAGGGCCTGATCCTAGCAGAATGCGTTCCGTCCGCCCGCTTCGGGGTGAAACCTTTTACTTCACATCAGGCCTTTCCGGTATGCGGCAAACCGGTCAGATAGCCGACCGTGGCACCGAAGCGATCCTTGTAGTTGGCGCGTACCAGCGGGTCGAGGGTGTCCTTGACCTTGTCGTGCAAGCCCTTTTCCCAGTCGCCGGCATGCTGAAAATTGCTCATCACGTAGGTCCAGCCGTTGATCTCATCGACGGCGTGCAGGCCGGTCGATTCGGCACCGGCCGGGCAGGACAGCACGCGGGTAAGCGCCTTGGTATCGACGTTGTAGGCCCACAGGAAGTTGTTGACGTGCATGCCGCTGTCTTCGCCGATGAACAAGGTTCGCAGCTTCTCGGAGAACTTGATGTTGTCCGGATTGGCAATGTGCTCCTGATCGGCCAGGTTGCCGAGGGCATCCGGTGTCTTCAGGTCTACGCCCACCAGGGCCGCCGGCGGGGCCATGTCGATGGCGACCCATTCACTGTCGATGACATTGCCGCCGGTATCGCGCTGGCCACCGCGCAGGTTCAGGGCGTACACGGCGCCGGCCCGGGGCCCGGCGACCTTGATGTGACCGGAGCCATTGAGCATCGAGGTCTGGATGTAGGACATGGCCGAATAGGCGATCTTGTCCTGCGCGTTGACGGTCGTGCCTTCCATCTTGGTGAAGCCCAGGCTGCCACCGGCGAGTGCCGCATAGCGGTGGGTTTCCAGGAAGGCCGCGGCCTTCTGCATGCCCGGCTTGACGCGCACCCAGTTGAACTTGCCGTTGAACGGGATCTTGGAGAAGGAACCGTCGGCCGGATCAGTGGTGCGGATGTCCATGATGTCGGCGGCCTTGTAGCGGTCTGCCATGGCCTTGACTTCGGCGCTGGTGGCGCTGCCCAGGCGCACCCAGGACAGCTTGCCGGCGCCCGGACCGACGCCCGAGACCTGCTCCCAGCGCGCCACGTAGAGCGTGCCCGACGACAAGTCGGCAGCACGGTCAGCGATGAACATGAACAGGCCACCATTGGTGGCGTCGTCGCCCATCAACACGGTGCGCTGGTCCGGCATGACCTGCACCAGCTCGTGCGAGATGCGGCCCAGGCAGTAGTGCTTCTTGATGGAGCCGGTGCCGTCGGGGTGGACGGTCACTTCCGGCAGGTGGCCGTAGTGGTAGGGATTGGCGCGGTTCTCGTCGCCATACAGATTCTTGCTGAAGGCCTTGAATTGCGGGTTGGAGGCGATGGCCGAGGCATCCGGTTCATATTCTTCCGACGACAGGTGCGTATTCCAGGGCGACAGGCTGGCGCCGCAGGTGATCCACAGACCGTTGACCTGGGAGGTATCGACATTGTGGTACTGCACCAGCGACAGCTTGCCCGAGGACGGGTCCTGGTCCAGCGTCAGCACGGCGATGGGCGACGGCAGCTGGCCGTACATGGCGGCCTGCTTCTGGTCGCGGGTGGTGTATTCGAATTGCACCACGGCAAATACCGCATTGCCCTTCACGCCCGGCACCTTGGCACCGGCCACGGTCAGCAACGAAGAGCCGTCCGGGCAGTCGGAATAGAACTGGCGCTCCTTGCCCGGCACCGAACGGTCGATGATGGGCTGATTGTTGATGTCGAGGTAGCCGCCGGCGAGGATGGTGCCGCCCTTTCCGTCGGGCACCATGTCGCCGGTCATGAAGAAGGGTTGATAGGCCAGCTTGTAACTCTGTTTGCTGCCATCGGCAAAGGTCACTTCCAGGGCCGAACCGACGGTGGTGGTGGCCATCGCGGCCGGATTGGCCAGAGTCGGAGCCGGCATGCCGGTGAAGCGCGCCGAGGCAAAGGGCTTGCCCGCGCCGGGGGTGGCGCAGGCCGACAGCAGGGCCGAGGCCGACAGGCCGCCGGTCAGCGGCAGCAGGGGCGCGGCGCCCAGCGCCTTGAGCAGGTTGCGGCGGCCGGATTGCGGCTGATCAACGTCGGATTGGGTAGCGGTGGGGGCAGGCTGTCTCATCGAAGGTTCTCCGTATTGGCTAGCAGATGGCAGGCAGCGCCGGGCGCCGCTGTCAGGATTTTGTCAGTCAAACAAGCGCGCCGATGGTAGCGAGGGAAAATGACAGGCGCGTGACGGGGGTGAAACTGCCCTCCTCCTCTTGTATAATTCGAGGTTTGATCGCAAAAGAAACCATCATGGAAGCAGAACGCCTCAATTCCCTCCAATCCTTGCTCGACGACCTGGCCACCCGTGCCACCGAGCTTCGGAGGTATCTTTGACTTCGATGTGAAGTCGGAGAAACTCGAACAAGTCAACGCCGAACTGGAAGACCCCAACGTCTGGAATGACCAGAAGCGGGCCCAGGACCTCGGCAAGGAAAAGAAATCGCTGGAAGCGATCGTTCACACCCTCGTCAAGATCGACAGCGAACTCACCGATGCGCGTGACCTGTTCGAGATGGCGCGCGAGGAAAAGGACGAGGACACCATCATCGCCATCGAGGCCGATGCCGAGAACCTGAAGAAGCTGGTGGAAGAAATGGAATTCCGCCGCATGTTCAGCGGCCCCATGGACGCCAACAACTGCTTCATCGACATCCAGGCCGGTGCCGGCGGTACCGAAGCCCAGGACTGGGCTTCCATGCTGCTGCGCCAGTACCTGCGCTATTGCGAACGCAAGGGCTTCAAGGCCGAGATCCTGGAACAGTCCGACGGTGAAGTGGCCGGCATCAAGACCGCCACCATCAAGGTCGAAGGCGAATACGCCTATGGCTTCCTGCGTACCGAAACCGGCGTGCACCGTCTGGTGCGCAAGTCGCCCTTTGACTCGTCCAATGGCCGCCATACCTCCTTCTCCAGTCTCTTCGTCTACCCCGAAGTGGATGAATCCTTCGAGATCGAGATCAACCCGGCCGACGTGCGTGTCGATACCTACCGCGCTTCCGGTGCCGGTGGTCAGCACATCAACAAGACCGACTCCGCCGTGCGCCTGACGCACGCGCCGTCGGGCATCGTCGTGCAATGCCAGAACGACCGCAGCCAGCACCGCAACCGGGCCGAAGCCTGGGACATGCTGCGCGCCAAGCTGTTCGAACTGGAACTGCGCAAGCGCATGAGCGAGCAGCAGAAGCTGGAAGACTCCAAGACCGACGTCGGCTGGGGCCACCAGATCCGCTCCTACGTGCTGGACCAGTCCCGCATCAAGGACTTGCGCACCAACTTCGAAACCGGCAATACCAAGGCCGTCCTCGATGGCGACCTCGACGACTTCATCGCGGCCTCGCTGAAACAGGGCGTCTGATCCGCAGCGGACGCGCGGCCTTGCCGCGCGGCCGGCTCATGCTGATCCGACCGTTCAACCTTCAAGAATTCCAACCATGACCACGCAAAACACCCCCGCCGCCCAGCCGGCAGCCGACGAGAACAGCATCATCGCCGAGCGCCGCGCCAAGCTGGCGGCGATCCGCGAACAGGGCATCGCCTTCCCCAACGATTTCCGTCCGGCCAACAACGCCGCCGACCTGCATGCGAAATACGACGGCTTCGAGAACGAGGCCCTGGAAGCCGAGCCGGTCACCGTCACCGTCGCCGGCCGCATGATGTTGAAGCGGGTCATGGGCAAGGCCGCCTTCGCCACCCTGCAGGATGCCTCGGGCCTGCGCGCCGATGGCCGCATCCAGCTCTACGTGACCCGCGACGTCACCGGCGAAGAAGCCATGGCCGCCTTCAAGCACTATGACCTGGGCGACATCCTGGGTGCCGAGGGTACGCTCTTCAAGACCAAGACCGGCGAACTGTCCATCAAGGTCACCAGGCTCAAGCTCATCACCAAGTCGCTGCGCCCGCTGCCGGACAAGTTCCACGGCCTGGCCGACCAGGAAATGAAGTATCGCCAGCGCTACGTCGACCTGATCATGAGCGAAGAGACCCGCCGCACCTTCAAGGCGCGTACCGCCGCGATGTCGTCGATCCGCCGCTTCATGGAAACCAACGGCTTCATGGAAGTGGAAACCCCGATGCTGCACCCGATCCCGGGCGGCGCGGCGGCCAAGCCCTTCATCACCCATCACAATGCGCTGGACATGCAGATGTTCATGCGCATCGCCCCAGAGCTGTACCTGAAGCGCCTGGTGGTGGGCGGCTTCGAGCGTGTCTTCGAGATCAACCGCAACTTCCGCAACGAAGGTGTCTCGCCACGTCATAATCCCGAATTCACGATGATGGAGTTCTACGCCGCCTACGTGGATTACCAGTGGCTGATGGGCTTCACCGAACAGGTGATCCGCCAGGCCGCCATCGACGCCCACGGCACTGCCGTGCTGACCTACCAGGGCCGCGAGCTGGACCTGTCCAAGCCCTTCGACCGCCTGACCATCACCGGCGCGATCCTGAAGTACGCCCCGAACTACACCGAGACGCAACTGGCCGACATCGACTTCCTGCGTACCGAACTGAAGAAGTTCGGTGTCAAGACCGACCAGGCCCCGCTGGCCGGCGCCGGCATCGGTGCGCTGCAACTGGCGCTGTTCGAAGAGACGGCCGAGTCGCAACTGTGGAACCCGACCTACATCATCGACTACCCGGTTGAAGTTTCGCCGCTGGCGCGCGCCTCCGACACGGTGGCCGGCATCACCGAGCGCTTCGAGCTCTTCATCACCGGTCGTGAGATCGCCAATGGCTTCTCCGAGCTGAATGACGCCGAAGACCAGGCTGCCCGCTTCCAGGCCCAGGTCGCGGCCAAGGATGCCGGTGACGAAGAAGCCATGTATTACGATGCGGACTACATCCGCGCCCTGGAATATGGCATGCCCCCGGCCGGTGGCTGCGGCATCGGCATCGATCGCCTGATGATGCTCATTACCGACTCGCCCAACATCCGCGACGTGATCCTGTTCCCGCACCTGCGTCGCGAAGACTGATCCTTGCAGCAGGGAGATGGCGCATCCCGCCGCCGTCTCCCCTCTGCCTGACCAGCCCGCCTGCGCATCCCGCTCCCCGGATGCGCAACCCAAGCCTCCCCGCATTGCCCCGCCTGTCCCCTCCCCCCTTGCAAGACCATCCTGGTTTGGCGCAAAGCCACACCCAGCATGACTGTTGCAGGATTACAAGTCCTTACAACTGACACAGAATCGGGATTTTTTTTGGCTCATGACCACTCCATAATCCAGTCATCCACTCATCAACGACAACAGAACAACTAGAGAGGTCAACATGGAAACCAATGCCAATACCCCCCAGCACCCGAACGCCAGCAACAATGCCCTGACCCAGCCCGCCCAGCCGGCTTCCTCCGGTCGTATCCATCCGCTGGTGGCCGGCGCCTCGGTGGCCGTCATCCTGGTCAGCCTGATCGGCGTGGCCGCCATGACGGGTCTGCTGCCCAGCTCCAAGAGTGCCAATTCGCCGCAACAGGTCGCCGCTCTGGAGCAGGCGGATCAAGCGGGCCAGGGCCAGCAAGGGCTGGTGCAACAGCGCGCACCGCAATCGACTTCCTACCAGCCACAGCCTGGCGCCTACCCGGCCCAGGCGGCAGCTCCGGTGGCCCAGCGCGCCCCGGCCGTCTGCAGCAGCTGCGGTGAAGTGGTGGGCGTACGTACCGTGCGCCATACCGCCCCCACCAGCGGCGTGGGCATCGCCGGGGGAGCCGTGGTCGGTGGCCTGCTGGGCAACCAGATCGGCGGCGGCACCGGCCGTACCCTGGCCACCATCGCTGGCGCCGTCGGCGGCGGCTATGCCGGTAACGAGGTAGAAAAGAACGTGCGCGCCACCACCAGCTACGTCGTCGACGTACGCATGGAAAACGGCAAGACCCGCAGCTTCCCGCAAACCAGCGAAAACTGGCGCGTCGGCGACCAGGTGCGCGTAGTCAATGGCCGCCTGGAAGGCCGAGGCTGATGCCCGACGGCATTTATCCTGCCCCGCTACACCGGCCGCAAGCCCTTCGAGTCGCCTCGAAGGGCTTTTTCGTTTTCCCTGCACCCGATGGGGCCCGCATCTCGCCCTTTAGTGCAATATATGAAGGTTTGTGCACCGATTGCGGCTTTACAACGTTATGCTGACATCACATTGTCACATTCCTGCCGGATGGCATGTCAGGCCACCCTCGTGCGGCCATCGTGGGGATGCAGGTGATAAACGCTGGCAACATTTTGTCGAGGCAGTTAGACTTCCGCAAAAAGTCATCCGCCTGGACGCCAGCGGAGTTAGTAGCCGGGAAATAGAACGCGCTCAAGCGTCGACCCGCTTACTCGTACTGAACGGGGGGCGAACGATTCGCCAGGCCGCGCCGACGGGGCGCGAAAAGCGTTTGAAGATTTATGGACTCACAGTCATCCACAGAAACCATCCGTCCGGCCAGCCCATTGCCGGACAACGACGCTGCCCAGCGGCATACTGAAGAAAGACCAGGCGGCCCCCACAAGGACCACGCCGTCATCCTGCTGCACGGCCTGTGCGGTTCGCAGCTGGAAATGGGCTCCATCCCCAAGCAGTTGAAGAAGGCCGGCTGCACCGTCATTGCCCTGAACATCGACAATTATTCCGCGGCCCTGACCAATCCCCGCGTCTCCCCCGACTGGGAAGACTGGTGCGCCGTGGTCGAGAGCCGGGTGGCGCGCCTGAAGGAAGAATTCCGCACCGTCTCGCTGTGCGGCCTGTCCATGGGCGCCACGCTGGCCCTGGCGGTGGCGGCGCGCAGCAAGGAGCTGCTGTCGGTGGTGCTGCTCTCGCCGGTGCTCCAGTATGACGGCTGGTCGGTGCCCTGGTATTGGAAGCTGCTCACCGTGGTCTATGACATGGGCGTGCGCGACTGGTCCTACAAGGAAAGCGAACCCTACGGCATCAAGAACTTCGAAATGCGTCGTCGCGTGGCCGCCGCGCTGGAGAAGGATGGCGTCGCCGCCGTGGGCGCTGCCTCCATCCCGGCACGCCACCTGCGCGCGGCCCTGCGCATGATCGCCTTCGTGCGCAAGTCGCTGCCGCTGGTGCGTACCGATACCCTGATCATTCATTCCATCGACGATGAAACCGCCTCGCCGCGCAATGCCGAAGTGATCCTGCAGCACATCAATGCCGAGATACGCAAGGTCGTCTGGCTGGGTGACTGTTATCACATCATCACCGTGGACAATGAACGCGAGATCGTCACCAATGAAACCGTGATGTTCATCAAGCGCAGCATCGAGATCCACGGCAACGAGATGAACCGCAAGTATCTCGCCCACTCCTCGCCGCTCAAAGACAGACGGCACTGAGTGGATATGCAGAAAAACCGCTGATCCACGCTGCCTGCCGCCGATCCGCCATTTGACAGACCCGCATTCTTACATTCTTAACATGAGCCCATTGCAGCATCGAGCAATGTGAACCAAGATGGATACCACACGCCCCCACTCCAAGACCATCATGAGCCTGATCCGACTCAAGAATGCCAAGAGCTGGCGCCCGCAGGGGTTCCGGCCAGTGTACGTCTGTACCGTCGGCTTCGTGGCGGCATTCGGACTGCGCTATGCGCTGGCACCGTTTGTGGATGAGGCGCTGTCGATGCTGTTTTTCTCCGTCAACTGCATCGTGATGAGCTATCTGTTCGGCTATCTCTATTCCCTGGGCCTGCTGGCCGTGAGCATTCCCACGGCGATGTTCTTCTTCCGCAAGCCCTTCTATACGATGGATGGATTGAACGACAAGGATATCTTCCTGATCCTGGTCTACATCGTCATCGTCGCCACCGCCTCGATCATCATTGAATGGCTGCAGCGCGAGCGCTATGCCGCCGTGCTCCAGCAGCGCGTATCCGAAACCCGTTACCGCCTGCTCATCGAATCGGACCAGGCGCGCCGTGCCGAATACGCCAGACAGTTCGAAACCAGCCCCGGCGAAGGCAGCCGAGCTGAAATGAGCTGAACTGCCCTGGCCGGGCATTGACGGTCCCCGTCTCCACCGCAGAGCATCAGGAAGCATCAGGAAGCCCCTGATAGTCCCCGTCGCCCGACTCTCCTAAGATGGTGCCATCCCAGCAAGGAGGCTGCCATGTCCCTGACTCATCACCTGCCCCGCGTACTCGTCGTCGATGCCGACCTGGACGCCATCGAAACCGCCCGCTTTGCCATCTGGCGCAGCCAGTTGCCCTGCCAGTTCGCATGGTTCGATGATGCCGAGCTGGCCAATGCGTCCCTGCTGACCAAGGCCCTGTGCCGCAGCAAGGATCTCCCGGCCTTGATCCTGCTCGATCCACGCAGCTTTTCCGGCACCGAAGGCTATGAATTGCTGCGTACCCTGTGCATCTACCAGCAACTGGCGCAGATTCCGTTGGTGCTCTTCACGGCCGCACCGATGTCCGCCGATTTCGCACAGGAGCAGGACAGCCGCATCTGGTATGCCGCCAAGCCCGCGCGCGCCGCCGATTACATGGACCTCGTCATGCGCTGCGTCAAGCAGCGCCTGCGTCAGCCTGCCACGCTCTGATCTGATGGCGCAGAGTGCGCCTGACGATCCCGGCCAGGCGCCGGATCAGCGCATCGTATTGCTCTTCGGACGTATTGCCGTAACCGATCACCAGCCCGTTGTGGCGAGCCTGTGGCGGTCCTGCTGAAAACGAGGACAGCGCCCCCACGTTCATTCCTGCGGCGCGCGCCGCCGCGCTGACTGCGGTATCGGCACAACCCGGTGGCAACCGCAGCGTCAGGTGCAGGCCGCTGGCGCCGCCCGAGATGTCCAGCCCCGGCAAATGGGTCTGCAAGGCGGCCCGCAAGGCCTGCTGGCGTTCACGATAGAGCCGTTTCATGCGGCCCAGGTGGCGCGCGAACTGGCCACCCGCCATGAACTCCGCCAGCGCCAGTTGTTCCAGCCTGTGCCCGCCGCGCAACATTTCGGCCAGCGCGCGCCAGGTGTCCTCCCCCACCGAGGCCGGCAAGATCAGAAAACCGATCCGCAAGCCCGGAAACAGCGTCTTGCTGAAGGTTCCCACGTACAGCACCGGCGCCTCCGGCACCAGCCCCTGCATGGCAGGGATGGGGTGGCCGTGATGGCAGAAGTCGCTGTCGTAGTCGTCCTCGATGATCCAGCAGCCATGCTCACGCGCCCGCGCGATGAGCGCCAGACGTCGCGCCAGCGACAATACCGCGCCGGTCGGATATTGGTGCGAAGGCGTCACATGGATCAGCCGGGGCGGCCAACGCCAGTCCCGATCGGCAATCAGGATGCCCTCGTCGTCGACCGGCATGGAACGAATCTTCATATCGCCTGAATGGAAGGCTGCAAGCACCCCGCCATAGCCGGGATCTTCCACCCAAGCGCGCTCGCCGGGATTGGCGAATAGCCGCACGCACAGCGACAGGGCCCCTTGTGCGCCTTCGGTCACCACCACCTGCCCCGCTTCGCATCGCACCCCGCGCGCCACCCGCAGATATTGCGCAATGGCTTCGCGCAGGGCCGGTTCACCGAGCGCTTCGCCATAGGCCAGCGCCATCGGCCCTGCCCGCTTCAGGGCGCGCTCCTGCGCGCGCAGCCAGGCATTGAGCGCAAACCGGTTCAGGGCCGGCATGCCCGGTGTCAGCGGCAGGGCACGGTCACCGGCGTCACGCGTGGACTTGATCGCACTGACCCGGCGTGATGGCCGCTGACGGTCCTGGCGTGCTACCGACGGTTCGGCGCGGATACCGGCAGGCATCGCCAGCAGCGTCGCCACCCGGGTTCCTTGTCGATCCGCTTCGGCATAACCTTCGGCCGTCAGTTGCTCGTACACCGCCAGCACCGTATTGCGCGCCACCTGCAACTGCTCGCACAGGCTGCGGGTGGAGGGCAGGCGGCTGCCCGGCGGCAACTGGCCGCCAAGAATGGCGCGTTTGAAGCGCGCCAGCAATTGCTGCTGGCGCGACATGGAACCGGCACTGAGGTCGAGCGGGGAAGACAACAGGGAAAGAGGCATGGCAAGGTGCTTTCGTGGCTCCATCAAATGAGTATCCTGTGGCACTTTTGATGATGCCACGAAAACGCTATCGTGCCAGGGTCTGTTCACACCCGCCACGAAAGCAACCATGACTGATCTCCCCCGCACCAATGAATACCAGCAAGCCATCGGCCCCGCCCTGCCCGACTGGCAGCCGCGTCCACGCCCCGACGGCCAGACCCTGCAAGGCCGCAGCTGCCGGCTCGAGCCTCTGGATGCAGCCCGCCACGCCGGACAACTGTACGCCGCCTTTGCCACCGCCCCGGACGGGCGCGACTGGACCTACATGATGAGCGGCCCCTTCGCTGATGCCGCCAGCTACCGTCACCAGGCCGAACAGATGCAGGCCACGCAGGACCCGCTGCATCATGCCGTGATCGACCTGGCCAGCGGCGAAGCGATCGGCACCCTGGCACTCATGCGCATCGAACCGGTACATGGCGTCATCGAGGTCGGCCACATCTCGCTGTCAGCGCGTCTCAAACGCAGCCGCATGGCCACCGAAGCGCATTACCTGCTGATGCGCCATGTCTTCGAAGACCTCGGCTATCGCCGCTACGAATGGAAATGCGACAGCCTCAATGCGCCCTCGCGCGCGGCGGCGCAGCGTCTGGGTTTCCGCTTCGAGGGCGTGTTCCGTCAGGCCATCGTTTATCGTGGCCGCAGCCGCGATACGGCGTGGTTCTCCATCATCGACAGCGAATGGCCAGCCCTGCGCCGGGCCTTCGAACAATGGCTGGATGATGAAAATTTCGATACCAGGGGACAGCAGCGCCAGTCGCTCTCCGCCCTGACGCGCGCTGCGCTCGCGCCCGTCAACGCGATGTCTTCAACTGCTTGAGTTCCCACAGCGCCTCCAGCACATGGCACGTGGCCGGTTCGAGCTGGCTGGCGCGGTGGGCAATGCCCAGGGGGCGCCACAGCGCCGGTCGCAGCGGTCGCATGACGATGCGCGGATCCAGCAGCACGGGCCGGCCTTGCGCGCTGGCCTCGTGCGGCAAGAGCGTGGCGCCATAACCGGCGGCCACCAGGCTCTTGATGGCATCGTTGAAATTGAGCTGGATGCGCGCCACCGGTGCTTCCCCGGCCCCCGCGAACCATTCCGTGGTCAGGCGCGAGAGCCGTGTTTCGGGGGCATTCAAAATCAGCGGCTGCGCGGCCAGCCAGCCGGGCGTGACCAGTCGCGGCACCTGCCAGGCCGCCGGCAGGAAGGCCATCACCGGATCGCGCCGCCAGGGCTTGACGCATAGCCCCTGGACGGGTGATTGCGGCAGCGCCACCAGGCCGATGTCGAGCAGCCCTTCGTGCAGCTGCGACAAGGTTTCCTGCGAGGTCAGAATGTGGATCTGCACGTCGATATCCGGATGACGTTGCCCCAGCCGTTCCAGTACCTGCGGCAGCAGCGTGGCAATGGCACCGGTGGAGGCGCCCAATCGTACGCGCCCGGCCAGCCCCAGCACCTGCCGCCCTACTTCTTCCAGCGCCTGATCAGCTGCGGCCAGCAATTGCCGGGCGCGGACGATGAGGGTGGCGCCAATGCCCGATGGCCGCACCTGGCTGCGCTGGCGCAACAGCAGCGGCGCACCGATGCGCTCTTCCAGCTCGCTGATGTGCAGGCTCACCGTGGGCGGTGCCAGGTGCAACTCGCGCGCGGCAGCGGCAAAGGAACCCAGGTCGGCAATGGCCACCAGGGTACGCAGGCGATCCAGGCTCAATTCACGCATCGCATGACTCCCGACAGAAAAAGATCACGTTCAAAAGATCACGTTCAGTAGACGTTCAGAAAAGCTGAACGAATTCTTTAGAATATTCAACTTTTCCAATTATACGATCCGCTTCAACATGCAGTCTTCGGCAAGCGTCGGCCGTTCGATTTCGGCGCCTTTCCCTGTATTGGAGCGAACCGTGAGCACACTTCCCCTGATCTTCATCGATGGCGACCAAGGCACGACCGGCCTGCAGATCCATGAGCGCCTGCGTGGCCGCCATGACCTGCGCATCCTGACCCTGCCGGCTGCCGAGCGCAAGGATGCGCGGCGTCGCGCCGAGGCCCTCAACAGCGCTGACATCGCCCTGCTGTGCCTGCCGGACGACGCCGCCCGCGAGGCCATCACCTTGATCGAGAATCCCCGGGTGCGCGTGATCGACGCCAGCTCGGCCCATCGCACCAGCCCCGGCTGGGTCTATGGTTTCCCCGAACTGTCGACGACACAGCCGCAGGCCATTGCCAACGCACAGCGCGTGACCAATCCCGGCTGCTATCCGACCGGCGCCATCGCCTTGCTGCGCCCGCTGGTGCAGGCAGCACTGGTGCCGGCCGACTACCCGCTGGCCATCCATGCCGTCTCCGGTTATTCCGGTGGCGGACGCGCCCAGGTCGAGCAATACGAAGGTCCTGATGCCGCCCAGGCCGCGCCCTTCGTGCTCTACGGACTGGGCCTGGCACACAAGCATCCGCCCGAGATGCAGCTGCACGCGGGCCTGTCGCAACGTCCGGTGTTCGTGCCCAGCTACGGCGCCTTCAGGCAGGGCATCGTGTTGTCCATCGCCCTGCAGACCCGTCTGCTGCCGCCCCAGGCCACGCTGGAGAGCCTGCGTACAACGCTGCAGGCGCATTACGCCGGTGCGCGCCACGTCACGGTGCTGGATGCAGAGCAAAGCGCGGCCACCACCCGGCTCGACCCGACCCGCCACAACAACAGCAACGACATGACACTGGGGGTCTTCGGCAACGCGACGGCGGGCCACATTCTGCTGTGCGCGGTGTTCGACAACCTCGGCAAGGGTGCCTCCGGTGCCGCCGTGCAAAACCTGGACCTGCTGCTGGGCGCTCGCTGACTCGCATCTTTTTTACAAGCTCATCATTTCAAGACGCTTGACGAACAAGCCCAAACCACAAGGCCCGGCTCATCGTCAAGCGGAAGACTCGTAAAATCGCGTAAAGCCGACGTTGCGGGCAAGGCAGGAATGGACAGGCTGTGGCATCATGCCGGTTCGATTTGCCACACAACCTGCAGGCGACGGACTGGCAAGCACCCGCCGCCGCCCCGCTTCGAAGCAAGATGTCCACCACCTTAGGCGCCATCGCGTGCAAGTATCTTGACGCGACCATCAAACTGACTCCCGTATTGCGTACCGATGGCAAATGGACGGCGTTCGTCCATATCGACTTCCCGGATCGCACCACGCATGAATTCGGCGATTTCAAGCCGGGCAACTCCAAGATGGAAGCCCTGCAGAATGCCGTCACCGCCGCCGAACAATACGTGCGCGAGCGCAAGAAGAAATAAGGTTTCCGGCCCGCCTCCGCATCATGAAAAACGGCCTGCATCGCTGCAGGCCGCCGGGCAAGCCCACCGGTCAGTCGCTCAGTTCATCTTCACGCCCGCCGCCTCGCTTTCCTTGTAGATCGCGTCAATCAGATCCTGTCCCACGCGCGAGGCCATGCTCTTGTGCACCGGCAGCAAGGCGCGCCGCCATTCGGCTTTTTCTGCCTCGCTCAAGGTATAGACCCTGGTCTTGCCGCTGGCCTTGATGGCGGCCAGGGCGTCATCATTTTCCTTCTGGGCGATGGTGTTGGCATACTCCGTCGCTTCCTTCATGGCGCCCTCCAGCTGGCCGCGCACGTCGGCTGGCAGGGCTTCCCAGAACTTCTTGTTCACGATCACCGCATAGCCGATGTAGCCGTGGTCCGAGACCGTCAGGTCGGACTGCACTTCGTGCATCTTCTGCGTATAGATGTTGGAGGGCGTATTCTCGCTGCCATCGACCACGCCGGTCTGCATGGCCTGATAGACCTCGGAAAACGCCAGCACCTGCGGATTGGCCTTGAGCGCGCGGAACTGTTCGTCCAGCACCTTGGAGGACTGGATGCGCATCTTCAGCGCCCGGAAGTCCGCCACCTTGTGCAGCGGACGGTTGGCCGTCATCACCTTCATGCCGTTATCCCAGTAGGCCAGGCCCTTGATCCCCTTGCTCTCCAGCTTCTGGAACAGTCCCTGTCCGATCGGTCCTTCGGTGACACGCTTCAACACGGTCTTGTTGGGAAAGATGTAGGGCAGATCGAAGACCTCGAATTCCTTGGCGCCCAGCGGCCCGAACTTGGCCAGGGACGGCGCCAGCATCTGCACTGAACCCAGTTGCAGGGCCTCCAGTTCTTCCTTGTCCTTGTAGAGGGTACTGTTGGGATAGACCTCGACCTTGACGCGGCCGTTGGTGGCCTTTTCCGCCAGTTCCTTGAAGCGCTCCGCGCCCTTGCCCTTGGGCGTGTCATTGGCTACCACGTGGCTGAACTTGATGACGATGGTCTGCTGGGCCAGCGCGGCGGTGGCCGACAGGCTCAACGAGGCGAAGGCGCAGGCGGTCAGTGCCGCCCGCATTGTGATGATGGTCATGGATGTCTCCTCCGGGGTGATGCAAGCAGGCCGATGACCTCGACCCGCTCGCGTTAAAACACAATCAGGTCACGCAGTCCCTCCCCGCTGTGCAGGCGATCGAAGCCGCGATTGATATCGGCCAGCGCCAGGCGCTCGCCCATGAGCTTGTCCACCGGCAGCTTGCCGGCCTGGTACAGACCGATGTAGCGCGGGATATCGCGCACCGGCACGCAGGAACCGATGTAGCTGCCCTTGACGGTACGTTCCTCGGCCACCAGGCTGACCTGCTGCAGCGCCCAGTTCTGATTCGGTGCCGGCAGACCGGCGGTGACCGTCATGCCGCCGCGGCGGGTCATGCGATAGGCCGCTTCCATGGCCTGTACCGAGCCCGCCATTTCGAAGGCATAGTCGACCCCGCCCTTGGTGAGTGCCTTGACCTTCTCCACCGCATCCGGATCGCGGGCATTGACGGTGGCCGTGGCCCCCAGTGCGCGCGCCACCTCCAGCTTGCTGTCATGCAGGTCGACGGCAATCACCTCGCGAGCACCCGAAGCCAGCGCGCCCAGCAGGGTGCACAGGCCCACGCCGCCCAGCCCCAGCACGGCAGCCGTGGTGCCGGCCTTGACCTCGGCAGTATTGACCGCCGCGCCCACGCCGGTGAGCACCGCACAGCCGAACAGGGCGGCCTGAACGGGATCGATGTCGGCCTCGATCTTCACGCAGGAGCGGCGCGAGACCACCGCATGGTCGGCAAAGGCCGACACGCCCATGTGATGGTGCACGTGCTGCGTGCGGTCACGCAGGCGACGCTGACCGGAGAGCAATTCACCCATGGTATTGGTGGCCGCGCCCGGCTCGCACAGCGCGGGGCGCCCCTCCATGCAGGGCAGGCAGTGACCGCAGCTGGGCACGAAAACCAGCACCACCAGGTCACCGGCGCGCAGGTCGGTCACGCCACTGCCGACCTCGACCACTTCAGCCGAGGCCTCGTGGCCCAGGGCCATCGGTACCGGACGCGGACGCACGCCGGTGATGACCGACAGGTCGGAATGGCACAGGCCGGCCGCCTTCATCCTGACCAGCACTTCACCGGGGCCGGGCCCATCGAGATCGAGTTCCTCGATCTTCAGCGGCTGACTCTGCGCAAACGGGTGCGCCTCGGTCACTTCGCGCAGCACGGCAGCTTGGATTTTCATGGTGTCGTCTCCCTCTTGGTTGGAAAACGCATAGGTTACACGAGCCACGGTCGGCGCAATCCGAGGCCCGCCCTGCTCAGTCCATCAAGCGCCCTGCCTGATGCAGGAATTTCTCCGCCTGCAAGATCACCGGCCTGTCGATCATCTTGCCCTTGAGCGAAATGGCGCCACCGTCGCCGGCGCGCACGGCCGCCATCACTTCCTCGGCCCAAGCCAGTTCCCGCTCGCTGGGCATGAAGCCACGTCGCACCCCGTCGACCTGACGGGGATGGATGCACAGCTTGGCGCCAAAGCCCATGCGCCGGGCCCGCTGCACCACGCGCGTGAGGAAGGCATCGTCATTGAAATCCGTGGTCACGCCATCGATGGGCGGGGCAATACCGGCCAGGCGCGAGGCCATCACCATCTCGATGCGGAAGTGCGTCAGCTCTTCCTCCTCCGGCCCGCACTGCATGCCCAGATCGACCTGTGCATCAATGGAACCAAAGGCCAGTCGCTGCACACCCGGCACGGCAGCGATCTCACGCATGGCGGCCAGACCGGCGGCACTTTCGATGAGGGCGATCAGTCCGCGCCCCGGTCCCAGCCGACGGGCGATGGAGGACAGCGTCTTGGCGTCCTCCGCCTTGGGCAGAACAATGCCCGCCATCGATAGTGCAGAAAACGTCAGCAGGTCATCGCCATGCCAGACGGTGTCGGCGGCGTTGATGCGCACCCACAGACGCGCCTGCGGACCATTGCCGCGCAGCCAGCGCGCCAGCGTGGCACGGGCCTCTTCCTTCTGCGGCAGGGCCACAGCGTCTTCGAGGTCGACGATGACGGCGTCCGCCCCGCTCTCGAGCGCCTTGGCATAGCGCTCGGGCCGGTTGGCCGGCACGAACAGGTAGCTGCTGGCGGCAGTGATATGCGGTGCCATCACACGGCTCCCCGTTCGCGCAAGGCCGCGATGGCGGCCGCGTCATAGCCCAGTCTGCCGAGGATGGCCTCGGTATGCTGGCCCAGTGCCGGGATGGCCTCCATGCGGTAATCGTAGCTGTCATTGACACCGGGGGGCAGCAGTGCGGCGACCTTGCCGACCGGGGTATCGACTTCGGCCCAGCGTTCGCGCGCAGCCAGTTGCGGGTGCTGCCACAGTTCCTGCATGGTGTTCACACGGGCATTGGCGATCTGCGCCTGATCCAGCCGCGCCACGACCTGCTCGGCGCTCATGTCGGCAAACATCCCCAAGATCAACTGGCGCAGCGCTTCGCGATGCTCATGGCGTCGCGCGTTGCTGGAGAAGCGTGCATCGCTGGCCAGCGCGGCATCCTGCAATACCACTTCGCAGAAGACTTTCCATTCACGTTCGTTCTGCAAGCCCAGCATGACCGTCTTGCCATCACCGGCCTTGAAGGGGCCATAGGGATAGATGGTGGCATGCTCGGCGCCCGAGCGACCCGGCGCACTGGCCCCCTGATAGGCGTAATACAGGGGAAAGCTCATCCACTCCGTCAACGCCTCCAGCATCGACAGATCGATGTGGCTGCCGCGTCCATCGCGCCCGCGCTTGATGAGCGCAGCCAGGATGTTGGAATAGGCATACATGCCGGCGGCGATGTCGGCAATCGAGCAGCCAGCCTTCACCACTTCATCGGGCGTACCGGTGACCGAGAGGAAACCTGCTTCGCTCTGGATCAAGAGGTCATACGCCTTCTTGTCACGATAAGGACCGTCCTCACCATAACCGGAAATATCGCAGACGATCAGGCCCGGGTGCTTGGCATGCAGTACCTTGGCCGACAGGCCCAGACCGGCGGCAGCGCCCGGTGCCAGGTTCTGCACCAGGACATCGGCCTCACCCAGGAGCTGGTCGATGATGCGCTTGCCCTCTTCGTCCTTGAGATTGAGGGTCAGGCTTTCCTTGGAACGATTGGTCCACACGAAGTGCGAAGACAGGCCGTTGACGCGCGTATCGTAGCCGCGGGCAAAATCTCCCACCCCGGGTCGCTCGATCTTGATGACACGGGCGCCCAGGTCCGCCAGCTGGCGTGTACAGAACGGCGCCGCGATGGCGTGCTCCAGGCTGATGACGGTGATGCCCTCCAGCGGGCGATTGGCTTGCGACATGGCGTGTGCTCCTGGCGTACTTGGCGCGTCGGGATGATCGGATAGGGTCGGGCGTCAGAACAACTGCTGCAGATCGCGCGTCTCGTGCAGGCGCCAGGCACGTGCGATGATCGCGGCGATCTCGGCGTCGCTGGCCGCGTGCGAGAAACGTATCAGCCGTGTCGCCTTCTGTTCCAGCTCAGGCCGCGAGAGCGTGTTCTCGGGATCGCCCTTGGGTACATCGACGGCTGCCTCGAAGCGGCGGCCATCAGTGGTCTGTACCTCCACGCGGCCGAGCCACCGTGCAGGATAGGCTTGATCGACCTCGCTATCGAGCCGCATCTGCACCTTCTGGCGGAACTGCGCCACGCGCGGATCGCTCAGGGCCTGCTGTTCAAATTCACTCAGCCCGGCCTGCTGATGCACGGCAATCAAGCCCAGCACCGTACCCATGGAAAACTTGGCCTGGTGCACCGTCTGCGGATCGACCACCGGCCCCAGCACATCGATGGCACCCTGATGCACGCGCGTGGTGACCAGGGCGATCTGGTCGTGACGCAGACCTTCACGCTGCATCAGCAATTGCAGCGCATCGGCGGCCGGATGCGTATGACGGCAGGAAGCATGGAACTTGAACGAGGTCTCCGCCGTAGCCCAGCGCGTACCCAGGCCATCGGTGAGGCGAGCAGGATCGGCGTCGCTGGACATGCCGGCCGCCATGCCCCGGGCACCTTCGAGGATGCGTTGCGCGCCGGTGAAACCATCCCGCGTCAGATACGCTGCCAGCAGCCCGTCGGCAGCGGCCTTGCCGGTATGCAGTTGCTTGGAATCGGCCGCATCGCGCAGGAACTCCCACAGCCCTGCGGCCTGGGTTCCGGCCGAACCCATGGCATGCAGGAATTGTCGCGCATCGAAATCCATGAGCTTGCCCACCGCCACCGCAGCGGCCAGCGTGCCCACTGTCCCGGTGGTATGGAAGACCCGGTAGTGCGAGCGCCCCATGAATTGGCCGATGCGGATGCCGGCCTCATAGCCGGCCACGGCGGCCACCAGCAAGTCCGCACCGGACTTGCCCAGTGCCTGCGCAGCAGCCAGCGCAGCCGGGAATACCACGGCCGCCGGATGGAACACCGAACCGTTGTGCACGTCATCCTGCTCCACGACATGCGAGGCTGCACCATTGACCAGCGCCGCAAAATACGGCGTGGTACTGCGACGGCTGGTGAGGATGGTCGACGGCCCCTGCTGCGGCCCCATCTGCGCCGCATAGCGTTCGATGATGCCGACCTGGCGCGCGGTCTTGCCGGCCAGCGCCGAGGCGAACCAATCGAGATAAAGATCTTCGGTACGGGCGATCACTGCCGTCGGGATATCCTCGTAACGCAGCCCGGCCAGAAAGACCGCCAGCAGGCGCGAGGGATGCTCATCGGGCCTGACGTTTTCTGCACCAAGGGTGGAGTTTTCTGCAATGGCCTGCATGATTTGCCTCAGAAGGAACGCGGCAGACCGAGAATGTGCTCGGCCACGTAGGAAAAAATCAGGTTGGTCGAAATCGGCGCCACCTGGTACAGGCGCGTCTCACGGAACTTGCGCTCGACGTCGTATTCGCAGGCAAAGCCGAAGCCGCCATGGGTCTGCAGGCAGACATTGGCCGCTTCCCACGAGGCCTTGGCTGCCAGGTACTTGGCCATGTTGGCCTGGGCGCCACAATTCTGGCGCGCATCGAAAAGTTCGCAGGCCTTGTAGCGCATCAGGTTGGCGGCTTCGATCTCGATGTAGGCATCGGCAATCGGGAACTGCACGCCCTGGTTCATGCCGATGGGCCGATCAAACACCACGCGCTCATTGGCATAGGCGGTAGCCTTGTCGATGAACCAGTAACCATCGCCGATGCACTCGGCGGCGATCAGGGTGCGTTCGGCATTGAGGCCGTCGAGGATGTACTTGAAGCCGCGCCCTTCCTCGCCGATCAGATTCTCGGCGGGGATTTCCAGGTTGTCGAAGAAGAGTTCATTGGTCTCATGGTTGACCATGTTCAGGATGGGCCGCACCTCCAGCCCCTTGCCGATGGCCTCCTTCAGATCGACCAGGAAAATGGACATGCCTTCGGATTTCTTCTTGACCTGGTCCAGCGGCGTGGTCCGTGCCAGCAGGATCATCAGATCCGAATGCTGGACTCGGGAGATCCACACTTTCTGGCCGTTGACCACGTAGCGATCGCCCTTCTTCACCGCCACGGTCTTGATACGCGTGGTATCGGTACCGGTGGTCGGTTCGGTCACGCCCATCGATTGCAGGCGCAGTTCACCGCTGGCGATCTTGGGCAGGTACTGCTGCTTCTGCCGTTCGGAGCCGTGACGCAGCAAGGTGCCCATGTTGTACATCTGGCCGTGGCAGGCCCCGGAATTGCCACCGGTACGGTTGATCTCTTCCATGATGACCGAGGCTTCGGTCAAGCCCAATCCGGAACCGCCGTATTGCTGCGGAATCAACGCGGCCATCCAGCCGGCCTTGGTGAGAGCATCGACAAACTGCTCGGGATAGCCGCGTGCCTCGTCGACCTTGCGCCAGTATTCTGCGGGGAAGGTCTGGCACAGGTCGCGCACGGCATCGCGCAGGTCGGTGTAGGCATCGGGGACGGTTTGATACGACATGAGGGACTCCGGCTCAATATTGTCTAAATGATTTATTTTTTAGCCCAACAGGGCTTGCGCCTGCATCGCCAGCTCGCCGCGCTGGTTCTGCGCCCACAGCGCTACGCTCCTGCCATCGGCGGCCGGCTTTCCACACAGGGTGAAGGGCTCGATATCGAACAGGCTGCCCACGGCACGGAAATTGAACTCGCGCAGCACCGCCTGCGGCATCTCGCGCGCCAGCAGGTCGACCAGCAAGGTGGCGATCAGCGGACCATGCACGATCAGGCCGGGATAGCCCTCAACCCCGGTGACATAGCTGCGGTCGTAATGGATGCGATGACCGTTGAAGGTCAGCGCCGAATAGCGGAACAGCAGCACCGGATCGGGCACCACCCGGCGCGACCAGCGCGCATCGGCGGGCGCGCTTTGGGCTACCGCCACCGGTGCACCAGGCTGCGGCAAATCGCGATAGACGATATCGTGCTCTTCGCTCAGGCAGAGCTGGCCCTGATGATGGATGGTGTGCTGCACGGTCACGAAGGCCAGCGCGCCGGTGCGTCCCTGCTTCACGTCCACGCTGGCAATGCGCGAGACTTTCTCGGCCTGTGCGCCGATGGGTAGCGGCGCGGCAAAGCGCAGCCGGCCTCCGGCCCACATGCGCCGCGGCAAGGGTACCGGCGGCAGGAAGCCACCACGCTGCGGATGCCCATCCGCGCCCACCTCCGACTGAGGGCACACGTTCCAGAAATAGATCCAGTGCCACAAGGGCGGCAGCGCATCCCCGGCGACGGGATAACGCGGACCGTCCAGCGTCGCCGCCAGCGCTGCCGCAAAGGCAGGATTGATCTGGTCGTGGCGCGTTTCGGTCTTGTCCAGCCACTGACGCAGCAAGGTGATATCCAGGTCGGGATGCGACATGTCTGCTCGTGTCGTTGTTGTGCAATGGGCGCCAGTCTGTGGCCAGCCGACGCGGCAAACAATCTGTATTTTTGGAAGGGGGGCTTACGCAGAACTGAAGTCACGTCCAGGATGCGGATGCGGCATCGCATCACGCGCGCCAGGGATTTCTCTGCATGCGCTCGGACAAATCGGCGTACCATGAGCAGCCACCGAGGGCACGCGCGCAACGAACGCGGGAACGTGCCGCAACACAAGAGAGGGCGGCTTGCCGGAATGCAAGCGAGATCCTCACTGATCCTTTCCGGGAGACATCATGCTTTTCGATCTGACCGACCTGCGCCTGTTCATCCTGATTGCCGAACTCAACAGCCTCACCCGCAGCGCCGAGCGCATGAATCTCTCGCTGGCCGCCACCAGCAACCGCATCAAGGAACTGGAGACACGTTTCGGTACGCGCCTGCTTTATCGCGAGAGCAAGGGCGTGCAACTGACACCGGCCGGGCAGACCTTGCTGCATCACGCACAGCTCTTCATGCAGCAGATGGAACATCTCAAGAGCGATATGCAGCAGTACAACAACGGCATCAAGGGCTATATCCGCATCTTCGCCAACACCACGGCGGTGACCGAATTCATGCCCGAGATTCTCGGCAAGTTCCTGGCCAGGTATCCGCAGGTCAATGTCGCCCTGGAAGAACGCCTGAACCATGACATCCTGCGCGGCATCCAGGAAGGCACGGCCGACATCGGCATCGTCGCCGGTCCGGTACAGGGAGATGGATTGCAGGTGCTCAACTTCTCCACCGACCGCCTGGTCCTGGCCACCGCGCTGGAACACCCGCTGGCCGGCGCTGGCAGCCTTCCCTTCCAGGACACGCTGGAATACGAACACATCGGCCTGCACGAGGGCAGCACCCTGCACCATTTCCTCAACAACATCGTGGCCGGGCATGGCCAGCGGCTCAAGTTGCGTATCCAGGTACGCAGCTTCGAAGCCATGTGCCGCATGATCGAGACCAATGTCGGCATCGGCATCGTGCCGCGTTCAGCGGCACAGCGGCATCAGCAGACCATGCAGTTATCGGTGGTGGAATTGAGCGATCCGTGGAGCGTACGCGAGCGCAGCATGGTGTTTCAGAACATGGAGACGCTCTCGCCGCATGCCCGCAACCTGGTGGAGTTCATCAGCGAGCAGATGATGCCGGACAATGACGAAGACAAACTATCTGCGCCCGATGCAGGCAAGCCTGTCGCTCGTGCAAGGAAGAGCGCCTGAGGTAGTGCTGGACGGAAGAGAAGCGCTCAGCCGCCGATCATCATCCAGACCGACAGCAACAACAATGCCGCGCAGAAGAGGATGCGCAGACGCCGTTCCGGCAAATGGTGCGCCAGCGCCACGCCCCATGAGATGCTCAGCACGCCGCCCAGCGCCATGGGCAGACCGACTGACCAGTCCACGTGGCCCGCTTGGGCGTAGGTCCACAGCGCCACCAGGGTGCCGGGCGTGACCATGGCCAGTCCGAGGCCTTGCGCGGCGGTCTGCGTCACGCCGAACAAGGCCGTCAGCATGGGCACGGCCACGATGGCGCCGCCCACGCTGAAGAAACCGGCCGAGGCTCCGGCCGACATCCCCACCAGTGGAATGTAGCGGCGTGAGAGCACCATGGACGACTCGACGCTGCGCTTGTTGCGCAACAGCGTCCACAGGTAGTAAAGCGCGAGCAGCCCCATGAAGGCGGCGAAGCAGACATGCAGGCTGCGTGCGGCCATGGCTGTGGCTATCCGGGCCGCGAGGTAGGTGGTCACGACGGCGGGCACGCACATCATCGCGGCCGTACTCCACTGGATGCGATTGCGCTGCCGGTAGCGCCAGAAGGCGATGACGACATTGGGCACGATCATCACCAGCGCCGTGCCCTGGGCCAGTTGCTGGTCCATGCCGTAGAGGTAGCCCAGCACCGGAATGGCGATGAGCCCGCCGCCGATCCCGAACAGACCGCCCATGGCGCCCAGCAGGCCACCGAGCAGGAAGTTGACTACGCCGGAGAAAAACAAGGAAGCCGTCATCGGTGTACAGTGATGCCTCTGCTGGCCGGCTGCAGGATGCAGTGGCCGCATCGAAGGATAAAAAAGGAGACTGACATGAGCGGCGTCATCGTGTTTGCGCTGGAGATGGGCGTTATCGCCCTCATTGCGCTGGCCATCTACATGGTGATGAAGAAGTAGCGCCGCCGTTCAGGCCCGACAGTGTAGCGCAGCCGGCCCATGCTGTCCCGGCCGCTTGTGTTTTCTGCCATCCCCTCAAGCAAAGGACAACAGAATGGATCTCGGCATCAAAGGTAAAACTGCGCTGGTCTGCGCATCGAGCAAGGGACTTGGTCGCGCCTGCGCGTTCTCGCTGGCGCGTGAGGGCGTCCACGTGACCCTGCTGGCGCGCGGTGCCGAGGCGCTGGAAGCCACGGCCCGGGCGATCCGCGCGGAGACCGCCGCCACCGGCGCCGTCATTGCCGCCGTCGTCTGCGACATCACCACCCCGGAAGGACGCGCCCTGGCGCTGGCTGCCTGCCCTGCTCCGGACATCCTGGTGACCAATGCAGGCGGCCCCAAGCCGGGGGACTTCCGTGAGTGGACGCGGGAGGACTGGATTGCGGCGGTGGATGCCAACATGCTCACGCCCATCGAGCTCATCAAGGCCACGGTGGATGGCATGATTGCGCGCGGCTTCGGGCGCATCGTCAATATCACCTCCAGCGCGGTACGGGCGCCGATCGACATTCTGGGACTCTCCAATGGTGCGCGTTCGGGGCTGACCGGTTTTGTGGCGGGACTGGCGCGCAAGACGGTGGCGCACAACGTGACGATCAACAATCTCCTGCCGGGGCCGTTCGAGACCGATCGCCTGCGTTCCACCGCCAGCGGTGCCGCCGACGAGAGCGGGCGCAGCGTGGATGAAGTGCTGGCGGAGCGGCGCAAGCTCAACCCGGCCGGGCGCTTCGGCGATCCGGCCGAGTTTGGCGATGCCTGTGCCTATCTGTGCAGTGCTCAGGCGGGTTTCATCACGGGACAGAATCTGTTGATGGATGGCGGGGCTTATCCGGGAACGTTCTGAGGCCGGTCTGCTGCGCTGGCGCATGGCATGCCGGAAAGGGATGGATGCAAAGCAAGTGATGTGATGTATAATGCGGCCCTCGTGCGACGGGCGCCATGCCCGGCTGCACAGCAAGGAGGTTTGGGTGAGTGGTTTAAACCAGCAGTCTTGAAAACTGCCGACGGGGTGACCCGTCCGTGAGTTCGAATCTCACAGCCTCCGCCAGAACACTATATTGAACGGGCCTTTCAGGCCCGTTTATCGTTTCTCCCGCTCAACACCAGCGTCTTCGAAGGTATCAACCACACCATCAAGGTCATCAAGCGCAGGGAATACGGCTATCGAGATGAGGAGTACTTCTTCCTCAAAATCAAAGCCGCGCTCCCCGGAAATCTACGATGAACCAAAAAATTCCTATCAGCAAAGATTGCAGACTTTCGCCGCATGGTTCGACAAGCTCGCGGACAGGTGGAACTTGAAGAGCTCCAGAGCAGCGCGTGGACCGTCGCTGCAGAAGGAGGAGAGAAGAGAAAGCCGGAAATTAACCTCTCGAACACGAAAATTCTGACAGGCCCGTCAGTTTCCTTGCGTTGGTTCATTTCGTACGAATTCATATAAATCTTCGTAAAACTTGATCGAGTCTGGATGGTCTTTTTTTACCAAATCATCTGGTCTTCTGATGTGATAAAAGTGTGAAGGCCGACCAGATGCGTCACGAGTCTCCTTTCGTAAGAAATCATGCCTTTGGAGAAGAGACGTCAAAGTATCCCAATATGGATCAGCAACGATTTTATGGGTAAGGATGTCGTCCTTCTCGGCACCAGCACGGATCCAATACGCACGAAAACGTAACGCACGTTGAAGCAGGGAAAAAATCGGATGTTTCTCTAGCTCCGTTTTGTCCCTTGCGGCAGAAGTCCCGAATCCCACAGGCTGTCCGCCGAAATCTCCTAAGATAATCGAGATATCATCCTTATTGTTAATGAATTCAACATGATCTGTTAAGTCAAATTGGATATATGAAGGGCGTAAAGTCTGATTAATTCGCGAAAGCACGTTAATTACCAACCCGCCTATCACGCAGTTGTCAAACTCAACAGAAGAGACATCAGCATCTCGAATATCGAGAAGGTTGATTGCACTATCCTTTACAACGGAAGCCCCCCCTGAGCCGCGGATAACAGCTTCATCGATATTGGCCCTATCGATTAGAATTTCCCCTGTTATCTCCGCAAACGGCACACTGCATAATAACAACGCCGCTAGGTTTTTGGCTCCCCGATCAATTCCGAAGTATTTGGAGTACATTTCCTGCCCGGACACTATAAATTCAGCGATCAACTTTGGCTCAGTGCTCGCGACATTCTCTAGCGCATCAGAAAATGTAATTAGAAAGTCAGCCGAAAAAAGATTACGCCTCAGATATTTAGGCATCTCTGGACGGCGAATTACATCGATTGTCTCTCGAGCTAAAAAATAGTTTTGCAACTGTGCATGGGAGAATCTGCGATATCGTGGTCGCTCATCATTCGTTAAGAAGGCCATGACGAGAGCCCGATTCTGCAAAAGCCGCTTAGTATCCTCTGGAACGTCCGGATTGATTCTGTCTATCGCCATCTCGACAGCCCACTTGATAGACGTCTCATCCGCTGCTTCGGACTGATTGTCGGCCATATCACGCGCAACTTCCCCTAGAAATGCACGGACAAACGCTTGAATCTGCACGTTTGTAAGCACTGCCTCGACGGGCTGTCCAAACTTTGTCGACTCTCGCTTCACCATAGTGTCTATGAGGAAGATTAACGTATCATCCACGTCAATCTCGGCGACACCATCAACGAAGCTTCGTTCTCCTAACTTGCTCAGAAAAATAGGACGGAGGGAAAAAGATCCCGGCTCTAATAGAGGCTCAATCTTTTTCAGATTTGCATCGTCCCATCCCTCTTGGCGCAGCCATTTCAAGCCCTCTGAAGGAGTAGGCGCGAGCAAGGTCAAGGAATCGATGACGTCCGACTCTGCCCTTAAGGCTTTAATATCGCGTAAAAGGCGTTCTCTGCCAATAAATGTCTCACGGCCAGCCAAAATTACTGCGCCTTCTCCTCGGATATCCTTGATAAATTCACCGAGTTGTGCCCATGCAGTTTCATATCCAGCAGGATCACCCAACTCATCAAAACCATCCACCGCCACAGTTACCAAACCGTTTCTAACCAAAACGGGTATTTGATCGAAAGTGACGGATAGGCGCAACGACTGCAAACTAAAAGCTATCAGATCCTGCAGGAATGTCAGCACTCGCCCTCTGCTTTGCACATGCAAAACAAGCGGCCGCTGCTTCTTTATGAATCCAGAAGCTCTTGCTAGCGCTAATTGCTTTATGAACTCGGTTTTTCCTGTACCAGCTGGGCCATCAATCAGCATCACAGTCACAGTTCCCTGCTGCTTATCCGAGTATGCAGCCATCACATCATCGAGCATAGCCACATCTGCGGTACTACCATGAGAAAAGAGGCGTCCGACCACAGGGATGGTAGCCTTGGACAGCCTCATTTCTTCTTCCAAAACAGAACTTTGAACGGAGGCCCATTCTCGTAGGCGCCCAAAGGAATCGGAAGATAAAAGTGACCTATAGCTGGAAAACCTCGAGTGATTTCCGCCAAACACCTGTTCAATAGTGCCATCTGAAAAAAAAGAAAGGCGCATTAGCTCGCCATTTCTCGTCATTTGGGCTTGAACAGTGCCATCATCATCCACGCGCACTCTTGGGATTTCCACTCCAAGGTCTGAAAATACTGCGAGATCGTTCACCAGAATATCTAAATCAATCATCGCCATACGTCCTTCAAAAGTAATCCGTCTAAATTCAATAAATTCTGCTTTCCGAGAGTTCGCTTCCTAACGAGGATAACCTTGCCCTCTCCCCCGGACTTCCAAGCTTCAGCTACGAAAAGGGGGGGCACAATATCATCATCCTCTGCTAAAACAACAGACCACTCTTTGGGGTAAGTCACGGCAGACGTCAGCAAATCAGACGCCAAGGCAGTATCTACCATTTTCTCTCTCAGCCGCCCTTCTTCATCATCGCGGAGTGTTCCTGGAAGATGAACACGCCCACCTCTCAATCTCTCGGGAAGGGCATTAAGCAGTACGTCACCGAATCCAACATCATCACTAATAACCACATTTGGAGAAGTCGAAAGAAGAGAGAAATCCATTCCAGCAATCACTGCAGAGATCGCGGTTCTATTGACGGTTGGCTGAAATCCCTTTGTCCAACCATGATAAAGGCGGAGCGTTACTTTAAACCGGGCCGCACTATCCATCTTCAAGAGTGCCCTGGTCAAAATTCTGGATACCGACGACAGGGTCCGCGAGGCTTGCTCATTTACATCGGCTTCTGCGTCTACTTTAGCGTTGTGCATCTGTGCCCGCCAATCAACAAACGCCATCACCGAAATTATTGGAATTGCCGCCACAAAATGCCCCCCTCTTACAGTAAAGATAAACGATCAGATTGCTTCCCCTCAGCGACCTATTCTATCTTACGGTAACCAATAGTTGGTTTATGGCGCCCAAGCCCACCCACTAACGTAATTTTTTTCTGAGTTATCCTCTCACAGCCTCCGCCAGGACATCATGAAACGGGCCCCATTTCGGGTCCATTTTCATTTCTCTTTCTGTTTCATTGTCTGGCCGCCCCATCAGCTGCACCTCACGCCAAGACCGTACCCCGGCAATGCGCTTCCAATCGGATACAGGCAACAAGTACGTGACCTTCCGCCGAGGATCCCGAGCTTGATATAGAGCCTTCCTCGCCGCCCCCGGTGAGCCTCTCCTGCAAGAAATCCCGCATGCCAGAAGTACAGCACATGAGCCCCATGAGCTTCGATGCGAATCTCCTCCGAGGGCCAGCCGGCGTCTGCCATCTCGAGCACGCGGCGCCGTCGGAAGCGGCCGCAGGTGATGTGCAGACTCCATCGCTTCACCACGATCGCGCGCGCGGTCAGGTTGTACAGGTAGATCCTGTTGCCCGGACCAGCCGCGCCGGACCACCCCAGTCCGGCATCGATGCAATGGCCCTTGCGCCATCGCCTCTGCAGCCTGAGCAGAATCAAGATGATGATGATTGCTGCAGCCCATCCAGCCGCGCTCTGAAAATCCATGATGCTGCCTCGGAAAGATGATTGGTCTGGAAAGCATGCCGGCCTGCATGCGCATCACGTCATACAGGTCCATGCCTGTCCCGCGCATGAGGCCCGGCTATTGATGGGCATCGAATCCATCGGGCAAAACACGATGTCGCATCTTTTCCTACAATCATGCCTTTGATACTTCCCCCCGCAAGCGCGTTCTGCTCCCGAGGGCGACAGGTTTCCTTGCCAGCCCCCCCCAACAGAACGCCACCACGCTCCCTTCCATGAATGCGCTCACCGCCCTGCTCCTGCTGACCATCATCCAGATCGCCACTTCCTTCGCCGCCACCGCCGTGCTGACCATCTCTCCTCTGCTGGCGGACTCGCTGGCCGTGTCGGCACGCTGGGTCGGTGTCTACACGGCGCTGCTCTATGCCGCAGCAGCCTGCTCCTCGATCTGGTTCGGCAACCGCGTGCATCGGCTCGGTGCCTTCCAGGTCAGCCGCTGGTGCCTGGCACTGTGTGCGCTGGGCATGCTGCTCATCGCCAGCTCGCGGATCGCGGGCGTGTTGACCGGCAGTGTGCTCATGGGCATGGGATATGGCGGCATCACACCGGCCAGTTCGTACTTCCTGAGCCAGGGCACCTCCATCAAGCATCGCAGCCTGCTGTTCTCGATCCGGCAAAGCGGCGTGCCCGCCGGGGCTGCGCTGGCCGCCCTGCTGGTGCCAGCCATGACGCAGCATCTGGGACTGTCGTGGGCCTTCATCGCACCGGGCATCATCGGCCTGGCGGGCGCCGCGGCCTTCACCAGCCGATCCCCGCAGGAGCGCAGCCAGGCAGCACAATCCCACGCCGTCGCCAAACCCGCCAGCGTCTGGTCGCTCCTGGCCAGCTATCCGCCACTACGCATCCTGGCAGTGGTAGCCTTTCTGTTCTCCGGACTGCAGGTGACCACCCTGGCCATGCTGGTGCCCTTCCTGCATGGCTTCCAGCAGATGACGATCGCACAGGCAGGCTGGCTGCTCACGCTCGTGAACCTGGTGGGCGTGATCTTCCGCCTGGTCTGGGGCCGCTGCGTTGACCGTGGTGTGTCCGCGCTGCACATGCTGGCGCTCTCCGGCCTGCTCGGCACATCGGGATTCGCCATCCTGGCCTGGGCCGCCTTCGCCTCGGTACCCGCGTTCATGCTCTACCTGGCAGCGGCAGCCTTGGGTATCGCAGTCATCGCGTGGAATGGCGTGCTGTTCTCCGAGATTGCCATCGTCGTTGCGCGCGAAGAGGTGGGCCGGGCGACCGGACTGTGCGTCTTTGCCGGCTTCATCGGCGTGGTCTTGTTGCCGACCGTGCTGACCCTGGCCATCACGCAACGCTTCTGCAGCGGCCTGGTCTTTACCCTGGGCGCCCTGCTGTGCCTGCTCGCAGGCTGGCAGACCTGGCGCCGCGCGCCACACCGCCACCACTGAAGCCGCGCAAGCCGGGTCAGCGGCGCGACGCCGTGGTGAAACTGCTGCGCCCCATTTCGGCGGCATTGGCCAACAGTCGCAGCCGTGCCGAGCGCCAGTCCGACAACGAACGAATGCGCTCCAGCTCGGCCTCGCTGAGTACCGATTGCGCGTTGAGCATTTCCACGATGTCGGCGCTACCTGCATCGTACTTGCGCTGCACCGATTGCAGCGCCCGTTGCGCCGCCTCCAGCAGGCTGCGCGAGGAGGCCAGGCTGCGCAAGGCCGTGGTCGCCTCAGCGTAGGTGATGGCGATGTCGCCCAGCACCTGGGCCTGGACGTCGCGCAGCTCGGCTTCGCGCAACTCTACCTGGGCCTGCGCACCGTCGATCTTGTAGTTGCGCGTAAAGCCTTCGAAGATGGGAATATTCAGATTCAGCCCGACCACGGTTTCACGATCACCGCGATTGCCGCCGCCTTGATTGGGTCGACCATTGACGAAGCGGCTGGCACTCAGATCCAGCGTCGGCAAACCCTCCGAGCGCACCACCGTCACTTTCTCACGAGCGGCTTCGACCTGGGCACGTGCCGCCAGGATGGCCGGATGGTATTGCTTGGCCGACTGCAGCCATCCCGGCAGATTCTGCTCCAACCCGAGCGGATCTTCCTCAACCTCGGAAGACAGCGTCAGCGCCGGCGCATCCCCTGCCTCATCCAGCAAGCCCAAGCCCACCGCCAGCGCTACCAGGCTGCGCCTGTGCTGACCGTTGGCGCGCGCCAGTTCCAGTTCTGCCCTGGCGACGTAACTGCGCGCCTGCAGGGTTTCCGGCAAGGCGCCCACGCCGCGCTGCTCGCGCCGGATAGCGGTCTCCAGCACCTGCCGCGCCAGCTGCAGGCCGCGCTCACGCGCCTGTACCACCGCACGGGCGCTGTGGGCGTCGTAGTACAGACCGACCGCCCCGGCCATGGCCTTTTGCAGGGCGGCATCCTGGCTGGCCAAGGCCGCCTGCAACAAGACGTCGGCGGCGCGCTGGTTGGCACTTCGGCCGCCAAAATCCAGCAGACGCCAGGTCAACGTGGCATAGAGCGTACCGATGGAACGACTGCTGCTGCCCTGATCCGAACTCATGCTGCCACGATAGCGGCTGGCGCCAGCGCCCAGGGTGGGGAGGTAGGCGGCACGCGCCTCCCCCAGCTGCGCCGCCTGCAGTTTGATGCTGGCCCAACCAGCCTGTATCTGGGGCTGGTGACACAGTGCCAGATCCACGGCATCGGCCAGGGTCAGTACCTTGCCCGGCGCGAAGCTGCTGCTGGTACAGACCATCGGCTGTTCATCACCGGGCAAGGGCTTGCCATGGTCCAGTTCAGGCGGTCGCGCCAGCAGCGGATCGAAACGCCCAGGCTCGCCGCTACGGGCTGGTGACACCGCCAGCAACGCGGCAGCCATACCCAGGGCGGCCATCCGACGGTGCCGATGATCAGCGCTCATGCAGTGCCTCCTTCTGATGACGCAACAAGGGGGAGAAGGCATATTCAATCACCCTGCGGCTACCGGTGCGGATGCCCACATTGACCGCCAGACCCGCTGACAGAGGCAGCCTGCGCCCATCCACGTCCAGGCTGTTCCTGGAGAGGACGATGCGGGCGGTATAGATCCATCCCTTCTTCTCATCCTGGATGGCATCGCGCGATACGGATACCACCCTGGCCGGGAGGGTGCCGTACTTGGTGTAGTCGAAGGCATCGACCTTCACCTCCACCTCCTGCCCCACCTCGACGAAGCCCACATCCTTGTTCTCGATCTGGGCCTCGATTTCGATGTCGCCATCCTCCGGCACGATCTGCATGAGCGGCTGGGTGGCCGCAACGACTCCGCCGATGGTGTGCGCGGCGAGCTGCTGCACCGTGCCGCTGACCGGTGCGGTCAGGCGCAGCAGCTTGCTGTGCTCTTCGGCGCGGCGCTGGTCCTGGCGGGCGCTCTCGATGATCTTCTCGGCCTCGATGCGGCTGTCGTGCGCCTCCTTCCGGGTCTGTGCCAGCAGGGCAGTCCGCTGATTGCGGGCCTCGGCCAGTTGGCCTTGTACATCCACACGCGCCTGTTCCTTCTCCAGCCAGGCGTGCCTGGAAACACTATGGTCGCTCATCAGATCCCGATAGTCGCTGGCACGCTGACTGGCCAGACGCAGCGCCGCGCCGTAGCGGACGATCTCGTCATCCAGGCGCACCAGGCGGGCGTGAAAGTCCTGGTACTGCCCCTGCAACTGGCGCTGCACGGAATCCCATTGCGCTTGCGTCACGCCGGCCACCTCCTCCAGTTGCGGTGCACGCAGCTGCTGCACTGCCTGCATCATGGCCTGCGCACGTGCCGCCTGCAGGCGCGCCTGGGCCAGCATGTCGGCGGCCTTGTCGCGCTCGCTGTCACTGCTGGTGGCATCCAGTTCCATGAGCACCTCCCCGGCCTGCACGTGCTGGCCCTCGCGCACCAGCAGTCCCCGCACGCTGGCCACCTCGACCGAGGCAATGGTCTTGATCCGGCCGGAGGGAATAACCTTGCCATTGGCGCTGACGACGATATCGATCTGTCCGATCACCGACCACACCAGCGTCAACACGACCATGGCGACCAGCACCCGTGCCGTCCAGCGCAGGCTGGCCGAGTCGGGCGCTTCCTGCAGCGACAGCGCGGCCGGCAGGAACTCCGCTTCCTGCTGCTGGAACAGGCCCGCCGGATGCTGGTGGCGCTCACGCCAGGCGTGCAGGAAGCGGCGTACGTAGCGTTGCCACAAGGCCATCCAGGCCTGGGAACGATAATGCAGACTCATGCTGATCCCCCCCGAAGCGGCTTGCCCGCCTGCAACGCGTGCAGGTGCGCATAGATCCCGTTGTTTACCCGCAGCAGTTCTTCGTGGCGGCCACTCTCGACCACATTGCCGCGCTCCATCACCAGGATGCGGTCGGCCTCGCGCACCGCCGAGAGCCGGTGCGCAATGATGAGTACGGTGCGGCCGGCGCAGATCTGGCGCATGTTGTCCTGGATGATCTTTTCGGATTCATAATCCAGCGCGCTGGTGGCTTCGTCGAAGATGAGGATGCCGGGATTGCTGATCAGGGCGCGCGCAATGGCAATACGCTGGCGCTGGCCGCCGGACAGACCTGTTCCCTGCTCACCCACCAGCGTGTCGTAACCTTCGGGCAGCTCGCAGATGAAGTCATGCGCTCCCGCCAGCCGGGCTGCAGCGATCACCTCCTCGATCGGCGCCGAAGGATCGACCAGGGCGATGTTGTCGCGGATGGAGCGCGAAAACAGCGTGTTCTCCTGCAGCACCACGCCGATCTGCTGACGCAGCGAAGCCGTATCGATGATGGCGATATCCTGCCCGTCCACGCTGATGCGCCCGCTCTCGCAGACATAGAGCCGCTGTACCAGCTTGGCCAGGGTACTCTTGCCGGAACCGGAACGGCCGACGATGCCGATGACCTCCCCAGGCCGGATTTCCAGCGACAGGCCACGAATGACTTCCGGTGTCTCGGGACGATAGCGGAAGTTCACGCGGTCGAAGGCGATCGCCCCGTTCACGCGCGGCAAGCGCGTGCGATGGCCGGCGACTTCGCTGCGGGCATCGAGCACGTCGGCCAGGCGGCTCATGGAAATGCCGACCTGCTGGAAGTCGTTCCACAATTGCGCCAGCCGCAGGATGGGCGCGGCCACCTGTCCGGCCAGCATGTTGAAGGCCACCAGCTCGCCGACCGACAAGGCATTGTCGATGACCTGCTGCGCTCCCAGCCACATGATGCCCACGCCAACCAGCTTGCTGACCAGGCTCACGCCGCCGCTGGCCAACAGGCTGATGTTGGTGGTGGTCAGGCCGGCAGCCACGTAACCCGCCAGTTGCTGGTCCCACTTGCGCTGCCAGTGCGGCTCCACGGCCATGGCCTTGACGGTATCCATGCCGGTGAGGGTCTCCACCAGGAAGGACTGGTTCTCGGCGCTCTTGTTGAACTTGTCGTTCAGGCGCGCGCGCAGCAGCGGTGTGAAGATCAGCGACAGCAGCAGGTACACCGGGATGGAGGCCAGCACGATCAGGCTCAAGGGGACGCTGTACCAAAGCATCACCGCCAGGAAGATGAAGGAAAACACCAGATCCAGCACCAGCGTCATGGCATTGCCGGTGAGGAAGCTGCGGATGTTCTCCAGCTCGCGCACGCGGGCAATCGAATCGCCCGCGCGACGCACCTGGAAGTAAGCCAGCGGCAGGCTCAGCAAATGGGCAAACAGGCGCGCCCCCAGCTCCACATCGATCTTGCTGCTGGCCTTGGCGAAGATGGCGGTGCGGATGCCATTGAGCAAGGCCTCGAAAATGGTGGCGGCGACCAAGCCGACTGCAATCACGTTCAAGGTCATCATGGCGTGATTGACCAGCACCTTGTCCATCACCACCTGGAAGAACAGCGGCGTGACCAGGCCGATGATCTGCAGCACCAGCGAGATCAGCAAGACCTCGCCCAGCACCTTGCGGTACTTGACCACGGCCGGAATGAACCAGGTGAAGTCGAAGCGCGCCGATTCAGCGGCATAGCTCGCCTTGCTGGTCATGAGGATCACCTGGCCGCACCAGAAGGCGGCAAACTCCGCGCGTGACATCACCTGCGGCGCTTGTCCCGGCCGTTGGATCAGCATGCGCGCGGCGGCCACGGGCTGGCTGGGATCGGTTTCGATCTTGGCCAGTACGAAGAAACGGCCGGCATGGTCGATGCCGATGGCCGGCAAGGGGGTGCGCTCCAGGCGCGCGGGATGCTGGCGGATGCAGCGTGCCTTCATGCCCAGCATGCGCGCACCCAGGAGGATGTTCTGCACACCGAAGGGCTGACGGCCGAAGCGGTGCTGCAATTGTTGCGCATCGGCAGCGATGCCATGCAGCCTGGCCAGCAGGATCAGGCACAGCAGGCCGCTGTCCGTGCCGGCCTGGCCGGGGTCGTTATCACTCTGGTTCATAGAATTCCCGAAGATGGCGAGACGGCTGTCGTCGTGATCGAAGGCGCGAAGGCACTGCCGTGCCCGTCCACATGCCCGTTCAGTGGTTGACTGTCAGCAGGACCTTGCCCGTCGCGCTGGACTGGCCACTGTTCCATTCGGCCTGCAAGGGCGGCGGTGGTGCGAAGCTGGCCATGGCCTGCACCAGTTGGGCCACATCGGTGTCGTAGAGCGTATAACCGTCGGCAGTGCAGATGCGCTCGATGTGATGATCGGTACCGCTCTTGCCGCCCACGTACCAGTCCTTGATGGTGACGCCGTCCTTGCTGCCCAGCACATCGATCTGCAGATCCTGGCCGGCCTGGCTGAACCAGAGGTCGGTCTGGTTGATGTCCTTGAACTGCAGGACGTCCTGGTTGCCGCTTGTGGCATCGCTGTCGATGATCTGGTCGCGACCATCGCCACGGGCAAAGACATAGGTATCGTTGCCGGCGCCGCCGATGAGGATATCGTCGCCCCGTCCACCGGTGAGGATGTTGCTGCCGCGGTTACCCGTGATCACGTTGTCCAGCGCATTGCCGGTGGCATCGATGTTCTCGTTGCGGACCTTGATGGGATCAAGCGTATAGACCATGTTGGCGCCGTATGCGTCGGCCACATTGCGCATGTCGTCGGCCGACAGGTAGCGGTTGGCATCACTGGCCTGGCCGCGTCCGGAGTCGGCGATATAGAAGCCGAGCACGTTGCCGCTGTCGGCATCGCAAGCCACGCCGGTGACCGTCACCACATGGTTGAGAACACCGCCCTGGATATAGTCAGGATCGCCCCACAGCTTGCCAGCATTGACGGCGATCAGGACGCCACGGCCATCCTTGAGCAGGCTGGCCAGCCTGGCCTGGTCATACCCGTTGCTGTAATCCGCCTGCAGGCCGAAGCTCTTGAGCAGGTTCACCTGATCGTACTGATTGCAGCCCCCGCGCGAAGCGTCGCTGCTGCCCTGCGTACGGCACCAGCCATTGGCGATGGCGCGCTTGACCACATCGGCCTCGGTCTCCTGCAGGCCGGACATGATGCAGATGTTGGCCACGCTGGTCTCGCCGCAGGTGCCCTTGTAGCCGGGCACTTCGTCGCCCTGCGAATAGTCCAGGTCATAGTTGTGCGGGAAGCCGTACACCAGCGCCGCCTTGCCGTTGATGGTCTCGGCTTGGGCGCTGGTGCTGTCCATCAGGCTGAGGTTTTCCAGGTTCTCGCCCAAGGTATAGCTGATCTTGGAGAGGACCGTATCGATACCTTCGCCAGCCAGTTCCACCACCTTGTCGCCAGTGTCGTCGACCACATAGGTATCGTTGCCCTTGCCGCCGATGAGCGTGTCGGCTCCCTGGCCGCCATCGAGCAGGTTGTCCTGGCTGTTGCCGGTGATCAGGTTGTCAAGGGTGTTGCCGGTGCCATTGAAGCGACCACCTTCGGCCAGGTGCAGATCTTCCACATTGGCCGTGAGCGCGTAGCTGCAGGAGGCGATAACGGTGTCGTGGCCTTCGTTGGCTTGCTCGGCCACGGTGTCACCACTGCAGTCCACGACATAGGTATCGTCCCCCTTGCCGCCTTCCATGTAGTCGTTGCCGGCACCACCGTCGAGCAGGTCGTTGCCCACGCCGGCGTACAGGGTGTCATTGCCGGTGCCGCCATAAAGCAGGTCGTCGCCACCAATGTCATTGGTGACTGCGCCGTAGGCGCGCATGTAGTCACCATAGAGCACATCATCGCCGTCGCCGCCTTGCAGGACATCGTTGCCAGCGCCGCCATAAAGGTAGTCGTTGCCCTGGTCACCATAGAGCTTGTCATCGCCGTCGTCTCCGTTGATGGTGTCCTCACCCGTCCCGCCCCATAGCTGGTCGTTGCCGAAGCCACCCGAGATCCTGTCATTACCGGCGCCGCCGACGATCTGGTCGTCATCGCTCGGACCCGCTTGCGGTGCCTTGGGATCAGCGACGATCAAATCATTCCCGTACAGCAGGTCATCGCCATCGCCACCCCAGATCCGGTCATTTCCCGAACCGCCAAAGATGCGGTCGGCGCCGGCACCGCCCGAGAGCAGATCGTTGCCCTCTGCGCCCAGCATCTGGTCGTCGCCGTTTTCGCCATAGAGCTGGTCGTCGCCCTCCTTCCCCCACAAGAGATCCTTGCCATCGCCGCCCCACAGAGTGTCATCGGCCTTGCTGCCATTGATCATGTCGTCACCGCCACCACCGGCCAACTGTCTGAAGGGCCCGGCCTGGACGTTGACGTTGTAGTTGGAGGTCCCCAGGTTGGGATCGAGCAGGTCATTGCCGTCGGTACCGATCAGACAGCCGGGGCTGCTGTTGAGCGCCTTGATCTGGTCCGGTCCGAAGTTCACCGTGCGGCCATTGTCGAGCTTGAAGGCACTGCCATCGTCACGCAGGTCGCGGAAATGGCTGTCGGGGACCGGTGGCTCCGCAGGTGCCTCCACATAGACCGCAGCGGGCGGCGCCACGTAGGCGCTTGGTGCGGGCACAGGTAGCGCCGCCACTGCGGGAGTGCTGGCCGGTACCGCAGGCGAGACGCGCTGTGCCGGAACCGGGACAGGGATACATACCGGAGGCGGAACGAGCGAGGAGATCGGCACGGGTACGCAATCGGAAATCAGGATCACATCCGGCGGACAAGGATCCGCCAAAGGTACCAGGTCGCTCGTCCAGCAAGGCTGCTGATCGGGCGCATTGCCAGGCCTGACCTGTGCAGGCACGTTCTGGATGACCGGGCAGACCGTGGGAGCTGCTGCGGGGACAGGCGACGCGGATACGGGCACCGTCGACGACGAAGCCGAAGTCGGACCTGGCGCTGCCGGAGCCGCCGACAAGCCCGACATGACCTCGCCCGGTGCCACCGGAAGCTTGTCCGAGGCGGGGCCAACGAAGCGTCCCTTGACCAGATCGGCCTGCCCCAGCTCGGACGAGCCAGCCTCGCTCCAGGCCGGCAAGCCGGCGCCCGCAGTCCCCGAGATGCTCGGCGCTGCCATCTCCTGCGCCTGCACCGTCTTGGCGCGTGCGGGCCGTTCACGCCGGTTTGTGCGGGCTGTCTGCACCGCCGTGGCCGAACCGGGCAGCGAATGCGTCTCGGCAGCCGGGTCCATCGCAAAGACCGAGACGGGCGTGATGCCCTCCTCGGCTACTCGCGGTGCGTGGGCAAAGCTGGCGGTCCTGGTGATGACGGCAGAGGTCGACTTGAGTGGACGCGGGGCCGTGGTCGGCAGCGCGGAAGCCAATGCCAAAAGGCGATTGGGGACAATGGTGATGGTCATGGTGTTTTCCCTGAGCAGTGTGAATCGATGGCAATGACACGCATCGAGCTTGTTGTCGGGCCAAGGTCGCACTGTGCGGATGGCATTGCTGACATCCCGGCGCCTCTAGCCTCATCTCGAATTTGTTCGTGTCAAAACTCGTAAAACTTCTTCCCGCTGCCATTCAACCCAAGCTTGCCGCTGCCGACAATCGCACCATGGTGCCGAGATGCTGCGTCCTGACAGGCCCGCCACACCGCCGCATTTGGGCCAGATGAAAACTTGTTCATCCTCGCCCTAGACGGGCAAGTCGCATCAAAATAATTTATATGAATAAGCCTGCGAAAATCGCAAGCGAAGAAATCTTCCTCCTTTTCTGGCTGAAATGAAAAAGATGCAACGCCGGGCGAGGCGTAGCGTGCGCCCGCCCGGCACCGGACTCAGAACCTGTGCCGCAAACCGATGCGCACGACGTTCTGGCTGCTGTCGTCAGCCGGGGCCGATGGATAGGCCGCCCCCCCGACAATTACCTCTTGGGATAGTGTGCCGCGGTACCGCCCGACCGCTGGCGCGAAGCCTCCCTGCATGCCATACTTGCTGCGGCCTGCTGACGCTTTTTGCACATGGGCCGGCAAGTTCGCTACACTGCCCTCTTCCCACTCCCTGCCCGCTGGCACGACCTGATTTGAATACCGCCGCCACCTTCCGCCTCGAACCGTCCAGCCCGCCCGTGCTGCACGTGGAAGGCGACTGGACCTTGCGCAACTACCGCGCCCTGTCGCGCCAGATTGCGCAGCAGCGGCCAGCCATGAACGAGGAAACGGAATTGACGTTTTCTGCACTGACCGCCTTCGATACCGTCGGTGCCAAGCTGCTGGTGGATCTGCTGGGCGTCCCGGGCGCCCTGCGCCAGACCGGCGAGCACAGCACCCTGCCGCGTGCCTGGCGCGGTCTGCTGGCTGCCGTGGCCGAGGCCCGCGCCATCGCCATGCCCAAGGCCGCCCCGCCGCCGCAGGCGTGGATTACCGACATGCTGGAACGCGTGGGCATGGCCACCCTCAATCTGCGCAGCTGTACACGCGACCTGCTGGGTTTTACTGGACTGTGCCTGCAGACGCTGGTCGCCTCGTTCTGGCGACCCTCGCGCTGGCGCTTTACCGGCGTGGTGGCCCAGGTCGAACAGACCGGGCTGGATGCCGTACCCATCGTGTCCCTGCTGACCTTCATGGTGGGTGCCGTGGTCGCCTTCCTGGGCGCCACCGTGCTGGCCGATTTCGGCGCCAGTCTTTATACGGTGGACCTGGTGGCCTTTTCCTTCCTGCGCGAATTCGCCGTGCTGCTGACCGCCATCCTCATGGCCGGACGTACCGCCAGTTCCTTTACGGCGCAGATCGGCTCGATGAAGGCCAACGAGGAAATCGACGCCATCCGCGCACTGGGCCTGGATCCGGTCAATCTGCTGGTGCTGCCGCGCATCATCGCCCTGTTGATTTCCATGCCCCTGCTGACCTTCATCGCGATGATGTCCGGCCTCTTGGGCGGAGCCATGGTCTGTGCATTGTCGCTGGACATCAGCCCGACCATGTTCCTCTCGCTGCTGCAGCAGGATGTGGGCATCCGTCATTTCCTGCTGGGCATGGTCAAGGCGCCGCTGTTTGCCTTCGTGATCGCCATCATCGGTTGCAATGAAGGTTTCAAGGTCAGCGGCAGCGCCCAGTCGGTGGGCCAGCACACCACCTCCAGCGTGGTGCAGTCGATCTTCGTGGTGATCCTGCTGGATGCGCTGGCAGCCCTGTTCTTCATGGAGATGGGATGGTGAATCCTGTTCACGACGAGAGCGCCGTGGAGTCCATCATCGACGTGCGCGGCCTGCGCAACCAGTTCGGGACCCAGGTGGTGCACGACCAGCTGGACCTGCAGGTGCGGCGCGGTGAAATCCTCGGCGTGGTCGGCGGATCCGGCACCGGCAAGTCGGTTCTGCTACGCAGCATCGTCGGCCTGCAAGCGCCCGCAGCTGGCCAGATCAGGGTGTTCGGGCAAGACCTGGCGGCCCTCGCCAGCGAGGCCCGGTCGCAGTACGAACGACGCTTCGGGGTGCTGTTCCAGCAGGGTGCACTGTTCTCTTCGTTGACGGTGCTGGAAAACATCGCCCTGCCCCTGACCGAATACGGCGGGCTCGATGCCAACGAGGCGCGCGGCGTCTCGGCCATGAAGCTGGCCCTGGCGGGACTCCCCATCGCCGCTGGCGACAAGTATCCGGCCGCGCTCTCGGGCGGCATGATCAAGCGCGCCGCGCTGGCCCGGGCGCTGGCGCTGGACCCGGACATCCTGTTCCTGGACGAACCCACGGCCGGCCTGGACCCCATCAGCGCAGCCGCCTTTGACCGCCTGATCCTGACCCTGCGCGATGCGCTGGGACTGACCGTGTTCCTGGTCACCCATGACCTGGACACCCTCTACGCCATCTGCGACCGCGTTGCCGTCCTCTCGGCCAAGCGCGTGCTGGTGGCCGACCGCATCGAGGCCGTAGCGGCCTTCGATGATCCGTGGATACAGCAATACTTCCAGGGCCCGCGCGGACGGGCCGCCAGCCAGGCCGCGCTGCGTGCGGCGGCCACCCCAACGCATCAAGGAAACGCCTAATGGAAACGCGTGCCCATCATGTCCTCATCGGACTGTTCACCATCCTGGTCGCCCTGGCGGCGCTGCTGTTCTGCCTGTGGCTGACCAAGGCCGGACAGGATCGCGATGTCGACTACTACACGGTCATCTTCAACGAAGCCGTCAGCGGTCTCTCGCGCGGTAGCCCGGTGCAGTACAGCGGCATCAAGGTGGGCGACGTGGTCGGCCTGAGCCTGGACCCCGCCGATCCGCGCAAGGTACGCGCCCGCATCCGCGTCACCGGCAAGGCTCCCATCAAGGAAGACACCGGCGCCAAGCTGGCCCTGGCCGGCATCACCGGCACCGCGCTGATCCAGTTGACCAATGGCTCGCCTGCCAGTCCGCGACTGGAATCCAAGGATGGCAACGACCCCATCATCATCGCCTCGCCCTCGCCGCTGTCGTCTCTGCTCTCCAACGGCGAAGACCTGCTCTCCAACGTCAATGAAGTGCTGCTCAACGCCAAGCAGTTCCTGGCCCCGGAAAATGCGCGGCGCCTGAACCAGACCCTGGCCCATCTGGAACAGTTGACCGACACCCTGGCCTCCCAGCGCGGCAATGTCGGCACGGCCATGCAGGAACTGGCAGCCGCAGCGCGCCAGGCCAACCTGGCCATGCAGTCCGCCAACCAGTTGCTGACCACGCGCGGCAACGACGCCATGGGCAACCTGCAGCAAGCCATGCGTTCGCTGGCCGCCAGCAGCCAGCAGATCGAGAAGCTGATCCAGCAGAACCAGGCCGCCCTCAACAACGGCGCCCAGGGTGTGGCCGAGATCGGCCCGGCCATCACCGAACTGCGCAGCACGCTGGCCTCCGTGCGGACCATCAGCCGCAAGCTGGAAAACAATCCCGGCGCCTATCTGCTGGGCCAAGACAATCTCCAGGAATTCCAACCATGATGACCCCGCTCCTGCGCACCGCCCTGGTGGCCGCCAGCCTGGCCCTGACGGCGTGTTCCATCCTGCCCAAGGCCGATCCGCTGGCGGTCTATCGCCTGCCGCCGCTGGCCTCCGGCGCCACCCCGGCCAGCGGCACTGCGTATCGCGCGCTGCGTATCGCCACGCCTGCGGCCAGTCGCAGCATCGACAGTGAACGCATCCTGGTGCTGCCTGAGGGCGACGTGATCAAGTCCTATGCGGGAGTACGCTGGGGCGATCCCGCACCGCAGCTGCTGCGTGACCGCCTGCTGGATGCCTTCCAGGCCGACGGGCGCTTCCCGCGCCTGTCCGGCGACAATGCCAACATCGCTGCCGAGGTCGAACTCGATGGCGCACTGACGGCCTTCCAGACCGAGTATCGCCATGGTGCGCCCACCGTGGTGATCGTCTACGATGCCCGCCTGGTGGACACCGCCACGCGCCAGCAACTGGCGGCGCGACGCTTTGCGGTGGTGGAAGCGGTGGCTGGCAGCAAGGTACCGGAAGTGGTCAGCGCCTTTGGCAGCGCCTCGGCGCGGCTGGCTGGCGAGGTCGTGGCCTGGGCGGCCACGGTGCGATGAAGGTATTGCGTCAGCGCGCCATTATCCAAACGTAGCATGGGCAGACGCGCCCGACTGTGGCAGTCTGGCCGGTATTTTTCTTGCGGATCGGAAGGCAGCCATGGACAAGTTGCAAGCAATGGAAACCTTTGTGGCCGTGGTCGAGAGCGGCAGCTTCGTGGCCGCGGTGGATGTCACGGGCCTCTCCAAACCGGCGGTCTCGCGCCAGGTGTCGGAACTGGAACAGTTTCTCGGCATCCGCCTGCTTCATCGCACCACGCGACGGCTTTCGCTGACCGATGAAGGCCGCGTCTACTTCACTCGCTGCAAGGAATTGCTGGAATCGATTCAGGATGTGGAGAGCGAAGTCGGGCTCAATTCCGACCAGGCCTGTGGACGGCTGCGCATCGGCGCGCCGCAGGATTTTGGGGTGGAACAGCTGGCGCCGCTGTGGGGCAGGTTCACCGAGAGCAATCCCCTGATCACGCTCAACATCACCTTGTCGGATCGCACCATCGATCTGCTGGAAGAGGGATTCGACATGGTCATCCGCATCAGCGCCCTGGGTGACAGCCGCATGGTCGCGCGCCCGCTGGCGCCGGTGCGCATGATCGCCTGCGCCTCACCGGGCTTCCTGCAACGGCACGGCACACCGCAGACTCCGGCGGAGCTGCGTGACTTCCCTTTCATCTCCTACAGCTACCGCAATGGCGGCGACGAGTGGCATTTCAGGCATGAGCACGGCGACACCTGCCAGGTACGCGTGCGCTCCACCGTCTACGTCAACAACGGTGCCACCTGCCGTGCCATGGCCGTGGCCGGCCAAGGCATTGCGATTCAGCCGGACTTCATCGTCAATGCTGCCATCCGCTCCGGGGAACTGGTGGAGCTGTTCGAGGGCTGGAGCACCGGTGAGCAACTGATGGTGCATACGCTTTATCCCACCCGCACTCATCTGCCGCCCAAGGTGCAGCGCATGCGTGACTTCCTGGTGGAACAATTCAAGGTACCGCCGTGGTGCCCCCGACCTGCGGCGTAAATCATTTATTTCATTTTCAATGCGCAGTCCAGCGCAGGAACAAGGGCATCAGCACCGGCACCAGCACGGCGGTGAAGACACCATTGAGCCCCATCCCCAGTCCGGCGAATGCGCCCATTTCGGCACTGACCTGCAAGGCACGCGCGGTACCGATGCCATGCGAGGCCACGCCCAGGGCGAAGCCGCGCACGGGGTGGCTGTCGATGCGCAGGAAGTTGAGCACGTAGCGCGCCAGCACTGCGCCCAGGATACCGGTGCAGATGACCAGCACGGCGGTCAGTGAAGGCAGGCCGCCGAAGCGTTCCGAGATGGCCATGGCAATCGGTGTGGTGGCGGACTTGGGGGCCATGGAAATGACGATGTCACGCGAAGCCCCCATCGCATAGGCAATGCCGACTGCCGAGACCACGGCGGTCACCGACCCTGCCGCCAGTCCCAGCAAGAGCGGCAGCACCGCGCGGCGGAAATTGTGCCACTGCTTGTAGAGCGGCATGGCCAGCGCCACGGTGGCCGGGCCGAGCATGAAGTGGACGAATTGCGCGCCCTCGAAGTAGGTCTTGTAGGGTGTATGCGTGAGGGTGAGGATGCTGACCACGATGGCAATGGCGATCAACACCGGATTGGCCAGCGGGTTGTAGCCCAGGCGGCGGTAAACCCACAACGCGAACAGATAGGCCACCAGCGTGGTGGTCAACCCCAGCAGCGGCGAAGCCGCGAGATAGACCCAGACATCGGTCAGGCGAGCCAGGCCGTGCATCAGTTTTCCTCCCCATCGCCGGTTGCCTGCCGCGCGCTGGAGAAGCGCTTCATCGCGGCGTTGGTCACCAGCGCACCGACGGCGATGGCCAATACCGTACTCACCACCAGCGCCACCACGATGGCCGGCAGATCGCCCTTGAGCTGGCCGGCGGCGGCAATCACGCCGACCCCGGCGGGTACGAACAGCAGCGACAGATGCTGCAGGATGCCCCAGGAAGTGGGCTCCATCAGCTGCGCCAGACGCGGCGAAGAGAGAAAGGCGATCAGCAGCAGGAGCATGCCGATCACCGGACCGGGAATGGGCAGGCCCAGCAATTGCGCGGCGCCTTCGCCCAGGCATTGGAAGACCAGCAGGATGGCTAGGGGGGTGAGGTTCATGATGACTCGCTGAGAATATGGAGGCGAGATCATTATAAAAGCTCGACTGCAAATGCTGGCCAAGCAGCAGAGCCAGAGGCCTTCACCGTCCCTCCGATCAGCAACCGTGCTCAACAATGAGCAAGCAACTATTGCTATGTCCGAGTCTGATCCCGCAACCGATCCAAACGCAACCGCTGCCGCCCATCCGTCAATCGCCACATGGCCAGCGTCGCCGCACCAAAGGCAGCCAACCCACTGGCCCCGGCCAGGATGAACATGAGCAGGATCTGATATTTGGCGGCCGACAAGGCATCCATGCCGGCCAGCACCTGGCCCGTCATGATGCCCGGCAGGGTGATGATGCCCGCCGCCGACATCTGGTTGATGACCGGCAGCAAACCGCTGCGGATGGCCGCCATGCGCGGCGCACGCAGCGCTTGCTGACGGGTCTGACCCAATGCCAGCCGCGCTTCGATGATGGCCGCCGACTGGCGTGCCCCGGTGAGGAAGGCGTCCAGCGCGATGCTGGCCGAATTGAGGACGCTGCCCAGCACAATCCCCATCAGCGGGATGGCATAGCGCGGGTCGTACCAGGGATCAGGACGCAGCGCCGTGGACAAGGCCAATCCCACCGTCAGCAGGGAGGCCGTGCCCACCACGACGGCACTGATGCGCAGCCCGGCGCTGCCCGCCAGCGGCGTACGCGGACGGCTGGCGACTTCGCGTGCGGCGGCGGCGATCATCAGCAGCACCGCCACCGCCGTCAGCCAGGGCGATTGATGGCCGAGAATCCAGCGCAGCACCAGCCCCACCAGCAGCAGTTGCGCCACCATGCGCAGCGCCGCTACCAGCAGTGGACGGTGAATCTGCAAACCCAGCGCCAGCGACGCAATGGCGTTGACCAGCACCAGGATGGCCGACAGGGCCAGGTCGCCAGTGGACAATTCCAGGACGCTCATGCGCGCTCCCGCTTCATCACGCGCAGCACACCGCTGGCCAGACGCTGCGCCTGCTCTTGCGCATGCGTCACCAGCAGCAGCGCCATGCCCTGCTGCATGGCCTCCCGCAAGACGGCTTCCACCCGGGCCACGTTATCGGCATCGAGCGCACTGGTCGGTTCATCCAGCATGAGCACGGCGGGCCGCTGCAGCAAAGACCGGATCAGCGCGGCACGCTGGCGCTCACCGGTCGACAATTGCGTCAGATCGGCTTCGAGGCGACTGGCAGGCAAGTCCAGGCGCATCGCCAGCGTACAGGCGGCCTCGCGTTGCTGCGGCTGTAGATGCGCCATGACGCTGCTGTCCCACCACGCCGCCTCAGCCGCCTGATACAGCACCTGGCGCCGCCATTGGGGGGCCGGCATGGCACTGCGCGACCGGCCCTCCAGCCAGGCTTCGCCCTGCCCTTCGTCAAGATCGGCGATCAGGCGCAGCAGGCGCGTCTTGCCGACGCCGGATGCGCCTTCCACCGCCAGGCACTGGCCGGCCTGCACCGAAAAACTGAGCGGTGCCACAACGGCCGAACCAAGGTCTTGCACGCGCAGGCGCGGCACCGCGTGGTCCGACGCGCAAACCGCTGCGCCAGCAGAAGAACACGAAACGGAACGGACAGCAGCCATGACAAAGAAAAAGGAAAAGGAAAAGGAAGGAAAACCGGAGAGCCTGGCCTTCCGAAGGCAGACCATCCACGCCAGTGTGACACAAGCCCGCCCGGTCTCGCTATCGGGTGCATTGACGCTTTCTGCACCGAAGCTGACGTTTTCTGCACCATGTGCCTGTCGTCGGCCTTCTACCATGGGCGCTCCTCAACCTTCACTGGAGCGCTTTCATGCCCTTTCTCCGCAATTGCGTGGCCGCAGCGGCCCTGACGTTTTCTGCACTGTCGGCCCAGGCCGCCGATTTCACGGTCAGCAGCACCGACATCAAGGACGGCCAGATGCTGTCGATCTCGGAAGTCTTCAACGGCTTCGGCTGCATGGGCGCGAACCGCTCGCCGCAGTTGTCGTGGTCGGGCGCGCCGGCCGGCACCAAGAGTTTTGCCGTGACCGTCTATGATCCGGATGCGCCCACCGGCAGCGGCTGGTGGCACTGGACCGTGTTCAACCTGCCGGCCTCCACCACCAGCCTGCCGGGCGGTATCGGTGCCCAAGGCCGTGGCCTGCCCGCAGGGGCCATGCAGGGTCGCACCGATTTCGGCAGCAGCGGCTTCGGCGGCGCCTGCCCGCCGCAAGGCGACAAGCCGCACCGCTATCAATTCGTCATTTGGGCACTCAATACCGAAAAATTGCCACTGGACGCGCAAGCCAGCGGTGCTATGCTCGGCTTCTTCCTCAATGCCTCCGCCCTCGGCCAGGCCCGGCTGACCGCCTACTACGGACGTGATCTCCCGCATGCAAAGTGACATTGCCATCCTGCCCTTTACCCATGGTCCCCGCCCAGCGTTGACGCGCATCCGCGCCCGTCATGAACAGCAGTTGCGCCAGGTCTTCATCGGCCTGGCCAGCATCTGCCACGTGCGCCAGGGCAAAAAACGGCTGCAGTGGGGCCACCGCCATCTGGTGTGCGCACAAGATGTACTGGTGCTCATCGCTGCCGGTACCCGGGTCAATGTCGCCAACCTGCCCAAGGGCGGCGAGTATGCCGCGGACATGATCTCGCTGCCGCCGGCACTGATCGAGCGCTTCCGTCTGCACTATCCCGGCCAGGGCGTGCAGGCGCGCGATGTCAGCGCCGTCAGCAGCGTAGCGCAGGATGCCGACATCCTGCGCGCCTGGCGCCATCTGCAGGACTGCATCCGCGACGACGCCGCGAGCGAGCTGCAATGCCAGGCAGCCGAGGGGCTGTTGCTGGCTCTGAGCCTGCGCGGCGCCATCGGCGGCCTGCTGCGTGAGCGCGGCGACGCCATCAGCCACCATATCGAACAGGTCCTGCTGATGCTGCCTCCCGAGCAGCGTAGCCTGGAACGCGTGGCCGAGGCGTTTCACTGCAGCGTCTCGACCCTGCGACGGCGGCTGGCACGGGAGCAAACCGGCTTTCGGGAACTGCTGGACAAGGTGCAACTGGGACTGGCGCTGGACCAGTTGCAGGGCTCCTCCTTACCCATCGCCGATATCGCCTCGGCATGCGGCTACGACTCGCCATCGCGCTTCGCGATGCGCTTTCGGCAGCATTACGGACTCAGTCCCAGCCAATTGCGTCAGACCCTGCCCTGAATACGCCCCCGCGTCCGGTGGACCACGCGATGGAGACTGCATCCGATCGCGTGTATCCGATTGCGTGTATCCGACCTGCAGGCCACGCCAGAATGGGGCCCGCCGAAGGTTACAATGTCGCCTTCGCCCACTGCACACGCCTACTCATGACCGATCACCTGGAAATCTTTTACCGACTGCTCTTCGCCATGCTCATCGGTTGCGTCATCGGCATCGACCGCAACCTGCGCGGCAAGCCCACCGGCATGAAGACCCTGGGGCTGGTATCGCTGGGCTCGGCACTGGTGACGATGGCCGCCATGAATTTTGCGCTGGACGCCACGGCGGAAAACCGCGAAGCCGTCAGCCGCGCCATTCAGGGCGTGATCACCGGGATCGGCTTCCTCGGGGCCGGGGTCATCATCCATGAGCAGCGCAGCGAAAAGGTGCGCGGACTGACCACGGCGGCCTCGATCTGGGTCACGGCGGCGGTGGGCATCGTCTGCGGGGCCGGCTGGTGGCGCGTGGCGCTCATGGCTACCGGCCTGATCCTGGCCCTGTTCGTGGTGGGCCGCCCGCTGGAACACTTCCTGCACCGCCAATGGCTGCGCAAGAGCGATGTCGAGCGCGCCGACATCAGCGCCCGAGAAGAGGACTGATGCCGTCCCCCCGCATAAAGCATGTCCCTGCGGCAAGACCATCACCCAGTACCTGCACTGCCTCCGCCCATGGCCTCATGCACTGCCACGATGCACTGCACCACGAACGCGCAGGCCGCACCTGAATACATCATGCAATGATATATATCGGTGATGCTGGCGGCGCCCAATGCCGCGCTTCGACCCCACCCTTCCTCCCGCAAACCCTCTCGCGACGGCCCTCTCGGTCCAATCCCGCCGGCTGGCACGACCTTTGCTCAATGATGATCGGGATCAAGGACGATCCCCCAATCTGATGCCGATCTAACGATGGATCTGCAATGCACACGGACAATGGCGTCCGCTTGAAACGAGGCAAGGCCTCGGTTTTGAGCGGACGCCTTTTTGTTTTCAAGGGACCCGACATGAGCAAATCCAATCGTATCGCGCTGTTCTCCCTGGGCACGCCCCAGATGCGCGCCTTCCATCTGACCTGGATGGCTTTCTTCGTCTGCTTCTTCGCCTGGTTCGCCTGCGCGCCGCTGATGCCGGTCATCAAGGGGGAGCTCCACCTCACCCCCGGCCAGATCGCCAACATCAATATCGCGGCGGTGGCCGTGACCATTCTGGTGCGCCTGATCATCGGCCCCATGTGTGACCGCTTCGGGCCGCGCAAGACCTATACCGGCCTGCTCCTGGTCGGCGCGGTCCCCGTCATCGGCGTGGCCTTCGCGCAGAGCTACGAGAGCTTCCTCTTCTTCCGCCTGCTCATCGGTGCAGTGGGTGCCAGCTTCGTCATCACCCAATATCACACCTCGGTGATGTTCGCCCCCAACGTGGTCGGCACGGCCAATGCGGCCACGGCCGGCTGGGGCAATGCGGGCGGTGGCGTGGCGCAGGGCGTCATGCCCCTGCTGATGGCGGCCATGCTGATGCTGGGCGTCTCGCACAGCTGGGGCTGGCGCGCGGCACTGCTGGTGCCGGGCGTGCTGATGCTGGTAATGGCCGCACTCTACTGGCGCTTTACCCAGGACTGCCCGGAAGGCAACTATGACGATCTGCGCGCCGCCGGCGTGAGCATCGAAAGCGGCAAGCGCGGCGGCTGGGCCAGCTTCCGCGCGGCCGCTGCCAACTATCGGGTGTGGATGCTCTTCATCACCTACGGCGCCTGCTTCGGCGTGGAGATCTTCATCCACAACATCGCCGCCATCTACTACGTCGAACATTTCCAGCTCTCGCTGGAGTCGGCCGGCATCGCTGCGGCCAGCTTCGGCCTGCTGGCGCTGTTTGCCCGTGCCCTGGGCGGCTTCATCTCCGACAAGGTGGCCCTGCGTGGCGGTCTGAACCGCCGTGCCACCCTGCTCTTCGTGATGATGCTGGGTGAAGGTCTGGGACTGCTGTGGTTCGCCCATGCCGGCAGCGTGGTGGCGGCGATCATCGCCATGCTGTGCTTCGGACTGTTCACCCACATGGCCTGCGGCGCGACCTATGCGCTGGTACCTTTCATCGACCGCAAGGCGCTCGGTGGCGTGGCTGGCATCATCGGCGCTGGCGGCAACGTGGGGGCTGTGGCGGCGGGCTTCCTGATGAAGGGCCTGGGCAATACCCAGCAGACCCTGTCGATGCTGGGCGTGCTGGTGACCATCTCGGCCCTGTGCGCGGTGGCCATCCGCTTCACCGCCTCGGACAAGCACGGCGATGCCGTCCTGGCCGACAGCAAAGTTGCCGCCTGAGGAGATACGCCATGAACATCATCGTCATCGGCCACGGCATGGTCGGCCATAAATTCCTGGAATGCCTGGCCGAGAGCGGCGCGACCGATCTGAAGGTCACCATCCTCTGCGAAGAACCGCGCCCGGCCTACGACCGCGTACATCTCTCCGAATTCTTCGCCGGCAAGAGCGCAGAAGACCTGTCACTGGTCGCGCCCGGCTTCTTCGATGCAGGCCGCAGCCCGGTGCAGTTCGATCTCAAGCTCAATGCCAAGGCCCAGCACATCGACCTGGAACGCAAGCAGGTACTGGTCAACGTGGCTGGTGCAGAAGAGACCTTGTCCTATGACAAACTGGTACTGGCCACTGGCTCCTACCCCTTCGTGCCGACGGTGGCAGGCAACCAGCGCAAGGACTGCTTCGTCTATCGCACCATCGAAGACCTGGAAGCGATGCTGGAATGCGGCAACCGTTCGAAGAGCGGCGTGGTCATCGGCGGCGGCCTGCTGGGGCTGGAATGCGCCAAGGCCCTGCGCGACCTGAAGCTGGAAACGCACGTGGTCGAATTCGCCCCACGCCTCATGGCGGTGCAGGTCGACGAAAGCGGTGGCCGCATCCTGCGCCAGAAGATCGAGGAACTGGGTGTGACGGCCCATACGCAAAAGAACACGGTCGAGATCGTCGATGGCAAGCAGCACACCCATCGCATGAACTTCGAAGACGGCTCGCACCTGGAAACCGACATGATCGTCTTCTCCGCCGGCATCCGCCCGCGCGACGAACTGGCGCGCCAGGCCGGCCTGAAGGTGGGCGAGCGTGGCGGCATCGTCATCGACAACAGCTGCCTCACGTCCGACGCGGCCGTGTATGCCATCGGTGAATGTGCACTGTGGAACGGCAAGATCTTCGGCCTGGTCGCCCCCGGCTACGACATGGCCCGCACCGCCGCCAAACATCTGCTGTCGCACCGCGATGAAGCGATCGAAGTGCCCGTCTTCAACGGCGCCGACATGAGCACCAAATTGAAACTCATGGGCGTGGACGTGGCCAGCATTGGCGACGCCCACGGCAAGCAAGCCGGTAGCCGCTCGTATCAGTTCACCGATGAGCGCAAGCAGATCTACAAGAAGATCGTGGTCTCCGAATCCGGCAAGCATTTGCTGGGCGCGGTGATGGTGGGCGATGCCTCGGAATACGGCACGCTCTTGCAGATGATGCTCAACAAGATCGAGCTGCCGGAGTCGCCCGAATTCCTGATCCTGCCGCAATCGGACGGCAAGGCCAAGCCGGGCCTGGGCGTGGATGCACTGCCGGAATCGGCGCAGATCTGCTCCTGCAACAACGTCTCCAAGGGCCAGCTGTGCGCAGCTGTCGCCTCGGGCATCACCACTATCGGCGATCTGAAGGCTTGTACCAAGGCCGGCACCGCCTGCGGCGGCTGCGTGCCCCTGGTCACCCAGGTGATGAAGGCCGAGATGAAGAAACAGGGTCTGGCGGTCAACAACCACGTCTGCGAACACTTCCCCTACTCGCGCCAGGAAATCCATCACCTGGTGCGCGTGGGCCAGATCAAGAGCTTCGATGAACTGCTGACCAGGCATGGCAAGGGTCTGGGTTGCGATGTCTGCAAGCCGATGGTGGCCAATGTGCTGGCTTCGCTGTGGAACGACTTCGTGCTCAAGAAGGAACACGCGGGACTACAGGATTCCAACGACTACTTCCTCGGCAACATCCAGAAGGATGGCACTTACTCGGTGGTGCCGCGCATGGCGGGTGGCGAAGTCACGCCCGATGGTCTGATCGCGGTCGGCCAGATCGCCAAGAAATACGGCCTCTACACCAAGATCACCGGCGGGCAGCGCGTGGACCTGTTCGGTGCCCGCGTGGACCAGTTGCCGGACATCTGGGAAGAACTGATCGCTGCCGGCTTCGAGACCGGCCATGCCTACGGCAAGTCGCTGCGCACGGTGAAGTCCTGCGTCGGCTCGACCTGGTGCCGCTATGGCGTGGGTGACAGCGTGGGCTTCGCGGTGCGTCTGGAAAACCGCTACAAGGGACTGCGTTCGCCGCACAAGATCAAGTTCGGCGTCTCCGGCTGCACCCGTGAATGCGCCGAGGCACAAGGCAAGGACGTGGGCATCATCGCCACCGAGAGGGGCTGGAATCTCTACGTCTGCGGCAATGGCGGCATGAAACCGCGCCATGCCGAACTGATCGCCTCCGATCTGGATGAAGACACCCTGACACGTTATGTGGACCGTTTCCTGATGTTCTACGTGCGCACCGCTGACCGCCTGCAACGCACCAGCACCTGGCGCGAGAACCTGGAAGGCGGACTGGACTATCTCAAGAGCGTGGTCATCGATGACAAGCTGGGCATTGCCGCCGAACTGGAGAGCGAAATGCAGCGCGTGGTCGACACCTACCAGTGCGAATGGAAGAAGGCCGTCACCGATCCGGAAACGCGCAAGCGCTTCCGCCACTTCGTCAACAGCAAGGCGGCCGATGGCAACATCAAGTTCGTCGAGGAGCGCGGACAGATCCGTCCGGCCACGGTGGCCGAGAAGAAGCTGCTCGATATTCCCGTCGTCGCCGAGACCGTGTAAGAAGGAGCCCCGCATGCACAGCGACCAACAAATCAAGCAATGGACTCCGGTCTGCGAACTGGCCGAGATCGTCCCCAACACCGGTGTGGCCGCGCTGATCGGTGACCAGCAGGTGGCCATCTTCCATGTCATCGACCGCAGCCAGGGCCAGGCGCAACCGCGCGTCTTCGCCATCGGCAACTATGATCCCAATGCGCAGGCCGCCGTGCTCTCGCGCGGGCTGGTGGGCAATCTGGGCGAACGCATCGTGGTGGCCTCGCCCATCTACAAGCATCATTTTGACCTGACCACCGGCCAGTGCCTGGAAGAACCCGCCCACTCGGTGCCGGCCTGGCCGGCGCGCATCGATGGCGGCAAAGTCTGGATCGGTGGCTGAGATGGTGACCGCGGCCGACAACACGCAAGCCAGGCCCTCGCTGGTGGTGGTCGGCAATGGCATGGCCGGCATGCGCACGGTGGAGGAATTGTTGAAGCTGGCGCCGGACCTCTACGACATCACCGTCTTCGGCGCCGAGCCGCACGGCAACTACAACCGCATCATGCTCTCGCCGGTGCTGGCCGGTGACAAGAGCATCGATGACATCATGCTCAACCCGCGCGCCTGGTACGAGGACAACGGCATCACCCTGCATGCGGGCGATCCCGTCATCCAGATCGACCGCCGCCAGCGCACCGTCCACGCGCAATCTGGCCTCACGGTGAAATACGACCGCCTGCTGCTGGCGACCGGCTCCACGCCGTTCATCATTCCGGTGCCGGGCCATCAATTGCCGGGCGTGATCGCCTTCCGCGACATTCAGGACGTGGACATCATGCTGCAAGCGGCGCGCACGCACCGTCATGCGGTAGTGATCGGCGGCGGCCTGCTGGGACTGGAAGCGGCCAATGGCCTGATGCGCCAGGGCATGGACGTGACCGTGGTGCACGTCACCGATGCGCTGATGAACCAGCAACTGGACAAGCCCGCCGCCGCCCTGCTGAAGAAGGCACTGGAAGACAAGGGCCTGCGCTTCCTGCTCAATGCCCATACCGAAGAAATCGTCGGCCCGGATCGCGTGAGCGCAGTGCGTTTCAAGGATGGCAGCAGCATTCCCGCCGACCTGGTGGTGATGACAGCGGGCGTGCGCCCCAACATTGCGCTAGCCAAATCGGCAGGCTTGCACTGTGAACGCGCCATCATCGTCGACGATACCCTGCAAACCTATGACCCGCGCATCTATGCCGTGGGCGAATGCGTGCAGCACCGCAAGGCCACCTTCGGACTGGTAGCGCCGATCTGGGATCAGGCCCGTGTCTGTGGTGCACATCTGGCCGGGGCCGGTCATCGCCGCTATGTGCAGCAGGCCACGGCGACCAAGCTCAAGGTCACGGGGGTGGACCTCTATTCGGCGGGTGATTTCATCGGCGGTGAGGATACCGAAGACCTGGTGGTACGCGATCCGCGCCGCGGCATCTACAAGCGCCTGGTATTGCGCGGCTCGCGGCTGGTCGGCGCGGTGCTGTACGGCGATGTCAAGGATGGCCCGTGGTACTTCGACCTGATCCAGAGTGGCCGCGACATCAGCGCCTTCCGGCGCGAACTGCCCTTCGGACAGGCCATGTGCCAGCATGCGGCCTAGCCATCAGGCTACCGACGGCAATCAGTAACAAAGGATACCAATGAATCTTGCACAGACTCCGCTGGCCCTGGCCGTGGCCACCACCTCGACGACCTGCCCCTACTGCGGGGTGGGCTGCGGCGTGACGGCTGCGCTCAAGGACGATGGGCGCATCGGCGTGCAGGGCGACGTGCAGCATCCGGCCAACTTCGGCCGCCTCTGCGTGAAGGGATCGGCCCTGGCGGAAACGGTGGATCTGGATGGCCGCCTGCTGCATCCGCAAGTGCGCGATGCGCAAGGCGCATTGCAGCAGGTCTCCTGGGATCAGGCGCTGGAGCAGGTGGCGAGCAAGTTCTCAGCCGTCATCGCCGAACATGGTCCGGATGCGGTCGCACTGTATGTCTCGGGACAATTGCTGACCGAGGACTACTACATCGCCAACAAGCTCATGAAGGGCTACATCGGCAGCGCCAACATCGATACCAATTCGCGCCTGTGCATGTCCTCGGCGGTAGCCGGCCACAAGCGCGCCTTCGGTGAAGACCTGGTGCCGGTCTGCTATGAAGACCTGGAACTGGCCGACCTGATCGTGCTGGTCGGTTCCAATGCGGCGTGGTGCCATCCCATCCTCTTCCAGCGCATCGCCAGGCTCAAGGAAACCAGGCCGTCCATGCGCCTGATCGTGATCGACCCGCGCCGCACCGCGACCTGCGAGCTGGCGGACCTGCACCTGCCGGTCAAGGCAGGCACCGATGTGTGGCTCTTCAATGGCCTGATGAGCTATCTGGCCCATCGCGGCCTGCGTGACAACGCCTTCATCGCTGCGCATACGAACGGCTTTGACGAGGCACTGGCGGTAGCCGATGCCGACTGCGCCGATCCCGCCACGGTAGCGCGTCTGTGCAAGGTGGATCTGCAAGACCTGCTGGCCTTCTACGAAGCCTTTGCCGAGACCGAGAAAGTCGTCACCGGTTTTTCCATGGGCGTGAACCAGTCCTCGGTGGGCACCGACAAGGTCAACAGCATCATCAACTGCCACCTGGCCACGGGCCGCATCGGCAAGCCGGGCACGGGGCCGTTCTCCATCACCGGACAGCCCAATGCCATGGGCGGACGCGAGGTCGGTGGCCTGGCCAACATGCTGGCCGCACACATGGATCTGGATCAGCCCCTGCATCGCGAGATCGTGCAGGATTTCTGGCAATCCCCGCGCATCGCGGACAAGCCGGGCCTCAAGGCCGTGGACATGTTCCGCGCCATCGAGGAGGGTCACATCAAGGCGGTGTGGATCATGGCCACCAATCCGCTGGTGAGCCTGCCTGATGCCGACCTGGTGCAACGCGCGCTGCAGAAATGCGAGCTGGTGGTGTCTTCCGACGTCGTCATGCAGACCGATACCAATGCGCTGGCCCACGTGCTGCTGCCGGCACTGGCCTGGGGCGAGAAGGACGGCACGGTCACCAATTCCGAGCGCCGCATTTCAAGGCAGCGCGCTTTCCTCACCGCACCGGGTCAAGCCCGCGGTGACTGGCAGATCATCTGCGAGGTCGCACGACGCATGGGCTTTGCGGGATTTGATTTCGACGGCCCGCATGCGATCTTCGATGAACATGCGCGGCTCTCCGCCCATCGCAATGGCGAGACCGATGGCGGGCGTGCACGGCGTGTCTTCAACCTGTCCGGCCTGACCGGCATGGACAAGGCTGCGTATGACGCCATGGCACCGATCCAGTGGCCGGTGCAGCGTTTGTCCGATGGCAGCGTGAGCGGCACGGCGCGCGTCTTGCAGGATCATCGTTTCTCGCACGCCGATGGGCGTGCGCGTTTTGTACCGACCGCGCCGCGCGCGCCGGGGCATGCGCCCTGCGAGGATTACCCGCTGATCCTCAACACCGGTCGTGTGCGCGACCACTGGCATACCATGACGCGCACCGGCAAGTCGGCCACGCTGGCCAGCCATATTCCTGAATCCTTCATCGACATCCACCCGCAAGATGCGCTGCTGTATGGCGTGCGTGAAGGTGGCCTGGCGCGCATCAGCAGTCGCTGGGGCGCGATGGTGGCGCGCGTGCAGCATGGCGGCGGCATTCCGCGTGGCAATGTGTTCGTGCCCATCCACTGGAACGGGCAATCGGCCTCCGATGCGCGCGTGGGTGCGGTGGTCAATCCGGTGGTCGACCCGGTCTCGGGCGAACCGGAGTTCAAGCACACGCCGGTAGCAATCGAGGAATTCCGCGTGGGCTGGCATGGTTTCATTCTCACCCGCCATGCGCTGGACCTGGACGACATTACGCATTGGACGCGCGTACAGGGCCGCGACTTTGTGCGATATGAACTGGCCGGACGCAATCACATCAGCGACCACACGGCCTGGGCGCGCGCACTGCTGGGTGTGCAGGCCGATGATGCGGACTGGCTGGAGTATGAAGATTTGAGCGACGGCAGCTATCGCGCGGTCCACGTAGTGGAGGATCGCATCGACATGTGCCTGTTCATGTCGGCGCGACCTGACCTGCCCTCGCGCTCGTGGCTGGCGGGGCTCTTTGCCAAGGAGAAACTGGGAGAAGCGGACCGCGTCGGCCTGCTGGTAGGCCAGCCCATCGAGAAAGGTGCCGATACCGGACCGACCGTGTGTTCCTGCTTTGGCGTGGGACGCAACACCATCTGCAACGCCATCCGCGCGCAGGGCCTGAGCGAAGTGAGCCAGGTGACGGCCTGCCTGAAGGCGGGCGGCAATTGTGGCTCGTGCGTGCCGGAGATCAAGAAGCTGATGGTGGAGATCAAGGTAGTGGCCGAGGCCGAAGCACGGGAGCGTGAGACGGCGGCCTAGGGCCTGGCAGCGTGGATTACGATGTTTGTTGACCGTTTGCAAGGGATGCTGCTATTATCTCGCTTCTCGGAGTGTAGCGCAGCCCGGTAGCGCACCTGGTTTGGGACCAGGGGGTCCAAGGTTCGAATCCTTGTACTCCGACCACTCATCAAAAACGGGCTGTCGTGGACAGCCCGTTTTCTTTTCTGGATCGTTGACGGTAGCGCATTGGCGCGGCATCACACCGTCAGCCACGCCGAACTGCCCTTAGCTCAACTGGATAGAGCAATGGCCTTCTAAGCCATAGGTCGGGGGTTCGAGTCCCTCAGGGCAGGCCACATTTCCCGGCATTTTCATTGCAGCACACGCAACCGCGGCGCTCAGGATCAGTGGTGACCGCCTGATCTGTATCGACCATCAATGCAATGGCAGGCAATGACTGACCACCAGCCACCATTGTTCAGCGATCCCAAAGAAATGAGCTCGCTGATTCCGCATTGAAGAACAGCAAGACAAGAGGGACGCCACGCTGCGTCCCTCTTGTCTTCACCCATGCGCGTGCGCACCGACCAGCAGCATTTCACCGCTGCGCTCCGCGACTGGTGCCACGGCCACGGGCGTGGCTGCGGACACCATCTCAATGGGCTTGTCCCTTTCAGGATCAAGCTTGAACACCTGCACCGCCCCCGCCAACTGTACCGCCTGCTCCTGCAAGGACTGCGACGCCGCAGCCGCCTGCTCCACCAGCGCCGCATTCTGTTGCGTCGCCTGATCCATCAATCCGATGGCCTGATTGACCTGGACGATGCCGTCACTCTGTTCGGCACTGGCGGCCGTGATCTCGCCCACGATATCGGCCACGCGATGCACACTGCCCACGACCTGCTGCATCGTCGCACCCGCCTGCGCCACCAGACGGCTACCGCTTTCCACCTTGCCGACCGAATCATCGATGAGCTCCTTGATCTCACGGGCCGCCGCTGCCGAGCGCTGCGCCAGTGAGCGCACCTCGGAGGCGACCACCGCAAAACCGCGCCCCTGCTCGCCTGCGCGCGCCGCCTCCACGGCAGCATTCAGGGCAAGGATATTGGTCTGGAAAGCGATACCGTCAATCACGCTGATGATGTCAACGATCTTCAGGGACGAGGCATTGATCTCTTCCATCGTCTTGACCACCTCCTGTACCGCCTGACCACCCTCGCTGGCCACACCGGAGGCAGAAATCGCCAGCGCATTGGCCTGCTGGGCGTTATCGGCATTCTGGCGCACGGCAGCGGTGAGCTGTTCCATGGCCGAAGCGGTCTCTTCAATGGACCCGGCCTGGGATTCAGTGCGGCTGGACAGATCCAGATTGCCAGCCGCGATTTCTGCCGTGGCTGTGCCAATGGTATTGGCGCTATTGCGCACATTGCTCACGATGCGCACCAGACTGTCGGTCATCTGCTGGATGGCCTGCATCAACTGGCCGACCTCATCATTGGCGCGATGACGGATGCGGGTGCTGAGATCACCCGTGGCAATGGCGCGCGCAGTCAGGATGGCTTCACCCAGCGAGGTGGAAATGGCGCGCGAAATCAGCTGCCCCACCAGCGCCACCACCACACACACGAACAGGCTCATCAGCACGGCCTGGTAGATCGCCGAACGCAAACTGTTCTGGGCCGTCTGCACACCCTGCTGGCCGAGCTGCTCGTTGTGGCGGCGATGTGCAGCCAGCGCGTTGATGAGCTTGGTACCGGGCGGAACCACGTAGTGCTCCACGGCCGCCAGCGCTTCCTCGTTCTTGCCTTCGGCACCCAGCGCGATGACCCGCTGTCGGTTCTTCTCATACTCGGCAAAGGCATCACGGTCTGCCTGCAGCAACTGCCGGTCGGTGGCATCGGAGAGGACGTCCTTCTCGTAACGATCAAAGGTGGCAAGGACCTGGTCACGCAGCGTGCTCATGGATTTTTCCAGCTGGAGACGGGCGGCGGCATCGGTCGCGGCGGCATAGCGCCAGATGCCGACACGGATACCGAAAATCGCCTCGCTGGCCTCGCCCAGTACCAGCAGACTGGGCACGGTGTTGACCGAAGAATAGCTGGCCGCATCGGCAATGCGATTGCTGTGATAGATGCTCAAACCGGTGACGCCGGCCAGGCCCAGAACGACGGCGAGCAGAAGCAGACGGATTTTATTGGCAATGGTCATGATCAGGTTTCCTGCGCTCGATGTGGACGCGCATCAGGTGGATGGACTGAAATGGGTTGGGTTGACGCCAAAAAATTATATGTCCGCAAAAAATATGGAAAATCCACATGTGCCCGCATCTTGATGCGAATCATGATTGCTGCCTGGAAAACGACGCTGGATCAAACGAACGTAAAAACTAAGTTGCATCCTCCGCAAAAGCGCGTATAAGTGGACTCATTCAATAAAAAGAATTAGTAAATCCGGCAAAAGAAAATAGTCCCCGCAAGCTCAATTCAGCCAGTGAGTTCAATGGATCGAACCAGGGAGAAAGAAAGTACAGCCGGAAGAAAGGCAAGGAAAACTAAGTTTTTCGACATGCCTTTGGCGTACGCGGAAAAGAAAACAGCGGAGCCATCCTGCGCTCCGCTGATTCAGAAGACGATGAATCTGCTGCTATGCGCCCTGCCGATAAATATCCGGACGCGAGATATGCCACACGAAGTCACCGCGATTGATGGCCTCGAAACCACAGCTGGCATATAGCCACGGTGCGGTAGAAGTGGTCAGCATGACCCGACGCAGTTTCTGCAGGGTCGGATGCTGGTTCACCGATTCGATCATCCAGCGCCCCAGACCCTGGCCGCGCAAGTCGCCGACGACGAAGACGTCGCACAGGTAGCCGAAGGTGGCATGGTCGGTCACCACGCGGGCAAAACCGATCTGCTGCTTGCCGCGATAAAGACCGAAGCAAAGGCTGTTGGCCAAGGCGGTACGCACGGTGTTGAGGTCGATGCCGGGGGACCAGCTCGAATGGGTCAGTACGTCGTGGATGAGAGGGATGTCCAGCCGGTCGGGATCGGTGTCGATGAGGAAATCATCGCGCCGCCAGATCAGGTGATGGCTCATGGTCGTTCCTTGCTTGATGGCTTGTTGTCGTAAAAAGTTTGCCCTGGTGCATGTTGCCTGTTACTGCGAAAACAATTTAGAACGTTTCTCCTCTTCCGGAATGGGCACGCCAACCCGCCCTGGCGAGCTGCTGCAGCGCGTGCTGACGGGCTTGACGACGGATCTGCGACAGTGCAAAAAATCGCCCGATTTATCTTTTCCGTGGATGAGATTCGTTCCGTGGCCGTTCATGATGCCACAGCCGCCCCCGCCTTGCGCAAGGCTTTCCATCGGGCAAGAGCGTCTGACTGACGCTTTCGGCTGAAACATTGCTTGCACTTCCGTTACACCTTGTCGACTCAAGCTGGCAGACCATGAATTCACTTCGGTGCGACGGCAGCGACCACGATCACCCGTATGGCTCCCGCGCACGCCATTGGCAAGGAGAACGACATGAACAAGATATCCCTGGCCTGGGCTACCTGCCTGGTCTTTTCGCTGGTCTCGGGCCTGCCCGTGCAGGCGCAGACGGCCTATGCGCCACCTGCACCGGTCTATACCCAGCAGCAGCTGGACCAGATGCTGGCACCGGTGGCGCTCTACCCGGATTCCCTGCTGGCCCAGGTCCTGATGGCCTCGACCTATCCGCTGGAGGTGGTGCAGGCCCAGCGCTTCGTGGAAGCCCGACCTGGCCTGCAAGGCGATGGGCTGGCCCGCGCCGTGGCCCCCATGCCCTGGGACCCGAGCGTGAAGGCGCTGGTGCAGTTTCCCTCGGTGCTGGCCATGCTCAATGACCGCCTGGACTGGACCCAGCAACTGGGCCAGGCCTTCCTCGGCCAGCAAGCCCCCGTGATGGATACGGTGCAGAACCTGCGCGAGCGTGCCCGCATTGCCGGCACGCTCGAATCCAGCCCGCAGCAGCGCGTGGTGGTGCAGGATGAGATGATCGAGATCGTGCCGGTCAATCCGCAGGTGGTCTACGTGCCCTACTACAACCCGACCGTGGTCTATGGCAGCTGGTGGTGGCCCTCGGCCCCGCCAGTGGTGTGGGCACCGCCGCCGCGCTATCGGCCGCCCAGCTATGAACCGGGCTTCTCGGCCAGCATCAGCTTCGGGGTGGGCATCGGCGTGATGCGTGCCGTCTTCGGTGAGGCGCGGCCGGACTGGCGCCAGCGCCAGGTACTGGTGACGCAGACCCGCATCAACAACGTCACCAACGTCAACAACACCAACATCATCCATCAACGCTATGTCAACAATGTCACCGTCAACCGCAACGTGACGATGAACCAGCGCCCGGTGGTATGGCACCACGATCCACGCTATGCCGGTGGGCGCTATGCCCAGCCATCCGCGCCCGCCGTGGCACCGCCGCCGGGACACCATGCACCGGCTGTGCGGCCACTGCCGGTGGTCGACAACGTGCAGCAGCGCCTGGCCCAGCAAGACCAGTTCCGCCAGCGCCAGGCCGTCGAGCAGCAACGCCAGCGCGAACAACAGGCCAATGACCAGCAACGCCAGCGTGAGCAGATGATCCGCGATCAGCAACACCAGCGCGAGCAGCAAGCCCAAGAGCAGCGCCAACGGCAACAGGCCGAGCAACGGCAGTGGCAGCAGCACCAGCAAGGTCAGCAGCAGAGACAGCAACAGCGCGAGCAGCAGATGCGCGAGCAGCAGATGCGCCAGCAGCAGATGATGAACCAGCAGCAGATGATGAACCAGCAGCGCGAGCAGCAGCATCGCCAGATGGAGCAGGCCCGGCAGCAGCAACAGCAACAACATGAGGTCGCGCAACGTGAGCAGCACCAGCAGCAGACGCGGCAGCATGAAGCCCATCCGCGCCGTGACGACCGGCGCGACGAGCGCTCCTGATCTGGTCACAACGCCGCCCGCCCGGCCCTGAGCAGCCCGCCGCCCGCACGTTGCCCATCAGCAAACATGCGGGCAAGCGGGCCGCTTCAGTTATAATCTCGGGTTTTCCAGAGCTGTCGGAACAGGGCGTGCGGCGCCTCCTTGCCAAAGGAACAGTGCGCGCAGCCCGAGGCCATGCGGGTTGGATCGTCCAGCCGCGCCGGGGGCCGTGTTCCGCCCGGCTCCCACCCCGACCGATCCGCCATGCAAGAACCCAGCAACGAACTCCCCGACGTCGCCGCCACCGCTCCTGAGGCCGCTGACGCAGATAACGCCAGCGCGCCTGGCGCCACCACCAAGGTCTCTTCCGACCTGATCGCGCGCGAAGTCAAGCGCCGCCGCACCTTCGGCATCATCTCCCACCCCGACGCCGGCAAAACCACGCTGACCGAAAAGCTGCTGCTGTTCTCGGGCGCGATCCAGCTGGCCGGTACCGTGAAGGCCCGCAAGAGCGGTCGCCACGCCACTTCCGACTGGATGGAAATCGAAAAGCAGCGCGGCATTTCGGTAGCCAGTTCGGTGATGCAGTTCGAGTACCGCGACCACGTGGTCAACCTGCTCGACACCCCCGGCCACCAGGACTTCTCGGAAGATACCTATCGCGTGCTCACCGCCGTGGACTCGGCGCTGATGGTGATCGATGCCGCCAAGGGCGTGGAAGAGCAGACCATCAAGCTGTTGAACGTCTGCCGCATGCGCAATACGCCCATCATCACCTTCATGAACAAGCTGGACCGCGAAACCCGCGATTCGCTGGAGCTGTTGGATGAGCTGGAATCGGTGCTGAAGATCCAGTGCGCGCCGGTGACCTGGCCGATCGGCATGGGCAAGAATTTCCGTGGCGTGTATCACCTGCTGCGTGACGAGATCATGCTGTTCAAGGCCGGTGAAGAACGCGCCAACGGCAACGTGGAAATCATCAAGGGCATCGACAATCCCAAGCTGGCCGAGATGTTCCCGCTGGAAATCGAACAGCTCAAGATGGAAGTGGAACTGGTGCATGGCGCCTCCCACCCCTTCAACCTGGAGGACTTTCTGGCCGGAGTGCAGACCCCGGTCTTCTTCGGCTCGGCCATCAACAACTTCGGCGTGCGCGAGATCCTCGATGCGCTGCTGGACTGGGCACCGGGTCCGGGCGGACGCGATGCCACCGTGCGCGAGGTCAAGCCGACCGAGGAGCCGTTCTCCGGTTTCGTCTTCAAGATCCAGGCCAACATGGACCCGGCCCATCGCGACCGCATCGCCTTCCTGCGCGTGTGCTCGGGTCGCTTCGAGCGCGGCATGAAATTGAAGCACCTGCGCCTGAACCGCGACATCAAGGTGTCTTCGGTGGTGACCTTCATGGCCTCCAGCCGCGAACAGGTGGAAGAAGCCTATGCCGGCGACATCATCGGCCTGCCCAACCACGGCAACATGCAGATCGGCGACAGCTTCTCCGAAGGCGAGATGCTGCAGTTCACCGGCATCCCCTACTTCGCCCCGGACTTCTTCCGCGTGGCACGCATCCGCAATCCGCTCAAGATCAAGCAGTTGCACAAAGGCCTGCAGCAGCTCGGCGAAGAAGGCGCGGTGCAGGTCTTCAAGCCGGTGACTGGCAGCGACCTGATCCTGGGCGCGGTCGGCGTGCTGCAGTTCGAAGTGGTAGCCAGCCGCCTGCTGAATGAATATGGCGTGGATGCGGTGTTTGAAGGCACCAGCATCAGCAGCGCCCGCTGGATCAGCTGCGATGACAAGAAGAAACTGGCCGACTTCGAGAAGTCCTCGGCCGGCGCCAACCTGGCCATCGATGCGGCCGGTAACATGGCCTACCTGGCCAGCTCGGGCGTGAACCTGCGCCTGACCCAGGAACGCTGGCCGGAGATCACTTTCCATGCGACCCGTGAGCACGCGGCCAAGCTGGATTGACCAGGCGTTGAGCGCATCGACCGGCCCGCGCCGGTCATGAAATGAAAATCGCCCGACAGGCGCAAACCTGTCGGGCGATTTTCTTATGCCTTGCTGATGGGGAATTACTTGGCGTTCTTGAACGCTTCCACACCGGCCAGGATTTCAGCACGGGCAGCGTCCGGGCCTTCCCAGCCCTCGACCTTGACCCACTTGCCCTTTTCCAGATCCTTGTAGTGTTCGAAGAAGTGCTTGATCTGGTTCAGACGCAGTTCGTTCAAATCTTCCGGCTTTTGCCAGTGGGTGTAGATCGGCAGGATCTTGTCGACGGGCACGGCCAGCAGCTTGGCGTCGATGCCCGATTCATCGGCCATCTTCAGCACGCCGATGGGGCGGCAGCGCACCACCACGCCCGGGATCAGCGGGAACGGGGTGATCACCAGCACGTCGACCGGGTCGCCGTCTTGCGACAACGTCTGGGGAATGTAGCCGTAGTTGCACGGATAGTGCATGGCAGTGCCCATGAAACGGTCGACGAAGATGGCGCCGGTGTCCTTGTCCACTTCGTACTTGATCGGATCGGCGTTCATCGGGATTTCGATGATCACGTTGAAGTCATTGGGCAGGTCGCGGCCAGCGGGGACGTTGTTCAGGCTCATGGGATTCTCACTAGGGAAAGAAACGAAAAGCGGTTTTCGGGTCGCCACCGCCTGAGCTTAATGCTCGATGCAATAAGCATTAAGCTGGGCTTAATGCTCAAACCAGGCCGTGCCAACACCGGAAAGCCGCAATTATAGCGGCATTCAGGCTCAGTCCGGCATCTTGGCCGGTGCAACTTACGCCAACATGACAGCGCCCGGCCATGGTCATGAAAAAGGCGGAAGGGCTTGCGCCGCTTCCGCCTTGGTCATTGACCCGCACAACAAGTTCAGCGGATGGCCGTCGCCAGGGCGCATTGCTTGTAGTGGGCAGCGGCCTGGTCGGGCTGGTCCAGGGCCTCATGCAGCTGGGCCAGGGCCAGGTGCGATTCACGCACGGTGCGGGGTTCGATGGCGTCCGAGAGGGCTTGCTCCAGATGGCGCTGGGCCTTGCCCCACAGCTTCTGGCGCAGGCAGAACATGCCCAGGGTCAGCGCCAGTTCGGCATCCGTCGGGTTCTTGGCCAGCCAGGATTCGCAATGCTCGATCTGCGACAGCAAGGCCGGCGAGCCGGCTTCGGCGGTCGACTCACGATAGGCGCGCAGCAGGCGGATATCCCAGTCGGCAGCCAGGGCGCGTTCCAGCAGACTGCGCGCCTCGTCATGCAGGCCACGGCTGGAGAAGGCCTGGGCCGCCCGCACGGCGATGTAGGGCTTCAACTTGTCGGCACCGGGTACGCCATTCCAGAGCAGGCGAATCGATTCGGCATCGTGCGAGCGGTCCGACAGCAAGGCATCGTAGGACATCTCGCGCAGGCGATTGGACAGGGCCGGATGCAGGGCATTGCGCTTGTCCAGGGTCTGCACCAGGCGCAGTACCTCGGGCCAGTTCTTGGCTTGCTGGTTGGCCTTCAAGGCCCACTGGAGGGCCTGGATGTGGCGGGTGCCGTTGGCGTTCAACTCTTCCACCGTTTCCAGCGCCTGTTTGAAGTGATGTTCGTCCACTTGCAGTTCCAGTGCCGTCATCAGGCGCGCAGCTTTCAAGGTCGGATCGACTTCGGTGCTGGCCAGCCAGATGTCGCGGCGCTCGCCCTGGCGCATGCGGTGCGCGGCACGGGCTGCGATCAGGGCGGCGATGCCGGCGTTGTCGGGCAGGTCGGAGGCGCGCGTGGCAGACTTCTCGGCCTGGCCGAAGCGGCCTTCGAAATAGGCCTTCAGGGCATCGCGCAGGGCCTTGTTGCTTTCATTCTCGCGCTTGGCACGACGATAGGCGATCACGCGGCCGGGCAGCTTCTGCGTCAGGCGGATGGCGCGGATGACCACATAGATGGTCAAAAACACCGCCAGCACGGCGAAGAGGAAGAAGTTCAGGGACAGGTCGATGCGGTACGGCGGATAGAACAGCACCACATTGCCCGGGTTGAAGCGCGCCAGCACGGCCAGGCCGATGGCGGACGCGAAGAGGGTCAGAAGCCAGAGCAGTATTTTCATATCAGGTTCCCGTCAGCGGCTCACGGACGGGCCTTGTAGTTGCGCACGGCGTTGAGGCTTTCGGCCAGCGTGGGCAACTGAATGGAGACATTGCTGCCCTGTACCTGCTTCAACAGCGCCTGGGTAGTCTGGACCTGCTTGGCGCGGGTATCGAAATACTTGGCGATGGTGTCCTGGGCCGACGACAGGTCATTGCGGAAGGCGAACTCGTTGCGCGAGAGCAGGGCCAGGCGCGCATTGAGCAGGCGCAGCTTGAGGTTCTCTCGCACGAAGTAGGCCTGGCCCGGCGAGAGCAGGATCGCTTCCGGTGTCTGCACTTCACGGATGCGCACCAGCTGGCGCAGTTCGGACCACATCTCGGTGCTCATGCTCTGCCAGGTCTCACGCGCACCGGCCAGCCATTGCGACCAGGCCGAGGCTTCGGCGGGTGCGGCTTCGGCCCGGGTCTTGCCATGCTTGGTCTCGCCCTTGGCGGCGGCCTTCACCGGCTGCGGCTTGGGCTCGCTGGCCGACTCCACCGGATGCTCGTCCACCAGCAGCGGCAGGGTATCGACCTGGCCGATGGCGCTATCGAGGCGCACGGCGATGCCGGCGATGTCCACCGTCGGCAGGGCCTTCAGGCGCTCGATGTCATGCGCAATGGCACGACGGATCACGATGAACTGCGCCTTGTCCGAACGCGACAGGCTCTTGTCGGCATTCTGCAGGGCAATCAGCGCACCTTGCACGTTGCCGGCCAGCTCCAGCTGCTGGTCTGCAGTGGAGAGCACTTCCTCGATTTCGGAGAGGGCCCAGTCGTCGCGGTTCTTGTTCAAGTCCTGGTACATCTGCTCCAGCGCCAGCTGCTGGCTCTGGGATTCGGCCTGCTTGCTGTCCAGCACGCTGACCTTGGATTGCAGCTCCTTGGTGCTTTCCTGCACTGACTTGAGCACGCCCTTGAGTTCATTGCTGTTGTTGTCGCCATTCTGCAGGCGCTGCGCGACTTCGCTGCGCAGGTCGCGCAGTTCGGTATGCGAAACCCACCACTGCGCGCCCAGGCCGGCGATGACCAGCAGCAGCACGATGGTCTGCGCACGCTGGCGGCGACGCAGCACCGCCGTGCCATCGGGCGGGGTGAAGGTATAGGACGCCTGCGGCGCCGCTGCACCAACGTTGTGGCTGGCTTGCGGTTGAGGCTCCGGCAATTGGGGGGTGGGTTGCTGTTCGTTCATGGGCTGGATTGTAACGCGGCAAATTACGCGGCCGCTCAGGGAGCGGGTGGAGCAAGGGCGGCAAGCAGGCGTTCGTCACCCGATCCGGTCAGGACCACCTGCACGAAACCCTGCTCCCGCGCGGTCTCGGCGATCCTGTGGTGAGAGACGACGATGCGTTGTCGTTGCAGTTTTACCACACGTTCCTCACCTCCGGCTAGTCTTGCCAAGTGAAGCAAATTGCGCAAGGCCTCGGAACTGGTGATGACCCAGTCGGCCCCGCCATCGAGCAAATCCAGCAGTTGCAGGCGGCTTGGCGCATCCAGTTCGGGGGCCAGGCGGCGATAGGCGGTGAGGAATTGAACCTCCACGCCCTGTTGTTGCAAAGCTTCACTCAGGAAATCGCGGCCGGCCTGGCCGCGCACAATCAGAGCACGCCTGCCGCGCAATTGTTCCAAAGGGAGGGATTTGAACAATTCCTCGGAATCCATCTTGTCGGCGCGTTGGGGGCCGTAGATGGTGGCATTGCCCCCATCGACGCCATGTCCGCGCAAGGCCACCCTGCTGCCCTCTCCCACGATGCCGATCGGCACATCGCGCGGCCATTGCTGCAGATGGGCAAAGACGGCATCGATGGCATTGGGGCTGACGAAGACCACCAGTGCGAAGTCTTGCAGGCGCGCCAGCGTGGCCTTGAGTTCGCTGTCATCGTCCACCGGACCGATGACCAGGAGCGGAAACACCACGGCACGCCGGCCCGACTGCTGCACGCGCTCGGCAAAGCTGCCGGACTGTTGCAGTGGCCGCGTCACGACCACTGGCAACGATGCGGGGGGTTCAGGCCGAAGCGGCATCAGCCTGGGCCTTGCAGGCCGCCAGAATGGCATCGGCGCCGCGCGCCTTGAGCAGCTCGGCTACTTGCGCACCGAGCGCCTCGGGCGCATCCGGCGAACCTTCGGCCTCGGCGGCGGCGGCTTGCGCGCCATCGGGGGTGGCGATCATGGCGCGCAGGTGCAGGCGCTCGCCCTCCAGCGTGGCATAGGCCGCCAGCGGAATCTGGCAGCTGGCGCCAAAGATGCGCGAGACCGAGCGCTCGGCGGCCGAGACCACGGCGGCGGGCTCGTCATGCAGGGGGGCCAGCAGGCGCTTGATATCGTCACGGCCCTCGGGGATCTCGATGGCCAGCGTGCCCTGGCCGGGCGACGGCAGGCTCTGTTCGGGGTCGAGGAAGGAGCGGATGCGCGCCTTCAGACCCAGGCGGTTCAGTCCGGCCACGGCCAGGATGATGGCGGCATAGTCGCCGCGATCCAGCTTGGCCAGGCGGGTATCGAGATTGCCGCGCAGCGGCCTGACCACCAGTTGCGGATAACGCGCGGCGATCATGGCCTGGCGGCGCAGGCTGCTGGTGCCGACGATGGCGCCAGCGGGCAGCGCATCGAGCGAGTCGTAGTCGTTGGAGACGAAGGCGTCGCGCGGATCTTCGCGCTCCAGGATGGCGGCCAGCTCGAAGCCTTCGGGCAGGTCCATGGGCATGTCCTTCAGACAGTGCACGGCGAGGTCGGCGCGGCCTTCGGCCATGGCCACCTCCAGCTCCTTGACGAACAGGCCCTTGCCGCCGACCTTGGAGAGCGCGCGATCAAGAATCTGGTCGCCACGGGTAGTGGTTCCGAGGATATTGATGCTGCACTGCGGATATAATGCGGCCAGACGGTCCCGCACGTACTCGGCCTGCCACATGGCGAGGCGGCTCTCACGCGAGACGATGACGATGTTGGAAGGAGGAAATTCTTTCAAGACGGGCTTTCCGATTCAGTCGTGGCACCCGCGGCCGAGGAGACAGGGAAAGCAGGAGACCGGCGAATCCAGACTGAACAATACGATTAAAAAAAGCGATCGAGGGCAAGCAGCAACGAACATCGATCACAGAGACCAGAAGCGAGACGCACACCAAAAACGAGGCAAACAAACGAGCCAAATTCTAGCACGCACACCCACGGCAATCCGATCCACAAGCACGACTTTCTCCTCCGAAAACCGCAGCAACCGTTGATCATGGCGACCAAAAATCCAACACCACGCAGTGCCCGCTCCACTCCCTCCACCCCCCGCGCCACCGCTGCCACCAAGAGCAGCCCGGCCAGCAAGACCATCAGCAAACCCGCCCGCAGCACCGACAAGGATGCGCCGCTGAAGGAAGACATCCGCCTGCTCGGGCGTCTCTTGGGCGAAGTCGTGCGGGAACAGGAAGGCGATGACGTCTTCGAGGTGGTGGAAACCATCCGCCAGACCGCCGTGCGTTTCCGCCGCGAATCCGATGCCAAGGCCGGCGCCGAGCTGGACAAGCTGTTGAAGAAACTGACCCGCGACCAGACCAATTCGGTGGTGCGCGCGTTTTCCTATTTTTCGCACCTGGCCAACATCGCCGAAGACCAGCACCACAACCGCCGCCGCCGCGCGCACCTGCTGGCCGGCTCCGAAGCCCAGCCCGGCAGCGTGGCCTATGCCCTGTCGCGGCTGGATGATGCCGGTGTCTCGGGCGCACAAGTGCGCAGCTTCCTGAAGGAAGCACTGGTCTCGCCGGTGCTCACCGCCCACCCCACCGAAGTGCAGCGCAAGTCCATCCTGGACGCCGAGCGCGAGATCGCCCGCCTGGTGGCAGAACGCGACCTGCCCTTGACACCGCGCGAACTGCGCCACAACACCGAACTGCTGCGCGCACGCATCGCCACGCTGTGGCAGACGCGCATGCTGCGCTATACCAAGCTGACGGTGGCCGACGAGATCGAGAACGCCCTCTCCTACTACCGCATCACCTTCCTGCGCGAACTGCCGGCCCTGTATGACGACATCGAAGCCGAGATCGACAGCCAGTTCCCCTCGCGCGCCAAGACCCGCACCGCAGAACTGCCGCCCTATCTGCAGATGGGCAGCTGGATCGGCGGCGACCGCGATGGCAATCCCAACGTCAATGCCGCCACCATGCAGCATGCCTTGAAGCGCCAGTCCACCACCATCTTCGATTACTACCTCGACGAAGTGCACACGCTGGGCGCCGAGCTGTCCATCTCCACCCTGATGGTCGATGCCAGCCCGGAACTGCTGGCCCTGGCCGATGCCTCGCCAGACCATTCCGAGCACCGCGCCGACGAACCCTACCGCCGTGCCCTCATCGGCATCTATGCGCGCCTGGCCGCCACCGCCCGTGCGCTGGGCGTGGTCAACATCCTGCGCCAGGAAATCGGTACCGCCGCCCCCTACGCCAGCCCGGCCGAATGCGTGGCCGAACTGGAGGTGCTGGTGAGCTCGCTGCAGGCTCATCACGGTGCCGCCCTGGTCAAGCCGCGCCTGGCCGGATTGAAGCGTGCCGTGGAGATCTTCGGCTTCCACCTGGCCACGCTGGACATGCGCCAGAGCTCCGACGTCCACGAGCGCGTGCTGGCCGAGCTCTTTGCCAAGGCCCAGGTCGAGGCCGACTATGCGGGCCTGACTGAAGAACGCAAGATCGCCCTGCTGCTGGGCGAACTGTCCAGGCCGCGCCTGCTGTATTCGCCCTATCTGCAGTACGCCGATGAAACCAATTCGGAGCTGACCATCCTGCGTGCGGCGCGTGAAATCCGCCGCCGCTATGGCGAACGCGCCATCCGCAACTACATCATCTCGCACACCGAAACCCTCTCCGACCTGCTGGAAGTCTTGCTGCTGCAGAAGGAAACGGGGCTGCTGCACATCGAAGGCAACCAGCTGCACGCGCTGGAGCTGATGGTCATTCCGCTCTTCGAGACCATTCCCGACTTGCGCTGCGCCGCCGAGATCATGCGTGGATGGCTGACCCTGCCGCAGGTCAAGGGATTGATCGCCAAGCACGGCAAGCTGCAGGAAGTGATGCTGGGCTATTCGGATTCCAACAAGGATGGCGGCTTCCTGACCTCCAACTGGGAGCTCTACAAGGCCGAAAACCAGCTGGTGGAACTGTTCAATGAAGCCGGCGTGACGCTGCGCCTCTTCCATGGTCGCGGCGGCACCGTCGGTCGCGGCGGCGGCCCCAGCTACCAGGCCATCCTGGCGCAGCCACCGGGTACCGTCAACGGCCAGATCCGCCTGACTGAACAAGGCGAAATCATCGCCTCCAAATTCTCCAATCCGGAAATCGGCCGCCGCAACCTGGAGCTGCTGGTCGCCGCCACCCTGGAAGCGAGCCTGATGCCGGCCGCCGCCGACGGCAAGGAAGCCAGGAAGCTGGCCGAGTTCGAGCGCGTCATGGAAGAACTCTCCGAACGTGCCTATCGCGCCTACCGCAACCTGGTCTACGAGACCCCTGGCTTCACCGATTACTTCTTCGCCGCCACGCCCATTGCCGAGATCGCGCAACTGAACATCGGTTCGCGTCCGGCCTCGCGCAAGGCCACCCAGCGCATCGAGGATCTGCGCGCGATTCCCTGGGGCTTCTCGTGGGGCCAGTGCCGCCTGCTCTTGCCGGGCTGGTATGGCTTCGGCAGCGCGGTCTCGGGCTGGCTGGAAGAAGCCGGCAACGCCAGGGAGAGCGCAAAACGCCTGGCCACCCTGCGCGCCATGTGCAAGGAATGGCCGTTCTTCGCGGCCCTGCTGTCGAACATGGACATGGTGCTCTCCAAGACCGACCTGGCCGTGGCCTCGCGCTACGCCGGGCTGGTGGCGGACCGCAAGCTGCGCAACACGATCTTTGGCCGCATCACCGGCGAGCATGAACGCACCAGCGCCATGCTCTCGTCCGTCACCGGAACCAAGGATCGGCTGTCGGGCAATCCGCTGCTGGCACGTTCGATCAAGAACCGCTTCGCTTATCTCGACCCGCTGAACCACCTGCAGGTCGAGCTCATCAAGCGCCATCGTGCCACCGCTGCAGCCAAGCGTACGCCGGAAGAGCGCGTGCAGCGCGGCATCCACCTCACCATCAACGGGGTCGCCGCCGGCTTGCGCAATACCGGCTGAGCCAAGCCGTCGTCATGCCAACAAGAGGGCTGCCCGCCGATGCGGGCGGCCCTTTTCGTTTGGATTGCTGCCAGGAGACGCCCCGTCTCAAGTTCAGCGTTTGCATGCCGATAACAGATGGCTGTGATGACATTTGACGAAGCGACAAGCTGTTGCGGGCGGCGCACAAATGCGCCCACGCTTTTGTGGTGGATCAGTTTTTTTGCACCGCAAAACTGAATCCATCCTGCCGCTCAGCGCTTCACTTTTGTAAAATGTAAGCTGAAGAATTCAAATACACATAATCGTTGCAATCCATGAAGCATATTGCTTCAGCGACCATGTTCTTCCGAGGTGGGAATGGTTGCCGGGCGACGATCAGGCATCGAAACAGGGAATCAGACATCATGCGACATTGGGGAAAACCACTGGCTGCGTTCTGCATTGCAGCATCGCTGGCCGTGATCGGCACCTGGGCGCAGGCGGCCGCCTATTCGGCGCCGCCGCCACCACTGGAAGCGCGCCGCGTATCGCTCACCAGCGTGGACAACAAGGGGGGCAAGGCCACCGCGCTCTATGGGGTGTGGATCAAGGCACGCAGGACGCTCAACAGCAAGGGACCGTATCCGACCGTGATCGCGCTGCATGGCTGCGGCGGGCTGTACAGCATCATCAAGGATGGTCGCGGCGAATTCACGCCGCGCCACCTGGCCATGGCACGGGTTCTGACCGATGCCGGCTACAACGTCCTGTTCCCGGACAGCTTCACCCCGCGCGGTCGTCGTTCGACCTGCCAGGACTCGGTGGCCCAGCGCGAGGTCAGCGCCATGAACCGCCGCTTCGACGTCGAAGCGGCCCTGCACTGGGTGACCGCGCAGCCGGACGTGGACGTCAAGCGCATCGCCCTGCTGGGCTGGTCGCATGGCGCCTCGACCGTGCTGGCCTCACTGAACCTGGCCGAAACCGATGTGGCCATCCGCAAGATCCAGCCGCGCGCGGCGGTGGCCTTCTATCCGGATTGCCGCCCCTACGCCAAAACCAGCGAACCCTTCAAGCCGGCCGCACCGCTACTGATCCTGATGGGCGAAAACGATGACTGGACCCCGCCCCAGGCCTGTGAAGCCATCGAACAGAAGATGCAGGGCAGCGATACCGAGATCGCCCTGCGTCTCTATCCGGACACCTATCACGACTTCGACGCCCCCGGTCTGCCGGTGCATGTGCGCATGGACGTGGCCGGCGTCGGCAAGCGCGGCGAAGGTGTCACCAGCGGAGGCAACCCGGATGCGCGCGCCCAGGCCTATCGCTCCATGCTCAACTTCCTGGACGCCAAGCTCAATTACTGAGACAAAGACCGCCGCGGCGCCTCGCGGATTTCGGTCAATGGCTTCACCAACGACAATGCCGGCCCCTTGCGGGAGCCGGCATTGTCGCTTTGCTCGACCTGTTTCTTCACATCGGCCGGAAACCACCGTCCATCGGCGCTCTCCGGCTTGCCTTGCGGTCAGGCGATCAGGTCCTGCATGCCCTCGCCCAGTTCGGCCAGCGGCGGCATGTCCTCGGTGAAGGTGCCTAGGGTCAGGCCCAGCCTGGCGGCCACCTCGCCCGGGAAGGTCGATTCCAGTTCATCGGCCGAGTATTTGTTTTCCTCGGCGCGGGCGCGCCAGGTGGCCAGGTGGACGATGGCGGCGTACGCATCGAACTGACCTTCCAGCGGCTGCGGGAAGGCCTTGATGACCTGCGCGAACTCATCCGGGAAACGCCAGCGGCGCGCCAGCTCGGCTCCCACATCGGCAAAGTCGTAGCCGAAGGACTTGCGCTCCACATCGAGGCGACGGGCATCCAGGGGACCGGCCACCTTGTCCACCTGCAAGGCCTGCTCGGGCATGGCCGCGTGCATGACCAGCTGGCCGATGGCGTGCATCAGGCCCACCGTGAAGGCGAAATCGGAATTGAGCTTGACCTCTTTGGCCAGCCACTTGGCGACCAGGGCGGTATCGAGGCTGTAGCGCCAGAACAGCTTGAGGTCCACGCCCGGCAGCTTCTTGAAGCTGCCGGCCATGCCGGTACTGACCACCAGGGTGCGCACGGTCATGAACCCCAGCATCAGCACCGCATCATCGACGGTGCCGATGGTGCGCGAGACGTGGTAATAGGACGAATTCGCCAGACGCAAGATCTTGGCACTGAGGACCTGGTCGGCGGCCAGCTTCCTGGCGATCTCCTCGATCGAGACCGCGTCGTTGTTGAAACTTTCGATGACTTCCTGCACCACCTTCGGAATGCTCGGCAAGGCAGTTTGCTGCTGAAACAGTGCTTCCAAATTCATGCTTCTCTCCTGTAAGACGACCCCCAGACATCTTGCTCGCTCTTCGCTTGTCAGGACCACCCCCGTGGCATGCCCGGTCGGACGACGCCCGGCAACATCGACGGCAATCGCATCATCCCGGCTGCGCCTCGGCTGGCAGCCCCTTTTCTTCACCGGAAACCTGCAGAACTTCCCCCGGTTCAGTCATCGCGCCTTGAGTATAGCGTCAGCCCTTGTCATCAACACAAGGCTTTTTTGCGGTGCAGGAGAGCTTGCACAAATACAACAAGCAAAAATGATGCCACATGGCAACTTCGAGTGATTTAGTGTGGCCGTGCGCTGCATTTCACCAGCGGCCGGGAACCCCTGAAAAAACTGCCCACAGCAGCGCGCGCCAATGCGAAAAATCCGCATCCCGCAGCATTTCCGGCTGCATTGCCGTGGCTTGGCGCAGTTGTGCTTGCTATAATCGCCCATTCTCCGGAATTCCCTATATGACAGACCAATTTGCTAAAAAGGGCGAAGCCTGGTCGGCTCGCTTTTCTGAACCCGTCTCCGATCTCGTCAAGCGCTATACCGCATCGGTGTTCTTCGACAACCGCATGGCCCAGGTCGACATCCAGGGCTCGCTGGCGCATGCCGAGATGCTGGCCCACCAGGGCATCATCAGCGCGGCCGATTACGCCGAGATCCAGCGTGGCATGGCCCAGATCAAGGGTGAGATCGAGTCCGGCCAGTTCGAATGGTTGCTGGACCTGGAAGACGTCCACCTGAACATCGAGAAGCGTCTGACCGAGCTGGTCGGCGACGCCGGCAAGCGCCTGCACACCGGCCGTTCGCGCAACGACCAGGTGGCCACCGACATCCGCCTCTACATGCGCGGTGCCGTCGACGACATCATTGGCCTGCTGCGCGATCTGCGCGGCGCCCTGCTGGACCTGGCCGAACAGCACGCCGACACCATCCTGCCGGGCTTCACCCACATGCAGGTGGCGCAGCCGATCACCTTCGGCCACCACGTGCTGGCCTATGTCGAGATGTTCGGCCGCGATGCCGAGCGCATGATCGATGCCCGCAAGCGCATCAACCGCCTGCCGCTGGGCGCAGCCGCCCTGGCCGGTACCACCTTCCCGATCGACCGCCTGCGCGTGGCCAGGACCCTGGGCTTCGACGACGTGTGCCGCAACTCGCTGGACGCCGTCTCGGACCGTGACTTCGCCATCGAATTCTGCGCCGCCGCTGCACTGGTGATGACGCACATCTCGCGCATGTCCGAAGAGCTGGTGATCTGGATGAGCCCGCGCGTGGGCTTCATCGACATCGCCGATCGCTTCTGTACCGGCTCGTCCATCATGCCGCAGAAGAAGAACCCGGACGTCCCCGAACTGGCGCGCGGCAAGACCGGTCGCGTCAATGGTCATCTGATCGCCCTGCTGACCCTGATGAAGGGCCAGCCCCTGGCCTACAACAAGGACAACCAGGAAGACAAGGAGCCGCTGTTCGATACCGTCGACACGCTCACCGATACCCTGCGCATCTTCGCCGACATGGCCCGCGGCATCAGCGTCAAGCCGGAAGCCATGCGCGCGGCGGCCCTGCAAGGCTACGCCACCGCCACCGACCTGGCCGACTACCTGGTCAAGAAGGGCCTGCCCTTCCGCGACGCCCACGAAGCCGTCGCCCACGCCGTGCGTACCTGCGTGGACAAGGGTTGCGACCTGGCCGACCTGTCGCTGGATGACCTGCGCGCCTTCTCCGACCTGATCGGTGAAGACGTATTCGCCGTGTTGACCCTGGAAGGCTCGGTGGCTGCACGTGACCATATCGGCGGCACCGCACCCAACCAGGTGCGTGCAGCCATTGCGCAACTGCGCAAGGAACTGAACTAAGCAAGACCTGGCACCACCCTTCGTCCGCAGGCCGGACGTTGTTCGCATGCCGCCGTGGCGCGCCCTACCCGGGCGCGTTGCAGCGGGTTGTAATTGCTGGCGCAGCCTGCCTTTTCGGGTATGCTGTGGCGGCTGTATCGAAAGAGACCGCACAACGGTCTTCAGAGGATGGAGCACAAGTCCCGGCCATCCCGGGCGCCTTTTGCATCATCCTCGATGAAGGAATCACCCTGTGACGTCGCGCGACCCTGTCGAGCGCGCCGTGATGCGGACGATTTCTACAATATCTAACTGAGGAGAGAACTCGATGCAATTCAATACCATGCTCAAGACCATTCCGGCCCTGCTGATCGGTGCCACCCTGTCACATGCCGCGCTGGCTGCCGACATCAAGCTGGGCGTCGCTGAAGCCCTGACCGGCCCGGCCGCCAAGTATGGCGTGGCCATCAAGAATGGCTTCACCCTGGCTTCCGAAGAGATCAATGCCAAGGGCGGCGTCAACGGCAACAAGCTGGCCCTGGTGATCGAAGACGAACAAGGCAAGAAGGAAGAAGCCATCAACGTCTTCAAGAAGCTGATCTTCCAGGACAAGGTGCTGGCCGTCTTCGGCCCCACCCTGTCGAACTCGGCATTTGCCGCCGACCCCATCGCCAACGCGGCCAAGGTCGTGGTCTTCGGTACCAGCAACACCGCTGACGGCATCACCGCCATGGGCCCCTTCACCTTCCGCAACTCCGTGATGGAAGCCGACGTGCTGCCCGTCACCGTCAAAGCGGCCGTGAAGCACTTCGGCATCAAGAAGGTCGCCGTGATCTACGGTAACGACGACGCCTTCACCAAGTCCGGCTACGACGTCTTCAAGGCCACCCTGGAACAGCAGAAGATCCCCGTCACCACCACCGAGGCCTATGCCAAGGGCGACGTCGATTTCAAGGCCCAGCTGACCAAGATCAAGGCCGGCAACCCGGACGCCATCGTCTGCTCCTGCCTGGCTGAGGAAGCCGCCAACATCATCCTGCAAACGCGCGCGCTGGGCATGAAGCAGCCCTTCATCGGCGGCAATGGCCTGAACTCGCCCAAGCTGTTCGAGATCGCCAAGGATGCCGGCGACAACACCCTGATGGGCAGCCCCTGGTCGGCCGAAAACCAGACCCCGGCCAACAAGGCCTTCATGGCAGCCTACAAGGCCAAGTTCGGTTCGGACCCGGACCAGTTCGCCGCGCAAGCCTATGACGCCATGTACATCATGGCCGATGCGATCAAGGGCGTGAAGCTCTCCGGCAACCTGGCCAAGGACCGTGACGCCGTGCGCGCCGCGCTGCCGGCCGTGAAGATCGAGGGCGCCACCGGCAAGTTCGCCTTCCGCGCAGCACCGGCGGTAGCGGGCAAGCAGGTCGGCTTCGATGCGGACCAGGAAGCCATCGTCAACATCGCCAAGGGCGGCAAGTTCGTCCTGCTGAAGTAAGCAGCCCGAGGCCGTAACAACGGTCGCTGCCGGAGCACCGGCGGCGACCGTTTGCAAGTGATCGCGCGCCGCGCGGCGCTTGGCATCTCATCACCCATTGCAGGTTCCCATGTTAGAACAACAGCTCATCAATGCCCTCTCGCTGGGCAGCGTGTATGCGCTCTTCGCGCTCGGTTTCACGCTGGTCTTTGGCGTGTTGGGCGTGATCAATCTTTCGCACGGCGCCATCTTCATGCTGGGCAGCTATGCCGCCCTGCTGCTGGTGGAGCAGATGGCGCTGCCCCTGTGGGTGGCACTGCTGCTGGCCATGGTGGCCACCGGTCTGCTCGGCCTCATCATCGACGTGCTGGTCCTCAAGCCCTTGCGCCGCCGCAATGCACCGCACCTGATCCCGATGATCGCCACCATCGGCGTGGCCATCATGATCACCAACATTTCGCAGGGCATCTTCGGTGCCGAGAACAAGCGTTTCCCCCAGGGCACCATCCCTGAAGACAGCGTGAACCTGGGCAACCTGCACATCACTGCGGTCCAGGTGGCCATCATCGTGATTGCCTTCGTGCTGATGGTGGTGCTGCTGGGCGTGATGCGCAAGACCCAGCTGGGCCGGGCCCTGCGCGCCATCGCCGAGTCACCCAAGGCGGCTTACCTGCTGGGCATCAACGTCGAGGGCCTGTTCCTGCTGACCTCCTTTGCCGCTGCGGCCCTGGGGGGTGCGGCCGGCGTATTGGTGGGCGTGTCCTTCAATGCAATCTCGCCCTTCATGGGACAGCCGATGCTGCACAAGGGCATCGCCGTCATCATCCTGGGCGGCATGGGCGATATCCGTGGCGCCATGATCGGCGGCCTGTTCCTCGGCTTTGCCGAGGTGTTGACGGTGGCCTATATCTCCAGCGACTTCCGCGACGCGGTGGCGTTCGGCCTCCTGTTCCTGATCCTGCTGGTAAAACCCTCCGGCATGTTTGGCAAAGTGCTGGAAAGGAAGGCATAAGATGGGCTTCATGGATTGGTGGGATGGCTTCTGGGCCACCTACAACACGGTCATTTTCAGCGTCGGCGTCAATGCCATGCTGGCGCTCTCGATCTACGTCACGCTCTCCTGCGGCCTGCTCTCGCTGGCCAATGCGGCCTTCATGGGAATTGGTGCCTACACTGCCTCGCTGTTGACGATGCAGTTCGACATGCCCTTCCCTGTTGCGCTGGCCGCTGGCGGCGTGTTGCCCGCGCTGGTGGCGCTGGTGATCGGCATTCCCACGCTGCGCTTGTCGGGCGTGTATCTGGCCATGGCGACGCTGGGCTTTGGCGAAGTGGTACGGGTCATCGTGCTGAACCTGGACATCACCGGCGGGCCCATGGGCCTGAATGGTGTACCGCCGCTGACCGAGTGGTGGCACATCGTGCTGCTGCTGGGCGTGACCGTCTACGCCCTGGCGCGCCTGCGCCGCTCCAAGACCGGCCGCGCCTTCGAAGCCATCAAGGAAGATGAAGTCGCGGCACGTCTGATGGGCGTGAACGTGGCCGGCTACAAGCTCTTGGCCTTCGTCATCGGGGCGGCCATCGCGGGCGTGGCCGGTGGCCTGAACGCGCACTTCACCTTCACCATCGGCCCCAACAACTATGGCTTCGAGAACGCGGTCGACATCCTGACCATGGCTGTCTTCGGTGGCACCAGCAACCTGATCGGCCCGATGATCGGTTCGACGATACTCTCGCTGCTGCCGGAAGTGCTGCGTCATTTCAAGGACTTCCGCCTGGCCATCAATGGCCTGATCCTGATCCTGGTGGTGCTGTACCTGCCCAAGGGCATCTGGGACCCGCGCCGCATCCGCGCCTTCCTGGGCCGCAACGCTGAGAAGAAGGTGAAGTAATGCTTCTACAACTGAACGACATCAGCAAGAACTTCGGTGGCCTGCAAGTGCTGCAGGGTGTGAACTTCAACGTCAAGGAAGGCGAGATCTTCGGCCTGATCGGCCCCAACGGTGCCGGCAAGACCACCGTCTTCAACCTGATCACGGGCCTCTTGCGCGCCTCCTCCGGCAGCATCCGCTTCAATGACGACGACATCGGTGCCGTCGCCCCGCACAAGATCACCGAGCGCGGCATTGCCCGTACCTTCCAGAACATCCGCGTGTTCAAGGAAATGACGCTGCTGGAAAACGTGGTGGTCGGCATGCACGAACACCTGAACTATGGTGTGACCAGCATGCTGTTGAACCTTGGCGGTTTCCGCAAGGCCGAAAGTGAAGCCCGTGAACGTGCGCTGGAACTGTTGTCCTGGGTGCGCCTGGATCACAAGGCGCACATGCTGGCCGACAGTCTCTCCTATGGCGAGCAGCGCAAGCTGGAGTTCGCCCGTGCCCTGGCGACCAAGCCCAAGCTGTTGTTGCTGGACGAGCCGGTGGCCGGCATGAACCCGGCCGAGAAGACCGAGCTGATGAGCGAGATCGTCAACATCAAGGCGCGCGGTTTCACCATCTTCATGATCGAGCATGACATGCGTTTTGTCATGGGCCTGTGCGAGCGCATCGCGGTGCTGAACTTCGGCAAGATCATCGCCGAGGGCACGCCAGACCAGATCAAGAACAACCAGGAAGTGATCGAGGCCTATCTCGGCAAGGAAGAAGCATGAGCGCCAGTGGTAACAAGCAACCCATCCTGCAGGTCGAGGACCTGGCCGTGGCCTATGGCCACATCGAAGCGGTCAAGGGCATCAGCCTGTCGCTGAACGAAGGCGAAATCACCGCGCTGGTCGGTGCCAATGGTGCCGGCAAGAGCACGTCGCTGCTGGCCATCTCCGGCCTGGTGAAGGCACAGCGCGGCCGTGTGCTGCTCAACGGGCAGGATTTGCTGCAGATGTCACCGCACCGCATCGTTGAATCCGGCGTGGTGCAGGTCGCTGAAGGCCGTGCCACCCTGACCACGTTGAGCGTCGAAGAGAACCTGGCCCTGGGCGCCTATACCCGCAAGGACAAGGAAGGCGTAGCGCGGGATCTGGAGTGGGTGTATTCCCTTTTCCCGGTGCTGAAGAACCGTGCAGCCGGGCTGGCGGGCAATCTCTCGGGCGGCGAGCAGCAGATGCTGGCCATTGGCCGCGCGCTGATGGCCAAGCCCAAGGTGTTGTTGCTGGATGAACCCTCGATGGGGCTGGCCCCGCTGATCATCCAGGAAATCTTCCGCATCGTGCAGGAGATCAACAAGACCGGCATGACGGTGCTGCTGGTGGAACAGAACGTGCGCCAGGCGCTGCGCATTGCGCAGCGGGGCTATGTGCTGGAGACGGGCAAGATCGTGCTGGAGGATAGCGGTGCGAATCTGCTGGGCAATCCCAAGGTAGTGGAGGCTTATCTGGGCGGTTGATGGGGATGGCGGGCACCGACGAAAAATAATAAAAAATTTTTCAATTAGGTGTTGACCATCGGGCTGATAGGCCTTAATATGCAGCCTCTTTCAAGCACAGCAAGTCACCGCTGATGCCAGAAGGCCCACGTGGCGGAATTGGTAGACGCGCATGGTTCAGGTCCATGTGCCGCGAGGTGTGGGGGTTCGAGTCCCTCCGTGGGCACCAGACATAAAAGGTCGGTTGATGAAAATCAACCGACCTTTTGCGTTTCTTGGATCGGAAAATAGTTTTACTTTTTGATGGTTTTTCTTTGAAAACTACCTCTTCAAATTGTTAGTTTTCAGGAGCTCGCTTCATTCTTGAGCAGCCATTTTTTACTTAGTTTTTTAGGAATAAAAAACTTAAAAAAACAGGTGACAACTTAAAAGTTTGCCCTTAGAATGCAGCCTCTTTCAAGCAATGCAGTTTGAACGCATTGGCAGAAGGCCCACGTGGCGGAATTGGTAGACGCGCATGGTTCAGGTCCATGTGCCGCGAGGTGTGGGGGTTCGAGTCCCTCCGTGGGCACCAAAATAGAAAAGGTCGATTGACGAAAGTCAGTCGGCCTTTTGTATTTTGGGGTCCACGAGCAAAGCGCCTGCGCGCTTTGCGGGAGGGGCGAGAAAGTCCGGCCTTGCAAGGCCGGACGGGGTCGCGGGACGTGACCGAGTGCCTCAGTGCGCAGCAAAATGGAAAAGGTCGATTGACGCAAGTCAGTCGGCCTTTTGTATTTTTCGGGGGGCACGTCATGACGGCTAAGTTATCCGAAGTGTCGTTTTTATTATTTCTTGCGCGCCGTGCAGAATACTCAGAGTCGATCAAGAAACGACATCCTCAATTCCCACGCTTGCCCACCACCTTGCCACCTGGTCGCTCCACCGCCCCCCGCACCTCAAATCGCACCCGATCCAGTTCCTTGCCGGCCTTGTCCTGCAACACCAGCACATGCTTGCCCGGCCAGGGCATCCAGTCGAAACTCAAGTCCTCCAGCGCAGGCGCAGACGTGCTCGCCACCACCTTCTGTGCCTTCACCCTGCCCGCCTGCATGACCTCCTGCGGCATCAGCTTGCCGTCCAGCATCCAGCGACTACCGGCAGGCGCACCCTGGGCGCGGAAGCGGATGCGCTGACGGGCAGGCGGAATATCCGGGTCCAGTGCCGCCAGCATGCCCGTGGTGGGATAGGTGATGGCAGGACGGATATCGCGCGCATGCGCCAGCCGGATCTCGGCCTGCGCCGTGCCGGGCAGAAAATATTCCGTGCGCGCCGCTTCCACCTCCTGCTCATAACGGATCACCTGCGCCTGCACGCCAATTGGTTTGGCAGGCGGTCCGTTGCCTGCATCGCGGCCACCGTTGCGTCCACGCTCATGCAGATACTGCATGACTTCCTGCCACACCGGTGCCGCCCCCGTCACACCGGACACGTCCCACATCGGCGCACCAGAAGCGTTTCCGACCCATACCCCGACGGTATAACGCGAGGAATAGCCCACGCACCAGTTGTCGCGCATGTCCTTGGAGGTGCCGGTCTTGACCGCCGTCCAGATGCGCGTGGATAGCGCATTCTCCAGACCGAAGGTACGGGCGCGCGCACTGCGGTCCGAAAGAATATCGCCGACGATGTAAGCCGCATCTGGGTCCATGACCTGCATGGTGCGCGCTGTGGTACGGGCCTCATCGAGTCGCGTGCGCAATGGCGTGTAGCGCCCCTGATTGGCCAGCACGCGATAGGCATTGGCCAGGTTGGCCAGGGTCACATCGGCACTGCCCAACGCGAGGCTGTAGCCATAGTAATCGCCGCTCTCGCGCAGGTTGAAACCCAATGCCTGCAAGCGACGGAAGAAGCGTTCGGGCGTCACCATCACCAAGGTGCGCACGGCGGGGATATTGAGGGAGGAAGCCAGTGAGGTACGCAGGCTGACCAATCCCTTGTATTGCTTGTCGTAGTTCTGGGGGATATAGAGCCCCGCCGAAGTGGCAAGGTTGACGGGAGAGTCGTCCAGCAGGGAGGCGGCCGTCAGCCATTTCTTTTCGATCGCCAGTTCGTACAGGAAGGGCTTGAGGGTCGAACCCGCCTGCCGCTGTGCGACTACACCATCCACATTGGCCGCCGCCGACAGCGGGCCGCTGGAACCAACCCAGGCCAGCACCTCGCCGCTGGCATTGTCGATGACGATAATGGCACCGTCCTCGATGTTGCGGTCGGCCAGTCCGGCCAGTTGATGACGCAAGACTTGTGTGGCAAAACGCTGCACGGGCGCATCGAGTGTGGAGCGCAATTGCTGGCCCGGTGCGTTCAGCAGCTTGCGCGCCAGATGCGGTGCCAGTTGCGGCGCTTCGCTGGTGCCCGGCAAATCACGTCTGGCTGACACGCGCGCCACGGCCAGTTCGGTGCGACCGTCCATGCCGCTGCACTGCTGCGCTGCCCCCTCCTCCTTGAGGATGGCGCAGGCACGTTCGGCCACGCGGCGCGGCGGCGCATTGGGCGCGCGGATCAAGGCGACCGCAATGGCGGCCTCACCCTGGTCGAGTCCGCTGGGATGCTTGCCGAACATCACCCGCGACAAGGCGTGCACCCCCACCAGTTCCCCCCGGAAAGCGACCAGATTGAGATAGGCCTCCAGGATCTGATCCTTGCGCCAGCTGCGTTCCAGCGACTGCGCAATCCATGCCTGCGAAACCTTCTGCGTGAACGAACGCGCGCCGGACTTGCGGTGCAGATCGTCATAGAGCAAACCCGCCAGCTGCATGGTGATGGTGGAGGCCCCGCGAGTCCTGGTGTTCCACAGATTTCCCCAGGCGGAGGCGGCCACGGCACTCCAGTCGATACCGCTGTGCTGGTAGAAGCGTCGGTCTTCCGAGGCAATCAAGGCATGGCGCAGGGCCGGCGAGACGTCTTCCAGTTTGACCCAGGCCAGCTTGCGCTCGTCCATGTTGATGCGCATGCGCTGCAACAGCTCGCCATGACGGTCCAGCAGACTGGCTTCGGAGGGCAGGAAATCGCGCTGCACCTCGTTGAACGAAGGCACCGCAGCCGCCGCTATCGGCAGCAGCAAGGCCAACATCAGCGCGCCCCTTGCACACAGTGCGCCGGGCCGGGATATGCGTGTGGTCATGCCGATCACGGCGCTGCCTTCACGACCAGCTTGCCATTGGGGATTTCACCAAACATCTCGGGCGCGTACATCGCTTCCACCCGCGTGGGCGGCAGGTTGAATTCACCGGCGTTGTTCAGACGCACGGTATAGCTGATGCTGGTGCGACCCTTGGGCATGGCCTCGTAGTAGGCGCGATAGGCTTCAAAGCTGCGCTCTTCATAGGCCAGCCAGCCCATGCCATGCTCACGCGGGGCCGCCTCTTTGCCCTGTGCGATGACGGAGTCGCGCCCCAGGCCGGAACCCAGCAGGGTGGCACCGCCCGGCACCGGATCGCTGACCACCACCCAGGTCATTTCGGCCTGGGCATCGATGTCCAGCGTCACGCGCAGCACGTCGCCACGGGTGTAGACGCCGGCTTGCTTCTGCTCGATGGCCTCGACCTTGCGGGTGATGCGATAACCGGCGGCGAAGGGCTGCTTCAAGGGCACCGCGGCCAGACTCTGCAGGGTGACCCATGGTTTGCCATTCCCCTCTTGCACCACGCGCACGCTGCCACCTTGCGCATTGCCTTGCGGCCACGGCAACTGCAACTTGCCGCCGTTGGCTGCGCCGCTCCAGGCCAGGCTTTGCGTGGCGGCGCTGGCACCGTTCTGCTCCAGCGTGGCGCGGGTGGTACCGGTGACCGCTTCGGACTCGAACTTGCGGGCGAATTTCTCCAGCGCCAGGCTGCCCCAGACGTTGGCCGTGGTGGTGCTCCAGTGGCCGCGCTGCTGCCGGCCGATGGCGCCGGCGATCAGGCGCGGCATGTCCTCGCGCCAGGCCGGGTTGTTCAGCTCCAGCAGGATCAGACGGTTGGCATTGGCATCGGCGCTGCTCATGAGCCACCACCAGTAATCGCCCTCTTCATTGGAGAAGCCCATGCGCGTACCCTGGAAGTTCAGGCGGGCGCGCAGGATCTGATCAGCTTGCTCCAGCTTCTTGTCGCGCTCGGGGATGGCGGCGACCCGCTGCAGGATGCCGATCCAGTCCAGCAGTGCCGATGTGGGCCAGACATTGGGGTTGATCTGGATCGAACCCAGCATCGCAGGCTGGACGCGGTTATAGCGCGACAGCGCTTCCAGCGCGGCCAGCTTGCGCACATCCAGATCCTTCTGCGGCGACCAGAATTCGCGCATGACCTTGCCTTCCACGAAGGCTGCCAGACCATCGAGCATCTTGTCGCGGCTGGCTTGCGGAATGGCGTAGCCGGCCTCGTTGGTGGCGGCCAGCAGATAGGCCGTCAAGGTATCGCTGCCCCGGCGCGCAGCACTATCACTGGGCGGGAAGTAATAGGCCAGGCCGTCGCCGTCCAGATAGGTCGGCAGGTCCGCCACGATCTTCTGCCAGGCCGCTTCATCGCGCAGACCGATGGCCTTGGAGGTCTTCTGCTCCAGGCAAGCAAAGGGATAATTGACGAAGTAGCGGGTCAGGGCATCACTGCCACCGGCCAGGCTGGGCTTGAGCGAGATCGCCAGGCCACCGCGCCCGGGCAGGCTGTCGGCGTGCCGCGCCACGTTCATGGCAGCACTCTTGTCCAGCTGGAACAGCGTGGCCTGCTGCACCGTGACCGGCACGGCGGGCACAACGCGCTGGGTGAACTTCATCGCGTCACGCGCTTGCTGACCGCCCTGCTCCCGGGCGCTGATTTCCCAGGCCAGCTGGCTGATATCTTCGGGCGTCTGCACCGGCCACATGACTTCAGTGGACTGCCCGGCGGCGATCTTCACCTCACGTTCAGGCAGCGTCAGCGTACTGCTTGCAGTGCCCCCGTGCGCACGTGCGGCGACCTTGATGGTCATGTCGTGCGTGGTGGTGTTGCGTACGGTGACGGTGCCATTGAAGTTGTCACCTTCACGGACCAGCGGCGGCAGACCGGAAATGAGCTGCACATCCTGCGTGGAACGGATGCTGACGCTGCCGGTACCGAAATCGCTGATGCCGTTCTCGGCGATGGCAACGATGCGGAAGGAGGTCAGCGCATCATTGAGCGGCACATCGAGTTGGGCCTTGCCCTCTGCATCCAGAGTGACGCTGGGCTTCCATACCAGCAAGGTATCGAACAACTCACGCGTGGGCGCACGACCACCGCCACCGCCGGCCGGGGTGGCCTTCTTGCCGTAGTGGCGCTTGCCGACCACCTGCATCTGCGCGGTGGAGGTTTCCACGCCATAGCTGCGCCGTTGCAGCATCGCGTGCAATACATCCCAGCTGCCATTGGGCTGCAGTTCCAGCAAGGCTTCATCGACGGCGGCGAGCGCGAATTCACCACCGGCGGCGGGCTTGCCGTTGGGCAGCTTCACCTGCACTTGCACTTTCGCCGTGGCGCGGATCGGATACGTCGGTTTGTCCGTCGTGACCGCCACCTGCAGACGATGGCCCGCATCACCGACGTTGACTTCGGCAATACCGAATTTCCAGGCCGGCTTGGAAAGATCGACGACGGGGCCCGGTCCCTGGTATTGGCGGAATTCATGCCACCAGTTGATCGGTTCCTTCCAGCCCCAGATGAAGAAGGAATACCACGGCACCTCGCGCATGCGGCCACGCACAGCCAGGACCGACACATAGACGTTGGGACCATACTCGGCCTTCATCGGCACACTGATGGCGGGATCCTGGCCGGACAGCTGCACCACGCGCGTATCGATGACACCCTCGCGTTCGACCGCTACCAGGGCGGTAGCGTGGCGGAATGGCATGCGTACCTGGAAGGTGGCGGTCTCACCGGGCTGATAACTTTTTTTCTCGGGCAGGATATCGATACGGTCCTGGTTCTCGCCATCGAACCAGACTTCGCCGCGTCCCGTGACCCACACCGAGGAGCGGGCGGCAGCGGCGTTGCCATGGCCATCCCTGGCGCTGGCGATCAATTCCACATTGCCCGCTTCCGACAATTCCGTCTCGCAGGTGAACATGCCGTGCGGGTCGCTCTTGCCGGAGCAGAGCTTGCCCAGGTCCTGCTTGCTCTCATCGTTTTCATACGCATAGAAGCCGCCGACCATGCGCTTGCGGTGCGAGTTGGTCTTGCGCGCCAGGCCACGGATTTCCACCGGCACACCGGCTTGCGGCTGGCCTGCGGTATTGAGGGTGACGGCAGTCAGTGTGAGCTTCTTCTTCACCGAGACCCAGTTGCCGGTACGCAGGCCGACCACCACGGCGGAAGGCCACAAGGGCGTAACGCTGGAGATGGTCTGCACCTCGCCATTGGGGTCGCTGTAGGTCATTTCGGTGAGCAGTTCCTGCGGGCGTTGCAGCGCGGGCAGTTTGCCGATCACGGCGCGGCCTGCACCGTTCTTGTCGAGCGTGACGGCCAGCTTGTCGGCGACGATCTTCTGGTCGTCCGCGTTGCTGTCGTCATCCTCGCGCGGCGCATCGAAAGAGAAACCGTCGTAACCGGACATGTTCAGCGACCGCGAGCGCAGCAGCGAGGACACCTGCACCGCCTGGTTGGCCGCTGCGCCACCGTTGATGTAGTTCAGCTGCAGGTCCAGCGGCAGTTCCTTGATGGCGACCTGCGCGCCCTTGGGAGGCGTGATGCGCCCCTGCATGAGCGGCAGGCGGAATTCCTCCACGCGGAAGGTACCGGTGACGTAGCTGCCACGGCCATAGTGATCTTCGTCATCATCGTCAGTCTGCTCACCCGTATTGGACCTGACGCGCCCCTGGTCGAGCACGACTTCATAGCTGCCCAGCCTGGCTTGCCTGGGCAGGACGAAGGTGGTCTCGGCGCTCCTGTTGCCGCGCCAGGTCAGCGGGAACTGGTATTGCTGGCCACTGCCAAGATGGCTGATGCGAATGCGCGTGGGCAGGTCTTCCTTGCGCATCAGGCCAAAGCCTTGCATGGTCTCGGTGCGGATGACGTGCTTCATGGATACCGTTTCTCCCGCACGGAACAGGGTGCGATCGAAGATCGTGGTAGCGCGCGTGGTGACCGACTTGTCCATATCGGTGGGCAGGTTGAAGCGCCAGGATTCGATGCCCTCGTTCCACGAGGTCAGCGCGAAGGCCATGTCCTGGCGCCCCTTCTCGTCGGTCTTGCGGGCGCTGACGAAGAGGCCATTGACCTTGTCGGCGTTCTCGGGGCTGTAGCCACGGTTGGCGCAGGCATCTTCCAGCACCGGCATCATGGCCACGCCGCTGGCATTGGTCCGGCCCTGCCAGAGCTGGGTGCCGTCGCAATTGGAGACGCGGATCTCGGCATCGGCCACCGGCCTGGCATCATCCAGTCGGGTTACCCAGACCGCGCCATTGACGCGACCCAGCTTGACGTGCACCGACAGGTTGGTCACCAGCGCGCTGGTGCGCACGTACATCGGCTGCGGCTTGCCCAAGAGCGAGGCACCCAGTTTCTGCGATTCCAGTTCGACCACGTAGAAGCCGGGGTCCTTCAGCGGAATGCCGATCACTTCAAACGGCCATTGGCCATCCTTGGCGTCCTTCTGTGCGGGCAAATCGAGTTTCTTCGCGCCCGGTTCCCTGGCCAGCAGGCTGACGCTGCGCGTATCTATCTTCTTGGGATCACCCCATTTCTCGTGATATTTGTTCAGGCGCGTGAGCCAGGCGATGACGGCCTTGTCGCCATCGACCTTGAGGTCGGCCACCTGGCCGGGCATGGCGCGGCCATCCTTGCCGCGCACCAGCAGACCGGCTTCCACGCGGCGCAGCGTGACCGGCAGTGTGGGATCGGCGTTGAGTTCGATGATGCCGAAGGGTGCCGCCGGGAATTTGGCCAGCGGCGGGAAATCGGCCAGCGCCGATTTCAACGGGAAGCTGCCCGCATTGGCCAGCGTACGCCCATCCTCATCCTTGAAGCCGGAAGGCAGGCTGATGGTGAAGTCGGATTTCTCCGGGAATGGCGGCTTGAAGCGCAGCTCGCGCACCGCTTCATCCTTGTCGCCTTCCAGGGTCGGCTTGATCTTGCCGGTGGTGGCGTTCATCACCACCTGTTCGGCCAACCTGCGCGGCACCGGAGCCGAGAACGACAGCGTCACCGGCAGGATCGGCGAGCAGGCCGCATTGGCGTTCTCGCGCTGGCACGACAGGCTGGCGGCGAATTCGCTGCGTACCTGGAAATTGAAGACCTGCGGCTTGGAGGTGACGATGGAAGGCGCATTGGCGGCGGCGATGCCGCGATCCCAGACCAGTTTCACATGCGCCTCGTTGGGCAGGCGCTGCTGGCACTGCACGATGGTCACCGACGCCGGGTCCACGCCTTTGGCGAACTGCTGCAGCAAGGCCTTGCGATCAGCGTCTCCGACGGCTTTGGTGGGGATGCGCTCGTTGATGCCTTCGGCTTCGCAATACAGATGCTCGCGCACGGAGCCCTCGGTGGCCGGGCCGTTCTGGAACAGGATGAAGGCCTGGTCCTCGGTGATCCGGGCGCCATCGTAGGGCTGCACGCGACTCACGGCCGGACCGCCCGTGCTGAACTGGAAGCGCGTCTTGCCGCTGACGGTATTGCCGGCCTGCGAGCGTACGTCGCCGCGCAGGCTGAAGCTGCAGCGCGTACCGGGCGGCAGGTCGCGTTCGAAGTCGTAGACCCAGTTCTTGTCATCGACCCAGCGCGCCGTGCCGCTGACGGCGCAATCGGCATCGAAGGGTGAGGCGGCCTTGGGATCGCCGAACTTGATCATCGATTCCGAAAAGCGCGCCCGTACCTGGCGGATGCGCTGCACGTCGCCCTGTGGCGAAAAGGACAGCACGCTGGCATTGGCGGCCTGCGCCGCCGGTGCAGTGAGCACAGTGGCCGTGCCCAGCGTGACCAGCAGCGCAGCCGCCGCCAGCAGCCCTCGCAGCGGGTGGCACAGGGCCGTGAACCATGGACGGCCTGTGGCCATGCCGTTCTCCGTTTGCTTCATCTTGTTCTCTCCGGATCAATCTTGTCTTGATGACAGCCACAGGACGCTTCCCCCTTGCGGCAACGCTGGCGCTCAGACTGGAATAACGGCAAAACGTTTCCGATTTACAGCTTGCACTGCAAAAAATCTAGGAAACAGCTGATGCGGCGTGACAATTGGGTGTTGTGATAGTAGACCGCCGAGATCTTCTGGCGAAAACCGCTATCGTAGTGCTCCAGCAGCCGGACCAGGCGCCCGGCGGCCAGATCGGCAACGGTCATGAAGTCGGACAGGCAGGCAATGCCCTGCCCCTGCAAGGCCAGGTGACGGAGGGTCTCGCCACTGGAGGCGCGGATCGCCGGGCGGACCTGGTAGCGGTCCCCGGCGGTGTGGCGTAGCGGCCAGTGATTGAGGATGTCCGGCTGGGAAAAACCGATCAGTTGGTGCTGCTCCAGCGCTTCCACCGACTCCGGCGCGCCGTGGCGGGCAAGGTAATCGGGACTGGCCACGATGTTCAGGCGCGCCGAACTCAGGGGCCGCGCATGCAGGGTGGAATCCTGCAGTTCGCCGATGCGGATGGCAATGTCGGCGCGCTGCTCCACCAGGTCGATGAAGCGGTCATTGGTGGTCAGCTCCAGTTCGATGTCCGGGTAGGCTGCGCGGAAAGCCCCTACATGCGGAACAATACAATGCAGCATGAAAGGCACTGCCGCATCCACACGCAGCTTGCCAACCGGCTTGCGGGTGCGCATGCGCACCGTGTCTTCGGCTTGCTCCATGGCGGCCAGGATGGCGCGCGCCTGCTCCAGGAAGGCTTCACCCTCTTCGGTCAGTTCCATGCGGCGCGTGGTACGGGTCAAGAGGCTCGCGCCCAGCTTCTCTTCCAGCCGCGACAACGCCCGGCTCACCCCTGAGGTGGTCTGCTCCAGCACCTCGGCGGCCGCCGAGAGCGTGCCCGCCTCCACCACGGCGACGAAGGTGCGCAATTCCTCGGATTGAATGCTCATTGTTGACTCCGGATCAAATATTCTTTGATTGTAACGGCATTTTTCTCAACAAAGACTGCGCGCACAATCCTTCATATCGCTGGCAATCCCCCTCTCGGATCAGCCGGCCTGAACCCCTCACCTATCAAGGATTGCCATGCCAATTGCACTTTGGGCGCTGACCATCAGCGCATTCGCCATCGGGACTACCGAGTTCGTCATCATGGGTCTGCTGCCAGAGGTAGCGACCAACCTGGGCGTGAGCCTCTCCTCGGCCGGCCTGCTGGTGACCGGTTATGCCCTGGGCGTGTTCGTGGGGGCCCCGCTGGTCACCGCCACCACCGGACGTTTGCCGCGCAAGACCTTGTTGATTGCACTGATGGTGGTGTTCGTCATCGGCAACCTGGCCTGTGCCATCGCGCCGGACTATGCCACGCTGATGATCGGGCGCGTGGTGGCGTCCTTTGCCCATGGTGCCTTCTTCGGGGTCGGCTCGGTGGTCGCGACCGGCCTGGTCCCCAAGGAAAAGCAGGCCTCGGCCATCGCCCTGATGTTCACCGGCCTGACGGTGGCCAACGTGCTGGGCGTGCCCTTCGGCACCTGGCTGGGCCAGAGCCATGGCTGGCGTGCCACCTTCTGGGCGGTGACCGCCATCGGCGTGATCGCGCTGGCCGCCACGGCCGTGCTGGTGCCGCGCTCGCAAGGCGGTGACGAAGCCGACTTCGGCAAGGAAGTGCGCGTACTGATGCGCCCGCAGGTAATGCTGGGGCTGTTGATGACGGTACTGGGCTTTGGCGGCGTGTTTGCGGCCTTCACCTACATTGCCCCGATCCTGACCGACATCAGCGGCTTCCCGCCCTCGGCGGTCTCGCCCATCCTGCTGCTGTTCGGCCTGGGGCTGGTGATCGGCAATCTGGCCGGCGGCAAGCTGGCCGACAAGAAGCTCATGGCGACCCTGCTGGGCAGCCTGGTGCTATTGGCCGCGGTGCTGTTGCTGTTTGGCCTGACCAATGGCAACAAGATCGCCGCCATCATCGGCGTGGGCCTGATGGGCATGGCCGCTTTCGCCACCGTGCCGCCGCTGCAGATGCGCGTACTGGAAAAGGCGACCGGCGCGCCCAACCTGGCCTCCTCGGCCAACATCGCCGCCTTCAATCTGGGTAATGCCGCCGGTGCCTGGCTGGGCGGTGTGACCATCGATCATGGCCCGGGCCTGCATGCGGTGCCTTATGTCGCTGCACTGCTGCCGCTGGCGGGCATCGTGGTAGCCCTGGTGAGCTGGAAGATGGATGCCAGCCCGGCCGCGCTGTCCCGCACCGAACGCACCACGACCTGCTGATCCCCGGAGAGCGCCATGACCCATTCCGCAATCGCTACCCCGCCGCAGCGCCACACCGCCCTGGTGGTAGGTGCCCACGGCGTGATCGGTAGTCAGTTGATCGCACACCTGCTATCCCTGCCGCAATGGGAGGTCATCGGCCTCTCGCGCCGGGGTGGCGAATCCCGCAAGCAGGCGCGACTGCGCTACGTCGCCGTGGACCTGCTCGATGCCGCCGACACCGAACGCCAGCTGGCACCGCTGGAACAGGTCACGCACGTGTTCTACGCCGCTTACCAGCACCGGCCCAGCTGGAGCGAGCTGGTCGCGCCCAACCTGGCCATGCTGCAGCACACGGTGCAGACGGTGGAAGCCCGTGCGCCGGGCTTGCGGCATATCAGCCTGATGCAGGGCTACAAGGTCTATGGCGGCCATCTCGGTCCCTTCAAGACGCCGGCACGCGAGAGCGATGCGCAGTTCATGCCGCCCGAATTCATGTTCGACCAGCAGCGCTGGCTGGCGCAGCGGCGCATTGATTCAGGGTGTAACTGGAGCTGGTCGGCACCGCGCCCGGCCGTCGTGGGAGGCGCGGCCCTGGGCAATCCGATGAACCTGGCGCTGGCCATTGCACTGTACGCCTGCATGAGCAAGGCGCTGGGGCTGCCGCTGCGCTTTCCCGGCAAGCCCGGCGCCTACGACAAGCTGGTCGAAATGACCGATGCCGGCCTGCTGGCCAAGGGCACCGTATGGGCGGCCACCACCGAGACCGCGGCCAACCAAGCCTTCAATTTCGGCAATGGCGACCTGTTCCGCTGGAGCGAGATGTGGCCCAAGATCGCCCGTTATTTCGGCATGGAAGTCGGTACGCCGCTGCCGCTGAAGCTGGCCGAGGTGATGGCCGACAAGGCACCCTTATGGGAAAGGATCGTCACGGCGCATGGCCTGAAGCAGCATCCTTATGCTTCACTATCGGCGTGGGAATTTGCCGATTTCGTGTTCTCCTGGGACTACGACATGTTTGGTGATGGCAGCAAGGCGCGCCGGCTGGGCTTTCATGAGTATGTGGAAAGCGAGCAGATGTTTTATCAGCTCTTTGATACCTTCAAGGAGCGCAAGATCATTCCGTGGTCCTGATGCCTTGCCTCGCCTCGGCGGATGAAAAAAAGAGCTTGCCGCAGCAAGCTCTTTTCACATCTGCCTCCATGAAACTGAAGCAAAAGGTCAGGCACCCTTCTTGATCCAGGCCGCCAGCTGATGCGGGCCCAGGCCGTCATATTCTTCGAACGGCTGGTGAATCCAGGGGTTGGTCGGCAGGTAGTCGATGTGGAAGTCAGGTTCCACCACCGAGCAGGCCTTCCACCACAACACGGCACTCTTGATCTCGGTGACGGCAGGGTAATGTTCCTTCAGGTGGACCATCACCTTCTGCAGGGTCACGCCCGAATCGACCAGGTCGTCCACCAGCAGGATGCGTCCACCCAGGGTTCCCTTGGTGATGGTGATGTACTTGGCGATGTCCAGGGAACTGCGGATGGTGCCGGCCGCTTCACGGTAGGAGCTGGTCGAGAGAATGGCCAGCGGGACATCGAAAATGCGCGACATCACGTCACCCGGGCGCAGGCCGCCGCGCGCCAGGCACAGCACCTGGTCGAACTGGTAGCCGGATTCGTAGACCTTCAATGCCAGTCGTTCGATCAGGCGGTTGTAGTCGTCCCAGGAGACCCAGAGGTCTTTGTCGTCAGAGATCTTCATATTCTTGATTGCTTCGTAGTGCCTTGTGCCCTTGCGGGCGATTGCGTGGTGAATTACTTGAACGGATGACGCAGGACGATGGTCTCTTCGCGGTCCGGGCCGGTGGAGATCATGTCGATGGGCACGCCCACCAGTTCCTCGATGCGCTTGATGTAGGCGCGGGCGTTGGCCGGCAGTGCGTCCAGCGACTTGGCGCCGACGGTGGTCTCGGACCAGCCGGGCATTTCTTCGTAGATCGGCTCGCAGGCGGCTGCCTCTTCAGCGCCGACCGGGAAGATGTCGACGGTCTTGCCATTGAGCTTGTAGCCGGTGCAGAGCTTCAACGACTCCAGGCCGTCCAGCACGTCCAGCTTGGTCAGGCACATGCCCGAGACACCGTTGATCTGCACCGAGCGCTTCAGCAGCGCGGCATCGAACCAGCCGCAGCGGCGCGCACGGCCGGTGACGGTACCGAATTCATGGCCAACCGAGGCCAGGTGCTTGCCGGTGCCGGCGTCCGTCGGCAGTTCAGCCGGGAACGGACCCGAACCGACGCGGGTAGTGTAGGCCTTGGTGATGCCCATGATGTAGTGCAGCATGCCCGGACCCACGCCCGCACCGGCGGCGGCATTGCCGGCCACGCAGTTGCTGGAGGTGACGAACGGATAGGTGCCATGGTCCACGTCCAGCAGGCTGCCTTGCGCGCCTTCGAACAGGATCTTGCCGCCGGCCTTGTGAATGGCGTACAGGTCGCTGGAAACGTCGGTGACCATGGGCTTGATGCGCGGCACGTTGGCCAGGGCATCGTCCAGGGTCTTCTGGTAGTCCACCGGCTGGGTCTTCAGGTAGTGGGTCAGGACAAAGTTGTGGTAGTCCAGGTTGGCCAGCAGCTTTTCGGCAAAGCGCTTTTCGTTCAGCAGGTCAGCCACGCGGATGGCGCGACGGGCCACCTTGTCTTCGTAGGCCGGGCCGATGCCCTTGCCGGTGGTGCCGATCTTGTCGACGCCACGGGCGGCTTCACGCGCCACGTCCAGGGCCACGTGATACGGCAGGATCAGCGGACAGGCGTCCGACACCTTCAGGCGCGAGCACACTTCCACGCCGGCGGCTTCGAGCTTGTCGATCTCGCGCAGCAGGTCGGGCACCGACAGCACCACGCCGTTGCCGATGTAGCAGGCCACGCCTTCGCGCATGATGCCCGAGGGGATCAGTTGCAGCGCAGTCTTCTTGCCGCCGATGACCAGCGTGTGGCCGGCATTGTGGCCGCCCTGGAAACGCACCACGCCTTGGGCGTGATCGGTCAGCCAATCGACGATCTTGCCCTTACCTTCGTCGCCCCATTGCGTACCGATGACGACGACATTCTTTGCATTGCTGTTCTGTAACATGACTCAACCCAAGTTTTTGATAATCCAGTTTCCATTGCTGAAATCGAGTGCGCGATCGCAATCGAATTCGTCCTGATCGTGTTCGTGGCCGGGAAGGCTTTGGATCACGATCTCTCCCGCTTGCCGCAATTGCGCTATTTTCTCACGCAGACCGGCGTCCCTGCCCCAAGGGGCGAGGATGGCGCGTTTTCGTTCCGCGCCCGGCATCAGTCGTGCCAGTTCACGCAGGTCCAGGGAGAAGCCGGTGGCCGGCCGCGCACGGCCGAAGGCTTCACCCACATGGTCGTAGCGGCCGCCGCGCACCACCGCATTGGGCAGGCCGGGCACGTAGGCAGAGAACATCACGCCGCTGTGGTAATGATAGCCGCGCAGGTCGGCCAGATCGATCGTGACGGCCGCGCCTTCATGGCCGGCAGCCAGTTCCACCACGGCCTGCAACTCGTCGAGCGCCTGGCCGATGCCAGGCAGTGCCGGCAAGGTGATGCGGGCGCGCGCGATGACGGAAATGTCGCCATACAGGTTGGGCAGCGCAAGCAAGGCGGCGCGAGTACCGTCCTGATAGGCGGCGGTGATTTCCTTCAGGCCAGGCACATCCTTGGCCTGCAGCAGGCCGAAGAGCTGCGCCTCGTCGCGCTTGGCGGCGGCATCGTTGGCAATGATGGCGCGCAGCACGCCGACGTGGCACAGATCCAGGCGGATGGTGCGCATGCCGGCCAGGGCCAGCGAATTCAAGGCCAGTTCCTGAATCTCTGCGTCGGCTTCGATGCCGGCATGGCCATAGATCTCGGCACCAATCTGGATTGGTTCGCGGGTGGCGTGCAGGCCGGTCGGGCGAGTATGCAGGACACTGCCGGCATAGCACAGGCGGGTGACCGAGGCGCGATTGAGCAGATGGGCGTCGATGCGCGCCACCTGCGTGGTCATGTCGGCGCGCACGCCCAGAGTGCGACCGGAGAGCTGATCAACCAGCTTGAAGGTACGCAGGTCGGTGTCCTGGCCGGCGCCGGTGAGCAGCGATTCGAGGTATTCCAGCAGCGGCGGCATGACCATTTCGTAGCCGTACAGGCGGAAATTGTCGAGCAGGCGCCGGCGCAGTTCCTCGATCTTGCGCGCTTCGGAGGGCAAGACATCGGCGATGTTTTCGGGAAGAAGCCAGTTAGGCATAAACAAAAGTCAAAGCAGAAAAAAACGGTTTGCGTACTTGCGTGGTGCGGATGACAACAAGACAAGCAGGCGCCCAGACGAACAATCGGGGCGGTCCGCAAATGCCTGCCGCCCCTCTTCTTGTATTCCGGGAAAATTGCACCCCGGAACATTGTGTCCGACCAAAAAAGGAAAGATGCCCTTTACCAGCGGCATCCATCCGGTTCGCCCTGCCCGCCGCAAACCTGCGGCGGCGCAGAACACTTCACATTATCGCCTGTTAAGCAGATTTTTACTTCTTCGCAGCGCTGGTGGCGCCGGCGCCCACTCCCTTGAAGTACTTGAAGAACTCCGAGCTCGGATCCACGACCAAGAGATCGTGACGGTTCTTGAAGCTGGCGCGGTAGGCTTCCAGGCTACGGTAGAACTTGTAGAAGTCGGGGTTCTGGCCGAAGGCCTGGGCGTAGATCTGGGACGCCTTGGCGTCACCGGCACCGCGAATCTTTTCGGATTCGCGGTAGGCTTCGGCCAGGATCACCACGCGCTGGCGATCGGCATCGGCACGGATCTTCTCGGACTCGGCCGCACCGGTGGAACGCAGCTCATTGGCCACGCGCACCCGCTCGGACTTCATGCGTTCAAACACCGAATTGTTGATCTGGTCAACGTAGTCCACGCGGCGCAGGCGCACGTCGATGACTTCGACGCCGATCTGCTTGGCTTCGTTGGCCACGCGGGCCTGGATGGCGTCCATGAGGTTGTTGCGCTGGCTGGAGATCACTTCGCGTACGGTGCGCTTGGTGATTTCATCGTTGAGCGCCGCCTTGACGATCTGCGAAAGGCGATCCTGGGTACGACGTTCGTCGGCGTTGAAACTGACGTAATACAGACGCGGATCGACGATGCGCCACTTGACGTAGGCATCAACCAGCACGTTCATCTTTTCGGCGGTGATGAAGCGGTCTGCATCAGGGGTATCGAGCGTCTGGATGCGCTTGTCCACGTACATCACGCTCTGGAACGGTGGCGGCAGCTTGAAGTGCAGGCCGGGTTCGGTGATGACCTGCTTGACTTCACCCAGGGCGAAGACAATGGCCGAGGAGCGCTGATCCACCACGAAGATGGTGGACGACGCCAGCCAGATCGCCACCACGGCGACGATGACGGAGGTAACGAGGCGGCCCATCAGCGCACCTCCCTTTCGCGCGCATCACGGGGATCGCGGTTTCTCGAATCTCGCATCAGCTCGGAAGAATACACGGTGTCGTTTCCTGCAGTCGAAGTGGTGGACGCCGCGCCCGCAGAGGGCTGGACGGTCGCCGAAGCCTGCGCCTTGCCACCGGCCGGGGTCGCTTCGCTGGCGCTTTGCTGGATCAGCTTGTCCAGCGGCAGATACAGCAGGTTGCTGCCGCTCTTGGCATCAACCATGACCTTGGTGGTGTTGGCAAAGATTTGCTGCATGGTTTCCAGGTACATGCGCTCGCGGGTGACCGCCGGCGCCTTGGCGTAGGCTTCTTGCACCTGGGTGAAGCGGGAGGCATCACCTTCTGCATTGGCGACCACGCGGGAGCGGTAGGCCTCGGCTTCTTCCAGCAGGCGCGAGGCGGCGCCGGATGCGCGCGGGATCACGTCATTGGCATAGGCCTGGCCTTCGTTCTTGAGGCGCTCGCGATCCTGACCTGCCTTGACGGCGTCGTCGAAGGCGGCTTGCACCTGTTCAGGCGGTTGCACGCCCTGCATGGTGACGTTGGTGATCTGGACACCGGACTTGTAGCGGTCCAGGATCTGCTGCATGCGCTGGCTCACGTCCAGCGCGACCTTTTCACGGCCTTCATAGAGGACGAAGTCCATCTTGCTGCGACCGACGATTTCACGGATGGCGGTCTCGGCGACCTGGCGTACGGAGTCATCCGGGTCGCGGTTGCTGAACAGCCATTCGGCGGCGTTCTTGAGCTTGTACTGGACGGCGAACTGGATATCGATGATGTTTTCATCATCGGTCAGCATCAGGGATTCCTTGAGCTGCTTGTTGCGCACGTTGCCGCGATAACCGATCTCGGCAGTACGCACCTGGGACATGTTGACGATCTCGTGGCCCTGGATGGGATACGGCCAGCGCCAGTTGAAGCCCGGCAGCGTGGTGTGGCTGTAGCGACCGAAGGTAGTGACCACGGCGGTCTGACCCTCCTGCACGATGAAGAAACCGCTGGCCAGCCAGAGGAAAGCCACGATCACGGCGATGACGCCCACGCCGATGCCGGCACCCTTGACGTCGCCACGATTGAAGCCGCCGCCACCGTTGCCGCCGTCGGATCCGCCACCGCCCTTGCGGCCCAGGAGGCCGGCGATGCGCTGGTTGAAGTCGCGCCAGAGCTGGTCGAGGTCAGGCGGGCCGTCATTGTTGCCGGACGGTTTTTCGGGCCGTTTGTCGCCGTTATTTCCGTTATTCTGATTCTCGCGGTTGTCGTTTTGCGAACCACGTCCCCATTGGGGGTCGTTCAACGAAAACTTGACACCGATTTTCCTGAATAAAGACACAAGCATGCGTTTGCGTTCCGGCTGAAGTAATGGATTAAGAGAATCAAGGAGGAATGCGCGCCAGGAACGTGCAAAAAGCCGTCCCCTCGAACGGCTCAAGCGTGCATGTCTGCGGAATCGACTGGCTCGGAACGGCTGCGACCCCTGGCCTCCAAGGCGGCCTTGAGCGAAGCGGCGATCGCTTCGCGCAGCAGATCCAGGCCAGCACCGGACTTGGCACTGACGAAAACCCGCTGGATTTTACCATACTCGTCATACTCGACCGTCGGTTCCAGACCGGCGGCGTCGATCTTGTTCCAGACCAGGATCTGCGGGACGTGATCTGCGCCGATTTCCTTCAACACCAGGTTGACCTGCTCGATCTGTTCCATCCGTACCGGGCTGGCCGCATCCACCACGTGCAGCAGCAGGTCGGCGTGAATGGTTTCTTCGAGGGTGGCGCGGAAGGCCTCGACCAGTTGGTGAGGCAGTTCGCGGATGAAGCCCACGGTATCCGAAATCACCACGTGCCCGACCTCGCCCAGGTAAACGCGACGGGAAGTCGTGTCCAGCGTGGCGAAGAGCTGGTTGGCGGCATACACCCCAGCCTTGGCAAGGGAATTGAAGATAGTCGACTTGCCGGCATTGGTGTAACCCACCAGCGAGACCGAGAAGGTTTCACTGCGCCCCCGCGCGCGACGCTGCGTGGCATGCTGCCGGCGCAGCTTGGCCAGCACGGCCCGCAAGGCCTTGACACGCTCGCCCAGCAGACGGCGGTCGGTTTCGAGCTGGGTTTCACCGGGTCCGCGCAGACCGATACCCCCCTTTTGCCGCTCCAGGTGAGTCCAGCCGCGGATGAGGCGGGTGGCCAGGTGTTGCAACTGGGCCAGCTCAACCTGCACCTTGCCCTCGTGGCTCTTGGCGCGCTGCGCGAAGATATCGAGAATCAGGCTGGTCCGGTCGAGCACGCGCACCTTCAGCACCCGCTCCAGATTACGCTGCTGGGCCGGTGAAAGAGCGTGATTGAAAATGACCAGTTCGAGCTGGAGGTCGGCAACGGCGTCGGCCACTTCCTGTGCCTTGCCGGTGCCTACGAAAAGCGCGGCATCCGGACTGGCACGGCGACCGGTGATGGTGATCACCGGTTCCGCACCAGCCGATTTTGCCAGAAGGAGGAGCTCATCCAGACTTGCGGCGAAATCGTTCTTGCCGAAGTCCAGGCCGACTAACGCGGCACGCATGTCAAAATGCCCACGGCGTCAAGCCGGCCAGGTAGACCATTATTCGTCGGACGAGGATTCGAGACTGAGATTGACCGCACGTGCAGGCACGACGGTAGAGATGGCGTGTTTGTAAACCATTTGCGTAACGGTGTTACGCAGCAGGACCACGTATTGATCGAAAGACTCCACATGGCCTTGCAGCTTGATGCCGTTGACCAGATAGATAGAGACGGGAACGTGCTCTTTTCTCAATGCGTTCAGGAATGGGTCTTGTAACAATTGCCCTTTGTTGCTCATGGCAGCTCCACGGTGTTGTTGTGATTAGGACTTGGAGGCACTTCAAGGAATATCAAGTGCTTGACCAACTTTATGCTATTCAATTTAAACGATTTTCGCTCCAACGCCAAAAACATTGATCGAATAGCAGGATTTACGATTATTTTTCCTGCCGGATGAAAGGATTCTTGCCCGACTTGAACTCGATACGCAGTGGAGTGCCGACCAGGGAGAAAGTTTCCCGGAAGTGCTTTTCCAGATAGCGTTTGTAATTGTCATCGATGGCTTCCAGCGCATTGCCGTGGATCACCACCACGGGAGGGTTCTGCCCGCCCTGGTGCGCATAGCGCAGCTTGGGACGAATCGAACCCTTGCGGCGCGGCTGCTGGTGTTCCAGCGCCTCTTCCAGCGCGCGCGTCAGGCGCGGCGTGCTCAGCTTGGCCATGGCAGCGGCGTAGGCCGAATCGATGGATTTCATCAGCGGACCGATACCGGTGGACTTGAGTGCCGAGATGAAGTGGAACTTGGCGAAGGAAAGGAAATTCAGTTTGCGCTCCAGATCCATCTTGATCTGGTTGCGCTGATCGCTTTCCATGCCATCCCATTTGTTCACACCGACCACCAGCGCCCTGCCCGACTCCAGCACGAAGCCGGCGATGTGGGCATCCTGCTCGGAGATGTCCTGCTGGGCATCCAGCAACAGCAGCACGACGTTGGCATCTGAAATCGATTTCAGCGTCTTGACCACGGAGAATTTCTCGATGGCCTCGAAGACCTTGCCACGGCGGCGGATGCCGGCGGTATCGATCAGGGTGTAGTGACGGCCTTCGCGCTCGAAGGGAATTTCAATCGAATCGCGCGTGGTACCCGGCATGTCGAAGGCAATCACGCGCTCTTCGCCCAGCAAGGTATTGACCAGGGTCGACTTGCCCACGTTGGGACGACCGACGATGGCGATCTTGGTACCGCGCATGGCCGGCTCTTCGGCTTCCGGCTCCTGGGCACGCTGGGCCTCGATCTGATCGAGGGCTTCCTCGACCAGGTCAGCCACGCCGTCACCGTGGGCGGCGGAGATCACATAGGGATCGCCCATGCCCAGCTCGTAGAAGTCGGCGGTGACCGAGGTGTACTTCATGCCCTCGGACTTGTTGACCACCAGCAGCACGGAGCGGCCGCACTTGCGCAGGAAGTCGGTGATGGTCTTGTCGTGCGGCGTCAATCCCTGGCGACCGTCGACGATGAACACCACGATATCGGCCTCGACCACTGCCTGCTTGGTCTGCTTGGCCATCTCATACATGATCCCGTCCTTGGCGACGGGTTCGAAGCCACCGGTATCGATCACCAGGAACGGACGTTCGCCGACCCGGCCTTGGCCGTAGTGACGATCGCGCGTCAGGCCGGGCAGGTCCGCCACCAGCGCATCGCGGCTGCGGGTGAGCCTGTTGAACAACGTCGATTTGCCGACGTTGGGACGGCCTACAAGTGCAATTACCGGTTTCATTTCTTTTCTTGGGGGTCGTTCGTCACAGCCACTTATTCGGCAACGACGGAGACCACGGTTCCTGATTTGGTTTGGAAAACGACAGACGAACCGGTCGAAACCGGAGGCGCCTGGATAGCACTGCCGTCGGTAGCCAGACGGGCCACGAAGGCGCCATCTTCCCGCGACAGGAAGTGAATATAACCCTGGAAGTCACCCACCGCCACCGCTTTGCCAATGGCGATCGGGCTGGAGAGCTGGCGGTTCTTCAGACGGTCGTTGCGCCAGATGACCGCACCGGTATCACGCGCAAACTCGGTCACGGCACCGCCGACATCGGCCGCGTAGACATAGGCATCATCCAGATTGACGCCGACATCGCTGGAAAACTCCTTGATCCAGCGCACATTGCCATTGAGCAAGTCAAAGCAACCGATGCGCCCCTGGTAGGAGGCCGCGCAGATGTCGGTCGCGCCCAGCGCCGGCACACCAGATACATCGGAGATGCGTTCCAGTTCGGTCGTGCCGCGCGGATCGCCGACCGGCACTTCCCAGCGCGGACCGCCATTGTTCAGTGCCAGCGCCGACAGGCGGCCGCCCGGCAGAGCCACGAAGGCGGTCTGCGAAGCAATCACGATGCCCGGCGCATTGCGCAGCGTCAACGACGGCACGTTGCGCTGGACCATCCAGCGCTGGCTGCCATTGTCGGCATCATACGCGGTCACGCGGTTGTCGATGCTGCGAATGACCACCAGCCCCTCACCCACGGCCGGGGCCGACAGTACTTCGCTGGGCGCCTGGGCGCTCCAGGTCGGCTTGCCGGAGCCCGCATCGAAGGCCTGGATACGGCCCTTCTCGCCCACCACCACGACAGTGCTGCCATCGGTGCCGACACCGGCCGTCAGGTCACCCTCGGCACGGCTGCGCCACAGGGTCTGACCATTCTGGGCATTGATGCGTACCACGGTGCCGTCATTGGCGGCAGCAAAGATGCTGCCGGCAGCAAAGGCCGGGCTGAACTGGTAGCTGCCGGACTTGCCGACCGAGACCGTCCAGGCGGACTGGGCGCGCATCTTCTGGGTGAATTCCACCAGCGGCGCCGGCGGATTCGGATCTTTCTTGCTGGAGAACAGCGAGCAGCCGGACAAGGCCACCACGGCGGCCATGGCCGCCACGTTCAGCGCCAGCTTGCCGGCGCGGCGGGATCGAGCAAAGGATGTTGCCTGGGCAGCAGTGGCTGTCACACTACGCATATTCTGTTTCCTCTAAGCGATGGATGGATTCGCGGTGGGATTGCGATTCAATTCGTGGGTTGCACCAGCAACCCCGCGGGTCACCGGTCCGCCGCAGCAGACCGATCACCGGGGCATTCAGTCAGTCGCGCGGGCGCCGGCCTCAGGCCTTGGGCGCTTCGCCGCCAATGGCGTCGAGCTTGATCTGGATCAGCTGGCGCGCCGGATCCTTGGCATCGCTCTTTTCCAACGCCAGCTTGTAGGCGGTACGGGCTTCGTCACGCTTGCCCTGCGCCGCCAGCACATCCCCCTTGCGGTCGGCGATGGCGCCGGCAAACTGGGCCGGATAGTCCCCCGACAAGACCTTCAGCGCTTCATCATAGGCCTTGGCATCAAGCAGTACCCCGGCCAAACGCACGGCGGCGATGGCCTTGTACTCCTTGCCACGGCCATGGTCGATCACCCATTGCAGCTGTTTCTTGGCCGCTTCCATGTCATTGGCATCGAAGGCCGACTTGGCGGCCACCAGCGCGCTCATTTCGGCGTAGGCGGTACCGCTGAACTTGTCCTGAATGTCGGCGGCGGCACGTTGCACCTTGGCATTATCCTTGGCGGCCAGCGACTTCTGCTGCTCTTCGTAGAGCACCGAGGCTTGTGCCGACTGGCGGCCCTGATAGGTGTTCCAGCCGGTCCAGGCGGCGTAGGCGGCCAACACAATGATCAGCGCCCAGGTCACCAGGTTGCCGTACTTCGCCCACCAGGCCTTGATGGAATCAAGCTGTTCTTGTTCTTCGAGATCGTATGCCATGTAACTCTGCGTTTAGATAAGTTGACGGTCGAGGAGGACGGGTCTTCAGGGGTGATAGTGCACGTGGTCGTGATCATGGTCGTGATCGCCCACGATCTGTTCCACGATGTAATCGACCACGCCGTCGAAGGCCATGTTGCTCTGATTGGCACGCCCTTCCTCGGCATTGCCTTCGCGCATGTGCTTGACGGTGGCGGTCCCGGCCTTGAGCTCGTCTTCGCCGATGATCACGGCAAAGGCGGCACCGCTGGCGTCGGCGCGCTTCATCTGCGCCTTGAACGAGCCACCACCATTGGACGATGCGCAATGTAGCACAACATCGAGCCCGGCAGTCCGCAAACGTTCAGCCAGGACAAAAGATTGCAATTGTGCATCCTCGCCTTGATGGACCAGATAGACGTCGCACTGATTCGGTGCGTACTGTTCGCCATTGGCCTTCATCAGCTCCAGCAGGCGTTCCACGCCCATGGCGAAGCCGCAGGCCGGAGTCGGCTTGCCGCCGAACATTTCGATCAGCGGGTCGTAGCGGCCACCGCCACAGACGGTGCCCTGCGAGCCCAGCTGGTCGGTGACCCACTCGAACACGGTACGGTTGTAATAGTCCATGCCGCGCACCAGGCGCGGATTGATGGTGAAGGGAATGTTGTTGTGGCGCAGGATCTTCTGTACGCCCTCGAAGTGCGCGCGCGATTCTTCACCCAGGTAATCCAGCAGCTTGGGCGCGGCATTCACCATCTCCTGCATGGCCGGATTCTTCGTATCCAGGATGCGCAGCGGGTTGGCGTGCAGGCGACGCTGGGCGTCGGTGTCCAGCAGTTCCTTGTGCTGTTCAAAGTAGGCGATCAGGTCGGCGCGGTGCTTGTTGCGCTCCTCGGCATTGCCGATGGAATTGAGCTCCAGGCGGATGTCGGACAGGCCCAGGTCATCCCAGAGGCGCTGGCACATCATGATCAGCTCGGCATCGATATCCGGACCGCTGAAGCCCACGGCCTCGGCCCCCACCTGGTGGAACTGGCGATAACGACCACGCTGCGGACGCTCGTGACGGAACATCGGGCCGACGTACCAGAGGCGCTTGGGGCCGTCGTAGGTCAGATTGTGTTCAAGGGCGGCACGCACCACACCGGCAGTGTTTTCCGGGCGCAGGGTCAGGTTGTCGCCGTTCATGGAATCGGTGAAGGAATACATCTCCTTCTCAACGATGTCAGTCACCTCGCCCAGGCCGCGCGCGAACAGTGCGGTCGGCTCGACGATGGGCGTGCGGATCTGCTGGAAACCATAGCTCTTGAGCACCGATTGCACGGTGTTCTCGAACAGTTCCCACAACGGTGCGTCGGTCGGCAGGATGTCATTCATGCCTTTGACGCCAACGATTTTTTCGACTTTCTTTTGTTCTGACATACCGAAATCCGGAATTTTGCTTTTTACTTCATTTTTGGAAGCTGGAATATGTCGCATCTTTCGTGCGACGGGCCAGCGCAAGTGTACTGCATGGCCTGGAACACCCTAGGGTGGCCGGCCACGCGGTGATCAGGCATGACTACCCTGACCGTAATGCGATTCGACATATTCCAGCACCACGCTCTGGAATTCCTCGGCGATGCGTTCGCCGCGCAGGGTCATCTTCTTTTCGCCATCGATGAACACCGGGGCCGCCGGCGACTCGCCGGTGCCGGGCAGGCTGATGCCGATGTTGGCGTGCTTGGATTCGCCGGGACCGTTGACGATGCAGCCCATCACGGCCACGTTCATGGCTTCCACGCCGGGATACTTTCCCTTCCACACCGGCATCTGCTCGCGCAGGAAGGTCTGGATCTTGTCCGCCAAGTCCTGGAACACGGTCGAGGTGGTGCGGCCGCAACCCGGGCAGGCGATCACCATCGGGGTGAACTTGCGCAGCCCCATGGTTTGCAGGATTTCCTGGCCGACCACCACTTCCTTGGTGCGGTCGCCACCCGGTTCGGGAGTCAGTGAGATGCGGATGGTGTCGCCGATGCCTTCCTGCAGCAGCACCGACAGCGCAGCCGTGGAGGCGACAATGCCCTTGCTGCCCATGCCCGCCTCGGTCAGGCCCAGGTGCAGCGGATAGTCGCAGCGACGCGCCAGTTCGCGGTAGACCGCGATCAGGTCCTGCACACCGGAGACCTTGCAGGAGAGGATGATCTTGTCGCCTGCCATGCCGAGTTCTTCGGCGCGCTGGGCGTTCTCGATGGCCGAGGTGACCAAGGCTTCATACATCACCGCCTGCGCCGACCAGGGTTCGGCGCGGCCGGCGTTCTCGTCCATGATGCGCGCCAGCAGGGCCTGGTCCAGGCTGCCCCAGTTGACCCCGATGCGCACCGGCTTGTCGTACTTGCAGGCCACTTCGATCATCTGGGCGAACTGGGTATCGCGCTTGGCGCCCTTGCCGACGTTGCCGGGGTTGATCCGATACTTGGAAAGCGCTTGGGCGCACTCCGGATAGTCGGTCAACAGAGTGTGGCCGTTGTAGTGGAAATCACCCACCAGCGGCACGTCCACGCCCATGCGGTCGAGCTGCTCGCGAATGGCCGGCACGGCTGCCGCGGCCTCGGGCGTATTGACGGTCAGGCGCACGATTTCGGAGCCCGCGCGGGCCAGCTCCTTGATCTGGATGGCCGTCCCGATGGCGTCGGCCGTGTCGGTGTTGGTCATGGATTGCACCATCACCGGCGCACCGCCACCCACGATGATCTCGCGCGTCCCGTGGCTGATGACCACGCGGCGGCTGTTGCGGCGGGCCAGCGGCCCGGAGGCGATCGGGAAGGAAGACATGTCAGTCAGTCGGTTCAGTTCAGGTTCAGGCGTGCAACATTGCTGCCGCCCGGGGTTTTCAGGTCCAGCGGCTGGCCGCGCAGCGTCGCGTCGACACCGGCGGCGTTGCCGATGATGAGCGTGGTCGCATCGGAGACGTCGAAGGTCTCGGTGGTGCCGGCCTTGAGCAGACGTGAAATCACGGTGCTCTTGTCAGCACGGCGGATTTCCACCCAGGAATCCTCGCGGAAGGTCAGGCGCAGCAAATCCTTGCTGTTGACGATGTTCAGCCCGCCGGGCACGGTGGTCGAGGCCATCTGTGCCGGCGCGTTTGCCGTCGCTGTCGATGCCGCCGGGGCAGGCATGGAAGCCGGCTCGCTGGCCGCAAGCGTGGACGGCTGCACCGGCTCGGGCTTGGTCGATGCAGGGGGCTGGGCCGCCGGGGCCGGGGATTGTGTGGCCGGCACGGCTTGCTTGACCGGTTCCTCGGCAGGCGCGGGCGTGATGGTCTCAACGCGCGCATTGACCGGCAGCTCGCTGGAGGCGGTCTCCGCACTCTGCGCGTTCTGCGCATCCTGTGCGGTTTCCGGGGCTGTAGCAGCATCCACGTGATGCGACTTGAGGAAGGCCAGCTGAGGCAGCTTGGTCCCCAGCTCGGTCCAGCGTACGGCTGCAGCGCCTGCCAGCAGGGCCACCACCACGACACCGGCGATGATGGGCAAGGCTGAGCTGTTGCCGCGCGTACTCATCATCATGGCCGGCAACGGGCCTTCCGAGAAGGGTGTCGACAGTGAATGCTGAGGCACGATGTGATCGCGCTGCTGCACCGCCGACTCCTGCGGCATGGCCGCCGCCAGGGCATGGCTATCCAGCCCCAGCACCTTGGCATAACTGCGCACGAAACCGCGTGCCACCGCGAGGCCGGGCAGGGCCGCATAGTTGTCGGCCTCGATGGCCTGGATCTGGCGTGGCGCCAGCTTGACCAGGCTGGCCACCTGCTCGACGGACCACCCCTTTTTCTGCCGCGCCGCCGCCAGCGTAGCGCCCGGCAAGACCTGGGCCTGGGACGGTTGACCGGGATCTTGCGGTTGCTGCGACGACATTTCGTTCATTTGTTGATCACTCATCAAATGCTCCACATGGAAAAGCTTTTTTTAGCCGGACCTGGCCGGATTCTTCTGGAGCGTCCCTGCGCGGCGTGCGCCGCGTCCCTCCGGGGAAATTCGACAACTTCAGCACAGCCCGCCCGACCTCGGCAAGACTGGCATTGACTTCAGCAACAACGCGAAAGGGACGTGCGATGGCTGCGCCACAGCGCAACATCGACGCCCCCGTCACCCATTCTGTAAAAAGCGGCAGCTGTGCCCCCGCCGTGGCGGCGAAGGCTGGTACCGCAGGACCAGCAAGGACATGGGACCGCCCTGCCGTCACCCGGAGATCTCCACGATGCGACCGAAGTCGCGGCCGAACTTGGCCTGGTATTCGGCCATTTTCTGCATGCGTTCCTGCACCCGGGTACGATCCTTGACCTCGCCGGCCAGTTGACCGCAGGCGGCATCGATGTCATCGCCACGGGTCTTGCGGATGGTGGTCACGATGCCCGCATCCATGAGGATCTGCGCAAACGCCTTGATGCGCGGATTGTGCGAGCGCTTCAAGCCCGACTCGGGGAAGGGATTGAAGGGAATCAGGTTGAACTTGCAGGGGATGGCGGTCTCGCCTTCCTTCACCAGCGCGACCAGTTCGCGGGCATGGGTGTCGGTGTCGTTGACGCCATCGAGCATGCAGTACTCGAAGGTGATGAAGTCGCGCGGCGCAAATTCCAGATAGCGCTTGCAGGCCAGCATCAGCTCGCGCAGCGGGTGCTTGCGGTTGAGCGGAATGAGCGAGTCGCGCAGCGCATCGTTGGACGCGTGCAGCGAGACGGCCAGCGCCACCGGGCATTCCTGGGAGAGCTTGTCGATCATCGGCACCACGCCGCTGGTGGACAGCGTCACGCGGCGGCGCGACAGGCCATAGGCATTGTCGTCCAGCATCAGGCGCAAGGCCGTCACGGTCGGATCGAAGTTGAGCAGCGGCTCGCCCATACCCATCATCACCACATTGGTGATCTGGCGCTCGCCCTTGGGGCCACCTTCGATGCCCTTGGTCTTGCGCAATTCGAATTCCGCCATCCACAACTGGCCGATGATTTCGGCCACGGTGAGATTGCGATTGAAGCCCTGCTTGCCGGTGGAGCAGAAGCGGCAATTCACGGCACAGCCCGCCTGCGTCGATACGCACAGCGTGCCGCGGTTTTCTTCAGGAATGAACACGGTTTCCACCGCATTGCCCTGGCCCACGTCGACTAGCCACTTGCGTGTGCCGTCGGTGGAGGTATGGTCGCTGATGATGGCCGGCGCACGGACTTCGGCGCGGGTCTTGAGCTTGTCGCGCAGCGATTTGGCCAGATCGGTCATCTGATCGAAATCAGACACGCCGAACTGGTGTATCCAACGCTGCAACTGCTTTGCACGAAACGGCTTCTCACCCAACTCGCCGCAGTAGGCGACGAGTTGCGCGGGATCCATATCCAGCAGATTGGTGAGAGCTGTAGTCATGATGCTTGCGGTCGGGACCAGGACAGAAAGACGTTGCAGGGATTGCGACGCCGGTTTTTGCCCCAGCCCGGAAGACCGATGAAAAACAGGAACAGATTAACGCGAATAAACGTTCAGTGCCGGGAAGAAGTAGCTGATTTCGACCTTGGCGGTTTCTTCAGCGTCCGAACCGTGCACGGCGTTGGCATCGATGGAGTCGGCGAAGTCGGCGCGGATGGTGCCCTTTTCAGCCTTCTTCGGATCGGTCGCGCCCATCAGGTCGCGGTTCTTCAGGATGGCGCCTTCGCCTTCCAGTACCTGGATCATCACCGGGCCGGAGACCATGAAGTCCACCAGATCCTTGAAGAAGGGGCGCTCGCGGTGCACGGCGTAGAAGCCTTCTGCTTCAGCGCGCGACAGTTGTGCCATGCGGGCAGCGATGACCTTCAGGCCAGCGTTTTCGAAACGGGTGTAGATCTGGCCGATCACGTTCTTGGCGACGGCGTCGGGCTTGATAATCGACAGGGTGCGTTCAATTGCCATGAGAAAAACTCCAATAAAAATAATGGCTTAAAGCCAAGAATTGATAATTCAATGAACCTTGTATTTTAGCATGAAACCATCAAATATCATGTCAATTCACCTCCTTTGACGCTGCCTGCGGGCAATGATGCACCACCGCAGGCGACCACGCGCGGGAACCGGGTTCATATAAAGTGCCCGCATCTCGAACCATAGCGAGGGAAGACTTGTCTTAGCAGTGAGCCGGCGTGCTATTCTCTGGCTCGCATTCAACGCTTTGGAGGACATATGAACCAACTGGACACGACCTTCGGCCACTCGACCACGAGCCTGGCCGCCCGCAACCGCGTACTGCGCAACACCTACTGGCTGCTGGCGCTGTCGATGATCCCGACCGTGCTGGGCGCATGGCTGGGGGTGCAGATGCACTTGAACCTCTTTGCCGCCAGCCCGATGATCGGCTTCGTGCTGTTCCTGGCGATCGCCTTCGGCTTCTTCTTCGCCATCGAGAAGACCAAGAATTCCGGCTGGGGTGTGGCTTTCCTGCTGGGCTTCACATTCTTCATGGGCCTGATGCTGTCGCGCCTGATCGAATACACGCTGGGCTTCTCCAACGGCGCCGGCCTGATCATGACGGCCTTTGGCGGCACCGCCATCATCTTCTGCGGCATGGCCACCATCGCCACCGTTTCCAAGCGCGACTTCTCGGGCATGGGCAAGTGGCTCTTCGCAGGCGTGCTGGTGATCCTGGTCGCTTCGCTGGCCAACATCTTCCTGCATCTGCCGGCGCTGCAACTGACCATTTCAGTGGTCGCCATCGCCATCTTCTCGGCCTACATCCTGTTTGACGTGCAACAGGTCGTCAACGGCGGCGAAACCAACTACATCTCGGCAACGCTGGCCATCTACCTGGACGTCTACAACGTCTTTGCCAACCTGCTGTCCATCCTGGGCATCCTGGGCGGCAACCGCGACTGATAGCGCAAACATTGCTTCATCAGCAATAAAATGCCGGCGAAAGCCGGCATTTTTTTCGTCTACAGCGGGGCGCTTACGCCGGCAAGTCGAACACGGCAATGGATTCCACATGCGCCGTATGCGGGAACATGTTGACCACGCCCGCGTACTTGAGAGCATAGCCACCCAGATGTACCAGCATGCCGGCGTCACGTGCCAGTGTTGCCGGGTTGCAGGAGACATAGACGATGCGCTTGGGCTTCAGATGTTGCTGTTCGGGCGGCAATTCCACCAGCGCCTTGCAGACTTCCATGGCGCCTTCGCGCGGGGGGTCGATCAGCATGCGATCGAACTTGCCCAGCGCCACGAAGTCCTCGGGCTTGGCTTCAAACAGGTTGCGGCAGTAGAAGCTGGTTTTGGCATCCACGCCATTGACCTTGGCATTGTCCAACGCGCGCTCGGTCAGCGCGGTGCTGCCTTCGATGCCGACCACTTCGCGCGCCAGGGTGGCGATAGGCAGGGTGAAGTTGCCCAGACCGCAGAACAGGTCCGCTACCCGGTCTTGCGGCTGCACATCCAGCAGGCGCAGGGCGCGCGCCACCAGTACGCGGTTGATCTGGTGATTGACCTGGGTGAAGTCGGTGGGCTTGAAGGGCATGCGGATGCCGAATTCAGGCAAGGTATATTGCAGGCGCGACTCGGCCGGATAGTAAGGCGCTGCCGTATCAGGCCCCTTGGTCTGCAGCCACCACTCGATCTTGTGCTCGTCGGCGAAGCGCTTGAGCAGGGCTTCATCTGCCGGGCTCAACGCCTCCATGATGCGCAACACCAGGACGGTGACCTTGTTGCCTTCATCACCCTCACCGACGGCCAGCTCGATCTGCGGCATACGGTCACGAATAGACAGTCCTGCCACCAGTTCACGCAGCGGCACCAGCATGGCTGAGACATTGGGCGGCAGGATTTCGCAAGTCTTCATATCGGCGATGAAGGACGAGCGTTTCTCATGGAAGCCCACCAGCACCCCACCCTTCTTGGCCACGTGGCGCACCGAAATGCGGGCGCGATAGCGATACCCCCAGGTCGGCCCGTAGATGGGGCGCAACATCACCTCGGCCTTGGTCTTGCCAAGGTGCCAGAGGTTGTCTTCCAGCACGCGCTGCTTCATGGCGACCTGGGCCGACGGCTCCAGATGCTGCATGGCGCAGCCGCCGCAGGTGCCGAAATAGTCACATCTGGGTTTCACGCGCAGCGAAGACTCGCGGTGCAGCGTGGTCATCACGCCCGCTTCCCACTTGGCTTTCTTGCGATAGGATTCGAAACTGACCCGTTCGCCCGGCAGCGCGCCTTCGACGAAAATGACCTTGCCTTGCGTGCCATCCTCGTTCTCGAGGTGACCAACGCCGCGCCCGTCCATGTCGAGCGACTTGATTTCAATGATGATGTCTTGTTGCATGAGGGAAACCACAGGGTAGGACCGAAGCCCGCTGCCGAAAACAAAAGCGGTATTGTCCGCGATCCGGGAGCGGGAGGGAAGCAGCAAGCGCATCCGGCCAATGCCGGCGCACAGAAATCCACTGCAATGAAGGAATGCGGCCTAGAACAGCGCGTCGCGACTGACACCACGCGAAGTCAGCAGGCGCTTGAGCTTGACCAGAGCCTCCTGCTGCACCTGGCGCACACGCTCACGCGTGATACCCATTTCGCCGGCAAGTTGCTCCAGCGTGGAAGGATCGTCGTTGTCCAGCCCGAAACGCCGGGCTACCACGACACGTTGCTTTTCCGACAAACTTTTCAGCCATTCGCGGATCAGCAAGGCCATTTCCTGGCTCTCGGCGCGGGTGTCGGGATGTTCTTCGACGGCGCTGGGCAACAGGTCCATGAGACTGGCCTGCGGGTCGTTGTCCAGCGGGGTATCCAGCGAGGCGGCATGCTCGGACAGCGCCAGCACATCCTGTACCTCTTCCACCGGACGGTCGACCAGGTGCGCGATGTCTTCCGCACTGGCGTCTCTTCCGTCACGTTGTTGCGCTTCCAGATGATATTTTGCGCGCAGGATCTGGTTCAGCTCGCGCACCATGTGCACCGGAAGCCGCACGGTACGGGCCTGATTCATGATGGCGCGCTCGATGCTCTGGCGTATCCACCAGGTGGCATAGGTGGAGAAGCGGAAACCGCGCTCGGGCTCGAACTTGTCGATGGCGCGCATGAGACCAAGATTGCCTTCTTCAATCAGGTCAAGCAGTGCCACGCCCCGATTGATGTAGTGCTTGGCGATCGACACCACCAGCCGCAGGTTGTGCTCGATCATTTTCTGGCGGGCCAGGAATTCACCGGCCTTGGCCCGGGTGGCGAAGTGCAGCTCCTCGGCCGCCGTCAGCAGGGGCTTGGCGCCGATCTTGTTGAGGTAATGCTGGGTGGTGTCGGTGGAGAGCTCGGCGGCGAGCACCTTCTTGAGCTCGTCCACGCCCTCGGCGGGGGCCGGTTCCCGGGGCTGGTCAGCAGCATCGCCGTCGATCACTTCCGGCTCTTCGATCTCCTCGATGGGATCGTCCATGTCCTCTTCATGAGGATCCTGGTCTGGCAAGTGATCGCGGCGATTGCTTGTCATACGCTAGCGTGGCGGTAAGTATTTGGAAGGATCAACAGGTTTGCCCTGTTGGCGGATCTCAAAATGCAGTTTCACGCTGTCGCTGTCGGATTTGCCCATTTCAGCGATCTTCTGGCCCTTGGTCACGGACTGGCCCTCCTTGACCAGAATGGTCTTGTTGTGCGCGTACGCCGACAGCAGGTTGTTGGTGTGCTTGATGATCACCAGGTTGCCATAGCCGCGAATGCCACTGCCGGCATACATGACCTTGCCCCCGGCAGCCGCCAGCACAGCCTGACCATCCTTGCCGGCGATGTCCACGCCCTTCTTGCCACCCTCGAAGGTGCCGACCACCTTGCCTTCGGCTGGCCACATCCAGGAGACACCTTCATCATCCACAGTCGCAGGCTGGCTGGCCGCGGCCGGCTTTTCGGCCGCATGCGGCGCTTCCGGCTTGGCTGCGGTCGCCGGGGCGGCTGTGGCCGGTGCCGCATCGGGCTTCTCCAGTTCGGCCAGGGCGCTCTCCGAATAGGCGCGCTTGTCACCCCGCGGACCGGTCTTGTTGCCGCCCGGGGCCATCGGCGCAGCTGCCGGCGCGGCAGTGCCAGGCGCCCCCAGCGGCTTGACGTCCAAGCCCGCCCCCGGTGCGGCAGCAACCGCAGCGGTCTGGACCGGCCCGGTGCGATCCGGCGGCGCCACGCGCAACACCTGATCGACCTTGATGTCGTTCGGATTGGTCAGGTTATTCCAGGCGACGATGTCGCGCCAGTTCTGCCCGACGTCCAAAGCGATGCGATAGAGCGTATCGCCCTTCTTGACCGTGTAGTAGCCACGTCCAGACGGAACCGGCACGGCCGGAGCGCTCACGGCGTCAGCCGGCCTGGCGGTGCTGCTGGTGCGATCGACCACCGGTGCCGGCTGCTGATTCGGTGTCGAGCCGCAGGCGGCCAGCAGACTGACGACACTGCCCAATACAGCCAAACGAATTTTCTTCATGCTCTTACGTTAGATTTTGTACGACGCTAGTTGACAAGCAGCCAGCGCCAGAAGTTCACCAGGGAAATGCGGCCCCCTCGCCTGCCCATCCGCTCTCTTCATCGACCCGCGGCTTGGATGCTTGTGCTTGTTGCCGCCCGTTCCCTGTTCGATGATACGTGGCGGACCTGATCTCCGCCGGTACTGCGCATTGCGTTCTGCGTTCTGCGTTCTGCGTTCTGCGTTCTGCGTTCTGCGTTCGCCGACACTCCCGAGATCACACCGTTCCCGGGCGCAACGGCACGAAATGGCACTGCTCCAAGGTAGTACGGCGCCAGTCGCGCTGGCCGACACGTTCAATCAGTTCCAGCACCTGCTGGCGTTCGCCCACGGGTGCCACCAGCCGGCCGCCAATGGCCAGCTGTTCCAGCAGGGCCTGCGGCACTTCCAGTCCGGCCGCCGCGAGGATGATGCCATCGAAAGGCGCAACCTGCGGCAGGCCAAGCATACCATCTCCGTAATGCAAGCGGAGGTTTGCCACGCGCAAGGGACGCAGATTGGTCTTGGCCAGTTCATGCAGGGGCTTGATGCGCTCGATGGAATACACCTCGCCCGCCACGCGCGAGAGCACGGCGGCCTGGTAGCCGCAGCCGGTACCGATCTCCAGCACCCGGTCCAGACGTCCGCCATGGCGGTTCTGGCGCATCAGCTCGATCATGCGCGCCACGATGTAGGGCTGCGAAATGGTCTGATGATGGCCGATGGGCAAAGACGCATCGATATACGCCTGGCTGGCCAGACCGGGCTCCACGAACATGTGGCGCGGCACCGCCTCCAGCGCCGCCAGCACCTTGGCATCGGCCACCCCCTGCTTGGCCACGCGCGCGACCATGGCCTTGCGCACCGCCTCGGAGGCCAGCGGAGAAGCGTGGTGCGAGGCATTGGTCTGGGTCACCGTCATCACGTTCCGGACCGCGGTGCGCGGCGCCGGGGCCGCACTCAGCAATGGCTGGGCCGGCGCCACCGGCGCGCGCGGCGGTGCCGGCGGCGGGCGCAGCGCCTGGGCCAGGCCCTGCTGCACCGGCTTCAAGGCGGCACGCTGCAAAGACTGGGCGGCATTCTTGGCCGCCGTCTGCGTGGTGGCCGGGGTACGGCCAGCCGCGTCCCGGCCGGCACCGGCGGTCTTCTTCTTGTCGACCACCGAGGACAGGCTCAGCGGAAAGCGGCTGGGCTTGTCGTTCATGCAAGCGCTTTCTTGAGGTTGTCCAGTTGTGCAGTATGGGTGAGATCGATCTGCAGCGGCGTGATGGACACATAGCCGTTGGCAGTGGCATGGAAATCGGTGCCCTCGCCGCCATCCTTGGCCGCCCCCGCCGGTCCGATCCAGTACAGGTCACGGCCGTGCGGATCGGTCAGCTTGTGGACCGGCTCGGACATGTGGCGCTTGCCCAGGCGCGTGGCCACGCTGCCCTTGATCTGCGCGTACGGCAGGTTGGGAATGTTGACGTTGAGCAGGTAAGGCTTGGGCAGGTTGTCGAAGCGGCGCTCCACGATCTCGCGGGCGATGCGCGCGGCCGACGCCAGTTCGCCCCAGCCCTTGTGCAGTTGCGAAAACGCAATGGAGGGGATGCCGAACAGGAAGCCCTCGGTCGCCGCCGCCACCGTACCGGAATAGAGCGTATCGTCGCCCATGTTCTGCCCCTGGTTGATGCCGGAGACGATCAGGTCGGGACGCTCCTTCAACAGTCCGGTGAGGGCCACGTGGACGCAGTCCGAAGGCGTGCCGTTGAGGTAGTAGAAGCCGTTGGGGGCCTGCTCCACCCATAGCGGACGATCCAGCGTCAGGGAGTTGGAGCTGCCCGAGCGATTGCTGTCGGGCGCCACCACGGTGATATCGGCGATCGGTGCAAGCGCCTCGGCCAGGGCATTGATGCCGGGCGCAAGGTAGCCGTCGTCGTTGCTGATGAGGATTTTCATGGGCTGAATTTTAACCGAAGCCGAGCCTTGGGCAGTCCCTCTTGCCGACATTCTCCTCCCCCGCGCACCCTCTATTCCTGCATGGTCAGTTCCTGATAGACATAGGCCGACAGCACCAGCTTGTCGCGCACCGTCAGTTGCGCAAATTCCACCCCGTACTGATGGAAATCGGCCTCACCCAGCGATTCTACCGCCCGCAACACCACCGGAAGCTCCAGCGGCAATTGCTGGTCCGCCACCGAAGCCACGAAGCGCAGCTTGCCCGTCACGCCCTTCTTTGCCGCCACCTTGCCGGAGAGCGAGGTCGCCACCAGCGAGGCGCCGGCCAGGCTCAGGTCGATCACGCTGGCCGCCAGCGGCTGACTGCCATCCACCGCCAGGTAACCTTCCGCGCCAACGGGCACGCGGGTAGCCTGACGGATCACAGTGGAACGGACTTCCCTGGGCAGGGAAAGATGCAGGTAGACGAACGGTGTGTGCTGATACTTCAGCAGTTGCGCCGCAAAGGCATAGGCACGGCGACCGGTCAGAGCGCGCACGACAAAGGCCTGCCCCTCGCGCAGGAAGATCTGCTTGCCCTCCTTTTGCGGTGCCGTGACCAGGATGCTGCGGTTGGGCAGGCAACCCACCAGCGAGACCGCATGGCGCTGGCCGACATCATCGGCAAACTGCAGCCAGAGCGTATCTCCGATCTGCCAGCGCACTTCGTCCAGGGTAATCACGCTTTCCTGGCCGCGCACCGCCGCCGAGGGCTTCAGAGGCTTCTTGCCGCCCTGCTTCTTGCGCAGCACGTCACGTGCCTGCGGCAGCCGAACCGATTCCGTATCCGGCTCGGCAATCCAGTTGGCATTGCGATACAGGCCATTCTCGATCAGGCCGGCCAGTTGGTCCGGCGTATCGATCAGGGTGCCCCGTGCCAGCAGCAGCTTGCCGGCTTCGTTGTAGATCGGCCAGGGCGCAGGACGGCCCAGAGCCAGTTCGGAGGCACGCACCGGCACCAGCGAGGTGTGGTCCGCCATGTCAAGCCTCCACCGCAGCGTCCTCGCCGCCAGCCGCTGCCGCCCGGCGCGCATCCTCTTCGCGGAAGAAGGCCTGCACCACCTCCAGTTCGCGCGTGCGCTTGAAGGGGGGCAGGCTCTGCCAGATGCGACGACCATAATTCTTGGTAATGATGCGCGGGTCGCAGATCATCAGCACGCCACGATCGCCCTCATCACGGATCAGGCGGCCAGCGCCCTGCTTGAGGTTGATGATGGCGGCCGGCAGTTGATGGTGCACGAAACCGTTCAAACCCTGCTTTTCCATCTCGCTGATGCGTGCAGCCAGCACCGGATCATCCGGCGGCGAGAACGGCAGCTTGTCGATGATCACCAGCGAGAGCGCATCTCCGCGTACGTCCACGCCTTCCCAGAAGCTCTGGCTGCCGATCAGCACGCCATTGCCCGCCGCACGGAAACGGTCGAGCAACTCCGTGCGACCGGCCTCGCCCTGCACGAACAGCGGGAAGTCGTGACCACGCGCCGCGAACTCGGTACGCAGGCGCTCGGCGGCGCGATTGACCGCGCGCAGGGTGGTGCACAGGAAGAAGCAGCGACCACCGGCGGCCTCGATGGTGGGCAGCGCGGCATCGATCACCGCATCCGTGTACTCAAAGGAATTGGGCTGCGGCAGGTTCTGCGGCACGTACAGAAGGCCCTGCTCGCCATAATTGAAGGGACTGGGCCAGGATTGCGCAGGCGCATTCCACAAGCCCATCTGGGCGGCATAGTGATTGAAATCTTTCTTCACTGCCAGCGTCGCGGAAGTGAATATCCATGAGCGTGGCGTACCCTCGCGCTGCTTGTTGAAGATGGGCGCGATGGACAGTGGTGTACGGTGCAGCTGCAGCGAGGACTGGAAGGCTTCCACCCACAGCACGTAAAAGGGTTTCTGGGCCGGCGGCTCTTCCTGCTCCTCGCCCGCTGCCTCCCGCTTGTTGTCGGCGGGCTTGGCCGCTGCCTTGGCGGCGGCTTCGGCCTGGATCTTGGCCAGCTCGTCGGGCGTCCCCCAGTTCTCCAGCTGGCGCAGCAATTCATTGGCGCGGTCACGGCATTGCTCGATGGTCTCGGCACGCTCGGCCTGTTTTTCCAGCACGGCGATCATGTCGTCCATGCAGTCTTTCAGGGTATCGAGCGCGGGGAAGAAGGCGCTGGAGGGAGCGATCTGGTTCAGCGCCAGCCGTACGGATTCTTCCGGGAAGGCCAGCCGCAGATCCCGCGCCGCCCGCTCCACCGGCGCCACCAGGCGCGCCCAGTCGGCACCGTCGCGGGCGTGCGACAGGCCTTCAGCCAACACGTCGCGGCACAGTTCCAGAATCTGCGAGGTGGAAATGGTTTCGCCGAAGAACAGCGTGGCGGTATCGGGCAACTGATGCGCCTCGTCGAAGATGACGGTGTTGGCCGAGGGCAGCAGTTCGGCGATGCCGGTGTCCTTGAGCGCCACATCGGCAAAGAACAGGTGATGGTTGACCACCACCACGTCGGCCTGCTGCGCTTCCTTGCGCGCCTTCATCACGAAGCAGTCCTGGTAGTACTGGCATTCAGCGCCAAAGCAGGTATCGCGGGTGGAGGTCACCAGATTCCATACCGAGGCCGTCTCGGGCACCTTGGTCAGCTCGGCCTTGTCACCGGACGAGGTGGATTTGACGAAGCGCGAGATCTCGCGCAGGTAACCGACATCCTCGCGTGCGGTCAGGCGACCGTTCTGCAGTGTGCGCTCCAGATGGAAATGGCAGACGTAGTTGCTGCGCCCCTTGAGCAGTGCCACAGAGACCGGTGCATGCAAGGCCTTGCGCACGGTCGGGATATCGCGATTGAAAAGCTGATCCTGCAGCGTCTTGGTGCCGGTGGAGACGATGGTCTTGCCGCCCCACAGCAGCGCAGGTACCAGGTAGGCAAAGGTCTTGCCGGTACCGGTACCGGCCTCGGCGATCAGCGTACCCTGGCTGGTGATGGCCGCGGCGATGGCCTTGGCCATTTCGGTCTGGGCATGACGCGGACGGTAGCTGCCGACGGCACCACCGAGGGGACCACCAGCACCGAAGAGGCGCTCGACCTCGGCATCATGGATGCCAGGTGCGTCGGGATTGGTACCCTCGGTCTCGGCGGGAACGGTGCGGGCGCGGCTGTCGGCCATGTCGGCGGGGGCGTCTGGAGCTGTCACTGCGGCAAACCTGTAGGAAAACACGTGCGGCGCAGACATCGGTGACACCGGCGCAACTTGCACGTCATTGGGGAACAAGGCGCTATTTTACGCGGAGTCGGCAGCGCGCCCCTGACTGGCATGAAAGATCCGTGCCAGCGCGCTTGAGAATTCGAGAGCGACGCCTGCACAGGCAGGCGGACAACGGGATTCAGGCGGGGATATCGGGTACCAGCTGCATCTTCAGCAGCGCGATGTGGTCCTTCAATTGCAGTTTGCGCTTCTTGAGGCGGCGCAGTTGCAGGTCCTCGGAACGGGCATCGCGGGTGAGCATGTCGATCACGCTATCGAGATCACGGTGCTCGACTTCGAGTTCGATGATGCGGCGCTGGATGTCTTCGCGATGCGTACTGGTCATGATGGCGGCTGGTTGCTGATGTGCTTGCTAGTGTAATGCACCCGCCGGTACACGCCAAATCGACGTGTACGGCGGAAGAAAAGTCCAGCCGCCAAGCGGCTTGCCTGCTTACTTGGCGACGGGCTGCTGCGATTGCTGCTGTTGCTGTTGCTGATCCAGTTGCTGTTGCTGCTTCTGCTTGCGCTCGGCACGTTCCCGCTCGTTCTCGGCCTTCTTGCGCTCTACTTCCAGGCGATGCTCCTCGGCTTGCTGGATGCGGCGCTGGCGTTCAGCGGCGTTGGCCGCACGGGCCGGTGCGCGCGCGGCTTCCTCGGCCTTCTGGCGCTGTACCTCGGCCTCATGCTGACGCACGCGGTAATCGGCGGGTACATCCTTGCTCTGGTCGATCCGCTGCTGCACTTCGCTGTTCTTGGCGCGGCTTTCCTTGACCTTGCGGGCGGAATCGGCCTCCTTCTGCTTCTGCTCGGCCAGACGACGGGCGGAATCCTCCTCGTCCTTGGCGCGCTGCTCGGCCAGCGAACGATCACGGTCATCCACTGCGGCCTGGCGCTGGAAGACCTTGGCCTCGTATTCCACGGCCTTGATGCCCTTGTCGGTCAGACGCTTGCGGTCACGCGCGGCTTCCAGGCAGTCCGAGACCAGGAACTTGGGATAGCAGGCACGCTGATCGAGGATGTAGCGCAGCTCGGCCGCCTGGCGATCCTCAGCCGCTTCCTCCAGCGCTTTCTGGGCCAGCTCGTCCGACTTGATGGACCCCGCAGGATAACGCTGCGCGATGGGCGGACGCGCTTCCAGTTCGTCGAAGCGTTCACGGCTCATCGTCGCTACCGGTGCCGCCGCCGGGGATACCGGGCTCGCCTGGGTCTGCGCCGGTTGCACGCCCGCAGCGGCCTGGGTCGATGCCTGCCCTTGCGCCATGGTGGCACCAGCGACCAGGGTCAGCATCAGGCCGCACAGGGAAGAGGTAACGCCTTTGGCATCGGCAAAAAGACCTTGCATGGATTTCTTGTTCATCAGATGGTTGTTCAGGAGAGGCTGTCGGCAATCGTGCGGCGATCCGCATCCAGGTATTCCTTCGACTGCATCTCAATGATACGTGAAACGGTGCGGTGGAATTCGTTGGAGAGCGTACCGACGGTGTAAAGCTCGTCCGGCTCCACGGCGGCCGACATGATCAGCTTGACCTTGTGATCATAGAAGACGTCGATCAGCCAGGTGAAGCGGCGCGCCTCCGAGGACATCGCCGCCGACATGCACGGAATGCCTGACAGGATCACGGTCTGGAAGCGGCTGGCCAGTTCCAGGTAATCGTTCTGCGAGCGCGGGCCACCGCACAGCGTGGCGAAGTCGAACCAGATCGCACTGCCCGCACGGCGCAGGGCGCGGATCTCGCGGGCTTCGATGTGTACGCGCGGATCTTCGTCGGCAGCTTCGGCGACGGCGGCAAAGGCGCTGCGCAATTCTTCATCGGTCTTGGCATTCAACGGGGTGTGATACACCTTCACCTGCTCCAGTACCCGCTTGCGGTAGTCGATGCCGGCGTCGATATTCATGACGTCCAGCTTGTCCTTGAGCAATGCAATGGTGGGCAGCATGCGGTCGCGATGCAGGCCATCCGGGTAGAGCGTGCTCGGCTCGTAGTTGGAGGTCATCACGAACGACACGCCATGGTCGAACAGGCCCTTCAACAGGTTGTAGAGGATCATCGCATCGGCGATGTCGGAGACGTGGAATTCGTCGAAACAGATCAGACGATACTTCTTGGCGATGCGCTTGGCGACTTCATCGAGGGGATCGGAAATCCCCTTCAACTCATCAAGCTGGCGATGCACGTCGCGCATGAATTCATGGAAGTGCAGGCGCGTCTTGCGCACCACCGGCACCACGGAATAAAAGCTGTCCATCAGGAAGGACTTGCCACGCCCTACCCCACCCCACATGTAGACACCGCGCGGCACCGCAGGCCGGCTGATCAGGCGCTTGAAGGCGGAGGCGCGCTGGGCCTTGTAGGCGACCCATTCCTCATAGGCGCGCTGCAGGCGCTCGATGGCGCGCAGTTGCGCCTCATCGGATTGATAACCGCGCTGGGACAGCGACTGTTCGTAGAATTGACGGACATCCATGGTGTGGTCTTGTAAAACGACAATGGGCGAGCCAGGCTCGCCCATTGGGTTGACATCTCAATGCGCACTATGCGGGCAACTCAAACCTGGCCATGCTGGCAGGCATGAGCGACCCGTATTGTCGCACTGATCGCGCATCAGAAGTTCAGTGCGCGCTTGTCGACGGCCAGAGCCGCTTCCTTGGTCGCTTCGGACAGCGAGGGGTGAGCGTGGCAGATACGGGCGATGTCTTCCGACGAAGCACGGAATTCCATCGCCACCACGGCTTCGGAGATCAGCTCGGAAGCCATCGGGCCGACGATGTGCACACCCAGGATTTCATCGGTCTTGGCATCGGCCAGGAACTTCACCATGCCCGAGGTATCGCCCAGCGCACGGGCGCGACCATTGGCCAGGAACGGGAAGGTACCGGCCTTGTACTGCACGCCTTCGGCCTTCAATTGCTGCTCGGTCTTGCCGACCCAGGCGATTTCCGGCGAGGTGTAGATGACCCAGGGAATGGTGTTGAAGTTGACGTGACCGTGCTGGCCGGCAATACGCTCGGCCACGGCAACGCCTTCTTCTTCCGCCTTGTGGGCCAGCATCGGGCCGCGCACCACGTCACCCACCGCCCACACGTTGGGCAGGTTGGTCTTGCAGTCGCCGTCCACGGCGATGAAGCCGCGCTCGTCCAGCTTCAGGCCCACGCCTTCGGCGTTCAGGCCAATGGTGTTGGGGGTACGGCCGATCGAGATGATCAGCTTGTCGAATTCGCCGGTATGGGCTTCGCCCTTGGCATCGGTGTATTCGACGGAAACGCTGTTCTTGCCGGCCTTGATGGTGCCGATCTTCACACCCAGGTTCACGGCCAGGCCTTGCTTGGTCAGCAGCTTCTGGGCTTCCTTGGCGATCTGTTCATCCACCGCACCCAGGAAGGTCGGCAGTGCTTCCAGCACGGTCACTTCCGCGCCCAGGCGACGCCAGACCGAACCCATTTCCAGGCCGATCACGCCGGCACCGATCACGCCCAGCTTCTTCGGCACTTCAGAAATGGACAGTGCGCCGGTATTGGAGAGGATCAGCTTTTCGTCGAACTCGGCGCCCGGCAGTGCACGGGCGTTCGAACCGGTTGCCACGATCACGTGCTTGGCAGTGATGGTTTCTTCGGCAGCGCCGGCGACCTTGATCTCGTAGCCATTGGCATCGCCCTTGACGAAGGAGCCACGGCCGTGGAAGAAGGTGACCTTGTTCTTCTTGAACAGGTACAGGATGCCGTCGTTGTTCTGCTTGACCACGGTGTTCTTGCGACCCAGCATCTTTTCCAGGTTCAGGCCCAGGCCCTTGACTTCGATGCCGTGCTCGGCGAAGCCGTGGCTGGCGTGCTCATAGTGTTCGGAGGATTGCAGCAGCGCCTTGGAGGGAATGCAGCCGACGTTGGTGCAGGTGCCGCCCGGTGCGGGGCCGCCCTTTTCGTTTTTCCATTCGTCGATGCAGGCGGTGTTGAAGCCCAGTTGCGCTGCGCGGATGGCGGCGATGTAACCGCCGGGGCCGCCACCGATGACGACTACGTCAAAATTCTTGCTCATGTGTGTATTCCTGATTCGTTGTGCGCATCCGCTCTGATCTCTTGGTCCGAAGCGGATGCAAAAAGGCGCTGAATGCCTGGGGGCCGTTCAGCGCCTCGCTCACGCCGTGATGGCCGGTTGCTTACAGATCCAGCAGCAGGCGTGCCGGATCTTCCAGTGCTTCCTTGATCGCGACCAGCGACAGGACGGCTTCGCGGCCGTCGATGATGCGGTGGTCATAGGACAGCGCGAAGTAGTTGATCGGACGGACCACGACCTGGCCGTTTTCAACCACAGCGCGTTCCTTGGTGGCGTGGATGCCCAGGATCGCCGATTGCGGCGGGTTGATGATCGGGGTCGACAGCATGGAACCGAAGGTACCGCCGTTGGAGACGGTGAAGGTACCGCCCGACAGTTCTTCGATGGACAGCTTGCCGTCCTTGGCCTTCTGGCCGAATTCACCGATCTTCTTCTCGATGTCAGCGATGGACATCTGGTCCGCATCACGCAGGATGGGCACGACCAGGCCGCGCGGCGAACCGACGGCCACGCCGATGTCGAAGTAGCCGTGGTAGACGATGTCATTGCCATCGACCGAAGCGTTGACGATCGGGTACTTCTTCAGGGCATGCACGACCGCCTTGACGAAGAAGGACATGAAGCCCAGCTTGACGCCGTGTTCCTTCTCGAACTTGTCCTTGTACTTGTTGCGCAGGTCGATGACCGGCTGCATGTTGACTTCGTTGAAGGTGGTCAGGATGGCGTTGGTCGATTGCGACTGGACCAGACGCTCGGCCACGCGGGCACGCAGGCGGCTCATCGGCACGCGCTGTTCCGGACGGCTTTCCAGACCGGCCTTGACCGGTGCGGCCACTTGCGCCAGGGCCGGCTTGGCGGCAGCAGCAGGTGCAGCGGCAGGCGCCGACAGGGCACCCAGCACGTCGCCCTTGGTCACGCGGCCATCCTTGCCGGTGCCGGTGACTTGCGAGGTCGACAGGTTGTTGTCGGCCAGCAGCTTGGCAGCGGCGGGCATGGCGACATCGCCCTTGGAAGCCAGCTCGGGAGCGGCAACCGGAGTCGGTTCGTTGGTGGCTTGGGGAGCGGGAGCGGCCTTGACTTCGGTCGGGGCCACTTGGGCGGATGCGTCGGTGTCCAGGATGGCGATCACTTCACCGGCCACGACGGTAGCACCGTCGGCCTTGATGATCTGGGTGATCACGCCAGCGTCCGGCGAGGGCAGTTCCAGCACGACCTTGTCGGTCTCGATGTCGATCAGGTTTTCATCGCGGGCGACGGGTTCGCCAACCTTCTTGTGCCATTGCAGCAGGGTTGCTTCAGCAACGGATTCCGACAACTGCGGGACTTTTACTTCGATTTGAGCCATTTTCAGGATTCTCCGATTTTCGGGTGATTTCGTTCTTATGGAAACAGGGACGCACTGCCCTCGCAGCGCGTCCCGTTTGCATCGATGATTACTTGGTCAGCACAAAGCCCTTGAGCTTGGCGAAGGCGGTTTCGATCAGTGCCTTTTGCTGTGCGTAGTGCTTGTCGTAGTAACCGACGGCCGGCGAGGCGCTGGCCGGGCGGCCTGCATAGGCCAGCTTCTGACCTTCGGAGAGATTCTCGAAGATGTTGTGCTGGATCTGCAGCCATGCGCCCTGGTTCTGCGGCTCGTCCTGTGCCCACACCAGTTCGTTGAAGTTCGGGAACTGCTTGAGGGCAGCGGCGAACGCCTTGTGCGGGAACGGATACAGCTGCTCGACGCGGATGATGGCGGTATCGGTCTGGCCACGTTCCTTGCGGGCGTTGACCAGGTCGTAGTACACCTTGCCCGAGCAGGCGACGATGCGCTTGACCTTCTTGGCGTCGATGGTTTCATCGACTTCCGGGATCACGGTCTGGAACGAACCCTTGGCCAGGTCGGACAGCGGGGAACCGGCATCCTTGTTACGCAGCAGCGACTTCGGGGTCATGATGATCAGCGGCTTGCGGAACAGGCGGATCATCTGGCGACGCAGCAGGTGGAAGATCTGCGCAGCGGTGGTGGGCTGCACGACCTGCATGTTGTTGTCGGCGCACAGCTGGAGGTAACGCTCGATACGTGCCGACGAGTGTTCCGGACCCTGACCTTCGTAGCCGTGGGGCAGCATCTGCACCAGACCCGAGGCACGGCCCCACTTCACTTCGCCGGAGCTGATGAACTGGTCCATGACGACCTGGGCGCCGTTGGCGAAGTCGCCGAACTGGGCTTCCCAGATGGTCAGGGTGTTCGGTTCAGCGGTCGAGTAGCCGTATTCGAAGGCCAGCACGGCTTCTTCGGACAGCACCGAGTCGATCACGGTGAAGGTGGACTGGTTCTCGGCCACGTTCTGCAGCGGGATGAAGGTACCGGCATCCCAACGCTCACGGTTTTGATCGTGCAGCACCGCGTGACGGTGGGTGAAGGTGCCACGGCCGGCATCCTGACCGGTCAGGCGCACGGCATAGCCGGAGGAGACCAGGCTGGCGTAGGCCAGGTGTTCGCCCATGCCCCAGTCCAGGTTCATTTCACCACGACCCATGGCGGCGCGGTCGTTCAAGACCTTCTCGACCAGCGAGTGCACCTTGAAGCCTTCCGGCACGGTGGTGATCTTGGTGGCCAGGCGCTTCAGTTCCGCCATCGGCACGGCGGTTTCGGCCGCATCGGTCCACTTGCGGTTCAGGAACGGCAGCCAGTCGACGGCATACTTGCTCTTGAAGTTGGTCAGCACCGGATCGATGGCGTGCTTGCCGGCGTCCATGGCGGCGCGGTAAGCCTTGACCAGTTCTTCGCCGCCATCGGCGGGAATGGTCTGCTGGGTCACCAGCTTGTCGGCGTAGAGCTTGCGGGTGCCGGGGTGCTGGGCGATCTTCTTGTACATCAGCGGCTGGGTCAGAGCAGGGGTATCTTGCTCGTTGTGGCCCAGCTTGCGGAAGCAGATGATGTCGACCACGATGTCCTTCTTGAACTTCATGCGGTAGTCGACAGCGATCTGGGTGGCGAACACGACGGCTTCCGGATCATCGCCGTTGACGTGCAGCACCGGGGCTTCGATCATCTTGACCACATCCGAGCAGTACAGGGTCGAACGGGAGTCGCGCGGGTCGGAAGTGGTGAAGCCGATCTGGTTGTTGATGACGATGTGAACGGTGCCGCCCGTGCCGTAGCCACGGGTCTGTGCCAGGTTCAGGGTTTCCATCACCACGCCTTGGCCGGCGAAGGCGGCGTCGCCGTGCACCAGGATCGGCAGCACTTGCGAACCATCCTTGTCGCCGCGGCGATCCATACGGGCCTTGACCGAACCTTCGACCACCGGGTTGACGATTTCCAGGTGGGACGGGTTGAAGGCCAGCGACAGGTGGACCGGGCCGCCAGGGGTGGAGACGTCGGAGGAGAAACCTTGGTGGTACTTGACGTCACCGGCCGGCAGGTCGTCAGCGTGACGGCCTTCGAATTCGGAGAACAGTTCCTGCGGGGTCTTGCCCAGGATGTTGACCAGCACGTTCAGGCGGCCGCGGTGGGCCATGCCGATCACGATTTCCTGCACGCCCTTTTCACCGGCGCGCTGGATGGTTTCATCCAGAGAGGCGATGAAGGACTCGCCACCTTCCAGCGAGAAGCGCTTCTGGCCGACGTACTTGGTGTGGAGGTAGCGCTCCAGGCCTTCAGCGGCGGTCAGGCGTTCCAGGATGTGCTTCTTCTTGTCGGAGGAGAAGCTGGGCACGGCACGGGTCGGCTCCAGGCGCTCTTCCAGCCAGCGCACTTCCGACATGTCGGAAATGTAGGTGAACTCGGCACCGATGGAGCGCGTGTAGGTGTCACGCAGCATCTGCAGCAGGTCGCGCAGGGAGGCGGTTTCCGGGCCGAAGTAGGTGTTGTTGATGTTGAACACGATGTCCATGTCGGCGTCAGTAAAGCCGTAGAAGGACGGATCGAGTTCGGGGATGTTGGGGCGTTCCTGGCGTTGCAGCGGGTCCAGGTTGGCGAAACGGGAACCGAGGTCACGGTAGCCGGCGATCAGCTGGGTAACAGCGACGCGCTTGCGGCCCATGTCGGAGTCGGCGGAAGCGATGACGGTGCGGATCGGGCCTTGCTTGGCACGTTCGGCGAAGGAAGCGATCACCGGAGCGTGGGCCACGTCAGGACGGGTGGAGCCGTCGGTAGCGGGAACGTGTTGCACGGCGTCGAAGTATGCACGCCAGTTGTCGGGGACGGAGCCGGGATTGTTCAGGTAGGCTTCGTACAGTTCTTCGATGTACGGAGCATTCCCACCGAACAGGTAGGAGTTGATGTTGTATTGCTCGTAGAGCTTTGTCATTTGCTCACCTTTCTTCGCGCTTCGCGAGATTAGCGGGTTTCTACACCTTCCGCGACACGGCCTGACCGGTTAGCGGATTGCATCAAGTTGTGGGGGAAGGACCTTGTCTACCTGAACTTCTGTACGTCATCCAGTCAGCGCATCGGAATTATATCTCCTAATATCAAATAAAAAAGCGAATCCTAAGGGATTCGCTTTTTTATTTGAAACCTGAAGCAAAAGGCGTTTCCGCCCACCAACGCCGGCCCGCAAAGCCTTGCTGCGCGGGCCCCGCTTCCCTCCCCCTTCACTCCCGGGAGACGGGAAGCGCAGCGCTGGAGCCGCCTTTGTTGTCCGGCCGACAAGGCAGACGGACAACATCCGGCGATCAGCGCTTGTCGATCGGGGGAACGTCGCGACGCGGCGAGCCGACGAACAGCTGACGCGGACGGCCGATCTTCTGTTCCGGATCCGAGATCATTTCGTTCCACTGGGCGATCCAGCCGATGGTACGGGCCATGGCGAAGATGCAGGTGAACATCGAGGTCGGGATACCCAGGGCGCGCTGCACGATGCCGGAGTAGAAGTCGACGTTCGGGTACAGCTTGCGGGAGACGAAGTAGTCGTCTTCCAGGGCGATCTTTTCCAGCTCCATGGCCAGCTTGAACAGCGGGTCGTCGTGCAGGCCCAGTTCGTTCAGGACTTCGTAGCAGGTTTCGCGCATCAGCTTGGCACGCGGGTCGTAGTTCTTGTAGACGCGGTGACCGAAGCCCATCAGCTTCACGCCGGAGTTCTTGTCCTTCACCTGCTTGATGAACTCGGGGATGTTTTCCACGGAGCCGATCTGTTCCAGCATGTTCAGTGCGGCTTCGTTGGCACCGCCGTGGGCAGGACCCCACAGGCAGGCGATACCGGCGGCGATACAGGCGAACGGGTTGGCACCGGAGGAGCCGGCCAGACGCACGGTCGAGGTCGAAGCGTTCTGCTCGTGGTCGGCGTGCAGGATCAGGATGCGGTCCAGTGCGCGCACCAGGACTTCGTTGACCTGATACTCTTCGCACGGATTGGCGAACATCATGCGCATGAAGTTGGCCGTGTAGGACAGGTCATTGCGCGGGTACACGAAGGGCTGGCCGATGCTGTACTTGTAAGCCATCGCCACCAGGGTCGGCAGCTTGGCGATCATGCGGATGGCCGAGACTTCGCGGTGGTTGGCATTGGAGATGTCCAGCGAGTCGTGGTAGAAGGCCGACAGCGCGCCCACCGAGCCGGTCAGCACCGCCATCGGGTGCGCATCGCGGCGGAAGCCACGGAAGAAGAAGTTCATCTGCTCGTGCACCATGGTGTGCTGGGTCACGGTCTTGACGAATTCTTCCTTCTGGGTGGTATTGGGCAGTTCACCGTGCAGCAGCAGGTAGCAGGATTCCAGGAAGTCGCAGTTCACTGCCAGCTGTTCGATCGGATAGCCGCGGTACAGCAGTTCGCCCTTGTCGCCATCGATATAGGTGATGGACGAGTTGCAGGAAGCGGTGGACATGAAGCCCGGGTCATAGGTGAACTTGCCGGTAGCGCCGTAGAGCTTGCGGATATCGATCACATCAGGGCCGATGCTGCCCTTGTAGATAGGAAAATCTACGGACGGAGAGCCGTCGGAGAACGACAGGGTAGCTTTGATATCGGTATTGGACATAGCTTTTCCTTTTGCTGGGATGGTGAAACCGTTAATCAAACGCCGCGACCGCAGGCCGGGCGTCATCGTGGCTCAGATGCGCCGGGTGGCCAGTGGAAACAGGCCGCGATCGGGCAAAATCGGTCTGGCTTGTGGCCAGGCACAATATTCGTGCAACAGTCAGGCAGTACGCAGTTTCTTCAGCAACGCATGCACTTGGGGCAGGTCAACCGCCGCTTCGGGCTCCTTGCGGGCCAGCAGCAAGTCCATCAAGTCGTTGTCGGTCAGGTCCATCAGGCGCGAGAAGGCATCGACCTCGTCGTCGCTCATCTGCGCCTCGTTGGCGTCGAGATAGCGGGTGAGGATCAGATCGTTCTCCAGCAGCCCGCGCCGCGCACGCCAGCGCAGTCGCGCCCGCTTGGCCGGATCATCCTGGTGACGCTGTTCAGTCATGAACTCGCTCATTTCTAGTCTTTCCATTCACTTCAACCGGACCAAAACCGAAGGAACCGGTCGGGGAAGCCGCTTGCAGCCCGGCTCCCCCTTGCTGCCGCCCGCCATGGACGGCGGGTCTGGCAGGCATCACACCGATCCGGCTTACACCGAACGGCGCACCATCAGTTCCTTGATCTTGCCGATGGCCTTGTTGGGGTTCAGACCCTTGGGGCAGACATCGACGCAGTTCATGATGGAACGGCAACGGAACAGGCGATACGGGTCTTCCAGGTTGTCCAGGCGCGCGCCGGTGGCTTCGTCGCGGCTGTCGGCGATGAAGCGGTAGGCTTGCAGCAGGCCAGCCGGGCCGACGAACTTGTCCGGGTTCCACCAGAACGACGGGCAGGAGGTCGAGCAGCAGGCGCACAGGATGCACTCGTAGACGCCGTCGAGTTCTTCACGCTGTTCGGGCGACTGCAGACGTTCCTTCTCGGGCGGAATGCTGTCGTTGATCAGGTAGGGCTTGATCGAATCGTACTGCTTGAAGAAGTTCGTCATATCGACGATCAGGTCGCGGATCACCGGCAGGCCAGGCAGCGGCTTCAGAACGATGGGCTCAGTCAGTTCGTTCAGGTTGGTGATGCAGGCCAGGCCGTTCTTGCCGTTGATGTTCATGGCGTCGGAACCGCACACGCCTTCACGGCAGGAGCGGCGCAGCGCCAGCGAATCGTCGACGTCGGACTTGATGCGTTGCAGGGCGTCCAGCAGCATCTTGTCGGTGGGCTTCAGTTCCACCGTCAGGTCCTGCATGTACGGCTTGTCGTCCTTGTCCGGATCGTAACGATAGATCTTGAATTTCAGGGTGCGAGTCATGTTGCGACCTCTTAGAAAGTACGTGCTTTAGGTTTGAAAGTCTCGACGGTCAGCGGCTGCATGTTGACCGGCTTGTAGTCGAGACGATTCCCCTCGGAGAACCACAGCGTGTGCTTGAGCCAGTTCACGTCGTCGCGCTGCTCGTAATCGCTGTGCGCGTGGGCGCCGCGCGATTCCTTGCGAGCCGCTGCCGAGGTGATGGTGGCCTTGGCCGTTTCGATCAGGTTGTCCAGTTCCAGCGCTTCCACGCGGGCGGTGTTGAAGACCTTCGACTTGTCCTTGAAGGAGACGTGCTTGCGGCGCTCGTCCAGCTCCATGATCTTGGTATAGCCTTCCTGCAGCAGGGCGTCGGTACGGAACACGCCGCAGTACTTCTGCATGGTGGCACGGATGTCGTTGGCCACGTCCTGCACGCGCTCGGAACCGGTGCTGCTTTCCAGGTGCGCAATACGTTCCAGCGAGCGGTCCAGGGCGCCGGCCGGGATCGGCTTGTGGCTCTGGTCCTGCAGGCGGCTGCCGACGATGTGGTTGCCGGCTGCGCGGCCGAAGACCACCAGGTCCAGCAGCGAGTTGGTACCCAGGCGGTTGGCGCCGTGCACCGACACGCAGGCGCATTCGCCGATGGCGTACATGCCCTGCACCACTTCCTTCATCGAACCACCCTTGGGCGCGACCACCTGGCCGTGGATGTTGGTGGGGATGCCACCCATCTGGTAGTGGATGGTCGGCACGACGGGGATCGGTTCCTTGGTCGCGTCGACGTTGGCGAACTTGTGGGCGATTTCCAGGATCGAGGGCAGGCGCTTCTTGATGGTATCGGCGCCGATGTGGCGCAGGTCCAGCAGCACGTGATCCTTGTGGGGACCGACGCCGCGGCCTTCCTTGATTTCCTGGTCCATCGAACGCGAGACGAAGTCACGCGGAGCCAGGTCCTTCAGGGTCGGCGCATAGCGCTCCATGAAGCGTTCGCCGTTGCTGTTGATCAGGATGCCGCCTTCGCCGCGCACGCCTTCGGTAATCAGCACGCCCGCGCCGGCCACGCCGGTCGGGTGGAACTGCCAGAATTCCATGTCCTGCAGCGGCAGGCCGGCACGTGCAGCCATGCCCATGCCGTCACCGGTGTTGATGAAGGCATTGGTCGATGCCGCCCAGATACGGCCTGCACCGCCGGTGGCGAACAGGGTGGTCTTGGCGTGCAGCATCATGATTTCGCCGGTTTCCATTTCCAGCGCCACCACGCCGAGGACGTCGCCCTCTTCGTTACGGATCAGGTCCAGCGCCATCCACTCCACGAAGAAGTGGGTCTTGGCGCGCACGTTGCGCTGGTACAGGGTGTGCAGCAGGGCGTGACCGGTACGGTCAGCCGCAGCACAGGCGCGCTGCACCGGCTTTTCGCCCAGGTTGGCGGTGTGGCCGCCGAACGGACGCTGGTAGATGGTGCCGTCCGGGTTGCGGTCGAAGGGCATGCCGAAGTGTTCCAGCTCGTAGACGGCCTTCGGTGCTTCGCGGCACATGAATTCGATGGCGTCCTGGTCGCCCAGATAGTCCGAACCCTTGACGGTATCGAACATGTGCCAGTACCAGTTGTCTTCGGACATGTTGCCCAGCGAAGCGCCGATGCCGCCTTGGGCAGCCACGGTGTGCGAGCGGGTCGGGAAGACTTTGGACAGGACAGCAACGTTCAGGCCGGCTTCGGCCAGTTGCAGCGAGGCGCGCATGCCGGAGCCACCGGCGCCGACGATGACCGCGTCAAAGCGGCGGGTAGTGATGGCGGATTTGATTGCAGCCACGATTAGTTTCTCCACAGAATCTGCGCGGCGTAGCCAGCGCAACCGATCAGCCACACGATAGTGGCAACTTGCAGGACCAGGCGAACGCCAACGGGCTTGACGTAGTCCATGAGCGCGTCACGCACGCCGATCCAGGCGTGGAAGAACAGGGCCATGAACACGGCAAAGGTAGCCACCTTGAACCATTGATGCGAGAACAGCGCCGCCCAGCCTTCGTAGCTGAAGTTGGTCGCCGTGAAGAAGCACACCAGCAGGATGACGGTATAGACAGCCATCACGACGGCGGTGGCGCGTTGTGCCAGCCAGTCACGCAGGCCATAGTGGGCGCCGACGACCAGGCGCTTGGGTCCGATGTTGTTATCAGCCATTTTCAGAATGCTCCGAACAGTTTCAATGCGACCAGGACCATCAGCGTGATGCTGATCACCAGGACAGTTGCCGAGGACTTGCGTGCGCTGTCCTTGTCCAGACCGACGTGGTTGTCCATGATCAGGTGACGGATGCCGGCGCAGAAGTGGTGCAGGTAGGCCCAGGAAAGCGCCAGGATGACGAGCTTGACGAACCAGCCCGAAGTGAAGCCCTTGAGATGGGCGAAGGTACCTTCCGAGAGCAGGCTGCTGTCCAACAGGAACAGGATGAAGGGCAGCATCAGGAACAGGAACAGACCGCTGATGCGGTGCATGATCGAGACGATGGCAGCCAAAGGCATGCGATAGCCGGCAATTTGGGTTAGGTGTATGTTACGAAATTGCGGCCGTTGTGGTTTAGCGGCTTCAGACATACAAGGTTCTCCTCAGTTTAAAACAATCATGCAATTTTCGCCGATTTTCGAAATCACCATCAACTTTTATTGCGCTTCGCAGCATGCCGAAAAGGCTTGACACCGGTCCTTCTGCACTGGACAGGCGCGTTGCACCTGAGGCCGGAATGACCGACCCGGCTTTGCTCAGCTCAACTCGCTTTGGTAATGGTGATTCGTCGTCAGGTACAGTCCGCGCCGCATTTCCACCGGCTTGTCGCCATAGGTAAATGAAGCCCGCTCCACACTCAGCAACGGCGTTTGGGGCGCTACGCCCAGAAACTCTGCGGCATCCTGATCCGCCCCGACGGCACGGATGCGCTCTTCGGCACGGATCATGCGTGTACCGAACTCGGATTCGAACAGACCATACAGAGGCCCGCGATATTCCACCAGGCGCTCGGCCGTCAGCCCCTTGAAGATGGCGCCAGGCAGCCAGATGTCTTCGAGGATGATGGGAACGCCGTTGAAGGATTTTACCCGGCGAATGAAAATGACGGAGTCACCCGACTTCATGTCGAGCTGACGGGCCACTTCGGCCGAGGCGCGTACGCGCCTGACTTCGATGATCTTGTTGGCGGGACGCTGCGGCTCGTCGCTGTCGGCCATGAGCCTGAGAAAGCGGAACTGCGCCTGCGTCTCGTGATGGGTGGCCACGAAGGTCCCCTTGCCCTGGCGACGCACCACCAGGTTTTCGGCTGCCAGTTCGTCGATGGCCTTGCGCACCGTACCCTGACTGACCTTGAACCGGCTGCCCAGCTCCACCTCACTGGGGATCAGCTCGCCCGGCTTCCACTCGCCCGCTTCCAGACGCTGCATGATGAGCGCCTTGATCTGCTGGTACAACGGACTGAAGGTGGGCGCCGGACTGGCAACACCCGCCCCCGCGGCTTGCGCGTCGACGTTGTTCGGATTGGGCAGGATCGAGCTCATAACCTCGAATTTCACCACAAAACTCCTTACGGCGTCCAGCAAAAACTAGGCAATAATATGTCTTATATAAGACATAAGATATTGATTGACAGCGGTCTTTCGCAAGCCTACACTCGCGAGCAACCTGAAGAGCCGCAAGGCAGGCAGGGAGCGATCTACCGGCCAGTAGACGATAACGAGAATCGCTCTCATCAAGACCTCTCCGATGCGACCACTTTCTGCAGGCAGAACACAAGTTTGACAGCTTTTTGATTTGTCGGCAGGACCCGGCCCGAAAGCACCTGACTCACTGCGTTTTCGACGGTATCATGGCGGCCTAACAAGAATTCGAGGAAAACCGCGCATTTTTCATGCGCACCCCTGAAGCAACCGCTACACGGCCCTGCCGCGCCACGCGCGACCTGACCGCAGCGGCCGCTTCGATGCAGTCTGAATGCTTTTTTTCATCACCTCTTTTGGAGATTCAACATGGCTAAAGCCCCCATGCGTGTTGCCGTCACCGGCGCCGCCGGTCAGATCGGTTACTCCCTGCTGTTCCGCATCGCCAATGGCGACCTGCTGGGCAAAGACCAGCCGGTCATCCTGCAACTGCTGGAAATCCCCGATGAGAAGGCACAGAAGGCCCTGAAGGGCGTCATCATGGAAATCGATGACTGCGCCTTCCCGCTGCTGGCTGGCGTGACCGCCCACAGCGATCCGATGACCGCCTTCAAGGATGCCGACATCGCCCTGCTGGTGGGTGCCCGCCCCCGTGGCCCCGGCATGGAGCGCAAGGACCTGCTGGAAGCCAACGCCCAGATCTTCACCGTGCAGGGCAAGGCGCTGGACGCCGTGGCCTCGCGCAACGTCAAGGTGCTGGTGGTCGGCAACCCGGCCAACACCAACGCCTACATCGCCATGAAGTCGGCCCCCAACCTGCCGGCCAAGAACTTCACCGCCATGCTGCGCCTGGACCACAACCGCGCCCTGTCGCAAGTGGCTGCCAAGATCGGCAAGCCGGTCTCGGCCATCGAAAAGCTGTGCGTGTGGGGCAACCACTCGCCGACCATGTACGCCGACTACCGCTTCGCTACTGCTGATGGCGCATCGGTCAAGGACACCATCAACGACCAGGAATGGAACAAGAACGTGTTCCTGCCCACCGTCGGCAAGCGCGGTGCCGCCATCATCGAAGCCCGTGGCCTGTCCTCGGCCGCTTCGGCTGCCAACGCCGCCATCGACCACGTGCGTGACTGGGTGCTGGGCACCAACGGCAAGTGGACCACCATGGGCATCCCCTCCGACGGTTCCTACGGCATCCCCGAAGGCACCATGTTCGGCTTCCCGGTGACCACCGAAAACGGTGAGTACAAGATCGTCCAGGGCCTGGAGATCGATGAGTTCTCGCAAGAGCGCATCAACATCACCCTGAAGGAACTGCTGGAAGAGCGCGAAGGCGTCAAGCATCTGGTCGGCTAATTGACCATGGCGCGGCCGCCCTTCGGGGCGCCGCGCCTGCCGTTTCGTATCCGTGTCACATCGCCCGTTTCGATAACCTCTACCCTGCTTTCATTCGCAGCAATGCTTCCTTCCCAGGTCTTGTTCCCAGGTGCCCAGCAACCGGTTTCGCTTCCGGTGTGCGATCACTACGCCGGCTCCGAAAAGCTGATGCGCAAGTCGATGGCCCTGCAACAGGAGCTCGGCCCCTTGTTCGACATCACCTTCGACTGCGAAGACGGTGCTGCCGCCGGCAATGAAGCCGCGCACGCCGAACTGGTCGCCTCGCTCATCGCCAGCCCCGACAACGTCTACCGCCGCATCGGCGCGCGCTTGCACGACGTGGGGCATGCGCATTTCGAGCAGGACGTGGCCATCATCTGCGGCGCCGCTGCGCGCGAGCTGGCCTATGTGATGCTGCCCAAGCCCGAAGGCATCGATGACGTGCAGCGCGCCCTGGAGAGCATCAACCGCGTGGCCCGCTCGGCGGGTCGCCCGCAGTTGCCGGTGCAGGTATTGATCGAGACCCATGGCGCCCTGGCCGATGTCGCCAGGATCGCCGCCCTGCCCCAGGTGCAGTCACTGTCCTTCGGGGTGATGGATTTCGTCTCGGCCCATTACGGAGCCATTCCCGGCAGCGCCATGCGCTCGCCCGGACAGTTCGACCATCCGCTGGTGCGCCGCGCCAAGCTGGAAATCGCCGCCGCCTGTCATGCGCATGGCAAGGTGCCGTCGCACAACGTGAGCACCGACATCAAGAATTCCGCCGCCGTGGCCGACGATGCGCGTCGCGCGGCACAGGAGTTTGGCTATACCCGGATGTGGAGCATCCATCCGGACCAGATCCGGCCCATCGTGCAGGCCATGTCCCCGACCAGCGAAGAGGCCGGGACGGCGGCACAGATCTTGCTCAAGGCGCAGGCGGTGCAGTGGGGCCCGATTCAGCATGAGGGCAACCTGCATGACCGCGCCAGTTATCGCTATTACTGGAGTATCCTGCAACGCGCGCACGCCACCGGCATCGCGCTGCCGCCGGAGACTGCCCCCTGGTTCGCCCGCGGCGACGCCCTCTCAACCACGCAGTAACATCGTTTCAACCGACGTCCATGAAAAAGCACCTGACTCTCCTCGCCCTGCTGGGCGCCCTGTTTGCCACCGCCGGCATCACTGCGGCACATGCCCAACCCGACACCAAGCCGGCGGCCAAGAAAAAGGTCGTCAAGAAGGCGCACACCAGCAAGGCGCACGGCAAGAAGGCCGCCGCTGCCGCTGCCCCGGCCGCCAAGATGCCGTTCTCTTCCGATGCCGAGGATGACGACAGCGAACCCGACCTGGGCGGTACCGTCTCGGCCGACTTCCAGTGCGAAATGGGTCAGAAGCTGACCATCTGGAAGAACGAAGCCGATGACAAGCACATCGCCATCCGCTGGAACAAGCGCATTCACCGCCTCACCCGCGTGGCCACCACCACGGGTGCCAACCGCTTCGAAAACCACAAGATGGGCCTGGTCTGGATCGGTATTCCGGCCAAGGGCCTGCTGCTGGACTCCAAGAAGGGCCAGCAGTTGGCCAACGAATGCAAGAACGCCGAGCAGATGAAGGCAGCCGCCGCAGCACCGGCCGCCCTCCTCGCCGCGGCACCCCACCAGAACTGAGCCGGCAGCCGCCGGCGCAGTGTTTCAAGCAACACAGAATCAGGCAGCACCCCGCAGTTCACCATTGCAGCGCAAACCGGATTCGACTAGCTAGCATCACTAAATTGCCAAATTAAGGAGAAGAGGCCATGTCTCGCAACACATTGAACACCCTGAAGGAATTCAAGATTTCCGGTTCCAAGAAGGGCAAGTTCTACTCCCTGCCCGCCCTGCAAAAGTCGCTGGGCGTGAATATCTCGCGCCTGCCGGTGTCGATTCGCATCGTGCTGGAATCGGTGCTGCGCAACTGCGATGGCCAGAAGGTCACCGAAGAACACGTCAAGCAACTGGCCAACTGGGGCGCCAAGGCCGCCCGCGTCGATGAGATCCCCTTCGTGGTGGCCCGCGTGGTGCTGCAGGACTTCACCGGCGTGCCGCTGCTGGCCGACCTGGCCGCCATGCGCAACGTCGCCAGCAAGCTGGGCAAGAACCCCAAGAACATCGAGCCGCTGGTGCCGGTGGATCTGGTGGTGGACCACTCGGTGCAGATCGACCACTTCCGCGAGAAGAAGGCGCTGGACCTGAACATGAAGCTGGAATTCTCGCGCAACAACGAGCGCTACCAGTTCATGAAGTGGGGCATGCAGGCCTTCGACACCTTCGGCGTGGTGCCCCCGGGCTTCGGCATCGTCCACCAGGTCAACCTGGAATACCTGGCACGCGGCGTGCACAACAAGACTGGCGTCTACTACCCTGACACTCTGGTCGGCACCGACTCCCACACCACCATGATCAACGGCATCGGCGTGGTCGGCTGGGGCGTGGGCGGCATCGAAGCCGAAGCCGGCATGCTGGGCCAGCCGGTCTACTTCCTGACCCCGGACGTGGTCGGCGTGAACCTGACCGGCGCCCTGCGCGAAGGCGTCACCGCCACCGACCTGGTGCTGACCATCACCGAACTGCTGCGCCAGACCAAGGTCGTGGGCAAGTTCGTCGAATTCTTCGGTGAAGGTACCGAATCGCTGTCGCTGACCGATCGCGCCACCATCGCCAACATGGCCCCGGAATACGGCGCCACCATGGGCTTCTTCCCGGTGGACGACGCCACCATCGCCTACTTCAAGGGCACCGGCCGCACCAAGGCCGAGATCGACGCCTTCGAAGCCTACTTCAAGGCGCAAGGCCTGTACGGCGTGCCCAAGGCCGGCCAGATCGACTACACCCAGGAAGTCTCGCTGGACCTGGGCACCGTCGCTCCGTCGCTGGCAGGTCCGAAGCGTCCGCAAGACCGCATCGAGATCGGCAACGTCAAGACCACCTTCTCGGACCTCTTCACCAAGCCGACCGCAGAAAACGGCTTCAACAAGAAGGCCGAAGACCTGACCGCGTCCTACAAGAACGCCGACGGCGTGGACCTGCACAACGGTGACGTGCTGATCGCCGCCATCACCTCCTGCACCAACACCTCCAACCCGAGCGTGCTGCTGGCTGCTGGCCTCCTGGCCAAGAAGGCCGTGGAAGCCGGCCTGAAGGTCGCTCCGCACATCAAGACCTCGCTGGCCCCCGGCTCGCGCGTGGTGACCAAGTACCTGGAAGCCGCCGGCCTGCTGCCGTACCTGGAAAAGCTGGGCTTCGGCGTGACCGCCTATGGCTGCACCACCTGCATCGGCAACGCTGGCGACCTGACCCCGGCCATGAACGAAGCCATCGTCAAGAACGACGTCGTGGCTGCCGCCGTGCTGTCGGGCAACCGCAACTTCGAAGCCCGTATCCACCCGAACATCCGCGCCAACTTCCTGGCTTCGCCCCCGCTGGTGGTGGCCTACGCCATCGCCGGCAACGTCACCCGTGACCTGATGACCGAACCGGTCGGCAAGGGCAAGGGCGGCAAGGACATCTACCTGGGCGACATCTGGCCGACCTCGCAAGAGATCGAAAAGCTGCTCAAGTTCGCCATGAACGCCAAGACCTTCAAGGAAAACTACGCCGATGTGAAGGGTGCTCCCGGCAAGCTGTGGGAAGCCATCAAGGGCGTCGCCAAGGGCGAAGTCTACAACTGGCCGACCTCGACCTACATCGCCGAACCGCCGTTCTTCGAGAACTTCAGCGAAGAACCCAAGGCTGCTGCCACCGGCATCAGCGGTGCCCGTGCCCTGGGTGTGTTCGGCGACTCGATCACCACCGACCACATCTCCCCGGCCGGTTCCATCAAGGAATCCAGCCCGGCCGGCAAGTGGCTGCAAGCCAATGGCGTGTTGAAGGCTGACTTCAACTCCTACGGCTCGCGCCGCGGCAACCACGAGATCATGATGCGCGGCACCTTCGCCAACGTGCGCATCAAGAACCTGATGATCCCGGCCAAGGAAGACGGCTCGCGCGTGGAAGGCGGCATCACCATTCACCAGCCCTCCGGTGAAGAAATGTCGATCTACGACGCCGCCATGAAGTACGTGGCCGAAGGCACCCCGACCATGGTCTTCGGTGGCGAAGAGTACGGTACCGGCTCCTCCCGTGACTGGGCTGCCAAGGGCACCCAGCTGCTGGGCGTGAAGGCCGTGATCGCACGTTCCTTCGAGCGTATCCACCGTTCCAACCTGGTCGGCATGGGCGTGCTGCCGCTGCAGTTCCTGGGCAACGACAGCGTGCAGTCGCTGGGCATCACCGGTGAAGAAAGCTTCGACCTGAAGGGCCTGGAAGGCGAGATCAAGCCGCAACAGGAAGCCACCCTGGTGATCCACCGCAAGAACGGCCAGACCCAGGAAGTCAAGCTGCTGCTGCGTATCGACACCCCGATCGAAGTGGACTACTACAAGCATGGCGGCATCCTGCCGTTCGTGCTGCGTCAGCTGCTGGCAGCCTAAGTAGCGCACGTCCTACCCTGCAGCAAGGAAAACGCCGGATTCGTCCGGCGTTTTTTATTGCCCCTTGGCGCTGCGCAAAGGCAGCGGCTGACAGGGCTGACAAATCAACTACAATAGGCGGTTTCGTTTCCACAGATACAGATAGCCTACATGCGTCGTCCCGCCAAACGTTCCTCCTCCAAGCTTTCTGCCGACAGCCAGCATCTGGTGACCTTTGCGCAAGCCATCGCGCAGGCCTCCAGCCGGCTCGAAGAGCGCGCCTGGCTCAATCCCCTGGACGCCCTGCTCAACAAGCTGCTGCGCACCGGCCACCAGGGCTTGATCGATGCGGCCCTGGATCACCTCTTCAAGGCCGACCTGGATGCCTACGACGTGCTGATCGAAGCCGTCGAGGCCGGCAGTGAATCCACCTCGCTGGAACACGACGGCCAGCAATACGACGTGCAGCTGCTGGTGCTGCCGGTACTGGCCTGGACCCGCTTTACCATCGCCTCCGGCCCCATCGGCAGCGACCTGCTGGCGGCCATCGGCGCCCACCTGCACGCCCATGTGCTGGCCAAGGATGCCCGTCTGGCACTGGCGCCGACCCTGTTCTCCATCGAACAGCTGCCGCGCATGCACGCCGACGTCTTCGCCCTGACCCGCCAGATGGGCCAGACCGCCTTGAAGACCGGTCCGGTACAACTGCGCGGCGAACAGCCGCCCACCGCCGCCTTCCTGGCCGATACCCGCTATGTGATTGCGGCCGTGGTGGTGCCGGCCGGCGGCCCCCTGTTCCACTGGCAGGAAAGCGAACAACAGAGCCATTTCTCGGCCAGGAAGGCGGCAGCCTCCGAGGCCTGGACCCAGCAGGCCACACCGCTCTTCACGCGCCTGCTACCCGGCTGCAGCGTCGAGCTGCTGCTGCCGCAAGCCTATTTCTTCGGCTGCCGCGAGGCCGACAAGCGCATCCGCCCGGCCTCCATCCGCGCCGCCGACTATTTCCTGACTCAGACCCTGGACATCTCCTCTGCCGAACTGCATGCCAGCATCGGTGGCTTCTCCGAGGACATCAATGGTCAGATCGATGAATACCGCATCGGCTTTTCCATCGGCGGCGATCCGACCGTGGTCTATGGGACCGTCTGGCCGCTGTATGAGCAGGAAAGCGGTGAAGAACTGCCCATGATCATCCCCGCCGGCGCCGGCCTGCTGGAGGGCATGCCCGCCAGTCCGCTGCAGCAGATCCTCACGGTGCTGCGCGAATGCGGCATCGTGCACATCAAGCATCATGCAGAACGCTTCACCATGGAGTTTTGCGACGACTGCGGCGCACCGCTCTTCCCTGATCGGGAAGGTGAACTGGTGCACGCGGAAATGCCGGAAGATACGCCTCCTCCGGTCGAGCACTTCCACTGAGAGATGAAGCAAAGTGCTGCTGCCGGGCAGCACGCGCGGCGCCGGACATGGCCGGCCTGCACAAAGCTTCACAGGCGCCGGACAGCGCCCATAAAAAAGGCATCCACCACAGGGCGGATGCCTTTTTCTCTTCTGTATCGGGCTATCGTGCCCGCTTTTCCTGCGCGACCGAATGACGACGGACGTCAGATCCGGCCTGCGTCTCCTCCGGATCCTCTGCGACCTGCGTGAGCAGCCTCAGCGACTCAGGCTGCCAGCTTTTCGATCAGACCCATCTCGGCGCTGGACATCAGCTTGTCGATGTCCACCAGGATCAGCATGCGCTGTTCCAGGGTACCCAGACCGATCAGGTAGTCGGAATCGAAGGTGGTGCCCATCTCCGGTGCCGGCTTGATCTGTTCCTGGGTCAGCGTGATGACGTCGGAGACGCTGTCGACCACCATGCCCACGACGCGACCGCCGATGTTCAAGATGATGACCACGGTGAACTGGTCATAGGTCGGCTCGCCCAGCTGGAACTTGATGCGCATGTCCACGATGGGGACGATGATGCCGCGCAGGTTCACCACGCCCTTGATGAAATCGGGCGAGTTGGCGATGCGGGTCACGGCTTCGTAGCCGCGGATTTCCTGAACCTTCAGAATATCGATGCCGTATTCTTCCTTGCCCAGGGTGAAGGCGAGAAACTCGTTTCCGTTGCTGTCGGTCTTGTCGCCGAAGCCGGAAAGATTCTTGGTTGCAGTGTCAGACATGTTGAGGCCCTTTAAATATCAGGAAAATACAGATTCGTCATTCAGTTGGCGGCTGGATCGCAGCAAGGCTGCCACATCGACAATCAGAGCGACGCCGCCGTCGCCCAGAATGGTAGCACCGGAAATGCCAGCGACCTTTCGATAGTTGGATTCCAGGTTCTTCACAACGATTTGCTGTTGTCCGATCAGGTCATCCACGAAAAGTGCCGCCTTTTTCCCATCTGACTCCAAAATGACCACCAATCCTTGCGACGGATCGGTGAATGAAGGTTCGATGTTGAAAATCTGATACAGCGGGATCAGCGGCAGATATTCGCCACGTACACGCAGCACCTTGCCCTGACCGGAAATTTCCTTGATATCTTGCGGCAAAGGCTGCAAAGATTCAACCACATATCCTAGCGGCAATATGTAAACTTCTTCACCGATGCGAATCGACATCCCGTCCAGGATCGCCAGCGTCAGCGGCAGCGAGATTGAAATCGTGGTGCCGAAACCCTTGCTGGAGCGAATATCCACCGCGCCGCCCATGGCCAGGATGTTGCGTTTGACCACGTCCATGCCCACGCCGCGGCCGGACACGTCGGTGACCTGCTCGGCGGTGGAGAAGCCCGGTTCGAAGATCAGTTGCCACACTTCGGCGTCGGTCAGGCTGTCGGTCACCGGCATGCCCTGCTGCTTGGCCTTGGCCAGGATCTTGTCGCGGTTCAGGCCGCCACCGTCGTCGGTAACTTCAATGATGATGTTGCCGCCCTGGTGCTCGGCCGACAGGGACAGCACACCGGCCTCGCCCTTGCCGGCAGCGCGCCGGGCCTCGGGCTGTTCGATGCCGTGGTCGATGCTGTTACGTACCAGGTGGGTGAGCGGATCGACGATGCGCTCGATCAAGCCCTTGTCCAGCTCGGTGGCCGCGCCGTGGGTGACGAACTCGACCTGCTTGCCCAGCTTGTGCGCCAGGTCGCGCACCATGCGCGGGAAGCGCGAGAAGACGTAATCCATCGGCATCATGCGGATCGACATCACCGATTCCTGCAGATCCCGCGTATTGCGGCTCAACTGGCTCACGCTGTTGAGCAGGTGTTCATGGTGCATCGGGTCGAGCTTGCCCACGCGCTGCTCGATCATGGCTTGGGTAATCACCAGTTCGCCGACCAGGTTGATGAGCTGGTCGACCTTTTCGATGCTGACCCGGATGGAGGAGGACTCCTGGCCGGTGCCGCCCTTGGCCGCCCTCTTTTCGCCGCCATGGTCGCCCTGCAGATGACCATCGTCGTGATGGCCATTGCCGTTGCCATTACCGTTACCGGCACCACCCGCATGGGCCTCGCCATCGGCCTTCTTGGCGCTGATGTCCAGGGGCACGAAGGGGGCGAAGAAACCGTAGCCCTGCTCGCGCTCCTTGTCCTCGATGGCGGTGTGATTGTCGAAGAAACCGTAACCCTGGGTGCGTTCACGCTCTTCCTGGGTGACGAAATTGTCGAAGAAGCCATAGCCGCGCTCTTCGTCGCTGCTCTTGGCGGTTTCAACGGCCTGCGAAATCTTCAGGTCGGCGACATTGACGATGAAGGCACAGATGGCGACCACGTCATCGATCGGTTCAGCCGTATCCAGAATGAAGACCCACTTGCCCTCGGGCGATTTGGACTTCTCCAGCTTGCCCAGCATGGAGAGCTCGTCGGCCAGGGCTTCGGCATCCTTGTCGGCGATCTCGGGCATGTCCAGGCGGTAGCGGCGCACGCCGCCCGGACCGACCACGACCGCAGCGCCCGCCTCCGCCTTGGGAGCGGCGCTGGAACTCTTGCCCTGCGACAGCGCTTCGAGCAGCATGCGCACGTCGCCGACCGCATCCTGATCGACCTCGGCGCCGTGCTTGTGGCCGTCCAGCATGGACTTGAGCACATCCTTGGCCGCCAGGAAGGCATCTACGTGCTCCGAGGTCAGCTTCATCTGGCCCTGGCGGATGCGGTCCAGCAGCGACTCCAGGACGTGCGTGACTTCGGCAATATCGGTCAGGCCGAAGGTGGACGAACCACCCTTGATCGAATGCGCGGCACGAAACACCGCATTGAGGTCTTCCGGATCGGGAGACGCCACATTGACGGCCAACAACAGCTTTTCCATTTCCGCGAGGCCTTCCTCGGCCTCGTCGAAAAAGACCTGGAAAAACTGGCTCATATCAATGCTCATGCCTGGGCTCCATGCTGGATGCTGTACGTATCTTCTTGTTATCCCGGCAAGATCAGCCGATCACCTTGCGCACCACCTCGGTCAGGCGCTGCGGATCGAAGGGCTTGACCAGCCAGCCATTGGCACCGGCGGCCTTGCCCTTGGCCTTCATCTCGTCGCTGAATTCGGTAGTCAGCATCAGGATGGGCACGCGCGCATAGCTGGTCAGCTCGCGCAGGGAGCGGATCAGGGTCAGGCCGTCCATGCGCGGCATGTTCTGGTCGGTCAGGACCAGGTCGAAGGTATGCGTCTTGGCCTTTTCCAGCGCGTCCACCCCGTCGACCGCCTCGGTCACGTTGTAACCCGCAGCTTTCAGACTGAATACCACCATCTGACGCAGTGACCCGGAATCATCTACTGCGAGAATCGTTTTGGACATCGTTACTCCCTGTTTCTTCAATAAGGCTCATGCGCGTATGTATTATGCCGCACCCTTGGCCACCCACCTATCGTCCCGCCAAGGCCGGAATGACCTAGTTCAATCTTGTACCACTCAGCCAGCCACCGCTCAGAACAGCTCGATATCGCCACTTTCCATGCGGGTCTGGCGCACCGCCTTCCACAGTCCGGTGTCGAGCACATTCAAGCGCTCCTCCATGACCTGTACCGTGCTGGCCAGCAGTTCCTTGACCTCTTCATCGGTCTGGCCCTGCTCGGGCACGATCTCGAAACTGTTTGCGCTGAGCACGCCCAGCGCTTCACGCAGGCCGATCACGCGGCGCACGATGCGCTCGAGCAGTTGGCTGGTCATATCCTGGAACTGCAAGCCGGTCACCGCCGCGTTGACGTGATGGCTGACCTCTGCCTGGGTGGCCTTGAGCTGCTCGATGCTCTGGCCGTCGAAATGACCGGTGCCGTTCATCAGCCCTTCCAGGATGGTCTGCTGCAACTGTACCGAGCGATGCAGTTCCATGAAGCTGTTGCCCAGCTTGCCTATGGCTTCGCCCAGCAGAATGTTGGTCTGGACCAGGTCCGACTCCACTTCCGTCAGTTGGCGGCTGCCGCCGCTGGCAGTATCGAGCAACAAGCGCTTGAGCTCCTGCAGCATGGTCTTGGTCGGCATATCCGGCTCTCTTCCCCTGTTCAAATGGAACACTTCTGCTTCATTGGCAAACCCCGCGTACAACCGCGCAGGCCTGGCACCTGCGCTCAGTTCTTGGCCGGCGCACTGAGCCCCTGCTGCACGTCTTCGCCGCTGGCGTCGGTGGGCACGTTCAACGAGCCACTGTCCTTTTCCACCAGTTCCTCAGCCTTCTTGTTCATGACGATGATGCTGATGCGACGATTGATCGGGTTGAAGGGATCTTCCTTGTCCAGCAGCACCGCCGAGGACAGACCCACCACCCGCAACACCTTCGATTCATCCATGCCGCCGATGATCAGTTCTCGTCGCGAGGCGTTGGCGCGGTCCGCCGACAGCTCCCAGTTGCTGTAGCCCTTCTCCCCCTGCGAATAGGGCGTGGCATCGGTGTGACCGGACAGGCTGATCTTGTTGGGCACATCGTTGAGCGTGCGACCGATCTCGTGCAGGATTTCCTTGGTATAGGGCTGCAACTGGGCACTGGCCAGGGCAAACATGGGACGGTTCTTCTCGTCGACGATCTGGATGCGCAAGCCTTCGGAGGTGATGTCGATCAACAGCTGATTCTTGAACTGCTTGAGGGTCGGATTGGAATCGATGGCCTTTTCGATCCGCGCTTTCAACTCTTCCAGGCGGCTACGCTCGGCGCGCTCCAGCTCCTGCTGCGCCTGCTTGAGGTTCTGCTTGCGCGAGACCACATCGTTTTCACCCTTGCGCAGCTGGCCGTCCTGGCGGGTCAGATCCTTGCCGCCCCCCGGCAGCACGGTGTTGGCGTCGCCGCTGCCGGAACCACCGGCCATGGCCACCTTCAGCGGGGTCTTGAAGTATTCGGCAATACCGTTCAGGTCCCCCTTGGCGGTCGACCCCAGCAGCCACATGAGCAGGAAGAAGGCCATCATCGCCGTCACGAAGTCGGCGTACGCAATCTTCCAGGCGCCACCGTGGTGACCCCCGCCGCCTTTCTTGATGCGTTTGACGATAATGGGACGTAGACCTTCGTCGGCCATGCCTGTGCTCCTGCTTCAATACTGATGTCTGTGTGAATCGCCCTGCAAGCTGATCTCCCCGGACCAGCCTGGCAGCCTTACTTGCCCTTGGCCTGCTTGACGTGCTCTTCCAGTTCGAGGAAGGTCGGACGCTCGGTCGAGAACAGGACCTTGCGGCCGAATTCGATCGACAGGGCCGGCGCATAGCCATTGAGGCTGGCCAGCAGGGTCACCTTCACGCACTGGTAGATCTTGGTCGATTCGTGCAGCTTCTGTTCCAGCAGGCTGGAGAGCGGGCCCACGAAACCGTAGGCCAGCAGAATACCGAGGAAGGTACCGACCAGCGCGTGCGCGATCAGCATGCCCAGCTCGGAGGGCGGGATACCCACCGATTCCATGGTGTGCACCACGCCCATGACCGCTGCCACGATACCGAAGGCCGGCATGCCGTCGCCCAGCTTGGCGATGCAGTGCACCGGAATTTCGCCCTCGTGGTGGTGGGTCTCGATTTCGTTGTCCATCAGGTTTTCGATCTGGAACGCATCCATGTTGCCCGAGACCATCAGACGCAGGTAATCGGTCATGAATTCGATCAGGTGATGGTCCGCCAGCACGCCCGGGTACTTGCTGAAGATGGGGCTGCTCTCGGGCTCTTCGATATCGCCTTCGATCGACATCAGACCTTCCTTGCGGGATTTGGTCAGGATTTCGAACAGCAGCGCCATCAGTTCCATGTACAGCGCCTTGGTATAGGCACTGCCCTTGAAGACGGTGGGCAAGGCCTTCAGGGTCGCCTTGATCGCCTTGCCGTTGTTACCGACCAGGAAAGCGCCCCCTGCAGCACCGCCGATCATGAGCAGCTCGATTGGCTGGAACAGTGCCCCCAGGTGGCCCCCTGCCATGGCAAAGCCGCCGAAGACGGACGCCATGACCACGATATATCCAATGATGACTAACAAGTGCCTACTCCCGTCCCTGTGGCGTTGAGTGTATTTTCACGTTCATCAGATTACAGGTATTCCAATCAAGCAAATGAGGGAATACATATCCGAAAAACGCCCTTCCTTTTTGATTTACGGCTGAATTGGCACAAACTTGATACGTCGCGTCTCGCAGCCGCTGCCAAGGGCCTGCGCGGCTCCCAGCCCTCACATGCGCCACCCGTGCAGCACCCTGCCGCCGTCCTCGGGGGCGACCACGACATCAGGTGCAGCACCGGGAATATGAAACTCATAGCTCAGAAGCAGCGTCCCCGGCCGCATCTCGGCGCGCGCCTTGTGCCACAGCGCCTCCATCGCCGCCGGTGACAGGTAGGCGAACACCACGTCGTAATCGCCGAAATCGAGCCGCAGGTAGTCGCCGCGCACGAAACGGCAGCGATCACCTGCCAGCATCGCGCGCACCCGGCTGACCAGCCAAGGCAGGGGCGCGATCTCGATACCGGTGAATTCGCTCTCGGGGCGGCGGCGCGACAGATCCAGCACGGCGCCACCCAGGCCGCTGCCGATATCCATGAAGCGGATCGGCTGCCCCTCCGGCAGCAGGCCGGCCACCGCATCCCAGGCGCGCTGCCCGGAAGGATAGAACGGCACCTGGCTGCGGAAGGTCGACCAGAACAACACCAGCATGAACAGGAATACCGCCAGGAATACCCACGGCGGCACGTGCAGCTGCGCCACACCCAATGTGGCCACCGGGAACACCAGCAGGATCAGCCACCACCATATGGCCATGCGGCACAGACGCGCCAGCAGCGCGGCCATCACGCCATGCAGCAGGGCAGTCTGGAGGGGGGAAAGAGGAGCAAGACCGGCGCGCTGAAAAAGCACATCCAGCACATTGGCGCCGACCAGCGCCAGCGCGAACAGCAGCAGGGCCCGCAGCGCCGGCGCCTGCCACCAGGGCCTGCGACCGGCGGCGGGGTGATTCTCAGGTTCGGACATCGAGGCAATCGGCCTTATTCTTTTTTGGTTGAACACCCTGGCCCATTACCGCCTCGCTGCAGACCTGCAGCAAGGCATTGGTACATCCCTGCTCCGGCTCAGGCCACAGCGGCCAGGACCGACGTGGCGACCAGGGGCGCGGCAGCAGCCACCGGCAGGGCAGCCTCGGCCAGACCCATGGTGACGGCATCCTTGGCCTTCTTGGTCTTGCCGGCCCGCGACGGCATGTGGCACAGACCGCACAGGTAATCCTGGTGCAGGTCCAGACGATGCACGACGAAATGGCCATTGCACTTGCAGCAGGGCGTGGTCATGAGCATCTTGCTTTCGAAGAAGCGCACCAGCGTCCAGGCGCGGGTCAGCGAGAGCACGGGTTCGCCGGCATCGTTGTAGCCAACCTGCTCCAGGTAGAGCTTGTAGGCCTTCATGACGGCTTCGATGCCATTGATGCGGGCGTGCTCCACCAGGTAGCGATGGATATTGATGAACAGCGACGAATGGATATTGGGCTGCCAGGTGATGAACCAGTCCGTGGAGAACGGCAGCATGCCCTTGGGCGGCGAGACGCCCTTCAACTCCTTGTACAGCTTCAGCAGACGCTCGCGCGAGAGTGAAGTTTCGGATTCCAGCAACTGGAGGCGCGCCCCCAGATTGATCAGTTCGATGGCCAGCTGAATTTCCTGCGCCTCTGTGACAACGCTCTTCTTAGCCATGGTGCTACCCCCCGGTGATTTCGTAATAAGTCTGCCTGACCCCGACTCGCGTGCCGCCGGCAAGCGAACTCTCAGGCATGAATGCAAGACACAAACTTGATAAAGCGTTGAACGTCTTCCCCTCCGGCGCGTTGACTTCCCCTGGACACGCCGGCCCTGCCTTGTCTTGTTGTTTTACGAAATTTGTTCGCTGGGCTGACAGGCCATCAGAATGGCCGCATGCGACTGCGCCAGGCTTTTGTCCTTGTTGTAGTTGGTCAGCATGCCGAGGATGGCACCATCGTCGAAACGGAAACGCGTCAACATCATGTTGGTCGCCGCCAGTTTCATGATCTGCACATTGGACAGACCTTCGATCAGATCGGCAATCTCGGCGCTGATGCCCAGACGGAAGATTGCGGTCGGCTTGTCCGAACGGATCATTTGCTGCGCCAGCATGAGATAGCTCAGGTTGGCATCGCGGATCTCCGCCATCATGTCGTTGGTATTCATTTGCACCCCACCTCGGTATGAGAACTTCCTACGGCTCGCGCTCAGGCTGCGTCGAGCTGCTTACAATCGCTTACATTTACTTGACTGCAAGCCAATTCTGAGGGGGGCAGGACAGGCGGGAAATTAGACTTGGTCGGTATTTTTAGACGGAGAACACCCGGTGCAACTTGTAGGATTTCGTCTTACACGAGCGCGGGATATGCGTGAAGTTTTCTGCGTTGAATACGAGAGAGTCAGGATGCTTGCGACTTCCCGCTCCTATCAGGGATTTCCTGATCAAAAGGTTTCTTGCCTGAAATGACAACGGAAACTTGTCTTAAAAGAAACTAAATAAGTTGTAAATCTTCGAGGATTTCTCCCTGATTGTTGCTGGAGGGCGACTAGCTCATCCACATTTCTTCTCATATTGAGGGATTCAACTGTAGTTTGCTTCAGCTTCCCGACTAAGAAAACTTGCAGTTATTTACCTGCCTTGATGATTTTTGCGCAACATCTTCACAGGAAAAACCAAGGTATCGAGAATGGCTACCATTCTATGACGGTGGGCCAGGCCTCAAAACGATAAACAGATGCGCCATTTACCTTTATTCAATTTCTGGCAGGCAAACTGAACCTTGGCGCAGGGGTGACCGGGCCGCTCGCCTGCGGCCGGTGCGGGGATGGCAGGCGAGCAGGCAGCTTACAACCGGGCCAGGGCCTGTCCGATATCGGCGATCAGGTCATCCGGTGCTTCCAGCCCGATGTTGAAGCGCACCAGCACGCCGTCGCGCTGCCACTGGTGGCGCATGCCGCGCATCCGGTACGGCACGCACAGGCTGTGGGCACCGCCCCAGCTGTAGCCGATCTTGAAGAGCTGCAGGCTGTCGACGAAGCGGTCGGTTTGCTCTTCGCTGTAACGGGGATCGAAGATCACCGAGAACAGCCCCCCTGCCCCGGTGAAATCGCGCTTCCAGTGGGCGTGTCCGGGGCAATCCTCGAAGGCGGGATGGAGTACGGCGACGATTTCCGGACGTTGCTTGAGCCAGGCCGCCACCTTGCGCGCAGCGGCATCGTGCGCCTCGAAGCGCAGGCGCATCGAGGACAGGCTGCGCAGCACCATATAGACATCGTCCATGCCCACGCCGAAGCCCAGGCGCATGTGGGCCAGTTCCAGTTTTTCGTTGAGGGCCTGGTCGCGCACGATGACCGCCCCCATCAGCACGTCCGAACCGCCGGACTGGTACTTGGTGACAGCCTGCATGACGATGTCCACGCCATGCTCGAAGGCCTTGAAGGCGATGCCGGCCGACCAGGTATTGTCGATGGCCACCAGCACGCCCTTCTCATGGGCGGCACGGCACAGGGCCGGGATGTCGGGCACCTCCATGGAGACTGAACCGGGTGCCTCGGTCCACACCAGGCGCGTATTGGGCTGGATCAGCGCGGACAGGCCGGCGCCGATCATCGGGTCATAGAAGCGCGCCGTGATCTGGAAATCGCGTTCCAGCCACTGGCCCAGATCCTTGCTGGGTCCGTAGACGTTATCGGGCAGCAGCACGTCGTCGCCGCTCTTGAGGAAGGCGAAATTGACCATGGCGATGGCCGCCAGGCCGCTGGGGGTGACACGGCAATAAGTGCCGCCCTCGATCTCGGCCAGCCGGGCTTCGAGCACGAAGCTGGTCGGCGTGCCATGCAGGCCGTAGGTGTAGCCGAGCTTTTCACGCCAGTCGCGTGAACGCATGGCCGCCACGTTGGGGAACAGCACGGTGGAAGCGTGATGGATACCGACCGGGAAGGCCTCGAAACCGTCGGGAGCACGGTAGCGACTATGGACCAGTGCGGTCTGCGGATCGAGCGGAAGGGAGGATGCGGGGAACGTTGCGTTGGAATCGGACACGGATCTGCCTCAGGAAACGATGGCGCCCCGGGAGCGGGGCGCAAAAGTCTCACTATACGCGCAGCTTGTTCACATCGAAAGCAAGAGCATGGGCCGCAGGCCCGCTGGCGACGGCGATGCTTGCGCAAGAGGCTGAACCAAGCTTCATATCACCTTTCCAGCGCCCCTGTCCGGGGCTGTCCGTGGGCGGGGCAATCAGGGCAACTGCAGCGCAAAGGGCTTGTTGATGCTGCCATCGGCATTGGACCAGGTACCGGTGATGGACTGGCCCTGGCGGTGCCCTTCCCATTGGCCGGAGACGTCCTTGCCGTTGACGGATTCTTCCATCAGCAGATCGTCACCGTCGACCTCACCGGCCACCAGAATCTCGGGCGAACCGCCGAAGAAGAAATAACGCCCTTCCAGGCCATCCTCGTTCTTCTTGGGTTGCAGCGAAAGCTGGATCTGGCGCCCGTCGATCTGGCCGCGCAACACCACGGCGTGCGTCATCAGGGTCTGCCGCAGCGAGCCTTCCGGGGCATTGGCGACCGGCCCGGAGGAAGCCGCCCGAGCCGGCAGGAGCGCGCTGGCGCTGCACAGCACCAGTGCCGCCAGCAGGGGGCGGCGCATCGGCCGTGCGTGCATCACTCGGCGGCACCCCAGAGGTCGTGGGCATCGGCGGCGGTGATGCGCACGTCGACGAACTGGCCGACTTCCAGCTTGCGGTGCGGTTCGAAGGGTGGTTTTACGTAGACCACGCCATCGATCTCGGGCGCATCCGAATAGGTGCGGCCGGTACCGCCGTTGCGGTCCACTTCATCGATAAGCACGCGCAGGGTCTTGCCGACCTTGGCTTGCAGACGCTTTTTGGAGATGTCTTCCTGCAGCTGCATGACGCGGCCACGGCGCTCTTCGCGCACTTCTTCGGGCACCGGATTGGCGATCTCGTTGGCGGTGGCGCCTTCCACCGGGGAATAGGCGAAGCAGCCCAGGCGGTCGATCTCGGCTTCCTTGAGGAAGTCCAGCAGGTACTCGAATTCAGCCTCGGTTTCGCCGGGGAAGCCGGCGATGAAGGTGGAGCGGATCGTAATATCCGGGCACAGCGCGCGCCAGGCCTGGATACGCTCGATGTTCTTCTCGCCATTGGCGGGACGCTTCATGCGCTTGAGCACGTCCGGGTGGGCGTGTTGCAGCGGCACGTCCAGGTAGGGCAGGATCTTGCCTTCGGCCATCAGCGGGATGATCTGGTCCACGTGCGGGTACGGGTAGACGTAGTGCAGACGCACCCAGGCGCCATATTGCTGTGCCAGCTCGCCGAGGGCACCGACCAGTTGGGTCATGTGGGTCTTGATGGGCTTGCCGTTCCAGAAACCGGTACGGAACTTCACATCCACGCCATAGGCGCTGGTGTCCTGCGAGATCACCAGCAATTCCTTCACGCCGGCCTTGAAGAGGTTCTCGGCTTCGAGCATGACATCGGCGATGGGGCGCGAGACCAGATCCCCGCGCATGGAGGGGATGATGCAGAAGCTGCAGCGATGGTTGCAGCCTTCCGAAATCTTCAGGTAGGCGAAATGCTTGGGGGTCAGCTTGACGCCCTGCGGCGGCACCAGGTCGATGAAGGGCGCATGCGGCTTGGGCAGGTGCTTGTGCACGGCCTGCATGACTTCGCCCACGGCGTGGGGGCCGGTCACTTCGAGGACCTTGGGGTGGATCTTCTGGATGATGTCGTCGCCGTCGGCATCCTTCTTGGCGCCGAGACAGCCGGTGACGATGACCTTGCCGTTTTCGTTCAGGGCTTCGCCGATGGCGTCCAGCGATTCCTGCACGGCAGCGTCGATGAAACCGCAGGTATTGACGATCACCAGATCGGCGCCGTCATAGGACTTGGCGGTATCGTAGCCTTCGGCGCGCAGCTGGGTCAGGATCTGTTCGGAATCGACCAGTGCCTTGGGGCAGCCGAGGGAGACGAAACCGACCTTGGGCAGGGCCGGGGTGGCGGGGGAAGACGGGTTGGACATGGCAGATGGCTCAGTGAGGCGGGCCGGAAACGGCCGACAATACGGGAAAAAGCAAAAAATGCTTTAAAAATCAGGGCGCTATTGTACAACGTCCACTGCCGGGCGCTTGCTTTTGACGGTTTCGGGTGTACTTCGGGTGGGATCGCAACCGTCTCGGTCGCCTGACTGGTACTTGGCGAGAACGTGAGCTAACAACAATTCGACATGCCAATCAGAAGTTGGATGCAATCTCTACAGCCTGCTGCTCCGCACGCTGCCTGGTCTGCTCGAAGTCAGGATTGACCACGGTAGGCGCAAAGTGAATTTGCTGAATATCCTCCACGCCAACGAACTTCAGCCAGTCGGTCAGATAGGGCGTACTGAAATCGGATCCGAAGTTCACCGGAATACGATGGTGATAGACACCACTGGCATGTATGATGCAAGCCTTTTTATTCTTCAGAAGGCCGCTGTATCCCTTCTCAAGATCGAAGCCGAATGCCCAGCCCGGCTGGGTAACGACGTCAATGAACTGCTTGAGAATATAGGGCAGGCCGTTGTTCCAGAGGGGTACGTTGATCACGTAGGCATCGGCAGAAGCAAACCGGTCAAACACTTCCCTGATGCCGGCCCATGCGCGTTTTTGTTCGGTGGTCGCCTCTGCGCCGGTAAACAGGGCCATCTTCGCACTGACGGCTAGCTCCCCGAACTCCGGCAGTTTTCCGGAGAACAAATCGAAGCGATCAACTTCAATGGCCTTGCGCTTTTTCAGTTCGCACAGAAACACTTCCGCGAGCTGCAACGAACGGCTGTCTGTACTGCGAGACGACGAATTGATATGCAGAATCTTCATGCTGTAGGTCCTCCTTGAGTTAAGTTTTTTAACTCTAAAGCAAGGATTTCCCTGAAGGAATTCCCAAAAATCAGACTTCCTCTGTGCATAAATACCCATATGAATAGCTTGCAATGGGACGATGTTCGATATTTCCTGACCTTAAGCCGCGAAGGTAGCCTGTCCGCCTCAGCCAGATTGCTCGAAGTCGAACACTCAACGGTAGCGCGCCGCGTAGGCAATCTTGAAAAGACGCTCAAGGTCAAATTGTTTGACCGCTTGGCACGTGGATGGGTATTGACCAGGGAGGGCGTGGAACTGTCCAGGCAGGCAGAGTCGCTGGAAATGGAAATGCTCTCGCTGTGGCGTACGGCGTTAGCTAACACCACGCTGTCAGGCACGGTGCGTCTGTCGGCGCCGCCGATCCTGATGAGCGACTTTCTGGTTCCCAGATTGCCGTCTTTTCAGGAGAAATACCGGGAGATCGAGCTGGAGCTGATCGGCGAGAGTCGCGGCGCCGACCTGAGTCGCCGAGAAGCGGATATCGCATTACGCATGAGCGAACCAAAGAGTCCGCAACTGGTGGCACGTCTGTTGTGCAATGTGAACTACAAGCTCTATGGGGTACCGGCATGGCTGGAGAGACCGGAATCCGAGCGTTCATTCATCGGGCTCGACCTGAGGAGCGGCTGCTGGCAAAAGATCTGGCTGGAAAAATATGTAAGCCCACGCAGTTACGCGCTAAGGACCAACGACATTCGCGCCATGTACCACGCCGCATTATCCGGGATCGGCATGGCGCTCTTGCCGCGATTCATGGTGGCAGAAGACAGTCGGCTTGTGTCCATACCGATGCCGAAGTCCCCGCCGCCCTGCCCCTTGTACCTCGTCATGCATTCCGACGTACGCAGAGCACCACGCATCCGCGCGACGGCTGACTTTCTGATCGACCTGGTGCAGTCGCACGCCCACAACTTCTGAGCGGTCCAGTCAGCCTGCGGGGAGGAGAAAGAACCGTTTATTTCTTCTGATCCGGCGGCGTACCCGGCGCACCAAAGGGGAAGGTACCAAACATGTTCTTGGTCTGACTCTGCATCTGCTCCTGCATCTGGATGAACAGGTTCTTGCTCTGTTCGATGTAGTTGCTCATCATGCCCTGCATCATCGGACCTTGTACGTTCATGAACTGCGTCCACATCTCGGGGCTGAAGGGCTTGCCTTCGTAGAAGCCCTTGGAGTTCTCGGCCAGCTTGTTCTGGATGTCGATGAAGGTCTGGATGTTCTTTTCCAGGTAGTTGCCCATCATGCCCTGCATGGCATGGCCGTAATAACGGATGATCTGCGACAGCGCGCCGCTGGAGAACATCGGCACGCCATGCGACTCTTCTTCCAGGATGATCTGCAACAGAATGCTGCGGGTCAGGTCGTCGCCGCTCTTGGCGTCGACCACGGTGAATTCTTCATTGTCCAGCACCAGTTGCTTGACGTCGGTCAGCGTGATGTAGGAACTGGTCTGGGTATCGTACAGACGGCGGTTGGGATATTTCTTGATCAAGCGATCTGCCGAATTTTTTGCAGTAGTCATCTGAAGTCCAGTCTCTCTCATTGCAGCCGTCTTGCCGGCCTTGGTTTGCAGCGGTGCGGGTGGCTTCGATGCGGTCCTCACCCGCGGGCGTCCGGGACATTGTGCTGTCCTCTCCTTGCTTCTTCTCTCTTCTACTGTGTGCCACCTGCTTTTTGCAGGGCAGCAACGCGATCCATTATAGGGGCGAAGAGCGGCAAAAGGGGAGCCCTGACGTGCCAGACTGACAAAATCCCAGCCCGTGACACACGTAAAAACGGCCACGCATGCGGCACTGCCGCGCACGTGGCCGTCGAAGACGGCATCAGCCCATGTACAGGCCGCCGTTGAGCGAGAAGTCCGAACCGGTGGCGTACCCGCCCTCAGACGAGGCGATCCAGGCGACGATGGAGGCGATTTCCTCCGGCTCACCCAGGCGCTTGACGGGAATGCCGGAGACGATCTTCTCCAGCACTTCCGGACGGATGGCGCGCACCATGTCGGTCCCGATATAGCCCGGCGAGACGGTGTTGACCGTCACGCCCTTGGTCGCCACTTCCTGCGCCAGCGCCATGGTGAAGCCGTGGATGCCGGCCTTGGCGGTGGAGTAGTTGGTCTGGCCGAACTGGCCCTTCTGGCCATTGACCGAGGAGATATTGATGATGCGACCAAAACCGCGCTCGCACATGCCCTCGATGACCTGCTTGGTAACGTTGAAGAGCGAATTCAGGTTGGTGTCGATGACCGCATCCCAGTCGCCCTTGCTCATCTTGCGGAACTGGCCGTCGCGGGTGATGCCGGCATTGTTGACCAGCACGTCCACTTCGCCGATCTCGGCGCGCACCTTCTCGAAGGCGGCCTTGGTCGATTCCCAGTCCGAGACGTTGCCTTCGGATGCGTGGATGTCATAGCCCTGGCCGCGCATGGTCGCCAGCCAGGAATCCTTGCGGGTGGAATTGGGGCCGCAGCCGGCCACCACGGTGTAGCCGTCCTTGCACAGACGGGTGCAGATGGCGGTTCCGATGCCGCCCATGCCGCCGGTCACATATGCGATACGCTTGCTCATTATGCTGCCTCCTATAGGGATGGTGATTTATTGGGGTAAGCCCTGCTCCCCTCTTTCGCGTCTGCTTTGCGCCGCATTGGTGGAGGCCCTTCGCGCGAAGGGCGCTCCTTTGTCTTGTCAGGCCGGGCTGCGCCGCGGATGCGCTGTCGGCCGTCTCTCTCTGTCGGCGGGCCGGTACCGGTCACCGCCCTCTTCTTTATCCATGCCGCCGGCTTCTGTGGCCCTTCCTGGCCGGCTGGCAGATTCGCATCAACCAGCCGCCTGGTCGGCCTTGACCTTGACGTAGCGTCCCGGTGCCGGTTCGATGGGCTTGTAGCGCGTCGAACCCGCAGCCTTGGGGGCAGCCACCTTGCGCCCGCCATGCTTGGCCAGGAAGGCGGCCCACTCGCCCCACCAGCTGCCCGGATGCTCGGTCGCACCCGCCATCCAGGTATCAGCATCGCTGCCGGCACGGGCCTTGTCGTTGATCCAGTAGTTGCGCTTGTTCCTGGAGGCCGGATTGATCACTCCCGCAATGTGACCCGAGGCGCCCAGCACGAAGCGGTTGTTGCTGCGCTTGCCGGCATTGATCAGCTCCAGCGACGCATAGGCCGATTTCCACGGCACGATGTGGTCATCGCGCGAGGCATAGATGAAAGCCGGCGCGCTGATCTTGCGCAGGTCGATCTTCTCGCCGCCCACGGTGAGGCGCCCGGGTTCCTTGAGCGCATTCTCCAGATACATGTGCCGCAGGTAGTAGCAGAACATCGGCCCGGGCAGGTTGGTGCTGTCGGCATTCCAGTACAGCAGGTCGAAGGCGCTGGGCTTCTCGCCCTTCAGGTAATTCGATTCGACGTAGTTCCACAGCAGGTCGTTGGGACGCAGGCTGGAGAAGGCACTGGCAAAGTCACGTCCGGCCATCAGGCCGCGCTGGCCGATCATCTGCTCGCGCAGGGCCAGCTGCATTTCGTCGATGTAGACATCGATGGCGCCAGTGTCGGAGAAATCGAGGAAGGTCGTCAGGAGTGTCAGGCTGGACACCGGATCTTCGCCGCGCGCGGCCAGCAGCGCCAGCGCACAGGACAGGATGGTGCCCCCCACGCAGAAACCGAGCGCATTGATCTGCGGCTGCTTGCTGATTTCCTGGACCAGATGGATGGAGCGCACCACGGCGTCATCCACGTAGTTTTCCCAGGTGGCGGTCTCGACCGTGGCATCAGCATTGCGCCAGGAAATCAGGAACACGGTATGCCCCTGCTCCACCGCATAACGCACCAGCGAATTCTGCGGCTGCAGGTCGAGAATGTAGAACTTGTTGATGCAGGGCGGCACGATCAACAACGGCACCGCATGCACGGTCTTGGTCAGCGGTGCGTACTGGATGAGCTGGAACAGTGCGTTCTCGAAGATCACCGAACCGGCACTGGCGCCCACGTCGCGACCCACTTCGAAAGCGGTCTCGTCCGTCTGGGAGATGTGGCCCTTCTGCAGGTCGGCCAGCAATTGCGCGATGCCTTGCGTGAGACTCTCGCCGCGCGTCTCCAGGATCTTCTGCTGTGCCACCGGATTGGTGGCCAGGAAGTTGGCCGGTGACATCGCATCAATCATCTGCTGCACCGCAAAACGCAGTTTGTGGCGCACCTTCTCGGTGCCCTTGACCGCATCGGCCAGGGCCAGCAGGAAGCGGGAATTCAACTGGTAGGCGGCCGCCTGGAACGCGAAGTAAGGATGTTCCTGCCAGGCCGGCGCCGACAGGCGGCGGTCGGTGATGGCCGGCGTCTTGGCCGCCAGCATCGACTGCCACAGCTCGCCGAGTTCGCGGGTGTAGTCCTGCTGCAGGCGGACCAGATCGGCGGGATCGAGGGTGGCACCCAGGTCGCCGAGTTGCTTGAGCAGGACCGCGGGATCGATCTGCCCGGCACCGGGCGGCATCGCACCACCGGGGAAGCCCTGAAAGCCCGGCATCTGCGGCATGCCCGGCATCGCGGGCACGGGCGGCAAATGCGACTTGAACTGCTCGAACTGGGATTGGAATTGGGACTGCAACGAGGTCCAGAACTTCGGATCGGACATCTGTGCCAGCCACGCGGATACATCGGGAGAGGGTTGCTGCGGATTCTGCTTGTTCATGCTCGGATCTGCAATTTTCGCGTATCGTTACGGTTTGTCTCGAAGCGTCACTTCACCATGGTCATCGTCGCTATCGCATGGCTCTACGTCGTCTTCATGATGTCGATCACCGAACAGTCGGCGATTGCTGGCGTCGCCACTTTCCTGCTGTACGGGATAATTCCCCTGACCATCGTTTTATACCTGATGGGTACGCCGCAACGCAAGCGGAATCGTCAAAAGATGAAGAAATTGACAGCTGAGCGCAAGGAAGAAATCAGCGATGAGCCGCCCGACAAACGCGAGTCCGTCAACCCGGATGGGACACCGCGCGATCCCGCTGGGTGAGTCCTCCCCCTTCCGATGCTCTTGCGGAAAACTTAGAAAACGACATCAACCGCCAAGCTGTGCGCGCGTCCGCAACGCCCGCAGCATGCCGGTTTGCGCACTGCATCATGCAGTGATGCCGGGCGGCAAAACTCAGCAAAACGACCAAGATCACGTCAGCCTCGCGCCACCCGTCGCAAGGTGATCCGGCGATAGCAGGGTTTCAGTACGGCAAGCATGTCGCGCAGCACCGCCGATCCACGCCAGGGTGGCGAAACATAGGCCATCCGTAACTTCAGGCCATCGCGGTCACGTAACTCACAATCAAGCATGGCGATCATGCTGCCATCGAGCCAGGCATAGACATGCACTTCATTGGCCTGGCGCTGCCGGGGGCCTTCGATCTGCCAGCCGCGGGACTGCTGGATGGCGTGACTCATCGTGTCGCCTCCAGCAGATCGAGCAGGTGCCAGGCCAGATGCAGACCCAGCAGCAGCAAACCGATGAAGAAGCAGCGACGGAAGGTGGCGGCGCGCACCCGCGCCCGCACCCGGCTGCCGATGGCCATACCCAGCAAGGCGGGCAACAGCACCATCAACGACGCCCAGCCTACGCCTGCGCTGAAGGCTCCCGCTTGCCCCAGGTTGACGGCCAGGGCCAGCGTGGAGACGGTAAAGGACAAACCCAACGCCTGGATCAGCTGGTCGCGCGGCAAGCCCAGCGCTTGCAGATACGGCACCACCGGAATCACGAATACGCCGGTGGCCGCCGTCACCAGCCCTGTCAGCAAACCGATGAGCGGCGACCACCAGCGCTCATGACGGGACGGCACCGTCGGTGTCCAGGCTGCCAGTCCGGCCAGCGCATACAGCATCAGCGCCACACCCAACACCACGATGGCATGACGGCCACCATCGGCGCGCATGAATCCGGCACCGGCCAGCGTGCCGATGACCACGCCAGCGAGCAGCGCCCACAGGCGTTTTGCCAGCATCGGCAAGGCGCCGCCCGTGGCCAGCTGCCAGCCATTGGTGACCATCGAGGGCAGGATCAGCAAAGCCGCTGCCTGCACCGGCGACATCACCAGACTGAGCAATCCGATGGCCACCGTCGGCAGACCCAGGCCGATCACGCCCTTGACGAAGCCGGCCAGCAGGAACACGGCCAGGCTCACGGCCAGCGTCGCGGCGTTCATCTCGACAAGGGAAAGCAGGCTGGGCATGGCGGGAAAAGGAGCGCGAAGAGAGGATGGCGAAGAATCGATGCTTGCCAGTCTGCCAGTCCTCGCCCACTCTGAAAATGTGGAATACACTTAGCCAGCCTTCGGCCTGGCCGAAGGCTCAACGCGACCCCCCACCTTCCAGGCACACCGATGAGCCATCGTTTCGAACTGTCCGACCTGCGTCTTTTCCTGCACATTGTGGAAAGCGGCAGCATCACGGCCGGCGCCGAACGCGCCCACATGGCGCTGGCCTCGGCCAGTGCACGCATTCGCAACATGGAGGATGCACTGGGCACCGCCCTGCTGGAACGCGGCCGGCGCGGTGTGCAGACCACCGATGCAGGGCGCGCCCTGGCCCATCACGCACGCATGATGGCGCAACAGATGCAGCAGCTGCGCGATGAACTGGGCCAGTATGCGCAGGGCCTGAAGGGCCATATCCGGCTGCTGTGCAATACCTCGGCCATGACCGAATTCCTGCCGGAAGTGCTGGCCCGGTTCCTGGCCCGGCATCCGCACACCGATATCGAACTGGAAGAGAAACTGAGCTATGAAGTGGTGCAGGCCGTGGTCGATGGCGTGGCCGATGTCGGCATCATCGCCGACTCCGCCGACAGCGGCCCGCTGCAGACCTTTCCGTTCCGCCAGGATCATCTGGTGGCGGTGCTGGCCAGGAAACACCCGCTGGCGCGCCGCAAGTCATTGGCCTTCAGTGAATTGCTGGGCGAGGATTTCATCGGACTGTCCGGCGACAGCGCCCTGCAACAGCACCTCTCCAGCCATGCCGCCCGTGCCGGACGGCGTCTGCAATACCGGGTGCGGCTGCGCAGCTTCGACGGCATCTGCCGCATGGTGGAGCATCAGGTGGGCGTGGCGGTGATTCCGGCCACGGCGGCCCAGGACTGCGCGGCGCACAGGGACATTCGCACCATCCCGCTCACCGATGGCTGGAGCCGGCGCCAGCTGCTCATCTGCGTGCGCGGGCTGGAAGGCTTGCCCGGCCCTACGCGCGAACTGATCCTGGCCCTGCAAGGCCACGCGTGAGGCAGCAGGAAAAATGGCGGCGCCGCAGAGCCGCCATCGATCAGGCAAAGAAGGATTCGCCCCCGCTCGCAGTCTTGCTCACTTGAGCCAGATCAGCGAGCCCATGCGTCCGGTGGTCTTGTCGCGCCGGTAGGAATAGAAACGGGAATCGGCCACGGTACACAGGCCGCCTCCGCTGACCTCCTGCACATCCACGCGGGCCAGGCGCTGGCGGGCCAGTTGGTAGATGTCAGCCAGGTATTTTCCGGGGCGTCCCGGATACCCACGGAAGGCCATGTGCGCCTCGGGCAGTTCCGCCATGAAGGCCTCGCGCACCTCGGCGCCGACCTCGAAATGCTCCGGCCCGATGGCCGGCCCCAGCCAGGCCAGGATGTCCTGCGCGCCACGTGTGCGCATGGCCGCCACGGTCTGTTCCAGCACGCCGGCAGCCAGCCCGCGCCAGCCGGCGTGGGCGGCACCGACGACGCTGCCGGCGCGGTCACAGAACAGCACCGGCAGGCAGTCTGCCGTCATCATCACGCACACCGCGCCGGGCGTACTGCTGATGCAGGCGTCAGCCGTGGGCTGGTCAGGCAGCGCGGCGGCATCGAGCACCGTCACGCCATGCACCTGCGTCAGCCAGGCCGGTTCGGCGGGCAGCAGGCGGCGCAGCAGCGCGCGGTTGCGTGCCACCCGCTGTGCATCGTCCTCGACGTGGGTGCCCAGATTCAGGCCGTAGCCGCCCTGCCCGTCCCCGTAGGGCGCCGGGCTGAAACCGCCGGCGCGCAGGGTGGTCAGAGCACCGATGTTATCGGGTGCGGCCCAGTCGGGGATCAGCAGTTCCATGGGCGGGCTCGCTCAATAGTCGTCATCGTCTTCGTCATAGTCGCCCAGGACCGGATCGGCCTCCTCGCTCATCTCGGGGATGACCGCCAGGGCCGGGTCGATGTGGGCGCGCCGGAGCAAGTCGACGATGTCTTGCGGCAAGGGGGCCGCCCACTGGCGGAACTTGCCCGAAGTCGGATGCACCAGGCCCAGACGCCCGGCCAGCAGTGCCTGACGCGGGAAGATGGGCGCCAGATGCTGCTTGCCATAGAGCGTATCGCCCACCAGCGCGAAGCCCAGCGATTGCAGGTGCACGCGGATCTGATGGGTACGACCGGTTTCCAGGCGGCAATGCACCAGACTGACCGGCTTGCGGTCGATCTCGCCGGTGGCCAGGCGACGGTAATGGGTCACCGCCGGCTTGGCGCGCATGCTCTGCGACACGGCCATCTTGATGCGGTCGCGCGGATGGCGCGCCATCGGTGCATTGATGGTACCGGAGAGCTGCGGCAGGCCCCACACCAGCGCCAGGTACTGACGCTTCATGCTGCGTGCCTGCAACTGACGCACCAGGTCGGTCTGGGCGGCCAGGGTCTTGGCCACCACCATCAGGCCGCTGGTTTCCTTGTCCAGACGGTGCACGATGCCGGCGCGCGGCACGTTGGCCAGGGCCGGGCAATGATGCAGCAGGCCGTTCAACAGCGTGCCGCTCCAGTTGCCGGCGGCCGGATGCACCACCAGGCCGGCCGGCTTGTTCAAGATGATGATGGACTTGTCCTCATGCAGGATGTCCAGATCCATGGCTTCGGGGGCATAAGGCTGGTCGGCCGGCACCGATTGCGGCGCCACCTCCACCAGCTCGTCGCCCAGCATGGTCATCTTGCCCTTGGCGGGCGCGCCGTCAACGGTCACGTGGCCGTCTTCGATCCACTGCTGGATGCGGCTGCGTGAGAATTCGGGCATCAGGCCGGACAGGACCTTGTCCAGCCGCTGGCCGATGACCTCGTCATCCAGGCGAAAACTCAGGGGCTCCAGGCTGGAGACGCTTTCCTCACCGGCTTGCTCGCCGTCATCGAAATCGTCCTCCAGCGGGAGGTCGGTCTTTACAGGCTCATCGCCATTTGTAATCGGAAGGGGTTTCTTACGTGACATCAGCTATAATCGCCGGATCGGGTTGATTGTATTTCGGGTATCGATGCAGCCGGCTCGGGTAGGCGCACAGCGCCATGCACAACTGATAGTCCCAGACAAGCACACAAGAGTCATGCACAAAATCTTATTGAAGTTTTTCATCATCGGTTTTGCCCTCTCGCTCACCGCCTGCGGCCTCTTGCCGGAACAAAAGGACGAGACGGTCGGCTGGTCTGCCCCGAAATTATACTCGGAAGCCAAGGATGAACTGAATGCCGGCGGCTACGACAAGGCGATCAAGTATTTCGAGAAGCTGGAATCGCGCTACCCCTTCGGCACCTACGCCCAGCAGGCACAGATGGACATCGCCTACGCCTACTATCGCCAGAACGAGCAGGCGCAGAGTCTGGCCGCGGTGGACCGCTTCATCAAGCTGCACCCGAACCACCCCAATGTGGACTACATGTACTACCTGCGGGGCCTGATCAACTTCAATGATCGCACCAGCATCTTCGACACCTTCACCGACCAGGACAACACCGAGCGCGATCCCAAGGCCATGCGTGACGCCTTCGACTCGTTCAAGCTGCTGGCCGAACGTTTCCCCGACAGCAAGTACACCCCGGACGCCATTGCCCGCATGAAATACCTGGTCAATGCCATGTCGCAATACGACGTCCACGTGGCCAACTACTACTTCCGCCGTGGCGCCTACGTGTCGGCCGCCAACCGCGCCCAGGCTGCCATCAAGCAGTATCCGGATTCCCCGGCCAACGAAGAGGCGCTGTTCATCCTGATGCGCTCCTATGAGGCTCTGGGCCAGACCAAGCTGAAGGAAGATACCGAACGCATCATCCAGGCCACCTATCCCAACAGCCCCTGGTACCACGGCGGCCCCAAGCCCAAGTCCAAGCCCTGGTGGAAGGTCTGGTAAGCCCGACCCGGCAACGACAAGCAAAAAAAAACCTCGCCATGCGCATGGCGAGGTTTTTTTTCGCGCTGCCGGTGGGCCTGTCGGCCCGGGCTCAGCCCTCCAGCTTGCGGCGGAACACCCAGCTGCTCTCGGTCGAGACTTCGGGTGCAAAGGCATAGCCCTCGACATCGAAGCCCTTGAGCTTTTCCGGCTGGCTGATGTTCTTCTGGGCCGCATAGCGCGCCATCAGGCCGCGCGCCCGCTTGGCATAGAAGGAAATGATCTTGTACTTGCCGCCCTTCCAGTCCTCGAACACCGGGCAGACCACCTGCGCCTTGAGCAGCTTGGGCTTGACCACCTTGAAGTATTCCTCCGAAGCCAGGTTCACCAGCACCGGCGTCTTCTGCGCCGCCAGTTCGCCATTGAGCGCCTCGGTGATCTCGCTGCCCCAGAAGGCATAGAGATCCTTGCCGCCCGGATTGGCCAGCTTGGTGCCCATCTCCAGTCGGTACGGCTGCATCAGGTCCAGCGGGCGCAGCATGCCATACAGGCCCGAGAGGATGCGCACGTGCTGCTGCAGGTAATCCAGCTGCCTGGCATTGAGCGAGCCGGCATCCAGCCCTTCGTAGACGTCGCCGTTGAAAGCCAGCACGGCCTGCTTGGCATTGCTGGTGGTGAACTTGCGCGACCAGCTGGCATAGCGGTTCACGTTCAGCACCGACAACTGGTCGGAAATGCCCATGAGACTGCCGATCTCGGCCGGCGACTTGGTCTTGAGGACCTCGATGAGTTCGGCCGAACGCGACACGAAGGCGGGCGTGGTGTGGAGCTCGGTGTTGGCAGGCGTGTCATAGTCCAGCGACTTGGCGGGAGACAAAACAATCAGCATGAGGCGTTCATCCAATGATCAGGTTGGGACAGAGTGGCCGTCATGATACCCAAAGCGCGGCGCTTGCGTGCGGAGGGGGGCGGCTGGAAGCCGATATGAAAGTCTGGACAACAAAATGCCGGTTGTTGCGCCTTTGAAGCGTGCACCGCGGCTCCTACACTGAAGCATTGGACATGATGGCGAACCCTGGCGCCACGACGCTCAAGCGCCCGTCCGTCGACGGCGGCACGGGGGAGCAGCGTGGCCGCACGGAGAGCGGGATCGGTTCCGATTCAAGTTCGGCAGCAGACTTGCCGTTAATCAACAAGGCAGCAAGCAGGTGATTTGGCAAGGAAGCACGGCAGCAGCAGCTAAGTCTTCCAGGGCCGACATCGTCTCGGCACTTTGCCGGCATTTTGCTGTCCATGGGAGACAAGGGCAGCCCTGCCCGCCTGACCCCGCCGGCCACCGGCAAGGAGGACATCATGAAACGAGACAAAGCCCTCATGGGCGAAATCCTGAAACAGCTGGCAGCCTTCGGCACTCTCTACGGCGACGTCGAGAAGATCCAGAGCACCCTGCCCGGACAGGTGGCGCCGGAGGTGATCCTGCATCATCTGCGCCTGCTCTATGACCGGGGACTGGTGGCGGTGGACATGCACAATTTCTGGCGCGTCACCGATCAGGGGTATGATGCGCTCGAAGCCGGCGGCGATCTCTTTGCCAAGCAGGAAGCGCCGCCTCCCGGCCATCGCGGCATCGACAACTAGTTTTCACTCAATGAGCATCCAGGCAACACCATCCCTCAGCGCTGTGCTTCCCCAGTCTTCCGGCCCTGCTGCTGACGCCCCCGCCGGGCGCCAGCGCGTGGTGCTGGACACCAACGTTTGTCTGGACCTGTTCGTCTTCCGCGACCCGCGCTGGGCCGCCTTGCAGGCAGCTCTGGAGCAAGCAACGGTAGAGGCCTACACCCGCGAGGATTGCCGCAACGAGTGGCTGGCCGTGCTGGACTATCCGCATCTGCCGGTCACGCCCGAGACCAAGCCGGCCATCTGCGCCGAATTCGACCGCCTGCTGCGCTGCCTGCCGCTGGCGCAGGTCAATACCTTCGGCCTGCCCCTTTGCACCGATGGCGATGATCAGAAATTCCTCGAACTGGCCCTGCAATGCCAGGCCCACGTGCTGGTCAGCAAGGACAAGGCCGTTCTCAAACTCGGCAAGCGCACCCTCAAGCGCGGCCTCTTTGCCATCGTGCCGCCCCAGCTCTGGCGGGCCGATGCCTTCCTCGATCCGGCGACCTGAAGCGCCGCGAGAATCCGGCTAGAATAGCGGGCTTGCGATCATCACAAGAACGAGCCCGCTGCAATGAGCACCCCCAACATCGTCACCAAGCTGCCCAAGGTCGGCACCACCATCTTCACCGTCATGTCTGCCCTGGCCAGCGAAAAAGGCGCGGTCAATCTGGGGCAAGGCTTCCCTGATTTCCATTGCGATCCGGCGCTGGTCGATGCCGTCACCCGCGCCATGCAGGAGGGTCTGAACCAGTACCCGCCCATGGCCGGTGTGCTGCCGCTGCGCGAAGCCATCGCCGACAAGGTCGAGCACCTCTACGGCCATCGCTATGACCCGGTCTCCGAGATCACCGTCACCGCCGGTGCCACCCAGGGCATCCTGACCTCGGTGCTGTGCGCCGTGCACCCGGGCGATGAAGTCATCGTGATCGAACCGGTTTATGACTGCTACGTCCCCGCCATCGAGCTGGCCGGTGGCGTACCGGTGTTCGTGCAGATGGAAGTGGGCGCGGCGGGTTACAGCATCCCCTGGGACAAGGTCAAGGCAGCCGTCACGCCCAAGACCCGCATGATCATGGTCAACACCCCGCACAACCCGACCGGCAGCGTCATGCGCGCCGCCGACGTGGCCGCGCTGGCCGACATCGTACGCGGCACCGATATCCTGATCCTCTCCGACGAGGTCTACGAACACATGGTCTTCGATGGCCAGCCGCATGAGTCGCTGGCACGCCATCCGGATCTGGCCGGGCGCAGCTTCATCAATTCCAGCTTCGGCAAGACCTATCACGTCACCGGCTGGAAAATTGGCTATGTGGCGGCACCGGCTGCGCTCACCGCAGAATTCCGCAAGGTCCACCAGTTCAACGTCTTTACCGTCAACACCCCGGTGCAGTATGGTCTGGCCGAGTATATGAAGAACCCGGCACCGTACCTGGACTTGCCGGCGTTTTACCAGAACAAGCGTGACCTTTTCCGCGCAGGACTGGCCAACACCCGTTTCGAGCTGCTGCCCTCGCAGGGCACCTATTTCCAGTGCGTGAAGTACGACGCCATCTCGGACCAGTCCGAAGCCGACTTCTGCAAATGGCTCACCAGTGAAATCGGCGTGGCGGCCATCCCGGTCTCGGCCTTCTACAACACGCCCAAGGAATCGGGCATCGTGCGCTTCTGCTTCGCCAAGAAGGATGAAACGCTGCAACTGGCGCTGGACCGGCTGGCGAAGCTGTAAGACGGTCGGTGCGCAAATCGTTTAGATGTTTTCGGTAACGTGACTTCCCCCTCAACACGACACGCAGAAAAGGAACGCCATGATTGACGTCTACAGCTGGGCTACCCCCAATGGCCACAAGGTCCACATCATGCTGGAAGAATGCGGCCTGCCCTACACCGCACATGCCATCGATATCGGTGCCGGTGACCAGTTCACGCCCGAATTCCTGAAGATCTCGCCCAACAACAAGATTCCCGCCATCGTCGACCCCGATGGTCCGGACGGCGCACCGATCTCGCTGTTCGAATCCGGCGCCATTCTGATCTACCTGGCCGGCAAGACGGGGCGCTTCCTGGGCGAGACCGTGCGCGAGAAGTATGAAGTGCTGCAATGGGTGATGTTCCAGATGGGCGGCCTGGGGCCGATGCTGGGCCAGGCGCATCACTTCCGCCTGTACGCGCCGGAGCAGATCGAATACGCCGTCAACCGCTACAGCAACGAAGCGCGCCGCCTGTATCAGGTCATGGACAAGCAACTGGGCCAGCATGCTTACCTGGCCGGAGACAACTACACCATTGCCGACATCGCCTGCTTCCCCTGGACCCGTTCGCACAAGAACCAGGGTATCGATCTGGCGGATTTCCCCAACGTCAAGCGCTGGTTCGATGCCATCAACGCGCGTGCCGCCGTACAGCGTGGCGTGACCGTGCTGGCCGACCAGCGCAAGCCGCTGCAGGATGACAAGGCCCGCGAACTGCTGTTCGGCAAGAGTCAGTACCAGAAACGCTGATCAGCACGAGGGACCGGAACTGGCGGGGAGCACGGCTGCACGCCAGCCGCAGCCATCTCAGGGACAGGCAAAGGGCGCAAACTCGAAACGGTTGCGCCCTTTTTCCTTGGCGCGATAGAGGGCATCGTCGCTGGCGCGCAGGACCTGCTCCTGACCGATGCAGTCGCTCTGCATCAGGGCGATGCCGATCGACAACGTCACCTCCACCTCCTTGCCCTCGTGCAGCATGGGATGACTGGCAAAGCTGGCCTGCAGCCGCATGGCGAACTCGGCGGCGGCCTGCAGATTGGCACCGGTCAGGATCACCGCGAATTCCTCGCCGCCTAGTCGGCCCGCGGTATCAGTCCTGCGCAACTGGCTCTTGAGCACTTGCGCAAAATGCGTGAGGACCTGGTCGCCCACGGCGTGACCGAGGCTGTCGTTGATGCGCTTGAAATGATCGAGGTCGCACATCAGCACCGCCGCCGTATCGAGCATGCCGCGCTGGATGCGGTTGTACTCTTCCTGCAGGCGCTGCATGAAGAAACGACGGTTGGGCAGCTGGGTGAGGAAATCGGTGAGCGCGAATTCCTGCAGCTCCAGTTCAAAGGTCTTGCTCTGGCTGATGTCACTGATGAAGCCATGCCACAGCGTGGTGCCGTCTTCCAGGCGGCGCGGACGCGCCTGGCCGCGCAGCCAGCGCACGCCATGGTCGGCCGAGATGACGCGGAACTCCAGCATCCAGTGCGCAGCGCCGGCCAGAACCGCCTGGTGCGCCGCCTCGTATAGGGGCAGGTCTTCGGGATGGATAACGGTATCGATGATGGCGGGTGTCTCCAGCAACTGCTGAGGCGTCAGGCCATAGGTCTCGCGCGCCCCTTCACTGACGTAGGTGAAGTAACCGCGCTCGCCGGGCGGAACGCGAAACTGAAACACCATGCCGGGAATCTCGCTGGTCAGGTAATCGAGCATGCGGCTGCTCTTGGCCAGTTTTTCCGTAAGCCGCTTGATCTCGGTGATGTCGGTGGTGGTACCGATCATGCGCAGCGCATTGCCCTGGGCATCGCGCGCCACCACCTTGCCACGGCTGCTGATCCACTTGTAGCTGCCGTCGCGGCAGCGGATGCGGTGCTCCACCTGGTAAGTGTCCGAGCGCGAAGCAAAATGCTGGCGGATGCTCTCCTGCACCTCGGGCAGGTCGTCCGGATGGATGCGCTGGTAGGCATCTTCCAGATGGCTGGACAGCTCCCAGTCCTCGTAACCGAGGATGGCCTTCCAGCCGCGCGAATAATACATCTCGCCGGTCACGGCATTGCGGTCCCAGATGCCGGTGCCACTGCCCTCGATGGCCAGCGCCATGCGCTCGTCGGCTTCGCCCGGCGGCTCGCTCTTGACGCGCGCATGGACCGGTACCAGCGCCCGCTCGATGGCCAGCATGGCCATCGATACCGCCGCACCGACGGTATCGCGATAGGCCTGATCAGAGTGAGAGGCGTCGCCAAGAGCCTCGGTAGCGGCGCAAATGGTCAGGATGCCCGCGACTTCACCTGCGAAGGAGCGCAGCGGCAGCATTTCCAGCAGGCAGCGTTCATGGCGCGCCGCCAGTGCGGTCAGGCCATGCCAGAACTGCGGCGTATCGGGATCGTCCACCTCCAGCGCGGTCAGCTCGGCCAGGAAGGCCGGCGCCACGCGCGGGGCCGCGCCCACGCGCATGCGGCGAGCCTGCGGATCGAACAGGAAGATGGCCAGGGCACGCTGCGGATAGCTGCCCGAGAAACCGCTGGCGATCCGGTCCAGCAATTGCTCCAGCGGCGCACCGCGCGCAATGTAGGACAGCGTCACGTTGTTGAAGGCGAGCGCCTTCCGGTAGAACTCGGGATCGGCGTCGATCTGGCAGGGCGGGCGTTCTGGCATCATGAGCAACAGGATCGGCAAGGACGCGGCGGTGGCAGGCACGCCACCGTACGTAAAGACATTAGCACCTTATGACAACTTTTGTCAGCTTCGCACCCTGGCCCGCATGAAAAACCATGCCGATCGGCAAGGACGATGCCATCAGGCCACACAATGTATGAGCTTCTGCGAGGAAGCGTGCAGGTGTTGCGCGCCTAGTACCGGCGTACGAGGAATTCGGCCACGCATACCGGCTTGTCCGAACCTTCACATTCCACGGTAATGAGCCAGGCCAGTTGCACGCCCCCGGGGATGTCCTCGGTGGACTCCAGCCGGATGATGCCGCGCACTTTCCGCCCCACCGGGAGGGGCGCCGGGAAGCGTACGCGATTCAAGCCATAGTTGAGCAGCATGCGCACATCCGGCCCCAGGCTGATGGACTCCGAGAGCAGTCGCGGCAACAGCGCCAGCGTCAGGAAACCATGTGCCACGGTGCCGCCGTAGGGCAGCTCGCGGGCGGCGCGTTCGGGGTCGACGTGAATCCACTGGTGGTCGCCGGTGGCGTCGGCGAAACGGTCCACCTGCTCTTGCGACACGCTGATCCAGTCACTGCTGGCCACTTCCTGGCCCGCCAGCGATTTCAGTTCTTCCAGGCTGGCGATGGTACGCATGCTGGCTTCCTTCCCTTGTCGTTATCGTATGGGCCACGGGCGCACGGTGCGCGGCGCGGCCTTCCTTGTCGTCCTGTGTTCAGCCGTCCTGCCAGACCACCCGGTTGCGGCCCTGCTGCTTGGCCAGGTAGAGACGACGGTCAGCCATCTCGATCAGTTCGCGGATGTCCTGCTCGGGGCTCGGTACCATGGTGGCAGCACCAATGCTCACGGTGAGCCAGGCACCGACCTTGGAGCGCTCATGCGGGACTTGGTTCGCCTCGATCAGCTGGCACAGCTTCTGGCCCAATGCCTGCGCCCCCTCCAGCGGGGTGCGCGGCAGGATCATGGCAAATTCCTCGCCGCCGAAGCGCGCCGACAGGTCGGCCGGGCGCTGGATGCTCTCGTCCAGCGTCTGCGCCACCTGGCGCAGCACCGCATCGCCTGCGACGTGACCATAGTTGTCGTTGTAGAGCTTGAAGAAATCCACATCGATGAGCAACAGCGACAGGTGCAGCCCGTCCCGCCGTGCGCGGCGCCATTCGGCGCCCAGGTAGTCATCGAAATATCGACGGTTGGCGATGCCGGTCAGACCATCGGTATTGGTCAGGCGCTGCAGCTCGAAATTGGTCTTCTGCAGCTGTTGCTGGCTCTCGCGCAGGGCACGGTACGCCGCGTCCCGCTGCAGCAGGTTGATGTAGGAGCGCGAGTGATAACGCAGCCGCGCCACCAGTTCGATCACATCCGGCAATTTGACCATGTAATCGTTGGCCCCGCCGCCAAAGGCGTCGCGCTTGATCACGGCATCATCCCGCGAAGACAGCACGATGATGGGCACATTGGCCAGCACCGGGCTGGCGCGGTACTGTCGCACCAAAGTCATGCCATCTACGCCCGGCATCACCAGGTCCTGCAGGATGACCGTGGGTCGCGTCTTTTCGGCCACGGCCAGCGCCTCATCGGCACGGGTGCAGAAGTGGAAGTCGATGTTCTCTTCGCTGGCCAGGGCGCGACGGATGGCCTCCCCGACCATGGCCTGGTCATCCACCAGCAAGACCATGATCCTGTACTCCTCGGCGGGCAAGGCGGGGCCGCCGCCCGGGGTGTCGGTTGCTTGCACCGAGCTCATCATGCTTTCCTTCATTTCAATTCAATGGCCTCACGCCGCGGCCAGCAGTGTCTGCAGTCGCGCCGCCATGGCACTGACCGGCAAGACATCGACGGCGGCGTTGAGCGCTACGGCAGCCTTGGGCATGCCGTAGACGGCGCAGCTTTTCTGGTCCTGCGCCAGGGTGTGGCAGCCATTGTCGCGCAGGGCCTTGAGGCCGGCAGCGCCATCACGGCCCATGCCGGTCAGCAGTACGCCGGTGGCCCGGCCTTCCCAGTGGCGCAGGATACTATGGAAGAAGGCATCCACCGAGGGCCGGTAGACATCGCCTGGCGCGCCGTCGATGTAGCCGAGACGGTTGCCTTCCTTGAAGACGAGATGGTGGTTGCTCCCTGCCAGCAGGACCTCGCCCCGGCGTGGCAGGTCGCCTTCGACGGCCAGGCGCACGCGCAGCACCGACTGCTGCTGCAGCCATTGCGCCATGCCGGGGGCGAAGGCGGCATCGATATGCTGCACGATCACGATACTGCCGGGAAACTCGCGCGGTACCAGCTTGAGCAGGGTCGACAGCGCCGCCGGTCCGCCGGCGGAGGCGCCGATGGCCACCAGCGGCGCCAGGTCCCCGTGGGCGGCCGGCAGTGGCAGGCGCACCGGTCGTCGCACGGGTGCGGCCATATCGTCCGGGCTCAGGCGACCGAGATTGTCGATCTTCTCGATCAGGGCCGCCGCATCGCGCTTGCCGGCCGCACCGATGAGCGCCGGCGTCTGGGTGGCGTCGAGTGCGCCATATCCCATGGCTTCGTAGATCTTGGCCGCGCTGGTATCCATGTCGGAGGTCACCACCAGGATCGGGCACGGGGTGTCCTGCATGATGCGGCGGGTGGCTTCCACACCATCCATCTTGGGCATGAGCAGGTCCATCAGCACCACATCGGGCAACTGCCAGGCACACATCTGCACGGCCTGTTCGCCATCGCGGGCGATCCAGATCAATTCGTGGCGGCCACTCTCGGCAATCACCCGGCGCAGCACTTCCACCATCATGGGGGTGTCGTTGACGATGCCGATCTTCACGTTGTCGCCTCTCCAATCAAGTCTACGACGGCCTGCAACAGGCTTTCATCGTGGAAACTGCTCTTGGTGAAGTAATGATCGGCACCTGCGGCCAGGCCACGCTGCCGATCTTCTTCACGATCCTTGTAGGACACGATCATCACCGGCAGCGCCTGCAATTGCGGCGCACCGCGGATCAGTCCGACCAGCTCGATGCCATCCATGCGCGGCATGTCGATGTCGGTGATGACCAGGTCGAAGGGCTCGGCACGCACGGCGTTCCAGCCATCCATGCCATCCACGGCCACCGTGACCTGATACCCCCGGTTGCTCAGCAACTTGCGTTCCAGCTCACGCACGGTGAGCGAGTCATCCACCACCAGCACTTTCTTGCGCACGACCACGGCGGCCTCGCCGGCACCATCCTGGTCGACCGTCTGCAGGCGTCCGGAAGCGGTCAGCTTTTGCACCGTGCGCAGCAGGTCGGCCACGTCCAGGATCAGCAAGGGTGCGCCATCTTCCATCAGGGCACCGGCCAGGATGTCGGCAATCTTGCCCAGGCGTGCATCCAGCGGTTGCACCACCAGCATGCGCTCGCCCAGGAAAGCATCGACCGCCACCCCGTAGCTGTGTTCTCCCTCGCCGATGACCACGACGCACACGCTGCCATCACGGGCGCGCCACTGGCCGCGCTGCAGCACCTGGTGCGCACTGACCAGGCCGACCTGGCGGCCCTCATGGCTGAAGTGCTGGTAGCCTTCCAGGGTCTGCAGGGCCTCGGCCGGCAAACGCAAGGTCCGATTGACGTAGGCCAGCGGAAACGCATAAGGTTCACCGGCAATGTCCACCAGCAGGCTGCGGATCACCGACAGCGTCAGCGGCAGCTGCAACAGGAAGCGGCTGCCCTGCCCGCTGCGCGTGGTGATACGGATCGTGCCGCGCACCTGCTTGAGCATGTCGGCCACCACGTCCAGACCGACGCCGCGACCGGAAATCTCGGTGACCGTCTCGCGCAGGCTGAAGCTGGGCAACAGCAGGAAATCCAGCAATTCCGCCTCGGACAGGCGCGCGGCAATCTCCGGGGTCGACAGTCCTCGTGCTACCACGGTGCGGCGCAATTCCTCCAGGTCGATGCCGGCACCATCATCGGCCACCTCGATCAAGAGCATGCCGGCACTGTGACGTGCCTCCAGCCGCACCACCCCCTGTTCCGGTTTGCCGGCCGCACCGCGCGTGAGGGGATCCTCGATGCCATGGTCGACCGCGTTACGCAGCAGGTGCCCCAGGGGCGCCTCCAGTTTTTCGAGGATGTCGCGGTCGATCTGGGTGGTATTGCCGTGGATGTCCAGTCGCACCGACTTGCCCAGCGCATGACCGACATCGCGCACCATGCGCGCAAACCCGGCGGTCCCGTCCGCAAAGGGCCGCATGCGGCAGGCCAGCGCCTCATCATAGAGCTGTTGCGAGAGATTGACCGAGCGCCGGTCAAAGGCATCCAGCGCAATCAATTGTTCCCCCAGCAGTTGCTGGTTGGTCTGCATCAACGCACGCAGTTCGCTCAGGGTGGCCTGGGCGAATTCATCGAGCTGGCTGGTCGACAGTTTCTGTTGCAACAGGTCCAGCGCCTGCACGGCTTCACGCTGTACGCGCTTCATGCGCAGCATGCTGGCCGAAAACGGTTTGAGGCGACGCGACTCCACCAGCGATTCGCCGGTCAGGCTCAGCAGCCGGTCCAGGCTGTCCGCACTGACCCGCACGGCGCGCGCAGCCGGTAGCGGCGAAGCCGTCTGCACGAGCGGGGACACGGCAGCGGCTTGCGCCGTCGGCAGCGAGGAGGGAGAGCCAGCTGGCTGCGTGGCCGCCTCGGCAGCCTGGGCCTCCTGCATCGCCGCCGAGGGCGCCGGCCAGGGATCGGCCTGGCCGCCGCTCATCACGGCCGGCAAGGCCTGCAGGAAAGCCTGTACTTCAGCGTGGCCGGCAGAATCGGCCCAGGACTCGTCGCCGTCAGGCGGCGAGGCGATACGCCCCAGCAGATCGGCGCCGCGCAGCAGGACGTCGATGTGCTTCTTCTCCAGCAGCAGCTTGCCCTGCTGCGCCAGCACGAAACAGTCCTCCAGCACATGGGCCACCTTGACTGCCGTTTCCAGTCCGACGATGCGGGCCGCACCCTTGAGTGAATGGCCGGCACGCATGCAGGCCTCCAGGTGTTCGGCGGCCGTCGGTTGCTGCTCCAGCGCCAGCAGGCTGGTGTTGAGCTGGGCGATCTGGCTTTCCGCCTCGAAGCGGAACAGGTCCAGCATGGACATCTGGCTGAGATCGGGCGTACTCATGTCATGCTCCGGTTGAGTACGTAGAACAGCAATTCGTGGTCCAGCAGGCCGATGGGACGACCGCGCCATTCCAGCATGCCACGTGTGTACTGGATCGCCGCCTGGGCCAGCGTGGTAGGCACCGGTGCCAGGCTCTGCGGGGCGTAGCGATGGACGCCGGCCACTTCCTCCACCGGAAACACCAGCACCTGCCCTTCATGGGCGACCACCAGCAGATGCGGCGCCGGGGTCTGGTCCGGCAGTTGGAACAGCCGGGCGAGCCAGACGCAGATGCGCAGGCTGCCGCGAATGTTGAGTACTCCGGCAATGGCGGCATTGCGCTGATGCGGCAGGCTGTGCAGCGGGCGCGTCGCGGTCACTTCCTGGACCACGGAGGTGGCGATGGCCAGCCACTCGCCGGCCACGCGTACCACCAGGGCCGAGGCCATTGCGCCGCGCTCCTGTCCGCTCTCCGCCTGCGCCTGGGTTTCGCCCGCGTGCAGCCATTGCTGTGCCACCTCGGCCGAGGCCTCGACGCGATCGAGCTGCTGCAGGGCAGCGCGGGCAAAGGTCGGACAGTTCAGGCAGCGGATGTGCTGCGCCAGTTCGGCACAACTGCCGTCGCCCTTGGTACCGATGCGATTCCAGCAGGCATCCAGCGTCGTGGGCGCGGGGGTCATCGTCGGCTCAGCCATGATGCGGCTCCTCGCTCGCCGTCACGCGATCGGCGCGCTGCCGCAGACGTTCTGCCCCGGCCGGATCGCCCTGGGCCTGCAACAAGGCCGCCAGCTGCAGCAAGGCGGCCTGGTGCCGGGGCGCCAGATAGAGCACCTTGCGATAGCAGTGCCGGGCCTGCTCGGTCTGACCGCCAGCATCGTGGATCAGGCCCAGCAGGTAGAAGGCGTCGGCACTGGGCCCCTGCTCGCCGATGGCCTGCTCGCACAATGCGGCGGCCTGGGCCAGTTGCCCCTGATCGGCCAGAGAGCGGGCACGCTGCAGCACCGTGCGGGCAGGGTTCGACGAGGCGGGCTCAGCGGGGAGCGCAGGCGCGGCGGCACCAACCGCCCTTGAAGTCGGGGGCACGACCGGCCGCCGTCGACCACCGAGGTCGGAGGGTGCCAAGAGCGGCAGCGGCATGACCAGCGGCGCTTCGCGCGTGGCCGAGCGCGGCACCGCCACGCGCTTGCGAAAACCAAAGGCCAGTGCAATGCCGGCCGACTCCAGGCGCGGACTGAGCAGGATGCCGCCTTCGGCGGGACCGACGAAGATCAGTCCATCGGGTTTCATGAGACTTTCCAGCAATGTCACGACCTGGCGCTGCACCTCGCGCTCGAAGTAGATCAGCACATTGCGACAGAAGATGACATCGTAAGGAGCGGCCTGGCGCAGAAAGTCCGGTGCCAGCAGATTGCCGGGCGCAAAGCGGACCAGCTGGCGTATCGCTTCATGCAGTTGCCAGCCCTGCTCCGCAGCCGTGAAATGGCGGTCCCGGAAACCCAGTTCCTGGCCCCGGAAGGAATTGCGGCCATAAAGACCGGCGGCAGCAATTTCCAGCGAGCGTGTCCGGATATCGTAGGCGTCGATGACGAACTGCGATGGCATCACCCCCGCCTCCAGCAACGCCATGGCCAGCGAATACGGCTCTTCGCCAGTGGAACAAGGCAGGCTGAGAATGCGCACCGGTACGGTCGGCTGTGCCGCCAGACGTTCGCGCGCCAGGCGCGCCACGGCCAGGATGGCTTCACGATCGCGGAAGAACCAGGTCTCCGGCACCACGGCCAGTTCGATCAGTGCCTGCAACTCGACCGCCGAACTTTGCAGCCGCGCCAGATAGCGGCCATCGTCATCGATTTCCAGCGCCGCCATGCGTTCGCGCACCACGCGCTCGATGAGGCTGCTGCCCACGGTGGCCATGTCCAGCCCCATGGCGGATTTGAGCCTGTCGGCGATGAGCGGCAGACTCTTCATGCCGGCACCTCGGGATAGAGCAAGGCGCGCGTGGCCGGATCGAGCAGGTCGCCCACCTCCACCCGTTGCAGCAATCCGCCCTGATGGGGCATGACCGGCCCCAGATAGGGCGCGCCCTCATTGCGCACGGCAGCGGGCACGAAATCATCAGGATCGATGCGCAAGGTCTGCGTGGCCTGTTCCAGGATCAGCCCGAGCAACACCGCCACCGCCTGGCTGTGGTGGTAGTGCACCAGCACCAGGCGCGTGCTCACGCGGGCCGGGGCGGGCCGCCCCAGCACCAGCATGGACAGGTCGATCACCGGCACATGGCCGAGGCCATGCGGCAGCAGTCCGGCCACCCAGGCCGGCGCGCCGGGCAAGGACTTGCAGGGCGACAGCGGCAGCACCATCGCCACCTCGGCAGTGGGCAAGGCGTAGCGCTCTTGTCCAAGGGAAAACAACAAGTGCAGGCACTGGCTCATGGGGACGCTGGGGCAGAGCGACGCGGCGCTCAGTCCGTTACCTTGAAGCGCGAGACGCCATTGCGCAGTTCATTGGAGACCACGTTCAACTCGTCGATGGCCTGACTCGATTGTTGCAGCGATTCCACGGTCTGCTGGGCCGCTTCGGAGAGCTGCACCAGAGCCTGGTTGATCTGCTCGGCGCTGCTGGCCTGGGCCTGCATGCCTTCGTTGACGATCTGGAAGCGCGGCGACAGCGCCTGCACCTGGGCGATGATCTGCGAGAGCTGGCTGCCGGCGGTCTGCACGTCCTGCATGCCGCGTCGTACCTGGTCGGAGAACTTGTCCATGCCCATCACACCGGCGGCCACGGCCGACTGGATTTCCTTGACCATCACCTCGATGTCATAGGTCGCCACCGCGGTCTGGTCAGCCAGACGACGGATTTCCGTGGCCACCACCGAGAAACCGCGACCATGTTCGCCGGCCTTCTCGGCCTCGATGGCGGCATTGAGCGAGAGCAGATTGGTCTGGTCGGCCACCTTGGTGATGGTAGTGACGACCTGGTTGATGTTGCCCGCCTTCTCGTTGAGGATGGCCAGTTTGGCGCTGACCGAACCGGCGGCGTCCATGACGTTCTGCATGGTGTCGCCCATGCGGGTAAGACCCGCCTGCCCGCTGCCGGCCAGGGCAGACGTCTGTTCGGAAACGACCGAGACTTCATTCATGGTGCGCACCAGGTCACGCGAGGTGGCATGAATCTCGCGGGAGGTGGCGCCGATCTCGGTGGTGGTGGCGGCGGTTTCGGCGGCGGTGGCCTGCTGCTGGCGGGCCGTAGCAGCGATCTCGGTCACCGAGGTGGCCACCCGTGCAGAGGACTTCTGCGCCTGCGACACCAGCGCGGTCAACTCATCGGTCATGCGGTCGAAGCCAGTGCCGAGCACGCCGAACTCATCATTGCGCTGCAGCGACACGCGACGCGAAAAATCGCCCGAGCGCATGATATCGAGCAAACCCATGAGCCTCTGCAACGGCTCGTTGATCGCCCGCATCAGGAAGAAACCGCACACCAGCGCCACCAGCAAGGCGGCCATGAGCGAGGTCATCATCGCGAACTGGGCGGCGTTGACCGCATCGGTGATGCGGCTGGCAGCAAGGTCGGCAATGCCCTTGTTGGTATCGACCATGCGCTGCGTCAACTGGTAACCGGCGCGCCATTGCGGACGGAGTTGCTCGTTGACGATCTTGTCGATGGGCGCGCGCTGGCCGAAGTCCATCTTCAGCAACTCGCCCACGATGGCACGGTACTTCTGGCGCGTCTCCTTGAATTGCTCGAAGAGCTTGCGGTCGTTATCGCTGAAGACGGTCTTGTCGTAGTCTTCCTGCAGCCGGTCCAGGCGTTCACCGTTGCGACGCAGCAGGGCCAGGTCGGCCTGACGCTCCGCGTCACTGTTGTCGACCTGAATGATCTGCTGGGTCATGAGCAGGTTTTCATACCAGGCGGCATTGATCTGACTGCTGTAGTAAAGGCCGGGCGTGGAATCCTCGCGCAGCGCCGTGGCGCTTTTCTCGATACGACCGAGATTGACCGCCGAGATGCCCGCCATGAGCGCCATGAGCAGCAGGATGAGCGCGAAGCTCCCGAGGATGCGTTGCTTGATCGTCCAGTTCTTCATGCGCAGTGTTCCCCCTTGGAGTGAGCGGCCCCGCCCTGGCACCCCGAGCGGGAGGCGCATGAACGAAAGTTCGCCTGATGCTAGCCTGATGCTAGCCTGATGCACTCTGGTGCATAGTGCAATTTAGTAATAATTCGAGATTATCATTGAAATCTTTCAATATCACCATTATCCCTTGTGCAAAGCTTCTTTGCTTTCCAGCAATGCGAAACGGCACCTTGAGGTGCCGTTTCGGTCGTACAGCCAGCGCTGGGGTCACACCGGCATGGGCTTGTTGTCCTGCAGGTCGAGGAAGCCCTTGATGAGGCGGTAGGCTTTCCAGATCCAGGCCAGCGAGAACACCAGGATGGCCAGCGGAATGCCGATCACGGTGGCCCACAGGACACCGCCGGCGAACAGCCAGAACAGGTACCACCAGAAGGACCGGATCTGCCAGCGATGGTGGGTGTAGAGGAAGGTATCGCGCACCTCGCCGCGCTTGAGATAGTTGACGATCAGCGGCAGCCACGACAGCATGCCCAGGGAAAACACCAGGCAGGCGGCATGCGCCAGATAGAGCCACCAGACCAGGTCACGGCCGGTCTGGGTCTGCGGGTCCAATACCAGTTCCTGGTTCATCGCATCTCCTGAAGTGAGGGGAAACCGGCCCCGGAATCAGGCCAGCAGATTCAAGATGCCGTCCAGCCCCACGAAATTCAAGCCCACGTTGGCCTGGGCGCGCACCACCGGCTTGGCACGGAAGGCCACCGACAGGCCCGAGATGCCCATCATGCGCAAGTCGTTGGCACCATCGCCCATGACGATGGCCTGGGATGGCTCGGCGCCGATTTCGCGGCAGACACGCTCCACCGTCGCACGCTTCTCGTCGGCATTGACGATGCCGCCCACCACCTTGCCGGTGAGCTTGCCATCGACCACTTCCAGGGTATTGGCGTGGGTGTAGTCCAGCGTCAGACGCGCCTTCATGCGGTCGGTGAAGAAGGTGAAACCGCCCGAGACCAGCAGCGTCTTCAGGCCCGCAGCCCGCACGGCCTTGAGCATGTTCTCTGCGCCCGGGGACAATTGCAGGCGCTCATCGTAGACACGCTGCAAGGCGCCCGCATCGAGCCCCTTGAGCAAGGCCACCCGGCGCGTCAGGCTTTCGTTGAACTCGATCTCGCCGCGCATGGCTGCCTCGGTAATCTCGGCCACCTGCGGCTTCAAGCGCTGCATGTCGGCGATCTCGTCAATGCACTCGATGGTGATGAGCGTCGAATCCATGTCCATGGCCACCAGGCGAAAATCAGTCAGCTTGCGGCCTTCCTCGATGAAGGCATAGTCCAGCCGTGCCTGCAGGCAGGCAGCGTCGATGCTGGCCTTGAGCGCATCGCTCGGGCTCACCCCGGCTACGCGCCAGGCATCGGCGTCCGGCACGCGGCTATCACCGAGGCGTTCGGCGCGGCCACCGGCCAACTGCGCAATGGTCTCGATGGCCGAAGAAGAAACAGCGTGGTGCTTGGGGGCTTGCAGGATCAGGTTCATGTTGTTCTGTTGATTCGTTGATGCGGTTGGATTCGGTAATACGCGGCCGGGAAGCGGTTCAGCCGGTGAGTGCCTTCATGGTCGCCTTGACCTGCTGCACACGGGCATTGAGGTCCGGCATGCTGGCCGTGATGCGCAGCTTGTCCGGACCATTGAGCTTGACCTGGCGGTTCTTCTGGACCAGCTCGATGATGCGCATGGCGTCGATCGGCGGATTGGGAACGAACTGCAGCAGCGCCGCCTCCGAATGGGCATCGATCTTGATGATGCCCAGCGGCTTGGCGGCAATGCGCAGGCGGTGCGTTTCGATGAGCGCCTTGGCGGCATCCGGCAGCTTGCCGAAGCGGTCGATCAGTTCTTCCTGCAAGGCGTCGATGGCATCGGCTTTCTCGCAGTTGGCCAGGCGCTTGTAGAGCGACAAGCGCTCATGCACGTCGCCGCAGAAGTCATTGGGCAGCAGTGCAGGCGCATGCAGGTTGATTTCGGTAGTGGTCGACAAGGGCGCGGCGAGATCCGGTTCGCGGCCGTCCTTCAAGGCGCGCACGGCTTCGTTCAACATGTCCGAATACATCTGGAAACCGATCTCGTGGATCTCGCCCGACTGATGATCGCCCAGCACTTCGCCGGCGCCACGGATTTCCAGGTCGTGCATGGCGAGATAGAAACCGCTGCCCAGTTCCTCCATCTGCTGGATCGCCTCCAGCCGGCGCTGGGCCTGCTTGGACAGGCCCTGCACATCCTGCACCAGCAGATAGGCATAGGCCTGGTGATGCGAACGACCGACCCGGCCACGCAACTGGTGCAGCTGGGCCAGGCCGAACTTGTCGGCACGGTGCATGATGATGGTGTTGGCGGTGGGCACGTCGATGCCGGTCTCGATGATGGTGGTGCATAGCAGGATGTTGAAGCGCTGCGCCACGAAGTCGCGCATCACCTTTTCCAGGTCGCGCTCGTGCATCTGGCCGTGGGCCACGCCGATGCGCGCTTCGGGTAGCAGCTGTTCGAGCGCGGCCTTGCGGTTGGCGATGGTTTCCACTTCATTGTGCAGGAAGTAAACCTGGCCGCCACGCTTCAACTCGCGCAGGCAGGCTTCGCGAATGGTCGATTCCTGCTCGGCGCGCACGAAGGTCTTGATGGCCAGACGCTTTTGCGGGGCGGTGGCGATCACCGAGAAATCGCGCAATCCTTCCAGCGCCATGCCCAGCGTGCGCGGAATCGGGGTGGCCGTCAGCGTCAAGACATCGACCTCGGCGCGCAAGGACTTCAGGGCTTCCTTCTGGCGCACGCCGAAACGGTGTTCCTCGTCGATGATGACCAGGCCCAGGCGCGAGAACTTCACTTCGTCCGACAGCAGCTTGTGCGTGCCGATGACGATATCGATGGTGCCATCGCCCAGGCCCTTGATGGCTTGCGTGACTTCCTTGCCGGTACGGAAGCGCGAGAGCTCGGCGATCTTGACCGGCCAGTTGGCGAAACGATCGGCGAAGGTGGCGGCGTGCTGTTCGGCCAAGAGCGTGGTCGGGGCCAGAATGGCGACCTGCTTGCCGCCCATCACGGCCACGAAGGCGGCACGCAAGGCGACCTCGGTCTTGCCGAAGCCGACGTCGCCGCAGATGAGGCGGTCCATGGGCTTGCCGCCGGTCATGTCCTTGATGACGGCTTGGATGGCGGCGGCCTGGTCGGCAGTCTCTTCAAAACCGAAGCTGTCGGCGAAGGCTTCATAGTCATGCGCCGAATACTGGAAGGCATGGCCCTGCCTCAATGCGCGGCGGGCGTACAGGTTCAGCAGTTCGGCGGCGGTATCGCGCACCTGCTGGGCCGCCTTGCGCTTGGCCTTTTCCCACTGGCCCGAACCCAGCGCATGCAGCGGTGCATCTTCGGGCGAAGCGCCCGAGTAACGTGAAATCACGTGCAGTTGCGAGACCGGGACATAGAGCTTGGTTTCCTTGGCATATTCCAGATGGAGGAATTCGGTCTCGCCCTCCCCCAGGTCCATGCTGACCAGGCCCATGTAGCGACCGATACCGTGGCTGCTGTGCACCACCGGGTCGCCGATCTTCAGTTCCGACAGATCGCGCACCATGTATTCCACATCGGTGGCGGCCTGCTGCTTGCGGCTGCCGACGCGGCGGCCACTGCCGGCGTACAGCTCGGTCTCGGTGACCAGCGCCAGGCCGCCCGCTGTGACGAAGCCCGTGTGCAAGGGGGCCACGCCCAGCATCAGCGGTTCATCACTGGAGAGGAAGCTGTTCCAGTCCTCGCACAGGACCGGATGCACATCGTATTCGGCGAAGTACTGCTGCAGGGTCTCGCGCCGGCCATTGCTCTCGGCACAGATCAGCACCCGCTCGGCCCCCTTCAGGAGGAAGCTGCGCAGGTTGACCAGCGGATCATCCGCACGGCGGTTCACGGCGATATTGGGCAAGGGCGAGGAGATGGCCGAGGGCGCATCATCGCTCTTGAGCACCCAGCGGGCGTGGGGTTTCAGCAGGGTGAAGAAATCTTCATCGTCCAGGTAGATGGCGCGCGGCTCCAGCACCGGGCGCTCGCGGTCGGCGTGAAGGAAATTCCAACGCGAGCGGGTATCGCTCCAGAAGCGCTTGATGGCCTGCTCGATGTCACCCACGGTGGCGAACATGGCATTGGCCGGCAGGTACTGGAAGAGCGTAGCCGTCTCTTCGAAGAACAGCGGCAGGTAGTATTCGATACCTGCTGCGGCGATGCCGTTGCCGATGTCCTTGTAGATGGCCGAGCGTGATGGATCACCTTCGAACACTTCGCGCCAACGGTTGCGGAAGGCCAGGCGCGAGGCTTCATCCATCGGGAATTCACGGCCCGGCAGCAGCCGCACTTCCGGCACCGGATAGAGCGAGCGCTGGGTATCGGCGTCGAAGGTGCGGATGGTCTCGATGGTGTCGCCGAACAGGTCCAGGCGGTACGGCAGTACCGAACCCATGGGGAAGATGTCGATCAGGCCGCCACGCACCGAGTATTCACCCGGCGACATCACCTGGCCCACGTGGGTGTAGCCGGCCAGGGTGAGCTGGGACTTGAGCTTGCCTTCGTCGAGCTTTTCGCCCTGCTTGAAGAAGAAGGTATAGGCCGCCAGGAACTGCGGCGGGGCCATGCGCAGCAAGGCGGTGGTAGCCGGTACGATCAGCAGGTCGCACTGGCCGGACTGCACTTCATAGAGCGTGGCCAGGCGTTCGGAGACCAGGTCCTGGTGCGGCGAGAAGGCGTCATAAGGCAGTGTTTCCCAGTCCGGCAGCAGGTGGCAACGCAGGCGCTCGCCATCCTTGGGCTGGAACCAGGGGATTTCAGCCAGCAGGCGCTGGGCATCGGTGGCCCCGGCCACCACCACGGCCAGCATGCGGCCTTCGGCCTTCAGGGCCAGCGCGGCCTGGGCCAGCAGATACGCATCGGCGGAACCGTGCACGGCGGGAGGCTGGAAACGCACACCTGCCTTGGGCAGGCTTTTTTTCGGATCAAAAGACATCAGGATCGGGAGGATCGGCTTGGTTAGGACTTGTTTCGCGTACGGCAACTGACGAGGCCCGGCGGCGGCGACCAGGCTGGCAGCGCCGCAAAATGCCGGTCGCTTGCAAGGGATTGGCATTAGAATTCAGCCTCTCATTATAAACGAAGGCCCCATCGCAGGCCGCCGCCAGGCGGGTGCCGGGGCCAGGTGCATGGCATGAACCCTTCGCAGTCCGCTTCTTCCCCGCCCCGCCACTTTGCGCTCATCCCCGCCGCAGGCGTGGGCGCGCGCATGGGCGGCCAGATTCCCAAGCAATACCTGCCGCTGGCAGGCCTCCCCATGCTGCTGCATGCGCTGCAAACCTTCGCGGCGCATGCCCGCATCACCCACACCTTCGTCGTGGTCAGCGCCGAGGATGGCTGGATCGACTCCCTCATGACGCCCGCCCTGCTGCAACGCGCAAGCGTCCTGCGGGTGGGCGGACCGACGCGGCAGGACAGCGTCTTCAACGGGCTCAACGCCATCCGTGATCAGGTGGCCGATACCGACCGCGTGCTGGTGCACGACGCCGCCCGCCCCGGCCTGGATGTGCCGCTGCTGGACCGTCTGCTCGATGCCCTGGCCGACGATGAAGTCGGTGGCCTGCTGGCCCTGCCAGTGGTCGATACCCTCAAGCGCTGCGATGGCGCCGGATCGCTCCGCTCGCAGGAGACCGTGCCGCGTGCCGGCCTGTGGGCGGCGCAGACACCGCAGATGTTTCCCTATGCCCTGCTGCGACGCGCCTTGCAGCAGGCGCAAGCGCAAGGCCGCCTGGGCGAGATCACCGACGACGCCAGCGCCATCGAAATGCTGGGCTTGCGTCCGCGCCTGGTCGAGGGCAGCCCCCGCAATCTCAAGGTCACACTGGCGCAGGACGCCGCCCTGGCTGAATTCTTCCTGAAAGGTCCGCACGCATGAACGCTTCTTCCCCCTTCCCTTTCCGTATCGGCCAGGGCTATGACTGCCACGCCCTGGTGGAAGGCCGCCCGCTGATCCTGGGTGGTGTCACCATCCCGCACAAGAAGGGCCTGCTCGGCCACTCGGACGCCGATGCCCTGCTGCATGCCATCACCGATGCGCTCTTCGGCGCTGCCGCGCTGGGCGACATCGGCCGCCACTTCCCCGATACCGATGCGCAGTTCAAGGGCGCCGACTCGCGCGTGCTGCTGCGCGAGGCGGCCAAGCGCCTGGCTGCTGCCGGCTATACCGTGGGCAACGTGGATGCCACCATCATCGCCCAGGCGCCCAAGATGGCCCCGCATATTCCCGTCATGGTGGCCAACGTGGCGGCGGACCTGGGGATTTCTGAAGGGCAAGTCAATATCAAGGCAAAAACCAATGAAAAAATGGGTTTTTTGGGACGTGAAGAAGGGATTGCCACCGAAGCGGTTGTGCTGGTCCACCGTCAAAACGGTTGAAAAACGCTGTCAGAAAGTTCCCGACAAGCCGGCGTAGGACATCCACCGACACGCCAAAAGCCGCACCAGACAAGGGATTGAAGCCGGTTTGGCGCACCATTTCCCGGCATGGAAAGAAATCTAAGGCACCAGAATCAGCCATTAAAACTTTTAATGGAAGATTCGTACCGAAAATGGCTTGCATTCTCGATTTAATGAGTATAATCGTCGCGTCGTTAGGATTCGAGCTGGTAGTGCGGTTCTTCGCTGTCATTCCTCCCGAGTAACGATAAAGAGCCGGGCGCAAGCCCCAATCAATTAAATTTAGGAGTCCGTAATGGCAACTGGTACCGTCAAGTGGTTCAACGATGCAAAGGGTTTTGGTTTCATCACCCCCGATGAAGGCGGCGAAGATCTGTTCGCTCACTTCTCGGCTATTCAATCGAATGGTTTCAAGTCCCTGAAGGAAAACCAACGCGTTTCCTTCGAAGTGACCACCGGCCCGAAGGGCAAGCAAGCTTCGAACATCGTTCCGGCTGCTTAAGCTTTTCAAGCTGATAAAAAATCCCCGACACGTCGGGGATTTTTTTCGTCTGCAGCTTTCACAGTGTGAAGAAACAGACCTGAAAGAGACCTCAAAAAAATCCCCGCCCTCTTGCGAGAGGCGGGGATTTTCATTTCTGCTCAAGCAGAGCTGAATCAGATTTCTTCGTACAGCGGCAGCGTCAGGAACTCGGCGAAGGTCTCGGAGGTGGACATTTCTTCAAAGATCTTGGCCGCGCGGTCATAGGTCGGGCCATCACCTGCCACTTGCGTCACCTTGGCCAGCTCTTCCGGAATCATGGCGCGTACCATGTCGGCAGTGACCTTGCGACCGTCTTCCAGATTGCCCTTGGCACTGCGGATCCACTGCCACACCTGGGCACGGCTGATCTCGGCGGTAGCCGCATCTTCCATCAGGTTGTGGATGGGCACGCAGCCATTGCCGGCCAGCCAGGCGCCCAGGTAATGGATGCCGACGTTGATGTTGTAGCGCAGGCCGGCCTCGGTGATCGGAGTTTCCGGCTGGAAGTTGAGCAGGTCAGCGGCTTTCACTTCCACGTCCGGACGCTGCTTTTCGAACTGGTTGGGCTTGTCGCCCAGCACGGCCACGAATTCCTTCATGGAGGCTTCGACCAGGCCCGGGTGAGCCACCCAGCCGCCGTCGTAACCGTCGGTCGCATCGCGGCGCTTGTCGTTGATGATGCCCTGCATGGCGATGGCGTTCTTTTCCGGATCGTTCTTGATCGGGATCAGCGCGCTCATGCCGCCGATGGCCGGCGCGCCGCGCTTGTGGCAGGTCTTCAGCAGCAGCAGTGCGTAGGCGCGCATGAAGGGCGAGGTCATGGTGACCTTGGCGCGATCGGCCAGGCAGAAGTCCTTGTCGTTCTTGAACTTCTTGATGCAGGAGAAGATGTAGTCCCAACGACCGGCGTTCAGACCGGCGCTGTGCTCACGCAGTTCGTACAGGATTTCTTCCATCTCGAAGGCGGCGGTGATGGTTTCGATCAGCACGGTGGCCTTGATGGTGCCTTGCGGCAGGCCGATCTCGTTCTGCGCCATCACGAAGATGTCGTTCCACAGACGCGCTTCCAGATGCGATTCCATCTTGGGCAGATAGAAGTAAGGACCGGCGCCGCGCGCCAGCTGTTCCTTGGCGTTGTGGAACAGGAACAGAGCGAAGTCGAAGATGCCGCCGGAGATGCGCTTGCCATCGATGGTGACGTGCTTCTCGTCCAGGTGCCAGCCACGCGGACGCACCACCAGGGTGGCGATCTTGTCGTTGAGCTTGTAGCTCTTGCCGTTCGATTCCAGCGAAATGGTGCGGCGGATGGCGTCGTAGAGGTTGATCTGTCCGCTGATCTGGTTGTCCCACACCGGCGAGTTGGAATCCTCGAAGTCGGTCATGTAGCTGTCGGCGCCCGAGTTGAAGGCGTTGATGACCATCTTGCGCTCGACCGGACCGGTGATTTCCACGCGGCGGCACTTCAGGGCTTCGGGGATGGGAGCAATCTTCCAGTCGCCGGTGCGGATGGCTTCGGTTTCCTTCAGGAAGTCGGGGCGTTCGCCGGCATCCAGCCGCTTGACGCGCTCGGCACGGGCGGCCAGCAGTTCCTGGCGACGCGCTTCGAAGGCGCGCGAGAGCTTGGCGACCAGTGACAGGGCGTCAAAGGTCAGGACGTTCTCGTAACCCGGCTTGATCTCGCCGGAGATTTCCATGCCGGTGGGCAGCTTCAGTTGCGTCATGCTGGACTCCTCAAAAAGAAAAATGGACTGGTGAATCTTGTTTTCATGATTGTGCCTGAGACTATGCAGCTTTTTGCATCGCATCAGACACTTTATGTACGCAGTATATTTAAACCAAATCGATAGTAGTGAAAGCTTTTATCAATTTATCTTTGCGTTTTAGTCATAAGTGAGCAGATAATCGCCGCAGCACGTCGGCGCAGGGCCGGCGCGGCTTTGCCGCCCGTTTCCGGGTCTTTCGAAGAGGACAGCATGGACCAGTTCAAGCAGATTTCGACCTTTGCCGAGGTCGCCGCCCGTGGCAGCCTGTCGGCGGCGGCCCGTGCCGAGGGCATCGCCCCGGCCATGATAGGGCGGCGCCTGGATGCGCTGGAGGAGCGCCTGGGCGTGAAGCTGTTGCAGCGAACCACGCGCAAGATCGTGCTCACCAACGAAGGCGCAGCCTTTCTGGAAGACTGCCAGCGCATCCTGGCTGACCTGGAAGATGCCGAATCGGCGGTATCCGAACGCAGCGCGCGTGCCAGTGGCCAGTTGCTGATCTCGGCCCCGGCCGGGTTCGGTCGCCAGCACGTGGCACCCCTGGTGCCCTCCTTTCTGGCAGAGCACCGCGATGTCACCCTCACGCTGAACCTCAATGACCGCATTGCCGACGTCATCGGGGAAGGCATCGACGTCGCCATCCGCATTGCCACCCTGACCGACTCCAACCTGGTGAGCGTGAAGCTGGCCGAGAATCACCGGGTCATCGTCGCCGCTCCCTCCTACCTGCGCCGCCACGGCACCCCGCAGACCCCGGACGAACTGGTACGCCACAATTGCCTGGCCATGAGCAGCGAAGGCAGCCAGCGTGGCTGGACACTCAAGCAGTCCGGCAAGGTGAGCGTCTACAAGGTCGGCGGCAACATGGTCTGCAATGACGGTGAAGTGCTGCACAACTGGGCGCTGGCCGGACGCGGCCTGGCCTGGCGGTCGATGTGGGAAGTGGGCGCAGCCATCGAAGCTGGCGAGCTGGTGACGGTGCTGGACAAGTTTGCCGCTCCGGCACCATCGATCTACGCAGTGTTTGCGCAGCGACGCCACCTGCCCTTGCGCATCCGTACCTTCGTGGATTTTCTGCGCCATGCCTATGCGCAGCCGGATTACTGGAAGCGTCGCTGAGGCTGCCGCAGACGCAGACGCAGAAAAGACAAAACGGCCCCCGCGGGGCCGTCCTGGCAAGTACAGTCAGTGAGCTCAGTGCGGCAGCGTCGGGCCGGCCGGGGTCACGTCGATCTCCCGCCTGACCGGCGCCTCGCCTTCATTGACCCGGAACACGCTGACCATCTGCGCCAGCCGTCCCGCCTGGTTCTGCATCGAGGCAGCAGCAGCTGCCGCCTGCTCGACCAGGGCCGCATTCTGCTGGGTCACCTGATCCATCTGCGTAATGGCCAGGTTGATCTGCTCGATGCCGCTGGTCTGCTCGGCACTGGCTGCACTGATCTCGGCCACGATATCGGTAACGTGGCGCACGCTGCTGACCACTTCCTGCATGGTGGCACCGGCCTGCTCGACCAGGCGACTGCCGTCGCCGACCTTCGCGACCGAATCATTGATCAGCTCCTTGATCTCCTTGGCCGCCGAGGCCGAACGCTGGGCCAGCGAACGCACTTCCGAGGCCACCACGGCAAACCCGCGTCCCTGCTCACCGGCACGCGCTGCTTCCACGGCGGCATTGAGCGCAAGGATATTGGTCTGGAAGGCAATCCCGTCGATCACGCTGATGATGTCCACGATCTTGCGCGAAGAAGCATTGATGGCGCCCATGGTATCGACTACCTGACTGACCACGCCGCCACCCTGCTCGGCCACGCTGGAGGCCGATTGCGCCAGCTGGCTGGCCTGGCGCGCGTTGTCGGCGTTCTGACGCACGGTGGAAATCAGCTCTTCCATGGCCGAGGCGGTTTCTTCCAGTGAACTGGCCTGCTGCTCGGTACGACTGGAGAGATCCAGATTGCCGGCGGCGATCTCGGCCGAGGCCGTGCTGATGGTATCGGTGCCGTTACGGACATTGGAGACGATGCTGCGCAGGCTGTCATTCATCTCCTTGAGCGATTGCAGCAGTTGGCCGGTCTCGTCGCGCGAATTGACCTGTACCTGGGTGGCCAGGTCGCCCTCGGCCACCTTGCGCGAGACCACCACCGCCGTCTGCAGCGGCCGGGTGATGCCCAGCGTGAGCAGACGCGCCAGCACGATGCCCAGGAGCAGGATCAGCCCCTCCAGCACCAGGATCAGGATGCGGCTCTGGACGGCGATGTGATCGATTTCCTTGGCGGTCTCATCGATATCCTGGCGCTGGATGTCCACCATGTCGCGCATCAGTTTCTGATAGGTCGCGGCCGCCGGGACGAAGACCTTGTCGAGCAGGCGCATGGCCTCCTCCACGTTGCCCGCGGCCTTGAGCTTGACGATCTCGTCGCGCGAAGACAGATAGACCTTGCGCTGCTCCCCGATTTTCTGGAACAGAGCCTTTTCCTCCGGGGTGACCAGCAAGGGTTCGACCTGTTTCTGGTACTCGGTGGAACTCTTGGTGGAGGCAGCAGCTTCCTCCGCGAAGTAGGTCGCCAGCGACGGGTCGCTGCTCTTGGCGATGGCCAGCGTGCGGCGGATACCCGCCGTCAGATTGGTATACCAGTCGCCCATGAGGCGCTCGGTCTTGATGGGGTCGCTCATCATCTCGCGCGTGGCGGACGCGACCTGCTCCAGTCGCCACAGGCTGATGCCCGCCACGATCGCGGAAAACGCCAGTATCACGGCAAAGCCCAGCGTGAGGCGTTTGCCAATGTTCATATTGCCAAGGATATTCATCTCTGCTCCATCCCCAGCGGAGCGTCCGGGCGGAGGCTCCGCAGTGTCATCTTGATTATTGTTGTCACCCCGGCAGTCCCCGACTGCCGTCCCTCAGCACTATGGCATGCGAGCGCGGGCGGGACAAGAAAGCTAAGCCTCGAACAGACGGGCAATGGCGGCTCTCTTCCTGCCTGAACGGAAAACCCGATAGTGCCCCCCCAGCAGACGGGAATTCAGCTTGCCTGCTCCAGCAAGCTGGCCATGGCGGCGGTAAATCGCGGGTCTGACAGCAGGCCGACATTGAAACGCGACCACGGGACGCTGTGCTCGGGATCGACGTGGAAGATGCTGCCCGGCGCCAGCACCACATGATGCGCCATGAGGCCCCGGGCCAGTTGCCTGGCATCGGCAAAGCCGGGAAATCTCGCCCACAGGTACATGGATTGCTGGGGCGCACAGAACAGTTGCGCCCCAAGCTGCTGCAACTGATGGCCGGCCGCTTCGGTGGCCTGCGCCAGACGGTCGCGCAGGCGCGCGGTGTGGCGGCTGAAGTGGCCATCGGACAGGATCACGTCCAGCGTGCGCTCGCAGTATTCGGAACTGCTCATGTGCACCAGCATCTTGATATCGGCCAGGTCGCTGGCCAGATCCCGATGGCAGGCAATGAAGCCCACCCGCAGCGCCGCCGAGACCGACTTGGAAAAGCTGCCGATATAGAGCGTTCGGCGCAACTGGTCCAGCGTGGCCACGCGCGGTGCGGTGGCCGGCTTGAAGTCCGCGAAGGCATCGTTCTCCACGATCAGGGCATCGTAGCGGTCGGCCAGTTGCAGGATCTTGTGGGCCTTGTGGGGCGAGGTGTCCGAGGCCGTGGGATTGTGCCCCAGCGACTGGGTGAAGAACAGCAAGGGCTTGCCCGCCACCTGCAGTTCACGCTCCAGGGCCTCAATGTCCGGCCCGTCCGGGTGGCGCGGGATGCCGATGATGCGGGCACCGGAAAGCTTGAGCTTGCCGTACAACATGTAGTAGCCCGGTTCATCGACCAGCACCCGGTCCCCCGGGCCAATGAAGTTGCGGATCACGATGTCGAGTGCCTGGTTGGCACCGTGGGTCAGCACGATCTGGCTGGTCGCGGCCTCGATCCCATGCTGCGCGAGCTTGTGCACCAGGTGCTGGCGCAGCGGCAGGTAGCCGAAGCGGCTGCCGTAGCCGAACAGCGCGCCCATGCCGGTGCGCACTACCTTCTGATGGAACTTGTCCAGCCGCACGTCATGCAGCCATTCCACCGGCGGAAAGCCATCGCCCAGGCGCAGATGACCGGGGTCGTGCTTCAACTGCTCACGCATGAGCCAGACCACGTCCATGGCACGGCTGAGACTGCCCTCCTCCTCTTCCTTGGGACGCGGCGGCGTGGCGCACACGAAGAAGCCCGAGCCGCGCCGGGGCTCGACCACGCCCTGCGCCGTCAACTCCTCGAAGACATTGACGATGGTGTTCTTGGCGCAGTCATGCTGCGCCGACAGCGCGCGGATCGACGGCAGACGGCTGCCGGGCGCATAGGCGCCCTCGGCGATCTGGCGGCGGATCAGTTCCACCAGTGTCCGGGTCAGGGTGAGGGTCTGGGCTGGGGCCATGGGTGATCGAATCTTGCTGCAATGCAAAGGGATTGTCCTGGGTACAGTTGCATCACTGTTGGCGCCAACTGTACCCATGCGCAATGGTACACCCTTGTTATTCTGCCAGCGCTGGAGAGGGCCGCTGCAAGCGCTGCCCTTTCACAAGCCTTCATATCACGACCAAAAGAGAGACAAGCGCATGCACAGTGACACCCACTCCGCCAGCGATTCGCGACTGCCCGGATTCCGCACCCTGACCCCGCCCCAACGCCTGGCCGAAATCGCCCGACTGGCCGGACTGGGAGAAGGCGAGCAAGCCTTGCTGGGCCAACCTGGCGGCCTGCCGCTGGGCACGGCCGATGGCATGATCGAGAACGTGGTCGGCACCTTCCAGCTGCCGCTGGGCGTGGCGGGCTACTTCCAGCTCAACGGCCGCGACGTGCTGGTGCCGATGGCCGTCGAGGAACCCTCGGTGGTGGCCGCTGCCTCCTTCATGGCCAAGCTGGTGCGCGCCTGCGGCGGCTTCCAGACCTCCAGCAGTACACCCCTCATGCGCGCCCAGATCCAGCTGCTCGGCGTGACCGATCCGCATGGAGCGCGGCTGGCCATCCTCAAGGACCGCCAGGCCATCATCGACATCGCCAACAGCCGTGACAAGGTGCTCAACGACCTCGGCGGCGGGTGCCGGGACATTGAAGTCCACGTCTTCCCGGACACCCGGCGTGGCGCCATGGTGGTGACCCACCTGATCGTGGACGTGCGCGACGCCATGGGCGCCAATACCGTCAACACCATGGCCGAGGCGGTGGCCGGGCATATCGAGGAGATCACCGGCGGCAAGGTGCGGCTGCGCATCCTCTCCAACCTGGCCGACCTGCGCCTGGCGCGAGCCAGGGTGAAGGTTTCTGCAGAGGTCCTCGCCACCAGCGCTTACAGCGGCGAGGAAGTCATCGATGGCATCGTCGATGCGTATGAATTTGCTGCCGTCGACCCCTACCGCGCGGCCACCCACAACAAGGGCATCATGAACGGCATCGATCCGGTCATCGTCGCCACCGGCAATGACTGGCGCGCGGTGGAAGCCGGCGCCCACGCCTACGCCTGCCGTCATGGCCGCTACACTTCGCTGACGCACTGGGAAATTGCTGCCGATGGCGACCTGGTCGGCACCCTGGAGATTCCCATGCCGGTCGGTTTGGTAGGGGGCGCCACCAAGACCCATCCGGCGGCGCGCGCCGCGCTCAAGATCCTGGGCGTGCAATCCGCACAGGAACTGGCCGAGGTCGCGGTGGCCGTGGGCCTGGCGCAGAACATGGCGGCCCTGCGCGCACTGGCGACCGAAGGTATCCAGCGCGGCCACATGGCGCTGCATGCGCGCAACATCGCGCTGGCCGCCGGCGCCGAAGCGCACGAGATGGACTGGCTGGTCCAGCAAATGGTGGCGCGCCACGATGTGCGCGTGGATTACGCCAAATCGCTGCTGGCCGAGCGCCGCGGCTGAAGCAATGACACAGCTCAAGCAACTCAAGCAACTCAAGCAACTCAAGCAGCGACAAGCGCATGACCCCGAGCCGCCCAGCGGCCAATCAAGACGAGGAGACAAACGCATGATCCCATCGAGCAAGCTGCGCAAGCTGGCAGCCGCCTGTGCCATCGCAGGCATGTTTTCGGGCCCGGCCTGGGCCCAGGTATCCGATGACGTGGTACGCATCGGTTTCATCACCGACATGTCCGGCCCCTATGCCGACACCGACGGCCTGGGCGGACTGGAAGCGATCCGCATGGCGGTGGCCGACCATGGTGGCAAGGTGCTGGGCAAGCCCATCGAGATCCTCTCGGCGGACCACCAGAACAAGGCCGACATCGCCGCCACCCGCGCCCGCGAATGGGCCGACGAACGCGGCCTGGACATGCTCATCGGCGGCGTCAATTCGGCCACGGCCTTGTCGATGAACAAGGTGATGGCCGAGAAGAAGCGCGTCTACATCAACATCGGAGCCGGCACCGCGCGCCTGACCAACGAGGAATGCACCCCCTACACCGTGCACTACGAATATGACACCGTGGCCCTGGCCAAGGGCACGGCCAGCGCGGTGATCAAGCAGGGCGGGAAGTCCTGGTTCTTCCTGGTGGCGGACTATGCCTTCGGCCATTCGCTGGCCAATGACACCAGCGCGGTGGTCAAGGCCAGCGGCGGGACGGTGGTCGGTTCGATCAAGCATCCGCCGCAGTCCTCGGACCTGTCGTCCTTCCTGCTGCAGGCGCAGGCCTCCAAGGCACAGATTCTGGGTCTGGCCAATGCGGGGGAGGACACCGTCAATTCCATCAAGGCCGCCAAGGAATTCGGCGTGACCAAGACCATGAAGCTGGTGGGTCTGCTCATGGTCATCAACGACATCCACGCCCTGGGACTGGCCAATGCCGAGGGTCTGATGATGACCGACAGCTGGTACTGGGACAAGGACGAACCTTCGCGCAAGTTTGCCGAGCGTTTCTTCCAGAAGATGAAGAAAATGCCCAGTACCCACCAGGCGGCGGCCTATTCGGCCACCATGACCTATCTGAAGGCGGTGGAGGCGGTCGGCACCGATGATTCCACCAAGGTGATGGCGCAATTGAAGAGGGCCCGCATCGATGATTTCTACAACAAGGGCTACATCCGCGCCGATGGACGCAACATCCACGACATGTACCTGTACCAGGTGAAGTCACCGGCCGAGTCCAAGAAGCCCTGGGATTACCTGAAATTGCTGGAAACCATCCCAGGTGAACAAGCCTTCACCAGCGTGGCGGATTCCAAGTGCAGTCTGCTCAAGCAATGATGGCAAGGTGAAGTTTCAGAGCAAAACCTGCGGGCCCTGGCCGGCCGGCAGGTTCAGCAGTTGGAGGGCGGGACCTGCGGGGCGGGTCTCGCCCTTCATGCTTGATCTGCCGGGTGGACGACCTGGCGCTTCCTTGACGATCCGTGCGCTCTTTACATCAACGACTTGCCTTGACCGGGTCTTGCACCTACTCTTGCAAGCGCCCTGCTCGTCTGGCGCATCGATCCGGATGCCTCAACGGTGACAGGGCACACAATATTGCACACGGTCATCCGTCAGCGCAGACACAGCGCCCGGCCATCGGTACATCGCTACCCGTGCGGCGATGAACCCGCTGACCAGCCGGTCAGACCCCTACGCCAAGGAGCCCCTTTGAGTCAGTCCCCTCCCCGCCCACCCGCCAGCACCGCCGCCCCGGCGGGTTTCACACGCTACCAGAAGACCGTGGTCGGGCTGCTGGCCTTTCTGCAATTTGCGGTCATTCTCGATTTCATGCTGATGTCACCGCTGGGTGCGGTGATCATGCCGGCCATGCAGATCACGCCGCAACAGTTCGGGCTGGTGGTCTCCGCCTACGCCTTCAGCGCCGGCGCCTCCGGCCTGCTCACGGCCGGCTTTGCCGATCGCTTTGATCGCAAGCGGCTGCTGCTGTTCTTCTATGGCGGTTTCGTGCTGGGTACGGTCTGGTGCGGCCTGGCGCAGAGTTTCGAAAGCCTGCTGCTCGCGCGCATCGTCACGGGCCTGTTCGGCGGCGTGATCGGCTCCATCACGCTGGCCATTGCCACCGACCTGTTTGCACCGCAGCTGCGCGGGCGCGTCATGGGGGTCATCCAGACTTCCTTTGCGGCCAGCCAGGTGCTGGGCATTCCGATCGGGCTCTATCTGTCCAATCGCTGGAACTGGCATGTGCCGTTCCTGGCCATGGCTGCTCTGGGCGCCGTGGGCGGCATCGTGGTCAGCATCAAGATGCAGCCGGTGGATGGCCACCTCAAACTCAAGCAGGAGCACACGGCCTGGATGCACCTGTATCACACCCTCACCGAGCCCCGCTACCTGTTCGCCTTTGCCACCACTGCCCTGCTGATGACGGGCGGCTTCATGCTCATGCCCTTCAGCAGCGCCTATCTGGTCGGCAACCTGGGCATCGATCTGCACCACCTGCCCACGGTCTACCTGGTGACCGGACTGTGCACCATCGCCTTCGGTCCGCTCATCGGTCGGGCCGCCGACAAGGTGGGCAAGTTCCGGGTCTTCGTCTTCGGTGCCGTACTGTCCATCGTCATGGTGCTGATCTACACGCACCTGGGGCCGGTCACGGTTCCCATGATCGTGCTGGTCAATGCGGTCTTGTTCCTGGGGATCTTTTCACGCATGATCCCGTTCCAGGCGCTGGTCGCCTCGGTGCCGGTGCCGCAGCAGCGCGGCTCCTTCAACGCCATCAGCGCATCGATCCAGCAACTCTCGGGCGGGGTGGCCTCGGTCGTGGCGGGCCATATCGTCACACTCGGCCCGCAGGGCCAGTTGCAGCATTTTGATGTGGTGGGCTATGTCATCGTGGGAACCACGCTGCTGGCGTCAGCCCTGGTGTGGCGCCTGAACCGCGAGGTGCAGGCAGGTACTGTCAACGTGGCGGCCAGCGCGCCTGCCACGGGACGCTGAACGCGCTCAGGCCGCGCTGCGGCCGGCATAGCTGGCCAGGATGCGGATGATCTCGCGCCCCTGGACATCGATACGGCAATAATTATCGACCAGTTGCCGGACGTCGTTATCGCTCTCCCGGGGCAGTACCTCGGGTTCGTTGCCGGTAAGCAGCCAGTTGATGTCGACCGCAAATTCGCGATAGAGCTGCAGCAACAGTTCTCCCCCGGGCATGGCCTTGCCGGCTTCCAGCCAGCTGATGTGACCGGTGGACGTATTGAGGCGCTGCCCCAGCTCACGCTGGCTCAGGCCATGTGCGAGCCGGATTTCCTTGATCCGCCCACCGATTTCTTCACTGTACATATGCTCTCCTCTGTACGGGCGAGCCCGTTTGCGCCGCCCGTATCCCCGTACGCAGGGCAGTTGCCCGCAGCGGCAAGCAGCCGCTGCGGGCCCACCTGGCCCTTGGTCTTCAACCGCTCCTGCTCACCAGGAAATTGGCCACTGCCATCACCAGGGATTTGCCACGCTCCGAGGCGCGGACATAATCCCCGATCAACACCTTCACGTGGAAGCCATGACGGGGTGGCATCTCCTTCTCCAGCCCGGTCAGCAGCCAGTTGATGTTGACGTCGAACTCCCGGTGCAGCGAGCGCAAAAAGCGTCCGCCCGGCATGCTGTGCCCCAGTTCAACGCAGCTGATGTAGGCACCCGAAGTCCCCAGGCGGCTGGCGAAGTCGCGCTGGTTCAGGCCACTCAACATGCGCGTGGACTTGAGACGCTCACCGATGGCCTGCTTGCAGCACCGCATGGCATCCACCACGGGCGCTGCAGCGGGCGCTTCGGTCAGCGTCGACAGATCAGCAGGTTCATCCATCCTCAGCCTCCCAATGGAAATGCCGCACCGTGATCCCACTGCGGCAGCGGCCTGTCGTGCGCATGAGCCACATACAGATGCGCAGCGACACCGGAACCGGACTGGTTCAGGAAGTCGAACTGTTCACTCTGCATGAAGATCTGCTGAAGAGTCAGTACGCCATCACTGAACTCCAGGCGCCGGTTCGGGTTGACCAGCGCATCCAGCGCACCTTCCCGCAACAGGATCTGGCCGCCGCTGCGCAGCACCAGCAGGAGATCGATGCCCAGGCTGCGCACATCGCTGATGGTTTCGATGGAAATCTTGCGCAGGGCGGTGCCGGCCTGGGTCACATCCAGCGTATAGGTGGTCTTGCCGACCAGGGCGTCCTCGATGGAACTTGCGGCATCAGACATCGGGCCTCCTCACTCGGTCTTCTGGATGCGGATTTCCAGCCCTTCCGTGCCACTCTGGCGCGCCGCAGGTACGGGTTCGATGCGCTGGCGGATACGGGCCGCCGGCACACCGATGGACAGCAGGTGGTTGCGCACCGCCACCACGCGATAGAAGGCCATGCGGTTGGACTCCGACAAGCCCTCCACGGCCGCCGAGGAAATGGTGAAGTTCTGTTCCACGCCGGGGTTCCATTCGAAGTGCTTGACGAAGGTCTCGTTCATGCGCCTGGCTTCGTCCGGATTCAGGTCCACGGTGCCTGGACGGAAGCGCACGATCAGCACGCTGGGCCGCAAGGCAAACTGCTCCACGCCGGTGGGTAACGCTCCGGCCGTGCCGCTGGCGTTGAGTACGCGTTCGGAGGCTCCTTCCTTGGCCAGATCGGCTTCAGGCGTGGACTTCATGTTGTTGCCGCGTTCCTTCTGGTTGGGCTTCTCGACCTTGGCCAGGCCCGATGCCTTGAAACGCTGGTCGCTCTCGCGCAGCTTTTCCTTCAGCTCGGCCACGTCGGCCTTGTAGCGGACCTCGTTGTTGTTGAGCGTCTGGCGCATCTGCTCAATCTGGGCATGCAGCTCCTCGGCACTGGGGGTGACCGGCGTGAGCGCGTTGGGCCCCGGCAAGGCCTGGGGGAAAGGCTTGCCCGGCATTTCGATCTCGGTAGCCTTGCTGTCCTTGGCTTCGTCGCGCGCGCGCATGGAAAAATACATCACGGCCATGGCCAGGATGGCGATCAGAAGCAACAGGTACATGACCATGTTGACCATGGAATCGACGTAGCCTGGCCAGAAATTCTGCTCATCGGAATCTGCGGATTGCGCTGCCATTTTTTTCTCCTTCATCTGGTTTGAAAAACGCTGGACACGGCCTGCGGCCGGTCCGTCTGTGGGGCGCAGGCATCGGCCCCTCAAGGAGCCGATGCGCGTGCGTGTCAACGATCTCGGTCTAGGTCAGGGCCATCACACACCGAAGATCGTATGGGTATTACTTGGGTTGTAGGCCACGTTCTGCAGGTACAAGGTGTAACTGGTCGTCCCCGCCCCGGCTCCGTCCAGGTCCACCACCAGCTTGGTGGAACTGGTGCTGTAGGCGGAGGCCTTGACGAAGGTATCGAGCTTGTCCTTGGTGACGGACTGTCCGAATACCGTCACCTTGTCCTGTCCCAAGGTGAAGTCGGAAACCGTGGCCACCAGCCTGGAGGAGTCGCTGATGCCGAATCCGCCCAGTATCAACGTGTCCTTGCCCTGGCCGGTCTGCACCACGGTATTGATGCCACCGGAGGTGACGGACAAGGGAATCTGATCATCGCCGGCACCTCCGCTCAAACTGTCCAGCCTCTGCGGCACCCAGTACCAGCCCAGCGTCTGGTTCTGGAGAACGGTGGTCTGGCCATTGTTGACACCGTTACTGATATTGGTGGCCGTGATGGTCAGGTCGTGGTACATGCCCGGCGCCAGGATGTTGGCCGGCGTGGTCAGCGAAAAGTCGCCCGCCATCACCTCGCTGAACGCGATCACCTTGCCGCCCATGCTCACCGAGATCAGGTAGCTGTCGCCGGAAGGCGTATACATCGGTAAGGGCGCTATAGAAGCCACTCACGGCTTTGAGCAAGAGCTGTCTGCCATCGGGAGACGCGAACGTGAAGTTTTCGCCCTTCACGTAGTCGCCGCCCTGGTGTGCCATGCTAAACGTCGTATCCAAGCCAAAACCGCTCGGGAACGAGAACACGCTGTTGTAGTGCTTGTCGGTCGTGTTCGCATCATTGGTAATAGGGACTCCACCCCATTCTGCGAAGATGCCCTTGAGCGAGGAAACGAAGGTGGCCGCCGTCATCCCGGCCGGCAACAGGCTGGTGATATCCGCGCTCTCGCCGGAGTGCAGGTTGTGCTTGTTGGTGTCGCCCATGATGTCCGGAATGCTCAGCATCTTGTAGCTGATCTGCTTGTTGTTCACCAGCGTTCCGGTGATGCTGGCCGGTGCCGTCATGTCCACCGACAGTGTCACGCCAGTGTTGCTGCTGTTGCCCGCCACATCGGTGAGCGTGATGGTGGCACTACGGTCACCTGCGCTCGGCGTGGCATTCTGGTACTGGATGGCCTTCAGGATGGCGCGCGTATCCAGTCCGCTCATGGGTACACCGGGGCTCTTGCTGATGGTCAGCACCTGGGTGCTGCCGTCGTAGCCATAGCTCAAGCCGCTGACGCCGCCGATGCTCTTGCCGCTCACCGTAGCCAGGCTGGCATTGAGCGCCAGCGGCACATCCAGGACCAGCTTGTCCTTCTGCAGGTCCAGTTGCGGGCCATCCAGCCGGATGCGGATGCTGCTGATGTCATTGGTCGGCCAGACCGCAATGTCGTGCGCGAACAGTCCTTCTGTCGATGACCACACCGTGACGCCGCGCGGCGGTCGTCACGGCCCATGCAAGGGAAGATGCCAGCTCGCTCATGGGGAGACCCCCGGCAGAGCGGCAATGCGGCCAGCTTGCGACTGGGCGTGAGCGTTGCCCGTTGCGGCGCAGGCTGGATGCGGCAATCTGGGACAGGAATGGATGTGCTTTCTCATGGCGATTCGTTTGGTTTGGTATCAGCGGCGACGATCGGCCTTCCTTCACGGGAAGGACTGTCGAAGACGCCTCGTTTCAGGACGGACTCGGCTTGATCGACAGTGAGAGCGAAAAGCAGGAGGAAACCCCTCAGACGATGCGTCGCGTAATGCCAGAAAAAACCCGGATGACGTCATCGATGGTGTTTCGCCACGCTAGCGGAAGGGGGCGAAACCGAGGGAGATCACGTCCGGAATCAGGCGCTGCGGCAGATCGTCAATGAGGCTAATGATCTTTGAAAATATAGAAATTTTTAATTGTCCTTTAGTTCATCCGGGACATATTTTCCATTCTCAAAAAACTAAGTAAATGACGAATATTGTCTAATCGACTTGATGTCTCTCTATGAGAGATGTGGAGAGAAGAAAGTGTGCAAGTGAAGAGAAAGCCTGCCTGATCTTGCGCGACAATCAAAGCAATACGCTATGTCGCCTGAAAGCCTCTTCACAAAGGGCCTACAAAAAGAGAACTCCCCTCGAATCATCTGCAACCCGAGGGGAGCTTGATGCCATTCGCCACCGAATAATCCGACAAAAGTCAGCGTTGGTGACAGCGTCTCCGCTAGACCATGAACAGCGACGCGTAGGTGACTTTATCTAACATTTTCTTCCAGAATAATTGTCCTATGGTGCAGGCGATATGAAGTTTTAAAAAGGAAAGGAAAACTTCGGCGATTGGGACAGCACATGTCTGAAAAAAACGTCGCAGAAGAGCGTAAAAAAGCCAGTGCGGAGTCAGCCAAAGCAACGCCTGCGAAGACCGCCGTCAGCTCAGGGGAATCAAGGATGGCGCCACCCCTGCTGCCGTTTCCACGCGCCCCCCATCGACGGCGGGAGCACACTGCGAGGTGGAGGCAGGCTGGGCGGGCAACAACGCCAATGCACTCTGCGACATGCTGCAATAGCGGGAAAATTCACCGGCCAGCATGGGTCGCGCGTAATACCAGCCCTGCGCATAGTGGACCCCGGCCTGATCCAGATAGCTCGCCTGTGCCGCCGTTTCCACGCCCTCGGCCACGATGGCCAGCCGGAGCTTGTGGGCCAGGTCGATGATGCAGCCCAGTACCGGATGCGGCGGGGTATCGCTGCCGATACCGGTGACGAAGCTGCGATCCAGCTTGAGGACATCACAGGGCAGTTCGTGCAGATAGCGCAGGCAGGAATAACCGGTGCCGAAATCGTCCAGCGCGATGACATGCCCCCTGCAACGCGCCTCGGACAAGGTCATGCGGCTGGCCCGGGTTTCCATGCTGCTGCCCTCGGTAATCTCCAGCCAGAGCTGGGCGGGCGCCACGCCGGTGGCGGCCAGACCAGCATCAAGCACCTTCAGTATCCTGCCGCTGTTGACGTCCTGGGCCGGGATGTTGATGGCCAGATGCAGCTGCGGATGGGCGCGCAGCGTCGGGGCCATGTCGTTGAGGGACTGTGCCAGCACCAGATCGGTGATGGCATCGAAGTAACCGTGCCGTTGCGCCGCCGGCAGGAAGTGATCGGGAGCGAGCAGCGCGCCATTCTCGCGCTGCCAGCGCACCAGGACTTCGGCGCCGGCGCAGCGACCGTCGGCCAGCACCACGATGGGCTGATAGACGACGATGAATTCCTCGCGCTGGATGGCGCGCCTGAACTGCGCTTTGGTGATCATGATCCTCCCGGCTGCAGACGCGCTGCGGTATCTCTTCAGGTCACCGCCGGCGCGCAGGATGATGTTCAGCGCACCTGGTCCAGTCCATACGCCCACAATTGCAGCTTGCGGCCGTTGGCAATGATCATGGCCGTGACGTCGGCCTTTTGCAGGTCGGTTTGTACCACCTCACGCGCGGCATTCATCACGTCCAGCCAGGAGCGTCGGCCGGAGAGATACTGGCGAGTGTAGGAGGCCAGCACCTCCTCGGACGACAACGCCACGTCCTCCAGGTTGCGCGAGCGCGCCTCGGCCTGCTGATATTCGGTATAGGTGGCGGCGATCTGCGAAATCAGTTCCAGCCGGGCGGCATCCACCGCCAGCACGGCCGACTCGTAGCGTCCCTGTGCAGCCGCCACTTCGGAGCCCAGCGACAGGCCGGCGCCCAGCTGCATCTGCATGCCGATGAAGGCGCGGTTGGCATCGGGGGTGTGGGCGACGCTGAAGTTGCCGCGCTGGTGTTCCAGGCGGGCGTAGACTTCAGGCCAGTAGGAAGCACTACGGATCCGGATGGCCGATTCCTGCACCTTGGCATCGGCACGCAGCCGCTTGAGCAGCGGACTGCTCTGGAGCATGCTCTCGGTGAGCACAGGCAACTCCTCGCTGATGGACAGCTTCACCACATCGGCGCGCAGCTCCTCGTCGCGCAAGGGCAGGCCGACCAGTTGCTCCAGTTGCAGCCGGGCCGACTGGCGGCTGGCCTTGGCGCCCAGCAGGTCGGTCAGCGCCTGGTCGCGGCGGCCCCGCACCAGGGTCACGTCCACGCGCGCGGCAGCGCCTTCCTTCTCGCGGCGCTGGCTTTGTGCGAGGAAGTCCTCCAGCGCCTTCAGGTTCTTCTGGTTGGCCTCGGCCGCCAGGTCCGACCGCACCCACAGGCTGTATTGCGAAATGACCTGTTCGGCCAGGCGGAAGCGCTGCTCACGCAGGGCTTCCTCGGCCGAGGTGCGGTTGTGACCGGCCTGCTCCAGCTGTGCCGTCAGGCGGCCACCGGACCACAGCGTCTGTTGCAGGCGCAGGATGACGACGGTGTCGTCACCACCGTAGGACACGTCCCGCTTGCTGGTCGCGCCAGCGCGTTCGACCGACATCGAGGGCGTGGGGAAGAATTGCCATCTGGCCGAGGAGATGCTCTCGCCGGCGGCGTCGACGGCGCGCTGGCGGGCCACAGCAGCGGGATTGTTGAAGGCGGCCTGCTGCACCAGCTCACCCAGGGTGACGGCCCCGGCAGGCAGGCTCAGCACCGCCAGCGAGGCCGCCAGTGCGGCCGTGAAGCGGCGGGTGCCGCGCTGCATGACCGAGGTCCGGAAAGACTGCGGGCCGCGCGCGCGGCCAGGGGAAAGAGTGTCGTTCATCTGCGCTCATGTTGGGTTGCTCTCGTCCGCTGCGGACCCTCGCGGAAATCCGACCGACACGGCAGCCGCACGGGCGGGAAACGAGAATAGGCTTTGGATGATCGCGGAAACGACAGGAGCGACTAATTGTCCCTTGGTGCAGAATGCTTCATATCGCCTCGAAAAACTTCGAGGAATGGAATGAAGATCAAGATGCGCGCCGCACGGACGCGGCCCGGCGCGATTGCCAGGTCCGGTGCAGCGGCGTGATGCCGCTGTCTTTCGGGCGGATTCAGGAGGAGAACGAGGCGACTGCCAGGGCTGCGCGCAGCAGGGTCATCACTTCGTCCCAATCTCCTGCACGCTGCTGGCGGAACAGCCGGGCGGTGGGATACCAGGGCGAGTCATGGCGTTGCAGGAACCAGCGCCAGTCCGCGGCATACGGCAGCGCGATCCAGACCGGCAAGCCCAGTGCACCGGCCAGGTGGGCGGCGGCCGTATCGACGCTGATGACCAGATCCATGCAGGAGAGTGCCGCCGCCGTATCGGCGAAGTCACGGATGCCCTCCCCTACGGCATGCCATTGCGGCCCGGCCTGCTGCAGCCATTGCGCATCCTCGGGGCGCAGGTCGGGCTGGATCACGAACAAGGACACCCTCTCGCGCGCCTTCTCCAGCGCGGCAAAGCGGGCCAGCGCGATGGACCGGCGGGCATCATTGAGGTTGCCCGGATTGCCGGAGCAGACGATGCCCACGCGCACCTGGCCCGGCACACGCGGGGCCAGGCCGTCCAGATGCCGTTCCCACTGCGCTTTCAGGGCGATATGAACATTCAGGTAGGGTACCGGTGCCGGGATATTGTCCATCGTCGTATTGCACACCAGCGGCAGGCTCATCAGCGGCAGCTGGTAGTCCACCGGGGGCAGGGCGCTGCCGGAGGCGACCAGTTCAATGCGCGCGCCCAGGGGCAGCTGCTGCATCAGGGTGAACAAACTTTCCGGAATCTCCAACACCACCTCGGCCCCGGCCTCGACCATCTGCTGCACATAGCGGCTGAACTGGATGGTATCGCCCTGCCCCTGCTCGGCCCACAGCAGGATGCGCTTGCCGGCCAGCGAACTGCCGCCGTTCCAGGGCGGGATGGCGGCGTGGCGGTAAGGATCGGCGCCGCGCCCTTCCCAGCGCCATTCGTAGAGCGGCCAGGCTTCTTGCAGCCGCCCCAGCACCAGCAGCGACAGCGCCAGGTTGACGTGGGCATCGGCGTCGGCAGCATTCATGCGCAGGGCGCGACAAAAGCTGTCGATGGCTTCCTCGTGCTCGCGCAGGCGCGCCAGCGTGGTGCCACGGCTGACGTGGGCATCCACCAGATCGGGGTCGAGGATCAGGGCCTGGTCGTAGTAACGCAGGGCTTCCTGGTACTCCCCCGAGGCATGTTCGATCAACCCCGCATCCAGCCAGTATTGCGCCCGCTGATCGAAGCGCAGCAGTACCTGGCGCAGACATTGGCGGGCGGCTTCCCACTGGCGCAAGCGCTCGTGCAGGCGGGCCTTGCGGTGCCAGGTATCGGGCACATCGGGATTGCGCTGCAGCGCCTCTTCCAGCAAGGCCAGGGCCTGGAGATCGTTCTTGCCGGAGGGCGACATGCCCAGCAAGGCGGCGGAAGCGGCAACGAAGAACTCGGGGCGTTCATGCCCGGCTTCGATCAGGTCGCGATAGAGCAGGAAGGCATCTTCATGACGTCCCTGCTCGTAGAAGGCACGGCCCAGGCGATAGCGCAGGGCAAGGGCCTGCTCGCTGTCGGGGTCCACCAGCGGCAGGGCCTGCTGCCAGGCCAGGGCGGCTTCCTCGAAGCGCCCCTGGGCGGCCACGACACTGCCCAGCAGTTGCAGCGCATCGGCGTGCCGGGGATGGCTCTCCAGCAGGGAGAACAGCAGGCGCTCGGCAGCGGGATAGTCGTCCTGGTGGAAATGGTCGAGGGCGAGGCGCAGGGTATCGGTGGCGTTCATGGCGGGCGGGATGAGACAGAGCCGCGTATTGTCTCATCCCTGCCCGGCCACCGGGTCAGTGCTTGAACACCAGCACCGGATCGGCGCGATAGAGGGCCGGATACATCTTCTGCAGATTGTTGATCTTGGGCAGATCGTTGTAGGCGATGTAGGGCTGGTCGGGATACAGGGTGGCGTAGTCCTGGTGGTAATCCTCGGCGCGATAGAAGCCTTGCAGCGGTGCCACCTGGGTCACGATGGGGGCGCTGAAGACCTTGGCGGCGTTGATCTGGGCAATGTAGGCCTGGGTTGCCTGGGCCTGATCGTTGCTGGAGGTGAAAATGGCCGAGCGGTATTGCGTACCATGATCCGGTCCCTGGCGATTGAGCTGGGTCGGGTCATGCGCCACGGAAAAATAGATCTGCAGGATCTGGCCGTAGGAAATCTTGCGCGGATCATAGGTCACCTGTACCGCTTCGGCATGACCGGTGGTCCCCGAACTGACCATGGGATAGGTGGCCGAATCCGCCTTGCCACCGGCATAGCCGGAGACCGCCTGCAATACTCCCCGGGTATGCTGGAACACCCCCTGCACACCCCAGAAACAGCCACCGGCCAGCACCACGGTGGCGCTGCTGGCGGTGGACGGCAGCACGGCCTTGCCGCTGGGTGCGGGAACGGCCACGGCCGCTTCGGCGGCCAAGGTGGAAGCACAGGCCAGCGCCAGGCAAAGGCTGGCAGCTGAGGCCAGGACGGCAGGTTTGAACAGAGACATGGCAGGACTCCCAGAAGACAATCCGGAAAATCGGATCAAACGATCAGTTCAGATAAGGGAAACAGGAAGATTTCAGCGTCGCACGGGCTGTCCCGGCGCGCTCGATACCCGGTTCAGCCGCCACAGCAGGCGCAGTGCGAGCATCACCCCGACCAGCACCGCAAACAACAGCGGCTGGGCGATCAGGTTCTTGCCGGCCTTGTCCCACCAGTAATGCAGCACGCCCAGCGGCACGATCAGGTAGATCAGACGATGCAGGACCTGCCAGCGTTTGCCACCCAGGCGCCGCACCATGCCGTTGGTACTGGTGATGGCCAGCGGGATGGACAGCAGCAATGCCATTACACCGACGGTGATGAAGGGGCGTTTGACGATGTCCTTCCAGATCTCGCCCAGGTCGAAGAAGTGATCGAACCAGACGAAGGTCGTGAAGTGCAGGCACAGATACAGAAACGCCATCAGCCCCAGCATGCGCCGCATGCGCACCAGCCAGTTCAAGCCGGTGATCTTGCGCAGGGGCGTGACGGCCAGGGTGATGCAGAACAGGTACAGGGTCCAGTCCCCGGTGCTGTGAGTGATGAATTCCAGCGGGTTGGCACCCAGCCCGCCGCTCAAGCCCAGCGCGACCAGCCGCCCCAGCGGGACGAAGGCCAGTGCCAGGAACAACCACCACAGTAGCGTGACGGTGCGGGGCTTCAAGGTGCGCAAGGCGGCGGGGGCAAGCTGCATGGACGGTCCCGGCTTCAGAAGAACTTGCGCAGGTCCATGCCGGTGTACAGGCTGGCTACGTCGTTGTATCCGTTGAACATCAGCGTCTTGCGCTTGGGTGCGAAGAAGCCGTCCTCACCGATGCGGCGCTCGGTGGCCTGCGACCAGCGCGGGTGGTCGACGTTGGGGTTGACGTTGGAATAGAAACCGTATTCCTGCGGTGCGTAGAGGTTCCAGGCGGTCTTGGGCTCGTCCTTGACGAAACGGATCTTGACGATGGACTTGGCCGACTTGAAACCGTATTTCCAGGGCACGATGATGCGCACCGGTGCCCCGTTCTGATTGGGCAGCACTTCGCCGTACATGCCCAGGGTCAGCAGGGTCAACGGGTGATTGGCCTCGTCCATGCGCAAACCTTCACGATACGGCCAGTTCAGGATGGGCGTGGACAGGCCGGGCATCTGCTTCTTGTCGGCCAGGGTGACGAATTCGACGTACTTGGCATTGCCGGTCGGCTCGGCCTTCTTGATCAGGGCCGAGAGCGAATAGCCGATCCAGGGAATCACCATCGACCAGCCTTCCACGCAACGCATGCGATAGATGCGCTCTTCCAGCGGCGCCAGCTTGGTGAGGGCGTCCAGATCCAGCGTCATGGGCTTCTTGACCTCGCCTTCGATGTCGACGGTCCAGGGGCTGGTCTTGAGGGTGCCGGCATTCTTGGCCGGATCGGCCTTGTCGGTGCCGAATTCGTAGTAATTGTTGTAGCTGGTGGCGTCCTTGTAGGCGGTCTGCTTGTCCATGACCGCATAGGCGTTGTTGAGATGGGCCGGCAGTTTCCGGCCCTGCTGCGCGAACGCCTGCGGCAGCGCGCCCATGCCGCCGGCCAGTGCGGCACCGGCCGCCGCGCGCGCCATGAAGCTGCGGCGCGACAGGTAGAGATCACGCGGGGTGATCTCGGAGGCGGTCGGGATGTCAATCTGGTCGGGACGGATCTTGATCAGCATGGTGCACTCCGAAAAAAAAGAGATGAATGCAAAGCGGCGACAAGGTCTGGACCTTGCCGGGGAAAGTCATGGTAAAACCCCGGCGGTGACGCGCGGGTGTCGATTTGATGACAATTTTGTCATGAAGAAAAATCCCTCCATTGCTAGAATCGAGTGCATTTTCCAGCCATTCTCCCCGATCCCGGCCGCCTTTGCAGCGGCCTTTCCCCTGACTTTCACGGTTTCCCCACAGCATGGCCATCCTGGTAATCGAAGACGACCCCAAGACCGGTGACTATCTGCGCAAAGGCTTGCGCGAATCCGGCTATGCCGTCGACCTGGCCCGCACCGGCAGCGACGGCCTGCACATGGCGCTGGAGCAGGACTACGACCTGGTGGTGCTGGACGTGATGCTGCCGGGCCTGGATGGCTGGCAGGTCATGAGCGCGCTGCGCAGCAAGCGCGATCTGCCGGTGCTGTTCCTGACGGCCAAGGACCAGGTGGAAGACCGTATCCGCGGTCTGCAACTGGGCGCCGACGACTATCTGGTCAAGCCCTTTTCCTTCACCGAGCTGGTCCTGCGCATCCGCACCCTGCTGCGCCGCGGCGTCACGCGTGAAGCCGAGGTCTACGAGATCGCCGACCTGCAACTGGACCACGTGCGCCACAAGGTCACGCGCCAGGGTGTCAACATCGCGCTGACCAACAAGGAGTTCATGCTGCTGCACCTGCTCATCAAGCGCCAGGGTGAAGCCCTGTCCCGCACCGTGATCGCCTCGCAGATCTGGGATATGAACTTTGACAGCGACACCAACGTGGTCGATGTCGCCATCAAGCGCCTGCGCGCCAAGATCGATGCCCCCTTCGAGAAGAAACTGATCCACACCGTGCGCAGCGTCGGCTACATGTTCTCGGAAACGCCGTGAGCGCCGCGCTTGCCCCCGTGCGCGGCTGGACCCTGACCGCCCGGGTCACTGCCCTGTTCGCCCTGATGACCGCGCTGGTGGTGACCGGCCTGGGCGTCTACCTGGACCGCGCCGCCGGCGAGGCGCTCTCGCAGCGTGCCGACCAGGCGCTGATCGGGCGGGTGGAGCACTTCCGCAACCTGATGCACGATCTGTACAACGTCGAGCAGATGGAGCAGCGCCCCGCCCTTTTCGAAAGCATGATGGGCAACGAGCAGGATGTGCGCATCTTCCGTCGCCAGGGAGGCGCGCCCTTCATCCAGAGCAATCCCGACCATCTGGTGCCGCCGCCGATGACGCCGCTGCCGGTGGGCAGCCCGGTCAGCTCGGCCAGCCTGCAGACCAGCTATCGGACCGATGGCGTGCGGGTGCGCTGGGTATCGGCCCTGGCCGATGTCGGCCAGGGCGGTCAGGGCGGCAACCGCGTGGAGATCGTCGCGGCCTATGTCATGGTGCAGGAAAGCCGCATGATGCACAGCTACCGCTGGCGTATCGCCGGGGCCGCCGGGGCGGCGATCCTGCTGACCTCGCTGTTGGGATTCGTGCTGTTGCGGCGCGGACTGCAACCGCTGGAGGCCATGAGCCAGCGCGCCGCCCAGATCACGCCGGACCATCTGTCGACCCGCCTGGAGCAGCACGGCATGCCGGCCGAACTGCGGCGCGTGGCGCTGTCCTTCAATGCCATGCTGGATCGCCTGGAAGCCGGCTATGACCACCTGGCACAGTTCTCCGGCGACCTGGCCCACGAGATCCGCACCCCCATCAACGTGCTGATGGGCCAGAGCCAGGTGGCGCTGGGTCAGCGCCGCAGCCTGGACGAATATGAACAGTTGCTCGAATCGAATGTGGAAGAATTGCAGCGGCTCGCGCGCATCGTCGAGAACATCCTGTTCCTGGCCCAGGCCGACCATGCCACGCTGGCAGTGGAGTGCAGCGCACTGGACCTGCATGAAGAACTGGGCAAGGTGACCGATTACTTCGAGGGCATCGCCGACGAACGCGGCCTGCGTTTCGAACTGCAGGCGCAAGGCATCTGCCATGCCAATCGCGACATGTGGCGCCGTGCGGTCAACAACCTGGTCATCAACGCGGTGCGCTACGGCCAGGCCGACAGCGTCATCCGCATCCAGGCCGCAGCGGACGCCAGCGGCAGCCGCATCCTGGTGGACAACCGCTGCGAGGGGGTCACGCCCCAGGCGATGGCACGCATGTTCGACCGTTTCTATCGCGGCGACCGCTCGCGCAGCGCCTTCACCGAATCCAATGGCCTGGGACTGGCCATCGTCAAGGCTATCCTGGCCCTGCATCGTGGCACGGCGGCGGTGGAGTGTCCGCAGCCGGGCTGGATACGCTTCAGCCTGTTCTTCCCTGCGGCGGCAGCGCAGTCGGGGCCGCTTCCGGCGCCGCACTGACGGTCTTCTGCGCGGCCTGGGCTGCCAGTTCGGCCTCGCGGGCTTCGGCAGCACGGCGCGCCTTCTGCGCCGCCGACGCGCGGGTGAAGATGATCTTCAGGGCGGCCATCACCGGCACCGAGAGGAAGATGCCGGCCACTCCGCCCAGCTGGTCTCCGGCCAAGAGGCCCAGAATCACCATCAGCGGGCTGACCTCCACGCCTTCGCTCATCAGATAGGGATTGAGCACGTAATCCTGAAACACCCGATAGGCGACGATGAAGCCGACCAGCCACAGCAGGTGGTCATAGCCACTGAAACCGGCCACCACCAGCGCCGCCGCACTGGCCGCCAGCGGGCCGGCAAAGGGAATGAACTCCAGCACCGCCGCCAGCCCCGCCAGCAGCATGGCGTAGGGGACGCCCATGAGGGAGAAGGCGATACTGTAGGCCACGAAGGTGGCAATGGCCAGCAAGAGCAGCGCCCGTACGTAGCGCGAGAGCAGCACGTCCAGATCCTTGATGATGCCATCCCACAGCTTGCGGTTGGAACGATTCATCCAGGACAGAATTTCATCACGCATGGCCGGTGCCTCCTTGATCAGCAGGAAGCTGATGACCGGCACCAGCACCAGGTAGATCAGGTTGCTGGCCGCGTGCATCACGCCCACGCCGAACTGCTTGGCCAAGGGCATGGCCTGGTCGGTGCCATTGGCGAGCTGGTCGCGAACGAAACCGAGGATGCGCGCGCGCAGCGGTTCGGCAAATCCCGGCAGCGGGATGTGCGAGACGGCATCGCTGGAGCGCAGCAGCGCCGGCAGCTGTTCTGACAGCCGCAAGGCCTCTTCCTGGATACGCACCCCGAAAATGCTCACGACCGCTGCCACCATACCGATGGCCAGCACGAACACCACTGCGATGGAAACCGCACGCGGCACCCGGGCCGGGCGTACCCGCTCGATCTGCTCCACCAGCGGATAGACCAGATAACTGAAGAAGACGGCAAACACCAGCACCAGCACGGTGGCCGAAATGGTATAGGTGACGTAGAGCAACAAGGCCACCAGGAAGACGGTCCAGACGATCCTGGCGACGCGAAAATCGAAACCCAGCATAAACATTCATCCTTGGAAAATCAGACGCGCCTCACCTGCGTCACGGAGCACCCCGCCCCCGCTACGGCTGAGCTGCGATTGCACCTTATTTGATCCGCATCATGTTTCCTATCAGTCAAATCCTTCAGGCTGTGTAGGAAAGCGTGAAAATACCTTCATGCAGCGCGACAAGATGCTGAACTCAGGGCTGCGTCCTTGCGGAACCGGGAAGTCCGCAAGACGCGATGTCGTCACGAAGAGACATTCATACGTCTCCTCCGCCCTGTCAGCCGCCTGAGCCTGCCGCCGACCTGCGCCCGCGAATGCACACGGGGCGCGTGTCATTCTCATCAGTGATATCTGTTATCAGGAAATACACGAGAACATGACATTGCGACGGGTCAAGCAATTGCTTTAAATTTCAGTAATTACTGAAATTTCGAAAGTTTTTAACATGGAAAAACAGGTACTCAGTCCTCTCATGCAGCGCTTCATCAGCCACTTCGGCGAGATGGGCAGCCGCTGGGGCATCAATCGTACGGTGGGCCAGATCTATGCCCTGCTGTATATCTGCGGCTGCCCGCTCAATGCCGACGAGATTGCCGAATACCTCAGTTTTTCGCGCTCCAACGTGAGCATGGGCCTGAAGGAACTGCAGTCCTGGCGGCTGGTGAAATTGCTGCACAAGCCGAATGATCGTCGTGAATATTTCGAACCGCCCGGCGACATCTGGGAAATCTTCAAGGTCCTGCTGGAGGAACGTCGCCGCCGCGAGATCGAACCGACCCTCTCGATGCTGCGCGATGCCCTGCTGGAAGCGCCCGGCAGCAAGGATGACAAGGAAGTGCAAAAGCGCATGCGCCAGATGTATGAACTGATCGAGCTCTCCAGTTCCTGGTTCGACGATGTGCAGCGCCTCTCGCCGGAGACCCTGGTGTCATTGATGAAGATGGGTTCCAAGGTCAAGAAACTGCTGGACGTGCGCGACAAGTTCCGCCTCGGCAGCAGCAACGACAAGGAGTAATTCAGATGCAGCTCACGCAATCCCGCAAACGACCGTGGCGCTGGCCACGCCTGACCCAGCTGCCGCTGGGGGTGGAGATCACCCTGCTGCTGGTGGTCAAGATCGCCCTCATCACGGTGCTGGCCAGGACCTTCTTCGCCCATCCCGAGGCCAAGCACATGCAGATGCCTGTGCAGCGGGTGGAGCAGCGCATGCTGTCCTTCACCGCGCCGCCGGCAAGCACCGAACAAATTCAAGACCTGTCCGCCAAACAACAAACGGAGTAACACAACATGGTTCCCATCGATGAAGTCGTCTCGCTATCGCGGCTGCAGTTTGCCGTCACGGCGCTCTATCACTTCCTGTTCGTCCCCCTGACCCTGGGCCTGTCCTGGATCCTGGTCATCATGGAGTCGGTCTATGTCATGACCGGCAACCAGATCTACAAGGACATGACCCGCTTCTGGGGCAAGCTCTTCGGCATCAACTTCGCCATGGGCGTGGCCACCGGCATCACCCTGGAATTCCAGTTCGGCACCAACTGGTCCTACTATTCGCACTACGTGGGTGACATCTTCGGCACCCCGCTGGCCATCGAGGGCTTGATGGCCTTCTTCATGGAATCGACCTTCGTCGGCCTGTTCTTCTTCGGCTGGGACAAGCTCTCCCGCAAGCAGCATTTGATCGTCACCGTGCTGGTGGCGCTGGGCTCGAACCTGTCGGCGCTGTGGATCCTCATCGCCAACGGCTGGATGAACAATCCGGTGGGCGCCGAATTCAACTTCGAGACCATGCGCATGGAACTGGTCAGCATGACCGACGTGATCTTCAACCCGGTGGCCCAGGTCAAGTTCGTGCATACCGTGGCAGCGGGCTATGTCACGGCCTCCATGTTCGTGCTGGGGGTCTCCGCCTGGTATCTGCTCAAGGCGCGTGATACCGCCTTCGCGCTGCGTTCCTTCGCCGTGGCTGCCGGTTTCGGCCTGGCCGCCACGCTCTCGGTGATCGTCCTGGGGGATGAATCGGGCTATACCGCCGGTGAAGTCAACAAGGTCAAGCTGGCCGCCATCGAAGCCGAGTGGGACACCCACCCCGCCCCGGCCGGCCTGACCCTGTTCGGCCTGCCCAACGACAAGGAAGAGCGCACCGATTACGCCATCAAGATTCCCTACGTACTGGGCTTGATCGGGACACGCTCGGTCGATACCCAGGTGCTGGGCATCAAGGACCTCAAGAAGGAACATGAAGTCCGCATCCGCAACGGCATGCTGGCCTATGCGGCGTTGACCCGCCTGAAGTCCGGCGACAAGTCGCCCGAAGCCCGCGCCGAATTCGACAAGCTCAAGAAGGACCTGGGCTACGGCCTGCTGTTGAAGAAGTACACCAACAACGTGGTCGATGCCACGCCCGAGCAGATCGCCATGGCGGTGAACGACACCATTCCCAAGGTGGCGCCGATGTTCTGGGCGTTCCGCGGCATGGTGGGGCTGGGCTTCCTGTTCCTGTTCATCTTCTCGGCCTCGTTCTGGTTCCTGGCCAAGAAGCAGCTGGCCCCGCAACGCTGGCTGCTGCGCCTGGCCGTGGTCGCCATTCCGCTGCCGTGGATCGCCGCCGAACTGGGCTGGATCGTGGCCGAATATGGCCGCCAGCCCTGGACCATTGCCGGCATCCTGCCCACGCACCTGTCGGCCTCTTCGCTGCAACCGGGCAGCCTCTACTTCAGCCTGGCTGGCTTCATCCTGTTCTATACCTTCCTGCTGGTGGTGGAGATGATCCTGATGGTGAAGTACGCCCGTCTCGGCCCCAGCAGCCTGCATACCGGCCAGTATCACTGGGAAACCAAGGGCAAGGAACACGGCCCCGACGATGTCCTGCCGCCGCCCCTGAACCCGTCGGCCAACGCCGGCAGCCAATCCTGATGCCACCAGAAGAAATGAGGAAAGCAGAATGATCTTCGATTACGAAACACTCAAACTGATCTGGTGGGCCTTCGTGGGCGTGCTCATCATCGGCTTCGCGCTCACCGACGGCTTCGACTTCGGCGTGGGCATGATGCTGCCCTTCGCCGGCAAGAACGATACCGAGCGGCGCATCCTGATCAACGCCATCGGCCCCACCTGGGAAGGCAACCAGACCTGGTTCATCACCGCCGGCGGCGCCACCTTCGCAGCCTGGCCGCTGGTCTATGCGACCGCCTTCTCGGGCTTCTACATCGCCCTGATGGTGCTGCTGTTCTCGCTGTTCTTCCGTCCGGTGGGCTTCGACTACCGCAGCAAGGTGGCCGATCCGCGCTGGCGCAATGCCTGGGACTGGGGGCTGTTCATCGGCGGTTTCGTGCCGCCCCTGATCTGCGGTGTGGCCTTCGGCAACCTGCTGCTGGGTGTGCCCTTCCACTATGACGACACCATGCGCGTGGAATACACCGGCAGTTTCTTTGCCCTGTTGAATCCCTTCGGTCTGCTGGCCGGTCTGCTGTCGGTGGCCATGCTGCTGATGCACGGTGCGGCGTTTGCCTTCGTCAAGACCGAGGCCGCCGTGGGCGAGCGTTCGCGCAAGACCGTCATCGGTGCGGCGCTGGTGACGGTGCTGCTGTTCGTGGCCGGTGGCTTCTGGGTGGCCCAGATGCCGGGCTACCGCATCACCGCCATGCCCGACGCCAACAGCGCCTTCACGCCCCTGGCCAAGACCGTGGAAGTGGTCGCCGGTGCCTGGTTCGACAACTACGCCAAGTGGCCCGTGACCAAGCTGTTCCCGGCACTCGGTGTGGCCGGTGCCGTGCTGGCCGCGCTGCTGGCGCTGGTGCGCAGTGCGCGCCTGGCCTTCATCGCCAGCGGCCTGTCGGTGACCGGCATCATCCTCACGGCCGGCATGTCGCTGTTCCCCTTCGTGATGCCCTCCTCGCTGGATGCAAAGAGCAGCCTGACGATGTGGGATGCCGTCTCCAGCCACAAGACTCTGGGCCTGATGTTCTGGATGGTGCTGATCTTCCTGCCGCTCATCATCGTCTATACCGGCTGGGTCTATCGCGTGGTCAAGGGCAAGGTCACCGCCCGCGACATCCACGAGAACGAACACACGGCGTATTGATTACGCGCAATCGCAAACTGCAACGAGGAGAACATCATGTGGTATTTCGCCTGGATACTCGGCATCGGCCTGGCACTGGCCTTCGGCATCATCAACGTCATGTGGCTGGAAGCCAACTATGCCTTCGGCCGTCGCAAGGCCGAGGAAACCCACGAACGCTTCGCCAGCGCCCGTGCGGCGGAAAAGCAGCGGCGCAACGGCAGGTAAGTTCGCGTGATCGTGTAATCCCGCGAGCAAGGCCGGCAGCGTCGCTGCCGGCTTTTTTTCAACTTGCCTGGAGATCATCATGCCCGCCGCCCCTGCCCCGCACGCCGAAGAAGTCGCCCCCGCAGCCCGTCACTGGGCCCTGTTGCCGGGCGCAGGTTTCGCCGACAGCTACCGCATCCGCCTCACGCCGCAACTGGCGCAATTGAACAGCACCGAGATCGCCGAACGCATGATGGCCTCGCAGCCGGCCTGGATCAGCGCCTTGATGCAGTTGCGCGATCGCCTGGTGGCGCCGCTGGGTCTCAAGCGCGCCGGCGACCATGGCGCGCCGGCGGGCTTTCCGCTGCTGCTGGCCGAACCGGCGCGCGTGGTCATGGGGCTCGATGACAGCCATCTGGATTTCCGTCTGTGCGTGGAAAAATTTCCCGATACGGCGGCGCAAGCGGCAGACGATCAGTGGCTCATCGTGACCACCGTCGTACGCACCAAGCGCTGGCTGGGCAAGCTCCACCTGGCCGCGATCATGCCCTTTCATCGCTGCATCGCGCGTACCTTGCTGCAAGGCTTGCTGCGCCACGAACATCGGGCCTGCTGAAACACCTTCCAACGCAACAACGCCGCGGCGACCTCAGGGACGCAGCGGCGTTTTCTTTCAGACTGACCAGCGCAGGCAGGAGCCGTGTCGGCCCCGCCTCGCCTGAAGGCATTACACCAGGTTCAGGGTCACGTTGATGTTGTCGCGGGTGGCGTTGGAGTACGGGCACACCTGGTGCGCCTTGTTCACCAGATCCTGCGCCACGGCACGGTCCACGCCCGGCAGCGAGATGTTCAGTTCGGCTTCGATGCCGAAACCTTGCGGAATCTGGCCGATGCCGACCTTGCCGGTGATGCTGGCGTCCGCAGGCAGGGCCACCTTGGCCTGGCCGGCGACGAACTTGAGCGCGCCCAGGAAGCAAGCCGAGTAACCGGCGGCGAACAGTTGTTCCGGGTTGGTGCCGTTACCACCGGCGCCGCCCAGTTCCTTGGGGGTGGACAGCTTGACGTCCAGGACGCCGTCGGAGGACTTGGCCGAACCTTCACGGCCGCCAGTGGCGGTAGCGGTGGCGGTGTAGAGGGCTTTTTCGATCTTGTTCGAGGGCATGGTATTTCCTTTCAAAGTTCAGGTTGTCGTCACCCTTGCGGGTTTCGTTTGAGGGGTGGGATGTCGAAAGATTCGCTTTCGTTCTTTCGTTCATCACCGGCTTGCCAGATTGTCTTGCTGCTTCACTTCCAATGCTGCGGTGCTGCGTTCTTGCGACCTTCCCTGCGGCGGCGTCAACGATATAAATAATTAACTATATTATTGCGCACAATATAAACCACAAAGCTTGTTACATTTTCATTCATTTTCGGCGTCGACCAGGCCCTTGCGGACCTGCTTCAATTCCACCACCAGCGCCTTGATCCGGTCCAGCGCGGGCAGCATGCAGCTCATCTGCTGCGGGACGGCCTTGGCCTTTTCCCGCAGGGCGCGACCGGCCTCGCTCAGGCTCACGACCACCCGGCGCTCATCGCCGGCATCGCGATTGCGGTGAAGCAAACCCATGCTTTCCATGCGCTTGAGCAGGGGGGTCAGCGTACCAGAATCCAGAAACAGACGCGTGCCCAGCTCCGAGACGGTGATGCCATCCCTTTCCCACAGCACCAGCATCACCAGATATTGCGGATAGGTGATCTCCAGCGGGGCCAGGATCTGCTTGTACGCCTTGGTCATGGCCAGCGACGCCGAATACATCGCGAAACACAGCTGATTGTCCAGAAGCAGGGCTTCGTCCATCAGTGCGTCGGGGAGATTCGTTGTCTGCGTCTTGTCCATGTGCTGCATATTAAACTGCTCAAAATTTAATTGCAAGCTATTTAATTTGAAAAAATTTGTCCAAGTCGTTCATTTCCCTTCATCCGCCACGCGGCCAAGCCGGTATCATGCGGCCTGCTTCTGCTTTTTTCTGCATATCGATGAATTCCCACCCCAATCCCCTGCGCTCACTGGACCTGTTCTGCAAGGTCGTCGACAACTACGGCGATATCGGCATCTGCTGGCGCCTGGCGCGGCAGCTGGCGCACGAGCACGGGCTGGCGGTGCGGCTGTGGGTGGATGACCTGGTGAGCTTCCGGCGCATCTGGCCCACGGTAGACACGCAGGCGCATGCGCAAGAGCTCAGCGGCGTGACGGTCCTGCACTGGCGTGGCCAGGATGGTCAGTTCACGCCGGACGACGTGGCCGATATCGTCATTGAATTCTTCGGCTGCGAGATTCCGCCCGGCTATGTGGAAGCCATGGCACAGCGCTCGCCCAAGCCCGTCTGGTTCAACCTGGAAGGCTTGTCAGCCGAAGCCTGGGTCGAAGGCTGCCACACCCTGCCCTCCCCGCATCGCGCGCTGAAGCTGACCAAGTATTTCTTCTTTCCCGGCTTCAATGAGCGCACCGGCGGGCTCAGCTTCGAAGCCGACCTGCAAGCCCGACGGCAGGCCTTCCTGGCCGCGAACGAAGGACCGGCCTTCCTGGCCAGGCTGGGCGTGACACCAGAGCAGGCGCAGGCCTGCAAGGTCTCGCTGTTCTGCTACGACTACGCCCCGATCCCCGAATTGTTTGCGGCCTGGCAAGCTTCGCCGGCCCCCATCACCTGCCTGGTGCCGGAAGGCGTGGGACGCGCTGCGATCGAGGCCTTCTTTGGCACGCCGATGCGCGCCGGCAGGGTGGCGACACAAGGTGCATTGACCGTGCGCGTGCTGCCCTTCGTGCCGCAGACGGATTACGACAACCTGTTGTGGAGCTGCGATCTCAATTTCGTGCGGGGTGAAGATTCCTTCGTACGGGCCCAATGGGCCGCTCGCCCTTTCATCTGGAACATCTACCACCAGGACAAGAACCTGCACCACACCAAGCTCAATGCCTTCCTGAACATCTATGACCCGGCCACACCGGCCGTAGCCGACCTCAACCGCGCCTGGAACGGCGCCTGTCCGGGTGAGCCGGACTGGCACGCCATCTGGCAAACCCTGCAAACGCAGTTGCCGGCATTGAACGGGCAAGCAGAACAATGGGTACAGAAGATGTTGGCAAATGGCGACTGGATGAACAATTTGCTGAGCTTCGCCGCGCGACTGGCCGCCGAAGACTGGAAGACTGCAGAAAATGGGTTAAAATAGCGGGCTATCGTTTTAACTAACGCAATTTGGAATTCAATCGAACGTGGGCTTGCGGTGAAGTTTTACCAGTGGGCTACTGACAGTTTGAAAAAACCTACTTTTCACGACACATCGCTATGAAATTTGCAAAAGAAATCCGCGTCGGCAACATCATTATGGTCGACAGCAAGCCCATGATCGTCCTGCGCTCGGACGTCAACGGTTCTTCCCGCACCGGTTTCACCTACAAGTGGAAGATGAAGAACCTGCTGACCAACAGCCCGCTGGAAAGCGTCTTCCGTGGCGACGACAAGTTCGACGTCGTGGTGCTGGACAAGAAGCCGGTGACCTACTCCTACTTCGCTGACCCGCTGTTCGTCTTCATGGATGAAGAGTACAACCAGTACGAAATCGAAGGCGAGAACATGGGCGACGCCATCGGTTACCTGAAGGATGGCATGCAGTGCGAAGCCGTCTTCTACGAAGGCAAGGCCATCTCGGTCGAAATGCCGACCACCATCGTGCGCAAGGTTGCCTACTCGGAACCGGCCGTCAAGGGCAACACCTCGGGCAACGTCCTGAAGGAAGCCAAGATCGAAAACGCCATCGAAGCCAACCAGATCACCGTGATGGTGCCGCTGTTCGTGAGCCAGGATGACGACATCGAAATCGACACCCGCACCAACGAATACAAGAAGGTCGTGCGCGGCTGATCATTGCCGGTGCCAATAAAAAACGCTGCCTGGTGCAGCGTTTTTTTATGCCTGTTTTCCGGGCAGCAAATGAAGCGCCGCGCTCACCCTCCACTCCTCACCCGCGCCAGATCCCGCGCCGCCGCCTGCCCTTGTGCACTGGCCCAGAAAGCCTTGTCGGCCGCCTGCAGGCGCTGGGCGGAATTCTCCATGTGACGCAAGGCCGCCGCCCGGGCGGCCTCGGCATTGCCGTCGCTGATGGCTTGCGCCAGCGCCGCATGTTCGGCGCGCACCTGCTGCACGAACTCGCTGCTGCGCGCCTCGTTCATGCGCGCCACCCGGATGGCGGCATGCAGGAACTGGCTCAGGAACTGCACCAGCGAGGTGTAGAGCGGATTGTGCGAGGCATTGGAAATGGCGGCATGGAAGGCAAAATCTTCCTGCACGCCATCGCGCCCCGCCGCTGCTGCCGTATCGATGTCCTGCAAGGCTTGCCGGATCGCCAGGTTCTGCGCCCGCGTGCGGCGCTGCGCCGCCAGGGCCGCCATCTCCCCTTCCACCCCGCGCCGCAGCTCGATGACCCGCAGCACCGCCTGGATGGAGTCGCGGCCGTCATCCACCTTCAGATCCAGCCGGAACGGCGTGGCCTGCGTGACCGGTAGCACTACCGTGCCACTGCCCCGGCGCGAACCGACCAGGCCCTCGGATTTCAGGCGCGAGATGGCTTCGCGAATCACCGTGCGGCTGACCGAAAAACGTTCCGTCAACTCCATCTCCGACGGCAGCCGCGCATCAGGGGCAAATTCCCCGCTGCGAATCTGCTGCGCCAGCACGCTGGTGACATGGTCGGCCAGCGTGGTCTTGCCACGCGCGGCCGCCGCCATCGAGCCAAGGGCCGACGCCTGCGGCCTGGAGGAGGATGAAGTCTTCATGGCGCGCATGATACCGCGCAGGCATGGGCTTTTGTGACTTACGCTTCATATTCTCAAAGTTGTATTACAACTTCCGCTATAATGCGCAGCACGGGTTTCGCTCAAGCGTTCATATCCCCCTATTCCGACGACAGATCACGAGGAGAACACATGCACATCGTCATCACCGGCGGCGCCGGTTTCCTGGGTAGCCGACTGGCGCGCCAGCTGCTGCAGCGCGGCACCCTGACCGGCCGCGACGGCCAGCCGCAAGCCATCAAACGCATCACCCTGCTGGATGTGGTACCGGCGCAGGGTTTCAATGATCCGCGCATCGAAGCCGTCACCGGCGATATCGCCGACGCTGCCGTGATCGAGCGCGTCATCACGCCCGAGACGCAGTCCATCTTCCACCTGGCCGCCATCGTCAGCGGCCACGCCGAGGCCGATTTCGACCTGGGCATGAAGATCAACTTCGACGCCACCCGCGTCATCCTCGAGCGCGCCCGCGCCCTGGGCACCAAGCCGCGCGTGGTCTTTACCAGCTCGGTGGCGGTATTCGGCGGCGAGCTGCCGGCCGTGGTCCCGGACAACACCCTGCTGATGCCGCAGAGCTCCTACGGCGCACAGAAGGTCATGGGCGAACTGCTGGTGCAGGATTATTCGCGCAAGGGTTTCATCGATGGCCGGGCGCTGCGCATGCCGACCATTTCGGTGCGTCCGGGCGCGCCCAACAAGGCGGCTTCCAGCTTCGCCTCGGGCATCATCCGCGAACCGCTCAATGGCCAGCCCTCGGTCTGCCCGGTCACGCCCGATACCCGCATGTGGCTGATGTCGCCGCGCCAGGCCATCGCCAACCTGATCCATGGTCATGAAATCAATGGCGCCGACCTCGGTCTGGCCCGCTTCCTCTCCATCGACGGCTTGTGCGTGACCGTCGGGGAGATGGTCGATGCCCTCGAACAAGTGGCCGGCAAGGAAGTGGCACAACTGATCGAGTGGAAAGAAGACGAAGCCATCAAACGCATCGTCAACTCCTGGCCCGGCGCCTTCGAAGCCAAGCGCGCCAAGGCGCTGGGCTTTACGGCCGATGCCAGCTTCGCCGACATCATCCGTGCCCACATCGAGGATGAAGTGAAGAAATAAGCTGCACATCCGCATGCAGAAAAAGGAAGGGACGGCCCCGCAAGCGGCCGTCCCTTTTTTCTGCCTGCGGGCCTTGGCCTTACTTCGCCTTGCCCAGCATGTTGAAGATGCTGGAGAAGTCCAGCTTGCCGGCACCGTTCATGCTGTGGATGTCGTAGAGGTTGCGGGCGGTAGAGCCCAGCGGAATGGCGCAGTTGGTTGCCAGCGCATTTTCCACCGCCAGACCCAGATCCTTCAACATCAGGTCCACGCCGAAACCGCCGGCATAGTCCTTGGAGGCAGGTGCCGTTTCCATCACACCGGGGCAAGGGTTGTAGACTTCCAGCGCCCAGTTGCGTCCAGAGCTCTTGGACATGATTTCCGAGAGCACCTTGGGATCCATGCCGTTGGCCATGCCCAGGCGGATGGCTTCGGACGTACCGATCATCAGGATGCCCAGCAGCATGTTGTTGCAGACCTTGACGGTCTGGCCGCTGCCGCTGTCCCCTGCGTGATAGATCGCCTTCCCCATCTTTTGCAGATAAGGCTGGGCCGCCTCGAAGGCTTGCTGGCTGCCGCCCACCATGAAGGTCAGTGTGCCTGCCGTGGCGCCATTGGTCCCCCCCGAGACCGGTGCATCGAGCATCTCGAAGCCGCGCGCCCCGGCCGCTGCCGCCACCTTGCGCGCCGCTTCCGGCGCGATGGTGGAGCAGTCGATCAGCAGCGCCCCCGGCTTGGCCGAGGCCAGTACGCCGGCCTCGCCCAGGTAGAGGGACTCCACATGCCGGCTGGCCGGCAGCATGGTGATGACGACGTCGGCCTTGGCCACCGCTGCCATGGAATCGGCTTCGGTCTTGCCCCCGCTTGCCACCAGCTTGTCCACACTGGCCTTGACCAGGTCATGTCCACTGACCGAGAAACCGGCCCGGACCAGGTTCTGCGCCATCGGCAAACCCATGTTGCCCAGGCCGATGAAGACGATGTTGGCGCTCATGCTGCTCTCCTTACTTCAGGGTGATGGTGGTGTTGACCTGACCGGCCTCTTCGTCGGGCGCATACCAGCGCGCGGTGACGGTCTTGGTCTGGGTCCAGAAGGTGACGGCCTGCTTGCCGTTGGGGCCGAGGTCGCCCAGCTTGGAAGCGCGCGAACCAGTAAAGCTGAAATAGGCCACCGGCACGGGAATAGGCACGTTGATGCCGACCTGACCGACGTCGATCTCGTTCTGGAACTTGCGCGCCGCATAGCCCGAGCTGGTGAAGATGGAAGTACCGTTCCCATTGGGATTGGCATTGATGAAGGCAATGGCTTCATCCAGCGTCTCCAGTTCGACAATGCACATGGCCGGGCCGAAGATTTCCTGGGTGTAGATATCCATCTCCGGCTTGACGCCTGTGAAGACGGTTGGACCGACGAAATTGCCGTTCTCGCTGCCGGCCACCTTGCAGTTGCGACCATCGAGCAGCAGCTTGGCACCCTGCTCCACGCCGCTGGCGATGAGGCGTTCGACACGTTCCTTGGCCGCCTTGGAAACCAGCGGGCCGACATCGGCCTTGCGGTCGGTGCCGGGGCCGACCTTCATGGCCTTGGAGCGTTCCACGATTTCCGGAATCCATTCACGCGTCTGGCCCACCAGCACCACCACCGAGTTCGCCATGCAGCGCTGGCCCGCCGCACCGAAGGCCGCGCCCAGCAGGTTGTTGATGGCCTGATCCTTGGGTGCATCGGGCAGCACGATGCAGTGGTTCTTGGCACCCATCATGCACTGGGCGCGCTTGCCGGCCTCGCTGGCGCGACGGTAGATGTGGGTACCGACATGGGTCGAACCGATGAAGGAGACCGCCTTGATATCAGGATGGTCGCAGATCATGTTGGCCACGTCCGGGCCGCCATGCACCACGTTCAATACGCCCGGCGGCAGGCCGGCCTGGTTGGCCAGTTCGACCAGGAACAGCGACGAGGTCGGATCCTGCTCGGAGGGCTTCAACACGAAGGTATTGCCGCAGGCCACGGCGATGGGGAACATGAAGCAAGGCAGCATCACCGGGAAGTTGAAGGCAGTGATGCCAGCGCCCACGCCCAGCGGCTGGTAGAGCGTATAGACGTCCACGCCACCGGCCACGTTCTCGGCCAGTTCGCCCAGTTGCAGCGAGGTGATCGAGCAGGCGTGCTCCACCACTTCCAGGCCGCGCATGACTTCACCTTCGGCGTCCGGCAGGGTCTTGCCGTGTTCGCGGGTGATCAGTTCAGCCAGCGGGGCGATGTTCTCGCGCAGCAGTTGCTGGAACTTGAGCATGATACGCATGCGCTGCGCCAGTGAGGTATTGCGCCAGGTCTTGAAGGTTTCCTTGGCGTTGGCCACGGCCCGGTCGACTTCTTCCTTGGTGGCGAAGGGCACGCGGGCTACCACTTCCTGGGTGGCCGGGTTCAATACATCGCGCCACTCCTTGGAAGTGGACTGCACCTTTTCACCGTTGAGGTACAGGGGAACGTTGGGGATGTTGGCTTGGCTCATTGCGATTTCCATAGTGAAGAGGTGGGGAGAGCAAGGCCGGCAGCACGGCTGCCGGCCAGAGGCATTACTGCTTGACCAGCGGGCAGGCCGCGTCCATCGGACGGAAAGCCTGCTGAGCCGGGATCACCGAGAGCAGCTTCAGGTAATCCCACGGGCCCTTGGACTCGGCCGGGGTCTTGACCTGGTACAGGTACATGTCGTGGATCACGCGCCCATCCGGACGGATGGAGGCATTGCGCATGACGGCATCCGAGATCGGGATTTCGCGCATCTTCTGCGCCACCACCTTCCAGTCGGAGGTCTTGGCGGCTGCACGTGCCTTGAGGAACTGATAGACGCTGGAATACACGCCCGCCTGCACCATGGTCGGCTTGTTGTTCTTGAACTGCGCTTCGAAGCGCTTGGAGAAGGCGCGCGTCTGCTCGTCGTAATCCCAGTAGAAGCCATCGGTATAGACCAGCCCCTGCGCGGCCTCCAGTCCCAGCGCATGCACATCCGACAGGAACACCAGCAGTGCCACCAGGCGCTGGTCCTTGCCGCCGATGGCAAAGGAGCGTGCCTGTTTGATGGCATTGACCACATCGGTGCCGCCATCGGCCAGACCGATCACCTGGGCCTTGGAGGCCTGCGCCTGCAGCAGGAAGGAAGAGAAGTCGGAAGCATTCAGCGGATGCCGCACCGAGCCCACCACCGTGCCGCCATTGGCCTTGACCACGTCAGCAGCATCCTTTTCCAGCGAGTGACCGAAGGCGTAGTCCACCGTCACGAAGTACCAGGATTTGTTGCCCAGCTTGGTCAGCGCCGCCGCCGCACCAGCCGCTTGCGAGTAGGTGTCGAACATCCAGTGGAAGCCATTGGGCGCGCATTCTGCCGTGGTCAGCGCACCGGTGGCCGGGCCGCTGTACATGGCAATGCCGCCCTTGTCCTTGATGAGCTTTTGCACCGCCAGGGCGACCGAGGAATTGGTGAGGTCGGCGATGGCCTCGACCTTGTCGCGGTCCAGCCATTCGCGGGCGCGGGTGACGCCAACATCCGGCTTGTTCTGGTTGTCCGCCGAGAGGATCTCGATCTTCATCCCCTTGCACTCATTCTTGAGGCAATCCTCCACCGCCATCTTGGCAGCGACCACCGAGCCCTGCCCACCCATGGCCGAATACGGGCCGGACATGTCGGTGAGCACGCCGATCTTGACGGTGTTGGCGTCCTGCGCCAGGGCGGGAATGGCAGTGGCGCCCAGCGATACCGCACAGGCCACGGCCGCAGCCGTGAGGGAACGGCCGAAAGCGTTCTTGGACATCTTGTCTCCTTGATCTTGTGATTGTTGTCGGACCTGCCCGCGTTCATGGACGGCGGGTCTTGCCGTTGTCTCCTGCCTTGCAGCACCTCTCCTCTCTACGCGGGGTGCCGTCACGGCCCCGCTATTCTGCATGTGCGTATTTATCGATACAATAACCACAAAGACAAAACGCTTTTGCATTGATGCAAATCGCAAATCACGGAGAGCACATGCTGGACTGGGACAACCTCAGGATCTTTCTCGAACTCACGCGCAGCCAGGGCCTGGTGGATGCCGCCAAGAAGCTGGGCATCGACCACTCCACCGTATCGCGGCGCATGAAACGTTTTGAAGAACAGGTCGGCAGCCAGCTGTTTGACCGCAACAATCACGGCTACAAGCTCACCGCGGACGGCTACCGGCTGGTGGAATATGCCGAGCAGGTCGAAAGCACGCTCTACGCCGCCACCGACGAGCTGGGCGGACACAACAGCAAGCTCTCCGGCCAGGTGCGGCTAGGCGCCACCGAAGGTTTCGGCACCTTCGTGCTGGCGCCGCACATTGCACATTTTTGTGCGCGCAATCCGCACATCACGGTGGACATGCTGCCCATGCCGCGTTTCGTGAATCTGTCCAAGCATGAAGCCGACATCAGCGTCTCGATCGAGCGGCCCTTGTCGGGTAATTACGTGGTCACAAAACTGTCCGACTATGTTCTGAAGCTTTATGCTTCACGTGACTACCTGGCGCAGCACCCGCCCATTCATACTGTGGATGACCTGGCGCAACACAACTTCATCGGCTACATCGATGATCTGGTCTTCAGTGAAGAATTGCGCTACAAGGATACGGTGGCGCCGGACGCCTTCCGGGCCTTTCGCAGCACCAGCGTGGTGGCGCAATACACGGCGGCCTGTGCCGGCCGGGCGCTGGCCATCCTGCCCTGCTTCCTGGCCCAGCAGTCCGAAGAGCTGGTGCCGGTGCTGCCCGGGGAGATCGCCATCACGCGCACCTTCTGGCTGGTGGCCTCCAGCGAACAACGCCATGTGGCGCGGGTGTCGGCCCTGTGGAGCTACCTGCGCGAGTGCGTGGAACTGAACCGCGACTTCCTGATGGGCCAGTCGCGTCGGATGCGCTGGCTGGAGTGAGACTGGCGGCCAGCCCATCCGCGACGAAATGCGTTTCAACCCGGCCGCCCGGCTCCTCCCCGCGCTGGCGGCCTTATCCCAAGGAGATGACGATGGCTGCAAAGAAGATCCTGCTCTTGACCGGTGATTTCGCCGAGGATTATGAAACCATGGTGCCCTTCCAGGCCCTGCAGATGGTCGGCCACACTGTTCATGCGGTCTGCCCCGGCAAGAAAGCCGGTGACAAGGTGAAGACCGCGATCCACGATTTCGAAGGCGACCAGACCTATACCGAAAAGCCGGGCCACCAGTTCGCCCTCAACGCCAGCTTCGATGAGGTCAGCGCTGCCGCCTACGATGCCCTGGTGGTGGCCGGTGGCCGCGCGCCGGAATATCTGCGCCTGAACCCCAAGGTGATCGAACTGGTGCAAGCCTTCGCCAAGGCCGACAAGCCCATCGCGGCGGTCTGTCACGGCCCGCAGGTGCTGGCGGCGGCCGGTGTGCTGGAAGGCAAGAAGGTGTCGGCCTATCCGGCTTGCGCCCCGGAAGTGAAGCTGGCCGGTGGTCAGTTCGCCGATATCGCCGTGGATGCGGCCATCACCGATGGCAAGCTGGTCACGGCACCGGCGTGGCCGGCGCATCCGGCCTGGCTGGCGCAGTTCCTGCAGGTGCTGGGCACGCGCATCGAACTGTAAGGCCTGGCGCCTCAAGCGGGGAGCGGCTGCCAAGGGTGGGGGGCTCCCCGCAAACCCGCTGATTTTGCTTGTTTCTTCATTTACCCTTCGCAGTTTCCCCCCTTTTTTTCCTGCTGGCCCACAATATGCCCCGAGATCAACCGTCTTCAGGGCATGCAGCCCATTTCCACCCTCTCCCCGATGAGCGACCAGGACCGCGAGATTACCGCCACCGTCATGCGCGAGCGTAGCCGGCTGGGCGGTTTCATCCGCCGTCGGGTAGCCGACGCCGGTGAGGCCGAAGACATCCTGCAGGAAGTGTTCTACGAGTTCGTCCAGGCCTATCGCCTGCCGGAACCCATCGAGCAGGTCAGCGCCTGGCTGTTCCGGGTGGCGCGCAACCGCATCATCGACCGCTTCCGCAAGAAGAAGGAAGAGCCGCTGCCCGAGGCGCACGACATCGAGGAAGTCGACGGCGCCGAAGATGCCTGGCGGCTGGACTTGGTCCTGCCGGCCAGCGATGGCGGGCCCGAAGCGGCCTATGCCCGTGCGGCGCTGATCGAAGCCTTGCAGGCGGCGCTGGACGAATTGCCGGAGGCGCAGCGCGAAGTCTTCATCGCGCACGAACTTGATGGCCTCAGCTTCAAGGAAATGGCCGCTGCCAGTGGCACCAGCTTGAATACCCTGCTGGCGCGCAAGCGCTATGCAGTCCTGCATTTGCGTGAACGCTTGCAGGCGGTTTATGACGAATTGGAGATGTAATGGATCAGAATGAAATGCCTCAAAATCCCCCCACCCCGGCACGCCGCGATCGTGGCTTCCGTGGCGGGCGTGACCCGCGCCGCTGGGGCGTGAAGCTGCTGCTGTGCCTGCTGTGCGTGCCCCTGCTGGGTGTGGTGGTGATGCTGCTGTGGAACTGGGTGATGCCGCCGATCTTCCCGGGCGTGGCCGAGATCGGCTTCTGGCGGGCGCTGGGATTGCTGGTGCTGTGCCGGGTGCTGTTCGGCGGCTTTCGCGGGCGGCATGGCAGCTGGCATGAGAAGCGCCGCTTCATGCGCGCTCGCTGGGAAGCGATGACGCCTGAGGAACGCGAACGCTGCCAGCTGCGCAGCCGCATGTTCTGCCGCCAGGAGCGCAAGTGAAGGAAAACGCCCTCCCGGGCTGAACGCCATCAGCCCAGGGCCGAGGGCTGGGGCGCGATGTTCCAGTCGCGCTCCTGCAAGCCAATCGAGGTGAAGGGATCGACCAGGGTACCGGCCACCATCCGGGCCAGCAGTTGCGGTGCAGGCGGCACCACCGACAAGCGCGCCGCCAATTGGTCGCGCACCCATGGCAACCACACCGAATCGGACTGGTAGAACGGCGTGAACATCGCCGACATCGCCTGGAAGGTCCGCACGTGGCGGCGTCGCGAGGCGGCATAGCGCGGCAGCGCCTGTTCCGGCGTATCGGACTGCTGCAGGGCATGAATCAGCGCCCGTGCATCAAGCAAGGCCATGTTGGCCCCCTGCCCCAACTGCGGGCTGGTCGAGTGGGCGGCATCACCAATGATGGCCAGCCGCTGTCCATACGGCGCAGGCAAGGTGTGATGGCCGTAGCGCGCCAGCGTCATCTGCTCGAAGCCATCGATCTGGGCCAGATAGGGATCACATTCCGGCCACAGCGCATGAATTCCCTCCTTCCATGCTTCCAGCCCCCGTTGCTTGAGCTGCTCCACCTGGTCCGGCTTGGTACTCCAGAAGAAGGCCACCATGGGATCATCCTGCTGCCTCGGACGACCAATGGGCAGCACTCCGATCATGGTGCTGGCGCGGCGATAGCGCTGCACCAGTGAATTGACACCGAACGACAGACCGGGCTGGGCGCGCAAGGAAACCCAGAAGGCGCCATAGGGCAGGCGCTTGGGCTCGCAGGTATTGAGCGCGTAGCGGCGCAGCAGCGAACGGGCACCGCTGGCATCGATGACCAGATCGAAGGGGCCGATGCGGCGGCCGTCCGCAGTCGTGAGGCTGGCACCGGCGCTGCCCTGCTCCAGGCCGTTGATCTCATGGCCGGTTTCGGCTTCGAGCCCTTCCCTCTGCGCCGCCTCCTGCAGGACACCGAACAGGGCTGCACGATGGACGGCAATGCCATAGCGTCCGCCGCGCACGGCGTCATATCGCACATCCAGCACCGTCTTGCCGCTGAGGGCGTCGGCCCCGTAGAGGCGGTCGATGCGCTGGCCCAGCGCGGCGATGCGCGAGAACAGGCCCAGGTCTTCGAGCACCGTCAGTCCGGTGGGCTGCAGGATCAGGCCGGAACCCACCGGTGCGGCCGTGACGAAGCGTTCCAGCAAGGTGACGCGATGGCCGGCGCGCTTGAGATAGAGCGCCATGGCCAAGCCGGCCGGGCCGGCACCGGCGATGGCTACGTGCATGGATTTCATGCTTATCCTGCTGCAGATGAATTGCGAGTCCAGGCGGGGGCGTCTTTTTCGAGGAAGGCGCGCAGGCCTTCCCGCCCTTCAGGCGAGGCGCGCAGGTCGGCGATGACGCCGGCCGTGTATTCCGCCAATTCAGGCGTGACCTGCAGCGGATTGGCCACCTGTACCAGTTGCTTGGCGGCGCGCATCGCCTGCGGTCCGTTGGCCAGCAAGGTATCGATCACTTGCAGGACCTTGGCATCCAGTTCCTGGGCCATCACCACTTCATGCACCAGGCCGATGGCGGCGGCGCGAATGGCAGTGAAACGCTCGCCCGAGACGAAGAAGCGGCGCGCCTGCGATACGCCCATCTTGGCGATCACGTAGGGGCTGATGGCGGCCGGAGCCAAGCCCAGCTTGACTTCGGAAAGTGCAAAGAAAGCCGCCTCGGAAGCTACCACGATGTCGCAGCACGAGACCAGGCCAACACCGCCGCCCATGACCGCGCCCTGGACCTTGGCTACCGTCGGCGCCGGGAAGCTGTTGAGGGTTTCCATCAGCAGTGCCAGCTTGCGGGCATCGTGCAGATTGTCCTCGCGCGAGGCATCGGCCATGCGGCGCATCCAGGCCAGGTCGGCGCCGGCGGAGAAGGACTTGCCGGTGGAGGCCAGCAGCAGGACGCGAGTGCGTTTGTCGTCACGCGCCTCGTTGATGAGGACGATCAGGCGGGCGATCAGCTGATCGTCGAAAGCATTGTGGACATCAGGGCGATTGAGGGTCAACGTGGCCAGGCCACGAGGGTCGATGTCGAGATGGGCGGCTGCGGTCATTTTCGCTCCTGCGATCAGTGGGGTCCTGCAACGAGATTGAAAACAGAGGTGCGGTGGAGGATAGCGCAAAATTCCTGCGGCAAGTGTTACGGGGAAGACAAACACCGACTGGCTGGTCTGGAAAAAATGATGCTGTCGGGGAGCGTTCGAGGGATCGTTGCGCTACCGACGTCCAACGCTGGACAGGATTTCTGCTGGCCATTTCGGCTTGCTCTTGAGGTGATAGCAGACCCAGCCCAGCAAGCCATAAGGAATCGTGAACCACAAGAAACAAAGCGCAAACAACTGCGCCAGCAACATGAGGAAAGTAAACGGATAGCCTGAAGCTGTCCGGCTCGCAAGAGTTCCGGCGCGAAGCCTGGTTGCAAGCTGAGTCGCAAGGCATCAAGACACAGGGTTACACGCCCAAGCAAAGTGACCTGGCCGCGCTGGAAACCTTGCGGAAAGAGCGCTCTACGAACGCCATCACGCCCCTGCAGGAGCGCAAGGCAGAGCGCGCAACAACGGTACGCGAAGAGGCCATAACGGCGGCACCGCGCCACGATCTGAACAAGAACCAAGCGGCCATGCACGTTGAGGCCAGCAAGTTCATCGCCACCAACATGCAAGCGCTGCAAAAACGGCCCGGCATGGCCGACAAGTCGGTAGAGGACTTGACCAAGCTGGCCTACTGGCGCGGCATCGTGACCGAACAGAACAAGTTGCAGCCCAAGCCTGTGCAAGATGAAGCGCTCGCGCGCTTCGACAAACAGGCGGTTGACCCGCAGTTTTTAAAGCGCCTGAATCAGGAGACAGAGTCGAAGATTCAGGACAAGACCACTGAGCGCGTGCAACAGCGCGATACACACGAGCAATCGCTTTGATGAGGCCTGCCGTGCACCCACTGAATAATTTCGAGTTAGGAAATATGAAAAGGGCCTTCGCACAAACTGATGCGATTTTTGCACTCGAAGGATTTGAGCCTGACGCGGACATGCACGCAATTCGTGAAGCGCTTTTAGCAGGGCGTGTCACTCACGCTCAAGTCATCCAAGAAAAACTTGACTTCATAAAATGCACAAAACTCTCGATGGATTCAAACAGTCTCGCTCTTGGATCTAAAGTTGTTTCATGGCCAACTCCTACACCGATACCAATGGAATCTATCGGAACAAACTTGGCGCTACTGATGCCGCCCGGTTAAAACAACTTGAGTACGGCCTCACTGCCGAGCGTTCTAGTGAAATACTGAACAAGAAAGCCAACTATCGGCTCCGATCCACCAACAATAAGACGAACAAGCCGCACGTGCCCTACGTCGAACGAGGACTCGCGGAGGTGTGCAGCAGCGATGAATCAACGGCCTCCCGCTCCACGCGCGCTATGTTCTGTTTGATGGATTCTAACTGCTCGTCGCGGCGCAGAATCTCACCACGCTTCCGATCAGCTTCCAGATTCTGCACGAAATTCTCGGTGAAAAGCCTGTTGGTCTGCTGCGGTTGCGTCGTACTTCGCAAAGTCCGGCGCTATCCCCTTGAACTCTGAGGCCTTCTCGTGGAACCCGCGAAAGTACACCGCCTTGGCCAGCTCGCCCCCGGTGTGCTGGCCATACCTGGCATCACGCGCAAGCGTGGCTGCGTTCGCGTCGAGCTGGTTCATGGCGTGGACATGAATCCGCTCTTTCTGTACTGCGGTCAGATCGTCTTTTAACGAGTGACGCTCTGAATGTACTTGCGATACTCCGGGTCTGTCTCCATGCGATTCCCGGCTTCCACCATCTTGCGGCCGAGTTCCTGCCTCCAAGCTATGCGGCTGTCGGCCTGCTGCTTGGGTGTAGAACCCTGCTGAGTACCTTCCTTCTCGATAACCGGTGTCGAGGGCTGCTGAGAGTCTTGCGTAGATTTCGTCACGATTGCCTTCCTTTTCTAAAAAATTGATCTGCTTCCATCCTTCATACGCAGTTCTTTGCCTAGGGTTGTTGTCCAACACCTCAAGGCCCACACGATCAACAAACCGCTCATTGATTCGACGCAGCCCGGCGGGCAAGTTCCCTTGAATGTCGGCCATGACACTCAAGGATGCCCCGCGTCCATTGTTGGGATCAAGATAGCGGTAGTTCGTGCGCTCCAAGGCCACCTCGGGCGCAACGTGAACCGCCACGATTTCCACATTAAACCCTTTTTCAAGCGCCTGTTCGATCTTCTGCATCGCCGGTTCTGGGCGACTTAGTTGCCCTTCGAACACGACGGCAGCTACACCCAGCACAGCAGAGGCAACAGTCGATGATTTCCCTGCACCTGGGATTCCCGTCACAAACACCACGGTATCACGGTCAGGCGCTGGCCCTGCTTCAACAAGCCGCCGAAACTGCTCCGAGGACAGAACAGCAGCCGCGTTGTGAACCGCACCATTCAGCGCTGAACGGCTCTCTCGTGACTGCGCAAAGCCTGGCATCAATTCTTTAAAACTGTCGGCACATACATAGCGCCCGCCAAAGGTGTCCGGCCTAGCTGCATACTCGCTCAAAACCTGGTCGGTTCGCTTCGTGGCCAGCTCGATCGCCCTAGCCTCTGCCTCTATCCGTACCGGGTCAGTAAAGCCTCTTGTAGTGATGGTTTCCATGAGTGGGTTCGCTTTCGCGTCAGCCATGTTGGTTACCTGGCATCACGCGCAAGCGTGGCCGCATTTGCGTTGAGCTGGTTCATGGCGTGGCAATGAATCCGCTCCTTCTGCATCTCCTCGATGCGCTTATGGTGGTCTTGTAGCGTCGCTTGATAGCCGGGTGGTGCTTGACGCTGCGCGGCCATTTCACGAGTTTCCGCCCACACATCGGCGGTTTCCTTGAGCTTGTCATCTGTGAGTTTGCGGCCCTCGGCGAGCGCTTCCAACACGTTGCCTCGCCCCTGAGCCTGGCTGTCGAAGAAGACATTGCCGCCACGGTCAATGACGCGAGTACGATCGAGCACGCCACCAGCCTTTGTAAGCGTATTTTCAAAGCCACGCATAGCGTCGTCGTGGTACGTCTCCGCCACCATGCGCGGATTGTCGGCCTTTGCTTGGTGCTGCAATTCATGTCGGTTGTAGATGCCTAGCAAGCTCTGCTCGCGTGGCGTGGCCACAGCCAGCATTTCGACGTTGTAGCCCTGCTCTCGCTTGCCAGCCACGAAGCGCTCTGCGCCTTCTGCCTCCCTGTAGGTACCTTCTTCCAAGATGTTGCGACGGTTGGCCACAGCCAATTCACGCAATGCCTGCACCAGCTTGCCGGCGTCAGCTTGCGTCTCCTGAGATGTCGGCTTGCTGTTGCCCAAAGGGATGCGCTCCCGCATCCGGTCGGCGTCGATATGAATGTAACCGCCCTGCTCACGCAGTTCCGACTTAGCCAGCATAGATGCTTGAGACTTGCCCGCGCCTGGCTGCCCGCCAACGAGCACCATTCGCGGCTCATCCTGTGCCGTCGTTTTTCCAGCTCGCTTTACGTAGTAGTCAAGCGCGATAGCTTTCACCTGCTCATCAGTGAGCGGCTTGTATGCTTCAACCATTCTCAGCGCACCGCAAACGCGGCATCTGCATCAAGGATGCGCTGAATGGTTTCTGTGTCCGTGGGGGTGAGGCTGTCTTGAAGTTCATCAAGTGCAGCCAAACGCATTTCACAATAACGGATGAAGTCCTGCGATGGCTTAGCTTTCTGCTGTTCATCATGGATGGCCTGCATAAATGGCTGGCGACCCTGCCCCAAAACTTCTAACGCCACCTCGTACCGCACACCGTTTTTTAGGTCTGACATTTCTATTCCTTTCAAAACTATTTGCGCTTGCGCCGCCTTTGGCCGCGCCCCTTGGCTTCCCATACCGTGGTGCCCGCTTCTAGCACCCGAAGCACCTTGCCAGTGTGCTCCCTTATCTCGCGTCGTAGTGAGGCAATTTTCTTACATACTTCAGGGTGACGCCCACCGACGCGCTGCCGGTGGCCAGCAAGGGGAGGATGGCACGCTTGGGAAGTAAGTAGGTCATGTGCTCTTTCTTTATCAAAGTTGAGGGCGAATCGTACGGTACAAATTGTTGTTCATGTACACTTTAATGGCGAAGCCGCTCAAGAATGGGTCAATGAATACGACGCGGTCATAAACGCCCACCTCGTACATGGTTCGATCATCCCAGCTTTTGCCCACTGTGACATTCACAGTGCCAACAGAGTTGCCCACACAAACCTTTTTCTGAGGGCTTCCACCCTCCCCGCCATAACCAAGATTCGAGTATGACCCTTCACCAATGCCAACGAAAAAGCTCGTGAAGGGGCCATTTCTCCACCAACCAGCGTTGTTTTGCGCCTGGACTTGGGCGGGTGTTCCCTGCACTGCATTTCGGCCCGAAGAAAGGGCGCTTGTACCAGCAGGGCAGGCGTCATAATAGTTGTTGTACTCGACATTGGCATAGCTGCGCGTACCGTTCGCGCTGGTGGCCATGGCGCACGTGGGGAAGGGGTCAGGCTTCCACTTGAAGATGGCCTCATACAGCCGCTTAATGGGTGGCACACACTGAGACACGGCCATGGGACCAGCGGGGTTAGAGAGGCACAAGAGCACCTCACAACCCCAATCATCCGCGTTTGCGGCACTCGAAAAAGTGGCGGCACACGACGCGGAAAACACAGCTAAAACACGCGAAATTTTCATCTTTTTTATCTCTAAAAATGGAGATATTTTGCCTGTAAATCAGATAGAAAGTTAACCGTTTCACGCACCTTTATTGGTAGCTGGATCAGTCTTAGTTTGCGCTTGAGTTCCCTTGTTGCGCATCGCCAGCAACTCCGCCTTGTAGTCTTCGCATACCTCAAACTGACCCCTGATTTTCGCCAATTCTTCGCAGGTTACTGCGGCATCGGCAACGCCCGCCGCGACTACCTGCACGAGGCCACGACTACGATCAGCCAAAACCACGCGATGGTGCGCAGCATGTCCAAGTCGGCAGCAGGTACAACCGAGCAGCCGGGTAGGAATGTTAGGGCCAAGTCCGGCCTGAACAAGACCATCCTCGATCAGGGGTGCTTCGAGTCCCGCCGCCAACTGGATTACAAGCTAGCGTGGGCCGGCGGGCATCTCATCGCCGTGCCGCCGCAGGAATCCCCAGCCTTCAAGCGGGGGAGGATGTCAAATACTCAAAATCAAAGAAGGATGATCTGACCGAGCGGGAAACGGCCCTGCTGCGAGACTTTGTGAAGGAGCTATGAGATGGAACAAGCACTATTTGATGATCTGCTGCAAAGCCTGCAAGAAGCTAACCCGGATATTTCACCAGTCTTGAAATCGATGAGCAAAGTGCGCTGGAAGGGGGCGATGTATGTCGTATAACCGTTTCTCGAGGCGTATTCTGCCGCTTCGCGTATTTTGAGGCGCAATTCCCCCTACCCCCGTTGTTTATGGCGTGCCGGGGACAGCACTTTTTGTCTTTAAGGAGCCAGTGCCTGCGCGGCGTGGATGAAGACGTGTTTGAGCGGGTGTTGGGACGCTAGCAGCACCCGCACGCGACGCGTGTTGCGCACGATGGTCGTGCCGATCTTGAGTAGTTTGACTCGGATGGTGGCGGTGCAGGCGCGCGCCAGCTCGGTGCCCCCCCAGGGCGAGTCGGCGCAGGTTGATCATCAGCGTGTAGGCGAATGCCGCCAATAGCAGGCGCAACTGGTTGGCCTGAAATTTGTGGCAGCTGGCACGCCGTCCGAATAGATCGAGCTGGGCTTCCTTGATGCGGTTTTCAGCCTCGCCTCGGGCACAGTACAGTCGCTCGTACAAGGCTTTGGGGTCGCCCTGCAGGTTGGTGACGACGAAGCGCGGATTGGTGCCGTGTGCATCGTGCTCAAGCCGCGCGATCACGCGGCGCTCACGATCCCAGCTACGCGCGGCGTAGTCGAATTCACCGATCATGCGCTGTTTGGTGCCGGCCTCTTGATACATATCCGCCAACGCCAGCTCGGCCAACTCGACACGCTGTATCAAGGCGGCGTTCTTTTGCAGGCCGACGATATAGTGCAGTCCCCATCGCTCGAAGCGCCGCAGCGCTTGCGGGCGGCAGAAGCCCGAATCGCCGCGCACGATAATGCGCACGCGCGGCCACGCCTGACGCAGGCGCCGCACGAGCAGCTTGATCAGCGCACTCAGGATACTGGCCGGGTCGCGGCTGCTCGGACGCAGCACGCAGGCCAGGATATCCTGCCCGCAGAACACGTACAGTGGGAGATAGCAGTAGTTGTCGTAGTAACTGTGGAAGTGAGATCTCTCCTGCGCACCATGGAGCGGTATGTGGGTGGCGTCGATGTCGAGAATCAGTTCTCGCGGACGCTCCGATTTGCTGGCGATGAACTGGTCGAGCAGCACGCCATGCAAGGCCGCTGCGTGCGCGCGCGTGGCCGAGGTCTCGAGGCGGCTCAAGGTAGGTGCCGAGGCCAGTTCATTGGCCCGACCCACGGCGGTTTGCAACGCCAGATCGCGTCGCAGCACGTTGTGGTCGCACACATCCTCCCAGCCGCAGCACAGGCCGTAAATCCGTTGCGCCAGCATGTCGCGCATGCTGTGTGCCACGCTGGCGTGGCGACGACGATCATCGAACACGCGCGCTATCGATTGGGTCAAGCCGATACGTTGATCAACCTGCCGCAGCAGCAACACGCCGCCGTCACTAACGATGTCGCCTCCATCGAAAGCCGCCTCGATCACGCGGCGGCCGCCCCGTCCAAACTCCACTGCTTCAACGGTACAATTTGGCATCGGCGGTACTCGGTTGTTATTTGGTGTGAGAGCCTTTAATAACGCGCTTCATCGCGCGACCGCCGACTTCTAGTCATGAAATATCCGGGCTAGCGCTCGCTGCGCGAGCGAGGGATTCGCCCACGTGCCGCGGGCCCGGTTTCGCTTGCAAGCGAAACCCTTCGAATCCCCCCCGCGATGTGCTCAAGCACATCGCTAGGTGACGCCAAACAAAAAAGCCCGCATGCGCGGGCTTTCGGCTGGCTGGGGTGGCTTGGATTGCGTTCGGTGCGCGCTCCACCGCCCTCTAACGCTCGCTGCGCGAGCGAGGGATGCGCCCACGTGCCGCGGGCCCGGTTTCGCTTGCAAGCGAAACCTTTCGAATCCCCCCCGCGATGTGCTCAAGCACATCGCTAGGGGCCACCAAATAAAAAAGCCCGCATGCGCGGGCTTTTTTATTTGGCGTCCCCTGGGGGATTCGAACCCCCGTACTCACCGTGAAAGGGTGATGTCCTAGGCCTCTAGACGAAGGGGACAAAACGGTCACAACTACTACATTCCTCGAATCAGCTCTTCCGCCAATTCACCCCACATTTCCATGCGGGTCGCTGGTGGAGGTAAGCGGGATCGAACCGCTGACCTCTTGCATGCCATGCAAGCGCTCTCCCAGCTGAGCTATACCCCCTGCGAAAGGAAAAGTCCCAAACTCCGGACTATCCAACCTCAAGGTAGCCTGACCGGTCAGATCAGACTACTTACTACCTGGCGTCCCCTGGGGGATTCGAACCCCCGTACTCACCGTGAAAGGGTGATGTCCTAGGCCTCTAGACGAAGGGGACACTATACCGCTACCTACCTGCGCTGCCTGCTGGGTGACAGCGCAGATATCGAAATCTGGCGTCCCCTGGGGGATTCGAACCCCCGTACTCACCGTGAAAGGGTGATGTCCTAGGCCTCTAGACGAAGGGGACAAGCAGGTACTTCATATTACTTCTTGTTTCTACACTTCAAGCTTCGCCTGAAATATCACCGCCAAACATCTGCGGGTCGCTGGTGGAGGTAAGCGGGATCGAACCGCTGACCTCTTGCATGCCATGCAAGCGCTCTCCCAGCTGAGCTATACCCCCGTTGCGAAGAAGCGAGATTATGCAATACCTATTTTCAAAAGACAACATGTTTTTGAAAAATAATTTCTCTTTTTCAAAGATATGCCGCCAAACGTACCTTAACAGCCTCACGACCAAACAATTGCAACACGGCGTCAATGGCCGGCGTCTGCAATTGACCCGCCACGATCAGGCGCAAGGGCATGGCCAGCTGCGGCATCTTGATGCCGTGCGCAGCCAGGACTTCCTTGATCATCGGGGCAATGGCTTCCTTGGTCCATTCCACGGTCGCCACACGCTGGGCAAAGTCGGCCAGTGCCGGCTTGATGGCATCCGTAATGTGCTGCGCCACCAAAGCCGCATCCGGGGCCGGCTGGCGGTAGAACATCAGGGCCGCCGCAGCAATCTCGTTGACGGTATTGGCGCGATCCTTCAGCAAAGCGATCACGGCCGCCAGATCAGGCGCACCCTCGAACACCGCACCCTGTGCTTGCAACAACGGACGGACCAGATCAGCCAGGCGGGCGTTGTCGGCCAGCTTGATATAGTGGTTGTTGAGCCAGTTCAGCTTTTCCGGGTTGAACTGCGCCGGGGCCTTGGTCAGGTGATCCAGGTCGAACCATTCACAGAACTGCTGCATCGAGAAAATCTCGTCGTCGCCATGGCTCCAGCCCAAACGCGCCAGATAGTTCAGCATGGCTTCAGGCAGATAGCCCTGCGCCGGGTAATCCATCACGCTGACTGCACCGTGACGCTTGGACAGCTTCTCGCCATCCGCACCCAGGATCATCGGCACGTGGCCATACTCGGGCAACGTGCCGCCCAGGGCCTTCAGGATATTGATCTGGCGCGGCGTATTGTTCACATGGTCATCGCCACGGATGACGTGGGTGATCTTCATATCCCAATCGTCCACCACTACGCAGAAGTTGTAGGTCGGCGTGCCGTCCGGACGGGCGATGACCAGATCGTCCAGCTCACGGTTGGAAATGGTGATGGGGCCCTTGACCACATCGTTCCAGCTGACTTCGCCATCCTGCGGATTCTTGAAACGCACCACCGGCTTGCGACCTTCCGGAATGGCCGGCAGGGTCTTGCCCGGTTCCGGACGCCAGGTGCCGTCGTAGCGCGGCTTCTCGCCTGCCGCACGCTGACGCTCGCGCATGGCTTCCACTTCTTCCGGGGTGCAATAGCAGTAATACGCCGTGCCCTGCTCCAGCATCTGCGCAATCACTTCGCGATAGCGATCCATGCGCTTCATCTGGTAGAACGGACCTTCGTCATGCTCCAGCCCCAGCCACTGCATGCCCTCGATGATGGCCTGCACCGCTTCCGGGGTGGAACGCTCGACGTCGGTATCTTCGATACGCAACACGAAAGTGCCGCCAAAGCGACGGGCGTAGGCCCAGGAGAACAGCGCCGTGCGGGCGCCGCCCAGGTGCAGGTAGCCGGTGGGACTGGGAGCGAAACGGGTACGAACTTGAGTGGCAGTCATGATAGCGAGTAAAAATCAGGCCGGTCCTGGAATGCCAGGGCCGGCCATCGGTCAAGCAAAGGAATTCGGAAAGGCGTCATTTTAACGCCTTTGCAGGGCGGCACGCCATGCCGGCAGCCCGCCCCGAGGCGCGCATCAGTCGTTCTGCACCACGATGCTGGGGAACTTGCTGGTCATATCGCGCGCCTTCTCGGCCACCTTCACGGCGACCTTGCGGGCGATGGCCATGTAGATCTCGGCCACCTTGCCATCCGGATCAGCCACCACGGTGGGCTTGCCGGAATCGGTCTGCTGGCGGATTTCCATGGTCAGCGGCAAGGCGCCCAGGAAGTCCACGCCAAAGTCGGCACACATCTTCTCGCCACCGCCCACGCCAAAGATGGGCTCGGCATGGCCGCAATTGGAACAGACGTGCATGCTCATGTTTTCCACGATGCCCAGGATGGGGATGCCGACCTTCTCGAACATGCGCAAACCCTTGCGCGCATCCAGCAGCGCAATATCCTGCGGGGTGGTCACGATGACCGCACCGGTGACCGGCACCTTCTGCGACAAGGTCAGCTGCACATCACCGGTGCCCGGCGGCATGTCGACGATCAGGTAATCCAGGTCGCGCCAGTTGGTCTGGTCCAGCAATTGCTGCAGGGCTTGCGTGACGATGGGACCGCGCCAGACCATGGGTTCGTCGGGATCGATCATGAAACCGATGGAAGAGACCTGCAGGCCGTGATTCTCCAGCGGCTCCATGGTCTTGCCATCCTTGGTCTCGGGCTGGCCGGAGATGCCCATCATCATCGGTTGCGAAGGACCGTAGATATCGGCATCCAGGATCCCCACGCGCGCGCCTTCGGCCGACAGCGCCAGCGCCAGGTTCACGGCCGTGGTGGACTTGCCCACCCCGCCCTTGCCGGAGGCCACGGCGATGATGTTCTTGACGTTGCTCTTGAGCTTGATGCCGCGCTGCACCGCGTGCGCCACGATCTTGAAATAGACGTTGGCCTCGACGCCGGTCACGCCGGGCAGCTTGCCCAGCGCCTCTTCGACCAGCTGGCGGATCGCTGCGATCTGGCTGGCGGCCGGATAGCCCAGTTCCACGTCCAGCAGCACACGGCCGCCCTCGACGCGGATGTTGCGGGCTTCCTTGCCCCGGATCAGATCCTTGCCGGTATTGGGGTCGATCACCTGCAACAGGGCCGCCTTGATCTCTTCCACGGTAATGCTCATTGGTTCTCCTTGCTCAGAACCCGCAAGTCTAAACCAATCGCGCCAGCGCCGCCCTGTGCGGCGATCAAAGCGCCCTTGCAGAACCCTTCATATTGATTGCAACGGAGCAACTACTGCGCCCAAGGCCCGCTGGCTGATAGAATGCCCCTCTTTCATGGCAGTTTTATTGCAGTTTTCTTGCTATTTCGGCGCGCACGCGCCTTAACCCACTTGCATCGTCCGTATCGCCAATGAGCACTTCCGCACCTCGCCAACTCTTCGTCACGACCGCACTCCCCTACGCCAACGGCGCTTTCCACATCGGCCACATCATGGAATACATCCAGGCCGATATCTGGGTCCGGTTCCAGCGAATGCAGGGCAATGAGGTGCATTTCGTCGGCGCCGACGATGCCCACGGCGCGCCCATCATGATCGCCGCCGAAAAGGCCGGCATCACGCCGCAGCAGTTCGTGGCCAACATCGCCGCCGGCCGCAAGCAATACCTGGATGGCTTCCACATCGCCTTCGACAACTGGAGCTCCACCGACAGCCCGGAAAACCACGAACTGTCGCAGGAAATCTATCGCGCCCTGCGCGACGAGGCCAAGCTGATCTCCACCAAGACCATCGACCAGTTCTACGATCCGGTGAAGAACATGTTCCTGCCGGACCGCTACATCAAGGGCGAATGCCCCAAGTGCGGCACCAAGGACCAGTACGGCGACTCCTGCGAGAACTGCAGCGCAGTCTATTCGCCCACCGACCTGAAGAACCCGTACTCGACCCTCTCGGGCGCCACGCCCGTGATGAAGTCCTCCGAGCACTTCTTCTTCAAGCTGTCGGATCCGAAATGCGTGGCCTTCCTGCGCGAATGGGCGCTGGACAGCAACCGCCTGCAGCCGGAAGTGGCCAACAAGGCCCGCGAATGGCTGGATGGCGAAGGCGGCCTGGGCGACTGGGACATCAGCCGCGACGCGCCCTACTTCGGCATCGAGATTCCGGATGCACCGGGCAAGTACTTCTATGTCTGGCTGGATGCGCCCATCGGCTACCTGGCCTCGCTGAAGAACTACTTCGTCAAGACCGGCCGCGACTTCGACGCCTTCATGGCCGATGACAAGACCGAGCAGTACCACTTCATCGGCAAGGACATCACCTACTTCCACACCCTGTTCTGGCCGGCCATGCTCAAGTTCGCCGGCCGCAAGACGCCGACCAACGTCTTCGCACACGGCTTCATCACCGTCAGCGGCGAGAAGATGTCCAAGTCGCGCGGCACCGGCATCTCGCCGCTGCGCTATCTGGACATCGGCATGAACCCGGAATGGCTGCGCTACTACATCGCCGCCAAGTTGAACGCCAAGGTCGAAGACGTGGACTTCAACCCGGACGACTTCGTCGCCCGCGTCAACGCCGACCTGATCGGCAAGTACGTCAACATCGCCAGCCGCGCTGCCGGCTTCATCGCCAAGCGTTTCGACGGCCGCGTGTCCACGCAGTGGGCCACGGCGGACGATGCCTTCCTGGCCAAGCTGCGCGGCGTGGCCGACGAGATCCGCAGCCTCTACGAGCAGCGCGAATACGGCAAGGCCCTGCGCCTGGTGATGGAGCAAGCCGACGCCATCAACGCCTACGTCGACGCCAACAAACCCTGGGAACTGGCCAAGGACAGCAGCAAGGATGCGCAACTGCACGAAGTCTGCAGCCGCCTGCTGGAAGCCTTCCGCATCCTGACCATCTACCTCAAGCCCGTGCTGCCGCAGCTGGCGGCCCAGGTGGAAGCCTTCCTGCAGGTCCAGCCCTTCCAGTGGAACGATGTGGCCGCACCGCTGGCCGACGGCCATGTCATCCATGCCTATTCGCACCTGATGCAGCGTGTCGATCCGAAGATGCTGGATGCTCTGTTCGAAGCCCCCGAAGCACCCGCAGCGGCCCCGGCGGCGCAAGAAAGCGCCATCGAGGAACTGGCCCCGGAGATTTCCATCGATGACTTCGCCAAGATCGACCTGCGCATCGCCAAGATCGTCAACTGCGAAGCCGTGGAAGGTTCCACCAAGCTGCTGCGCCTGACCCTGGATGCCGGCGAAGGCCGGACCCGCAATGTCTTCTCCGGCATCGCCTCGGCCTACAAGCCGGAAGAACTGGTCGGCAAGCTGACCGTGATGGTGGCCAACCTGGCGCCGCGCAAGATGAAGTTCGGCGTCTCTGAAGGTATGGTGCTGGCGGCTTCGGCCAAGGATGAGAAGGCCAATCCGGGCATCTATGTGCTCAACCCGTGGCCGGGCGCCGAGCCGGGCATGCGGGTGCGCTAAAGCACAGTCGCCTGCGCTGGAGGAAAGATCGCAATGAACCTGGTGATACGTGAAGCCACTTCGGAAGATGCCAGTCTGATCGCCGAACTGACCCGCCACAGCTGGGCCAACAAGGTCGCGCCCAGCTCCTCGGGCCACCGCGAGGCGCCCGACCATGTGCAGGAAGACCTGCAGAACGGCGGCGCCTTCATCCTGCTCAGCGGCGAGACGCCCGCCGGCTCCGTGCGCTGGCTGCCACTGGATACCGAAAGCGATGTCTGGGAAATCCGCCGCATGGGCATCGCCCCGGCCTTCCGGGGTGAGCGCCTGTCCCAGCATCTGATGGAAGCCCTGATCCACCGCGCCCAGTCAGCCGATGTGCGCGAGCTGCGGCTGGCGGTACGTACCGACCAGGCACAGCTGGTGGATCTGTACGCCGCCTTCGGCTTCGAGATCGCGCCGGAACTGGAATACACCCGCGCCAATCCTCAGGAAGCACCGCCCATCGTGATGCGACGGGTCATGCGGCACTGATCATCCACCCTTCCCCTCCCAAAAAAGCGACGCCTGGTGCGTCGCTTTTCTTTTGCCCGACCGCCGCCACCGGAAATTGGAACGTTTGTTCATCAAGCGGTAACAATCGCTCGCTACCATCGTGAAAACGTTGTCAGGAGGCGCTGCCCGCCTGGCTCGCCGGGGGGCGGTCCAAGAGCATGCGCTGAAAATTCACATTCACTGGTAAGCACCATCACAATGGCCCAAGGGGATAGACAGGAAACCGCCTACCTGGCCGTGCGCGTGGCGCGGCTGTATTACTTCCAGAACATGACCACCGCCGCGATCGCCGATGAAATCGGCACCTCGCGCGCCACCGTCTCGCGCCTGCTGTCCTTCGCGCTGGAGCGCGGGCTGGTGGAAATCCGCGTACACGATCCGCAGCAAGTCTCCGGCAGCCTGGAAGCGGCCATCGCCCATCACTACCGGCTGCGCTCGATTCAGGTGGTGCCAGTGGCTGCCGCCGCCACCGACAAGGAAACCCTGCAGCGCGTCACCTGTCACGCTGCCGCCTACGTCAACTCGCTGGTCACGCCCGGCACCATCATCGGTCTGGCCTGGGGCACGACGGTGGCACAGATCGCCGACCAGTTGCTGCCGCGCCATGTGCACGACGTCGACGTGGTGGCGCTCAATGGCTCCGGCAGCGGCGCCAGCTTCATCAACAGCTTCAGCGAATCCATCGTCTCGCGCTTCGCCCAGAACTATGGCGCGCGCGCCCATCATCTGCCGGTACCGGCCTTCTTCGACTACCCCGAAACGCGTACCGCGCTCTGGCGCGAGAAGAGCATCAAGGCCATCCGCGACCTGCAGGAGCGCGCCTCCATCCTGCTGTTCTCCATCGGCGCCGAAGCCACCGGCAGTTACATCCATACCGCCGGCTACCTGGGTGAAGAAGAACGCCAGATCCTGCGCGAGGAAGGGCTGGTGGGCGACATCGCCACCGTCTTCTTCCGCGCCGATGGCAGCTGGCGCGATGTGGCCTTCAATGGCCGCAACAGCGGCCCGGACATGGACTGCTTCACGCACGCGGCGCACTCGCTGTGCGTGGTCTCCGGCACCGGCAAGCTGCCCGGCCTGAAAGCGGCGCTGCGCGGCGGCTTCATCAACGAACTGATCATCGACGAACCGAGCGCGCGCCTGCTGGTGGAGCAGATCCGCAACGGCGCGGCGGCGTGATCGCATCTCCACGAGGAAACCAGCATGGCAGCCATCTCCTTGCAGGGCGTCGGCAAGCACTGGGGTGACGCCCAGGCCGTCAGGAACATCGATTTCGAGGTGCAGTCGGGCCAGTTCACCGTCTTGCTGGGCCCCTCCGGCTGCGGCAAGTCGACCACCCTGCGGCTGATCGCGGGACTGGACAAACCCAGCTCGGGCAGCATCCACATCGGTGGACGCGACGTGACGCAGCTGCCGCCGGCGCAGCGCAAGATTTCCATGGTGTTCCAGTCCTATGCGCTGTTCCCGCACCTGAGCGTGCGCGACAACATCCTCTTCGGCGTACGCGTGCGCAAGGAGCCGCGCGCCGGTTACGAATCGCGCTTGAAGCGCGTGGCCGACATCCTCGGCCTGGCTCATCTGCTGGAACGCCGCCCGGCGCAGCTTTCCGGTGGCCAGCAGCAGCGCGTGGCGTTGGGCCGCGCCATCATCGCCGATGCCCCGGTCTGCCTGATGGACGAGCCACTGTCCAACCTCGATGCCCAGCTGCGCCAGGAAATGCGCCGCGAAATCCGCGCCCTGCAGCAGCAACTGAACATGACCATGGTCTACGTCACCCACGACCAGACCGAGGCCATGAGCATGGCCGATCAGGTGATCTTGCTGCGCGAGGGCCGCATCGAACAGGATGCCGCCCCGGCCGATCTGTATGCCCAGCCCGCGACGGCCTTTGCGGCCCGCTTCATCGGTACACCGCCGATGAACCTGCTGCCGCTGGACACCCACGCCGAAGGATTGACCATCAGCGGCAGCGAGGTGATCCTGCGCGAGCTCGGCCAGGCCCCGTTGCAATTGGGCCTGCGTCCGGAACACATCCGACTGGCCAGTGCCAGCGATGCGTCGGTGCCGGCAGTGGTGGAGACCGTCGAATACTTCGGTGCCGACACCATCATTGGCGCCCGCATCGGCACCGCCTCGTTGCTGGTGCGCGCGCCCGGACAACACCGAATCAGCGCTGGTGAGCCCGTGCACCTGGCATGGGATGCCCGCGACCAGTATTTCTTTGATCGGGATAGCGGCCTGCGCCGGTCCTGATCCACACCACGATTTCCGCAGCAAGCCAACCCATCCACCTCATGGAGATGCACTATGCGTAGAACCTTCCTCAAGTCCCTGTCCGCCCTGGCCGCGGTGGCCGCTACAGCCGCCTTCTGTGCACCGGCCATGGCCGCCAACCCGGTCGAGATCAGCTTCTATTACCCGGTCGCCGTGGGCGGTGCAGTCACCAAGACCATCGACAGCATGGTGGCCGACTTTGAAAAGGCCAATCCCGACATCAAGGTCAAGGCCATCTATGCCGGCACCTACCAGGAAAGCATCGTCAAGGCGCTGACCGCCTTCAAGGGCGGCACCCCGCCGACCCTGGCCGTGCTGCTCTCGACCGACCTCTTCACGCTGATCGACGAAAACGCCATCGTGCCCATCGACAGCCTGGCTGGCAGCGCCGACGACAAGAAATGGATCGATGGCTTCTACAAGGGCTTCATGGAAAACAGTCAGACCGACGGCAAGACCTGGGGCATTCCCTTCCAGCGTTCGACCATCGTGATGTACTACAACAAGAGCCTGTTCAAGCAAGCTGGCCTGAACCCGGACAAGGCCCCCGCCAACTGGAACGAGATGGTGGAAGCAGCCAAGAAGCTGACCAGGCGCGATGCCAACGGCAACGTCACCCAATGGGGCGTGAAGATTCCTTCCACCGGCTTCGGCTACTGGATGTTCCAGGCCATGACCGCCTCCAATGACGCGATCCTCATGAACAATGTCGGCACCAAGACCTACTTCGACAAGCCGGGTGCGGTGCAGGCCCTGCAACACTGGGTCGACCTGACGACCAGGGACAAGGTGATGCCGGCCGGTTCCATCGAATGGGGCACCATCCCCAAGGACTTCCTGGAGCAGAAGGCCGCCATGATCTGGACCACCACCGGCAACCTGACCAACATCCGTACCAACGCCAGCTTCCCCTTCGGCGTGGCGATGCTGCCGGGCATCAAGCATCCGGGCAGCCCCACGGGTGGCGGCAACTTCTATGTCTTCAACAAGACCTCTCCAGCCGAGCAGCAGGCCGCCATGAAGTTCATCCGCTTTGCCACCGAACCGGCGCGCGCCGCGCAGTGGTCGATTGCCACCGGCTATGTGGCCCCGCGTCAGGATGCCTGGGATACCCCGGAAATGAAGAAGTATCTGCAGGACGTTCCGGCCGCCGACGTGGCGCGTGAGCAGATGAAATATGGCGTGGCCGAACTCTCCACCCATGACAACCAGCGCGTGACCAAGGCCTTGAACGACAACCTGCAGGCCGCCCTGTCCGGCACCAAGACACCGGAAGCGGCCCTGAAGGATGCCCAGCGCGAAGCCGAGCGCATCCTGCGCGCCTACGGTCGCTAAGTCCTGCCCGTTGCACAAGAGCTGCCGATGAAACGCCTGCCCTCCTCCGTGCTGCCCTGGCTGCTGCTGTCGCCAGCGATGGTGCTGCTGATCGCCTTCACGCACTATCCGGCGCTGGCGACGCTCTGGCACAGCGTCTTTTCCACGCCCAAGGGAGCCCGGCCATCGGTCTTCGTCGGGCTGGAAAACTATCGCCTCATGGTGGACGATCCGGTGTTCTGGCAAGCCCTGTGCAACAACCTCTGGTTTGCCCTGGGCACCATCCCGCTGGCCATTGCCCTGGCCATCCTGATGGCGCTGTGGGTCAACGAGAAACTGGCCGGGCGCGGCGTACTGCGCCTGGCCTATTTCACGCCGACCGTGCTGCCGATGATCGCGGTGGCCAATATCTGGCTGTTCTTCTACACCCCGCAATACGGCTTGCTGGAGCAGATCACCGGCGCGCTGGGCCTGCCCTCGCACAACTGGCTGGGCAATCCCGATACCGTGCTGGGGGCGCTGATGGTGGTGGCGGTGTGGAAGGAAGCCGGCTTCTTCATGATCTTCTACCTGGCCGCGTTGCAGCAGATCTCGCCGGTATTGGCCGAAGCGGCCGCACTCGAAGGGGCGTCGCGCTGGCAATACTTCTGGCGCGTACAGTTCCCCTTGCTGATGCCGACCACGCTGTTCGTGCTGATCAATGCGCTCATCAACGCCTTCCGCCTGGTCGACCACATCGTGGTGATGACCAAGGGTGGGCCGGACAATGCCAGTACCCTGCTGCTGTACTACATCTATGAAGTTGGCTTCGCCTTCTGGGACTCTTCCTACGCTGCAGCCCTAACGGTAGTGCTGCTGGCCCTGTTGGGATTGATTGCGCTGGTGAAGTTTCGTGTACTTGACCGCCGGACTCATTACCAATGATCGCCCCCACCTCGCCTTTCGCCGCACGCCATCGCGCGCTGGAAACCGTCTCTGCCTGGGTGCTGGCGCTGCTGTGGCTGCTGCCGCTCTTGTATGCGCTGTGGACGGCCTTTCATCCGGCGGCCTACGCCACCCGCTTCGCGCTGGACGCCCCGCTGACGCTGCAGAACTTCGCCAACGCCTGGCAGGCCGCCCCCTTCCCGCGCTATTTCCTCAACACCTTCCTGCTGGTGACCTTGATCCTGGTGGCGCAGCTGATCCTCTCTACCCTGGCGGCCTATGCCTTTGCCCGCTTCACCTTCCGGGGCAGCAATGTGATGTTCATGCTGGTGCTGCTGCAACTGATGGTGATGCCCGACATCTTGATCGTGGAGAACTACCAGACCATGAACCTGCTGGGGCTGCGCGATACCATCCTCTCGATTGGGCTGCCTTACTTTGCCTCGGCTTTTGGTATTTTTTTGCTGCGCCAGACCTTCAAGACGGTGCCGCGCGAGCTGGATGAAGCGGCTACCGTCGAGGGAGCATCAGCCTGGCAGATCCTGATGCAGGTGTATGTGCCGCTGGCCAGGCCGATCTATATCGCTTTCGGGCTGGTCTCGGTGAGCACCCACTGGAACAACTTCCTGTGGCCGCTGATCGTAACCAATTCGGTGGAATCGCGCCCGCTGACGGTGGGGCTGCAGGTGTTCTCGTCCACCGACCAGGGGGTGGACTGGTCCGTCATCACGGCGGCCACGCTGATGACGTCGGCGCCGCTGTTGCTGGCTTTCCTGCTGTTTCAGCGGCAGTTCGTGCAGTCGTTCATGCGGGCGGGGATACGCTGAAGTGGCCGGGTCTCAATGGCCCGAGATTTCCGAGATCGAGGTCCGCACGACCTGCTTGGTATTCATGTCGAAATGCACATTGAAGAGCCGGTCCTCGTGCACGTAGTGATACTTCCAGTCCCACACCTCCTCATTCTTGCGGGCGAACTGCACCACGCTGCGCGGACGGCCGAACTCGCGGCGAATCTGCTCGGTGCTCATGCCCGGACGGATGGTGTCGAAATGCTCCTGGGTCAGCACCTGGGTGTAATCGATCAGCGTACCGGAAGCACCGATACGAAACATCCAGGTGCGGATGCCTTCCGGTCCCTTGGGATATTCCAGCGTCCGGGCACCCCCGCCATCCTCCCAGACCGTGTCGGGTTGGCCCATCACGCCGCGTACGTCGGCTTCGCTGGAAATGCCCTTTTGCAACTTGTCCAAACCGAACTCCTCGATGGGATTGCCGTTGCGGTCGCAGCCGAACAGGGCCAGGGCAACAAATAAAGCCCCGAAATGGGCGGCATGGCGACGCAGGCGAGTGAAGATGGGTTCACGCATAGGTATTTGATTATCCCTGATGAAGACAAGGTAAAATACGGCTTCTGTGTAACATTTGGCCTGAAAATATCATGCTCTTCGGAAAAAAGACCACCTACGTATCTGAAATCACCCAGTTCATCGACGAACTGAAGACGAAGAACCCGAAGCTGGAAGAATCGCAACGCGCCGGCCGCGCCCTGCTGTGGGACAAGGAACCGCTGGACCTGGACAAGACCGCCCGTGACAAGGCCTCGCGCGTGGCCCAGCAGCCCTACGTCTACCAGAGCCACTAAGCTGTTGGCATGACGGCCCAAGCAGGTGGCGCCGACCCCGCCGGCCAGCCCGGCGCGGAACCCAGCGCCGACGCCATCGACATCACCCCCGCAGGCCAGCAGGACACCACGCCCGACGTGATCGACGGCGTGGCATTGGCACGTCTGTACGGCGAACCGCTGTTCCAGCTGCCCAATGATCTCTACATCCCCCCGGATGCGCTGGAAGTCTTCCTGGAAGCCTTTCAGGGGCCGCTGGACCTGCTGCTGTACCTGATCCGCAAGCAGAACTTCAACATCCTCGATATTCCGCTGGCGCAGGTCACCGCACAGTATCTGGAATACGTCGAGCAGATCCGCAAGCAGAACCTGGAGCTGGCCGCCGAATACCTGCTGATGGCCGCCATGCTCATCGAAATCAAGTCGCGCATGCTGCTGCCGGCCAAGAAGGCCGAGCCCGGCGAGGAGCCCGAAGACCCGCGCGCCGAGCTGGTGCGCCGCCTGCTGGAATACGAACAGATCAAGCTGGCCGCCCAGGAGCTGGACCAGCTGCCGCAGGTCGGCCGCGACTACGTGCGCACCCAGGTTCACATCGAGCAGACCGTGGTCACCCGCTGGCCCGAGGTCGACATCGACGACCTCAAGGCGGTCTGGGCCGATATCCTCAAGCGCGCCAAGCTGACCCAGCATCACCACATCAGCCGCGAAGAACTGTCCGTGCGCGAGCACATGACGGGCATCTTGCGGCGTTTGCAGTCGGCACGCTTCGTCGAGTTCTCGGACCTCTTCGATCCCTCGCGCGGGGTCCCTGTGGTGGTGGTCAACTTCATCGCCCTGCTGGAGCTGGCCAAGGAAACGCTCATCGAAATCACCCAGGCCGAAGCCTTCGCGCCCATCTATGTCAGACTGTCCTACTCGCCCAGCTGAACGGGCGCAGTCCACCGGCAACGGGGCGATAGACGGTCCGCCCGCAACCAGAGAATCCGCATGAAAATCATTTCCTCCATCGAAGAACTCCGTGACCACCTGCGCGGCCAGTTGCGCACCGCCTTCGTGGCGACCATGGGCAACCTGCACGAAGGCCATCTCTCGCTGATGCGCCTGGCGCGCACCCACGGTGACCCGGTGGTGGCCTCGATCTTCGTGAACCGCCTGCAGTTCGGCCCCAACGAGGACTTCGACAAGTATCCGCGCACCTTCCAGGCTGACGTCGAGAAGCTGGAGAAGGAAGGCGTCTACGTACTCTTCGCCCCCACCGAAAAGGATATGTACCCGGAACCGCAGGAATACCGCGTACAGCCGCCCAATGATCTGGGCAATATCCTCGAGGGTGAATTCCGTCCCGGTTTCTTCACCGGCGTATCCACCGTGGTGATGAAATTGTTCTCCTGCGTGCAGCCGCGCGTGGCCGTGTTCGGCAAGAAGGATTATCAGCAGCTCATGATCGTGCGCAACATGGCACGTCAGTTCGCCCTGCCCACCGAGATCGTCGGCGCCGAAACCTATCGGGCTGAGGACGGCCTGGCGCTGTCCTCGCGCAACGGCTACCTGTCCCCGGAAGAACGCGCCGAGGCGCCGCTGCTCTACCAGGTGCTCAATGCGGTCGCCGATGAAGTGCGCGGCGGCCAGCACGACGTGGCCCTGGCCGAGCGCGTGGCCATGGAACGCCTGGCCGCCCGTGGCTGGAAGCCCGACTACGTGGCCGTGCGCAAGCGCATCGACCTGCAGCCGCCCTCCCCTGCCGACATGGAGCAAGGCGCCCCCCTGGTGGTGCTGTCGGCGGCCAAGCTGGGGGCGACGCGCCTGATCGACAACCTGGAGATCTGATTCATGCGTGTGCTGGCGGGATGCTTGCTGTCCTGGGCGGCGTTGCTGGTAGCCGGTACCGCCCACGCCAGCATCACTGTCCAGGATGACCTGGGCCAGAGCGTCACCCTGACCCAACCCGCGCGCCGCATCGTCAGCCTGGCGCCGCATGTCACCGAACTGCTGTACGCGTCCGGCGCGGGCGAACAGATCGTCGGCGCCAGCAACCACAGCGACTATCCCCCGCAAGCCGCCCAACTGCCCAGTCTGGGCGGCTACAACGCGCTCGACATCGAGCGCATCGCCAGTCTCAAGCCCGACCTCATCGTGGCCTGGCACAGCGGCAACAAACCCCTGCAACTGGCGCGCCTGCGCAGCCTCGGCATTCCCGTCTACGAGAGCCAGCCGGACGACTTCGGCATGATCGCCTCCTCGCTGGAAAGACTGGGCCGACTGGCCGGCACCGACACCACCGCGCAAGCGGCTGCAGCGGCCTTCCGGGCGCGCTGGCAGCAGCTCGAGGCGCAATACCGGGGACGCACACCCGTGACCGTGTTCTACCAGATCTGGAGCCAGCCCCTGATGACGCTCAACGGCCGACACATGGTATCGGCCGTGCTGCGGCTGTGCGGCGGGCGCAACATCTTCGCCGATCTTCCCCAACTGGCCCCCACCGTGAGCGTGGAATCGGTACTGGCTGCGGATCCCCAGGTGATCCTCAGCGCCGGCGACGCACGCGACCAACCGCTGGCGCGCTGGAAGCAGTTCACGCGCCTGCGCGCGGTGCGCGACGGGCAACTGTATTCGGTCAATGCGGACTGGCTGAACCGGGCCGGGCCGCGGGTGCTGCAAGCGGCCGAGGAGGTCTGCGGCAAGCTGGAGCAGGCGCGTCAGGCAGCCACGCGCAGCCCATAAGCAACATCCCTCGCGAAAAGGGATGCAGATTGACATACGGGTGCACGAGAATACGAAGCTTCTTTCAAATCTTCGGGATCAGCGGGCTGCCCTGGGCGGCCAGGAAAACCATTCCGTCCGGGCTTGCGAGGGCGACGAAGCGGCAACCGAAGGCGGCTTCCAGCGCAGCGGGCTGCATGACCGCCTCCACCCTGCCACCTTGCGCGGCACTGCCATCGAGCAGCAAAACGTGCGAAGCAAAGCGCCTGGCCAGATTAATGTCATGACAACTGGCCACTACCGCCCCACCCTGCTGCGCCAATGCCTGCAGCAGCTGCATCACCTGCCATTGCGCGGCGATATCCTGATGCGAGGTCGGTTCGTCCAGCAGATAGAGCGCGGGGGCCTGGACCAGCAGGGTCGCCAGCGCCACGCGCTGGCGCTCGCCGCCGGAGAGTCGCAACAGGTCCTGGGTCGCCAGAGCAGCCAGGCCGACCTGTTCGAGCGCCAGGCTGGCCGGTGCGGTGTCGCGTTTCTCGCCACCCCAGCCATCGCCATGGGCGAAGCGGCCGGCCATGACGGCCTCCAGTACCGGCAGCGAAAACGCATCCTGTTGATGTTGCAATAGCAGACCCCGCTGCAAGGCCAGTTGCGCCGGCGAGTAGCAAGACAGCGCACGCCCCTGCAACAGTACCTGCCCGCCATGGGGCGGCTGCAAACCCGCCAGCACATGCAGCAGGCTGCTCTTGCCCACGCCATTGCGGCCCAATACGCACCAGAACTGGCCGGGCCGGACCTGCCAGTCCAGTCCATCGAGCAGCAGGCGGGCACCGGCCCGCACGACCAGCTGGCGCGTCTCCAACAAGGGAACGGAAGACCCCTTCATGTGCGACTCCGCGCCAGCAGCCACAGAAACAGCGGCACCCCCACCAGGGCGGTGATGACGCCCACCGGCAACTGCACCGGCGCCACCACCGTGCGCGCCAGCAGGTCGGCCAGGGTCAGCGCCGCGCCGCCGGCCAAACCACAAGCCGGCAGCAGCAGACGCTGGTCATTGCCCAGTACCAGCCGCAGACCATGCGGCACCACCAGTCCGACAAAGCCGATGGTCCCGGCCATGGCCACGGCGCCAGCGGTGCAGGCGGCGGCCACGCACAGCAGCATCACGCGCAGCCGCATCACCGGCACGCCCAGCAACTGCGCAAAGGCATCGCCGCGCGCCAGCAGGTTCAGCGACGGAGCATGACGCCAGCTCCACAGCAGCGCCAGCAGCAGGACCGGTGCCACCAGGGGCAGCAGACGCGCATCGTCGAGGTCGCCGATGAGCCAGAACACCATGCCGCGCAATTGGGCATCGGGCGCAATCGACAAAGCCAGGGAAATGAGCGCGCCGAAACCGGCCGCCAGCATCACCCCCGTCAGCAGCAGGCGCTGACTGGAAAGCAAGGGCGAGATCGCCAGATGCCGCAGCGACTGGCGCACCAGCCCGAACAGCAGCAGCATGGCCAGGCCTGCACCCAGCAAGGCGCCGGGCGCCGTGACCGCCTGCAGCGGCCAGCCCAGCCGCAACGCCACCAGCATGGCCAGCAGGGCACCCGCCGCAGAACCACCGGACAGGCCCAATACATAAGGATCAGCCAGGGGATTGCGCAACAGGACCTGCATCAGCGCGCCCGCCAGGGCCAGCGCACCGCCCACCACAAAAGCCGTCAGCGCCCGCGGCACCCGCAGCGACAGCAACAGTGCCACGCTGTCGGCCGGCGATGAAGGACGCAGGCACCCCGTGCTGCCGCACAGCGCCGCCACCGACAAGGCCAGCAGGGATAGCAGCAGCAAGATGCACAGCACGGGCAGATAAGGTCGCATGGGTGGCAGGCTCAGATCAGTGGCAGAAGCGCGGGCTTGGCTTCAGAAGTCGTAGCGGGCGGTGAATTTTACTGCCCGTCCATCTTCCGGATAGATGCCCGATACCGCCCCGCCACTGCAGTCATAGGCTTGCGAGTAATACTTGCGGTCGGCCAGGTTGGTGCCGGTGACGGCCAATTCCCAGGCGCTGACACGTACCGCATAGCGGGCATCGAAGGTGGTGAAGGACGGCATGCGCGCGCAGGTGTTGGCAAAATCATTGCCCATGCGCTGGCGGTCCACCCAGCGCGCCCCCACATCGGCACTGTGCTGGCCGGACTTCCAGTTCAATCGGGTCGACAGCGTATTGGCCGGCACCAGCGCCAGTTGCTTGCCGCTGTTGTCGCCCTGCACGAAACGCGCATCGATGTGCTGGTAGGTGGCACGCCACCCCAGGGTCTCGGTCAGCTGCACGCGCCCTTCCAGTTCCACGCCCTGATGACGGGTCGGGGCCAGGTTGCTGTTGGCACCGTTGCCGCCATTGGCGGTGGGGTCGTAATACAGCTCGTCACGCACGCGATGGCGGAACCAGCGCAGCGTCACCTGGCGTGCGCTATTGCCCAGGGTCGCGCCCAGTTCCAGATCATGCGAGACCTGGGGCTTCAGGACCGCGCCGCTGGGCAAGGCGGTGAAACCGTTCTCGTCGGCCGTGGCCAGGCGATAGCTCTGGCCGGTCTTGACGAAGCCGCGCAGCAACGGCAGCGGTGCGTAGCTGGCCTGCAGGTCCCAGGCATTGACGGCACTGGTGCGGCCATAGGCACCGGAACCACTTAGCTGGGTGAACTGCTCGCGGCGCACGCCGGCGGCCACGCGGGCATTGTGGTCGAACTCGATTTCATCGCGCAGATACAGCGCCTTCGAATGCTGGGAGGCATCGCTGTTGCCATAGCTGGCGTTGGTGGCCGAACTCCATTGGGCCAGGTCGACGCCGGCAATGGCCTCGTTCTTCCAGAAACCACTCTCGAGTACGTGGCGCAGGCGCGGCGAGAACTGGGTAGTGCGTACATTGTTCTGCGCGGTCGAGCCGCTGCTGACATAGGTGGAGCGCGAGATCTTCTCGCGATGCGACAGTTCGGCGGCCACATCAAAGGCACCAAAACGGCGTTCCAGGAAGGCCGTAATGCTGTCGTTGTCATAGGAGCCATGGTCCAGTGGCTTGCTGGTCTGGCGCGCATTGGCTTCATATTGCGCTTGCGTCAGGCTGCCCGGCAGGCCGAAATCGGCCCGGGACAGGTTGGCACGCAGGCCGAAGCGCCAGTCGCTGGCGAACCATTGCACCGTGGTGCTGGCGTTTTCCTGGTTGGCACGGCTGTTGTGGCGCCAGTTGTCGGCGTGCGATTTGGCATAGCTGGCATCGATGGACATGTTGTCCCAGCCGCGCGAGACCGCCGCCCGGCCCGCGCGCTGACCGTTGCTGCCGACTTCGCCCACCACGGTACCGTGCGCCGCATTGGCCTGCGGGCGGCGGGTGATGATCTGGATGGTGCCGCCGGTGGCGCCGCTGCCATAGAGGACGCTGCTGCCACCGCGCACGATCTCGATACGTTCGATGGTCTCGATGGGAATCGACGACAGCAAGGGCGTCGTCAGTTCGTTCTCGGAAATACGTACACCGTCGACCAGCACCACCATGTTCTGGTCCCCATTGGCGCCGAAGCCGCGCAGGTCCAGCGGGAAGTCGCGCGGACCGGCCAGGCTCTGGCGTCCGTAGACGCCGCCCAGCTTGCGGATGGCTTCATTGGCGTTGTCGATGCCGGCTTCGCGGATCTGCTCGGCGGTGATGACCGTGGTGGCCACCGGCGCAAAGGCCGGATCGTTCGGGAAGCGCGAGGCCGACACCACCACGGCCGACAGCGGCTGGCTGGCGTCGGCTGCCTGGCTGCCGGCGGCCAGGGTCGAGAGGATGAGCGCAACGGCGGTGCGCAGGGCAAAACGGGGGCGTGGACCGCCGCAGCGGGCCTGGAAATGAGCGATGTGCATGAAAAGACAGTCGATGAATGTGTGCAGCCTGCCTCCCCGCAAGCCGCAATCAACGGAAAACCGCACCAGCATTGGCTGTGCAGCTCCCTCCTGTTCTGGCCGGTCTCCGGACTGCAGGCATGACCATCGGCCTTCCCATGTGGCGAAGTGAACGTTCGCGCAAAAAACACAGTGGCGTGGAAGACGGTCTCGCCGGCATGTCGAGACGTATCGTCTCACTGCTGCCGGCACCTGGTTACCGTTGCGGGGGCAGTACACCTTGGCCGGCCCTCCTGCTTGCTGCAGGCGGCCTGGCGCGTGTTTCCCGTTTAACGGCCGGCGAGGATACGCCGGCGGGCACCAAAACCGCGCCATTGTAGGCGTGCAATGTGCAGGCTACAAGCGTCCGGCAACAGATGATGTAAATCAGCACAAGCCCGAGCACACTAATTGCTTTCAGGAAAAAGCCGGATAGAATTCATCCCCAGCAGCTTTATATAGAATAAATTCGATTCTTCTATCGAAAACATTTGAAACGCGGTCTCCGGCGCTGGGTGGTCGGGGCCGAAAAATTGAAACAAATGGGGGATTTCACTCGCTGTTTGGCCGATGAGATCACGGCAAGCGGTCCTATACTCGGCGCCATGGCATCGTCGACCGATGGACTCTTGGCGGGTCCGCTGGCCTCACTGTCATCCCTGAACCGTTGTCGTGGTCTGCGGGCCTTCAGACTCTGCCTCTGGCTGCCGATATCTCCTTGATATCGGGGAAAGGGTAGTTGCTGTGCCTCCCGGAACGACGCATTTGATCCGCCTACGGGCAACTTTGCACAGCAGTGCGCCGACGAGCGCACACCTTTGTTGGGAGAATCAGTAATCATGAGCGACGACGTTGATCTGGAAGCATTGTTTGACGAAATTTCCTCGCAGACGCTACCGGGCATGACCGCCGAACCGGCCGCCGCCACCGCCAGCAGCGACGAGGCAGCGGCAGGCGAACAGGAAGATCAGAGCGACAAGCCCATGTATGAACGCCTGGGCGGCATCGTGCGCCTGTTGCACGATTCCATGCGTGAACTGGGTTACGACCGCTCGCTCACCGACGTAGCCGAGCAGATCGGCGACGCCCAGAGCCGTCTCGAACACATCGCCACCCTCACCGAGCAGGCGGCCAACAAGGTGCTCAATGCGCTCGATTCGGGCATGCCGGCCCAGGACCGCCTGCAGGAACAGGCCAAGGACATCAACGCCCGCTGGACCAGGCTCTATGCCGGCCAGATGAACATCGACGAGTTCAAGGCGCTGGCAGGCGACTCGCAGAAATTCTCCACCTCGGTCATGGAATCGACCGAAGCGGAAAAGGCGCGCATGCTGGAAATCATGATGGCCCAGGACTTCCAGGACATCACCGGCCAGCTGATCAAGAAGATCGTGGCCATCACCGCCACCGCCGAGCGCGAACTGGCGCAATTGCTGCGCGACAATGCACCGCCCGAGGTGAAGGCGCAGATGGATGCGGAAAAACCGGTCACCCTGATGAATGGCCCGTCCGTGGGGGGCACCGCCATGGCACAGGACGACGTGGACGACTTACTCGATAGCCTGGGGTTCTAATGGATGACGAAATGCTCAAGGATTTTGTCGTTGAAGCGTTGGAGCTCGCCACCAACGTGGAAGAGCATCTGCTGACGCTGGAACGACATCCTGATGACCTTGAAATCCTCAACGCGGTCTTCCGCGCATTCCACACCATCAAGGGTGGCGCCGGGTTCGTGAACCTGCCGGCCATGGTGTCGGCCTGCCACCTGACCGAAAACCTGTTCGATGCGCTGCGCACCGGCAAGGCCCCGGTCACGCCGCTGGCCATCGAAGCGGCGCTGCAGGCCAGCGGCTTCGTGGCCGACCAGTTGAACGAATTGTCCAACGGCGCCGCGCCCGACAGCCTGGCCTCGATGCCGGCGGAACTGAAAGACATCCTGACCCAGGCCATCGAAGGCAAGAGCGAAGCGCCGGCGCCCGCTGCGGCTGCGGCTGCCCCGGCGGCAGCGGCACCCGCGGCAGCACCGGTGGCAGCAGCCCCCGCTGCTGCGGCCAGCGTCGATGGCAGTGCCAGCGTGATGAAAAATGGAGAACTGGACTGGCCCGCGCTGTATCAGGCGCTGGTGCCGGGCGCGGCTGCCGCGCCGGTGGCTGACAGCCCGGCCGAGGCCGCTCCGGTCACCGCTGCTGCGCCTGCCGCCGCCGCTGCCGCGGCCCCGGCAGCCGCTGCCGATGGCGAGCCCAAGGCTGCCGCGCCGGTGCAACAGAACCGTCGTTCCACGGATTCTCCCGGCGGAGCCAAGGAAGAAAGCATCCGTATCGATGCCGTCAAACTGGATGCCCTGCTGGAAGTGGCCGGTGAATCGGTGCAGGCCGCCAACCAGGCCGCCGTACTGCTGGAAAAGCTGCAACAATTCAAGTTCGAAGGCACCGCTGCGGCGCTCATGTCGACCCTGGCCGAAACCCTGGGCCGCGCCTCGCGCTACTCCAGCGAACTGCAACGCGCCACGCTGTCCACGCGCATGCAGCCGGTGGGCCGCCTGTTCCAGAAATTCCCCCGACTGGTCCGCGAACTGGCCAAGGACCTGGGCAAGGACGTGGACCTGGTCATCACCGGTGCCGAAACCGAAGTCGACCGCGTGGTGGTGGACAGTCTCTACGACCCGCTGGTGCACATGCTGCGCAACTCACTGGACCACGGTATCGAAGTGGACCGCGCCGCCGCCGGCAAGCCCAACAAGGCGACCATTTCGCTCAACGCCTGGCAGGCCGGCAGCAGCGTCATGATCGAAGTCTTCGATGATGGCAAGGGCATGGATCCGGACATGCTGCGCGGCAAGGCGCTGGCCAAGGGGCTGATCAACGAACACCAGGCGCTGACCGCCGACGAGGCGCTGCAACTGGTGTTCCTGCCCGGTTTCTCGACGAAGGAAGTGGCTTCCAGCGTCTCCGGACGCGGCGTGGGCATGGACGTGGTCAAGACCGCCGTGGAAAAGCATCGAGGCACCATCCGCATCGAATCGACCGTCGGCAAGGGTACCAAGTTCTCGATCCGCCTGCCCATCGAACTGTCGATCATCCCGACCATGCTGGTGCGCTGTGCCGGCGCCCCGCTGGCCCTGCCGATGGCGGTGGTCGAACGCGTGGTCGAGCTGCCCGAGACCTTCGACGAAGTCGGCGGCGCCCCGGTGCTGCGCGACCAGGGCCGGCCGCTGCCGGTCAACTCGCTGGCCGGCGTGCTGGGCTACGAGCCGGGCAATGAACGGGTCGGCATCGTCATGGCGGTACCGCATCCCTACATCCTCGGGGTGGAATCGGTGGAAGGCACGGCCGATCTGGTGATCAAGCCGCTGACCGCCATCCACACCGCCGGCATCACCGGTACGGCCCGTTCGGCTGAAGGTGAGCTGGTGCTGGTGGTGGGCTTGTCCTTCCTGCTGGACGGCTGCCGCGACATGGAGCGCACGGCAGTGGCGTAAGCTGCGGGCAATATGGGCAAGAAAGCAAAACGGCCGGATCTTCTACGATCCGGCCGTTTTGTTTCTACTCAGCCCCCATGCGCTTGCTTAAAGTTCATACATGTCCTTCTCGCCCTCCATGACCTGCGCAATCAGCTTGCGGTTCAGGGTCGGCGCCAGCAATTCGATGAAGGTATAGACATATCCCCGCAAATACGCCCCCTGCTTCAAGGCCACGCGCGAGACATTGGTGCCGAACAGGTGGCCGGCCGGAATGGCCCGCAATCCCCGGTCGCGCTCGGCATCGAAGGCAATGCCGGCAATGATGCCCACCCCCATGCCCAGCTCCACATAGGTCTTGATGACGTCGGCATCGATGGCTTCGAGCACCACATCGGGTTTCAACTGGCGCAGCGAGAAGGCATGGTCGATCTTGCTGCGGCCGCTGAAGGCGGAGTCATAGGTGATCAGCGGATTGGCGGCGATCTCTTCCAGCGTCAGGCTCTTCGATTGCAGCAGCGGATGGTCGGGCGGCACCACCACCACGTGCTCCCACTGGTAACAGGGCAGCGACACCAGCCCCTCGCCTGAGGCCAGCGCCTCGGTGGCGATGGCAATGTCGGCCTGGTCGTTGCGCACCATCTCGGTGATCTGCTTGGGATTGCCTTGCAGCAATGACAAATGCACCTTGGGATATTTCTGGGTGAAGGCTTGTACCACCTTGGGCAAGGCATAGCGCGCCTGCGTGTGCGTGGTGGCGATGGTGAAACTGCCGCTGTCGTGGGCGGCGAATTCCTTGCCGATGCGTTTCAAGCCATCCACTTCCTGCATGATCAGCTCCACCGACCGCAGCACCGCCCGACCCGGCTCGGTCAGGCCGCGAATCCGCTTGCCGTGGCGGGTGAAGATGTCCACGCCCAGCTCTTCCTCCAGCTCGATGATGGCCTTGGAAACGCCTGGCTGCGAGGTATAGAGGGCCTTGGCGGCCTCCGTGAGGTTGAAGTTCTGCCTTACCGCTTCACGAACGAAACGGAATTGATGAAGATTCATGTGGGAATTCCTTCGCTTCTACCTAGTAAGCGGGCGGCGCCCGGCGCCAGCCCTGCCTGCTTCATTCGCCGCATTTCCATATGCCAAAGGCGTATATAAGCAAATAAATACTATGTAGTTTGGTTTGAAACATAAGTTTATTACGATTCGCAGACTAATGGGCGAGGTGTTATGACTGTTTCTTATGTAGTAAGCGGATTTGCCGTAGGACTGCTGGTCGGACTGACCGGGGTTGGTGGCGGCTCGCTCATGACACCGCTGTTGACCTTGCTGTTCGGCATTCATCCTTCGGTGGCCGTGGGCACCGACCTGGCCTTCGCGTCAGCCACCAAGACCGCCGGCACCCTGGCCCACCGCTTCAAGGGCACGGTGCGCTGGGATGTGGTGCGCCGCCTGTCTTATGGCGCCCTGCCCGCCGCGCTGCTGACCACTCTGCTGCTGAAGCATTTTGGTGCCGTCAGCGACGGCATTGCCCTGACCATCCGCTATTCGATCGCGATCTCGGTGTTCCTGACCGTGGTAGCGCTGCTGTTCCGCTCGCGCATGCAGGCCTGGCTCAACGCCCATCCGGAAGCCCAGTTGCAGGGTACCAGGCTGGCCAGTGCCACCATGGCCGCCGGGGCCCTGCTGGGCACGCTGGTGACCATTTCCTCCATCGGTGCCGGTGCCGTGGGCGCGACCTTGCTGGTCTTGCTGTATCCTCGCCTGTCTCCGGCGGAGATCGCCGGTACCGACATCGCCTATGCCGTGCCGCTGACTGCCATCGCTGCACTGGGCCACTGGTGGCTGGGTTCGATCAACTGGGAACTGTTGGCCACGCTGTTGCTGGGCTCGGTTCCGGGCATCACCATCGGTTCGCTCGCAGCGCGGGCGGTGCCGGAGAAATTCTTGCGCGGCCTGCTGGCCATTACGCTGACGAGCGTTGCAGTCAAGCTGATTTGGTAGGCTTATTTTCAATCGGGCGCACCCTGATCCGGGCGCCCATAAGACGTTAACAGGGAAGACAAGATGTACCGCTATGACCAATACGATCACCTGATCGTCAAAGAGCGAGTCGCACAATACCGAGACCAGGTGCGTCGGCGCCTGTCGGACGAACTGGCCGAAGACGAATTCCGTATCCTGCGCCTGCAGAACGGCCTGTACCTGCAACGCCATGCCTACATGCTGCGCATCGCCATTCCCTACGGCATGCTGGCCTCCAATCAACTGCGCAAGTTCGCCGAAATCGCCGTCAAGTATGACCGTGGCTACGGCCACTTCACCACGCGCCAGAACATCCAGTTCAACTGGATCAAGCTGGAAGAATCGCCCGAGATCCTGGAGCAGTTGGCCAGCGTGGAAATGCACGCCATCCAGACCTCCGGCAACTGCATCCGCAATACCACCTCGGACGAACTGGCCGGCGTGGCCGCCGATGAAATCGTCGATCCGCGTCCCTATGCCGAACTGATCCGCGAGTGGAGCACCTTCCACCCCGAGTTCGCCTACCTGCCACGCAAGTTCAAGATCGCCATCAGCGGCGCCGCCGAAGACCGTGCCGCAACTGCCGTACACGATATCGGCCTGCATGTCATCAAGAACGAGGCTGGCGAAGTCGGCTTCCGTGTGCTGGTCGGCGGCGGCATGGGCCGCACCCCGATCCTGGGCAGCGTGATCCGTGACTTCCTGCCCTGGAAGCACGCCATGTCCTATCTGGAAGCGATCCTGCGTGTGTACAACCAGCACGGCCGCCGCGACAACATGTACAAGGCCCGTATCAAGATCCTGGTCAAGGCCATCGGCCCCGAGGAGTTCGCGCGCCAGGTCGAAGCCGAATGGGCAGACATCAAGGATGGCCCCTCCACCCTGACCGAAGAAGAACTGCAGCGCGTGGCCAAGTTCTTCACCGATCCGGCCTACGAAACCCTGCCGGCCGTGGATGCGGAATATGAACGCCTGAAGGCTGAAGACCGTGGTTTCGCCAACTGGATCAAGCGCAACGTCAAGGCGCACAAGCAGGCCGGCTATGCAGCCGTGCTGCTGTCGCTCAAAAAACCGGGCGTGCCGCCGGGCGACATCACCGCCGACCAGATGAACTTCGTGGCCGACCTGGCCGACCAGTACAGCTTCGGCGAACTGCGCGTGACCCACGAACAGAACCTGGTGCTGGCCGACGTCAAGCAATCCGAACTGTATGCGCTGTGGAAGGCCGCCAAGTCGCATGGCCTGGCTACGCCCAACATCGGCCTCCTGACCGACATCATCTGCTGCCCGGGCGGCGACTTCTGCTCGCTGGCCAATGCCAAGTCGATCCCGATCGCCCAGGCCATCGCCGAGAAGTTCGAGAACATCGACTTCCAGCATGACATCGGCGACATCGAACTGAACATCTCCGGCTGCATCAACGCCTGCGGCCACCACCACGTGGGCAACATCGGCATCCTGGGCGTGGACAAGGATGGTTCGGAGTGGTACCAGGTCTCGCTGGGCGGTGCCCAGGGCAACGAGTCCTCGATCGGCAAGATCATCGGCCCCTCGTTCTCGGCCACCCAGATGCCCACCGTGATCGACCGCCTGCTGCAGGTGTATGTCAAGCAGCGCACCGAGGAAGAACGCTTCATCGACACCGTGCGCCGCATCGGTGTGACCCCGTTCAAGGAATTCGTTTACGCAACGCCGATCCGTTCGGCCGAGTATGTCGCAGGAGAAGACGCAAATGCCTGAAATCATCAAGAACAAGACCGTCGTGAGCGACGACTGGACCGTCCTGCGCCTGGCTGAAGGCGAGACCGCAGAGACCGTGACCGTGCCGCAAGGCCGCGTGATCGTGCCGCTGAAAGTGTGGCAGGCACAGGGCGAGGCCCTGAAGTCGCGCGCCGAGATCGGCGTGTGGCTGGCCAGCGATGAGCGTCCGGAAGAACTGAAGGGCCAGCTGGAGAACTTCAAGGTCGTCGCTGTCGACTTCCCCAAGTTTGCCGATGGCCGTGGCTATTCCATCGCCTACAACCTGCGCGCCCGCCTGGGCTACACCGGTGAGCTGCGTGCCATCGGCGACGTCCTGCGCGACCAGTTGTTCTACATGCAGCGCGTGGGCTTCGATGCCTTTGCCGTGCGAGCGGACAAGAACATCCACGATGCCGTCAAGGGCCTGACCGACTTCTCCGAGAAGTACCAGACCTCCTGGGACGAGAAGAACCCGCTGTTCCGCCGCGTCAAGCGCGAAACGGTGCAGGCCGCCGACTGAACCGCGATTGTGAAGAAGGAAGGACAGCCCATGGCCAACCCAGGCTTGCAAGACCTCATCGCCAAGACCCAGGCCACGCTGGAACGCATCGCCGCCGAGTACGCCCCGGCCGCGCTGGCCTCCAGCCTGGCCGCCGAAGACATGGTGCTGACCGACCTGATCCTGCGTGGCAAGCTGCAGGATCGCATCAGCATTTTCACGCTGGAAACCGGTCGCCTGCACAAGGAAACCGTTGGCATGCTGGACCGCATCCGCGAGACCTACGACTACGAGGTCGCGCCCTATCGTCCGCAGCCCGAAGCGGTAGAAGCCTACGTACGGAAGAACGGCGCCAACGCCTTCTACGACAGCGTGGAACTGCGCAAGGAGTGCTGCCACATCCGCAAGATGGAGCCGCTCAATCGCGCCCTGCAGGGCAAGGCTTCGTGGGTGACCGGCCAGCGCCGCGCACAATCGGTCACACGCGCCGAGCTGCATGTGCAGGAACGCGACGAAGCCCACGGCATGGAGAAGTTCAACCCCCTGGCCGACTGGTCGGAACAGGACGTGTGGGACTACATCCGCGCCAACGACGTGCCCTACAACCCGCTGCACGACCAGGGTTACCCTTCCATCGGCTGCGAGCCCTGTACCCGCGCCATCCAGCCCGGAGAAGACATCCGCGCCGGCCGCTGGTGGTGGGAGAACCCCGACTCCAAGGAGTGCGGCCTGCACGTGGTCGATGGCAAGCTGGTGCGCATCAAGGCGCATGCGGCGAGCTGAACCAGAATTCAATCAAAGCAACAACAAGCAAAGCATCGGAAGGTCCGGCATGAACACAGCGGTAGACAAACTCTTTTTGGACAACGCCAGCAACCGTCACCTCGACTGGCTGGAATCGGAAGCCATCCACATCATGCGCGAGGTCGCGGCCGAGTGCAGCAACCCGGCGCTGCTGTTCTCCGGCGGCAAGGACTCCGTAGTACTGCTGCGCATCGCCGAAAAAGCCTTCCGCCCCGGCAAGTTCCCCTTCCCGCTGGTGCACATCGATACCGGCCACAACTTCCCGGAAGTCATCGAATTCCGCGACCGCCGCGCCGCCGAACTGGGCGAGCGCTTGGTAGTACGTTCGGTGGAAGATTCGATCAAGCGCGGCACCGTGCGCCTGCGCAATCCGCAGACCGATTCGCGCAATGCAGCACAAGCCGTAACGCTGCTGGAAACCATCGAGGAATTCAAGTTCGACGCCTGCATCGGCGGTGCTCGCCGCGATGAAGAAAAGGCCCGCGCCAAGGAACGCATCTTCTCCTTCCGCGACGAGTTCGGCCAGTGGAATCCCAAGGCCCAGCGCCCCGAACTGTGGGACCTGTATAACACCCGCGTGCATCCGGGCGAGAACATGCGTGTCTTCCCCATTTCCAACTGGACCGAGCTGGATGTGTGGCAATACATCGACCGCGAAAAACTGGCCCTGCCCTCGATCTACTTTGCGCACGAACGTGAAGTGATCCCGCGCAACGGCCTCTTGGTACCGCTGACCGACCTCACCCCGGCGCGCGAAGGCGAGACCGTCGAAAAGCAGGTCGTCCGCTTCCGTACCGTGGGCGACATTTCCTGCACCTGCCCGGTGTCTTCCGATGCCGCTTCCGTGGAAGCCATCATCGCCGAGACCGCAGTGACCCAGATTACCGAGCGCGGGGCCACCCGCATGGACGACCAGACGTCCGAAGCCTCGATGGAAAAACGCAAGAAGGAAGGATATTTCTGATGAACGCCGCCGCAACCCAAGCACAACTGGCCCAGGCCACCGCACAATCGCATGAACGCGGCCTGCTGCGCTTCATCACCGCCGGTTCCGTGGACGATGGCAAGAGCACCCTGATCGGCCGCCTGCTGTTCGACAGCAAGGGCATCTTCGCCGACCAGCTCGACGCCATCTCGCGTGCCAAGCACAAGCGTACCGTGGGCGATACCGTGGACCTGTCGCTGCTTACCGATGGCCTGGAAGCCGAGCGCGAGCAAGGCATCACCATCGACGTGGCCTATCGCTACTTCGCCACGCCCAAGCGCAAGTTCATCATTGCCGATACCCCGGGTCATGAGCAGTACACCCGCAACATGGTCACCGGTGCATCTACCGCCGATGCCGTCATCATTCTGGTGGACGTCTCCAAGGTGAAGCTGGGCGACGATGGCAGCGTGGAACTGCTGACCCAGACCAAGCGCCACTCCACCATCGCCCACCTGCTGCAGATCCAGCACGTGATCGTGGCCGTCAACAAGATGGACCTGGTGGATTACGACCAGACCGTCTATGACCGCATCGTCGGCGCCTACCAGCAGTTTGCGCAGCAACTGGGCTTGAAGGACGTGCGCGCCATCCCGCTGTCGGCGCTGGCCGGTGACAACGTAGTGGAGGCCAGCGCACGCATGTCCTGGTATCAGGGCCCGACGCTGATCAACCTGCTGGAGTCGCTGTCGGTGTATGAAGATGCGCACGAAGAAGCCTTCCGCTTCCCGGTGCAGCTGGTGGCGCGCCACAACGGCCACGAAGCCAATGATTTCCGTGGCTACATGGGCCGTATCGAAGCCGGCAAGGTCGCGCGAGGTGACAAGCTGGTGGTGCTGCCCAGCGGACAGAGCGCGACCGTCAAGGACATCCAGACCCTGGATGGTTCGCTGGAATCGGCCTCGGCCGGCCAGTCGGTGACCATCCTGCTGGACGAGTACCTGGACATCTCGCGCGGCGACCTGCTGGCCGCGGCGGCCCAGCCCTCGACCATCCTCAAGACCGTCAACGCGGATGTGTGCTGGCTCTCCGAAGAACCGCTGGACCTGCGCCGCAAGTACTGGCTCAAGCACACCACCAAGCAGGTCGCCGCACGCGTGGCCAAGGTCGATACGCTGCTGGACATCAACACTCAGGAACGCCGTCCCGCCGACACGCTCAAGCTCAACGACATCGCCCGCATCAGCGTGAACGTGCAGCAGCCCATCGCGGCCGATGCCTACCAGGACATCCGCGCCACCGGCGCCTTCATCCTGATCGATGAAGTGAGCCATCAGACGGTGGCCGCTGGTATGATTCGGATCGACTGAATTTCCTTCGATCCGCAATCGTCTCTTCGACCAGGCCATGGCCACCCAACAGGCAGCGACTTCCTACTCTTCCGATTCACCCGCCCCCAGCCCGGACCATCCGGGCATGGTGTGGCTGGTTGGCTCCGGCCCTGGGGCCGCTGACCTGTTGACGGTGCGTGCCGCGCGCCTCTTGGCGCAAGCCGAGGTCGTGCTGCACGATGCCCTGGTCACGCCGGACATCCTGGCACTGTGTCCGCAGGCAGTGCTGGTCCCGGTGGGCAAGCGCAGCGGTCAGCGTTCCACGGCCCAGCCCGTGATCAACCAGAAGCTGGTGGAAGCGGCTCAGCAGTATCGCCGCGTGGTGCGCCTCAAAGGCGGCGACCCCATGCTCTTCGGTCGGGCCGATGAAGAAATGCGGGCGCTGGAAGAACACAACATCCCCTACGAAATCGTCCCCGGCATCACCGCCGCACTGGCGGCCGCCTCGGCTGCCAAGCGGCCGCTGACGCGACGCGGGATTGCGCGCAGCGTTTCCCTGTTCACCTCCAGCACGGGCGTGGATGAGCCGGATGAAGTCCGTATGCCCAATGGCGATACCCTGGTCCAGTACATGGGCGGACGCGAAGCCACGGCCACCGCACAGCGCTTGCTGGCGCTGGGCCATGCGCCTGATACGCCGGTGGTGGTGGTGGAGAACTGCAGCCGCCCTGACCAGCACATCTACCATCTGCAACTGGCAGGCCTGGAAGCCGGGCTGCAGGCCTGCAGCGGGCCGGTGCTGGTGATGATCGGGCCGGCGCTGGCGGATCGGGACTGACGCCCATGCACCTGCTCCACGACCCTGCGGCCCCTGCCGCCGCCCCCATCGATTTCGAGGCATTCCTCAAGGTCGATATCCGCATCGGCACCATCATCGCCGCCGATGCCTTCCCTGAAGCCCGCAAGCCTGCGTTCAAACTGAAGATCGATTTCGGTCCGGGCATCGGTGTGCGCCAGAGCAGCGCCCAGATCACTACCCACTACACGCTGGAGCAGCTGGTCGGTCGCCAGGTGGCGGCGGTAGTGAATTTTCCGCCGCGCCAGATCGGCAAGTTCATGTCGGAAGTGCTCACGCTGGGCTTTCCGGATGCCCAGGGCGAGGTGGTGCTGTTCAAGCCAGACCAGGCCGTACCCAACGGCGCCCGGCTGTTCTGAAGGGCTCTAGGGCCTGTTCACATTCAATCTGTGAGATGCGTTGCCCCCAGAAGGCGGGGTGGCAACCCTTCGGGAGAGGCCCTAGCCCGCTCCCAACAAGCAGATGGCCCGTATTCCGGGCCATCGTCGCATGCGGGAGTGCCGATGGCAGGATCAGCTATTGGCCGTCCCCACGCAATAAGCGGCAATCGCCTGCAACACTGCCTCATCCTCGCCCACCGCAGCGACGGTGCGCACTTCCACACCTGGATGCGCCTGGCGCAGTTGCTCCAGCAATTCCGGCAGGTCACGGCGCACGTGCCCGCCCTGCCCCAGGAACACCGGAATGACGGTCACGCGCCGGCTGCCGGCGGCAATCTGCCGCGCCGCCACGGTCGGCAGGTCCGGCTGCATCAGCTCCAGGAAGGCCAGCTCCACGCTGGTCCCCGGCATGGCCGCCTGCGTGAGCGCGCGCAGGCGCTCGAAAGGCGCCGCCCAGGCGGGGTCGCGAGCGCCGTGGGCGAACAGGATCAGGCTTTGGGAAATCGCTTCGCTCATGATGATGACAACAGTCTTTCAGGCAATGAAATCAAGATTGCAGAACGGACTCAAGTCCGCTCCACCCACCACAGCGCACCAATGGCCAGCGCCATGAACAACAGGCTGGGCAGCGCCGCCGTCATGAAAGGCGGCCAGGTATTGAGCAGGCCAAGGTGGGAGAACAGGCTATTGATGAGCTGGAAGCACACCCCGATCATGATGCCGGTGAAAATCTTCAGGCTCACACCACCCGCGCGGAAGTGCAGATAGGCGAACGGCAAGGCCAGCGCCAGCATCACGAAGATCGACAGCGGATAGACGATCTTCTTCCAGAACGCGATCTCGTAACGATCGGTACGCTGGTTGTTGGCCTCCAGATGCTTGGTATAGGCCAACAGGTCGTAGGCGGACATGCGATCCGGATCGGCGAAGAGCACCGAGAGAATTTCCGGCGTCACCTCGGAGACCAGCTTCACATGGGCGAGCTTGACGGTCTTGACCGGCTCGGTGATCTTGCGGTCCTTGCCGCCGACGAAGTCCGATTGCACCACATCATTGAGCACCCACTGATGATTGCCTTCGTAGATGCCGGTCTTGGCCGTCACCATGCGCGCCATGTGGAAGTCGGTATCGAGCTCATAGAGCTTGACACCCTCGATGCGGCCATCCGGCTGCACCGTCTGGATATTGATGAAGCGGCTGCCGGTCACATTGCCTTCCAGGCCATTGTCCTTGATCACGTCCTTGGCCCACATGCCCGAGCGGAACTGGGAGGACATCGAGGCGCCCTGGGCTTGCAGCTTCAACTTCTCCGCCCATTCGGAAGCCTTGGGCGCGATCAGCTCGCCGAACACGATGGTCAGCACCGCAAACCCCACGCCGATACGCAGGAGCACCTTGGCCGCCATCCCGGTGGACATGCTGGAGACCCGCATGATGGTGAATTCCGAGCGCGCCGCCAGTTGCGAGAGCGTGTAGATGGTGCCGATGAGCACCGCCGTGGGCATCAGTTCATAGACATTGCCGGGCAAGCCCATGAGCACGTAGAACACCGCCTGCTGCAACTGGTAGCCGTTGCGACCGACCTGTTCCAGCTGGCCCATCATCTCGAAGAAGGCGAACAGCGCCAGGAAGGCCGCCAGGGCGAAGAGCACCGAGCGCGTGATCTCGGTGGTGAAGTAACGTTGGATGACTCTCATCTCAGGCCTCGCGCTGGAACGTCATGGCGCGCCGCACTCGGCTCCACAACCGGGATGGGTGGGCGGGATGATTGATGTTCAGGCGCAGGGCGAACATGCCCACCACCAGCAGCGCCACGATCACGTGCACCGGCCACCAGGCCATCATGAAACTCATGCGCTGCTGCGCCACCGATGCCTGGAACACGCTGACCGTGTTGCTGTAGACCACGAACAGCAGCAAGGCCACCAAGAGTCCCAGCGAACGGCCGGCCCGCGGATTGACGAAGGACAGCGGAATGGCCAGCAGCATCAGCGTGAGCGCCATCAGCGGCAGCGCCATGCGCCAGAGCAGCTCGCCACGGGCATATCCGTCCTGCTTGCCCAGCAGCTCGGCCAGCTGCAGCGCGCGCGCCGAGCGCTCACCGGCCGCCGTTTGCGACTGATTGCCGATCAGCAGCCCATAGCGCTCGAAGTCGACGATCTGGAAATCCGGCAGGCTGGGCGAACCGTCATAGCGGCGCCCCTTCTGCATGACCACGAACTTCTCGCCATCCGGGTCCACCTTGGTTTCGCCTTCCTTGGCGACCACCACGCTGTTCTTGCCATCGGGGTTGATGGTATTGACGAAGATGTTGCGCACCTTGGAGGCATCGCCGGAAATGCCTTCGACGAAGAAGATCCGGTTGGCCGCCGCTGACTGCTGGAACTTGCCCGGCGAGACACGGGCGATGTCCTCGCGCTGCTCGAAACGGCTGCGGTATTCGCTGCTCTGCTCATTGGCCCAGGGCGTAACCACGAAAGAGAGCGCGGCCACCAGCGCCACGATGGGCCAGCCAAAGCGCAGCACCGGCGCGATCCAGCGCGTGAGCGACATGCCGCAGGCGAACCAGACCACGATCTCCGAATCCTGGTAGCTGCGCGTCATCACCAGCAGCACCGAGATGAAACCGGTGAGGATGAGGATGATGGGCATGTAGTTCAAGGCCTGGAAGCCGATCAGGGCCAGCACGTCTTGCGACGCAACCTGGCCGCCTGCGGCCTGGCCGAGGATCTTGATCAGCATCACGGTCAGGGTGATGGTGAACAGCGTAGTGAAGACCCCACCTGCGGTGCTGGTCAATTCGCGTCGTAGGGCGCGTTGGAAAATCATGGGAAGGCTGGCTTGGTTTCTGGTGTCGGGGTCATTAACGGATGGCCTGCGCGGATGTCCGGCGCCCGGCATCGTGTCCGAAGCTGGCTTACCTGGCTGAACGCATGCGCGCGTAGCGTCGAAATGGGCTCTATAATCGCCAGGTAATTCATATAAAGGACGAACGATGGACTTTAGCACAAAAACATTGGACGCAAAAAACGCCTTGACAGGCGTCAAGACCGGCGCGCTGGTCGTTGGCATCTATGAAAATCGCAAGCTGACCAAGGCCGCCAGCGCCCTGGACAAGCTGGGCGCCATCAGCGCCGCGCTGAAGTCGGGTGACATTTCCGGCAAGCCCGGCTCGACCCTGCTGCTGCGCGGCGTGACCGGCATTGCCGCCGAACGCATCGTGCTGCTGGGCCTGGGCAACGAAGAAGAGACCGGCGACAAGAACTTCGCCGCCGCCAGCAGCGCCCTGGTGCGCACCCTGGCCACCCTGGGCTGCGACAACGCCGCCCTGGCCCTGCCCCTGGATGGCATCAAGGGTCGCGGTCTGGACTGGGCCATCCGCACCGTGGTGCTGGCCGGCCATGACGCCGCCTATCGTTCCGACACGATGAAGAGCAAGAAGGACCCCGCTCCCACCGGTGTGAAGAAGATCACCCTGCTGGTGGCCGCCGAGCAAGGCGCAGCCGCCAAGACCGCCCTGGCCGAGGCCGTGGCGCTGGCCAACGGCATGGCGCTGACCAAGGAACTGGGCAACCTGCCCGGCAACGTCTGCACCCCGACCTACCTGGCCACTACCGCCAGGAAGCTGGCCAAGCAATTCAAGCTGGGCGTGGAAGTGCTGGAGCGCAAGCAGCTCGAAGCGCTCAAGATGGGCAGCTTCCTGTCGGTCACCAATGGCAGCGACCAGCCGCCCAAGTTCATCGTCTTGAAGCACATGGGCGGCAAGGCCAAGGATGCACCGGTGGTGCTGGTGGGCAAGGGCATCACCTTCGACACCGGCGGCATCTCGCTCAAGCCGGGCCTGAACATGGACGAGATGAAGTACGACATGTGCGGCGCCGCCTCGGTGCTGGGCACCTTCCGTACCATCGCCGAACTGGGCCTCAAGTTGAACGTCATCGGCGTCATCCCGACCTGCGAAAACATGCCCTCGGGCCGTGCCACCAAGCCGGGCGACATCGTCACCTCGATGTCCGGCCAGACCATCGAAGTGCTCAACACCGACGCCGAAGGCCGCCTGATCCTGTGTGACGCGCTGACCTACGTGGAGCGCTTCAAGCCGGCCGCCGTGGTCGACATCGCCACCCTGACCGGTGCCTGCGTGGTGGCCCTGGGCCATCACAACACGGGCCTGTTCACCCGCGAGGATGACAGCCACGACCAGCTGGCCAACGCCCTGCTGGCCGCCGGCAAGGAAAGCGGCGATACCGCCTGGCGCATGCCGATTCAGGATCCCTACCAGGAGCAGTTGAAGTCCAACTTCGCCGACATCGCCAACATCGGCGGCCAGCCCGGCGGCAGCGTGACGGCGGCGTGCTTCCTGGAGCGCTTCACCCGCAAGTACACCTGGGCCCACCTGGACATCGCCGGCACCGCCTGGAAGAGCGGCGCGGCCAAGGGGGCCACCGGCCGCCCGGTGCCGCTCTTGACCACCTGGCTGCTCGACCAGGCGCACGCCAGGTCGGCACGCGGCTGATGGCCCTTGCGGCATGGAAGACGATACCGGTTTCGCCATGACCGTCTTCCTGCCGCAGACCTCGCCCGGGTTCACCACGGCAAGACCACCGCAGCACTTTGTGTTGCGGTGGTTTTTTTTCATCTTTTTACTGCTGTCGGGCAGCCTTGGACTGATCCTGCCGGAAACGTCCGTGGCACAAGACACGCCGATGCCGCCTGCCCAGACCGTGCGTTTTCCTTCATCTGACGGAAAAACCACCCTCACCGGCTATCTCTACGATCCCTTCGGCGCCGGCCCGCATCCGGCCATCGTACTGCTGCACGGACGCGCCGGGCTGTACTCCTCGCGCGTCAACGCCGCCTGCACCCAGGTCGGTCCGGCCATCCCCTCGCCCTGCGATGCCGATGCGCTCACGGCGCGCCATCGGGCCTGGACTGCCTACTGGGTCGCGCGTGGCTACGTGGTCCTGCTGGTAGACAGTTTCGGCCCGCGCGGCGTGGCCCATGGCTTTGGCCGCTACACCCATGGCTTGCCAGAACGGGACGCCGTCAACGAACTCACCGTGCGCCCGCTGGATGCCGAAGGCGCGCTGCAATGGCTGGCCACGCGCAGCGAGGTCGATGTCCGCCGCATCATGTTGCAAGGCTGGTCCAATGGCGGCAGCACGGCCCTGAACGTGATGCAGCGCCAGGCTGCACGACCGGCCGACGATGCGCCCACTTTCGCCGCCGCGCTGGTGTTCTATCCGGGCTGCGGCAAGCAGGCCCTGCTGTCGTCCCACCCTGAATTCGACAAGCCCGTGCAGGTGCTGCTGGGCAGCGCCGACGACGAGGTCTCGCCGCAGACTTGCCAGCGCGTACTGCGCCAGACCATCCCCATCCGCCAGGCTCCCGCACCCGTGGTCAAGCTCTATGCCGGGGCCACGCACGACTTCGACGATCCCGGCCGGGCGCATCAGTCGGTCCAGGCCAACCGGGCGGCCCGCCAGGATGCACTCAGGCAGCTGGGGCCGTGGCTGGACCGGATCGCCCCCTGATCGCGGTGCACCGACATCACAGCGGCGACCTTCTGCAAAGGCGCCGGTTCCCGTCTAGACTGTTGATCCTTCCCCGGAACACTGCCACGCAACTGCGGTCGGTAGTGAGGTCGACGCAGTTCATCCCAAGCAATGCCAACAAGAAAGGATCAGCATGACCAACGCCACCCATTTTCAGAGTGACCTCTTCAAGCCCATGCAGCTGGGCGCAGTGCAACTGCACAATCGCATCGTCATGGCTCCGCTCACCCGCAGCCGTGCCAAGGCAGGCGACGTGCCCAGCGACCTGGCCGCCCAGTACTATGCCCAGCGTGCCGGTGCCGGCCTGATCATCGCCGAGGCTACCCAGATCTCGCCGCAAGGCAAGGGCTACGCCTGGACACCGGGCATCTACGACCAGGCGCAGGTGGCCGGCTGGAAGAAGGTCACCGACGCCGTCCACGCAAAAGGCGGGCGCATCTTCCTGCAGCTGTGGCACGTGGGTCGCATCTCGCACCCCGACCTGCAGCCCGGCCATGCGCTGCCGGTCGCTCCCTCGGCCATCAGGCCGCAAGGCAATGCCTTCACCGAAAGCGGTTTCAAGCCCTTCGTCGAACCACGCGCGCTGGAGGCCGCGGAGCTGCCCGGCATCGTCGCGCAATACAAGACCGCCGCGCAACTGTCGATGCAGGCCGGCTTCGATGGCGTGGAAATCCACGCCGCCAACGGCTATCTGCTGGACCAGTTCCTGCGCGACAAGAGCAACCAGCGCACCGACGCCTATGGTGGCAGCATTGAGAACCGTGCCCGTCTGCTGCTGGAAGTGGTCGAAGCGGTGACGTCGGTGGTGCCGAGCGAACGCGTGGGCATCCGCCTGTCCCCCATCAGCCCGGCCAATGACATCGCCGACAGCGATCCCAAGGCGCTCTTCAGCTACGTGGTGGAGCAGCTCAACCGCTACAGGCTGGTCTACCTGCACGTGGTGGAAGGCGCCACCGGCGGACCGCGCGAGGTGGAGGGCGGCTTTGATCTGCAGGTGCTGCGCGATCTCTTCAAGGGCATCTACATCGCCAACAACGGCTATGACCTGGAGATGGCAGTCCAGGCGCGCGCACGCAATGTTGCCGACCTGGTGGCCTTCGGTCGTCCGTGGATCGCCAACCCGGATCTGGTCGAACGCTTCAAGGCCGGAGCGCCGCTGGCCGAGTTCAACCAGGCCACCCTCTATGGCGGTGGTGCGGAAGGTTACACCGACTATCCGCCCCTGCAGCAGTCCTGACGCAGCATCCGCTGCCGCAGCGCTGGAACTGGAGGTCCGCAGCGGCTGTTCCGGACCGTCATGGCCTGCCTTCACGGCAGGCCATTTTCGTGCACCACGCCGCATCGGACCGCCAGCCCGCTACAATGCCGCTTGGCTCCACTCCCCTGCTCATCATGAAAACAATTTTCGCCACTCTCACGCTGGCCTGCTGCGCGCTCCCCGCCCTGGCCCAGCAAGCCGCGCCCGCAACCGATACCAGCGATCCCCTGCAACTGCAGGACCGACTCACCGGTGACCTGGGTGTGGGCGTCTACCGCGTCGATCGCAACGGTCCCGATGCGCATCGCCGCAACCAGGTGCTGCCCTATGCCTACGCCGACTATGGCCGTGCTTTTGCGCGTCTGGACACCTTCGGCGTCAAGACCATGCGCATGGGCTATGGCTACCTGGAACTGGCCGGGCGAGTGAGCCTGGACGGCTTTGATGCCCAACGCGGCCTGCGGCGCCGCTCTGACCCGATCCCGCTCGGTATCGGCACCTATCAGGAAACGCCCTTCGGCGGCTTCTTCCTCAACGTCTTCCGCGACTTCAACAAGTCGCACGGCACCCTGGCCGAGGCCATCTATGCGGCCCAGATCGACCTGGGTCCGGTGAGCCTCTATCCGCAGCTCGGCGTGGAATACCGCAGCGGCAGCTACAACGATTACTTCGTCGGCGTCTCCGCCAGCGAATCGGCCGCCAGCGGTCTGCGCCAATACAGCGCCGGCGCCTCCACCAGCCCCACCCTGGGCCTGGCTGCCGATATTCCCCTCACGGGCGCCTGGCACCTCAATGTGCACCTGCGCCGCAAGTGGCTGGACCATTCCGTGGCAGACAGTCCGCTGGTCCGCCGCCACACGGATGACACCGCCATCGTGGCCGTCAGCTACCGCTTCAAGTAATCCGCCTCCCCTGCCCGCCCGAGACCGGCCGCACGGCCGGCTTCGGGTAGCGGCCATGCCGCGCTGTCCCGCTTCCCTCCTCTGTCTGCATTCTCCGTCTGCTTGTGCCGCCTGCTGAAGAGCTCGCTTTGCTTATGAACTTTTTTACGGTAGAGCTCAAGCCTGCAGCCGCGCTTTCAATGCGTAAACAATTCCGGAATGTTTTCATGCGTCACTTTTTCTGACGCAAAATTTGTCCTGTTTTTCAGGGCATGAGAACAAACGAGAGTTGCCGAAAAAACTTAGTTTCCGCATTCAAACAAATTTCCTCACGCCAAGCCATATGCAGTCGGAAATCCTTTACCAGCGCGACTTCACGGATTCCTACACCACAACAGAAGTTACATGAAAAGCGTAATATTTTGTTGCTGTCGTTAGTATTTTTCCATTATTCTCGCTCCGTCTCCTTGAACAAAAATCACAAATCGAGACGCAGTTCCGACCCTGCCAACATCAATAACAAAACCTGTCGGAGCGTAGTTCCCCTTGCAGTGCTTTCGCAATCAGATACCAATCGCAACCCTACCCATCAATCGCATTCGAAAGAGGTGTGTAATGAAAAAACTGTTGAGCAGTTTCCTTGTCGCGTCCGCCTTCGTCGCCATGGCATCCTCGGCTAGCGCCGCGGATATCGAGCGCACGCGCACCCTGGTGTGGACCGACGCCACGTCGACCTTCAACGCCCGCTATGGCGAAGGGACCACCGGCCAGACCTTCCTGGAGAACTTCACCTTCGACGTCAGTGGCGCAAGCGCGGCGGTGTCGTCGGCGGTGGTCTCGATTGCACTGGACGGCCTGTCGCGTCTGGGCATCGACAGCTTCACCCTGAGCGGCAACGGCCAGACCTACACCGGCACCTCGCTGCTGGATGGCGATACCCAGACCTTCAACCTGCGCACCAACGGTCTGTCGGCGGGTCTCTACACCCTGTCGGTGGCCGGTACCATCCTGGGATCGGCGGGTGGCAGCTTTGCCGGCAACATCAGCGTGGCACCGGTACCGGAAGCCTCGACCACGGCCATGATGATCGGCGGCCTGGGGCTGATCGGCTTTGCCGCCTATCGCCGCCGCAAGGCCGGCGACAAGGGTGACAAGGCTGCCCAGGTGACGGCCCGGATGATGCCGGCGTAATGGCAGCCATCTGAGAGTCTGGCCCGGAGAACGGGCCAACGACGGCAACGCAAAGGGGGGAATCTCCGCAAGGGGATTCCCCTTCTGTTTCGGGAGCAGGAATGATCGCGGTCACCGTCATTGGCCGGGGAGCGCGACGAATGCGGTAAGATGGCGCCCGTTGCTCATGACGCATCGGCTGTGATGCGCGCGGGCCGGTCTCCGATTCACCACTGCATTGTCCCCATGAAAATCGCCACCTGGAACGTCAACTCCCTCAAGGTCCGCCTGCCGCAAGTGCTGAAATGGCTGGAAGAAAACCCGGTCGACGTGCTCTGCCTGCAGGAAACCAAACTCACCGACGACAAGTTCCCCGCCGCCGAGATCGCGGCCGCCGGATACCTGGTCGAATTCTCGGGTCAGAAGACCTACAACGGCGTGGCCATCCTGTCGCGCCATCCAATGACCGATGTGGTCAGGAACAATCCGCTCTTCCCCGACGAACAGCAACGCATCATCGCCGCTACCATCGAGGGCGTGCGCTACGTCTGCGCCTACATTCCCAACGGGCAGTCGTTGGAGTCCGAGAAGTATCCCTACAAGCTGAACTGGCTGGCCGCCCTGCACGAATGGCTGGCACAAGAAAAGGCGAAGAACCCGCGCCTGGCCCTGCTGGGCGACTACAACATCGCCCCTGAGGACCGCGACGTGCACGACCCGGTGGCCTGGCAAGGCCAGGTGCTGGTGTCCGAACCCGAGCGCGACGCCTTCCGCAAGCTGCAGGCCCTGGGCCTGACGGATGCCTACCGCCTCTTCGAACAACCGGAAAAAATGTACAGCTGGTGGGATTACCGCCAGATGGGCTTCCGCCTCAATCGCGGCCTGCGCATCGACCATATCCTGCTGTCCGAAGAACTGGTGCCACGCTGCACCGCCTGCGTCATCGACAAGGTGCCGCGCAAGTGGGAACAGCCTTCGGATCACGCGCCCGTGATTGCCACGCTGGCGGACTGATGTTGGCGCAGGCTGCTCACAAATGATTTAAATTATTTAAATGATTCAAATGATTTATATCATTTACGCAAAACCTTACTGAGCGCCGCCCTCGGGTGGCGTTTGTTCTTTCTTGTTGCGCATGTTCTTCTCGAACTGCACATCCAGCTTGCTCACGCGCCTGGCCTTCTGTGGCCCCTGGGCGTTGACGAAGGTGACGAAGTCATCCAGCTCCATGGCCTCGTTGAGCTTCTCCAGCGGCTGGCCGGGCAGGCGGCGGGTCAGGATGAAGCGTTCATCGGAGGTGCGCAGCATCGAATACTCGCGTGATTCGGTGCGGCTGTTCAGGCGCTCGATGGCGCTGGCGGCGCGGGTCGATCTCATCCTTGCGCCTCTTGCAGCTTGAGTTGCCAGTATCCGACGTCGATCCAGCGGCCCATCTTGTAGCCCACTTCCGTGAAGACACCGCATTTCACGAAACCCACACTCTCATGCAGGGCCACGCTGGCCGGATTGGGCTGGGCAATGCCGCCGATGACCAGGTGTACGCCCAGCGGCTTGAGCTGGGCAATCAGCGCGCGATAGAGCTGCTTGCCGATGCCCTTGCCGCCCGCATCGTGACGCAGGTAGACCGAGCTTTCCACCGAATGCCGGTAAGCCGCACGGGGCTTCCACTTGTTGGCATAGGCGTAGCCCAGTACCTGGCCCTGTTCTTCAAACACCAGCCAGGGGAAATCGGCCTGCACATCGGCGATGCGCGCGGCCATGGCCTCGGCGCTGAGTGCTTCGGTCTCGAAGCTGATGACAGTGGTCTGTACGTAGTGGTTGTAGATGTCGCAGAGGGCGGGAGCATCGGCGGCGGTGGCCGGGCGGATGGAGGAAGACATGGACAGGAAGGGATCGAGGAAAATCGGAAGCCCTCAGTGTAACCAAATTATGCCGGGCGCGGCGCCCCTGCTCCGCTGCAAGCGCACCGCCCCGTGGATGACCGCCGCCCGCCTCAGTCCCTGATCACTGCGCGAACCTGCTCCAGTGCGGCCGGATCTTCAATGGTGGGCAGATCGCCCGGGTCGCGCCCTTCGCAGATGGACTGGATGGCCCGACGCAACAGCTTGCCCGAACGCGTCTTGGGCAAGCCGCTGACGAAGAACACCCGCGCCGGCCGGCCCACCGCGCCGATCTGCTTGTCGACCACGCCCATGATCTCGCCTTCGAGCGCGCGGCGCCGTTCCGGTGTGGCCATCGCATCGGCCTGCTTGGGGATGACGAAAGCAATCGCTACCTGGCCCTTGAGCTTGTCTTCCACGCCGACTACGGCCACTTCGGAGACATTGGGATGGCTGGAGATGCTCTCCTCGATTTCACGCGTGCCCAGCCGGTGTCCGGCGACGTTGATGACGTCATCGGTACGGCCCAGGATGAAGTAGTAACCGTCCTCGTCCTTGATGCCCCAGTCGAAGGTGGAATACACCTCGCGCGGCAGGCTGCGCCAGTAGGTGTTGACGAAGCGCTCATCGTCGCCATAGACCGTCTGCATGCAGCCCGGCGGCAACGGTCCCTCGATGGCGACCACGCCCTTTTCTCCGGCGGCGCATGGCGCGCCGGTGGCTTCGTCGAGGATGGCCAGGCGATAACCCGGCATCGCTACGCCCGGACTACCCAGGCGCGTGGGCTTGTCGCTGATACCCTTGGCGATCGAGATGATGGGCCAGCCCGATTCGGTCTGCCAGTAGTTGTCGATGACCGGCACCTTCAGGGCGCCCGAAATCCAGCGCGACGTCGTTTCATCCAGGGGCTCGCCGGCCAGGTAGAGCGCCTTGAGCGAAGAGGTATCGTAGCGCTCCATACATTCCGGCGGCTGCTTCTTGAGTACGCGGATGGCCGTCGGCGCGGAGAACATGCGGGTGACTTTGTACTTCTCGACGATGCTCCACCAGATACCGGCATCGGGACGAATCGGCAAACCCTCGTAGAGCACGGTGGCCATGCCCGCAATCAGTGGGCCATAAACGATGTAGGAATGGCCGACCACCCAGCCGATGTCAGACGTGCAGAAGTAGGTTTCCCCGGGCTTGCCGCAGAAGATGTGCTGCATGGAGGACGCCAGCGCCACCGCATAACCGCCCACGTCGCGCTGCACGCCCTTGGGCTTGCCGGTCGTGCCGGAGGTATAGAGGACATAACTGCACTCGTTCGATTCCAGCCAGGCCACCGGCACCGGCTGATCCAGATGCTGCTGGCGCAGGGGCGCATAGTCAAGGTCGCGCCCTGCCGTGCGCGCCATGTCGGCCAGGCCGCGATCGACCAGCAGGACCTTCTGCGGCTTGTGCTGCGCCAGGTGGATCGCCTCGTCCAGCAAGCCCTTGTAGGCAATGACCTTGCCACCGCGTGAACCGGCATCGGCCGAGACGATCAGGCTCGGCTGTGCATCATCGATGCGCGAGGCCAGGCTGTTGGAGGCAAAGCCGCCGAAGACCACCGAATGCACCGCACCAATGCGCGCACAGGCCAGCATGGCAAAGACCGCCTCGGCGATCATCGGCATGTAGATCAGCACCCGGTCGCCGCGCTGCACCCCCAAGGCCAGCATGGTGGCGGCCATGGCCTGGACTTCGCGATGCAGTTCGGCGAAATCGTAGACGCGCTCGGTGTTGGTTTCCGTGGAAATGGCGATCAGTGCGGCCTGCTTGGGTCGCTCGCCAAGGTGGCGGTCCACCGCGTTGTAGCAGAGATTGGTGGTGCCGCCGATGAACCAGCGCGCAAAGGGGGCCCGGGAATAATCCAGGGTACTGGTGAAGGGCTTGTCCCAATGGATGCGCTGCGCTTCTTCCGCCCAGAAGGTCTCGGGCTGATCGATGGAACGGCGATAAAAATCCTCGTACTGCATGACGTCTCCTCATGTCTCTCGAATTGGACAACCGCTGCAGACCTTGCGCGGCGTGGCCCGCAGGGTGATGGTCGCGTGGCTCTGAGGCATGTACAGCGGCATCTCTGCCATGCGTGGCCCTCATGCGACGGTGAAACCAGTCTTGCACCTGAATCTTACGAGCGGCTGAATCGGCAGCATCGACGCGCGATCACGGCTGATACAGATCAAGTGCAACAACGAAAAAAGCGGGAGCGTTGTCGACGGCATGAAGCCGTCAAGATGACAAGGGAGGAGCAAACGTGAGGTGGAAAGAAAGCGCCGGCGTCAGGCCATCACGACGGCGCAGCGCCAAGGCTTCAGCGCGTGCGGCAGTCGTTGGCCAGTTGCTGCCCGATCTTGGAATTGAGCAGCATGGACTTCGACGGGATCTGGATCCACACCAGGCCTTCGCCCTTGTTCTCCAGACGCACTGCACCGGTCGAGGTACTGACCGGGTTCATCATGTAGCTGCTGCCCTTCCACACCAGCGTGACCCCATCGGTGACGCGGCCATCCATGCGGATTTCCACCTTGTTGCCCATCTCGCAACTGAAGGCACCGGTCTTGAGCTGGGTCGCCCAAGTCGGCTGCGTGGCCGCCGGCGATTGCAGCAATTGCGGCAGCAGTGGCTTGGTCTCGGTGACGGGCACCGGCGTGGAAGAACAGGCCGACAGTGCAACGGCAACGGTGGCGGCCAGGCAGAGGGATGTCAGGGGCAAGGCGCGAGGACGGCGGGAAACGATGGCAGCAATCATCGGATGATCCATGGAGAGTCAGAGGTGGACGCAGAGGCGGAAAAGATCCGCCCGCATCTTAACAAGATATTGCGACTGACTCGACCATATGTAACGCTTGTTACAAATCGGCCTGATCGCCCGGGTCGGCCCACCCCGTCTCCTTCGCCGGGGAATGGGGCGACCGGCACACGCCGGCCGCCGCTCCCTTCTTCTTGCTGCTCCCTCTCCCTCTCTTGCTCCTTGCTCCTTGCTCCTTGCTCCTTGCTCCTTGCTCCTTGCGCCGCTGTACCTGCCAGCCTTACTTGCGCTTGCTGATCGGCACGAACTTCAGATCTTCCGGTCCCACGTAGTTGGCCGAGGGGCGGATGATCTTGTTGTCGATGCGCTGCTCGATGATGTGCGCCGCCCAGCCCGAGGTACGGGCAATGACGAAGAGCGGCGTAAACATCGCGGTGGGCACGCCCATCATGTGGTAGGACACGGCCGAGAACCAGTCCAGGTTGGGGAACATCTTCTTGATGTCCCACATGACCGTCTCCAGACGCTCGGCGATGTCGAACATCTTGGTCGAACCGGCTTCCTTGGAGAGCTTGCGTGCCACTTCCTTGATGACCTTGTTGCGCGGGTCGGAGATGGTATAGACCGGGTGACCGAAACCGATCACCACTTCCTTGTTCTCGACGCGACGGCGGATGTCGGCCTCGGCCTCGTCCGGATTGTCATAGCGCTTCTGGATCTCGAAGGCCACTTCATTGGCGCCGCCATGCTTGGGGCCGCGCAGGGCGCCGATGGCGCCGGTGATGGCCGAATACATGTCCGAACCGGTGCCGGCGATGACGCGACCGGTGAAGGTGGAGGCATTGAATTCGTGTTCCGCATACAGGATCAGCGAGGTGTGCATGGCCTTCTCCCAGGCCGCCGAGGGCTTTTCGCCATGCAGCAGGTGCAGGAAATGGGCACCGATGGAATCGTCGTCGGTCTCGACCTCGATACGGTTGCCGTTGTGGCTGTAGTGGTACCAGTACAGCAGCATCGAACCCAGCGAAGCCATCAGGCGATCGGCGATGTCGCGCGCACCGGGGGTGTTGTGGTCATCCTTCTCCGGCAGCACGCAGCCCAGCGCGGAGACGCCGGTACGCATCACGTCCATCGGATGCGAGGCGGCCGGCAACCATTCCAGCGCTGCCTTGACGTTGGCCGGCAGGCCGCGCAGGGCCTTCAACTTGGCCTTGTAGGCGCGCAGTTCGGCAGCCGTCGGCAGCTTGCCGTGCACCAGCAGGTGGGCGATTTCCTCGAACTCGCAGCTATCGGCCACGTCGAGAATGTCGTAACCGCGATAGTGCAGGTCATTGCCGGTCTTGCCGACGGTGCACAGGGCGGTGTTGCCGGCAGTCACGCCGGAGAGGGCAACGGACTTCTTGGGCTTGAAACCTGCGGCTTGTTGTTCGCTCATCGTGTTCTCCTCGTATTCGGTATGGGGTGACAATGCTTTGTCGGAAGGGGCTTACTTGTTCTTCTGCTGGGCAAACAGCGCATCGAGGCGCTGTTCGTAGCTGTGGTAATCGATGCGGTCATACAGTTCCATGCGGGTCTGCATGGTATCGACCACGTTCTTCTGCGTACCATCGCGGCGGATCGCCTGGTAGACGTTTTCAGCGGCCTTGTTCATGGCGCGGAAGGCCGACAGCGGATAGAGCACCAGCCCCACGTCGGCATCCTTGAGTTCGTCCACCGTGAACAGCGGAGTCGAACCGAACTCGGTGATGTTGGCCAGGATCGGTACCTTCACCGCATTGGCGAACTGCTTGTACATGGCCAGGTCGGTGATGGCTTCCGGGAAGATCATGTCGGCACCGGCCTCGACGCAGGCCACGGCGCGCTCGATGGCGGCGTCCAGCCCTTCCACGGCCAGCGCATCGGTGCGCGCCATGATGACGAAGTTCTCGTCGGTGCGGGCATCCACGGCGGCCTTGATGCGGTCTACCATTTCCTGCTTGCTGACGATTTCCTTGCCGGGACGATGGCCGCAGCGCTTGGCGCCGACCTGGTCTTCGATGTGCATGGCGGCGGCGCCGAACTTGATCATGGACTTGACGGTCCGCGCCACGTTGAAGGCCGAGGCACCGAAGCCGGTATCCACATCCACCAGCAGCGGCAGGTCGCACACGTCGGTGATGCGGCGCACGTCGGTGAGCACGTCGTCCAGATTGGAAATGCCCAGGTCAGGCAAGCCCAGCGAACCCGCCGCCACGCCGCCGCCGGACAGATAGATCGCGCGGAAACCGGCGCGCTTGGCCAGCAGGGCGTGGTTGGCGTTGATCGCGCCGATGACTTGCAAGGGGGATTCTTCCTGGACGGCCTGGCGGAACGCTGCGCCTGCGGAATGGAGAGCCATGGTAGACACCTTCTCGATGAGGTTGGAATGCGGAAAGTCTGGACCAACTGCGTCACTGCTTGACTGCGTAAAGCGACAGGCGGACGTAAGGCACACCCGTCCTGCGACATTTGCGTTCACCATTGCAACGGCCGTGCCATCGCAGTGCAGCATCCGATGGCAAGGGGCCCGAAGAAACCTTCATATCGCCTGAAACCCCCGTCAAACAAGGCTCGCCACCGGACGGGGCGGGCTCGCCCCGGGCTTGCGCCGGAGCTGCCAGCTTGATCTGGCACAAGCATCCATGTTTCATCAGTGTTACAGTGACGTTTCACTGAAACACACTGAACGCTCACCATGAAACGCCCTGCCCCTGCCGAGCGCCTGGCCGACAAACCCGTGATCTGGACCGTGTCCGTGTCGCGCCTGTCCGAACTCTTCCGCGACATCACGCTGGAATTCGACGGCGTGGCCGACATCGAGCCCATTCATCTCGGTTTCGACGAGGCCGTACGCGCCATCCGCGAGCGCCTGGCCAGCGAGCGCTGCGATGTGGTGATCTCGGCCGGTTCCAATGGTGCCTATCTCAAGAGCCGCCTGCCGGTACCGGTGGTGGTGGCGCGCGCCAGCGGTTTCGACGTGATGCAGGCGCTGGCCCGCGCGCGGCAGATCAGCGCGCGCATCGGGCTGGTCACCTATCAGGAGGCGATGCCTGCCCTGAGCGAGTTCCAGCAGATGTTCGGACTGGACATTGCCCAGCGCACCTATGCCACCGAGGAAGATGCGCGCGCCGTGGTACAGGAACTGAAAGCTGGCGGCGTGCAGGCGGTGGTCGGGGCCGGGCTCATCACCGACCTGGCCGAGGAAGCGGGCATGCAGGGCATCTTCCTCTACTCCTCGGCCACGGTGCGCCAGGCCTTTGAAGATGCGCTGGAACTGGCGCGCCTGACGCAACTGGAAAGCTCGCGCGGCCCCAGCCTGCCGGTGGCAGACAGTCTGCGCGCACGGCATCACCTCAAGGACTTGCGCGGCGACTCGGCGGTCATGGAAGCGGTACGCCAGTCCATTACGCTGTTTGCACGTTCGCCGGCCAATGTACTGATCCAGGGCGAGACCGGCAGCGGCAAGGAACTGGCGGCCCAGGCCATTCACCGCGCCCATCCGCGCATGCAGGGCAAGACCCAGGCCGCGCATCCGTTCGTGGCCATCAATTGCGGGGCGCTGGCCGAATCGCTGCTGGAATCCGAACTGTTCGGCTACGAGGAAGGCGCTTTCACCGGTTCCCGCCGTGGCGGACGCGCCGGTGTGTTTGAGGCCGCACATCGCGGCACCCTGCTTCTCGATGAAATCGGCGAGATGCCGCTGCCGCTGCAGACGCGCCTGCTGCGCGTGCTGGAGGAGCGCGAGGTGGTGCGCGTGGGGGGTACGCGGCCCATTGCGGTCCAGGTGCGCATCATCAGTGCCACCCATTGCGACCTGGAAGCGCGGGTGCGGGAAGGCCGTTTTCGCGCCGACCTGTATTACCGCCTGAGCGTGCTGCGCCTGCAACTGCCGCCCTTGCGCGCGCGCCGTGAAGACATTGCGGCGCTGGCTGAATGGCATCTCAAACATGCGCTGGCCGCACTCGATGCGCGCCCGCATGCCAATCTGGGCGCGGAAATCCTGCGCTGCGCGCCGCTGCTGTGCGCCTATGACTGGCCGGGCAATGTGCGCGAACTGCGTAACCTGATGGAGCGACTGGCGCTGTTCCTGGCCGCAGAACCCTTGCAGGCACTGACGGCGACGCTGATACAGCGGGTCGCACCGGAGCTGGCCACAGCAGCGCAGCCGCTGATCATGGACGCTGCACAGACGCCGCCCTCTCATGCCCTGACCACCCCTGACCATGCACCCGACACCGACGCCATCCACGCCGCACTGCGCCGCTTCCGTGGCAACCGTGCCGCGGCCGCGCGTCATCTGGGCATCAGTCGCACGACCTTGTGGCGCAAGCTCAGGGAGGTCGAGGAGGTCGAAGCGTCAGCACGGCAGTGAGCTTCGGGTCGGCGAAACGAGAAAATGATTTCGCAGAATCGCGCCCATGTCCTGCCTCCTGATAATCCCCCGCACTGCGCCTTGACAGTGCCGCATCGCCCCGCCTATGCTCGCCCGCTGTAACGGCTGCGGCCGTCACGCGGAGCCCACAACCATCCATATACAGCCAGGCAGCCGTCTGCCCCGCCAGGGTCGGAACGGCGTGCTGCTCCTCCATCCACGTATCCATCAGGGAGTCTCCATGACCAGCAATACCGCGGCGCCTGGCGCCGGCACCACGCATCCGCAAGCGCGGCGTGCGATCATCTCGTCCTCCATCGGCAATGCGCTCGAATGGTTCGACATCCTTATCTATGGCGCCTTCGCGGTAGTCATCGCCAAGCAGTTCTTCCCCACCGGGGATGACAACGTCTCGCTGCTGCTGACCTTCGCCACCTTCGGCGTGTCCTTCTTCATGCGTCCGCTGGGTGCAGTGGTGCTGGGTGCGTACTCCGACCGCGCCGGTCGCAAGGCCGCGCTGATGCTGTCCATCATGCTCATGACGGTGGGCACCGCCATGATCGCCTTCATGCCCAGCTATGCCAGCATCGGCATGCTGGCACCGGCCGGCATCGCACTGGGCAAGATGATCCAGGGCTTCTCCGCCGGTGGCGAGTTCGGCAGCTCCACCGCCTTCCTGGTGGAACACGCACCGCACCGTCGGGGCTTCTTCTCCAGCTGGCAGGTGGCCAGCCAGGGCATCAGCCTGCTGCTGGCCGCCATCTTCGGCGCCGTGCTCAACAACATGCTCACACCCGAACAGTTGTCCTCCTGGGGCTGGCGCGTGCCCTTCATCTTCGGTCTGCTGATCGCCCCGGCCGGCATCTACATCCGTCGTCACCTGGATGAAGCGCCCGAATTCAAGGAATCCAGCGAGAAGACCGACGCCCCCCTGCGCGACACCTTCACCCACCAGAAGATGCGCCTGCTGATCGGTACCGGCAGCGTCATCATGGCCACCGTCTCGGTGTACCTGTCGCTGTACATCCCCACCTATGCCGTCAAGCAGCTGGGGCTGCCGGCCTGGTCCTCGTTTGCCGCGATGTCGGTGGCCGGGCTGATCATGTTCATCGGCTCGCCACTGGTGGGCAAGCTCTCCGACAAGATCGGTCGTACCCCCTTCATGATCACCAGCAGCGCGCTCTACATCGTGCTGACCTATCCGATGTTCGTGTTCCTGACCCACTCGCCGGGCTTCCTGCAACTGCTGTTGCTGCAGACCGTCATCGGTGTGCTCATGACCATGTATTTCGCCGCGATGCCGGCACTGCTGGCCGACATCTTCCCGGTGGCCACGCGCGGCACCGGCATGTCGCTGGCCTATAACATCGCCGTGACCATCTTCGGCGGCTTCGCCGGCCTCATCATCACCTGGTTGATCGACTTCACCGGCGACAAGCTGTCGGTGAGCTACTTCGTCATCTTCGGCGCGGTGCTGAGCCTGATGGCCACCGTGGCGGCGCGTTTCGTGTTGCGTCTGCGCTGATGCTTCGCATCGTCGCGTAAATGATATAAATCGTTTACGAAACGCCCAATAAAAATGGCCTGGATCTCGCGATCCAGGCCATTTCCTTTTTTATGGCCGCCGCCTCTTCCCCTTGCTGATCCTGCCCGCGCGGCGGCTCGCGGGCAGACCTCCCCTGCTTGATGGTTAAGTTGTGCTTCAGTCGTCTTCCGCGCCGCCGATACCCAGTTCCTGGATCTTGCGGGTGATGGTGTTGCGACCGATGCCCAGGCGGACGGCTGCGTCATTCTTGCGACCGTGGGTATGCTTCAACGCGATCTTGATGAGCGCCGCTTCGAACTGGCGACCGAGGATATCCATCACCTCGGGCTGTTCGGAGGCCAGCATCTGGGCCGCTTCCACTTCCAGCAGCGAGATCCAGTTGCCAGCCACCGCATCCACTGGTGCCGCCGCAGCAGCCGGGTCGGCATACACCACCGGTGCGGCCACGGCAGCCGCCGAGGCCGGAGCGGAGACGATCTGCGCCGGTTGCGGCGCATGCACGCGCTCTTCCACCAGATCTTGCGGCAGGTCCTTGATCTCCACGGTCTGGCCCGGGGCCATCACGGTGATCCAGTTGCACAGGTTTTCCAGCTGGCGCACGTTGCCGGGGAACTCCAGCTGCGACAGGAACTGCATGGCCTGCGGCGACAGGCGCTTGGCTTCCACGCCCAGCTGGCGAGCACTCTGTGCCAGGAAGTAGCGGGCCAGGATGGGAATATCCTCGCTGCGTTCGCGCAGGCTGGGCAGGCGCAGACGGATCACGTTCAGGCGATGGTACAAGTCCTCGCGGAACAAACCTTCACGTACACGCTGCTCCAGATTCTGGTGGGTGGCCGCAATGACGCGTACATTGGCCTTGAGCGACTGATGGCCGCCGACACGATAGAAGTGACCATCCGAGAGCACGCGCAAGAGGCGCGTCTGCAGGTCCAGCGGCATGTCGCCGATTTCATCGAGGAACAGCGTACCCCCCTCGGCCTGTTCGAAACGGCCACGGCGCATGGCTTGCGCGCCGGTGAAGGCACCGCGTTCATGGCCGAACAGTTCGGATTCCAGCAAATCCTTGGGAATGGCTGCGGTGTTGAGCGCCACGAAAGGCTGGCTGGCGCGCGGGCTGTGCTTGTGCAGGGCACGTGCCACCAGCTCCTTGCCGGAACCGGATTCGCCGGTGATCAACACCGTCACGTTGGATTGCGACAGGCGACCGATGGCACGGAACACGTCCTGCATCGCGGGCGCCTGGCCGAGAATCTCGGGAGTCTGGGCGGCGCCCTGCTCGATATCGGTCTCGCGCAGGCTTTCGTCGAGCGCGCGACGGATCAGCTCGACCGCCTTGTCGACGTCGAAGGGCTTGGCCAGGTATTCAAAGGCACCGCCCTGGAAGGCCGAAACCGCCGAATCCAGGTCCGAGAAAGCGGTGATGATGATGACCGGGATGCCGGGGTGCTTGGCCTTGATGGTCTGCAGCAGCTCCAGGCCGGAGGCGCCGGGCATGCGGATGTCCGAGACCAGCACCTGCGGCGTGCCGTTCTGCAGCGCCGCCATGGCATCACGGGCGCTGGAAAAACTCTGCGTGGCGAGATTTTCTCGGGCCAGTGCTTTTTCGAGCACCCAGCGTATCGATTCGTCGTCGTCAACAATCCAGATTGGCTTCATAAATCACATCTTCCTGCGTTGGTCATGCTGTTAATGCTCCCGCGATCCACGGCGCTTCTGGCACCCTGTCCGCAGCCCCCTTGGTGGACGGGAAGCCCTGCGTCCACTCGGCTTTGGCGCGCCGCCTGCGGCCATGCTCACGGCAGCGGTATAAGTATTCTGAAATCGGTACAACCGGGCCGGCTGTCGCATTCGATCACACCCATGTGCTGATGCACGAAGGTCTGCGCCAGAGTCAGCCCCAGTCCGCTGCCACCCTCCCGACCCGATACCAGGGGATAGAAGATTCTTTCCTGGATGTCGGGGGGAATGCCCGGACCGTTATCGATGATATGCAAGTCTAGTGCCAGCCGGTATCGGACCTTGGATAGCGTCACCTGACGCGAGACACGGGTGCGCAGGATCAGCTCGCCATCACCGGCACGGATACGGTCGGCCAGCGCTTGTGCGGCGTTGTGGACGATGTTGAGCACGGCCTGGATCAACTGCTCCTTGTCTCCCCGGAACTCGGGAATGGAGAGGTCATAGTCGCGCTTGATGGTGAGCCCCTGCGGGAACTCGGCCATCACCAGGCTGCGCACGCGCTCGCAGACTTCGTGGATGTTGACGTCGCCGACGATGTGCGGATGGCGGTGCGGGGCCAGCAGGCGATCCACCAGGGTCTGCAGGCGGTCGGCTTCCTTGATGATGACCTGGGTGTATTCGCGCAATTCCTTCAAGTGTCGCTCGGGCAGTTCCAGTTCCAGCAGTTGCGCCGCGCCACGGATGCCGCCCAGCGGATTCTTGATCTCGTGAGCCAGGTTGCGGATGAGTTCCTTGTTGGCCTGGCTCTGGTCGAACATGCGTTCTTCGCGATCGAGCTTGAGTTGCTGCACGTTCTCGCGCAGCTCCAGCAGCACCGGCCAGTCGCTGCTGTCCAGCGGCGTGACGATGGTATGGACCTGCAGCGGCTCGCGGTTGGCGCGTTCCAGCACCAGGTCCAGGCGCTTGTCGGCGAACTGGTGTTCGATGGCCTGGTAGAACAGCGCGGTGAGCTCCTTGCCATTGAGGAAGAGCTCCGACAGCTTCTGTTGAGAGAGCACCTTGAAGGAGCTCTCCAGCAGGTTCTCGGCGGCGGCATTGGCGTAGACGATGCCGCCGTTGGCATCGAGGATGATCACGGCCGAGGCCAGCAGGTCAAGGCCATCGAGGGAAGGAAGCGGTGTCTTCATGGGAGCATTCGTGGTGCCTGGGGTCATGTCTTCTGGCGCGCTCTGGCGCAGTCCTTGATCCGTCCTGACTAGCAATTTCCGGGCGCACTACCCGGCATGGAGGGCATGCCGGGCATAAAAAAAGGGGAAGCAAGCTTCCCCTTTTTCTCCGGATGCGGATTCGATTACAGCGAGTAGTACATGTCGAATTCGATCGGGTGCGTGGTCATGCGGAAGCGTTGGACTTCCTGCATCTTCAGCTCGATGTAGGCATCGATCATGCTGTCGGTGAAGACGCCACCACGGGTCAGGAACTCGCGGTCCTTGTCCAGGTGTTCCAGAGCTTCGTCCAGCGAGGCGCAGACGGTCGGGATCAGCTTGTCTTCTTCCGGCGGCAGGTGGTACAGGTCCTTGGTAGCAGCTTCGCCCGGGTGGATCTTGTTCTGCACGCCATCCAGACCGGCCATCAGCAGGGCCGAGAAGCACAGGTACGGGTTGGCCAGGGGATCCGGGAAACGGGTCTCGATGCGGCGGCCCTTCGGGTTGGCCACGTGCGGGATACGGATCGAAGCGGAACGGTTGCGGGCCGAGTAGGCCAGCTTGACCGGTGCTTCAAAGCCGGGGACCAGACGCTTGTACGAGTTGGTGCCAGGGTTGGTGATGGCGTTCAGCGCCTTGGCGTGCTTGATGATGCCGCCGATGTAGTACAGCGCGAACTCGGACAGGCCGGCATAGCCGTCGCCAGCGAACAGGTTCTTGCCATCCTTCCAGACGGACTGGTGCACGTGCATGCCGGAGCCGTTGTCGCCAACCAGGGGCTTGGGCATGAAGGTCGCGGTCTTGCCGTAGGTGTGGGCGACGTTCCAGATCACGTACTTCAGGGTCTGGGTCCAGTCAGCGCGCTCGACCAGGGTCGAGAACTTGGTGCCCAGTTCGTTCTGGCCAGCGCCAGCCACTTCGTGGTGGTGCACTTCGACGGGGATGCCCAGGGATTCCAGGATCAGGGACATTTCCGAACGCATGTCCTGGAAGCTGTCGACCGGGGGAACCGGGAAGTAGCCGCCCTTGACGGTCGGACGGTGGCCGGAGTTGCCGCCTTCGATCTTGGCGCCGGTGCTCCAGGAAGCTTCTTCGGAGTCGATCTTGACGAAGGAACCGGACATGTCGGCACCCCAACGCACGCCGTCGAAGATGAAGAATTCGGGTTCCGGACCGAAGTAGGCGGTGTCGCCCAGGCCGGAGGACTTCAGGTAGGCTTCAGCGCGCTTGGCGATGGAGCGCGGATCGCGGTCGTAACCCTTGCCGTCGGACGGCTCGATCACGTCACACTGCATGAAGAGGGTGGTCTCTTCCATGAACGGGTCGATGTTGGCGGTGTTCGGGTCCGGGATCAGCAGCATGTCGGAGGCTTCGATACCCTTCCAGCCGGCGATCGACGAACCGTCGAAGGCGTGACCGGATTCGAACTTGTCGATGTCGAAATGCGAAACAGGCACGGAAACGTGCTGCTCCTTGCCACGGGTGTCAGCGAAACGGAAGTCGACAAACTTGACTTCGTTGTCCTTCACCATCTTCAAAACCTCTGCGGCCGTCCTTGCCATGCGAATCTCCTAAAACGAGGAAGTAGTATAAATTGGGGTGTTGAGCCGTTTTTTTGCGACTGGATCTTTGCATTTGATACAACGGTCTTGCGCCGAACTCAGTCGCGGATGATAGCAGATTCCATGCCACCAACCTTTCAGGTGCGCCAATAATGGAATATTTTAGGGAGGGCGCGGCCATCCGGGCAGCAAGCGCGGTGCAGCACTACGGATAGACTGCATTCTTTTAGTGCATATCGATCAAAATGCACCATAAAAATGCAATCATTTGACGAAAGCAGCAAATTGCACCAACGATGTGCGTGCGCCGTGTTGGGGCAGACTGCTTGCCGATGAGAAAGCATGCACCGGCCTGGGAAAATTGCCTAACTGTTTATATTGTTTAAAATCATTTGTCCGCTGTTCCTTCTTCTTCAGAGACTTTTCCCATGAGCAACGCATCCATTCTCAGTACTGCCGCCCACCGTGCCGCCGACGGCCATCTGCCCTACGCCGGTGCCGTGACACCGCAGGAAGCCCTGGCCCTGCTGCAATCCGATCCCGCCATCAAGCTGGTCGACGTACGCACCCGCGCCGAGCGCGACTGGGTGGGCGTGGTCCAGATCCCGCCGGCGCAGCACCTGGCGGTGCAGTGGAATCTCTACCCCGAAGGCAAGCCCAATCCACAATTCCTGGAGCAACTGCAGGAAGTCGCCCGGCCGGACGAGGTATTGCTGTTCCTGTGCCGCTCGGGCGTGCGTTCCAGGCATGCGGCCAAGCTGGCCACGGAAACGGGTTACACGCGTTGCTACGACATTCTCGAGGGTTTCGAAGGCAACAAGGACGCCAACGGCCATCGCAAGACCATCGAAGGCTGGTGCCACGCCGGCCTGCCCTGGGTCGGGGCCTGAGACTGCACCACCTGCGCAGGCCCTTCAGGTCTGCAGGCTGCGCGCCTGCAGGGCGCTGCCCAGCGACTGCAACAGCAGGCTGATGGCTTGCTGGCCGTCGGCGTCGGCGCGCAGCGCTTCTTCCACGCAATCCAGCAAGGCCACCAGCTCCAGCCGCCCCATGGTCAGGGCCGCGCCCTTCATGCGGTGCGCAAGCTGCGCCATGCGCGCCCGATCCCCCTGCAGGCTGGCCTGCTCCAGCGCGGCCAGATCATGCCGGGTGGTCTGCAGGAACAGCCGGTCCAGGTCCTGGCCGTATTCCTGCTCGGGCGTGGCAACCTCGCCTTCGTCTTCGGTGTCGTGATCGCACCAGAGCGCCAGCAGCCGACGAATGGCCTGGGTCTGCAGGGGCTTGGCCAGCATGCCGTCCATGCCGCTGTCCAGACAGCGCTGCACGTGCTGGGCATCGGCCTCGGCGGAAATGCCGATCAGGGGCGTATAGGGACGCTGGCGCTGCTCCTGTTCCAGGCGCCGGACCTGGCGCGCCACTTCCTGTCCGGGGATGTCGGGCAGGAAGCAGTCCAGCAGGACCAGTCCATAGGGCCGCGCCCGGATGGCCGCCAGGGCACTGCTGCCATCGGCCACGCAATCGACCTGGCAGCCCAGCCGCTGCAGGCGATTCTGCATGGCGTAGCGGATGGTGACCGAATCATCAACCAGCAGCACGCCCGGTTCATTCTGCCTGGTCACTGCGCTTTCCCTCTGATGCGGCATTTACAGCTCCTTGATCTGATATTCGATCTTGAACAATTCGTTGTCACTGCGCACGCCCAGCTTGCGGAAGGCCGACTGCTTCTGTCCGCTGATGGTCTTGACGCTGCGTGCGAATTTTTCGGCGATTTCGGTCACCGACATGCCATCCAGGCAGCAGCGCAGGACTTCACGTTCGCGCGGCGACAGGCTGGGCATGTCCGACAGGGTGTCTGGCGAGGTTTCGGTGCTGCGCGTACGCCGTCGCGGCGGGCGCACCTCGGGCTGGCTGCGGGTGGCCGCCTCGGCGGCCTGCATGATGGCCAGCTCGCGTGTCATGGCGCTGTTCAGATATTCACGTCCACGACTGATGGTACGAATGGCCAGGATCAGCTCGGCCAGTTCCTGCGATTTGCTCACGAAGCCGCGCGCGCCGGCCTTCATCGCCATGGCTACCGTCGCCGGGCTGCTGTGGGCCGAGGTCACCAGGATCTTGGCGCGGGGGAAACGCACACGCAAGGCGCGAATCAGGTTCAGACCGTCGATGTCATTGCTGCCCAGCGAATAATCGATGAGCAGCAAATCAGCCGGTGAGGCCCGCAAGGCCGCCATCAGCTCCCGGCTGGAGGCGAAGGCGCCGACCACCGTGAAGTCGGGCTCCTCGGCCAGGCGCTTGGCCAGGCCGTAACGAACCACGGCGTGGTCGTCCAGCAGCGCAATGCGCATCCCCGATGCCAAGGTCCATGTCATGCCCTCTCCCCCTCGAATTCTGATCATGTGAAGCTGCTGCGCTGCAGCGTCAGCTCCCCCTGGAAACCGACCCGCCGACAAAGCCGTTATTGTGGTGGAGCGGCGCCCGCCGGCGCATAAGAATCGTCTGAAAAACAGTGAGAAATCGCAGGTTTTTTATACTTTACCGCGCTTGCGGGAAGCTGACGAAGGCGTCAGCTTTGTAACACCGTGTATGAAGAGGAATGTTGGCTGCGCTACCGTGGCGTACGATGGCCATCGCTGCACTTCACGGCAGGCGCCAAGCCACGCATTACACTTTATTACAGCCCGCCTGCAGGCCCTTGACCATACTGGACCGCAGTTCGTCTCCACTTTTTCCGATCTCCCGAGGCTCGTCGATGCCAGCGCCCTTCCAGCGTTTCCCTCTTTACCGTGCGACCTGGCTGGTGCTGGCGCTGGCGGCCTGCACCCTGGGGCAGGCCCGGGCTGCCGCGCCGGTCGCGGGTACGCTCCCGCTCTCGCAACCGGAGCGCGCCCTGCACGTGCTCAACCGCCTGGGCTATGGTCCGCGTCCGGGCGATCTGGAGCAGGTGGAACGCATGGGCGTCAAGCGCTACATCGACCTGCAGCTGCATCCCGAGCGCATCCCCTTGCCCGAAGATCTGCAGGCGCGTCTGGCCGCCTTGCCGGCCCTGCAGATGACGGCGACGCAGTTGTTTGACGATTATGGTCCGCCCTCCTTCGACCGCAGCGCCAGCAAGGAGGAGCGACAGGCGGCGCGTCAACGGGCAGCACGCGAGCTGACCCCGCAGTGGCACATGGCGCGGCTGCTACAAGCCACCGAGAGTCCGCGCCAGCTGGAAGAAGTGATGACCGAATTCTGGGTCAATCACTTCAACGTCTTCGAAGGCAAGGAGTGGGTACGTTACTGGGTCGGCGACTATGAAAAGAACGCCATCCGCCCCTATGCCCTGGGCAAGTTCCGCGACCTGCTGGGCGCGGTGGCGCATCATCCGGCCATGCTCTACTACCTCGACAACTGGCTCTCCAGCGGGGTCGGCACGCCCGGTGCGCGCGGGCGTTTCAAGGGACTCAACGAGAACTACGCACGTGAACTGATGGAGCTGCATACCCTGGGCGTGGATGGCGGCTATGTGCAGGCCGATGTGATCACCCTGGCGCGCATCCTCTCGGGCTGGACCATCGACGTGGGGGCCATGAAGGCCGGCGCCTCGCCCTTCCGCTTTGCGGCGCAACGGCATGACCCCGGCCCCAAGACCTTCCTCGGCAAACCCCTGCTGGCCAGCGGCTATCAGGAGGGCGAAGCGGCGCTGGATATGCTGGCCAGTCATCCGTCGACGGCGCGCTTCATCTCGACGCAACTGGTGCAATACTTCGTCGCCGACCAGCCCGATCCGGCGCTGGTGAACAAGCTCTCGCAAACATTCCTGGCCACCCATGGCGATATCCGGGCCGTGTTGCAGGCTCTGTTCGACAGTCCGCAATTCTGGGCGCGCAGCAACTACCAGACGCAGTTCAAGACACCGTATCAGTTCGTGGTCTCGGCCCTGCGTGCGGGCGCCATCCCGGTACGCAACGTCAAGCCGGTCAACGGCGAGTTGGGACAATCCGGCATGCCGCTCTATGGCTGGCTCACGCCGGAAGGCTACAAGTATTCGCAGGCGGCCTGGCTCAACCCGGGGGCACTGCTGCGGCGGATCAATTTTGCCGGCCATCTGGCCAGCGGCAAGTCACCGATTGCCCGCGTCGAAGGTGCGCCCGCGCCCGCCAATGCCGAGGCTGCGCCACTGGACCCGCAATCCTTGCTGCGGGTGCTGGGCCCGGCCATCACGCCCGCCACCACCGCCCAGATCGAGGCCGCGCCCGAGAATCAGCGCGCCGCCCTGATCCTGGGCAGTCCCGATTTCATGAAACGCTAAGCGCTTGAGGCCCGTATGAATCGCCGCCATTTTCTTCGTTACCTGGGTGCTGCCGGCAGCGGCGCCATCCTGGTACCGGTCGGCCTGTCCGGCTGCGCCGTCGTCCCCACCGGCGACCAGAGCATCAGCCGAAGCAGTCACGGCTCCGGCAGGGTGGCCTATGGTTCCCCTGCCCCGCGCCCGCATGCGCAGGGTGACGGTGCGCCGCGCATGGTGGTGGTGTTCCTGCGCGGGGCGGTCGATGGGCTCAACGTCGTGGTGCCGCATGGTGATCCGCTGTATTACCAGGCGCGTCCGAGCATTGCAGTGGCCCGTCCCGGCCAGGCCAATGGTGCGCTGGACCTGACCGGCTACTTCGGCCTGCATCCGGCCCTGCAGCCCTTGATGGCGTATTGGGAAAGCGGCCAGCTGGCCTTCGTGCATGCTTCGGGTTCGCCGGATGGCTCGCGTTCGCACTTCGAGGCCCAGGATTATATGGAAACCGGCACCCCCGGCCAGCACACTACGCGCGACGGCTGGCTCAACCGGATGATGGATTACCTGCCACCGGCGCAGTCGCCGCTGCAGGCCATCAACGTCGGCAGCGCCACGCCACGCATCCTCAGCGGCCATCACGTCGCAGCCAATCTGCAGACCGGACGCGAGGCCACGCGTCCGAGCATGATCGACCAGCCGCGCTGGAGCCGGGTCTTCGATCCGCTGTATGGTGGCAATGATGCGCTGGACAAGGCTTATCGCGATGGCATGGCCGCGCGCAAGCAGCTCATGGCCGAGATCAACAGCCAGGAGCAGCAGATGGCCAACAATGGCGCGCCGCTACCCAATGGACTGTCCATGGATACGGCACGTCTGGGGCGGCTGATGCGGCATGACCCGCGTATCCGCCTGGCCTTCCTCGCCGTAGGTGGCTGGGATACGCACATCGGTCAGGGCAATGGCACAGGGCAACTGGCCGGACGACTCTCGCCGCTGGCCACCGGCCTGGCCGCGCTGGCGCGCGAACTGGGGCCGGCCTTCAATGACACGGTGATCGTGGTGATGTCCGAATTCGGTCGCACCTTCCGGGAGAATGGCAATGGCGGTACCGATCATGGTCACGGCAATGCGATGTGGCTGATGGGGGGCAATCTGCGCGGCGGCAAGATCTACGGTCAATGGCCGGGGCTGACGCAGACAGCCTTGAACGAAGGGCGCGATCTGGCGGTCACGACGGACTTCCGCGCGGTCTTGTGCTCACTGTCGGAGCGGCATATGCGCATTTCGGATCAGGCATTGGAGAAAATTTTTCCCCAATATGCTGCGGGTTCCAAAGGTGTGCCTGCGCTCTTTGTCTAAGACAGCGCAGCGAATTCCAGACGTAAAAAAAAACCGCATCGATGGATACGGTTTTTTCATTGGAGTATCAGCAGGCGAAGCTCACTCCGACTCAGCAATCCACGCCGCCTGAATCGCCTCCAGAATGCGCTCTCCAGACCGATTGGGATCATCCTCGAACCCCTCCAGCTCCATCACCCAGCGATGCAGGTCGGTAAAGCGGATGGTCTTGGGATCGACATCGGGAAACTTGTCGTAAAGTTCCTCAGCAATCTGCTGGGTATCAGTCCATTTCATGTCAGTCTCCCTTGCACGGCGATGAAACCGCGCTCAGTGGTTTTCGGAAGCGTGGTTGATGGTGTACTTGGGAATTTCAACGGTCAGATCCTCTTCGCCCAGCACTACCTGGCAGGACAGGCGGGACGTGGCTTCCAGGCCCCAGGCCATGTCCAGCAGATCTTCTTCCTTGTCGGTCGGTTCTCCGAGGGTCTCGAAGCCTTCGCGGATGACGACGTGGCAGGTGGTACAGGCGCAGGATTTTTCGCAGGCGTGTTCGATGTCAATGTCGCTGTCCAGCAGCGCATCGCACAGGGTCTTGCCGGCGGGGGCGTCGATCACCGAGCCTTCGGGGCAAAGGACCGGATGGGGGAGGATGACGATCTGGGGCATGGTGGCTCTCGTGTCTTGTCTATCGTGGACTATCGTGTCTACAGTGTGCGGGGGAAGAAATCGCTTACGCGACTTCATCCAGTTTCTTGCCGGTCAAGGCGGCGTGGACGCTGCGGTCCATGCGCCGTGCGGCGAATTCTTCAGTACCGTGTGCCAGCGCATCGACCGCCGCCTTGATGGCGAGGTGATCACTGCCTTGCGCGGCGGCGCTCACGGCCTCGATCTGTGCTTCGATGGCCACGCGCTCCTCTTCCGACAGCAACGCGGCATCGGCCTGCAGCGCCGAACGGGTAGCCAGGACGATGCGTTCGGCTTCGACCTGCTCTTCACGCAGGGCGCGGCGCTGCATGTCTTCATCTGCCGAGCTGAAGGACTCCTGCAGCATGCGGGCGATCTCGTCATCGCCCAGGCCGTACGAGGGCTTCACGGTGATGGAAGCTTCCACGCCCGAGGTCATCTCGCGCGCCGACACGGCCAGCAAGCCATCGGCATCGACCTGGTAAGTCACGCGGATACGCGCCGCACCGGCCGCCATGGGCGGAATGCCGCGCAGTTCGAAGCGCGCCAGCGAGCGGCAATCGGCCACCAGCTCGCGCTCGCCCTGCACCACGTGGATCGCCATGGCAGTCTGGCCATCCTTGAAGGTAGTGAATTCCTGGGCACGTGCGCAGGGGATGGTGGAGTTGCGCGGGATGACCTTCTCGGCCAGCCCGCCCATGGTTTCGATGCCCAGCGACAGCGGAATCACGTCCAGCAACAGCCAGTCGTCCCCCGGTGCGCGGTTGCCGGCCAGCAGGTTGGCCTGCACGGCCGCGCCCAGTGCCACCACCTTGTCGGGGTCGATGTTGGACAGCGGATTGGTCTTGAAGAACTCGCCCACCGCACGGCGGATGTGCGGCATGCGGGTGGCACCACCGACCAGTACCACGCCGTCGACATCTTCCACGGTCAGGCTGGCGTCGCGCAGTGCCTTGCGCACCGGGGCCATGGTCTTGGCCACCAGATGCTGGGTGATCTCGTTGAATTGCGCAGCGGTGATGGACAGGTGCACTTCCTCACCGGACTTCAGGACCGCATCGATCTGTACTTCTTCCTTGCTGGAGAGCAGCTCCTTGACTTCGCGCGCCTTGACCATCAAGAGGCGCGTGTCTTCATCAGACAGTGGCTGCAGCTGGGCTTCGTGGCTGATCCAGCAGAACAGGCGATGATCGAAATCGTCACCACCGAGCGCCGAATCGCCGCCCGTGGACAGGACTTCGAACACGCCTCGGGTGAGCTTGAGGATGGAAATATCGAAGGTGCCGCCGCCCAGGTCATAGACCGCGAAGATGCCTTCGGAGGCATTGTCCAGACCATAGGCAATGGCGGCGGCCGTCGGTTCGTTGAGCAGACGCAGCACGTTCAGACCGGCCAGTTGCGCCGCATCCTTGGTGGCCTGGCGCTGGGCATCGTCGAAGTAGGCGGGCACGGTGATGACGGCGCCCACCAGATCGTCGCCCAGGGCATCCTCGGCGGTCTGGCGCAGCGTGGCCAGGATCTGGGCCGAGACTTCCACCGGGCTCTTCACGCCGGCCACGGTCTTGATCTGTACCATGCCGGGCTGGTCCTGGAAGTCGTAGGGCATGTTCTCGGCGTGGGCGATGTCCTTCAGGCCACGGCCCATGAAACGCTTGACCGACACGATGGTATTGCGCGGATCGATGGTTTGCGCAGCCTGGGCCTTGTAGCCGATGTGGGCATGGCCATTGGGCAGGTAGCGCACGATCGAGGGCAGCAACACGCGGCCATCGTCATCGGCCAGGACTTCGGGAATGCTGTTGCGCACGGTCGCCACCAGCGAATTGGTGGTACCCAGGTCGATGCCGACGGCCAGACGACGCTGGTGTGGCGCGGTGGACATGCCCGGTTCGGAAATCTGCAGTAAAGCCATAGGATGTGGACTCGTCGTGGAGCGTTGTAGCGATGTGACTCGCTGTTATTCGGGTAAGGCCATCCGGATGCCCAGGCCGATGAAGGCACAGCCTGCCAGGCGATTCAGATGGACGGAAGCGCGAGCGCGACGGCGGAACACGGCGCCGACCGCGCCGGAAAACAAGGCGATGGCGCTGAAGATGACGAAGGCCTGCGCAATGAAGACCAGCGCCAGGACCAGCATCTGCAAGGCTTCATGCCCGGCTTCGCGCTGTACGAATTGCGGCAGGAAGGCGATGAAGAACAGTGTCACCTTGGGATTGAGCATGTTGGCCAGCACGCTTTGCCAGTAGATGCGACGCAGCGGCACGGCGGCAGCGCCCTGCCCGTCGGCGGACAGTGCAATGCCGGCCGAGGCCGAGCGCAGCGTGCGCACGCCAAGATAGGCCAGGTAGGCCGCACCCGCATATTGCAGGGCGTGATAGGCCGGCGGATACGCCTTGATGAGCGCAGCAAAGCCCAGCACGGCCAGCAGCGTATGAAAGATCAGTCCGGAACAGAAACCGGCTGCAGCCACCAAGCCGGCCTTGCGCCCTTGGGCGATGCCGCGCGTGAGTACGTAGAGATTGTCCGGACCGGGGGCCAGGGTCAGCGTCATCGCCGCCAGCAGGAACAGGAACAGATCAGGCATGGAGCATCTCCGGTCAGCCTTCGATCAGGGCGAAGGCATCGCCGATCTCGGCACCAAACTTGTCGAGGAACATCAGCTGGCGCACCAGCTTGCCGGCAGCGGCGTAGTCACCGGCATCGAGCAAGGCTTCGATGCGGGCGATCTCGGCCTTCTTCTCTGCCAGCAGTGCGGTATTGAGTTCTTCGAGGGCATCGATGTCCTTGCCGGCCTTGGCGTCATCGAGCGTCTCGCGCCATTCCATCTGCTGCATCAGGAAGGCCGGCGCCATGGCAGTATTGGATTCGGTCTGCAGATCCACGCCGTGCAGCTCGCACAGATAGCGGGCACGCTTCAAGGGATTCTTCAGCGTCTGGTAGGCCTCGTTGGCGCGGGTGGCCCACTGCATGGCCACGCGCTTCTCGGCATCGCTGGCGTGGGCGAACTTGTCCGGATGCGCCTGGCTCTGCACGCGATGGAAAGCCTGCTCCAGCGCCTTCAGGTCGATGGCGAAACGTTGCGGCAGCTGGAACAGGTCAAAATGGTTTTGCATGTCTGAAAAATAAAAAGCCTGTCGAACTGCAACAGGCTTGGCACATCAGGGACGGCATACGGTGACAGGGTCAAGCCCGGGCGGGAGCAATCACACGGCTGTCACGGTATCGGCTAAGCACTGACCACGCACCGCAAAGCCGGTGCGACGGCATCGACAAGGATCCGACTCTGCAGATCAGATGCGGAAGCTTTCGCCGCAGCCGCACTCGTCCTTGACGTTGGGGTTCTGGAACTTGAAGCCTTCGTTCAATCCTTCGCGGGCGAAGTCCAGCTCGGTGCCGTCGATGTAGGGCAGGCTCTTGGGATCGACAAAGACGCGCACGCCATGCGACTCGAAGACGGTGTCTTCGGAGGATTGTTCATCCACATACTCCAGCTTGTAAGCCAGGCCGGAGCAGCCGGTGGTGCGCACACCCAGGCGCAGGCCGATGCCCTTGCCCCGGCGCTCCATGTAGCGGCTGATGTGTTTTGCTGCCTTCTCTGTCAACGTGATTGCCATGATGCTTGCCTTACGAAATCGAAAACCGCGAGTACCGCTGTCGGAAAAAGGCCGCTCAGGCAGCCTTCTGTTCCGCGCCGTGCTTGGCCTTGTAGTCCTGCACGGCAGCCTTGATGGCGTCTTCGGCCAGGATGGAGCAGTGGATCTTGACCGGCGGCAGCGCCAGTTCTTCAGCGATCTGGGTGTTCTTGATGGACAGCGCTTCGTCCAGGGTCTTGCCCTTGACCCATTCGGTCACCAGCGAGGACGATGCGATGGCCGAACCGCAGCCATAGGTCTTGAACTTGGCATCCTGGATGACGCCATCGGCGCCGACCTTGATCTGCAGCTTCATCACGTCGCCGCAGGCCGGTGCACCCACCATGCCGGTGCCCACGGTCTCGTCGCCCTTTTCGAAGGCGCCGACGTTGCGGGGGTTTTCATAGTGGTCGAGTACTTTTTCGGAATAAGACATGTTCTTTGCTCCCTAGATGATGGTTTCGGCCATCGCCCCTGCCCTGCTGCGGCTGCTGGCGATGGCTGGCAGAATCCTGGTTTAGTGGGCCGCCCACTGGATGGTGGACAGGTCCACGCCGTCCTTGTACATGTCCCACAGCGGGGACAGCTCGCGCAGCTTGCCGACCTTGCTCTTGATCAGCTCGATGGTGAAATCGATGTCTTCCTCGGTGGTGAAGCGGCCGATGGTGAAGCGAATCGAGCTGTGCGCCAGTTCATCGCTGCGACCCAGGGCGCGCAGCACGTAGGACGGCTCCAGACTGGCCGAGGTGCAGGCCGAACCGGAGGAGACGGCGATGTCCTTGATGGCCATGATCAGCGATTCACCTTCCACGTAGTTGAAGCTCACGTTCAGGTTGTGCGGCACGCGATGATCCATGTCGCCGTTGATGTAGGTCTCTTCGATCTCTTGCAGGCCCTTGGCCAGGCGGTCGCGCAAAGCACGGATGTGCGCCAGTTCAGTGTCCATCTCTTCACGCGCCAGGCGGAAAGCTTCACCCATGCCGACGATCTGGTGCGTGGCCAGGGTGCCCGAACGCAGGCCGCGCTCGTGACCGCCGCCGTGCATCTGCGCTTCGATGCGCACGCGCGGCTTGCGGCGCACATACAAGGCACCGATACCCTTCGGACCGTAGCTCTTGTGAGCCGAGAAGCTCATCAGGTCGACCTTCCAGTTCTCCAGATCGATCTTGACCTTGCCGGTGGCTTGCGCCGCATCGCTGTGGAAGATGATGCCCTTGGAACGGCAGAACTCGCCGATTTCCGGCACCGGCTGGATCACGCCGATTTCATTGTTCACCAGCATGACCGAGACCAGGATGGTATCCGGACGCACGGCGGCAGCGATCTGCTCGACGGTGACCAGGCCATTGTCCTGCGGCTGCAGGTAGGTGGCCTCGAAGCCCACGCGCTCCAGCTCGCGGAAGGTGTCCAGCACCGCCTTGTGCTCGGTCTTGACGGTGATGATGTGCTTGCCCTTGGACTTGTAGAACTGCGCCGCACCCTTGATGGCCAGGTTGTTGCTCTCGGTGGCGCCGGAAGTCCAGATGATCTCGCGCGAATCCGCGTTGACCAGTTTGGCGACTTCTTCACGCGCTTCTTCCACGGCCTTTTCAGCGGTCCAGCCATACATGTGGCTGCGCGAAGCGGGATTGCCGAACTGCTCGCGCAGGTAGGGAATCATCTTGTCGGCCACGCGCGGATCGACCGGAGTGGTCGCCGAGTAGTCCATGTAGATCGGGAAGTGCGGAGCCTTGATGGTCTCCAGCAGGCTTTTTTCCAGGGGTGCGTTCATAAGGTCCTTGCTCCAAATCAGGCTGCGGCTTGCGGGCGGTGCATCACCACCACGCTCTGCGAGTCGGCGGCACGGTGTTCCGCCGGCTTGGGTTCTTTTTGCTGGTCGACCAGATCCTGGAGCGATACCGAATCCAGGTATTCGACCATCTTTTCGTTCAGGGTGGACCAGAGTTCATGTGTCATGCAGCGTGCGCCGCCGGGATGCGCGGCGCTGTGGCAGTTTTCCTTGCCACCGCACTGGGTTGCATCCAGCGGTTCGTCCACGGCGATGATGATGTCGGCAACCGACACGTCGGCCGCCTTGCGGGCGAGATTGTAACCACCGCCGGGACCCCTCACGGACTCGACGATCTGGTGACGCCGCAATTTGCCGAACAACTGCTCCAGATATGATAAAGAAATTTCCTGGCGCTCGCTGATGGCCGACAGCGTGACAGGACCCTTGCCCTGGCGCAGGGCCAGGTCAATCATCGCAGTCACGGCAAAACGGCCTTTGGTGGTAAGACGCATGAAGTTCGCTCCAGAAACAAATGCACCGGCGGGGCCGGTTACCCTGAATTCCCGAATATTTGAGTCAAGTATAGCAAACCCGAGTAATTCTGTCAGGTACCCTTCCTTTTCCTTCATATCGCCGAAAAGCTGGCCTGGCGCAAAGCGCATGAAAATTCCGCCGAAACTTGTCTGACCTCTTGCGTAAAGTGCGTTACCCTGAGGGCTACGGCTGGTCCTGGCGTCGTCGCTGCTTATCGATCTGGTAAGATGGCGCGACAATGTTCACCTCGCCTGATGCGGACCGACCACAAGCATTGACAAGCCGGTCCGCCAGCGCTCCCGAGAAATAAAACGATATGGATGTTAGCGACACCCCCAATCCGCTGCTGCGCCCTCGCCGCAAACCCCAGAGCCTGTCACAGGAAGTCGTGGCGGCGCTGTCGGCGATGATCAGCAGCGGCAGTCTCAAGCCCGGCGACAAGCTGCCCACCGAATCGGAGATCATGCAGACCCAGGGGGTCTCGCGTACCGTCGTGCGCGAAGCCATCTCGCGGCTACAAGCCGCCGGGCAGGTGGAGACGCGCCACGGCATCGGCACCTTCGTACTGGAGGCCAAGAAGGGCTCCAACATCAACATCGACCCGGCCACCATCACCACCATGCGTGACCTGCTGGCACTGCTGGAGCTGCGCATCAGCCTGGAAACCGAAACTGCGGGCCTGGCCGCCTCCCGCCGCAGCGATGCCCAGTTGCAGGAGATCCGCGAGGCGCTGGACCTGTTCCACGCCAACCAGAAAAGCGGTGGCGATACCGTGGGACCGGACTTTCGCTTCCACTTCGCCATCGCCAATGCCACCGGCAATCGTTACTTCATCGAGATCATCAGCCATCTGGGCATGGGGGTGATCCCGCGCAAGCGCATCAATACCGCCGAGCTGGCCCATGACCAGCAGGCCAGCTACCTGGAGCGGGTCCAGCGCGAGCATGAAGACATCTTCGAGGCCATCGCCCGAAGCGACGCCGAAGCGGCGCGCGCGGCCATGCGCAATCACCTCACCAACAGCCGCGAGCGCCTGCGCCGCGCGCAGCAGGAAGCCGAATCGGGCAGCACCGGCAGCGCCTGACCCACCGGGCAAGGGCCGATCCGGGCATCTCCGGTCGGCCCGCTCCTTACCGCAGTCCCGTCCATCCTCCAGCCATCGTCCGGCAATACCGCCGACAGCGCCCGGCCTCGTCCTCTTCCGCGTCGGCAGCACCTGCCCTCTCTCTTACTGCACCAGCGCAAAAGCTCAGAAGAAATTGCTGGCTTTCTGAAATCTTATGTTGTACGATGACTGATATCCCAATCGGATACAAGAAGATCAGAGACAACAATCAACACACTTGCCTCGTTTTCCAACCCATTCCTAACGGCGTCGAGCGAAACCATGTCCCAGTACACACCCCAAGACCTCAAACAGATCCTCTCTTCCGGCCTGCTGTCGTTCCCGCTGACGGACTTCGACGAGCAAGGCGATTTCCGCCCCAAGACCTACATCGAGCGCCTGGAGTGGCTGGCGCCGTATGGCGCGAGCGCGCTGTTCGCCGCTGGCGGCACGGGTGAGTTCTTCTCGCTGGTTCCGGGTGAATATTCGGACATCATCCGCACCGCCGTCGACACCTGTCGCGGCAAGGTGCCCATCATTGCCGGTGCCGGCGGTTCCACCCGCGCCGCCATCGCCTATGCCCAGGAAGCCGAACGCCTGGGCGCGCACGGCATCCTCTTGATGCCGCACTACCTGACCGAAGCCAGCCAGGACGGTATCGCCGCCCACGTGGAAGCGGTCTGCAAGTCGGTCAACTTCGGCGTCATCATCTACAACCGCGCGGTCTGCAAGCTCAACGCCGAGACCCTGCAACGCCTGGCCGACCGCTGCCCCAACCTGATCGGTTTCAAGGATGGCATCGGCGAGATCGAACCGATGGTGCATATCCGTCGCAAGCTGGGTGACCGTTTCACCTACCTGGGCGGCCTGCCGACCGCTGAAGTCTATGCGGCCGCCTACAAGGCACTGGGCGTGCCGGTGTATTCCTCGGCCGTGTTCAACTTCATCCCCAAGACCGCCGTCGAGTTCTACGAAGCCATTGCCAAGGAAGACCACGACACCGTCGGCAAGCTCATCGACGACTTCTTCCTGCCCTACCTGGCCATCCGCAACCGCAAGGCGGGTTATGCGGTGTCCATCGTCAAGGCCGGTGCCAAGATCGTCGGCCACGACGCCGGTCCGGTCCGCACGCCCCTGACCGATTGCACCCCGGAAGAGCACGAAGAACTGGCCGCCCTGATCAAGAAGCTGGGTCCGCAATAAGACTCACCTGATCCGGCCGGCAGCAACAAGGGAGGGGGCCGCAGGAAACTGCGGCCCCCTCCCCTTTTTACGTGAGATGAAGGAAAGTACAGGCCCCTGCCGAAAAAAAACCTCCGTAGCCGAAGCGACGGAGGTTTTCGTGAAGGGAAATGCCAAAACTCAGAACTCTTCCCAATCCTGTGCATCGTCCTTGATGCGGCTGCCTGGCGCCGGTGGCGTGGCCTTGGCCGGTTTGGCGGGCGGCAACTTGGGCGCCGCCTTCGGTGTGGCTGCAGCGGACGGCGCGGCGGGCACGGCAGGCGCAACCGGTGCAACCGCAGCCGGGGGCGGCGCCATCGGCGCCGGACGCGGCTTGGCTACCGGGCTGGCAATCTGGTGCGCATCGATCTTGAAGATGCTCACCGCGCCCACCAGGTTGGTGGCCTGGGCCTGCAGCGATTGCGCCGCAGCCGCTGCCTGTTCCACCAGAGCGGCGTTCTGCTGGGTCACTTCATCCATCTGGGTGATGGCGCGATTGACCTGTTCGATGCCGGTGCTCTGCTCGCGGCTGGCCTCGGCGATCTCACCGACGATGTCGGTCACGCGCTGCACGCTGGTGACCACTTCGCTCATGGTGGCGCCGGCCTGCTCCACCAACTGGCTGCCGGCTTCAACCTTCTCCACCGAATCATCGATGAGCGACTTGATCTCCTTGGCCGCCGCCGCCGAACGCTGCGCCAGCGAACGCACTTCCGAGGCCACCACGGCAAAGCCGCGGCCCTGCTCACCGGCCCGGGCGGCTTCCACCGCTGCATTCAGGGCCAGGATATTGGTCTGGAAGGCGATGCCATCGATGACGCTGATGATGTCGACGATCTTGCGCGAGGAATCATTGATGGCCTGCATGGTGTCGACCACCTGCGAAACCACTTCCCCACCCTTGCTGGCGGTGGAGGAGGCCGAATGCGCCAACTGGTTGGCCTGCAGGGCATTGTCGGCGTTCTGCTTGACGGTGCCGGTCAACTGTTCCATGGAGGCGGCGGTCTCTTCCAGGGAGCTGGCCTGCTGCTCGGTGCGCGAAGACAGGTCCATGTTGCCGGCGGCGATTTCCTTGGCACTGGTATCGATGCTGTCGGAACTGCTGCGCACGCGGCCCACGGTGGTCAACAGCGCCTGCTGCATGCTGCGGATGGCCGAGAACAGGCGGCCAATCTCGTTGTTGTTCTTGACATCCACCTTGGTCGTCAGGTCGCCATTGGCCACCAGGTCCAGCAGGTGAACGGCACGGTTGAGCGGCGTGAGGACGATGTTGCGCAGCATGAAATGCACCCCGATCACCAGGAACAGGGCACCGATCAGACCGGCGACCACCAGCCAGACCACCATGTTGTATTCGTGCTGGCGCTCGCTGGCGGCGGTGTTGTTGAGATCCATGGCCCGCTTCTGGAACTGGTCCAGCGCCTTGGAGAAGCGCGCTCCGGCCGGATTGATCTGCTTGTCGTTGAGCTCCGAATACGCGGCGGTATCGCCCGCCTTCAACTCACCGGCGGCCTTGAGCAGCAGGTCGGAGAGTGCGCGCGCCGATTCGATGAGTTCCTTCTTCACCGCCGGCTCCTCGCCGGCCAGCTCGGACATCTTGCTGAACTCCTCCACGTACTTGAGGCCACGGTCATAGCTGGTCTGGGCGCTCTTGAGGGCGCCCTCGGTGACGGCCGGATCGTTCTTTTCCTTCAGATTGGCATAGGCGCGCGTGAGCGCAGAGCGTGTGCGCGTGGTGTCCTTGTAGGCGTCATTGATGACGATGACATGCTCGGCGATCTCATGCACGTATTCCGTGGCCTGGTTGGCCCGACCCAGCGCAAAGATCCCCACGCCGGCCCCCACTACGATCATGCATGAAAACAGCGCAAGCGCGCTCATCAGGCTGAAGCGAACCGTCAGATTCCGCATTCCCTCTCTCCGCTTAATATTTGTACAACAACAAATGAAATGAACAACCTGGCGCAGACGATACAACAGCGAGGCACGCTTCATATCGGCGGCAAACTGACCAAAACGGCCCCAATTCCCGGTTAGGGCACTCGGCAAACAGGTGCTTGCGTATTGTGCAACGGCAACACCCGGCACTGGCTGTCCTGGATCAAGCCGGCTTCATATGTGACGGCAATCATGTGAAAAAGCTTGTCGGATTTACCTCCGACAAGCTCAAAAAACAACATATTGACGATTTGAATACTGAAGAAATCAGCAACCAGGGATCAGGGGGCTGCCGGCAGGTCGATGATCTCGACCCAGTTCGGGTTGCGTCCGAGGGTATAGCGGAAGAGCGGGGTCAGGGCGCCGCTGTCATGGTTGATGGCGTAGCTGGTCAGTCCGGCCTTCTGGCCGACCGCCAGCAGATAGCGCCCCTGCGGATCGATGTTGAAGCCGCGCGGCTGGGTTTCGGTGGGAATGTTGAGGATGCGCGTGAGCTTGCCGCTGGCCAGGTCCACGCGATAGCCGGTGAGCGTATTGGAGGTACGCTCGCTGGCATAGAGGAAGCGGCCATCGGGGGTCAGGTGCAGGTCGGCCGCCGCCAGTTGCTCGCTGGTCTTGAAGCCTTCCGGCAAGGCCGAATCACTGCCCTGCAGGGTCAGGGTCCCGGCGCGACGGTCATAGGCGTAGGTGTTGACGGTGGCATCGAGCTCATTGGTCGAATAGACGAAACGCTGGTCCGGCGAAAACACGAAGTGGCGCGGCCCCGCACCGGCCCTGGTAGCCACGGAGGGCGGCGTATTGGGCGTGAGCGCACCGGTGGCCGCATCGAAGCGGTACTGCAGGATCACGTCACTGCCGAGGTTGCTGGCGAAGACGAAGGCATTGGCCGGATCGACCTGCACCGAGTGGGCGTTCTTCCCGGTCGGGATCACAGCCAGCGGCGGCGCCTGCACGGTGCCGTCGCTGGCGATCGCATTGACCGAGATCTTGTTGCCCGAGTAGGACGCCGCCAGCAGATAGCGGCCGCTGCGGTCGGTGGCGATGTTGGCCATGTTGTCGGCCAGCGGCGCCTTGGAAAGGACCTTGAGCTTGCCGCTGCGGGGATCGATGGCATAGCTGACGACCGAATAAGGCTGGCCTCGCAGGGAGGCATACAGGAAGCGGTGGTCCGGGCTGATGGCCAGCGGCATCACGGTGCTGCCGGTATCGACCTGCTCGATCAGATTGACGCTGCCGTCGCCATTGAGCCTGAGCACATAGATGTCCTGGCTGTCGGCGTTGGAGACATAGGCCACGGTGGCCGCATGGGCGTAGCCGGTGGCCAGACTGAGGGCGGAAGTGGCGATGAAGGTGGCAAGACGGGAAGAGGATGGGGAAACAGGGCTGCTCATGCGGTCTCCTGGCGGATCAACGTTGTTGTTGGTATGTGAAAGGAAAAAAAAAGGACCCGCAAGCAGGTCCCAAGGGAGGATGGCATCAGGTCACCGGCGCCGGGTTGAACAGGGTCAGTGCGTTGTGCAGCTTCCATTGTTCGGCCCAGGTGCGCTTCTTGCCGCTGGCCACGTCCAGCATCAGCTGGAACAGTTCCCAGCCGACCTGTTCGATGGTGGCTTCGCCGCTGGCGATGCGTCCGGCATTGACATCCATCAGGTCATGCCAGCGTCGCGCCAGATCGTTGCGGGTGGCGACCTTGATGACCGGCACGGCCGCCAGGCCATAGGGCGTACCACGGCCTGTGGTGAAGATATGAAGGTTCATGCCGGCGGCCAGCTGCAAGGTGCCGCAGATGAAGTCGGAGGCCGGGGTGGCGGCGTAGATCAGGCCCTTCTGCTGAAGTTTGTCGCCCGGCGCGAGCACGCCCGAAATCGGGCTGGAGCCGGACTTGACGATGGAACCCATGGCCTTCTCGACGATGTTGGCCAGACCGCCCTTCTTGTTGCCGGGGGTGGTGTTGGCGCTGCGGTCCACGCCGCCTTGCTTCAAGTAATTGTCGTACCAGTCCATCTCGCGGATCATGGCCTGGGCCACTTCCTCATTGACGGCGCGCGAGGTCAGCTGGTCGATGCCGTCACGCACCTCGGTCACTTCCGAGAACATCACCGACGCCCCGGCGCGCACCAGCAGGTCGGTGGCAAAGCCCACCGCCGGATTGGCCGTCACACCGGAGAAGGCATCGCTGCCGCCACACTGCACACCGACCACCAGGTCCGAGGCCGGGCAGGTTTCGCGGCGGCGCTTGTTCAGTTCGGTCAGGCGTGCCTCGGCCATGGTCATGATGGAATCGATCATGGAGTTGAAACCGACGTGTTCCGCATCCTGCAGGCAGACCACATAGGGTTCACCGGCCTTGTGGATGGGGATCATGTTTTCCGGCAGCAGGCGGTTGGGCTGGAGCTTTTCGCAGCCCAGGCTGACCACCATGGCCTGGCCGCCGAAGTTGGGGTTCAGGCTGATGTTGCGCAGGGTGCGGATGGGGATGCCGGCATTGGGCGCATCGATGGCCACGCCGCAACCGTAGGTGTGCTCCAGCGCCACCACATCTTCCACATTGGGATACTTGGGCAGCAGCTCGGCGCGGATGCGCTTGACCGCATGTTCCACCACGCCGGCCACGCATTGCACGGTGGTGGTGATGGCCAGCAGGTTGCGCGTGCCCACCGAGCCATCGGCATTGCGGTAGCCCTCGAAGGTATAGCCTTCCAGCGGCGGCTGCGGCGCCGGTTTCCTGGTGGCGATGGGCAGGTTGTCGAGTTCGCGCGCCGGCGGCATCTGCACCAGCGATTCCTCGATCCAGCTGCCCTTGGGAATATCACGCACGGCATAGCCGATGGCCACGTCGTAGCGCACGATGGCTTCGCCCTGCTTGAGGTCGCGCAGGGCGATCTTGTGCCCCTGGGGCACGCGGTCGACCAGGGTCAGACCGTCGGGGAACACGGTGCCGGCGGGCAGGCCGCCGTCATTGACGACGATGGCGACATTGTCAGTGTCGTTCATCATGATGTAACGCGGAGTGAATGCCTGGCTGGCGACGGTATCGGTGCTCATGCTAAGTCCCAAAACGACAGAATGCTGCAATTGAATGAAAAAGGCGGCCACTGCCGGAGCGGCCGCCGACAAGGCGGATCAGGCGTCCTTGAGTTCGACGCGCTTGATTTCCTTGACGATCACAAGATAGCTGATCACGGTCACCAGCGCATTGATGCCCACGAACACCAGGGCACCGGCGAAGGAACCGGTTTGCTTGACGATGTAACCGATCACGATGGGGGTGGTGATGCCGGCCACGTTGCCGAACATGTTGAACAGGCCACCGGACAGGCCCACGATCTGCTTGGGTGCGGTATCGGCCACCACGGCCCAGCCCAGCGCGCCCACGCCCTTGCCGAAGAAAGCCAGGGCCATGATGCCCACCACCATCCACTGCGCCTCGACGTAGTTGCACAGGATCATGGTCATCGACAGCAACATGCCGCCCACGATGGGGATCTTGCGCGACCAGGTGACCGACATGCCGCTCTTGATGAGACGGTCCGAGATCAGGCCGCCGACCACGCCACCGATGAAGCCGCACACCGCCGGGATCGAGGCCACGAAACCGGCCTTGAGAATGGACATGCCACGCTCCTGCACCAGATACACCGGGAACCAGGTCAGGAAGAAATAGGTAATCACGTTGATACAGTACTGGCCGATGTACACGCCCAGCAGCATGCGGTTGGACAGCAACTGGCGGATATATCCCTTGCCCTTGGTGGAGGGAGCGGCGACCTTCCTGTTGTCCATGTCGACCAGGCCGCCACCGGATTCGATGTGCTGCAGTTCGGCCTGGTTGATGCGCGGATGATCCTTGGGGCTGTAGATGACCCGGCCCCAGACCATCGCCAGCAGGATACCGACCACGCCCATGACGGTGAAGACGTGATGCCAGCTGTAGCTGTGCACGATCCAGGCCATCAGCGGCGTGAAGATCACGGCTGCGAAGTATTGCGCCGAATTGAAGATGGCCGAGGCGGTGCCGCGCTCCTTGGTCGGGAACCAGGCCGCGACGATGCGACCATTGGCCGGGAAGGACGGTGCCTCGGCCAAGCCCACCATGAAGCGCAGCAGGAACAGCGCGATCACGGCCGAAGCCGTGCTCATCCAGGTCACACCGGCCTGCAGGAAGGTGAAGAAAGACCACAGGGCGATACTCCACATGTAGATCTTCTTGGAGCCGAAGCGGTCCAGCAGCCAGCCGCCCGGCAGTTGTGCCAGCACGTAGGCCCAGCTGAAGGCCGAGAAGATGTAGCCCATGGTCACCGGGTCCAGCGACAGTTCGGTCTTCATCGCCGACCCGGCGATGGACAAGGTGGCACGATCAGCGTAGTTGACCGTGGTGACGACGAACAGCAGGAACAGGATCAGATAGCGGATATGGGTGGGCTTGACCGCCCCAGCGCCGCCGGTGGTGTTGCTTTGCGCCAATTGAATTCTCCAGGTCTCTCGCCATCCGTGCCGCCCACCGGCTGCGCACAGACGCCGCGGGAACACGGACGTACTGGCGTGGAGCCTGCTGGGCGGGTCTCTTGGCGTATTGTTGTGCTTTGAATAGGGTTGTTATAAGACGTCATACAACAGCAAGCGCAGTATAGCAGGACGCCAACCGGACGCAAGCGCTGAATGCGCCCGGTACGATCGTTCTCGTGCGGTGGGCATGGAGCTATTGCGTCGGGGGGGGGGACGTTGTATGACCTGTCCCTTCGCCGCGCTGACGAAGCGGCGCGGCGCAGGTATCATGCGCGGACTCTTCATTTCGCCAAGATTTCCCATGACACCCTCTTCCACCATCTCGCGCGGCAATTCCGCCTGGCTCAAGCCGCTGTTGTTCGTCCTGGTGGCCGCCATCGGCCTCTATTACGTCAAGTGGTCGCCCTACTATCTGAAATCCTTCGTGGCCGCCGACAAGCACAGCATCGGCGCATCCATCCTGGGCAATGCACCGGCCGCACCGTGGTCGGCGGCGCTGGAATATGCCGGCGTCTACTTCCTGGCCATCTGGAAAGCCGCCGTACTGGGCGTGTTGCTGGGCTCGCTGGTGCAGGTGCTGGTGCCGCGCGACTGGCTGCTGCGCGTGTTCGGCCGCGCCGGCCTGGGCTCGACGCTGCGCGGCGGGCTGTTCGCCCTGCCGGGCATGATGTGCACCTGCTGCGCCGCCCCGGTGGTGGCGGGCATGCGCCGTCAGCAGGTCTCGGTCGGCGCCGCGCTGGCGTTCTGGATCGCCAACCCGGTGCTCAATCCGGCCACGCTGGTGTTCATGGGATTCGTACTGGGCTGGGACTTCGCTGCGCTGCGACTGGTGGCCGGTGTGCTGCTGGTGGTGGGCGTGTCGCTGATCGCGCAGCGCGTGGCGCAAGCCGAAACACTGCCGCAGGCGGCACTGGATGCGGTGGCCGCTGCCGAATACGAACCGATGGACGATGGACGTCACTTCCTGGTCCGCTGGGCCAGCAAGCTGTGGCAATTGTTCTGGACCACCATGCCGGTCTACATCGTGGTGGTGCTGGCGCTGGGCGCAGCGCGGGTGTGGCTGTTCCCGCAGGTGGATGCCGGCATGGGCAACAGCCTGCTGTGGATCGTGGCGCTGGCGGTGGTGGGCACGCTGTTCGTGATTCCCACGGCGGCCGAAATCCCCATCGTGCAATCGATGTTGTCCCTGGGCATGGGCGTGGGCCCCGGCGTGGCGCTGCTGATGACCCTGCCCAGCATCAGCCTGCCTTCGCTGCTGATGCTGCGCACCTCCTTCACGCCCAAGGTACTGACCACCGTCACGCTGCTGACCATCCTGATCGGCGCGGTCAGCGGGATGGTGGCCGTGGTGCTGCTGTAATGCTGTAAGCAGGCTCAGGGACGATACTGCCGCAGGAAGTCGACCACCTCGGTCTGCTTCCCTGCGAAGAGCAGGCGCGAGCCTTTGGACTCGCGCTGGAAGGCATAGATGGGATCGTAGTATTCGGCCAGCAAGGCATCGATCCAGGCACGGTGCAAGTCGACCACGCCGTCTTTCTCCTGGCGCGCCAGCGCCGTTTCCATCATCTGCAGCAGGCGGCGGTAGCGCTGGTCGCCCAGGCGCTTGACCAGCTTGCCGAGCGCGGCCAGCAGATGGGCGCGATAGCGTTCAAAACCGTGGCGCGGGTCCAGCGTCACGTACTCCTCGCACAAGCCACTGACGTAATCGCGCAGGATGCGCTCAACGCGCCCTTCCCGGCTGTCTTCCAGCCATACCATGGGCAGGCTCTGCATGCGCTGGTGCAAGGCCAGCGGCAAGGCGCAGGCGCCGATCAGGCGGCTCTCGTCTTCCAGCGCGAACCAGTGGTGACCTTGCGCCTGCAATTTGATGAGGGCAATGGCCAGGCGGTGCTCGAAGTCGATGGGCGCAGGCTGCGGGCTGGCGCGCTTGCCGAAACTGGAGCCGCGATGATTGGCGTAGGCTTCCAGGTCCAGGGCATTGTCCAGCTGCAGCAGCACGTCGGTCTTGCCGCTGCCGGTCATGCCCCCCACCACCACGAAGGCGCATTCGGCCAAAGCCTGGTCGATGGCTTGCATCAGGAAGTGCCGCAGCGCCTTGTAGCCGCCGGCCACGCGCGGATAGGCGATACCAGCCTCACTGTTCAACCATTGCTGGGTGATCTGCGAGCGCAGCCCGCCCCGGAAGCAGTACAGGCAGCCTTGCGGATGCGCCCGTGCAAACTTCGCCCAGGCGGCGATGCGTTCCTCCTTGACTGATCCGCTGACCAGTTGATGGCCCAGTTCGATGGCCGACTGCTGGCCCGCTTCCTTGTAGCGCAGGCCGACCTGATGGCGCTCGCTATCGTTCATCAGCGGCAGGTTCACGGCGGTCGGAAAGGCGCCCTTGCCGAATTCCACCGGCGCCCTTGCATCCAGCATGGGCGTATCGGCGAGGAACAGTTCACGGCTGGGCTGCAGATCGGCCATCAAAGCACCTCGACCGCGTAACGCTGTCGTTCCACCAGTTCGCCGATAGGCGCCAGTTCCAGCCCCAGCGCAGCGGCGGTGGCGAGAAATTCCGGATTGGCTTCGGGCCGCACTGCCACCAGCAGGCCGCCGCTGGTCTGGGGATCACACAGCAGATTCTTCTGGGCTTCGCTGAGCGGACTGATCTTGCTGCCATAGCTCTCGACATTGCGTCCGGTACCCCCCGGCACGCAGCCTTCGGCCAGGTAATAAGGTACGCCCGGCAGGCTGGGCACCCGCGCGTGCTGGATGCGTGCGCTCACGTCGCTGCCTTCGCACATTTCCACCAGATGGCCCAACAGGCCGAAGCCGGTCACATCCGTCATCGCAGCCACGCCCGCCAGCTTGCCGAAGCGGCTGCCGGGCTGGTTGAGCTGGCACATCCAGTCGCGTGCCGTGCCGACGTCTTCAGGGCGCAGCTTGCCCTTCTTCTCGGCGGTGGTGAGGATGCCGATGCCCAGCGGCTTGGTGAGGTACAGCAGGCAACCGGCGCTGGCGGTGTCGTTGCGCTTCATGTGGCGCTTCTCCACCACACCGGTCACGGCCAGGCCAAAGATGGGTTCCGGGGCATCGATGGAATGACCACCAGCCAGCGGGATGCCGGCCGCATCGCAGGCCGCGCGGCCACCGCGCACGACTTCGCGCGCCACTTCCGGCGGCAGCACGTTGACCGGCCAGCCGAGGATGGCGATGGCCATGAGCGGATCACCGCCCATGGCGTAGATATCGCTGATGGCATTGGTGGCGGCGATGCGGCCGAAGTCGAAGGGATCATCGACGATGGGCATGAAGAAATCGGTGGTGGAGACCACGCCGCGCTCGTCATCGATGGCATAGACGGCCGCATCATCGCGGGAGGCATTGCCTACCCATAGTTTGGGATCGAGATGCTGGGCGCCGCTGCCGGCGAGGATGACCTCCAGCACCTGCGGTGAAATCTTGCAGCCGCAACCGGCGCCATGGCTGTATTGGGTCAGACGAATCGGGTCGCTCATGGGAAAGTCCTGGCTGGTCGGGGGGATGCCGATTCTAGCAGCGATTGCGGCGCCGGGATGGGCACATGCCTCTGAATGGGCAGCCGGGCAATCACGACAGGCGTTCCAGCACCTCAGCGCAGCGAATCACTTGCAGGCCGAGATCTTCAGTCACCTCGTCACTGCCTTCGTATTCAAAGCCATTGCGAACATCATGCGCCCGTGCGAGCAAGCGCCAGACGTCGGGACCGACCTCCAGCGTGTGAGGCAGGCACTGGAACACCACATAGCGGCTGGCGGCCGGAAACCCTGGCGCCGCAAGGCGGCCAGCGAGAACGCATACGCCGCGCTGTAGCCGAGGAGGAAACGGCCGGATAATGAAAGACCTGGTGCCGAGGCATCTTTGAGCCGATCCCGGCCACTTTGGAGATGGGTATCGATTTCGGCCGCCGAAGGAGGCTCCGGCTTCAGTTGCCCCAACCTGAGGAGATTTTCAAGCTCATTGCGCCCCATCCTGTGCTCCGATCAATTCGATTTTCGGACCAGCCATCACGGAAACCAGAAAATGATTCCGTGCCGCGATCTTTTTCCGGAATTCAGCGGGGCGATACACCGTCAGGGAAATCTTCCTGCCCAGTCTTGCCTCCAGCGCCACCAGCTCGGGGTAGAGATCGGCACTGCCAAGGTCATCCGCCAGCACCAGCAAATCAATGTCACTGGCCGCCGTATCCAAACCCTTGGCAACCGAGCCATAAAGGAAGGCGCGCTCGATGCGTTCCGAAAAAGGCAGCAGCATAGCCTTGATGGTATCGGCGACGCCAAAGGTCTTGCGAATAATGGCGCTCAGTTCCGAAAAAATTGGAGAGTCCGGATTGGGCTTGTAGAGCAAGACGCGCCCCACCTCTTCCCGCAACAACAGGCCGGCCTCGGTCAACTTGCCAAGCTCGCGCTGAGCCGACGCAGAACTGATGCCGGTGCGGCTCATCAGTGCGCGCAGGTGCATCCCTTCCGGCCGCAGGAACAGCTGGCCGAGAATGGCTTGGATGGATTTGGAGAAAAGGGCGTCGCTGAGGGTGCTCATGCGCTCAATTCTAGCTCAATTGCGCTAAATTTGAGCACAAGCAAGCAGAGGTGATGCCTGGCAGGGCCAAAAACAAAAAAGCCCCGCAAGAAACTTGCGAGGCTTTCGTATTCTGGCTCCCCGACCTGGACTCGAACCAGGGACCTGCGGATTAACAGTCCGTCGCTCTACCGACTGAGCTATCAGGGATCAATTGAGGGCGCGATTATGAACGATTTTTTTCAGATTTACCAGAGTGTAAAACGAAAATTTTTTACATCGTTCTGCATCGTGGCGGCATAGCCCTGCCGCTCTTTTGCGCGAGACCAAACAAGCAGCCTCACACTAATTGAAAAGGCCCCGCAATCACTTGCGAGGCCTTCGCATTCTTTGGCTCCCCGACCTGGACTCGAACCAGGGACCTGCGGATTAACAGTCCGTCGCTCTACCGACTGAGCTATCAGGGAACAGCTGAGAAAAAGATTATGACGTGATTTTTATTTCATGTCAAAACTTTTTTCAGGGAAAAGGACGTTTCTCATAGGAGAAAGGCCCCCACGCGCCCCTCTTCCGAAAGAGGGGCGCGCAGGTCCTTACAGCACCTTGGCAATGGCGTCGACCACCACGTCGATGTTCTTGGTGTTCAGTGCCGCCACGCAGATGCGACCGGTGTCGACGGCATAGATCGAGAACTCGTTGCGCAGGCGTTCGACCTGGGCCTTGGTCAGGCCGGAGTAGGAGAACATGCCGCGCTGCTTGATGACGAAATCGAAGTCATGGCCGGGCGCCTTTTCCTTCAGCTTGGCCACCAGCAGTTGACGCATTTCGCGGATGCGTACGCGCATCTCGGCCAGTTCGTCTTCCCACAGCTTGCGCAGTTCGGGCGATGCCAGGGCGGTGGCGACCACCTGGCCACCGTGGATCGGCGGGTTGGAGTAGTTGGTACGCACCACGCGCTTCAGTTGCGACAGCACGCGGGCCGCTTCTTCGGCGCTGGCCGCAGCGATGGACAGCGCGCCCACGCGTTCGCCATACAGCGAGAAGGACTTGGAGAAGGAGTTCGACACGAACAGCGGGCCACCGGCTTCAGCGAAGCGGCGCACCACCTGGCCGTCTTCGGCAATGCCGTCGCCAAAGCCCTGGTAGGCCATGTCCAGGAAGGGCACCAGGCCGCGCGAGGTCACCACTTCGATGACCTGGGTCCACTGGTCGTCGGTCAGGTCGGCGCCGGTCGGGTTGTGGCAGCAGGCGTGCAGCAGCACGACCGAGCCGGTCTTCATGGTCTTCAAGGCCTCCAGCATGCCGGCGAAGTTCACGCCGCGGGTGGCCGGATCATAGTAGGGATAGGCGTTGACCTTGAAACCGGCCATCTCGAACAGGGCACGGTGGTTTTCCCAGCTCGGATCGCTGATCCAGACTTCGGTGCCGGCCGGCGAGAAGTGCTTGAGGAAGTCGGCACCCAGCTTCAGGGCACCGGTACCGCCCAGAGCTTGCACGGTGATCGCACGCTTCTCGGTGACCACGGCGCTGCCGGCGCCGAAGACCAGCTCCTGCACGGCGCGGTCATAGGTGGCCAGGCCGTCGATGGGCAGGTAGGTACGCGGGGCCAGCTTGGCTGCCAGTTCCGCCTCGGCTTTCTTCACGCATTCCAGCAGGGGGACCTTGCCGTTGTCGTCGTAGTACACGCCCACGCCCAGGTTGGTCTTGGCCGGGTTCTGGTCGGCGTTGTAGGCTTCGGTCACGCCCAGGATGGGGTCGCGCGGCGCCATTTCGATGGCGGAAAACAGGGAGGCGGAGACAGGTGCGTTCATCGTGATAACATGAAAAGTTAGCTGCAACAAAGCGCTGCAGAAGGAAATGGGTGCACAGGGAGAGATTCGGATGTGCACCTTTTTGCAACACTGCATTCTAACAAATGTGGATCGCCAATCACAGACACAGACTGGCTCAAATGCCTGCTGAATCTGCATGAAACCATGTTCAATCGACATGACCCCTACCGCGCCAGCCGCCCTCCCCCTATGGATGAGCTGCCCGCTGACGCCGTTTTGCGTCCGGTTTTGCCAGACGCGCCGGTACGGATTACGTCTTGAACTTACACATCCTGGCAGCATTTGATGAATATTCACGCCACCACCTTGCCTGTGTGCAATGCCCTGTCTGCGGGCACTGCCGCGCTATCCTGCACCGTGGCGGCCCATCGGAACTCGCGCGACAAAGGCAACCCCAACCATGGCTGAACTGACCCCCATCAATACCGAGCTGGACGAGAGCAAGTTCGTCACCTTCCCCGACTCGCCCTTCAAGCTCTACCAGGTGTTCCCCCCGGCGGGCGACCAGCCGGCAGCCATCGACAAGCTGGTCGAGGGCGTCCACGACGGCCTGTTCTACCAGACCCTGCTGGGCGTGACCGGCTCGGGCAAGACCTACACCATGGCCAACACGATTGCCCGCCTGGGCCGACCGGCCATCGTGTTTGCCCCCAACAAGACACTGGCGGCACAGCTCTACAGCGAGTTCCGCGAGTTCTTCCCGCACAATGCGGTGGAATATTTCGTCAGCTACTACGACTACTACCAGCCCGAAGCCTACGTCCCCCAGCGCGACCTGTTCATCGAGAAGGATTCCTCGATCAACGAGCACATCGAGCAGATGCGCCTGTCCTGCACCAAGTCGCTGATGGAACGGCGCGACGTGGTGATCGTGGCGACTGTCTCGGCCATCTACGGTATCGGTAACCCGAATGAATACCACCAGATGATCCTGACCCTGCGCGCCAAGGACAAGGTCTCGCAGCGCGACGTCATCGCCCGCCTGATCCAGATGCAGTACACCCGCAACGAAGTGGACTTCGGACGCGGCACCTTCCGCGTGCGCGGCGACACCATCGATGTCTTCCCTGCCGAACATGCCGAACTGGCCGTGCGCATCGAGACCTTCGACGACGAGATCGACAGCCTGCAACTGTTCGATCCGCTGACGGGCCGCGTACGCCAGAAGATCCCGCGCTTCACCATCTATCCCGGTTCGCACTACGTGACGCCGCGCTCGACCGTACTGCGCGCCATCGAAACCATCAAGGAAGAACTGGCCGAGCGCCTGGAATTCTTCCGCAAGGAAAACAAGCTCATCGAAGAACAGCGACTGGAACAGCGCACCCGCTTCGACATCGAGATGATGACCGAGATCGGCTTCACCAAAGGCATCGAAAACTATTCGCGCCATCTCTCCGGCGCCAAGCCGGGCGACCCGCCGCCGACGCTGGTGGATTACCTGCCCAAGGACGCCATCATGTTCCTGGACGAATCGCACGTGCTGATCGGCCAGCTGAACGGCATGTACAACGGCGACCGCGCGCGCAAGGTGAACCTGGTGGACTACGGCTTCCGCCTGCCCTCGGCGCTGGACAATCGCCCTCTGAAGTTCGACGAGTTCGAGAAGAAGATGCGCCAAACCATCTTCGTCTCGGCCACCCCGGCGGACTATGAAAACACCCACGCCGACCAGGTGGTGGAACAGGTGGTTCGCCCGACCGGTCTGGTGGACCCCATCATCGCCGTGCGTCCGGCCACCACCCAGGTGGACGATCTGATGCAGGAGATCAACGACCGCATCGCCAAGGATGAACGCGTGCTGGTGACCACGCTGACCAAGCGCATGGCCGAGCAGCTGACCGAATTCCTCTCCGACAACGGCATCAAGGTGCGCTACCTGCACAGCGACATCGATACGGTCGAGCGTGTGGAAATCATCCGCGACCTGCGCCTGGGCACCTTCGACGTGGTGGTCGGCATCAACCTGCTGCGCGAGGGTCTGGACATTCCCGAAGTCTCGCTGGTGGCCATCCTGGATGCGGACAAGGAAGGCTTCCTGCGTTCCGAGCGCAGCCTGATCCAGACCATCGGCCGCGCCGCCCGCAACCTCAACGGCATGGCCATCCTCTATGGCGATGTGGTAACCGATTCCATGCACAAGGCCATCACCGAGACCGAACGCCGCCGCGCCAAGCAGGTGGCCTTCAACCAGGCCAATGGCATCGTGCCGACCGGCATCAAGAAGGAGATCCGCGAACTGATCGACGGCATCTTCAACCCGGCCCAGGCGCGCACCGAAATGATGGTGGCCGAGGAGAAGAAGAACTACGAATCCATGAGCGAGAAGCAGATCAGCAAGGAGATCAAGCGCCTGGAAAAGCAGATGCAGGAACACGCCAAGAACCTGGAGTTCGAGAAGGCCGCCGCCGCGCGCGACCAGTTGCAACTGTTGAAGCAGCAGCTTTTCGGTGCATCGGGCAGCGATTCGGCGGTGGCCTGATCCTGCGGGGAGGCTGGTCGGGCGGTATACAATGCCGCCACTTTATCGATATGGCCGTTTGCCTCCCCTTTCATGTCTTCCGTTTCCGCCCTCCCCGCTGCCCTGCTGGACCTGATCCACACCGCCCATCCCTCCTGGCATGCCGCCCTGCGCGCCGGCCTGGAGGCGATCCGGCAAGCCGATCCGGCCTACCTCCCCGCCCTCGCGCAGGATGATTACCTGCCCACGGAAGGCCGCCTGTTTGCTGCCTTCACGCAGCCCATGAGCCAGGTGCGCTACGTGCTGGTCGGCGAAGGTCCGTACCCGCGCGCAGCCAGCGCGACCGGCGTGTGCTTCATGGATGGCGCAGTCGGTTCACTGTGGTCGGAAAAGGGCTTGTCCAAACAGGTCAATCGCGCCACCTCCCTGCGCAATTTCATGAAGATGCTGCTGGTTGCCGACGGCGCGCTACAGGCTGGCCAGACCAGTGGCGACGCGCTCGCGGGTATCTCGGCCCGCGCACTGGCGCCGGGCTCGGGCAGCATCCAGACCCTGGCCGACCTGCAGGACAACCTCACCGCGCAAGGTTTCCTGCTGCTCAATGCCAGCCTGGTGTTCCGCACGCACGTGGCGCCGGTAAAGGATGCCAGGGGCTGGAAACCGTTCTTCGAGACGATATTGCGCTCCCTGGCCGAGCATGGCCAGGCGCAAGGCAAGCCCCTGCCCACGCTGGTCCTGTGGGGCAAGATCGCCGAACAGCTGAGCGGCCTGCCACTGCTGGCGTCCTTCCCGCGTGCGGTGGCCGAGCATCCCTACAATCTCAGCTTCATCGAGCACAGCGGCATGCAGCAACTGTTTGCACCCATGCAGCTGCTGAAGAAACGGGCCTGAACCGGCCCGCTTCGCCCTTGCTCGTTCAGAACTCTTCCCAGTCGTCGCCCCCGCCGCTCTTGGGCGCTGCCTTCGGGGCGGCAGGTGGCGCCGGCTCGGCAGGCAGTGCGGGCTTGGTGGCAGGCTTGACTTTGAGGGGCACCGGCTTGGGCGTGATGTTGAGCGGTGCAGGACGCGGCGCCGCAGCGGGCTGCGCAGCAGGATGAGGCACCGGTGGCGGCGTCGTTGCCGCGGACCCGCCACTTTCATCCAGCTTGAATCCGGCCACCACGGCGGCCAGGTGCGCCGCCTGCTCCTGCAGGGATTTGGCTGCGGCTGCCGCCTGTTCCACCAGGGCCGCATTCTGCTGGGTGGCTTCATCCATCAGGGTGACCGCATTGCCCACTTGGGTGATGCCGGTACTCTGCTCCTGGCTGGCCGAACTGATCTCGCCGACGATGTCGGTCACCCGGCGCACGCTGGAGACCACTTCATCCATGGTCGAGCCGGCCTGCGCCACCAGCTGGCTGCCAGCTTCCACCTTTTGCACCGAGTCATCGATCAATTGCTTGATTTCCTTGGCAGCCGTGGCCGAGCGCTGCGCCAGCGAACGCACTTCGGAAGCGACCACCGCAAACCCGCGCCCCTGCTCACCGGCACGGGCCGCTTCCACGGCGGCGTTCAAGGCCAGGATATTGGTCTGGAAGGCGATGCCGTCGATGACGCTGATGATGTCGACGATCTTGCGGGAAGACTCATTGATGGAACTCATGGTACTGACCACCTGGCCCACCACGGTGCCGCCATGCACCGCCACGTCCGAGGCCGACACCGCCAGCTGGTTGGCCTGGCGGGCATTGTCGGCGTTTTGCTTCACGGTGGAGGTGAGTTCTTCCATGGCCGAGGCGGTCTCTTCCAGCGAACCCGCCTGCTGCTCGGTGCGGGCGGACAGGTCCATGTTGCCGCTGGCGATCTCGCTGGAAGAAACCTTCACAGACTCGCTGGCGCGCCGGATATCGAGCAAGGTCCGCGAGATCTTGTCGGCAAAGTGATTGAAGGCGCGCGAGATCTGCGCCAGTTCATCCTTGCCGCTGGTGTCGAGGCGGCGCGTGAGGTCGCCGTCGCCCGAGGCGATCTCGTCCATGGCATTGCGCACCACGCCCAGGCGGCGCAGCAGGCGTGTGATGGTGTAGCTCAGCAGTACCGCGGCCGCCACAATGGCTGCCACCGCCAGCACCACTGCCAGCGCCATCAGGGCGGAAATGGCATGGGTGGCCTCACCGTAATCCAGCGCCACCACCAGCGACCAGTCGGTGTTGTCGATGGGTTGCGTAAACAGCAGATAGGGCAGCCCGCCGATGGTGGCACGGCCGCCCTGCTTCATCCCGGCCAATGAGGCAGCCGACAGATTCTGGTCGAGCGCCGAGACCGGCTTCAAGGCCAGCTCCTTGTTGGGGTGCGTGATGATGAGGCCATCCTTGCCGACGATGAAGGCGAAGCTGGACGGCGTGGGCTTGATGCCAGCCACGGTGCGCACCACGTTGTCCAGCTGCACGTCCGAGCCCAGCACCGCCTGCAAGCTCCCCTTGTCGATGACCGGCTCGGCGAAGGTCACCACCAGCTTGCCGGTGGTGGCGTCCACATAGGGTGCCGTCAGGACCGGCTTGCCGGCCTCGACCGCCTGCTTGTACCAGGGCCGCGCGGTCGGATCATAACCGGCCGGCATCGGATGCAAGGCCAGCATGCGCTTGTCGGGGTAGCCGATGTAGGCATCGTCGAAAGAGCCGGCCTCCTGGACCGCCGCGACGATGGGCAGGACATCGCTCTGTTTGAGGGCCTGCTTCATTGCGCCGGTGATGATGCGCTTGCTGCGCACCCACTCGGTGATGTTGGCGGCGTGGCTTTCGGTGAGCTGGCGGGTCTGGGTGGAAATGGCGCTGAGCGTATCGCTGCGAACGGTATAGATGTTGGCAGCACTGAGAACAATCATGGCCACCGCTACGATGAGTACGCAAATGACGATCAGCCGGGCGCGAAGTGAAGACAACATGATGGACTCCCCTGGTAGAAGCAATGAAGCGGAACTTACAAGAACAGCAACATCTTTCTTTTCCCCGTAACAAATATAGCAGCGCTGCACTACCGCGCGATGTCATTTTTGTTAAGAAGAAAATGTCCGTGCAGCTCAAGCTGACCTGTCTTCCAGAGAGCAGACACCGGTAAACGACAAATCCCCGCAACAGCGGGGATGAGGGATTTCAACGCAGCGTGCGCCTGACCATGCTGGGGGCGCTGTCGGCCAGGAGGCCGCCGTTGCGGATACTACGGAAACTGCAGAGAGTGCCGGATCAAGCCGGCCGATGCGGTGGCAGGGTCTGCCTCTGTGGGCGACTGCTGGCTGCCTGTTGCGGCCCCGGGCGGGCGGAGCCGGTCTCTTCATCATCGTCTTCAGGCGCATCAGGCCTGGTCATACAAGATATTTCAGCTACTGCGGTACTGCATGAAGCTTGCCGCGACGGCGCTCAGATCTGCGATTGCAGCTTCCAGACGGCGTGCAGGTGGCTGTGGTCCAGCTGGCGCAGGCGCACTTCCATCTCGAAGTGATCGGTCACACCTTCGAAGTAGGCGGCGTCGTTCAGCTCGGCAGCATCATTGCGCACCGGCTTCAAGGCGTGGGCAGAGATGACTTGCTGGACGGCAAACTTCACCAGCTCGACCAGGGAGCGCAAATTGTTAGAAAAACCGGCATCTTTTACCAATATACTGACGTTGTTCACGATGAATTCCTTCTGTTTGACGTTTGGGTGATTGAAGAATAAGGTCGCCCCCGGCTTTTGCAAAGCAACATTTTCCGTCACCACTATAAGTTTTTCTTACAGCATGTCGTCATCCCTACCCCCGCTCAAGGCCCTCAAGGTGTTCGAAGCGGCAGTCCGGACGCGGAGTCTGACGCTGGCAGCCCATGAACTGTTCATCACCCATAGTGCGGTCAGCCAGCAGATCAAAACGCTGGAAGAATATTTCGAACAACCGTTGTTTTTACGCCAGTCGCGTGGTGTGGAACCCACGGAAGCGGCTCTGGCCTTCTATGCCGAGGTCAAGGCCAGCCTGGACCGCATCGCCCTGGCGGCCGAACAGCTGTCGCTGGCCGGCAAGAGCCGCGTGGTGCGCATGATCGCCGCGCCCTCGGTGGCGATGCGCTGGCTGATTCCGCGCCTGTCGCAGTTCCAGATCGACAATCCGCGCATCGAGGTTCGTGTCACCACCACCATGTCGGAGTATTTCGAGGATGTGAAGGATCCTTTCGACGTCATCATCTGGCGCAGCCCGCTGGAGCGCAGCGGCTATGACTGCGTGCGCTTCCTGGATGACGTATCGGTGCCGCTGGCCTCGCCGCACTTTCTGGAGACGCACCCGATCCGGGTGCCGCGCGATTTCGTGGAGGTGCCGCTGATCCACCTCTCCAGCCGGTCGGCGGCGTGGTCGCAGTGGCTGGCCAAGGCCGGGGTGGCGGTGCGGCGCAAGATGCCGGGGACGGTGTATGAACATTCCTTCCTGAGCCTGCAAGCGGCGGCTACTGACCAGGGCGTGGGCATGGGCACGCTGGCGCTGGTCGATGACGACCTGGCCGCAGGCCGGCTGGTGCGGCTGTTTCCGGAGATCGTGCTGCACGGAGAGGGTTACCACATGCTCTATCGCAGCAGCGCCGACACCAATCCGGCACTGAAGACCTTCATCACGTGGTTGAAGCAGATGGGCCAGGCATCGTCGTTCGATCCGCAGCAGACCTGGCCGGCGGATTTCCCTGGCGAATACTGAGGGAGTCCGTCCCCGCGTCGCGCACGGGGACGAAAGCGGCGAGGATCAGTCCGCCGACTTGAGCACATGCACCTTGCGATCCGCGATCAGGCCCTTGGACTTCTCGCGGTAGTCGGTCATGTGCGGCAGGGTGAAGTGCAGGCGCAGCGCCTCTTCATCCTTCCACTTCTCGACGAAGGCGAAGGTATCCGGCCCCATCGGCGCCTGGTTGGGACCGAAGCCATCCACATCCACCACCAGTCCATATTCGATGCAGCCAGCCTCGGCGCGCACGGCGGCCAGGTTGGCACGGGCGATGGCCAGCAGCGCTTCACGCTGGCCGGGCTTGGCGGTGATGATGGCGACGACGGTAACGGTGCTCATGCGGGAATTCTCCTGTGCAAGATGACAGACGCCGTCAGGGCGACGGCGCGGGGCCACCAGCATACGCGATTCGGGCGGTCTTAGTTCAGGCGGATCTTTTCCAGCAATTGCGTGATGTTGTAGCGCATCAGCGAGAGGTAGTCCGGTGCCGGGCCATCCGGCTTGGAGAGCGCATCGGCATACAGCTTGCCACCGGGCGCGGTGCCGGATTCACGGGCGATCTGCTGCAGCAGCTTGGGATTGCTCATGTTCTCGAAGAACAGGGCCTTGATCTTTTCACTGCGGATCTGGCGGATCAGGGTGGCGATGTCGCGGGCGCTGGGTTCGCTGTCGGTGGACACGCCCTGGGCCGCCAGGAAGCGCACCTTGTAACGGGCACCAAAGTATTCGAAGGCATCATGCGAGGTGATGACCTTGCGCTTGGCGTCCGGGATCTGGCTGAACTGGCGCGCAGCCCAGGCATCCAGGTCCTGCAGCTTGCTGATGTACGCCTCGCCATTCTTGCGGTAGATCGCAGCGCCGGCCGGGTCCAGCTTGGCCAGGGCAGTGACGATGTTGCGGGTGTAGACGATCACGTTCTGCGGGTCTTGCCAGGCGTGCGGGTCATCCTTGCCGTGATGCTCATGGTCATGGCTCTCTTCGTCCTCTCCCACGCGCTCGCGCGCCTGAATGCCGGCCGAGGCCACCACGATGGGGCCGCGGTAGTTGGCCGATTGCGCCAGCCGATCCATCCAGCCTTCGAAACCGAGGCCATTGACCACGATCAGTTTGGCGCGCGAGACCGCCTTAATGTCGTCCGGGGCCGGCTGGAAGACGTGGGCATCTTCATCCGGGCCGACCAGGGTGGAGACGGCGACGCGATCACCGCCGACATTGGCGACCACGTCGCCCAGGATGCTGAAGCTGGCCAGCACCGGGATGCGCTCGGCAGCAAGCGCCGGCAGGCTCGCTGCCAGGGCCAGAGCGGCCAGCAGCGCTGAGAGGGGACGAAACAGTTTCATGAACACTCCGGGGAAAGAGAAACGGAAGAACGCGGAAAAAGACAGAAAAACCGAAGCCTCACGCCTGCAGATGCGGCCGCCGCAACAGGCGCGGTAGCCAGCCGCGTGGGGCCAACAGCAGCGAGGCGGCATACAGCACGCCGGCGCAGACGATGATGACGGGGCCGGAAGGCACCGAGGCGTAATACGAGATCAGCAACCCGGCATAGCCGGCCAGCATCGCCTGCAGGACGCTGTTGCACAGCTGGGCCGGCAAGGTGTCGTGCCACAGTCGCGCCGAGACCGCCGGCAGCATCATCAGGCCCACCGCCATCAATGTGCCCATGGTCTGGAAGGAGGCCACCAGGTTCATCACCACCAGCATCAGAAACACCTGCTGGTAGATCGCCCCGCCGCTGCGCCCGCCCCCCACGGCCATGTAGGAAGGATCGAAGCTCTCCAGCAGCAGCCCGCGATAGAGCGCGGCGATGCCCAGTACGCTGGCACTGGCCACGCCCGCAATGAGCACCAGCCCCTGGCTGTCCACGCCCAGCACATTGCCGAACAGGATGTGCAGCAGATCGAGCTGGGTGCCGTGGCGCGAGATCAGGATCACACCCAGCGCCAGGGCCACCACGTAGATGGCGGCCAGGCTGGCGTCTTCCTTGAGTTCGGTATGACGACTGATCCAGCCGGCCACGGCCACCACCAGCACACCGGCGGCAAAGCCGCCAATGGACAAGGCCGGCAACGACAGGCCAAAGAAGATGAACCCCACCGCCACGCCCGGCAGCACGGCGTGACTCAGGGCTTCGCCGAACAGGCTCATGCGGCGCAAGGTCAAGAGCACGCCCAGGGGCGCACTGCCCAGCGCCAGGGCAAAGGCGGCCACCAGAGCGCGGCGCATGAAGGAAAATTCCTGGAACGGCGCTATCGCCAGGGCCTGCAGGGTCGAGAGTGCGCTCATGACTGGCCTCCCGGGGTGGCAGCCGGGTGCGTGTGCGAATGCGCATGTGAATGATCGTGCGCATGTTCGTGCATCCTCGACAGGGCCAGCACCTCGGCTTCGCTCACCTCGCACACGCCCGCATGTTCATCCACCGCCTCGGCCATGGCGCGGGCACGTTGCAGATTCTCTTCGCACATCACTTCCGCGGTGTCCCCCCAGGCCACCACGTTGCGCGCCAGCAGCAGGGTCTGCGGGAAGGCGCGACGCACCTGGTCATGGTCGTGCAGCACCGCGATCACGGTACGGCGCTCGGCGTGCCAGGCCGAGATGATGCGCAGCAAGTCGCCGGTGGTGCGGGCATCGATGGCATTGAAGGGTTCATCGAGCAGGATCACCTCGGCATCCTGCAGCAGGATGCGGGCAAACAGCACGCGCTGGAACTGGCCCACCGAAAGACTGGAGACCGGGCGCGCCGAAAAGCCGTCCAGCCCGACCGCCGTGAGCGCCTGCACCGCGCGCTGGCGCATGGCGGCGTCGATGGCGCCCCAGTTGCCCTTGGCCTGCCAGTAGCCCAGCAGCACGCAATCGATCACGGTGATGGGGAAGCTGCGGTCGATCTCGGCCTGCTGCGGCAGGTAGGCGATGCGACGGGCATCCACGTGCGTATGGACGCGACCGTCATTGCAGCGTACCAGGCCCAGCATGGTCTTGAGCAGAGTGCTCTTGCCGGCACCATTGGGGCCGACGATGGCCGTGAGCGAGCCGCGCGCAAAGGCGCCGTTGACGTGGTGCAAGGCCGGATGGCGACGATAGCTCACCGTCAGGTTGTCCAGAGAGATGGCGGCATCCATGTCAGCCCTCCCCCAGCGCCCAGTGCACACCCAGCCACAACAGCAGGACCACGGGCACGACGGCCAGCACGCGCTGCCACCAGGGACTGGCGAGCACGCCTTGTTTCATGAGGATTCGAGAGAAAAACGACACGGCAGGCAATCTGAAAAGAAGCAACACGGGCACCGGACAGCGCGGCCAGCAGCGCTGGTTTCGGCGTACTCGCCCTTGGGCGCAACCGAGTTGCAGAAACAGGGAAAGCAGGCATTATAATGCAACCCTGTTGCAGAATGTAACAACACTGCAAATCCGACCGTTGTCCGGGGCACAATGCCGGACGGACGGCGGATCTTCAGCCCATGTTTGCAGTCTGTCTTCCAGCGTTGTCGACTTGCCGCTCCCCCCTTTGAATTCTCTTTACAACAAGCACAAGAAAGCCGCCCATGTTCCGATCCCGTCCATCGTTTCGACTGATTCCTCTCGTCCTGTTGTCGCTGGCCAGCCTGCCCGTGCTGGCGGCTGGTGAAGGCCATGACCAGCACGGCAACCATCCCGCCCACGTGCATGGAGTGGGCAAGCTGGACGTGGCACTGGAAGGCAATACCCTGACCCTGCACCTGGACAGCCCGCTGATCAATCTGGTCGGCTTCGAACACGCGGCCAACAGCGGCAAGGACAAGGACACGGTGCGCGCAGCCGTGAAGAACCTGCGTGATGTGAACCGCATGTTCGCCACCGACGCCGCCGCCCAGTGCAAGCCGGCCGAGGTGCAGCTGGAGTCCGCCGTGCTGCCGCCCGCCCTGCTGGGCGAGAAGACGTCCGCCAGCAGCGAAGCGGCCCCCACCGATGGCCATGCCGACCTCGACGGCGACTTCACCCTGGTATGCGCCAGCCCCGGCGCGCTCGCCACGGTGGATGTGAGCGGCTTGTTTGCGGCCTTCCCGGGCTTCCACCGTATCGACGTGCAACTGGTCACCCCCAAGAAGCAAGGCGCGGCACAACTGGTGCCGGGCAGCGCACTGATCCCCATGAACTGATGCCGGGGGCCGCCGGGGCCGGTTCCCCGGCGCGCCAGTCAGGCCACTGACAGGCACCGGCGCTATGATCGGCGGTAAAGTCACGTCCTGGCGCTTCTGCGATTTTCCTTCATGTTGTCATGACTATTCCTGAACGTTCTTCCCCGGTCGCCGCGATTGCCATGCGCGACCTGCGCTTTACCTGGCCCGGCCAGGCGCATCCGGCGCTGGTGTTGCCGCATTTCCAGGTGGCGCCTGGTGAACATGTCTTCGTCAGCGGCCCCAGCGGCAGCGGCAAGAGCACCCTGCTGGCGGCCATCGGCGGCATCATCGTGCCCCAGGCCGGCACCGTGGAAGCGTTGGGGCAGCCCTTCCATACGCTGTCGGCGGCACAGCGCGACCGCTTCCGGGTGGATCACATCGGATTCATCTTCCAGCAGTTCAACCTGTTGCCTTATCTTTCCATCCTCGACAACGTGCTGCTGCCCTGCCAGTTCTCGGCCTACCGCAAGGCGCGCGCCGCGCAGCAGGGCGCCGATCTCAAGAGCGTGGCGCAATCCCTGCTGAGCGCGCTGGACCTGGCGCCGTCGCTGTGGTCGCGTCCCGTGACGCAACTGTCCATCGGCCAGCAACAGCGGGTAGCGGCGGCGCGCTCGCTGATCGGCCGGCCGGAGATCATCGTTGCCGACGAGCCGACCTCGGCCCTGGACAGCGACCGCCAGCAAGCCTTCCTCGACCTGCTGCAGCGCGAGTGCGCACAAAGCGGCGCGGCGCTGGTCTTCGTCAGCCACGACCAGCGCCTGGCCGTACGTTTCGAGCGCCGCATCGCACTGGAACAGCTCAACGAGGCTGCCCGTCCCGAGGAGGCCGCATGAAGCTGCTCCTGCGCCTGGCCGCGCACAGCGCCTGGAACCGGCGGTTCACGCTGGGCCTGATGCTGCTGGCCATTGCCCTGTCCACCACCATGCTGCTGGGCATCGAACGGGTACGCCATGAAGTGCGGGCCGGATTCTCGCAATCGGTATCCGGTACCGACCTGGTAGTCGGCGCCCGCACCAGTCCGATCCAGCTGATGCTGTACGCCATCTTCCGCATCGGCGGTGCCACCAACAACATGGGCTGGGACAGTGCCCAGACCCTGGCCCGCAATCCGGCGGTGGCCTGGACCATCCCGATCTCGCTGGGCGATTCGCACCGTGGCTTCCCGGTACTGGCCACCAATGGCGATTACTTCACGCATTTCCGTTATGGCAGCGGTCAATCCCTGGTGCTGGCCAAGGGACGGCCCTTTACCGGCGTCTTCGATGCCGTGCTGGGGGCCGATGTGGCCGAGAAACTGCACTATCACCTGGGCGACGTCATCATCCTGGCCCACGGCATGGGCGGCATGGGCCTGACCCAGCACGCCGACAAACCCTTCAAGGTGGTAGGCATCCTGGCGCGCACCGGCACCCCGGTGGACCGCACGGTGCATATCGGCCTGGACGGCATGCAGGCCATCCACCTCGACTGGGAAGGGGGCGCGCCCTTGCCGGGTGTGCATATCCCGGCCGAATTCGTGAAGAAATTCGACCTCACCCCGACCAGCATCACCGCCGTACTGGTGGGCCTGAAGAGCCGCGCGCGGGTCTTCGCCGTGCAGCGCGCCATTGCCGACGGCGACGGCTTCAAGGAGCCCCTCATGGCCGTGCTGCCGGGGGTGGCGCTGGACCAGCTCTGGGACGTGGTCGGCATCGGCGAGAATGCCTTGCTGGTGGTTTCGGGCATGGTGGTAGTGGTCGGCCTGGCGGGGCTGGTGGCAGCGATCCTGGCCAGCCTGGGCGAGCGGCGGCGTGAGCTGGCCATCCTGCGCTCGGTCGGGGCGCGTCCGCTGGACGTGTTGTGGCTGCTCTGCGTGGAGGGCCTGGGCGTGATGCTGTGCGGCGTGCTGGCAGGCCTGTTGCTGCTGAGCGGTCTGATCTGGGTGCTCGGGCCGATGCTGGCCGAGCAGTTCGGCATCGCCCTGCGACCGGCATGGCCGGCGGCCGGCGAATTACAATTGCTGCTCTGGACCGTGCTGGCCGGACTGGTGGCCAGCCTCTTGCCGGCCTGGCGGGCCTATCGCCTGAGCCTGTCGGACGGCCTGACCCCAAGAATCTGATCTGGAAGCACTGACATGAAGACTCTTTACTGGATGGGCGGCATCGTCGCCGCCGGCCTGCTGGTGGGCAGCGGTGTGCGCCTGCTGGCGCATGACGATGCGCGGGCGGCGCCGGCACCGGCCTCTGCCGGAGCATCCGCCACCGTCGCCGGTGGCCCGCTGGCAGGTGCCGTCCCGGCCGTGACTGCGCGCGCCGACAGTGGCAGCACCGTCGCCGGCGTAAGCGACGCCGCCAGCGGCCAATACAAGGTCGGTGATCACCTGCAGCAAAGCGCGGCCGTCACCGAAAAGCCCTATCAGGCCTCGGGCAAGATGGTCAACGGCTTCCAGGAGATCGCCTGGGAATCGCTCATCCCCAAGAACTGGGACCCGATGGCGCCCTTCAAGGGCCTGAAGCTGGACCAGATGACCGATGATGACCCGCGCGCCGATGCCGCGCTCTGGAAGGCCAAGAAATACTGGAAGGAGGCGCCCGTCGATCCATCCATGGAAGGCAAGCCGGTGCGCCTGCCCGGCTTCGTGGTCTCGCTGGACCGCGAAGGCGAGGCGCTCAAGGAATTCCTGCTGGTCCCCTACTTCGGCGCCTGCATCCACGTGCCGCCACCGCCGGCCAACCAGATCATTCACGTCAGGAGCGTCAAGGCCGTCAAGAACGTGCGCACCATGGATGCGGTATGGATCAGCGGCGTGCTCAAGGTAGAGCGCTCGGATTCGTCCATGGGCGCCTCCAGCTACAGCATGAAGGCCGTCAGCGTCGAACCCTACAGCGCCCCCGACCAGGGCTGACGACCACACGGCGGCGTGCTCTGCTGCGCCGCCGCTTATCCCCAGTTTCCCCCAGTTGTCCCAGCCTGTTTCCAAGACCTGCCGCAGGCAGGTCTTATCCACATTTTACGGGGGCAAGCTTGTGGACAAGGCTTTGACAAGCCACCCAAACCCTTGATTCTTCTACATTTTTCGACTCCGCTTCGGCAACGCGCAGAGTTGGGGCAGGCCGACTGCGATGAGGCTCGTCTCTGCATCGCGTCTGGCAACTTGCCCGGATATCCACATTTTTTGGGTGCAAGCCTGTGGAGAAGCACTGGGCAAGTCGGACAAGGCATTGATTGCAAAGGACTTTCCGCTGCCGCAGCAAGGCGCGGCAAAAAGGGGACAGGCAGACACCCGGGAACGCCGCCTCAGGAGCAGCGACGATATCCACATTTTCTGGTGGCAAGCTTGTGGAGAAGCCCTTGACAAGCCCATCAAGCCATTGATTTGAAACAACTTTTCAATATCGCAACAGAGTGAGGCAAGCAGCCCCCAAACCTGGCACCTCCCCCCTTCGGACACGGGCCACGGAACATTTCGGCAGGATATCCACACTTTTTGGGAGCAAGCCTGTGGACAAGCACTTGAAAAGCCAGACAAGCCTTTGATTACAAAGGAAATTCACGCTCAGATGCAAAGTCGTGCACTTTGTTGGCGGGCCGGGCGGTCCGCCGCAAAGCCGCGCCCAGACTGGCCGAGCGCGGCGATATCCACATTTTTTGGTGGCAAGCCTGTGGAAAAGGCCTGGACAAGCCACTCAAGCCATTGATTCCAAACGATTTTATGTGAAGTAACAAGACGCAGGCAGGGCCCGGGATCATGCCTGCCTGGCCCGGATATCCACATATTCTGGTGGCAAGCCTGTGGAAAAGCGCTGGGTAAGCCATCCAAGTAATTGATTGCAAAGGGAATTCATCACCAGAGCAGCCGATGGGCAAGCGCCGTGCAAGGGAGGACGGAACGGAGGAAAAGCGATGGGCAGACTCCAGTCATGGAGCCTGCCCGGAAGGGAGGGACGCACCCCGCGCCGCGCACCGGCAAGCATGCACTTGCCGGGAAGGGAGGACCGCGACTTCCATCACGTGTGCGACCTGCCGGGTTACGACGCCACTGTCCGGCCTGGGCGTGAAGCATGAAGCAAGGAGAAACTGGCTGATCCGAAGAAAAAAACCTGCGATGCGCTCGCATCGCAGGCAACAACATCTGCACGGAGTCAGAGGAGACAGGCGCAAGTCTAGTGGCCGCGTATGACCTCCCCATGACAGTGCACAGGGAGATGAAGAAAAAGGACGAAGAGAAGAAAAACGGAAAACGGAAATGTCACGAAGCCGTCATAACGACGAACTATAGTGCGAAGCTTAGTGCGGTACATGCAACCGATATGTATGACCGCATGGTGTGTTGGACATCTGTCCAGCACACCCTCCTTTCGGAGGCGTCCGCCTCCATGACATTTCCCTCAAGAACTGGCTGAACGGTCTTACCAGACCCCATCAATGGCGGTGGCTTGCAACTTGATGCGCGAGACTTCGCCATCACTGCCTTGCAGGGCCAGGTCGTCCGGCATCGCCTTGGGCGGCTTGCGGAACCATTCCAGGCACAGTTGCGAGAGATTGGTGAGGGCCTTCTTGGCCATGAACTGCTGCAGCAGTTCACGCGTGAGTTCGAGATTGGAGGCCAGGAAGAAATCCCCCGGCCGGACCAGCGCCTGCACGCCCGCGCTCATGCGCTGCAAGTCCTTCTGGAACATCTGGCGCGGCACCGGCAGCGGATGGCCGGCCGAGACCAGCAATTCCTGGAACAGCGGCGCCATGAAGTCCAGCACATAGCCGTCGCATTGCACCCAGGCATGGAAGGCGTCCTGATGGCTGGCCACGCTCTGGCCGTCTTCGCCCAGGGTGCCGAAGGACAGCGCACCACCGCCGTCTTCACGAATCAGGTAGAAGGCAGCGCCGGCCACGGGGAAGGCGTTGCGCTTGTAGAACTTCTTGAGGATCTGGGCGGCAGTGACGGAAAAGAAGAAGCTGGCGGCCGGGATATCGGCTTCCACGCTGTGCAGGACGGAATGGATGACGCGGAAGATACGTTGATAATCGGCCAGGGGAATCAATGGGCGCAAATTCTGCGCGGAGGAATGTGAGCTTTGCATGGGCGCTATTTTCTCATGGAAAAGAACGGGCAAGCCGCTAAGCCGCTTCACGGGAATGCCGGACTGCGCAGTCCCGATGCGTGACGCGCTTTGGAACAAAAGCGGTTTCACGACTTGCCGTTCCACCCTCAAGAGATCTTTGCTGCTCAAACTCTGCTGCTACTGCTACTGCTACTGCTACTGCTACTGCTACTGCTACTGCGATGCCGGAAGAACTACCCCTAGTCCCTGCAGCGGCACGACTTCACTTCCCCCACCCCACTACTTCACTTCCCCCCACCATCCCTCACCCCGGGCATTCAATCCTGCTTCTTCGGCTCCTGCATGAAACAGGTGCAATCGACATCGTGATACTGTGCGCAATGCTGCAGTGACGGGCGGGTCAGGCCGTTGTTGAACAGCGAACGGTCTTCCGCATCCACCGTCACGTAGCGCAGGGCCGAGGCCATCACCTGCTGGTCGCGCTGGTCGACGTCGTCCAGCGACACTTCCAGCCGGCCCCATTCCTTGTCGGTCTTGACGAAGAGGTACATCAGGACGGTACAGAAGACCAGATAGCTGATGAACATGAGGGTGATTTCACCCGGTACGGGTTCGGTAACGAAGGACATGGCTGGCTCCAATGGCAAGATACTTCGGCAAGGTCTTGCGTGCCAGTCACGACCCCACCGTGATGTCGGGAGTCCGGAGCACAGACCGTGTTTCATTGGTTCCCATGGTAGTGGCCCCGCTTGACTGCGAACATCGGGGAATTCCTGAGCCCGCAACGCCACTTGCCAGCTCGACAGCAGCCTGGGCTCGGGCTTTGTGGCGCATCAAGCTCTGCCATGCGCCGTGAAAGTTACGTGAATTTCAAGCCCGCGTGCTGCAGGGAAACAGCCTGAAAAAAAACCCGCCAGGCTTGCGCGCGGCGGGTTCAGACTCGAATTGTCCAAGTCCAAGGACGTCTGAGGAGACACCCCCAATGTACCGGGCCATGCTCCTGCTGAAAACGAAGCATTCGTCATGCGCTTATGCTGTTGACGCATAAGCCGCCCGACGCCCCCTCTCAGCCGGCCTTGACGGGCAGCCAGCGCTCCACCAGCCGGGTCCAGAAGGCGGCTCCCACCGGGATATTGGCATCATTGAAATCGTAACCGGCATTGTGCAGCATCGGCCGTCCCTGCCCGTTGCCCACGCGCAAGAAGCAGCCGGGCCGCTGCTGCAGGAAGTAGGCGAAGTCTTCGCTGCCGGCAATCGGACCGAAGGGGGCGATCACCTTGTCGGCACCCACCAGTTCCTCGGCCACGCCGCGGGCAAACTCGGTCTCGGCCTCGCTGTTGACCAGCACCGGATAGCCGCGCAGATACTCGATCTCGGCACCGGCACCATAGCTTTCGGCATGCAGGGCCACCAGCGCGCGAATGCGCTCTTCCAGCAACGCGCGTACCTCGGGCTTGAAGGAGCGCACGCTCAACTCCAGCGTGGCGAATTCCGGAATCACGTTGGACGCCTTGCCCGCATGCAGGCTGCCCACCGTCACCACTGCGGTCTCCATGGGATCGACATTGCGCGAGACCACCGTCTGCAAGGCCATCACCAGGCTGGCGGCGGCCACCACCGGATCGACCGACAGGTGCGGTCGCGCCGCATGGCTGCCGCGACCGGCGATGCGGATCTTGACGGTATCGCAGGCCGCCATGAAGGGGCCGCTCCTGAACATGAAGGTCCCCGCCTCTACCCCCGGGTGATTGTGGATGCCGAAGACGGCATCGCAGGGGAAGCGCTCGAAGAGACCATCGGCCAGCATCTTCTGCGCCCCGCTGTCAAAACCGGCTTCCTCGGCCGGCTGGAAGATCAGGTGCAGCGTGCCGTCGAAACGGCGCGTGCGCGCCAGGTGCTTGGCCGCGCCCAGCAACATCGCCGTATGGCCATCGTGGCCGCAGGCGTGCATGGCACCGGGCTTGACGCTGGACCAGGCCAGGCCGGTTTCCTCGTGGATGGGCAAGGCATCCATGTCGGCGCGCAGGCCGATGCTGCGCGCACTGCTGCCGGCCCGCAGCGTGGCGACCAGGCCATTGCCGCCGATATGGCGGGTGACCGCGTAGCCCCATTCCTGCAGGCGCGCCGCTACCAGGGCAGCGGTATCGACTTCCTCGAAGGACAGTTCGGGATGCTGGTGCAGGTGGCGGCGGATGCCGGTGATTTCCTCGTGGATGTCATGCAGGTCGGCGACCTCGCAGAGGTCCTGCTCGTGGGGGTGACTCATCGTTTCTCCGTGGGGGATGTGCGTCGTGCCAGCACTTCGCGGCCCTGCTCGGCCAGGTCCCAGAACAGGCCCGCCATCAGTTGCAGCGACTCGCGCGACACGCTGGCCAGTATATGCTCGTTGGGCGCATGCTGTGAGCAGGCCGGATAGGAGTGCGGCACCCACAGCGTGGGCAGGCCCAGGGTTTCGGAGAAGACGTCATTGGGCAGCGAGCCGCCCAGGTTGGGCAGCAGCGTGGGCGTCTTGCCGGTGCTCTCCTGCAGCGAGGCCAGGCCCCAGCGTACCCATTCATCGTCCGGATCGAGCCGGGTGGCGGCGAACTGCACGCCCGACAGCGCCACCTGCACATCGTCATAACCATGTTCATCCAGATGCGCGCGGATGTGTTCGATGAAATGCGCATCATCACTGCCGACCACGAAGCGAATCTGGCAATGCGCAGTGGCGCGTCCGGGAATGGCATTGACCGGGGCTTCCGGATTGCCGGTCTTGAAGGCCAGCACTTCCAGCGTGTTCCAGCCGAAGACACGTTCGGCCGGGGTCAGATCGGGCTCGCCCCAGTCGGGATCGATCTCGGGATCGGTCGGACCGCCGCCCACCTTGACGCTGGCCAGCGCCTTGCGCACGCTCTGCGGCAGCGCCTCCGGCAGCAGCGCGGGGACGCGGATGGCGCCACGCTCGTCGACCAGGCAGGCAATCGCATTGGCCAGACGCACGCCGGGGTTGCGCAGCAGGCCGCCCCAGTTGCCCGAGTGGTGGCCACCATCACGCAGATGGCAGGTCAGGTCGAAATTGCAGCCACCGCGCGAACCCAGGAACATGGTCGGGGTAGGCGCATTCACCCGCGGACCATCGGAGGCGATGAAGAGATCGGCCTTCAGGCGTTGCGCATGCTGGCGGCAGACTTCGTTGAGACCGGGCGAACCGGTCTCCTCGCCCATCTCCAGGATCAGCTTGACGTTGTAGCCCAACTGCCCGCCGCGCACCTTCATGACTTCTTCCAGCGCCGCCAGGTTGATGGTGTGCTGGGCCTTGTTGTCGGCGATGCCGCGCCCGTACCAGCGCTCGCCTTCGACCACGATCTCCCAGGGCGAGAGACCGGCACGCCACTGATTGTCATAGCCGCGCACCACATCGCCGTGGCCGTAGGTGAGCAAGGTGAAAGCCGCCCCCTCCTCGACGCGCTCGGCGATCAGGAAGGGGCTGCCGCCAGGCAGCGGATTGTCGATCACCTCGCAGACAAAGCCCAGTGTCTGCAGAGAAGGCATGATCTCCTGCTGCAGATAGTCGTAGAGGATGGGCAGGCTGGCCGCTTCCTGGCTTTCGGTACGGATGGCTACGCGGCGCTTCAGGGTTTCCATGAAACGGCCGTCGTCGAAATAAGCCTGTACGCCGGCAATGGCTTGTGCTCTGCTCATGCTGCTGCTCCTTGGTTTTTTTCAGATTCGTTCATGTTCTCAAGCGGCTGCCGCCAGGGCCGGAATGCCCAGGCCCGGATCGGGCGTGAGCGCCGAGGCCAGCAGCATGCGGGTATAGGGATGCTGGGGATCGCTGAAGAGTTGTTCACGTGAGGCCAATTCCACGATGCTGCCCTTGTTCATCACGGCGACCCGGTCCACCAGATGCTCCACCACACCGAGGTCGTGGCTGATGAAGAGATACGTCAGGCCGAATTCGGCCTTGAGGTCCAGCAGCAGGTTGAGAATCTGCGCCTGCACCGACACATCCAGCGCCGAGGTCGGTTCATCGCAGATGAGGATGTCGGGCCGCAGGATCAGTGCCCGCGCAATCGCCACCCGCTGGCGCTGACCGCCGGAGAGCTGGTTGGGATACTGCGTGTGGGTGCGTTCGGGCATGCCGACCAGATCGAGGATCTGCCTGACCTGGCGGCTGCGCTCGGCGGCACTGCCGATGCCGTGCAGCTTGAGCGGCAGGCCGACGATCTCGCCCACGGTCTTGCGCGGATTGAGCGAGGAATACGGGTCCTGGAAGATCGGCTGGATATGCCGCGCATGCTGGCGGCGCTCGGTCGGATCGACTTCCTGGCCGTTGATGAGCACATTGCCCGAGGTCGGTGCCAGCAGGCCCAGCAGCATCTTGGCCAGGGTGCTCTTGCCGCAGCCGGATTCGCCGACGAGACCGAGGGTTTCGCCACGATACAGACGCAGCGAAACGTCATCGACCGCCTTCAGTTGACCCGGTGCCTGGAACAAGCCGCGCTTGAGCGGATACACCTTGGTCAGCGCGCACAATTCGAGCGCGATATCGTCCAGCGGCGGCTGGGGATTCAGAGAGGCACTCATGCCGCCACCTCCAGTGCCGACACCGGCACATCGAGCTTGAAGCAGCGTGCCTCATGCGACAAACCGGGACTGCCCTGCTGCACCATCGGCGGGTCCTGTTCGCAGCCGCTGTCGGCCAGGGTGCAGCGATTGCGGAAGGCACAGCCGCTGACCTGCCCGACCAGGCTGGGCACCACCCCGGGAATGGCTTGCAGCCGGCTGCCCGGCAAGGTCTTGCCGCGCACCGGAATGCAGTTGAGCAAGCCGCGCGTGTAGGGATGGCGCGGCTGTGCAAAGAGTTGCGCCACACCGCTGGTCTCCACCACCTGCCCCGCATACATCACCGCAACCCGGTCGGCGATGCGCGAGACCACGCCGAGGTCATGCGTGATGAAGATGACGGCGGTGCCGAACTCCTGCTGCAGCTCGCGGATCATGCGCAGGATCTGCGCCTGGATGGTGACATCCAGTGCGGTGGTGGGTTCGTCGGCGATGATGAGGTCGGGACTGCACATGAGCGACATGGCGATCATCACGCGCTGGCGCAGGCCGCCCGAGAGCTGGTGCGGATACTGGCGCAGGCGGTCTTCGGCGTTGCCGATGCCGGTCCGGTGCAGCAGGTAGAGTGCCCGCTCGCGCGCCTCGGCGCGCGTCACGCCGGGCTGCTGCAACATCGCCTCGCACAGCTGGTTGCCCAGCGTATAGGCGGGATTGAGCGAGGTCATCGGCTCCTGGAAGATCATCGCCATGCGCTTGCCGCGCAACTGCATGCGCTGCCGTTCGCTCATGCCATTGAGGTCGGCACCATCGAAGAGGATGTGGTCGGCGCTGCATTGCGCCTTGCGCGGCAGCAGACCCATCAGGGCCAGCGAGGTCATGGACTTGCCGCAGCCGGACTCGCCGACCAGGCACAGCATCTCGCCACGGCTGACCTGGAAATCGATGCCGCGCACGGCATGCAGCATGCCGTTCTCGGTGGGCAGGTCCACCTTCAGGTTCTTCACGTCCAGCAATACACTCATGGGGTTCTCCTTGCGTGACGGATCAGTTGCGGCCATCGGGTGCGTTGACATCTCGCAGGCCATCGCCGACCAGATTGATTGCCAGCACCAGCAGCGCCAGCGCCACACCTGGAATGACGATCACCCAGGGCTTGAAGAACATGTAGGTCTTGCCCTCGGCCACCATCAGGCCCCACGAGGGCGTGGGCGGCTGCACGCCCAGTCCCAGGAAGGACAGCGTGGCCTCCAGCAGGATGGCGTGGGCCATTTCGAGGGTGGCGACCACGATGAGCGCCCCCATGATGTTGGGCAGGATCTCGCGCACCAGGATGTAGGGTGTGGAGGCACCGATGGCCTTGGCTGCCGCGATGAATTCGGCGTCGCGCAACTGCTGTGTGGCCGAGCGCGTCACCACCGCGAAACGATCCCACAGCAGCAGCCCCAGCAGCACGATCACCACCTTGAGGGAACCGCCCACCAGCGAGGCCATGGCCAATGCCACCAGCACCACCGGCATGGCCAGCCGCGTGGTGATGAGATAGCTGATGACGGCATCGGTGCGTCCGCCGAAGTAGCCTGCCAGCACGCCCAGCGTCGTGCCGATCAGCCCCGAGATCAGGGCCGCGGCAATGCCGATGGTCAGTGACACGCGCGCACCGAAGATCAGGCGCGAGAGATAGTCGCGGCCCAGCTTGTCGGTGCCGAGGATGTGTTCCCAACTGCCCTGGGCCTGCCACACCGGCGGGATCAGGCGCGCGGTGACGTCCTGGTCGAAGGGATCGTGCGGCGCCAGCAACGGCGCAAAGATTGCCGCCAGCACGATCAGCGCCAGCACCAGTGCGCCCAGCATGAGGCCGCGATGGCCCAGCAGGCGGCGCAGCTTGCGGCGCCATGCGGGCAAGGGCGGCAAGGTGGTCGTGAGCATGGGGGTGACGGGCAAGGTAGAGGAGGTGGTTGCGCTCATGGGGTCTCCTGGCAGGATCAGCGGGTACGGATGCGCGGGTCCAGCAGCGCATTGATGACATCGGCCAGGAAGGTCAGCCCGATGTAGAACATGGCGATGATCAGCACGACCGCCTGCACCACCGGATAGTCGTTGCGCGAGATGGCATCCCACGCCAGCTGTCCCAGGCCCTGCATCGAGTAGACCGATTCGATGACCACCGAGCCGCCCAGCATGAAGCCCAGCTCCACGGCCGCCAGCGCCACCACCGGAATGACGGCGTTGCGCAGTGCATGCTTGAACACCACCCGCGCCCGGGAGAGTCCCTTGGCGCGCGCCGTGCGGATGTAGTCCGATCCCAGCACTTCGAGCATGCCCGAACGCGTGAGCCGCATCATGGCCGGCATGGCGTAATAGCCCAGGGCCACGGCGGGCAGGACGAAGTGCTGCCAGCTGTCGTTGCCGGCCACCGGCAGCCAGTGCAGGGTCACGGCGAAGATCAGGATCAAGGTCAGCCCGAACCAGAAACTGGGCATGGCCTGGCCAACCACGGCGATGAGCAGCGCGGCGCGATCCAGCCAGGTATCCCGATAGAGCGCAGCCAGCACCCCTAGCGGAATGGCGGTCAGGATGGCCAGCAGCAAGGCGCTGCCACCGAGCTTGAAGGTGATGGGCAGGCGTTCGGAAATCATTTCCATCACCGGCCCCTGGAAGTAGAAGGACTTGCCGAAATCGAGCTGCACGGCACGTCCCAGCCAGTCGAAGTATTGCGTGGTCAGCGGACGGTCCAGACCGAACTGGGTGCGCACCGACTCGACCTGGGCGGCGGTGGCTTCCGGCCCGGCGATGGAGACCGCCAGGTCACCCGAAAGATGCAGCAGCGTGAAGCTGACGACGGACACCGTCAGGGCCACGCACAAGGCGATGGCCAGGCGGCGCAGGAGGTAGATCAACATGGCGGTCCTTCCTTGCGGAGACTGGGCGGACGATGTCAGGAACGGCGCACGCAGAGCGTGCGCCACCGGGCTTACTTCCAGGAAGCTTCGTAGAAACGCGGCAACTCGTCCGGATAACCCTGGAACTTCAGCTGCGAATTGAAGGCATAGAAGGTCGAGTAGGAAAACATCGGCGCCACATACGCCTGTTTTGAGATCAGCTCCAGGGCCTTGCTGTAATTGGCCTTGCGCACCGCCGGATCGATCGAGGTATCGGCAACCTGAAGGAACTGCTGCAGTTGCGGATCCTTGGTGATGTCATCGGCGCCCCCCTTGAAGTAGACACCGGCAAAGGCCGAGGTATCGTTCATCGAGAACGAGCCCCAGGAATAGAAGCTCATGGGGGTCTTGCCGCCGCGGTATTCGGTCTGCAGGGCGGCGAACTTCATGTAATGCAGGCGGGCGCGGATGCCGACCTTGCGCAGGTCGCCGATGATGGCTTCGGCGATTTCGCGCTCGCGATAGGCATAGATGTCGGTATCAAAGCCGTTCGGATAGCCGGCTGCTGCCAGCAGTTCCTTGGCCTTGGCCGGGTTGTAGTCGTACTTGATGACGGCATTGCTGTCACAGCCGAACTGGGTACGGAAGCAGGCGGTGTAGACCGGCTGGCTGCCGCCACGCATCAGGTTGTCGGCATAGCCCTTGCGGTTGATGGCGTAATTGACCGCCTGGCGCACGCGCAGATCCTTGAAGGGTGAATTGGGCGCCGAGGTGCCGGTGGTATCCAAGGTGATGAAACCGACGCGCATGGTCTCGCCGCTTTGCACGGTCAGCTTGGGGTTGGTCTTGAGCGCATCGGCCTGGTCGGGCGGTACCCGCCAGATCCAGTCGATGGCACCGGTCATCAGTTGCGCGGCGCGGGTTTCCGGATCGGGAATGACCACGAACTTGATGTTGCCGATCGAAGGCTGGCCCTGCGGGCTGTCCTTGAAGTAGTTGGGGTTCTTGACCAGGGTCACGCCCTGCCCTGGCGTGACGCTGGTGACCTTGTAGGGACCGGTGCCGATGGGCGCCTTGGAGAAACCTTCCAGCCCGACCTTCTTGAAGTAGGCCGCCGGATAGATCGGCAGCGGACCGGCCAGGTATTCGAGCGCGGCGGGGAAAGGCCCCTTCAGGTTGATGCGGACCTGATAGTCGCCGAGCTTGTCGACGCTCTTGATCCAGTCGGTATTCTGCCGCGTGACCGCCTTGGATTCGGGCGAAACCACATAGTTGAAGGTGAACACCACATCGTCGGCGCTGAACTTGTCGCCGTTCTGGAATTGCACGCCCTGGCGCAGGTCCAGCACCAGCGCGGTGGGCGATTCCCATTTCCAGGAGGTCGCCAGTTGCGGCTTGTACTCGTTGGTCTTGGGATCGCGATAGATCAGCGTATCCCAGATCAGGTGTGCCAGGATCACGCCTTCGCGCAGGTTGTTGTGATACTGGCTGATGTTCTCGACTTCACTGTCGGAGGCATAGACCAGAGTGTCATTGGCCTTGTTGGCATGCGCAACCGAAGCGCCCAACGCCCCCGCCACCAGTACCGCGCAGCGCGACCAAGCCAAGAGAGATGTGTGTAGTGCGTTCATTCCTGCCCCTTCGTTCGAATAAGACAAATTGGAACCCATTTCATCAATAGGCGAGCCTGCCTGTTGATGAAATGGGTTCAAGAAAAACCGCGACATCGAGGGGCATACTAGGCTAGGATTTATCGATGCCACAATCATCAAATTTCTAAGCCTGCGTTGCCGATACCAGAACGCAAAAATGCTGCACCACAATGTGACCACCCTGGCAAAAGTCGCATCCCTGCTGGGTCGCGGGGCGTGGAGCAGGTGCAGCATCGCGGTGCGCCGGGATACTGGCGGTGCTGCACCAAAGGCGTGAAGCACGCACCAAATAAAGCGGGAAATTATTTGCCGGGGCCAGGGCCCTGGTCAGATCTGGTCAGACTGGAAGGAATCTCGGGATGAAATCACAGCAACTGCAAGACACTGCCTTGCGCTACTTCCTGGAAGTGGTGCGATGCGGTTCCATCAGCGAAGCATCGCAGCGTCTGAACGTGGCCAGCTCGGCCATCAGCCGCCAGATCAGCAGTCTTGAGGAAACGCTGGACACGATTTTGTTTGAGCGGCGTCCGCGCGGGATGGTGCTGTCGGCGGGCGGCGAGATGTTGGCTGCGCACGCGCGCAAGATGGCGCTGGAAGCCGACCGCGTGGTCGCCGACTTGCAGGCCTTGAAAGGCTTGCGCAGTGGACGCGTGCGGCTGTCGGCCTCGGAGGGTTTTGCGATCGATTTCCTGCCGCGGCTGATCAACGCCTTCCAGCAGCACTATCCGGGCTTCGTGTTCCAGCTGTTCGTGGGGGCGCCGGCGGTGGTGTCGCGCCAGGTCCGCGAGGGCAATGCCGATATCGGGCTGACCTTCGCACGTCTGCCGGAACCGGAAATCAAGGTGGTGCACCGCCAGCCCGGCCCGATTGCTCTGGTGATGCGCAACGAGCATCCGCTGGCGCGTTTCCGCCAGGTCTCGCTGGGCCAGCTCAAACCCTATCCCCTGGCTCTGCCCGACCCGACCACGACGCTGCGCCAGTTGTTCGACATCGCCTGCAGCCGTCAGCAGGTGGTGATCGAACCGGTCATGACCAGCAACTATATCCAGTCGCTGCACAACTATGTGCTGGACAACGATGCGCTCTCCATCACCGGCGACGTCACCGTGCGCTACCGCATCGAGCGCGGCGAGCTGACCATGCGACCGATCCGCGATTGCCCGGCCGACGGCCGTTTCGTGGAAGTGCAGACACTGGCAGGACGGACCTTGCCGCGCAGCGTGGAGATCTTCCTCGATTATCTGGTGGCTGAACTGAGCAAGGATTTGTGAGCGCTTGTCGCGGGCATCCAGCTCATCCCGTTTGATGTCATGCCGAACAAACGGACGCTGCCGGCCCATGCGGATCAGTACCCGGCCCGGTTCCGTCGGCGGCACACCGAGTCCTGCAAACGCCAAGCGGCCGCTACAAGTGCGGCCGCTTGGCGGGTTTCAAAGTGTCAGGGTTTCAGCGTATCAGTGCATGGATCATCAGAAACGCCAGCCTGCCTTGACTGCTGCAGACTTGTTGATGAAACCGCTGCGCCCTTCGGCATCGATGCGCAGAGAGATCTCTGCCGACTTCGGCAGCTTGAAGCGATAGCTCACGCCGCCCTTCAACAGCCAGGGTGAGTGCGCGGGGCCGGGCGTGGTGAAGGCCTGGCCGGGTGCCCCCGCGTAGGTGGCCACCAGATCGTCACGACCGTTGATGACATCGTAGCTGACCCCGAGGTAGCTGCTGATCTGCGACGATGACGTCAGGGTGTAGTTCAGTCGTGCACTGGTACCGAGCAAGAGTGCTTCGCTGCGCTTGCCCTGTACCGACAGGTTCAGCGCCCCTGCCCCGCTCTCGGCGTAGGACGGGCTTTGCAGCCGCGTATAGTCGATCTGCAGGGCAGGTGCCAGACTCATTGCTTCACTCAAGGGCAGCGTGAATGATACGTTTGCGCCCAAATGCGCATGCCAGCTGTGATAGTGGCTGGTGGCGATGCGGTTGAGACCACCGAAGCGCATCTCGCGCGACAGACGATTGCCGTTGCGACCCAGATCAGCCTGCCAGGTCAGTGCCAGTTCGCCCAGCGGGACGTTGCCGTAGAGGGCCAACATATTGGACTCGGTACGACTGCGGCTGCCGGCACCGGTGATGGCGGTGTTGCCGCTGGCCCGGGTGCTGGCGTAGGCGTAAGACAGGCCGACGCGTCCGCGCTCCAGTTCCATTTCGGCGCCGGTGGCCATACCCCAGGTACTGGCGCTGAAACCGGGTTCACCGTTGCGGTCATCCTGGTTGGTGCGCGACTCGAAGGGCATGAGCCAGACCTGACGATCGCGAGCCGCCTCGCCCGAAGACAGCCCGCTGCCCAGACCGGCGCCACCGACATTGCCGGCCTCGTTGCGGGTAGCGATGACGCGATTGAGGGACGTCATGCTGCCCCGGATGGCGCTGGTACCGACATTGCTGGGCAAGGTCTGGCTAGCGGCGCGGCGCACGCTGCCAGCGTCAGGCAGCCGACCGAGCGCTGTGGCAACCTGTGCCATATCGCCACTGGACGGACGCAGGATCTGCTGGCCCAGCACCGGCGCAACCGGCGCTGCTGCAGCGGCGGCGAGGGTGATGGGTGATGGGCGGACGGCGGGCGCTGCTGGTGCTCCCTGTGCTCCCTGTGCTCCCTGTGCTCCCTGTGCTGCCGGAGCTGCCGGAGCTGCTGGTGCAACCGGTACTCGCTGTGCTGCTGGCGCTGCCTGTGCTCCCTGTGCTGCTGGTGGCTTCGGCATCACTGACGATGCAGGTGCGGCCGATGCCGCTGACGCACCCTGTGCCGCCGGTGATTCCTGTGTCGCTGACGACGCCGGTGCGGCCGATGCAGCTGATGCTGGTGCTGCCTGTGCTCCCTGTGCTGCTGGTGGTTTCGGCATCACTGACGATGCAGGTGCGGCCGATGCCGCTGACGCTCCCTGTGCCGCCGGTGATTCCTGTGTCGCTGACGTCGCCGGTGCGGCCGATGCAGC
>NZ_AJVC01000004.1 GCF_000261365.1 Herbaspirillum sp. GW103
GCTGCTGCCCCCTGTGCCGTTGGCGATTCCTGTGTCGCTGACGTTGCAGGTGCGGCCGATGCTGCTGATGCTGGTGCTCCCTGTGCTACAGCTGATTCCGGTGCCGCCGACGATGCAGGTGCGGTCGACGCAGCCGATGCTGCTGCCCCCTGTGCCGCTGGTGATTCTTGTGTCGCCGACGTTGCAGGCGCGGCCGATGCAGTTGATGCTGCTGATGCTGTCCCCAGTACTGCTGGTGGTTCCGCTGTCACTGACGATGCTGGTGCAGCCGATGCTGCTGATGCTTCCTGTGCCGCTGGTGATTCCTGTGTCGCTGACGATGCAGGTGCTGGAGAGTTCACTGGCGACTCCTGTACTGCTGTCTCTGCCGGCGACTCCGACACCGCTGGTACTGCCAGTTTCACATCCGCGAGCAACGCCGTCTGCGCGCCCACCGGCACACTCAAGGCCGGGCCCAGGGTCAGCAATATGGCAGCATAGAGACGGTGCTTACGCAGAGCGGCAGGCGGCATGATGCAGGCACGATTGTGCTGCTTCTTTTGATTCATCATCTTACCTTCCTCGATCTTGGGCGAGGCCATCGGGAAGCTAGACCCATCCCCCGCCCTTGTTGTTATCCCTCCCTGCGTACCGGTTGAACCGGTTTTTGTAGGGAGGCATTGTCGAGGGGCACTGCCTTTCTGGACATTGTCTTTTGGTGCTAGCCAGGATGCAGCACCATGCGCCTTGATGCCTTGCGCGAGAATGGAAGGAGAGCGAGAAGCCGCCCTCAGCCAGGCTGCTGGGGGCGGCCGCGTGCAGATCAGAAGCGCCAGCTGGCCTTGAGCGCTGCGGACTGGTTGATGAAACCGCTGCGACCTTCCGCATCCAGGCGCAGCGAGATATCGGTGGCGGTGCTCAACTGGTGGCGATAGCTGATCCCCGCCTTGAACAACCATGCAGAACGTGCCGCACCGGGTGCGCTGAAGGCTTGGCCCGGCGTCCCGGCATAAGTGGCCACCAGTTCGTCGCGCGCGTTGATGACATCGTAGCTGGCACCGACATGGGCGCTGATCTGCGAAGCCGTCGTGAGCGCATAGTTCAAGCGCGTACCCACACCCAGCAACAAGGCCTGGTTGCGCTTGCCCTGCACCGCCAGGCTCAGATCGCCTGCCCCGCTCTCGGCGTAGGACGGACTTTGCAGACGGGTGTAATCAAGCTGCAAGGCCGGTACTACGCTCAATGCTTCACCCAAGGGCAGCGTATGCGATACGTTTGCGCCCACGTGCGCACTCCAGCTGTCGTAGCGGCTGCTGGCCACGCGGTTCAACCCGCCGAAGCGCAGCTCACGTGCCAGGCGGTTGCTGTTCCAGCCGGCGTCGGCCTGCCACGACAGCGCCAGCTCACCCAGCGGGACGCTGCCATAGACGGCCACCATGTTGGATTCGATACGGCTGCGGCTGCCGGTACCGGTGATGGCGGTGTTGCCGCTGGCACTGGTGCTGGCATAGGCGTAAGAAAATCCAATGCGCCCGCTGTCCAGCTCCGCCTCGGTGCCCGCGGCCATGCCCCGGGTGCTGGCGCTGAAACCGGAGTCGCCATTGCGATCCCCCTGGTTCGAACGCGATTCGAAAGGCATGAGCCAGACCTGGCGATCGCCACCGGCCTCGCCATAGCCCACGCCGCGCCCCGCACCGCCCATACCGCCGCCAGCGTTACCCGCATCAATGCGCGTGGCAATGACGCGATTGAGCGAAGCCAGGGTGCCACGGATGGCGTTGTCGCTGATGTTGCTGGGCAGGGTCTGAGCGGCGGCGCGCAGAACGCTGGTGGCGTCGGGCAGACGTCCCAGAGCAGTGACGACCTGCGCCATATCGGCGCTGGAGGGACGCTGGATCTGACGGTCCAGCACCGGCGCCACCGCAGCCGCAGCAGTGGCGGCAGCGACTGCCATCGGAGTACGCACTGCCGGGGCTACTTTGACTGCGGGTGCTGGCGGTGCTGCCGGTGCTGCCGGTGCTGGCGGTACCACTACGGCCGCCGCTGCAGGCACGCTCGCGGTGGAGGTGCCGGATGCCGGTGCACTGACCACCGGCATGTTCGGAGCAACTGCACTGGAAGCAGGCGCGCTCGTTGCCGGTGTGCTCGCGGCAGGTGTACTGGAAGCAGGCGCACTCGTTACCGGTGTGCTCGCGGCAGGTGTACTGGTAGCAGGCGCGCTCGTTACCGGTGTACTCACGGCAGGTGTACTGGTAGCAGGCGCGCTCGTTACCGGTGTGCTCGTGGCAGGCGTACTGGTAGCAGGCGCGCTCGTTACCGGTGTGCTCGTGGCAGGCGTACTGGTAGCAGGCGCGCTCGTTACCGGTGTGCTCGTGGCAGGCGTACTGGTAGCAGGCGCACTCGTTACCGGTGTGCTCGCGGCAGGTGTACTGGTAGCAGGCGCACTCGTTACCGGTGTGCTCGCGGCAGGTGTGGTGGTGGCCGATGTGTTGGTGACAGGAGTAGCGGAGGCAGGTGTACTGGTCACCGCTGCGCTCGCCGCCGGTGTACCGGATTCAGATGTGCTTGCAGGCGTAGCGGCCGGCGCGAGCGTGTCATGGACCAGCTTGTCGATACTCACCGCACTGACGATATCGAGGTCCACGGCGTTGCTCGTCACCACGGGGTGGAAGTCGAACAGCAGCGAATTGTCCGAAACGTTCAGGCGCGGGGCGCTGAGGCTGCCGGCCGTGACCACGCCAGCCAGCTTCTGACCGTTGTTCAGCGTCGCAGCCTTGGCCACATCGACCGCCATCGCGGCGCCCGAGGCGAAGCTGGCCGCATCGGTCACCACCAGCTTGCCGTATTGGGTGGCGCTGGCCACGCCTATCGTCAGGGTCTGTCCCGCCGTCTGGACGTAGCCTGGCACGCTCAGCGTGCCGGCCGCGATCGTCGTATTGCCGCTGTAGCTCACCGTACCGAGCACGCGCAGCGTCCCCTCGCCCTGCTTGACCAGGCTGCCCGGCGCGCTGCCATCGGCAATGCCGTTGTTGAGCGTGAAGGTGAAAGCCTGAGTATCGATATTGCCCGTACCGCTGATGCGCACCGCATTGGCCAGGGTCAGACTGTCAGCGGCGGCGCGCAGGGTGGTGCCATCGCCCATGACCAGCGCGCCGCTGCCCAGCGCGGTGGATGAGGCCACGCCCAGCGTGCCGCCTTCCAGGCGGGTTCCGCCCGAATAACTGTTGTTGCCCGACAGGGTCAGGCTGCCCTCGCCGGTCTTGACCAGGCTACCCACGTAGTCGGCATCGGTCTTCTTGCGCACGGCGTCGAGGTAGGCGGTCTGGCCGTTGTAGTTGCCCAGGGCCAGGTTGGCCGCGACGGTATTGGCATCGGTGGAGAGCATGTAGGTCAGCAATTGCTCCTTGCTCAGCAAAGGCCCGCTGCCGGACTGCTTCAGAATGGCGGCCGCCAGCGTGTTGGCGGTCACGGCCTTGTCGGCGTTCTGAAAGGCGGTATTGTCGGCCTTGCTCTTGCTGGCCTGATAGGCGGCGTTGAGTCGGGCCCGCGTCTGCACCAGCGCCAAGGCCGCATCGTAGTCACTGTCGACCTTCGCCGTGACGACCGCAGTGGCACTGTCGAGCGTCGCTTGCAATGTGGAGGGAGACAAAGCCTCCCAGGCGGCCAGTTGCGCCTTCTCTTCGCTCTTGCGCTGGATCAGCGCGGCTTCGGAAATGTCGTTGCTCCAGGTATCGGCCTTGCCTGCACCGATCCTGGCATTGAAGACGCCCAGCAACTGGCCGGGGCCGTAGAGAGCCTTGTTCAGATCCGGCAAGCCCCAGCCAAACATGGCGTTGGGAGCATCGGCCGGACCATCGCCGAGATGCTTGGCCGTAGTCAGCAGAATGGTGCGAATGGCCTGGTTGTCCAGCTCCGGATAACGTTGCATCAGCAGGCCCAGCGCGCCCGTCACGTGGGGGGCCGCCATGGAGGTGCCGGAGGCGTTGACCAGGGAGGTATCGGAGGTGATGTTCAGGCTGGGAATAGTCGAGCCCGGTGCGGATACGCACCAGTACCTGGCCAGACCGCACTGGTTGGAAAAACTGGGCAGCGCCGAACTGGCATTGACCGCGGCTACCGCGATCCAGTTCTGCTCCAGCTCCGGCCTGAAATACGGCAGCGCCGAGCGGATGTTGACGTTGGCCTTGCCGGTATTGCCGGCGGCCCAGACCATGAGCGCATTGGACTCTTGCGCCACGTCGGCGGCCGCATCCAGCCAGCTCTTCTTGCCGCCGCCCTGCAGGCGCTGGTAGGAGGCCGCCACGCCGCCGATGCTGCCGAAATCATCGCGTGAATCGGGGCTGCCCCAGCTGCTGTTGATCACGCGCACACCGGCGCTGGCGAGATTGCCGTAGGCCGCCTTGAAGTAGTTGTAGTCCATGTTCACGCCATAGACCGAACTGTCGGTGCCGTTGGTATTGGTAATGTAGTAGTCGCTGTCGAACGCCACGCCCAGGAAACCGGCGCCATTCTTGGATGCCGCGATGGTGCCGGAGACATGGCTGCCGTGCTTGTCGTTGAGGGAACTCAGGGCACCGGTGGTGCTGAAGGCGTCACCAGCCTTCCAGGGCTGCTTGCCATCCTGGTATTGCGATCCATCGTTGGCATAGGTCCCCACGACGGCCAGCGGCGTGGCGTTGCGGCCGACGAATTCGGCATGGGTCAGCAAGAGCCCCGAATCGACCGAGCCCAGCTTGATGCCCAGGCCGGTGTAGCCCGCCGCATAGGCATATTGGGCATTCATGGCGCCCAGGCCCCAGTTGGTCTTGAACTCCTTGTTGTCGGCCCAGCTGGCCACGGCCGCTGCCGCATCGGTGCTGGTGCTGCCGTCATAGTTGACATAGCTCTGCGCCATCGCCGGCACGCTCAGGGCCGGGCCCAGGGTCAGCAATACGGCGGCATACAAGGCTTTTTTCTTGAAGACGGCCGGTGGCATCGGCGCGACTTGATGTAGCGACTTCTTGTTCTTCTTCATCTTCCCTTCCTAGGTCGATCGTGTGGAATTGGCCAGGAGATCGGGAATGCTTGCCCGCCCCCGCGCTGCGTGTCGTCGCCCCGGATGCCGGCTGATACCGGCTTTTTGTAGGGGCGCATTGTCGGGGGCCGACCAGGTTCTGCACATTGTCTTTTGGTGCTGTTTGCACGCAGACAATGTGCTGTTTTTGGCATCACGCCAGGGCGTGATCAGAGGAAGGAAAAGACAAAAAAGAAGCGCAAGCCAGGTCAGCCGCGCTGACCGCAACCTGCTTCAGAAACGCCAGTTGGCGCGGATCCGATAGCTCACGCTGGCCTTGAATGGCCAGGGCGGACGCGGCGTTCCGGGCACGGCCTCGGTCAGGGCGGCCAGGCCGTCGCGCTCGGCAAGGAGCTCGAAGCGACTGGCCGGATGGTGACTGCGTGGCGGCAGCGCACGCCCGCCGGAATGCAGCTGCGTGAGCACGCCTGACAATGAACGTTGACCAGGCTGGCCCGGCAGGGACAGATCCAGATCAGCCACGCCAGCGGTGCCGAAGAATGTGTCTTGCCGACGCGAAGTACCGAGCTGCAGGCCGGGATCAAAGGTCCCCGGGACCAGGCCCAGGCCCGCCGCCAGATTGACGATGCCGGCCGTGGACGCCAGGCTGTGGCTATGGCCGCTGACCCGGTGCTGGGCCCTGGCGGCCAGGCCCAGCATCAGGCCCAGCACCAGCAGCATGAGGGCATTGCGCCAATAGGAAAGGAAGATCGCCGCAACATGCGGCGCGCCATGCTTGCTCAGGTTCTCACGATTGCTCATCTGTTTGCCCACCTCGACGCTGCGGAATCGATCAGGGCAAACCACCATGCCGGATGCCCCGTCCTCGTTTTTTTTCATCCCCGGAGGGACGCTGCTCACCGCTTGTTATGTCGCGTATTGTCGGAGCACTGGGCGATTCTGGACACTGTCTTTTGGTGCAGCTTCCGTAAAGAATATGTGAATTATTTTTCGTAAGCTCACCCACCCGGAAGATGAATCTTCTGTCGCAATGGCGCAAAAAAACCGGCAGCGCATCGAGGCGCTGCCGGCGTGGGAGTGCGCTCGGGCGGATTCAGCCCGGCTGGTCGGACCAGCCCAGTCCCAGCGCCTTCTGGATGCCCACGAAGCTGCGCGTGAGATTGGCCTCGGCCTGCAACAGGTTCTGTTGCGCGGTGAGTTGCTGGCGGGTGGTATCGAGCACCTCGATGAGCGTGCCGGTACCGGCTTGATAGCGTTGTCGCGCCAGCGCCAGCGCACGGTCGGCGGAGACCTTGGTACGTGCGAGGGTGGCCACGCTGATGCGACCATAGCGCATGCGCGAGAGCGCATCCTCGGCATCGCGCAGCGCTTCCAGCACGGCCTGGCGGTACTTCATCTCGGCTTCGTCACGCGCCCGTTCGGCTTGCGTGACGCGCGCCCTGGCGCGGCCAAAGTCGAGGAAATTCCAGCTCAGCATGGGGGCGCCGATGGCAGCGAAATCATCCAGGCGCGTCAGGTCCGATGGATGCGTGCCGCCCAGTCCGATGACACCAAAGAGCTTGAGGCTGGGATAGCGTGCCGCTTCGGCCTGGCCGATCCTGGCGGTATCGGCGGCCAGCGTGCGCTCGGCCGCGCGCACGTCGGGCCGGCGACGCAACAGCGACACCGGATCGCCGACGGCGACCTGCTGCGGTGGCAGCGGCACCGGTGCGGTCGCGGCCAGTTCCGCATCGAGCGTGCCGGGCTCCTGCCCCAGCAGCGTGGCCAGCTGGTTGAGGTAGGCATCGCGCTCGGCCTGCAGGGGGACCAGGTCGGCGCGGCTGGCATCGAGCTGGTTCTGCACACGCAACTGATCCAGCGACGAGGCGGTGCCGCGCTGGACCCGCTGGTCGGTCAGCTGCAGCATCTGCTCCTGCGCCTGCACCGCTTGCCGGCCCAGCGCCAGGCGCTGCTGGCGGTCGCGCAGGCTGATATAGGCGTTGCCCACCTCGGCGGCCAGGCTGACCTGTACATCGGCCAGCGAGGCTTGCGCGGCGTCCGCCGTCGCCGTGGCTGCCTGGACGGCGCGGCGGTGTGCGCCGAAGAGATCGATCTCCCAGCTGGCATCGAAGCCCACGCTGTAGAGATTGGCGCTGGTGGCCGAGCCATTGCCGGAGCTGGAACCGCCGGTCAGCGCCGCCAGATTGGCCGGTGGCAGGCGTGCGTGCGCCGCCAGCGCCGAGGCGCCCACGCTGGGCGCGGCGTTGGCCTGCTCCAGCGCCAGCCCGGCGCGCGACTGCTGCAGGCGGGCGCGTGCCACGCCAAGATTCGGGTTGGCCTGCAAGGCGCGTTCGATGAGGCTGGTGAGCTCGGCATCACCCAGGGCTTGCCACCACTGGTTGATTGGCGCGGTGGTAGTCACGGTGTCGCCGCCGCGCACGAACTGCCTGGTGTGTGCGGCTTGCGGGGCGGCCTCGGGCGGGCCGACATAGTCCGGACCGAGGGCGCAGCCGGCCAGCAGAGCTGCCGCGGCCAGGGCGATGAGGCGCGTGGCCGGGAAGGAAGAAGAGGTCTTGTCCATGTTGTTCATCAATGAGAAGCCACCGGTGCGGCATGGGTCGGCAAGGGACGCAGGAACAGCACCAGCGGTGTCACACACAGGATGGCCACGCCCAGCAGCCAGAACAGGTCGGCATAGGTCATGGTCAGCGCCTGGGCCTGGATGGTGCTGCCCATGAGCCGGATGGCCACATCCTGGCCGCCCAGCAGATGGCCTTGCGCAGCGATGGTGGATTGCACCAGCTCGGAATTGGCGTTGAGGCTTTCCTCCAGGCGGCGGCTGTGCAGCCACAGGCGCTGGTCCTGGATCACGGCGATGGCAGCCAGCGCCAGCGAGCCGCCAAGATTGCGCGCGGCGCTGTAGAGTCCGGAGGCATCGCCGGCCTGCGAGGGGGGCACCGAGCGGATCGCCGCCTGGTTCAGGAACAGCATCGCCAGCACGGTGCCCACCCCGCGCATGAGCTGCGAGGCCACGAAGGAGCCGCCGTAGGAGAGCGGACTGAGGTCGGTCTCGATGAAGGCCGAGGTCGCCAGCAGCAGGAAGCCCGTGCCGACGGCGATGCGGATGTCCACCAGCCGCATCAGCAAGGGCGTGAAGGGCATCATCAGGATCATCGGTACGCCCGAGAGCAGCACGATCCAGCCCGACTGCAAGGAGTTGTAGCCGGCGATGCCGGAGAGGAACTGCGGGATCACATAGGCCGTGCCATACAGCGCCACGCCCACGATCATGGCCATCATCACCACCGAGCCGAACTGGCGGTCACGCAAGAGCCGCAGTTGGATCACCGGATGGCGCGAGCGCACCTGGCCGATGGCCAGCAAGATGAAACCCAGCACGGAAGTGGCGGCCAGCCAGCGGATGTCGGGCGAGGAAAACCACTGCTCGCGCTCGCCCTCTTCGAGCACCACCGTCAGCCCGCCCAGCCCCAGCGCCAGCCCGGCAATGCCGAACCAGTCAGCCTGGCCGAACTGCTCGAACTTGGGACGCTCATAGGGGATCGCCACCAGCAGCAAGGTGATGAGGGCCGCGCCCACCGGCAGGTTGATGAAGAAGGCGTAGTGCCAGCTGACGTTCTCGGTGAGCCAGCCTCCCATCACCGGCCCCAGCACCGGCCCGAGAATGGCAGTAGCGCCGAACAGGGCATTGCCCACCGGCTGCTGCGCGCGCGGCAGCCGGGTGGCGATGATGGTCATGGCGGTCGGAATGAGCGCGCCGCCCGTGAAGCCCTGCCCGACCCGCCCCACGATCATCATCGGCAGCGTGGTCGAGAGACCGCACAGCACCGAGAACATCGTGAACAGGCCGGCTGCCGTCAGCAGCAGCACGCGCAGCCCCAGCAGCCGCTCCAGCCAGGCCGACATGGGGATGATGACGATCTCGGCCACCAGATAGGCGGTGGCGATCCAGGTACCTTCGGTGCCGGAAGCACCAATCTCGCCCTGGATGGTGGGCAGCGAGGAATTGACGATGGAGATGTCCAGCGTGGCCATGAGCGCGCCCAGCGTACCGGCGGCTACTGCCAGCCAGGCAGCGGCATCGGCCTTCTCTCCCTGGACGCCCTGCCCTGGCGACGCGGCGCTGCTCACTGCGGCTCCTTGCGGGTGGCGTTGATCTCGCTGTTGCGTTCGCGCAGATCGCGCAGTTCATCCTTGGCGGCGATGGTGTTGACCTCCACCGTCACCGACAGGCCGGCCACGAAGGCGCGGGTTTCTTCCGGGGTGGCATCGATGGCAATGCGCACCGGCACGCGCTGGACGATCTTGGTGAAGTTGCCCGTGGCGTTCTGCGGCGGCAGCAGCGAGAACTGCGCCCCGGTGCCCGGCGAGAGGCTGTCCACATGACCGTGGAACTCCACGCCCGGCAAGGCATCGACCTTGATGATGGCGGGCTGGCCGATGCGCATGATGCCGATCTGAGTCTCCTTGAAGTTGGCCGAGACGTAGAAGTGTGTCGGCACCACGGTCATCATGCGCGTCCCCGGCGAGACGAACTGGCCGACCCGCACCTGCTTGTCGCCGATGCGGCCATCCACGCTGGCGCGGATCTCGGTATAGCCGAGGTTGACGCTGGCGGCGTCATACTGCGCACGGGCGGTTTCGCCCTGGGCCTGGGCCTGGCGCACCTGCGCCTGCAGCGAGCGCACCCGCAGCCGGGCCGCATCCAGCGCCGCACGGCGCGCCGCCACGGTGCTGCGCGCCTGGGCCTGCTGGTTGCGCAGGCTGGTCAGGCGTTCGCGGGTCTCGGCGCCGGAGGCGGCCAGGGGCGTGTAGCGTTCCACTTCGGCGCTGGCGAAGCGGGCATCCTCGTCCGCCGAGGCCAGCTGTGCCTTGGCCTGGGCGATGGCGGCCTGCTGCTCGGCCAGCTGCGCCTTGGCAGCTTCCTCGCTGGCGGCGGCGGCATCGATCTGGGCCTTGGCCTGAGCCGCCTGCGCGGAATAATCACGGGCATCGATGCGTACCAGTGCCTGGCCGGCCTTGACGATCTGGTTGTCGGCCACCAGCACCTGGTCGACATAACCGGTGACCTTGGAGGAGACCGTCACGCTGTCGGCCTGGACGAAGGCATCATTGGTGCTTTCGAGATACTTGCCACGGAACTGGTAGTACAGCACCCAGGCCGCTACGATGACCAGCACCAGCAAACCCAGCGTACGCAGGATGAAACGGGCACGCGGGCTCATGCGTTTCTTGGGAGCGCTGTTCTTGTCGTTACCGGGAGAGGAGGAATCTGGCTGGGATGGACTGGCTTCTGGTTTGCCGGGTGTGGCGTCGGTCATCTTTTTTATCCTAATATCGGGGCGCGGAAGGTTTCAAACGGAATCCATACGGTGCCAGTACAGTGTTGGTGACTGGCAAGACACTTTGCCGTTGGGAAGCAATACAGTGCCAATACAGTGCCAAGACAGTGGCGATACAGCGTCAGTACGGTTATGCGCAAACCAAGGCAATAATTAATGAGGTACCATATGATATGGTATCTGGAAAAATCATGTCTACAAGCTTTACAAACGATGACAGCAGCAGTGCCGCCGAGGCACTGCGCGACTTCTACATTCGCTCGCACCGCACGCTGGACAAGCTCATGGCCGGTGAAGGCGCCTCGCTGGCGCGCAACAAGATGCTCGGCCATATCGAGCGCAACAGCCCGGTGCGCGCGGCTGATCTGGCGACGGCCTTCGGTTTTGCGCCGCGCACCATCACCGAGGCCATTGATGCGCTGGAGCGCGACGGACTGGTCCGGCGCAGTGGCGACGCCAGCGACCGCCGGGTCAAATACATCGCTTTGACCGCGTCGGGCAAGGAAGTGCTGCGGGCCTCGGAGCCGGTGAAGAAAACCTTCATCGATGGACTGTTCGCTGCCTTGAGCGAAAAGGAGATCGCCAGCTTGACCACTGTCCTGGGCAAGCTCAACCATCGATTGGCGGAACTGGAAGAGGTCTATTCCGCGCCCCCCTCTGCGACAGCCGTTGCAACGGATGAGGTACCCGCCAGGCGCGGTCGAAAGAAAAGCTGACACGGCAGAACAGACAAAAAAAACGCTCCCGCCAGGGGAGCGCCAGAACATGCGGTATGGCGAGGGGTGAGACCGCCTTCAGCGCCGGGCCATCATCGATCCGCGAAACGATCGGTGGCTGCGATGAGCTGGTCGAGAATACCGGGTTCGTTGTAGGCGTGACCGGCACTGTCGATCAAGTGCAGTTGCGAACCGGGCCAGGCCTGGTGCAGGTCCCAGGCGGACTTGGCCGGGGTGGCCAGGTCATAGCGACCCTGCACGATCACACCGGGAATGCCTTCCAGGCGCGCGGCATTGGCCAGCAGCTGGCCCTCCTCCATGAATCCCTTGTTGAAGAAGTAGTGGTTCTCGATGCGCGCAAAGGCCAGCGCGAATTGCGCATCGTTGAAGGAATCGATCAGGCCTTCATCGGCTACCAGGGTGATGGTGCTGGCTTCCCAACGGCTCCAGGCGCGCGCGGCCTGCAGCTTGGCGGCTTCGTCGTTGCCGGTCAGACGTTGGCGATAGGCATGCACCAGATTGCCGCGCTCGGCCACCGGGATCGGGGCCAGGAATTGGTCCCAGCGGTCCGGCACCATCCACGAGGCCCCCTCCTGGTAGTACCAGTCCAGCTCGGCCTGGCGCAGCAGGAAGATGCCGCGCAGGACCAGCTCGGTCACGCGCTGCGGATGGGTCTCGGCATAGGCCAGCGCCAGCGTGCTGCCCCAGGAACCGCCGAAGACCTGCCAGCGCTCGATGCCCAGCAGTTCGCGCAGGCGTTCGATGTCGGCCACCAGGTCCCAGGTGGTATTGGCCTCGAGGTTGGCATGCGGCAGCGAGCGGCCACAGCCGCGCTGGTCGAACAGGACGATGCGGTATTTTTCCGGATTGAACAGGCGCCGGTGCGAGGGGCCGCAACCGCCACCGGGCCCGCCATGCAGGAAGACCACCGGCTTGCCCTTGGGGTTGCCGCAGACTTCCCAATAGACCTGGTGACCGTCACCAACGTCGAGCATGCCGTGCTCATGGGGTTCAATGGGGGGATAGAGGCCGCGCAGGGTGGCAGGGGAGGAAGTGGTCATCAGCAGATCCTTGGGGATGAAGACAAAAGAGGCAGTATAGGGTGGGCAGGATGAGAATACAGATTCCTCATTCCACCACGAGTTCCGGATTGTTCTTCACTTCGTTGAGGACAAAAAAGGAACGCAATTGCCGCACCCCCGGCAAGCGCAGCAGGGTGTTGGCGTGCAGGCGATTGAAGGCTTGCAGATCCTTCACGCGCAGCTTGATCCAGTAATCGAATTCCCCGGCCAGCAGCAGGCACTCCTGGACGGCGGCAATCTCGCGCACCGCCTTCTCGAATTCGGCGAAGCTCTCCGGGGTGGAACGGTCCAGCACCACGCCCACCGTCACCAGTACCGGCAGACCGAGTTTTTCGGGATCGAGGATGGCGCGCACTTCCTTCACATAGCCCTCGTCCATCAGCCGTTTGGTGTGGTTCCAGCAGGCCGTGGCACTCATGCCGAGCTTCTTGGCCAGCTCGGCATTGCCGATGCGGCCATCCTTCTGCAGCGCCTTGAGGATGCGCTTGTCCATGCGGTCGAGCGTCATGATGATTCTTTCCTTAAATGACAAATTGTCGCAATTTTCTTTGCATTAAATAATTTACATCGATTTTTCATCACGAATAATGCCATAAATTCGGAAGCACCATTTTAATCCTCCGGCGTAAAGTTGATCCCGGCGATTCACCATGAATCGGACCAGATTCGGACCCCTTTCGACCATCCACCTGAACCGGAGCACTCCATGCTGGCACTCGACAAACTCTTCCCTCGCAAGACCCTGGGCTTCTTCCCCTCCCCCATCCACAAGCTGGAACGCTTGTCCGCCATGCTGGGCGTGGAAGTGTGGGCCAAGCGCGATGACGTCTCTTCCGGCCTGGCCTTCGGCGGCAACAAGATCCGCAAGCTTGAATGGCTGGTGGCCGATGCCCTGGCCAAGGGCTGCGACACCCTGGTTTCGATCGGCAACATCCAGTCCAACCACACGCGCCAGGTCTGCGCAGCGGCTGCTGCCGTGGGCATGAAGTCCTACACCGTGCAGGAAACCTGGCTGGAATGGGATGACCCGGTCTACGACAAGGTCGGCAACATCCTCCTGACCCGCATCATGGGCGGCAACCCGATCATGGGCGGCTATGGCTACTCCACCACCGAGAAGGACACCTGGGCCCGCGCCCTGGAAGAAGTGCGCGCCAAGGGCGGCAAGCCCTATGCGATTCCGGCCGGTGCGTCGGATCACCCGCTGGGCGGCCTGGGCTATGCCAACTTCGCCGATGAAGTGGCGATGCAGGAACAGCAGCTGGGCATCTTCTTCGACAACATCGTGGTGGCGACCTGTACCGGTTCCACCCAGGCTGGCATGGTGGTCGGTTTCGCCGCCCAGGAAAAGCGCCGCCGCGTGATCGGCATCGACACCGCCGATGACGAAGCCATGACCCGCCGCGCCGTCACCAAGATCGCCAACGACACCAGCGAGCTGATCGCCGCCAAGGGCGGCAAGCGTGTGGTGGTGCGCGACGCCGACATCGAGATCATCCCCGACTACAGCGGCCCGGCCTACGGCCTGCCGAGCGAGCAGACCATCGCCGCCATCCGCACCGCCGCCGAGATGGAAGCCATGCTGACCGATCCGGTGTATGAAGGAAAATCCATCGACGGCTTGATCGACATGGCCAAGAAGGGCCATTTCAAGGGCCAGCGCGTACTGTATGCCCACCTCGGTGGCGCACCGGCACTGAACGCTTATTACAAGGCCTTCGAAGATCCGGAAAACCTCACCAAGCTGGCGCGCGAAGCACGCTACAAGGAGTAAGCCGGAGCGCTCCGCGCAGGCGCATCGGCGCGCTGCACATCCAGCCCGTGCCTGCTCAAGCAGGCCGGGCTTGTGTCATTTTGGGGCGCAAGTTCCCGCTGGCCGGCTCATTTTTTATTCATGTGCCTGCCCGCTTGATCGGCATCAAAGCCCGCAGAAAGCTTCACGCGTACCTTTCGGACATCCTCACTCGACAGGTAAAACACCGTGAAAAAAATCGTCACCCTCACTGCCGCCGTGGCCGCCCTGGCCTCCTCCTTTGCTGCTGCTCCCGTGTTCGCGCAGGAAGCCCAAGGCCCGTGGCTGGTGCGCGTACGCGCCGTCAACCTGAGCCCGGAAAACAAGTCCGACCCGGTCGGCGGCACCGGCGCCTCGGACCGCATCACCATCAACAACAAGGTGATTCCCGAGTTCGACATCAGCTACTTCTTCACCCCGAACATCGCCACCGAACTGGTGCTGACCTATCCGCAAAAGCAGGACGTACGCCTGGACGGCACCAAGATCGGTACCTTCAAGCACCTGCCGCCGACCCTGACGCTGCAATACCACTTCATGCCTGAAGCGGCCTTCAGCCCCTACATCGGCGCCGGCATCAACTACACCCGCATCTCCAGCGTCAGCCTCGCCAACGGCCTGCAACTGGATAGCAGCAGCGTCGGTGGCGCCCTGCAGATCGGTGCCGACTACAAGATCAACAAGAACTGGCTGATCAACTTCGACATCAAGAAGGTGCAGATCTCCAGCGACGTGAAGACCGCTGCCGGCACCAAGGTCAGCAACGTCAAGATTGATCCGTGGCTGATCGGCGTTGGCGTGGGTTACCGTTTCTAAGGTATTCTTGCCGCACCCAAACGGCGCGATCCGTCATCGATGATGACCGGTCGCGTTGTTTTTTGGGATCCGCGCTAACGTCCCGCCACCGGTTTTCCGGCCGCCATGTCTTGCAATGCCATCCGCCCCTTGCAGCGTTAGCTGGAGCAGTCTCCTGCGGCATGCTCCCCCGTCCACCGTTTGATAGTAGGAAGAGGTAATTACGATGTCGACGACTTCGCACCCCCACACCCCGGTCGCGCCTGGCGCACCGATGCCCCATCGCAAGATCATCCGCTCCTGGGTGATCCCCATCAGCCAGCGCAGCACGGCCATCGCCCTGGCGCTGTCGGTACTGGACTTCTGCCTGTTCGGCGCCAGCCTGGCGGCCATCGTCTGGGCCCCCTGGCTGCTGGCCAAGATCGCCTTGGGCGTGGTCAATGGCTTCATCATCGGACGCCTGTTCATCCTCGGCCACGATGCCTGCCACCAGGCCTTCACGCCCAGCCGCAAGCTCAATACCTGGCTGGGCCGCCTGCTGTTCATGCCTTCGCTCACGCCCTATAGCCTCTGGGCCGTGGGCCACAACGTGGTGCACCACGGCTATACCAACCTGAAGGGTTTTGATTTCGTCTGGCAGCCGCGCTCGCTGGAAGAGTTCCGCGCCCTGCCGCGCTGGCGCCAGCGCCTGGAGCGCCTCTATCGCAGCGGCTTCGCTCCGGGTCTGTACTACATGGTCGACATGTGGTGGAAGCGCATGTACTTTCCCTCCAGGAAGCAGATGCCGACCCGTCGTGCCGAATTCATGTGGGATGGCGTGCTGGTGACGGCCGTGGCGGCTGTCTGGATCGCCGGCCTGGCCTGGGCTGCGCAAGCCACCGAACAATCCTTCTGGACCCTGCTGGTGACCGGTTTTGCGATTCCGCTGCTGTTCTGGAAGGCCATGATCGGCTTCGTGGTGTATGTGCACCATACGCATACCTCGGTGGCCTGGTATGAAGACAAGATCACCTGGGCTGCTGCGCAACCCTTCGTCTCCACCACCGTGCACCTGACCTTTGGCCGCTACTGGGGCGCGCTGCTGCATCACATCATGGAACACACCGCGCACCACGTGGACATGAGCGTGCCGCTGTATCGCCTGAAACAAGCCCAGAAGAAGCTGGAAACCATGCTGCCCGGCCGCATCGTGATCCAGCGCTTCTCCTGGCGCTGGTATTTCGATACCGCACGTCGCTGCAAGCTGTACGACTTCAAGCGCCTGTGCTGGACCGACTATCGCGGTCGTCCCACCAGCACGCCGCTGCCGCTGCCGGAAGTCAACAAGGCGACGGCCGAAGCCTGATCCGGCAGTGCCGGTCAACGCCTTCAGATCGCCACGAAGATACTGAAGTTTCAATAACAAGACGGTCGCATGGAAGGGCATTCGCGGGTCCCCGGTAACCCCGCGATACCGCCCACTTTCCCCCATCAAGGCCGCTTCTCTACACTGCGCTGTGCGCGCTTTCCAGTGCCGCTCAGGCACCGTCAGTTGTGATGGATTGCAGTGGAATTGCGCGTGACAACGCGGCCCCGCCAGTCGATTGCGGCGATTACTTCGACCATGTTTGATCTGGGACAAGAAATGCCGTCTGATACGGGAATACTGTGCTTCCTATTACGTTCCGCGCACTTAAAATCGAGTCATTCGATTGCCACAAGTCCGCCGGGAACATCGTATGAACCAGCCTTGCCATTCCACTTCGCTCGCCGCTGGCGCCACCAACGCCACCGCTTCCCTGACCTCATGCTCGCCGCTGACGGCCGCGCGTGAAGCCGCTGCCAGCTCCGCGCTGCGCAGTTGCACCGCCTGCGGCATGCACCAGCTGTGCCTGCCCATGGGTCTGGACGAATCCGACATGAAACGCCTGGACAAGATCATCGGCCGCCGCAAGGTCGCACGCGATGACTTCCTGTACCGTATCGGCGACCGTTTCACGGCACTCTATGCAGTGCGCGTGGGACACTTCAAGACCTACCAGGAAAACCTCGACGGCGACCGCCAGATCACCGGCTTCCAGATGCCCGGCGAACTGCTGGGCATGGATGCCATCAGCACCGAGCAGCATCAATGCGATGCGGTGGCCCTGCAGGACAGCGAAGTCTGCGAAATCCCGTTTGCACGCCTGGAACAGCTGTTCGGCCAGATTCCGCATCTGCTGCGTCATTTCCACCGCATGATGAGCCACGAGATCACCAGCGAACAGAACGTCATCATGCTGTTGGGGAACATGCGTGCGGAACAGCGGTTTGCCGCTTTTCTGGTGAATTTGTCTTCACGTTACGCTGCACGCGGCTATTCCTCCACACGCTTCCAGCTGCGCATGACGCGCCAGGACGTCGGCAACTATCTGGGCCTGACCATCGAGAGCATCAGTCGCCTGATTTCCAAGTTCCGCAAGCAGGGTCTGCTGGCGGTGGAACAGCGCGATGTGGAAGTGGTCGACCTGGCCGCGCTCAAGCGCCTGGCTGCGGGCGTGGATGCCTGCACTCCGGTGGCGGCGGCAACCGCCCGCTCGGGCAGCTAAGCGCTAGCGGCCCGAAAAGCGTCCGGGGTGCTCAGCCCTGGACGTAATGGCGCAGGCGCTCTCTTGGCAGCGCCCGCGTCAGCCGTACGGCCAGCAGGCCACATGCGGCAAAACTTCCCCAGAAACAGAAGAACCCTACGGTGTAGGCCGCCAGTGCTTCCCACTCATGGCCGGCTGCCATGGCCAGCTCCTCGGGATTGAACAGGGAAAAGAACATTCCTTCGGCCGCGATGGCCATCAGGAAGGCGACCCAGCCCACGATGGCGAGATTGCGTTGTTGTTTGCGCATGACTGTCTCCTTGATGCAGGAAGTTTCATCCGTAGAGGGCCGGTCTTGAAGCCGGCTTCACTCCAGCTTAGCGCATTATTCGGCCGGCGCGTAGGCCTCGGCATTCATTTCGATGCTGCGCTGTTGCGGCCACACCCAGGTACCGTGCAGGCGCCAGCGGTGGCTGCCATCTTCGGCTACCAGGCGCCAGCGCGCCTGTTCCATCTCCGCCAGCGGCACCGAGAAGCTGCCATCGGCGGCGGGGTGGACCATGAGCGTCCTGTCCTTGGCGGGCAGCGTCGGGTGCACCAGGTTCAGTACCAGGGTCTGCCCTTCTTCGCCGGTAGCAGGCGTCTGGCGCATCTGCAAGCGGCCCCGCAGCACCGCGCTGGCCGGATCATAGGCAATACCGATGGAGGCGCCCAGGCGCTGCGCTTCGTGATCGCGGCGCAGGTCCTTGTTGATGGCCTTGCCCTGCTTGTAGTAATCGTCGGCCACCAGCGCATCGGCGCGCGAAATGGCCAGCCAGGCAGTGAAGATGCCGGCCACCACCACCACGGCCGGGCCGGACATCAACAGCCAGGGCCAGCGGTGACGGTACCAGGGAAGGGTGTTGCCAAGCTTGGGGGAGACGGTCTGCATGGTTTCCTCTCGATATGACGTTGGGTTCATGTGAGCTGCGCCATTTCCTGCCGTCAGCGGCGCGGCACCAGGAAGACCGCCTTCTCGCTGACGTGCAGCGCGGGCTGGTCCTCGGCCTGCAATTCGATATGAATCTTGTTGGAGCCGGACTCGCCTGCCCCGTGCGGTGCCCTCACCCTGACCGGCACCATCAGGGCCTGGGTCGCAGCCAGTTCGATGGGACCGGCGGGATCGACCGTCAGACCATCGATGCCGGTGGCGCTGATGCGGTAGCGATGGCCGCGCTCGTCGGTATTGATGACCTGCAGGCGATAGACGTTTTCGATGATGCCATCTTCCACTTCGCGCCCCATCGAGCCGCGGTCGCGGATCACATCCAGCTTCAGCGGGGTGCGCACCACCAGCGAGCCCAGGAACAGCGCGATCACCGCCCCCAGGATGGCGGTGTAGATAAGGATGCGCGGACGGAACAGGCGACGCCGGATTTCCGGCGTCGAGAAGCCCTGCTCGATGGCGTTCTCGGTGGAATAGCGGATCAGGCCGCGCGGACGGTCGATCTTGTCCATCACGCTGTCGCAGGCATCGACGCAGGCGGCGCAACCGATGCACATGTATTGCAGGCCCTGGCGGATATCGATGCCGGTCGGGCAGACCTGGACGCACATGGTGCAGTCGATGCAATCGCCCGCCTTGCTGCCCTCCTGCAGCTTGGCCGCCTTGGCCGCCGGCATGCGTGGCTCGCCACGGGTGTCGTCGTAGGTAATGATGAGCGAGTCGCGGTCGAACATGGCGCTCTGGAAGCGCGCATACGGGCACATGTACTTGCACACCTGCTCGCGCATCCAGCCGGCATTGCCGTAGGTGGCGAAGGCGTAGAAGACGATCCAGAAGCTTTCCCACGGGCCCAGCGCGAACTGCCCGATTTCCGGCAGCAGGTCGCGGATGGGCGAAAAGTAGCCGACGAAGCTGATGCCGGTCCACAGGCCCACGCTGCCCCAGGCCAGGTGCTTGGCGGACTTGCGCCAGAGCTTGTCGAACGACCAGGGCTGGCGGTCCAGACGCATGCGGGCGCTGCGGTTGCCTTCGATACGACGTTCAATCCACAGGAAGATCTCGGTGTAGACCGTCTGCGGGCAGGCATAGCCGCACCAGACGCGGCCGGCGATGGCAGTGAAGAGGAACAGGCTGAAGGCACAGATGATCAGCAATGCGGCCAGCCAGATGAAGTCCTGCGGCCACAGCACCAGGCCGAACAGGTAGAACTTGCGCGAGGCCAGATCGAACAGCACGGCCTGGCGCTCGTTCCAGTTGAGCCACGGCAGGCCGTAGAACACCAGCTGCGTCAGGAACACGCACAGCCAGCGCAGGCTGGCGAAGCGTCCTTGAATCTCGCGCGGGTAGATCGGTTCACGCGCGGCATACATGCGGATGACGGCATATTCATCCTTGCCGTCCTTGCGGGGCGCCTCCTCCTGGGATGGCGGGCCCTCTTCCTTGCCCTGCCTGGGTGTCATTGCGGCCTTGTTCATGGTCTTGCCTGCTCTGCTTTCGCTCTCTGGAGCGCCCCTTGGCCGGGCGCGGTGATCATGGCCATCGGGCCATCACGAAGGACGCCGGGGCCGCGCAGCTCTGTGTCTGCGTCGGCCCCGGCGCGGGTTCAACTACGCATGGCGTCCTACTTGGCCGCGGCGTTGCTGGGCTTGTTGGACAAGCTCCAGACATAGGCGGCCAGCACATGCACCTTGGGTTCGCCGAGGAATTCGCCAAAGGCCGGCATGGTGTTGTCACGTCCCTTGTTGATGGTTTCCTTGATGGTGTCGATGCTGCCGCCGTAGAGCCAGATCTTGTCCGACAGGTTGGGCGCGCCCAGGGCCTGGTTGCCCACGCCGCCAGGGCCGTGGCAGGCCATGCAGGCGGCGAACTTGGACTTGCCCAGCTCGGCCTTGATCGGGTCATGCGCCGAGTTGGACAGGCTCAGCACATAGTTGGCGACGTTGTCGACATCCTTGTCCGTCCCCACCGCAGCAGCCATGGGTGGCATGACGCCGTGACGGCCCTTGAGGATGGTTTCCTTGATGATCTCGGGTGTGCCGCCATGCAGCCAGTCGTTGTCGGTCAGGTTGGGGAAGCCCTTGTTGCCGCGCGCGTCCGAACCGTGGCACTGCGCGCAGTAGGTCAGGAACAGACGCTCGCCGATGGCATGGGCCTGCGGGTCGGCGGCCACTACCTTCAGATCCTTCTTGAGGTAGCTGTCGAAGAGCGGTCCGTACTTGGCTTCGGCCTGCTTGACGTCGGCATCATGCTCGCCGGTCGAACGCCAGCCCAGGGTGCCGGGCAGGTTGCCCAGGCCGGGATAGGCGATCAGGTAGCCCACCGAGAAGATGATGGTGATATAGAACAACCACATCCACCAGCGCGGCAGCGGGTTGTTCAGTTCGGTCAGGTCTTCGTCCCAGACATGACCGGTGGTCGAACCGGCAATGGGCTGGTCGCCCTTCTTGACCTTCCAGCTGGACTGCTGCCACAGCAGCAGCGCGCAACCGGCGATACCCAGCACGGTCAGGACGATGATCCAGATATTCCAGAAACCATTGGTGAAATCAGCCATGGCTTGTCTCCTTGTCGCTGCTGTCGGCCGCGGGCTGGCCGATGTCGCCATCGGCGAAGGGGATCATCTCGGCTTGCGTGAAGTCAGCGGGCTTGTGGCTGACATAGGTCCACCACAGGATGCCGGCAAAGGTGAGGAAGCTGATCAGCGTGATCAGGCTGCGTGGATCGGTCAACATTTCAATCATGGTCTTATCTCTCCGCCTTGATCAGGACACCCAGGCCTTGCAGGTAGGCGATCAGCGCGTCCTGTTCGGTCTTGCCGACCAGCTCGGCCGGCGCATTCTTGATGTCTTCTTCGGTGTACGGGTCGCCGATGCGCTTCAAGGCCTTCATGCGCGAGACGATGTCGTAGTTGTCCAGCTTGGCCTGCTCCAGCCACGGATAGGCCGGCATGTTGGACTCCGGCACCACGTCACGCGGATTGTGCAGGTGGGCGCGATGCCATTCATCGCTGTAGCGGGTGCCGACCCGGGCCAGGTCCGGACCGGTACGCTTGGAGCCCCACTGGAAGGGGTGGTCATAGACCGATTCACCCGCCACCGAATAGTGGCCATAACGCTCGGTCTCGGCGCGCAAGGGGCGGATCATCTGCGAGTGGCAGTTGTAGCAGCCCTCGCGGATGTAGATGTCGCGGCCGGCCAAGCGCAGGGCCGAGTAGGGCTTCAAGCCGGCGATCGGTTCTGTGGTCGATTTCTGGAAGAACAGCGGCACGATCTCGGCCAGGCCACCCACACTGACCACCAGCAGCACCAGGCCGATGAGCAGCCAGGGGTTCTTCTCAATCCATTCATGCGAAAACTTCATACTTTCCCCCAATCAGTGCGCAGCGTTGGTCACGGCAGGAATCGGTGCGACAGCCAGTTCGGTGCCGCGCATGGTGCGCCAGGTGTTGTAGGCCATCACCAGCATGCCGGACAGATACATCAGGCCACCCATCAGACGAATGACGTAGTACGGGTAGGTCGCCTTGACGCCCTCGACGAAGGTATAGGTCAGGGTGCCGTCGGGATTGACCGCACGCCACATCAGGCCCTGCATCACCCCGGCGATCCACATGGCGGCGATGTAGAGCACGATGCCGATGGTGGCTACCCAGAAGTGGATCTCGATCAGATCCTTGCTCCACATCTGGGTCTTGCCCGACAGACGCGGGATCAGGTAATACATCGCTCCCATGGTGACGAAGCCAACCCAGCCCAAGGCACCGGAGTGCACGTGGCCGATGGTCCAGTCGGTGTAGTGGGACAAGGCGTTGACGGTCTTGATGGCCATCATCGGACCTTCAAAGGTGGACATGCCATAGAAGGACAGCGAGACCACCAGGAACTTCAGGATGGGATCGGTACGCAGCTGGTGCCAGGCGCCCGACATGGTCATCATGCCGTTGATCATGCCGCCCCAGGACGGTGCCAGCAGGATCAGCGAGAACACCATGCCCAGCGACTGGGTCCAGTCAGGCAGCGCGGTGTAGTGCAGATGGTGCGGACCGGCCCACATGTAGGTGAAGATCAGCGCCCAGAAGTGCACGATGGACAGGCGATAGGAGTACACCGGACGGTTGACCTGCTTGGGAATGAAGTAATACATCATCCCCAGGAAGCCGGCGGTCAGGAAGAAGCCCACCGCGTTGTGACCGTACCACCACTGGATCATGGCATCCTGCGCGCCGCTGTACATGGAGTAGGACTTGGTCAGCGTGGCCGGCATGGTCATGCCGTTGACGATGTGCAGGATGGCCACGGCGATGATGAAGGCACCGTAGAACCAGTTGGCCACGTAAATGTGCTTGACCTTGCGCTTGACGAGGGTGCCGAAGAACACCACGGCGTAAGCGACCCAGACGATGGCGATGAGAATGGTCAGGGGCCATTCCAGTTCGGCGTATTCCTTGCCGCGGGTCAGCCCCATGGGCAGCGTGATGGCCGCACCGACGATGACCAGCTGCCAGCCCCAGAAGGTGAAAGCGGCCAGGAAGTCGGAGAACAGCCGCACCTGGCAGGTCCGCTGGACGACGTAATACGAGGTAGCCATCAGCGCACAACCGCCGAAGGCAAAGATGACTGCGTTGGTATGCAGGGGACGCAGCCGGCCGAAGCTCAGCCAGGGAATCCCCATGTTCAATTCGGGCCATGCCAGCTGGGCGGCGATGATCACACCGACCAGCATACCGACTACGCCCCACAGGATGGTCGCCACGGTAAATTGGCGCACAACCGTGTAGTTGTAGCTATTTTCTTTGCTCACGAAACTCTCCCCACTTTGTTGAGTACTGTTCAATGCGAGCTTACGGGGCAAGCCTTCCAGGGGCATTGACGTGTATCAAGTAGAAAGACAGCGGCAGAGAAATGCCGCAGATCGTGAGCCACAGGCCGCAGCGCGCGGCACGCAAGAGCGGCTCAGGAAGGATCGTGCCGACCCTGCGGCGCAGGGGTGTCATCGTCGTGGAGAATGCGCATGGCCGGGCCTTCGAGGTCATCGAACTGGCCGCCGTCGGAGGCGCGGAAGAACACCCAGATCGCCACGAACACCAGCAGCGTACTGAGCGGAATGAGCAGGTAGAGCGCCTCCATCACGCCCCTCCTGCCAGTGCTGGCCGAGGTGCCGATGTCGGCACCGTGACCGGCAGCGATGGGCGCGTGGCCCGACTCAGGCGCAAGGCATTGCCGACCACCAGCAGCGAGCTGGCCGACATGCCCACCGCCGACATCCAGGGATCGAGCAGGCAGAAGGCTGCCGCCGGGATGGCGAGGAAATTGTAGAGGCTGGCCCACACCAGATTCTGGCGCACGATGCGCATGGTGCGCCGAGCCATCTGCGCGCACTGCGCCACGGCAGACAAGCGGTCGCTCATGATGACGGCATCGGCACTAACCTGGGCCAGCGCCGCACCCTTGCCCATGGCGAAGGACACATCCCCGGCGCGCAGCATGGCGGCGTCGTTGATGCCATCGCCAACGATGGCCACCACCGCCCCGCCCTGCTGCAGTTCGCGCACCACCTCCAGCTTGCGTTGCGGGGTACAGCCGGCAATCACTTCATCGATGCCGACGGCGGCCGCCACCTCGGCGCAGACGTCAGGCTGGTCACCGCTGAGCAGGATCACGCGCATGCCCTGCGCACGGAAGGCGGCCACCGTCTCTTCGGCATCGGCACGCAATGCGTCAGCCAGGTCGAAGCGCGCCAGCCAGCCATCGCTGTTGCCCAGATAGACCGACCCGGCAGCGGCGGCAGCGGGATGACTCAGCTCGGAAGGCAGCTGTGCTCCGGCAAGCTCGGCCACGAAACGACGCGCTCCCAGACGATGCGGTACGCCATCGATGAAGCAGTGCATGCCAGCACCGGTCACCGAACCCGGTTGCATCACCTCGCACGCCGCAACACCCTGGCGCCGCGCCTCGTCCACCAGTGCCCTGGCCAGTGGATGCAGGCTGCCGTGCTCCATGGCCGCTGCCAGCGACAAGGCCCGTGCTTGCGGGATGCGGCTCCACAAGGCTGTCAGTTGCGGCCGGCCCTGGGTGAGCGTCCCGGTCTTGTCGAAGAGAATGGTATCGGCGCGTTGCAAGGTTTCCAGTACATTGCCACGCACCACCAGGGTACCTTCACGCAGCAGGCGATCCGTCGCGGCGGCCAGGGCCGAGGGCGTGGCCAGCGACAGCGCACACGGACAGGACACCACCAGAACGGCGATGGCCGTGGCCCAGGCGCGCGCAGGATCGATCAGGTGCCAGGTGAGAAACGTGATGGCCGCCAGCAGCAGCAAGGCCACCACGAAGCGCGAGGCCACGATGTCAGCCCACTGCGCCAGGGCCGGCTTGCCCTGCCCGGCTTGCTCGGCCAGGCGGGTAATGGCGGCCAGCGTACTCTCGCGCGTGGTGCGCAGTACACGCAGCAGCACCGGCTGGCTCAGGTTGACGGCACCGCCCGGCGCCTCCTGGCCGGGCTGGAAAGTCTGCGGACGACTTTCGCCGGACAGCAGGGCCAGATCCAGTTCGGCCAGGCCTTCGAGCAGGCAGGCATCGGCGGCGATGGTATCGCCGGGACGGGCCAGAATGACGTCGCCGACCTGCAATTGCGCGGCTGCCACCAGCGTCGTCTCACGTTGCTGCGGATAATCGCGCAGCACCAGCGCCGCCGCAGGAAAAGCCTGCTGCATGCGTTCCAGCGCCGCCGCCGACTTGCGTCGTGCGGCGGTTTCCAGATAGCGGCTGGCCAGCAGCAGGAAGATGAACATGCTCACGCTGTCGAACCAGATCTCGCCCTCCCCGCGCCAGGTGGCGATGGCGCTGCCGGCGAAGGCGGCGGCGATGCCAATGGCCACCGGCAGGTCCATGCCCGGCGCACGGGCGCGCAGACCTGCCCAGGCGCCGGTGAAGAACGGCAAGGCTGAATAGAACACCGCCGGTATGGTGAGGAACAGGCTGGCCCAGCGCATCAGCGCCATCATGTCGGGATCGATGCCTTCATGCGTCATGTAGACCGGCACGGCATACATCATCACCTGCATCATCGACAGGCCCGCGATGAACAACTGGCGGAACAGGCGGCGACCGGCGCGGCGCGCCTGTTCACCCTGGCGTAGCGGATCGAAGGGATAGGCGGTATAACCCAGGCCACGCAGACCGCGCAGGATGGTGGAAGTGGAACAAAGGGCGGGATCACGGCGGATGTGCAGCCGTGCACTGGCCACGTTGAGTTCGGCGATATGGATACCGGGCAGCCGCGCCAGGTATTTTTCGATCAGCCAGACGCAGGCGGCACAGCGCAAGCCGTCGATGGACAACACCAGTTCCTGCGCTTGGTCGGTTGTGCCAGAAACTTCACCATCGCCTGTCTGCACGGGCAGGTCCACCAGCGCCAGCTCGGGCGGCAGCAATTGTTCCGGGTCGACACGGGCTGAGGGAACGGTACGACGCAGGTAGAAATCTTCACATCCACTCTCGACGATGAGCCGGGCCACGCTCTGGCAGCCCACGCAGCACAGGGCGCGCTGAACACCGCCGATCTCCAGCCGCCACGACTCCCCCGCCGGCACCGGCTGGCCGCAGTGGAAACACAGGTTCGCCGCGTCACTTTCCTGCTTGCGCATGGTCATCCTCCATGTACCGGACTGACGCAGAATACGTCGATCCAGCCACGTGCGATTCCCAGGCCGCCTATTTCGGCAACGCGCAGCAACCCCAGCAAGCCGAAGGCCAGCACGATCACACCGGCGCTGCGCCGCACCCAGGCCCGCGCGACCAGCTGACGCAGGCGCGCACCCGACATGCCTGCCACCAGCAGCACCGGCAAGGTGCCGACACCGAAGCTCAGCATGGTCAATGCGCCCTGCCAGGCACTACCGGCCATGAGTGCGGTGAGCAAGGCGCTGTAGACCATTCCGCACGGTAGCCATCCCCACAGACTGCCCAGCAACACGGCCTTGGCGGGCGTATCGACCGGTACCAGCCGTGCCGCGTGCGGACGCAGGCGCGCCCACAAGCCGCTGCCCAGTTGCTCCATGCGTGACATGCCGCTCCACCATTGGGTCAGGTAGAGCCCCAGCAGGATCAGGATGAGATTGGTGATGACGTAGGCTACCGTCTGCGCCGGTGCCATCCAGCCCAGCACATCGGCGCCGCGCAGCAGACCGGCGGCGATGCCACCGGCCAGCGCACCCGCCAGCGTATAGCTGGACAGGCGTCCCAGGTTGTAACCCAGCACGCGTACCAGGTCTTGTCCGAAGGCCTGCAGCTGCGCCGGGCCAACGAAATGAAGAGGAATCACGCGAGGTGTGCCGCGCACCGGCTGAGCCGCCATGACGCAGACCTGAGCCGGTGCCGGTGCTGGCCTGCCCGATGCACGGGCAGGTGCGGCCGAACTGAGCGCACCGACGATGCCGCCACACATGCCGATGCAATGGACGCTGCCCATCAGGCCTACCAGGAAGATCGGCAGCAGGTTCATCGTGGCTCCGCTCAGACGGTCTGCGAATAGCGCTGCGGTGCGTCCTTGTCTTGGCTCGCAGCCTTCTCGCGATCCTGGGTCAGGTAACGATCGAACACCATGCAGATGTTGCGGATCAGCAGGCGCCCCTTGGGCTCGACGGTGATCCATTCAGGTTCGATCTTGATGAGGCCGTCTTGCTCCAGCAGCTTGAGCTTTGCCATCTCGGGTGCGAAGTATTCGCGGAAGACGATGGGATAGGCGATCTCCAGCGAGTTGATCGACAGTTCGAAATTGCACATCAGTCGCTGGATGATGAGCCGACGCAGCACGTCATCCATGCCCAGCTGGATCCCGCGTGCAATGGGCAAGGTGGAGTTTTCCAGACGGGCGTAATAGCCGTCCAGGGTCTTTTCGTTCTGGCTGTAGCTGCCGCCCACGGCGCTGATGGCCGAGACGCCGCAGGCCACCAGATCGGTCTCCGAATGGGTGGAATAGCCCTGGAAGTTCCGATGCAGGCGGCCCTGCTGCTGGGCGATGGCGAGATCGTCGGTGGGCTTGGCGAAGTGATCCATGCCGATGTAGACGTAACCCGCACCGGTCAGCTGGCGGATGCACAGCGAGAGCATGTCCAGCTTGCTGTCGGCGCTGGGCAGGTCTTCTTCCCTGATCTGGCGCTGGGTCTTGAACAGCGCCGGCATGTGCGCATAGTTGTAGACGGCGATGCGGTCGGGGCTGGCGGCGATGACCTTGGCCAGGGTGCGCGACATGGACATCACGTTCTGCTTGGGCAGTCCGTAGATCAGGTCGATGCTGACCGAGCGGAAGCCGGCATCACGCGCGGCGGCGATGATCTGCAGGGTCTGCTGCTCGGACTGCACGCGGTTGACGGCCAGTTGCACCTCCGGATCGAAGTCCTGGACGCCCAGGCTGATGCGGTTGAATCCCTGCTGGCGCAGCTTGTGGACACGCTCCACCGAGACCGTGCGCGGATCGATTTCGATCGAATATTCGCCGACGTGATCCGGTGCCAGCGTGAAACTGTGGCGGATGTGGTCCATCAGGTCAGACATCTGCTCGTCCGACAGATAGGTCGGCGTACCGCCACCGAAGTGTAGCTGCTCCACCTGGTTCATGCCGGAGAACAGCGAGCCCTGCATGCTGATCTCGCGCTTGAGATAGCTCAGATAGAGTGCAGCCTTGGCGCGGTTCTTGGTGACGATCTTGTTGCAGGCACAGTAGTAACAGATGGTGTCGCAGAACGGAATGTGCAGATACAGCGACAGTGCCCGCCAGGCGCTCATGTTGCGGCGGTCGGAGACCGCGTGCAGGTAGTCGGTGACGTCAAAGTCGCTGGAAAAGCGGTCTGCCGTCGGATAGGAGGTGTAACGCGGGCCACGCTGGTCCATTTTGCGCAGGACGGCCTTGTTCATGCCGGCGAGACTGGCGGAAGGATGCAGGGTGGACGGATGGGCGACTTGCATGCGATGCTCCTGGCCGGCTGCCGCGCCGGACTGACGCGGCGCGCACATGCGCTGGGCCGCGAGCCCACCGGGCGAGCTGGTATTGACTGGAGCTTGCAGAATAGACAGATCCTTGCAGGATCGCATTGATGTGCATCAAAGGGGCGGGCCTGTTGACCGGTGGATATCAGTTACGCCAGGGCTCAAGCAGTACAGCCGCATACCGGCGCCCGTTGGCTCAACCGTGCCACCAGCCTGAGCACCTCAGTGCTGAGCGCCTGCGCGGGCCTGTCCATAACAGGCCCGCAACGCGTGATAGTCGTAGTAGTGGCTGCGGGGCGCGATTCTGGCCTGATCACAGGACGACTTGAAATCCATCTCCCCCTCGTTGTACAGCAGTCGCACCAAGGTACGCCCGGCGGCATTGGCAAACATGTCCCATTGCAGGTTGGCAGCCATCGGCGCAATCTGCGCGCCACGCCAGCCATTGCGAGCCGGCGCATAGGGTTCACGCGCGTCAACCTGCTGCGCCGCACCGGGCAGGCCCAGCAACGTGGCCAGCGGTATGACGATCTCGGCATGGGCAAAGCGCAGCTTGGCCAGATGCTGGCGCTGACCACGGTCGATGGCGTCGGCCTCATCAAAGAAATCCTGCAGCAGGATGCGTCCCATGCGCGAAGTCACATCGCCCTGCTCTACCATTGCCGGCCCTTTGCTGTAGAAATCTTCAGCATCTTCGATTTCCGCGAAGACCTGCGCCGCCATCGGAGGCATGATGTTGTCGAAAACCTTCACATTGCTGCCAGCCCGCTCCAGTTCAGTACGCATCCCGGCACTGATGGCATAGAGGTCATACAGCGCCCTGGCTGCCTGCACACCACTGGCGATGACACTGCGGCCGTCGCCAGTCAGGGTATTGGTATGACGCCCATCCGCGCTGGTAAAGCTGAGCGTGCCGCTGTTGCTGAAACGATAGCTGCCCTGCTCCAGGCGCGTCAGGAAGTCTGCTCTGAACAGCCGCGACAGGACCGCATCGGCGGCGTCCTGCAAGCGCGGATCCTGGCCGATGCGCGCCAGTTGCGCCTGCAGCGCTGCCCCATGCAGATAGGCCTGGTAGGCGCGGCTATCCTTCCAGGTCTGCAGGCGCAGCGTGGTCGTCTGTGTCGGGGGATTCTTGGGCAAACGATGGAAATACAGCAGATAGGTATCCTTGGAAGGCCCCTCCACATGACCGCGCAAGCCCGGACGGGCGGCCAGCAACGACTGCGTAAAAGCCTCTGCACTATCCACCGCGCGATCCTTGCCCGAACTGACCACGACGACCTCGCGTGCACCTGAGCTGGCCTGGTCGAACAGGCCGGGCAGACGTTGCACCATCCGTCGTGCCAGCTCGATGTGCTCTTGCAGCCCGGCCAGGGTCTCGTTGCCATAGCCGGGCTCGCTGATTCCGGGCACACCCGCCCCCAGCAGAAAATTGGCCCGCAGCATGGCCTGCAAGGCCGGTCCCAGCGTCTGGCCCAGCGGGGTCAGTGCGTGCTCCTGCTCGGCCTGCTGCCACAGGCGATAGAGGGCCAGATCGGATTTCATCCCGGTCAGGCCACGAGAACCATGGCGCGCCAGCAACTGGGTGAACACCGGTGCATAGCCGGCAGGCACCGGTTCCAGGCTGGAGAGCGGCTGGCGCGGGGCATAAGGTGTCTTGGTCTGGCGATCGTCACGATCAGCGGCCTGCGCCAGGCTGGCGGCCAGCAACAGGCCGATCAGCCAGGCACAGGCCCTGGCAGTTTTATGGAAGTTCATGCCACCGATCATGCGATATCAGCCTTTCCGGGTCGGGAACCCCTCACGCTCAGAAGTCGGCGCGCACGTTCAGGTTCAGGGTACGCGGCGCCCCCACGTTCAGGTAGGTTTCCTGATAGTAGGTCCAGTACTTGCGATTGGCCAGATTGGTGATGTTGGCGCTCCAGGTGGTCATGTGGCCACCGATACGGGTGCGATAGTTCAGACCTGCATCGAACAGGCTGTAGGGAGAGAGCATGTTGGTATTGGCCGAATCCAGCGCCATGGTACCCACATACTGCGCGCCGGCATGCAGTGACAGGCCTGCCAGGGTCGGCACCCGGTAGCTTAGCTGCGCACCGGCCTGCACATCTGCCGCGCCGACGGCGCGCTTGCCATTGACCGCTGCTGCCGCATGGGTGACTTCGGAGCCCATCACCATCACGCTGCCATCCAGGCTCAGGTCCCGGGTGAGCTGTAGCGACGCATTGACTTCCACCCCGCGATAGATGCTCTGACCATCGGCCACATAGACGTTGGCGCTGTTGATGTACTGCGAGCCACGCTCGATGCGGAACAGCGCCAGGCTGCCGTTCCAGGCGTCGTGCTCGGTCTTGACGCCCACTTCTGCCTGCTTGCTCTTGATGGGAGCGAAGGTCTGGTTGGCATTGACCGTCGTAGTGGGCGCCGAGGCGCTTTGCTCCAGGGCCTCGGCATAGCTGACGTAGACCGTCGTATCGGCACGCGGCTTGAACATCACGGCGGCCGTCGGGCTCAGCGGGCTGGCAGTGAAGCGTGCACTGGCGGCGTTGGCGGTGGTGTAGGCGGTATCAATGTAATTGGTGTAACGCAGGCCGGCCAGCAACGACCAGCGCTCATCGAACTTCATCGTGTCGCTGGCGAAGAGCGCGGTCTGCGTGGTCCTTTCATCACGATAGGTACCGCCGCTGTAGTTGACGCTATCGGCCGAGTAGATCGTCGGCGCATACAGGTTGCCGGTGCCGATGTAGGGCTTGGGCGTGGTCACGGAAGAAGTGGAAAGCAGGTTCTGGGCCATCGCACCGAACACGACTTCATGCTGCAGGAAGCCGGTGCTCACCTTGCCCTGCACCATGGCCTGTGCTTCGTTGAATTCGTAGCCATGGTATTCGGATGTGAGGCGGTCGCGATAGTTGCCGCTATTGCTGGTGATGTAGTACTGATCCTTCTTGTAGACTCGCACCGATTCGGAATGACGCACGGCGACGGTGGCCTTCCAGTCATCCGAGAGACGATAGTCGGCACTCAGCGTCACCAGGCGGTAATCCACATTGGTGTAGGAGCCATTGCTGTAGAGGCGCGTGCTGCCATCCAGCGCCGATGGGATCTTGAAGCCGCTGACGATGACATCGGTGCCACCGGTGGTGATGCGCCGCTGGTAGAGGGCATCGAGCCTGACGGTCAGGTCGCTGCTCAGCCGTGCATCGAAGGAGGCACCGATGGATTGGCGGTTGATGCTGCCGTGATCGGCCTCGGTATCGCCGCTCTCGTTGACCAGGTTGATGCGGTAGCCCAAGCGCTGGTCCTCGCCCAGACGACCTCCGGCGTCGACGTGTTCCTTCCACGTCCCGCCACTGGCATAGCCGAGATCGGTAGCGAGAAAAGCGTCATCGGTCGGACGCTTGGTGACGTAGTTGACGATGCCCCCCGGCGAGCCAAACCCGTACATGAAACCGGACAAGCCCTTGAGCACCTCCACCTGCTCGAACATCTCCAGCGGCATCTCGGTGCCCCGATTGATGTTGGCCAGGCCATCGATCTTGTAGCCGTTCAGGTCGTCCAGGCGCAGCCCGCGTATCGCAATGGTGGCCGGGTGAGTGCCGTTGACCGGACTGCTGTTGCTGACGCTGGCGTCGTACTTCAGCACTTCGGCAAGCGAGGTGGCCTGGCGGTCTTCGATCTCGTCGCTCGTGACGGCGCGCGTGGAGAACGGCGTCTCCAGTTCGGAACGCTCGCCGAGGGCTCCTCCGCTGACCTGCTCGGCCAGCTTCTTCTTGTCGGCGCTGTCGGTCACGGTGATCTGGGGCAGCACGCTGTCATCGGCCTGTGCCAGCAGCGGGCCGCTACTGCCCAGCAGCAGACCGGCGCCCAACAAGGCGCGCCGCATGGTGGAAGGACGGGGGGTAGCAATACGTCTGGAAATCATCTTGAACTCGCAGTGGATGGAAGTGAGGAATTTGGCCTTGCTTTTTTATGGTCTGAATCCGGGCATGCCCGATCAGCCTTTGGTATCGATTGAATCTGATCTGTCTGTCTGCCTGGCTGCCTGGCTACCTTATGGCCGCGGATCGGTCACGAAGCCGATCTTGGCCAGCCCGCCAGCCTGTGCCATGGCCATCACCTGCGCCACCTTTTCATAAGGCGTGGTGCGGGCCGCGCGCAGATGCAGTTCCGGTGGCTGCGACCGGGCCGCCGCGGCGCCGATGCGGGCCTTCAGTTGCGCCATGTCGACCGGTTCGTCATTCCAGAAGGTCTTGCCCTGGGCATCGATGGCCAGGTTGATGCTGTCCGGCTTGAGCGTATCGGGCTGGGCTGTGGCACGCGGCAGGTCGATTTTTACCGCGTTGTTCATGACCGGAACGGTGATGATGAAGATGATCAGCAGCACCAGCATCACATCCACCAGCGGGGTGGTGTTGATCTCGGGGTTGAAGTCGTCGTCCGATTCGGACAGGGATCCCATGCCCATCACGCTGCTCCCTGGACGCGCAGGTGCATCGTATGGGACTGTTGCGGCCCGGCACCGGAGGCATCGGCGCGAGCGCCAGTGACGAACAGCGCATGCAGTTCGAATCCGAACTTGTTCAGGCGCGCGATGATGCTCTTGTTGCCACGCAGGAGCGCGTTGTAGCCGAAGGTGGCGGGAATGGCGACGGCCAGGCCCAACGCCGTCATGATCAGGGCCTCGCCCACCGGGCCGGCCACCTTGTCGATGCTGGCCTGGCCGCTGCTGCCGATGGAGACCAGGGCGTGATAAATGCCCCAGACCGTTCCGAACAAGCCCACGAAAGGGGCCGTCGAGCCGACCGAGGCGAGGACGGCCATGCCCGACTGCAAACTGGCCGAGGCCTCATCGATGGCCTGGCGCAACGACAGTGTGACCCATTCGCTGACCGGCAGACGATCCTGCAACTGGCCCTGATGGATCGTGTGATGATCCACCGCCCCTTGCCCGGCACTGGCGAGCGCGACGAAGGGATTGTCCCGCCCCAGGCAAGAGACGCCGGCAGCGACGTTGTCAGCCTGCCAGAAGGCGTGACCGGCGGCCTGTGCCGGGGCGCGATAGCGCAACAACTGCAGGGCCTTGGTCAGAATGACGTACCACGAGGCCATCGACATCATCGTCAGCAGAATCGCCACCGCCTTGGTGACGACATCGCCTTGCGACCACAAGGCCGTGAGGCCGTAGGGACTTGCATCCATTGTTGATTCCTTTCTGGCTGGATTACTGCGTCAATTGAAATTTGATCGGCACGACGACATAGGCAGACTGTGCCCGGCCCTGCTCTACATAAGGCTGAAAGCGGGCCTGCGCGACCGCCACGCGTGCTGCCTGGTCGAGGCTGGCGATGCCCGAGGATTTTTCCAATGCAATCTGTTCCACGCTGCCCTGGGCATTGATCAACACGCGCAGCAGCACTTCACCTTCGTCGCCACGACGACGGGCAGCGGCGGGATAAACCGGTTGCGGGGCGGTGAGGTATTGCACGCCGCTGGTGATGACGGGCGGACTGGATGGGCGGGACACTGCCGCTACCGGTGCAGCGGCAGCGCTCGCGGCGGCAGGCGCAGACGAGGATGATGCAGAAGCGGCTGGCGCAGTCACGGCGGCCACGGGAGGCGCCAAGGTCGGCGCTGCGCTCACGGGAAGGGATACGGGCATGGCTGCCTGGTGGGCGCGCGGCGTTGGCGCGGGCCGCACGTGCACGGTGCGTACCGGCGGTGCGGGCGCCGGTAGCGCAGAAGGACGGACTGGCTGGGGTGCAGGCTCGAAGAGCGCCAGCATCACGGTGCTCGGTACCGGTGGTGTAATGGCGGGAGGTGACAGCGGACGCATCTGCAGCGCCAGCCACAGCACACCAAGATGCGCTGCGATCACCAGCAGCGCCGGCCGGACCGTCCGCCACCGGTCCGCTGCTGGCCAGGCGCGCCAAGCCGGTGAAGCAGCCGCTGCCACGGCCATGCCGGCAGCGGTGCGCTGAGGAAAATGAGGGAGAGATGACAACATGACTCGCGCCGCAGGGTACGGCGTTGCTTTGAAAAAAGCAGGAGTCTAGGCAGTCATGATGACCTTGCCGTTACGCTTGTGTGACAACGGCGTCAGGAAGGGCGTCGCCGATGTAAAACTTTGTAAGCCACCCCCTCCCCAACGGAGCTTCCCGCGCGACGAACGTCAAGGGTCCCGGCGTCCCGCCGTCGCCCGCCAGCACAGGATCGACCCGGCACACACCAGCGCGGCCCCCACCCAGAAAGAGGGCGGCAAGGGGGCTCGCAGCAGCAGCGCCGACAGCGCCGATGAAAACACCGGAATGAAATACGAGGCCCCCGCCAGCACCGTCACGTTGCCATGCAGAATGCCGATGTTCCAGGCTGCATAGCCCAGCCCCATGGCAGCCGAGGCCAGCACCAGATAGACCGCTGCGGGGATACTGAAGGATAGTTCATCGACATGCCCACCCAGCAAGACCTTCACCCACAAGGCCAGTGCCACCAGCATGAAGAAAGGAGTCACGCCGTTCTTGCCCCCGGCGATGCGCGTGGTGACGGTACAGTAGGCGGCCCAGATGAGGGCGCCGATGAAAGCCAGGCCATAGCTCAGCGGATTGTCCTGGATGTTGATGAGCATGCCGGGCAGATCCAGCCCCTGGTCGCCGCCCAGCACCCAGCAGATCCCCAGCATGGACAGGATGAACCCGGGCACCACCAGCAGCGTGGCGCGCTGCCCGCCGAACAGGATGGCCGCCACCAGCGTAAAGGTCGGCCACAGGTAGTTGACCATGCCGACCTCGATGGCCTGGCGGCCACTATGCGCATAACCGATGGAAAGCGACAGGCACAGCTCATAGGCCACGAACAGCACACTGCCCCACGCCAGATACCGGCGCGGAAAGCTCGACAGCCGCGGGAAACCCACCGACACCATCAGGATCAGCGACGCCACCGTATAGATCGCCGCCGCGCCGCCGGTGGCGCCGAGATGTTCGCTCACGCCCCGGATCAGGCCCACGATGGCGCTCCACAGGACCACGGCGCTCAGTCCGATCAGGGTTGCCTTCTTGCTGTTCATTACACCTGCCCAAAAGCGCAAGAGTGTACCTCATGGGCCACGCTGCCTGTCCTGCAGCGGCGGGCGAGCCAAGCCCCGCCCCCGCTGCCGTGATAGAATCCTGCCCCTTCTGTCCGCGCTTGAGTGGCCGTCGCCCACCTGGCCGGACGTGTTCCATGGGTTCCCTCGCCCCCATTCATCAAAAAGGTTCATATGACGACTCTCGACCTGCGCCGCCACGCTGCGCTGCTGACCTGGCTATCTCTGTTCCACCTGGTGGTGATCACCTCCAGCAATTACCTGGTGCAACTGCCGGTTTCCATTTTCGGCCTGCATACCACCTGGGGCGCCTTCAGTTTTCCCTTCATATTCCTGGCGACCGATCTGACGGTGCGATTCTTCGGCGCCCCGCTGGCCCGCCGCATCATCTTTGCCGTGATGCTGCCGGCGCTGTTCATTTCCTATGGCATCTCGGCGCTGTTCTACATGGGGCAGTGGCAGGGCTTCGGCACGCTGGCGCATTTCAACCTCTTCGTGGCGCGCATCGCGGCGGCCAGCTTCACGGCCTATGTACTGGGACAAGTGCTGGACGTACAGGTCTTCAACCGCCTGCGCGCCTCGCGCCACTGGTGGCTGGCGCCGTCGGTATCGATGATCTTCGGTAACGCCAGCGATACCATCGCCTTTTTCTCCATCGCCTTCTGGCGTAGCAGCGATCCCTTCATGGCCACGCACTGGGTGGAAATCGCGCTGGTCGACTACGGCTTCAAAATCGCCATCAGCCTGCTGTTCTTCCTGCCGGCCTATGGCGCCCTGATGTCGTTCCTGAAGAGCTGGTTCGCCCGCCCTCTGGCCGCCGATCCGGCCTAAGGCCTGCAGCGATTTCCATCCGGCGGTAAACTTGCGGCTTTTGCGCGCTCTGCCCGGGCGCGCCCTCCTCCTCTCCACTCTCCACCTGGACTGCGCATGAACTGGCCCCTGTTTGCCCTTGCCGTTGCCGCCTTTGGTATCGGTACCACTGAATTCGTCATCATGGGCTTGCTGCCCGACGTCGCGCGCGATCTGGGGGTGAGCGCACCGGCCGCCGGCATGCTGGTCTCGGGCTATGCCCTGGGCGTGGCCGCTGGCGCCCCCATCCTCGCCATCCTCACCGCCAGATGGCCGCGCAAGCAGGCGCTGGTGGGGCTGATGTGCCTCTTCATCCTGGGCAACGTGCTGTGCGCGGTAGCGCCCAATTACGTCTTCCTGATGGTGGCGCGGGTGGTCACTGCCTTCTGCCATGCGGCCTTCTTCGGCATCGGCTCGGTGGTAGCCGCAGAACTGGTCGCGCCGCACAAGCGCGCCCAGGCGGTGGCACTGATGTTCACCGGCCTGACGGTGGCCAACATCCTTGGCGTACCGCTGGGTACGGCCTTCGGCCATGCGGCGGGCTGGCGCTCCACCTTCGGCGTGGTGACCGGGATCGGGGTGCTGGCCGCCATCATGCTGTGGACCATGCTGCCCAGGAAGATCCCCATGCAGGCCGGCAATATCTTCCAGGAGTTCCGCTCCATCATCGATACTCGCGTACAGCTCTCGCTGCTGACCTCCACGCTGGCCTCGATCAGCATGTTCAGCGTGATCACTTATATCGCCTACATCCTGCTGGATGTGACCGGTTTCACCACCCGGCAAGAGAGCTGGGTGCTGCTGCTTTTCGGTGCCGGCATCACCGTGGGCGGGCTGGTCGGTGGCAAGCTGGCGGACTGGAAACTCATGCCGGTGATGTGCGGCGTGTTCCTCTGCATCGCCGTGGTACTGGGACTGTTCTCCTTCACCAGCCACTACAAGTGGCCGACGCTGGTCACCATGTTTGCCTGGGGCGCCTTCGCCTTCGCGGTGGTACCGGGCGCGCAGATCCGCGTCCTCGATACCGCGCGTGGCGCGCCCAACCTGGCCTCCACCCTCAACCAGGGCGCCTTCAATCTGGGCAACGCCACCGGCGCCTGGGTCGGCGGCGTGGCGATCTCGGCGGGACTGCCCCTGACCGATTTACCTTTGATCGGCTCGATCTTCGCCCTGCTGGGACTGCTAACGGTGGCCTTCTCGGCCTCGCTGGACAAGCGCGTGCGCGCCCCGGCCTGATCAACCACGACGCCAGCAAGAAGGCGCTTGTCCCTCGCGGGAAAAGCGCCTTTTCTTCATTGCGGCAACGACAGCGGCGCCGTCAAGCCGCCGTCAGATGTGCCGAAGCGATGAAGTTGTCGAAGAAACCTTCACATCTGGCCAATTGCTCCAGCGTGACGAACTCATTAGGCTTGTGGGCATGGACGATGTCGCCCGGTCCGCAGATCACGGCCGGCATGCCGGCCTGGCCGAACAGCCCGCCTTCGGTACCGAACCCGACCTTGCGTGCACGTTCGCTGCCCAGGATGCGCAACGCCGAGCTCACCAGCGGATCATCGGGTGGCGTGCTCATGCCGGGATAGGCCGTGAGGGTCTCGAATTCGATGCGTCCTTGCGCGCCCTCGATCTGCATCTGCGGCAGCAGTTCCTGCTCGGCATAGCGCCTGACTTCCTCGAACACCTCCGCCGGATCGATACCAGGCAGGAAGCGATGCTCGAAGACGAACTCGGCCTTGTCCGGAATGATGTTGGGCGCATTGCCGCCGTTGGAAAGCGTGGTGACGATGGAAGAGTACGGTACGTCGAAGTCGTAATCCTGCGCCTCCGAATTGCGTACGCGCAGGGCGATCTCGCGGATCTTCAGCTGCATCATGGCGGCATAGTCGATGCTGTTGATGCCCAGGTGCGGGCAGGAGGAATGGGCTGCATGACCATGCACCGAGCAGCGATAGGATCGCTTGCCCTTGTGCGCGATGACGGGCTGCATCATGGTGGGCTCACCGATGATGACGCCGGTGGGCCGGATGTCGTTCTGCTGCAGATCGGCCAGCAGCTCGCGTACCCCGAGGCAGCCGACCTCTTCATCGTAGGAGAAAGAGAAGTGCAGCGGCGTGTGCAGCCTGTCCTGGGCGATGGCGGGCAGGCGCGCCAGGCAGACCGCGATGAAACCCTTCATGTCGCAAGCACCGCGACCGAATAGTTTGCCATCGGCCACGCGCGCCACGAAGGGATCGGAATCCCAGTTCTGGCCGGTGACCGGCACCACATCGGTGTGGCCGGAGAAGACTGTTCCGTAGTGTCCGGGACCAGCGTCGCCCAGGGTAGCGAAGAGGTTGGCCTTGCGCCGTTGCGCATCGTAGGTCAGACGGGTGGTGGCGCCGTGGCGCTCCAGGGTGTCGCGCACCCATTCGATGAGGCCGAGGTTGGATTCGCGGCTGATGGTGTTGAAGCCGATGAGGGTCTTGAGGATATCCAGCGTCGCCTGGGTCGGGGCCGCAGCGGCTGATGTCAGTGGTGCATTCATGATGATGGTTTGCCTGTTCAAATCCGGAACGCCGGGCCATCGGACAGGAGGACAGATGGCGTGGGGGTTCCCTCAGAAGTGCAGCAAGCGGCGTGCCACGGCCTGCCCCTGCTGGCATGGCGGCCAGCCGAGGCAGACGGCGCGGCTGCAGATCCCTGCGCCTGGTTCCCTGCCGTCTCATCGGACGGGATCGGCATTGATCCGGGGGATCGCTACCCTGCACGTGAAGGACTTAGCTTACACCGCAATACATGGCGTGGTTGGAGAGATGAAGGATTTTCACGGCTGGGGGCGGGGATGCGCGCTGGCGAGCTTGCCCTGTCATGGCCCATCGAACAGGCCGGACGGCCTGCTCGACCGCGAAGCCGGGCCGTATCAGGAAAATCCTGCTAGGCGCTTTTGCGCATTTTTGTCAGACTGCTGCTGAAGTTTTGTGCCGGGAGAGGCGCCCGCAGAGGCCAGCATGGATTCCCGCAGCACAGGAATGGTGATCAGGGTCACTACAAGAGAAGGACAAGACCATGAAGCCGCCGATCATATTGATGATTGAGTCGAACGGCGAAGCAGTGGAGCTGGCGCGTTTTGCGCTCTGGCGCCAGAATTTTCACTGTGTATTGCAGTGGTATGACGAAGCAGACGCTGCCATCGAGCGACTGTTGCCACGCCGCCAGGAAGGGCAGGTGCAGTTACCGGGCATGATTTTCCTCGATCCGGGCATGATGGAGAACAATGGCCTGGACTTCATCGAGGCCATGAGGGTGGGCCGCAACACGCGCGCGGTACCGATCGTGGTGTTTCCTGACAGTGATTACCCGCCGGAGATGCCGGCGCTGCTGGAAGCCGGTGCTGTGGAATATCTGCTCAAACCCGAGACGGCCCAGCAATACATGGATGTGGTAGTTGACCGTGCGCGGCGCTGGAGCAAGCGACGGCGCCGACGCGATTCGGCTGCGGTGAAGGCTGACGGGGATGGCTAGCGGCCCGACAAGAACGCCGCGATCCTCGCAGGTCGCGGCGTTTTTTCTTGTGCCCGCACGCATGCCGGGGCAAAGTTGACGCTTATTTCTTCACGCGCGTGCTGATGTGGCCATCGAACTCACGCTGCGCTGCTTCCAGCCTCTTGAGGGCTTCCTGCCAGGGGTGGTAGTCGGCTTCCGTGAGCCAGGAACCGTCAGGATTCTGTTTCCACTGTTCCAGCTTGGCGGTCATTTTTTCATATTCTTCCAACTGGGCGACCAGTAGCGATTCCATTTGCGTCTTCAGCTCTTCAGCGCGGGTGATCCAGGGATCCTGTTCTGACATGGGCGACTCTCTTTCGTCATGAATGAAGGTGCGGGAATGTTAACACGACCGCCAGCGTGTAATGAGCCACTAAAAAACCAGCACTAACTCTGCATCAAGGTCCAAGTTATGTATTCGTGTTTACAATCCAGAATGCACTGCATGGACAGCGCAACCCTCATCAAACTACTCAAGGCCGACAGCTGGGCTCTGGTGCATACGGTCGGCTCGCACCACCAGTTCAAACACCCGAGCAAGCCCGGCAAGGTGACGGCACCACATCCCAAGAAGGATCTGCCGCTGCCCGCGCAGAACAGCATTCTCAAGCAAGTCGGCCTGAAGTGAGGCCAACAGGAGAACTCATGCTCTACCCCCTCTACGTCCACAAGGATGCCGAAAGCGCCTACGGCGCGGCCTTTCCGGATTTTCCCGGTTGCTTTGCTGGCGCGGACAAACTGCAGGACCTGCCTGCCGCTGCGCAGGAGACCGTGGAAGCCCACTTCCATGGCGAGACCGAGCCCATTCCGCATCCGAGCGTTCCCGAGCACTGGGCCGGCGATAAGCAATTCCAAGGCGCCTACTGGTGGCCGAGCTCCATGGGAAAAACGATGTAGCTGAGAAGCTTTTGATCGCTTCTAGCGGCATGTCTCTAAAACTGGTTGCGGCGGCGCGATTTGCCCGTTATCTACCCTTTAGAATCAAATAGCCACCTATCAAATCACCAGGTGCAGAAGCGATCCGAACGCGTAAAGTGCGAAACCGATCAAGATCAAACCGGAGAGTCGCGATACCCATGTCGTGAAGCTTTCCGGTAACCGCTGCCGCATCATCGCCACGCCACCGCTCAGGAAAAACCACCACAGAATCGATCCCAGGAACACGCCCGCTACGACAAGCGTTGCATTGAGCCCGCCGGCAGCCTCTGCCAATCCGAGACCTGCAAACATCGCCGCGAAGGAAAGAATGGTCGCCGGATTGCTGATCGTCAGAAGAAAAGTCGCCGCCACTGTCCCGAGCAAATCGCGCGTACCAAGCTGCGCCGCCGCCCGTTTGGGTCCGGGCGTCAGATTTTTCCAGCCGAGCCAAAGCATGAACAGGCCGCCAATCAACTTGAGAGGCACATCGATCATTGCCAATACGGCGGCAAAAGCGGAAAAACCAATCGCCGCCAGACCCGCATAAAAAGCATCCGCAGCCGCCGTTCCCAACCCTCCAGCCACGCCGGACCAAAAACCACGTTCGAGGGTGCGAGTAATGCACAAAGCACCGATTGGCCCCAGCGGGGCCGCTACCGCCAGACCGAGAAGCAGGCCTTTTCCCAGCAGCAGAATCTCCATCAGACCATTCCTTCCTTCAAAATAAAGGGACCATCCACGACAGACGACAAGGCGATAATCGTCTCGGAACGGGCGAGATAGCCATGCTTTTTCATGTCAGCCAGAAAGTCCTCAATCCCTGCTAGCGACCGCGTATGGATTTTGATGAGATAAGACCATGGGCCGGTTACGTGATGACACTCCGCGATAGCAACATGTGCGGCCGCATAACTGCGGAACGCAGCCTCATCGGCTTGAGGCGCAAGGGCAATCCAGACAAAGGCAAGAATCGGCAAATCCAGCAAATGCGGATCTGCATCAACAGTCGTGCGGCGGATCGCGCCGTTTGCGGTTAGGCGGCGAATACGTTCATTGACGGCCGATGTAGACAGCCCCACCGCGCTACTAACATCTGCCAGAGAGCGCCGTGCGTCTTTCGCCAGAAATCCGATTATTTTGCGGTCAGTATCATCCATGACCACATTATTTATTGTTTAAGTATATTTTTCAATAAAATTTTCTTAACGAGGCATGATTCGCGTGACTGCGATCATAGAGATGAGAAGAGCCTCAAGGCTAGCCCTACGGTGCATGCCGCGTGGACGCACTGCTCAAGAACTCGAAGACTCCGGAAAAGGAAAAACTTGAACTGGCGTTGTTGGCCGCTTGAGGAGATTGGGCTCGAAGCAACACTGGCGTAGCTGAATGCCGTAGCCACTGAGTTATAACTAAGCAGCTTTGATCTGAGGCATAAGGTGGCCACCGCCCGAAAAGCAAAAAACCGCTATCGACCAAGGCTGATAACGGTTTTCTGAGATTTGGTTGCGGGGGCGGGATTTGTCCGTTATCTACCATTCAGGATACGATGAAGTCACATCGCGCTGAGCTAAAGCGCCGCCCCTTTGTTTCCGCCATGCAATTTCTGCAACTGCACCTTTACCTCACGATCACGGCGGGCTTTCTCTTTTTTCTCCGCAGCCTCGGCTAGCACGATCTCGATGGCCATTCTCAAGATCGGCAACGCCTTCTCACAAGTCGCGTTATCCCACTGATGGACGCCTTCGCTGAGCACAGGATAAAGTTCAGGCGTATCCGCCAAAAACTGAGGGATTCGTTCCCCAAGCATCTTGATACGGTCTTTGAATTTAGCGGATACAAATCGTTCTTTATCAAAATCCTTTTCTTCGGACTCGGCTTCCACCGACGCTGCTGCCACAAGATTTTCGACTACCCGCCGAAGGTAGAGGAACGATGCGACGTTAAAACCATATGAAGCGAGAATTCCTGCCTCGCGATATTCTCTTCGAGAAATTTCATCCAGTAGCTCCTCTCTAACAGCAGTTGCAGGAAGCATGTCCGCCATTGACGGATATTGGCCGACCTTTCTCAGAGTCAACAAGTTTTTGTCGAAATAGAAATTAACCTCAAATAGGTGTTGTGGATTCCGCGAACATGCATACTGAATAATAAAGCGTGCTGGATCAAGCCACCATTGGTTTGGGTCGCCATAATGACCTGCAGTATGAACCTTCACTTTATTCGTTGTAATTGCCACCCAGTCCGCGTCAACGCTGCGCTGCCAAGTCGTGTCTTTTTTGCAGAAGGGGCAATAATTATCGACGTTCGCCGAAGTGTGACCGAGGTGGAGTGACCTCGCGTATTTACCCATGCTTTCGAGCTTTGCATCAGCAACAGATGTATAGAGCGGTGCCTTAAAGAGCAAATCAACAGGAGCATATTCCAAGGTCTGCGACTTCATCCTCCCCCCTTATCTTGTCAAATTGAATATTATTTTACCTCATGCGGTAGGATGACTTTTTGCATACCTTTAAAGGGGTTGCTCAAAACGTTCCCCAAAAGACAACAATCTTCCATTTCTCTACAGCAGATATAATTCAATGGCTGAGCTGATGCACAGCTCGGCGGGCGGAATGCAATCCGCTATTAGGTGATTGAAAGCTTGATCTGGAAGTATGGAGAACGGGTCGCACCCGGGGTGGGCTAGGCCTGCTGAAACGCGTAATTCATGCGGATGGTGATGGTGGACATGAGCTGATCAGCCGCGACGAGGAAAACTCCAAATCATAACGGCTGAGCTTGTCGCTATTCTAGATATTGGGACAAGCGGGCGCCTGGTCAAGGCGCCTTAAAAAAATGACGAGCTAATCGCTCGTGCCGGCACGAGCTTTCTCCGGACCAAAATCATGGCGAAAGTTAGTGTAAAGGTGGATGTGAAAGTCGATGCGGCAAAATGCCTCTGGTATGCGCTGCTTATCGTTCTGATCATCGTGACCTAAGGAAGAAGGCGTGACGGCTTGCCGTCACGCCTAACGCCTTTAAACCCGCCTTTTGCTTCTGCGCTACCTCTGTCCCGCAAGCTCCTTCATTTGCTCTGCGCGGTGGTACTTGTCGATGCAGGCGTTGAGGTCCCGCACGATGTCATCGCCCTCGAGGGCGAAATCGAGAAGAACATCAGCAGCCGCTGGCAGTAGGTCGGCTCTCGCTTCTCGATCCCCAGCGGCGGCAGCTTGGGCAGCGGCGGCTGCACTAGCCGCGTCGACGGCGACTGACAGGCGCACAGCACCAGGGCGGAGGCAGCTCGTTTTGGAATTGCGGAGCGGAATTTTCTTAGCGAAATACGAATGTGGCTCCCGATCCTGATACAGTTTGCGATGCCCGCTACCGGCCGAGGCTGTGTAAAAACACCTTCCGGAATTTGAGGGACACGATTGCTGTTTGATAATTTGATAACCAAACTGATTTGGGGGAAAAGTGGCCGTAAAAATTTATGCCTTTTATAACAATAAAGGTGGCGTAGGAAAAACTACGCTCGCACAAAATGCAGCTTGCCTGTATGCAGAGCAGAACCCGGATAAGCTCGTGCTAGTTGTTGATCTTTGCCCGCAGGCGAATATCTCCCAGTTTTTGTTAGGCGGAGGCCATCACGGCTACAACGCGAATCAAAAACTGCAAGCGCAGGCAACACGCCGGAACATTGTTGGTTTTATGGACTGGTTGCTTACGGGGAACTCTGCTTTTACCAGCCTCACTACCAGCTATCTCACACAAGTTCTACCGCTCAATCCGCAGGTAAGTAAAAATCTCTATTTAATTGCTGGTGATTCATTCCTAGAGTCCCAAACATTGGCACTCAATTTCGCAACGATGAATCCTGGTAATGTCATGGCTTGGCAGGAGTATGTAACAGCAATACGCCGTCTTTGCGATTTGGAGCTTCAAAACTCTGCGTACAAAGAGATGACGGTATTTATCGATTGCAATCCGAGCTTCTCGATTTATACGCAGATGGCACTGGTTTCTTCGGATGCGCTGGTTATTCCGATGATGCCTGACTTTAGTTCGCTCGAAGGCATTAAGGGAATTTTGATGTTGCTGTACGGGAAATACCCTTCGGCAGCGGTGCGAAATTACGCAAGTAAAGTTGTGACTTTCTCGCGGCAGATTCAAACTTTTGGGCTAAATTTGCCAAAAATATTTGAGTTACCGTTTAATAATTTCACGGTAAACGCAGGTGTTGCTACAGCGTTTGATGCAGTGAGAGAGGAATTGATCGACTACGTGCATCAGCAATATGTTAGTGATCCGTCAATCTTCTGGCCGCCAGCCGCTCCGGTGAAAACGAAGCAGGAGTTCGAAGCTCTCTATATCTCGAACGTCAAAGATTTCCACACTGCCGGCAAGGTCTCGTCCAGTCTCGGAATCCCTATCCATCGTCTTCCAAACCAGACAAATTACGTGATGCCAAATGGCGACAACGTGAATATTCCATCGAGGAATTACGCCGTTTCTTTGCAGCATGTTCAAGACTTTGTCGCAAAGTTGTAAACGCGTGACTGTCTGAAAGGTTGCTCCGAGATACACCACTGCCCATTCTACGCATGCGCCCTCCCGGCGCGCATGCGTCGTCCGCGAAAATGCCTCCTGAGTGCGTCAAAATGCGTCAGATTTTATGCCCGTCTGGCGGGGCGCCGGGCCAGGATGGGCAAGCTTCGGCGCCTGACGCAAATTTGAGTCAAAACCGACCTATGTAGCGGGCAGGCGCGGGGTGGGGGCAACTGCGCGCGCCGACTCCGATACGCTTTAAAGTTGTTGTTTTAATAATCTCTCCCGCATGTACGGGCTGCGATGACCTGGTGAGCCACAGATCTGGCCTGGGCCAGCATCGACGAGTTTGTCGCATTTGAGAGGCTGGTCCGTTACTCGTCAGAGAAAAAATACATGGACACCCGAAGGCGGTGAAGAACAAGTCGAAGCCGCTTTCTGCTGGCTTTCATTGCCGGGTCAGTGGGACAAGCATACCTTCACACCGTAGCCACCAGCCGATGCTCACCCGGTGTGACGGGCACTCGCAATGCGCCACCATCGCAGGTGAGTGGCATGCCGTCCAGTTCAGCTGCCGAGATACCGACGCAGCGCATCCCCGGCGATTCGACCTGGATGATGTAGCGTGCCGCACCCAAGACGATTTTTGCCTCAAAGCCAGGCCATCCGGCTGGAATACACGGATCGAGGATTAACACCTCGCCTTCGCGGCGAATGCCTAGAATCCCCTCCATACCCGCACGGTGCATCCAGCCGGCGGCACCGGTGTACCAGGTCCAGCCGCCCCGGCCCTCGTGCGGCGATACCGAATACACATCCGCAGCCACCACGTACGGTTCCACGCGGTAGCGCGCCGTCTGAGCAGGTGTCCGAGCATGGTTGATAGGATTGACCAGAGCGAACAGGGCATGGGCGTGCTCGCCCGCCTGCGGGTCGCCGCGTAACTGCGTGAACGCTAGGATGGCCCACATGGCCGCGTGGCTGTATTGACCTCCATTCTCACGTAAGCCCGGCGGGTAACCCAAGATGTAGCCAGGGTCGCTCTGTGTGTGGTCAAAAGGTGGGGTAAAGAGCAACGCCAGCCCCGCCTCTGGCAGCACCAGGTGCGAGCGCAGCGAGTCCATCGCCATCTGTGCGTGGCCAGGATCGGCGACTCCTGACAGTACGGCCCAGGATTGGGCGATCGAATCGATGCGGCATTCCTCGCTGTGGCGGCTGCCCAGCCACGTGCCATCGTCGAATATGGCGCGCCGATACCAGGCGCCGTCCCAGGCCTCGCGCTCCAGCGAGGCCGTCACAGATTGGACATGGCTCCGCCAGCGCGCGGCACGAGTGGGGTCGCGTTCCTCTGCCAGAGGAGCGAATAGGATCAGTGTGCGTACCTGCAGCCAGCCGAGCCAAACGCTCTGCCCCCGGCCTTCCTGGCCCACACGATTCATGCCATCGTTCCAATCGCCGGTCCCCATCAGCGGCAGCCCTAATTCGCCAGTGAGGTCGATACTCTGGTCCAATGCGCGCGCGCAGTGCTCAAACAGCGTTGTAGAGATGCCTGCAGGCATCGGCTGGAAAAAGGCATCATGTTCGCCTACCTGCAGCGCGGGGCCGTCCAGGAAGGCGATGGATTCGTCAAGTACCGCTGTATCGCCCGAGACGATCACATAGCTGGCCGCGGCGAAAGCCAACCAGATGCGGTCGTCCGAGATTCGCGTGCGCACGCCTTGGCCCGAATGCGGCAGCCACCAATGTTGCACGTCACCTTCGAGGAACTGACGGCCTGCAGCGCGCAGCAAGTGTTGACGCGTTTCTTCAGGCCGCGCGAATGTGAGCGCCATGCCATCCTGCAGTTGGTCTCGAAAGCCGTAGGCACCGCTGGCCTGATAGAACGCCGAGCGGGCCCAGATGCGGCAGGCCAGCGTCTGGTAGAGAAGCCAACCGTTGAGCAGGATGTCCATCGCGCGGTCTGGCGTGCGCACTTGCACGGCACCGAGCAGCCCTTCCCAATGGTCACGCACCCGCTGCAGTTCGGCCTCCAGATCAGTCTCACGCCAGCGCGCCGCTAGTTCCAAACTTTCCTGCGCGCTGCCGCATTGCCCGAGTAGAGCGATGATGTCTACCGACTCGCCGGGCCGCAGCACTAGGCTGCACTGCAGCACAGCGCAGGGATCCAGGCCCGCACCCACCGTACCGGATAGGGACGCCTGGCTCTGCAATGCAGCGGGTGCCGCCAGACTGCCGCGATGGCCAAGGAATTCCTTACGGTCAGCGGTCCAAGCGGTCTGCCGGCCCCCGAGATCGGCGAAAGCGACTCTACCCGGAAAGGCTGTGCTCCAGGGATTGCGCGCCAGCAGCACGCCGCTGGCTGCATCGATCTCGGTAAGGATGAAGGGTGCGCAAACCGCACGCGAGGCGCCCAACACCCATTCTGCATAGGCCGTGACGGATAGGCGCCGCGTCTGTGGGCTGAGATTGTGTAAGGTGAGGCGCGACACCTTAATTGGGTCGTCCAGTGGCACGAACTGCAGCAGTTCAAGCGCGATACCGTGCGCCTCGTGCGTGAAGCGGCTATAGCCATGACCGTGGCGTGCAACGTAGGTACCGCCGTCGCGGATTGGCTGCGCTGTAGGGCTCCAGAGCTCGCCGCTCGACTCGTCTCGTACGAAGAACGCCTCGCCGGTCGGATCGATCACTGGATCGTTGGACCATGGGGTAAGTTGATTCTCACGGCTGTTACCAGCCCAAGTACTTGCGCTGCCATCGGCCGAGACCTGGAAGCCGAAGGCAGGGTTGGCGATGACGTTGATCCAGGGGGCGGGGGTGGTCTGTCCGTCGGTGAGTACGGTGACGTATTCGCGACCGTCCTGATCGAAGCCACCGAGTCCGTTGAAGAACTCCAGCCGCGCCGTGTCTGTGCTCTGCCCCTGCCTCGTCAGGTTGGAAGATTGGGTATAGGTAGCTAATTCGAGCGCCGCACTCGCGTAGTGCACCGTCTCCGGCAGGAGACCGATTTGCCGAGCGATGTCGCCCCGACGCGCTAGCAGCAGCACGCGAGCTGCTGAATGCAGTAAGGCCCGGGCTGACACATCCATCAGATCTGCGCGCAGTGTATGGACCACCCCCTGGGCTATCGTCTCGTCGTGTGGTCGAAGGGGCGACTGGCTCCGGCGCACGGCCGTTTCGATAGCGGACTGCAGATCCTGCACATAAGAGGAAGCTCGCTCATTAACGATCACCAGATCGACGCTCAGCCCCTTCATTCGCCAGTACTCGTGCGCACGAAGTAGTTGGCGCACCTGAGCAATATCCTCGATGTCATCGATTCGCAACACCACGATTGGCAAGTCGCCGGAGACCGAGTGCCGCCACAAGCCCGACTGCGGGCCTGCACCACGAGCGATCTCCTCGGCCGGTGGGCGGAAGCGTGTATCCGCATAGAGGATAGGTGCCGCCAGCCGCTGGAAGTCTGCGGCTTCGTCGGCTTCGACGCCGATGTGTCGCAACTGTACCTGGGCCTGGGTCCAGGCCAAGGTCCGAGCACGCTCGAAGGCGCTACGGTCATGGTGCTGGTCCACCAATTCCAGTAGCGCTTCGCGAGTAGGCGCCACCAGCGTCCAGAAGGCCAGGCGCGCCATACGACCGGGCGCGATACGCACGCGGTGTCGCACCGAGAAAACCGGATCGAGTACCGTACCGGCCGTACCAGACAGCATGGCTCCGTCCGCCATGGCTTGCGCCGTGGCGGATGTACGACCTCGGCCCAGGAACCGTGCCCGGTCGGATTCGTACTGCACGGGTGCCGTGACGATGCCTTCGACCACGGCGAAGTGTGCGGCCCAGATCCGCTGCTCGTGCGGCCCGCGAGGGCGTCGCGTAGCGATTAGGGCACCGAACTCTGGGAGATATTCAGTCTGCACGAACATCTTGGAGAAGGCCGGATGGGCATCATCACCCGCGGGCGACGCCAACACCACCTCAGAGTAAGAGGTGAGTTCGATTTCACGAGTCTTGCGGCCTGTATTGACGACTGTGACGCGGCGTACCTCGCCGTCAACTTCGGCGGACACCAGCACCTCCATTGTGGTCGTCAGGCTGCCGTCGTGCCGCGTAAAGGCGGCGTGATCCTCGGCGAAGACTACCTCGTAGCTGTCGGGTGACATGGCCAGCGGCTGCGCCGCAGCGGACCATATCTGACCGGTATCCGTGTCACGTAGATAGACGTAGGCGCCCCAGTCGTCGCGGGTCGCGTCTTCGCGCCAGCGCGTCACAGCCAACTCACGCCAGCGGCTGTAGCCAGCACCCGCTGCGGTGAGCATGACGGCATAACGCCCGTTGGACAGCAGGTGCGTAGCAGGGGCCGCCGTAACAGACGGGTCTATGTGCCGTACCGCATGTAAGTCACCATGTGGATTGGTTGCGCCAGACAGCACCTCTTCAGCGCGCGCACGCGCCACAGAGACGAGGCGCGGCATACGCTCGTGCAACAGCAATTCGCAGGCCTGGATCATCGGTTCACGATGGAAGCGTTCCCGCATGCGAGCGCCCTGGAGCGTATTGGCGATTGCGACAAGTGTCATGCCCTGGTGATGCGCCATAAAGCTGCGTACGATGGCGACCTGCGACCCGCCGGGCAGGCGGGCACGGGTGAAGTCCAGCGCCTCGTAAAAGCCATAGCGCCCGAGCGCACCAAGCGTCTGCAGGTACTCAAAGTTGCGTTGTGCGAGCGGTGCATCGACCATGGTAGCGAGACCGGTCGCGTAAGGCGCGATCACCAGATCCTGAGCCAGCCCCCGTTTTAGGCCCAGGCCTGGCACGCCAAAGTTGGAGTACTGGTAAGTGAATTCCAGGTCGCGAGCGTTGTACGCCGACTCGGAGATGCCCCACGGCACGCTCATCCGCCGACCGTAGGCCATCTGGTGCTGCACGATCAGGCGATTGGTCTGCTCCAGTAGGCTACCTGCCGGTGCGCGCATCACCAGCGAGGGCATCAGATACTCGAACATCGACCCTGACCAAGATACCAGGGCCGATCCACGTCCTACGGGGATGGCTGTCCGATCCAAGCGGAACCAGTGGCGCGTGGATACGTCGCCCTTGGCGATTGAGAAGAGGCTGGCTAGTCGCGCCTCAGAGGCTAGTAAGTCGTAGCAGTTGGGATCGAGCACGTTCTCCACTGCGGCATAACCTATGGAAAGCAGTTTGCGTTCAGGATCCAACAAAAAGGCGAAGTCCATCCCTAGCGCTAGCGCACGCGCCTGTTGCGCCAACGCCTGCCAGCGGGCATCGATAGCATTCGCCGCGACGCCGAATGACTTAGCGTCGCGTGCCTGTTGCTCGATCCGCCCTTGCAGCGCATTGGTCCAGAATAGCAGGTCGTCACCTTCCGCTTGTATTGCTGGGACCAGCGCCTGCGCTTCTTCTGCCGCCTTATCGGCCAGGCGCTGAAATACCGGAAGTGGCATGCTGGCAGGATCGTGGAACCCTGCCTCGATCTCGGCAAGAACGCTCAGCAGTCGCTGTCCCTGTGCCCCTTGGGTCGAAGGTTTAGCAGACGCCGACTCCCGGGCTAGCGCGAGTGCGTCGCTCGCACCCTCCGTCCAATCCGTCGACAGCGACGCACCCATCCATTCTTCGCAGGCATTAGCCAGTACGATCAAGTGGCCGGCGAGGTTACCGCTGTCCACAGACGACACATAGGCCGGTGCAAGCACCTGGTTCGTGCGCGTGTCATACCAGTTGTAGAAATGGCCTCGGAACCTTTCCAATGTCTGCAAGCTGACGAAAGCCGCTTCCAGGCGCTCGCAAGTCTGCAGGGCACCAGCCCAGCCAAAATCGCGGGCCGCCACCGTCGACAGCAAGTACAAGCCTATGTTGGTAGGCGAGGTGCGGTGAGCGATCACTGGCTTCGGATCTTCCTGAAAATTGTCCGGTGGAAGCATGTGCTCAGCCGGCGTCACGAAGGTTTCGAAAAAACGCCAAGTGCGACGTGCAGTAAGCCGCAGGGCCAAGGTATCTGTGAGTTCGGGCGCACCGGGTGTCACGATCGGCGGACGGCGGCTGACGCGCCAGGCCAAGACCGGCGCTGCGACCCAGAGCGCCGACAGCGGCAACGCAATTGCGCATGCTGCAGGAAAGAACACGCTAACGCCCATGGCGAATACTAGGGCCAACAGCACGCCACCGGCCATCTGGCCATAGAAGCCAGTTATACCGGGGCGCGGGCGAGCGGCGGACTGGGCTGCGGTTGTCCATTCCAGCAGATGCCGATGCGTCGCGTAGAGTCTGATCAGGGTACGCGTAATAGCATCCATCGTGCGCCAGGTCTGATCCGGAAGCAGAGCTAGCGTCCAGAGTGTCTGCATTACGGCTAACCGAAGATCGCTGGCCAACCGGCGTAGTTGGCTACCCAGCCCGATGCCCGCGCGCGTTGGCGCTAGTCCGGAGATGTGGGGCAGAAAGAACGGCACTGCCAGTGCCAGTACCAGCATCCCCATGGCTTGTAATGATTGAGGCCAGGGCAACCAAGCGCACAGCGCTAGAGCCAGTAGGCTCGTGGGCGCCAGCAGGGAGCGCCGCAAGTTGTCGATCATTTTCCAGCGGCCCACTGGCGGTAGGGTCGCACCTGAATGGCGTCGCCCGAGTATCCAGGGCATGAGTTGCCAGTCGCCGCGCGTCCAGCGGTGTTGGCGCCTGGCAGCGACGTCGTAGCGGGCAGGGAATTCTTCGACCACTTCGACGTCCGAGGCAAGCCCCGCGCGAGCGAACACGCCTTCGAACAGGTCGTGGCTAAGCATCGTGTTCTCAGGAATACGACCAGCAAGCGCTGCCTCGAAGGCATCGACGTCGTAGATGCCTTTACCGGTGTAGGATCCCTCACCGAAAAGGTCCTGGTAAACGTCAGACACGGCGGACGCGTAGGGGTCCATGCCACCCGAACCGGCCGAAATGCGCTGATAGAACGATCCCTCGCGGCCCAATGGCAGTGTTGGTGTCACGCGTGGTTGCAAGATGGCGTAACCGCCCACTACACGCTGTTCAGCATTGTTCCAGCGCACACAGTTCAAGGGGTGAGCCATCTTGCCGATCAGGCGCAGCGCTGCGTCACGGGGCAGTCGGGTGTCGGCGTCCAACGTGATGACGTAGCGCACTCTGGCAAGGATCTCGGGTTGATGAGCTTTGTCGGCAGCACCACCCAGCGACATAAAACTGGTGTCAGTTGCGCCGCGCAATAATCGATTGAGTTCATGGAGCTTTCCACGCTTACGCTCCCATCCCATCCATCGGTTTTCGCTTGCGTTGAATCGGCGCTGCCGGTGCAACAGGTAAAAGCGCTTACCACCTGGTGCTGGTCCATACCGTTGGTTAAGTGCGTCGATGGCATCCTGCGCAATGCCGATCAGGTAGGCGTCGCCGTCTAGCACTTCCGAATCTGCATCAAGGCCGTCCGATAGCAGAGCAAAAGATAGGTCACCACCGGCACCAGACAGATGGTGAACTTCAAGGCTCTCGATATGCCGGCGCAGTTCCGCCTCGCCGGAGAGCAGCGTGGGCACGACAACTAGTGTGCGCAAATGGGTTGGAACCCCGTCGGCCAGCGCCAAAGCCGGGAGCGTCACTGCGCCAGCGCGGGACGCAATTGCGCGCTGGACCAGCGCTGTGGCTACCTCGGTCGCGGGAATGAATGCGGCCATCGCGAGCACCGCCAGCAGCCCTGTGGGAGCTATCGTCAAGCTGCCGATGCCAAACATGGCCCAGAACGCGAGACCCAGCAGCATGGCCGCAAGCGCGAGGATGGCGGTCACGTATCCGCTAAGCCCCACGCGGACGCTAAAACGGTCGATGCGAAGAACCAGTGGCGGCCGGAATCCGATGGCATGCTCTAATTCGCTGCGTCCCTCGGCGATCAGGTAATGACCGGGATCTATCCTGCTGGAGTTCTGGACGAGAAGCTCGGGCGACTTCGGCGAAGCCGCCTGCGCCAGCGCCAACGCTCGCTCAACAATAGCGAGTTCGGATAACGGTGATCCCCGAGCCAGTTGCTCGATCGCCGTACGGTAGCGATTGCGTGTGGGGAAATCCATCTCCGCGAAGGTGCTGCTAGCGCGCAGACGCGTGTCCACTAAGCTAGTGCTCTCGAACATATCTGCCCAGTCGATATCAGACATCAGGCGCATGCTGGTGATGACGTTGCGCACCGAGACGTTGGAGGCACCCTGACGCTGCTGTGCATGCAGGATAGCCTGGTCAGCATCCGTGCCCTGGTCACGCAGACGCTCATCCAGCCACTGTAGGGCAGGCGTGACGCGCGGGTCCTGGTCGCGCAGACGCTTGGCGAGCTGTGCCGCGAAAAGTTCGGACACAGGGCTGCTCGCGCGCGTGGCGATATCCTGGTTCAACGCGGCATAGGCTGCGCCCGGTTCCAGCAAGCGGTCGGCGAGCCTTTGGGCATCGGCGCGCGCCGCGCGTCCGACAGTGATCTGATCGGCCAATCGGCGCAAGTTCTCCACCAGCACGATACGTAGGGTGATCGCCACAGCCCATAGTTCGCTGATGTCCAGTGGTTGGACCTCCTGGTAGGCTGCAATAAAGCGGCGGAGGACGGCAGGATCGAAGTGGCTGTCGGTGTGGGCGACGAATGCCCACGCAATTCCGAAGACGCGTGGATAGCCCGCCAACGGACCATCTGCCAGCTTGGGCAACTGCCTATAGTAGCCGGGCGGTAGGTCAGTGCGAATCTCGCGCACCTGCGCTTCAACAACGTGATAGTTATCCAGCAGCCATTCAGCGGCCGGGACTACACGGCGTCCAGCAGCCACTTCTGCGGCACCTGCGCGATAGGCCAGCAGCAGATCAACGGCGTTTTCGCGCAACCGATTGTGCAACGACCGAACCCGAGGTGGATGGATGCTAACTAACTGAGCCGTCGCGAGGCTGCGCGCATGCTGCTCTAGGCGCTCGATGCCGAACAGTTCCTCGCGCACAGGTGCGGTATCGGCCCACGGATCTGGGGCGGAGCGTTGGGACGCAAATTGAAAAAATCGGCGCATGTTGGCCTTTCAGGGCACCGCGGGGAGAGACGCCCCGCGATAAACCCGCCGTGAAGAAGCTAGGCCGTATAGCCCCGGGGGCAAAGGCTAGGCGATGTGGCCCAGCGGTTGTCAGGATTTTTATGATTAAGAACCGTTTTCACTACAGTCCTTGATGAGCGCGCTGCACCGGGACTGCTGGCACTGGTTTTTTCTTAGGTTTTTTCGGCTCTCGGTTGCCGCGCTTTTGCTCTTTTTCTGCCATGGGAAACTCCTACTATTGGGATATCGGCCCGTTATCACGGGCAAGGTGCACAACCATTCAACAAAAATTGCTGGCGTGTGCGTCAGGAAAGGGCCTGGATCAGCGATTCACTTACACATCGAGATGATCATCCAGCGGGGTTATCGCAAACAATTGTCCTTTCCACGGCTCAATCGATTCATCGAAAATTGAAATCGACATTTCCTTTGAGCCCGTAGATTCACGAATAAATTGAGCTATTGCTTTTCGACAGACGATAATCTGACTTTCTAGATTGATAGGTGCGTTTCGAATTTGAAACTCTGTTCGTGTGCGGCTGCTTCCTAAACCACTAGTTACTTCAATAACCTCGATCTTCCCAATCCGCAGCCATACGAAGCCAGCCTCATGGCCTCTATCTTCGAAATGAAATCGCATGTCAATCTCCTCATTTAAAAAGGCCGCAACTGCGGCCCCTTTAATAAATTGGACTGCCTGCCCACATACAACATTACCGCGAGCGATCAGCCTTCTCGGTCTCTCTCATGTAGTTCCTTCGATAGATGTCACCCCCTTCATAGCGGCGTGGGCCAGCGTCACTTTGCTGATCAGCTTGCTCTTGCTTTCTCTTCTCGCCATCGCGTGAAGAATAGCGACCATCGTTAGATCTCGACGTCTTCTCCTTATGGGGAGTAAATCCTTGCTGCTCCAGTCGATGAGAGCCTTGGGTCTTATTGAAGTTTGACACGATCATTCTTTCGTATCGCGGTCAGGTTAAGGATTCAATGGAACAGGCCGCGATGTCCGTTGTCGCGATATTTGATCGCGAAAATCATTCAATTAAAATGCTGTCCATCCATATTAATGAATGAAAAATGACGTGAAAGACAAGGGCAACAATTGAGGCTCTCTGTCCGACGGATAACGGACGAGATCTAGTCCACTTGAATCGCTAGTCCTTCCGACTCAGCTGCTAAGATTGCTTGTTGATCTCGAACAGCGTCGGCTCCGAAGATTTGGCTGGCAGCCAATTTCTCATCATTTCTCGTCGACAAGTCCGCCTCAATACCTTTTTCTGGTGAGGAAACAGTCTTTATGAAAGAAAACTCACGCCACCGGTTTACCTTGCTCATAACTTCTCCTACTCATAGGGATATCGCACTGGACTCAGGCAATACCATCAAAGGTTACAAAGGCGCGTACAACTACTATGCATGCAAAATCGGCTTCAGATTAAAACGTGTAATTACCGCTTCGCACATGTTGACGCCCTGCTCAAGCAATACCGCTTCCGCGCGGTAAACTCCTGCGAGATTCTTCTTTGAAAAAATCTGATGATCGCGTCGTTGAATCGAAATGCTATTCATTTGCCACCCATCTGAGTGGTGCGAATATCTGAGCTCGTAGGAAAAGTTTCCGGAGCTGTCTACATTTTGAAAAATGGACATAAGAATCCTGAGTTAGGGTGGCATTTCTGGCGACTTGGTCGGCTACCTGGGATAGTATTTTTATTCGAATTCGCCCTGGAAGTTCGCAAGCCGATATTCGGCATCGATCAATTTCTCTCCATACCTAACCTTTACTTAGTCCACGGATGCTTCACAGCCAGCCGTTGCAAGATCAGTCGCGGGAAACTGTTTTTTTCACCAATGTAAGGTGGTCTTTATTAGGCTTTTCATATAGCCCTTTAGCGGCTTCTTGCTGCTGAGATTGGGAGCCATTACGTTCGACATCGCTAGCCGGTTTACGAATGCGATCCTCGCCCCCCCCTACTTGCTCTTGGTTCGGTTTATGCCCTTGATGCTGCTGCGGATGTCCGCGTGGCGACAAATGTTCTCGGCCTTCGTTTCTTTGATCCACAGGTAGTTTGGTATCTGACATATTCGTCCTTTGTGTATTGTCTATGTATAAGAGTTTCAGGTCTGGGAAGATCCTCCGCATGGGCTGCCCATCGGTTCGGCGGCACCCAAAAATAGGCGTCACAATCCGAGATTTCATTTCAATTTCTCAGCTATTTTTTAATCTTTACCGACGTGACCCGTCGAAAGCTGTTCGGACTCATCGGCCACCCTAGCTTCTTTTCACGAAAGCTCTGCGCCTTTGCACTAAGAGTTGTGGAGTCTTTGATCTCGTTATTTTCAAAATAACAGTCGCCGTGTTCTCGTCGATGCTTATCTATTGCTTCCACAATTTCGTCGCTGTTAAAGCGGCCATTAGAGTAATTTCGCATTTCTTCCTCCAGGCAGGAACAGGTGAATGAAATAAGACGCTCGATGCCTTCGCTCAACTTCAAGAAAGTTTTGGCGAGAGCCAAACTTCTGGCCCCAAGCAAGGTGGCGGCACCAAATTCGGAATACTAAAACCGGTTTGCGGACGATGTATATGCGCACTTTCGCGCTCTAGTCCTCAGACGAAATGGGAGGCCTTGGGTTACAAAGGTCGTTTGTCTTTCCACGACTACGCGCGAGGTCCTCAAGAACTTGCTGAATGCATTCGATATCCGCAAGCTGCCCCGAATAGTCTACGTAGAGGGCACTTCCCGCAACCAGAAAATTTTGGTAATCGGGAACCGGCTCCGTCATTCGAAAGCGATTCATCTTGTTCATATGATTCTCCAATTGGAAAGATAGCAAAGCATCTCAACGGAGGGACTCAGTGAACTGAAGAGGCGGCAGAGTCGGGATGGGGAAAACGAATCAAGCGAGCTTTTTACCTAGCCTTGATTCGCAAAGGGATGCACAGACCTTACTCCCATTACTTCTCTAAAACGGAAATGCACCTCATTTATTTTTCTATCGGTGGGATCATAGTGATAGCGTCGAGACATGCTCCTGTCCAATTATTTTCCCGACGCAGTAAAGGGCGCAGAAATCGTGTTCAAATGGCACCTCTCAATAGGAGATCTAATGAAGAAGCGATTTAACGAAAGCACTGCCAGCCTCAAAGAGCTAACAACAACTATGCCGATGAGCTCAACGGTTCACGCAGAAATTTTACGAAGGAGGGTTGTTATTAGACGGCTCGTCGAAGATGCAAGAGAAGAAACGAAGCTAAGACGAAGTGATCTCGCGTAATTTTTAGGGCCGATCTTCGATTTTTTACGGTCGGGCCCATCGCGTGAAGCACCCGAGGACCTACGCAACGATAACAGAAACTAAAAGTGAGCTATATAGAATCCCTTCTACTGAACAGCTTTAACGGTCGAGACCACTTCAGCGAAGAGACAGGGTTTTACAAGCAACGCGTCAAAAACCTCCAATGCTCTCCAAGAGTTTTTCAAAGGGGTCGCACTCAGGAGAACAATCGGAATGGAAGAAAATCGCGGGTTATTTTTGAGTAAGGTCGCCAACTCGAACCCATCCATGATCGGCATTCGCAAATCTGTCAAAACAACGTTCACAGAATCATCAGACCCCATCATTAGGTCATAGGCTTCTCGACCGTTTGTAGCTTCCAGAACGCGGTAACCCTCATTTTTAAACACCTCTGAAAAGATGGTCCGAACATCGACATTGTCCTCGACAAGTAATATTGTGCGCCCTCGAAACAATCCGTCCATGCCCCCCTCCCAAATAGTGGCCATGGGTCCAGAGTCGGATATCAGAGGGCTACTAATAGTATGAGAAAAAATCTGCCTTATGAACATCAGGCAATTCGCTAAAACGGAGAATCTATCTCCGACAGACACGTAGGATTAATGGATGAAGCTCTGTGGGGAGCGCATCAAATAGCAATAACCTAGAAATGATGTCCCGTTAAAGGCGTGCGCAGAAGTAGTTGCACTTTCGCAGGTCTAGAGGATTATCAGTTGCTACAACCTGAAAAGGATCGGAGCCACACGTAGTAATTCATCGCGGCAGCGTAAGAGCTCCCGGGCTTCGGCTATCGGCGTATGTCCGACTCACTAGCCTGAGCGATTCTCGATTGCGACGGCTCAGACAGCTCATAACCGGCTGCGACTTTTCCCGCCACATTAGCATCTGGTGACCGCGCCCAATTGCCCCTTGTTCGAGTGTTCTTCATTCTCGCCCGCTGCGTTTTCCTGGATGAGCTCCTTGGTAGTGATCGTTATGTGCCATTTTTCTGCACTCATATGGCGGGCTCCGTCAGATGCTTTACTGTCTATGTAGCGCCCATTTCCAACAAGCAAAATAGTCACGAATACACAGCCAATAATCGATAATGTGAGGCAAACATTAAGCAAACCATATCTACCTCCAGACATCGTTTGGTAGTCAAAAAACGGCCAGTCAGGTAGAAAATAGGACATGGGGGAATCCGCCTTGGATTACCCATAGCGGCTTGGCATCGGAAGCTACGGCTTATCGCCCAGAAGCGGGCTATGTGACGAGGATATTAGATGAGCGCGAAATACATCAAACAAGAAATGGAGAGACAACTTGAGTCTGCACGAGATGCTGTGGTGGATGAAGTGAGTTTCATCAATTTTCTGAATGTACTCTCCGCAGACTGGTTCGCAGAAACTGAATTACACGCGGCTTTACTTCCATCACCATACTCTTCGGGTGTATTGGGCTGGAAGAACGGCAATATCGGTGCATTTCTAAATGCCTCCGTTCGTTGGGTGGAGAATTCAAGAAATGGTCCCCATTTCTATGAAGTTTCAATAAATCCCTGGCGTAAGGTTGCCGATATCCTGTTAATGGGGAAGACTTACGAATAGGATGGAATATCTTCTCCCAGCCAAGAGTAGGCATTCTGCAATGGTGAAACGCCAGCTACAATTTTTCTTGGCTCATACGCTTTTCCAAATCTGCCGCAGCTTCCCTCCGTTCGCTGTAGCGGTCGGTCAGATACGGTGAGACATCTCTAGTCAGCAGGGTGAACTTGAAAAGCTCCTCCATTACATCGACGACCCGCTCATAGTAGGGCGAAGCCTTCATCCTGCCGGCATCGTCGAATTCTTGGTATGCCTTGGCGACCGACGACTGGTTTGGAATCGTCAGCATCCGCATCCAGCGTCCGAGCACGCGCATCTGATTGACCGCGTTGAATGACTGGGAGCCACCCGATACTTCCATTACGGCGAGCGTTTTACCCTGGGTCGGCCGAATCGCCCCTTGCGACAACGGAATCCAGTCGATCTGTGCTTTCATGATGCCGGTCATGGCGCCGTGGCGTTCGGGTGAGCACCAGACCATTCCCTCGGACCAGTTGGCCAGGTCGCGCAGCTCTACAACTTTCGGGTGCGTATCCGGCTCGCCGTCGGGCAAGGGCAGGCCGCGCGGATCGAAAATCCTGGCCTCGCCGCCAAATGCCTCCAGCAGACGTGCCGCTTCCATCGTCAACAGCCGGCTGTATGAGCGCTCCCTGATGGAGCCGTAAAGCAATAGGAAGCGCGGCCGATGGCTAGATGCGCCGACTTCTTTAAAGCCGTCAATCGCCGGGACCTGGAACTCGCCTGCCGTGATGTTCGGCAGGTCACTGAGCCGGTGCGACACGTTGTCCCTCCGCGTTGACCACGACTTCACCGTCCTCTTTGGTAAATGGCCCCTGCTGCGGATTGGGCAGGATATCCAGCACCAGCTCCGACGGGCGGCACAGGCGAGTGCCGTTGGTTGTCACCACAAACGGCCGGTTGATCAGGATGGGGTGCGCCAGCATGGCATCCAGCAGCTTGTCGTCCGTAAGATCGAGCTTATCCAGTCCCAGCTCCGCGTAGGGCGTGCCCTTTTGGCGAATCGCCCCGCGTACGCTCAGCCCGGCATCTTTGATCATCTTTGCCAGTTGCTCCCGGCTTGGCGGATGCTGCAGATATTCAATGATAGTTGGCTCTTCCCCGCTATTGCGGATCATGGCCAGAGTGTTACGGGATGTACCGCAAGCAGGATTGTGATAGATGGTGGTCATGACGTTTCCAGGGTGATGTGTTAGGTTCTATTGGAGGCGGATCGCCAGCGCTGCGAGCGTGACAAGCAGCACTGGCATCGTGAGTACAGCACCGACGCGGAAGTAGTATCTCCACGAGATATACAGTTTCTTCTGGTCAAGCACGTGTAGCCAAAGCAAGGTCGCCAAGCTGCCGATTGGCGTGATCTTCGGCCCGAGGTCGCAGCCAATCACGTTGGCGTAGACCATGGCTTCGCGTACCACGCCATGCGCCGTTGTGGCGTCGATGGATAGTGCACCGACCAGCACGGTCGGCATGTTGTTCATGATGGAAGACAAGATTGCCGTCACGAAGCCGGTTCCCAGCGTTGCGGTCCAGAGCCCTTGTTCCGCCAGACCATTCAGTACCTGTGTCAGCAGATTCGTCAGTCCCGCGTTACGCAGGCCATAAACCACCAGGTACATGCCGAGGGAGAAGAAGACGATCTGCCACGGTGCGCCCTTGATCACCTCTCTCGTCGCGATCACATGCCCCCGTGCGGCCACTGCGAGAAGAATCGACGCGCCAGCGGCGGCTACCGCGCTGATAGGAACACCCAAGCCTTCCAGCCAAAAGAAGCCCAGGAGGAGCAGCCCAAGCACCCACCAGCCAGCTGTAAAGGTAGCTTTGTCACGTATTGCCGTAGCCGGGGCGTCTAGCTGCGAAACGTCGTAATTCTTTGGAATATCCTTGCGGAAGAAGAAAAAAAGCGCCAAAAGCGTAGCGGCTAGCGCGGCCAGGTCGACCGGGACCATGACGCCGGCATACTGCGCAAAACTGAGCTTAAAGTAATCGGCCGAAACGATGTTGACCAGGTTTGATACCACCAACGGCAAGCTGGCTGTGTCAGCGACGAAGCCCGCCGCCATAACGAAAGCTAGGGTCGCTTGCGGCGAGAACCGCAGCGCCTGAAGCATGGCAATGACGATGGGCGTCAGGATCAGTGCGGCACCGTCGTTGGCAAAGATCGCCGATACAGTGGCGCCCAGCAGGACCAACAATACGAACAGGCGCTGGCCGTTACCTCTTCCCCAGCGAGCCACATGAAGCGCCGCCCATTCAAAAAAACCAGCCTTGTCCAGCAGCAGACTGATGATGATGATGGAAATGAAGGTCGCAGTAGCATTCCAGACGATGTGCCACACCGTTGGAATATCAGCCCAATGGATTACGCCCAAGGACAACGCCACGACTGCGCCTCCGCAAGCGCTCCAACCAATGCCCAGACCCCGGGGCTGCCAAATGACCAGCACCAATGTAATCAGGAAAATGAAAAACGCTACCAGCATGCTTACTCCGCATCAAGTAGTAGCAGCTGATGGTGGACAGCGTGCACTAACTGGAGAGCAGGGATTGCCACCGCAGCAGTTCTCGGTGAGAAAGCCGAGAACCTCGTTCATGACGTCGTAATTGGCCGCATAGATGACGAAACGCCCCTCCTGCCGCGACGTCACCAGGCCTGCGTGTGACAGCTCCTTCATGTGAAAGGACAGCGAAGATGGTGCGATGTCAAGCGCCTCGCCAATCTTGCTCGCTGCACAGCCGTCCGGCCCGACCTGAACCAGATGGCGAAAGATGCCCAGACGGGACTCTTGGGCCAACGCGCTAAGCGCGGCGATAACGGATTTTGTTTCCATGGCCTGCCTCATTAATTCGATATTTCAATTATTATTGAAATGACAGGCCTGTGCAATAAAATTTTCCGCACCAAACCAATATGCGCTGCTGTAAAAATCTGCCACTCAGGCCTGTGGAAGACGCACGCGGAGATCAAACGCTGCTTGTTTACCTTCGTGACAATGCCCGAGATTATTGATGCCCACCGCATCACCGGAGAAGATTGCTTTCTTGTTCGGATCCTGGTTGAAGAGATGGCGCAGCTGGAAGCCGCTATCGACACCTTGGCAAAGTTTGAGCCTGTTACTACTTCAGTAATTTTGGCAAGTTACCCATCGAAAGCTATCGTTTCGAGAACTTGAATCTCATTTATCATCGGGTCTGTGATAACTATGATCCGAGTCCCCAGCAGATCTTCGTCTACACTCTTGAGATATTCTATTCGGCAAAAAAGTTGTTCCGCAACGGAGAAAAAATGCTTGAATTACGGCCCAGCTGTGAATGCTGCGATAAAGACCTCCCGCCAGAATCGACTGAGGCAAGGATTTGTTCCTTCGAATGCACCTTCTGTACTGATTGCACTATCGACATATTGAAAGGCAGTTGCCCTAATTGCGGCGGCGAACTGGTCGCACGTCCTCGAAGGCCCGTGGAAAAGCTCGTGAATAGTCCAGCAACGACTGAGCGAGTGTTCAAGCAAGGCGGTTGTAAAGGGAGTGCTTAAAGGTACGCGACAAGCCGCTCTGCGTAGATTCTGGACGGCTGTGACCGTTCCCACCACGGCAACCTGCTAGTTGACCAAAATAGCCAGGCTTGACTGACCTGAGATGATTTTTCTAATCACCGATACTTGAGTTATCTATGCTAACGCCAAGGAAAACTCAATGAAGAATGCATTTACGGACGAACAGATCATCAGCATCTTGAAGGAAGCCGAGAGCAGATGGATTCCGACAGTAGATCTGTGCCAAACGGCACAACATTACGGAGCAGGATTTTTACCGCTGCAGAAATGAGTTTTGCGGTATAGATGTCTCGCATGCGTAGTGACTCAGAAATCTAGAATCCAAAAACGACAAGCTTAAACGCTTGGTAACCGAGCAGTTGCTGCCAATGGCTTGAAGTGGGCAAACCGAAAAATGATGGCCACCGCGGTCGGCACGAAGCACTGGAAAGCAATACGTGACGGGAGCTATCGCAGCACAAGGCATGTCGTTATTTGGACTTGAGCCGACGGGTGGCGGGAGAACAATACAGGCACCACCTCGAAATGCGCTGATATCAACATTACCGCAGGCACAGCTAACAAAATTAAAGTCGCTAGTAACTATAAAAACGATAAGGCTCTCACCAGTACCCAGTCAAAACTACATTTGAGCTGGTATCTTGTAGAGCAGCCATCCGCATAACAGCGCGAGCGCAAAAGCCAAAACTCGCAGCGCGATTATCTCCCTTTGAGCACGTCCGAAAGATGCGTCCTTTTCAATGCAAGCCGGACATCCAAGTTGATGTTGCACTCTTTCACTGTGTGCTTTCACCACCTCTGGCACCGCAACCGGACCTGCTTTGGCAGCACCAGCCGAAATCCATTCCTCTAGCGTTTCTTTCACGGTCGAATAATGCTCAATCGGGAGCTCGCGGAAATATCGAATTCCAAAGTCTTTCATAAAGACCTTATAAATTTCGACTTCCTTTTCACCGGAAATGGCAGACAACTCTTTCACTAATACGTTGATTCTTTTCCGCTGGAATTCAGTGATCCGTGGAGGATCTTCCGCGTCTATTACTTCACTCGAATTCCGAGTACCAATGGTCGTTGGGCCACTGATACTATGCACATTCCCATTGATGAGCTGAGAAACGTTTCCGCGAATATTAATTTTCCCTACCATTACCACCCTACTTCGTAAAAATAACCCTCAACGCAGCCATCTATCACATCGAAGAGGCACTACTCCATTTCATGACTTTTTCTTAGACGGGGCTTTGACCATCTGAGGGCCCACGACCTTCTTAAAGGTCTCCCCGTGAATTTGTTGTCCGACGCCGCCGTGAATGGTGATGTTCGCTCGACCTTTGGGAACGGACGCAGGTTTGTCTGTATCGCTCGCTCCTTCGACCACGCCAAGAACACGGGCCTTCGCACGAAGATCCAACTTCCGATATCCCACCAGAAGCTCCGATTCGTCTTCCGTCAACCCGTCGGAAGCCGGAACACCAAGTAAAACATACTGAGTGTCAACACCAAGCGCTGCAACGGCAATTAGATAGTCCGCGCCTGGAAAGCGCTTGTCTTGCTCATAATTGATTTGCGCTCCCTTTTCCACCCCACCGACGGCAGCAAACTCCGGTTGAGTAAGGCCTAGGCGCTTACGCTCATCTTTTAATCTTTGACCAAAGGTACTCATTACGCAAATATTTGTTTGACAGGTACGTTTTTGAGAACTAATATTCACGTCATTGCTAAGTGACGTGTACAACGATTATCCCATATGCCTACCCTCTCCAAGCACGTATCCCGCCCCCATACCGATACCTCGGTGGCCGTTACCTTTCGCCTTGAAGCTGATGAAGAAAAACGACTGGCTGAGCTGGCACGCCAGGATTTGCGTACGCGCTCTTCATTCGTGCGCCTGCTGATCTTGCGCGGCATGGCCGCCTACGACAACGACGTCAAAGCCGGACGGGCTTGAGCATCGGAGACCGCCATGTACGATGATCCCCGCAAAATCCGTCATCGCCGCATCGTAGTGCGCGTCAACGATGACAATTACGACATCATGAAGGCTCTGGCACAGTACCAAGGCGAAAACCTGGCCACCTTGGCCCATGATCTGTTGATGCATCAGGCCATCGCCCTGGCGCAATCCTATTCGATGCCGATCTTATCCGAGCAGAACGTGCAAGCCAAGGCGCTCACGAGCCACTTTTCAGTGCCTCGCAATGCCTGATATCGAACTGCCGTTCACCCACCCTGCGTTAGTCGAAGCCCTGGAAGTGATCATGATGCGAGAAGGCTTCGACACGATTGAACAGGCCGCTGAGTTCGCTCTAGCGCAATCTGTTCGAGAAGGCATTAAACGTGTTACTGGCAAGGGGCGTGCACTCTATGCCATCAAGGAAGAAAAAACAACATGCGTGTAATCAGCCTGCCGTGCCCTCATTGCCAAAGCCCTGTGCGTGCAGCCAAAAGCCGGACCATGTCCACGCTGATGAAGGAAATCACCTATCGATGCCAGAACGTCGATTGCGGCCATACCTTCGTTGCCACGCTGGAGATTTCTCGTACCGTTTCCCTGTCGGCCATGCCCAATCCCGAGGTGAGCCTTCCCATCTCGCCCCGTGCGTACCTTGCCCCCCAAGGAACAGGTACTGCCTGATTTACTGGTGACCGCCTAGCCGGTCGCTGAACCCCAAGTTGACTAAGACCTGTCGTGCGCCTTTGGGCGCACGCGGGATTCGCTCACCCTAAAGAAACCTCACATGGCTCTCGATCAGCAACAGACAACGCTTGCACTCGCCTCGCTGCGGCTTCGCATGGGCGACGACATCAAAGAATTTCAATGCGCCCAACGCATGCTGCAGCGCAAGGCCGTGCTGCAGGACGAACTGCAGTGGAATGTGATCTGGCAAGGGAAGAACGTTATTTCCGCCCGTCTCGTCCAGCGCTTGCAGCGTCTCGGCGGCCTGATGGGAGTGTGGTAATGCGTACTGTGATCGCTCATGGAATCGCTGCTCTGCTGTTGCTTGCACCATCTCTTCTGGCGGCTCTCGGGCTGGTGCGAGGGTAATGATGCGCGGTGCACGAATTAAGGACCATGCGTCATTCCGTCCGGCATCGGACCTGCTGCGCGAGCGCGCGGCATGGGTGCCCACGCCTCCCGGCAATGAAGCCGCTAAGGCTGAGCTAGAGAAATCCATCTCACTCTTGCGCAATCGCAGGCGCCCCAATCTCCAAACCGGGATTGCTTATTCCTGGGCAGCGATGCCCAAGCCAGTGCGTCGACACATCCTCGCCCTGGCGGGACTCTCCGCGGATCGCTGGGAATGCCCTATTCACTCCTTCACAGAAGCTGAACGCTTGGCCATGCGCCATGCGGTGCTGCGTGCCATTACGACGTATGAAAGAGCTCTCAATGCAGTCTAGAACAGTCGATGCCAAGACACGGCGTCGCCATCGGGCTTTCGTCGAGTCGCACCAGTTTGCCGGGGAACTGGCACGTATTCCGCTGAAGTGGCGCGGACGTGTCGTGAGCCAGGCCCTGGAACTGATGTCGGTATGGCACTGGAACAAGATTTTTGAACCGGTCGCCGTTCAATTCGTCCGCGAGTTCGCTGAGCAGTACGTGCCGGCCGGAGTAGATCTGTCGCAGGATGATGCCGATATTTGCGCCACGGCCGAGAAAGCCGCCGAGAACGTCAAGAAGGTTTTGTGGAAAGCGATTTCAGACACCCACGCCCGCGACCTCATCGAACAAGAGTGCAGCGACTACGGCGTTGACATGCCTGACGTGGACGATGACGACCTACGTGCCATCATTGCGCGTGTCGTGGATCCGCGCTGGTGGCGTCGGCAACTGCGTAAGGTAGTCGGCCGTGCCTTTGAGGGCGGCAATATTCGCTTGGGCTATGTGCATTACCACGGCGAGCCCTATGCCAGTAATGACGCCGTACTCTCTCGGCTGGCGCAGAACAGAAGAAATGCCGCCGCTCTGGAAGCGACGATGGTGCGCAATGAGGCTGGCCAGGAATTCAGCATTGCTGAACTGGCCGAAAAGACGACCGCAAACAAGACCATTCGTCGCGGCGAACTCATGCTGCGCATCAATGGTTTCGAGGTCATTGCAAAGGAGTGCAACGATCAAGGGCTTTTCCTCACCTGGTCGTGCCCATCGCGCTTCCATGCCACGCTGCATACGGGCAAGCCGAATCCGAAATATGACGGCTCCGACCCGCGCACCGCCAATAAGTACCTCGGCAAGATGACCGCGCTGGCTCGCTCGGCGTTGGCTCGTCGCGGCATCGGCCTGTACGGATTCCGGATCGCTGAACCGCATCACGATGGGTGCCCGCACTGGCACATGCTGGTGTTCGTGCGCGCGCTGCCGGACTACAACACGCCGCACGTCAAGGACGTGGCCAGCCGCGCTATCCGCGTCATGAAGCGATACGCTTGGCGCGTGGATCGCGGCGAACCGGGTGCATTCAAGCGCCGCCTGGACGTGAAACGCATTGATTGGGCGAAAGGTAGTGCTGCTGGCTATATCGCTAAGTACGTGGCCAAGAACATCGATGGCGTCGCCGACCACAAGACCAAAGAGGGTTATCTCATCACCACTGACATGGCAGGGGATCGTGAGCTAACGCCCTCGGCCCGTGTAGAAGCCTGGGCCGCTCGCTGGGGCATTCGCCAGTTCCAGCAATGGGGTGGCGCACCGGTAAGCGTCTGGCGCGAGCTACGCCGCGTGCCGGCAGATATGGTCAAACAGGCCCCGCCGGCCATGGCCGCTGCCTGGGATGCCGTGCAAAAGGTCGAGGGCGAGAAGCGTGCATGTTGGGCGAGTTATCTGCGTGCCCAAGGTGGCGCGCTGGTGAAGCGAGACGATCTGATGGTCACGCTGGCCACGGAAACCAAGACTGTGACTGGCCGCTATGAAGAGTGCGAACGCGTGATGCCCTATGGCGTCCAGTGCCGCCAGATGGTCGGGGTGGTTTTCAAATCCATTCGTCACACATGGACGCCAGTTCAAGGGCACGACGCCCGCGCATCGGCGGGTTCGGGGTTCCCTTGGACTCGTGTAAATAACTGTACGCAGCCCGCCACACCTGCCTTTGCGGCCGATGTGTCCTTCGAGCCGAAGGCGGCGCCCGCACCGCTCATGTTCAAGCCCGACCAAGCCGCGCAGATCGATCACGCCTGGCTCGCCCTGGGCGCATGCCCATGGCCCCGGCCAACGGTCGACGACAGGCCAGCGTGGCCGGCGCCGGCCATGACGGCCGACGAACAGCGGCAGGCCCTGGCCTCATGGGACGCCATTAAGGCATGCCCCTGGCCGCGCATAGTACCCGCGCCGGACAAGTCCTCGCGCCTCGGCACACCGCGCCAGGTCGCGGACTGGCGCGCCGGCCGGCTCGATGTCAGCGAACTTCCGATTGATCCCAACCCAACGAAAGGGAACGCCCCATGACCGCGTTTCGTGTCGTCGTGCGCACCGCCAGCGCACGCCATTCCTACACCGCCATCGCAGCCCATAGCTGCGACGTGATCGCCGCCGCCGTCGATCGCTTTGGCGTGTGTTCTGTAACGGCCACCAAGGAGAAGAAGCAATGAATGCGCCCGTGAAATTCGATGTAACCACCAGCAAGCCGCGTGACTTCGTGATGCAGCCTCCGCAGACCCTGGACCGCATTACGTTCAACACGCCCGACGATGGGGTGCTAGCGGGCTATGTGTCGGTCATTCGTCAGCACCTGGGCAATGGCGAGCGATTCGCCTGGGTCGAGCTGGATAACGAACCGGCCGGGTTGTTCCGCGGTGTGCCGTTGGCAGACATCCTCACTTGCGATGATGCCGGAGACCTGCGCCGCAATACCCCGAACCGCGAAACTAGACGTCTGTGCCTGAGCGACTACAGCGCGAACATTATCGACAGGGGAAGAATGGATGTCCGCAATTAAAAATCAAACCGCCTGGGGCCAGCTTCTGCGAATACTGGCCGAGCAGGTGGCAAACGAAGTTCCCCAAGTCGAAGGACGGAGCATGAGCAGCCATCCCCGCAACTTGGCGACGCGCGCCGCCCGTTGGCGGAATCAACAACCTAAGCAGAAATATCGGGAGGCGAGATGAAAAAACAGTCCCAGAGCTCACACCAAAGCTCCCCATTTACTGCTGATATGCTTGAAAAAAACTCAAACATGCGTCCATTAATCAGGATGCTTGCAGCCCAGGCGGTGAAGAACTGGTTAACCGGCAACCCACTCAATACAGCAACATCAACGACACAAGATGGTAATGAAGGCAACGATCTACGCACGATATAGTAGCGACAAGCAGAGCGAGACCTCTCTAGATGACCAGTTACGAGTATGCCGGACTCGGGCAGATCGGGAGGGGGCTACTGTCGAATTCGAGCGCTGCGACGCTGCCATCTCCGGCTCGACTGCCGTTGGAAGCCGGCCGGCAGGTAACGCAATGCTGGCCGATGCCCTCGCCGGCCGCTTCGATCTGCTACTGGTAGAAGGCCTCGACCGGCTTGCACGTGATCAGGTGGAGCAAGAGCAAATTGTCCGTCGGCTTGAGCACCGAGGTATCCGGATCATTGGCGTTTCGGACGGATACGACTCGCGGCATAGCGGCCGCAAGATAATGCGCGGCGTGCGAGGTCTGATTAACGATCTATACCTGGACGACCTGCGCAGCAAGACGCATCGAGGCCAAGCCGGCCAAGTGGAGCGAGGCTACATCGCCGGAGGTAAGTCCTATGGGTATGACATTGTGAAGGCTGATGGCGGGAGCACGTACCAGATCAATGAAAACCAGGCGCGCTGGGTAGTTTGGATTTTCGAGCAATATGCGGCAGGAAACAGCGTGCAGCGGATCGCACATGAGCTGAATAACCAGGGCGTGCCATCGCCACGTGACAGCACGTGGGCCGTATCAGCGATTTATGGCAGCCCGGTAAAAGGCTCGGGCATCTTGAATAACTCGATGTATGTGGGGCAGTACGTCTGGAACAGGTCTCAGTGGATCAAAGACCCCGACACCGGGCGGCGCCAGCGGACAGAGCGACCCCGAGAGGAATGGCAGACGGCCAGCCTGCCAGAGCTGCGCATCATTGATGACGAACTCTGGCGCCGCGTGCGCGAGCGCATCGACGCTGGCAGGGACGAGCATGGGCGCAAGCGCCAAGTCCGTCCTGCGACGACTCTCTTTGGGGGCATGATGCTCTGCCCGCACTGCGGCGGAGCAGTGGTTGCGATCAATGCAGAGCGCTATGGCTGTGCAGCTGCCAAGGATCGCGGCCCTGCCGTGTGCAAAGGATTTTCAATACTAAGAGAACTGGTCGAAAAGAGACTGATTTCGATCATCCGCGCAGAACTACTGTCACCGGTGGCAGCTGCCGAGTTCGAGAAGGCCTTTGAAGAGATGCTGAAGGAGAATACAGATTCTACGGAAGATGTTTCTCAGACAACAAAACGTATAGCACAGCTGACGACAGAGATCGGCAGAGTGGTTGATGCCATCACGATGATCGGTGTCTCGGAGGCGCTGGCGGAGAAATTGAAGACCCTCGAAAATGATCGCAGCTCACTGCAGCGCAGGCTTGCGCTCAAAGCTGCGAGCGAGGCAGCGCGCAATCCCAATGTGACCAGCATCTTCAACGAGATCCTGATGAATCTGACTGCTGCGCTTCGGGAAAATCCTCTGATGGCCAGAAAGATCCTGGGCGATATCTTTGGCTCGATCCAGCTGGAGCTCAGGGAAGACAATCAGGTGTGGGCCAAAATGGCAACGGCCCAGCTACTTAAGCAAGTAGCCGGGCCGTCTATATCGGTGGTTGCGGGGGCAGGATTTGAACCTACGACCTTCGGGTTATGAGCCCGACGAGCTGCCAGACTGCTCCACCCCGCGTCTGAAGAACACAATTATAGGACAGCCAAAATGGGAATGCAAACATTTTCTGCAATCTTTTTACAGTGATACACTCCTAACCGCATTGCAGCTTCCTGCAACCGTCCAGCCAGCCGGTCAAGCGGTCCGTGCCGCCACAGGAAAATGCACCCAAGGCCCCTTCCCTACTATATATAAAGACAGACACCTTCCGAGCCTCTATGAAATTCTGTTCCGAGTGCGGCCACACAGTATCCCAGCAGATTCCTCCCGATGACACGCGGCTGCGCCATGTCTGCACCAACTGCGGAGCGATCCACTATCAGAATCCCAAGATGGTGGTCGGCTCCATCCCCGTCTGGGAACAGGATGGCCAGGTCAAGGTCCTGCTGTGCAAGCGTGCCATCGAGCCGCGTCTGGGTTACTGGACCCTGCCGGCCGGTTTCATGGAAAACGCGGAAACCACCGAAGACGCCGCCCGCCGCGAAACCGAAGAGGAGGCCGGTGCCCGTATCCAGCTGCACGAACTGTTCTCCCTGGTCAACGTGCCCCACGTCCACCAGGTCCACCTCTTCTACCGCGCTACCCTGCTCGACCTCGATTACCAGGCCGGCATCGAAAGCCTGGAAGTGGCCCTCTATACAGAAGACCAGATCCCCTGGCAGGACATCGCCTTCCCCACGGTGGAATTCACCCTGCGCGCCTTCTTTGCCCAGATGAAGAAAGTGCGCAGCGGTGAAGGCGGCTTCACGCTGCACACCGAAGACATCCGCCGCCGCATGATCTGATCCGCAGGAGCACGCGGATGATCGCCTGGCTGGATCTCGATACGCCCTTCCCCGATGTCTCGCGCGCCCTGGCCGATCCGGCCGGGCTGCTGGCCGCCGGCGGCGACCTGTCGCCACAGCGCCTGCTCGAAGCCTATCGCCACGGCATCTTCCCCTGGTTCTCCGAAGGCCAACCCATCCTCTGGTGGAGCACCGATCCGCGCATGGTGCTGCACACCGATCACTTCGTCGTCTCCGACAGCCTCAAGAAAACCCTGCGTCGCATCGAGCGCAGTCGCCACGGCGACGGACTCTGGCAAGTCACCTTCGATACCGACTTCGAACAGGTCATGCAAGGCTGCGCCGGCCCGCGCCGACACGAACACGGCACCTGGATCTCGCCCGAGATCATGGCAGGCTATACCGGCCTGCATCGCGCCGGCTACGCCCACTCCTCCGAAGTCTGGCTCAACGGTGAACTGGTCGGCGGCGCCTATGGCGTCTCCATCGGTCGCATGTTCTACGGCGAATCGATGTTTGCCCGCGTCAGCGATGCCTCCAAGGTGGCCCTGGCACACCTGGTGTTCTTCCTGCGCAGCCATGGCGTGCAGATGATCGACTGCCAGCAGGAAACCGCCCACCTGGCCTCGCTGGGCGCACGCCCCATCCCCCGCAGCGACTTCCTGCACCATCTGCGCGCCGCCATCCAGTGGCCGCAGATCCATGGATGGGCACCCCTGAACCTGCTGGAAACCGGCATCCCGTCCGGCCCACGTGACTGAGCCTGGCTCCATCCTTCACTGCGACTATCAAAATGGTGTAAATTGGAACCTGACTCCAGGGACCCACGGTGCGCTCGACACCTCGCCGCCGGCCTCCCGCAAGACAGGACAGGACGCACATGACGCATCTCAAAGACTTGCCGTTCTCCACGTTGCAGTTCTATGCAACCGCGCCCTACCCATGCAGCTATCTCGATGACCAGCAGGCCCGCTCGCAAGTGGCCACACCCTCGCATCTCATCAACGCGGATGTGTACTCGGAACTGGTCAAGACGGGCTTCCGGCGCAGCGGCATCTTTACCTACCGCCCCTACTGCGATGGCTGCACTGCCTGCACTCCAGTACGCATCCGCGTAGCCGACTTCGAACGCAACCGCAGCCAGCGCCGCGCCTGGGAACGCAATCGCGGCCTGCAAACCCTGGTCACCAACCTGACCTACGCCCACGAGCACTACGAACTCTACCTGCGCTACCAGTGCGCCCGCCATGCCGGCGGCGGCATGGACCAGGACAGCCGCGACCAGTACGCGCAGTTCCTGCTGCAAAGCAAAGTCAACACCCGACTGGTGGAGTTCCGCGAGGCCGACGGCACGCTGCGCATGGTCAGCATCATCGACGTGCTCAATGACGGGCTGTCCTCGGTCTATACCTTCTTCGATCCCGACCTGCCGGCCGCTTCCTTCGGTACCTACAACATCCTCTGGCAGATCGAGCAAGCGCGCCAGCTGGAGATGCCCTACGTCTACCTGGGCTACTGGATCAAGGAAAGCCAGAAGATGGCCTACAAGACCAACTACCAGCCGCTGGAAGCCCTGCATGAGGGCCACTGGAGCCTGCTCGAAGGCTGAAGCGGGCTTCACGTCTGTGGCGCAACGTCTGCAAAAACAGCCGCAGAAACTGCAAATGATGGGCGACAACGGCCCGGATACGGAGAACGGAAGGCGGCACGCGTTAGAATAGCGGCAGTTTTTTTGGCCCTCTTCCTTACCTGATCGCCCCATCGTGTCCGACAAATTCCTCTACGCGCTCGCGCGTCCGCTGCTGTTTTCCCTGGAACCCGAAACCGCACACCACCTGGTGCTGCCCGCGTTGCGCTGCGCCGCACGCTACAGCCTGACCGATTTCATCACCAGAAAACCGGCCGCCGATCCGCGCACGGTCATGGGTATCACCTTCCCCAACCCGGTGGGCATGGCCGCCGGGCTGGACAAGGATGGCGCCTACATCGACGGCCTGGCGGCGCTGGGTTTCGGTTTCATCGAAGTCGGCACGGTCACGCCGCGCGCCCAGCCGGGCAATCCGCTGCCGCGCATGTTCCGCCTGCCGGCCGCCAACGCGGTCATCAACCGCATGGGCTTCAACAATGGCGGCGTGGATGCCTTCGTGGCCAATGTGCAATCCTCGCGCTTCTATCAGGAGCGCCAGGGCGTGCTGGGCCTCAATATCGGCAAGAACGCCGATACCCCCATCGAGCGCGCCGCCGAAGATTACGTGCACTGCCTGGAAAAGGTCTATCCCTATGCCAGCTATGTGACGGTGAACATCTCTTCGCCCAACACCAAGAACCTGCGCCAGCTGCAAGGGGCCTCCGAACTGGATTCCCTGCTCTCGCAGCTGAAATCGGCCCAGCGCCGCCTGGCCGACCGTCATGGTCGCTACGTGCCGGTGGCGCTCAAGATCGCGCCGGACATGGACATGGAACAGGTCAAGAACGTCGCCGACGCCCTGCTGCGTCACCAGATCGATGGCGTCATCGCCACCAACACCACCATCACCCGCGATGCCGTGCAAGGCATGCCGCACGGGGAAGAAGCCGGCGGCCTGTCGGGCAAGCCGGTGCTGGAATTGTCCAACCAGGTGATCCGTGGCCTGAAGGCCGAAGTGGGCGAGGCGCTGCCCATCATCGGCGTGGGCGGTATCTTCAGCGGGGCCGATGCGCGCGCCAAGATCGAGGCCGGGGCCTCGCTGGTACAGCTCTACACCGGACTGATCTACCAGGGACCGGCGCTGGTGCACGAATGTGCCGACGCCCTGCGCGTGCCGCAGGCAGCACGCGCGGCGCACCACTGAAGCGGCCCGTACCGCACAAACGAAAACAGCAGGCCAGGTGCCTGCTGTTTGTGTTTCCGGGAGCGCTGCGCTCTCCCGTGGGTGATGCTCAATCCTTGGAGGACTCCCTCTTGAGATTGAAGATCCGGCGCGCATTGGCGTCGGATTCGGACTTCTTTTCAAAATCGGTCTTCTCGCAACCGGCCAGCACAACACCGACGACCAGCGTCAGCAGCATGACGACAAAACGCATGATATTCCCCTGAAGATTCGGATGAGGCCCCGGATGGCCGCACGCCCCTTCGAGGAGCAGGCGGATAGCGCCGCAGGACGGGCCTGTGCGACCAGCATAGGGGGCCGGCAGGCGCCATTTTATGCGCAAAAGATCACTTCGCAATGACTATCAGTGAAAGTTTTCGCTCAAAACCGACTGCCCGTTCCCCTCTATAATGGCAGGCTTCCGACGGCCAGGCCGTCGCCCTGCTTTGTGTCCATGTCCGTCAACACCATCGCCCTCAACCGCCAGATGCGTCGTTTCGATGACCACGCCAGCGTCTGGCTGTTCGGTTACGGCTCCATCATCTTCAAGGCCGATTTCCCCTATCTGGAACGCCGCCCGGCCCACATCACCGGCTGGGCGCGACGCTTCTGGCAAAGTTCCCACGATCATCGCGGCACAGCCCAAGCCCCGGGCCGGGTGGTAACCCTGGTACCGGAGCAGGATGCCGTCTGCGCCGGCATGGCCTACCTGATCACGCCGGAAGTCTTTGCCCATCTGGATCATCGCGAGAAAAACGGTTACCTGCGCCTGGTTACCGAGATGAGCTTCGAGGATGGCCAGGTCGCCGAAGGGCTGATCTACATCGCTGCCGACGACAACGAAGCCTTCGCCGGGCCCGCCAGCGAACTGGAGATCGCGCGCCAGATCGCCGGCGCCGTCGGTCCCAGCGGGCGCAACAGCGAATACCTGCTCAAGCTGGCCCAGGCTTTGCGCGAGCTGGGCGCCGAAGACCACCACGTCTTCGCCATCGAACGACATCTGCTGCAACTGATCGGGCAGCCGCCCGTGCTATCGTCTGCGGCACGCCCCTGAGTCCCGCATCGCCTACGACCACAAGGAAGAGCAACATGATCAAGACCCTCGCCGCCAGCCTCACCCTCATCATGACCCTGGCCGCCTGCACCACCCCGGTGGAACGCACCGCCAGCGGCGCCATCCCCGCCGCGCGCGTCTACATCAAGAGCATGACCGAGCAGGCCGCGGGCCTGTCGCCCGTCACCTTCACCCGTGCCGCCGGCCTGCTCAACAACGACATGCTGGAACTGGCCATCAACGATGTGGTGCTGGCCCAGATCGCCGGCGGTGAACATCTGTCGATCTGGCTCAAGCCCGGCAGCTATGATTTCAGCATCAAGCGCGTCAACAGCCTGGGCAGCAATGCCGGACCGACGACGGACAAGCTGACGCTGCCCGTGGCCCAAGGCGGCCGCTACGAGCTCCGGATCAATACCGAATTGCGCGGCCTGAACCTGCAACTGGTCAAGTAAGCCTGAGCATCCTGCACGACAAAACGTGCCGGATATCGTGATGTTGCCCCATAGCCCCTGTCGTACGGATGACACACCGTGCCACGGGGGCTTGCTGCGTCAGCCCGGAGGGTTTTACGCAAGCCATTGATTAAAAAAGGTTTTTCTCAAGAAAAAAAACATCGGAGATACCCGGACAGCCAATCATTCACAAAATAGATAACTGGTATTGGGATTCAAAAGTGGAAGCACGCCCGTGAAGCGAATATATTGCAATGCAACAGATCAATTTCTTCCTCACGGAGCTCACCATGAACATCATCGCCGACATCCTCCCGTACACCCTGCTCATCGGCGCCATGGTTGCGCGCTACCTGATTTCGGTCAAGTAAGCAGCCTCCTGGCCGGGTGATCGCCCGTCTCCGCACGGAGACGCGATGCCACTTCGGAGCAGTCCTGAAAAGCGGTTATTGTCGCGTTGCAACGCTGACAAGCCGCTTTTTCTTTTGGCGCCGGTCGCGGATCGATTCGCACTGATTTAGGGCAAATTCGCACCATTATCATCATCGTTGATATCTCAACGATTTACCATGGTGCAACTCTGGCTTGCCGGTGTGGTAAATGTCGTGTCGTCGTCTGACTTGCAAAGCTGCTGCAGCGCATTACACTCGCAAGCTTTGCCAACGCAACGAAAGTGACGCATGAAGCGACTTGCCTCCCTCCTCGCCGCCTCCGCCCTGCTGCTGGCCGTGCAAGGCTGCGCCTGCGCGCCTGGCTTCGTCGGCTTTGACAGCCGCTGCCAGTTCAGCAACGTTCCCAGCGGACAACCCTGAGTGAACAAAAAAGCACCGGATCGGCCCCTTCAGAAGCCTGTCGCGGTGCTTTACATGCGTAATTCCAGGTTAATTCCTGAACCCTTCTTCACGCTGGCTTCAGCGTCTTCTGGTTTTACCCCATCGATACCGTCGGCATTGGACTGGCTTGCTCGGTCGGCGGCAACTGTCCCAGCCACTCCCGCAAGTCCTGCATGGCCTGCTCACGCAGTCGGGTTTCCTCATTGAAGATCTCGTGGTAAGCCTGGGCGTACCAGTGCAGCGTCTTGCTTTGGCCGGGCAGGGCCTCGTAGAAGGCCCGGCTGCCGCGCGGGGCGACGAAGGCGTCATCGCCGGCGACCTGCAGCAGCACTGGCCGCGTGAACTGGACGGCATCGCGCGCCGTCTGCTGCATGGCATCGAGCATGAAGTTGAGCATGCGCGGCGCGATCTTGCCGTGATTGAGCGGGTCCTGGCGGTACGCTCTTACCTGCTGCGGATCGTGCGAGATGCGCGCAGCCGGCAAGGCGGTCGGCAGGGCCAGGCCCGGGGCGATGGCCGAGGAGACCTTCAGCAGCAGCCGCTGCCAGCGCGACAGATCCAGCGCCAGCGCCGGTGAGGACAAGGCCAGTGCCCGCACCGGGCTGAAACCGCCGGTGGCAAAGCGCGCCGCCACCAGGCCGCCCATGCTGTGACCGAACAGCAGCGGCGTGCACTGCGTGCGGCGGCTGAAGTCATCGAAGCTCTGCTTCAGGTCGCGCAGCAGATCATCCGGTCGGATCAGGCTGCCCTGGCGGCCACCCGAATTGCCATGGCCGCGATGGTCGCAGATGCGCACGGAAAAGCCGGCCTGATTGAACAGCTGTGCCAATGCCTCATAGCGCCCGCCATGTTCCCCCAGGCCATGCACCATCTGCACCGCCGAGGTGGCGCCGGGCAGCAGCCAGTCGCGGCAAAACAGGCGGGTGCCGTCGGCGGCGTCGATCCAGTGTTCCTGTACGGGGAGAGGATGGCTCATGGTTTCCTGAAGGAAGAGGACTGCGCATCCGCCTGGCGGCGCGTCATTCGCCAGGCCTTGCGCAGGCGCCGGCTCTGGCGCAGGGCGAGCTGCAGCGAGGCAGCCCAGGACAAGGGACGCGGATGCACCACCGCGCGCAAAGCGCGGGCATAGTCCAGCACCATGCCCGGCGTCCAGGCCATGGTCACGGCGCGCTTGCGGATCTGGCTGGCGACCCAGATCTCGGGCGTCAACATCATGCGCACCGCATTGAACCAGTGCCGGTCCCGGGTGCCGATGACGCCCTCAAGCGCGGCCTCCAGGGCATGAGCCACGGTGCTGGAGCAATTGCGATAGGTGAGGTTGTAGATCTCGGTCTGGCGGTAATGCTGCCAGAAGCGCTCCAGCGAGGCGCGACGGTAGTCGCGGAAGACGATCTTCTCGGTCGATTCGCACCAGGCCGCGGCTTCGCTGCGGTAATCGGTGAGGTAGCGGCCCTTGACGTCGTTGTCGGCCGTAGCACGCAGGAGCCGGGCGAACTGATCCGGCGAGCGGTCGATTTCCTCGGCCGGATAGAGGCTGATGTACAGATCGGGCAGGATCTCCAGCGCGGCGTGGCCGGTCGAGATGACACCCTGGGTGTCGACGGCGGCAATGTAGCGGTCGATCACCGGCTGCCGCCGGGCTTGTCCCTTGGCGCTGCCGGTAGGGGTCCATACGTGCAGGGTCATCGGTGACAGCGGCCCTGGTGTCGCAGCAGCCGTGGCCGGGGTGCACAGCTGTGCCTGCAGGTCGGGCGCAGCGTCGTGCAGCCCGGCATCGAAGGGCAAGTCATCGCCGCTGTTGCGCTCGGCCAGCACGTCAGCGGCGGCCTGCTGCGGCAGCATGCGGCTGCGCAGGGCCACCCAGATCATGTTCCAGCCACCGAAGACCAGGCCCAGCGCCAGGCAATACGGCACGGTTCCCTTGTAGTGGGTGGGATAAGGCTGGAAGAAGAAGATCGCCAGCCCGATCTGCACGACCCCGCCGAACATGGCCGTGCGCCAGCGCGGAAAGCGCACCACCAGGGCCGAGGTGATCTGCAGCGCACCGCCGATGGTGAAGGCCAGCCCGAACAGCATGGCCAGCGCCATGTTGCTGGCGTAGTGCTGGGTGATGACCAGGATAGCAATGAGCAGGAACAAGCCGCCCTTGGCGTAGCGCAGGGTCTTCTGCGCGCCCATGCCGCTGTTGGCCACCCACAGGGTGACCAGGCTCTCCAGCAGCAGCAGGTAGCCGAACAGGGTCAAGGGGAAATTGAGCACGCCATCGAGTGCATCGATCATCAGCGACACGCCGACGGCTCCCCAGGCCAGACCGGCCACGGCCAGAGCGTGCCAGTTGCGGCGGATGAAATCGGCACCCAGCAATAACAAGACAAGTCGTATCACGGCATTCCCGGGGCTGTGCCCTTCCTTTTGCGATCCCGCATTCTGGGGGATTCCCTGCGGCGAGGCAAATCGGCATGCGGCAAGGCTGGCCCGGACCGGCACAATCACGCACAATGCCAGGCTGTCCACCATTGCTGCCGATCCCGTTCATGTCATTGCCGGTCCTCCTCTCCGCCATGGCCAGCAGCCTCCTGCTGCCGCCCGTCTCGCCCCTCCTGCTGTACCTGGCCGGGCGATGGCTGCGCCGCCGCGCGCCGCGCAGCGGTCTGGCCCTGATGCTGCTGGGGATGATGATCCTGCTGGTCCTCAGTACCCGCGTCGGCGCCCTGTGGACGGTACGCCCCCTGGAAGACCAGTATCCGCCGCTGACCGGCCCCGGCGATGCGCAGGCCATCGTCATCCTGGGATCGGGTCGGGTCGACCGGGCGCCGGAATACGGTGGCAGCGACGACGCCACCGCCCTCGGCATGAAGCGGCTGCAATACGGCGCCTATCTGGCGCGCCAGACCGGCCTGCCCATCCTGGTGACCGGCGGCAGCCCCGACGGTTCACCGGAAAGCGAAGCCGCCCTGATGACGCGCGACCTGCAGCGCGACTTCGGGGTAGCGGTGCGATGGCAGGAGCAGCAGGCCGACACCACGGCCCAGAACGCCAGCCATTCGGCCGCCATGCTCAAGGCCGATGGCATCACGCGCATCCTGCTGGTCACAGACAGCATCCACATGCCGCGCGCCATGCGCGTATTCACGCAGACGGGCTTGCAGGTCCGGGCAGCGCCTACCCTGTTCCACGGTCGGTCACGCCCCCGACCCACCGACTACCTGCCGCGCGCCAGCAACCTTGAGCTGGCCAGTTATGCCCTGCGTGAACGGATCGGCCTGTGGTGGTATCGGTTCCGCTCGGCGCTGGAGCAGTGAAATTGTCCCGCACCGCACCATTCATTTCCGAAAATGAGCGCACTTGCGCCTCCTGTTCCGGCATTCAGCAAGGCAATACCGGGTTAGAGTGGCAAGGTCGCGCGCATTTCATCTGCGAAAGCCCGTGAACACCACCTTGACTTGGCAACAATGACGCTCACGCAAGACGATGCACCAGGCCCGCGGGGTCCGCTGCCATCGTCCAGGCACGACGATGCCGGCGAGCGTCCAGATAAAAATTGGGAGATTACATCATGGGCCAGTTATCCTTCAGCAAGAAGCTGTGGCTGCCACTCGTATTGAGCCTCGTCGCCCTTCTGGCGATTTCCGTCTTCAGCGCCTATATGGTGCGCGACGTGCGCCTGGAAGAGCGCAAGAACGATCTGACCAACATCGGCCAGACCGCGCTGTCGCTGGTCAAGGCCTATGGCAGTCTGGCCGACAGTGGTGCCCTCACCAAGGAAGAGGCACAAAAACGTGCCAAGGCCGCCATCAAGAGTCTGCGCTACGGGACCGATGGCTACTTCTCGATTTCCACCTCGGCCCAGATCATCGTCATGCACCCGATCAAGACCGAACTGGACGGCAAGGACCTGACCAACTTCAAGGATCCGGCCGGCAACAACCTGTTCGTCGAGATCACCAAGGCCGGCAGCAAGCCCGGCGGCGGCTTCGTGCACTACCTGTGGCCCAAGGTCGGCGCGGCCGAACCGGTGGCCAAGACTTCCTTCGTGATCGCCTACCAGCCCTGGGACTGGAACCTGACTACCGGCGCCTACATGGATGACATCAACGCTGCCTTCATGGGCACGCTGGCCCGCATGGCGATCCTCTTCGCCGTGGTCGCCGCCGCCCTGGTGGGGCTGGTGATCGTGATCAACCGCGGCATCCTGCGCACCATCGGCGGCGATCCGGCCAAGGCGGCCGAGGTCGCCAACCGCATCGCCCAGGGTGACCTCACCCCCAACATCCAGACTGCGCCGGGCGACCAGAGCAGCCTGCTGTACGCAGTGCGCAGCATGCGTGACTCCCTGCTGAGCACCATCGCCAATATCAAGACTTCGGCCGATACCATCGCCACGGCCAGCCACGAAATCGCCAGCGGCAACCTCGACCTGTCCAGTCGCACCGAGCAGCAGGCCGGTTCCATCGAGGAAACCGCCTCGGCTATGGAAGAACTGACCGCCACCGTCAGGCAGAACGCCGACAACGCGCGCCAGGCCAACCAACTGGCCGAATCGGCATCGGACGTGGCGATCCAGGGCGGCAGCGTGGTCGGCCAGGTGGTGCAGACCATGGAAGGCATCACCGACAGCTCGCGAAAGATTGCCGACATCATCGGCGTGATCGACGGCATCGCCTTCCAGACCAATATCCTGGCCTTGAATGCGGCCGTGGAAGCGGCCCGTGCCGGCGAACAGGGGCGCGGCTTTGCGGTGGTGGCCTCGGAGGTGCGTTCGCTGGCCCAGCGTTCGGCCTCGGCGGCCAAGGAAATCAAGACCCTCATCGATGACTCGGTGAGCAAGGTCGATACCGGCAGCAAGCTGGTGGAACAGGCCGGCGCCACCATGACCGAAGTGGTGGCCAGCGTACGTCGGGTCACCGACATCGTCGGCGAGATCAGCTCGGCCAGCCAGGAACAGAGTGCCGGCATCGCCGAAGTCGGCCGCGCCATCACGCAGATGGATGAAGGCACGCAGCAGAACGCCGCACTGGTGGAGCAAGCTGCTGCCGCCGCGCAATCGCTGCAGGACCAGGCCGCTACCCTGGCCGGACTGGTAGGACGTTTCCAGATCGATGGCAACCAGGCACGTACCGCCCAGGCCACGCCAGTGGCACCGGCCGCACCCGTGGCCGCCAGGGCGGCACCGCGCCCGGCGCCGACGGCTGCGGCGCCACGCAAGCCGGCGACGACGCCGGCTGCTCATGCGGCCATTGCCGCACCCAAGGCAGCCGCAGCCAAACCCGCTGCCGCACCAGCCGCCAAGACCGAGCCACCGGCCGAGAAGACAGCCGCCAAGCCGGCCGCCAAAGCCTCGCGCCTGCCTGCCGGAGAAGATGAAGGGGATTGGGAAACCTTCTGAGCCAATGAGCGCAGTACCGCCAGCCCGCCAGCCCGCTTCGTGCGGGCTTTTTCATGGGTGATGCAACTCAGGTCAGGGCGGCGCGGTTTTCCCCGACCAGACGACGGATCAGACCGGTATCAGGCGGCACCGCCAGGGCGCGCGCCGTATCCTGCTTGCCGCTGGCCAGAAGGCCCTGTGCACCGGCCGCTATGGTGTATTCGCTATGGCAGGCCGGACAGTACAGAGTATCGCCCACGGCCGCGTGGCGCGGCTGCACGATGATCGGACCGCAACTGAGGCAGCGTTGCAGGGGGATACCCTCGTCGCTGTGACCGACGATGTGGGCCAGTTCCGGATGGGACTGCAAGCCGATGAACAGCTGACCCAGCTCTGCATCGAACTGCTTGCCCAGCTCGCCCCCGATGATCTCCATGGCGCGGGCGATCGGCATGCCGCTGCGGTAGGGGCGCGTGCTGGTCATGGCATCGAAGGCATCGCAGATGCCGACGATGCGCGCAGCCAGCGGGATGTCCTCGCCGCGTCGTCCGTAGGGGTAGCCGCGGCCATCCGGCGTTTCGTGATGCAGCAGCACGGCCTCTTCGGCCAGCGCCGCCAGCGGGTGGCCGGCCAGCATGCGATGGCCAATCTCGGGATGGGTCCGGATGACCGCATATTCCGCGTCATCCAGTCGAGATTTCTTGCCCAGCACGGCATCGGGAATGCCGATCTTGCCCAGGTCATGCAGGAACGCGCCGATCGTGATGCGCGCCACCTGCTGCGCAGGCAATCCCGCCGACTCGGCCAGCAAACGCGAGAGCCGCGCCACCCGCCACAGATGCCCGCCCGTGTAGGGATCGCGCGCCTCGACCGCCCAGGCCAGCAGAAACAGACTCATCAGCAACTGCTCGTCACGTGCAGCCTGGCCTGCAGCGGTCCTTTGCGTGGCCCGCTGCCACAGGGAAAGCAAACTCATTGGAAAACTCCCGGAGACTTACCAGCGCAACAGGCGCGGACCCAGCAGCAAGCCGACCGCTGCCGGGATGAGAATGCCCAGCAAGTACCAGACGCCCCAGAAGGGAACGCCCATTTCCGGGCAATGCAGGCAATACACCATGGTCGCACTGGCACCGGCCAGCAGCCCGGCCACGGCGCCGGTCAGGCGCAGCCGCGTCGGCGCCATGCCGCGCACGGCCCAGAAGATGCCGATGAACAGCGGCACCGACAACAGCGCGATATTGAAGGGGCAACTGCGCCAGCTGATCCCCATCAACAGCGGCAGACGCTGCGCCACCGGCGCACTGAGCAGCACCGTGACGCCACCCAGCCACAGCGCCAGGCCGGGCAAGGCAATGCCGGCCCAGCGCGCACCCACGCGCAGCCCCGGACGCACCAGACGCCGCAGCACCAGCAGGGTACCCACGGTCAGCGTGGTGGGAAAAGCCAGCTTGATCCAGAACAGCGGCACCCCCAGCATCACGGTCAGATCGGGGCGCAGTCCATAGATCGGCAGCATCAGCAGCAACGAACCCAGGCCGCCCAGCAGCAGTGCCTGGGCCATCTGCCTGGCCGGCAGGCGACGGTCCACCGGCGCTACGTCACCGGCCATCATCGAAATAAGGTCATCAGTCTTCATGCTTGCAGTTTCTCCCGGATCTTCAGGGCCAGGGCCTTGAGGCCGCGATGGATCCCCACCTTGACGGCCGATTCCGACATCCCCGTCAGTTGCGCCGTCTCGGCTACCGACAGGCCCTCCAGCTTGACGTGCACGATCGGCAGGCGCTGCTTGTCGGGCAGCTCCTCCAGCAGGGCGCCGACATCGCGCCGGGCCTGGGCCGGTTCGTCGTCACAGACGGCCAGCAGGTCATGCTCTTCCTCCAGCGGGTCATTGAAGGCTTCGCGGCGCGAGCGCGCGCGCAGGAAGTCCATCAGCTTGTAGCGCGCGATGGCATGCACCCAGGCCGTCAACGGCTGGTCGGGACGATAGGTGTGACGGGCGTTGTGGATGGCCAGCAGGGTTTCCTGCACGACGTCCTCGACGTCATCCTGCAGATGGACCAGCCGCTTGCGCAGGAAAGCGCGCAGGCGTCCGCTGAGTTCGGCCAGGAATTGGCGATAGGCCACGGCGTCACCGTCGAGACCGGCCAGCAGCAGCGTACGCAGGCGTTCCTCGGCCGGGTGCGAAGGCTTGCCGGGAAGACCGGCCAGGTCACCCGACAAGGCCGGGCCGCCAGTGGCCAACAGGAAAGGACTCTCAGTCATGAGCACGCCGACAGATTACCAACGAAGCAGCCATGGGCCGCACAAGGCGCCTGCCCCCGTCGGCAGCGCCACCCCCAGTACATACCAGACGCCCCAGAACGGCGGCGCCATCTCCACGCAATAAAGTGAATAGACTAGCACGCCCTGGGCACCGGCCACCAAACCGGCCACGGCACCGGCTGCGCGCAGTTGCGTAGGTGCCAGTCCGCGCAGGAACCACAGCATCGTTGCCAGCGTGGGCAGCGACAGCAAGGCCACATTGGCCGAACAGACCTCCCAGCTGCTCCCCAGCAGCAGGTCCAGACGCTGTGAGGGTGGTGCCAGCGCCAGCCAGCTGCCGCCAGCCAGCCACAGCAGGGCCGGCGGCAGCAGCAATCCCGCTGCCGGTGCCAGGCCGATGCGCATGCCCGGCAGTGCCAGCCGGGATGCGGCCAGTTGTCCGGCCAGCAGCGCAGCCAGCGGAAACGAGACCTTCATCCAGAACAAAGGTTGCAGCAGCAGGGTGCGCAGGTCGCTGCGGACCCCATACAGAATGGCCAGCAGTAGCGCCGCTCCCATCAGGCCCAAGGCCAGCGCCACGGCCATGCGCGCGGCCACGTTGCGCACCAGGGTGCGCTGGCCGGGGCCGGCGGAACCTCCGGTGCCGGTGGCCAGCATGTTGACCAGTTCCATCGTTTTCATTCACATCCCCTGTTTCGCCCCTGCGGGCAGACTGCGCAACGGCGCGCTCTCCTGTGTATTCGTTCACAAAACCGTTTGGGTTACAGCAAGCGCGAAAAATATTTCTTCAAAAAATTTTCGATGCGCTGTAACCGGCCAGCCTCCGCCTGCGAATTAACCATCAGACCGGCAGCCTGGCTGCAGCAAATCAGCCTGCGCCGGTCAGTGTCATCTTCCACTTCATTCCATTTCAAGGAGCACACCATGAACCACCGCCTCGTCGCCACCGCCGCCCTGACCCTCGCCACCCTCGCCTCCGGCGCAGCCATGGCGCAAGACAAGCAACCGATGAACAAGACTGCCGTCGAGAAGTGCTATGGCGTTTCCATGGCCGGCCAGAACGACTGCAAGGCTGGTGAAGGCACCACCTGCGCCGGCACGGCCAAGATGGATTACCAGGGCAATGCCTGGAAGAACGTTCCGGCCGGCACCTGCACTTCCATCAAGACCCCGCGCGGCATGGGCTCGCTCAAGCCGATCTGATCCATCCGGAGCCAATGGTCATGACAGCGCACCTCCTCACTGCCGGCCTGGGCCTCAAGCCGCAGCACTTCGATGCGGCCCTGGCCTGCACCACGCCCGGGCTGTGGTTCGAAGTCCATCCGGAGAACTACCTGATGGAAGGCGGCCCCCGACTGGCCTGGCTGCAGGCCATCCGGGAAAGGCATCCGGTGGCCCTGCACGGGGTGTCGCTGTCATTGGCCGGGCCGCAAGCGCCCGATCCCGCTCACCTGCGCCAGCTGGCACAACTGGCCCGACGTATCGAACCGGTACTGGTCTCCGAACACCTGGCCTGGTCACGTGCCGGCGCACACTACCTGCCCGACCTGTTACCCGTGCCGCGCACGACCGAGATGCTGGCGCGCGTGGCCGCCAACATCAGCCGTACCCAGGATGTCCTGCAGCGTCGCATCGCGCTGGAGAATCCTTCTCACTATCTGCGCATGGAAAGGCACAGCTGGAGCGAGCCGGAATTCCTGCAAGAGCTGGTACGCCGCACCGGTTGCGGCTTGCTGGTCGATGTCAACAATGTCCACGTCAGCGCCTGCAACCTGGGTATCGATGCCACCGATTACCTCGACCAGTTGCCAGCGGAGGCCATCCTCGAAATCCACCTGGCCGGCCACAGTGCCGACGCCCATCTTCCCGGCCTGCTGGTCGATTCGCATGATGCACCGATCGCGGCCCCGGTCTGGGCCTTGTACCAGCATCTGCTGGCCCGTACCGGCCCCCGCCCCACGCTGATCGAACGCGACGGCAACGTGCCGGCCTTCGATGTACTGCTGGCCGAGCGCGACATGGCCGCTGCATTGCTTCATCCGCAGGTGCCGGCACCAGAGGAGCAGCCCGCATGAATGCCCCCGAGAGCCGCTATCACGACGCCTTCCTGCAGGCCCTCCTGAGCGGTCATAGCGACGATCCCGAGATCGGCGCGCTGCTCGCCCAGCCGGCTTTCGCGATCTATCGCAATACCGTCTTCAAGGGCTGCGTCGATGCGCTGCTGGCCAACTATCCCGCAGTGCACCGACTGGTGGGCAGCGCATGGATGGAATCAGCCGCACTGGAGTTCGCGCATCACCACTTGCCACGCCAGGCCAGCCTGATCGCCTATGGCGAAGGCTTTGCCGAATTTCTCGGCACGCTGGAGGCCGCACGCGCCCTGCCCTATCTGCCCGGCATCGCCCTGCTGGATCGCTGCTGGACCGAATCCCACCTGGCCGCCGACCAGCCCGTCCTGGCAGGCGCGGCCCTGCACACCGCACTGGCCGAGGGCCGGGACGTGACCCTGGTCCCGCATGCCGCCTGCCGCTGGCATCACGATGGGCAACATCCGGTCTACACCATCTGGAACGCCAACCGCAGCGAAGAAGACGCCACGGAACTGGCCCCGCAATGGTGCGGCGAGGGCGCCCTGCTCACCCGCCCTCACGGCCAGGTGCAATGGCAGGCACTGGGCCCGGGCGGCTGCCGTTTCCTCGATGCCTGTCGCGATGGCTGCGCCATCGCCAGTGCAGCCGACCAGGCGCTGACACACGAGCCCGGGCTGGACCTTGCCCTGCTGCTGGGCCAGTTGGTTCTGGCCGGCGCCTTCACTTCCTTCTATTGAACACCCCCACGGAGACCCTCATGGAACCGCCTCTCACCCTGGAAGCCACGGCCCGGCCGCATACCACCCTCTACACCCGCGCCGCCGACCTGGCCAGCCGCCTCATCAGCGATTCACTGCTGGCCCTGGTGGCACGGCTGTCGATTGCCGCCATCTTCTTCCTCTCCGGCCGGACCAAGGTCAGCGGATGGCTGCACATCAAGGACAGCACCTATGTCCTGTTCCAGGAGGAATATCGCCTGCCGTTGGTACCGCCCGACCTGGCTGCACACCTGGCCACCTATGCCGAACACTTCTTCCCGCTGCTGCTGGTGCTGGGCCTGTTCACGCGCGGCGCGGCACTGGCGTTGCTGGGCATGACGGCGGTCATCGAGATCTTCGTCTACCCGGATGCCTGGCCAACCCACCTGTCGTGGGCCGGTCTGTTGCTGCTGCTGGTGGCACGCGGTGGTGGTGCCTGGTCACTGGACCGGCGCCTGGGCCTGCACTGATCGAGGGAGACCATCATGTTGACCAGAATGAAGCTGCGCACTGCCCTGCTGCTGGTACTGGGGCTGTTGACCCTGGCGCTGTGGCTGGCGGTGGCCATGGCCTGGCAGGGCGCGCGCTCGGCAAGCCGTGCCACTGCTGCGCTGATCGAACTGTCGGATCGTCACATCCAGCCCCTGCATGACACCGAGCGCCTGTTCCTGACCACCCTGATCAACATGGACAACGCCTACATCAATCTGGTCAAGGGCGACGAAATCAAGTCCAATGACTACAGCCGACGGGCCTCGGCCGCCCTGCAGGAAGCCCGCAAGGCTTTCGACGGCTACCGCCAGGGCCTCACTCCGCAAGCCCTGGCCGAGCCCGAGGCACTGCGTGTCTCGGCGGCCTATGACAGTTACATCAAGGTGTTGAACCAGCGCGAGGTGGCGCTGTATGACGTGTCGCTGGACGACTACGCCGCCGCCACCGTCAGCGCAGAAGCAGCCGATCGCGAATTTGCCGCCACCCTGCGCGCCGTGATCCAGCGTGCGGAACAGGTCAAGGACGGTCTGCGCCAGGCCTCCGAACGCCGCTCGGCCCAGGCCTCGCTACTGGCCGTATCCATGCTGGCGGCCTCCATCCTGCTCATCGGCGTCTGCTGGCTGCTGTTCGACCGCCTGCTGCTGCGACCGCTCAAGCGCGCCGCCGAACATTTCGACCGCATCGCCGACGGTGATCTGAGTCGCCCGGTACAAGGCATCTCCGGCAATGAAATCGGTGTACTCCTGGCCGCATTGCAGCGCATGCAGCGCGGCGTGGCCCGCACCGTCGACGACATCCGCGAGGCCACCCGCGACCTGCATCACGGCGTCGCCGATATCGCCCAGGGCAACGGCGAACTGGCGCAGCGTACGCAGTCCCAGGCCAGTACGCTGGAGTCGACTGCGGCCACCCTGGAACGGCTCTCCGGTGCCGTGCGCAACAATGCCCAGAACGCCGGCCGCACCAATGCAATGGCGGCTGCCGCCGCCCGCGATGCCGAGCGCGGTGGCCAGGTCATGGGCGGCATCGCCGGTGCAATGGCCGAGGTCACGGCAGGGGCAGCACGGATCTCCGACATCGTCAGCGTGATCGACGGCATCGCCTTCCAGACCAACATCCTGGCCCTGAATGCCTCGGTGGAAGCTGCCCGCGCCGGCAGCCAGGGCCGCGGCTTCGCCGTCGTGGCCTCGGAGGTGCGCTCGCTGGCGCTGCGCAGTGCGCAGGCCGCGCGCGAGGTCAAGGACCTGATCGCCACCTCGATCGGCTCGGTCGACCACGCCGCAGAACAGGTCAAGGAAGCCGACCAGGCCATCGTCCAGATCGTGCAGTCGTTCGGCCATGTCATGACCACCGTCAACGAGATCGCCACGGCGACACAGGAACAGGCCGAAGGCATTTCCCAGGTCAGTCTCAGCCTGGCGGACATGGACCGTGCGACCCGGCAGAACGCGACCCTGGTCGAACAGACTGCGGCAGCCGCCGATGCCCTGACCGAACAGGCGGCTACGCTCACGGCGTCGGTGGCCGTCTTCACCCTGGCCGTCCCTGCCGCCATGAGCAGCACAGACACGACCGATGCGCAGACCCTGTCGCTGCCTCGGCTGGCGGTTTCGAGTCAATAAATTCACATCGCCCCGACGATGACACCAAGAGGAGACCCCCCATGACGTCCAGCGGCGCCCTGGAAGAACTGATCGAAGAAAGCTTCACTTCGGCCTTCAACCACCATGCAGCGGGCCGCCTCGATGCGGCCGAAGAAGACTATCGCCTCATCCTCGCCATGGAAGAGCAGCACGCCCCGGCCCAGCATTATCTGGGCGTGCTGCTGCATCAGTGCGGTCGCCACGAGGAAGGATTGGCGCTGATGCACGAGGCCGCGCGCAACGCCCCGCCTGATGCCGACTGGTGCAACGATCTGGGCAATGTTCTGTTCGCCTGCGGACGTTTCGAGGAAGCGGCACCGGCCTATGAACAGGCCCTGGACTTGCGGGCGGCAGATGCGCAACTGTGGACCAACCTGGCCGCAGCGCGGCGCGCCCTGGGCCAGACCGACGCCGCCATCGCCGCCGGCAAGCAGGCCTTGCAGTATGACCCGCACTGCCTGGCCGCCCTGCATCAGCTGGCAGAGCTCTACGCCCAGCTGGGCGATCGCATGCAGAGTTCGCGCTACCAGTGCATGGCCTTCGTGCTGCCGCCGCACGAGGGCAAGTCGCGCGAGCTGCTGGCGATCTCTTTCTATTTCCTGGGGCAGATGGAGCAAGCCGCAGAAGTATGCCGGCAATGGTTGCTGGAGGAGCCCGGACACCCCATCGCCAGCCACATGTTTGCCGCCTATGCCGGACTGCCCAGCGACACGGTCCCGCGTGACTACATCGTGCAGCGCTTCGATGACTACGCCGATCACTTCGACAGCAACCTCGTCACGCACCTGGACTACCGTGGGCCGCAAGTGCTGGACGCGATGCTGCAGGCGGGCCTGGCCGGCGCAGCACCGGTCAATGTCCTGGACGCCGGTTGCGGCACCGGCCTGTGCGCGCCGGTACTGGCGCCCTATGCGCAGGCGCTGGAAGGCATCGACCTGTCCCCCAACATGCTGCGCCACGCTGCACGGCATGCACAATACACCGCGCTGGCCGAAGCCGACGCGGTGGAGTGGATGAGGGCTCATCCGGCACGTTATGGCCTGGTCGCGGCCTGCGACGTGCTGATCTACTGTGGCCAACTGGCCTCGTTCTTCGGGGCAGCCGTACAAGCCTTGCAGGAAGGCGGCCACCTGATCTTCACCGTCGAACTGGCGGAGGAAGAACGTGCCGCTGGCTACTACCTTCACGCCAGCGGCCGCTTCCGCCACCAGCGCAGCTATGTGCAACAGTGCCTGCAGGAGGCCGGGCTGGCGATGGTGCTGGTGCGCGAGGAAAGCCTGCGCGTGGAAATGCAGCAACCCGTGCCGGGACTGGTCGTCCTGGCACGGCGCTGAGCGGGCAATGCAGATGCGCGTCGGCGAACTCAGAGCACGCTCTGGCCGATGGCTGGCAGCATGTCGGCCGGTTCCGGGCGGCGGGTATAGTCAGGATTGACTTCGGCGTAGACGATCACGCCATCCGGAGCAATCACGTAGCGGGCCGGCATGGGCAGCGTCCAGCTGGGATCGCCATTGAAGGCCGGCAGCTCGTTCTTGAGCGACTGGTAGAGCTGCACCAGGTAGTCCGGCAGCGCAAAACGCAACCCGAAGGCTGCCGCCACCTCATTGCCCGCATCCGAGAGGATGGGGAATGACAGCGCGTTCTGGCGCATGGCCTTGCGGCTATTGGCCGGCAGCTGTGGAGAAATGGCTACCAGGCTGGCGCCGGCCTGCTGCAATTGCGGCAGTGCTTCCTGCAGCGCCTGCAATTCCATGTTGCAGTAAGGGCACCACACGCCGCGATAGAAACTCACCACCAGCGGACCGCGCGCCAGCAGCTCGGCCGACGACACCGGCTTGCCTTCCGGATCGGCGAGCGTGAACTGCGGTGCACGGTCACCGGCCTTGAGCGCCAGCTTTGCTGCGCCCGAGGCGATCAGTTCATCGGTAGCGCGCTGCATGGTGGCAATCACTGGGGCAGGCACGTTGTAGGGCGGCTTGCCGGCCACGAAGTCGGCTTTGAAGGCATCCAGCTTGTCTTGCAGAGTCATGATGAAGCTCCTGTCATTGGTTGGGTTGAGTGCGCTCGGCGGTACGGGTCACCACCGATGAGGCGCATTCTGGTCCCAATGATTCAGGAATGGCAGACAGGTCATGGCTATAATGCTTATTCCAATCAGGAATGAACAAGGCAGATATGGATCGCTTGCTGGCCATGACGGCCTTCGTACGGGTGGTGGAGGCGGGGTCGTTTTCGGGGGCGGCGCGCGTGCTGGGCGTGGGCCAGCCAGCAGTATCCAAGACGGTGGCGCAGCTGGAGGACAAGCTCAAGGTCAAACTGCTGCTGCGCTCGACCCACGGCCTCACGCCGACCGAAGCCGGGATGCGCTTCTACGAACGTGCGCGCCTGGCCATTCAGGAAGCCGATGAAGCCGAACTGGCTGCCCGCGGGGCCGGGGCGGGCCTGGCCGGACGGCTGCGGATTTCGGCGGCGCCGACCTTTGCACGACTGTTCGTGATTCCGCATCTGCCGCTGTTCCTGGCACGTCACCCGGGCCTGGAAGTAGATGTGATCCTGGACGACCGCACCATCGACCTGATCGCCGAGGGTATCGACGTCTCGCTGCGCATGGGCAGGCTGGCCGATTCGGCCAGCGTGGCGCGCAAGCTGGCCACGACCCGACGTTCGGTCCTGGCGACCCGGGCCTATCTGGAGCGGGCCCCGGCACCGCGCGTACCGGCCGACCTGAGCGCACACGAGACCCTGGTCATGAGCCAGCTGGACAATGTCTGGACCTTCACTCGCGCAGGGAGCGAAGTGTCGGTCATGGTCAGGGGACGAGTGCGTTTCAACGCTGCCGAAGGCATCCGCGCCGCCGTCCTGGCTGACATGGGTCTGGCCATCGCGTCGGACTGGATGTTCGCCCCCGAACTGGCCGCCGGCAACGTGGTACGTCTGCTGGAAACATGGTCCCTGCCGGAGATCGCCTTGTGGGCGGTCTTTCCCACGGGCAGACTGGCCAGCGCAAAGGCGCGCGCCTTTGCCGACTTCGTGGAAGAAATCATGCTGCAAGAGCAAACCGCGAACTGATGCACGACGGACATCGTCAGCTTGGTAACGATCCTGCGTCGTGTCGTGGCAACTCTTACCGATTAAGCATGCCGCTACGGCAACGCAGCGGCGAAAAGCATATCCACCATGCAACATCCCCGCAGAAAGCTTCATTTTTTGTTGCACTTTTCGACCAAGGTACAGTCGTAGCTCCATTCGGCATGGCTTAGAATAGCCCAAGCTCACGACGTAATCGATTGGACCGTACCGGCCTGCAGCGCGATGAATCCCCGCTCTTCATTGCCCGCCAGACATCCCCGGTACGACATCTGAAAAGGAAAACGGAATGACGCAGTCTCCCAAAAATATCTCGGCCCTGATGTGTGAGCTCAGCGTGGCGCTGGCGGAACTGTCGGAGAAGATGAGCAATCTCTCGGTCACGCTGGAAAACACCTATCTGCAATCCGACGCCCCGGAACCGGCCGCCCTGATGGAAGCCGCCCGGGAAACCATCGACAAGGCGCGCAACGGCTGAGCGGGCGCTTCGACCTCACCGGGTCTCAAGCTCCTCTCAACTCCCTTCCACCTCACCGGCAGCCGGATCCCCTCCGGTCTGCCCGGCCAGCCGCAAGGCACGCCAGGGCATCAACTCTCCCACGCTCCGCTCAGAAATCGTATTTCAGCTCGGCCAAGACCGTGCGCTGCGGGAAGGGATGGAACAGGAAATAATCCCGGTTGGTCAGGTTGTCCACGCCCAGCGCTGCGCTCCAGTGACGGTCGATGCGATAGCGCACACGGGCGTCGAAGACGGTATAGCCATCAAAGCCCTGATAGGTGTGGGTGTTGATGTCGGTATTGTCGACGGTGGCATAGACCCGTCCGCTGTAACGCCCCGCCAGCGTATAGGTCCAGCGGTCATCGGGCTTGTAGCTGGCCACCAGGGTGGCGCGCCATTCGGGTACATAGGGCGTGCGCTTGCCGACCGAGGTGGCGCCGGCCGTGGTGGCCACATAGCTGCTGTTGTCCAGGATGCGGGCATCCACCCATGTCACGCTGCCATTGAGAGAGAAGCCGCGCATGAACAGATCGTTGCGCTCGAAGGCGGCCTCGATGCCGCGCTGGCGCGTGCGATCCACGTTCTGCGTGAAGGAGGCCACGCCGCTGCCGATGGTCGAGGTCTGCGAGATCAGCGCATCGGATACCCGCTCTTCAAACAGCGACACGCGCCATTTACCCCGCCCTTGCGGCAACTGCTTCTCGATGGCCAGTTCGGTGGACCAGACTTTCTCCGGTTTGAGATTGGGATTGGCCTGCAGATAGACGCCATTGAGCAGCACGTTCTGGTACAGCTCGCCCACGGTCGGGAAGCGCAATGCGCGGCCACTCGAGAGTGTCGCCATCCAGTCGTCGGCAAAGGCCCAGGCCAGCGAAGCCTTGGGCGAGAGCCCGTTGTGACTGACCTGCGGCTGGTTCACCGCAAAGACGGTAGTGCCCGAGGTCGACACATTGCGTCCATCGAAAGCGCGCCACCATTCGTAACGCGCCCCCAGCGTGGCCTTGAGCGCTGGAGCAAGATGCCACACATCCTGTGCCCACAGCGCCGAGGTCTCGGTCTTGCCGCGCGAGTCCGAGGCCAGCGTGCCATTGCCGCCGCTGATCCAGTTGCTGGTATTCCAGGTGGGCGTGGCCAGGGTATAACGATCCACATGCGCACCGAAACTGACGACCTGGGCACTCCCCGCAGGGCGCCAGATGCCCTTGGCGTCGACCGTGCTCCAGCCGGTGCCGCTGGCATCGGCAATGGTACCGGCGCCGCCGCTCTGGCCGGCCGGGAAGGCGGTGGTAGAGGTGCGGGTCAGGTCGCGCGAAGCCGACAAGGTCGAGGCGGCCACTTGCCAGTCCCACTGACCACCGGTCTTGCTGCGCAGCTCCAGCGACTGCATCCATTGCTGCTGGTCTACGTCATTGCTGGCGAAGCTGCTGGTATAGACCGTGGCGCCACTGGCATTGTTCAGGAAACTCTGCGGATTGGCATGGGCCTGGTTCTGCCAGAAGCCCAGCGTATAGGTCGCCGTGAGCGCCGGCGTGAAGTCATAGGAAACCTTCAGCCGCGCCGTATCCTGCACGGTGTGGGTGAGATTGCCGGCCCCCAGCACGTAGAGATTCTTGCCCGTGCGATCCTGCGTCGGCACCGCTCCGGTGGTGCCGGCTGGTGCACTGGCGGCGGTGATGTAGGTCACCGGCTGCGAATAGCTGTCCAGGTGATTGACCGAGAAGCGCCAGGCCAGGGCCCCGCTGCGATTACCCAGACCGACGTTGTATTCCTGTGCGCGATAGGTGCCGGAAGCGCCGTAATGGCTGAAATCCTGCTGCGCGTATTGCGCCTTGATGCTGGCCTCGAACTGCTGTGGCATGCGCGTGGTGATCTCGGTCACGGCACCGTAGGAGTTGCCCGGATACTCGGCCGCGAAGGGGCCATACATCACGTCGATGCGCTCGATCTCTTCCGGTGCCACCATGAACCAGCGTGGCGAACCGTTGCCGTTGTTGTTGTTCACCAGCGCCGAGAGCAGGATGCCATCGGCATAGATCAGGCTGCGCGCGCTGGCGTTTACACCCGTGGTGCGGGTGGCCAGCGGCGACTGGGTATCGCCGATGTAGCGCTTGCGCACCGACAGGCTGGGCAGATACTTGAGCGCATCCGAGCTGTCGGTGACGTTGATGCTGTCGGCGGCGGCGTCGGCAGTGACGCTGGCCGTGGTCTGCGGCAACTGCTTGCGCTCGGCGACCGATCCGCTGCCGTGCACCTCGACGGTCGGCAAGGCCGTTGGCTCGCTGCTGGCAGTCTCGCTCCCGGTTTGCTGTGCCAGTGCACTGCCGCTCCAGGCGCACAGCATCGCCAGGAGCAAGGGCGAGGGACGCAGATCAATGAACCGGGAAGATGACTGCGACGGCGACGGCGAGCGAGATGACGAGGATGGGGAAGAAACAAGCAGCGTGTTCATGGCGAGGATGTCCGGACTTTTCTTGGTATCGTGAGGGAAGCGCGCGCAGCCGCACCCGCGACCGCCGTGACGTTCGCACTCCCTGTTTTTTTCATCGGCGCAATCTATCACGCAGCTTGTGCGCCGCGCTCCGGCCAGTCTGCTGCCGCCCGGCAAGAGCGCGCCGCATGCCCGGAAAAAATCCTTTGCACACAAGCAGTTAGCCACGCCGACCGACAAAAAAAATGGGCTGCGACATATTGCCGCAGCCCGCAAATACAACAGAGAGGAGGTGAGATTGGACCCGATTTCCGGGCCCCTTCCCTTAATCCAAATCAAATGCGCTGCGCGCATGCGAGCGCGTCTACCGTCGCGCAAAACATCCGGAGCAGCCATCACAATCACGACAAGACCAAGCCCGCGCACCCGCTGTAGCGGAGCAACTCGCCACCACCACGCACGATCTTTGCAAGGCGCTGCCCCATGGCCAGCTGTCCGTCCACCGTCCAAACAGGGTATGATCGCTACCCGCCTGAGCACGGCCGGGTCAATGCGAGTCAATGCTTCGCAGGCGGCCCGTCCGTGCCACGCCAGCGACGCCGTGCTCACCGGCCGCGTCAGCACGATCCGCTTCACCCGCATCACCAGGAGAACCCCCATCCATGCTTCGCCGCAACCCTTCCGGCCATCGGCCCCAAGTCCACGAATCTGCCTATGTCGACCACACCGCCATCCTGTGCGGCAAGGTGATCGTGCATGAGAATGTCTTCATCGGCCCCTATGCCGTGATCCGCGCCGACGAAGTCGATGACCAGGGCGAGATGGAGCCCATCGTCATCGGTGCCCATTCCAACATCCAGGATGGCGTGGTGATCCACTCCAAGTCGGGCGCTGCGGTCACCATCGGCGAGCGCACCTCGATTGCCCATCGCGCCATCGTGCATGGTCCCTGCTCGGTGGGCGATGGTGCCTTCATCGGCTTCAACAGCGTGCTCTTCAATTGCAGCATCGGCGCCGGTTGCGTGGTGCGCCACAATGCCGTGGTCGACGGTTGCGACCTGCCGCCGGGATTCTACGTGCCGTCCACCGAACGGATCGGACCCAAGACCGACCTGGCCACCATCCCGCGCGTAACGGTGGCCGCCTCGGAATTCTCCGAAGATGTGGCCCGCACCAACAATGAGCTGGTGCGCGGCTACAAGCAGTTGCAGAACGAGTTCTGAACCCTGCCTCCTGCCGATGACATAAAAAAAATCCGGCTTCTGGCGTGAAGACCGGATTTTTCATTTATCGCTTCAGTCGATGATTCAGGCCCCTCCCATCAACTGCCGCGATAAGTGGAATAGGCCCAGGGCGAGACCACCAGCGGCACATGATAGTTCTGGCTGGCATCGGCCACGCCGAAGGCGATCACCACCTCATCGACGAAACGCGGTTCCGGCAGGCTCACGCCCTGCCCCACAAAATATTCGCCGGCGGCAAATACCAGCTCGTACTTGCCGGGCAGCAGGGCCTCACCTTCCAGCAGCGGCGCATCGCAACGGCCATCGCTGTTGGTGACGGCATGCTTGAGCAGCGTCTTGCCCTCGGCAGTGACCGCGTAGAGCGCCAGCTTCACGCCCGCGCCCGGCTTGCCCTTGGTGATATCCAGCACGTGCGTGCTCAGTTTGCCCATGTTGCTGTCCTTTCCCTTTGTGATAGATGAGTCGTCCTGGGGACCGATGATATACCGCCACCCGCCGATGCCTATACGAGTGCGCTTATACCGGCCATCCTCGCAGCGGACATAATGCCTTACCGCGTCACCCCCTGCCAAACCGGAGTCCACATCCGGTGCGCGGATCACGGCTGCGGCATCAAGGCCAGAAAATCCTAAATCATTTATATCAATAAACATCCATCACTGGAGGAGACACCATGCCCATTTCATCCCTGCGCCGACACGGCCTGCTTGCCGGCGTTCTGCTCGTGACCGGCGGCAGCACGCTGGCGGCCGACTGGTCCGACAATTCGATCGGCTATCGTTACGGCACCCGCTTTGCCGAACCCTACAATTCGCAGGACATCAGCAAGAACATCCTCAACTTCCAGCATGCCAGCGGCTACAAGTACGGCACCAATTTCCTCAACGTCGACCTGCTGATGTCGGACCGCAAGGATGACAACGCCCAGGAAGCCTATCTCACCTATCGCCATACGCTGGACCTGGGCAAGATCAGCGGCCGCGATCTGTCCTTCGGACCGGCGCGCGGCGTGGGCCTGACGCTGGGCCTGGACTGGAACACCAAGAACGACAACAGCTACGCCTCCAAGAAGCGCATGTGGGTCATCGGCCCGACCCTGATGATGGATGTGCCGGGCTTCCTGAACGTGAGCGTGCTGGCACTGTTCGAGAGCAACCAGCCCAAGGGCGTCAGCAGCCGCTACCGCTATGACACCCACCCGATGCTGAACCTGGCCTGGGGCATTCCCCTGGGTACATCCGGTTGGGCCTTCGAAGGCTACATGAACTACATCGCCGCCAAGGGCAAGAACGAGTTCGGCGGTGCCACCGCCCCCGAACTGAACTTCGACGGGCAGCTCATGTACGACGTCGGCACCGCCATGGGCCTGGGCAAGAACACCTTCCGTCTGGGGCTGGAATACCAGTACTGGCGCAACAAGTTCGGCAACCCCGGCAACGTCCCCGGCTCGCTGGCGAAGACGCCGATGGTACGTGCCGAATATCACTTCTGATCCGCGCCTGATCCACGCCTGATCCGCCCAGGGGGCTCATTCTTTTCTTCCAGGATTCAGACGATTCTGATTGAAAAAAAATCGAGTTCCCCGATTCAAATAGCGCGCTTTAAAACTCCTGCAAAAAATCGAAATTTTCAGGAGTTCTTTTTTTCTCCCCGCTTCCTATACTCGTCAGGATCCGTTCCCGGCATGTCTGTCCGCCCGGCCGGATATTCCTGACCTCTCCCCGCCAGCCCTTGCCCGACCGCGCTTCCCGCTTTTCTGCATGAAGCTTCATATCGCGCCGGATACCGCTCTTTGCCAGCCCAGAGTTTTCGCAACCCTTACTCTCGGAACCTGACATGAGCTTCATCAAGAGCCGCAAGCACCCTATCTCCACTCCTTCCACCCCTTCCGCTGCCTCCACGCCTTCCTGTCTCACGGCTGCCATCGCCGGCGCCCTGCTGCTGCCGGTGGTCGCTGCGCAGGCCCAGTCACCCCGTGCGCAACTGCCTGCCGTGCAGGTCGATGCCCTCAAGGACTCACCCTACAAGGCCGAGCAATCGGCCTCACCCAAGTACAGCCAGCCGCTGGTGGACACCCCGCAGACCCTGCAGATCCTCAAACGTCCGCTGATGGAACAGCAAGGTGCCACGACCCTGACCGAGGTCCTGCGCAATACCCCCGGCGTGGGCACCTTCTTCCTCGGCGAGAACGGCAGCACCAGCACCGGTGATACGGTCTACATGCGCGGCTTCGACGCCTCCAGCAATATCTTCGTGGACAACGTGCGCGACCTGGGCGCCATCTCGCGTGACGTCTTCAACCTGCAGCAGGTGGAAGTTCTCAAGGGCGCCGCCGGTACCGACAACGGACGCGGCTCGCCGACCGGGGCCATCAACCTGGTCAGCAAGCAACCCGAACTGACCGACGCGGTGACGGCCAGCGGCACCTATGGCAGCTGGAACCAGAAACGCCTCACCGTCGACTGGAACCAGGTGCTGGTCCCCGAGCATGGCCTGGCGCTGCGCCTGAACCTGATGAAGCAGAACAGCGGTGTACCTGGCCGTCACGAAGTCCACAGCCGCCGCGACGGCTTCGCCCCCTCGCTGGCCTGGGGCCTGAACACGCCGACCCGCATCTATTTCAATTACCTGCACATGGAGCAGCACAACCGGCCCGATGGCGGCGTGATCACCCTCGGCCTGCCCGGCTACAGTTCGCCTGATCTTGCTCGACCTTTCATCTCCCGTGCACCCAAAGTGAATCCGAGCAATTACTACGGCCATCGCGATGATTACGACCGGGTCAATGCCGACATGTACACGCTGCGGGTGGAGCACGATATCGCCCCCGAACTCAAGCTGCACAACACCACCCGCTACGCCCGTACCGACCAGGATTACCGGCTGGCCTCCTTCATCGCCACCGGATCCGACCGCGGCCGCTTCAAGACCGGCATCATCACGCCTTCGGCCACTGATCGCAGCAGTTGGCTGCTGGCGCGCAACATCGTTACCCGGCGCGATCAGGCCAACGAAATCATGAGCAACCAGACCCATGTCACGACGCAATGGCAGACCGGGCGGATCCGTCATGCGCTGGTCGGCGGGCTGGAATTGACGCGTGAACGCCAGCGCTCGCTGTCCTTTGGTACGGACGGCTTCCGCCCCTATGCCAACCTGTACCAGCCGAATCCGCACTTTGACGAATCAGCGGTGCGCATCAGAACCACCGGCAGCAACGAAGGGCAGACCGATACCGTCTCGCTGTACGTGCTGGACACCCTCAAGTTCAACGAGCGCTGGTCGCTCAACCTGGGGCTGCGCGAGGACCATTACCGCACCTCCTTCACCGGCATCGCCTCGGGCAGCCTCACGCAACTCTCGAGCTCGGGCAATCTGCTGAGCTGGAAGCTGGCGGCTGTCTTCAAGCCCACCAGCTACAGCAGCGTCTATGCCCTGCTGGCAACATCGCAGCAACCGCCGGGCGGCAACAATATCACCCTCAGCGCCAGCCGCGGGAACCCGTCGCACCCCGACTACGCGCCGCAAAAGACCCGCACCGCCGAGCTCGGCACCAAGTGGGATCTGCTCAATCGTCGCCTGGCCGTGACCGGGGCGCTGTACCGTACCGACGTGAGCAATGAAATCGAGGCAGGAACGCTGGCCGATACCTACTTCCAGATCGGAGAGAAACGTACCGACGGCGTGGAGCTGGGCGTCACCGGCGAGATCACCCCTGACATTTCGCTCACCGCCGGCTATAGCCGCATGAACAGCCGGGTCAATCAGGGACGTGTGGCCACCGCCAGCGGCGAAAACTATCTGGCCTACGCACCGCGTCAGTCCTTCACCTCATGGGCGACCTGGCGCGCGGCACCGGGCCTGGCGCTGGGTGGAGGTCTGCGCTACACCGACGGCCTGCTGCGCGGCACGGACACCAATGCCGTGGGCACACCCACCCGCACCGATGCCTACTGGCTGGTCGATGCCATGGCCAGCTACGCAATCAACAAGACGGTGGAGCTGCAGTTCAATGTCACCAACCTGTTCAACAAGCAATACGCCGCCGCCATCAACAAGAGCGGCTACCGCTATACCCCAGGCGGTGCGCGTGCCGTCTCGCTGACGGGCAACTTCCGCTTCTGATGACTTCCTCCGGTGGCGGCGTTCTGCCGCCACTGCCCCCGTCTCCCCTTCCTGCAACGCCTTCCTGCAAATCATTTATCACGTTGACCAAAACGGCAGGAGCACGGTGTATTTTCCTCACCACATGCCGAGCCATCCTGCCGATGCCCGCCATGCCCGAGCCCGCGCGGACCATCGGACTGCTGACCGCATCCGACCGGCTGTGACAATAGACTACATGCCAACTTTTTCAGGAATAAGAATCACTTTTATTTTCAATATGTATATAATTGTAAGCATCCTGATTCAATTCGTTACAAAAAAGACCGATACGGGATACACAAAAAGACAACCTCGCCAGCCATTGCGGCGGAGCCTGCCAGGTCATTTCTGACCACGCGATTGCCCGTTCGACTCGTAGCCAGCCAAGAGAACCCTCAACAATTTCTCTCGGAACCAAGCCATGAGTTACATCAAGAGCCGCAAGCACGCACAACCCGCGTTTGCCTCGACCCGCCTGTCTGCTGCCGTTGCCGGCGCCCTGCTGCTGCCCGCCGTGGGCGTGCATGCCCAGACCAGCAGCGCTCTGCCCAAGGTCGAAGTGACCGCCACCCAGGAATCGGACTACAAGGCTGACAAGGCTTCCTCGGCCAAGTACAGCCAGCCGCTGGTCGATACCCCGCAGACCCTGACCGTGATCAAGAAGCAGCTGATCGACCAGCAAGGCGCCACCACCCTGACCGAAGCCCTGCGCAACAGTCCTGGCGTGGGCACCTTCTATCTCGGCGAGAACGGCTCGACCAATACCGGCGACGCCATCTACATGCGTGGCTTCGACAGTTCCAGCGCCATCTTCGTGGACAACGTGCGCGACCTGGGTTCGATCTCGCGCGACATGTTCAACATCCAGCAGGTGGAAGTCCTGAAGGGACCGGCGGGGACCGACACTGGCCGTGGCTCGCCGACCGGCTCGATCAACCTGGTCACCAAGCAGGCCGAGATGAGCAACTTCTTCAATGCCTCGGCCACCTACGGCAGCTGGAACCAGAAGCGCGCCACCGCCGACTGGAACAAGGTGGTCGATGAAGAACGCGGCATCGCCCTGCGCCTGAACCTGATGAAGCAGGACAGCGGCGTACCCGGCCGTCACGAAGTCAAGAACGACCGCTGGGGCGTGGCGCCCTCGCTGGCCTTCGGCCTGAACAGCCCGACCCGCGTATTCCTGAACTACCTGCATATCGACCAGGACAACGTTCCCGATGGCGGCGTACCGACCATCGGCCTGCCCGGCTACACCTCGCCGGACAGCTCACGTTCCTTCCTGAGCGGTGCGGCGCGTGTGGATTCGTCCAACTTCTACGGCCTCTCGGGCGACTACGACAAGGTCACCTCCGACATGTTCACGGCGCGTGTGGAGCATGACTTTTCCTCCGACGTCAAACTGCAGAACACCACCCGCTATGCCAAGACCAGCCAGGATTACCTGCTGACCTCCTTCATGGGAACCTCGGCCAACCTGGTTACCCCGTCGGCCAGCAATCCATCGGCGTGGACCATTTCGCGTTCCAATCCGACGCGCAAGGACCAGAGCAACGAGATCATCACCAACCAGACCAACATCACCGCCGACCTGCAGGCGGGAGGACTCAAGCACACCCTGGTGGGCGGAGTGGAATTCACCGAAGAAAAGCAGCATGCCCTGTCCTTCACCCGTAGCGGCACGCTCTCGGTGGCCAACCTGTACAACCCGAATCCGAACGATCCCAAGACCTACACGATGACGGCCACCGGCTACAACGACGGCAAGACCGACACCGTCTCGGCCTACCTGTTCGACACCATCAAGTTCAATGAGCACTGGGCGATCAATGCCGGCATCCGCGAGGACCACTATCGCACCACGTACTACGCCAACGCCGCCGGCACCATCACCAACCTGTCGACCTCGGGCAACCTGTTCAACTGGAAGCTGGCCGCCATCTACAAGCCCACCGACTACAGCAGCATCTACGCGCTGTATGCCACGTCGCAGCAGCCGCCGGGCGGCAGCAACTTCGCCCTGTCGGCCTCGGCCAACAGCGCTGCCAACAGCAACTACGCACCGCAAAAGACCAAGACTTCCGAGCTGGGCACCAAGTGGGATCTGCTGAACAAGAAGCTGGCCGTCACCGCCGCCCTGTTCCATACCGAAGTGACCAATGAAGTCGAGCGCGATCCGACCTCGCTGCAATACTTCCAGACCGGCAAGAAGACCGTGCAGGGCATCGAACTGGGCGTGACCGGTGACGTGACCAGCAATCTGTCGCTGGCGGCCGGCTATACCTGGATGGACACCAAGGTCGACAACGGCGCCATCGTCACCGCCTCCGGTGACAACAACCTGGCATACACCCCCAAGCAGGCCTTCACCTCGTGGGCGTCCTATCGCCTGCCGCATGGCTTCACCGTGGGGGGTGGTGCGCGCTACGTCAGCTCGCTGCTGCGCGGCACCGATGGTGCCGTCGGCACCCCCAAGTACGCCAACAGCTACTGGGTCTTCGACGGCATGATGGGTTACGTGGTGAACAAGAACGTCGATCTTCAGTTGAACATCTACAATATTTTCGACAAGGACTACGTAGCGGCCATCAACAAGAGCGGCTATCGTTATACCCCGGGCACGCCGCGTTCGGTGGCACTGACGGCCAACTTCAAGTTCTGAGACAGCGCCTCGCGATGACTTGATCTGCCTCAGTTGCGTCACTGCCGGTCTTGCTTAAAGTGAGGCTGCCCACTGAGTCCAGTCATGGATCAGCCAGACTTGACGGCCCCTCCTTCACGGGAGGGGCCTTTTCATTAGCGACAGGAGAAATTCATCATGATGCTGCACATCCCCGCCGTTCTCAGCGCCGACCAGGTGCGCCACATCCGCAGCGAGCTCGACCGTGCCGGCTGGGTCGATGGCCGCGAGACGGTGGGCGACCAGGGCGCGCGCGTCAAGCGCAACCGGCAGTTGCCGGAGCACTCGCCACTGGGTTTCCGGCTGGGCGAGATCATCCTCGAGGCATTGCGCCGCAACCCGCTGTTCTTTGCCGCCGCCCTGCCCAAGAAGACCATGCCGCCGCTGTTCAACTGCTACGAGGGCGGCGAACACTATGGTCTGCATGTCGACGGTTCGGTGCGCAACCTGCCCAACGCAGCGGGCAGCCTGCGTACCGATGTCTCCTCCACGCTCTTTCTCTGCGACCCTGAGGAATACGACGGCGGCGAACTGGTCGTGGTCGATACCTATGGTACGCACGAAGTGAAGTTGCCGGCGGGTGACCTGATCGTCTATCCCTCCACCAGCCTGCACCGGGTGGAACCGGTCACGCGCGGGGCGCGCGTGTGCTCCTTCTTCTGGACCCAGAGCATGATCCGCGACGACTGGAAGCGCAGCATGCTCTTCGAGCTGGATCGCAACATCTACAGCCTGCGCCAGAAGCTGGGAGATAGCGAGGAAGTGGTCGGCTTGACCGGGCACTACCACAACCTGCTGCGGCAGTGGGCGGATGTCTGACTCCGCCAAATTGTTTATTTGTTTTATACCGTTTATATTGATTTGAGTATTTCGATGCGCCAAATGGAAAGGCCGTCCGGCATTGCAGCGGACGGCCTTTCTCATGCAAGCCTGCGCGGGATCAGACGAAACGCCCGATCGCACTCATCACCGCCTCCCGCACCGAACCGCTGACCACAAAGTCATGCGCAGCGCGCACGTCGTCATGGAACCAGCGATCGCCATCCAGGCAGGCCGGGATCTGGCGGCGGATCTCCGCATAGGCCGCCTGCGTACCCTGCCCCAGTTGGAAGCCTTTGAGCAACTCTTCGGTCATGGTCAGCGCCTGCGCCGCCAGCAGCATTTCCACGCCGACGATGTATTGCGTGTTCTGCACCACGGTCATGGCCTTGCGGGCGCACCAGGTCGAGTTGGAAATATGGTCCTCGCTGTTGCCCTTGGAGGGGATGCTGTCGACGCTGCCCGGCATGCAGAGGGTACGGTTCTCCATCACCAGCGAACTCATGGAACACTGCACCACCGGGTAGCCGGTATTGACGCCGCGCACTCCGCTCATGAGGTTGCGCGGCAAGCCCCATGACAGGGTCGGATCGATCAGGCGTGCGATGCGGCGTTCGCAGATGCTGCCCAGATCAGTGATCGCCATGGCCAACAAGTCCATCGCCTGCGCCAGGTACTGGCCGTGGAAGTTGCCACCGGAAATGATTTCGAAACCTTCGCCGTCCTCCTTGTTGAAGATCAACGGATTGTCGGTGGCGGAGTTGGTTTCCTTCTCGATGATGGTGTCGATGTAGTCCAGCGCATCGAAGACCGGGCCATATACCTGCGGTGCGCAGCGCAGCGAGTACACATCCTGGATGCGCGCGGTGTAAGGGATATCGGTACGGCGCAATTCATCGGGCAATTGCACGGCGCGTGCTTCATGCGTGGTACGGGTGGAGCCCTTCAACAAAGTGCGGATGACTTCGGCCGTCTTGATCTGCCCCGCATGCGGCCGTGCCATCTGAATGCGCGGATCGAAGGCCGACATCTCGGCCCGCATCGCTTCCAGCGTCAGCCCCAGCGACAGGCAGGCGTCGGTGAGCAGGTGGCGTGCATCGTGGGCCGCCAGGATGGCCACGGCCAGCGAAGCGGTGCAACCATTGATGAGGGCCGAAGCATCCTTGGCCTTGAGGTCGAATTTCACCGGAGCGATACCGGCCTGCTCAATCGCTTGCGTGGCCCGCATGCGTTGGCCGCGATACATCACTTCGGCCTCATCGAATCCGGCAATGGCCGCCGCCAGATAAGCCAGCGGCGCGAGATCTCCTGAGGCACCGACTGAACCCTTCTGCGGCATGATCGGATGAATACCGGCATTGAGGAAGGCCAGCAGGCGATCCACCACTTCCACGCGCGGCGCAGAGTAATTCGACGCGAAGGCATTGGCACGCAGCAGCATGGTGGCGCGACTGACTTCTTCAGAAAACGGCTCGCCGATGCCTGCGCTGTGCGCGCGGATCAGTTGCGTCTGGAACAGCTCGATGTGCTCGACCTTGATGCGCGTGTCCTTGAGCAAGCCCACACCGGTGTTGAAGCTGTACATCATGGGGGCTTCATCGTGCATCCAGGTGGATTCGATGTAGTCGCGGCTTTGCTTGAGCGCGCTGCGCGAGGAATCGGCCAGTGCGACCTTCAGGTGCGGGGCGCGGGCCACGCTGAGGACTTGCGCGGCGGTGAGGTTGAAGCCGTCGATGGTGATGGTGTGCATGTGATGAGTTCTCTCTGACATGATCGTGTGCGATTACTTGGCCCCGGCCTGGAACCAGGCGGCGACTTCAGCGCGTTCCGCATCGGTCATCTGGGTCATGTTGGCCAGCGGCATATCCTTGGTCTGGACGGCGCGCTGGAAGATCTTGGCCGCGTGCTGACGGATCAGCTCAGGCGTCTGCAACATCATCCCCGCCGGGGCGGTGGCAAAGCCGGCCTGGGTCGGCTTGTCCGAATGGCAGCTGGCGCAACGCTGGGTAATGATGGCCTGAATGCGGGCGAAGTCCGGTGCGGCGGCAGCGACCGGTGCCGCACCCGCAGCAGCAGGTGCCGCCAGGGGCGTCACCGGACGCGGCGCAATCGCCACCGCCACGCCCAGCAACAGGGCCACGCCGGCGATGGGATAGGCCACCACCACGCGGCCCTTGTGTCGCAAATTGAAGAAGTGACGAATCAGCACACCGGCCGCCATGATCGCCGCCAGCACCAGCCAGCTGTAGGCGTGCGTATAGGTCATCGCATAGTGGTTGCTGATCATGATGAACAGAATGGGCAGGGTGAAGTAGTTGTTGTGCACGCTGCGCTGCTTGCCCTTGCGACCATGGACGGGATCCGGCGAGCGGCCCGCCTTCATTGCCTCCACCAGCTTGCGCTGCCCCGGGATGATGACCATGAGCACATTGCCGACCATGATGGTGCCGATCATCGCGCCCACGTGGATATAGGCTGCGCGGCCCGACAGCAGGTGCGTGAGCAGATAGGCCACCGCCACGATGAAGACGAACATCACCAGCCCCAGCAGCCCTTCGCGCTTGCCCAGTGGCGACTTGCACAGCAGGTCGTAGACGATCCAGCCCAGCACCAGCGTACCGATGCCCACGCCCACTGCTTGCGGACCGGTGAGGTTAGCCACCGACTTGTCCACCATCATGGCCGAGGCATTGAAGTAATACACGATGAACAGCATGGCCACGCCGGTGATCCAGGTGGCATAGGCTTCCCACTTGAACCAGTGCAATTCCTCGGGCAGTTCGGCCGGGGCCACCAGATACTTTTGCGGATTGTAGAAACCACCGCCGTGCACCGCCCACAGTTCACCGGAGACGCCCTTCTTCTCCAGATCGCTGCCCGGCTTGGGCGGGCGGATGGAGTTGTCCAGCCAGACGAAATAGAACGAGGCACCGATCCAGGCGATGCCCGTGATCAGATGCAGCCAGCGGACCAGCAGATTGGCCCAGTCGATGCCATATGAAACCAGGAGTGCTTCCATGTCTTCCCCACGCAGGATTGCTGTCCGCCACCGCGACCTACTCCGGACAGGCGAGGCATCGCCTCAGGAATGGGCCGCCATGAAAGTCTTCCCCCGCCATGCGCATGCCATGGCAACGACTGGATGAGTGGAGTGAAGGCTTCCCGCGCGCCGGGAAGCGCGGGCACCGTGATGGTGCCGTGCCTGGTCTCCCGTCGTGCTGCCGCTACGACCCGATGGCTTTTGCCATCTGTTTTTTTGGCCGCCCTGCTGATGCGGGACGGTTGCACGAACGATAAACGCGGGGACTGCACAAAACATGGTCATCAACGTATATTTGACATACGAATGACGATATACAAAAATGCCCCCTGGATGTGGGACGCTTGCGCTCGCATCCCGCCAGGCCGCCGCCCGAGCCGGTCTGGGCAAACGACAACGATAATGCGCCTGCCCCGATGCAGCCGCCCCAGAGTGAACGAAAAACCGTCACCTGTCCCGCACCACAAGACCCCGGAGACATTCCCATGTCCAGGCTGCCTGACCATCTCGACATCCACCTCATCCGCATTCTTTATCTCCTGCTGTGCGAGAAAAACGTCTCGCGGGTGGCCTTGAAACTGAACCAGCCGCAGCCCTCCATCTCGGCCTCCCTGCGCAAGCTGCGCGAACTCACCGGTGACCCGCTGCTGGTGCGCGGTGCGCGCGGCATGGTCCCGACCCAGCATGGCGAGAGCCTGTTGAAACCGGCCAAGCGCATCCTCGACGAGACCGAACGCCTGTTCGTGCCCAAGACCGCCTTCGTACCGCAAGAGGAGGAGCGCACCTTCCACATTGCCGCGCCGGACTACATGAACACGCCCTTCTTCACCGAAGTGATCGCCCGCCTGCGCCGCGAGTCGCCGCGCAGCCGCATCGTCATCCATGCGCTGGGGCCGGATACCGATTACGTGCGCCTGCTCTCCGACGGCGAACTGGATCTGGTCATTGCCAACTGGGACGAGCCGCCCGCGCACCTGCATCTCTCCAAGCTGTTCGATGATCCCATCGTCTGCCTGATGCGCGCCGACTGCGCCTATGCCAAGCGCACCGCGCGCGATGCCATGCGCATCGAGGACTATCTCTCGCTGCCGCATGCAGCGCCCTCGCAGATCCTGCCCGGCTACCACGGCACCATCGACACCTTCCTGGAAAAGCAGAACCTGCATCGCAACGTGGTGGTGGAATCGGCGCACTTCCGCATGCTGCCCTACATGGTGGCGCAAACCGACCTGGTGCTCACAGCAGGCCAGCAGTTCGCCAGCTTCTACGAAAAGCTCCTGGGCCTGAAAAGCTACATGGTGCCGATCAAGTTCCCGCCCCTGCGTTTTTACCAGCTGTGGCATGAGCGGGTGCATCAGGCGACCGAGCACAAATGGCTGCGCGCCCAGGTCAGCGCGGCCGCCAAGATGATGGCGCAGGGCCGCGCCTGAACCGGTGCCGGGCCGCTGCGGCAAAGGAAACGGGCGGTCCGGCATATATCGGCGGCGCGCCTGCCGGTATGCCGGGACTTATATATCGCACTGACCGGATTGCATTAGTATCGCCAGCAACAGGCCGGTATCCGCACAAAGACAGCACCAAGACGCGGAACACGGTACTGGGCCGGAACCACCTTCAAGCGGCAAGGCACGCCCTCCTGGCAACACGGAGACACAATACGGGCGCGGTCACATGCCAGGTTCCATCGATAAAAAAATACCAGGAGACAACCCCATGCAAGCCGCTCGCCATCCGGTGGATGAACGCCTACCCCTATTCAAGCTCTTTGCCCTCGGCATGCAGCATGTGCTGGTGATGTATGCCGGCGCCATTGCCGTGCCGCTCATCATCGGCGGCGCGCTGAACCTGCCCAAGTCCGAGATTGCCTATCTCATCAGTGCCGACCTGTTCTGCTGCGGCCTGGTGACCATCATCCAGAGTGCCGGCATCTGGAAGTTCGGCATCCGCATGCCGGTGATGATGGGCGTGACCTTCGCCGCCGTGGGGCCGATGGTCGCCATGGCCAACGACCCGCAACTGAACATCCTGCACATCTATGGGGCCGTGATTGCGTCCGGCGTCTTTTGTATCCTTGCCTCGCCCTACATGAGCAAGCTGATGCGCTACTTCCCGCCGGTGGTGACGGGCACCGTCATCACCGTCATCGGGGTCTCGCTCATGGGCGTGGGCATCAACTGGGCGGCGGGTGGGCAACCGGTGATCGGCAAGCTGGTCGACGGGGTCTTCGTGAAGGTCCCCAATCCCGACTACGGCTCGCCGCTGTCGCTCTCGATTGCGGCGGTGGTGCTGGTCTCGATCCTGCTCATCACCAAGTACACACGGGGATTCATCTCCAACATTTCGGTGCTCATGGGCATGGTGGTCGGGTTCGTGATTGCCTTTGCCCTCGGCAAGATCAGCTTTGACGGGCTGGATGCGGCGGACTGGTTCGCCTTCATCCAGCCCTTTCACTATGGGCTGCCGCAATTCGACATCGCCTCCATCATCAGCATGTGCCTGGTGATGATCGTGACCATGATCGAATCGACCGGCATGTTCATGGCACTGGGCGACATCGTCGGCCGCCGTATCGACGACCGCACCCTGGCCAGCGGCTTGCGCGTGGATGGCCTGGGCACGGTGATCGGGGGACTGTTCAATACCTTCCCCTATACCTCCTTCTCGCAGAACGTCGGGCTGATCGGCGTGACGGGAATTCGCAGCCGTTTCGTCTGCGTGGCAGCCGGGGGGATCCTGATTGCCTTCGGCCTGTTCCCCAAGATGGCGCACGTGGCCGCATCGATTCCGCAATTCGTGCTGGGCGGGGCCGGCATCGTGATGTTCGGCATGGTGGCAGCGACCGGCATCAAGATCCTCTCCAAGGTCGATTTCCACGGCAACCGCAACAATCTTTTCATCGTGGCCATCAGCATTGGCGTGGGCATGATCCCCATCGTCGCCCCGACCTTCTTCGACAAGATGCCGCATCTGCTGGGCACCATCTTCCACAGCGGCATCCTGCTGGCCTCGGCCATGGCGGTCGGTCTGAACCTGTTCTTCAATGGCCGTGGCAGCGAAGAGGACGTGGCCCGCTATGCGGTGGCGGCGGCGCAGAGCTCGGACCACTGAAACGCAGCCGGCGAGATATGCCGCCGTGCATAGCGCCCAGATGAAACCGTTGATGCCATCCGGGCCAAGATGTTTTAAAGTCTCATCTGCGCTGCAAACCGCACCGGGCGGGCTTGGGCGCAGAGCGTGAGACGACAGCCGCAGACAACAATCGGCACCGACAATCCTGATTTTCAGATGGGAGTATTGGCGCGGACTTGCGGCATCACCCATGAACACAGCGAGGGAGCCGGCGGCGCGCCGACCGGCCAGCACATGACGACGACACTGGAACAACTGAACGCAGCCGAGACTTCGGCCTTCATCGCCGCCCTGCACGGCATTTACGAGCACTCTCCCTGGATTCCCGAGCGGGCTGCGCTGCAGCGTCCTTTCCGCAATCTGACTGCCTTCAAGCTGGCCTTGCACAAGGTCGTGACCGACGCCAGCCGCGCCGAGCAGCTGGGCCTGATCCGGGCCCACCCCGAACTGGCTGGCCGCGCCGCCATTGCCGGCGAGCTGACCGCCGAATCTACGGGAGAGCAGGCCAAGGCCGGATTGAATCTGTGCACCCCGGAAGAATTTGCCCGCCTGCAACAACTCAATGCCGACTACAACGCAAAATTCGGCTTCCCTTTCATCCTTGCGGTGAAGGGCCCCACCGGTGCGGGCCTCACGCGCCAGCAGATCATCGCCACCTTTGCCCGCCGCCTGCGCAACCAGCCGGAAGACGAATTGCGTGAAGCCCTGCGCCAGATCGGCCGCATTGCCGAGATGCGCATCAACGACCTGCTGGGCCATCGTCCGGCGATGGGCGCGATGGTGATGCAGTGGGCAGAAGAGATCGGCGCCTTGTCCGAAGACGAAGGAGCGCTGACCTGCACCTATCTCACCGAAACGCACCAGCGCACGGCAGAGCAGATTGCGCAATGGATGCGCGAGGCCGGCATGCACGTGCATATCGATGCGGTCGGCAACGTGGTGGGGCGATATCTTTCCACGGATCCGCAGGCCAAGACCCTGCTGACCGGCTCGCACTACGACACGGTGCGCAATGGGGGCAAATACGATGGACGCGAGGGCATCCTGCTGCCCATCGCCGTGGTGAAGCATTTGCATGAACGTGGCGAGACCTTGCCTTTCCATTTTGAGGTGATCGGTTTTTCGGAAGAAGAAGGTGTGCGTTTCAAGAGCACCTTCCTGGGCAGCAATGCGGTGACCGGCCATTTCGACATGAAGCTGCTGGAGTTGCAGGACAAGGATGGCATCAGCATGCGCGAGGTCATCACCAGGGCGGGTCATGATGTCGCGGCCATCCCGCAGATCGCGCGCGACCCGGCCGACATCCTGGGCTATGTGGAGGTGCACATCGAGCAGGGACCGGTGTTGCTCAATCGTGATTTGCCGGTAGGCATCGTCACCTCGATCGCGGGCAGCTCGCGCTATCTGGTGGAATTGAAGGGGGTGGCCAGCCATGCCGGCACCACGCCGATGGACATGCGCAAGGATGCGGCCGCCGCAGCGGCCGAGATCATCCTGGCTGTGGAGCAGCGTTGTTCGCAGGACCAGCATGCCGCGCTGGTGGGCACGGTGGGGCAGTTGCAGGTACCGCGCGGGTCGACGAATGTGATTCCGGGCGCGTGCCAGTTGTCGCTGGACATTCGTGCGGCCGAGGATGGAGTGCGTATTGCGGCGGTGAAGGACATCCTGGGCAAGATCGAAGAGATTTGTACTCGCCGCAGCATTGACTTCAAGCTCGAAGAGACCTTGAGCGCCCCGGCTGCGCCGTGTGCGCCGTGGCTGATGGATCAGTTGCGCGCCGCGACGGAGCGTGCGGGGGTGATGCCGTTCGAGTTGGCTTCCGGAGCGGGGCATGATGCGATGGCGATTGCGAAACTGACGGATGTCTGCATGTTGTTTACGCGTTGTGGCAATGGCGGCATCAGCCACAATCCGCTGGAGACGATGACGGCGGATGATGCAGAGGTCTCGGGGCAGATTTTGCTGGATTTCCTGCGCAGCTTTGAGGCGAAGCGCTAATGATTTATATGATTTAGCCAGCGGCGCGTCTTCGATACGCGGCGGTGCCGCTACTCAGTCCGAACGGGAGTTTGAGCACCCGACCGCACAAAGCCGCAGGCGAGGAAGACAATGGCGATGCCGAAGGCGAGGAAGACAATGGCGATGCCGAAGGCGAGCCCGTGTGGACGGTCCCCATAGAGCCAGCCGTCGCAGCGGAGCGAAAAGTGGATCAGAAGAATAGTCGGAGCGAAGCGACTCTATTCTTCCCACTTTTCGCTTCGCTGCGACGGGGACCCTCCGCAGGAGGGCTGGCTCTTTGGGGTCGCCTTCTTTTGCTTACTTTTCTTGGCGAGACAAGAAAAGTGAGCGGCTGCCGGGCCGCTCCCGGCGCGTTCTCCCGACCGGAGAAAGATAGGCGTTGAGCTAGAGCGCAGGAAGAAATTCCGTGCAGACTACCCAAAACACAAAACACAAAACACAAAACACAAAACAGCAAAACAGCAAAACAGCAAAACACCAGCATTAAGCAACTCTTAACGCTAACCAGAAACAGCATTAACCGGACCTAAACCCTCCCAACAACCCCACCCGTCGCAGTCGTTAATAGGGCAAGAAAGGGACTCCCCCCTGTCACCTGCGCCGACCCGCATTCAATCACATCAACAAGGAAGCCAAGAAGGAGTCCAACCATGCAAGAGCAAGCAACAGGCAAGACGCTGTTGATCAGGAACGCGCGCGTCCTGGTCACCATGAACGAAGGCCGTGAAGAGATCGCCGATGGCGCGCTCTACATCAGGAACAACGTCATCGAGCAGGTCGGCAAGACCGAAGATCTTCCGCAAGAGGCCGACGAGATCATTGATGCCAGCCACCACGTGGTCATCCCTGGCCTGATCAACACGCACCACCACATGTACCAGAGCCTGACCCGCGCCATTCCCAGCGCGCAGAATGGCGAACTGTTCAACTGGCTGACCAATCTGTATCCGATCTGGGCTGGCCTGACGCCGGAGATGATCCGCGTATCGACGCTGACCGCCATGGCCGAGCTGATCCTCTCGGGCTGTACCACCAGCAGCGACCACCTCTACATCTACCCCAACCAGACCCGCCTGGACGACAGCCTGGAGGCGGCTGCCCAGATCGGCATGCGTTTCCACGGAGCGCGGGGGGCCATGAGCGTAGGCCAGTCCAAGGGCGGCTTGCCGCCGGATCGTGTGGTCGAAGAAGAGCCGTCCATCCTCAAGGACACGCAACGCCTCATCGAGACCTACCACGACAGCCAGCGCCACGCCATGCAGCGCATCGTGGTCGCCCCCTGTTCGCCCTTTTCGGTCTCGCGCGACCTGATGCGCCAAGCCGCCGACCTGGCGCGTCATTACGGCGTCTCGCTGCACACGCACCTGGCCGAAAACGTCAACGACATCGCCTACAGCCGCGAGAAATTCAACATGACCCCTGCGGAATATGCAGAAGACTGCGGCTGGGTCGGCCACGACGTCTGGCACGCCCACTGCGTGCAGCTGGACGACCATGGCATCGATCTGTTCGCCCGCACGGGCACGGGCGTGGCGCACTGCCCCTGTTCCAACATGCGACTGGCCTCCGGCATCGCCCCCATCCGCAAGATGCTGGACGCGGGCGTGCCGGTCGGCCTGGGCGTGGACGGCAGCGCCTCCAACGACAGCGCCCACATGCTGGGCGAAGTCCGCCAGGCCATGCTGCTGCAGCGGGTGGGCTTTGGCCCCGACGCCATGACCGCGCGCCAGGCGCTGGAAGTGGCCACCCTGGGTGGTGCCAAGGTATTGAATCGCGACGACATCGGTGCACTCAAGCCGGGTATGTCCGCCGACGTCGTCATGTTCGACACGCGCCAGATCGCCTTTGCCGGCGCGCTCCATGATCCGGTGGCAGCGCTGGTGTTCTGCACCCCCGCCAATGTGGACACCAGCATCATCAATGGCCGCGTGATCGTGCGCGAGGGACAGCTCACCACCATTGAGCTGGGGGCGGTGCTGGAGCGGCACAATCATCTTTCGCTGGAACTGGCGCAGGCAGCGCGCTGACATTGCCAGAGGGACGGAACTATATGCGTATCACGGACATGAAAATAGGCGCGCGACTGGCGCTGGGTTTCGGCGCGGTCATGGCGCTGCTGCTGGCCATTGCCGTACTGGGCAACCTGCAACTGGGACGGCTGGCTGATGGCATCGGTCTGATCGTCAAGGACCGTTATCCCAAGACAGTCATGGCCAACACGGTACAGATCCAGGTCAACAAGATCGCGCTCGACATTCGCGACATCCTGCTGACCGACGATCCGGAACGCATCAAGGCCCTGGCTGCCGACGCCACTGCAGCGGACCGCAAGATGAACGCGTTCCTGGACAAACTCAAGGAAGTGGCGCGTACCGAAGAAGACCGACGCTACGTCGAGGCGGCCATCGCTGCGCGCCAGGCCTACGTGCCGGCGCGCGACAAGCTCATGGCCCTGGCCCTGGCCGGACAGGTAGAAGACGCCAAGCAGTACCTGCCCCGACAATTCATGCCGGTGCAGATCAAGTACTTCATCGCGCTCGACGCCATGTTCGACTACCAGGGCGGCCTGATGGATGCCGCTGGTGAAACCGCCACGCAGGATTCCGCCAGCGCCCGCCACATCATCAACGCCCTGGCGCTGGTCGCCCTGCTGCTGGCGGCGGTAGTGGCATGGCTGGTCTCGCGCAGCATCGCGCGGCCGCTGGTCCATGCCGTCACGGTGGCGCGCCGGGTAGCACAAGGCGACTTGTCGGCGCGTGTGGAGGCGAGATCGCGGGATGAGACAGGGGAACTGATGATGGCCCTCAAACTGATGAACGACAACCTGCGCAACATCGTCGGCCGGGTGCGCCATGGTACGGAAGCGATCAACCACGCTGCCGGTGAAATCGCCAGCGGCAATCTCGACCTCTCGGCACGCACCGAGCAACAGGCGGGCTCGATCGAAGAGACCGCCTCGGCCATGGAAGAACTGAGCTCCACCGTCAGACAGAACGCCCACAACGCCAGCGAGGCTACAGCGCTGGCAGGCAACGCAGCGCGCATCGCGGTACAGGGCGGCGACGTGGTAGAGCAAGTAGTCAGGACGATGGCCGACATCAATGCCTCATCGCGCCAGATCGTGGACATCATCGGCGTGATTGATGGCATTGCCTTCCAGACCAATATCCTGGCCCTGAATGCCGCCGTGGAAGCAGCACGTGCGGGCGAACAGGGGCGCGGCTTCGCGGTGGTGGCTTCCGAAGTGCGCTCGCTGGCGCAACGCAGTGCGACCGCTGCCAGGGAAATCAAGGCACTGATCCATGATTCGGTCGGCAAGATCGACAGCGGCGCCACACTGGTGCAAGAGGCGGGCAGCACCATGCAGCAGGTGGTCGCCAGCGTGCAGCGGGTCAATGCCATCATCACCGACATCAGCACGGCCAGCCGTGAGCAGAGTGGTGGCATCGAAGAGATCCACCATGCCATCACACTCATGGATGAAGCGACCCAGCAGAATGCGGCATTGGTGGAAGAGGCTGCTGCCGCCGCCCAGGCCATGCGCGACCAGGCCGCACAGTTGCGGGAAGCGGTGGGGGTATTCAGGCTGGATGCGTGAGATCCGGTCACCGGCCGCGCATGCAGGTGCCCGTGCAATACGGCGACAATTAAAGTAATATTTCCGGCGGCTGACGACCAAGCTCAACTTCGGCGCGCCTGACCATAAAAATTAATCAGGGGAAACAATGAACATTCGAATTGCCATCGCCGGCATCGCCCGTGCGTGCGTAATACTCGCCATCCCATTGACCCTGGCAGCCTGTGCCACCCGCACCCCCTTGCTGCCCGACGACTATGCAGGCCCGACAGCGGTCCTCAAGGACTCGGCCGACATGCTCAGCATGAGCAAGGCCTACATGTATTACGCCGCCAACATCAATGCCATCGAGGTCGACAATGTCCGCTTCGCCACCCGAAGAGCGAGCGAAGGACGCGGCGCCCTGATGCTTCTGCAGAAGGTGGAGCGCCGTATCCCCGCTACACCGGTCAAGGTGCAGGTCGTGGCGAGGACGGCCTATGCCATGCCCATCATGGCCATGACCGGTACGGTCTATCAGGTCAAGGGCGAAATCGATTTCACCCCGGAGCGGGGCAAGAGCTACGTCGTACGTGGCAAGCTGGGACCGAACTACAGTGCAGTGTGGATCGAGGAAGAAGCGAGCAGCACGCTGGTGGGCCAGAAGATCGAAATCAACGGTTCAGCCGAACTGGGATTCTTTGATAAATGAAGATACCGTCACAGTCCGGCCGCGTCAGCACCGCGTCGATCATGAAGACATTTGTTCTGTTGTGCGCCGGTACGTGCGCGCTCCTGCTCGGCGGCTGCACTGCCTATCCCGTCGCCGCCTATCCTGACAGCACAATGACGCGCGTGAGCGCCGCCGATTTGCCGCGCGGCGAAGCGCCATTGAAATTGAAGATGGAAGTGCAATGGCTGATGAATGGGCAAGCGCCCGATACCAGCGCGCTGTCGATGCAGATCGCCTCGCCCGGACCGGATCCCATGGTGTTGCGCAACATCATGGAGACGGCATTTCAGCAGACGGGAGTCATCGCCATCAGTCAGCTTGACGCGGTAGGCGTGGTCAAGGTCACGATCAATGACGTTTCCGATATTGCCGAGGCGATCAATCAAGGAGTACGTCTGGGTGAAAAATGGGGGGACGGCCATGTCACCGGTAAAGAGGAGATGATGATGTCTCTTGCTATCCGCGTCGGCGACAGGAGTGCGCATTCGCCCGCAGTGCGGGGGGCTTTCTACAGCGTGATTGCCAAATCGCGCTTGCCCGATGACCCTCGGCTGCAACCGGCAAGAGCCGTTCAGGAAGACCTGTTCCAGCAATTGCTGATCAAGTGCCTGCTGGCAATGGATAAGGACGGCAGTCTACAACGCCTGCGTGCCCGCTGATACCGGGGCCTGCGCAGAACCCATTTCAAAACAAGGGGGGAATCCGTGAAGTCCAACCTGGTCTTGAGCTTGCTCGCCATCTTGACGCTGTCGGGGTGCGAAACCTATCGCATCACCGGTTACCAGCCCTCGCCAGCGACGACGGCAGCGATCGTGACTTCCCGGCTCACACCCGTGGCTGTCATTCCGTTTACGGCAAGCAAGCCGGGCCTGGCCTCCATCACCTGCCGGGCAGCGGGGCCGGTCACTGTCGCGCCACATTTCGCGGGCTATATCGAGAACGCTTTCATCATCGAATTGCGCAAAGCCGGGGCTTACGATCCGTCCTCTCCCATCAAGATCAGCGGCAAGCTCGAAGAGATCGACTTCAGTACCACCTTCACTACCACCACGTGGATGCTTTCGCTCACGGTTTCCAATGCTGGTCGGCAAAGCTTCACGATCAAATCGACTCAGCAGTTCGAGGGCAGCTTCTTTGCCCCTGTCGCCTGCAGCATGGCCCGAGACTACTTTGTCCCGGCCGTTCAGCAACTGCTGCGAGAGGTCCTGCTGGATCCGCGTTTCAAACAGATGACCAAGCCGACTCACGAACTGCTCACGCAAGTTTTCAAGCCGGCGTTGAATTGATGCAGGATCGTACGTGACCGTCGCAGGCCGGTCATCCGAACTCTAGGGCCAGTTCATATTCGATCTGCGAGATGCGTGCCAGGGCCTGTTCACATTAAATCAAATCGATCAAGGGGAATCATGCTGAAAAAAGTATTGGGATGGGGTGTGCTGAGCGCCACGCTCTTACTCACGGGCTGCGCCACAGTCAAACCGATGAGCTATTCCACCGATGCGCCTGCGGCAGTGGCCAACGACAAGGTGCTCTATCTGATGACCGCCACGATCCGCAATGTCTACCGCCCATCATTCCAGCCCAAGCTGCTGGTGGCGCATGTTGAAATACCCGATGCGCAGAGCAAGGAAGAACGTTTCAACTTCAAGATCGATCCGGAAGGCAGCCTTGAAAACAGCACGCCCGAGGTAGGCAATACCTATCTCCTGCGCATGGAATTGCCGCCTGGTGAATACAAGCTGGTGGGGCTGACCTGCGTGAACAAATCCTTCCCCTTCATCGTCCAATACCTCGTTCCCATCCATGCCACCGTCAAGCAGACGGTGCCAGGCGCCTATTATCTGGGCCATGTCGAGGCGCTGCTGCGTGAGCGTCAGGGCAGCGAATTCCGAGCCGGACCGCCGCTGCCACTGATCGATCAGTCCCTCGGCGGGGCCTCGGGTGGCAGCTTCGATGTAGCGTTCTCCGATCGCTGGAAAGAAGACTCGGAACTCTTCGTGACGCACTTCCCGTCCATGAAGGACCTGCAAGTCACCAGCGCACCACTACCGCCGTTTGATCGAGCCTATGCGCAGAAATGGTGGGAAGACCACTGAGTCTTTGACCAATCCTGGTCCGCTGCAGAATGCCGCCGTCCGCAAGGGCAGCGGCATTTTTCATGATGTGCCCTACCCCCACACCTCCGCCACCCGCAACAGATTGGTACTGCCCGGCTGCCCGAAGGGCATGCCCGCGGTGATGGCGATCTGATCGCCCGTGCGCGCAAACCCTTCCCGCACTGCGGCCTGACACGCCGCACTCACCATCTGCCGTTCGTCATGCACGGCTTCGCTGATGGTGCAATGTACCCCCCATACCAAGGCCAGCCGACGTGCCGTCGCCAGCTGCGGCGTGATGCTCAGGATCGGTGCCGCCGGACGCTCACGCGCGGCGCGCAGACTGGTATGACCGGAGCTGGTGTAAGTCACCGTGGCCGTCGCGCCAAGGATGCCCGTCACATCACGCAGAGCCGCGCAGATCGCATCAGGCCGGTTGTTCTGCGGCGGCGTATATTGCGCCTGCATCAGCGTGCGATACAGCGGATCCTGCTCGACCTGCACAATCACCCGATCCATCATGCTCACCGCCTGCAGCGGATAGTCACCCTGGGCCGACTCGGCCGAGAGCATCACCGCATCCGATCCATCATAGATGGCACTGGCCACATCCGACACTTCCGCGCGCGTGGGCACCGGTGCCGCAATCATCGATTCCAGCATTTGCGTGGCGATCACGATGGGCTTGCCCTGCTGGCGGCAGGCGCGCAGGATGCGCTTTTGCGTGCCCGGCACACACTCCGGCGGCAGCTCCACACCGAGGTCGCCGCGCGCCACCATGATGGCGTCGGACACCGCCACGATCTCGTCGAGCCGCTCCAGCGCGGCCGGTTTCTCCAGCTTGGAGAGGATGGCCGCACGCCCTGCCACCAGTGCACGTGCCTCCAGCACATCTTCGGGGCGCTGCACGAAGGACAGCGCGATCCAGTCCGCCCCCATCTCCAGCGCGAAGTCCAGATCGCGGCGGTCCTTGGCGGTCAGCGCAGGAATCGGCAAGACCGCATCGGGCACATTGACACCCTTGCGGTCGGAGACCACGCCGCCATTGACCACGCGCGTGCGAATGGAATCACCATCGCTGGCTTCCACCTGCAGGCGCAGCTTGCCGTCGTCGATGAGCAGGCTTTGTCCCGCTTCAATGGCTTCGAACAATTCAGGATGGGGCAGGCAGACGCGATGCTCGTTGCCGGGGGAGGCATCACGGTCGAGGGTGAACACCTGTCCGGCCTGCAGCACTGCCCTGCCCCCGTCGAACTGGCCGATGCGCAGCTTGGGTCCTTGCAGGTCGGCCAGCACGCCAATGGGGCGGCCGACTTCGCGCTCCACCTGGCGCACGATCTGGTAACGCGCGTGATGATCGGCGTGGCTGCCGTGACTGAAATTGAAGCGGAACACATCGGCCCCGGCCTCGAAGAGCGCGCGGATCATCTCCGGCGTGGCGCTGGAGGGACCCAGGGTGGCGACGATTTTGGCCTGGCGCAGGCGGCGCATAGGAATCTCCCGTAATGCTGGTTGTGATGACGTGGTCGACATGCGTAATGGTGCAAGCGATGAGGGCTTGCCAATGGCAAGCCCTCTTGGGGATGATGGCGTCCGGTCAGGATGCCTTGGCAATTTCGTGGTTGGACAGCATCTCCACCGCCCGACACAGCGCCGAGTGATCCATCCCCGCCAGTCCATTGGCCGCGCAGGCATTCATCAGTTCCTGGGCCACCGCGGTATTGGGCAAGCTGATGCCCAGCGCCTTGGCCCCTTGCAGGGCCAGGTTCAGATCCTTCTGGTGCAGCTCGATACGGAAGCCCGGCGCGAAGGTACGCTTGACCATGCGCTCGCCATGCACCTCCAGAATCCGCGAGGACGCAAAGCCCCCCATCAACGCCTGCCGCACCCGCGCCGGATCGGCCCCGGCCTTGGAGGCGAACAGCAGAGCCTCGGCCACGGCCTGGATGTTCAGAGCGACGATGATCTGGTTGGCGACCTTGGTGGTCTGCCCGTCGCCATTGCCACCGACCAAGGTGATGTTCTTGCCCATCAGTTCGAACAGCGGCCTGACGTCGTTGAAGGCCGATTCCGAACCGCCGACCATGATGGTCAGCGAAGCCGCCTTTGCGCCGACCTCGCCGCCCGAGACCGGCGCATCCAGATACTGGCAGCCCAGGGCATTGATCTTCTTGGCAAACTCCTTGGTGGCGATGGGCGAGATGGAACTCATGTCCACTACGATCTTGCCCGGTGACAGCCCCTCGGCCACGCCCTTCTCGGCGAACAAGACGGCCTCTACGTGCGGGGTGTCCGGCACCATGACAATGACGATGTCGGCGCGCCGCGCCACTTCCGCACCTGACGTGCAGACAGTGGCACCGCCCTCCAGCAAGGAGGCGGGGGGATTTTTCTGGTCGTGCAGGTAGAGCTTGTGACCGCCCTTCTGCAGGTTCTCTGCCATGGGCGCGCCCATGATGCCCAGGCCAATGAATCCAACTTTTGCCATGCTGTGTCTCCTCAAGAAAGATGAAATCCTGCTGTCAAGTGTTCAGGCCGTCTGCAATCCGTGTTGCGCGATCCAGCCCAGTCCTGCCATGGTCCCGGCCTGCGGTTTGTATTCGCAGCCGATCCAGCCGCGATAGCCGATGTCCTCCAGCCAGCCGAACAGGTAGCGGTAATTGATCTCGCCAGTGCCGGGCTCACCGCGTCCGGGGTTGTCGGCCAGTTGTACGTGACCGATCAGGGAGAGGTTGGCCTTGATCGTATTGGCCAGCTCGCCCTCCATGCGCTGCATGTGATAGATGTCGTATTGCACGAAGAGATTGTCCGAGCCGGTGGCCAGGATCAGTTCCACCGCCTGGCGCGTCGTATTGAGGAAGAAACCCGGAATATCGAAGTGATTGATCGGCTCGATGAGCAGACGAATGCCTTGCTCCTTCAGGCACGCGGCGGCGTATTTCAGGTTGCCGACCAGCACCTCGCGCGCCGCTTCGCGCGAGACGCCCGGCGGCAGGATGCCGACCAGGCAGTTGAGCTGCGACACCTCCAGCGCGCGGGCATAGCGGATCGCTTCATTGACCCCGGCGCGGAACTCGGCTACGCGGTCGGGGTGGCAGGCGATGCCGCGCTCACCGGCGTCCCAGTTACCGGCGGGAAGATTGTGCAGCACCAGTTGCAGGCGATGCGTACGCAATTGGGTGGCGATCTGTTCCGGGTCGAAAGCATAGGGGAACAGGAATTCCACCGCGCGGAAACCGGCCTGCGAGGCCGCCGCGAAACGGTCAAGGAAAGGCTGTTCGGTAAACAGCATGGTGAGATTGGCGGCGAGTCTGGTCATGCTTGGCTCCTTTGTTGTTAGTCCAGCAGGCTGATGGCGGTGGGCGCATCGTCGGCGTGCTCGGCCAGGGGTTCGAATTCATTGATGGCATCGATCTCGGTGCCCATGGCGATATTGGTGACGCGTTCCAGGATGATTTCCACCACCACCGGCACGCGGTACTCGGCCATCCAGCGCCGGGCCTGGGCGAAGGCATCCTGGATGGCGTTGGGATCGGTGACGCGAATGGCCTTGCAGCCCAGGCCCTCGACCACGGCCACGTGGTCCACGCCATAGCCATTGAGCTCGGGTGCATTGATGTTCTCGAAGGCCAGCTGCACGCAGTAGTCCATCTCGAAGCCGCGCTGTGCCTGGCGGATCAGGCCGAGGTAGGAATTGTTGACCAGCACGTGCAGATACGGCAGCCTGAACTGCGCGCCCACGGCCAGTTCCTCGATCATGAACTGGAAGTCATAGTCGCCCGAAATGGCCACCACCTTCTTCTGCGGATCGGCCGCCACCACCCCCAGCGCGGCGGGAATGGTCCAGCCCAGCGGCCCGGCCTGGCCGCAGTTGATCCAGTGGCGATCGCGATAGACGTGCAGAAACTGCGCTGCGGCGATCTGCGACAAACCGATGGTGGCCACGTAGCAGGTATCGCGACCGAAGGCATGATTCATTTCTTCATACACGCGCTGGGGCTTGACGGGCGTGTCATTGAAATGGGTGCGACGTTGCAGGCTCTTCTTGCGTTGCTGGCATTGGGCCAGCCACGCCGAACGATCGGGCAATCGCCCTTCTGCCTTCCATTGCCTGGCCACTTCCACGAACAGCGCCAGCGCCGCACCGGCATCGCTGACGATGCCGTAATCCGGCCCGAAGACGCGACCGATCTGGGTCGGTTCGATATCCACGTGGACGAAGGTGCGGCCCTTGGTAAAGACATCGATGGAGCCGGTATGGCGATTGGCCCAGCGGTTGCCGATGCCCAGCACGAAGTCCGAGGCCAGCAGCGTGGCATTGCCGTAGCGATGGCTGGTCTGCAGACCGACCATGCCGGCCATCTGCGGGTGGTCGTCGGGGATCGCGCCCCAGGCCATGAGCGTGGGGATGACCGGCACACCGGTCAGTTCGGCGAACTGCACCGCCAGTGCGGCGGCATCGGCATTGACCACGCCGCCGCCGATGGTGAGCAGCGGGCGTTGGGCGGCGTTGAGCATCTCCAGCGCCTTTTCGATCTGGGCGCGGGTAGCGGCCGGACGATAAACCGGCAGCGGCGCGTAGGTATCGGGATCGAAATCGATCTCGGCCATCTGCACGTCGAAGGGCAGGTCGATCAACACTGGGCCGGGGCGGCCTGAGCGCATCAGGTGGAAGGCTTGCTGGAACACGCGTGGCACCTGGGCTGGCTCGCGCACGGTCACGGCCCATTTGGTGACGGGCTTGGCGATGGATTCGATGTCGACGGCCTGGAAGTCTTCCTTGTAGAGCCGGGCGCGCGGTGCCTGGCCGGTGACGCAGAGGATGGGGATGGAATCGGCCTGGGCAGAATAGAGCCCGGTGATCATGTCGGTCCCCGCAGGGCCGGAGGTACCGATGCACAACCCGATGTTGCCGGCCTTGGCGCGGGTATAGCCCTCCGCCATATGGGAAGCGCCCTCCACGTGACGGGCCAGGATGTGCTTGATGCCGCCGTGTTTCTTCAGGGCCGCGTAGAAGGGATTGATCGCTGCGCCCGGCACGCCGAAGGCTTGCAGACAGCCTTCCCTGACCAATACCTGCACTGCCGCGTCGACTGCTCTCATCTTTGCCATGCTCGTTCTCCAGGATGTCCGTTGGTGGATGTGTGATCGCTGGAGGCCATGCTAGTCATTACAAATCCGAATGATAAGTATCATCGGAGTCCACTGATTACTGAGCAAAAGTATGGAAACATCCAAAAAGTATTGAATTACACTCAGGCCGGGAGGGATTGATGGACAAACTCAAGCAGATTGAAGCTTTCGTACTGGTGGTAGACAAGGGCAGCCTGGCGGCGGCGGCACTGGAGGAGAAGGTCACCCCGGTGATGATGGGGCGCCGCATCGATGCACTGGAGAGGCGCCTGGGCACCAAGCTGATGCACCGCACGACGCGGCACCTGACGTTGACCGAGCAGGGCAGCGTATTTCTGGATCATTGCCGCAAGTTGCTGGAGCAGATGGACACGGCCGAGAAGAGCATAGCCGAGGGGCGGCACAAGGCGACTGGCCACCTGGTGGTCTCGACGCCGGCCGCGTATGGGCGCCTGCATGTGGCGCCGCATGCCCCGGCCTTTCTGGCTGCGCATCCGGAGGTACAGATTTCCTTCAACCTGACGGACCGCGTGGTGGATCTGGTTCGTGAGGGCTATGACCTGGGCATCCGCATTGGTGGCGCCATCGAACCCAGCTTCGTGGCGGTACGCCTGGCCAGCAACCGGCGTGTGGTATGTGCGGCGCCGGAGTATCTGCATCGTTACGGAGTACCGAGGACACTGGATGATCTGGCGCAGCACAACTGCCTGGCGTTCAACTTGCAGGGTGGGCAGCAGCGCGGCTGGTATTTCCAGCAAAACGGCAAGCCGGTGATCATCAAGGTGCAGGGCAATCTGGATTGCAATGATGGCGAGTTGCTGCATCGCTGGGCTGGCGAGGGCTTGGGGCTGGCGTGGCGCTCGACCTGGGAGATCCAGGCGCAGTTGGCCTCGGGGGAGTTGGTGACGGTGCTCGACGAGTATGCCTTGCCGCACTACGACATCATGGCGGTGTATCCCCAGCAGCGGCATTTACCGGCGAAGACGCGGTTCTTCATTGATTATCTGAAGGAAGTGTATGGGCAGCAGGATTATTGGAACGGGAGGCGATGAAAGACGGCGGTGACGAAGCCGCAGGCGAGAAAAAAGGGCGATGCCACAGGCGAGCACGACCGAGGCCGGAGGCGAGCAAAAAAGGGCGATGCCGCAGGCGAGCACGACCGAGGCCGGAGGCGAGCAAAAAAGGGCGATGCCGCAGGCGAGCACGACCGAGGCCGGAGGCGAGCAAAAAAGGGCGATGCCGCAGGCGAGCCCGAGTGGACGGTCCCCATAGAGCCAGCCGCCGCAGGAGGGCTGGCTCTTTGGGGTCGCCTTCTTTTGCTTACTTTTCTTGGCGAGACAAGAAAAGTGAGCGGCTGCCGGGCCGCCCCCGGCGCTCCGTTCCGCCCGGAGAGAGAAAATAATTAAGCTAGAGCGCAGGAAGACATTCCGTGCAGACTACCCAAGAAAACAAGCAAACAATTTCCGAGAAACAACAAAAACAATCCCCAAAAACCCCAGCCGAATAAAACTGGCAAAATCTCGCCTGAGCGACACAAGATTCCATACCTGCGCATCACCAATCATCGGCAACAATCCTCAGTCTCACCTCCGATTTTCGTCGACGAATCCACTTATAACTCCAGGTTAATAATGGCTATGTCATAGCCCTTACATCCCTCCCATGAAATTGAACGACATTAGCAACGCTGCCAGAACAATGCGAAAAGCACCCCCACCAGCAACGCCCATTTTTTGCCTGACCCAGCCTGACCAGCCCGCACAAGAGGATGGACAGCATCAGACAAGTTTTCCGGCGAATAAAAACGGACCAAACGGAGACAACCCACAATGAACGCCTTGAACAAGTTCTTCCGCCTGGAAGAAAACGGCACCACCGTACGCACGGAGCTACTGGCCGGCCTGACCACTTTCCTGACGATGGCCTACATCATCTTCGTCAACCCCAGCATTCTGGGCGATGCCGGCATGCCCAAGGACTCGGTCTTTGTGGCCACCTGCGTGGCGGCGGCTGTCGGCACGCTCATCATGGGCCTGTATGCCAACTACCCCATTGGCCTGGCCCCCGGCATGGGCCTGAACGCCTACTTTGCCTATGCTGTGGTCAAGGGCATGGGCTTCCCGTGGCAGGCTGCGCTGGGCGCGGTGCTGATCTCGGGTTGTTTGTTCCTGCTGGTGAGCGTACTGCGGGTACGCGAGCTGATCATCAAGAGCATCCCGGCCTCGCTGCGCACGGCCATTCCGGCCGGCATCGGACTCTTCCTGGCCATCATCTCCCTCAAGAGTGCCGGCATCGTCGCGGCCAACCCCGCCACCTTCGTCACCCTGGGCGACCTGCACCAGCCGGCCCCGGTGATGGCCATCATTGGCTTCCTGGTGATCGTGGCGCTGGACCGCCTGAAGGTACGCGGCGCGCTGCTGATCGGCATCCTGCTGGTCACGGTGCTGTCCTTCCTCTTCGGCGGCAACCACTTCTCCGGCATCTTCGCCGCCCCGCCCTCGGTGGCCCCGACCTTCCTGCAACTGGACATCAAGGGCGCCATCTCCATGGGCCTGTTGAATGTCGTGCTGGTGTTCTTCCTGGTGGAACTGTTCGACGCCACCGGCACCCTGATGGGCGTGGCCACTCGCGCCGGGCTCATGAAGGAAGGCAAGATGGAGCGTCTGAACAAGGCCCTCATGGCCGACAGCACCGCCATTGTCGCCGGCTCCCTGCTGGGCACTTCCTCCACCACCGCCTACATCGAAAGCGCCGCTGGCGTACAGGCCGGTGGCCGCACCGGCCTCACCGCCGTCGCCATCGCCGTGCTGTTCCTGCTGTGCCTGTTCATCGCCCCGCTGGCCGGTGTGGTCCCGGCTTATGCCACCGCACCGGCGCTCTTCTTCGTGGCCTGCCTGATGCTGCGCGAACTGGTCCACATCGACTGGGAAGACACCACCGAATGCGTGCCGGCCGTCATCACCGCCCTGGTGATGCCCTTCACCTACTCCATTGCCAATGGCCTGGCGCTGGGCTTCATCAGCTATGCCGGACTGAAGCTGCTCACGGGTCGTATGAAGGATGTTTCAGTGGTAATCTGGATCATCGCCGCGGTCTTCCTGTTCAAGATCATCTACCTCGGCGGTGAGTGAGCCCTGCGCGGGAACATGAAGTAAATTGAAAAATCGAGGAGGCAGCCCGGCACGACGCGGGCCGCCTCTTCGGGATCGTGACAAGAGGGAACCCGACAATCGTCCGCAACAATCGCAGGCGGACAATCCGTTTCCTCTTTTGACGACCCCGGCACGTTTCTTGAATGCCATCTGGCCACGGGAGACACCACAGGCCGGCCCCGCCCCAAGCGGACAGGCCGCCTGAAAGCAGATCCAACAACAAGAAGCACGCCCCACGATACGCCCTGGAGCGCGCCATAAAGCAGTCTGTTTTGTAGACAATCCATTTCGAGTAAAGCCAAATGCCAGAGACCACCCGCCCCATCCAGTTCTACTTTCGCGGCCAGACCCACGAAGTAGCAGGCCAACCCACGACCCGCACCGTTCTGCAGCATCTGCGCGAGGACCTGCATTGCACCGGCACCAAGGAAGGCTGTGCCGAAGGCGATTGCGGTGCCTGCACCGTGGTCGTGGGTGAACTGCGCGATGACCGGCTGGAACTGAAGACGGTCAATGCCTGCATTCAATTCCTGCCCACGCTGGACGGCCGCGCCCTGTTCACCGTGGAAGACCTGAAGCAAGCCGATGGCTGCCTGCATCCGGTGCAGCAGGCCATGGTGGAATGCCATGGCTCGCAATGCGGCTTCTGCACGCCGGGCTTCGTGATGTCGCTGTGGGGCCTGTACCTCAAGCATGACAAGGACGGCATCACGCCCGGCAAGCGCGAGATCGACGATGCCCTCTCCGGCAACCTGTGCCGCTGCACCGGCTATCGCCCCATCATCGATGCGGCACGCCGCATGGGCGAACTGCCCAAGGTCGAGTTCGACCGCGAGGCCGTCAAGACCGCCCTGCGCGCCATCGACCAGGACACGCCGCTGGCCGTCACGCATGCAGGCCAGACCTTCCACGCACCGCGCACCCTGGCACAGCTGGTGCAGCTGCGCGCCGAGCTGCCCAAGGCCCGCATCCTGGCCGGCTCCACCGATGTGGGCCTGTGGGTGACCAAGCAGATGCGCGAGCTGGGCGATATCGTCTACATCGGTCGCGTGGAAGAACTGCGCGCCATGCAGGTGCAGGACGGCATGCTGGAGATCGGCGCCGGCGTCTCGCTGGAAGAGGCTTACGCCGAAGCCGCGCGCCATTATCCGCAAGAGCTGTCGGAACTGTGGCAGCGCTTCGCCTCCCTGCCCGTGCGCAATGCCGGCACGCTGGGCGGCAACGTCGCCAATGGTTCGCCCATCGGCGACTCCATGCCCTGGCTGATCGCACTGGGTGCGCAGATCGTATTGGCGAGCGTGCGTGGCCAGCGCGTCATGCCGCTGGAAGACTTCTACCTGGCTTACCAGAAGTCGGCCCTGCAAGCCGATGAAGTGGTGCAGGCCGTACGCATCCCGCTGCCGCGCAAGGACCTGCGCTTCCGGGTTTACAAACTCTCCAAACGCTTCGACCAGGACATCTCTGCGGTCTGTGCCGCCTTCGCGCTGCGTATGGAGGGCGACATCATCGCCGAGGCGCGCATCGCCTTCGGCGGCATGGCCGCCACCCCCAAGCGGGCCGCGCAGGCTGAAGCGCTGCTGCAAGGCGCTGCCTGGAGCGAAGCGCAAGTGCAGGCAGCGATGGCTGCACTTGCACAGGACTATGCGCCCCTGTCGGACATGCGGGCCACCTCGGCCTATCGCTTGCGCACGGCGCAGAACCTGCTCTATCGCTATTGGCTGGAAACCCGCACCGAGGCGCCGCTGGCGCCTCAGGATGTGCGCGCCTTCGCGGTCAGCGCCGCGTGAAGCCCTTGGACCGAACCAGCAGGAGAACCGCATGAACAAGCAAACCGAACAATTCCTCAACACCCTGGTCCAGCCGCCCAAGGACTGGGCCACCGTGGGCAAGCCGCATCCGCATGAATCGGCGATGCTGCACGTGACCGGCGAAGCCATCTATACCGACGACATCGTCGAGCTGCAAGGCACGCTGCATGCGGCGCTGGGGCTGTCGCAAAAGGCCCATGCCCGGGTGCGCGCGATCGATCTGGAGCAGGTCAGGGCCGCGCCTGGTGTGCGCGCCGTCTTCACCGCCAACGATATTCCCGGCGAGAACGAATGCGGCGCCATCATCCACGATGACCCGGTGCTGGCCGATGGCCTGGTGCAATACGTGGGCCAGCCAGTCTTCATCGTGGTCGCCGACAGCCATGACCAGGCCCGCCGCGCCGCACGCCTGGCGGTGATCGACTACGAAGAACTGCCGCCGATCCTGACCCCGCGTGAGGCGCACGCTGCGCAATCCTACGTGCTCCCGCCGATGCACCTGACGCGCGGCGAACCGGCGGTGGCTCTGGCGCTGGCGCCGCACAAGCTGCGCGGCCAGTTCGACGTGGGCGGCCAGGAGCAGTTCTATCTGGAAGGACAGATTTCCTATGCCATCCCCAGGGAGGGACGCGGCATGCACGTCTATTGCTCGACCCAGCACCCCAGCGAAATGCAGCATCACATCGCCACGGTCCTGAAACTGGCCTCGCATGACGTGCTGGTGGAATGTCGGCGCATGGGCGGCGGCTTCGGCGGCAAGGAATCGCAATCGGCCCTGTGGGCCTGCGCCGCGGCGGTGGCGGCAGCGAAACTGAGGCGCCCGGTCAAGCTGCGCGCCGACCGCGATGACGACATGATGGTCACTGGCAAGCGTCACTGCTTTGCCTATGACTATGAGATCGGTTATGACGACGATGGCCGCATCGTCGCTGCAAAAATCGACATGATCTCGCGCGCCGGTTTCTCGGCCGACCTGTCCGGCCCGGTGGCCACACGCGCGGTCTGCCACTTCGACAATGCCTACTATCTTTCGGACGTGGAAATCCACGCCATGTGCGGCAAGACCAACACCCAATCCAATACCGCCTTCCGTGGCTTCGGCGGACCGCAGGGTGCCTTGGCCATCGAATACATCCTCGACGAGATTGCGCGCAACCTCGGCCGTGATCCGCTGGAGATCCGCCGCAACAATTTCTATGGCCCCAGCGAGGCCGAAGGACCGGAGGCGCGCAACGTCACCCATTACGGGCAGAAGGTGGAAGACAACATCATCCACGGCCTGGTCGACCAGCTCGAACGCACCAGCCGCTATCAGGAACGTCGCCGCGCGGTCGCCGAGTTCAATGCCGCCAGCACGGTGCTCAAGAAGGGCCTGGCTCTGACGCCGGTGAAGTTCGGCATTTCCTTCAACGTGCCGCACCTGAACCAGGCCGGCTCGCTGGTGCACGTCTATACCGATGGCTCGGTGCTGGTCAATCACGGTGGCACCGAGATGGGGCAAGGTCTGAACACCAAGGTGGCGCAAGTGGTCGCCCATGCCCTGGGCGTGCCGCTGGAACAGGTGCGCTGCACCGCCACCGATACCAGCAAGATCGCCAACACCTCGGCCACCGCCGCCTCCACCGGCAGCGACCTCAACGGCAAGGCGGCGCAGGATGCAGCCCTGCAGATCCGTGCACGCCTGGCCGAGGTGGCCGCGCGGCATTTTGGCGTGGAGGCAGCATCGGTACGCTTTGCCGATGGACTGGTGCTGGCGGGCGAGCAATCACTGCCCTTCGTCGAACTGGTGATGAAGGCTTATCTGCAACGCGTGCAATTGTGGTCCGACGGTTTCTATTCCACGCCCAAGGTGCATTGGGATGCCAAGCGCATGCACGGTCATCCCTTCTTCTATTTCGCCTATGCGGCGGCGGTATCCGAAGTGGTGATCGACACCCTCACCGGTGAATGGAAACTGTTGCAGGCCGACCTGCTGTATGACGCCGGCGAGAGCCTCAACCCGGCGCTGGACATCGGCCAGGTCGAAGGCGGCTTCATCCAGGGCATGGGCTGGCTGACCACCGAGGAACTGTGGTGGAACAAGGACGGCAAGCTGATGACGCATGCCCCCTCGACCTACAAGATTCCGGCCATCTCGGATTGTCCGGAAGCCTTCCGTACCGAGCTCTATGCCAACAGCAATGTGTCCGATACCATCCACCGCTCCAAGGCCGTGGGGGAACCGCCGCTGCTGCTGCCGTTCTCGGTGTTCCTGGCAATCCGCGATGCGGTATCGGCGGTGGGCGCGCATCGTGTCAATCCCCCGCTGCGCGCACCGGCCACCAGTGAAGCCATCCTCGACGCGGTCGATGCCGTGCGCGCGGCCACGCTTACTCAGTAATACGCGGCGGAGAAACATCATGACCACATGGCTGAGCGCATTGCGTCGCATGCAGCAGGACAGCGTCCCGGCGGTGCTGGTGACGGTGGCACAGATCCAGGGCTCGACGCCGCGCGAGCCCGGAGCGCGCATGCTCTATACCGCCGGGGGCCAGTTCGACACCATCGGCGGCGGCCACCTCGAATGGCGCGCGGCGCAGATTGCGCGGGCCATGTTGCAGGCCGACGCCGACCCGCTGACCAACCGCCGCCGGCTCGAACGCATCGCCCTCGGGCCCAGTCTGGGCCAGTGTTGCGGGGGCGTGGTGTTTCTCTGCTTTGAGCGCATCGAGGCCGATGCCATATCACTGCACACGTGGCAGGCGCTGGAACAGGCGTGGTCCGAAGGCAGCGACCTGTGGCGCGCCCTGCCGCTGGATCAGGACGGGCCGCTGCAACTGATGGATAACGATGGCGAGCCCTGCCCGCCTGATGGCCCCGAACTCGGCTTGCCGCGCGAGGCATTGCGCCACGCGCGGCAGACGCAACTGGTACGCGACGCACAGGGCCGCCGCTGGCTGCTCGACCTGTGCCGGGCGCACCAGCCGCAGGTGGTGCTGTTCGGTGCCGGCCACGTCGGCGCGGCCATCGTCAAGGTCTTGTCCAACCTGCCCTGCCGGGTGCTGTGGGTCGATGAGCGTGAAGACATGTTCCCGCCCGATCTGCCGCCGCAGATCCGCATCGAGGCTACCGATGTGCCCAATGCTGCGGTCGACATGGCCGAACCCGGCGCGTATTATCTCGTGATGACCCACAGCCACGCCCTCGACCAGCAATTGAGCGAACGCATCCTCAAGCGTGACGATGCGGCGTGGTTCGGGCTGATCGGGTCCATCACCAAGCGCAAGCAGTTCGAGCATCGCCTTGCTGAGCGCGGTTACTCGGCGGCGCAGCTGGAACGCATTACCTGCCCCATCGGCATTCCCGGCATCTATGGCAAGGAACCCGCCAGCATCGCCATTGCCGTGGTGGCGCAACTGATGCAGCTGTGGGAACTACGCTTTACCCACCCCAAACCCAAGGCATGGCCACTGAGTCTGGCCACACACGCTCTGGACGGCAGAGGCTGAAGGAACACCCTGCCGTCACCCCTTCCGGGAATCCTGTCGACACGTCCTGGCTGATCGCACGGGGTTCCCCTTCGATTCCACTTTCGCAACACGGAAAGCATCGTCACGACCGTGCCTTCCAGTATGATGACCACTGAATCGACGGCCCGCGCCCGTGCGCGCGGCGCCGCCTGCATCGAGGAAACACCATGAGCCCATCCCTGCAAGCCTACCGCGCCAGCCTGCTGTATTTCACCAACGATCCCGCCTTCGACGAGCACGCCACCCAATGGCATGGCGATGGCCTGCTGCTGGTGCAAGACGGCAAGATCCAGGCCGCCGGCGACTACGCCACGCTGGCCGCCACCCTGCCGCCCGGCACCGCCATCGAAGACCTGCGTGGCAAGATCCTTTGCCCCGGCTTCATCGATACCCACATCCACTACCCGCAGACCGACATCATCGGCTCGCCCGCGCCTGGCCTGCTGCCCTGGTTGGACAACTACACCTTCCCGGCTGAGCGCCGTTTCCAGCAACCGGAACACGCCAGCGAGGTGGCCGATTTCTTCCTGACCGAACTGCTGCGCAATGGCACCACCAGTGCCGCCGTGTATTGCACGGTACATCCGCAGTCGGTGGATGCCTTCTTCGCCGCCAGCCATGCACGCAACCTGCGCATGGTGGCCGGCAAATGCCTGATGGACCGCAATGCGCCGGATTTCCTGCGTGATACGGCCGAGTCGGGTGTGCGCGAGAGCGAGGAATTGATCGGGCGCTGGCATAACAAGGGACGTCAGCACTACGCCATCACGGTGCGCTTCGCGCCGACCTCCACCCATGAACAGATGAAGCTGGCCGGCGAACTGGCGGCACAGTATCCGGACACGTATATACAAACCCACGTGGCCGAAAATACGGACGAAGTGAAATGGGTGAAGGAGCTCTACCCCGATGCCCGCAGCTACCTGGACGTGTATGACGGCTATGGCCTGATGCGCCAGCGCGCGCTGTATGCCCACTGCATCTGGCTGGACGACCAGGACCGCGCCCGTATGGCGGCCACGCAATCGGCCGCCACCTTGTGCCCGACGTCCAACCTGTTCCTGGGCAGCGGCCTGTTCGACTTCGCCCGTGCCGATGCGGCGCGCGTGCCACTGTCGCTGGCCACGGATGTCGGCGGCGGCACCAGTTTCTCGATGCTGCAGACCATGAACGAGCTCTACAAGGTAGCCCGCATGGGCGGCACCTACCTCCCGGCGCAACGCATGTTCTATCTGGCTACCCTGGGCGGTGCCCGCGCGCTCCAGCTGGAAGGCAGCATCGGCAGCTTCACGCCGGGCTGCGACGCCGACTTCATCGTGCTGGATCCGCAGGCCACGCCCTTGCTGGCCCGCCGCAGCGCCACCACCGACAGCCTGGAGGAACAATTGTTCGCACTGGCCATTTTGGGTGATGACCGTACCATCGCCGCGACCTATTCGGCGGGGGTGCGGGTGCATCAGCGCTGAAATCGTTCATATCGGCCCCGATGCGGGGGAAGCCGGGCTTGCCGTTGAGGCAAGTCCGGCTTTTTTTTACGGCCCATTTTGTAACGGTTTATCCCATCTTTTCGAAACCGCTGGGCGACAGCCTGAGGGAACATCAAACCTCAACGTATCCCACATGCAACATCAATTGATTATTTCCATTAATAAACTGATCAATTGATTTAATATTGGAGCTTCCGCCATGTCAGCGACCCGATTGCAGGTGCAACACTTCCTCGCCCGCTTGGGTGCCTTGCCCTCCCGGGACATCATCTTGTCGCGTCAGCGCAAGACACTGGAATTCATGGCGCAAATCGATTTCGAGATGGTGGATGTGGTGCGCGAGCTCAAGCAGCTCCGCATCGAAGACTACAGCTACGGCCCCGGCCAGAACGACTGGGGCACAGGCTGGGTCTGGCACTTCGGCAAGACGGTAGCGCAGCACATGGGCGGGCAGGAGCAGGGCCATCGCGTGTACATCAAGCTCTGTCTGGCAATGTCGCGCGAGGGACGCCGGACCACGTGCATGTCATTTCACCCGCCTGAAAGACCAATGCAGTTTCCCTTCAAGAAGCCCCCTGTGCAATGGAGTGTTTGATGGAGTGTTTGATGGACCTGAAGCCCTTTGAAATTTGCCCCAACTGTGCCGGCGAGGGAACAGTGCATCTTGTCAGCACGACGGAAGCCCGTATCGTGAACAAGGAAACGTTTGACGTACCGGTGGATTATTTCGCCTGCGACCGCTGTGGCGAGAGCTTCCAGACGCTGGACATGGAAGACAGCCTGGTCAAGGCGCGCGCGCTGTATCGCGCGCGGCATGGAATGGTTGAGCCGGACCGGCTGATCGCCTGGCGCAAGTCGCTGGGGCTGTCACAAGTCGAGCTGGCTGCGGTGCTGGGCTGGGGCGTGGCCACCGTGAGCCGCTACGAAAACGGCAAGCTGCAGTCCGACGCGCATGACAAGGCCATGCGCATGGCAATGGGCTCGGTGGACACCCTCATTGAACTGGTCCGCAGTGCGCGTGATCTTGCTCCGCAAGTGCGTACCCGGCTGCTGGCCGAACTGGAAAAGCGGGCGGGCGCCGCTGCGCTGGAGAAGGCCTTCGTGAGCACCGCACGTACCGCCCCTGCCGAGAGCCTTCGGCTGGACAAGCTCGAACAAGTCGTGCTCTTGCTCAGCGAAGGCGAAGGTGTCTTCGTGACCAAGCTCAACAAGCTGCTCTTCTACAGCGATTTCAAGCATTACCAGCAGCGAGGAAGAAGTCTCTCGGGGCTGGCTTATGAACGCCTGCCCTACGGACCGGTGCCGTCGGCGTTCCGCCTGCTGTTTTCCCTGCTGGAGCAGCGTGGACTCATCGAACAGGCGGAGGTCCAGGTCGGCGCGATGGAAGGGACCCAGGTGCGGGCCTTGCGCAGTGCCGACCGCAATCACTTCGATGAGGACGAAGTGGGCCTGCTGCTGGCCATCAAGAAGCGCTTTGCCAAGATGAGCGCCAGTGACATTTCCGAAACTTCGCACCGGGAACAGGCGTGGACTCAGACGCCCATGGGCGCCCTGATCGACTACCGGCACGCTGCCGCACTGAGCTTCTGAATCCTTTCAGCGCGGCTGATACAGATAAAGAAAAGCCTCCACCGCCCGCTGGGCCGACGCCTGCAGCTGATCCGCCGGGATCTCGGTGACCACGTTGAGCATGCGCACTTCCATCCATTCCGCTTCGATCAACGCGCGAAACTGCATGGCGGCGATCCAGGCGTCAGAGGAGCGCAGCTTGCCCTCCTCCATTTTGACCTTCAGGAAATCGGCAATGCGCGTCCAGCCGCGTTTGGGCCCGCGCTCATACAGCAGCGGCCCCAGTTCCGACTTGCCGGCGTAATACATCGCCAACCGCTTGACCGCCACGATCTCCGGCCGGAACACCACCCCCAGATAATGATTTGCCAAGCGCAATAAACCGGCCCGTACTTCGTCTTCATTACGCAAGGCCATGAACAACTCTTCAAACTGGCAACCCACCTGCTTGATCATCACCTCCACGAAGATTTCTTCCTTGGAGCTGAAATAGTTGTACAGCGTGGCCTTGGAGCCCCCGATACGGGCCGAGATTTCCGCCATGGAGGCGCCTTCGAAACCGATTTCGTTGAATACCTCGGCAGCGATGTCGATCATCTGCTGCCGCCGCTCTTCACTCTTCTTGCGCATGATTGTCCTGTAATGCCGGCCAGAAAACCGGCCAATCCCGAATTATAGGCGACGATGCCGCCGAAAGCCGCCTGATTGCCCTCAAATACGGTAGAAAAAACCATGTTGCGGCAATGCCGCACAAAGACGAGCAATTTCTCGCAATGTGCCTTGACACTTCATAAAACCGAATACTATACTGAACTGTACAGTTAATAAACACCCGATTTTCTGATTCAGTCGTTCACTCCACTCTCCACGCAAATGAACAAGAACTCATCCCTCCCCGATCAGCGGGCGCCCCATCCGGCGCTGCGATCCGCGCGGCCTACCCTGCCGTGGCGGCGGGCGGTGGCGGTCTCGGCGGCCCTGCTGACGGCTACGCTCATGGCCGGCTGCGCCTCCTTCACCGATCTCGGTGCGCGCGCCGAACCGAAATCCATCGATCAGTACCAGACCCGCCAGACCCTGGCCGCTGACGCCGTACAAGCCGCCTGGCCCAGCGACCGGTGGTGGACGGTCTACGGCGACGCCCAATTGAATGCGCTCATCGATGAAGCCCTGCAAAGTGCACCCTCCATGGCCGTGGCCAAGGCGCGCCTGATGAAGGCCGAAGGCAGCGCCCAGCAGCAAGGTGCGGCCCTGTATCCGCAAGCAAGCGGCAACGCCTCGCTGGATCGCATGAAGCAGTCCTACAACAACGGCGTGCCGCCGGATTTCGTGCCCAAGGGCTACAACAACGAAACCCGCACCACGCTGGACTTCAGCTACGAAATCGATTTCTGGGGCAAGAATCGCGCGGCCCTGGCCGCCGCCACCTCGGAACTGGAAGCCAGCCGTGCCGACGCCGCTCAGGCGCGCATCACGCTGGCCACCTCGATCGCCTCGGCCTACGCCGAACTGGCCCAGCTCTACGCCCAGCGCGATACCAATGTCGCCGCCCTGAAGGTGCGTGAAGAGACGCTGGACCTGTTCAACCAGCGCTTCAACAACGGTCTGGAAACCCGTGGCTCGGTCAAGCAGATGGAAGCCCGCCGCGCCATCGCCCAGGCCGATCTGAAAGCCACCGACGAATCCATCGCCCTGCAACGCAACAAGCTGGCCGCGCTGGCCGGTGCCGGTCCGGATCGTGGGCTGCGGCTGGCGCGTCCGCAAATCGATCTGTCCAAGCCCTTCGGCCTGCCGCAGCAACTGCCGGTGGAACTGCTGGGCCGTCGTCCCGACATCGTGGCCGCACGCCTGCGCGCTGAAGCGGCGGGCAAGCAGATCAAGGTGGCGCGTGCGGCCTTCTATCCGAACGTGAACCTGTCGGCTTATTTCGGTTTCCAGTCGCTGGGCATCGACATGCTCACCCGCAGCGGCTCGGACATCGGCAGCTTCGGCCCGGCCATCTCCCTGCCCATCTTCAATGGAGGTCGTCTGCGCGGACAGTTCCGTTCGGCCAGCGCCAGCTATGACGAAGCCGTGGCCAACTACGACCAGGCCGTCACCCAGGCCCTGCAGGACGTGGCCGATGTCGGCGTGAGCGAGAAGGCCCTGGCCGGTCGCCTGCACGACGTGCAAGCCGCCGCCGACGCCGCCGACGAGGCGTATCGCATCGTCAGCAACCGCTACAACGGTGGCCTCAACACCTATCTCGACGTACTCAATGCGCAGGACACGCTCATCAGCAACCTGCGCCAGCTCTCGGACCTGCGCTCGCGCATGTTCACCCTGGATGTCGCGCTGGTGCGCGCCCTGGGCGGCGGCTACCGTGCCGCCGACGACAGCAAGAGCCAAGACAGCGCCACCGCGCCCCACACCGAACAGCAAGCGAAAGGTTGAACATCATGTCCCACAGCGATTCCCAGGCGGCCCACACCCTGGCCGAAGAAACCCGTCAGCGCAATGAAGCGGCCAGCAAGGCGGCCGCCGCGCAAAAGCGCAAGAAGCTCTTTTCCATCTTCGGCGGCGTGGTCGCCATCGTCGCCATCGGTTACGGCACCTACTGGTACCTGATCGGCTCGCGCTACGTCGAGACCGACAATGCCTACACCGCCACCGAAGTGGCCACCGTCACCCCCGCCATCAACGGCATCGTGGCCGCCGTCGACGTGGTCGACACCCAGGCCGTCAAGAAAGGGGATGTCCTGGTGCGCATCGATGATGCCGACGCCAGGCTGGCCGTAGACCAGGCCGCCGCCGACCTGGACCGCACCGAACGCAAGGTCAAGGGCTACTTCGCCAACGATGCCGGCTTGGCGGCCCAGGTACTGGCCCGCGAAGCGGACCAGAAGCGCGCCAGTGCCCAGTTGCTGTCGGCCCAGGCCGACCTGCAGCGTGCCCAGATCGACCTGCAGCGCCGCGAAGCGCTGGCCAAGTCAGGGTCGGTCTCCGGTGAAGAACTGAGCAATGCCCGTACCGCCCTGCTGACCGCCCAGGCCAATCTGAAGGCGGCCGAAGCGGCTGAAGTGCAGTCCCGCGCCAACATCAAGGCCACCCAGGGCGCAGAAAAGGCCAGCACCGTGCTGACCGCCAACACCACGGTGGCCGACAACCCGGAAGTGGTGCTGGCCCGCGCCAAGCTGGATCAGGCCAGGCTGGACCTGGAACGCACCGTGCTGCGCGCCCCGGTCGATGGCGTCATCGCCCGCCGCCAGGTACAGGTCGGCCAGCGCGTGCAGAGCGGTGCCAGCCTGCTGTCGGTGGTGCCGCTGCAGCAGATGCACGTGGATGCCAACTTCAAGGAAGGCCAGTTGACCAAGGTGCGCATCGGCCAGCCGGTGACCATGACGGCAGACCTCTATGGCAGTTCGGTGCAATACCACGGTGTGGTGACGGGCCTGTCCGGTGGTACCGGTTCGGCCTTTGCGGTGATCCCGGCGCAGAACGCCACCGGTAACTGGATCAAGGTGGTGCAGCGTCTGCCGGTGCGCATCTCGCTCGATCCCAAGGAACTGGCGCAGCGTCCACTGTCGGTGGGCCTGTCGATGGAAGTGGAGATCGATACGCGCGGTCAGATCAAGGCCGGCGACGTCCAGCCCAAGACGGCCAGCACCGAGGCCAGGGCCGCCGCGCTGTAAGCGAGGGACCACCAGGAAAGACTCATCATGTCATCCACACCAAGCGCAACGGCTGGCGACCTGCCAGCCCCCAAGCCCGCCGCCCAGCCTGGTCTCTTCGAGGCCCCGCTGACCGGCGGCCAGCTGGTGGGCGCCGGCATTCTGCTGGCGGCTGCCAACTTCATCGCGGTGCTCGACACCACCATCGCCAACGTCTCGGTCTCGACCATCGCCGGCGCGCTGGGGGCTTCGACCAGCCAGGGCACCTACGTCATCACTTCCTACGCGGTGGCCGAAGCCATCACGGTGCCCCTGACCGGATGGCTGGCCAATCGCTTCGGCACGGTGCGCGTGTTCATCCTCTCGATGGTCATGTTCGGCCTGTTCTCGGCGCTGTGCGGCCTGGCCAATTCGCTGGGCATGCTCATCGCCTTCCGCGTCATGCAGGGCCTGGCCGGTGGCCCGCTGATGCCGCTCTCGCAAACCCTGCTGCTGCGCATCTTCCCCAAGGAAAAAGCACCGGCGGCCGTGGGCCTGTGGGCCATGACCACGCTGGTGGCGCCGATTGCCGGGCCGATCCTGGGAGGGGTACTGTGCGACCAGTACAGCTGGCCCTACATCTTCTGGATCAACGTGCCGGTGGCGCTGATCTGCGGCTATCTCGGCTGGCGCATGCTCAAGCGCTTCGAGACCAAGACCAGCAAGCTGCCCATCGATCGCGTGGGCCTGATCCTGATGGTGGTCTGGGTGGCGGCACTGCAACTGATGCTCGATGAAGGCAAGGAAAAGGACTGGTTCGCCTCCACCGAGATCGTGCTGCTGGCCGTGACCGCCGTGGTGTTCTTCATCGCCTTCCTGATCTGGGAGCTGACCGAGCACAATCCCATCGTCGACCTGCGGGTGTTCCGCCATCGCGGCTTCACCGCCAGCGTGACCACCATCTGCCTGGCCTTCGGTGCCTTCTTCGGCTCGGTGGTGCTGACACCACTGTGGCTGCAGGGCTACATGGGCTATACCGCCACCTGGTCCGGCTGCATCTCGGCGCTGACCGGCATCCTGGCGGTGATGACCGCCCCTCTGGTGGCCAAGATGTCCACCACCGTGGATGCGCGCAAGCTGGTCTGCATCGGCGTGACCTGGCTGGGTTTCATCACCTTCCTGCGGGCCTTCAACACCACCGACATGTCGTTCTTCCAGATCGGCTGGCCATTGTTCCTGCAAGGTATCGGATTGCCGCTGTTCTTCGTGCCGCTGACCGGGCTGGCACTCTCCAGCGTGAACGAGGAAGAGACCGCATCGGCCGCCGGCCTCATGAGTTTCTGCCGCACCATGGCCGGGGCGATTGCCACCTCCATCGTCAATACCAGCTGGGAAAACGACGCCACCTACTTCCACGCCGAACTGTCCGGCCTGGTCGATCGTGGCGGCGATGCGGTCAAAACCATGATGGCTGCCGGCATGAGCGCCGAACAGGCCACCGCATCCCTGGCGCAGACCGTGCAGAACCAGGCCGTGATGCTGTCCACCAACCACATCTTCATGATGGCCGCAGTGTCCTTCTCGCTGGCGGCGCTGGCGGTGTGGCTGGCCCCCAAGCCGACCCGGGTGGCCGATACGACAGCGGCGCACTGAGCCTTGCCCTTCTCCCCCCACAGTCCGTCTCCCCCTGCGGACTGGGCAGGCGGCCACTTCGGTGGCCGCCTGTTTTTTTGGGCGGGAATTTGAGCGGGAAGATGGACGGGCTTGGATGCCGAACTTTCTGGATATTCACCCACAGCTTTGCCCCTGCGCCGGGCCGCGCCGGGCGCAACCCTTGGCTGCACCGCCCCAATGCGCGTACAATCCCGGCTCAAGCATGCGGACCACGGTCCGCATTTTTGATTTATGGCGGCCTCCCCATCGCGGCCGCCATGACGTCCCGCCGCCAGCCGTGGCTTGATGAACCCGTGGTGTCCACGGAGATCCAGGCCAGCCCGCGCGGCCATGCTTCCCGAACTTGCAAGAAGCGATGCCCGCATCGCCCCTGACCCATGACCAAAGACCTCGCCGCCCACACACCGATGATGCAGCAGTATCTGCGCATCAAAGCGGACCACCCCAACACGCTGGTGTTCTACCGCATGGGCGATTTTTACGAACTGTTCTTCGAGGATGCCGAAAAGGCGTCGCGCCTGATGGGCGTGACGCTCACCCAGCGCGGCTCCTCCAACGGCAACCCGATCAAGATGGCCGGTGTGCCTTTCCACTCGGTGGAGCAATACCTGGCGCGCCTGATCAAGCTGGGCGAGTCGGTGGCGATCTGCGAACAGATCGGTGACCCGGCCACCAGCAAGGGCCCGGTGGAGCGCAAGGTGGTGCGGGTGGTCACGCCCGGCACCCTGACCGACTCTGACCTGCTGCCCGAAAAGGCCGAGCGCTGCCTGCTGGCCATGCAGCTGCTGCCGGCCAAGTCGCGCAAGCAGATGCAGGTCGGCCTGGCCTGGCTGTCCATGGCCAGCGGTGCGTTGAAGATGATGGAATTCTCGGTCGACAGCGCCCTGCTCGATGGCCGCGTCAAACAGGAGCTGGAACGCATCTCGGCCGCCGAAGTACTGGTGGCCGATGGCCAGCTGGAGCAGTGTGAGCCGCTGCTGCCCAACCGTGCCGTGACGGTGCCGGACTGGCATTTCGACCAGCCCAGCAGCGAGAAGGCCCTGCTCGATCAACTGGGCGTGGCCACCCTGCACGGCTTCGGCGCCGACGGCCTGGGCCCGGCCATCTGCGCCGCGGGAGCCCTGCTGCGCTATGCGCAATCGACCCAGGGACGCGGCCTGCAGCACGTGCGCACGCTCACCGTCGAATCCGAAAATGAATTCATCGGCCTGGACGCCGCCACCCGCCGCAACCTGGAACTGACCGAAACCATCCGTTCGCAGGATGCCAATGCGCTGGCGCCCACGCTGTTCTCCACGCTGGACCACTGCCGCACCGCCATGGGTTCGCGCCTGCTGCGCCACTGGCTGCATCACGCCCTGCGCGACCAGCAGGTGGCGCGCGCGCGCCACGCTGCCATCAATGCGCTCATGCGCACCGATGCCTGCTCGGGCCTGTCGGCCACGCTGGCGGCGGTGCCCGATATCGAACGCATCACCACCCGCATCGCCCTGCTCTCGGCCCGTCCGCGCGATCTGGCGGGATTGCGCAGCGGTCTGCAGCAACTGGGGTCGCTGCGCGCCTACGTGGAAATGTGTGCACGTGACGCCGAAGCCCCGCTGCTGGGCCAGTTGCACGAAGACCTGGCGACGCCCGCGGAATGCCTGGACCTGCTGGAACGCGCCATCATGCTGGAACCCGCCGCCATGGTGCGCGATGGCGGCGTGATCGCGCGCGGCTATGACGCCGAACTCGACGAACTGCGCGGTCTGTCGGAAAACGCCGGCCAGTACCTGCTGGAACTGGAGGCACGCGAGCGCGAACGTACCGGCATCGCCAACCTGCGCGTGGAATACAACAAGGTGCATGGCTTCTACATCGAGGTCACCCACGGCCAGACCGACAAGGTGCCGGAAGACTATCGCCGCCGCCAGACCCTGAAGAATGCCGAGCGCTACATCATTCCCGAACTGAAGGCCTTCGAGGACAAGGCGCTCTCCGCGCAGGAACGTTCACTGTCACGCGAGAAATTCCTCTACGAACAGTTACTCAATGACATGGGCGTTCATATCGTGCGCCTGCAATCCATCGCCCATGCGCTGGCCCAGCTCGACACCCTGGTGGCCCTGGCCGACCATGCCGTGCGCAACAACTGGTGCGCACCGCAACTGGTCGAAGAACCCTGCATCCAGATCGACCAAGGTCGCCACCCCGTGGTGGAAAACCAGATCGAGCGCTTCATCGCCAACGACTGCCAGCTGGCCGCCGAACGCAAGCTGCTGCTCATCACCGGTCCCAACATGGGCGGCAAATCGACCTTCATGCGCCAGGTGGCGCTGATCACGCTGCTGGCCTATGTGGGCAGCTTCGTGCCCGCCACCAGCGCAGTAATCGGCCCCATCGACCGCATCTTCACCCGCATCGGCGCGGCCGATGACCTGGCCGGGGGGCGTTCCACCTTCATGGTGGAGATGACCGAATCGGCCTCCATCCTCAACAATGCCACCGAGCATTCGCTGGTGCTCATGGATGAGGTCGGACGCGGTACCTCGACCTTCGACGGCCTGGCCCTGGCCTGGGCGATTGCCCGGCACCTGATCGACGTCACCCGCAGCTTCACGCTGTTCGCCACGCACTATTTCGAACTGACGCAGTTGCCCGACCTCCATCCGACGGCGGCCAACGTGCATCTCTCGGCCGTGGAGCACAAGGACAGCATCGTCTTCCTGCATGCCGTGCAGAGCGGCCCGGCTTCGCAGAGCTACGGCCTGCAGGTGGCACAACTGGCCGGGGTACCGGCAGCAGTCATCCGCGCCGCCCGCAAGCACCTCTCGGCACTGGAAAGCCAGTCCATGCAGCCGACGCCGCAGTTCGACCTGTTCAGCACCCCTTCCTTCATGGATACCACAGTGGAAACTGAAGAAGCGCACGATGAACGCACGCCGCCAGCCACGGTCGAACCTGATCCGCTGGCGCAGGCGCTGTGGCAGTCGCTGGACGGCATCGACCCCGACGCCCTCACGCCGCGCCAGGCGCTGGATGCGCTCTACCAGCTCAAGGCCCTGCGCCGGGGGCAATGAGGACAGCCCCCACCGCCGCTACCTGCCACCCTTTGACCCGCACAGAGACTGCATGCCGATCCAGCCGCTCCGTCACCTCCTGCTGAGCACCTGCTTGGCGGCAGCCACCCTGCTGGCTGCCGGTGCGGCCCGCGCCGGCGCGCAGGATTTCGCGTTTGCCGTGATCAACCACGCGGCCGCCGGGGTCAAGGGCGACGGCGGGCTGCGCCAGGCGCTGGCCGAGACGGATGCCGACAATCTCGCCTTCGTGGTGGTCAATGGCATCAAATCGCCCTCCGAAAGCTGCGACGACGCGCTCTATGCCCAACGGCATGACCTGCTCGCCCAGGCGCAGAACGGTATCTTCGTCTCGCTGGCAGGCAGCGACTGGATCACCTGCCGCGACCGCGAAAACCGCTCGGACGCCATCGAGCGCCTGGCGCGCATGCGCGATATCTTCTACGCTGGCGAATTCTCCCTGGGCGCCAGCCGCCTGCCGATGCTGCGCCAGTCGCTCACGCCCAAATTTCGCAGCTATGCCGAGAACACCCGCTGGGAAGTCGGCAATGTCCTCTTCGCCACCGTCAACCTGCCGGCGGCCAATAATCATTTCCTGCTCGATGGCGGACGCAACAACGAGTTCGAGGACCGTCTCATCGCCAACCGCAACTGGCTGCAGCACCTCTTCGCCTTTGCCGCACTGAAGAAGAGTGCGGCCATCGTCTTCTTCAGCGATGGCAATCCCTTCGGGACGCCGCCCAGGCGCTCCTTTTTCCGGACCCAGCGCGACGGCTTTGTCGAGACGCGCAAACTGTTTTCGGAACTGGCGGGCAAGTTCCGCGGGCGAGTGCTGGTGGTACATGCTCAGGGCGGCAAGAACAAGGCCGCTGCCCACATCCTCTGGAGCGGCAACCTCGGCAGCGTGGGTGTGGGCGAGCGCTGGCTCAAGGTAGTGGTCGATGAGCACCTGCCGCAACTGTTTGCGGTAGCCGATGCGGATGGAGAACGGCGCTAGGCGGCCAATACGGGTGAAGAACGGCTGGAAAGCGGCTGGAAAACGAGTTTTAACGACTTATATGAAGAAAAACGCCCGCAGAGCGCATCTGCGGGCGTTTTTTAGTCATCGCCGGAAGGAATTTACCGATTTTCGGGACGCCCTCGGCGGCGATGCAGGATCAGTTCAGCGGCTGGCTGCGGAAGTGGTCGCCGGCGTCGCCTTCCTCTTCGTCATCGTGGTGGTGATGATGGCCATGGGCGCCATGCACGTGGCCGTGGGCCACTTCTTCCTCGGAGGCGGCACGCACTTCGGTCACCGCCAGTTCGAAGCGCAGGGCGATGCCGGCCAGCGGATGGTTGCCGTCCAGTACGGCCTTGCCGTCAGCGACTTCGGTGACCGTGAAGATGACCGATTCCTCGCTGTCATCGTCGGGCGAACCTTCGAACTGCATGCCCACTTCCAGCGGCTGCGGCAGGCGTTCGACCGGCTCGATCTTGACCAGCTCGGAATCGTATTCGCCGAAGGCATCTTCCGGCTCGACCTGGATCGTGGTGCTGTAGCCGGTTTCCTTGCCATCCAGTGCTTCTTCGATCTTGGGCAGGGTGTTGTGGTAACCGCCGTGCAGGTAGACCATCGGCTCGCTGCTTTGCTCGATCAGGTTGTTCTGGGCATCCGACAGCTTGTAGTTGACGGAAACGACGGTATTCTTGGCGATCTTCATCGTAAGGGTCCTTTGTATCGATAGTGGTGCGGGAGCGGCAGGGCTGCGGTTCATGCGCGCCAGGCACCTGCCACCCGGGTTGGGGCCTAAGAACCATCCCCTTGCCATTCCCGCGAGGCAAGGACTCTTTCAAAACGGTTTCTCGACCCTGCGATTATACCTGCATCAAACTTGGTCGCCGCCAATGGCTTGCTACCGCGCCAGCCCGCCTATAATGGCGACCATGAAAAAACTCGATCTGCTCGGCGGCATCACGCCCGCCCAATTCCTGCGTGACTACTGGCACAAGAAGCCGCTCCTGATCCGCAACGCCCTCCCCGGTTTCACCGCACCGCTGCCGCGCCGCGAACTGTTCGACCTGGCCCGTCGCGAGGAGGTCGAATCGCGCCTCATCACCCACCGCAGCGATGGCTGGGACATGCAGCACGGCCCCTTCAACAAGCTGCCGCCCTTGAAGCAGAAAGCCTGGACCCTGCTGGTGCAGGGCGTGAACCTGCATCATCCGGCGGCCGACGCCCTGCTGCGCCAGTTCCGCTTCCTGCCCGATGCGCGCCTGGATGACCTGATGATCAGCTATGCCACCGATGGCGGTGGCGTCGGTCCGCACTTCGATTCCTATGACGTGTTCCTGCTGCAGGCCCACGGCCAGCGCCGCTGGCGCATCAGCGCCCAGGATGACCTGACGCTGGAGGAAGGCGTGCCCCTGAAAATCCTCAGCCACTTCCAGCCGGAACAGGAATTCGTGCTGGAGCCGGGCGACATGCTCTATCTGCCGCCGCAATATGCCCACGACGGTGTGGCCGTGGGTGAGTGCATGACCTATTCGATCGGTTTCCGCGCACCGGCCTATCAAGAACTGGGCGAATCCTTCCTGGAATTCATGATGGATACCATCGACCTGCCCGGCCGCTATGAAGATCCGGACCTCAAGGCCAGCGCCAGGCCGGCCGAACTGCCGCTGGACATGGTGGCGCGCATCCGGGATGAACTCAACAAGATCCGCTTCACCGACGACGACATCACCATCTTCCTCGGCGAGCACCTGTCGGAGCCCAAACCCAGCGTCTTCTTCGAGGCACCGGCCCAGGAACTGTCCTTTGCTCGCTTTTTCCAGGGGGCCAAGAAACGCGGCCTGGCCTTGCACCGCAAGACACGCATGCTGTATCGCGGCTCCCACGTCTTCATCAATGGCGAATCCTTCCAGGTCAACCGCGGTGACAAGGCCATCCTGGCCCGCCTGGCCGACTCGCGTGTGCTCGACAAAAGCGACTTCGAGCAGGCCTCCGAAGACTTGCTGGAAGCCCTGCATCAATGGCATGAAAGCGGCTGGCTCGACATTATTCGAGATTAGTTAAAAATTATGGTGGCGACTTCTCGAAATTACTTTAGGAAATCCCGGGAAGTGGCTTGCATCAAGCTTTTGCGGCCGCAGGGAGGGGGATGTAAGTTCTTACAAATTCTTACGAATTCCCGTGGCGACGATGTGATTTCGGAAAAAAATAGCTATAATGATGGGCTGGAAAGTTTTCGTTGTCAGGCATTGTTTCGGCAGTAAAAAGATACAAGAACCGAAGCTCGACCGTGAGGTCATACCCGCGGCGAAAGCCTCCTAGTAGAGCGATAATTACCGGTAATTATTCATCGCACAATTTTTAAATACTGAAGGAATATTCATGAAAAAGACTCTGTTGATCGCTTCGTTGTTGGCTGTTGCTCTGGCTGCTTGCGGCAAGAAGGAAGAAGCTCCGGCACCTGCTGCTGCTCCCGCTGCTGAAGCTCCGGCACCTGCCGCTGCTCCCGCTGCTGAAGCTCCTGCCGCTGCTGCTCCGGCTGCTGACGCTGCCAAGCCTGCTGACGCTGCCGCTCCGGCCGCTGACGCTGCCAAGCCTGCTGACGCTGCCGCTCCGGCCGCTGATGCCAAGCCGGCTGAAGCCGCTCCGGCCAAGTAATCTTCGGATTATCTTCGGAAAAAACCGGTCGCAAGACCGGTTTTTTTTCGTCCGGCGTTTTGTCTCACGTACCGCTGGCATCGCGCCCTTCCCTTCACTTTTTCGCCTCAAGAACGCCGCCTCCTTGGTCGACAGGATCCGGCCCTCGTCCGACCGGGCAAGAATCCCTCAAAACGGCCAGGAAACGCATCGCCACCAGCGTCCCTGCAACCCCCACTGACAATTGACTGACAGCGCCTCCTGAGGCCGGATTTGTGATCGGCGTCAAAGACACAGACCCGGCAAGGGCGTACAGCGTCCTGCAAGCTGAAGAAAAAGAGAAACAAATTGTTTCTGACGCGCCGCACACAAGAACGAAGCAGCCTGACAAAGGACTGACCCACTCGCGTTTGGCAATCAGACGTCCAACCAAGAAAACCCTTCTTCCTGGCAGGCAATGCCGATGTCGCCAAAGGTCGTGCCGAGCACGCTTTCGATGGCCGCGCGGGCCAGTTCGGGGGTGTTGTTCTGCTGGCTCAGGTGAGCGCCGATGACGCGCTTGAGCCGGCTCTTGTCGAGCAACCGGAGGATCTCTGCGCTGGCGTCATTGGCCAGGTGACCGTAGTCGCCGCCGATGCGACGCTTGAGGAAGGCGGGATAGGGCGAGCGGTCCAGCATCTCGCGGTCGTGATTGCATTCCAGCAGCAGTGCATCGCAGGCGCCAAGCGCCTGCACCAGATGCGCCGTCGGCTGACCGGCATCGGTAAGCACTCCCAGACGGCGATCACCATTGCTGGCCACATACTGGATGGGCTCGCGGGCATCGTGCGGAACGGTGTAGGGGGAGAGTTCGAGATCACCGATGGCGATCTTCTGGCCATCGGCGCAGAACCGCACGTCGACGTCATTGGCCTGCTCGGCCACGGCCTGCCAGGTGCCGTAACTCAACCAGACCGGAATGCGATAGCGCCGGGCAAACTTGAAGACACCGCTGACATGGTCCGAATGTTCATGCGTGACCACGATGGCCGCAACCTCGGAGGGATCCAGGCCCAGGCGCAGCATGCGCTTTTCGGCTTCCCGCAAAGTAAAGCCGCAGTCCAGCATGACCGTGGTCCCCGAGGAGGGACGCTGGTCGCCGGCTGCGGCCGAGATCAGCAGCGCATTGCCTTCGCTGCCGCTACCGAGGCTCGCGAACTTCATCTGAGCCCCGGGTCCTGCTTACTTCAGCTGTTCGTTGAGCAAACCGAGGATCTTGTCGGAGATACCCGAGGTATCCGGACCACCCTCGCCGTTCTGCACGACGATGTTGCTGCTGTCGGAACCGGCACCCTTGACCACGATGCGGTACTTGGCAGCCTTCTTGTCCTTGTCCTTGGAACTGAAGATGCGCGAGAAGAAACCTTCATCCTTCTTGTCCTTGGCATCCTGATCCTGGTCCACGTAGCGCACGTAGTAGATGCCCTGGCTGCGGTCCCGATCTTCCACGGTGAAGCCCACGCGATCCAGCGCCAGGCCGACACGGCGCCATGCGCGGTCGAAGCCCTCATCGACCTGCACACTGCTGCCGGCCGCCGTCTTCTTCAGATGCGAACGGGCCTGCAGCGACGGGGCGCTGGCCACGGCGGCCTTGGCCTTGCTCTCCTGGACACCCAGACGCACCATCAAGCGCGACAGGAATTCAGCTTCCAGACCTGGATCGGAGGGACGCGCGGTCCACACCGAGGTCTCCTTGGCCGACCCGGTCAGCACTTCCTCGGCGCCGCGATGGCTGATGAAGATTTCGGTGGTGCCGTTGGGGCCGCGCTCCAGGCGGGTGCGGAACTTGTCGCGCTCACCGGTGGAATACAGGGAATCAAACACCTTGCCCAGCGTATTGCGGATGAAATCCTGCGGGATCTTGGCACGGTTCTCGGCCCAGTCGGTTTCCATCACGCCGGTCTCGGGTGATTCGATGTTGATCAGGAAACCGTTGTCCTGCCAGAAGTCCTTGATCTGCGGCCACAGTTGTTCCGGGGTCTGCTTGACTACCAGCCAGCGCTGCGAGCCGTCGCGTTCGATACGTACCGCATCGCCCTGGGTGTCGGGGGCTACGGTGGCCACCTCGGTGGTCGGCTTGGTCTGCTGTTCCAGCTGGTAGCCGGAGGCAGTAGCCACGCCCTTGTTGGCTTCGGGGATGGCGTAGCGGTTGTCGCGCTGCAGCTGGGTCAGGTCGGGCGGCACTTCCAGGCGGGGGCCGCGGGCCTTTTCGGCGCTCTTGTAATCGATACGGTCGCCTTCGAGCATGCTGCCGACGGACGAGCATCCGGCCAGTCCGGCCAGCGCCAGTGCGACGACGATGCTGCGTTGGGTGAGTGTGTACGCGGAGCGGGAGACCGGACGAACGTTCTTGCTATTAGTCATATCGTTACTAGTGAAAGCGGAATCGGATTTCAGGAGACCTGCGCCAAAGCGGCCAAGCCGATCAGTTTAAGACGCCGGACTCGCGCAGGGCCGCGCGCACGGTGTCGTGGAAGGACTCACCCAGCGGCGCCAGCGGCAGGCGCATGCCCGACGGGATCAGACCCATCTCCTGCATGGCCCACTTGACCGGCACCGGGTTGGGCTCGACGAAGAGCTTGTTGTGCAGCGGCAGCAGCTTGTTGTTCAGTTCCACGGCACGGGCGATGTTGCCGCTCATGGCGGCCACGCACAGTTCGTGCATGTCGCGCGGGGCGACGTTGGCGGTCACCGAGATATTACCGGCGCCGCCGTAGAACATCAGCGCGATGGCGGTGGCGTCGTCACCCGAATAGACCGCGAAGCTCTTGGGTGCCAGGCGGATCAGGTCGGTGCCGCGACCGATGTTGCCGGTGGCATCCTTGACCCCCACGATGCCCTTGACCTGCGCCAGGCGCAGGATGGTCTCGTTGCTCATGTCGGCAACCGTACGACCGGGCACGTTGTACAGGATCACCGGCAGATCCACCGCTTCGGCGATGGTCTTGAAGTGCAGGTACATGCCTTCCTGGGTCGGACGGTTGTAGTAGGGCACCACCTGCAGGGAGGCATCGGCACCGACCTTCTTGGCGAAGGCGGTCAGTTCGATGGCTTCGGAAGTGGAATTGCCGCCAGTGCCGGCGATGATGGGAATGCGTTTGGCCGTGTGCTCGACCGCGACCCTGATCAGTTCGCAGTGCTCTTCCATCGAGACAGTGGGCGATTCGCCAGTGGTACCGACGATGACGATGCTGTCCGTTCCCTCGGCGATGTGCCAGTCGATCAGCTTGCGCAGGCCGTCGTAGTCGAGGCTGCCGTCCGGATACATGGGAGTGACGATTGCAACAATGCTACCCTTGATCATGGTGTGCGTATGTAAGGTGATGGTCAGAATAAAGGCCTGATTGTAGCGGATAGACGCCTCATCAGGTCAAATTGCGGCTGCTACAGATGAAAGCGGACGTAAAAAAAAACCGGAGAGCTCGCCCCCCTGCGGGCCGGACGGGATCATGGCCCCGCCTTGCCGCAGATCAATAACGATCGGCAAGGTTCAATACCCCAGTCCCATCGCTTCGCGCACGTCGCGCATGGTGTCCTGGGCCAGCTTGCGGGCCTTTTCGCAGCCGTCGGCGACGATGGCCCGCACCAGGGAAGGATCATCCAGGTAAGGCTGGGCACGCTCGAGCATGGGTTGCTGCTCCTGCAGGATGGCATCGATCACCGGCTGCTTGCACTCCAGGCAACCGATCCCGGCCGAACGGCAGCCCTTGGCCGCCCATTCCTTCACTTCCGCGCTGGAATACACCTGGTGGAACTGCCATACCGGGCATTTATCCGGATCGCCAGGATCGCTGCGGCGCACGCGCTGCGGATCGGTCGGCATGGTCTTGACCTTCCTGGTGACCGAGGCGGCATCTTCCCGCAGAGCGATGGCATTGCCGTAGCTCTTGGACATCTTGGCACCATCCAGCCCCGGCAGGCGCGACGCCTCGGTGAGCATGGCCTGCGGCTCGGTGAGGATGAGCTTGCGGCTGCCTTCGAGGTAGCCGAACAAGCGTTCACGATCGATCATCGACAGGTTCTGGGCATCGTCCAGCATGGCCTTGGCCTGCTCCAAGGCTTCATCGTCGCCCTTTTCCTGGAATTGGGTACGCAGTTCCAGATACAGCTTGGCGCGCTTGCTGCCCAGCTTCTTGGTGGCGGCCAGGGCCTTTTCCTCGAACCCCTTTTCCTTGCCATAGAGGTGGTTAAAGCGCCGCGCAATCTCGCGCATGATCTCGATATGCGGCACCTGGTCTTCGCCCACCGGCACCTGGCTGGCGCGATAAATCAGCACGTCGGCCGCCTGCAGCAGGGGATACCCCAGGAAGCCATAGGTGGCCAGGTCGCGGTCGGCCAGCTTTTCCTGCTGGTCCTTGTAGGTCGGCACGCGTTCCAGCCAGCCCAGCGGCGTGGCCATGGACAGCAGCAGATGCAGCTCGGCATGCTCGGGCACGCGCGACTGGATGAACAGCGTCGCCTGGGCGGGGTCGACCCCGGCGGCGAGCCAGTCGATCACCATTTCCCAGGTGCTGGTCTCGATCACGGAGGGATCGTCGTAATGGGTGGTCAGTGCATGCCAGTCGGCCACGAAGAACAGGCAGGGCAATTCGGACTGCAGCTTGACCCAGTTCTTCAGGGCACCGTGATAGTGGCCCAGGTGCAGCGCGCCCGTGGGGCGCATGCCGGAGACGACGCGGTCAGGATACATGGCGGTTGGCGTGGGTTGGTGGTTGGCGATTCGACATGAACGCTCAGAACAGCAAGGTGATGGGGAAGGTAATGAGCTGCAGCAGCTTGCCGGCAACGAACATCACGGGCGCCATCCACCAAGCATAGATCACCTTGAGCAGTACCAGCGCCATGACGATGAAGAAGCCATAAGGCTCGATCTGGGCAAATTTATACGCATATCGGTTCGGCAACAAGCTGGTGAGGATGCGCCCACCATCCAGCGGCGGGATCGGGAACAGGTTGAAAGCGAACATCACCAGATTGGTCTGCACCCCGGCCTTGGCCATGAGTGTGAAGAATTCTTCCTGCACCCCGGCCAGCGCCAGGCCATAGATGGCCAGCAACCACAGCAATGCCATGAAGAAATTGGCAGCGGGACCGGCCAGCGAGACCCAGGCCATGTCGCGCTTGGGCTTGCGCAGGTGGCCGAAATTGATCGGCACCGGCCTGGCGTAGCCGAACAGGAAGGCACCGCTGGTGGCAAAGTACAGCAGCAGCGGAATGACGATAGTGCCGAAGGGATCGATGTGCTTGAGCGGATTGAGGCTCATGCGCCCCATCGAATAAGCCGTGGTATCCCCGAAAAACTTGGCCGCATAGGCGTGTGCGGCCTCATGCAGGGTAATGGCGAAGAGGACGGGCAGCGCGTATACCGCGACAGTCTGGATGAGTTCGTTCATGGGCGGGGATTTTAGCAGAGGGACAATACAATGCCCCGGAATCGCACGAAGCCCGACCGGCCGGCCAGGCTTTTTTGAAAAATCATTCGCTCAGGCAGCCTGCAAACCGAAGATGCTTGCGTCTCCCCTGCCCTGGCGTACCAGCACGGGTTCATTGTCATCGGTGAGGTCGATCACGGTGGTCGGCTCCAGGCTGCAGGCCCCGCTGTCGATGACCAGTTCGATTCTCTTTTCCAGATGACTGCGGATGTCCTCGGCGCTGGTCAGCGGCAGGTCTTCGTCCGGCAGGATCAGGGTGGTGCCCAGGAGCGGCTGGCCCAGCTCCTCCAGCAGCATGTGGGCGATGCGATTCTCGGGCACGCGCAGGCCGATGGTCTTGCGCGAGGGGTGCGAGAGGCGGCGCGGCACTTCCTTGGTGGCTTCCAGGATGAAGGTATAGGCCCCTGGGGTGGCGGCCTTGAGCAGGCGGTACTGGCGGTTGTCCACCTTGGCGTACAGGGCGATCTCGGAAAGGTCGCGGCACAGCAGGGTCAGGTGATGCTTGTCGTCCACGCCCCGGATGCGGCGCACGCGCTCGACGGCATCCTTGTTGTCCAGCTGGCAGACCAGGGCGTAGCAGGAGTCGGTGGGCAGGGCCACCAGGCCGCCCTTGTGGATGATCTGCGCGGCTTGCTTGATCAGGCGCAGTTGCGGGTTGTCGGGGTGAATCTCGAAAAACTGGCTCATGATGCGGTTTCCGTTTCCAATCCAAATCCAAATCGTAAAAAGCACAACGGCGGTGTCGCCACCGCCGTTGTCGCTGCCCGCCGGGCTCAGCGCTGGCCGCGCAGGGCGGCGATGCGCTGTTCCAGTGGCGGGTGCGTCGAGAACAGTTCCATGATGCCGGGCTTGTCGCTGATGCCCAGGGCGGCCATGTTCTGCGGCAAGCCTTCCGGGGAGAAGCCCCCCAGCCGCGCCAGCGCATTGATCATCGGCTGGGGCGTGCCCAACAGGCGCGCCGCGCCGGCATCGGCCCGGAATTCGCGATGGCGCGAGAACCAGGCCACGATCATCGAGGCACCGATGCCGAAGACCACCTGGCACACCATCACCGTGACCATGTAGCCGATGCCGGGACCGGAGTCGTCGTTGTTGCGACGCAGGGCCGAGTCGACGAAATAGCCGACCACGCGCGACAGGAACACCACGAAGGTGTTCACCACGCCCTGAATCAGCGTCATGGTGACCATGTCGCCATTGGCGATGTGGGCCACCTCGTGGCCCAGCACGGCTTCCACCTCTTCCTGCGTCATGCCTTGCAGCAGCCCGGTGGATACCGCCACCAGGGCCGAATCCCTGAACGCGCCGGTGGCAAAGGCATTGGGTTCACCCTCATAGACCGCCACTTCGGGCATGCCGATACCGGCGCGCTGGGCCAGCTTGCCTACGGTCTGCAACAGCCAGGCTTCGGTGCCGTTCATGGGCGTCTCGATCACGCGCGCGCCGGTGGACCACTTGGCCATGCTCTTGCTCATCAGCAAGGAGATGATCGATCCGGTAAAACCGACCACCAGCGAAAACACCAGCAGCATCGGCAGGTTCAGCCCGGAGCGGGTGAGGAAGCGGTCCACGCCCAACAGGGAGAGGATCACGCTCATCACCACCAGCACGGCGATGTTGGTGGCGATAAACAGCAGGATGCGTTTCATCGGGGAAAACTCCTATCGGAAAAGTGGGTATTAGATAGGAATCAGCCTGCCGAATTCAAGAGCTTCCGGGGCGGGCGGGCTTTCACAGTCCCCAGTCATGCCACACCGGCTTGACCCCGGTGGGCAGCGGCGGCAGCGCGCCCAGATCCATGCGCGACTCGCCCGGACCATGGAAATCCGAACCCATCGAGCCCAGGAAGCCATAGCGGCGGGCGACCTGGGCATATTCCTGGTACTGCTCCGGCGTATGGCTGCCGGTATTGACTTCGATGGCCACCCCGCCCAGTTGCTTGAACTCGTCGAAGAGCGCGCCAAACTGTGTCGGCGTGTACTTGTAGCGGCCCGGATGAGCGATCACCGCCACCCCGCCCGCGCCGCGGATCCAGCGCACCGATTCTTCCAGCGTGGCCCAGCGATGCGGCACGTAGCCGGGCTTGCCCTCGGTGAGGTAGTTGGCGAAGACTTCCTTGGTATCGCAGCAGGTGCCGCATTCCACCAGGTAGCGGGCGAAATGCGTGCGCGAGATCAGGTCCGGATTGCCCACGTGCTTCAACGCACCTTCATAGGCCCCGCCGATGCCGTGCCGCTCCAGCGCCTCGGCGATCTCGCGGGCGCGACGCTCGCGGCCGTTGCGGGTGGCGGCCAGGCCCGCGATCAGGGTCGGGTCGGTTTCGTCGATGCGCAAACCCACGATATGCACCGTATGCCCGGCCCAGGTGACCGAAATTTCCACCCCGGCCACGTGCTCCATGCCCGCTGCCCGGGCTGCCGCGCGGGCGCGCGCCACACCGCCCACTTCATCGTGGTCGGTCAGCGCCCATACGCCCACGCCATTGGCTTTGGCGCGAGCAGCCACCTCTTCCGGCGACAGCAGGCCGTCGGAGACGTTGGAATGGCAGTGCAGATCGAACTTGAGTTCAGACATAGGAAACCACAATGAAGACGCAACAAGCACAACGACCGGGCCGGTCGCTTGTGGCTGCCGCCGATCAGGAAGTGCCGGGGGGATAGGAATGCCTTCATTCTACGCGCTTGTGGCCGCCCCCGCTCGGCGCGACCGCCTCAGGCAGGCGGCAGCGGCTGCTGCAGGAATGCCTCGATCAATTGCGCCAGGCGCTCGGGCTGGTCATGGTGCAGCATGTGACCGGCATCGGCGATCATCTCCACCTGGGTGCTGGGGATGCAGGCAATGCGACGGTCGATTTCTTCGCGCTTCAACGAGGCCGAACCGAAGAAGCGCCAGATATCGCTGTCGATGGCCTCGATCCACAGTACCGGTGCGGTGATGCGGCTCCAGCAGGCCATCATTTCGTCGACCCGGTACAGGATGGGACTGACCTGCTTGTGCGCCGGGTCGCCCAGGATCTGCCACAACCCGCTCTCATCCTGCTGCGCCCAGTGCCGGGCCAGGAAACCGGCACGCTCGTCCGACAGGCGCGCATTGTTCTTCTGCAGGCGCGCGGCTACTTCGTCCAGCGTCGCGTAGCCACGCAGGACGGGACGATTCTTCATCTCGTCCAGCCACTGGGTGAAGCGTCCCGGTGCCTGCTCCGGCTTGGCCGTGGGCAGGCCGATGCCTTCCAGGTTGATCAGGCGGGCGATGCGCTGGGGCCGCACCCCCGCATACAGGCTCACCACATTGCCGCCCATGCTGTGACCGAGCAGGTTGACGGCCTGGTCGCCGGCATAGTGGTCCAGCAGGACATCGAGGTCGGCCAGGTAATCCGGGAACCAGTAGGATTGCGCCGGACTGCGCTCGGTCAGGCCGAAGCCGCGCCAGTCCGGCGCGATGACATGCCACTCCCCTTGCAGGGCATCGACCATGAACTGGAACGAGGCTGACATATCCATCCAGCCGTGCATCATGAAGATCTTGGGCGCCTGCGGGTCGCCCCAATGGCGTACGTGATAGCGCAGGCCGCGCACGGTGAGGAATTCTGAGCGGGAAGCTTTCTTGGCGATGATTGAGCGCATGGCGTTGTCGTTGTTGTATCTGCTGTGAAGAATCAAGCAGCAAAGTATAGACAAAAGAGAACGATCGTGCGCGAAGCCGGGATTTCAGGGCAGGAAGCGCCCGAGGTCGAAGGTGGAGGTATGGCCGATCTGGGCGAAGTTCTGCTCCAGCCATTCCGAGGCGCGTTCGCGGCCCTGCTGAAACAGGCTGCCGATGAAACTGGCCTGGGTATTGAGCTTGGAGAGGTTGGTCAGTTGCTCCATCAGTTCGTTGGCATCGATCATGTGGAGGTTCAACTGGCGCAGCCGCCGCTCCAGCGAGCCGAAGGCCAGCGTCGAATTCTCGGCCTCGCGCTTGGCCAGGGCCAGCCCGCTCAGCTCGGTGAAGAAGGCCGAGCTGAAGCTGATTTCCGAGAGCCGCTGGCCGATATCGTGGCTGGAGGTGGGCGTGCCGGCACGACGGCTGGGATGCAGCAGCACTACCATCACGTCGCGCGCGGTACAGGAATGCAGCAGCGGATAGATCGGCGGATTGGCCGTGAGCCCGCCGTCCCAGTAGGCTTCGCCATCGATCTCGATGGGTCGGTGCAGCGAAGGCAGGCAGGCCGAGGCCAGCAGCACGTCCACCGACAGGTCGGCATTGCGGAAGATCTTCAGCGTGCCGGTGCTGACCTGGGTGGCGGCGATGAACAATTTGAGCGCGCGCTGGCTGCGCAGGCGTTCAAAATCCACTTGCGCCACCAGGATGTCGCGCAGCGGGTTGATATCCAGCGGATTCAATTGCGTGGGCGAGAAGAAGCGCGTCATCGCCAGCAGCGCCTGCATCCCCGGCATGGGCGTGGGATTGGCGATGACAGGGGCGCCTTCGGTCGTCACGTGGTCCAGCGGGACGCCATTGGAGAGCGCCGTCCAGAAGCGCTCCAGCGCCGCGCGAGCGCCATCGCGCCCATCCTGCACATAGCCTTGCGCCATCACGGCGGCATTCATGGCCCCGGCCGAGGCACCGCTGATGCCTTCCAGGTCCAGCCGCCCATCCTCCAGCAGACGATCCAGCACGCCCCAGGTGAAGGCGCCATGCGAGCCCCCACCCTGCAGAGCCAGACTGACGATCTTGTTCGACATGATGTCCCTTATCTTCACTCACCACCTGACGCAACAGCTGCGCCTGCACTGCCTCACTGTTGCCGTCATTGTCACGGTGACTGTCACTGTCACGCCGACGTCACCACTGCCACTTATGCTGCACTGCACTATCATGGTATAACAGGAACACGACTGGAGATAGTGGCTACTTGGGGCGAGGATTTGATTCTCTCGGGAAACATGAGCAGACCACCTCAGCCATTGTAGCCAAGGACTGACGTAACGACGGACACAGCAGAGGACACATGAAATCGATTTGCGTATATTGCGGCTCTTCTCCCGGTGCATCCCCGGCCTATGCCGAGGCGGCGCGCAAGCTGGCGCAGGAGATGGTAAAGAACAACATCGCCCTGGTGTATGGCGGCGGCAATGTGGGGCTCATGGGCATCATCGCCAGTGAAGTCATGAAGCTGGGCGGCGAAGCCACCGGCGTCATCCCCAAAGCCTTGCTGGACAAGGAACTGGGCCACGACGGCCTGACCCGCCTGCACATCGTCAAGGACATGCACGAGCGCAAGGCCATGATGGCCGAGCTGGCCGATGGTTTCGTGGCCATGCCGGGCGGCATGGGCACCCTGGAGGAACTGTTCGAGGTGCTGACCTGGGCCCAGCTGGGCTTCCACTACAAGCCGATCTGCCTGTACAACGTGGACGGCTTCTACAACAACCTGATCGCCTTCGTCGACCATCTGGTCTCGCAGCGCTTCGTCAGCAGCGACCAGTCCGGGCTGATGATGCACGAAGCCGATCCGGCCAGGTTGATCGAACGCTTCCAGAACTTCAAGCCGACCTACAAGACCAAGTGGGCCGACCGCGAGGCAGTGGCCAATCTGGTGCCCTGACACCGGTTTTTTGCAAAATCGTTCATCTGGCAGCACCAAGAACAACGCCCGTCCCTCTTGCGAGGCGACGGGCGTGTTTTTTTCTTCACTTCGGCCTGGAACCGCCGTCCTGGCGGGCTTGGGCCTCAGCCTGCCAGCGCCTGGCGGAAATCCTCGACCAGGTCATCGGTATCCTCCAGCCCCACCGAGACGCGGATGAGTGACTCGGCGATGCCCATGCTGGCGCGGCGCTCGGCGCCCATCTCGTAGAAGATGGTGTGCGCCACCGGGATCACCAGAGTACGGGTATCGCCCAGATTGCTGGCGGCCACGGCCAGGTTCAGGCGGTTGAGGTAGTCGAAGCAGTCAATGCTGTCCTTCAGTTCAAAGGACATGAGACTGCCGAAGGAACGGAACAGCGCCTTGCTCAAGGCATGCTGCGGATGCGATTCCAGCCCCGGATAGTGGACCGCTGCCACGCGCGGATCGGCTTCCAGCATCTGCGCCAGCGCCAGCGCATTCCTGCATTCGCGTTCCTGGCGCAGGGCCATGGTCTCGGCGCCCACCGCGATGTGGTGCGCCGCTTCCGGGCCCAGCGTGCCACCGAAGTCGCGCAGGCCCTTGGCGCGGATCTGCGCCATGCCCCATTGCGGGGCCGGGTTCTTCTTGTAGCTGTCGGCGATGTGCGGGTAGCGGGTCCAGTCGTATTCACCGGTATCGGTCAGAGCCCCGCCCAGCGCATTGCCGTGACCGCCGATGGACTTGGTCAGCGAATTGACCACCAGCCCGGCACCGACCGTCTTGGGGCGGAACAGATAGGGCGAGGTCATGGTGTTGTCCACCACGTAGAGGATACCGCGCTCGCGGCACAGCTCGCCGATGCGCTGCAAATCGGCCACCTGGGTGCGCGGGTTGGCGATGGTTTCCACGAAGACCAGGCGGGTCTGGGGCGTGATGGCCGCTTCCACGTTCTTCACATCGGTGGCATCGACCATCGAGACCTTGGCGCCTTGCGCGGCCACCGTCATCCACAGGCTATTGGTATTGCCGAACAGGAAGGCCGAGGACACCACATGATCGCCCTCGCGCAGCAAGCCCTGGACGATGGCGCCAATGGCGGCCATGCCGGTGGCAAAGCAGATGGTGGACTTGCCGTCTTCCATCTTGGTGATCTTGTCTTCCAGCGCCGACACCGTGGGGTTGCCCTGGCGGCCATAGCGATAGCCCGACTGCTTGCCCTGGAACACTTCGGCCAGCTGGCGCGCATCTTCATAACCGAAGGTCACGGAAGTGTGGATGGGCTTGTGCAGGGAGCCGTGCTCGATGCCCTTCTGGCGGTCGCTGTGGAGGATGGTGGTGGTGAAGCCGTAGGTCTTTTTATCGTTCATCGCGTGATCGGGAAAGCAGAAGTGAGGGGCAAGGCCGGCGCGCGGCCAAAGGCAAAATGATAAGCCAGATTCCCGTCGGTCGGGTTGTCGAGCAGATCCATGCAAAACGCCGGTGCCGCCAAAGCGGCCACCGGCGTTCTGGTCCAGCCTGGAGTCAGGCGGCGAAGATCAGTCCACGCGCGCCAGGTTCAGGTTCAACTGCGAACGCACCACATCTTCCAGCGCCGGCTTGGGATTCTTGCGGGCGTATTCGATGCGGTCCAGGTATTCCTGGGTGATGTCGCCGGTGATGTAGTGACCGTCGAAGCAGGAAGCCTCGAATTGCTTGAGGGCCGGGTTGGCGTCGGAGATGGCGCGCTTCAAGGCTTCCACATCCTGGTAGACCAGGGCGTCGGCGGTGATTTCGCGGCAGACTTCTTCGTCGCTGCGACCGAAGGCGATCAGCTCGTCACGGGTAGGCATGTCGATGCCGTAGACGTTGGGATACTTCACCGGCGGTGCAGCCGACGCGAAGATCACGTTCTTGGCACCCGACTCGCGGGCCATCTGCACGATTTCACGGCTGGTGGTGCCACGCACGATGGAATCATCCACCAGCAGCACGTTCTTGCCCTTGAATTCGCTGCCGATGGCATTGAGCTTCTGGCGTACCGACTTCTTGCGCAGCGCCTGGCCCGGCATGATGAAGGTGCGGCCGATGTAGCGGTTCTTGATGAAGCCTTCGCGGTACTCGATGCCCAGCTTCAACGCCAGTTCCATGGCCGCCGGACGCGAGGAATCGGGAATCGGCATGACCACGTCGATCTCGCCATGCTTGAACTGGCTACGGATCTTGTCGGCCAGGAACTCGCCCATCTTCAGACGGGTGGCGTAGACCGAGGCGCCATCGATGATGGAGTCCGGACGGGCCAGATAGACGTATTCGAAGGCGCAGGGGTTTAGCGTCGGGTTCTCGGCGCATTGCTGGTTGTACAGCTTGCCGTCGTTGTCGATGAAGATCGCTTCACCCGGGTTGACGTCGCGCAGGAAGCGGAAGCCCATGCCTTCCAGGGCCACCGATTCGCTGGCCATCATGTATTCGATGCCCTTGTCGCTCTCGTTGAAGCCCAGGCACATCGGACGGATGCCGTACGGATCGCGGAAGCCCAGGAGACCATAACCGGCGATCTGCGCCACCACGGCGTAGGAGCCGCGCACACGCTTGTGCACCATGGCCACGGCCTTGAAGAGCGCCGCCGGATCGAGCGAGTAGCCGGTGGTGGCTTGCTGGATCTCGTGGGCCAGCACGTTCAACAGCACTTCGGTATCGGAATCAGTGTTGATGTGGCGGCGATCGTTCTTGAACATCTCGATCTTCAACTGTTCCGCATTGGTCAGGTTGCCGTTGTGCGCCAGGATGATGCCGAAGGGGGCATTGACGTAGAAGGGCTGCGCTTCTTCTTCCGAGGACGAGCTGCCTGCGGTCGGATAGCGCACCTGGCCGATGCCGGTGTTGCCGGGCAGCGAGCGCATGTTGCGGGTACGGAACACGTCGCGCACCAGGCCATTGGCCTTGTGCATCGAGAAACCGTTGCTGTGGTTGGTTGCGATCCCCGCCGCATCCTGACCGCGGTGCTGCAGCAGCAGCAGCGCGTCATACAGCATCTGGTTGACGGGACTATGAGAGACGATACCGACGATGCCACACATGGTGGACTCCTAACGAAAAACGAAAACGAAAATGAACCACGACTGCAACCCGGTCCAAACGATCTGATGCGCTCCGCCACGGAGCCTGTTGTCAGACCGGGGTGGAAAAACTCACATGCTCGGCCAGCTTGCCCGGCAGGTAGGGCAGCACCGCTTCGGCGGCCTGCTCGACCCAGGGACTGAAACGCGCCTGCTTCCAGAAATCCTGTTGCGGAATGGCCGTGGTACCGCACAGCAAGGCCACCGCCACCACCAGCAATACCCCGCGCGCCACGCCAAACACACTGCCCAGCGTGCGGTCCACGAAACCCAGACCGGTCGCCTTGACCAGTTCGCCCAGCGTCTTGGCCACCAGCGCCATCAACAGGCGCGTACCGATGAACAGCGCAATGAAGGCCACGATGAGCCGCGTCAGTTCACCCGGCACCACGTCCGGCAACATCGCCGAGAGCGCCTCGCCATAAGTATTGGCCACCACCAGCGCCACGATCCAGCCGGCCAGGGACAAAACTTCACGCACCAGTCCGCGCAGGGTGCCGATGATCACTGAACAAACAAGGATCAGCAGCACCAGGTAGTCAAATATCGTCACGATGACAACAATATGCGGCTATTTGTAGCCAAATTCAAGCAGGAATAATGGTGGCATTCAGGCCCAGCTTCTTGATTCGGCCGCCCATGCGTTCGGCTTCCTCGCGGCTGGAGAAGGGGCCCACGCGAATGCGCGTACGCTCACCGGCCTGGGTTGCAATCTTCTGCGTATACGAACGGATACCGGCTGCACTCAACTTGTTGCGCAATTCACTGACCTTGTCCTGGGTGGCCAGCGCGGCCACCTGGATGACGAACTTGCCACCGGCTGCGGCCGGTTTCTTTTCCGCCGGGGGCGCTGCCGCGCTGCTGCCGGACTTGCCTTCCAGGATCGCCAGCGCGCGCGCCGCATCGTCGTCGGCGGCATGGGGCGTGGCCTTGGGCTTGGCGACTTCCTTCTTCGGTTCTTCCTTGTGCTCGGCTGAGGCCGGCTTCTTTTCCTCGGCCTTGGGGGGCGCCTTTTCAACGGGCTTCTCGACCGGCTTTTCTACCGGCTTTTCAACTGGCTTTTCTGCCTGCTTGTCCTCCTGCCTGGGCGCGACTGCCGCCACCGGCGGGCTGGCGGGCTCGGGCGCGATGCTGGAGGGCTCGACGATCTCTTCCTTCTGGTCCAGCGACGCCTGCTTGGCATCACCCGTGCCAGGCTGGGCCGCCGCGGGGGCCGGCTGGTCCTTGGAGGGGATCTGGATGGCAATGTCGTCGTTCAAGGGCTTGGGCTCGGAATCGAGGATCATCGGCAACACGATCACCACCGCCAGCGCCAGCGCGACGGCCCCGATCAGGCGGCGCCGGGCGCGCTTCTTTTCCGGCAGCAGCGGGTCGGCGGCGGCATCCTTGCCGGCCTTGCTGCGACTGCTGCCGCGGGCAGAACCGGCGCTGCCATTGGCGGCGCTGCGACTGCTGCGGCTGCGGATGACGGAAGATTGCTCCTCGGAACGTGAACGGAAGGACCCTTGGTCAGCAGTAGCGTCCTGCTTGTTTTTACGGAAAAACGAGAACAAGCCCATGCGGAGTCGTCTTGAATTGATCTGGAAATCGTGGAAAACCTGCGTGGCCACTCAGGTCCTGGCGCCGGCGGGCCAAGCGTGGCCGGCTCCGGAACGCCGTCGGGATCAGTGCAGACCGGGGCGGCGCGCCTGCATGACGCCGGCTACAGTCAGGAAGGACCCGAAAACCACAATTCTATCATTCTCCCCTGCTCTGCTTAACGCATTTGCATACGCCTCGGCCGGAGTAGTGAAGGTTTCTACGCTGCGCGCCGCGTCCCGCCTGAATTCCGGCTGCACGCCGGCCCCCAGCAGGGCCTCCTTGAGCTGTTGCGCGCTGGCCGCGCGCGGCAGAGGCAGATTGGTCACGCACCAGTGGTCAATCTTGTCCTTGAGGTGGCTGATGACGCCTTCAATATCCTTGTCCAGCATGGAACCGAACACCGCATAGGTATAGGGATGGAAGCCCATGTTGTCCAGATTCTGCGCCAGCGTGGCAGCGGCATGCGGATTGTGCGCCACGTCCAGGATCACCAGCGGCTGGCCCGGCAGTACCTGGAAGCGGCCCGGCAGTTCCACCGTGGCCAGGCCGGTACGCACTTCCTGGGCGCCCACCGGCAGCACTTCGCGCAGGGCTTCCAACGCGGCCAGGGCCGCCGAGGCATTCAATAGCTGGTTGGCGCCACGCAGGCTGGGATAGGCCAGCGAATTGCGGCGCATGCCGCGTCCGCCATAGGCCCATTGCTGCTTGTCGCCCTGGTAGTTGAAGTCGCGCCCCATGAGCCAGAGGTCGGCACCGATCTTCTCGGCATGCGCGATCAGCGACTTGGGCGGCACCGGGTCGCCGCACACGGCCACCTTGCCGGGACGGAAGATGCCGGCTTTCTCGAAACCGATCTCTTCGCGGGTCTCGCCCAGGTATTCGGTATGGTCGATGTCGATGCTGGTGACGACGGCCACGTCGGCATCGACCACGTTGACCGCATCCAGGCGCCCGCCCAGGCCGACTTCGAGGATCACCACGTCCAGCCTGGCATCGGCCAGCAACTTCATGATGGCCAGGGTGGTGAATTCGAAATAGGTCAGCGAGATATCACCGCGCTGCGCTTCCACCGCTTCGAAGGCGGCGATCAGCTGGGCATCGCTGGCCATGTCGCCGGACAGGCGGGCACGTTCGTTGAAATGCAGGAAATGCGGCTTGATGTAGAGGCCCACGCGGTAACCGGCGCGCATCAGGATGGACTCCAGCATGGCGCAGGTGGAGCCCTTGCCATTGGTGCCGGCCACCATGATGACCGGGCAGTCGAAGCGGATGTCGAGCTTTTCCTTCACGGCTAGCACACGGTCCAGGCCCATGTCGATCTGCTTGAAGTGACGTTGTTCCAGCAGGGCCAGCCATTCATTCAAGGTGGCGGGAGTCGGGGAGGCTTGGGAAGTCATGGCGCGTCTCGGTCGGTGAAGCTGCTGCTCGAAAAACGGATTACGGATTACGGCTTGCGGATGTCGAAAAGACAAAGCCCGGATTTGCACTTCTGCAAATCCGGGCCTGAAGTATAGCGGCTAATCAGGACACCGTTTCGGCAGCCTGATTTTGCAGCAGGGCCAGCAGATGGGCGATTTCCTCACGCATCTTGCGGCGGTCGACGATCATGTCGATGGCGCCCTTGGTAACCAGGAATTCAGCCCGCTGGAAGCCTTCCGGCAACTTCTCGCGCACCGTGTTCTCGATCACGCGCGGACCGGCAAAACCGATCAGGGCACGGGGTTCGGCCATCACCACATCGCCCATGAAGGCGAACGAAGCGGACACACCGCCCATGGTCGGGTCGGTCAGCACGCTGATGAAGGGCAGCTTCTTTTCCGACAGCTTGGTCAGCATGGCGGTGGTCTTGGCCATCTGCATCAGCGACAGCAGACCTTCCTGCATGCGGGCGCCGCCGGTGGCGGTAATGCAGATGAAGGGGACCTTCTGCTCCAGCGCCGCCTGGGCACCACGGACAAAGCGCTCACCCACCACCGAGCCCATGGAACCGCCCATGAATTCGAACTCGAAGCAGGCCACCACGACCGGCAGGGTCATGATGGCACCGCCCATGACCACCATGGCGTCGGTTTCGCCGGTGGATTCCATGGCGTCCTTGAGACGATCGGGGTACTTCTTGCTGTCCTTGAACTTCAGGGTGTCGACCGGCAGGGCTTCCTGGCCGATCTCATAGCGGCCGCCCTCGTCGAGCAGGGCATCCAGACGAGCACGGGCGCGGATGCGCATGTGATGGCTGCACTTGGGGCAGACATGCAGATTGGATTCCAGGTCGGTACGGTAGAGCACCGCTTCGCAGGAGGGGCACTTGACCCACAAACCTTCCGGGATGGCTTTGCGGCTGGTGGAACCGCGTTGAATCTGGGGTGGCAGCAACTTCTCGAGCCAGCTCATAGAGACCTCATAGATTTTTCCGGTGGCGCGCATTGTACCAGAGCCCACCGGCGGCGAACGTAAAGCACGGTCATGCTTTCCGCAAGGCAAGAAAAAGTCTTCTGCCCGCTTGCGCCCTCTCAAAAAAACAAAGCCTCCGGACACTGCCGGAGGCTGCGCATTGCACACCCCTGCCCTGCCGGACCGGGGTTGCAGCGGCTCAGGCGTCCAGCGCCTGGCGGATATCGCTGACGAAAGCCTGCACCGCGTCGCAGGCCTTGTCCTGGGGGGTGTTTTCCAGTTCGGCAATGATGCGGCTGCCGATCACGACGGCATCGGCCACGCTGCCCACGGTACGGGCGGTGGCGCCATCACGGATGCCGAAGCCCACCGCAATGGGCAGCTTCACGTGCTGGCGGATGGCCGCGATACGCTCGGCCACCTCGGCGGTGTCGATATGACCGGCACCGGTGACGCCCTTCAACGAGACGTAGTAGCAGAAACCGCTGCTGACGGCCGCCACCTGACGGATGCGTTCTTCCGACGAGGTCGGGGCCAGCAGGAAGATCGGATCCATGCCCCTGGCCTGCATCTTTTGGGCGAATTCTTCACATTCCTCGGGCGGATAGTCCACCACGATGGTGCCATCCACGCCCGCTTCGCTGGCCGCTGCGATGAAGGCATCGACGCCAAAGCGCTCGATGGGGTTGGCATAGCCCATCAGCACGATGGGGGTGTGGCGGTTGGTCTTGCGGAATTCACGCACATAGCCCAGCACGTCGTGGGTGCTGATGCCGAATTTGAGGGCACGCTCGCAGGCGCGCTGGATCACCGGGCCTTCGGCCATGGGGTCGGAGAACGGCACGCCCAGCTCGAGGATGTCGACACCACCGGCCACCAGTGCATGCAGCAGCGGCACGGTGAGCTCGGGGGCCGGGTCTCCGGCGGTAATGAAGGTAATGAGCGCCTTGCGCTTCTGCTGGGCCAGTTGGGAGAAGGTGGTCTGGATTCTGGACATGGTGATATGAAGTTTTTTGTCGAATCAGCCGGCTGGCCCCGAAGGGCCGGCCGGCACGTGCGGGCAGGCCGGGGGTCAACCCTGGTGCTGTTGCACGGTGTGCATGTCCTTGTCCCCACGGCCGGACAGGTTGACCAGCACGATCTGGTCCTTGGGCAAGGTGGCCGCCAGCTTGGCCGCATGGGCCAGGGCATGACTGGACTCCAGCGCGGGGATGATGCCTTCGATGCGGCAGCAGTTGTGGAAGGCTTCCAGCGCCTCTTGATCGGTGATGCAGGCATAGCTGGCGCGGGCGCTGTCCTTCAACCAGGCGTGTTCCGGACCCACGCCCGGATAATCCAGGCCGGCCGAGACCGAATGGGTCTCGATGATCTGACCATTGGCATCCTGCAGCAGGTAGGTGCGGTTGCCGTGCAGCACGCCGGGCGAACCCAGGGTCAGTGAAGCCGAGTGACGACCGGTATCCAGACCATCACCGGCAGCTTCCACCCCGACCAGTTTGACGTCGGGATAATCGATGTAGGGATAGAAGATGCCCATGGCGTTGGAACCGCCACCGACACAGGCCACCACGTAATCCGGCTGGCGCGAGGCGATTTCCGGCATCTGCTGGATGCACTCGTTGCCGATCACCGACTGGAAGTCGCGCACCATCATCGGATACGGGTGCGGACCGGCCACGGTGCCGATGATGTAGAAAGTGGTCTCGACGTTGGTGACCCAGTCGCGCATGGCTTCGTTGAGCGCATCCTTCAGGGTCTTGGAGCCGGACTCCACCGGCACCACCTTGGCACCCAGCAGGTTCATGCGGTAGACGTTCTGAAGCTGGCGCTTGACGTCCTCGCTACCCATGTAGACGATGCACTCCATGCCGAAGCGCGCGCAGATGGTGGCCGTGGCCACGCCGTGCTGGCCGGCGCCGGTCTCGGCGATGATGCGCTTCTTGCCCATGCGCTTGGCCAGCAAGGCCTGGCCGATCACGTTGTTGATCTTGTGGGCACCGGTGTGGTTCAGGTCTTCGCGCTTGAAGTAGATCTGGGCGCCACCGGCGATCTCGGACCAGCGCCTGGCGTGGTACACCGGGCTGGGACGGCCGACGAAATGCTTCAGTTCGGTATGGAATTCAGCGAGGAACTGTTCATCGTGCTGGTAGCGCGCATAGGCGTCGCGCAGCTCGTTCAAGGCCAGGGTCAGGGTTTCGGAGACGAAGCTGCCGCCGTAGGGGCCGAAGTGCCCACGAGCATCAGGCAGGTTGTAATGGGCCGTCTGGTGCAGGGCGGCGGCGGGAATGGCCTGACGCTCGGCGAAACCGCCGAGGGGATTCAATTCTTTCATGGTGTTCCTCTGAAACGCTTGGGGGGTGTGCTACGCGGGGGTAGCATCCGCCAGACGCACGGCCTGGATGAAGGCCGCTATCCTGGCGGCATCCTTGATGCCCTTGGCGGCTTCGACGCCACTGCTGATGTCGACCGCGTAGGGACGAACGCCGACCACCGCCTCAGTGACGTTGTGTACGCTCAAGCCACCACTCAAAACGGCCCGAGGCGCGAGTTCTTTTGGAATGAGAGACCAATCGAAAACCTTTCCGCTGCCGCCATACTCCTCGACCAGGGTGTCAAGCAGCAGTCCGGAGAACAAGGGACTGGCGGAGCGATATGCCTGCTCGTATTCTAACAAATCCGCGGGCTGCGTCGAGCTTCCTATTCTGGCGGCACGTATGAAGGGTCTGACAACGGACTCGGCGATGGCAGCGCACTGCTCGGGCGTTTCGTCGCCATGGAATTGCAGCACCGTCAGCGGCGCCTCGGCCAGCACCTGGCGCACCTCCTCCAGGGTCGGATTGACGAACAGCCCGACGATGCTCACGAAGGGCGGCACGGCACGGGCCAGTTCGCCGGCGCGCCGCGGCGTCACGTAGCGCGGGCTCTTGGGATAGAACACCAGCCCCATGGCATCGGCGCCGGCGGCCACGGTGGCGCGCACATCTTCTTCACGGGTCAGGCCGCAGATCTTGATGCGGGTACGAAAGCTCATGAACATTGCCTCATGGATGAAAACTTCGGTTGGTCTGCCTGCGCCACTCACAACCAGGGCCAGGAGCGCGCCTCCTGCGGCAGCGCCCAGCTATCGGGATAGTCGACCCGCGCCAGGTACAGGCCATCCGGCATGAAGGTCGGTGCGGCGCGGCTGCGGTCGCGCAGGGCCAGTACCTGGCCCATCCATTGGGGATCCTGCTTGCCGCTGCCCACCACGATCAAGGAACCGACGATGTTGCGCACCATGTGGTGCAGGAAGGCATTGGCCTTGAGGGTGAAGACGATCATGTCGCCATGGCGGCGCACGGCAATGCTTTCCATCTTGCGTACCGGGGACTTGGCCTGGCATTCGACGGCGCGAAAGCTGGTGAAGTCATGTTCACCGATCAGGTGTTGCGCAGCCCGGTGCATGCGATCCGCATCCAGCGGGCGGAAGGTCCAGCCGACCTTGCCCGCCAGCAGCGGCGAGCGCACGGCGTGGTTGTAGAGCACGTAGTGATAGGTCCGGGCGATGGCTGAAAAGCGCGCATGAAAACCGAATTGCGCCAGGCTCTCGGCCCCTTCCCGCGCGGTCCCGTGCAGCTCGGCTGCCTGGGCGGCGGCACTGGCCCCGGCGATGGCGGCATCATCCACCCAGGGCAGTTCGCAGGCCCAGCGTACCGCGATGGTGGGCGGCAGGAAGGCATTGGTGCCACGCACCCAGGAAAAGGCATCGCGGGCAATGGGCGTATCGAAATGGACGATCTGCTCCAGCGCATGCACACCCGAATCGGTACGCCCGGCACAGGTCGTGGCAATGGGCGTGGTACTGAAACGCTGCAACGCCGCTTCCAGCTGGTCCTGCACGGTCTGGCGGTGCGGCTGGGTCTGCCAGCCCTGCCAGCGGGCGCCGTCGTATTGCACGCCCAGCACGACGCGACGCAGGCCCGCGGATGGGGAAGAAAGTTCTGTCATGGATGTTCACTGCCCGCCGCCAGCGCCTGATGGACGGTGGATGGGTGCAGAAAGCTTCATACAGGCTGCACACCACCCTATCCGGCGGCACGAAAAAAAACGAACGGGCAGCTCATGCGAGCTGCCCGCGAGATGACGCTATTGTAATCGCTCCCGGCACCGGCCTCAGCCGAGGGCGGCGATCATGGACTTGGCGCGTGCCACCTGGGCGTCGTTGCCACCGCGCATCACTTCTTCCAGCAGTTCACGGGCGCCATCCTTGTCGCCGATTTCCTCATAGGCGGCGGCCAGGTCCAGCTTGGTGGTCATCTCCTGTTCGAAGGCCGACTCCTCGTCTTCTTCCAGGATATTGGCCGCCGAGGGCGCCGGGGTGTCTTCCGGCAGGCTCAGGTCCAGATCGGCCAGGGAGCTGGCCGCAGGCGCGTCTTCCTTGCTGTCCAGCAGCATGGACGCCGAAGCCGCCCCGCCGGAGACCGGCAGGATGGGCTCGTCGGCATCCGGCTTGGCACCGTTTTCCAGATCGAGGTCGAAATCGATATCCTTGCCCAGGTCCATGGGCGCCGCCACCGGTTTGGCTGCCGGTTCGGCTTCGGGCTGGAGCTCGGCGGCCTTGAAGTCGGACAGATCGAATTCCATGCCCGGCTCTTCTTCCGCGACCGGCTCGGCCGGCGTGCCGCCGTAGAGCGGATTGGTCGGATCGATGGTCAGACCCAGTGCGGCCGCCTTGACCCAGGCTTCGTTGAGGCCGCCGCTCAAGGCATGCAGGTTAAGGGCGACGCGGTTGAAGCTGGCGACGTCACCACGCTTGGCATAAATCTCCAGCAGCTTGGCATGCAGGGCCTGACGCTCGGGCTGAGCCTGCAGAGCCAGCTTGAGGATATCCTCGGCCTGTTCGTCGCGGCCATAGGCGATGTACATGTCGGCCTCGGCGAGCGGATCGACCGGGGCCTCCTCCACGGGGGCTGCCACGGCCTCGACGGCCGGCACAGGGGCGGGAGCGGGCTCGGCAGACGGAGCCGGTTCAGGTTCAGGCTCAGGTTCAGGTGCAACGGCAGCGACGGCCGCTGCCACGGGTTCGGGTGAGGGGGCAGGCTCAGGCTCGCTGGCCGGCTCGGCCGGGCCGTCCTCGGACTTCTTCTTGCGGCGACGCATGGCCACCACGCCCCCGCCTGCGGCCAGCAGCGCCACCAGGACGCCGGCACCGGCCAGCACGTAGGGATTGTCCTTGATCTTGTCGAGGAAACCACCGGACTTGGCGGACTTGTCCGCAGGTGCCGGCGTAGCCGGTGCCGCAGCCGTGGCCGGCGGCTCCCCGGGCTTGCTCTGGTCACCCTCTGCGGGCTTGTCAGTGGCGGCAGCGCCCGGCTTGGCGGGGTCGGCCTGCTTCTGCTGCTGGGCAGTCAGTTCGGCGATGGTCTGGTTCTTCAGCTCCAGCAACTTCTGGAGGTTGTCGACGTTCTTTTCCAGGTCCTTGACGCGGTCATTGGCGTCGGCCAGAGCGCGTTCGGCGGCGGCCTTCTCTTCGGCAGCGCCGGCGTTACCGGTCTTGCCACGGCCCTTGTTGGCACGCGAGAGCTCCAGGCGGTCACGCGCTTGCCCGGTACCGGAACGCTCCTCCACACGTGCCGTAATCTTGCCACCACCACTCTGGCGGTTGCTGCCAGCCTTGCCGGCCGGCCCATTGGCGACCTGGCCCGCCAGCTTGTTGCGATAGGCGTTGAAGTCCTGGGCTTGTGCGACCACCATGCTGCGTGCCTCGTCGCGGTCCACCGCCGCCGCCGTCGGCTGGTCGGGGATGGACAGGATCTTGCCCGCGCGCAGGCGGTTGATGTTGTTGCCCTGGAAGGCATCGGGATTGGCCCGGTACAGCGCAATGAGCATCTGGTCCAGCGAGACATTGGCCTGCTGGTTGCGCGTGGCGATGGCGCTGAGCGTGTCACCGGGCTTGACGCGGTAATCGCCGCTCTTGCCAGCGCTCGCAGGCGCCGCAGCGGGTGCCGCGACGCTGCCGGAGGCGGCAGGGCCTGCCGGTGCCGCCGCCATCGCATCGGGGCTGGCCGAAGCCGGCGTATTTTCGGGCGAGGCCTGCTGGCGACGGATCAGTTCTTCAGCCAGAGCGGAAGGAGCGGGACGCTGCACGATGGTGCTGGTCGGCTCTTCGCTACTGAACGGGATCGCCGCACTGGGTGCCGCAGCAGGCGGGGGTTCCGCCGCAGCAGGCGCTGCCGTTGCGGCCGGTGCTGGTGCTGGTGCCGGGGCCGGCGCAGCACTTGCCGCTGCCGGTGCGGCAGCGGCCGCAGCGGCCTCCGCATTGCTCGGCGTCAGCGGTGCCACCTGGGCATTGCGCGGGGTCTTGCTGTCGGGCGGATCCAGCAGGAAGGTGTATTCACGCAGTTGCCGGGCCTGACCGGAATCGAGCTCCAGCAGCAGGTCGACGAAGGGATCGCTGACCGGCTGGGACGAACTGATGCGGATCACATGCCGCCCCTGGCGCTGTTCCAGCACGATGGACAAAGAACTCAACACCGGGTTGTAGTCCATGTTGGCGCGGCGGAAGGCGTCGGCCGATGCCAGGCGCGCGGTGAGCTTGCCGGCTTCGTCGGCACTCACGGCAGTCACCTCGATCTCGGCGCGCAAGGGCTGGCCCAGCGACGAAAGCACGGTCAGCTTGCCCAGGGCCGCAGCATGCGCCCCCAGCGGCAAGGCCATGGCCAGTGCAATGGCGGCGCTCAGGGTCTTCATCCGGGACAAGGGAAGCTTCTTGTTGGTATGTACAGGCATGTTTTGTTTGGCTTAGAGAAACGTTGCGCTTCAAACCCGTCACGCTGGCGTTCAAGCCGGTACTGGCCTGGAAATGCCCTACAGATCCGTGAATGGGGCAGATGCCGCGCGGCCTGTGCAGCCGGCCCGCGCCACTCCGGTCCGTGCTGGCTTGCTGTTGTCACGCCTTTTCTTGCAGGCCAGCGGTCCGGAGCAGATCCATTTCATCAAATCCAGCAGGCGCTCTGCTAGGGCGCTGCCACATGTTGGCTTTCATGAAATGAATTGGCTTTTCAAATTAACATCAAGAACTTACACCCGCAAGTGTACTTACTTTCTCAAGATGAGAAAAACCCGCCAGCATCCATTCGCATGGACGCTGGCGGGCTATTGTTGCAGACTGACAACGCGTAAGGCAAGTCCTATTCGCATTGCAGCAACGCCGCGGCGCAACTGACCGGGATTTTCCCGGTCGCCGACATCACTCCAGGTTGCCCAGGATGATGCGCAGCATGCGGCGCAGCGGTTCGGCCGCGCCCCACAGCAGCTGGTCGCCGATGACGAAGGCGGAGATGTATTCCGGGCCCTGGTTGAGCTTGCGCACACGGCCCACGCCGATTTCCAGGCCACCGGTGATGGCCGCCGGGGTCAGTTCCTTGACCGTGATGGCGCGGTCATTGGGGACCCACTTCACCCAAGGGTTGCCGGCACGGATGATGGACTCGATGTCAGCCAGGGGCAGGTCGCGCTTCAACTTGATGGTCAGCGCCAGGCTGTGGCAGCGCATGGCACCGATACGCACACACAGGCCATCGACCGGGATGATCTGCTCGTTGCCGAGGATCTTGTTGACTTCAGCCTGGCCCTTCCACTCTTCCTTGGACTGGCCGTTTTCCAGCTGGGCGTCGATCCAGGGGATCAGACCACCTGCCAGGGGCGCGCCGAAGAACTCGGTGGGCACGTCTTCACGGATGGTCTTGGCCACCTTGCGGTCGATGTCCAGGATGGCCGAGGACGGGGTCGCCAGCTCGTCGGCCACGGCCGCGTTGATGACGCCCATGCCCTTCAACAGCTCGCGCATGTGATTGGCGCCGCCGCCGGAGGCCGCCTGGTAGGTCATGGAGCTGACCCACTCGACCAGACCTTCCTTGAACAGGCCTCCCACGCCCATCAGCAGGATGGAGTTGGTGCAGTTGCCGCCGATGTAGTTCTTCACGCCCTTGGCCAGTGCGTCCTTGATGACGTTGTTGTTCACCGGATCGAGCACGATCACGGCATCATCCTTCATGCGCAGCGAGGAAGCAGCGTCGATCCAGTAGCCATCCCAGCCAGCGGCGCGCAGCTTGGGGAAGATCTCATTGGTGTAGTCGCCGCCTTGTGCGGTGATGATGATGTCGCATTTCTTCAGCTCTTCAATGCTGTTGGCGTCTTTCAGGGTCGTTGCCGTTTTGGCAAACGACGGCGCCTTGCCGCCCGCATTCGAAGTCGAGAAAAACACCGGTTCGATGTGATCGAAATCACCTTCGTCCTGCATGCGCTGCATCAGGACCGAACCCACCATTCCACGCCAGCCAACCAAACCAACCAGTTTCATCATCTTTCCCTATTTAGAACTTCCATGGTGAACAAATCAGATTGAACACAATTGCGCCGGACCATCCGGCATTTCAAGCACCCGGCCGCACCGCTTGGGGCACGGCCAGGCGACGTTGATCTCAGGCGAGGGCCTTGACCACGGCTTGCCCCATCTGCTGGGTGTTGACCTTGGTGCAGCCTTCTTCATAAATATCGGCGGTGCGCAGACCTTGCGCAAGCACTTTCTTCACTGCATTCTCGATGCGGTCGGCCTGTTCGGCACGGTTCAAGGAGAAGCGCAGCATCATCGCCGCCGACAGGATGGTCGCCAGCGGATTGGCGATGCCCTTGCCCGCGATGTCGGGTGCCGAACCGTGTGAAGGTTCATACAGGCCCTTGTTGTTGGCATCCAGCGAGGCCGAGGGCAACATGCCGATGGAACCGGTCAGCATCGCCGCCGCGTCCGAGAGGATGTCGCCGAACATGTTGCCGGTGACGATGACGTCGAAGTTCTTCGGGGCTTTCACCAGCTGCATGGCGGCGTTGTCCACGTACATGTGCGACAGCTCGACGTCCGGGTACTCCTTGCCGACTTCGGTGACGATGTCCTTCCAGAACTGGAAGGTTTCCAGCACGTTGGCCTTGTCCACGCTGCACAGGCGCTTGCCGCGCTTGGCGGCGGCCTGGAAGGCGACGTGGGCGATGCGGCGGATTTCCGGTTCCGAATAGCGCATGGTATCAAAACCTTCACGGGCGCCCTTGAAAGGGCCGTCCGGTGCCTCGCGCATGCCGCGCGGCTGGCCGAAATAGATGTCGCCGTTCAGTTCACGCACGATCAGGATGTCCAGGTTGGCCACCAGCTCGGGCTTCAGCGAAGAAGCGCCGGTCAGTTCCGGATAGCAGATCGCCGGGCGGAAGTTGGCAAACAGCTGCAGGTGCTTGCGCAGGCCCAGGATGGCTTGCTCGGGGCGCAGGGCGCGTTCCAGCTTGTCATACTTCCAGTCGCCGACCGCACCGAAGAGAATGGCGTCGGCTTCCTTGGCCAGCTTCAGGGTACCGTCCGGCAGCGGGTGGCCGTGGGCTTCATAGCCGGCGCCGCCGACGGGGGCGGTTTCCATTTCGAACTTCTCGTCCAGGGCGTTGAGCACGCGGACGGCTTCATCGACGATTTCAGGACCGATGCCGTCACCCGGCAGGATAGCAATCTTCATGGCTTCTCTTTCTCAGTGTTTCCAGCGTTCTTGGAATAGTAACGACAAGGGCGGCCATCTGACCGCCCTTTGCTGTTGTCTCGACGATCACTTCAGATCGTGTTGCTCAGCCAGGGCTGTTCGTGCAGGTGTTTCTCTTCGTAGGCACGAATGGTGTCGGCTTTGCGTAGGGTCAGGCCAATGTCGTCGAAGCCGTTCAACAGGCAGTACTTGCGGAATTCGCTGATCTCGAACGGATAGACGGCACTGCCATTGGTGGTGCTGACGGTCTGCTTTTCCAGGTCGATGACCAGGCGATAGCCGGGGAAGGCCTTGACTTCATTGAACAGGTGATCGACCTGCTGCTCGCTCAGGACGATGGGCAGCAGACCGTTCTTGTAGCAGTTGTTGAAGAAGATGTCGGCGAAGCTGGGCGCGATCACGGCGCGAAAGCCGTACTGGTCCAGCGCCCACGGCGCGTGTTCACGCGAGGAGCCGCAGCCGAAGTTCTTGCGCGACAGCAGGATGGACGACCCCTGGTAGCGCTCCTGGTTGAGCACGAAATCCGGGTTCAGCGGGCGCTTGGAATTGTCCATGCCCGGCTCGCCGTGATCCAGGTAACGCCATTCGTCGAACAGGTTGGGGCCGAAGCCGCTGCGCTTGATCGACTTCAGGAACTGCTTGGGGATGATCGCATCGGTATCGACGTTGGCGCGATCCAGCGGCGCCACCAGTCCTTCATGCACGATAAATTTATTCATGAGCTTGACCTTGGGTCGGTGGGGCGATTGCTCTGCCCTACCCTTCCTGTTTCCTGTTCAAAAACTGAAGCTGCGGCACGCTGGCCGCAGCCTTGCACTGTCTGATCCTGCTGATTTCTGCTTATTTCTTGCTGGCGTCCTGCATCTTTTCGCCGACCTTTTCGACATCCTTGCCGAAACCGTTGACGGTATTGCAACCGGCCAGCGCACCCAGGGTGACGGCCAGCAGAACCAGAGCGGAGATTTTTTTCATGTTTGTCCTCTCGAAAAGATTCACACAAGCAGGGGATTACAGCGAACGCACATCCACGAAATGACCGGCAATGCCCGCTGCGGCTGCCATGGCCGGGCTCACCAGGTGGGTACGACCACCGGCACCCTGACGACCTTCGAAATTGCGGTTCGAGGTCGAAGCGCAGCGCTCGCCCGGTTCCAGGCGGTCGGCATTCATGGCCAGGCACATGGAGCAGCCCGGTTCGCGCCATTCGAAACCGGCATCGCGGAAGATCTTGTCCAGGCCTTCACGTTCAGCCTGCTCCTTGACCAGACCGGAACCCGGCACCACCATCGCCAGCTTGACATTGGAGGCGCGGAACTTGCCGCGCACGACCTTGGCGGCTTCGCGCAGGTCTTCGATGCGGGAGTTGGTGCAGGAACCGATGAAGACCTTGTCGATGCGGATATCTTCAATGGGGGTATTGGGCTTCAAGGCCATGTAGGCCAGCGCCTTTTCCATGCCGTCGCGCTTGGTCGGATCCTTTTCCTTGTCGGGATCAGGGACGCGGGCGTCGACCGCCACCACCATCTCGGGCGAAGTGCCCCAGGTGACTTGCGGCTTGATCTCGGCGGCGTTCAGGGTCACCACCATGTCGAACTTGGAGCCCGGGTCCGAATGCAGCGTGCGCCAGTACGAGACGGCGCGCTCCCAGTGCGGGCCGGAGGGCGAGAAGGGACGACCCTTCAGGTATTCCAGCGTGGTGTCGTCGAAGGCCACCATGCCGGCACGGGCGCCTGCTTCGATGGCCATGTTGCAGACCGTCATGCGGCCTTCCATGGACAGCGAGCGGATGGTCGAGCCAGCGAATTCGATCGCGTAGCCGGTGCCGCCTGCGGTACCGATCTTGCCGATCACGGCCAGCACGATGTCCTTGGCGGTCACGCCAGCGGGCAGCGCACCATCGACCTGCACCAGCATGGCCTTGGACTTGCGCGCCAGCAGGGTCTGCGTGGCCAGCACGTGTTCGACTTCGGAGGTGCCGATGCCATGGGCCAGCGCGGCAAACGCGCCGTGGGTGGAAGTGTGCGAATCACCGCAGACCACCGTCATGCCCGGCAAGGTGGCGCCCTGTTCGGGGCCGATCACGTGCACGATGCCTTGACGCTTGTCGTTCATGCCGAAGTACGTCAGGCTGAATTCTTTTGCGTTGCCATCCAGGGTTTCGACCTGCAGGCGCGAGATGGGGTCGGCGATGCCTTGGGCGCGGTCGGTGGTGGGGACGTTGTGGTCCGCCACCATCAGGTTGGCCGAGTTCCGCCAGGGTTGGCGACCGGCTAGCTTGAGGCCTTCGAAGGCTTGCGGGCTGGTCACTTCATGGAGCAGGTGGCGGTCGATATACAGGATGGCGGTACCGTCATCTTCCGTATGAACGACGTGCGACTCCCAGAGTTTGTCGTAGAGCGTCTTGAGCATGTTGCGGTCCGGCGGAATCGAAAAAGGGATGCTGAACGGGAAAAATAGCTTTTGATTATGCCATAAAGCGACAGGTCTGACCTCCCCGCCGTGTTTTCCGCCGCGTCGCAACAACAGGGAATAATGCTGCAAAGCAGCAGAAAAAGCGCAGCAAGTGCGGCAGCCATGAAAAAACCGGCATTTCTTCCGGAGCTGGAAGAAATGCCGGTGGCTCGCCAGGCAGGACAGCCCGGATCAGTGCTTGCGGGTCTGCTGGTACAGCGGCTCCACGCGCTGGGCGTAGACCGTCAGGTCGGCGATGCGCTCGCTGCTGGAGGGGTGGGTGGACATGAACTTCATCGGCTCGTCGCCGCCCAGGCTGGCCATCTTCTGCCACAGCGTGACGGCGGCCTTGGGGTCATAGCCGCCGCGCGCAGCCAGTTCCACGCCGATGCGGTCGGCCTCGGTTTCATTGGCGCGCGAATTGGGCAAGCCCATCAGGCCCATGTAGAGGTATTGCCCGCCCTGCTTGCCGACATCGCCCAGCCCCAGCAGCGCCGCGCCAATCGAGATGGCCGAATTGGCCACCACCTGCTGCGAAGCGCGCTCGCGCGCGTGTTCACGCAGGGCGTGGGCGATCTCGTGGCCCATGACGGCGGCCAGCTCATCGTCGGTGATCTTGAGCTTGTCGATCAGGCCGGTATAGACCGCGATCTTGCCACCGGGCATGCACCAGGCATTGGTCTCGTCGGAGCTCAGTACGTTGACTTCCCAGTTCCACTTCAAGGCATCCGGGCGGAACACCCCAGTCTGCGGGATCAGGCGACTGGCAATGGCGCGCACGCGTCGCACCTGGGCCGCATTGCGATTGAGCAGGCCCTTGCTCTTGGCTTCGGCCAGTACCTGGGCGTATTCCTTGGTGGAGGCGGCCTCCATCTCGGCCGAGGACACCAGCATCTGCTGCTTGCGGTCGATGCCGACGGCACCGCCCTGGGTGGTCTGTACGGTTTCGCAGGCCACCAGGCCCACCAGGGCTGCGGCCAACAGGCTGTTCTTGACGATAGGGTTGAGCTTCATGCCCGCCTCCATTGAATAATTGATCTTGATCCCGGGGTCGGTCTGCCGGCGTGCGTGCTGCCGCCAGTCAGCCTTGAGCCGCTTCGACCCGGCTCTTTGCAAATTGTTTCAGACAAGAAAAAACCGGCGACCGCATGCGCGATGGCCGGCTTGCTGGCAAGGCTGCCCGGCCTGTCAGCGCAGGGCCGGGGTCTCCACCTTCACATCGCCGCATTGTGCGCGATGACGCAGGGCGTGATCCATCAACACCAGCGCCAGCATGGCTTCGGCAATGGGCGTAGCACGGATGCCCACGCAAGGATCGTGGCGACCGAAGGTTTCCACCGAGATCGGCTGGCCGTTCTTGTCGATGGACGGGCGCGGCGTGCGAATGCTGGAGGTCGGCTTGATGGCGATGGAGGCCGTGATGTCCTGACCGGTCGAGATGCCGCCCAGGATGCCGCCGGCATTGTTGCCGACGAAACCTTGCGGGGTCAGCGCATCACCGTGCTCGGAGCCCTTTTGCGCCACCGAAGCGAAACCGGCACCGATCTCCACGCCCTTGACGGCATTGATGCCCATGAGCGCATAGGCGATCTCGGCATCGAGCTTGTCGTACAGCGGCTCGCCCAGTCCCACCGGGACGTTCTGCGCCACCACGTCGATGCGCGCGCCGATGGAGTCGCCGTCCTTGCGCAGGGCATCCATGTAGTCTTCCAGGCGCCCGACGATGCTGGCGTTGGCGGCGAAGAAGGGGTTGTTGGGCACGTGTTCCCAGGATTCGAAGGGAATCGCGATCTCGCCCAGCTGGCTCATGCAGCCCTTGAAGGTGGTGCCATATTTCTCGAACAGCCACTTCTTGGCGATGGCCGCCGCACCCACTACCGGAGCGGTCAGGCGCGCCGAGGAACGACCGCCGCCGCGCGGATCGCGGATGCCGTACTTGTGCCAGTAGGTGTAGTCGGCATGGCCGGGACGGAAGGTATCGAGGATGTTGCCGTAATCCTTGCTGCGCTGGTCCTGGTTGCGGATCAAGAGCGCAATCGGGGTGCCGGTGGTCTTGCCTTCGTAGACGCCGGAGAGGATCTCCACCGTATCCGGCTCCTGGCGCTGGGTCACGTGGCGCGAAGTCCCGGGACGGCGGCGATCCAGTTCGGGCTGGATGTCGGCTTCGGAGAGCGTCATGCCCGGGGGGCAGCCATCGATCACGCAGCCGATGGCCGGGCCGTGGGATTCGCCGAAAGTGGTGACGGTGAAGAGCGTGCCGAAGGTATTGCCGGACATGATGGAATTCGCGCAAAAATTGGGGGAAGCCGCGATTCTACCAGCCTCGGGGGCTGCCGACGAGCCGCGCCAGGCGGCGCGCTCGCCCCGGCAGGCTTATTTCCAGTCGCCGCGCAGCACCCTGACCTGCTCCTGCAGGCCCTCCGGGCTGACCGCTGCGGGCGCGATCGGCTCGCCCACCGCCAGTTCCAGGCGCGAGAACAGTCCGCGCTTGAAGGTGCGCGCCACCGGATTGCTGGGGTCGCGCGAGAACAGGCTGCCCCACAGCCCGCGCAAGGCCATGGGCAAGACCGGCACCGGGCTGCGGTCGATGATCTTCTGCACGCCGCCCTTGAAGGGGTTGATCTCGCCATCGCGGGTCAGCTTGCCTTCCGGGAAGATGCACACCAGCTCCCCTTCATGCAGGGCCTGGGCGATATCGACGAAGGCTTTTTCGGTCAGCCACGGGTCTTCCTTGACCGGTGCAATCGGGATGGCCCGCACGTTGCGGAACAGCCAGGACATCACCGGAATCCTGAAGATCTGGTGATCCATCACGAAGCGTACCGGGCGCGGGCTGGCCGCCATGATGGCAATCGCATCCACGTAGCTGACGTGGTTGCACACCAGCACCGCCGGTCCCTCCTCAGGAATGGCCTGGCCGTTGATGATGCGCACGCGATAGAAGGTATGGATCAGGATCCATGCCAGGAAGCGGATCAGGAATTCCGGCACCAGCGAGAAGATGTAGACCGCCACCACGCCATTCATGATGGCCGTGGCCAGGAAGATCTGCGGAATGGTCAGCCCCGCCTTCAACAACACCATCGCCACCAGGGCCGACACCACCATGAAGAGCGCGTTCATGATGTTCATCCCGGCGATGGTGCGGGAGACGTGGGCCGGGTCGCAGCGGGTCTGGATGAGCGCAAACAGCGGCACGATGTAGAGCCCGCCGAACAGGCCGATGCCCAGGCAATCGACCAGAATGCGCCAGCTGCCGCCCTGCGCCAGGAAGCCGCCCAGGTCCAGCATGGCCGCTGGAGTGACGTAAGCCTGACTGGCGAAATACAGCTCCAGCCCGAACACCGACAAGCCAATCGAGCCGAACGGCACCAGCCCGATTTCCACCTTGTGGCCGGAGAGCCGCTCACACAGCAGCGAACCGACGCCGATACCGACCGAGAACACCGCCAGCAGCAGCACGAAGACACTGTGGTCGCCATGCAGGTAATTCTTCGCGTAGACCGGGAATTGCGCCAGCATGATGGCGCCATAGAACCAGAACCAGGAATTGCCCAAGAGCGACAGGAACACCGGCCGGTTGCGGCGCGAAAAACCGATGTTGCGCACGGTCTCGGTGAAGGGATTCCAGTTCACCTTCAACTCCGGCACGGGGGCCGGCGAGAGCGGAATGCGCAGGCTCGCCAGCCAGCCCAGCACGGCAATGCCGATGGTGATGCCGGCCACCAGGTGCAGGCCCCAGGGCTTGTGTACCACCAGCACCGCGCCCAGGATTTCACCCAGCAGGATGCCGACGAAGGTACCCATCTCGATCAGACCATTGCCGCCCACCAGTTCCTCGCGCCTCAACTGCTGCGGCAAATAGGCGTATTTCACCGGTCCGAACAGAGTGGAATGGATGCCCATGCCGACCACTGCGGCAATGAGCAGCCACAGGTGATGCGTCATCCAGCCATAGGCGGCGATGCCCATGATGGCGATTTCGAGCAGCTTCACGAAGCGCGCCACCCTGCCCTTTTCCAGCTTGTCGGCCAGCTGGCCGGAGGTGGCCGAGAACAGGAAGAACGGCAGGATGAACAAACCCGGAATGAGGTTGTTGAGCAGGCCCGGATCCATGTCCGTCCACGCCAGCGCGTCATAGGTGAGGATGGTCAGCAGCGCCGTCTTGAACACGTTGTCATTCAGGGCGCCGAGGAACTGGGTCCAGAAGAAGGGAGCGAAGCGCCGTTGAGTGAAAAGCGTGAACTGGCTGTTCTTTTGCATGGGCAATCAGGTGAGGGAGAAAGCGGGCAGCCTACGCTGCATCAGACAGGATTGACAACAACACCAAAGGGCAGGAAGCGCGGAACAATAAAAAACCGCTCCAGCAGGAACGGTCATGACAGCGCCGCCTGCACCGGGCAGGCGGGGACTCCCGGAGCAACACCAGGGGCTCAGCTGTTGCCTTCGCGCTCTTCTTCCTCGGCCGGCCAGTCGCGGATGTAGGCCTTGAGCATCTTGTTCTCGAAGCCCTGCGCATCCAGCACCGCCTTGGCCACGTCGTAGAAGGACATCACGCCCAGCACCGTGCGCGCCTCCATCACCGGCACGTAGCGCGCGTGTTTTTCCAGCATGATGCGGCGCACTTCGTTGAGGTCGGTATCGGGGGTCACGGTGATGGGCGCATCGTTCATGTGCTTGCGCACGGTCGAACCGCCCAGCTCGCCACCGTTCTTGTGCAGCGTCAGCAGCACTTCGCGGAAGGTCAGCATGCCGACCAGGTCGCCGTATTCCATGACGACCAGCGAGCCGATGTCTTTCTCGGCCATGGCGGCCACGGCCTCCTGAATCGGGGTATCCGGCGTGACGGTGAAGAGGATGTTGCCTTTGACCTTGAGGATTTCAGAGACTTTCATGATGTCGTCCTGGTTTGGTTATATGAAGCTGTTTTGACTGTAGGCGATGACGCCGGGAAAATCCAATTCATGGGGGCAACAGGATAACTGATCCTGACCGCAGCCGCTCTGGATGCCTCCTCCACGCCTGCTTTGCAGGAAGGAAAACACATGGTACGGGCAAGGGCGACATTTGGGCAACCCGCAAAGACGCTGCTGCGCAGTATTTCCATACAGAATTTGCATTTAATAGCTGAAGCTTGCTTCAGCACAAGGATTGCAAACGAGCGCGCTGCTGACTAATCTGGAGAGGTCAGGACTCTCCGGAGAAGACCATGGCTGCCACCCTGCCCGAACGCCATTACGCCAGTTTCAGCGAGTTCTATCCGACCTACCTGAGCGAGCACGCGCACCGGGTCAACCGGCAGCTGCATTTCCTCGGGTCGACGCTGGCGCTGCTGAGCCTGTTGCTGCTGCTGATCACGCATCAGTGGTGGTGGCTGGCGGTGGCACTGTTCTGCGGCTACGGTTTTGCCTGGGTCGGGCATTTCATGGTGGAGAAGAACCAGCCGGCCACCTTCCGTCATCCGGTCTATTCCTTCATGGGGGATTGGGTGATGTACTGGCAAATGCTGACCGGACAAGTCTCGTTTTAGAAAACTTCATATCAGAGCCAACATCGGCCGATCCGGGGGGCTGGTCTCGGGTCGCCTCATCTTTCCCACAGGCGCCGCCGCGCTTCCAGCGGTACGGCTGCGTGGGGCATGGCGGCCACGGTCGCCGCGACCTCCTGCTCGGCCTCCCGGCCAGCCTGGCAATACTGTTGCAGCGATTGCCCCAGCACGGTATTGATGGCTTCTTCCACCCGGCTCACCAGGGCTTCTTCCTCACCGGCCTGGGCCAGTACCGCCGGGTCGAACACGAACAGGCGATACACCCGCGCCAGCTGGATGGTGCCGGGATTGGCCACCAGCGTCCAGCGGTCCATGTCATCGGTAATGCGGCGGTTCCAGCCGCGACGGTTGCGGCTGTCCGCATCGGGCTTGACCGAAGCCACCCAGCCCTCTTCGCTCATGCGGGACAGGAGTTGCTGCAGCTCGCCCAGGCCCAGCCTGGTGGCGCGGCGCACCTCATCCATGCTGACCACGGCGGACTCCACGCCCACCCGCGCCGCATGCAGGAATTTCAGGACCTTGACCGCATCGATGAATTCCGCGCCCGGTGAGGGCACGTGCCACCAGCGCTCATAACGCACCACTGGCAATGCTGCCGTGAGCAGTGCACCGAAGAGGGTGATCATCCACATCATGTAGATCCACACCAGGAAGATCGGCAGCACCGCCACCGTGCCATAGACCATGGTGTAGGTCGGGAACTGCAGGATGTAGGCGGCGAAGAGCCGCTTGGCGATTTCCAGGCCGATACCGGCCAACAGGCCGCCGGCGGCCGCATCGCGCCAGTCCACGGTCTGGTTGGGCACGGTGCTGTAGAGCAGCGTGTAGGCCAGCGTGGAGAACATCAGCGAGACCAGGGTATAGAAGCTCGCCCCCAGCCACGGCAGGCTTCTGACGGCGCCGCCGGTGGCGCTTGAAAGATACGAGGTCACGCTGATGGAAACCCCGATCAGCAACGGCCCCAGCGTGATGATGGCCCAGTACACCAGCACCCGCTGTACCAGCGGACGCGACTTCTTGACGCGCCAGATCTGGTTGAACACGCTCTCGATGGTGGACATGGTCAAGACCGACGTCAGGATCAGCAGCACCCCGCCCACGGCCGAGATGCGCGCCGACTTGGCGGCGAACTGGTTCAGGTAGCCGAGAATGGTGTTGGCTACGCCCTTGGGCATGAGATTGTCGACGAAATAGGCTTCCAGCGAGGCACGGAAGGTCGAGAACAGCGGGAAGGCCGTAAACAGCGCCAGCGCGATGGTCAGCATCGGCACCAGCGAGAGGATGGTGGTAAAGGTCAGGCTGCCGGCCACTTGCGGCAGGCGGTCCTCGCGCCATCGCCGGCCGGCGAAGCGCAACAGGTCGCTCAACTGCTCACGGGTCAGACCACGCATACGGGACAAGGAAAAACGCAAAGAAGACATCCGTTCGACTTCAGCGGGGAACGCCACATCAGCAGATGCGCCGCCCCATCGGGGTTGAATCACGCCGCATGACGGCAAGTTTGGCGATTATCGCCCAAGCGGGCGGCAAAATCCCGCAAAAACGCACAGGGGGAAGAAAGTTTCTGCTTCCCCTTGGTGTAGATGAAGTACAGATGAAGAAAAAGCTGATCTACACTGCCTTTTCCTGCTGTCTGGGTACAAAAGAACGGAAATATAATAAGTCACATGACCACCTCCCCGACTGCGATTGCCGTGAACGCTTCTTCCAACGCCACCATTCTGGTGCTCTACTATTCGCGCCATGGCGCCACCCGCAAGCTGGCCGAGCTGATCGCCCAGGGTGTGGAAAGCGTGCCCGGCTGCGACGCCCGCCTGCGCACCGTGCCGGCGGTCTCCACCGTCACCGAGGCGGTGGAACCGGACGTCCCTGCATCCGGCGCGCCCTACGTGGAAGCCACCGACCTGGCCGAGTGCGACGGCCTGGCCCTGGGCTCGCCCACGCGCTTTGGCAACATGGCCTCCGCCATGAAGTATTTCTGGGACGGCACCTCGCCGCAATGGCTCTCCGGCACCCTGGCGGGCAAGCCGGCCTGCGTCTTCACTTCTACCGGCAGCCTGCATGGCGGCCAGGAATCGACGCTCTTGAGCATGATGCTGCCGCTGCTGCACCATGGCATGCTCATCGTGGGCCTGCCCTATTCGCATCCCGAACTGATGAACACTTCCAGCGGCGGCACGCCTTACGGCGCCAGCCACTGGGCGGGCGTCAACGGCAACCAGCCGCTGTCGGACGACTCGCGCTCTCTGGCCATCGCGCTGGGCAAACGGCTGGCAGAAAACGCCATCAAATTACGGAGACCATCATGAACAGCCATGCGCGCTACTTCCATCTCGGAGCCAGCTCCGGCCTGATCGCCCTGATCCTGCTCTGCCTGGCGTGGGAACTGGTGCTGGCGCCGCTGCGACCGGGCGGCTCATGGATGGTGTTGAAGGTATTGCCGCTGCTGCTGCCGCTGCGCGGGGTCTTGAAACGCGATGTCTACACGCTGCAATGGTCCTCCATGCTGATCCTGGTCTACCTGGCCGAAGGCCTGGTACGCGCCACCAGCGACAGCGTGCACACCTCGGCCATGCTGGCCTGGGTGGAAGTGGCGCTGACGACGCTGTATTTCTTCTGCGCGCTGGCCTATCTGCATCCGTTCAAGAAGGCCGCCAAGGAAATCGCCCGCCAGGCGATCCAGAAAGCCTCCCAGTAAGCTCCTCTGTCCCGACCAAGGCGCGCCACTCAAGGTGGCGCGCGCCGCTTTCATGACTGAATTCCTCGATGCCTGCCGGGCCGCCATCGGCGCCGCTCATGTCCTCACCGATGCTGCCGACACCGCCGGCTACCTGACCGATCAGCGCGGCCGCTACACCGGGCGCGCCCTGGCCGTGTTGCGTCCGGCCGATAGCGCCGAAGTGGCGGCGCTGGTGCAGCTGTGCGCCCGCCACGCCGTGCCGCTGGTGCCGCAAGGCGGCAATACCGGCCTGGTGCTGGGCAGCGTGCCCGACCAGCAGGGCAATGCCGTGGTGCTGTCGCTGCGCCGCCTGAACCGCATCCGCGCGGTCGACCCGGTCAACAATACGATGACGGTGGAAGCCGGTTGCGTGCTGCAACACCTGCAGGAGCAGGCGGCGGCGGTGCAGCGTCTGTTCCCGCTGTCGCTGGCGGCCGAAGGCAGTTGCACCATCGGCGGCAATCTCTCCACCAATGCCGGCGGCACCGGCGTGCTGCGCTATGGCAACACGCGCGAACTGTGCCTGGGGCTGGAAGTGGTCACGGCCGCGGGCGAAGTCATGAGCAGCCTCAAGGGCCTGCGCAAGGACAATACCGGCTACGACCTGCGCGACCTCTTCATCGGCGCCGAAGGTACGCTGGGCATCATCACCGCTGCCGTGCTCAAATTGTTCCCGCAACCGCGCGCGCAATTGACTGCCCTGGTGGCGCTGCAGACCCCGGCGCAGGCCTTGCAGCTGTTGCAGCGGGCGCAAGCGCGTTGCGGCTCGGCGCTCACCGGTTTCGAACTGATGTCGCACTTCTGCCTGCAGCTGGTCTGCAAGCATTTCCCCGAGCAGCGCCTGCCCTTTGCGCAGGCGCATCCGCAATACGTCCTGCTGGAACTGTCGGACAACGAATCCGAAGAACACGCCCGCACCCTCTTCGAAACCCTGATCGGCGAGGCCCTCGACGAGGGGCTGGTCGACGATGCCGTGATCGCCGCCTCGCTGGCGCAATCCCGGGCGCTGTGGCGACTGCGCGAAAGCATCTCGATGGCGCAGGCGCATGAAGGCAAGAACATCAAGCACGACATCTCGGTGCCGATCTCGCGCATCGCCGACTTCATGGAAGTGACCGACGCCCTGGTGCAGGAGACGGCGCCGGGTTGCCGCATGGTCAGTTTCGGCCACCTGGGCGATGGCAACCTGCACTACAACGTCTCGCCGCCGCTGGGCGTGGCCGATGCCGACTTTCTGGCGCGCCAGGGCGACATCAACCGCGTGGTGCATGACAGCGTGGACCGCTTCGGCGGCTCGATCTCGGCAGAGCACGGATTGGGGGCCTTGAAGCGCGAGGAAATCCTGCGCTACAAGTCGCCGGTGGAATTGCGCCTGATGCGCGCCATCAAGCAGGCGCTGGACCCGCAGCACCTGATGAATCCGGGCAAGGTGCTGTGAGGCCCGTTTGACGCACTCGTCAGGCACGCACAACAAAAAGGGACGGACGCCACTACTAGCCGTCCGCCCCAACCTCCCCCTCAGGAGCCTGCCTGAAACGCTGGCCTGCCTTGCGTTTCCCCATGTCGTGATCTTTGCATCAAGCTCGCTTTTCCAATCCGAGGAATAGCAGGCGATGCCACGGCCAATTTGTGAATTCAGGCCGCCGTCTTGTGCTGCGCGTGCTCCGTGGGCAGCCTCGTCTGGTCCTGGGTCTGCTCGCGCATGGTCTGCAAGAACAGGTCCGGCGCCATCGGTCGTCCCAGCAGATAGCCCTGCAGGGCGTCGCATCCGGCCTCATGCAGGAACTGCTGCTGGCGCTCGGTCTCCACGCCTTCGGCCACGATACGCAGGTTCAGTGTGCGGCCCAGGGCGACGATGGCCGAGACAATGGCGGCATCCTCGGTGCCTTCGCTGAGATCGCGCACGAAACCGCGATCGATCTTCAATTCATTGGCCGGCAGGCGCTTCAGGTACAGCAGGCTGGAATAGCCGGTACCGAAATCATCGATGGAAATCTCCACGCCCAGGTCGGCGATCTTCTGCAGCGTCTGCAGGCTTTGCTCGGTATTGCTCATGGCCGTCGATTCGGTCACCTCCAGCGTCAGGCTCGAAGGCGGCAGCTGGTGTTTCTCCAGCGCAGCGCACACCACCTTCAGCAGATGCGGATCGGCAAACTGCACCGGCGACAGGTTGACGGCGATCTTCCAGTGCGTGTAACCCAGGGCCAGCCACTCGTGCATCTGGCGACAGGCTTCATCCAGCACCCATGCGCCGATCGGGATGATGAGGCCGGAGCGCTCGGCCAGGCCGATGAATTCATCCGGCCCCACCAGTCCGCGCTGCGGATGCTGCCAGCGCAACAGCGCCTCGGCGCCCAGCACCGGGCCATCGGGCAGGCTGAACTTGGGCTGGTAGACCAGCCGGAACTGCTTGCGCTCGAGCGCCACCCGCAAATCCTGCAGCCATTGCAACTGGTGCTGCGCATTGGCATTCATCGAAGGTTCGAAGAAGTTGTAGCCGTTGCGACCGGCGCGCTTGGTGTGATACATCGCGGCATCGGCATTGATGACCAGGTCGTGGCGCGTGGCGCCATCTTCCGGATAGATGGCAATGCCCACGCTGGCCGAGACGCGCAAATCCTGCTCGGCCAGGCGGAACGGCAGGTTGATCACCTCCACCAGCTTCTCGGCCACCGGCATGGCGTCTTCCGGCTGGCCCAGTTCGACCAGGATGACGAATTCGTCTCCGCCCAGGCGCGCCACCGTATCATGCGCGCGCATGGCCCCGGTCAGACGCTGCGCCACCTCCACCAGCAGGCGGTCGCCCACATGATGGCCGAGCGAATCGTTGATGGCCTTGAAGCCATCCAGGTCCATGAACATCAGCGCGAAATGTCCCCGGCTGCGCGCGGCCTTGTTGATGGCCTGGGTCAGCCGGTCTTCCAGCAAGGTGCGGTTGGGCAGCCGGGTCAGTTGGTCGTGCAGCACCATCTGCGTCAGTTCTTCATTGGCTTCGGCCAGGGAACGCGCCAGCTTGGCGGTGCGCGACTCCAGCCGTGCATCCAGCACCGAGGTCAGCAAGGCGATGGTCAGCACCGCCAGCGTGACCACGATGATGAGGATCGCCAGCCAGCCCGTGCCCACGCCCTCGCGCGCGGACATGCACACTGAACCCATGGGGAAGGTGGCGGCCGCCATGCCGGTGTAGTGCATGCCGACGATGGCCACGCCCATCACCACCGAGGCACCGGCACGGGCCGCCCGCACGTGCGGCGTATTCCTGCGCAGGCTGAAAGCGATCCACAGCGCCGCCGCCGACGCCGCCACGGCGATCAGAATAGAGGCCGCGAACAGTCCCAGGTCGTAATCGATACCGGGCTGCATGCGCATGGCCGCCATGCCGGTGTAGTGCATGCCGGCAATGCCCATGCCCATGAGCAGCGCACTGCCCAGAAGCCGCCGCAGCGGCAGCTCGCTGCGGGTGACGATCCACAGCGCAAAGCCGGAGGTGGCCACGGCGATGAACAGCGAGAGCAGCGTGATCCAGGCGTCATAGCCCAGCGCAATGGGCAAGCGGAAGGCCAGCATGCCGATGAAGTGCATCGACCAGATGCCGACGCCCATGGCCACCGCCCCGCCGGCGAGCCAGAAGCGCGCCGCGCGCGAATGCTGATGGCTGGTGGTATTGATGCGCTCGGCCATATCCAGCGCCGTATAGGAGGCGAGGATGGCAACCAGCAGCGAGACGACAACCAGCAGCTTGTCGTAGGTAGCGATGAGCATGTCGATGGGTAGTGCGTATCAGGACATCAATTGAGCAAACGTCGCCAAAAGGAAAAAGGCAAAAAGGCAGACAGCTTGGCAACATGAACGACTTGCCATGAAGCTTAGAAGGCGCCGCATTGTCACACAATCAGGAAATACCCGTTGTCATGTTGCCATTTTCAGGTGAACAATCGTCTCCTGGACGAGGCAAACCGGCAACAGTCATCGACCGTGTGCAACCCGGAATGATCGTCCGTCCCTTATTGCGCGCATGCCGGGCATCCCATGCGCAGAAGATGACGCTGAAATGGCAACTTTATGCAATGCCATCGATCTGTTCACACGGCAGTGCGCGCATTGCAGCCTGGCAGGCGCAGCACGCCACAGGACAATCTGCAACAAAACAAAAAGTCACCAAAACACAACAAACTGACAACAAGGACAATATGCTCAGCTTATCCCAATCTCGCCCGCGCCCGGAAAAAGAGTGTCTGCCAGTGCGCAATCGCCTGTCGCGCCGCGTGATGCTGGCCCTGTGCGGTCTGGCCGCGCCCTGGTGGCTGGCTGCGCCAGCGCAGGCCGGCATCTCGATGGTGCAGCCGCCCAAGCGTATCGACGCCAGCAAGCCGCTGGAACTGACCCTGCTGGTCGCCGAGGATGAGCAGGCCGAACGCACTTACCAGTTGCCCGCCACGCTGCTGGTGGCGGCCTCGGCCGACATGATTCCGCCGCAGCAGATCGCCCTGCGGCGCGTCGATGGCGAGGACAGCCTGACCCTCAAACAAGGGCAATTCCGCAAGGTACGGTATCGCGGCGAGCTGCCGCGCCGCCTGCGCGGCATGGTGCGCATCGAGCCCATCGGCATCGATGCCTCGCCGGTGCTGGTGGCGGTGGTACGTCCGGATGCCTCGCTGGGCCCCCTGCCGGAATCGCCCGACCTGATCAACACGCCGCTGGCCGATTCGACCAGCAAGGTGGCACCGGTGGCGCCCTCGGCCACGGTACTCACACCCGGCGCCAATGCCTCGCCCACCGACAGCGCCCCGGCGGCCGAAGACATCCTCTCCAACAATCGTCGGCTGTCCTTCAATGAGCCGATGTATTTCACGGTGGGCCACAACAATGGCGACACCAATGCCCGCTTCCAGCTCAGTTTCAAGTTCCGCGTGTTCGTACCGGACGATCCGCGCTCGCGCAGCCTGCTCGACAATCTCTATCTGGGCTATACGCAATTCTCGCTATGGGACCTGTCGGCGCCCTCGGCGCCCTTCCGCGATACCAGCTATCGTCCGAGCCTGTATTACTACCTGCCCGACGTGGGCATCCAGAACGGCGTCTTCAGCCGTATCGGCATCGCCACCGGCCTGGAGCACGAATCCAATGGCCGCGACGGTACCGCCTCGCGCAGCATCAACACCTATTTCGTCGAGCCGACCTTCAACTTCGGCAATCTGAACGACTATCACTTCAAGGTCGCGCCCAAGGTCTATGCCTATCTCGGCCCCACCCGCGACAATCCCGACATCGCCGACTATCGCGGCCACCTGGACCTGAAACTGGCCTATGGCAAACCCGATGGAATGGAAGTGGCGACCACGCTGCGCAAGGGCAAGCTCGGTGGCAAGTACAGCGCCGAAACCCAGCTCACCTACCCGCTCTCGCGTCTGCTGCCGGGCACCGCCGGCTACCTCATGGCCAGCTACTTCTACGGCTATGGCGAGAGCCTGCTGACCTACAACCAGAAGGACCATCCGCAACTGCGCATCGGCTATGCGCTATGGCGATGAGCCCTGCATATCGGGCCTGATGCAAAAAGGGGATGCGGCTGCATCCCCTTTTTGCTCTGCGCGACGATGGCGGACTCAGGCCACGGGTGTGCGCATGGTCACGAACTCCTCGGCCGAGGTCGGATGGATGCCGATGGTGCTGTCGAACTGCGCCTTGGTAGCGCCGCATTGCAGGGCTACCGCAAAGCCCTGGATCACTTCGCCGGCATCGCTGCCGACCATGTGGACGCCGAGTACCCGGTCGGTCCTGGAATCGACCACAAGCTTCATGAAGGTGCGTTCGGTATTGCGCGAGAGGGTGTTCTTGAGCGGCTTGAAGTCCGTTCTGAAGATTTTTACTTCACCATGCTCGCGACGCGCCTGTTCTTCGGTCAGTCCCACGGTGCCCACATTGGGATGACTGAAGACTGCTGTCGGAATGTTGCGATAGGACATGACCCGTTCGCCCTTGCCGAACAGACGCGCCACCACCACCATCGCCTCGGCCAGGGCGACCGGCGTCAGGGCCACGCGATCGATCACGTCGCCCACGGCCAGGATCGAGGCGACGCTGCTCTCGAATTGCTCATTGACCACCACGGCGCCATTGTCCTTGAGCGTGACACCGGCCTTCTCCAGCCCCAGCCCGCGCGTATTGGGTGTGCGTCCGGTGGCAAAGAGCACGCACTCGGCGGCCAGGGTCTCGCCGTTGGTCAGGCGCACCTGCTTGACGCTGTCCTCACCCGCATGGGGTGCTTCGATGGCGGCGATGCTGGCATCGAAGACCAGGCGGATACCCTTCTTGGCCATTTCATCGGCCAGGTGGATACCCAGGTCCGCATCCATGTTGCGCAGCAGGCGTTCGCGGCGATAGACCAGCGTGACCTCGGTGCCCAGACCATTCAGGATGGATGCCAGCTCCACTGCGATATAGCCACCGCCCAGCACCACCGCGCGTTTCGGCAGGCCCTTGAGGTGGAAGAAATCATCTGAGGTGATGCCCAGCTCGCTGCCCGGAATCTGCGGCTTGTCGGGATGGCCGCCGGTGGCCACCAGGATGTGGCGGGCAGTGAAGCGCTTGCCCTCGACGCTGACGGTGTGCGCATCCTCCACCGTGGCAAAGCCGCGATGCAGGCTCACGTTGGCACCGTCGAGCAGGCGCTGGTAGATATCGTTGAGATGGGCGATCTCGCGGTCCTTGTTGGCGATCAGGGCCGACCAGTCGAAGGTGGGCTGGCCGTGCAAGGTCCAGCCGTAACCGGCGGCATCGGCGAAATCCTCGTGGAAATGGGCGCTGTAGGACATCAGCTTCTTGGGAATGCAGCCGACGTTGACGCAGGTGCCGCCCAGATCGCCCTTCTCGGCCAGGCCCACGCGGGCCCCGGCCTGACCGGCGAAGCGCGCCGCGCGCACGCCGCCGGAACCGCCGCCGATGGTGAAGAGGTCGTAATCGTATTGGCTCATGGTTTCTCCAGAGAGTGGCCGCAGCCCCCTGGCTACGCCCTTTTTTGGTCTTTGCATCTTTGCGTTATGCGGGCGGAAGCGCGCTTTGCAAGCCCGCACGGCGCCGGCCATCGAGCGCCCGCATCACCAGCAGCACCGGCGCCAGTCCCACCAGCACGATGGACAAGGCGGGCAGCGCCGCCTCGCCCAGACGCTCGTCGCGCGCCAGGTTGTGCGCGATCACGGCCAGGGTATCGGTATCGAAGGGCCGCAACAGCAAGGTGGCCGGCAATTCCTTGACCACATCGACGAACACCATCAGCGCCGCCACCGCCAGCGAGCGCCACAGCAACGGCATGTGCAGGCGCCAGGCAATCACCGCGCGCGAACTGCCGAGCGTGCGCGCCGCTTCATCGAGGCTGGCCGGAATGCGCGTGTAGCCGGACTCCACCGACTGCACCGCAACCGCCGTGAAGCGTACCAGATACGCGTAGATCACGCCCAGCGAGCTGGCCGTGAGCAGCACACCCAGGCCCGCCGTCGGCCACAGTGCCTGCAACCAGGCCACCGGCAGCAGGATGCCGACCGCGATGACCGAGCCGGGAATGGCATAGCCCATCCCCGCCAGCCGAGCGGTCAGCCGCAGCACGGCACCCTGCACAGGCGGCAGGTGCGCGCGGCGCAGCGCGAAGCACAGGCCCAGCGCCAGCAGGATGGCCGCCGCTGCGGCCATGCCGCCGAAGCGGAAACTGTTCCAGACCCAGCCGCCATAGCGGGTCAGATCGAAGGCGGGCATGGCCGCATCAGGACGGCCCCACTGCCCGGCCCACAACTGCAACAGGATCGCCACCGGCAGCACGAAACCCAGCAGCACCGGCAGGCCGCACACCGCCCATGCGATCAGCGTATGCGGGCGTGACAACTGCGGCAGCTGCGCCTCGGCACCCTCCGCGCCGCGCCCGCCACGTGTGGCCGCAAAGCGCATGCGCCCCTGCTCGCGCCGCTCCAGCCACAGCAGCACCGCCACGAAGAGCAGCAGCAGCGAGGCATACTGGGCCGCAGCGATGCGGTCATCCAGCACCACCCAGGCCTTGTAGATGCCGGTGGTGAAGGTGGTCAATCCGAAGTAGGCCGAGACACCGTAATCGGCCAGCGTCTCCATCAGCGCCAGCGCCGCCCCGGCCGCCAGTGCCGGACGCGCCAGCGGCAAGGCCACGCGACGGATGCGTTCGGACAGGGGCGTACCCAGCATGCGCGCCGCTTCCATCAGCTGCATGCCGCGCTCGGACAGTGCATTGCGCGCCAGCAGGTAAGCGTAGGGATAGAGCGTGAAGACGAACATGCACACCGCCCCCGGCAAGCCACGCACGTCCATGCGCCAGCCCGGGAACCAGCCGCGCAGCGTGCTCTGCACCGCGCCCGCGTATTGCAGGAAATCGGTATAGGCGTAAGCCGAAACGTAGGCCGGCATGGCCATCGGCAAGAGCAAGGCCCAGGACAGCGCCTGCCGTCCGCGAAACTCGAACAGACTCACCGTCACCGCAGCCGCCCCACCGACGATGACCACCCCCAGCGGCACCATCAGCGCCAGCCAACCTGAGGTGGCCAGGTAGCCGGGCAGCACGGTCTGCATCTGCTGGCGCAGATTGTCGATGCCGGCCGCATCCAGACCGAACCAGGCAGCGAGGATGCCGAAGAGCGGCAAGGCGATCAGGACAGCGAGCAAACCGATGATGTGCATAGCGAAAAGCGGCCAGAAGAAAGAATTGCCAGGAGAAGTCTGCGGTCCATGCGCTACACTGCGCACTCCGAGACAAACGCGAATTGTAACCATTTCATCGAGCCTGCCCATGTTTCTGGAAGTCGAACACGTCAGCATCCGTTATCCCCGCACTGCCCACCCTGCCGTCGAGGCCGTCTCGCTGCGCCTGCAGCCGGGCGAGCTGGGCGCGCTGATTGGCCCCTCCGGCAGCGGCAAGACCAGCCTGTTGCGCGCCGTAGCCGGGCTGGAACCGGCGCAGTCGGGCCGCATCCGGCTCGATGGGCAGTTGCTGGAAGGCGATGGCGTACGCGTGCCGGCCGAGGCGCGGCGCATCGGGATGGTGTTCCAGGATTTCGCGCTGTTCCCGCATCTGGACGTGGCGGCCAACATCGGCTTTGGTTTGCGCGGCATGGCGCGTGCGCAGCGTGACGAGATCGTGGCGCAGATGCTGGCCCTGGTGGGCCTGCCCGAGGCCGGCCGCAAGTTCCCGCACCAGCTCTCCGGTGGCCAGCAGCAACGCATCGCGCTGGCACGCGCACTGGCGCCGCAACCGCGCCTGCTGTTGCTGGACGAACCGTTTTCCAGCCTGGACGTGGAACTGCGCGAGCGCCTGGCCCATGACGTGCGCGACATCCTCAAGCGCACCGGCACCACGGCCTTGATGGTGACGCACGACCAGATGGAAGCCTTTGCGGTGGCCGATGTGGTGGGCGTGATGCGGCAGGGCCGGCTGGAGCAATGGGATACGCCGTACGCCCTGTATCACCGCCCGGCCACCCGCTTTGCGGCCGATTTCATCGGGCATGGGGTCTTGCTGCGTGGGGAAGTGCAGCCTGCGGCGAGCACCGGTCCCCAGACAGACATCGAGGTCCGCACGGCAGCGGGACTATTGCGCGGCCTGGTGCCGGAGGATGCCGTCAATGCAGAGGGAACGCAGGTCGATGTGCTGCTGCGCGCTGACGATGTGATGCACGACGACGCCTCGCCATTGCAGGCACGCGTAGTACGCAAGTCATTCCGGGGGGCGGAATTTCTCTACACCCTGGCACTGGAGAACGGCCAGCAACTGCTTTCACTGGTGCCCTCGCATCACGATCATGCGGTCGGCGAATGGATAGGGATCAGGCTGGAGGTGACGCATTTGGTGACGTTTCCCAGCATGGAATCGTCATTGGCGGCGGCACCCTCCGCAACAGCGGAGACCACCCCCGTAGCCGCAGACAGTACCGCCTGATCCACCCCGGCCGCCCTCCCCAGGGCATCCACCACCAGCCAGTCAAGCGCACGCCGCATCAGCCGCGCGCCTTCGACAGCACCACCAGCCAGCGGCGCAACAACAGGATTTCAACATGGCCAGGCTCGATGCCCGCGCTGCACTCGATCACCGGATTGACCCGGTAACGGCGCACGTAGGTATCACGGCAGATGAAGATTTCGCGGCGACCCAGGCGGATGGCCAGCGAAGACGGGGTGGACGATGCAACAGCGAAGCGAGCGTCGGAAGCAAGATCAAAGTGGGTCATGGCAGCGATTCCTCTTCTTGTCGATAGGAGGCTTCACTTTAGCACAGTACTGTATGAATACACAGTATTTTTTATACAGTACTGGTCGCGCCATGGCGAGCATACAACAGCCCCGCTGCCCTGCCCCGTACAGCCTGCCGCAATGTGGCGCTCAGGCCACACCCGCTGCCAGCCGGGCACGGACGAAGCCGATGTGCTCACGCAACACGTAGAACTGGTCGGCAAAGGCCAGCGGCATCTTCATGCGATTGACCGCCATCTCGATCTCGTCGAGCCGCCTGAGCATCTCCGCCTGTTCCTCGGGCGACTCCCGCGACACGCCGCGCTCCAGCGCAATGAGCTCGCCATACCAGCGATAGATGCGCGAGCGCACACGCCAGCCATACAGCATCGGCACCAGGCGCACTCCCGGAATCAACAGCAGGATCACCGGCAGCACGATCACCACCGCACGGTCCACCAGGCTGGCCAGCCAGAACGGCAAGGTGCGATAAAAGAAAGTCTTGCCGGACTTGTAGTAGCGCGCGGCATCATCGCTGATCGGATATTCATGCTCCAGCGGTGCCGGGAATTCCCCCGCCTTCTGCAGCACGTTGGCCTTGCCGTGAACCTCGCGCGCGGCCGCGATGAGCAGGTCCGAGAGCGCCGGATGCAGATCCTCCCGCGCTACCAGTTCGGCCGTGGGCGCAATGAGCTGCGTATCCCGCGCCGGCAGGTTGCGCGCCAGGTCGAACACGCCCATGGGTATCTTCAAAGTATTGAGATAACGGAAACGCCGCACATAGGCATCGGCCTGCGAGAAATCCAGCAGCCGGATACCCGGCGCACGCAAGAGCTTGCCCATGGTTGCCACCGACACCGAATCGCCCATCAGGAAAGCCGCATCGATCTTGCCGCTGGTCAGCGCCTGGGCCGCCTCATCGCCGCCAATGTTCAAGAGCTGCGTACCGCCGCCGGGCTCCACGCCATTGGCCTTGAGCAGCGTCGCCGCCAGCACGCTGGAACCACTGCCCTGTCCGCCAATGGCGATGCGCTTGCCGGCCAGCTCCGACAACTGGCGCAGCAGCGGCGCCGGACGACCATCCTCGCGCGGCGGCGGCGCGCGGTAATACACCGATACCGGCACATAGGAAATGCTGCCCAGCGATACCAGCGGCGCCAGCGATTCAACCGGCACCGCGCCGGCCAGGCCACCCTGCACGAACCCCACATCCACATTCTGGTCCGGATCGGCCAGGCGCTTGAGGTTGTCCAGCGACCCGCCCGTCTCGATGATGTCCAGGCGGATGCCATCGCGCGCCAGCAAAGCCTTGTAGCGCTCGGCCACGCGCCAGAAATTGCTGTCCTTGGGACCGGCGGCAATGGTGATGGAAGAGGGCGGCGCAGGCCGGATCAACCAGATCACCAGCCATGCGCCCACCAGGATCAGCAGGATGATGGGACCAAAGCTGACGGCCAGATCGCGCCAGGAGATGGCCACGAAGCGCGCCCGGATCCGGGTCGCCGAGGGCGCATAGGCGGAGAGTTTCTTGTCTTTGAGCATGCGCGCTATTCTAGCCGCGCATTCCACCTTTGCATCGCCGCGCTTGTAACCCGATGTGAATCAATAGGTCTTGTAGGGCAGGAACTTGCCCGACAGCATCACATTGACGCGATCGCCATTGGGATCGGCCTGGCGCTGGATATCCATCTTGAAATCGATGGCACTCATGATGCCGTCGCCAAACTCCTCGTGGATCAGCTCCTTGATGGTGCTGCCATAGACATTGACGATCTCGTACCAGCGATAGATCAGCGGATCGGTCGGCACCGAAGTCGGCAGCGAACCCTTGTAGGGCACGATCTGCAACCACAGGGTCTCTTCATCAGTGAGCTCGAACATCTCCTGCGCCACGGCCGCCTGCTTGGCCGTCAAGGTCATCTGGCCCAACATGGCAGCGGTGGTCCACTCCTTGCTCTGGCCGATGCGCTCGGCGATCTGGGCCCAGGTCAACTTCTTGCTGACCTTGGCAGTGACGATCTTCTGGGTAACCTGGTTGCGGTCCATGCTCTCTCTCCTTGTGGTGGACGAAAAATGAAAGTCGACGACACGTTGTAGTCCGCGCCATCGATTCTGACGAAACGGTGCTGCACAATGACGATATAAACGGACGAAATGGCAGCTCTGCCTGCCCTCCCCTTCAGGCGGCCGCCTGCTCCAGTCCCGGCATCACGATGCGGGTCGGCAGGCGCACCGCGCCGCTGGCCTGCGCCGCCTGGATCTGGCGCGAGCGATGCACCAGGAAATCGACCAGGTGATTGCGGATGCGATAGAACTGCGGATCGTGGTGCATGCCTTCGCGCGTACGATTCTTGGGCAGCGTATTGACGACCACCTCGGCGATGCAGGCCTGCGGGCCGTTGGACATGAGGAAGATCTTGTCGGCCAGCAGGATGGCTTCATCCACGTCATGGGTAATCATGAACACGGTCTGGTGCGTGGCTGCGCAGATCTTGAGCAACTCGTCCTGCACCACGCCACGTGTCAAGGCATCGAGTGCGCCGAAGGGCTCATCCATCAGCAGCATCTTGGGCTCGATGGAAAAGGCACGCGCAATGCCCACGCGCTGCTTCATGCCGCCCGAGAGTTCGGAGGGCTTTTTATGTTCAGCGCCCTTCAAGCCGACCATCTCGATGAAGCGGCGCGCATGCTCCTCGGCCTGCTCGCGCGACCAGTCCGGCCAGCGCGAACGTACCGCGAACACCACGTTGCCCAGCACGCTGAACCAGGGCATGAGCGCGTGACTCTGGAACACTACACCCCGGTCCAGGCTCGGTCCCTTGACCTCCCGCCGGTCCATGATGACCACACCCTCGCTGGCCGCCTCCAGCCCGGCCAGCACATTGAGGATGGTGGTCTTGCCACAGCCCGAGTGCCCGATCACGCAGACGAACTCGCCACGGTCGATGCCGAAGGACACCTGCTCGAATACCGGCGGCGCACCTGCCACATAGCGCTTGGCCAGGCCCTGCACGCTCAGAAAATTGTGGTCCATGCTGCTGCTCCCTTCATTCGACATAGGTCACCCACTTCTGCAGCCGTGCGAAGATCAGGTCCAGCACCATGCCGGTCACGCCGATGACGAGGATGGCGAAGATCACGCTGGTCAGCGAGAGGTTGTTCCATTCGTTCCAGACGAAGTAGCCGATACCGGTACCGCCTACCAGCATCTCGGCCGCCACGATCACCAGCCAGGCGATGCCCATGGAGATGCGCATGCCGGTCAGGATGGTCGGTGCCGCCGCCGGCAGGATCACCAGGAAGGCACGCCGCAGCGGATTCACCTCCAGGGTCTTGGCCACGTTCAACCAGTCGCGCCGTACCGAGGCCACACCGAAGGCCGTGTTCATCAGCATCGGCCACACCGAGCAGATGAAGATCACGAACACCCCCGACACCGAGGAATCCTTGATGGTGTAGAGCGCCAGCGGCATCCAGGCCAGCGGCGAGATCGGTTTCAAGATCTGGATGAAGGGATCGAGTGCACGCCGCATCAGCGGCGACATCCCCAGCAGGAAGCCCAGCGGCACCGCCACCACCGCCGCAATGGCAAACCCCAGTGCGACCCGCCCCAGCGAATAGGCCAGCTGGATGCCGATGCCCTTGTCGTTGGGACCGTTGTCGTAGAAGGGATTGGCCAATTCCTTGCGCATCGTCTCGCCCATCTGCGCAAGTCCCGGGAAGCCGTCGCGCTTGGGGGCAGCGCTGCTCTTGCCCATCAGTTTGGCGTACTCATCCTGGGCGGCGCTGGCGGTACTTTCCCTGGGCAAGGTGGCCAGGTGCCACACCATCAGCAGCACCGCCAGCAACAGCACGGAAATGAGCGCGGCACGCCAGCCGAGATGCTGCGTGGGCATCATGCGCTCCTCTTGATGGCGAAGCTGTTCACGTAGGCATCGGCCTTGCTGGCGTCGAACTCCTTGCCCATGATGGCGTATTTGCGATAAGCCCCTTCCGGTACGGGCTGACCCAGTTCCTTCATGTGCTTCTTGGCCTCGGTCAACAGCAGCACCTTCTCGGTAATGGCCTTGTAGTTGACGTCGCCCTTGATGTAGCCCCAGCGCTTCATCTGGGTCAAGATCCACACGCCCATCGAATCCCACGGTACCGGGTCGAAGTCAGCCCGGCCCGGCACGTTCCTGACATTGCCCAGACCATCGGCGAAGCGACCGGTGAGCACCTGCTCCACGACCGTCTCCGGCTGGTTCAGGTAAGCCTGCGGCGAAATCACCTTGGCCACCAGCGAACGGTTGGAGGGATCACGCGCCATCGCGGCCGCCGTCAGCACGGCACGGAACAGCGCGGCAAAGGTATTGGGATTGTGCTGGATGAATTCCTCGGATGCCCCGAAGGCGCAGCAGGGGTGACCGTCCCAGATCTCATTGGAAAGGATGTGAATGAAACCGACCTCGTCATACACCGCACGCTGATTGAACGGGTCCGGACCAAGGAAGCCATCGATGTTGCCCGCCCGCAGATTGGCCACCATCTCCGGCGGCGGCGTGACGCGAATCTGCACGTCGCGATCCGGGTCCAGACCGTACTCGGCCAGGTAATAGCGCAAGAGGAAATTGTGCATCGAGTACTCGAAGGGCACGGCAAACTTGAACCCCTTCCATTGTTTGGGATCGCGCTTGTCCTTGTGCTTGGTGTGCAGCGTGATGGCCTGGCCATTGATGTTCTGGATGGTGGCCACGCGCATCTGCGTGGCATTGCTGCCCACGCCCATGGACATGGCCATCGGCATGGGCGAGAGGAAGTGCGAGGCGTCGTGTTCCTTGTTGATCATCTTGTCGCGGATCAGCGCCCAGCCGGCCGTCTTGTTCAAGGAGACGTTCAAGCCCTGTTTGCGGTAGAAGCCCAGCGGATCGGCCATGATGAGCGGCGCCGCACAGGTGATGGCGATGAAGCCGATCTTGAGGTCCTTCTTTTCCAGCGCGCCATTCTTTTCCTGCGCCATGGCCTGCAGCGAGCCCAGCGGCAAGACGCTGGCAATGGCGGCGCGCGCTGCATTCTTGCCGACGGCCCGCAGGAAGTCCCGCCGCTCGGCCACGCGCGGGAAGAGCGAACGCATCAGCGCTTCTTCCACCACGTCATTGGTCAGGGTTTCCACATCGCGGCCTCGCTGGAGGCGCTGCTGCTCGGCCAGCATATCGGCCTCGTGCTGCTGCTGGCTGGCGTGGCGGCCGCAGGAGCAGCCCTGCCCGGCGCGTTCGGCATCATAGGTGTGGAACAGATTGGTCTCTGGTGCGTCAGGCATGATTCCCCCGTTTGGTGAGTGTGAGGTGAGTTGCTGCGTTCACCTGATCCACCTGCAAGGGATTTGCCAGCCCGCTGCAATACGTCATGAGCTCACGACATCTTGTAGTGCTGCCACTACAAGCAGCGTGGATCACATCGTCAGAATGACGAAAACGCGCTGCAAAATGACGACAGACGCACCAACGCGCTCACACCGGCAGCAACTGGTGCCGCACCGCATACATGGCGATGCCCACATCATTGGAAGCGCCGGTCTTCTCCAGGATGCGGCTGCGATAGGTGCTCACCGTATTGGGGCTCAGCTCCAGCTGGTCGGCGATTTCCTTGACGCTGCGCCCGGCGGCGATCAGCTGGAAGACCTGGTATTCGCGGTGCGACAGGCTCTCGTGTGCGGCCCGCTGCGGGGCCGTGGCACGCTGGGCCAGGCCGGAGGCCAGGGTCTCGGCCATCTGCGCGCTCACGTAGAGGCCGCCCCCGGCGGCCTTGCGGATGGCCTCCACCAGTTGCCCGGGGTCGGTGCTTTTGTTGAGATAGCCTGCTGCGCCCAGCTTGTAGCAGCGGGCCGCGTATTGTTTCTCGGGATAGGTGGACAGCATCAGCACGGGCAGGCGCGGCATCTCCTGCTTGATCTGGCGCAGCACATCCAATCCGTCCTGCTGGGGGATGGCGATGTCCAGCAGCACCAGGTCGATCGCTTCGACCCGCGCACTGTGCAGCACCTCCGGTCCGCTGGCGCATTCGGCAGCGACCACGATATCGGGGGTATCCGCCAGGATCTGCTTCAAGCCCTCGCGCACGATGCGATGATCGTCGCACAGCAGGATGCGGATGTTGTCGCCGGGCTTGCTCATGGCACCTCCCGGCTGGCGTGATGAGGCAGACGCAGGCAGACCAGCGTCCCCGGCCTGCCGTGCTCTGGTGCAAAACGCGCACCAGCAATGCTCAGTGCGCCACCGAAGTGCAAGGCGCGCTCGCGCATGCCCATCACCCCATAAGACGTGGCCGCTTCCTGCGCGGCGCGGGGCGTGCCCACGCCATCGTCTTCCACTTCCATGCGCAGTTCTGCCGGGGTGAGGTGGACCGCGATGCGCACCTGCGTGGCCTGCGCGTGGCGCGCCACGTTGGAGAGCATTTCCTGGAAGATGCGAAACGCCGCCGTGGCCTTGGCGCCATCCGGCACGAAGGCCTCCGGCGCGATATCGAACTCGACCTCGCAGGGCAATTCGGTGGCTTCGGAGAATTCCTGCACCTGCCATTCCAGCGCGGCGATCAGGCCCTGGTGATCGAGGATGCTGGGGCGCAGGTCGGTGATGATGCGTCCCACGTTGTCCACGGCAGTTTCGATCAGGCGGCTCATGGCCTCGCACTTGCGCGCTACCGGATCGAGATGGCTGACGCGCTTGGCCATCCAGTTCACGTCCAGTTTCAGGGCCACCAGAAGGCTGCCCAGTTCGTCGTGGATCTCGCGGGCAATCCGGGTGCGCTCGTCCTCGCGTACCGAGTGCGCATGCGCCGACAATTGCCGCACCTGACGCAGCGCCGCCGACAGCTCGCGGGTACGCTCGGCCACGCGCACTTCCAGTTCGGCCTTGGCGCGCTGCAACTGTTCCTCGGCCTGGCGTCGCTTGGAGATATCGCTGAAGGCGATCACGGCCCCGCGCACCTGGCCGGCATCGATGATCTGGTAGGAGGAATATTCGGTGGCAAAGCAGCTGCCATCGGCGCGCCAGAACACTTCCTGGTCGACGCGGCAGGACTGGCCCTTGCGGAATGCCTTCAGGATCGGGCACTCGGCCTCGGGGTAATGGCCACCGTGCTCATGGCTGTGATGCACCAGCTCGTGCATGTTGCGCCCCAGCACCTCGACCGGCGCATAGCCCAGCATGGCCGCACCGGCGCGGTTGATGAAGGTGCAGCGGCCTTCCAGATCGATACCGTAGATGCCCTCGCCGGTGGAGTCCAGCAGCAGGGCCAGCTTGTCACGCAACAGGCCGCCCGGCGGGGACAGGGCCGCCGAGGCGAGAACGGGCAGGAAGGAATCGGCTTGCATGATCCTTCCCGCCCGCAAGAGCCATGCCAGAAATTCCCTGGCGCGGGGCAGCGCAGGACGCTTGCGGCTAGGGCATGTACTGGCCGCCGTTGACGTCGATGATCTGCCCGGTGACATAGCCCGACATCTGGTCCGACGCCAGGTAGAGGAAGGCACCGCTGCATTCGTCGGGCTCGCCGATGCGGCCCATGGGGATGGTCTTGCGGAAGCCCTCCAGCTGTTCCGGCGTGGTGAAGCGTTCCTGGAACGGCGTCATGATCACGCCCGGCGCCACCGCATTGACGCGGATCTTGTCGGCCAGCAATTCCTTGGCCATGCCGCGCGTGATGGTGCTCACGAAGCCTTTGGAGGCCGCATAGATCAGGGCACCGGGGCCACCGCCATGGCGTGCCGCCACCGAGGTCACGTTGATGATGTTGCCGCCGCCCTGAGCGCGCATGACGGGAATGACCGCCCGCGTGAAAGCCACCACCGAGCGGGCGTTGATGTTGATGATCTCGTCGAAGAGTTCATCGGTGACCATCTCCAGCGGTGCGCGCTTGACCAGCGCACCGGCGTTGTTGATGAGCACGTCGATGCGGCCCATCTGTTCCACGGCCTTGGTGATGGCGGCGTTGATGGCCGCCGTATCGCGCACATCCGCGCCGATGGTGATGGCCTTGCTGCCGGCGGCGCGCACTTCTGCGGCCACGGCCTCTGCCTCTTCCTTCGAACTGTTGTAGTGGACCACCACGTGCGCGCCACGTGCTGCGAAGGCGCGCGCGGCGGCCGCGCCGATACCGGTGCTCGCACCGCTGATGAAGACGACTTTACCTGCCAGATCCAGCATGCTGTTCTCCTGCAATCGATTGATAAAGGAAAGATCCTGCCTGTCCGGCTTGTAGAACGGAGTTCATCAACAGGCGGCCCTGCGCGCCTTGCCGGTATCGCTTCTTGTGAGGGGCGCCGCAGGCGATGCTGCGGCTGTGCTGCCACGCCACCGTTGTGGAATGCTGCGGGACCAGCCCGGCAGCAACGGCGGCGCTTCCTGCGTTGGATCGTACGGATAGACTCAGTCGTGGACCGATTCGTTCTGGCTGCGTCCGGCGCTGCGATAGGCATCGCGCACACGCAGCAAATGGTTGCGCATGGCCTCGGAGGCCTTGTGCGGATTGCGTGCCTTCAGGGCGTCCAGGATGTCGCGATGGTCCTGCAGGCTGCGTTCCAGCGTGGAGGGGATGCGCGAGGTGATGGAGCGGCTCTTCTTGCCCAGCATGTAGAGACTGCCGGCGACGCTTTGCAGGAAGGGATTGTTGCAGGCCTCGATGATGGCCTCGTGGAATTCCACATCCGCTGCCGAGAAGGCGGCCGGGTCCGACAGCAGCCGTGCTTCATCCTCGACATTGCGCGCCAGGCGCGCCAGTTCGGCGTCATCGATGTGGGTGGCAGCCAGTGCGGCCACGCCGGTCTCGATGATGAGACGGGCGTCGAACAGGGCTTCCAGCGTACCGGGGTTGAGATCGATGATCATCTCCAGCGGCTCCAGCAGCTCGCGCGTTTCCAGCGAACTGACGAAGGTACCCTCGCCCTGCCGGATGCGCAGCAGGCCCAACAGCGCCAGCCCGCGAATGGCCTCGCGCACGGCGGGCCGGCCCACGCCCAGCATGGCCGCCAGCTCGCGCTCGGGCGGCAGTTGCTGGTCGGGCTTGAGCAGGCCGCTGCGGATCATGGTCAGCAGCCGCTGGGCTACCTGCTCGGAAATGGATTTCTGGACGATGGGGTCGAAGGACATGCTCTCTGGGGTCTCTGCCTGTTGGAATGTAGGGCTGCCGTCGCGGCATTGTCGGCCTGGCCCGCCGGCCCGGCGTGTGCGGGCGACAAAAGGTATGACCAATCGGGGGTGAGGATAGGTATGAGGGAGGATTGTGTCAAGCGGCGGGAAAATTGGTGCGGTGCGCAAGAAGTGAGGCGATATCGCACCGCCCATCAGGCGCCGTCACACCAATGCGCTGATCCGTGCGAAGAGCGTGGGGTCTTGATCCACCAACTTGAGCAACACGGCTGCCTGCGCGTTGGGCCGTGATACACCCTGCTCCCAGTTTTGATATGTCCGCTGATTGACGCGCAGGCTGCGAGCCATAATTGCCTGCGACACCCGAGCCTTGCCACGTACCCGCTGAATCTCCTCGGCCGTAATCGAGACCGGCTCCGGCGATAGCTTGACTTTGGTTGTGCGCAAAGTCACCTTGCCCTCTCGCTCATCGGCCATGTCTTGCACGCCCGCCATCAACTCTTCGAATAAATTTCTTTTTTTCATGATGTCTTCCTTGAGGACAATTCGTCTTCCAGCGCACGCCTGAGCAGTTTTCTCTGATGAACGGTGAGGTCGTTCATCTCATCTTTGTCGTAGATAGAGCAAAGCCAGAAGTGGCATTGTTTGTCCCAAAAATAGTAGATCACTCTCAGGCCACCACGTTTTCCCTTGCAACGACGTGCATCAGGAAAACGAATCTTTCGAAGTCCCCCTGCATCCTTGATGAGGCTTCCCGCATGAGGCTGTCGCATCAGCATCTGCTGAAGCGTTGCAAAGTCATCATCCGAGAGGTAGTTCTCCCGGACTGCTGCAAACATTCGCGTTTCTTTGAAGATCGCTTCCATCCGCGAACCATACGTGTTTCACGTATAGATCACCATCGTACCATAGGGCAGTTCCTTCGCCGCTATGCCAACTCAGCACACCGCGTGCCATGCCGCACATTGAGGGGCATGCTTCCTGAATTGCGTCTGCTATTGGGTAACAACAGCTAGTCGTAGCGCCACCGTATCTGCTAGCCTAGCGACGACTCACTGCCTCCACTTCACCGCCGAGCACTCATGAACCTGCGTTTCGTCGAGGCCTTCCACTGGGCCGCCTCGCTCAAGAGCATCACCCGCGCCGCTGAAAAGCTCCACATCACGCAATCGACCATGTCCAGCCGCATCGCCTCGCTGGAAGAAGAGCTGGGCGTGGTCCTGCTGGACCGCCGCGAGAAACAGTTCCGCCTCACCGTGGCCGGCCAGCGCTTCCAGCGGCTGGCCGTGAAACTGCTCGACATGCAGCGCCAGATCCGCCAGGAACTCGGCGGCAACAGCGCCGGTCCGTTGCTGCTACGCATCGGCAGCATCGAATCGGTGGTGCACAGCTGGCTGCCCGCGTGGCTGCAGGAAATCCGCAACCGCTATCCCGATTTCGCGCTGGAACTTACCGTGGAAACCTCGCCGGTGCTGACTGAGCAAATCCGCCGTGGCGCCCAGGACCTGGTCTTCACCTCGATCGCGGGCAGCGATACCGCCGTGCGCTCGCGCCTGATGACGCCGATGGACATGGTCTTCGTCGGCCATCGCGAACGCTTCGGCACACGTTCTCACACGCTGGAAGAACTGGCTGCACACGACCTCATCACCTTCCAGCGCGGCTCGCAACCGCATCAGGGATTGCTGCAGCTGTGCCAGGAATGGGGCGTGATCGAACCGCGCGTGCATGCCATCTCTTCCATCTCCGCCATGGTGCAGCTGGTTGAAGGCGGCTTTGGTGTAGCCACCCTGCCGCGCGCCTCGGTGCGCGAACTGACGCGACGCTTGCCACTGCGCATCCTGCGTTGCCAAGCGCAACTACCCGCTCTGCAAATCCACGCAAGCTATCGCGAAGACCCCAGTTCCAGCCTGGCCGAACTGGTGCTCGATTCGGCATTGGAGCATGCACGCCGCACCCAAGGCAAAGGCCGCACCACAGAAAAATGAGCCACTGGCACGGAAATCGCTACAGTGAAATTTCCGTTGTCCTCATCGAAAAAATCGATAACAAAAGATATAAATTTTTTGTTGGACGCTGTCCCGGCAGGCTCCTAACATCGGTCCATTCCAAGAAGGAGACCGCCATGCCAGAGACTGCCACCGCCTCGCCCGCCCTACCGATTCGTCCCGCCGCAGCGTCTGCGCTGTCGGCTTCCTCCAGCGCGCTCGATGTGCGGCTGGCCGCCCGCAGCGGCGTATTCACCGGTCACACCAGCGGCGTGGCCAGTGCGCACGTGCAGGTCAACCTGGCGATCCTGCCGGCGGCGCTGGCCGATGATTTTCTCGCCTTCTGCGAACGCAATCCCATTCCCTGTCCCTTGCTGGCCGTATCCAAGCCGGGCTCGCCCGCCCTGCCCGCGCTGGGCCTGGACCTGGACGTACGCAGCGACGTGCCGCGCTATCACCTGTGGCGCTACGGTGAACGCGTGGCCGAGGTGAACGACCTGCGCGCGGTGTGGCGCGACGACCTGGTGACCTTTGCGCTGGGCTGTTCCTTCTCCTTCGAGCATGCCCTGCTGGCCGCCGGCATCCCGCTGCGCCATGTGAGCGAGGGCCGCAACGTGGCCATGTACCGCACCAATATTCCCACGCAGCCGGTGGGCGTGTTCCAGGGACCGACGGTGGTCTCGATGCGACCGCTCAAGGCCGCCGATGCCATCCGCGCCATCCAGATCACCGCACGCACGCCGCAAGTGCATGGCGCACCGATCCACATCGGCGACCCCGCCCTGATCGGCATTGCCGATATCGGCCAACCCGACTATGGCGAAGCGGTGGACATCCATGCCGATGAGCTGCCGGTGTTCTGGGCCTGCGGCGTCACGCCGCAAGCTGCCATCGTCGCGGCCCGGCCCGAATTCTGCATCACCCATGCGCCCGGCTACATGCTGGTGACCGACAAGCTCAACAGCGAACTGCTGCTCGGAGCACAAGCTTAGCGTCTGCAAGCGCCCTACCGTTTTTTCATCGACGGCCGCATGCTTGCTGTATGCGACCGGCGATGCCGCACGTCAGTGATTTACATACTTTGATTACGGGGATCATCATGTGGCTGCAAGAAACAACGACATCCGAGCGTCGCACGCTCACGGCGACCTTCACCGGTTATGCGGTGGATGGTTTTGATTACATGATCTACACCTTCCTCATCCCCACGCTGCTGGCAGCGTGGGGCATGAGCAAAGCCGAAGCGGGCTACATCGCCACCGGTGCCCTGCTGACCTCGGCCATCGGCGGCTGGGCGGCCGGGGTGCTGGCCGACCGCTATGGCCGGGTGCGTGTGCTGCAATGGACGGTGCTGTGGTTTGCGCTGTTCACCTTCCTCTCGGGCTTTACCACTTCCTTCGGCGAACTGTTCTTTACCCGTGCGATGCAAGGCTTCGGCATGGGCGGCGAATGGGCCGTGGGCTCGGTGCTGATTGCCGAGACCATCTCGGCGCGCCATCGCGGCAAGGCTTCTGGCCTGGTGCAGAGCAGCTGGGCGGTGGGCTGGGCGGCTTCGGCGCTGGCGTTCTGGGGCGTCTACGCAGTGCTGCCGCCGGAGACAGCTTGGAAAGTGCTGTTCTGGATCGGCGTGCTGCCGGCCCTGCTGACGCTCTACATCCGCCGCACCATCAGCGAACCCGCCGTGTTTCTGGCTACCCAGGCGCGACTGCGCGAGAGCGGCCAGCGTGGCAACTTCCTGCGCATCTTCCATCCTGACCTGCTGCGCACGACACTGCTGGCGAGCCTGCTGGCCACCGGCATGCAGGGGGCGTATTACTCGGTGACCACCTGGCTGCCGACCTTCCTGAAGACCGAGCGCCATCTCTCGGTGCTGGGCACCAGTACCTACCTGCTGGTGCTGATCGGTGGGTCCTTCTGCGGCTACCTCACCTCGGCGTGGCTGTCCGACACCATCGGTCGCCGCCGCTGCTTCATGCTGTTTGCGACCATGGGGATCGTGCTGGTACTGAGCTATACGCAACTGGTGATCACGGATGCGTGGATGCTGGCGCTGGGTTTCGTGCTGGGATTTTTCCTGTCGGGGATTTTCTCGGGGATGGGTGCTTATCTCTCGGAGCTGTTCCCTGGCGATGTGCGCGGATCAGGTCAGGGCTTCTGCTACAACTTCGGCCGTGCCGTCGGGGCGATCTGCCCGGCGCTGGTGGGTTATCTCAGCAACAGCCTGCCGCTCGGGCAGACCATCGGGTGGATCGCGGCGGGGTGTTATGGGCTGGTGATCGTGGCTTGCCTGATCTTGCCGGAGACCCGGGGCAAGGAGCTGGAGGCGGTAGTGGCGGCTTCGTGAAGGAAGGCCGGGCAGCCCGCTTCGTGCGGGCTTTTTTGCGTTGGTACGACCGGCTTCGACTCGCCCTGACCATACAGCCTCTCTGAATCCGGCTGCAAATGCTCAACGGGATGCCATCAAACCGGTGCAAGCATGGCCTGCATCGCCGGCGTGGCCAGCAGCTTCCTGTAGGTGGCCGCAGACATCGCATTGATCATCAGACGCCCGCTGACATCGGCCTTGATGTACTCCACGGCAAGCAGCGCGATGACCGTGTTGGTGGTCAATGTCGCCTGATCGGCAGTCGTGTCGCCAAACTCCGCCACCACCGCTGCGGTGTCATCTGCAACCGCTACCGCCAGACGACGACCGGAAAGTCGCAACCTTGCGCTGGCCCCGCATTCGGCCAGGTCGTAGGTATGAGGACCTTGCAAAGTCCCCTTTCCATAAATGGCGACATGGGTATCCACTCCGCGCGCGCTGGCCGCCTCCAGCAGCGGCCCGAGCTCGTCAAGCTCCTCGTCCCAGATCCCCGCAAACACACTGCGTTGCGCGCTTGCAATTGAGCGCGCAAAAGCCTGCACGATCTTTTTCCTGCCACTGAGCGACCAGACCAGTCCGGCCTCTTCTTCCACAGGGAGCCGATCCAGTGCCGAGGCCGCCGCTTCGAGGTCAGCATCGAAACGAGAGCGCAATTCCGCCAACAGCGCAGTGTGCGGCACGGCGCTGTAACGCACGGGCTCGGATCGATTCACCAGTACCGCACCGCGCATTTCCAGTCGGGCCAGCGTTTCGTACACCTTGGAAGGGGGCATCGATGCTCTGCGACTCACCTCGGCCCCGGTCAATGCAGCCTGACCGACCAGGGCGGTATAGGCCTGCGCTTCATACTGGGTAAAACCCAGTCGCGTCATGGACGCGATCAGTTCGTTTTCTGCGGTCATGCCGGACTCATTTTTCCATACGAAGGGATTGACTAACTACCTGAGTAGTATACCATTCCAATAACTACTACAAGAGTAGTTATAAATATGAACAACCCATGAAGGAAAGGATGAACCACATGCGTCAACTTGTCAGCACGGGCTCGCCCTGGGAGTCCAAGGTCGGCTACTCGCGAGCGGTGATCGTGAACGATACGATCTTCATTTCAGGCACGGCCGGACAGGGCCCGGATGTGTACACGCAGACCAAGGATGCACTGGCCACGCTGGCCAGGGTGCTCACCGACAACGGCTTTCAGTTGTCGGATGTGGCGCAGAGCCGGCTGGTGGTCGCCGACTTTGCCCACTGGCAGGATGCCGCTCGCGCGCATGGCGAGGTCTATGGTGATATCCGGCCCGCGTTTTCACTGGTGCATGCACTACCGTTCGTCGATGAGGCGATTCTGGTGGAGGTCGAGGCCATTGCCGTCAGAGTCGGGCGGTGAAGACGACAGACGCCCAGCACGGTCGGCTCACGGGACGTGCGCTCACTGTGCTCTCGGTGGCAGCGGGAAGCGCCATCGCGAACAACTACGCGATGCAGCCTGCGCTTTCGGTGATTGCCGCTGATTTTGGCGCCGGGATGGCGCTCATGACGGCGGTGATATCCGGCGCCATCCTTGGATATCTGATCGGCCTGGTGCTGCTGGTTCCGTTGGTGGACAGGCTCAGTGCGCGCGCCTTGATCCCGGGACAGATCTTCGTGCTTGCCTGCGCGCTGGTGCTGGCTGCGTGCGCACCGAGCCCGCGCGCCCTCATCGGATGCTTCGTTCTGATCGGTGCAGCCAGCACGGTTGCGGCACAAAGCAGTGCCATTGTCGGCAAATTTGCCGATGCGCGGTGCCGTGCCCTGAACATGGCGACGATCTCCGCCGGCATCTCCGCAGGGATACTGCTGAGCCGCTTCGTGGGGGGCCTGCTGGTGCAATGGTGTGGATGGCGGGGAGCGCTGTTGGTATTGGCTACCCTCACTGCCGTCTGCGGACTCTGCGTTTTCCCCCTGCTGCCGCGACAACGTCCACCAGGACAGACCGGATACTTTTCGACCTTGTGCGCTCTGCCCGCCCTGGTAGGGCAATCGAAGCAGTTGCGTCTGCGCATCTGCGCAGGAATGCTGTGGTTCTTTGCCTTCAACCTGATCTGGGTCGGGCTTGCCGTACGTCTGGCCGCGCCGCCCTACAACCTGGACGCCGCGCGCATCGGGCTCTACAGTCTGGCCGGACTGATGGGCCTTGCCATGACGCGTATCGCTGGAGCACTGGCAGACCGCTTCGGGAACCGGCGCGTGATTGTCTGCGGTCTGGCTTGCGCCGCTCTGGCTGCGGCTTGCCTGTCTGTCGTCCTCGATCATGCACCCGCCACCCTGGTTGCGCTGGCGCTGTTCGATGCAGGCTGTTTCACTGCGCAAGTGGCCAATCAGGCGGGTGTCGTCGCGATCGATCCATCACGGGCCGGCGCGCTCAACTCCGCCTACCTGTTCTTCTATTACGGCGCGGGCGCCGTGGGTACGGCCGTGGCAGGATCGATTGCCATGCACGGAGGCTGGAGCGCGACAGCCTCGTTGGCCGCCTTCGCGGCCACCGCGGCAGCGATGGTCAGTGCTGGTCTGCGGGCGTCGTCCTGACAAAGAGAGATCTCGCGCCGAAAAAGACAACGCCGCAAATCGTTTATATCAGCGCTGAAACGATCACGCCGCCTGCCGCCCCCGCGCCGCTGTGGCAACGAAACCGCACACGGCTTCAGTCACCTGCACCGTAGTCGCCTTGCCGCCCAGGTCGCCAGTATGCAGCGCCGGATCGACCGTGACCGCCTCAATGGCCTGCATCACCTGCGCCGCCGCGTCGTGCTCGCCCAGATGTTCCAGCAGCATCACCACCGACCAGAAGGTGCCGACCGGATTGGCCAAACCCTTGCCCATGATGTCGAAGGCAGACCCGTGGATGGGTTCGAACATGGACGGATAGCGGCGCTCCGGATCAATGTTGCCGGTGGGGGCAATGCCCAGGCTGCCCGCCAGCGCCGCGGCCAGGTCGGAAAGAATGTCGGCATGCAGGTTGGTGGCCACGATGGTGTCCAGTGTGGCCGGTCGGTTGACCATGCGCGCGGTGGCGGCGTCGACCAGTTCCTTGTCCCACTTCACGTCAGGGAATTCCTTGGCAATCTGCACCGCGATCTCGTCCCACATCACCATCGCATGGCGCTGGGCATTGCTCTTGGTGACCACTGTCAACAACTTGCGCGGACGCGACTGCGCCAGCCTGAAGGCAAAGCGCATGATGCGCTCGACCCCGGCGCGGGTCATCATCGAGACATCGGTAGCCGCTTCGATGGGATGCCCCTGGTGCACGCGGCCGCCGACACCGGCGTATTCGCCTTCGGAATTCTCGCGCACGATGACCCAGTTCAGGTCTTCGGCACGACAGCGTTTGAGGGGCGCGTCGATGCCCGGCAGGATGCGCGTGGGTCGCACGTTGGCGTACTGGTCGAAACCCTGGCAGATTTTCAGGCGCAGGCCCCACAGCGTGACGTGGTCGGGAATGTGCGGGTCACCGGCCGAACCGAACAGGATGGCGTCCTTGTCGCGCAAGGCATCGAGGCCATCGGCGGGCATCATCACGCCGTGCTGGCGGTAGTAGTCGCCACCCCAGCCGAAGTCCTCGAAGTCGAAGGCCAGGTCGGCACGGGCGGCGGCCAGGGCTTGCAGCAACTGGCGGCCGGCAGGAATGACTTCCTTGCCGATGCCGTCGCCGGGAATGGTGGCGATGCGATAGGTCTTCATGTCTCCAGCCTTTCTTGATGAGATGCGGTGTGGGGTCTCGCAAAACGACGGCATGTGCCGCGTCTTTGCATGCGGGCTACTTTACCCATACTGAAAGGACAGGAACCGGTGCTAGACTTAAAGCATTCTTAACCTGGATTCAACAATCCATTTCTTGTTTCCATTTCTTGTTTCCCTTGCGAGGTTTCATGCAGGACACCGTCCTTCCCGCCGACCTGCGTTTCTTTTCCGTGCTGGCCATGGCGGGCAGCCTCTCGGCGGCCGGGCGCGAGCTGGGGCTGACCACGGCGGCGGTCAGCAAGCACCTCACGCAGATGGAAGCGCGTGCGGGCGTGCCGCTGGTGAACCGCACCACGCGCCGCATGATGTTGACGCCCGAGGGCGAGCTCTATCTGGAACACGCGCGGCGCATCCTCGACCAGATCGATGAATTGTCCGAACTGCTGGGCAGCTCCAGGCGCCGCCCGGAAGGTCTGCTGCGGGTCAATGCCACGCTGGGGTTCGGGCGCAGCCATGTGGCGCCGGTGATTTCCAGATTCGTCACGCGGTATCCGCAGGTGTCGGTGCAATTGCAGTTGTCGGTGATGCCGCCACCGCTGACCGAGGACAGCTTCGACGTCTGCATCCGCTTCGGCGAGCCGCCCGATACCAGGGTGGTAGCGCGGCGACTGGCGTCCAATGCGCGCCTGCTGTGTGCCGCGCCGGACTATCTCAAGCGCAGGGGCGTGCCGCAGACGCCGCATGACCTGTCCAAACACAATTGCGTGGGCATCCGCCAGGGCGATGAGGCGTATGGGGTGTGGAAGCTGTCCTCGGGCAGCGGTGTTTCGCGCAAGACCGAGACTGTCAAGATCCGCGGCAACCTCACCACCAATGATGGCGAGATCGCAGTGAAGTGGGCGCTGGATGGGCACGGCATTCTCATGCGCGCCGAGTGGGATATCCGCAGCTATCTGGAACAGGGGCGGCTGGTGCAGGTGCTGCCGGGCTGGCAGACGCCCAATGCGGATATCTTTGCGGTGTATTCGCAGCGCCAGCAGCTGTCGACGCGGGTGCGCAGCTTTGTGGATTTCATTGCGCGTGAGCTGGCCGAACCTTCGCCCAAGCCGCGTATTACCGTGCTGGGCAAGCGCTAGGGTAGCTTCCATCCGCCCCCATGCCCGCGTTAAGATAGCCGCCAACCCCGTCCACCCGCCCAGCCACATCCTTCATGACGTCCAGCCAAGCGCCCGCCGATCTCGCCAGCCGCCGTACCGGCAAGCTGACCGATACCGTCTACGCCAGCCTGCGCGAAGATATCTACGCCTTCCGCCTGCTGCCCGGCGATCGCTTTGCCGAGAACGACGTGGCCGAGCGTCTTCAGGTATCGCGCACCCCCGTGCGCGAAGCGCTCATGCGCCTGCAAAGCGAAGGCCTGGTGCGCGGCCACTTCCGCAATGGCTGGGAAGTGGTACCGATCGACCTGGCGCGCTTTGCCTCCCTCTATGAACTGCGCGAGATGCTGGAACTGCACGCCGTGCGCAAGCTCTGTTCGCCGCGTATGGCCGCCTCGGTGCGCCAGCAACTGGTGGCCGAACAGGGCGCGATCTGGCAATGCGCCCCCAGCGACCGCCTGGCCGACGGTCTGGCCGTGGCGGCCCTGGACGAAGCCTTCCATTGCGCGCTGGTGCAGGCCGCCGGCAATCCCGAGGCCGATACCGTCTACCGCCAGCTGGCCAACCAACTGCGCATCATGCGACGCCTGGACTTTGCCTACGGCGACTGCATCGCCGATACCTACGCCGAGCATCGCGCCATCCTCGAGGCCATCGCCCGCGGCGACGGCGACGATGCCAGCAGGCTGGTCGCCCGTCATATCGAAGACAGCCATACCGTGGTCGAACGCATCACCATCACCCGCCTGGAACAGGTGCGCGCCGCATCGGTGCAGGCTGCACCGGCACGTGGCACGCTGGCGGCAACAGCACCCACCCGGCGCAAGCGCTTTGGCTGAAAAAGTGAAGGTTTGTGCGTCATCTGCGGGTCGCAGGCCGATTTTTCTCCCCTTGAAGAAGATTTGAACCGTTTTTCCCGGTGCCGGATTTGCCCTCAGGCAAATGGCACGAAAGCTGCTTTTGTGAGTACGGAATTTATGAATACATAAATTCGGCGAGCGCTACCCTGCCGGATCCGGCAAGGCTGGCCATCTCACTCTGGCTTTCTGTACAGGAGAAACGCATGACCACCCTCACCCAAACCGCCCCCGCGAGCACGCAGGGCTTGCTGCGCAACCGCTGGTTCCAGTTGTTGATCGGCCTGATCTGCATGATGGCCATCTCCAGTCCGCAATACGTGTGGACCTTGTTCACCAAGCCGCTCACGGCCAAGCTGGGCGTGCCGCTGTCGGAACTGCAGATCACCTTCTCCATGCTGATCGTGCTGCAAACCTTCTTCTCGCCCTTCCAGGGCAAGCTCATTGATCGCTTCGGCGCGCGTCGCCTGATCGCCATCGGCACCTTCATGTCGGGCCTGTCCTGGGTCCTGGCGGCGCAGGTCTCGAGCATCGGCATGTTCTATCTGGCCTATGGTCTGGTCGGCGGACTGGGCACGGGCATCGTCTATGTCGGCGTGGTCGGGCAGATGGTGCGCTGGTTCCCGGACCGCCGCGGCTTTGCCGTGGGCATGGTGGCGGCCGGCTACGGCATGGGCGCCATCCTGACCACCTTCCCGATTGCCGCCTCGCTGGCCAGCGCCGGTCTGGAAACCACGCTCTGGCAGTTCGGCCTGGTGTTTGCCGTCATTGGCGTGCTGGCGTCGCAGGCCCTGCGCTCGCCCGATGCCAGCCATGCCGCTGCCATGCCGGCCCCGGCCATTGCCGCCAGCAAGCTCGACCTGGCGCCGCGCCAGATGCTGCGTACGCCCCTGTTCTGGCTGATGTTCGTGATGATGACCATGATGTCGACCTCGGGACTGATGGTGACCTCGCAGATGGCCACCTTCGCACGTGACTTCGGCGTGGCCAACGTGATGGTGTTCGGGCTGGCCGCGCTGCCGCTGGCGCTGACCATCGACCGCCTCACCAATGGACTCACGCGGCCCTTCTTCGGCTGGATCTCGGACCGCTATGGCCGCGAGAACACGATGTTCTTCGCCTTCGCACTGGAAGGCGTGGCCATGGCGCTGTGGCTGGCCACGCGCGACAATGCGGTGCTGTTCGTGCTGCTGTCGGGCATCGTCTTCTTCGGCTGGGGCGAGATCTTTTCCCTGTTCCCCTCGACTCTGACCGACACCTTCGGCACCCGCCACGCCACCGCCAACTATGGCTGGCTCTACATCTCGCAGGGTATCGGCTCGATCTTCGGCGGTCCGCTGGCCGCCATGATGCACGAGAAGACCGGCAGCTGGCATCCGGTCTTCGGCACCGCCATCACGCTCGACATCCTGACCGCCTGCCTGGCGCTGCTGGTGCTCAAACCCTGGCGCGCACGCTACCTGGCCAAGGCGGCTCAGTAAACCTCGGCTCCCGCGCCACGTTCTCTTTTCTCCTTTCCCCGATGCCGGCCTTGCGCCGGCATCGTCGTTTTTGCAGCGCCCTGACCGCCATGCAGCATGGCCCCGGGCTGATGGCGTGCTTGTGCCGTATACTTGCAAACGTGTTGCAAAGCTGTTGCAAGCCTTTGCAAGCCTCCTGCAACTCCCCGCAGTTCAGCGGGTCTGACCCACCCGCGCCTCATCACAAGAACATCACCCGCTGCCTCATGGAAATCGTCTTCACCGTCTTGATCCTGCTGCTCGCCGTCGCCGTCTCGGGCGTAGTGGCACGCCTGGCGCCCTTCAAGCTGCCGCTGCCGCTGTTCCAGATCGCCCTGGGCGCGGTGCTGGCCATGCCCATGTTCGGCCTGCGCATCAGTTTCGATCCGGAACTGTTCCTGCTGCTGTTCATCCCTCCGCTGCTCTTTACCGATGGCTGGCGCATGCCCAAGCGCGAGTTCTTCCGCCTGGCCCGCCCGATTCTGGCGCTGGCGCTGGGTCTGGTGATGTTTACGGTGGTCGGGGTCGGTTACTTCATCCACTGGATGATCCCGGTCATCTCGCTGCCCTCGGCCTTTGCACTGGCTGCCGTGCTCTCGCCGACCGACGCGGTGGCGGTCTCCTCCATCGTCGGCAAGGGCCGTCTGCCGGCCTCGATGCAGCATGTGCTGGAGGGTGAGGCACTGATGAACGATGCGTCCGGTCTGGTGGCCTTCAAGTTTGCGATTGCCGCCGTCATCACCGGGACCTTCTCCCTGCTCGATGCCAGCATCTCCTTTGTCCTGATCGCCGCCGGCGGCATTGCGGTCGGGCTCATCGTGGCCTGGGGTTTCGGGCTGATCCGCCGCAAGATCATCGAATGGGCCGGTGACGAGCCGGGCATCCAGGTGGTGCTGCTGTTGCTCATTCCCTTCACGGCCTACATCTTTGCCGAACACTTCGGGCTGTCGGGCATCCTGGCTGCGGTGGCTGCGGGCATGCTCATGCCCTATCTGGAAACGGCCGGTGGCGAATCGGCGGCGACCCGGCTGCAGGGACGCAGCATCATGACCATGCTGGAATTCGTCTTCAACGGCATGTCCTTCCTGCTGCTGGGCCTGCAACTGCCTGGCATCGTCGGCCTGGCCCACGTGGATGCGCAGATGGCGGGCAATGTGCCGGTGTGGCACCTGTTCGTCTACATCCTGGCCATCACGGTGGCGCTCATCGTGCTGCGCTTCGTCTGGGTCTGGATCAACCTGCGCATGCGCCGTTTCGCCTCGGCCCTGCGCGGCCAGAGCGGGCGAAATCGCAAGTTCGACCTGCGACTCATCAGCATCACGGCGCTCTCCGGGGTGCGCGGGGCGATCACGCTGGCCGGTGTGATGTCGATTCCGCTGCTGCTGAAGGAACATACACCCTTCCCGGCGCGCGACCTGCTGATCTTCCTGGCCACCGGCGTGATCCTGTGCTCGCTGCTGTTCGGCAGCTTCCTGCTGCCCTGGATGTTGAAGGACCTGCAGCTCGACGCCGAGGTCAAGCGCCGTCGCGCCGAAGAAATGATGGCGCGCCTGCGCCTGTCGGAGGCGGCCGTGCGCACTATCGAGGAGGCGCAGGAACGCATCGGCGTCAATCTCGATGAATCGGACCTGGCCCTGTTGATGGAAGTCAGCGGCAGCCTGCTGGCGACCTATCGCATGCGCATGAATGCGGAGAGCGATTCCGAAGAAACCCAGCGCGCCGCCAACCGCTTCAAGCAGTTCGAGCGTGAACTGCGACTGGAGGCGATCCGCGCCGAGCGGCTGGAAGTGCACTACCTGCGCGCTGAACAGCGCATCAATGACGAGACCTTCCTGATGCTGATCAACCAGATCGACATGGCCGAGACCTGGCTGCTGGGCTCGTTGAACGGACCGGGGCAGCAGCACTGACTTGTCGCGCGCAGTACCAACGACAAAGCCCGCAACACCCTGTCATCGGGCGTTGCGGGCTTTGTTGAATCCAGGTTAAGAATCCGGAATCAGCCAGTTCAGCTGGCCGACAAGGCAGAAATCAGGCCACCGAATTGACGGTCGTGCCGATGATCTCGCCGGTCGCATTGCGCGAAGCCTGCTCGCGGCGGTCGCGTTCCTGGCGGGCGCTTTCGGCCCGGGTTTCGTCGGCCTGGATTTCTTCCAGGCGGCGCTGTTCCGCCTTCAGGGCCGCCGCCGCTTCTTCGGCACGACGCACGGCCACCGGATCGTTGGCCTTGCCAGTGGTCGGGGCATTGCCATTGGGGTCGGAAACGACGCCGTTGACGGCAGAGGAAATATCCATGGCCATGATGGGCTCCCTTTGAAACGAAGACTAAGAAATGAACACTGTTGGCGACAGGATGTGCCATACAGTGATGTGAATGTCGACTATGTTACGCCCATTGACGCGCTCTGCCACGGGGAAAATCCTGAAATGGCAGGATTTTTATGCGGCACGCACAACCGTGATTGCCTGCCTGGCAAGAAAATCCGCCGCGCCGATATCGCCGTGGCAACTTCCTTGTCTCAGGGGCAAGGTGCTTCAGTGGCAATCCGGCACGTTCTGGTCGAGATAGACCTCGAAGGCCACATTGTTGACCCACTTCTTGATGGCATTGGCCCAGAACGCATCGTTCCATTTCGCCGCTGCCTGGCGCGCGACAGCCAGGTCGGCGGGATCGTTGCCGCGCACCTGCAGCACCAGCGCGCGGCGACTGACCGGGGCCAGTTGGGCAGAGAATTTCTTCCATTCGGGCAGCTTCAGCATGGCCTTCATGAGCGTATCGTCATGCACGGCGGCATCGCATTGCCCGGTGCGCAGGGCCAGCAGTGCATCGGCCGGGGCCGGCATCACTTTCTCGATGGCGGCATAGCGCGCGCTGAGGGTGCCGACGTAGGGCGATCCGGCGGAGACGCAGACGGTGCGGCCCTGGAGGTCTTCCCATTTGCGGATGGTGGTGTCGGTGCGCATGATGGCCATGGCACCGGCGCTGTAGCCGGTCGACACCGTAATGAGGTCCGCCGCGCCGGTCTGTGCCGGGTCCACGCGGGTGAGCATCACGTCGGGACGCACGCCCTTCAATGCGGCGCGGTCTTGCGTATTGGGCTGAAGATCGGCCTTGCCTTTCCATTGCGTGGCGAGATCCTCGGCCAGCACGGTGGCAATGTTTTCCGGTGTACGGAATTTCATGCCGGCCTTGTAGGGCGGCGGCACGTGGTCCAGTCCGATACGCACGGTCTCGCTGCGGCGGGCGTCATCGAGCACGCCAGCCTGGGCGGCACCGATGAGCAGGCCGGCCGAGGCGAGCAGCATGAAGCGGTCAAGGGTGCGCATGATCGGTCCCGGCTCAGACGTACTGGTATTTCAGCAGGCGATGCTTGAGGTTTTCCAGGATGAGCTGGTCGATGAGCGCAGCGAAAATGGCAATGGTGAGGATGTTGGCCATCACGCCGATCATGTCCGCCGTCTCGCCCGAGTAGGCCAGCGTGCGGCCCAGGCCCTTGCCGAAGCCCACCAGCATCTCGGCCGAGATCAGCGCACGCCAGGCATTGCCGAAGGCCAGCTGGGCACCGGTGATGAGTTCGGGCATCACCGCCGGCAGGTACACCCGGCGCAACATGGACAAGCGCGAGGCGCCCATCACGCGGGCCGCCGAGACATGCACCTGCTGCACGCTCTCGGTGGCATTCATCACCGACAGCGCCGCCGGGAAGAAAGCAGCAATGGCCACCACCACCACGATGGGCAGGTTGCCGAAGCCCATCAGGATCAGCAGCAGCGGCACCCAGGCGATCGAGGGGATCGATTGCAGGATCACGATGGCCGACTTCAGGACTTCACGGAAGAAGAACAGCACCGCACCGACCAGACCGAAACCGATGCCCAGCACCAGGGCCGAGCCATAGCCCATGCCCAGGCGATAGAGACTGCCGAACAGGGCCAGGCGGAAATTGTTTGACTGCACCTCTTCCCACAGCCGCGCGAGCACTGAAGGCACGCCCGGCATCAGGAAGGAGGGCAGCGACCAGGCCGCGATCTGCCACATCAAGAGGATGAAGACAATGGCCAGCACCATGGCCAGTTTCTTGCGGAGTCCGGTAACGCGACGCTGTGAGCTCATAAGGACAGGAAAGACAATGGCCGGACGGGTCCGGCCAGATTAAAAAAACATCAGGACTACTTTGGCATGACATCCCGAACCGTTCGGGCTCAGCAGACCCAAGAGGGCCGTATCGAAGACGCTGCAGCAGTTACAGCTTGCGCGCGTTCTGCCACGACAGGTCGGTGATGGAGTTGACGTCAAAGGGCTTGCCATCACGCGTCTTGAGCGATCCTTGCGATTGCAGGATGTTGGCGATCTCCTGCATGCGGTCCTGGTCCTTCTTGCTGATCTTGGGGGTGAAGGTCTGGCTCTTGATGGCATCGCGGATCACGTCTTCGCGCAGCATCTCGCCGTGCTTCAGCGTCTTGATGGTCGGCTCGGCGATGAAATAGCCGGCAATCAGTCTGGAGGCATCGGCAGGCTTCTTCTGCAGCAGAGTGATGGCGTCACGTTGCGCGTCCAGCGACTTCCAGACGGCATCGCGCTTCTTCTTCAGAGTCTCGCCGGAGGTGATGACGACCATGCAGGGGAAGGGCCAGACTTCACCGATCTCGTAGATCTGCTTGACCGGCGCAATCAGTTGCGCGATGCGCGCCTGCGGCTCGAACAGGAAGGCCGCATCGACCCGCTTGCCCACCAGCGACTGCACCGCCACCTGGGGCGAGACGCCCATGACGTTGACGTCATCGGGCTTCACGCCCGCATCACGCAACACCACGCCCTTGAGCACGGTGTCGGCGGTACTGCCCTCGGCCTGCGAGGCCAGGGTCTTGCCCTTGAGGTCGGCCACCTTGTTGATGCCCGAATCCTCGCGCGCCACCAGAGCGTGATAGCCCAGTTGCGCACCACCGACCACCTTCAGGTCCGCGCCCTTGGAAGCCCAGGCCACGGCATTGGAAAAACCGAACACGCCGCTGTCGAGCTGGCCGCCGACAATGGCCTTGACCAGGTCGGTGCCGGACTTGAATTCGATCAGTTCCACATCCAGACCATACTTCTTGTAGAGGCCGGCTTCATAGGCAGCCATGGCTTGCGCATCGTCCATCACGCGCAGGTAGCCGATCTTGAATTTCTCCAGGGCAAGGACGTTGCCGGAAAAAGCCAGGGCAGCGGCGGCGATGGCCGGTGCCAGGATGCGTGCGAGTTTCATACTCCAACCCCTTCAATGTTTTTGGCAAATTCGTCCTGCTCGGCATGGATGCCCAGCAGGCAAAGGATTTCGCGGCGGGTCGCCGCGAATTCGGACAGGTCGTGCGTCTTTTCGTGATGCACGAGATTGAATTCCTTCAAGACCTTGGCCGGACGCGGGCTGAACACGAAGATGCGGTCGGCCAGGAACAGCGCCTCATCCACATCGTGCGTCACCAGCACCACGGTCGGGCCTTGCTGGCGGATCAGGTCGCGCAGGGCATCCTGCAGGGTCATGCGGGTGAGCGCATCGAGAGCGCCAAAGGGTTCATCGAGCAATAGCGCCTTGGGCTGCGAGATGAAGGCGCGGGCCAGGGCCGCGCGCTGGCGCATGCCGCCCGAGACCTGGTGCGGATAATAGTTTTCGAAACCCTTGAGCTTGACGTTCTCCAGCCAGAGGCGGGCCTGGTCGGCGGCTTTCTTCTTGTCGACATTCTGGAATTCCAGTGCCAGCGCCACGTTCTGCAGCAGGGTCAGCCAGGGATAGAGGGCATTTTCCTGGAACATCAGGGTGCGCTCGGGATGCGGTCCGCGGATGGCCTGAGCGTCGGCGGACACGGTGCCGCTGCTGGGCTTTTCCAGCCCGGCAGCCATGTGCAGCAGCGTGGACTTGCCACAGCCGGACGGGCCGACCAGCGCGACCAGCTCACCGGAGGCGATCTCGCGGGTGAATTCCTCGATCACGTGCAGGTCGCCGAAACGCTTGGCGACGTTGTTGAAAGATAGCTTCATGTGGTCCGCGGACGTGCCGCGCGCAAGGGATAGTGGAAGGGGACCCGATGCAGATCGCTTCATCCGTGCGTCAATCCGCCCGGAACCTGCCGTGCAACCGCCCCCTTTTAGTCAGGCATGCACTGTACTGAGGCCGGCTATGCAAAACAACTACTTAAAAATCGTATGCTTATTCGCATTTCGAATAAGAACGGTGGGCAAAACGCATAAAGGCGTCAGCCCTTCGTCAGCCTTTGTTCCTGCCATCGGGCCAAGAGGCTCTGCACATCGGGATAACGCAGCCGCACACCCAGCTCATCCTTGATGCGGGCATTGTGAAGGCGACGCGATTCCGACATGAAGGACAACATCATCGGCGAGACGCTGCGTTCCAGCTCGCTGCGCGGCAGGCGCGGCGGGCGGGACAGGCCGGCGGCATCGGCCACGGCATCGAAGTAGTCGCCCATCTTGAGGTCGGTATCGTCCACCGCGTGATAGACGCGATTGGGCGCGCCCAGGCGCATGGCGGCCAGGCAGATGCGGGCCAGGTCGTCGGCGTGGATGTGATTGGTATGCACATCCTCCTGGGCCACCAGGGCCGGCAGGCCCTTGTGCAGGCGCTCCAGCGGCAGGCGGTCGGCGGCGTAAATGCCCGGCACGCGCAGGATGGAAAGCTTGCCGTGGCGGCGCCGCGCCCAGGCCCGCAGCACGGTTTCGGCATCGACCCGGCGCACGGCGCGGGCGTTCTGCGGGTTCACTCGGCGAGTTTCATCGAAGCTTGCGCCAGCGCAATCCCCGTAGACACCGGTGGTGCTGATGTAAACCAGGCGCGCGCCCTCGGGTAAAATGGCGGCCAAATTGCGAGTGCGGCGGTCGATGCGGCCTTCGGACTGCGGCGGGGCCAGATGCACGATGGTCGGTGCCAGACGCGCCAGGCGGCCCAGCGTCAGGGGTTGATCCAGGTCGGCGACGATGGGAATGGCCCCGGCAGCGCGCAGTTCGACGCAGCGCTCGGGGTTGCTGGTCACGGCCAGTACGCGGTAGCGCGGCAGCAGCAGCGGCACCAGCCGCAGGCCGACATCGCCGCAGCCCAGGATCAGTACGCGGGGCAGGCCCAGTTTTTTCACGGTGTTCAATCCAAATTTATCCAGAAGCAGAATTGTATGAGTTTCCAAGTCACAGTCCAGCCCAGCGGTCGCCAGTTCACCTGCGACGCCGACGAATCCATCCTCACCGCCGCCATCCGCGCCGGTGTCGGCCTGCCCTACGGTTGCAAGAACGGCGCCTGCGGCTCCTGCAAGGGCAAGCTGGTGTCGGGTCAGGTCGAGCACGGCCCGCACCAGGTGCGCGCCCTCTCGGAGCACGAACAGCAGCTGGGCCATGCCCTCTTCTGCGTGGCCAAGCCGCACAGCGACGTCACCATCGAGGCGCGCGAAGTGGCCGGCGTGGGCGAGATCCCGGTACGCAAGCTGCCAGTACGCGTGGCCAAGCTGGAGAAGGTGGCCGATGACGTCATCATCCTCTCGCTGCAACTGCCGGCCAATGACCGCCTGCAGTACAAGGCCGGCCAGTACGTGGAATTCCTGCTGCGCGACGGCAAGCGCCGCAGCTACAGCATGGCCAACGCCCCGCACAAGGATGAACACATGAGCCTGCACATCCGCCATCTGCCGGGCGGGCTGTTCACCGACCAGGTGTTCACCACGCTCAAGGAACGCGACATCCTGCGCATCGAAGGCCCGCTGGGGACCTTCTTCCTGCGCGAGGATTCCGACAAGCCCATCATCCTCCTGGCCTCCGGCACCGGCTTTGCGCCCATCAAGGCCATCGTCGAGCAGCTCGAACATGCCGGCTCCAAGCGTCCGGTCACCCTGTACTGGGGCGGCCGCCGCCCGCAGGACCTGTACATGAACGCCCTGTGCCAGCAGTGGGAACAGGAGCTGCCCAACTTCAAGTACGTGCCGGTAGTCTCCAACGCCCAGGCCGAGGACAACTGGAGCGGCCGCACCGGCTTCGTCCACCGCGCCGTGATGGAAGATTTCCCCGACCTGTCGGGCCACCAGGTCTATGCCTGTGGCGCGCCGGTCGTGGTGGAATCGGCACAGCGCGATTTCAGCGCCCAGTGCGGCCTGCCGGAAGACGAGTTCTATGCCGATTCCTTCACTTCCGAAGCCGACCTGGCCAAGGCCGTGTCGGACAACCCGGCCGCCTGACGGAGCCACTGCGGGGGCCGGTGCTGTCATGCCGGCGTCACGCGCATTTGCGAAGATGCCGCGCAAGCCTGATGCCGCGCGGCCCGGCGAGATGCGATGAAATTGCAACGGTAGCCCGCCGCAAGCAGCCGCGGGCGAGTCCGGCGGGAAATTTCTTTTTGACGCTCTGCGCAAAAGGTCATAAACTGCACCGCATGATCGCCAACGCCACATTTTTACGACGCCGCAGCCAACCTGAGAAAGGTTTGCTGCTGCTGCGCGCGTGAAGTGAAACGAATCGCGAAGCCACAGGCAAACCCTGTGGCTTTTTTTTATTCGCCATTTGGGGTCTGTCGTGTGCCTGCTGCCCAGCGCCTAGTCATCGTGGGGGCAACGGTCTGCACCACCCTCCCAACCACCCTATTCTTGCAGGAGCCTATCGATGCAATACAGCCAGTCCGACGCCAACAAGCTGATGTACGTCACCAACCGCCCCGAGCTGGTCTTCACCGAAGGCCATGGCATGTGGCTGACCGATCACAATGGCAAGCGCTATCTCGACTACCTGCAAGGCTGGGCAGTCAACACCCTGGGCCACGCGCCGCAATGTATCGCCGATGCCCTGGCCGCCCAGAGCAAGAAGCTGATCAACCCCTCGCCAGCCTTCTACAACGCACCCTCCATCGAACTGGCCGACCTGCTGACGGCCAACTCGGTGTTCGACCGCGTGTTCTTCGCCAACAGCGGTGCCGAAGCCAACGAAGGCGCCATCAAGCTGGCCCGCAAGTGGGGCAAGAAGAACCCGGCCGCCGACGGCTCGGCGCGCTTCGAGATCATCACCTTCAAGCACAGCTTCCACGGCCGTACCCTGGCCACCATGTCGGCCAGCGGCAAGGACGGCTGGGACACCATGTTCGCACCCCAGGTGCCGGGCTTCCCCAAGGCCATCCTGAACGACCTGGCCAGCGTCGAAGCGTTGATCGGCAGCCACACCGTGGCCGTGATGCTGGAGCCGGTGCAGGGCGAAGGTGGCGTCATCCCGGCGACCAAGGAATTCATGCAGGGTCTGCGCCGCCTGACCAAAGAAAAGAACCTGCTGCTCATCGTCGATGAAGTGCAAAGCGGCATGGGCCGTACCGGCCAGCTGTTCGCCTACCAGCACTCCGGCATCGAGCCGGACATCATGACCCTGGCCAAGGGCATCGGTGGCGGTGTGCCGCTGGCGGCCCTGCTGGCGCGCGAAGAAATCGCCTGCTTTGAAGCCGGCGAACAAGGCGGCACCTACAACGGCAACCCGCTCATGACTGCCGTGGGCGTGGCCGTGATCAAGGAATTGCTCAAGCCCGGCTTCATGGAATCGGTGCGCGAGCGCGGTCAGTACCTGCGCCAGCGTTCGCTGGAAATCTCCGAGAAGTATGGCTTCGAAGGCGAGCGTGGCGAAGGCCTGCTGCGCGCCCTGCAACTGGGTCGCGACATCGGCCCGCAGATCGTCGAAGCCGCGCGCAACCTGGAACCGGTGGGCCTGCTGCTGAACTCGCCGCGTCCCAACCTGCTGCGCTTCATGCCGGCCCTGAACGTGACCAAGGAAGAGATCGACCAGATGTTCTCCATGCTGGAAGACGTCCTGGCCAAGATCGGGAAGTAAGCGATGACGGGGCGCGCAAGGATGGCATTGACGCACAGGGCCGCTGTGCCCTCTTCCCGGTCGGCGCTGGCCGCAGTGTGTGCGGCACTGGTGCTGGCCGCCTGCGGCACGACGCCGACCGCGCCCCCCATCGCCCGGCTGCCCGGTGCCCCGCAATCGCAGGCACCGGCGCTGCCGGCCACCGACAATGGCAATGAGGTGGCCATCTATGCACTCTCGCTGATCGATACCGGCTACCGCTTCGGCGGCAAGAATCCCTCGGCCGGACTCGATTGCAGCGGCATGGTCAGCTACATCTTCGGCCAGGCCGCCAATTACCGCATCAGCGGCAGCGCCGCCGACATCGCCCGCCAGGGCCGCCAGATCGATCCCTCGCAACTGCGCGCGGGCGACCTGGTGTTCTTCAATACGCAGAACCGTCCCTTCTCGCACGTGGGCATCTACCTGGGCGATGGCCGCTTCGTACATGCGCCATCGACCAATGGCAAGGTGCACATCTCGCGCCTGGACAACCCGTATTTCTCGCGTCGCTTCGAAATGGCGCGCACCTACTTCAACTGAGCGTCTTGCGGGCGGACCGCTTGCGCGGCCCGTTCTCCTGCTGCTGGCGGTTGCCGTACTCGCGGATCAGATTGGCGCTGTAGCGCGTGAAGGCGATATCCATGTGCCGCCGCATGGCAGCACGCGCCTGCTCGGCATTGCGCTCGCGCAGGGCCTGCATGATCAGACCGTGTTCCTCGATGGCTTCCTGCCACACGCGGGTGCCGTCGAAGTGGCTGTGCAGGCGCTCGAACAGCGGCCCCAGACGCGCATCGAAGAGCTGCGTCACCAGGCCGACCAGGACGCTATTGCCGGTGGCCTCGGCCAGGCGGATATGGAACAGGCGGTCCGCCTCCAGCGGATCGATGCCGGCCTGGGCGTGGGAGATCATCAGGGCGTAGGCTTCCTCCACCGCCGCAATCTGCTGCTTGCTGCCATGCAGGACGGCGGCATAGGCCACTTCCCCTTCGATCATCTCACGCGCGCGGATCAGTTCCAGCGGCCCTTCCTCGCCGGACAGGTCGTGTCGCAACTCGCGCTGCACCGGTGGCGCACAGACGTAGATGCCCGAGCCCATACGCACTTCGATGTAACCTTCCACCTCCAGCGCGATGAGCGCCTCGCGCAGCGAAGGCCGGCTCACGCCCAGCTGCAGCGCCAGGTCGCGCTCGGACGGCAGGCGCGAACCCACGGCGAATTCGCCCTCCACGATCAGCTTGCGCAACTGGTCGCTGATCTGCCGGTACAGCCGCTGCGGTTCGATCGCTTCGATGGGCATGATGACCCTTCAGTCCAAGGTGGCGGGAAACTCCAGGTCGTAAGCGGCACCCGCTTCGCGCAGCATCGGCGCAATGGTCGGATGCAGGGTCAGCCCCTGCGCCAGTTGCTCGGCGCGGCGCTGCATGCCGCGGTCACCAGGCATGCGTACCTGGCCCACGCCGGGACGTGGCGGATTGCTGCGGCAGGCCTGGGCGATATGGTCCATCTGACGCTTGAAGTCCTGCTCGCCACCGAAGGCCGAGGGATCATAGAGCGACATGAACACCGTCGCCCCCCAGCCCGCTGCCGGATCGGCCCGGCCAAAGCCGGACAGGCCACCGGTGAGCGCCTCGATCAGCACCGCCAGGCCGTAGCCCTTGTGACCCGCCGACAGGCCGCCCAGCGGCAGGATGGTACCGGGCGGCGTGGCCGAGAGCACGGCCGGATCACGGCTGGGATGGCCGGCGCCATCGATGAGCCATTCTTCCTCGAACTGCTTGCCGGCCTTGTGCAGGCGGTTGCTCATGCCATTGGTGGTAATGGAGGCCGAGATATCGACCAGGAAGGGCGTGCCGGAGGTAGGGATGCCCGCTGCAATCGGATTGGGCGTAAACACCGCCTGGGTGCCGCCGAACGGGGCCACGCTCTGCACTGCCGGATCGGAACTGGCCAGAATCATCATGAAGCCCTCCTGCGTGGCCCGCAGCAGGTAGGCCGCCAGGCAGGCGATGTGATGGCTGTGGTGGATGGTCAGCGAAGCGGTGCCATAGTCGCGCGCCTTGGGCATGAGCGCATCGATGCCCTGATGCACCAGCCAGGGACCGGGCAGGCGGCGGCCATCCCAGGCCAGTGCGGCGGCGCGTTCGGAGAGCACCTCGGGTCGGCCACTCTTGGCCATGCTGCCTTTTTCCAGTTCCTTGACGTAGGGGGCCAGCAGCGCCAGTCCGTGCGTGTCATGGCCCAGCAGGTCGCCGTCGACCAGGGTGGCGGCGACGCTGTCGGCCTTGTCGGCGTCCAGTCCGGCGCGCTGCAACAGCGTGGTGGCGAACTGACGCAGAGCGTCAGCGGAGAAACGTTCGGGGACTGCCATGGAAACCACCTTTCCTTGCTTGAATCGTCGATTGAAATCTTTTCACCTCAGGCCGCAGCCAGCGGTTTCTTGCGCAGGAGCTTGAGCAGCAGCGGCAACAACCACAGCAGCAGCGTGATCACGCCCAGCGTGCCGGCGATGGGCCGCTCGAAGAAGGCCAGGAACTGGCCGTCGGCCTTGATCATCGAGGTCACGAAATGTTCTTCCAGCATGCCGCCCAGCACCACGCCCAGTACCGTGGGTGCCACCGGGAAACCGTTCTCTTCCATCACATAGGCCAGCAGGCCGAACACCAGCATGATGCCCACGTCGGTGACACTGTTGTTGGTGGCGTAGGAGCCGACGATGCAGAACAGCAGGATCAGCGGCATGAGGATGCCACGCGGGATGGACAGGATGCGCTTGGCCATCTTGATGCACCAGAAACCCAGCGGCAGCATCAGCAGGTTGGCCAGGATGAAGACCAGGAAGATGGCATACATGGAGACCGGATTGTCGACGAAGATCATCGGTCCCGGATTGAGGTTCTTCATGTAGAGCACACCGATGACGATGGCGGTGATGGAATCCCCCGGAATGCCGAACACCAGCGCCGGTATCCACGCCCCGGCCAGCGCCGAGTTGTTGGCCGCGCCCGATTCGACGATGCCTTCCGGATGGCCGGTGCCGAATTTCTCCGGCTCCCTGGACAGCTTCTTGCTCATCGCATACGACATCCAGGCCGCGATATCGGCCCCGGCGCCGGGCAGCGCGCCCACCAGCGTGCCCAGGACGCTGCCGCGCAGCACCGATTTCGGATACTTCAACAGCAGGCCCCACATGCCCTTGAAGACGTTGCCCACACGACTCTCTGGCAGTTTCATGCCGAAGTCGCGCGAGACCGCAAAACGCAGCACTTCGGACATGGCGAACATGCCCACCATGAGCGGCACCAGCGAGACCCCGCCCAGCAGGTCGGGCTGATCGAAGGTAAAGCGGGGCGCACCGGCCGGATTGCCCATGCCGATGGAGGCGATGAACATGCCGAGGAAGAGCGACACGAAACCCTTGAGCGGATTGTCGGAGGCGATGAAGATGGCGCAGGTCAGGCCCAGCAGTACCAGCCAGAAATATTCGAAGGAAGAAAATTTCAGGGCCAGCTCCGCCAGTGCGGGCGCCGAGAAGATCAGTACGAAGGTGCCAAACAGTCCGCCGATGACCGAGAACACCAGGCTGGCGCCCAGCGCAATCTCGCCCTGCCCTTTCAAGGTCATGGCATAGGCTTCATCGGTGTAGGCGGCCGACGAGGGCGTACCGGGAATGCGCAGCAGACAACCCGGAATGTCGCCCGAGAAGATCGCCATGGCAGTGGCCGAAACCATGGCGGCGATGGCCGGGACCGGCGGCATGAAGAAGGTCACCGGCACCAGCAGCGCGACGGCCATGGTCGCCGACAGACCCGGCACGGCGCCCATGAACAGTCCGAAGACGGACGCGCCCAGGATCACCGCCAGCACATAGGGATCGAACACCATCGCCAGCGCGGCATAGAGGTTGGCAAGCATGTCGTCTCCTTACCAGGCCAGGGGCGAGAGAATGCCCCAGGGCAGCGGCACCTTGAGCAGTTTGTAGAAAATGGTGTGGATCAGCAGCGCGCTGACCAGGGCCACCGGCAAGGCCACCATCAGGCGGGTGCGGAAGGTCAGGAACAGCACCAGCAACAGCACGAAGGCGGTGGGCAAAAAGCCCAGCGGTTCCGAGACCCCGATGTAGAACAGCAGCGAGGCGGGGACCAGCAGGAAGGCCAGCACCGCACGGCCACGGTGGATCCACTCGGGTGGCGTGAACCAGCGTGCATCCTGCGCATCGCCACCGGTGGTGGCGATGCGCGAGGTGTGTGCGCTGTGCACGGCGCGCGCCTGCCGCAGTCCGCGCAGTCCACGCAGCACCAGCAACACGGCGCAGATCATCAGGCCACCGGCCAGCGCCTGCGGAAAGACATTGGGCCCGATGTCCTGACCCATGGCGGGCAGGCGGGCAGAAGCGATCCAGAGCACGACCGCAAAGAAGGCGATCAGCAGCCCGGACAAGGCATCATTGATTTTCATGGAACGATCCCGAAGCGGAGAGCAGAGAGCAAAGAGCACGATGGGGCAACGCCAGACGGGCACCCCGGCCGCCAGGCCGCGGACCCGCCCCTGGCCGCTTACCTGGCCATGCCCAGGGTCTTGAGGATGGCGCCCATGTCCTCGTCGCTCTTGTCCATGAACTTGCCGAACTCGGCCGAATCGGCATACTGCGTTCCGAAACCGCGACCGCTCATGAAGTCCTTGTACTCCTTGCTGTCGTAGATCTTCTTGAGGCTGGCCGAGAGCCGGCTCTGGACATCGGCGGGCAGACCCTTGGGCCCGACGATGCCGCGCCAGGCGCCATTGGTCCAGGTGCTGCCCGTGAGGCTCTTCAAGGTCGGCACCTTGGGATAGAGCGCCGCCGGTTCATTGGACATGATCACCAGTGGTGTGGCCTTGCCGGCATCGATGAGCGAACGCGCCTCCGGCAGCGAGGCCGCGACGATATCCACACCACCGGCCGCCAGATCCACCATGGCCGGGGCAGCCCCGTTGGAGGGCACGAAGCGCACGGCATTGGGTGCCACCTTGAGGTCATTCAACATGCCCGCCAGCCCCAGGTGCCAGATGCCGCCCTGGCCGGTACCGGAGGCCTTGAGCTTGCCGGGATTGGCTTTGATGGCCTTGAACAGTTCGTCAAAGGTCTTGTAGGGCGAATCATGGCTCACGGTCAGCGCGGCCGGGTCGAAGTTCATCAGCGCCAGCGGCGTGAAGTCGCGCGGCGTCAGCTTGGTCAGGCCCTGATGGTGCATCATCGAGATTTCCACCGTGGCGATACCGATGGTGTAGCCATCCGGCGTGGCACTGGCGATGGCCTGGTGACCCACTGCACCGTTACCGCCGGTGCGGTTGACCACATTGACCGGCTGGCCGAGATCTTTTTCGAGCAGCGCGCCGATGATGCGCGCCGTGGCGTCGGTGCCGCCGCCCGCGCCCCAGGGCACGATCAGCGTGACCGGACGTTCCGGCCAGGCGGCAAAGGCGGCCGGGGCGGCCAGCATGGTGCAGGCCGCACTGGCGGCCAGGATGGTCTTGAACAGGGTTCTGCGGGTCAACTGCATGGTCTCCTCCGTTGTCGTGTGCGGCTCATCGCGCGCAATTGGGGTGCGGCCATCGCTTTGGCAAAGGACTTGCGTGACCGCCTCGTTGACCTGCGGGAGCGCCGGAGTGATCGGCCATGAGAAAAGAAATTTCCCCGATGGTCTCCTGTGTTGTCTCTGTAGCGCAGGTCTCGTGCCGTGCTGCTTTTTCTTGTAATCCGGACCAGGCCGGTTGAGCTGCATGGTATTGCTGCTGGCCACGACCGCTGCATGGGATGAGTCGCGCAGAGGTCATGTGGTCTGACCAGCGGAGGCTAGAATTTCACATCACTCCGGCAGTGTCAAGGATGAATCGAATGGATCAAAAAAATTCATCCTTGGTGCCATGCAACATTAATAGCCCGTCGCAAACCCTTACCAGCTCTGGCTTTCAGGCTGGCAGTGTGTTTTACTGCATGTTGCAGCGGCGACGCAAAAAGCCAGCCGCACAATGCTGACAAAAAGCTTTCTCGCGATCTGGTATTACCACTTGACCAAACAAATCCGGCTGCAATAGACTCGCAGCCAATTACACAAGTCACGTCGCATCAGCGTGCCATGCCACCGTCGGGGACGGGGCAGGCCGCAGGGCAGAACGGACGGCACAGACCCAGCCGCCATGGCACCTGCCGGCGGCTCCAGGCAACGGAGACATCCCATTGGCTTATCCAGGCACAGCATCGCATGTGAACCGCAGGACGCCGGCCGGCTGGGCGCAGGCGCGCTGCGCCGCCACCGCCTCCAGCGTGCGTGCGCGCCGTGCCTTGCATCGCTGCTCTGCGTTCGGGTCCCTGCTGGCCTTCCTGCTGATTGATTTTTCCCGCTATTTCTTTGACCAGGGCGACAGTCATCCCGTCGCCGCGCGCGCTCTCGCCTGAGTTTGACAAAGACCAGGTTCGCGCAGGCAGCAAGCATTGAACGGCACTGCTGGCCACATCCGGCCGGCAGCCCATGGATCGCATGAAGCAGGGCAAGGAACGCAGTGCGCGCTTGCGCACGCACCTTGCCAGGGAAACGACAATGACCGACGACACCAAGAAAAAACCCACCCGCCGCAGCCAGGCCTGGTTTGGCCGCCAGGACCGCGATGGGTTCATCTACCGCTCCTGGGTGAAGAACCGCGGCATCCCGCACGACCAGTTCGATGGCCGTCCGGTGATCGGCATCTGCAATACCTATTCCGAACTGACCCCCTGCAATTCGCACTTCCGCGCCTTGGCCGAACAGGTCAAGATCGGCATCTGGGAAGCCGGTGGCTTCCCGCTGGAATTCCCCGTGATGTCGCTGGGCGAGACCCTGCTGCGGCCCACCGCCATGCTCTATCGCAACCTGGCCAGCATGGATGTGGAAGAGTCAATCCGCGCCAATCCACTCGATGGCGTGGTGCTGTTGATGGGCTGCGACAAGACCACGCCGGCCCTGCTGATGGGCGCGGCTTCAGTGGATGTGCCGACCATCGGCGTGTCGGGCGGCCCCATGCTCTCAGGCAAATACCGTGGCCGTGAACTGGGTTCCGGCACGGGCGTGTGGCAGATGTCGGAAGACGTGCGCGCCGGCAAGATGACGCAGGAAGAATTCTTTGAAGCCGAGAGCTGCATGCACCGCTCGCACGGTCACTGCATGACCATGGGCACCGCCTCCACCATGGCCAGCATGGTCGAGGCACTGGGCGTGGGCCTGCCGCACAATGCTGCCATTCCCGCCGTGGATGCGCGCCGCAACGTGCTGGCCCGCAACGCCGGTCGCCGCATCGTGCAGATGGTGGAAGAAGACCTGGTGCTCTCCAAGATCCTCACCCGCCAGGCGTTCGAGAACGCCATTCGCGTCAACGCCGCCATCGGTGGTTCCACCAATGCAGTGATCCACCTGCTGGCCATTGCCGGTCGCATCGGCATCCAGCTCGATCTGAAGGATTGGGACGACATCGGCCAGCAACTGCCCTGCCTGCTGGACCTGCAGCCCTCGGGCAAATTCCTGATGGAAGATTTCTACTATGCGGGCGGCCTGCCGGCCGTGATCCGCCAGCTCGAAAGCGTGATCGACAAGACCGCCCTGACCGCCAACGGCAAGACCCTGTGGGAGAACTGCCAGGATGCGCCGAACTGGAATCCGGAAGTCATCCGCAGCTTCGACCAGCCCTTCAAGGAAGCAGCCGGCATCGCCATCCTCAAGGGCAACCTGGCCCCGGACGGTGCCGTCATCAAGCCATCGGCCGCCACCCCTGCCCTGCTCAAGCATCGCGGCCGTGCCGTGGTGTTCGAGAACAGCGACGACCTGCACAAGCGCATCGATGACGAGAACCTGGACGTCGATGAAACCTGTGTGCTGGTGCTCAAGAATTGCGGTCCCAAGGGTTACCCCGGCATGGCCGAAGCAGGCAACATGCCGCTGCCGCCCAAGATTCTGCGCAAGGGCATCACGGACATGGTGCGCGTCTCGGATGCCCGCATGAGCGGTACCGCCTATGGCACCGTGGTGCTGCACGTCTCGCCGGAAGCGGCCGCCGGCGGGCCGCTGACGCTGGTGCAGAACGGCGACTTCATCGAACTCGATGTGGAGGCGCGCAAGCTGCACCTGGATGTGTCGGACGAAGAACTGGCGCGCCGCCGTGCGCAGTGGAGCAAGCCCGAGCTGCCGCCGCAGATGCAGCGCGGCTGGGTCAAGCTCTACGTGGATCACGTGCAGCAGGCCAACCAGGGCGCGGACCTTGATTTCCTGGTCGGCAAGAGCGGACCTTACGTGCCCAAGGACAATCACTGAACGGATCTGCCCTCGCCGCTGTGAGCGGCGGCAGGGGCAGTCAGATTTTGCAAACAAACCGGTTGCACCGAATTCCACCTGCAGCAACAAGCATCAAAGCATCAAAGCAGCAGCATTAAGCAAAAGTTAAGGGTCATTCAAACAGCATTAAAGTCATCTTAATACCAGCATCCGTCGTACCCCGGGATCACGGTACAGCCACAACAAGCGGCGGCCGTGTTCCAGGAAGTAGTTGCATCAGGTGGACCAAGACAACCATCACGGAGACGAGCAATGAAAGTACTGATTACGGACTACGATTTTCCCGACGTCGACCTGGAGCTTGCGCTCTACAAGGAAGCCGGTGTGGAAGTCGTAACCGCGCAATGCCGCACCGAAGAGGAGGTGATCGCCGCCTCCGCAGGATGCCAGGGCCTGCTGGTGCAATACGCACCGGTGAACGCCAAGGTCTTTGCAGCCCGGCCTGAAATCCGCATCGCCAGCCGCTATGGCGCCGGCTTCGACACCATCAACACGGCCGACGCCGCCGCGCACGGCGTGTGGGTCGCCAACTCGCCCGATTATGGCGTGGGCGAAGTGGCCACCCATGCGCTGGCCATGGCCCTGGACCTGATCCGCAACATTACCGTCTACGACCGAGCCGTGAAGGCCGGTGAATGGCACTACACCACGGCCGGCATCATCCCGCGCGCCTCCGACCTGACCATCGGCATCATCGGTCTGGGCCGCATCGGCAAGCGCATGGCACACATCTCGCGCAATCTGTTCAAGCGCGTCATTGCCTACGATCCCTACATCATCGATGGCGATTTCCCCGCCTACGTGGAACGCGTGAGCCGCGAGGAACTGTTCCGCCAAGCGCATGTGGTGTCGCTGCATACGCCCTTGAACGACGAGACGCGCAACATGATCGATGCCTCGCTGCTGGGCCTGCTGCAACCGCAGAGCTATCTGGTCAACTCCGCGCGCGGTGGCCTGGTCAAGATCGACGACCTGCTGGCGGCGCTGGAGAATGGCAAGCTCAAGGGTGCGGCGCTGGATGTGTTGCCGGTTGAGCCGCCCGAGACGGCTTCGGCTATCGTCCAGCATCCACGTGTGCTATTGTCGCCGCACGCGGCCTTCTTCTCGGATGTCGCAGCACGCGAACTGCGGCGCAAGGCGGCCCAGAACCTGATCGACTGGGACCGCAACGGACGGCCCTCCTACGTGGTCGTCCAGGGCAAGAACCAATAAGACCAAACAATGACCCCGGCAACGGGGCGCCAACGCAGCACCGCGCCGGCCGCCAGCCGGCGCTGCATCACCGTAGATGACAGAAGAAGGAAGACCACCAGGATCTTCCGTACGTCCCTCCACAGGACGTGCCTGAACAAAGTGCGCTGTGAACGGCTCCGCCTGGAACCGGTTCCGCAGCGTCGATACGAGGATAGACACGAGGAGCATTTGATGGCATCAGTACAGATCCGCGCAGTCAAGAAGCAGTTCGGCAGCACCCAGATCATCCGGGGCGTCGACATCGATATCGCCGATGGCGAATTCACCGTCCTGGTCGGTCCTTCCGGCTGCGGCAAGTCCACGCTGCTGCGCATGCTGGCGGGGCTGGAAGAAATCACCGGCGGCGAGATCCTCATCGGCGGCACCGTGGTCAACAACGTCCAGCCCAAGGACCGTGACATCGCCATGGTGTTCCAGAACTATGCGCTCTACCCGCACATGACGGTGCGCGACAACATGGCCTTCTCGCTCACGCTGGCCAAGAAGGACAAGTCCTTCGTGGAAGAACGCGTCAAGAAGGCCGCCGACATCCTCGGTCTGAACCAGCTGCTGGATCGCTACCCGCGCCAGCTCTCGGGCGGCCAGCGCCAGCGCGTGGCGATGGGACGCGCCATCGTGCGTGATCCGCAGGTGTTCCTCTTCGACGAACCGCTCTCCAACCTCGATGCCAAGCTGCGCGTACAGATGCGCACCGAGATCAAGGAACTGCACCAGCGCTTGAAGACCACCTCCATCTACGTCACCCACGACCAGATCGAAGCCATGACCATGGCCGATCAGATCGTGGTCATGCGCGATGGCCTGGTGGAACAGCGCGGCCGTCCGCTGGATCTGTACGATCATCCGGCCAACTTGTTCGTGGCCGGCTTCATCGGCTCGCCGGCGATGAACTTCATTCCCGCCACCCTGCGCCGCAACGGCGCGGCTGCCGAAGTCGAATTCGCCGACGGCACCCGCCTGCCGGCACCCTATGGCAGCGCCTTGCAGGGCAATGACGGCCAGAAGGTCACCTACGGCGTGCGTCCCGAGCACCTCTCCATCGGTCCTGCCGGAGCAGGTATCGCCACCAAGGTCATCGTGGTGGAGCCGACCGGTGCCGATACCGAAGTGTTCTCGCGCTTCGGCGAGAGCAGCCTCACGTCGATCTTCCGCGAGCGCCATGATTTCGGCGCCGGCGATGTGGTTCACCTGGTCCCCGACCACAGCCGTACGCACCTGTTCGATACCGAATCGGGCAAGTCGCTGGCGGCGCGCTGATCGGGCGTACCGTCATTGCAGTAACCCAGGCAACACCAGTAGCGCAGCATCACAAGAAAAAGAGTCCATCCGCAAGAACGTTGTTCGAGAGCGGTCCAATTCGACTTTCAACCGAAGGAGTAGGAGACATGAGCAAGCTGACACGACGCGAATTCCTGGTCACCAGTGCTGCCGCCGCAGCCGCATCCGGCATGGGCGCCAATGCCTTTGCCGCAGGCGCCGGTGCGGCCGGTGCCGACAGCATCAAGTACCCCATCGAACAGGGCGCAACCCTGCGCATCCTGCGCTGGAAACGTTTCGTCCAGGGCGATGAAGACCTGTGGAACGCCAACGTCAAGAAATTTACCGAGCTGACCGGCATCCCGGTACGCACCGACAGCGAAGGCTGGGAAGACGTGCGTCCGAAAGCGGCCGTGGCGGCCAACGTGGGCAGCGGTCCGGACATCGTGCTGGGCTGGTTCGACGATCCGCAACAATATCCGACCAAGCTCATCGACATGACCGATCTGGCTGATTCGCTGGGCAAGCGTTATGGCGGCTGGTACGACGTCTGCCGCAAGTACGGCACCAAGGATGGCAAGTGGATCGCCCTGCCGCTGGGCGTGATCGGCAATGCCCTGGTCTACCGCGAAAGCCAGATCAAGGCCGCCGGCTTCGACACCATGCCCAAGGACACGGCCGGCTTCCTCAAGCTGTGCCAGGCCTTGAAGGCCAAGGACACGCCGGTCGGCTTCGCCCTGGGCAAGGCCGTCGGTGACGCCAACAACTGGGCGCACTGGCTGCTGTGGTCGCACGGCGGAAAGCTGGTCGACAAGAGCGGCAAGGTCGCCATCAATTCGCCGGAGACCCGCGCCGCGCTGGAATACGCCAAGCAGCTGTATGCCACCTTCGTACCCGGCACCCTGTCGTGGCAGGACCCCTCCAACAACAAGGCTTACCTGGATGGCCAGATCAGCATGACCGCCAACGGCATCTCGGTGTACTACGCCGCCAAGAACTCGGCCGAGCCCAAGATGCAGGAGATCGCCAAGGATACCCAGCATGCGCACTTCCCCATCGGCCCGGCAGGCAAGCCCACCGAGCTGATGCAGATCACGCAGATGATGGTATTCAAGCACACCAAGTATCCCAATGCGGCCAAGGCCTTCGTGCAGTTCATGTTCGAGCCGGACCAGTACAACCCGTGGATGAAGGCTTCCATCGGCTACGTCAGCCAGTCGCTGAAGGCCTACGAGAAGAACCCGGTCTGGACCGACGACCCCAAGGCCACGGTCTACCGCGACTCTGCCTCGCTGATGCTGGACCATGGTCACGAAGGCCCGCTGGGCCAGGCCTCGGCGGCCTGCATGGCGGACTACGTGGTGGTGGACATGGTGGCCGAGGCGGCCTCGGGCGCCAAGACCGTGCAGCAAGCCATCGACCGCGCGGCCGAACGCGCCAAGCGCTACTACAAGGCTTGATACCATCGGCCTGAAGGGCAGCGACGCAGCCGCACCGGGTTCCCTCGGGACAGCGGGCAAAGGGGCAGGTTGTCAGGGCCTGCCGGCCCGATGCGGCATCGCTGGCGCATCGCCAGGCGTGGCTGCGCATCACTACAGTACTGGCCGCGGACTCGTTCTGCGGCCCTTTCATCGAGGCACATCATGCTATCCCGATTCCTGAACAACCGTAACGTCCTGGGCATGCTGTTCATGGCCCCGGCCGTGATCCTGCTGGTGGTGTTCCTGACCTACCCGCTGGGCCTGGGCATCTGGCTGGGCTTCACCGATACCAAGATCGGCGGCGAAGGCAGCTTCATCGGCCTGGACAACTTCACCTATCTGGCCGGCGATTCGCTGGCGCAGCTGTCGCTGTTCAATACCGTGTTCTACACGGTCAGCGCCAGCATCCTGAAATTTGCACTCGGCCTGTGGCTGGCCATCCTGCTCAACAAGAACGTACCGCTGAAGACCTTCTTCCGCGCCATCGTGCTGCTGCCCTGGATCGTGCCAACCGCGCTGTCGGCGCTGGCCTTCTGGTGGCTGTATGACGCGCAGTTTTCCGTCATCAGCTGGGCCTTGCACAAGATGGGGCTGATCGATCACTACATCGACTTCCTGGGCGACCCGTGGAATGCGCGCTGGTCGACGGTCTTCGCCAACGTCTGGCGCGGCATCCCCTTCGTGGCCATTTCGCTGCTGGCGGGCCTGCAGACGATCTCGCCCTCGCTGTATGAGGCCGCAGCCATCGACGGTGCCACGCCATGGCAGCAGTTCCGCCACGTGACGCTGCCGCTGTTGACGCCGATCATCGCGGTGGTGATGACCTTCTCGGTGCTGTTCACCTTCACCGACTTCCAGCTGATCTATGTGCTCACCCGTGGTGGTCCGTTGAACGCCACCCACCTGATGGCCACGCTCTCGTTCCAGCGCGCCATTCCGGGCGGTGCCCTGGGCGAAGGCGCGGCGCTGGCAACCTACATGATTCCCTTCCTGCTGGCAGCGATCATGTTCTCGTATTTCGGCCTGCAACGTCGCGGCTGGCAACAAGGAGGTGACAAATAATGGCCAAGAAAAAAGACGACCAGCAGGAAACCCAGGGCATGGATTTCCTGCAATCGACGCCGCGCAAGTGGGTGACGATCTACATTCCGCTACTGATCTTCCTGTTCGTGCTGCTGTTCCCGTTCTACTGGATGGTGATCACCGCCTTCAAGCCGGATAATGAATTGCTCTCGCAGACCGGCAACCCGTTCTGGGTGGTTGCCCCGACGCTGGCGCACTTCAAGAAGCTGCTGTTCGAAACCCAGTATCCGGCCTGGCTGTTGAACACGGTGATCGTCTCGGTGGTATCGACCTTCGCCTCGCTGGCGGCCAGCGTCTTTGCCGCCTATGCGATCGAACGACTGCGCTTCCAGGGTTCCAAGCAGGTCGGTCTGGGCATTTTCCTGGCCTACCTGATCCCGCCATCGATCCTGTTCATTCCGCTGGCGGCGATCGTGTTCAAGCTGGGGCTGTTCGACACGCGCTGGGCGCTGATCCTGACCTATCCGACCTTCCTGATCCCGTTCTGCACCTGGCTGCTGATGGGTTACTTCCGCTCGATTCCCTATGAGCTGGAAGAGTGTGCACTGATCGATGGTGCCACCCGCTGGGAGATCCTGGTCAAGATCATCCTGCCCCTGGCGGTGCCGGGCCTGATCTCGGCAGGCATCTTTGCCTTCACGCTGTCATGGAATGAATTCATCTATGCGCTGACCTTCATTTCTTCTTCCGAGGTCAAGACGGTACCGGTGGGGATCGTCACCGAGCTGGTGGATGGCGACGTCTATCACTGGGGAGCGCTGATGGCCGGTGCGCTGCTGGGTTCGCTACCGGTGGCGGTGGTGTATTCGTTCTTTGTGGAGTATTACGTATCGGGCATGACGGGGGCGGTGAAGGAGTAACTTGGAAAATGCTAATACCGTTGAGCCTATCGCCCCACGGTATTAGCTACCATTCTGTTGAATTGCATATCCGGTAGGCAGCCGACTCAATTACGAAATAAAAAGAGCCCAAATCGATGAAGATTTGGGCTCCTTTTTTGTAATTGACCTTCAACTAAACTCTCGAAGAGCTATTCAAAAAGCCTGGCGACATATTCAAAGGCTTAACGCGTGGTCACTGCTGCATTCGCCTCCACCGTCTTCTTCTCCGGCAGTTGCTTGCGCACCTTGGCGACCTCGGAGGCACTCACCGATCCGGCCTGGTTACCCCAGCTGCTGCGGATGAAGGTGACCACGTCGGCCACTTCCTGATCCGACAGGCGACTGCCGAAGGCCGGCATGGCGAATTGCGTCGGGGCCTTGTGGGTCCAGGGCATTTCGGCGCCTTCCAGCACGATGCGGATCAGCGAAGCCGGGTTCTCGGCATTGACCGTGGGTGACAAGGCCAGGCTCGGGAAGGTTTCGTCATAGCCCTTGCCGCTGCTGCGGTGGCAGGCCGCGCAGTTGTTCAGGAACGCCATCGCCCCGGGGCTCTGGTCGCTGCCGCGGCGCAGGGCCTGGTGGGTCTTGTCGTCATAGGCCAGCGCAGCCGTACTGTCCTTCACCGGCTTCAAGGACTTCAGGTACTTGGCCATGGCCGAGAGATCTTCCTCGGTCATGTACTGGGTACTGTTGGCGACCACGTCGGCCATGCCGCCAAAAGCAGCGGAATGGCTGTTGCGGCCGGTCTTGAGGAAGGCCACGATATCGGCCTCGCTCCAGTTGCCCAGACCATCACGGGCATCCCCGCGCAGGTTGTTGGCCAGGTAGCCATCGACGACACCACCGGAGAGGAACTGGCTGCTGTCATTGGACAGCGCCTTCTCCTGCATGCCCACGCCACGCGGGGTATGGCAGGCGCCACAGTGTCCCAGGCCCTCGACCAGGTATTGGCCACGGACCAGGGGACTATTGTCCTCGGGACCATCGACCGCTACGGCCGGTGCAAAGACCTTGCGCCACACCGACAGCGGCCAGCGCATCGACAACGGCCAGGTGATGTCCACACCGCGATTGGGTGCGGGATCGGCCTGCACACCCTTCATGAAATAGGCATACAGTGCCTTCACGTCAGCCGGCTTGACCTTGGCGTAGGAGGGATACGGCATGGCCGGATAGAGCGACGCACCATCCTTGCGGATGCCGTGACGCAGGGCTTGGTCGAAATCCTCTTCGCTGTAGTTGCCGATACCGTGTTCCTTGTCCGGCGTGATGTTGGAGGAATACACCGTGCCGATGGGCGTGGCAATGGGCAAGCCGCCCGCAAAAGGCTTGCCGCCCTTGGCGGTGTGGCAGGCCACGCAGTCCCCGGCCTTGGCCAGGTACTCGCCGCGCTGCACCAGCTGCTGATCAGCCGAGGGCGCTGCCGGATTGATTTGCGCCGCTGCGGACAACGCGGACAGCGACATGACTGCCGCGCAGGCGGCGATGAAATAATGCTTGATCATGGTCGTCATCCTTATGCCTGCACCAGCGGGCCGGGGTTTTTCAGATACTGCTCACGAATGGCCCTGGCGGAGTGATACGCCAGCGCCGTGACCAGCCCGGTCGGGTTGTAACCCATGTTCTGCGGGAAGGCACAGGCCCCGTAGACGAACACGTTGGGCACGTCCCAGCTTTGCAGATACTTGTTGACCACGCTGTTCTTGGGCGTCGTTCCCATGATCGCGCCGCCGGTCAGGTGAGTCGACTGATAGACCCGGGTATCCCAGGACGAACCGGTCTTGCGTACGGCCTTGATGACCTTTTCCGGATTCATGGCCTGGCCGACCTTCTCCATCTGGCCTGCGATGTAGGTCAGCATCTTGCCTTCGTTTTCCTTCCAGTTCAGGGTCAGGCGCAGCAGCGGCTGGCCGTTGGCATCCTTGTAGGTCGGATCCAGCGACAGGTAGCAGTCGCGATAAGCCATCACCGAACCGGACATGCCGATGGTGAGCGTGCGCTGATAGCTGTCCTGCACGCTGGCCTTCCATTCCGAACCCCAGCTGGGGACCTTCTCGCCGGGCATGGTGCCGGCCTGCTTGATGGGCCGACCACCGGTGCGCACGTGACGGATCGAGGCGCCGCCGATGAAGCCCAGCGGACCGTGATCGAACTGGTCGCCGTTGAGGTCGTCCATGCCCACGCCACCGGCACCGGTGCCGATGAAGGGATTGAACTGGGTCCCCTTGGGCATGACCACGTTGATGCCCCCGTTGTACTGGTAGGCGAAGTTCTTGCCGACCACGCCTTCACCAGTGACCGGGTCATACGGCTTGCCAATGCCCGAGAGCAGCAGCAGGCGCACGTTGTGGGTCTGGAACGCGGTCAGCAGCACCAGATCGGCCGGCTGCTCGACCTCGCGGCCCTGGGCATCGATGTAGGTGACGCCGGTGGCGCGCTTGCCGGAGGCATCCAGGTTGACCTTGATGACCTGCGCCTTGGTACGCACTTCGAAGTTCTTGCGCTTCAACAGCACCGGCAGGATGGTGGTCTGTGGCGAAGCCTTCGAATACATGTAGCAACCGTAGTTCTCGCAGAAGCCGCAGTAGTTGCAGGGGCCGATGCGTACGCCGTACGGATTGGTGAAGGGCTGCGAGGCATTGGCCGCCGGCGCGGGATAGGGGTGGTAGCCGACATCGCGCATGGCCTTCTCCACCAGCGAAGCAGCGTACTGGTATTGCAGCGGCGGGGTCGGGAATTCATCGCTGCGCTCGGCTTCCAGCGGATTGCCACCGGGCACGATCTTCCCCTTCAGATTGCCGGCCTTGCCGGAGACGGCCATGACCTTTTCCGAGAAATCGTAGAACGGCTCCAGTTCCTTGTAGGTCACGCCATGGTCCTGGATGGTCATGTCCTCGGGGATGAATTTCTTGCCGTACTTCTGCTCGTAGTGGGAGCGCATTTCCAGTTCTTCAGGCAGGTTGCGGTACATCATGCCGTTCCAGTGGAAACCGGCACCGCCCACGCCATCACCCAAGAGGAAGGAGCCATGCTGACGATACGGCACCGCCACATCGGAGAGCGCATGGCGGATCGTCACGGTCTCGCGCGAGAGGTCCTGGAACAACGCGCCACGCACCGAGTATTTCAGTTCATCGACCGCCTTCGGATACGGCGTGTCGGTGTTGGTGTCACGCATGTCGCCACGCTCCAGCGCCAGCACGTTCAGGCCGGCTTCGGTGAGCTCCATGCCCATGATGGAGCCGGTCCAGCCCAGGCCCACCATCACTACATCCACTTTGTCTTTTTTGATAGCCATGATCAGCCCTTCTCTCCCAGAATCGACACGGGGCCGTATGGATACTTGACGTTGTATTGGTCCACCCAGTCGGCGTAATCGGCACGCGCACCGGGGAAGCCGACCATCTTCCAGCCGCCCATCTTCTGGTTGCCGCCGTACATCGGGTCGGCGAAATAACCTTCCTTGGTATTGCCCAGCATGAAGCTGAAGAAGGTCTTGGCCGGCACCGTATCGAAGCTGATCTTGCCGCCTTCCATCATCTTGAGTACTTCCAGCTGCTTGGCCTTGTCGAGTTCGGCGAAGACCTTGCCGTGGTTCTTGCTGCACCAGTCATTGCAGGCGGCAATGCCCTGGCGATAGATGTCGCGCGGTACCAGCGAGAGCTGGTAGCCCAGTTCAGGCGCGCTGTCCGGGTGAAAAGGACCCTGCATGTACCACAGCTTGCCGGCGCCATAGGGCGTTTCCATCTGGCGGTCGATGAACTCGGGCACGCCGGTCTCCAGTGCACCGGCACCGTACTGGTCCGAGGGGATGAGATGATCGACGGCGGCGTTGAGGAAGGCCCATTCGGGCGCGGTGAAGTAGCTGGGAGTGTAGGCGCGGGCCTTGCCCGGCTCGCTGCTGTCGGCCATTGCCGGTTGGCTGACTGCTGCGGTGGTGGCGCCGCCTAGCGTGGTCGCGGCTGGGACGATGGCCAACACCTGGCGCAGGAAGCGCCGCCTGGGCTCTTTATCTTGTGACATGAGTATCCTTTGGACGTGGGATTTGACGAGGGTATGCGGGACGCTGGCAACACGCCATGCAAGGATGAAGCTCCCCTGCGTGCCGAATGGACGCGTTCTCTTCTTGTTATGGTGTAGCCCCTGTGCGGTGTCGTCGGGCGCAGCCGCACAGGGTGAGACTCAGACCGGCAGGACTCCGCCCTGCGGTGCCTGATTTACATCAGGCCAGCACTTCGCCGAAGAAATCCTGCAAGGCAACAGCGGCGCGCTCGGCGGTCTGGCGGTGGTAGAAGAAGCCGGGATGGTTGGCATCCGGATCGGTGAAGGAATGGCCTGCCTGACCATAGTTGACCAGTTGCCAGTCGATCTTCAGGGCGCTCATCTCGTCGATGAAGCCATTGACCTGATCGCGTGGCACCGACGGATCCTGCACGCCGTGCAGCACCAGTACTGCGCCCTTGATCTTGCTCTCGGCCGGGGCCGGGGTATCGAGCGCACCATGCAGCGAGACCGTGCCGCGCAGCTCAGCGCCATCACGCGCCAGCTCCAGCGCCGCCGTGCCACCGAAACAGAAACCGCAGGCGCCCAGCCTGGACGCATCGAGCTTGACGAAGGACTGCTCGCGCAAGACCTTGAGCGCGCCGTGCATGCGCTTGCGCAGTTCGGCGCGATCCTTCTTGAGCGGGATGATGGCCGCCAGAGCTTCGTCCGGATTGCCCGGACGCAGGGTCTTGCCGAACACATCGGCCACCAGGATGGCATGGCCCGCACCGATGGTGGTGGCGGCGATTTCCAGCGCCTGCTGGCGCAGCCCGAAGTAATTGGGAACGCTCAGCACACCGGAGACCGGGGCTTGCGCCTTGTTGTAGAGGAGCACGCTTTCGTAATCGATGCCATCGGCGCTGTGGGCGATGGTCTCGATGCCGAGGTCGGTGACAGGAATGCCGAGCTTCTCGGCGATGGCGGCGGTGTTCCAGGACGTGGACATGGATGGAGGCTCCTTTGGTTGGCAAACGTCGCCGGGCGTGGAGACCAGGCGACGCTCAGGAAACTTTTGTTTGGCGCGAATGCGGACAATCATTGCTGCGAGGCCGCGCTGTTGACGCCGCCGCCATGCCCTTGCCTTGACCGCATGTGGGCAGCAATGTTCGCACAAACAGTGCATTTCTGCAGAAGGCCAGACCAATGAGGCTCGAAAAAATGCGAGGTGCGCCCCTACAAAATCCATACAAGTCACATGGAGATGCCCGCCAACTTGACTTTTACTTGCGAGCAATGGATTCTTGCCCGACCCCATCGGCAGACCTCTTCCATACAACGACCAACACAAGAGTTTCCATGAACGACCATTCCGATTTGCCTGACGCCACCGTCCCTCCTCCGTCTGCATCCAATGAGCCGGGCACCTTTGCCACCGCCCTGCGCGATTCTGCCGATCACCGTGCACCACAGGCATTTTCCTTCAGCGGGCGCGGTTCCGAATATTTCCGTATCTGGATCGTCAACCTGCTGCTGTCCGTGGTGACGCTGGGCATCTATTCCGCCTGGGCCAAGGTGCGCCGACTGCGCTATTTCTACGACAACACTTCGGTGGCCGGGGCCAGCTTCGACTATCACGGCAATCCCGTGGCCATCCTCAAGGGACGCATCCTGGCCGTGGTACTGCTGGTGGCTTACCAGCTCGCCGGCTACATCAACATCCTGCTTGGCCTGATCGCCGCGCTGATCCTCATGTTGGCCAGCCCCTGGCTGATCTGGCGCAGCCTGCAATTCAAGCTCTACAACACCAGCTATCGCGGCATCCGCTTCGGTTTTCGCGGCAGCTTCGGCGGTGCCTTCAAGAACTTCCTGTTGTGGCCGATGATCGGCGTCTTCAGCGTGGGCCTGCTCATGCCGATGGCGGCACAGCGCTTCAAGCGCTTCCAGCACAATGAGACGCGCTTCGGCTCCACCCACTTCTCCTTCCATGGTTCGGTCGGCGCGTTCTACCTGGCCTACCTGGCCGGCATCGGTGGCTGGATCGCCGGCTCGGCGCTCATCGTCATCAGCTTTGGCGGCATGGCCTTGTTCCGAGCGATCGAGTCGGGCGCAGGTTCGATCCTGGCCTTCGCGCTCATGCTGCTGGCCCTCTACGTCTGGTCCTTCCTGATCATTCCGCTGTGGCTGACGCTGCTGCAGAACCTGGTCTGGAACAATACCCGCCTGGGTGAACATCGCTTCCAGAGCCGCATGCGCTGGGGCCGCACGGCCTTCATCCTGCTGACCAACGTGCTGGGCATCGCCGTGACGCTGGGCCTGTTCACGCCCTTCGCGCAGGTACGCATGATGCGCTATCGCATCGAGTCGCTTACCTTGCTGCCGGCAGGCAGCCTGGACGACTTCATCGCTTCCAGCGAATCGCCCGGCTCGGCGACCGGCGAGGGCCTGGGCGATCTGCTCGACTTCGACCTGTCGATGTAAGCCATGACAGTCTCGGCTTCCTATTACGATGGCAAGACCTCGAGACGCTACCTGGTCACGCTCACCGTCAGCGGCGGCGTGGCCCAGGTACGCGGGGAGGTGGAGCGGGATTGCCCGATTGCCGGGTTGCACGTTTCCGAGCGCCTGAACCGCGCGGCGCGCAAGGTCAGCTTCCCCGATGGCGCCTATCTGGAGATCATCGATGGCGCGGCCTTCAGCGCCTTGCTGCGCGGGATCGGCCAGCGCGATTCACTGGTAGTGCGGCTGCAGCAGAGCTGGTTCCACGCACTGACGGCCTGCGCGGTCCTGGTGGCGGTGGTGGTCCTGAGCTACCTCTATCTGCTGCCGCTGGCGGCCCAGGGCATCACCGCCATGCTGCCGGTGTCGGTGGATCGCCAGGTCGGACAGGACACGCTGGACTTCCTCGATACGAGGGTGCTGTCACCCAGCCAGCTCGATGCGCATCGTGCGCGGGCCATCACGGCGCGCTTTCGCGCCATGACGACGCCGCTGCCGGATGCCCCCGATTACGAGATCGTGTTTCGCAAGAGCCGCATCGGGCCCAATGCCTTCGCCCTGCCCTCCGGGCAGATCGTGGTCACTGACGAGATCGTGCAGTTGCTGGACGATGATGATGCCCTCATGGGGGTATTGGCCCACGAACTGGGCCATGTGCACCGCCGCCACCTGATGCGGCGACTGATCCAGAGTTCGGCCATTGCCGCCATGGCCACCGCTCTGTTTGGCGATGTCTCGGCGGTGCTGGCCAACATCCCCACGGTGTTGCTGGATCTGAAGTATTCGCGCGACATCGAACGCGAGGCCGATGATTACGCCATTGCCATGTTCAAGGCCAATGGCCTGCCGTGTCAGAAGCTGGCGCTGGTGTTCGAGAAGCTGGGAGAGATGGACAAGGATGGCCCGGCCGCGCGTTATCTCTCCAGCCATCCGGCCAATGAGGAACGCATCGCACATATCCTCGGCTCGCGCTGAGGACCAAGGCCTGTTCCCATGAAATCTACGAGTAGATTCAACGTGACCAGGCCCTAAGGCCTGGCCTCTCCCGGGCTCTCGCCGCCCTCCACCAGTGCCTTGAGTGAGTCCAGCACCAGCCCGTTGCTGCGGATCCAGTCCTGCCCGCTGCGCTCACTGATGGCATCCTCCTGGTCCGGTGCGGACAGGTCGATGATCTCGCTCTCCAGGGCCTCGATCGACACGGCCGTTGCAAACGCCTTGACCACAGGCCGGGTGAGATCCTTCTGGTTCTGGCGAATGACCAGCGCAGTACGGCCAGAGCGCAGCTTGACGATGGACCCGACGGGATAGATGCCCAGCGTCTTGACGAAGGTCAGGAAGATGGGACGATCGAAGTGCCCCTGCCAGGTCGCCATGCGGGCCAGTGACTCGGCCGGATCCCAGGCGGACTTGTAGGTGCGATCGGAGGTGACGGCGTCGTACACGTCGCACACGGCGGCCATGCGCGAATACAGGCCGATCTGGTTGCCCTGCTGGCGCCCCGGGTAACCGGTGCCATCGACCTTTTCGTGATGATGCAGGCACACGTCGAGGACATAGTCCGGTACGCCGGCGAAGCCGCTCAGGTATTCATAACCCAGCGTGGGGTGGCGCTGGATGATACGAAATTCCTGGTCGGTCAGTTTGCCCGGCTTGTTCAGTACCTCCAGCGGAATAAAGGCCTTGCCTACGTCATGCAGGTAGCCGGACAGTCCGGCTTCCTTGCAGGCCGTGCTGTCCATGCCCAGGGTGCGCGCCAGCGCCACCATCATGGTACAGACGGCGATGGAGTGCAGGTAGGTGTATTCATCGGCGCGCTTGAGGCGGATGATGCTGAGCAGGGCGTTCGAATTGCGCGTGACCGAGGCGGCGATTTCCTCCACCAGGTCCTGGCATTTCTCGACATCCAGGGTCTTGCCCAGACGGGCCTGCCGGAACATCTGCCGGGTCGATTCCTTGGCACTCTCGTAGAGCCGCAAGGCTTCGTTGAGTTCATTGCGATACTCCTCCTCCGCAGTGACCGGCGCAGGTGGCACAACGGCCACGTCCTCGATGGGCTGGTGAGCAATGACATCGCGCCCCAGTGACAGATCGATCCAGCAGAATTCGAAGCCGGCACTGCGCGCCCGGCTTACGTCGGCTGCGTGCTCGATCTTGAACTTGCTGCGCCAGAAGGGATGCTCGATCCATGAGCCATCGAAGCCGGCGAAATACATCCCCACGGCCAAGTCGTTGATGCTGATTTTTTTGAGTTGTGCCATCTGCATTTGAGAAAAGGTGCATTGCCGCGATGCTGCCTCGGGCTGTTGCGCGACTGTATTACATCTTCAGCGGCTTGATTAGCAGGAATTTTCTGACGACACTTATTAAAGAAAACACCTAATCTCAAACGATGCCGCGACGGCACAGGGTGTCGGCTGCCACGGCAACAGGCAAGGGATGGCCCGACAGAAAAACAAAAACCCGGGGCGCTGGCGCGGCCCGGGTTGGCAGATGAAGCTGGCGCAGTGAGTGCGAACTCAGTGGCGCTGCTCGTCCTGCGACATGCTCGACAAACCCGAATAGAGGCTGCAGCAATGCGGCGCACCACGGTGCGATCCGGTGTCGAGCTCGCTGGAGTCGTTGAGAAAATCAACCAGCTTGCGATAGAGTTGTGCGAAGTAACGCATGACTTACCCCCTTTCACTAATGACTGATGGCAGGTCCCGAAGGTTTTTCCGCCAGTGCCGGTCTGTCCATGGTCCTGATTCATACGGCCGGCACGAACCGTATAAATTGTTTATATTATTTATTCTATGTGCATGACGGCCGGACGTCCATCAGGATTTCTCTGACATCGCTGTGGTTGTTGCGCGTAGTCATCACTTCAGCATCACCTACATGCCCTCCGCATGTGTCTGCAACCATCCCCGGAAAGCCGCCATGGCAGCGGTTTGCGGCCGTGACTTCAGGCGCGTGAGCCAGTAGGCACCCAATACGATGCGCTGCCCGAAGGGACAGAGCAGGCGCCCCTGCCGCAGTTCGCGCTCGAACATCAGTACCGGCAGCAAGGCCACTCCCGCCTCTTGCGCAGCGGCCTCGGCCAGCGCCAGCGAGGAATCAAATACGAAGCCGCGCAAGGGCGGGCAAGGCACACCGGCTGCCGCAAACCAGCGGCGCCACTCATCGCTGCGATAGGAGCGCAGCAAGGTCTCGGCCGCCAGGTCGGAGGGCGCGCGCAAGCGCGCGGCGATCTCGGGGGCACACATCGGGGCCAGCGGCGCTTCGAACAAACGTTCAGCCTCGGTGCCGTGCCACGCACCATCGCCAAAACGGATCGCGTAATCGAGCCCCTCCCCGGCCAGGTCCACACGATTGTTGTTGGTGAGCAGGCGCAGATCCACGAAGGGATGCTGCTGCTGGAATTCACGCAGGCGCGGCATCAGCCAGCCCACGGCGAAAGTACCCACCACACCGACGGTGAGGACCTCGCGGCGGCGGCCATCTTCGAACTGGGCCAGCACGTCGGCAATGCGCCCGAAGGATTGCGCCACCACCGGTAGCAGCGCCAGCCCCTCATCGGTCAACGCCAATCCGCGCGGCAGACGACGAAACAGCGCCACGCCCAGACGCTGTTCCAGGTTCTTGACCTGCATGCTCACGGCGGTCTGGGTCACGCTCAATTCCTCGGCGGCGCGGGTGAAGGAGAGGTGGCGGGCCGAGACTTCGAAGGCACGCAGCGCATTGAGGGGCAGGTACATGGGATTTCCTGGCATCAGTTTTTCTTGGGCTTGCACCCAATTATCGTGAATTGTGAGCGCCACGACTACTGCCTATGATGCAGCCCTGTTGCCATCATTCATCGAGGAGAATCCATGTCTGGACGACGCCACTTCCTGTCCGTTGCCGCCCTGACCACGGCCGGCCTGATCAGCCGCAGCTGGGCGGCCGCACCACAAGTTGCAAGTAAAACTGTGGACTCATCCACACTCACCGATACCCTGTCGCGGCTGGAAGCCGACATCGGCGGCCGCCTGGGCGTTTCGCTGGTGGATACTGCCGGTGCTCGCCACTGGGGCTATCGTGCCGATGAGCGCTTCCCCATGTGCAGTACCTTCAAGTTCCTTGCGGCAGCCGCCGTGTTGCACCGCGTGGATCAGGGCAAGGAGCAGTTGAGCCGGCGCATCGTTTATCACCAGAAAGACCTGGTCCCCTACTCGCCCACGACGGGCAAGCACACCGGCGGCGCCGGCCTGTCGATGGCGCAGTTGTGCGAAGCGGCCATGACCCTCTCGGACAATACCGCCGCCAACCTCATGCTGGCCAGCATGAACGGTCCGGCCGGCCTGACGCGATTCGTGCGCACGTTGGGCGATGATCTCACCCGGCTGGATCGCAATGAACCCACGCTCAACGAAGCCGTCCCTGGCGACCCTCGCGATACCACGACCCCGGCCGCGATGACCGCCGACCTGCGCCGGCTGCTGCTGGACGATGCGCTTGCTCCGGCCTCGCGCCAGCAGCTCACGCAGTGGCTGGTGGCCAACCGGACCGGCGACCAGCGTGTGCGCGCCGGCCTGCCGGCGGGCTGGAAGGTCGGCGACAAGACCGGTACCGGGCGCCTGGGCACGGCCAACGATGTGGGGGTGGTGTGGACCGACAAGGGCGCACCGCTGCTGTTTGCCGTCTACCTGACCGAAAACGCCGCCACCGATGCGCGGCGCGATGCGGTGCATGCGGAAGTGGGTCGCCTGATCGGCCAACTCATGCGCTGAGAAACGGCCAGCCCTTCAAGCGGCGAAGCTCAACGAGACCGCGCCGATGCCCTCGAGCGCCGCCGCCACCAGCCGCCCTCCCCGCGCCAGCTGCAGGCCGGTGCAGGAGCCGGTGGTGATGATCTGCCCGCCACGCCAGGGCTGGCCACGGCGCGCGCAATGCAGCGCCAGCCAGCCCAGCATGGTCCACAGCTCGGCCGGATTGCCGCCGGTGGTACGGATGATTTCCTGGCCGTCGATGTGCAGGCCGGCCACGATCTGGCGCAACGAAAGCGTGGCAGGCAGCGGCTGGGCGGCACCGATGATGAGTGCACCGTGGCTTTGCAGGTCGGCCATGCCGGCCCAGGGATTGGTACAGGGCGGATGTCCCAGGCGCGTCTCCACCACTTCGATGGCCGGCAGGATGGCATCGAAGACGGTGCGCAGCTCGGCTTCATCCGGCTCTTGCTCGCCGGGATCGTAATCGCGCCCGACCCGCAGGGCCAACTCCACTTCCAGCCCGCGCATGCGCCATTGCGGCCCGCGCAGTTCGCTTCCCGATGCCACGATGCCCGAAGCCGGCAGCGCTGCACAGCCGGGCAGGCTGCCATCGCCCTTGCTGCCGACCTTCCAGCCGCCCACCGGCCCCAGGCGCAGCAATTGCGCGTCCTGCACGGCATAGGCGGTCTCGGCATCACCCACGGCCAGGCGGCGCCAGTCCAGGGCCAGGCCACTGTGGCGGGCGTCGAGCAGAAGTTGGGTGGCGGCAGCGATGTGCATGCGGAAAAGCTCCGGAACAGAAGGGAAGGCAGCGCGCATTGTACTGGCTGCCAGCGCACTCCGACCAGGATGCCGATAATGGCGGGAGCGCTTGACTTGGAGCGCACTCCAACTTCTAGACTGGCTGCCATGACAACTTCTCTCACCATTGCCCAGGCGTCCGAGGCCACTGGCCTGTCGGTGCATACCCTGCGCTACTACGAACGCATCGGCCTGCTCGACCCGGTGGAGCGGCGCGACAACCGCCATCGCCGCTACACCCAGGAAGACCTGAACTGGATCGCCTTCTTGAAAAAGCTCAAGGCCACCGGCCTGCCGGTACGCGCCATGCTGCGCTATGCCGAGCTACGCCGCATCGGCAATACGGTGGAAAGTGTCAGCCAGCGCCGTGCCATGCTGCAGGCGCATACGCTGTGCGTACAAGATACCCTGGCCGAATTGCAGGAGAACCTGGCGGTCCTGCAGCACAAGCTGGCCCTGTATGACGAACTGGAGCAGCAAGTACGCGCTGCACTGCCCGCCTCTGCTGGCGACAAGGCCGCCGCTCCCCAACCCGAAAGGATGACACCATGACGCAACCCCACACCTCGCACCTGCCAGCGCAATCACCCGTCGGCACCCGCCGCCTGGGCAGCAACGGCCCGCTGGTCTCGGCCATCGGCCTGGGCTGCATGGGCATGAGCGATTTCTATGCGCAGCGCGACGACGCCGAATCCCTGGCCACCCTCGACCGCGCCCTCGAACTGGGCATCAACCTGCTCGACACGGCCGACATGTATGGCCCCTACACCAACGAAGAACTGATCGGCCGCGCCCTCCAAGGCCGCCGCGACAAGTTCTTCATCGCCACCAAGTTCGGCATCCGGCGCGATCCGGCCCATCCATCTGCACGCGGCGTGGATGGCAGCCCGGCCTATATCCGCCAGGCCGTGGAGGGCAGCCTCAAGCGCCTGGGCATCGAGACCATCGACCTCTACTACCAGCATCGCATCGATCCGAACACGCCCATCGAGACCACCATGGGTGCGCTGGCGGACCTGGTGCAGGCCGGCAAGATCCGCTACATCGGCTTGTCCGAAGCCTCCTCGGCCACTCTGGAGCGCGCCCACCGGGTACACCCGGTGACGGCCCTGCAGAGCGAATATTCCTTGTGGACGCGCGATCCTGAAACGGATGTGCTGGCCACCTGCCGCGCGCTGGGCATCGGCTTCGTGGCCTACAGTCCGCTGGGACGGGGCTTCCTGACCGGTGCGTTGCAGCGCTTCGAGGATCTGGCCGAGGATGATTTCCGCCGCACCAATCCGCGCTTCCAGGGCGAGAATTTCGCCCGCAACCTGCGGCTGGTGGCACAAGTGAAGGAAATGGCAACGCAGCACGGCTGCACACCGAGCCAGCTGGCACTGGCCTGGGTGATGGCGCAGGACCCGCACGTCGTGCCCATTCCCGGCACCAAGCGCCGCCGCTATCTGGAAGAAAACGCGGGCGCGTTTTCGGTGAAGCTTTCTTCCGAAGATCTGCAGGCGCTGGAGGCGGTCTTCCCGCGCGGCGCGGCCGCCGGCGAGCGTTACACCGCAGCCAGCATGCAGATGCTCAACCTCTGAGGGCTGAGGCGAGCGCCGCCCGCCGCCAGTCTCAGTGGTCGCTGCTGGCCGCCGGATGCAGAGCCAGCGGCACGAAGGTATTGGTGGCGGTATCGTGCGCCAGGATGGAGCCGGTCTCGATGTCGTAGACCCAGCCATGCAGTCCCAGCCGGCCCTGTGCCAGCGCCACCGCCACCGAAGGATGGGTGCGGATGTTGTTGAGCTGGGCGATCACGTTCTCGCGCACCATGCCATCGATGCGATCCTTCTCGGTCTCGTGGTGACGCGATTCATTGATCATCCGCGCGGCATCGGTATGGTGCAGCCAGTTGCGTACCGCCGGCATGTGGTCCAGGCAGGCACAGGTGGCCACCGCCGTCATGGCGCCACAATCGGAGTGACCGCAGATGACGATGTCCGACACCTTCAGCTGTGCCACCGCATACTCCACGGTCGCACTGACGCCGCCCGGCTCGGGGCCGAAGGAGGGCACGATGTTGCCGGCATTGCGGATGACGAACAGGTCGCCCGGTTCGCGCTGGGTCACCAGTTCGGGCACCATGCGGCTGTCCGAGCAGGAGATGAACAGCGCCTTGGGGGTCTGCCCGGTCGCCAGGCTCTTGAACAACTCTTTACGGGAAGGAAAGACATCCTGCTGGAAACGCAGGAAGCCATTGATGATGTCGCGCATGAGGGAATGGCCTTGATTCTCGATGAAGATGGACGCCCGGCGTCCGCGTGAGCCGGATCATATCATCGGCGCTTGCAGCGGCCGCGACGCACAATGATGAACGTCATCAGGAATAACGCCGTCTTGTTAAATTTGATCAAGATATCGCCAAATTACTACAGATTTTGCTCCTGTCCGCTGATAAAATTGCCGGCTCGAAACTCGCCAGTGTGCAAGGCACGGGCGCTTTCGAGGTGTTTGAAGGGCAGTTGGGCTGCCCTTGTCGATATCAACAATTCGGGGAAACAACTATGTTCAGCAGGTATGTCACGACCGTGGCGGCAGTCGCCATGGCAACGGCGCTCGGGGGTTGCGCCACAGAGAATTCACGCAGTCTGCCGGTGGCCCAGGTGGCCAGCGCCAAGCAGGTGTACCAGGGGGCGCGCAGCCCGATCGCCGTCGGCAAGTTCGATAACCGCTCCAGCTATCTGCGCGGCATCTTCTCGGATGGCGTGGACCGTCTGGGCGGACAGGCCAAAACCATCCTGATCACCCATCTGCAGCAGAGCAACCGCTTCTCCGTGATGGACCGCGACAACATGGGCGAACTGGCCCAGGAAGCCAAGCTGAACAAGCAGACCCAGTCCCTCAAGGGCGCCAACTACGTGGTCACCGGTGATGTCACCGAGTTCGGCCGCAAGGAAACCGGCGATCGCCAGCTGTTTGGCATCCTCGGTCGTGGCAAGTCACAGGTGGCCTATGCCAAGGTCAACCTCAACATCGTGGACGTGAACACCTCGCAGGTGGTGTACTCGTCGCAGGGCGCAGGCGAATACAGCCTGGACAACCGCGAGATCATCGGCTTCGGCGGCACCGCCAGCTATGACTCCACGCTCAATGGCAAGGTACTCGACCTGGCCATCCGCGAAGCGGTGCAGAACCTGGTCACCGGCATCGATTCCGGCGCATGGAAGCCCTGACTCCCCAACACGAACGCAAGAGACCGACCATGATGAACAAGAAGCTCGCTGCCGGGTTCGCCCTCGGCCTGGCGCTGGCCCTCTCCGGCTGTGCCAAACACCAGCAGAAGTCCCTCTACGGCTGGGGCAATTATCAGGACCAGCTGTACGAACACTTCAAGACGGAAGGCAACGGCAATGAAGCCGAGATCGCCGCGCTGGAAGAAAACCTGCAGAAGATGCGCGCCAACAACGAGGCCGTGCCGCCGGGCTACCACGCCCACCTGGGCATGCTGTATGCCTCCATCGGCAAGGAAGACCAACTGGTCCAGGAACTGCAGACCGAAAAGGCGCTGTTCCCGGAATCGGCACCGTATATGGACTTCCTGATGCGCAACTACAAGAAGGGACTGAGCAAATGATGATCAACAAATTCAAGGCACTGGGCGCCCTGCTGCTGGTCCTGCTGGCCTCGGGCTGCGCCACCCACAAACAGCAACCGTATGACTACGCCGAGTTCAAGGCGGCGCGTCCGGCCTCGATCCTGGTGCTGCCACCGATGAACAGCTCTTCCGAAGTCATCGCTCCCTACGGCATGCTCGCGCAGGCCACGCTACCCCTGGCGGAATCGGGTTACTACGTGATCCCGGTCTCCCTGGCGGCGGAGACCTTCAAGCAGAACGGCCTGGCCAACGCCGCCGACATCCACGAGGTGCCGGTCAAGAAGCTGCATGACATCTTCGGTGCCGACGCTGCGCTGTACATCAACATCACCGACTACGGCACCTCCTACAAGGTGGTGCAGAGCGATACGGTGGTGGCCGCCGATGCCAAGCTGGTCGACCTGCGTTCGGGCAAGACGCTGTGGCAGGGTTCGGCCAGCGCCTCCAGCGCGGAGCAGCGCCAGAACCAGAACAATGGCCTGTTGGGCATGCTGATCTCGGCCGTGGTCAACCAGATCATCAGCACCACCACCGATGCCAGCTACAAGATGGCCAGCGTCACCAGCAACCGCCTGCTGCGCGCGGGCAGCACCAACGGACTGTTGTATGGTCCGCGTTCACCGCAGTACCAGAAGGACTGAGTCCAAAGCCCCTCGCAGCGCTTGCGCAAGCAAGTCCTGCAGAGGGCAATGACGCCGCAGCGCAGCATCACCGCAGCGGCGTTTTTTACGTACGTAGCAGTCTCAAGCGGACGCCAGCTGATATTTGCGGATCTTGTCGTAAAGCGTCTTCTTCGGGATGCCCAGCCGCTCGGCGGCCTGCGCGACACTGCCCTCGCTCTCCCTGAGCGCCGTGGCGATCATCCCGGCCTCGAATTGCTCCACCTGTTCCGGCAGGGACAGCGTCAAGGATGCCGAGCCCCCCACGGCAGCGATCTGTTCCACTCCCAATACCCAGCGGTCGGCAAAGTTGCGCAGTTCGCGCACATTGCCCGGCCATTCGCGCTGCTGCCATTGCTGCATCTGCGCCGCCGTCCAGGCCGGTATCTCTCGCCGGTAGCGCATCGCGGCCGCCTGGCAGAAATGCGCCAGCAACAGCGGGATATCACTGCCACGCTGGTTCAAGGCCGGCAGGTCGATGGAAACCACGCCGATACGGTAATACAGGTCTTCACGGAACTGTCCCTCGGCGGAGAGCTTGAGCAGATCGACCTTGCTGGCCGCCACCACCCGGCAATCAATGGCCACGGACTCGTTGCCGCCCAAGCGTTCCAGGCGCCGCTCCTGCAGCACGCGCAAGAGCTTGACCTGCAACGCCAGCGGCATGCTCTCGATTTCATCGAGGAAGAGCGTGCCGCCATGCGCATATTCCAGCTTGCCGATGCGGCGCTTCTGGGCACCGGTGAAGGCCCCGGCCTCATGACCGAAGATCTCGCTCTCGAACACCGTTTCCGGCAAGGCCCCGCAGTTCAGCGCCACGAAGGGGCCCTTGCGGGCACTGGCGGCATGCAGCTGGCGCGCCACCACTTCCTTGCCGCTGCCGGTCTGGCCATTGATGAGCACATCCACATCGGCCGGACCGAGGCTGCGGATGAGCGTACGCACCCGCTCGATGGCAGGTGACTGGCCCACCAGCGGCGGCAGCTCCGGGTCGTGCGCCCAGGCCTCGCGCAGGCGGCGGTTTTCCAGGACCAGACTGCGCTTCTCCTGGGCGCGCAGGGCGATCTCGAGCAGACTGTCCGAACCGAAGGGCTTCTCCACGAAGTCATAGGCCCCGGCACGCATGGCCTCCACCGCCATGCTGACATCGCCATGACCGGTCACGACGATCACCGGCAGGTCCGGATCGATCTGCATGATATGGGCCAGCACCTGCAAGCCGGACCAGCCAGGCAGGCGTACATCGGTCACCAGCACGCCCGGGAAATCGCGGGTCAGCAGCGGCAGGGCCTCTTCGGCGCTGGCGCAGGCGCTCACCGTAAAGCCCTCCAGCTCCAGTGCCTGGGCCGTGGCACGGCGCACCGCCTGTTCATCTTCGATCAGCAGGGCGCTGGGGGCAGCGGCGTGTTTATCCATCAGATCCATTCTCCGTCTTCAGCAGGGGCAGGCGCACCACGAATTCCGCGCCGCCTTGTTCATGATTATGCGCACTCAGTTGACCGTTCATGGCCTGCACGATGGAGGACGAAATCGCCAGTCCCAAGCCCAGCCCCTTGCTCGACGACTTGGTCGTGAAGAAGGGCTCGAACAGATGCGGCACGACCTCGTCGGCAATGCCCGCGCCGGAATCGCGAATGCGCAGCACTGCCTGCTGGCGTGCCGTATCGACCTCCAGTATCACGCAGACACACTTGCGGGGCGCCTCCTCGACCGCATCGAGGGCATTGCGCAAGAGATTGACGATGACCTGCTCGGTGCGCACTGCGTCTCCGGTCACCTGCACGGTCAGCGGCATGTCGATGCGGGTTTCCACTTCCTGCTTCTGGAAGTCGCTGGAAAGCAGCCGTACCGAGGTCTCCACGGCCTGGCGCAGGTCGACCACCGCCACGGCCTGGCCGCTCTTGCGCGCAAACCCCTTCAACTGGCCGATGATCTTGCCCATGCTGGCACTGGCATGGCTGATGTGTTCCAGGTTCTCGGCCACCTGGGCGGTCTGGCCCCGCGCCAGGAATTTCACCGAGTTGTCGGCAAAGGCACGGATGGCCGCCAAAGGCTGGTTCAGTTCATGCGTCATGCCCGCCGCCATCTGGCCCAGCATGGCCAGCTTGCCGGCCTGCACCAGCTCGTCCTGGGTAGTGCGCAACAGGCTCTCGGTCTGCTGCAGCTTGGCGTACTTGGCCGCGATGGCCTGGTTGGCCGCGGTCAGTTCCCCGGTACGCTGGGCGATCTTCTGGTCCAGTTCCTCGGCAGCACGGCGCAGGGCGTTGCGCGAGGCCAGTCGTTCCTGCAAGCGGCGCCGGTGCTGGTACCAGGCCAAGAGCGAGATGGCCAGCGCCAGCATCAACAGTGCCGCCGCCATGGTCGACTGCATCGCGGACCGCTGCATGCGTGCCTTTGACGGAAACAACATCAACTTCCATCCCAGCCGCCCCACCGGGCGCGACACGTGCATGCCGAATCCGCGCTGCAAGGCCGGCGGCAGCGTCGTCACGGGCGTGATGGGCAGGTCTGCATACTGGTGGGTGCCCTCCAGCTCGCGCTGTACCGGCGCGCTCAGGGCTTGCAGGCTGTGATACTTCCATTCAGGACGATTGCTCAGAAACACCACACCACCGGCATCAGTGAGCGTGATCGGATCATTGCTGCTGCGCCAGGTATGCTCGAACTCCGCCAGGTCCACCTTGACCACCATCACCCCAATGGGCAGGTCGCCCTCGGCCTGGTCCTGGCGCCGATAGACGGGCTGGGCGATGAAGTAGCCCGGCTCGCTGGAAATGTTGCCGATACCATAGAAGCGCCCTGCCCGCCCCTGGATGGCTTCGCGGAAGTAGGGGCGGAAACCGAAGTCGCGCCCGACATAACTGAATTCCTCATCCCAGTTGCTGGAGGCCAGCGTCACGCCGTGACGGTTGAGCATGAAGATATTGACCGCACGCGACTGTTGCTGGATGGTCTTGAAGGCACGATTGAGGCGGTCCACCGAGAACGCATCCTCGGGATGCTGCAAGACCTGGCGCACATCGGACTGGAAGCCCAGCGCAAAGGGCAAGGCTTCATATTTCTGCAGGATCGACTCCAGATCCAGCGCGGCGATCTGCAACTGCGCGGCGGCCAGGGCCTGCTGGTCGCTCTCGGCCCGGCCCAGCGCCACGCGATAGGTCAACCCGCAGACCAGCAGGGTGGCCGCCAGGAACAGGGTCAGGATCAGCAGGTTTCGTCGTGCGCGCATGAAGAGAACGGAAGAAAACAGCGCGGCGCCCCGCAGGGCGCCGCGTTGAAGGCATCATCATAACGCGCCGCGCGCCACCGCAGGCAGTGGCGCAACGGCGGGCACGATCAGGCCGGCTTGTGCAGCTTGCCGGCAGCGGCAGCGGCGTCGCCGTGCTCGTCGTCCGGGTTCATGGAGACATCGCCCTTGAGGTGACCGTCACGTTGCGGATCCGGCATGCGCAGGCTGATGATCAGCGCCACCAGGCACAGTGCACTGACGTACCAGTAGAAGGCCGATTCCACCCCCGCCGACTTCAGCGACAGCGCCACGAATTCGGCCGAACCGCCGAAGATGGCGTTACCGACCGCATACGACAGGCCCACACCCAGCGCACGCACTTCAGGCGGGAACATCTCGGCCTTGATCAGGCCGCTGATGGAGGTATAGAAGCTGACGATGGTCAGCGCCAGGATGGCCAGCGCCATGGCCACGCCGGGGCTGCTGACGTCTTTCAGGAAGTGCAGGATGGGGAAGGTACCGATCATGCCGAAGAAGGCGAAGCACAGCATGGAGTTGCGGCGGCCGATCTTGTCGGAGAGGGCACCGAAGATCGGTTGCAGGATCATGTAGACGAACAGCGCGCCGGTCATGACACCATTGGCCATCTTCGGGTCCATGCCGGCGGTGTTGACCAGATACTTCTGCATGTAGGTGGTGAAGGTGTAGAACATCAGCGAGCCGCCGGCGGTGAAGCCCACCACGTTCAGGAAGGCGCGCTTGTGCTGCAGCAAGCCCTTGAGGGTACCGGCTTCCTTCTTCTTGCGGGCACCGGCCGAAGAGGTCTCGGCCAGCGAGCTGCGCAGATACATCGCCACCAGCGCACCGACCGCGCCCAGCACGAAGGGAATGCGCCAGCCCCAGGCCATCAGCTCGGCCTTGGTCAGCCACTGCTGCATGGCGAACAGCACCAGCACGGCCAGCAGCTGGCCACCGATGAGCGTCACGTACTGGAAGGAGGCGAAAAAGCCACGGCGGCCATTGGGCGCCACTTCACTCATGTAGGTCGCCGAGGTGCCATATTCACCGCCCACCGACAGGCCCTGGAACAGGCGCGCCAAGAGCAGCAGCGCCGGCGCCCAGGCACCGATGGTGGCATAGGTCGGCAGGACGGCCACGGCCAGCGAGCCGCCGCACATCATCAGCACCGAGATCAGCATGGAGGTCTTGCGGCCATGCTTGTCGGCGATGCGACCGAACAGCCAGCCGCCGATGGGACGCATCAGGAAACCGGCCGCGAACACGCCGGCGGTATTGAGCAACTGGGTGGTCGGATCGCCCTTGGGGAAGAAGGCCGGTGCGAAATAGATCGCACAGAAGGAATAGACGTAGAAGTCGAACCATTCCACCAGGTTGCCGGAAGAGGCGCCGAGGATGGCGAAGATGCGCTTGCGGTATTCAGCAGCGCTCAAGGGCGTGGTTTGCGCATGGCTTTGCGGGGTGACACTCATGGATATCTCCTGTGATGGCCACAGTCCGGTCCGGCGGACAGGACCTGCGGCGGGTCATCTTGCTTTGATGGAACCGGAACAAGGCATAACGCAGAGGCCAGCAGGACCAGGCGCGTGAAGACGATGCAGAGAGCGCATCAGGTGTCTGTCTCCGTGTTTGCTTTTTTGTTTTGAGCTTCATATTGCAGGCTTCGTGCCAGCATGAAAAACACGGCAAAAAAATCGCAAGCCATTGATTTCAAAAGATTTTATTTAATCCAACCCAAACAGCAACGCAAACCCGGTGCGGATTCCCGGAATGCTGCTGCGCGACATGTGCGGAAATCCATCCAAACCATCGACTGGTGCCACGCTCGCCCGGGCGCAATGAAAAGCGGCGCATGTCTTTCGACATGCGCCGCTTTCACGGTCTTGCTGAGCCGGCTTGAGCCGTGGACTGACGCTGCGATCAGCGCTCCGACAGGGCATCCATGACGCACAGGGCGGTCATGTTGATGATGCGGCGCACCGTCGCCGACGCGGTCAGGATGTGGACCGGCTTGGCGCAACCCAGCAGGATGGGGCCAATGGCCACGCCGTTGCCCGATGCCGTCTTGAGCAGGTTGTAGGCGATGTTGGCGGCGTCGATGTTGGGCATGACCAGCAGGTTGGCGTCGCCCTTCAGGGGCGAGTCCGGAATCACGGCGTTGAGCAGCTTGGAATCGAGCGCGGTATCGCCGTGCATTTCGCCATCGACTTCCAGGTCCGGCGCGATTTCGCGCAGGATGGCCAGAGCATCGCGCATCTTGCGGGCCGATTCGCTGTTGCTGGAACCGAAGTTCGAATGCGACAGCAGCGCCGCACGCGGATGCAGGCCGAAGCGACGCATTTCCTCGGCGGCCAGCATGGTGATTTCGGCCAGCTCGCGGGCGTTGGGGTTCTCGTTGACGTGGGTATCGACCATCACCAGCTGGCGATTGGGCAGGATCACCGCATTCATCGCCGCATAGACGTTGACGCCTTCACGCTTGCCCAGCACCTGATCGATGTAGTGCAGGTGCAGTTGGGTGGTGCCGTAGGTACCGCAGATGAGACCGTCGGCATCGCCCTTGTGAATGGCCATGGAACCGATCAGGGTGTGACGGCGGCGCATTTCCAGCTTGGCGTATTGCTCGGTGACGCCCTTGCGGCGCGACATTTCCAGGAAGGTCTGCCAGTAGTCGCGGTAGCGGTTGTCGAAATTGGGGTTGATGACCTCGAAGTCGGTACCGGCACGCAGGCGCAGGCCGAACTTCTTGATGCGCTGTTCCAGCACTTCCGGACGGCCCACCAGGATGGGCTTGGCCAGGTTTTCATCGACGATCACCTGCACCGCGCGCAGCACGCGCTCTTCTTCGCCTTCGGCGTAGACGATGCGCTTCTTGGCCTCGGCGGCCTTCTTGGCGACCTGGAAGATCGGACGCATGAAGGTACCGCTGTGGTAGACGAACTGTTCCAGCTTTTCGATGTAGGCGTCCATGTCCTGAATCGGACGGGCGGCCACGCCCGAGCTCTCGGCGGCACGGGCCACAGCCGGCGCGATCTTGATCATCAGGCGCGGGTCGAAAGGCTTGGGAATGATGTATTCCGGGCCGAAGGACAGGTTGGCGATGCCATAGGTCGAGGCCACGATATCGGACTGCTCGGCCTGGGCCAGCTCGGCGATGGCGTGGACGGTGGCGATCTCCATCTCGCGGGTGATGGTGGTGGCGCCGGAGTCAAGCGCACCACGGAAGATGTAGGGGAAGCACAGCACGTTGTTGACCTGGTTCGGATAATCCGAACGGCCGGTAGCGATGATGGCGTCGTCACGCACGGCCATCACTTCTTCGGGCAGGATTTCCGGGGTCGGGTTGGCCAGGGCCAGCACCAGCGGACGGGCGGCCATCTGCTTGACCATCTCCGGCTTCAACACGCCGGCGGCGGACAGGCCCAGGAAGATGTCGGCATCCGGAATCACTTCGGCCAGGGTGCGGGCGTCGGTTTCACGGGCGAAACGTTCCTTGTCCGGGTCCATCAGTTCCTTGCGGCCCTTGTAGACCACGCCGGCCAGGTCGGTGACGAAGATGTTCTCGATCGGGAAGCCGAGGTCGACGATCAGGTCCAGGCAGGCCAGCGCGGCCGCACCGGCGCCGGAGACCACCAGCTTGACGTCCTTGATGTCCTTGCCAACGACCTTCAGGCCGTTGAGGATGGCGGCGCCGACGATGATGGCGGTGCCGTGCTGGTCATCGTGGAAGACCGGGATCTTCATCTTCTCGCGCAGCTTGCGCTCGATGTAGAAGCATTCAGGGGCCTTGATGTCTTCCAGGTTGATGCCGCCAAAAGTCGGCTCCAGGGCCGCGATCACGTCGATCAGCTTGTCCGGGTCGGTTTCGTTGATTTCGATGTCGAAGACGTCGATGCCGGCGAACTTCTTGAACAGCACGCCCTTGCCTTCCATCACCGGCTTGGACGCCAGCGCCCCGATGTTGCCCAGGCCCAGCACGGCGGTACCGTTGGTGATGACGGCCACCAGATTGCCACGCGCGGTGTAGCGGAAGGCGTTGAGCGGGTCGGCGACGATTTCTTCGCAGGCCGCAGCCACGCCCGGAGAATACGCGAGGGAGAGATCACGCTGGTTGGTCAGCAGCTTGGTGGGCGTGACCGCGATCTTGCCCGGGGTCGGAAACTCGTGGTAATCGAGCGCTGCCTGACGAAGTTGCTGACGCACTTCTTCTTTCTTACTGATCATCGAATCCATACTCTGTATTCTCTAGTTGACTTGCGAAGGGGGTCGATTCTAGCAGAGGTCGGCCCTCAATCATAGGCCGACCGCCCCATGCTGCCCCGCGCAAAGCCTTTTCCGGACTGGCTTTGCGGCAGGTCGACCGAAACCCGTGATGACCGCGAACATGGTCTTTCCGGGGCCAGATGACGACCGTTTGTCGCCTGATGTGCGCAGTTGCACGCAGCTTGATTTGCTGCACGAGAGGCTGCCACCGCCCCTGTCTGTCTGGTATTGGGGAAAACCCCTAGGCTTTGCGGCGCTGCGCGCTGACGCAACTGCAGCAAGACGCGAGGCCAAGTTGCGCTGCATCGCAACATCCCCTGTCGCGCCGATATTGTGCGACTGAAGCCGTGACGGATTGGTTACAATCGCGCCATGCTTTCCGAATTCGAACTCATTGCGCGCTATTTCAGCCGCCCACCCGCCCCCGACAGCCGCACGGCGCTCGGCGTGGGGGACGACTGCGCGCTGATGACACCGGCGCCGGGGATGCAGCTGGCCATTTCCAGCGACATGCTGGTAGAGGGCCGCCACTTCTTCCCCGATGCCGATCCCTTGCTGCTGGGCCACAAGTGCCTGGCCGTCAATCTGTCCGACCTGGCCGCCATGGGCGCGCAGCCGATCGCCTTCACGCTGGCCCTGGCCTTGCCGCAAGCGCGCGCCGAATGGCTGGCACCGTTCTCGCGGGGCATGCTGGCGCTGGCCGATGAACATGGCTGCGAGCTCATCGGCGGCGACACCACCAAGGGGCCGCTGACCATCAGCATCACCGTCTTCGGGGAAGTCCCGCCGCAACAGGCGCTGCGTCGCGACGCCGCGCGCGCGGGCGATGACATCTGGGTCTCCGGCACGCTGGGCGATGCCCGGCTGGCCCTGGCCGGATACCGCCAGGAATTGGACATCAACAGCGAGGCGCTGCAGCAGGCCGCCCCACGCATGCACGCACCAAGCCCGCGGGTGGCGCTGGGCCTGGCCTTGCGTGGCATTGCCCACGCCGCCATCGATATTTCCGATGGGCTGGCTGGCGACCTCGGCCACATCCTCGACCGTTCGCACGTAGGCGCCACGCTGGATGTGGATGCTCTGCCGCCCGGACCGGCCCTGCAACAGCGCGACCTGCATCTGCGCCGCCGCTTCTGCCTGTCGGGTGGCGACGATTATGAACTCTGCTTCACTGCCCCGGTGCGCCAGCGCGAGGCCGTTCTCCATGCCGCCCAGTCGGTCGGCACCGCCGTCACCCGCATCGGCCACATCGATGCGCAGGCCGGTCTGCGCCTGCTGGACGCGGCCGGTGAGCCGCTGCAAGACACACCGGATTCCTTCGATCATTTCCGTTCATGAACCAAGCTTCTTCGCCCTTCCCGCCGCCTCCGGCGTCACCGCGCAAACGCAAGGCGACTCCCCACTTCATGCTGGCCCATCCGGCGCACTGGATCGCGCAGGGCTTCGGCAGCGGCCTCTCACCCATCATGCCGGGTACCGCCGGTACCCTCTTCGCGTGGCTGTCGTATGCGGTACTGTCGACGCGCTGGCCGCATGTCTTCACGGCGGCAAACTGGCTGGCGATCATTGCGGCCGGTTTCATCATCGGCATCTGGGCATGCCATCGCACCGGCCAGGCACTGAACTCGCCTGATGACGGCAGCATGGTGTGGGATGAGATCATCGCCTTCTGGCTGGTCATGGTGCTGGTCATGCCGGCCAATTTGAAGACGCAGTTTGCGGCCTTCCTGGTGTTCCGCTTCTTCGACATGGTCAAGCCGCCGCCGATCGCCTGGTTCGACCGCCGCTTCAAGGGCGGCTTCGGCGTGATGTGGGATGACATCGTGGCAGCCTTCTATACGCTGCTGGTGTTTGCGTTCTGGCGCACTTATTGGTGAGGGAATTGGTAACGGGAAGTGAACAATCAGACCTTGTCTGATACAACACTTCCTGACATCGGAGTATGCTAGTTCGCGCACGTCGTTGATCAACCGACCGCAGTGCGCCCGCCACCCGGCGCAGACTGCGGCACAGCCGAGGATGACACTCATGGACAGTACCCTGGACCTGGCCACCCGCGTAGGCCACACCCTCAAAGCCCGTGGCCTGCTCCTGGCCACTGCCGAATCCTGTACCGGCGGCGGCATTGCCCACGCCATCACCGAAATCGCCGGATCCTCGGAATGGTTCGATTGCGGTTTCGTCACCTATTCGAATGCTTCCAAGAATGAGTTGCTGGACATCTCCGAAGCCCTGATCGCCCAGCATGGTGCGGTCAGCGAGGAAATCGCCGGTGCCATGGCCGAAGGGGCCGTGGCCAACAGCAGCTCGGATGTAGCCGTCTCCACCACCGGCATCGCCGGCCCGGGTGGCGCCGTGCCCGGCAAACCGGTCGGCACCGTCTGCTTCGGCTGGCGAGTAGGCGACAAGACCTATACCGAGCGCCTGGTCTTCAAGGGCGACCGCCAGCAGGTGCGGGCGCAGACCGTGGAACATTCGCTCAAGGGCTTGCTGAAGCTTCTGGCAGACTGAAGCAGCGCACATGAAGAAAAAGGCGGCGCTCCCCTGGGAACGCCGCCTTTTTCTTCACATCTGCTTGCGTGAATCAGCGGAATCGATTGATGGCGTCACGCGTCTCGATGGCCACGCGGCGGGCCGCAGCGGCGAAATCCTCGTCGGCTTGCGGCTTGGCGTAGAGGATGGCACGTGAAGAATTGATCATCATGCCCGTTCCCGAGGCCGTCTTCCCGGATTTCACCGTGGCTTCGACATCGCCCCCCTGGGCACCCACGCCGGGCACCAGCAGCGGCATGTCGCCGATGATGGCGCGCACCTGGGCCAGTTCATGCGGGAAGGTGGCACCGACCACCAGGCCGCACTGGCCATTGGTATTCCACTTCTCGGCCACCAGGCGCGCCACGTGCTGATAGAGCGGCTTGCCATCGACTTCCAGGAATTGCAGGTCGGAACCGCCGGCGTTGGAGGTACGGCACAGCACGATGACGCCGCGATCCTTCCATTCCAGATAGGGCGAGACCGAGTCCCAGCCCATGTAGGGGCTGACCGTGACGACGTCGGCGTCATAGCGTTCGAAGGCTTCGCGGGCATATTGCTCGGCGGTGGCACCGATGTCGCCGCGCTTGGCGTCCAGCACCAGGGGAATCTCCGGGTAGTTGCTGCGCAGGTAGGCGCAGATGCGTTCGAGCTGCTCTTCCGCGCCCAGGGCGGCAAAATAGGCGATCTGGGGCTTGAAGGCGCAGGCGGCTTCGGCGGTGGCATCGATGATGGCGCGGCAGAATTCGAAGATGGCATCCGGCTTGCCCTGCAGCTCGGCGGGGAATTTCTTCAGGTCGGGGTCCAGGCCGACGCACAGCAGGGAATTGCGCGAAGTCCACGCAGCGTTGAGTTTCTCGATGAATGTCACGGTGATGCCTTTAACTGAAAGATGCGCTATTGTAGCGCGCCGGCCTGTCCCGATCTCGATTTTTGACTGATGTTCAGGGGTTTTCGCTGAACATCGGGCACTTCGTGCGGGTTCCATGGTCTCATGCGCTCCCTTTGCTTCACTTTGCTACGAGGAAAACAACATGAAAAAACTCTTCGCCTGGCTGGCCATTGCCATCACCGCCCTCACCCTCTCCGGCTGCGGCTACAACGAATTCCAGGCCAAGGACGAGGCCACCAAGGCCGCCTGGGGCGAAGTGGTGAACCAATACCAGCGCCGCGCCGACCTGATCCCCAACCTGGTCAACACCGTCAAGGGCTATGCCTCGCACGAGAAGGACACGCTGGAAGCCGTCACCCGCGCCCGCGCAGCGGCCACCAGCTTCCAGATCACCCCGGAGGTGCTCAACGATCCCAAGGCGTTTGCCCGGTTCCAGGAAGTGCAGGGACAACTGTCCTCGGCCCTGTCGCGCCTGATGGCGGTCTCCGAGAACTACCCGCAGTTGAAGGCCGACACCAGCTTCCGCGACCTGCAATCCCAGCTCGAAGGCACCGAGAACCGCATCACCGTGGCCCGTCAGCGCTATATCGCCGCTGTGAAGGATTACAACATCCTGGCGCGCAGTTTCCCCACCAACATCACGGCCAAGCTGTTCAGCTATGAAGTAAAACCCTCGTTCACGGTAGAAAACGAAAAAGCCATCTCGACCGCGCCCACGGTCAACTTTGGCAAGTAAGCCGGGGAGCCGCGATTGGCCATGCGCAAGCTGCTTCTGACCTGGCTGTTGACCGCGCTGCTGGTGTGGATCGCGCCAGCCGGCCCGGCCCGCGCCGATGACGGGCTGGTGCCGGTACCGCCGTTGTCGGCCCGCGTGATCGACCAGGTCCACCTGCTGCAACCGCAGCAGCGCCAGGCCCTGGAAGGCGTGCTGGCCGACATCGAACAGCGCACCGGCAGCCAGATCGGCGTGCTGCTGATGTCCTCCACCGCGCCCGAAGCCATCGAGCAATACAGCATCCGCGTGGCCGATGCGTGGAAACTGGGCCGCAAGGGCATTGACGATGGCGTGATCCTGATCGTCGCCAAGGACAATCCCAAGTCCCTGCGCCGTCTGCGCATCGAAGCCGGACGCGGGGTGCAGGGCAGCCTCACCGATGCACAATCCAAACGCATTCTGCAAGACGTGATCGCCCCGCACTTCCGCCAGAACGATTTCTACGGTGGACTGGCGGCCGGCGTGACGGCCATCACCACCCTGCTGGAACAGGAACAGCTGCCCCCCGTCAAGCATCGGAGCAGCACGGCACAGGTACAGATCGACAATGGCACAAGCTGGATCACGCTGCTGGTGATCGGGCTGTTTCTGGTGGTGTTCTTCTCGGTACTGCTCAAGTCGCGCCGCAGCAGCCGCAACGTTCTGAACAACAATGACTGGGGACACGGCGGCAGCACCACGGCTGGCGTCATCATCGGCAGCCTGCTCGATGAGGCCTTGCGCCAGGCCAGTTCCGGACGGGGCGGTTCGCGTTCGGGCGGGGGTGGATTCGGTGGCGGCTTCGGTGGCGGCTTCGGCGGCTCGTCGGGCGGGGGATTCTCCGGTGGCGGCGGCACATTCGATGGCGGTGGTGCCTCGGGAGACTGGTGACATGGCGCACAACAACGCATCCCCTTCCCTGCCGGCGCGCCTGCTGCGTCATCTGCGCATGACGCGGGCGGCAGCGCGGCGCATCTTCCCCTCGTCCACGCTCAAGGCGATCCAGGCCAGCATCGGGGAAGGTGAACGGCGCCATCGCGCGCAAGTGCGCTTGATCGTCGAAGCCTCACTATCGCTGGGCGCGGTGCGGCGTGGTGAAAGCGCCCGGCAGCGCGCACACGAATTGTTTTCGCATTACCGCATCTGGGATACCGAAGAGAACTGCGGGGTGCTGGTCTACCTCAATCTGGCCGACCGCAAAGTCGAGATCGTGGCCGATCGCGGCATCAATGCGCGCATCACGCGCGAGCAGTGGCAGCAGGTGTGCAGGCAGATGACCTCAGGCTATGCCCAGGGCGACTACGAGGCCAGTACCTTGCAGGCGCTGGCCACCTTGCACGCCCTGCTGGAATCGGTCCTGCCGCGCGGGGACGACGGCAGCGGAAAAGCGACCAACGAGCTATCCGACAAACCTCTGCTGCTGTAGCGCCGCCTTCAGGACCGGTCGCTGGCAGCCAACTTCCTATGGCTTTCTTCGGCAAAATGGTCCTGGCGGCGGTGATGGCGGGGCGGCAGCTGCGACTGACTCCGCCCGCCTCCCGGTTCAACCGTTCTCGTACACCCACTGCAACAAGGCATCCTGCGCCTGCTGCCCGTTCGGCGCTGCAGCGTGATTGATCAGGAACACCACCACATAGGTCTTGCCCGAGGCTGCCTGCACGTAGCCTGCGATCGATCTCACGTCATTGAGCGTGCCGGTCTTGATGTGCGCCTGTCCGGCGACACCTTGCTCCTTCAGGCGACGGCGCATGGTGCCGTCGTAACCCACCAGCGGCAATGAAGAGACGAACTCCGGCATCAGCGGCGAGCGATACGCCTGCACCAGCACACTGGCCAGCAGCGCCGGGGTCACGCGATCCACGCGCGACAGACCGGCACCATTCTCGATGACCAGCCCGGCGGTATCGATGCCCTTGTCGCCCAGCCAGCCGCGCACCGCACGCGCGCCATTGGCGGTATCCCCTGGCTGGCCGCTCATCTCCGCGCCCAGCGTCAGCAGCACCTGACGCGCCATCACGTTGTTGCTGTACTTGTTGATGTCGCGGATGACTTCCGGCAGCGGCGGCGACTGCGCCTCCACCATCAGCCGTGCCGATGGCGTGACCTGGCCGTTGACCACACGCCCGGCAAAACTGCCGCCCAGGTCGGCCCACATCTGGACAAAACTCGCACCGACATATTGCACATTGCTCATGCGATAGGGATGGACATACCACACCCGCGGCCCGCAGTCGGCACTGTAGGTGCCGGCAAAATTGACCGCACTGGCGTCGTTGTTCATCTTGAGCTTGCCCTGCCAGTCGCCGCAGGGCTCCTGCGACAGGCGCGGCGGCGTGATGGTGACCCCGGCCATGGGCGGGTCCATGCTCACATTGACCAGGCCGCTGGCAGCGTCCGGTTCGAAACGCAGGGCCTGGGTACGATAGTTCAGCAACAACGCATCGGGACCGGCATTGTAGGGCTTCTGCGGGTCACCATCGAACTGCGCCGGATCATAGCTGGACTCGGCAAAATAGCTGCGATCCAACACCAGGTTGCCGCGAATGTCCTTGATGCCGCGCGCGCGCAACTGGCGCAGGAACAGCCAGAAGTTTTCCAGCACCAGCTTGGGATCGCCCCCGCCCTTGAGGATCAGGTCGCCATTGAGCACGCCCCCGGCAAGCGTGCCATCGATGTAGGCCTGGGTCTTCCAGGTGAAGGTAGGGCCGAGGATTTCGAGTGCGGCATCGGTAGTCACCAGCTTCATCACCGAGGCCGGATTGAAGGGCTGCCCCGTATTGTTGGCCGCCAGCATGCGCTTGCCGGTCTCGGCATCGACCACGACCACGCCGGTACTGTTCTGCGCAATGCGCGCCACGCGCAGCGCGCCCACCACCGCTGGCGGCAAGCCCTGCGCCAGCGCAGCGCTGCCTGCGGCGCAGGCCACGGCGAAGACGGCACGAGTCAGGAAACGGGAAGCAGCAAACCGGGATGGGGTGAAGCAGGACGAAAGCAACATGGATGAACACGAAGATGAGAAGCGAAACAGGAGCAGGCATTATAGGGTAAGCATGCCGACACGGCGGGCCGTGAGCAGGACCGTCTGGCCATCGACAGCGAAATCGGGAAAAGATCAGGAAGGGACCGGCAAACATTCATCCATCCGGCCGATGGACGCAAAAAAGGCCGATGTTTTCGGGGCCGCCACGAGACCACTGTGAAAACATCGACCTAGGGAAATCAAGGCGGGGCGATCAGCATGACGAAATGATAGGCGTGCTTTCCTCGGAAAAATGCCTGCGCCGATGCCCCGGCCACTGCCGCAACGCGCGGCAAAGCGGGCCGCAGAAAGCCCGCTAAATTAGCACTGGCAGTGCTTCCAGTACTAAGAGGGCGAGCAGTGCGCCGAACACCGCACCCACTGCTCTCAAACTGGTTCGAACCACGCGGGACGCCACCGGCACCTCGCCGCATAGCAACAATCCGGCCAACGCCATGGGGATGAAGAACAAAAGATTGTTCATGATGAGGTTGGGCATGATGCGTCTCCTGGTCGAGTTTATTGGTTTGGCGCGGCTTGCTGCGCGTACTCTGTTCGGGCTTGCCTCGTTTCGAGTATAGGCCGACCACCATGGAAGACAAGGCTCACCGGGCGAGAATCGGTGCTGCACAGCAGCGTCCAGGACAGCGAATTACAGTAGCCCGATCTGTATAGTGAAGCAGAAAGCTACCCTTCCCGCTTGTTGCAGATGCACAAATATTCCGCAACCGGGCTGAATTTGCCTTGACCCTGTTTTCAGCGCGGGCGTAGAATTCGCCCGTTCTCATTTTCTGGAGTCCCTCTCATGGGCACTTGTTCGGGTGACAGTTGTTGCCGGTTAATTCCGGGTTAAGCCTAGGCAAGGATTTCAGCAGGACGTTTCCTGTCGTCATCTTGCACCAGGCAGATGACGGCATTTCATGTCGGCAGCGCACGGCCTTTTCAGGCTGATTTTGAGCAGCGCCGTCGGCAACGATATTCCCTCACAACGACAGATCGACGATCGACCGCCGCAGACACGGCGTCAGGACGCAGGCTGCATCGCGACCGCCCTGCCGGCTTTTTGAGCCGGCAGCCGGATCGCCTGATGCCGTCCGCATCGTGACGCACCGCCTTTCGCATGGCCAGCCGCCATGCGGCTGCACGTCTGTTTGCGCCATCAGGCGCCGATGACAGGGGCTCCGCTCAACCAGGCGGAGGCTGCAATGCGACAGACATATCCATCATGAACACGCGAAGACCCAGCGCGCCGCAGCCGCTCGCCCGTTCTGACGGGGGCCGGAGACGGCGCTGACCCCGATGCCGGTCTGCCTTTGCCGCAGCACCGACGCGATGCACACCGCTTCGTCCCCGGGACGAGGCCCAACAAGAAAAGAAGCACGCCATGAATCTGAACCTGCTGAAAGAAACCTTTGTCAGCTTCATCCGCGCACGCGGTATGGATCGTCACTTCCGCCGCCTGGGCATGGACATGTTCCGCAGCGCCCCGGTGACAAAGGAAGTCCCGCAAACCCTGGCCCAGCAGTTGAGCGAGGCCTCCCGTACCGAAGCCCGGGCCCTGCTGCAGCGCCTGCACACACGCCTGGATGGACTGACCGAATCGGAAGCCGATGCCATCCGCGAACACAGCGGCCCCAACGAAGTCGAGCACGAGAAGCCGCTCACCTGGTATGTCCACCTGTGGCACTGCTACAAGAATCCGTTCAACCTGCTCTTGACCCTGCTGGCCGGCGTTTCCTTCTACACCGAGGACATGAAGGCCGCCATCGTCATCGGCACCATGGTGGTGGTCTCCACACTGCTGCGCTTCGTGCAGGAAGCGCGTTCCAATACCGCTGCCGACAAGCTCAAGGCCATGGTCAGCAATACCGCCACCGTAATGCGCCACGACCAGGTCGAAGAGATCGCCGCCGAAGCCCAGCGCTACTTCGACGTGACTCTGCATCCCAAGGGTGCGCGCCGCGTCGAAGTGCCTATTCACAAGCTGGTGCCAGGCGACATCGTGCTGCTCTCGGCGGGCGACATGATCCCGGCCGACCTGCGCCTCTTGGCCGCCAAGGACCTGTTCGTGAGCCAGGCCGCGATGACCGGCGAATCGCTGCCGGTAGAAAAATTCGTCACCCCGAGCAATCTCGACACCAGCAGCCCGCTGGAGCTGGACAACCTCTGCTTCATGGGCACCAACGTGGTCAGCGGCTCGGCCACGGGCGTGGTGCTGACCACCGGCAAGCGCACCTACTTCGGCGCGCTGGCCGAACGCGTCACCGCCACCGACCGCACGCCGACGGCTTTCCAGGCGGGCGTCAACAAGGTCAGCTGGCTGCTGATCCGCTTCATGCTGGTGATGACGCCGGTGGTGTTCTTCATCAACGGTTTCACCAAGGGTGACTGGGTGGAGGCCTTCCTCTTCGGTCTCTCGGTGGCCGTGGGCCTCACGCCCGAGATGCTGCCCATGATCGTGACCTCGACCCTGGCCAAGGGCGCGGTGGCCTTGTCGCGCAAGAAGGTGATCGTCAAGCGGCTGGACGCCATCCAGAACTTTGGCGCCATGGACGTGCTGTGCACCGACAAGACCGGCACGCTCACGCAGGACAAGATTTTCCTGGAACGTCATACCGATATTCACGGCGAGCCCGATGATGAAGTGTTGCAATATGCCTATCTGAACAGTTATTACCAGACCGGCCTGAAGAACCTGTTGGACGTGGCCGTGCTGGAGCATGCCGAGCTGCAACGTGAAATGTCCATCGCCTCGGCCTATCGCAAGGTCGACGAAATTCCTTTCGACTTCCAGCGCCGCCGCATGTCGGTGGTGGTGTCCGAGCGCGAGGATCACCATGAGCTGATCTGCAAGGGGGCGGTGGAAGAGATCGTCTCGGTCTGCTCGCGCGCTCGCGTCAATGGTGAAGTGGTACCGCTGACCCCGGCGCTGCTGGAAGAAATCCGCGACACCACCGGCAGCCTGAACGCCGAAGGTCTGCGCGTGGTCGGGGTAGCCGCCAAGGACCTGCCGCCGACCAAGGAGGTCTACAGCCTGGCCGACGAATCGGATCTGGTACTGATCGGTTACATCGCCTTCCTCGATCCGCCCAAGGAATCGACTGCGCCCGCTCTGGCCGCACTGCGTACGCACGGCGTGAAGGTAAAGATCCTGACCGGTGACAATGAGCTGGTCACTGCCAAGATCTGCCGCGAGGTCGGGCTGGAGGTCAAGGGCATGCTGCTGGGTTCGTATGTGGAAAAGATGAGCGATGCCGAACTTTCCGAAGCGGTGGAGACGGTGACGGTTTTTGCCAAGCTCTCACCTGCCCACAAGGAGCGCATCGTGCGCGCGCTGCATGATCGTGGTCATGTGGTCGGTTTCATGGGGGACGGCATCAACGACGCCCCTGCCCTGCGCGCCGCCGACATCGGCATCTCGGTCGATACGGCCGTGGATATCGCCAAGGAAGCTGCCGACCTGATCCTGCTGGAGAAGAGCCTGATGGTGCTGGAAGAAGGCGTGCTGGAAGGCCGCAAGACCTTCGCCAACATGCTGAAATACATCAAGATGACGGCCAGCTCCAACTTCGGCAATGTCTTCTCGGTCCTGATCGCCAGCGCCTTCCTGCCTTTCCTGCCGATGCTGCCCTTGCATCTGCTGGTGCAGAACCTGCTGTATGACGTCTCGCAGATCTCGATTCCCTTCGACAACGTCGACAAGGAATTCCTGGAAAAGCCGCAGCGCTGGGATGCCGGTGACATTGGCCGTTTCATGGTCTTCTTCGGCCCGATCAGCTCGATCTTCGACATCACGACCTTTGCGCTGATGTGGTTTGTCTTCGGTGCCAGCTCGCCGGAACATCAAACCCTGTTCCAGTCCGGCTGGTTCATCGAAGGGCTGCTGTCGCAGACGCTGATCGTGCACATGATCCGCACCCGCCGCATCCCCTTCTTCCAGAGCCGCGCCTCGTGGCCGCTGATGGGGATGACGCTGGTCATCATGGCCATCGGCATTGCGATCCCGATGACGCCGCTGGCGCATTACTTCAAACTGGAGGCGCTGCCGCTGTCTTACTTCCCGTGGCTGGTGGCCATCCTGGTCGCTTATGCGGTGCTGATCCAGGGGATGAAGGGGTGGTATGCCAAGCGGTATGGGTGGCAGTGACATGTGCCCTGGCTTTTGAGATGAAAATGCCTGCTCTTCGGAGCAGGCATTTTTTTGACCAAGGCAGGCGCGCATCAGCCTCGGATATAGGCCCCCAATCCCGCCACCAACGCAGCAAAAGTCACGGCACAACGCGGACTGGCGCGCAGATCCTCGTGCATGGCGATCCAGGTTTCCATCTTGACCGAGAATTTCCTGGGCAGCAGATGTACCAGCGCCTCTTCCCTGGCCGCCACGCCCACCTGGCAAATCCCGATACCGAAGCCCGCACGAATGGCGGCCAGTTGCGCCAGATCACTATCGGCCCGAAACGCCAGGCCGGTGCGCGAGAGCCAGGGGAATTGTTCCAGCACCTTGCGCACGTAGGCATTCTCCTGGTCGAAACCAATGAGCGCATGGCCGGCCAGCGCGGCGATTGACTGCGGGACTCCGTGCGCCGCCAGGTAACGCTGGTGCGCATGCAATCCGACTTCGATGTTGCCCAGCCGCTTGGCCACCAGCGCATCCTGGGCCGGCTTGAACATGCGCACGGCAATATCGGCCTCGCGCTGCAACAGGTCATCGGCCCGGTTCGACATTACCAGCTCGATGCACAGGCCCGGATGACGATGCTTGAGTTCGGCCAGGATGGGTGGCAGCACCTCCACGCTGACGACCTCGCTGGCAGTGAGCCTGACGGTACCTCGCACTTCCCTGCCGTGACTACTGGCGACCCGGCGCAGCGCGGCAGAGGTGGCCGCGATGCCGGCCGCATAGGGCTTCAGTTCCAGCGCCGCATCCGTAGGTGAAAAACCATCAAAGGAACGCACGAACAGCTTGAGCCCCAGTGCCGCTTCCAGTTGCTCGATGTGGCGCCCCACGGTGGGCTGCGTCAGGCCCATCTCGCGTCCGGCCGCCGAGAGCGATCCCGTTTCCAGGACCTTGAGGAAACTGCGGTACCACTCCCAGTTGGGTTCGATGTCGGCCACGGTATTCATTTATGTATAGCTGCCAGGCTAATTTATGCAATTTTCATTTATACCTCAATTTTGCATACTGGGGATGTTCACACTCACGCCCTCACCCAGGAGAACCCCATGTCCAGGATTGCCCTCTTCGGCGCCGCCGGTGCCATCGGCCGAAGCATCGCCTCTGCCATCAGTGCCCAAGGGCAGCCTTACCGCGTGGTCGGGCGCAATGAAACCAGCTTGCGCAAGGCCTTCGGCGCCGATCCCCTGGCCGAGATCATCACCTGGGATCCCGATTCCCCGGCCTCGGTCGAAGCGGCGGCGCACGGCATCGATACGCTGATCTACCTGGTGGGCGTGCACTACACGCAGTTCGAACTGCATCCGGAACTGATGCGCAAGACCCTGGCCGGTGCCATCCGCGCGGGCGTCAAGCAGATCCTCCTCATCGGTACGGTGTACCCCTACGGTCTGCCGCAGTCCTCGCCGATACGCGAAGACCATCCGCGCAAACCGCATACCTTCAAGGGCCGCATGCGCAAGGCGCAGGAAGACCTGCTGATGCAGGCGCACGAGGAAGGCCACCTCCGTGCAGCCGTATTGCGCCTGCCGGATTTCTACGGCCCTGGCGTCGAAGCCAGTTTCCTGCATGGCGCGATCAAGGCCGCAGCCCAGGGCGGCACAGCCGACCTGATCGGGCCGCTGGACCGTCCGCACGAGTTCGTCTTCGTGCCCGATGTCGGGCCGGTAGTGGCCAGGCTGGTCAGCACGCCTGCCGCCTTCGGCAAGGTGTGGCACCTGGCCGGTGCCGGCGTGACGACACAGAAGGCCCTGGTTGCGGAAATGGAACGCCAGACCGGACGCAAGCTGAAAAAACGCGTGGCAGGCAAGACCATGCTGCGGCTCATCGGACTCTTCCATCCGATGATGCGCGAGCTGGTGGAGATGCACTATCTGCAGACGCAGCCAGTGATCATGGATGATACGGCGCTACAGCAATTGATCGGGCCGATCAGGAAGACGCCTTATGGTGAGGGGATAAGGATGGCGCTGCAAGCCCAGGGCGGGAGGCGCTCCTGAGCGGGCGACAAGGCCGCACGACTTGATCGCTGGCTGAGCTTGAGCGCGCACCGACGCCATCGCGGGACGCCCCCCTTGGATGCCGATAGCGAACGTCTCAAGCATGGCCTGCTTGCGCGACCATCAGCCACCATTCTCACCTTGCCGTGCGTCAGCAAGTCGGCGGCTTGCGAATCGCACGGCATCAAGGCGTTTTTTGGTGACCGGAAGCGGGAAGGACAGAACAGTTCAGCTCTGCAGCAGGTGGCGGATGGCGTCACGCTCTTCCAGCAACTCATTGACGGCACCCTGCAGGCGTTCGCTCGCGAATGTATCGATGGACAGACCATTGACGCGTTCGATACGGCCGTCCTCGCAACGGACGGGCACGCCAAAAAAGATCCCTTCCGGAATCCCGTAATCGCCATTTGAGGGCAGGCTCATCGATACCCAACGCCCCTGGCTGCCGCACACCCAATCGCGCATGTGATCCACCGCAGCACTGGCGGCCGATGCCGCCGATGACTTGCCGCGCGCCTCGATGACCGCACTGCCACGCTGCGCCACCTGGGGGATGAAGATCTCGCGGTTCCATTGCTCGTCCTGGATTCTCAGCGGTGCCGGCTCTCCTCGGACCAACGCGAAACGGTAATCGGCATACATGGTGGGCGAATGATTACCCCACACTACCACCTGCTCCAGGCTGTCCACCGGCTCACCCAAGCGCTTGGCCAGCATGGCGCGGGCGCGGTTATGGTCCAGCCGCATCATCGCGCTGAAACAGGACGGGTCGAGATTGGGCGCGGCGCTCATCGCGATGAGGGCGTTCGTATTGGCCGGGTTGCCCACCACGAGCACCTTCACCGTGCGGCTGGCAACTGCATTGAGTGCACGCCCCTGACGCACGAAGACGTCGGCATTGGCGGCCAGCAGGTCTCGTCGCTCCATGCCCTTCTGACGCGGCTGCGCGCCCACCAGAATCGCATAGTCAACCTGAGCGAAGGCCTGCTCGGCATCGTCGGTACAGACTACGTCGCGCAGCAGCGGAAAGGCGCAGTCCTGCAGTTCCATTTCCACGCCGCGCAGCGCGGCCTGAGCCGCCGGGACATCCAGCAGCCGCAAGCTGACGGGTTGGTCGTGGCCGAGCATGTCGCCGTTGGCGATGCGAAAGACCAGGGAATATCCGATTTGACCGGCGGCGCCAGTGACGGCGATGTGCTTGATAGGTTTCATGATGGGACCCGTTGAATGTGGATGGACTTGCGGTGCGACCTCTCGTGGGCCACACCGTGAGGCCACTCTACGCAAAGAGAACAAAGCTGTAAAACAACTTAATTTTGTTATATCGATCAATAAATCAGGTAGATCAATTTTGCAGTGCCTCTTGACGGCGCCCGCGCATCACCACGTTGGGCTATGTGCATAACCCGCCGGCACCGGTCTGGGTTATCTGATTTTTATATGGCTTTATCCACTGGCACGTCTATTCCCGATCAGGAGCTCCGAATGCAAAAACGCCCGCGATATGCAGGCGCTTTCTTGGAAAGACGAGTTCCGCTTCCGGCCGTCAGCCGACTTCCGTGGCACTTCTGTCGATGAACACCATAGTCACTTCCGCGCCAACCGTTCAATCAGTTCTTTGTGCTGCGACCAGTCTTCCAGCAGCTGATCTGCCTGCGCGATTTCAAACGCATCAAATTCGAAGCCCGGCGCCACCGTGCACCCGACCAGGCTATAGCCCTCCCGAACCGTGCACTCGGCCGCAAACCAGGCGCCTGCCGGGACCAGCGCCTGGAAATGGGCGCCCTCATGCTCCAGCGCATTGCCCAGGCACAAGGTCTGAAGCTCCCCCTGCGGCAGCAGGACATGGACGTGCAGGGGGTCGCCTTCATAGAAGTGCCACATCTCTTCCGAATCGATACGGTGCCAGGTTGACCGGTCCCCGCCAGCAAGCAGGTAATAGATGGCGGTCGCCGCCGAGCGGCCAGCACCGCCCGATGCGCGCGCTACACGCTCCGGGCTGCGATGGCTCTCCCGAAAGAAACCGCCCTCCGGATGGGGTTCAAGATTGAGGTGTGAAATCAATTCTTCGAGGCGATGTCGGGACATGTTCTGGGTGATGGACGGGTTGAAGGGGGATATCAATATCAGCTTAAAAGCCGTTTCTCAAAGCGCTTCAATGTCTCCGCAAACACATCGGTACTGTCCAGCGCGCGCGCCAGCACCAGTGCCCCCTGTATTCCCCCCACGACCTCTTCGGCCAGCGCACGGGCTTCCTTGGGCTTGCGCCCGGTGCGCACCAGCGCCGAGGCCAGCGCCTCGATCCAGGCGGCAAAGTAATCACGCACCATCACCGCAAAGCGGTCGCGCTCATTGCCCAGCGCGAACACGCCCACCAGGCAAACCCGTTGCCCCGACAGGAAGTAGCGACTCACATCGCCGAACATGGCCTTGATCCCCGCAACCGCATCTTCGCTCTCGTTCAACGGATCAAACACATGCCGCCTGAACCACGCATCCACATGGCTCAGCACGGCTTCGGCCATTTCCTCTTTGCCACCAGGGAAAAAGTGATAGATGCTGCCCTTGCCCAGCCTGGTCCCTTCGCTGATGCGCGCCAGGCTCGCCCCCTCGAAACCGTAGGTGCGAAACACTTCCGCCAGCAAGGGGATCACATCGTCCTTTTCCGCAATGACTCTAGCCATTCATTTTCCTCAGATACCGAAATCGCTCAGCCCGGGATGATCGGCCGGGCGTGGGCCGCTATTGTCCCACAGGAATTTGCGTTCTTCCGGCTTGATCGGATGCTCATTGATGCAGGCGTGACGATGGTGCATCAGGCCGTTCTCGTCGAATTCCCAGTTCTCATTGCCGTAGGCGCGATACCACTGGCCGGAGTCGTCATGGTACTCGTAGGCGAAACGCACCGCGATACGCGCACCGTCAAAGGCCCACAGCTCCTTGACCAGTCGGTAATCCAGCTCGCGCGTCCATTTGCGCTTGAGCAAGGCGGTGATCGCTTCGCGGCCCTGGGCGAACTCGGCACGATTGCGCCACCAGCTGTCTTCGGTATAGGCAAGCGCGACCTTTTCGGCATCGCGGGTGTTCCAGCCGTTCTCGGCGAGACGAACTTTTTCGATGGCGGTTTCACGGGTGAACGGCGGAAGCGGCGGACGGATCGACATGGTTATTCTCCTTTAATGTACCGATCAACACACTATGTACTGTTCGGTACAGCCAATATAGACCGATCAACTTTGATTGGCAAGCATTTTTGCCGCGCCATGTCGCATTGGCGACACCCGCTTCGTGAGACCATCAACCTGGAGACTGCTGCAAACGCGCAGGAGCGCCAGCACCAATGAAAAAGGCCCGCTTGGTGGAGCAGGCCTTCATCTCATGCAGTGGCGATCAACGGGGTTGAGCGTTCGTCAGCGCCTTGGCAACCTCACCGTCACCATGGTCTGCACCTGATCGTCCGAGGTCATGGTGATACTCCCCCCATGCGCCTTGACGATCTGCTGTGCGATGAACAACCCGAGCCCGAGTCCTTCCTTGCGGCCGACCTCGCGCTCGCCGCCACGGAAGGGGTCGAAAATCACCGGCAGCAAGGCCGCCGGAATCACGCCCCGATTGGCGATGGTCATCACCACTTCCCGCTCGCTGCGGCCATCGATACCGATGCAGATCGGGCTGCCCGGCGCACCGTGCTGCAAGGCATTGCCCAGCAGATTGGCCGCCACCTGGCCGAGGCGGTCGCCGTCCCAATAGCCGTTGTCATCGCCTTCGATGCGGCGCTCCACGACGCTACCCGGATAGGTGGTCTGGTACTCCTGCACCACCCGTTCGGTGATCTCGCCCAGGCAGGCACTGGCACGTACCAGCGGGATGCCGCCGGCCAGTCGCGCACGGGCCAGGTCAAGCATGTTCTCGATCAGCTTGGCCATGCGCTTGCCGCCATTGAGGATTTGCTGCGAGGCCTTCTGCGCCACCTCATCCTTGTAGGTCCGCTGCAAGAGCGTTGCGGCCATCACCACCGCACTCAAGGGATTGCGCAGATCGTGACCGAGGATGGCCACGAACATCTCATTCATGCGCAGGGTCTCGGTGCGCTCCTTCAACTCCAGCGCCAGCAACTGCTTCTGGCGATACAGCTGGAAGAACACCTCGGCCTTGTTGCGCAGGATGTGTGGTTCGATGGGCTTGTAGAGAAAATCCACCGCGCCGCTCTCATACCCTTTGAACAGGCGACGCTCGTCCCGCACACCGGCCGTGACGAAGATCAGCGGGACGTTGCGGGTACGCTCGCTGCCACGAATCAGCTCGGCCAACTCGAAACCGTCCATGTCCGGCATCTGCACGTCCAGGAAAGCCAGCGCCACCTCATGCTGCAACAGCAGTTCGAGCGCTTCCAGGCCCGAACGCGCCAGCAGCAGTTCCACATCGTCCCGCTGCAGCAGGGCGGAGAGGGCCAACAAGTTTTCTTCGAGATCATCGACCAGCAGGAATTTCACCCGCGGCAGGTCTCTCTCTTTATGCTTTTCTGTCACCTGCTTTCCTTTTTCTGGTCATTCCCCGTTACGCCCAGCGAGCGCAACAAATCGGCGATCTGCGAGAGCGTGAGCACATGATCGATCTGTCCCAATGCCAATGCCTGTGCCGGCATGTAAGGCACCTGTGCCTGTTGCGGACTTTGTACCACGGTAACGCCGCCGGCGCGCGCAATGGCCTGCAATCCGGCCGCACCATCGTGATTGCCACCGGTCAGCACGATGCCCAGCAGGCGCTCACGATAGACATCGGCGGCCGATTCGAAGAGCACATCGATGGCCGGACGCGAATAGTTCACCAGCTCATCGTTGGACATGGCCAGTATCGGACCTTCGTCGCCGCGATCGACCAGCAAATGATAATCCGGTGGGGCAAAGTAGATCATGCCGGGCTGTACCGGCTCCTTGTCCTGCGCCTCCACCACCGGCTGGCGGCAGCGGTCGGCGAAGATGGTGGCCAGCAGACTGGGGCGCTCGCGCGGAATATGCAGCACCACCATGGTCGCCACACGCGCACCACGCTGCAGCGCCGGCAGGATTTCCGACAAGGCTTCCACCCCACCGGCAGACGCACCGATGACGATCGCATCAATGGCACGCCCCCCCAGGGCCGGCAGCGGGACGGAGCTCACAGGTCCCCCTTTTTCTGGAAGATGCGATCTTCCCGCACCACTTCATCGAAGGCAGGACCGTGCGTCGAGAACCGCATCGACTCCTTTGAACCCAGTCCCAGGAAGCCCTTGCGCACCAGCGACTCGCGGAACAGGCCGAGCGCACGTTCCTGCAGATGGCGATTGAAATAGATCAGCACGTTGCGGCAGGACACCAGGTGCATTTCGGCAAAGACGCTGTCGGTGGCCAGGCTGTGATCGGAAAAGACCACGTTCTTGCGCAGTGATTTGTCGAAAACCACGGCCCCGTAGGCGGCCGTATAGTAATCCGAAAGCGAGGTCCTGGCTCCGGATTTCTGGTGATTGCTGGTGAAACCGGGGATACGGTCGAGCTCGTAGACGCCCGCCTCGGCCTTCTTGAGGGCGGCCTGGTTGATATCGGTAGCATAGATGATGCTGCGTTCCAGCAGCCCTTCCTCGCGCAGCAGGATCGCCAGCGAATAGACTTCCTCGCCGCTGCTGCAACCAGCCACCCAGATCTTGAGCGAAGGATAGGTGCGCAGCAATGGAATCACCTTCTCACGCAGCGCAAGAAAATAGCTGGGGTCGCGGAACATCTCGCTGACCTGTACCGTCAGGTAATCCATGAGCGCCGGGAACACGGTCGCATCATGCAGTACCTTGTCCTGCAACTGCGACAGCGTCTCGCAGCCGAAACGGATCATGGCCGTGGCCAGTCGGCGCTTCAACGACGCGCCAGCATAGCCGCGAAAATCGCAGTGATACTTGAGGTAGATGGCATCGAGCAACAACTGCATCTCGATATCGAAATGCTGGTTGGCCAGCGCCTGGTTTATTTCGGCATCCATACACGTACCAGGGACAGCAGTTTTTCCACATCCAAAGGCTTGGCGATGTAATCGTTGGCGCCGGCGGCCAGGCATTTCTCCTGGTCATCCTTCATGGCCTTGGCCGTCAGGGCGATGATGGGCAGGCGCTTCCAGACGGCCTGCTTGCGGATCTCGCGCATGGCGGTCAGGCCATCCATCTCCGGCATCATGATATCCATCAGGACCAGGTCGATCGGCGCACCGGGCTGTTCCTGGCTGCGTTGCAGGGCCTCCAGGGCTTCGCGGCCGTTGCGGGCGATGTCGACCTTCATGCCCTTGGGTTCCAGCACCGAGGATAGCGCAAAGATGTTGCGTACATCGTCCTCCACCACCAGGATGCGGCGGCCTTCGAAGACCGTCTCGCGGTCGCGCGCCACCTTCAGCATGCGCTGGCTCTCCGCCGGCAGCGTGGTTTCCACCTGGTGCAGGAACAGCGTCACTTCATCGAGCAGGCGTTCCGGCGAGCGCGCATCCTTGATGATGATGGAGCGCGAGAAGCGGCGCAGGTGCTGTTCTTCCTCGGCCGACAGCGAGCGTCCGGTATAGACGATCACTGGCGGGAAGGCCACGTGTTCCTGCTCGGCCATCCGCTCCAGCAGCTGGTAACCGGACAGGTCGGGCAGGTTCAGGTCCATCACCATGCAGTCGAAGGTGGTCTCGCGCAGGCGGGCCAGCGCATCGGCGGCGGTCCGCACACCCACCAGGTTGATGTTCTCCCCGGCCAGCAGCTGGCGGATGCTGTCGAGCTGGCGCGCATCGTCTTCCACTACCAGCACGTGGCGCAGGCCCTGCAGGAACTTGGCTTCCAGCTTGCGAATGGCACCCACCAGTTCCTCTCGCTGCACCGGCTTCAAGGCATAACCGATGGCGCCGCGCTCCAGCGCCTCGTGCGAATAATCGGCCACCGACACCACGTGCACCGGAATGTGGCGGGTCTTGGGATTGCGCTTGATCTGGTCCAGCACGCCCAGGCCGGAGAAGTCCGGCAGGTTCATGTCCATGAGGATGGCGCTGGGACGATACATCTCGGCGGCCGCCACGCCTTCGTTGGCCGAATGCGTGACCACGCACTGGAAGCCCATCTCGTGCGACAGGTCGCGCAGGATCATGGCGAAGGCGGCATCATCCTCGATCACCAGGATCAGGCGCGAGGACGATTCGATGCGATGACGGTCGTCGTCGATGGTGATGTCCTGCAGTTTCACCGGCGCACCCGGCACTACCTGCGGGCTGGGGATACGGACGTCCGGCGCGGTGGCCACCTGCGCGGCCTGCAGGGTCGCAGCCGCCGCCGAAGGTGCGGCAACGACCGCCGGCGTACGCACCACGGCCTGCTCGCCACTGTAGACCTGCGGCAACGAGAGCGTGAAGATACTGCCCTCGCCCACCCGGCTCTGCACCTGGATGTCGCCGCCCAGCAGATGCGCCAGGTCGCGCGAGATCGACAGGCCCAGACCGGTACCGCCGTACTTGCGATGAGTGCTGCCATCGGCCTGGCGGAAGGCTTCGAAAATGAACTGGTGCTGGTCGGCACCGATGCCGATGCCGGTGTCGCGCACGGCGAAGGCGATGCGGCCACCTGCATCCGGATAGATGCGCAGGCTGACCTCGCCCTTCTCGGTGAACTTGATGGCGTTGGAGAGCAGGTTCTTCAAGATCTGGCCCAGGCGCTGCATGTCCGTTTCCATGCGCGGCGGCACGCCCGGATCGACCTCGACCTTGAAGCCCAGGCCCTTCTGCTGCGCCGTCATGGCGAAGCTGGCCTTGAGTTCCTCGGCCATCTTGCTGACCACGAAGGATTCGGAAACGATATCGAGCTTGCCCGCTTCCATCTTCGACAGATCGAGGATGTCATTGATCAGGGCCAGCAGGTCATTGCCCGCCGAGGAAATGGTTTGCGCGAAGCGCACCTGCTCCTCGGAGAGGTTGCCCTGCTTGTTGTCGGCCAGCAGCTTGGCCAGGATCAGGGTGGAGTTCAGCGGTGTGCGCAGCTCGTGGCTCATGTTGGCCAGGAACTCGCTCTTGTACTGGTTGGCGCGCTCAAGCTCGGTGGCCTTTTCCACCAGCACCACCTGGGTCTTGGCCAGGTCATCCTTCTGGATTTCCAGCAGCTGGGTCTGTTCTTCCAGCTGGGCATTGGTTTCTTCCAGCTCGGCCTGCTGGGTTTCCAGGCGCAGTTGCGAGGCCTTCAGGGCCTGGCCCTGTTCTTCCAGCTCTTCGTTGTTGACGCGCAGCTCTTCCTGCTGGGCCTGCAATTCCTCGGACTGGCGCTGGGTCTCTTCAAGCAGTTCTTCCAGGCGGGTACGATCCTTGGAGGAGCGCACGGCAATGGCGATCTGGTCCGACAGCCGCGCCAGCAGCTCTTCTTCCTCGGAGCGCAACTGGCGCAGGAAGCCCAGTTCGAACACTGCCTGCACCATGCCATCGGCCGAGGCCGGCACGATCATCAGTTCGCGTGGCGCATGGCGTCCCACGGAAGAAGCCACGGTGAGGTATTGCTCCGGCACCTCCTTGACGTGCATGACGCGGTTGAGCTTGGCAGCCTGGCCCAGCAGACCCTGGCCATCGCGCAGGTGCGGCGGCTGTTCGCTCTCCTCTTCTGCCAGCGCATAGGCAGCGAAGCGCCGGAACTCGCCGTGCTCGGTACGCAGATAGATCGCACCGACCTGTGCATTCAGGTAGGCGGTCAGGAAGGCCAGGGTATTATCCCCCAGCGCGTCCAGGCGTTGTTCGCCCTGCAGTCGTTCGGCCAGGCCCATCTGTCCGGCACGGATCCATGCCTGCTTTTCGCGGGCGCGATAATCGCGCGAGGTGGTCACGGCCGCGGCCATGATCAGGACCAGCAGCAAGCCCGAACCACCCCACGCCACGGCGGTGGAGAACACCACGGCATCGCGCCAGTCGGCCTGGCGGCTGGCCAGCAGGTCACGCTCCTGTTCTTCCATGTCGTGCGTGAGTACGCGCACGCGGTCCATGAACATCTTGCCGCGATCGGATTGCACTACCGCCAGTGCGCCGACGGTATCGCCGTTGCGGCGGCGGCTGACGGTCTCGGCCAGCTCTTCGAGCTTGTCGGCGACCACGCGCTCGATCTGCGAGAGCCGCTGCAACTGATCCGGATTGTCGGAGAGCAGCCCGCGCAGCTTGGCAATCTCGCCGGGCAGCGCGGCGCGTGCCTGGTTGTAGGGACTCAGATAGGACTCGGTGCCGGTGAGCAGGAAGCCGCGCTGGCTGGTCTCGGCATCCTTGAGGGTGGAGACCAGCATCTGCAATTGCTCGCGCACCTTCATGGTGTGCGAGACGGCGCTGGCAGCCTCGCCCCGGCTGACCGAGGCCTCCCAGGTGAACAGGGCAATCAGTACCACCGCCAGGATGGCGACGGCAAACCCGATCAGCGGCCCCAGGGGCAGCGGTGGTCCGGAAAAGGCGCCCTTGCCCTGGCGCCTCAACATGGCAATACGTTCTTCAGCTTGGCTGGAATAAACCCGCACGGTGCGCTCCGTTGTTCGAATCGTTGGTCGAGCTGCGGGGGTTCTATGTGTGGCTGTGTCCCCCTCCCCTTGGCCTTGCCACCGGGAAAGCCGCCGATTATACGGGCCGCTTCCGGTTTGCGCAGAGCGCCGGTAGGACAAAGTGCCGGCAGTTCAGTTCCACGGCACGGTCATCCTGACATGGGCATTCGTTTCAGCTGCCGGCCAGGCCGGCGGCGATATTGATGGACAAACCGATGATGGCGGCATTGAAGACAAAGCAGATCAGCGAATGCGCCAGCACCGATTTGCGCAGCGCGCGCGAGGCCACGGCCACGTCCGAGGTCTGCACCGCCACACTGATGGTGAAGGCGAAATACAGGAAATCCCAGTAGCCGGGATTGCGTATGCCATCGGGAAAACGCAACGGCAGGGCTTGCGCATCGTCGTCCTCGGCATAGAAAAGGCGCGCGTAATGCAGCGTGAAAATGGTCCCGATCAGAGACCAGGAGCCGAAGACGGTAGAGGCCGTGAAGGCATAGCGCAACAACCGTCCACGCTCGTCGTGATGACTGCTGCCGCCGAGCTCCAGCAGGATGGCCAGAAGACTGGCAATGGCAGCCACGCAGACCATCACCAGCACCACATGGGCGCTCTCATCCTCGGTCTCGGCCAGACGCCTGACGGCCCCGGCATCGGCCCGCAACATCATCAGCCACAGGCTCAGCAGATAGAACCAGACGCCGACATTCCAGCCGATGAGGCTGCGGCCTGTCCAGTTGCCGGCAGGAGCAAGGAGGGCGGCGGCAATCCCCACGCCGATGCCGATGAGCAAGCGCGGGTGGACCTGGAGGATGTGGCGGGCGACAGACATTGTTCTTCTTGGTAGGGTGAGCCTTCTGGAGCGACGCCTGCATCCTCAGGCTGCGGCGTCACGCAGGGGCAGGTTAGCATGGCCTGTGCGCTCCCGCCAGCGGCGCGCGGCTCAGAATTCATGCTCCTTCAAGGCGCGCCTGGCGCGTTCGCGGGCGCTGGCCAGGGCTTCTTCCTCGGTCGGGAAAATGCCCACGGGAATGTATGTTTCGGCAATCTCGGGCTCACGCGAGAGACGCACGAAGACTTGGGCCTCGAAGCCTTCATCGGGTTTTTCCACCGCATCGTAGCGGGCGATATGGGTGCCACTTTGCAAGACCTTGTCCGTCATGCTGCCTCCTGTGTCGTTCACGATGAAGCCCGTTTGACACAGCCGCAGGCATGAGGTTCTGTGCAAGCATGATGTCCTGCGGCAAGTACGGCCATCGCCGGCGACGTCAGGCCGCCAGAGGAAAGCGCACGGTGAAGATGGTGCCCTGCCCCTGCTCCTTGCAATCGACCGTGATGACGCCGCCATGGTCATGCGCGATCTCGCGCACGATGGCCAGACCCAGGCCGCTGCCGGCGATCTTGTCATTGGCGCGATAGTAGCGGTCGAAGATCAGCTCGCGGTGCTCGGGAGCAATGCCGGGACCGGAATCTTCCACCGTCAATACGGTGGCGCCCGCTTCTTCCAGGCAGCGCACCGTCACCGTCCCGTGTTGGGGAGAGTAGCGCACGGCATTGTCGATGAGGTTGTCGATCAGGTCGGCGAGCAGGAAACGGTCGCCGCGCAGACGCGCCGGTTGCAGATCGAAGCCGAGGTCGATCTGCTTCTTGTCGGCCTCCTCGATGAAGTGCTGCACCGATTCTTCCACCAGCTTGTGCAGCGACAGTTCTTCCAGCTTGCGGCTTTCGAACAGGCCCGGTTCGGAGCGGGCCAGTGCCAGCAGTTGCCGGCTCTGACGGATCATGCGTTCCACCGAGGAATTCATCATCGCCAGCGAGCGGGCGGTATCGGGCTGGTCCTGGTGCTTGTCGTGCAGCAGCTCCAGTTGCAGCTTCAGGCCGGTCAGGGGCGTACGCAACTGATGGGCGACATCGGCCATGAAGTTCTGCTGCGCCTGTTCGCCCTTGCTGATACGGGCCATGAGTTCATTCATCGCCACGATCAGCGGCTGCAGTTCCACCGGCGCGCCGAGTCCGTCGATGGCCCCCAGCTTGCCGTGGCCGCGCTGCTCCAGGTTGCGCTGCAGGCTCTTCAAGGGACGCAGACCACGCCGCACGGCGATCAGCACCACCGACAGCGAACCGAAGGTCAGCGCGCCATCCAGCAGCAGGAAGGACAGCAGGATGGTGTAATGGGCGCGGTCGCGCTTGCGCAGGGTCTCGGCCACGGCCACCGAGATCACGCCATTCTTGACCCGCACCTGCATGGCCGAAATACGGACCGGCTCACCGCGCATCTGGCCGTCATAGTTGAAGGGACGATCGTAGATCTCGCTTTCCGGCAATTGCGGGAATCCCTTGTCGCCGACCAGGATCTCGCCCTCGGTATTGCGCACGGCAAAGAAGGTGGTGTCGGAGTGATTGCTGCGCAGGATCTGTTCGGCCTGCTGGGTCAGCTCGGCCGTGGTGCGTTCCTGGCGATGGCGCACTTGCGCATACAGGCCCCAGGTGGAATCCATCAGGTTCTGGTCGAAGGCATGCTGGGCCGGCAGCCAGGCCAGCCAGTAGGTCAGGCCGGCCCCCACCAGGTTCAGCAGCAGCAAGGGCGCGATCAGCCACCTGAGCAGGTCGCGCCGGATGCTGAGGTGAGGGTTCCCGGAAGGACGCGGGGCCGCAGCAGTGCTGTCCGCCTGCTGGTCGATGACCGTCATGGTGCGGCGTACCGGTTCAGTTCTCGCTCTTTTCGAGCATGTAGCCGAAGCCGCGAATGGTGCGGATGACCACGCCCGAATCAGCGATCTTCAGGCGGATGCGCGAGACATAGACCTCCACCGCATTGATGGTGAAGTCCTCGCCCCAGGGCAGGACGGCATCGATGATCTGCTGCTTGGAAACCACGCGCGAGGCGTGCTGCATCAGGTATTCCAGCACCGTCCATTCGCGCAGCGACAGTTCGATCTTGCGACCATCGATATCGGCGCGCTTGGTGGCATTGTCCAGCGACAGACCACCCACGGTCAGTTGCGCCGGTTGCGGCGCGCTGCGGCGGATCAGCGCCTTGATGCGGGCCACCAGCTCGGGCGTGGCGAAGGGCTTGACCAGATAGTCATCGGCCCCCAGTTCCAGGCCATGCACGCGGTCGGGAATGGTATCGCGGGCAGTCAGCAGCAGCACGGGCGTGTTGTTGCCGTTGGCGCGCATGCGGCGCAGGACCTCGAAACCATCGATGCCGGGCAGGCCGATGTCGAGCACCAGCACGGCCGCGTTGAAACGCTGCGACAGCGCATCGTTGCCGTTGTTGACGGTATGCACGGTGAAACCATGCGAGTTGAGTACCCGCGACAGACCGTCGGTGAGTACCGGGTCGTCTTCGACCAGCAAAACATTCATAGGGGGACTTCTGTTGAGAAAAACGGCGCAAAACATCTGCGTAACGCTGCATCGTATTGCAGCCCAGGCCATGCTGCAAATGAGGCGTTCGCCCAGGCGGGGGGCGGCATGCGCAGAGTGTTTCTTTTTTGTCACACTCAGTTCGGCGTCAGCTTGTTGACAGCACTTTGTCAGGCTTGACCCTTAATCTTGCCAGCCATGCGAATGAGAATCCCAATCATTAGCATGTAAAAAACACTGGTCACCAGCCAGCCAAACGTCCCTCCTTGTCGAAGGACGGAGTAGCCAGCCATGCGAGGCGGTCCTGCGCGAGCGGACCGCCTCATCATTTCCTACTCCACTAGCGACAAGAACAACATGAACCGTCTCACGCCGATGGCCGCCGCATTGGTCGCCCTCTTTGCCGTCCCTCTCGCCGCCCACGCGCAGCAGGCCACTCCCGACAGCGCCACCACCACCGCGCCGGCCGACAGCCAGCTCGCCCCCGTCACGGTGGAAGGCCGTCGGGATGACTTCGCCAGCACCGGCACCGCCCTCACCAAACTGCCCGCCGACCTGCACGACGTGGCGCAATCGGTGACCGTGGTCAACAAGGCGCAGATGCAGTCGCAAGGCGTGAGTTCGCTGGCCGATGCGCTGCGCAACGTGTCCGGCATCACCCTGGGCGGGGCCGAAGGCGGTCAGATCGGCAACAACATCAACCTCAACGGCTTCTCGGCGCGCACCGACATCTATCTCGATGGCTTCCGCGACCGTGGCCAGTACTACCGCGACACCTTCGCCATCGAGGAAGTGGAAGTCCTCATGGGCCCTTCCTCGATGCTCTTCGGGCGTGGCTCCACCGGCGGCATCATCAACCAGGTCAGCAAGAAGGCCAATCTGAAGGCCGCCACCGAAATCTCCGGTTCGGTCAGCACCAATGGTCTGGTGCGCAGCACGGTCGATGTGAACCGTCCGCTCTCGGACACCTCGGCCCTGCGCATCGAAGCCATGGCCCAGAACGGCGCGGCCAGCACGCGCAACCAGACCGACGTGCAGGACTTCGGCCTGGCCGGCTCTTATGTCTGGGGCATCGGTACCCCCACCGAGATCACCCTGTCGGCCCTGTTGCAACACAACCAGGACCAGCCCGATTACGGCCTGCCGGCACTGAACGGCCATCCCGTCAACGTCGACCGCAATACCGCCTATGGCCTGGACAGTGACCGCACCATCCAGGACGTGGCTTCGTTCAATGCAGGCATCAAGCACCGAATCGCCCCGGACGTCACGCTGCGCAATCAGACCCAGTTCAACTACGTGCACACCGATGCGGTGGAAACCGCGCCCAATACCATCGGCACGATCTCTTCCAGCGGCTTCACGGCGCTCACCAATGCCAGCAGCAGCCTGCCGCTGTCCAGCCTCTACGTGCGCGGTCAGAGCCATGACCGTGTGATCACCGACTATTCCATCTTCAACCAGACCGAACTGGCGGCCAAGTTCGCCACCGGCAGCGTCAAGCACGATGCCATCGTCGGTGTGGAAGTCGGCCACGACGGCTACGACAACCAGGCCTCTTACCGCAACGGCAGCTGCAATGGCCGCTCGCTCAATGCCTCCGGTGCCACCACCGGCTACCTGGATTGCGTGAGCGTGGTCAATCCGTCCTACAGCGCTGCCGGCAGCAGCGTAGCCGATACCGCCGGCAACCATGCCGGTGGCAGCGCCAACACCATCGCCGCCTATGTGGGCGACACCATCGCGCTGGTGCCGCAATGGAAGCTGGTGGGCGGCCTGCGCTATGACCGCTATGTGGCCAGCATCACCAATTCGATCAACTCGGGCAATACCACCGGTTCCACCGCACTGGGCTATGCCCAGCAGAGCGTGAACTTCCTGAGCGTACGTTCGGGCGCAATCTGGCAGCCCAGTGTCGCGCAGTCCTATTACGTTTCCTACGGCACCTCATTCAATCCTTCGCTGGAGCAGTTGACCGGTACCGCAGGCCAGCAGAACCTGGATCCGGAAAAGAACCGTTCCTATGAAGTCGGTGGCAAGTGGGATGTCGCAGAAGGCCTGGCGCTGACTGCCGCCGGCTTCCAGATCACCAAGGAAAACGCCCGCAGCCAGGTGGCTACCGGCGTCTACGCACTGGCCGGTACGGTCCGCGTCAACGGTGCGCGCGCCGGTGCCACCGGTCGCATCACACGCGACTGGCAGATCGCCGCCAACTACACCTACCTGGATGCCAAGGTCATCGGCGGTGCCGTGGCCGACACGTCGGTAGGCAAGATCCCGGTCAACACGCCCAAGCACACCCTGACCACCTGGACCACCTACGACCTGGCCCCGCACTGGCAGGTCGGTGGCGGCGCGACCTATATGTCGCAGCGCTATGCCAACGCTACCAACACCGTGCAGGTCGGCGGCTACACCCGTTACGACGCGATGCTGGCCTACACCACCAAGGCCTACGACATCCGCCTGAACCTCTACAACCTGAGCAACAAGATGTATTACGATGCGCTGATCCAGTCCGACGGCGGCCGTTCGGTCCCGGGTTCGGGCCGTACCGCCCTGCTGTCACTGACCTATCGCATGTAAGAAAGAAGACGCGCCCATGCTCATCACCATCCCTCAGCTGCTGGACCCGCAAGCCCTGCAGCACGTACGCAACTTGCTGGACCAGGCGGGCCAAGCCTGGGTGGATGGGCGCGTCACGGCGGGCTACCAGGGTGCGCCGGTGAAGTTCAACCAGCAGATCGACGAGCATTCGGAGGTCGCCCTGCAATGCCAGCGCATCATCGTCTCTGCGCTGGAGCGGCATCCGCGCTTCATCAGCGCGGCACTGCCCAACCTGATCTACCCGCCCATGTTCAATCGCTATGGCGAGGGCATGCACTTTGGTGCCCACGTCGACGGCAGCGTGCGCATTCATCCGCATACGGGACGCAAGCTGCGCACCGACGTTTCGGCCACGCTGTTCCTGGCCGACCCGGCTGACTACGATGGCGGTGAATTGCAGATCGACGACAGCTACGGCATGCACAGCGTCAAGCTGGCCGCCGGCGACATGGTGCTCTATCCGGCCACCAGCCTGCATACCGTGACACCGATCACGCGCGGCGTACGCATGGGCTGTTTCTTCTGGATTCAAAGCCTGGTGCGCGACGATGGCCAGCGCCAGATGCTGTTCGACATGGACAACGCCATCCAGCGCCTGAACCAGACCGATGCCGATGCGCTCGCACGGCGCACCCTGGTGGGCTGCTACCACAACCTGCTGCGACAATGGAGCGAGACCTGATCGCTCCTGCGCCGGCCCAATGATTGATATCGTTTATCGGAAGTAGCGCGGATCCATCTTGCGGAACACCCAGGCCGAGATCAGGGTGATCGCGCCCACGATCACGAAGGTAATCTGGAAGCTGGCGTTGGTCGCCATGCCCGCCTCGTTCTTGAACAGATTGACCATGGTGCTGCCGATGGTCACTCCCAGCCCGATGGCCAGCATCTGCACCATCGAGAACAGACTGTTGCCGCTACCCGCATCTTCCTTGCGCAGCCCCTTCAAGGTCACACTGTTCATGGCCGCGAACTGCATCGAGTTGGAGGCGCCGAAGACGGCCAGTTGCACGATCGACGCCGCCAGCGGCCAGCCGGGCGTGATCAGCGCGAAGGAGACGATGGACAGGCCGACGATGGCCGTATTGACCAGCAGGAAGCGGTCATAGCCGAAACGCTTGACCAGCGGGGCGATCCACGGCTTGGCGATGGTGCCGGCGATGGCCGCCGGCAGCAGCAGCATGCCCGCATGCAGCGGCGAATAGCCCAGCCGCACCTGCAAGAGCAGGGGCAGCAGGAAGGGTACCGCCGAAGAACCGATGCGACACACCAGGTTGCCGGCCAGTCCGATGCTGAAATTGGGCTCACCAAACAGACCGAGCCGGAACAGTGGACGCGGATGAACGGACGCATGGCGCCAGTAGACCAGTACAGTCAGCGCTGCCAGACCGAACAGTCCGATGCTCCAGCCAGTACGGTTGTGATCGAAAGGCACGTCCAGCGCCAGCGAGAAGGCCACCATGCAGGCGGACAGCAAGACGCACCCGATCAGGTCGAAGCGAAGTGGACCGGCAAGCTTGTCATCGGGGAGAAAGTACAGTACGGCCCCCATCCCCAGTACACCTACAGGCAAGTTGATCAGAAAGATCCAGTGCCAGGACAGGCTTTCCACCAGCCAGCCGCCCAGTACAGGGCCGACCACCGGCCCAAGCTGCCCGGCAATCGAGATCGAGGCCAGCGCGGCGATATACTGCGCGCCCGGCACGGCCCGCAACACGGCCAGGCGTCCGACCGGCAGCAACATCGATCCCCCCAGCCCCTGCACCACACGCGCGGCCAGCAGCAATGGCAGCGTCGACGCCACCGCGCACAGCACCGAGCCCAGCGCGAACAGCAGGATCGCCGCAAAATACACGCGGCGCGTGCCGAAACGGTCGGCCAGCCAGCCGGAGGCCGGCGTGAGCGAGGCCATGGTCAGCGTATAGGCCACCACGACCGGGTGCATGTTCAGGACCGGTTCGCCCAGGCTGCGCGCCATGGCGGGCAAGGCGGTGTTGACGATGGTGGTGTCCAGCGTCTGCATGAAGAAGCCCGACGCGACGATCCACAGCAAGGCACGCTGGGTCACGGGATCGTTGAGAGAGGCGGGGGCGGGCGTGTCGCGAAGACGCGGCGGCAAGTTGGCGGACATGGCGAAGTCGAAGTGGGAATGCGCTGGCGAAAATACGGCGGGGACACGTCGCTCGCAAGCATCCGTGTCCCCGCGTACTACCGCCACATTCTACGCCTTGAGCGCCTTCTCATCAGAAGGCCTGCGGACGCCACTTCAGCAGGCGTCGTTCCAGCGCATGCAGCAGCCAGTCCGCCGCCAGGGCCACCACCGCCAGCACGATCATGGCCGCGAACACGCCGCTGGCATTGAAGGCGCCCTGGGCGGTGGAGATCAGCAGGCCGATACCCTGTTTGGAACCGAGGAACTCGCCCACCACGGCCCCCACCAGTGCAAAGCCGAAGCTCACGTGCAGGCTGGCCAGGATCCACGACAGCGCCGAGGGAACCACTACCGCCATGGTCACCTGGCGGCGCGAGGCACCGAGGATCTGGGCGTTGGCGATCATGTAGCGGTCAGCCTCGCGTACGCCCTGGAAGGCATTGGCGAACACCACGAAGAACACCATCACCACCGCCAGCGCCACCTTGGAGGCCATGCCCAGGCCGAAGGCGATGACGAAGATCGAACCCAGCACCACGCGCGGAATCGAATTGGCGATCTGGATGTAGAGGCTGAAGACATCCGAGAGCAGCTTGTTGCGCCCAAGGACGATGCCGGCGATGACCCCGGCCACCGAGCCGATCAGGAAGCCCAGCACGGTCTCTTCCAGCGTCACCAGGACCTGGGTCCAGAGCGAACCCTGGGAAGTCCCTTCCACCATCCAATCGTAGATCTGCGCCACGATCAGCGAGGGCTGGGAAAAGAAGAACGGATCGATCCAGCCGATACGCGCGCAGACTTCCCAGCCGCCCAGGACGATCACCAGGATGGCGATGCGCAGGCCGATCACCAGTTGGTGACGCGCGCGGATCTTGCGTTGCGCCTCCGCTTCGACGGCGGCGATGTCCATCATCGGGGCGTTGTGGCTTGCTTGTGCTTGTGTCATGGGATTCCCCTGTATTTCAGAATTGAATAGGCGATGTACGTACGCGCGTCCAGCCGCATCACGCGATGTGGACTTCCTCGCGCAGATCGGCCCAGATACGGCGCGAGATATCGATGAAGCGCTGCTCGTAACGCACCTCCTCCATCACGCGCGGACGCGGCAGGTCGATGGGGTAGACGCTCTTCAAGGTGGCCGGACGTGCGGTGAGTACATAGACCTTGTCGGCCAAGGCGATGGCTTCCTCCAGGTCGTGGGTGACGAACACCACCGAGCCCGAATGGGCCGACCACAGGCGCAGCAGTTCATCCTGCATCAGGGTGCGGGTCTGCATGTCGAGCGCCGAGAAGGGTTCATCCATCAGCAAGATCTCGGGGCTGTTGATGAAGGTCTGGGCCAGCGCCACGCGCTTGCGCATGCCGCCGGAGAGCTGGTGCGGATAGTGGTCGCCGAACTTGTCCAGGCCCACGCGGCGGATCCATTCGTCGGCCAGGGCATGCGCCTGTTCCTTGGACTGGCCACGGAACATCGGACCGGCGGCGACGTTGTCGCGCACGCTGCGCCAGGGGAAGACGGCGTCGTTCTGGAACACGAAACCGATGCGCGGATCGATGCCGTTGACCGGCTGCCCCATCACCCGCACCTCGCCCACGGTGGGCTTGAGCAGGCCGGTGATGAGCGAGAGCGTGGTCGACTTGCCGCAACCGGTCGGGCCGACCACGGCGACGAATTCACCGCGCGCCACGCTCATGGAGAAATCACGCAGCGCCACGGTGGCCTTGCCATCGGCGGTAATGAAGCGGCAGCTCACGTTGCGCAGTTCGATGGCCGGCGTTGCCTGGGCGGCCTGGCCGGCGGGGGTGAAGGCCTGCTGGTTGATGGCGTTCATCGTGGGGCTCTTTCGTAGCTGAAGGTTGAGTGCCGCCCTGACGCGCGCACGCGCATCATGGCGTAAATCATTGACGGGATGGATCGAATGCAGGGAAGGACTGGCCAATGCTCACTGCTCACTGGCCAGTTCCGGCCTCATTTCATGGTGCTGACGAATTCATCCGTGTAGGTCTTGGACAAGTCCACATGCTTGCCCTTGACGTTGGGGTTGAAACCCGACAGCACAGCCAGTACGGTTTCGGGGCCGCCCTTGGGCATCTTGCCGTCCTGCGAATACATCGGCAGCGAATTGCTCAGCGCCTGGACATACAGCGGCTTGTTGTTGCCGTAATAGTCCTTGGGCATCTTGTCGGCGATCTGCTCGGCGGTGTGGGTATTGATGAATTTGAGCGTCTTGACGAAGGCGTGTGCCAGCTTCTGGGCCTCGTCCTTGTGGCTGTTGAGCCAGCTACGCTGCACGTAGACGCTGGAGGCCGGATACAGTCCGCCCAGCGCCTTGACGGTACCCTCCACGGTACGCATGTCGATGAGCACCTTGGCGTCGCCCGTCTTGAGCAACTGCGATGCGGTCGGTTCGGTGGTCATGCCGGCATCGATGCGGCCCTGCTTCATGGCGGCGATGAAGGTATTGTCGGCGCCCACCGGCAATACCGAGAACTGCTTGGAGGTGATGCCCTCGCGGGAGGCCAGGTATTGCGTCAGGAAGTTGGTGGACGAACCCAGTCCGGTCACGCCCAGGGTCTTGCCCTTGGCATCGGCCATGCTCTGGAAGTGCGGCGCGGCCTTGGTCGAGACCAGTTCCACTTCACCCGGCACCTGGCCCAGGATGGTGATGGCGGTGACTTCCTTGCCCTTGGTCTGCAGGTCGATGGAGTGATCATAGAAACCGACCACCGCCTGAACGGCCCCGGCCAGCAGCTCATTCTCGGCATCGACCCCGGCCGGCTGCGACTGCAGCTCCACGTCCAGGCCCTCTTCCTTGAAATAGCCCAGCTGTTCGGCCAGCTTGGCCGGCAGGTAGACCATCTTGTTGATGCCGCCCACCATGATGGTGATTTTGGCGGCAGCCGACGCCTGGATCGGCATGGCGGCCAGCACGGTGCCGGCAACGGCCAGCGACAACAGGCCACGACGGAAATTTTTGTTCATGTCAGCTCCTCGAAATGGATCCAGCAGCCCGCGAATTCTACGGGGTCTTCATATAGACGGCGCAATTCACTGTGCCGCGTCGACAAACTCGTTGGTATAGGTCTTGGCAAGGTCGATGTTCTTGCCCTTGATGTTGGGATTGAAGCCGGCCATCACCTTGAGCACCTGCTCGGGGCCGCCGGCGGGCATCTTGCCATCAGGCGAATACATCGGCAGCGAGGCCTTGAGCGCCTGCACGTAGATGGCCTTGTTGCCGCCGTAGTAATCCTTGGGCATCTTCTCGGCGATGTCTTCGGCGGAATGGGTCTGGATGTACTTGAGCGTCTTGACGAAGGCGCGCGCCAGCTTCTGCGCCTCGGCCTTGTGGCTGTTCATCCAGGAACGGTGCACATAGACGCTGGAGGCCGGATAGAGTCCGCCCAGCGCGGCCTTGGTGCCCTCCACGGTGCTCATGTCGACCAGCACCTTGGCCGCACCCGAGGCCAGCAGGATGGAGGTGGTCGGTTCAGTGGTCCAGGCCACATCCACGCGCTTCTGCTTCATGGCGGCGATCAGGGTATTGCCGGCACCGACGGGCAGCATCGAGTAGTCGCCCGACTTCAGTCCGGCGCGGGCGGCCAGGTATTGCGCCAGGAAACTGGAGGACGAACCCAGCCCGGTCACGCCCAGGGTCCGCCCCTTGAGATCGGCCATGCTGTGGACACTGTCAGCCAGGTCGGCGCGCACCATCTCCATGCCGCCCGGTACCCGCAGCAGCTGGGTGATGGAGGTCACTTCCTTGCCTTTGCTCTGCAGGTCGATGGAGTGGTCATAGAAACCCACCACCGCCTGCACGGCCCCGGCCAGCAGTTCATTCTCGGCATCGACCCCGGCCGGCTGCGACTGCAGTTCCACGTCCAGGCCTTCGTCCTTGAAGTAGCCCAGGCTTTCGGCCAGCTTGGGCGGCAGGTAAATGAGCTTGTTGATGCCGCCCACCATGATGATGATCTTGTCGGCCGCATGGGCCTGCGGGGCGATCAGACCGAGCGTGCAGGCGGCCATGGCGCCGATGGTCAAGGCGCGCAGGCTGCGGCGCAATGGGGCCGCGAGCGAACGCGGAAACACAGGGGTGTCGTGACGCATTATGATTGTCTCCATATTTTTTGGGGTGGGATGGTCTGTCGCCATCTTCACTTCTTGTAGACTTGCGGGCCTATTCTAAGAAGCCGAAACCTTCATCCAGCTTTCCAAATTTCGGCTTTTTGCTTTGCAGTGCAACAAAAAGAACGTCAAGAACAAGAGACCAACGCATGAAATTGCTCCTCATCGAAGACAATCCCCAGCTTGCCCACTGGCTGGAGCAGATCCTCAAGGAACACAAGTTCAAGGTCGATATCGCCGCCGATGGCGAGATCGCCGACCAGGTGCTGCGCGACGAGAATTACGATGTCGTGCTGCTGGACCTGATGCTGCCCAAGCTGCACGGCAAGAACGTGCTGCGCCGCCTGCGCGAGCGCCACAACGGTGTGCCGGTGATGATCCTGACGGCCAGCGGCTCCATCGATGAAAAGGTCGAGTGCCTGGGCGCCGGCGCCGATGACTACCTGGTCAAACCCTTCGAGATCCGCGAGCTGGTGGCCCGCATCAAGGTGCTGGTGCGCCGCCAGACACCCGACAAGGCCGCCGAGATTCATTGCGGCGACCTGGTCTATGACAGCAACACGCGCCAGTTCGCCATCGCCGGTGCCACCCTGGCGCTACCGGCACGGGAGCATGACGTACTGGAAGTACTGATGTTGAAGCAGGGCAAGACCGTATCGAAAACGGCGCTGATGAAGGGTGTCTTCAGTCTTTCCGAAGAGCCCAGCGCGGACGCCATCGAAATCTACATTTCGCGCCTGCGCAAGAAACTGGAACACTCCAGCGCGGCCATCATGACCCTGCGCGGCCTGGGCTATCTGTTGAAGCAGAAAGATGATTGACAGCCTGCGCCTGCGCCTGCTGTGGTGGCTGCTGATCCCGATGGCGGTCTACGTGGGCTTGTCCACCAGCGATGCCTATGACAACGCCGTCTCCAGCGCCACCCTGGTGCAGGACCGCGCGCTGCTGGCGTCGGCCCGCATGATGGCGGGCCAGGTGGGCTGGAATGATGGCGCCCCGGTGGTTTCAATACCGCCTGCCGCACTGGAACTGTTTGCCTCGCCGGCCCAGGATGCGGTGTATTACCAGGTGCGCATGGATGATGACACGCTCCTGGCCGGTCGCCCGGATTTCCCCGTCCGGCCTGACTTTGCGGCGCTCTATCCGGTCTATGCCACGACCACCTTCGAAGGCAAGCCGCTGCGCGTGGTCAGCTACATCCGCGCGCTGTTCGACGAAGGCACGCTGCGCATGGTGGCCGTGTCGGTGGGCCAGACCATGCAGGGACGCCAGGAAATGATCGCCGACCAGTGGCATGCCTCGCTGCGTCGTCAGATCGTGCTGCTGTTGCTGGCCATCAGCCTGGTGGTGCTGGGCCTGACGATGGAACTGCGCCCCCTGCTGGCGCTCAAGGATGAACTGACCACGCGCGAGCCGGACTCACTCACGCCGCTGCGTGCCGGCGCTCTGCAGCAGGAATTGCGGCCCATCGTGGAAGCCATCAACCAGTACATCTTCCGCCTCAATGCCCAGGTGACGGTGCAGAAGCGCTTCGTGGCCGATGCCGCGCATCAGTTGCGCACGCCCCTGGCGGTGATCGATTCACAGATCCAGTTCGCCCGCCAGCTGGACGATCCGGCGCGGGTCAAGGAAGTGCTGGCCGCGCTGCAGGACAGCAGCCGCAGCATGACCGACCTGACCAACAAACTCTTGCTGCTCTCGCAGGCCGAAGCCTCCAACAGCATCGCCTTCCCGCGCGCGCCGGTGGACCTGATGGCGGTGGCGGCCATGGTGCTGGAAGAACTGGCCGGGCTGGCCCTGAAGAAGGGCATCGATCTCGGGCTGGAGAGCACGCTGGAAAGTGCCATGGTCAACGGCAACGAGGCGCAATTGATGGGCCTGTTCATGAACCTGATCGACAATGCCCTGCGCTATACGCCGCCGGGCGGCAAGGTCACGGTGGGGCTGGCACACAGGCGTGGCCAGGTCGTCATCACCGTCACCGACAATGGCCCCGGCATTGCGGCCGAGGTGCGCGAACGCGTCTTCGAACGCTTCTATCGCAATGCCGCGCCGGACCAGCCGGGCTCCGGACTGGGACTGGCCATCGTGCGCGAGATCGTGCAGGCTTCGCAGGGATCGATCCGGCTCGACGCGCCGGCCGGCGGGAGCGGGCTGGTGGCGACCGTGAGCCTGCCGGCATTGGAAAGCTGACGCCTCGGCGCGCAGCAATACAAAAGCGCGCAGCGCCCAATACAAACGATCAAAAAGTATCAGCCCGCGGCACGCTTTTGGCGTGGAGCGGCGCGCCCTGCCCTCGTACTCTTGCTCCTGCCCTCAAGGCAAATGGGGCTGCGCAGTGTCCTCCGCTGCACCGGCACCCGCCTGAACGATAAAAAAACCAGGAGACAAACCGTGAACAAGATCCGCTTGGGCGCCGCGTGCGCCGTCCTTGGCGCTGCCCTGCCCTTGGTGGCATCGGCGCAGTCCTGCAATGTCCCCGTGCTGAAGGTGCTGGCGCAGAAGAGCCTGGGCCTGACCGTGATGGAAAAATCGCTGGCCGATTACCAGAAGCGCACCGGCACCCGCATCGAGATCAGCTACTTCGGCGAGAACGACCGGCGCGCCAAGTCGCGCCTGGATGCCTCCACCAAGGCCGGTTCCTACCAGGTGTATTACGTCGACGAAGCCAACGTGGCCGAGTTTGCCTCGGCGGGCTGGATCGTGCCGCTGTTGAAGTATTTCCCCAAGGACGCCGACTATCAGGACTTCCTGCCCGGTCGCCGCGCCGTGGCCAGTTACAAGGACGTGGCGTATTTCGCACCGCTGATCGGGGGCTCGGACTTTCTCTTCTATCGTCGCGACCTGCTGGAAAAAGCCGGGCTGCCAGTGCCACGCACGCTGGACGAACTGGTGGCCGACATCAAGAAACTGCATTCTCCCCCGAACGTCTATGGCTGGGTGGCACGCGGCCAGCGCGGCTCGGGGATGAACGTCTGGCGCTGGGCGCCCTTCATGCTGGCGCAGGGTGGCCAGTGGACCGACAAGAACAACCAGCCGGCCTTCAACTCGCCCGCTGCGGTCAAGGCCACGCAACTCTATGCCGAACTGTTCAAGTACGCGCCCCCGGGCGCGGCTACCTATGACTGGAGCAATGCGCTGGAAGCCTTCCGCTCCGGCAAGGTGGCCTTCATGATCGAGTCCACGCCCTTCGCCGACTGGATGGAGGACAGCAGCAAATCCAGCGTGGCCGACAAGGTCGGCTATGCGCGTCCGCCCGCACCGCTGCCTTCGGCCGCCTACGGCCACGGGCTGGCCATTTCCGCCGTCGGCGCCAAGGATGAGTGCACCCGCCAGGCGGCGGGCAAATTCATCGCCTTTGCTACCGGCAAGGAACAGGAACAGGCCCGTCTGCGCGAAAAGGTCTTCAGCGACTACAACCGCACCAGCACCATCCAGAGCGATTACTTCCAAAAGCACGTCAAGCCGCAAATCCTCGCCGGCCTGAAGGACACCACGCCGGTCTCCAGGCTGACCATCTGGCCCAGCCCGCAATGGCCGGACATCGGCGACAACCTCGGCGTGACGCTGGAAGAAATCTTCACCGGTACCCGCAAGGATATTCCGCGTGCCCTGGACGAAGCCGCGCAGTATGCGCAGGACGCGATGGAACACGCGCGTAAATAATTTACTTCATTCAATCGCGTTACACGCTGCAGCCGCCCTGCTCCCTTGCCGGACCAGGGCGGATTCCGGAGTCCTGCATGTTCAATCGTGGAAAGACCTCGCTGCCCTACCTGTTCCTCGGCCCCTCACTGTTGGTGATGCTGGTGCTGGGGCTGGTGCCGACGGTGGCGGCGATCAACCTGGCGCTGAAAAATCGCGTGCTGCGCTATCCCGACAGTGACTATGTCTGGCTGCGCAACATCGAGCGGCTGATGTCGGACCGGCGCTTCCTCAACGCCATCGAAGTCTCGGCCATCTGGGAAGTGGTCACCGTACTGGGTGCGGTGGCGCTCGGCATCCTCATCGCCATCTACCTGTTCGAAAACGTCCATGGCAAATGGCGCCAGGCCATGTGCGTGCTGCTGATCACGCCGGTGCTGCTGCCACGCGTGTCGGCCGCCTTCATCTGGAAGTTCATGTATTCGCCGCTGACCGGCATCCTGGGCTGGCTGCTGGGGCTGGTGGGCATCCATGACACGGCCTTCCTGTCGGACCCGGTGCTGGCGCTCTATGCGGTGGCCGCCGTGGATATCTGGCAGTGGGGACTGTTCTTCGCCGTGATCGTATTGAAGCTGCTGGAAACCTTGCCTCCCGAACCGCTGGAAGCGGCCCGACTCGATCATGCGCGCACCTGGCAGGTGTATGCCTATATCGCCCTGCCGATGTTGAAGGCCCCGCTCATCAGCCTGGTCTTCATCAAGATGGTGGAATCGCTGCGTTCCTTCGACCTGATTTACGTGATGACCAAGGGTGGACCGGGCGTGGCCACCGAGACGCTGGACATGTATGCCTATGCACAAGGCATCGGACTCTCGGGCAAGGTCTCCTATGCCTCCACCATGGCGGTGCTGATGATGGTGGCGACCACACTGATCTTTACCCTGATCTGGAAACGGGTGAGCCAATGGGAAGACTGATCACACGCTGCGCCATCTGGGGCGTGGGCATCCTGCTGGTGCTGGTGGCGGTGTTTCCGCTGTTGTGGGCGCTGCTCAATTCCTTGAAGACCTTGCTGGACATCGTCACACCGACGCCGCGCTTCATCTTCACACCCACGCTGGAAAACTATCGCCAGGTCATCGGCAGCCCGGAAGTGCTGGTGGGCCTGAGCAACAGCATCGTCATCGTCGGCAGCGCCGTGCTGCTGGGTACGCTCATGGGCGTACCGGCGGCCTACGTGATTGCGCGCTACCACGTGCCGGGCAAGCGCGACATCCAGTTCTTCCTGCTCTCGCTGCGCTTTCTGCCGCCGGGGGCGGTGGCCATTCCGCTCATTGCGATCTGGGTCGATCTGGGACTGTATGACACGCGTTTCTCGATGATCGTGACCTACCTCCTGACCACGCTCTCGACCATCACCTGGCTCTCGATTCCGGTATTCCAGCGCATGCCGCGCGAGATTGAAGAAGCCGCCACCCTCGATGGCTACGGCCCCTACGCGGTGTTCTGGAAGATCGCCCTGCCCAACTGCGCCGGCACCTTGCTGGGCGGGATCATCTTCAGCTTCGTGCTGGTCTGGAACGAACTGATGATCGCCCTGGCGCTGACCTCCTCCAACAGCGCCACCCTGCCGGTGGTGGCCTCGGCCTTTACCTCCATGGGGCAGGAAGTGCCGTGGGGCGTGATCAACGCTTCCACCGTCTTGCTGGCGCTGCCGCCCCTGATCTTTGTCGGCGTATTGAGCCGGCTGTTGAATTCCATCCTCACCGGAAAATAAGGAGACCCCATGCAAGCCCTCGTACTCGAAGCCACGCGCGAACTGGCTCTGCGCGACATCGACCTGCCCCAGGAGCTCGGCCCGCAGGATGTGCGCATCCGCATCCATACCGTCGGCATCTGTGGCAGCGACCTGCACTACTACACCCATGGTCGCATCGGCCCCTTCAAGGTGGACGCGCCCATGGTACTGGGACACGAAGCCTCGGGCACCATCACCGAGGTCGGCAGCGAAGTCAGCCAGCTCAAGGTCGGCGACCGTGTCTGCATGGAGCCGGGCATCCCGCGCCTGGATTCGCCGGCCACCCTGCGCGGCCTGTACAACCTCGATCCCGCCGTGCGCTTCTGGGCCACCCCGCCCATCCACGGCTGCCTCACCGGCAGCGTGGTGCATCCGGCGGCGTTCACCTACCGGCTGCCGGACAATGTCAGCTTTGCCGAAGGTGCCATCGTCGAACCCTTGTCCATCGGCCTGCAAGCCGCTACCAAGGCACGCATGAAACCGGGCGACACCGCCGTGGTGATCGGTGCCGGCACAATCGGCGCCATGACCGCGCTGGCCGCCCTGGCCGGGGGCGCGGCGCGCGTGATCCTGGCCGATGTGGTGGCGCAGAAGCTGGCGCATTTCGCGCACAATCCGGCCGTCATCACGGTGGATGTGACACGGCAGGCGCTGAGCGATGTGGTACGGCAAGTTACCGAGGGCTGGGGTGCCGATGTGGTCTTCGAAGCCTCGGGCCATGCCGGGGTCTACCAGACCCTGCTGGACCTGGTCTGCCCGGGCGGCTGCGCGGTACTGGTCGGCATGCCGCCGGAACCGGTGGCGCTGGATGTGGTGAGCATGCAGACCAAGGAAGTACGACTGGAATCAGTGTTCCGCTATGCCAACATCTTCCCGCGCGCACTGGCCCTGCTGAGCTCGGGAATGATCGATGTGAAGCCTTTCATTTCACGCAGCTTCCCCTTCTCGCAGGGGATTGAGGCTTTCGAGGAAGCCGCGCGCGCTCATCCGCAGGATGTGAAGATCCAGATCGAAATGGAAGGCTGACCATGGCTGACATCCACTGCCAGGGCCTCTCCAAGCATTACGCCGGCGGCCCGCCGGTGCTGCATCCGCTGGACTTGCGTATCGGCGACGGTCAATTCGTGGTCCTGCTCGGCCCCTCCGGCTGCGGCAAATCCACCATGCTGCGCATGATCGCGGGGCTGGAAGAAATCAGCGGCGGCACACTCTCCATCGGTGGCCAGGTGGTCAACGACCTGCCCGCGCGGGAGCGCAACGTGGCCATGGTGTTCCAGAACTATGCGCTCTATCCGCACATGAACGTCTATGACAATATCGCCTTTGGCCTGCGGCGCTTGAAGCGCCCGGCGGATGAAATCGATCGCCGCGTACGCGAGGTGGCTGCCATGCTCAATCTCGAGACCCTGCTCGACCGCAAGCCGCGAGCCATGTCCGGCGGACAGCAGCAGCGTGCCGCGATTGCGCGCGCCATCATCAAGACGCCCTCGGTGTTCCTCTTCGATGAGCCGCTCTCCAATCTCGATGCCAAACTGCGCGCCCAGTTGCGCGGCGACATCAAGCGCCTGCACCAGCGCCTGCGCACCACCACCGTCTACGTCACCCATGACCAGCTCGAAGCGATGACCCTGGCCGATCGCGTCATCCTCATGCACGGCGGCCGCATCGTGCAGGCAGGCTCACCGGCCGAGCTGTACCGTTATCCACGTACGCTCTTTGCGGCGGGCTTCATCGGCACGCCCGCCATGAACTTCCTCGATGGCGTGGTCGAACGGGACGACGCCGTGCTGGCCGTACGCTGTGAAGAGCGGCGCTGGATTCTTCAGGATGAAAGGTTTTCACGCCTCACGCCGGGAATGACGGTAAAGTTGGCGGTACGTCCTGACTACGTCCGCATTGCCGACGAGCGGGAAGCCATCCGCAGCCTGAACTGCCCGGTCAGTGTGGAACTGGTGGAGATCCTGGGGGCCGATGCGCTCCTGACCACCCGCTTCGGTCAACAGACGCTGACCGCCCTGGTGAGCGCGCAGCACCTGCCGCAGGCAGGCGAGCGCCTGCACCTGGCCTTCGATGAGCAGGCGCTGCATGTGTTCGATGTACAAAGCGGAGAGAACCTGTCGCTGCCCGCAGCCGCCTGCGCGGCCAGCGGGCATGATGACGGCCCGCATGGCAAGGAGACCAAGCATGAGTCCGGATCTGGAGCTGGTGCATACACGCCAGGACGAATCGTTCAGGGCCTGGGTGCATGACTACCCGCACACGGTGGCCAAGTGGCATTTCCATCCCGAATACGAAGTCCACATCATCACCGCCTCCAGCGGCAAGTTCTTCGTGGGCGACTTCATCGGCGACTTCGCCCCCGGCAACCTGGTGCTGACTGGCCCCAACCTGCCGCACAACTGGGTCAGCAATCTCGGTGCGGGCCAGCAGGTGGCCGCGCGCGACCTGGTACTGCAATTCTCGCGCTCCTTCGCCGACCGCATGCTGGGTGCCATCCCGGAGCTCTCGCCCTTGCAGGATCTGCTGGAGGGGGCGGCGCGCGGCTTGCAGTTTCCTGATGCCCTGGGCAGGTCGATCATCCCGCTGATGCGGGACCTGGCACAGGCCAATGGCGCGCGCCGTGTAGTGCTGATGATGAGCGTGCTGGAACAACTGGCCTCCTGCCGCGAACGCAGACCACTGGCCGGACCGGGCTACGATCTGGATGCCCAGCGCCACATGTCCTCCACCATCAACCAGGTGCTCTCCTGCATCCGCCAGAACCTGGGCGGCAATCTGCGCGAGAGCGACGTGGCCGAACTGGCCGGCATGAGCGTGAGCAGCTTTACCCGCTTCTTCAAGCGTCATACGGGCTGCACCTTCATCCAGTACCAGAATGGCCTGCGTCTGAACGAAGCCTGCGAACTGCTCATGTGCACCGCACTGAGCGTGACCGAGGTGTGCTACCGGGTCGGATTCAACAATCTCTCCAATTTCAACCGCCAGTTCCTGGCCCACAAGGGCATGCCGCCCTCGCGCTTTCGTGCGCTGCACCGGCTCAACGACGACGTCCGGGCAGTTGCGTAAAGCCCATCCACGTGTACGCAAAGGAAAACGATTTGAGCTATCTCGGCATCGACCTCGGCACTTCCGAAGTCAAGCTCGTCCTCACCGACGACGCCTCCCAAGTCATCGCCACCAGCAGCGCCCGGCTGCGCGTGGACAATCCGCATCCGCTGTGGTCCGAGCAGGCTCCGCAGGCGTGGTGGAATGCCACCCTGGACGCCATCGCCGCACTGCGCAGCCAGGCTCCGCAGGACTTCCGGGCACTGCGCGGCATTGGCATCTCCGGCCAGATGCACGGGGCCACGCTGCTGGACCGCAACGGCAACGTACTGCGTCCGGCCATCCTGTGGAACGACATGCGCGCGCATGCCGAATGCGTGGAGCTGGAAGCCCTGGTACCCGACGCGCCGACGATCACGGGCAACCGAGCCATGCCGGGATTGACGGCACCCAAACTGTTGTGGCTGTCGAAATACGAAGCTGCGGTGTACCGCGCCATCGACAAGGTCCTGCTGCCCAAGGATTACCTGGGCTGGAAGCTGACGGGTGAATTCGTCTCCGAGATGTCGGACGCGGCCGGAACGCTGTGGCTGGATGTCGCCCGACGTGACTGGTCCGATCGCATGCTGGCCGCCACCGGGCTGGATCGCAGCCACATGCCGCGCCTGGTCGAAGGCAGTGACGTGGCCGGGCATCTGCGTGAAGAGTTGCGGCGCGAGTGGGGTCTGAGCGGCCCGGTCGTGGTGGCCGGTGGTGCCGGGGACAACGCCGCCAGCGCGGTGGGCATCGGCGTGATCGAGGCGGGCGATGCCTTCCTGTCACTGGGCAGTTCGGGCGTCCTGTTTGCCGCCACGGCGCGACATGCGCCCAATCCACAGCAGGGTGTGCATGCGTTCTGCCACTGCCTGCCGGGGCAATGGCACCAGATGAGCGTGATCCTGTCGGCGGCGGCCAGCCTGCATTGGCTCGCAGGCGTGACCGGGCAGCCCGTGGCCACGCTGGTGGCGGGCGCGGCGCAACTGACGGCGATACAGCAGGCGCAGGCGCCGCTGTTCCTGCCCTATCTGAACGGCGAGCGTACGCCGCACAATGATGCGACGGCCAAGGGCGTGCTGTTCGGCATGACACCGGCGCATGACAGTGCACACCTGGCCTATGCGGTGATGGAAGGGGTGGCCTTTGCGATGGCCGATGGCTATGCGGCTTTGCAGGCGGCAGGTACGCTTCTCAAGAGTGCAGCCCTGGTCGGCGGCGGGTCGCGCAGTGCGTTCTGGGGGGAATTGTGTGCGACGGCCTTGGGCATTGCACTGCGGCGACATGCGGGGGCGGAGGTGGGGGCGGCCATGGGCGCGGCCAGGTTGGCGAGGTTGGCCGATACCGGTGAAGAGGCGGGCCGCGTGTGCGTGGCGCCCGAGGTACTGGAGTGGTACCGGCCCGACTCGGCAAGGCAGGCACAACTTCAGCGCAGGCTGACACAATACCGGCGTCTCTATCGCGGTCTTGCAGACGAATTCATCGCCTTCTCGCAGTCCTGATGTTGGCTGATGGCTGAGCTCCCATCTACTCCGCGACAAAAATAAAACCACAGCATTTATCGAAGAAATTCAACAGACTTCATGCAGGTCCTCGGGCAACATCTGCGCTTCCCGATGCGGCCTGCTGAGGTCTTCCGCGCCTTCTTCGGGACATTCATTTTTCCCGCAGAAGGACACGCATGCACGCCAGTACCACCCGCTGGGACAAGCTCACCCGGCAGCGCCAGCACCATCGCATCCTGCAACTCTCTTTCGTCAATGACGACGCTCCCGACGCCGAACTGCTGATCAATCGGCTTGAGGCCAGCGAGGCGCTCAGCCGCGATTACGCTTACACGCTGGAACTGCTGAGCAACGATGCCGGCGAGCTGGTGCAGGCCTATTGTGTCGATATCTCCCACACCGCAGCCGACCCGGCCGGCAATTTCTGGATAGGCTGGTCCAATGTGCAGTGGACCAAGACCCTGATCAAGAAAGTCAGTGAAGCGGGTTGGCGCAGGTTCATCTTCAGTTGATGTCAGGGGTTGCCATCAAGGTCAGCAACATGAGCAGTGTCGATGTGGCGAGATGGGCAATCGCACAAGCGAAAGAGCAAGGCATCAAACTGGAGACGGCGCGACAGCAGACCCGAACCGATGCACGCAAGGAAGCCGGCAGAGCAGTCAAGCAAGCCAAGGTGCAGAAGCACTTCGTCTATGAACTGGATATCGCCAGACTGGAGAAGGAGGGACGCATCGTGCCGGGGACCACCAAGGGGATTGGACTTCCGGGTGTCGCGATGACGCAGAAGTGGCTTGGCTCCGGATCGCCTCGAGACTTCAGGCTCGGTGTTGCGACCATGATCGTGCAGATGGTGGCGCTGAATTTTGCGATGAAGGATCTGGCGGGCAATGATCAGTTCAATCAGGTCGAGACGCGATTCAAAGCGACGCTGGCAGTCGTCAGTCTAGCGGCGACTATTGTAGAAACAGTAGCGATTAGCGTTGAGAAATCGGTGGAGCATCCATTGGGTGCGTTTATTCGAAAGCAGTGGGCAGCGAGTTACGGACGTGCTGCCAAGATCGTCTTCCATGCTCGGGGGACCGGATTAATCGCAGGGCTTTTTGCAGCGGGATGGGATCTCGTCGTCAATGCACCTAAAGCATTTAAGGAAGAAAACTACGGCTTAACTTTGCTTTATATCTTGAGCGGAGCGTTAGGAGTACGAATCTCGTTCGCCGTCTTCTTTCCCCTATCCTGGCCGATCCTTCTCCTGTCTATCGCCATTGGAGTTGCAGTTTCGGTTGCGAATACGAGCGCTTTAAAGACGTGGATATCGCGCTGCGAATTTTCCAAGGGCGAGAAGTATACGTCCTTCGAGGAGCAAGTAAACGGACATTACGACGCTGTAGGAGGATAAGAATGGACGAACGATCATTTCCTTGCAAAGTAGGTCGTCCTATTCCGGAATGGGATTTTCGGCATCGCTTACCCATCGATACCGCAGTCAGCTCTGACTGCAAAGATACCGCAGCCATCTTTAGAATTAACTCGACGTACATGGATGTCACGGATCAACCGTATCAATATCGGCAGTGGCAAGCTGGAGGAGTATTCATTGTCACCTTTTTTTCAGCACTACTAATGGCAACCTTAATAAAAATTATCTTAATTCCGGTATCGACGATCGGTGTAGGAGTGGTTGCCGTCTACTGCACTTTAATCGGATCAATGATCGGTATGGCATATATGGCGTTCAACTATGGTCGCGACGAATATTTCGCACTAAACCGACGACCAATCCGATTCAATCACAAAGAGAAAAAAATTTACGCCATCCGCCATCGCAGCTTCTTTGGCAACCCAGGCCAAGGTGATATCACATGGGAAGTTCCATGGGATGAAAACGCCATCTTCTGTATCCACCGAGGCGTGGTCCATCAAAGGAACGTCTACCATATTCGATACTACGAAGTTGATCAAAACAACAACGTCACCCGCGCCTTCGCGATAGGCAGAGAATGGGAGGAGGACGAGAGTCTGGAGGATCTGCTCTCACAGTGGAACTACTGGTGCTGGTACATGAATCACGGCCCAGCGGAATTACCCAAACCCCTGCTCTTCTTCAAAGAAAAGGAAAACATATTGGAGAGTTTTCTGTTCTGTCTGTATGGATTTGGAATGCGTGCGAGCGCGGCCTATCGCATCTCCATGATGCCATTCGTCTTGCTGATGACCAGCCACCGCCTGATGGCACTCTGGACCTGCCGCGATCCAATCTGGCCTGACGCGGTAGCCAAGGTCAGCGTCATTGAGCCTGACGATCCATTCGATCAACCGTCCGGGAACACTCCCGTGGGTTGGGCAGAAACTGTCCACGCTATTGATCGTGGCGAATATCCCGATGGCGATAAACGAGAAATGAAAAACTGGTCTGGCGAAAAGAATCCTGCTCTTAACGCTCTACTTTGGGCGAAAGACATCCCTCCCCCAACAAGATAATGAAAGCGCCCATGAAAGACCATCAAGGCCGAGCCGTGATCCGCCTCGGCGACAAAACCTCCCACGGCGGCGAAGTCATTTCCGCCTGCGACTCGCTCAAAGCCATGGGCAAAGCCGTCGCGCTCGAAGCAGACATGACATTCTGCCCCAAGTGCAAGGGCCAGTTCGCCATCCAGCCCGGTGGCGGCGGCAGCACCCGCAAGCATCATGGCAAGCAGGTGGCCTATCACGGAGATACCACCGCCTGCGGTGCCACCCTGATCGCTTCACTGTAAAAAACTGAAGCTGTCACCAGCAACCAGACCATCATTGCCCGTCGTCAGACTGCTCCTTCTTGAGCTCCGCAAACTTGGCCGCCATGGTTGGATTGCCCCGCGTCAATCGCTTGATGGTCACATCCTGCGCCTTGTCATTGGCCAGACGCAGGTTGCGGTCAGTACCGAGCAGGGCTTCCTTGGTCTTCTGCAAGTGGTCGATGGATTTGTCGATCTCATCGATGGCCGTCTGGAAGCGGCGCGAGGCCAGGTCGTAGTTCTTGGCGAAGGCCGCCTTGAAGGTGTCCAGCTCGGATTCGAAGTTGGTGATGTCGATGTTCTGCGCCTTCACCAGCGCCAGCTCGGTCTTGTATTTCAGCGAGTTGAGCGCAGCATTGCGCAGCAACGTGATGATGGGAATGAAGAACTGCGGACGTACCACGTACATCTTCGGATAGCGGTGGAAGACATCCACGATCCCGGTGTTGTACAGCTCGCTCTCCGGCTCCAGCATCGAAACCAGGACGGCGTATTCGCAGCCCTTCTCCTGACGGTCCTTGTCCAGTTCCTTGAGGAAGTCTTCATTGCGATTCTTGGTGGCGGTGTGATCGTTCTCATTCTTCATCTCGAACATGATGGAGACAATCTCGGTGCCGGCTTCATCCGTATCACGGAAGATGTAGTCACCCTTGCTGCCGCTGCGCGCATCGTTGTCCTTCTCGAAATACGCGCGCGGGAAGGCGGTGGCGCGGATACGGTTGAACTCGGTTTCGCAATGCTGCTCCAGCGTCTCGCCGACCATCTTGGTCGATAGCCGCGCCTTCATGTCGCGCAGGCGCTCGATCATGTCTTCGCGGTCCTTGAGCTGGGTCTCGTATTTGTCCTTGAGTGATTTCTCGGCCAGCTGTTTTTCCAGCTCGGCGCGCATCAGGTTGTTCCTGAGTTCGTCGCGCTCCTTCTCCACCACGCCGACGGCCTCGTTCACGGCCAGCTTCTGGGTCAGCGCGATGGAATCCATCTTCGCTTTCAATGCCTGGATCTCGGCATCCTTCTCACTGACGGTCTGCTGCAATTGCCGGGCGAGGCGAGCCTCGGCCAATTGCTGGTCGGCGAGCTTTTCTTTTCTGGCCTGTTCGAGTTCATTGGCCAGCTTGTCGCGCTCGCGCTCGACATTGGCCATGGCTTCGGCCACGGCCATCTTCTGCGCCATTTCACCGGCTTCCAGTCTTGCCTTCAATTCCTGGATCTCGGCATCGCGCGCTGCCGCGGCCTTCTGCAATTGCGCCTCGGCCTTGGCGCTCGCCAGCGCGATGGCGTTGCGCTTGTCCTGCTCGGCCAGCTCCAGGCGCTCGTGCAATTGCTGCTCGAAGGCACTGTCGCGCACTTGCGAGAGGATGTCGGCATAGCCGGCCTCATCGATCTTGAAGGCTTTGCCGCAGTGGGGGCAGATGATGTCGTGCATGGATGCTCGGGTCCTGTTCTTGTCAGATGACCGCTAGCTTAACGGATCGCGCCCGCGGAGCAGAGAGAGAAAACGAGGAAAGAAAATCGGCAGGAAAGGCAGGAATGCAAAAAGCCCGCACAAGGCGGGCTTTTCTGAATTTGGTGGAAAGTGCAAGGTTTGAACTTGCGACCCCTGCAGTGTGAATGCAGTGCTCTACCACTGAGCTAACCTTCCGTACCTGACTGGTTTGTTGCTGCAGAACCAATCGAGAAGCGAGATTATGCCAACGTTTTTCGACCTGTGCAAGTGCTTCGTAAATAATTCTTCATTTTTTATCGAAAGCGCTGCCGGATGACGACAAAGACCTGACCAACATCAGCCTCACGCCGCTTCAGCGGCCGCCTCCGGTGGCGGCGGTTCGAAGCGCCACACACAGCTGCCGCGCGCTTCCTTGTCAAGCTGGTTGAGCACGTCTTCATGCAGGCCCAGTTCTTCCTCGCTGGCCGTCACCACGATCACTTCGGCCAGCGGCGCCAGCTCCAGCTTGCCCTCGCCTTCACTGACCTCTTCCTCGGCACCCAGATCCATGGTCAGCGAGTTCTGCCCGCGCGTCATCGACAGATACACTTCGGCCAGCAACTCCGCATCCAGCAGCGCACCGTGCAGCACGCGATGGGCGTTGGAGATGCCGTAGCGGTCGCACAGCGCATCAAGCGAATTGCGGCGGCCCGGGTGCAGTTCCTTGGCCATCTGCAAGGAGTCCACCACATCGGCCACGTGCTCCTTGAACGGCGGCAGGCCCAGCAAGGCCAGCTCCGCATCCAGGAAGCCGACGTCGAAGGGCGCATTGTGGATGATGATCTGCGCACCACGCACATAGTCCAGGAACTCGGCGGCAATCTGCTTGAAGGTCGGCTTGTCGGCCAGGAACTCGGTGGTCAGGCCGTGCACGGCCAGCGCGCCTTCTTCGGAGTCGCGCTCGGGATTGATGTAGAAGTGAAGATTCTTGCCCGAAAGCTGGCGATTGAGCACCTCCACACAGCCGATTTCCAGGATGCGGTTGCCGTTGCGCGGCGAAAGGCCCGTGGTTTCGGTATCGAGGATGATCTGACGCATGCTTGCTCCTGCTGATGTTGATGCTGCTAAAACACTGATATGAAAGAAAAAACCGCCCCGCTCAGCCTATGCTGTCCACGCCGCGATTGGCCAGCTGGTCGGCGCGCTCGTTGCCGGCGTGGCCATTGTGCCCGCGCACCCAGCGCCACTCGACCTGGTGCTGCTGCTGGGCGGCGTCCAGCGCCTGCCACAGGTCGGCATTCTTGACCGGCTCCTTGCTGGCGGTCTTCCAGCCGCGCGCCTTCCAGCCGTGGATCCACTCGCTGATGCCCTTCTGCACATACTGGCTGTCGGTATGCACCACCACTTCGCAGGGACGCTTCAAGGCATTGAGCGCCTGGATCACCGCCATCAGCTCCATGCGGTTGTTGGTGGTGTTGGGCTCGCCACCGAAGATTTCCTTCTCCTTGCCACCGGCCACCAGCAAGGCGCCCCAGCCGCCACGGCCAGGATTGCCCTTGCAGGCACCATCGGAATAGATCTCTACTTTATCCATACTCTTCACTTCAATCGGTTTGCCCATGCACATTGGCGCATGATAAGCGGGCCGCGATGATACCTGATCTCGCTGCAAGGCCCGTAGATTCAGTCGGTCTTGTGGATGCGATTGGTCACCGGCACGCCACGCGGGGCCTTCAGCTTCTGGCGTTGCAACGCCGGGCCGATCAGGCGCATGCCCGGCACCCGCTTGATGGCCTGGACGATGTAGACCGCGCCGAAATACGGCCACCAGCGGTCGCCGGCCTTTTCCATGAAGCCGAAGCGGTCCAGCCATTGCGCGGTCTCGCAGGGCGGGGCGTAGCAGCCGAAGTGGCCGCGATTGACCTCCATGTTCAGCAACTTGAGCCAGTCCTTCAGGCGCGGCAGGCGGATGAATTCACCATCCTGCGGCAGGAAATGCGCACCGGTCAGGCGGCCGGCGGCCTGGCGCATGCCCCACAGGCTGCTGGGATTGAAGCCGCAGATGATGACCTGCCCTTCCGGAATCAAGACCCGCTCCACCTCGCGCAGTACCTGATGCGGCTCGGCGGCAAACTCCAGCACGTGCGGCAGCACCACCAGGTCCAGGCTCTGCGTGGCGAAAGGCAGTTCGCCGAAGTCCGGCGTCACCACCTGCGGGATTTCCAGCTCGGACTGCCCTTCCACCGGCATGCGCTTGTCGGCCAGCCAGCGATAGGGCATGCGGTTGGCCTGCAGCGCGTGGATCTGGGGTGAACCGATCTGCACGGCGTTGAAGCCGAAGATGTCCGCCGTCAGCGCATTGAGATGGCGCTGCTCCCACTGGCGCAGATAGTCGCCGATAGGCGTCTGCAACCAGGCGGCCAGGTCTATAATTTCGGCGTTGTTCGCAGTCACTGCAGTGTCAGCCTTGTCAGCCATCTCTTCTTTCGCGCCTCATGACCCAGCCAGCCCAGCCAGCTCAAGCAGATCAGAAAACTTCATTGGACGTCCTGGCCGTACCGGCGTTCGACGACAATTACCTGTGGATCATCCATGACGGCCGCCATGCCGCCGTGGTCGACCCCGGCGACGCGGTCCCCGTCCTGGCCGCATTGCAGGCCGAGGGCCTGACATTGGCCGCTATTCTACTGACTCATCACCATGCTGACCATGTCGGCGGTGTGCTTGAGCTGGCGCGCAGTGCCGTCAGCGACGCCTTCCCGAACATCCCCGTCTATGGCCCGGCGCGCGAGCATTCCCGCATCAAGGGCATGACGATCCCGCTGCACGGGAATGACGAAGTGAAGATTGCTTCCCTGGGCCTGTCGCTGCAGGTCATCGACGTACCCGGCCACACGCTCGGTCACATTGCCTATTACGCGGCAGATCAAGGCCTGCTGTTCTGTGGCGATACCCTTTTTGCAGGAGGATGCGGGCGCCTCTTCGAAGGCACGGCAGCACAGATGGTCCAATCACTGACCAGGCTCGCCAGCCTGCCCGGCGATACACAAGTGTATTGCGCCCATGAGTACACCCTCTCCAATCTGAAGTTCGCTGCCGAGGTCGAGCCCGGCAATGAAGCGCTGACCGCACGGATCCTGCGCGAGCGTGCCAGACGCGAACGCGGGGAGGCGACCGTACCGACCAGCATCGCCCTGGAGCGCGCTACCAACCCCTTCCTGCGCACCGGCGAAAAGGAAATCCTCGAATCGCTGCAAAAGGCAGGTCGTTTGACGCAGTTGGACGACGTTAGCAGCTTCGCGGCCCTGCGCGAATGGAAAAATACCTACAGATAAGGGGATATTGACAGACGTTCAGGAGCAAATTCCTGCCAAATCAAGGACTTGGCTTTGTAACAGAGGCCAATTTTTGCTTGACTGCCGAAAAGGGTCTTTCGTACACTCCTTCAATTCCCCAAAATGGGCACCAGCGTTTTTACGAAGTTTTACGAACGCTGTCCACTCTGCACCACGCCGGGGAGACTCGCAGCTTCCGACCTTGCATTACCGTCAACCTGCACGCGCCCGTGATCGGACTGATCCGGACTCCGCCGGCAGGAGGTGTCGAGCTTCATCACAGCTCTGCAACGGAAGCGCCGCACGCAAACTTTTGCCTCTGGTACAGGATATCGCCCACATGCAGCGTACTTTGAAACAACTCGCCATTGCCGCCCTGTTCTGCGCTGGTACCCCGCTGCTCTCCCACGCCAACGATATCTCGATCTACCCCGCCCCCTTCAATGCGATCAATCCCGAACTGGCCGGCAATGCCCTGCCGGGGATGAACGACATCGACATCTGGACGCGCATTCGCAAGGGCTTCGGGATTCCCGATCTGGACAATGCCTTGGTGGAGAGCCAGACCCAGTGGTACAGCTCCCGTCCCGACTACATCCAGCGCACCACGGTGCGCGCCTCGCGCTATCTGTTCCACGTCGTGCAGGAGCTGGAAAAGCGCGGCATGCCCACCGAACTGGCGCTGCTGCCTTTCATCGAATCGGCCTTCAATCCGGAGGCACTGTCCACCGCCAAGGCAGCGGGCATGTGGCAGTTCATTCCCTCCACCGGGCGTGACTACAACCTCAAGCAGAACATGTTTACCGACGAGCGCCGCGACGTGCTGGCCTCCACCGATGCCGCGCTGACCTATCTGCAGAAGCTCTATGGCATGTTCGGCGACTGGCAACTGGCGCTGGCGGCCTACAACTGGGGCGAGGGCTCGGTGCAGCGCGCAGTCAACCGCAATCTCGCCGCCGGCCTGCCGATCGACTTCAATACGCTGTCGGCGCAGATGCCCGCCGAGACCCGCAACTACGTACCCAAGCTGCAGGCAGTCAAGAACATCATCGCCAATCCGGCCGCCTACGATATCGCTCTGCCCAAGGTGGACAACCAGCCCTACTTCGTCACCATCGGCAAGACCCGCAATATCGACGTGAAGGTCGCCGCGCAACTGGCTGAACTGTCGGTCGACGAGTTCAAGGCGCTGAACCCGCAGTTCAACCGCCCCGTCATCATCGGTGGCGACGATACCAAGATCCTGCTGCCGGAAAGCAATGCCGAGAAGTTCAAGGCCAACATGTCCAAGTGGACCCAGGCCTTCTCAACCTGGACGGCGCACACCGTCTCCAGCGCGCGCGAACGCATCGAGACCATCGCCAGCAAGTTCGGCACCACTCCCGAAGTCATCCGCAGCGTCAACCAGATCCCGCCGCGCATGGTCTTGAAAGCGGGCTCCACGATTCTGGTGCCCAAGAACGAAGAGACTGCCTCCCTCGATACCGACCTGACCCCGGAAATCGCCGACAACGCCCGCCTGGCCATCGCTCCTGACGTTCCGGAAACCCGCCGCATCTATGTGAAGGCCGGCAAGCGCGACACCCTGGGCGGCATCGCCAGCCGCTACCACGTGAGCGTGGCGCAGATCAAGCAATGGAACGGCTTGAAGCACGATACCCTGGCAGCCGGCCAGAGCCTGCAACTGCACGTGGCCAACGTCGCCGTCCATGCGGCCCCGCGACGCGTTGCCTCCCATCGCGCCGCCCCGGCGCGACGTCAGGTCGCCTCGGCCAAGGCACCGGTGCGCAAGGCAGCCCCGCCGGCCCGCAAGGTGGCCGGAAAGCCGCTGACCCTGGCCTCCGGCAACGGCGCCCGCAAGCAATAATCCGGAGGAAACCGGAGGAGACCCGGGCGGCTCGACCGCCCACTACAAGAAGACGCGCCCCAAGCACGGAAGAAGAAAAACATTGCAGTCTGCATGGACCCGAAGCCCCGGAGCTGATCCGGACTTCGGGTTTTCTTTTTGGCGAGACCTTCAGCGCGCGGCTTCGGCGTAGGTGGCGGCGGCCACCAGGCGGCGCGTGTAGTCCTGCTGCGGATGCTGCAGTACCTGCTCGGCAGGGCCGCTTTCGACCACCTTGCCATCCTTCATGACGATGATCTGATGCGCCATGGCCTGGACCACGGCCAGGTCATGGGTGATGAAGAGATAAGCCAGCCCGTGCCGGCGCTGCAGGTCTGCCAGCAGTTGCAGCACCTGCTGCTGCACGGTCACGTCCAGGGCCGAGGTCGGCTCGTCCAGCAACAGCAGTTCCGGCTGCAGCACCAGCGCGCGGGCGATGGCGATACGCTGGCGCTGGCCGCCGGAGAATTCATGCGGATAGCGCTCCAGGGCGGCTGTCGTCAAACCGACCTCTTCCAGCGCGCCGACGATGGCCTGGCGCTGCTGCGCGGGGGTCTTCTCGGGATGGTGCAGGGCCAGGCCTTCGCCGACGATCTGCTCCACCGTGCGACGCGGTGAAAGCGAGGCGAAGGGATCCTGGAACACCACCTGCAGGCGCGAGCGCAAAGGCCGCAGCGCACGGCTGCTGCGCTCGGAAATGGGCTCGCCGTCGAAGCGGATACTGCCACTCACGCTGGCCGCCGACAGCCGCAACAAGGCCATGCCCAGCGTGGACTTGCCGGAGCCGGATTCACCGACGATGCCGATGGTCTCGCCACGACGCAGTTGCAGGTCGATGCCGTCGACAGCATGGAAGGCGCGTTTGGCGAACCAGCCCTGCTTGATGTGATAGGTGCAGCGCAGTTGCTCAGCCTGTAGCACAACAGGGGCCTCGGCCGGCACCTCTGCCGCATTGCGCTGCGGACGGCTCTGCAACAGCTTGCGCGTATAAGGCTGCTGCGGATTGGCGAAGAGCTCGGCGACGCTGGCGCTTTCGACCAGCTTGCCCTTTTCCATCACGCCGACGCGGTCGGCGAAGTGGCGTACCAGGTTCAGGTCGTGCGAAATGATGAGCACGGCCATGTTCTCTTCCCGCTGCAACTGGTTCAGCAAGGCCAGGATCTGTACCTGGATGGTCACATCCAGGGCCGTGGTCGGCTCATCGGCAATGAGGAGCCTGGGCTTGCAGGCCAATGCCATGGCAATCATGGCGCGCTGGCGCTGGCCGCCCGAGAGTTCATGCGGATACGACAGCGCACGCCGCGCCGGTTCGGCAATGCCGGTCTTCTCCAGCAACGCCACGGCGCGTCTGGCCGCATCGCGCGCATGGAGACCCTCGTGCAGCATCAACACCTCGGCGATCTGGTTGCCGATGGTAAAAAGCGGGTTCAGGGCCGTCATCGGCTCCTGGAAGATCATCGCCACATCCTTGCCGCGCACCTGCTGCATCTGGCGCTCGTTCTTCTTCAGCACATCCTGGCCGTCGAGCAGGATACTGCCTTCGTAGCGGGCATCCTGATTGAGCTGCATGACCGCCAGCGACGACACGGTCTTGCCCGAGCCCGATTCCCCCACCAGGGCAAACTTCTCGCCAGGGGACATCGCAAAGCTCACGCGGTCCACCACCACGGTGTCGCCAAAGCGGACCGTCAGATTCTTCACTTCCAGCAGCGGGGCGCTCATGCCTTCCTCCGTACGTCCAGGGCGTTGCGCAGGCCGTTGCCGATATTGGTCAGCAGCAGCAGGGTCACGGTCAGCACCACGAAGGTGGAGACCGCGATCCACCAGGCATCCAGGTTGTTCTTGCCTTGCGCCAGCAGTTCACCCAGGCTGGGGGTGGAGGGCGGCACGCCCAGGCCGAGAAAGTCCAGACTGGTCAGCGCCAGGATGGCGGCGCTCATGCGGAAAGGGAGGAAGGTCACCACCGTCGTCATGCTGTTGGGCAGCACGTGGCGCCAGATGATGAGGCGGTTGGGCAAGCCCATGGCGCGCGCGGCCTGCACGTATTCCAGGTTGCGATTGCGCAGGAAATCGGCGCGCACGTAATCGGACAGGCTCATCCAGCCGAACAGCGACAGCAATACCAGCAGCAGACCCAGGCTGGGCTGGAAGATGGAGGAGAAGATGATCAGCAGGTACAGCTCCGGCATCGATCCCCATATCTCCAGCAGGCGCTGGGTGATGAGGTCGGTGCGTCCGGCAAAGTAACCCTGCAGCGCACCGGCGGCCACGCCCAGCACCACCCCGATGAACGTGAGCGCCATGCCGAACAGCACCGACACGCGGAAGCCATAGAGCAGACGCGCGAACACGTCGCGACCGCGGTCGTCGGTGCCCAGCCAGTTCTCGGCCGATGGGGCCGCCGGGTTGGGTTCCTTGGCGAAGTAGTTCAGGGTGTTGTAGCCATAGCGGTTCAGCGGATAGATGACCCAGTTGCCGTCCTTGCGGAATTGCTGCTCGATGAAGGGATCGAGGTAGTCGGCGGGCGAGTCGAAGTCGCCGCCAAAATGCCTGTCTGAATAATCTTTCAGTATCGGGAACATCAGCCTGCCCTGGTAGCTGGCCACCAGCGGCTTGTCGTTGGAGATCAGTTCGGCGCCCAGGCTCAGTATGAAGAGAAGGGAAAAAATCACCAGGCTCCAGTAGCCGGTGCGGTCCGCGCGAAAACGCAGCCAGATGCGACGGCTGGGCGAGAGGGAGGGGGTGGCGGGCGTAGTCATGCTCATTGCGCCAGGCTTTCGAATTGGACGCGCGGGTCAGCCCACACATAGCAGAGATCGCCCACCAGCTTGACCACCAGGCCGATGAGCGTGAACAGATAGAGCGTGCCCATGACCACCGGATAGTCACGCCGGATCGCCGATTCATAGGCCAGGAGCCCCATGCCGTCCAGCGAGAACAGCGTTTCGATCAGCAGGCTGCCGGCGAAGAAAGAGGCGATGAAGGCCGAGGGAAAACCGGTTACCAACGGAATGAGTGCATTGCGAAACACGTGCTTGTACAGCACCTTGCGCTCTGACAAGCCCTTGGCGCGGGCGGTCAGCACGTATTGCTTGCGGATCTCTTCGAGGAAGGTGTTGCGGGTCAGCATGGTGATGACGGCGAAGGCGCCGATGACCGAGGCCGTTACCGGCAAGGTGATGTGCCACAGGTAATCGGTGATCTTGCCCATGAAGGAGAGGCTGGCCCAGTTGTCCGAGGTCAGGCCGCGCAGCGGGAACCACTGCACGAAGCTGCCGCCGGCAAACAGCACCAGCAGGAACACCCCCAGCACGAAACCGGGAATGGAATAGCCGACCAGCACCAGTCCGGTGGTGGCGGTATCGAAACGGCTGCCCTCGCGCACCGCCTTGGCGATGCCCAGCGGCACCGAGATCAGGTAGCTCAGCAAGAAGGTCCACAGCCCGATGCTGATGGAGACCGGAAGCTTGGATTTGACCAGGGTCCAGACATCGCCGTGGTGGTAGAAGCTCTTGCCGAGGTCGAAGGTCAGGAAACCCTTGAGCATGATCCAGAAACGCTCGACCGGCGGCTTGTCGAAACCGTAGAGCTGCTTGATCTCGGCGATGCGCTGCTCGTCGATGCCCTGCCGTCCGCGATAGGCCGAGGCACCGCTGGCGGCGCCGCCACCGGAGGCTTCACCGCCACCGCCGCGCCCTTTCATCTCCAGCATGGCCTGTTCCACCGGACCGCCGGGGACGAACTGGATCACCGCGAAGGTGATGGCCACCACACCGAAGAGCGTGGGAATCATCAACAGCACCCGCTTCAAAATATAGGACCAGATATTCATGCCTGCCACCATCCTCGTTCCTGCCCGCCGCACCGGGTGCGGGCCTTGGTCTTTTCATTCATTTTTTGCCTCACCGCGCCTTTTCCTCCCACCAGGTGCTGATCACATAGGGATCGGCCTGGTAGTAGAGCGGCGCCACCGCCGGGATACCGAAACGGTTGCGGTAGGCGATGCGATGCGTGGAGGAATACCAGTGCGGCACCACGATGTACTTGTGCAGCAACACACGGTCGAGCGCGCGGGCAGCCGCAGTCAATCTGGCGCGGGTATCGGCGGCCACCACGGTCTGCACCAGCTGGTCCACCACCGGGTCCTTGAGCCCCCAGGCATTGTTGGAACCCTTTTCGTCAGCGGCCCTGGAGCTGAACATGTCGAACAGTTCGTTGCCGGGGCTGCTGGTATCGGGAAAGCGCACGCTGGTCATGTCGAAATCGAAGTCTTCCATGCGCTTGGCCACCAGCGCATAGTCGGCACTGCGTTGGACCACGTCGATGCCCAGCGTACGCAGGTTGCGGGCGAATACGCTGATGACGCGCGACATCGAACTCTGGTCATCGAGGATCTCGAAGGACAGCGGCACGCCCTGGGCATTGCGTACCGCGCCATCGCGATAGACCCAGCCGGCCTGGGCCAGCAGCGCGCGGGCCTGGCGCAGGTTGGCGCGCAAGGAAGACGGCGGGTCGGTCGAGGGCGGAACCGGCGCCGGTCCGAAGACCGCAGGATCAAGCTTGAAGCCCTTGGCCTGCAAGGACTTCAGCAGGGCCAGCTCATCGCCTTGCGGCTCCCCCGTGGCGGCCAGCTGGCTGTTGTTGAAGAACGAGTAGATACGCTTGTACTGGCCGTAAAACAGCTGACGGTTCATCCATTCATAATCCAGCGCCAGCCCGATGGCCTGGCGCACGCGTACATCCTTGAACTGGTCGCGCCGCAGGTTCATCACGAAGCCCTGCATGCCGGCGCCGTTGGAATGCCTGAATTCCTTCTTGATGATGCGACCATCGCGGAACTGCGGGCCGGTATAGCTGCGCGCCCAGTTCTTGGCGCTGTATTCCACGACCACGTCAAATTCGCCGGCCTTGAAGGCTTCCAGCCGCGCCAGGTCATCCTTGTAGAAGCGGTAGACGATGCGCTCGAAGTTGAACATGCCGCGTCGGGCCGCGACGTCCTTGCCCCAGTAATCCGGGTTGCGTTTGTAGATGATGCTGCGACCGGTATCGTAGCTCTCGATCAGATAGGGGCCGGTGCTGATGGGCGGGGTCAGCTGGATCTGGTCGAAGGGCGTGCCCTGTGCCCATTTCCTTGAGAACACCGGTACGCTGGAGACGATCAGCGGCAACTCGTGGTTCTTGCTGGCGAAGTCAAAGCGCACGGTGGCGGCATCGACCACCACGCAGCCCTTGACATCGGCGAAGACCGACTTGTACTGGGGCGCGCCCTTGGCGATGAGGGTGTCGAAGGAGTATTTCACATCCTCGGCAGTGACCTTGTCGCCATTGTTGAAACGCGCCTTGGGGTTCAAGTGGAAGGTCATCGACATGCGGTCCGGGGCCAGCTTCATGTCGTCGGCCAGCAGGCCATAGACGGTGGCGACTTCGTCGGAAGAGGACACGGCCAGGCTCTCGAACATCAGCTGGTCCAGGCCAGCGGCGGCCACGCCCTTCATCGACATGGGATTGAACTTGTCGAAACTGGTGCGACGGTCCGGATTGGCCAGGTACAAGGTGCCGCGCCGGGGCGCATCCGGATTGACGTAGTCGAAATGAGTAAAGCCGGGCCCGTACTTGGGCGTGTCATACAGTGAAAAGGCAGGCTCGGCGAATGCCAGGGTGCCATGGGCCACGGCGGCGGCCAGCAGGCAGGAGAGAAAAATCTTGGCTGTCTTCAGGGGCGGGACCATGCGGTTGTCTGTCTGCACTCTCGTGGGCTGTGATGTCTCGGGGGCAAGCAAGTCCCGCGCCTGATGGGCTCCGGCCGAATGCCTGCAGCCTGGGGGACGGGATCAGGAAACGATTTCCGTGTCGGGGCATTGTAAAGAGAGCGGCGATTACAGGGAAGCAATTAAAGCAACTTGACGAATGCTGCTTGGCTTGCCGCGTCATGCCCTGGCGGTGCCGCAAAGGTTGCCGCGCCTGCCGCAAGCCCCTACAATCCGGGTCTGTCCCATCCCGGCCGCCGCCGCTGCGCGGCGCCGCTATCATTTACCGGCCGCGCCACGCCTGCTTCTGCCCCGCAGAAACACGCAATACGCGGCGGACCCTACGGAGTCAACATGGCATTTCTGCAAGGCAAAAAAATCCTGATCACCGGCTTGCTGTCCAACCGTTCCATCGCCTACGGCATCGCCCAGGCGTGCAAGCGCGAAGGTGCTGAACTGGCCTTCACCTATGTGGGTGAGCGCTTCAAGGACCGCATCACCAAGTTCGCCGAGGAATTCGACAGCAAGCTGATTTTCGACTGCGACGTCGGCAGCGATGAGCAGATCAATGCCCTGTTCGCCGACCTGGGCAAGTCCTGGAGCCAGCTCGACGGCCTGGTGCACGCCATCGGCTTCGCCCCCTCCGAAGCGATTGCCGGCGACTTCCTGGAAGGTTTCTCGCGTGAAGGTTTCAAGATCGCCCACGACATCTCCGCCTACAGCTTCCCGGCCATGGCCAAGGCTGCCATGCCGCTGCTGTCCTCCAACGCCGCCCTGCTGACCCTGACCTACCTGGGTTCGGAGCGTGTGGTACCCAACTACAACACCATGGGCCTGGCCAAGGCCTCGCTGGAAGCCTCGGTGCGCTACCTGGCCGAATCGCTGGGCCCCAAGGGCGTGCGCGTCAATGGCGTCTCGGCCGGCCCCATCAAGACCCTGGCTGCCAGCGGCATCAAGGGCTTCGGCAAGATCCTCGGGGCGGTTGCCGCTACCGCCCCGCTGCGCCGCAACGTCACCATCGAAGATGTCGGCAATGCCTCGGCCTTCCTGCTCTCCGACCTGGCCTCGGGCATCACCGGCGAAATCACCTATGTGGATGGTGGCTTCTCCCGCGTCGTGGGTGGAATGGCAGAATAATCAAGCACCGCCCACAATAAAGAGACAGTTTCTCGAAATAGCTTCGTGCCAATTTCGATGTTTTAGGGTATGATTCGCCTTGTGCATTGCAATAACCAATGCACAGGCGAATCGGACGTGAAATCTGTTCTGCAGTGTTTCCAGCCGTATTTGTCCAAGCAGCTTCGCAAGCCTTACCTGTCATTACGACAAGTTCCCAGTAAAAGCCCCCCGCCCCTGGCATCCCTTGATGATGCCGTCCCGGCGCAAAGCTTTTGTGCCGAAATTTCTTTGTATTTTTCATAGTCATTTCGTCGGTTGGCGTTGCTTTTTTTCGTTCAGGCACTCGATGCCCGGCGCGCTTGCGTGCGCCCTTCTCGTGCCTGTCGTTCACATTCACGAAAGAGATTATGACTTTTGAAGCACTTGGCCTGAACCCTTCGATCATCAAAGCCCTGACCGAAGCAGGCTACACCTCCCCCACTCCGGTCCAGGAAAAGGCCATCCCCGCCGCCATCAGCGGCCAGGATCTGCTGGTGTCCTCGCAGACCGGTTCGGGCAAGACCGCCGCCTTCATGCTGCCTTCGCTGCACCAGCTGGCAGACCTGCCGCAGGCGCCGCAAGCCGCCCGTACTCCCAACCAGGAACGCCAGGCCAGCCGTGCCCGTGGCGAGCGTCCGCGTTACCAGCCGGCGCAGCCGAAGATGCTGGTGCTGACCCCGACCCGTGAACTGGCCCTGCAAGTGACCACCGCCACTGACAAGTACGGCGCCTACATGCGCCGCGTGCGCGTGGTGTCGATCCTGGGCGGCATGCCTTATCCGAAGCAGATGCAACTGCTGTCGCGCAACCCGGAAATCCTGGTAGCGACCCCGGGCCGCCTGATCGACCACATGGAGTCCGGCAAGATCGACTTCTCGCAGTTGCAGATCCTGGTGCTGGACGAAGCCGACCGCATGCTGGACATGGGCTTCATCGACGACATCGAAAAGATCGTCGCTGCCACCCCGGCCACCCGCCAGACCATGCTGTTCTCGGCCACGCTGGACGGCGTGGTGGGCAACATGGCCAAGCGCATCACCAACAACCCGCTGACCATCCAGATCGCCAGCTCGTCGACCCGCCATGAAAACATCATGCAGCGCGTGCACTTCGTGGATGACCTGTCGCACAAGAACCGCCTGCTGGACCACCTGCTGCGCGACACCAGCATCGACCAGGCCGTGATCTTCACCGCCACCAAGCGTGACGCCGACACCATCGCCGACCGCCTGAACATCGCCGGTTTCGCTGCTGCCGCACTGCATGGCGACATGCACCAGGGCGCCCGCAACCGTACCCTGAACAGCCTGCGCCGCGGCCAGGTGCGCATGCTGGTGGCCACCGACGTGGCTGCCCGCGGCATCGACGTGCCGGGCATCACCCACGTGTTCAATTACGACCTGCCCAAGTTCGCTGAAGACTACGTGCACCGCATCGGCCGTACCGGCCGCGCTGGCCGCAATGGCGTGGCGATCTCGCTGGTCAATCACGCTGAAGGCATGCAGGTCAAGCGCATCGAGCGCTTCACCAAGCAGACCATTCCGGTCGACGTGGTTGAAGGTTTCGAGCCGAAGAAGTCGGCTGCACCGCGCAGCCCGCGCAAGCCGGGTGGCTGGCGTCCGGGTGATGGCCGCAGCAACAGCGGCCCGCGCTTCGGCGCCGGCAACCGCGAAGGCGGTGGTCATCGCGAGGGCGGTTTCGGTGGCAACCGTGAAGGTGGTTTTGGCGGCAATCGTGAAGGCGGCTTCGGTGGCAACCGCGAAGGCCGCAGCTTCGGCGGCGCCAAGCCGGCCGGCAACGGCCCGCGTCGCGAAGGTGGCGGCGGTGGTGGCTACAAGGGCAATGGCGGCGGCTTCCGCGCCGACGGCCCGCGCCGCTCCTACGGCGATCGCTGATCGCTGCAAGCTGTCCTGATGTTGAAAAGCCGCTTCCTTGGAAGCGGCTTTTTCTTTGGTGCGACAAAATGCGCCAGCTCAAGCTGAGCACTGTCCTCCCCGCCCCGCCTGCAAAGCGCGAACATCATCGGCAATGGCCTGCACCGCCTTCCCGACTGCCCTCTGCGTGGCAGCGACGAGATCGGCATTGGCAGCGCCTGCCACCCGCTCCACCACCGTCAGGCGGCACGCCGCGCTGCGACGGTCATCCGAGCGCGTGATGGTCCAGCCGAAGCTGGCCTGGACCTGGCCGTTGCGGGCTGCGTCGAAATCGCGCAATTCCACATTGATGCGATAGCTGGCCTGGTCCGCCGGTCGGCCGCCGCGCGAGACGTCGATGGCTCCCAGCCTTGCCGCCACGCCCGCAGACAGCGCATCGCGCAACTCATTGTTGAAGGGCGAGGACCAGCGGTCCTGTTCCAATACCTCCACCCGTGTAGCATCGCTGCGCACCACCAGTTGCGGACGCGCCAGGCGGTCGGGCACGGACACCGGCATGACTTCGATGAAGGTCTGCGGCCCCTGGCTGGTCGTACGTACGGACGCGCCGCCATCGGCCGGGGCCGCCAGCGTGTAGAAGCGCGTCGGCGGTGAACTGCCGCAGGCGGCCAGCAGGGAAGCGGCCAGTACGGTCGCCACCAGGGTCTTGAGGGAGAACGAAGTCTTGTCTTGCATCATGGCTCCTGTTTGCCCCGGATCAGCGCTTCCGGATGCTGTTGCAGGTAATCGGTGAGGATACGGATCGAGGCCGCAGCCTTGGACAGTTCCTGCATGGTCTGGCGGATGTCCGACTGCAGCGGTGCATCATCGGAGAGCGTGCGCTCGGCGGCATTCAAGGTCTTGCGGGCATCCTTCATGGTCGCCTGCATCTCCGGCGCGATGTCGTTGTTGATGTGTGCGGCCGTCTGCTCGGCCGTAGTCAAGGTCTTGTTCAAGGTCTTCAGAGTCGTCTGCAGATCGCGACCGATCTCGTCGAACGGTACCTTGGAGAGCTTGCCCGCAATGTCGGAGAGCTGCTTCTGCAGTTCGTCCAGGCTGCCCGGGATGGTCGGCAGCTCCAGCGGCACCTTGTCCGGATCGATCTGCGCCGGCTTGGCCTTGGGGAAGAAATCGATCGCCACATACAGCTGACCGGTCAGCAAGTTGCCATTGCGCAGCTGCGCACGCATGCCGCGCTTGACCAGCATGCGCAACAACTGCGCGTTGGAACGGCGCTGCTCGCCGGTCTCTTCGTGGAAGCGGCGGCCCAAACGATCCGGATAGATCTGCACCAGCACCGGCATGCGGAATTCACCGCGCGCCTTGTCGTACTCCACGCCGATGCTCTTGACCTCGCCCAGCACCACGCCACGGAAGTCCACCGCCGCACCCGGCTGCAGGCCGCGCAGGGACTGGTCGAAATACAGCAGGGCCGTTTGCGGCGCGCCATCCGGCTCCTTCATGGCAGTGCTTTCATCTTCCACCAGCGCATACTCGGTGCCCTCCTTGGCCGGTGGGCTCACGTGCTGTTCATCGCGCTCGCGGAAGGCGATGCCACCCAGCACCACCGTGGAGAGCGCCTGGGTGTGCAGCTTGAAGCCGCTGGCGTTGAGTTCCATGTCGAAGCCGCTGGCATGCCAGAAGCGCGAAGCCTGGGTGACAAACTTGTCGTAGGGCGCATTGACGAAGATGCGCAGGGTCACCCCCCGACCATCGCTGTCGAGGTCATAGGCGACTACCTGACCGACCTTGATGCGCCGATAGAAGATGGGCGAGCCGATATCCAGCGAACCCAGGTCATCGGTATGCAGCACGAACTGCCGTCCCGAGGCATCGCGCGTGACGATGGGGGGCTGCTCCAGGCCGACGAAGTCTTTCTTGGTCTCTTCCGAGACACCGGCATCGGCGCCGATGTAGGCCCCCGAAAGCAAGGTGCCCAGGCCCGAGATGCCCGAGGCGGCAATGCGCGGACGCACCACCCAGAAACGCGTGTCCTCGGCATTGAAACCGGAAGCGTCCTGGTTGAGCTGGATGCCCACCAGCACGTGCGAACGATCGGCGGCCAGCTTCAGGCTCTGCACCTGGCCGATCTCGACATCCTTGTACTTCACCCTGGTCTTGCCGGCCTCCAACCCTTCTGCGGAACGGAAGCTGACCGTGACCATGGGGCCGCGCTCGACCAGGATCTTGGCCACCAGCGTCAGGCCGACGATGGCCGCAACGATGGGAATGAGCCACACCAGCGAGGGCAGCCAGTTGCGCTGGCGTGCGCGGCGCGGTTGCAGCAGCGCCGGCTTGTCATCGGAATGATCGGGTGGAGTCATGCGGTTTCCTGTGGCTTGTTGACGTTGTCATGGGGAGAAGCAGTATCGGGGAGCGGCTGGCCAGGTGCAGGGAAGGCTTGATCGGTCTCGCGCTCGTCCCAGATGAGGCGCGGGTCAAAGGCCAGCGAGGCCAGCATGGTCAGCACCACCACTGCGCCGAAGGCGGCGATGCCGATACCGGCGTGGATATTGGCAAAGCCGTGGATCTTGACCAGCCCGGTCAGGACCGAGACCACGAAAACATCCAGCATGGACCAGCGTCCGATGGCCTCGACCACGCGATACAGCCTGGCGCGTTGCAGACGGCGCCAGCGACTGCGGCGACGGGCCGAGAAAACCAGGATGCCCAGCGCCACCAGCTTGAACAGCGGCACCAGGAAACTGGCCACGAACACCACCAGCGCAAGGCCCCATTCGCCGGATGTCCAGAAATAGATGACGCCGGAGAGAATGGTGTCGCGCTGTTCATCGAACAGGGTACGGGTCACCATCACCGGCATCATGTTGGCCGGGATGTACATGATGCAGGCCGCAATCAGGAGCGCCCAGGTACGGGTGAGGCTATCGATCTTGCGTACGTGCAGCCGCGCATGGCACACGCCGCAAGCTTGATGGGGCTGGGCCCCTTCCCACACGGTGCCGCAGTGATGGCAGCCGATCACGCCCAGCGCAGCGGCATCCTGCACGGGCAGGTCTTCATCCGGCTCTTGAGTGAGGTCGGGCGCATGCGATGTCACCTGGCGGGTGAAGAAGCTCATGCACCGACCTCCTTGTCACCGTATTGCCCGGCTTGCTGCTGCTCCCACACGTGCCAGAGGTAGCGTGGATTGAAAGACACCACGACCGTCAGCAGCACCGTCAGTCCACCGAAGGACCACAAGGCCGGACCGGGGATGACCTCGGCCATGTTGGACAGCTTGATCAGCGCCACCAGCACGCCCAGCATGAACACCTCGATCATGCCCCAGGGCCGTGCCACCTGCATGAGCCGCAGCAGCAGCACGAAGCCGGGCGGACGTGACTGGCGTCCCCCCGGCAGCAATAGGTAGAGCAACACCCCCAGCTGGATCAGCGGGAACAGCAAGGTCGTGGCCAGCACCAGCAGGGCCACCTCCGACATGCCGTCACGGGTCAACGCCACCACCGCACCGATCAGCGTGGTCTGGCTGGAGAGCCCCTGCAGCTCGATGGTCACGATGGGAAAGGCATTGGCGATCACGAACAGGATCAGCGCAGCAATGGTCAGCGGCAGCAGGTGCTGCAGGCGGCGACCGGTATCACGCTCCAGTTCGGCGCCACAACGCAGGCAGCGGGCGACCTCGCGCTCGCCCAGCGTCATGCGCTGGTAGACGGCGTCGCATTCTTCGCAAACGATGAGGTCGGTACGTTTCTGCATGGATGTTGGCGGTTATTGACTATCCCTCCGGGGTGGCGGAGGCGTCGGCATTCTGTTGTTTGTTCTTCGTGGCAGGCGACGCAGAGACCGGTGCCGGCGCAACAAGTCAACCCTGGTTGGCAAAAGGACTACTGCAGCGCTCGGTTTGGAGCATTTTCACCCGGCGGCGTTCCATCCTCACAAGGAATTGATATGGCAGCAATGCAGATAAATGACCAACCGGTTATTAACAAGACGATTCTAGCAACGAATTTATTGGAATGTGCCTTTCTTTTACGTGTGTCAACCGTGTGTAAAAAAGATAGCCCTTGACAAGCGGATGCCCAATCTTCTACATTGCTCGGATGAACTCCGCAGCAACCACCTCCATCCGCCACAACAGCGCCAGCAGCCTGCTAGCGTTGCTATCGGTGTCGCTACTACTAGCCTCGCGCTAAAATCCGTTTTCCTGTCGTATCCGCTGACTTCACGCGATCCGGCAAACCCACAAAATCCAGCAGGTCCGGCAGTACAACCAGGCAGTGACGCGCGTTCCATGATGAAAGCCGACGTCGCCGCCCACCAGGCCAAGCATATGTATTCGATGATCCGCACAATCTGCAACCAGCGCGCGCAACTGCCCCAGGCAGGCGCCCCGCTGCGGGAGATGCCGCCTCTGGCTCTATGAAGGGTTGCCTGGCCACGCGCTCGTGGCAGCCAGGCAACCCGATCGGCCACATCTGACGCACTGAAGCATTCACGTATCCAAGCACTGAAGCATTCCACGCCATCCGGAAACCAAGAGGTCCATCATGATGTTAAGCAACCCCGCCGCCAAATACCGTCCCTTCCCTGCCATCGACCTGCCCGACCGCACCTGGCCCGGCAAGGTCATCGACACTCCGCCGATCTGGATGAGCACCGATCTGCGCGATGGCAACCAGGCCCTGATCGAACCGATGAACGCCGAGCGCAAGCTGCGCTTCTTCGAACTGCTGTTGAAGACTGGCCTCAAGGAAATCGAAGTCGGCTTCCCCTCCGCCTCGCAGACCGATTTCGATTTCGTGCGCAAGCTCATCGTCGAGAACCGCATCCCCGATGACGTCACCATCATCGTGCTGACCCAGTCGCGCGAAGAACTGATCCGCCGCACCGTCGAATCGCTGGAAGGCGCCAAGAAGGCCATCGTCCACCTGTACAACTCGGTGGCGCCGGCCTTCCGCAAGATCGTCTTCAACATGTCGCGCGAGGAGATCAAGAACATCGCCGTCACCGGCACCCGCCTGGTCAAGGAACTGACCGATGCGCGCCCGGGCACCGAATGGCGTTTCGAGTATTCGCCGGAATCCTTCAGCACCACCGAGCTGGATTTCTCCAAGGACATCTGCGATGCCGTCTGCGAAACCTGGGGTGCCACGCCGCAGCGCAAGATCATCCTGAACCTGCCCTCCACCGTCGAGTGCGCCACCCCCAACGTCTACGCCGACCAGATCGAATGGATGTGCCGCAACCTGAAGCACCGCGACAGCGCCATCATCTCGGTGCACCCGCACAATGATCGCGGCACCGCCGTGGCCTCGGCCGAGCTGGCCGTGATGGCCGGCGCCGACCGCGTCGAGGGCTGCCTGTTCGGCAACGGCGAGCGCACCGGCAACGTCGACCTGGTCACGCTGGCATTGAACCTGTACACCCAGGGCGTGAACCCGGGCCTGGACTTCTCCGATATCGACGTGGTGCGGCAGGTGGTGGAAGAATGCAACCAGATCCCCGTTCACCCGCGCCACCCGTATGTCGGCGATCTGGTCTTCACGGCCTTCTCCGGCTCGCATCAGGACGCGATCAAGAAGGGCTTCGCCAAGCAGCAGCCCGACGCCATCTGGGAAGTACCCTATCTGCCGATCGACCCGGCCGACCTGGGCCGCAGCTACGATGCCGTCATCCGCGTCAACAGCCAGTCCGGCAAGGGCGGGATGGCCTACCTGCTGGAACAGGAATATGGCCTGGCCCTGCCGCGCCGCCTGCAGATCGAATTCTCGCGCGCCATCCAGCGCGAGGCCGATGCCACCGGCAAGGAAATCGCCGCCTCCGATATCCACGCCATCTTCCAGCGTGAATACCTGGAGCGCGTAGAGCCCTATGTCTACCGTGCGCACCGCATGTCCGAAGACAGCTCCAAGGCCGAATCCATCAACATCGAAGTTGACATCGTACGCAATGGTCAGCCGGTCACCGTGCGCGGCAGCGGCAATGGTCCCATCGATGCCTTCGTGCATGCGCTGGGCCTGGACATCAAGTTGATGGACTTCCATGAACACGCCATCGGTGCCGGCGCCGACGCCAAGGCTGCCAGCTATATCGAGCTGCGCCTGAACGAAGCCCCGACCGGATTCGGTGTGGGCATCGACGCCAACATCGTGACTGCCTCCTTCAAGGCCGTGCTGTCTGCCGTGAACCGCCAGATTGCCATCAGCGAGAGCGCCAACCAGGCTGGCTCCGCACAGGCCAAGGCTGCCTGAAACGGAATCCGGCCGGCGATCCCGGCCGCTTTCTGAACGCGACGCCGCCCTACCGGGCGGCGTTGTTGCATCCCCCTCCCCCGCCCTCTTGCCGTCTGACGCCGTTGCACGGCCGCCACGTTGATGCGCGGCAATCTGCGCTGATCCTCGTTTTCCCTGACGCCGGACAAGTTCGCAGAATTTACGTGTGCCAAACGTTCTCAATGTACGTAACTGGCTTATTATTGCTTCCTGGTCGTCATACCAGTTAAAAGTCACATGCCACGTGTGACATCTCTCATCAGCAAGCCGCATCCACATTTTTCGGGGGGAAAATCATGCGCTTCAACAATCTCAGCATTTCCATACGACTCACACTCGCGTTCTCGGTACTGATCCTGGTGATCGCCGCCATCGTCACGCTGGGCCTGGCCCGCTTGAGCAACATCAACCAGGCGCTGGACCTGGTGGTCAATGACCGCTACAAGAAGATCGACATCATCAACAACATTTCCGGCAGGGTCGACGATGTCGCCATTTCACTGCGCAACCAGCTGCTCATGAGCGATCCGGCGCAGATTGCCAATGAGCAAAAGAATATCGAGCGCCTGTCCGCAGAGAACACCAAGCTCTACGATGAACTGGGCAGCCTGATCGTCAATGCGGAGGCCCGCGCCAAGTTCGAAAAGGTCACGCAAACGCGCAAGAGCTACGCCGCCCTGCGCAAGGAGATCGACCGTCTCTACAACAGTGGCGAGAAGGATGCCGCCATCAAGCTCATGCTGGAGCAGATGATGCCGCTGCAGAAAGTCTATTTCGGCCATCTCGATGCGCTCTCGGACATGCAGCAGAAACTGATGGATCAGTCGGTTGCCGATGCCGAAGCCATCTACAGCTCCACCCGTACCATCATGCTGGTCTCCGGCCTCCTCTCGGCGCTGTTCGCCGCCTTCATCGCCTGGACCATCTCGCGCAGCATCACCCGTCCGCTCAGCCGTGCCGTGGAAGTGGCCGAGACCGTGGCGGCGGGGGATCTGACCGCCGTCATCGCCGCCCACTCCAACGATGAAACCGGCCGACTGCTGCAGGCGCTGGCGGCCATGAACCAGAAGCTCAAGGCCATCGTGCAGGAGGTGCGGCGCGGTACCGACTCCATGGTCACCGCCTCGACCCAGATCGCCAGCGGCAACCTGGACCTGTCCTCGCGCACCGAGGAGCAGGCCAGCGCCCTGGAAGAAACCGCCTCCTCGCTGGAACAGCTGACCTCCAGCGTCAAACAGAATGCCGACCACACCCGCAAGTCCAGCGAGCTGGCCGGCAACGCCACGCAAGTGGCCAACCAGGGCGGCCAGACCGTCAAGCAGGTGGTGCAGACCATGGGCGCCATCAATGATTCCTCGCGCAAGATCGTGGACATCATCTCGGTCATCGACGGCATCGCCTTCCAGACCAACATCCTGGCGCTGAATGCCGCCGTGGAGGCAGCACGCGCAGGGGAACAGGGCCGCGGCTTCGCGGTGGTGGCGTCGGAAGTGCGCGGCCTGGCCCAGCGTTCGGCCACCGCCGCCAAGGAAATCAAGGAACTCATCAATGATTCCGTCGGCCAGGTCACGGCCGGCACTGAACTGGTGGCACAGGCCGGCAGCACCATGGATGAGGTGGTCCACAGCATCGAGCAGGTCAGCCACATCGTCGGGGAAATCTCGGCCGCCACGCGCGAGCAGAGCGATGGCATCGAGCAGGTCAACCAGGCCATCATGCAGATGGACAACACTACCCAGCAGAATGCCGCGCTGGTGGAGGAAGCCGCCGCCGCCGCGCAGGCCTTGCAGGATCAGGCGCAGCGACTGCTGGAACTGGTGAGCGTGTTCCGTCTCGATGACCTGGGCACGGCACCCGCACCGGCTCCCGTGGTGCGCGCCGCACCGTTGCGCACGGCGACACCGGCATCGACGACGGCCCTGCCGGGCAAGCCTGCCGCCACCAAGCCGCCCGCAGTCCGCGCCGCGGCTGCCGCGCCGGCACCACGCGCGCTTCCGGCCACCACCAAGGAAGGCAAATCGGAAGAGTGGGAAACCTTCTGAGAGGTCAAAGTCGGTACCGCCACCAGGGCCGGCTGCGGCCCTGGTGGCGGCTTGAAGACGCAAGCAAGGCCATCAGCCCTGGCGGGCCAGGCGTATGCCGCTGACCTGCCAGCGTGCGCTGGCCGGGAAGAAATTGCGATAGGTCAACCGTGCATGGTTCAGCGGCGTGGCCGAAGATGACCCACGCAGCACGTACTGGTTGACCATGAATTTGCCATTGTATTCACCTACCGCACCCGGTGCGGCGGTGAAGCCGGGGTAAGGCCCATAGCTGCTGCTGGTCCACTGCCAGGCCACGCCAAAAAATTCACGTCCGCGCCCATGCAGCCGCGCGGCTGCATGTTCCCACTCGGCCTCGGTCAACAGACGGGCCTGAGCCCAGCGGGCATAGGCATCGGCCTCGTAATACGAGAGATGCACGGCAGCCCGATGCGGCTGCAAGGGCTGTACGCCATACTCGGTGAATTCGCGCCACTGGCCGTCGGCGCCGCGGCGCCAGTACAGGGGATGCGACAAGCCAGCCTGCCGCTTCCATTCCCATCCCTCGGACAACCACAGTGCGGCATCGTCATAACCGCCCGCCTCAACGAAGGCCAGGTATTCGGCATTGTTCACCAGCCGCGAAGCGCACTGGTAGGGCTCGACGAACTGGCGATGGCGCGGCGTCTCGTTGTCGAAGCAAAAGCCGCCACCGGCATGACCGATCTCGACGATACCGGCCTCGATGCGATGCCAGCGCAGCGCCAGCTCGGCCGGGTCGTCCAGCTGCAGGTTCATCGGCAGGGGTTGATAGGCCGGTTGCAGCGGGTTCATCGACAGCAGGAACTTGATGTCGGTGAGCATCAGCTCCTGATGCTGCTGCTCGTGCTGCATACCCAATTCCAGCAGCGCAAGGAAACCCGACAGTTGCGGATGCGCGCTGCCCGCTTCGCCGGGTTCCGACTCCAGGGCATCGATGAGCAGCAGCATGCGTGCATCGACCTGCTCGCGATAGGCCAGCACCTCCTCCAGCGCGGGCCGCGTGAGCAACCCGCGCTGCGGACGCGGAAACTTCTCGCCCACGCCCTCGTAGTAGGAATTGAAGAGCACGCGGAACTGCGGATGGAAGGGCGTAAAGCCGCTCTGGAAACGCTCCAGCAGGAAGGTTTCGAAGAACCAGGTGGTGTGGGCCAGGTGCCACTTGACGGGGCTGGCATCCGGCATGGCCTGCACGCAGCAATCCTCGGCCGAGAGCGGTTCGGCGATGAGCAGGGACTGCCGGCGCAGGCGCCGGTAACGGTCGCCCAGGCGCTCGCGCGGGCGTTGATGGAGGTGCTGGACGGCAGCGTCGATGACGGCATCGATGGTGGCAGCGGTGGCGGCAGTGACGACGGCCTGGTCGTCTTCGCCTTGCGTGGTGGTGTCCTGGGTAATGACGGAAGGCATCCGGTCTCCTGCAAGAATCATTGAATCAATATGGGCCAGCGCCACCTAGCGCGCCTGCGCATGGCAGACCGCGAACCAGCGCCGCTGGTCAAACCACAGGCGGCAATTGCCGAATCCGGCTTCTTCCAGCAGGTCCAGGATGTCCTGCTCGGTGAACTTGTGGCTGTATTCAGTATGGATGCGCTCGCCCTGATGGAAGGTGCGGCGTCCGCCCGGCCAGCGCACGATCAGGTCGCGCCGCGCTTCGAGGTGCATTTCGATGCGCTGCTGGCGGCCGTTGTAGAAGGCCACGTGGCGCCAGTCGCGGGGGCTGAAGTCAGCCCCGATCAAGCCGTTCACATGGTTGAGCAGGTTCAGGTTGAATGCCGCTGTCACACCGATGGCATCGTCATAGGCCGCTTCCAGCACGCGCGCATCCTTGACCAGATCCAGCCCGATGAGAATGCCGCCATCGCTGGCACCGGGCGGCAAGGCCGCACGCACCCGGCGCAGGAAGTCCAGCGCCTGGCGTGGATCGAAGTTGCCCAGCGAGGAACCGGGATAGAAGAACAGGCGGCGTTGCTGTCGCACCGTTTCCGGCAGTGCCAGCGTGGCGGAGAAATCCATCGCCAGCGGCAACATGGGCAGTTGCGGGAAGCGCTCCTGCAAGCCGGCCACCGACTGGTGCAGGAAATCGGTGGAGATATCCACCGGCACATATTGTTGCGGCTGCAAGGCCTCGAACAGCGCGGCGGCCTTGGCGCAATTGCCGGCGCCCAAGTCGATCAAGGTACAGCCCTGGCCGATGGCCTGCGCCATGGTCTGCTGATGGGCGGCGAAGATGGCGGCTTCGGTACGGGTGGGGTAATACTCGGGCAGAGCACAGATGGCTTCGAAGAGCTTGCTGCCCAGCGCATCATAGAAATATTTGGGTGAGATGGCCGCCTCGGCGGCGGTGAGCCCGGCCAGCAGTTCATCATGTGATGTGCGCTCTGCTGGCGCGGCCTCCCGGCGGGAGGGGATCAGTGCGGGTTGGGCCAAGCGAATCTCCTTGCCTGTCATGGGGTTGGGATGATGCGGATGCCTGCTGCTGCGCTGCGCCGGTCGAGCTGATCGCGCTCGAATCCGCATACTGTAGCAGGGCAAGGCAGGCAAGCAATGGCTGACGAACAACATCGCGTTGTGAGACAAGCTGCGCGATGTCTGCACGGACTGTCTATACTTATGCCTCTTCCGATTAAGGCAAGCCCGGTTGGTTCAACGCAACCCGCAGTTTTTCCCGGCGTTGACCGGCGACTCTGGCCGTGCGGCAACATGCACGCAACGATTGGCCCGGCAGCCTCAACAGCTCATCCATGTCCATGTCCTCCACGACTCCTTCCCGCATCGACTCCCCTGCCACCGACGCCACGCCAGCCTCGGATTCTCCCACCGCCCGCAAATCCGCGCTGGCCGCACTGCGCGGACTGCTCCCCTTTCTCGCGCCCTACCAGAAGCAGTTCCTGCTGGCCGGCCTGGCGCTGCTGGTGGCGGCCGCAGCCACACTGGCCGTACCCTATGCCTTCAAGCAGATGATCGACCTCGGCTTTGGCGCGGCCGGCAGCAAGAGCGCCAGCCACATCAACCTGTACTTCCTGGCCCTGTTCGGCGTGGCCTGCGTGCTGGGGGTGGCCACGGCGGCACGGTTCTACATGGTGTCCTGGCTGGGCGAGCGGGTCACCGCCGACCTGCGCAGCGCGGTCTATGCCCACGTGGTGACGCAGAGTCCCGAATTCTTCGAAACCACCAAGAGCGGCGAAGTCCTCTCGCGCCTGACCACCGATACCACGCTCATCCAGGCCCTGGTCGGCACCAGCATTTCGATGGCCCTGCGCAATGCCCTGCTGTTCCTGGGCGGCATGAGCATGCTCTTCATCACCAGCGCCAGGCTGACCTCCATCATCATCGTCATGCTGGCGGCCGTGGTGCTGCCCATCGTCTTCTACGGGCGCCGCGTGCGCAAGCTCTCGCGCGCCTCGCAAGACCGCGTGGCCGATGCCGCCGCCATGGCCGGTGAAATCCTCAACTCCATGCCGACCGTGCAAGCCTTCACGCATGAAGAGATCGAGGCGCGCCGCTTCGGCGATTCCGTCGAGCGTGCCTTCCAGACAGCGATGGACCGCATCCGCGCCCGCTCGCTGCTCACCGTCGTAGCCATCCTGCTGGTCTTCGGTGCCATCGTCTTCGTGCTGTGGCTGGGCGCGCACGCGGTCATGCAGGGCCGCATGACCGGCGGCGAGCTGGGCCAGTTCATTCTGTACGCATCCCTGGTGGCCGGTTCGCTGGGCGCCCTCTCGGAAGTGATGGGCGACACCCAGCGCGCCGCCGGCGCCACCGAACGCCTGCTCGACCTGCTGGCGGCGCAGTCGCCGGTACAGTCCGTACTGCTGCCGGAACAACTGCCGCCACGCACCGCCAACGGCGCGGCCCTGAAGATCGAAGACCTGGACTTCCACTATCCCTCGCGCCCCGGCAGCGCATCACTGTCCGGCTTCTCGCTGGATGTGCGTGCGGGAGAGACGGTGGCCGTGGTCGGTCCCTCAGGGGCCGGCAAGACCACGCTGTTCCAGTTGCTGCTGCGTTTCTACGATCCGCAGCACGGCAGTATCCGGCTGGAGGGCGTGGACATCCGCTACCTGACCCTCCATGACCTGCGCAAGGCGATCGGCATCGTGCCGCAGGACACCGTGATCTTCTCGGCCAATGCCATGGAAAACATCCGCTTCGGTCGCCCCGATGCCAGCGATGCAGAAGTGATCGCGGCCGCCCGCATGGCCGCTGCGCATGAATTCATCGAACGCCTGCCGGAGGGCTATCAGTGCTTCCTGGGCGAGCGCGGCGTGCGCCTTTCCGGTGGCCAGCGCCAGCGCATCGCCATCGCCCGCGCGCTGCTGAAGAACCCGCCGCTGCTGTTGCTGGACGAAGCCACCAGCGCCCTGGATGCCGAATCCGAGCGCCTGGTGCAAAGCGCCCTGGAAGCGGCCATGGTCGGCCGCACCACGCTGGTCATCGCGCACCGCCTGGCCACCGTGCAGCGCGCCGACCGCATCATCGTGCTGGAACACGGTCGCATCGTCGAGACCGGCACCCATGCCGAACTGGTGGCCCGCGATGGCCTCTATGCCAGCCTGGCGGCATTGCAGTTCGAGACGCAATAAGGCATACGGCGGGGGCCGCCGACGCAATTTGAAGAAATCCCCTAGACTGCGCATCTCGGCATCTTCCCGATGCCATGACATGACAGGAGTTCTTGCATGAGCAGTCTATTGTTTTCGCCGCTGACCCTGCGCGGGGTCACCTTGCCCAACCGCATCGCCGTCTCTCCGATGTGCCAGTATTCGGCCGAGGACGGCTTCGTCAACGACTGGCACCTGGTGCACCTGGGCAGCCGTGCCGTGGGCGGGGCCGGCCTGGTCATCATGGAGGCCACGGCGGTGGTTCCGGAAGGCCGCATCACCAGCGCCGATCTCGGTATCTGGAAGGATGAGCACGTCGCGCCCCTGCGCCGCATCACCCGCTTCATCGAACAGCAGGGTGCCGTGCCCGGCATCCAGCTGGCGCATGCGGGCCGCAAGGCCAGTGCCCTGCGTCCCTGGGATGGCCCGGCGGCCAGTGTGCCGGTGTCCAAGGGAGGCTGGCTGCCGCAGGCGCCCTCGGCCCTGGCCTTCGATACCACTTATACCGAACCGCATGCCATGAGTACGGCGGAAATTGCCGCACTGGTGCAAGCCTTCGCCGAGGCCGCCCGTCGCGCCCTGGCCGCCGGTTTCAAGGTAATCGAACTGCATGGCGCGCACGGCTACCTGGGCCATCAGTTCCTCTCGCCCCTGAGCAATCACCGCACCGACCAGTACGGCGGCAGCTTCGAGAACCGCATCCGCTTCCTGCTGGAAACGGTGCAGGCGACCCGCGCCGTCTGGCCCGCCGAACTGCCCCTGCTGGTGCGCCTGTCGGCCACCGACTGGACCGAGGGCGGCTGGGGCGCCGACGATACAGTGGCCCTCTCGGCCCGCCTGCGGGAAATGGGGGTGGACCTGGTGGATGTGTCCACGGGCGGCAACCTGCCCTCGGCAGCCATTCCGGTCGGCCCCGGTTACCAGACCGGCTTTGCGGCGCGCGTGAAAAACCAGACCGGCATCGCCACCGGCACGGTCGGCATGATTACCGACGCCTTCCAGGCCGAGCACGTGCTGCGGACCGGCCAGGCCGACCTGGTGCTGCTGGCGCGCGAACTGCTGCGCGATCCCTACTGGCCGCTGCATGCCGCTCAGCAATTGCGCGAAGACGTGGCCTGGCCGCCGCAATACGTGCGGGCGGCGTCCAGCAAGACACCGTTGCGGCCGGATGTGCAATACGGCGGCAAACAGGACCAGGGCCTGACAAGCAGCGCCTGAAAGAAAAACTGCCGTTCAGCCTTCAGGCTGAACGGCAGTTTTTTGCTGGCTTCGCGTCGAGAGGCGATCAGCCCGGACGACGCCGTTGGCGCAAGTACTCGATGATCCCCGGCAGGATGGACAGGATCACGATGGCCACGATCAACAGGCTCAGGTTCTTCTTGACGATGGGCAGGTTGCCGAAGAAGTAGCCGGCATAGCCGAAGCTGGCCACCCAGGCGATGCCACCGATGACGTTGTAGAGGAAGAAGCGCTGGTAGGTCATCGCGCCCACGCCCGCCACGAAGGGTGCGAAGGTGCGCACGATGGGGGCGAAGCGGGCGATGATGATGGCCTTGCCGCCGTGCTTCTCGAAGAAGGCATGGGTCTTGTCCAGGTATTCCTTCTTGAAGATGCGCGAGTTGGGCTTGTCGAACACCTTGATACCCAGCATCTTGCCAATCTGGTAGTTGGTGCTGTCGCCCAGGATGGCGGCCACGATCAGGGTCAGCAGCATCAGGTGAATGTCATAGGCGCCGGTAGCGGCCAGGGCGCCGGTGACGAAGAGCAGCGAGTCGCCGGGCAGGATGGGCGTGACCACCAGACCGGTTTCGCAAAAGATGATCAGGAACAGGATCAGGAATAACCAGGGACCATAGGAAACGGCCAGTTCGGCCAGGTGACGGTCGATGTGGAGGATGAAATCGACCAGGAACAGAAGGATATCCATAAGCCTGTAGAGAGAGGGGAAGTGGCAGAAAGTGGGCATTGTACCAACAGCCCCGCCCCTCTCCGCGAATTTTGATGCAGTGCCGCAGCCACCCTTCCCGCCCCTCCTCCCCTCGCGCATTGATGAAAGTTTTTCCCTGTCGCGCAATCTGTTCATGCTCCACCCCAGCCATGGCCCAGGCCGCTGTGCCAGAGCCCGCTACCCGTGGGCTGTGGCGGCCGGATCGGGCGGTTTCACGGGAAGTCCCGGGTCAGAATGCTGCCGTTGACGCTCCTGCGCGGCTCCACTACAGTCGTTCGCACCGGCCTTTCCCCACTACGACAAGACCAGCCCACGCTGGCATCGGGGCCGGATCCCCCCAGGAGACCAAACCATGGATCTGAACCTGCAGGACCATCACGTCATCGTCACCGCCGGTGCCCAGGGCATCGGCCTCGCAATTACTGAAACGTTCATCAAAGCAGGCGCGCAAGTGCACGTCTGCGATATCGATGAGGCTTTCCTGGCCGATGCACGTGCCCGACTGGCAGGCGCGGCGGTGAGTTTCAGCCGTACCGACGTGGCCAGTCCGGCGCAGGTCGATGCCATGTTCGCCGACCTGGCCACGCGCTGGGACGGAAGACTGGACGTCCTGGTCAACAATGCCGGCATTGCCGGTCCCACGCTGCCGGTGGAAGACATCGATGCGGCGCAATGGGACCAGACCATCGCCATCAACCTGACCGGCCCCTTCCTCTGCACCCGGCGCGCCGTACCCATGCTGAAGAAAAACGGCGGCGGCGCCATCATCAATATTTCCTCGGTGGCCGGTCGGCTGGGCTTTGCCTTGCGCACGCCCTATTCGGCATCCAAGTATGGCGTCATCGGCCTGACCGAGACCTGGGCCATCGAACTGGGCCCGTCCAACATCCGTGTCAACGCCGTCTTGCCGGGCATCGTCGAAGGGCCGCGACAGGAGCGCATCGTGGCCGCCAAGGCGGCGGCCTATGGCATCGAACATGAAGAAATGCGCACACGCTTGCTTTCCAAGGTCTCGCTGCGGCGCATGGTCAGCGCCCAGGACATCGCCAACCAGATCCTTTTCCTCTGCTCGCCCGCCGGTGCTGCCATCAGCGGCCAGAGCCTGTCGGTGTGCGGCAACGTCGAAACGCTGGCCTAGCGCCCTTCCCCTTTTCTTTGTCCTCTCCAGGAGCACGTCCCATGGCCCAGCCTCGCAAAGTCATCATCACCTGCGCCGTCACCGGCGCCATCCATACGCCTTCGATGTCGCCCTACCTGCCGGTCACGCCCGAGCAGATCCGCGATGAAGCCCTGGCTGCCGCCGAGGCGGGCGCGGCCATCGTGCACCTGCATGCGCGCGACCCGCACAATGGCAAGCCGACCCAGGATCCGGAGGCCTTCCGCAAATTTCTGCCGCAGATCAAGGCCGCCTCCAACGTGGTCATCAACCTCACCACCGGCGGCGCGCCGACCATGGGGGTGGAAGAACGGCTGCAACCGGCGCTGCAACTGAAACCGGAAGTGGCTTCCCTGAACATGGGCTCGATGAACTTCGGCCTGTATGAAATGCTGAACCGCTTCAAGGATTTCAAGTACGACTGGGAACAACCCTACCTGGCCGGCTCGGACGACCGCATCTTCCGCAATACCTTCAAGGACATCGCCTACATCCTCGAGTCCTGCAGCGCCAACCAGACCCGCTTCGAGATCGAGTGCTATGACATCGGCCACCTCTACACGGCCGCGCACTTCATCGACCGTGGCCTGATCAAGCCGCCCTTCCTGATCCAGTCGGTATTCGGCCTGCGCGGCGGTATCGGCAACGATGTCGAAGATGTCATGCACATGAAGCGCACCGCCGACCGTCTCTTCGGCGATGCCTATTTCTGGTCGGTGCTGGGGGCCGGACGCGGCCAGATTCCGATTGCCACCATGGCCGCCGCCATGGGCGGACACACCCGCGTGGGGCTGGAAGATTCCCTGTGGGATGGCCCCGGCCAGCTGGCCAAAAGCAATGCCGATCAAGTGCGTCGTATCCGTACCGTGATCGAGGCGCTGTCCTTGCAGGTGGCCACGCCGGACGAAGCGCGTGACATGCTGCAACTCAAGGGCGGGCAGAACGTCGGATTCTGAAACAGGCCCGGCCTTGCGGGGAGCACCGGGACGGAGCAGCGTCTCCGGTGTTTTTCTTCATCTTGCTGCAATGACAAGCTGGTCCGGCATCGGGTGTTCGGGCGGTCGATACGCTACAATCCTTCATCTTTTGGCCACCCGGCCAGCCTCCCGAGCATTGCAATGAAACAATACCAAGACCTCATCCAGGACGTGCTAGAGAACGGCTCCTGGCAAGACAACCGCACCGGCATCCGCACCTTGAGCATTCCCGGCGCCATGATGCGCTTCGACCTGCAGAAGGGTTTTCCGGCGGTGACCACCAAACGCCTGGCCTTCAAGTCGGTGGTGGGCGAACTGTGCGGCTTCCTGCGCGCCACCCGCAGCGCGGCCGATTTTCGTGCTCTCGGCTGCAAGGTCTGGGACCAGAACGCCAACGAAAACGCTGACTGGCTGGCCAATCCCTTCCGTACCGGCACCGATGATCTGGGTCCGGTGTATGGCGTGCAATGGCGAGAATGGCCGGCCTACAAGCTGATCGACGCCGCGCACACCGCGCAGATCGACGCGGCCCGCGCCAAGGGCTTTGCCATCGTCTCCTCGCTGCAGGACAAGGGCGTGGAAAAAGTCCTGCTCTACAAGGCCGTGGACCAGCTGCGCGAATGCCTGGACACCATCGTCAAGAATCCCGGCAGCCGCCGCATCCTTTTCCACGGCTGGAACTGCGCGGTGCTCGATGAAATCGCCCTGCCCGCCTGCCATCTGCTGTATCAGTTCCTGCCCAACCAGAGCACCGGCGAAATCTCGCTCTGCCTGTACGTGCGCAGCAACGACATCGGCCTGGGCACGCCCTTCAACCTGGCCGAGGGGGCGGCGCTGCTGCACCTGGTGGCACGCCTGACCGGCTACCGGCCGCGCTGGTTCAGCTACTTCGTGGGCGATGCGCACATCTACGAAAACCATATCGACATGGTCAAGGAGCAGTTGACGCGCGAGCCCTACCCGCTGCCGCAACTGGCCATCGCCGAGCGCGTGCCGGAATTCGCCAGGACCCGCGAGTACGCCCCGCAATGGCTGGAACGGGTCGAGCCAAGCGACTTCTCGCTGCTCAACTACCAGCACCACGCCCCGCTGACCGCGCCCATGGCGGTCTGATCCACTTCGGCAGGCCACGGCATCGCATCGGCGCCGGCCTGCGCTTCGGGAGTTCGCATGTCCACTGCGCTGCTGCAACGACTGGGCCTGGCCCATCCCATCATCCAGGCGCCCATGGCGGGCACCTCCACCGTCACCATGGCCGCTGCGGCGTCCAATGCGGGCGCACTGGGCTCGCTGGCGCTGGGCGCCTCTTCGGTGACGCAGGCGCGCGAAGCCCTGGCGCAACTGCATGCCCTGACCGACAAACCCTTCAACGTCAATTTTTTCTGTCATCAGCCGGCGGTGCTGGACGGGGCGCGCGATGCGGCCTGGATCGCGCATCTGCAAGGGCATCTAGACGAATTCGGCGGCAGTATCAAGCTGCCGCTCAAGGAGATCTACCGCAGCTTCGTCGTCGATACCGAGATGCAGCAGCTGGTGCTGGAACTGCCCCCGGCAGTGGTGAGCTTCCACTTCGGTCTGCCGCAGGCGGGCGTGATCCAGGCGCTCAAGAATGCAGGCGTCTTCCTCATGGCCACCGCCACCAGCCTGGAGGAGGCGCGCCTGATCGAAGCGGCGGGCGTCGATGCCATCGTCGCGCAAGGTATCGAGGCCGGCGGCCATCGCGGCATCTTCGATGAACACAAGGATGAAGAAATCGGCACCTTCGCCCTGGTCCGCCTGCTGTCCACGCACTGCCGACTGCCCGTGATCGCCGCTGGCGGCATCATGGACGGCGCCGGCATCGCTGCGGCCCTGCAACTGGGGGCACAGGCAGTGCAGTTGGGGACGGCCTTCCTGCTCACCCGCGAATCGGGGGCCAATGCCGCCTACAGGAATTTGCTGAAAAGTTCACGTGCCCACCACACCCGCGTGACGGCAGCGATCTCGGGCCGCCGCGCACGGGGCATCGTCAACCGTTTCATGGAAGAAATCGACATATCGACTGCAAACCGCCTCCCTGCCTACCCCGCCGCCTACGACGCCGCCAAGCAACTGCATGCCCTGGCCAGCGCCAGGGACGTGCACGAGTTCGGCGCCCACTGGGCCGGCCAGGGCGCGGCGCTGATCCGGGATGGTTATACGGTGGGGGAACTGGTGCATCTGCTGGTGCAGGAGTGGCGGGCGCAGGCCTGAGCCTGCCCGTGTTCAGGAAACGGTGTCGGTGCGGGTGACGGTGTCGTCCGGAACCTGCTTGTCCTGCCAGCCGCCGCCCAGCGCCTTGTACAGCGAGACCGTGGCCTGCAGGCGCTGCAGCTTGATCTGGCCGAGCTGGTTCTGGGCTTCGGACAGGGTGCGCTGGGTATCGAGTACCACCAGCAGGTCTTCGGCACCGGCGCGGTAGCGGATCTCGGCCAGTTCGAAGGCGAAGCGCGCCTGGTCCACTTCATTGATTTTCAGGCGATAGCGCTCTTCCAGGCTGCGAATGGCGCCCAGCGCCTTTTCCACTTCCGACAACGAGGTAATGACGCGCTGCCGGTACACCTGCACCAGCTCTTCCTTCTGCGCTTCGGCCAGCGCCTGCTGGTTGCGCAGGTTGCCGCCATCGAAGATCGGCGCGATCAGGCTGGTACCGAGATTGGCAAACAGATTGGGACCATTGAAGAGCGACAGCAAGGCATTGCTCTGCGCGCCGGTGGAACCGGTGAGCGAAATACTGGGGAAGAGCGCGGCCCGTGCTACCGCCACATTGGCATTGGCGGCCGCCAGATTGGCCTCGGCGCGGCGGATGTCGGGGCGGCGGGTCAGCAGTTCGGAAGGCAGGCCGGCCGAGATGCGCGGCATCTGGATGCGCGCCAGACCCTTTTCCTCGACCTTGAAATTCTGCGGCGGACGGCCCAAGAGGATGGCCAGCGCGGTCTGCGCATCCTGTTCCTGCTGCTGCAGGTCGGGAATCAACTGGCGCTGGTTGGCCAGGGCCGAACGCTGGCGCGCCAGGTCCAATGGCGAAGCTGAGCCGGCGCGGCTTTGCGCCTCCACCAGGCGTAACACGCGCTCGGCATTGTTGACGTTCTGGCGCGCGATCTCCAGCCGGTCGCGCAATGACAGCACCTGCAGATAGGTGGAGACGATGCCGCTGGTGACGGTCAGGGCCACCGTCTCGCGATCGTAACGATTGGCACGCAAGGTGGCTTCAGCGGCTTCGACGCCCGCACGGTTCTTGCCCCAGAAATCGATTTCGTAGCTGACCTGCAGGCTGGCATTGGCGGTGTTGGTCGGTGTGCCGCCGGAAATGGGCATCTCGCGGCTGGCACCCGCGTTCAGTGCCACGTTGGGCAACAGTGGCGCCCCGGCGATGCGGGCCTGTGCCTCGGCCTGCTTGACGCGCGAGAAGGCGGCGGCGATTTCATAATTGTTGCGCTGGCCTTCCTGCACCAGTGCGGACAATTCACTGCTGCCAAACTGCTTCCACCAGTCGCTATCGGGCCACAGCTGCTCGGCGTGGGCGACGTCGGCGGAGGCGCCGCCGCCCCACTGGTCGGGCACCTGCATTTCCAGGATGGGATCGGGCTGCACGTCCCGCGTGACGCAGCCACCGATGGCCATGACCAGCGCGACGGCCATCGCCACCCGCGTCAAGCGGGGCAACGGGAAAGAAGTCAGCAGCAGTGAACTACGCAATGTCATGGCCTTGAACGTCGAAAAACGGAAAACGGAGAAACCGGGCCGCCCGGGCAGCCGTTACTGTACAGCAAGCCCTGCCGGCCGTGCGCGACTACTTGGCAAGCGCCGGCGGATTGGCCGGCAGCAGCACCTGCTCGCCCTCCTTCAACCCCGACAGTACCTGGGCGCGTTCGCCATCGCGAATGCCGATCTTGATCTTGCGCGTCTCCAGCGTGCCATCGGGCGCCACCACCTTGACACTCTGGGTGCCGTCCATGCCCGGCTTGGTCACCAGCGAACGCGGAATGGTCGGCACATGCTCGGCGCGCGCCAGCACGAAATACACGTCGGCACTCATGCCGCTCATCAGTTCGCGGCTGGGATTGGCCACGTCGAAGAGCACGGTGTAATACGCCTTCTTGCCCTGGCGTCCGGAGTCATCGGTGGGCAGCAGCATGATCTGACGCAGCTTGCCGCTCCAGCGCTTGCCGGGGTAGCCTGGCGTGGTGAAATACGCCGTCATGCCCTTTTGCAGGCGCGTCACGTCCTCTTCCGCGACCGGCACCTGCACCGTCATGCGCGAGAGATCGGCGATGCGCATGAGCACTTCCTGGTTGGCGCTGACCATCTGGCCGGGACGTGCATTGAGGGTGACGATGGTACCGCCGGCGGGGGCTTCGATGCGGGTCTGCTTCTGCACCGCCTCATCTTCGCGGATGGCCGCTTCGGTCTGCTGGATCTGGGCGTTGGTGGCGTCCACGCGGGACGCCGCCGCATACATGTTCATGCGGCTGGATTCATAGGATTCTTCGCGGGTGGCGTTCTCGGCCTTGAGCTGGGTCTGGCGCTGGAACTGCAACTGAGCAAAGTCGAGCTGGGCGTTCTGTCCGGCCAGTTCGGCCTTCAGGCGCGCCAGGGTGGCACGGTTGCTTTCGATGCGGCTGTTCTGCACGGCCGGCGCCACGGTGGCCAGCAGGCGCCCGGCCTTGACCGACTCACCGATCACCACTTCCACATCCGAGATCTGTCCGGCCACCTTGGAGCCGACATCCACGTAATCCTGAGCCACCACATTGCCGGTGGCGTTGACCACCTGTTCCAGGTCGGCGCGCTCTACCGCGACCGTCTCCAGCTTCACCGGAATCGGCTTGGGCGGCGGCGGTGGCGGGGCCTGGCGGGAATACAGCGCATAGCCGCCGCCCAGCACCAGCGCCAGGGCGATACCGCTCCACCAGGCTTTCTGCCGCGCAGGCGCATGGGTGGTCGGAATAATATGTGGAAGTGGTTCGTGCGGCTCGGTCATGTCACTGGCGGCAAGCGTTCAAGTCGGATTCAACAAGGCGTGATGATCCCTGCAAAACATGACGGCCGAATGTCTTCGGCCGTCCCTGTTGCGGTGCTGGCGCGCCCCCTCAGGCGGCCAGTACCGGTGCTTCGATGGCGCTGGCGGGTACGGCCTGCTGGCGGGCCGCGTGCCAGTCGGGATGAACCTCGGCAGCACCGCTCCAGACCGCCTGGTGCAGTTGCGACAGCAGGCCCGGCTCTTCCAGGATGCTGTTCTTCTGCTTGTCGTTGAGCGCGTCCGGTCCATCCTTGAGCGCACTACGCACCAGCTTCTCGCGCAGGTGCTGCGTCAGTGCCGGCACCTGCGGGTGAGCATGCGCGGTGGCGCACACCAGCGCATTGAACGACGGATCGACCACGGCCTCGACGAAGCCCGGCAAGGGCGGCGTCTGTTCGTGATGGCGCGCGGTCTCGCGCAGTTCCAGCGGCGGCGAGGTCTCTTCCGGGATCTTGAACAGACCGGCACGGCGGAAACCACGACCATAAGTTACCCGCGAAGACAGCACCGACACCGGCACCGAAACGGCCAGCGAACCGGCAATCGGGATGAGCCACCAGATGAAGGAGGGATTGAGCCAGTACACCAGCGCACCCCAGGCCACGCCCAGCACCGAATGCCAGCCATGGCGACGCACCGCCTCGCCCCAGCCGGTTTCATTGTCGGCCCGCGGCGGCGACTTCCAGCCGGCATTCCAGCCGAGGAAGGCCCCCAGCACGAAGCGCGTATGGAACAGCATGCGCACCGGGGCCAGCGCCATCGAGAACAGCAGTTCGATCAGCATGCTCACGAACAAGGCCAGCGCGCCACCGAAACCGCGTGCGCCCTTCACCGCAAACAGCAGCACGGCCAGGATCTTGGGCAGGAACAGGATGGTGGCCGTAGCCGACACCAGCGCCAGGGCCTTTTCCGGATGCCACTCGGGCCAGATCGGGAACAACTGGCGGGGCGCCGTGAAATATTGCGGATCGATCAGCGTATGGGCCGCCAGCAACACCGTGGAGAGGATCAGGAACAGGCCCCACAGCGGCGCCGACACATAGGCCATCACGCCAGTGACGAACACGGCGCGATGCACCACGTGCATGCCGCGCGCCAGGAACAGGCGGAAGTTCATCAGATTGCCCTGGCACCAACGGCGGTCGCGGCTCAACTCGTCGAGCAGATTGGGCGGCATTTCTTCATAGCTGCCATCCAGGTCATAGGCGATCCACACCGACCAGCCGGCGCGCCGCATCAGCGAGGCTTCCACGAAGTCGTGCGACATGATCGGCCCGGACAGGTTGCTCTTGCCCGGCAGCGGCGCCAGCGCGCAATACTTCATGAAGGGCTGCAGACGGATGATGGCGTTGTGGCCCCAGAAGTGCGATTCGCCCAGCTGCCAATAATGCAGGCCGGCCGTGAACAACGGGCCGTATACGCGCGTGGAGAACTGCTGGATGCGCGCATAGAGCGTATCGCGTCCGGCTGCACGCGGCGCGGTCTGGATGATGCCCGCGCCCGGATGGGCTTCCATCAGGCGGGTCAGCTTGGTGAGGCATTCGCCGGTCATGACGCTGTCGGCGTCCAGCACCACCATGTAGCGATAGGCGGCGCCCCAGCGGCGGCAGAAATCGTCCAGGTTGCCGCTCTTGCGCTTGACGCGGCGGCGGCGATGGCGATAGAAGATGCGCCCGAAGCCACCAGTCTGGCGGCACAGGCGATCCCATGCGGCGGTTTCTGCCGCGCAGATATCAGCTTCGCCGCTGTCGCTCAAGATGAAGAAATCGAAATGCCGGATCTGCCCGGTACGTTCCAGCGACTCGTAGGTCGCCCGCAGGCCGGCGAAGACACGCGCCACATCCTCGTTGCAGATGGGCATGACGATGGCCGTGCGGGCCTCGGGTGCAATCTCGGTATTGCCGGCCTTCTCATGCGAGATCAGGTACTTGTCATCACCACGCATCAAGACCAGGAAACCCGTCATGGCCGTCCAGAACCCGGCAGAGACCCAGAGGAACAGCAGCCCGAACAGGAACAACACCAGCATCTCCAGCGGCTTGGTGCCGTGATAGGGCAGCACGTCGCTCATGAAGTAGGTGGCCATCGAGGTCTGCAACACCATCAGCACCAAAAGCGTAATACGGCGCACGTTGCCCGTATGCTGCCAATGCCCCTTGGGATCGGGGGCCTCGGACTGGTCCAGGTGATCTTCGATGTAGCGCGGTTCGTCATCCACCGGCGGCGCGGCTTCGACCACCTTGGCGCGGCCCTTGCGGGCGCGGCGCCAGCGGCTGGGACGGCGTTCCAGGCGGCGGTTTTCTTCTTCCACCCAACGCGAGAACGGATTGAGTTCACCCCAGGGACGCGGCACCATGGACTTGCGCTGCAGAGGCGGCCCGACCGGAATGCGCGGCTGGCCGCGCTCCTGACCGATGGGTGGAACCGGGGCGCCCTGCACGGCCCGCGCAGCTTGCACGGCCGGCACCGCAACCGGCTGGGCGGCGGGATACATGAGGCGCAGGCGGGCATCGACCGAGGCTTGCGCCGCGGCCGGCACCAGGCTGGCATCGCGTCCGCTGGCCTCGGCCAGCACGCGGTGCAGGTCGACCACCGGATCGCCGGAGCCGATTGCACCCGCCCGCGCGGCCAGGTCCTGGCGTTGTTCAGGCGACAGCGGCAGGCACGCGAGGTAATCCTCCAGCGTCTGCGAGGCTGCCGAAGTCTGCCTTAGTTGGGGGGTAATATGTAGCTCCACGTTTCAGACAAGGTTGTGCCGCCATTGGCATTGCGCAGGAAACCGCGCAGCTCGACAGGCTTGTTTTCTTCCAGACGGCGCAGCTTGACTTCCACACGCCAGCCGCCGGTCACGTCATTCTTGCGGGTAGTCACGCTGGCCAGCTTGCCATTGGCATCGGCCTCGACCACCCCTTCCACCCGCGCGTTGGCGGGCAGCTTCTTGAGATTGCCACCATCGAAGTCAATCGCCAACTGCTGCACCTCATCGGTCTTGCCGTCCTGCTTGGGACGATAGCCATGGCCGAACAGGGTCTGGGTGACGAAGGCCAGCGGCGGGCGCTTCTCGTTGTCCTTCTGCCAGGACAGGCGGTATTCCACGTTCAGCGGCTGGCCCGGCTTGGGCAGCGTGTTGGGGATCCAGTAGGCCACGATGTTGTCGTTGGTCTCGTCAGGCGTGGGGATCTGCACCAGCTCCACGCGGCCCGAACCCCACTTGCCCTTGGGCTCGACCCAGGCGCTGGGGCGCGACTGGTAGTTGTAGTCCAGGTCTTCGTAGTGCGAGAAGTTGCGGTCGCGCTGCATGAGGCCAAAGCCCTGGGGATTGTCGAAGGAGAACGAGGTCACCAGCAGGCGCTTGGGGTTCACCAACGGACGCCACAGCCATTCGCCGGTCCCCGACTGCATGGCCAGGCCGTCCGAGTCATGCACTTCCGGACGGAAGTCGTCGGCCGGACCCGGCTGGTTCTCGCCGAAGAGGAACATGCTGGTCAGCGGAGCAATGCCCAGCTTGGTGACGTTGCTGCGCAGGTAGATCTGGGCCTTGACGTCCATGACCGTATCCACGCCGGGCTTCAACACGAAGCGATAGGCGCCGGTGGCGCGCGGCGAATCCAGCAGCGCGTAGATCACCAGGTCCTTGGCATCGGCGGCCGGGCGCTCCAGCCAGAATTCGGTGAAGCGGGGGAATTCCTCGCCCGAATAGAGCGCCGTATCGATGGCCAGACCACGTGCCGACAGGCCGTAGCTCTGCCCTTTCCCCATGGCGCGGAAGTAGCTGGCACCGTGGAAGGTCAGCACGTCATCCTTGACCTTGGCCGAGTTGAGCGGGAAGCGGATACGAAAACCCGCAAAGCCGATATTGCGCAGGGTGCGCGGATCGACGCTGCGATTGGCGCTGTAGTCGAAGAGGGCCGGACTGAAATGGATCTCGCGCACGGCGTTGCCCACCACTTCATTGATCTTGACCGGCTCGGTATAGCTGGCGCCAAGATGAATGAAGGACAGTTCGAAGGGCAGCTTCTGCGCGCGCCAGACCGACTTGTCATCGCGGAAGTAGAGCCGGCTGGCCTGCTCGTAGCTCAGGTCCTTGAGCGACTTGGGCAGGTCATCGGCAGGCTTCTTGTAGGATTTGCCGGCCAGCGCCTTGGCGCGGGCGGCCACCGTGTTGAAATCGAAGGCCAGGGCCGCCTGCGGCAAGGCCAGCGCCAGCAGACCCGCCAGGGCCGCCGGAGCGGCAAGGCGACGCCACCAGGCCCGTCGTGCGGCACTGCGCGGGGAAACAAGTCCCTCGCCAGGCCAGGAGGTGGTGTGAAGCAGCATTATTGTTTTGTCGGACATGCAGTTTTCTGGTTGATTGCCCCGGCAGACACTGGAAGCAGCGCCGCACCGGAAGGCAGGCGCTAGTTTACCCAAATGTGGCCGGGATTGTTCGCTAGTTCATATCGGGATGGCATGCTTGCGGCCGGAATGGCCCCAATGGCCAATGTTTCATGAAAGAAACTTCATTCGACCGCAAACCCGGCTTTAGCCCTCAGGGCAGCCGGCCAGTTCAGATATAAGGGCAGATGGCGCTGCATAAAGTTCCGTGTTGCAGCATGGCTGCTGTAACATTATGTTCTGTCGCGCCTGCCTCCGGCCCCGTGCCGGCCTGCTTTCCCCTCGTTCCAACCCAGATTTGCGCATGACCACTGCTTCCGGCTCCCTGACCATCGTCGTCGCCACCGACCTCAACAACGGCATCGGTATCCGCAACACCCTGCCCTGGCATCTGCCGGAAGACCTGGCGCATTTCAAGCGCACCACCTCCGGGCATGCCATCCTGATGGGCCGCAAGACCTTCGAATCGATCGGTCGGCCGCTGCCCAACCGGCGCAACATCGTCATCACCCGCAATGGCGGATGGCAACACGCGGGCGTGGAGACGGCCGGCTCCCTGCAGGAAGCCGCCGCACTGGTGCAGGCAGCGCCGGCCTTCATCATCGGCGGGGCGCAGATCTATGCCGAGGCGCTGCCGCTGGTGGACCGCCTCATCATCACCCGCATCGGGAAAGTCTTCGATTGCGACGCCTTCTTCCCGACCCTGGACCAGGCGCTGTGGCAGGAGACGGCGCGCGAGAACCACCGGTCCGAAACTTCCGGATTGGACTACGCTTTTGTGACATACCAAAGACGTTGACCCGGCCCGACAACAGGCTGTTGTTTTTTCCCTTTTTTGCTTACACTGCGCAGCTCTTTAGCGCAGTTGGCGCACACGTGGCGCGCATATCTGCGACAATCCCGCTTTCATTTTTCCGGCGCGCAAGCACTGCCAGCCCAGGCGCTTTTCTTTTGACCCCCTGCGCGCGTGTGCCGACCCGGCTCCCCGCGCGCAAAGCCTGGAGAAATCCATGAAATTCCGATTCCCCATCGTCATCATCGACGAAGACTTCCGCTCCGAAAACACCTCGGGCCTGGGCATCCGCGCCCTGGCCGACGCCATCGAAGCCGAAGGCATGGAAGTGCTGGGCGTGACCAGCTATGGCGACCTGGCCCAGTTCGCCCAGCAACAGTCGCGCGCCTCGGCCTTCATCCTGTCCATCGACGATGAAGAAATGGGCGCCGGCTCGGATGAAGAGACCGACCACGCCCTGAAGGCCCTGCGTGCGTTTGTCAGCGAAATCCGTCATAAAAACGCCGACATCCCCATCTATCTCTACGGTGAAACCCGCACCTCGCGCCACATTCCCAACGATGTGCTGCGCGAGTTGCACGGTTTCATTCACATGTTCGAAGACACGCCGGAGTTCGTGGCCCGGCACATCATCCGTGAAGCCAAGTCCTACCTGGACGGCCTGGCCCCGCCCTTCTTCCGCGCCCTGGTCGATTACGCCCAGGATGGCTCCTATTCCTGGCACTGCCCCGGTCACTCCGGCGGCGTGGCCTTCCTGAAGTCACCTGTGGGCCAGATGTTCCACCAGTTCTTCGGCGAACGCATGTTGCGCGCCGACGTCTGCAACGCCGTGGAAGAACTCGGCCAGCTGCTGGACCATACCGGCCCGGTGGCCAACTCGGAGCGCAATGCGGCGCGCATCTTCAATGCCGACCACTGCTACTTCGTCACCAACGGCACCTCGACCTCCAACAAGATGGTCTGGCACTCCACCGTCGCCCCCGGCGACATCGTCGTGGTGGACCGCAACTGCCACAAGTCCATCCTGCACTCCATCATCATGACCGGTGCGATTCCCGTGTTCCTGATGCCCACGCGTAACCACCTGGGCATCATCGGCCCGATCCCGCTGGAAGAGTTCACCCTGGAAAGCATCCAGAAAAAGATCGAAGCCAACCCCTTCGCCCGCGAAGCCAAGAACAAGAAGCCGCGCATCCTGACCATCACGCAATCGACCTACGACGGCGTGGTCTACAACGTCGAGACCCTGAAGAACATGCTCGACGGCGAGATCGAGACCCTGCACTTCGACGAAGCCTGGCTGCCGCACGCCACCTTCCACGACTTCTACAAGGACATGCACGCCATCGGCAAGGACCGTCCGCGCGCCAAGAAGTCGCTGATCTTCTCGACCCAGTCGACTCACAAGCTGCTGGCTGGCCTGTCGCAGGCTTCGCAGATCCTGGTGCGCGAATCGGAAACCGTGAAGCTCGATGAAGACGCCTTCAACGAAGCCTTCCTGATGCACACCTCGACCTCGCCGCAGTACTCCATCATCGCCTCCTGCGACGTCGCGGCGGCCATGATGGAAGCGCCGGGCGGCACGGCGCTGGTGGAAGAAAGCATCCTGGAGGCGCTGGACTTCCGTCGCGCCATGAAGAAGATCGACCAGGAATTTGGCGATGAGTGGTGGTTCCAGGTCTGGGGCCCCAACAGCTTTGCCGCCGACGGCATCGGCGAGCGCGAGGACTGGGTCATCAAGGCCGAGGACGACTGGCACGGTTTCGGCAACCTGGCGCCGGGCTTCAACATGCTGGACCCGATCAAGGCCACCATCGTCACCCCCGGCCTGGCCCTGAACGGCCAGTTCGGCGAGAGCGGCATCCCTGCTTCCATCGTGACCAAGTACCTGGCCGAGCACGGCGTGATCGTGGAGAAGTGCGGCCTGTATTCCTTCTTCATCATGTTCACCATCGGCATCACCAAGGGCCGCTGGAACACCCTGGTGACGGCGCTGCAGCAGTTCAAGGACGACTACGACAAGAACCAGCCGATCTGGCGCATCCTGCCCGAGTTCGCCCAGCGCAACCCGCGCTACGAGCGCCTGGGCCTGCGCGACCTGTGCCAGCAGATCCACGAGACCTACCGCGCCTACGACGTGGCCCGCCTGACCACCGAGATGTATCTCTCGGACATGCAGCCGGCCATGAAGCCCTCGGACGCCTTCGCCAAGATGGCCCACCGCGAAATCGATCGCGTCCCCCTGGACGAACTGGAAGGCCGTGTCACTTCGATCCTGCTGACCCCCTATCCGCCGGGCATTCCGCTGTTGATCCCGGGTGAGATCTTCAACAAGACCATCGTTGATTACCTGAAGTTTGCGCGTGATTTCAACGAGAAATTCCCGGGCTTCGAAACCGACGTGCACGGACTGGTCAAGCGTGAAGTCAACGGCCGCCGCGATTACTTCGTGGATTGCGTCAAGCAGTAAGCCTCAGCGCTGCGTGCAAAAAAAGCCGGTGCCTGCGAAGGCATCGGCTTTTTTCATGCTGCTGCCGGATGCAATCCGATCAGAAGCTACCGAGATAGAAATAACCCGCCAGTGCCCCGCCAAACAACAACCACAGCGGATGAATCTTGGTCTTGAGCGCAATGATGGCAGTGGTTGCCGTGATGGCCGCGAGGAAGCCATGCGTGATCGACGCCTGCGCGATCAGCAGCGCCGAAGCCGCCACCAGCCCGCCGGTGACCGGCAGCAGACCGGCCTGCACGTGACGCCGCCAGGGCTTGTCCTTGCACCTCTCCCAGACGTGCAACATGATGATGGTGATGATGGAAGACGGACCGAACTTGGCCAGACTGGTCACCAGCATCCCCCAGAAGCCCGCCACATGCCAGCCCACCAGCGTAACCACCATCAGGTTGGGGCCCGGCGCGGCCTGACCCAATGCAAACAGCGCACTGAAATCCTCGGCGCTCATCCAGTGATGGACTTCCACCACCTGGCGCTGCATCTCGGGGAGGATGGTATTGCCGCCACCGAAGGCCAGCACCGACAACTGCGTGAAGATGATGGCCAATGCGATCAGGGTCTGGCTCATTGCGCGCCCTCCTTCTTGCCCGCAGTCTGCGGCTTGGCCGCGAAGCGGCTGCCATAGCGGGCGGTGAGCACCACGCTGACGGGCGTCATCACCAGCATCACCCACAGCAGCGGAATGCGCAGCAAGGCGATGGCAATGAAACAGACCACTGCCACGCCCGCCAGCACCAGGTTCTTGCGCAGGGGCAAGGCGATCTTGACGGCCATCTGGATCAACAGCCCCGCTGCCGCCGCCGCCAGTCCCGCGAACAGGTGCTTGACGTTGGGATCATGCTGGAAGTGCTGGTAGATCATGCCCAGCAGGATCACCACCATCGAGGGCACGGCGATGAGCCCGGTGATACCGGCCAGCGCCCCCTTCCAGCCCCGGAACTTCATGCCCAGCGCCACCGACAGGTTGATGATGTTGCCCCCGGGGAGGAACTGGCACAGGCCCAGCAGCTCGACGAATTCGGGATCGGTGAGCCAGCGGCGGCGCTCCACGATCATGCGGTGCGCCAGCGGCAAGGCACCGCCGAAGGCGGTCATGCCCAGGCCAAGAAAGCCCAGGAAGATTTCCCGGGTAGAAGGAACGGCCCGCTCAGGGACCGGCAGGTCAGGAGTACTCATCATCATCTCATGCGAACGCGGCGTGATTGCCGGATGAATGAAAGGCTACTCTTGGGGAGGGTTTTTGTCTAATATATGTCAGATACTTGATCCATATTTTAAAAATATGTCACCTTCCATCGATCTGCGCCTGCTGCGCTACTTCATCGCTGTGGCTGAAGAGGGCCACCTGACCAAGGCGGCCGAGCGCATCGGCATCCAGCAGCCGCCGCTGTCGCAGCAGATCCGCCTGCTGGAGCGCGAGCTGGGCGTGACCCTCTTCAACCGCCTGCCGCGCGGCATGGAGCTCACTGACAGCGGGGTGGCCCTGCTCAATGATGCACGCGCCCTGCTGGCGCAACTCGATACGTCGGTGGCCAGCGTGCGCCGTATCGCCCAGGGCAAGATGGGGCGCATTGCGGTGGGCTTTACCGAATCGGCTTCGCTGCATCCCTTCGTGCATTCGGTGATCCGCGCCTTTCGCGCCGATGCACCGGATGTCGCCATGACGGTGGAAGAAAGCAACACCAATGAACTGATCGAAGCACTGCGCGCCAAGCGGCTGGATCTGGCCTTCGTCCGTTCCCCGGTGGGCGATTCAGGCGGATTGACCATCGAGACCATGCTGGTCGAAGACATGGTGGCCGCGTTGCCCATCGACCATCCACTGGCCGAGCAGGGCAAGCGCAAGAGCCTCGCCCTGCACGCACTGGCCGAGCAGTCCTTCATCATGACGCGCCGGCCCAACGGTCCCGGCCTGTACGACACCATCATCGCGGCCTGCCATGCGGCCGGATTCTCGCCGCAGGTGATCCAGGAGGCGCGCAAGAATCTGTCCACGCTATCGCTGGTGGCTGCTGGCGTGGGGGTGGCGGTGATCCCGGCATCGATGACGCGGGTCAATGCGGAGGGCGTGGTGTACCTGAAGCTGACCGGTGCGCCCGAGTTGAAGGCACCGCTGCACCTGGCTTACCGGACTGGCAGCATCAGCGGTGCGGCGCGCCTGATGCGGCAGGAAGCCTTGAAATTGAGTGCGGGGCGCAAACGGCGTTGATATCTGCTGCATATGGCAAGTTGCAGATCCATACAAAGCAGGCTTGCAGCTGATGAGAGTGCGGTTTTCAAGCTGAAGGCTGGCGGCGATGTGGCAACGGACTCTTGCATCAATCCAATATTTCAATAATAATTGAAGTATTGGATTGAAGGAGAGCGAAATGGAAACCAGGACTGTCATCACCGCATTGGCCGCATTAGCCCAGGAATCGCGCCTGGCCATCTTCCGGCACCTGGTTCAGCTTGGCCCCGAAGGCTGCGCCGCCAGCAAGATCGGAGAAACCTTGGGCATCGCCCCCTCGTCCGTCTCCTTTCATATGAAAGAGCTGACACACGCGGGCCTGGTGAGCTCCCGCCAGGACGGGCGTTTCGTCATCTACGCGGCCAACTACGGTGCAATGAATGAAGTATTGAGTTTTCTGACGGAAAACTGCTGCGGGGGCAATCCGTGCTCGCCCGTGAGCGCCTGCAGCGAGCGCTCCACCACCACGTCAGCAACAGCGGGAACCATCAGACAGAGTTCATCATGAGCACCCACCGGCTTAAACCCCTGCCCCCTCATTTACTGACCAAGGATAGAAAGTGCTGACTGCGCTCGTCATCTTCCTGCTCACCCTGATGTTTGTCATCTGGCAGCCCAAGGGACTGGGCATTGGCTGGAGTGCCTGCGCCGGCGCGGCCGTGGCGCTGGCGGCGGGCGTCATCCATCTTTCGGATATCCCGGTGGTCTGGCATATCGTCTGGAACGCTACCGGCACCTTCATCGCCATCATCATCATCAGCCTGTTGCTGGACAAGGCCGGCTTTTTTGAGTGGGCCGCCCTGCATGTAGCGCGCTGGGGAGGTGGACGCGGGCGTCTGCTGTTCGTGCTGCTGGTCCTGTTGGGCGCGGCGGTATCGGCCCTGTTCGCCAACGACGGCGCTGCGCTGATCCTCACTCCCATTGTCATCGCCATGTTGCTGGCACTTCGCTTTTCGCCGCATGCAACACTGGGCTTCGTGATGGCGGCCGGCTTCATCGCCGACACGGCCAGCCTGCCGCTGGTGGTGTCGAACCTGGTCAATATCGTCTCGGCGGACTTCTTCAAGATCGGATTCGCGCAATACGCCTCGGTCATGATCCCGGTGGACGTGGTCTCGGTCGTGACGACGCTTATCGTCCTGTTCATCTACTTCCGCCGCGATATCCCCCGACACTATGACCTGACGCAACTGCAAGAACCCGCCGCAGCCATCCATGATCGAGCGACCTTCGTCGCCGGCTGGTGGGTACTTGCGATGCTGCTGGCAGGCTTTTTCTGGCTGGAAGACAGGGGCGTACCGATCAGCGCAGTGGCAGCCGCGGGCGCAGTGATTCTCCTGGCAGTCGCAGGCAAGGGCCAAGTCATTTCCACGCGTGAAGTCATCAAAGGCGCGCCCTGGCAGGTGGTGTTCTTCTCGCTGGGGATGTACCTGGTGGTGTATGGACTGCGCAATGCAGGACTGACGGACCACTTGACGGGCGTGCTGAACGGTCTTGCCGAACATGGCGTCTGGGGCGCTGCACTCGGCACGGGTTTCCTGACGGCCTTGCTGTCCTCCATCATGAATAACATGCCCACGGTGCTGGTCGGGGCACTATCGATCGATGCCACCACCGCACAGGGCGTCGTGAAAGAGGCAATGATCTACGCCAACGTCATTGGCAGCGACCTTGGCCCCAAGATCACCCCCATCGGCAGCCTGGCCACCTTGCTGTGGCTGCACGTGCTGGACAAGAAGAACATTCATATTTCCTGGGGCTATTACTTCAGGGTCGGCGCCTTGCTGACGCTGCCGGTCCTGCTGATCACCCTATCCGCTCTGGCCATCAGGCTGGGGGGATGAGCAGGATGGCCCTGCTCGCTCCGTCAACTTCAACACAGGCATTCATCATGACCACGATCTACCATAACCCCGCATGTGGCACCTCCCGCAACACCTTGGCCATGATCCGCAACAGCGGTGAAGAGCCGACGATCATCGAATACCTGCAGCACCCGCCCAGCCGCGAGCAGCTGGTCCAGATGATCCGGGATGCCGGTCTCGCCGTACGCGACGCCATCCGTCAAAAGGCTACGCCCTACGACGAGTTGGGCCTGGACGATGCCGCTCTGAGCGACGACCAGTTGCTCGATGCCATGCTGACCCATCCCATTCTGATCAACCGGCCATTCGTGGTGACGTCCAGGGGAACCCGCCTGTGCCGCCCCTCGGAGCTGGTACTGGAGATCCTGGAAAATCCTCAGCAAGGTGGATTCACGAAAGAAGACGGCGAAGTCGTCGTCAATGCGGAGGGCCACCGTGTCAACTCTGCCAGGTGATCTGCCCAACGTCGACGCGAGTCAGTTCAAGGCCCCCTCCATCGCCGATTTCGCCAGGATCGGGGCGTCGTCACACCCTCCGCGATTTCTCTTGCTGTACGGCTCCGTTCGTGAACGCTCCTATAGCCGACTGCTGACCATGGAAGCGGCCCGCTTGCTGGAGGCATTGGGTGGCGAGGTCAGGATCTTTGATCCGCGCGGCTTGCCGCTGCCGGACAGCGAACCGGAGACACATCCGAAAGTGCTTGAACTGCGGGAGCTGGCCAACTGGTCTGAAGGGATGGTGTGGTGCTCGCCTGAACGCCATGGTGCCATGACGGGGATCATGAAGGCACAGATCGACTGGATTCCACTCTCTCAGGGCGCCATTCGCCCTTCGCAAGGCAAGACGCTGGCGGTCATGGAGGTATCGGGCGGCTCGCAGTCCTTCAACGCCGTCAACCAGATGCGGATACTCGGTCGCTGGATGCGGATGCTGACCATCCCGAACCAGTCTTCGGTGGCCAAGGCATATCAGGAGTTTGACGAAGCCGGCAGGATGAAACCGTCGGCATACTACGAGCGCGTGGTGGACGTGATGGAGGAACTGTTCAAATTCACGCTGTTGACGCGCGACGTCTCGCCCTTCCTGACTGACCGCTATAGCGAGCGAAGAGAATCGGCCGAAGAACTGACCAGGCGCGTCAACCAGCGCGCCCTCTGATCCGACGGACATGCTGCGAGGCGCTTGATTGGCCGGCGCAGCCCATCAATCATAGTGCAGCAACATTCCATAAATGATTTATATCATTTATGGAATTCAACCCATCAGGTCTTGGGCAGGGTCACGCCATGCTGCCCCTGGTACTTGCCGCCGCGATCCTTGTAGGAGGTTTCGCAGATTTCATCACTCTCGAAGAACAGCACCTGGGCGCAGCCTTCGCCGGCGTAGATCTTGGCGGGCAGCGGGGTGGTGTTGGAGAACTCCAGGGTGACATAGCCTTCCCATTCGGGTTCGAAGGGGGTGACGTTGACGATGATGCCGCAGCGCGCGTAGGTGGACTTGCCCAGGCAGATGGTCAGCACGCTGCGCGGGATGCGGAAGTATTCGACGGTGCGTGCCAGGGCGAAGGAGTTGGGGGGGATGATGCAGACATCGCCCTTGAAATCGACGAAGGATTTCTCATCGAAGTTCTTGGGATCGACGATGGTGGAATTGATGTTGGTAAAGATCTTGAATTCGTTGGCGCAGCGGATATCGTAGCCATAGGACGAGGTGCCGTAGGAAACGATCTTGCTCCCGTCGGCCGCCAGGCGCACCTGACCGGGCTCGTAGGGTTCGATCATTCCTTCCTGCTCCGCCATGCGGCGGATCCACTTGTCTGACTTGATGGCCATGGTTGTTTGCTGTATTCGACGGATTCGGAGAATGCGGCATTTTACGCGAAAAATGGGTCAAGTTGGGGCGATTGGGGGGAATCGGGGCGGCAGCGGCCCATTCGCGTTACGCCATGTTGATCCCTCCGGAAGGAACCGCGTGAGTGCGACCATTCACCTTATCGGAATTGACACTTCCGCTCCTGAATTTCATCGTTTGAGTCTGTACTCATCAGGACAGCCTCATGTATCCACACATACTGTTTGCTCTGACACTAGCTCTGCTCGCAGCAGAGGTGCCTGCCATGGAATGCGCTCGCGCTGGCAACTTCGCGGAAAAGGCCATCTGTAGCGATCCGGTACTCACCCGCCTGGATACTGCGCTGAACCAGAACTATCGATGGATGTTGGACGCCGACATCGGCAAGGGTGCGAGAGACGCACTGAAGCATTCACAAAGGATCTGGGTGATCCAGCGCAACCGATGCAGCGACCGTGAATGCTTGATGACGCTATACAAGCAACGCATTGAGGATATCTGCGACTACCCCGTCATCGGCGGAGTTCATCCGGTCTGCGATGAGCCCGATGTTTCGGCTGGAATACCTCACCCCGACTAATACCTTCTGCGCTCTACGCTCCCGCTCTCTTCTTTCAATTGGGCGGAGTTCGAACTGACCCATACTGACAAGACAGTTTTTCGGACTGCGCGCAGAGGCAGACGACCCTTCTGCATAACATCCAAAAAGTTTTGGTCAACGAAAAAAACCTCAATCAGAAACGTCGGCAAAAACTTAATTTTTTGATTTTTCTAAAAACTCGCTTTTGCTGTATTTCATAAATGCGACGGCCGAATATCGTCCGATTAAATCGACCTCCGTTTACCGTAAATATTCGATGGTCTCCCGCGTGAAATCAGGGTTCAATGTCGCAGGTTTTTATAAGACTTGTTAGCTGGACCATTAGTCAGACGGACTATCGAATTGCATTAATCAGGAATCTGTCGGAACACTAATTTCAGGAGGAGCACTTGTGAGTGATGGCCCTGTTTATGAAACAAGCCCTATCCGCAACATGCGCATGATCGTCAGCACAGGCATCTTCTTGATGGCGACTTCATGCCTGGCAGCTGAAAATGCAAAGGAAAAAGAAGCAAAAAATATAGCAGGAGGATGCTCTCCTGACTCAGTTATTCGAAATGAGTCAGAAAATGAAATTTCCATTGTCACAGCAGAACAACTTCTATTGAAGCTGCGCGAAATTCACGAGAATTTTCTCTTGCTCGACAAAGCTTTCATCAATGAAAAGAATTTGAAGACAACTTTTGGTCTTGCGCAGAGATATTACCCACAGGGAGCCCTTCCTGCCCCGGGCGCAATTCAGCAGCTACGACTTCCTGCGCCGCTCCGACAATACGTATTACATCAATGCCACGCAGTACATCCAGTTCGGCCCCAACCAGGTCAAGATCAACAGCAGCAACCGCGACAGCCTTATCGGCACCGATGGCGACGACAGCTTCAGTGCCAATTACTATGCGGCCTACAACGGCATCTACTTCAATACCGATCTGCTGGTGAAATTCTATGCAGGCGGCGGCAACGACCTGATGGGCGGAAGCAGCCGCAACGATACGCTGTGGGGCGGCACCGGCAACGACGCCCTGTGGGGCTACGAGGGCAATGACACCTTGTACGGTGAAGAAGGCAACGATGAACTCATCGGTGGCGCGGGCAATGATCTGCTCGACGGCGGCACCGGCGACGATATGCTGTTTGCTGAAGCCGGCAATGACACCTTGATCGGCGGCGAAGGCAACGATGAACTCCAGGCCGGCGACGGCAATGATGCCCTCTACGGTGGCGCAGGCCATGACAGGCTGTTCGGCCAGGCCGGTGACGACAACGATACTGTGCTCTCCAGCATCAGCCACACGCTGGGCGCACAGATCGAGAACCTCGGTTTGCTGGACTTTTCCAAACCCGAGAAGGGCGTCGCCGATGGCGTCGACATCCTGGTCTATGGCTATCCCAAAGCCAATGAACTGGACTACATGCAGGGCAATGCGGTGCGCGACTATGCCGGCACCTGCGCCCTGACCAGCATCGCCAATCTGGCCATCCAGGCCAACCAGAACCTGTCGGAAGCCCAGGTGGTGCAGCGTGCCATCGACAACCAATGGTGCGTCACCGACAGCACCGTCAGCGACTACGAACGCGGCGGCTCCAATTACCTCGGTCAGCGCGCCCTGCTGGACAGCTACGGTATCCGCAACGGTCTCATGCAGGGCTACAACGAACAGGGCATCGCCAATCTGATCAAGGGTGGCCGCGGCGTGATCATCGCCGTGAATGCGGGCAAGCTGTGGGGGGAAGACGCCTACCTCGACGGCGGTGCTGTCAACCACGTGGTGACCGTGACCGGCGTGGCCTGCGACGCTGCCACCGGCGCCATCAACGGCTTCTATATCGCCGACTCGGGCCGTGGCCTGGTCAGTGACATGACGCGCTACCTGTCACTGGAAGAGTTCCGACGCGATGCCAACGTCGCCAATGCCTACAGCATCTATACCATCGACCCGATCAAGCTGCGCAACGAGAACATCGACGGCACCGGTAACGAACTGGCAAACATCATCACCGGTAACCGGGGTGACAATATCCTCACCGGAGGCCGTGGCAATGACACGATCATCGGCCAGGCCGGCAACGACAGCCGCTCATGCAGATCGTTCCGCAGGAAGCAGCCGTGGAGGTGGAAGCGTTTCTGGAGAACAAGGATATCGGCTTCGTCCAGGTTGGCCAGGACGCCAAGGTCAAGATAGAAGCCTTCGACTACACCAGGTACGGCACGGTCCCGGCAACGGTGCGGCATGTTTCGCATGATGCCATCGAAGACGAGAAGCGCGGCCTGATCTACGCCAGCAAGATCGTTCTGTCACGCCATACGCTGGCAGCAGAGGGGCGCACGCTGGCGCTTGCGCCGGGCATGTCGGTCACCGTCGAGATCCGGACGGGAACACGACGGGTCATCGAATACGTGCTCTCCCCTCTGATTCGCCACCAGCAGGAGTCCCTCAATGAACGTTAGAACTGTCTGCGTAGTCCTGATGGCAGCAGCGCCGGTATGTCTGACGGACATGGCCCACGCACGGGAATGGCTGGAACGGGCCTCGGCGCCTCTTGAGGATCCCTTGTTGGCGCGTCCACCGGAACTGGACGAAGGCAAATTGCTTCCGGGAGATGCCCATACCCTGGTTTGCGATGGCCGTTCTGCCGTACCGACTGCGCCACTCAGCTTGGGGGATGCGATCGACCTGGGCTTGTGTCATCACGCCCAGGTGAGGGCCGGCTGGGCGCGCATCAAAGTGCAAGCAGCGCAAAAGGGCGAAGCCAGGGCGGCCTATTTACCCAGCATCAACGCTGGTCTGCGCTTGCAGCATGAGCGTGTGCAGCAGCCCGATTCGCTACTCCCTCTGGAGAACCAGCGCAAGAGCCGCTCCCAGTACTACACGCTGACCTGGCGCCTGTTGGACTTCGGTGGCCGCAGCGCCAACCTGCGCGCAGCCGATGCCTTGCTCGACGCCGCCCTGGCCAGTCATGACGCCATCTTGCAAAAGACCATGAGCAGCGTCATTGCGGCCTATTACGACGTTCAAACAAGCGGTGCCAATCGCCAGGCCCGTGAACTGAACGAACGCCTGGCACGCCAGATCATGGAGATTACCCACAAGCGTGCCGAACGGGGCATGGCGGCGCGCTCCGACCTGTTGCAAGTCCAGACCTCCCTGTCCAAAGCGGAACTGGAACATGCGCGAGCCATCGGCCAACATGAAAAAGCCCTGGTCACCTTGTCGGTCTCATTGGGACTGCGAGGACAGGGAGCTCGCCTGCAAGTCCCCATCGACAGTCCCGACTCGGCCATCGAGGCCGGTCAGATTGCGCAAGACCTGGCGCAATGGATGGAGCTCGCTGGGCAGCAACATCCTGCCTTGCTTGCCTCCAGGGCGCAATTGGCCTCGTCGCGCGAGAAGCTGGCGGCCACGCGCGCCGAAGGCTTGCCCAGTCTGGATTTTTCTCATGGATACTACGTCAACGGACGCCCCAATCAGGGGAGTGCGGGCACGCAAACACGCGAGACGGTGAGCGCACTGGCCTTGAACTTCCCGCTCTTCGACGGCTTTGCTCACACCTACAAGGTACGCAACGCCCAGGCACAGATCGACCTCCGGGAAGCCGAACTGCTGGAGGCCGAGGGGCAGGTCATCAGCGAACTCGCCAATGCCTTCGCGGAGAATCAGGCTGCCCAACGCAACCTGAGCTCATCCCTGCGCCTGCTGGAAAGCGCGAAGATGGCCATGGAAGACGTTCAGCGCAAATATGAACGCGGACTGAGCGACATCATCGGCATCCTCAATGTGCAGGCCGCACTGGCCGATGCAAGCCAGGAACGCATACGTGCCCTGGCCGAATGGCGTTCTGCCAGGTTGCGGCTATTGGCCAGCGCCGGAGAATTGGGACGCACGCGGATCGCTGAACAAGGCAAGTGAGGGGCGGCGATCAACACACGACGGGCGCTCAAGGTGGTTCAGCGCTGCATGCTCTCCCACACCTTCTGCAAGCGCTTCACCGACACCGGCATCGGCGTCTTCAGTTCTTGCGCGTAGAGCGACACGCGCAGTTCCTCCAGCATCCAGCGGAACTCGGTCATCTTGGGATCCACCCGCCCGGCGCGGTCTTTCAGGGCGCGCTGGTAGGGCAAGGCCACCGAATTCCACTCGGCCAGCAAGCGCGTATCGCGGGCCGGATCGGCGCGCAGTTTGTCCAGCCGTACGTTGATGGCCTTGAGGTAACGTGGGTAGTGACTCAGATTGGTGTAATCCGTCTCGGCCACGAAACGCTTGCCCACCAGTTGCGACAACTGCGCCTGCATGTCGGTCGCCGCAGCCGCATGCGCCTTGATACCCTGCAGCTTCTTGGGCAGGGCGTGATACTCGGCCAGCACCTGGCCGCACAGGCGCGCGATCTCGTTGACCAGCAAACCCAGACGCGCCTTGCCCTCATCACGGCGACGATTGAATTCGTCCGCATTGCGTGGCAGCGGGTCTTGCAGGAAGGCGCGTTCCAGCCCGGCATTGAGGATCTGTTCCCGCAATTCCTCCTGCGAGCCCAGGGCCATGAACTGCATGCCCATCTGCTGCAGACCCGGAATGTTCTTCTCCAGATACTTGAGCTGTTCCTTCATCTGCAACGCAAACAGGCGACGCAGACCCGCATGGTGGAAGCGCGCGGCCTCGGCCGGATCATCAAAGACCTCCAGGTCGCAATGCGTCTTGCGATCCACCAGCGCCGGGAATCCGATCAGCGTTTGCGCCTGCTTGCCACTGCCGCGCGTGATCTCCAGCAGTTCGGGCAATTCGCCAAAACTCCAGCTGGTGAGATTGCTGTACTCGCCCACTGAGGCGGGGGCCGCCGGGGCTGCATTCGCGGCTCCCTTGCCGAGGGCTGCAGGTGCCGGTGCGGTGCTGTCCTCCTCCTCGCGCGGGGCAATGGCGACCTGCTCGGCCAGCTTCTGGAACTGCTGGCGCGCCTGGCCGCCGAATTCGGCTTGCAGGGCCGCGAGGTTGCGGCCCATCTCCAGCTGGCGACCATGCTCATCGACGATCTTGAAGTTCATCGCGTGGTGCGCCGACAGCGTCTCCTGCTTGAAGTCGCTGGGCTTGACCAGGATCGTGATCTGCTCGCGGATGTCGGCAATGATGGCGTCGATCAGGTTGCCCCGGCCAAAGGTCTTGCGCTCCTCCATGCGCTCGCAGAAACGTGCGGCGTAATCGGGCAGCGGTACGCAGTGGCGGCGCAACTTCTGCGGCAGGGACTTCAACAGCAGATGCACCTTCTCCTTCAACATGCCCGGCACCAGCCAGTCGCAGCGATCCGCCGAGACCTGGTTGAGCGCATACAGCGGCACGGTCAGCGTGACGCCATCGCGCGCCGCACCCGGCTCGAAGTGATAGCTCAAGGCCATGGCGATACCCGCCACGTTCATGGTCTTGGGGAACAGCTCGGTGGTGACGCCCGCTGCTTCATGACGCATCAGGTCGTCACGGTTCAGGTACAGCAACTTGGGATCGGCGGCCGTGGCTTGCTTGTGCCACTTCTCGAAGTCCACGCCATTGCAGATGTCGTGCGGGATCAGCTTGTCGTAGAAACCGATGATCAGTTCATCGTCCACCAGCACATCGAGGCGACGGGACTTGTGTTCCAGGTTTTCGATCTCCCGCACCAGTTTCTGGTTGTGCGCAAAGAATGGTGCGCGAGTCTCGAAGTCGCCACCGACCAGGGCGTCGCGAATGAAAATCTCGCGCGCGTCGGCCGGGTTGATCTTGCCGTAGTTGATGCGGCGCTGGCTGTACACCACCAACCCGTAGAGCGTGGCGCGTTCGGAGGCGGTGACCTGGGCGGCGCGTTTTTCCCAGCGCGGTTCGCCCCAGGATTTCTTGAGCAGATGGCCGCCCAGTTTCTCCAGCCATTCGGGCTGGATGTTGGCGACGCAGCGCGCATACAGGCGGGCGGTATCGACCAGCTCAGCGGCCATCACCCAGCGGCCCGGCTTCTTGGTCAGATGCGCACCGGGCCAGATGTTGAACTTGATGCCGCGTGCGCCCAGGTATTGCGCATCGTCCTCACTCTTGAAACCAACGTTGCCCAGCAAGCCCGTCAGCAGCGCCAGGTGCAGCTGGTCATAGGTGGCGGGGGCTTCATTGAGTCGCCAGCCCTGTTCCTTCACGATGGTCAGCAACTGCGAATGGACATCGCGCCACTCGCGCAGACGCAATTGCGAGAGGAAATTCTCACGGCAGTGTTCCTGCAGCTGGCGATTCGATTTCTTGTGGGCGATGGCCTCCTCGAACCACTTCCAGATCTTCAGATAACTGGCGAATTCCGATTTCTCGTCGGCGAATTTCTTGTGGGCGTTGTCCGCTGCATTCTGCGCATCCATGGGCCGGTCGCGCGGGTCCTGCACGGATACCGCTGCGGCGATGATGAGCAGTTCAGTCAGGCAGGCATTGTCGCGTCCCGCCAGGATCATGCGCCCCACGCGCGGGTCCAGCGGCAACCGGGCCAGCTGCTTGCCCAGTGCAGTCAGGCGATTGACGCCGCCCTGCTCTTCTACCGCACCCAGCTCCTGCAACAGCTGATAGCCGTCGGCGATAGCGCGGCCCAGCGGCGGTTCAATGAAGGGGAAACTCTCCACATCGGTCAGGTGCAGCGACTTCATGCGCAGAATCACCGAGGCCAGCGAGGAGCGCAAGATCTCGGGATCGGTGAACTTGGGACGCTGCAGGAAATCCTGCTCATCATACAGACGGATGCACACGCCCGCGGCCACCCGGCCGCATCGTCCGGCACGCTGGTTGGCCGCCGATTGCGCCACCGGCTCGATCTGCAACTGTTCGACCTTGTTGCGATAGCTGTAACGCTTCACACGTGCGAGACCGGCATCGACCACATAGCGGATCCCCGGCACGGTCAGTGAAGTTTCCGCCACATTGGTCGCCAGCACGATGCGACGGGCATTGCTGGTCTTGAAGACGCGTTCCTGCTCCTGCGCAGACAGGCGCGCAAACAGCGGCAGGATTTCCACATGCGGGGGATGATGCTTGCGCAGTGCTTCGGCAGCGTCGCGAATCTCGCGCTCGCCGGGCAGGAACACCAGCACGTCCCCCGACCCGATGCGCGCCAGTTCATCCACGGCATCGACCACGGCATCCATCAGGTCGCGCTGCTCGCGGTCCTTCTGGGCCTGGCTGGCGCGGCCCTCGGCGCGCGCACGCGCCTGCGCCACTTCGGTGGAGACGCCGCTGCGGTCGGCATTGTCGATGGGACGATAGCGGATCTCCACCGGATACAAGCGGCCCGAGACCTCGATCACCGGAGCCGGTACGATCTCGCCCTTGACCTCGCGGCCGAAATGGCGGGCGAAACGGTCGGCATCGATGGTGGCCGAGGTGATGATGATCTTCAGATCGGGGCGCCTGGGCAGCAACTGCTTCAGATAGCCCAACAGGAAATCGATGTTGAGGCTGCGTTCATGCGCCTCGTCGATGATGATGGTGTCGTACTGGCGCAAGAGCGGATCGGTCTGGGTCTCGGCCAGCAGAATGCCGTCGGTCATCAGCTTGATCCATGCGCCCTTGGACAGCGTGTCGTTGAACCGGACCTTGTAGCCCACCAGTTCGCCCGGCGGGGAATTCAGTTCCTGCGCGATGCGCTTGGCGGTCGAGGAGGCAGCGATACGGCGCGGCTGGGTGTGACCGATCAGGCCCTTCTCGCCACGGCCCAGCTCCAGGCAGATCTTGGGCAGCTGGGTGGTCTTGCCGGAACCGGTCTCGCCGCTGACGATGATGACCTGATGACGGCGCAGGGCTTCGGCGATCTCGTGGCGGCGGCCGGAGACGGGCAGCTCTTCGGGAAAGGTGACCGGAGGCAGCGCATTGCGGACCGGTGGCGCGGCCTCGGCGGCAGACTCGGCGCGACGGGGAGCGCGCGGCTCGCGCGGGCTGCGCCCACGGTCCTGTTGCGGGTTCTGCTGCGACTGGGCGCCTGGGGGAGTGTGGGGTGCTTTGGTAACGGACATGAGGCCGACATTATACCTGCCACCGCCCGCCCGGTCAGGCTGGATGCGGCTGGAGGGCCGATGGTGCAGGTTTTGGCGAGCCTTGCCGTGCCAATGGCTCCGCTTTGCAACATCCGCACAAGAAATCTGCTCCCAAGCGGCCCGCAAGCCTACGGCCCGCCGCGACGCTGGTTATAATGCGCGTCATGGAAAAACAGACCGAATTCGTCAACTGGCTGCGTTCCGTCGCGCCCTATGTCCACGCCTTCCGCGGCAAGACCTTCGTGGTCGCCTTTCCGGGTGAGCTGGTCACGGCCGGCGGCCTGCAGGTACTGGCCCAGGATCTCTCGCTGCTGCATGCCTTGGGCATCCGCGTGGTGGTGGTGCATGGCTCGCGCCCGCAGGTGGCCGAGCAACTGGCCCTGCGCAATGTCGAGGCGCGCTTCCAGAACGGCCTGCGCGTGACCGACAGCGCCGCGCTGGAATGCGCCAAGGAAGCCGCCGGCGAACTGCGCCTGGACATCGAGGCCGCCTTCAGCCAGGGCTTGCCCAATACCCCCATGGCGCATTCGGCCATCCGCGTGATCTCCGGCAACTTCGTCACGGCTCGCCCCATGGGCGTGATCGATGGCGTGGACCTGCAACTGACCGGCGTGGTGCGCAAGATCGCCGCCGACGTCATCCAGCCCATCATGAATGCGGGCGGCATCGTGCTGCTCTCGCCGCTGGGCTTCTCGCCCACCGGCGAAGCCTTCAATCTGACCATGGAAGACGTGGCCGTGTCCGCCGCCATCGCACTGCGCGCCGAAAAGCTGATCTTCCTGTCCGAAACCCCACTGATGAAGGATGCCGGCGGCGCTGAAATCCGCGAGCTGTCCTCGCACCAGGCCGAGGCGGTGCTGTCGGCCGGCTTCCTGCCCGCGGATGCGGCTTTCTACCTGGCCAGCGTGGTCAAGGCCTGCAATGCCGGCGTCTCGCGCGCCCACATCGTGCCCTTCTCCACTGATGGCTCGGCGCTGCTGGAACTGTTCACCCACGACGGCGTGGGCACCATGGTCACCTACGAGAACCTGGAGAGCCTGCGCCAGGCCACCATCGAGGATGTGGGCGGTATCCTCAAGCTGATCGAACCGCTGGAAGCCGATGGCACTCTGGTCAAGCGCGGCCGTGAACTGATCGAACGGGAAATCGACTACTTCTCCGTGATCGAACACGACAACGTCATCTTCGGCTGTGCTGCACTTTATCCCTTCCCCAAGGAACGCATGGGCGAGATGGCCTGCCTCACCGTCAATCCGGAAGTGCAAGGCCAGGGCGACGGCGACCGCATCCTCAAGCACATCGAAACCCGTGCGCGCGAAGCCGGGCTGACCAAACTCTTCGTGCTCACCACCCGTACCTCGCACTGGTTCTTGAAGCGCGGCTTCGTGCTGGCCGGTGTCAACGACCTGCCGCAGGATCGCCAGCAGATCTACAACTGGCAGCGCAAGTCGCAGGTATTGATCAAGAATTTGTATTAATCATTTTTCCGTCAGGACGTGAGCAGGCTCAACCGCTGACCCCCATCGCTGGCCCGCCCGTCCCAGGCATTTCAACTTAACGAACCAAGGAATCGACATGGCACGCATGGTCCACTGCATCAAACTGAACAAGGAAGCCGAAGGCCTGGACTTCCCGCCCTATCCGGGCGAACTGGGCAAGCGCATTTATGAAAGTGTTTCCAAGGAAGCCTGGGCTGCCTGGCTCAAGCACCAGACCATGCTGGTCAACGAAAACCGCCTGATGCTGGCCGACGCCCGCGCCCGCAAGTACCTGGCCGCACAAATGGAAAAGCATTTCTTCGGCGAAGGTGCCGATGCCGCAGCGGGCTACGTACCGCCGAGCGAGTAAATCGGACCGCGTCATTGCTGGCGCACCGACTGCAACGCCGCCCTGGCTCGCCACGGCGGCGTTTGTTTTGCGTCCGGGGGTTGCAGCGCAGTAGAGGGCGCTACAATGCGCGCTTCGTTTCCGACTTCCTGCTGGAGCCTATCTTGTCCTTGCGTCGCATGCGCCTTGCCCTGCTATCCCTCAGTCTGGGCCTTGCCCTCTTGCCCCCGCAGATCCACGCAGCAACAGCTGCGCCAAGCCTGCCGCCTGGCATTACGCAGGGCCCCAGCGCCGAGGGCATCAGCGAGTACCGGTTTACCAATGGTTTCAAGCTGCTCCTGCTGCCGGACGACTCCAAGCCCACGGTCACGGTCAACATCACCTACCTGGTCGGCTCGCGCCACGAGAACTATGGCGAGACCGGCATGGCGCACCTGCTGGAACACCTGATGTTCAAGGGCTCGCCGCACAACCCGGCGATCCCGCAGGAATTCAGCAAGCGCGGCATGAACTTCAACGGCACCACCTGGCTGGACCGCACCAACTACTACGAGACCTTCGAGGCCGGCAAGGACAACCTGCAATGGGCCATTGCGATGGAAGCAGATCGCATGGTCAATTCCCGCATCGCGCGCAAGGATCTGGACAGCGAGATGACGGTGGTGCGCAACGAATATGAAGCCGGCGAGACCTCTCCCTCGCGCGTGATGTTGAAGCGCATGCAGAGCGTGGCCTATGACTGGCACAGCTATGGCCGCAGCACCATCGGCGCGCGCAGCGATATCGAGAACGTGCGCATCGAGAACCTGCAAGCCTTCTATCGGACCTACTACCAGCCCGACAATGCGGTGCTGCTCATCGCCGGCAAGTTCGAGCCGGCGCAGGTACTGCAATGGGTCAACCAGAGCTTCGGCCGCCTGCCCAGACCCAAGCGCAAGCTGCCTGAATTCTGGACGGTGGAACCGACCCAGGATGGCGAACGCCAGTTCGTGATCCGCCGTCGGGGGGACGTGCAACTGGTGGCGCTGGGCTACAAGATGCCCTCCGCGCTACATCCGGATGCCACCGCCCTTGCCTTCGCCGCCGACATCCTGACCGATACGCCCAATGGTCGCCTGCACAAATTGCTGGTCGAGAAAGGTCTGGCCACGCAGGTCTATGCGATGCAGCTCAGTGGCTTTGCGCCGGGGCTACAGATGATCGTGGCGCAGCTCAAGGCGGGGGCCGACATCGAACCGGTCAAGCAGGCCATGATCAGCGCCGTCGAATCCTTCAGCACGACACCGCCAACCGCCGACGAAGTGGCGCGCCTGCACCGCGAGAGCAGCAACAATTTCGAGACGCTGCAGAACAATCCGCAGCAGATGGCGGTGGCCATGTCCAACGCGATTGCACGCGGTGACTGGCGCCTGGTCTTCATCGAACGCGACCTGGAGCAACGCCTGAGCAGTGCAGACATCGCCGCTGCCGCCGGCAGATACTTCCGCCGCGACAATCGCACCGTCGGTCTCTACCTGCCGGAAGATCATCCGCTGCGCGCCGACGTCCCGGCTGCCCCCAGCGTGGCATCGCTGCTGACGCAATACCAGCCGCGCCCGGCCATCGCCTCCGGCGAAGCCTTCGACCCGGCGCCGGGCAACATCGAACAGCGCACTACCCTCATCGCGCCGGGCCAGTCGCCGCACACGGCACTCAAGCTGGCGCTGCTGCCCAAGCAATCGCGCGGGCAGACGGTGTCGGTGAGCATGAATCTGGAGTTCGGCGATGCCCAGACCCTGTTCGGTCAGCGCGCCGTGGCACAACTGACGGCGGCCATGCTCATGCGCGGCACCCGCAATCTTGATCGGCGCCAACTGGCCGACGAGTTCACGCGCCTGAAGATCAACGGCAACGTCTATCGCTTCCAGACCACGCGCGAGAACCTGGTCCCGGCGTTCGCGCTGGTGGGCGAGGTCTTGCGCTACCCGCGCATGGATCCGGTCGAGTTTGCACAGTTGAAGAACGAGACCGTGGCCGCGCTCGAAGCCACCCGCAAGGAGCCGGATGCGCGCGCCGGCGAGGCCCTGCAGCTGCACTTCAACCATTACCCGGCCGGTGACTGGCGCGCCGCGCAAACGCTGGAACAGCGCATCGCCGCCGTGCAAGCGGTGACGCTGGAACAGGTGCAGGACTTTCATCACCGTTTCTATGGCGCCTCGCATGGTGAGGTGGCCGTGGTCGGTGACTTCGATGCGCAGGCCGCGCGCAAGGCGATTGATGCAGCCTTCGGCGGCTGGGCCAGTGCGGCGCCCTATGCGCGCGTGCTGCAGAGCTGGGCCGACATCCCGGCCAGGCGCATGGTCATCGATACGCCCGACAAGGAAAACGGTGTCTATCTGGCGCGCCAGAATATTCGCTTGCGTGACGATGATCCCGACTACCCGGCCCTGGCCGTGGCCAATTACCTGCTCGGCGGCTCCAGCCTGAAGTCGCGCCTGGCGGACCGCATCCGCCAGAAGGATGGTTTGTCCTATGGCATCAACAGTGGCCTGCAGATTGGCGCCATCAGCGATGCCGGCTACTTCATGGTGCGCGCCATCGCCGCGCCACAGAACCTGGACAAGGTCGATGCGGCGGTACACGAAGAAATCGCCCGCCTCATCAAGGACGGCTTCACCGAGGATGAACTGCAACGCGCCAAGTCCGGCATCCTGCAGCAGCGCAACCAGCAGCGCGCCGGCGACGGCGGCATCGCCACCAGCTGGAGTGCCTTGATGAACCTGGACCGCAGCTTCCTGTGGCAGCAGCAGCTGGACCTGAAGCTGGCCGACCTGACGCTGGCGCAACTCAACGCGGCCGTGCGCAAGTACATTGATCCGGCGCGCATGAGCGTGGTGATTGCACGGGATGAGGCCAAGGCCGGCCAGCCCTGAGGCAAGGCGTGCAATGAAGGGATGAGGGGATGAAAAAATGCCCGTGTCATAGGACAACGGGCATTTTTGTCTGAGACAAAGACCAACGGCAGTGCGTCAGAACTCCAGTTTCCTGACGCCCTCAGCCGTGCCCAGCAGACAGACGTTGGCACCCTGGCGCGCGAAGAGGCCATTGGTGACCACGCCGACAATATTGTTGATCTTGTCTTCGATGTCAGCCGGATCGGTGATGGACAGTCCCAGCACATCGATGATGTAGCAGCCATTGTCGGTAACCAGCGGCTGGCCGTCGCCGTTCTTGTTCAGACGCAGGCGCGGCTGGCCGCCCAGTGCCGCCAGCTTGCGGGCCACCACGGCATGCGACATCGGGATCACTTCCACCGGCAGCGGGAAGTTGCCCAGCACCTCAACCAGCTTGGAACCATCAGCGATGCAGACGAATTTCTGCGCCACGGAAGCCACGATCTTCTCGCGCGTGAGGGCAGCGCCCCCGCCCTTGATCATGGCACCGGCACCATTGATTTCATCGGCGCCGTCGATGTAGACGGGCATGGTCTCGACCTCGTTGAGATCGAACACGGTGATGCCGTGCGAACGCAGCCGTTCTGCCGTGGCTTCGGAAGAGGCAACCGCGCCCTTGATGCGGTGCTTGATCTTGCCCAGTTCATCGATGAAGAAGTTGGCCGTGGAGCCGGTGCCCACGCCGATGATTTCGCCGTCGACCACGTAGTCGATGGCGGCCTTGGCTACGGCTTGCTTGAGTTCGTCTTGAGTCATGATGGTTCAGTTCAACGTAAATAAAATCGGGGGCGTGCCGTTTCCGGTCACGCCCGAATTCTCAAATGACAGGATCGACGTGCTCAATGCACATCGTCCGGCTGCTCATCCAGCGTCTCGAAGAGCGCAATCTGCAGCCGCGAATGCAGCTTGACCAGCTTGCTCCACAGCAACCACAGCAGCGCGGCGGCCGCCGCCAGCACGAAGGCCAGCAGGTTCAGCGGTGGCAGGATGCTGGCGCTCAACACGAAGATCAGCAGCATGATGCCCACGATGGACATGATGGGCAAGACCTCCGAGACCACCTTGCGCACGCCCGAAGTATACGCTCCTGCGAACTCGGGCTTGACGCTGACCTCGGCCAGCAGCATCGACAGCGCCTGCAACTTGCGATAGGTGGCAATGAGGAAGGGCAAGGAGAGCACCAGGGCACAGCCCCAGATGATGGCCTTCTGCACCTCCGGGTCAGGCGTCCATGCCGAGAGCTGGCGCGAGAGACCGTCCACGAAGAAGGCCCCGGCCAGGAATACTGCAATCACCAGGGCCAGGTTCACCATCACCTGCATGAGGATGCGGCGGATGATGCGCGTGAGTTCGGCACGATCCCCCGTAGGCTGCAGGCTTTCCAGCCAGCGTGAATACATGCCCAGCAGGCCGGAGACGCGTGCCGGCACCAGCGTGACAGCCTTGGCCGAGAGCGGATCGGCGGCCTTGATGAGGTAAGGCGTAAGCAAGGCGGTGACCGCCGAGACCGCCACCACGATGGGATAGAGGAAGTCGCTGGTCACCTTCAGGCTCTGGCCCAGCGCGGCGATGATGAAGGAGAATTCGCCGATCTGCGCCAGGCCCATGCCCACGCGCATGGGCGTACGCCCGCCCTGCCCCGCCACGAAGGTCCCCAGCCCGCAACTGATGAGCTTGCCGAAGACCACCGCCAGCGTGATGACGGTGATCGGCATCCAATACTTGACCAGCACGCCGGGATCGAACAGCAAGCCAATGGCCACGAAGAAGATGGCCGAGAACATGTCGCGGATCGGCTCCACCAGGCGTTCGATGCGATGCAGCTGGCGCGACTCGGCCATCACCGCACCGACCAGGAAGGCGCCGAGCGCCACACTGTATTGCAGCTTCATCACCAGCAGGCAGAAGCCGAACAGCACGCCCAGCACCGCCACCAGCAGCATCTCGTTGCTCTTGAAACGGGAGATGAAACTGAGCAGGCGCGGCACCGCCAGGATGCCCACCACCAGCGAGACCGTCATGAACAGCACCAGTTTGCCCACCGTCGTAAAGACTTCGGTGGAATCCACCGAGCCGCTGGTAGCCACGCCCGAAAGCAGCGCGATCATGCCGATGGCGAGGATGTCTTCCACGATCAGGATGCCGAAGATGATCTGGGCGAACTTCTCGTTCTTCATGCCCAGCTCGTTGAGAGCCTTGACGATGATGGTGGTGGAGGACACGGCCAGCATGGCCCCCAGGAAGATGGCATCCATGCGCTTCCATCCGAAGTACAGGCCGATCTCGTAGCCGATCCAGATCATCAGCAGGATCTCGGCGGCGGCGGCAATGAAGGCGGTGGCGCCGACCTTGGCCAGTTTCTTCAGGCTGAATTCCAGACCCAGCGAGAACAGCAGGAAGATCACGCCCAATTCTGAAAGAATATGCACGGTCTTCTCATCCTGGATCAGGTCGTAGGGCGGTGTATGCGGACCGATGATCACGCCGGCCACGATATAGCCCAGCACCACCGGCTGCTTCAACTTGTTGAAGACCACGGTGACGATGCCGGCAATGAGCATGATGATGGCCATGTCCTGGATGAATAACTCGACTTCGTGCATCGTGCGGGATTTCCTTTCCGTGTTGCTGTAGAGATGGCCGGGTAGTACCACAGGAGACTGCGGCACCGGGCAAGGCTGCGCCCTGCGGCTGTGGCCGCGGACGGTGGATGACAAGGGTTGCGGGTACTGCTGGCGGGCCGGCCACAGGAGGCGCCGGCGCTGGGTGCTGATCTGTGTCCGCTCTTGTTGCTGGTGACCACGGTACGGCTTGAACGGGCTTGAGCGAAGACGCAGTGGCGCAACATCTCTTCATCGCACACTGCGGGATGCCTCGAAAATAACACAACTGACAAGCGCACTGCAATGCAAAGTGCGTGCCTGCTCAGGGGCAAACGAGGATCCTGCACCATGAGATTGCATCAACGGGAAATGAAAAACTTAGTAATTTCGGCGCATCTGCTACGGGAAGCAGGCACCGAACCTAACAAAAATCCTGCCGGATGCGTTTGACGGCATCCTCCGTGCGGGCTTGCGCAACAGTCTCAGCCCGGTACGCGCACCTGTACCTCGACGGCCTTTTCATCGAAGGCGATGCGGGTGGTGAACTTGGCGCGCTTCATGGGGAAGCGTGACTGGAAGTGACGCACATTGCCTGAGCCAGAAATCACACGTCTGACGAACTGGTAATAGGCATCCATGTCGATGACGTGCACGGCCAGGAAGTAGTCGTATTCGCCGGAGACGAAGTAGCACTGCATCACCTCGGCCTCCTTGGCCATGCGTTGCTCGAAGTCCTGCATGTGCTGGTCGGACTGGTTATTGAGCGAGATCTCGAGGAAGGCCAGCATGCCGTAGCCCAGCGCGAAGGGATCGACCATGGCCACTTCAGCGCTGATGATGCCGGCCTCGCGCAGTTCGCGGATGCGGCGCAGGCAGGTCGGTTGCGAGATGTGCAGCTTTTCAGCCAGTACCCGCGTGGAGATCTGGTTGTCCTTCTGCAGCATGTTGAGCAGTTTGCGATCCACCTTGTCGAGGGTGTGAAGTTTGGCAGCCATGGGACAGAGTCGAGGAAGATTGTTCAGGCCGGCCGCTCAAAAAAAACTTGGCTTGGCCGATTCTTATGTTGTACCGTCGCATTATTCAGAAAGTCGGAGACGAAAGCAAAGCGGTACGCCAGGTCGCCGCAACAGGGATCTGAATAAACTGTGTTGTGAGACAAAACATTAAAAGTGGTCAATCCAATCTACAGAGGAAAGTTATGAAACTCAAGTGCGCCATTATTCCATTAACCGCCGCTGTTGGTCTGGCATTCGCTGGCGCCGCGTATGCCCAGGAAGTGGTCAGGATCGCTCATGTGGGTCCGCTGTCCGGTCCTAACGCCCACATGGGCAAGGACAACGAGAACGGCGCGCGCATGGCGGTCGACGAATTGAACGCCAAGGGCTTCACCATTGGCGGCAAGAAGGTCAAGTTCGAGCTGCTGGGCGAAGATGATGCCTCCGATCCCAAGCAGGCCACTGCCGTGGCCACCAAGCTGGTCGACCAGAAGGTTGCTGCCGTGATCGGCCATCTGAACTCCGGCACCACCATTCCGGCCTCGAAGATCTACAGCGATGCCGGCATCCCGCAAGTATCGCCCTCGGCCACCAATCCAAAGTATACGCAGCAAGGCTTCAAGACCACTTTCCGCGTGGTCGCCAACGACGCGCAGCTGGGTGCCGCGCTGGGCAAGTATGCGGTGCAGAAGCTGGGCACCACGAAGATTGCCGTGATCGATGACCGCACCGCCTACGGCCAGGGCGTCGCCGAGGAATTCGCCAAGGGCGCCAAGGCCGCTGGCGGCAGCATCGTGGCAACCCAGTACACCAATGACAAGGCCACCGACTTCAATGCCATCCTGACCTCGATCAAGGGCAAGAAGCCGCAGGTGATCTTCTTTGGCGGCATGGACGCAGTGGGTGGCCCGATGCTGCGACAGATGAAGCAGCTGGGCATCGGCGCCAAGTTCATGGGCGGTGACGGTATCTGCACCGGCTCGCTGCCCGGCCTGGCCGGCGATGGACTGGGTGAAGACCAGGTGATCTGTGCCGAAGCCGGTGGCGTGGATGCCTCAGGCAAGAAGGGGATGGATGATTTCCGTGCGGCCTACAAGAAGAAGTTCGGCATTGACGTGGTCTACAACGCTGCCTATGCCTACGATGCCACCATGACCGTGGCAGACGCCATGGCCAAGGCCGGCTCCGCCGATCCCAAGAAATACCTGCCCGAGCTGGCCAAGATCAGCCACAAGGGCGTGACCGGTATAATCGCCTTTGATGCCAAGGGTGATATCAAGGATGGTTCGCTGACACTGTACACCTACAAGGGCGGCCAACGTACCGTGCTGGCGGTGACCAAGTAATAGCGAAGATCTTTTCTGGTGGCCGCTTTGCGGGATGGCCTCCAGCGCGAAGATGAGGCAGCGCCCCCGATGCAGATCGGGGGCGCTTTCTTTTGGTGGAAAAGTTTTTACCAGGTCGGGACGTGCTGACCGCGCTGCGCATATTGTTTTAATGATTTTCGCCATGTTCCGGTTTACTTAGTTTTTTCTCCTGCACATCCAGACCGGATACTTAGCCCCTGTCGTTCAGCTGGAGAGCGCCTTTTGCAGCGCCGCCTTGTTCATCGTCGAGCGGCCCTTGATGCCACGCGTGCGCGCTTGCGCATACAACTGCTTGTAGGTAGGGCCGCCGGAGCCGGTGTGTGAACGTAGCCCCCCTCGACGCGAGGCGGGCATATCTTGGGTGGACGTCTTGCTGGCCTTCTTGGATTCGCCGTGCTGGGCGCGTTCCTTGTTGACGGTGCGCGCGGCGATTTCCTCGGCACGTTGGATGCCGGTGCCACGTTTCATGGCGCCGGACTTGATGTGCTGGTACTGGCGTTCACGTTTTTTGCTCCATGCGGCTTGCGGCATGATGGCCTCCTCAGGCTGGCGCCCACCCATGGACAGGCGGACAGTGGATGGGGATCGACTGCTCAGAGAATTGTTTTCCCCAGGAAGAATTCATCTTCCCTCCCTCCCCTTGGACCCGCCATCCGATAGAGACTGAAAGCCCTGTAGGAAGAGGAGAACACGAACGCCTTGCCGATCTGCCCGGCCATTTCTGGAGCGCGGTGCAAGCGTGCGCATTGGTCATCCTTTCCCGGGTGCCTCGCGGCGGTGATGCCGACAGGAAACGTCACAAGGAAAATCATGAGACAACCTTTCTGTGCCTCATCAGTCCAACCGCTCATCACAAAACGGACGGGAGAAAAGAATGAAACGGATCACGGCGGCTTTTGGCGTGGTGCATGCGGTGATTGCGGTCTTGTTTGCGCTGGGTGCACTGGCATTGATCGCCATTGCTGCGCGCATGGGATTTGACGCGGTGACCGAAGGTCTGGGGCTGGTGCAGGCGCAGGCGCTGATCGAGGCCATTGGTATTCTGGCCGCAGCGGTGGTGGCATTTCAGATTGCCGAGACCATTACGGAAGAGGAGGTGGTCCGGGACGCCAACATCAGCGCGCCGACGCGGGTACGGCGGTTTCTGTCGCGGTTTTTCGTGGTGGTGATCGTGGCGCTGGCCATCGAGGGCCTGGTGATGACCTTTCGCGCCGCGCACGAGGAGGCCGCTGACATGATCTACGCCGCGGCGTTGCTGGTGGGGACAGGGGTGTTGCTGGCCTCCTGGGGCTATTTCATCTATTGCAACCGTTCGGCCGAAGAGCTGGAGCCGGACGCCATGGAAGAGGCCAAGGAAGAGGACAAGAAAATTGATGGGTGAGCGGTAGTAGCCAGTCCTGGCGGCCTGGGCCAGCGCGCAGCACGGGCCTGCCTCTTTGGGCAGGCCGGCTGAAAATTTCTGGCAGGGATCTGGATGAAGCCGAAATAACCCGTTATAATCGCGGACTTTTGCTGATGTAGCTCAGTTGGTAGAGCAACTGATTCGTAATCAGTAGGTCGACGGTTCGATTCCGCCCATCAGCACCAGAACAGAAGCGGCTTGCATCGATGCAGGCCGCTTTTTTTTTTTGCTCCGGAATTTCCAAATTTACTAGCTCATCACCAATAGCTACTCGTGTTTACGGGGCGTTGATCAACGTGATATAGGACTACTCCGTGATGAGACTCTCCCCCACAAGTTTTTCAACGAAAACTTGAAGAGCGCTCGCAGTTCAACCGTGGCTTTTTTCGCCAAAGCTGTGGTGGCCTGCTCCAAGGTCTTCTGGTAGTGAGCTACCCGGTTTTCCCGGCCCAAGCCAATTTGGAATTGCCTCGATTGGCAGGACCTTTCCTCCTTTCTTGGTGAACGCTTCCGGCTCATGGTAGTTCAAAGGTGATCGACGCTGCGCGTCCAGAAGACACACGACTGTGTGAAAATCATGCGGCGGATAACATCAAAGCTGTGACAAGCAGCAAAATTGCAATAATACAAATTTAAATGAAGCTCATCGGGGACATGTTCATGCACCTCTTACCTCGCTTTTTTTCGTTGTTGCGCACCTCCCTGAGCGTAGTATTGGCGCGATTTTCCTCAATCGCACTGTTTGCGCTCACGGCACGGATTTTTTCGCAACACGACAATGGACAGTTTATTTTCGCGATCACCTTGCCGCAATTGCTGACCCAGTTGGGAACGATTGGATGGCTCAATTTGATTCGCCGTGAAGTTGCTCGGCGTTCTGAAATATCACCGGTCATATTCAAAGGATTTATCCTTCGCTCTTTCCAGGTTCCGATGATTCCGGTGCTGTGCGCGGCTGTCGGCATGATCCTCTATGGTCTTGTGCGGGAGGAGGACAGGAGCCTTTACTTCTGTATCGCCACGGTGATAACTGTGTACGCGGTCGTAGCTATTTTGCGTGAATATCTTATTGCTCTTGGCATGCCGGCATTGAGCATCGCTGCCTCCGAGGTACTTCCGGTTGTTGTCACGGGCGGTGTCGTATGGCTCATTCAACCGGAGCGCGCGGCCCCTGCTGCTCTGGCGTTTCTTCTCGGGCTACTTGTGTCTTGCGCGATACAGATTCCGGTGGTCTTAAAGGCACTACGTCCCTATTTGAATGTGGCGCGTCCGACGTTCAATACGCGCGCATGGATACGCGCCGGAGGACTGTCTCTGCTCGGCTTTGGTGGAAGAGCCATTCTGGACAGGCTTGACACGCTAGTGCTGGCGACGCTTGGTCCGGCTGTACAATTTGCTCTGTACAACTCAGCACAACGGGCCACGGTTCTGTTGCTGGTGGCACCGACTGTACTGCTCCCGGTCTTTTCGCCCCACGTCAGCAAGGCTTCCGCTCGAGGAGACATCGCTTTGCTCCGTCGTGAAATGGCACTGCAGACGTTGCTTGTGACGCTGTGTGCGCTGCCTTTAGCGTGGCTATTGATGAAATATCCCGCCCAAATCATGGGCTTTCTGTTTGGAGCACGGTACGAAGATTCATCTCAATACCTCGGCCTTATTGTTTTCTCCCAAGTTCTCTTTGCCTTTTCTCTTCCTTGGAGCAATCTGATGTTGATGAGTGGTCGCGAAGCGATTTATGCCTATGCCCATTTGCTCGCACTAGTGGTTGTGCTTCCCCTTGCCATCGGTCTAGTAGGAACTTGGGGGGGATATGCAGTCGCATTGGCGTCTTTGATCTCCAATGTTTTACTGTTCGCCATATTTTTTGGGATCGGCATATATGGGCTCCTGCAACAAGATTCTGCGAATTTAGCTGCGAGGTTTTAGTGATTTTATTGAAGCTCATACTAATTTCGCTGTACATCCGGTCGTGGTTGAAATCCCGACATTCGCGCTTGGTTGAACCCAGCGATTTTTTCGTCCTGTCATTTCTATTGATCTACGTACCAGGCTTTATCTTTAATCCCAGCGGGCAAACGACACTCAACGGCTTGCATCTGCCTTCTGAAGCTGCAACCAGGGCAGAGATCGGTATGCTCATCATGCTTGCTGCTGGATCGACGGTATTTATCTTGCGTCGCTACGCAGAACGACGATTCGATTCTCTGACCCGACAGGTGCAGGAGATCTCCACTAAGCGGTCGGCATTGGTGATAGCAGGTATCGCTGCCTTGTGTCTGGCGGTGATGTTTTCACTTCTGATGATCAGTCCCGAATTCCGCAAGTTCAAGCTCGATATTCTCCGGTTCTTTAGCTTTCAGTTCGAGGGCAGTGATTATCGGAGACTTCGTAACGAGAGCTACTCGGATGGATGGATTATCGAAGGTATCCTCGCTCGTGCACGCTTCACTGTATTACCTATTTTGTTTTGTTTGGTCTTGTATCCACTGTTAGAAAAAAAGAGGCTGATCTTTGCTGCCGGACTGGCCGCATTGATATTCGTGGCTTTGCCTGCCTCGTTGTCGAAGTTGCCGATCTTTTTCTTCATCGGCTATGCGGTCATTCTGGGCGCTTGCCGATATCCGCGGTTTCTCGATATACGATTGCTCGCGGCAATGCTAGTAATAGCTACGGTCATCATCGTAACCATGCTGGTCGTACTTTACACGGCTCAATACCAGAGCGCCGTGATAAATGGTACGGTGCTTCCGCTGAACCTCGCAATCGAGCGCATTTGGGGCGAAACATACTCGGTGATCGTGCGATATTTCACTGTATATCCGGAGATGCTGTCTCATACGGGATTTAGTGGCATCAACCTTCTTGCTAAATTTTTTGGATTGCCCGCGCGACTTCCCGATATCGAAGTCGCGAAGGTACTGCTTGGTAACGATAGCGGAAGCAATCCGGGCGTTTATTTCTTAGGAGGATATGCGGCATTTGGCATGCCCGGACTGGTTGCTTATGCTCTGTTAGGGTCGTTACTGCTTTGGTCGCTGGATTTCCTCGGAAGGAAAATCAGGGTGGCATCATTGCGCGCGACCTATTTGGCAGTGGTCGGAATGAATCTAGTTTTTCTCAACCAAATTGCGTTGCATACAGCTTTAGTTACTTACGGCATTGCGTTAGTGCCGATAATTTTGCTCTGTCTTGATGTTCTAGTGCGTCGGATTGTGCGTGAAGAGAATTGTCAGGCGCATCGAAGTGCTTACAGTTAAGCCCCAATTCGACGTTCCGCCCCCCTGACCAACACGGTAACAGAAGCGGCCTGCAGCAATGCAGGCCGCTTTTTCTGGTTCAGTGTGAACTGTGCGTATCCTCTTCCCCTTGTCAAAACCCGTCCTGGAGAGGAGCGATCGTCAGGCTTTTGTCAGACAGCTTCTTGTGCGCCGCGTCATAATATCCCCCATGGAAAAAATCATTGTCTACATCATTCCCGTCTTCCTGCTGTTGATCGCCGTGGAATTCGCCTATGGCTACGTTCGCGACCGCAACACCTATCGTCTGTCCGACGTCATGGCCAGCCTGTCGCAAGGGATGATCAGCCAGTTGGTGGCGCTGCTCAGTCAGCTGTTCCAGGTCGGGCTGTATTCACTGGCTTACCGTGCACTGGCCATCTTCCCGGCGGCACGCTTCTGGCAAGGTGCGCTGGGCTGGATCGCGGCCATCTTGCTATTCGATTTCTTCGACTACTGGTTGCACCGGTTCGGCCACGAGAACGCATTGGGCTGGGCGGCTCACTCGGTGCATCACCAGAGCCAGGACTTCAATTTCTCCACGGCCTTGCGTCAAGAAAGTACCGTGGCACTGCTCGGCTGGGTGTTCTACCTGCCCATGGCGATCCTGGGCGTGGAGCCCGAGCAGTTCGCTATCGCCGGACTGGTGGTGCTGGCCTATCAATTCTGGATCCACACCGAACACATCGGCAAGCTGGGTTGGTTTGATCGCGTGTTTTCCTCACCCTCCAATCACCGGGTTCACCATGCAGTCAACGAGCAGTACCTCGACAAGAACTACGGTGGCATGCTGGTGATCTGGGACCGCATATTCGGTACCTTCGCCGAAGAAAAAGAGCAGGCGGTCTACGGCACGCGTACGCCCCTCAATAGCTGGGATCCGATCTGGGCAATCGTGTCCGGCTACTGGCAGATACTCCACAGTGCGGCAAAGATGCCACGCTGGCAGGACAAGCTGAAAATATGGTTCAAAGCCCCTGGCTGGCAGCCGCCAGGGATGGAAGCACATCGCCCATTCGACCTTGAACTCGCGCGCCGTCGCTATGATGTGCAGCTGCCGCGCGTGAGGCAGTGGTTGTCAGTACTACAGTTCCTGGCACTGCTGGCAGCTGCCTCGACTTTGCTGTGGAGGGCAGAGGAACAGTCCTACCTGCACCTGCTGGTGATCAGCACCGCCTTGCTCGCCTGTTTCTGGACGCTCGGTGCGTACATGCAGCGTCGCCTGGGCCTGGCCTTGGTGCTTGCCATTGATGTGACGGCGGCAGTGACAGCCTACGCCTTGCTCTGACGCGACGCCTCAGGCCGCAATGGAGATATCGAAGGAGACTACCGGTCAGCCTCATCCGCGATTTTCTGCGCAAGCTTGGACAAGCATCCATTGACGGCCGACTTGAAGCTCGGATCGTTGGCAACCATTACGCCGACAGGAGAGAGTTTGTAAGTCTCGCCTTCGGCAGTCTCAATCAAATGCGTGCCAAGCTTCCCGGAGAAAATGCACTGAATGCTGTCATCGTTCGTCGGAACCCGAACCGACAAGGCGATCCCTATTCCGAAAAATGCGCCCGCCATTGCCTGGCCCTTTCTGATGGGGAAAATGTCAATGACACGGAATTGATCAACTTGGAGAGTAAACGACCCCGGCTTCAGTCTCACCTCCAGAAGTGCGGCCAACTGCTTCAACGGCGGCGTAGAGAAACTGTCATCACCAAGATACCTGACCGCCTTTGCCCAGTCGGATGACTTGTAAACCTTGGTGTCAGCCGGACGATTATCGATCACATCGACCTTGGCAACTCTTGCAGAATCAATGGGGGCCAATTCGATATTGGTAGCGCATCCAACCAATAGACTGCCGAACAGGCACACGACGAGCAGGCGAAACGCGAGGGATCTCATTTTTGATTTAGATTTCGAAGAGCAATTCAAGAAAAGACTGGGCACTTACGCTGCCAGACCATACGCAATACATCGCAGTCACGAGAAACGCTGACGTCTCAAGCACTGGGGAGTGATTCCTCACCTCATTACTTCGTCCCCACGACTGCAGGCAGAGGCGCCTGGTAATGCGTTTTGGCGATCTCTTCTTGCCCGATACTGTTCGCGATTTCAGAAATCTGCCAGCTGTATTGCGTTCGCATCGTTGGCGTTGGCGAAAAATCCGTCAGGCGACTGTTGGCCTGCGAACGAAGGATCACGTATTTCGTCTGGCCTGCCTTGACATCGACGGTCACCGTTACGGGCTTGCCTGTGACGACGTCAGTGGTATAGAACTTCTTGCCCCAGGTATGCACAAACACATGAGCCCCCGGGGTGAGATCAAGCACGGAATAGCCGTTGTTATCCAGTTCGAAAGTCGGCGTACCATCCACACTGATCAGCGCCCGTACCACTCCCATGGCCCATAGATCCGGACGGTAGACATACACTCTGCCTTTGTCCACCGGGACGGGACCCGCGTCGCTGAACAAAGGGCCGGTAGCGGAACAAGAAGCCAGACATTGCAAACAGAAAAACCCGATCAGCAGACGGCGCAATGTGGCAAACAAGGTATTGAACCTGGCGACATTTCTTATCATTTTCTTCCCCCTATCTCCTTTGCGGAGATGTATTGATTTTTTATTTGTCCGCATCTTGCCGATCGCGGACGTCGCAAACTATATCAGCAAAGACTGCGGCGGTCATAACAACCGCAACCCCGTCCGCCGCACAAAGGCCGCATAATCCATCGGCGCTCCCACCTCGGTATCAGCGCGGTTGGCCTGCACATACGCCCAGGACCTGCCGTTGCTGGCGTCATACACCAGCTTGAAGAGTCGCGCAGGCACGGCAACGTGACCTCGTCCTATCGTGCTTGGCGCGGCATCGAACAGCGGTCCTGTGAAGACGAACACATCCCCGCGCGCGCGCATGGCGTACTTGCGCGTATCCCTTTCGATCTTGGACCAGGGGCCGGAATTGTGCTTCTGATTCTGCGGGACCATATTGGCCAATGAAAAACTCTGCGCCATCGACTCCGGCGTCGCCATGTCCCCGGCAGGCGCCATATGTCCGCGCGCGTAGCCCGATCCCCGGTAATCCTCCAGCTCCGCCCGCTCTGCGCGCGGCAGCCGCGACTCCGGATAGAACCGGTCCGTACGATGTTGCTCCCGGGCATGCACCAGGACTGAGCGATTCAGGCGCTCCACTACGACCAAGGGCGTCTTGGTCTGCGTGTTGTAGAGCACGGCAAAGGCGCTGAAACACAATTCCCGCAAGTGCGCGCCCGCAGGCAATTGCACGGGATGCGCGCCAGGGAAGAACTGCGGACATTGCGCAAAGCGAGTGACCGTGCGCCCCGATTCGGCCTGACGCGCAGGCGCAGGCGCGTCCTCGAGCGGCAGGTCGAGATGAGGCAGGCTCAATCGCTCCCGCCAGCCCTCGGTCAGCTGCGTGTTGATGACGCAACTGGCAATGCCGAAGACAACGAGCGTCGTACTGGTGAAGGAAATCAGAAAACGGCGGATGGATCCTGTGCGTTTCTGCTTGCTGTTTCTGGAGGTGGCGCGCTTGCGCGAGGCTGCCTTTTTCTGTCGTGTTGCCATAGCGGCCGAATGGTAACGCGCATCCACCATCCCTGCCAGCCCATCAGGAAATCTCCGATGGTTGTTTTTCTCCCGCTCCATACACTACGGCCTGAAGAGGTCATCTCCATTCAACCAGAAAAATGACCCTCCCGCTTGCGCCGAGATGGCGCTAGCCAAAGATCAACCCTTATTCAGCTTCCTGCTATGGCTCTTCTTGATTCGCTCTCGTTCTTCTCTCGTTTCAGAAGAAAAAAAGCAGACATGCTGGGACAACTCGCCGCAATTGACAAAGCGGTGGCCGTCATCGAGTTCACGCTCGACGGCAAGATCATCAAGGCCAACAAGAACTTCCTCGATCTCATGGGCTATTCGCTGGCCGAAATCAAAGGCCAGCATCATCGCATCTTCGTCGACGAGCAAGAGCGCAATGCTCCGGCCTATGCACAGTTCTGGCAGAAGCTCGGACGCGGCCAATTCGATCAGCGCCTCTATCGCCGCATCACGAAATCAGGCGCCGAGGTCTGGATTCAGGCAACCTACAACCCGATCATGGATGCCTGGGGACGTCCCTTCAAGATCGTCAAATATGCCCGCGATGTTACGCAGCAGCAACTGCAGCTAGCGGATTTCTCGGGGCAGATCACGGCAATCAACAAGGTACGCGCCGTCATCCAATTTGATGTGGAGGGCAATATCCTCCATGCCAACGACAACTTCCTGCGCGCCGTAGGCTATTCACTTGCAGAGATCCAGGGCAAGCATCACGCCATCTTCGTCGAACCTTCCGAGCGCGCTTCGCCGCAGTACAAGCAATTCTGGCAGCGGCTGGGCATGGGCGAATATGACGCGGGACTGTATCGGCGGGTCAAGAAAAATGGCGATGCCTTGTGGCTGCAGGCAAACTACAACCCCATCTTCGACATGAATGGACGGGTCTTCAAGGTCGTCAAATATGCCACCGACGTGACCGTCCAGACTCAAGCCACGCAGACCCTGCAGGCAGCGGTGAAGGGCCTGTCCGAAGCATTGAGCGCAGGATCGACCAGCGCGCAGCAGGCCAATCAGCTGGTCAAGTCCACCTCGACCGTCGTCGTGCAGGGCGGAGAAGTCATGAATGAGGTGGTACACAAGATGGCCGCGATCAATACCAGTGCGGTCAAGATTACCGAGATCATCGCCGTGATCGACGAAATCACCTTCCGCACCAACCTGCTGGCCCTCAATGCGGCCGTGGAAGCAGCCCGCGCGGGCGAGCACGGACGCGGATTTGCGGTGGTCGCCGGTGAAGTACGCGGCCTGGCGCAACGCACGGCGACCTCGGCCAGCGAAATCAAGACCCTCATCGGCGGCTCGGTCAATGAGGCCCGACAGGGCGCGGATCTGGTCAAGAACGCCGGCAAGACCATGAGCACCATGGTCGAGTCCATCAACAACATCAGCGAGATCATCGAGACCATCAGCACTTCCGCGCACAATCAGACCAACGAGATCGAGCACGTCAATGAAGCGGTGGGCCAGCTCCAGCTCTTGATGAAATGAACCTAAACCGGGACCAAAAAACAATCCGTGCGCTTGTATGGATCTTGTCTGCTGGACCCCGACGCACTGCCTTGGTTAGAATGCACACGTCACAGTTACGGAAACGGTGACTCACCTCTGCTACTTTCGGATTCGCAAAGCTGGCACCGGATTTTTCTTCCAGCGAATCGAATGGTCGACATCATGGATTGGGTTCCAATCGTCTTCATCATCTTCAAGCTTGCCGTGCTCGGCATTGGCATGTTCTACGCCATCAAATGGCACTACGACCAGGGCAAGAAGGGCAAGCAAGCCGAGCGCAACGCGGTCTTGCGCGCCAGCGGCAAGGTGGCGGCGCTGTTCGTGATCTCGCTGGTGGTCCTGGGCGTGGCAACGTTTCTCGTCTCCAGGATGCTTGGCCTGGAACTGAGCTTCTCCTAGGGTCGCCTGGCCAGCGCCAGCAGCGTGCCGAAGAAGACCATCATCGCGCCACTGATGCGGTTCATCCAGCGCAGGCCACGCGCATTCTGCATCAGCCCCTTGAGCCGCGTTCCCGCGTAGGCATAGGCCGCAATGGCCACCAGTTCCAGCACCAGGAAGATCGCGCCCAGAGTAAGAAAACTGGATAAATAATTTTCAGGCACCACGAACTGCGGGAAGAACGCAGTAAACACCAGGATGGCCTTGGGGTTGCCGATGGCCACCAAAAATTCCTTGCGGGCATGTTCGGTGATACTGCGCTGCAGCGGTTGAGCTCCCTGCCCGCTTACCTCGACCCTGGCGAAAATGAGCTTGCAACCCAGCCAGATCAGATACGCCGCCCCCAGCAGCTTGACCACCGTAAAGGCCATCTGCGAGGCCATCAGCAGAGCGCCCATGCCCACGGCGGCCACGCCGATCATCAGTGCAAACGCCACCAGGCGACCCGCTGCCGCCAGCAGTGCATGTCGCAGGCCATGGTGCGCGCCAATGGTGATGGACAGCAGATTGTTGGGGCCAAAGGCCATGTTCAGCGCGAAGCAGGAAGGAAGGAACAGCAACAGGCTTTCCGGAGACATCATGGGTCCTTGGCAAATGAGGGTGACACCGGGAGAACGTATCCCTATGGGTGAAACGCGTTCCAGCCACCGAGACGCTCATTCTAGCGGGCCGCACAACGACGCGCAGGTGAAGCACATATTCTTACACCGTCGTCAGCGAATCTTTCCCGTGAAACAGGAATTGACTGATGCAGATATTTCCATTTCGGTCACATAATCGCGATGCCGTTCGTTCTGATCTCAGGACGCAGCCAATCCACCCGGAGATCGCTTCATGAATCCGAGCAGTCGCGCTCGTACCCTGCTGATCGTTGAAGACAACAAGGATGTCAGAACCATTTTTGCGGAGGTCTTCCAGGGCGCAGGCTATCAGGTGCTGGAAGCCGGTAACGGCGAGGATGCGCTGGCGCTCATGGCCAGTACGGGGGCCCCGGTCGATGTGGTGCTCACCGATCTGCGCATGCCGGTGATGGATGGTTTCGAACTGGCGAGCCGGATCAAGGCCGATGTACGGTTCTCGACCATTCCGGTGGTATTGCTCAGCGCCACCCCCATGAGCAACTCCTGGCAGGCGTTGGGGGTGTTTGCAGCCCTGCTCACCAAACCCTGCTCATTCGAGCAACTGCTCACGACCATCGAGGCGGTGCAATGACAGCGGCACTTGCGCACCGCTCCCATGAACCTCACGAGATATCGCACTGCGCCTGGTCCGTTCTGGCAGGCGTAGGCCGCATGGCCGGCTTGCGCTTGAGTACTCGCCACAGGAACAGGCCCGACAAGGCCATGCCGACCACGACGTATGCCGCGTAGAACGCAGCGAGATAGCTGCCGTAGTGGAGAAGAAAATCAATCATGGCCATGTCCGCCTGCATTGGAAAGGTTGATGCGATGGCGTGATCTTATGTTTTATATAAATTCTGGAATATCAGGAAATTTCCTATCTGTATCGCACACACGTCATTGCTGAGCTATTGGATAGTCAACGATTTATTTTGGCCGGGAGATCACTGAGGCAACGGGGGGCGCCGACACATGTCTGAAGAGCCTCGATGAGGCCGTGGCCCGACCAGCCTGGCGTGATTATCCTGACCATTGCCGAGGTGAGAGACGACGACCGGGAGCGATTGTGCTGCCAGGCAAGCGCGCTGGTTCAGCGGATCTTGATTTCCACGAAGCGGTTGCGCGGCTCGGCCACGCCGCGTTTTTGCGGGACCCGGGGATCGCGCGCTCCCTTGCCGATGACCTCGATGCTCAGGGCCTTGACCTCTGCCCGCTGCAGCTCGCGCTCGATGAGGCGCGCGCGGCGCAGCGACAAGGCATCGTTGGTGGCATCACTGCCGATATTGTCGGCGTGACCGGTGAGAACAAATTCACCGGCCGGGAATTCCTTGATCTCGGCGATGGCCTTCTTGAGCAATTCTTGGGAGGGTGGCGTGAGGCGGTCCGTTCCCAGTTCGAACAACAAGTCGTAGCTGCGCGGGCGTGCCGGCAGGCTGCGCATGACCTCGGCGTAACGGCGCTCCACTTCAGCCGCCGACAGTGTCTGCACAGGCTCGGGCTTGCCTGCGCGCGTCTGGACAGCAGCGTAGGGAGAGGTCAGCGCGGTCTCACCGCTGGCAGTCTTGACCACGATGCTGCTGGCCGAACCATCGGGCTGCGGCAGCAGAACAAAACGCTCGCCGGGCCCGGCACAGGCTGCGAGCAGGACGACCAGCGCCATCAGGGCGCAGTTCGTCGACAAGGAGAGCAGTAGCTTATTCACCGGGCACCTCCACGATGAAATCGGTTCCACGAATGCCGATGGTAGCCGTCGGCGTGCTCAGCAACTGGTTCTCCGGGGTACGCTTGCCGATCAGTCCGGAGACGTAGCGCAGTGTACCCTTGGTAAGCCGCACGGCGATGTTTCCTTCGTCGGTCTTGTCGCTGTAGGCGAATCGTTCCAGCAGGAACTGGCTGTTGGGGCCGAGCGAGATGAGCGTGTCGTCACGCAGGGTGAAGCCGACCGAGCTGGCCGCAGCAGTCACGACGCGGTCTCCCGCATAGAGACGCTCACCAATGGCCAGTGGCCGGCTCTTGCCACTGCGCTCGGCGTGTACATCCCCTTGCAGTACCTTGACGATGCCGGCCTGGCTGGCTGTGCTCTCCTGTGCCGACGCATCGGCCTGACCCAGCAGCCAGATGCCGGCCAGCAGCACCCCACGCCATCTGCACAGCAGGCCCGCCTTCCCTGTGTTCGCCATCCCCATGCCATGTTCCCCCGAAATCGTGATGATGATCCGTCGGCCAGCACGACCAAACGAAGCGAGCTGGCGACGATGCCACTGCGCAATTTCACAGAAAATCATCCCTCCGGTCAACTTTTCTTTAGAACCCATTTCATCAACAGGCGTGAGTGCGAGCGAGTCCCGTTTGGGATGAAGTGCAAGGCGCGAGTGGGTCAAGACCGGACGTCTTGACACAAATTCGTCACGCGGCAATTCGCCCAAACCGGGCGCTCCCTCCGGGTTCTGGACCGAACGCATCTCACGCCTGTTGATGAAATGGGGTCTGGTTGACGTACATGCTGGAGTCTCAAGGAAGCAGCCTGCGATGCACTACCCCGGTGCCATCGCCATGGCACCGGGGTAGCGCATCGCAGGACGAAAAAAAACCGGTCAGGCAAATGACCGGTCTTTCAAGGGTGAGCACAACACCCGCCAAAGCGATGCAACTGCTCAGGCCGCCTTCTTGGCTTCCAGCATCGATTCTTCCAGAGCGATCAGGGATTCGATGGCGGCGATGAGCATGCCGATGCGATGACGGCGATAGATCAGGCGTTTTCTTGCACGATTGTTCATGTTTTCTCCAGCAGCCGGCGCGGTGCCAGCAGGTTGACGGGTTGGACCGCCCTCCCCGCACCACGAACTTCACATGGCTTGCCAGTGAGCATCCAGCGGGGCGGGCCAGCGGCCAAGGCCCGACATTATAGCCGAGTGCCCGCCATCGCCCGCTGCCGTACGGCCAGGGCCAGCACGACGCGCAACGCCGGCAGGCCGCAGAGCCATTGTCTTGGCGGTTTTTATATCCGATAATCGCGCCCATGAACGATACCGCACAACGCCCCGCCCTCCCCGATCGACTCAGCATCGATCCCCGCAGCCCGCATTACGATGCCGCCCTCTTCGAGCACGACATCGGCATCAAGCTCAACGACAAGGAATTGAACAACGTCAGCGAGTACTGCATCAGCGAAGGCTGGATCAAGATCCCCGCCGGTCGCGCCCTCGATCGCAAGGGCAATCCCATGCTGACCAAGCTCAAGGGCCGGGTCGAAGCTTTCTACCGCTGATCCTTCCCTGATCTGCCGGCAGCGCTCACGCGCGGCCATTTCCTCCCCGCATGCAGAAAGGCCCGCAGCATCACGCTGCGGGCCTTTGCTGTTGCCGCCCCGGCAAAGTCGCTTCAGGCCCTCAGCGCCATGCGTCCCACCCGGAAAACGGCCACCGCCTGCACCAGCTCGCGGGCCTGGTCCAGTGCTTCAGTCAGTTGCGGCAGCTTGGACATCACTGCGTGCTGTACATAAAACGGGGCGGCTTCGGCTTCCAGTGCCAGGCCGGAACTGTTGTCCATGCGGCTCTGGGGAGTATCTGAAAGAAAGATAAATCTGCCGGCCAGGCCTCATGTGCCACCGGAAGTCACAGCTACTCACCATAAGTCACGCGTGAGGCGCACGCCGGATGGAGAAAGGAAGATGAAAAGCGAGAGCGACACACCGCACCTCACCTGGCGCGGTCACCATCGGCGGGATTGGCGGTGTCGATGCGCAAATCGGTTTCGAAGCTCTGCAGTACGGCGCGCAGTTCACCGCGCTTCTGCATGGCTTCCAGCTGGGCGTTGATGCGGGGCAGCAGCTTCACGCAGGGGCTGGCGCGGCTCATGGCGATGTAATTGTCGCTCTCGCTGACGAAGGGGCGCAGGGGCATGAAGCGATCGGTCTGGCCGGTCTGGTTCAGGTAGATCATGCCGTTGTAGTAACCGGTAATGAGATAGTCGATCCGCCCTGAATCGAGCTTGGTGAAATTCATGTAAAACTTTTGCGCCGTCTCGATGGTGAGATGGTCGCGCAGGAATTCATCGAAGCCGCCACCAAACTGGTTGCCCAGCGTGATGGCGCCACGTTTGCCGACCAGGTCCTTCCAGCCCGCATAGGCGAAGTGCTTGTCGCGCGCCACGAATACCGCAATCGGATTGACAAACAGCGGCACCGAGGCAAAGGCCAGATATTGCTGGCGCTCCGGCGTGTTCTTGAGCGAGGACACCATGGCCACTTCGCCGCTCTCGGCTTCCTTGAGTACCCGATGGAAGGGGCCAACGTAGCGCACCTCGTAGGGGATGTTGAGCGCACTCAAGGCACGGGTGGCGATCTCGATGCTGGCCCCGGTCAGCCGCTTGCCGTCATACCAGTGCAAGGGGGCGTAATCGGAATCAGCCGAGATGACGACCTTGCTGCAATCGGCCGCCTGCACCGTCGGCGGCGCGGTCAGCGCCGTGAGCGCAGTGAGCACCGTAAAGACGGCCAGTGCCGTGGCGCAGGATGGTGTGTGCATGGTCCCCCCCTTTTCTTCTGCTTCATCACGCGGCCCTGAACAGGCGGTGCGAGCAAATCATGTCCGCTTCAGCATAACCCCGGTTGCGCCCCACGCCAAAACGCATTTCGCGCGTGGCGAGAGAGCAGCGCATTTTTGCCACAGCGATCTGGCCGTCACCTGTCGCAGATCAAGCGGCATGGTTGTCCACAGAACAAAGCCCCGATCCGATCATCTCCGCGGCAGCACACCTTCAGCGCGCCTTCAGCACATCCTCACACAAGCTCGCGCAGCAGCGCCGCCGTGCTGCCCCGGAGATGCGCGGCAATGACGCAACGATACGTCTTGTAACGAAACCGGGGGCGCGTGTCAGCTGGCACGCTGACAGGCACTGCGAAGGCAAGGACCTGGTCTGCTCGCATCCGAATGGAGCCTGAATTATTCAATGATGCGGCGCATTCACTGATGAGGTGAACTGCATTCACTTTTGCATCCATCCGGAAACCGGCATGTTTTGCCTGTGCCGCTCCAGCCCCACTGTCAGAGGCGCGCGAATCGTCCGACAAGAACATGCTGGCCTTTCCGACTGCCGCGCTGCGTCGGGATTCCTATGATGAAGCCAAGTTTTCACGCAATGCAGGCGACCCGCCAAGCTGCCGCGCCTGCTTCCAGGAAACGAAGGCCCCCCTGCGGATGCAAGCAAGCCCCGATCCGCCACTGAAGTCCCGACTGCATTCGGCAGCATCGAATGCGCAACCAAGGATAAAGGAGAACAGCCATGACCAAGACCTTCCTCACCGCCGCCGTGCTGGCCGCTGCCACCTTCGCCACGGGTGCCTATGCGCAGTCCTATGATCAGGACGGCAGTTCCATGCAGACCAGCCCGCAGCAGCAATATGACTCCACGTCGTCGCAGTCGCAGTACTACAACTACCAGGGCGACCAGACCAGCTCGCCGGCCGCCATGCAGGAAAGCGGCCAGAACGGCCAGTACATCGACCGCAAGAGCTATGAAGTGCCCAATGGTCGTCCCAACAACTACGCGCGTGAACTGAAGGATGGCCCGATGGGCACCTCTCCGGGGGCATGATCCTCGCTTCTCGCCTCGCCCCCGAAGCCCCGGCCCCGACCGGGGCTTTCTGCATGGGCGCCACCGACCGGCCCGGCATGCCGTAGAATCGCGCTTTTGCCGGCGCCTCTTCCTTGCGCCGGACACACCCGGTCCCGTAATGAATCCTCAACTTGTCGGCCGCGGCATCGGCTTGTCCGTGCTGGCCTCTTCCCTGTTCGCCTTTCTCTCCGGCTATACCCGTCTGCTGGCGCCACTGGATGGCACGGACATCTTTGCCTGGCGCATCCTCATTACCCTGCTGTGCGTGCTCGGCCTGCTGGCCTGGCGCGGAGAACTGCCGCGCCTGCGCGCGGCCATGGCCGAACTGCTGGCCAGTCCCTCGCGCGTGCTCCTGCTGCTGCTCATGGCGGCCTTGCTGGGCTTGCAGCAATGGCTCTTCCTGTGGGGCTCGGTCAATGGCCGGGCACTGGAAGTCTCGCTGGGCTATTTCATGCTGCCCCTGTCGATGGTGCTGGTGGGCCGCTTCCACTATGGCGAGAAGATGGACCTGCTGCAGCGCCTGGCGGTGCTGTGCGCCTGCATCGGCGTGGCGCATGAACTATGGATGACGCGCGCCTTCTCCTGGCCGACGCTGGCGGTGGCGCTGGGCTATCCGCCCTACTTCATCCTGCGTCGGCGCATCCGTCTGGATTCGATGCTCATTTTCGCGGTGGAACTGATGGTGCTGGCGCTGCCGTCGCTGGTCGCCCTCATCATGAGCCCGGCCTCGCTGCCCACCCTGCACACGCCGGCCATGTGGCTGCTGCTGCCCGGTCTGGGGATCCTGAGCATGATCGCCCTGACCAGCTACCTGCGTGCCGGCAAGCTGTTGCCCATGGGCCTGTTCGGCATCCTGGGCTACGTGGAACCGGTACTGCTGGTGCTGGTGGCCATGGCGGTGCTGGGCGAAAGCCTGCGACTGACGCAGCTGGGTACCTATGTGCCGATCTGGCTGTCGGTGGTACTGACGGCCCTGCACAGCGTCAGGCTGATGCGCCGACCTGCGGTGCAGAGCATGAATTGAGGGCATTTTCGTGGACTGATCGGGGCCAGTACGGCTGAGCCAGACCTTATACTGGCAGCCACGGTCGTCCTTGGGGAGGGCGCAGACCGGCAGGAGGGGGAGACATTACATGCGGCCAATGCTGGCAAAGGCAGGGCGGGTAGCGCGCCATTCGGTAGCGCGGCGGGCACGGCTGTTCGTCGTGCTGATCTGCCTGGCCATCGCTGCCGGTCACATCTGGCAAAGCCTGGCCGCACGCATGGTACAGCTGGACAACACCCGCATCTATTCGGGCAACATCGCCCGCACCCTGGCGCGCCATGCCTATGACGTGTTCCAGGCCACCCATGGCGCCCTGATCAACATCAGCGACCGCATCGACGAGACCGGTACCAACCACGCGCAGCTGCATGCCATGAGCCCCATCCTGCGCCGGCTGGCCAGCGAAATGCCGCAGCTCGACGGGCTCTACATCTTCGATGAGCACGGCAACCGGGTCGCCAGTTCCTCGCCGCCACGCGCGGCCGATGCCAACAATGCCGACCGCGAGTACTTCATCTATCAGCGCGATCACGACGATCCCGAACCGCACATCCATCCGACCTTGCTCAGCCGCAGTACCGACCAGTGGATCATCCCCATGTCGCGCCGCCTGAATCATCCCGATGGCCGCTTCGCCGGACTGCTGCTGGCGACCTTGCGGCTGGATCACTTCAATGCGCTCTACCAGACGGTGGAGATCGGGCGCGACAGCGCCATCCTGCTGCTGCTGCGCCCCGGCAAGGTACTCACGCGCCAGCCCTTCAATCCGGCCTTCGTCGACGTTGACCTGAGCCGCGATCCGGCCATCGGCCCGGTGCTGGCCAGTACCGGCAGCGGCCACGCACTGGTGCATTCACCGCTGGATGATATCGATCGCTACGTGTCCTGGCAGCCGGTGCAGGGTTTCCCGCTGCTGGTGACGGTGACCTCCACCCGTGATGAAGTCCTGGCCCCGTGGCGCCAGCAGACCATCGTCTATGGCGTGGCGGTATTGCTGCTGCTGATCATCATCGCCGTGTTCGGCTGGCGCCTGATCGGCCAGATCGAACTGCGCCTGGTCGCCGAAGACCGCGCGCTGCAAGTCATGGGCGAACTGCACCAGGCCAACCAGCGCCTGGAGCAGTTGGCGCACCAGGATGGCCTGACCGGCCTGGCCAACCGACGCCATCTCGATACCACGCTGGCAGCGGAGTTCCGGCGCGCGGCGCGCAGCGGGTCGGCGCTGTCGCTGATCATGATCGATGTGGATTTCTTCAAGCAGTACAACGACCTCTATGGCCACCAGGCTGGTGATGAATGCCTGCGCCGCATCGCGGAGGTTCTCAAGCAGCGCCAGCGCCGTCCGGGCGACCTTGCCGCGCGCTACGGCGGCGAGGAAATGGTCATGCTGCTGCCCGAGACCGATGCCGCCGGCGCCATGCAGGTGGCCGAGAAGATCCGGGCAGAGATCCAGGCGCTGGACCTGCCCCATCGCGGCAATCCAACCGGCGTGGTGACGGCCAGCGCCGGGGTCTGCGCCATGGAATTGCTGCGGCCTGATGAACGTACGGCGCAAGACCTGCTGGGCCGCGCCGATGCCGCGCTCTATGACGCCAAGCATGGCGGACGCAACCAGGTCAGGCTGGCCAGAACATAGACGGAGCCGCCGGCAGAAAAAATGCCGCCCGGCATATACCGGGCGGCATGGTTTGCGCATGATTTGCGCATGGTCTGCAACGCGCGCACCACGCGCCGCAGACTTACTCCTTGTGATACGAGGTCACGCGCTCGACTTCATTCTTCGACCCCAGGAACACGGCCACACGCTGGTGCAGCTTTTCCGGCTGGATGTCCATGATGCGCTGCTGGCCGTCGGTGGCGGCGCCACCGGCCTGCTCGACGATGAAGGCCATCGGGTTGGCTTCGTACATCAGGCGCAGCTTGCCCGGCTTGCCCGGCTCACGCGCATCGGCCGGGTACATGAAGATGCCGCCGCGGTTCAGGATGCGATGCACGTCGGCCACCATGGAGGCGATCCAGCGCATGTTGAAATCCTTGCCGCGCACACCGGTGGAACCGGCCAGCATTTCATCCACGTAGCGGGTGACCGGCGGGAACCAGTGACGCTGGTTGGAGGCGTTGATGGCGAATTCCTTGGTGTCTTCGGGAATCTTGATGTCCTTCTGGGTCAGCACCCAGGCGCCCATTTCACGGTCCAGCGTGAAGCAGTGCACGCCGTCGCCGGTGGTCAGCACCAGCACGGTCTGCGGGCCATAGACGGCATAGCCGGCGGCGACCTGCTTGGTGCCGGGCTGCATGAAGTCCTGCTCGGTCGGCTCGGTCATGCCTTCCGGGGCCTTCAGCACCGAGAAGATGGTACCGATGGAGACGTTGACGTCGATGTTGGAGGAGCCATCCAGCGGATCGAACATCAGCAGGTATTCGCCCTTGGGGTAGCGGTTGGGGATGCGGTGGATGGTCTCCATTTCTTCCGAGGCCATGGCCGCCAGGTGACCGCCCCATTCATTGGCTTCCAGCAGGATCTCGTTGGAGATCACGTCCAGCTTCTTCTGCACTTCACCCTGTACGTTTTCGCTGCCGGCGCTGCCCAGCACTTCGCCCAGCGCGCCCTTGCCCACGGCATGCGAGATCGACTTGCAGGCACGGCCGACGACTTCGATCAAGAGGCGCAGCTCGGACGGGATCTTGTTGTGCAGGCGCTGCTGCTCGATCAGGTGTTGCGTGAGGCTGATGCGTTTCATGGTGGTCTTCCTTGCAGTGGTTTTTATTTAATGAATCGGATGAATGAGTGAGGGATCATTTATCTGTCTGACAGATCAATCGGCCAGGGCCTTGGTGATGACTTCGGCCACGTCGCGCGAGAGTTTGGGCGTGGCTGCAACCTGTTGCAGGGCCAGGCGCATCTTTTCCTGCAGCGCCGGAGTGTACTTGCGCCAGCGGTCCAGGCTGCGCGCCAGGCGAGCGGCCACTTGCGGATTGCTGGCGTTCAAGGCGATCACCTGTTCGGCCCAGAAGGCATAGCCATTGCCGTCCAGCGCATGGAAGGCCGAGGGGTTGCCGTTGCAGAAGCTGAAGATCAGGCTGCGGGCGCGATTGGGGTTCTTCAACGTGAAGGCCGGATGCTCGGTCAATGTCCGCACGGTGTTCACATCGGCATTGCGGGCCGTGGCCTGCAGGGTGAACCACTTGTCGATGACCAGGGCTTCCTGTTCGAACTCGGCATAGAAGCGCTGCAGCGCTTCGCTCTTGCCGGGGGCGGCGCTGTTCAAGACCGCCGACAGCGCGGCCAGGCGGTCGGTCATGTTGTTGGCGTCCTGGTCCTGCTGCTGGGCCAGGGCCATGGCTTCTTCATCATCGAGCTCGGCCAGGTAGGACAGGGCCACGTTCTTCAAGGCACGGTGGCCGGCCGATGCGGCGTCGGGGCTGTAGGCGCCCGGGGTCTGGTGGGCGCGATACACCGCCAGCAGGTCCTCACGCAGTTCGCGCGCCAGCGAGCGGCGCAGGAACTGGCGCGCCACGTGGATGGCGTGCGGGTCGATGACTTCCATCTGTTCGGCGATCATGGTTTCCGACGGCAGGGTCAGCACCAGTTCGCGGAAGGCCGGGTCCAGCGACTCGTCCTTGAGGGTGGCACGCAGGGCTTCAGCCAGGGCACCATCGTGCTCGATGTTGTTGAGCACGGTGTCGACCGCCACCACGTGGCCGGACTGGCGCGCGGCCTGCACGGCCACCGTCAGATTCAACAGGCGACGCGTGGCCAGGCGCTGGCCGGCTTCCCAACGATTGAAGGCATCGCTGTCATGCGCCATCAGGAAGGCCAGTTCGGCATCGCTGTAATCGTATTGCAGGACCACCGGGGCGGAGAAACCACGCAGCAGCGAGGGCACCGGTTTTGCATCGACGTTGGTGAAGGTGAAGCTCTGTTTGGCCTTGGTCAGTTCCAGCACGCGGGTGGTGGCACCGGCTTTCTTCTCGCCTTGCAGGGTCAGCGCCAGGTCACGGCCTTGCGCATCCAAGAGGCCCACGGCCACGGGGATGTGGAAGGGCTGTTTCTTCTTCTGGCCGGGCGTGGCCGGGCAGCTTTGTTCCAGCGTCAGGGTCAGGGTCTTGCGCTTGGCATCGTAGTCGACCGCGGCTTGTACCAGGGGCGTGCCGGCCTGGCTGTACCAGCGCTCGAACTGCGACAGGTCGCGGCCATTGGCATCGGCCATGGCGGCGCGGAAATCGTCGCAGGTCACGGCCTGGCCATCGTGGCGCTTGAAGTACAGGTCCATGCCCTTGCGGAAGCCATCGCGGCCCAGCAGGGTCTGATACATGCGCACGACCTCAGCGCCCTTTTCGTAGACGGTGACGGTGTAGAAATTGTTGATTTCGACGAAGGAGTCAGGACGCACCGGGTGTGCCATCGGACCGGCATCTTCCGGGAACTGCGCCTGGCGCAGCACGCGCACATCATCGATGCGCTTGACGGCGCGGCCGCTGTCGCTGCCGATCATGTCGGCCGAGAATTCCTGATCGCGGAAGACGGTCAGACCTTCCTTCAGGGACAGCTGGAACCAGTCGCGGCAGGTGACGCGGTTGCCGGTCCAGTTGTGGAAATACTCGTGGCCGACCACCGCTTCGATGTTGGCGAAGTCGACATCGGTGGCGATGCGCGGATTGGCCAGCACGTACTTGGTGTTGAAGATGTTCAAGCCCTTGTTTTCCATGGCGCCCATGTTGAAGTCACCGACGGCGACGATCATGAAGCGGTCCAGGTCGAGGTCCAGGCCGAAGCGTTCGACGTCCCAGGTGATGCTGTTCTTGAGCGAATCCATGGCGTGCTGGGTCTTGTCGAGGTTGCCCTCTTCCACCCACACCTGCAGCAGCGCATCACGGCCCGAATGCAGGCGCACGGTTTCTTCCTGGCAGACCAACTGGCCGGCCACCAGGGCGAACAGGTAAGAGGGCTTCTTGAACGGATCTTCCCACTTGGCATAGTGGCGGCCATCGGGCAGGTCGCCCTGCTCGATCAGGTTGCCGTTGGACAGCAGCACCGGATAGCGGGCCTTGTCGGCGCGCAGCATGACGGTGAATTTGGCCATCACGTCCGGACGGTCCGGGAAGTAGGTGATCTTGCGGAAACCTTCGGCTTCGCACTGGGTGAAGAAATTGCCGTTGGACACATACAGGCCCATCAACGAAGTATTGCGGTCCGGATGCACCAGGGTCTCGATCTCCAGCGTCACCTTGGCCGGGGCGGCGGGGATGGTCAGCACACCGCCGGCGATGCGGAAATCGCCCTGGGCCTGCGAGAGCGTCTTGCCGTTCAGGCGCAGGGCCACCAGTTCCAGCTCTTCGCCGAAGAGCACCAGGTCGCGGCCGCGGGCGGCGGGGTTGCGGGTCAGAGTAATGCGGGTGGCTACACGGGTGTCGGCGGGATCAAGGTCGAAACCCATCTCGACGGTGTCGGCCAGGTAGTTGGGAGCGGCGTAGTCTTTACGGTAGATCGTCTGGGGCGTATCGGTGCGCATGGAGGCCTGTCCGGGAAGGGAAATGGAGGTCAAAAATGATGGCTAAGGTGAAGGCTAAGACAGCAGGAAGCCAATTCAGGTGCAGCAAAAACCCGATTTTACCAATCATCCCGCACTGCGCGAATGGAATCGGCCTGAATTGCTGCGCCGCCCTCCCTCAGGGACCATCGGCGGGAAACATGGTTCATATCGCCCTCTGGCCAGTACAATGACCAAACCGGCACTTGCCCCGCATCGGGATGCGCCGGGCAGGCGCCATGCGGCTTTGCGGCGAGCACTCGCCGCCCGGGATCAAAATGGCCTCGCGCAGAGTCTGACCAGGCCCGGCTTTCTGCCTTTTGCTTCATATCGCCGCGCAAGCGCCCTGCCCATGGCATCCTGGCCTTGCACCCGATGCCGGACCTTTTTCTGATGGAGTTCGTTCATGAAACGCTGGCTTTACCCCCTTCTTGCAGCGGCCAGCTTGCTGCTCTCCGGTTGCGCCTCGGTCATCGAGAGCAACGTTACCGCTTTCCACGCCTGGTCGCCCGGCGACAACCAGAAGGACTATGCCTTCGCCCCGGCCAAGGACCAGGAAAACGACCTGCAATATCAGAACTATGCCGGCCTGATCCGCCAGGAGCTGCAGTTCCTGGGATTTACCGAGGCACGTGATCTGAAGTCGGCGCAATTGCAGGTCAGCTTCAGCTACGGCATGAATACCGGGCAGGTGGTGGTGAGCCAGCCGGCCTACGATCCCTTCTTCTATGGTCCGGGTCCGGGCTGGGGGCGCTTCGGACCACGTCCGTTCGGCTTCTACGGGCCTTATGGTCCCTTCTACGATCCCTTCTGGTATGGCGCACCGATGCAGACGACCAGCTATCCGGTCTTCCTGCGGCGGCTGCAGATCGGCATCAGCCAGGCCAGCGACGGCAAGAAGCTGTTCGATGTGGTGGTGGACAGCGAAGGCCAGCGCGCTGGATTGGCGGAGGCCATGCCGGCCATGGTACGCGCCGCCTTTGATGACTTCCCCGGCCCCAGCGGGGTGACGCGGCACATCCGCATCAAGGTCGACAAGAACGGCCAGCCGGAGGACTGATCGTCCTCAGCCATGCGGCGGCCGTCCCAGCCGCTTGCCCAGTCCCCAGATGCTCAACAGCAGCAGCGCGCCGCCCAGCCACTGGCTGGGGCTCAGGGTCTGCCCCAGCAGCAGGGCCGCCAGCAGCACGGCGGTGAGCGGCTCGATGAGCGTGGCCACGGTCAGGGCCGTAGGGGTCAGGCGCGCGGCGCCCCAGCTGAACACCAGCAGCGCCAGGGCCGCCGTGACCACGCCCAGGTAGAGATACCAGGCCTGCGGCGGCAGGCCGCTGGGCCAGTGCAGCGGCCGGGCCAGGCTGGCCAGGCCCATCACCAGGGCCGCCACCACGGTCAGGCAGGTGGCCGATGGTCCTGCCCCCAGGGCCGCGGAGAGCCGTCCGCTGACCAGCGTGAAGCCGGTATAGAGCAGCGCCGAGGTCACCGAACAGAGCAGGCCGATCACCAGGTCCATCTGGCCCGACCCCGCCGTATCGGCGCTCTGGTGCCGCGCCACGATCAGCACGGTGCCGCCCAGGGCAGCGGTCAGTACGGTCGCCAGCGTCCAGTCCAGCCTGTCCTGTCCGCGCAGCAGCGCGATCAAGGTGGAGAACACCGGCGGCAGGCACAGGGCGATGAGGGTGGGAATAGCCGCGCCGATGCGCTCTATCCCGAGGAACCAGCACAGCACGTAACCCGCCATGGTGGTACCGGCCAGCAGCACGGGCAGCAGCAGCGTGCGCAGGGTTGGCAGATGGATGCGGGTGCCGAACACCAGGCACAGGAAGACGGCACCCACCGCAAAGCGCCAGAAGGAGATGTCGCCGGGAGCAAAACCGTATTGCGCGATCAGGATGTTGACCACCAGGGCACCGGTGCCCCACAGGAAGCCGGCGCTGCAGGCGGCCATCAGCGCCACCCCCGAGTAATGGGGCGCAGCCAGGGAAGGAGAACGGGAGCCGGTCACGGTAAGTCCTTGCAATGAAGGTGGCGGGGGCGTCCGACCGGTCGCCGGGCGCAGCGCCACAGTGTAGCCCAACACCGACCCGGCCTGCTGGCCCGCCGCGCTGCCCCTCAATTGATGAAGCGCCCGCCCGTGCCGATGGCGGTCAGGTCGACGAAATCCGAACCGCTGTGATCGGTGCGGCTGAAATGCAGACTGAAACCGCCACCATCGTAGTTGGCCGGGGTGATGCTCTCCAGCGCCCGGATCAGGCCGGCGCGCGTGAGATGGGGACCGGCGCGGCGCAGGCCCTCCACCAGCACGCGGGCAGCGATGTAGCCCTCCAGACCGATGAAGTTGCAGCCCGCACGCGAGGCGCTGCTGTCCATGGCTTTCTGATACTCATAGACGATGGGCAGTCTGGCCTTGTTGGGGAACGGCACCACCTGGGTAATCTCGGTGCCGACACCGGCCTGCTGCAGGCGCGCGGCCAGCGACTGGCTGCCGACGAAGGAGTAATTGGAAAAACCTCCCAGATAGCCGGCTGCGCGCATGTGCGTGATGAGCGCGGCCGCCGGTCGATACGACACCGCCTGGATCACCACATCGGGGCGCATCTGCATGAATTTTTCTGCCGCGGCCGAAACCTCATCGCTGTTGCGCTCGATGGGCCGGCTGCCCACCAGGGTCAGGCCGTAGACGCTCACGCGCTGGCGCAGGTTCTCCAGCAGGCTCTTGCCCAGCTCGTCGTTCTGGTAGAACACCGCCACCCTCACCCGTCCATTGCCTTGCAACTGGCGCAGGAGGAAGTCGGTTTCCTGCGCGTAGCTGGCGCGTACGTGGAAGATCAGGCGATGGAAAGGCTCGCGCAGGGCGACCGCGCCCGTGTGCGGCGCAATCAGCGGAATACCGGCCTCGCGGATGGCCGGCAATGCCGCCAGGACCGTAGGCGTGCCGGAAAAGCCGAACAGCGCGAAGACCTTGTCGCGCCAGATCAGTTGCTGGGTATTGGCCAGGGTGCGTTCAGGATCGTAGCCGTCATCCAGACTCAACAGCCGCACGCGTCGGCCATGGACGCCGCCGCGGGCATTGACCTGGGCAAAATAGCCGCGCGCTCCTTCCTGAAAATCCCGGCCGACCTCGGCGGCCGGTCCGGTAAAGGGCGAGGACTGGCCCAGGACGATCTCTTGCGCTGTGACCCCGTTCTCGGCTGCCGCCATCCCGTGCAGGCCGCATGCCCACGCCAATGCCAAGGCCAGTCGGCCACACCGGACGACGACCGTACGCCAGCTCCTTCCCATCTCCCTCTCCCGCCAAAAATGTTCTCCCTGGAGGCGCTCGGGTGAAGAAACTCACCCAAACGTCAAAGGCTGCATTTGACGATCAAGACGGAGAAAAATGCGCGATCTGCGCATAGTCGTGAGCAAAAACCGATAACTTGCGAGATCCATGCCGAATAATTTCGATATTCGGCAAAAAACTAGGAAAAATAGGCTTCGCTGGCAAAGGTGATGAAGACGATCATGAGCACCGCGCAGATCAGCACGACCAACAGCCGCCCGAACTTGGGCGAGCCGTCGTTGCCTGTGGCCTGCTCGGGGGGATGCCCCATGGGGTTGTCGAGGCCGGGCTCGCGCGGTGGCTGGTCCATGAGGCTTTCTCTTGTGGCTGGCGTCAGTCGGGATGAATCAGGCGGCCATCAGGGGATCAGGATGGTCGAACCGGTGGTCTTGCGCGCTTCCAGGTCGGCATGCGCCTGGCCTGCATCCTTCAAGGCATAGCGCTGGTTGATCTCGATGCTGATCTTGCCGCTCTCGACCATGTCAAACAGGTCACCGGCGGTGGCGTCGAGTTCGGCGCGGGTGGAGATGTAGTTGCCCAGCGAAGGCCGGGTCAGGAACAAGGAGCCGCGGGAAGCCAGTTCGGACACGCCGAACGGCGCCACCGGACCGGAGGCATTGCCGAAGCTGACCATCATGCCGCGCGGGCGCAGGCAATCCAGCGAGCCGGTGAAGGTGTCCTTGCCGATGGAGTCGTAGACCACCGGGACGCCCTTGCCGCCGGTAATTTCCTTGACGCGGTCGACGAAGTTTTCGGTCTTGTAGTTGATCACGTGGGCAGCGCCATGTTCTTTGGCCAGCGCAGCCTTCTCGTCGCTGCTGACGGTGCCGATCAGGTTCACACCCAGCGCGCGCGCCCACTGGCAGGCGATCAAGCCGATACCGCCGGCCGCGGCGTGGAACAGGATGGTCTCGCCGGGCTGCACGACATAGGTCTGGCGCAGCAGGTATTGCACGGTCATGCCCTGCAGCATCATGGCGGCGGCGGTATCGAAACTGATGGCATCGGGCAGCTTGACCAGGATGTCAGCGGGCATCACCCGCGCTTCGCAGTAGGCCCCATTGGGGCGGCCTGCGTAGGCCACGCGGTCGCCGACCTGGAAACCGGCCACGCCCGGCCCCACCGCTTCGATGGTGCCGGCGCCTTCCTGCCCCAGTCCGGCGGGCAGCGGCTGGGGATAGAGACCGGAGCGGAAGTAGCAATCGATGAAGTTCAGGCCGACGGCAGCGTGGCGGATGCGGACTTCACCGGGGCCTGGCTCGCCCACTTCCACGTCCACGTATTCCATCACTTCGGGGCCGCCGGTCTTGCTCATGCGGATTGCTTTTGCCATCTGGGTCTCCTGGTTGGTGGTTGGTGCTCGGTTTCGCGCCTGAAAATTCACTTTTGTAAGGCAGTATAAAACGCCTCAGCGCTTCTTGCGCGACAGCAGCCACATGCCGGCCAGCACCAGTGCGGTGCCGGCCAGCTGGATGCCGGTGATGGGCTCATCCAGCAAGACCGCGCCCATGAACAGCGTCGACACCGGCCCCACCAGCCCGGCCTGGGCGGCAGTGGGCGCACCGATGCGAGAGACCGCCACCATGGTTAAGAACACCGGCAGCACGGTGCAGAACACGGCGTTGAACAAGGACAGCTGGTACACCGCCGCCACCTGCGTGACCAGATCAGAGGGAGCGCGCAACACGAAGAACTGGATCACGCAGGCCACGCTGGAGACGCACATGGCATAGGCCACCAGCCGCACTGCGCCGACCCGCCTGACCAGCTCGCCGGAAGCAATCAGATAGATCGAATAGCTCAAGGCCGAGCCCAGCACCAGGGCACTGCCGAGGAGGACGTTGCTGCCGCCGGTGTGCAGATCATGCTGCAGCACCAGCACGGTGCCGAAGTAGGACACCAGCAGCGCGCCCCATTCGATCGCACCGACCTTGCGCTTGAAGAAGAAAAAAGCGATCAGCATCACGAAGGAAGGGGTGAGGAACAGAATCAGCCGTTCCAGCCCGGCGGAGATGTATTGCAGCCCGAGGAAATCGAGGAAGCTCGACAGGTAATAGCCCATCAAGCCCAGCACCACGATGCGCAGGACGTCGGCGCGCGCCAGCGGCGGCTGGGTGCGGGCCTTCCACAGTGCCACGGCGGCAAACATGGGGAAGGAAAACACCATGCGCAAGGTGATCACCATGACCGCATCGACCTGATAGCGGTACATCAGCTTGGCCACGATGGCCTTGGCGGAAAAGAAAATGGCGCCGACGATGGCCAGCAGCAAGCCGCCCAGGAAGGCCTGGCGCGGGGTGGAATGGACGGGGGAGTGAGCGGCAGTCATGGCCGCGATTGTAAACCCTGGGCTGCCCGCGCGCCGTACGGATGTCCGGACAGCGCGGGCGGTGGCGGATCAGCGTTTCTTCATCAGGGTGCCGAGCACGCCGCGAATGAGTTCACGGCCAACCTGCGAACCGATGCTGCGCGCGGCCGACTTGACCATGGCCTGCAAGGGCGAATCGCTGCGGCGGCTGCCACTGCCGCTACCGAAGATGCCGCCGGCGGCATCCTTGAGCAGATCCCCCAGGCCGCCGCTCTGGCCTTGTGACGGTGCGGGCGATGGCTGTGGCCGGGGTGGCGGCATGCGCGTACCGCCGCCGGGACGCGAGGTGCTGGCCGGGGCCGGTGCAGTGCGGCCAGCCGAAGCGCCCCAGGCGTTGTCATCCACCGGTGCCGGGGCTTCTTGCGGGACCGGGGCCGGGGCGGACTGCGGTTGCTGCACGGCACGGCCTTTCAGGCGTTCATAGGCCGATTCGCGGTCAATGGCCTGTTCGTAGACACCGGCCACCAGCGAGGACGCGATCAGGGCACGCCGCTCCGGGTCGCTGAGCGGACCGATCTGCGAGGCCGGTGTCAGCACGTAGCCGCGTTCGACCATGTTGGGCCGGCCCTTCTCGTCCAGGAAGGACACCAGGGCCTCGCCCACCCCCAGTTCGGTGATGGCCTGGGCGGTGTTGACCATGGGATTGGGACGGAAGGTCTCGGCGGCGGCCTGCACCGCCTTCTGGTCGCGCGGTGTGTAGGCGCGCAGGGCGTGCTGTACGCGGTTGCCCAACTGGCCCAGTACGGTGTCGGGGATGTCCAGCGGATTCTGGGTCACGAAATAGATGCCCACGCCCTTGGAGCGGATCAGGCGCACCACCTGCTCGATCTTCTGCAGGAGCGGCTTGGGGGCTTCATCGAAAAGCAGGTGCGCCTCGTCGAAGAAAAAGGCCATCTTGGGCTGGTCCAGGTCACCCACCTCGGGGAGGTGCTCGAAGAGCTCCGAGAGCATCCACAGCAGGAAGGTGGAATACAGGCGCGGCGCGTTCATGAGCTTGTCGGCGGCGAGGATGTTGATGACGCCGCGACCTTGCGCATCGGTCTGCATCCAGTCCTCGATGTTCAACATCGGTTCGCCGAAGAAGCGGTCGCCACCCTGTTCATCGATGGCGATCAGGCCGCGCTGGATGGCGCCCACGCTGGCGGCCGAAATGTTGCCGTATTCGGTCTTGAACTGCGCCGCGTTCTCGCCCACATGCTGCAGCATGGCGCGCAGGTCCTTGGTATCGAGCAGCAAGAGGCCGTGATCATCGGCAATCTTGAAGACCAGTTGCAGCACGCCCTGCTGGGTGTCGTTCAGGTTGAGCATGCGGGCCAGCATCAGCGGTCCCATGTCGGAGACGGTGGCCCGCACCGGATGACCCTGCTCGCCATAGACGTCCCAGAAGGCTACCGGCGCGGCGGCCCAGGCGGGCTCGGGCAGGCCCAGCTGGGCCAGGCGCGCGCTGGTCTTGGGCGAGTTGCTGCCGGCCTTGCCCAGACCGGAGAGGTCACCCTTGACGTCCGCCATGAAGACTGGCACGCCGATGTCGGACAAGGCCTGGGCCAGCACCTGCAGGGTGACGGTCTTGCCGGTGCCGGTGGCGCCGGTGATGCAGCCGTGGCGGTTGGCCAGTTGCGGCAGCAGGCACAGCTGCACCCCTGAATGGGTGGCGATCGGAAGCGGATTAATCATGTCGGCTCGGCCTCGAAGGCAAAAATGATGGGGTGGCGATATGGTAAAATGCCCGCCCGATTATAGTCAGAACATGGCGCCAGGAAATGTATTATCGGTCCTGCCTGCGCCGGTCCCCTTCTGCAGCGATGCGTCACCTGCGCCCCACGGTCTTGCCGAGGCGCCCCGGAGCGCGGTCTGGGCAGGCGGGGCGGTTCTGGCCTCACTCTCTCGCAGGAAAGATTGAACATGGCTGGACACAGCAAATGGGCCAATATTCAGCATCGTAAAGGCCGTCAGGACGAAAAGCGCGGTCGCGTCTGGACCCGTCTGATCAAGGAAATCACCGTCGCCGCCCGCATGGGCGGAGGCGATCCGGACACCAACCCGCGCCTGCGCCTGGCCGTGGACCGCGCCTCCGACGCCAACATGCCCAAGGACAACGTGACCCGCGCCATCCAGCGCGGCACTGGCGCCCTGGATGGCGTGAACTATGAAGAAGTGCGCTATGAAGGTTATGGCATCAACGGCGCGGCCATCATCGTCGACTGCATGACCGACAACCGCGTCCGTACCGTGGCCGAAGTGCGTCACGCCTTCTCCAAGTTCGGCGGCAACATGGGGACCGAAGGTTCGGTGGCCTTTCTCTTCAAGCACTGCGGCCAGCTGATGTATGCGCCCGGCACCGATGAGAATGCGGTCATGGAAGCGGCGCTGGAAGCCGGTGCCGAAGACGTCATCACCGACGACGAAGGCGGCATCGAAGTGCTGACCGCCCCCAACGACTTCGCAGCCGTCAAGTCCGCCATGGAAGCGGCCGGCTTCAAGGCCGAAGTCGCCGAGATCACCATGAAGCCCTCCACCGAAACCGTGTTCGCCGGCGAGGATGGCGTCAGGATGCAGAAACTGCTGGATGCGCTGGAGAACCTGGACGATACCCAGGAGCTCTATACCAATGCCGTGATCGAAGAATAATTCACCTGAATTGAACCGATTCGGACAACACGCCCCTTTCCGCCCCATTCGCCACTTATATCTTCCTATCCCATGAAAATCCTAGTTGTTGGCTCCGGTGGCCGTGAACATGCGCTGGCCTGGGCCATTGCCAAGTCGCCGCGCATCCAGACGGTCTATGTTGCTCCCGGCAATGGCGGCACTGCGCTCGACGAGCGCCTGCAGAACATCGCCATCACCGATCCCGTGGCCCTGGCCGACTTCGTCGAGCAGGAGCACGTGGCACTGACCGTGGTCGGTCCGGAAGGCCCGCTGGCTGCCGGTATCGTCAACGTCTTCCGTGCCCGCGGCCTGAAGATCTTCGGCCCCACCAAGGAAGCGGCCCAGCTGGAAAGCTCCAAGGACTTCGCCAAGTCCTTCATGCAGCGCCATGCGATCCCTACCGCCGAATACCAGACCTTCTCGGACGTTGCCGCCGCGCATGACTACATCGCCCAAAAGGGCGCGCCCATCGTCATCAAGGCCGACGGCCTGGCCGCCGGCAAGGGCGTGGTGGTTGCCATGACGCTGGAAGAAGCGCATACGGCCGTGGACATGATGCTCTCCGACAACAAGCTGGGCGACGCCGGTGCGCGCGTGGTGATCGAGCAATTCCTGGCCGGTGAAGAAGCTTCCTTCATCGTCATGGTCGACGGCAAGAACATCCTGCCGCTGGCCACCAGCCAGGACCACAAGCGCCTGCAGGATCATGACCAGGGTCCCAACACTGGCGGCATGGGTGCCTATTCGCCCGCGCCCATCGTCACCCCGGCGCTGCATGCGCGCGTGATGCGCGAAATCATCGTACCCACCGTGCAGGGCATGGCCAAGGATGGCATCCCCTTCTCAGGCTTCCTGTATGCGGGCCTGATGATCGATGCCGACGGCAATCCCAAGACGCTGGAATTCAATTGCCGCATGGGCGATCCGGAAACCCAGCCCATCATGGCGCGCCTGAAGACCGATCTGCTGACCGTGTTTGAACACGCCGTCACCGGCACGCTGGACAAGGTCGAACTGGAATGGGACCGCCGCACCGCACTGGGCGTGGTCATGGCCGCGCACGGCTATCCGGAAGAACCGCGCCGTGGTGATCTGATCACCGATATCCCGGCCGAAACGCCCGATTGCGTGACCTTCCACGCCGGCACGGTCCTCAACGGTGACAAGCTGACCACCAACGGCGGCCGCGTGCTGTGCGTGGTGGGTCTGGGCGACAGCGTCAAGGTCGCGCAGAAGCACGCCTATGACGCTGCCGACCTGATCCACTTCGCCGGTTCGCAGATGCGCCGCGACATCGGCTGGCGCGCCTTGAAGCGCTAAGCCGGGCCGCATGCCGTCCCCATCCCCCGCAACGCCCTGCGTGTTGCGGGGGATTTCATTTGGCAGGCGTGCGCAGCGCTGCAACAAAAATGGCGCCCCCACCGCCCAAGCCTGACGGGCGTTTGCGGGCAGCATGCCACCGCCACAACCCGCATTCCGAGAAAAAAAGGACATATCGATGCCAGACCACCTGCTCAATGTTGAAACTTTGATCAACCTCTACCTGGTTCCCTTCGGGCTCAAGGTGATCGCCGCCATCGTCATCTGGATCGTCGGCGGCCTGTTCATCAACACCTTGTCCAAGGTCGTGCGCCGCGTGCTGACGGCGCGCCAGTTCGAGACCACCCTGATCAACTACGCCAGCTCGGCCATGCACGTGATCCTGCGCATCCTGCTGGTAATGGGCATCCTGGAAGTGTGCGGCATCCCCACCACTTCCTTTGCCGCCATGATCGGTGCGGTCGGCGTGGCGCTGGGCGTGGCCTGGTCGGGCCTGCTGTCGAACTTCGCGGCCGGCATCTTCCTGGTGGTGCTGCGCCCCTTCAAGGTGGGCGACTACATCACCGCGGCCGGCCAGACCGGTAGCGTCTCCGACATTGGCCTGGTGACCACCATCATCACCACCGACAACAACCTGCGCGTGATCATCGGCAACAACAAGCTGTTCTCGGAAAACATCATCAATTACAACGTCAACGCCACTCGTCGTACCGACCTGCGTTGCCAGATTGCCTATGGGGTCGATCCTCAGGAGGCCATCGCCAAACTCTCCGAGCGCATCAAGGCCATCCCCAACGTGCTGCAGACGCCGGCCCCTGGCATCGTGATCCTGGAATTCAATGCCACCGGGACCCTGATTGCCCTGCGCGTGCACGCGCCCACCCCCAACTTCGGCCAGGTCTACAACGACGTGCAGAACGCCATCGCCGAGGTCTGCCTGAAGGAAGGCTGGCCGGCACCAGCGACCTATCAGGTCAACATCGCGCCGACACAGCCGCCGCAAAACTGAGGCCAATGCCCCACAAGGCCGCCCCGGCAAGGCGCACGGAGCGGCTTTTGGCGCCCCAGCCAGGGGCGCTCAAGGTACAATGGCGGGTTGGAACGCATTTCCGTCCAGTAACCGTGCATCAGAGCGACCCGCCGTGACCCACCATTCCAACGCTTCCACCAACACTGCCGCCGTCAAGGCTTATCTGCAGGACCTGCAACAGCGCATCGTCGCGGCCCTGGAAGCCGCCGATGGCAAGACCTTCCTGTCGGATTCGTGGGAACGCCCCGAAGGTGGCGGCGGCACCTCGCGCCTGCTGGAAGAAGGAAACCTGCTCGAACGTGGCGGCGTGGGCTTCTCGCACGTGATGGGCAAGAACCTGCCGCCTTCGGCGGCGGCCAACCGCCCGCAACTGGCGGGCCGGGCCTGGGAAGCGATGGGCGTGTCGCTGGTGCTGCATCCGCGCAATCCCTACGTGCCGACGGTGCACATGAATGTACGTTTCTTCACCACCCACGCGGAAGGCGAAGAAGCAGTCTGGTGGTTCGGCGGCGGCATGGACCTCACGCCCTACTACGGTGTGAAGGAAGATGCAGTCCACTTCCACCGCACCTGCCGCGCTGCGCTGCAGCCCTACGGTGAGGACCTGTATCCGCGCTTCAAGAAGTGGTGCGATGACTATTTCTACCTGAAGCACCGCAAGGAGCCGCGCGGTGTCGGTGGCATTTTCTTCGATGACTTCAACGCCCTGCCCTTCGAGCAAGCCTTTGCCCTGCAGCGCAGCGTCGGTGATGCCTTCCTGGACGCCTACTTGCCCATCGTAGCGGCGCGCCGCGGTACGCCCTATGGCGAGCGTGAGCGCGACTTCCAGGCCTATCGCCGGGGACGCTATGTGGAATTCAACCTGGTCTTCGACCGGGGCACGCTGTTCGGGCTGCAATCCGGTGGCCGGACCGAATCCATCCTGATGTCGATGCCGCCGCTGGTAAAGTGGCGCTATGACTGGCATCCCGAGCCGGGCAGTGCGGAAGCGGCGCTGTATGCCGACTTCCTGGTGCACAAGGAATGGCTGTAATGGCGCCGCCTGCGGCGCAGCGCTGCATCGCCGTGCTCGGCGGCAGCTTCGATCCGGTGCACAATGGCCATGTCCTGCTGGCCGAGCATTTCGTGCAGTTGCTGCAGCCCGACGAGCTGCGCGTCATCCCCACCGGCAATCCGTGGCAGAAGCACGGCTTGCAGGCCGCCGCGGCCGATCGTGTGGAAATGGTGCGGCGGGCCTTCGATCGCCAGCAGGTACCGGTCGTCATCGATGAGCAGGAAATCCGTCGCGCCAGCGCGACCTATACCATCGATACCCTGCGCGCCCTGCGGGCCGAACTGGGACCGGAGGTGTCCATCGTGTTCCTGATGGGCGCGGATCAGCTCCAGCATCTGGACACATGGCAGCACTGGCAGGAACTGTTTGACCTGGCGCACCTGTGCGCCGCCTCGCGGCCTGGCTTCGCGCTGGCCGACACGCACGTGCCGCCGGCCGTGAGAGAAGAATTCAAGCGACGCAACGCTGCGCCGCAAGAGATCCGCAGCACCCCGCACGGATACGGCTACCTGGCCCTCGGGCTGGCGGTCGATATCTCGTCGACTGAAATCCGTGCCCAGCTGCAACGCGGCACCCGACCCGATTCGCTGATTCCGGGCAGGGTGCTAGACTATATCGAACAACAACATCTGTACCGAACTCAATAATGGACATCAAAAAACTGCAAACCCTGGTCGTGGACGCCCTGGAAGACGTCAAGGCCCAAGAAATCCGCATCTTCGACACCTCGCACCTGACCAGCCTGTTCGACCGCGTGGCCATTGCCTCCGGTACCTCGAACCGTCAGACCAAGGCGCTGGCCGCCTCGGTGCGCGACAAGGTCAAGGCCAAGGGCGGCAATGTCGTCAGCGTCGAAGGCGAGGACACCGGTGAATGGGTGCTGGTCGACCTGGGTGACATGATCGTGCACATCATGCAGCCGGCCATCCGCACCTACTACCGTCTGGAAGAAATCTGGGGCGACAAGGAAGTCAAGCTGGGCGCGGCCAAGCGCACCGGCACCTCGGCCGCCGCCAAGCGCGCCGCCGTCGACGAAGCCCCGGCCCCCAAGACCCGCCGTACCCGCGCCCAGGCTGAAGCCGTCGAAGCCAGCCAGGCCCTGGACGACGACGAGGACGCACCGAAGAAGCCGGCCCGCAAGCCGCGCGCCACGGCCACCAGCACCACTACCGGTACGCGCGCTGCCGCCGGCACGACCCGCACCACCCGTGCCACCGGTACCAAGACCACGACGGCCAAGACCACCACCACCCGTGGCACGGCCGCCGGCAGCAAGACCACCACCACCAAGGCCGGCACCACCCGCAAGGCGGCAGCGCCCAAGACCCCGACCGGCAAGACCGTGCGTGTGGCACCGGCCAAGAGCGAGACCGCCAAGAAGCCGGCCGCCAAGCGTTCCAGCAAGGCTTGATGCAGCTGGTCATCGCGGCCGTCGGCCACAAGATGCCGGCGTGGATAGAAACCGGCTTCCAGGAGTATGCCAAGCGCATGCCACCGGAATGCCGGATCATCCTCAAGGAAATCAAACCCGTCGAACGCTCCGGCAGCCGCACCGCAGAAACCGTGATGGCCCAGGAGCGCGAGAAGATCGAAGCGGCGCTGCCCAAGGGCGCGCGCGTGATTGCGCTGGACGAGCGCGGGCGCGACTGGACCTCGGTGCAGTTGTCGCAACAGCTGGTGCAGTGGCAGCAGGACGGGCGCGACGTGGCCTTCGTCATCGGCGGGGCCGACGGACTCGATCCCGGCTTCAAGGCCGGGGCCGACACGCTCATCCGCATCTCCAGCATGACCTTGCCGCATGGCATGGTGCGGGTGATGCTGGCCGAGCAGTTGTACCGCGCCTGGTCGATCACCCAGAACCATCCGTATCACCGCGCCTGACGGCGTCCACCGCCGGCTTCCGGCCTTCCGGTACCGGCTCTTGACATCCCTGGCTCAATGAAACAAGCGGACCACAAAATCTACCTCGCCTCAAAAAGCCCGCGCCGTCGCGAACTGCTGCGCCAGATCGGCATCGATTTCGAACTGCTGCTCTCGGACAAGGAAGTCGACGAGAGTGTCCTGCCCGGCGAAGCCCCGCTGGACTATGTCGCCCGCGTTACCCGCGCCAAGCTCGACAGCGCCCAGCAGACCATGATCCTGCGCCAGTTGCCGCACCGCCCGCTGCTCTCGGCCGATACCACCGTGGTGGTCGATGACATGATCCTGGGCAAGCCGGCCGATCACGATGAAGCCGTGCGCATGATCACCCTGCTCTCCGGCCGCACGCATCAGGTCTTGACCAGCGTGGCCGTGGGCGTGACGCACGGGCTGGACACCGACGTCTGGCAGATCGTGCAGCAATCCGACGTCAGCTTCGCGCCGCTCACCGAGCAGGCCATCGCTGCTTACTGCAATACGGTGGAACCCTACGACAAGGCTGGCGCCTATGGCATCCAGGGCCTGGCTTCAGTGTTCATCAGTCATATCGTGGGCAGTCATTCCGGTATCATGGGACTGCCGCTCTTCGAGACGGCTCAACTATTACAACAAGCGGGCGTGCGCATCCTATGAGCGAAGACATCCTCATCAACATCACGCCGCAGGAGACGCGCGTGGCGCTGATCCTGCAAGGCGCCGTGCAGGAACTGCACATCGAACGTACCCTCTCGCGCGGCCTGGCCGGCAACATCTACCTGGGCAAGGTGGTGCGGGTGCTGCCGGGCATGCAGTCGGCCTTCATCGATATCGGCCTGGAGCGTGCGGCGTTCCTGCATGTGGCCGACATCTGGGAGGCCCGTCCGCACGATGGTCAGAATGCGCCGGCCATTCCCATCGAGAAACTGCTGCATGATGGCCAGACCATCACGGTGCAGGTCATCAAGGACCCCATCGGCACCAAGGGGGCGCGGCTGTCGACGCAGATCTCCATTGCCGGGCGCATGCTGGTCTATCTGCCGCAGGACAAGCACATCGGCATCTCCCAGCGCATCGAGAACGAAGCCGAGCGCGAACTCCTGCGCAGCAAGGTGCAGGCGCTGTTGCCGCCGGAAGAAAAAGGCGGCTTCATCATCCGCACCATGGCAGAGGATGCGTCAGACTCCGACCTGCAGATGGATGTGGAATACCTGCGCACCACCTGGGCCACCATCATCAAGCAGGCCAAGACCAAACCGGCACCGACGCTGCTGCATCAGGACCTGTCGCTGGCGCAGCGGGTGCTGCGCGACTTCGTTTCCGACCAGACCGCTACCATCCAGGTCGATTCGCGCGAGAACTTCCACATGCTGCAGGAGTTTGGCGCCATCTACACGCCCTCGGTGCTGCCCAAGCTGATGCACTATCGCGGCGAGCGGCCGCTGTTCGACCTGTACGGCGTGGAAGAGGAAATCGAGCGAGCCCTGGGTCGCCGGGTGGACCTGAAGTCGGGCGGCTACCTGATCGTTGACCAGACCGAAGCGATGACCACCATCGACGTGAACACGGGCAGCTTCGTCAACGGTCGCAACTTCGATGACACCATCTTCAAGACCAATCTCGAAGCGGCGCATGCCATTGCCCGCCAGCTGCGGCTGCGCAACCTGGGGGGCATCATCATCCTGGACTTCATCGACATGGAGAGCGCCGAGCACCGCCAGGCCGTGCTGGCCGAACTGGGCAAGGCGCTGCAGCGCGACCGCACCAAGATCTCGGTATCGGGCTTTTCCACCCTGGGGCTGGTGGAAATGACTCGCAAGCGCACCCGCGAATCGCTGGCCCATATCCTCTGCGAGACCTGCCCGGCCTGCAAGGGGCGCGGCCAGGTCAAGACGCCGCGCACGGTGTGCTACGAGATCCTGCGCGAGGTCATGCGTGAGGCCAAGCAGTTCAATCCGCGCGAATTCCGCATCCTGGCCTCGCAGGTGGTGGTGGACATGTTCCTGGAAGAGGAATCGCAGCACCTGGCCATGCTGGGGGACTTCATCGGCAAGCCGGTGTCGTTGCAGGTGCAGAGTGATTATCAGCAGGAGCAGTACGACATCATCCTGATGTAATTGCCCCGCCAGCCGACGGCCGCAGCGCATGGATTACAATGCGCACTTCGCGGCCGGTTGCCGGTGCTTTCGTGCTTTTCCATGCCCATCTATAACTCCTTCGCAGTCTTCCTCCTGTTGGCAATCTCCCTGGTCATCGCAAGCGGCTTCTCGCTGGGTGCAGCCATGCTGGTACTGGGTGCTGTCGTGCTGTTTCGTCCGAACACACGGCGCGCACGGCTGGAGCGCGACGACTGGCTGCTGATGGCTGTGCTGGCCGGTTATTTCGGGGTGCATATGGTGCTCAACCTGGCGCATCAAGCGCCCGGCCGTGAGTACGACGCCCCCCTGCGCTTCCTGCTGGCCATTCCGGCCCTGTTGCTCTTGCGCGCCTTCCCACTGCAAGCTGCTGCCCTGTGGAATGGCGCTACCGTGGGGGCGATTGGCGCGGGCCTTCTCAGTCTTTGGCAATGGTTGGTGTTGGCGCTGGAGCGTCCCGGCGGCAGCACCAATCCCATCCAGTACGGCAACATCAGCGCCCTGCTGGCCATGCTGGCGGCCTGTGCTCTGGCGCGGGCCATCCAGTTGCGCCAGAGTCTGCCCTGGAAGCTCCTGCACGCCGCCGGCGTGCTGCTGGGCCTGGCAGCCTGCCTGTTGAGCGGCAGCCGTGGCAGCTGGCTGGCACTACCCTTCTGCGCCCTGGTGGCAGGCTGGCTGCTGCTACGCGCCGGCCAGGGCCGGCTCATGCTCAAACTGGCGACAAGCGCCTTGGTTACCATCGCGTTGCTGGCTCTGCTACCCAATTCCCCGCTGACAGCGCGCATGCGTCTGGCCGTTACCGAAGCGGATCAATACGCTCGCAGCGCCAATGCTGATTCGTCGGTGGGGGCCCGCCTGGAAATGCTGCGCGTGGGCCTGCAGCTGGCCCCGCAGCATCTGCTGCTGGGCTGGGGCAAGGAAGGCATGATGCAGGCCAAGGCACAGATGGTGCGCGATGGTCTTGCCTCGCCCTCGATCCAGGAACACACCCATTTGCACAATGAATACGTCGATGCCTTGGTCAAGTACGGCCTGCCTGGACTGCTGACGGTGACGGCACTGTTTCTGGTGCCGCTGGGCCTGTTTGCCACCCGCCTGCGTCGGTCGGCAAACCGGGAGGTCCGGCTGGCGTCGGCTGCGGGCGTGATGCTCATGCTTAGCTACTTGGTGTTCGGCCTGACTCAGGCGTTCCTGACGCACAACAATGGCGTCATGATGCTGGGCTTCCTGATCGCGATCTTGTGGTCACTGTCGCAGCAACAGCCTGTCGGCACGGCGAACACGGCATAATCTCTCTTTTTTCGTTACCTGCCTTACCCGCAAGCAAGGATCCCCGATGCTGTCCAACAACATGAAACGCCTGGCTGCCCTGCACTGGCCCTACAAGAAGCGGCTGGCGATCGCCTTCATTGCCATGATCGTCACGGCGGCCACCGAGCCGGTGGTGCCCTATATCTTCCAGGTGCTGCTGGACAAGGGCTTCGTGGGCAAGCCGGCCTTTTCGCTGTGGCTGGTGCCGGCGGCGGTGATCGGCATCTTCTTCATCCGCGGTATCGCCACCTTTACCAGCTCTTACATGATGACCTGGGTCTCCACCCGCATCCTCAATGAACTGCGGCGCCAGATGTTCGCCCGCATGCTGGACCTGCCGGTGCAGTTCTATGCAACCAATACGGTGGGCAAGGTCATCAATTCCATGATGTTCGAGGTGCAGCAGATCATCGACATGGTGACCAAGGTGTTTACCTCCATCCTGCGCTCGGCCCTGACGGTACTGGGTCTGCTGGCCTGGCTGCTGTACCTGAACTGGGTACTGACCATCGTCACCCTGGTACTGCTGCCGCTGGTGACCATCGTGGTGCGTACCACCGGCAAGCGCCTGAAAAAACTCAATCGCGACTCGCTGGCGGTCAATGCCGAGATGACCCAGGTGATCGAGGAAACCACGCGCGCCCAGCAAGTCATCAAGATCTTCGGCGGCCAGGACTACGAGAAGGAACGCTTCAACCGTCGTGCCGAGAACCTGCGCAGCTATACGATGCGCATGACGGCGGCGTTTTCCTCGACGGTGCCGATCACCCAGCTCATGACCGCCACCGCGGTGGCCGTGGTCATCGTCATGGCGCTGATCCAGTCCGGCAATGGCCAGATCACCGTGGGCGGGTTCGTGTCCTTCATCACGGCCATGCTGATGCTGCTGGCCCCGCTCAAACAACTGGCCGAGATCAACGGCCCCCTGCAACGCGGCATGGCCGCTGCCGAAGAAGTCTACAAGCTCATCGACAAACCCACCGAACGCACAACAGGCCAAGCCCTGCCCCGGCGCGCGACCGGCCAGCTCGATTTCGTCGATGTCAGCTTCGCCTATCCCGGCCACGAACAACTGGCGCTCAAGAACATCAACCTGCACGTCGAGGCCGGTGAAACCATCGCCTTCGTGGGCATGTCCGGGGGCGGCAAGTCCACCCTGGTGAGCCTGGTACCTGGCTTTTACTCGGCTACCTCCGGCGAGATCCTGCTCGATGGGCGTCCCATCGAAACCATCTCCCTGCTCAGCCTGCGCCAGCAGATCGCCATGGTGAACCAGAACACGGTGCTCTTCGACGACACCCTCGCGGCCAACATCGCCTATGGTGATCCCCAGCCGGACCCGGCGCGCGTAGAGGCAGCCGTGGAAGCCGCGCACCTGACCGACGTGGTGGCGGGCCTGGCTGACGGGCTGCAGACCCGCATCGGCGACAATGGCTCGCGCCTGTCCGGCGGGCAGCGCCAGCGCGTAGCCATTGCCCGTGCCATCTACAAGGATGCGCCCATCCTGATCCTGGACGAGGCCACCTCGGCCCTGGATACCGAATCCGAACGCGCGGTACAGGCCGCACTGGACCGGCTCATGCAGGGCCGCACCACCTTCGTCATCGCCCACCGTCTGTCCACCATCGAACGCGCCGACCGCATCGTGGTGCTCTCGCATGGACAGATCGCCGAGATTGGCAACCATCAGGAGCTGCTGCAAAAGGAAGGCGTATATGCCAACCTGTACCGCCTGCAGTTCTCCCAGCAACAGGAAGCCTCCGCCTGACCATGCACCAACACGACACCCTGATCCCGGCAGAACTGCTGCAGAAGTCGGACAAGATCCTTTTCATCGCCCACCTGGCCCTGGGAGATTTCACTTACCTGCAAAACTTCTTCAAGGGCTTTGCCGCGCAGAACCCGCATATGAAGATCCATCTGTGGGTGGACGAAGTAAGGCGCACGGCCGATGCAAGCCAGTGGCCGCACCTGAAGAAATACGCCCTGTACGACTGGACCGCCGCCTGCCCCTTCTTCGCCAAGGTCTATACCCGCACCTACAGCCCTGAGCTCTATCGCGAATCCATCGCCGAGGCGCGCCGCGAGGACTATCCCATCGTGGTCTCGCTGGCCACCCTGCGTCCGCACCTGTATGCAGCACTGGCGCGCGAGATCAGCCCCGAAGGCTGGGTGGTGGGCATGAAGAAATCAGTCAAGCTGTTCCAGCCGCATCATCTGCTGGCTTATCGCAAGCTCGATGCCGCCATGCCCCCCTATCGCAGTGCCACGCCGGAGCATCACATCAGCGATGTCTATGCGCACTGGTTCCAGCAGCTCAGTGGCTTGGACGTCAGCGGCGCAGCACGCTTCCCCTTTGTCGATATCCCGGCGCAGTGGCACCAGTACGCGCAGGACCAGCTGGAGGCGTGGCAGTTCGCGCCGCGCAAGGGCAAGCTGGTCTTCATCAATCCCTATGCCAAGACCAGGAAACGCTGCTGGCCGCTGGAACATGTAGCCGCATTGATCCAGGCCATGCAGGCGCGCGCCGGCTGGGAAGATGCCTGCTTCATCGTCAACGCCGTACCGCAGGAACTGGCCCATGCGCGCGAGGTGATCGGCCGTTACGGCCTGCAGCGCACCCGGCTCTTCAGTGCCGAAGAAAACTTCTTCCAACTGCCGGCCATGCTCGCCTGTTGCGATCTGATCATCTCGGTGGAGACGGCGGTGATGCACCTGGCCAATGCGGTACGGGTACCGGTCATCGCCCTGATGCGCCAGAAGAATCCGGAGTGGGTGCCGGTCGACCGCGACCATAGCACCGTCATTACCGCGCCCGGCCGCCGCGACTGGGTCAAGGCGGTGACTGTCGAACAAGTCATGAAAGCCATCTGATGAACGTCCCCACCCAACAAGAGATCATGGCGGTACCGGAGAATGGCAAGCCGTCCTTCCATATCGCCTTTTGCGTCGACAACAATTATTTCCGCGCCATGGGCGGCACCATCGCCTCCATCGTGGCCAATAATCCGGACCAGCATTTCACCTTCCACGTGCTGGCCTTCGAGGTGTCCGAAGACCATCAGCGGCGCCTGAAGCAACTGGAATCGATGTATCGGGTCAAGACCGAGTTGCATCAGTTAAGGCTGGAAGACTTCGCCCAGTTCTCGCATTTCCTCGGCCATTCCCACTATTCGCTGTCGATCTTCACGCGCCTGGTCATCCCCACGGTACTGGCCAAGCTTACCGACCGGGTGCTCTACCTGGATGCCGATATCCTCTGCTTCAACCGCCTCGATGAACTGGTGAACATGGATATCGCTCAGGAGATCGCCGTGGTGGTGCCGGATGCACCGGTCACGCTGCAGCGTCGCGTGGCAGCGTTGGGGCTGGCGCACAACGAGTATTTCAACGGCGGCGTGATCTTCATCAATATCCCCAGATGGCTGGCGGAGGATATTACGTCCAAGACCCTGGATGCACTGCTCAACAGCAAGACCGACATGCGCTTCCCTGACCAGGATGCGCTCAACATGGTCCTTAACGGCCGCGCGCGCTATTTGTCGCCGAAGTGGAACTACCTGTATGACCTGATCCACGACCTGAACGTGAACAAGTTCGCCCTCAAGCCCGTAGGCAAGGCCATCTTCGTGCACTTCGCCGGTGCCGTGAAGCCGTGGGCGGCATGGAGTCGGCACGAAGCCTGCACGCTATTCCGGCGCTACTTGGATATCTCGCCCTGGGCCGATATGGCGCTGGACCAGGCGCCGCGCAATACCAAGGAGCTGCGCATGCACTCGCGCTTCATGTACCGGCAGGGACGCCCGCTGGAAAGCCTGAAGTGGTATCTGCGCTACCTGCGCAAACGCCGCGCCCGCTGATCACTGCAGGGCTCCTACGCATACTTTGATCAACCAGAAGAACAGAATTACACGCTTTCGTCATGCCGATCACCAGCAAGCATATTCTCATCAGTCGCACCGACAACATCGGCGACATCGTGCTGACCCTGCCCATGGCAGCGCGCCTGAGGCAACTCAATCCGGGCGTGAAGATCAGCCTGCTGTGTCGCCGCTATGCGGCCGACGTGGTGCGCTATTGCAACGACATCGATGAAGTGGTGGAAGAAGAAGAGGTGGCCGATGATCTTTACGGCTTCCTGCGCGGCAGCGACATCGATACCGTGATTCTGGCCCAGCCCAACCGTGAACTTGCCAAAGCCGCTTTTTTGGCGCGCGTGAAACACCGTATCGGCAATGCGCGCCAGAAGGTGTACCAGCTAATCTACTGCAATGACCGGGTACGCTTCAGCAAGGGCCTGTCGGAGAACCACGAGTCGCAGATCAATTTCGAGTTCCTGCGGCCCTATGGCGACAACCACATTCCGAACCGCCAAGAGATTCCCGACCATTACCATTTCACCGTGCCGCACGATGCGGAGATCGCGGCCGGTTTTGCGCCTTACCGCTTCAACCTGATCCTGCACGCCAAGTCCAACGGGCATGGCCGCGAGTGGCCGGTGGATTACTACATTGCGCTGGCTCACACGCTGGGGCAGCATCCCGGAGTGCAGATCTGGCTGACCGGCAGCGCCGGTGAAGGCGAATGGCTGCAGCAGAATGCGGTTGCCCTGCTGGCCCTGCCAAATGTCATCAATACCTGCGGCAGCATGAGCCTGGCGCGACTGACCCAATTCATTGCGCAGGCCGATGGATTGATCGCCAGTGGTACCGGTCCGCTGCACCTGTCGGCGGCCATCGGCCAGCGTACACTGGGCCTGTTTCCGCCGACCCGCCCCATGCATCCGGGACGCTGGGCGGCCTTGGGCAAGCGCGCCAGCAATCTGTGCACAGACCAGGCGCCTTGCACTGGCTGCGAGAAACTACGCATCATGACCTGCGACTGCATGCGCAAGATCACCCCGGACCAGGTGCTCGCTGTGGTCGCACGCTGGGTCGAGGAAAAGAAGGCGGGTGCCTGAGCTCCCGCTCAGTGCAATCACTCAGGCGTTCGCTTGCAACTGCTGCTGGCGTTTGAGGATGCAAGTCAGGCAGTAGGCGATGCCGATGCCGTAGAAGGGATAGCATTCCCACCACAGGAAGACCACGTCCACCAACCCCAGCACCATGAAACCGGCCACCAGCGACAAGCCCATGGCTGCACTACTGCGGATCTCGCGATCAGTATGGCGGCACTGGCGTGCAAACATCCATAGCGGCACCAGATAGATGGCCAGCAGGGCCAATGCGCCCATACTGCCCAGGCGCACCATCATGAACAGCATCTCATTGTGGGAATGCGGAAAGGTCGCGGCCTGGGTCGTGATGATCTTGCGGTCAGCCAGTTCCTCCAGCGCCGTCTGGTAGCGGTCGATGCCTACGCCCACCAGCGGATGTTCCTTGAAAAGGACCCAGGAACCGTTCCACAACTGTAGCCGGGTTCCCAGGGAAGTATCTTTATCAGAGCCGGCAGAATACTGCTGCAGGTCCACCTGTGCCGCGATCATGCGCTCTTTGATCGAATGGCCGAACGTCAGGCTCGCTGCCACGATCACCACGAACACGCCGAGCGCGGCCAGCTTGTAACTGCGCCTGATATGCTTCAGGGCCATGCTGGAAATGGCCGCATAGACGGGGATGGTCATCCATACGCCGCGCGAGCCCGACAGGTAAGCCATGTAAAGGCCCGCGCAAAGCCCCGCCAATTTGCTGAAGGTGACCAGCCGGGAGTCTGAATGAGTCCAGCCCAGCGACAGCATGCCGAAGACGCCGAGCAGCAATCCCATATGGGCACAGATGATGATGGGAATGAAGTCCGTCCCGTAGCGATCATTGCCGCCGTCGGAAAGCACATACATCTTGATCAGGGTCAACATGGCGCCCAGCACGATTGGCCATTGCAACTGCTTCAAATACTCCAGCGGGAGGAACAGCATCAGCCAGAACATGAAGAGGAACAAGGCCAGACGACTCTGCGCGTCATACGCCCGGCTGGCGTAATGGCCCGTGACGAGCTGATTGATCAGTACCGCGACCAGGGGCAAGGCCATGGACAGCGACACCATCCAGTACTTGCGCAGGAAGGACGGGAAACTCCATCCTTCAGGGCGCAGGCCAAGGGCTGCAGTTGCCATGCCGGTCAATACCATCAGGCTATAGGTGACGCCAGCCGAGCGGTCGATGACGAGCGCAAATGCGAAAAAGAAAGCGAACAGCAAGGCGACAAAATATTTCAGGTAACGCAAGGAAGACTCCAGATGTCCAGCATTGAAATTCGACTTGCCAAGATCGTCAAGCAAGCCTCGGACCGCCAACGGGCAGGTCCAACCGAGTAGATAAACGGATCGGGGGCATGTACCCTGTTTCAGCGCTTTTTCGATGCTGAACGTTTGCGCAGATAGCGCAAGTGCATGCAAATGCCCTCTTTCCATCTGCCATGCTTCATCAGCGACTTGGAATACAGCTTGAATTCACGCGCGGTACGCGGCGGATCCAGAGGCATGTCGCTCCAGGACGACCTGTCCTGTACTTGCAAGAACACTTTCCGGGCATCGTGCAGGCACCAGTCCTGCCACGGCTTGACGGGGCCGGTGAAATGCATGAACACGACCTGAGGCGGCACCACCAGTTCACTTTCCCCACGGCTGGTGTAGTCGACCAGGTGATAGCGGGTGTTCCATTCGTCGCCAATGTAGACCACCCGACCATTGAGCGCCACGTTGAGCGCATCTTGGTCGGCAAAGAGCAGTTGCTGCGTGGACAGTACCGTCAAGGCACGGGTCTGTACATCCGCCCTGATCCATTCCGGCACATTGATGAGCATCACCCCGGCGTTGAAGTACTCCGGCTTGGCCAGGCCCAGCGTGGCGATCTGGGTCTTGGCCGTCGTCGACACCTCGTCATGCACGGCCGCCGCAATGGCGCCATCGAGCTCGATGGCGTGCAACGCCGCGATGCTGCCGAAGCACAGCAGATCGGCATCAAGGTAAAGAACGCGGTCGGAGATGCCGTGCAGCAGATTGGGAATCAGCAGGCGGATGAACGTCCCAAGCTGATGCTGGGCGAAGCAGGGAAAAGCACGGAAGGCGTCCAGCATGTGAGCATCCAGCAGATGCGTACGAATGTCCAGGTCATACCTCTGCGCCAGCCGGTCGAGACGGTTGCGGCTATCTTCGGAGACTGCGAACGCAAAGACGTGGAAGACAAAACGCTGCTGTGCATTGTGTTGCAGCAGCGAAACTATGGCCGCACCCATACCGCGGAAATAGCCGCTGTCCACGCCGAAGGCCACGTGCAGCGCCCCACCCGCGCTGCCTTGGGGGACATTGCCGCCCCCGGTTTCTGATGTTGTTTTCATTGTTGGTTGCACGGCTTGTCACCGTTGTCTGTGTTTTGCTTATCGGGCTTGCTATTTCATTGATCGATTTCAGTATTCGACGACGACGGCTTCCTTCCCAAACGACGCCACCAGCGTCGACTGCAGACTGTCGCTGGGATTGACGCGCCAGGCATCGCCCAGCACCACCTCGCAGGCCGCATCGGCCTGGCGATAGCGCATCACAAAGGGCAGGCCCTGCTCCTGGCGATGCGCAGCCAGCGTATCGCGCAGGTGATTCGGGTCGATCGCCTTGTTGAGCGACACCACCATGCGTACGCCATACTGGATGCGCGCCGCGCCCAGGTCCATGACCTTGTCGGCGGCCACCCGCAGGCCGCCATTGAAACGGTCTTCCGACACCTTGCCCGAGACCACCAGCAATTCGTCTTCCTTGATGAGATGCTTGAAGGGCTCGAAGAGTTCGTTGTAGATCGTGGCTTCGATCACGCCCGTGCCATCGTCGAGCGTGCAGATCACCAGCTTGCCGCGCTGGGTCATCTGCACCCGCACCCCGGTGATGATGCCGGCCAGGCTGCGCGGCTCCCACGAAGGTTCCAGGCTGGCGATCTTGGTGCGCACGAAGCGGCGCACTTCCTTTTCGTAGGCCGAGAACAGATGGCCGGAGAGATAGAAGCCCAAGGCGCCCTTCTCTTCGGTCAGGCGCTGCTTGTCGCTCCAGGGCGGTACCTGCACGTATTCCAGCGGCGCTTCCAAGTCGCTGTCGTCACCGCCGAAGAGGCTGACCTGGTTGGCCGATTTCTCGGCCTGCTCGGCACTTTCCCAGGCCAGGTTGACCGAGGCCTGCAAAATCGCGCGGTCGACCTTGAAGCAGTCGAAGGCACCGGCGCGAATCAGCGAATCGATAGTACGACGATTGATCTGCTTCTTGTCCACCCGCTTGGCGAAGTCGAACAGGTCCTTGAAGGGGCCGCTCTTGCGCGCCTCCAGGATGGCTTCGATGGCGTTCTGACCGGCACCCTTGACGGCACCCAAGCCATAGCGGATCTGGGTGGCCTTCTTGCCCGGCTCGCCCACCGGCATGAAGCGGTAGTCGGACTTGTTGATGTCCGGCGGCAGGATGGCCAGCTTGCAGATGTCGATCGCATCCTCGATCAGGATCTTGACCTTGTCCGTATCTTCCATGGCCAGCGACAAGTTGGCGGCCATGAACGCGGCGGGGTGATGCGCCTTCAGGTAGGCGGTGTAGTAGGACAGCAGCGCATAGGCGGCCGCGTGCGACTTGTTGAAGCCGTAGCCGGCGAACTTTTCCATCAAGTCGAAGATCTCGTCGGCCTTGGCCTGGTCCAGCCCGTTCTTGGCCGCGCCTTCGCGGAACAGTTCACGGTGCTTGGCCATTTCCTCGGCCTTCTTCTTGCCCATCGCCCGGCGCAGCAAGTCGGCGCCGCCCAGCGAGTAGCCGCCGATCACCTGCGCCATCTGCATCACCTGCTCCTGGTAGACCATGATGCCGTAGGTCTCGGAGAGGATGCCCTCGGTACGCGGGTCAGGATAGTCGAAGGCTTCGCCGTGCTTGCGCTTGCAGAAGTCGGGGATCAGGTCCATCGGGCCCGGACGGTACAGCGCCACCAGGGCGATGATGTCCTCGAAGCGGTCGGGACGTGCGTCCTTCAACATGCCCTGCATGCCGCGGCTTTCCAGCTGGAACACGGCGACCGTCTTGGCCTTGGTCAGCAGCTCATAGGACGGCCGGTCATCCAGCGGCAACTTGGCCAGATCGAAATCGGCCATGGCCGGATCGAGCATGCGGATGTAGCGTACCGCACGGTCAAGGATGGTCAGCGTGGTCAAGCCCAGGAAGTCGAACTTCACCAGGCCGACGGCTTCCACGTCGTCCTTGTCGTATTGCGAGACCACGCCCGAGTCGCCACCCTGGGTGTAAAGCGGGCAGAAATCGGTCAGCTTGCCGGGTGCGATCAGCACGCCACCGGCGTGCATGCCGATGTTGCGGGCGATGCCTTCGACCTGCTGGGCCAGGCCCATCAGCTGCTTGACCTCTTCCTCGTTTTCCAGGCGCTCCTTCAACAGGGGCTCTTCCTCGATGGCGTCGGCCAGGGTGACCAGCTTGCCCGGCTTGAAGGGGATCAGCTTGGAGATGCCATCGCAGAAGTTGTAGCCCAGGTCCAGCACGCGGCCCACGTCGCGCACCGCGCCCTTGGCGGCCATGGTACCGAAGGTGGCGATCTGCGAGACCGCATCCTTGCCGTAGCGGTCCTTCACGTACTGGATCACGCGGTCGCGGCCTTCCTGGCAGAAGTCGATGTCGAAGTCGGGCATCGAGACGCGTTCCGGGTTCAGGAAACGTTCGAACAGCAGGTTGTAGCGTAGCGGGTCGAGGTCGGTAATCAACAGGCAATACGCCACCAGTGAACCGGCACCCGAGCCCCGGCCGGGGCCGACCGGCACGCCATTGTTCTTGGCCCACTGGATGAAGTCGGCCACGATCAGGAAGTAGCCCGGGAACTTCATCTTGATGATGGTGCTGTTCTCGAACTCCAGGCGCGCCTCGTAACGGGGCCGCTGCTTCTCGCGTTCGGCTTCGTCGGGGAACAGCTCCTTCAGGCGCACTTCCAGGCCGGCCTTGGTCTGGGCTACCAGGAAATCGTCGATGCTCATGCCGTCCGGCGTGGGGAAATCCGGCAGTTGCGGCTTGCCCAGTTGCAGCACCAGGTTGCAGCGCTTGGCGATTTCGACGGTATTGGCTATCGCACCCGGCAGGTCGGCGAACAGCTCTGCCATCTCGGCCTGCGACTTGAAATATTGCTGCTCGTTGAAGCGCTTCACCCGGCGCGCATTGGCCATGATCTCGCCTTCGGCGATGCAGGTGCGGGCTTCGTGGGCGATGAATTCCTCAGGGCTCTGGAACTGGATCGGATGCGTGGCCACGCAAGGCAGGCCCAGCTTGGCACCCAGGGCCACGCTCTGGCGCACCTGCAGTTCCATGTTGGCCTGGCCGGCGCGTTGCAGTTCCAGATAGAAGGCGCCGGGGAAAATCTCGGCCCAGCGGCGCGCGCAGGCTTCGGCCTGGGCCAGGTTGCCGTTGTCGATGGCCTGGCCGATGTCGCCCATGCCGGCCCCGGACAGGGCGATGAGGCCGTTGCCGCCATCCTGGTGGCGCAGCGCGTCCAGCCATTCCATGCGCACTTCGGCGCGGCCCTTGTATTGGTTGTTCAGCCAGGCTTGGGACAATACTTCACACAGTTGCAGGTAGCCATGACGACTCTTGATCAGGACCAGCAGGCGGAAGGGCTTTTCGCGGTCGGCGTCGTTGGTGATCCACAGGTCGCAGCCGGCAATGGGCTTGACGCCCTTGCCGCGCGCTTCCTTGTAGAAACGCACCATGCAGAACAGGTTGGCGAGGTCGGTCACCGCCAGGGCGGCCTGTCCATCCTTGGCGGCGGCCTTGACGATATCGTCGATACGCACCAGCCCATCGACGATGGAGTACTCCGAGTGCATACGGAGGTGTACAAATTGCGGGGTAGTCATAGGGTAGCCATTTTACCGGAGCTTGCGATCCTGACCGATTCCGTTTGATCTCGATTTGTGAGAAATATGAAGACTTTACACAAATCCAATCCGGGTCAAGCGACCGACCGCCTTGATCTGCATCAGAGAAGCTCAAGGCGTACGCCAAATAACTGCGGCCACCCGGACCACACGGTTATAATGCTGACGATTCAAAGACTTACAGTTGAGTACGCCATCATGCAGTCCCCGCAGACCCCCTACGTCAACATCGCCGCCTACAAGTTCATCAGCTTCGATGACACCGCTGAAAAGCGTCCGGCTTTCCTGGAAATTTGCCAGAGGAACAATCTTCGTGGCACCGTGATCCTGAGCCCGGAAGGCATCAACCTCTTCCTGGCCGGCCTGCGCCATGAAATCGACGCCTTCCTGGCCTGGTTGCGCGCCGATGCGCGATTTACCGACCTGATCGTCAAGGAAAGCTATTCCGAGAAGCAGCCCTTCACCCGCATGCTGGTGAAACTGAAGGCTGAGATCATCACCATGAAGCATCCGCTGATCAAGCCTGAGCTGGGTCGTGCGCCTTTCGTGGAAGCCAGGGAACTCAAGCGCTGGCTGGACCAGGGGCACGACGACGAAGGTCGTCCGGTGGTGATGGTGGATACCCGCAATGGCTTCGAGGTCGATGTGGGTACGTTTGACAACACGGTGGACTACCGCATCAGCAAGTTCACCGAATTCCCGCAGGTGATCGAGGAGCACAAGGCCGATTTCGAAGGCAAGACCGTGGTCACCTTCTGCACCGGCGGCATTCGTTGCGAAAAGGCTGCAATTCATATGCAGAACATCGGCTATGACCATGTCTACCAGCTCGAAGGCGGCATCCTGAAGTATTTCGAGGATGTCGGCGGTGCCCATTACAACGGCGACTGCTTCGTTTTCGACTATCGCACTGCCCTGAGCCCGGAACTGAAGGAAACCCAGACCGTCCAATGCTTCGCCTGCCGCGCCGTGGTCACCCCGCGTGAACAGATCTCGCCGGATTACGTGCCGGGCAAGTCCTGTCCGCATTGCGCGCCCAGGCAGCGCGCAGCGCAGCAAGCCAGTTCTGCCGCCGCCTGACCGCTGTCCTGCCCGGCAACGAAAAAGCCGACCCCGCGAGGTCGGCTTTTTTACATCTTCAGAATTGCAATGCAGACAATGAATCTTATTTCTTGAACTTGGCCGCCGTTTCCACCACGCGCGCACCGAACAGCTTGGCTGTTTCCAGGTCGCCCGGCAGCGGGCCTTCTTCCGGCGAGGAGTCCGACGGGCTTTGCGCCATCAGGCCCGAGAAGGAACCGACGAAGTTGATGTCATTGCGCTGGGCAGCCTTGCTGTTGGCAGGCATCAGGCCGGTGCCGACCCAGATCATGCTGTGCTGCATGCCCAGCGTGAACAGGTAATGCAGGGTCGAGAGCTTGTCGCCGTTCATGGTGGCCGAGTTGGTGAAGGCGGCACCGACCTTGTCCTTCCACTTCTGGCTGAACCAGGGCTTGGAGGAGGCGTCGGCGAACTTCTTGAACTGCCAGGAGACCGTGCCCATGTAGGTCGGCGAACCGAAGATGATGGCATCGGCCGCATCCAGGCTGGCCCACTGTGCATCGGTGATGGTGCCTTCGGCACTGATGGCGATCAGCTCGACATCGGCGCCGGCAACGCCTGCCGCGCCAGCCTGCACGGCTTCGGCCTGCTTCTTGGTGTGGCCGTAGCCGGAGTGGTAAACGATGGCAACTTTGGTCATGACGAAATTCCTTCTCTAGAGAGTGAAGTGACGCGGGGAAAACCGCCGGTGTGATCGGTACCGGCGGGCTTGCTACTGCAACCCTGCCTGCGCTGAAATGCTCAGCGCGGCAGGTCGAACAAAAGCACTTCAGCCTTCTCGCCGCCACTGATGTCAATGCGGTCGACCGCACTGAATTTCACGGCGTCGCCGGCTTGCAGCGCCTGGCCATTGACGCTGACCTTGCCGCGAGCCACATGTACATAGCCCAGGCGGCCTGGCGGCAGGGTGTACCCGGCCGTTTGTGCGCCATCGAACAGGCCGGCGTACAGTTGGGCATCCTGGTTCATGCTGACCGAACCGTCACGGCCATCGCGCGAGGCCACCAGACGCAGCTTGCCGTCCTTGTCAGCGGCCGAGAAGTGCGCCTCCTGGTAGCCCGGCTCAGCCCCGGCGCGGTCGGGCATGATCCAGATCTGCAGGAAATGCGTGGTGCCGTCCTGCGAATGGTTGTACTCCGAATGACGCACGCCCGTGCCGGCACTCATGCGCTGCACGTCACCGGGACGGATCACGCTGCCATTGCCCATGCTGTCCTTGTGCGCAAGTTCACCTTCGAGCACATAGGAAATGATCTCCATGTCACGGTGGCCATGGGTACCAAAACCCTGCCCTGCGGCCACGCGGTCCTCGTTGATCACCCGCAGCGGACCGAAGCCCATGTGCTTGGGATCATGGTAGTCCGCGAAGGAAAAGCTGTGATACGAATCCAGCCAACCGTGGTTGGCGTGGCCACGATCGTTCGCTTTGCGAAGTTCCATCATGTCAACACCTCTTTCTTGAGTGGGACCAAACCGGAATTGATTTAGTCAAAATGTTTGTCGATGGCGTCACTATAGAGGCTAACTTTTTCGCAGATAAGGTCTAAAATCCGTAGTGTTCATTCAAAAAATTTAAACAAGCGGAGCTCGACGTGAACCTCACCCTGGAATCCCTGCTGATCCTCGACATGATCGACCGCAAGGGCAGCTTTGCCGCCGCCGCCGTGGCCCTGGACCGGGTGCCCTCGGCCCTGACCTACAGCGTGCGCAAGCTGGAGGATGACCTCGATGTGCTGCTGTTCGACCGTCGCGGCCACCGGGCCCAGTTGACACCGGCCGGCCTGCAATTGTTGCAGGAAGGCCGACACCTTTTGCTGGCCGCCAGCGATCTGGAGCAGCGTGTCAAGCGCACCGCCACCGGACGCGAGACCGAATTGCACATCGTGCTCAACAGTCTGATTCCCTTCGAGAAGATGCTGCCGGTCATCGAAGCCTTCGACCGCGAAGAGTCCGGCACACGGCTGCGCTTCACGCCCGGCGTGCTGACCGGCGCCTGGGAAAAGCTCATCGAAGGCCGTGCCAACCTGGTCATCGGGGTCACGCTGGACGGGCCGGAAGTGGTGCGCACCAGCGGGCGCTTCCAGATGCAGGAGCTGGGTGCGGTGGACTGGGTGTTTGCAGTGGCGCCGACGCACCCGCTGGCCTCGGCCACCGAACCGCTGTCGGCAGAGCTGGTGCGCAGCCACCGGGCCATTGCCGTGGGCGACAACAGCCAGTCCCTGCCGACACTGACCATGGGCCTGCTGTCGGGCCAGGAAACGCTGACGGTGGCCACCGTGGCCGACAAGCTGCAGGCCCAACTGGCCGGTCTCGGTTGCGGCCATCTGCCGCGCATCTGGGCCGCGCCCTACCTTGCCACCGGCGCTCTGGTGGAAAAGCAGACCCTGGCGGCCAAACCCAATGACAACTTCATGGTGGCCTGGCCCAAGGCCGAGCAGGGCAAGTCGCTCAAATGGTTCATCCAATACCTGGCACAGCCGCATGTACGGCAATCATTGATCGGACCGATCCCCCTGCGGGAGCAGATGTGAGCGGTCATGCCTATGTCGGCCGCTTCGCGCCCTCGCCTTCCGGTCCGCTGCATGCGGGCTCGCTGGTGGCGGCGCTGGCCAGCTACCTGGATGCGCGTGTACACGCAGGACGCTGGCTGCTGCGCATCGAGGACATCGATGAGACCCGCACCGTGCCCGGCGCGGCCGACGACATCGTCGCCACACTGGCGGCGTTGGATATGCACTCGGATGGACCGGTCCTGGTACAGAGCCAGCGCAAGGCACGCTATCAGCTTGCACGCGAGCGTCTGGGCGCGCTGGCCTACCCCTGCGGCTGCAGCCGCAAGGAAATCGCGGATTCCAGGGTGGGCACGGCCAGTGATGGTGCCGCGCTCTATCCCGGCACCTGCCGCCACGGATTGGCCCCCGGCAAGACGCCACGCACGCTGCGGCTGCGCGTGCCCGATGCCGGCCAGCCCGGCGAACGGGTGCAATTCACGGACCGCTGGCTGGGGCCACAGGTCCAGCACCTGGCCTCGGAAGTCGGGGATTTCGTGCTGCAGCGGGCTGATGGCTTCTGGGCCTACCAACTGGCGGTAGTGGTCGATGATGCCGAACAGGGCGTCACCGACATCGTGCGCGGCGCCGACCTGCTGGACTCGACGGCACGGCAGATCTACCTGCAGGGACTGCTGGGCTATGCGACGCCGCGCTACCTGCACGTGCCGCTGTTGATGAATGCGTCGGGAGAAAAGTTTTCCAAGCAGAACGGTGCCCAGGCGCTGGACCTGGGCCAGCCGCTGCAGGCCTTGCAGCAGGCGGCGGCCTTTCTTGGACTGGACACGGGCGCAGCCCGTGACAGGGAAGGATTCTGGACCCTGGCGCTCACCGGCTGGGGAGCGCGTTTCGGTCCGGGCGCAAGCGCATGATCGACGCCAGGCCCGATGTCCGCATCAGCGCTTGGGGATGCCGCCCAGCAAGGCCGCAACCTTGGGCTTGGGACGGTTGTTCTTCGCCAGCTCCGGCTTGGTGGAAACGGTTTCGGTGGTACTGGGTTCGTATGGCTTGAGGAACCACGGATCAACCTTCTCGCGCCGGGCCACCGGTGCGCCGCCTTCGCGACTGCTGCGGCTGCGCTCACCACGTTCACTGCGTTCACTGCGTTCACCACGCTCGGGACGTTCACCGCGCTCACCGCGTTCGCTACGCTCGCCACGTTCGTGACGGGCACGCGGGGCAAAGCCGACCAGTTCGGCGCGCTCAAACTTCTTCTTGATCAGCTTTTCGATATCGACCAGCAGGCGTTCATCCTTGTCGCAGAACAGCGAGATGGCGTCACCCGAAGCGCCCGCGCGACCGGTACGGCCAATACGGTGCACATAGTCTTCGGCGTTGTAGGGCAGATCGTAGTTGATGACGCAAGGCAGTTCGGCAATGTCCAGGCCACGGGCGGCCACGTCGGTGGCCACCAGGACCTCGATCTGCCCCTGCTTGAAGGACTCCAGCGCCGCCATGCGCTCGGACTGGGTCTTGTCGCCATGGATGGCAGAAGCCTTCACACCTTCGGCCACCAATGTGCGCGCCAGGCGCGAGGCACCGATCTTGGTATTGGAAAAGACGATCACTTGCTTCAGTTCGCGCTGGCGAATGATGAAGCTCACAGCATCGGCCTTGGCCGCCTCCTCGACTTTGTAGATGGTCTGGCTGACGTTTTCTGCCGTGGCATTGCTGCGCGCGACTTCGATGGTCACCGGATTGTTCTGGAAGCTGGCGGCCAGCTTCTTGATCTCGGGCGAGAAGGTGGCCGAGAACAGCAGGTTCTGGCGCTGCTTGGGCAACAGGTTGATGATGCGCTGCAGATCCGGCAGGAAGCCCATGTCCAGCATGCGGTCGGCTTCATCCATGACCAGGATCTGGGTCTGCGACAGGTTGACCGTCTTCTGCTGCACGTGGTCCAGCAAGCGGCCCGGGGTGGCGATGACGATTTCCACACCGGCACGCAGGGTGGCGGTCTGGGGTGCCATGTCGACGCCGCCGAAGACCACGGTGGAGCGCAGCGGGGTGAAGCGGGAATAAGCCTTCACATTCTCGGCCACCTGGTCGGCCAGCTCGCGGGTCGGGGTCAGGATCAGGGCGCGCACCGGATGACGGGCGGGGGAAGCGCTGTGGCTGGCATGCGCCAGCAGGCGCTGGATGATCGGCAGGGAGAAACCGGCGGTCTTGCCGGTGCCGGTCTGGGCTGCGCCCATCACGTCCCGGCCTTGCAGCACCACTGGAATGGCCTGGGCCTGGATCGGAGTCGGATGGACGTAGCCTTGTTCGGACAAGGCCTTCAGAATATCGGGCGAGAGGCCGAAATCTTCAAAGCGGACGGCAGGTGCAGCCGGTGCTGCGGACGCGGACGTGGTGTCGGACATGGTTTATTGCGAACGGTGCGACAGCGCCGCGGCAGCCGCCAGGCGGCTCCGGTGCATGGGGTGCATGCGCACGGGTTCTGATTGCTTTCTGTGTTGAAGTGTTACGGGCGAACCGGCCAATTGCTGCGCAGCCGGGCGCTTCGGATGATGCAAACGCCAAAAACGATGCTGACCGGGCGGACGACTTGCAATGCCCGGAATTCCTTGCGGAACTCCGTATTATACGCCGCATCGCCGCCGGCTTCATGACAGTTTGGTTTCCGCCCGGTACCGAGGGCCTGTGCAGCGCTGCGAAGAAGCCGCAGCGCCCTCACCTCCAGGGTGTTCAGCCGATGGTGATGTTGATGTCCGGCAAGCCGTCCACATGCCCTTGCAACTGGTCACCCTTGATCACCGCACCCACGCCTTCGGGGGTGCCGGTGTAGATCAGGTCGCCGGGGAACAGCTCGACCAGGCCGGACAAATAGGAAATGGTCTCGGCCACGTTCCAGATCAGGTCCGAGAGATCGCCCTGCTGACGTACCTCGCCGTTGACCTTGAGCCAGACGGCACCCTTGTCCGGATGCCCGCACTGGGCCACCGGCACGATGGGCGCACAAGGTGCGGACTGGTCGAAACCCTTGGCCATGTCCCAGGGGCGCCCCAGTTTCTTGGCCTGCGCCTGCAGGTCGCGACGGGTCATGTCCAGGCCGACGGCGTAGCCATAGACCAGTTCCAGCGCCTTCTCCACAGGGATATCGCGCCCTCCGCCGGACAGTGCCACCACCAGTTCGATCTCATGATGATAGTCCGCCGTCGCCGCCGGATACGGCACCACGGCATCGGTCGGCACGACGGCGTCAGCCGGCTTCATGAAGAAGAACGGCGGCTCGCGGTCAGGGTCATGCCCCATCTCGCGGGCGTGGGCGGCATAGTTGCGACCTACGCAATAGATGCGGCGAACCGGGAACGGCGCACCGCCGACCACCGCAACGGTGGCCTGGGCGGGGGCGGGAATGGCGAAACTCATCAGGAAGACTCCGTGGTGGCGCATGCAGCTGCATGCGGTGGATGAAGAACCGGTCATGGCCGGCTTGGCGAGCGCATCAGTTGTCTGATGTCCCGGTAGTGTAAAAGAAAAGCGCTGGCCCCGCTTGCAGCTCACCCGGCCTCTCTCTCCTACCCGACGACCCGCCATAGCCCGCAATTGGAGGGCGATTGCCCCGGTAATCCGCCAGCAGAAAGCCGGCGAATTTGGGACACTTGCCACTTGCCACTTGCCACTTGTCGGCGCTGCCGGCACTTTCTCCTCATCTCGACTCGATCCATGCACCCGCAAGCCAACGCTTCTCTCATCCTGTTGCAAAAAGCCCTGGCACTCCACCAGAAAGGCCAGCTGGCGCCGGCGGAAGACCTCTACAAGAAGGTGCTGGCGAAGCTGCCACGCCATTTCGAGGCCAATTATCTGTACGGCATGCTCAAGCTGCACCAGGAAGAGTGGGAAGCCGCCGAGGCGCAACTGGCCAAGGCGATCGAACTCAATCCCGACCATCCCGATACCTATTTCGATCACGCCGGGGCCCTGGTCCATTTGGGCCGAGATGCCGAGGCAGTGGAACGCTACAACCAGATTCTGGCGCAGAACCCGGCCTTCGCCGATGCCCTGCTGGCGCGGGGCGCCGCCTTGCGTCGGCTCGATCTGAACCGGGAAGCACTGGAGGATCTGCAGCAAGCGGTGCGGCTGGTGCCGGACCATGCCGATGCCTGGTTCCAGTTGGGCAATCTCCAGCACGAGCTCTACAGCTATCGCGATGCGCGCGCCAGCTATGAACGCGCGGTCGCGCTGCGCCCAGATTTCATCGAGGCCTGGTTCAACCTGGGCAATGCCTGCAAGGACAGCTACCAGTTCGAGGAGGCCCTGCGGGCCTTTGACCGTGCGCTGGCGGTGCAGCCCGACTTTTTCGAAGCCCAGTCCAACCGGGGCTTCGTCCTGTTCAAGATGCAGCGTCCGGAGGAAGCGCTGGAAGCCTACGACCGCGCCCTGGCGCTCAGCGACAGCTCCCCGGACCTGTGGTTCAACCGGGCATCGACGCTGGAACAACTCTCGCGTTTCAGCGAGGCCAGCCAATCCTATCAGCGGGCGCGCGAACTCAGCCCCGAGAGCCATTCGGCTCAGTGGAACGATGCCCTCCTGAAACTGCGCCTGGGTGAGTTCGCCAAAGGCTGGCCGGCCTATGAATCCCGCTGGAAGACCGCGCAGATGCGTACGCAGGTACGTCAGTTCCTGGAGCCGCTCTGGCTCGGTCTGCAACCGCTGCGAGGCAAGACCATCCTGATCCACGCCGAACAAGGCTTTGGCGACACCCTGCAGTTCGTGCGCTACCTGCCGCGGGTGGCCGGTCTCGGCGCCCGCGTCATCCTCGAAGTGCAACCCGCGCTCAAGCGCCTGCTGGCCGGGGTACCGGGGGCTGCCGAAGTCATCGGCAGCGACCAGGACACGCGTCCCGCGTTCGACTATCACTGCCCGCTGATGAGCTTGCCGCTGGCCTGCAAGTCCTTCAGCGAAGCCGACATACCGCGTGCGCCCTATCTGCTGCCCGAGTCGGAAGCCTGGGCAGCCTGGCTGCAACGTCTGCCGCACAACCGCGCCCTGCGGGTCGGCCTGGTCTGGGCAGGTAGCTCGGCCCAGACCCACCCGGATGCGGTACGGATCGACAGCGAACGTTCGCTGCCCTTCTCGGCACTGGCACCGTTGGTGGAACTGGCGCATGAGCATGCGCAACTGGAGTTCTATTCCTTGCAGGTGGGCCAGGCCGCGCTGGAGCAGCTGCATGCCCATCCGCTGGCCAGCCAGGTGCAGGATTGCGCCGGCGCATTGCATGACTTTGCCGACACCTCCGGCCTGCTCGCCAATCTCGACCTGCTCATCAGCGTCGATACCGCCGTCTGCCACCTGGCGGGCGCCCTGGGCAAGCCAGTCTGGTTGCTCAACCGCGCCAATACCTGCTGGCGCTGGCAGCTGGAACGCAGCGATACCCCCTGGTATCCGACCATGCGCCTGTTCCGCCAGCGCCAGACCGGCGACTGGAGCGAGGTCATCACCGAGGTCCGCAGCGCCCTGCTACAACAGTTGGCCTGATGCTGTTACCATGCGCGCCGATACGGATGACCCGCTCATCCGTCGGAACCTGGCGCGCCGGCTCGCCTCATACCCTGTAACGCAGCTGCGGCCCGATCTCTCTGACACTGTGACAGGCGGCACCGCCCAGCGCCCTGCCGCCTGCCGGCATGAAGAAAACAAGGACAAGACGATGCAAGCCCCCACCCTCTCCCCGAGCAAGTCTCCCCACGCCGCTGGTCCGCGCCTGCTGGCCGACATTGGTGGCACCAATGCCCGTTTCGCGCTGGAAACTTCACCCGGCCATCTAGAACAAGTACAGGTCCTGCGCGGTGCCGACTATCCGCAATTCACCGATGCCGTGCAGGCCTATCTGAAGCTGGCGGGCCAGCCCGCCGTCAAGCACGCGGCGGTGGCCATTGCCAACCCGGTGCAGGGCGACCAGATCAAGATGACCAACCATGACTGGGCCTTCTCCATCGAAGCGGCGCGCCAGTTGCTGGGCTTTGATCTGCTACTGGTGGTCAATGACTTCACGGCACTGTCCATGGCGGTGCCGCAACTGCGCGCTGATGAGTTGCAGCAGATCGGTGGCGGCGCGCCCAAGGTGGGCCAGCCGGTCGGGCTGGTGGGCGCCGGGACGGGACTGGGCGTGGGCGGACTGGTGCGCGGCGACGGCCACTGGCTGCCGCTGGCCAGCGAAGGCGGTCACGTCGCCTTCGCCCCGGCCAATGCACGTGAAGCGGCTGTGCTGGCCTATGCCTGGCAGTTTCATGAGCACGTGTCGGCTGAACGCCTGGTCTCGGGGCCCGGGCTCGAATTCATCCATCGTGCACTGCTGGCCATCGATGGTCATCCGGCTGCCGAACTGAAGGCCGCCGGAATCGTGGACGGCGCACTCAAGCAAGGCGACGCGGTCTGCCTGGAAACGCTGGACCTGTTCTGCAGCATGCTCGGTACCGTTGCAGCCGATCTGGCGCTGACGCTGGGTGCACTTGGCGGCATCTATATTGGTGGCGGCGTGGTACCGCACCTGGGCGAATACTTCGCGCGTTCGCCCTTCCGCGCACGCTTCGAGAACAAGGGCCGCATGTCCGTGCTGACCAAGGCCATTCCGACTTATGTGATCACGGCGCAATATCCGGCCTTCACGGGCGTGTCAGCGATCCTGGCCGACCGGCTGGATCCGTACGAGTAAGAACAGGTAGCGCTGCGAGGTTTTGCAGGAGGCTGATGCGGCAGATTCGCGTCAGCCTTTTTTATGGCATCGCGCGAGACGGCAACAGCTCAACAACGAGAAAAAATCTGATGAGGTGAGTCGAGGGGGAGGACCTGCCGGAACAACAGAAGAAACAGAAGAGAGATAAGAGGCGAGCCTTGTCTGCGGCACTTGCGGGAAATGGCTGTGGCTGCTTCGTTCCCGACCTGACCAGGTTGACCATGCCACAATGCGCAGGGGCCCGCCGGGGTGCATTGTATCGCAGTTCAGCGACTTGCCGCCAGAGAAATCATTGCAGCGCATCAGAAAGTGAAAAGCCGCGCGAATTGCCTAAACAATTTACGCGGCTTTTTGCATGAAGCTTCATATGTTCGTCAGGCGCGCCATACCGGGTGCGCGCCCTGCCCGCTCAGATGCCGAGGTCCTTCCAGATGGCATCGACACGTTTCTTCACGTCGTCGCTCATCACGATGGGCGTACCCCATTCACGGCTGGTTTCGCCGGGCCACTTGTTGGTGGCATCGATGCCCATCTTGCTGCCCAGCCCGCTGATGGGCGAGGCGAAGTCGAGATAATCGATGGGCGTGTTGTCCACCATGACGGTGTCACGCACCGGATCCACACGCGTGGTGATGGCCCAGATCACTTCCTTCCAGTCGCGGATATCGACATCCTCATCCACCACCACGATGAACTTGGTGTACATGAACTGGCGCAGGAAACTCCACACCCCGAACATCACCCGCTTGGCATGGCCGGCGTAAGATTTCTTCATCTGCACCACCGCCATGCGATAGCTGCATCCCTCTGGAGGCAAGTAGAAATCGGTGATTTCGGCAAACTGCTTCTGCAGCAAGGGGACGAAAACTTCATTCAACGCCACACCCAGCACGGCCGGCTCATCGGGCGGTTTGCCGGTGTAGGTGGAGTGATAGATGGCATCGCGCCGCATGGTGATGCGGTCGATGGTGAAGACCGGGAACCAGTCCTGTTCATTGTAGTAACCGGTGTGATCGCCATACGGCCCTTCGAGCGCATGCTCGAATCCGGAGGCGTGTTTTTCATCCGGATAGATATGCCCTTCCAGCACGATCTCGGCCGAGGCCGGCACGCGCAAGTCGCTGCCCATGGCCTTGACCAGTTCGGTACGGCTGCCGCGCAGAAGACCCGCGAACTGGTATTCGGAGAGACTGTCGGGCACTGGCGTGACCGCACCTAATATAGTGGCGGGATCGGCACCCAGGGCCACCGCGATCGGATAGGGCTTGCCGGGATTGGCAATGCAGTGCTCGCGGAAATCCAGAGCGCCGCCGCGATGGGCCAGCCAGCGCATGATGACCTTGTTCGGACCCAGCACCTGCTGGCGATAGATGCCCAAGTTCTGGCGTTTCTTGTTCGGCCCCTTGGTGACGACCAGGCCCCAGGTAATCAGGGGCGCAATGTCGCCCGGCCAGCAGTGCTGGATCGGCAGGCGCGACAGGTCCACGTCCCGGCCCTCCCACACCACATCCTGGCAGGGTGCCGAGCTGCGCTCCTTGGGTGCCATGTCCCACAGCGACTTCACCAGCCCGCCCAGGTCCAGCACATCCTTGATGCCCTTGGGCGGCTCCGGCTCCTTCAGACGCGCCAGCAAATGACCGATGCGGCGCAGTTCACTGATGCTGTCGGCCCCCATGCCGAGTGCCACGCGATGGGGGGTACCGAAAAGATTCGCTAAAACCGGGATATTTTTTTTGTCGACCTGCTCAAAAAGAAGCGCCGGACCTTCCGCCCGGAGGGTACGGTCGGCGATTTCGGTCATCTCCAGATGTGACGACACGGGGTGTGAAACACGCTTGAGCTCACCTTTTTGTTGCAACTGGGAAATAAAATCCCGCAAATCAGTGTATTTCATACTTTTTAACAAATTTCTTTTTGCATCACAGCCGGCTCAAGTAACCCCGGCAAACGCTTGATTCTATTGAATTTTGACGAAAGGCCACATGCAATATGATACACAAAAGTTATAAAGAACCAATTTCATAGTATTGACTCGATATAAAGTGGCTTCTACAATGCGCCCACTCTAAACCGAAGAGGTGAGCCGTGGGCTCGTAGAGGCTTGATCGAAAACAGTCAAGCCTAGCAAGGTATCCAGGGAACCGGGGTCCCAGCAACTCAAGAAGTGTGTCCAGGGCGTCAGCCCTACCCCCCGAAACATGCCATCCGACGGCAGGGCCAGCAGGCCTCGCGGATGGCCTTGCCGTAACGCCTTGCGACGGTAACGCAATAGATTGCAGCGACGACAGTTCAGCCGTTTGGTCTTCACTTCTTGGCCAGGCGCGCCCTGTTTTTGCCGCAATAACGCAGGAGGTTCAATGTCCAACCAAGCTTCCGAGGCGCCTTTAGCGGGCGCCCCGCAGATGGTTCGCCGCGTGGATTTCCGGAATTTCTCCGGGAATGTACGCATTGCTCAATTTTTCGGCATCGCTCATCGTCTGCTGACGATACTCGGCATTGCCGCGTTGTTTGTTCTGGGTCTGATGTTCTTCAATCCCGACCTGGCCGACAAGCTGATCAGCATGTCGCCCTTCTCGGACGCCACTGAAGAAGTCCAGGAAGCGGAGGCACCGGCCACGCCGGCGCTGGCCGACCTGATGGCCCCGACCGCGCCGATGGCCACCGTCAGTGCACTGGCAGGTGCGGCTGCGGCCAGTTCGGTGCGGCACGCCAACGCACCGATCCAGGCCCTGTCGCCGGAAGAACGCCAGTTGCTGGGCAATCCGCGCCAGCAGAAACTGGTGACCAACTGGCTGGCCAAGCGCTATCGTGTGGCCAGCGATGCAGCTGACATGCTGGTCTCGGCGGCTTACCTGACCGCGCGCGACATCAAGCTCGATCCGCTGCTGATCCTGTCGGTGATCGCCATCGAGTCGCGCTTCAATCCCTTCGCCGAAAGCCCCATGGGTGCGCAGGGCCTGATGCAGGTGATGGCCAAGGTACACCACGACAAGTTCCAGGAGCTGGGCGGCATCAAGGCAGCCTTGAATCCGGTCGCCAACATCCGCGTCGGTTCGCAGATCCTGAAGGAATATGTGACCCGTGGCGGCTCGGTGGAAGCCGGCCTGAAGAGCTACGTGGGTGCGGCCGACATGGCCAATGATGGCGGTTACGGTCTCAAGGTGCTCTCCGAGTACCAGAACCTGAAGCAAGTGGCGATGGGCAAGAACGTGTCGATCTACACCACCGCGACCATCAAGCTGCCGCCGGCCTCCTCGGGTGTCTCGGCCAGTGCCGCACAGCCCAAGGCTCCTGCCAACAACGTGGCCTCGGCATCCAAGCCCAAGACCGAAGAACAACTCGCCGCCCTGTAATATTGCTGGATACAGGTTGGTGTGTTGCGATGTGAATATTACCGGTATTCAGCACGCACGAAAAAGGAGCCCTCGGGCTCCTTTTTTTTTGCCTGTCCACTGGCAGGCAAGGCTGGCAGGCAAGGCTGCAGCCCTGCCCTGCTTCAGGCTGCCTGGCGACGCCGCTCGAAGAATACGCGCAGACGCGCCACGGCCTCCTGCAGGTTTTCCAGCGAGGTCGCATAGGACAGTCGGATGAAACGTCGCGCCGTAGAGGGGCCGAAGTCCAGCCCTGGCACCAGCACCACGCCGGCCTCATTGAGCATGTCCAGGCTGAGCTGGTCGGCATCATCGGACAGCGCGCTGCAATCGGCATAGACATAGAAGGCGCCGTCGGGCACCACCGGCACCTTGAAGCCCAGGCTTTCCAGGGCCGGCACGATGTAGTCGCGGCGACGCTTGAACTCGGCCTTGCGTTCTTCATACAGCGCAATGGTCTCGGGCGTGAAGCAGGCCACGGCCGCATGCTGGGCAATCGAGGACGCACAGATCAAGAGGTTCTGCGCCAGCTTCTCGACCTGCGGCACCAGGGCCGGCGGCAACACCAGCCAGCCCAGGCGCCAGCCGGTCATGTTGAAGTACTTCGAGAAGCTGTTGATGACCACCACGTCCTCGCCCAGCGACAGCGCCGAGAACGGCGCGCCTTCATAAGACAAGCCCTGGTAGATCTCATCGACGATGGTGAAGCCGCCACGCTGGCGCACTTCGCCCAGGATGGCCCGCAACTCGTCGGGGGCGATCGAGGTGCCCGTCGGATTGGAGGGGGAGGCCAGCAACACGCCGCGGGTCTGCTCGCTCCAGTGCTCGCGCACCATCTGCGCCGACAGCTGGAAGCGATGCTCGGGACCGCTGGCGATGAGCCTGGCGCGTCCCTCGAAGGCCGCCACGAAATGACGGTTGCAGGGATAGCTGGGGTCGGGCATGAGCACTTCGGTATCGCGCTCGACCAGCGCCGCGCAGGCTAGCAGCAAGGCGGCGGAGGCACCGGCGGTAATGACGATGCGCTCCGGCGCGATCTCCAGGCCGTAGACGCTGCGGTAGTGCTCCGAGATGGCAGCCCGCAAGGCCGGCAAGCCGGTGGCCGAGGTGTACTGCATCTTCCCTTCGGCCATCGCGCGGGTGGCGGCCTCGACCACGGCGGGTGGTGCGGTGAAATCAGGTTCGCCGATGCCCATGTGGATCAGGTGACGGCCCTGCTGGGCCAGGATATCGGCCTTCTTGGACAATTCCATCACATGGAAGGGAGCGATGTGCTGCAAACGTGAAGCAAGTTGGTTCAGGTTCATGCGCTAATTCCAGACAACATGGGCAAAAAAGACAAGACGGCGCCCAAGCCAACGGCGCCGTCCAAACACGAGCAAATCAGCCGACGACAGCAGATCAGCGGCGACCGGCTGCTTCCACTTCGGTGCTGCGCGCCTGGGCGGCGAAACGGTCCAGTACGCCATTGACATACTTGTGACCGTCGATGCCGCCAAAGGACTTGGTCAGTTCGACCGCTTCATTGATGACCACCTTGTAGGGGATCTCGATGTGGTTCTGCAACTCGTAGGCACCGATGAGCAGGGCGGCGTGCTCCACAGGCGAGAGTTCCTTGATGGGTCGATCGATCAGCGGCGAGAGGCCTGCACGCAGCTTGTCGGCATCACGGATGGCCCCGGTGAGCAGGGTGTCGAAATGTTCGGCGTCGGCCTTGTCGAAACCGTGGGCTTCGCGGATGTGGGCTTCGATGGCGCCCGCGTCCTCGTGATTGAGCAGCCACTGGTACAAGCCCTGCAACGCGAACTCGCGCGCGCGGTGACGCGGGGTGCGGTTCTTGTTCGAATTGGCGTGTGGAGTTTTGTTCGACATGATGAATGCGGCCGGAGCCTTGGATAACTGAAACAAAGGAATGCGAGTGCCGGCACAGGCCGGCGGAACGGCAGCGGGATATGCACCCCGCCGCTGCCTGTGAATTATTCTTCTTCGGTCGCCTGGCCGAGTTCTTCCAGCACGATGGACAGGTTGGCCATTTCCACGGCCACGCGCGCGGCATCGGCGCCCTTCTCGGCCATGCGGACTTCGGCTTGCTCGTCGTTTTCGGTGGTCAGCACGGCATTGGCGATGGGCAGACCGAAGTCCAGGCCGATGCGGGTGATGCCGGCGCCGGATTCGTTGGAGACCAGTTCGAAGTGATAGGTCTCGCCACGGATGACCGCGCCCAGGGCGATCAAGGCATCGAACTGTTCCGTCTCGGCCATCTTCTGCAATGCCAGGGGAATTTCCAGGGCGCCCGGCACGGTCACGTGCAGGATGTCTTCATCGGCCACGCCCAAGTGCTTCAGTTCGGCCAGGCAGGACGCCAGCAGGCCGTGGCAGACGTCTTCGTTGAAGCGTGCCTGGACGATGCCGATGCGCAAGCTTTCGCCATTGAGGTCTGGTTCATAGGTTCCGATGGTCATGGCTGTTCCTTCTTGATAGGTTGACTTGCGTAATTCTTGATACGTCGGGCGGCAGGCTCACGCGCCTTCGCGTGCCTGATAACCGGTCACTTCCAGCTGGAAGCCGGCCATCGAGGGCATCTTGCGCGGGCTGGCCAGGAGCTTCATCTTGCACACGCCGATATCCTTGAGGATCTGGGCGCCGATACCGTAGGTGCGCAGGTCCATGCGGTCGGCGCGGCCGGGCTTGGCGGCCTCGGGCGTACCGACCTTGTTGAGTGCACCGAACTGGTCGAACATCTGCTGGGCCGACTCTTCGCAGTTGAGCAGCACGATCACGCCGGACTCGGCTTCCTGCACGGCCTTCATGGCCGCCGCCAGGTTCCAGGAATGGGTGGTCACGCCGGCTTCGAGCAGGTCCAGGATGGAGACCGGCTGGTGCACGCGCACCAGGGTTTCACGACCCGGCTCGATGTCGCCGCGCACCAGCGCCAGGTGCGCGCCGCCCGAGGGGGTGTCTCGGTAGGCGATGGCCTTGAACGTCCCGTGCGCGGTCTGCATCTCGCGCTCGGCCACGCGTTCGATGATGCTTTCGTTGCGGCTGCGGTAATGGATCAGGTCGGCGATGGTACCGATCTTCAGATTGTGCTTCTCGGCGAACTCCAGCAGGTCCGGCAGGCGCGCCATGGTGCCGTCTTCCTTCAGGATCTCGCAGATCACGGAAGCGGGGGTAAGCCCGGCCATGGCCGTCAGGTCGCAACCGGCTTCGGTGTGACCGGCGCGCATGAGCACCCCGCCCTTTTGCGCGCGCAGCGGGAAGATGTGGCCCGGCTGCACCAGGTCCGACGGCTTGGCGCCCTTGGAGGCGGCCACCTGGATGGTCCGGGCGCGGTCGGCGGCAGAAATCCCCGTGGTCACGCCTTCGGCGGCTTCGATGGAGACGGTGAAATTGGTACCGTAGGCGGTACCGTTGCGGCTGGCCATGAGCGGCAGGTCAAGCTGGTCCACGTGTTCTTCGGTCAGCGTCAGGCAGACCAGGCCACGCGCATGCGTGACCATGAAATTGATGGCTTCGGGCGTGACGAAGTCGGTGGCCAGCACCAGATCACCTTCGTTTTCGCGGTCTTCTTCGTCGACCAGGATCACCATGCGCCCGGCACGGAGTTCGGCAACGATTTCTTCGGTTGTAGCAAGTGGCATGTTCGCGCTCTTTTCCCAATTGGAACCCGCTATTTTAAAGGATTGCGGGCCTGCTCCGCTGGCCAATTACGCCATTGACCCGATTTGCGCAGCCTGGGCCGCCTGGGTGCGTTGCAAGGCTTCCAACAACAGGGCCGGATCGCCCAGCGCCAGGCGCTTAGAATCCGACAAGGTCTGGCGGAAGGCGCGTGCGCCGGGCATGCCGGTCAACAGGCCCAGCATGTGGCGGGTGATGCTGTTCAAGCGCAGGCCGCGCCCATTGTCGCCGTGCAATTCCAGCTGGCGCTTGATGTAGGGCAACATGGCCGCGATCACCTCGGCCCGGCTGGGCTGGCGACCACCGGGCAACTCGCCGTAGTAGCGGGCATCGAAGCTGGCCATCAGATAGGGGTTGTGATACGCCTCGCGACCCAGCATGACGCCATCGACGTGCCTGAGATGCTCATCGATCTCGGGCAAGGTCTTGATGCCGCCGTTGATGAGAATTTCCAGGTCGGGGAAATCCTGCTTCAGTTGATAGGCGTAGTGATACTTCAGGGGCGGGATCTCGCGGTTTTCCTTGGGGCTCAGCCCCTTGAGGATGGCGTTGCGGGCGTGGACGATGAAGGTCTTGCAACCCGCCTCGGCGATCTGACCGACAAAATCGCGCACGAAATCATAGGACTGCACGTCATCGATGCCGATGCGGTGCTTCACGGTCACATCGATGGACACCGCATCGCGCATGGCCTTGACGCAATCGGCCACCAGCGCGGGCTCGCCCATCAGACAGGCACCGAAAGCGCCCTTCTGAACGCGCTCGGAGGGGCAGCCGCAGTTCAGGTTGATCTCGTCATAGCCCCACTGCTCGCCCAGCCTGGCGCTGTGCGCCAGGTCGGCCGGCTCGCTGCCGCCCAGTTGCAGGGCCACGGGGTGTTCCTGCTCGTCGAAATCCAGGTGACGCGGCACGTCGCCATGCAGCAGCGCACCGGTGGTGACCATCTCGGTGTAAAGCCAGGTGTGGCGCGTGATCTGGCGGTGGAAGACGCGGCAGTGGCGGTCGGTCCAGTCCATCATGGGAGCGACCGAAAGTGTTCGAGGCGGTAAACTCGGGCTATTTCCAGCATTGACGCGGCTTTCCGCCGCCTTATTGGCCACTTCAGACTTCACGATATTTCACGAAAATAAATGGTTTATCATTCGCCATTGGACAAAAATTGGACAAAAAACAGATGGCGACATTCCAGAAAATTGGCAAGCGTTGGCGTGCGAGGATTCGGAGGAAGGGATTTCCCGCGCAGAGCGAGATGTTCGACACAAAGGCGCAGGCACAAGATTGGGCTTCGCGGCAGGAAGCCGACATGCGGGCGCTCAAATTTCAGGACGTCCGTATCATAGCAGACAAGACACTCGGCTCCGCTATTGACCGCTATGTAGAGGAGCAGACCCAGGTTAAACCGTTGGGCAAAAACAAAAAGGCAGTGTTGGCAACCTTGAAACGTTACCTTGGCAAGCTGACCATGCCCGAGCTGACAGGGGAAGCACTGATCGATTACGTAAAGGAACGAAAGGGTGCCGGTGCAGGCGGCGTGACGATTGCCATTGACCTAACATATCTAAGCAGCGTCCTCAAGGCAGCAAAGAACATTTGGCGCTGGCCGGTCAATCTGGAAGCAATCGCCCAAGCGCGGGCCTATATGGATCACATCGGCCTGTCGACCAGGTCAAAAGAGCGCACCAGGCGGCCAACGAAGATAGAGCTGGGCAACATCAGTACTTGGTTTGCGGTTAAGGTCCGACAAAAGGTACCCATGTCCGATCTTATTGCATTTGCAGTCGACACCGCCATGCGCTTGAGCGAGATCATCAACCTTAGATGGGTCGACCTGAACGAACAGGATCGGACCATAATAATCAGAAATCGAAAGCACCCTCGCGCAAAGATTGGGAACGACCAAGAGGTGCCACTCCTAGGCGATGCTTTCGCGATCATCAAGCGACAACCAAAGATGGACAAGGAAGAACGGATTTTCCCCGTCACGGAGGGAACGGTAAGCAGCCTCTTTCCACGTGCTTGCAAATCACTTGGGATCGAAGATTTAAGGTTTCACGACTTGAGGCATGAGGGAGTATCACGCCTCTTCGAGCAGGGTTACAGCATTGAGCAGGTCGCTCTGGTATCTGGGCACAGGGATTGGAAAATGCTCGCGAGATATACGCAGATCCGAGCTAAAGATCTACATCGTAGCCAACCCTTGGGATGATGATGACGACAGAGCGAATCGTAATTGCCCTCAGCAACGCCGCCTCCCCTTCCTTCGCATGGTGTGCGCTCCAACGGATTATGAGTTGGATTAACCCATTGATTTAGTTGAATATTGGCTCGCCCTCGCTCGTCACGTTTCGCCAAGAACCCACTATTTTTGTCACGATAGTTCATTTAGCTAAGGTCTAACAGTTACCTGGCAAAGCTTTATGAACTTCTTTTCTCGCGAAGCCCTTACCTTATGCAAGCGCTTTTACATCTGCATATAGCGCTCGTAAATGAGAAGAACCCATGTCAAGAATTGGTTCGTACATGAATGAGTTCAAGTGAATATTTTCAGGAGTCATCAAATTGACTTGCTCTAGCTTTTCCATTTCGTCAGAGGTTCCCAACGCGGCTCTTTTGTACTCTTTGAGAAGTTCGATAGTTTGGTTCTGAGTAATTGCGTCGACAAATCTTTGATTGTTAATTCGTTTAATCATATGCCTTTCGGCGACTAAGCGAATTGCTATCGATATCACGATCTTTTTTTCCAACTCAATATGATCGTCCTGTCCTACAGCTATCAAGTCCGCTTCAGCCATTAAAAGATCGATCACAAGCCTGGTTGGTGGAGTAAGCGCCAAATTCGCTTTATCAGTCAGTACTCTCTTGTAGATCTCACATAAATCACCGAGTGTAATTTGGTCAGTGTTCGGCTTTATATGCAGCAACGACGTCAGCGTCAAATAGTCAGTACTATGCCCACAATATTCGGCGAGATTACGCACAAATGGAATAGCAGAAATACAGTAGGAAGAGTCGCTCAAATTATTCCGCCAGAACATGAACGGATTGTTCTGATAGTGCTCCTGCTTCAAGGTCAACTTTCGTCCAATTTTTGAGGCCATGAGTTTGCATTCACGTCTCAAATTAAGACGACCACTAATACTGCGATAAAAATCGAAATTGTGAGAAAGAATGATGCAGTAGAAATTGCCGGAGCAAATGATGTCCTTGAGATATTCAATGATTGCGTATTTATTTTTGTAGTCAAAGGAATCGGCAATGTCGTCCACCAAGAGAATTGTTGGAGTCCCCTGTTTTTGCCTAGACTGAATTTCAAAAAGGATGTTGAGAATATATAGAGCGCGCTTTTCCCCTTGACTGAGAACCGTTAGAAGCGATTCACGAGCTACCTCCCCCTCTCGTTCACCGTCAGAAAACTTGAAAGCAATGGAGGGCTTTGTTCCTTTTAAAATTACATCTTCCTGATTCGCGACAGACATTTTGAAGGGCACAAAGAAACGTTTGTTAAAAGTAGCGACCACCCTTTCCCAATCGGTACGTTCCTCTTTAGCCTGCCTGACTGCAGCCTCTATAGTTACCTTTCCATCTTTGTACTGGATAAGAAATCGGTCATACAGATCTTTTTGATTTACTAGATAAGCAATCCAAAGATCTTTCTGTAGTTGCTTGAAATCTTTCAATCTTGGCAAGAGCTCTTGGTTATCAAACAAATAGTCTCTAAATTTTCTTAATTCTGTGTTTTGGATCTTCTTATCAAGAGCATCAAATCTTCCCATTAGCTCTTTATCTGTAAAAATCTTCTGACGCTCGTCTTCAATCTTCTGCGCCAACTCCGCCGCCGAACTGATTTCTTTTTTTCCATCCTTCGTCTGAAGATTTATGGTGTGCTTCGCAGCAAAAAAGCCATTGTCGGATAACTGCTTATTGACTGTACCTGCACTATAGTGATTGAACTGTTTGCTAAGCACGTCGGACCTGGAAACCAGGTCGTTGTAGCGCTGAATATATTCTTCCAGTTGATCTTTTATGGTGCCCGATTCAAGTAGTGCCAGAGTTTTTTCATTAAATAATTCGGCATACACAACGGAAGACAATCCATTAGGCTGAACACCCATGAGACTCTCCTCAAGAGACTCAAGCAATTCGGCTGTATTTTCCTTACCAAAAACTTTCAATAATTCTGCCTCTGGCGTGGCCGTCTTCCCCGTCAAGCCAGATAATTGTTTTAATTTTTTAAACAGATCGGATAGGCTTTCCGATATCGCTTTCAGGGCATTGTCATATTGCTGTTTTATCGTGGCATTTACCAACAACAGAGAAGTTCTCTCGGAAGAAAACTCTTGATTGTAGGGCTCGATTACGAAAATAGAATCACCAGCAACGCTCACTCCTGAGCCATCTTCGATTTTTCGGCTGGTCACTCGATCTGGAAAAATCACGTCAATTGATTCTGTTCCTTTGGCATGATCGCTAAATGTTTTAGACAACGACGTCTTCATAAAGCCATTGGGTGCATAGATGGCATATCCACGGCTGGCCGTGAAGTCGAAACAGTGAGTTAGATCGCTAATTCCATAGCAGTTTTTCAATTCCACTTTCAGCTTCATCTTTCCCCCTTAATTTTTTTTGAATCTATGCATCCAACGGAAAACTCGCTTTAAAAACACCCTTTCACTCGAAGTAGGTTTGCTAACGCAACAAGCCACTCTACAAGTGGCTTTTGACTAAAAGATTAATCACACTGCAAGGAATCATGCTGTGGTGTCGATCACACGTATTGAAGACTGATCTAGCTCAAGCCCTCGTCGATGCAGAAGGTCCCCCGCCCCCCTTTGCTCAGTTGTGTAAGCCTCGAGAAGACGATTCTTGATAAAACTCGGGGGCAACTCCCCAATAGCCGAGATATCCGAGCTTTGAGCGATCTGCACTAAGTTTCGTGTTACCTCCGCTTGCAGCTGGGCATTCTTCAACTTTTCGGCAGCCAATTGTTCTTTTTTTATTTCAACATCTAGAGCCTTGCTCTGCACTTCCAAGGCTTTGCTTTTTACCTCTAGCTGATGCAACTCTCCTGCTCGTTTTTCCTTGGCGTCGCTTAATAACGCACCTTGCACAGCTTGATAGATAGCGATCCCACTTTCTATAAGTGTTCCAAGCGGGCTATTTCTTACTACCTCCTTAACCTCTAACCCAGTTTTCTCCTTTTTGTTAACTAACGCCCTTCCCAGAACTCTATATTCGTCGTCCGCAATCCGTACGAAAACCAAAGGCCGTATCGTATGATCGAAGTAGTGGAAAAATTCCGTCAACAAGCGGGCAAGTCGTTTTGAATCACTCTTTTTTGATATTAGAAGCGCAAAGCGCTCTTCATCATTGAGCTCCTGAATAAGACCAATATCAGAAAATAATTTCTCTTTCCTTCTCTGATATTTCTCCAACACATCGACGATTTCTTGCTCTGTCACCGGGGTCTTTAACGTTTCCCCCGAATTGTTTCTATAACTCTTATCTGCTCTCTCTAGCGCTTGATCGATTAACAAGAGCTCGGCTTCTTCTAAATTGGACTCTTTTAGCTTTTCATAAACAAGCGAAACAGATTCCGTCGTCAGCGGCCGTACTTTTCTACTTTTCAGAAATGAGTTGACGTTAGAGAACGATCTATAAAGCAGGTGAAGCTCATAGCTTTCCTTAGTCGGAACCAGTGGATACGGCAAACCAATTGAGTAAAATTTTCTGGCCGCATCTCTACCTGCTAGAACATTCATTTCTGCGTATCTCTGATAGAGCGGGAGCGATTTATCGAAAACGAAAATATCGGTTGGTGATATTCCTTCTGCAAGAGCACTGGATATGGAATTAAGTAACTCAAACTTATAGTAGACAGTATTGAGCTTATTTAAGAAGCCAGCGATCTCCCACGGATACATGGGCTCATCTTTTTTTTGGACAAAGCGGACGAACACTCGCTTGTCAGTTCTTTTTCTATCGTAGTCGTCGAACATTTTTTATGTGTTTTCAATCTGCTCTTAGTTTGCAATCCAGCCGTTCTGACATTGGATCCCTACCGAGTAGAAAACTGGGAATCTTTATTATCAGTAACGCCTCCCTCAAAAGCGTATGTTGACGGCACACCTCAAAGCCTTATGCGACGCGGGACACTAGCTATGCATACAGTGCGCCAATTCGGGGTTTTGCGTTAGTTTGGGCAAAATATTCCCCAGCAAGAAAGCGGGGGATTGTCTCTCGAAATCCTGGCAGGATTTGTTATTCAGAAACAACGAGTGAAGCTTAACTAACACCCGCGTGTGAACCGCCATCGTTATATTCGAATTATGCTATGCGCACTAGCAACGCGGTTTCTCTGTAACTGCTGGAAAAATCATTTAGCTTAGTTGGTGCGACCCTAAGTTCCTTCAACACCAACTTTGTTAAAGGAAAATTGCACTCGGTAACTCACTAAAGACAGATCCGGTATTGCTTCAGCTGCATATCTAATCGAATCAGGAAAATCGCTCGCAATCACCATCCCGCGAGGACGCTGATTGTCAGTTCTTGCATACCATCCAAGATATCTTGCAATCTGCCCGATCACAGCGTCTTTTGCTTCCCCTACTTTTAACTCGATCACAACGCGGCGGCCACCAGAATCTTGGGCGAGTATGTCGACAATCCCGACCTCGATCCGCTCCTGCCTTGCTGTGAATGTAAGTCCTTTCTCGATCGCCCCAAGATTCCGAATTAGATGCTCTTCAACATCACGTTCGTAGGTGATTGATGCCTCTACTCGCTGCTCAATGTCTTCTTCATCGATAACCTCCGCATCTGCATCCGAAAGTCGCCAGATGTTCTTTCCATGAGTGTTTTCATCATATATATAGAACAGATCATTGTCAGCTTTGAATAAGAACTTCTCTGCCGAGGGGTGATGACGGTAGGCGGTCGTGTTATTAACTTGGCAGCCATATAAATGAGCGGTCAAGGTTCCAGGCTTCCATTGGCCGGGAAAACGCGCATCGATGTATTCTCTAATTTGTTTGCGCGTTGCTCCTGTCGGCGTGTCTTGCAAAACTGCTCTAATTGCCTGTGCCATAGTGCTCATCGAGAGACCTCGCTTAAAAAAATTTTACCGGGGTAATGCAGTAACGGATTATGCGTCAAAGGGCATATTGACGACACAGCGCAAAGCCACCACCGGCGCGGGGCACTGATTGCGCATACAGTGCGCATATTCACCAATTTGCGAGAGTTTGGGCAAAATATTCCCCAGCAAAAAAAGTAAGAGCACATATGTATTTTATGGCCCACTATCAGCTCAAAGTGTTTCGAAACTCATTCATGATACGGTCCGTTTCCATTAGGACCTTCAGAATTCGTTGGTAGTGCTTTACGTCATCAAACTTGAGCCTTCGCCCTATTCTGTCTTTCAACCACCTCTGCGCAGGTTGATAACCACCGATATAGCTGCTCCATGCAATTTCAGGCACGTCGGAGAAGCACTGAGTTGAATTTACCCATACATTCCCATTCTCGAAGCGAAGCGCGTTGACCACATTGTCGCCTTCACCGGTGAAGGGAAAGGGAGTACTGCCAATGGTCGCGGTATCGAGCAAGTGTAATTTCCGTAAATGCATACCCGTGGCCGATATAGACCAGAAGTCCCCTGGCGAATCTGGCCAAGGAATCCGCGGGAAATCGATTTTCAGAAATTCATCATACTTTTCCCTATAAACTGGGGAATGCAACACTCCGTAGATGTAGTCAAATATGGCTACTTCGTCAGGAACTCCGTGATCCGGGTGGGTGGCCATTCGCCGCAATTTCTTATAGAGCTTTTCATCAAAGTTGATTCTGCGGGTCTGATCAATGTCTGCCTTCTCCGGATACAAGTAAAGTGGAAACAGCGAATTACTGTCATAGGCATCATAGGTTTTATGGCCGCATATTGTGGTCGTTACAAGCGCCCCTGTTTGTTCTTTTTTAATCTTCGGGCAGATTAGTCCAAGGTTATTGCCTGCAAGCATATGACGCATGACATTAGCGCGCCATCGCCAAAGAATTCGGTTATCGAAGTAAGTAACACGCGTGTCAAATGGTCGGTAGTTGATTGGCACGCATGTAAATTTTTCCCGGGCCAAGGTCGCCTTGTTGCCGAGAATCCATTCCGCATAGTTTTTTCCAAGGTCATATTTGGCCTTGAGGGTCGCCTCAGAGTGGTCGTGTTGCACTAGATCACGAAGATTTTCCTGCAATTCGTCGGGAGTTTCTGCGATTGCGAAACCATCTCCCATGGAAACAATTCCAGTTACGTTCACTGACATCAATTCAGCGAGACCGAAACCTTTTTCATACTGCTCCGCCAACCCGTAATCGCGCGGAATAAACGCGTATTGGGGGGCCTGTACTTCGAGAGTACGGAAAATCAGCTTGTCAGGGTCACTGGAATTCAGCGCCTGATATTTCTCTTCGCGAGCCCCCCACAATTCGCCGTGCCGTACCACTGCAAGGCCTGGGTCAGTGCTCTCTTTTAGTTTTACGGCAATGATGATTGCTACGCCCTGCTGAATGTCGAAAACGTTTTTGTCCGGCTTCCCATCTGGGGCCACTTCCTTTTTGTGGGTATTACCATGCAAATCGAGGATATAAATCTTGTCGAAGGTATTAAGAAGATGCCATCGCATACCCCGAAAAGTCGGGTTGTCTAGATATCCGTGATTAGTAATAAATCCAACTACGCCGTCGCCATTCTTTTCAATTAAGTGCTCCGACAAACGGATGAACTTGACGTAATCGTCGTGTAACCAGTGCTTACGTTCTCTAAAGTGCACACCGTCCACATATTTGTAATCCTCAATCAATCCACTAATCCATTCGCCCATGTTGTGGGAGACGCCGGAATAGGGAGGATTTCCGATTACGCACATGATGGGCATATCGCGCTTGATGCTGTTGGCGTTCTTGACCTCATTCGATAGCCATTGCGCGAAGGGCAACGTTTGATTTGCGGGCTCCCCTTCTTCCAGCGAATTTGTCAGGTAAATTGACAGCCGCGGAGGACTGCCAGTTGGCTTGTAACCCAACTCAGTCAAGATCATGTCGAGTTTCATATGACACATTGCGTAAGACGCCATAAGAAGCTCGAAACCATGTAAGCGCGGGATCAGGTCATTTTCTATATAAGATGACCACATGCCCGGTGCAACGCCAGCAACTTTAGGAGCGATTGTCTTAATCACTTCTGCCAAAAAGGTGCCTGTTCCGGTGGCAGGATCAAGGATTTGAACTCGATGAACCTCCTTCTTAATGGTGATGCGCTTGCCTTTTTTGCTCTGACCGGTATCCCAATCGATGGCGACCTTGGACGTATCCGCAAGACCATCTGCTAGCCCGAAATCTGTACGGAGCACGTGATCCAGAGCACGAACGATAAATCTTACGACCGGCTCAGGCGTGTACCAAACGCCGCGCGCTTTTCGTTTGGATGGGTTGTATGCCGCTAGAAAGGTCTCGTAAAAATGAAGAAATGGATCATTCTGCCCTGTCAGCTTCCCGAAGCCTGCCATGATTTTTTCCATATTGGTGGCTTGAAACGCTCCAGCTAGATCATCGATGATCCATGCGATACGATCATCGAGATCATCCCCCGCTAAATATCTAAACAAGTTACGTAGAAAAGGATTTGACTTCGGTAGTAGCGTGAGCGCCTCCTGGCGGCTAAAGGTATCGACGGTGGTATCGTGAAGTCGAGCAGCGAACATGCCATACGCTATGGTTTCAGCGTAAATATCAGCAAAGTCCTCAATCGTAATGTCATGGATAAGATGTTCTTTGAAGGCACTAAACTGTTCTGACAGCTCCGTTTGCAAGTTTTGATCAGCAATTAGAGCATTACGAAGCACTTCCTTAATCAGCTGAGTTTTTCCGGCCATGATCTCGGCCAATATACGCGGACTCGTGATAGCCGGTGGCCGCTGTGATACGAAATCCTTCAGCAACCTGCCTAGAGCTTCGTATTGTTCAGGATTGGGCTGAATACCCATTAAGTAATCGGCGATGGTAACTGATGCGACTAATTCGCCATTACGGTAAAAGTCCCAATCAAGGCAATTGGTATATAGCAAGTTAGGCAATGCTTTGAGATAGCGCTCTTGCTGACGCTTATTAGCGTCCTTCATCCTTCTGAGGCCAACTCCGATATCTTTCGCCTCTGCGTGTCCAATAGCTAATTCACCACCATGGAAAATAAAATCAGGAGCTCCGCAAGCCTCACGCTTGGGTTCATTGATGGCAACAACCCCCTTCTTGAGTTTGTTAAATAGCGCCGTGAGCGCCGGACGATAAGAATGTTCTGTCGCGGCACCGGATTTGTGTACCGCTATCACGGTAGTGAGGAACGAGGCTACATCAGCGGCATGCGAAGCTGAGTTGGACATTAGATTTCTCTTTACTTATGTGGAATACGGCACGTGTGGACATTTTTGAAGTTAAATTCGCGGCCAACGCACGACATGAGCGCCCATCTCTGCAACGGATGAAAGATTGACGTGGTTGCAAATTATTAACAGACCAAGTTCTCTTGCCTAGTCACGTCCGCGCTTGATATGCGTCAGGACTGCATAATGACAAAAATGAGAGTTGGCTTGCAATACATATTTCCAAATTGACATTACGTTTGGCCATAAAAAACGTGCCACGTCTGCATCAAAATGCGTCAGATTTGATGTCCGTGGGGCGGGCCACCCGGCCAGGCTGGGCGGGCTTCGGCGCTTAACGCAAATTTGAGTCAAAACCGACCTATGTAGCGGGCAGGCGCGGGGTGGGGGCAACTGCGCGCGCCAGGCCTAAAGGGCTCCAAACAATTCCATATTGACAATAAATAGATATTCCCTCCTCCCCCTGCTCATCACCCTAGGTCCGCCTAAGGCCCTTTAGGGCATCTTTCTCGATAGATTGGAAAGTTTGCTTCACTGCCCAAAGTGAGCGCAACAGCGCATTCCTCGTGCGCCAGCGCTAACCTTGCTAGGAAATCAGGAGTCGCCCTTTCATCACCGTTGGCGATCCGGCGGCCTGTTTGGAAGATATTAAGGAGTTGAGGTAGCCGAGGATGCGTTTGCCTTGCGACCATTGTTGACTTTTCATCAATGACGATGAAATACAACAACCTGTTACGGTCCTGTTCAATGAGATTGTAAGTTTCGGTAAAATTGCCGCGCAGCACAATTTCGCCAAAGAAATGACGCCTTAGCCAGGCAGCCGGGCCATCAACCGATGACCCGCATCCACATTAGTTTCACCACAACAAAAGATAACAATGCGCCAGGATCCTCAGGGGAGCCTGCGCAGGCCTTTGCGCCTGCGTGGGCGGGGCAGCCTTTTGCCCATCGTTTTGTGTCTGTTCCAGGCGGGGATGATGTCCAGCGCCTGGGCGCAGGCCGATGTGTCGACGCGTGAATTCCAGCGCCAGCAAGAGCGCGAGCGCGAATTACGTCGGCAGCAGGAGCGCGGCCCCGATGTGCGCCTACCGTCGCAGCCGGGCGCAGCTGCTGAGACCTCACCCACCCAAGAGTCTCCGTGCTTTGCGGTTCATCGCGTAGTGCTGGATGGTTCCGGCAGCGCGCGCTTCAACTGGCTGCTTGATCTGCCACAAGCCAATCCGGGTGGGCGCTGCCTCGGTGTGCAGGGGATTAATGCTGTAATGTCGGCCTTGCAAGACGCCATCGTCGCCCGCGGATACGTCACTACACGTGTCCTTGCCCGACCGCAGGATATATCAACTGGGGAGCTGCGACTGACCATCGTCCCAGGGAAGATCCGTGCGATCCGCTTTGCCGAAAATGCCGATCCACGAGCCACCCAATGGAACGCGCTGCCGGCATCGCCCGGCGACCTCCTGAATCTGCGCGACATCGAACAAGGACTGGAAAATCTCAAGCGCGTCCCCACCGCCGAGTCCGATATCCAGATTGCGCCCAGCGAAGGTAAGGATGCGGCCCCCGGCGACAGTGACCTAGTTATCAGCTATCAGCAGGGCATTCCCATTCGCCTGACTCTGTCGGTTGACGACAGCGGCACCAAGGCCACCGGCAAATATCAGGGCAGCGCTACCGTCTCCCTGGACAACTGGCTGACCCTGAACGATCTCTTCTATGTCAGCTTCAGCCACGATCTTGGCGGCGGTGATCCCGGCGCGCGCGGTAGCCAGAGCCAGGTGGTGCATTATTCGCTGCCGCTGGGTTACTGGGCGCTGTCTTTCACCAACAGCAGCAATCGCTATCACCAGGCCGTGGCCGGTATCAACCAAACCTATGTCTACAGCGGCCGTAGTGAGACAACCGAATTGAAACTGAGCCGCTTGATCTACCGCGATGCCGTGCGCAAGACCACGCTCTCGTTCAAGGGCTTCGTGCGCTCTTCCAGTAACTATGTCGACGACACTGAATTGCAAGTGCAGCGCCGTCGCGTGGCCGGGTGGGAGATGGGACTGGCGCATCGCGAATTCATCGGTGATGGAACCCTGGATCTGGCTCTGGCCTACAAGCGCGGCACTGGCGCGTTTGACGCCATGGCTGCGCCCGAAGAAGCGTTTGGCGAAGGCACCTCGCGTTTCCGGCTTATCACGGCAGACCTCAACCTGAACGCCCCCTTTTCTTTGCTTATGCCCTGGGGAAAACAAGCCATGCGCTACACCCTGAGCGCGCGCGCTCAATGGAACCGGACGCCTCTGACCCCGCAAGACAAGTTTTCGCTCGGCGGGCGTTACACCGTGCGCGGTTTTGATGGCGAGAACAACCTGCTGGCCGAACGCGGCTGGTACGTGCGCAATGAACTGGCGGTCGCCTTGGGCGCGAGCAAGCAAGAGATCTATACCGGTATGGACTATGGCGAAGTCGGCGGTCCCTCCACGGAACTGCTGGTCGGACGCCGCCTAGCCGGCGCGGTACTGGGCCTGCGCGGTGCGTTGGGCCGCACCAATTACGAGGTCTTCGCAGGTGTACCGATTTCCCAGCCAGACCGATTCAAGACGTCCCCCCTCACCGTCGGCATGAGTCTGATGTGGTCCTTCTGACAGAGCAGCCCCCTCGCCTCAACGACACCAAAGAGTAAAAATATGAACCAGCTTTGCTATCGCATCATTTTTAACAAGACTCGTGGCCTGTTGATGGCTGTTGCGGAAACTGCCCGCGCTTGCGGCGGTAAAAGGGCCTTGGGAAGCCGCCTCGGTGTCGCAATCAGCAGCCTGCCCGTGGCGCGGCTGAGCTGGATCGGGCTGGCCGTGCTACTAGCCACAGGGGCTCTGGTGACCACGATGCCGCGCGCTTACGCGCAGATAGTCGCAGATCCCAGCGCGCCGCATACGCAACAGCCGGTGGTAGTCAATACTGCCAACGGCATTCCCCAGGTCAATATCCAGACGCCCAGCGCTGCGGGTGTCTCGCGTAATACCTACAGCCAGTTCGACGTGAACCGCGCTGGCGCGATTCTCAATAATTCCCGCAGCGACGTGCAGACCCAGTTGGGTGGGTGGATCCAGCGCAATCCCAACCTCGCCAACGGAAGCGCGCGGGTGATCGTCAATGAAGTCAATTCCAGCAATCCCAGCATGTTGCGCGGCTTTGTGGAAGTGGCTGGTGACCGCGCCCAGGTGATCATCGCCAATCCCTCGGGCGTGACCTGCGACGGCTGCGGCTTCATCAACGCCAGCCGCAGCACTCTCACCACAGGCACCCCGATCATCAACAATGGCAGCCTGGACGGTTATCTGGTGCGGGGTGGTAGGGTGAGCATCGAGGGCAATGGCCTCAATGACAGTCAGTCCGATTTCACTGACATCATTGCGCGTGCCGTCAAGGTCAACGCCGGTATCTGGAGCAAGGAACTGAAACTCACTACGGGGACCAACCGGGTCAATGCCGACAACAGCAGTGCTGAGGGGATTTCTTCGGCTGAGGCTCAGCCCTTGCTCGGCATCGACGTCGCTCAGTTGGGCGGCATGTATGCCAATAAGATCGTGCTGGTCGGGACGGAGGCAGGCGTTGGTGTACGCAATGCAGGCACTATCGGCGCGGCGGCGGGCGAATTGACGCTCACCGCTGCGGGGCACATCGAGAACAGCGGGTCCATGGCCGCGCGAGACCAGCTGCATATACGTGCCGAAGGCCAGGGTGCCGGCGTGCATAATACAGGCTCCATCAGTTCTTCCTCGTCATCGGTCTCGCTCCAGGCTGATGCCGATATTGACAACAGTGATGCAATCGCGGCGCAGACTGAAGTTAAGCTTGCTTCGGCGTCGCTGCGTAATGGCGGCGCCATCAGCGCCGCTACCGGAGATTTATTGGTCGATACTGTCGGAGTAGTCGCAAACAGCGGCCAGCTAGAGGCGGCCGGCGACCTTGCGATCACCGCACATCAGGCAGCAGGTAATCTCGTGCCTGACCTGAATAATTCCGGCACCATCGCAGCAGGCGGTAACGTCTCGCTGGCGACGGATGGCGACTTGCGCAATGATGGCAGTATTTCCGCACAAGATGTGAGCACCAGTGCACAGAGTGTGGTGAACAACGGCAGTATCGGTGCGCGTGGCGGAGCTGCACTGAACTTGCAAAGAGGATTCCAGCAAGGCACCTCTGGACGACTGGCCGCAGTGGGCGATATCAATCTCACCATGAGCGGCGACTATGAGAACGCCGGCGACCTGCAAGCAAACGCGCTGACGCTCAGTGCTGCGAATATCGACAATCGGACGAACGCCTCGTTGCAGGCGACGGATATCACGCTTTCCGCAGCCAATCGCCTGAGCAATGCTGGTGAGATCAGTGCAAGTAAAAAGCTCAATATCACTGCAACCAGCTTCACCAACAGTGGTGCAGCGCTTGGTGACGACGTAGTGATACAGACGAGGACACTTGAAAATACCGGTGCCAACGCCTTGATCGGTGCTGGTAACAGCATGGCGCTGTGGGTCAGCGACACCCTAAGTAACCGTGGAAAGGCCATCATCTACAGTGGCGGCGATATGGAGATCGCAGCGAATGGTGCGCGAGACGCAAACGGCTTGGTCAACGCAGTCAACGAGATCATTAACGAAGATTCGGTTGTGGAAGCCGGCGGGAATATGGATATCGCCGCGGCCAAGATCACGAATAGCCGCAGTAATGTGTCAGTGGATCGTGTTACCACGGTGGACGAGCAGCGAACTTTAACGATTCCGTCTTGGTGGCACGCTGGGCCAAATCCAGCTCACTACGATCCGAATTCGTCAAACTACGTAGCGCACGAGTTCTACTATGTCAATCCGGCCGATGTTCTGGAAAATACGTATTTGGTGACTCCGGACGGTAATGTCGTCGGTCGGGCGGTTATCCGTACGCATGCTACAGATACCATCTTGATGAGAGACACGGGTGGCGGCTGGGGGGCATATGGCACCATTCGACGCATTACCGCGACCGATGGCACTCGGGTGCTCTACTACACCACACAAGCTAGTGGCATCAGTAATCCGGATCAGGTGTCCGGCGGCGATGATCTGCGTAATACGGGAACCAACGTGCAATGGAGTATGTTACCAACGTACTCCAACCAATATGGCTCCTGTACGACTGACTGCATTCGATTCATGGCAGAGCCGGGTTACACAGATCCTAACAGTATCATGCTCCGCGATACGCAGAAAGCATTGGCGCCTGAACTGAGCGCGTATGAGCGTGTCCGCTATGCTCACCACGTAGCAGTAGAAGACCAGTTGGCTGCAGACGCAGGTGTTGCCGCAGAAATCCGTGCCGGAGGCAACGCGAACATTCACATTGGTCAAACGCTGCAAAATCAGTTCAGCAATATCGTCGTGAATGGCGCGCTGAATCTCGGGGGGGCTGGTGCTGATATCACTAACAGCGGCCAGACTCTGTACCGTCGCCACTATTTCGACGGTACGTTTGTAACGACCGGCGGTGTCACGGTTGGTTACTCCAATCCCAGTATTTCAGAAGTAATAGGAACTACGCAAGGTGCCATTATCGGCAAGCAAGGGCTCACGATTACCGCTCGCAACTTCAGCAATGCCGACATTGCGGCTGGTAGCGCTGCTAACATTCGTAGCGATGTTATTCTCACCACCGGCAGCGGCCAGTCGGTAGGCAGCGTGCTTAACGATGCTAGTACTCGCCCTGGCGCAACCGCCCCTGACGCGCCTATTCCTGTTCGACCCAATCCAATGTTCGTCCCGGCCACTAGCGGCAACTATCTGCTGGAGACACGAACACAGTTCACCGACCGCCGCACCTGGCTCAGCAGCGACTACCTGCTCACCGCGCTCAATGTCGATCCTTCCACAACGCAGAAACGCTTGGGCGACGGCTTCTACGAGCAGCGCATGGTGCGCGAGCAAATGGCGCAACTGACGGGGCGGCCCAGTGGCATCGCCAACGACGACTCGCAATATCAGAAACTGCTGACCAATGCCGTGAGCGTGGCACAAAGCTGGAACCTGCGTCCGGGTGTTGCCTTGACTTCGGAGCAAATCAGCCACCTCACCAGCGATATCGTCTGGCTGGAAACACAGAAGGTTCTCCTGCCCGATGGCCGCACTGAAGAGGTTCTGGTGCCTAAGCTCTATCTCGCGCACGTTGACAAGGATGCACTCAAGAACAACGGTGCCCTGGTCAGCGGCGACAACATCACCATCCAGGCTGAGAATATCAGCAACAAGGGCGGCTTCATCGATGGTCGTGCCAGCGGCACTGGCCGCACCGTGCTGGTGGCGTCCAACGATATCGCCAACCTGGGCGGCGGCATCAGTGGCGACGAGATCGTGATCAGTGCCGGTGGAAACGTGCGCAATGAGACGCTCACCACCACCGAGACCTACAACAATGGACAGACCAGCGGCAGCTATACCTCCTTGTCGAATCAGGGCAGCATCACCGCCGACAAGAACCTGACCATCACCGCCGGGGAAGACATCACCAACCTCGGTGCAACGCTCGCCAGTGGTCGTTCTGGAGACGCGACCGCCGGTAAACTCTCCATGAGCGCAGGCCGCGATATCAATCTCGGCACCGTCAAGACCGGCAGCACCTACGACGCCAACTTCAGCGGTTACTTTGGTCACGCGCAGAGTGTTAGCAGCGTAGGATCGACCGTCAACGCGGGCGCTGACCTGACGATGGTGGCGCAGCGCGATCTGAGCTTGACCGCTGCGCAGGTGGACATCGGTACCAACGGCAGCGGTAGCGGCTCGCTAATGGCAGGACGTGCCGTGACGATCGGTGCAGCATTGGACAAGGCCGATTCCACGATCAGCCACACTGCTTCCAAGTCCTACACCCGAGCCGATAACGAGAGCGTTACGGTGAGAGGCAGTAACATCAACGCTGCCGACGGCATTAGCATCAAGGCCGGCCTTATGGAGAACGCCGACGTCAAAGTGGCCGCTAGCAACATTACCGCTGGCAAGGCGCTGGAGGTTGCGGCTAGTGGCGACATCAACGTGGTTTCCGAAGAGTCTTACCAGAGCCACAGCGAATACGCCCAAAGTACCTCTCGCGGCCTGCTCTCCAGCACCACGCGCACCAGCTATGGCAAGCGTGCCTACACCAATGCCGTGGGCAGTACCTTGAGCGGCGACACGACAGTGCTGCAAGCGGGCAAGGACATGAGCATCGTCGGCAGCAACGTCGTATCGAGCACCGGAACTTCGCTAGTAGCGGGAAACAACATCACAGTCGCCTCTGCCAATGACAAGTTCGAATCCGCCGAGGGTAGCAACAAGAAGAGCAGTGGTCTGCTTAGTGGAGGTGGATTCGGCTTCACCATTGGCACGCGCGAGCTGGATAACAAGAACACCACTGTCAGCACCACCGCTGTGTCGTCTAATGTGGGCAGCATTGATGGCAATGTCTCGATCACGGCGGGTAATACTTATACGCAGAGTGGTAGCAATGTGCTTGCGCCCAAAGGGGATATTGATGTTGTGGCCAAGCAGATCAGTATTCTTGCAGCGGCTGAGACCGAGCGCAATACGCAGGATATGGTCTTCAAGCAAAGCGGCCTGACGGTGCAGATCACCAGTCCGGTGTTGTCGGCGATTCAGACGGCGCAGCAGATGGCGCGAGCGGCCAAGAACACCTCGGGCGGACGGATGCAGTTGCTGGCGGCGGCCAATATCGGCTTTGCGGGAAAGAATGCAGTGGATGCTGTCCGGACGGGCCAGGGCTTTGAGGTCGATGGCAAAGATAATCCGCAAGTACGCACTAATGCCCTTGATGAAAACGGCAAGCTCAAGCTCGGCGCCGACGGCACCCCCGAGACGCGTGACGCCACGGCAGCTGACAAGGCAGGTGGCATCAATCTAGCCATCAGCGTGGGTGCGAGCAAGAGCGAGAACCACAGCCAATCCAGTGCTAGCACCGCGCGCGGCTCCACGCTCAATGCGGGTGGCAACATTAGCCTGGCTGCGCAGGGCGGTGGTGCTGATAGTAACCTCATTGTGCAGGGAAGCGACATCAAGTCCGGCGCCAACACGCTCTTGAAAGCGGACAACGAAGTACGCATGTTGGCTGCGCAAAGCACGACCGAACAGCACAGCAGCAACAAGGCGATATCGGGATCTGTGGGAATCTCGATTGGCACCGATGGCTTCCTTGTGAATGCAGGTTTGTCGGGGAGCCGGGGCCGTGGTGATGGGAATGATGTTGCCCAGGTCAATACGCATGTTGATGCGGGCAACAAGCTCACCATCACATCGGGCACGGATACCACGATCAAGGGAGCGGTGGCCAGCGGCAAGCAGGTGGTGATTGACGTCGGTACCAGCGGCAGCGGTAATCTCAATATCGAAAGCCTGCAGGACACGAGTACCTACAAGAGTCGGCAGCAAAGTGCAGGCGGGAGTATCTCGGTAGGCATGGGGAGGATGGGTGGTAGCCTCAATCTGGCGCGCAGCAGTGTGGATGGTAATTACGCCAGTGTGAATGAGCAATCTGGGGTCAAGGCTGGAGATGATGGTTTCCAGATCAAGGTGGCGGGTAATACGGACCTGAAGGGTGCGAAGATTGCCAGTACAGATAAGGCCGCTGCTGATGGCAAGAACAGTCTCACCACCCAGACGCTGACGCAGTCGGATATCCAGAACCGTAGTGACTTCAAGGCTGAGAGCCAGAGCATGGGTATGGGTACTAGTTTGGCTGGCTCGGCGTTGGGGCTTGCCGGAAGCGCGCTTGGGATGGGGAATGCCAGCGGTAGCGATAGCAGCGCGACCCGGAGTGGGATCAGTCAGGCTGATATCAAGATTACCGATGATGCTGCCCAGCAGGCGAAGACAGGGAACACGGCTGAGCAGACAATTGCAAGTATCAATGCTGATGTGAGCAGTGATCGTGATACCAGCGGGAAGATAACTAAGACGTGGAATGGTCAGGCGCTGCAGGCCAATGTTGAGGCGCAGGCACAGATTACGCAGGCGTTTGGGCAGCAGGCCTCGAAGCTGATTGGAGATTATGCGCAGGAGCAGCAGAATAAGGCGGTAGATTTGCGCGAGCAGGCGGATGCAGCTATTGATCCCGATGTCGCAAAGGCACTGAATGATCAGGCCAGCGCTATCGAAAGTAATTGGGGGCCGAATGGCACGATGCGTGTACTGGCGCACAGCGTTGTTGGTGGGCTGACAGGAGGGATATCAGGTGCAGCTGGGGTTGCTGCAGGCACATTGACGGCACCTGCGGTGAGCGATGCCTTGCAGAAGGCAGGCATTGATGGTGCTCTGGCTAAGGCGTTGACGGGGCTGTCGAGCACCTTGGCGGGAACGGCTATTGGCGGTACTGCGGGTGGGGCGGCGGCTTATAACGAGGTTGTAAATAATTATCTAAAACACGAAGAGGCACAAAGATTAAGTCAACTCCGAGATAAGCAGCAGATTGGACAGTGCGATAGCAACTGCGAAGCAGAAGTTAAATCGTTGGAGGCGCTGGATAAAGAACGCGACTTGGAATTCCAGGCTTGCATAGGTCAGGAAAGCCCAGGTTGCGTGCAGATCCTGAGGGACGTCAGGCAAGCTGCGGCGCAATATATTCGAAGAGACGCTCCAGTATCAGCGATGACGTTTACCTACGACGAGGCCGAAGGTAAGACGCTCGCGATGGCTCAGCAGACCATGAACGGCTATACCGTCTGGAATGTAGGTAAAGGTGCCGTAGACGCTGTTGCCGACTCAATAGCGATGATCGGCACAGTATTAGCAACAGGCTACAAGGCGCTGGTACAAGATCCTCAAGCGAAAGCTGACATCCAGAAAGCACTTGGAGCAGCTTGGGAATTTCTTAAGGAACCTGAGAACTGGCCGCAGTTGCTTGGCGCGATGTCACCTGCGCAGCGTGAGCTGCTGGCTCAAGCGTACGAAACCGGAGATGGAACGGTTATCGCGAAGATGGCTGGAGAGCTTCTTCTAAACATGCCTGCAGGAGGTGTATCAGGCACAGTTAAGAACGTTACGCGGACAGCAGAAGAAATTAAGACTATCGAACAGCTCGCAAAGAGGGTTGGTACAGAACGTGTAGTGGAAGTTCCAGTGGGCTCGAAGGGGAATTGGGAGCCATTGATCAATACGGGAAAAGATGGACAGTTGGCCCCGAAAACAGCCTACTTGCTAGATAATGGACATGTCTATATCACCGATGCCTCTGGCCGCGTGACAAAAGTGGAAGGGAATTTGAGCCTAAATACTATGGATAGAAACCCCTACCAACAACTTTGTGCTGGCAAGAGCGGGTGTGCAGGGGATGATGGTGGGCATTTGATTGCGAGTAGTCTTGGTGGCGCAGGGGACCGAATCAATATTGTTCCTCAGGCTTCAACGCTGAATCGAGGAGATTGGAGAGCGATGGAAGATTCTCTTAGAAGAGAATTGGCGTCAGGGAAAAGTGTGAGCGTAAGCATTGACCTCGCCTATCCCTCTGCGGGCGGAGCAAGGCCCCGAGCGTTTTCGGTATCGGTAACGGTTGACGGCGTTACGCAGCCACCGAGGATATTTAACCAGTGAGAGTGAGGTGAAGATGGATTTGTTAGAAGATGCATACTCCCAGATCGCTAATGGGATTCTTTGGTTTGTTCAAGAAGATGAATGGTCATGTGCGAAAGCCAGTGCTTCTATATGGCAGAGATCTACACAAGTTAGTTACACGAGAACAGTAAGAGAGAAAAAAATCACTGATGATCGATTTCCTCCTTTGAATATTGCATTGGATTCAAGTGATGCGTTTCTTTTTTTGCGTGACAAGTTGCTTGAGATGACCGGGCAGCGGATATGGGGAATGGAGTTCACGCTCTTTCCGAATGGGACGTTCGATATTGAATATGACTACTCTAAGCCCATCGGCTATGAGGAAAGTGATGAATTAATTAGCGGTGAAGAGATTAATCAGTCACTGCAAAAATTGAGGCCCGACAGCGACAAAAACTGATATTGGAAGGTTGAAAGCGCAGCTAAAAAACCTTTGAGCTAAAGCGGCGCGGAAGGTAGTGCCACTGCAACGCACATACAGTATGCCTGTCACAACGTTGGCTGGCGTCAGCAACAGCATGACGACGGACTTCGTGCTTGATGCGCTGAAGCTGACGCCCACGATAGCGATTTGGGAGAAGGTAACTGGTTCCCGCCTGTGCAGGGATGAAATGAAAGTCACCAAATGCCCAAGATTGCCCTTCTGCTGGTCTCAGTTTAAGCGGAGACGAGCGCGAATAAAGGCAGAGTCAGGCCACGACTTCAACCCACGCTATTTTACTTTTACTTTTTTGCTCCCCATTATGATGCGCTGGGGAGCATTAATGTCCCCGGTAATTTGCTGACCGACCGATCCGTGGATCGTCATCTGGACACTGCGCTTGTGAGTTTGCGATGGCGGTGACGCGTCAGATGTACTTATTCCCTCGGCGACGCCTAGTAAGCGAGCCTTCCCCATTAAGTCAAGATTGCGGAATCGAGCAAGTAATTGCTCCTCATCCGTCGATAGTGCTTGGCCACTTCTTATACCTGTAACGACAAATTGCACATCAACACCCAGACGAGAAACTGCTTGCAAATAGCCTGCGTCCGGGCGGCGTTCATCTTGTTCGTAAAACAATTGTGCACGGCGCTGCACCCCTCCTATGGCTGCAAATTCAGTTTGATTAAATCCCAGTCGGGTGCGTTCCGACTTGAGGCGTTCCCCAATTGTGCTCATAAAGACTCATAAATACATTGACATGAGTCCATTTGGACTCTATAGTCACGCCATTGCTAAGTGACGTGTACAACCAATTATCCCATATGCCTACTTTCTCCAAGCACGTAGCCCGTCCCCATATCGATACCTCGGTGGCCGTTACCTTTCGCCTTGAAGCTGATGAAGAACAAAGACTGGCTGAGTTGGCCCGCCAGGATTTGCGCACCCGCTCGTCCTTTGTGCGCCTGCTGATCTTGCGCGGCATGGCCGCTTACGACAAAGACATCAAAGCCGAACGGGCTTGAGCATCGGAGACCGCCATGTACGACGATCCCCGCAAAATCCGTCATCGCCGCATTGTTGTGCGCGTCAATGACGACAACTACGACATCATGAAAGCGCTGGCGCAGTATCAGGGTGAAAACCTGGCCACGCTGGCCCATGATCTGCTGATGCACCAGGCCATCGCCCTGGCGCAATCCTATTCGATGCCGATCTTATCCGAGCAGAACGTGCAAGCCAAGGCGCTCACGAGCCACTTTTCAGTGCCTCGCAATGCCTGATCTCGAACTGCCGTTCACCCATCCTGCGTTAGTCGAAGCCTTGGAAGTGATCATGAACCGCGAAGGCTTCGACACGATTGAACAGGCTGCTGAGTTCGTCATGGCGCAATCTGTTCGAGAAGGTATCAAACGTATTACTGGCAAGGGGCGAGCACTCTACGCCATCAAGGGAAAGAAAACAACATGCGTGTAATCAGCCTGCCGTGCCCCCATTGCCAAAGCCCAGTACGTGCAGCCAAAAGCCGGACCATGTCTACGCTGATGAAGGAAATCACCTATCGATGCCAGAACGTCGATTGCGGCCATACCTTCGTTGCCACGCTGGAGATTTCTCGTACTGTTTCCCTGTCGGCCATGCCCAATCCCGAGGTGAGCCTTCCCATCTCGCCCCGTGCGTACCTTGCACCCCAAGGAACAGGTACTGCCTGACGAGCTGCTGACCGCCTAGCCGGTCGCTGAACCCCAAAATTTACTAAGACCTGTCGTGCGCCGTTTGGCGCACGCGGGATTCGCTCACCCTAAAGAAACCTCACATGGCTCTCGACCAGCAACAGACAACGCTTGCCCTCGCCTCGCTGCGGCTTCGCATGGGCGACGACCTCAAAGAATTTCAGTGCGCCCAGCGCATGCTGCAGCGCAAAGCCGTGCTGCAAGACGAACTGCAGTGGAATGTGATCTGGCAGGGGAAAAACGCTATTTCCGCCCGCCTCGTCCAGCGCTTGCAGCGTCTCGGCGGCCTGATGGGAGCATGGTAATGCGTACTGTGATCGCCCATGGCATCGCTGTTCTGTTGCTGCTCGCCCCGGCTCTTCTGGCGGCTCTCGGGCTGGTGCGGGGGTAATGATGCGCGGTGCACGAATTAAGGACCATGCGTCATTCCGTCCGGCATCGGACCTGCTGCGCGAACGTGCGGCGTGGGTGCCCACGCCTCCGGGAAATGAAGCTGCCAAAGCTGAGCTAAGTAAATCCATTTCCCTGCTGCGTAATCGCAGGCGGCCCAATCTCCAAACCGGCATTGCCTATTCCTGGGCGGCAATGGCTAAGCCAGTGCGCCGACACATTCTGGCCCTGGCGGGACTCTCGGCGGATCGCTGGGAATGCCCTATTCACTCCTTCACAGAAGCCGAACGTCTGGCCATGCGCCATGCGGTGCTACGTGCCATTACGACGTATGAAAGAGCGCTCAATGCAGTCTAGAACAGTCGATGCGAAGACCCGGCGTCGGCATCGGGCGTTCGTGGAGTCTCGGCAATTTGCGGGAGAGCTGGCACGTATTCCGTTGAAGTGGCGTGGGCGTGTCGTGAGCCAGGCGCTGGAACTGATGTCGGTATGGCACTGGAACAAGATTTTTGAGCCTGTTGCGGTTCAATTCGTCAGGGAATTCGCTGAGCAATATGTGCCGGCTGGCGTGGATCTGTCTCAGGATGATGCCGATATTTGCGCCACGGCCGAGAAAGCCGCCGAGAACGTCAAGAAGGTCTTGTGGAAAGCGATTTCTGATACCCACGCACGCGACCTCATCGAGCAGGAATGTAGTGACTACGGCATTGATATGCCTGAAGTCGATGATGACGATTTGCGCGCCATCATTGCGCGCTTGGTGGATCCGCGATGGTGGCGCAGGCAACTGCGCAAGGTGGTCGGAAGGGCCTTTGAGGGCGGCAATATCCGCCTGGGTTATGTCCACTATCACGGTGAGCCCTATGCCAGTAATGACGCCGTACTCTCTCGGCTGGCACAGAACAGGAGAAATGCCGCCGCTCTGGAAGCGACCATTGTGCGCAATGAGGCCGGGCAAGAGTTCAGCATTGCTGAGCTGGCTGAGAAGACCACTGCCAATAAGACCATTCGTCGCGGCGAACTCATGCTGCGCATCAACGGTTTCGAGGTCATTGCGAAGGAATGCAATGATCAGGGTCTGTTCCTCACCTGGTCGTGCCCATCGCGCTTCCATGCGACGCTGCACACAGGCAAGCCGAATCCGAAATATGACGGTTCGGACCCACGCACGGCTAATCGATACCTGGGCAAGATGACTGCGCTGGCGCGTTCGGCACTGGCTCGGCGCGGCATCGGCCTGTATGGCTTCCGTATTGCTGAACCGCATCACGATGGCTGCCCGCACTGGCACATGCTGGTGTTCGTTCGCGCGTTGCCTGACTACACCACGCCGCACGTCAACGTGGCCAGCCGGGCTATCCGTGTCATGAAGCGATACGCCTGGCGCGTGGATCGCGGCGAGCCTGGCGCATTCAAGCGCCGCCTAGACGTGAAACGCATTGATTGGGCAAAAGGTAGTGCTGCGGGCTACATCGCTAAGTACGTGGCCAAGAACATCGATGGCGTGGCCGACCACAAGACCAAAGAGGGTTATCTCATCACCACCGATATGGCTGGGGATCGTGAGCTTACACCCTCGGCCCGCGTAGAAGCCTGGGCGGCTCGCTGGGGCATTCGCCAGTTCCAGCAATGGGGTGGCGCACCGGTAAGCGTCTGGCGCGAACTGCGCCGCGTGCCGGCAGATATGGTCAAACAGGCCCCGCCGGCCATGGCCGCTGCCTGGGATGCTGTGCAAAAAGTCGAAGGCGAGAAGCGTGCGTGCTGGGCGAGCTATCTGCGTGCGCAGGGTGGCGCTTTGGTGAAGCGCGACGATCTCATGGTCACGCTCGCGAAGGAAACCAAGACTGTCACTGGCCGCTATGAAGAGTGCGAACGTGTCATGCCCTATGGCGTCCAGTGCCGCCAGATGGTCGGGGTGGTTTTTAAATCCGTTCGTCACACATGGACGCCAGTTCAAGGGCACGACGCCCGCGCACAGGCGGGTTCGGGGTTCCCTTGGACTCGTGTAAATAACTGTACGCAGCCCGCTGGGACTGACTTTGCGGCGGATGTGTCCTTCGAGCCGAAGACATCACCAGCGCCAGTCATGTTCAAGCCCGACCAGGCCGCCCAGATCGATCATGCCTGGCTCGCCCTCGGCGCATGTCCCTGGCCTCGACCGGTGGTGGACGACATGCCGACATGGCCAGGGCCAGCCATGACCGCCGATGAACAGCGCCAGGCCCTAGCCGCCTGGGATGCCATCAAGGCGTGCCCCTGGCCACGCGTGTTGCCTGTGCCGGACAAGTCCCCGCGCCGCGGCACGCCGCGCCAGGTCGCCGACTGGCGCGTCGGCCGGCTTGATGTGACCGAACTTCCGATTGATCCCAACCCAACCAAAGGGAACGCCCCATGACCGCGTTTCGTGTCGTCGTGCGCACTGCCAGCGCACGCCATTCCTACACCGCCATCGCAGCTCATAGCTGCGACGTGATCGCCGCCGCCGTCGATCGCTTTGGCGTGTGCTCTGTTACGGCCATTCAGGAGAACCAGAAGTGAACGCAACCACAACCACCAATCCCGCCTTGTCTTACCGCGCTGAAGGCTACGCCGCCAAGTATTTCGCCAGGCAGCTGAAACAGCGTGATTTCGTCATGCTGCCGCCGCAGGCCCTGGACCGCATTACGTTCAATACACCCGATGACGGCGTGCTGGCAGGCTATGTGTCGGTCATCCGTCAGCACCTGGGCAACGGCCAGAAATTCGCGTGGGTAGAGTTAGATAACGAGCCGTCGGGAATGTTTCGCGGCGTGCCGCTGGCAGACATCCTCACTTGCGACGATGCCGGAAATCGGCGTCGCAATAACCCGAACGGCGAAGCTAGACGTCTGTGCCTGAGCAACTACAGCGAAAAGTTGACTAGCAGAGGCATCACAAGCGCTTATCTCTAAAAATCAGAGCCTCTGGGGTCAGCTCCTACATACGCTGACCGAGCAATTGCATCCTAAGCTCCGACGCAGAAACATGCCCTAAGCGCAAATGAAGAAACCTAAAAAACAATCTACATCTGGCATCATGAAGGCGACAATCTACACAAGCTCTAAACAACAAACCTATTTTGTTGGGCAGCCTCTTTGCGACATCAATCACACAAGTGACGAGTTGCATTGTGAAACCACTGCTCCGAACGATTGCCTCTGCTGGAAAACCTATGGACTCTCCATTACAGGTCTCAACGAATTGCTTCAAAAGCTGAGGGGCAGTCTGCGAAACGAAAGTGTGGCATGAAGGCACAAATGTTCTTAGTAATGAAATACGAGCGCATGACGATGACACTGGCTGAGGTCTGCGAGGAAATCAGCTTGGAGGTGGGCACAGCTCACAATAAAATCTCGGCAGGAACATTTCCTATCCCGACACGGAAGGAAGGTAGGAACCGCGTGGCTGATGTGCGTGACGTTGGCGAATACCTTGACAGGCAGCGTCAGGAAGCCAAGGTGGCGTATGCAACCCGACATTGATGCCTTAACTCAATAATGAAGACGCCTATCGTTTTCTTTATTGTAAGATCGACTGAAATCTCTCGGAAACCAATCACTTTGTGCGCCCGGCGTGAGTATGATTGTGATTTTACTGGGGACGATCAAAGCGCGCGGACTCAGGATGAGCAGTTCCCCGGAACTGTCATGACGGTTCTGCCCAATTCGCATGAAGAAGAATATGTAAATCCACGACCCAAGTTAAAACTGTTCACGTTGATCGCTAAGCATATTCACATCCGTCGTGATGATATGGCTGGTGGTACGCTGAATCGGTCTCCGTCATACCTACAGTTCCATTTTCACGGAGCTGGGGATGTGGTCATGGCCTGTGATTCATTTGTGTCACCGAGCAGGCGGCGAAATTCAGTCTCTAACTCGGCAATTGCTAGATCGCCTATGCGCTTTACTTCTACGCGAATATCGGCAAGATGTTCATGGAGAACTTCGCCGGTTTCTTGGCTAACCACCTGTTGTCCGCGATTCACGGCAGCCCAGCCAATGATCCGCACCATGCTCTCTACTTTTTCTGCTGTGGCACGTGGCACGTAAATACGATGTGGGGGAAAGTAAGCGTTTACTGCTGTAAGCGCTTCCTGAAGTGCGCGATACTCTTTCTGAAGATCAACTCTGCCCGGAGTATGGTATGCCTCTCCAAAGGCAGCAGCGGCCTTGATAAGGTTCAGCACCAACGAATAGACTTCAGCGACCACCTCTGCGCGCATCTTGTAAAGCGACGCAAACTGGACACTGCGCTCAGCGGCGGCAATTTGGAGCGAAGATTTATGCGTTTCAACGTTGCGAGTCAAATCGAATTTGTGCGTTTCTACCGCTGTCGCCAGCGCCGATTTATGGTCCTCCAGATCTTTGCCAAACCGAGCCTTCAGTTTTTCCCCGAAGTAGTATTGCATCAACCAACCGACACCGCCGGTAACGATGGTGCTGGCGAGAACCGAAGATATCAGTTGGCGCCAATCTATTGAATCCACGGCTTTTCTCCGGAAATAATTAATACAATATCTGACGCCCATTTCCCGGCAAGGTTTTTCACTTTCTGGGCAATTTCTTACGGAAATGATGTGCAGGCCCATCGCTTAAAATTAGCGGGAAAGCCGCGCCAATAAAGCCTCCGACGCCTAATTCGCCTATCCAGGAGATTGAGTGTCGCCAAATAGAGACGCAGGGCGGAATATTTATGAAAATTCTCTTGCCAATCTAAAAATAATTAACCGCGCGCAAAGAGGCTTCCCTTCTGGGCTTTCGTAAAGTCAATTGGGGATTCAAAGAATTATCACCTCGCCAACCCGGAAATAAGGGTTGCGCACTCCAGGGACGATACTTATTCTAATTACGTCCGGTACTTGACTACTAAATACGGGATCAACCCGCGATTGGAGACTAGATGCGGATATTTGGAGGTCTTCGGCGAACAGAGCTCACCCTATCCGCCGAAGGAAAGGAATCTCTGCTTTTACTCAAAGACCCTTCGGCCTGGAAATCGAAGTGTGCGGCCTAACCAGCCCCTCCGTCAATGTAGATAAACATGGATTCTGCCCTCCAATTCTTTGATTGAGTATTGCTTTTAATCAACTTATGGAGAATCCTAATGGACGATCTTTCCAAACGTGGTCAACCTGACCGCTCTTTGCTCAACCGCCACGAAAAGTGGGAAGTTGACTATTTCGTTAAGCAGTTCAGCCAGCAGTACGGCACCCCACCCTCCCAAGGTGTCGAAGATAAGGCTCGACGTTTGATCCTGTCGGTACTGCCATCTGATGTCCGCCAGCGGGACTTGGTCAGTCAATGGCTGCTCAACAACTGGCAGCGTTACCACTAAGTAGCAAAGCAAAACAGGGCGCTTCGGCGCCCTTTAGATTATCTATTTAGCCATGCCGATGCGAAGGCATCTGCTCCGGTTCTTCTTTTTATCCTGAAGAAAAGAGACATGATTGAGCTTCCGATGGACTGATGAAACCATACTAAGAAGATCCTCTGCGAAGACACTTCCTGGTTGTCCAGCACTACCCCGTATCAACAAAGGGAGAAATACAGGCCGATTCGGATTGTGGACTTTGGCGACGTTGCCTTTGACTATTCAATGACATAATGGACCTCCTCGATCAACAACTTCCGGCACCGAAAAACTGGGACAAGTTCGAAGCGCTGATGCGTGCCCTCTTCGCAGCGGTCTGGGAGAATCCGCTCATCCAGCGACACGGCCGAGCGGGTCAAGTGCAACACGGCGTCGACGTTTTCGGTTCGCCAAAGGACAACCCTGATCGCACTTACGGCGTCCAGTGCAAAGGGAAGGATCAACTCTACGGCGCTGCAGCGACGGCCGACGAGTTCGATACCGAACTTGCGAAGGCGGAACGCTTTTCCCCCCAACTCAGTCAGTGGGTGTTTGCCACCACAGCTCCAAATGACGGGGCACTTCAACGCCACGTCGCGGCTGTATCAGAGAGGCGCGTAAAGGCTGGCCAATTCCCCGTGTCAGTCCAAGGATGGGAGTCGATTGTTGGACTGCTGTCGTCCCACCCCAAGGTCCTCGAAGAATTTTATCCAGAACGATCTAGCGCAATCCAGCAGCTCTTAGGTGCCTTGGCTGAAAAGACTGCTCCGGCGCCGGACTGGACTGAGATCTCTTTTACGTCGTCACGCGACCTCGGCCCTGCCCTTATGGGGCGTCCACTTGGGCCTGCGGACGTCGATGCGTGCCCGACATTGCCAGAGGCCGAAACTCTGCTTCAAGAGCTTCGGCAAGCCGGAACGGCACGATTGGCAGGAGTTCCTGGTGCAGGAAAATCGATCTGCGCCTTACAGGCCGCGCGCGCCATGCGAGCGCGTGGATGGCGCACGTTCCGTCTTACCGACCCGACTGCAGGCCTTCCGATTGCAGTTTGGAGTCCGGAACCGACGCTCTACATAGTCGATGATGCCCATCTCGCGCCACCCGCCCAACTGCGGGCATTGGAGGAATCAGCCTCAGCGACCCGTTGGGTACTGAGTACTCATACTCTGTTGGATGAAAAGTTGACTGCCGCCGGCACAATTCATCTTGACGCTAAGAGAGCGGTTGCGGTTATCGCCCGCGGCCTTCGTGCAGAACCCGAGCGTACGCTTGTCGCCGTCAGAAAAGCTGACGACCGGGTAGGGCCGGGGTGGTCCGAGGAACCTTTAGACTGGCGCCTCGATGAGGCCGAGACCGCGCTACTTCCATGGCAATTCTGTTTCATTCTCGGCGGAGGCTGGCGGAGGGCCAAGTCGATGGCCGGCTCAGCGCGCGCCGCTGGTGCAGACGTGGTATTGGCCGCCGCTGCCATCCGACAACTTGCTTCTCGCGATGCCTCCTGTCCACTTGAAAGCCTGCGAGCACAAGTAGAAGGCCACATCACAGACGCCGAACTCCTGCCCGCCATCAACTGGTTGGTTGCCCAACGACTGCTGCTTACTCGATCCGACTTGCGCTGCCCTCATCAGCGCCTAGCCGGCGTTCTGCTTGACCAAATTCTCAATGGCCAGAACCTTGAAGGAGTCAATCGAATAGCTTACCTACTGCAGTCCACGCTCACCGATCCAATGTTTCCCTTGGGGGGCTTTGCGGCACTCTTGAGAGAGTTACGGAGTATTGGCCACAATGGAAGCTGGTCGCATCTAATAAAGCCGGAATGGATGCGTTCGCTGCTTGATCGAGCTTGGGTCGCTCGAACGCCAGATGAAATCCTACATGCTTGTTGGGCCCTGAACGAAGTCAGAAGCCACCTCAATTCTGATGAGATCGCTAACGCAGACCATCAAAATGTCATCGTCGGCTGGATCGAAGGAACCCCAAAAGGTGCCTGCTACACGCTAGGGCGATTTATGAATCAGATCATGTCGCATGAAAAAGAACTGGGTGCTGCTATCAATGCCCGAATCAATCCAAACGTTCTGGCAGGCGCGATGAACACAGCAGACCCCGTCCACGCCTGCGAGATCGCCGAGTTAATTACACTGAGTCATTTGACAATCAATGAGTCGTGGAAAATCACCTATTTGGCAGCGCTTGATCGTGACCATCTATTTCGCTTAGTCTCAAATTGGCCTAGCGACGCGTCACTCTCCCTGGTCGCTGGTCTTTGCGAGCACATCAGCTACGTCGATGAGTCTTTGGCCTGTGAGCTGATCGAAGCACTTGCTCCCTCGATCGCAGGACGACTTCAAACTGACCCACAAGGAGCGTTCCAAGAGCTTAATGATCTTTTCTGGCACGCGCTGCGAGTCTACGATCCGCTTCAGATGTACGTGGGAAACCGGCGTCCCTCTGCCAAGAGGAAGCGCGCTGCACGGCGCATATGCGCCTGCTGGAAACCAAAGCACCTGGCGGAAAAGCTGTCACAAAGCAATCAGCGATCATTTCAAGCAGCAGCTGGTCTCTTGGACGTCTTAAGGAAAGTGTCCCCCTTCATCTTCGCGGAAACGGTCCAAGCGCTCGATTGGCTACGGATCGAAGCTGCCATCGGACCCGGTTGGCAAGAGGATATCGGTGACGCACGCATGCTATTGTCGGTTGCCTGGCAACTTCCCGCTGCCCGACCGGCTATCAGCGAGCTTATTGCACGCAACGAAGATCACATCATCGATCTTTCTCCTCGTCTTGCCTTGATGGCTCCCGAAGTGGCTTTTCGTCACTTGATTGCGAGTAAGTCCATTTCAATCACCAAGCACGGTCACTGTGAATGGGGGCTCGGCGTATATTTAGTGGCGCGCATCGCTCGTACAAGACCTTCCCTATTAGCAGCCCTCCTCGAGCCGCACTATGTGCCCCTCGCAGCAATCTTGTCGCAACAAAGTCCGTCCTTCTGGGATAAGGCGAGCCTGTTTATCCGAGTTCTTGCCGAGGTCGATGAAGTCGGCTTGACCCGCATTCTGGATCAGATCGATCCAGCAAGGGCCTCGGACGGATGGCGTAGAGCACTACTCGGAGGAGAATCCCGCCGTAAACGCAATGAGGATGCCGATCCGCGCGAAGCGGCGGCGCTTCTCATCCACTATGCCATCAACCGCGCGGATGCGCTCGGCGACGTGGCACGGCATCTACGTCGCCAGTATGCGAAACGTTCGACCCCGTCCGCGAAAATGCTGGAACCGATCGTGTGGCCAGAATCGTTTGACGAGACTCCCGTTGCTTGATATTGATCAGCGGTTCTTGCTTGGAACACTCTCATGTGCGATTTGTCGCCGCTGATCGCATGAGGAGGACGTTTATCTCTATTTCCGGAAATGGATTTCGTTGTCAATATTAACCAATAGAAAGATTAACCTGAGAAATGAAGCCGAAAGCCTACGCTCTCGCCCTGCACACACAGTTGACCTACTTGTTCTCCTTTGCGCGGACTATCAATGAGATTGATACCGCCGCCGCTCTGTTCGGCGAGTTTCGTGGTGCGCAGGACGTCGGCTGGTCAACGGTCCAGACTGCTTACGAAGTGTTTGGAGAATTGAAGAGGCTCGGCAGTAAGGGCTCGCCTCTAACCAAACCAGAACTGCGCCAAGTACTCTGTCTTTACGCTCAGCTTGCCGAAGCCGGCGGAGTGTACGAATGCCTGCTCAACACCATGAGCGTCATGAAGTTGAAGGCCTATAACCTTTGGCCCTTCCAAAGCCTTGTCCGGGTGCGCCAAGAGCCTCGTGCCGTCATCGGCCCCAACGCCAATGCGACGTTCCGACACCTAGCGAAAGTTGCAACGGCGATCGGCATGACAGGCCTCGCCCGTCTGTTCGAAATTACCTTCCGCGATGACATCCGTAACGGCATGGCTCACGCCGACTATATCCTAGGCCCAGATGGCCTCCGGCTGCGGCGGCGCAACGGGGGCAGCCGGTCATCGTCTCATTCCAACAGATCGAGGACGGCCTACAAATCGCTCTGTTCTTCTTCGAACTGTTACAAAGCTTTCAGCAAGCAATCAAGGAGACTTACCGGCCCCCGAAGACCACTATTGGCCGGTTTAGCGAGAATCCACCCATGCCTTGGACAATTGAACTGACTGAGGACGGGCGGTTCAGTATTTCTAGTAACGCTCCCGGTCCACAGGTTGACGTGGCTTATAAACGACAACAGCGCATAAACGACAGACTGGGTGGCCGTGTGGTGGCCGCTTATGTTGCCCCAGGAACCGACATCCAGCCTGCGCTTCTGGCCGAAATTGAGGCGACCGGCTTTGACGTCCTCGTGATCGCGATGAAGACAATTGACCAGTACGAGACGCTTGTCTCCGAAATCGATGTGCACGGTCTTTGGGATCCAGTATCGAATCCCGATGGAGTAACCGTACTCATGGCTATGCCGCCTGGCTTTCGCTGGATCGCAACGGGTGCCGACTTCCGAGCATGGCTTCCAACTGTTGAAGAGCTCGAGATCTCTTAATCGCTGCTGTGTTGAGTTGCACTGAAAACTGACCCACAGGGTCAATTCTGCGAGCAAATCAACACAAATAGCGCTAAGCGGCCGCGACGCCAGCAAAGAATCTGGCATCTTAGTTCAGGCGCACTATCGGATGCTCGGTTCGGCAACGGTTTCAACCGGTAAATACAGTATTCAAGGCGATGTGGATTGCAGGAAGGTTGCAATGGGACCGAACCAGAGACATTTACATCGATAGCCAAAAAGCCCTAACTTAGAGGAGAAGAGAATCGCTCCAGCAGATTGCGCAGCTATTTGCGCGCAATGGACAGAAATTGGACAAAAAACTCTAGCAATCCAGCTACTATAGGATCTCCAGGCCTAATTCGCTCCAGTCCATCATGGGGGCGACCGACAGCGTACGCGCTGGCAGGGAGTTCTTCATAAACTGACGAAATGCTTCATTAAATTTCTGAGCTGGAGGCCGGAAAACCAGACAACAAGCGCCGGGGAGGAACAAACCTTCATTTGCCCGTTTTAGCACCCTGGATCCGCCACAGCGGCAAATAGAAAGCCCGCAAGGCTTGCGCATTGCGGGCTGGTGTCCCCTCTATCCTCTTCGAGATAGGATTTTTCGTACAACGGACACGATTCTGCACCACAATCCGGCAGCCGTCATTTCGCAATGCACAAAAACAGCGCAGCACAAACTATTTTGGACAAACGTTCATCTCGCGCAACAATGAACGGAAGGATAAAGACCGCATTCACGTCCGCCGCGCAGGCGTAAAACCACTAGCACCGGACCTCTGCGACTGGAGAGTGGAAATGGCAAAAAAAAAGCCCACAACCGAAGTTGCGGGCTTGAATCCAATTCTTTAGGAGGAAATTGGAGGAGACAGGTGTAACTATATGGCAGTGCATCATGGCTGTCTGCTTTATTGTGCTGATATCAGTTATTCACAAACCAGATATCACCACCAGCACAGCCCGCCATTCCCGACTCTTCACCGCAGGCAGGCCCTGCGGGCCCGCCCTTCCCCGCTACCGATTTAGATGGATTCTTCGCGCGATGCCTTCTTGCGCTCGTGTTCCTTCAGGTGACGCTTGCGCAGACGAATGCTCTTCGGAGTCACTTCGACCAGTTCGTCGTCTTCGATGAATTCCACCGCGTATTCCAGCGACAGTTCGATCGGCGGCACCAGGCGCACGGCTTCGTCGGTACCGGAAGCGCGCACGTTGGTCAGCTGCTTGCCCTTGATCGGGTTGACGACCAGATCGTTGTCACGCGAGTGGATACCGATGATCATGCCTTCATACACCGGGTCGTTGTGGCTGACGAACATGCGGCCGCGATCCTGCAGCTTCCACAGTGCGTAGGCCACGGCAGCGCCGTCGTCCTGGGAGATCAGCACGCCGTTGCGACGGCCGGCCAGTTCGCCCTTGGTGGTATCGACCGGCTTGTAATCGTCGAAGACGTGGCTCATCAGGCCGGTGCCGCGGGTCAGGGTCATGAATTCGCCCTGGAAGCCGATCAGGCCACGTGCCGGGATGTGGTATTCCAGGCGCACACGGCCCTTGCCGTCCGGTTCCATGTTCTGCAGGTCGCCACGGCGGCGGCCCAGTTCTTCCATCACGCCACCCTGGTGGGTTTCTTCAACGTCGACGGTCAGGTTTTCGTACGGCTCTTCACGCACGCCGTCGACCATGCGGAACACCACGCGCGGACGCGAGACGGCCAGCTCGAAGCCTTCGCGGCGCATGTTTTCGATCAGGATGGTCAGGTGCAATTCACCACGGCCCGACACTTCGTAGGTCGAGTCGTCGTTCTCGGCCTGCACCACGCGCAGCGCCATGTTGGACTTCAGTTCCTTTTCCAGGCGATCGCGGATCTGGCGGGTGGTGACGAACTTGCCTTCGCGGCCAGCCAGCGGCGAGGTGTTGACCATGAAGTTCATGGTCAGGGTCGGTTCGTCCACCTTCAGCATCGGCAGGCCGTTGGGCGCATCCGGTGCACAGATGGTGGAGCCGATGCCGATTTCTTCGATACCGTTGATCAGGACGATGTCGCCAGCCAGGGCTTCATCGACCAGCACGCGCTCCAGGCCCTTGAAGGTCAGCACCTGGTTGATGCGGGCCTTGGTCGGCTTGTCTTCCGGACCATTCATCCACACCACGTCCTGACCGCCCTTGACGCGACCAGCCAGGATGCGGCCCACGCCGATCTTGCCGACGTAGGAGGAGTATTCCAGCGAGGTGATCTGCAGTTGCAGCGGTGCGTCCGGATCATCCTTGCGGGCCGGCACGTACTTCAGGATCGCGTCGAACAGCGGCTCCATGTTGCCTTCGCGGGTTTCCGGATCCAGGCTGGCGTAGCCGTTCAGGCCCGAAGCGTAGATCACGGGGAAGTCCAGCTGCTCTTCGGTGGCACCCAGCTTGTCGAACAGTTCGAAGGTGGCGTTGATGGCCCACTCGGCGCGTGCGCCCGGACGGTCGATCTTGTTCAGGACGACGATGGGCTTCAGGCCCAGGGCCAGCGCCTTGCGGGTCACGAAGCGGGTCTGCGGCATCGGGCCTTCCTGGGCATCCACCAGCAGCAGCACCGAGTCCACCATCGACAGCACGCGCTCGACCTCACCGCCGAAGTCGGCGTGGCCCGGGGTATCGACGATGTTGATGTGGGTGCCCTTGTATTCCACCGCGCAGTTCTTCGACAGGATGGTGATGCCGCGTTCCTTTTCGATGTCGTTGGAGTCCATCACGCGGTTGTCCACTTGCTGGTTGTCGCGGAAGGTGCCGGACTGGCGCAGCAGCTGGTCCACCAGGGTGGTCTTGCCGTGGTCAACGTGGGCGATGATGGCGATGTTGCGAATTGCGCGGATATTGTTTGACATGGTGAATGTGGTTGGGAAATGCCGAATCTCGGGAGGCGCGCATTATAGCATGTTGCGACGCATGAACTTTGGAAAAACCTGTGTTTTCAACGGCTTGCCGCTGCTTCGGGGCTGCCCCGGAAGCCGCGCCGCAAGCCGCTTTGACGCTATCTGTGCTCAGGCGGTGGACACCAGCCTTTCGGGGGCCAGGATGGCGTATTCCTGCAACAGTCCGGTGCCCAGCAAGGCTTCATCCGAACCGCGATAGACCCTTACGCGGCCGGTCTGCTCCGGCACCGCCACCCCTTCCTTGCCCAGCGGCAAGCGTTGGCCATGCAGGAAACGGCGCGCCAGCTCATCGTTCAGTTGCACCGCGGGGAAGCTGCGCAAGAGGCCGTCCACCGGCAGCAGCAAGGCCTTGCGGGCCTCCAGCTCGCCGGCGGCATCGAAGGTCTCCAGCGTGACCGCGCCCTCCAGCGTGAGAGCGCCGACACCAGTGCGTCTCAAGGCATTGAGGTGAGCCCCGCAGCCCAATACTTCACCGATATCTTCACCCAACACACGGATATATGTCCCTTTGCTGCAAGTGACACGGATGCGCAGCAGGGGGGCCTGGTAGTCCAGCAGTTCCAAGGTGTGGATGATGACGTTGCGGGCTTCGCGCTCCAGCGTAATGCCGGCGCGCGCGTATTCGTACAAGGGCTTGCCGTCGCGCTTCAGGGCCGAGTGCATCGGCGGCACCTGGCTGATGGGGCCACGGAACTGCGCCATGGCCGCTTCGATCTGCTCCAGGCTGACCTCGACCGGACGCTCGCTGATGACCTGGCCTTCGGTATCGCCGGTATCGGTGCGTATGCCGAGGTGCACCACGGCTTCATAGGTCTTGTCGGCTTCCAGCAGGTCCTGGGAGAACTTGGTGGCTTCGCCGAAACACAGCGGCAACAGGCCCGTAGCAAACGGGTCCAGCGTGCCGGTATGGCCCGCCTTGGGCGCATTGAGCATGCGCTTGGCGCGGATCAGGGCATCGTTGGAGGACAAGCCGACCGGCTTGTCCAGCAACAGCACCCCGTGCACCGGCACACGGGGAGGACGCGCCGTGCGGGCCTGCTGGCCGCGCTTGGCGCGCGGCTGCGGCAGTTCAGGGGAAGCGGAGACAATGTCCGCCGTCGTATCGTCGGCCATGAAATGCAGGACCGGCCCACGCCCGATGAAGGGAAACGCAGACCGGTGCGAAAAGAATGAAGAAAACTGCAATGCAACGGGAAAAAACCGCCCGTCATCAAACCTCGTCGTCCGAATCCTTGGCGCGAGTGGCGTTGGCTTCGTCGATCAGGCGCGACATTTCAATGCCGCGTGCGGTCGAGTTGTCATGCACGAAATGCAGTTCCGGCAGGGTGTGGATGGTCAGCCTGCGGCCCAGCTGGGTGCGCAGGTAACCGCCCGCCGCGCGCAGGCCGGCCAGGGTGTTCTTGATCGCGTCCGGGTTGTCCACCAGCGTGGTGAAGAAGACCTTGGCGTGCGCGTAGTCCGGGGTGACCTGCACTTCGGTAATGGTGATCATGCCCACCCGCGGATCCTTCAGCTCGAAGGCGATCAACTCCGACAGATCGCGCTGGATCTGGTCGGCGACGCGCAAGCCGCGTCCGGGAATGGATTTGCTGTGTTTTGCCATGCTTTAAAAAAACAATCCGCCGATGGCGTGGCGGGAGGATTCCCGCGTTGCTGCGACGGATCTTGCCAGTGAAGCCGACGCATCGCGAACGATACGCCGGCATATTGCATTACAGGGTACGAGCGACTTCCTGGACTTCGAAGATTTCGAGCTGATCGCCCACTTCGATGTCGTTGTAGCCCTTCAGCGACAGACCGCACTCGAAGCCCGACTTGACTTCCTTGACGTCGTCCTTGAAGCGCTTGAGCGAGTCCAGTTCGCCGGTCCACACCACCACGTTGTTGCGCAGCAGGCGTACTTGCGAGCCACGCTTGACCAGGCCCTCGAGCACGTAGCAGCCGGCGATCGAACCGACCTTGCTGACCACGAACACCTGGCGGATTTCCACCAGGCCCAGCGCCTGTTCGCGCTTTTCCGGGGAGAGCATGCCCGACATCGCGGCCTTCACCTCGTCCACTGCATCATAGATGATGTTGTAGTAACGGATGTCCACGCCCGAGGCTTCGGCCAGCTTGCGTGCCGACGCATCGGCACGGGTGTTGAAGCCGATGATGACGGCCTTCGAAGCGACTGCCAGGTTGACGTCGTTTTCGCTGATGCCGCCCACTGCGGCGTGCACCACCTGGACGCGCACTTCGGCGGTCGACAGCTTCTGCAGCGACTGCACCAGGGCTTCCTGGGAACCTTGCACGTCGGTCTTGATGATCATCGGCAGGTTCTTGACCTCGCCTTCGGTCATCTGGTCGAACATGTTTTCCAGCTTGGCGGCCTGCTGCTTGGCCAGCTTCACGTCGCGGAACTTGCCCTGGCGGAACAGGCCGATTTCGCGCGCCTTGCGCTCGTCGGTCATGACCACCACTTCTTCACCGGCGGAGGGCACTTCGGTCAGGCCCTGGATTTCCACCGGCAGGGACGGGCCTGCCTCGGCGATGTTCTTGCCGTTTTCGTCCAGCATCGCACGCACACGGCCATAGGCCGAACCGGCCAGCACGACGTCGCCGCGCTTCAAGGTACCGGACTGCACCAGGATCGTTGCCACCGGGCCGCGGCCCTTGTCCAGCTTGGCTTCGATCACCAGGCCACGGGCCGGCACATCGACCGGTGCCTTCAGTTCCAGCACTTCGGCTTGCAGCAGGACGTTTTCCAGCAGCGAGTCGATGCCTTCGCCGGTCTTGGCGGAGACGGCGATGAACGGAGCATCGCCACCGTATTCTTCCGGCACCACTTCTTCGGCGATCAGTTCCTGCTTGACGCGATCAGGGTTGGCACCCGGCTTGTCGATCTTGTTGATGGCCACCACCAGCGGTACACCGCCGGCCTTGGCGTGGGCAATCGCTTCCTTGGTCTGGGGCATGACGCCGTCGTCGGCGGCCACCACCAGGATCACGATGTCGGTTGCCTTGGCACCGCGGGCACGCATGGCGGTGAACGCCTCGTGGCCCGGGGTATCCAGGAAGGTGATCATGCCGCGCGGGGTTTCCACGTGGTAGGCGCCGATGTGCTGGGTAATGCCACCGGCTTCACCCGAGGCCACCTTGGTGCGGCGGATGTAGTCCAGCAGCGAGGTCTTGCCGTGGTCGACGTGACCCATGACGGTAACCACCGGTGCGCGCGGCAGGGCCTCGGCGTCACCATGTTCTTCACCCTCGACCAGCAGGGCTTCCGGATCGTCCAGCTTGGCGGCGTGGGCGCGGTGGCCCATTTCTTCCACCACGATCATCGCGGTTTCCTGGTCCAGCACCTGGTTGATGGTGACCATCTGGCCCAGCTTCATCAGGTGCTTGATGACTTCGGAAGCCTTGACTGCCATCTTGTGGGCCACTTCGGCCACGGTGATGGTTTCGGGCACGTAGACATCGTGCACCACGGCTTCGGTCGGCACCTGGAAGTTGCTTTCGCGCTGGTCGTCGCCGTGCGAGTGACGACGGCCCTTGGGGCCGGCACGCCAGCCATCGCGACCACCACCACCGGTGGCGCCGCGCGACTTCATGCCGCCGGTGCCACGCTTCTTGGCATCGTCCTGCCAGGTGGAGGAGACATTGGCCGACTTGATCGACTTCTTGTCTGCCGCCACGGCGGGCTTCTTGTCATCCTTCTTCTCGCCCGGCTTGGCCGCGGTCGCCGGCTTGTGCAGCGTGCCTTCCGAGGTCTTGGCCGGGGCCGGTGCGGGTTCCGGTGCCTTGATGACGCGACGCGGCGCATTCATCATGGCCTTGATCTGGGCCACTTCGTCTTCCACGGCCTTGCGCGCGCGATCTGCGGCAGCAGCGCGGTCAGCGGCTTCCTTGGCGGCAGCTTCGGCCTTTTTCTTCGCTTCCTCAGCAGCAGCGCGCTTTTTTTCTTCAGCGGCCGGATCGGCGGCAGGGGCCGGCGCAGCAGCGGCAGCGGGGGCCTTCGAGCTGGCAGCAGCAGCCTTGGCCTTCTCGGCTTCGGCAGCTGCTGCGGCGGCTTCGGCAGCCTGGCGCTTGGCTTCGGCTTCGGCTTCTTCGCGGGCACGTTGCTGTTCCAGCTCGGCAGCCTTGGCCTGGGCGGCGCGTTCGGCCTCCAGCTGGGCCAGACGCTCTTGCTGGGCCTTCAGTTCGGCCTGACGGCGAGCCTCTTCCTGCTCACGTTCCTGCGCCTCGATGGCCGGATCGCGCTGAGGCGCCGCAGCACGTGCTGCGGACTCGTCGACGCCGGGCTCGTCACGCTTGATGAAGGTACGCTTCTTGCGCACTTCCACCTGGATCGTGCGCGATTTGCCGGTCGCATCGGCCTGCTTGATCTCGGTGGTTTCCTTGCGGGTCAGCGTGATCTTTTTCTTCTCGCCTTCCGGCGCGGCCCCGCGCGAACGGCGCAGGTGTTCAAGCAGGCGGTCCTTGTCTTCCTTCGACAGGGAGTCGGATGCAGAGCTCTTCTCGACACCGGCCGAACGCAGCTGGGTCAGCAGCAGGTCAGCAGGCATCTTAAGCTCGGTGGCAAATTGGGCAACGTTGTTACTCGCCATTCAGTCCTCTTTTCTATGTGGCTCGGCAGATGATGTGGAGACGCTCCGCTTTTCAGCGGCCTTCGACAGCGCTCCATGCCTTGGCCTGCAGGGCCTTGGCGCGCTCATCGTATTTGGAATCGATGAGCTTCATTTCATCGTCGGTCACATCTTCAAATGCATTTTCAATCAGTTGGCGCGCGCGCTCGGAAGGCAGGGCCAGGATCGCGCCGAATTCGTCATAAGCCAGGCCAGCAAAGGCCGGCAGCGTCTTCACGCCCGCCAGACCCAGCTTGCCAGCCAGCACACGGTCCAGGCCTTCGAAGTTGATCAGCTCCTCTTCCATGCCTTCCAGGCCTTCTTCGGAGGCGATCGCTTCGGTCACCAGGGCGTCGCGCGAGCGGTTGCGCAGCTCATTGACGGTCTCTTCGTCGAACGATTCGATCTCGAGCATCTCGTTGATCGGCACGTAGGCGATTTCTTCCAGGGTCGAGAAACCTTCCTCGACCAGGATGTCGGCCACTTCCTGGTCGACATCGAGCTTTTCCATGAACAGCTTGCGGATCAGCGCGGTTTCGGCCGCCGACTTGTCAGCCGATTCCTCGGCCGTCATGATGTTGATCTGCCAGCGGGTCAGTTCGGCTGCCAGACGCACGTTCTGGCCGCCGCGACCGATGGCGATGGCGAGGTTTTCTTCATCCACCACCACATCCATGGCGTGCTTTTCTTCATCGACCACGATGGAGGTCACGTTGGCCGGGGCCAGCGCACCGATGACGAACTGCGCCGGATCTTCCGACCACAGCACGATGTCCACGCGCTCGCCGCCCAGCTCACCGGTGACAGCCTGCACACGCGAACCGCGCATGCCCACGCAGGTACCGATGGGGTCGATGCGCTTGTCGGCGGTGTAGACCGCGATCTTGGCGCGCACACCCGGGTCACGCGCAGCCGACTTGATTTCCAGCGAGCCTTGTTCGATTTCCGGCACTTCCAGTTCGAACAGCTTCATGATGAATTCCGGCGCGGTACGCGACAGGATCACCTGCGGGCCACGGGCGCCGCGGTCCACGCGCAGGATGTAGGCACGCACGCGATCACCGATGCGCAGATTCTCCTTGGGGATCATCTGGTCGCGCGGCAGGCGGGCTTCGATCTTGCCGGATTCGATGATGGCGTCACCGCGCTCCATGCGCTTGATGGTGCCGGTCACCAGGGCATCGCCACGGGCCAGGAAGTCCGCCAGGATCTGCTCGCGCTCGGCGTCGCGGATGCGCTGCAGGACGACCTGCTTGGTGTCTTGCGCAAAACGGCGGCCGAATTCAACGGATTCGATCGGATCTTCAATGTATTCGTCGACTTCGATATCGGGGAACTGTTCCTTGGCTTCGAACAGCAGCACTTCCTGGTCAGGCAACTGCAGGCCGGCTTCATCGGGCACGACGTGCCAGCGGCGGAAGGATTCGAACTCGCCGCTTTCACGGTCGATCGAGACGCGAATGTCGACCTCGCCTTCATAGCGCTTCTTGGTAGCCTGCGCAAGCGCATGCTCCAGTGCGCCGAAGACGACTTCCTTATCGACGTTCTTTTCGCGCGCCAGCGCATCGACCAACAACAAAATTTCGCGACTCATCCTTTGCGACTCCTAAAATCGACCTGCGGCACCAGGTGTGCCTTATCCACATCGGCCAGCGTGAAATTCAACACGGCGGCCGACCCATCGTTTGCTTCAAATTCCAATACCAGTTCCTCGCCTTCCGGTTCACGCAGCACGCCTTCATAGGTCTTGCGGTTGGACGTACCGGGCAGCGGCACGCGCAACTTGACCACGGCTTCGCAATCCACGAAACGCACGAAGTCACTGAACTTCTTAAGGGGGCGATCCAGCCCGGGCGAGGAGACTTCCAGGCGTTCATACAGCACGTTTTCCACGGTGAAGACGTGCAACAGCTGATGCGTCGCCTTCTCGCAATCCTCGACGGTGATCGAACGCGCTTCTTCTGCTTCGGGGTCGAACGGAAAATCGATGAAGACACGCACCAGACCGCGCTGCGCCTTCTCGAACTCAACCAGTTCGTAGCCCAGGCCCGCGAGGGTGGATTCGATCAGCTCCAGCAATTGCAAGACTATTTCTCCATCAGGATGCCGGTTTGCCAGCGCGGGCAAAGCAGACATCTAAAATTGATCAGCAAAAAAAAAATGGGCATCTGCCCATCTTTTGTTATCTCACGCAACGCGAGATCACACATCACGCGAACCACCGTACTTCCATCGATCATGGCGCAGGCGGATCTATCAATGATTTATCACATATGCGATTCGCGGCAGGTTGCGTTTAACTAACATATTATAACCGATTCAGGTATCCACAGCAAATCCGGAATCATGTCAAATAGGATTGCAGTGCCAAAAACGTCCATAAAAAACGTCATTGCTGCATTTCAAGCGTCACGGGTAGTGTAAAGAAGCTCTTGCCCGCCCCGGCATTGCCGACAGGCAAGAACGTCATCAGCGACCGCCGCGCCGGCGATTCATGCCAGGCAGGCCGCCCAGCATGAAGTTCGCCGCAGTGTTGCCACCGCGCTGCGGACGATTGCCACGACGCTGGTTGCCGGCATCCGGGAAGCCCAGTGCGGTCTGCAGCGGATCGGGCTGGCGGCTCTTGGGCTGGCCGCCCTTGTTGCCACCACCATAACCTGCGCCATTGCCCCCGCCATTGCCATAGTTGCCACCCTGGTTGCCGAAGTTGCCGCCATTGCGCCCCTTCTGCGGACCCTTGTTCTGCATGGCGTTGCCACGCGGGCCGTTGTTCTGGCCGCGACCGGCGTGACCGGTATTGCCGCCGTTGCCGGACTTGGCTTCACCGGCCTGCTTTTCCAGGCCACAGGCAGCCATCAGGTTGCGCACGGCGTTTTCTTCCAGCTCTTCCCAACGACCACGCTTCAAGGTCTGCGGCAAGGTCATGGCACCGTAACGGGTACGGATCAGGCGCGACACGGTCAGGCCGACCGCTTCAAACATGCGGCGCACTTCACGATTGCGGCCTTCGCCGATGGTCACGCGATACCACTTGTTCACACCTTCGCCACCGCCATCGGCGATGCGCGAGAACTGCGCCGGACCGTCATCGAGCTCCACGCCCGACAGCAGCTTCTGGCGCATGCCCTCTTCCAGCTCGCCCAAGGTACGCACGGCGTATTCACGCTCGATGTTGTAGCGCGGGTGCATCAGGCGATTGGCCAGGTCTCCGGAGGTGGTGAAGAGCAGCAAACCTTCGGTATTGAAGTCCAGACGGCCCACGGCCAGCCACTTGCCAGCCTTCATGGTCGGCAGGCGATCGAACACCGAGCTGCGACCTTCCGGATCGGCATGGCTGACGATCTCGCCCGAGGGCTTGTGATAGACCAGCACGCGCGGCGGACGCTTGCTCACCTTGCGCTGGATCAGCTTGCCGTTGATGCGCACGGCATCGGTGGGCAGGATGCGCTGACCGATATGGGCCGGCTCGCCATTGACCGATACGCGGCCGGCAACGATGAGCTCTTCCATGTCGCGGCGCGAACCCAGACCGGCATCGGCCAGCACCTTGTGCAGCTTGGGAGCATCATCCTCGGCGGTCAGGTCGCGACGGCCATTCTTGCCGCGCATCTGGTGCGGCTGACGGCCACCGGCCTTGGCGCCCTCGTCGCGGTCATACGCTTCCGAGGTCACGTAGGAGAAGATGTCATCGACCGGTTCGGCCGAACGCAGGCCCAGTTGCGGGGCCTTGGGCTTCTTGCCGTTCTTCTCGAAATTCTTTTTGCCTTGCTGGCCAGGCTGACCGCCATGAGCGCCATGACCATTGTTCTTGCCGAACTGGCCGCGCGGCTGGCGTTCGACGGCGGGAGCGACATCGCCCTCGCTCTTGCCATGCACCGGTGCGGCCTCGGCACCACCGGCGGCGGCACGCTGGGCGGCGCGATTGTTGCGCAAGGCACGAGGACCACGCACGCCACGGCGGGCCGGTTTGGCGCGATTGGGATCGACCGGGGCATCCAGCAGCACCGGCGGGGCAACCACTTCCTCACCGACGGTGACGATGACCTTGGGCAATTCGGCCACCGGAGCCGATACCGGCGCGGCCACCTCAGGCGCTGCCGCCTTGGGCTTGGCAGCGCGCTTGGGCTTGGCCGGCGCGGCAGGTGCAGGCTCCATGGCCAGGCTCATCTGAGCCGCGGCCTCGGCGACGGGGGCGTCTGCCACCACATCGGCCTTCCTGGTACGCGGCTTGGTGACGCGCGGTTTCTTTTCCGGAGCAGGTACGGACTCGGCAGCAGGTGTCTCCACCACTGCCACGGCCGGTGCCGCCGTCTCGGCGCTGAGCTTCTTTGCTCGCGGCGCACGCTTTTTCGGCGCAGCCTCGTCAGCGACGGCTTGCGGCGCGGCCGCGATTGCCTCGACCGGCGCAGCGCCGGCCGCAGGCTTGCGGGTACGCTTCTTCACCGGCTTGTCGGATGCGGCAGCATCGGCCGCGGCCAGGTCGACCTGGGTCTCGTCTTTGGAACTAGTTGGCTTCATTCTTCGAATCTGGATGTGGCGGACGCGCGTCATTTCCCCGCTGATCGGCCCGCTCGGTGGTGTCGTTGTGCTCGCCTGCCGCTTCGTCGGCGGCCTCAATGGCGTCTGTGCCAGTTACGGCAACGTCTTGCTCAAAAGGTTCTTGCGCTTCTGGGGAAGCGTCTTCACTGCCTGCAGCGCGCTCTTCCCCGGTGGCGGCTGCGCTATCGGACTGCTCTACATCCTCTGCGGCGATACCCCCGGACCGGGCCGCTTGGGCCTCGGCGCCAGGCACCTCGTCTTCTTCCTGCGCCTGCTCTGCCAGCGCCGCCACCCCGCCCTCGAGGGCCTGCAATTCCAGCAGCGCACCCTGGGCAGCAGCTTCACCGCTGACCTGCTGCAGCGGCGGCAATTCTTCCAGCGAACTCAGACCCAGGTCATCCAGGAACTTGCGCGTAGTGGCAAACAGCGCCGGTCGGCCCGGCACGTCACGGTGGCCGATCGATTCAATCCAGCCCCGGTCTTCCAGCATGCGGATGGTCTGCGTATTGACGGCCACCCCGCGAATCTCTTCGATGTCGCCGCGCGTGACCGGCTGGCGGTAAGCGATGATGGCCAGCGTTTCCAGCGTGGCGCGGGTGTACTTGGGCGGCTTCTCCGGATTCAGGCGTTCCAGGTAGACCTTCATCTCCTTGCGGCTCTGGAAGCGCCAGCCCGTCGACAGGCTGACCACTTCCACCCCCTTGTCGGCCCATTCGGTGCGCAGTTCATCGAGCATCTGCCGGATCATCTCGGCGTTGATGTCGCTGCTCTCTTCGCTCTCTGGATCGACGTACAGCTTTTTCAGGTCATTGATCGACAGGGGCTCATGCGTGCAAAGCAATGCAGTTTCGAGGACTTTCTTGGCCTCAGCAATATTCATGTACCACTCTTGTGCGTCTTGTTGTTAACAAAGTTCGGCTTGCAGCAGGTCTCCGGCGCTACGGCTGCAGTCCGCCCGTCCGGCAGCGAAAGCCGAAACAGGCCGGGTGCGGCAAGTCTTGCGCAGTGCTGGATGCGGCGGCGCTGCCTTCCGGTGTTTGGAGATTGAATGAGCTGGAATCTAAGACCCGGGCAAATCGGCGTCGCGGAGGACTCGCGCTTTCGCAAAGCCGTCATGTCGCGGGGTTGCGGACGGCCGACCTGCACCTTTTCAACTACCGGCCTTGCGTCATGGAGCCTTTGTTGGCCGCACAGGCTGCGGCGGTCGGGGCGCAAGGCATCAAAAGTACTGGGCGGAGTGTAGCACAAAGATTTGCGGGGATGCAGCCTGTTGCAGCCTGCGGACAATTATTTGCATGACCATTACCGGGCGCTTCCCGCCTGCCGGGTCAGCCAGGCCGTGAAATCCTCGACCGTCATGGGCTTGCCAAAGAGATATCCCTGTACCTCGTCACAGGCATTTTCCTTCAGGAAAGCATATTGCTCTTCATCCTCCACTCCCTCGGCGATGACGCGCAGGTTCAGGATATGGGCCAGCGATATGACGGCCTTGACGATGGCTGCGCTGTCAGCATCGCGCGCAATGTCGCGTACGAAGGACTTGTCGATCTTCAGCGCGTCGACCGGGAAGCGGCGCAGATAGGAGAGGCTGGAATAGCCGGTGCCGAAATCATCGACAGAAATCTGCAGACCCAGGCGCTTCAAGGCATGCAGGGTCGCCACGCTCTTCTCGGCATCTTTCATGACCACGTTCTCGGTGATCTCCAGTTCAAGACAGGAGGCCGCCAGGCCGCTCTGCTCCAGTACGCCGGCGACGAACTCCGGCAAGCTCTGGTTGAGCTGCCGTGGCGAGAGGTTGACCGCCACCGGTATCGTCGGCAGCCCGGCCTCCTGCCAGCGCTTGTTCTGGTGGCAGGCACTGCGCAGCACCCACTCCCCGATGGGCAGGATCAGCCCGGCTTCTTCAGCGAACGGAATGAAGCGGTCCGGCGGCACCATGCCCTGCTCCGGCGACTGCCAGCGGATCAGCGCCTCGGCGCCGATGACACTGCCATCCTTGAGGCTCAGCTTGGGCTGGTAGTAGAGCTTGAACTCGTCCTGATCCAGCGCACGGCGCAGGTTGATCAGCATTTCCAGACGATTGCTGACCTGCGTGTCCATCCAGGGCGCAAAGAACTGGAAGTTGTTGCGCCCCTGCTCCTTGGCGCGATACATGGCTGAATCGGCCTGCTTCAACAGGGTCTCGACATCCTTGCCATCGATGGGATAGCGGCTGACCCCGATGCTGGCGGTGACCTGGAACTCGCGATCGCCAGCCTGCCAGGGGCGCGCCACCGCAGCCAGGATACGCTGCATCACCTCGGCGATGCCGAGCTCGCCGCCGGTCTGGTTCTGCAACACCAGCACGAATTCATCGCCACCCTGGCGCGCCACCATGTCGGTATCGCGCAGGCAGGCTTGCAGGCGCTGTGCCACGGTCTTGAGAAGTTCATCACCGACCTGGTGACCCAGGCTGTCATTGATGAACTTGAACTGGTCCAGATCCACGAACACCACCGCCGTCAGCCCGCCCTTCTGGCGCGCCGCCTGAATGGCGCGCTGCAGATGCTCGTGCAGCATGTTGCGGTTGGGCAATCCGGTGAGCGCATCGTGGGTCGCGTGATGGCGCATCTCGGCTTCATAGAGCTTGCGCTCGGTGATGGCTTCGACGGTGCCTTCATAACACACCAGCGTGCCGCCATCGTCATAGACGGCACGGGCGTTCTCGGAGATCCAGATGATGTCCCCATCACGCCGGTACACGCGCGACTCGAAATTGGAGACCGAGCCCTGCTGCTCCATGAGCCGCATGAATTCGCTACGCCGCTCCGGCTCCACATACAACTGATGGCGAATGTCGCGCAGACCGACGATCAGGTCTTCCGGCGAGTGGTAGCCGTAAATGCGTGCCAGCGCCGGGTTGACGGCGATGTAGGTGCCATCGGGCGTGGTCTGAAAGACCCCTTCGATGGCGTTCTCGAAGATGCTGCGATAGCGGCGCTCGGCTTCCTGCAATGCCTGTGCGGCCTCCTTGCGCTCGGTCACATCCTGCAGGAAGCCTTCCATGGCCTCCACCGCGCCAGCCGCGTTGTACAGCCCCACCCCGCGCTCCCACACCCAGCGCAGGCTGCCGTCGGCATGCACGATGCGATATTCGATGTCGATGCGGCGCCGCTCGCGCATGCAGAGATCGATGTGGCTGCGCACCATCGCGCGGTCTTCGGGATGCGTCAGTTGCAGAAAAGAAATGCGGCTGTTGAGCAACAGGTCCTCCGGCGTGTAGCCGGTCAGGGCGTAGCAGCCTTCGCTGACGAACTCCAGGGTCCAGTGAGCATCGTCGCGGCAGCGGTAGACCATGCCGTCAAGGTTGGCCAGCAGTGTCTCCAGCAGTCTCGGCGGACGCGCCATGGCCACCACCGACTGGCTCTGCGTGGCGTCCTGGCGGCACAATGCCCTGGCCGCAGGGCGCGAGGAGGAGGAAGAGGCCGCCAATGCGCCTCGTGAAGCAACTGTTTTCATAACGACATCGTGTCTCTGGCCTCTGGTGTGCAGGCTGGCTGTGATGGTGCGGTTGGCCCGGGTGCCGGGCACCGGTTCCCCACGGTGCCTGACTGGAAGATTCATCAAAGCAATAAGGATGCCACTGCGCAAGCAGCGGGCCTGAGAAGCGGCACACAGAGCAGTTCGCCAGAATCGGCCGGAAAAACCCTTCACTTCATCGCGCACTACGGTTGAGCGCGGGCGGTAGAATCCATGCAAACCCGCCCACCGACCGCACCGGCCGGTGCAGGTTTCCTCATGACAACTAGCGGACTCTTCTATGTGGGCAAATCGGTATTTCGTGTTCTGGTCAGTGCTCGTGCTGACCGCAGTCTTGCTGGCCCTGGCGGCCACCCATGGCCTGGGCTGGGGCTGGGCGCTCATTCCCCTGGTATTGAGCGTCATCGGCGTCCACGACCTGGTGCAGCGACGCCATGCGGTCTTGCGCAACTATCCCCTGATCGGCCACTTCCGCTTCCTGTTCGAAGCCATCCGGCCGGAACTGCGCCAGTATTTCTTCGAAGATGAAATGGATGGCCGCCCCTTCTCGCGCAAGAAGCGCAGCGTGGTCTACCAGCGTGCCAAGGCCGATGTCGACAGCCGCCCCTTCGGCACCGAGCTGGACATGCAGCAGGCCGGCCATGAATGGATAGGCCATTCACTCTCCCCCACCAAGATCGCCAGCCATGACTTCCGCGTCGTCGTCGGGGCCGACCGCGCCCAGCCGTATTCGATGTCGGTCTTCAATGTTTCGGCCATGAGCTTCGGCTCGCTTTCGGCCAATGCCATCCGTGCGCTCAACCAGGGCGCCAAAAAGGGCAATTTCGCCCACGATACCGGCGAAGGCTCGGTCTCCGAATACCATCGCGAATTCGGCGGCGACCTGGTGTGGCAGATCGCCTCGGGCTATTTCGGCTGTCGCAATGCGGATGGCAGCTTCAATGAAGAGAAATTCACCGTCCAGGCGCAGTCGTCACAGATCAAGATGATCGAGGTGAAGCTTTCACAAGGCGCCAAGCCGGGCCACGGCGGCGTGCTGCCGGCGGCCAAGATCACCCCCGAGATCGCCGCCACGCGCGGCATTCCGATGGGTGTGGACTGCATCTCGCCGGCCGTGCACTCGTCCTTCTCCACGCCGATCGGACTGCTGGAATTCATCGAGAAGCTGCGCGGGATGTCCGGCGGCAAGCCGGTCGGCATCAAACTGTGCGTGGGACACCCCTGGGAATTCTTCGGCATCGCCAAGGCCATGTTGAAGACCGGCATCGTGCCCGACTTCATTACGGTGGATGGGTCCGAAGGCGGTACCGGTGCGGCCCCGCTGGAATTCGTGGACCACGTCGGCATGCCGTTGCAGGAGGGGCTGCTGATGGTGCACAACACCCTGACGGGCATCGGCCTGCGCGACAAGGTCAAGATCGGCGCCAGCGGCAAGATCATCACCGCCTTCGATGTGGCGCGCACACTGGCACTGGGAGCGGACTGGTGCAATTCGGCGCGCGGCTTCATGTTCGCCCTGGGCTGCATCCAGTCGCAGAGCTGCCATACCGATCGCTGCCCGACGGGCGTGGCGACCCAGAATGCCCAGCGCGCCCGCGCCCTGGTGGTGCCGGACAAGGCCGAGCGCGTCTTCCGCTTCCACCAGAGCACCCTGCACGCGCTGCAGGAGCTGGTGCAGGCAGCCGGTCTGCCGCACACCTCGGCGCTGCGGCCGCATCACATCGTGCGGCGCATCAACGACCATGAGATCCAGCTCATGTCCAACGTGCTGAAGTATCTGCAGCCCAACGATTTGCTGGAAGGCAATTATCGTTATCGGGTCTACGAAAAGTTCTGGCCGATTGCCCGTGCGGAAAGCTTCCATCCGGAATTTTGAAGAAAGCTTCATCTCCCCGGACAAACAAAAACCCGCAGTTCAACCGAGCTGCGGGTTTTTCAATGCTGCCAGCCTGATCTTGCCGGGATGGACAGGGGTAGGGCTTATTTGCGCTTCATGAAGAAGATGAACTCGTGTTCATCATTCTGCGATTGCTCCAGCAGATCGTTGCCGGTCTGCTTGGCGAAGGCCTGGAAATCGCGCACCGAACCGGTATCGGTGGCGGTCACCCTGAGCACCTGGCCACTGGCCATGTCCGCCAGGGCTTTCTTGGTCTTGAGGATGGGCAGCGGACAGTTCAGACCGCGCGCATCGAGTTCCCGGTGAAATTGGATGGTCATTACTTCGACTCAAAATGGATCACGACGAAAACGATTTTACTGCAAAATGCGCCGACTTGATGCGTTGCACAAGTTCTGTTGTTTTCGCCGCACTAGGCTTGTGCAAAAGCAAGAAGAACATGTGCCACGATGGAACGGTTCGTCTTGTCTTGTCTACCCGCTTACTTTAGGACCTGGGGTGTTTCGATCGGCGTGCTTGACCCGGCAAATTCGACGTACTGTACCGGCAGCGCACGCCGCCGCATCCAGTCCGCGACGGCATGGCCGGTCCCGGCAGGCCAGGGGCGCAGGTCGGCCGGGGCTGTCAGACGATATTCCACCAGCTCCGGCGAAAGCCTGATGGTGCCGCTCGCCTTCACGTAGTACGCAATGATCAGCTCGTTCTTGCGCATGAATTCATAGACGCCGATCAACTCGATCTCCTGGGCGTCCAGGTCGGTCTCTTCCTTCAGTTCCCGGGCGATCCCCTGTTCAGGGGTTTCGTCGCGTTCCATGAAACCGGTGATGAGCGCAAAACGCCCTTCGGCCCAGGCGGCATTGCGCGCAGTGAGCATCTTGCCGTCGATCTCCACCAGCGCGGCCAGCACCGGCAGGGGGTTGTCCCAATGGGTCCAGTGGCCATCAGGACAGGCCAGCCGGACCTTGCCGGCCTCGCCTTCATCGGCGCGCAGCACCAGCGATGCCGCGCAGACCGGACAAAACTTGAACTCGCTCATGCGCGCTCCGGGTCAGGGCCGTTGAACATTACAGCTTGGACTGAACCCAGTCGGCCACACCCTGCAGCGCACCCGGCAGAGCCGCCGGCTCGGTGCCGCCCGCTTGGGCCATGTCCGGACGACCGCCACCCTTGCCGCCGACCTGCTGGGCAACGAAGTTGACCAGTTCACCGGCCTTGACCTTGGCGGTAGCGTCCGCAGTCACGCCCGCGATCAGGCTGACCTTGCCATCCTTGACGCTGCCCAGCACGATGGCGGCGGTCTTGAGCTTGTCCTTCAACTTGTCCATGGTCTCGCGCAGGGTGGCGACGTCAGCGCCTTCCAGCGTGGCCGCCAGGACCTTGATGCCGTTGATGTCGACCGCCTGGTTGACCAGTTCGTCGCCCTGGCTGGAAGCCAGCTTGGACTTCAGTGAAGCCAGTTCCTTTTCCAGCGCCTTGACCTGGTCCTGCACCTGGCCGATGCGCGGCAGCAGTTCTTCCGGCTGGGTCTTGAGCGCCGCAGCGGCTTCGGCCACGCGGGTCGACAGCGACTGCACCAGCGCCAGCGCGCCCTCGCCGGTGACGGCCTCAACGCGGCGGATACCAGCGGCCACGCCCCCTTCGGAGACGATCTTGAACAGACCGATGTCACCGGTACGGGTGACGTGGGTACCGCCGCACAGTTCGGTGGAAGTACCGATGGAGAGCACACGCACCTGGTCGCCGTACTTTTCGCCGAACAGCGCCATGGCGCCAGCGGCGATGGCATCGTCGTAGCCCATCAGCCGGGCGCCGGTGGCGACGTTGGCCAGCACTTCGCGGTTGACGATGTCTTCCACGCGGCGGATTTCGTCGGCGGTCATCGGGGCGTTGTGGCTGAAGTCGAAACGGGTCTTGTCGGCATCAACCAGCGAACCCTTCTGCGACACGTGCGAACCCAGCACTTCGCGCAGGGCCTTGTGCATCAGGTGGGTGGCCGAGTGGTTGCGCATGGTGCGGGCGCGCTGGTCGGCATCGACCTTGGCCTCGACGGCGTCGCCGATGGCCAGGCTGCCCTTGATCAACTGACCGTGATGACCGAACACCTCGGCCTGGATCTTTTGCGTATCGGCCACGGCGAAGAGGCCATTGGCCGCTTCCAGCGCTCCGGCGTCACCGCACTGACCGCCGGATTCGGCATAGAACGGGGTGGTGTCCAGCACCACGATGGCGTCCTGGCCGGCCTCGATCTTCTGCACCGGGCTGCCGGCCACGTAGAGGGCCACCACCTTGGCCGACTGGGCCAGCGATTCGTAGCCGACGAAGCGGGTCTTGTCGCCGGTGTATTCGATGGCCGCGGCCATCTTGAACTTGCCGGCGGCGCGGGCGGCGCTCTTCTGGCGTTCCATGGCGGCGGTGAAGCCGGCTTCGTCCAGTTCGACATTGCGCTCGCGGCAGATGTCGGCGGTCAGGTCCAGCGGGAAGCCGTAGGTGTCGTACAGGGTGAAGGCGGTTTCGCCATCGAGCTTGCTGCTGTTGGCGGCCAGGGCGGCTTCCAGAATCTTCATGCCGTGTTCCAGCGTTTCGCCGAAACGTTCTTCTTCCTGCTTCAGCACCATCTCGACACGCTCGGCGGCTTCCGGCAGTTCCGGATAGGCCGCACCCATCTGCACCACCAGGTCCTTGACCAGCTTGTGGAAGAAAGGCTTGGTCTGACCCAGCTTGTGGCCGTGACGCAGCGCGCGGCGGATGATGCGGCGCAGGACGTAGCCACGGCCTTCATTGCCGGGGATCACGCCGTCAACGATCAGGAAGGAGGTGGCACGGATGTGGTCCGCAATCACGCGCAGCGAAGCATTGGAGAGGTCGGTCTCGCCGGTTTCGCGGGCAGCCGCTTTGATCAGCGCCTGGAACAGGTCGATCTCGTAGTTGCTGTGCACGTGTTGCAGGATCGCGGCCAGGCGCTCCAGGCCCATGCCGGTATCCACGCAAGGCGCCGGCAGCGGGGTCAGGGTGTATTCGCCGGTGGCCGGGTCGAGCTGGCGGTCGAACTGCATGAACACGTTGTTCCAGATCTCGATGTAGCGGTCGCCGTCGGCGTCGGGGCTGCCCGGGGGGCCGCCCCAGATGTCGGGGCCATGGTCGTAGAAGATCTCCGAGCAAGGACCGCAGGGACCGGTTTCGGCCATCTGCCAGAAATTGTCGGAGGCGTAGGGTGCGCCCTTGTTGTCGCCGATGCGCACCACGCGCTCGGGCGGCAGGCCGATTTCCTTGGTCCAGATGTCGTAGGCTTCATCATCGGTCTGGTAGACGGTCGCCCAGAGCTTGTCGGCCGGCAGGCCGTAGACCTGGGTCAGCAGTTCCCAGGCCCACTTGAGCGACTCGCGCTTGAAGTAGTCGCCGAAGGACCAGTTGCCCAGCATCTCGAAGAAGGTGTGGTGGCGCGCGGTGTAACCGACATTTTCCAGGTCGTTGTGCTTGCCGCCGGCGCGCAGGCAGCGCTGCACGGAGGCCGCGCGCACGTAGTTGCGCTTGTCGGTGCCCAGGAACACGTCCTTGAACTGAACCATGCCCGAATTGGTGAACAGCAAGGTCGGGTCATTGCCCGGTACCAGGCTGGAGGAGCGGACGATGGTGTGTTCTTTGGATTCAAAGAATTTCAGAAACTTGTCGCGAATTTCGGCTGAGTTCATGTTCGAAGACGGATAAATGGGCCAGATGCTGCCGGTAACGCGCAGATCGGACCCGGATGGGAGTCGGTGCAAAAAACGATTGCGAACCGATGATTATACGTGATCCCGGCCCGGATACGCAGGCCCGGACGCCGTACCACCACGCCTGCCCGGCGGGCCGGGCAGCGCTTCTCCGGGGACGAAAAAAAACCCGCCGGGAAACCCGGGCGGGTTACAGGATCGGCTGACCCGGCATGGCGCGCTACCCTGCGTTGCCGGACCTTAACTGTGTCAGCCCATCCTTCCGGTAAAACCGGGGGCGGACCGCGCCAGGCGGACCGCCACAAGAAGACCGGGCGATCAGGCGCCCTTGTTGACAGGCATCGTTGCTGCCTTCTTGGCCTTCTTGTGCTTGTGCTTCTTGGCCTTCTTGGCGTGCTTCTTGTGCTTCTTGTGAGCAGGCTTGGCAGCCGGGGCTTCAGCGGCGGGAGCGCCAGCCGGAGCCGGGGCAGGCTGGGCCAGGACCGGCATGGCGAAGGCGGCGACGAGTACGGCAGCCAGCAGTTTGTTGATCTTCATCGTTTTCCTCTATCTCTCAGTGTTGTGTGCTTCCACAAGTCCACCGGCGTGCTCACGGATGCCGGCCTTGTGCCTCCTTAACGCAAGCATTTCTCGACAGGTTGACAACAACTGTCGACTGTCTGCCAGTTATTGCCTTAGGCAGGTGAATCATAGCTAGCGCAGGAGGATTCAGTCCGCCGGTAAGAGTGCAATTTGTCGTTCATTTCCACGCGGCGCGAAGTGAACGATGTGGACATGATGTTGCCGTTGCCAACTCTACCGGCCTACCAGGCGTCGGCTGCGATCAGATCGATGCGGTCGGTGCAGAAGGCATCCACACCCCACTGGCGGATTTCCTCGGCGCGCGCCATGTCGTTGACGGTGTAGCAGAACAGCCCGACACCGGCCGCTTTGACGGCGGCAGCCAGCGCCGGGGTGAGGTGCTTGTGATTGGTGTGCAGCGCCACTGCCTGCAGTTGTTGCAGACGCGCCTGCCAGTCCTCGGGAATCACATCCACCAGATAAGCCCGTGGCAAGGCCGGGGCGACTTCCCTGGCTGCCAGCAGGGCCTCGAAGGAGAACGAGGACAAGACCGGCAGCGCCGCCCCGCTCTTGCCGGCGAAGCGCCGCGCCACCGTCTGGGCGGTCAGTTCGCCGGTACGGCGTGCCAGTTCCGCTGCGGCGGGCTTGATCTCGACGTTCATCCAGATTCCCTCGGCCAGGCAGAAATCCAGACCCTGCTCCAGCGTGCAGATCCGTTCACCGGCAAAACGCGCATCCAGCCAGGCGCCGGCGTCGAGGTCGCGCAATTGGGCCCAGTCGCTCTCGGCGATCTTGCCCTCGCCGGGCAGGGTGCGCCCGCGCTGCGGGTCGTGCATCAGGATGGGGAGGTCGTCGCGGGTCAGCATGACGTCGAATTCGACGGCGCGATAGCCGTGTTCCAGGCCGCAGCGGAAACCGGCCAGGGTGTTTTCCGGCGCCAGGGTGCCGCCGCCACGATGGGCGAGGATGCGAGGATAGGGCCACATGATGTTCTCCGAGGGTGGGCCTTGCAAAAAGGGGCAAGGTAATCGGCGCATAAGGTAGAGCAGTTCACGCCGTGCCACAAGCACTTCAGGCCAGCCAACCCGCCCTTGGTCGCAAGGTGCTCGCCGGCGGCGCCGCGACGGTGCATTCTTGCCGCATCCTTGATCCACCTGCTGCGAGGCCATCATGCACGAGACTGCTCCCTCCCCCCTGCCCGGCGACAAGACTTGCGCCCCGGGCGCCACCCCCTGCGACTACGCCCGCGCCGAGCGCCGCGTGGCACGTCAGGTCGGCTTTTTCTACCACCTGGGCATCTACCTGAGCGTCAATGCAGCGCTGATGCTGCTCGACCTCATGGGGCCGCGCGCCCACTGGTGGAGCCTGGGGCCTCTCCTTGGCTGGGGAATCGGGGTACTATTCCACGCCTTGCGCGTATTCGGGCGCTTTCCCGCCGGCTGGAAACAGGCGATGATCGCCCGTGAACTACGCCGACGTTGACAGGCCCGGTGCGCCGGGCAGCTTGTTTGCCTCATCACCGAAAACTGCATGACCCGACACGATACATCGATCCCGCCCCGCCTGACCGTCCTGCTGCGCGAGCTGGCACTGTCCCTGCTGCCCACGCTGGTGATCAACCTGCTGTGTGCACTGGCCGTGACCTACCTGATGCGCATCGGCGGCAGCTTCTATGAAAACCTGCAAGTGTCGATGTGCATCGGCCTGCTGGCCATGCTGCTCATCAACGGCACGCGCCTGGCCATCTGGGGCGATGGCGAGCCCAACAAGCTGGGCTTTCTGGCGATCATCGCGGTCATGGCCCCGCTGGCGGTGCTGCTGGGACGCCTGCTGGCCAGCGTATTGCTGGACCAGCCCATCCTGAGCCTGGTACCGGAGCACAGCGACAACATCATCGCGGTGATGGTGCTGACCTTCCTGGTCTGCTTCGGCGCCACCGTCTTCTTCTGGAACCGCCAGAAGATGGCCGCCCTGCAAGCCCACGCCAGCCAGGTCGAAAAGCAGGCCGTGCAGGCGCAATTGCAGATGCTGCAGGCCCAGATCGAGCCGCACATGCTCTTCAACACGCTGGCCACGCTGCAGTCGCTCATCAGCACCGACCCGTTGCAGGCCGAGCTGATGTTGAACCAGCTGGTCCAATACCTGCGCACGACCTTGTCGGCTTCACGCGCCGACAGCACTTCACTGCAAAAGGAATTCGACCTCATCAAGGCCTACCTGGGATTGATGTCGCTGCGCATGGGTCTGCGCCTGACCTATACCCTGCAGCTGCCGGAACACCTGGGCCGCCTGCGCCTGGCGCCGATGCTGCTGCAGCCGCTGGTGGAGAACGCCATCAAGCATGGCCTGGAACCCAAGGTGGAAGGCGGCAACTGCACCGTGCGCGCGGCGGTCCACAACGACATGCTGGTGCTGAGCGTGCTCGACACCGGCGTGGGCCTGCCCACCAGCATCAGCCTGAACCAGCCGCCCGCGCAGAAGGAACCGGTGATCGGCATGCACTTCGGGCTGGACAACATCCGCGAGCGCCTGGCCACGCTCTACGGTCCGCTGGCTGAACTGATCATCACCCACAACGTGCCGGCCGGCGCAATGGCGCAGATCACCATCCCGCTCAAGGCCCTCAAGGCGGCCCATCGCAGCAGCAAGAGCAGCCGCCTGCTGGATCGCTGAGTCCCCTGCCGTTTTTGTCGGAGTCCGATATGGCCCATCCCATTGCCCTGATCGCCGAAGACGAACCCCTGCTGGCCAACGCACTGCGCCAGGCCCTGGCGCGCTGCTGGCCGGAACTGCCGGCACCGCATCTGGCGGCCAATGGGGACGAAGCGCTCGAGCGGGCGCTGGCACTGCTGCCGGATGTGCTGTTCCTGGATATCAGGATGCCCGGTCGCAGCGGATTGGAGGTGGCCGGCGAACTGGCCGAAGAATGGCCTGCAGGCCGTCCCTTCCCGCTCATCGTCTTCGTCACGGCCTACGACGATTACGCCCTGCAAGCCTTCGAGCGCGCCGCCATCGATTATTTGCTCAAACCAGTCAGTCAGGAGCGCCTGGCGCTCACTGTCGCGCGCCTGCAAGGCTTGCTGGCCCGGCGCGCCGCCAGCGACCAGGATAGCCAGCTGGAAAGCGCCCTGGCGCAACTGCGTGCCCTGGCCGCGCCAGTGGCCGAGCCGACACCGCCGCGACTGGACTACATCCGCGCCGCAGTCGGCAACAAGGTGAAGTTGATCCCGGTAGACGAAGTGATCTATTTCGAGGCCACCGACAAATACGTCAATGTGGTCAGCGCCGAGGGGAGCGCGCTGATCCGCTCCAGCCTGCGGGAATTGATCCCGCAACTCGATGCCCGCCAGTTCTGGCAGATCCATCGCGGCACCGTGGTGCAGGTCCGGCAGATTCAGGCGGCGGTGCGGGAAGAGAGCGGCAAGCTCTTCGTGCAGCTGCGCGACCGCCCGGAAAAACTGGCGGTCAGCCGCCTGTTCGCCTATCTGTTCAGGCAGATGTAGCCGCTCCTGGCTCAACCATCAGCGTCCGTAGTAATACCCGGGGCCGTAATAAGGACGGTAGTAATGCGGCTGCGGCGGGCCCACCGGCACCACCACGCAGGCCGACAACGTGGCAGCGGCCACGGCGGCGGCGACGATCAGCTTGATCCAACGGCTCATGATGCACTCCTTGTGTTTTGGCGTTTTTGTTCACTGCGCCCGGCTGATGCCTGGTCACGCTGGCAGAGTGCCAGCCGCGCCCCCTCACAGGTAATACATGGGCGTATCTTGTGTAACAAGAACAGGTAAAAACCTTCATATCGCCTCCAAGGCGCGTTGTCGACGGGCAAAAAAACCTGCCGCAACGGCGGCAAAGCCCGTGGAACCTGGGTAGCTGCGGTAGAATGCCTGCCATCTGAATAAACAGGCATTCCTCCCGATTCATCTCATGAGCAACGAACTGAAAAACGGTCATCCCCCTGCCCCCTCCACCAATTTCCTGCGCGGCATCATCGAATCCGACCTGGTCTCGGGCACCTATGCCCAGCGCAGCAGCCAGGATGGCCAGGCCCTGCCGCAGGTGGTGACCCGTTTTCCGCCCGAGCCCAACGGCTACCTGCACATCGGCCACGCCAAGTCGATCTGCCTGAACTTCGGCCTGGCGGCAGACTATGCCGGCCGCTGCCACATGCGCTTCGACGACACCAATCCCGAGAAGGAAGAACAGGAATACGTCGACACCATCCTGGACTCGGTCAAGTGGCTGGGTTTCTCCTGGGAGCATGAAGGCAAGTCGCACCTGTACTACGCCAGCAACTATTTCGACGTCATGTACGCCTGCGCCCAGGCGCTCATCCGCAAGGGCCTGGCCTACGTGGACGAGCAGAACGCCGAACAGATGCGCGAGAACCGCGGCACCCTGACCGAACCCGGCAAGGATTCGCCGTGGCGCGACCGTCCGGTGGAAGAATCGCTGCGCCTGTTCGAGGAAATGCGTGACGGCAAGCATCCGGATGGCTCCATGATCCTGCGTGCCAAGATCGACATGGCCAGCCCCAACATGAACCTGCGCGATCCGGCCATCTACCGCATCCGCCATGCCACCCACCACAATACCGGCGACAAGTGGCGCGTCTATCCGATGTACACCTTCGCGCACCCGATCGAAGATGCGCTGGAAAACATCTCGCACTCCATCTGCACCCTGGAATTCGAAGACCAGCGCCCGTTCTACGACTGGCTGCTGGAACACCTGGCCGAGGAAGGCTTCTTCAAGAAGCCGCTGCCGCATCAATATGAATTCGCGCGCCTCAATCTGACCTACATCATCACCAGCAAGCGCAAGCTGCGCCAGCTGGTGGATGAAAAGATCGTCTCCGGCTGGGACGACCCGCGCATGCCCACCATCGTCGGCCTGCGTCGCCGTGGCTACACGCCCGAAGCGATCCGTCTGATGTGCGACCGCACCGGCGCCTCCAAGAACAACAGCTGGATCGACTTCAGCGTGCTCGAAGGCGCGCTGCGCGAAGACCTTGATCCCAAGGCCCCGCGTGCAGTGGCCGTGCTGCGTCCCTTGAAACTGATCATCGACAACTTCCCCGAAGGCGTGTCCATCGATTGCAGCGCTCCGGTCTATCCGCCCGCGCATCCGGAACACGACACCGCGCACCGCCACTTCCCCATCACCCGCGAACTGTGGATCGAGCGCGAAGACTTCATGGAAGAACCGACCAAGGGTTATTTCCGCCTCTTCCCCGGCAACAAGGTGCGCCTGCGCTACGGCTACGTGGTCGAATGCACTGGCTGCGACAAGGATGAGCACGGCAACGTCATCGCCGTGCACTGCAACTACTTCGAAGACAGCAAGAGCGGCACCGAAGGCAGTTCCAACTACAAGGTCAAGGGCAACCTGCACTGGGTCAGCGCCGAACACGCCTTGGCCACCGAAGTGCGTCTGTACGACCGCCTGTTCTCGGACCCGCATCCGGATGCCGGCGGCAAGGATTTCCTGGCGGCCTTGAATCCGAACTCCAAGGAAGTCATCACCGCCTACCTGGAGCCGACCCTGAAGACCGCCCAACCCGGCGACATCTACCAGTTCGAACGCCACGGCTACTTCGTGGCCGACCGCGTCGATTCGACCGGGGGCCAGCCGATCTTCAACCGGGCCGTCACGCTCAAGGACAGCTGGGGCAAGTAAGCACAATCAGGGGAAGACGGCCGCAAGGCCACGCGGGCGGCAGCGCGCCAGTCGTCCGCGCCAACGGGATGGCGCAGCCGGGTGGCCAGGGCCACCGGCAGAGCTAGGGGAACTCATGTTCGAGCAGATCAAGATCCAGCGCTTGTCGATGTCATCCATCTACAAACTGCTGGCCCTCGGTACCAGCTTCTCGCTGGTACCGTTTTCAACGCTGATGGGTGTGCTCTCGCTGTTCGGCGCACAAACCATCACCTGGGATGGCAAGCACCTGATCGGTTATGACGGCCTGATCGCCTCGCCCTTCATCGGCCTGTTCCTCTCGGCCTTCATCACGCTCTTCCTGGGCACCCTGTGCTGCATCGGGCTGTGGCTGTATTCGCTGTGGCGCCCGCTGTCACTGAAGGTGGAGGCGGTGGACAACCTGGACATCGACCAGCTGATCCGCGAGAGCGAAGAAGCCATGGCCACCCGCGACTGACTGCCACCAAGCACCACTGAGCGCCACTGAGCGCGGGGCACTCAGAAGATCTTCATCCACTTGAGGAAGGCCACGGTGGCCACACCGAGGCCGCCCATGACGCTCATCACGATCCAGAACGAAGCCTCATCATGCAGGCCCGGCAAACCTGCCACGTTCATCCCGAAGATCCCCGACACCAGCGTGGCCGGCATCAAGAGCGCCGTCAGGACCGACAGCGCCATCAGGTTGCGGTTCATCTGCTCCGACATCTGCGAGGCGATCTCTTCCTGCAGCAGCTTGGCGCGTTCATAGACAGCCTCCACGGTGGAGTGCAGTTCGTTGAGTTCATCCAGAGCATGGGTCAGGTCTTCCAGTGCCTCGCGCGGCACCCAGCCTGGACGCAGGCGCTGAAACTGGGCCAGGATGCGCCGCTCCGGTGCGATGAAGCGACGCAGCTCGGCCAGTTGGCGGCGGATGCCGGAGAGCTCGGCGCGGTCTTCGGAACGGCGATCCGAGAGCACCGAGAATTCGATGTCGTCCACCTTGTCATTGAGCTTGTCCAGACGTGCATTGAAGCCATCGGCCAGGCAACGCAGCAGCTCGGCGAACAGGTCCATGGGATTGTCGAAGTCACCGCCGTCCAGCACCTTCTGACGCAGCAGGTTGGTCGACAGAAGCGGCTGGGTGCGCAAGGTCAACAAGCGGGTACGGTCCAGATAGAAATGCAGTGCCCCCTTTTCGGTCCCGGTGTCGCCGATCTCCATCTTCATATCGGTCAGCGTGCCATACACCCCCTCGGGCGTGGCGTGCAGGCCCGGATGGGTATCGCTGCTGAGCAGGAATTCGGTGATGTACTCGGGAATGTCGCTGTGATGCGCCATCCATTGCTGGATCTTCACATCGGCGGTCTTGACGTGCAGCCAGGCGAAATCCGGTGCGCTGGGGTGATAGTCGACCACTTCATTCCAGTTCATCTGGCGCGCCCGGCCCTCCTCGAATCGGAAGGCGCAGATGAATCCGGCCGGTTCGTAGAGCAGGTGCAGTGCTTGCGGGGTGTCCGGCGGATTGTGCATGAGCGGCCAGGTCAGGAATGGGCGGAAGGCATGAGACCCCGCATTCTAGCGACCGTCTTTGACAGATTTGTGACAGGGCCGTGACACCCCGTGCACGGCCGCCCCGGCTCAGTAGTTGAAGTTGCGGTTGCCCCAGGCCTCGCGGGCCGCACCGCAGACCCGGATCTGGTCTTCGTTCATGCCGGAGGTGCCATTCAACTGGCACTGGTCGGAGACCGACTTGGCCTCCTCGATGTTCTTGCGGAAATAGGCGTAATCCTTCTTGCCGGCCACGGCGTCACAGGCCGACAGCAACGGCAGGGCGATGCACAGCAGCGCTGGCAGGCGGAGGGCGGATTTCATGCGGTGGTTCCCCTGAAAGGCGGGCCAGGCCCGCGACAGGCAGCGCCGAGATGCGCCCCCGACCGGCCCTTCCCCGGGGCCGTGGCGGCAGCGCTGCGCTGCAACGCGACAAAGTATAGACAGCCGTCGAGGATTGCTCAACGGAAATCTTCACTTTCCTCACCTCATGGTAGAACAAAAAGGGCCGGTCACCATGACCAGCCCCGGTGTGCTGCATGAACGCCTTGTCAGGATGAAATCATCCGCGACGCTTGAGCAGGGCGTGCAGGATGATGGCACCGAAGGTAGCGGTGCCGATGCCGCCCAGGGCGAAGCCGCCCATCTTCAGGGTGAAGTCGCCTGCGCCCAGCACCAGCGTGACGGCGGCCACGATCAGGTTGGTATTGTTGGAGAAATCGACCTTGTTCTCGACCCAGATGCGGGCGCCCGATACGGTGATGAGACCGAACACCACGATCGACACGCCGCCCAGCACCGCGCCAGGAATGGTCAGGATGACCGCGCCGAACTTGGGCGAGAAGCCCAGCAGGATGGCGATCACCGCCGCCACCACGAAGACCAGGGTGGAATAGATCTTGGTGACGGCCATCACGCCGATATTCTCGGCATAGGTGGTCACGCCGGTGCCGCCCACGCTGCCCGAGAGCATGGTGGCCAGGCCGTCGCCGATGAAGGCGCGACCGATGTAGCGGTCCAGGTTCTGGCCGGTCATGGCCGAGACGGCCTTGATGTGGCCCAGGTTCTCGGCCACCAGGATGATGGCCACCGGTGCCAGCAATGCCATGGCGCTGCCCTGGAAGACCGGTGCGGCAAAGTGCGGCAGACCGAACCAGGCGGCATTGGCCACGGTGGAAAAGTCGATCGGTTTGCCCAGGCCCATGCCGTTGGTCAGTACCGCGTAGAGCACATAGGCCAGCAGCAGGCCGATGAGGATCAACAGGCGCTGCAGCATGCCGCGCGTAAAGACTGCCACGAAGCCCACGCAGAGGATGGTGGCCAGCGCCATCCAGCTGTCGAAACTGCTGCCGGAGACGCCCTTGACGGCGATGGGGGCCAGGTTCAGGCCGATCACCGCCACCACCGCACCGGTCACTACCGGGGGCATCAGGGATTCGATCCAGCGCGTGCCCACGCCCGAGACGATCAGCCCGATCACGGCATAGACCGCACCGCAGGCGATGATGCCGCCCAGCGCCACGCCGAGGTTGGCGTTGGGACCGGAGCCGGCATAACCGGTCACGGCGATGACCAGTCCGATGAAGGAAAAGCTCGACCCCAGGTAGCTCGGCACCCGACCGCCGACCATCAGGAAGAACAGCAGGGTGCCGATGCCCGACATCAGGATCGCCAGGTTGGGATCGAAGCCCATGAGCAGCGGGGCCAGCACGGTCGAGCCGAACATGGCCACCACGTGCTGCACGCCCATGGCCAGCGTCTGCGGTGCAGGCAGCCGCTCATCGGCGGCGATCACGGCGCCCTGGCCGTCGTTGGTGCTTTGGCGCAGCCGCCATTGGGGGAAATACGAACCCGACATGGAGATCCCTTTCGTTGTGGATTTGTTTTGATTTGTACGTGGATGTGGAACGGGGGCTAGTGTATTGAGCGACCGCACAAATAACAATTGCTGCGGCGCTGCCCCGCAAAAATAAATCCGTAAAAGATTTCGGCCGCCCCGGCGCGCTGCTGCCCGGCGGTGCAAAAAGCGCGCCTGCACCACCCTGACGCCCCAAAACAGATCGCCCGTTTGCGCAAACGCCGGCGACCTTTCCCGGGCATGTTTCTTGCGCCTCGGGAGCGGTTAGAATCACGTCCCCGATTGTTCCCTGCCATGTCAATGATCAACCTCACCACCCCTGCCCTGCTGTTCCCCGCGACCTCGCTGTTGCTGCTGGCCTATACCAACCGCTTCCTGGTGCTGGCGCAGCTGATCCGCAACCTGCAGCACCAGGGACAGAACGATGAACGCGGGCTGGTGATCCGGCAGATCCTCAATCTGCGCAAACGCATCGTGCTGACCCGCTACATGCAGGCCCTGGGCGTGTCCAGCTTCATCATGTGCGCCATCTCGATGTACCTGATCTTCGTGGATCGCAATCACTGGGCCGAGGTGCTGTTCGGCCTGAGCCTGATGCTGCTGGTGCTGTCATTGCTGGTGTCGCTGTGGGAAATCATGATCAGCACGCGCGCCATCGAGATCACCCTGGAAGACATGGCCCAGAAGCTGGAAAAAGGGAGCCTCCCCGTCCAATGAAAGCTTTTCATTCATGGCACGATTCCATTGAAAGCCGGCATCGGACGAACATGTAATAATCGAGCGCCCGGCCGGCCTCGTAGATGGCCGTCCTCGGGCATCCCTCGACTATGCACTGGAGACCCACATGATCCTGGAACTGGCGGACATCCGCATCCAACCCGGCAAGCAAGCAGAATTCGACGAAGCCATCCAGCGCGGCCTGGCGCAAACCATCAGCAAGGCCCGCGGCTATCTCGGCCACAAGGTCCAAAAAGGCATCGAATCGCCCGAGCGCTACCTGCTCATGGTGTACTGGGCCACCCTGGAAAACCATACCGTGGATTTCCGTGAATCGCCCGCCTTCACCGAATGGCGCGGCATCGTCGGCCCCTTCTTCGCCGGTGCCCCGCAGGTGGAGCACTTCGCACTGCTGACCGAATCCGCGTAAGACCGGTGCGCGCCGGGCGCGCCCATCGCCCACCGGATACCCGCTGCGCCACCCGACCCGGTGCTGCGGAACGTTTTCCGGCCTGCCCTTGACTAAGGGGCAGGCCCGGGGGCCGGCCCAAAGAGCCGCCCCCGCAGGCCGCATACCGATGATGCGCCGCCATGACAACAGCGCCGGTCTGCACCGTGCGCAGGAACACCAGAATGACCACACTGCTCCGCTTACCCACCCCACGCCATCTGCGCGCCGGTGCCTGTGCACTGGGCATGCTGCTGGCCCTGTCCGGCTGCAACAACTTCAGCGGTGACGAACGGCAGCAGGCCGAGGTGATCGGCAACTTCTACCGTATCCACCTCAAGAACCGCGCCCCCGGCCTGCCCTCGGCCGAGGAACTCAAGCAGTTCGAGCCGCTGGTCAGCCGCGCCCTCTACGCCCTGCTGACCCGGGCCGAAGCCGCCGACGTGCGCTATCACAGCGTGGCCGGCCCGCAGGCCGCGCCCCTCATCGAGGGCGACCTGTTCACCTCGCTCTACGAAGGCGCCACCTCCTTTGAAGTGCAGTCCTGCGACAGCGATACCGACCGCGCCTCCTGCCAGGTCGCCTTCCGCTACCAGAACGAGGGTGCCGACGAGTCCTGGAACGACAAGATCCTGCTGGTGCGCCAGGAACACCAGTGGCGCATCGACGATATCGAGTTCATCGGCAACGACCAGTCCTCCCAGCGCGAATACCTCAGCGACAACCTCAACGACGCCATCGACCAGGCCCAATGAGCCGAGGCGGCTCGCCGTCGCACCCCGGCGGCGGAATTGGCGGCCTTTTGGCAATGTGTTCCCGGCCTTCCTGTTGCGACCGGACGCTTAAGATATGGCTCTGGCATGCTGGGCGGCTTGCGCCCGCCTGGCTGACTGCGCAAGGGCACGCCAAAAATAGCAAAATGACCATAGCACCACGAAACAACACGCCAGCGCCATCCTGCGCCTGGCCCAGGGAGAATCGGATTGAAGCGGATCGGTAAGACACTCATGGTCGCCACCAGCCTGCTGCTTGCAGCCTGCTCGGCCAATGAAGAGGGCAAGGCCAAGGAACTGGTCACGGAGTTCTACCAGACCCATGCTTCGAACCGTCCCTCGGGCGCGCTGACGCTCAGGGAACTGATTACCTTTCGCCGTTTCCTGTCGGTGCCGCTGTTCGACCTGTTGAAGGATGTCTCGGTGGCCCAGGAGGCCCGCGTGGCGCAGTCGACAGCCGAGCAGACGGCCGATCCTGATGCCGAGCCTTTGCCGCCGCTGGTGCAAGGGGATTTGTTGACGGGCAATCCGAATGGTGCCTCCACCTTCCGGGTGGTCCGCTGCGAAGCGCAGGAGCGCGAGGCCACTTGTGCCGTGGAGCTGATCTTCAGCGACGCCAAACTGCAATCCCCGGTCAAATGGACCGACAAGCTCATGCTGGCCCGTGATGCCCGCGGCTGGGTCATCGACAACATCGAGTACGCCGGTGGCAATGCGCCCATGCGCAGCGGCACGTTACAGGATGCCCTGCGCAAGGTCTTGCAGCGCGACGCCGCGCCGATGGCGCCGATGGTACCGCTGGCCCCCGCCACGCCTGCCGCCCCGGAGAAATGAGCCCGGGCCGGTAACGGCCGCTGTGGCGCTGCGGCGCCTCCAAGAACCCGACTTCGCCCCGCGCCCTGCCGTTCTGCATGCAGGCAAGGGCGACACAAGGCTCTATAATCGCGCGATTCCCTCAGAAGCCCGCTGCGATGTCCAATCACACCTTCCTCTGGCACGACTACGAAACCTTTGGCGCCGTGCCGCGCCGCGACCGGCCTGCGCAGTTTGCCGCCGTGCGTACCGATGCCGAGCTCAACGAGATCGGCGAACCCATCATGATCTACTGCAAGCCGGCCCCGGACTACCTGCCCGACCCGGTGTCCTGCCTGATCACCGGCATCACGCCGCAGCACTGTCTGGAACACGGCATGGCCGAACACGAATTTGCGGCCCGCATCGAGCAGGCGCTCGGAGAACCCGGCACCATCGGCGTGGGTTACAACACCATTCGTTTCGATGATGAAGTCACACGCTTCATGTTCTGGCGCAACCTGATCGATCCCTATGCCCGCGAATGGGCCAACGGCTGCGGCCGCTGGGATTTGCTGGACGTGGTGCGGCTGACCTATGCGCTGCGTCCGGAGGGCATCCAGTGGCCAACCAAGGAAGACGGCAGCGTCAGCTTCAAGCTGGAGCACCTCTCCAAGGCCAATGGCCTGGCCCACGAAGCCGCACACGACGCACTCTCCGATGTGCGCGCCACCATCGCGCTGGCGCGCCTGATCCGCCAGCACAACCCGCGCCTGTTCGACTTCGCCCTGGCCTTGCACAAGAAGGACAAGGCGGCTGCCGAAATCGGCTTGCCGGCGGCCAGACCCTTCCTGCATGTGTCGGGCATGTTCCCCGTGGCCAATGGCTGCCTGGCCCTGATGTGGCCGCTGGGCATGCACCCGACCAACAAGAATGAAGTGATCGCCTGGGATCTCGGCCATGACCCCGGCGAACTGGCGGGCATGGATGCGGCCACAGTGCGCGAACGCATGTTCACCCGGCGTGATGAACTGCCGGAGGGCATGACCCGACTGCCGGTCAAGAGCATTCACCTGAACAAGTCGCCGATGGTGGTGGGTAGTCTCAAGACGCTCTCCGCCGAACGCGCCGGCCAATTGAACATCGATGTGGACGCAGCCCTGCGCCACGCCGAAAAAGCCGCCGCCCTGCCCGATTTGAGTCCGCTGTGGCGCGAGGTCTACCAGCGCGAGCAGGAAGGGCCGGTGGACGTGGATGAAGATTTGTACGGCGGTTTCATCGGCAACGCTGACCGCCGCCAGCTCACGCAGCTGCGCGCCCTGCCGGGGCAGGCACTGGCTGGTGCCAGCGTGGCCTTCGATGACAGGCGATTGAATGAAATCCTGTTCCGCTATCGCGCCCGCAACTTCCCCGAGACCTTGAGTCCCGAGGAAGCACAGCACTGGGAAGAACACCGTGCCGCACGCCTGTTCGAGGGTGCCGGTGGTGCACGCACCGTCGCGCAGCTGTTCGAGCAGATCGACCAGTTGCAGGAAGAGGCGGATGACGAGCGCACCCAGGACATCCTCGCTGCGCTGTATGACTATGCGGAGATGATTGCGCCGGCCAATCAGTAAGCAGCAGGCCCGCAGGCGCGCCTCTTGACTCTTATTCGGCGGCAGGTTCGCCCTGCGCTGCGCCGGCGGCCTTGCCCTGCGACTTCAGCTTCATGATGAAGTCGCGCAAGGCTGGGCCGATCTCCTCGAACAGCGGATGCTTGCGGTTCTTGAGGATCACTTCCCCGAACAGCTTCAAGCCCAGCGCCAGCTGCGCGCTGGTGTCACTGTCGAATTGCCCGTTGCCACGCAGGCGGGAGACGATAGTGAAGAGATCGTCATGGTTGCCCGCCTCGAAACTCAGGGGTGCGTGCAAGGGCTGTCCCTCCGAGGCCGTAGCCAGGTGCTCAAGGGTGATGCGGTAGCGACGTTCTCTCATATGAAGTTCCTTTCCAAATTCTGAAACCGCCGGCTCAGACCCGCTCCACCGCCACGGCGGCGCGGTCGATGATGTCGATGATGGCATGCAGTTCTTCCTTGGCCAGCTTGCCCTTGGCCAGGCGCGTATGCAGGGCCATGCGGAAGTTCTGCACGGCGCGGCGCAGTTCGGGCGAATCGGCGTCGGGACGTTCCTGGCGGCGCAGCTCGAACTTGCGCAGCACCTGCTGCAGCAGCTCGGCGTTTTCCTGTTCTTCCAGATAGGCTCGGCCCTCGGCGCTGAGGGTGTAGAGCTTCTTGCCGCCTTCCTCGCCCTGCACCGAGGCATGGCCCATTTCTTCCAGCAGGGTCAGGGTCGGGTAGATCACGCCAGGGCTGGGGCTGTAGCCACCGCCCACCAGCTGCTCGATGGCCTTGATCATGTCGTAGCCGTGGCGCGGCTTTTCCTGCAGCAGATGCAGCATCACGATGCGCAAGGCGCCCTGCTCGAACATGCGCGCGCCGCGTCCGCCGCCTTCACGGCCGCCGGGGCCATGATGGCCACGCGGACCGCGCGGCTCGCCGTCTTCGAACAGGCCGCCGCCATGATGCCCACGGTCGTGACGCTGGTGCTTGGGGCCGTGGCCCGGTTGGCCGGGTTGATGAAATAAATGCTTGAACATGGTGTTTCCTTCTTGTCAGGTTGCCAATGCAGCGACTGACGCACGCTGCGTGTCGATCGATATAGCCAAGATATATCTTAATCATCTGCATTTCAAGATATATCTTAATAATATTTTCAAAAAAGTATTCTGAGGGCAATATGAAGCAAAAAGCTTCACCGTCAGTCCGGCGACATTAGCTGCGGGCCAGAAGTGCTAAGGTCTTGACACCACACCCACAACAAATGAACAAGGAGACACGCATGCCCCAAGCCACCACCCCCAATGCGCCCATTGGCCGCTTCCCCATCCCCGATCTTCATACGCTGCCGGAGGATATCCGCAGCCGCATCCTGGCCGTGCAGGAAAAGTCCGGATTCATCCCCAACGTGTTTCTGGTACTGGCGCATCGGCCGGATGAATTCCGCGCCTTCTTCGCCTATCACGATGCCTTGATGGACAAACCCGGCGGGCTCACCAAGGCCGAGCGCGAGATGATCGTGGTGGCTACCAGCAACGCCAACCAGTGCCAGTATTGTGTCGTGGCCCATGGGGCGATCCTGCGCATCCGCGCCAAAGATCCGCTGCTGGCCGACCAGGTCGCCATCAACTACCGCAAGGCCGACATCAGCGCGCGACAGAAGGCCATGCTGGACTTCGCCATGAAGGTCTCGGCCAGCGCCGGGGCTGTGAATGATGAGGATTTCGCCACGCTCAAGGCGCATGGCTGGGAAGAGGAAGACGCCTGGGACATGGCCGCCATCGCGGCCTTCTTCGGCATGTCGAACCGGCTGGCCAACGTGACCAGCATGCGGCCCAATGAAGAGTTCTATCTGATGGGACGCCTGAGCCCGCAATGAAGCATCAGCGCTGGCCGCCGTGCCAGCGCGCCACCCGTTGCAGGCAGGCGTGCAGACCGTCCTGCACCAGTTCGGCGGCATGCGCCAGCATGAGATTGCGCGGCAGTCCGAAATCCTCGATCAGCATGCCTGCGCGGCAGTAACCCGGTTCGGCTTGCGGCACCTGATGCAGCAGGTCCTGCGCCGGCGTGTTGTAACACCACACCTTCTTGCCGCGCCCGACGGCGTATCCGATCTCGAAGACCGTGCCCGAGTCGGGTTCATGCCCGCGAAAATCGCAGACATTGGCCACCACGTAATCCGCGGAGTCGATCAGGGCCACATTGATCTGGTAGATGCGGCGCGCCACCTCGGCCTTGCTGTCGCCGCTGACCTCGTCGTCACCGGGGCACAGGGCGACCAGCCCGAGTTCGGCGCACCACTGCTTGATCTGCAGTTTGTGCTGCGCATAATCGCGCTGGAAGACATCGGGGCCGGCCAGGTAGATGCGGGGCTGCGGGGTCATGGTTGATCCTGTGGAATACGCGGGAACCGGCAGGATAACGCAAACCTTCATCTCCTCATGAACGCAGTTGCGCCACAATCTCCGCGCGATCGAAATCTGCGCCGAAGTCATCGACCTGCACGCTCTGGTCGCCATAGCGGGCAAAGGCATCAAGCGCGTCCTTCTCCTGCTGCGAGATCAGCTGGCGTTCCAGCGCCAGCCCACTCCAGGCCGGGACTTCCAGCAGGCTCTGCGGCATCGGCGGCAGCTTGCCCTCCTTGATGTCGGCCTTGAGTCTATGCTCCAGTTGCTGCACCACCGGCGTGAGCATGAAGGCCTTCTCGCCGCAGGCCAGCGGGTCACCATCGCGCGGGACATAGACATCGGCCACCAGCCGGTTGCGGCTCTCGCCCGGCGTCTGCATGGCCTTGGCCACGCGTGTGCCCAGCACGTCCGAGGGCTGGCGGTAGGGCCGGCCAAGCGGGAAGATCAGCACCCGCAAGAGCAGCGCGATGACCGGATTGGGAAAGTTGTGCAAGACCTCGATGATGGCTTCCTGGGCGCGATGCAGCGCATCCTGCACCGACCAGTCCACGTAGGGCAGATCCTCCTCCTGCCGGCCCTCGTCCTCGAAGCGTTTGAGTACCGCAGAGACGAGATAGAGCTGCGAGACCACATCGCCCAGCCGTGCCGACATCCGTTCACGGAACTTGAGGGTGCCGCCCAGTACGCCCATGCTCACATCGGTGAGCAACGCAAAGGCCGAGGACAGATGCACCACCGCGCGGAAGTAGCTTCGCGTGGCGCCTGTCGCATGACTTGAGGAAGGCAGCAGCCAGCCACGGCTGATGCCGCCCACGAAGCTGCGCGCCGCATTGGCCGCGACGAAGGAAAGGTGGGCGAAGAGCAGCCGGTCAAATTCCTGCACGGCGCGTTCGCGGTCCTCGTCAGCAGCGGTGGCCAGTTCCTGCAACACATAGGGATGACAGCGGATGGCCCCCTGGCCGAAGATGATCAGGCAGCGCGTCAGGATATTGGCGCCCTCCACCGTGATGGCAATGGGTACCTGCTGGTACACCCGCGCCAGGAAATTGCCCGGCCCCATGCAGATGCCCTTGCCGCCGATCACGTCCATGCCGTCATTGACCACCATGCGCCCGCGCTCGGTGACGTGGTACTTGGAAATGGCCGAGATGACCGAAGGCTTCTCGCCGGCATCCACCGCCAGTGCCGACAAGCGGCGCGTGGCATCCATCATGTAGAGATGCCCGCCCATGCGCGCCAGGGCTTCCTGCACGCCTTCGAACTTGCCGATCTCGATCTTGAACTGGCGTCGCATGGCGGTGTAGGCACTGGTACCGCGCACGGCCAGCTTGGAGAAGCCGACGCTGGAGGAAGGCAGAGAAATCGCCCGCCCTGCCGCCAGACATTCCATCAACATGCGCCAGCCGCGTCCGACCTGCTCGGCACCGCCGATCACCCATTGCATCGGAATGAAGACATCGCGCCCCTCGGTCGGCCCGTTCTGGAAGACGGCATTGAGCGGCCAGTGGCGACGTCCGGTGATCACGCCCGGATGAGCGGTCGGAATCAGGGCGCAGGTAATGCCCGGCTCGGCATTGCTGCCCAGCAGTCCGTCCGGATCACGCACGCGAAAGGCCAGGCCCAGCACGGTCGCAATCGGTGCCAGGGTGATGTAGCGCTTGCTCCAGGTCACCCGGAAGCCCAGGGTTTCGCGCCCCTCATGCTCGCCCTTGCAGACGATGCCCACATCCGGAATGGCCGCCGCATCCGAGCCCGCATAGGGACTGGTCAGCGCGAAGCAGGGAATTTCCAGGCCCTGGGCCAGGCGCGGCAGGTAATGATTCTTCTGGGCCTCGGTCCCGTAATGCAGCAGCAACTCCGCCGGGCCCAGCGAATTGGGCACCATCACCGCGATGGCCGCCGCCGAACTGCGCGAGGCCAGCTTCATCACCACCTGCGAATGCGCATAGGCCGAGAACTGCTTGCCGCCATATTGACGCGCAATGATCATGCCCAGAAAACCCTTGTCCTTGATGAACTGCCAGGCTTCGGGCGGCAGGTCCTGGGTCTTCACGCTGGTCTCCCAGTCGCTGACCATGGCACACAACTGCTCGACCTCGTTGTCGAGGAAACTCTGTTCTTCCGGCGTCAGGCGCGGTGCGGGCAGCTCGAAGAGGCGCTTCCAGTCCGGCTTGCCCGAGAACAGCTCGGCATCCCACCAGACGGTGCCGGCCTCGATGGCATCGCGCTCGGTGGCTGACATGCCGGGCATGATCTTGCGGAACAGGTCCAGTGCCGGGCGCGTCATCAGCGACTGACGCACGGACTTGATGGCCACCAGCAGCGTCGGCGTAAAGAAAAGGATGGCCAGCAGCACCAGCACCGGCAATTCAATACCGGCCAGGCGCGCGCCCAGCCAGATCAGGACAGCCTCGGCCACCAGCCAGATCCAGGCGCCCGCGCGCATCATCATGAGGGCCAGTGCGCTGGCGATGAGAAGAATGAGCCAGATGATCATGTCGCCTCCTGTGCTGTTGTCATTGCGGATGAGGGGTGCAGGCCGTGACACAGTGTGGCACCGAATGCCGGCAGCGCCAAGCCGACATCCCGCTAGCCGGTCGCCTCACCCTATCGCGCCAGCTCATCCGGCGCAATCGGACAGTGCAGCCTGCCCCGGTCAGACAACGCCGGACAAGCCGCCGCCCATGCCATCCATTACAATCCCGGCATTGCAGCGTGCAGCAGCGGAGAACACATCATGAAATGGGAAGGCAATCGCGAAAGCGACAACGTGGAAGATCGCCGTGGCGAGGATGGCGGCGGGGGCGGCGGCTTTGGCTTCGGCGGACGTTCCATCGGGCTGGGCACGATAGCGGTGGCGCTGGTGGCGTCCTATTTCCTGGGCATCAATCCGCTGACCATGCTCAACCTGCTCTCCGGCGGCTCGCCGGCACCGGTGCAGCAGCAGGCACCGGCCCACAAGCCTGCGCCCAATGACCAGATGGCGCGCTTTGTCTCTACCGTACTGGCCGATACCGAAGACACCTGGGGTCAGATCTTCGCCAACAACGGCAAGCAGTATGTACGACCCAAGCTGGTGCTCTTCTCCGGCAGTACGCCCACCGCCTGCGGCACCGGCCAGACCGCCACCGGTCCCTTCTACTGTCCCGGTGACCAGAAGGTCTATATCGACCTGTCCTTCTATGAACTGATGAAGCAGCGTTTCAAGGTCTCCGGCAATTTCGCGCAGGCCTATGTGATCGCGCATGAAGTGGGGCACCACGTGCAACACCTGATGGGCATTTCCGACAAGGTCGATGCGGCCCGCCGCAATGCCAGCGAGAAGCAGGCCAATGCCATGTCGGTGCGACTGGAGTTGCAGGCCGACTGCTTTGCCGGAGTCTGGGCCTATCATGCCAACCAGGCCCGCCACATTCTCGAAGAAGGCGATATCGAAGACGCCCTGCATGCCGCCTCGGCCATCGGCGACGATGCCCTGCAACGCCAGGCGCGCGGCGTGGTCGTACCGGACTCCTTCACCCATGGCAGTTCGGCGCAGCGCGTGAGCTGGTTCAAGCGCGGCATTGCCCAAGGCAAGGTCAGCGCCTGCAACACCTTCGCTGCCAAGGACCTCTGACCTCTGATTTCACAACAAGGAGACGCAAGGCATGACCCTATCCTACTGGTGCATCCTGGTGGCCGGCCTGATGCCGGTCCTCACCATCGCCGTGGCCAAGTATGGCCGACGCGACTTCGACAATGCCGAACCGCGCGCCTGGCTGGACAAGCAGACCGGCGTGCGCCGCCGTGCCGACTATGCGCATCGCAACCATTTCGAGGCCTTCCCCTTCTTCGCCGCCGCCGTGCTGGTGGCGCAGCAAGTGGGCGCGCCGCAAGGGCAGATCGACATCGCCGCACTGGTCTTCATCGCCGCCCGCCTCCTCTACACGGTGCTGTACCTGGCGGACAAACCCTCGGCCCGTTCGGCGGTGTGGATCATCGGCTATCTGAGCGTGATCGCGCTGTTCGTCATCGCTGCGCGTGCCTGAGAGAGGAGCCCTCGATGAACCACCCCGCCGCCTCCCGACTGCCCCTCATGCGCGATGCCCTGGACGCCCTGCGCGCAGGGCGTGGCGACATCGCCACCCTGTGCAGCACCTGGCGCGCCCAGGAAGAGGTGATGAGCGCCCTGCCCGCCCGCTATCGCCAGGTCGCCGAAGACCTGCTGGCGCGACTCGAAGCCGGCAGCCTCTTCACCGAGGAAAGCTGCTCCTTCAGCCAGAAGGATCTCACCGACAGCCTCGCCACCTGGCTGGACAAGGCGCAGCAGACGTTGGAAAACGCCGCCTGAACACCTGCGCGACTGGACAAATAGCCGCGCCGGGCGTACCGTACCGCTCCCCCTTGCCACCTGTCGTGACCGGGGTTTCCGAAAGAAAGCACATGCAAAAGATCACCTTCCCGCTGCAAGGCCATCCCTACGTCGAGCTCAACCAATTGCTCAAACTCTGCGGCCTGTGCGACAGCGGGGGCGCCGGCAAGCAGCTGGTGGCCGACGGCCAGGTCAAGGTCGACGGCAAGCAGGAAACCCGCAAGACCTGCAAGATCACCGCCGGCCAGAAAGTCACGCTGGGCGACGTGCAGATCACGGTGCTGGCCGAATGAGCCCGCACGCCGGCGTCGACGCGCTACTGGACTTCTGGTTCGGTCCCGAGTGGGAGCAGCTCCCCGCGCATCAGGTGGCCGAACGCCAGAAGAAGCTCTGGTGGAGCAAGAACCCCGACATCGACGCCCAATGCCGCACCCGCTTCGAACCGCTGGTGCAGCAGGCAGCCGCCAACCAGCTCGACGACTGGACCGAATCCCCGCGCAGCATGCTGGCCCTGATCCTGTTGCTGGACCAGATGCCGCGCAATATCTACCGCGATACCCCCCAGGCCTTCGCCTTCGATGCGCTGGCGCGCCAGTGCAGCCACCTGGCGCTGGCCATGGGACTGGACGCCGCCTTGCCGCCGCTGGCCCGGGTCTTCGTCTACCTGCCGCTGGAACATGCCGAAGACCTGGACGACCAGGAGTATGTGGTGCAACTCATGGGCAGCCTGGCCAAGGCCGCCAGCGGCGAGGACAGGCCGAGCTTTGACGGTTATGCCGACTATGCGCGACGTCACCATGCCGTGATCAAACGTTTCGGTCGCTTTCCGCATCGCAATCGCATCCTGGGGCGTGACAGCACGCCGGAGGAAGTCGAATTCCTAAAGCAACCGGGCTCTTCCTTCTGAAGTTTTCGATGGCGGCAGACTGATTCGGGCTTTTGCTGGAGCGGCGTTTTCTTTTTCCCTAGACTCGCGGGCTTTCCCTTGCAGGATTTCCCATGCGTGGTCGCTCCCGTGGTTTTTCGATGATGGAAGTACTGGTGGCCATGCTGGTCATCGGCACTGGTGCCCTGGCCATCGCCATGCTGCAACTGCATGCGCTGCGCAGCAGCCGCGACAGCAGCCTGCATGCGCGCGCCACGCTGATGGCGCAAGAACTGGCCGAACTGCGCGCGGCCTTGCCGGCTGGCACCGCCCCATCCGATGCGCTACTGTTTTCGCTCACCACCGGCAAACCGCTCAGCGCCCCTGCCGATTGCGAACAGGCCGCCTGCAGCCCGACTGATTTCGCCCTGGCCAGCCTGGCCGACTGGAGTGGCAGGCTGGTACGCGACTTCCCCCATGTCCGTGTCACGGTCTGCCGTGACGGCCAGCGCGCAGCGCCGGAAGACTGGCGCTGCGACGCACTGGAGCACAGTCCGGTGGTCCTGAAAATGGCCTGGCGCCGCCTCGCTACGGGCAGTCCCGCTGCCGGTGGCACGACACCGCTGTTGAGCCTGATCCTGGGACATTGACGATGCTGTCCCGTCTGTCCCTCCCGATCCGAATGCGGCGCCTGCAGGAAGCCGGGCTGACGCTGGTCGAACTGATGATCGCGCTGGCCGTCGGCCTGCTGGTGGTGCTGGTTGCCGGCACCCTGCTGCAGCAGGCGCGCACAGCCTATCAGGAGATGGATGACGCCGGACGCGTCGAGGAGACTGGCCGGGTGGCCCTGGATCACCTGCAGCAGGTGTTGCGCCAGGCTGGCCATCTGCCTGTGGAGAGTCTCCCCGAGGGCGCGCCGCCGGCCCTGCTGGCGGGCCTGCGCGGCCTGGATGACAGCCGCCAGGCCGATGCACTCGATCCGGCCGCAGGACGCTTCGGCAGCAGTACCGGCGATGGCGTCAACCGCAGCGACCTGCTGATGCTGGGCTTCTTCGGCGCCCCGCGCGGCAGCCATGCCCAGCTCAGCCATTGCAGCGGCGCGCCGGCCCCGGTGAAGCCGCTTGAAGAAGCCGCACGCCACTGGGTCATCTATTTCATCGCCCCCGGCACCGGCGATGAACCCGAGCTGCGCTGCCGCTACCAGGGCAAGAACGGTGCCTGGACCTCCGATGCCATCGCCCGTGGCGTGGAAGCCATGCAGTTGCGCTACGCCATCGACAGCGACGACGATGGCCGTCCCGACCGCTGGCTGGACGCCTCATCCATGCCTGCCGATGCCTGGAACCGCGTCGTGCTGGTGCGTATCGCGCTGCTGGTGCGCGGTCTGCAGCGACGCCCTGCGCCGCAGGATAGCGAGGCGCGCGCTTACGACCTCTTCCTCCCCGCGCGCCGCTCCGATCCCGCCTGGCGCGTCATCGAATCGGGCCAGGAACAGCGGCGCCGTGCGGTGTTCCAGGGCACCGTGATGTTGCGCAACCTGGTGGTTGCGGAGCTCCGCCAATGAAGATTGCGACGCGCCCCGACCATCAGCACGGTGCCACCCTGATGATCACGCTCATGCTGCTGAGCGTGATCATGCTGCTGGGTGTGGCCACCACCTCGCTGCTCCTGCTGGAGGAACGCGGCGCGCGCAATCATCGCGAACATGCCCAGGCCAGACTGGCGGCCCAGGCGGCGCTGGAGGATGCCTGCGATGACCTGCGCTACCACCGCCACATCGATCCCGAGGAGTTTGGCGCGGCGCGCGCCTGCCGCACCGATGCCGCCGGTGCCGGCCTGTGCGTCGGCCAGCCCGAACATGCCGGCTGGGAGCCGGCCCAGCTGCACGGCCCCCGGGCAATCTCGGCTACCTACGGGCAATTCACCGGACGCCAGTTCCGCGCCCTGCCCGGCGTACCGATACCGCGCTATCTGATCGAACGGCTGGCACCGGTGGACCACAAGACTGCGGGCCGGCTTGCACAGGAACAGGCGTCCACCCCGCTCTATCGTCTCAGTGCCGTCGGCTATGGCCGGCATGGCGCCATCCTGGCCCTGCAGGCACTGGTGCGTTTGCCAGCCCGGCCGGCCAGCGCTCCTGCCAGTTGTCCGCTGCGGGCCTGGCGTCCTCTCTATCTGACTTTAACGGAATGAACATGTCTGTCCCCCTGCTCGCCCCTCCCTTGCCGCCACGCGGCTTCACCCTGCTGGAAATCCTGGTCAGCCTGGCCATCGTCATCCTGCTGGCCGCACTGGGCTGGAATGGCTACCGCCATATCGTCCAGAAAGCCGGCCGCGCCGAAGGACGCGCCGCCATTCTGCACGTGCTGCTGCAACAGGAACGCCACCATGCCTACCAGCACCGCTACCGGGCATTCCAGCCGGGCAGCGCGGCGCAGGGATTCAAGTGGTATTCCGGTGCCACCCCGCAGACCAGCGCCTATGCTCTGTCGGCAAGAGCCTGCGAGGAAGAGGATCTCTCCAGCTGCGTGCTGGTCACGGCCACGCCCGGAGGCAGTGGCGTCAACAGCGGCTATGAGGATCGTCAGTGCGGCGTGCTGCAGGCCGACAGCCGGGGCAACCGCCGCGCTGACGGCAAGGAGTGTTGGTGACTCCATGCGTGCAACAGGATTTACGCTCATCGAGCTGATGGTGACCTTGCTCATTGCCGCCCTGGTGCTGGGGGTCGGCCTGCCGACTTTGCGACACTTGGCCAGCGAACACCAACTGGCCGCCGCCGGCAGCGATTTCTTCCACGCCGTGCAACTGACCCGCTCGGAGGCCCTGCGCGCCGGTCGCCGCGCCGAGATGCGTCCGCGTGACGGGCGCGACTGGCAAAGCGGATGGGAGATCCAGGTCGGCCAACAGGTGGTGGCTCGCCATTCCGCCCTGGACGCCGGCATCGCCGTGGCCTATACCGTCGGCGGCGAGCTGGTGGCCTATCAACCGGACGGCCAGCCGGTCACGCGCGGCACCTGGTATTTCAGCGGCGGCGTGAATTCACGCGCCGTGGTGATCAATTTCCTGGGTCGGGTACGGATCTGCAATCCGGTGATCGACATCGAGTGCAGCCAGGCCGCCACCGAGTGAAGCAGGCGCAGACAGCCTTGCGGATGATCGCGCAAAGCCGTGTATATTGACGGGCATCCGGCCTCGCCCGTGGCAGGCCCTGCCGCCTTTTTCGTTTTTGCTCACCATGACTTCCACCGCCGACCCGCTCTACCAGTTCGATATCGAGAATGACCAGCAAGCCATGGCGCTGGCCTTGCTGCAGGCCGGCTTCGGCATGCTCGACACCACGCCCAATCCACGCGTGGGCTGCGTCATCGTCAAGGAGCGGCGCATCATCGGTGCCGGCTTCACCCAGCCGCCGGGCGGTCACCATGCCGAGATCCAGGCCATGGCCGACGCCGCCGCGCGCGGTGCTGACGTACGCGGCGCTACCGTCTATGTCACGCTGGAACCCTGCAGCCATTTCGGCCGCACCCCGCCTTGCGCCGATGCACTCATTCGTGCCGGCGTGGCGCGCGTGGTGGCGGCCATCGCCGATCCCAATCCGCTGGTAGCCGGACAGGGTCTGGCCCGCCTGCAGGCGGCCGGCATCGAAGTGGCCTGCGGCCTGCTGGAAGAAGAGGCGCGCGAGATCAACATCGGCTTCCTGCATCGCATGCGCACCGGCCGCCCCTGGGTGCGCATGAAGAGCGCCGCCAGTCTCGATGGCAAGACCGCCCTGCACAATGGCGTGAGCCAGTGGATCACCAGCCAGGCCGCCCGCGATGATGGCCACATCTGGCGCGCCCGCGCCTGCGCCATCCTGGCCGGCATCGGCACCATCCAGAAAGACGATGCTCAACTGACCGTACGCGCCATCGACACCCCGCGCCAGCCGCGCCGCATCGTGGTCGACAGCAAGCTGATCGTCTCGCCCGAGGCGCGCGTCATCCAGGGTGGCAATACCTGGATCTTCACGGCCACCGATGACCGCGAGAAACGCGCCGCCCTCGAAGCTGAAGGCGCCGAGGTGATCCTGCTGGCCAACGCCGAGGGCAAGGTCGACCTGCCCGGCCTGGTGCGCGAACTGGGGCAGCGGCAGATCAATGAACTGCATGTGGAAGCCGGCGCCAAGCTCAACGGCGCCCTGATCCGCGCAGGCTGCGTGGATGAACTGCTGGTCTACCTGGCCCCGGCCCTGATCGGCGATGGCCGCAACATGTTCGAGCTGCCGCCGCTGGAAGACCTGTCGGGCAAGATCGGCATCCACTTCCACGAGGTCAAGCAGGTCGGGCCGGATTTGCGTATCCTTGCCCGTTTCGCGTAAGTGATTTTTTGCTTTTTATTTCAGATTTTTTGTATCAGGACTGAATCATGTTTACAGGAATCGTTGCCGCCGTCGGCACCATCACCTCCGTGACCCCCTTGGCAGCTGGCCCCGAGGCCGGTGTTCGGCTGACCATCGATGCGGGCGCCCTGCCCATGGCCGATGTCGGCCTGGGTGATTCGATTGCGCTCAATGGCGCCTGCATGACCGTGGTGGAGAAGACCGAGCGCGGCTTCACCGTCGATGTCTCCCGTGAAAGCCTGCGCCTGACGGCAGGGCTGGACGTTCCCGGCGAAGTCAACCTGGAAAAGGCCCTGACCCTGGCCGAGCGCCTCGGTGGCCACCTGGTCTCCGGCCACGTCGATGGCCTGGGACAGGTGCATTCCTTCGAGCCGGTGGGCGAATCGCGCGAGCTGATCGTCGATGCGCCCAAGGTCCTGGGCAAGTACCTGGCCTACAAAGGGTCGATCGTGGTCAATGGCGTATCGCTGACGGTCAACCGCGTGGAAGACCTGGCTGACGCCTGTCGCTTCTCCATCAACCTGATTCCGCATACCGTGGAAGTGACCACCCTCAAGCACCTGAAGGCGGGCAGCAAGGTCAATCTGGAGATTGACCTGATTGCGCGGTATGTAGAGCGCATGCTGTCCTCGGCCCAGGCTTCGCCCACCACTCCCTCCGCCTGAGCCGGGCTCAGGCCGGCTTGCCGGTCCGCCGGGCCACCAGCTCGGCAATACGGCGCCGGATCTTCTCGTCGGCCGCCGGACCTTCGGCAATGATGTGCGTGGCCGGCGTGATGGGCTTGCCGGTCTCGGCGTCCACCATCAGCGGGATGGCCTGCTTGCCGGTCTCGATGTCGGTCAGGATCACGCTCTGCCCTTCCGGCGCGAAATGGCTGTTACCCCACTGCAGCAGAGCCAGCAGCACCGGCCGGAAATCCCGGCCGCGCGGCGTGAGGTGGTATTCGTAACGGGGAGGCCGTTCCGAATACAGCACCTTCTCCAGCAAGCCCTCTTCCACCAGCCCCGCCAGGCGGCGCGTGAGGATGTTGGGCGCAATCTCCAGGTGCTTCTGGAATTCATCAAAGCGCGTGAGCCCGTAGAAAGCGTCACGCAAGATCAGGATGCTCCACCACTCGCCCACGCGATCCAGCGAGCGGGCGATCGGGCACTGCATGTCATCAAAACGCTTGCGCTGCATGTCTTGCTCTCCATTGCTTGGCTCTACCATCGTCTGCCGCCCGGCCCACCAAGCTTTTCGGCCGGCCCCGCAGGAGGCCCCGCATTGTGCCACGCCCAAGATCTGCATGAAGCTCAATGCGCATCGGCCGAGGGTGCCTTGGGCGGCGCCACCTTGCGCATGAACGGCACCATCAGTGTAGCGATCACGAAACAGCAGCCCACGGCGAGGAAAGCATCGGCAAAGGTCATTGTCAATGCCTCGCGATAGGTAAGCTGCCACAGCTGCCGCAAGGCCGCCGCCTGGCCCGCCAGGACATCGCCCAGTTGGGACGCGAGGTCGCCAGCCAATATACCCTGCCATTGCAGCATGGCCTCATTGACGCCGTTGAGGTGCTCGGCCAGCCGCATGAAGTGCAGGTTGGTCCGGTCATTGAGGATGGTGGCGCACAGGGCGATACCGATGGCGCCCCCCAGGTTGCGCATCAGGTTGAACAGCCCCGAAGCGAACTTCAGCCGCGCCGGGGCCAGGCTGCCCAGGGTCAGCGTCACCGTCGGCGGCACCGCCAGTTGCTGGGCAACGCCGCGCAGGGCTTGCGGTAGCAGCAGCTGGGCCCAGCCCCAGTCATGCGTGATGGGAACGAACTGCCACATCGACAGCGTGAACAGGGCCAGGCCGATCATCATGATCCAGCGCAGGTCAAGATGGCGCGTGAGCCAGGCATAGAGCGGGATGGACATGATCTGGAACAGTCCGGTGGAAAACACCGCCAGCCCGATCTGCAGCGCACTGAAGCCACGCACCCGGCCCAGGAACAGCGGCGTGAGGTAGATGGTGGCAAAGATGCCGATGCCGGTGACGAAGGAAAAGAAACATCCCAGCGCAAAATTGCGTTCCTTCAGCGCCCGCAGGTCCACCACCGGTTCGGCCGCACTGAGGCTGCGCCAGACGAAGAGCACGCCCGAAACTCCCGCTACCCAGGCAGTGGTGGCGATCGCCGGATCGCTCATCCAGTCCCAGCGCGGACCTTCTTCCAGCGTGTATTCCAGGCAACCGAGGAAGAGCGACATGAGCAGGATGCCCGGATAGTCGGCGCGCCGGAACAGCGACCAGTCCGGCAGGTCGATGCGCACCAGGCGCGGGACGGTGAGCGTGATGAAGATGCCCGGCAACAGGTTGATGAAAAATAGCCAGTGCCAGCTGTAGTGGTCGGTAATCCAGCCGCCGACGGTGGGGCCCAGCGTCGGTGCCAGCGAGGCGATGGCACCGATGGTGGAGGCGGCGATCACGCGCTGCTTGTTGTCGAAAAAAGCGAAGGCCGTGGTGAACACGGTAGGAATCATCGAGCCGCCCAAAAAGCCCTGCAGGGCCCGGAACACGATCATGCTCTGGATATTCCACGCCAGGCCGCACAGCAGGCTGGTGAGGGTGAAACCGGCCGCCGAGAAAGCGAACAGCCAGCGCGTGGACATGGTGCGCGTCAACCATCCCGAGAGCGGGATGACGATGATCTCGGCGATCAGGTAGCTGGTCTGCACCCAGGTCGTCTCATCGTTGCCGGCCGAGAGCCCGCCGCCGATGTCGCGCAGCGAAGCCGACACGATCTGGATATCCAGCAAGGCCACGAACATGCCGATGCACATCACGCCAAAGGCGAACACCTTGGAGGACGTGCTCATCTGCGACGGCTGGATCAGCCGCGCCGCCGCTGCACTGGCCGCGTTCATGAACCCTGGCCCCGGCGGTCCACCCTGGCCACCACCGACAGCCCGGGTCGCAAGGCGTCGAGCACGCCGTCCGCGCTATCGAGCAGGATGCGCACCGGCACCCGCTGGACGATCTTGGTGAAGTTGCCGGTGGCGTTTTCCGGCGGCAGGACACTGAACTGCGCGCCGGTGGCCGGCGCCACGCTGGCCACATGACCATGGAAGACACGGCCGGGAATCGCATCGGCCTCGACCGTGGCGGGATTGCCGGGACGGATCCCGGCCAACTGGCTTTCCTTGAAATTGGCATCGATCCACAGTCCGCGTGCCGGCACGATCACCATCAACTGGCTGGCCGTGGCGGCATAAGCCCCGGTGCGGGCGCGGCGATTGCCGACCACGCCATCGATGGGCGCGCGCAATTCGGTATAGCGCAGGTTCAGTTGCGCCGCTTCCCGCTCGGCCCGGGCCTGGGCCAGTCCGGCCTCGGCCTGCTGGCGCCGGGTCTGGATCACTTCCAGCTGGCGCGTCGCCACGGCCAGGCCAGCCTGCGCCTTCTGGCTGTTGGCAGCGGCCTGGCGGAAATCGGCCGCAGCTTTCTGGGCACTCCGCACCGAAACGGCTGCGCGGTCGACCAGGCGCTCGAAGCGACGGTCATCGTCCTGCGCCCGCACCAGCTCGGCCTGGCTGGCGTCGACCCCGGCACGGGCTTGCGCGATCAGTGCGGTCTGCACTGCGCGCGTGGCCTCCAGGTTGGCGATCTCGGCCTGCCGTGCCGCCACCCCGCCTTCGGCACGCGCCAGGGCGGCGCGGTAGTCGCTGTCGTCGAGTTTGGCCAGCAGGTCTCCGGCATGCACGAACTGGTTGTCGGTCACCTGTACGGCCGCGATGTAGCCCGGTACCTTGGCACTGATGACGGTGATGTCGCCGCCCACATAGGCGTCGTCAGTGTCCTCCATGAAGCGCCCGTGCTGCCACCAATGCCATCCATAGAAGCCCAGCACGATGGCTGCCGCCGCCCCTACGGCCAAGCCCACATGCAGCCGCCCCGCCATGGGCTTGCGGACCGCCTGGGGTGAGGGATCGGGTGAGGTAGGTGTCGCCATGGCACAGCTCCTTGCAAAGATCGATGAAAGAAAAAAATAACGGCGCCGCGGGAAGCATTGCCAAGTGACGCGGCCCATCAATGCGCAGCGGCAACGTCCTTCGGAATATGTAACTTCTATTTTGAAAGTTACTATACGTAATCAACTATCATTATGCAAGTTACTATGCCCGGCTGAGCCAAAATGAGACAGGAAGGCTGGGGCCAGCCTTGCTCCATCGGAGAGGGAGGAGGTGCAGGGGGAATGTGACCGGGGAGATGTGGGGACAACGTTCCGAGCGGGACGGAGTCAATCGAGGGTCGGGACGCCCTGCTCCTGCGGGCGCGTGGGGCGTCTGCCGGGCAATGGCGGGGTATGACGCGGCGGCAGCCTTAGCGCAGGATCTCCGCGATCACGGCACGGCACACCGGACTGTCTCCATCAGCCAGAGGGAACAGCACGGTGTAGTGATGCGTCCCCGGCACCACGTGATGCGCCACCACCTGCGGCCAGCAATTGGCCATCACGGCCGCCTGCAGGTGAAACTGCTCAGTCTCCAGTTCACCGATGATGGTATGCACGCGCGTACCCGCGGGCCCGGCCTGCAGCACCGGCGAGAGCGCATCCGCCCGCGGCTCATCCAGCGTGAGCGCCTTGTTCAGTGAAGTCGGAATCAGCGGCACCAGATCGAACACGCCACTGATGGCAAATACGGCCTGCACCGGCAACGCGCCCGCCTGCGCGGCAACGAAGGCCGCCAGATGACCGCCTGCCGAATGCCCTATCAGCGCGATGCGGTTGAGGTCGATGCCCAGTCGATCCGCCTGCTGCGCAAGGGTGGCAAGAAACACCCGCACCTCCGCCACCATGTCCTCGATGCGCGATTGCGGCGCCAGCGAATAATTGATCACCGCCACACTGATGCCCGCCTCGACATAGGGCGTGGCGATGAAACCGATATCGCGCTTGTCGCCACCCTGCCAGTAGCCACCGTGAATGAAGACCAGCAAGGGCCGCTGCGCCCCTGCCGCCCGATAGAAATCGAATCGCTGCAGCGGTGCATCACCGTAGGCGATGTCGGACTCGGTCAGCAAGGTATTGGCAATGGCGGCGGTCGCCAGCTGCCACTGCTGCAGCACCTGCGGAAAATCCGGAAAGGCCGCCTTGAGGTTGTAACCCGCTTCGCACTCGGCGATGGGACAAACAACGCGGCGAGCGTCCGTCTTGACTTGATTGGGGAGCATTCAGTTTTCCTTAACGCTGTTTGCAACAGCATTAAACCTGCGTTAATGGATCAATATCCGCGCAACAAGCGTCCTACACGCTCAGATACTGATCCCACAATTCCGTCTGCACCGACAGCTGCGCCGAATCCCCCTGCCAGACCACCTTGCCCTTTTCGAGGATGGTGTGCCGGTCAGCAAAGCCGATCAGACGCTTGATGTACTTGTCGATGACGATGATGGTCAGCCCATACTCGCGCAAGGCTTTCAGGCAAGCCCAGATTTCTTCCCGTACCAGCGGTGCCAGACCTTCGGTGGCTTCATCGAGGATCAGCAGATGCGGATTGGTCATCAGTGCACGACCGATGGCCAGCATCTGCTGCTCGCCGCCCGAGAGCTGGCCGCCGCCATTGTGGCGACGTTCCTTCAGGCGCGGGAACTGTTGATAAATCTTTTCCAGCGTCCAGGGATTGTCGCGGCCATTACGGCGCGCCGCGAAGGCGGAAAGATTTTCTTCCACGCTCAGGTTCCTGAATATCTGCCGCCCCTCCGGCACGATGGCGATGCCGCGCCGGGCAATCGCATCGGCACTGGCGCTGTGGATGGCTTCGCCACGAAAGCGCACCACGCCGCCGGTCGGACGATTCAATCCGAGGATGGTGCGCAGCGTGGTGGTCTTGCCCATGCCATTGCGACCGAGCAGCGTCACCACCTCGCCTTCCCTGACCTGCATGTCGATCCCGAACAGCACCTGGCTCGCGCCATAGCCCCCGGTCAGCCCTTCCACTTCCAGCAATGCGCTCATGGCGTTTCCTCCTCGCCCAGGTAGGCCAGCTTGACCTCGGCATTGGCGCGGATCTCCTCCACGCTGCCAGTGGCCAGCACCGCGCCCTGCACCAACACCGTCATGCGGTCGGCCAGGGCGAAGACGGCCTCCATGTCATGTTCCACCAGCACCACCGTCAGCTCCTGCTTGAGGGACTGGATCAGCGCGATCATGTCGCCGGACTCCTCATGCCCCATGCCGGCCATCGGTTCATCCATCAACAGCACACGCGGACCGCAGGCGATGGCCAGGCCCACATCCAGCCGCCGCCGCGCACCATGCGACAGTTGCGACGACAACTGATGCGCCACCTGCTCCAGTCCCACGCGCCGCGCCACCGTCATCGCCGCCTCGCGGACCGCCCGATCAGTGGCGCTGGCATGGAAGAAACCATAGCTGCGATGCTGTCCGCGCTGCACCGCCACCTGCAGGTTCTCCAGCACGCTCAGTTCATCGAACACGCTGGTGATCTGGAAGGAGCGCACCAATCCCGCTGCCACGCGCGCCTGTTCGGCATGAACATGCACGGGCTGGCCGAACAGATAGACCTCGCCAGCATCGGCGGCCAGTGCACCGGACAGCAGCGACAGCAAGGTCGTCTTGCCTGCGCCGTTGGGGCCGATGATGGCGTGGACGTGTCCTGCCGCAATCTCCAGATCCACATCACGCGTGGCCGCCAGACCACCGTAGTTCTTCTTCAGGCCCTTGACCGCGAGGGCAGGCGCTGCCTGTTCATGCACCATGCTGCTCTCCCTTCTTCAGGGTCTCGCCGATGGAGGCCAGCGAGCTGATGCCGCGCGGTGCCACCATGACCACCAGCAAGAGGATCAGGCCGACATGGATCTGCCAGTATTCAAAATGGGTGGACAAGACTTCCTCCAGCAACAGGAAAGCAGCCGCGCCCAGCAGGCCACCGTAGAAATACCCGACCCCGCCCAGCGCCACCATCACCAGCAGGATGCCGGACTGCGACCAGTGCAACAGCTTGGGGCTGGCAAAGAGATTGCTCATGCCGATGAGGCTGCCGGCCAGTCCTGCAATGACCGCTGCAATGACGAACGCTGCCAGCTTGTAGCGCAGCGCCGGATAGCCGATGGCCAAGGCGCGCCTTTCATTCTGCCGGATCGCATTCAAGGCCAGTCCGAAGCGCGAGGCCAGGAGCCGCTGCAGCAGCACCAGGCTGGCCACCAGCCAGGCCAGCACCACCCAATAGAAGGCGTTGTCGCCGCTCATGTCGAGCCCGAAACCCAGCAACGGACGCGCCGCGACCTGCAGGCCATCATCACCGCCGTAATACCGGAAGCCGACGAAGAAGTAGTAGAACAACTGCGCCAGCGCCATGGTGATCATGATGAAATACACGGCCCGTGTGCGCAGTGCGATCACGCCAATCACCACGCCCACGAGGGCCGTCACCAGCGCTGCCAGCAGCCAGATCAGCCAGGCGCTGGTGAGTCCATGGAAACTGGCGATGGCCGTGACATACGCGCCCAGCCCGAAGAACACCGCGTGACCAAAGCTGACCATGCCACCGTAGCCAAGAATGAAATTGAGGCTGGCCGCCACCATCGCGAAGATCAGGATGCGGGTGAGCACGCCGATGTAGTACTCCATGCCGCTGGCCTGCGCCAGCAGTGGCAGCAGCACCGCCAGGACAATCAGCAGGGGAACGAAAAGACGCCGCATGACACTCCTCAGGTACGGGCAGGGAACAGACCACTGGGGCGCCAGAACAGCACCGCGATCATCACCAGGTAGATCATCATCGAGCCCAGCGCGGGGCCGACCGAGGCCGCTGCATCGGCGCTCAGGAACAGCGCGAAGAGCTGCGGCAGCAGGCTGCGTCCCAGCGTATCGACTACGCCCACGATGAGTGCGCCGATGGCCGCGCCCGGCACCGAACCGATGCCGCCGATGACCACCACCACGAAGGCCAGGATCAGCACGTCATCCCCCATGCCGGCCTGCACCGCCACCAGCGGGCCGAGCATGATCCCGGCCAGCGCCGCCAGCAGCAGCCCGAAGCTGAACACCAGCCGGAACAGCAGACGGATGTTGATGCCCATGGCCGTGACCATCTCCAGATTGTTGGCCCCGGCGCGCACCCACATGCCGATGCGCGTGCGGTTGATGAGGAAATACAGCGCCACGGCTACCACCACGCCCACTGCCATCACCAGCAGGCGATAGCTGGAATAGGGCAGTCCGAACAAATTGACCGGACCGGCGAAGGCCGGCGGCATGTTCAGCGGCAATGGCTGCGGCCCCCAGATCATGCGCACGCCATCATTGAAGATCAGGATGAAGGCGAAGGTCGCCAGCACGTGGACCATATGGTCCTTCTTGTAGAGTCGCCGGAACACCAGCCACTCCAGCAGGAAGCCCAGCGCCGCCGTGACTGGCAAGGCCACCAGCAGGCCCAGCCAGAACGAGCCGCTGGCCCCGGCCACCACCGCCGCCACGTAGGCGCCGATCATGAAGAAGCTGCCATGGGCCAGGTTGACGAAGTTCATCACGCCAAAGATCAGCGTCAATCCCGATGCGATCAGGAACAGCATGACACCGAACTGCAGGCTGTTGAGCACCTGCTCGAAGATCAGATTACCCAAGGTGCACCATCCTCAAGGCATCCTGCATTGACCGACATAGGCGTCGACGTGATCGGGCAAGAGCGTCTGGGTCATGTTGTTGACGTACTTGCCGTCAGCCCCCTTGGTCACCACCCGGGCATATTGATTCTGGATCGGGAAGTGATTGGCCGCAAACTTGAAGCCACCGCGCACCGACTTGAAGTTGGCCGCCTTGATGGCCGCAATCAGCGCCTCGCGATTCTCGACCTTGCCACCAATGGCCTTGACGGCGCTGTCGATCAGCATGGCCGCGTCATAGGCCTGGGAGGCGAACATCGACGGCTGGTGGCCATACTCTTTGACATAGGCCGCCACGAAGGCGCGGTTCTGTTCATTGGGCAGGTCGGCCGACCACTGGCCGGTGTTGGCCACACCCGCGATCAGGTCGCCGTTGGAGAGCATCTGCTGGTCGGCGTCATAGGCGGGCATCACGCGCACGATCTTCGTATCCATGCCGGCGGCCGCGTATTGCTTGACGAAGTTCACGCCCATGCCGCCCGGCAGGAAGAAATACAGGGCATCGATATTGGCCGCGCGCAACTGCGCGATCTCGGTGGCGAAATCAAGCTGGCCGAGTTTGGGAAAGAGTTCCAGCGCGGGATCCTTCTTCAGGAAACGCTTGAAACCAGCCGAGGCATCCTTGCCCGCCGGATAGTTGGGAGCGATGATGGCCACACGCTGGTAGCCCTTGTCGGCCATCAGCTTGCCGGCCGCTTCATGCGCCGCATCGTTCTGGTAGCTGGCACTGAAGAAATAGGGATTGCAGCCGGCACCGGCCAGTTGCGCAGGACCGGCATTGGCACTGACCACCACGGTCTTGCTGGCGAAGGCCACCGGGGCCACCGCCAAGAGGATGTTGGAATAGACGAAGCCACTGAGGATATCAACCTTCTCGCGCTTGATGAGACGGTCCGCGCCCTGCTTGGCGGCATCAGGGCTGAACTGGTCATCGACCACGATGACTTCGGCAGGCACGCCGCCGAGCTTGTTGCCCAGCATCTTCATGGCCAGCATGAAGCCTTCGCGCTCATCCACGCCGGGCGCACTGGCCGGGCCGCTCAGGGTGGTCAGGAAACCCACCTTCACCACATCGGCCGCCTGCGCGGACAGGCTTGCACCCGTCGCCATCGCCATCATTACCGCCCCTGCCACTTTCGTGAGTCGATTCATGCCTGGATTCCCCTCTAGATTCTTTGGTTTGAATTCGGTGTGAAGCTGAAAACGCAGCGGCGCGTGAAACCTGGATTTCACTGCGCGCCCCGGCTGGAATAACTATTTCCGCAGGTCTGCTTTCGAGACGAAGGCATCCGCAAAGAAAGCTGTCCCGGGCAGGCCGCAGCTGGCCGTAAAATCGCGCCGCGCTGACTCTACCACGACCGGCGCGCCACAGGCATAGACCTGGTATGACTGCATCGCCGGCACATCCTGCATCACGGCCTGGTGGACCAAGCCGGTACGTCCGTTCCAGCCGCTGGCGGCATCGGCCTCCGAGAGTACCGGCACGTAGTCAAACCACGGCAGGCTCGCCGCCCAGTCGCGGCAAAGTGCATCCAGATACAGGTCGGCGGCACGGCGGCCGCCCCAGTAAAGACGCATCGCGCGCGTGCTGCCGGTGGCGATGGCCTCTTCCACCAGTGCCTTGACCGGAGCAAATCCTGTGCCACTGGCCAGGAGGATCACCGGTTCCCTGCCCTCCCGCATGAAGAAGCTGCCGGCAGGTCCTTCGAGCGAGAACGGCTGCCCCGGCTGCATGCCGTTGAAGAGGCGGTCCGTGAACAGTCCGCCGGGCAGGTGGCGCACGTGCAGCTCCAGCAGGTCACTGCCATCCCGGGCATGCGTCGCCATGGAATAGCTGCGGCGCTGGCCGTCTTCCAGCAGCAGGTCGATGTATTGGCCGGCGCGATAGGACAAGGGCGCCGCACAGCGCAGGCGCAGGATCGCCACGTCCGGGGCGGCGCGCGTGATGCCTTCCAGCGTAGCCTGCACTTGCTGCAATGCCGGTGCGGCACTCGCTGCAGGGGCGGCATCACCCTCCACGCCCACGCCGATCTCAACCCGGCCTGCCACCACGCGCACCGGGAAGCTGCGCACCGCCTCGGTCACCGGCGCACAGCGCGGCGCACCACTGCGGATATCGAACAAGCCCTGATGCAGAGGACATTCAACACAGCCGTCCTCCACGTAACCATCCGAGAGCTTGGCATTGCCGTGGGTACACAAATCCTTGAGCGCAAAAATTTCCTCACCCAGGCGGAACACCGCCACCGCCTGGCTGCCCGCGCGGGCCGCGGCCACTTCGCCCTCGGCGAAATCATCGGCATGGCCGACATCGAACCACTCGCTCATGGCTGCCTCAGATCGGGGTGGCCAACAGGGTCGCTACGCGCAGCGTGTCGTAGATCACGCGGCGGCGGGCGTAGCGCCAGCCTGCCTCGGTCTTGACCACGCGGTCCTCATAGCGGCCGGCCTGGTAGACGAAGGACTCGCCGTTCTGCAAGGTCTGTACCACCACGTAGCTCGATTGCGCATCCACCGATCCGTCGGCGTTCTGCGTGAACACCAGCCCCGAGCTCATGTGGCGATAGGTGTGCGCCTCGTAGATGTTGGCGTGGCGCAGCGAGAGCACGCGATCCTGCAGCATTTTCTTGCTGTCGCAATAGATGATGCCGATGGGCAGGCCGGCATCGGCGTTCTCGCGCGGCACGATTTCATACAGGCAATCGTCGGTGAAGAAATCCGGCCACTGCTCCAGGCGGTCATTGTCGAGCGCATGCACATAGCGCTCCTGCAGTTGGTGCAGCTCGAACCACAAGCTCATCTGTTCCATGTTTTGCATCTGCTTTGCCTCGCTCATGCCTTCTCGATGGACGGGAAGCCCATCAGTTTCTGGTAGCCCATCCAGAACTTGCGGATCAGGCTTTCGGTAATCAGTGTGTCTTCCTGGTCGGGGTTGTCGCGCGCCATGTCGATCACCGAGCAATGCTCAGGATCGCGGGCGGTACCACGCTGTACCAGTTCGGTCGCCTCGGTGTCTTCCATCGAGATGTAGCCGGCCGGGCCCACCAGGTTGGCCTGCTTGATGCGCAGGGCGCGCAGCTCGGGGGTGTCGTCCTCGTAGCCGAAGAAGTGGAAGACCAGCTCGAAGTTGCTCGGGCCCTTGGGCAGCAACTGGCGCGCCACCAGGGTGTTATGGATCTGCTGCACCACCAGCTGCGGGAAGATGGGCTGGATGTGGTTGGTGGTCAGTTCCTCGAATTCCTTGATCTGGCCCAGCACCGACGGATCCTGCAGCGAGAAGCCCTCGTCGAAGGAGCGGATCTCCTGCTGCTTGTAGGCGTCCGCCGTCTCCACTTCATTCTTGGTGGCGGTGATGATGCTGTGCAGGCCGTGATGCTTGTCGGCCAGCGAGCGCGCCTTCATGCCCACGCGGAAGATGTTGAAGGTGGTGTGGAACAGGTGCAGCAGGCTGGCGTGATACGGGTCCTTGACGTTTTCCAGGTAGAGCTTCCAGTTCGACTTGGAATACTGGCGCGTGCAGCCGAGGTAGACGATGGGCTTGTGGAAGATGCGGTCGATCCACGGACGCATCTCGGCGCCGATGTAGTCCGGCAGCGATTCGACGGTCTCGCTGAAGGTGGCGAAGACCAGGCTCTTGTAGCTGTCCACGCGCAACTGGCGCAGGCCGTGGCACTTGGGATCGAAGTCCTTGGCCATGCCGGTGGCGCCCTTCTGGCCACGGCGGAAGGGGACGCCCAGCAGGTTGCCGCGCGCATCGAAACTCCACTGGTGATAAGCACAGCTGTGCGAACTGGCATTGCCGCGCGGAGTACGGCAGACGATGGCGCCACGGTGCGAGCACTTGTTGACCCAGGCGGCTAGGGTGCCATCTTCGGTGCGGGTGACTACCACCGGGGTATCGCCAACGAAGGTACTTTTGTAATCACCGTTGTTGGGGATCTCGGCTTCCAGCGCCAGGAAGCTCCAGGTCTGACCACGGTAGATGCGTTCCTGCTCCAGATCATAGACTTCCTTGGAGCTGAATACCTTGTAGGGCGTGCGCGCACCATCGGTGCGGGGGAATTGCACCAGCGGTGCATAGCCTTGCTGTTCGAGTTGGATGGATGTGCTCATGCGAAGTCCTCATCGTTGGATGCCAGGCGGGAGCTGGACGATGAGCCATCTTAGGCAAGCTGCACAAGGACGAATATCCGCCATTTGCATAGTTGAAGGGCAGTATTGTCCGTTTTTTGCAGTCCGCGACGTTATACCCAAAAGGTATGCAGCATGCCTGAATCGGTCTTGGACATTCGGGCAGCTTTGTTTCTATCATCCAGTTCGAGTCAGCACTTGTCAGCTTTCGCCCTCTTTTTCTACACGGACAGCATCTTGAATTCCACCTTGCCCGCCACCTCCATCGAAACCGTAGAGGTTCTGCTACTGGACGTCCCCACCATCCGCCCGCACCGCCTGTCCATGACCACCATGCACCGCCAGACCCTGGTGCTGGTGCGCATCACGGGCAACGATGGCGTGGCCGGCTGGGGCGAGGCCACCACCATCGGTGGGCTGGCCTATGGTGAAGAAAGCCCGGAAAGCATCAAGGTCAACATCGACACCTACATCACACCGCTGCTGCTGGGTGCCGATGCCAACCAGGTCGCCGCGCGCATGCACCACATTGCCGAGCACGTACAAGGCAACCGCTTCGCCAAATGCGCCATCGAGACGGCGCTATCGGATGCACTGGCGCGCCGCCTGGGCGTGTCGCTGTCCACGCTCTTCGGTGGCCGCGTGCGCGAGAGCCTGCCCATCGCCTGGACCCTGGCCAGCGGCGACACCGCGCGCGACATCGAGGAGGCCGAGAAGATGCTGGCCCAGCGCCGCCACAACATCTTCAAGCTCAAGATCGGCGCGCGCACCGTGCAGCAGGATTGCGCCCACGTGGCCGCCATCAAGCGCGCACTCGGTGATCGCGGCAGCGTGCGGGTCGATGTGAACCAGGCCTGGACCGAGACCGAGGCCATGCTGGGCATGCAGCTGCTGGCCGATGCCGGCGTGGACCTGGTGGAGCAGCCCATCGCCGCCACCAATCACGACGGCCTGTATCGCCTGCGCCAGAAGAACCGTATCGCCATCATGGCCGATGAAAGCCTGCATGGTCCGCAGGATGCCTATCAACTGGCCCGCGTGGGCGCAGCCGATGTATTCGCCGTGAAGATCAACCAGTCCGGTGGACTGGCCGGTGCGCAGCAGGTGGCCGCCATCGCCGCTGCCGCCCAGGTCGAGCTGTATGGTGGCACCATGCTGGAAGGCGCCATCGGCACCATGGCCTCGGCCCAGTTGTTTGCCACCTTCGGCACGCTGGCCTGGGGTACCGAACTGTTCGGCCCGCTGCTGCTGACCGAAGAAATCCTGGCCACGCCGCTGCGTTACCGCGACTTCGCCCTGGAACTGCCGAGCGGTCCCGGCCTGGGCATCAGCCTGGATGAAGATCGCGTCAACGCGCTGCGGCGCGACCGCAAGACCCCGCTGGTCTCCGTCGCCTGATCCATCGGCCCGGACCGACTGCACCCACCCCCACACATATCCAACCAGAGACAGGAGAGACAACGTGGACAAGAAAGCCATCGACGCCGTACTGCAAAAAATCGAAAGCACCGAACTCGCGGAGGGCAACCAGCGTGTCAAGACCATCGTCAACCGCCTCGTGCGCGACATGTTTTATACGATTGAAGACCTGGATGTGCAGCCGGAAGAATTTTGGGCTGCCGTGGATTATCTGACCTCGGCCGGCAAGTCGGGCGAGTTCGGCCTGATCGCCGCCGGCCTGGGTTTCGAGCACTTCCTCGACCTGCGCATGGATGAAGCCGAAGCCCGCCGCGGCGTGCAGGGCGGCACCCCGCGCACCATCGAAGGACCGCTGTACGTCTCGGGCGCGCCCGAGCAGAAGGGCTTTGCGCGCATGGACAAGGATCCCCAACCGGGCGATACCCTCTTCATGCAGGGCCAGGTCTTCGACGAACACGGCAAGCCGCTGGCCAATGCGCTGGTGGAAGTCTGGCACGCCAACCACCTGGGCCGTTATTCCTTCTTCGATCCGGAGCAAAGCCCGTTCAACCTGCGCTGCTCCATCCGCACCGACGAGCAAGGCCGCTATCGCTTCCGCAGCCGCGTACCGGTCGGCTACAGCGTGCCGCCGGGTGGTGCCACCGACCGCCTGCTCAACAAGCTGGGCCGTCACGGCAGCCGTCCTGCGCACATCCACTTCTTCGTCACGGTACCGGGCTATCGCAAGCTGACCACGCAGATCAACATCGCCGGCGATCCGTACCTGTGGGATGACTTCGCCTTCGCCACCCGCGAAGGCCTGGTGCCGGAACTGAAGCACGTCACCGATCCGGCCGAGATCCGCAAGCATGAAGTCGATGCGCCCTTCTATGCCATCGAATTCAACTTCAACCTGCTGCCGGAACAGAACGACCTGCCCAAGGCCGACATCAATCGTCCGCGTCTGGCCGCGTAAGCCAGCGCTGACCGGAAAGACCACGGGCCATGCAGCTGCATGGCCCGCGTAGTTTGCCTGGCGCGCACTGCGCGAGCGTGTTCAGGGGTATTGCTCTGCCTGCATCCGTGCAATTTCTGCGGCGGTCGTCCGCAGTTTTTCCAGCAACAACGAACGATCATTGGCACGGAAATTCATGATCACCGGTGAGTACACCCCCTTGTTGGACAAGGGTCGATACACCACGTCAGAACGGTGCAGCCCCTGCACCGAACGCGGCACCAGCGTGACCCCGACACCCGCTGCCACCAGGCCGATGGCCGTCTGCATTTCATTGGCTTCCTTGACGATGGTCGGGCGCAGGGCGCGGCTGGAAAAAAGCTCCAGCACCTGATCCGCATAACTCGGACGCGGTCTTGCCGGATAGAGAATGAAGCGCTCCTCGGCCAGCTGCGCCAGCGTCACCTTGCTGCGCGCCTGCAGCGCATGGCCCAGCGGGAACACCGCCACCAGTGGCTCTTCCACGACGGTCTCGCAGAGGATGTCAGGGTCGCTGATGGGCAGGCGTCCGAAGCCGACATCGATGCGCCCGGACTTGAGCGCCTCGATCTGTTCCATGGTCACGATCTCGGAAAATCCGATTTCAATTTCCGGCATGTCGGTGCGGAAACGCTTGATCATCTCGGGCAGCAAGCCATACAGCGCCGAGGGCACGAAACCGATGTTGAACCAGTGCTGCTGGCCACGGGCGATGACGCGAGTACCTTCCTCGATCTGCTCCAGACGGGACAATACCTGCAAGGTCTGTTCATAGAAAAACTTGCCCGCCATGGTAAGCGCAATCGGACGCGAGGCACGGTCGATCAGCTCGGCGCCGAGCAGATCCTCCAGCTGGCGGATCTGCCGGCTCAGGGGCGGCTGGGCGATGTGCAGCAGTTCAGCTGCACGGCTGAAACTGAGCGTGCTGGCGACGGCATTGAAATACTTGAGATGACGCAGTTCCACACTACCTCCGAGGCATACCATGATGCTGATCTGATATTGTACGTTCATCCACCGACCGCATAGAATCGACGATCAGCCGGCCGCAGAGCCGTGCTCCACAGCAACGAGGCCCGCGTCCACGGCAGCAGGGTCCGACCAGAAGACCGTAGAGGAGACCGAGATGATCCATCCCGCCCACGCAGGCGCGCTTTGCCCTGCACACCGCCGACGACCTTCCACCTCGGGCATGAAACTTGCACTTGCATGAGGCTGAACGCAGCCGCCGCTGGCTGAGGGAAAGCAGACAGCGCGCACTCCGTTCGCATCGTCCATGAAGGTGCAAGGCAGACCGGCACCCGCGCCCTCTGCTGGCAGCAGCACCCCTACCCGGTACCACCGCTTTTCCGCCACCGGCCCGTGCGGAAGAGCCGCGTTAAGAGGTTAACATGCTCAATACTGTCCACGCGCTCAGTCTGGAGCCCTTGTATCGTCGCCGCGTTTTTCACTCCACCCGCAAGGTCGACTGTCATGCCCAGGTCGCCAATGAACTGGCGGAACATGACCTGTTCTGGAAGGGCGACGATGTCGATACCGTGCTCTTCAAGGCGGCGATCCAGCAGTTGCAGATCTTCATGCTCAAGTATGGCGCGGAGGTGATCGTGCGTCCGCGCCCCTTCAACGGTTTCGCACTGGTACACATGACCCTGTCGGGCAGTGCCGAGATCGAATCGGATGGCCGCAAGGTGTGCATCCCGCAGGGGCAGACGGCGCTAATCGCACCAAAACGGAATCTGCGCCTGTGGTGGCAGGCAGGCTCCGAACAACTGATCCTGAAAGTGCCGCTGGCACTGTTCGAGGAGTTGCGCGCGATCGGCCAGTGCGGTCCTGTGGAGGTACCCTCGGTGTTCCTGCTGCCCGAGCAGGCCGCCCCCTATTGGGACTTGCTGATCCAGTCACTGCTGCGCGTGCTGGCCTTGCCGGCTCAAGGGGCAGAACAGGGGCAATGGGTGCAGCACTTCGAGCGCAGCGCTGCGCAATTCCTGCTCTCACAACTGACCAGCACGGTCGAACCCGTACATGCCTGCACCGCCGGTCAACGTGCGGCCAGCGAATCCGCAGACAGCCTGGTGGGTGCAGGCAAGCTGCAGCGCCTGGACATGCTGGAACGCTACATCCGCAGCCGCCTGTGCGCGCCGCTGGCACTGGCCGATCTGGCCGGTGCGGCCGGCGTGAGCGTACGTGCGCTCAATGCGCTGTGCCATCAGCAATATGGCGTGGCGCCTATGGACCTGCTGCGCAATATCCGGCTCGATGCCGTGCGCGAGCGACTGCTCACGCATCCCGGTGCCAACATCACCGATACCGCGTTTGAATTCGGATTCGGCCATCTGGGGCGATTCTCGGCCTACTATCGCGAGCGCTTCGGCGAATTGCCCAAGCAGACGCGCAGCGTGACACGCTGAAAATATCGGTGCAGGGCAACGAACCGTAACCCGTCGACCGCACTCAGGTCGCAGCCTCGATGGCCTGCATCCACTGCATGCAGGCCGCCAGCGCCGTGCTCTCACCTGCCGTGACGGCTTGCTGGAGTGCGATGCTGCGCGCAGCGAGGGCATCCCATCCCAGGGCTTGCAGCCCGCCCTGCAGACGATGCAGGATGCGCACCACACGCTCACGGTCAGCGCTATCGATGGCCTGCTGCAGTTTGTCCTTTTCCAGCGGCCAGCTCTGCCGGAAAGCCTCCCGCAATACCCGCTCGAACGGATCGCCCGGGAGCGCCTGCACAGTGGGCGCCAGGGGCGCTGGCGCCGTGTTCAGCAGCCCCGCCAGTACCTCCTGCATCTGTTGCAGCGAAGCTGGCTTGGTGAGCAGAGCATCGAACAGCGCTGCCGGCAATTGCGCCAGACTGCCCGGACCCGCCGCCGTGGTGGCGATGATGCGCGCCTGCGGCTGCTGCGCCCGCACGCGGGTGGCCAGCGCCACGCCATCCAGACCGGGGATGCCGAGGTCGGTGATGAGCACATCGGCCGGACGCATCTGCCACTGCGCCAGCGCCTCCAGACCATCGCGTGCCAGACGAGGGGAGGCACAACCCAGCGTCTGCAACTGTTGCTGCATCAAGGTCAGGTTCACATAGTCATCCTCGACCACCAGCACGTCGAGTCCGCTGGCTACGCTCACCACCTGCGGGGCAGGCGGTGCATCCGCCGTTGCTGGCTGCCTGGCCAGCGCGCGCAGCCAGGCCTGCCGGTCGAAGGCACTGACCTGCCGCCAGCCAGCGGCGAGGCTGGGGAGAGGGACTGCATCAGGGCAGATCAGCACGGCCTGCATGGAGCGGCTTGGTGCGCTGGCGATGAAGTCGTCCACGCAGTCCGGTGCGACCAGATGGATCGCCACCCCGTACGACTCGGCCGCATCACTGCACCCGGCACCCCAACTGGTGAGATAGTCACGGAGCATGGCCGCCATGTCCGCATCGTGACAATGCAGCACCACGATCTGAGCAGCCAGCGGGCGCAAGACAGGCAGTGTGGGGCGTGCATCGAGCAGCGACAGGGTGATTTGCGCACCAAAGACGCTGCCCTTGCCCAGCTCGCTGTCGAGCGTGATGTCGCCACCCATCAGCTCGGCCAGGCGGCGACACAACGACAAGCCCAGGCCGGTTCCACCGAAGCGCTGGCTGATGCTGTCATCGGCCTGCTGCAAGGACTTGAAGATGCGCTGGCGGGCACCGGTCGAGACGCCGATACCGGTGTCGCTGACCTCGAAGCGCAGCACCATGCGCGCAGGCTCGCGGCGCAACGGCCGGACCGACAGCGTGACGGCGCCCCGGGCGGTGAACTTCACGGCATTGCCCACGAGATTGTGCAGGATCTGCATGAGCCGGCGGGAATCTCCGAGCAAGGGCTGTTCCAGCTCCACCGAGGGCAGGCAGCGCAACGCCAGTCCCTTGTCCAGCGCCAACGGAGCGAACAGTTGTGCGCACTGTTCCAGCAAGTCGTTGACCTGCAAAGTCTCCGCGGCCAGCGTGATGGATTGCGACTCGATCTTGGTGATGTCGAGGATGTCGTTGACCAGACCCATGAGCATGTCGAAGGCATGGCGTATCAGTTCGATGCGCTGCCGCTGCGGTGGCAGCAGATCCTCGCGCGCCAGCAACTCCATATGCCCGATGGCGCCATGCAGTGGGGTACGAATCTCGTGGCTGACCTGGGCCAGGAACATGGACTTGGCCTGGTTGGCGCGGTCGGCCATGCTCTTGGCTTCGCGCATGAGCGCTTCGTGGGCCTTCTGCATGTTGAGGTCGATCATGCCCAGCAACAGCACATCCTGGCCGGAAAAGCGCGTGCGTGACCAGACCGCGCCCAGATGGCTGACCGCGCCATCGCGCAGAGGCAGCTCGGCCTCGATCATGGCCTGGCGCAGATTGTCCCCCACCCGCACCGCCGTGAGGATCTGCGCATAGAAGGAAGCGCTGGGCAACGCCGACTGTTCCAGCATTCGCGCCGCGACCGCATTGCGCAGCACCACCTCGCCGGAACCGGGCGCATAGACGGCGATTCCGACCGGCAGGGTATCGATGATGGTCTGGCTGAACTGGCGGCTTTCGACCATGGCCAGCGCCTTCTTCTGCAGCGGACCGATCACGCAACGGTCGAAGTACAAGGTGGCAGCCCAGACGAAGAGCAGCGCAAACAGGCCCCAGAATGCCCCGGTGGTGAAATTGCCCTGCAAACCGGCCAGCACGTCGTGCCAGGTGAAGGTAAGCACCACCACCCATTCGGGGCCCTCGATGGTCTGGGCGATGAAGAAGCTGCCATCCTCGTGGAAATGACCGACGTGATCATGCGGGTCCATGACATGCCGCACATGCTCTTCGATGTGACGCATCAACAGCGCACTGACGCCAGGGTCGGGCTCGCTGAGCAAGCGGGTGCTGCCCTGCCCTTCAAAGACCATCAGGCCGGGCATCTCTTCATCCTTCATGAAGAACTGGCGGAACTGGCTGGCCGGGACCGAGAACACGGCCGTTGCCTGATCACCCTTGTCCAGCGCGATCCGCACGGCCAGCCGGGTGACCGCCGAACGCAGCAGCGGCGCACTGAAGGCCGGGCTCATCCACAGTACCCGCTGGCCGGTACTGCCCTGGGCGCGCGCCGCACGTTCGCGTTCGGCGGCGAAGGCGGCATCCACCGGTGCGCTCATGGCACTGATGAAGGGCGAGGTGCCGAGCTGGCGCACCTGTTGTTCTTCCTCGTTCGACAGCGGCGGTGACACCGCCAGAAAGCCGGCGTCAGCGGTATAGATGAAACCGTCCAGTGTCACCCCGGGTTCGGCCGGATTGAACATCGGCAGGGCCGACGCCTGCCGTAACAGGAGCAGCAGCGCGGCCAGGCGCTGGCGGTCGGCCGCGGTATCGCCGCGGATGAGCAGCGTGAAGGGCACTACCGTCAGGCTCTCCGGACTGCGGCTCATCTCGCCCGGGTCGACACGCTCGCTGTAGGTGTCGAGCACCAGCAATTCCTTTTTATAGAGATGCTGTAGACGGGCGTACATCTCGGCGAACTGGATGACACGCGCGGTGAGACGATCCACCTCCGACTTGATCTGCTCGCGCTTGCTGGTGAAGCTGCCGATCTGGCGCTCTCGGAACTGCGCAAAGGCGCTATAGCCCAAAAACACCATGGCACAGACGATGGCCACCGACAGCAAGCTGGCGCAGCCATACAGCAACCGCCGGTAATAGCGCTCCGACAGTGCAAGGATCTGGCGCGGCATGGATGGCCTCAGTCGCCCAGGTTCTGGAAGACCCGGCTCAGTTCAACATCATTGCTCACGCCCAGCTTCTTCATGGCGGCCACCTTCTGGTTGCTGATGGTCTTGGGACTGCGATGCAGCCGCTCGGCAATGGCGCTGATGGACATCCCCTGGCAGATCATGCGCGCTACCACCAGCTCACGCTCGGACAACTGGGCCAGTCCGCTCTGGCGTGCGTTGACGTTGAAGAGACTGCCCAGCAAGGCCGACGCCAGCGACTGCGGCAGGTAGACCTGACCGTTCCGGACACTGCAGACGGCTTGCGGCAGGTTCACGAAATCGCTGCGATTCTTGCCGATGAAACCGGCCGCACCCAGCTCCAGTGCGCTGGAGATGATCTGCGGCTGGGCATGGGCACTGAGGAAGATGACCTTCATCGCCGGATGCTGGCGCCGCAGCCGCTTGAGCAGATCCAGGCCGTCGGCGTGCGGATCATCATCGAAGGCGTAGTCGCACAGCAGCACGTCCACCGGCTCGCGCTCCAGGCAGGCCATGAGCTGCGCGATGCTCTCGGCCGAGAAGGCCAGGACGAGATCGGGGCAAGTCGCCAGGATGGCTTCGATGCCTCGCAACACCACCGGATAATCATCGGCGATCCCGACCCGTATCGTTGTCCCCTTAGTCGCCATGCTGGTCCCCTCTTTCCCGCGCTGGTTCAATCGTGGCCGCCACACTCCGGCGGCGCTGCATCTGCCGGAAGAAGTCCGGCATCGCCAGCGGTCTGGCGAAATAATATCCCTGGAAGCGCCGTACCCCCATCTGGCGCAAGCGCTGCCACTGCCATAGTGTCTCGATGCCTTCGGCGGTGACGATGGCATCGAATTCGGCGGCCAGAGTCACGATGGTTTCAATGAGGCGACTGTACAGGGAATTGTCCTGCATGGCAGCAACAAATGATCGATCGAGCTTGAGACAACTGATGCGACCGCAGGCCAACTGGTGCAGGCGCGCATCGCCAACGCCGAAATCATCCAGGGCGATGGCGATATCGGCCCGCTCGCACCGGGCAAACAGGCTGCGGCAATACTCCGGCCCCAGGTCGGCGCCCCGCTCGGGCATCTCTATCATCAACCGCAGCTGCGGCCATTGCAGTCGGTGCAACCATGCCTGGCATTGGGCCACCAGCGCCTCGCTCTGCAACTGCTCGCCGCAGGCGTTGAAGGACAACACGAAGGGTTGCCGCAGGCACGCCGGCGCCCTCTCCCAGGCCACGCGGACCTGATGCAGCATCTGGCGTGTCGTAGCCGCCAGCAAGCCTTCATCGGACAGACGTTCAAGAAAGATGGCCGGGGCCAATACACCGGCTTGCGGGTGCTGCCAGCGCATCAGTATCTCGGCGCCCTGCCAGGCCCCGTCCACCCCCACGATGGGCTGCAGGAAGGGCTGGAACTGGCGGCGCCGCAGGGCCTGCAGCAAGTGGGCGCGCTCCATGGGCGGGTTGGGCGCAGAGCGCCCGCACTGGGCTGGGGCAAGCATGAAAACTCCGTTCAGGGCAGGTTGAGCGGCGTCAATGGACGCATGTGATCACTGGCTCGTCCCGTGTCATCGATGAGCTGGAACTCCAGGCGCGGGTGCTGCCATGTCAGCGCGGCATCGTCCTCGGGCAGCACGAAGATCTGTTCGCCGTGGGGCGGCGCCATCTGCTCGGGCGCCAGGCGCGGCACGAATTGATGCAGGCCGTCGCTGATCCGCAAGCTGGCGAAGGAGGCAAAGTAGGGGCTGTCATTGCGGCAGACCAGCACCCATTGTCCGGCTTGCCGTTGCAAGCGGAAGTGCAGTGCATCGGCCCACTGCGGTCCCGGATCGGCAACGCCAGGCGGGCGATAAAACACCTTGATCTGGGTATTGAGTCCCAGCAGCAGGCGCGGTGCACCTCCCGGCGGCGGGTCAGGCAGGATCGGAATCTCGTACAGATTGAGCCAGAACACCGACTCGCGGTCCACCGGCAGCGGCTCGCCGGTATACAACACCCGGACCTGGCTGATCGCCTGCGCCGGCAGCCGCTGCACAGCAGGCATGACGAACAGCGCAGACTGCACGGTATCCGGTGCATGACTTCCCTCGCCCTGGTCCACCCAGCTCTGCACCACTACGGCATGAGGGTTGGTGTTGGCCAGCCGCAGGCTGAGCTCGCCGGCCCCCTGGCTGAAGACCAGCCGGGTGCGTTCGGGCATCAATCCCGCCTCGGCGCGAGCACCAAACAACATCATCGACAGCAGCAGGCAGCGCGCCAGCCCAGGCATCGAGCAGCGACTCATTGCGCGGCCCCCGTCGCGCCCGGCGGCACGGCTTGCGCCGGCAGGAATTCAGCCCGGCGCGGTGCAGCGGTACAGGCGGCCTGCAGCCGGATCAGCGCCTGCTCCAGGTCCTGAGCTTGCAGGTCATAGCGAGCCGTACAACGTTCCTGCTGACCATCGCCCCAACGCACCAACAACTCCCCCTGCAACTGGTCGGTACGCAGATAGGCCTGGCTGCCCTGTCCCACCATGCCGATTACACTGCCCTGCGCGTCGAGCACGTCGGCGCCCATGGGCAGCGGAATGGCGTCATCGCGGTGCAGGCGGATCAACAGGGCATGGCCGGTGCGTGTCCTGAAGCTGAGCTTCAGGGTGGCACCGGCATAGGGAATCACCGTACGCTGGCTTTCCAGCAGTTCGGTCTTGTGACTCTTGCTACTGGCCGCCAGCTCGACCACATTGCGATGATAGGGCGAGAGGGAAGGCAGCAATGCGTAGCCATGGCTGTCGATCACGGCACCCTGACCATTGAAGAGGCGCGCACCTTCTGCTCCCTTGGCCTCGACCAGGGCAAAGGTGTCGCCCAGGTAGGGACCCAGGGTAATGCCACCCGCATGCACCGCCAGGGCACCGCGCACATTGCCGGCGGCCTGCCAGTAGTCCCGCCCGCGCGCCAGGTTGACATTGAGGTTGGCCTTGGGCAAACGCACTCCGATGTTGCCGTTGAGGCTGTCCTGCTGGCCGCCCGGCATATGGCTGGCGCCCGCACTGTAGCTGAGATGGCGCTGGCCGGCCAGCATGCCGGAGACCTGCGTCTGATAAAGATCCTGCTGCTGTGCCCTGACCATGGAGGTACTCAATATCGGCCGCTCCCCGCCCGGACTGCCCAGCGGGATCGACAGCGAGAGCATCAACGAGGAGCCCGCTTGCGCCAGCGCGGCCGGCCTCCCTTGCAAGTCATCCGGGTTGCGCGCGACACGGCTGACCTGCTGCCGCTGGAAGGCCAGGTTCAGACTCACACCATTGCGCCACAGGGTCGAATAACCGAACTGCAATTGCGTGATGCGGCTACGGTCATGATGGAAGGTCTGGGTCAGGCCGGAGAGATAGAGGGAAGCCATACTGCCCAATTGCTGGCTCAGCGAAAGATCCACGCGCGAGTGCTGCTGGTAGCTGTTGGAGCTGGCCAGCGATGAAAAACCGGTACGTCGTGCCTGGCGCTCGCTGATCACATCGACCAGTTCCCGGTATCCCGAGGTCGAGTAGCGATAACTGGCAATCGAGAACTGCGTGCCGGTGGCATCGAAGGCCCGCGAATAGGACAGCCCCATCATCCAGCCGCCGCGCGCACCGCCGCCGGTATCGGCATGTGAATAATTCAGCGTCAATCCCGCTGCGCCCAGCTTGCCGGCCAGAGTACTCCCCAACACTACCGACTGATAGGCCGGTGCGGCCCGCACCCCCAGGCTGCCTGTCATGCTGTTGCTCACGCCGCGCTGGTACAGGGCATCGACGAAAGGCAGGCTGGTATCGGTATCGCGCGTTCGTCCCAGCGTGATGCTGTAACGGGAACTGCCGGGCCGCATCGATTCCGGCAAGGCCGAATACGGCACGCTGAAGTGCGAACGCGTGCCATCGGCCTCGATCACCGTGACATCGAGATCCCCGTTGTAGCTGGTCGGATACAGATCGTCGATCACGAAACTGCCCGGCGCGACCGTGGTGCGGTAGATATCGCGTCCCTTCTGGCTGACGATGACCTGGGCATTGCTGCGGGCACTGCCGCGAATGACCGGCGCATAGCCGCGCAACGAATCGGGCAGCATGCGCTCATCCGTACTCAGTTCAACCCCCTGATAGGCCAGCCCCGAGAGCAGCTTGCCGGAGGTATAGCTCTCTCCCACCGTCAGTTCGCTGGTCCAGTGCGGCAATGCACGCCTGGCATAGGTGCGTACCGGATTCCAGCGCAGTCCGTTGCGGCTGTCATAACCCAGGCTGCCTTGCTGGCGCAGCCGCCACAGGCCGAGATTGATGCCGCTGTTGGTGAAACCGTAGAGCGAACTGCTGCTGCCCTGGGCGGTATGGGCGTAATACTGGCTGATGCTGTAATTGAGGAAGCCCATGCTTTCACCGGCATCGTAGAGCGCCGGATCGACATAGCCGCGCGCCACGTGATTGCGTTGCGACTGCGGCAGACTGAGGTCCAGCCGCAGGCGGGAGAGATCGAACACGGCCTGCGCGCCGGTAGCCAACTCGTCGATGCGGGCGCATTCGCGTGGCCCCAGCTTGGCGATCAGATCCTGCCGCAGATCGAGCAGGACGGCATCCTCGGCCTTGAAACAGGGCGCCGCGCCCAGTCCTTCCACCAGATCAAAGCGCAGCGAACGGCGATGGCTGAAGCTGCCATTGACATACACATCCACGCTGTAGATACCGGGCTCGACATTACCCACCCGGTTGAAACGCGACAGGCTGCCCTTGTTGATGGGCGAGGCCATCTCCAGCGCCTCCAGAAAGCGATAGTCACTCTCCGGCTGCGCCGCCGTAGCGACCGGCCAGGCAACCATGGCGGTCCCGAGCGACAAGGCCGAGACGGCCACGCGCCGCAGGGGCGAGCAATGCGTTCTCACCGTCGCCTCCTCAACGCACGGGATAGTCGCGTTGCACTTCCACCCCGACATCGTTGAGCAGACGCAGCTGCATGCGCATACCGGCCAGGTCGGCCGGCATGCGCTCCAGCGACCAGCGCAATTCCTGGAAAGGCTGGATCACGGTGGTCCTGGCCAGCACCTGCCTCTGGTCGCCCAGCAGCAGATCAGCCTGTTGCACCATCAGATGATAGCCACTGGCATTGCGCACGACCATGCTGGCCGCGCCATCGCCGAGCTCAATGGCAAAGGACAGTGCATCCGGTGCCCGCGCGGCATCGGCCTCGGCGGCCAATGCCGCCGGACGATAGAAGACTTTCATGCGGCTGCGTACGGTGAGCACCAGTTGATTGTCATTGACCGAAGCGGCCTTCAGCGCCGGCACCTGGAGGAAGTTGAGAAAGAACAGCGACTCCCGGTCCTGCGGCAGTGCATCCCCCACATAGGACAGTCGCACTACCTGGCCCCCATGCGGCTCGACCCGAAATACCGGCGGAATGACGAGGAAGGGAGAGGCCAGCCCATCGGATCGGGCGGCGTGACCATCATCCAGCCAGAGCTGTACCAGATTGGGGTGATCGTCGGGATTGCTGAAGCGCAGGATCTGTTCGCCGGCATCGGCCGGATAGACGACGCGTGTGCCCAACATGGTCACACTGGCACTGGCATCGGCGCTCAACATGAAGACCAGCAGCATGAGCAGACCTGCAAGCGGGCTTGTTCTTTTCATCGGAAAAACGGGAGAAGCGCTACCAGGAAGCATCCTGGCAGCGACGCAAGTGATACGAACGGGAAATGGAAGTCCGCACCCGGATGGGCGCATCAGAAGTAGTCGAGGGCGTACTGCACCGATCCGATCACCGAGCCGGCCTCTGCAGCACCGCCTTCGGCGATGTAGCGTACGGCGAAGGTGTGCGAAGCACTGGTGCCGCCAGCGGCGATTTCCAGTCCCTCGGCCGACACGCCACTGCCACCGACCAGCTTGATCGGATCACCGCCGACGCTCTGACGCAATTGCAGTGCCACGTTCTTGGCACTGCCCAGGTTGGGAATGTTGTTGCCGCTGGTGGCGGCGCTGGCCAGGAATTGCGTTTTGATCTTGAGCTTTTCGGTAGCCGATGCCTTGCAGCCACTGACACTGACCACGAAGGGCGTCTCGCCCGCCGAGCTGCCTGCCGCGGCCAGGTCGCCCGTGGCCACGGTGGGCAGCAACACGACCGGATTGGCCGCGCCATCTACCGTCACCTGACAGGTCTGGCTGTTGACCTGGCCACGGAAATTGATGGTACTGCCTGCTGCCAGCACCACTGACGGCGAGACCAGCAGCGCAATTACAAGATGCTTTTTCATGATTATCCCCTGGGAGAATTCGGTTGATCCACAAAGAGTGCCGACACCAACCGCTATGTGTCCGGCACCAGTCGCATCATAGGCAAGCCCGCGATGCGCAAGAATCGGTACACCCCCAAGATGTGCCTGGTCCAGTCTGATTGGCACATGGGCGAAATCCCAAGCGGCGCCCGCTGTCGTCAATGGGCGCACGCCCATGCGCAGTGAGGCGCAGGCCCATTGATCGGACGGTTCATGTGCGCGAGCATGCGTGGCTTCCACGTCCTCACCGGAGTCTTTCCTTGACCGCTCGCCCATCCGATCGCTGCCGCCTTGGCGCATCTCACCCCAGGTGGCCGTCGCGACATGTGCGGTGGCTGCTCGCGGCGCTCGTACTGTGTCTGTTGTCGGTCCCGAGCCACGCACTCTGCAAGCGCAACAATCGTATCGAGTATCCCTTCACGCCATTGAGCGATGGCGGTTCGTCCCAGTTCTGGTTCGGCCGCATCAACCTCGCCAGCACGGCGCTGCAGCCTGCCGGAACCATGCTGGGCAGTGCCGTCGCCACGGCGGCGGAGGCCTCCGGCATCAGCGGCGATACGCTGCTGTGGACCTGTGACCTGGCCGATGCCGGACAAATCTCGGAGGTGTTTTCCACCAATGGCGATGACCGTGTTGGCGGCTTTGCCGAGATTGGCAGACAGGATGGTCTCGCCGGCTTTTACCGGACCTGGTTTCCCGGCGTAGCGATCAGACTTACGCATCTGCGTTCGGGCAAGGTGTTTTCGCGTTATTACCAGTCCGCCCGACTGGACAGCTATGACATCGATGAAGCCCGCAAGAAGATTCTGATCCGCGCCAAACATCTCAGCCCCATCAAGGCCGAGATTGCCCGCGTCTCCGATCTCAGTCCCGGGACGGGTACCAGCAACTGGTGCGGCGACCGTCCGGACACCACGCGACAGGCCGCCGTTCCCTACCGATGCCTGCAGCCCAATGGCTATCTGATGCTGCGCGGCCCTGGCTACAACCGCGCCAGCGGGGACATGGATGATGATGGCGAAGATCACGCGACGCGCTTCCTGTTCTTCGGTGCCGCCAACGGCATCGCCTTCGGCATGCGCCAGGCGGCCACCCTGAGCGTGCTGCCGTCATGCGTGGTCCAGAACGTAACCCCGGAAGTGGTTTTTCCGACGATCTCGGAAGAGGAACTCAGACGGGGCGAAACACGGCAGGTGGAATTCACGCTGGCCTTCCGCTGCGACGAGGGCGTCAATGCAAGACCGCCGAGCGCAGCGGGCACCGACGACAACCAGACCGCCTTCGGTATCCAGGTTTCGCCGGGCGCGCTGGCGGCAGCGCGGCAACTGGGGTATGTCAATCAGGACCAGGGGGTCCGTTTTCTGCTCTCGGACAATTACGGCCTTGATCCTTCGCTGGCCAGAGGAGTGGGCATCAGCCTTAGCGACAGCGAAGGCCAGCAGCCGATGCTGTTCCTCAGTTCGCCGCTGGCCGGACAATGGATGTCCAGCCCCTTGCCGGCCGGACGTAATGCCGGTTGGTATCGGCTCGATACCGGCAACGCAGCACGCTGCCCGCCACCCGCCCCGGCACCGGCAACGCCGGTGTCTCAATTCACGGTAGAGAAGCGGTTGACGGCCACGCTGCAAAAGTTGCCTGGACAAACCGTGGCCGCAGGACGGGTGTTTGCTACCGCCTACGTCATCGTCAAGGTGCAGTAAAAGTGCGCAGGGCACGCGGCGTCTGAGGCTTCGCGCGGTTCAGTTCCATCAATTCGGCAACAAGGTATTTCCGCGCTGGCCCCGGCCTCTGGCCAGGCTGCCGTAACCTGCGCGAAGATCAGGTTGCGCATGCGCAAGCCGTTTCAACGCCACTGGGCAGGAGCGATGCCAGGCACACCCTGCCGGATGCGCTTGCTGTAGTCCTGCTGCAGGCCGCTTTGTAAAGCGCGCTCGGTGATACGCCCGGCCTGGTGCAATTGAGCGAAGCTGTAACCCGGTGTCAGCACACCGTGGTCGAATACATACTCGGCAAAGTAGCCGGAGAGCAGCAGTCGATAGTCCAGCGGCAGAGAGGGGGAGAGACGGCGTGCCAGTTCGAACACGATGGTGGTGCAGTTGCTGGTGAGGGTGTTGTAGAAACGCGGGCGCTCGCACAATTGCGCCGCGCGTTCGAGATAACCGAGGAAGACCTTGCGCAACTGATCCGGACGCAATTGCAGACGATACAGATACACATCCTCACCGCGTGCGTTGGTGCGGGTAAGGATGATGTCGCGCTCATCGGCAGCAACGATGACGGTCTCGAACTTGCGGAAGAATCCGCCCAGGGCGGAGAAGGCCTCGCCGCGTTCGCGCCGGATCTCCAGGGAGAACACCAGAGGCGGACCATCGGCAAAACCGAAGGACACCAGCGTGTGGGCAATGGCCGGCCCCATCCAGTAGGACAGCAGCAGATCGGCCGAGACCAGTTGCGACAGATCAACCTGGCGCGATTCCCAGACGATGTCGTAGTCGCTCTCAGTGCGCCAGGTGAAATTGCGCACATTGTCCAGTTTGACGACATCGCCCCGCACCTGCGACACCAGCATGCGCGCCACATCGTCAGCCCAGTCGCGCTCATGACTGGGGCGGATACCGCTCCACCAGCCCGCCATGGCGATACCGGCCAGCACCAACAGCACTGGCCCCCAGCGCAAGGAAAGCGGGAGGCCGGGCAGCCCCGGCATCCCAGCCACCAGCGCCAGCGTCGCAGCCGACGGCAGACTCCACAGTGCGATGGCCGCGATGCGCAGCCATGCGGCCCGCGCAAGCTGGAACCACAACGCAAACCCGCCCCATATCGCCAGGCCCAGCGTGAGCAGGCCCAACACCATCATCATCACAGCATGTACCAGCCCCATTGGCATCCATCCCCGGCTTGATCAAGGCGCCGCTCAGGCCCCCAGCAAACTCGCCAGGCGCGGCAAGACCGCGTCGGCATCCTCGCGCAACTTGAAGGCCAGCAATCCATCGGCGCGCGTGATGCCGCGATTGACTGCCACCACCGGTTTGCCCGCAGCGGCCACCATGCGCGCAAAGCGAAAGCCCGACAACACCATCAGCGAAGAACCTATCACCAGCATGGCATCACAGCTCCGGGCCATCGCTTCGGCCTTTGCACTGCGTGCGGCCGGTACGCCATCACCGAAGAACACCACGTCCGGTTGCAGCATGCCACCACAGGCTGCGCAGGTCGGTACATGAAAGGCGGCATCGGCCTCCGGTTCCAGCCGGGCGTCGCCATCGGGCAGGACCTCGGCCTGCAGATGGACGAAATCGGGATTGCCGCGCAGCAGCTCCTGCTGGATCTGGGCACGTGGATAGACCGTGCTGCAGCCCAGGCAACGTACCGCATGGATGCTGCCGTGCAGTTCGGTCACCTCGCCGCTGCCCGCCCGCTGGTGCAGGCCATCGACATTCTGGGTGAGGATGTTGCCGAGGTAACCGGCCTGCTGCAGTCGCGCCAGCGCCCGGTGCGCTGCATTGGGCGCGGCCTGTGCCAGGCGCGGCCAGCCCAGCATGCTGCGCGCCCAGTAGCGCTTGCGGGCTGCTTCGGACTGGCGAAACTCGGCCCCTTGAATGGGCAGGCGGCCACGACGCACACCACTGTCGTCACGATAATCGGGGATGCCGGAGGCCGTGCTGACGCCGGCGCCGGTCAGGACCAGCACCTGACGATGGGTCTTGAGCAATTGCGCCAGCGCGGGCAGGAGATCGACGGCCTCCTCGGCAACAGACAGGCTCTCGCTCATGGGCTAACTCGCTGGAAAATCAGGACAGCCGCCAGCCTACGCGAATTCACGCAAGCCTGCAGAGCTCAGGCGTATGGTTGCAGGCCGTGCGCCGGCGACGCCCGCGCCAGTTCACCCAAGGTCGTCAACAGGGCCGGATAAGCGAGCAGTGCACCAACGGCGTTCGCCGAACTGTCCTGGATCCGCTCATCCTGCCGGCTCATCTGGCCGAGATCGAACACGTTTGCCGGATTCTCCCTATAATTCGCCTGCAACTTTCAAGGCGCCCCAGGCCCGCAAGGCCGGGCGGCGCCGACATAAAAATTCTTCCGCCAAAAGTTCGAGGAGCATCAATCATGCGGCTATTACTTCTGCTGCCTTTCATCGGCCTGCTCTGGGTCCCCTTCTACAACGCCGAATTGCCCAGCCTGTTCGGCTTCCCCTTCTTCTACTGGTACCAGTTTGCGTGGGTGCCGCTGACATCATTCATCATCTGGCTGGTCTATCGTGATGGCCTGAAGAAGGGAGTCGAATAATGGAGGCGTCCAACATCCACTGGACCGCACTCTGGGTCTTCCTGTTCTTCTTTGCCCTGGTCACCGTGATGGGCTTTCTGGCCTCCAAATGGATGGCCGGCGGTAGCAGCAACAAGGGTGCCCACCTCGATGAGTGGGGCCTGGGCGGCCGCAACTTCGGGACCTGGATCACCTGGTTCCTGGTCGGTGGCGACTTCTATACCGCCTATACCGTCATTGCGGTGCCGGCACTGGTCTATGCGGTGGGAGCCTATGGCTTCTTCGCCCTGCCCTATACCATCCTGGTCTATCCCATCGTGTTCGTGATCATGCCCAAGCTGTGGCATGCCGCCCACAAGGCCGGCCACGTGACGGCCGCCGATGTGGTGTGGGGACGCTATCAGTCGCGTCCCCTGGAGTTCGCCATCGCACTGACCGGTGTGATCGCCACCATGCCCTACATTGCCTTGCAGCTCATCGGCATGGAAGTGGTCATCAAGGCCCTGGGCCTGAGTGGTGAACTGCCGCTGCTGGCGGCCTTCGTGATCCTGGCGCTGTACACCTACTCGGCCGGCCTGCGGGCTCCGGCGCTCATCGCCTTCGTCAAGGACATCATGATCTACATCGTGGTGCTGGTGGCGGTGGTGGTGGTACCGGCCAAGCTGGGCGGCTACGGCGCGGTGTTCAACTCGGCACGCGAGGCCTTTGCGCTCAAGGGCGGTGCCACCGGCCTGACCTTGAAGCCCACGCAGTTCCTGCCCTTCGCTTCGCTGGCATTGGGCTCGGCACTGGCGGCCTTCATGTATCCGCATACCCTGACCGGCATCTTCGCGGCCAAGGATGCCAATACCATCCGCAAGAACGCCGTCTTCCTGCCGGCTTATACGGTGCTGCTGGGACTGATCGCGCTGCTGGGCTACATGGCCTACGCGGCTGGCATCAAGGTGCAGGCCAACAACGACGTCGTGCCGGCACTGTTCAATGGCCTCTTCCCGAGCTGGTTTGCGGGCTTCGCCTTTGCCGCTATCGCCATCGGTGCGTTGGTGCCAGCGGCGGTGATGTCCATCGGTGCCTCCAACCTCTTCACCCGCAACTTCTGGAAGCCCTACGTCAATCCTGGCATCAGCCACGAAGGTGAAGCCAAGGTGGCCAAGGTGGTGTCGCTGGTGGTCAAGTTCGGTGCGCTGGTGTTCATCCTGTTCCTGCCGACCAAGTTCGCGCTGGACCTGCAATTGCTGGGCGGCGTGTGGATCCTGCAAACCTTCCCGGCGCTGGTCTTCGGGCTCTTCGTGAGCTGGTTCGGTGCCCGCGCGCTGCTGTGCGGCTGGGCCGTGGGCATCATCGGCGGGAGCTGGCTGGCCTTCACCGACGGCATCAAGCCGGTGCACAGCTTCATCGTCAGCGGCCAGACCTATACGCTCTACACCGGCATCATTGCGCTGGCCCTGAACGTGGTGGTCGCCGTCATTGCCAACCTGATCCTGGGCAAGGGCTCGCAGCCTGCATTGAAGCGTTGATGCAAAGAGACATCGCTACCTTCGGGTGCGATGTCTCTGCACATCGGCCTGTCGCAGGCAAGCGCCGGCGTTATCCCGAAAGTTGCAACGACCGGCGTAAAAAATGCTCCTCATCGAGGAGCATTTTTTTTCCTTCTTCAAACCGAGGGCAGACCTGCCGGATCAGAACTCCTCCCAATCCGCAGCCCCCTCTTTCGTCGCTTTCTCGGTCTTCGCGCTACCCAAGGCCGGGGTCTCGGACATCTTGGGCTTGGCTTTCGGACTCGGGGATGGGGCGATCATTCTTTCCTTGGGCTCTCGGTGAGCAGGACTTGCCGGCGCCTTTCCCGCCTCCATGGCCCGCGGTTTTGCAGAGGTATTGCGGGATGGTTCAATCGGGCCGCGGTCCGCGGACTCCACCCTGAAGAAGGCGACTGCGCCCGCCAGACGATCGGCTTGGTCCTGCAGGGATTTGGAGGCGGCTGCAGCTTCTTCAACCAGCGCCGCGTTCTGCTGAGTCGCCTCATCCATGAGCGTGATGGCCTGATTGACCTGGCCGATACCATCGCTCTGTTCACTGCTTGCCGCCGTAATCTCGCTGACCACATCGGTGACACGCTTCACGCTGGAAACCACCTGCTCCATGGTCGATCCAGCCTGCTCCACCAGTCTGCTGCCTTCATCCACCTTGGCCACGGTGTTGTCGATCAGCTCCTTGATTTCCTTGGCCGCTGCTGCCGAACGCTGGGCCAATGTGCGGACCTCCGAGGCGACCACGGCAAAGCCGCGCCCTTGCTCGCCGGCACGGGCTGCTTCCACGGCGGCATTCAGGGCCAGGATGTTGGTCTGGAACGCGATGCCATCGATGACGCTGATGATGTCGACGATTTTGCGAGAGGCTTCGTTGATGTCCACCATGGTGGTGACCACGTGTCCGACGACTTGCCCTCCCTCTGTCGCCACATGGGAGGCCGCGTCGGCCATCTGGTTGGCCTGGCGGGCGTTGTCGGCATTCTGCTTGACGGTGGAGGTCAGCTCTTCCATGGCAGAGGCGGTTTCCTCCAGGGAACCTGCCTGCTGTTCGGTACGCGAAGAGAGGTCGATATTGCCGGCGGCGATTTCCCCTGAGGCAACGGCGATGGTATTGACGCTGGCACGGACCTCCGTGACCACGTTGGACAGATTGGAGACCATGCTCCCCAACGCCCGCTGGAGCTGACCGATTTCATCGTTGGAAGCGGTACTGATGCGCAGCGTCAGATCGCCCTGGGCGACAGCCTCGGCGGTCGAGACAGCCATTCTGAGCGAGTTCCCGATATTCCTTGCCAGCAATACCCCGATGCAGCCGATCACCACGGCCATCAGGGCACTGATGATCAGCGCAACGGCAGTGGCCTGGTTCTTGGTGTCGGAGGCAGTCTGGGCAGCCGTTTGACCGAGTTTCACGTTGTATTTCTTGTGTTCCTCAAGCGCGCTCATCATTGCATCGGCAACTGGCTGGCTCGACTCCAGGCCAGCGAGCGCTGCTGCCTGATCTGTCAGCGCCTGTGCGATCAACTTGGTACGCAGGTCCTCGTATGCGGCAACGCGCTTGCGTACTTCCTTGAGCAGATCACCGTCAGTGGCATCGGTGAGGTCTTCCTTCTCATAGGTCGTGAACGCCTTGTCCAGGCTGGCACGGGCGGCCATCATACTTTTTTCGGCTTCCTGGCGGACCGCAGGATTGGGCGCCGAAATGTACTTCCTGAGCGAGAGCTGGATGGTGTACACCGCATCAACCGCTCGGTCGAGTTCAAGGATGCTGGGGACGGTATTGATGGTTGAATAGCTGGCCGCCGTATTGACGCGATCAATCTGGTAAGTACCGACACCAGCCAACAGCAGCATTCCGAAAATGGCGATGGCAATCATCGCGTAGAGCTTTCTGGCAATAGTCATGGGAAACTCCGGTCAAGTGGCAGCGGATCACCATCCTAGCCATCCGGACGAAGGGGCAATGAGCGAAAGAGGGGTGTAAACCCCCCATTTTTCTTCGATCTTGAACAAGCGGCCCAGCCAGTCCCTCTTGCCGACAAGTGCCGCAATTCCCCCGGTTTTGCACACAAAACGTCACTACAACAAAGAAAAAGGGCAGCGGTATCGCCTACCGCTGCCCTTTTGCGCCGGGTCTGGCGCGTGGAGCTTCATATCGCCCCAACACCGCCCACTCAAGCCACCGACTCAGAGTTTCTCGGTCTCACCGCTCTTGGGCTGCCACTTCATGAGCCGCTTTTCGATGACGCCCACCGCCAGGTCCAGCACCAGGGCAAAGATGGTCAGCACGACGATGCCGGCAAAGACGGTGTTGATATCGAAGGTCCCTTCGGCCTGCAAGATCAGGTAGCCGACGCCGCGCGCCGAGCCCAGGTACTCACCCACCACCGCACCGACGAAGGCCAGGCCGATGGAGGTGTGCAGGCTGGAGAACACCCACGAGGTGGCCGAGGGCAGATAGACCGTGCGCAACAGCTGGCGCGCATTGGCGCCCAGCATGCGGGCATTGGCCAGCACCACCGGGCTGACTTCCTTGACGCCTTGATAGACGTTGAAGAAGACGATGAAGAACACCAGCGTCACCGCCAGCGCCACCTTGGACCAGATGCCCAGGCCGAACCACATCGCAAAGATCGGCGCCAGGATCACGCGCGGCATGGAATTGGCCGCCTTCACATAGGGATCGAGGATGGCCGAGGCGGTCGGCGAGAGCGCCAGCCACAGGCCGATGGCCAGACCGAAGACGGTGCCGATGATGAAGGCCAGCACGGTTTCGGTGAGGGTGATCAACAGGTGTGAATAAATCTCCGCCGGGAAGTTGAGCGTGAAGAAGGTCGTGTCGCCAATACCTACTTCCAGCGAGCCGCTGCCCACGGTGAACCACTCCCAGATGCGCTGTGCCACCTTCAGCGGTTCGCCGAAGAAGAAGGCGGTCTGAGGATTGCGCGTGGCCACGTGCCAGACCAGCAGCACGATGGCCAGTACCATCAGTTGCCAGAAACGGATGTTCTTGTGATTCGGTTTAAATAATTTCCACATGATGCTGATTCTCTTCCCTGATCTTTTTCGCCCGGCTTAGGCTGCGCGCTTCTGTTGTTGATAACCCTTGAGGACTTCATCGCGCAGCACATCCCAGATCTGCTGGTGCAGTTCGACGAAGCGCGGGTGCATGCGAATCTCGGCCACGTCGCGCGGACGCGGCAGGTCGATGCGGAATTCGCCGATGGGGTGCGTACCGGGGCCGGCCGCGAGCACGATGACGCGGTCGGACATGGCGATGGCTTCATCGAGGTCGTGGGTGATGAAGAGCACGGCTTTCTTCTTGGCGTTCCACAGGTCCAGCACTTCGTTTTCCATCAGCTGGCGGGTCTGGATGTCCAGGGCTGAAAAGGGCTCGTCCATGAGGATGATGTCGGGGTCGAGGATGAGCGTCTGCGCCAGCGCCACACGCTTGCGCATGCCGCCCGAGAGCTGGTGCGGATAGCGGTCGCCGAAGCCTTGCAGGCCCACGCGGAACAGCCATTGCTGGCCCAGTTCCTGGGCCGCCTTTTCATCATGGCCGCGATACTGCAGGCCGGCAATCACGTTCTGCAGCGCGCTGCGCCAGGGCATCAGCGCCTCGGCCTGGAACATGTAGCCGGCGCGACGGTTGATGCCCTTGAGTTCTTCACCGAAGACCTTGACGCTGCCCGACGAGGGTTGCAACAGACCGGCCCCGACATTGAGCAGGGTGGACTTGCCGCAGCCGGTCGGGCCGACCACGGAGACGAATTCACCCGGTGCAATCGAAAGATCGGTATTGGCCACGGCGGTGTAGCGCTGGGAACGGTCGTCCTTGGAGACGAAGGTGCAGGTGATGTTGTCGAACTGGAGTGCTGGCGTCATGGCAATGCGGGCCGCTGCGGCCCCGTTGGAGGATACGTAGGGAACTGGCAGGCCCCGGCCCCAGATGTGCAAATGCCCGTTGCCGGGCATTTGCGCTGCAGTCGCACAGGCCGGGAGCGCTGCGCTTACTTGTACTTGGCGTTGGCTTTCTGCACGAAGGAATTGGTGAAGGTCTTGGACAGGTCGATCTGCTTGTCGGCCAGCGAGGGCTCGAAAGCCTTCAGGGTACGCAGCGCCGTGTCCGGGCCGCCCGGCGGGAAGTAGCCGTCCGGCGAGATGGCCTGGCGCACCTTCATGAAGGCGTCGATGTAGAGCGCGCGGTCACCCAGCAGATAGCTTTCCGGGACGGCCTTGATGATGTCGGAAGGGCCGGCCTTCTGGATCCACTTCAGCGCGCGCACCATGGCATTGGTCAGGGCTTGCGTGGTGTTGGGATACTTCTGGATGAAGGCGGCCGGTGCATACAGGGTCGCAGCAGGCATCGGGCCACCGAAGACGTCATTGGTATCCTTCAGGGTGCGGGTGTCGGCGATGGTCTTGATCTCGTTGTGCTGCTCGAGCATGGAAATCACCGGATCGAGGTTGGCGATCGCATCGATCTGCCCCGAGCGGATGGCCGAAATGGCACCGGCTGAGGCGCCCACGCCGATGAAGGAAACATCGGAGGGCTTCAGGCCCGCCTTGGCCAGCACGTAGCTGGCCATGATGCTGGTGGAGGAGCCGGGGGCGGTGACGCCGATCTTCTTGCCCTTGAGGTCAGCCACGGTCTTGTAGTTGGGCATGGTCTTGTTGTTGACCGCCAGCACGATCTGCGGAGCGCGGCCCTGCAGCACGAAGGCCGTGATGGGCTGGTTCTTGGCCTGCATGTTGATGGTGTGCTCATAAGCGCCCGAGACCACGTCGGCACTGCCGCCGATCATGGCCTGCAGTGCCTTGGCACCACCGGCGAAGTCGGAGATCTCGACCTGCAGACCCTCATCCTTGAAATAGCCGAGCTGCTCGGCGATGGTCAGGGGCAGATAATAAAACAGGTTCTTGCCGCCCACGGCAATGGAGACCTTGGGTTTTTCCAGTGCCTGCGCACCGGCGCTGCCGTTGAATGAAAAGTAGCCGGCCAGGAACAGGCCAGCGGCGATCAGCAATTGCTTCCAGCTCAATTTCATTATGTCTCCTCCTTGTGTGGATGGGGTATTGCTTGTTGTACAGCTTGTTGTACCGCTTGTTGCCGGCGACCCCGTGGAGGGAGTCTGCCTTTGTCATGCCGCTTCAGAGAACGCCTTCGTCCCGCAGCTTCTTGATGTGGGCCTCATCATACCCCAGCGATTGCAGGATTTCATCGCTGTGGGCACCCAGCTCCGGCCCCAGCCATCTGGTCTGGCCGGGCGTCTCGGACATCTTGGGCGTGATGCCCGGCAGCTTGACCGGCGTACCGTCGGCGAACTGGTGCTGCTCGAACATGTCGCGCGCCAGGAATTGCGCATCGTTCATCATGTCCTTGACCGAATAGATCTTGCCGACCGGCACATCGGCGGCCTGCAGCGTGGCCAGGGCGCCATCGATGGTCTGCGTGTCGCACCACTGCTGGATGGCGGCATCGATTTCCTCGGTGCGCGGCACCCGGCCATCGTTGCGCGCCAGGCCGGCATCGCTGGCCATGTCGTGGCGGCCGATGGCGACCATCAGGCGCTTGAAGATGGCGTCACCGTTGCCGGCGATGACGATGTTCATGCCATCGCCCGTGGTATAGGTGTTGGACGGCACGATGCCCGGCAGAGCGCCGCCCGTCCGTTCACGCACCACACCGGCGAAATCGAATTCGGGCACCATCGATTCCATCATGTTGAAGACGGCTTCATACAGGGCAACATCCACCATTTGCCCCTGCCCTGCCACGCACTGGGCGCCGGACTTGCCGTTCCAGCGACCACCGGTGACATCGCGATGACGCAGCGCCATCATGGCACCGATCACGCCGTGCAGCGCTGCGATGGAGTCGCCGATGGAAATGCCGATGCGCACCGGCGGACGGTCCGGATGACCGGACACGTAGCGGATGCCGCCCATCGATTCACCGATGGCACCGAAGCCCGGCAGGTCGCGCAGCGGACCGGTCTGACCGTAGCCGGACAGGCGCACCATGATGGTGGCCGGGTTCAGCTGCCTGAGGTCGTCGTAGCCGAGCTTCCATTTCTCCAGTACGCCGGGCCGATAGTTCTCGATGATGACGTCGGCGTCCAGGGCGAGCTTGCGGGCGATCTCCTGGGCGCGCTCATCCTTCATGTTCAGGGTGATGCTCTTCTTGTTGCGCGCCTGGACCGACCACCACAGCGAGGTGCCGTCCTTGAGCACGCGCCACTGACGCAAGGGATCCCCATTGCCGGGGGCTTCGATCTTGATGACCTCGGCACCGAACTCGGCCAGCATGCGCGAGCAGAAGGGCCCCGCAATCAGCGTGCCCAGTTCGAGTACCTTGATGCCGGCCAGCGGACCGGGCTTGGATGTGGCTGTGCTCATCGTGCTTGCACCGGATGCCTGGCAGAAGCGGCCTGCGGGCGATCCGATGTTCTCCTCTCTGTCGATGCTGCGGGATCCGGCTCTTGTGGGGGTATGGCCGGTGTCCTGGAATGCAGTGGATTCGGGTGATGCTGCGCGGCGGGCAAGAGCACGGCACGGTGTGCGGGTTGATCAACACCTTGCAGCTCCTGGCCTGACGTCATACGTGCGCGCCGGCAGCCCACATTCTATTGCAGCATGCGCGCAATGTCGCGCATTTTGACCGTCATTGGCGACGTCATGCCTGCAAGTTTTTCATCTGAAAACGATCTCCCGGGCATCGGGTACGCAGCGGACGAGCATGGGCCGTCGCCTGCCGCTCAGGTAGTACGGCGATCCAGCATGGCGCGGGCGATGGTGCCGGCGTCCACGTATTCCAGTTCACCGCCGACCGGTACACCCCGCGCCAGACGACTGACCTTCAGGCCGCGGGCCTTGAGGGTTTCGCTGATGTAGTGGGCGGTGGCTTCCCCCTCGTTGGTGAAATTGGTGGCCAGTACGACTTCGCTGACCACGCCATCGGTGGCACGGGTGATGAGTTTTTCGAGATGGATGTCGCGCGGCCCGATCCCGTCCAGCGGCGAGAGTCGGCCCATGAGTACGAAGTACAAGCCCTTGAAGGTCAGCGTCTGCTCGATCATGACCTGGTCCGAGGGCGATTCCACCACGCACAGCTGAGTGTGGTCGCGCTGGCTGTCCTGGCAGGTTTCGCAGACGACCTGTTCGGTGAAGGTATTGCACAGCGCGCAATGACGGATGGTATCGAGCGCCTTGGCCAGCGACTGGCTCAGGTCGGCGGCAGCGTCGCGATCGTGCTGCAGCAGGTGGTAGGCCATGCGCTGCGCGGTCTTGGGGCCGATGCCGGGAAGCCGGCGCAGCGATTCGGTCAGGAGGGTGAGACTGGAGGGCGTTTTCAATTGCGGTCTACGGAATAGCGGAAGGCTTCCAGCGCCTCTGCCGTCATGGAGGGGACGAATTCGATGATCTCGTATTCGGCCACGCCACCGATGAAGAAGGGATCGGATTCCATGATGGCTTCGATCTCGGCACGGTCGGCACAGTCGGCAATGATGATGCCGCCGGTACGCGGCACCTTGCGGCCGGACATCAGGAATACGCCCTCGGCATATTGCTGGTTGAGGAATTTCTTGTGCGCAGTCAGCAAGGAATCGATTTCGCTTGCCGGCCTGGTGTATGTGATCGAGACGATGAACATGGTGCCTCCACTAAGCAATCCTGCATTCCATCAGAATCAGACTGTCCCGCGCGATGCTGCCTGCGCCCGGCGGCACTGGCCACCGGGCAGAGGAGCGCATCAGAACGGCATCTTGAAGCCCGGGGGCAGCGGCATGCCGGCGGTGACGCCCGACATCTTTTCCTGGGCGGTGGCTTCGGCCTTGCGCACGGCATCGTTGAAGGCGGCGGCGACCAGGTCTTCCAGCATGTCCTTGTCGTCAGCCAGCAGCGACGGGTCGATGGAGACACGCTTGACGTCGTTCTTGCAGGTCATCACGACCTTCACCAGGCCGGCGCCGGACTGGCCCTCGACTTCGATGCTGGCCAGCTGTTCCTGGGCCTTCTTCATGTTGTCCTGCATGGCCTGTGCTTGCTTCATCAGACCTGCCAGTTGACCTTTCATCATGCTCATTGCTCCTTGTTTCAATTCACGGAATTCTATCGCGTTTGGGCAGACGGTCGGCAATCCTTGCCTCGCCGTCCATGCCTCACAACGCCTGGATCGACCCCGGCACGATGGACGCGCCGAACTCGCGCATCATGCTCATCACGAAGGGATCGCTCTTCATCTTCTGTTCGGCCTTGCGCTGGCGCTCGGCACGTTCGGCCTCGGCCACGGCATTGGCGGTATCGGCCACGGCGCCGATCTCGGTCTCGACCCGGATTTCCTTGCCAAAACGCTCAGACAGGGCCGCGACCAGTTTTTCGATGCTGCCCGAGGAACGCAGGGTTTCCAGCGGGATACGCAGGTGGAAGCAGACGTTGCCGCCATTGAGCGCCTCGCAACGCACCAGTTCGCTCTGGAAGGCCATCTGGTGTGCCACGCCGCGCAGCGCGGTAAGACTGGCCGCCAGCGTCGGCCAGTGGCCATCCCAGCCCAGTTCGGCGGCAATGCGTGCAGTTTCCTGCTGCTGCGCGGGAGTGGCGGCCGGACGCTGGGGCGCGGGAGGTTCTGCGGGTGCCGCTGCGGAGGTGGCAGGAGCAGGCGCAGTATCCATTCTTTCTTCGGCAAAGCCGGGCATCGGCACCGCGGGCGGCATGGCGGACGAACCGGTATCGTCTTCCCAGGGGGGGATGGCGTCGAAAGGAGGTGGCTCGGGCATGTCCGGCGGGATCGACTGCGCAGCACGGCCCGCCTGCGACGGCGCCACGGCTGGGGCGGTCGGCGCTGGCGCACTGGCAACTGCTGCGGGGGCAACCGAGGGGACGGGTGCCGTCGACGGTGCTGGCGCTGCCGGCCGGGCAGCCGCCTTGCCGCCCTTGCCGCCGCGCAGGGCCATGAGCGCCGCCTCGCGTGCCGAGGTCGGTGCAGCCGGTGCAGCCGGTGCAGCCGGCGCAGCAGTGGCGGCAGCAGGCGTTGCCGCAGGCGCCGATAGCGGCGGCGTCTGGCTTGGTGCTGGTGCCGGGGTAGGCGCAGCGGCAGCCTGCGGTTGCGCACGGTTGACCGGTGCGCTCGTCACGGCGGCCTGCGGCGCCAGCAGGGGTGCGGCCTGGCGCGGCGCGGCCGCACGGCCGCCACCGGGCGCGGGCGGAAGCGGTGCGCTGGCGCTGGCACTGACCGGACGGAAGGCCAACATGCGCAGCAGCGTCATGCTGAAACCTGCATATTCGTCAGGGGCCAACCCCAGTTCATTGCGGCCATGGACGGCGATCTGGTAGAACAACTGCACATGCTCCGCACTGAACTGGCCGGACAGGCGCAGAATATCTTCACGATTGGGCAGGTCATCGGCCAACGCGGCCGGCACGGCCTGGGCCAGCGCGATCTGATGCAGCAGCGTGCCCAGATCCTGCAGGGCGGCGTTGTAGGACAGGCTGCGGGTGGCCATGTCATCGGCCACAGCCAGCAGCGCGGCGCCGTCCTGGAGCGCCAGGGCATCGAGGATGCGGATCAGGTAGGACTGGTCGAGCGCACCCAGCATGCCCTGCACGGCTTCCAGCGTGACCTTGCCGGCGGCATAGGCGATGGCCTGGTCGGTCAGCGAGAGCGCATCGCGCATGGACCCGGATGCGCCTTGCGCCAGCAGGCGCAGCGCGGGCGGATCGAATTCGATGCCTTCCTGGTTCAGGATGTTGTCGAGATGGCCGATGATGTGGCCCGGTGGCATCTGCTTGAGGTTGAACTGCAGGCAGCGCGACAGCACGGTCACGGGAATCTTCTGCGGATCGGTGGTGGCCAGGATGAACTTGATGTGCTCGGGCGGCTCTTCCAGCGTCTTCAGCATGGCGTTGAAGGCGTGGTTGGTGAGCATGTGCACTTCGTCGATCATGTAGACCTTGAAGCGCGCGTTCGAGGGAGCATAGATGGCCTGTTCCAGCAACTGCGCCATCTCGTCCACACCGCGGTTGGAGGCGGCGTCCATCTCGATGTAGTCGACGAAGCGGCCGGCATCGATGGCCACGCAGGCCTCGCACACGCCGCAGGGCGCAGCGGTGATGCCGCCACTGCCGTCGGGACCGACGCAATTGAGCGACTTGGCCAGGATGCGCGAGAGCGTGGTCTTGCCCACGCCACGGGTGCCGGTGAAGAGATAGGCGTGGTGCAGCCGCTGCTGTTCGAGCGCGTGCGTCAGCGCGCGCACGACGTGTTCCTGGCCGACCAGGGTGTCGAAGCTGCGGGGACGGTATTTGCGGGCGAGAACTTGATAAGACATGGAGTGGCTGCCGTGGGCTTTTTGGCTCAGGGGGGCATTTTAAGCTATTTCGCCGCCGCCAACGCCTTTGCCTGCACGCTGCCGCCCTGCCCCGGCATCAGGCCGGTGCGCGACGCGCCTTCTTCTGCGCATACATGGCCAGATCGGCGCTGTGCAGGAGCGCTGCCAGGTCGGCGTGTTGCTGCGGATCATATTGCACCACGCCCACGCAATAATCGAGCTGATACTGGCGCCCAGCGCTCTGGTTGAAGACTTGCAGGGCCCCCTGCAGATGCTCCAGCACCACCGGGACGTCGGACAGCGCGGTATTGGTCAGGAAGACCGCGAATTCATCCCCGCCCAGGCGACCGATGACATCGGACTCGCGCAGACTGGTCAGCAGCAGCCCGGCAAAATCGGCCAGCGCCAGGTCGCCTTCGGCGTGACCGAAGCGATCATTGATCTGCTTGAAATGATTGAGGTCGAATCCCAGCATGCAGGCTGGCCGGCCGGTGCGCTTGCCGGTGGCCATGGCATGCCGCGCCAGCGACTCGAAACCGCGCCGGTTGGATACGCCGGTCAGCTCGTCGATGGTGGCCAGTTTCACGGCGGCCAGCTCCTGCTCCACCATGGCCGCCAGATCCTTGAGCAAGGCCTGCTCATCGGCCTCAAAAGCGCGCGGCCGGGTATCGACCAGGCACAGCGTACCGAGGGTGAAACCGCTCTCGCTCTTGATGGGGCATCCCGCATAGAAACGGATGAAAGGTTCGCCGGTGACCTGCGGATTGTCGGCGAAGCGCGGATCGAGCCGGGCATCAGGCACGATGGTCAGACCTTCATGCAGGATGGCATGGGCGCAGAAGGAAACGTCGCGCGAGGTCTCGGTGGCATCTCCCATGCCGACACAGGACTTGAACCACTGGCGATGGACATCGATCATCGTCACCACCGCCATCGGCACATCGAACAACCGCCGGGCCAGGCGGGTCAGACGGTCGAATCGTTCTTCGCGCGGGGTATCGAGGATGCGCAGCGAATGCAGGGCGTCGATACGGGCGGCTTCATTGGCGGGCAGCTCGGCGATTCTCATGGTCATCAGCACAGAATGGACGTGGGTACCACCTTTAACGAAAGGCTGCGAATGACTTTAACCCCAAATTTTTGGAGAAACAAGAATTAGTTTTTCACAATTGCACCACCGCTTGTCGGCTTTTGCTGTCAGCCGCTGCATCCTTGTCGAGCACGAATGACAGGCTCCCCGCTCCCCGGCCTGCCACGCGCTTACTTGCCGGCCGCCGCCTTTTCAGGAGCCTTGTCGGCGGGCTTGTCCGTCATTTTTTCCGCTGCCTTGTCGTCGGACCTGGCGGACCTGGCAGCGCCCTCCCCGGCCTTGTTCTCAGCCCGTGAGGACTTGCCTTGCCTGCCGTCCTTGGGTGCCGTTGCGGCCGCCCCCGCCTTGGCCTGCCCGTTGACCGTCAGTCCGTTGGCGGACAGCTTCACGGCCGCCTTGTCCTTGATGCCCTTGACGCGCTGTTCCAGGTCGGCCCAGTCCTTGAAGGCGCCGCCTTTCTGGCGCTCTTCCAGGATGCGTCTGGACATGGAAGGTCCGATTCCGCGTACGCCGTCCAGCGCGGCCTGGTCGGCCTTGTTGACGTCCACCTCGGCCCAGGCCAGGGCGGTGGCGGCGAAGAAGCTGAGGATGAACAACAGGGTTTTCTTCAACATGATGTTTCCTTTCGACTTGCAACGTTCGGTTGGAGGAAAAACAAAGGGCAGCCCACCCGAAGGTGGACTGCCCTTGCTCAACGAAAACCGCATCAGCCTGTTGACCGAAATTGCGCTAGAAATCGCCCTCAAATCAGGCTGCGAGCAATTCCTCGCGCGTGACGGTGGCCGTGCCCAGCTTGCCGACCACGATGCCGCCGGCGCGATTGGCCATGGTCACCGCATCGACCAGCGAAGCGCCCGCACCCAGCATCACGGCCAGGGTGCCGATGACGGTATCACCGGCACCGGAGACGTCATACACCTCACGCGCCATGGTCGGGAAGTGCGTAACTTCACCATCGCGATAGAGGCTCATGCCTTCTTCCGAACGGGTCAGCAGCAGGGCTTCGAGATCGAGTTCGGCGCGCAGCTTCTGGGCGCGTGCAGTGAGCTCTTCCTCGTTCTTCCACTGGCCGACGATACGCACCAGTTCCGACTTGTTGGGCGTGAGCACGGAGGCCCCCGCATAGCGTGCGAAATCATCGCCCTTGGGATCGACCAGGATGCGCTTGCCCAGCTTCCGGGCGGTGGCGATCATCTCAGCCACGTTGACCAGACCGCCCTTGGCGTAATCGGAAAAAATGATCACATCGTAGTCAGCCACCAGTGAATTGAATTGCGTGAGCTTGTCGCGCAACACCGTATCGGTCGGGGCTTCCTCGAAATCGATGCGCACCAGTTGCTGCTGGCGACCGATCACGCGCAGCTTGACGATGGTGGAGATGCTGGGGTCGCGGTTGAGATGGCTGCGGATGCCCATCTCGCCCAACATGCTGTCCATCACGCGGGCCGGTTCATCGTCGCCGGTCACGCCCAGCAGCGCCGTCTGCGCACCCAGGCTGGCGGTATTGCGGGCGACGTTGGCGGCGCCGCCCAGGCGCTCTTCCTTGCGTTCGACGCGCACCACCGGGACCGGGGCTTCGGGCGAGATGCGATTGACTTCCCCGAACCAGTAACGGTCCAGCATGACGTCGCCAACAATGAGGATGCGGGCCGCATCCCAGGCGGTCGCGATGTTCTTGTCCACGATGTGCTCTACCTTCCTATCCAGGTTGCGCGGGGGCTTATTGCACGCGCGCTTGCAGTGAACGGCCGATGCCGTAGTACTCGATGCCACTGTCGGCCATGAGCTGCGGATCGAACAGGTTGCGCCCGTCGAAGATCACCGGATGGTTCAGCGCTGCCTTGACGCGTTCGAAATCGGGGCTGCGGAAGGCCTTCCATTCCGTGACGATGGCCAGGGCATCGGCGCCTTGCAGCGCGTCCATCGGCGAAGAGGCAAAGCGGATGCGCTGCAGGCCGGCGCTCTCCTCGGCAAAGTCCAGTTCCAGTACGCGGGCGGCTTCCTTCATGGCCACCGGATCGTAGACCGCCACGCTGGCACCGCGCCGCACCAGTTCACCGATCAGCACGCGCGAGGAGGCTTCACGCATGTCATCCGTGTTGGGCTTGAAGGCCAGGCCCCAGATGGCGAAGTGCTTGCCGGACAGGTCCTGGCCAAAGCGCGTCACTACCTTCTTGCCCAGCACGTGCTTCTGCAGGTCGTTGACCTGCTCCACGGCGCGCAGGATCAGCAGCGACTGGTCGTAATCACGCGCGGTACGTTCCAGGGCCTGCACATCCTTGGGGAAGCAGGAGCCGCCATAGCCGCAGCCGGCATACAGGAAGCTGTGGCCGATGCGCGGATCGGAGCCGATGCCGTGGCGCACCGATTCGATATCGGCACCGACACGATCAGCCAGGTTGGCCAGTTCGTTCATGAAGGAAATGCGCGTGGCCAGCATGGCGTTGGCGGCGTACTTGGTGAACTCGGCCGAACGCACGTCCATCCAGTAGGTGCGTTCATGGTTGCGGTTGAAGGGGGCGTAGAGCTTCTTCATCAGGGCCTGGGCGCGCAGGCCATCGGCGGTCTGATCATGGCCGATGACGATGCGGTCAGGGCGCATGAAGTCCTCGACAGCAGCACCTTCCTTCAGGAATTCCGGATTGGAGACGACCGAAAAATGCAGCTCGGTCTGGTCGCGTGCGGCCAGTTCTTCCCTGATCGCTGCCGTGACGCGGTCGGCCGTACCGACCGGCACGGTGGACTTGTCCACCACCACCTTGAAGCCCTGCATGTGACGGCCGATGTTACGGGCAGCCGCCAGCACATATTGCAGGTCGGCCGAACCGTCTTCATCAGGCGGGGTGCCTACGGCGATGAACTGGATGTCCCCATGGGCCACGCTGGCGGCCACGTCGGTGGAGAACTGCAGGCGGCCAGCCGCGCGGTTGCGCGCCACCACTTCTTCCAGCCCGGGTTCGTGGATGGGAATGCCACCGTTGTTGAGAATGTCGACCTTGCGCTGGTCGACATCCAGGCAGAATACGTCGTTACCCAGTTCGGCCAGACAGGCGCCGGTCACCAGGCCTACGTAGCCGGTGCCGATGATGGTGATTTTCATGTTGGTTCCTAAGTTCAAGTACAGCCCGCAAGGGCCTCAATTCATGACATTCAATTCTTCAGTGCGGCGCGGCGGATAGGTCTCCCACTGGCTGCAACCCGGGCATTGCCAGTAGAACTGACGCGCCTTGAAGCCGCAGTGACTGCACTGGTAGCGCGCCAGCTTCTGGGTGTAACCGTGCACCAGGGTCTTGACCACGGCCAGCTCGGGACGCACGGTCTGGGGCGCACTCATCATGCGCGCTTCCAGGAACTTGTCCAGGCCCAGCAGCGTCGGGGTGCGGCGTAATTCTTCACTCACCAGCACATTGGCCGCGTCGACACCATCGGCATCCAGCACGGCCTTGAAGACCACTTCCAGCAGGTCGATCGAGGGCGCTTCGGCCAGGTAGGCGCGCAGCAGGTTGATGCCCTCCTGCGGACGGCCCACGGCAATGTAGCCATCCATGAGGCGCTGTGCCACCAGGGCGGTGTGCGGCACGCTCTGGTGCTCGACGCGGCGCCAGGTTTCCAGCGCACCTTCGATATCGCCGCGCGCGCGCAACGCGTCGCCCATGAGCATGGTGGCGCGCACGCTCTTGCGGTCGGCGGCCAGGGCCTTGTCCAGCAAGGCCATGGCCGCCTCGGTATTGGTGCGCACCAGTTCGTCGGCAGCCAGTTCGCAGTAGAACTGGGCAATCTCGCGCTGGCGTCCACCGGCGCCGGTGGCCTGCAGGATCTCGGCAGCGGAGATGGCACGCTCCCATTCCTTCTCGCGCTGGTAGATTTCCAGCAGGGCGCGTCCGGCCTGGGCGCTGTAGGGGGTGTCGATGAGCTTGTTGAAGGTTTCTTCAGCACGGTCCAGCAGACCCGCCTTCAGGTAATCCTGGCCCAGCTCGTAGAGTGCATGGCCATGATGCTCGGCCGGCAGGTCGGGACGCGCCAGCAGGTTCTGGTGCACACGGATGGCGCGCTCGGTCTCGCCACGGCGGCGGAACAGATTGCCCAGGGCGAAGTGCAATTCCACCGTTTCAGGGTCCAGCTTGACGATCTCGATGAAGGCATCGATGGCCTTGTCGGGCTGCTCGTTGAGGAGGAAATTGAGCCCCTTGAAATAGCCGCGCGGCAGAGTACGCGACTCGGAGAGCAACTGGTTGATATCCACCCGCGCAGCAATCCACCCCAGGCCGAAGAAGACCGGGATGCCGAGCAACCACCAAAATTCAAATTCCATAAATAGTGAAAGACAATTAGAGGATGTGCTGCGCAGTGATGACGCTGTCAGGTTGCGGCGGCTGGGCCTGCACCTGGGCGATTTCTTCCTGTTGCTTCTGAACTTGCGACAGCGCCTTCTTGTAGCGCGTGGCTTCGCGGCGGTGGCGCAGCACCAGCGGTGCCATGGCCAGCACGCCCAGGACGGCGCCGATCACGAAGAAGGCCAGCAGCACCAGCACCAGCGGGTCGGTACGTTCATAGCCGAGGAAGAAGTGCATGGTCACTTCCTGAGTATTGCGCAGCGCAAAGAAGAAGAAGAACACGAACAGGATGGCCGCGATCAATCGGGACAGTATTTTCATGGCGTAATCCTTTCTGGCGGGTCGTGATATTGCCCGAAGGCAGGCAGGCCAGGCTCGCCGGTAAGCGGTGCCGGTCTGCAGCATTATTGCGCTGGACGGAAAAATCGCGCCTGTTTCGCGCGCATTCCCGGTCAATCCGGGGTAGATCGGGATTGTACGTGAAAAAAAACGGCATCCAAAGATGCCGTTCATTTTGTTGATCTGCCTTTACACCCGTTCACCTGGCGATGTCCGAATGTGCAGCATTCAACGATTATTACTGCTCGCGGGCGCAGAAAACTTCATTTGCGCCCGGCAAGAACTGTCTGGTCACAGGCTCAGCCGGGTCAATCCTCGCGGATTGGCTGGCCGACCATCGCATCGACGCGTTCGCGCAATTCCTTGCCCGGCTTGAAGTGGGGGACCCGTTTTTCAGGGACCATCACCTTGTCACCAGACTTGGGATTGCGGCCGATACGCGGCGGACGGCGGTTGAGCGCGAAGCTGCCAAAACCACGGATCTCGATGCGCTGGCCGGTCGCGAGAGCGTCGACCATGGCATCGAGGATGGTTTTGACCGCGTAATCCGCATCCTTGGCAACAAGTTGCGGATAACGCTCAGCCAGACGGGCGATCAGCTCCGACTTTGTCATCGTGACCGGAAGATCAGTTCTTGTTGTCGAGCTTGGCCTTGAGCAGCGCGCCCAGGCTGGTGGTGCCCGAAGCAGCGTTGGAGTCAGCCGACATCTTCTGCATGGCTTCCTGGGTCTCGGCGTTGTCCTTGGCCTTGATCGACAGCTGGATGCTGCGTGCCTTGCGGTCGATGTTGATGACCAGGGCTTCGACGGCATCGCCAACCTTCAGGTGGGTACCGGCATCTTCCACGCGGTCGCGGGAGATTTCGGAAGCGCGCAGGTAGCCTTCGACTTCGTCGGTCAGCTGGATCACGGCGCCCTTGGGCTCAACCGACTTGACGGTACCGGTCACGATCGCACCCTTGTCGTTCAGGGCAGCGAAGTTGTTGAACGGGTCGCCTTCCAGTTGCTTCACGCCCAGGGAGACGCGCTCGCGTTCCACGTCGATGGCCAGCACAACGGCTTCCAGCTCGTCGCCCTTCTTGAACTTGCGCACGGCTTCTTCGCCAGCTTCGGTCCAGGACAGGTCGGACAGGTGCACCAGGCCGTCGATGTTGCCCGGCAGGCCGATGAACACGCCAAAGTCGGTGATCGACTTGATCGAACCCTTGACCTTGTCGCCCTTCTTGTGGCTCATGGCGAAGTCGTCCCACGGGTTCGGCTTGCACTGCTTCATGCCCAGGGAGATACGACGACGCTCTTCGTCGATTTCCAGAACCATGACTTCGACTTCGTCGCCCAGCTGGACAACCTTGTTCGGGGCCACGTTCTTGTTGGTCCAGTCCATTTCGGAGACGTGCACCAGGCCTTCGATGCCTTGTTCGACTTCCACGAATGCACCGTAGTCGGTCAGGTTGGTGACCTTGCCGAACAGGCGGGTGCCTTGCGGGTAGCGACGCGACAGGCCGGTCCACGGATCGTCGCCCAGTTGCTTCACGCCCAGGGAGACGCGGTTCTTCTCTTGATCGTACTTGAGGACCTTGGCGGTGATCTCTTGGCCAACCGACAGCACTTCCGACGGGTGACGCACACGACGCCATGCCAGGTCGGTGATGTGCAGCAGGCCGTCGATGCCACCCAGGTCAACGAACGCACCGTAGTCGGTGATGTTCTTGACGATACCGGTGACGACGGTGCCTTCCTTCAGGGTTTCCATCAGCTTGGCGCGCTCTTCGCCCATCGAGGCTTCGATCACGGCACGGCGCGACAGAACGACGTTGTTGCGCTTGCGGTCCAGCTTGATGACCTTGAATTCCAGGGTCTTGCCTTCGAACGGGGTGGTGTCCTTGACCGGACGGGTGTCGACCAGCGAACCCGGCAGGAAGGCACGGATGCCGTTGGTCAGAACGGTCAGGCCGCCCTTGACCTTGCCATTGACGGTACCGGTGACGATCTCGCCGGACTCCATCGCCTTTTCCAGCGAGAGCCACGATGCCAGACGCTTGGCCTTGTCGCGCGACAGGATGGTGTCGCCGAAACCGTTTTCCAGGGATTCGATCGCAACGGAGATGAAGTCGCCGACGTTGACTTCGACTTCGCCGTTGTCGTTCTTGAATTCTTCAACAGGGATGAAGGCTTCGGACTTCAGGCCGGCGTTGACGATCACGAAGTTGTGATCCAGGCGCACGACTTCTGCCGAGATGACTTCACCCGAACGCATGTCCTGACGCGACAGCGATTCTTCGAACAGAGCAGCAAATTCGCTGGAGGTATCAACACCTGCAGCGATAACGGTAGTGGTAGACATAAAAGAAAGTAAGAAAGATTGGCCGGTATCCGTGTGATGCAATCAAGCTGACTTGCACTGCCGTCTTCGTTGCCGCCGACGACATGGGTACTGGGTTAGGTTTATCAACACCCGTCAGACTTTGCATCTGCCGGGCACCAATGGCACTACGGGTACAACAAGGACTTGCCCATGATGGGTCCTGAACATGCCGTTTCAAGCGGATTGCAACGGATTTCAGTGCCCCAGGGCAGCGTACCAGCTGAGTACCTGCTGCACCGCTTCGTCAGCGGTCATGTCGGATGTATCCAGGTGATATGCACCCTCCGCAGCCTTCAAGGGGGCCGACGAGCGGTTCATGTCGCGTTCGTCGCGCTCCTTCAAATCTCTGGAGAGGTCTTCGATATTAGCAGAAAAACCCTTGTCAATCAATTGCTTATAGCGCCTTGTGGCGCGTGCTTCCACACTGGCAGTCAAAAATACCTTCAAGCGGGCAGCGGGGAAGATGACGGTACCCATGTCACGGCCATCGGCCACCAGGCCCGGAGGTTTCCTGAATGACAACTGAAGTCCGTACAGGGCCTGGCGAACCGAGATCAGCGCGGCGATCTTGGAGGCGGTATTGCCGACCTCCTCGGCGCGGATAGCCTGGGTCACGTCTTCATTGGCCAGGAAGATATGGGCACCATCGAAGTGGCAGTGCAGGTGTTCGGCAGCCTTGGCCAGGGCATGTTCATCGTCCAGCGCGATGCCGCGACGCAACACGGACAGTGCCGTCAGGCGGTACAGCGCGCCCGAATCGAGGTAATGGAAACCCAGTTCACGCGCCACTTTCTGGGCCACGGTGCCCTTGCCCGAGGCAGTGGGGCCATCGATGGCGATGACCGGTATCTTTGCTTTTTCCATGGCCTGAACCCTTTATCTGTGAATAATTTAGTGTAATTCCGTCAAACACAGGGTTTATCAGATCAAGGTTTGTTCGGCAATCTTTTTGAAGACGTCGAAGTAATCCGGGAAGGTCTTGGCCACGCATTTGGGGTCGTTGATGCGGATACGGTTGCCACGCCGCAATGCACCATCCAGCGCCGCCAGCGAGAAGCACATGGCCATGCGGTGGTCATCGTAGGTATCGATGGCGGCCGTACCGATCTCGGCCGGAGGCGTCACCGTCAGGTAGTCGGCACCCTCTTCCACCTGTGCGCCCAGCTTGCGCAATTCGGTCGCCATGGCCGCCAGGCGGTCGGTTTCCTTGACGCGCCAGCTGGCGATGTTGCGCAGGGTACTGGGACCGTCGGCATAGAGCGCGGCCACGGCGATGGTCATCGCCGCGTCGGGAATATGGTTGAAGTCGGCATCGATGGCCTTGAGCGGGCCGTTGGAGGAGGCTTCGATCCAGTTCTCGCCCATGGTGATGGTGGCACCCATCTGCTCCAGCGCTTCGACGAAGCGCACGTCGCCCTGGATGCTGTCGCGGCCCACGCCCTCGACCCGGATCGGGCCGCCGGTGATGGCACCGGCCGCCAGGAAGTAGGAGGCCGAGGACGCATCGCCCTCGACATGGATGCTGCCGGGGCTGCGGTAATGCTGGCCCGCCTTGATGGTGAACTGTTGCCAGCCGTCCCGTTCGACTTCCACACCGAAGCGGCGCATCAGGTTCAGGGTGATCTCGATGTAGGGCTTGGAGATGAGCTCACCCACCACCTCGACCTGCATGGCCTCTTCACGTGCCATCAGAGGAGCCGCCATCAGCAATGCCGTCAGGAACTGGCTGGAGACATTGCCGCGCACCTTCATGCGCGAGGACGCGAGCTGGCCACGACGGATGTGCAGGGGTGGATAGCCGGGATTGCCGGTGTACTCGATACGCATGCCGACGGCATTCAGGGCATCCACCAGGTCGCCAATCGGACGCTCGTGCATGCGCGGCACGCCATGCAGCGTGTAGTCGCCGCCCAGCACGGCCAGGGCTGCGGTGAGCGGACGGATGGCGGTACCGGCATTGCCCATGAAGAGATCAGCCTGGTGCACGGGCAGCATGCCGTTGACGCCATGGACGATGTAATCCTGGGTCCCTTCGATCTGCTCCCACTTCACGCCCAGCGTCTGCAGGGCCATCAGCATGACCAGCGTATCGTCTGAAGCCAGCAGGTCAAAGATGCGGGTAGTACCGCCCGAGAGCGCCGCCAGCAGCAGGATGCGGTTGGAGATGCTCTTGGAGCCCGGCAACTTGACCGTGCCTTGCACGTGCGGGACCGGATTCAGATCGATATGGCGGGGGTAGGAAGGCTGTTTCATCTTGCTGGCTTTTCTGTGGATGATTCGTTGGAGGAATCCGGCCGCCCAGGCGGCCTTGGTGATGGGCTCTGGAAGAAATATTCAGTTGGTCTTGCGCTCAGCCGCTTCGATGGCTGCGGCCCATTGCTGGCGGGCATGCTGGGCGCTGGCATAGACCTTTTCGATGGCGGCACCATCGCTGGCGGCAATCATCGCGCGAATACCCTGCAATTGCACCAGATAGGCATCGACCTCGGTGAGCAAGGCGTCACGGTTGGCCAGCGTGATGTCGCGCCACATCTCCGGCGAGGAAGCGGCAATTCGGGTGAAATCGCGAAAACCGCTGGCAGCGTACTGGAACAGCGTGTCGGCATGCGGCTTGGCGGCGATGTCATCCACCAGCGCGAAGGCCAGCACGTGCGGCAGATGGCTCACCGAGGCAAAGACCGCATCATGCTCCTGCGGCGAGAGCCGATGGATGATCGCGCCACAGGCACGCCAGGCTTGCGCCACGGTCTCGACGCCGGCGCCACTATTCTCGGGCAAGGCGGTGATGACCACCTTCTTGCCTTCATACAATTCCGCCAGGGCCGCTTCCGGCCCATGCTTTTCGCGTCCGGCAATCGGATGGGCCGGGACGAACTGGCCAATCCGTTCACCCAGCGCCTTGCGGGCGGCAGCGACCACATCGCTCTTGGTACTGCCGGCGTCGGTGACGATGGCCTGGGGATCGAGGTGCGGACGGATGGCGGCCAGGATGGCTTCGGTCTGCGCGACCGGCGCGGCCACCAAAATCAGGTCGGCGCCCGGCACGGCGGCGGCCGCATCGGTGGCGATGGCATCGATGATGCCCAGCTCGCGCGCGCGTTCCAGGCTGGCCAGCGAGCGGCCCACGCCGACGATGTGATCGGCCTGGCCGGCACGGCGCAGCGCCAGGGCGAACGAGCCGCCGATCAAGCCCACGCCGAAGATGACGACTTTCTTGAACACGTTGAATTCAGCCTTCAAAGGTGGCAGGAGGGCAGGCGCTCACAGGCCCAGCGGATAAGAGCCCAGCAGCTTGAAGAAGGCCGCATTCTGGCGCAGCTCTTCCAGCGCCCTGGCGACCTTTTCATCCTGCTCATGGCCTTCGAGGTCGACGTAGAAATAATATTCCCACGCGCCCATGCGGGCCGGGCGCGACTCGAAGCGCGTCATCGACACGCCATGGCGCGCCAGCGGGGCCAGCAGGTTGTAGACCGCACCGGCCTTGTTGGGCACCGACAGCACGATGGAAGTCTGGTCGCGGCCCGACGGTGCCGTGCGCAAACGGCCGATCACCGCAAAGCGGGTGCGATTGTGCGGATCATCCTGGATATGGGCATTGACCGTCTGCAGGTTGTACTTCTGGCCGGCGATTTCGCCGGCAATGGCCGCCACGCTTTTATCTTCACCTGCCATGCGCGCGGCCTCGGCGTTGGAGGCCACCGCCTGGCGCTCGATGGCAGGATAATTCATATTGAGCCAGGCATTGCACTGGGCGAGGGCCTGCGAGTGGGCGCAGATGCGGGTGATGCCGTCCATGTTGCCGCTGGTCGTCATCAGGCTGTGATGCACGGGGATGGCAACTTCGCCGCTGATGGTCAGCGTAGTCTGCAGCAGCAGATCCAGGGTGCGATTGATCACGCCTTCGGAGGAATTCTCGATGGGTACCACGCCGAAATCGGCGGTACCGGCTTCGGCATCGCGGAACACTTCATCAATTGATACACACGGCAAGCCTTCGATGGCGTGACCGAACTGCTGGTACACCGCCTGTTCGCTGAAGGTACCTTCGGGGCCGAGGTAAGCCACCACCACACGCTTTTCCAGCGCGCGGCAGGCCGACATCACTTCGCGGAAGATGGTCTGGATATCGGTGCCCAGCAAGGGGCCGGGATTGCGGTCGGCGGCGCGGCGCAGCACCTGGGCTTCGCGCTCGGGGCGAAACACCGGGGCATTGGTCTCGGCCTTGACGTGGCCCACTTCCTGCGCGACGCGGGCGCGCTGGTTCAGCAGGTCGAGGATCTGCGCATCGATGGCATCGATCTTCTGGCGCAGGGGTAGCAACTTGTCGTCACTCATCTTGCTCTTTCAGGTGTTGCACGGCGCGCGGGCACTACGAGCGGCCGGCGGCGCACCGGGCATGGCGTTGGCTTGGCGCACGGCCACGGCCTGCACTGCGCGGGCGCTGCGCCCGGCCAGATGCGGCCTCAACCGTGCTGCTGTTCGAAGTCTTTCAGATAATCGACGAGAGCCTGTACGCCCTCGATCGGCATCGCGTTGTAGATCGATGCACGCATGCCGCCGACCGACTTGTGGCCTTTCAGCTGCAGCAGGCCGCGCTCTTTGGCGCCGGCCAGGAAGGTGTCATTGAGCGACTCATCGCGCAGGAAGAACGGCACGTTCATGCGGGAACGGCAATCCGCTGCGATCCGGTTGCTGTAGAAATCGGTGCTGTCCAGGTAGCCGTAGAGCAGCCCGGCCTTGGCGATGTTGCGCGCTTCCAGCGCGGCCACGCCACCCTGGCGCTTGATCCACTGGAACACCAGACCGGCGATGTAGATCGCGTAGGTCGGCGGGGTGTTGTACATGGAATCGTTGTCGGCCACGATCTTCCAGTCGAAAGCCGAGGGACAGAACGGCAGCGCGTGACCCAGCAGGTCTTCGCGCACGATGACGATGGTCACGCCAGCCGGGCCGATGTTCTTCTGCGCGCCACCATAGATGACGCCGTATTTGGACACATCCACCTCGCGCGAGAGGATGTGCGAGGACATGTCCGCCACCAGAGGTGCACCGTCGGTATCGGCCGCGACCTCGGGCGTGTACTGGTATTCGACGCCGTCGATGGTCTCGTTGCTGCAGATGTGCACGTAGGCGGCATTGCGCGAGAGCTTCCAGTCGGCACGTGCCGGGATGCTGGAGAACTTGCGGTCGGCCGAGGAGGCTGCCACGTTCACCGTGCAGTAACGCCCCGCTTCCTTGATCGACTTGGTCGACCAGGAACCGGTGTTGATGTAATCGGCCACACCGGCCTCATGCTTGCCCGCCGGCGAACGCAGCCCCGCCAGGTTCATCGGGATGATGGCGTTCTCGGCAATGGCCCCGCCTTGCAGGAACAGCACCTTGTAGTTGGAAGGAATGTTCATCAGCGCGCGCACGTCAGCCAGCGCGGCTTCGATGATGGACATGTATTCCTTGCCGCGATGGCTCATCTCCATGACCGACATGCCACTGCCATGCCAGTCCAGCATCTCGTCGGCTGCCTGTTGCAGCACTTCCTTGGGCAATACCGCCGGACCGGCGGAAAAGTTATAGACCATGTCTGCGTTCGCCATCAAAAAAGGCGGCAGGCGCTTGGCCCACCGCCTTGAACTTGCTTTACTCGCCAGCGGCAGGTGTTTCGCCGCCGGCAGCCTCGGTACCTTCGCTTTCGATCGCGTCTTCCACATCGGACTCGACCACGCGCTGCAGGCCGGACAGCTTGGTGCCGTCTTCCACTGCAATCAGGGTCACGCCCTGGGTCGCGCGGCCCATCTCGCGAATCTCCGAGACACGGGTGCGGATCAGCACACCGCCGGTGGTGATCAGCATGATCTCATCGGTGGAATCGACCAGGGTCGCGGCCACGACCTTGCCGTTGCGCTCGCTGGTCTGGATGGCGATCATGCCCTTGGTGCCGCGACCGTGACGGGTGTATTCGGTGATCGGAGTACGCTTGCCGAAGCCGTTTTCGGTGGCGGTGAGCACGGACTGCTGTTCATTCTCGGCCACCAGCAGGGCGATGACCTGCTGGGTTTCTTCCAGGTTCATGCCGCGCACGCCACGGGCGGTACGGCCCATCGGACGCACGTCGTTTTCATCGAAGCGCACGGCCTTGCCGCCGTCGGAGAACAGCATCACGTCATGCGCGCCATCGGTCAGGGCGGCACCGATCAGGAAGTCGCCTTCATCCAGATCGACCGCGATGATGCCGGCCTTGCGCGGATTGGAGAAGTCCGACAGCGGGGTCTTCTTGACCGTGCCCAGGCTGGTGGCCATGAAGACGTAGCGGTCGTCCGGGAAACTGCGATTGGCGCCCGACACCGGCAGGATCACCGTGATCTTCTCGCCATCCTGCAGCGGGAACATGTTGACGATGGGCTTGCCGCGCGAATTGCGCGAACCCTGCGGCACTTCCCAGACCTTCAGCCAGTACAGGCGGCCGCGGTTGGAGAAGCACAGGATGTAGTCGTGCGTATTGGCGATGAAGAGCTGGTCGATCCAGTCGTCATCCTTGGTGGCCATGGCCTGCTTGCCGCGACCGCCACGCTTTTGCGCGCGGTATTCAGAAACCGGCTGCGACTTCATGTAACCGGTGTGCGACAGCGTGACCACCATGTCTTGCGGGGTGATCAGGTCTTCGGTAGCCAGGTCGGTGGCGTTGTGCTCGATGGTGGAGCGGCGCTCGTCCTTGGAACCAATGCCGTAGTCGTTGCGGGCGGCGTTGAGTTCGTCGGTGATGATGGCGGTCACGCGGGCCGGCTTGGAGAGGATATCCAGCAAGTCGGCGATCTGCGCCATCACGTCCTTGTATTCATTGACGATCTTGTCCTGCTCCAGGCCGGTCAGGCGTTGCAGACGCATCTGCAGGATTTCCTGGGCCTGTTCGTCGGAGAGCTTGTAGAGACCATCGGACTGGATGCCGTAATGGGCCGGCAGGCTTTCCGGACGGAAGGCTTCGATGCCGCCCGGGTTGCCTTCGCCGGTGCGGGCCAGCATCTCGCGCACCATGGACGAATCCCAGGCGCGGTTCATCAGCTCGGCCTTGGCGATCGGCGGGGTCGGTGCGGCGCGGATGATGGCGATGAAGTCATCGATGTTGGCCAGCGCAACAGCCAGGCCTTCGAGCACGTGGCCGCGTTCGCGCGCCTTGCGCAGTTCGAACACGGTGCGGCGGGTGACCACTTCGCGGCGATGCGAGAGGAAGCATTCCAGCAGCTGCTTCAGGTTCAAGAGGCGCGGCTGGCCATCGACCAAGGCCACCATGTTCATGCCGAAGGTGTCTTGCAGCTGGGTCTGCTTGTAGAGGTTGTTGAGCACAACCTCGGGCACTTCACCGCGCTTCAATTCGATGACCACGCGCATGCCCGACTTGTCGGACTCGTCGCGCAGGTCGGAGATGCCTTCGAGCTTCTTGTCGCGCACCAGCTCGGCGATGCGTTCGAGCAGCGCCTTCTTGTTGACCTGGTAAGGCAGCTCATCGACGATGATGGCGATGCGGCCTTCGCGGCCATATTCCTCGAAGTGGGTCTTGGCGCGCATGACCACGCGACCGCGGCCGGTGCGATAGCCATCGCGCACGCCCGAGACGCCATAGATGATGCCGCCGGTGGGGAAGTCCGGCGCCGGCACCAGTTCGATCAGTTCATCGATGGTGCAGTGTTCGTTGGCCAGCAGGTGCAGCGCGCCGTTGATCACCTCGGTGATGTTGTGCGGCGGGATGTTGGTGGCCATGCCCACGGCGATGCCGGAGGAGCCGTTGACCAGCAGGTTGGGAATACGCGTGGGCAGGACCGAGGGTTCCTTTTCCTTGCCGTCGTAGTTGGGCACGAAATCGACGGTTTCCTTTTCGATGTCGGCCAGCAATTCGTTGGAGATCTTGTCCAGGCGGCACTCGGTATAACGCATCGCGGCAGCACCGTCGCCGTCGATGGAACCGAAGTTGCCCTGGCCATCGACCAGGGTGTAGCGCAGCGAGAAGTCCTGGGCCATGCGCACCAGGGTGTCATAGATGGAGGCGTCACCGTGCGGGTGATATTTACCCATGACTTCACCGACCACGCGCGCGCACTTCACGAACGGGCGGTTCCAGACATTGTTCATCTCGTGCATCGCATACAGCACGCGGCGGTGCACCGGCTTCAAGCCATCGCGCACATCCGGCAGTGCCCGACCCACGATCACGCTCATGGCGTAATCGAGGTAACTCTTGCGCATCTCTTCTTCGAGGGAAATGGGGATGGTTTCTTTAGCGAATTGATCCATTGGAGAGTCGAAAGATGTTTCCCGGCCAGAAAATCATGCCGGGCGGGCGTGGCCCTTGGACTGATCAGAACAGCACATTCTAGCACGCCAGGAGGGTCAAAAGCCCGTCAAAGGCCCTCATCGCCCCGGCAACGGCATGCTTCGCGATGGCAGCCGGTCCGGTGCCCACCATCACCGCATGCGCCGCAAAGCTCCTCCCAGCGCCTGAGAGCGACCAAACAGGGGGGCCGAGCGCCTATATATATTAGAGCGCCCGAATTCAGCAACCAGCATTGCCACCCGGCATCGAATGCTTCTCCGCCGTGGATTGCTGTCAAATGGCCAATTTGGGGAAATTTTCCGAAACTCACTTTCCCGGTGCACGCCATCGGGAGAAACCCCACGCGCCGGGAGGCACGATGCCGCGGAGAAAATGGCAACTACTTGCCCGAGTGAAAATGCGCGAACTGTATGAAAAATAAGGATTTTCTCTAAAAAATCCGGCTTTTTTCTGCCTTAAAGGAACAAAAACGGGCCAAAAATATCGCGTTGCGAAGAAACAACACAGTCCCAAAAACGTTGTCTGGACCAATTGGCAAGCATCGCTGAAGGTCGATCCGTGTGGCAGAATGGCGGCTAAGTTCATTACTAGCCCCATGGAACAAGGGCCGGTGACGACCTGAACACATGATATTATTCATTTTTTGATGTCGTAATCTTGTAGCGCAGTTTATCTGCGGATATCTCACCCGAGAGGAGAAACATGAACAAATTAGCAAAACTCGTCTTCGCTGCTGCGTCCGCAGCCATCGCACTGTCTGCCACCGCTCAGGAAACCAAGGACATCAAGGTTCGTCCCGGCAGCCTGTACCTGCAAGATGGCCGTGACGTCGTGACCCGCAGCGGTTACGGTCTGTGCTGGCAAACCGCTTACGTGAACGGTCCGTGCGAAGAACCGCCCGCACCGGCTCCGGTTGCCGCTGCTGTTGCTCCGAAGCCCGCTCCGGCTGCTGCTCCGACCTCGGAAAAAGTCACCTACGCTGCTGACGCCTTCTTCGATTTCGACAAGGCAACCCTGAAGCCGGCTGGCAAGGCCAAGCTGGACGAACTGGTTGGCAACCTGAAGGCCATCAACCTGGAAGTCATCATCGCCGTCGGCCACACCGACTCGATCGGTTCCGTCGCCTACAACCAGAAGCTGTCGGTTCGTCGTGCTGAATCCGTCAAGGCTTACCTGGTTTCCAAGGGCGTTGAAGCCAACCGTGTCTACACCGAAGGCAAGGGCAAGTCGCAACCGGTCGCTGACAACAAGACCGCTGCTGGCCGCGCCAAGAACCGTCGCGTGGAAATCGAAGTTGTGGGTACCCGCAAGTAATCGATTGACGCTACAAGCAGTCATGAAAACCCCGCTTCGGCGGGGTTTTTTTATTCCTGATGCGTTTGCGCGTCATGTACGGACAAGCCCGGCCTTGTCCCGCAATTGCGGCCGATGTTGATCTGGCCCAGGCCACCCGCAGCGTCGGATTGGGCTATCATTAGGCCCCATGAACACGACCAATGCGACCATGAACGCCGATCCCCAAGAGATCCAGAAATTCAGTGAACTGGCCCATCGCTGGTGGGACCCGGGTTCCGAATTCCGTCCCCTGCACGAAATCAACCCGCTGCGCCTGGAGTGGATCAACGCCCGTGCACCGCTGGCCGGCAAGAAGGTGATCGACATCGGCTGCGGCGGCGGCATCCTGGCTGAATCGATGGCCAGGAAAGGCGCCGACGTCACCGGCATCGACCTCTCCGACAAGGCGCTGAAAGTGGCCGACCTGCACAGCATGGAGTCCGGCGTACAAGTGCGCTACGAGAAGATCGCCGCCGAAGACATGGCCGCGCGCGAAGCCGGCCAGTATGACGTGGTGACCTGCATGGAGATGCTGGAACACGTACCTGATCCGGCCGCCATCGTGCGTGCTGCGGCCACCCTGGCCAAGCCGGGCGGCAAGCTGTTCTTCTCCACCCTGAACCGCAACATGAAGTCTTACGTCATGGCCATCATCGGTGCCGAATACGTGCTGCGCCTGCTGCCCAAGGGCACGCATGACTACGCCAAGTTCATCACCCCGGCCGAGCTGGCGCACTACACGCGCGAGGCCGGCCTGCAGATCGACGGCTTCAAGGGCATGGGCTACAACCCGCTGACCAAGATCTATTCGCTCAACGACGACACCAGCGTGAACTACCTGGTGGCCTGTACCAAACTGGGCTGAGCGAGCGTTCGCGCCCCCCGCCTGCCTGCTCTCGTCGTGCTCACATCGCCGCAGCCATCGGCTGCGGCGCTTTTCTTCCTGCCACTCTGACCGCCCATGCCACTCCGCCCTCCCCGCGCGATCCTGTTTGACCTCGACGGCACCCTTGCCGATACCGCTCCCGACCTGGCGGCCGCCGCCAACTTCCTGCGCCAGCAACGTGGCCTGGAAAATGCCCCCTATGAAAGTTTGCGCCCGGTGGCCTCAGCCGGTGCCCGTGGACTCATCGGTGCAGCACTGGGCATCCATCCGGGCGATGCGGAATATGAAGATTTGCGCGTACTTTTCCTGGACCGCTACCAGGCCAACATGAGCACCCACAGCCGTCTCTTCGATGGCATCCCGGAGTTGCTGAGCCAACTGGAAGCGCGCGGCATCGCCTGGGGCATCGTCACCAACAAGGCCGCGCGCCTGACCGACGTACTGGCCCCGCAGATCGGCCTGGGCCATGCCGGCTGCACCGTCTCCGGCGACACCACCCCGCATCCCAAGCCGCACCCGGCACCGTTGCTGGAAGCCGCCAAGCGCCTGGGACTGGCGCCCGAGGATTGCTGGTACGTCGGCGACGACCTGCGCGACATCCAGGCCGGCCGTGCCGCCAACATGCCCACCATCGCCGCCGCCTGGGGCTATTGCGGGCACACCGAACCCGCTGCCTGGCAAGCGGACGCGCTGCTGCATGCACCGCTGGACATCCTCACCCTGCTGGACTGATTCCCCTGCCAGTCTTGCCTGACGCGCCTGGAAACTTGGGCGCGTCTTTTCCCTCCTAGCAGTGCCATGTCGCCTCGCATTAGAATGGCGACAACCCCGGCGCACGCCGCAGCATCGCCTACCATCACAACCAGAACCGGCCACCGGCGCACACACGGCGCCAGCACGGACCGGCACCGACAAGGGAAACCGTCATGAGCAAGCCGGACCGCGCCTCTCTCACCCAGCATCCCGCCTGGCATCGGATGAGACGTCCGCTGCGCTGGGTCGGCTGGACGCTGGTTGTCCTGCTGGGCCTGGCCGCGCTGAGCTGGGCTGCCCTGCCCGCACTGGTGCGCAAGATCGCTGTCGACCAGACCCAGGCGCAACTGGGTCGCAGGCTGGAGATTGGCGAGATCGCCTTCAATCCCTTCAAGCTGGCGCTGCGCGCCTCGGACATCACGCTCTATGAAGCCGATGGCAAGCAGCCCTTCTTCAGTGCCAAGGGCTTGCTGGCCGACCTGTCCGCCGCCTCGCTGCTGCGCATGGCGCCGGTGCTGGACGAAATCAGACTGAGTACGCCGCAACTGCACGTGGTGCGGGTGGATGCGCACGGCATTGGCCACTACAACTTCTCCGACATCCTCGACCGCCTGGCGGCCCAACCCAAGAGCGAAGGCCAGGCGCACTTTTCGCTGGCCAACGTGCAACTGCAGGACGGGCAGATCCGCTTCGAGGACAAGGTCAGTGGCAAGAACATCGACATCGCCGCGCTGCAAGTGGGCCTGCCCTTCATCTCCAACCTGCCCGGCAACATCGACAGCTTCGTGCAGCCGCAATTGTCGGCCACCGTCAATGGCACCCCGCTGCACCTGAAGGGTCGCAGCAAACCCTTCACCTCGACGCAGGAATCGACCTTCGCCATCGACATCGACCGGCTGGACCTGGTGAGCTACCTGCCATTCGTTCCCGCCGAATTGCCAGTGCTGATCCAGAGCGCCAAGCTCAGTACCCGGCTGGACCTGGGCTTCACCCGCAAGGATGACAAGCCGACCGTCACACTGGCCGGCGAGGTCCGGATGGAGGACCTTTCTCTACAGGACAAGGCGCATGCGCCCCTGTTCAAGACCAGGTCGCTGGCGCTGCAGATAAAGCAGTTCGACGTCCTGGCCGCCAGTGGTGAACTGAGCCAGCTCACGCTGGAGCAAGCGCAGGTCTGGGCCGGCATGAACGCGCGCGGCGAGATCAACTGGCAGCGTGCGCTGGCAGGTGGCCAGACCGGTGCCCGCAGCACCTCCAGACAAGCGAGCGCCTCTTCTCCCGCCGCCACTGCGAAGCAGCCGGCTTCCTCCATCGTGCTGCAGCAACTGACTGTGCAGGATGGCGAAGTCAACTGGCGCGATGAAGCCAATGCCTCGCCGGCTCAGGCCATCAAGCTGAGCAAGATCGATATCAACGCCACCCAACTTTCCACCGCTGCCGATGCCAAGCCGGCCCGCTTGACGCTGTCCGCCGTCGAGAACGGCCGTGGCAAGCTGGCCTTCGATGGCCAGGTCCAGGCCATGACGGCCAGCGTTGTCGGCAAGATCACGCTGGAGAACATCGACCTGGCGGGCTACCGTAATTACCTTGCCCGTGCGCCCATCAGTGGACTGGCGGGCCGGCTCTCCGGCCAGACCACGCTGCAACTGCAGCATGGCCATCTGCGGCTCGACGACAGCAAGGTGCAGTTGGCCGACCTGCGCCTGGCTCCTCCCGGCAAGGGGGCGCAGCCACTGGCTCTGCAATCGCTGTCGCTGCAGGCGCCCAGGCTGACCGATACGCTGGACCAGGCGATTCCCTTCAAGCTGCAGGCACGCTTTGAGAAGACCGGTAGCGTCGAACTGACCGGCCAGGCCGCCGCGCATTTCAAGCACGTGGCACTGGAACTGGAGATCAAGAACCTGCCCATTACGCCCTTCCAGCACTATTTCAGCGATGTACTCAATGTCTCCATCAGCAGCGGCCTGGCCAGTGCCCGGGGCAAGCTGGAAGTGACGCCGCCGCTGGAGGATCGCAAGCTGGCACTGGACTACAAGGGCAGCGCCGCCATCACCAACCTGCGCATGCAGGACAAGCTGACCTCCACCGACTTCCTGCGCTGGCGCACACTGGAACTGGCCGGTATCGAGGCCCGACTGGGCGGGCGTACGCAGGTGAAGCTGGAGAAGGCAAGGCTGTCCAACTTCTACGCGCGCGCCATCCTCTCCGAAAAAGGTCGCCTGAACCTGCAGGACATCGTGGTGGCCGACGCCCGGGAACAGGGTTCGATCACCGATGACAGCAAGAAGGCCGGCAAGGACGACACACCGTCCGGTACTGCAAGCACGCGCAAGACTACCTCCGCCAACCCGGTCACCGCCGCCGCGTCGGCGGATGCGCCGCTGGTGCGAATCGGCCAGGTGGTGCTGGACGGCGGCAACATCAACTACACCGACAACTTCGTCAAACCCAACTACACTGCCAACATGACCGGACTGGCCGGCAGCATCGGCCAGATCGCCTCGGACAAGCCGCAGCCGGCACCGGTGAACATCACCGGCAAGATCGACAACGATGCCCCGCTGCAGATTTCTGGCTCGCTCAATCCGCTCTTCAAGCCCATGTACCTGGATCTCAAGGCCAGTGCCAACGGCGTGCAACTGCCGCGCCTGACGCCCTACTCGGCCAAGTACGCCGGCTATCCGATCACCAAGGGCAAGCTCTCGATGGATGTGCATTACACGATCGAGAACGACAAGCTGGTCGCGCAGAACGATCTGCGCATCGAGCAGCTGAGCTTCGGCGAGCGGGTCGACAGTCCGGATGCCACCAGCCTGCCGGTGATGCTGGCGGTGTCCTTGCTCAAGGATCGCGATGGCAACATCAACCTGAACCTGCCGATTTCGGGCTCGCTGTCGGACCCGCAGTTTTCGGTGGGCGGCATCATCGTGCGGGTGTTCGTGAACCTGATCGTCAAGGCCGTCACCTCGCCCTTCGCGCTGATCGGTTCGATGTTCCGTGCTGACGAGCACATTGGCGAACTGCGCTACATCGAGTTCTCGCCCGGCTCCTCGGAAGTCACCGACGAAGTGCGCAAGAAGCTCGATGCACTGGGCTATGTTCTGCATGAGCGCCCCGGCATCAAGCTCGACATCACGGGTCGTGTCGATCCCAAGGTCGATGACCAGGGTCTGCGGCGTGAAGCGCTGGAACGTGCGATGCGCAATCTCAAGCGGGCCGACCTGATCGCCAGGGAAGGACAGCCGTCCGGCCCGGTGCGCATCAGTGCGGCCGAGCGTGCCAAGTACCTGGAACGCGTCTACAAGGACAGCAAGTTCGACAAGCCGCGCAACATGATCGGATTGCTCAAGAGCCTGCCCGAAGCCGAGATGGAAAAGATGATCCTGGAACACACCGAAGTGACCCAGGATGACTTGCGCAAGCTGGCGCAGCGCCGGGCTGACCAGGTGCGAAATTATTTACAGGAGCAGAGCGTGATCGAACCTGCGCGCATCTTTCTGATTGCCCCCAAGCTGGACGGCGCCGGCATCCCGGACAAGGAGCCCAAGGCACGGGTCGATCTGACGATACAGTGAGCAAAGGCTGCGCAGGCGGGCCTTGAAAAGCCGCACGCTGCCCATACAGTAGGGAGTAGGTTATAATCAGCCTCCCGCTGCCAAAGCGGGGGCCTCTTCAGGAAACGCTGCGAGGGGCCAGCGTAATACGCAAGTTCACGCGCCCAGCGGGATTTGCGAAGCTTCAACACCACGGGGCCGACTTGGTTTCGACAGGGGTTGCAAAGCGGAACAGGGCATGCCGAGGACTGGTTACCTCGTTAATCCATCCGGAACTGCTTAAATGCAAACGACGAATCTTACGCTCTCGCAGCGTAAATCGCACCTAGAAACCTAAGAAACTTCTAGCTCTACAGCACTTCTTCCCTGGGGTGTGCTGGCAACAGCGGTAGAGTCATTTACAGGGAATCGTGGCGTATGGGGTTACTTCATACGTCATTAAATCCAAGGTAACTCGTCCTGTCGAAGCGTGTGCGTCCGCGTCGCCAGGATCAAAACCAATTGACTGCACTACGCATGTAGAACTGTCTGTAGAGTGCTTCTGGACGCGGGTTCAATTCCCGCCGGCTCCACCAATACCAATGCCCGACTGTGTATGCAGTCGGGCATTTTTGTTGCCCCTGGCGGGTCTGCGAGGGTTCACGCGGATTCCCGCGACTTGGTGGTTGGGCTGGGTTGCCAGAAAAAAACCGTTCTGACTTTCTCCAGGCCATTTTTCTCTCCTGCTGTTGATTTGCTCGCAGAATTGACTCTCTCCCTCCAACCCTAAACAAGTTCCAGAATCGCGCCACGGCGTTTCGAGCCGGGCCACCGAAATAGTTAAAAAATTGGCGCTGAAAACGTACATCCCTTCACTTCAAGACGATAGACAACGTACCGAATCGACAACACCAACCCGGCGGATAAGCCCCCTGGCTGTAGCTCTCCGTGTTTCTCCTTGAAAATTTCGTGTTAATTCAAGAGGGTTTTGTCGTACCATTACCCGGTCTTACAAATTGTAACGTTTAAAGACACCGGATAAGTGCTGTAAATAAACAAGAAAACGGCGTATCCACCGATGCAGGCAGCGTACCGGCCTGCTTCGGAAGAAGGGGGATCCGGTAGATAACACCGCCAAGTAGAAGCCTGGGGCTTTTGACGATATGTATTCAGGGGATGTCAGTTTTTCAGTTGCATCGCATGCGCAGTGGGTTCCGGGTCTCGAATCCCAAGCTGACTGGCAACGATGGATCAGGCATGATCGCCAGGCTGCAGGTTCGGGGGAACCAGCAGTCAAGGCCATGCCGCCCATGCTGCGCCGACGCACCAGCCCGGTGGGCAAGCTGGCGCTGGAAGCCGCCTACGGGGCCTTCAATGCTGCCTCCCTTGGCACTGGCGCCCGCCAAGTCGGCGACGCCAGCGATAGCACCACGGACAGTGCTGGCCTTGACATCCCGGTGGTGTTTGCTTCGCGCCATGGCGAATGCGCCCGTTCTGTTGAGCTCCAAATGGCCTTGGCCGCTGCCGCCCCCATGTCGCCCACCGCCTTCAGCCTCTCGGTGCACAACGCCAACGCCGGCCTGTTTTCCATCGCCCGTGGCAGCCAGGCCAATACGGTGGCCATTGCGGCCGGCCAGAGCACGGTCGAACATGCCGTCATCGAAGCCTGCGGCCTGCTGGCCGACGGCATGCGTCAGGTGCTGCTGGTGGTGGCCGACGCACCACTGCCGGCGCTCTTTACCGACTTCGCCGATGAACACGAAGAGCCCTGCGGCTGGTCCTGGCTGATGCAGGCGGCCGACGAAAACGCTGCATTACCCACACTGTCCCTGCAATGGCAGCAGGTGCAAGCGGCCAGCCACACCATGCCCTGCGCGCAAGGCACCGCCGGGCCCGCTGCGGTATTGCGCTTTTTCCTGGACGCTGCAGCGTCCACTCTGCAGCGGCAGGCCGACGGCCGTCACTGGCACTGGATGCGACATGCTTGAACGGGTCCTGCCGCTGATCGACCGTGGCTGGCGCATCTTGGCCACGGGGATGTGTTTTGCTCTCTTCGGACTGGGCGGGCTGCTGCTGCGACTGGTGATCTTCCCCGTTTTGCAATATCTGGTCCGGGATCCGCAGCAACGCGTGCTGTGGTCGCGCCACCTCATCCGCCTGGCGTTTCGCGCCTTCGTCGAAGTGATGCGCCTGTGCGGCGTGATCCGCTATGAAATCACCGGACTGGAACGTCTGAACCGCAACGGCCTGCTGATCCTGGCCAACCATCCGACGCTCATCGATACGGTGCTGCTGATGGCCTTCGTGCGCCATGCCGACTGCATCGTCAAGGGTGCACTGTGGCGCAATCCCTTTACCCGTGGACCGGTGCAAGCGGCCGGCTACATCAGCAATGCCCAGGGGCCGGATCTGATCGATGATTGCATCCGCTCCATCCGCAGCGGCGGCAATCTCATCATCTTCCCCGAGGGTACCCGCACGCCCGGCGACGGCCAGATCAGCCTCAAGCGCGGTGCGGCCAACGTCGCCGTGCGCGGCGGCTGCACGATCACGCCGGTGCGCATCCGCTGTACGCCCGGTACCCTCGGCAAGGGAGAGAAATGGTGGCAGGTGCCGGCCACGCGCGCGCATTTTCGCCTGCACATCGGCGAGGACCTTCAACCGCATCACATCATCGGCAACGAGCAGCTGCACGGCGCCGACCATCCGACACTGGCCGCGCGCCAACTGACGACTTACCTGCAACAGTACTTCATGAAAGAGAACTAGGCCATGCACGACCTGGAACAAGACATCAAGCAACTCATCATCGAGGCCCTCGACCTGGAAGACCTCGCCCCCGAGGATATCGACAGCGCCGCGCCCCTGTTCGGCGATGGCCTGGGCCTGGATTCCATCGACGCACTTGAACTGGGCATGAGCCTGCAGAAACGCTATGGCATCAAGCTTTCTGCCAATTCCGAAGAGACCCGCAAGCACTTCGCCTCGGTACAGGCGCTGGCTGCGCTGGTGGCCAGCCATCAGGCCACGGCCTGAGCGCCTCCCCAGGCTGTACATCACCACAACGACGTTGCCAAGCCACTTGCAAGAGAAGCACATCATGACCACTCTGACACCTGACATGACCAAGGACGAAATCACCGTGTGGATCGTCGATATGCTGCACGAGATGTTCGAGCTCGACAAAGCCGCCATCACGCCCCAGTCCAACCTCTACACCGATCTCGACATCGACAGCATCGATGCCGTCGACATCGTGGTCAAACTCAACCAGACCACGGGCAAGCGCATCCAGCCCGACGTCTTCCGCAGCGTGCGCACGGTGCAGGATGTCGTGGATATTCTGGCCACGCTGATGCGCGAACAAGCGCACGCGTAAGCGCATGAAACCTCCCGCGATGTCCCGGCTGACCGCCCTGGCCGGCCCGCTGTTGATCCTGCTGTATCCCCTGCTGATCTGGTACGCCCACGGCAAGCTGGAACCACGCATGCTGGCCCTGCTGCTGGTGCTCATCGCCGCGGTGCGCCTGTTCACCAGCCGCAGCAGCCGCCCGCTGCGCTGGATGGGCGTGGCCGCGCTGGCCCTGGCCGCGCCGGCCCTGGCCTGGAATGCGCTGCTGCCGCTGAAGCTCTATCCGGTAGCCATCAGCGGCGGCATGCTGGCCCTGTTCGGCTACAGCCTCTACAAACCGCCTACCGTCATCGAACGCATGGCACGCCTGAGTTCACCCGACCTGCCGCTGTTCGTGATCGCCTATACACGCCGGGTTACCCAGGTGTGGTGCCTGTTCTTCGCGGTCAATGGCAGCATCGCCCTGGGCACCGCACTGTGGGCCTCGCCAGCGGTGTGGTCGATGTACACCGGGGTCATTTCCTACGTCGCCATGGGCGCGCTGTTTGCCGGCGAATACCTGGTGCGCCTTTACGTCCGGCGCCAGCATCATGCGTGAGACAGTCGACATGCCCGCCACCACAAGGCTGGACCTGCTGCAACTACCGTTCCAGGCATTTGACGGCGAACGCGTGATCGGCTGGCGCGACGGCGTGGCGGTCACGTATGCCACCTGGCGCGCCGAGTTGCTGCGCTGGAAGCAGTTGCTGCAGACCACGCCGGGCCAGCGTTTCGCCCTCTTCCATCAAGACACGCTACATTTCGCTGCCGCCCTGTTGGGTACCTGGCTGGCCGGCAAGACAGCCTACCTGCCCAGCGATGCCCTGCCCGACACCTGCGGCCAGTTGCGCGGCGAGGTCGATGGTTTCCTCGGCGACTTCGGTGTCCATTGGCCGGCCTTGCAGCCCGCTCCTGATGCCTCCTTCGACGATCCTTCCTCTCCTTGGCCCGCCTTGCGCGCGGACTTCGCCGGCCTGGTGGTCTACACCTCCGGCAGCACCGGCCAAGCCCAGGCCATCCCCAAGCAACTGGGCCAGATGGCCAATGAAGTGGCCACGCTGGAGGCGCTCTTCGGTGCCACAGTGGGTCAGGCCGAAGTGGTCGCCACGGTATCGCACCAGCATATTTATGGTTTGCTGTTCAAGGTCTTGTGGGCGCTGTGTGCGGGACGTCCGGTGCATGCAGGCAGCGCGTTCTTCCCCGAGGATCTGCAGCGCATGGCTGGTAACCGCCCGTGGCTGCTATTGTCCAGCCCGGCCCATCTGAAACGCCTGCCCGAGCAGGCCACGCAACCGGATGCGCGCCAACTGCGCGCGATCTTCTCTTCCGGCGGTCCGCTGCCGGCCGAAGCGGCATGCGATGCCGCGCGGCTGCTGGGGCAGCGTCCGCTGGAAATCTATGGCAGCTCCGAAACCGGTGGCATCGCCTGGCGCCAGCCCGACAGCGATCTCCTGCAGCGCCGCGAGCACTGGCAGGCCATGCCCGGCGTGTCCGTGCGCCTCGGCGCCGAAGGCGAACTGGAAGTGCGCTCGCCGCACCTGCCCGACAGCGGCTGGTTCAGCATGGCCGACCGTGCCGTGCTGATGGAAGACATCCCCGCTGCCTTTGAACTGCGCGGGCGCAGCGACCGCATCGTCAAGCTGGAAGAAAAACGCATCTCGCTGACGCGCATCGAACAACTGCTGGCCGCCAGTCCGCTGGTCGAGGAAGTGCGCGTGATCGTTCATCAAGGCCGCCGCGCACGCCAGTTCATCGCTGCCTTCGTGGTGCCCACTGCGCAAGGTCAAGCCCTGCTGGTCGCACAAGGCAAACTGGCCCTTAACGCCGCGCTCAAGACGGCATTGGCCGGCGCCATCGAAGCCATCGCCCTGCCGCGCTTGTGGCGTTACCTGGAGGCACTGCCGGTGAACTCGCAAGGCAAGGTTACGCTCTCGGCACTGACCGCGCTGCTGGAGAGCAGTGCGCCCACATTGCCGAACGTAACCGAACTGCAGCGCAGCACAGGGCAAGTGCAACTGGCGCTGGACATCCCCGCCGACCTGCTCTACTTCCGCGGCCACTTCCCCGGCGCACCCATCCTGCCCGGCGTGGTGCAGACCGACTGGTCGCTCACGCTGGGCCGGCGCTACTTCAACCTGCCGCCACGCTTCCTGGGCCTGCAGACCTTGAAGTTCCAGCGCGTCATCACACCAGGCATGCGCGTGCTGCTGGACCTGCAATTCGATACCGCCAAGTCGCAGTTGTCCTTCCGTCTGCATTCGGACGCAGGCCAGCACGCCAGCGGCCGCTTCCTGCTGGGGGCGGCATGACCGCATCCACCTTGCACAGTACCGTGGTGGTGATCCCGGTCTACGACCACGAGCACGCCATCGGCGCGGTAGTCGCTGCCGTACGCGGTCACGGGCTGCCTTGCATCCTGGTCGACGATGGCAGCAGCCACGTCTGTGCCGCCGTGCTGCGACAACTGGCCGCCACCGATCCGCAACAGGTCACGCTGCTGGTCCACACCCGCAACCAGGGCAAGGGCGGCGCCGTCATGACCGGCCTGCGCCATGCCGCGTCGGCTGGCTACACCCACGCCTTGCAGATCGATGCCGACGGCCAGCACGACAGCGCCGACATCCCGCGTTTCCTGGCCGCATCACAGGCGGCTCCGGCCGCCGTCATCAACGGCAAACCGATCTATGACGACAGCGTGCCCAAGGGCCGGCTCTATGCCCGCTACCTGACGCACATCTGGGTGTGGATCAATACGCTGTCGCTGGAGATTGCCGATTCGATGTGTGGCTTCAGGGTCTATCCACTGGCGCCGACGCTGCAGTTGATGGATAGCGCTCCTATCGGGCGGCGCATGGATTTCGATACCGAAATCCTGGTCCGCCTCTACTGGCGCGGCCTGCGCGTAAACAACCTGGCCACGCGGGTGCGCTATCCAGCCGACGGTGTGTCGCACTTCCAGGTCTGGCTGGACAACGTACTGATCTCGCGCATGCACGCCCGCCTGTTCTTCGGCATGCTGCTGCGCGCGCCGCTGCTGCTGGCGCGCGGCAGCTGGCGGCGCCTGGGCGGGCGCAGCGCATGAGCCATCCACCCCGTACGCGCCATTGGGCGCAGATCAACGAAGTCAGCTTCGTGGCCGGCATGCGTTTGCTGTTCGCGGTCTATCGCCTGCTGGGCCGGCTGCCCTTCCGGCTGATGCTCTATCCGGTGCTGTGTTGGTACATCGCTGCCAATGGATCTGCCCGCCAGGCCTCGCGCGATTTTCTGGCGCAGGTACGGCGCTACCGTCCCGGGCTGCCGCTGCGCTCCGGGGTTTTTGGCATTTTCCTTCACTTCGCCGCATTCGGCGAAAGCCTGCTGGACAAGATGTTGCTGTGGGGTGGCCTGTTCCCCATCAAAAACGTTCATTTGCACGGTAGCGCGCCTATTTCCGAGGCCATCGCCGCCGGGCGTGGCGGACTCATCATCTGCACCCACCTCGGCAACCTCGATCTGTGCCGCGTGATCGGCCGCCAGCATCCCGCCCTCAAGCTGACGGTACTGGTGCATACGCGCCACGCCCAGGCCTTCAACCAGATGCTGGCCCAGCTGGATCCGGCCAGTCAGTTGAACCTGATGCAGGTCACCGACATGTCTCCAGCTACTGCCATGATGCTGGCCGAGAAGGTGGCACAGGGCGAGTTCGTGGTCATCGCCGGTGACCGGGTGCCGGTCTCGCCGCAGCCACGGGTGGCGCGCGCGCCTTTCCTGGGCCGCAGTGCTCCCTTTCCGATCGGCCCCTACGTCATGGCGGCGCTGCTGCAATGTCCGGTGTTCCTGATGTTCTCGCGCCGCAGCGCCGAAGGCGCGGAGGTCAGCTTTGAAGCCTTCCGTGATCGCATCGTCCTGCCACGCAAGCAGCGTGCAGCGGTGCTGGACGAACTGGCGGCAGCATATGCCGCACGCCTGGAAGCGCACTGCCTTCAGGCGCCTTACCAGTGGTTCAATTTCTATGATTTCTGGGCCGATTGCGCCCTGGACGAACAGCATGCCTCACACTGACGTTTCCTCTTCCGCCAAGAGCGCCCCTGTCTGCTTCGGCGCCCAGCCCCTCACCATCGAGGATGTGGTGGCGCTGGCGCGGCGCGAGCGCACGGTGCAACTGCACGACGCCGAGAGCTTCCGTGCACGTATTGCGCGCGGTGCCGATTTCCTCGACCGACTGCTGCGCGAGGATGGCACCATCTATGGCGTCACCACCGGCTATGGCGATTCCTGCACGGTGACCGTGCCGCCGCAACTGGTGCCGGAACTGCCGCATCACCTCTACACCTACCACGGCTGCGGCCTGGGAGCGCTGTTCACGCCGGAGCAGGCGCGCGCCATCCTGGCGGCCCGGCTCAATTCCCTGTGCCAGGGCTTCTCGGGCGTGAGCGTGGCCTTGCTGGAACAGATCGCGGCGCTGCTGCAACACGATCTGTTGCCGCAGATTCCCTGCGAGGGCTCGGTGGGTGCCAGTGGCGATCTCACGCCCCTGTCCTACCTCGCCGCCGTACTGTGCGGCGAGCGCCAGGTCTGGCGCGATGGCGCCACAGTGCCGGCCGCCGAGGCACTGGCCGCAGCCGGCCTGACGCCGCTGCGCCTGCGTCCCAAGGAAGGGCTGGCCATCATGAACGGTACCGCCGTCATGACCGCGTTGGCCTGCCTGGCCTTCGACCGTGCGCGCTACCTGTGCCAGCTGGCTACCCGCATCACGGCCATGAGCAGCTTCACGCTGGATGGCAATGCCCACCATTTCGATGCCACCCTGTTCTCGGCCAAACCGCATCCGGGCCAGCAGCAGGTGGCGGCCTGGCTGCAGCGCGACCTGCCGTGCGGCCAGGCGCACCGCAACGAAAAGCGTCTGCAGGATCGCTATTCGGTGCGCTGTGCGCCGCACGTGATCGGCGTACTCAACGATGCCCTGCCGTCGCTACGCCAGTTCATCGAGAACGAACTCAACAGCGCCAACGACAACCCGCTGATCGATCCGGATGGCGAGCGCGTGCTGCATGGCGGCCATTTCTATGGAGGGCACATCGCCTTCGCCATGGACAGCATGAAGACCGCCGTGGCCAACATCGCCGACCTGCTCGATCGCCAGATGGCCCTGATGGTGGACCAGCGCTACAACAACGGCCTGCCGGCCAACCTGTCCGGCGCCCAGGGCGAACGCGCGCCCATCAACCATGGCCTGAAGGCCCTGCAGATCAGCACTTCGGCCTGGACTGCCGAAGCCCTCAAGCTGACCATGCCGGCCTCGGTGTTCTCGCGCTCCACCGAATGCCACAACCAGGACAAGGTGAGCATGGGCACCATTGCCGCTCGCGATTGCCTGCGCGTGCTGGAACTGACCGAACAGGTCGCGGCCGCCTTGCTGATCACGGTGCGCCAGGGCGTGTGGCTGCGCAGCCAGCGCCAGCAACCCGGCGATACGCCGCTGCAGGACTTGCCGGCGGGCCGACTGGCCGCCATGCAGGCCGCGTTGGCCGAAGACATCGCGGTGGTTGATGAAGACCGCATGCTCGAACCCGACCTGCGCCGGCTGCTGCAGCGTCTGCGCGCCCAGGCATGGAGTCTGTATGACTGACCCCCTCCTGCCTGCGGGCAAGATCACCCTGGCCAATTCGCCCTGGCGCGGGGAGGTTGAGTTGCAGATCCAGTTCTATGACCTCGACCCCATGGAAATCGTCTGGCATGGTCGTTATGTCGAATACATGGAAGCCGCGCGCTGCGCCCTGCTAGACGGCATCGGCTACAACTACCCCGCCATGAAGGAGTCCGGCTATGGCTGGCCGGTGATCGACCTGCACCTGCGCTATGCCGCACCGGCGCGCTTCGGCCAGCGCATTCGCGTCAGCGCAGCCATCGTCGAGTGGGAAAACCGCCTGCGCATCGACTACCTCATCAGCGACGCCGTCAGCGGCGCGCGCCTGACCCGTGCCTCCACCGTTCAGGTGGCGGTGCAGATGAACAACCACGAGATGTGCTTCGTTTCGCCCCCGGTGTTGTGGCACAAGCTCGGACTGACGCCTCCCACCCCATGAACGCACGCTCCCTTCTCTGCTGCTTGGCCTTGCTGGCCATCCTGCCTATCGCCCAGGCCGCTGCGCCGGTACAACAGATCCAGTCCAGGCTGGCCAAACCGACCGTGATGTGTGGTCGCTTCGACCAAAGCAAGCAACTGACCGGCATCAAGAAGCCACTGCAATCGCATGGGCGCTTCTGCGTGCTCAAGGGCCGGGGCATCCTGTGGCAGACGCTGCAACCGTTCCCCGGTACCCTGCGCATCACTCGCGACGCCATCGTGCAGATTCAGGATGGCCGCATCGCCATGAAACTCGATGCGCAACAGGAACCGGTGGTAAAGATGATCAATAGCGTCCTCTTCTCGCTGCTGGCAGGGGATTTGAGCCAGCTCGACACGCTCTTTGAACTCGATGGCAGCCTGCGCGACGGCCACTGGCAGGTCGCGCTCAAGGCACGCCAGCCGGCCCTGGCCAAGGCCATCGGCGACATCAGCCTGGCCGGTGCCAGCTATGTGGACAAGGTCAGCATGCAGGAAGCCAGCGGCGACCGTACCGAGATCAGCTTTTCGGCCATCAAGACCGGCGAAGGCGCCATGACGGCCGAAGAAGGAGCCCTGTTTGACTAAGCCCGGCCGTTGCCTGCAGCGCCTGTTGGCGCTGGCATGGCTGCTGGCGGTGCTGCTGGTGGCCGGACACAACGCCTGGCTGTGGCTGGGCCAGCGCGCCAGTCCCGATACCGACATCCTCGCGCTGCTGCCCGGCGCCAACGGCAAGGATGTGGTGCGCCAGCAAGCCTTTTCTCACATGGTCGACGCGGCCCAGCAAAAGCTGGTGGTACTGGTCGGCGACCGAGACTGGAGCCGGGCCCGCGCCGGTGCACAGGCCTATCTTGACGTCCTGCGCGGGCATGCTGAACTGATCGTGCCAGTCAGCGGTGACTCTGCGCAATGGCAAAGCCAGTGGCTGGACAGCCTGGAGGCTAGCCGCACCGTGCTGCTCAGCGATACCCAGCGCGCCGAGCTGGCCGTCGGGAATGCACAGCAATGGAGCCAGCGCGCCCTGGCGGGTCTTTACGGTGCCTTCGGCGGACCGCGTCTGGGCGCCTGGCAGGATGATCCCTTCGGACTCTTCAGCCAGTGGGTCCAGGAACGCGCCAAGGAAACGCCGGTGCGTCCGCGTGATGGCCAGCTCTTCGTAGAACGTGACGGCATCAACTATGTCCTGCTGCTACTGGAGTTGAAGGCCCCGGCATTGTCGATGCAGGCACAGGAGCAGGTCATGCCGTTGCTGACACAGGCGCAGCGAGCCGCCCACAACCAGGCCAGCGAGGTCGTCAGCGGCGGGGTGATCCTGCATGCCGCCGCCGCCAGTGCCCAGGCCGGCAGTGAGAGCGCCACCATCGGCGCCGGCTCGCTGCTGGGCATCCTGCTGTTGATGTGGCTGACCTTTCGCTCCTTCAAGCCGATTCTCTACATCGCCCTGTCCATTGCCGTCGGTTGCCTGGGTGCGCTGTCGGTGAGCATGCTGCTGTTCGGCAAGATTCATTTGCTGACCCTGGTATTTGGAGCCAGCCTGATCGGCATCGCTCAGGACTATGGTATCTACTTCCTCTGTGCCCGCCTCGCAGCACCGGCATCGCAGGATTCGCAGGCCCTGTTGCGACGCCTGTTGCCGGGGCTTGCGTTGATGTTGCTGGCAGCCCTGATCGGCTATCTCGGCATGGCCCTGACGCCCTTCCCCGGTTTGCAGCAAATGGCCGTGTTCTCCGCACTGGGACTGGTGTTTGCCTGGCTGACGGTGATCTGCTGGTTCCCTCAACTGATCGGTCCGCACACGCTGCGCGCGACCCCGCAAGCGCTGCGCTTCGGCCAGAGCATCGCGCGCTGGCCTGATCTGCTGGGCGGCTTCGCCTGGCACCTGGTCCTGCCCGGGGTGGTAGCGCTGATCGGACTGGCCATCGTCGGGGTCGCCCGTCTGCACAGCAGTGACGACATCCGTGCCCTGCAGAAAAGTCCACCTGCCTTGCTGCAGGATCAGATCCGCATCAGCCAGTTACTGGACATGGCCGCGCCGGTACAGTTCTACCTGGTGCGCGGCGCGTCGGCCGAGGCCGTCTTGCAGCAGGAAGAGGCGCTGCGCGAGAAGCTGCAACCGCTGCTGCAACGCAAGCTCATCAGCGGCGTACAGGCGCTCTCCAACTGGGTTCCCTCGCAGCGCCGCCAGCAGGAGAATTTGTCCCTGCTGCATCGCAGTCTGCTGGATACCCGAGGCGATGCGCCCGATGCCATCACCCTGACTGCCCGCGCCATCGGGGAGAGTGCGCAGTGGGCGCAAGCGCTGCGCCAGCGCATGCTGGAGAAGACCCAGCCGATCACGCCAGCGCAATTCCTCGCCACCCCGGCCGCAGCCGCCTCGCGCCATCTGTGGCTGGGACAAGTGGATGGTCAATTCGCCAGCATCGTTGCCCTGCGCGGGCTGGCCGACTATCGCCAGCTCGACCAATTGGCCGCCGTCGCCGAAGGACTGCCGGGTGTGCAATGGGTGGACAAGGTTGGCGAGATCTCGTCGGTGCTGCGTCAATACCGGATCATGATGGCTTGGGCGCTGCTCTGCGCCTACGCGGCCATCTTCGCCCTGCTGACGCTGCGCTACCGCCGCCGCGCCTGGCGCGCGCTGGCGCCGCCGCTGCTGGCCTCGCTGCTGACCCTGGGCCTGTTCGGCTGGCTGGGTCAGCCGCTGCAACTATTCCACGTGCTGGCTGGACTGCTGGTGCTGGGACTGGGCGTGGACTATGGCATCTTCCTGCTCGAATCTTCCCCAAACCAGCGTGCACATGCCTGGCTGACCGTCGGCCTGTCTGCCGCCAGCGCACTGCTCTCCTTCGGCCTGCTGGCGTTGAGCAAAAGTCCGCCACTGCACGCCTTTGGCCTCACCATGCTCTGCGGGATGCTGCTGGTGTGGCTGCTGGCCCCCCTGTTCACCCATCCCGGTCTGGGCACCTTGCGCGCCCAGCCGGTCAAGGACTCCGTATGAAACCCGCCCTGCTGCTTGCCGCCATGACCGTCGCCTTCCTGCTTGCCGCCTGCGCCGCGCCCATGGTGCCCGATGGCCGTGCCCCGGCGCGCCTGTCCCTGCGACTGTCGCCGGCGGCACTGGGACAAAGCATCAGCCTGCAGCAACATCTGACGGTCGAGCGCGGCAGCCGCGTCGACCAACTCGACACCGCCCTGGAAATCGATGCCGGGCATGTCGATCTGGTCGGTCTGGCCTTCGGCCAGCGCGTCATGTCGCTTCACTATGATGGCCAACGCTTGCAGGTCTGGCGTCATGCCTTGCTTCCCAGCCAGGTACAAGGTGAAGATGTGCTGCAGGACGTACAACTGACGCTCTGGCCGACCGAGGCGATTCGCCAGGCACTTCCTGAGGGCTGGGAGTTGCGCGAAGCCCAGGCTCAACGTACCCTCCTGCTCCACGGCGAAACGATTGCCGTGATCGACTATCCCGACCAGCGGCGCTGGGGAGGGAAAGTGATCCTGAACAATCTGCGTTACCACTACAAGCTGACGATTCAGTCGGTGGTAACCTCTGAATGACATCGCCCCAAGCATGAGCCTTTATCTCAACGCCCTCGGCATGGTCTGCCCGCTAGGCGGCACGCACGAGACGATCCGTGCGCGCTTGCTGGCCGGCCAGAGCGGCCTGCGCGACGATGCACGCCATGTCGACGCAAATGGCACGCCACTGGCACTGGGCGCCGTGAGCGAGGATACGCTGCTCCCGGAAGACAGCCATCTGCCCCTGCGCGAACGCAGCCGCAACAATCGCCTGGCGCTGGCAGCACTGCAACCCATCCGTGCTCAGGTCGATGCCGCCATCGCCCGCCATGGCGCAGAACGTATTGGCATCGTGCTCGGGACCAGTACCTCCGGCATCGCCGAGGGCGAGGCCGCCTTTGCCGCACGGGCCAGCAGCGGCAGCTTTCCGCCCGGCTATCATTACGGCCAGCAAGAATTGGGCTCGCCCGCCGCCGCGTTGCAACTGACGCTGGGCACCACCGGTCCGGCCTACGTGCAATCGAGCGCCTGCGCTTCCAGCGGCAAGGCCATCGCCAGTGCTGCACGCCTGCTCAACATGGGTCTTTGCGACGCCGTGCTCTGCGGCGGCGTCGACAGCTTGTGCGATTTCACCATTGCCGGCTTCACCGCACTGGAATCAGTGAGCACCCAACGTTGCAATCCGCTCTCACTGCATCGCCAGGGCATCAACATCGGCGAAGCTGCGGCCCTGTTCCTGCTCACGCGCGAGCCGGCGCCCGTGCAATTGAGCGGGTGGGGCGAATCCTCCGACGCCTATCACATCTCGGCCCCCGATCCCCGGGGCCGGGGCGCACAACTGGCTATCAGCCAGGCTTTGCGCCGTGCCGGACTGCGCGCTGACCAGATCGACTACATCAACCTGCACGGCACGGCAACAGCGCAAAATGATGCGATGGAGTCACACGTCATCGAGACCCTGTTCGGGCTGGAAGTGCCGGTGAGCTCGACCAAGCCCTTCACCGGCCACACCCTGGGCGCGGCCAGCGCCGTTGAGGCCGGACTGTGCTGGCTCCTGATGCAGGACGGCAATCCGGACGGCCTGCTGCCGCCGCATCTGTGGGATGGCGTGCCTGATCCGGTGCTGCCGCCACTGGCGCCGGTAGCGATCGGGCAAGCTCTGGGCCGGCCGCTGCGGCACGTGCTCTCCAACTCCTTCGCCTTTGGCGGCAGCAACGTGGCGCTGGTGTTTTCTCGCCGGGAGGACACATGAATCCGGCCCTGCAAGATATCCCGCCGATTGAGCAACTGCTGCCGCACGCCGCCCCCATGATCCTGATCGACCGCGTGGTGGCGGTGAGCCACGATCAACTGCAGGCCGAACTGGAAATCCGCCACGACAGCCTCTTCCGGCAGGGCAGCGGCGTAGGAGCCTGGGTCGGCATCGAATACATGGCGCAGAGCATCGCCGCCTGGGCCGGTTACCACGAACTGCGCCAGGGCGGTCGCGCCAAGATCGGCTTTCTGCTGGGATCGCGCCGCTATCACTGCGCAGTTCCCGAATTTGCCACCGGCATGCGCCTGGGGGTGTCGGTGCAACTGCTGTTGCAGGCGGAGAACGGGCTGGGCTCCTTCGAATGCCGCATCACCGACCTGGCGACGCAACAAGAACTGGCGCAAGCCACCGTGTCGGTGTTCCAGCCGCACGACGCAACACACTATCTTCAAGAAGGCATGGCATGACCACATCGGGAGAACACAGCATTTTCGTCACCGGCTCGAGCCGGGGCATCGGCCGCGCTATCGCGCTGCGCCTGGCACGCGAGGGGTACCACATCGTCCTGCATTGCCATGCACGGCGCGACGCCGCCGACCAGGTAGCCGCCGAGATCGCGGCGCTGGGCCGTCAGGTCCGCGTACTGCAATTCGACGTCGCCCACCGCGAGCAAGCCTCGCAAGCCCTGCTGGCGGACGTGGAACAGCACGGCTGCTACTACGGCGTGGTCTGCAACGCCGGCATCACCCGCGACAACGCGTTTCCCGCCATGCCCGGCGAAGACTGGGACAGCGTCTTGCGCACCAACCTCGATGGTTTCTACAACGTGCTCAATCCGCTGGTCATGCCCATGGTGCGGCGGCGCGCTGCGGGCCGCATCGTGACCCTGGCCTCGGTGTCCGGGCTGATCGGCAATCGCGGCCAGGTCAACTACAGCGCGGCCAAGGCCGGCGTCATCGGCGCCACCAAGGCGCTGGCGCTGGAACTGGCCAAGCGCGACATCACCGTCAATTGCGTCGCCCCCGGCCTGATCGATACCGACATGACCGAAGACGCTCCCGTCGAGGAAATCCTCAAACTGATCCCCGCCCGCCGCGCCGGCAAGCCCGAGGAAGTGGCGGCGGCCGTGGCCTTCCTGATGTCGCCCGATGCGGCCTACATCACGCGCCAGGTAATCTCGGTCAACGGAGGCCTGGCATGACGCATCCGCGCAGCGAGCGCCGGGTGGTGGTCACCGGCATGGCCGGCATCAGTCCCATCGGCACCGACTGGACCAGCGCACTGGCGCAGTTGAAAACCTATACCAATGCCGTGCAGCGCATGCCCGGCTGGGATGACTACATCGGCCTGCACACCCGCCTGGGTGCACCGGCAGCAGAGTTTTCGCTGTCCGAACGCTACAACCGCAAGACCACGCGCAGCATGGGCCGGGTCGCCCTGATGGCCACCCGCGCCAGCGAATGGGCGCTGGCCGATGCCGGGCTGCTGGAAGATCCTCTGCTCAAGAGCGGCCAACTGGGCATCGCCTATGGCTCCTCGGCCGGCACGCCCAATGCGATTGCCGACTTCGCCATGATGTTCGCCGAAAAGAATACCCGCGACATCAACGCCAATACCTACCTGAAGATGATGGCCCACACGGCGCCAGTGAACATGGGCGTATTCTTCGGCATTACCGGTCGCATCATCACCACGTCCAGCGCCTGCACCTCGGGCAGCCAGGGCATCGGCTATGCGTACGAGACCATCCGCAGTGCGCGTCAGGTGGCGATGGTCGCTGGCGGTTCGGAAGAACTGTGCGCCACCGAAGCCGCAGTCTTCGATACGCTCTACGCCACCAGCGTTCGCAACGACACTCCGAAGCTCACGCCCAGCCCCTTCGACCGCGACCGCGACGGCCTGGTGCTGGGCGAAGGCGCCGGCAGCCTGATTCTGGAAGACCTGGAACACGCCCAGGCACGCGGGGCGCGGATCTATGCCGAGATCGTCGGTTTCGGCACCAACAGCGACGGCGCCCACGTCACCAATCCCAACGCTGCCACCATGCAGGCGGCTATCCAGATGGCGCTGGACGACGCCGGCTTGCCGGCCTCGTCCATCGGCTACATCAATGCGCACGGCACCGGTACGCGCCAAGGTGATCTGGCTGAGACCCAGGCCACCGCACGCGTGTTCGGCCATCGCGTACCGATCAGCTCGCTCAAGAGCTACATGGGCCATACCCTGGGTGCCTGCGGCGCGCTGGAAGCCTGGCTGTCCATCGAGATGATGCGTCACGGCTGGTTCGCTCCGACCATCAATTTGCAGCATCCCGACTCCGACTGCGGCGAACTGGACTACCTCACCGGGCAAGGCCGCGCACTGCAGTGCGAATACGTGATGTCGAACAACTTTGCCTTCGGTGGCATCAACACCTCGCTCATTTTCAGACGCTGGCCCTGAACGCCCCTCCTCTGCCTCCTCTCATGACAAGGAAAACAAGCGATATGAAGATCATTTCCCTCTCCCTCGCACTGACCCTGGCGCTGGCCGCCACCATGGCCGGTGTCGCCCTCAAGGGCGACATCGGCAAGCTGGGCAAGTAAGTCGTCATGGCCTTCACCGTAGCCTGGGTGGTGGATGGCCGCAGCTTCGTCGGCGCGGGCGCATGTTCCTCCACGCTGGCCCGACTGGCGGCGGTCCTGTCGCCCAATGAGCGCATGCGCCTGCAGGGTTTCCTGCGTCCGCAGCGTGCGGGCGAATTCCTGCTGGCCCGGCTGCTGATGCGCCATGCACTCATGCAGGTCAGTGGCTGCCGCCTGGACGACATCGCGGTAAGCGAGCCAGGCGGGGCCGCTCCGGTCGTGCGCATCGCAGGTGAGCTGGCCGATGGGGTCGGGCAGCCAGCGGTCAGCCTCTCGCACAGCCGCGGCTGGATCGCCTGTGCGGTAGGAGTGGGCACGCAGATCGGCGTGGACATCGAAGCTCCGGCGCCCGAACGCGACCTGTCGGCACTGGCGGAGCTGGCCTTCACACCGCATGAGTTGTCCAGCCTGGAAGGCCTCACCGGCGACCAGCGGGAAGCCGCCTTCTATCGGCTGTGGTGCGCCAAGGAGGCCGATTACAAATGCCGCCACAACGCCCGTCAGAACCAGGTTGCCTTGACTGGCGACGCTCCGTCCTTCCTGCATCATGAACCTGGGGCGCACTACCATCTGTGTCTCTGTACTACGGTGCCGGTGCGGCTGCACCCTGCGCAAGACATCGCGCTGCCGACCCTTCTGGAGCTTACCGGCAGCCAGAGCAACGCAACACCGCAGCAATACGACGGCGGCTAATACACCGCAAGACTGTCATCGCTGGACCGCAGTAAACCGCATCACCGAACAAGAACACTCAACCACGTAGACATATCAAGGGGAAAACATGTCCACATCACGCATCTGGCTGCTCGCAGCCGGCACACTTCTATTGACCACCGCCTGCTCCACGCCGGAAGAGCGCATGGCCAAGTTGCAAATCAAGCAGCAGCGGCTGGCAGTGAAGTCGCAGCAAGCAGCACAACGCGACGAATTGCGCACGAAGGCGGTGTCCGCCGCGGTGACCGACCAGCGCACGCCGTTGGAAAACGTCCTCAAGGCGCTTGGCAGTTGCGACGCCAGCTTCGCGGCGACGGTACGCCAGTTCTCCGGCGCGTTGCAACCGGCTTTCGTGGTCACCCTCAAAGGCCCGGTGGCCAGTATCGATGTCCCGGACCGTAGCACCGCAGGCCGCAACCACATCGCCGTAGCGGCCCCGGCACAGGCCTACGGACAAATCCTGAGCGGCTACTACGACGAACGCCTGGAAATCAACGGCCAGTTGCAGAAGATCAGCTGGGGTTTCTTCAGTCCGGCTACGCCGGAACAACTGGTCAAAGCCTTGGGTGCGGCCATCCCCAACTTCAAGCGCACCAGCCGCGAGCTGGAAGGCAACTACGTGCGCATGGAAATCTTTGATCGCGGCGGATGGCACCGCACCACGCGCTTTGAGCATTATCGGGCCCAGGCCAATGTACTGGGCGAGCGCTCCTTGGTCATTGAAGCTTCGCGCGATCCAGCTTTCCCGGGTAGTCGCATCGGCTGTTCAGTGCGTGGCACACAAGTAGCGCAGTTCCAGGACGAGCTGCGGCCAGAGGTGGATTAGGGCCTGTTCACATTCAATCTGTGAGATGCGTTGCCCCCAGAAGGCGTGGTGGCAAGGCGCGCGTCAGGGCTGGTGGTGGTGCCACCAGCCCTGACGTGCAACGCGGCCAGCGCGCCTTCTGGGGGCAACCCTCCGGGAGAGGCCGCCCGTGGCCTGGCCGATGTTCCTGGCCTGGCGGTCTCCTGGTAATCTGGACGTCGTCTATGCAAGCCTTGCACCGCCACACCATACGTCACTCAGGCGCATCCCCCTGCCAGGCACGCTCCAGCAAGGTCCGCAGCGCCGCGCGCTCCAGCGGACGCGGATTGGCATAGGCATTCTGCAAGGCGATGTCGGTGCAGCGATCCAGCGCCTCATAGGGCATACCCAGCTCGCGCAAGGACAACGGCGCCCGCAGCTTGCGCGCCAGCGCATGCAGCCCCTGCGCGGCATCGTCGGTGCCCAGTGCCCGTGCGATGCGCTGCATGGCCTGCGGTGCGGCCGGTGCATTGTAGGCCAGCGCATGCGGCAGGATCACGGTATGCGTCTGCGCATGCGGCAGGTTGTAACTGCCTCCCAGGGTGTGGCACAGCTTGTGATGCAGCGACATGCCCACATTGCCCAGCACCGTGCCGCACAGCCAGGCACCATACAGGCATTGACTGCGTGCCGCGAGATCATCACTGCGCACCAGCAGCTGCGGCAAACCCTCGGCCAGTGCGCGCAAGCCCTCTTCGGCCAGCAGCGACATGATGGGGTTGGCGTCCGGCGCATACAGGCCCTCGGCCGCATGTGCCATGGCGTTGATGCCACTGGTCACCGACAGCGGCAGCGGCAGGCCAAGACTCAATTCGGGATCATAGATGACCGTGCGCGGCAACACGCGCGCGGCGCGGCCGGTCTTCTTGAGACCCGCTTCGGTGATGCCGTAAATGGGCGTCATCTCGCTACCGGCATAGGTGGTCGGGATGGCCAGGATGGGCAGCTCGGATTCCAGTGCAATGGCTTTGCCCAATCCCATGGTGGACCCGCCCCCAATGGCGATGGCACAGTCCGCGCCCAGCGCCTGGGCCACCGACCGCGCGTGTCGTGCCGTCTCGATAGGCACGTGCATGACGGCCTGGTCGAATACCCCGGCGCAACGATCGCCAATCAGGGACGCCACGCGCTCGGCCTCGGCACGCTGGCCGGGCGTACACAGTACCAGGGCACGATGCGCGCCCAGAAGCTCGGTTTCTCGAACCAGATGTTGCAGGCTGCCGGCACCGAAGATGACACGGGCAGCAGCGCTGCTATAAGTGAAACTGGGCGCGGACAGGGACATGGCGGACTCAGGTGCGCTGGGGATTGAGGATGAAATCATAGTCCAGCGTGTAAAAGGGCTGGTCACACACCGTGCCATCGGGCGCGGTACCGGCCTCGTGGCGCGGCCAGTCGGCAATGAGGGTGGAGCGTACACCGAAGACGGCATCGGATTGCAGGTATTCATCGCCACGACGGAAGACGTGGGTAATCAGCGTCTCATAGCCCTCGGCCTGGATGCGGAAATGCAGGTGCGCCGGTCGCCACGGATGACGGCCCAGGGTCTCCAGCATCTTGCCCACCGGGCCGTCGTGCGGGATCGGATACGAATTGGCGAGGATGCTGCGGAAGTGGTAACGCCCGGCCGCATCGGTATGAAGCGTACCGCGCGCCTGCAACTGCGCCAGGTCCGGATACTGCACGTCATAGAAACCATCCTCATCGGCTTGCCAGACTTCCATCCTGGCGTTGGCAACGGCTTGGCCATCCAGACCGCGTACGCTGCCGCTGACGAAGCAGGGCTGCCCCTTGGCCCCGTTGGAAATATCCGCCCCCAGCGGATAAACCGGGGAGTCCTCCACGTGGAAAGGACCGAACACGGTCGCCTCGGTGCAGCCGGCCGGCTTGTGGTGCTGCTGTGCCATCACCAGCGTGGACAGCCCGAGCGTGTCGGAGAGCAGAATGAATTCCTGGCGCTTGTCCGAACACAGTTGCCCGGTCTCGGTGAGGAAACGGATGCCCGCAAACCACTCCTCCTCGGTCAGCCTGACTTCGCGCGCAAAGGCATGCAGATGCTGCACCAGGCTGGTCACGATCTGCCGCAGGCGTTCATCGGCCATGCCGGCATGGCGCGCCAGGACGGCCTGGGTGATGGTGTCTTCGTTGAGATTGAGCATGGTCTCCTCGGCGATGGGGAAAATGGTTTTGATTTTTTCGCTGAGCGGTAATATAGGTCTTATTTTTCTGCAGATATATGACGAATGTGGAAAACTGTTTTCCACTTCGGACTGCCCACCTCGCCAGGAAAGCCGCCCCATGGACCGCTGGAATCAATTCGAACTCTTCGTGCAGGTAGCCGAGCTGGGCAGTCTCTCGCGCGCGGCCGAAGCGCTGGGCATGTCCAATGCCGCCGCCAGCCGCAGCCTGGCGGCGCTGGAAGAACGCCTGGGCGCACGTCTGGTGGAACGCAGTACGCGCCGCCTGGGCCTGAGCCAGGCCGGCGAGAGCTTCTACCGCCAATGCAAGGCGGCACTCACGCAGATGAAGGAAGCCGAAGCCCTGGTCAACGCCAACAGCGTCGCACCGGGCGGACTGCTGCGGGTGACCTCCTCGCTGTCCTTCTGCATGAAGCACATCAGCCCGCTGCTGCCACGCTTTCATCGGCTCTATCCGGACATCACCCTCGACGTGGTCTCGGCCAACCGCTACGTCGACCTGCTCGACAGCGGCATCGACGTGGCCATCCGTACCCGCGAGTTCGAGCCGGATTCCAACATCGCCGTGCGCCGCCTGGCGGCCACCCGCCGCATCCTGGCCGCCTCCCCCGGCTACCTGGCCGCGCGCGGCGTACCACGGTCGCTCGAAGAGCTGGCCGCGCATGACCTGCTGGTGTACAGCCACGCCAACCACCCCAACCAGCTGCGCTTCACCCATCGCGACGGCCATGAACGGCAGCTGGACATCAGCGCCCTGATGCAATCCAACGACGGCCAGATCATCCGCGCCGCCGCGCTGGAGGGACTGGGCATCCTGATCCAGCCCAACTACATCATCTATGACGACGTCGTCGCAGGCCGCCTGGTCCCGGTGCTGGACGAATGGGACTTGCCTCGCCTGACCATCAACATCGCCTACCAGGGCCGCAAGCACCTGCCGGCCAGGGTGCGCGTGTTCGTCGACTTCCTCCTGCAGCACTTCGCGGAAATGGACTATGAGCGCAAATGGACGCGCTGAGCAACGTGTCAATACCGATTGGTAAATATTAAATACCAATTGGTAGCTTTTATCTTATACTGGTAATCCCCTGGTCACCCAAAGTGTTGAGGAGACTCCCGATGCCCGACGCTACCGTTGCCCCCCTCGAACTGCCGCGCCAAGCGCACCGACAGCGCCTGCAACTGTTCTGCTGCATGCTGCTGCTGGCGCTGGCGGCCCTGTGCCCGGGCCGCGCTGCCCATGCCAGCGAGCCCTGGCGCGAAGCCCTGCCCGCCCGGGTTGAGCGGCTCGGCAGCGGCACCATGACCTGGCTGGGTTTCCGCATCTATCATGCCACCCTGTGGGCAGCACAAAAGCCGCTGGATGAAAACCAGCCCTTTGCCCTGCAGCTGGATTACCAGGTCAAGATCAGCCGCGACAAGCTGGCTTCCACCTCCATCGATGAAATCAAACGCATGAGTCCGGCCCCCATCGCCGGCCCGACCCTGGCGCGCTGGAAGAGCGAGCTGGAGAGCGCCTTCGTGGACGTGGCCGATGGCGATGAACTGGTCGGCGTCTATCTGCCCCGGCGCGGCATGCGCCTGTATGACCGCAACCGGATGCTGGCCGAGATCGCCGATCCGGAACTGGCGCGCTCCTTCTTCAACATCTGGCTGGGCCAGCCCAGCCGTGACGACAAGCTGCGTCGCCGCCTGCTCGGGGAGATACCTTGAGCGCAGTGATGGAGCCCTCCTGCGCGCCGCGCTCGCGGGCCGGCAATGCCGCCTATGGCATGCTGGGCGCACCGCTGGCCATGGCGGCGCTGCCACTGTTCGTGCAGATCCCGGCCTACTACGCCAGCCACGTCGGCGTGGCGCTGGCGCCGCTGGGTTGGGTGCTGTTTGCGGCGCGCCTGCTGGACATGCTGCAAGATCCCCTTTTCGGTCACTTGCTGGACCGCTCGGCGCAACGGCAGAAGCGCTGGATGGCCGCCGCAGGCGTGGTGCTGACATTTGCCTTCATATGCCTCTGGAAGCCCCCCGCCACGCCCCAGGCCGCCATGGTGTGGCTGGTCGGCATGCTGGTGCTGGCCTACGGCGCCCACAGCATGTTGAGCATCGCCTATCTGTCCTGGGGCTCGCGCCTGCCGGAACAGGGCATGCGCGCCGTCGCCTGGCGTGAAGGTGCGGGCCTGGCCGGGGTGATCGTCGCCAGCGTGATACCGGTCGGCATCCTGGCCGCAGACCCGGCATTGATCGACCAGCGCATCACCTGGTATTGCCTGTTCTTCACTGCCGTACTGGGCGGTGCGCTGTTGCTGCTGCTGCGCCAGCCGGCGCCAGCGATGACGGCGCAGGGCCAGCGCTGGGCGGTGTCGCTGCGCGGGCTGTGGGCCAACCGGGCGTTTCGCGCGCTATTGCCGCCCTACCTGCTCAATGCCCTGTCGGCTGCCGTTCCGGCGACACTGGCGCTGTTCTTCATCGAGGATCAATTGCAGGAGCGCGCACTGGCCGGCGTCTTCCTGGCGACCTATTTCGGCGCAGCCGCGCTGGGGCTGCCACTCTGGAGCGCCCTGGCACGCCGCATCGGACCGATCGCCTGCTGGCGCCAGGCCATGCTGCTGTCCATCGTCGGCTTCGTCGCTGCGGTTCTGCTGGGGCCGGGCGAGCGCTGGGCGTTTCTCGCCGTATGCCTGGCCACCGGCGCGGCACTCGGTGCGGACCTGCTGCTGCCACCGGTCCTGCTGGCGCGCGTGGTCACCCAGCCTGGATCGGTGGGCAGCGCCTTCGGCATCCTCACCATGCTGGGCAAGCTGGCCCTGGCACTGGCGGGCATCGCCCTGCCGCTGTTGTCGGCGCTCGGTTACCACCCGGGCCAGGGACCCAGCAGCAGCCTGCCGCTGGTCTATGCGGCGCTGCCCTGCGTGCTGAAACTGGCGGCTTTTCTGGTGCTGGGGCGCTATGGTCGCCAGCATCCCGCATGATCGGTCTTCCGCTCTACCGTTTTACCCACCATGACTAAAAATTCCAACGCGCCATCGCACCCGGCATCCACCCTGCGCCTGCTCCTGGGCGACCAGTTGAATCCACAGCACTCCTGGTTCGACCAGGTCGATCCCGAGGTGGTCTACGTGCTCATGGAAGTGCGCTCCGAGACCGACTACGTGCTGCACCACGCGCAAAAGATCCTGGCCATCTTCGCCGCCATGCGGGCCTTCGGTGAGCAGTTGCGCCAGGCCGGTCATCGGGTGCGCTACATCCGGCTGGACGATCCCTGCAACCGGCAGTCGCTGGTCGATAACCTCGATGCCCTGGCGGTCCACTACCAGGCCCGTCAGGTGCAATGGCAGGCACCGGATGAATGGCGGGTCGACCAGACGCTGCAGCAGTGGGGTCAGGCCTGGGCGAGCACGCATCAGGGCGAGATTGCCGTGTGCGACAGCGAGCATTTTCTCACCGCGCGCCACGAACTGCCGCGCCTTTTCGCCGGCCGCAAGCAGTGGTTGATGGAGCATTTCTACCGACAGATGCGACGGCGCTTCGAGCTCTTGCTCGATGGCGATGGCAAGCCCGCAGGCGGCCAATGGAATTTCGACCACGACAACCGCAAGCGCTGGCCCGGCGACCCGCCCGAACCCGCGGACTGGCGTCGGCCGCACGATCACGCTGCGCTGTGGGACATGCTGCAGGCCCAGGGTGTGCGCAGTTTCGGCAACGCCCAGGCCACGCAACTGCGCTGGCCGCTGGACCGCACCGAAGCCCTGCAACATCTGGATCACTTCATCAGCACCGTGCTGCCGCATTTCGGCGACTACGAAGACGCCATGAGCAGCCAGGCGCAGCGGCTGTTCCATTCGCTGCTCTCGTTCGCCCTCAACGTCAAGATGCTGCATCCCCTGGAAGTGGTGCGCCGCGCCGAAGAAGCCTATCGCGAAGGACGGGCGCCGCTGGCGGCAGTGGAAGGATTCATTCGCCAGATCATCGGCTGGCGTGAATATGTACGCGGCATCTACTGGTCGCAGATGCCCGGCTATGACCAGCGCAACGCCCTGGGCCATCGCCTGCCCCTGCCGGCCTGGTTCTGGAGCGGACAGACGCGCATGAACTGCCTGCGCCACGCCATCGGCCAGTCGCTGGAGACGGCCCACGCCCATCACATCCAGCGCCTGATGGTGATCGGCAACTTCGCCCTGCTGGCCGGGCTCGATCCCCGGGAGCTGCACCACTGGTATCTGGGCATCTATATCGATGCCTTCGAATGGGTGGAGCTGCCCAACACCCTGGGCATGAGCCAGTGGGCCGACGGCGGCATCATCGCCACCAAACCGTACGTGAGCAGCGCCGCCTACATTGGCCGCATGAGCGACTACTGCCAGGGCTGCGCCTACGATCCAAAGCAGAAGACCAGCGCGAATGCCTGCCCCTTCAATGCCCTCTATTGGGACTTCTTCCTGCGCCACCAGTCCACCTTCGGCAACAACCCGCGCATGGGCATGGCCTACCAGCAGCTCAGAAAAATGCAGAGCGCCGATATCGAGGCCCTGCAACAACGCGCCGCCGATCTGCGCAACCAGCTCGATACCCTCTGAGCCCCGCACCGACAGGCGCTCCCAGCGCATGGTAATGGCTGCCAAAGCCGGTAAAAGCAGGCAAAATACACAAAATCTGACGAACTCACGAAATTCTCTGCATAATGGGCCTTCAAAGCATTGCCCATGGGCAGCAGTGTTGCTTTTCGTCGAAAAACGATTATATCGAATTCAAATTCTATCTAATGAATTTGATTTATTTGTGTAAAATACCGATAATGGATTTATGAAAACCGCAAAGACAACCAGTTCCGAGGTATGCACCACGCAGGAAGCGGCGCACATCCTGGGCATCTCGGTGTCCTCCGTCCAGCAGTTGGTGGAGGCCGGCATCATCGAGGCCTGGAAGACCAAGGGCGGCCACCGCCGCATCCCGCTGGCGGCCGTGCATGCCTACAAGTCCACCCCCGGCTCGTCCTCGGGCGGCGAGGCAGGCGAACACGGACGCGCCAGCCCGGCGCCACGTGCCGGCAACGGCCGCACCGCGGTGCTGGTGATCGAGGACAACCGCCTGCAGCGCGAGCTGTATGCCAGTGCCCTCGGTTCCTGGGGCCTGCCGCTGGACCTGGTGTATTGCGACAACGGTTACAAGGCGCTGCTGGAGATCGCGCGCAGCAAACCCGACGTGGTGCTGGCCGATATCGTGATGGAAGGCATGGATGGCTACGAGGTGGTCAAGACCATCCTCCACGACCCGGAGCTCAAGGATGTGAGCATCGCCATCGTCAGCAGCCTGGACGGCGAAGAGATGGCCATGCGCGGTGGTATTCCGGCCGGGGTGGTGTTCTTCTCCAAACCGGTCAATTTTGATGAATTGCGCGGTTACATGCGGGCCTGCTGTGCCCGCAGGGAGCGCGAAACCCGCTAAGGGACCAACGAAGAAAGGCCAGCAGTGCCATGGATGACCGGAAACACCCCCCTCTGCCCCTCCGGTTCGCGCGCATCGATCTGCGCCTGGCCCTGGGCCTGTTTTCCCTGCTGCTGATCTGCGGTCTGTGGCTGGCGGCATTCAAGGAGCTCGACGCCAGCCGCGAAAACCACCTGCAAGATGCCCGCCGCGACGCCCAGTCGCTCTCGCGGCTGTTCCTCGAACACGCCTACCGCACCATCGAGGCAGCCGACCAGGCCGCCGTCTACCTGCGCTACCGCTATGCCGAGCGCGGCCAGTCGCTGGACCTGGCCACCGAGATCGCCAATGGCCTGGTGGCGCGCAATGTCTACAACCTCTTCACCGTCGTCAATGCCAAGGGCGACGTGGTGCTCTCCAGCAAACCCTTCACCCCGCTGAATCTGTCGGACCGTGAGCACGTACAGGTGCACATGCACGGGGGGGAGGACAAATTCTTCATCAGCAAGCCGGTACTGGGGCGCGTCTCGCACAAGTGGTCGCTGCAGCTGACCCGGCGCATCAACCGACCCGATGGCGGCTTTGGCGGTGTGATCGTGGTGTCCATCGATCCCCAGTATTTCACCAGCCTGTACCACCAGATCGATGTCGGCCACCATGGCGTCATCACCCTGGTCGGTGCCGATGGCGTCGTACGCGTGCGCCGTACCGGCGACATGGATGCCATGGGTGAGCAGATCAACGGCGGCAAGGTCTATGCCGCCATGCTGGCGCAGGGCAATGGCGTGATCGATGCGGTCAGCCGCATCGATGGCCGCGAGCGCATCTATGCCTTCCGCAAGCTCAACGACTATCCGCTCTATGCCTCGGTGGGCATCGACATCGAAGAACGCCTGGCCCCCTATTATCGTGAGCGCAACCGCACCCTGGCACTGGCCTCGCTGATCACGCTGGCGGTGCTGGTCTTCAATGCGGTGCTGATCTGGATGGCCGGCTCGCTGGTCAGAAGCCGCCAGGATGCCATGCAGGCCAGCCAGGCCAAGTCGCGCTTCCTGGCCAACATGTCGCATGAATTCCGCACGCCGCTCAATGGCGTGCTGGGCTATTCGGATGCCCTGCGCGAGGAACTGGGCGAGTCCCCCCTGGCGCAATATGCCACGGCCATCCATGACAGCGGCAACCGCCTGCTGGAGCTGGTCGACGCCATCCTTGAAGTCACCGCCCTGGAAGACCGCCGGGTGAGCGTCCATCGCGAGCCCGAGAATATCCGCGAACTGGTCGGCCAGGCCATGGCGCGCCATTACCAGGCTGCCCAGGCCAAGGGCCTGCTGCTGGAATGCCGCATCACCGACGAGGTTCCGCAGATCATCGTGTGCGACCAGCGCAAGACGCTGCGCGTGCTGGAAAACCTGATCGGCAATGCCGTGCGCTACACCGATACCGGCCGCGTCATGGTCGAAGTCGACCGCGCCGGCAATGAGTTGGCCATTCGCATCAAGGACACCGGCATCGGCATTCCCGCCGGGCAACGCGATACCATCTTCGAGAAGTTCACCCAGGCCGACGACAGCGAACGACGCGCCAAGGACGGCGCGGGCCTCGGCCTGACCATCGCGCAACGGCTGGTGACGCTCATGGGAGGCCAACTCATGTTACAGTCCGAGCAACACCAAGGATCGACATTCAGCTTCACATTGCCGCTGCAAGAGCCGAAGTAAAACGGCCGCGACCAGATCAGGACAGAGGGGGAATACCGTGCCATTGGGCCAGTCACTGAGCCACTATCATCATATTGACCCGAGCCAGCTGCTGGAGGCCGTGGGCGGCGATGCCGCGACCGTGGCCGCGCTGGCGCGCACCTTCGTCGATAGTGCCCCGCCCATCTTCGCCCGGCTGGAGCAGGCCGCGCTGGACGGCAATGCCGAGCGCAGCCGACACGAAAGCCATAGCCTCAAGGGCATGAGCGCCATGTTCCAGGCCGATGTGCTCACGGCGCTGCTGCAGCAGACCGAGCAGGCCGCCCGCAACGGCCAGCCACCGCGCCCGGAAGAACTGGTGCAACTGCAGACCAGCTTTGCACTGGTACTGGACGAAATCGGGCGCTGCGCGCGCTCCCTCGCGCAGCCCTGACCCGCGAGGGCCAGCCAGCCCCTGCCTGCCCATGACGCCACCCACGCCCGCCCCGCCGCGCATCCGCAAGTCCGCCCTCACCCTGGGCGGGTTGCTGCTGGGGTTGCTGGCGAGCACCGTCTTCATCTCGGGCGCACTGCTGTACCGCGCCAGCCTCAACGACTGGCGCAATGACCTGGCCACGCTCTCCACGGTACTGGCCGAAAGCACCTCGCAGACCATCTCCTCGGCCCGCCTGGTCCTCGACAGCATCCAGTCCGACATCGAAGCAGCCAACGTCAGCAACGACGCCCAGCTCTACGAGCACGTCAGCAGTGCCGCGTATTCCCAGACCATGCGCGAGAAGATCCGCGGCCTGCCCTTCATCTCGGGCATCGGCATCAGCAATGCCCAGGGCCGCATCATCGGCCTGTCGCGTACCTTCCCGCCACCACCGCTGGATCTGACCGACCGCGACTATTTCCTTCATCACAGCAGGAATGCCTCGCGTGAGGATTTCCTGAGCGAAACCGTCAATTCACGGGCCGCCGGTGTGCCGACCTTCTATCTGAGCCGCCGCATCAATGACCGCCAGGGACGCATGCTGGCCATCGTGGTGGTCGCCCTGCCGTGTTCGTTCTTTGAAGATTTCTTCGCTGCCGTTACCAAGGACAAGCCCTTCTCCATCCTGCTGGCGCGCCTGGACGAGAAACCGCTGATCACCACCGCCTTGGCACACGACACCTCAGCGCAGCGCGACATCCGCCCCCTGGCCGACCTGCACGCGTCACGCCCGGCCGACAGCGACGGCAAGCAGCCCTATTACTTCATGCAGTCGCACTGGCTGGGCATCCACCGACCGGTGCGCAATGCGCCGATGTATCTGGAAATCGGCGTGACCGACAAGGTCTATTTCGGGGAATGGCTGGAATCCATGTATCCCTTGATGCTGGTAGCGGTGATCAGCCTGATCGGCCTCATCGGCGGCTTTGGCGTAGCCCTGCGTCAAGTGCAGCGGCGTGAGCAGGACGCCCAGCTGGCCTTGCAGTTGAAGGAAGAAGCCGACCATGCCAATGAAGCCAAGTCGCGCTTCCTGGCCATGGTCAGCCATGAAATCCGCACCCCCATGAATGGCATCCTGGGCTTGTCCGAATTGCTGATGGAGTCGGGGCTGTCAAACAAGCAGCGACACTATGCCGACAGCATCCACAATGCCACCGGCGGACTGGTGCGCATCATCAACGACATCCTGGATTTTTCCAAGATCGAATCGGGCAAGCTCGACCTGGAAGGCGTGGCCTTTCATCCGGCGCGGCTGGTGCGCGAGCTGGCCGAGCTGTACCGGCCCTCGATCCACAACAAGGACGTGCAACTGGACGTGCGCATCGATTGTGACGAGGCGCTCTGCCTGGTCGGGGACCCCTCGCGCCTGAAGCAGGTGCTGGGCAACCTGCTGAGCAATGCCATCAAGTTCACCCAGGCCGGCTACGTGCGGCTGAGCATGTCGGCCCACCGTGAAGAATCCAGCCCGCAACGCTGGCGACTCTTCTTTGCCATTGCCGACAGCGGCATCGGCATTTCTCCCGAGTCCCTGGCCCAGTTGTTCCAGCCCTTCACCCAGGCCGATTCCTCGATTTCACGCCGCTTCGGTGGTACCGGGCTGGGTCTGGCCATCAGCAAGAACCTGGTGGAACTGATGGGCGGCAAGATCGCCTGCCAGAGCGTGCCGGGACAATCCACCAAGTTCAGTTTCGATATCCTCTGCCCGGAGGGCGTGGCACCGGCGCCTGAACCGGTGAGCGAGGCGGCTGCACCTGCGCCCGCTACCGCGCTGGCGACGACAGCGCCGGCTTTGCCGCCTGCCGCCGAGGCGCCGGGTACGCTCATGCCCCCCGACAACGCTCCCCAGCCGCCATCCAATGTCGATGCGTCGGCGACAGTACTCCCCTCGCTGCTGGCGGGGCGCCCGCATCCTGGTGGCCGAGGATACCGAGATCAACCGGCAACTGCTGCGCATCCTGCTGGCGCGGCGCGGCTGCATCCTGCAGGAAGTCGAAAACGGCCAGCTGGCCTTGGAGGCAGTGCGCAACGGCAGCTATGACCTGGTGCTCATGGACTGCATGATGCCCATCATGGACGGTTACCAGGCCACCGCCGAGATCCGCGCCTACGAACAGGCCCAGGGACGTCCGCGCACCCCCATCGTGGCGCTGACCGCCAGTGCCATCGAGGGCGACCGCCAGCGCTGCCTGGATGCCGGCATGGACGACTACCTCAGCAAGCCCTTCACCCAGGTCGGCTTGATGAATACCGTGGAAAAATGGCTGCACAAGACATGAATGCAGCAAACCTGAGTTGAATTCAGGAAATTCCCTAAGAAAATAAAACAACTGATTAAATCGATTTATTTGATTTATTTGCTGAAGCCACTTATGATGGTTCCTGAGCGCACACCTTTATTCCTATATCGCGCCCACATCAGGAGTCGTCATCATGAAATGGTTCTACGATCTCAAAATTGCCAGCAAGCTCAACGCAGCCTTCCTGGTTGTGCTGCTGTTCATTGTCGCGCTCGGGGGCTTCTCGGTTGCGCAACTGGCCGAGGTGAACAAGGCGGCCAACGATGTGTCTGCCAACTGGCTTCCCAGCATCAATACCTTGTCCCGGATCAGCCTGGCGCTGGCCCGCTCGCGCAGCTTCGACATGCAGCAGTTGCTGACCGATGACAAGAAGGAAGAACAGGCTTCCCGCGAGCGCGCCGCGAAGCAGATGGACATCCTTGCCAAGGAAATGACGCACTACGGCACGCTGGTATCGGAACCGCGCGAAAAGGAAATTTATCCGGATCTGCAGCGCAATATCGCGGCCTACCAGGATGCCCATGTGCGCATGACGAAGCTCTTCGAGCAAGGCCAGAAGCCGGCTGGTCACGATGTACTCAATACCATCTCCACCCCGGTCTACCGCAAGCTGCAGGACCAGATCAATGAACTGACCACGGTCAACATCAAGGGCGCAGCCGCCTCCGAGGTGCAGGCGCGCCAGGTCTACGAGCGCGCACGGCTTGCCATCATCGGACTGATCACCAGCTGCATCGCGCTGGCCATGCTGCTGTCGTGGTGGATTGCCCGCCTGGTATCCCGTCCCCTGGTCAATGCCGTAGCCATTGCCCGCCAGGTGGCTGAAGGCGACCTGACCGCCCATATCCCGGAGAACACCGGTCGCGACGAAACCGCCCAGTTGACGGCTGCGCTCAAGCAGATGAATGACAACCTGCTCAAGATCGTCCAGGAAGTGCGCGTGGGCACCGACACCATCAGCACCGCTTCGGCCGAAATCGCTACCGGCAACATGGACCTGTCCTCCCGTACCGAACAGCAGGCCGGCGCCCTGGAAGAAACCGCCTCGGCCATGGAAGAACTGACTTCCACCGTGCGCCAAAACTCCGACAATGCCCGCCAGGCCAACCAACTGGCGGTCTCGGCCTCCGAGGTGGCCCAGGCTGGAGGCCAGGTAGTGGGCAAGGTTGTTCATACCATGGATGCCATCAATGAATCGTCGCGCAAAATCGTGGACATCATCGCGGTCATCGACGGCATTGCCTTCCAGACCAACATCCTGGCCCTGAATGCGGCCGTGGAAGCGGCCCGTGCCGGGGAACAGGGACGCGGTTTCGCGGTGGTGGCCTCGGAAGTACGTTCGCTGGCCCAGCGCAGCGCATCGGCGGCCCATGAAATCAAGGCGCTCATCGACGACTCGGTGGCCAAGGTCGACACCGGCACCAAGCTGGTCGGCGAAGCCGGCCAGACCATGGACGAGGTGGTGGCCAGCGTCAAGCGCGTCTCCGACATCGTCGCCGAGATCACCGCTGCCGGCGCCGAGCAGAGCCAGGGTATCGAACAGATCAACAATGCCGTCACGCAGATGGATGAAAATACCCAGCAGAACGCTGCCCTGGTCGAACAGGCTGCCGCGGCCGCCAAGGCCTTGCAGGAACAGGCGGCACGCCTGAGCCAGACGGTCGGCGTGTTCCGCTTGGATGACAGGCACGTGGCGGCATCTGTACAAGCCGCCCCAGTCCGGCCTGCCCGGGCGGCCAGCGCCCCGCGTGACATTACCCCGGCACGTCCGGCGGTGGCTGCGCCACGCGCCAGGAACATCGCCCAGCCTGCGCCTGCCGCCCGTCCCGGTGCCCAGGCCAGGAGCCAGCATGACAGCGCCGACAACGGCGACTGGGAACAATTCTGATCCTTGAGGACGATATGGACGCCTTCCAAAAAGAAATCGACGAACGTACCAACCTGACCTCCAGCAACAAGTTCGAACTGCTGCTGTTCCGCCTCGGCACCCCGGACGGCAGCACCGACAAGCCGGGCGAGCTGTATGGCATCAATGTCTTCAAGATCCGCGAGATCGTGCCCATGATGGACATCACCGCTGCGGCCGGCATGCGCTCCCCGATGCTGGGCATGGTCAACATCCGCGGCCAGGTGATGTCGGTGGTGGACCTGCCGGCGGTGGCCGGATGCAAGCCGGGCCATGGCTTCAACATCCTGCTCATCACCGAGTTCGCCCGGCATACCCAGGCCTTCGCGGTGGAATCGGTAGAGGAAATCGTGCGCCTGGACTGGAGCCAGGTCCTGCCGGCTGACTCCCATGCTTCCGGCAGCGTGGTCACCAGCATCGCCCGCCTCGACTCGGCCCAGGATGGCGGTCGCCTGGTGCAGGTACTGGACGTGGAGCAGATCCTCAACATGATCTCGCCGGTCAAGGAACAGATCGAGCCGGTCCCGGCCGGCAGCAATGAACTGAAGATCAAGCCGGGCTCGGTCGTGCTGGCCGCTGACGATTCACGCATGGCACGCGCCCTCATCGAGCAGTGCCTGACCGATCTCAAGCTGCCCTACGTGATGACCACCGACGGCGTGCAAGCCTGGAAGAAACTCCAGGAGCTGGCCCGCCAAGCCGAACAGGAAGGCAAGCCGCTCACCGACAAGGTCGCCATGGTGCTGACCGACCTCGAGATGCCGGAGATGGATGGCTTCACCCTGACCCGCAAGATCAAGGCTTCGGACCTCTACAAGCAACTGCCGGTGGTGATCCATTCTTCACTGACCGGTGCCGCCAACGAAGACCATGTGCGTTCGGTGGGCGCCAATGGTTACGTCGCCAAGTTTTCCCCGCCTGAACTGGCAGCAATGCTGCGCAAGGTGCTGCCCCCCTGACGGCACCTACTGCAGAGCCAGGAACGGCGCTTTTTACAAGCGCACGGCCGACGCCCGGTCGGCCGGCAAGACCCGCCCCACGCCACCCCTGACGGTGCCGTGGGGCTTTTTCATGGAGATCGCGGGCGCGCGTGGCCGTGCGCGCCGAGCCACCCCGAACTACCGACCAATCCTGATCGGCTTGAGCTATCTCAAATTATTTCGAGACCAGACTTCTAGAATCGGACATGAACATCCCTGTGGCAGGTCGTGCGTCTGCCGCTGCCGTGGATGTCTGCGTTGCGACCCGCGTGCGGTCGCGCCCTGCCTCAGGAGGCTGGTCATGGTTCCCTCTGCCGATCGTGTCGTATCCCTCGCCCCGAGCGGCGACAACCCGCCGCTGGCGCAACGCATCCCGGCCCTGCTGGCCGAGATGGATGCCGAACATCGCGAAGTGCTGGAGAGCGTGGCCGCCCTGGCGGTGGTACCGCCCACGCAATTCGCCGCAGCCTATGGCGCACTGGTGGCGCAGATCGAACAGGGATTCCGGGAAGAAGAAAAGATGATGGACGCCATCGGCTACAGCGAGATCCGCGCCCATCGCCGCGACCACGCCGAGCTGCTGGCGCTGCTGCACCGTCTGCGGCCCTATCTGGAGGACGGCAACGCGCCGCTGGCCGATATTGTCATGGGCATGATCCCGGCCATGCTGGTACGGCACATGGCGGGCATGGACCAGGCGCTGGCACTGGCCTTGCGCATGCAGGGCGGCGCAGCGGAGCGGCACTGAGCCAGCATTGCGCCGGCGACGGCGTGCGACTCAGGCGTTCAGTGCGGTGGAGGTGGCAGCCTGGGGCCCGCGGATGAGCTCAGGCCCGCTGCCGTAATCGGCCAGCGTGGCCCGGTAGAAATCAATGAAATCGGCCGCCGGCAAGGGTTGGGCAAACAGCCAGCCCTGGGCGAAGTCGACCCCGTGCTCGCTCAGGTAGGCGGCCTGTTCCAAGGTTTCCACGCCCTCGGCGACGATGTAGAGATGCAGGCTCTTGGCCATGGCGATGATGTGATCGATCACCGCACTGGTGGCCGCACCGGTGCCGATGGTGCTGACGAAGGACTTGTCGATCTTGAGCGCATCCATGGGCAGGCCCTGCAAATACTGCAGGTTCGAATAGCCGGTGCCGAAATCATCGAGCGCCATCGAATGCCCCAACTCACGCGCCCGCGCCAGCGTCACCCGGGCCGAGGCGATATCCATGCAGCCGCGTTCGGTGGCTTCCATCCACAACTGTTCGGTACGGATATCGGTACCGGCCAGCATCTGGCTGACCACATCGATGATGCGACCGGTCTTGATATCCTGGGCGGCGACATTGACGGCCACGTGCAGGGCGCGGTCGGCGCGCAGGGTATCGCCCAGCTCGGCCAGCACGGCCGCGATGACCTGGTCGGTCATGGGCAGGATCAGACCGCTCTCCTCGGCCAGCGGCACGAACAAGTCGGGCCGCACCATGCTGCCGTCCGGGCGACGCCAGCGAATCAGTGCTTCGGCGCCAACGCAGCGCCCGGTGGCCAGCTCGATGATGGGCTGGTAGAAAACGATGAATTCACGCTTGCGCACGGCCAGTTGCAGTTCCGCCAGCGGCGACAGGCGCGCCTGCGACACGCGCAGCACCAGCAGCACCAGGACCAGCCCCAGCAGCACGCCAGCGGGCAGGAACCACTGCTGCTCTCCCGTCATGGCCTCCAGTACCTGCTGTCCATCGATGATGGCCGCAGCGGTCCAGCCATCGCGACTGACGGTGGAGACAAAGAACCCGTCGAAATCCTGGGTACCCAGACCACCCAGCGCCCGCCCTGCCATGCCCGCCGACAACGGCACGCCGTACTGCGCCACCAGCCCGAAGCCATTGCGCGCCAGCACCACATGCACGCCATCTTCCAGGACCACATCGACGAAGCGTTCACGCTGCACCAGGGCCACATGGGCTCCGTACTGGATGGCCATCATGCTGGGGCCGTCGGTGACAAAGGACGGCTGTTCCAGCGCCACACCGATGCCGTCACGGGTCGTGAACTGCGGCTCAGGCTGGGCCCGCCGCAGCGCCTGACCACGCCGGTCCCAGGAAGTGCACTTGAGCTGGCCGTATTCGTAATAACCCATTTCCTCGATGGTGCCGGAATGGACGGCAATGAGCCGCATCTGGGCAATGTGTTCATCCGAACAGGGAAAGAGCAGCAGCGGCGAGAGCGATTTCAGGGAGCGCTGGGCGTTCTGGAAGGTGGCTTCGGCGCGCTCCACGACGGTCTCGGCGTAGCGCGTCAGGCGCTCATGCTCGGACTGGATCACCGCCTGGCGCGACAGCCACAGCATGCCGATCACCGGCATCGTCGCGGCCACGACGGTGGCGATGATGGTCAGCAGCACCACCTTGTTCTTGTTGCTCACGTCTGCCCCCCTTGCGCCGCGCCTTGGCGACGGCCCGTCCGAATCGACTATTCCATGTCCATGCTCATCATTAGACCTCGAACAAACAATTAAATCAATTTAATCATTTTATAAAATGGTGAAGCGTTTTTGCAACGGCTGGGAGCGGTCCATTCGCAGCGTCGCCAAAATTGAATTTAATTCATATAAATCAATGACTTATAAAAAACATTCAGCATCCCCGCAAGACTTTTCGCAATGACAACTTAGTTGGAGGCTCGCAACAAATTCATTATATATTCCCGTAGAGAATCGATTTTTTAGTGATTTCAATGAATTTATGCTTTAATGATTCCATCAATCAATTTTTCAGGGACCGATCATGCGCCTCAACCTACCCGTCACTCAACAAGAGCGCGAGATCGACGCCCACGCCTCCATCGTCTCCAAGACCGATATCAAGGGCCGCATCACCTATGTCAACCCGACCTTCATCGACATCAGCGGCTTTACGGAAGAAGAGCTGATTGGCGCCCCGCAGAACATCGTGCGCCATCCGGACATGCCGGAGCTGGCCTTTGCCGACCTGTGGAGCACCCTCAAGGCGGGCCTGCCCTGGACCGGGCTGGTCAAGAACCGCTGCAAGAACGGTGACTTCTACTGGGTCAAGGCCAATGTCACGCCGATCTGGGAACGCGGCGTGTGCACCGGCTACATGTCGGTGCGCACCAAGCCCAGCCGCACCGAGATCGCCGCCGCCGACCAGGCCTACCAGGAGCTGAAGAAGGAAAGCACCCGCATCGCGGTCCATCGCGGCGAAGTCGTACCCACCGGTCTGCGCGGCAAGCTGCGCCAGGTGTCGCAGGTTTCACTGAAGGCCCGGCTGGACCTCGGCCTGGCCACGGCCGCCGCGGGTGTAGGCGCGCTGGCTTTCCTGAACGGCCAGTGCAGCAGCCACGCCAGCAGCCTCCCGACACTGGTGACCACCGGCATTGCCCTGACCAGCCTGGCCTTGCTGCGCATGACGCTGGCCAAACGTATCTTCACTCCCTTGCGTCGGGCGGTGGTGCAAGCGCGCCGGGTGGCTGGCGGCGATCTGTCGGCCACCGATCTCCAGGCGCGCCGCGATGAAATGGGCGCGCTGCTGCAAGCCATGGAACAGATGCGCGTCAACCTGGTGGCCTCGGTCGGTGACGTGCGCCGCAGCGGCCTGCACATTGCCCAGGCCACCGGGGAGATCGCACGCGGCAACATGGACTTGTCGGCCCGTACTGAATCCCAGGCCAGCAGCCTGGAAGAAACCGCCGCCAGCATGGAAGAGCTGGCCTCCACCGTGACCCAGAACAGCGAGAACGCGCGCCAGGCCAACCACCTGGTGGAGCAAGCGCTGGCCACCACGCGCAGTGGCGAAGCTTCCATCAACCACATCAATGACACCATGGATGCGATCCACAAGAGCGCCGAGCAGATCAAGCAGATCACCGGACTGATCGACGGCATCGCCTTCCAGACCAACATCCTGGCCTTGAACGCCGCCGTGGAAGCCGCCCGCGCCGGTGAGCAGGGACGCGGTTTCGCAGTGGTGGCCGGCGAGGTACGCAACCTTGCACAACGTTCGACCCAGGCCACCAAGGAGATCAAGCTGCTCATCGAGGCATCTTCGCAGCGGGTCGGCTCGGGCGTGAAACTGGCCGGCGAGATCCGCGACACCATGGGCGGCATCATGCGCTCGGTCACGCAAGCGGCCACCGCCGTGGCCGAGATCACCGCAGCCTCGGGGGAACAGCAGACCGGCATCCACCAGGTCAACGAAGCCGTAGTGCTGATGGATGAAGTGACCCAGCGCAATGCGGCGCTGGTGGAAGAGGCCGCCGCCGCAGCCGGCAGCCTGGAAGAATCGACCCGGCAAATGATCCAGGCCATCAGCGTATTCAACCTGGAAGGCATACCGGCCCAGTCTATCCCGATGCGCTCACCAGAGGCCAAGCGCGTGGCGCTGCTGCGCGCGGCCTGACCAGCGGGGCGCGGCTCCCGCCCTTGACCGGGGAGCCATCGCTGAGGAGGCGAACATGGGACACAGCGAAGCATTGATGGCCGAAGAGTGCGCCAGCCCGCGTACCCATACCGATGACGCGCCCGACACCCGCGCCCTGGTCAAGGCCAATGCACGGTATCGCCACATCATCGGCAACACCCCGGCCATCATCTACAGCAGCGTACCCTCGGGCGACTTCCAGCTCACCTTCGTCAGCGAAAACGCCACCCGCCTGCTGGGCTACGATCCGGAGGAAATGCTGGACGATCCCAACTTCTGGTTCAACCACATCCACCCCGATGACACCGCCGCGATCTTCTCCAGCCTGGCCATGCTCTTCGTGGAAGACCAGAAGATCTATGAATACCGTTTCCGCGCCAGCGATGGCAGCTACCTGTGGATGCACGATACGCTGCGTCTGATCCGGGATGCCGAAGGCACTCCCCTGGAAGTGATCGGACTGATGACCGACATCACCGGCCGCAAGCAGCTCGAAGACACCCTGCAACGCCAGGCCGAAGAACAGCGTGCCCTGATCGAGCAGCTCAGGATGGCCCAGGCCCAGCTGATGCAGTCGGAGAAGCTGGCCTCCATCGGCCAGCTTGCGGCCGGTGTGGCGCACGAGATCAACAACCCGATCGGCTTCGTCAACGCCAATCTCAATACCCTGGGCAACTACGTAGCCACGCTGCTGGAGGGCATCAAACTCTACCAGTGCGTCGCCGGCGGCACGCTGCCCACCAGCGTGGCGCAATCCGAACTGCAGGCCTACGAGGCACGCGCCGACCTGCAATTCCTCAGCGAAGACGTCACCGAACTGCTGGCCGAATCCAACGAGGGCCTGCAGCGGGTCAAGAACATCGTGCAGTCACTCAAGGATTTCTCGCGCACCGGCGAAAGCAACTGGCAGATGGCCGACCTGCATCACGGGCTGGACAGCACCCTCAACATCGCCAACAACGAACTGAAGTACAAGGTCACCATCATCAAGCAATACGGCGAACTGCCCATGGTCAAGTGCCTGGCCTCGGAACTGAACCAGGTCTTCATGAACCTGCTGGTCAATGCAGCTCAGGCCATCACCGAACGTGGCAGCGTGACCATCCGCACCGAACGCCGGGGCGAGCGCGCCGTCGTCAGCATCAGCGATACCGGCCACGGCATCGCGCCCGAACACATCAACCGCATCTTCGAACCTTTCTTCACCACCAAGCCGGTCGGCAGCGGGACCGGGCTTGGATTGTCGCTGTCCTACGGCATCATCAAGAAGCACGGCGGCGATATTCATGTCAGCAGTGAACCGGGCCAAGGCACCACCTTCCGGATCGAATTGCCCATCGATCCCGCCAGCGCCCAGCCGGCCAGCAAGGCCACGGGCGAACCAGGAGAAGCATCATGACCGCCATCCACAGCCAGGAACTCCAGACCCTGCAACAAGCCGATCCGTTCGCCCTGCCACCACCCTGTGTACTGCTGGTGGACGATGAACAGAGCATCCTGTCGGCCCTCAAACGCAGCTTCCGGCCTCTGGGCTATCGCCTGTTGACGGCCACCAGTGCCGAGGCCGGGCTGGACATCCTGGCCAGCGCCGAAGTTGATCTGGTGATCTCCGACATGCGCATGCCGGGCATGAATGGTGCCCAGTTCCTGGCCCAGGTCAAGCAACAGTGGCCGGCCACCATGCGCATCCTGCTGACCGGTTATTCCGAGATCGGCAGCACCATTTCGGCCATCAATGATGGCGGCATCCACCACTACCTCTCCAAGCCCTGGGAAGACCGCGAACTGCTCATGACGGTCGCCCATGCGCTGGAAGAACAGCAACTGCGCAAGCAGAAAATGGCACTGGAACGCAAGGTGCGCGAACAGAATCTGCAACTGGCCGATTTCACCCGCCAGCTGGAACGCCAGGTCCAGGCCCGCACCGAGGAACTGCGCCAGACCGTGCTGTTCCTGGAGAGTGCCCAGGAGGAAGAACAGAAAGCCTTCCTCAGCATGCTGCACGTCTTCTCCGACATCAGCGAACTGCGCGCCGGACTGGCCAATGGTCAGTCGGCGCGCATCGCCCGCTGGTGCGAACAGCTGGCCATGCGCATGGGCATGACCAGCCTGCATGCCAGGCACACCATGATGGCCGGCATGCTGCACGGCATCGGCAAGCTGGACCTCTCCGATGAGCTGGTAAGAAAGCCCATCGAAAAGATGAGCAGCGACGAGTTGCAGCGTTTCCTCTGGCATCCGGTCAAGGGCCAGATGCTGCTCACCCCCATCCCGACCCTGGCCGAGAGCGGCGAGATCATCCGCCATCAGCACGAACGCTACGATGGCCGTGGCGTACCGGAAAGCCTCTCGGGCGACGCCATCCCGCTGGGCTCGCGCATCCTGGCGGTGGTGCGCGACTTCGAGGGTCTGTGCAATGGCGGCATCACCAGCCACAACGTCAGCCCGGAGAAGGCCCTGACCATGCTGCGCGCCCACGCCGGCCATCGCTACGACCCGCTGGTGGTCGAGACCTTCATCGCCATGATGGAAGAACAACGCCTGGCCCTGGAACAGCAGACCCGCCTGCTGGCGCCGCAAGACCTGCGCGTGGGCATGAAGCTGGCCGAGGACCTGCGCACCCGCTCCGGCGTCCTGCTGCTCAACAAGGAGCACGTACTGGACGAAGCCATCCTGGCGCGTCTGCGGCGCTTCGAGCAGATCGACGAGATGCCGCTGAAGGCGCGCATCCTGTTGCACTGAGACGAATCCGTGTTGGGGTCAGCCCGTCCTGCGCCGGCTGACCCGGGAATTTCCTGATTGCCAGCCCGACCCGGGACTGATGCAATCGGCAGGACAGGGCGCTGGGCGCCCGTTCGCGTTGGGGGACGCGAGGCTGGCCCACCATAACAATATTGATCATGACCAGAATCACGAGAAATACCTGCCTGTTCCTGCTCGTCGCCTTCAGCCTGTTGCTGGCGGGCGTGGCCGGCCTGTCGCAACTCAACCAGAAGGAAGTACAGGCCAGCCTGGCACTGGACAGCCGCTGGATCCGCGACGACATCGAATCCCTGTTGCGCCGCTACGAACACGGCCTGCGCGGTACCCGTGGCGCCATCCTGGCCATCGGCGCGGATGAACTGAGCCGCGAGAAACTGTTGCGCTACATGGACAGCCGCGATCTGGCCCAGGAGTTCCCCTGGGCGGGCGGCTTCGGCTTCATCCGTCATGTGCCGCTGGCCGCGCTGCCGGCTTATGAGAAGAAGGTACGCCAGGAGCAGATGCTGTTTTCCAGCATCACCGAGCTCACTCACAATCCCGGTGAACGCTACGTCATCGAATACATCGAGCCCATCGTTCCCAATCGGCAAGCCCTGGGTCTGGACATCGCCTCCTCGCCCGAACGCCGCTCGGCCGCCGACCACGCCATGCTGACCGGCCGCGCCGAACTGACCACGCCGATCAGCCTGGTACAGAAGCAAGGCACTGCCGCCAATGCCTATCTTTTCCTGCTGCCCATCTATGCCGGCTCGGTCACTCCGCCGACCATGGAGCAGCGTCGGGAAAAAATCATCGGCTGGGCCTACGCACCGCTGTCGGTACACGACATCCTGTCCGAACTGAGCCGGCGCTGGAACGTCCATTCGCTGCAGATCCTGGTGGAGGACGTGGCCAGCGACGCACCTGCGGTCGAACTGTTCCGCAGCGGCGGATTCGACCAGATCGATGGCGCCGTCACCCTCGATACCGCCCTGCCGCTCTATGGCCGCGCCTGGAAACTGGTGATCCGCGCCGCCCCTGAATACACCCAGGCGCACCAGTTCATCAGCGACCGCGCCATGTTGCTCTCCTGCTGCACGCTGACCATGCTGATCCTGGCCATCGCGCTGGCCTACCAGGTCTTTTCCACCCGCGAAGGCAAATTGCAGGAAGCGCGCGCACTGCTGGCCGCCGTGGTGGACAGTTCGCCCGACGCCATCGTCACTACCGATGCCCATGGACTGATCACCTCCTGGAACCGGGGTGCCACCGATACCCTGGGCCTTTCGGAGGATCGGGCACTGGGCACGGCCCTGTCCGCGCAGGCAACGCTGCGCGAACTGGACCAGCGCAGCAACACCCGGCAGCCGGGGACAGGTTTCAGTCCCGCCCCCGGTCAGCAGGAGGAGCCTCACGTGGTCAGCTTGCACGGGGAGGCGTTACGCTATGCCTCGGCGCTGATGTTCCCGCTGCGCGACCGTGCCGGGCAACAGATCGGCAAGGCCTTCATGCTGCGCGACATCACGCGCGAGAAACGCATCGAACGCCAGCTGCACCGCATCAACGAAGAACTGGAACTGACTGTGCAGCAGCGTACCCATGCGCTGCACCAGGCCAAGACCATGCTGCAGACCGTGCTCAACGTGATGCCCTCGCTGGTCGGCTACTGGGACAAGCATCTCATCAACCGCTTCGCCAACGCCTCCTACGAGCGGGTGTTCGGACGGGCACATGGTGAAATCACCGGCATGTACATGCTGGACCTGGTAGGAACGGAGCTCTACGAAAGTGCCCTGCCCTACATCGATGCCGTACTGGCCGGCGAAAAGCAGATCTTCGAGCGCACCTTCACCCATGCCGTCAACGGCTACAAGCACGTCCTGACCACCTACATCCCCGACATCACCGAAGCCGGAGAAGTAATCGGCTTCTACGTCGTGGCCCATGATGTCACCGAGATCACCCACAACCGCAACCAGCTCAGCGATGCACTGGCCCAGAACCAGTCCCTGCTGGACCAGGTGCAGCAGGCCAATGCCCTGCTCAACAACGTGCTCAGCTCGGCCACCGGTGTGGCCATCATCGCCACCGCACCGGATGGCGTGATCACTCTCTTCAATCGCGGCGCTGAACGTATGCTGGGCTATCCGGCCGAAGAAGTGATCGGGCAGATGAAGGAAGAAGCCTTCTCGGGCCGTCTCAACAGTCCGGCCATCGGCGCCCGGGCAACGGCGCAAGAGAAGGCCGTGAGCGACTTGCGCTATCGTCGCAAGGATGGCGTGACTCTGCCCGTCACGCGTCAGCAGACTTCCATGCTGGACCACCGCCAGCGCCATATCGGCGATCTCTACATCGCCATGGACATGAGCCTGCAACGCCAGCAGGAAGCCGAACTGGCGGCCGCGCGCGACCAGTTGATGCTGGCTGCGGAAGTGGCCAAACTGGGCGTGTGGGTGTGGGACCGCCACAGTGATACGCTGGAATTCAACCGCCAGATCGCCGAGATCTACGGTATCGGCGATGGTCGCAGCGGCCACGTCACCACCTATGACGGCTGGCGCCGTCGCGTGCATCCCGACGATGTCGGCTATGTGGAAGCAGCCCTGCAGGCGGCGCTGGCCGGTACCGGAGAATTCGAACCGGTGTTTCGGGTGCAGCGCGAGGACGGCAGCATCCGCTTCGTGCAGGCTCGGGCGCACGTGGACCGCAACGGCATGGGCGCGCCGGTACGGGTGATCGGCATCAACCTGGACATCACCCAGCGCATCGAGTTCGAAAACAACCTGGTCGAGGCGCGTCTGAAGGCCGAGCAGGCCAGTTCGGCCAAGAGCCTGTTCCTGGCCAGCGTCAGTCATGAAATCCGCACCCCCATGAACGGCGTGCTGGGCATGATCCAGCTGCTGCAACGGACACAGCCGCAACCGGCCCAGCGCGACTACCTGAACAAGGCCGAAATCTCGGCACGGTCGCTGCTCAATCTGCTCAATGACCTGCTGGATTTTTCCAAGATGGATGCCCGCCAGGTCCTGCTGGAACTGCAGGCCTTCTCGCTGGAAAAACTGCATCACGATCTCGCCGCGATCCTGGCGGGCAGCCCGCCCCAGGAAGGCGTGAGTCTGCACATCGCACTGGACGGCGAGCTGCCGCAACGCGTGGTGGGCGATGTCTACCGCCTGCAGCAGGTGCTGGTCAACCTGATCAGCAATGCGCTCAAGTTCACCCATCTGGGACGAGTCGACGTACAGCTGACGCGCCTGCCGGGCAGCAACGCGCAGCAGCTGATGTTGCGGGTAGAAGTGTGCGACACCGGCATCGGCATCGCCCCGGAACGCCTGCAGGACATCTTCGATGCCTTCACCCAGGCCGAGGCCTCCACCACCCGCCGCTATGGGGGCACCGGCCTGGGTCTGGCCATCAGCCGCCATCTGGTGCAGCTCATGGGCGGACAGTTGCAGGTGAGCAGCGAACCGGGACGCGGCAGCCGCTTCTGGTTCGACCTGCCGATGCAGATCGAAGATGCCACGCCGCTATCGCAGGCGCGCGCAGACCAGGCCAGCCCGCATGCCGATTCCCCAGCCGTGCGCGAGGGCGCACGCGAACTGGAAGGCGTGCACATCCTGCTGGTGGAAGACAATGCCGTCAACCGTCAGGTCGCCAGCGGTCTGCTGTCGCTATGCGGCGCGCACATCACCAGCGCCGACAACGGCAGCACCGGCGTAGCCCTGGCCAGCGATCCCGAGCGCCATTTCGACCTGATTCTGATGGATCTGCAGATGCCCGGTATCGACGGCATCGAAGCCACCCGGCGCATCCGTCGCCAGCAGGACCTGCGCCATATCCCCATTCTGGCCATGACCGCCAATGCCTCGCCGGAAGATCGCCGCCGCTGCATCGATGCCGGCATGGCCGGCCACATTGCCAAACCCATCGACGTCAGTACACTGGTCCCTACCCTGCTGTCGCACCTGCAGCACGATCGCCCCGCCGCCCCGCAAGAACGCGCACCGACCGAGACCAGCGCCGTCTCCCTGCCCGCCGACCGCCAGCAGGTCGAGCAGCACGCCGACGTGATGCGGCGCTTCCGTCAGGCCAGCGACGTCTACCGTACCACGCTGGATGCTGCCGGAGCGGAGCTGGAGCGGCTGTTCACGCAATATGAGGCGGCGCTGACGCAGGTCTCGGCAGTAGACATCGGCCAGAGCAGTCATGCCCTCAAGGGTCTGTGCGCCACCATCGGCGCCAGCGGCCTGGCCGCGTATTTCGCCGACATCGAGAACGCATGTCGCGCTGCACGGGAAGAGTCGCCCGATGCCCTTTTCACTGCCCGTGCAGCGGGCTGGCATGAACAACAGGGCGCAGTGCGGCGCGATGCCGGCGTAGTCCTGCAGCAACTGGCCGTACAGGCACTGCAAGGGGTGCGCGATCCATCGCCGGCGGGGCTGTCGCTGGCCGATGCAGAAGAGCTGCCGGCCTCGACAAAGGCGACCGATTTTCCTGACAGGCAGCAGCTGCACGCCTTGTTGGCGTCGAGCAACCTTGAAGCGCTGGATCTGGCCGAAGCCATCGGCAAGCGCCATGGGCTGATGCGACAACCCTACTACCAGCAGTTGTGGGAACTGATCGAGAAACTCGATTTCCCGGCGGCCCTGGCCCATCTCGATCATCACTTCGGAGAATCCACTTGAAACGCATCCTGGAAGAACTCTCATCCCTGCGCGGCAGCCGCCCGCGCGTACTGCTGTGCGACGACCAGCCCATCAACATCCGCCTGGCCAATGCCCTGCTCAAAGGCGATTACGAGATCTTCATGGCTACCAGCGGTGTGCAGGCCATCGAGCTGAGCGAGAAGGTCGTACCGGACCTGATCCTGATGGACGTGAACATGCCAGGACTGAACGGCTATGAGACCTGCGAACGGCTCAAGCAGAACACCGTCACGCTGGGCATCCCCGTGATCTTCCTGACCGGCCTGAAAAGCGAGGAAGATGAGGTCAAGGGCTTCGATGCCGGCGGCGTGGACTTCATCAGCAAGCCCATCAACGGCACCGTGCTCAAGGCACGCGTACTGACGCACCTGACGCTGAAGCTGCAATCGGATTTCTATCGCAACATTGCCGTCACCGATTCGCTCACGGGCCTGTTCAACCGTCGCAAGTTCGACAGCGAGCTGGCCGAGAAATGGGAGCTGTGCAAGCGCTCCGGCCAAGCCATGTCACTCTTGATGATCGACATCGATTACTTCAAGAAATACAACGACCACTACGGCCACCAGGCCGGCGACCAATGCCTGGCCGAAGTGGCGCACGCCATCCGCAGCAACTTCCACCGCAGCTACGATTGCGTGGCACGCTATGGCGGCGAGGAGTTCGCCTGCATCCTGCCCATGGCCGGTCTCGATCAGGCCATGAAGCTGGCACGCGACGTCTGCGACGCCGTGGCCCGGCTGCATCTGCCCCATGCCAGGTCGGAGGTCGGTCAATACGTCAGCTTGAGCATCGGGGTGGCCTCGGTGGATGCGCCAGGCCACAGCAGCAGCCCCGCCTCGCTGATCGCCCTGGCCGACCAGAACCTGTATCAGGCCAAGGCACACGGACGAGCACAGGTATACGGGCAGACAGTGAGCCGGACCGACACGGCACCCGTCCCCGCAAGTTGAAGCCAGCCACGGCAGGAACACCTCCCCACACGTCTGCGAACAGGCCGCTGCACGCTGCACCGCAGCTGCATCTCGAAAAATAACTAGGAAATATTCGAATAAATTTGAACTCACTGGCCTGAATTTCAGCCAGCGTCGACTATTTTCGACATCCCGGTAAAACTGCGTTTTTCTTCCCGCATGTCCTTGTCCCCAGGAAAGCAGTCTGCCTGACGAGGGAGCGGTGAAGCCCATTAGACCCGTTCGATGCGTCCGTATCGGTCAAGGAAGAAAAACATGACAACTGCACATCTCGCTCACATCGTCGGTGGTGAAGACTCTCTGGGTGGCCCGCTGGTCCGCCTGCTGGAGGCCGCCGGATTCCACGTCGCCCACCATTCCTCGGCGGCCCAGTTCCTGCAGCACACGACCGGCAGCGCCCCTGGCGGGCTGGTGCTGGAAGTCCACATGCAGAATCTCGACGCGCGGCGCCTGCGTTCTCTGCTGGATGAACGTGAACTGGGCCGGCCCCTGATCGTCATCACCGGCCATACCGCCGCCAATGCACCGGAGGAGATGTACAGCGGGCACCACGATGCCGGCCCGCGCCCCCTCCCCGGCGCGGCCAGTGAACAGGGCGCACAGCCCATGGTGCGGCAGCAGCTGGTGGAAGCTTTCCGGGGTGCGCTCATGCCCTTCGATGAATCCGGTCCGCAGATGCAGCAGCGGCAGGAACACTATGCGCGCCTGAAGACCCTCACGCGACGCGAACGCGAGGTGCTGGAACGTCTGGTCAAGGGAAGGCTGAACAAGCAGATCGCCGCCGAACTGGGCACCTCGGAACGCACCGTCAAGGCCCATCGCCAGCAGGTCATGCGCAAGATGAATGCCGACTCGCTGGCTGCGCTGGTGGCGGCCATGACGCGCTACTGAGGGCGCCTGCGGGCGGTCGCTCGCCTCATCGAGCCCCTGCACGATGAGGGGCGCGGGACTTCAGCCGGTCACCCTATCCTCGGACTCCACCCGATTGCGCCCACCGCGCTTGGCCTGATACAAGGCCTGGTCGGCACGGGCATAGGCTTCTTCGAAATCGCTGCCGGCGGTGGCCCAGGCCACTCCGAAGCTGGAGGTGACCGGCCGCGCCGACAGGCACTGGAAACGTTCACCGGCAATCGCCTGGCGGATCCTGCCGGCCAGGGTCACTGCCTGTTCCAGCGCCACCCCGGCCAGCAGGATGGTGAATTCCTCGCCACCCACGCGGCCGATGACACCGTTTCCTGCCAGCGTGGTGCGCAGACGACCAACCAGTTCGCGGATCACGGCATCGCCGGTCGGATGGCCGAATTCATCATTGATGCGTTTGAAGAAATCGATGTCCAGCACGATCAGCGACATCGACGATTGTTCCAGGATCTGGTGTGCGCGCTCGAAGACAGCGCCACGATTGAGGGCGCCGGTCAGATTGTCGTGCCGCGCCTTGTAGTCCAGTTCATCGCTCAACTGCTGCAGTCGCGCATTGAGCAGGTTCAGCTCGCGCTCGGTGCGGTCGCTGCGCGAGATCAGGCGACGGCTCTGGCGCATCAGCTGGCCATAGTGCTGCACCAGTTCCTCCAGCGCCGCGCGATGGCTGGCCGGGGCGCTGGCGGGATCGGCCAGTACTGCCGTAGCACGGTGCAGGGCCTCGGCTTCGGCCGCAAAAAGATCGTCGCGGTCCATCAGCTCTGCACCGCATGATCGTGGAAGACCAGCGCGGCGAAATCTTCCTGCAACTCCTGGCCGAATTCGAAGATGGTGTCGTCTTCCTCGTCGTGGTACCAGTTCAGAACGACTTCGGTTCCGCTCTCGGCCTTCTCGTTCAAGGCGTCGAAGAGCGAGAACAACATCTTGGTGCTGGAGCTGTTGAAGTAGGCCAGCGCCACGTTGACGGTGATGGTGCCGCCGTGTTCATCGTCGGCCAGGAAGCGGCGCAGCGTGGTGATGATCTCGCCCCAGAACTGGGCGGCATTCTCGGGGTAGGATTCGCCCTTCAGCGAAAGCGTGCGCTGGTCGAAGCGGAAATCCACCTCGGGGGAGCTGGCGCTGGCGGCGATGAATAAGTTGTCCATGGTGTCGTGTGTCAGAGGCGGCGGGCCCTCAGATGGTGGCCCGGAGATAGAAGGTCTGCGCGCCATCGGCGGCCGGCTGGGAGAACTCGAAGTCCAGCGGTGCACTGGCATCGCGCGCCACCGTCAGGAAACCCAGACCGGCACCCTTGCTGTCGGGCGGTGTCTCGGTGCGCAGCATTTCCTTGTAGGCAGCCTTGATTTCGTCATTGGTCAGCGAACGCAGGTGTTCCAGTTTCGCCCGCAGCTTGTCGGCCATCTCGGCATCGACGGGATTGGCGCAATGCAGGAAGTAGCGACCATCGGTCTGGGTGATGTAGACCGCGCCATGGCGCATGGGCGGCTCTGTGACTTTTCCTTCCTTCTCGTGCAGATCTGCCGAGTAGTGGACGATGTTCTGCGCCATCTCGATGAAGGAAGAGAACAGTTTGCGCCGCGTCTGCGCCAGCGCCCCGGTATGCTCGGCGCGCAGCTTCACGGCCTCGGCCATGGCGGCGATGATGGTCTGGGAAAAATAGCCGACGTAGTAGAAGACGATGTCGCGCCGGGCGACATAGCTGTGGAACTCCGCCCACTCCTGTTGGATACCGTTCATGCGTGTGTTCCGTGTTGAGAGTCTTGAAGAGAATCCTGAAGCGCCGCCGCCAGGCGCACACCGAAGAAGCAGATGTCATCGCGTCGCCGCTGCGTCCCCTGGTAATGACCGTGAATGTCCATGACCACGCGCCCCAGCGCCGGCATCGGCAGGTGGCCGTGTTCGAGCAGGGTGCGGCGCAGGCGCTGCTTGCCGAAGGCGATGTTCCTGGGACCGCCGATCTGGTCGATCACCCCATCGGTACAGACGAAGATCATGGTCCCCGGTGCCAGCTGCTGGCTGTGGTTATCCCACTGCATGTCGTCGGGGGTGTCGACATAGCCGAGACCGACACGCTTGCCTTCGATGGTCAGCACTTCGGTGCCATCGGCCACCAGCAGGAACAGCGGCATCTTGGCACTGCTGCTGATGAGGGTGCGGGTGGCACTGTCGAACCAGAAGAAACAGGCGTCCATGCCATCGTCCGATTCGGAGGGCTTGTCGGACTGGCCGTGCTGCCCGAGCACACGCTTCATGCTGCGGTTGACCTCGCGCAGGAGGCGCGCCGGGTCGTGCGGGCCATGCAGTTCCAGTGCCTGCTTCAGCGAGGATGAGGCGATCAGGGTCAGGAAGGCACCCGGCACCCCATGACCGGTGCAGTCGGCGACGGCGGCAAACCAGCCGCCGGGATGCGCTTCGAAATGATAGAAGTCGCCGCCGACCACGTCACGCGGCTCCCACACCAGGCAGGCATCGGCCAGCGCCTCGGTCATGGCGGCGCGCGAGGCGCTCAACATGGCGCGCTGGATCACGCTGGCGTAATCGATGCTCTGCATGACCTGGCGGTTCTTTTCTTCCTGCATGCTCACCAGTTCACGCATCAGGGCCAGGCCCGCGCCCAGGCCGGCCAGCTGGCCCTGCTCGACGATCAGGAAGCCATCAGCCAGGGTCTTGTCGCCCGAGGCCACGGCCAGCGCGCCCAGCGTTTCGATGGGGGTAGCGGCCTCGACGATGAGCGGGTTCTTGTCCATGAAGGCGATGCAGCTCTTGCGCTCGTACAGCTCGCGGTGATACGGCTTGGACATCTGGGACATGAAGATGTGACGGCTGATGAGACCGATGGGCCGCTGCCGTTCCACCACAGGAAGACTGACCAGCTCCTTGTGCTGGCCGAAGATCTCCAGGACGGCAGCGTTGTTCTCATCGAACTGGACGACCGGCACCTGTACCGCCAGCGCTCCCGCTGTCGGTTGGAACAACTTGCTCCCTGTCGCCGGAGTCAGACTGAAATGACTTTCCACCGTGCTCGCCCGCGTCGTGATTTTTGGATAGACCGCGGATCATATTTCATTCCTGTGACAACAATGTGACGCTGTCAGGCGACAATTAACCAACTGTGCGACACGATGCGTCTTGCCAGACCACCAAGAACCCATACGTCGCATCCCTCCCCGACTGCTTGCCCATCCGAATTCCCGCTCCAGACAAGCCTGCATGGTGCCGGCTGAATTGTCTCTGCTTCACAGGCACGGCAGTGGCGGTGGATGGGCACGGATCTCATCTTCAGCCTCTCCGTCATCACCGTCAGTGAGGGACTGCGCCCCGATCACGGCGCGGGACTACAGACCTCCGCGCCCCGGATTCCTACCATGGGACATCACGACATGGAGGACAGCATGAACCAAGCCAGCACCGGAACCCTTCCGGCCCAACACCAATCCCATCAACCCGGCAGTGAGCAAGAGATGCAGCCACGTCCGCACAGCGCACCAACCGGAGAACCCGGACGGCGCCTGGCTGGCAAGGTGGCGCTCATTACCGGTGGCGACAGCGGTATCGGGCGCGCAGTAGCCTTGGCTTATGCCCGCGAAGGCGCGCGCCTGGCCATCGTCTACCTGGAGGAGGAGGAAGACGCCCGCCAGACCCAGAAAGAGGTGCAGGCGCTCGATATCCCCTGCCTGCTGCTGCCGGGCGACGTAAGCTCGCCCGAGTTCTGCCGCAACACCGTAGGTGCGGTGATGGATGCCTACGGCCGCCTGGATGTGCTGGTCAACAATGCGGCCCAGCAGTACCCGGCCACGAGCATCGAGCAGATCTCGCAGCAACAGCTGGAGCACACTTTCCGCACCAACATCTTCTCGATGTTTTACCTGGTCAGGGAAGCCATGCCCTTTCTCACGCGCGGTGCACGCATCATCAACACCGCCTCGGTGACTGCGTATCGTGGCAGCAAGCACCTGGTCGACTATGCCGCCACCAAGGGTGCCATCGTGGCCTTCACCCGCTCGCTGTCGCAGCAGTTGGCCCCGGCCGGTATTCACGTCAATGCCGTCGCGCCGGGCCCGATCTGGACCCCGCTGATCCCGGCCAGTTTCAGTGAAGAAGAGGTCGCCAGCTTCGGCAAGAACGTACCCTTGGGCCGTCCCGGCCAGCCAGACGAAGTGGCACCGGCCTATGTCTTTCTCGCCACCGAAGGCGCCTCCTACATGACCGGGCAGGTGCTGCACCCTAACGGCGGGGAAATCGTCAACACCTGAGCATGTCTGCAGACATCGCTCCCCTCAATCCATACAAGGAGTCCATCATGAGCACCCAAACCGTTTCCGAGACCCGTAATGTCCATCAGTCCAGCCAGCAGACAAGTTCATCGTCCTCGATGACGACCTGCCTGCAGGCCTGCCAGCACTGCCACGAAGTCTGTCGCAAGGCCGCCTTCGGCATCAGCCCGGCGGCGGCGCAGGAGCTGGCCGCCGACGACGTACGCCTGTTGCTGGAATGCGCCGAACTGTGCCAGCTCTCGGCCAACTGGCAACTGGCGGGATCGCAATATTGCCGACAGATCTGCGGCATCTGTGCCGAGGTCTGCCGCCATTGCCAGGCCCGCTGCAATGCCAATGACGACATGCAGGAATGCGCGACCGTCTGCCAGCGTTGCGCGGAAAGCTGCGAAGCCATGAGCAGCATGAGCTGAGCCGGCGCTCAGGAAAACCCCGATGGCGGCCATGTTGCCCGCAGTGCATGATGAGCTTGTCCCATGACTTCATGACTGATGGAGCGCCCACTCATGCACAAGACCGCCCTGATCGCCACCAGCCAGCCCGAAGTCAGCCGCGTGCTGACCGAATGGCTGGCCATCAACGACATCGACATCCAGATCGCCAGCAGCGGCAACGATGCCATCGAACACATCGCGCTGGACCGCCCCGACGTGGTACTGGCGCAGCTGGCCATGGAAGGCATGAGCGGTCTGCGTCTGGCACATTACCTGAAGGCACAGAAGCAGCTGGCCGACGTACCGGTCATCTTGCTGTGCCGCGATGAACGCGAGATGGATCTGGTCAAGGGACAATGGCCGGCCTTCCTCTGTGCCGGCGCGCTGCATCCCGCCCTGATTTCCGAACTGAAGCGGGAACTGGTCAACTAGGGCCTGTTCACATTCAATCTGCGAGTGCGAGAGGTCGCCAAGCGTTGACTGCCTAGGCGCGGCGACGCGCCGTGGTGGTGCCACGGCAAGGAGCTGCAACAATGGCAGGCGACGCTTGGCGGCCTCTCCCGGAGGGTTGCCCCCAGAAGGCGCGCTGGCCGCGTTGCACGTCCACGGCATCATCAAGAAAACAAAGGCCCGGCAGCTTGCGCTACCGGGCCTGGTCATTTTTACGTTCGCGCCTGCGATCAGGCCCGGTAGCCCTTGCTGCTCATCGGTACGAAGGCCAGCAGCACCCCGAGGATGGACAGGCCGATCACATACAGCGCCGGACCTCGCGGGTCAGCCTTGATCCACAGCGAGATCAGCACCGGCGTGAGCCCGCCGAAGACGGCATAAGCCATGTTGTAGGCGAAGGACAGTCCGGTAAAGCGCACCGCCGGCGGGAAGGCACGGGTGGAAACAATGGGGGTGAGCGAAATGCTGCCCACGAACAGGCCCACCAGCGCATAGCCCGCGATGAGCGACGCGGGCGAACCCGGCAACTGGCCATAGAACCACCAGGTCGACAGTCCCAGGCCACCCCAGCCGATGATCATGCTGACGCGCGTGCCGATGCGGTCACACAGCCAGCCGATGGCCAGGCAACCCAAGGTCAGCATCAGCGTGCCGGCGCAGTTGGCCTGCATCACCAGCTTGGCCGGCAGGTGATGCACGGTCTGCAGATAGGACGGCGTCATCAGGATCACCACCACCACCGCGCCCGACAGGCACCAGGTCATGCCGGCCGTCAGCAAGCTGGCGGCGCGGTGTTCGCGCAGCACGGTCTTCAAGGGCAGTTCATTGGACTGCTGGCGACGTGCAGCCAGCTCGCGGAACACCGGGGTCTCTTCCAGATAGCGACGCAGATACACCGACACCAAGCCGAACACGCCCCCGAGAATGAAGGGAATGCGCCAGGCATACGCCGCCACTTCAGCCGGGCCATAGACGCTGTTGATGAAGATGCCCATGAGCGACCCCAGCAAGATGCCACCGGTGATGCCGGCAGTGAGCGATCCGACACCGAAGCTGTAACGGTTGGCCGGCACGTGCTCGGCCACGAAGACCCAGGCACCCGGCATTTCACCGCCGATGGCGGCACCCTGCAGGGTACGCATCAACAGCAGCAGGATGGGCGCGGCCACACCGATGCTGGCATAGGTCGGCAAGAGACCGATCACCAGCGTGGGCACCGCCATCAGGAAGATCGAGAGCGTGAACATGCGCTTGCGGCCGATCACGTCGCCATAGTGGGCAATGATGATGCCGCCCACCGGGCGCGCCAGATAACCGGCGGCGAAGATGCCGAAGGTCTGCAGCATGCGCAGCCATTCCGGCATGTCGGCCGGGAAGAACAGCTTGCCGACCACCGCCGCGAAGAACACGTAGATGACGAAGTCGTAGAACTCCAGCGTGCCCCCCAGGGCGGACAGGCCCAGGGTGCGGTAGTCGGAGGAAGTGAGCGGACGATGCCGGGACTCGTTCAGAGCCCCGGTCAATTCAGCAGATCGGGCAGAAGTGGTCATGATGGTTCACTAGCAGCAAAGCGGCAATCCGGAGCGCCGCCAGCATCGCCACAGGATCAGCGAACCCATGGCAATGCCGCAGCCAGCCGGATGGCCTGCTTCAACTTGTTCGGTCGGGTAAGCGCAGAGGGCATGCCGGGACAGTGCTGGGCATGTCTGCGAAGGACAGATTCAGCGGAAAACGTAAAGCGAAGAAATACGATTTGGCGTCGAAACTTGCCCAATGATACCCCAAAAGCGGCGAAGCTTCCGCAATGCAGCATTTCTTGCCGTCGTTGGCGGACCTGGCAGCATCCCTGCCGGTTTCAGGTCGATGTGAAGTTTAGTGACGAGAACAAGTCAGAAAGCCCGCCCGACAGCCTCTGCTGCCAGGCGGGCTTCAGTAACAGGTGAAGCCAATGACAAAATGGCGCGAGCCTCTTGCGGTTCAGGACTCCAGGACAATATCGACGGTCGAGCAACGGCGCAGCATCAGGAAGCCTTCGCCGTAGATATTGCGGATCTGCATGGGTGCCTCCTGCAACGAGCGCAATTTCTGACGCACGCGGTAGATCAGCGCATCGATGCGATGGGCATCATATTCCTCGCCCCCGGAACGCAGCAGGTCGAACAATTGCGCGTGCGAGACCGGATAGTTGGGACTTTGCAGCAGCGCAGCCAGGGCGATGCTTTCCTTGTCGGTGAATTGCAGCGCCACCGCGCCATTGCTGGAGAGGCGTCCGGAGCGACGGTTGAAGGCCCACTTTTCGGACTGCGGCGAACTCTGGTGCGGCGCGGTCTTCATGCGCCGCGCCAGGGCCGTGAGCGTGGCCGAGACTTCCTCCAGCTTGACCGGCTTGACCAAGTAGTAATCGGCGCCGTCGCTCATGCAGCGCACCCGCTCCTGGCTGCGCGTGGCGGCGGTGAGGATGATGATGCCCATGGACGGGAAATTCTGCCGCAGCGAGGCCAGTTCCGGCAGGAGACTGCCATCCGGCAAGCCGATGTCGGAAATGAGGATGTCGGGCTGACGGCTCCTGAGCGTGTCCCTGGCCTGCCCCAGTGCCGAGCAGACCGAGACCTCGTATCCCAATTCCCCCATATGTGCGCTCAACGTGTTACGCCAGTCGAGATCGCTTTCTACGATAAGTACTTTCATCACTCTTTTGTTCCGGACGAAACCTGTTTTTATGACTGCCGGAGCATCCCCATGCGCCCCTCCCGGACGGGAACCGGGACCTTCTGCGAGCGCGGAAATGCTTTCCATAATCACAACGTTATACAGAAAATATCTGCAAATAAAATCATAAAAACTCGCAGATCCCTTACACCTGAAAACTCCGCCTGGCCTGGCTTTGCGCCCGTTGGCGCAGGAGGTCCGTGACCGTCCCGAGCAGGTGGTCTACCGAGCATGGTTTGAGTAAAAAAGCGGCAATGGTGGGCAGTCGCGCACTGGCCGCCGGCAGGTGGGCACTGATCAGCACCACCGGAATCCGGGAAAAACGTTCATGCGAGCTGGTGTAGCGCGCCAGCTCCATGCCATCCATACGCGGCATGCGCAGGTCGGTCAGAATCAGATCCGGCACATGCTCAGGCATGAGCGCGATGGCCTCCACGCCATCGGCTGCCGCCACCACCTGCAGCCCACCCTGCTGCAATATTCCGCACAACATCTCGCGCGACTCCGCGTGATCTTCCACGACCAATACGGTCGGTGCCTTGCTGATCGTTGCCACCTTGTCCTCCCGCCCTCTATCCCGCACGTCATGTCACGGTTACTTGTCGTGATTTATGGTGATGGTTGGCGATGAAACGCGATATCAGGAAATTCCTGAAACTCGGACAACATGGCGTCACCGCAATCCGGGGACAGGCGCTGCGTGCCCGGCACGAGCGTTAGGGAAAGACGCGCAAGACCGCCCCTGGCCAAGCTCTGCCATGGGCGCCAGGGCAATCGGGGGTGGGGGGATCAGGCGTGCGTGCCGAGCAGGCGCTCGATTTCGGCCAGCAGTTGCTCGAAGAAGACCGGCTTGCGCAGGAACAGATTGTGACTGGATTGCGACAGATCGTGACGTTCGGGTGCTCCGCTGCACAGGATGATGGGCAGGCCGGCACCTTGTGGCAAGGCACGCAGGGCGCTACAGAGCTCCAGTCCGTTCATCACCGGCATCATGCAGTCGGAGATGACCAGATCGGGCCAGGCCTGCTGCACCTTGACCAGCGCATCGGCGCCGTGCACGGCCGTCATCACGCGATAGCCGTGCAGCTCCAGCAGCATGGCATAGGTGTCGGTGATGTCGATCTCATCGTCGACGATCAGGAGCAGCGGTTGGACCGCCGGCTGGGGAGGTGACACACCGGACATGGTCAACGTCCATCCGCAACCGGCGCGGCAACAGGGGTGACCAGGCCATCGATCTCGATGCCGGCGTCGGAGATGTTCATCAGGCGGCTGGCGCCGTCGTAGCCGTTTTCGCGCAGCTTCATCACGGAAATCTGGCGGCGGTTGACGTTATCCTTGACCACGTATTCCAGCAGCATCATGTTTTCGTACAGTTGCGAGGAACTGGGATCGACCTGGGGCCGCGATTCGCGGAAGTACGGCAACTGCTCGGTGATGAAAGTGGTCACGCCGCGCGCACGCAGTTCATTGGTCAAGGCCACCAGGAAGGGGCGCATGCGCTGCTGCTGCACCACGATGCTGCGCAGGCCATCCACGCCATCAATCAACAGGCGTGTCACGCCACGCTGGGCGATGTTGTCCAGCATGCGCTTGGCCAGATCGTCGCACAGCATTTCCAGCGGCAGCTGCCACATCATCTGCAGAGCCCCGCTGTCGATATGTTCATCCAGCTGCATCCCGGCCTTGCGGGCTTTGGCCAGCAGGCGCTCGGGCGATTCGTAGAAACCCAGGATCAGGCATTGCTGTTCATCCTTCAAACCCTGCTCGATGAAATGCAGGCCCATGAGGGTCTTGCCCACGCCGGGGCTGCCCAGCAGACAGGTGAGCGAACCGCTGACCACGCCCCCGCCGATGCACTTGTCCCACGACGCAATGCCCACGCTGACATAGCGGTCCGAGGTGCCCGGCACCCTGCCCGCGCGGGTGGCGGTGGCTTCGAAGCGGGGGAAGATCTCGACCCCGCTCTGGTTGATCTCGAAGACGTGCTTGCCCAGCAGGTGATTGGCGCCGCGCAGCTTGAAGACCTTGATCTCGCGCACCAGCTGCATGCCGGACTCGTACTGGCTCAGTTCGATCACACCATCAACCAGAGTGTTTTCCGACTCGGGCATGTTGCCTTCCACCGGCGAGAGCAGCAGCGTAGTGCAATTCATGGTGAACACCAGGGCATTCAGGGAGTGCATGAATTCCGACAGGTTCAGATCCGACGGTCCCGACTCCCGCACCGAACGGAAGCCGTCGATGATCAGCATGGAGGGACGATGGCGGTTCAGTTCGGCGCTGATCAGGCGCAGCAGGCCGCGCAAACCCTCACTGGCCAGCGCGCCGTAGCCGCTCAACATCTGCATCTGGTCGCCGACCAGGCTTTCGTCGAAAAAATCGAAATTGCTCACATGATTGAGCATCTTGGCGTGCGATTCGGCAATGAGCGTCAACAACATCACCTTCTTGCCACCGCGTGCCTGCGCAAAACCGACCTGCGAGGCCAGCGTGGTCTTGCCGCTACCGGCCAGCCCCTGGATCAGGTAGAGACTGCCCGCCGGCAGGCCACCGCCCAGGATCTCGTCAAACCCGGCAATACCGGTGCTGAGCAGCGCAATGCGGCTGGCCCGTGAGGTCGGGACGGCAGCGGGGTGATGGGACGATGGGTGATGGCTCATGGGGAGGATGGCTCGGCGTTTTTATTGTGCAAAGATTTAATGAGTTTCGTCATTATACGATTGCCTATTACTTGCTTATGGTTGTCATACAGGCCGAAAGTTGCATTGGTCAGGAAAAGAAAAGATCCTGACATCCCTCAAGCCAGGCCAGCGGCGTACCGATACGGGAGCATCTTCCTTCCTTTCGAGGGCCGCATGAAAGTGACGCCTGCAGCAATCCCCCAGATCGTGCCGGGCCAGGCCAGGCTGGCCCGGCACGCCTTCCCGCCCGATCCGGACCGTCCATCCCCGGTGCCGGCAGCGCAGCAGACCCAGGATTCTGTCGTGGTCAGCCTGTCGGACCAGGGGCGGCGGCAATGGGCGGAGGAGATGCAGCAGGCACTGGCCAGCCCGCTTGAGGGGGCGGTATCGCAGGCGCAGTTGCGCAAGAGGATGGAAAAACTGCTCAAGCGTACGGCCCTGCTGGAAATGGATGTCTTCAGCGAGCTGCGTGAAAAGGTGAAGGCGCAACTGCAGCAGAAAACCCCCTTGCCGCCGGCGCAGCGGCAGGCCAAGGAAAAAGCGCCGTTCCCCTCGCAGGCAACGGCGCTTTGTTTCACTTCCCCTGCGGCAGGAACGCCTCAGGACTTGGCGTAACGCCCTTCCAGATCGGCCTGGGCCCGCAGCCGTTCATATTCGTTGAGCGGCATGGGCTGGGCATCGGGCTCGCCCAGTTTTTCCAGCGGGATGCGATAGGTTTCGCGGGCCGACAGCGCCGCCAGGGCCGACACCACGGTGATGCCGAAGGCAATGCTGCCCACGGTGAGCCAGATGTTGTGCGAGCCGGGGGGCGCCACGGCGGTAAAGAGCGCCGGCAGCATGGCGGTGATGGCGGTCCCGACGTTCTGCGCAATGGCCATGGCCGAGACCCGCGAACGGGCCGGGAACAGTTCCGGATAGAAACTCGGGAAGACCGCGTTGTAACCCTGATAGACCACGCCCCACATCAGAATCGACATCACGAAGGCCAGCTCGACATTGCGGATGCTGATCGCATACAGGTAGGCGAAGGCGAACAGCCCGGCCAGCAGCGAGCCGATGATGATGGGTGGACGACGGCCGATGCGGTCCGACAGCTTGCCCACGTAGGGAATGACCAGCACGGCGACGATATTGCCCACCACCGGAATCCACAGGTAGACATCCTTGGCGAAGCCGATGCCATAGGCCGGCTGCACCGCATAGGCGGCACCGAAAATGGTGGCCACCACCGGGATCACGTTCATGAGCGCCATGCAGACCACGCGCAGCATGTCGGGCGAACTGTCGCGGAAGGCTTCCACCACCGGCGAGCGACGCTGCAGTTCCTTCTTGTCAGCGGCCTTGAAGAGCGGGGTTTCCTCGACCGTGCGGCGGATGATCCAGCCAGCGATGATGACCAGGAAACTCAACAGGAAGGGAATGCGCCAGCCCCACACGTTGAACTGCTCAGCTGGCATGTAGTGCGCCAGCGGCAGGAAGACGGCGGCAGCCAGGATCTGTCCGGCCTGCACCCCTTGCAGGGTGAAACTGGAAAAATAGCCGCGCCGTCCGAAGGGCGAGTGCTCCAGGATCATGGAACTGGCGCCGGAGATTTCACCGGCCACCGCGAAGCCTTGCGCCAGGCGCATGATGACCAGCAATGCTGGTGCCCACAGGCCGACCTGGTCATAGGTCGGCAACAGCCCCACCCCGATGGTGGAAAAACCCATCAGAAACATGCACCACAGCAACACCTTCTTGCGGCCATGAGTGTCGCCCAGGTGGCCCAGCACGAAAGCGCCGATGGGACGCGCCACATAGCCCACGCCATAGGTGGCCAGGGAGGCGATGATGGCCGTAGTCGGATCGCCCTTGGGGAAGAACAGCTGCGGGAAAATCAGTGAAGCGGCGGTGGCATAGATGAAGAAGTCATAGTATTCGAGCGCCGAGCCGATCCAGCCGCTGGCGGCGGCCTTCTTGCTCTGCTGCGACTGATCGCGGGAATGAGAGGATTGCATGGTGTCTCCGTGATGATGCTGGGCAAGCCGTCCGTTTTGTCGGGAAGATGCGGACCGGTTTGCCGGTATAAGGAAATGGCGTCGTTCAGAAGCGATGCAGGATGCCCATCTGCAAGCCGATCAGGCTCTTGCCATTGATGTCGGCCCCGGCCAGGTTGCTGCCCGGTCCGGCCGAGCCGCTGAAGCGCCAGCCGGCGTTAGCCTGGTTCTTCATGTAGTTGGCGAATCCATAGAGCGTGGTCCGCTTGGAGAGGTCATAGTAGGCGCCCACGTTGCCGCCCTGTGCACCACCGTCCTTGTGAGAGGTGTCGACCATCACGCCATACAGCGCGCCGATGCGCAGCTGCGGGGTCAGGCGATAGTCCGCCGAGACCTGATAGACGTTGTAGAAGCGCTGGATATTCGGATCGTTACCGGCAAAGAAGTTGTTGGGATTGCTGACATTGTTGAGGATGGTCGCGGCATTGTTGCCGTTGGCGTTGGCGGTGGTGTTGTTGCTCCGTACGTAGGCCAGGTAGATCTTGCCGGGGCCGTAGTCGTAGTCGGCATACACGTTATGGTATTGCACCGTATTGCTGTAGAGGCCGCCGGCATTGGGCTTGGCCACCACACCGGCATAACCGGCGCGATACGGGCCGTTAGTGTAATCCAGACCGAACTGGTAGACACCTCGGCGGCCCGGTCCCTCGCCGGCCGTCTCCGGCATGGCGTAGTGGATGTCGAACTGGAAGCCGGCCCAGCGCGGCGACTTCCACGACAAGTCATTGTCGAAACGCGAGGGCACGCCGAAGGTATTGATGATGGAACCGTAGGTGGTGCGCTCGGTATAGTCGATGGCGCCACCGATGAAGAAGGGCACGCTGTTCTGGCGGCCGATGCGGAACTCGCCTGCGGCGGGCGTCCTGATGCCGACCCAGGACTGGCGGTCGAACAGGCGCGTGCTGTCGGCCAGGCCACCGGTGTCACCGGCAAAACCGTTTTCCAGCGTGAAGGTGGCCGCATAGCCGCCACCCAGGTCTTCCACGCCTTTGACGCCGATACGGCTGCGCAGGATGGCGCCATCGTTGAGCGCCCACAGGCTCTTGCCGCTGCTGCTGTGCATGTAGCCCAGGTACTGATCGACGGTGCCGTACAAGGTGACGTTGCTGCTGCTCTGGGCCAGTGCCGCAGTGGATGCGGCCAGTAGCAGGCCCATGGCGACGGGGGTCCGCAAGTTGCGCGATGCGCATTCGGATCGTGGTTTCATGTCTCTGATCTCTGTTGTTTGTGGTTGTTGTGGTGGTTGTGGTGGTAGAACGGGCCGCACTCCCGGCGTACGCAACAGGTCCCCTGCCGACGCACAGCGCGGCATGTCCGGTTCGGGAGAATGGGCAGGGGCCCGCGCACTCCCTGGCGTGTTCAGGGAGGGGGCCGGTGGTTCAGGATGAAGGGCGGTGCGATGTCATGAGGTCTCCTCTGTTGTGGTGATGCGCACCGGCCCCAGGGGAGACGGTGCCGCATCGTCAAACCCGCTCGCTATGGTCTTGTTGTGGCGAGCCGGCGGTAATGCCGATGACTGATTGTTGACTGCAGGTTAAAGATCACGCAGTGCGTTCACGCCGCCACCGGCTCACGTGCCCGCAAGCCGCGCCGCAAGACCTGATCGGTCACCCACTTGGCGGACCGGCGCGCACGCTCGGCCACCACGGCCGGCGACATCTGCAGGTAATCGTCATTGAACACTTCAAAGCTGTAGTCGCCGCGATAGCCGCCGCGATGCAGGCGTCGCACCATGTCCGACAGTTCCGGCGAATGCTCGCCCTCACCGGGGAAGACGCGTAAATGACGCGCCGTCTCCACCCGTTCTTCGGGCGTGCGGATCTCGCGCCACATGAAATCCGACAACTGGACCATCACGATGCGGCGACCGGGAATGGCCTCCAGGTCTTCCAGCGCGCCGCCATTGGCGAGGATGTGGAAGGAATCGATCACCACGCCCAGGTTGGCATGATCGGCCATCTCCACCACTTCCCAAGCCTGCATGTATTGATTGATGTGACGCCCCCAGGACAAGGCCTCGAAGCCCACGCGAATGCCCAGCGGCACCGCCAGGTTGGCCAGCTTGGCGAGGTCGCGCGCGATATGGCGCGTATCGCCGCTGGCATGCTGCGAGGTCGAGGAGCACACCATCAGCAGCGGCGCGCCGACCGCCTTGCAGATCTGCAGCAGGTTGCGCGCCACGTCCACCTTGTAGTCGTGCAGGCTTCCCTGCAGACCTTCGTAATCGCGCATGACCTGGATGCCGGTGACGCGCACGCCGCTCTCGCGCACCAGCCTCACCGCCGCTTCCAGCCCGCCGGGATACGCGACCAGATCCTTGGACCACAGCATGAGCTGCGAGAAACCGGCTGCCTTCGAAGCGGCCAGCTTGGATTCCAGTCCACCCGGCAGGGTGATGGTGTCCATACCGAAATTGTCGAGGTTCACAATGCCTCCAGATGACGGAAATCGTCGGCAGCCACGCCCGGCCAGCCGAACAATTCGAGATACAACGGCGCCTGCTCGATGAGCATTTCCTTGCCCTTCTGGATGCGGCAGCCCTTGGCCCGGGCCTGCACCAGCAACTGGCTCATCTCGATCTTCATGCCGCAGTCGGCCACGATGGCCCCGGCACTCACGCCTTCCAGCGCAAAGGGCATCGGGTCGCCCGCGTGCATGCCCAGCGGCGTACAGTTCACCAGCAGGTCAACACCGCTGGCGTCCGGTGGCGCAAAGCGCACGCGGGTCGCCGGATAGGCCGCTTCCACACGCGCCAGCAGGGCTTCGGCCCCGGCGCGATTGGTATCGAAGACGCTGATCTCGGCCACGCCCTGCGCGGCCAGCGAGGCGACGATGGCACAACCGACACCACCAGTGCCCACCACCAGGGCGCGCGTCTTGTTCCACACCAGCGGACGGTCGGCGGCGGTACGGGCCAGTGCGCGGATGAAACCTTCGCCGTCGATCAGGTCGCCCCAGATCACGCCATCGGCATCGCGGTAGACCGCATTGCAGGCGCCGGCCACACGGGCGCGCAGGGTGGCCTGTTCGACCGCATCCAGGGTCATGGGCTTGTGCGGAATGGAAACGAAGATGCCGCCGACGTTTTCCGTCTTCATGAACATGCGCACGGCTTCGCAATAGCGCTCGGGTTCGATCTTGAACGGGATCACGCGTGCATCCAGATCGTGATGCCTGAAGTAAGCGTTGAACAAGGTCGGTGCCTTCACCTGTTCCACCGGCCAGCCGATGACAGGGAAGATGCGGGTGGTGCCTGTGATTTCCTTCATGGTCTCAGTTCTTGTCTTTCTGGCTGCGGACCAGTTCGAAACTGATGCCGCCCTTGTAAAGCTGGGTGAGCGCGCCACGCTCGCTGATCTGGGTGGGTGCACGGTCGACGAAGATCACGCCGCGCTCCTGCAATTGCCGCACGGCTTGCAGCACGTCGGACGTGCCCAGGCCCAGGCGCAGCCACTCTTCTTCCCAATGGATGTCTTCAGTGCCCGCGGGCGGTTCCACCAGCTGGATGTAGAACTGGCGGCACGGACTGGCCAGCAGCATGCCCTTGGGCAGGATGCCGAAGAATTGCCCTTCCGGCAGCACCGAAAATCCCATCAAGGAAGAATAGAAGTCGATCCATTCGCGCGTGCGCTCCGGCCCCACCGCCTGCACCAGCCCGAAGAAGTGCATGCCCGAGAGCGCCGTGGTCTTGCGCCGCTCCTGGCTGGAAGGCTTGAAGTCAACGTCGTAGATGGAGAAATCGCGATAGCGGTCGACGAAGTAGATGATGGAATCGCCACAGCCATGAACACCCGGGATGTTCAGTTCCATCGCCCCGGCACGCGTGGGAATCGGCCAGGCACCCAGTTCGGTGACGCGGCGATAGGCCTCGTTGGCATCGCGCACGCGCAGCGCGATGGCGCTCAGGTTGGTGGCCTGCACCTCGTGATCGAAACCGGACCAGGCCGACACATCGGCGTTGACGATCACGTTCATCCCGCCCTGGGTGTAGAGCACCACCTCACGCGAACGATGGCGACCGACCTGTTCGAAACCCATGCGCTCAAGCACCGCGCCCAGCGCCAGCGGCTCGCTGGTGGCGTATTCGATGAACTCGATGCCATCGATGCCCAGCGGATTGGTGGGGACAGGATTGTTTTCTATGGTGTTCATCATGATCCCGATGATTTGTCTCGGAGCCGAGTATAGCCAAGCCCCACCCCCGCAAAAAGGCCGACATACGCCCAAACGTGCGATAATCGCGCAACTTGTTCGCCAATCACTCATTTCTGGACTTTTTTTACGATGATCGACCAAACCTCCGTGGAACTGGACATCCAGAAACGTGACCTGATCGAAGGATTGATGAAGGGATTTGATGTCATCACCGCCTTCAACAGCGATTCACCACAGCTGACGGCCAGCGAGGTGGCCGAGCGCGTGGGCCTGACCCGCAGCGCCGCGCGCCGTTATCTGCTCACGCTGGTGCACACCGGCATGGCGGCCTCGGACGGCAAGAAGTTCTGGCTCATGCCGCGTCTGTTGAACCTGGGCCAGTCCTATCTGGAATCGGCCCGCGTGCCGCGCGCGGTGGTGCCCTTCCTGCAACGGCTGACCCAGCAGTTGCAGGAGTCCACCAATTTCTCCCTGCTCGATGGCGACGAGATCGTCTACGTCACCCGCGTGACGGCTGCGCAGCTGGTCAATGCCGGTTTCGAGCCGGGCACGCGCCTGCCGGCCTACACCACCACGGCCGGTCGCGTGCTGCTGGGCATGCGCGAGGATGCCGAGATCGCCGCCTATCTGGACCGCGTGACCCTGATCCCGCACACCCACATGGCCATGACCGACAAGGCCGCCCTGTTCACCGAGATCGTCACCATGCGCAAGCAGGGCTATGGCATTACCGAGAACCAGTTCGAGATGGGCATGCGCGGCATCGCCATTGCGGTCAAGAACCGCAATGGCCGCGTCATCGGCGCCTTGAGCGTGACCTCCAACATCGCCGCCTGCTCGCGCGAGGAAGCCATCGCACGCGGCGTACCGGCGCTGCAGACCACGGCCAATACGCTGATGATGTGGGTATGAGGACGAGGGGTCAGCGATGAGCGAACGGGAGAAGATCGACTTGCCGGAAGACGGCAGCGAGGCTGGCGAGGGCGGCCTGGCCCGGCGCGACTGGATTGCCGGACTGGAGAAGGGATTGCTGATCCTGGAAGCCTTCGACTACGACAACCAGCGCATGACCTCGGCGCAGGTGGCGGCACGCACGGGCCTCTCACGCACCGCCGCGCGACGTTATCTGCTCACGCTGGAACACCTGGGCTACCTGCACAGCGAAGGCAAGACCTTCGCCCTCACGCCCCGGGTGCTGAAAGTGGGCTGGTCGTATTTCGATTCGGCGCCGCTGCCGCGCATCCTGCAACCGCATCTCCAGCAGATCACCGGGCAGACCGGCGAGGCCGTCTATGCCAGCGTGCTCGATGGCTGGGACCTGGTCTTCATCGCCCGCAACGGCACCACGCGGGTGATGACCACCGGCTTCGTGCTGGGCGCACGGGTACCGGCACAACTGGCCTCACCGGGCATCGTGATGCTCGGTGCCCTGCCCGAACAGCAGGTGCGCGACTGGCTGGCCACCTGTGCCATGACGCCCTTCACGCCCCACACCATCACCGATCCGGATCGCCTCTACGAGCTGATCGCGCAGGCACGCCAGCAGGGCTATGCCCTGGTGGAGCAGCAATTGCAGACGGGAGTACGCGGCATTGCGGTGCCGCTCAAGAATCGGCATGCCAAGGTGGTGGGGGCGCTCAGCCTGAGCTTCCCGCTGGCGGTGGAATCGCAGGAACAGACGCTGGCGCGCGTGCTGCCCGCCTTGCAGCAGGCAGCCAATGCGCTGATCCATCAGGTGTGAGGGACCAGCGCGTGATGCCGATTACAGGTCAGTGAAGACAGTCTCGGCAGCCAGGCGCGACTTCGGCAGCTTGGCATTGAAGTCATCGGCACCGCTGTAGCCCAGGCCGACCAGCACGACGCTGGTGAAACCCTTCTCGCGCAGGCCCAGTTCCTCATCCAGCACCTTGGCATTGAAACCTTCCATCGGCACGGCATCCACTTCCAGATCGGCCGCGCCCAAGAGCAGCGTGCCCAGCGCCAGGTAGACCTGCTTTTCCATCCAGTGCTGGGCATCCTTCAATTCATAGCGATGCAGGTTGCTGTAGAGCAGACGCGAGCCGTGCTGGCCGGCCTTGGCCTCGGCATTGGCGAAGCGGCCATCGGCGTCTTCTTTCTCCAGCACGGCGTCGAGGTGCGGCTCGCTGATGGCGGTGCGGGCGCACAGCACCAGCACGTGCGAGGCGTTGAGGATCTTGGGCAGGTTGTAGGGATGACCGGCTTCGGCGGCCTTGCCGATGCGGGCCTTGGCGGCATCAGTGGAAGCCACCACGAAATGCCAGGGCTGCGAATTTACCGACGATGGTGCCAGGCGCAGCAGCTCGCGCAGTTCGGCGATGATGTTCTCGGGGACCTTGCGGCTGGGATCGAAGGCTTTGGTGGAGTGACGTTTGCGGGCGGCTTGGAGCAGGCTCATGGGGTTTCCTTGCGTTTAATGGTGGTGGCGTTGAGCATTAAAGCGCGCTTAATGCTCATGAATTGGCGAGTGCGGCTTGCGTGACATCATCGGGCAGGATGCGGTTTCAACAAAGCCGAGCGGGACAGAAACATTTTCAAAAAATAATTGAAAGTAAAATGAGAACTTCGATCCTCCCTGTTCAACATTGCCGCTCATGATTCGTCTGGAAGACCTCGCCATCTTCGTCTGTGCCGCCGACAACGGCAGCCTCTCCGCCGCCGCCCGCCAGCACGATGTCACCCCTGCGGTGGCCAGTGCCGCCATGAAGCGCCTCGAAGGCGAACTCGGCGCACGCCTGCTGGCGCGCTCCACGCGCAGTCTGCGTCTGACGCCCGATGGCGAACGCTACCTGCAATACGCCCGCAACGTGCTGGCCGAAATCAATGCCGGACGCGACGCCGTGGCCCACGGCAGGCGCGTGGTCGGCGGCAACCTGTCGCTGTCGGTGCCCTCGGATTTCGGGCGCAACCTGATGTGCCAGTGGCTCGATGAATTCCAGGCCCAGCATCCGGCGGTGAGCCTGCAGGTGCGCATCAGCGATCGCGTGGCCGACATGTTCCGCCAGCCGGTGGAGGTGGCCATCCGCTACAGCCCGCCGGAAGATTCCAGCCTGGTCGCCCTGCCCCTGGCCCCCGACAACCGCCGCGTGCTGTGCGCCTCACCCGACTATCTGGCCCGCCATGGTCGTCCGCGTACCCCGGCCGACCTGCGCCAGCACAACTGCCTGCGCTATCTGCTGTCGGACATGCTGCATTCGCAGTGGACTTTTTTCCAGGACGGCACCCCGGTACCGGTGCAGGTCAACGGCGACCGCGTCTGCGACGATGGCGAACTGGTGCACCGCTGGGCCGTGGATGGCCGGGGCATTGCCTACAAGTCGCGACTGGATGTGCTGGCCGACCTGCGCAACGGCAGGCTGGAAGCCCTGATGGAAGATTACGCCGGAGAAGCTTCGCCGCTGAACCTGGTCTGCACGCATCGCATGAGCCTCTCGCCCACGGTGCGCGCATTGCGTGAACTGCTCGGCGAGCGCATTGCGCGTTACCTCACCGATCGCTGAAGAGCACCTGCATCACGCCTTGCTCAGGGTGCGACGCCAGCCCGGCGCGGGCAGCGCCGGCAAGAGCAGCCCCAGGCACAGCAGCCCCATGCCCAGCAGCAGATCGGCCGAGAGCTTCTCGCCGAAGACCAGCGAGGACAAGGTCAGGCCCACCACCGGCACACCCAGCATGCAGACCGAGACCGTCACCGGCGAGAGCCGCTGGGTCATCTGCAACACGATCAGGAAAGTCAGCGCGGTGGCCAGCGGACCGGTATAGGCAATCACGCCCCAGGAGTGCGGATCGGCCAGGAAGGTCGGTGCGCCATCCACCAGCAAGGCCAGCCCGCACAGCGGCACGGCGGCCACCAGCGTCTGCCAGGGCAGGAGGTCGAAGTCCAGCTTCACGCCGGGGGTCAGCTTGATCTGCAGAATGTTCATGGCCCAGGACAGCGAAGCCGCACCCAGCATCAGGTAGCCGATCATGCTGTGCAGGTCCGCATGCAGCAGCGCCGGCAGCACGATCACCGCCATGCCTGCATAGCTGCAGACGGTGGCCAGCGATTGCCGGGTGCTCAGTTTGTACTTCAACACCAGCGCTGCGCCCGGCACCACCCAGATCGAGGTGGCGTAGGCAATCAGCGAAGCGCGCCCCGGCATGACGAAGTGCAAGGCGCCCGTCACCAGCGCCGTGAAGAGACCCATCTGCAACACGCCCACACCAGCCACCACCGGCCACTCCTGGCGGGTCGGCAAGCGCAGCTTGCCCAGCGCGACAGCGATGGCGAAGCTGAGAATGGCAGCCGACAGGAAACGACTGGCTGCGAACCACAGCGGCGGGATGAACTGGCTGCCGAATTTCATCACCGGCCAGTTGCCGCCCCAGATGCAGATCGCCACGACCACGCAGACCAGGAAAAGCCGGCTCATCGGCTGCGGCCGGGAGGAGACAGGGCGGGCGGTGGCGGGTGCGGCAATGGCGGTGGACATCTGGGCTCCAGGAGGAAAAGGCGGAGCGCCGCAGGCCGGGAAACCGAGCCGTCCGGGGCATGCTGCAGCGCATCCAAACGGCTCTCATGGTAGAGAAGAGGCGGCAAATAGTGCTGCCGTATTTGAGGGGAGACAGGCATCTTGACAGCACTTGCTGCCGCCAAAGCACTGATCTTCAGATTATTTGTCTGCAAAGACCCATTTGGTGCAGCATGCACCACTCCGGAGCCACTGCAAGCCCATGGAAAAAGGGCGGCCTGCCGTTCCGCAGCAACCGCCCCCTTTCCGGCCGATATGAAGGTTAATGCGGGCAGGTGCCCGCCAACCCCTAGCGCACGGCCAGGCCCCCCTGCCCCTGTCGATCCAGGGTGAAGACTCCGACCAGATTGACCAGCTTTTCCGCCTGCTCCTGGAGCGACTGTGCGGCAGCGGCGGCCTGTTCCACCAGAGCGGCGTTCTGCTGGGTGGTTTCATCCATCTGGGTGATGGCTTCTCCGACCTGTTCGATGCCGGCGCTCTGTTCGTGGCTGGCGGTGGCGATCTCGCTGACCACGGTGGAAACGCCCTGGATGCTGTCCACCACTTCCTGCATGGTCTGCCCGGCCTGCTGGACCAGGTGGGTCCCGGTATCGACCTTGCCTACCGAATCGTCGATCAACTGCTTGATCTCCTTGGCGGCGGCGGCCGAGCGCTGGGCCAGCGAGCGCACTTCCGAAGCCACCACGGCAAAGCCCCGCCCCTGCTCGCCGGCGCGGGCCGCTTCCACCGCAGCGTTCAGCGCCAGGATATTGGTCTGGAAGGCGATGCCGTCGATGACGCTGATGATGTCCACGATCTTGCGCGAGGAGGCATTGATGGAGGCCATGGTCTGCACCACCTGCCCCACCACTTCACCGCCCTGGATCGCCACCTTGGCCGCACCCGAAGCCAGTTGGTTGGCGTGCTGGGCGTTGGCGGCGTTCTGCCTGACGGTGGAGGTCAGTTCTTCCATGGCCGAGGCGGTCTCTTCGAGCGAACCGGCCTGTTGCTCGGTACGGTTGGAGAGGTCCATGTTGCCGTTGGCGATTTCATCGACCGAGGTCTTGATGGACACGGTCGCCCCCTTGATGCCTTGCACGGTCTGAACCAGGCGATCGCGCGTATAGGCCACGGCCGCCACCAGGCTGTGCTGGTCGCCGCTGCTGGTGCGGATGCTGCCGGTGAGGTCACCGGCGGCGATCTTGCGCGCCATCGCGGCGGCTTCGGAGGGCTCGCCGCCGATGGAGCGGAAGATGTTGCGCGAGACCAGGCCGGCGATAATGGACAGCAGCACGCCCAGCGCGATGAGCACCACCACGGCCTGCACCAGGGCGCGACGGAAGTCGGCCTCGATGTCATCGGAATAGACGCTGCAGATCAGGTCCCAATTCCAGGGCTTGAAACGCTTGACGAAGCCCATCTTGGGGCTGGGCTTGTCGCTGCCCGGGCGCGGCCACCAGTATTGAAGAAAACCCTTGCCGCTCGGCGAAGCGCCGGCGGCGGCGATCATCTTGTAGAGTTCGTTGCCCTTGGCATCCTTGAAGGAGAGCATGTTGCGGCCATCGAGCTTGGTGTTGATGGGGTGCATGACGATGGTGGAATCGGCCCCCACCAGGGTGACGTAGCCGTCGCCCGTATAGCGCTGGTCGCGGATGCGGGCGATGGCACCCTGTTGCGCCTCGGCGCGGGAGAGCTTGCCGTCGGCCTCCAGTTTGGCGAAGCCGGCCACGGTGGTATAGGCCATTTCGGTCACGTCCTCCAGCCCGCGCTGGCGTTCGGCGATCTGCAGGTCACGGGTCTGGTAGGCATGCCAGACGGAGAGGAACAGCAAGGCCATCCAGGAGAACACCAGGGGTAGCCAGAGTTTTTTCTTCAGCGAGAGTCGATTCATCATGAGCGTGGAGGCGTGGTCGTTATCGGAAAGGGCGAAACAGACGTCATTGGCGGGAATGACACGACCACGCAGCCCCAGCTTGCCGCCAGGCAATCCATGGCGATCCTCCCCCCATGCAGATTACGGCTTGCGACACGCACACTAAAGGCCAAACTGACAATTAATCGATAAATTGTTTATAAATTCTTGTTAGCCAGGAATTTGCACCTTGGGCCGGGCCGGATCCGGCAAGCCGCAGGGCAGGAATTGCCCGCGCCCCGGCGCCCCCAGCACCTCGCCATCACGCCACACAATCTCGCCGCGTGAGACCGTCAGCACCGGCCAGCCGGTCAGCGGCATGCCTTCATAGGGCGTGTAGTCTACATCGTGATGCAGCATGCTGTTGCGCACCGTGACCTGGCGGTGCGGGTCCCAGATGGCGATGTCGGCATCGCTGCCGATGGCGATGGTGCCCTTGCGCGGATAGAGGCCATACATCTTGGCCGGGTCGGTGGCGGTCAGCGCCACGAAACGATTGAGATCGATACGGCCCTTGCCCACGCCTTCGGAGAACAGGATGGGCATGCGCGTCTCCAGCCCTGGCGTGCCATTGGGGATGTAGCGGAACGGCACTTCCTGCCCGCCCGGTTTCTTGCCTTGCGCATCCTCGTAGCGGAACGGCGCATGGTCCGAGGAAAACACCGTGAACAAGCCACTGGCCAGGCCATCCCAGACATATTGCTGGTTGGCCTTGTCGCGCGGCGGCGGGCTGCAGACGCACTTGGCACCGTGGTAGCCGTCATCGAGTTGCTCGGCCGTCAGCACCAGGTATTGCGGGCAGGTCTCGGCATGGATGCGCAGGCCGTGACCGTGCGCCCAGCGGATCTGCTCGATGGCTTCGCGGCCGGAGACATGCACGATCAGGATGGGCACGTCCACCAGTTCGGACAGGGCGATGGCGCGATGCGTGGCCTCGCGTTCCACCATCATCGGCCGCGAATGGGCGTGGTATTTGGGCGCGGTCAGCCCGGCTTCTTCCAGCTGCTCGGTGAGCCAGCCGATGCAGTCGGCATTTTCCGCATGCACCATGACCAGCGCCCCTTCCCGGCGCGCCAGCGCCAGCAGGTCGAGGATCTGGCGGTCATTGAGCTTGAGATCGTCATAGGTCATGTAGATCTTGAAGGAGGTGTAGCCCTCGCGCACCAGTTGCGGCAACTCGTTCCTGAGGACCTCTTCGCTGGGGTCGCTGACGATCATGTGGAAGGCATAATCGATCACCGCCTTGCCCTCGGCGCGGCGATGGTAATCCTCCACCGCCGCGCGCAAGGAACCGCCCTTGGCCTGCGCCGCGAACGGGATGACCGTGGTGGTGCCGCCGCAGGCAGCGGAAATGGTGCCGCTGCGAAAATCGTCGGCCATGCGCAGCCCCTCTTCCATCGGCTGGTCCAGATGGCAATGCGCATCCACGCCGCCGGGCAGCACCAGCTTGCCGCTGGCATCGATCTCTTCACGGCCGGGCGGCAGTCCGCGTCCCAGCATGGCGACCTTGCCGTCCTTGATGCCGACGTCGCACTGCATGATGTCGGAGGCGGTCGCCACGGTACCGTTGCGGATCACCAGGTCAAAGCTGTCCATCTGTATTCCTTTCCAACAAGCGTGTATCACCCCGCGCCGCCGGCAACAGCCGGTGCGTCAGTCAAGGGAGGTAGAAGAAATTGCCGCAGAGGCGGCCAGCGCTAGCGCACGTCGCGGAACAGGCTGCCCCAGCCGCGAATGCGCGAAGGATCGGCACCGGCCTGTTGCAGTGATTTCCAGACCACGGTGGAGATGGTGTCGTAGATCGGGATGCCGACCTCGCGCTCCAGCTCTTCCACCAACGGAGCACCGCGCAGGTTGGTGCAGAAGATGGTGATGGCCTGCGGCTTGTCCCTGGCGACTTCGCGGACCATGGCACGCAGTTCGTCGGCACTGACTTCGGAGAAAGAGAAATTGTCCTGCTTGCGCAGGTGGCGTTCTGACACGCACTCCAGCCCCGAGGCTGCGTAGTTCTTGATGATGGCGGCCTGCACCTCGTCCAGATAAGGCGTGACCAGACCGAAACGCTTCACGCCGGTGATGTCGAAGATTTCGTTCAAGGCCAGCACCGACGTGCAGGCCGCAATGCCGGTGGCGTCGGTGATGCGACGGCACAGGCGTTCATCGGCATCGAAACCCAGCCAGCCCGAAGAGGTGCCATTCCAGGCGATGCTGCCGACCTTGGCATGCGAGAGCAGTTCGGCGGCGCGCAGGATCTCGCTGTCGTCGAACTGCGCCAGGGCCTGATTGGACAGCGCGATCTCGGTCACCCGAAAACGTCCGAAATGCGCACTGGCCTCGGGGATGTCGGCCAGCATGGCGGTGGTGACCGGTTCCAGCGTGGTGTTGGAGGACGGCGTGAGCATGCCGAGCAGAGTACGTGGGATCATGAGATTTCCTTTCAGGCTGCCAGCAGGGCAGCGTCGGCATGGGCCAGCGCCGATTCCTCGCGGATCAGGCTCAGCACGTGGCGCTTGTATTGGTTGAATTCGGGCGTGGTGGTATCACGCGGACGCGGCAGGTCGATGTCGATCAGCTCGCGCATGCGACCGGGCCGGTGCGTCATCACCGCTACCTTGGTGGCCAGGATCAGCGCTTCATCCACGCTGTGGGTAACGAAGACGATGGTGCCCTCGTAGCGCTGCCACAGGGCCACCAGTTCTTCCTGCATTTCCATCTTGGTCTGCGCATCGAGTGCGGCGAAGGGTTCGTCCATCAGGATCACCGAGGGATTTTGCAGCAGTGCGCGGGCAATCCCCACGCGCTGCGCCATGCCTCCCGAGAGTTCGCTCGGATAGTGATTCTCGAAACCCTTGAGCTTGACCGTCTCGATGAAAGGCTGTGCCGCCGCACGTCGTTGGGCGGCACTCTTGCCCTGCAGCTTGAGCGAGAATGCGACGTTGTCCCAGACCGGCAACCAGGGCATCAGGTTGGCCTGCTGGAACACCATACCGCGATCCGCGCCGGGACCGGTGATGGGCTTGCCGGCCACGGTCACCACGCCACTGGTGGGAAACTCAAAGCCGGCGATCATGTTCAACAGCGTCGACTTGCCACAGCCGGAGGGACCGAGCAGGCAGAGGAATTCCTTCTTTTCCAGGCGCAGGCTCACGTGGTCGATGGCCAGCATGTCGGTGCCGCGCTTGCGGTCCTTGAAGACCTTGACGATATCGTTGAGTTCGATGAATGCCATGATGCGATGTCCTTGATCGTTGATGAACAGCCCGAGGCCGTCTTTTCAGCCCTTGCCCTGCACGGTAGCCACGTGCTGCCAGCGCAGCATGGAGTGCATGATCTGCTTGAGGATCCAGTCCGCCAGGAAACCCAGCAGGCCGATGCTGATCATGGCCGCGATCACCAGGTCATAGCGCAGGAAGTAATACGAATCCCACAGCGCATAGCCCAGCCCGCTCTTGACGGCCACCATCTCGGCAGTCACCGTCAACATCCAGGCACTGCCGATGCCGATACGCAGGCCGGCAAAGATGCTGGGCATGGCCGCCGGCAGGATCACGAAGCGCAGCAGCTGGCTCTGTTTTGCGCCGGCCATGGCGGCAGCGCGCAGCAGGTTGCGGTCGGCGGTTTTGACGCCATGGACGGTATTCATCAGGATCGGGAAGAAAGCCCCCAGGAACACCAGGAAGATGGCCGGCTTGTTGGCGATACCGAACCAGATGATGGCCAGCGGAATCCATGACACCGGGGGAATCGGCCGCAGCATCTGCACCGTCGGTTCGATGGTGCGTTCGACCCAGCGCCACCAGCCGATGGCCACACCCAGCGCGATGCCCGAGACCGCCGCGATGAGGTAGCCTGCCGTCACGCGCAGGCAGCTGGCCATGGCGTCGTAGATCCATTTGCCGCTGCTGTCCTGGGCCGCTTCATTGAAGCCGAAAATCCAGTCCATCCAGGTCACGAACACCCGCGAGGGTGCCGGTAACAGCGCGGGCGGAATCACGCCCGAGCGGGAGAAGGCCTCCCAGAACAAGACCAGCAACAGCGGCACCGCAAAGCGCCACTTGGCTTCCGACAGGGATTGCTTCCATCCGCTCATGATGATTCCTTTGGGGCCAGATCGTGGATCAATAACCGAGTTCGGTCTTGGGCTTGCCGGTCACGCTCATCAGGAAGCTGTAGTCCATGTTCTTCTCGGCCAGGGCAGAGACATCGCTGGAGACGTATCGCAGGTCCTTCATCATCACGGCGATGGCCTTGGTCTGGGTGCGGTACATGCGATAGTCGGGATAGGCGTTCTTGAGCGCCTCGGTGGCGATCTTGGCATCCAGCCCGGTGCCCTTGACGATGCTGTTGATCCAGCCCTGCTTGTCCTTCTGCAGCCCGTCGACCAGCCGGACCACCGCCGCCACGGTCTCCTTGACCTCGGCCGGATGCTCCTTGATGACATCCGAACGCGTGACGATCAGGTTGGTCAGTCGCCCGGCCGCCTGGTCATAGGGATAGGCAAAATGCTTGCCAACCCCGGTCATGCGGATCTGCGAAGCGAAGGGCTCGACCGAGCAGATCAGCTCGACCTCGCCGCGCGCGAGTGCGGCGGCGTGGTCGGACGGGTTGGGGATGTTGACGAACTGGACGTCCTTGGAGGGATCGATGCCATGGCCGGCCAGTTCGCCCCGCATGTGCAGGTCCTGGGCATTGCCGCGCGAGGCTGCGATGCGGAAGGGCTTGCCCTCGGCCTTGTATTGCGCAATCAGCTTCTTGAGACCGGCCCAGTCATCCGAGGCCAGCGTGCTGTCCTTGCCCACCAGCATCTCCGAGCCACCATTGACCTGGCCCGACACCGCCACCAGGTCGAAGCCCTTGTCCAGACCGCTGACGTAGGCCAGGTAAGTCACCTGGGCAATGTCCACGCTCTTGGAGACCAAGGCCGTGAGGGCATCGCTGCCGGCGGTGAAGTTGATGCCCTCGATGTCCACGTTCTGCGCCAGCGCCGGCACCATGGCCATGGACATGCAGTGCGCACACTTGGCATAGGCCAGCTTGATCTTGGGCTTGGCCTGGGCCATGGCCGAACCGGCACCCAGAGCACTGCAGGCCAGCAGGGTGGCCAAGGCGGCAGCCTTGAAGAACAGGCCGGAGGGGGACTTGCGGACTTGCTGTTGCATGGTTTTCTCCCAGGTGGACAATCGAAACAGGCTATTTTGTGACAATTTGATTTTCTATTGCCACCGTTTATGCAAAGCCTGTGCCAGCCCGAAAAGCGCGCTCGCAGACGGCGAGAATTCTTCTTGAAGAGCCTTTGTAGCGGCCTTATCGGAATGTCTTTCCACTCTGCATTGCCGACCGACAATCCCGACGGGCGCACCAAAGGAAGCCGATTGCACCATCGCGACAAGAAAAACGCCCCACCAAAGTGCAACATTTCACAGTCATTTTTGTACGCCTAATTTTATTATTTTGTGACAATCAATCACCACAATTTTCCGCTATCATGGCGGGCAAATCCCAGTCATCCCATGAGAGAACATGCGCCCGACTCCCGCCAGCAGCCCCCGCAAGAAACCCGGCAAGCACGAGCATCCGGACACCAGCCCGCTCCCGGGTCAGGCCCTGAGCGTGCGACCGCTGGCCGGTGATGCCATCTATGAACGCATCGTCGGCGCCATCATGGAACACCGTCTCACGCCCGGCACCAAGCTGGTGGAGGAGAAGCTGGCCGGCATCTTCGGCGTGAACCGCACGCGGGTGCGCGAGGTGCTGGCGCGGCTGGCGCATGAGGGCCTGATCACGACCATTCCCAACCGTGGCGCCTTCGTCGCCAGCCCGACGCCGGAGGAAGCCCGCAACATCTTCGCCGCACGCCGCATGCTGGAACCGGCCCTGCTACGCCACCTGTGCGAGCACACCCGGCCCGAGCACATCGCGCTGTTGCGTGCGCATGTGGCCGAGGAAGCGCAGGCGCGCGCCAGCAACGACCGGCGCGCCATCATCCGGCTCTCGGGGGAATTCCACATCCGTATTGCCGACATGGTGGACAACCCGGTGATGAGCAAGATGATGCGTGAGCTGGCCTCGCTGACCTGCCTCATCATCGTGCTGTACGACTCCCCGACCGTGCCGGCCTGCACCCATGATGACCACGGCGACATCATCGACGCCATCTCCGCCGGTCGCACGGAAAAGGCGGTGGCCACCATGCTGGCGCACCTGCACCATATCGAGAGCGTGCTCGACATGTCCGCCCCCCAGGGTGAGGACGAAGACCTGGAGGCGCTGCTGGGCATGGTGTAGGGGCTGCATCGAAGCAGCGCTTGAGGTAGTCTTCCGGGAGGCCCGGCGATGACATGACACGGGCGCCCCCATTCGGAGACCACACCATGCAAGAGACAAGCCAGGACCTGCTGCTGCGCCACGACCAGCACGGCATCACCACGCTCACCCTGAACCGGCCGGCACAATTCAATGCTCTCTCCGACGCCATGCTGGCGGCCTTGCAGGCGCAGCTCGATGCGCTGGCGCAAGATACGCAGGTACGCTGCGTGATTCTGGCTGCCCAGGGCCGCGCCTTCTGCGCCGGCCACGACCTGCGCGAAATGCGCGCCACCCCCGAGCAGGCTTGCTACCGGCAATTGTTTGACCGCTGCAGCCGTCTGATGCAGTCGCTGCGGGCGTTGCCGGTCCCGGTCATCGCCAAGGTGCAGGGGCTGGCCACGGCCGCCGGCTGCCAGCTGGTGGCCAGCTGTGACCTGGCGGTGGCGTCCGACCAGGCGCGCTTTGCGGTATCGGGCATCAATGTGGGCCTCTTCTGTTCCACCCCGGCGGTGGCCTTGACGCGCAACCTGCCGATCAAGCGGGCTTTCGAGATGCTTGTTACCGGCAGGTTCATCGATGCGACCACAGCAGAGCAGTGGGGGCTCATCAATCAAGTGGTGCGGGCCGATGAGCTCGACGCCGCCACCGAGGCGCTGGCCCGCGAGATCTGCAGCAAGCCTGCCGTCTCGATTGCGCGCGGCAAGGCCATGGTGTATCGCCAGCAGATGATGGCGCTGCCGGATGCGTATGCCCATGCTGCCGAGGTGATGGCCTGCAACATCATGGATGCCGAGGCGATGGAGGGGATACAGGCGTTTCTGGAGAAGCGTGCGCCCAACTGGCCCGGACGGGGGGATTGATCAGGTTTTCATCAGATACCAGAAGACGGGCTGTATCGTCCGGGATCAGATGGTTGCAGACGCAAAGAAAACACTGTGGGGCCATATGCAGGGAAAAATCGGCCACGCCAAACAATAAAGAAAAGTTAGAACCCATTTCATCAACAGGCCCCAGGTTCATATCGTCCTGGAGCCACCCTCGGGCAGTCCCTGACTCAAGCCCCGGTCGGGCTGGACAATCGGTCAGGCTGACGGCAAGATGCGGCATCCTCACTCCTGCCCTTCACGCCGAGCTGCCCATGCAAGCCGATTACGCCACCATCCTGCAATGGATCTACCTGTTCAATTCCCTGGCCCTGGCCCAGCTGGCTCTGAAGCAACTGGGCCGGCGACGCAAGGCGCGCACACTGGAGCAAGGCTTCCGCGCCGCCCGGACCGCAGAATGGCGCAACACGGCGCCGGACTTCATGAACGCGCGCCTGGGGCCGCCCCACGCTCAGCAGGCGCGCGAGGATGGCACCACGCTGTACCGCTGGCGTGGTGAGCGCCACTGGCTGGATGCACTGTACCGTGACGGTCGATGCGAGAGCGTGGACATCTCCGATCATCTGGAAGAAAGCTTCCCCACCGTCAATACCTACTTCAACTGCGCGGTGCTGGCTGCGCTGGCCTGCGCCTGGAAGTTCTCGGGACTGGCCGATGCACCGGACCTGGAAGTCACTGCGGCCGGCAAGCAATACCTGGCCAATTTCATCGTCTTCGTGGCCGGGGCCTGGCTGCTTTCCTTCGTGCTCAAGCGCCAGCGCCTGCTGCTCAACCTGGGCTGCATCGTGATGGTCGGTCTGGCGCTGCCGCTGCTGAACTGGCCCTGATCCGTCAGCGATGGCCGCTCATTCGGCCACCACGTCGGCCAGCCGGTAACCCACGCCGATCTCGGTGAGGATGTGCACCGGCTGGGCTGCATCCTGCTCCAGCTTCTGGCGCAGGCGCTGCATGTAGATGCGCAGGTAATGGCCATCTTCCGCATGCGAAGGTCCCCAACCGGCCACCAGCAACTGGCGGTGCGTGATGACCCGTCCGGCGTCGCGCAGCAGCGTGGACAGCAGGCGGTATTCGATCTGCGTCAGATGCAGCGCCTCGCCATTGCGCGTCACGCTGCGGGCCGGCAAGTCCACCATCACCTCACCCAGCCGGTAGCGGCCACTGGACTGGCCAGCGCCTGAAGCGCGCGCGTGGCGACGCAACTGCGCGCGCATGCGGGCCAGCAGCTCGGGCATGCCGAAGGGCTTGACGAGATAGTCGTCGGCACCGGCGTCGAGGGCTTCCACTTTTTCCGATTCCTGGGTGCGCGCCGAGAGGATCACGATGGGCACGCTGCTCCAGTTGCGGATCTCGCTGACGACCTGCTTGCCATCGCCATCGGGCAGGCCGAGGTCGAGGATGATCAGGTCGGGCTTGCGGGTGCCGGCCTCGGTGACGCCTTCGCGCGCGCTCTTGGCTTCGTGGACGATGAAGCCCTCCTGTTCGAGCGCACTCCTGACCAGCTTGCGGATATGCGGATCATCTTCGATGAAGACGATGTTGCCTGCGTGTTCTTGCATGGGGTGTCCTTATTCCTCGGGCAAAGCTGGCTGGGTCTCCACCGGCAGCATGAAGCAGACGGTGGCGCCCTGCCCGGCTTCCTGCGGCGCAATCCAGATGCGCCCCTGATGCGCCTCGATGATGGCGCGGCAGATGGCCAGGCCCAGGCCGACACCGGGGGTGCTGGACTCATTGTCGCCGCGCGTGAATTTTTCAAAGGCGTGCTGTGTCATGGCGGGCGGGAAGCCGCGCCCCTGATCGCTCACGCAGACCTTGACCTGCGGCTGGCCATCGCTGTCTTCCACGTGTGCACTGATGGTGATGGGGCTGCCGGCGGGCGAATACTTGATGGCGTTTTCCACCAGATTGGCCAGCACCCGCTCCAGCAGCACCGCATCGACCCGCAACAGCGGCAGGTCGGGGGCGATGTGCGTGTCCACCGGTCGGCCTTCCAGCGCCTTGGCCAGCAGGCGCAGCGCCGAGCCGGTCAGTTCCTCCAGCGCATTCCACTGACGATTGAGCGTCACCACGCCCGCCTGCAGGCGCGCCATGTCCAGCAGGTTGTTCATCAGTCCGACCATCTTCTGCGACTGTTCGCTGATGGTGCGGGCCATAGCCCGGGCATCGTCGTCCAGCCGGTCGTTGGCGGCCAGGACATCGGCGCTGCCGACCAGCGAGGTCAGCGGCGTACGCAGATCATGCGAAATCGCCGAGAGCAATGAATTGCGCAAGCGTTCGGACTCCATTGTCACTACCGCATCCTGGGCCACCTCGGCATAGTGCAAACGCTCGATGGCCATGGCGATCTGCGAGCAGAAGATCTCCAGCATCTGGCGATTCTCCGGCAGGGCCAGCTGGGCGGTGGCGAGTTGCTGCTCCTCCTGACTGGCGGCCTCGATGGCAAAGGCCAGCACCCCGCGCGTACGCATGGTGGCCGTCAGCGGCAGGTACAGTGCCGCCGCCGAGGGCAAGGTGGCCGTGCCCTTGCCGGCGGCCTGGCCATTGTCATAGACCCACTGGGCCACGCCGGCATCGACGTTCTTCAAGACATGCCCGCCGCCACCGTCCTGCTCGGGTTCGGCCAGGCGCAACTGGTCGGCGCTGTCGGGCAGGAAGAAGGCGATGCGCGCACCGAACACGGCGGCCAGGTGACGGCGGCCGATTTCCAGGATCTGGTCCAGCGTGAGCAGGGCCGACAATTCCTTGCCCAGCATGTAGAGATTGGCGGCCCGCCCCTCGCGCTGCATGGCCACGCTGGCCTGCCGGCGCAGGCGCGCGGTGAGCGAGCTGATGAACAGCGACACCGCCAGCATCACCGCCAGCGTCAGCAGGTACTGCGCATCGGAGACCGTGATGGAGAAGCGCGGATCGACGAAGAAGAAATCGAAGGACAGCACCGACAGCACTGACACCAGTATCGAAGCACCACGGCCATGGCGCATTGCCACCAGCATCACGCCTACCAGGTAAAGCATGATGACATTGGCCGGATGCAGCTTGCCATCGAGTACGAAGGCCAGCGTGGTGGTGGCCACGCAGCTGGCCACCGCCCAGAGCGTGCCGCGTGCATGACGACGCCGCATGAGCAGGGCCTCGGCGGCACTGGCGGCACTGTCGCCGGCGGGATGCTCCTGCTGTACGCGGGTACGGCTGCGGGCGATGGTGTAGAGGTCGATCTCGCCACCGCTGCGGGCGATGCGCTGGGCCAGGGTACCGCGCGGCCAGCGCAGCAACTGGCGCAAGCCGCCCGCTTCCTGTCCGATTACCAGCTTGCCGGCATTGCGGCTGCGCGCGAATTGCAGCAGCGCAGCGGACAATTCCTCGCCGCTGATGCTGGCCGTTTCGGCCCCCAGCGATTGGGCCAGCTTCAGGTAGGCCACTACGCGCTCGCGCGCCTCCATGGCCTGATGCTGACCTGGCAGATCCACATGCACGGCCAGCCATTGGGCCTGCAGTTTGGCCGCCAGACGAGCCGCTTCGCGGATCAGACGTTCCTCGCCGACACCGCTGCCCACGGCCACCACGATACGCTCGCGCGCCTGCCACAGCTGGGCGATGGACCGGTCGGCGCGATACTGGCGCATGTCGGCATCGACCCGGTCGGCGGTGCGGCGCAGAGCGATCTCGCGCAAGGCGATCAGGTTGCCCTTGCGGAAGAAATGGCGCCCGGCCTTCTCGGCCTGCTGCGGCAGGTAGACCTTGCCCTGTTGCAGGCGGGCCAGCAATTCATCGGGCGGGATATCGACCAGCATGACATCGTCGGCTTCATCGAAGACGTGATCGGGCACGGTCTCGAAGACGCGGATGCCGGTGATCTGGCCGACCACGTCGTTGAGGCTTTCGATGTGCTGCACGTTGAGGGTGGTGTAGACGTCGATGCCGGCGCGCAGCAGTTCATCGATGTCCTGCCAGCGCTTGGCATGGCGCGAACCGGGCACGTTGGAGTGCGCCAGCTCGTCGACCAGGATCACGCCGGGATGACGTTCCAGGGCGGCATCCAGATCAAACTCGGGCAGCTGGCGATCCCGGTAAGGCAGCCTGCGCATCGGCAGTCGGGTGATCCCGGCCAGTTGCGCCTCGGTTTCCGCACGACCATGGGTCTCGACTACGCCGGCGATCACGTCCGTGCCTTGCGCGGCCAGTGCCTGGGCGGCTTCCAGCATGGCGAAGGTCTTGCCAACGCCGGCCGAGAAACCGAAGAAAATCTTCAGGCGGCCGCGCGCCTGGCGTTCTTCGTCGCGCATCACGCGTTCGAGCAGGTCGTCGGGATCGGGGCGGGTGTTCATGTCGGGCGGTCAGGGATGGAGCATTGTAGTGGCAAAAAGCCGGTGGCACGCACAACGCATGCCACCGGCCACCCGGCAAGCGCGGCCGGACCTACCTGGCCGCGTCCACCTTGGGCAGGGGTGCGGCCGCATCCAGCGCCAGATTGAGCTTGAGCACATTGACGCGCGGCTCGCCGAACAGGCCCCATTGCGGCGCCTGGCTGTTGGCGCGGATCAGCGCCCGCACCTGTTCCACCGTGATGCCACGTGCACGCGCCACGCGGCCGGCCTGGTACTGGGCAGCCGCCGGACTGATGTGGGGATCCAGGCCGCTGGCCGAAGCAGTCAGCAGGTCCATCGGGATGGGGCTCTTGTTGCCCGGATCAGCCTCCTGCAAGGCCCTGGCGCGGTCTTCTGCGGCTTGCTTCAAGGCCGGGTTGGTGGGACCGAGATTGCTGCCGCCGGAGGCCATGCCATTGTTGGGGAAGGTGCCGGTGGCCGAGGGGCGCCCCCAGAAATAAGCCGGGCTGGTGAAGTTCTGGCCGATCAGTTCCGAGCCGACTGGCTGGTCTTGCCGTTGGATCAGGCTGCCATTGGCCTGATGCGGAAAGAAGGCTTGCGCCAGGCCCGTCACCAGCAAGGGATAGAGGCCACCCAGCAGCACGCCCAGGAGGATGAAGAGGGTGATGGCCGGACGCAAAGGATGGGGAGTCGAGGTTTTCATGTGACTTTCCTTGAGAATCGAAATCAGGTTCAGACCAGGCCGAAGGCCGTCAACAGCAGGTCGATCAGCTTGATGCCCACGAACGGCACCACCAGCCCGCCCAGGCCGTAGATCAAGAGGTTGCGGCGCAGGAGCACGGCGGCGCCCAGGGCGCGATAGCCCACCCCGCGCAGGGCCAGCGGGATCAGGGCGACAATCACCAGGGCATTGAAGATCACCGCCGACATGATGGCCGAGTCGGGACTGGTCAGCCGCATCACGTTGAGCGCGCCCAGCTGCGGATAGCTGGCCACGAACATGGCCGGGATGATGGCAAAGTACTTGGCCACGTCATTGGCGATGCTGAAGGTGGTGAGACTGCCGCGCGTCATCAGCATCTGCTTGCCGATCTCGACGATCTCGATCAGCTTGGTCGGATTGGAATCAAGGTCGACCATGTTGCCGGCTTCCTTGGCGGCCTGCGTGCCGCTGTTCATGGCCACGGCCACATCGGCCTGGGCCAGGGCCGGGGCGTCGTTGGTGCCGTCACCGGTCATGGCCACCAGCTTGCCTTCGGCCTGGTGCTGGCGGATCAGGGCCAGTTTCTGTTCCGGCGTGGCTTCGGCGAGGAAGTCGTCGACGCCCGCTTCGGCAGCAATCGCCGCTGCGGTCAGGCGGTTGTCACCGGTGATCATCACGGTCTTGATACCCATGCGACGCAGTTCGCCAAAGCGTTCCTTGATGCCGCCCTTGACGATGTCCTTCAATTCCACCGTACCCAAGATGCGGATCGGTGCGCCCTGCTGAATGACAGCGGCCTCGTTGCTCCATTCGATAACCACCAGCGGCGTACCGCCACGGCGGGCGATGGCTTCGACGTCGCTTTCCACCTGGGCCGGCAGGCGCTGGTCAGCCGCGCGCACCAGCTTGCGGATGGCATCGGCTGCGCCCTTGCGAATGCGACGATTGCCGATGTCGATACCGGAGACGCGCGTCTGGGCCGAGAAGGCGATGAACTGCGCACCCAGCTTGGCCATCTCGCGCTCACGCAGGTTGAAGCGGTTCTTGGCCAGTACCACGATGCTGCGGCCTTCCGGGGTTTCATCGGCCAGGGAGGCCAGTTGTGCAACGTCGGCCAGCTCGTGCTCGGTGACGCCCGGAGCCGGCATGAAGTTGGCGGCCTGACGGTTGCCCAGGGTGATGGTGCCGGTCTTGTCCAGCAGCAGCACGTCGACGTCGCCGGCAGCTTCCACGGCGCGGCCCGAGGTGGCGATGACGTTGGCCTGCATCATGCGGCTCATGCCGGCCACGCCGATGGCCGAGAGCAGGCCGCCGATGGTGGTCGGGATCAGGCACACCAGCAGGGCGATCAAGGCCGTCACCGAGACCGGTGCACCGGCACCGGCGGCATTGACCGAGAAGATCGAGAACGGCAGCAGGGTCACCGTCACCAGCAGAAACACCAGTGTCAGTGCCACCAGCAGCAGGGTCAGCGCCAGCTCGTTGGGGGTCTTCTGGCGGCGTGCGCCCTCGACCATGGCGATCATGCGGTCGAGGAAGGCTTCGCCGGGATTGACCGAGACACGCACCACGATCCAGTCCGACAGCACGCGCGTGCCACCGGTCACCGCCGAAAAGTCGCCGCCGGACTCGCGGATCACGGGGGCGGATTCGCCGGTGATGGCGCTCTCGTCGACGGTGGCCACGCCTTCGATGACATCGCCATCGGCCGGTACCGTATCGCCCGCTTCGATGAGCACCAGATCACCCTTGCGCAGACTGCCACCTTCCACTACTTCGCATTGGCGTGCAGCGTTGGCCACCGCCATGCCACGAGTGTAATCGGCACTGCGCAACTTCTTGGCCAGCACGCTTTTCTTGACGCCGCGCAGGGCCGCAGCCTGGGCCTTGCTGCGACCTTCGGCCAGGGCCTCGGCGAAGTTGGCGAAGAGCACCGTGAACCACAACCAGGCGGCGATGGCGAGGATGAAACCGGCCGGCGCATCACCCCGACCGGTAACGGCCTGGATGAACAGCAGTGTGGTCAGGATGCTGCCGAGGTAGACCACGAACATCACCGGATTGCGCCATTGCACGCGCGGCGAGAGCTTGCGGAAGGAGTCGACCAGGGCCGGCTTGACGATCTTGGGATCGAACATCCAGCGCGTGGTCTGCGCAGCGCTGACGGTGGCATCGGTCGGCGCGACTTGGGTGCTGCCGGCCGGAGTATTGCTCGAAGGGGTAGTCATAAGGGTATCCGTTGCGGGTTGCTCCGCCGGGCGCAATGCCCGGCGCCATCCATCCAAATCATTTACATCGCCATCATCTGCAGGTGCTCGACCACCGGTCCCAGCGCCAGCGCCGGTACATAGGTCAGGGCCCCCACCAGGATCACGGCACCGATGAGCAGCGCCACGAACAGCGGACCATGCGTGGGCAGGGTGCCGGAGGTGGCCGCCAGGCGCTTCTTGCCGGCCAGCGAACCGGCCATGGCCAGCACCGGCACGATGATGCCGAAGCGACCCAACCAGGCGCACAGGCCGGTGGTGATGTTGTAGTACGGTGTATTGGCCGAGAGCCCGGCGAAGGCGCTGCCGTTGTTGTTGGCCGCCGAGCTGAAGGCGTAGAGGATTTCCGAGAAGCCGTGCACGCCGGGGTTGGCAATACCGGCCAGGCCCGCTTCCACCATCACCGAGAGGGCGGTGAAGATCAGCACCAGGGCCGGCGTCATGAGGATGGCGATGGACATCATCTTCATGTCGAACACGCCGATCTTCTTGCCCAGATATTCCGGCGTGCGCCCGATCATGAGGCCGGCGATGAACACTGCCAGCACCGCAAAGATGAGCATGCCGTACAGGCCCGAGCCGACCCCGCCAAACACCACTTCACCCAACTGCATCTGCAGCATTGGTACCAGTCCCCCCAGGGGCGAGAGCGAATCGTGCATGGCATTGACCGCACCGCAGGAAGCCGCCGTGGTGATGGAGGCGAACAGCGCCGAGGCCGGAATGCCGAAGCGGGTTTCCTTGCCCTCCATCATGCCCGGGCCGGAGGCGTGCAGCGACGCCAGCATCGGGTTGGCTTGCGATTCCGAGTACATCAGCACCAGCGTCATCACCACGAACAACAGCGTCATGGCGGCGAGAATGGCCCAGCCCTGACGACGATCGCCGACCAGCACGCCAAAGCTGGTGCACAGCGCAGCCGGGATGATGAGGATGGCCAGCATCTGCAGGAAGTTGGAGAGCGGCGTCGGATTCTCGTACGGATGGGACGAATTGGCGTTGAAGAAACCGCCGCCGTTGGTGCCGATCATCTTGATGGCTTCCTGCGAGGCCACCGGGCCCATGGGCAGGGTCTGCCTGTCGGTGCTTTGCGCTTCGGTCACGGGTTCGCCCTTGGCATCCTTCAACGGCTGTCCGGCAGCATCCAGCTTGGGGATGGTGTAGTGGGTCACTTCCAGGGTCTTCACTTCCTGATAGGCACGGAAGTTCTGGATGCTGCCCTGTTGCACCAATACCAGCGCGAACACCACCGACAGCGGCAGCAGCACGTAGAGCGTGCTGCGGGTCATGTCGACCCAGAAGTTGCCGATGCTCTTGCTGCCGTGACGGGCAAAGCCGCGAATGAGCGCAAAGGCAATGGCGATGCCGGTGGCCGCCGACAAGAAGTTCTGCACCGCCAGGGCTGCCATCTGGGTCAGGTAGCTCATGGTGGCTTCGCCCGCATAGCCCTGCCAGTTGGTGTTGGTGACAAAGCTCAGCGCCGTGTTGAAGGATGAGTCCGGGCTGACGTTGATCTGTGCCGCCGGGTTCAGCGGCAGCCATTGCTGCACACGCTGCAGCAGGTAGACCACCACGGCACCGATGACATTGAACAGCACGACGGCGATAGCGTACTGCTTCCAGTCCATCTCGTGGTCACGGCTGATACCGCACAGTCGATAGAAGATACGCTCGATGCCGCCGAAAAGGCGGTTCACACGGGACTTGCCTTCCATCACGCGGGCCATGTACCAGCCCAGCGGCAGGGACAGGACCAGCAGGATGACCAGATAAAGGGCGAGCTGGAGAAAATTGTTGCTGTCCATGTCAGAAATCCTCCGGCTTGATGAGGGCATAGACCAGGTACAGCAGGAGGGCGATGGCCACCACCAGACCCAGCAGTGTCATGAGGTTCATTTCTTCTCGCCTTCCTGCCGTTCCAGACGGCTGCACAGGGCGATGAACGCCCACATCGAAAGGCCGCAGACGGCCAGCATGCCTATGTAGAGAAAATCCGTTTGCCACATTTCCCGCTCCATTGTTGACGTTGTCGCGCTCGCTTCCCGGGGCGGAAAGCGAGACAGTCGAACGATAGGGAAAGCAGCATCAAATCCCGGTAAATGTTTTGCGCAGGAGCGTAAACAAACCGTAAATGAGACGAAGCGTATCGCCAGCAGGGACGAACGCGGGAGGCAAAGGGAAGGAAAGGGAAGGAAAGGGAAGGAAAACAGAGACGGGCGAGCTACCGCCCGGCGGATCAGACGTCGCCGACGCGCCCCAGTTCGACGCGGTTCTTGCCCAGGCGCTTGGCCGCATACATGGCCTTGTCAGCCATGGCCAGCAACTCTTCAGGGCCGACTTCGCCATCCAGGTTGGGCTGATAGACGGCCACGCCGATGCTGCTGGAGATGTTGACGGTGGAGTGCGTCAGCTGGAAGGGTTCGCGGATGGTGTGGAGGATCTTCTCAGCCACCATGACCGCATCTTCCTGGGTCTGCAGGTTTTCCAGGATCACCACGAATTCATCGCCGGCCAGGCGCGCCACGGTGTCGACATCGCGCACCGAGCGTTGCAGACGACGGGCGAACTCCACCAGCAGCTCGTCGCCGGCCTCGTGGCCGTAACGGTCGTTGACGCCCTTGAAGCCATCGATGTCCATGAAGAACAGCGCCAGCAACTGGTCGGCACGACGCGCGCGCATCATGCCCTCGGGCAGGCGGTCGCTGAAGGCGCGGCGGTTGGGCAGGCTGGTCAGCACATCGGTGAGGGCCAGTTCGCGCATCTGGTCGCGGAAGGCCAGGCGCTCGGTAATGTCATGCAGGAAGGCGATGAACAGATGACCGCTCTGACGCTTGACATGCCCGACCGTGATCTCGACGGGCAGTTCATGGCCATCATGATGCAGGGCCTGCAGCTCGATGCGGTTGTTGATGACCACGCTGGTGCCATCCTTGAGGAACTGCGCCATGCCGCGGTTATGGGCCGCACGCATGTCCGGCGGGATGATGAGTTCGGCCATGTCGCGCCCCATGGCCTGGTCACGTGGCCAGCCCAGGAGCAGTTCGGCCTGGCGGTTCCACTCGACCACGCGGCCCTGTTCGTCGGCGGCGATGAAGGCGTCCTGGGCATTTTCGAGGATGGCGCGCAACTCGGCGGCACTTTCTTCGAGCTGGATCTGGTTGGCCTGCTGCTGGTCCAGCGCCTGCTGCAGGGCACTGGCGGTTTCATGCAGGCGGCTGGTGCGTTCGGCTACGCGCTGCTCCAGGCTTTCGTTGAGCGAACGCACTTCGCGCAGATAGGCTTCTTCTCGCTCGACCATGTTGACCAGGGTCGAAGACAGCAACTGGATCTCGCGATAGCTGTTGACCTGCGGGATGGCAACGTCCGGACGACCTGCGGCGCGCTGCTCCAGCGCCGCCGAGAGGGCATTGATGGGGGCGACCAGGCGACGCGTGAGGATGAAGGCCAGGATCACCAGTACCGCCCCCGAGAGGGCACCGACCAGGATCACCCGCTGCTCCAGATCACGGAAGGCATGCAGCGCCACGGTCTCGGGCTGGCGTACGATCACGCTCCATTGCAGCTTCATGCCATCGTTGCGGCCAGTGCGGGCGTAGCCGCTGACGTAGCGGCGGCCATCGGGCCAGGTTTCCAGCAGCGAACCGCCCTCCGGACTGGCCTTCGCGGCGCGCCAACTGGGGGTGTCGACCTTGCCCTCTTCCATGCCCTTGGGACCGAGGATGACGGTGCCGTCATCGCGTACCAGGATGACCTCGACGTCGTAACGATTGACGGTCGGATCCAGCAGCTTGGCAGCGATGTCGCGTGCCCATGACCAGGACAGGTGCATACCCACCACGCCCAGTAAATGTCCGTCGACGTCATGAACCGGCGCCGACAGGTCGACGAAGCGCCAGGGATCGGATTGCGGCGGCAGCTTTTGCGCCAGCAGCACGGCGGGATGGAAGTCGGCCGCATATTCCCCGTTGATGCCCTCCTTGAACCAAGGCCGCTCGGCCACGCTGGCCCCTTCCAGCAGGCCATTGCTGGCGACCGCCACGGTACCGTCGGGGCGCGCCAGCCCGATCCACGCATAGTGCGGGACGTTGGCCTGCAGTTCATTGAAGACCCGGCGGATACGCGGCAGGTCCTGTCCGGCGCGCACCGAAGGCCGCTGCACCAGCAGGCGCAGATCGATCTCGCGCTCGCGCATGCCACGTTCGAGCGCATCGCGCATCTGCCAGGCCAGCTGCTTCATGCGCGTTTCGCTTTCCGAACGCGCATAGCCGCGGGTGAACTGATCCACCAGAATCAGTACCGACACGGTCGTGATGAGCACGGTGATGACCACCCCCAGCGTAATCAGCGACGACAGATTCGGCGGAGATGGGGCTTTATTCTTGTTCAATTCAGACAAAATGGCGACGCGGCTTGATACATGACGGCTCCCCTGTGAACCGCATAGGTTTATGGCATCTTGCCAGAACAACTATGGTTTTTCATCGCATTTCCCGAAAAACTTCGAGAATTTTTTTCCACGACAAAAAAATCACCAATTCTCGCGAGTCAAAGCCGAGACAAAGGCGGCAAAAGAGCGCAATAAGCGTCAATTCCTGCACTACGGGAAATGCAAAAAGACAACGGCGGGCGAGTCTTGGTGAGAATCTTCGCTCTCCGCCAGTGTGGCCGCGCAGGCGGACAAAGGCCGCCTGCGGGAGTGTGGATGCCAGTGCGTGGGTCCGTTGGCGCGGGTGCGGCGTTTTCAGACGCCGGCACAGACTCCGTCGGCACGCGGATCGGTGGCGCCCTCGATGACCCCGTCCGGATGGACGCAGACCGCTCCTGCGTGGCCCATCATGTCGGTGTAATCCTCCACCACCTGGACCTCATGGCCGGCCCGACGCAAGGCCTCGATGGTGGCGGCCGGTACCCGGCCCTCCACCTTCAGGTTGGTGGAGACATCGCCCCAGGTGCGCCCCAACAGCCAGCGCGGTGCGCTGACCGCCGCCTGCAGGTTCTGGCCGAACAGCACGTGGCGGGTGAATACCGCCGCCTGCGTCTGCGGCTGCCCTTCCCCGCCCATGGTGCCGTAGGCCAGAGTGCGCCCGTCATTCAGACGTGCCAGCGAAGGGTTCAGTGTATGGAAGGGGAGCTTGCCCGGTTGCAGCTGGTTGGCGCCGTCGTCCAGCGTGAAGCTGGCGCCTCGGTTCTGCCAGACGATGCCGGTGTCGGGCACCACCACGCCACTGCCGAATTCCCAGAAGATGCTCTGGATGTAGCTCACTACGCGGCCCTGGGCATCGGCTGCACCCATCCAGATGGTGTCGCCCGGCTTGGCCGGATGGGGCCAGGGGGCGGCATGCTGCATGTCAATGTGCCTGGCTTCCTGGTCCAGCGCCTCGGCCAGCAGCCAGTGCGCGGCATCCACGCTCATGTGGGCGGGGTCGGTCACGTGCTGGTTGCGCAGGATGAAGGCGCGCTTGGTGGCTTCCACCAGTGCGTGGATGTGCTCGAAGCCGTCGGCCTCCTTGATACCGAGACGGTCGAACAGACCGATGATCATCAGCGCCGAGACACCCTGTGTCGGCGGTGGCAGGTTGTAGACGCGGCCTGACGTCAATTGCACCATCAGCGGCTGTACCACCTGCGCGCGGAAGGCCTCCAGGTCACTGCGGCGCAATGGGCTGCCGGCCGCTTCCAGGCCCGCAGCAAGGCGTTGCGCCAGGTCGCCGCGATAGAAATCATCGAGACCGGCCTCGGCCAGGCGCGAGAGGCTGTCCGCCAGGGCTGACTGTTTCAGCACCTTGCCCTGCGCGGCGATGCCGTCAGCGGCATAGGTGGCGGCGAAGCCGGGCTGGTCCTTGAGCTCATCCCACTTGTCGCGGGTCAGCTCGTGTTGGGAGCGGGTGATGGGCACGCCGTTCTTCGCATGGCGGATGGCATCGGCCAGCAGCACCGGCAATGGCAGGGCGCGGCCGAAACGGCGGGCATGCTCCAGTGCCGCCGACCAGCCGCCCACGGCACCGGCCACGGTCAGCGCCGCATGCGGGCCGCGTGTGGGCATGGCACTGTGACCATGTGCGGCGTAGAAGTCCTTGGTCGCCAGCGCCGCCGAGGGGCCGCAGGCGCGAATGGCTATCGGCTCCTGCCCCGGTTCGCTGATGACCCAGAAGCCATCGCCACCTATGCCGTTCATGTGCGGGTACACCACCGCGATGGTGGCCGCTGCCGCGACCATGGCTTCGACGGCGTTGCCACCCTCGCGCAGGATCTGCGCACCGGCTTGTGCGGCCAGGTGATGGGGAGCGGTGACCATTCCGCCCAGACAGGTCTTGCTGTACAACATGGCTGACTCCTGATGTTCTTGTCGAGTAGGGAAAACTGCTGCGAGGATCATACCCGCGGACGGCAAAGCTTTCAGGGGACCGTCTTGGCGGCATCCATCCATGAGACATGCGCGGCCACGATGCGCCAGCCTTGCGGGCAACGCAGCCAGGTATGACTCTGGCGTCCGATGCGCACTTCGCCCTCGCGGGTGAATTCGGTATCGGCCACGGCATAGTCGCGGCCATAGGTGGTGATGACGGTGGCGCGCAGGCTGCGCATCAGACTCTTCGGTGAACGGCCCTGACGGAAGGCGCGGATGGCCTCGGTGCCGACCAGGTTCTCGGTGGCGCCGTAACGCACCGTGTGCGGCCCCTCGAGAAACAATTCATCGAGTACCTCGATCTGGTTGGTGGTCAGGGCCACTTCGTAACGTTCGAAGGCGTGACGCACTTCGGCCACTACGTCGGGCAGGTTGATCTCGTAGGGCTGGGTTGATTCCATGTGTTCGTTCCTTGCAGCAAGTCAGTGCGCGCCGAGATAGGCCCTGGCCAGCGCATCATTGGCGGCGATCTCGGCGGCGGTCCCTTGCGCCACCACGCGGCCGCCTTCGATGACGTAGGCACGATCGGCCAGGGACAAGGCCAGCGCAGCCATCTGATCGACCAGCACGATGGTCATGTTCTCGCGACGCAGCTGATCCAGCGCCGCAAACAATTCGGCGATCACCTTGGGCGCCAGACCCAGGGACGGCTCATCGAGCAGCAGCACACGCGGCCGCGACATCAGTCCGCGCGCAATGGCCAGCATCTGCTGCTCGCCACCGGAGAGCAGACCGGCGCGGTGATGCAGGCGCTCACGCAAGCGCGGGAAGCGGCCCAGCATCTCTTGCACGCGCGCCTCCACATCCTGGGGATAGAGGAAGGCACCCAGACGGATATTGTCCAGCACCGACAGTTCCGGAAACACCTGCCGCCCTTCCGGCACCAGCACCACGCCCTGCCGCACGATCTGTTCGGCGCGCAGATCCATGAGGTTCACACCACCGGCGTGGATGCCTCCCTGTACCGGCCGGTGCAGGCCGGCCAATGAACGCATGAGCGTGGACTTGCCCGCGCCATTGGCGCCCAGCAGCGCAATCATCTCTCCCTGGCGCACCTGCAAGTTGATGCCATGCAGGACCGGTTCGGCGCCATAGCCGGTGACCAGTTCACCCACGCCCAGCAATTCATCCGCACCGCTCATCGCTGCGCGCACGGCTGCCACCGCCTGTTGCGTGCCGTCGCCCAGATAGGCCTTGCGCACCGCCGGATCGTTCTGTACTTCCTGCGCTGTCCCGATGGCCAGGCGCTGGCCCGCATCAAGCACGACGATGCGGCGCGAGATCTGCATCACCAGTTCCATGTCATGCTCGACCACTACCACGCTGATGCCGGCTTCTGCGATCTTCGTCAGCAGTTGCGCCAGCATGGTCTTGTCTTCGCGCGAGAGACCGGCGGCCGGTTCATCGAGCAGCAGCACATCGGGATCGGTCGCCAACGCGCGGGCGATTTCCACCAGGCGACGATCGACGTGTGCCAGGTCGGCACTGGGGATATCGAGCGCACCGCGATAGCCGCAGAAATCCAGCAGTTCACGGCAGCGTGCACGCACTTCACCGGAAATGAACCCCCGCGCCGACAGCAGCCCGCCGAGGCGACCACGGCCACACGCCAGGGCCACGTTATCGGCCACGGCAAGACTGCCGAACAATTGCGACGTCTGGTAGGTACGGGCCACGCCGTGACGCGCAATGCGGAAGGCCGGCAATCCCGCCAGGGCGATCTGGCCCAGCGTGAACTGACCGGCACTGGGACGATAGAAGCCGGAGAGCATGTTCAGGGCCGTAGTCTTGCCCGCGCCATTCGGTCCGATCAGGCTGGTGACCGCGCCACCGGGAACCTCGAAGCCCAGATCGCTGACCGCACGCACGCCCCCGAAGACCATCGTCAGGCCATCGGCTGCTAGGGCGCGGCGCACGCGGACCGGCAACGCCACTTCCGCCCCGTCGTCCGCCAGCACCGCATCGCGAGTGCAAACCACCGGCTTGCGCAAGCGCGCCGCCAGCTTGCCCAGCAGGCCGGTCACGCCATCCGGGGCGACCCACAGCACCAGCAGCAGCAAGGCACCGAAGAACAGCAAACGATAGTCTTCCAGGCTGGAGAGCAGTTCCGGCAAGGCGCCCACGATGACCGCACCGATCACGGGGCCAAGGATGGACCCCGAGCCCCCCAGTACCACCACCAGCACGAAGAGAATGGACTGCATGAAGCTGAACGTATCGGGCGTGACGAAGGTGGACAGCGGTGCGAACAGACCGCCCGCCACCCCCGCCAGCGCCGCCGACAAGGCAAAGGCGACGGTCTTGATGACCAGCGGATTGAGACCGATGGATTCGGCCGCGGTCTCGCTGTCGCGCACCGCACGCATGGCCGCGCCCCAGCTGCCGCGCGAGAGCCAGCAGTAGGCGGCCAGTACCACCGCAGCCGTCACCAGCCCCAGCACCGCAATTGCACGCTCGGCCTGCAAACCCAGGAAGGCTGGTGCGCTCAGGCCCATGATGCCGTTCTGGCCGCCGGTGAGGTCGCGCAGTTCGATGATGGCGTGCTGGATGATGAAGCTGAAGGCGATCGTGATCATCGCCAGATACGGCCCCTTCACCCGCAGCGCGGGCAAGGCCAGCAACACGCCCAGCGCACCGGCGACCACGGCGGCCAGCGGCCAGGCCAGCCAGAACGAGAGCCCGGCCTTGGTGGTGAGAATGGCGACGGTATAGGCGCCCACCGCATAGAAACCGACGTGACCGAAGGAGACCTGGCCGGTCAGGCCGATGAGCACATTGAGCCCGATGCCGACGATGGCCACCAGGGCGATGCCGGCCAGCACGAAGACGTAATAGCTGTTGATCGACAGGGCCAGGGTGATGGCGGCGATCAGGCCCAGTGCAGAAAACGCCAGGGCAGCCGGTGTGCCCAGCCCGAGCTTGATGCGACCCGACGCAGGCGCCGCCGCAGGCCGTGCTGCCGCCTCCAGACTGCGGGCGATGGAATGGGGTAAACGATTCATACCTTTTTCACCTGTGCGCGGCCGAACAGGCCATTGGGACGAATGGCCAGCACCGCAATCACCAGGGCGAAGGTGATGATCTGGGTGTAACCGGAACCGAGCGTGGCCGTGATGAGCGCTTCGGCCATACCGAACAGCAGGCCCGCGATCATCACGCCCCAGGCGCTGGTGATGCCACCGAGGATGGCCACGGCAAACGCCTTGAGACCGAACAGCGTGCCCATGTCGGCATTGACGTTCAAGAGCGGGGCAATCAGCACACCCGCCACCCCGGCCAGCAGGGTCGAGAGCGCAAAGGCCGCCGCGATGGCGCGCGTGATGGGGATGCCCATCAGGCGCGCCGCATCACGGTTCTGCACCACCGCCAGCAGGGCGGTACCCCAGCGCGTACGGCGCGAGATGGTGTGCAGCAGCGCGGCCAGGGCCAGGCCGACGAGCGGGATCAGCAACTGCAGCGGATAAACGCCCAGGCCCATGCCGCCCAGCTCGATGGAGGACTGTGCCAGGGGCGAGGGCAGGCTGCGCGGCTCCTTGCCGAACGTGTGCATGACCAGGTTGTCCAGCACGATGCCCAAGGCCACCGTCGACATCAGCCAGGCATTCGATCCCTGGCGCGCAAACGGACGTACCGCCAGCACCTCGACCAGCATGCCGTAGAGCGCGCAGGCGGCCAGCGCCAGCACGATGGCCAGCCACATCGGCCAGCCCAGCGTCTGGGCGAAGGTGAAGCACAGCACGGCACCCAGCATCATGGAGCTGCCCTGCGCAAAATTGACGGTGCCGGAGACGGCATACGTCATGTAAAAACCGAGCGCCATCAGACCGTACATGCTGCCCAGTCCGAATCCGCTGATCAGTGCCGACAACAGCAGCATCGCGTTCTCCTGGCGCCGCCCTGCCCGCGCAAAGCTGCGGGCAGCGGCGGCGCATTGTCTTGACCAAGGGGTTTACCGGGACATGCCGACCGGCAGGATGCGGTTGTCGATGAACTGCGCCCAGACGTAATCATCGGCTTGCAGGGCGTCATGCACGGTCGGGCTGAAAGGCTTGACGTAGGTCTTGATCAGCCCCTCGTAGCGGTCGATCTTGTAGAAACCTTCGCGGATCGCGTCCCCATCGGTGGACCCGGCCTTGGCAATGGCCAGCGCCGCCAGCTGCATGCCGTCGTAGGCATTGGCCACGCCCACGGCGGGGGTGATATCGTCCGGGCCCTTGATGGCGGGATATTTGGCCTTGAGCTCGGCCACCACCTTCTCGCCTACCGGCGAGAGCTTGCCGAAGAAGCTGAAGGTCTGGATGAAGTGGACGTTCTTCGCGTTCGGTCCCGCCAGTTCGGTGAAGCGACCACCGGCCGGGCCCCAGTGCGAGACCACCGGCACCTTCCAGCCCATGCGGTCGAGCGACTTGACCACCTGGGCCGAGGGGCCGACGTTACCCACCAGATACAGGGTATCGGCACCGGCGGCCTTCAGGCGGCTCAGTTGCGGTACCACGTCCACGTCGCTGGCCTCGAACTTCTCGATGCCGGCGGGCTTCAGGCCCTTCTCGGCGAGCGCGGCGACGATGCCCTTTTCATTCGATTCACCCCACGGATTGTTGACCAGAATCAGGCCGGCCTTGCTGCTGTTGAAGGTCTTCTGCGCGTAGTTGAGCATGGCCTTGTCCACCAGCTCATCGACTGCCGAGACGCGGAAGGCATAGTTGGGATTGGCGCCATTCTTGGTCACTCCGGTGCCGGCCGCCCAGGGACCGACGAAGGGCACTTTCTGCTGGTTGATGATGGGCACGATGGCCATCGAGACCGGCGTATCGAGGCCACCGAAGAGCACCGCCACCTTGTCCTTGAAGATCAGTTCACGTGCGGCCACCACCCCCTTGGCCGGATTGCCCTCGTCATCGCGACGCACCAGTTCCAGCTTGCGCCCACCGAGCAGGCCGCCCTTGGCATTGATCTCGTCGATGGCGATGCTCATGCCGCGCGTGAGCGCCTCGCCGGCCTGGGCCGACTGGCCGGACAGCGCGGTGACCAGACCGATCTTGATGGGCTCGGCCGCCATGGCCAGGGGGGACAACGCGGCGGCCAGGGTGGCGGCAGCGACGGCGATGAGGGTGCGGCGGGTAAGGTGGATCATGGTGTTGCCTCCATAAGGTTCCGGTAAGTGAGAGTGACTCTGCCCGGCATGACTTATGCAAGGGCTATGCCAAGCGCAGCAGAAAGACTTAATTTTTGCCGACAATATCTCTCTAATAGTGACGTCATTTAATAATCTTTATTGCCGCTGATAATCCATCCAACTTGCAATCAATAAATGCACAATGCTTGTGCATAACCTGGAGAAAATGATGCACGCCGCACCATCATCAATCACCCCGCAGGCCACTGCCCTGCCCTACGATCCGGCCGCCCTGGTGGACGAATACCTGCGCGTGCTGATGATTCCCGACCCGGTGGCCGCGCGCCGCTTTGTCTCCCCGGAGCTGAAGATCCGTTTTACCGGCGGGCGGGAAATGATCGATCCGGCGCAATGCGCCGCCTTCAATGCCACGCGCTACGGTTGGGTCAAGAAGCGTTTCGAGGGGACCGAAGTGGTGGCCGGCGCCACCGTGGCACAGGCCATCGTCTACAACCGTGGCACGCTGTACGGCGTGTGGCCCGATGGCGAGGCCTTCGAAGGCAATCGCTACGTGGACCGCTATGTGGTCCGCCATGGGCTCATCGTGCAGATGGATGTCTGGAACGACAGTGCCGAACGCCTGCTGGTGCGCGCCGGTTTGGCCGAGCTGTAAGGAGGCCCCATGCAAGCGACGATCCTGCCCCCCGACGCGCGCCAGGCCGCAGGCCATGACGAGGGATGCGCCCCCTTCGGCGCCCTGCGCGCACATGGCCGCTTCGGCTACTCGCCCATCCATCGCCGGCCCGACTATTGCTGGCCCAATGGTGCAAGGCTGGCGGTCTACCTGGGCTTCAACATCGAGCACTTCGCCTTCGGGGAAGGACTGGGGGCCAAGCTGGGGCCGGTGTGCCCCGAGCCCGATGTGCTCAACTATGCCTGGCGTGAATACGGCAACCGCGTCGGTGCCTGGCGCTGCCTGGAATTGTTCGAGCAACTCGGCTTGCCCGCCGGCGTGCTCATCAACACTGCGCTCTACGATCATTGCCCGGAACTGGTCGAAGCCTTCGCCGCGCGGGGTGACGAACTGATCGGCCATGGCCACACCAACGCGCATCAACAGGGCAAGCTGGACGAGTCGGCCGAAGCCGCTCTGCTGCGCCACTGCCGCGACCGCATCCAGGCCGGGAGCGGGGTACTGCCCACGGGCTGGCTCTCGCCCTGGATTTCGGAAAGTCTGGTCACGCCCGACCTGCTGCAGGAGAGCGGCTATCGCTACACCCTCAACTGGGCACATGACGACCAGCCGGTGCACATGCGCACCCGCACCGGCGAAACCCTGTGGTCGATTCCCTACCCGCAGGAATTGAACGACATTCCCATGATCGTGGCGCGCCAGATGGATGGCCGCGACTTTGCCCGGATGATCGTGGACAATTTCGACGAGATGCGCGAGCAGGCCCTGCGCCAACCGCTGGTGATGGGCATTGCCCTGCATCCCTATCTGGTGGGCCAGCCCTATCGCCTGCGCCATCTGCGCGGCGCCCTGCAACACCTGGCGGCGGCGCGCGATCGCGGCGAGATCTGGTTCACCACGCCCGGCGCCATCTGCGACCATGTGGACAGCCTCGAACAACTGCGCCAGCCGTTCTGAGCTGGCATGACGCATCAGGAGAATCAATGAGTACCGCCCAGGCCTTTACCAGCACTACCACCGCCACCGCCTTCGAGATCGATGATCACGTGGCCGCCTTCGTGCCGCATGGCCGCTTCACCCTGGCCGGTGCTGCCAGCGGACCGCTGGCCGGATTGCGCTTTGCCGCCAAGGACCTGTTCGACGTGGCCGGCCACCCGACCGGGGCGGGCAACCCCGACTGGCTGCGCAGCCACCCCATCCCCATGCGCAGCAATGCGCTGGTCGGGCAATTGCTGCAGGCCGGTGCCACGCTGGTGGGCAAGACCCTGACCGACGAGCTGGCCTACAGCATCCACGGCGACAATCACCACTACGGCACCCCGGTCAACAGCGCCGCGCCCGATCGCGTGCCGGGCGGCTCCTCCAGCGGATCGGCGGCGGCGGTGGCCGCGCGCCTGTGCGACTTCGCGCTGGGCACTGACACCGGTGGCTCGACCCGTGTGCCGGCCAGCTATTGCGGCGTGTGGGGGCTGCGTACCAGTTTCGGCCTGCTCTCCACGGCCAGCATGGCACCGCTGTGTCCCAGCTTCGATACGGCGACCTGGCTGGCCCACGATCCCGACACCTTCGAGCGCGTGGGGCAGGTGCTGCTACCCAAGACCGGTTCATTGCAAGTGCGCAAGGTCCTGCTGCCCTTCGATCTGCTGGAACTGGCCGAGCCCGAGTTCCAGCCGGTGGTGCAACGGGTCTACGACGCGCTGCGCTCGGAACTGCCGGGAGAACACATGCGCATGTCGGGTGAGGAAGGCGAACTGGAGAAATGGCGCATGGCCTACATCAAGGCCTCCGCCTTCGATGCCTGGCAATGCCATGGCGCGTGGATCAGCTCGGCGCGTCCGGTATTCGGGTCGGCGGTGCAGGCGCGCTGGGACATGGCGCAGCACATCAGCGCCGACACCGCCCGCGCAGCGCGCGAAAAACAGGACCTGGTGCGGCATCGCGTGCGCTCCCTGCTGGGGGCGGACGGGGTGGCCGTGATGCCGTCGGCCTCCAGCGTAGCGCCCTTGCGCGATGCCTCGGCCGCCGCCATCGATGAGGTGCGTGCGCGCACCTTCGGCCTGACCTGCGTGGCCGGACTGGCGGGCCTGCCGCAGGTGAGCATGCCCTTCACCACTCCCGCCGGGCTGCCGATCGGCGTATCATTGCTCGGCCCGGCCGGCAGCGACCTGGCCCTGATCGGGCTGGCGACCCGCCTGTGGCGCAATCTCCAGGCTGCGCACTGAGACCGGGCAAGATCCACCATTCGAAGAGACGATGAGCGACCTTTCTCCCCGCAAGACTTCCAGGCCGTCTTCCCGCACTGGCAAGCCCCAGGAACACGCCCCCAAGCCAGATCCGGCACGCCAGAGCCGTGCCGGCCGGCCGCGCGTGCGGCACGACGATCTGGCCGACACCTCGCAGCTGGCGCTGGAGGGCGAAGCGGGCGAAGACATCATCGTGCGCATCTACCAGACCGTGTTCGACAGCGTGATGAGCCAGCGCCTCACCCCCGGCACCAAGTTGCCGGAGGCGGCGCTGTGCGAACTGTTCGGGGTGGGCCGCACGGTGGTACAGAAGGCCTTGCAGAAGCTGGCGCATGAACACATCGTCGAGTTGCGACCCAATCGCGGCGCCGTGGTGGCAATGCCCACTCCGGAAGAGACGCGCGAAATCTTCGAGGCCAGGCGCGCCCTGGAAGGCGCCATCATGCGGCTGGCCGTCAGCAATGCAACCCGCGCCGATCTGGCCAAGTTGCGCCGCCAGCTCAAGGAAGAACATCAGGTCATGCACAGCTATGCGCAGACGCACTGGGCACGTCTGGCCTCGTCCTTCCACATGCGGGTGGCCGAGGTGGCGCGCAATCCGACCTTGCAGCGTTATCTGGGCGAGCTGGTATCACGCTGTTCACTGATCGTGGCCCTGCACGAGCCGGCCGGATATGCGGCCTGCGAGCATGACGAGCATACCCATATCGTCGACCTGATCGAACGCGGTGATGCCGAAGGAGCGGTGGCGGCGATGGAAGCGCATCTGCTCTCGCTGGAGGAGCACATCCATCTGGTGAGCGAGAAGAGCGGCAACAGTCTGGCGCGCATGCTGGGAATGGAATAGGCGCTTCATCAGCCCGGCGGCGCAGGTAAAAGAATGGCGGCCAGGACCGCTCCCTGCCGCCATTTTCACGTAGTGCGCTCAAGCTCAGAGCGTGACCGTTTCCTTCAGCGACTCGCGCGCCTGGGCGGCGATTTCGAAGGAATGCAGACGCGCCGCATGGTCGTAGATCTGCGCGGTGATGATGAGCTCATCGGGCGCATGTTCATCGATGAAGGCTTGCAAGCCTTCTTCCACGGTCTCGCGGTCACCGACCACGGCGCAGGAAAGCGAGCGCTCGACATGGGCCTGTTCTCCTGGCTGCCACAGCGCATCGATGTCATCCACCGGCGGGCGCAACTGGCCGGGAGTGCCACGGATGAGATTGAGGAACTGCTGCTGCAGCGAGGTGAAGAGGCGCTCGGCTTCGCGCTGGGTATCGGCGGCGAAGACATTGAGCGCCAGCATCACGTAAGGTTTCTTCAGGGTCGCCGACGGCTTGAAGCGCTCGCGGTAGATCTGCACCGCCGACTTCATGAAGCCCGGCGCGAAGTGCGAGGCGAAGGCGAACGGCAAACCCAGTTCGGCCGCCAGCTGCGCGCTGAACATGCTGGAACCCAGCAGCCAGATTGGCACTTTCAGACCGCTGCCCGGAACGGCGCGCAGCGCCTGGTAGTCCGAGGGTTCATCGAAATATTCCTGCAGTTCCAGCACGTCCTGCGGGAAGTTCTCTGCGGTATCACCGCCCATGTGACGGCGCAGGGCGCGCGCGGTGCGCTGGTCGGAACCGGGCGCACGGCCCAGGCCCAGATCGATGCGTCCGGGATAGAGCGACTCGAGCGTACCGAACTGTTCGGCAATGACCAGCGGCGAATGATTGGGCAGCATGATGCCGCCGGAACCGACGCGGATGGTCCTGGTGTTGGCCGCCACATGCGAGATCACCAGCGCCGTGGCGGCACTGGCGATGCCGGGCATGTTGTGATGCTCGGCCAGCCAGTAACGCCGGTAGCCCAGGGCTTCGGCGCGCTGCGCCAGTTCCTTGCTGTTGTTGAAGGCCTGGGCGGCGGTACTGCCCTGATTGATCGGCGACAGATCGAGGACGGAAAACGGAATCATGCGGCAATCCTTGTCGAGTCGGCACAGCCCTTGCAGGCCGTGCCGGTGGCCGGGTAGCTTCCCCGGAAATGGCATACCGTGGTGCGTGGACTCAGTCCAGCTTCACCACCAGCTTGCCGAAGTTCTTGCCTTGCAGCAGGCCCATGAAGGCTTCGGGGGCCTTCTCCAGGCCCTGCACCACGTCTTCGCGGTAACGCAGCTTGCCTTCCTTGAGCCAGGTGCCGACTTCCTGCTGGAAAGCGGCATACAGGTCGGGGCGGTTGACGTAGTAATCGAAGATGATGAAGCCCTGCACACGAATGCGCTGGGTCAGCAGGCGGCGCAGGATGGCGCCGCTCTCGGTGGCCAGGCTGCCACCGTTGTAGTGGGCGATCAGCCCGCACACAGGCACGCGGGCGTGGATGTTGAGCAAGGGGATGACGGCATCAAGCACGGCGCCACCGACGTTCTCGAAATATACATCGATGCCACGCCCGCAGGCCGCCTTGAGTTGCTCGGCGAAGTCGGGCGCACGATGGTCGATGCAGGCATCGAAGCCCAGTTCCTTGACCGCCGATTCACACTTCTGCGCGCCACCGGCGATGCCGACCACATGGCAGCCACGCTGCTTGGCGATTTGTCCGACCAGCGAACCGACCGCGCCGGTGGCTGCGGCCACCACCACGGTTTCACCGGGGCGCGGCTGGCCGATGTCGATCAGGCCGGCGTAGGCGGTATAGCCGGGCATGCCCAGCACACCCAGCGCGTGCGAAGGATGGTCGAAGTCGGCCGGCAGCTTGTTGGCGCCGCTGCCGTCGGAGATGGCGTACTCCTGCCAGCCGGTGTAGGCCATGACGAGATCGCCTTCCTGAAAATCTGGATGACGCGAACTGACCACGCGCGAGACCACGCCAGCGGTCATGACGCCATCGATTTCCACCGGAGGAGCATAGGAAGGGGCATCGCTCATGCGGCCGCGCATGTAGGGGTCCAGCGAGAGCCATAGTCCACGCAGCAGCATCTGGCCGTCCTCCAATGGCGGGATGGCCACTTCTTCGAGACGGAAATTCTCGGCCGTGGGGGTCGTAGTCGGGCGCGAGGCGAGGACGATGCGGCGATTGGTCTTGGGTAGTTGGGTCATGGAAATCCTTTCCGTATTCGGTTCATGTTCGCTTCATCGAGCGTGTGGGCGACAGGCCGCGGGACTCTGTTACCGTGGAGCCACCAGCACGCGTCGCGTGACCAGCATGGCCGCTTCCATCGGCGCGCGGTCACGCCCGAGCCTGGACAGCAGACTGGCGCCCAGCCATTGCTGGTAAAGCATGGTGGCCGTGGCCTGCGGTTCCAGCACGGTATGCAGCGATCCTTCGGCGATGCCTTCCTCGATGCAGGCGGCGATGCGCCCGATGAAGCGCTGCGTGCCCTCGTGCAGGGCCTGTCGCATGTCGTCGGACAGGTCGGCGACTTCTGCGGAGAGCTTGACCACCAGGCAGCGCTGTTCGGCCTCCTGGCAGCATTGACTTTCCAGCCAATACCCCCAGTACGTCAGCAGACGCTGGCGGGCATCTTCGCCTTGACCCTGGCCGTGGTCGGACAGGGCATGGTCCAGCCGTTCCAGGTAGGCGGACACATAATGCTGGATCAGTTCGCGACCATATTGTTCCTTCGATCCGAAGTAATGATAGAAGGAACCCTTGGGAATCTGCGCCGCCGCCAGGATCTCCGCCAGACCGACGCCGGTATAGCCCTTCTGCGCGATGAGCGCATGGCCGGCTTGCAGGATGTGACGCTTGTTGTGATCGTAGTGTTCTCGCATGCACTGCATTCTAACGGAAAATTAGACCGGTCGTCTAAGGCCGGTCTTTTCCGCGGATCAGCTTGATGCAGGCTGCTTGTGCGCGGACGGAAACAGCGGCAGGACCAGCATCGCCACGATGGCCACGCCGATCCACACGGCGGCCCATCCGTGCCAGTGCAGCAGTACCGGAACCGCCTGCGCGGTCAGGAAGAACACACCGAAGACACAGCTGTTGCCCAGCCCCAGCGCCGTGCCGACCTGGGACGCACCGGCGGCTACGGCCAGTTCGGTGTAGGCCACGCCATGCCAGGCGGAGACCACCACGCCGGCCGCTACCAGCACGCCGCCCAGCCAGGGAAGCGCAGCGGACATGCCGCTGAGCGAGGACAGGCCGAGCAGCAGGAACAGCACCGCACTGCCCAATGCACAAGCCCGCAGATAAGGGCGGCGCTGGCCGCGCCGGTCGGTCCAGCGGCCACTGGCGATGCGCGCCACCGCCGCCCCCAGTTGCACCAGCGTGAGCAACACGCTCATGAGCAGCAGGCTGGCCTGCCCCACTTCATGCAGGAAGATGCCGCCGAAGCTGATCAGCGCCACCTGCGGCGCGCACAGCAAACCGGTGCCCAGCGCCAGCCGCCATACCAGCGCGCTGCGCAAGGCCGATCCGGCAGGCTCCGGGGCTGCCTGCGAACTGGCCACCATGTCCGGTTCGCGCAGCCAGCGCAGCACCAGCCCCCCACTGGCCAGGCACAGTGCCATCAGCAATCCGAATACCGCGCCAAAGCCCGCGCGGTCGGCCAGCGAGGGCAGCAGCAAGGCACCGATACCGCCCCCCAGCGGCACGGCGGTCTGGCGGATACTCATGGCCAGGCCGCGTTCGCCTTCGCCGAACCAGGCCATGATGGCACGTCCGCTGGCGCCGTTGACACTGCCACCCAGCAGACCCGCCAGCATGAGACCGCCATACAGCCACAGGATCGCCGACGCGCCCTGCGTCGGACGGGCCATCGCCATGAGCAGCAGGAGCGCGGCACTGGTGCCCAGCAGGCCCGCCAGCAGGACCTTGCGATCACCCAGGCGGTCGGTCAGTACTCCCCAGGGCAGTTCGCCCAGCGCCACGCCCAGGCTCAACAGGCCCAGCGCCAGTCCCAGTTGCGCATTGCCGAGTTGATAGTCATTGCGCAGCACCAGCGAGGTGACCGGGATGCCGGAAAACACCGCCGAAAAACTGGCGTTGGCGGCAACGCCCGCGGCCAGCACTTTCCAGCGATGTACGGAAGGAACGCCGGTGACTGTTGCGGGAGGGGTGGAGAGGATGGACAAGGCGGGCTCCGGTGGGGATCAGGCCTTGCAGTGTGCCGTGCAGGGGTATGGCTTAAATGTCATAATTCCGGCATTACCAGCCATTTGACGTTTTCTGCACCATGCCCGCGCGCGACATTGCCTTCCTCATTTTTGCCGATTGCAGCATGCTCGATTTCACCGGTCCGCTGTCGGCCTTCGATGCCGCCAACCGGGTCAGCGGGCGCGCGCTCTATCGGATCACGCTGCATTCCGAGCCGGGCGGCATGATCCGCAGTTCGGCGGGGGCGCTGATCCAGACCGAACGCATCGGTCGCGCCAGCTTCGATACCGTGGTGGTAGCAGGAGGCGGGGCACCGCGCGAAGGACTGGTGTCCGAAGGGCTGCGTCGCTACATCGTGCGCGCAGCCGGTCGCTCGCGCCGCATCGCCGGCGTGTGCACGGGCGCGTTCGTGCTGGCGGCAGCGGGCCTGCTCGATGGCAGGCGCGCCACCACGCACTGGCGCATGGCGGCCAAGCTGCAGCAGATGTATCCGCAGGTGAAGGTGGACAGCGAGCGCATCTATTCCTGTGATGGCAAGGTGTGGACCTCGGCGGGAATTTCCGCCGGGATCGATCTGGCCCTGGCGCTGATCGAGGAAGATCACGGTGCCGAACTGGCCAAGGCGGTGGCGCGCGAGCTGGTGGTGTATCACCGGCGTCCGGGCGGACAGTCGCAGTTCTCGGCCCTGCAGGAGATGGATGGTGGCTCGGAACGCATACGCCGCGCCCTCAGTTTTGCGCGCGCGCACCTGCATCAGGAAGTGAGCATCGACACGCTGGCCGAAGTGGCCTGTCTCAGCCGCCGTCAGTTCGATCGCAGCTTCGCGGCCGAGACCGGCCAGACCCCGGCACGTGCCATCGAACAGATGCGTGCGGAAGCGGCGCGGCTACGCATCGAGCAATCGCAGGACAGCCTGGAGAGCATCGCCCGCGCCACCGGCTTTGGCGATGCCGAGCGCATGCGGCGCGCCTGCCTGCGGCTGTTCGGACAACCGCCACAGGCCATGCGGCGCCTGGCGCGTCTGGACGATGCGCAATAGGCGGCGTCGGTTCAGCCTGCGGTCAGGCGTACGCGCGTGATCTCGGAAGGTGCCAGCAGTCGCTTGGGCGGCCCCCAGTAGCCGGTACCCCGGCTGACATAGATCCACAGTCCCTGCAGGCGCTTGAGACCGGCCACATAAGGTTGCTGCAGCGGCACGAAGAAATTCCACGGGAAGAACTGGCCGCCATGCGTATGCCCCGAAAGTTGCAGGTCGAAGCCGGCCTCGACGGCGACGGTGGCGCTGCGGGGCTGGTGCGCCAACAGCACGCGCGGATGGTCGGCGGGCGCGTTGGCAATGGCGGCATGCGGATCGCTGCGATGGGCTTCATCGAAATGATGAGCGGTGTAATCGGTCACACCGGCCAGCACCAGGCCCGCGCCGTCATGGCGCAGGACCACGTGTTCATTCATGAGCACCGTCACGCCCAGGCGGCGCACCTCGTCTATCCATTCGTGGGCGTTGGAGTAGTACTCGTGATTGCCGGTGACGAAGTAGGCACCATGCCGCGCGCGCAGTTGTGCCAGCGGTGCGGTGTGCGGCGCCAGCTGGTGCACGCTGCCATCGACCAGGTCGCCGGTGATGGCCACCACGTCCGGCTGCAGGGCATTGACCCGGTCGACGATGGCTTGCAGGTAGGCTGCCTTGATGGTGGGGCCGACGTGAATATCGCTGATCTGGACGATGGTGAAGCCCTCCAGCGCCGACGGCAGGTTGGCAATCGGCACGCTGACCTCGACCACGGCGGCGGTGCGGCGGGCATTGAGATAGCCGATGACGGTGGCCGCTGCGGTAAGGGCCAGCACCAGCCAGGCGCTCAGCTCGATCATTTCGTGTTGCTGGATGGGCGACAGGTGCAACCAGGGCAGCGCCGCCAGCCCCAGCGCGCGCAACAGGGTCAGGAGCAAGGCCGAGGAAAACGCGCCCATGGCCAGCATGCCGGCCCAGGCCAGACGATCGGCTGCGGTTTCCGACAAACCGCGTCGCTTGAGGTAAGGCACGGCCAGCGCCACCGGCATCAGCAGGAAGGACAGCAACAGCACGACAGCGCCCAGCGTGATCCAGCCCGCCCGGGGAGTCAGTGCCGGCAGCAGTTGCCAGCCGATCCAGGCGTGCAGGGCGGCCAGCAGGCCGAGGACGGTGAACAGCGAGACGAGGCTACGGCGCATGGAAAACCTTTGAAAGAGGAGACATCGCCCGGGATTGCGAAGGCCGGCCTTGCTTGCCGGAAATCTGAGATATGAAGGCTGCAGGGATGCTTTTCAAGCAATTCCTGCGAAAAACCTCGTAAATCCTGCCCAAAATGCCGCATCGGCAGACAGCAGAAACCGCCAGATGAAGAAAAAGTCGGCCACGGGCATGCAGGAAGACGCTCAGAGGAGGATAATATTGCTTCTATCCCCCCGTTTTTAATTCGCGCGACCTTGGCGGCACCTGCCGCATCGATGGCAAGAGCATCGACACCAGGCCGCGCCTGCATCATTGGAAGAGTTATTTTGAGTTCAAGCAAAACCAAACGCTGGCATGGCAATGTCGAGGCGATCAAACCCGAATTCCTCAACGGCGTGATCACCCAGATGAGCTCCTACGGCGACCGCGTCCATTTCAGCATGTTCGGTTCGGTGCAAAAGCCGCACTATGAAGTCATCAACAGCTTCGACAAGAAGATGGCCTTCGATGGCAACCACCACCTGCACCGTGCCGAGGAAACCGAGTTCGGTCCCGGCAACGTGACCCCCATCTTCACCCTTGACCAGATCAAGCGCATCGTCGCCACCGGCGGCAGCGGCACCCGCAGCACGCCCCGTTCGGCACGTGCCTCCTCGGCGCGCAGCGCCGCCGGCACCGCCCGCCCGACCACCGCCGCAGCGCGCGCACGTGAAGCGGTCGATGGCGAGAAGTACGCCTACTTCAAGGCCAATCGCCACATGCTGCCCGATGAAATCAACCAGCATTCCGATGAGATCAGCAAGCTCATGCTCAATGGCATGTCGGCCGAGCAGGCTTTCGGCGAAGTGATTTCCAAGTACTTCGACTGAGACGGGACGACGGCACGATCCGTCTGAACGGCCCTAAAAGGGAAATCAACATGGAAATGGCCGGAGCTTCGTCTCCGGCCATTTTCGTTGAGGCGCCCTGCTCTGCCGATCAATCGATCAGTAGATTTCCGGCACCATCATGGTATCGGGTACCGGGTGGCGCTCATAGTCCTCATGGCGCTCACGCTCGGGCAGCAGCACCGGCGGATGCGGCACTTCGGCATAGGGCATCTGCTGCAGCAGGTGATGGATGCAGTTCAGACGGGCCTTCTTCTTGTCCACTGCCTGCACCACCCACCACGGCGCTTCCGGAATGTGGGTGCGCTCCAGCATCACTTCCTTGGCCTTGGTGTATTCCTCCCAGCGACGACGCGACTCCAGGTCCATGGGGCTCAGCTTCCACTGCTTGAGCGGATCATGAATGCGCGAGAGGAAACGCAGATGCTGTTCTTCATCGGTGATGGAGAACCAGTACTTGATGACCTGGATGCCGGCACGGGTCAACATGCGTTCGAACTCGGGCACGGAGCGGAAGAATTCCTCGTACTGTTCGTCGGTACAGAAACCCATCACCCTTTCCACACCCGCGCGGTTGTACCAGCTGCGGTCGAACAGCACGATCTCGCCGGCCGCCGGCAGATGCGATACATAACGCTGGAAGTACCATTGCGTGCGTTCGCGGTCATTGGGTGCCGGCAGCGCAGCCACGCGGGCCACGCGCGGGTTCAGGCGCTGGGTGATGCGCTTGATCACGCCCCCCTTGCCGGCGGCGTCGCGTCCCTCGAAGACGATCACCACCTTGTGCCCGGTCTGTACCACCCAGTCCTGCAGCTTGACCAGCTCGCCCTGCAGGCGGAACAGTTCGCGGAAATACAGGCGACGGTATTCCTTTTCCTCGCTGCCATGGGCGCTGGAAAATTCACCGGTCACCGGATCGACGGTGCGGTCTTCCAGTTCCAGCTCCATTTCTTCGTCATAGCTGTCGGCCAGTTCGCGGTGGACGCGCTTGACCAGTTCTTCCTTATCCATCATGTCCTCGTGTGCAAGATAAAGTGGCGAACGCGGCACTTCCCTTCGCCTGAAAGTGCGTGACAACATACCTGCCCTTTGTGACCAAGACATGACAGGCGGATAACATCGCAACAGCAATACCGCCGGCCCTGCCCCTGAAGGTCCATCCTGCATCAACTGGCTTCCAAATGCCATGATGCCCTGCAGAACCTGCCGCACGAAAATACGCTATAGTCCCGAAAACGATTCCGGCATAAGAGCATGACACTTACAGAACTCAAATACATCGTGGCCGTCGCGCGGGAAAAGCATTTCGGCCATGCAGCAGAAGCTTGTTTCGTCGCCCAGCCCACGCTGTCGGTGGCCATCAAGAAACTGGAAGATGAGCTGGGCGTTGTCATCTTCGAACGCGGCGGCACCGAGGTCTCGGTCACTCCGCTGGGTGCGCAGATCGTCGCCCAGGCCGAGCGCGTGCTGGAGCAGACCGCCGCCATCAAGGAAATCGCCAACCAGAACAAGGACCCGCTATCGGGCCCCTTGCGTCTGGGCATCATCTACACCATCGGCCCCTACCTGCTGCCTTCGCTGGTCAAGACCATGATCGAGCGGGTGCCGCAGATGCCGCTGATCCTGCAGGAGAATTTCACCACGCGGCTGATCGAACTGCTGCGCCAGGGAGAGCTCGATGCGGCCATCATGGCCCTGCCCTTCCCCGAGCATGGGCTAAACGTGACGCCGCTGTACGACGAGCAATTCATGGTGGCGCTGCCGCGCCAGCACAAGTGGGCCGAGCGCAAGGAAATCGATGCGCGTGAACTCAAGAGCGAGACCATGCTGCTGCTGGGCAACGGCCACTGCTTCCGCGATCAGGTGCTGGAAGTCTGCCCGGAGATGTCGCGCTTCTCCACCAATGGCGATGGCATCGCCCGCACCTTCGAGGGGTCGTCACTGGAGACCATCCGTCATATGGTGTCCTCGGGCATCGGGGTGACCGTGTTGCCGCGCGCCTCCATCGCCGATGCCGACGCGCGCGACGGCATGGTGCGTTATGTTCCCTTCGTCGCGCCGGCCCCTTCGCGCCGAGTGGTCATCGCCTGGCGCAAGAGTTTTACACGGCAGGCCGCCATCGATGCGGTGCATCAGGCGGTGCTGGCTTGCAAGCTCAATGGGGTGGAGATGCTCACCGAAGAGTCGGCCAGCGCGGCTTGATCCCTGCGTCAGCTTGCAAGGAAAAGGGGCCTCGCAATTGCGAGGCCCGTGTCATTTCTGCCAGTACGACGTGTTGGAACTCAGGTAATGCGATGCGTGCTCTTCACATCAAACCAATGCACATCCCCCGCTCCGAACGAAGCCCCGATCCGCTGACCGGTACTGACCGGCACATTGGCCGGGCAGCGCAGCACCAGCGCCTGTCCGCCACAGCGCGCATGCACCAGCAATTCCGCACCCAGCGCTTCGACCAGCTCCACCTCCAGTGACAGCTGCGCGGCCGAGCCGTCGAGGATGGGCAGCAGGTGTTCCGGCCGCACGCCCAGGATGCGCTCCTGGCCGGCCGCACCGGGCAGCGCCTGCGGCAGTCGCACGGTGGCGGCAGCCTCGCCCTTGCTGGCCTCGAAGCTGGCACCGTCAGCCGACAGCCTGCCCTCCAGCAAATTCATCGGCGGCGAACCGATGAAGCTGGCCACGAAAGTGGTGGCCGGACGTGCATAGACTTCAGCGGGCGTACCGATCTGCTCGGCCACGCCGCGGTTCATCACGATCATGCGCTGGCCCAGGGTCATGGCCTCGACCTGATCGTGGGTGACATAGAGACTGGTGGTGCGCAGGCTGGCATGCAGCTTCTGGATTTCCAGACGCATCTGCACGCGCAGCTTGGCGTCCAGATTGGAGAGCGGTTCGTCGAAAAGGAATACGGCGGGCTTTCTCACGATGGCACGGCCCATGGCCACGCGCTGGCGCTGGCCGCCGGAGAGTTGGCGCGGGGTACGCTCCAGCAGCGCGCCGAGTTCGAGGATGGCGGCGGCGCGCTGCACGCGCTCGTCGATCTCGGCCTTGGACAGCCCCTGGATCTTCAGCCCGTAGGCCATGTTCTGGTACACCGTCATGTGCGGATACAAGGCATAGTTCTGGAACACCATGGCGATGTCACGCTCCTTGGGTTCCAGGTCATTGACCACGCGATCACCGATGACGATCTGTCCGCTGCTGATCTCTTCCAGCCCCGCGACCATGCGCAGGAGCGTGGACTTGCCGCAGCCCGAGGGACCGACCATGACGATGAATTCGCCATCGGCGATCTCGGCATCGATGCCATGGATGACGTCGACCGCCTTGGCACCCGTGCCATAGGTCTTGCGGACTTGCTTGAGATGGATTGCTGCCATGGTTGTCAGTAGTTAAATGATATAAATTATTTCTCGGAATCGACCAGGCCCTTGACGAACCATTTCTGCATCAGCACCACCACCAGCCCGGGCGGAAGCATGGCCAGGATCATGGTGGCCATTACCAGGTTCCACTCGACGGCCGAATCGCCACCGGAAATCAAGGTCTTGATGCCGATGCCGATGGGATACATGCTGGTGTCGGTGGCGATGATGAGCGGCCAAAGGTACTGGTTCCAGCCGTAGATGAACATGATCACGAACAGCGCAATGACATTGGTTCGCGACAGCGGCCACAGCACATCCTTGAGGAAGCGCAGCGGCCCGGCACCATCAATGCGCGCGGCTTCGGCCAGTTCATCAGGCACCGTCAGGAAGAACTGGCGGAACAGGAAGGTGGCCGTGGCCGAGGCGATCAGCGGAATGCTCAGACCCGCATAGCTGTTGAGCATGCCCAGGTCGGAAACGACCTGGTAGGTCGGCGTGATGCGCACCTCCACCGGCAGCATCAGCGTGACAAAGATCATCCAGAAGAACAGCCCTCGCCCCGGAAAGCGGAAGTACACGATGGCAAAGGCCGAGAGCATGGAAATGGAGATCTTGCCGATGGCGATGATGAGCGCAGTGGCCAGGCTCACCCACAGCATGTGCAGCACCGGTGGTGCGCTCACCTGGCCGGATGCGCCCTTGAAGAGCACCGCGCCGTAGTTGTTCAGAAATTCCCCGCCCGGCACCAGCGACAGCGGCGACAGCGCCGATTGCTCGGCGGTCTGGGTGCTGGCCACGAAGGCGACATACAGCGGGAAGAACACGATGAGTACACCCAGCACCAGCACCACATGGCTGAGGAAATCGAGGATGGGGCGACGTTCGATCATGCGGTCACCTCTTCGATCTGGAGGAAGAAAAGAGCGTTCATGGGAGCGGGCTTCATGCGTATTGCACCTTCTTTTCAACGTACTTGAACTGCACCACGGTCAGCAGGATCACCAGCGCCATGAGCACCACCGATTGCGCCGCCGAGCCGCCCAGGTCGCCGCCTCTGAAGCCGTCGGTGAAGACCTTGTAGACCAGGATCTCGGTATCCTTGCCGGGACCGCCGTGGGTGGTAGCATCGACGATGACGAAGGTATCGAAGAAGGCATAGACCACGTTGACCACGAAGAGGAAGAACGTGGTCGGCGAGATCAGCGGGAAGACGATGGTGAAGAAGCGCTTGACCGGCCCCGCGCCATCGATGGCGGCGGCTTCGATGAGCGACTTGGGAATCGACTGCAGGCCGGCCAGGAAGAACAGGAAGTTGTAGCTGATCTGCTTCCAGATGGCCGCGATGACGATGAGGATCATGGCATGCGTGCCATTGATCATGTAGTCCCAGGGCAGACCCAGCCAGGTCAGCACGTGCGAGAGGATGCCCAGGGAGGGACTGAGCAGGAACATCCACAGCACCCCGACCACCACCGGCGAGACCGCATAGGGCCAGATGAGGAAGGTCTTGTAGACCGAGGCGCCACGGCGCACACGGTCGGCGAAGACCGCCAGCAGCAAGGATAGCGCCAGGCCGAAGAAGGCCACCAGCGCCGAGAAGATGGCCGTGGTACGGAAGGATTCGAGGTAGGTCGGGTCGGCGAAGAGGGTCTTGAAATTGTCGAGCCAGACGAATTCGGAATAGCCGCCGAAGGCATCCTGCAGCAGCATGGACTGATACAGCGCCTGCACCGCAGGCCAGAAGAAGAACAGCAAAGTGATGATGATCTGCGGTGCCACCAGCAGATAGGGCAACCACTTCGAGGTGAAGCGCGCGCGTTTTTCCACGATCGTTCCGGCCAGGGATCGCCTGGCCGCAGAGGTTGATTGAATCGGAACCGGATGTCAGCTTGCTGACATCCCAAAACGGAAGCCGGCGTTGCCCTCCAGGATCGTGGAGGACAGCGCCGGTTCCTGTCCCGTCGTCGCGTTCAGGCCGGACGGGAGCTACTGCGCAAGGAAATTACTGGTTGCCCTTGTTGGCCTTCTCGAAACGGGCCAGCAGTTCGTCGCCGCGCTTGACGGCGGAGTCCAGCGCTTCCTTGGCGGTCTTCTTGCCGGTCCAGACGTTTTCCAGTTCCTCGTCGAAGACGGTGCGGATCTGCGGATAATTGCCCAGGCGCAGGCCACGCGACTTCTCGGTGGTCTTGACGATCATCTGCTTGACGGCCACGTCGGTGCCCGGATTGCGCTCATAGAAACCGGAGCTCTTGGTCAGCTCGTAGGCCGCCTTGGTGACCGGCAGGTAACCGGTATCCTGGTGCCACTTGGCGGCCACTTCCGGCTTGGAGAGGTAGCTGAAGAACTTGGCCACGCCCTTGTATTCATCGGCCTTCTTGCCGTTCATCACCCACAGCGAAGCGCCGCCGATGACGGTGTTCTGCGGGGCGCCCGGCACGTCGCTGTAGTACGGCAGCGGCGCCACGCCGAACTTGAACTTGGCGTTCTTGCGGATATCCGCGTAGGCCGAGGAAGAGCCGGTGATGATGGCGCATTCGCCCGCGTTGAACTTGGCGTTGGCCTCGTCCTTGCGGCCGGCGTAGGTGAAGTAGCCCTGCTTGGCCCAGTTCGACAGGTTCTCGATGTGGCGCACGTGCAGCGGGCTGTTCATCTTCAGGCGCGCATCCAGGCCGCCGAAGCCGTTGTTCTTGGTCGCCAGCTCAACGTTGTGCCAGGTTGAAAACGATTCCAGATGCACCCAGGATTGCCAGGTCGTGGTGTAGACGCACGATGCGCCGCTGGCCTTGATCTTGGCGGCCATGCCGATGAATTCCTGCCAGGTGGCGGGCGGCTTTTCCGGATTCAGGCCGGCCTTGGCGAACATGTCCTTGTTGTAGAACATGATGGTGGTGGAGCTGTTGAAGGGGAAGGACATCATGCCCTTCGGGGTCGAGTAGTAACCGGCCACGGCGGGCACGTAGGCGTTCTGGTCGAACTTCTCGCCGGCCTGGTGCATCACTTCATAGACCGGTTTGACTGCGCCCTTGGCGTAGATCATGGTGGCGGTGCCCACTTCGAACACCTGCAGGATGTCGGGCGCGTTGCCGGCACGATAGGCGGCAATGGCGGCGGCCATCGATTCGTCGTAGGTCCCCTTGTAGACCGGCACGATCTTGTAATCGCTCTGGGTCTTGTTGAAGTCGTCAGCCAGGGCATTGACGCGTTCGCCCAGGGCGCCGGTCATGGAATGCCACCAGGTGATCTCGGTTGCGGCGAAGGCGGAGGATGTGATCGTCGCCAGGACACCGGTCGCGATCAGTGTTTTCATCATGTTCATCAGAGGGAACCTCTCGAAAAAAGGGGGTTTGATGCTAACAACGCTCCATGACAGCCGCGTTACATTAGCCGTACTGCTGGCTTTGGGCAAAGGAAATGCGTGTGGCCATGCAGCACGAAAACCGAAAACGTCTCAGGAAATGGGAATTGGTTTTTATTATTTCTGCTACAGATGCTACGGATGCTACGGATGCTGCCGCTACGACTGCCTCGCAACGCCGCGCCGCATCGGTCCCGGGACCGGCCCGGCCTGCCGTTGGCACACCAGAAAAAGCACGACGGTGCGAAAACGTCGTCGCGAATTATAATGCGGTCTTTCGATTTTGCGGACATTCCATGGACAGGCTCAGGCTTTACGCGCTGCTGGTGCGCGCCCACAAACCCATCGGCATCCTGCTCTTGTTGTGGCCCACCCTGATTGCCCTGTGGCTGGCGGCGGGCGGTGTGCCCGACTGGCGCATCCTGGTGATCTACGTGCTGGGCACGGTGCTGATGCGTTCGGCCGGCTGTGCCATCAACGACTACGCCGACCGCGACTTCGATCGCCATGTGAAGCGCACCGAACAACGTCCCCTGACCTCCGGCAAGATCAAGTCGTGGGAAGCCCTGATGGTGGCCGGTGTGCTGGCGCTGCTCTCGTTCCTGCTGATCCTGCCGCTCAATGCCTTGACGCTGCAGCTGTCGGTGGCGGCGGTCATCATCGCGGGCAGCTATCCGTATTTCAAGCGCTTCTTCGCCATCCCCCAGGCCTATCTGGGCATTGCCTTCGGCTTTGGCATTCCCATGGGCTTTGCCAGCGTGAGCGGCACGGTGCCGCTGGCAGCCTGGGGCCTGCTGGTGGCCAACATCTTCTGGGCGGTGGCCTATGACACCGAGTATGCGATGGTGGACCGCGATGACGACCTCAAGATCGGCATCAAGACCTCGGCCATCACCTTTGGCCGCTACGATGTCGCCGCGGTCATGCTGTGCTACGGGGTGGCGCTGGCACTGATCTGGGTGGTCGGCCTGCAATACGGACTGGGGCTATGGTTCTCGGCAGGGATGCTGGTGGCCTGCGGCTTTGCGGTGTATCACTACACGCTCATCCGCGAGCGCGACCGCATGCGCTGCTTCGCAGCCTTCAACAACAACAACTGGTTGGGCGCGGCCATCTTCGCCGGTGTCGCGCTGGATTACCTGATGCACTGATGCACTGATGCACTGATGCACTGATGTCCTCACGCACGCCAGGCGGTGACACTGTCTGGCCCAACAACAAAGGAGACGAGATGGAAGCGGAATTCTGGCTGGAACGCTGGCGCGACGGGCGGACACATTTTCACCAGGCGCGGGTGACGCCATTGCTGCAGAAGTACTGGCCGCAGTTGTCCCTGAGCGCGGGCAGCACGGTGCTGGTTCCCCTGTGCGGCAAATCGCTGGACATGCTGTGGCTGGCCGAACAGGGTCACCGTGTACTGGGCGTGGAACTGTCGGAACTGGCCATCACGCAATTCTTCAGCGAGCACCAGCTGACGCCGGTGGTGCATGAAAGCGGGCAAGGCCGACACTACGTGGCGGGCCAGATCGAACTGATCTGCGGCGACATCTTCGCGCTGGAAGACGCCACGCTGGCCGCCTGTGCCGGCGCCTACGACCGGGCGGCCCTGATCGCCCTGCCGCCGGAGATGCGTGCGCGCTACGTCGCGCAGATCTATGGACGCCTGCCGGCGCAGGCACGCAGCCTGTTGATCACGCTCGAATACGACCAGCAGAAGATGGACGGCCCGCCATTCTCGGTGAGCCAGGAAGAAGTCACCACCCTGTACGCCCCGCACAGCGCGGTCGAGGCAATTGACCGGCGCGACATCCTGGAGAAGGAACCCAGGTTCCTGGAGCGCGGCCTGCAGGCGCTGGAGACGGTGGTTTATCGCCTGCAACGCCAGCGCTGAGGCCCTTTTCGCTCACACCTCAGCCGTGGTCCGCACCACCGTCACCCGGCTGATGAAGAATTCCCCGTCCACCACCACGCGAAACGGCACCCCGGCCACATTGAAGCCAGGGCCGCCCTCGTCGTCCCAGACCTGGGCTACGGCATCGAAGTCGCGCGGGGTCATCTGCAGCATCTGTGCGCTGATGACGAAGGTGGCGCCGGTCTTCTGCCGGCGCACGATGTCTTCCAGTTTGGCCATGTGGATTCCTGATTCTGTCCTGCGTTGCGGCGCCAAGCGCCGGCGCCGGTCTCAGCGCGCCGGCAGCAGCGCCATCACGTTGACCGGCTTGCCGTTGCGGCGGATTTCAAAATACAGTTTGACCTTGTTGGTGTCGCTGTTGCCCATGGTGGCGATCTGCTGGCCACGCGTGACCATCTGGCCTTCCTTGACCGTGATCGTCGCATTGTGCGCATACACCGACAGCAGCTGCGGTGTGTGCTTGATGATCACCATGTTGCCGTAGCCGCGAATGCCGTGACCGGCATAGGTGACCTTGCCGGCCGCCGCCGCCACCACCGGCTGCCCCTGGCTGCCGACGATGTCAATGCCCTTCTTGTAGCTGTCGGCACTGGGCGCGGACTTGCCCTGGGTGGGCCACATCCAGTCCAGTCGGGCATCGGCCGGGGCCGGTGCATCGTCCTCCTCATGCGACTTTGACGATGGTTTGGCCGCCGGCCTGCCGGTACTCTTGCGCGAGGCGCTGGCGGCGCCAGGCGAGGATGCCGTCGGCCGCGGCGTCTGCCCGGCACCGGTGCGGGCAACCACGCCGACCGGCGGACGCACCAGCAGGCGCTGGCCGACATCCAGATCATCGGGATTGCGCAGGCGATTCCAGGCCCGCAGGTTGGCCGGACTCTGGTCGAAGTCGCGACCGATGCTGTAGAGCGTGTCACCTCGCCTGACCGTGTAATAGCCATCGCTGTCGGCCGTGGAGGCGCAGCCGGAGAGCAGCAGGGTCGAGACCAGCGGCAAGGCCGCCAGCGCACCGAGGAAGCGGTAAGCCTGTCCCATCAGGCCTTGCCGAATTCGTCGCCCAGCTCCTTGCTGCGGTGGGCGGCGGCTTGCAGGGCATCGACGATGGCCGCCTTCACGCCCGCTTGCTCCAGGCTGGTCAATGCAGCATAGGTGGTACCGCCCTTGGAAGTGACGCGCTCGCGCAGCGTGGCCACCGATTCATCGGAACGGCGCGCCAGTTCGGTAGCGCCGGCAAAGGTGGCCTTGGCCAGTTGCAGGCCGTCTTGCGCGGACAGGCCCAGCTGGGCGGCGGCCTGCTCCATCGCTTCGAGGAAATAGAACACGTAGGCCGGACCACTGCCCGACACGGCTGTCACCGCATCGAGCTTTTCTTCGCTGTCGAGCCACAGGGTTTCGCCCACGGCCTTGAGGATGGAATCGGCCTGCGCGCGCTGCAGGGTCGAGACCTGCGCATGCGGCACCACGCCGGAAATGCCACGGCCGATCAGGGCCGGAGTGTTGGGCATGGCGCGCACGATGGCCTGATGACCATCCAGCCAGCGCGACAGGTCCACCATGCGGATGCCCGCGGCAATCGAGACGATCAGCTGGGCAGCGATGAAGGGCTTGAGACTGGCCACCACCTCGCGCATCTGCTGCGGCTTGACCGCCAGCACCACCACATCCGCATGGGCGATGCTGCCATCGATGGACTGCGCGGTGCTCACGCCAAACTTGTCCTTGAGCGCCTGCAGCGCATCGGCATTGAGGTCGACCACGTGGATGTCTTCTGCTGCGGCGACCTTGCCGGCCAGTCCGCCGATCAAGGCCGCTGCCATGTTGCCGCCGCCGATAAACGCAATCTTCACTTCTGCTCCTTGTGTCTTGTGTGAGGCTGATGATGGTGGGTTGAAAACTTCATACGGGCTGTTTCACCCGTAATGCCGCGCCCCGAAAATGGCGCTGCCGATGCGCACGATGGTGGCCCCTTCGGCCACTGCCGCGGCCAGATCGGCCGACATGCCCATGGACAGAGTATCGAGCGCCAGTCCGCTGGTGCGCAATTGTTCATAGAGCCCCCGAACCGCAGCAAAGGCGGCGCGCTGTTGCTTCATATCGTCGCTGGGGGCCGGTATCGCCATCAGCCCGCGCAGACGCAAACGAGGCAGTTGCGCCACCTGGGCCGCGACCTCGGGCAACTCCTGCGGACTCAGGCCGCTCTTGCTCTGTTCGGCACTGATGTTGACCTGCAGACAAATATCCAGCGGTGCCAGTTCCGCCGGTCGCTGCTCGGACAGGCGCTGCGCGATCTTGAGCCGGTCCACCGAATGCACCCAATCGAAGTGCTCGGCGATGGGCCGGGTCTTGTTGCTCTGAATGGGACCGATGAAATGCCAGGCCAGCGGCGTATCCGGTACCAGAGTCGGCAGCGCGGCGATCTTGTCGAGCGCTTCCTGCAGATAATTCTCACCGAAGGCACGCTGGCCGGCCGCGACGGCTTCGGCCACCGCCTCCGGACCAAAGGTCTTGGAGACCGCCAGCAGCTGGACCGAGGAGGGTGAGCGCCCGGCCTGGCTGGCCGCCTGGGCGATCTGTTGTTGCACGTGTTGCAAGTGTTGAGCGATTGACGACATAATCCGGGAGCCGGAAGGGGCGAGCCTGCAGGGAGATAACGATATTGTTGGTCCAACCTTGCCGGGATTATAAATGGACATTGCCACCCTACTGGCATTTGCCGTCAGGAATCAAGCTTCCGATCTGCATCTTTGTGCCGGGCTGGCCCCTCTGCTGCGGGTCCATGGGGCGATTCGGCGCATCAATCTGCAACCGCTGGACGGCCCGCAACTGACGCAGGCCCTGCTGGCGGTGATGCCGGCGTCGCTGCAAGCGCAGTATCGCGCCGGTGCCGATTGCGATTTCGCGCTGACGCTGGCCGGACTGGGCCGCTTTCGCGTTCACGCCTTCCGGCAGCAACGCGGTCCGGCGGCGGCCATTCGTCCGCTGGGCCAACAGCCGCCCGCACTGGCCGAGCTGGATGCACCGGCCTGCTGCGCCGACCTGGCCGGGCGTGCGCACGGCCTGGTGCTGGTGAGCGGACCGACCGGATCGGGCAAGAGCAGCACCCTGGCGGCCATGGTCCGGCTCATCAATGAGACGCGCCCGGTCCATATCCTCACTCTCGAAGATCCCATCGAATTCCTGCATGCGCCGTGCCGCGCGCTGGTGACCCAGCGCGAAATCGGTACCCATGTCCCCAGCTTTGCGCAGGCCCTGCGCGCGGCCTTGCGCGAGGATCCGGATGTCCTGCTGGTGGGCGAACTGCGTGATACGCCCACCATCCGCCTGGCGCTGAGTGCGGCCGAAACCGGTCATCTGGTCCTGGCCACGCTGCATGCCGCCTCCGCCGCCCGCGCGGTCGACCGTATCATCGATGCTTTCCCCGAAGGTGAAAAGGACACCGCTCGCGGCCTGCTGGCCGAGGCATTGCAGGCAGTGATCGCCCAGATCCTGCTGCCGGACATCACCGGCGCTGCGCGGGTGGCGGCCCATGAGGTGCTGGTGGCCACGGCGGCGGTGCGCAATCTGATCCGCGAAGGACGCAGCGCGCAACTGCTCTCGGCCATGCAGGCCGGTGCCGCGCAGGGCATGCAGACGCTGCAGGCCAGCCTGGCCCTGCTGCTGCAACAGGGCCGCATCAGCGCGGCAACGGCGCGGGAACAGGGCCTGTCGGCCTGAGCCCGCCCGGACGCTCACAAGCAGGCGCGGGCGCTGCGGTTTAGAATGGCGGCCACAACGATGCTAGCCCCGAGGAACAGTCCATGACCACTCTCTACGATTTCCAGCCCAAGCTGGCCGACCAGACGCCCTTTTCCCTGGAACAGCTGCGCGGCAAGGTGCTGCTCATCGTCAATACCGCCAGCAAATGCGGCTTCACCCCGCAATACAACGGCCTGGAAGCCATCCACCGTCAGTTCCACCCACGCGGACTGGAAGTGATGGCCTTCCCCTGCAACCAGTTCGGCGCGCAGGAGCCCGGCAATGCCGAGGAAATCGGCGCCTTCTGCGAAAAGAATTACGGTGTGAGCTTTCCCCTGTTTGCCAAGATCGATGTCAATGGCGAACAGGCCGATCCGCTGTACCAGTACCTGAAGAAGGAAGCCCCGGGTCTCTTGGGCAGCAAGGCCATCAAGTGGAATTTCACCAAGTTCCTGGTACGCCGCGATGGCAGCGTCTTCAAGCGCTACGCGCCGCAGACCCGTCCCGAGGAAATGATTTCCGATATCGAAACACTGTTGGCCGAATAAGTCCGTCCGCCTTTCAGGGCAGCGCGCGGATGATCTGGTAGGCCGCGTCGTGCACCGGCACGAAATGCGTGGCGCGCAGGCTGTCCAGGGTCAGCTTCACGCGCAGCGCGTTCTTGTCCAGGAACACCTCGCGGATCTTCTTGCGGATATCGGCGCACAGCTGGCCGCGATAGACGAAGGGATCGAAGGGAATCGCCCCCGAGCGCCACAGCACGCGCACATCGCTTTTTCTGAGCTGGCCGTCGCTGATCATGCGCGAGAGATTGGTGCTGGCCACAAAGGCCGCATCGGCATTGTGGTTCAACACGGCCATGACGGATCGCTCATGATTGCCGGAATAGCCGATGCGCGAGAAATAGCGTTCGAACTGCAGCTTGTACTGGCGCGCAAACAGATGGCGCGGGATCAGCGCGCCCGAGGTACTGTCCGGATCGGCCAGCGCCAGTACCCGGCCCTTGAGCGAGGCCACGCTGTCATAGGGCCCCTGCTGGCGCGTGATGAGCAGCGAGTAATACACCGATGACACCCCGCCCTGCGCAGCGAAATTGGGCTCCACCTGCTCCATCGAGGCAAAGGGCGTGATCTGCGGATCGCCCTTGTGTGCCGTCACGTAGGAGGCCGGCCCCAGCCGCGCCACATCGACGGCACCGGCGATGAGTCCCTCGATGACACCGCCGTAGGAAGTGGGGATGATCACGTCCACCGGCATCTTCAGGCGTTCGCGCAATTCGTCCACCAGCGGACTGAGCGCCGTCTGCTGGTCGAGATCGCGGCCCTGCGGCACGAAGGAGAAGCGCAGCCGCTGCGGCCGTTCGCAGGCCGCGCGAGCGCCGGCCAGGACCGGTGCCGCGGGCAGCAGCATGCAGGCCGCACCTGCGGCCAGCACCAGGGTGGCGAAGTGGGTCTTCATGCGATATCGAACCTGCCTTTCTGCAAGAGCGGCACCAGTTGCGCGGCCGCGACCGGACGCTGCAGATAGAAGCCCTGCACTTCGTCGCAGCCCATCAGTTTGAGGTGCATCAGTTGCTCGCGCGTCTCCACGCCCTCGGCCACCACCTTCAGTCCGAGATTGCGCGCCAGCGAGACGGTGGAAGCGACGATCATGCCGTCGCTGTTGTCGTTGCGGATGTCACGCACGAAGGAGCGATCGATCTTCAGCGCCACCACCGGCAGCGCCTTGATATGACTGAGACTGGAATAGCCCGTGCCATAGTCATCCAGATAGATGCGCAAGCCTTCGTCGCGCAGCTTTTCCAGGGTCTGGCGCGCCTGCTCCAGGTCGGCAATGAAACAGCTTTCGGTGACCTCGATCTCCAGCCACTGCGCACTGAGCTGGTGGCGCTGCAAGGCTTCGCGCACGGTCGCAATGAGGCGTTCGTCATTGAGCTGCTTGGCCGACACGTTGATGGCCACCGGCACCAGGGGCAGGCCATCGGCGCGCCATTGCGCCAGCTGGCGGCATACGGCTTCGATGATCCAGTGGCCCAGCGGTTGCACCAGGTCATGGGTCTCGGCCAGGCCGATGAATTCGCCCGGATAGATCAGACCGTGCTCGGGATGCTGCCAGCGGATCAGGGCTTCCATGCCGACCACGCGATAGTCCTGCAACTCGACCTTGGGTTGATAGTGCAGGCAGAATTCGTTTTCCTTGAGCGCCTGGCGAAAGCGCCCCAGCAACTCCAGCCCGCGCACCGCAATCGCATTGAGCGAGGCATCGTAGAAGCGGTACAGGCCGCTGCCGGCGTTCTTGGCGCTGTACATGGCCGAATCGGCGTTGGTCATCAGGGTGGCGATGTTCTGGCCATCGCGAGGGTAGAGGGCGATACCGATGCTGGGCGTGGTTTCCACATCGCAGCCCAGCAGATCGGGATAGGGAGCGCGCAGGGTTTCAACCAGCTTGTCGGCGATCTCGGCGACGACTTCCTCGCTGCGGATTTCCGAGACCAGTACCACGAATTCATCCCCGCCCAGGCGCGCCACCAGGTCGTATTCGCGCACGGCTGCGCGCAGCCGACGCGCCACTTCCTGCAGCAGCGCATCGCCCACGGCATGACCGAGGGTATCGTTGATGAGCTTGAACTTGTCCAGGTCGAGAAAGAACAGCGCATACAGGTTGCGGCTGCGACGCGCCCGCGAAAGTTCGGTGGCGGCCAGTTCGTAGAACAGCATGCGATTGGGAATGCCGGTCAGGTAGTCATGCGAGGCCAACTGGTAGGCGCGACTCTTTTCCTCTTCAAGCTGCTGGATCAGGCCGCTCTTCTCCCGTTCGGAATAGCGCAGTTGCTCGTAGAGGAAGCGGCGCCGGTGGGCCATGCCGATCAGACCGCCCGAGAGGACCAGCACCAGCATGGAAATCAGGATGGCCTGCAAGACATACTGCCGGTGCGCCGGCCACAGCTTGCCCAGCAGCACCTGCTGGTCGCGGCTGACCACCACCGCCAGAGGATAATGCGCCAGCCGCCGCTGCACGCCGACATGCTGGGCGACATCGCCCGGACGTAGTGCATGGATGAGTCCGTCACCCTTGCCGGTCAGCAGGAAGGTGGCGTATTCCTGGCCGGCGTAATCGGAGCCGCCCGAGAGGATGCCACCGGCCAGCTCGGCCAGCTGCAGCCCGGCGGTGTTGATGATCTCGATGCGGCTGGAGCCGTCCACGCTGACTTCTTCGTAGGTCTTGAGGAAATAACCGAGATCGAGAATGGCCGCGAAGAAGCCCTGTAGCCTGCCCTTGCCGTCCTGCAAGGGGATGAGCAGCGGCACGCGCCAGCTGTAGCCATCGCGGTTCAGGGGCGGCGTGATGATCATCTGACCGTGTTCGCCGGTGCTGGTGAGCGTGCTCATGAATCCGGCATTGATGAGACGACTCAGTTCTGGCTCGCTCTTCTGTCGTGCCGAGGAATAGACCAGCCGTCCGCGCGCATCGAACATGGCCACGCGCAGATAGGCCGAATCGCCATTGAAGAGGGGATTGAAATAGGCCGACGAGGATTGCTCGCCATTGAGCATGGACTGCCCGATGCGCGAATACAGCAGGGTCTTGCCCAGTACCTCATCCAGATTGGCCGAGACGATGGCAGCCACGTTGCGGCTGTCGGCGATGGACGCGGCGATGGCCAGCTGCTTTTCGTTCTCGATGCGGATGAGGGTGAAGTACCACAGCAGCGACAGCGCCCCGGCAGCGAGCAGCACCATTCCCGCCGACACGCCCCTGCCCGCGAGCAGTCTGGTCAGCAGCCCTTGCGGCTCGAACGATAACGGCTTACGCAATCCCCACTCGCTTGATTGTGGCGCCTTGAGTGACGCCTTCGCTTGTCCCTTTATGATCCGGCGAGGGTAACGGGCATTTATTTCAAGTGAATGACAAGCGCGCGAGCATTAAGAGAAATTTAATGCTGGCCAGCGCGCCGCGGGGAGCGCACTGACCTGGGCCCTTTCTGGACAGAACGCATCTCACGCCTATTGATGAAATGGGTTCTAGCATTTCAGGCGACCGCATAGGCCGCGTGTGCAGGCATGGCCTGATCCCTGACATGCGGGATATCCAGCTGCCGCAACTTGCGATACAGCGAGGCGCGGCACATGCCCAACTGGCGTGAGGCTGCGGAAATGTTCCAACGGCTGCCGTTGAGGGCTTCGATGACGCGGGTGCGCTCATCGCGTCTGAGATCGGCAGGACCGCCCTGCCCCGGCGCCTCCAGTGCCATGCGCGAGGCCGGACGATGCAGGGGCAGCACCTGCGCCAGGCCGGCGGGCTGGAACTGCATCAATTCCTCCGGCAGGTCGCGCAGGGTGATGCGTCCCTCGTTCATGACGGCGCAGCTGTAACGGATCACGGCATGCAGCTGGCGCAGATTGCCCGGCCACGGATAGGCCAGCAGACGCTGCAGGACGGCGGGCTCGATCATGCTGTCCTGGACCGGATGGCCCAGCTCGTCGGCCATCATCTGCATCACCAGCGCGCGCCGGTCGCTGCGTTCGCGCAAGGCGGGCAGGCGCAATACGCCACCGGCAACGCGGTAATACAGGTCTTCCCGGAAGCGGCCATCGGCGATCAGGGTTTTCAAGTCCTGGTGCGTGGCGCAGATCAGTTGTACGTCCACCGGCACCGGGCGTTGTGCGCCCAGGGGCATCACTTCGCGTTCGGAGAGCACGCGTAGCAGGCGCGTTTGCAGCGCAAAGGGCATGTCGCCGATTTCATCGAGGAAGAGCGTGCCGCCATCGGCCTGTTGCACCTTGCCCTTCATCCCGCCGGGCAGCGCACCGGAGAAGGCGCCCTTGCAGTAGCCGAACAGTTCGCTTTCGGCCAGGCTCTCGGGGATCGAGGCGCAATTGACGGCGATCCAGTTGGCGCGACGGCGTGCGCTGTAGTCATGCAGGGCACGGGAGAGATATTCCTTGCCGGTCCCGGTCTCGCCCAGAATGAGCACGGGGATGCCGCGATCGATGAGGCGCTTGCCGCGTTCGACCAGATCGCCCATCAGGTCGTCGCCAGCGGCGAGCTGATCGATGTCGCGATAACGCGGCGCATGAGGCGCGCAAGTCGAATGGGCTGTGCCAGCCGGGATGGAGCAAACGTCACGATCAGGCAAGGGCTGCGCTACCGGGGTGGTCGGCATGATGGTCTCCTGTCTTGGACTGCTTTTTTATCGAGCCGGCATCCGCAGAACCGGTTCTTTATGCGCGGGAACCTGCCTGGGGCGGTCCCGGAAACGTGTCGCAATGGCACGTCTGCGGCAAAGAATAGCCAGTCCGACTCATGACTTCCAATACAATGTACAGACAGAATCAATACCTTGAAGGTATCAAATGATCGAATTGAGACATCTCACCTATTTCCGCACCGTAGCAGAAACCCTGCATTTCGGCCGCGCGGCGGAACTGCTGCACATCTCGCAACCGCCGCTGACACGGCAGATTGCGGCACTGGAGAAGGAGTTGGGAGCGCAATTGTTCGACCGCAGCAAACGCGCCATCCAGCTGACGGCGGCGGGCAAATATTTTTATCGCGACACCACAGAAATTTTCAAGGCCCTGGAACGGGCCAAGCGCAACGTGGCCTCTTCCAGCACGGGTATGAGCGGGGCGCTGAAGGTGGGGTTCATGATGTCCTCGGCCTACAACATCCTGCCAGCGGTGACGCGCCATTATTCGGCGGCCTATCCGGAGGTGGACATGCGCCTGAGCGAATACGTGCCCAACCTGCTGGCCACTGACATTGAGGATGAGAAAATCGATGTGGGCATCATGTATCGCCCCGAGGATTGCCGCCGGCTCGACAGCCACACCATCTACGCCGAACCCTTGCTGGCGGTGCTGCCGCGTGGGCATCGCCTGGCCGACAAAGCCGCGATCTCGGCCGCCGAGCTGGCCGAGGATGCCTTCATCAGCATTCCGCGCCCGATTGCGCCGGTGGTGTATGACCTGATCCGGCAGCATTGCCAGCTGCATGGCTTCCGTCCGCGCATCGTGCTGGAGACCAACCTGCAGCAGACCATCGTCAACCTGGTCGGCGAAGGGCTGGGGGTGGCGCTGGTACCGACCTCGATGCAGGCCATGCACCTGGACACCACGGTCTTCAAGCCGCTCATCGGTGCGCCGACGGTGGAGGTGGCGGTGATCTGGAACCGCGAGAATACCAATCCCTGCATACGGACCTTTGCACAGACGGCGGTGGAGGTTTGGCAGGCAATGCAGTCGGTTAATCAGGGGGCGGGCGCGTTTGGGGATTTCGTTGTCCAGCCCTAGTTAGTTTCTTCGATTAGTACGCTACATGAATTTGCCCCGCGTCACATGAGCAACGAAGAAATTCGGAGGTTTAGGTGGGCGTCACGTGCGACAGATGTGACAGAATGTCAAAAAATGGTAGCTTGTTCATTAAAGAACTTAATAGTTACTTAAAAGCAAATCAAAAAATTGGGGAATTCCGTGGATCGATACGATATCAGTGAGCTTCTTACCAAAGTTTCTTTAGAGGACGTGGTAAGCCGGCTGGGGATAAGAACTGAGCAACGCGGCGCACAGCTCCGTGCGCTTTGTCCATTTCACCAAGATACTCGTCCATCGCTGAATCTCTATGGAGCTGATGGAGTCTCCCCCGCTCATTTTCATTGCTTCGCTTGCGATGCTCACGGTACCGCTATTGACCTAGTAAAGAAAGTTGAGGGCCTTGATTTTTTACCTGCGGTGGAATGGCTCGCCCAGCAATATGGTCTTAAGCCTCTTCGCCAGAAGGCTAGGCAGCAGGGCGAGCGAAAAACGATTAACCAGACCGCGCTGGACTTTGCTTTACGCACTTTCGATGCACAGCACGATGCCGATCATTTCAGGTCGTGGTGTACAGATCGCTCCTTTAGTGATGAATTCCTTTACTGCCAAGGATTACGCTGCGTCAAGCGAGGCGTTTTGGTGGAGGCATTGCAGAGCAAGGACATATCCTCGGCGACTTACCCCCCGGGCGCGCGGAAGACTGGGTACAGGACGACACTCTTGCCGTATTCCCTCTAATCCGTGACAGGGCATGGATTCCGACTTTGGCTGAGCCTCCTTTCGACGCTGACCCGCCAGAGGAGGATCCCACGCTCTCGGCAGACCGACCACCCGAATATCTATTTGGCAAGGATGCGATACTGCATCGCAACATGCGAGTCTTGTCTCCCATAAACCTACGGGTATGGGATAAGGCTAAGTGGAAGGGGACAGGCGTGGCACTTCCGCAGGCCCCAGGGGAATTAGTACCCCCAATTATGGCGCTTGCATTCGAGAACTTCGATGCGGGGCAGAAAATTTTTCGCGGATGGCGTAAAAAAGTGGGGGCGGTAACTCAGGATGGATGGCTGAGCGTGACTATTATCACGGGTATCCGGCGTGATAGCCCATTACACTATCGCGTAGCAATTGGTATCAGCGAGTCTTATATGAAGGCCGCAACGGATGACAATCGTGTGCTGGCCATGGTCTACCGGATACATGATATGACGCCTTCATCTAGTCGCAATCTAGACGTTCTGCAAGAACACTTCCGACGCGCTGGCTCCGTCTTCCTGATCCCCGTGGCATTCAATCCTGTATCGCCAGATATCGAGATGACAAGCAAGAATTTCGATTTAGGTATCAAGCTTTCCCACTTGCAGTTCATTCCGGCATGGAAAGTTAGCGAAAATTCGCCATTGGTCTCGGCCATGAGCGGCATTACTGATCCCGTGCTTCCATCGGGAGTGACCGATGCCCCCTTTTTACAAGCTCTCGAACGTCTCAAACGAAATTAGTGACTCGTCTTCATAGATTGTTTCGTTAAGTCAGGACGCATTATTTGATCGAGCGAACTTGCTATGTGGTCCGACAATATTCTGAGTAACTACCGTGGAATTGTTCCCCGCAACGAAGATTCATTTGAAGTGACGGCGTTGTTCTTCTTGCCACATCGAAAGTAGGCTTAATCTATGCGAAAAGCATGTCACCCCGATACTAATAAACGAATAACTGTTCCCGAATATATTCGTGATTTCGGAAATGACGCAGTTGAAACACATGAGCAAGTCACATGTCCCGTTTGCAAACAACGTTTAAATATCGTCGCTCCATCAACTGTTGATTCCGTGGGACATTTCGCGCATAGGCGAAATTCAGGTTACTGCCCTACAAAAAATAAAGCTGCAGCGCCCTACGTTGGGCTTCATCCCCATCACCCGGATCCAGAAGCTGCCAATAGGATAAAGACAATCTTCTTACAGAATTGGCAGAAACATTTCAAAATGCTCGATTGGCTAGTTAAGGGACTCGCGGTCGATGAATTTATTAGCGTGCTTCGAGCTGCCAATGAAGAAAGAATATGGGAGTACGCACAACTCAGAGAATTTCAATTGCCGTACATTTTTGCAACTCTGATGGATTTCCCTCCGAGTCATAGTTACAGGGAAAAAGATGGCTCGCCCGCGAGGAAGAATTGGTTCCGCTGCTGGTTTGATGCAACGGTACAGCGTTACGATGATCTTTGGATTCATCGACAAGAGCCACTGATGTTTTGGCGTGCTTGGTACGAACTCCCTGAGGGAAAAAAGAAGCCAAGATCGGAAGATCTGCTTGACTCGTATGGAATGGAGTTGAACAGCGACTTCCTGAATCGGGACGTGACGTTATTTCCATTTATAGAAAACAAAATCACGCGATGGCTTGAACGGAATGTTCAAGTGAGTTGAAAAGTAGCTTCATGCAGAGGTCGGGAAATTCGCGATTTATACTCGAACCTGACGACCATGAGACTTCAATTGGTACCGCATTGAAAGATAGGCGATCAATAGCTATACCCGCTCGGTGAGCGAGATTTTCTGACCAACCTTCTGTAAGCAATTTTTCGACATCAGGGAAGTCTTTGCTAGAGCATATCCATGCTCTTAACCCGATATGCGCTGGATTTTTCTCCGCACTTGTCTTCCACTCCAATTCCGAATTCTCAATCTTCAATATGCGCTCGCATGCTTTTATAAAGTCGTCATGGGTGCAAGGAAACGGTAAGAGGTCATAGCGGCATTGAGATCTGCCGGGGCGCGCCTTCGATTCTGAAATTGCCGGAAATCGCAGGCACAGCCTGCGCGCCATACGGACTGGCCACGGCATAGCGGACCGGATAGATCAGCAAGCCTTTTTTGTCGCAATAACTGCATGTCAACATCGCTGCGTTCCTGTTGAATCATCAGTCCCTCCGGCACTTGACCAGTACAGGCTGAAAAGAAAAACGCAGATGTTTGCATGACGACATGCTCACGTCTGTTGAAATACTACGAGAAATCCCAAGCATTTAGGGCCTGTTCACATTAAATTTGCGAGATGCGTTGCCCCCAGAAGGCGTGCTGGCAAGACGCGCGTCAGGGCTGGTGGTGGTGCCCACCAGCCCTGACGTGCAACGCGGCCAGCGCGCCTTCTGGGGGCAACCCTCCGGGAGAGGCCGCCAAGCGTCGCCTGCCGTTGTTGCAGCTCCTTGCCGTGGCACCACCACGGCGCGTCGCTGCGCCTAGGCAGTCAACGCTTGGCGACCTCTCGCACTCGCAGATTTAATGTGAACAGGCCCTAATGTTGAGCACACGCAGTCGGCCAATATGCTCAGAAGAAAAAAACCCGGACGCTCTTGGACGCCCGGGCATCAAACCGCGGCAGGTCGGCTTCCACGCCCGCCTGTCCGTGGTCAACAAACAAATGTCACACCCGGCGGCTCACCCCGCACAGCGCAGCGACAGGCCACCATCGACGATCATGTCCAGCCCCGTGATGTAGCGCGCGTTGTCGGAAGCGAGGAACAGCGCGGCATGCGCCACATCCCAGGCATCCCCCATGAAGCCCATCGGACACTGTGCATTGCGCCTGGCGCGCATCTCTTCGACATCGCCGCCATAGGAGGCCTTGAGCGGTTCGCGGATCATGGGCGTATCCATCATGCCGGGCAGCACGCAATTGGCGCGGATGCCCATGGGCGCATACTGCATCGCCACGTTCTTGGTGAAGGCGAGGATGGCCGCCTTGGTCGCGGTATAACCCAGGTAGGGAAAACCGATCCAGCGCAAGGCCGCCAGCGACGAGATATTGACGATGGCCCCCTTGCCCTGCCGCTCCATGATCGGCAGCACATGCTTGTGCGTCAGGAACAGGCTGGTCTGGTTGACCGCCACCAGCCGGTTCCAGCTCTCTTCACTGGTTTCCACCGGGCCGCCCACCTCGGCGATGCCCACATTGTTGTGCAGCACGTCGACCCGACCGAAATGATCCATGGCCGCCTCCGCCATGGCCTTCACATCAGCACTGCGCGAGACATCGGCGGCCAGCACTTCACACACGCCCCCCTCGCTGCGGATGATGTCTTGCGTCTGCATGGCGGCCTCGATGCTGCGGTCCACCGCCAGCACCCGCCCGCCCTCGCGCGCATACAGCACGGCGGCAGCCTTGCCATTGCCCCAGCCCGCGCCGACCGAACCGGCGCCGGTGACGATGATGGCCTTGCCTTGCATGAGCTTGTCCATGCACGTCCCCTCAGATTTCCAGTACGCCGCCGGCGACGAAGCCCCCATCGACCGGTATCACGTGGCCGGTGATATAGGCTGATTCTTCAGCGGCCAGATAACAGACGGCCGAGGCGATCTCATCGGTTGTGCCATAACGGCGCATGGGGACCAGGCGATAGTAGCTCTGGCGCGTCTGCTCCGAGTGCATGGCCTGGGTCATGGGCGTATCGACCGGACCGGGCGCAACGCTGTTGACGGTGATGCCGTATTGCGCCAGCTCGATGGCCATCTGGCGCGTCAGTCCGATGACGGCGGCCTTGGAGGTGCCATAGGCGGTGCGCCCGGCGCCCGCACGAATGCCCGAGATGGACGAGATATTGACGATGCGTCCCCATCCTTGCCTGAGCATCAGACGCGCCGCCTGCTGGCCTGCCAGCAGCACGCCGGTGACGTTGACGTTCATGGTCTGCAACCAGTTCTCCAGCGGATAGTCGAGGAAGGAATAGGTGCGTGCCACGCCGGCATTGTTGACCAGCACGTCGCAGCGCCCATAGTCCTTCTCGATGTGGGCGAAGGCCTGCGCAATCGACTCGGGGCTGCCGAGATCCATTTGCAGCGGGGCCGCCCGATGGCCGGCGGCCACCAGTGCGTCGGCGGTCTGGGTGGCCGCCTCCAGGTTGATGTCAGCGACCAGGACGATGTGCCCTTTGGCCGCGAGTTGTTGCGAAATGCTGGCGCCGATGCCCATGGCTCCGCCCGTCACGAGCGCCACGCGGGCGCCGCTCTCATTGCGATTCATATTGTCTCCGTGGATTGGGACGGCCCCGCAAGGAGGTGGGGCCGCCGTTTTTAATTAGGGCAGGTCAATCATGGAAGCTTCCCGATCGCTCGCACGACTGGTGAGGGGATCAGAGGAAACCGATGGAAATCCAGGGCACGAAGGCCACCACCAGAAGCGCCACCACCAGCGCGGCCAGATAGCCCCAGACCCGGTTGAAGACGCCGTCCGGCGACACCTTGCCGATGGCGCAGGCGGCATAGAAGCCCACACCGAAGGGCGGTGCGAACAGGCCGATGCCCATGGACAGGATCACCACCATCGCGTAGTGCACGTCATGCACCCCCAGCGAACGTGCCACCGGGAACAGCAGCGGCCCGAACAGCACGATGGCGGGAATGCCTTCCAGCAAACTGCCCAGCACGATGAAGATGACGATGGTGATCAAGAGGAACCCGACCCCGCCTCCCGGCACGCCCTGCATCAGACCCACCAGCTTGGCCGAGAAGCCCGACTGCGTGAGCGCCCAGGCCATCGCGGTGGCCATGCCGATGATGAGCAGGATCGCACCCGACAAGGCGGCGGACTCGACCAGCATCGGATAGAGACGCCTGAAGTTCAGGTGCTTCATGAACAGGTGCATGATCAGCCCGACCACTACCGTATAGGCCACGCCGATGGTGGCCACTTCGGTGGCCGTGGCGACCCCCTCGATGACGGCCACGCGGATCAGCATGGGCAGCGCCAGCGCCGGCAGCGCGGTGATCAGGGTCTTGAGGATGAGCGAGACCGGGGCGCGCTTGACATCCGGCATCGGCTCGCGGCGCGCACGCATCCAGCACACCACGGCGATGGCGATGGTGGCGATGGCCGCCGGCATGAGGCCACCGATGAACAGTGCCGTGATCGATACGCTGCAGACAGCGCCGATGGTGATCAACACCAGGCTGGGCGGAATGGTCTCGGTCATGGCGCCGGAGGACGAGAGCAGTGCCACCAGTTCTTCCGGCTTGGAGCCGCGCTTCTTCATCTCGGGGAACAGCGCCGGAGCAATGGCCGCCATGTCCGCCGCCTTGGAACCGGAAATGCCGGAGACCAGGAACATCGCGCCCAGCAGCACGTATTGCAGGCCGCCGCGCACGTGGCCCAGCAGCGCGGCCATGAAGTCGATCAAGGTCTTGGCCAGGCCCGACATTTCCAGCAACGACCCGAGCAGCACGAACAGCGGCACCGACAACAGGATCAGGCTGGACATGCCTTCGTCCATGCGGCTGACCACGATCATCAGCGGTGCCGTCGTGGCCAGCGCCAGGTACGCCATGGTGGCCGTGCCGAAGGCAAAGGCAATGGGGATGCCGCCGGCCACGCATACACCAATGAGCAACACGAAGAACACGATCAGGTTGTAATTGCCCATGCCCAGCAGCATGGGCTTGGCCAGCCACAGTGCGCCACCGATCACGGCCACCACGGCCAGCGCCGACAGCAGCAGGCGCATCGTGGTCATGGCCGCCATGCGCGAGACCGCCGCCAGCAGCATCAGGATGGCGCCGACCGGCAAGGCTGCCGCGCGCAGGCCGTCGGGAATTTCCAGGGCCGGTGTGGTGATGGGCATCTGTTCCACCGCGTGGTCCACGGCGGGATGGATCACCATCAGCACGAAGATGCAGACCACCAGCGCGGCCACCGTTTCCAGCCAGATGCGGCCCTTCTCGGAACATTTGTTGATGATGGCGGTGAGCCGCATGTGCTCGCCGCGATCCAGCGCCAGCACCGCGCCCAGCATCGACAACCAGATGAAGAGAATCGAGGCCAGTTCATCGGACCATACCAGGGGATCATGCAGGGCATAGCGGTAGATCACGCCCGTGAGCAGCACCACGGTCTCGGCCAGCACCAGGGCCGCCGCCACCGCGCCGACCACGTGCATCACCATGCGATTGAATGCGACCAGGGCGCGCGCTGCCGGGTTCATGTTGACCGGGGCGCGGTAAGTCATTGCAGCTTCCATCATCAAGCTCCAGCGAAATGGATTCAGGGCGACAGGGACAGCATCGGCGATGCCGCCCCCATCGCACCGGGGCTCATGCCTTCACGAGCCCCGGCGAACGGGCCATTCAGGCCAGCTTGCCGGTGTACTTCTCCAGCAGGGCCCAGGGCTCGTCGCCGAACTTCTTCTTCCACTCGGCATAGAAGCCGGCCGCGCGCAGCTTGGCGCGGAAGGAATCGGCATCGGCATTGTTGAAGGCCAGGCCTTTGCCCTTCATTTCGTCGACCAGCGAATCATTGAGCTTGCGCACGTCGACGCGCTGGTTCATGCCGGCTTCGTTGATGACGCGCGCCATCATCTCCTGCAGATCCTTGGGCAGACGTTCGAAGGATTTCTTGTTGCCCAGGAACCAGAAACCATCCCACATGTGGTTGGTGATGGAGCAGTACTTCTGTACTTCGTAGAGCTTGGCGGTGGAGATGATGGCCATGGGGTTTTCCTGGCCTTCCACGATCTTGGTCTGCAGGGCCGAATAGACTTCGGCGAAGTTGATCGAGGTCGGCGCCGCATCGAAGGCCTTGAACATCGAGGTCCACAGCGGGCTCGGCGGTACCCGCAGTTTCATGCCCTTGAGGTCGTCGGCGGTCTTGATGGGCTTGGTGCTGTTGGTGATCTGGCGATAGCCGTTGTCCCAGATCTTCTCGAAGGCGAACAGCGTGGAGCGGGCTTCGATCTGCTTGCGTACGTGTGCGCCCAGTTCGCCATCCATGGCGGGCCAGACCTGGCTGTAATCCTTGAAGGCAAAACCGATGCCGGAAATCTGCGCAGCAGGCACCAGCGTACCCAGAATCAGCGGCGAGAGCGTGAAGAAATCAATGGCACCGGCACGCACCTGCGAGAGCATGTCGGTGTCGGTACCCAGCTGGTTGTTGGGGTAGAGCTGCAGTTCGATGCGGCCCTTGGATTGTTCCGCGATGGCGGCGGCCATTTCCTTGGCGCGCGCATTCATCGGGTGAGTGACCGGCAGATTGTTGGCGTACTTGAAGGTGAACTCGGCCGCATGGGCCGACGTCGATACCAGGCCGGTAGCGGCAGCCGCCGAAGCGACCGAGGCGGTCTTCAAAAAATGGCGGCGCGTGAACTTGCCAGTGGATTGTTCCATCTGCTTGTCTCCTGTTTGTCTGTTTGTAATTTTGAACATTGCTGAATCCGGCACGACCACACAGGGCCGCCAGATCGGGCGTGCAGCTCCCTGTGCCGGGTGGTCAACACTGCCTGTGCAGCGATAGAGCAAGTTGGATGCCAAGCCCCCCGATGCTCCCGCGGCGGCGTGGCAGTGTCCCCTCCTCATCGGCACTGCGCCTGTATTCTCTGCGATAAGGGCGGCCCAGTACAAGCACGCAATCACGCTGGCCGACATTTATTTGTACGCATCCTTGCTGCGACACCTGTCGCAGGACTGTCGCTACAGTGTCGCAACCGTCGACACCTGTGCATGCTGCCCACCGGCAACAAACGCTTCTGCCTGGCTGCTGCAGCGCAATGATTTACGTTAACGTAAAGTACGTGCTATCTTCACGCGGTCGGTGGAGGCTGCCCTGTCCGCTCCGGTTTTTCCCGCATGTCGGGAATGAGAGGAAGGGCCTGACGGACACCTCAGCCCCCATCAACATCAACAACAAAGCGAGACCCGGCGCGGCTTTGCGCCGGACCGCCCAGGAGACGGGCAAGATGCAGGCCGGCGCATGGCAGCGGTTGGGCCGGCAACGGTTGCGCGATGCCCAGGCCAGGGATGCTCGACACCGGCTGCATGCGGTGAGGCGAGCGGTCCTGCGCGTGGCACCGATTTTGCATATTGCCCCTGTGTGTAACAACGGAGCGCCCCTGCTCCATCGACCCCGTCCAAGACGGAAACAAGGACACCCCATGACTGTTTCTGCATCCTCACCCTGCATCACCGGCTGGAACCATTCGCAATTCGGCAAGCTCGACGGCATCGATCCGGAAGTGCTGATCGGCCAGGTCGCCAAGGCCGCCATCGAGCACGCGGGACTGCAACCGGAAGACATCGATTCGATCCACTTCGGCACCTTCAATGCCGGTTTCCTGTACCAGGACTTTCCTTCCTCGCTGGTCATGAACACGCTGCCGCAACTGCGCTTCAAGCCGGCCACGCGCCTGGAGAATGCCTGCGCCACCGGATCGGCGGCCATCCATTCGGGCCTGCAGGCGATCAAGGCCGGGCAATCGAAGCACGTGCTGGTGATCGGCTTCGAGAAGATGACCGAGCTGGCCACACCGCAGGTGGGCGAGGTGCTGCTCAAGGCCTGCTACGCCAAGGAAGAAGCGGGCATCCCGGGCGGTTTTGCGGGCGTCTTCGGCAAGATCGCGCAGAGCTACTTTGACCGCTTCGGCGACCAGTCCGACGCGCTGGCGCAGATCGCGGCCAAGAATCACAAGAACGGCATGGTCAATCCCTACGCCCACATGCGCAAGGATTTCGGCTTCGAGTTCTGCCGCACGGTCTCCGAGAAAAATCCCTTCGTGGCCGGACCGCTCAAGCGCACCGACTGCTCGCTCATTTCCGATGGTGCCGCCGCCCTGGTCATCAGCGCCGCCGATGTGGCCAGGTCCATGCCGCGTGCCGTGCAGTTCCGGGCAGCGGTGCATGTCAATGATTTCCTGCCGCTGTCGCGTCGCGACCCGACCCGCTTCGAAGCGGCCGAGCTGGCCTGGAAAAAAGCGCTGGGTGAGGCCAGCCTGAGCCTCAATGATCTGTCGCTGGTGGAAACGCACGACTGCTTCACCGTGGCCGAGTTGCTGGAATACGAAGCCATGGGCCTGGCCCCGCACGGCCAGGGCGCGCGCGTGATTGCCGAAGGCATCACCGCCAAGGACGGCAAGCTGCCGGTCAATCCCTCGGGCGGGCTGAAGTCCAAGGGCCATCCGGTCGGCGCTACCGGGGTGTCGATGCACGTGATGGCAGCCATGCAGGCGTCCCATGATGCGGGTGACATGCAGATTGCCAATGCGCGCTATGCCGGTGTGTTCAACATGGGCGGTGCGGCCGTGGCCAACTATGTGAGCATTCTGGAGCGTGTGAACTAAAAGCGCATGTGATGCGTCGGCGCGCCGTCCAGCCGTGAGCTGGCGGCGCGCCACATGAAGTAATGTGCAAAAAAACGAGAACAAGACAGCACGCCAATTTCCTTTAGAAAAATCGGGACGAGTGAGACGATGTTAAGCAAAGTGATGAACCTGGGCCGCCTGCTCTCGGATGTGGCGCGCCGCTTTCCGGAAGAGCCGGGACTGATCCTGGCACAAGGCGCCGCCGATGGCAGTGACCGCCTGATCTGCTGGCGCGAGATCAATGCCCGCGTCGATGCGCTGGCGCACGCCCTCACCCGTCGTGGCGTCAAGAAGGGCGACAAGATGCTGGTCCACTCACGCAACAACCAGCAGATCTTCGAGAGTGCCTGGGCCGCCTTCAAGATGGGCGTGGTCTGGGTGCCGACCAATTTCCGCATCACGCCGCCCGAGGCCGCTTATCTGGGCCAGTCCAGCGGCGCCTGCGTGATGCTGTATGACCGTGGTTTCGCGCAGTATGTCGACGCGGTGAAATCCGCCTCGCCGGCACTCGAACACGTGGTGGCCCTGGCCGACGCGCGGCCGGGCGAACTCGATTACGAAGCGCTGGTGGCCGATGGCAGCGGCGAGTCCTTCCCCGAGGCCGAAGTCGATTACGACGATCCGCTCTGGTTCTTCTACACCTCCGGCACCACGGGTAATCCCAAGGCGGGGATGCTCTCGCATGGCCAGATGGCCTTCGTGGTCACCAATCACCTGGCCGACCTGATGCCGGGCCTCACGCATCAATCGCGCTCGCTGGTAGTGGCACCGCTGTCGCACGGCGCAGGCGTGCATGCAGTGGTCAATACCGCACGCGGTGCGGCCAGCATCCTGCTTTCGTCCGAACGGCTGGTGGTCGAGGAAGCCTGGCAGCTGGTGGAGAAATACCAGGTGGACAATCTCTTCACGGTGCCCACCATCGTCAAGATCCTGGTCGAGGATGAGTCCGTCGACCGCTACGACCACAGCTCGCTGAAACACGTCATCTATGCCGGCGCGCCCATGTATCGCGCCGACCAGGTCCACGCATTGAAGAAGCTGGGCAAGGTGCTGGTGCAGTATTACGGCCTGGGCGAAGTGACCGGCAACATCACCTTCCTGCCGCCTTACCTGCACTTCGAGGATGACGCCCATCCGCAGGCGCGCGTCGGGACCTGCGGCATGCCGCGCACCGGCATGCAGATCGCCATCCTCAATGACGACGGCCAGGAACTGGCCCCCTTCGAGACCGGCGAAATCTGCGTGCGCGGACCGGCCGTCTTCATGGGCTATCACAACAATCCCGAGGCCAATGCCAAGGCCTTCAAGCATGACTGGTTCCATACCGGCGACCTCGGGCATGTGGACCGGGATGGCTTCCTCTACATCACCGGACGCTCTTCGGACATGTACATCTCGGGCGGCTCCAACGTCTATCCGCGCGAGATCGAGGAAGCGCTGCTGACGCACCCGGCGGTCTCCGAAGTGGCCGTGCTGGGCGTGCCCGATCCCAAGTGGGGCGAAAGCGGGCTGGCGGTGATCGTCTGCAAGGCAGGACAGCAGGTCGATGGCGAAGCCTTGTTGGCGCATCTGGAGACACGCATCGGCAAGTACAAGTGGCCACGTCGTTTCGTCTACTGGGACAGCATGCCCAAGTCGGGCTACGGCAAGATCGTCAAGAAACAGATCAAGGCGCTGCTGGAAGAGCAAGGCGACTACCGTCTATGAAACTCTCCAGCAAACCTGGCGAGACCACGGCCAGCGCCGGTTTCCTGGCGGTGCGCAAATTCCTTCATGCAGGCCAGCCGAGCTATCCGCGCACGCTGGACCTGGAGGCCGACCCCGCCGAGGAACTTCGTATCACCCTGCAACCCGGCACCCCGGTCGGCCCGGCCTTGCGCCGCGTGCTGGCACGCTATGGCCAGCGCGGCGGCGTCGGGCGGCTGTGCGGCGGGACCGCGCGACGCCTGCATTACCACCGCATCGAACAGACCGGCGACGCCAGCCGGCCTTATGACTATGGACCACCGCATGTATTGGAAGGCGTCATCAGCTTCGTGACCGGCGCCATCACCATCGGCCAGAACGCCGACGGAAAAGTTTTACTGCATTGCCACTCAGGTTTCATCGATGGCGATGGTACGCTGCATGGCGGCCATCTGCTGCTCGACACGGTGGAGGTGGGCGACGATCCGCTCATCCTGCGCCTGTGCCTGTTTTCCCGCAGCGCCTTCGTCGTCAACAGCGATGAAGAGACGCACTTCAGTCTATTGCATCCGACACCCATGGAATGATGATGACGCTCCCCGCCCATGACAGCGACTCCCTTGACGACCACATCCACGTAGAACAGGGCCAGCTCGGCAAGCTGGTGATGGCCCGCCTCAAACCCAACCAGGACCTCACCGAAAGCGTGGAAGCGCTGTGCCGCCAGCACGGCATGGACAAGGCCATCGTGCGGGGCGCCATCGGCAGCCTCATCGATGCCCATCTGCAATACGCCACGCCGACCGGTCTGCGCGAGATGGAGATCAACGGGCCGGGGGTGGAAATCCTCAATGTGTTCGGTGAAATCGGATTTGCCGATGGACCTGCCAGCGCGCATCCGCTGCAAGGCGTGGTGGCCGATACGGAGGGGCGCATCTTTGCCGGTCGCTTCGTGCGCGGTGCCAATCTCTCTTTCATCACCATCGAGATCACCTTGCAGGAATGGATTGCGGTCAAGCAATCCGAAGCGCTGCCGGCCTGAATCACTTTCCTTGCTCCCATGAAAAATGCCGCCCGGCTCATCACCTGGCGGCATTGTTCAAACCTTGAGCTAATCAGGCTTCCGTATGCAGCGTGGCTTCGGCTTCCTGTTCGATCTCGACTTCGGCGCGGGCCGCTTCTTCTTCGCTGAGCAGACCGCCTTCCCACTTGGCCACTACGGCCGAGGCAATCGAGTTGCCCACCGCATTGGTGGCCGAACGGCCCATGTCGAGGAAGGTATCGATGCCCAGGATCACCAAGAGGCCCGCTTCCGGAATGTTGAACTGGTGCAGGGTCGCGGCAATCACCACCAGCGAAGCGCGCGGCACGCCGGCGATGCCCTTGGAGGTCAGCATGAGCACCAGCATCATGGTGATCTGGGTGGAGATGGGCATGTGGATGCCATAGGCCTGGGCGATGAAGAGCGTGGCGAAGGTGCAGTAGATCATCGAACCATCGAGGTTGAAGGAATACCCCATCGGCATGACGAAGCTGGAAATCTTGCGCTTGACGCCGAACCGATCCAGCGCATCCAGCAGCTTGGGATAGGCCGCTTCCGAGCTGGCGGTGGCGAAGGCCAGCAGGAAGGCTTCCTTGATCAGGGCCAGCAGATGGAAGATGCGCTTCTTCAGGAACACGAAGCCCACCGCAATGAGCAGCAACCACAGCAGCACCAGCGAGAAATAGAAGTCACGCATGAAGACCGCGAAACTGACCAGGATGTCCAGGCCATTGACGGCAACCGTTGCCGCCATGGCGGCAAACACGGCCACGGGTGCGAACTTCATGACGTAGACCGTGATCTTGAGCATGGTGTGCGAGAGGTCGTCGATGACGGCCAGCAGGTGCTTGCCACGCTCCCCCAGGGCCGCCAGGGCGATGCCAAAGAACATCGAGAACACCACCACCTGCAGGATTTCGTTCTGCGCCATGGCTTCCACAATCGACTTGGGTACCAGGTGGTTGAAGAATTCCTTGACCGTGAACTTGCCGGTGGCCAGGCCCGCACCGGCAGCATCCGGCGAAGGCAGCGCCACGCCGGCACCCGGTTGCAGCAGGTTGGCCATGATCATGCCCAGCGCCAGCGAGACCAGCGAGGCGATGAAGAACCAGGCCAGCGACTTGCCGAAGATGCGGCCCACCGACTTGGCATCGCCCATATGGGCGATGCCCACCACCAGGGTCGAGAACACCAGCGGTGCGATGACCATCTTGATGAGGCGCAGGAACAGGTCCGAGGCAATCGAGACGTAGCCGGCCAACTCCTTGGCCTCATCCTTGCCGTAGTGATTGAAAATCAGATAGCCGACCAGGATGCCCAGCAGCATGGCGGCAAAAATGTAGGCGGCTTGTGGAATGCGTTTGTTCATGTGTTCTCCTGCCCTCGCTCGCCACCGGCACCAGGTACCGGTGAGAGGACGATGATGTATGGCTTGCGGGCGGCGCCGGCCGGTGCGGTGACAGGGGCGCCATGCTTTTGGATGGTCAGGAAGCGTCAGTTTCTGATGAGAAACCCTGACCGTTTTTTCCCGCCGCGCGGAAAAAAGGACGAAGCTTATTGACTTATGCCCCTTGCCGTCAAGCCGCATCGAATAAATAGGGTCAAAATGCCTCGGGGGTGATCAAAAAGCCCACAAACAGGCACAAAAAAGCCCCGCAAAGCGGGGCTGGTGTTGTGTTGCGGGAAACTTCACGCGGACCGGACGAGTGTCAGCGCATCGTCAGGAAGGTGCTTGCAGGGCGGCGTCCAGCAATTCGATCCAGTGTCGCACCGGGGTCTCGGTCCCGGATTGCAGGTGCGTGACGCAACCGATGTTGCCGGTGACGATCATGTCCGGATCGGTGGCCTGCAGCTTGCTGATCTTGTTGTCGCGCAGACGATAGGACAGCTCCGGTTGCAATACCGAATAAGTCCCCGCCGAACCGCAGCAGAGATGGCTGTCGGCACAAAGTTGTACATCCACGCCGGCCGCGCGCAGGATGCCTTCGACCTTGCCGCGGATCTTCTGGCCATGCTGCAGGGTGCAGGGCGGATGATAGGCCACGCGCTTGCCGTTGAAATCCCTGAGCTTGTGCTGCAGCTGCTGTTCGAACTCGGGCAGGATCTCGCTGATGTCGCGCGTCATGTGGGAGATGCGGCGCGCCTTCTCGGCATAGTCCGGATCGTGTTGCAGCAGGTGGCCGTATTCCTTGACGGTGGCACCGCAGCCCGAGGCATTCATGACGATGGTATCGGCACGGATACCATCGCGGCCTTCAATGTAGGGCCACCAGGCGTCGATATTGCGGCGCATGTCGTCCAGGCCGCCATCCTGATCATTGAGGTGATAACGGATGGCACCGCAGCAGCCGGCCTTGGGCGGCGCGAACAATTGCACGCCGAGCGCATCGAGCACGCGCGCAGTGGCGCTGTTGATGTTGGGGGCCATCGACGGCTGCACGCAACCTTCAAGCAGCAGCATCTGGCGCGCATGGGTGCGCGTGGGCCAGGTTCCGGCCTCCTGCGGCAGCGGCACCTTGTTCTGCAGCAGCTTGGGCAGCAGCGGGCGCACCATCTGCCCCGCCTTCATGGCCGGACGGAAGATCCACTTGCGCGGCACCAGTTCCTTCAGGGCGGTGCGCAAGACACGCTCGCCGAAGGGACGCTGCACCTGCTCTTCCACCACCTTGCGGCCGATGTCGACCAGTCGTCCGTACTGCACCCCGGACGGGCAAGTCGATTCGCAGTTGCGGCAGGTCAGGCAACGGTCCAGGTGCGATTGCGTGGCGGCCGTGGCGGGCTTGCCTTCGAGCACCTGCTTGATGAGATAGATGCGGCCGCGTGGCCCGTCCAGTTCATCGCCCAGCAATTGATAGGTGGGACAAGTGGCGGTACAGAAACCGCAATGCACACAGGAACGCAGGATGCTGTCGGCTTCCTCGCCGGCCTGGGTGTTGCGGATGAAATCAGCCAAGTTGGTCTGCATGATGATCGCTTGGAAAAGAGGCGCTTACAGGCTGGCGTACAGGCGGCCGGGATTGAAGATGCCCTGCGGGTCGAATTGCTGCTTGAGACGGCGATGGATCATTTCCACCGCGGGCTGCAAGGGATGGAAGACACCGATGCCCTTGTCACCGCCGCGATGCAGGCTGGCGTGACCACCGACGGCCAGTGCGGCGGCACGGATGGCGACGGCATCCACATTGGATTCCGGACGCAGCCAGCGCTGTGCCCCGCCCCACTCGATCAGCTGGCGGCCCGGCAGGTCGATGGGCGGGGCCACCGACGGCACGGACAGACGCCACAGCGGGGCTTGCAGGTCGGCGAAGAAGGGATGCGTCTGCTCGCGCAGGTCGGTCCAGTAATCTTCCGGATTGCTTAATTCGGTGCCACCCATCTTTTTGATTGCTGAATCCACGGCGGCCTGTGCGCCCGACAAACGGATGGTGAGCACATTGTTGACCCAGGCGCTGGCTACCAGCGGCAGGGGTTGTCCTGCGCTCTGGTTCAGCAGGCGCAGCGCGCCCTCCTGGTTGATCTCGAAGACGCGGGTGCTGCTGGCAATCGGTCGCGGCAATACTTTCAGCGAGACCTGCAGGATCAGGCCCAGGGTGCCCAGCGAACCGGCCAGCAGGCGCGAGATGTCGTAACCGGCGACGTTCTTCATGACCTGTCCGCCGAAGTGCAGTTGCTCGCCCTGCGCATCCATCAGCACGGCACCCAGCACGAAATCACGCACGGCGCCGGCACTGGCGCGCGAGGGACCGGACAGACCCGCAGCCACCATGCCGCCGACGGTGGCCGCGCCGCCGAAGCGCGGCGGCTCCCAGGCCAGCATCTGATTGTGCTCGGCCAGGGCGGCATCGATCTCGGCCAGCGATGTCCCGCAGCGGGCGGTGATGACCAGCTCGGTCGGCTCGTAGTCGATGATGCCGCGGTAGGCGCGCGTGTCGAGCACGTCACCGGTGGGCTCTTGTCCGTACCAGTCCTTGGTGCCGCCACCACGGATCTGCAGAGGGCGACCGGAGAGGATGCGTTCGCGGAAGGAGGCCAGCACGGCCTCCATGTCTTGTTGTGCTTGCATGGTCAGAATCTCGGCAGATCGGGGAAGCGCAGCTGGCCGCGCTGCACGTGCATCTTGCCGTACTCGGCACAGCGATGCAGGGTGGGAATGGCCTTATCCGGATTGAGCAGGAAGGCCGGGTCGAAGGCACGCTTCAACTTGAAGAAGGCCTCGCGCTCGGCGGGAGAAAACTGTACGCACATGGAGTTGATCTTCTCGATGCCCACGCCGTGTTCGCCGGTGATGGTGCCGCCCACTTCCACGCACAGCTCCAGGATCTCGGCGCCGAACAGTTCGGCACGGTGGAATTCGTCGGCGATGTTGGCATCGAAGAGGATCAGCGGATGCAGGTTGCCATCGCCCGCATGGAAGACGTTGGCGCAGCGCAGGCCGTATTTCTTTTCCATCTCGGCGATGCCCAGCAGCACCTGCGCCAGCTTCTTGCGCGGGATGGTGCCATCCATGCAGTAGTAGTCGGGCGAGATGCGGCCCGCCGCCGGGAAGGCATTCTTGCGGCCGGACCAGAAGCGCAGGCGCTCGGCTTCCGACTGCGAACAGGCAATCGCCGTCGCGCCGCTGGCGTTGAGCACGTCGGTCATGCGGCCGATTTCTTCTTCCACTTCTTCCACGGTGCCGTCGGATTCGCACAGCAGGATGGCTTCGGCATCGATGTCATAGCCGGCTTTCACGAACGGCTCGACCATGCGCGAGCTGGTCTTGTCCATCATCTCCAGCCCGGCGGGGATGATGCCGGCGGCGATCACGTTGGCCACCGCATTGCCGCCTTTGACCACATCGTCGAAGGAAGCCATGATCACGCGCGCCGCCTGGGGCTTGGGCACCAGCTTGACGGTCACTTCGGTGACCACGCCCAGCATGCCTTCGGAACCGATGAAGACGGCCAGCAGATCCAGTCCCGGCGCATCCAGTGCGCCACTGCCCAGTTCCACCACTTCGCCTTCGATGCTGACCATGCGTACGCGCAGCACGTTGTGCACCGTCAGGCCGTATTTCAGGCAGTGCACCCCGCCCGAATTCTCGGCCACGTTGCCGCCGATGGAACAGGCGATCTGCGAGGACGGGTCCGGGGCGTAATACAGGCCGTGCGGGGCGGCCGCTTCGGAGATGGCCAGGTTGCGCACGCCGGGCTGGACCACGGCGGTGCGCGAATATTTGTCCAGTTTGACGATCTGGTTGAACTTGGCAGTGGAGACCACCACGCCATCGGCAATGGGCATGGCCCCACCAGAGAGGCCGGTACCGGCGCCGCGCGGCACGATCTGCACCTGCAGTTGGTGGCAGGTCTTCATGATGGCGACGACCTGCGCCTCGTTCTCGGGCAGCACCACCACCATGGGCAGCTGGCGATAGGCGGCCAGGCCGTCGCATTCGTAGGGGCGGGTATCTTCCTCGTCGAACAGCACGCAGTGCGCGGGGACGACCCGGCGTAGCGCATCGACGACTTCGCGCTGGCGGGCCGGCGCGAAGGACGGTTGGGCGGGAGCATTCATGCTGGACCTCGGCGGTAAGCTAGGCAGGCGTGCGGCGCTGGATGTCCCTCTTCTTGCATCCGGTGCTGCGGCTCACGCTGTCTCGTTTGTTGTCGACCCGCATGGGGCGGGCTTTTTCAGTCCGACAAGTGTAACGAATTTTGCCGCTCTGCACGGTCCCCTGTTGTCTGACGGCCCACTGAAAAGAATTTCCGGCCGCCGTGAATTATTTTCAGGGCGGCCGGACCAGAGAGAGGTGATGCAAAGGCGAGTCAGATGTTGCGGAAGGCGTTCTGGATCCAGCTGATGAAGGTATCGACCTCGGGCCGCTCGCGCACGGCGCGTTCGTAGACCACGTAATACGCATGCGGCGGGGTGCGCAGGCGCACGTCGAACAGTTCCACGATCTCGCCCCGGGCCAGCAGTTCTTCGGCGAAATGCTGGCGCGTGAGGCCGATGCCGTAGCCATGGCGCACGGCTTCCAGCAACAGGCCCAGGTCATCCACGCGCAACCCCGCCGAGGGTTCCACCCAGTCTTTCAGACCGGCCGCCTCGAACCAGGGCTGCCAGGGTTCCAGTGCCGAACGCAGCAGGGTCGCATGCTGCAGGTCGGCGGGCGATTTCATCGGCGGCAGGGTCTTCAGGTAGCCGGGGCTGGCCACGGCAAAGGCAGGTTCTTCGAACAGCTTCTCGGTGATGATGTTGGGATAGTTGCCGGCCCCGAAACGGATCTCGACGTCACTCTCCGACAGCGACAGGTCATACAGCGGCACCGACAGGTAGAGCTCGACCACGATCTCCGGATGACGCTGGGTGAAGTCGGCAATGCGCGGCATGAGCAGGTGGCGCGCGAAGGTGGGCGGCAGCATCACCTTGATCTTGGGCTGCACGGCGGCATTGCGATGGGGCATCGGGAAATCGGTCAGCGTACGCAAGGCGCTGCGGACCACGTCCAGATAGCGCCGACCGAATTCGGACAGCCCGATGGAGCGTCCATCGCGATAGAACAGGCGCTCGCCGACGAATTCTTCCAGCAGACGGATCCGGTGCGACAGCGCCGAGGGGGTAATGCACAACTCCTCGGCGGCAATCGCGAAGGAGTTGTGGCGGGCTGCAGCCTCGAAGGCGGACAGGGCATGGACGGGGGGGAGGCGGGTAGCCATGGATGGTGGATTCCTGCAGCGGTTCAAGCAAAACTGATGAAAACTAACATTGCGTTACCGAAAAACTAAAAGGGCAAGAGCATGAAACCAGGTTTTTCTTCCCTGGCCTGCCTGACACATCGACCTCACTGCTCCCAGCGCAGGATCTTGCCGGGGTTCATGATGTTCTTCGGATCGAGCGCATGCTTGATGGCGCGCATGACGGCAATGGCGCCGTCGCCATGCTCCTGGATCAGGAAGTCCATCTTGTGCAGGCCCACGCCGTGTTCTCCGGTGCAGGTGCCATCCATGTCGAGGGCACGCGCCACCATGCGGGCGTTGACGCCTTCGGCGCGGGCGATGTCGGCGGGGTCATTCGGATCCACCATCATCTGCACGTGGAAATTGCCATCGCCGACATGGCCGATGATGGCGTGGATCAGGCCCTGCTCTTCGCAATTGGCCTTGGTGGCCAGCACGCATTCGGCCAGGCGCGAGATTGGTACGCAGCAGTCGGTAGAAATCGCGCGCGCCCCCGGACGCAATTGCAGCAGCGCGAAGTAGGCGTTGTGACGGGCGGTCCACAGGCGTGTGCGGTCTTCGGGACGGGTCGCCCATTCGAAGCCGAGGGCATGAAATTCGCGGGCGATGTCCTGGACCAGTTCGGCCTGTTCCTTGACACCATTGTCGCTGCCATGGAATTCAAACAGCAGCAGCGGATTGACCGGCAGGTTCAGCTTGTCGTGGGCATTGATAGCGCGTACGCCATTTTCATCGAGCAGCTCCACGCGCGCCAGGGGCACGCCCATCTGGATGGTCTGGATGACGGTGTTGACGGCGTCGGCGACGGTGGGGAAAGAACAGATCGCCGCCGAAATGGCCTCGGGCTGGGGATACAGACGCACGGTCACTTCGGTGATGATGCCCAGCGTGCCTTCGCTGCCGACATAGATGCGGGTCAGGTCGTAGCCGGCCGAGGACTTCTTGGCGCGGGTACCGGTCTTGATGATCTCGCCCTGGGCGGTCACCACCGTCAGGGTCAGGGTGTTTTCCTTCATCGTGCCGTAGCGCACGGCATTGGTGCCCGATGCGCGGGTGGAAGCCATGCCGCCCAGCGAGGCATCGGCACCGGGGTCGATGGGGAAGAACAGTCCCGTATCCTTGATCTCCTGGTTCAACTGCTTGCGGGTGACACCGGCCTGGACGGTGGCGGTCAGGTCTTCGGCATTGACGGCCAGGACCTGGTTCATCTGCGACAGGTCCACCGTCACGCCGCCCTGCAGGGCCAGCACGTGGCCCTCCAGCGAGGTGCCGGCACCGTAGGGGATGATGGGAGTGTCGTACTGGCTGCAGAGCTTGACGAAGGCGGCGACTTCCTCGGTGCTGTGGGCGAAGACCACGGCATCGGGCAGCATGGGATCGTAAGAGGATTCATCGCGACCGTGGTGCTCGCGCATGGCCAGGGTGGTGGAGCAGCGCTCGCCGAAGAGGGCCTTGAGCTCGTCGAGCAGGGCCTGGGGCACGGGGCGTTTCAGTTTCCGGGCGTCAACTAGGTGATTCATGCAGATTCTCTCAGGGGTCTGGTGTCTCGGTTCTTGTTATGGTCTTGTGCGGGAAGGATGCAGGGGCCGGTGAAGCGGCATCGCTCGCCGCTCCAGTGGACTGACCACTGATCCAATCGGTGAATTTTACTCTCTTGCGGGCGCGAATTTGCGCAAATGTCGGCGCCCAAGCCGCGCAGTCAGACAAATCAAGTGAATTGTTTACGCAATTTTTCCAGCAGGCGCGGCGCGCCTCGCAAGGTGTGGGAAACACTTGCCTTGGCCCTTGCTTGCGCTTAAGCTGCCCGGCGAATCAACAAGGAGCATGATGGGTAACCGACTTTCCAAGATCGCCACCCGCACGGGCGACGATGGCAGCACCGGCCTGGGCGATGGCAGTCGCGTGGGCAAGGACAGCCTGCGCATCCAGGCACTGGGTGATGTGGATGAATTGAATTCGCAGCTGGGCCTGCTGCTGTGCGAGACGCTGCCGGCTGCGCTGCGGGAGGAACTGGTGTCGATCCAGCACGACCTGTTCGACCTGGGCGGAGAGCTCTGCATTCCCGGTTATACGGTGCTGGCCGATGCGCACCTGGCGCGGCTGGATGCGCTGCTGGAGAAATACAACGCCACCCTGCCCCCGTTGAAGGAATTCATCCTGCCGGGCGGCTCACGCACGGCGGCGCTGGCACATGTATGCCGCACTGTGTGCCGCCGCGCCGAGCGCAGCGTGGTGATGCTGGAAAAATCGGAGGCGGGGGTGAATGCCCCGGCACGGCAGTATCTGAATCGCCTCTCCGACCTGTGCTTCGTACTGGCGCGCGTACTCAATCGCGAAGCGGGCGGGCAGGACGTGTTGTGGGAGAAGGGGCGGGAGCGCTGAGCGCACTCCCGCTGCGAGGCGAGGACGAAGGCTACTGCGACGCGTCGGTCGGTTTGCTGCGCGCCAGACGCCAGGCGATCCCGCCCAGGGTGGCAACGGCGAGGATCAAGGTCATCCAGAGCACGATGTGGCGGGCACTGGCCGCAATGCGCGGCTCCTTTTCCTGCGCCATCGGCAGCCGTACACCCAGCGTGGCGATGCCCGTCTCGGGATGCGCGCCCATCAGCAATTCCCCGGTCGGCTGCGCCACCGCCGTGAGCGCGGCATTGCCCGCGCCGATCCTGAACGGCGCTGATCCCCGTGCTACGAAGGTCAGCTGCGCCGGGCGCCAGCCCAGGCTCACCTGAGGCAAGCCACTGCCGAGGCCGCCGTTGCGCATGTCCACCAAGATGCGCCAGTCACGCGCGGACGTGGCCTCGAATTGCAACGGTGCCGAGCGCTCCTCTCCTGACTTTCCTTGCAAGCGGAACGCGGTTCCCGTGGCGATGCCGCGCCAGGCTGCCTTGGCATCATCGCGGCTCTGCAAGCTGACCTTGGCGATGGTATTGGGCTGCGGCAAATCGATGCGCAGGCTTTCTACCGGATAGACGCCGCCGCTGGCGAACACATATTCTCCCGCCTGGCTGCCGGCTCGGACCTGCGCTGCGGCCTGCCAGCGCAAGGGGGCGGCGCCGCTCCCGGCGACTGGCTCCGCCAGCAAGGTCTCGGATGCGATCTCGGCGATTTCGGGCATGCCATCGGGCCAGCTCAGCCGCAGGTAGCGTTGTCGCAATCCTTCCAGCGCCACGCGCTCCTGGCGCAACTGCTTGTCGTTCGCGGAGGCGTTGAGCAGCTCGGCTTCCCCCACGGCGTGCCACTGCGTCAGGTCCGCGCTGCTTTCCACCCGGACGCGGCCCTGATATTGCGCCCCACGCAGATGAATACGCAAGGCGCTGACGGCTGCCTCCCGGCCCAGATCGACCAGGACGGTATCGTCAGAGGCGCGCGGCGCGGCGGGCGCACCAAGCTCGGCGCGCAAGCTACCATCGGCCCCCAGCAAGACCCCCAGCCGGCCCTGGCCAGCCGTCCTGGCCGCCGTGGGCACGGCAAACCAGTTCACCGGCGCCAGCACCGCGCGCTGGATCGGGGCGGGAACGCTGGCCGCCTCCAGCGAGAACGGTACCTGCTCTCCGGCCCCGTTGAGGATGCGTACATCACCCAGGTCGCTGCGCTGGCTGGCCGCATAAATCTCCGGCGGCAAGCGCATGCGGTAATACGGACCGGTGCCGCTCACGGTGAGCCCATACCATTGCGTCACGACCGGCGGCGGCGCCTCACCGGCCTGCGCCACCAGCGCCACCAGGCTGGCGCAGAAACCCATCATCATCCGCTTCATGGCTTGACCTCCTCTGGCGTAGCCTGCCTGGGTGGCAAGGGCGAGAAATACCCCACCAGCAACAGCAGCACCCCGACCCCGATGAAGGCCACAATCCTTTCCAGGCCCTGGATGCGCGAGAGGTCGAACAGGAACAGCTTGATCACCGTCCCCCCCAGCAGGGCGCCACCGGCGAACCACAGCATGCGCATGCCGCCGCGCGTGGCAATGACCTGCATGGTGAGCGCGCACAAAGCCCAGAACACCGTCAACGCGGCCTGGGCCAGCGCGGAATGCGAAATGTCGGCCAGCGTGTACGGCAGCCCGGTCCAGTGATGCAGGGTGCGCAGCAGCAGCGCGTTGAACCACAGGAACACCGTGGCGAATGCCAGATAATTCATTTCCACCGGCGGTTCACTCACCTTCAGTTGGCGCAAACGCCCTATCCATGCGGCCACTGCAACAAAGGCCAGTAATTGCGCTACGTCCAGGGGGTTGAGCAGGGGCAGCCAGAACAGTGGTGCGGCGTCGCCCTCGCTGGCGGCACTGCCGATGCTCCAGACCCACAACAGCAGCGCCAGTGGTGCTGCGCCCCAGACCTGGTAAAGCCAGGCATGCGCGGCCACCGGCCAGCGCAGCCGGGAACCCAGGGTAGCCACCGCCAGCAGGCACAGTCCCAGTCCATAGGCCCAGGCGCTCCAGCTCCACGCGCCTTCGGGGACGAATTGGCGCAGGCGCCAGTAGCCCTCGAAGGCCAGCAAGGCACACAACATCCAGAAACTGAGCAGGTGCTGCAGGGCATGGGGCGACCAGCGTGACGTCTCTTCGCGCTCTTGCCCCTTCTCCAGGCGCCACAGGATGGCGTAGGTCGACACCACGGCCAGCGGCCAGGCCAACCATCCCCAAGCGGTCAGCGGCGCCGCAGATGTGAGGAACAGGCCCAGTGTCAGCAGAGCCAGCAGCGGTGCCAACGCCTGCTCGACGCATCGGGCCAGCGGCCAGGCCAGCAGGCAACGTGCAGCATGTGCCAGCCAGGCCGTGAGAATGGCCCACAGCACCAGCGCCGGCAGGATGAAGGACACCGCCTCGGGGTAGGCCAGCGGGGCGGCGTGGGACTGGATCTCCCGCACTCCGGCAGCCGCCCACCAGCACAGGCCCCAGAGCGCAGCGGCCAGTCCCGCTTCGGGCAGCCAGACGTGCCAGCGTCCCGCATCGCTGCGCACCTGCAACCACCATCCGATGAAGAGCCCCGCCAGCGCGATCATCAGCATGAACAGGAAGCCGGCATTGGCCACGGGCAGCGCCGAGATGCCGACCGGCTCGCCCCAGGAAGCCAGGAAGGCCACTGCCGCCGCACCCTGCATCAGCAAGCCGGACAGCAGTGCCAGCAGCCGGCGCTGGCGCACCGACATCCAGACCAGGGCGGCTCCCTCGATCGCCCAGGCGGCACCGGTGGTCTGCCCGGAGAATGCGAAGGGCAGCGCCAGGGTGGCAAAGATGGCACCGAGCGCGAGCATGGCATCGAACAGCAAGCCCAGCCGCTGCCGCCAGCGCATCAGTCCCGCTGCGACCAGCAGATAGAAAGCCGACAAGGCCACGGCGCTCCAGGCCAGGCCGAAAGGCATGGACTTGACCATTGCCGCCTGCAGCGCCGTGGCGGCAATGGGCGTACCGAACACCAGCGTCCCATCCACATAATGCTGTACGACGCACTCGCGGCGCAGGGCATACAGGAGAGATATCCCGACATACATGAGCAGGAACAGCACCAGGAAGGCTTCGGTGCTGGCGAAATGCTCCGGAGCATAGGCGGTCGCGCCCCAGATCGAACCGATCACGAAGGTGAAGGAAAATCCCAGCAGGTTGAGCGCGCGCCAGGCCTTGAACCAGGCGATGGCAAAGATGCCGGCGTTGAGCAAGGCGTAATAGCTGAACAGTGCGACATGGCTGCCGCCGCCGCTACTGACCAGCACCGGCGCCAGAGAGCCGCCCGCGCTGCCCATGAAGGCCAGGGTAGCCGCATCCTGCCGGATCGCCAGAAAGGCGCTCAGGGCGCAGATCACCACCATCAGAGGCAAGGCCATGCCGGGGGCAATGAGCGCATACAGTTTGACTGCCGCAAAGACCGTGAGATACAGCACCCCCACCCCGCCGCCTTGCAGCAGGAGTCCGTACACGGTGCGACGCTCACGCAGGCGCCAGCCCAGCCCCAGCAGAACGGCTGCGCCCAGGGCGGTCCCGGCCAGACGCAATTCGATGGGCAGCAGGCTGTTGCTGGCAGCGTACTTGAGCAGGAAGGCGACGCCAAAGAACAGCACGATGATCCCCACGCGGACCACTGTATTGCCGCCCAGCAGCCAGTCCCGCGCTGCATGGAAAGCACGCTCCAGCAGGTCCGGTGCGGCAGGCATGGCAGGCGGCACCTCAGCTTTGCGCTGGGCAGTCGTGCTCGCCTGGACCGCAGGTGGATGCTCGGGTTGCGCAAGGGACGGGACGATGGCCGGGTCAGGCGCTGGTGCAAGCGATTCGGACACGGAGGACGCAGTGAGAGCGACAGGCTTGCTGTCGGCACGACGGGGCCGGACGTCTTCAGGGAGATCCGCCGCGATGGGCGGTTCAGGTTGAGGCAGGTAATGAGGGGATTCCCGGCGTAGCCGCTCCACCTCTTCACTGAGCATGTTCACCCGGTCTTCCAGCTGTCTCACGCGTGCGGCCAGCGAGGCCGTCGGTGCCGTACCGGTGAAGGCGGCCGGCGGCGCCTCTTCCTCGACCGGTGCAAACATCACGTTGCCGAGCCAGAAACCCAGCCCCGCTACCAGGATCATCGTGGGGCCGATGGACCAATCACCGGCCAAGGCCAGCACGATGCCCGCTATACCGCCGACTATCGTCAACACCCATCTCATGGGCCTCTCCTCATTTGAATTCTTGCAGGAAGATTTCAGGAGCGAGCGCGCACAGCCGCCGGTCACCCCTTCACGAAAAATATTTCCACAAGGAAATTATTTGAATGAACGAGGTCTTTGACCGGTGCGGCTGCAGGATGTTCAACCGATGAGAAAATGCGCCGCATCCCTCGGCTGCCGAGGGATGCGGCTGGCGGGGAAAGAAGCGTCAGCCGTTGTTGACGACCAGCCGGGTCTGGTCCTTGCCGAAACGCTGCACGATGGACTGGGCAATGCCATCGGCATCCAGCCCGCATTGCGCCAGCAGTTGTGCGGCATCACCGTGATCGATGAAGCGGTCCGGCAGGCCCAGGTGCAGCACCGGCTTGTTGATGCCGGCTGCGGCCAGTGCTTCGGAGACGGCCGCACCGGCGCCGCCCATGATGCAGCCCTCTTCCACCGTGACCAGCGCATCGTGGGAGGCGGCCAGTTGTTTGACCAGTTCCACGTCCAGCGGCTTGATGAAGCGCATGTTGGCCACCGTGGCATTGAGCTTGTCGCCCGCGCTCAGGGCGGGTGCCAGCAGGCTGCCGAAAGCCAGGATGGCGACATCCCGGCCCTGGCGGCGAATTTCGCCGCGGCCCAGCGGCAGGGTCTCCAAGGTCTTCTCCACTGCCGCACCCACGCCTGCACCGCGCGGATAACGCACTGCGGCCGGGCCGGGATACTGATAGGCCGTAGAGAGCATCTTGCGGCACTCGTTCTCGTCGGAAGCGGCCATCACCACCATGTTGGGAATGCAGCGCAGGAAGGCCAGGTCATAGTTGCCGGCGTGGGTGGCACCATCGGCACCGACCAGACCGGCGCGGTCCAGGGCGAAGGTCACGTCCAGGTTCTGCAGGGCCACGTCATGGATCAACTGGTCGTAGGCGCGTTGCAGGAAGGTCGAGTAGATCGCCACCACCGGCTTCATGCCCTCGCAGGCCATGCCGGCGGCGAAGGTGACGGCGTGCTGTTCGGCGATGCCGACGTCGTAATAACGTTTCGGGAAGGTCTTCTCAAAGCCCACCATGCCCGAGCCCTCGCGCATGGCCGGGGTGATACCGACCAGTTTTTCATCGGCGGCGGCCATGTCGCACAGCCATTGACCGAAGACCTGGGTATAGGTCAGCTTGCCGCCCGCGCTGGGCTTGATGCCTTCGCTGGGATTGAATTTGCCGGGACCGTGATAGAGCACCGGATCGGCCTCGGCCAGCTTGTAGCCTTGTCCCTTCTTGGTGACCACGTGCAGGAACTGCGGTCCCTTGAGCTGCTTCAGGTTCTGCAGCGTGGGGATGAGCGAATCGAGATCATGGCCATCGATGGGGCCGATGTAGTTGAAGCCGAATTCCTCGAACATGGTGGCCGGGACCACCATGCCCTTGGCGTGTTCTTCCAGACGCTTGGCCAGCTCCAGCACCGGGCCGGGCAGCACCGACTTGCCCACGTCGCGCGCCTTTGCGTAGAACTTGCCCGACATCAGGCGCGCCAGGTAGCGATTGAGCGCACCCACCGGCGGCGAGATCGACATGTCATTGTCGTTGAGGATCACCAGCAGGTTGATGTCCTCATGCACGCCCGCATTGTTGAGCGCTTCGAAAGCCATGCCCGCAGTCATGGCGCCGTCGCCGATGACGGCAATCGCATGGCGGTCCGAACCCTGCGTCCTGGCCGCCAGCGCCATGCCCAGCGCGGCCGAGATGGAGGTCGAGGAATGCGCCGTGCCGAAGGTGTCGTATTGACTTTCGATACGGCGCGGGAAGCCCGAGATGCCCTCCTGCTGGCGCAGCGTATCCATGCGGTCACGACGGCCGGTGAGGATCTTGTGCGGATAAGTCTGATGGCCCACGTCCCAGACGATGCGGTCTTCAGGGGTGTTGAAGACGTAATGCAGCGCGATGGTCAGCTCGACCGTGCCCAGGTTCGAAGACAAGTGGCCGCCGGTCTTGGAGACCGAGTCCAGCAGGAAACCGCGCAGCTCTTCGGCCAGCGGCTTCAATTGAGGGCGGGACAGGCGGCGCAGGTCGGCCGGGTCGTTGATGGTAGTGAGGAGCATCTGTTCTTACCGTGTTGGGATCTGAAGCCCGCGCCTGGCATATGCCGCGCGGTCCGTCTTCATGCCTGGGTTGTGTCGGTGATCGGGTCGCTCAAGTCTTTCTCTGCACGATCAGGTCGGCCAGCTCGCGCAGGCGGCGCGCCTTCTCGCCAAAGGGCAGCAGCGCCGCATGCGCGTTGCCGCGCAGTTTCTCGGCCAGCGCCTGAGATTCGGCCAGGCCCAGGATCGAGACATAGGTCGGCTTGTTGTCGGCCGCATCCTTGCCCGCCGTCTTGCCCAGCGTGGCCGAGTCGGCGGTGGCATCAAGGATGTCATCGACCACCTGAAAAGCCAGGCCGATGGCGCGCGCATACTCGTCCAGCGCGGCGCTCTCGTCGGCCGTCAGGGCCTTGCCGCCCAGCGCGCCCAGCAGCACGGCTGCGCGCAGCAGGGCACCGGTCTTGAGGCGGTGCATCTGTTCCAGTTCGGCCAGCGACAGGGTCATGCCGACGCTGGCCAGGTCAATCGCCTGGCCGCCGCACATGCCCACCGAACCGGCCGCCTGGGCCAGCAGGTTGACCATGCGCAGCTGGCGCGCCGAAAGACCGGGATCGTGCTGGCCGAGTTCGGCCTCCAGCGGCGCCGACAGGGTCTCGAAAGCCTGTGCCTGCAGGGCATCACCGACCAGCAGCGCAGTCGCTTCGTCGTACTGCACGTGCACGGTAGGCTTGCCGCGGCGCAGGGCATCGTCATCCATGCAGGGCATGTCGTCATGCACCAGCGAATAGACGTGGATCATCTCGACTGCAGCCGCAGCCCGGTCCAGCAGCACGCGCGGCGTGGCGAAGATGTCTCCGGCCGCGTAGACCAGCAGCGGGCGCACCCGCTTGCCGCCCTCCATGGCAGTGTAGCGCATGGCTTCATGCAGGCGCGCCGGCACTACCGAAGTCGGCGCCAGGAAGCGGTCCAGCACGTCTTCCATGCCACCCTGCACCTGACCAGTCCAGTCGGCAAAAGCTAGCGGGGCCTGCGCGCTGGCGGCCGGCATCTGTGCATTCATCAATCGTCCCCGGCGGAAGCGTCCGCTGCGTTGAAGGGCTTGAGCATGTCGCCCTCGAGCAGCTTGACCTGGCTGTCCACCTTCTCGAGCTGACCGGCACAGAACTTGACCAGTTCGGAACCGCGCTTGTAGGCGGCCACCGAAGCTTCCAGCGGCAGCTCGCCGGCTTCCATGCGGGCCACGAGCTGTTCCAGCTCCTTCATCGCGTCTTCGAAGGAGACAGGCAGGGCCTCGGCCGCCGCAGAGGCAGCAGCAGAGGATGCAGCAGCAGAGGTTCTAGGCATATCGACCCATTCAAAAATTCAGCCGGGTATTTTAGAACAAACCGGCGATCCCCAAGTCAATGAAGGGCGTGGAAATGTCGGGGCATTTCGAGCCGAGCTTGTAAATTCGGCCAATTTACTGGCATTTTGGCCACAAAACCCGGCCCCTTATGGGGGTTTTATGGCATAATCCACGGTTCTGTCCAAAATTTCCTCTTCATATTATTTGAACACAGGTTTTTGCGGATTTTCTTCCTTAGGTTGGTGCAAATTAATTTGGGGGCGGAAATGTCCGATCTTGCTACTTTTGCCAAATTGGCGCGTTCAAACGCGCAACTTCCAGTCCACGTCTACTTCGACGAACCGCTCCATCAGCGGGAACTGAAACAACTCTTCCAGCAAGGACCTCGTTACGTCGGCCATGAGCTGATGGTGCCCGAAGCGGGTGACTATGCCACGCTGCCGTGGGAAAACGAAGGCCGCATGCTGGTGCGCAATGCGCAGGGTATTGAACTGCTGTCCAACGTGTGCCGTCACCGCCAGGCCAAGATGCTTGATGGTCGCGGCCATGCTGCCAACATCGTCTGTCCCCTGCATCGCTGGACCTACGATCTGAAGGGCGAACTGATCGGCGCGCCGCATTTCGGCGAGACGCCGTGCATGAACCTGTCCAAGACTGCGCTGCAAAGCTGGAACGGGCTGCTGTTCGAGAACAACGGCGTCAACATCGCCGACAAGCTCAAACACCTGGGTGTGACGCGCGATCTGGATTTCTCGGGCTATCTGTACGACCACACCGAAGTGCACGAGTGCGACTACAACTGGAAGACCTTCATTGAGGTCTATCTGGAGGATTACCACGTCGAGCCCTTCCATCCTGGCCTGGGCAACTTCGTGAGCTGCTCCGATCTGAAGTGGGAATTCGGCCGCGACTACAGCGTCCAGACCGTGGGCGTGAACCACGGCCTGATCAAGTCCGGCTCGCCCACCTACGCCAAGTGGCAGGAAAAGCTGCTGCAGTTCTCCAACGGCAAGCCGCCCAAGTACGGCGCCATCTGGTTGACGCTCTACCCCAACATCATGGTGGAGTGGTATCCGCACGTGCTGGTGGTGTCCACGCTCTGGCCGACCGGTCCGCAGAAGACCACCAATGTGGTGGAGTTCTACTATCCGGAAGAGATCGCCCTCTTCGAACGCGAACTGGTGCAAGCCGAGCGCGCCGCCTACATGGAGACCTGCGTCGAGGATGACGAGATCGCCCAGCGCATGGATGCCGGTCGTCGTATACTGATGGATCGCGGCACCAGCGAAGTCGGTCCCTACCAGTCGCCCATGGAAGACGGCATGCAGCACTTCCACGAGTGGTATCGCCAGCAGCTGGACGTGCCGCAGGGAACCAGCACACCATAACCAGGCCCACAGGCCGCGCAGGGGGAAAGCAGATGCAGGCAACGCGGCAAGCTCACGACGGACGCAATCTGCGTCGTCATTGTCCGCCGCCCTCGCCCGACCTCTGCTCCTGCTGCACAACGGCAGCCCCGGTTCACGCCGGGGCTGCCGTTTTCTTTGGCACCGGCGCCTGCCCGGCTCTTACTGCCTGCGCCTTGCTCCTTCTCCCCTCACTCTACTGAACCGCCGCCATGCAATCGCTCTGGATGCTCGTTGCCTCATTCCTCTTTGCCGTCATGGGTGCGTGCGTCAAGCTCGCCAGCAGTTACTACTCGACGTCGGAGATCGTGCTCTGCCGGGGCGTGATCGGCGTGCTCTTCATCCTCGGTCTGATCCGTGTGCGCGGCGGCACGCTGCGCACCCCCTTCCCGCGCGATCACTTCATCCGCGGCGGCGTGGGCGTGATCTCGTTGTGGATGTGGTTCTACTCGTTCAGCCTGCTGCCGGTGGCGACGGCGACGACGCTGAACTACATGTCCTCGATCTGGATCGCGGTGATGCTGTTCGTGGCCGGCTGGTGGCAGGGACAGAAGAAATTTGAATGGGGACTGGCCGGCACGGTGGCGCTGAGCTTCCTGGGCGTGGCACTCTTGATGCGGCCTTCGCTCAATGCCGAGCAGTTGCTGGGCGGTGCCATCTCGCTGGCCTCCGGCGTACTCTCGGCACTGGTGTACCTGCAGGTGCGCAAGCTGGGACTGCTGGGGGAACCGGAGTACCGCGTGGTGTTCTACTTTTCTGCCACCGGCGTTCTGGCCGGTCTGATCGGTAGCGTGGTGACCGGCCGCGTACCGCTATGGCACAGCCATTCCTGGATCGGTGCACTGCTGGTGCTCATGATAGGCTTGACGGCCACCACCGCGCAGATTGCCATGACGCGCGCCTACCGGCTCGGCAATACGCTGGTCACCGCCAACCTGCAATACACCGGCATCGTCTTTTCCAGCCTCTTCGGGGTGCTGATCTGGGGCGACGCGCCGGGCTGGATCGGCTGGCTGGGCATGGCCATCATCCTGGCCAGCGGCATGTTGGCCACCTATCGCAACCAGCGCAAGACTCAGGCGCTGGCCAGGAACGTTCCCAAGGTGGACCCGATCGCCACCGAAGTGTGAATCACCGAATCCTGCCCGTCTGCAGGGCCTATGAACAAAAGGAGAGCCTCATGACCTATCAGACCCTCATCAGCGCCAGCGAGCTGAAGTCGCGCGCGCAATATCTGAACATTGTTGTCGTGGATTGCCGTCACGACCTGAGCAACCCCGCCTTCGGCCGCGAAGCCTACGCTGCCGGCCACCTGCCGCAGGCACGCTTTGCCCATCTGGATGAGTTGCTCTCCGGTCCCAAGACCGATGCCGCCGGGCGCTTCCACGGTCGCCATCCGCTGCCGGACCGTCAGCAGTTCGTGCAGGCCATGCGCGAGCTGGGCATCAACAACGACACCCAGGTGGTGGCCTATGACGCCCAAGGCGGCATGTATGCCGCGCGCCTGTGGTGGCTGCTGCGCTGGATCGGCCACGGCGACGTGGCCGTACTCGATGGCGGCATGGCGGCCTGGCAGGCACTGGGCGAGACCCTCACCAGCGAGATACCTGGACCGGCGGTGCCCGGCAACATCCAGGATCTCTCCTCGCTGGTAAAGACGGTGGATGCGCAAACCCTGCTGGACAATCTCAAGAGCCAGACGCTGCAGGTGGTCGATGCACGCGCACCGGACCGCTTCCGCGGCGAGAACGAAACCATTGATGCCGTGGGCGGCCATATCCCGGGCGCGAAGAATCGCTTCTTCAAGGACAATCTGCAAGCCGATGGCCACTTCAAGAGTGCCGCTCAACTGCGCGAGGAATGGCTGTCGGTGCTGGGTGACCCGCAGGCCGCAGTGATGCAGTGCGGCTCGGGCGTGACAGCCTGCCACAACCTGCTGGCGCTGGAAGTGGCGGGCTTGCCGGGGGCGCATTTGTATCCGGGCTCGTGGAGCGAATGGAGTTCCGATCCGCAGCGCCCGGTGGCCACCGGCCACTGACAGGCGCAGCCAGCGGTCCCTGGCGAACGTGTGCCTGGTGCGAACGCCGAAGCAGGCGCCGCTGGCCCGCCCAAGACCACTATCGTACGTTGGCAGCCGCCGCGCCGTCATCGACACGGCGCGAGCCGGCCAGCAGCAGCGGGTTGATGATGAGCACGATCTGCCCGTCTCCCAGCACGGTGGCACCGACCATGCCGGACAGCGTAGCCACCTGCGGCCCGACCGGCTTGACCACCACTTCGCGGTTGCCGCTGACGTGATCGGCCATGATGACCATCAGTTCATCGCCGTTCTTGATGAGCAAGGCAAAGGCCGAATCCGCATCACCACTGCCTGGCGGCGACACCGGCGGCGGCTCGTCCAGCAGGCTGTGCAGTGGATGCAGCGCCAGTTGCCGGCCATTGACCTCCAATGCGCGCTGCGCCAACGCCTGGCGCGCCTGTTGGCTGCGCAGCTGGATCACGCTGCCGATGAGGGTGGAGGGGATGGCGTACTGCTGCTGCCCGTGGTGCAGCAGGCAGACCTGCTGCACCGCCAGCGACAGCGGCAGATAGAGCGTGAAGAGCACGCCCTGCCCCGGCCACGAATGCACGGTGATGCGCCCGCCCAGCGCGGCCACTTCGGCGCGCACCACATCCATGCCGATGCCGCGCCCGGCCAGGGCCGAGACCTGAGCGCTGGTGCTGAAGCCGGGTTCGAAGATCAGCTCGGCCAGGCGCGCCTCGCTCCAGTGCTCCACGCCGGGCAGACCACGTTGCAGCGCCTTGCGGCGAATGGCGGCGAGGTCCAGGCCGTGGCCATCGTCGCGCACGCGGATGACGGCTTCATTGCCTTCGTGCCCGGCCTGGATGCGCAGGTGGCCGCTGGCCGGCTTGCCGGCCGCGCGGCGCAAGGGCGCCTCCTCGATGCCGTGTACGGCGGCATTGCGCAGCAGGTGTTCCAATGGCCCCATGAGGCGCTCCAGGATGGCGCGGTCGATCTGCAGGCGGCAGTCCGACAGGTCCAGCGCCAGGGGCTTCCCGGTTTCGGCCGCGACCTGGCGCGCCAGGTGCTGCATGCGAGGCTCCATGCTGTTGAACTTGACCATGCGTGCATGAATAAGCTCCTGTTGCAGCTCACGCGTGGTGCGACCTTGCAGCCGCAGCCCTTCCCGGGTTTTCATCACCCGCTGCAACAACTGCTTCTGGCGCGCCATGGCGGCCGCCAGGGCTGCTTCCATGACCTGGGCCAGCTCGCTCAGGCCTGCGCTGGCGTCACCTCGGGGGACCAGGCTGCCCTGCTCCAAGCCGCGCTGCCAGCGCCGCAACTGCCGGGCCAGGGAGTCCAGTTCTTCACCCAGTACGCGAGCATCGCCCTGCAGGGCGCCTATTTCATTGTCCAGCTGGGCACGGCTGATCGACACTTCACCCACCTGGTTCAGCAGCCTGTCCAGCACGGTGGTGCGGATACGTACCAGCGGCGCAGTCAGCCGTCCCTCGGCGGCCTTGCTGCCCGGCGCGGGGGCGGGCATGGTCGCGCTGGTGGCAGCACCGGGCAGGGCAACCAGGCCCTGCTCCAGGATGCTGAAATGTTCTACCGCCTGGTCATACAGGGCCAGCAAGGCAGCCACGCTGCGCGGCGCAGGACTACCGGGGCTGCCCAGCCGTTGCAAGGCGCCTTCCATGTCATGCAGGCAGCGGCTCAGGTGCAGTGCCCCCACCATGCGCGCGCTGCCCTTGAGCGTATGCAGGGGACGCGCCAGTTCGGCCAGCAGACTGCTCTCGACGGCATCGGGATGCTCGCCCTCGGGCAGCACCAGCAAGGTCTCGCCGATGCCGGCGATGAGCTCTTGCGCCTCCTCCAGGAACACCGGCAGCAGCACCGGATCGATGACTTCGGGCGGCAAGCGGGTCGCCGGCGTCAAGGCTCCGTCCAACTGGGCTGACAAGGTCTGGATGCCGGCTTCGATGAGATCTTGCAGGCCCGCCTGCACGCCAGCCTCGCTGCAGTGCTGCAGCTGTTGCAGCAGGCCCGAGGCCGACTCGGCAAAGACGCTGGCGCCGCTGTTGGCGGCGTAATCGCGCAGCGCCGCCAGCGTACGCAAGACCAGGGCGGGCAGTCGCGGCGCACCGTCTCCCTGACCGAGGCGGGCGGCCCAGGCGGCGCTTTGCTGGCGCACGATCACCAGCAGCGGACGCAAGGTCTCGCGCAAGCGTTCGTCAACGCCGCCCGGGCGTACGTCGGCTGAGGTGACGACCGAGGAAGGGCACTGGGCGGCTGGCATGTCGTGTCCGGTGATCATGGGCGGCAATCGGGGTCAAGTCACCTTGATGCGGAAGCGCGAGACCGAGCTTTCCAGCTGGCGGGCGGCATCCCACAATTCTTCATACAGCGTGGACACCTGCTCGCGGCTCTGCTCGATGATGTCGTTCTCGCGCAGGATGCCCTGGATCTGCTGGGCCACGCCATTGGCCGACACCGCCTGCCCGCGGGTGGATACGGCCATGCCCTGGATCAGTTCGGCCAGGCGCTTGGAGACGCTGCGGATATCGGCCAGGGCACTGCCGGCTGCATCCGACAGCACGGCACCATCAGTGACGCCGGTGGTGGATTTTTCCATCGCCACCACGACGTCGCGGGTATCGGCCTGGATCATCCTGACCAGCGCGCCGATTTCGCGCGTGGCGGCACTGGAGCGCTCGGCCAGGTGCTGCACTTCCTCGGCCACCACCGAGAAGCCGCGCCCGGCCTCGCCTGCCGAGGCGGCCTGGATGGCGGCATTGAGCGCGAGCACATTGGTGCGCTCGGTAATGTCGGAAATGAGCTCGGTGATCTCCCCGATCATCTGCGACGAGGCTCCCAAGCGCTTGATGCGCTCGGAGGTCTCGCGGATCTGCTCTCCGATGCCGTCCATGGCCTTGACCGCATCTTCCACCGCGCGCGCGCCACGCTCGGCCACCACCACGGCGTGGCGGGCGACATCGGCGGATTCGTCGGCCGAGACCGAGATACCGGTGATGTGATTGGACATTTCCAGCATGGCCTGGGCGATGCGCTGGATGCGCCGCGCCTGGGCCCGCGCGGCGGCGCCCAGCTCGGTGGTGGTGCCGCGCACATGTTCGGAACTGTGCGCCACCTTGGCGGCCATCTGCGTGACCTGCTCGACCAGACCGCGCAGGGCTTCGACGGTGTAGTTGACGGAGTCGGCGATGGCTCCGGTGACATCATCCGATACCGTGGTATGCACCGTCAGGTCGCCATCGGCCACGCGCTGCAGCTCGGTCATCAGGCGCAGCACGGCAGCCTGGGTCAGGTGGTTGGCGCGCATGGCCTTTTCTTCTTCCTGCTGGGCCAGCTGACGCTGCAGCTCGGCCTCCTGGCGCCGCAGCTCGGCGGCGGCGGCGTTGTTGCGGCTGCTCTGCAACTGCACCAGGGCAATCCCGATGGCACTCAAGAGTGCCAGCGCCATCGCGCAGAGCACCGCCCAGAAGGTCCAGGAACGCGCTTTCAGGGCCACCCGGTAGGCTTCCTGCAGGTCGGTCAGATGGCGCTTGAGGGTCTCGTTTTCAGTGAAGACCAACTGCTCGGAACGCTTGGCCGCGATGAAATTCTGCAGATTGCCCAGAATGCCGGTGACCTGCGGCTGGTAATCGCCGAAGACCCGCGTGAGGTCCTGCAGCTTGGTACGCAGGTCGGGATCGCTGGCAGCCCGCAGGCGCAGCATGTCGTTGCCCTCCAGCAGACTCTTGAGCAGATCGCCGAAGGCGGTGATGTCCTTGCCGAGCATGAAGGCGGTTTCGGCGTTGACGCCATCGGAGGTGAGGAACTCATTGGAGCTGCGACCCAGGCGCAGGGTCAGCATCACCAGCTGGCTGGCAGCGGTCATCTCGCGCGTGGTCGGGCGGCCCTGGGACTGCAGCATGGCGATCTGCTCGCTCAGGTCCAGCATGACCGGCAGCAGTTCGTTGAGCCGCTTCAGGGTAGTGCCGAACCCGGTCAGTTCCCTTTCCATGCCGAGGATGGTCTCGGCCGCCAGGTCGGTACGGCGCCACAGACGTGCCACGTTCTCCAGCGCCGGCTTGAGGGCAGGATCAGGCAGGCCGATATTTTGTCCCTGGTAGGGCCCGCCGCTGCTGAGCAACAGCAGCCCGCGATTGAATTCGAGACGGCTCTGCGCCAGTTGCACAAAGGCCTGTGGATTGCCCTGTATGGCATTGGGCACGGCCTTGCCGATGCGCTGGGAGTGCATCACCAGGTCCGATGCCAGATTGGTCTGCAGGGTGGCCAGCAGATACAGGCGCGCTCCCAGCCACATGAACAGGCACAGCGCGGCCAGCGACAGCGCCAGCACGCCCAGCAGCACCCGGGTCTGGGTGCGCAGTGAATAACGATGCAGCCAGGGCAGGCGCAGACCGCTGCCAGGCGGCACGGCAGGCCGCCTGGCAGCGGCCACGGCATTCTTTTTCGACAGAGACGGCAAGGTCGGTTCCATGGCCGGTGTTCCTATTCCCTCTTGGCAGATCTCGAAGATCTTTCGGATTTCTCAGGTATTTCAGGTATTCGTATTGCCCGCACTGCTGATCCGGCGACCCGCTGCTAGCGGCCGATCTGCAGGAACCGGCTATCCTGGATCAACTGCGACAGGTCCAATTCATCCCATTGCTGACCACTGTTGTCTTTATAACGTCCGTTGATGCCCGGTAACGCGATTTCCGTCTCGAAGTTTTTCGATATTCGCGTCATTTCTGTGATGTCTCGCAAGCCCAGGACGCGTGAGAGCAGCAAAGCGCAATGGGGCGCCAGGCCATCGGCCAGCAGCAAGGCATGACTACCGCGCCCGATTTCCTGCAATGCGGCCTCGGCCAGTCCCATGAGGTCAGCCAGGCCGATGAGACTGCCGCGGATGTTGAGCAGACCGAGAAACCACGCCTGCGTGGCCGGGACGGGCGTGACGGGCAGGCCGGCCAGCGGGACGATCTCGCCGGCCTGGGCCAGCGGTATCAGATAGTGCTGCTCGCCCATGGCCACCGCCAGGCGGCGTGAGCGCATGCTTTCATTGTCGGACGCGGCCATGCGCGTGATCAGCGAGGCCTGGAACTGCTCCAGCCCCTCGCGCTCCTGCAGGCCGGGCGAGTCGCAGACGGGGGCTGCATCGATGACGAAATCCTTGGTGTGTGGCATACCAGCCTCATGTGACAGTTGGAAAAGGCCATGTCATCCGGCACGCCCGGCATGGGCGATGCGCACGCGCGCCATACCGCTCCGGCGGCGCGATGGCGTGGCTGGACTCAATGACAAGACCGTTGGGGGAGGTTGCCTCACGGCGGACGGGCGGACATCTGTGCGTCCTGTTTCCGGTCACGCAGGCAAAGCTGGTACTGGAGGAGATTTTACCCAGAAAAGTTCACCGTTTTTCCAGCGGGCAAAGGGCCTGCACCACCAGGCAGAAAAAATGATGGGAAAACGAGACGAACCCGTGAGATTGGGAGAGTTTGATCCACATCAAATCCCGCCCAGCAGGAAAAAAGAGCGGGTGTACGGCGCCTCTTCGGGTGAAGGAGACGCCGCCAGCGCAGCGCCAGGAGCCTGGCGCCGGTGCGCGTTGCCGAAACCGTCGGCGGCGGTCATTGCGTTCAGGCGGCGATCAGATCGCCACCATCTCGAAATCTTCCTTGCGGGCGCCACATTCCGGGCAGGTCCAGTTGATGGGGACGTCGTCCCAGCGGGTGCCTGGGGCGATGCCTTCTTCGGGCAGGCCTGCTTCTTCGTCGTAGATCCAACCACAGATCAGGCACATCCAGGTTTTGAATTCGGTTTGGCTGCTATTCGTCACGGCTGACTATCCCTAAAATCAATCAAGTAAAATGCTAAGTCAGCTATCTTAATCTACTCGACGTGCAAAACCAAACTCCTCCCCTCATCCTCAGCTTCGGCGCCGCCGATCCGGTCGGCGCCACGGGCGTGCAGGCCGATCTCGCCACTTTCGCCGCCATGGGCTGCCACGGTTTGTCGGTGGTGACGGCTTTGCTCATCGGCGACACCGCCCGCGTCGAAGACGTGCAGGTGGTCGACGTGGACTGGGTCGCCGACCAGGCCCGCGTGATCCTCGAAGACATGGCCGTGGCCGCCTTCAAGGTGGGCGCCCTGGGCAGTATCGAGAACATCTCGGTGATTGCCGAGATCGTCTCCGACTACCCCGACGTTCCGCTGATCCTGGACCCGTTCATCAGCGCCCTGGCCAATCAGGAGGACGAGGATGACCGCCTGATTGCCATCCGCGAACTGCTGATCCCGCAGGCCACCGTGCTGATCTGCTCGGCCGGCGAGCTTACCCGCCTGGCCGAGACCTGGCGCGAACCGGTGCCGGGCGATGCGCTCGAACTGGACGCCATGCACATCATCGAGATGGGCTGCGAATACCTGCTGGTGACCAATACCCAGACCGACCTGCAGGAAGTGGCCAATTCGCTCTTCGACGAATCCGGCCTGGTGCGCCAGGATGCCTGGCCGCGCCTGCCCGGCTCCTTCGTCGGTGCCGGCAGCACGCTCTCGGGCGCCATGGCGGCCATGCTGGCCAATGACCTGGAAGTGCCGCTGGCAGCCTCCGAGGCGCAGGAGTTCACCCTGGCCGCGCTGGCCAATGCCCAGCGAATCGGCATGGGCAAGCTGCTGCCCGACCGCTATTTCTGGGCGCGCGAATCGGAGGATCCCGCCGATCTGGACGCGCCGCCCTCCATCAACTGATCTGATCCACGAATCCGGACTCGACTCCGCAAGCTCATGACCAAGACCAATGCAACCCTGTTCGCCCGCGCCCAGCAAAGTACGCCGGGCGGCGTCAACTCCCCGGTACGTGCCTTCCGCTCGGTAGGCGGCACCCCGCGCTTCATCGAACGCGCCGAAGGCCCCTGGTTCTGGGATGCCGAAGGCCAGCGCTACATCGACTACATCGGCTCCTGGGGCCCGGCCATCGTCGGCCACGCCCATCCGGAAGTGGTCAAGGCGGTGCAACTGGCGGCCGCGCGCGGCCTGTCCTTTGGCGCGCCGACGGAGGCCGAGATCGAGATGGCCGAGGAAATCATCAAGCTGGTCTCCTCCATCGAACAGATCCGCCTGGTCTCCTCCGGCACCGAAGCCACCATGAGCGCGCTGCGCCTGGCCCGTGGTGCCACCGGTCGCGACAAGATCATCAAGTTCGAAGGCTGCTATCACGGCCACGCCGATTCCCTGCTGGTCAAGGCCGGCAGCGGCTTGCTGACCTTCGGCAATCCGACCTCGGCCGGGGTGCCGGAAGATTTTGCCAAGCACACCCTGGTGCTGGACTACAACAATGCCCAGCAGCTGGAAGAAGCCTTCAAGACTGCCGGCAACGAGATCGCCTGCGTGATCGTGGAGCCGGTGGCCGGCAACATGAACCTGGTGCGGGCCACCGACGAATTCCTGCGCACCATGCGCCGCCTGTGCACCGAATACGGCGCCATCCTGATCTTCGATGAAGTGATGTCCGGTTTCCGCGTGGCCCGTGGCGGCGCCCAGGAATTGAATGGCATCGTCCCCGACCTGACGGCGCTGGGCAAGGTGATCGGCGGCGGCCTGCCGGTGGCGGCCTTCGGCGGTCGTGCCGAGGTGATGAAGCATCTGGCGCCGCTGGGCGGGGTCTATCAGGCAGGCACGCTGTCGGGCAACCCGGTCACCGTGGCGGCCGGCATGGCGACCCTGAAGATCATCCAGCAGCCCGACTTCTACGAACTCCTGGCAGCACAGACCCGCAAGCTGACCGATGGCCTGAGCGCGGCGGCCAAGGCGGCTGGTGTGCGTTTTGCCGCCGATGCGATTGGCGGCATGTTCGGCCTGTACTTCGATACCAAGGTGCCGACCAGCTATGCCGAGGTGATGCAGGGCGACAAGGAGCGCTTCAACCGCTTCTTCCACAAGATGCTGGATGCGGGCGTGTACTTTGCACCGTCGGCCTTCGAGGCTGGCTTCGTATCGGCCCAGCACAGCGATGCCATCATCGAGGAAACCATCGCCGCTGCGGCAAAAGCCTTCACTGAATTGGGGTAAGGCGAACAAGGGCTTTTGCGGCGTCCAGGAACAGACGTCGGAAAGGCCCGCCGGACGGTGGCCGCAGGCCGATATGAAGATTCAAGACATGAAAAAAGGACGCCGAGGCGTCCTTTTTCTTCATCTCCCCGCAAACCAGCATGGTACGGGGAGTCTGGCGGCACTTACACCGAGAAGGAAGAGCCGCAACCGCAAGTGGTCGTGGCGTTCGGATTCTTGATGACGAATTGCGCGCCTTCCAGGTCGTCCTTGTAGTCGATCTCGGCGCCCACCAGATACTGGTAGCTCATCGAGTCGATCAACAGCTGGACGCCGTTCTTGCTCATGGTGGTGTCGTCTTCGTTGACGATTTCATCGAAGGTGAAACCGTACTGGAAACCCGAGCAACCACCGCCCTGCACGAAGACGCGCAGTTTCAGGTCGGGATTGCCTTCTTCCTCGATCAGCTGGGCCACCTTGGCGGCTGCGCTGTCGCTGAAGTTGATCGGGGCGGGCATGTCGGTTTGTTGCAGTTCGGCTACGGCATTCATTTCGGGCTCCTGCTGGGCTTGAGGCGGATCAATACATTAGATCGATAAAGCCATTATAAGCGCTTGCGGATTTTCATGCTTCCGACGATACGGCCAGCTTCAGCATGGGCGTCTCCGCCTGCTGGTCATGGCTGAGCTTGCCCGACACCAGGGCCCCGCCGTGCATCTCCAGGGCCTTGTAGAAGACGTTGCCGGTAATGCGAGCCTTGGGCTGCAGCTCCAGCAGTTCGGTGGAGTGGACGTCACCAATGATCTCGCCATTGACGATCAGATGCGCCGCACGCACCTCGCCGATCACCTTGGCGTGTTCCGAGATGACCAGCACGCTGGGCTGACCGCTCTCGGCATTGATATTGCCGGTAATGGTGCCGTCAATGCGCAGGCCGCCCTTGAAACCGACGTCGCCCGTGATGCTGGTGGACATGCCGATGAGGCTGTCGATCGTGCTCTTGGTCTTGCGTGTAAACATGGAATCACCTCACAGATCTACCGACTGCTGGGCACGCACCTGGCCGCGGTCGAGAACTCGGACCGCCACCGATTTAACGATGGCGCCCTCGGGAATGGTCAGCAGGCCTTCGACCCGCTGATAGTACTTGAATGCGAGCCGGTAGCGCGCCTGGTCAGTGGCATTGCTCTCCGGAAAGTTGATGGTAACACCTTTGCCGCCCTGCACCATATTGACACTAAGCTGTAGGTTTCCTGCAAACTGTTGCGTTCCCCCACCACCCTGCATGACCAGCACGCGATAGCGTACCTGGTTGGGCGCCGCCTGTTCGGCCTTGAAGCGCTGGATGGTGATGCCGGGCGCGCCCAGGTTGGTGGGCAGCAGGCTGTCGAAGAAAGCCAGGTCTTCCTTCTGACGGTTGTTTTCCGCCTCCAGGTTCTTGACCTGGGTCGCCAGGGTGGCCTGCGCCGTCTGGGCAATCTTCAATTCATTTTGCGACGCGTTGGCGGCGGATTGCAAGCGCTCATTTTCGGCGCTCAACTTCTTGACCTGCTCGCTCAACTGCTCGATCTGCTCGCTGGCATCGCCGGCATCGGCCTGCAGGCCCGGCAGGTTGTTGCGGCCGAGCTGGTAGGTCCAGACCGCCGCCGCCGCACCCACGCCCACCACGGCAGCCCACAGAAGGATCATCAGCGGCCAGGGCAGGTGCCGCTTGATGGTCATCTTCGGCGCTGAAATCGTCATGCGCCGACGCCACAAGCGGTACTTCACGGCAGGACCGGGACCTGCTGCAGGCCGGTGGTTTCTTCCAGCCCGAACATCAGGTTCATGCACTGCACGGCCTGACCGGAAGCGCCCTTGACCAGGTTGTCCTGGACCACCAGCACCACCACGGTATCGCCATTGTCCGGACGATGCACGGCCAGGCGCAGCATGTTGGAGGCGCGCGTGGTGCGGGTCTCGGGATGCGAACCGAAGGGCAGCACATCGACGAAGGGCTCATCCTTGTAAGCCTCCTCGAACAGGGCCTGCAGGGCGGCGTTGTCGATGTCCTTGTTCAGACGCGCGTAGAGGGTGGAGTGCATGCCACGGATCATCGGCACCAGGTGCGGAGTGAACAGCAGGCCCACCTTGTCACTGGTCAGGTGCGAGAGGCGTTCGATGGTTTCGGGCGAGTGGCGATGGCCGGAGACGCCATAGGCCTTGAAGTTGTCGGAAGCTTCCGAGAACAGCAGGCTCAGTTCAGCCTTGCGGCCAGCGCCGGAAACGCCGGACTTGCAGTCGGCGATCAGGTGCGAGGCATCGATCACGCCGGCCTTCAAGAGCGGGGCAAAGCCCAGCTGCATGGTGGTCGGATAGCAACCCGGGTTGCCCACCACGCGCGCCTTGCGGATGGCTTCGCGGTTCAGTTCGGGCAGGCCGTAGGCGGCTTCCTTCAACAGGTCTGTGCAGCTGTGCGGCAGCTTGTACCACTTCTCGAAGGCGGCCACGTCCTGCATGCGGAAGTCGGCAGCAAGGTCGATCACCTTCACACCGGCGGCCACCAGTTCCGGGGCCTGGGCCATGGCCACGCCGTGCGGGGTGGCGAAGAAAACCACGTCACAGTCGGTCAGGCGCGCCTTGTCGGGCGAAGAGAAGGCCACGTCCACGCGGCCGCGCAGGGAAGGATACATCTCGGCCACCGGCATGCCGTCTTCCTTGCGCGAGGTCACGGCTTCCACCCGGGCCTGGGGGTGCGTGGCAAAAATACGCAGCAATTCGACACCGGTGTAACCGGTTCCGCCAACGATACCTACCTTGATCATGTCTGTTCCTTGCGAAAAAAAGCGAAGAAATACGCCGTGGCGGATGAGCGCTGCAGGTACGCGCATCGACTGCATCGACCCCATCGCGACATCACACGCCGGAAAGCTTTCAATTCTAGCAGGAGAATATTTCCCCCTGATTTCCCATTGGGAAGTTATTTCCGTAAATAGCCGGAATACTCGTCACAATGCGAGACGCGCTGTCGGTACCGCCCCTTGCGGCAAAGCAGGCAGGCAAGAAAGCAAAAAGCCGTCGGCAGCATGCCGACGGCTTTCCGTAATGCAGGAAACGATTAACGCTTCGAGAATTGCTTTGCGCGACGTGCCTTGCGCAGACCAACCTTCTTACGTTCGACTTCACGCGCGTCACGGGTGACGAAGCCTGCGTTGGACAGAGCCGACTTCAGGCCTGCATCGTAATCGATCAGAGCGCGGGTGATGCCGTGGCGAACAGCGCCGGCCTGGCCGGACTCGCCGCCACCGTGGACGTTCACCTTGATGTCGAAACGTTCGACGTTGCCGGTCAGTTCCAGCGGCTGACGGATCACCATCAGGCCGGTTTCGCGGGAGAAGTATTCAGCGGCGGGCTTGCCATTGACGATGATGTTGCCCGAACCTGCCTTGATGAAAACACGCGCCACTGCACTCTTGCGACGGCCGGTTCCGTAATTGTAGTTACCGATCATGTCTGTTCCTTAGAGGGCGAGGGGTTTCGGTTGCTGGGCCGAGTGCGGATGGTTGCCATCTGCATAGACCTTCAGCTTCTTGATCATGGCGTAGCCCAGCGGACCCTTGGGCAGCATGCCCTTGACGGCCTTCTCCAGCGCACGGCCGGGGAAACGCTGCTGCATCTTCAGGAAGTTGGTTTCGTAGATGCCGCCCGGATAACCGCTGTGGCGGAAATAGGTCTTTTCAGTGGCCTTGGTGCCGGTCACGCGCAGCTTGCCTGCGTTGACGACGACGATGAAGTCACCGGTATCGACGTGCGGAGTGAATTCGGGTTTGTGCTTGCCGCGCAGTCGGAGTGCCACTTCGCTGGCAACACGTCCGAGGACCAAGTCCGTCGCGTCAATCACGAACCACTCGCGCTGAACCTCATGGGCTTTAGCGGAAAAGGTCTTCATGTTTGACTTTCTCTATCAGTATATAAACGCTCAAATGGCGGTTCCGCTCATGCGGGCCAGCCGGCCGATGCCTGCTGTCCTTGCTGCTTCGCTTTGCGGACTCATCCTTCTATCTTCCCGAGCGCATGGGAAAGCCGGCAAGTATAGCCTTTTCAAGGACTTAGCGTCAAAAGGTTTCGCGGGATTGTGGCGGCGATCCGGCAATTTTCCCGGGTTTTATCGCGGGAAGGCGGCATTTCGTTGCCGCCGGAGCAACTTTGCATCGTGCTTTGACCGAGTTTGCCGGAAAAAAGACAAAAAAAACCCGGACACTGAGGTTCCGGGTTTAATCCACACCAATGAGGAGGGTGGAGGAGACATCGTTACGTGCTGCAAAAACTTCCGTTGAATTCAATATAGCAAAGCGGTTTGTGCGACGCAATAACGCGCAGCGAATAAATTTGTAACTGTCTGCAAGCGGCATCACTACTGAGTTACAAGTTGCCGAAAGCGCAGTGGAAATGCGATAGATGAATAATAATTCGACAATTTTTCCGCAGCGCAAAAATCATGAAGCTTCACATGCCCTCCCCTGCACTGGCTGCGGGCGCGCGCATCAAAAGCTACAATACGCAGCTTCATGGAACCGATTGGGACGATACAGATGGAATGCACAGTACGTTGGACCGGCTTGTCCGGCATGACCTTCACGGCGGAAACCGGTTCGGGCCACCTGCTGACGATGGATGGCGCGCCCGATGGCGGCGGCCGCAACCTGGCGCCGCGTCCGATGGAAGTGGTGCTGGCCGGCACCGGCGGCTGCACCGCCTATGACGTGGTGGTGATCCTGCGCAAGAGCGGCCAGGACGTGCGCGGCTGCGACGTGACCCTGAAGTCGGAACGTGCCGAGACCGATCCCAAGGTCTTCACCAAGATTCATTTCCACTTTACCGTGCGTGGCCGCAACCTGAAGACCAATGTGGTCGAGCGCGCCATCAAGCTGTCCCACGACAAGTACTGCTCGGCCTCGATCATGCTGGAGAAGACGGCCGAGATCACGCACTCCTTCGAGATCATCGACGACCTGACCGATACCTCCTCGGCGGCCGCCCAGCAGCAGTAAGGTCCGGTATTGGATGCAGCAAGAAAAAAAGCGGCCGGGGCCGCTTTTTTCATGTCCGCCACGCCTGTGGCGATCCGATATCAGATCCGGTAAGCCACCGTGGTCATGACCTTGGCCATGGCCTTCATCATCCCGCGCACCGGAGCCGGCACTTCGGCCGCGCCCAGATCACGTGCGGCCTGGCCGTGTTCGATTTCATCCAGGCGCATCTGGTCGACGATGGCGCGCGAGCGGTTGTCCTGGGCCGGCAGCTTGTCCAGGTGGCCCAGCAGGTGGTGCTCGACCTGGCGTTCGGTCTCGGAGACGAAGCCCAGGTTGCGCGCATCCCCCAGCCGTGCCGCAATACTGCCCAGTACATAGGCCCCGCCATACCACAGCGGATTGAGCAGACTGGTATGTGAACCCAGCTCACGCAGGCGTTCGGCAGTCCAGGCCAGGTGATCCTCTTCCTCAATGCCTGCGCGCCGGAAGGCTTGCTTGATATCCTCGGTCTGGGCAAACCGGCCCTGGGCATCGTAGAGCGCCTGGGCACAGACCTCCCCGACGTTGTTGACCCGCATCAGCCCGGCCGCGTGGCGCTTCTCGGCCTCGTTCATGACACCGTCCGGCAGGCCGCGCCCCGGGTTGGGACGGCTCTCGAACACCACGCCGTTGATCACGCGCAGTGCCTTGTCGAAATCGGTAATCAGTTCATCGACGAATTGCATACAGCTCGCCTTTCTTTCGTTGTGATGGACAGCCCGGCCCTTGCAGTCGGAAGCCGGGGACGAAGCAACACGGCTGATCCGCGAAGCAGACCAGACTCTGTCAGACCATCTTCCAGTGGATCTGTTCGCCCGCCGACAGCGGCACCACGGTGGCCTCGCCCATGGGCAGCTCGGCCGGGATGGCCCAGGTCTCGCGCTTCAGGGTGACGGTGCCGGTGTTGCGCGGCAGGTTGTAGAAGTCCGGACCGTTGAAGCTGGCGAAGGCCTCGAACTTGTCCAGCGCACCGGCGCTGTCGAAGGCCTGGGCATACAGCTCCAGCGCGTGCAGCGCGGTGTAGCAGCCGGCACAGCCACAGGCGTGCTCCTTGGCGCCCTTGGCATGCGGCGCCGAATCGGTGCCGAGGAAGAACTTGTCATTGCCCGAGGTCGCTGCCGCCACCAGTGCCTTGCGATGGGTCTCGCGCTTCAAGACCGGCAGGCAGTAGTAGTGCGGACGAATGCCGCCCTTGAAGATCTCGTTGCGGTTGAACAGGAGGTGGTGCGCGGTGATGGTGGCCGCCGTCGGGCCCTCACCGGCCAGTACGTAGTCGGCCGCTTCCTTGGTGGTGATGTGCTCGAAGACCACCTTCAGTTCCGGCATGGCCTGACGCAGCGGCTTCATGATGCGCTCGATGAAGACGGCTTCGCGGTCGAACAGGTCGATCTCGGGGTCGGTCACTTCACCGTGGACCAGGAAGGGCATGCCCACTTCCTGCAGTACTTCCAGGGTCTTGTAGCACTTGGAGAGATCGGTCACGCCGGCATCCGAATTGGTGGTGGCGCCGGCCGGATAGAGCTTCACGGCCTTGACGAAGCCGCTTTCCTTGGCACGGCGGATTTCCTCGGGCGGGGTATTGTCGGTCAGGTAGAGCACCATCAGCGGCTCGAAGTCCATGCCGGCGGGCAAGGCCGCCAGGATGCGATCGCGATACGCACCGGCTTGCGCGGTGGTGGTCACCGGCGGCTTCAGGTTGGGCATGACGATGGCGCGGGCGAACTGGCGTGCGGTATGCGGCAGCACGTCCTGCATGGTGGCGCCGTCGCGCAGGTGCAGGTGCCAGTCGTCCGGGCGGGTGATGGTCAATACGTTGCTCATTGCGATGCTCTTTCGGTCTTGGAGTGGGGGTCAGTCTCAATGTCTGGCAAGGCATCCCGGCGGATGCGGGCTGTGGAGAGCCAGCCGCGATGTCTTCAAGGGCGACATTCTACCGTAGCCGTCAAGCACCCCGGGAGCAAGCCCTGACCCGCTTTTGACCTGGCACAAACGACAAGGGCCGCCCCGTTGCCGGAGCGGCCCTTGCATTGACTCAGGCTAGAGCGATCAGTGGGTGATGATCTTGGCCAGGAAGTCACGTGCGCGTTCCGAGCGCGGCGAAGCGAAGAACTCGTCCTTGGCGCAATCTTCCACCACCAGGCCCTTGTCCATGAAGACCACGCGGTTGGCGACCTTGCGGGCAAAGCCCATTTCGTGGGTCACGACCATCATGGTCATGCCTTCCTGGGCCAGGCCGACCATGACGTCCAGCACTTCATTGATCATTTCCGGGTCCAGCGCCGAGGTCGGTTCATCGAACAGCATGGCGATCGGGTCCATCGACAGTGCGCGGGCAATCGCCACGCGCTGCTGCTGGCCGCCGGAGAGCTGGCCGGGGAACTTGTCCTTGTGTGCCAGCAGGCCCACGCGGTCCAGGTACTTCAGACCCTTTTCGGTAGCCTCTTCCTTGGAACGACCCAGCACCTTGATCTGGCCGATGGTCAGGTTCTCGCGGATGGAGAGGTGCGGGAACAGCTCGAAATTCTGAAACACCATGCCGATGCGCGCGCGCAGCTTGGACAGGTTGGTCTTGGGGTCGCCCACCGAGACACCATCGACCGTGATGGTGCCCTTCTGGAACGGCTCCAGGCCGTTGACGGTCTTGATCAGCGTGGACTTGCCCGAACCGGACGGGCCGCACACCACCACCACATCGCCCTTCTTGACGGAGGTCGAGCAGTCGGTCAGGACCTGGAAGCTGCCGTACCACTTGCTGACGTTGTTGAGTTCAATCATTGGATTCTCCTGGATTTCTGAATTCTGGATTCACTGGCCGCCACCTGGCGCAACAGCGCACGGGCGGCGGCCGTCAAAGGCATTAGCGGATGATGGCGATCTTCTTCTGGAAGCGCTTCACCAAGGCCGACAGGCTGAAGCTGAGGATGAAGTAGACCACGGCCACGAACAGATACATTTCCACCAGACGGCCATCACGCTGCGCGATCTTGGAGGCGCTGGTGACGAAGTCGGGCACCGAACCCAGCACGTAGACCAGCGACACGTCCTGGAACAGCACGATGGTTTGCGTGAGCAGAATCGGGGTCATGTTGCGGAAGGCCTGCGGCAGCACCACGTTGCCCATCATCTGCCAGTAGTTCATGCCGATGGCATAGCCGGCGAACACCTGACCACGCGGGATGGACTGGATACCCGAACGCATGATCTCGCAGTAATACGCCGCCTCGAACAGGATGAAGGTGATCAGGGCCGATTCGAAGGCGCCGACCTGGATAGGCTCGGAGGCACCGATGATCCAGGCGCCGATGAAAGGCACCAGGAAGTAGAACCAGAAGATCACCAGCACCAGCGGAATGGAGCGGATCAGGTTGACGTAGGTCGTGGCGACGAATGACAGCGGCTTGTTGGACGACAGGCGCATCATGGCCAGCAGCGTCCCCAGGATGATCCCGCCCAGCATGGCCGAGAAGGTCAGGATGAGCGTGAACTTCAGGCCGGTCGTGAACAGGTAGACCCAGGAACGCTGGATGACGTCGAAATCGAAATTGCTGAACATGGATCAATGCCCTCCTGCGCTGGTGCTGCCGCCGGTGATATAGCCGGGAACGGCGGTGACTTTTTCCAGCAGACGCGCCAGGAACAGCGCGATGACCGAAATGATCACGTAGATGATGGTGGCGCCAGTGAGGGCCTCGAAGGTCTGGAAGGTGAATTCGCGCATCGAGTAGGTCGCCGCGGTCAGTTCCACCAGACCGATGGTCAGCGCCACCGAGCTGTTCTTGATGATGGCGGCAAATTCGTTGGTCAGCGCCGGAATGATGATGCGGAAAGCCATCGGCAACAGCACATAGCGGTAGGTCTGCGTGGGCGTCAGGCCCAGTGCGGCGCCGGCCATGCGCTGGCCGCGCGGCAGCGCCTGGATGCCGGTGGTCACCTGCACGGCCACACGGGAGGAAGTGAAGAAGCCCAGGGCCAGGGTCGCGGTCACGAAGGACGCATCCGGCAGGCTCTTGATCCAGTCACCGAGGCCCTTGGGCAGCAGTTCCGGTATCACGAAATACCACAGGAACATCTGCACCAGCAGCGGGATGTTGCGGAACAGTTCCACGTAGCCGTTGGCAATGCGCACGACCCAGGGCTTGGTGGTGGTACGCAGGGTACCGAAGATGGTGCCCAGGACCAGTGCCATGATCCAGGCGCAGGCGGCCGTGGCCAGGGTCCATTTCAGACCCGCCAGCAGCGTATCGATGTAGGGGATGCCATCGGGAGACATCTCCCAGAAGATTCCCCAATTCCAGTTGTAATGCATAAATGGCCTCGTCTGTGTTCGAAGTCTGTGTTCTCGGGCGCGGTCACCAGGCAAATGCCGCGCCGCTTCTTGTTGGGTCAGCACCGGCGCCACCCCTGCCTTGCTGCCGGGCAAGCGGGGCAGCTCCGGCTAAACAAAACGGGGGACAGGCCCCCGTTTCATCCAATTGCACGAAGCAATGTGCTGATTACTTCTTCTTGCCCATGTTCTTCTGCGCTTCCGGCACGACAGCGTAGGCAGCCGGATCGTAGGAGTCCGTCGGCTTGGCCAGCACGGCCTGCAGCTGCGGGCTCATCGGCACGTTCAGGTTGACACCCTTGGGCGGGATCGGCGACTGGAACCACTTGGCGTAGATCTTCTTGATGTCGTCACCCTTGTAGACCACGGTCAGCGCATCGTCCACGACCTTCTTGAACTCCTTGTCACCCTTGGGCAGGATCAGGCCGTACGGCTCGACCGACAGGGCTTCCGAGGACACCTGGTAGTCGCCCGGCGCCTTGGAGTTGGCAGCCAGCGAGGACAGCAGGATGTCGTCCATCACGAAGGCAGCGGCACGGCCGGTTTCCACCATCAGGAAGGCTTCGGCGTGGTCCTTGGCAGCCAGGATGTTCATGCCCAGGTTGCGTTCGGCGTTCAGCGCAGTAATCTGCTTCAGGTTGGAAGTGCCGGAGGTCGACACGATGGTCTTGCCCTTGAGGTCATCCAGCGTCTTCAGGTTGGCCGACTTCTTGGACAGGAACTTGTTGGCGGTCACGAACTCGGTCATCGAGAAGGCCACCTGGTTCCAGCGCTCCTGGTTGTTGGTCGCGGAGTCGCAGGAAATGTCGGTGGTACCGTTGGCGATGAGCGGAATGCGGGTGGCCGACGTCACGGGCACCATCTTGATGTTCAGCGAGGTCAGGCCCAGCTTCTTCTGGATCGCGGTCGCGGCCTTCAGGCACAGGTCGATCGAGTAGCCCTGGTAGGACTGCTTGTCGTCCAGATAGGAGAAGGGGATCGACGAATCGCGCACACCCAGCGTCAGGGTACCCGAGTCCTTGATCTTCTTCAGACGGCCGGTGAATTCCTCAGCATGCACCGAGCTCATCAGTACGCTTGCCCCAACCAAAACCCCTGCTAGCTTCAATAACTTCATTGTGTGACCTCCTGGAAAAATTTTTTACGTAACGTATCAAATGACCCGCTGGCGGATCCGCTTGCGCGGAGCCCGACATCGGGCTGGCCGGCCGTATTGACGAACCTGTTATTGTTCTCTGCCGTGTCGCCTATTCTGTGTGCTAACACAGTTCTTTGCCAGCTTTGTTTGATGCACCACTGGTGACGTCTTGCAACGACCACCCCCTCGGTGATCCACAGGCTGGCAAATTACCCAAGCGCAACTGGCGGCGGGCGCATTGTACGACATATGCCGCCCGGTCAGGCAATCCGCAAAAACCCTCATGGCCGCAACACCACGATCCGATGCGCTGAGGACGGCTTCGCACCACGCAGGAAGCGCTGGCCCAGCCACAGACGCCACGACAGCACCCCCGTTCCGGTCAGCAATATCCATGCCAGAAACCAACTGCGCAGGCCACACGCGAGCGTGCAGGCGCAGCCGACGACACGGTCTGTCGAGGCGACGGGCAAGGGCTTCGAGAGAATCCGGAAGTGGCAGCGCCAAGCCCGTGTGGAGGCGGCTTGCGAGGCGATATGAAGAAAAGTGCAAGGAAGCAGCGAGCGCAGCGTCCTGGGGACGAATGCGAGTGCGGCAGGGGTGAAGGGATCTGTCAAAAACACGTCGCCTGGTCCACAGTGCAAGGTCGGCCGGCACGCCCTGCGAGGCAGACGCCGAACCGGACGCACATGCGGCAGCGCCCGGCATGTCGATGCCGGGTCCCGTACTGAAGATATTGCGCCGCAAGGCTGGTTGGCCTGCGGTGCGCATGCGCACTGCAACCACGTCTCCTCCGAACCAGAGTGTTCTGGAATCATGGCCGACGATCTGTGGCGCACTGCGCCGCCGTCTTGGGCCGTGGTGGTCCGGTGCTCGCCGGACCGATCTTTCAAGGCATCACTGCATCACGGATACAGACCACGCATCTCGCGCGCCTGCAGCACGCGGGTACAGGCCACGATGAAGGCCGCCGTACGCAGCGACACCTTCTTCTCTTCGGCCAGCTGCCAGACGGCGGCAAAGGCTTCGCGCATGATGCGGGTCAGGCGCAGGTTGATTTCGTCTTCGGTCCAGAAGAAGCTGGAGAAGTCCTGCACCCATTCGAAGTAGCTCACCGTCACGCCACCGGCGTTGGCAATCACGTCGGGCACGATCAGCACGCCCTTGTCGCGCAGGATGTCGTCGGCAGCCGGCGTGGTCGGGCCGTTGGCGCCTTCCAGGATGATCTTGGCCTTGATCTGATTGGCGTTGGCTTCGGTGATCTGCTGTTCCAGTGCGGCAGGCACCAGAATGTCGCAGTCGACCGACCAGAATTGGGCACGATCGGTGATCTCGTCCGCACCAGGGAAACCCTTGACGCTGCCATTGCTGGCGACGTACGCCTGCAGTGCCGGCACGTCCAGGCCAGCGGCGTTGAAGACCGTGGTCACGTGATCCTGCACGGCCACCACCTTGGCGCCGGCTTCAGCGAACAGGCGTGCAGCGATGCCGCCGACGTTGCCGAAACCTTGCACCGCGACCTTGGCATCCTTGATGTCCATGCCGCGCTTGACAGCGGCTTCGCAACCGACCACGAAGACGCCGCGACCGGTGGCTTCATGACGGCCGAGGCTACCGCCCAGCGAGATGGGCTTGCCGGTAACCACGCCCGAAGAGGTGCTGCCCTGATTCATGGAATAGGTATCCATCATCCAGGCCATGATCTGCGAATCGGTGTTGACGTCGGGAGCCGGAATGTCCTTGTTGGGGCCGATGATGATGCCGATTTCGCTGGTATAGCGGCGCGTGACGCGCTGCAGCTCACCACGGGAGAGAGTCTTGGGATCGACGCGGATACCGCCCTTGGCGCCACCATAGGGCACGTTCACGGCGGCATTCTTGACGGTCATCCAGGCCGACAGCGCCATCACTTCGGAGAGCGTCACATCCTGGTGGAAACGCACGCCGCCCTTGCCGGGGCCGCGCGAAGTGTTGTGCTGCACGCGGTAGCCTTCGAAGTGGGCGATGGTGCCATCGTCACGTTCGATGGGGACATCAACCACCAGGATGCGCTTGGGTCGCTTCAGGGTTTCCACCCAGCGCGCCAGCGAGCCCAGGTAGGGCGTCACGCGGTCGATCTGTTCGAGATACACGCCCCACGGACCGATGCCGTGCGGGACGAGATAGGAAGGCACTTCGTGATTAGGTACGTTCGACATGATGCAATCGCTCCTTTGGATAGCCGTGCTGTTCAAGACGAGAGGCCTGCAAATTCCGAAGTTCGCCAGGGCATGTTACTCCGTCGGCAGCGGCCTGCAAGTCGCGCCGGCAGGGCGCGCACCAAGGCGGCGACGGAGGCGCGCCTGCCAGCCCGGCCCTGGTGCGCCAGCTGGAAATTCGTGCCTGTCCGATTCAGCGCCGCCATCGTAGCCAGCCGGCCAAAACAAGGCTAATGCTTTGTGAGCATGTAATTATGCAGCGCCTGCATAACCTTTGGAAACCCTCTATCATAAAGGGATTGCGCCGTTCGAGCCTGTTAATTTTTGATCAGGATTCGCGTTTTTCAGTAGTGCGTACCGACTTTGCGCCCGCAGCCCTTGCGGGGCTGGCGGGAGCCGACCTGGGACGCTCACCACGCTCGCTGCGCCCCGTCTTTTCTTGCCGCTGCGCATCCAGATCCACCAGGTATTCCCACAGCCGCGCCACCAGCGCCTTGCCGGTACGCTGCGCGGTCGGACGTTCACGATAGAGGCGGATTTCCATCTCCACTTCCCACTCCCCGGTCGGACCATCAGTGCGGGCGAGCTGGCGATTGCGCACCTCGCGCACCACCGAGGATTCCGGCAGGAAGGCCACCCCGTGCCCCTCCAGCGCCATCATCTTGAGACTTTCCGACATGTCGGTTTCGTAGTGCTTCATCAGGTGCAGCGGGCGCTTGGTGTCGGCCATCATCAGTTCCACCATGCGGCCCAGGTAGGCATTGCTGGTGTAGGAAAGAAACGGCACGGGCGCCTTGGCACTGCCCGGAAAGACGTAATCCGGCTTGCCATTGCGGTCGCAGCGCGAATACGGACGCAGGGTTTCGGTGCCCATGGTGAGCATGTCGTAGCGGCTGGCATCGAGCTGCACCGGCTGGCGCGGATGGTGATAGCACAGCAGCAGGTCGCAGCCGCCTTCGACGATGGTCATGACGGCATCGTGGACGTTGAGCGCGATCAGGCGGGTATTGATGGAGCCGAACCCCGACTCCAGGGCGCTCAACCACTTGGGCATGTAGGTCAGCGAGAGCGTATGGGGGACGGCGAAGTCGATGGTGGTCTGGGCCGTGGGCCGCTTGCCGCGCAGCAGGGCGCGGGTGTTGTTGATCTGGCCCAGCATGGCCACGGCCTGTTCATAGAAGACTTCGCCGGCGGCCGTCAGGCGCGTGGGATAGGAGGTGCGGTCGATCAGGTCGGTGCCCAGCCAGGCTTCCAGCGACTGGATGCGCCGCGAGAAGGCCGGTTGCGTCACATGCCGCAACTCCGCCGAGCGACTGAAACTGCGCGTCTCCGCCAGGGAGACGAAATCCTCAAGCCATTTGCTTTCCATTGCCCGCCCACTTCCCTTTCCAGGTCGAATGGGCGAATTGTGCCGCTGCGCCCGCGCCGGCGCAAGCTGCACGCGCGTATGGAGGCCTTAGCGCCGTCCGGCCGGCATCAGCACCGTGGGTTCGGCGTCCGGCTCGCCTGCCGGCACGGCGCCCTCGGGTTGCGGCAGCGCCGAACCACCCTCGTCCTCGGCCCCGGCCTGCTGGCGCAGCCACATCTGCGCATACAGACCATTGGCCATCAACAGTCCTGCATGCGTACCGCGTTCGACGATGCGACCGTGATCCATCACCAGGATCTGGTGGGCATTGACGATGGTGGACAGGCGATGCGCAATGACCAGCGTGGTCCGCTCACGGGCGATTTCTTCGAGCTGTTGCTGGATGGCCTGCTCGGCGCGCGAGTCGAGGGCCGAGGTGGCTTCATCGAAGATGAGGATGGCCGGATCCTTGAGCAGGGTGCGGGCAATCGCCACGCGCTGCTTTTCACCGCCCGACAATTTCAGTCCGCGCTCGCCGACCATGCTCGCATAGCCTTCCGGCAGCGATTCGATGAAGTCGTGGATATAGGCCGCCTTGGCCGCCGCCACGATCTGCTCTCGCGTGGCGCCGGGCTTGCCGTAGGCGATGTTGTATTCGATGGTGTCGTTGAACAGCACCGTGTCCTGAGGGACGATGCCGATGGCCTGGCGCAGCGAGGCTTGCGTGACATTGCGCACATCCTGCGCGTCGATACGGATGGCGCCCTGGTCGACGTCGTAGAAGCGATACAGCAGACGCGACAGCGTCGACTTGCCCGAACCGCTGTGGCCGACCACGGCGGTGGTGGTGCCTGCCTGCACCTTGAAATCGACATCGAAGAGGATCTGACGATTGCGCTCGTAGCTGAAGTCCACATGCTCGAAATGCAGTTCCGCACCTTGCGTCCTGAGCGGCTGCGCACCGGGCCGGTCGGCCACTTCGCGGTTTTCTTCCAGCAGCGAGAACAGGCGTTCCATGTCCGCCAGACTCTGCTTGATTTCACGATAGAGCACACCGAGGAAATTGAGCGGAATGTACAACTGGATCATGAAGGCATTGACCAGCACCATGTCCCCCAGAGTCATGCTGCCAGCGATGACACCGGCGATGGCGCGCCACAGGATGAGCGTGACCGCAATGGCGATGATGGCGGACTGCCCGGTATTGAGCAGCGAGAGCGAACTCTGCGATTTCACCGCCGCGCGCTCATAGCGCTGCAGGCCTTCGTCATAGCGGCGCGCTTCGAATTCCTCGTTGCCGAAATACTTCACCGTCTCGTAGTTGAGCAGCGAGTCGATGGCGCGCGTGTTGGCATGCGAATCCAGCTCGTTCATGGTGCGCCGGAAATGGGTGCGCCACTCGGTCACCGTGATGGTGAAGAGGATGTAGAGCACCAGCGCACCGGCCGTGATGAGCGAGAACCAGATGTCGTAATGCGTGCTCAGGTAGGCCAGCACCAGCACGATCTCGATGATGGTGGGCAGGATCGAGAAGAGCGTATAGGACACCAGCGTGGAGACCCCGCGCGTGCCGCGCTCGATGTCGCGCGTCATGCCGCCGGTCTGGCGGTTCAGGTGGAAGCGCAGCGACAGCGCATGCAGATGGCGGAAGACCTGCAGTGCGATGGTGCGCACGGCACGCTGCGTGACGCGGGCAAACATGAGTTCGCGCAATTCGGTGAAGAGGGCCGTGGCCAGCCGAAGCGCGCCGTAGGCCACCAGCAAGCCGAGGGGCAGCACCAGCAAGGCTTGCGGATGGGTCGGCGTGATGGTCATGGCATCGACCAGTCTCTTCAACACCAGCGGCACGCCCACGTTGGCCAGCTTGGCCCCGACCAGGAAGGCCAGCGCCAGCATCACGCGCCACTTGTAGGTCCACAGGTAGGGCAGCAGCGTGCGGACGACTTCCCAGTCGCCACGCTGGCGTTTGATGGGGGCTTGCGATGAGGAGGCGGAATTGGGGTAGCGGCGCATGGGCGGGTCGGGTTGAAAGGGGTCGGGCACGGCAACACAGCAGGAGGGCAACATCCGATACACTAGGCCGTTGCCGCGCCTGCGGGCGCACAGCCGCAAAACCGAATTATAAGAGCCATCCCGGCGCGCCGCCGGACATCACCTGCAAAGGAGCCTTCCATGTCATCCACCGTTTCCCAACTTCCGCCTGGCAAGGCACCGCAGCTGCGCGTCATGCCCATGCCGTCGGATGCCAATGTCTATGGCGACGTCTTCGGCGGCTGGATCATGGCCCAGGTCGACATCGCCGGCTCGCTGCCGGCCACGCGCCGCGCCAACGGGCGAGTGGCCACCATTGCGGTCAATTCCTTCCTGTTCAAGAATCCGGTGTTCGTGGGGGACCTGCTGTCCTTCTATGCCGATATCGTCAAGGTCGGCAATACCTCCATCACCGTCAACGTTGAAGTGTATGCGGAGCGCAATCGCCTGCAGACCGAAATCGTCAAGGTGACCGAAGCCACCCTCACCTACGTGGCCACCGATGAAAACCGCAAGCCGCGCCCGCTACCGCCGCTGGATCCGGTGCGCGAAGCGGGGGCCAGCCCGGCGATCTGAGCGCCGCCCTTCCCCTCCTGCGGGCTTGAAAATTTTTCAGCCCGCGGGGTGCGGCGCAGACGTATCGTTATGCCTCCCTCACTGTCTTCCTCTTCCTCTTCTTCATACTGCCCATGACTTCCTTCAGCCGCCCTGTCGTCCTCATCGTCGCCCGCCTGCCGCAGCACCTGCTGGACTTGCTGCAGCAGAACTTCACCTGCCACAACCTCATCCTCGATCCGCTCACCGATGAAGCGCTCGCTGCCATCGCGCCGCAGGTGCGCGGCATTGCCGCCAATGGCGAAGCCAAGGTCGGGCGCGAGTTCATGGCGCGCTTCCCGGCGCTGGAGATCGTCTCGGTGTTCGGGGTTGGCTATGACGGGGTGGATGTACCGGCCGCCCGCGAGCGCGGCATCCATGTGACCCACACGCCCGACGTGCTCACCGAGGATGTGGCCGACATGGCCATTGCGCTGATGCTGGCCGTGGCGCGCAACGTGGTGCGGGCCGACCGCTTTGCCCGTAGCGGCGAATGGAAGAAGGGGCCCTTCCCCTTCACCACCAAGGTCAGCGGCGCGCGCCTGGGCATCGTCGGCCTGGGCCGCATCGGGCAAGCCATTGCGCAGCGGGCGGCCGCGTTCGACATGCAGATTGCGTATCACAACCGTTCGCGCAAGGACGTGCCCTACACCTATGTGGAAGACATCGTCTCGCTGGCGCGCGAGGTCGATTTCCTGGTGATGATCACGCCGGGTGGTGCCGGGACGCGGGCGCTGGTCAATGCCGAGGTGCTGGAGGCGCTGGGCCCCAAGGGCTTCCTCATCAATGTGGCGCGCGGTTCGGTGGTGGATGAAAAGGCGCTCATCGCGGCGCTGCAGGCCGGGACGATTGCCGGTGCGGGGCTGGACGTGTTCGAGAATGAGCCGAGCATTCCGGCCGAACTGGCCGCGCTGGAGAACGTGGTGCTGACGCCGCACATGGCCAGCGGCACGCTGGTCACCAGGACGGCCATGGCGGAACTGGCGTTCACCAATTTGCAGGCGCATTTTTCTGGCAAGCCGGTGCTGACGCCGGTGCCTGATTGAAGCTTCATACAGGGGAAAAGCCGCTGCCGGAAGGGGTTCACGGACAGCGGCTTTTTTCTGATGGGTTCAGGGCGAGCGGTTTCGGTCCAAGGAGTCTTGCCCTGAGTCATTCCGTACTTGGGTGATGACTTGGGGTGTGCTATCACTACTGCGTGTCTGACTCGTCAAGCCACTCTTCAATGTCGATCCCCGAGAATGGGAATGTCGGCTCGCCGAACATGCGGAGAAGCGTCAGGTGCACATTGGCCTTCACTTTCACCAGATTTTCGAGCAGGAAGCTCCCGCCCAGGACGATGGCGGGCTGGAAACCATATATTTCATGCGGTTCAAGCGGACCTAGTTTGGATCGCGCACGTTCAAAGAGGGGCTGACCATCCTCGTCTTTCAGGTCAAACTGATCCGGCTCAAGGCATGCGAATAACGAACGAATCGAAAAATCCAAGTCTTCCTTGGATTTGGGCTTCAGTTCATTTTCGAAAGCAGAGACGCTATGGAGCACGCAGTTCATCGAAACGCTGCTGCCTGTCTTCTCTCCACACACGTAGAGTTTGCCAAATGCAGACCTCGCAATGACGTGGAAGACGTCAACTCCCTCCAATTCGGTGTCCGCGAATCGTCAGGTGCACATTGGCATTCACTTTCGCCAGATTTTCGAGGAGAATTTTTCCTCCTAGCACGATTGCCGGCTCGAATCCGTAGATTTCGTGCGTTTCGAGTGGGCCTAGTTTGGCTAGAGCGCGTTCGAAGAGCGGCTGTCCACTCTCGTCTTTGATATCAAGCTGGGCGGGCTTACTGTAAGCAAAAAAGAAACGGATCGAAAAATCTAATTCTTCCTTATTTTTTTCCTTCAATCCATTTTGTAGAGCAGAGATCATATTAAGGGCGCAGCGAATCGTGACACTGCACCCGGTATTCTCACCACACAAATAGAGCGTCCCAAATGCAGTCCTTGCAATTACGTGGAACGCGTCAATTTCATCTAGTCCTGTGTCGGCAAGCCATTCATCAACGATATCTTCATAGTCGTCAGGGTCAACTGTACAAAAGAGGCCGTTCGAAAATTCGCACCATCCTTCTTGCTCCCAGTATCTTAATAACTGGTCCGGCAGCTTGCCGCGCCATTTTTCAAGGCTTGCGGGGGGCACCGGGGAGCTCTTGGTAGCCTCGCCAAAGTTGCTAATAAAATATTCAAAGTCTTCGTCTCTCATCTCATTCCCTTGCCGCGGCAAGGCTCCAATTTGACATTCATTTTCTGATTTCCACGGCCGTTATCAATCGCATGTTGGGCTTCACGATCCATCTCCTGCACCCTAGTCAGAGCTTTCTGCCCTGAATTCCGACTTTCAGGCGGCGTGTAAGCCTGATTCCAGCTTGCTCCAATTGACTTATTCACGTCAGCGCGGCCGATGCTACTGGTCTTGTGTTGCATCCAACCTCCGGCGACCATGTCTGGCTCATGCAATGCGGCTAATTTTTTCATTACTTCTTTTGCTTGAACTCTGGCCTGCGTTTCTGCCTCCGCCTGGCTCATACCTCGATTACGCAGGCTCTCGGTCATACCCTTCGATATGTCATCAAGGACCATCTCCCGATGGCTTTCTTGCGCCGCGCCAGCCGCCGGATTCCGATTCATTTTCTTAAACGCATCCCTAGCCATCGCGTGCTGTTGCGGCCCCCGCAGGGCAGAGGTTGGAGAGCGTGATGGTTTCATCGCCATCCAGATGAGGAATGACTTGCTGGTCCGCAGGCGCAGCGTTCCAGTACGCAAAATCAAAATCAGCGGGCAACCCGGGATGCCACCCTTCCAGCCACTGCTGGTCGTAAGTGCCCGCGAGGCGCAGGCGGGGCTGCCAGGCGCGTCCGATAATGCCCAAGCCCACTGGCATGCACGCTTCACCAAAGCGTAACGGGGGCTCATTGCGCGCTTGAATTTGCGGCACGGGTACCCGGGTTGCTTTTGTCGCACGGAGATACCATTCCTCCGCAAAGCCAAGGCCTATCGGATTGTGTTCATGCACCGCATGGGCGATGGCTTGCTGCATATCGCCGTCAGTGGCAGATTCAGGCAACGGCTTGCGCTCTGGAAGTCGATGCTTTTTGTTCACACGTGTGGCCGCCGGGTCGGTTTCAAGAATCTTGTTCTCGCCTCCGTAGGCGTATTCGTAACGTAGTGGCAGCGTCGTGATGGCTTGTGGCGTAGTCAGCTTCCATGCAGGAAGCACAAACAGCGTCAGCGCCCGGAGCAAGGCAGAACGCCTGCGCCATTCGCGTGGACCCGTGACAAGCAGCGTCTTGGACAAAATGAGCGGGCCTTGCCTGGCCTGCTCCGTCAAGCGCGTACACTCTTGCCGCCACTGCGCCATGCGCTCGGGCGAAGCATGCTGCAAGGGATTCAAGCCATGAGGTTCAGGCGGCAACTCGGGCTCGACCGGCGCGCCGTTGATCTTGATGGCGACCTCGAACTCGCGGGCCGCGCGTCCCTGCGGCGCGTGCGCGTCGGCAATGACGATGACGTCGGTATGCGGCTTGTACGGCGCCAGATCCGATTCCTGCCTGACGCTGGAGCAGTTCAGTTCGCCGTAGTACTCGTCGGAGGTGACCAGCGGTGTTTGCTCGGGTGCGAGCAGGAGCTGGCCGTCATCCTGCAATTCAAAAGTCAGTCGCATCGCGACGACGTGAAAGCGCTGGTCATGCTGGTCGAGCGCGTCGAACGCCATCGCCGGATAAGGCGTGAGGTTGCGAAATTCCATGATCAGTGCCCGGTTAGTTGATATCGACGTCTTTGCCGGACAACTGCATCGGCCCGCTGGCCTCGATGCCGATCTCGGCACCGTTGATGGAGATCTTGCCGTCGGCCGTCATGCGCAAACTGGCCTTGCCCACCGAAATGGAAAGCTCCTCACCCGCCGTGATCGACAGGGTGTTGCCGACCTTGGTGATCTGGTTGATGCCAACCACCGTCGCCATCACAGTGCCCACGTTGAGGTTGTAGGCCAGGCCGACGTTTTCCATGCGGCCCATGCCGACGTTCTGCATGTAGGCCATGCCGATGGTTTCGGTCTTCATCCGCGCAACTTGGGTCGACCAGTTCTTGCCGATCTGGTCCTTGCGGTTCTTGCCGATGGTCTTGGTACGGTTGCTGCCGATGCTGATGGTTTCGTTGTTGTCGACCGTCTCGGTACGGTTGTTGTGGACCGTGATGGTCTCGTCGTTGTCGACCGTCTCGGTGCGGTCATGCCCGATGTGGGAGGTCTCGTCGTGGTCGATGGTCTTGCGGCGATCATGGCCGACCCATTTGTCTTCGTCGTGCTCGACCTCGGTCAGCTGGTCGCGCTCGGCGTGCAGCCATAACTGCTCCTGGCCCTTCTTGTCTTCGAAGCGCAGCGCATTGGCATTGTCGTAGCCGCCCTTGGTCGTCATGGCCGCTTGTTCCGCGTCCTGTCGCGCAGGAGGCAGGTCAGGTTTCCGGGTTCAGGTCTGGCGTTATCCGCCCGATGCCAACGATTGAGAGCGAAGTCGCGTGAACGACCGTGGCTGGCGTCAAGCTTGTTGACGAGCAGTTCAGAAAGGGGAGCGTCGTTGTCTGGGAAAGTGAGCCGCAGAATGCGGGCGTGCTGATAGTCTGAAAGCAGCCGTTCCAGACCGTGGAGGGTTTTGCGCATGCAGGATTCCTGTGTTCATCAAGTTTCCCTCCCTGATGTAACACCGGCGCGCATTTTAATATTTCCCAATGGAAACGTGCAACTCCTGAATGACGATGGCGGGCGACTGCATGAATTTTCGCCCCAAGGTGCAATAACTCTTCAGGCAAGGAGCCGGCCTGCCCCTCCAGAGAATCCGATCTGCTCAGGAAAATGACGACTCACCACCCGCGATGTTATGTGAGCCCAAACTGAAAAGGCCTGGGTCCGGTGCAATACCGAACTCAGGCCTTGATGCAGAAACTGACTGACGAACGCAAGAAGATCAGATTACGGCAGCGCTCGTTTCACGCCGCCTGCTTCTGCGCCGCCTTCGCAGGATCATCCCGCAACTCGCGGCGCAGAATCTTGCCCACGTTGGTCTTGGGCAGCTCATCACGGAACTCGATGTACTTCGGCTTCTTGTAGCCGGTGAACTGTTCCTTGCAGTACGCCATCAACTGCTCGCTGGTCAGCGACTTGTCCTTGCGCACCACGAAGAGCTTGACCGCTTCGCCGGTATGCTCATCGGGCACTCCAACGCAGGCGCATTCCAGCACACCGGGATGCTGCGCCACCACGCCTTCGATTTCATTCGGATAGACGTTGAAGCCGGAGACCAGGATCATGTCCTTCTTGCGGTCCACGATCCTGGTGTATCCGCGCGCGTCCATCACACCGATGTCACCGGTCTTGAAGAAGCCGTCCGGTGTCATGACCTTGGCCGTCTCGTCAGGACGCTGCCAGTAACCCGGCATCACCTGCGGACCACGAATGGCGATCTCGCCCGGCTGGCCCAGCGGCACCGGATGGCCATCATCATCGAGGATGGCGATTTCGGTGGACGGCAGCGGCAGGCCGATGGTCCCGGTGTATTCATCAATGGTGCAAGGGTTCGCGCTGGCGATCGGCGAAGTTTCGGACAAACCGTAACCTTCGATGATGGGACAGCCGGTCAGCTTCTTCCACTTGTCGGCCACGCTCTTCTGCACCGCCATGCCGCCACCCACGCAGCAGCGATAGCCGGAGAAATCCAGCTTGGCAAAGTCGGCATTGTTGAGCAGCGCGTTGTAAAGCGTATTGACCGCCGGGAAGGTATTGACCTTGTACTTGGCCAGCTCCTTGACGAACCCCGGAATATCGCGCGGATTCGGGATCAGCAGGTTCAGCGCACCTTCACGCGTGCCCAGCAGGTTGCAAACGGTGAGCGCAAAGATGTGATACAGCGGCAGTGCGCAGACGAACACCAGCTGGTCGATGGGCTTGCCGGACTTCAGCGCCGGGGTCAGCCATTCTTCGGCTTGCAGTACGTTGGCGATCAGGTTGCGATGAGTCAGCACCGCCCCCTTGGCCACGCCCGTGGTACCGCCAGTGTATTGCAGGAAGGCGACATCATCGGGCGTGAGCGATACCTTCTGCAAGGTCTTGCCCTCGCCCTGCGACAGCGCGCGGCTGAAGGAGACGGCATTGGGCAGCGACCAGGCCGGCACCATCTTCTTGACGTGCCGCACCACCAGGTTGACGATGGCCCCCTTGAGCGTGCCGAGCAGCTCGCCCATGCTGGCCACCACGATGTGCTTGACCTGGGTATGGGCTACCACCTTCTGCAACGTGCAGGCAAAGTTCTCCAGCACGAAGATGGCTTCGGCACCGGAATCCTTCAGCTGGTGTTCCAGCTCGCGGGCAGTGTAGAGCGGATTGACGTTGACCACCGTGTAGCCGGCACGCAGGATGGCGGCAATGGCGATCGGGTATTGCAACACGTTGGGCATCATGATCGCCACGCGAGCCCCCTTCTGCAGGCCAAGGCCTTGCAGCCACGCGCCCATGGCGCGCGACATGGCATCGAGTTCGCCATAGCGGAGATACTTGCCCATGCAGACGTAAGCGTTCCGATCGGCATGCTTGGCGAAAGCCTCTTCGATCATCTGCACCAGCGAACCATAAGCGCTGGGATCGATATCAGCGGGAACGCCTGCGGGATACGATGCAAGCCAGAATCTTTCCATAGTGTGTCCTCTGTCTCCGGTCATAACGTGCGCTGGGGCTGCGCAGTGAAGCAAGACCACCGCGTTGGCGCGCACAGCAAAAAAAGCACGAGTGTTTTTTTATTTAACGCAGATGCTATCCAGCATTCGACGGCGGGGCAAGCATTTTGCGCCCCAAATTTGAGATTTTTTGCAAAATGGCTGCCAACGGCAGCGATATCACGGTCAGTCCCGGCCTGTTACGTTCAACGGCAAGCCAGCGACTGCCCAAATTTATCCGGCATGATACGCCGGCCTACCGTCCTTGGGCCGGCCATTGGTGCAGGGTGGAAATATTTCTGCATCGGCCTTGCCCCTGCTCAAGGGCGCATCACCGAGGGCGGCATGACGTGCCGCCTTGTCCATGCGCGACAGCGTGCGCACCTTGTCATAGAAATCAGGGAAGCCACTGCTACGCGCAAACAATTGACGGAACGCCGGCACCAGATCGTGATACGCCCCCACCAGCGCCAGATGCGCATTGGACAAGGGCATGGCAAACCAGCGGTCGTAACCGGCATAGCCGTGCCAGCGGCTGGCCTTGATCTGCGCGTATTCGGCATGCAGGGCGGCGAAGATGGCGGCCTTGCACTGGCGTTTTTGGGCGTCACTGGCGTGGCTGTCGTAGTTTTCCTTCAACCGGGCGCGATACTTGTCCAGCAGGGCCAGGAATTCGCGCTTGCGGGCGGCAAAGCGGTGGTAGGCCTCGAACATCGCCGGATCGTGGCGCGCCGCCAGCCAGCGCTCCACGCCCAGCTCTTCCACGGCCACCGCAAAGCCTTCATTGAAGGAAGTATCACCAGGCGCATACACCGTCTGGTGCGCCAGCTCATGGAAGATCAGCCGCGCCAGTTCGCCATCGGGATACTGGATGAAGGTCGAGATCACCGGATCATCGAACCAGCCCAGCGTGGAATATGCCGGCACGCCCGCCACCTGGACGTCGTAGCCCTCGGCCTTGAGCGTCTCGGCATAGGCCTGGGCATCCTTGAGATGATAGTAGCCGCGATAGTCCACGCAGCCCGCAATCGGGAAGCACCATTGCTTGGGCTGGAGCGAAAGTTCGGGTGCGGCCACCACGTTCCACAGCACGAAGGGCCGGTCCAGCTGGGCATAGCTGCGATAGCTGCCATTGTCGGGCAGATCCAGTTCGGTGACGGCGTAGCGGCGGATCTCGCGCACGGTCTGCAACTTGGCCTTGAGCGCAGACGAGGTAGCGGGATCATCAATCCAGTCCTGCAGCGGCTTGGCCTGGGCCAGCAGCGAAAACTGGCCATGTGCGGCCTGGGCGTAATACGAGACGCTTGAGCATCCCGTGAGCGCCCACAGCGCCGCCAGCGCGGCAACGATGGCGCCCCATCGCACACGGCGGCGCAGCACGGAAAACCTCAGGCCGCCACCGGCTGCTGCAGTTTTTCCACCTGCACCAGTACGTCATAGAAAGTCGGCGCATTGCCCATGTCGGTCAGGCGCTGGCTGGTGACTTCGTTGGCGTTCTTGCCATCGGCGGCAAATTTCTTCCACCAGATCGACAGGCCCACCACCAGTCCCATGCGCGCCTTGTCGGTCACGCGCACGCGTGCCTGCATGCTGCCGCGGTCATTGAAGATGCGGACCGTCTCACCCTGGGCGATGCCGCGTGCGGCGGCATCCTGCGGGTGCATGTCGAGGTGCGGCTCACCTTCCGTATCGCGCAGGCTCTGCACGTTGACGAAGGAGGAATTGAGGAAATTGCGTGCCGGCGGCGAGATCATCGCCAGCGGGTATTTCGCGCCCAGCTGCGGATTGCTGGCCACCGATTCATAGGGCGCGATATAGGTCGGCAACGGATCGAGACCTGCGGCCTTCATCTGCTCGGAATAGAACTCGCACTTGCCCGAGGGCGTGGCAAACCCGCCTTCGGCAAAGGGCGCCACCGGCACCGACAGGCGCTGCCAGCCCTTCTGCTTCAACTGTTCCCAGTCGTAGCCGACGCTGCGCGGGTCGTCGCGCTTGAAGGCCACGGCGGCCAACTGATCGTCGCTGTCCTTGAAGCAGTCCTCTGCAAAGCCCATCGCTGCGGCCAGCAGGCGGAAGATCTCGGTATTCGGTTTGGCCTCGCCCAGCGGGGCGATGGCGGCATTGTTGGCCATCATGTAGACGTGGCCATACGAGGCATGCACATCGATGTGCTCCAGCTGCGTAGTCGCGGGCAGGAGGATATCGGCATAGTCGGCGGTATCGGTCTGGAAATGTTCCAGCACCACCGTGAACAGATCCTCACGCGCAAAGCCCTGCGCCACCTTGCCCGACTCCGGGGCCACCGCCACCGGGTTGGAGTTGTAGACGATCACCGCCTCCACCTGGGGACCGAAGTCGGGCGAAGCCGGCTTCAACAAGTCATCGCCGATGGTGCTCATGTTGATGACGCGGCTGGGCTTGCCATGACGCGCGGCCAGGTCGGGACGGCTCAGGGCGGCGGCATCCTTGGGGAAGCTGTCCGACACCGACAACTGGATGCCTCCCGAAGCATGACGCCATGCACCGACCAGCGCCGGCAGGCAGGCCACATTGCGCGCGGCCATGCCACCGCCGCGTACGCGCTGCAGGCCGTAATTGGCGCGGATGAAGGCGCCCTCCCCGGCCAGCGCGACGCGGCCGTATTCGCGGGCCAGGTTCTGCACTTCGTCCGCACTGATGCCGCACACTTCAGCGGTACGGGCCGGAGTCCATTCAGCCACGCGCTCCTTGAGCTGGTCGAAGCCCAGCGTGTAGCGTGCGATGTAATCGTGGTCCAGCAAGTCTTCTGCGATCAGCACGTGCATCAGGCCCAGCGCCAGCGCGGCATCGGTGCCGGGCAAGAGCGCGATGTGCTGGTGGCATTTCTCCGCGGTCAGCGAGCGATATGGATCAATGGCGATCAGGCGTGCACCGTTGCGCTTGGCCGCTTGCACACGGGTCCAGAAATGCAGGTTGGAGGCAATCGGATTGCCGCCCCAGATGATGATGAGCTTGGCGTGATCGACCTGCTCCAGGTCGGCACCGATGCGCGCGCCGATGGTGTAGCGATAGCCTGCGCCACCGGCCGAGGCGCAGATGGTGCGGTCCAGCTGCGAGGCACCGAGACGGTTGAAGAAACGGCCGGCCATCGATTCGCCCTGCACTTGGCCCATGGTCCCGGCATAGCTGTAGGGCAGGATGGCTTGCGGATCGCGCAGGGCGATCTGGCCCAGGCGCTCTGCGATGGTGGCGATGGCCTCGTCCCAGCTGATGCGTTCGAACTTGCCCTCGCCCTTCTTGCCCACGCGGCGCATGGGGTGCAGCAGGCGGTCCTGGTGATAGGTGCGCTCGGCATAGCGCGAGACCTTGGTGCAGAGCACGCCGGCCGTCGGCGGGTGCGCCGGATCGCCGCGCACTTCGGTGGCGACGCCGTCCTTGACGGTCACCAGCAGGGCGCAGGTATCAGGGCAATCATGGGGACAGGCGGCACGGACGATGGTGGTGGTCATGGCAGAGAAGAAAGCGGGGAAAGAAAAAACGGAAGCCCTCGGCGCGCGCGAGGCAAGCAGCTACTTTATCTTAAAATGGCGCGTCACGACTCTTCCGTAGTGCTGCCATGTCTCCTTCACCGCACTTCTGGCGTCCTCCCGCCCTGCCCTTCTTCGAAGGCCGTCGCGCCACCGGCAGCCTGTCCTGCTATGCGCCGCATACGCATGACAGTTTTTCCATCGGCGTCGTCGACGGTGGGCACAGCGTCTTCACGCTGGCCGATCGCAGCGAGCCCATTTTCCCTGGCGACGTGATCCTGGTACAGGCTGGCGATGTGCACAGCTGCAATCCGGCAGACCTGCAGCGCTGGAGCTATCGCATGTTCCATCTGGACACCAACTGGCTTGCCGCCCTGCTGGCGCAAACCCCGGCCACATGCGGGTTGCTGGTGCGCATGCCGTCGCAGGTCGTGCGTTCGCCGGAGGCACTGCAATGGCTGGACCGCATGACGCATGCGCTGGAGCATGGCCACCCGGACCTGCAGAGCGAAGTGATACGTTGCCTGCAGCAAGTGATGCGCGCGTGCGCCGATGCCTGCGCGCCCGCGCAGCACGGCGATGCGCCCGAAGACGACGGCCTGCAGCGCGCCCATGATTACCTCCTGGCCCATTGCCGCGACCGCGTCTCGCTGGCGACCCTGGCGGAACTGGCCGGCACCAGCCGCTACCAGGTGATCCGCCAGTTCCGCCGCCGCTTCGGGCTGACCCCGCATGCCCTGCAGCTGGACATGAGGATCCGCCAGGCACGCACCCTGCTGCAGCGGGGTGCCAGCACCGTCCATGCCGCGCTCGATACCGGTTTTGCCGACCAGAGCCACTTCCATCGCGCCTTCAAGTCCCGGGTGGCGGCCACACCGCTGCAATATCGCCGCGCCTAGCTGCGACTGGCGACCAGTGCGGCGGCAGCGAGCATCAACAGCAGGCCCGCGCCCCGCTCGATGAGCGGCAGCACGCGCGTGAGCGCCCGCATCACGCGCTGCTGTCCGATGAAATACACCAGCGCGGCATCCCAGGCCAGTACAGCCCCGAACATCCAGATGCCATAGAAGAGCTTGGTCGACGCACCGGTCTGCGCGGACACGATGACGGTGAACAGGCCGAAGTAAAACACGCCATTCTTGGGATTGAGTGCGGCCGATAGAAACCCCGTCCCCAATGCGGCCCATGGCGCGACCTTGGCAGTCAACATTGCCGCATCAGGCAAGACCGCCGCGTGCCGTCCGGCGCGCCAGAAGACCCATCCCAGCCAGGCCAGGTAGAACGCCGCCAGCCACTGCATGGCCGCCAGCAGCAGCGGCGCTCGCTGCAACAGGCTGAAGCCGCCGATGGCCAGCTCGATATAGAGCCCGTTGGCCAGCGCAATCCCCAGGGCGGCAGCCAGCCCATAGGCCTGCCCATGGCGCAGGCTGCCCCGCAGCAGCAAGAGGAAATCCGGACCGGGACTGGCCAGCGCCAGCAGGTGCGCACCCGCCAGCAGGAAGAATTCGGAAGAAAGCATCATGTGTCCTGGCGCCTGCCCGGCGCCCCCTGATAAAAATGTGCATGCTAGGCAGGCTCGCGGCCGTTGTATTGAACGAAATTGCACAGGCGCTCTTGCGCCGCCAAGGCGCGGTAAGATAGGCACACTTGTTACCAACGCCATTGCACCAGACTCCCATGAAACTCATCGACCCCATCGTCCAGTTCCACGCCGAACTGCAGAAGATCCGCCGCGACATCCACGCCCATCCCGAGCTGTGCTACGAAGAAGTGCGCACCGCCGACGTGGTGGCGCAAAAGCTGACCGAGTGGGGGATTCCAGTCGTACGCGGGCTCGGTGTCACGGGCGTGGTCGGCATCATCAAGGCGGGCGACAGCCCGCGCGCCATTGGCCTGCGGGCCGACATGGATGCGTTGCCCATGGCCGAAATCAATACCTTCGACCATGCCTCGCGCCATCCCGGCAAGATGCACGCCTGCGGGCATGACGGGCATACCGCCATGCTGCTGGGCGCTGCCCGTTACCTGGCGCAGCACCGCAATTTCGATGGCACCGTCTACGTGATCTTCCAGCCGGCTGAAGAAGGCGGACGCGGCGCCGAGCGCATGATCCAGGATGGCCTGTTTGAAAAGTACCCGATGGATGCCGTCTTCGGCATGCACAACTGGCCGGGTATCCCGGCCGGGCATTTCGGTGTGACGCCCGGTGCGCAGATGGCTTCCAGCAACGAATTCCATGTCACCGTCCGGGGCAAGGGATCGCATGCGGCTCAACCGCACAAGGCGGTCGATCCGGTGATGACGGCGGTTCACATCGCCCAGGCCTGGCAGAGCATCGTGGCACGCAACGTCAATCCGAACGATCCCGCCGTGGTATCGATCACCCAGATCCATACCGGCAGCGCCACCAACGTCATTCCGGATGAGGCCATGATGGTCGGCACCGTGCGTACCTTCAGCCTGCCGGTGCTGGACCTGATCGAGCGCCGCATGCAGGAAATCGCCGAGCACACAGCCGCCGCCTTCGATGCCACGGTCGAGTTCCGCTTCAACCGCAACTATCCGCCGTTGATCAACCATCCCAAGGAGACCGCCTTCGCCGTCGAGGTACTGACCGAACAGTTCGGCGCCGAGCATGTGGATGCGCAGACCGAGCCGACCATGGGTGCCGAGGATTTCGCCTTCATGTTGCAGCACAAGCCGGGCTGCTACGTCTTTTTGGGCAATGGCGATGGCGGTCATCGCGATCAGGGCCATGGACTGGGTCCGTGCAACCTGCACAACCCCAGCTACGATTTCAACGACGACCTGTTGCCCATCGGCGCCACCTACTGGGTGCGACTGGCCGAGAAATTCCTGCAGGCGAAGTAAGCGCGGCAGCGCCGCGCAGGGCATTGGCGAGCGGGCCCATTTCAGGCATGATCGCCAAAGCCCGCCGCCCGGAGAACTCTGTACGCAGCGACGGCGCTGCAAGAACGTATAACGACAACAGGGAGAAACCTTGCACACGCTCGCCACCATTCTGGTTCTGCTGGTCGCTCTGGAACATGTCTGGATCCTGATTCTGGAAATGTTCCTGTGGACCAAACCGCTGGGCCTGAAGACGTTCCGCCAGTCGCGCCAGGCCGCCGAAGCCACTCGCGTACTGGCCGCCAACCAGGGCCTCTATAACGGTTTCCTGGCCGCCGGGCTGTTCTGGAGCCTGGCCACGGGCGATCATGCCGTGCAGGTATTCTTCGTGAGCTGCGTGCTGGTGGCCGGCATCTATGGCGGCCTCACCGCCAAGCGCAGCATTCTTTACATCCAGGGCCTGCCCGCCTTGCTGGCGTTGCTGGCCTTGCTGGCCAGTTGAACCGGCCCGACGACCATGACCCGCGCCCTCTTGCTGGCCTTGCTGCTCCTGCTGGCGCGCTCCGGCCTGGCGCAGGATACCGAGCCTGAGTGGTGGAGTTACCAGTCCCAGCGCGGGGAGAGTCTGAGCCTGGTCAAACTGGACATGAGCTTGCGGCGCAGCTTCCCGTTGTCCGGTTTTCCGTACGTGGTGGTGACCCGGGTGAGTTACGTTCCCGCCACGCCCGACGGCTTGCCGGCGCTGCCCGAGCAGGATCGGCTGGAAGCCCTGTCCGACCAGCTGGCTGCCGCCATCGCCAAGAAGACCCGCAGCCTCTACGTGGGTACGGCGTTCAGCCAGGGATTGCAGCAATCCTGGTTCTACGTGACCGATCCCAATGGCCTGGAGCCCGTGGTCGCTGGCGTGCACGCCCAACTGTGCCAAGGCTGCAAGACCAGCACCGCGATCCTGGCCGATCCGACCTGGGCGCTCTACCGCGATCAATTGCTGCCCGACTGGGAAACCCGGCAGCGCTACGGATTACGCAGTTACTAGGGCCTGTTCACATTAAATCTGCGAGATGCAGATTTAATGTGAACAGGCCCTAACATTCAGCCCCGGGGCGAACAGGTAAAGTTTACGGGACGAACTGCCGATAACAAGTTTCCTGACAGCATCATCATTGACATTGCGTCATCACAACCAGCCCGGTATGCCGCCAGTCGCGGCGGCCGGAACCACAACGTCGGACCGGGTCCGAGGGGAAGCCGCATGAAACAGATCAAACTCATCCTCAAGGACGAGATCTACGACTCGCTGGAGCGGGACTATCACAACTTCGTGCGGCTCTCGACCAAGATCGACTCGGGCTTCGTCAAACCCTCCTTCGACAGCTACCTGCTGGCCAAGCTCTCCGAGAACACCAATTTCCTCACCGAAGAAGCGGTACAGCACCTGATGCTCTCGGGCCAGTATGCGTGGGCGCGACGGGCGATGGACAAGGAATTCCCTGACGTGGTGCAGATCCTCATCGAGCAGGCCGCCAACTACGGTTTCTGGATCGCGGTGCGCCATGACTGGGGTACCGAAGAACTGGTCAATGCCTCGCGGGCCTGGGCCAGCGCCATCATCAAGCAGGCCAAGGGAGATGAAACCCAGATCGACGTGCTGGCCGCGCAAATCAAGGCCTCTGCCACCAATATCGCCGTCGTGCAGGAGCGTCTGAAGACGCCTGCCTCGCAACTGGCCCATGCGATGGTGCAGGAACTGCGCGAGACCCACATTGCCATCGAACATGCCTCCGGCATGGTGGCGCGCGAAAAGCTGGGGGCCATGCGTACCCTGCTCAAACTCGGGCGCGCCTACGGCAACGTCTCGGAAAAGGCCGAACAGGACATGATGGACAAGCTCAAGCGCGAAAAACCCTGGCTCTTCGACACCGGTCCCAAGGGTTTCTGGGGCCACGTCGCTGCCTGGTGGCGCGGGGTCTGAACCCGCAGTCCGGTTTCTTCAGGGAGCCTGCACGGGCTCGGCCTGGCGCATGAGGCGGATGTCGCCATACCAGGCTTGCATCTTCTGGACGGTGTTGTCGGTATCGGTGAGCACCCCCACACCGATCAGGCGGCCGGGCTTTTCACCGAAGGCGCGCTCATAGTCCTCGGCCACGTTGCGTTGGTAATTGCGCCACTGCCCCACATGTTGCGCACCGCTTTCGGCCACCAGCATCTGGATGCGGCCAGTGCGCCCGTTGGCGATGACAGTGCCCACGGGCGCCTTGGGATCCCATACGTACATCAGCGTGGCATAGGGTAAATCATGGCCGGTAAGCAACTTGGCCGTATCGAAGAGGATGGTATCCATCAGCGAAAGCTTGTCGTGGTCGCCATCGAAGGCCAGCACGATGCGTACGGGAGAGTCATCGGTTTCCCGGTGCGCGAGGTCGGCGCCGGGAATCATACCGGCCGCCTTCCAGCTCCAGATCAACCAGGGTTTCTTGTTGATGTCGATGTCGACCGGATGACGCAGTCCGGAAGAAGCGCGGTCAGCAACGGCATGCAGCACGCTGCGGCCATTGTCCTGTACCAGGCCGTATTGGGTCGGAATCTTCTTGCGGGTAAAGACCAGGGGCTCCCAGCCAGCCGGCAGGCCTTCGGGCGGGTTGGCCGAGAACAGCGCCAGGGCCTGATCCAGCCGGGCCTGCCTGGCGACGTCGTTGGGCGGTTGCGGCTTCTGAGCGGCACAACCGGCCAGCAGGATGGCACCGGTCACGCAGAGCGGGACCAGCATGGTGTGCGTGAACGAGACTGGAAAGGACACAGGACCGAGAGCAGCAAGGCGCGTGCGCACGCGCGTGAGACGCAAATTCATGAAGGCCAACCGGAGAAATCGGAATCTGAGGGAAAGTCTGCGGCCACCCCGACCGCAGACGAACACTAACAGGAAAATCACGCGAGACGATATCGGGAAAACCCTTGGCAAGTAAAAAAACATCAGCAATGCAGCGCGACAGCCTGCTCAGTTTTGCTGCCGCAGGATCTGGATGAACATCTTGGCCAGCGACGATAGCGTGCTGTTCTTGCGCGTAACGATGCCGTAATGCTCGATGCGCGTCTTCAGGTTCACCGGCAGGATGCCCAGCATCTGGCGCGCAGCGAAGAAGTGGGCGATGTCCAGCGGCATCACCGCCACCATGTTCGATTGCGCCAGCAGGGTGATGGTGACGAAGGGCGAGGCCGTCTCGATCACGTTGCCGGGCACCTTGAGTCCCTCCAGCTTGAATTCATGCTCGATCCAGATGCGCATCGGCATGTTGCTGGAATACAGAATCCAGGAAGCCCCGGCCAGCTCCTGCAGGCGCACCTTCTGCGCCGTGGCCAGCGGATGGTCGATACCGCTGACGATGCACATGGGCTCGCCGCGCAGCATTTCGTAGTGATACAGATTGGGCTGCGAGCTGACCGAAGAACGCCCGATCATCAGGTCAATACGCCCCTGATCCAGCAGCAGCAGCTGACGCGCGCTGGTATCTTCGCTGATCTCGATGGAGACATCCGGCTGGATCTCGCGCAGGCGTGACAGCGCGCGCGTGACAAAGGGGGCCGCGCCCATGATGGTACCGATGGACAGGCGCCCGCCGCGGCCGCTGATCATGTTCTGCAATTCCTCGCGCAGGTTGGCCACGTCGCTCTGGATCAGGCGCGCATAGCGGATCACGCAACGCCCAAGCTCGGTGGCCTCGATGCCGCGCGGGGAGCGGTCGAACAAGGTCACGCCCAACGCATCCTCCATTTCATGCAAGGCCTTGGTAGCGGCCGGCTGGGTCATGTGCATGACCTCGGCCGCCTTGTGCAGCGAGCCCTGCTCGTCGAGCGCCGTCAGCAATGCGACCTGGCGGAAGCGCAGGCGGCTGACGATGGAGCCGACCGAAGGCAGTGCATCGCCCGCGACGCCCGCAGGGCCGTCCTCTTCCAGTCGGTTATCACCCGATGAATTAAGCTCATTAGACATCCTCTTGCCAGCCTCTTATAGTCGTCCCGGAAAAACCACAATGCTAGCGCATCTGCCTCCTGCCCACGGCGATGCGTGAAAAAAGCTCAGGAGACGACGGGCAGATTGATCCACAGGTGGCTTGGCCTGACGGCAGTGTCCTGCCGCTTGCCAATCGCGGCCCCTGTTCTGCACTGCGCGCCTCCTGGCTCTGACCGCCCCTGACCGGCGGCCTGTGGATGAAGACAGTACAAGGAGACCCGGTGAGGCTGATTCAATATCGCGACCTGCATGGCCAACGTCATGTCGGCATCGTCAATGGTCCCGCCATCCAGGCGCTGGGCGAGGTCGCCACCATGCGCGAACTGGGCCTGCTGGCCATCGAACGCAACACCGGGCTGGAACGCCTGGCCCAACTGCTCAATACCGACCGGTCCGAGGACTACGCAGCGATCCTGGACGAGGGCCGCATCCTGGCACCGCTGGATCATCCCGATCCTGCACATTGTCGCGTCTCCGGCGCGGGCACCACACACCTGGGCAGCGCCACCACGCGCGACAAGATGCACCGCCGGCTGGAAGGCGATGAACTCGACAAGACCGATACGCAGCTGATGATCGAATGGGGCATTGCCGGGGGCCGTCCCGCCCCGGGTACGGTGGGCGTGCAGCCGGAATGGTTTTACAAGGGTGATGGCAATTGCATCGTCGCGCCCGGCCAGCCGCTGCCGCGTCCCGACTTCGCGCTGGATGGCGGCGAGGAACCGGAGATCGTCGGTCTGTACCTGATCGATGCCGCGGGTTGTCCGCGCCGCCTCGGCTTTGCCATCGGCAACGAGTTCTCGGATCACGTGATGGAGCGCCGCAACTACCTCTACCAGGGGCACTCCAAGCTGCGCCACTGCGCCTTCGGGCCGGAGCTGCTGGTGGGTCTGCCTCCTGCACACCTGATCGGCATGACACGCATCCGGCGCCGTGGCCGCGTGATCTGGGAACAGGAATTCCTGACCGGCCCGGACAACATGTGCCATGCCATCGAGAATCTCGAATATCACTATTTCAAATACGCCCACCTGCTGCACGCGGGGGACGTGCACGTGCACTTCATGGGCGCGGCCAACCTGTCCTTCGCCTACAGTGTGCGTACCGAGGACGGTGACAGCATCGAAATCAGTATTCCCGACTTCGGCGCACCGCTGGTCAATGGCATTGAGTACGTGAAGTCGATGTTTCAACCGGGCGGTGTCAGGCAGCTCTAGCTGCGCTGCAGTTGCACCGTCGTTGCAGCCACACCGCCCGGCCCCAGGCGCGCCGCCAGGCGCATGACATACCGGCAATCGTGCCAAGGCCCCGACCTCGCGGTCATACAACAAGAGGCCGCCCCCAGGAAATTCAACCAAGGAGACCACCCTCATGCAGCTATACCCGCCTCGCCCCCACGCCGTAAGGACGGAGCGTCGATGAACTACACCTTCGATTTCATGAGCGTCTTCGCCAACTGGGACCGCCTGCTGATGGGCGCCTGGCTGACGATACAGCTCTCGGCCTTGTCCATCGTATCGGGCTTCGTGGTCGGCACGCTCTGCGCGATTGCCGGCAAGAGCCGACTGGCGCTGGTGCGCGGCCTGGTGCAGGCGTATGTCGAAATCATCCGCAACACGCCACTGCTGGTGCAGGTGTTCCTGGTGTTCTTCGGCCTGGCCAGCATCGGCTGGAAGCTGACCGCCGAGACTGCCGCAGTCATTGCGCTCACCGTCAACGTGGGTGCCTATACCACCGAGATCATGCGCGCCGGCATCAACTCCATCCATCCGGGCCAGATCGAGGCGGCCGAATGCCTGGGCATGTCGCGCTTTCACGTCTACTGGCACGTGGTGCTGCTGCCGGCGGTGGAGCGCGTCTATCCCTCGCTGACCAGCCAGTTCATCCTGCTGATGCTGGCCTCCAGCATCACCTCGCAGATTTCGGCAGAAGAGCTGACCGCCACCGCCAACCTGGTGCAGTCGGAAACCTTCCGCAGCTTCGAGGTGTATGCAGTCATCGCGGTGGCCTACCTGGTGCTGTCCTTCCTGTTCCGGGGCGCCTTCTGGGCAATCAGCCAGATGGCCTTCGTGCGCAAGCGCAAGCTTGGCACCAATCTTTGAGGAGACGTGATGAACGCATTCAGTTTCCTGCACGTGGAATATCTGCTGCAAGCTGCCGTCTGGACCGTGGTGCTGTCACTGGTCGCCTTTGTCTTCGGTGGCGTGGCCGGTTTCGTGATCGCCTTGTGGCGGGTCTCGCCCAATGCCCTTCTGCGCGGCATCGCCAGTACCTACATCCAGGTGGTGCAAGGCATTCCGCTGCTGGTGATCCTGTTCGTGGCCTACTTCGGACTGGCCATCGCCGGCCTGAAGCTGACCCCGCTGGTGGCCGCCGGAATTTCCTTTGCGATCTACTGCGCCGCCTTCCTCGGCGAGATCTGGCGCGGCTGCATCCAGGCAGTTCCCAAGACCCAATGGGAAGCCTCGGAATGCCTGGGCTTCAACCGCTTCGAGCAGCTCACCAAGGTGATCCTGCCGCAGGCGATCAAGATCGCCACGCCGCCGACCGTGGGCTTCATGGTGCAGATCGTCAAGAACACCTCGCTGGCATCGGTGATCGGCTTCGTCGATCTCTCGCGCGCCGGCCAGATCATCAACAACTCGACCTTCCAGCCGTTCACCGTATTCGGCTGCGTCGCCCTCATCTATTTTTGCCTGTGCTTCCCGCTGTCAGCGCTGTCCAAGCACTTTGAAAGGAAACTGAATGTCAGCCATCGTTAAGATCAAGGACCTGCACAAGAGCTTCGGCAGCAACAAGGTATTGAACGGCGTGTCGCTGGATGTGCAGAAGGGCCAGATGGTGGCCATCATCGGCAAGAGCGGCTCGGGCAAGAGCACGCTGCTGCGTTGCCTGAACGGTCTGGAGAAAGTCGACGGCGGTGACATCCATGTATGCGGACATGATATTCATCATCCGGACAAGCTCAACCTGCGTGAGTTGCGCAAGCAGGTCGGCATCGTCTTCCAGAGCTACAACCTGTTCCCGCACCTGACGGTGGAGCGCAACATCACGCTGGCGCTGACCACCATCAAGAAGATGTCGACCGAGCAAGCCAAGACGATCGCCCACAAGGTGCTGCAACTGGTCGGGCTGGAAAACAAGAAGGAAGCCTATCCCGAGCAGCTCTCCGGAGGCCAGGCGCAACGCGTGGCGATTGCCCGCTCGCTGGCCATGGCGCCGGAACTGATGCTGTTCGACGAGGTGACCTCGGCGCTGGATCCGGAACTGACGGCCGAAGTGCTCAAGGTGATGGAAGACCTGGCACGCGGCGGCATGACCATGGTGCTGGTCACGCACGAGATGGCCTTTGCCCGCAAGCTGGCCGATGTGCTGGTGTTCATGCACCAGGGCCAGGTGTGGGAGATCGGCCCGCCCGACGAACTCTTCAGCAACCCGAAGACGGCTGAATTGCAGAAGTTCGTCTCCAGCGACCTGTGACGAGCACGTTTTCAGCTTGTATGGATTTTTTTTCAGCAGCACCCCTACAATCACTCAGGAGACATCAATGAAAAAACTGTTCAACTTCACCAAGAAGGCCGCCGCCATCGTGCTGGGCCTGGCCTGCTTTGCCCAGGCTGCCCACGCCGATGCGCTGGCCGACATCAAGGCGCGCAAGAAGGTGCTCATCGCCATCGACCTCGGGGCGCCGCCCTTCGGCATGACCAATGCCAAGCTGGAACCGCAGGGCTCGGATGTGGAAACGGCGCGCCTGCTGGCCAAGGATATGGGCGTGGAGCTGGAGATCGTGCAGGTGACCGGTCCCAACCGCATTCCCTTCCTGATGACCGGCAAGGCCGACATGGTGATCTCGTCCTTCTCCATCACCCCGGAACGCCAGAAGGTAGTCGCCTTCACCCAGCCCTATGGCGCCTCGCAGTTCGTGGTGGCCGCCCCCAAGAGCGAGAACATCAAGAGCCTCAATGACCTGGTCGGCAAGCGCGTGGCCGTGGTACGCGGCAACATGCAGGATTCGCTGCTGACCCCGATCGCGCCCAAGGGTACCAGCATCGTGCGCTTCGATGACGATGCCACCGTGACGGCGGCCATCATCTCGGGCCAGGTCGATGCACTGTGCACGCCCAATTCGCTGGCCTCGGCCATTGCCAAGCAGAACCCGTCCAAGAACCTGGAAACCAAGTTCGCCATCAAGGACATCCCCTATGCCATCGGCCTGCGCAAGGGCGAGCCGGCACTGGAGAAGTGGCTCAACGACTGGATCACCACCAACCTCAAGAATGGCAAGCTGCCCGGCATCTACCAGCAATGGGTGGGCAGCCCCATGCCTGATCTGGCCCAGTTCGCCGCCAAGTAAGACTGTCGTTTCCGGCATGCCGCGCCTGCAACCGGGCCCGGCATGCGCCCGCCGCCCGCGCGGCCAGCCTGCAGCATCCACGTTCTCACCGAGATCAACATGAAAGCACACTCTCCCGTCATCCGCCTGAATCCGGTCGATGATGTCGTCATTGCCCGCCAGCAGCTCATTTCCGGCACCGTACTGCAAGACGAAGGCGGCCTCAAGGTCCAGGGCCTCATTCCCGCCGGCCACAAGATGGCCACCCGCGCCATCGCCAGCGGTGAGCCGGTCAAGCGCTATGGCCAGATCATCGGCACGGCCAGCCAGGACATCGCGCCCGGCCAGCACGTGCACACCCACAACCTGGCCATGGCCGAGTTCTCGCGTGAACACCATTTCGGCGCGGACGTGAAACCGGTCGATTTCGTCGCCCAGCCGGCTACCTTCATGGGCATCGTGCGTCCGGATGGCCGCGTGGCCACACGCAACTACATCGGCGTGCTGACCTCGGTGAACTGCTCGGCCACGGCGGCCCGCGCCATCGCCGATTACTTCCGGCGCGATATCCATCCTGAAGTGCTGGCCGACTATCCCAACATCGATGGCGTGGTGGCGCTGACCCACGGCCAGGGCTGTGCGCTCGATTCGCAGGGCGAGCCCTTGCAGATCCTGCGCCGCACCCTGGCCGGCTATGCCACCCATCCCAACTTCGCCGCCGTGCTGGTAGTGGGCTTGGGCTGCGAGACCAACCAGATCTCCGGCCTCATGGAAAGCCACAACCTCAAGGAAGGCGAATACTTCCACACCTTCACCATCCAGGGCACCGGTGGCACCGCCAAGACCGTGGCGCTGGGGATCGAGAAGATCAAGAAGATGCTGCCCAAGGCCAACGACATCAAGCGCGAGCCGGTATCGGCCAAACATCTGACGCTGGGCCTGCAATGTGGCGGTTCCGATGGCTATTCGGGCATCACTGCCAACCCGGCGCTGGGTGCAGCGGTGGACTTGCTGGTGCGGCATGGCGGTACTGCCATCCTTTCTGAAACACCGGAAATCTATGGTGCCGAACACCTGTTGACCCGTCGTGCGGTGACGCCGGAAGTCGGTGAGAAGCTGCTGGCGCGCATTGCCTGGTGGGAGGAGTATTGCGCCAAGAACGATGCCGAGATGAACAACAATCCCTCGGCCGGCAACAAGGCCGGTGGCCTGACCACCATCCTGGAGAAATCGCTGGGCGCAGTTGCCAAGGGCGGCACCACCAACCTGGTGGATGTCTACAAGTATGCCGAGACCGTGACCGCACGCGGCTTTGTCTTCATGGATACCCCGGGCTATGACCCCATCTCGGCCACCGGCCAGGTCGCCGGCGGCGCCAACATGATCTGCTTCACCACCGGCCGTGGTTCGGCCTATGGCTGCGCACCGGCCCCCTCGCTCAAGCTGGCGACCAACACGGCGCTGTGGCAACGCCAGGAAGAAGACATGGACATCAACTGTGGCGAGATTGCCGACGGGAATGTTACCCCGCAGGAAATTGGTGAGCGCTTCTTCCAGATGATCCTCGACACCGCCTCCGGCAAGAAGACCAAGAGCGAACTGCATGGCTATGGGCAGGATGAATTCGTGCCCTGGCATATCGGTGTCTATACCTGATGCTGATGCAGATCATCAGGGCCCGGCTGCGTTTGGGCTAGTGTCATTCACAGTCAATCATGCCGATCCGTATTACCGCGACACAGGTCGCGTAATACGGGCTGCCGGCCAAGCATCCTTGCCTTCGGGCATCCACGCGGATGAGGATGCTTCGCCCGCGGTTGGTGCGGTCCGTCTTCCCCCTGCAGAACAACATATTGTGGCGCCGCCCGCTTCCCGTGTAGTCCGGGTACGCCTCCAACATAAGGAATCAAGAACATGACTCACAGTTACTCGCTCCAGGCACATCTGCCTGAAGACCACGCAGAGGCCACGCTGATCGGCCGTCTCTGGCAACCGGGCGTGGGCCCGGTGCTGGTGAGGATTGATGCCGATGGTGCGTATGACCTCACGCTCATCGCCGCGACGTCCAGTCAATTGCTGGAACTCGATGATCCCGCCGCCGCCGTGCGCGCGGCCACCAACATGACGCGCCTGGCCACGCTGCAGGAGCTGCTGGACAATGCCGACGCCGGCCGCCGTGACACTTCGCGCCCCTGGCTGCTGGCGCCCATCGACCTGCAGGCCGTCAAGGCCAGCGGCGTGACCTTCGTGGCCAGCATGCTGGAGCGCGTGATCGAGGAACAGGCACGCGGCGACGCCGGCAAGGCGGAGTCGGTACGCAAGGCGATCACGGCAGTGATCGGTGACAACCTCTCCAGCGTGGTGCCGGGCTCGCCGGAAGCCGCGCGCCTGAAGGAAGTATTGCTGGAGCAAGGCGTGTGGTCGCAATACCTGGAAGTGGGCATCGGTCCGGATGCGGAGATCTTTACCAAGGCGCAACCGATGTCGTCGGTGGGGCTGGGCGATGAGGTCGGCATTCATCCCAAGTCGGCCTGGAACAATCCGGAACCGGAGATCGTGCTGGCCATCAACAGCAGGGGCAAGGTGGTCGGCGCTACGCTGGGCAATGACGTCAACCTGCGCGACTTCGAAGGCCGCAGCGCACTGTTGCTGGGCAAGGCCAAGGACAACAACGCCTCCTGCGCAGTCGGACCTTTCATTCGTCTGTTCGACGCAAACTTTTCAATTGACGATGTACGCCGCGCCGAACTTACAATGCGGGTCGATGGTACGGAAGGCTTCACGCTCAAGGGCAGCAGCTCGATGTCCATGATCAGTCGCGATCCGCTGCAACTGGTGGAACATGCGATCGGTCCCAATCACCAGTATCCGGATGGGCTGGTGCTGTTCCTGGGCACCATGTTCGCACCGACCCAGGACCGCTTCGGTCCCGGCCAGGGATTCACGCATCAGGTGGCTGACATCGTCACCATCTCCACGCCCCGGTTGGGTGCACTGGTGAACACGGTGAACTTCAGCGACCAGACGGCACCGTGGACCTTCGGGCTTACCGCGCTGTTCAAGAATCTGGCCCACCGCAAACTCATTTAATCGCAAAGGAACAAGCATGTCCGCATCCACTGGCCGCCTCGCCGGCAAGACCGTCCTCATCACCGCTGCCGCCCAGGGCATTGGCCGCGCCTCCACCGAACTGTTTGCGCGGGAAGGTGCGCGCGTCATCGCCACCGACATCAGCAAGACGCACCTCGATGAGCTGGCCTCCATCGCCGGTGTGGAAACGCATCTGCTGGATGTCACCGATGACGCAGCCATCAAGGCACTGGTGGCCAAGGTCGGCACCGTCGATGTGCTGTTCAACTGCGCCGGCTATGTCGCTGCAGGCAACATCCTGGAGTGTGATGACAAGGCTTGGGACTTCTCCTTCAACCTCAATGCCAAGGCCATGTTCCATACCATCCGTGCGGTGTTGCCTGGCATGCTGGCCAAGAAGGCCGGTTCCATCGTCAATATCGCCTCGGCTGCATCGAGCGTGAAGGGGGTGGCCAATCGCTTCGCCTATGGCGCTTCCAAGGCTGCGGTGGTGGGATTGACCAAGTCGGTGGCGGCTGACTTCGTCTCGCAGGGCATCCGTTGCAATGCGATCTGCCCGGGCACCATCGAATCGCCCTCGCTGAACCAGCGCATCAGCACCCAGGCCAAGGAAACCGGCAAGAGCGAGGACGAAGTACGCGCCGCCTTCGTGGCCCGCCAACCCATGGGCCGCATCGGCAAGGCCGAGGAAGTGGCGGCGCTGGCGCTTTACCTGGCATCGGACGAGTCCAACTTCACCACGGGTTCGATTCACATGATCGATGGGGGCTGGTCCAACTAGGCAGGGAGCTGATGATCAGACAGATCAGACAGGTGATGTAGATCAGGACGGCATGCTTCGCGCATGCCGTTTTTTCTTTGGGGGTGTCCGGTGCTGACAGTGTTGTGGATCAGGTTTATCAATCCAGATCCTCGCGGCATAATGGGCGCTTCCTCACTCAAGCTGACAGGCAAGCCCATGTCCCTGGCCTCCCCCGTGTTTTCCGCAGACACCTTCACGACCGTCTCTCCGAAACCCATGCTGCTGGGCGAATCGCCTTTGTGGCATGCCGAGGAAGGTGCGCTGTACTGGATCGACATTCCCGGCAAGGCGGTCCACAAACGCGTTCTGGCGACCTGGCAGCATCAGCGCTGGGACATGCCGGAAGAACCGGGCAGCATCGTCAAGCACGCGCAAGGCGGACTGGTGGTGGCTTTGCGTACCGGCATGTTCCATCTCAATACGGGCAATGGTGCGCTGTCGCTGCTGCTGGAGGCGCCTTACGATACGACACGGATCCGTTTCAACGACGGCCGCTGCGACGCCTCCGGCCGCTTCTGGTGCGGCACCATCTATGAGCCGCGCGATCGTGACGGCGGTACGCTGTACTGCTTCGAACGCAATGCACTGCGCGACGCGCATCATGCGGTGGTGACCTCCAATGGCGTGGCGTTCAGCGCGGACCAGCGCCTGATGTATCACGCCAATACGCCAGCGCACCGCATCCATGTGTATGACTATGACCTGGCCACCGGTCATACCAGCCATTGCCGTCTGCTGCGCCAGTTCGACAGCGACAAGAGCGCGCCTGATTATGGCGGCCGTCCGGACGGGGCGGCTGTCGATAGCGAGGGGGCTTACTGGTGTGCCATGTTTGAAGGGGGCCGGGTGTTGCGGTTGTCCCCGCAGGGCGAGATCCTTCAGGAGATCCAGCTGCCGGCGCGGTGTCCGACCATGGTGGCCTTCGGCGGCGAAGATCTGCGCACCCTCTTCATCACGACCGGGCGCAATGGTCGCAGCCAAGCGGAGCTGGCGCAGTATCCTCTGTCTGGCGAGGTGCTGGCCATACGTGTGGACGTGCCGGGCAGACTCGAGTACAGCTATCGTCCCTGAGCCAGCGCCCGCTCTGTGGTAAGGACGCGGCAGAATCTTTCACGCGAGTATGCTTTAGTGATGATTATGAGAGAATACTGCGTCCCGCGGATGCCCTGGCGCCGCGCCGAAAACAAGCAAAGATCCTTCAAAACACTTTACGCGCTGAAAGAGAATCCATGACTAAATTGAAGAGCCTGGTCGCCAAGATCGCTTTTGCTGGCGTCGCCGCCGTTGCCATCCAGTCGCCCAGCTATGCCATCGACGGCATGTCGCTCGAATACGGCACCGGCAACAGCACGCAGCTGGCCCGTATCGGTGCCCAGTTCAACTGGGGTCCAAACTGGAATTTCTGGCAGTCCAATGGCACCCATATCGGAGGCTACTGGGATCTGTCCTTGGCCAACTGGCGCATGAACCACTACAACAACACCAGCGACAGCGGCAACCTGATCGACCTGGGCCTGACACCGGTGCTGCGCTTCCAGCGCGATGACGGCAAGGGTTTCTATGGTGAAGCAGGCATCGGTGTACACCTGTTCTCCAAGCTCTACCGCAACAATGACAAGGTCTTGTCGACGGCATTCCAGTTCGGCGACCATATCGGCGCCGGCTACGTCTTCGGCAATGGTCTGGACCTGGGCATCCGCCTGCAGCACTTCTCCAACGGCGGCATCAAGGAACCCAACGGCGGCGTGAACTTTGCCGTTGCGCGCGTGGCTTACAAGTTCTGATGATTGCAGACTGAAGTGCTGAAAATGAAGAAGCCGGCTCTGCCGGCTTTTTTATTGTCTGTCGTTTGGGTATGTTTGCCGGGTGCTTGCGGTGCCCGGCATGCGTGCGGGGATTCGGGTGGAATCTTAGATTTTTACCTGTGCATAAATTAACAGCCGTGGTGCGCAGTCAATCCGGCTGTGTATAAATCTAAGTTCCTGTTTTTCAGCAACCGCCTGGGCCAAGGGTTGACGGCCGACTGGACGCACCAAAACCAAAGATCCTGTCTGTCAATTGATGCACAAGCGTTTGCCGGTGGCCTGCGGGTCTGTGCATAACACTAAGAGAACGTGTGTACCTGATCGTCGCGTATGGGCGAGATGTCGGCTCTCGCCAGGGCCAACTGGCATCAATACAAACCGGCCGCCCAAAGCAAAAACCCTCGCTACTTTCGTAACGAGGGTTCCTGGGAGTAACAAGCCTGACGATGACCTACTTTCACACTGGTTGCAGCACTATCATCGGCGCGAAGTCGTTTCACGGTCCTGTTCGGGATGGGAAGGGGTGGTACCAACTTGCTATAGTCATCAGGCATAACTTGTAAAGTCAGTTGCTCTCACTGGAGCAGCAACTAACCCAAACTGGAAGAAGTATTTATTAGATTCTTGGGTGTGATGCACTAGGGCAAACACAATATATGCTCAACTTGTCTATAACAGAGCTAATGTTATAGGAACAAGCCGCACGGGCAATTAGTATCAGTTAGCTTAACGCATTACTGCGCTTCCACACCTGACCTATCAACGTCCTGGTCTCGAACGACCCTTTAGGGGAATCTAGTTCCCGGGAAGTCTCATCTCAAGGCGAGTTTCCCGCTTAGATGCTTTCAGCGGTTATCTCTTCCGAACTTAGCTACTCGGCAATGCCACTGGCGTGACAACCGATACACCAGAGGTTCGTCCACTCCGGTCCTCTCGTACTAGGAGCAGCCCCCTTCAAACTTCCAACGCCCACGGCAGATAGGGACCAAACTGTCTCACGACGTTTTAAACCCAGCTCACGTACCACTTTAAATGGCGAACAGCCATACCCTTGGGACCGGCTACAGCCCCAGGATGTGATGAGCCGACATCGAGGTGCCAAACTCCCCCGTCGATATGAACTCTTGGGAGGAATCAGCCTGTTATCCCCAGAGTACCTTTTATCCGTTGAGCGATGGCCCTTCCATACAGAACCACCGGATCACTATGTCCTACTTTCGTACCTGCTCGACTTGTCAGTCTCGCAGTTAAGCACGCTTATGCCATTGCACTATTAGCACGATGTCCGACCGTACCTAGCGTACCTTCGAACTCCTCCGTTACACTTTGGGAGGAGACCGCCCCAGTCAAACTGCCTACCATGCACTGTCCCCGATCCGGATAACGGACCAAGGTTAGAACCTCAAACAAACCAGGGTGGTATTTCAAGGTCGGCTCCACAGAAACTAGCGTTCCTGCTTCAAAGCCTCCCACCTATCCTACACAGATTGGTTCAAAGTCCAATGCAAAGCTACAGTAAAGGTTCATGGGGTCTTTCCGTCTAGCCGCGGGTAGATTGCATCATCACAAACATTTCAACTTCGCTGAGTCTCGGGAGGAGACAGTGTGGCCATCGTTACGCCATTCGTGCAGGTCGGAACTTACCCGACAAGGAATTTCGCTACCTTAGGACCGTTATAGTTACGGCCGCCGTTTACTGGGACTTCAATCAAGAGCTTGCACCCCATCATTTAATCTTCCAGCACCGGGCAGGCGTCACACCCTATACGTCCACTTTCGTGTTTGCAGAGTGCTGTGTTTTTATTAAACAGTCGCAGCCACCATTTTATTGCAACCCTTTTGTCCTTCTGGCGCAGGCCAGTCAAACTACTTGGGCGTACCTTATCCCGAAGTTACGGTACCAATTTGCCGAGTTCCTTCTCCCGAGTTCTCTCAAGCGCCTTAGAATACTCATCTCGCCCACCTGTGTCGGTTTGCGGTACGGTCTCGTTAGACTGAAGCTTAGAGGCTTTTCTTGGAACCACTTCCGATTGCTTCGCGAACAAGTTCGCTCGTCTCACACCCTTGAATTACGCTGCCGGATTTGCCTAACAGCCTTCTTCGATGCAAAAACCGACTATTCCAACAGTCGGACAACCTTCCGCGATCCGTCCCCCCATCGCATCTAACGACGGTGCAGGAATATTAACCTGCTTCCCATCAGCTACGCATCTCTGCCTCGCCTTAGGGGCCGACTCACCCTGCTCCGATGAACGTTGAACAGGAAACCTTGGGCTTACGGCGTGCGGGCTTTTCACCCGCATTATCGCTACTCATGTCAGCATTCGCACTTCTGATACCTCCAGCATCCTTTACAAGACACCTTCACAGGCTTACAGAACGCTCTCCTACCATATCCTTACGGATATCCGCAGCTTCGGTGACTGGCTTAGCCCCGTTACATCTTCCGCGCAGGACGACTCGATCAGTGAGCTATTACGCTTTCTTTAAAGGATGGCTGCTTCTAAGCCAACCTCCTGACTGTTTTAGCCTTCCCACTTCGTTTTCCACTTAGCCAATCTTTGGGACCTTAGCTGGCGGTCTGGGTTGTTTCCCTCTTGACGTCGGACGTTAGCACCCGGCGTCTGTCTCCCAAGCTCGCACTCATCGGTATTCGGAGTTTGCAATGGTTTGGTAAGTCGCGATGACCCCCTAGCCATAACAGTGCTCTACCCCCGATGGTGATACTTGAGGCACTACCTAAATAGTTTTCGGAGAGAACCAGCTATTTCCAGATTTGTTTAGCCTTTCACCCCTATCCACAGCTCATCCCCTAATTTTTCAACATTAGTGGGTTCGGTCCTCCAGTGCGTGTTACCGCACCTTCAACCTGGCCATGGATAGATCATCTGGTTTCGGGTCTACACCCAGCGACTGAACGCCCTATTCGGACTCGATTTCTCTACGCCTTCCCTATTCGGTTAAGCTTGCCACTGAATGTAAGTCGCTGACCCATTATACAAAAGGTACGCAGTCACCCCTTACAGGGCTCCTACTGTTTGTATGCACACGGTTTCAGGATCTATTTCACTCCCCTTCCGGGGTTCTTTTCGCCTTTCCCTCACGGTACTGGTTCACTATCGGTCGATTACGAGTATTTAGCCTTGGAGGATGGTCCCCCCATGTTCAGACAGGATTTCACGTGTCCCGCCCTACTTGTCGCAAGCCTAGTTCCACACCATCGATTTCGCATACGGGGCTATCACCCACTATGGCCGGACTTTCCATTCCGTTCTACTATCGTTGATGCTAAATCTTGCAGGCTGATCCCATTTCGCTCGCCACTACTTTGGGAATCTCGGTTGATTTCTTTTCCTGTAGCTACTTAGATGTTTCAGTTCGCCACGTTCGCTTCGTTACCCTATGTATTCAGATAACGATGACCTTACGGCCGGGTTTCCCCATTCGGAAATCTGCGGATCAAAGCTTGTTTGCCAGCTCCCCGCAGCTTATCGCAAGCTACTACGTCCTTCATCGCCTGTAATCGCCAAGGCATCCACCATGTGCACTTATTCGCTTGTTCCTATAACGTTAGCCTCTTTTGCAAGAGCGTTATAAAGAAGCGTTGAGTTTTAGCGTTTGCCGTATTCCAAAGTAAGTCTTCTAATTGCTAAGATCACTTCGTAATACTTTGATTGATACAATCACACCCATTTTTACTTTCGCAAGAACCGAAGTCCTGGCGATCGTTTAAATGAATCTTTACTTCTTCCAGATTGTTAAAGAACAAAAACAGCCATTGATCGTAAAAGATCAAACCTAAATCACTACGCCAACTTGAACGCTGACTTAGGTTTGACATTTCTTGGTGGAGGTTGACGGGATCGAACCGACGACCCCCTGCTTGCAAAGCAGGTGCTCTCCCAGCTGAGCTAAACCCCCGAAACCTTGGTGGGTCTGGTTGGGCTCGAACCAACGACCCCCGCGTTATCAACACGGTGCTCTAACCAGCTGAGCTACAGACCCGCTTGGATCAGTATCAGTAGCAAGTCATCACAGCGTTGTGCTGCAGACCGTGCTTCACCAAATAACTGTTCTTTGAATTACAGCCGATAAGTGTGGACGCTTAACTTCGTGCGCACTCTAGAAAGGAGGTGATCCAGCCGCACCTTCCGATACGGCTACCTTGTTACGACTTCACCCCAGTCACGAATCCTACCGTGGTGAGCGCCCTCCTTGCGGTTAGGCTACCCACTTCTGGTAAAACCCGCTCCCATGGTGTGACGGGCGGTGTGTACAAGACCCGGGAACGTATTCACCGCGACATGCTGATCCGCGATTACTAGCGATTCCAACTTCATGGAGTCGAGTTGCAGACTCCAATCCGGACTACGATACACTTTCTGGGATTAGCTCCCCCTCGCGGGTTGGCGGCCCTCTGTATGTACCATTGTATGACGTGTGAAGCCCTACCCATAAGGGCCATGAGGACTTGACGTCATCCCCACCTTCCTCCGGTTTGTCACCGGCAGTCTCATTAGAGTGCCCTTTCGTAGCAACTAATGACAAGGGTTGCGCTCGTTGCGGGACTTAACCCAACATCTCACGACACGAGCTGACGACAGCCATGCAGCACCTGTGTGATGGTTCTCTTTCGAGCACTCCCAAATCTCTTCGGGATTCCATCCATGTCAAGGGTAGGTAAGGTTTTTCGCGTTGCATCGAATTAATCCACATCATCCACCGCTTGTGCGGGTCCCCGTCAATTCCTTTGAGTTTTAATCTTGCGACCGTACTCCCCAGGCGGTCTACTTCACGCGTTAGCTGCGTTACCAAGTCAATTAAGACCCGACAACTAGTAGACATCGTTTAGGGCGTGGACTACCAGGGTATCTAATCCTGTTTGCTCCCCACGCTTTCGTGCATGAGCGTCAGTGTTATCCCAGGGGGCTGCCTTCGCCATCGGTATTCCTCCACATATCTACGCATTTCACTGCTACACGTGGAATTCTACCCCCCTCTGACACACTCTAGCCGTGCAGTCTCAAATGCAATTCCCAGGTTGAGCCCGGGGATTTCACATCTGACTTACACAACCGCCTGCGCACGCTTTACGCCCAGTAATTCCGATTAACGCTTGCACCCTACGTATTACCGCGGCTGCTGGCACGTAGTTAGCCGGTGCTTATTCTTCAGGTACCGTCATTAGTAGTAGATATTAGCTACCACCGTTTCTTCCCTGACAAAAGAGCTTTACAACCCGAAGGCCTTCTTCACTCACGCGGCATTGCTGGATCAGGGTTGCCCCCATTGTCCAAAATTCCCCACTGCTGCCTCCCGTAGGAGTCTGGGCCGTGTCTCAGTCCCAGTGTGGCTGGTCGTCCTCTCAGACCAGCTACTGATCGTTGCCTTGGTAGGCTTTTACCCCACCAACTAGCTAATCAGATATCGGCCGCTCCAGGAGCATGAGGTCTTGCGATCCCCCACTTTCATCCGTAGATCGTATGCGGTATTAGCTAATCTTTCGACTAGTTATCCCCCACTCTAGGGCACGTTCCGATATATTACTCACCCGTTCGCCACTCGCCATCAGGAGCAAGCTCCTATGCTGCCGTTCGACTTGCATGTGTAAGGCATGCCGCCAGCGTTCAATCTGAGCCAGGATCAAACTCTTTAGTTTAATCTCTGTTTTGTGCCATTTCTGGCTACCCCGAAGGGCATCGCTCTCTCAAAATACTGACAGGTAATTTCTTGCGAACTTACCTATATTTCTTGTGAGCATTTAATATTTAAAGTTTCCAGAACCGAAGTTCTGTCGCACTTCATTAAACGCCCACGCTTATCGGCTGTTAATTTTTAAAGATCTTGTCTGCCGCAAACGCTCTGTGCGCTGTTTGCATCGCTGCGAATCGTTTTGTTCGTCAGCAGCAGAGAAACGAGATTATGTAGCAGTTTGTTTATCGCGTCAACTACTTTTTTGCGATTCGTTTTAAATTTTTTCGTCTCGCTTAACTTTCGCTTTGACTACTTCCAATTTAAAACGCCCTACAACCTGCTTCACACCTCCTTGCTTCGCCGACCTCCGTCGCTCTGTTTTTCAACTTCGCTTCGTGTGTCGCGTCAGCAGGGGGCGAACTATAGCAATGCCCTCCACACCACGCAAGCACTTTTTGAAAAATAATTGAAAATAATTTAGCAAGAGCGCTCCACGCGCTTTCACGATCCGCTCAAGACCCTTTATTGGCGCAGGTTTCCAGCCGATATGAAGAAATGCGAAATCATTCAGAAAAAAGGGCCGCCCTGACGGGCGGCCCTTTTTACAACCTCAAAAGAGAAGTGATCAAGCGTTCTTGAACACCGCTGGTCGCTTTTCCAGGAAAGCTTTCATGCCCTCCTTCTGATCTTCGGTCGCAAAGCAACTATAGAAGAGCGCCCTTTCATACTTCATCCCCTCCGACAAGGTGGTCTCATAGGCCCGGTTGACCGAGTCCTTCACCATCATGGCCACCTGCCGCGGCATTTCGGTAATGGTCACCGCTGCGGCCATGGCTTCATCCATCAGCTTGTCGGCCGGGACGATGCGCGAAACCAGCCCGGCGCGCTCAGCCTCCTGGGCATCCATCATCCGGGCAGTCAGCGCCAGGTCCATGGCCTTGGACTTGGACACCGCCCGCGGCAGGCGCTGCGTACCGCCCGCCCCCGGGATGATCCCCAGCTTGATCTCCGGTTGGCCGAACTTGGCATTGTCGGCAGCGATGATGAAATCGCACATCATCGCCAGCTCGCAGCCGCCACCCAGCGCATAACCCGCCACCGCCGCAATGACCGGCTTGCGGATGCGACGCAGGGTTTCCCAGTTGCGGGTGATGAATTCGCCGTTGAAGACATCCATATAGTCAAACCCGGCCATCACGCTGATATCGGCCCCTGCCGCAAAGGCCTTTTCGCTGCCGGTCACGATGATGCAGCCGATCTCGTCCTGAGCATCAAAGGCCAGCAAGGCCGTACCGAGCTCGCTCATCAGGTCGTCGCTGAGCGCATTGAGCGCCTTGGGACGGTTCAGGCGAATCAGGCCAACCTTGTCATGGGTCTCGACCAGGATGTTCTCAAAGCTCATAGTGGGTCTCCTTCTTATGAATGAATCGGCAATCCGTCCGGGCGTGGCAACCACGGCACGGCAAAGCGCAAGAATAAGCCAAAAATAATGTGTCGGTCCGACCTGGCGCAATGACTGGCAAGAATTTCATGCGGGCAAGGCACCACGGGGCTATATTGGAGTCATCCCCTTGGCGCCACCGGCGCCTTCCCTATGTCTATAAAAGGAGGCCTTCATGTTCAAGACCATACTCGTGCCCACCGACGGCTCGGACCGCTCGGAAAAGGCCATTGCCACCGCCATCGACTACGCCAGGAACAGCGGTGCCCGCATCATCGGCATCTCGGTGGCCGAGCCCTACCCCTTCTCGCCGCTGGCCGAAAGCTCGATGGCCATCGATCCCGCCTTGTATGAAGAAAACGTCAAGACCCTGGCCGCACAGCACATCAAGCGCATCGAGGACGCCGCAGCGGCCGCTGGCGTACCCTGCCAGACCGAGATCGTGATGTCCTTCAATCCCGATGAAGAGATCATCAAGGCCGCGCAGCTCCATGGCTGCGACGCCATCTTCATGGCCTCCCATGGTCGCAGCGGACTGTCGCGCATCTTCCTGGGCAGCAAGACCCAAAAGGTACTGACCCACTCGACCATTCCGGTGCTGGTGCTGCGCTGATCCGGCCTCCCTCAGCAAGAAAAGCCTGATCCCTCGACAGGATCAGGCTTTTCTTTTGCTTTCTTGCCGAAGAGAAACCAGAAAAATCAGTTACCCCCGCGCGGCACCATGCCCTTGGGCAGCAACACCCACATCATGCCGCGCTGCTTCATGGCGCCGGCGCGATCCTCGGCTTCGTCGCCAAAGCCCCAGAAATAGTCGGCCCGCACCACGCCACGGATGGCACCGCCCGTATCCTGGGCCACCACCAGGCGCTGCAACGGACGGTCACTGTTGGGCAAGGTGGTCGAGAGGAATACCGGCGCACCCAGCGGCACATGCTGCGGATCGATCGCAATCGAGCGCTGCGGCGTCAGCGGGATGCCTTGCGCGCCCTTGGGCCCCTTGGAGGGGTCCGGCAACTTCTCTTCCTTGAAGAAAACGTAGCTGGGGTTGGCATTGAGCAACTCTTCCTTGCGCGAGGGATTGGCGCGCACCCAGGCCTTGATGTTCTGGGCCGATGCCTGCGACAGCTCCATCTCGCCCTTGTCCACCAGATAGCGTCCGATCGACTTGTAGGGACGGCCATTCTGGTCCGCGTAAGCCAGGCGGATGGTCTCGCGCGACTCCGGCAGATAGACGCGGCCGGAACCTTGCACCTGCAGGAAGAAGGCCTCTACCGGGTCATCCACCCAGACGATTTCCTTGCCGGCCAGACTATTGCCCTGCATCAACTCGGCGCGGGTCGGGTAAGGCACGACCTTGCGTCCGACCACCTTGCCGCGCAGCCGCAGGTTCTTCAGTTCGGGATAGACGCCGGCCATGTCGATGGTCAGCAGGTCGTCCGGCGCCTGGTACAGCGGGGTCTGATAAGGTCCGCTACGACGACGCGAACCACGCAGCAGCGGCTCGTAATAGCCGGTCACCAGTCCGGTATCGGTGCCATCGGGATTGAACAGTTGCCAGGGGGTGAAATAGGTCTCGAAATACTGGCGCAGGAAACCCAGGTCATTGGCATTGACCTGCTGGGCTGCGGCACAGGCTGCGCGCCACTCAGGCTTGCGGATCATCACCGAGCAAGAGGACTGCACCGCCGGCCAGGCTTCGCGCAGGTCGTCGTTGTTCCAGCCGGGCAATTGTTCGAAGGTCGCGGCGCGCATGGCGGGACCTGGCTGAGCGACCGGCCTGGGCGCAGGCTGGCCGGGGGTTGGCGTGGTCAGCGGGGTGGTCTGGCAGGCTGCCAGCAGGACGGCGACCGAGACCGCCATTGCGGGTACACTGAGGCGCCGCAGCGCCGAAAGTTTGGCAAAACGATTCAATGACATCGGAGACAAATTCATGTTGTGGTTGATCCTGGAGGCTTGCGCCGCCTTCTTCGCCCTGGTTTTCATCGTCTGGTGGACCATGTTCTCAGGTCGCAAGGAACACAATGGCCGCCCCGTCAGCGCCAGACAGAAAGAGCAGCAGAAACGACAGCAAGCGCGAGAGACGACAGACAACGACCCGCGCTGAAAAATCCGCCGCCCGGTTTCAGGAAGGAAAATTCAGTGCAAAGTGCGCGGCAGCGACAGCACGAACTCGGGAATGCGCACGTCGAACTGCTCGCCGTCCTCGGCCACGCAAAAATATTCACCATACATGCTGCCCTGGGGGGTCTTGAGCGAGGTCCCGCTGGTGTATTCGAACTGCTCCCCCGGCTGCAGGAAGGGCTGGTGCCCGACCACGCCCAGCCCGCGCACTTCCTGCACGTGGTTGTTGGCGTCGGTGATGACCCAGTGGCGCGAGATCAGTTGTGCCGGGACGGTACCGCTGTTGACGATGCTGATCGCATAGGCGAACACGTAGTGCGAACGCGATGGATCGGATTGTTCCTCCAGGTACTGGGTCTTGACCGTCACCGTGAACTCATACGCTGCCATGGGATTTCCTGTGTTGTTGCCGTGTTGTGAAGGGAGCTGCCGCCGTGCCTGCCCCTGGGGCATCCGCGCGACCACCCCGGATTGCACACGAATTCAGCAAGCAGCGCAAGCCGATGCGTTTCGTGTGATCCCCGGGGACTGGATCGCCAGCTCATCGGCCGGTCCGGTGCGCAGCACAGCAAGGTAGAATAGCGGTTTTGCCGCCTCCGCGCCTGTGCCCGGAGGGCAAGCGTCGATTCAGCCATCCTTTCTTTACAGCCATGCCGACCTACCGTATCGCTCCCAGCATTCTCTCCGCCGATTTTGCCCGCCTGGGTGAAGAAGTGCGCAATGTCGTCGCCGCCGGCGCCGATTTCATCCACTTCGACGTGATGGACAACCACTACGTCCCCAACCTGACCATCGGCCCGCTGGTCTGCGAAGCCATCCGTCCGCACGTGCAGGTGCCCATCGATGTGCACCTGATGGTCAAGCCCGTGGACCGCATCATCCCCGACTTCGCCAAGGCCGGCGCCAACCTCATCACCTTCCACCCGGAAGCCTCCGAGCACATCGACCGCTCCCTGCAACTGATCCGCGACAACGGCTGCAAGGCCGGCCTGGTGTTCAACCCCGGCACACCGCTGCACTACCTGGACCACGTGATGGACAAGCTGGACATGGTCCTGATCATGTCCGTCAACCCCGGTTTCGGCGGCCAGTCCTTCATTCCGGAAGCCTTGAAGAAGATCGCCGAAGTGCGCCGTCGCATCGATGAATCCGGCCGCGACATCCTGCTGGAAGTCGATGGCGGCATCAAGGTCGAGAACATCGCCGCCGCCGCCCGCGCCGGTGCAGACACCTTTGTCGCCGGTTCGGCCATCTTCGGCAAACCGGACTACAAGGCCGTCATCGACGCCATGCGCGCCGAACTGGCCCAAGTCTGATCTCCCACCCCTTCGCCAGACGCACAAACTACGAGGTTTCCAGGGCATATGAAGAATCTGACCAATATCAAGGCCGCCATCATCGACCTCGACGGTACCATGCTGGATACGGCGGCCGACTTCCATGTAGCGGTCAACCGCATGCGTGAAGAATTGGGACTGACGCCCCTGTCCCAGGAAACCATCGTCAACTTCGTCGGCAAGGGCACCGAGAACCTGATCCGCCGCGTGCTGGCCGTGGATTATGCCGAGGATGAGGCGGCGCAGTACTTCCAGCAGGCGCTCGATAGCTATACCGAGCACTACCTGGCCATCAACGGTGACTATTCCTCGCTCTACCCGGGCGTGGTCGAGGGCCTGCAAGCCCTGCGCGGCAAGGGCCTGCGCCTGGCCTGCGTGACCAACAAACCGCTGGCCTTCGCCTTGCCGCTGCTGCAGAAGAAGGGCCTGCGCGACTTCTTCGAGATCGTCTATGGCGGCGATTCCTTCCCCAAGAAGAAGCCCGATCCCATGCCCCTGCTGCAGGTCTGCCAGGATTTCGCCCTGGAAGCGGCCCAGGTGGTGGCCATCGGCGACTCCAGCAACGATGCCCAGGCTGCCCGCGCGGCGGGATGCCGTGTCCTGAATGTTCCGTATGGATACAACCACGGTGAATCTATACACGACGTCGATTCGGATGGTATAGTTTCGACGCTTGTAGAAGCAGCGCAGCAAATCTCGGTGGACTGACACCCTGTCAGCTCACCGGTCGATAGACCGAAGATCCAACCGCGACCCCACATCAATGTTTCGCAACAACAAACGTACCGCTCAACCGACAGCCGCCCCTGAGGCCTGGCTGTGGCGACGCTGGCAATTCCAGGCTCTGTAAATGACGCCTGGACCTGGCCGCCCCTGCGTGCCGGGTCGTTTGTTGTAGTACCCGCATCCCCCGTATTTCCCTTAACGACACCGCTGACGAGAGTCCGCAGCTGTCCACGGTCATCGTGTGCATCGCGCATTGCGCCTGCGCACCGCCGGTGGGCAGGCCTGGGTACCCTACAATGGCGGTCTGGAGTGAAACATGACCGAACTCGAATTCAAATCGCTGGCCGCCGAAGGCTATAACCGCATCCCCCTGATCGCCGAAGCCTTCGCCGACCTGGAAACGCCGCTCACGCTCTATCTCAAGCTGGCCCAGAGCCACAACACCGGCAAGAACACCTTCCTGCTGGAATCAGTCGTGGGAGGCGAGCGCTTCGGCCGCTATTCCTTCATCGGCCTGCCTGCTTCGACCAAGATCCGCTGCAGCGGCAAGCAGATCGAAGTGCTGAAGAATGACGTGGTGATCGAAACCGCCGAAGGCAATGCGCTGGAATTCATCGCCCAGTACCAGTCCCGCTTCAAGGTCGCCATCCGCCCCGGCATGCCGCGCTTCTGCGGCGGCCTGGCCGGCTACTTCGGCTATGACGCCGTGCGCTACATCGAAAAGCGCCTGGAAGACAGCGCGCCCAAGGACACCCTGGGCCTGCCCGACATCCAGTTGCTGCTGACCGAAGAGCTGGCCGTCATCGACAATCTCTCGGGCAAGCTCTACCTGATCGTCTACGCCGACCCCAGCCAGCCGGAAGCCTTCTCCCGTGGCCGCCAGCGCCTGCGCGACCTGCGCGCCATGCTGCGACGACCGGCCGATGCGCCCGTCACCACCGGTTCGGTGCGTACCGAGACCATCCGCGAATTCCCCAAGGACGAATATCTGAAAGCCGTGGCCCGCGCCAAGGAATACGTGATGGCCGGCGACCTGATGCAGGTGCAGATCGGCCAGCGTCTGAAGAAATCCTATGTGGATTCGCCGCTGATGCTGTACCGCGCACTGCGCTCGCTGAACCCCTCGCCTTACATGTACTTCTACAACTTCGGCGACATGCAGATCGTCGGCGCCTCGCCCGAAATTCTGGTGCGCAACGAATCCATCGGCGAAGGCCAGAAGAAGATCACCATCCGCCCGCTGGCCGGTACCCGCCCGCGCGGCTCCACCATCGAGCGCGATGAACAGCTGGCCCGCGAACTGCTGGCCGATCCCAAGGAAATCGCCGAACACGTGATGCTCATCGACCTGGCCCGCAACGACATCGGCCGCATCGCTACCACCGGCAGCGTCAAGGTCACCGACCAGATGGTGATCGAAAAATATTCCCACGTGCAGCACATCGTCTCCAACGTCGAGGGCATCCTGAAACCCGGCATGTCCAACCTCGATGTATTGAAGGCCACCTTCCCCGCCGGCACGCTCTCGGGCGCCCCCAAGGTGCGCGCGATGGAAATCATCGATGAACTGGAACCGACCAAGCGCGGCATCTATGGTGGCGCCTGCGGCTATCTCTCCTTCGGAGGCGAGATGGACGTGGCCATTGCGATTCGTACCGGCGTCATCAAGGATGGCACGCTGTATGTGCAGGCCGCCGCCGGCATCGTGGCCGACTCGGTGCCGGAAATGGAATGGGAAGAAACCGAAAACAAGGCGCGTGCCGTGCTGCGCGCTGCTGAACAAGTGCAAGATGGCCTGGACGGAGAAATCTAAATGCTGCTGATGATCGACAACTACGACTCCTTCACCTACAACCTGGTGCAATACTTCGGCGAGCTGGGCGAAGAGGTGCTGACCATCCGCAATGACGAGATCACGCTGGATGACATCAAGACACTGAACCCCGAGCGCATCTGCCTCTCCCCCGGCCCCTGCAGCCCGAAGGAAGCCGGCATCTGCGTGGATCTGCTCAAGGAATTCTCGGGCAAGCTGCCCATCCTGGGCGTCTGCCTGGGCCACCAGGCCATCGGTGAAGCCTTCGGCGGCAACATCATCCGCGCCAAGCAGGTCATGCACGGCAAGACTTCCAGGATCGCGCACACTGGTGTGGGCGTCTTCAAGGACCTGCCCACGCCTTACACGGTGATCCGCTACCACTCGCTGGCCATCGAACGCGCCACTCTGCCGGATTGTCTGGAAGTGACCGCCTGGACTGACGATGGCGAGATCATGGGCGTGCGCCACAAGGAGTTCGATCTGCAAGGCGTGCAGTTCCATCCCGAGTCCATCCTCTCCGAGCACGGCCACGCCCTGCTCAAGAACTTCCTGAGCGGCAGCGCCCACGGCTGAGACCATCACACAAGACGAGACACAACATGCCCATCACTCCGCAAGAAGCGCTGCTGCGCTGTATCGAACATCGCGAAATCTTCCACGATGAAATGCTGACCCTGTTCCGCCAGATCATGAGCGGCGAGATGTCGCCGGTGATGATCGCGGCCCTCACCATGGGCCTGCGCGTGAAGAAGGAAAGCATCGGCGAGATCGCCGCCGCCGCGCAAGTCATGCGCGAATTCGCTACCAAGGTGCCGATGGCCGACACCACCGGCCTGCTCGACATCGTCGGCACCGGCGGCGATGGCGCGCATACCTTCAATATCTCCACGGCTTCCATGTTCGTGGCCGCTGCCGCCGGTGCGCGCGTGGCCAAGCATGGCGGGCGCAGCGTATCGTCCTCGTCCGGCAGCGCCGACGTGCTCGAAGCCCTGGGAGCAGACATCAACCTGCAACCCGAGCAGGTGGCGCAATCGATCGCCCAGTCCGGTATCGGCTTCATGTTCGCCCCCAACCACCACGCCGCCATGAAGCACGCCGCGCCGGTGCGCAAGGAGCTGGGCGTGCGCACCATCTTCAACATCCTCGGTCCGCTGACCAATCCGGCCGGCGCACCCAATATCCTCATGGGCGTGTTCCACCCCGATCTGGTGGGCATCCAGGTACGCGTGCTGCAACGCCTGGGCGCACAGCATGCCATCGTGGTCTGGGGTCGAGACAACCTCGACGAAGTCACGCTGGGCGGCGCCACCATGGTGGGCGAACTGGTCAACGGCGAGATCCGCGAATATGAGATCCATCCGGAGGACTTTGGCCTGTCCATGTTTGCCAGCCGCAACTTGCAGGTCGGCAATGCCACCGAATCGAAGGAGAAGATCTTCGAAGCCCTGCGCGGGGAACCCGGTCCGGTGCACGACATCGTAGTCATCAATGCTGCCACGGCCCTGTACGCGGCAGGTGTGGCAACCTCGATTGCCGAGGGGCTGGCCACTGCGCGCGCCACCATCGCCTCGGGCGCTGCCCGTGCCAAGCTGGACCAGTTCGTGCAGGTCACGCGCCAGCTCGGCGGCAAACACTGAAACCGACAAGGAGCCCCATGTCCGACATTCTCAACAAGATCCTCGACGTCAAGGCCGAGGAAGTGCGCCTGGCCAAGAAGCAGCGCGACCTCGCCAGCCTGCGCCGCGATGTGGAAACCGACAGCGAATTGCGCTCCGAACTGCGCAATTTCGAAGAGAGCCTGCGCGGCAAGATCGCCAGCGGTCAGGCCGGCGTGATTGCCGAAGTCAAGAAGGCCTCGCCCTCCAAGGGTGTGATCCGTCCCGACTTCAAGCCGGCCGAGATCGCCGTGAGCTATGCCGAACATGGCGCGGCCTGCCTGTCGGTACTGACCGATGAACAATTCTTCCAGGGCTCGCCGGACTACCTCAAGGCGGCGCGCGCCGCGTGCGCCCTGCCGGTGCTGCGCAAGGATTTCATGATGGATCATTACCAGATCTATCAGGCCCGCTCCTGGGGGGCGGACGCCATCCTGCTGATCGTGGCCGCACTGGACCATGGCCTGATGGCCGACCTGGAAGCCTGCGCCCATGAACTGGGCATGAGCGTGCTGGTGGAAGTCCATGACCAGGCCGAACTGGAAGCCGCCTTGAAACTGAAGACACGTCTGTTGGGCATCAACAACCGCAACCTGCGCACCTTCGAGACCACGCTGGACACCACCCTGAACCTGCTGCCGCGCATCCCCCCGGAAAAGCTGGTGGTCACCGAATCGGCCATCGCCACCCCGGATGACGTCAAGCGCATGCGCGATGCCGACGTCCATGCTTTCCTGGTTGGTGAAGCTTTCATGCGCGCCCCCGAACCGGGGGTGGAACTGGCGCGGCTGTTCGCCTGATTGCATCGCTCAAGAAAAAACCTCGCCCGGCATGTGCCGGCGCGAGGTTTTTTTCATGCGGGCCCGGCGCTTAACGCTTGCCTTGCGCAGCGCGCATGCCGCCACCGATATTGCTGCCGGCGTCCCGTGCCAAGCCGCGATAGCCCATCACCGAGATCAATGTCACTACACCGGCCATCGCAAAGGCCCACTGGAAATCGCCCAACGTGAAATGCGCGCCGCTGGCATCGATCTCCTCGCCCCGCAGCGCCGCCGCGATCCGCAAGGCCAGCGCACCGAAGGCGATGCCCATCCCGATGGTCATCTGCTGCGCCACGCTCCAGAGCGTGCTGGCCGAGGATTTGCGGGCATCGCTGATATCCGCATAGGCCAGCGTGGCCAAGGTAGAGAACTGCATCGAACGCGACAGGCCATAACAGAAGATCACCCCCAGGATCACCGGCAGCGGCGCGCCTGGCGTGAGCAAGCCGCAGGCAATGATGAGGCAGCCGGCGATGGCCGCATTGTTGACCGCGACGCTACGGAAACCGAAGCGCTGCAGGATGCGCGTGGTGAACGCCTTCATGCCAAGGTTGCCGAGCGCAGTGGCCAGCAGCAGCAAACCCGACTGGAAGGCGGTCAGGCCGAAACCGATCTGGAACATCAGCGGCATCAGGTAAGGCACCGCATCCACGCCGATACGCGTGAGCGAACCGGTCAGCACCGTCACCGAATAGGTCGGGATACGCAGACTGGAAAAATCCAGCAGCGGATGTTCGATGCGCTGCATGTGGCGCCACGCACAGTAGCCGAGCACCACGCCCAGCGCCACGAAGCCGAGCGCCACCTTGATGTTGGATTCCATATGGCTGGCGATCTCGGTACCATACAGCAGCGAAGTCAGCGCCGCCCCCGAGAGCAGGAAACCGATCACATCCAGCGGCCGCTTGCTGTGACCATGTTCATTGCGCACCACCCGCATCACGGCAATGAAGGCAGCAATCCCGAACGGGACGTTCATCAGGAAGATCCAGTGCCACGACGCATAGGTGGTGATGAAGCCACCGATGGAAGGCCCCACTACCGGTGCCACGATGGCCGGCCAGGTGATGGTGGCGATGGCTTTCATCAGCCTGTCCTTGCCGGTGCTGCGCACCACGATCATGCGCCCGACCGGCACCATCATTGCTCCACCCAACCCTTGCAGCACACGCGCGGCGGTGAACTGCCACACATTCTGCGAGTAACCGCACAGCACGGATGCCAGCGTGAAGATGGCAATGGCCATGCCGAATACGGTGCGCGAACCGAAGCGATCGGCCACCCAGCCACTGATGGGAATGAAGACGGCCAGGGTCAGCATGTAAGCCGTCATGCCCAGGCTCAGTTCATTGGGTCCGACCCCGAAGGATTGCGCCATCTGCGGCAAGGCAGTGGCGATGATGGTGGTATCGAGATACTCCATGAAGAAGGTCGCCGCCACGATATAGGGCAGCATGCGCACACGTGCGTCGGACAGCTTGTTGTCGTTGGTTCCCACGTTCTCTGCCTCTGCTTTTCTGGTCACCCATGCGAAACGCCGGCATGTGCCGGCGCTTTGCTTGGAGAAATGATTTAACCCATTTATATCAATAGAATCTCAGCAGGTGCATCAACAACTGCACCACGATGATGCCGCCGATCAGCCCGCCACCGAAATACACGATCACGCCCAGCAGCATGTTGGTGCGGCGCTGTTCAGTCAGGAGCTTGCGGATCAGTTCGGTATTGTGCGACTGGCCTTCGCCTTCGGTATAGCGCGTCAGTGCCTGGTGCGCCAGGCGCGGCAGTTCGGGCAGCAGGCGGCTGTAGCGCGGCACTTCCACCTTGAGCTGTTCGACGAACCCGCGCCAGCCGATCTGCTCGCTCATCCAGCGTTCGAGATACGGCTTGGCGGTCTTCCACAGATCCAGGTCGGGATCGAGCTGGCGCCCCAGTCCTTCGACATTGAGCAGGGTCTTCTGCAGCAGCACCAGCTGCGGCTGCACTTCCACGTTGAAACGGCGCGAGGTCTGGAACAGGCGCAGCAACACCTGGCCGAAGGAAATGTCCTTCAGGGGACGATCGAAGATCGGTTCGCAGCAAGCACGTACTGCCGCTTCCAGCTCATCGACGCGGGTATCCTTGGGGGCCCAGCCGGATTCGATGTGGGCCTCGGCCACGCGCTTGTAGTCGCGACGGAAGAAGGCCAGGAAATTCTGCGACAGGTAATCCTTGTCGAAATCATTGAGCGTGCCGACGATGCCGAAGTCCAGCGCGATATAGCGACCAAAGCTCTCCGGGGCCACCGACACCAGGATGTTGCCGGGGTGCATGTCGGCATGGAAGAAGCCATCGCGAAACACCTGGGTGAAGAAAATCTCCACGCCATCGCGCGAGAGCTTGGACAGATCGACCCCTTCGGCGCGCAGGCGCTCGGTCTGCGAAATGGGGATGCCAACCATGCGCTCCATGACGATGACCGAAGGTGAACAATAATCCCAATACATCTCCGGCACCATCAACAACGTCGACTCGGCGAAGTTGCGGCGCAGCTGGCTGGCGTTGGCGGCCTCGCGCATGAGGTCCAGTTCATCGTGCAGGTACTTGTCGAACTCACCCACCACTTCCTTGGCCTTCAGGCGGCGGCCATCGGCCCACAGGCGCTCCAGCCAGTCGGCGGCCACGTGCATCAGGCCGATGTCATGGTCGATGATGTCGCGCATGCCGGGGCGCAGCACCTTGACGGCCACATGCTTGCCATCCTTCAAGGTGGCGAAGTGGACCTGGGCAATCGAGGCCGAGGCCACCGGAGTGCGCTCGAAGCTGGCGAAGAGCTGGTCCGGATGCGCACCCAGCGACTTCTCGATCTGCTTGATCGCCAGTTCCGAATCGAAGGGCGGCACGCGGTCCTGCAACAGGGTCAGCTCATTGGCGATGTCGGGCGGCATCAGGTCGCGCCGGGTCGAGAGCACCTGGCCGAACTTGATGAAGATGGGGCCGAGGTCTTCCAGCGCACGGCGCAAACGCTCACCGCGCGGCGCAGACAGATCGCGCCAGAAAAAGATGCGGTTGGTGATGCGGGCGATGCGCGGCGGCGCGAATTCGGAGGCGATGATTTCATCCAGACCATAGAGAATGGCCACACGGATGATCTTGAGCAGACGCAGGGAACGCAGCAGCATTTAACGACGCTCCAGTTTCTCGATGCGCTTGGACAAGCGTTCCAGGTCGTCACGCAGGCGCACGACATCGGCGGAAAAGTCCTGCAACTGGCGGGGGCGGATCAGCATCGGTTGTTCTTCCAGGAAATACTCGGCAAGGTTTTCGGTCAGCTTGCGGCCGCTGGTGCGGGCGGTCTCGAACAGGTCGCGCGCACCGGAGACGATGCGGGTGGCGGCGACATCGCCGAGCACGCGGGAGAGATCATCCTCGGCATCCCAGCGCAGCTTCTGGCTCAGTTGAGAAATCGCATTGGCGAAGTCGGCATCGCCTTCCAGCTTGACGTAGGAAACCGCGCGCTCGCGGTTGGCGGCAATGAGCGGCAGGTCGGAGAGCTTCAGGCGGATGGTGACATCGGCCACGGCAGCAGCCGGCACCTCCTGCAGGTAGCCGTCAGCGGTGACGCTCAAGCGCAGCTGCATGACACCGGTATCGATGCAGGCCACCTTGCCGGCATGGGTGATGAGCGTCTCGCGCGCCCACGGTTCCTGTGCCAGCAGGTGGTTGATCACTGCCGCGGCAGGTTTCATCGGATCGAGGTCGGAGGCAAGAGTGGACGGATCGGGCAGCACGGACATGGATTCCAGAATCGGGGTGGATCAGAGCGGGTCGAACTGACCCGGTTGACTGCGTTGGAGGGCAAGCAATTCCCCTCCACAAAAACAAAACCGCCCGCAAAAACCGGGCGGTTTCAAGTGTACCAGCTTGGCGCCCCGGCAAGGTCCGGGCACTGCAGCTTGCTTGATCCAGCGCGCCTTCGGCACGCCTCAAACCTGCTGGATACCGGCCAGCACCCAACCACCGCTGCCGTTGAGCGGCTTGGAGAGGTTCCAGATCTCGGCGAAGGGTTCGGCCGAGGCATCCGGCGCTTCCTTGATGAGGCCCTGGAAGCGGACCGTGGCCAGGTAATCGAAGGCCATGGTCTCGATGCCCAGCAGTTGCGCATCGAGCTGCACGACATCGGTGGCATTGGGCGCGGCCCCCCGTTCGGTCAACTGCATGCGCAGTTCGGCGAACATCTCGGGCGTGGTGAACTCGCGGATATCGTTGACATCGGCGCGGTCCCAGGCGGCCTGCAGGCGAATGAAATAGGTCTTGGCATTGCGCACGAAGCCGGCCGTATCGAAGCCTTCCGGAATACCCCACTGCTGGATCTGTACCGGCTGGGCCGTCGCGCCGTAGCCGCTGCCTTGCAGGGCGGTGGGCGGCGGGTTGATGTCGCGCAGGCCGGAACCGATTTCCGGGGTGGCCCCGGCAGCGCTGCCGATGGGACTGACGCGCGGCATCGGTGCGGCATAAGCCGGATTGTTGTTCTGCGCCTCACGACCACGGGCGAACAGGCGGATCAGGAAGATCACCGCCGCGCACAGCAGCGCGATCGTCAAGAGCGAGCCCAACATGCCGCCGAGCGCACCACCAATACCGAAGTGCGACATCAGCGCACCGAGACCGAAGCCCAGCAACGCACCGCCCAGCATGTTGCGCCAGGGACTGGCGGGCCTGGGCATGGGCGCGCTTTGCGGTGTGGCGGCAGGCGCCGAGGGACGATAGGGTGTGGCTGACGGCTGGTTGTAGGAGGGAGAGGACGGCGCCGCCTGGCGCGAGTAATGGGAGGATTGCTTGCCGAAGGAACCGCCACCGCCCAGGCGCCGCGCCTCGGCGGGCGACATGATGAGCGACAGCGATGTGATCGACAACAGCAGTGCGAGCAGTATTTTTTTCATGGCCTTGCCTCTTGTGGATGATGCCGGAGCAACGGGCCGTCGAGGGAGAACGTATCCGCAGATCCGGAGCAATCATTGTCGCCGGGCAGAATTAAGCCAGCCTTAATGCTGCTGCGCCCAGCATTCATTACATCTTAATGCCCGTATGCAGCGCGGCCACACCGGCAGTCAGGTTGAAGTACTGCACGCGGTCCAGTCCGGCCTGTTCCATCATCTGCTTCAGGGTTTCCTGGTCGGGGTGCATGCGGATCGATTCAGCCAGGTAGCGATAGCTGTCGGCATCGTTGGCGACCTTCTTGCCCAGCCACGGCAGGACCGAGAAGGAATAGACGTCATAGGGTTTCTTGAGCGGCTCCCAGACCTTGGAGAATTCCAGCACCAGCAGCTTGCCGCCAGGTTTCAGTACGCGGCGCATTTCAGCCAGGGCGGCATCCTTGTGGGTCATGTTGCGCAGGCCGAAGGCCACCGAGACGCGGTCGAAATAATTGTCCGGGAAGGGCAGCTTCTCCGCATCGCACAGCATGGTGGGCGTGACGATGCCCTTGTTGAGCAGACGATCACGGCCCACGCGCAACATGGATTCATTGATGTCGGTGAGCCAGACTTCGCCGCTCGGACCGGCCTGCCTGGCGAAGACCTTGGAGAGGTCACCGGTGCCACCGGCGATGTCGAGCACCTTGAAGCCCGGACGCACGCCGGCCTGGGCGATGGTGAAGGCTTTCCAGATGCGGTGCAGGCCCGCCGACATGAAGTCGTTCATCACATCGTACTTGGCAGCGACGGAGTGGAACACTTCCGCGACCTTGCGGACCTTCTCTTCTTCTTTGACGGTTTCGTAACCGAAATGGGTGGTGTTGGTCATGGCTGGGCCTGTAACAATGAAGACGACATTATAAGAGACGGGCCCGCGCAGAGCTTGCCCTGGATCAGCAGGAGGCGCTACGGATCAGCGCAGTTCAGTGCGCATGGCCACAAGCATGGCCACCGCTGGCCTCGGGCTGATGATCGCGCCCGCTGTCGCGCGTGAAGCCGGCCGCTTCCAGCTTTTGCAGATAGGCTTCCCACATCGCGGCCTGGTCACGGCCGAGCTGGTAGAGGTAATCCCAGGTGAAGATGCCGCTGGCATGGCCGTCCGAGAACAGCGGTTTGACGCCGTAGTTGCCGACCGGTTCGATGCCGTGGATCTCGACATCGCGCTTGCCGGTCTGCAGCACTTCCTGACCCGGCCCGTGGCCGCGCACTTCGGCCGAAGGCGAATAGACGCGCATCAGTTCGAAGGGCAGGGAAAACATCACGCCATCATCGAACTCGACTTCGACCACGCGCGAGCGCTTGCGCACCTTGAAGGACACCGGAACCGGAGAAGACGGGGCGCTCATGGGCTCTCCCTTGAAATTCGTAAGAAGAAATGCAAACCCGGCCGGAGCTGTCCAGGCCGGGCTTGCGCAGTAGCTTGCAGATCAGGCCGTCAGACCTGCTGCATCGAGCTGCTGGCGCACCGCTTCGCGCAATTGCGGCAGCAGCGCGCGACGCGCGTCGAGGCTGGCAGCATCGGCCGCACGGCGTGGCTCGGCCCAGACCGGGCTGGGGAAATGACGATCATCGGTAAAGCGCGGAATCACGTGCCAGTGCACGTGCGGCGTCATGTTGCCCAGCGTGGCCAGGTTGACCTTCTCGGGCTGCATCACTTCGCGCTGTGCGGCCTCGACCGCCCACACCGCATTGGCCATGCGGGTGCACTGCGCCGGGGCGAGGTCGGTCATTTCCTTGACGTGCTCGTTGCAGATCACACGGCAGAAGCCCGGGTAATCCGGCTCATCGACCAGCACCACCCGGAACTCGGGATGGCGCCACAGCACTTCGCCGCCGTCACCGGCACACAATTCGCAGGCAGGAATCTGGCTCATCGTCAGCGCCTCCGCTTACACCAGGATGCGTTCGATGCCGCCATTGTTGGCGCGCTCGACGTATTCAGGCATCCAGTTCTCGCCCAGCAGGTGGCGCGCCATTTCCACGACGATATAGTCGGCAGTGGTGCCGGCATCCTCGTTGTAGCGCGACAGGCCCTGGAAGCAGGACGGGCAGGAGGTCAAAATCTTGACGTCGCCGGTGAAGCCATCGGCGCGCACCTTGTCGCTGCCCTTCTTCATTTCCTCTTCCTTGCGGAAGCGGACCTGGGTCGAGACATCCGGACGCGAGACACCGAAGGTGCCCGACTCGCCGCAGCAGCGATCGTTCTTCTCGATCTTCTGCGCGTCCACCGTGGTGATGAGCGAGTTGACGGTCTTCAGCGGATCCTGCTGTTTCATCGGGCTGTGGCAGGGATCGTGGTACATGTAGCGGGTACCGGTCACGCCTTCGAGCTTGACGCCCTTCTCCAGCAGATATTCGTGGATGTCGATGATGCGGCAGCCGGGGAAGATCTTCTCGAATTCATAGCCCTGCAGCTGGTCGTAGCAGGTGCCGCAGGAGACCACGACGGTCTTGATGTCGAGGTAGTTCAGCGTATTGGCCATGCGATGGAACAGCACGCGGTTGTCGGTGATGATCTTCTCGCCCTTTTCGAAGTCGCCGGTCCCGCGTTGCGGATAACCGCAGCACAGGTAGCCCGGCGGCAGCACCGTTTGCACGCCGACATTCCACAGCATCGCTTGCGTGGCCAGGCCGACCTGCGAGAACAGGCGCTCCGAACCGCAGCCCGGGAAATAGAACACCGCTTCCGTATCGGCCGTGGTGGTCTTGGGATTGCGGATGATGGGGACGATCTTGTCGTCCTCGATATCCAGCAGCGCACGCGCCGTCTTCTTGGGCAGGTTGCCCGGCATCTTCTTGTTGATGAAGTGGATGACCTGCTCCTTGACCGGCGGCTTGCCGACGGTGGCGGGCGGTTTCTGGGTCTGCTTCTTGGCAAACTTCTTCATCAGGTCGTTGCCCAGGCGCTGCGCCTTGAAGCCCCACTGCGTCATCACCTTGCGGGTGGCGTTGATGGTGGCCGGGTCGGTGGCGTTCAAGAAGAACATGGCCGCATTGGTGCCGGCATTGAAGGACTTCTTGCCCATCTTGCGCAAGAGGTTGCGCATGTTCATCGAGACATCGCCGAAGTCGATATCGACCGGGCAAGGCGTGACGCACTTGTGGCACACCGTGCAGTGGTCGGCCACGTCCTCGAATTCTTCCCAATGCTTGATGGAGACACCACGGCGGGTCTGCTCTTCATAAAGGAAGGCTTCCACCAGCAGCGAAGTCGCCAGGATCTTGTTGCGCGGCGAGTACAGCAGGTTGGCGCGCGGCACGTGGGTCGAACAGACCGGCTTGCACTTGCCGCAGCGCAGGCAGTCCTTGACGCTGCTGGCAATCGCGCCAATGTCGCTCTGCTGCATGATCAGCGACTCGTGGCCCATCAGGCCGAACGACGGCGTATAGGCGTTGGACAGGTCGGCTTCCATGCCGGGCAGGTTCAGCAGCTTGCCCTTGTTGAAGCGGCCTTCGGGGTCCACGCGCTTCTTGTATTCGCGGAATTCGCCGATCTCGTCTTCGGTCAGGAATTCCAGCTTGGTGATGCCGATGCCGTGCTCGCCCGAGATCACGCCATTGAGCGAGCGGGCCAGCTTCATGATGCGCGCCACGGCGACGTGGGCATCCTGCAGCATTTCGTAGTGGTCGGAATTGACCGGGATGTTGGTGTGCACGTTGCCATCCCCCGCGTGCATGTGCAGCGCCACGAAGACGCGGCCGCGCAGCACGCGCTTGTGGATGGCCTGGCATTCTTCCAGGATCAGCTTGAAGGCCGCGCCCGAGAAGATCTGGCGCAATTGCGCGCGCACTTCCTGCTTCCAGGAGATGCGCACGGTGCGGTCCTGCACCACATGGAAGACGGCGGCGTCGGGCTGGTCGATCAGGCGCTGCTCGAACACCGGCAGCATCTTTTCCAGGCCCAGCGCGGCCAGTTCGCCCTTGGCGTCGCCCAGCGGCTTGTCCAGGTTGGCCAGCAGGTAGGACCAGCGTGCGTGGGTCTGTTCCAGCAGGCTTTCGGCCTGGTGGACGCGGTCTTCCAGCATTTCGGCGGCGGGGATGTCGTCACCCTCGGCGTCATCGCTCTTGCCCAGCGGCAGGTTGCCCTTGACGAAGAAGCTGTCCAGTTCGGCCAGCAGTTGCAGCTTGTTCTTGATCGACAGTTCGATGTTGATGCGCTCGATGCCGTCGGTGTATTCGCCCATGCAGTTCAGCGGAATCACCACGTCTTCGTTGATCTTGAAGGCGTTGGTGTGCTTGGCGATGGCGGCGGTACGCGAGCGGTCCAGCCAGAATTTCTTGCGCGCTTCCGGGCTCACGGCGATGAAGCCTTCACCCACTCGATTGTTGGCCATGCGGATCACTTCCGAGGCGGCAGCAGCCACGGCGTTTTCGTCGTCACCGACGATGTCGCCGATCAGCACCATCTTGGGCAGCACGCCGCGCTTGGACTTGGTGGCATAGCCGACCGCGCGCAGGTAGCGCTCGTCCAGGTGTTCCAGGCCGGCCAGGATGGCGCCGCCCTTTTTGGTTTCGGCGTCCAGGTAATCCTTGATCTCGACGATCGAGGGAATCGCATCGCGCGCCTGGCCGAAGAATTCCAGGCAGACCGTGCGGGTCTGCTTGGGCATCTTGTGCAGGATCCAGCGGGCCGAGGTGATCAGGCCATCGCAGCCTTCCTTCTGCACGCCCGGCAGGCCCGAGAGGAACTTGTCGGTGACGTCCTTGCCCAGGCCTTCCTTGCGGAATTTCTTGCCGGAGATTTCCAGGATCTCGGTCTTGAAGACTTCGGTCTTCTGGCCCTTCTCGCCGGGATGCGACCACTCCAGCTTGAAGCGCGCCACTTCCACGTCGTGGATCTTGCCCAGGTTGTGGTCCAGGCGGGTCACTTCCAGCCAGTCGCCTTGCGGATCGACCATGCGCCAGCTGGCCAGGTTGTCCAGGGCGGTGCCCCACAGCACGGCCTTCTTGCCGCCGGCGTTCATGGCGACGTTGCCGCCGATGCACGAGGCTTCAGCAGACGTCGGGTCCACGGCGAAGACGAAACCGGCTTTTTCAGCCGCATCCGAGACGCGCTTGGTGACCACGCCCGCGCCCGAATAGATCGTGGCGTAGGGCTTGTCCACGCCGGGCAGCATGGTCATTTCGACCGCGCCCAGCTGTTCCAGCTTTTCGGTATTGATGACAGCCGACAGGGGCGTGAGCGGAATGGCGCCGCCGGTATAACCGGTGCCGCCGCCGCGCGGGATGATGGTCAGGCCCAGTTCGATACAGGCCTTGACCAGGCCGGCCATCTCGTCTTCGCTGTCCGGGGTCAGCACCACGAAGGGGTACTCGACGCGCCAGTCGGTGGCGTCGGTCACGTGCGAGACGCGCGAGAGGCCGTCGAACTTGATGTTGTCGCGGGCGGTATAGCGGCCCAGCACCTTGGTGGCGCGGCGGCGCAAATCGTAGGTCTGGCGGAATTCTTCGGCGAAGTCGCCAATGGCCTTCTTGGCCGCCTTGAGCAAGGCTTCCACGCTGGCGCTGCGGCGCTGGGCCTCGGCGTCGCCGGATTCGGCCAGGTCGGTGGCCAGGCGGCGCTTGTCGACTTCGTTGATGCGATGGTTCAGCGCCTCGATCAGGGCGGCGCGGCGCTTGGGGTTGTCCAGCAGGTCGTCCTGCAGGTAGGGATTGCGGCGGACCACCCAGATGTCGCCCAATACTTCATACAGCATGCGCGCCGAGCGACCGGTCTGGCGCTTGCCGCGCAGCTCGTCCAGCAGGGACCAGGAGGCTTCGCCCAACAACCGGATCACGATCTCGCGATCGGAGAAGGAAGTGTAGTTGTACGGAATTTCGCGCAAGCGCGGGGGCGTGGCGCCATGCGGCGCGTCTGTAAGCAAAGCCTGGATCTGTGCGGGGGCGTTCATCGATGTATGAGGTAAATCTGCTGCCGGAGGTGCATTTTAGCCTATTGGCAAAACTCGCGATGCCCGGCCCCGGGTTTCGGCCAGGTCTGCAAAGCCTCGGGCGGCGATAGGCTCCCCCAATTGAATTTATAAATACAATCAATTTCTATAATTTGATTGTAAAAATCTATAATTCATCTCATCCACACAGCCATCAGGGACATGCCCTGACCCCATCCCCTCAAGGAGGACCCCATGTTGCAGACCCTGATGACCGAATTCCTGGAAAACCTGGCCCTCACCCTGGCCGACTATGCCCAATGCAAGGCCTGACCCGGGCCTGGACGACTTAGCAAGGAGATCACCATGCACACTGCCATTTTCAACGAAGATACCGGCCTGGCCATGAAGCTCAAGACCCGCCACCTGGCCGTGCTGGGCGTGACGGCGACCTTCCTGGCCATTCGCCTGATCGAGAGCCTGGTCCCGACTTTGGCAGGATGATTCACCTGCCTGTCTGAAAACCGGCCGGGGCGCCCTTGCGGCGCCTTTTCCTTCATCTTTCTCGAAAATCTACGCCAACCAGGCCCCCAGCTTGTGCCAGAACCCGTCCGGCACGTTCAGCAGCAGCCAGGTCATGAGCACATAGCGGATGAACTTGCCGATGGCCATATAGAACACCGAAGGCCAGAATGGCAGGCGCAGCCAGCCGGCCAGGGTGCAGATGGGGTCGCCGATGCCGGGCAGCCAGGCCAGCAGCATGGTCTTGGCGCCGAAGCGTTCCAGCCAGTGGAACCAGCGCGAGGCGCGCTCCTTGGCGAAAGCCTGCTTGGCCCCATACCCCATCCAGTAATCGACGATGCCGCCCAGGGTGTTGCCGAAGGTTGCCACCAGAATCACCGGCCAGAACATCTCCGGACTGGCCTTGATGACGGCAAAGACCGCCGGTTCCGAACCCAGTGGCAGCAAGGTGGCCGAAATGAAGCTGATCAGGAATACCGAGGTCAGGCCCACAGTGGGAATGGCGAGGATGTTGAGCAGCCAGAGAACGGCGGATTCGATCATGCAGATGGCAGGTAGGTGGAGAACTGGCCGCAGCCAGGGAGGAAACTTGCCATCCGTCAAGCCCGGTTGAATGGCGCAGGGTGCATTCTAGCTGGTGCCGCAGTGCTTGATTTCAAGAATGGGAGAAACATTCATATCTCTCCTCGAATCTCCCCTTGACCTTGCACGCTTGGCCTTGCCTGGCCCGGCTCCCTTATAATGCCCAGTTCCCCTGGCCCGGACCGGCGACCAGCCAGCCTGGCCCACGGGGAACCCCAAGCGGCTTACCCAGCCTTTATTTCCTTTACCTGATTGCGATATGACCGCGCCTGAACCCGCTGCTGCTCGCCTGACTTCACTTCACTGATGACCAACATGAGTAACGATTATCTGAAAAAGATCCTGACCGCCCGCGTCTACGACGTCGCCCAAGAAACCCCGCTGGAACTGGCGAATACGCTGTCGCAAAGGATTGATAATCGAATTTACTTCAAGCGTGAAGACATGCAGAGCGTGTTCAGCTTCAAGCTGCGCGGCGCCTACAACAAGATGGCCCACCTGAGTCCGCCGCAACTGAAGCGCGGCGTCATCTGCGCCTCGGCCGGCAACCACGCCCAGGGTGTGGCCCTTTCCGCAGCGCGCCTGGGTTGCCGGGCGGTGATCGTCATGCCCACCACCACCCCGCAGGTGAAGATCGATGCCGTCAAGGCGCGCGGCGGCGAAGTGGTGCTCTTCGGTGATTCCTTCACGGATGCCTACGAACACGCGCTGACGCTGGAAAAGAAACAGAAACTGACCTTCGTGCACCCCTTCGACGATCCCTACGTGATCGCCGGTCAGGGCACGGTGGGCATGGAAATCCTGCGCCAGCACCCGGAACCGATCCACGCCATCTTCGTGGCCATCGGCGGGGGCGGTCTGATCGCGGGCGTGGCCTCCTACGTCAAGGCGGTGCGCCCGGACATCAAGATCATCGGCGTGCAGACCACCGACTCCGACGCCATGGCCCGCAGCCTCAAGGCCGGCCGCCGGGTGGCGCTGCCGGACGTGGGCCTGTTCTCGGACGGCACGGCCGTCAAGCTGGTGGGTGAAGAAACCTTCCGCATCGCCAGGGAGCTGGTGGACGAGATCATCATCGTCGACACCGATGCCGTCTGCACCGCCATCAAGGACATCTTCCAGGATACCCGCAGCATCGTCGAACCCGCCGGTGCACTGGCCGTGGCCGGTGCCAAGGCGTACGTGGAGCGCGCAAAGGCCAGCAAGAAGCCGATCAAGGGCGAATCCTTGATCACCATCGCCTGCGGCGCCAACATGAACTTCGACCGCCTGCGCTTCGTGGCCGAAATGGCCGACAACGGCGAGGCCCGTGAAGCCGTCTTCGCCGTCACCATTCCGGAAGAACGCGGCAGCTTCCGCCGCTTCTGCGAAACCGTGGGACCGCGCAACGTCACCGAGTTCAACTACCGCATCAGCGATGCCAGGGCAGCGCACGTCTTCGTCGGTATCCAGGTCTCGGCAGCGGACGAGGCCGGCAAGATCGCGCGCAATTTCGAGAAGGCCGGTTTTGGCGTGCTCGATCTGACCCATGATGAGCTGGCCAAGGTCCACATCCGTCACCTGGTGGGCGGCAAGAGTGAACTGGCGGGCGACGAGTTGCTTTATCGCTTCGAATTCCCGGAGCGTCCGGGCGCGCTGATGAAGTTCCTCTCCAGCATGAACCCGGGCTGGAACATCAGCCTGTTCCACTACCGCAACCAGGGCGGCGATGTCGGCCGCATCCTGATCGGCCTGCAAGTGCCGAAGAAGGAAATGAAGGAATTCCGCGCCTTCCTGGCCCAGTTGGGCTATCGCCACTGGGACGAAACCAAGAACCCGCTGTACAAGCTCTTCCTCGGCTGATCAACGCCGACGCCGCGCGCCCTGTCAACGGCGCGCGGCGGCAACATCACAGAACGTCACCCGCAGCACCGCAGGAGTATTCACATGGACCATACCACCCCGTCCGCATCCATCGTCGGCCATACGCCGGAAAGCTCGCCCCTGGGCAAGAGCTCGGCATATCCGACCCATTACGATCCCAGCCTGCTGTTTCCGATTGCGCGCGCGCCCAAGCGCGCCGAATTGCAGATCAGCGGTACCCTGCCCTTCTTCGGTGCCGACTTCTGGACCGCCTATGAGATCTCCTGGCTGAACCTGCGCGGCAAACCCCAGATTGCCATCGCCACTTTCATGGTGCCGGCCGATTCGCCCAACATCATCGAATCGAAGTCCTTCAAGCTCTATCTGAATTCATTCAATCAGGAACGTCTGGAAAGCGCCCAGCAGCTGGTTGAAAAGCTGCGCACCGATCTCTCGGCCGCCGCGGGTGCCAGCGTGCAGGTGACGCTGACGGAATCGTCGCAGTTCGGCCAGTTGCAGTTCGGCGAACTCTCGGGCCTGCTGCTGGACCGCCTCGATGTGGAAATCGAACCGACCACTACGGGCGCCCATCCCGATGGCAGCCTGCTGCGCGCCAATACGGAGGAAGCCACGGTGGAAGAGACCCTGGTGTCGCACCTGCTCAAGTCCAACTGTCCGGTGACCAGCCAGCCCGACTGGGGCAGCGTGCAGATCCAGTACGTGGGCGCGCCCATCGACCAGGAGCGGCTGCTGAAATACATCATCGGCTTCCGCGAGCACAATGAATTCCACGAGCAATGCGTGGAACGCATCTTCACCGACATCCTGCGCCACTGCAAACCGCAGAAGCTGGCCGTCTATGCCCGCTATACCCGGCGCGGCGGACTGGACATCAACCCCTGGCGCAGCAATTTCTCCAGCGCCAAGCCGCCTTCGCAATTGCGCAACGCGCGCCAGTAAGGCCCCTGCTCGCAGCGGCCCGCACGCCGCACAGCGTCAGCAAATTGTTACCAGATCCTACCCGAGGCCAGATCGTCGTCTTTCGGCGATAGCGATGGCTCTTGTGATTTGGTAACATTTTGCTTTTCAGCAAGACGCATTTTGCGGGATATTTTTGCCATCCTGTCTGTCCATCCTTTGCGGATGAGCTGGTGAGCGACTCGCCTTTCCGGTCGCCCAGACTCGTCTTCATCCGTTCCTGCGTCATTTCCCGGTCGCCGCGTTTTTTGCATTTCCGTTCATCACAATCATGAAAATCACCCCCCAGCCCCGGCGCCAGGCCGCTTCCTTCACTTTTGGCGCGAAGCTGCGTCAAGCGACGCTCCTGTGTGCCGCCACCCTGGCCGTGGCGCCTGCCGCCCACGCCGAAGGCAACAAGGACAGCCTCTGGCAACAAACCAAGGACCACGCCGCCAACATCTGGGACCAGGGCGATGGCGCCATCTACCTGTCCGGCGTGGCCCATCATGGCCGCAGCACCTATACCCGCGAGAAGCTCAATGAGCTCAACGAGCACGCCTGGGGCCTGGGCTATGGCAAGACCCTGCGCAACGAGCAGGGCAATGATGAATCCCTGTACGGCTTCGTCCTCAAGGATTCGCACCGTCATCCGCAATACATGGCCGGCTACGCCTATGAATGGGTGTTTCCGATCGCCAAGACCGGGCTGGAACTGGGCCTGGGCGGTACCGCCATGCTGATGAGCCGCCAGGATTACTTCCACAGCGTGCCCTTCCCGGTGCCGCTGCCGCTGGCTTCCATCGGCACCCGCAAGGGCAAGATCATGTTCGCCTACGTGCCGCGCCTGTCGGCCAACAAGAACAACGGCGACGTGCTGCTGATCTTCGGCCGCATCGAAATGTAAAGTCAGCATGTGCCACCTGCGCGCCGGACCGCCTCATCGCAGCCCCGGCGCGCACTTCGTCACCAAGCATCACGGCATCCTGTCCATTGAGGCAGGTGTTGCCAACAATCATCGACCTTCAGTCAACAACTCGCGGCAATTCACGGTTCTCTGCCCGAAATCCCCTCCTGTTCAGCGCTTTCAAAGCCTTACGCCATCGGCAAAGAAGCCTATAATCCTGCTCAAAGCTTCAGTCCGTAGCAATTCCTTGAGCGTCATGACTAATCTCGCAAAAATCCTGTCTCCAGAAAACGTGGTTCTGGATCTGGAAGTCTCCAGCAAAAAAAGAGCTTTCGAACAAGCCGGCCTGACCTTCGAAAACAACAGCGGCATCGCCCGCTCCACCGTTTCCGAAAACCTGTTCGCACGAGAGCGTCTCGGTTCGACCGGACTGGGTCATGGCGTGGCCGTGCCGCACGGTCGCATCAAGGGCCTGAAGGCACCGCTGGCGTTGTTCATGCGCCTGGCCGCGCCGATTCCCTTCGAGTCGCCCGATGGCCAACCGGTCAAGCTGCTGGTGTTCCTGCTCATTCCTGACAATGTGACGCAGCAACATCTGGAAATCCTCTCGGAAATCGCCGAGATGTTTTCCGATGATGCCTTCCGCAACGAACTGACCATCGAGTCCGATCCCGCCGTGGTGCATGCCCGCATCGTGACCTGGCAGACTTCGATGGAAAAAGCCGGCTGAGGTCGACGCAGCCCCGCTGCATCCCCCCGGCGGCCTTGCCGCATCCCACCCTGTCTGCAGATCCGGATCTCCATGCCCAACTATTCCGCGTTGTCGATTCAGCAGTTGTACGAAGAAAACCGAGAGTCCCTGCAACTGGGCTGGTTTGCCGGCTTCCCCGGCGGCGAACGGCTGATCTCGGGCGATGCCGTCTCGGCCTCGGACCAGGTCGGCCACCTGAACCTGATCCACCCGGGTCGCCTGCAAGTCTTCGGCCATCAGGAAATCGAGTACTACAACCGTCTGTCCAACACCTCGCGCGCCTACCAGACGGCCGAGCTGGTGGCCGGCGAACCGCCTGCCTTCATCATCGCGCAGGGCCTGTCGACCCCGCCCGATATCCTGGCGGTATGCGACGAAAAGAGCATCCCGCTGTTTTCCACGCCGCTGCCCGCGGCACAGGTGATCGACTACCTGCGCGTGTATCTGTCCAAGAAACTGGCGCAGCAGATCACCATGCACGGCGTGTTCATGGATGTGCTCGGTGTGGGCGTGCTCATCACCGGGGAATCCGGACTGGGCAAGAGCGAACTGGGGCTGGAACTGATTTCACGCAGCCATGGCCTGGTGGCCGATGATGCGGTGGAGTTCGCCCGCATCGCCCCCAACATGATCGAGGGTCGTTGTCCACCGTTGCTGGCCAATCTGCTGGAAGTGCGCGGTCTGGGCCTCCTGGACATCAAGGCCATCTTTGGCGAGACCGCCGTGCGTCGCAAGATGCGCCTGAAGTTGATCGTGCACCTGGTCCGCCGCAGCACGCTGGAAGAAAACTACGAACGCCTGCCGCTGGATGCGCAATACGAAGAAGTGCTGGGCCTGCCCATCCGCAAGGTGGTCATTCCGGTTGCGGCCGGCCGCAACATCGCGGTGCTGCTGGAAGCTGCCGTGCGCAATACCATCCTGCAACTGCGCGGCATCGATACCTTGAAGGAATTCATCGAACGCCAGCGCCGCGCCATGAACGGCGAATAAGCCGCCCCCCGGAAATGCCCGCCCGACGGGATTTTCCCGCCAACCGAGAAAAATTGTCCGGCGCGTTTGTCATCTTCCTGTCGCCACGCATGCACGGACGATGCGTTATGATGGGCGCCATGCGAATCGTTCTTATCACCGGCATTTCCGGCTCCGGCAAATCGGTAGCACTGCACGTGCTGGAAGACGCCGGCTATTTCTGTGTCGACAACCTGCCGCCCTCGCTGCTGTGCGACCTGGTGCGCACCCGCATCCGGGAAGGCGCCAGCATGCTGGCCGTGGCCACCGATGCGCGCAGTGCCGATTCCCTGGCCACCCTGCGCACTGACATCGAGCAGTTGCGCGCCGATGGTCACGATGTCAAGGTGGTCTTCCTGACCGCCTCCGACGAAACCCTCATCACCCGCTTCTCCGAGACCCGCCGCAGCCATCCGCTGTCGCATCGCCTGCTGCCGGGCCGCAATCCGGCCGATCGCCTGACTCTGACCGAGTGCATCGCGGTGGAAAAGGAAATGCTGGGCGACCTGCAAAACATCGGCCTGGTGATGGATACCTCGCAGCTCAGTTCCAACAAGCTGCGCCGCTGGATCAAGGAACTGGTGGATCTGGAACGCTCGCCGCTGACGCTGTTGATCGAATCCTTCGCCTTCAAGCACGGCCTGCCGCTGGATGCCGACCTGGTCTTCGACGTGCGCATGCTGCCCAACCCGCACTACGACGCCGAGCTGCGCCCGCTGACCGGGCGCGATGCACCGGTGATCGACTTCCTGGCCGCCGACCCGGAGGTGGCCGACATGTTCAACGACATCCGCGGCTTCGTCGAAAAGTGGCTGCCCTCCTTCAAGAATGACAACCGCAGCTATCTCACGGTCGCCATCGGCTGTACCGGTGGCCAGCATCGCTCGGTCTATCTGGCCGAACAACTGGCCAGTCACTTCCGCGCCACTGAACAGGTGGTGTGCAGGCATCGGCAACTGAACTGACAGGCGCGCGCTGCTGAACTGTCAGCAGCTCGACACTGAAGTGTCAGGTAGCGGGAGCACGACTGTCAGGTGAACTGTTCAGGTAGTGGCCAGGAGATCATCCGACCGCAAGACCCCCAGCAAGAGTTTCTTGACCGGCGCCGGCAAGGGCGCACCGGCCAGCTTGCGCGCCGGGTACCACACCAGGCCGCGCTCGGCGATGCCATGGCTACGGTGCTTCAGAGCCACCTGGAAGGGTGCGACATGCAGCTTGAAGTGCGTGAAGACGTGCGAGAACGGTTGCAGCTTGCGGCAGCCGTCCAGTTCACCGTAGGGCGCCACCAGCGTGCGCACGGCGGTGTCGAAGTGTTCGGCATTGCCCACGCCGATTTCCGGCAGGGACAGCAGTCCGCCCCAGATACCGCTGTCGGGGCGCTGCTCCAGCAACACGTCTTCTCCCTGGGTGATGACCAGCATCACCGTTTCCTTTTCCGGCACGGCCTTCTTCGGTTTGCTCACCGGCAGTTCGCTCACGCGGTCCTCGGCCAGCGCCACGCAGCGTGTGGCCAGCGGGCAGCGCGGGCAGGCCGGCTTGCCGCGCACGCACAGGGTCGCGCCCAGGTCCATCAGACCCTGGGTGTAGGACTCGATATGCTCATCGGGCAGCAGTGCCACGGCACGCAGCCAGAGCTGGTCTTCGATGGGCTTGGCACCGGGATAGCCATCGATGCCGAACACCCGCGCAAAGACGCGCTTGACGTTGCCATCGAGGATGGCCGCGCGCCGACCATAGGAAAAGGCAGCGATGGCCGCCGCCGTCGAGCGACCGATGCCGGGCAGGTCGGCCAGCAGGTCGGGATCGTCGGGAAAGCGTCCACCGTATTCGGCCACCACGCGCTGCGCACACTTGTGCAAGTTGCGCGCGCGGGTGTAGTAGCCCAGGCCGCTCCAGAGCGCCATCACGTCTTCGGACGGTGCGGCAGCCAGTGTGAAGACATCCGGGCAGCGTTCCAGGAACCGCTGGTAATAGGCAATGACGGCAGCCACCTGGGTCTGCTGCAACATGATCTCGGAGAGCCACACGCGATAGGCATCGCGCGTGTTCTGCCAGGGCAGCTTGTGACGGCCATGCTGCTTCTGCCAGGCGATGACTGCCGCCGAAAAGGAGGGGTCTTCATATTCTGCGGCGGCGGATTGGCCGGCAGCCGCCTGCTTGCGGCGCGGTTGGACGAGTCCCTTCATTTCTGGCAACTCACGCAATAAAAGGTGGAGCGCTGGCCCTGCTTGATCTGGCGGATCGGCGCAGCGCAGATGCGGCAGGGTTCGCCGGTACGGTTGTAGACGAAATAATTCTGCTGGAAGTAACCCGACTGCCCGTTGACCGCGATGAAGTCGCGCAGCGTGCTGCCGCCCTGCTCGATGGCCGCCGCCAGCGTCTCGCGGATGGCCTCGGCCAAGCGTTCGTAGCGCACCAGGCTGATCTTGCCGGCAGGCGTCTTGGGATGGATGCGCGCCTTGAAGAGACTTTCGGAGGCGTAGATATTGCCCACGCCGACCACGATGTCGCCGGCCAGCAGCACCTGCTTGATGGGGGCGCTGCGTGCGCGCGTCTGATTGAACAGTGCGCGGGCGCTGAACTGCTCTTCCAGCGGCTCCACACCCAGGCCGCGCAGCAGCAGGTGCTCCTCGATGTCGCCCTCGGCCAGGTCGTGCCAGAGGATGGCGCCGAAGCGGCGCGGATCGGTCATGCGCATGACCTGGCCGCCGACTTCGAGATCGAAGTGGTCATGCTTTTGCGGTGCGATGCCCGGCGGCAGGATGCGCAGATGGCCGGACATGCCCAGATGCACGATGAGCGTGCCATGGTCGAAATGGATCAGCAGATACTTGCCGCGCCGGCCGGTACTGCGGATCACGCGCCCGGCCAGGAGGGCATGCAGTCCCGCAGGGAAGGGCCAGCGCAGGCCGGTATGGCGCAGCACGACGCCGCTGACGGTCCGCCCCTCCAGATGGGGGGCGACCCCGCGGCGGGTGACTTCGACTTCTGGTAATTCAGGCATGGGCTTGCGGATCGCGGTGATCCCGAGGACGAGCAGGAAGCTGCATATGATAATGCACTTGTCGAAATCAAGACCTGAAGCCTCCTGTGCAATCTGCGTGCAAGCTGTGTGCAGAAGCTTGTCAAAGATGGATTACACTGCGCTATCGGCGCGGTCAGCAACGCCACGGTTGTTGCGCGTAAAATCGAACCTCTTCGAATCGTCAGGATGACATCTTGAAAAAAACCATCGCCCTCCTCACCAGTTCCCTGCTGCTGACTGCCTGTTCAAGCTTCCAGCAGCCCGGCGACAAGGAGAACCCCCAGGCGGCCCAGGACCAGAAGACGGCTTCGGCCAAGGCTGCCCATCGCAAGAAGGCGGCCAAGGCCAAGGTCCAGCCGCAGGAAGACGCGCTGCCCGCCGTAGCGCTGAGCGAGGACATCCTCTACAAAGTGCTGACCGCCGAGATCGCCTTCCAGCGCGGTCAGTGGCAATCGGCCTACGTGACCATGCTGGCGGCCGCCCAGCAGACGCGCGACCCGCGCCTGGCCAAGCGCGCCGCCGAAATGGCCGTGGCCGCGCGCCAGCCCAGCGAAGCCCTGGTGGCCGTGCGCCTGTGGACCGAACTGGCCCCGCATTCGGATGAAGCCCTGCAGAATTACCTGGGTCTGATCATGCTCTCGGACAGCATCGACGAGATCGAGCCGCTGCTGAACCAGCGCCTGGCCGACGCCGCCCCGCAGGCGCGCGGCCCGATGCTGCTACAGATCCAGCGCCTGCTGTCCCGCGCCAAGGACAAACAGGCCGGTTACACCATCCTGCAAAATATCAGCAAGCCCTACGGCGATCTGATGGAAACCCATTTGGCCCTGGCCCAGGGCGCCTTCAGCATGGGCGATGGCAGCACCGCCCAGCGCGAAGCCGCTGCCGCCATGAAGATCAAGCCCGATTCGGAACTGGCCGTGCTCACCGCCGCCCAGGTCGCCTCCAACAACAAGGATGCGACCAGGCTGGTGACGGACTTCCTGCGCAAGTATCCCGATGCCCGCGAAGTGCGGGTCGCCTATGCGCGCAGCCTGGTCGAGCAGAAGGACTACAAGAAGGCCCGCAGCCAGTTCGAGACCCTGTTGAAGGAAGACAGCGAAGACGCCACCACCCTGTTCGCCCTGGGTGTGCTCTCGGCCCAGACCGATCAGTTGAAGGATGCCGAATACTATCTGCAGCGCTACCTGCAGGTACTCTCGGCCCAGCCCGAGGAAGACCGCGACCCCAGCCAGGCGCTGCTGCTGCTCTCGCGCATCGCCGAGGAGCGGCGTGACCTGGATTCGGCCCTGCGCTATCTGGACCAGGCCGAACCGGGAACCGATGGCTATGTCAACATCCAGGTGCGACGCGCCCAGTTGCTGGCCCGCAAGAACGACATCGAAGGCGCCCGCAAGGCGCTGGAAGATGCCCAGGCCGAATCGACCAACGACGGCGAGCAATTGCAGCTGATGCTGGCCGAGTCCAGCCTCTTGCGCGATGCCAACCGCAACCAGGAAGCGGCCGACGTGCTCAAGGCCGGCCTGCAGCGCTTTCCCAACAATACCGACCTGCTCTATGACTATTCCATGGTCCTGGAAAAGCTGGGCCAGTACGACGAGATGGAAAAGCAGCTGCGCCGCGTCATGCAGCTGGCACCGGGCAACCAGCATGCCTACAACGCCCTGGGCTACTCGCTGGCCGATCGCAACATCCGTCTGCCCGAAGCGCTGGAGCTGATCCAGAAGGCCGCCGACCTGGCACCGGACGATGCCTTCATCGCCGACAGCCTGGGCTGGGTGCTGTTCCGCCTGGGCCGCATGCAGGAGGCCGAGACCCAGATGCGCCACGCCTATGCCTTGCGGGCGGATGTGGAGATCGGCGTGCACCTGGGTGAAGTCCTGTGGACCAATGGCAAGCAGGACGAAGCGCGCAAGATTTGGCGCGAAGTCAGCCTCAAGGAACCTGGCAATGAAGTCCTGAAAAGCACGCTGGCGCGTCTGAATGTGAAGTTATGAGCAAAACACGCGCTTTCCAGAGGGGGGCTGCCCTCTGTCTGGTCGCTCTGCTGGGCGGTTGCGCCACGGCATCACGGAATGCGGTCTCCCCTGGCGCGACCGCACCGGCCTACCAGAGCAGCATCGAGATCGATGGCCGTATCTCGGTACAGTACGAACAGGATGAGCGTCCGCAATCCCTGCATGGCAGCTTCTTCTGGAAGCAGACCCCGCAGGAGCTGAACCTGGAGATGTTCTCGCCGCTGGGCCAGACGGTGGCCACCATCAACGTCAAGCCCGGCATCGCCACGCTGGTGCAGTCGGGCCGAGCACCGCAGGTGGCCGCCGATGTGGATGCGCTGGCCGCGCAATCGCTGGGCTGGCCGCTGCCGGTCTCCGGCATGCGCCAGTGGCTGCAGGGCAGCGGCATCGATGCCAACGGCAAGCCCTTCGTGGCCAGGGCGGGCGAGAACGACGCCAGCTTCACCACCCGTGATGGCTGGCGCGTCACCTATGCCAACTGGGAAAGCGATGCCGCCAGCGGCCAGACGCGGCCCAAGCGCATCGACCTGACCCGCAATACCACGCAGGCCGGCAAGGTGGCGATCCGCATCGCCATAGACGGCTGGAAGAAACCCTGAGAGCCCTGAGCCCCAGCCCTTCATCCAGCCCGCTCCTCAACTGAAGAATCCGTACCAAGCATGACCACCACCCTCACCGCCTGCCCGGCGCCGGCCAAGCTCAACCTGTTCCTGCACGTGACCGGTCGTCGTGCGGACGGCTATCACCTGCTGCAATCGGCCTTCCAGCTCATCGACCGTTGCGACACGCTCGACTTCAGTCTGCGTGAGGATGGGCAGATCCGCCGTACCAATGAGGTCGCCGGCGTGCCCGAGCAATCCGACCTGGTCATCCGCGCCGCGCACCTGCTGCGCCAGGCCAGCGGCCAGCAGCACCTGGGCGCCGACATCACGGTGCACAAGCTGCTGCCCATGGGCGGCGGTGTCGGTGGCGGTTCTTCCGATGCGGCCACGACGCTGCTGGTCTTGAATCATCTATGGAAATGCGGCTACAATCGCGCCTCGCTGATGGAGATGGGCTTGAAGCTGGGTGCCGATGTTCCCTTCTTCCTGTTCGGTCGCAATGCTTTCGCCGAAGGTGTGGGCGAAGAATTGTCGGCACTGCGTACGGCAGATTGCTGGTATGTGGTGATCGAACCGGGCGTATCTGTTCCAACTTCGATAATTTTTTCTTCAAAGTTGTTGACAAGGGATACGCAACCCGTCAGAATAACGGACTTTCCTGATGCGACGAAACAAGTTGCTTCCAGCTTCGGGAAGAACGATCTGGAAATGGTGGCAAGTGCACATTTCCCCGAAGTGGCAGCGGCAGTCGAGTGGCTGGGCAAATTCGGGAGTGCAAGGATGACCGGATCTGGCGCCTGTGTGTTTTGTGCATTCGAACACGAACATGAGGCAGACGAAGTGCTCAAGCAGTTGCCTTCGCGCTGGATCGGCTGGAAAGCCAAAGCGATGCAGGAACATCCTCTCGCCCATTTAGTGCAGTCGTGATAAAGAATTGAAATTGAGAATTGGTTTGACGAAGACGCAGCGCCTGATGATGAGCGCGCCGGCACGGCAAACAGCAAGTTGCGTAGGGGAATCGCCAAGCTGGTTAAGGCACCGGATTTTGATTCCGGCATTCCAAGGTTCGAATCCTTGTTCCCCTGCCATTTAATTCGGACAGGCCTTTCATTGAGGCCCGGGTCCAGTCAGAAAAATAAGCCGTCAATGTGAGACCGAACAAGTCAAGCATTGTCGGCTTTTCGACTTTTTAACGATTGCATTCAGGGATACCCACATGGCACTTGAGAACCTGATGGTTTTTACGGGCAACGCCAACCCCGAACTGGCGCGCGGCGTCGCTGAGAAACTCGGTATCCCGCTGGGCAAGGCCAACGTTTCCAAGTTCTCCGACGGCGAAGTCATGGTCGAGATCAATGAAAACGTTCGCGGCAAGGACGTCTTCGTGTTGCAGTCCACCTGCGCACCGACCAATGACAATCTGATGGAAATCATGATCATGGTCGACGCCTTGAAGCGCGCATCGGCCGGTCGCATCACCGCCGCCATCCCCTACTTCGGCTATGCCCGCCAGGACCGCCGCCCGCGTTCGGCGCGGGTTGCCATCTCGGCCAAGGTCGTGGCCAACATGCTGCAGGAAGCCGGCGTCGAACGCGTCCTGATCATGGATCTGCACGCAGACCAGATCCAGGGTTTCTTCGATATCCCGGTGGACAACATCTACGCCTCGCCGATCCTGCTGGGTGACCTGGTCAACAAGAACTACGACGACCTGCTGGTCGTGTCGCCCGACGTCGGCGGCGTGGTGCGCGCCCGTGCGCTGGCCAAGCGCCTGAACTGCGACCTGGCCATCATCGACAAGCGCCGTCCGAAGGCCAACGTCTCCGAAGTGATGAACATCATCGGTGAAGTCGAAGGCCGCAACTGCGTCATCATGGATGACATGGTCGATACCGCCGGCACCCTGACCAAGGCAGCTGAAGTGTTGAAGGAACGTGGCGCCAAGAAGGTCGTGGCTTACTGTACGCACCCGGTGCTGTCGGGTCCGGCCATCGATCGCATCGCCAATTCGCCGCTGGATGAACTGGTCGTTACCGACACCATCCCGCTCTCGCCTGCTGCACGCGGCTGCCCGAAGGTGCGTCAGCTGACCTGCGCCGACCTGCTGGCCGAGACCTTCAAGCGCATCACCAAGGGTGACTCGGTGATGTCGCTGTTTGCTGAATAAGATTTTGCATTCGCCTCGCTGCGTTTTTTCGTAGCGAGGTTTTTTCGTATTCCCTGGTCGCGGGGAATATTTATCTCACGGGGCAACCGTCCATGGAATGATTCCACGACGAGCCCCGCCAACATTGGAGTTATCACATGAAAGTCATCGCCTTTCCGCGTAATGAACAGGGCACCGGAGCGAGCCGCCGCCTGCGTCGCGCGGGTCAAACCCCGGGTATCGTCTACGGTGGCACCGCTGCACCGACCAACATCGCTGTTGACCACAACGCGCTGTACCACGCCCTGAAGAAGGAAACCTTCCACTCGTCCATCCTGGACCTGGAAATCGACGGCAAGGTCGAGCAAGTGCTGCTGCGTGACTTCCAAGTCCACGCGTTCAAGCAACTGGTCCTGCACGTTGACTTCCAACGCGTGGATGCTTCCCAGAAGCTGCACACCAAGGTGCCCCTGCACTTCGTGAACGCTGAAGTCTCGCCGGCCGTCAAGCTGCACGGCGGCATCATCAGCCACGTGGCTGCTGAACTGGACGTGACCTGCCTGCCGAAGAACCTGCCTGAGTTCATCGAAGTCGACCTGGCCAAGCTGGATGTCGGTCAATCGATCCACCTGGCTGACCTGAAGCTGCCCAACGGCGTGACCGCCGTGACCCAGGAAAACCTGACCATCGCCACCGCCACCGTGCCGGCTGGTCAAGTGGCTGCTGAAGGTGAAGCTGCTGCAGGCGGCGCTGAAGAAGCCAAGTAATTCGCTTTTTCCGCTGCAAGAAAAAACCCGCCAATTTGCGTTGGCGGGTTTTTTCGTTAACGGGCTCTGATGCTAGAACCCATTTCATAAATAGGCGTGAGATGCGTTCTAGATGGGGGAGATGAGCTGACTCGATATCAAGCTTCTCTTCTCTCCACTTCTTTCCCTTCATTTTTCTGCGGCCTCACCGGCCAATGCTGCCGCCGCAGGATTCCGGGTCGCGGCCCCGACCAGCGCGCCGGTAGTGCCCCCCTTGGCCAGCAGCGGCGCCACGTGATCGAGGAACTGCTTGCCCTCCGGCGTCTGGCTCAGGGCGGCGAGCATACCGGTCAGCTTGGTGCCGCCGGCAGGCGTAAAGAGGTCGCCCAACTTGGCCACGCCCTGCTGCATGTCGCCGGCATTGGCGATCACCTTCAGGTCCGCGTGCTGCATGGCGCGTGCCATTTCGATACCGACGTCACGTCCCACTTCGACCTGCTTGATAGTGATCAGGTATTGCTGGTAACCGGCATTGGCACCGATCTCCTTGGCCAGCTGGATCTGCGTGGTCACGGGCGCCATCAGCATGGCCTGCTCGGCGGCGGCGGCGGCCTCACCACGTGCGCGCACACCATCGGCTTCCTTGAGCGCAGCGGCGAGGTCACCCTCGGCCCGGGTGGTGACCGCCTGCTTCTGGGCGTCAGCATTGATGACCTGCACCTGCTTCTGGGCATCCGCATTGACCACCGCCACCTGCTTCTCCTGCTCGGCCCGCACCGCCGCCACATCGCGTGCGATTTCGGCGCCGCGTACTTCCTGCACCTTCTTCACATCCATGTCGCGCTCGGTGGTGGTCTTGGCAGCGGCCTTGATTTCCTGCTGGGCCTGCTCGTTGGCGATACCGACCTGCTTTTCCTTTTCCGCCGTACGCAAGCCAATCTGCTGGGCCGCATCCTGACGCTGCACTTCCACGGTCCGCTTGGCATCAATCTCGGCCAGCTCTGCCTGACGCTGGTTTTCGGCGACCTTGACCCGGCTTTCCATCTCGATGCGCGACTTTTCCTTGGCCATCACGTTGTTGATGACGGTGCTGCCATTGGCGTCGCGCAGGTCCATGAATTCAATGGTCTTCACCGGCAGCACGCCCCATTGCGAGATTTGCTCCTGTACCTCCATCGTGAATTGCGCGCCCAGTTCGGCGCGCGACTGCATGATGTCTTCCAGCGCATTGGTGGCCAGCACGCGACGCACCGCGCCCTGCAGCACAGCCTTGAGATCGGTGTGCAAGGCATCGAAGGTAGCTACGCGTTGCGCCGCCGTCTCGGCATTGTCGACGCGGAAGAAGGCCACGGCATCGATGACGAAGGGCAGACGCTCCTTGTCATAGGCTTCGTAGTTGTTCAGCGCGACCTGGAAAATGCTCTCGGGGAATTCGGTCACCGTGATGCCTAGTTTGGGCACCCAACTGGGCCAAGCGTAGTAGGTATTGCCGGCGGGCTTGCCGCGTCCGTAGGGGGTGCTTGAATGCGAGGTCTGCACGATGTGGACCATGTTGGTCGGCACCACGCGGCGCAGCGTGATGGCGATGATTAGAACCAGCAGCAGAATGGCCGCGACGGCCACGATCAGACTTAACTCCAGGATACTCATACCTCTCCTTGTGGATGAAATGACGGGCCGTCGTGGGTCAGCCCGAAAAACAGAGAAGGCGTGCAGCCTGTGCCTGATTGGCCAGTGGTCTTATGCGCAACGCAAGCTCTGCGGGATTCTCATCTTACAGGAGATTTTCCTCAACGCAACTTTTCAAAACAAGCGGAAATGGCAGGACGCCAAAAGTGCGCCGCCCGATGCGGACCGGCGCAACATCAGCAAATTATTTACTACTGTTGAGCCAGGCCTTGCGCAGACGCAGCACCGCCACCGGCTTGGCCAGCGCCTTGAGCGTGACCTGCGGTGCGGTATCGGACTTGAGCCTGAGGCTGAATTCCATCAGCTCATCGCGGCGGAAGGCGTGGATGCGCACGGTGTCGTTGATGCGATAGCGTGCCAGCAGACCGTCGGGGCCCGAGGCCGGTACGCGCAGGCCATCGATGGCCACCAGTTTGTCGCCCGCCGACAGCCCCGCCAGCATCGCCGGGCCACCCTCATACACCGCAGCCAGCTTGGCATCGCCACCTTCCTTGCCGATGCGCGCGCCGAGCCAGGGCTTGGCATCGGCCGGCAGGCTGGCTTCATAGGCCACGCCGAAGGCAGGCAGCAGATCCTCCAGCGGCACGTCCTCGGTGCCACGGATGTGACGGTCATGGAAGCGCCTCAGATCGGCACCGCTCAATTGCTCCATCAGGGCCAGAATCTCATCTTCCGGAACACCCTGCGCCTTGCCGTTGTAGAAGTCGCGCCCATAGCGCGCCCACAGGCCGCGCATCACATCATCCAGCGAGCGTCGCCCACGGGTCTGGGCGCGGATGGTCAGGTCCAGTCCCAGCGCCACCAGCGAACCCTTGGTGTAGTAGCTGACGATGGCATTGCTGGCATTCTCATCCTGGCGGTAATACTTCACCCAGGCATCGAAACTGGACTCGGCCACGCTCTGCTTCTTGCGCCCGGTCCCGCGCAACACGCCGGTGACGGTCTTGCCGAGCAGCTTGAGGTAATTGTCGATATCGATGACACCGGTGCGCACCAGGAACAGATCGTCGTAATAACTGGTGAAACCCTCGAAGAGCCACAGCAGCGAAGTATAGTTTTCCTGGCGCAGGTCGTAGGGAGCGAACACTGCGGGCTTGATGCGCTTGACGTTCCAGGTGTGGAAATACTCATGGCTGCACAGGCCCAGGTAAGTGCGGTAGCCATCGGTCTGCTCCGGCTTGCCCTTGACCGGCAGGTCGGCGCGCGAGCAGATCAGCGCGGTCGAGGCGCGATGCTCCAGGCCGCCATAGCCATCGCCCACGGCCAGCGTCATGAAGACGTAGCGATCCATGGGCGCACGCTTGCTGCGCGGCTCGAAGAAGGCGATCTGGGCCTCGCAGATCTTCTTGAGGTCGTCGCACAGGCGAGCCATGTCGAGATTGGGGACGCGGCCCGTGATGACCACATCATGTGGCACGCCATGGGCCTGGAAGGTGGCCAATGCGAAGTCACCGATTTCTACCGGATGATCGATCAGTGCATCGTAGTTCGGTGCGACGTAAGTCCCGAAACCATAGCGCTTGGCCTTGAGTTCCGGCATGGCCGTGGCCACGCGCCAGCGCTTGAAGTCCTCCCCTTCCGGACGGACGATATCGACCACCTGCTCACCATCCTCGAAACCATGCGCGGCCAGGAAGACGCTGGTGCCATTGAAGAAGCCATGCGTACGGTCCAGGTGGGCCGTGCGCACCGACAAGTCCCAGGCATACACCTGATAGTGCAGCGTGAGCGCGCCCTTGCAGGGCGCGGCTTGCCAGGTGTGCTTGTCCAGCTTCTTCACTGCCACCTTGCGGCCATTGGATTGACCACGCAGTTGCACAATGTTCTTGCCGAACTCGCGGATCATGTAGCTGCCCGGAATCCAGGCCGGCAGCGAGAACAGCTGCCCGTCGGCGGCCGGCGGATCGACCGTGATGCTGACGTCGTAAAGGTGGGAAGCTGGATCGAGGGACGTGATGCTATAACGGATCGGAGTTGCCATTGCGATGTGCGTAGGAGTGGTGCCGACGTGCGGCGATGGGCCATTTTACACGCGCCGCCGCACCGCATGGGACGCTGGCCGGGGGACGAAAAAAAACCCGGACCGACTTGCGTCGTTCCGGGTCCAGAGTCACACAAACTTTCTGCACTACTTTTTAAACCATATAAATCATATAAAACATATAAATCATATGAAACATCCGGCGCACATCGCCGGGGCAGCCAAGCGCATCAGCGCGGCAGCAGCGAAGAACCCATCAGGAACTCATCGACTGCACGTGCGCACTGGCGACCTTCGCGGATCGCCCACACCACCAGCGACTGGCCACGACGCATGTCACCGGCCGCAAAGACCTTGTCCACCGAAGTCTTGTAGCAGCCTTCGCCATCGGTAGTGGCCTTGGCATTGCCGCGCGCATCCTTCTCGACGCCGAAGGCATCCAGTACCTGCTGCACCGGCGAGACGAAGCCCATGGCCAGCAGCACTAGGTCAGCCTTGATCTCGAATTCCGAATCGGGCACTTCGACCATCTTGCCGTCCTTGAACTCGACGCGCGCAGCGATGAGCTTCTCGACCTTGCCGCCCTTGCCTTCCAGTCGCTTGGTGGTCACTGCGAAGTCACGTGCGCAACCCTCCTCGTGGGAGGAAGAGGTGCGCAGCTTGATCGGCCAGTATGGCCAGACCAGCGGCTTGTTTTCGGACTCCGGCGGTTGCGGCATCAGTTCGAACTGGGTCACCGAAGCCGCACCATGACGGTTGGAGGTACCGACGCAGTCGGAGCCGGTGTCGCCACCGCCGATGACGACCACGTTCTTGCCGGTGGCCATGATCTGGTTCTTCAGTTTGTCGCCGGCATTGACCTTGTTCTGCAGCGGCAGGAAATCCATGGCGAAATGCACGCCCTTGAGTTCGCGGCCCGGCACCGGCAGGTCACGCGGGGACTCGGCGCCACCGGCGATGACGACGGCATCGAATTCCTTCTTCAGTTCTTCGGGAGTGACGGTTTCCTTGGACCAGTTGTTGACGGTCTCGGGGAATTCCTTGCCGACGAAAACGCCGGTGCGGAAGCTCACGCCTTCGGCCTTCATCTGTTCCACGCGCAGGTCGATGTGCGACTTTTCCATCTTGAAGTCGGGGATGCCATAACGCAGCAGGCCGCCGACGCGGTCATTCTTCTCGAACACGGTCACGTCGTGACCGGCGCGCGCCAGCTGCTGGGCAGCGGCCAGGCCGGCAGGACCGGAGCCGACCACGGCGACCTTCTTGCCGGTCTTGACCGCAGCAGGTTGCGGCACGACCCAGCCGTTTTCCCAGCCCTTGTCGATGATGAAGTGCTCGATCGACTTGATGCCCACGGCGTCATTGTTGATGCCCAGGGTGCAGGCAGCTTCGCAGGGTGCCGGGCAGATGCGACCGGTGAACTCGGGGAAGTTGTCGGTCTGGTGCAGGGTGTCCAGGGCTTCCTTGTAGTTGCCGCGATAGACCAGATCATTCCAGTCGGGAATGATGTTGTTGACCGGGCAGCCGTTGTTGCAGAAGGGGATGCCGCAGTCCATGCAGCGCGCGCCCTGAATCTTGGCGTCGGCGTCGCTGAGGTGCAGGACGAATTCCTTGTAATGCTTGGTACGCGCGGCAGGTGCCTCGCTGGCCTCTTTCAGGCGCTGGTACTCCATGAAACCGGTTGCTTTTCCCATTTTCCTCTCACATTCTCGCTAAGGATGCGGCGGGCTGCGCTCTCACTCTCGGTGGCGCCACGCCCGCCGGCGTGCTTGATTGATTAGTCCGATCGATGCCTGGCTGAAGATCAGGCGGCGACCTTTTCCTTCTTCGTTTCGGCAGCGGCGGCCAGTTCGGCCAGCGCACGCTTGTACTCGGTCGGGAACACCTTGACGAACTTGGCGCGCGACGCCGCCCAGTTATCCAGCAGGTAGCGCGCACGCGTGCTGCCGGTGTACTTGAAGTGGCGTTCAATCAAGCCGCGCAGGATGGCTTCGTCGGTCTGGCGTTCGCCACCACGCAGCAGGCTGTGCCAGATGTTGCGGCCCAGGGTCTGCTCCTGTTCGGTGTCGGACAAGACCTTCTCCAGGCTGACCATCGAGGTATTGCACTTGCCGGCGAAATCACCTTCCGGGTCATACACGTAGGCGATACCACCCGACATACCGGCAGCGAAGTTGCGGCCGGTATTGCCCAGCACCACCACGGTGCCACCGGTCATGTATTCGCAACCGTGGTCGCCCGTGCCTTCCACCACCGCAGTGGCGCCGGAGTTGCGCACGGCGAAACGCTCGCCGGCCACGCCGTTGATGAAGGCTTCACCGCTGATGGCACCGTACAGGACGGTATTGCCGGAGATCATGTTGTCCACGGCACGGCCACGGAACTCGGTGTTGGGGCGCACGATGATGCGGCCGCCCGACAAGCCCTTGCCGACGTAGTCGTTGCCTTCGCCGACCAGGTCCAGGGTCACGCCCTTGGCCAGGAAGGCGCCAGCGGACTGGCCTGCCGTGCCTTGCAGCTGGATGTGGATGGTGTCGTCCGGCAGGCCTTCGTCGCCGTAACGCTTGGCCACTTCACCCGAGAGCATGGCGCCGACGGTGCGGTTGAGGTTCTTGATCGGGGAGATGAAGGAGACCTTCTCGCCCTTCTCCAGCGCGATCTTCGCTTGTGCGATCAGCTTGTGGTCCAGCGCCTTGTCCAGGCCGTGGTCTTGCACGTCGGTGTGGTACACCGGCAGCTTCGACTCGGGCTGATGGAAGATGCGGCTGAAGTCCAGGCCCTTGGCCTTCCAGTGCGCGATTGCCTTGGAACGGTCCAGCAGGTCGGCACGGCCGATCAGGTCATCGAACTTGCGGATGCCCAGTTGCGCCATGATCTGGCGTGCTTCTTCGGCGATGAAGAAGAAGAAGTTGACCACGTGTTCCGGCTTGCCGGAGAACTTGGCGCGCAGCACCGGATCTTGCGTGGCCACGCCCACCGGGCAGGTGTTCAGGTGGCACTTGCGCATCATGATGCAGCCTTCGACCACCAGCGGTGCGGTGGCGAAACCGAATTCGTCCGCGCCCAGCATGGCGCCGATGACGACGTCGCGGCCGGTCTTCATCTGGCCGTCAGCCTGCACGCGGATACGGTTGCGCAGGCCATTCAGGACCAGGGTCTGCTGGGTTTCAGCCAGGCCCAGTTCCCACGGGGAACCGGCATGCTTGATCGAGGACAGCGGCGAAGCACCGGTACCGCCATCGTGACCGGCGATGACCACGTGATCCGACTTGGCCTTGGCCACGCCGGCAGCGACGGTACCGACACCCACTTCGGAGACCAGCTTGACCGAGATGGATGCGCGCGGGTTGACGTTCTTCAGGTCGTGGATCAGCTGGGCCAGATCCTCGATGGAGTAGATGTCATGGTGCGGCGGCGGCGAGATCAGACCCACGCCCGGCACCGACACGCGCAGCTTGGCGATGTATTCCGAGACCTTGTGGCCGGGCAGCTGGCCGCCTTCGCCTGGCTTGGCGCCCTGGGCCATCTTGATCTGGATCTGGTCGGCCGAGATCAGGTATTCGGCGGAAACGCCGAAACGGCCCGACGCCACCTGCTTGATGCGCGAACGCAGCGAGTCGCCTTCCAGCAGGGGAATGTCGACTTCGATGTGTTCCTTGCCGATTTCCGAAGCCAGGGTCGCACCTTGCTTGATGGGGATGCCCTTCAACTCGTTGCGATAACGGTTGACGTCTTCACCACCTTCGCCGGTGTTGGACTTGCCACCGATACGGTTCATGGCGATGGCCAGCGTGGCGTGGGCTTCGGTCGAGATCGAGCCCAGCGACATGGCGCCGGTGGCAAAACGCTTGACGATTTCCTTGGCCGGTTCCACTTCATCGATCGAGATCGCCTTGGACGGGTCGATCTTGAATTCGAACAGGCCGCGCAGCGTCATGTGGCGCTTGGACTGGTCGTTGATGATCTGGGCGTATTCCTTGTAGGTGTTGTAGCTGTTCGAACGGGTCGAGTGCTGCAGTTTGGCGATCGCATCCGGAGTCCACATGTGCTCTTCGCCACGGATACGGAAGGCGTATTCGCCACCGGCATCCAGTGCGTTGGCCAGCACCGGGTCGGCGCTGAAGGCAGCGGTATGCAGGCGCAGCGCTTCTTCGGCCACTTCGAACACGCCGATGCCTTCGACGTTGGAGGCGGTACCCTTGAAGTACTTGTCCACCAGGGCCTTGGACAGGCCGATGGCTTCGAAGATCTGCGCGCCGCAATAGGACATGTAGGTCGAGATGCCCATCTTGGACATGACCTTCAGCAAGCCCTTGCCGACTGCCTTCTGGAAGTTGTAGATGGCCTTCTCAGGCGAGAGGTCGCCCGGCAGACCCTTGGCCAGATCGGCCAGCGTATCCATCGCCAGGTACGGGTGAATCGCTTCGGCGCCATAACCTGCCAGCAGGGCGAAGTGGTGCGTTTCGCGGGCCGAGCCGGTTTCCACCACCAGGCCGGTGGAGGTGCGCAGGCCCTTGCTGACCAGGTGCTGGTGGATGGCCGAAGTGGCCAGCAGTGCCGGGATCGGCAACTGGTCGGCATCGACCTTGCGGTCCGAGATGATCAGGATGTTGTGACCCGACTTGACCGCATCCACTGCCTTGGCGCACAGCGAAGCCAGGCGGGCTTCGATGCCTTCCTTGCCCCAGGCGACGGGGTAGCAGATGTTCAGTTCGTAGGACTTGAACTTGCCGCCGCTGTGCGCGCTGATGTTGCGCAGCTTGGCGATGTCGTCATAGTCCAGCACCGGCTGCGACACTTCCAGGCGCATCGGCGGGTTGATGTTGTTGGTGTCCAGCAGGTTGGGCTTGGGACCGATGAAGGACACCAGCGACATGACCAGCGCTTCGCGGATCGGGTCGATGGGCGGGTTGGTCACCTGCGCGAACAGCTGGCGGAAGTAGTTGTACAGCGGCTTGTTCTTGTTGGACATGACCGCCAGCGGCGAGTCATTGCCCATGGAGCCGATGGCTTCCTCGCCACCGCTGGCCATGGGGGCCATCAGGAACTTGACGTCTTCCTGGGTGTAGCCGAAGACCTGCTGCAGGTCCAGCAGCTTCAGGGACGAGGACGGCTGGCGCGGCTCTTCCTTCAACTCGTCCAGCTTGACGCGCACCGAGTTGATCCACTGCTTGTAGGGCTTGGCGTTGGCGTAGGTGTCCTTCAATTCCTTGTCGTCGATGATGCGGCCGGCGTCCAGGTCGATCAGGAACATCTTGCCCGGCTGCAGGCGCCACTTCTGGATGATCTTGGATTCGGGAATCGGCAGCACGCCGGATTCGGAAGCCATCACCACCAGGTCGTCATCGGTGACGATGTAGCGCGCCGGACGCAGGCCGTTGCGGTCCAGCGTGCCGCCGATGTGACGACCGTCGGTGAAGGCCAGCGCAGCGGGGCCGTCCCACGGTTCCATCATGGCGGCGTGGTATTCGTAGAAGGCGCGGCGGTTGTCGTCCATCGAGGTGTGGTTTTCCCAGGCTTCGGGGACCATCATCATCATCGCCTGCGGCAGCGGATAGCCGGCCATGACCAGCAGTTCCAGCGCGTTGTCGAAGCTGGCGGTGTCGGACTGGCCTTCATAGATCAGCGGGAACAGCTTCTTCAGGTCCGAACCCAGCACGGCAGACTGCATCACGCCTTCGCGGGCGCGCATCCAGTTGAAGTTGCCCTTGACGGTGTTGATTTCACCGTTGTGGGCGATCAGGCGGTACGGGTGGGCCAGCGGCCATTCCGGGAAGGTGTTGGTGGAGAAGCGCTGGTGCACCAGGGCCAGCGCGGAGACGCAGCGCTCGTCCTGCAGGTCCTTGTAGTACACGCCAACCTGGTCGGCCAGCAGCAGGCCCTTGTAGACCACGGTGCGGGCCGACATCGAGGGCACGAAGAATTCCTTGCCGTGCAAGAGGTTCAGCGCCTGGATGGCGTGGCCGGACGACTTGCGGATCACGTAGAGCTTGCGTTCCAGCGCATCGGTGACCATCACGTCCGGACCACGGCCGATGAAGATCTGGCGGATCACCGGCTCTTTTTCACGCACGGTGGGCGACATCGGCATGTCGCGGTCCACCGGGACATCGCGCCAGCCCAGCACGATCTGGCCTTCGGCCAGCACCGCGCGTTCGATTTCCTGTTCACAGGCAATGCGGGAAGCGTTTTCCTTGGGCAGGAAGATCATGCCCACGCCGTATTCACCGGGCGGCGGCAGGTCCACGCCCTGCCTGGCCATCTCTTCACGGTAATACTGGTCGGGGATCTGGATCAGGATACCGGCACCGTCACCCATCAACGGGTCGGCACCGACAGCACCCCGGTGGTCCAGGTTCTTCAGAATGAGCAAACCCTGGTCAACGATGGAATGGGTTTTCTTGCCCTTGATGTGGGCGATGAAACCGACGCCACAGGCGTCATGTTCATTTGCTGGGTCGTAAAGGCCTTGCGCGTGCATAACGGAACTCCACCACATTGACAGTAAGGATTTGAAGAATAGTGCACTGCACCCAATAGTTCAATGAAAATAATTAGGGTCTGAGTGCAATTTAAATCCACAATATTTTCAGGATTTTTAAATTGGGGACATAGTAAAGGAAAGCGAATTCAAGTCATTGATTTAAAAGACTTATTTTTTAAAGTTCACGATTCTTGCTGTGCGGATACTTCATCTGTCTCACCCGCAATACGAACAGTGGCGGGACGTCCCCGCTTGGCCGGGCTGACGCGCCGGTGTGTCTGGCGCTCCAGGGACTGCTTGAAATCCTCCGATCCCAGCGCCCAACCCTTGAGCGTGGCATCGGTGATGCGCTCCACTTCGGCGCGCGCCAGTCCCTCTTCGGTGAGCTGGCGATAGGCGATCTCGCGATCGAAGGGGGTGTTGCCAATCGACCAATATTGAGGATGATCGGTGATCAACCCATCCTGCCTGGCGCCGATATGGTGCATGTAGCTGGACCACGGATACTCCCCGGGACTGGCCACCAGGCCCTTGCGCACGGGGTTGAGCTCGATGTAGCGGCAGACCGCCAGCAGGTAGAGCTCGGCATCGATGACGGTGGCGCGGTAACGCCCCTGCCACAGCGTGCCGCTGCGTCCATGCTTCTGGTTGAAATACGGGACGTAGTGGCGCCCTATCCATTGCATCATCCGTGCCAGCCCCTGGTCATCGGAGGGCGTCGCCAGCAGGTGCAGGTGGTCGGGCATGAGCACATAGGCGTGCACCGCCACCTTGAATTGCCTGGCGGCCTCCTTGAGCCAGCCCAGGAAGGCCACATGGTCATCCGCATCGCGGAAGACCACCAGGCCATCATGGCCGCGCTGGATGATGTGATGGGGTTGGTGCGGAACGACGAGTCGGGGAAGGCGGGCCATGGCAGACGCTGCAAACCGGTGAATGGAGCGGACATTCTAATGCACTCCGTCCCCAATAAACGCATGATGCTCAATTGGCATCGATGGAAGAATGCTTCATGCGCGCATAAAAAAACCGGCCAGATTGCTCCAGCCGGTCAAGCCCCACGTTGAATTTCTTGCAAGACGCAATCAGTTCGCGATCTTTTCCTTGCCCTTGTCCTTGCTCAGGACCAGGCTGGCGATGATGGAAACCACCAGGATGGCACCGACGATGGACAGCGACACCAGCACCGGCACGTGGAACCAGTAGGAGGCCAGCATCTTGCCGCCGACGAACAACAGCACCAGGGCCAGGCCGTACTTGAGCAGGTGGAAGCGCTCTGCCGAATCGGCCAGCAGGAAGTACAGCGCCCGCAAGCCCATGATGGCGAACATGTTCGAGGTGAAGACGATGAACGGATCCTTGGTGATGGCGAAGATGGCCGGGATACTGTCGACAGCAAAGATCACATCGGAAATTTCGATCAGCAGCAGCACCAGCATCAGCGGGGTGAAATAGCGCACGCCATTGATGCGGGTGGTGAAGTTTTCGCCGTCATAGTTGTCACTGATCTTCATGTGGCCACGCAGCCAGCGCAGCAGCGGGTTGTCGCCCAGGTCAGCTTCCTTGTCGGCAAAGATCAGCATCTTCACGCCGGTAAAGACCAGGAAGGCACCGAACACATACAGGATCCAGCTGAACTGCGCGATCATCCAGGCACCCAGCAGGATCATCACGGCGCGCATGACGATGGCACCGATCACACCGTAGAGCAGCACGCGACGCTGCATTTCAGGCGGCACGGCGAAATAGCTGAAGATCATCAGGAACACGAAGATGTTGTCCACCGACAGCGCCTTCTCGATCAGGTAGCCGGAGAGGAACTCGGCGCCCTTCTGGTTGGCAAACTCGCGGCCCACGTTGGCATCGAGATACCACCACATCAGGCCGGCGAAGATGAAGGCCAGCGACACCCATACCACCGACCAGCCCAGCGCCTCCCTGGGGGAAACCCGGTGGGCATTGCGCCCGCCCAGGGCGAACATGTCCACCGCCAGCATCCCCAGCACGAAGACGATGAAACCTATCCACATGGGCAGGCTTGCGAAACTTTCTACACCGTTCACGTCAGACCTCTCTCTTCTTGTTCACCGCCCGATGGCGGCTTCGGTTATCGGTTTCGGGAAAAAATCTTCAATCAAAGTCGAAGATTTCGCCCAGGAAGCCCTTTTTCTTGCGCTTGTATTCATATCCATGCCCGCCGTGCCCGAAGCGGGCATCGTGGGCGGGCGGCGGCGGCGTGTGCATCGGCGCCCGCGCAGCCGGCTGGGCAAGCGCTGCGCCGGCCTGGCTGGCAGCGGAACGCTCGATCAGCTTGTCCAGCTCGCCGCGGTCCAGCCACACGCCCCGGCATTGCGGGCAGTAATCGATCTCGATGCCCTGACGTTCCGAAATCAGCAGGTTGTGAGATGTACAGACGGGACATTTCATCAGGCTTCTCCTTCTTCCAGTGTTGGCAACGATGCCCGGCACGGCGACAACTCCCAACCGCACCTGACAAGGCGCTACTTTAGGCCAAACCGGAATGAATGAAAATTCGAATATTTTGAGATAATCCTTCGGAAAAACCGAAGTATCGACAACACCCCGGAACCAGGACGCATCCCATGGCCAGCCTCAACTACAAGCATCTCCACTACTTCTGGACCGTCGCCAAGACCGGCGGTGTAGCGCGCGCCAGCGAGCGCCTGCACCTGACGGCGCAGACCATCAGCGGCCAGATCAGCCTGTTCGAGCAATCGCTGGGCTACAAGCTCTTCAAGCGGGTCGGACGGCGGCTGGAACTCAATGACGAAGGCCGCATGGTGTTCGATTACGCCGAACGCATCTTCAGCCTGGGCGAGGAGCTGGAAGAAGCGCTGCGCCTGCGCCCCGGTGGACGCACCCTGCAATTGCGCGTGGGCGTGGCCGATGCGGTCCCCAAGGCGATCGCCTACCTGCTGCTGGAAAGTGCGCTGGCGATGCAGGATCCGATCCGCATCATCTGCCGCGAAGGCAAGCTCGACGTCCTGCTGGCCGACCTGGCCATCCACAAGCTGGACATCATCATCGCCGACAGTCCCATGCCGCCCAATGTGGACGTGCGCGGCTACCATCACCTGCTGGGCGAATGCGATACCAGCTTCTTCGCCACACCCGAGCTGGCGCGGCGCTACCGCAAGGGCTTTCCGCGCAGCCTGGAGGGTGCGCCCTTCCTGATGCCGGGCGAAGATGCAGCGGTACGGCCGCGCCTGCTGCGCTGGTTCGAAAAGGAAGGCATACGCCCCCAGATCACGGGTGAATTTGACGATGGCGCCCTGCTGCTGGCCTTCGGCGACGCCGGTGCGGGCATCTTCGCCGCCCCCACGGCCATCGCCGGGCAGATCCGCAAGCAGTACGGACTGCTGGAAATCGGCAAGACCGAGGCCATCCGCGAACAGTTCTATGCGATCTCGGTCGAGCGCAGGCTGAGCCATCCCGCCGTGCTGGCGATCCAGTCGGCGGCACGCGGCAACCTGATCGTGGGCAGCACCCCGCCTCGCCCCACCGGCAGGCGCAAGAACGATCCATGATGCCGCCCGGCATCATGGACAATACGACGACGGACAGAGAGCAAAATATATGCACCATAGTGCATATCAAAACCCTCCCGCTTGCCGAGCTAAAGTTCAGGCTGGCGATGTCGTAAATGACGGGAAATGCAGTGTTCGGAATGGGAGAAAAAGCGCGGGGACAAAAGAAAAACCCCACGTCCCTTGCGAGCCGTGGGGTAAATCCCATTCTCGGGGGGGAGAATGGAGGGGGAACTTCAATATAGGGAAATAGCCCAGCCGTCGCAGCCGTTTTTACAAATCGTTACACCCTCTTCATATGCTGCATCAGCGAACATATTTGGTGCTAGGAACTACATGTTAGATCAATGCGGCATGAATCCAATATATCAAACACTTGCCGCAAGTAAAGCCCGCAAGGCCAGAAAGGCGGCAGAGCCGCGTTCCCGCCGACTGACCAGGTAAGTGGTGACGCGACCATCGCGGCCCAGCGAATGCGTGGCAAAACCGTGCGGCTCCATCTGCATGGCGATCACCGAGCGCGGCACCACGGCCACCCCGGCGCCTGCCGCCACGCAGGCCAGAATGGCGTGATAGGACGCCAGTTCCAGCGTGCGCACCGGTGCCAGATCACGGCTGCGGCCATGGCTGGCGAACCAGGTTTCGGCATGGCGGCGGTAGGCGCAGCCTTGCTCGAAGACGATGAGGGTATCGAGCATCACATCCTCTGGCGAGCGCACCCGCCGATGGCTGCGCGGCGTCACCAGCAGCAGTTCTTCCTTGTAGAGCGGGGTGGCCGAGAAGGCCGGATCATCGATGGGCCCGGCCACCAGCGCGGCATCGAGCTTGCAGGCGCGCACCCCGGCGATGAGCACGTCGGTCGGACCGGTGGAGAGCTCCAGCCGCACCTCCGGCCAGCGCTGGTGGAACTCGGCCAGGGGTGCCGGCAGGCGGCTGGCCGCCGTGCTTTCCATGGAACCGATGCGCAGGCGTCCGCGCGGATTCTGGGGCGCTACCACCTCGCGCGCCTCCTGCACCAGGTCCAGGATGCGTTCGGCGTAGTCCAGCAATGCTTCCCCGGCCGCCGTGAGCACCAGGCGGCGGCGGTCCCGCACGAACAGCGGCACCCCGACGGACTCTTCCAGCTGCTTGATGCGCGTGGTGACATTGGATTGCACGCGATTGAGCCGCTCGGCGGCACGGGTCACGCCGCCCTCGGCGACGACGGTGCGAAAGATTTCCAGTTCGGCCAGTTCCATGGGATGCTCCGGGCGAGGTTCTCGATGGATGTTCTTGAATCAAGATGAAGTCATCCCGATTATTCATTTTTTGGAATGACCGAAAGACGATAGCATAGACCCCTGTTCACCTCCATGTCTTTGCACCTGCCCATGACCCAGCCCGCCGCCACCCGCCCCTCCACCTCCCTCCATGCGCTGGCCTGGAAAGTCTGCCTGTCCGGCATGGTGGCGCTATCGGTGGCGATGGGCATCGGCCGCTTCGCCTTCACGCCCCTGCTGCCGATGATGCTGCATGAGGGCAGTCTTTCGCTGCAGATGGGCGGCTGGCTGGCCACGGCCAACTATCTGGGCTACTTCGCCGGTGCCATGCTATGCGCCTTCCATCGCAGCAAGCGCGGCGTGGCCATGCTGCGTGCCGGTCTGGTGGTGACCATCCTGCTCACGCTGGGCATGGGTGTGCTGCATCAGGACTGGGCCTGGCTGTGGATGCGTTTTCTCTCGGGCGTGGCCAGCGCCTATGTGTTCGTCTACACCGCCGGCTGGTGCCTGCAACAGCTCACGCAACTGGGCCGCCCCGAACTGGGCGGCGTGATCTTCTGCGGCCCCGGCCTGGGCATTGCACTGACCGGCCTGCTCTCGGGCCCGATGATCGCTGCCGGCTGGCTGGCCGCCGGTGGCTGGATCGCCTTCGGCGTAATCGCGCTGGGTCTCACGGCACTGGTGTGGAAGTCCTTCAGCTTCGATGCCGGGCATGGTCTCAATGTGCATCCTCATGACGGCCCTGCGGCCCATGCGTCGGCGCCCGAATCGCCCAGCCAGAAGCGTGAAGTGCTGATCCAGGTGATTGCCTACGGCATCGCCGGATTCGGCTACATCATCACCGCGACCTTCCTGCCGGTGATCGCGCGCCACGCGCTGCCGGGCTCGGTGTGGCCGGATTACTTCTGGCCCATCTTCGGGCTGTCGGTCGCCGCCGGGGCCTTCAGCGCCACCCGGCTATCGGTGCAGGGTGACCAGCGCCTGCTGCTGACCGGAGCCTACCTGATGCAGGCCGCAGGGGTACTGGTCTCCATCCTCTTCCCCAGCGCACCCGGCTTTGCGCTGAGCTGCCTGCTGCTGGGCCTGCCCTTCACGGCCATCACGCTGTTCGGCATGCGCGAGGCACGCCGCCTGCGCCGCGAGCAGGCCAGCAGCCTGATGGCCCTGATGACCGCCGCCTATGGCATCGGCCAGATCGCAGGTCCGCCGCTGGCTACGGCCCTGGTGCACGGCAGCGGCTCCTTCACGCCCTCGCTGTGCGTGGCGGCGCTGACCCTGCTGATCGGCGCCGGACTCTACTATCGCCTGACGATCACGCATCGGCTGCCGCGCTGATCGTCCTGTACCGCCAGGCAAAAACGCCCGCGACATCTTCTGTCGCGGGCGTTGTCGCTGGTAACGCAAGCGCTGGCGACGGCGTGGCGATCAGCGGAACGCCGGCTCCGCAAAACTGCGCAGCTTGCGGCTATGCAGCTGTTCGATGCCGTTGTTGCGCAAGAGCTCCAGTGCCCGTATGCCGATCTGCAAGTGCTGCGCCACCCGCTGCTCGTAGAAGGTATTGGCCATGCCGGGCAACTTGATTTCGCCATGCAGCGGCTTGTCGGAGACGCACAGCAGCGTGCCATAGGGCACCCGGAAGCGGAAGCCGTTGGCCGCCACCGTGGCGCTTTCCATGTCCAGCGCGATGGCGCGGCTCTGCGAGAAGCGCAGCAGCGGCATGCGATGGTCGCGCAGCTCCCAGTTGCGGTCATCGACCGAAGCCACCGTCCCGGTGCGCATGATGCGCTTCAACTCATAGCCATCCAGCCGCGTGATGCTGGCTACCGCATCCTGCAAGGCCAGCTGCACTTCGGCCAGGGCGGGGATGGGCACCCACAGCGGCAGGTCATCATCGAGCACGTGATCATCGCGCACATAGGCATGGGCCAGCACGTAATCGCCCATGCGCTGCGAAGCCGACAGCCCGGCGCAGTGACCCAGCATCAGCCAGCCATGCGGACGCAGCACCGCCACGTGGTCGGTAACCGTCTTGGCATTGGACGGACCCACGCCGATGTTGACCAGGGTGATGCCGCTGCCATCGGCGCGCTGCAGGTGATAGGCCGGCATCTGCGGCTGCCGTGCCGGTGCCACCCCGGAAACTGGCCTGGTCACTGTACCGGTCTGGTTGGCACTCCAGGTGGTGACATTACCGGGCTCGACGAAGGCAGTGTACTGGCGGCGATAGGCCAGCTCGTCCGGATCGTCGGTCGGCTCCATCAGGCGCCGGCCCAGGCGCACGAATTCATCGACATAGAAGGCATAGTTGGTGAAGAGCACGTAGCGCTGGAACTGATCCGGCGAGGTCGCCGTATAGTGGCGCAGGCGATGCAGCGAGTAATCGATGCGCGGACCGGTGAACAGCGCCAGCGGATGCGGTCCTTCGCGCCAGGCGCCGTTGTCCACTTCATAGGTGCCATTGGCGATGCGGTCATCCATGGTTGCCAGATCGGGCAGATCGAACCAGTCGGGCAGCGTGCGCAGATGTTCCGGATCGAGACTGCCCTCCACGTGGATCCCCTCGGGGAAGGCAAAGTGCACCGGGATCGGCAGCTCGCTTACGCCCACTTCCAGCGGTACGTCATGGTTCTGCAGCACCAGCTTGAACTGCGCGAGCAGGTACTGATGAAACAGCTGGGGGCGCGTGAGCGTGGTCTCGTAACAGCCGGGGCCGGCCACGAAACCGAAGGACTGGCGGGTATCGGTGTGGGTGGATTTCTCGGTGGTGATGCGCACGAAGGGATAACAGGCACGGACCCGCTGCGGCATTGCCTGGCCGCTGGAAAACTGGCGGAAGGCATCGCGCAGGATGGCCGTGTTGTGCTCGTAGATTGCCAGCACGCGCGCATAGGCGGCTTCGGGGTTGGTGAATTTTTCTGTGGCAAACATCATGATTCTCCATCATTGCCGCGCGCCGCAACGGTCTGAAAGCCAATGCGCGGCAGCGGCGCGGCCGGTTGGGCCGGTCATTCATCGAAATGGGTTCTGCTTGTGCGCAGCACCATCTTACCTGAGAGCGCAGGGTTCCATGCGGTCTTCCCATCCCGGGATCAGGCAGGACAATGTCGCGCTTGTCCGGCTTTGCCGCTCGCGGATTCGGTGATATCGTCCAGCTTCTTCCGCGCGATTTACTTATTTTTTCCTCTGCACTGGCCGCCCCTCGCGCCTGCTTCCCGCGCCGCCCCGGCGGGGGTGTCAGCGCGCCGTCAGTTGCGAGTCGATTTTCTTCTTTCGCTTGCTGTCAAGTCATAAAAACGCACCAAATGTGCGTAAAACACTGCCGCAAAGCCGCTAGCCATGCGGCTTTCTCATCCGATAAAAAAACCTTTGATTGCCACGCGAGCTGGTGCTATCGTGTCGGCGCTTTTGCGGGGATGACATCGCGCGGCAAGACGTGAGACATCTTTTCAGGGCATCCCATAAAACTAATAAAAAAATAATTCAACTACTCGTTCAGAGGCACACATGTTCATCAAAAAAATCTTCCAGCAAATGCTGGTCCTGCTCTGCCTGGCCGCAGCCGCTGCCGCGCAAGCACAACAACTCCCCAACGTCGTCATCCTGGCCACCGGCGGCACCATCGCCGGCACTGGCGCCACCAGCACCACTACCGTCGGCTACACCGCGGCCAAGGTCGGCGTGGATGCGCTCATCGCCGCCGTTCCCGAACTGAAGAAGGTCGCCAATGTGCGCGGCGAGCAGGTCATGCAGATCGCCAGCGAGAACATGAACAACGACGCCTGGCTCAAGCTGGCCAAGCGCGTCAACACCCTGCTGGCGCAGAGTGACGTGGACGGCATCGTCATCACCCACGGCACCGACACCATCGAAGAGACCGCCTACTTCCTGGACCTGGTGGTCAAGAGCCGTAAGCCGGTGGTGATCGTGGGCGCGATGCGTCCCTCCACCGCCATCAGCGCTGACGGCCCGATCAACCTGTACAACGCCGTGCTGCTGGCCGGCTCCAAGGAAGCCGTCGGCAAGGGCGTGCTGGTGACCCTGAACGACCAGATCAACGCTGGCCGTGAAGTGACCAAGACCAACACCTCCACCACGGACACCTTCAAGACGCCGGAACTGGGCTTCCTGGGCTACATCCAGGGCAGCAAGCCTTACTTCTATCGCCAGTCCACCCGCAAGAACACGGTCGACACGCCCTTCGACATCATGAACCTGGACAAGCTGCCGCAAGTGGACATCGTCTACGGCTACGCCAACATGAATCCGATCGCGCTCAACGCCTTCGTGGCCGCTGGCGCACAGGGCATCATCCACGCCGGCGTGGGTGACGGCAGCCTGAACAACACCGTGGTGCCGTCGCTGACCGAAGCCCGCAAGAAGGGCGTGGTGATCGTACGTTCCAGCCGCGTCGGCCAGGGCATCGTGGCGCGCAACGGCGAAGCCGACGACGACAAGCTGGACTTCGTGGTCTCCGACACGCTCAACCCGCAGAAGGCGCGCATCCTGCTGATGCTGGCCCTGACCAAGACCACCGACACCAAGGAAATCCAGAAGATGTTCTGGGAATACTGATCGGCGCGGACGGGCAGATCCTGCCCGCCGCAATTCGTATCCCTGTATTCCTGTATCCCTGTATCCCTTCAAGCCCGCTGCACCTGCAGCGGGCTTTTTCATGGGCGGAACCAAGCCGGTTCGCACCGACTCTGTAGAGTTCGCCCCACCCCGCGAGCGCCTCACAGGAGAACACCGCATGCCCAGCCGCCGTCATTTCCTCGCCGCCGCCAGTGCCGCCTCGGCGCTGGCCGCCCTCGGCCTCTCACCGCGCGCGCTGGCGGCGCAGGGCTTGCGCCTGGGTCGCGCGCAGCCGTTTTCCTTCGACACGCTCATCGCCCGCGCACGCGACATGGCCCGCACCCCCTATCAGGCCCCGCCCGCCGCACCGGCTGCGGTGCTGGACCGCATTGACTACGAGGCGCATGGCCAGATCCGTTTCAAGACCGCAGATGCGCTCTTCGCCCAGGGGCCCGGCGCGTTTCCGGTGACCTTCTTCCATCTCGGCAAGTTCTTCCGTGTACCGGTACGGATGTTCATCCTTGCTGGTCAGGGCGATGGCACTGTACCGGTCCAGTCCCGTGAAGTGTCTTACCGCGATGACTACTTCGACATGCCCGCCGACAGCCCCGCCCACCAGTTGCCGCCCGACAGCGGCTTTGCCGGTTTCCGTTTCCAGGAGAGTCGCCTGGCCGACCAGCAGCTCAAGGACTGGCGCAGCAATGACTGGGTGGCCTTCCTCGGCGCCTCTTATTTCCGTGCCATCGGGGATCTGTACCAGTACGGTCTGTCGGCGCGCGGCATCGCCATCGATGTGGCCCAGGCTGACCGGCCCGAGCAATTTCCCGACTTCACGCAATTCTTCTTTGAGCCCGGCACCGCCGGCAGTGATACGGTGGTGGTGTACGCCCTGCTCGATGGCCCCAGCATCACCGGCGCCTATCGCTTCGCCATGCAGCGCAAGCAGGGCGGCGGCGTGAACATGGAGATCGACAAGTCCCTGTTCCTGCGCCGCGACGTAGCGCGACTGGGCCTGGCACCGGCCACCTCGATGTACTGGTTTTCGGAGACCGTGAAGGGTACCGGCGCGGACTGGCGGCCGGAGGTGCATGACTCGGACGGACTGGCGATCTGGAATGGCGCGGGCGAACACCTGTGGCGACCGCTCAACAATCCGCCGCGCACGGTGTCATCGGCCTTCAGCGACCGGCACCTGCGCGGCTTCGGCCTGCTGCAGCGGGACCGCGACTTTGATCATTACCTCGACGGCGTGCACTACGAACGCCGCCCCAGCCTGTGGGTGGAACCCCTGGGCGACTGGGGCGAGGGCGAAGTCCAGTTGATCGAGCTGCGCACCGATGACGAAATCCACGACAACATCGTCGCCATGTGGGTGCCCAAGGCACCGGCGCGGGCGGGGGACGCGTATCGCCTGCGCTATCGTCTCTACTGGCAGCACGACGAACCCTTCCCGACCCCGCTGGCGCGCTGCGTAGCCACGCGCCTGGGGCGCGGCGGCCAGCCGGGCCAACCGCGCCCGCCGCAGGTACGCAAGTTCATGGTCGAGTTCAAGGGCCCGCCGCTGGCTGCCCTGCCCTTTGGGGTGAAGCCGGAAGCGGTCATCACGGCCTCGCGCGGCAGCATTTCCTATGTCTATACCGAAGCCCTGCCCAATGGCGTGCCCGGCCACTGGCGCGCGCAGTTCGATCTTGCGGCCAGCGGCGAGGAGCCGGTCGAACTGCGCCTGTTCCTGCGCCATCAGGGCCAGGCGCTGAGTGAAACCTGGTTGTTCCAATACCATCCGTTTGCCGCACGGGAAGTCTATTGAAGTGCGGCGGAAAAGATTTTTTGCAGGGCGAGGAAAAAATGTTTGTACTTTTTTGAAAAGCTCCTTATAATCTCGTTCTTTCGCGGCTGTAGCTCAGCTGGATAGAGTACTTGGCTACGAACCAAGGGGTCGTGGGTTCGATTCCTGCCAGCCGCACCATATGTAGTAAAAAAGGGTCCATCGCAAGATGGGCCCTTTTTTGTTTTCTGCTGTCGGAAACGGAGCGAGCAACGCGGACCGGCTCCGCAGCTCATCCAAAAAAATCCACCTCTGGCCGACGCACGCTTGCGCCATCGTCTGACAGGCCCCTGCTGTGCGCACGGGGATAATCAAGGTTCGCAGGACTCGATGCCCTCCGAGTCTCTCTCCCCACCCACAGGAGCCGCAATGAAAAAGATATCCTTGCTCATGCTGGCTGCCGGTTCGCTGGCCATGCTGGCTGCTGCCAAACCGGTATTGCGCCGCTACGATGATCTGACCCGCCGCAACGCCGACAGTACGCGCAGTGCCGACACCGACACCTCCTCCGGGCATCCTGCCGTGATCGCGGCGGAAGACATGCAGCCGGTCGCCCAGGAAAGCAGCGCGGCAGCCGATGACGCGCAACATCACGAGCCAGCCGCCGCCGCTCGGCGCCTGACCTAGCGACGCTCATTCTCCTGCTTACGGCTCCAGGAGGTCGGCAGCATGCGGGTAAGCGTGGCGTCCTTGCGCACATGGTGATGGAAGAAGGCCGCCGCCGCATGCAGCAGGACCACCACCCACACCACCCAGTCACCCAGGAACTTGTGAACGGCAAAGATGGGCGTTTCCACCTGCTCGGCGGTGATCTGCCAGGTGGAAGCGATCCACTGGAACAAGGTGGTCTCGCGGAAGGCCGGTATCACGAAGAGACCAAAGTGAGTCGGATCATAGGTATTGAGATAGCCCGTGAGCGGCATCAAGATCATGAACAGATACAGCGCCCAGTGCGCCAGCCTGGCCAGGACATGCTCCAGCGCACTGCCCGGCACCTGGGTCGGTTCCTCATTGACCAGACGCCACACCAGGCGCGGGATCACCAAGATACCGATACTGACGCCAAGCACCCAATGGATGTTGAGGATGGGAACGACCAGCGCGCCATTGGGTTCGATGCCGAACAGGGCCGGCTTGATGCTGGTCTCGGGATCGATGAACCAAATCACGTAATACACCACGATGTAAGCCAGGATGAAGGCCGCCGCCATGGTCCAGTGGAAGCATTTGGCGACCGCACCGAAGCGCTCCGCAGTATTTTTCAGCATGGAGTCCCCTGCACAAGAAAATGGTGCGACAGTGTATTACACGCGCAAAAAACCGATACGCGCCGTCGCGTCGGCCAGTGCCTGTGCCTTCTCGGCCTCCCCCATGGCAACACCCTCGGCGCGGATCACGGTGACATCAACGATCCCCAGGAAGCCCAACAGATCCTGCAGATAGCGCTCCTGATGGTCCAGCGCCGCCTCGGGCGTCCCTTCCGCATACTGGCCGCCGCGCACGGAGGCGATATATGCCTTGCGTCCCTTGAGTAGCCCTTCCGGCCCCGTATTGCCATAGGTGAAGGTCGTGCCTGCCACCGCCACGCGGTCTATCCACGCTTTCAGAGAGGAAGGCAGCGAAAAGTTGTACATCGGTGCGCCAATCACCAGCAGATCGGCTTGCAGCAATTCATCCAGGCAGGTCTGACCCAGGGCGATATCGGCATGCAGCGCCGGGTCGGTGACCTCGGCACCATTGAAGGCCGCCAAATGTTGCGGAGACAGGTGCGCGGGGGCAACGCTGGCCAGGTCGCGACGGAATATCTCCAGCGCAGGATACAGCTGACGCAGACGCGCGACGATATCGGCCGAGAGCTGGCGGCTCACGGAATGCTCGCCCAAGATGCTGGCATCGAGATGCAGGAGTTTCATTGTCATTTCTCAATACAAATAATTTATATAATTAAATCCGAAAAGAACACAAGGGAGCGCTGCCTCGGATCAGGGCTTTCCCTTGCCGGGTTCCACCGCCTTGAGCACCCCTTCCTTGGAAAACATCAGCACCTGCCCGAGCCGGTTCACCAGCAAGGCGGTCAGGGCTTGCGGCGCGGCGGCCACCACCTTCCAGGTCATGCCCTCATCGCGGCTTTGCAGCAGCTTGCCCTCCAGCGAAGAGGCCGTCAGCAGCCCAGGCGTGGCCTGCAGGGCCGTGATGGAACCGGTGGTGGGAATGGCCATAGCCTGCCAGCTTGCGCCCTCATCGGTGCTGCGCAAGAGCTTGCCGCCAAGTCCCGCCACGATGAGCACACCCGAAGGCTGAGCCACGGTTCCGCTCCACAGGGAGGCCTTGCTGCCGGTACTCTTCAGGTCCCAGTGCTGGCCGCCGTCGTGTGAACGGAACACCATGCCCTGCTCTGCCGCCAGGTAGAGTGCATCACCCTGGCCCGCAAAGAGATGCAGCAGGTTCAGGTCGCTGCGCTTGCTGCCGGGCGCCACCGGCAGGCGCAACGACGTCCAGGTCTTGCCGCCGTCCTCGGTCTGCACCAGCAGCGACCACAATCCGGCGGCCCAGCCGTGCAAACGGTCACGGAAGTAGACCGTAAACAGAGGCTGATCGACATCGGTAGCACTGCGTTGCAGTTGCCAGGTCTGGCCGCCATCAACGGTGTGGATCACCACGCCGCCATGGCCGACCGCCCATCCCTCCTTGTCATCCACGAAACTCACTGCCGTGAGCGTGAAATCTACCGGCACCTCGCGCGCTTGGCGCCAGTGCTGCCCGCCGTCATCGGAGAGAATGACGTTGCCGCGTGCGCCCACCGCAACCACACGCTCACCGGCCAGGGCGGCCGCCAGTATCATGGAACGCTCGGCGTGGGCGTCCGGCAAGGCGGCCTGCACCGGCACCGGTGTCATGCCCTGGGCGTCGGCATGGTTGGTGGACAGCGCACAGAGCACCATCATCATCGAGGACAGCCACCACTTGACTGGCTTGCTCACATCCATTCTCCCTTGCATCACATTCTCTCCCGCGCGCTCAATGGTTCATCATGCCGTTGACCCGAATCTTGCCCTTGCGCGGGAACAGCCGTTCCAGCACCACCGCAAAGGCCGGCAAGGCGGTCATGGCCATGATCAGGTTGACGATGAACATGAAGGCCAGCAGCTTGCCCATGTCGGCCTGGAACTTGAGTTGCGAGAAGGACCAGGTGGCCACGCCGATGGCCAGCGTGATGGCGGTGAAGATGGTCGCCACGCCGATTTCCTGTATCGATTTCTCCAGCGCCACGTCAATCGCTTCGCCTGCGGCCAGGTGCATCTGCAGGCGGCTGTAGATGTAGAACGCATAGTCCACGCCAATGCCCACGGCCAGCACCATTACCGGCAAGGTCGCCACCGTCAGGCCGATCTGCAACTGCTTCATGAAGGCATAGCCGATGAAAGTAGCCACCGTCAGCGGCAGGCAGCACGCCACCACTGCGCGCAGGTCACGATAGACAGCAAACACCAGCACCACGATGGCGGCATAGACGTAGAGCATCATCGGCAGCTCCGACTTCTCCACCTCCTCGTTGACGGCGGCGATCACCCCGGCGTTGCCGGCGGCCAGGCGGATGGTCAGCCCCGCCAGGTGATGCACGTTGCGGTACCGCTTCACGGCAGCGATCACGCCATTGATGGTGGATGCCTTGTGATCGGTCAGGTAGAGATGGGTGGCCAGCATGCTGCAATCCTTGGAAAGGAAGCCGCGCACCCGTCCAATCTCCACCGCCAGCGCGGCGTAGTTGGCCGGGTCCAGGGGTACCGAATACATGGCAGGGTTGCCCTCGTTGTAGCCTTCGTTGTAGGTCTTCATCTGCTGCGCGAAGGAACTCACCGACATCACGCCCGGCACCTCTGCCATGGCAGCATCGAACTGGTCCTGGTAGCGCCCGAAGGCCACCTGATCACAGGAATTGGGGGGCGTGGCCAGAATCACGGAGAGCCAGTCCAGACCGGTGTCATAGTTTTCCGAGATCGACCTGGCATCCAGGTTGTAACGCGAATCTGCACGCAGCTCGGGCGCCCCGGCCTGGAGCGTTCCGACCAGTCGATCGCTGCTGTACCACACCGAGGCGGCGAACAGCGCCAGCGTCACCAGCACGATCACCCTGGCGTTGCGCGGGTGGGCTGCCCTCGCGAAGACCTGCAGCCAGCGCGCGCGCTTCTGCTGGGCGCGCATGGCCGTATCCGCATAGGCCTTGTTGACCTTGAGCAGAGATGCGGCCAGCGGCAGCATGACCAGATTGGTGATGATCTTGTAGCCCACACCGATGGAGGCGGTAATGGCAAGCTCCTTGACCATGGGAATCGGAATGAGGGTCAGCGTGATGAAGGAGACGAAGGCCGTCACCAGCGCCAGTACGCCCGGCACCAGCAGGCCACGGAAGCTGGCGCGCGCCGCTTCGTCACAGCCCATGCCGGATGCGACGCCACGCACGATGTAGTTGATCTGCTGCACCCCGTGCGAAACACCGATGGCAAACACCAGAAAGGGTACCAGCACTGCCAGCGGGTCCAGTCCATAGCCCAGCAGATGTAGGGTGCCGAACTGCCACACCAGCGACACCAGGGAACAAACGATGGGCAGAATCGTAAACGGCAAAGAACGGCAATACCAGTACACCGCCAGTGCCGTCAGCAGCAAGGCCATGGCACAGAACTTGAGCACCCCTTGCGCACCATCGGCAACGTCACCTATCTGCTTGGCAAAGCCGATGATCTGCACCTCGAAATCGGCGTTCTCATACTTGGCGCGCAAGTCGTTCAAAAGCTTGTTGTAAGCCAGGTAGTCGACCTTCTTGCCATTGGCGTCGAATTCATTGATCTCGGCGATGATCATCGCGCTATCCTGGTTCCGCGAAACCAGGGTACCGACGAAGCCACCATTGTTGGCGCTGTCGCGGATACTGGCGATGATCTCTGGGGTCAGATTGTCGGGCGTGACGGTACCGGCAATGACGGGATCGGCGCGGAAGCCTTCTTCGGTGATTTCGTTGACGAAGGTGTTGGGAGTCCACAGCGACTGTACACCCAGCCGGTTGATGTTGGGCAGGAACATGACGGCCTGGGTCATGGCGTTCAGGCGCGTGAGACCCTCCTTGGTCCAGATGCTGCCGTGGCGTGCACGCAGAACGATATTGAGACGATTGGCCCCGAACAGATCATCACGATACTGATGCAGGGTGGCCACGTATTCATGGTCGGTCGGAATCTGTTTCTCGAAGCCGGCATCCATGCGCAGCTGCAGCGAGAACACGGCCATCAGCGCCGTGAAGCCCAACAGCGCCAACAGAATGGGCAGCCGCACACGAAACGCCAGCGCCTCCAGGCGCGCCAGGCTGAGAAAGCCGTTGAGAAAACGCATAGTGATCTGAGTCCAGCATGAAAGGCACAGCATGACCGGAACGGACTACGCCCGCCAGGGCGCAGTCCGACCGGGATCAGAAGTTGTAGGTCGCGGTGGCGCCGACGAAATTGCGACCCCGCAGCGGCTGGTCGAAGATCGTGTCGCCGCCCCAGAACATGGCGTAGTTGAGCGAGAACTGCCACTTGGCCGGATTCTGGATGAAGCTGACGATGAAGTTGGCCGACTTGGCCCCCTGCATGAAGGTCCCCGCGAAGTTGGGGGTACGTCCGTGCAAGGCCTGGAAGTAGAACACCTCCGGCACCACCTGCCAGCCCGGGATCAGAGAACCGTCATACACCCAGCTGAAGTCGAGGTTGTAGCCATACGAGAGCGCCGTGCCCACGCTGGGCGGTGTACCCGACCCGGTGGCGATGGCATTGGCGGTAGTGTCGTAACCCCAGCCCCAGTTGCCGGCCGCCACCGGGATACCCTGGTAGGAGCGCTTCATGTTGGGATAGTAGATGCCCACGGCCTCGGCCATCAACGTCGCCGTATCGGCGCCGCCCAGCATCTTGAGGATGGTGGGATTGTCGCTCGGCGTCATGCTCAAGAGACCGGTTACAGCCAACTGGTACTTGGCAGTCTCGACGTAGCAGTTACCGTTGGCCAGGCAACCGCTGCCATTGGTGGTGGGGCTATTGCCGGCAGTGGAGGTGTTGAGCGTGATCGGATCCTTGGGGCGATACGACAGCTCGGTGCCCACCGCCCAGTTGCCCAGCGGGAAGTTCATGCTGGCGCCGATCATCTTGCGGTCTTGCAGATAGGAATAGCCGAAGCCCGAAACGGAACTGGTGGAGGTCGACATCACCGGGGACTTGTCGTGGTAGTTCATCACGTACAAGCCGAAGTTCATCTCGGTGTCCTTCGGGCTGTAGCGCAAGGCCACTCCATACTGCCCGCTGGAACGCGGTGTGCTGGTGGTGGGCACGCCCAGTTCGGGCGCACCGTTGCCGATGGTGCCGATAGACCAGTAGCTGCCCACCGGCGGGAAGTAGTTACGCTGCCAGCCCTGCTGCACATAGGTCTCGATGCTCAGGCCATGACCCAGTCCGGTGGCGAGGTTGACCATCGGCGCCGGCAGTACGGCTTCCTTCATCTGCGTGCCCGGTTGCGACAGGCGCATCAGATCCAGTGCATTGGTCTGGTTGATGCCGCCGGGAATGAACAGGCTCTCGCCCCAGTTGACCACCTGGTTACCCACGCGCAGACGGGCACGCTGGTCACCAATGGAAAACTCCTTGCTCACCCACAGATCCAGCAGCCGCGTCTTGTTGCGCAGCTGGCTGGCCGCATTGCCGGGGAAGGAACTGCCGCCGCCAGCGCTGACATAGCCGGTGGCACTGTCGGCCGAAAAGTCGCGCAGCCAGCTCACGCGCCCGAAGAATTTCAGGTCCGAGGGCAGCTTGAGCATCAGCTCGTGCGTGCCTTTGATGTAGGTCGTGAAGGCGCTGCCCCGGTCATAGTTCAGATTGCCCTGGTCATTGTATTGCGAGAGCGAATCGGCACAGCCAGCCGGCGCGCCCGCCCCGGTCGGCCCCGCGGGTTGTCCGCCGTTGAGCGAACCGATGATGCCGGCACAGGCCGGCTTGCTGGCGCGGATACCGACCCCCACCGTGACAGTTGAATCAAAGTTGCCCGAGACCGATTCACCCTCGAAGGTGAAGGCATGGGCGTTCCCCGTGTACAAGCAGGCGCCCACCAGCGGTACGACAATGGGCAACATCCGTGGCAGCACCGATCCGGCACGCCGTGTCTTGCGCGTTTGCATCTTCATGGTTTTCCCTTCCCCGTCAAAGTCTTGTCAGAGTGCCACCGGTGTCAGCGATCGCTGATGGCGCGCAGGTTGTCGGCGCTGTAGAAACTGTCGCGCAGGCGTGGGTTGTCCTTGACATCGGTCTCCCAGCGGATGTCCTTGCCCGTGCCGGCCGAGTGCGAATCCATCAGGTAGCGCCCCTCGGCCAGGTTGTACTGAGCAAAGCCGGAGAGATCGCAGGCACCGGTTTCATAGACCGGGATGATGTAGCCCTCGCGGTGTTTCCACAGCTTGTTCTGGGCGTCGTAGTCATCGGCCAGCACCAGATTCCAGCTGTCCTCATCCACGTAGTAGGTACGCTTGGGCGCGAGGTGGCGTACCCCCGGCTTGACCGTGGCTTCCACCACCCAGACCCGGTGCAGCTCATAGCGGCGCGCATTCTCGGCCACGAAGTCAGGCTTGGCGATATCTTCGAAATTGGCCTTGAAGTTGTTGGCCCCGAAACTGTTGTAGGCGATGTAGATTTCCTTCTTGCCGACCAGCTTCCAGTCGAAGCGATCCAGAGTACCGTTGAAGACGGTCGGCTCATCCATGGTGTACTGGTTTTCCATACCGATCTGCGGCGCATCGTAGGCGTAGGACGGCATGCGGCGCACGCGGCGCTGGCCGGGGAAGTAGTAGAAGGTCTCCGCACCCGGACGATTCAGATAGGTCGTCACCGTCAACGCTTGCCCGGCCAGTGCGGTGGGCGAGGAATAGGCGACGTAGGTGTAGAACTCGACTCCGCCCAGCGTGGAGAGCTTGGTACTGCCCTTGACGCTGGAGGGATAGAACAACGTGAGCTGCTGGCTGGCCTTGATCCACTCATTGCTGCCCTTGCGCGGAGAGACAGCGGTGATGGTATTGGGGAAATCCACCCCCACTCCGCGATAGCGCATCTTGCTGTTGTACATCACCTCCAGGCCGGTCTTGGGCAGCGGAAAGGGGATGCCGGGCACGTCGGCTTCGGCCAGGCTCCAGCCATCAGCGCCGATCTTGCCATCGGCCACGTTCTTCCTGGTATTCTCGACTACGAAGTCTGGCGCGGAACAATAGCGATGGGTGGGATAGATATCCATCTTGTAGCCCTTGACCTGCTTGATCAGGGCCACCTGTCCCGGCGTCAGATGATCGGCGTACTTGTCCACGTTGGAGGCGTCGATGACCTCGGTGGGCTTTTCATCCTTGTACTTGAAATAGTCCTTGCGCAGCTTGCCGTAGGACCAGCCGGGCAACTCCACATTTTCCGCCTTCCATTCCGGCACGCCCTGACCGGCGGCCTTGTCGCCGCCAAGCGGTGTGAGGGTGGTGCCCAGATCCTGCACCGAGGCCGCGTGTACCAGCGTCGCGCCCATTGCCAGCAGGGACAAACCGAGGATCGTTCTCTTCATGACCACTTTCTCCAATTGACTCAAGCCTGTTGCGATTGATGAGGAATAAGGCAGGGTGCCGGGATGTGCCCCGGCACCCTGGCTGTCCTGTTCAGAGGGAGGCCAGACCGGCGCCGAAGATGTCCAGTCCCTTGAACATCAGCGAGCGCGGGATGGTCAGCGAGGGCATCACGCGCATGACGTTGGTGTAACGACCGCAAGGAATCATCAGCACACCGTGACCGACTACGTAATCCATCAGCTTGCCCAGCTTCTCGCGCGAAAGTGGCTCGCGGGTTTCGCGGTTCTCGACCAGCTCGATGCCGATCATCAGGCCACGTCCACGCACCTCGCCCACCCACGGGCTGTTGAAGCTGCGGATGCGTTCCTGTGCTTCCAGGCCCAGCGTGTGGGCACGGTTGACCAGGTCCAGACGCGGATCCTGCAGGATGCTGATGTTGGTCAGCGCCACTGCAGCCGAGATCGAGTTGGCCGCGAAGGTATTGGGCTGCGAACCATCGGGAATCTTGGCGGCCAGGTCCGAGCGCATGACCAGGCCGGCCATGGGCATGTCGCCGCCGATACCCTTGCCGAAGGTCAGCATGTCGGGCTTGACGCCCGAGTGCTCCACCGCCCACATCTTGCCGGTGCGACCGGCCCCGGCCTGCACTTCATCAACGATGAGCAGCGCGCCGCTGCGGTCGCAGGCTTTGCGCAGAAGTTGCAGGAACTCCGGCGAGGGCGGCACATAGCCGCCCTCACCCTGCACCGGTTCGACGATTACGGCGGCCACGTCATCGGCTGCGGTATAGGGGGTGTTGAGCAGGTAGTCGACGTACTCACCGGCAATCTGCTCGGCGCTCTTGTGGCTGGTATCGAAGGGGAAGCGATAAGCGTAGGGATACGGCGCATGGATCACGCCGCCCATGAAGGGACCAAAGCCCTTGCGGTACGCTGTGCCGGTGGTGAGCGCGTTGGAAGCATTCCAGATACCGTGATAGCCACCGTGGAAGGCGATGATCTGGTGCCGGCCAGTGACGCGCCTGGCGAACTTGACGGCCGCTTCCAGTGCATCGCTGCCGCCCTGGGTGAAGAAGGTGATGCAATCACCGCGCAATCCCTCGGGCATGATCTCCGACATCTTGGCGGCCAGCTCGGTGCGCCTGGAGCTGTTGACTTCCATGGAGTGCATCAGCGATTCGGACTGCTTGCGGATGGCCTCGACTACTCGCGGATTGCAGCGTCCCACGCTGCTCACGCCCACGCCGGCGGAAAGATCGATGAAGGTATTGCCGTCCGGGTCCTTGAAGGTCACGCCGAATGCTTGGTCCATCGCAATGGGCATGCGGCCACCGCCACGCGCCATCGATTCGGTCCGCGCCGAGAGTTCCAGTGCGGCCGCCGTCTTGGGGCCAGGATAGGTGGAAGACACCATCTTGGGAGCGTCAGCAAAGTTGAGCGACTCCAGTTCTGCTTCAATCATAAACTTACCTTTCTAGACCGTTTTCAAGAGAGTGTTCGCCTGCGCCAGCGGCAGGCGAGAAACCAGGAACAGCGCCGCCCGACACGCCGCTGTGGCGCCCTTTCGGCATGACACGATTAAAACCCTTGCAGCGGGCAAGCCATTAGCCCAAATGAGCAAGTCATTGCGCGGTGCGCAGCGGGGAAGGAAATAATTTGCACAGACGCACCCCCGCCTTGCGGGAGGCTGACGAGCGACTAAAAAAATGGCGGCCGAAGCCGCCATCAAGGGTGCTGCCAGGCACCGGAACACACAACGATGTGCAGGAAGACGTAACGAATCGCGCACCGGAAAACGTACAGAGACTACGCCCGAAAAAAGAAAGAGAAATCGCTACCTCAGCGGCAAGGCCAGCGACGGAGGTGATTGCGATGGCAGATGCAGCTGTGCGCCCTCCGCAATCCTGAACGTCGACACCGTCTCCAGCAGGTTGCCCGCCTGCTGGCGCAGACTCTCGCTGGCTGCGGCGCTCTGCTCGACCAGGGCCGCATTCTGTTGCAGGGCATCGTCCAGTTGCCGGATGGCGCCCTCGACTTCGGCGATGTCGCCACTCTGGGCCAGGCTGGCCTGGCTGATCTGGACCACGATGTCCGAGACGCTGCGCACCGCCTGCACGATCTCTTCCATGGTCTGACCGGCGCGGTCCACCAGACGGGCGCCGGTCTGGATGCGCGCTACCGATTCATGGATCAGGGCATTGGTCTCACGCGCGGCTAGTGAACTGCGCTGGGCCAGCGCGCGCACCTCGGTAGCCACCACCGCAAAGCCCCGGCCCTGTTCACCGGCGCGCGCCGCCTCCACCGCCGCATTGAGGGCCAGAATATTGGTCTGGAAGGCGATGCCGTCGATCGTGCCGACGATCTCCGAAATACGCTGCGAGCTGTCCTCGATGCCACGCATGGTCTGCACCACCTCCCGCACCGCCTGCCCGCCCTGCATCGCCACCGTACTGGCCTGCTGCGCGGTGCTGCTGGCCTGGCTTGCGTCTTCGGCATTCTTCTGCACCGTGGCACTGAGCTCATTCATGGTGGCCGCCGTCTCCTCCAGCGCCGCGGCCTGGGCCTCTGTACGAGTCGAGAGATCGGCATTGCCGGCAGCGATCTGCACGCTGGCCGTGGCCACATGCTCGGCCTCGCGCCGCACCCCGGCCACGATGTTCACCAGGGCCTGCTGCATACGCTGCATCGCCAGCAGCAACTGGCTGATCTCGTCACGGCCACTGACGGTGATCGCCTGATCAAGCGCTCCCTCGGCAATGCGGTGCGCCGCCTCTACTGCATGCCGCAGCGGTCCGGCGATGCCCCCGATCAACAGCCGTGCCAGCAGGAGGGTACCCAGCAGAGCTGCCACGCTCACCGTCAGCAACGCGTGGCGGGCAGAGATGAAGGCATGCTGGCCATCGATGACCGAGACTGCCGATTCCTGCGCCACCGAATCGCTGATGAACTTGAGGATGCCAGCCATCTTCTCATAGGGGGCCGCACTGTCTGCGGCCAGCATCAAGGCCTCGGCTGACTGGCCGGCGGCGGCCAGCGCCACCGCCTTCTCGGCCAGGGCACGATAGGCTTGCCAGTTGGTCAGCAGCTGGCGGCTGGTAGCACGCTCGTCGTCATTGCTGGAAAAATCGACCAGTATCTTCAGGTACTTCTCGGCATAGGCCAGTCCTTCGCGGCGTGCCCGGGCGGCCGCCTTACCGCCGCTGCCGTCATCGGCCAGCAGCGACAGTGTCACGCCCATGCGGTACTGCGCCATCCCGATGCGGATGCCCGAGACCGATTCCATGGCCGGCACGTTGATGTTGCCCAACTGCTCGACCTGGCGGTTGATCTGACTCATGCGACCGTACGCAAACAGGGCCATGCCAACCAGCATCAGCAACAACAGCATGAAGGCCAGCCGCAGCCGGGCCGCGATGCTCAATCCAGCGAGCGCCTGCCTCATCGTTACTCCCCCTTTGGTGGTGGATCTTCAGCCGGGTACGTGGCTGATCTGGCTGATCATCTTGGTGACCAGGAAGCTGTCGAAACCCTCGGTGCCGCCTTCGCTGCCGAAGCCGCTTTCGCCGACGCCACCGAAGGGCAGTTCAGGGTGCGCCATGCCGGAATGGTTGATGTTGACCATGCCTGCCTGCAGTGCACTGGCCACCTCGTGCGCCGTGGCCAGCGACTGCGTGAACACATAGGAGGCCAGGCCCAGCGGCAGGGCATTGGCCATGGCAATGGCTTGCGCGGTCTGCTCGAAGGGTGTGACGGCTGCCACCGGACCAAACGGCTCCTCCTGCATCACCCTGGCTGTCGGCGACACGTCAGCGATCAGCGTGGGGGCATAGAAATGGCCGCGCTGGCCGATGCGTGCGCCGCCCGTCACAAGTTGCGCGCCCCGGACCATGGCGTCCTCTATCAGGTCATGCACCGCCTCGAAGCGGCGACCATGAATCAACGGGCCCATTTGTACGCCGACCTCCAGCCCGGAACCGACCTTGACCTGCTGCAAGGCATCAGCCAGCGCCACCACGAAGCGGTCGTAGATGCGCTTGTGAACGAAAAAGCGCGACGGCGAGACGCACACCTGACCGGCGTTACGAATCTTCATTCGCGCCAGCAGACGCGCCGCCGCATCCACCTCGGCATCGTCGAACACCAGTACCGGCGCATGCCCGCCCAGCTCCATGCTCATGCGCTTCATATGCAGTGCCGCCTGGGCGGCCAACTGGCTGCCCACGGGAATGGAGCCTGTGAAGGAGATGGTACGCACCAGAGGCGAGGCAATGAGCTGCTCCGAGATCTCCGAGGACACGCCCCAGACGATATTGAAGACGCCCGCCGGCAACCCGGCATCATGGAACAGCCGGGCCATCAGTACGATGGCCGCCGGTGACTCCGACGGTCCCTTCAGGACCACAGTGCAACCTGCCGCCATGGCCGCCGCCACCTTCTTCATAGCCTGGCCGAACGGGAAATTCCACGGGCTGATGGCAGCACACACGCCCACCGGCTCTCGCACCACCATCTGCCGCACCTCCGGATGGCGTGCGCCGACCACGCGGCCATACAGGCGGCGGCCTTCCTCGGCGTGCCAGTCCAGGTGTTCGGCGGCATTGAGGATCTCGGCCACGGCGTCGGCCAGGGGCTTGCCATTATCCATGGTAATGGCCGGTGCCATCGCCTGGGCGCGTTCACGCGCCAGCGTGGCGGCGCGGCGCAAAATGTCGGAACGTTCCAGCGGCGACACCTGGCGCCATTGGCCGAAGGCCGCGTGGGCCGCTTGAATGGCGTCCTCGATATCAACTGCCTCGGCCCAGGGCAATCGCCCCAGCACCTCGCCGGTGGCAGGGTCGCGCACCTCCTGGTAGCGGCGGCCGTCGAGGCCATGGAAACGTCCGTTGATGTAGAGCTGCAGATCGGGATACATGGATCACCTTGAAGAGGAAAAGACCGATACGCACAGGACGTACCGGCAAATACACAGGCAGGAAGCAATGGCGTCAGCTGGCCACGCGATCGAGGAAAAGGCGCATCACCGCAGGCGCATCGTCGGCCCGGCCGGCAGCGGCGATGAAGCGGTCGGGACGCAGCAGGACCCAGTCCACGCCCTTTTCCTTGAACCAGGCGTTGAGTTTGTTTTCATGGTCCTGGATCACCACGCCGGAACTGCACGGCGGTGCACCGCGTGCCCCGCTGCGCGAGCGTACGCCCTGCAGGTAATTGCAGCCGAACGCTTCCATGCGGCGACGCAGACCGGCATCCAAGGTCGGCCCGGCCAGCACATCGCAGCGCCAGCTCAAGAGCGTGAAGCGACTACCGCAGATGTCATCCAGACGCAGCACTTCGCCGCTGCCGGTTTCCACCAGCGACTGCAGGAACATGCGTCCAACCAGGTCCTCACGATTGCGGGCGTCGCCCTGCATCACGGCCTGACTGCTGAAGCTGGGCATGGGCTTGAATTTCATCTGCAGCACGTAGTCGCGTACGCGCGGGATATCCTTGATAGCGAGGAAGAAGCGGTCACGGCACCAGGCTAGCAGACGATTCTTCTGCGACAGCACGGCACCGAACAAGTCGGCCAGATCGATCATGGCCTTGACGTGGGCATGGCGCTCGTCGTGGTAGCTGGCCAGCAGTTCCGGCTTCATCCGCCCCTCCAGTACCCAGGCCAGTTTCCAGGCCAGGTTGAAGGCGTCGCGCAGTCCTGCATTCAAGCCCTGCCCGATCCAGGGCGGCGTGATATGGGCGGCGTCACCGGCCAGGCAGATCCGGCCGCAGACCAGCGAAGCGGCTACCCGCGAGTTATGCGTGTAAACACGCGCGCGAATGATATTGAGCGCATCGACATCGGCCACGTGCTCGCGCAACAGTTCGCGCACCTTGGTCGGCGCCAGCATCTGCTCGCCATCCTCGCCGGGAAACAGCATGAACTCCCAGCGCCGCACGCCGTAGGGCAGCGCCAGGCATACGTAGGGACGCTGCGGCTCGCAATGCAGGGCAGTATAGGGCGCATCCAGAGGATCGCTGTCGCACTCGATCACCACCCATTTGGCGGGATGAGTCTTGCCCTCGTAGGGCAGCTTGAGAATCTTTTCACGCACCGTGCTGCGCCCGCCATCGCAACCCACTGCGTACTGCGCGAGCAGCTGGCTCTGCACACCCTGGGCATCGAGGAGAGTGGCCAGCACGCCCTGCTCGTGCTGCACCAGATCCAGCAGTTCCACCCCGGAGCGCAGCGCCACATGCGGGAACCGCAGCAAGCCCTGGCGCAGCGTGGCCTCGCCCAGTGGTTGCGAGAACAGGTTGCGGCGATACCAGCCGAATTCCCGCGTACTAGGCTGGATCTCGGCGAAGCAGCGGCGCCGGGCGGTGTACATGCGCATGGGGACGTTCTGGATCACGTCGCGCACGATGGCGTCGGCCATGCCAGCGGACTGGAAGGTGCGCAGCGCTTCATCATCGATGCCCACCGCACGCGGATAGTCGAGCACGTCAAGGTTGCGTTCGATGACGAGCGTGGAGATGCCATAGGTGCCCAGCAGATTGGCCAGCGTCACACCGACCGGCCCGGCGCCGATGATGAGCACCTGGGTCTGTGGCGCAGCGCTCATGCGGCACTCCCGACAGCCGGTTCCGGCGCACTGATGAGCAGGCGGCTCTCCTGCTGCACCAGCAGGCCGCGCACCTGCTTGCGGAATTCGGCAAAGGCAGGATCGGCCAACAGTGCCGTGCGGCGACGGGCGCGCTCCTCCAGGCTGTCGAAGGCCCAGTGGTACACCAGTTGGTTGAGGTCGCCGCTCTCGGGAATCATCATCGCCACCAGATGCCCCAAGAGGCGCACCTGATGGACGCGGCCACATTCGTTGTAGATGCGCACGTACTCGCGCACGCCGCCCGGCACCATGGTGTAGGTGCGCAGTTCATGGATCATGGTGTCCTCTCCGCCCTGGTCGTTCTTTCTTCCAGCAGGAAGGGCCGTACCGCGTCGGCGAAGGCTTCCGGCTGGTCGTCGTGGATGTAGTGGCCGGCATCGGCAATGGTGCAGGTGCGGATGCGCGGATTGAGCTGGCGCATCTCGGCGGCGATCTCGGCGGACAGGTAGTCCGAGCGTTCGCCGCGCACCACCAGCGTGGGGCAGCTCAGCGCCATAATGTGCGGACGCAGGTCGACCACGCGGGCGATGTCGGGCATCAGGCGCGTGGCGCTGATGCCGACATGGTCGTAGCGCCACGTATAGCCGCCCTCTGCTGTGGGCTTGAGCATGTTGTCCAGGCGCTGCTGGCGCGCTTCTTCGGTCACGCTGGGACGCAGCGCGCGCATGAAATCGCTAGCCTCCTCCCAGTTGGCGAAATGGCTGGGCGTGGTGGCCAGTTCACGGCGGATGCGGGTGGCACCGGCGCTGCTCTCGAAGGCGCCGGGACCGGCATCCTCGATGATGAGACGACGTACACGTCCCCGGTGCCGCGCGGCATAGACGATGGCATTGATGCCGCCCATGGAGTGCCCGAGCAGGTCGAAGCGGTGCAGTCCCAGCCGCGCCACCAGCGCTTCAATATCGGCCACGTAGGCATCGGTGTAGTAGTTGCAGCCCGGGTCCCAGTCGCTCTGGCCGCGCCCGCGCTGGTCCAATGCGATGCAGCGGTAGCCGACCGGCAGACGCTGCACCAGGTCGGCAAATGTCTCTCCATAGCCGCGGATGCCGTGCAGGAGCAGTAGAGGGAAATCCTGTGCATCGCCCCATTCGGTCACGTGGAACTGCAAACCCGAGAGGGTCAGCCAATAGTCTCTGTGCTGCATGATGGTCTCCGTGATCTCTGCGTGGCACAACCTCAGACCAGGCCGTCGAGCCCCTTGACCTCGGATGCCTTGAGGCCACCCAGGCGGGCATTGAGGCGGCCACGCGTAGCGAAGGCCCAGATCAGCACCACTTCATCGCGGTTGGGACCATCGTTGAACTGGGCGCTGACGGTGTCGTAATGGGACCGCACATACAGTGCATCCTTGTGCGCCAGCGGTATATCGATGATGGTGCCGGGTCCGCCGCGCTTGCCGGTCGAAGGGACCCAGGACTTGCCACCGCCGATACCGTCGCGTACGGGATTGGCAGCCGGGTTGGTCAGCAACGCATTACCGTGTTCGTATTCACCATCCACCCCCACCAGGCAAGCCTTGCCATAGCTCTCGATGGGCTGGCCCTGGGCCGCATCGCGGATGCGGCGCGCGAATTCCTGGCCCAGCAGCGGCGAAGGTTCGATCCAAGCGGACAGGTCCTCGACATACTTGCCAGCGAAAGGATTGTGGAGGCAGGCGGCAATGACGATCTTGCGCAGCGGTGCGCCATCGGCCTCCTGGCCGGTCTCACCGGCCAGGATGTCTTCGATTTGGAGGAACCACTTGCGGATATGGAAGTTGGCGAAATTGGGAGTCTTCATGGAACGTCCTTGGAAGGAGGCAATACGGTGCAAGGGAATAAAGGAAATAAAGGAGACTCGCGCCGCCTTACAGCGGATCGAGATGGAAGCTGTCGCTGGGGGCGTTGTACTGGCCCAGCAGGCGCTTGCCTTCCTCGTCATCGTGCGCGGTCTCGAAGAAGAATTCGAAGCGGTGACCGTCGGGGTCATGGAAATAGATGCCATAGCCGACTTTGTGATCGGTGATCTTGAAGATCTCGATGCCCTTGGCCAGCAACATGCCGTAGAGGCGACGGAATTCCTCCATGTCGCCCTCCACCTCCAGGCCGTAGTGCTGCATGTTGACCTCGCCACGTACGGCCTGACCGGGTTCGTCCACGCGGATGAGCGCGATGTCGTGGTGCTTCTTGCCGAAGGACAGGAAGACCCAGCGCTCGGCGCGGGCCGTGACCGTCATGCCCAGCACGTCTTCATACCAGGGTGCCGAAGCGTGCGGGTCCCTGACGAACAGGGCCAGGTGAGTGCGGCGGATGCGCGGCCTGATCGCCGCAGCGGTGTGCGCAGCAGCGGCGGTGGTGGCGGTTGCGGACATGAGACCCTCCTGTGTCTAGTCGATCGATTGCGGATGGGCATGCACCGGGGCCACGAAGGGCGTCCACGCCACCGAGGTGATTTCGCTGAAGTCGCGCCATTCCTTGTACCAACTGCGTCCGCCATCGGTGGAGCGCAAGAGATAACCATACTTGGTGCCGGCAAAGAGCAGTTGCGGGTCCGATGGATGGCCACCGAACGCCCACACCGTGGAATTGGGTGCGGTGTGCAGCACACTGAGTTGCCAGCTCTGGCCGCGATCCTCGGAGCGATAGATGCGGGTGCGTGTACCGGGCGTACCATCGCCGATGGCCAGCAGCAGTTGATTGCCCTGCGGATCCAGCGCCTGGATGGTGCGGGTGTAGTACATGCCGTCGAAGCGCTCCTTGGAGGCCTTGGCAGTGAAGCTGGCGGCATCATCACTGCTCTCGCAGACCGAATTGACGGTCACCACCACATGCTTGACCGGTGCATCGGCGGTGGCCGGCAGCACGGTGATGGCATGGATGTCGGAATTGTTGATGCCACGGCCCGGTGTGTCGATGCGGGTCCAACTATCGCCTTCGTCATTGCTGCGCCAGGCACCGCCCTCTTCCACACCGAACCAGACTTCCTGCGGTGCATCGGCGCGCACGAAGATGGTCAGGATGCGCGGCTTGTGCACGCCCGAGCAGAATTCCGGCAGCTCCACATCCAGTTGTTGCCACGACAGGCCACCGTCGCGTGAACGGAACATGCAAGCGCGCGACGGTGCGCCGGTACCGGCAAAGACCAGTTTGGGGTTGCTGGGGCTGAAGGCGATTGACCAGACGGTCTGATCATCGGCGGGCGAGGCAATGCGCTTGAAGTGCGCACCGCCATCGGTGCTCAGGCAGATGCCGACATCGGCACCGGCCAGTACCCGTGCGGGGTCCGACGGATCGACAGCCAGGCTACGTACCACGCCGTCGAATTCGATGGCTTCCTTCAGGCCCAGGCGGTGCCAGGTCGCACCATTGTCGACACTGCGCACGATGCCTTGGCCGGCGGTGCCGACCAGGATGGTTCCTTGCATGATGAGTTCCTCTTCAGTCTCTCGGGTTCGAGTCAGATGTAGATGCCACGGGTGATGCCGCCATCCACCGCAATGGATTCGCCGGTGATGGCCGCCGCACGCGGGGAAGCCAGGAACAGTACGACGTCGGCGATCTCCTCCACCTGCAGCACGCGCCGGATCGGCGTGGCCTTGGCATAGTTCTGCTCGACCTGCTCGGGAGTCAGGCCCTGCAGCTTGGCTTCCTTCTCGTACAGCTCGTGGATGTGCGGGGTCTCCACCACGCCGGGATGGATCACGTTGACAGTGATGCCGTCCGGTCCGAGCTGATCCGACAGGGTCTTCGTCAGATGGCAGATAGCCACGTTGCGCATGCCGGACAACTGCTTGCTGCCACGGCCGGTAAGCCCGCCGATATTGATGATGCGACCGTACCCACCGCTGCGCATGTGTGCACAAGCGGCTTTGGCAAAGCGCATGTAGCCGACCACCTTGATGTTGATGTCTTCCAGCAGTCCCTCGGCACTGGCGTGCTGGATTTCCGAACGCACCAGGCCACCCGGATGGGCCGCGCCATTGACCAGGATATCGATACGGCCGAAGTGCCGGGCAGCGTGCGCCACGGCAGCCTCCACCTGGACGGTATTGCTCACGTCGGCGGCCACGGCGATGACTTCGGCGCCGGTGCTCTGGCTCAGCTCGCTGGCCACTTCTTCCAGCTTGTCCTTGCTGCGCGCCACGATGGCCACGCGCACCCCTTCGCGCGCCAGCGCTTCGGCTACCGCCCGTCCGATGCCCAGGCTGCCGCCGGTGACGATGGCGGCCTTGCCTTGCAGATTCAGTTCCATGCTTGCTCCTTGTTCAGTGCCGTGTATGACATTACGTCGCTAGGGAAAATGATTTACAGCGCCATCTCGATGAGGGTCGGTCCATTAGCAGCGAAGGCAGTCTGCAACTGCTGCTGCAATTGCTGCGCAGTTTCGGCACGTACGGCCGGCACGCCATAGGACTGCGCCAACCCGACCCAGTCGATGCGCGGGTGATCCAGCGCGGTCATCTGCGCGGCGCGCTCGCCCAGGGAAGCGCCATCGCGGCGCAGTTCGTTGCGCAGGATGGCGTACTGGTGATTGGCGGCGATCAGCACCACCACCCTGGCGTTCTCATGGGCCAGCGACCACAGGGTCTGGATGGTGTACTGCGTGCTGCCGTCCGAGAGCAGGCCGACCACGGTGCGCTCGGGGCAGGCCACCGCCGCGCCCAGCGCCACCGGCAGGCCCTGGCCGATGGCGCCGCCGGTATTGGTGAGCACCGTATGCGCACGGGCCGCATCGGAGACCGCATAGAAGGGATAGCCGCAGGTACCGCCCTCGACTGAGACAATGGCTTGCTCCGGCAGCTCGCGCGCCAGGACGGAGGCAATCTTCTGCGGCGTCAACTCGCCCTCCGGCAGCGGCGGCAAGACATGCTGCGGCATCACGTAGGCGGGCGCACCGAGCGCATCGGCCAGTTTCTCCACGCGCACAGCCGCAGGACGGCCAGGCAGGCTGATGGTCAGCAGGCGCTCCGGTGTCACCAGCGCGCTGGGATGGCCGACATAGCCAAAGTAGGTGATCGGTGGGAGCGCGCCTACCAGCACTACCAGGTCTGCCTCGTCGAGGATCTTGCGGGCCGGTTCGGGGAAATACGGCAAGCGATCAAAGGAGGGCAAACCCTGGCCGCGCTCGGCGCGGGCCGGGAAGGTTTCAGCGTAGACGCCGCATCCAATGTGCGCCGCGATGCGCGCCACGGCACGCTGGGCGCGAGATCCCAGGCCGCTGTCCTCACCTCCCCCGCCCAGCAGGAACACCACGCGCTGCGCACGTTGGAGAAGCGCCAGCGCCTGGGCGGGCTGGTAGTCATCGGCGGGTCCGGTGTCGTCTTCGGTGGCAGCAGCCGGAGGGGCCGCCTCCATGGCGGCGAACTGGAAATCCGCCGGGAAGATCAGCGTGCTGCCCTGCCCGCCCGCCGCCAGGCTCTGACGTACGGAGGCGGCGGCGGCGGGGGCGATGTCCTCGGTGCCGGTGATGCGGTGGACCCAGCCCGAGACCGGATGTGCCAGCGATTCGATATCCGAGGTCAGCGGTGCGTCATAAGGCAGGTGCCAGCTGGTGTGGTCACCGATGATGTTGACAATGGGCGTGCGGGCGCGGCGGGCATTGTGCAGGTTGGCGATGCCATTGGCAAAGCCCGGTCCCAGGTGCAGCAGCGTGCTGGCCGGACGACCCAGCATGCGACCATAGCCATCTGCGGCGCCGGTGCAGACGTTTTCCTGCAGCGCTACCACACAACGCAGCTTGGGGAAACTTTCCAGTCCTCGGACCAGGTCCAGTTCGGTGGTACCGGGATTGGCGAAACAGGTGTCCACGCCTTGGTCCAGCAGACCGGCCCATAAGGCCTGCGCTCCAGTGTATCGGGTCATTTCTTTTCCTTTGCCGCCAGCGGCCAGCGCCGCGCTCGGGCGCTTCTAAAGAATCGGGCAGACCAGCCGGGCCACGGCAGCAGGCTGGTTTGCGGCATCGCAATCAAGTCAAAGAAAATCGTGTATTCTCGTATAGACGAAATATGTACATAATTATTCTCACCAGATCGATTATTTATTGCTTGATTTTGAATATAAGAGATTTGTGCAATATATTTGAGCCCAAATCGGCAATTGATGACCGCGGCGCGTTCCCGGCGCGCGAGTGGACGTACAATGCCTGCCACCGGGCCGCCATTGCCCTTACTGCCCTAGACCATGAATAGCCTGAGCCGCATGCTGGACGTCCTGACCCTGTTCAAGCCCAGTCAACCCGTGATCGACATCGACATCATCTGTGCCCAGTTGGGCTATACCCCGGCCAGCGCCTATCGGTATGTGCGCGAGCTGGGCCATGCCGGCCTGCTGGTAAAGATGCCGCGAGGTTATGCCGTAGGACCGAAGGTGATCGAACTGGATCGCCACATGACGCAGTTCGATCCCCTGCTCTCAGCCAGCCGCGACATCGTCGGTGACCTGGTGACGCAGACCGGGCTGGAACTGTTGATCAGTGAGCTGGTTGGATCGACCGTGATCAACATCCTGCAGGAGTCGGGCAACAATGATGCGCGTCTGAACTATGGGCGCGGGACCCCCATGGATCTGTTCCATAGCGCTACGGCGCGGGTGATCCTGGCTTATCTGCTGCCGCGCCAGTTGCGCAAGCATTTCGATGGAGCCAGTGCCGAGGAACTGCAGCTGGTGGGGAGCAACTGGAAGGAATTCTCGAAGGTGATGCTGAAGATTCGCAAGGACGGCTATTGCATCAGCGAAGGTGAATTGGACCCCGGCAAGACTGGCATCGCAGCACCCATCTTCGACGAGAGGCAGCGCATCCTGGGCAGCATCACGCTGGCCGGCAATACCGAGCGGGTCAATGCCTTCAACCGTGACTTCCTCTCGGGACTGATCACCGATGCGGCGCGCAAGATCACGGCGCGGATTGCGGGCTGAACAGTTTGCCCCAAAAGCGAGCTGCGAATCGAAAAATTTCGCTCTACGACAATTGGGAACGATGGATAGGTGAATGGAGTTCAGACCGCGCGTGGATATTGCAGGAAGGCCTGAGTGTAGACGATCTCCCACAGCCCCCTCACCGCAAAGGCGCCAAATCAGGGCTGACGGACCACATCCATCAACCCCGCATCAATTACTGAAACACCTTCTGCCCCACCCTGCGCGCCGTCTGCGACGGCAACTCCCCAAAAAGCTCCTGGTAATCCTCTGCAAAGTGGCTCAGATGGAAGAAGCCCCAGCGCGACGCGATGTCGCCGATCGAGGATTCCTGGTTGGTGGTGGACAAAAGTTCGCGCCGCACGCCGTTCAGCCGCACGCACCGCAGGTAATTCAAGGGCGTGGTCTCGGCCACCGTCTGGAAACTGTTCTGCACCGTGCGGCGGCTCACCTGCAGGCGCTGGCACACCTCGAAGATGCTCGGCACATTGGCCGCATCCACGATGGCCTGGCGATGCAGCTTCTCCACAATGTAACTGCGAGTGGTACTCATCTGGCGGACGGGATCGCAATCCGGTGCCGACAACAAACCCAGCAACTCACCCAGCAATGAGGACTCCAGCGCCTGCTCACGTTGCTGCGCGTGTGCATCGGCCTGCCATTGTCCGTCATCAATCTGCAGCATCGAATGCGAGAAGATGTTGAGCAGCCGTTCGCGGCAAGCGCGCAATCCCTTGGGAGGTACCTTGATGACCGGCTGCCGGAGCAAGGCACTGATGCGATCGGGATCTGGCATCTGGTGCAGGTGCTCCTCAAACAGGTCACGATCAAAGGTCAGCGACAAGAGATCGGTGTCCATCGGCATGTGGAACATGAATTCCTCGCCGCCCTGCAAAAACAAGATGCTCTTGTCATCCGCTTCACGCCCCTGCACGTGCGCCGCGCCCGGTGCAGCAATCGGGAAGGCAAAGCAGATCTGGTCCCGCGGCGCCTCGCCATGCTGAACCACACGCTTGTTGATGCGCTCGCGAAAAGCGTGGCAGCGCCGCGTCGATAACTGCATCAGCGAGCTCTCCAGCTTGCCGGCGGAAATCTGTGCATACGTCTGCTTCCACGCGCCAATGGCGGCAGCGTGCACATGCACATCCTGAAAACGGTGAATGCTTTGCAACATGGTCTCTCTCCAAGTGAGCCGCGATTGCTCCCGCGAACGTGGCTCTGTCTCCATGCATTTAACGTGCCTGCATTTTTGATTTTTTGATTTTTTTGATCAAAGTCTGCAACGGTAACGAGGACTGCTCCGAAAGCGGGTCCAGGGGCCGTGCGGCATCGGGCTTATTTACTTCTTTTTTTGCAAATTTATCTTAATGCGAGAAATTAGCAAATACTTTTACAAATTTCAAAGATTTGATGATGCTCTTTTCAAAATAGTGCAACTTTAGTTTTTCATGCACAACATCAATGCAAGCCGGGCGACAACGGGGCAGTCAAATTTCCTATGCGGCAACGCTACCTTGCGCAAGGCGCCTGGCCCTACCGCGCGCAAAGCCTTCCGAAGCGGTCCCGACTTGCTCATTTGGGCTAACTGCGGCGCCCTGCTCTCTATACATTCTGGCTCCATGCGGGCCCGTTTGCGTAACTTCCAGCCAGCGCATGGTGCAAGTGGCCGCATCCCGTATCCCTCGACAACCATCACAACGAGAATGAGCATGTCTCTCCATCTTCAGCACTTTATTGCAGGCCAGGCCGCCGAGGCCTCCGATGGCCAGCGCATGAATCTGGTCAATCCCATCAACGAGGAAATCTATGCCAGTGCCGCGCAAGGCACTGCCGAGGACGTGGCACGCGCCGTGGCGGCAGCCAAGGCACAGCTAGAAGGCGGCGCCTGGAGCAAGCTGTCGGGCCTGCAACGCGGTCAGTTGCTGCACAAGCTGGCCGCGCTGGTGGAGCGCGATACCGATCTGCTGGCCGACATGGATGCGCGCGCCATCGGCCGCTCGCCCATGGAACCACGCATGATGGACCTGCCCAATGCCATCAGCCATCTGCGCGCCGCCGCAGGCTGGGCCAACCAGATGGAAGGTCGCACCATCCCCACCGCCGGTTACATGGGCAAGCCCACGCTGTCCTATACGGTGCGCGAACCGATCGGCGTGGTCGGCGCCATCCTGCCGTGGAATGCGCCCCTGATGATCACCAGCTGGAAGGTCGCAGCCTTGCTGGCAGCCGGCTGCACGGTGGTGATCAAGCCGGCCGAGGAGACCCCGCAATCGGCACTGCACCTGGCACGCCTGGCACAGGAAGCAGGCTTCCCGGATGGCGTCGTCAACGTCGTGACCGGTGATGGCAATCGCGTCGGCAAGGCCTTGTGCGAACACCCCGACGTGGCCAAGATCAGCTTCACCGGCAGCCCCGAAGCCGGCCGCGCCATCCTGCGCATCGCCGGTGAACAGTTCAAGCGCGTGACACTGGAACTGGGCGGCAAGAGCCCGCAGATCGTGTTCGACGATGCGCCCTTCGAGGATGCGCTGTTCGGTTGCACCCTGGGCCTGTTCGTCAACCAGGGCCAGGTGTGCGCAGCCGGTTCGCGCATCCTGGTTCAGCGCAGTCTCGCGCAGCGTTTTGCCAAGGCGCTGGCCGAGGCGGCCGCCGGCATCACCGTGGGTGACCCCAGCCAGCCCGGCGTGCGCATGGGCCCGGTGGCCAAGAAGACGCAGTTCGAACGCGTGAACCGCTACATCCAGCAAGGCCTGGAGGAGGGCGCCACGCTGCTGGCCGGTGGCGTTTCGCGCCCTGAGCGCGGCTGGTTCGTGCAGCCCACCATCTTTGCCGATGCCAACAACGGCATGAGCATCGCCCGCGAAGAAATCTTCGGGCCGGTGGGCACCATCATCAGCTTCGATACCGAAGAAGAGGCCATCGCCCTGGCCAACGATTCGCGCTATGGCCTTGCTGCAACCGTCTGGACCGGCAACCTGGCACGCGCCCATCGGGTCGCCGCCGGGGTCAAGGTCGGCGCCATCGGCGTGAACTGCTGGAGCCCGCTGGATGCGAATCTGCCCTGGGGCGGCATCAAGGACAGCGGAATGGGTCGCGAAGGCGGCCTGGCCGGTGCGCTGGCCTATACCGAAGAGAAGACCGTGACAGTGCTACTGGCCTCCTGAGGCCGCGGCAACAAGGCAGCTTTCCGCAGAAGAAATACGCGGCGCAGCGCTCGCTGTGTCGCGTTTTTTACGTCTGAATTAACGTCTGAATTGCGATACGGTAAATTGAGACGTGTTTTTCCGTATCGACAAGCGCGAGCGAAAATGAAACCGGACCTCGCAAAGCGAGGCCCGTTGAGCATCGAGCCCTTGCCGGCGACCCAGTACGCTACAGCTTGTGACTGCCCAGTGCAGCAAAACGCAACGGTGCACAGCGGCGCAGGCGGGTCGCCAGCATCATGCCGATGACGATGGCCAGAGGAATCATTGAACACAGCGCATAGGACATGGACTTGCTGGCCCCGGTAAGTACATCGAAATGGAGGATGGCCGTACACAGGATATAGAGCAAGGCCACCAGGGAAAACGCCGGCAGGATGCGAACGCGCCAGGCGCTGGCACAGGCATCAGGATGCCGACGGAAGTAGCAGATCACCGCCGCCGAGGTCATGATCATCAGCAGCATCAAGCACAGTGCTGCGAGGCTGGAAAACCAGGCGAACAGATGCAGGATGGGATTGGCGTCCAAGACCGCAAAGAGCGTCACCACCAGCGCCGCAATGGCACTCTGCAGGGCCGATCCCATGTGCGGGCTCTGGTGGGTCTTGTGAGTGGTCCCCAACAGCCGGTGCAGCAGGCCATCACGGCCAACAGCATAGAAGTAGCGCGCCGCCGAACTGTGGAAGGCCAGCAGGCCGGCATAGATGCTGATGACGAAGAGGATGCGGATGATTGCCGTGAGACCGGCTCCGGCATAGTGGTCCGACATGACGTAGATGAAGGCGGTCGGGTCCTGCATATGCTCCAGCAGCTTGACCACCTTGTCGCTGCCAGCGCCGATGATTAGCGCCCACAGCGAGATGCCATAGAAGGCACCGATCAGCAGTACCGAGGTATAAGTGGCGATGGGGATGGCACGCTTGGGATTCCTGGCTTCCTCACCGTAGATGGTCGTGGCTTCGAAACCAATGAAGGCGGCAAAGGCGAACAACAGGCCGATGGAAGGCGTGCCGCTCATGACATTGCCAGGCGCGAAGGAGTCGAGGTTGACGCCGTGGTCACCTCCTGCACGCAGGATACAGAAGTCCAGTACCAGCACCGCCAGGTACTCGGCCACCACCACTACCGCCAGCAGGCGTGCCGACAAGTCGATGTTGCGATAACCAAGCACGGCCACGCTCAGCATGGCCATGGCAGCATAAACCCACCATGCCAGTTGCAGACCGAAGACGTCGAACACGGTCGCCGACATCACCCCGCCGAACATGCCGTACAGGCCGATCTGCAGGATGTTGTAGGCGAACATGGCCAGCACCCCGGCCACGCCACCGGCCATGCCGCCCAGGCCGGCGCTGGAAAAGGCATAGAAGCCGCCGGCATTGGTGACATGGCGCGCCATGGTGGTATAACCCACCGAAAATGCCAGCAGCAGCAACAGGATCAGAAGCAGCAAGGCAGGCGTACCGGGGCCGTTGCCGAGCATGATGCCGATGGGAAATCCACCTGCGATCACGCTCAGTGGACTAGCGGCGGACACCACGAAGAAGATGATGAAACCGACGCCCAGGGCGTTTTTCCTCAAGGTGTTTTCTTCCTTGTCTTGCTTGCTGCAATCGAGCTGGCTCATCGTACCCTTACCTTTTCTGAAAACACGTGTGTCTCGTCATCGCCGGGGCGGCGGACACGTTCCGGTCCTTGCGCAGCGGCATCTTCCGTGCCCGGTGGGCAGCGTGAGGGGTGATGGCATTCTAGAGAAGTGCGGCGTTTTTCTTTAACCCAAATTGGCAGTCAGGCTGGCGCCGGACGGTACGATGACCTTGCCCTCTCCTGATGGATTGTAGGGGCCAGGAATGTGGGAAGGCTTGCAAAGGTGGGAGGAAATACGGCGACGCGACCTGCACTGTGGCAAGCCGGCCGCATTTGCTGACGAAGCGCTGACGGTGCGCTCCCGGGGGCAGAGAATCAGCCTGCCAGGCGGCGTTCGATGATCTCGTAGGCGCGCGCGTACATCATGCCTCCCCTGCGTGCAGATCGCTACGGCGGCGCCCCGCCCCCGCCACCAGCACGAACAGCAAGGGCACGAACAGCACCGCCAGCAGCGTGGCGCTGATCATGCCGCCGAAGACGCCCGTGCCGATGGCACGCTGCGTCTCGGCGCTGGCGCCGGAGGCCAACATCAGCGGTACCACGCCCAGGGCAAAAGCCAGCGAGGTCATGAGGATGGGACGCAGCCGCAGCACCGCAGCCTTGACCGCCGCCTCCACCAGGCCGGCGCCTTCGACATGCAGCTGGCGCGCGAACTCGACGATCAGGATGGCATTCTTCGCCGAGAGCCCGATGACGGTAATCATGCCGACCTTGAAGAAGACGTCATCGGGCATCTCCCGCAACATCACGGCCGCCACCGCGCCGACCAGGCCCAGCGGCACCGCCAGCATGACCGACAGGGGAATGCGCCAGCTCTCATACAAGGCCGCCAGCACCAGAAACACCACCAGCATCGACAAGGCCATGAGCATCGGCGCCTGCGCCGCCGACAGGCGTTCCTGCAGCGACTGCCCGGTCCATGCCACGGCAAAGCCGGGCGGCAACTGGCGGGCCAGATGCTCCATCTCGGCCATGGCATCGCCACTGGCCACGCCCGCTGCGGCACTGCCGGAAATGCGCACCGCCGGGAAGCCCTGGTAGCGCTGCAATTGCGTAGGCACCACCTGCCAGGACGCCTGCACCAGCTCGGACAGCGGCACCATGCCGCCGCTCTGGTTGCGCACATGCAGCTTCATCACGTCCTCGATCTGCATACGGGAACGGGCCTGGGCCTGGATGATGACCTGCTGCATGCGACCGTCATTGGGGAAATCATTTACATAAAGAGAACCCACCGCCGCCGAGAGCGTGTCGCTGATGCTGGCGAACGACACCCCGAGTGCGGCCGCCTTCTGGCGATCCACCTCAAGATGCAGGCTGGCGCCCGAAGGCAGGCCATCCGAATAGACGCCGGTGAGCTTGTCGCTGTTTGCAGCCAGCGCCAGCAGTTGCGCCTCGGCCGCCTTGAGCGCGACATATCCCTGATTGGCACGATCCTGCAGACGCATGGCAAAGCCGGAAGAATTGCCCAGTTCCTCGATGGCCGGTGGCAGCAGGCTCATCACCATGCCGTCCACGCCCTGCTCCATGGCCGCCTGCGCATGCTGGGCCTCGATCGCTGCGGTGGAACCCTTGCGCGCCTTCCAGTCCTTCAGTTCGGTGAAGGCCATCGCCGCATTGGGACCGGAACCGGAGAAACCGAAACCCAGCACTGACAGGTTGGCACCGATATCCTGGCGCGTTTTCAGATAGCGCTCGAACTGATCCACTGCGCGCGCGGTGCGCTCGGTGGTGGCATCGGCCGGCAGTTGGAAGCTGGTCATGAAATAGCCCTGATCTTCCTCCGGCAGGAAAGCCGAGGGCAGCGCCCGCAAACCCAGCACCAGCAACAGCGACAGCGCCCCATAGAGCAGCATCATGCGCAGCCCGCGCGCGATCACGCGGCCCAGCAGCGATTCATAGCGGCGCGTCAGGCGTGCAAAGGCACGGTTGAAGGCTCCGAAGAAGCCGCGCTTGTCGTGATGGCCGGGGGCGACCGGTTTCAACAGCGTGGCGCAAAGGGCCGGTGTCAGGCTCAGCGCCAGGAAAGCCGAGAACAGGATCGATACCGCCATGGCCAGCGAGAACTGCCGGTAGATCACGCCCACCGATCCCCCGGCCAGCGCCATGGGAATGAAGACGGCGGTCAGCACCAGCGTGATGCCGATGATGGCACCGGTGATCTCCCCCATCGCCTTGATGGTGGCCTCGCGCGGACCCAGGCCCTCCTCGACCATGATGCGCTCGACGTTTTCCACCACCACGATGGCGTCATCGACGATGATGCCGATGGCCAGCACCATTCCGAACATGGTCAGCACGTTGACCGAGTAGCCGGCCACCAGCATCACGGCCAGCGTGCCCAATAGCGCGATGGGCGCGACGATGGCCGGGATGACGGTATAGCGCACGTTCTGCAGGAACAGGTACATCACCAGGAACACCAGCACCATGGCCTCGATCAGGGTCTGCACCACTTTCTGGATCGAGATCTTGACGAAGGGGGCCGTGTTGTAAGGCAACGAGAACTGCATGCCCTGCGGCAGGCTGGGGCGCAGTTCTTCCATGCGTGCCTGGATCGCCGCGGCCGTTCGTACCGCGTTGGCACCGGGCGAGAGCTGTACGGCGGCCACGCCCGCAGGCTTGCCGTCTTCACGGTTGGCGAAGGCATAGGATTGCGCCCCAAGTTCGACCCGGGCCACATCGCCCAGCAGCACGCGCGAACCATCGGGCTTGGCCTTGAGCACGATGGCAGCGAACTGGTCCGGTGACTGCAACTGTCCTTGTACTGTCAGGGGAACGGAGATCTGCTGGCCCGGTACAGTTGGTGTATCGCCCAGGCGTCCGGGAGCGATCTGTGCGTTCTGCTGGCTGATCGCTGTACTGATATCTGTTACGGACAGTCCGTAGGCATTGAGCTTGAAGGGATCGATCCAGATGCGCATGGCCTGCTCGGCACCGAACAGTTGCACACGCCCCACGCCATCCACGCGGCGCAGTTCTTCGACGATGTTGCGGGCCAGATAATCGTTGAGACGAATTTCATCATAGCGGCCATCCGTCGAGGTCAGGCTGACCATGAGCAGAAAGCCCGAGGCCGCCGACTCCACGCTCACGCCGTTCTGCCGCACCGCCTGTGGCAGGCGGGCTTCGATGGCCTTGAGCTTGTTCTGTACGTCGACCTGGGCCAGTTCCGGATCGGTACCCGGCTTGAAGGTCACGGTGATCTGGGCACTGCCCGAGGTGTCGGCCGAGGATTCGAAATAGAGCAGGTTCTTCACGCCCGAGAGCTCGCGCTCGATCAGGCTGATGACGCCGTCGTTCATGGTCTGCGGCGTGGCGCCCGGATAGGTGGCATTGATTGTCACGCTGGGCGGGGCCACGGAGGGATAGCGGGCAATGGGCAACTGGCTCATGGCGATGACGCCGAAGAGCACGATGAACAGCGCGACCACCCAGGCAAAGACGGGGCGGTCGATAAAGAAGCGAGGCATGCAGGAACTCCATCGGGGGAAACACGCGAAGGACAGCACCTGTCGGTCACCCCTGGCATTTTTGCCGCGCGGGCTGCCCGACAGTACAATCGCGAGCGAAGGCGGAGTCTGGGCCATGCGCGTGAGGTTTGCGCGGTACAACGATGGAGTTTTGATGGAGAAGGCAAGAATGGCGGCAATCCAACCGAAAGCCAGCGAGGCCGCACCGGCCACGGGCGCGCTGATCCTCATCGCCGAGGACGCACCCGAGATCGCCGACATCCTCGCCGCCTACCTGGCCCGCAGCGGCATGCGCAGCGTGCATGCCGCCGATGGCACGCGGGCGCTGGAACTGCATCTTTCGCTCAAGCCGGACCTGGTGCTGCTGGATATCCAGATGCCGCAGGTCAACGGCTGGCAGGTGCTGGCGCAGATCCGGCAGCGCGACAACACGCCGGTCATCCTGCTCACCGCGCTCGACCAGGACGTGGACAAGCTCACCGGCCTGCGCATCGGCGCCGATGATTACGTGGTCAAGCCCTTCAATCCGGCCGAGGTGGTGGCGCGCGTGGAAGCGGTGCTGCGACGCAGCCTGCCGCGCGAGGAAAGGGAAGACCGGCGCATCCTGCGGGTGCCGCCGTTCGTGATCGACTTCGAACAGCACGAGGTGGTGGCCGAGATCGATGGTGTGCGCCACACGCTGGTGCTGACGCTGACCGAATTCAAGCTGCTGGCGCAACTGGCGCGCGCCCCGCGCCGCGTGTTCAGCCGCGCTGAACTGCTGGCCACCTGCCTGCCCGAGGGCGATACCCTGGAACGCACCGTGGACAGCCATGTCAGCAAGTTGCGCAAGAAACTGGAAGACCTGAACATTGGCGGCATTCCGGTGAGCATTCGCGGGGTCGGCTACCGCTTCCAGCAGGGCAGTTGAGTGACATCGCAACGAGGCCAGCCATGAAACCCGGCATCGATCTCCTGACGCTCTGGCGCGGCAAGGGCCTGGCGCGCCAGATCATCAGCTCCATCGCCATCCTGGCGCTGAGCATCATGCTCATGGTGCTGCTGGGCTCCTACGCCTTCTATTCGACTCTGTTCATCTTCCTGCCCACGGCGGCTTCGGCGCCGGATAGCTGGCTGCCCTCGCCGGTCGAATGGGGCTGGATCGTGGTGACCACGCTCATCGGCGTGGCCATCGCAGTGTGGGTAGCGATGCGCCTGTCGCGCCGTATCCTCACGCCCCTGAACTCGGTGGCCACCAGTCTGCGCCGGGTGGCGCAGGGCGACCTGGCCGCGCGCGCGGCGGCGGACCGGCAACCGCTGGATGAAGCCTCGCAACTCATCAGCGACTTCAATGCCATGGCCGAACGCCTGGAGCGGGTACAGCAGGAACGCATCTTCTGGAACGCCGCCATCGCGCACGAGCTGCGCACCCCGGTGACGATTCTGCGCGGTCGTCTGCAGGGCCTGGCCGATGGCGTGTTCCAGCCCGATCCGGCACTCTTTGCCAGCCTGCTGGTGCAGGTGGAAGGACTGGGCCGGCTCATCGAGGACCTGCGCATCGTCGGTCTGGCCGAGAGCGGTCACCTGCGCATCCAGTTGCAGCAGACCGATCTGCGCCAGGAAATCATGACGGTACTCAAGGCCTGCGAGTCGGCACTGCAAGAAAAGGGCTTCACCCTCACCCTCGACCTCCGTGCGCACGCCTCGCTCTGCGACCCGGTGCGCATTCGCCAGGCGCTGCTGGCGTTGCTGGAAAACGCCCTGCAACATGCCACCCCTGGCCCCCTGCGCATCACCACCTCGGATCTGGATGGCCAGCACTGCCTGCAGGTGGAAGACAGCGGGCCGGGGCTGGCAGCCGCCGATGCCCAGCGCATCTTCGATGCCTTCCAGCGCGGGCCGCGCGAGGACCAGGTCGCCGCCAAAGGCAGCGGGCTGGGACTGGCGGTGGTCCGCGCCATTGCCAGCGCACATGGCGGCACGGCCGATTGCCTGGCCTCCTCCCTGGGCGGTGCCTGCTTCCGGTTGCGCTGGCCGAGATGAAACGAGCGGTCGCGGAAAATCGCCAGAAGCTTCATCCTCGCGCAGACCGGGCGCCTGACCTGCCCGCATTGTCGGCACCTGCCTGAACGCTGCTTCATATCGCCCTCCAGCCCCCTCCCGGTGGGCACGGGCGCGGCCCCGCTAGTACGTCGCCAGCGCGCCTGGGACCGCCCTGGTCTTGAACGCCCCGACCAGTTCGCTGAGCTTGTGCGCCTGCCCCTGCATCGACTCGGCGGCGGCCGAGGCCTGCTCCACCAGGGCGGCATTCTGCTGGGTCACGTCATCCATCTGGCTGATCGCCTGCTGCACCTGCTCCACGCCGGCAGACTGCTCCTGGCTGGCCGAACTGATGTCGGCAATGATCTCGTTGACCCGCTGCACGCTGCTGACCACTTCGTCCATGGTGCTGCCGGCCTGGTTGACCAGGGTGCTGCCGGCATCGACCTTGCTGACCGAGTTGTCGATGAGTTCCTTGATTTCCTTGGCGGCCGCCGCCGAGCGTTGCGCCAGGCTGCGCACCTCGCTGGCCACCACCGCAAAGCCGCGCCCCTGCTCGCCGGCACGGGCCGCTTCGACGGCCGCGTTCAGGGCCAGGATGTTGGTCTGGAAGGCGATGCCATCGATCACGCCGATGATGTCGACGATCTTCCTCGACGAGGCATTGATGGCCCCCATCGTCTCCACCACCTGGGAAACCACGACCCCGCCGCGCTGTGCCACCGCTGAGGCGGCGCTGGCCAGTTCACTGGCCAGCCGGGCATTGCCGGCGTTTTGCTTGACGGTGGAGGTGATCTCTTCCATCGAGGAGGCGGTCTCTTCCAGCGAACTGGCTTGCTGCTCGGTGCGGGTGGACAGGTCCAGCGTGCCGGCAGCGATCTCGGTGGCCGAATTGTCGATGCGGTAGGCGCCGTCGCGCACATCGGTGACGATGGTCTGCAGGCCGGCCTGCATGCTGCGCAGCGCGTCCAGCAATTCGCCGGTCTCGCCCCGGATGTTGTCCTGGATCTCGGCGGTCAGGTCGCCCTGCGCCACCTGACGCGCCACCATGGCGGCATGCGCCAGCGGATCCCGGATGGCCTTGTAGACCAGCATGAGCGTACAGGCCAGCACCACCAGCGCCACGCCGATGAGGGTGTAGAAGATCATGGCCATCTTTGCCGAATGGGCTTGGGCCTGCTCGACCTGCGCCAGGGTGCGTGCATCGAGCATGGCAAAGAACTGGTCGACCGGGCGCATGATCCTGGCCTTGTTGACGTGATAGGCATGGTCGTGCATGAGCTGGCGCGCCTGTGCCAGGTCGGGTTCAGCGCGCCTGGTGAAGTTGCCCTGCGCATCTTCGTAGAGGCCCTTGACCATGTTCATGGCCACGGTCTCGGTCTTGACCAGGGCGTCCGAATTGGCCTTGGCCTCGGCCAGCTTTGCCAGCTCGGCCTCGGAGAAGCCGGCCTGGCGCATCAGGTCCAGCAAGGCCACGCTACGGCTACTGTCGGGGCGCGGCGGCTTGCCGTCGGCTGCCACAAAATCCCAATAGATGCGGCCATAGTGTTCGGGACGGGGCCGGGTGCCGTTGCGAATGGCCAGGATCGCTTCGTATTGCTTTTCATAGGACGGATCGCCAGTGACGACATAGGTCCGCGCCAGGCGGGTCAGGTCGTCCGAACTCTGGCGCAGTTCGGTGGCCAGCTGGAAGGATGCGTAGCGGCTTTCATTGGCCGCATTGAGCTTGGCGTCACTGCGCTCCAGCGCCATGGCCACGAGCGCGATGGCCAGCATGAGGGCGCTGATGACGGCGGTGAGCAGGATGAAGATCTGGCGGATGGTGAAGCGGCCTATGAGAGAAATGTTCATGAAAGCTCCGTAGAAAAGTGTGAGCGCAATCGGAACGGGACAGCCACCAGCGTTCCGAATTGATCTTGCCGAGATTTATTGCATATTTACCTAAATCAATTAATTTGATTAAAAATGACAATAAAATGACTAAATCGGTTTTTTAAATATATTTAGCGACTCAGAAAAATTCAATGATGAGCTCGGCGTTTTTTGCTTGAAAAGAACAAGGATTTTCCTGATTGACGCCGCTGTGACGGGACGCCACAAAGCCGGGCGGCCGGCCTGCCAGAGAAGGCGCGGAGGGGAATAGTGGAAGGAAGCTGTGCTGGCGCATGGTTCAAGTGCACAGGGATGTGTATATTTTTGATCTCGTACCTGCGCAGGCAGGCAAGAACACCACAAGAACACGGGGCGCTACCGGTCCAGCCGGACCAAGGGGGATGAGATGTGGAGAAACATCGTGAGGAGGGCGGCCTTGCTCGTCTTCCTGCTGCCGCGGACGATTGCGCCCGCTGGCGCCGAAGAGCTCAGGCCGGTGACGCTGGGATTGAGTGCCTGGCTGACGCAACCCATTGTGCAGAGTGCCTGGCATGGGGCTGAGCTGGCCATCGAGGATGCCAATGCCCTGGCGGCCAGGAAGAAATCTTCCTATCGTTTCCGCCTGCTGGCCCAGGATGATCAGGGGACCGCCAATTTCGGAGTCAACGTCGCCCGTTACTTCATCAAGGAAAAAGTCGCCGGCGTCATCGGCCCATGGAGCAGCGATGCGGCCATGGCTGCGGCCGAACTCTACGAGGCGGCCCGCGTCCCGCAGATCGGCTTTACGGCCGGCACCAGCCAGTGGACCAGCCAGGGCCACCGCATGCCGTTCCGGGTGGTCGGCGGTACCGCCGACGTGGGCGCGACGATGGCCGAGGTGGTGGTCAACACGCTGAAAGGGAAACGGATCTTCGTGATCCACAACGATTCGGCCTACAGCAATGCACTTACCGATGAACTGACGACCCGCCTGGTCAACCAGCCTGCACTGACGACCACCCGCTATCTGGTCGGGCGCCGCAGCACCGACTTCAACGCCGCCATCAAGGCGGCCAGCCAGTTTCAGGCCGATGTGATCGTGTTCCTGGCACTGTTTCCGCAGGCGTCGGCTTTTGTGGAGGAGGTCCGGCGCGCCGGGCTGCAGGCCCGGATGCTGCTGGTGGGCGGCGCATCCACGCTGTCATTCGGCCAGGCCGCCCTGCCACAGGCGTATGTATTGGAATATGAACTGGCGCCCGAACATTGCCCGCGCTGGAAACGCTTTACCCAGGCGTATGTGAATCGGTTCAGGGAGGCGCCCAGTCCCTACTCCTACTATGCCTATGACGCCGCCAGCATGCTGGCCGCAGCCATCCTGCAGAACAACTCGACCGATGGCGAACGGATCGCCGCCAGCTTGCGCGGCATGCGCCATGCGGGCCTGAGCGGGCCGATCAGTTTTACGGCCAGCGGCGCCAAGGCGGCGCCGCGCTTCCGGCTGTATCGGTATGAGTATCAGAACAAGGGACAGTGGCACCAGGTGAGCGTATTTCCACACCGGGCGGGGCTCAACGAGAAATGTCAGTGAGCGGGACCTGCAAAGTAAAAGGCCCGCTCCCAAGGGGAGCGAGCCTGTCGACTGTCGGGTGCCAGAAAACGAGGTCCGTTCAGAACGGGATATCGTCATCCATATCCGAGAAGTTCGCTGCCGGGCGCTGGGCCGGCTGCTGGCGCGGTGCGCCGCCAGCTGCTGCACCACCGCCGGCGCTCTGGCGCGGCGCAGCGCCGCCGTAGCTGCCGCCACCGCCGCCATAACCACCTTCATCCATGCCGCCACCGCCGCCGCCGGCACCCTGACGGCCGCCCAGCATCTGCATGGTGTCCGCGATGATTTCGGTGGTATAGCGCTCCACGCCTTCCTTGTCCTGCCACTTGCGGGTCTGCAGGCGGCCTTCGACGTAGATCTGCGAACCTTTCTTCAGGTACTGGCCGGCGATTTCAGCCAGCTTGCGGTAGAAGGTGATGCGGTGCCATTCGGTGAGCTCCTTCTTTTCGCCGGTGTTCTTGTCCTTCCAGCTTTCGGTCGTGGCGACGGCGATGTTGGTGACGGCTTCGCCGTTGGGCATGTAGCGCGTTTCCGGATCGCGCCCGAGATTGCCGACGATGATGACTTTGTTGACCGATGCCATTGTTTCTCCTGAATACGTTTAGGCTGTTGCACCCGCCGCCTGCGCAGCGCGGCGCGGCAGGTTTTTCATGTTAGCCGCGATTATAAGCCAGGTCAGCGTGAGGGCGGCTGAGAGAAGGAATACGGCGGAATTCCCCACATTTTGTTTGAGCCAGCCGCCCAGCGCCCCGCCACAGGACAGCCCCAGCGCCTGCAAGGTGTTGTAGACGCCCAGCGCCGCGCCCTTGGCTGCCGGCGGCGCAATGCGCGACACCAGCGAAGGCTGGGCCGCCTCCAGAATATTGAAGGCCACGAAGAACAGGAACAGCAGCGCCACCAGCATCCACACCCGCGCCAGGGGATGCGAGAGCACCGCCCAGAAGCCCAGCTGCACCAGCAGCATCAGGCTGATGGCGCCGACGAAAACTGGCTTCATGCGGCCATATTTCTCGGCCACGATGATGGGGGGCAGCATCAGCACGAAGGAGGCCAGGACCACCGGCAGATAGATCTTCCAGTGTTCCCCCAGCGGTATGCCGGCCAGTTGCACCAGGGCCGCCGGCACCACCATGAACATGGCGACCTGGGTCAGGTGCAGCGTGAAGACGCCGAAATTGAGCCGCAGCAGTTCGGCATGGCGCAAGACCTCGGCAAGGGGAACGCGGCGCGCCTGCACCATCGGCGCGGCCGGGACCACCCAGATCACCACGGCAATGGCGATGAGCGAAAGCACGCCCGTCAGGCCGAAGATGCCGCCCATGCCGATGGACTTGTAGAGCAGCGGCGAGGCCACCATCGAGACGGCAAAGGTCACCCCGATGGAAGCGCCCACCATGGCCATGGCCTTGGTGCGATGTTCCTCCCGGGTGGAATCGGCGATGAAGGCAGTGATGGCCGCCGAAATCGCCCCCGAGCCCTGCAACGCACGGCCAATCAGCAACCACAGCACATTGTGCGCACCAGCGGCCACGAAGGACCCCAGGGCGAACAGCAGCAGGCCGATGACGATGATGCGCTTGCGTCCGTAGCGGTCGGAGGCGATGCCGTAGGGAATCTGCCCGCAGGCCTGGGCCAGGCCATAGATGCCCAGGGCGATGCCGACCAGGGTGTCGCTGTCGCCGCCGGGCAGGCTGTGTGCGTGCACCGCAAACACCGGAAGGACCAGGAACAGGCCAAGCATGCGCAAGGAAAAAATGGAGGCAAGAGAAACGCTGGCGCGCACCTCGGCGCGCGACATGCCGGATTTTTCGGGCTGTGCGGTGGAACGGGTGTGGTGGGACATACGGTTCGTGGCTGGCGTTGGCGGCGCCCGGCTCGACATGGGAGCCGGACTGCGAGGCAAAAGCATTATGGTAACAGGATAGTCCCGCCCACCGGCAGCAGCGCAAGGCCGATTCATTCCCGTCTGGCGGGATTGATGTGCTTTCATGTCCTGCATCCATCGCCGAAAACCTGCCGCTTGCGATTTCCTGCGGCATTGGCGCTACACGTCCGGGCTTGTTGCACTGTCGCGCTTTGAATCTGCCGATCCATGCCCACATGCGTTTTCTGCCGCTGCAGCCCTGCCTGCCGGCCCTTCGCAGTCCTGTTATAGTTACATGTTGTCCCATCGCTGCTCCGCACAAGGCGTCATCGCATGCGGGGGCAGGCAACCCCTAGCTGAAGGCATCCATGGAAGAAATTCGCATTCGCGGCGCGCGCACGCACAATCTCAAGAATATCAACCTAGACCTCCCCCGCAACAAGCTCATCGTCATCACCGGTCTGTCCGGTTCGGGCAAGTCCTCGCTGGCCTTCGATACGCTGTATGCCGAGGGGCAACGCCGCTACGTGGAGTCGCTGTCAGCCTATGCGCGCCAGTTCCTGCAGCTGATGGAAAAACCCGATGTGGACATGATCGAAGGTCTGTCCCCGGCCATCTCCATCGAACAGAAGGCGACCTCGCACAACCCGCGCTCCACCGTGGGCACCGTCACCGAGATCCACGATTACCTGCGCCTGCTGTACGCCCGCGTCGGTACGCCCTACTGCCCCGACCACCCCGAGCATCCCCTGGAGGCGCAGTCGGTCTCGCAGATGGTCGATGCCGTGCTGGCCCTGCCGGAAGACACCAAGCTGATGATCATGGCCCCCGTGGTGGCCAACCGCAAGGGCGAGCATGCCGACCTGTTCGAGGAGATGCAGGCCCAGGGCTTCGTGCGCTTCCGCATCCAGAGCGGCACCGGCACGGCCAAGGTCTATGAAGTCGACGAGCTGCCCAAGCTGAAGAAGACCGAGAAGCACACCATCGACGTCGTCATCGACCGCGTCAAGGTCAAGGCGGAGATCAAGCAGCGCCTGGCCGAAAGCTTCGAAACCGCGCTGCGCCTGGCCGATGGCCGGGCCATTGCGCTGGAAATGGACAGCGGCAAGGAACACCTGTATTCCAACAAGTTCGCCTGCCCCATCTGCGGCTATTCGCTGCAGGAGCTGGAGCCGCGCCTGTTCTCCTTCAACAACCCGATGGGCGCCTGCCCCGAATGCGATGGCCTGGGCCATATCGAGTTCTTCGATCCCAAGCGCATCGTCGCCTTCCCCAACCTGTCGCTGGCCTCGGGCGCCATCAAGGGCTGGGACCGCCGCAACCAGTTCTACTTCCAGATGCTCACCAGCATCGCCGCCTTCTATGATTTCGACCTCGATGTGCCCTTCGAGCAGCTCGACGACAAGGCACAGCAAGTGGTGCTGTACGGCTCGGGCCGCCAGACCATTCCGTTCGCCTACGTCAACGAGCGTGGTCGCACCGTGGTCAAGGAGCATACCTTCGAAGGCGTGGTCAACAACCTGCAGCGTCGCTATCGCGAAACCGATTCGATGGCGGTCAAGGAAGAGCTGGCCAAGTTCATCAACGAGAAGCAGTGCCCGTCCTGCCACGGCGCGCGCCTGCGGGTGGAAGCGCGCTATGTGAAGGTGGGCAGCGGCAAGCAGCAGCGCGCCATCTATGAAGTCGCCGCCACGCCGCTGCGCGAGACCCTGTCCTTCTTCGAGACCCTGAAGCTGACCGGCGCCAAGAAGGAAATCGCCGATCGCATCATCAAGGAAATCGTCTCGCGCCTGACCTTCCTCAACAACGTCGGTCTCGATTACCTCTCGCTGGAACGCAGCGCCGACACGCTCTCGGGCGGCGAAGCCCAGCGTATCCGCCTGGCCTCGCAGATCGGCTCGGGCCTGACCGGCGTGATGTATGTGCTCGATGAACCCTCCATCGGCCTGCACCAGCGCGACAATGATCGCTTGATCGAAACCCTCAAGCACCTGCGCGACATCGGCAATACCGTGCTGGTGGTGGAGCATGACGAAGACGCCATCCGCACCGCCGACTACGTGGTCGACATGGGCATCGGCGCGGGCGTGCACGGCGGCGACGTGATCGCCCATGGTTCACTGCCGGACATCCTCAAGAACAAGAAGTCGCTGACCGCCAAGTACCTCAACGGCTCGCTGGAAATCGCCGTGCCCAAGAAGCGCACGCCCTGCGATGAATCGCGTATGCTGACCATCACCGGTGCCACCGGCAACAACCTCAAGAATGTCGATCTGGAACTGCCGGTGGGTCTCTTGACCTGCGTGACCGGGGTATCCGGTTCAGGCAAGTCGACGCTGGTCAATGACACGCTGTACCTGTCGGCAGCACGCCACCTGTACGGTTCGCAGACCGAACCGGCCGAGCACGAAGCCATCGGCGGACTGGAACACTTCGACAAGGTGATCGCGGTGGACCAGGCACCCATCGGTCGCACCCCGCGCTCCAACCCGGCCACCTACACGGGCCTGTTCACGCCGATCCGCGACCTGTTCGCCACCGTGCCGATGGCCAAGGAACGCGGCTACAGCGCCGGGCGCTTCTCCTTCAACGTCAAGGGTGGCCGCTGCGAAGCCTGCCAGGGCGATGGCGTGATCAAGGTGGAAATGCACTTCCTGCCGGACGTGTACGTGCCCTGCGATGTCTGCCACGGCAAGCGCTACAACCGCGAAACACTGGAAGTGCAATACAAGGGCAAGAACATCACCGAGATCCTCGACATGACGGTGGAAGACGCGCACGAATTCTTCAAACCCGTGCCGCTGATCGCCCGCAAACTGCAGACCCTGCTCGATGTGGGCCTGGGCTACATCAAGCTGGGCCAGAGCGCGACCACCCTCTCGGGGGGCGAGGCGCAGCGCGTGAAGCTGTCGCTGGAACTGTCCAAGCGTGATACCGGCCGCACGCTCTACATCCTGGATGAACCGACCACCGGCCTGCACTTCCACGATATCGACCTGCTGCTCAAGGTGATCCATCGCCTGCGCGACCAGGGCAATACGGTGACCATCATCGAGCACAATCTGGACGTCATCAAGACCGCCGACTGGATCATCGACCTCGGTCCCGAAGGGGGGGCCGGCGGTGGCCGCATCGTCGCCGCAGGCACGCCTGAGGACGTGGCCAAGAATCCTGCCAGCGTCACCGGCAAGTACCTGGGCCCGCTGCTGAAGAAGAAGTCGAAGTAAAAAAGAAGTCCGGAATTGCGCCCGCGCAAACGATACAGAAATGGCGCGCATCTGTATCTTGCGCTGCGCCGGCCATGGCATACAGTCATGCACCTGGTCGCCATCCGGCGCACAATGAAGGCTGGCCCGTCCGTCATGGACGGGCGGCCGTGCAACCCCGAAAGTCCATCATGTCGAACCCGCTGTCACCCGCCCAGGTCGCCTTCTTCCGCGAACAGGGCTATCTCCTGCTCAAGGGCATGGTCCCTGACGCCCTGCGCGAGCGCCTGCTCGCCGTCACCCAGGATCATCTGCAACGTGCCGTCGCCCCGCTGGAGTATGAGGCCGAGGTCGGCTACGAAGGCGCTCCCGTTTCGCTGGAAGCCGAAGGAGGCCGTACCGCCCGCCGTCTGCGCGCAGCCTGGCAGCGGGATCCGGTGTACCGCGAATGGGCTGCCGATGCGCAACTGGTGGCCATGCTGCATCAACTGTTCGAGGAACCGGTGTGCCTCACCCTGGCGCATCACAACTGCATCATGACCAAGCATCCGGCCTTCGGCACCGCCACCGGCTGGCATCGCGACATCCGCTACTGGTCCTTCCCGCGCAATGACCTGATTTCGGTGTGGCTGGCGCTAGGCGCGGAAACACCGGAAAACGGCGCACTCAAGTTCATCCCCGGTTCACACAAGCTCAAGCTGCAGCCGCAACAGATGGACGAACTCGATTTCCTGCGCCCGGACGTGCCGGCCAACCAGGCCCTGTTTGCACAAGGGATCGCGCTGTCACTGGAGCCCGGTGACGTCGTGCTGTTCCATAGCGGCCTGTTCCATGCCGCCGGGCGCAACGATAGCGAACAGGTCAAGTGTTCGGCCGTGTTCGCCTATCACGGCAAGAGCAACCCGCCCTTGCCGGGCACCCGTTCGGCGGCGTCCGAGGATGTGGCCCTGGACAGTTGATACGACTGTACTGGTTGGAAATTGATCACTGTACCGGCAAGGTCGGAAAACCTTGCCGGTACGGTAAGACGCTGTAACAGGTCTGTCAGCGAAGCAGCAAGCCACCCGTACCCGGCAAGGCGACCGCTGCCGGTGCCGCCCCCGTGACAGCCGTGCGTGATGCCAGCGCCGGCGATGCCGCTGCGCCGGTCACCACCGCACCTCCCAAGCGGAACACGCTGACCGCCTCGGTCAGCCGTGCCGCCTGTTCCTGCATCGACTGGGCCGCCGCTGCGGCCTGCTCCACCAAGGCGGCGTTCTGCTGCGTGGTCTCATCCATCTGGGTGATGGCGTTGTTGACTTCCTCGATGCCCTGGCTCTGCTCCTGTCCGGCCGCACTGATGTCGGTGACCACTTCGCTCACGCGCTGCACGCTCCTGACGACCTCATCGATGGTCTGGCCGGCCTGCGCCACCAGCGCGCTGCCACTGCCCACGCGGGTCACCGAATCATCGATCAAGACCTTGATCTCCTTGGCGGCCGCTGCCGAACGCTGGGCCAGCGAGCGCACTTCCGAGGCCACTACCGCAAACCCGCGCCCCTGCTCACCGGCGCGCGCCGCTTCCACGGCGGCATTCAAGGCCAGGATGTTGGTCTGGAAGGCGATGCCATCGATCACGCTGATGATGTCGACGATCTTGCTGGACGAGTGGTTGATGGAACTCATGGTATCGACCACCTGACGCACCACTTCCCCGCCGCGCACCGCCACTGCGGAGGCGGACTGCGCCAGTTCCTTGGCCTGTTGGGCGTTGTCGGCGTTGTGGCGCACGGTGGAGGTCAGCTGCTCCATGGCGGAGGCGGTTTCTTCCAGCGCACCAGCCTGCTGCTCGGTGCGCGAGGAGAGGTCGAGGTTGCCCTGTGCGATCTCGCTGGAGGCCGTGGCGATGGTGTCCGTACTCAGACGCACCTGGCCCACGATGCCCTGCAGGTTTTCGTTCATCTGCCGCAGCGCCTGCATCAGCTGGCCTGTTTCATCCTGGCTGTGTACCTCGATCTGCTGGGTGAGATCGCCCGCTGCCACCGCCTGCGCCACCTTCACAGCCCGCTGCAGGGGACGTGAAATGGCCCGTACCAGCAGTACGCCCATGAGCAGTGCCACGATCAGACCGGCGCCCATGGTCACGCCCATCACGACCAGCAAGGTCTGGTAGCGCTGCTGTGCCTGTTCATGCAGCTCGCGGCCCACGGTGCGCTGCAAGTCCATCAGTTGTGCCAGTGTGGCGTGCGCATCGGTATAGAGCTTGAGCATGGCGCCACCAGACAGTTCGATGGCCCCCTGGAAATCGCGGTTGCGCAAGGCATCGGCGGCAGCCTTGACGCCATCGGTGGCGAACTTCCGACGTTGGGGTATGAGCTTCTCCAGCAGTGCGCGCTCATCACTGTTGAGCTGGGTGTCTTGATATTGCTTGAGGACGGCGTCGTTGGCCTTGAGGGCTTTCTCGATCTTGTCCATGTTGGCGTCAATGTCGCCGGAGTCGCCCGCGATGGAGGTGGAGATGCCGTTGCGCGCCGCATCCAGTGCGGCCGACATGCGCTCCAGTTGAGAGAAGGCGACCAGTCGGTCTTCATAGAGCGAGCGCATCTGGGCATTGGTCGAGCGCAGACCGACCAGGCCCACTACGCCCGAGGCGACCAGCAGCAGCGCCAGAAAACCGATGACGAAAATCAGGCGTGCCCTGATGGTGAGTTTGCTGAACATGTTCCTCCCGGACTTCACTTTTGTTTTCTCTACAACGGATTCATTGTGTGGACCCGTAGTCCTGATGCGTGCAGGGAAGCGATATGGTCGCTTCCCTGCCGCCCGGAAACACTAGCATTTCCCGTACCAGGGGAACAGGTGTGCGAAGGCGCAAGTGAATATTTATTTTTGGCAGGCTGGAATGATGAGCTGACCTGCTGAAGTCCGCCGGATCGGCTATTTGCTGAGCAGGCGCTTTTCGGCCCGCAGGATGCTTTCGGAACTGCCGCGCAGCACCACGATGTCGCCCGCCATCAGAACGGTATTCTCGGCGGATTCCAGGCGTTGCTTTCCGCGCCGCAACATGGCGACTTCGGCACCGCATTGGGTGGGCAGGTCGATCTCGGCCAGGGTATGACCGACTGCACTGGCACCGCCGATCAGCGTCACCGATTGCAGACGCACGTTCATGCCCACGCCATCGGCCTCGGCGTCCGACATGCCGTGGAAATAACCACGCAGCGAGGCGTAACGTTCATCGCGCGCATCCTGCACCCGGTGCACCACCCGGCGCAGCGGAACACCCAGCATCACCAGTGCGTGCGAGGCCAGCATGAGGCTGCCTTCCAGTGCTTCCGGCACGACTTCGGTGGCCCCCGCGGCCAGCAGTTTTTCCAGGTCGGCATCGTCGTGGCTGCGCACGATGACGGGCAACTCGGGTTCCAGTTCGTGGGCGTGATGCAGGACCTTCAGCGCCGAGGGCGTGCTGGCATAGGTCACCACCAGCGCCGCCGCGCGGTGGATGCCGGCGGCGACCAGGCTCTCGCGCCGTGCCGCATCGCCGTAGGAGACATTGGCCCCCCCGTTGCGGGCGTCCTGCACCAGTTCCGGGTCCATCTCCAGCGCATGATAGGCGATACCCTCCTCTTCCAGCAGGCGCGCCAGGCTCTGGCCACTGCGGCCGAAGCCGGCGATGATCACGTGCTTCTGCACGCCCATGGTGCGGGTCGCCAGTTGCGTCAGGGCCAGCGATTGCAACATCCATTCATTGGCGGAGAACTTCATGACGATGGCATCGGACTTGGCCAGGATGAAGGGCGTGGCCAGCATCGACAGCACCATCGCCGCCAGGATCACCTGAATGAGCATGGGATCGACCAGCTTGAGACCACCGGCCTGGCTCAACAGCACGAAGCCGAATTCCCCCGCCTGCGCCAGGCCCAGGCCTACGCGCAGCGCCACGCCGGTGGTCGAACCGAACAGGCGCGCCAGTCCGGCGATGAGGGCGAACTTGAGCAGCACCGGTCCGGTCAGCAGGAGCAGCACCAGGAACCAGTGATCGACCAGCGTACGCACATTGAGCAGCATGCCGATGGTGATGAAGAACAAGCCCAGCAGCACATCGCGGAAGGACTTGATGTCTTCTTCCACCTGGTGCTTGAACTCGGTCTCGGAAATGAGCATGCCGGCGATGAAGGCGCCCAGGGCCAGCGACAGGCCGGCCTTCTCGGTGATCCATGCCGCACCCAGCGTAATCAACAGCAGGTTGAGCATGAACAATTCCTGCGAGCGCCGCTTGACCACGATGCGGAACCAGCCGCGCATGAGCTTGCTGCCGAAGAACAGCAGCAGCGCCAGCACCACCAGCGCCTTGCCCACCGCCCAGCCCAGCGTGACCATGATGTTGCCGGAATTGTTGGCCAGCGCCGGGACCACGATGAGCAACGGCACCAGCGCCAGGTCCTGGAACAGCAGCACGCCGAGGATGCGGCGACCGTGTTCGGTTTCCAGTTCCAGCCGTTCGGTCAGCAGCTTGGAGACGATGGCCGTGGAGGACATGGTCAGCGCCCCGCCCAGCGCGAAGGCCGCCTGCCAGCTCACGTTGGCGAACTGCGGCAACACCATCGCCGCCCCCCAGGCCAGCAGCATGGTGGCGGCGATGGTCGCAGCCACCTGCGCCACGCCCAGGCCGAAGACGATGTGGCGCATGGCCGAGAGCTTGGAGAGCGAAAACTCCAGCCCGATGGAAAACATCAGAAATACCACGCCGAATTCGGCCAGGGCATGGGTGGTTTCATTGTCCTCGGCAAAGGCCAGACCGTGCGGGCCGATGATGATGCCCACGACCAGGTAGCCCAGCATGGGCGGCAGCTGCATCATGCGGAAGGCGACCACGCCGAGCACCGCCGCAGCCAGAAGGAAAAGGGTCAGTTCCAGTCCGGAAAACATTGCTGTTGGGTTTCTTGTCAAAAGCCGCCGCAGACGGCGGGTTCGATGTGAATAAATTGGCAACGCACCAGCAAATTGCAGTTCATCCAGCCAGCGTGCAGAGTGAAGGAAAATACCGGGCGGCGACCAGAAGAAACGCCGTAGAATTCATACGTGTAGCACCACAACAGCAGAGTTATTCACCACCGCAGAGTACCCTCAGCCCCTGTTGCGATGCCATTCGCCATCCCCGTCCTGGCCGGGAATCCCCCGTGGCAGCGGTGCTGCGGTGCGACGCAACGCGGCGCTTGGCATCCAATGCCGGCAGCATTCCCTTACATCTGGCAAGTTTTTTGCTTTGCTAATTCGTTTATACTTCGGTTATGAGTGTAACCGATGACAAAACCACGCCTGCATCTTTTTCGGCCGGGGCTGCCCGTCGCGCCATCGACCTGGCACGCCAGACCCTGCAGATCGAAGCCGATGCCATCCTGGCACTGAAAGACCGCCTGCGCGACGACAGCGCCGAGCCATTGGCGCGGGCCGTGCAGGCCGTGCTGCAATGCGAAGGCCGCGCCGTCGTCTCGGGGATCGGCAAATCCGGCCACATCGGCCGCAAGATGGCCGCCACGCTGGCCTCTACCGGTACCCCCGCGCTCTTCATGCACCCGGCCGAGGCCGCGCATGGTGACCTGGGCATGGTGACGGCCCGTGATGTCTTCATCGCCATTTCCAATTCCGGCGAAACGGCCGAGCTGCTGGCCATCGTTCCCATCATCAAGCGCATGGGCACGGTGATCATCGCCATGACCGGCAACGACGACTCCTCCCTGGCCAGGCTGGCCGCCGTGCACCTCAACGTCGGCGTGGCCAAGGAAGCCTGTACCCTCAACCTGGCCCCGACGGCCAGCACCACGGCTACCCTGGCCATGGGCGATGCGCTGGCGGTGTCGCTGCTGGACGCACGCGGTTTCGTCGAGGAGGATTTTGCCCGCTCCCACCCCGGTGGTGCACTGGGCCGGCGCCTGCTGACCCACGTGCGCGACGTCATGCGCAGCGGCGAAGCGATTCCCGCCGTGCGTCCGGATGTGTCGCTCTCGGCCGCGCTGATGGAAATCACGCGCAAGGGCATGGCCATGACCGCCGTGGTCGATGAGCAATTCCGGCCTATCGGCGTGTTCACCGATGGCGACCTGCGCCGTCTGCTGGAGCGCGGTACGGACTTCACCAGGTTCCGTATCGCCGATGTCATGCACGCCCATCCGCAGACCGTCCAGCAGGACCAACTGGCGGTGGACGCGGTGCAGCTCATGGAACAGTTCCGCATCAACCAGCTGCTGGTCACCGATGCGGACGGCGTGCTCACGGGCGCGCTGCACATCCACGACCTGACTCGCGCCAAGGTGATCTGATGAACGCGCCAGCCTTCGCCAGCACCCTGCCCGCTGCAGCACTCGCCAAGGCGGCCGCGATCCGCCTGATGATCTTCGACGTCGACGGGGTACTGACCGATGCCGGTCTGTACTACGGCGACGAGGGGGAAGTCTTCAAGCGCTTCAACGCCCTCGACGGCCACGGCATCAAGATGATGCAGCAGTACGGTACTGCCGCCGCCATCATCACCGCGCGCCAGTCTCCCTACGTGTTGCGCCGCGCGCGCGACCTGGGCATTGCCCATGTGTTCCAGGGCATCCATGACAAGCGCCAGGCCTTCGAACAATTGCTGCAGCAAGTACAGCTCACCCCGCAGGAGTGCGGCTACCTGGGTGACGACATCATCGACCTGCCGGTGCTGACCCGCGTGGGTTTCAAGGCCTGCGTGGCCAACGGTCATCGTGAGGTGAAATCGCGCAGCGACTATGTCACGCAGGCCGCCGGCGGCCATGGCGCGGTGCGCGAGATCTGCGACCTGGTGCTGGCCGCACAAGGCAACTACGAGGCGGCGCTGGCGCCGTACCTGACATGAGCGGGCGCAGCGGCGAACGCCAGGCCGAACGCATCCGCCTGGCGGTGATCCTGGTGATCCTGATCGCGGCGGCCCTGGGCAGCTTCTGGGTCATGCAGGTCATGCGCGCCTCCGGCGACCAGCAGCCGGCGCAGCGTCCGCGCGGCAAACCCGACTACTATCTGGAAAACTTCAGCTACGTGAAGATGGGTCCGACCGGCCTGCCGCGCTATGACGTTTCCGGCGTCAAGATGGTGCACTTCCCCAGCGATGACTCCTTCGAGATCACCAAGCCGGTGGTGCACAACCTGGACCAGAATCAGGCGCCCATGCAGCTCTATTCGGATACCGCACGGGTCACCGACGACCAGACCCAGATCCACATGTACGGCAATGCCAATGCAATCCGCGCGCCCTACAAGGGCCGCGAAGAAATGCACCTGGTCTCGCAATACCTGCTGCTGTTACCCGATGATGAAATCGTCAAGACCGACAAGCCGGTCGCCATGACCATGGGGACCACGCGCCTCAATGGGGTGGGCATGGTGGCCAACAATGCGACGCAGGTGGTGCAGCTGCTCGGCAATGTACGCGGCTATTACGAGCCCGCACCGAAGAAACGCTAAGCCGGTTCAGTCCCGGACAAGAACGCCAAGAATCGAACAGACAGGAAACCAATGAAACGCTCACTCTTACTGCCGATGCTGATGCTGGCTGCCGTGTGCGGTGTGGCCAACGCCGAGAAGGCGGACTCCACCAAGCCCACCAACATCGAGGCAGACCAGATGGTCTATGACGACGTGCGCCAGGTGAAAACCTTCACCGGCAACGTCGTGATGACACGTGGCACCCTGATCATCAAGGCCGGCCGCGTGGTATTGACGACCGATCAGTACGGTTATGAAAATGCGGTGCTGTATGCCGCGCCTGGTGCGCTGGCAACCTTCCGCCAGAAGCGTGACGGCGGCCCCAATCTGTGGATCGAAGGCCAGGCCGAGCGCATCGAGTATTCGGAGCAGACGGAAGTGTCCAAGCTGTTCCAGCGCGCCCACATCCAGCGCATGGACGGCGACCGCATCACCGATGAAGTCAACGGCGAATTCATTTCCTATGACAGCCGCGCCGAATTCTATTCGGTCAACAACACTGCCAGCGGCCAGAGCAAGCCGGGTGCGGGCCGCATCACGGCCGTGATCCAGCCCAAGAACCCGCCGCCGGCCACGGACGCCCAGCCCGCAGCACCGGCCCAGCCGGCAGCGCGTCGTCAGAACGGAAAGGACCAGTAAGGATGGTAGCCAGTTCGCTGGTCGTTCGCGGCCTGAAGAAAAGTTACGGCGCGCGCCAGGTGGTGCGCGATGTCTCGATGGAAGTGCGCAGCGGCGAAGTGGTCGGCCTGCTCGGCCCCAATGGCGCCGGCAAGACCACCTCGTTCTACATGATCGTGGGGCTGGTACCCTCCGATGGCGGCGAGATCGACCTGGATGGCGCGCCCATTTCGCGCATGCCCATTCACAAGCGCGCCACCATGGGCCTGTCCTACCTGCCGCAGGAAGCCTCGGTGTTTCGCAAGCTGACGGTGGAAGACAACATCCGCGCCGTGCTGGAGCTGCGCCAGGAAGACGGCAAGCCGCTCTCGCGCGATGAAATCGAGGGCCGCCTCAACAACCTGCTGCACGAACTGCAGATCGAAAAGCTGCGCGAAAGCCAGGCCCTGTCACTGTCGGGCGGTGAGCGCCGACGCGTCGAGATCGCTCGCGCGCTGGCCACCGATCCGCGCTTCGTGCTGCTCGATGAACCGTTTGCCGGTATCGACCCGATTGCGGTGATCGAGATCCAGCGTATCGTGCGCTTCCTCAAGGAGCGCGGCATCGGCGTGCTCATCACCGACCACAACGTGCGCGAGACGCTGGGCATCTGCGATCGCGCCTACATCATCAACCAGGGCACGGTGCTGGCCAGCGGCAATCCGGAAGAGATCATTGCCAACGAGTCGGTACGCCGCGTCTATCTGGGCGAGCACTTCCGCATGTAAGCAGCACAGTCGCCCTACGTATCGAGCATCACCGACACCCAGGCATCACGCAACGACAGGCACAGCAACCCGCGGGCCACGCCGCTTTCAGAAAGACAGATGAAACAGTCGCTCCAGTTACGTACCTCGCAGCACCTCGCATTGACGCCGCAACTGCAGCAGTCGATCAGGCTGCTGCAACTGTCGACGCTGGAACTGCACCAGGAACTGGAACAGATCCTCTCCGACAATCCCCTGCTGGAGCGTCTCGATGACGCTCTCGACAATTCGGTGCGTCTGCTGGCCGACGGTGCCGTCTCCAGTTCGCCTTCCAGTGGCGTGGCCGACACCCCTCATGAAAACAGCGGCGAAGCGACGCCCGCTGCCAGCGATGGCGATTCCAGCTTCGAGTACCAGGACAACAATCCGGACACCGGTGTCACCGGTGATGCCGACTGGAGCTTCGATGACGTCGCCCGCAGCGGCAAGTCACCCGATGACGACGATGCCCGCCCGCAGCTGGAAGCCCATGAACTGACCCTGCGCGAACACCTGCTGGAACAGATCCGCGTGACTGCGCGCACCCTGCGCGATCGTGCGCTGCTGGAACTGCTCACCGATGCGCTCGACGAGAGCGGCTATCTGGAAGAACCGCTGGAAGACATCCTCGCGCGCCTGCCTGAAGAGCTGGGTATCGACATGGAAGAGCTGTCGATTTCGCTCAAGCTGCTGCAGAGCCTGGACCCGGCCGGCGTGGGCGCGCGCAGTGCCGGCGAATGCCTGGCCTTGCAGATCCGCCGCCTGCCCAAGATCCCCTTTGTCACGCGCAAGCTGGCGCTGAGGATCGTTGAGGATTACCTGCCGCTGTTCGCCCAGCGCGACTTCAACAAGATCAAGAAGGCTCTCGATTGTGATGACGAAGACCTGCGTGAAGCCCAGGCCGTGATCCGCCAGTGCCGTCCGCATCCGGGTGCCGAATTCGCGCGTGACGCCTCGGACTACGTGGTGCCGGACGTGATTGTCAAGCAGACAAAGAACGGCTGGCAGGTCATGCTCAACCATGAGGTCATGCCCAAGCTGCGCGTCAATGCGATGTACGCCAGTGCCTTGAAGCAGGCCAAGGGCGAAGGTTCGCTGTCCTCGCAGTTGCAGGAAGCCAAGTGGCTCATCAAGAACATGCGGCAACGTTTCGATACGATTTTGCGCGTCGCGCAGGCTATTGTGGAACGTCAAAGAAACTTCTTTTCCCATGGTGCAGTGGCCATGCGCCCCCTTGTGCTGCGTGAAATTGCTGATACACTGGGTCTACACGAGAGCACCATCTCTCGCGTGACGACTCAGAAATACATGCTCACTCCGCATGGAATGTTTGAGTTGAAATACTTCTTCGGTAGCCACGTCGCGACTGAAACCGGAGGCGAAGCTTCCTCCACCGCGATACGGGCGCTGATCAAACAGTTGATAGGAGCCGAAAACCCGCAGACCCCATTATCCGATAGCAAGATTGCGGATATGCTGGCAGAACAAGGCATGGTGGTCGCGCGACGCACAGTCGCCAAATACCGCGAAGTGTTGAAGATTCCGCCAGTCAATCTCCGCAAGTCCCTCTGAGTTTTTCCTCAGTTTTTCTGCAGTACCGTTGCTGTGTTCAGGCAAGCATCCTGACTGATGCCCACGCCATCCGACACGAAGACCGTGCCCGTGGTACAGCTGCAGCAGGATCGATTGCACGAACCTCCAGTGACTTCACGATAGGAGTCTTGTATGAATCTGACCATCAGTGGACACCACCTCGAACTGACCCCCGCCATCCGGGAATACGTGCAAAGCAAGCTCTCGCGTATCAAGCGCCATTTCGACAACGTGATCGACGTCAGCGTGATCCTGAGCGTAGATAAACTCACAGAAAAGGAAAAGCGCCAAAAAGCGGAAATCAACGTCCACATCAAGGGGAAGGATCTACATGCGGAAAGCATCGCACACGACCTCTACGCTGCCATTGACACCCTGATCGACAAGCTCGATCGCCAGGTCATCAAGCACAAGGACAAGTTGCAGGAGCATCACTCCATTGCCAAGCGCCTGCCGGACGACACGCCCGAGGATGCGGTAGCCGGAGCGGCATAAGCCAGGACACCAACGGCAAGCCACCTCGCAGCCTGCAGGGCTGCTGAGAAAGCCAGCCGGATTTCACGAGGAAGGGGCGCGCAAGCGCCCTTTTTCATTGGGGCCACAGCATCGGCGATGCCTGTGAAAAACATATAAATCATTACGCCGGGCAACTTCCCGGCAAAACCGCAGTGAACATTGTTCATCGCTCTGCTTGAATGTCTTGCGCAGCACCCTCATCTGCTGCCCAGAAGAAACTGCATACGATATAAATCATTTCCCTGATGCAATTTCCCGCCGGCTCAGACGGACGAATGGCGTGCTGCCGATTTCAACGCGCCTGCCGGCTTTTCCCTATAATGTCGGGCAATCCCATTTTTAAAGGCACAGCCATGAGCGACGTCCAATCCTGGATCAAAGAAACCGTGACCCAAAACCCTGTGGTGCTGTTCATGAAGGGCACCGCGCAGTTCCCGCAATGCGGCTTTTCCGGCAAGGCCATCCAGCTGCTCAAGGCCAGCGGCGCCGAGAACATCGTCACTGTCAACGTGCTGGAAAGCCCCGACGTGCGCCAGGGCATCAAGGAATACTCGAACTGGCCGACCATTCCCCAGCTGTACGTGAAGGGCGAATTCGTCGGTGGCTCCGACATCATGAGCGAGATGTACGCCTCGGGCGAGCTGCAGACCCTGATCAAGGGCTGAGTCTGCCCTGCCCCGTAGAGCGCGCATGAGTGCTTCTTCCAGTCAGCCCCGCCAGCGCCTGATCGTTGCGATCACCGGGGCCACCGGGGCCATCTATGGTGTCCGGCTGCTGGAACACCTGCGCAAGCATGGTCAGGTGGAGACGCATCTGATGGTCTCCGAAGCCGGCGTGCTCAATCTGCACCAGGAACTGGACATGCGGCGCAAGGATGTGGAAGCGCTGGCCGATGTGGTGCACAACGTGCGCGATGTCGGCGCGTGCATCGCCAGTGGCTCGTTCGCCTCTGCCGGCATGGTGGTGGCGCCCTGTTCGATGAAGACCCTGGCCGCCGTGGCGCATGGCCTCTCCGACAATCTCATCACCCGTGCAGCCGATGTGGTGCTCAAGGAACGCCGCCGACTGGTGCTGATGGTGCGCGAGACCCCGTTCAATCTGGCCCATCTGCGCAACATGACCTCAGTCACGGAAATGGGCGGCGTGATCTTCCCGCCCCTGCCGGGCTTCTACCAGCGCCCTGCGTCCATGGAAGAAATGGTGGATCACACGCTGGGGCGCGTGCTGGACATGTTCGGGATTGCCATGCAGTTGACGCCGGAGTGGCAGGGCATGAAGGGTAATCCGGGCTGACGTTCTTCGTGTCCCGCAACATCTCTTCCGACGCCGGATTGCAAATATCTCAGATTGGCGTGGGTCCTGCGCTGATCATCGGCTAGAGGATCAAGCCTTTCAGCGCTTCAGAAAAATGGCCGCAGCTCATCACTGCGGCCATTTCTTCATTTCGGAACAAACAAGCGCCATCAACCCCGCCCGATATAGGGCATCTTGGTCGCCATCACGGTCATGAACTGCACATTGGCCTCCAGCGGCAGGCTGTCCATGTAGAGGATGGCCCGGGCCACGTGTTCGGCATCCATGGTCGGCTCGACCTTGGTGGAGCCGTCGGCCTGCAGCGTTCCCTTCTTCATCAGGGTGGTCATGTCGGTGGAGGCATTGCCGATATCGATCTGGCCGCAGGCGATGTCATAGGCGCGGCCATCCAGCGAGGTGGCCTTGGTCAGACCCGTGATGGCGTGCTTGGTCGCGGTATAGGATGCCGAGAACGGACGCGGCGCATGCGCCGAAATCGAACCGTTGTTGATGATGCGGCCACCGCGCGGCGACTGCTCCTTCATGATGCGGAAGGCTTCCTGGGTGCAGAGGAAAACCCCGGTCAGGTTGATGTCCACCGCCGCCTTCCACTGCTCCACGCTCAGTTCTTCCAGCGACACCGGCGGGGCGAAGATGCCGGCATTGTTGAACAGCATGTCCAGCCGCCCGAAGCGTTCGCGCGTCCTGGCGAAGAGCTGCTTCACCGACGCCGGATCAGTCACGTCGGCCGCCACCACCAGCGCATGGGCAGCGTGTTCAGCGGCCAGCCTGACCGTCTCTTCCAGCACCTCCTGGCGACGTCCGGCCAGCGTCACGCCATAGCCTTCGCGCAGCAGCGCCAGGGTGATCTGCCGGCCGATGCCGGAACCTGCGCCGGTCACCAGCGCAATACGTTTGGGTGCAGCCATCGTGTGTACTCCTCACTCACGGTATGTCATGGACGATGCGCATCACGGCGCAATAAAAAACCGCCCGTGATGCACGGGCGGTTTTCACTATAGCAAACACGGGGTCGCGCCAGATGAGAGATTTTCAATCCGGCGGCCCGGCATTCATCTGTTGCCTCTCACGCTTCATACCGTGGAAGACAGGGGCTTGCCGGTATCGATACCCAAGGTCCGCGCCGCGTCTTCCAAGCGCGCACGATCCTCCCCCCACACTTCACACAAGGCCGTATACGCAATCCAGCGCGCATCGATCTCGAAGAAGTCACGCAGATTCACCCGCGTATCGCTGCGACCAAACCCGTCCGTACCCAAGGTCACATACGGCGCCGGCACGAACGCGCGGATGCTCTCGGGCAAGCTGCGGATGTAATCGCTCACCGCGATCACCGGCGCTGCGCTGCCTTGCAATTGCGCCGTTACATAGGGCTGGGCCGGGCTGGCCGACAGGCGCTGTGCACGTTGCGCCGCCACGCCATCACGTGCCAGCTCGGTATAGCTGGTCACGCTCCACACCTCGGCCTCGATCTGCCAGTGCTGCTGCAGCAGCGCCGCTGCGGCCACGGCCTCCTTGAGAATGGGGCCCGAGCCCAGCAAGCGCACCTGCGCACCCGCCTTGCTACCCAGGCAGTAAAAACCGCGCAGGATCCCCTCCTGCACGCCGTCCGGCAGACTGGGCTGAGCCTCGTTCTCGTTGGTGACAGTGATGTAGTAGAACACGTCATCACCGCGTTCCATCATGCGGCGCATGCCCTCATCCAGGATCACCGCCAGCTCATACGCATAGGCCGGGTCGTACGAAACACAGTTGGGAATCGACGCTGCCGTCACCAGGCTGTTGCCATCCTGATGCTGCAGGCCCTCGCCGCCCAGTGTGGTGCGCCCCGAGGTAGCCCCGATCAGGAAGCCGCGCGCCCGCTGGTCTGCAGCGGCCCAGATCAGATCGCCGATGCGCTGGAAACCGAACATCGAGTAGTAGATGTAGAAGGGCAGCATCGGCGTGCCATGCACCGAGTAGGCAGTGGCCGCTGCGGTCCAGGAAGAAATCGCGCCGGCCTCGGTGATGCCCTCCTCCAGAATCTGTCCATCTTTCGCTTCGCGATAGTAGAGGATGGACCCGATATCCTCCGGCTCATACAACTGCCCTTGCGACGAATAGATGCCGACCTGACGGAACAGGTTGGCCATGCCGAAGGTGCGCGCCTCATCGGCCACGATGGGCACGACATACTGGCCGAAATCCTTGTCCTTCAACAGATTGCCGAGCTGACGCACCAGCGCCATGGTGGAGGACATCTCCTTGCCGTCGGCCTCCAGCGCGAACCGGGCGTGCGCCTCCAGCGGCGGCACCGCGCGCCCTGCCTGCCCGGCCTGGCGGCGCGGCAGATACCCGCCGAGCGCGGCGCGACGGGCATGCAGGTGCTTCATCTCCGGACTGTCATCGGCCGGCTTGTAGAAGGCCAGCTCACGGCATTGATCATCAGTGAGCGGCAGCTTGAAGCGGTCGCGGAACTGCAGCAGGCTTTCTTCATCCAGCTTCTTCTGCTGGTGTGTGGTCATCTTGCCTTCGCCCGCCGCGCCCATGCCGTAGCCCTTCTTGGTCTGCGCCAGAATCACCGTGGGCTGGCCACGATGGCTGGCCGCCGCCTGGTAGGCCGAGAAGATCTTCTTCATGTCATGGCCACCGCGACGCAGGCGATTGATTTCCTCATCGGTGAGCGTGGCGCCGATGGCGCGCGTGCCCGGCGTCTGGCCGAAGAAATGCTGGCGATTGAAAGCACCATCATTGGCGGCGAAGGTCTGCAACTGCCCGTCCACCGTACGATTCAAGGCATCGACCAGTTCGCCGTCCCGGTCACGCGCAAACAACCCATCCCAGTCCGAGCCCCACAAGAGCTTGATGACGTTCCAGCCGGCACCGGCAAAGAGCGTCTCCAGTTCATCGACGATATGACCATTGCCGCGCACCGGCCCATCGAGCCGCTGCAGGTTGCAGTTGACCACGAAGATCAGATTGTCCAGCTTCTCGCGCGAGGCCAGCGAGAGCGCGGCCAGCGATTCGGGCTCGTCCATCTCGCCATCGCCGAAGACGCCCCACACCTTGCGCCCCTGGTCCTGCAACAGGCCGCGATGCTCCATGTAGCGCAAGAAGCGCGCCTGGTAGATGGCATTGATGGGACCGATGCCCATGGAACCGGTCGGGAACTGCCAGAACTGCGGCATCAGCCAGGGATGCGGATAGGACGACAAACCCTGGCGCCCCACCCGCTTGGCCTCGATCTCGCGCCGGTAGTAGGCCAGATCCTCTTCGGCGAGGGCGCCTTCGAGGAAGGCCCGCGCATAGATGCCGGGCGCGGAGTGCGGCTGGAAGTAGACGACATCGCCCGCGAATTGCGCATCGCGGGCGCGGAAGAAGTGGTTGAAGCCGACCTCGAAGAGGTCCGCCGCCGAGGCATAGCTGGCGATATGCCCGCCCAGTTCGCCATAGGCGCGGTTGGCGCGCACCACCATGGCCAGCGCGTTCCAGCGCATGATGCTGGCAATGCGCTCCTCAATGGCCTGGGCATCGGAGCCACCAGGGAAGGGCGGCTCCTGTTCCGGGCGGATCGTGTTGACGTAAGGGGTATTGCGCGCATCGCGCCAGTTCACGCCCCATTGCTGAGCCGCTGCCGACAGCCGCGAAAGCAGGAAGCGCGCGCGTTCCGGACCGGCCTCGGCCAGCACGCTGTGCAGCGCTTGCAGCCACTCCTGGGTTTCCTGGGTATCGAGGTCGATATCGCGGGCAATATCGCTGTCGCTGGGGCGGGACATGTCCACTTCCTGTTCTCCTGTCTGGGTGCGCCGGGCCGGGTGCATCACTGCTCTATGCAAAGAGACGAAAAGCCGGTAAAACACAGGCCGCGCCATCCGTCTCCGAGCACCCGACGCCTTTTTGGCCTTGTTGTCGTTGAGGGCTACTGTGATCGAAGCACCGGACTACGATACGCCCTATGCCCCGGCATGAGTCACTTAAGATGGGAAGTTGCCGTACAATATTCAGCATCCAGTGCTGCGAAACTGAAACTGACAGAATTAAATTTCGATAATGGAACTCGACACCACCGATTTGCGCATCCTGAACATCCTGCAGGAGAACAGTTCGATCAGCAATCTGGAGCTGGCCAGCCGCATCAACCTCTCCCCCTCGCCGACTTTGGCCCGTGTGAAGCGTCTGGAGACCGAAGGCATCATCTCCCGCTATGTAGCGCTGGCCGATCCGCACCTGCTGGGCCTGAAGGTGAACGTTTTTGTCAAAGTCATCCTGGAGCGCCAGGGTGCCGAAGCGCTGGCCCAGTTCGAGACGGCGGTGAGTGCCTTCGATGAGGTCATGGAAGTCTATCTGATGACCGGCGACGAGGATTACCTGCTGCGCATCGTGGTGCCCGACCTGCTGACGCTGGAGCATTTCATCGTCGATCACCTGACCAAGATCCCCGGCATCAAGAACATCCGCTCCAGCTTCGCCCTCAAGCAGATCAAGTACAAGACCGCCCTGCCCACGCCCAAGATCAAGACGCGGCGATAGGCGCTACGGCGCACATGAAAAAAGGGCCTTGCGGCCCTTTGCTGTTTGATGTTTGCTGTTTGCTGTTTGCTGCGCCCCACCTTGCCTCACTCAGTGCGACCGTCCGCCGCGCGGCAAGCCATCCTCCTGGCGCCGCTGCGGATGCGCGGGCTCACCCGCCAGCGCATCCTGCACCACGGCCTCGGCCAGCGGTGCGGCTGCCTCGCTGACATCGCACCAGCGCTCCACCATCGCTACCACGCAACGCGCATAGTGTTCTCCATCGACCGGCTTGGGCAGGTATTCGGTCGCACCGGCCTCCAGTGCCGCACGCTCGCCCTCGGTCTCGTGGGAAGGAAAGACCACCACCGGGGCAGCAGCCAGATGCTTGCTCGCGCGCAACTCGCGCAAAAGCTGCAGGCCGTCGCCGCACTCCATCTCGGACTCCAGCAGAATCAGGCTGGGCGCGCCGCCATCGCTCTGGCGGCGCCCCTGCAGCAGGCAGCGACGCGCCGTCGCCAGGTCCGGGCAGGACCGGAAGAGGCAATGCAGTCCCGCACGCCACAAGGCGAAGCGCGCCAGCTCGGCGGCCTCCTGGCTGGGGTCGATCATGATGATGCTGGGGAAATTCATGCTGCGAGAGAACATCCTGTCAGAGTACACAAGCCGACAATGGCTACAGCACACGTTTTACAGGACTGGCGCGGCGCCCGGCATCGGGAAATTCCTGACTGCGCCAGACAAGAGGGAGACAGACGGTCAGGATTTCCCCGATCGCCGACAGTAGCAAGAATGACTACAGTGACAAGCTCGATGATCCGCTCCAGCAGGATCTGCCCATCTGTACAGCCAGGAAGCCCCGCCGATGTTGCCGTTTGCCAAAGTCCGAGTCCCCGTCCCCACCGCCTTGCTGGGCATGGTCGAGCTGTATGTCAGCGCATGCACCCGCAGCACCGGCCAGCGCGCCGATGCCCTGCACGACTGGGCCAGCCTGCAGGCCACGCCGCGCAAGGTGCTGGAATGGTTTGCCAGCTCCGGCTTTGCGCCCGGTGGAGAAAAGAGCGCGCTGGCCCGCTTCCAGCCCTGTCCCGAGCGCCTGGTCTGCCTCGACCAGCTCAAGCACCGGGTACCGCCGCCGCTGGCGATACCACGCTTCTGGCAGCTCGACGACAGCAACTACGGCTTCGATACCAGCCCGCACCTGCCCTATTGGCTCGCCATGAACAATGCTTCCTTCGTGCCGCTGCTGGTGCCCGCGCACCAGATGGCGCACTTCTCGCGCGCCCTGGTGGCGTGAAGTCTTCTTCCCGTTTTCCCCCTCGCCACAGCGCTTACTTCAAGGGCAGGTAGATATCCGTGAGCAACTCGCCCGGTGGTGTATCGGGCAAGAGATTGAGATAGTGGAAGTACAGCGGGAAATCGCGCAACTCCTCACCACTCTCCGGCAGCCACTGGCGATACAGCGGATAGATGCTCTCTCCCAGGCGTTCATGCGCGCCCGCATGACGCACGCGCGCGCAGCGCCCGCCCGGGATCAGGGAACTCACCACGGCTTGCGCATTGCCCGGCACCTGTGCGTCCACTTCACCGCAGATGCCGAAGCGGAATTGCTCCGGGGGCGTGGTGTCGGGATTATCCCAGGCCAGACCGAAGGTACGGCAGCGCTCCACCGGCGACAGGCCGGACGCCTTGCGCCATTCGATGAAGCGCGCCACGGTGGCGTTGAGCTGGTTGACGGGGCCGCGATGCGCCAGCAGGGCGATACGGATGGGTTCGACGTCGACGATTTCTACTTGCACTTGCACTTTCCTTTCAGGGATGCGGAAGACGAAACGCTCGTTCCATGAAGGCCAGTCCGGTGCGCGCCGAAACTGCGAAGGCGACTGGCCGAAGGCACTTCTGAAAGCGCGCGTGAAGGATTCCGGATTTTCGAAACCGGCTTCGAGGGCGATGTCGATGATGCGCCGCTTTGGCTGAAAGGCCAGTTGATGGCTGGCATGCTTCAGACGCATCAGCAGGATGTAGCGCGCCACCCCGACGCCGGTAAAGTCAGCAAACTGCCGCTGGAAATGGAACCGTGAAAAATGGGCGACAGCCGCCAGCTGCTCCATCTCCAGCGGGCCATGGAGATGCGCCTCGATATGATCGAGCACACGTTCGAAGCGGGCTTGATAGCGGGCCTGGCTGGTCTTTTGGCGGTCGTCGTTCATCGGGTCCTCGGTTCACGGGACATACTGTGCAAGAAAGAGCGGAACAAATCCTGACCGAAATTGCGCATCGTGAACAGACCTCAAGCTCTGGCCCTCTGACGGGTCGCCATGTTAAAACACTGGCTTCGTCGCACTCTGCCTTTTTCTCCATGCCTTCCGCTGTTCTCTTGATGCTCGCCATCTGCAGCGTCTGGCTGCCCTCCCTGAGGCTGCCGGGCCGCTGGACCCTTGCACCCTGGCTGCCGCTGCTGACACTGGCCGTGGCCATGGGCCTGCAGGATGGCCGACTCGATGCCGGCGCCGCCACAGGCATCGTCCTGCTGGGCGTCACCGCCCTGGGAACGACCCATGCGTCCAACGCATGGCAACGCCGCAGTCTGCTGGCGCTGAGTTTGCTGCTGGCCCTGCTGCTGGCACTGCATCGCTGGCCGGGTTTCCACAATGTGCTGGTGCTCCCGTCAGCGGCCATGACTGCCGATGCGCGGCCCTTCATGCTCTTTGCCAATCTCGACAAAGGAAGCGCCGGACTGCTGTTGCTGGCACTGCTGGCGCCACGCTGCCATGCGTGGCGGGAATGGCGGGAGATGCTCTGCAAGACGCTGCTGCCGGGTGCCGTGACGATCGCGCTCGTGATGGGCGCGGCTTGTGTGGCGGGCCTGGTCAGGCCCGCACTGAAGTGGCCGGACTTTACCGTGGAGTTCCTGGCCATCAATCTGCTGTTGACGGTGGTGGCAGAGGAAGCCTTCTTCCGCGGCGTCATCCAGCATCGGCTGCAAAGCGTCTTGCAGCACATCCGCGGCGGGACAGGGCTGGCAATGACGGCCTCCGCGCTGCTCTTCGGTGCAGCCCATGTTGGCGGCGGCCTGAGCTATGCGGTCATGGCCGGGATGGCCGGCCTCGGTTATGCGTGGGTCTTCCGGCGCACCGGACGTCTGGAGGCGCCGATCCTGCTGCACTTCATGCTCAATGCCGTGCATTTCCTCGGATTCACCTATCCCACACTGGCCTGATGCGCGCCACCCTCAGGGCGCAATCCACTGCCCTTGCCATGGCACCTGCCCACGTTCAAAACGCGCGCGGCGATGCTGGTTCGGTGTGAGGTCCAGCCATTCGATGCGCTCCAGCCGCACTTCCACCAGGGCAAAATTTTCGAAGCCATCGCCCCTGTCCTGCTCCCGCACATGCCCCTCTTCGGGCTGAGCAATCGGTGTGCCGGGTGCATGCGGGGTCTTGTACAGGATCAGCGTATGCGGCCTGGACCCGGTCCACATGCCACGAATGCGCGTGGCATCCTGCACTACCTGCGCCACGCCGTTCAGGCGCAGTTGCAGATGACGATCCAGGTCAACCGCCAGCATCGCCACGCGACCATCGGCACGGATCTCGGCCAGCTTCGGTGAACGCAGATCGGTGTGAAAGCACAGCGTCCCGGCGGAGATATTGGCCTCGCGCAAGACGATGGAACGCAACTGGGGCGCACCGTCCAGGCCCACAGTGGCCAGTTGCCAGATGGTAAACGGGGAACGTGCGGGACTGGCACCGCGGCACAATTCGTCCCAGATCAGGGTGTGGAGTTCGGGCAGGTTCATGCCGCCATTGTAGAACCCCGCGCGCAGGCGGGTGCATGCTGCGGATGCCGTCGGGACCATGCTCCGGCAATGACGACGCCCGCTTGCGCGGGCGTTCCGGATTGTGGCTGCAACGGGGCGCCAACGCTTCAGAATGCGCCGACGTAATTCTCCGCCAGTGCCGTCGACAGTGCGCGCGAATTGACCACGTTCTCCAGCTCGGCGCGCTGGATCTGGCGCTGGAAGGGCGAGGCATCCTCGAAGGTATGCAGCATGCTGGTCATCCACCAGGAGAAATACTCGGCGCGCCAGATGCGTTTCAAGGCCTGCTCGGTATAGGACGAGAGCCCGTGCTCGCTGTTGGTGCGATAGAACTCCTCGATGCCCTGGGCCAGGCGCCTGACGTCGCCCACGGCCAGATTCAGCCCCTTGGCTCCGGTGGGCGGCACGATGTGGGCCGCATCACCAGCCAGGAACAAGCGGCCATGCTGCATCGGCGTGGAGACGAAACTGCGCATGCCGATGATGCCCTTCTGGAAGATCTTGCCCTCCTTGACACGCCAGCCATCGCCGTTTTCCAGGCGGGTATGGAATTCATTCCAGATGCGGTCATCGCTCCAGTTGTCTACGCTGTCCTTGGGATCGCACTGAAAATACAGACGCTGTACCGTCGGCGAGCGTGTGCTGACGAGCACGAAACCACGATCGTGCTGCGCATAGATCAGCTCATCCGAAGAGGGTGGTGCTTCCACCAGCACACCGAACCAGCCGAAGGGATAGATGCGCTGGTAGTCCTGGCGTTTGCCCTCGGGAATGGCCGGGCGCGAGACACCATGGAAGCCGTCGCAACCGGCCACGAAATCGGCCTCCAGCGTATGCTGCTCACCCGCGTGCATGAAGCGTACGCGCGGCTTGCTGGTCTCGATGCCTTCGATGCTGGTGCCGCTCACACCGAACAGCAACTGCCCCTGCGCAGCCAGGCGGGCGGCCACCAGGTCCTTGATGACTTCATGCTGGGCATAGACGGTAATGGCCTGGCCGGTCAGCTCGGTAAGGTCAATGCGGTGGCGACGCCCTCCAAAGGCCAGCTCGATACCGTGATGCAGCGCGCCTTCGCGCTTCATGCGCTCGCCCACGCCGGTCTCGGTGAGGATATCCATCGTGCCTTGTTCCAGCACGCCGGCACGGATGGTGGATTCGATGTCTTCGCGGCTGCGCGTTTCCAGCACGACTGATTCGATGCCCTTCAGATGCAGCAGATGGGACAGCAACAAACCGGCCGGGCCGGCGCCGATGATGGCGACTTGGGTACGCATGGTGGAGGTCTCCGTGTAAAGGTCAGGCACCGTTTTCGTTGCAGGCGCACCGTGGCGCGCGCCCGAAGCGGGTGGCATGTCATCTGTTCTTGTTCTTGATGTGAGAGCGATCTTAGACGGCGGTGGACGAATAAAAAATGGATGATCCCGCCAATTACTTGTACTATTTTTACAGAGCACAATCACAACGCTTGATCGCGACGTAGAAGATGGAGACCCTATGCCCTTGCCCCGAAGCAAACCCCGCACCGCCGACGTACCGCAATTTTCCTTGTATGGCGAGGCTTCCCGGCAGGAGGACGCAGAGTCTGTCCATATCGAACTGATCGAGACACGCAGCCGTGTGCATGACTGGCATATTGCACCGCACACGCATGCCGGGCTTTTTCAGGTACTTTTTTTAATGTCCGGTCATGTCAGCGCGCTGATGGAAGAGGAAGTCTGGGAGGCCGACGGACCGGTGGTCATTACCATTCATCCCTCGCTGGTACACGGTTTCGATTTTTCGGAACAGGCGATCGGCTTCGTACTCACGGTCGATCCGCACGTCGTGTTTTCGGCCGGCGGCAGCGAGGCGCATGGAGAATTGTTCTCGCCCTTGTTCCTGCGACCGATGGCCATCGAACTGGCGCGTGTGCCGGAGCTGCGAGAACGCATGGAAACCCTGCTGCGCCTGCTCATCGCCGAGTCCGCTGCGCCCCGCACCGGTCACACGCTGATGCTGGAATGGCTGGCGCGCAGCGTCATGCTGCTGCTGGTGCGACTGGAAGCGGATCATCGCTCGGCGGAGTTGTCCGGACGCGGCGACTTTGAATTGTTCACGCGCTTTCGTGCGTTGGTGGAGCAGCATTTCAAGCAGCAGTGGCAGGTGGCGGTGTATGCCGACAAGTTGCGCATCACCCCCAGCCGGCTCAATCGCCTGTGCCTGAAGCTGGCCGGGCATTCAGCCTTCGACCTGGCGCAGCAGCGCTTGATTCTGGAGGCTTGTCGCAAGCTGACCTATGTGCCTTCGGGGATTTCGACGATTGCCTATGAACTGGGCTTTCAGGATCCGGCGTATTTCAGCCGGCTCTTCAAACGGCACATGGGCGTGACGCCCAAGCAATATCGGCGTACGCACGTGGAGCAATGAGTATTTCGCATGCCGTTTCCGGCAATGGCGCAAAAACAAAAACCGGTGCGCCATCTTTGAAATTCAGCCACGCCTCACAGCAGCGCCCCCAGCTCCACCTGTATCTTCAACATGGCCGGCAAGCAGCGCTCCACCATGTCTTCCAGCTTCATGCGAGCCGCATGCACGCTGATATTCATCGCCGCCACCACCTCACCGCGGAAGTTGCGCACCGGTACGGCCATGGTGCGCAGACCCAGTTCCAGTTCCTGGTCCACCAGCGCATAACCCTGCGCGCGGGCGCGGGCGATTTCCAGTCCCAATCGTTCGACATCGGTGATGGTATGGGCGGTGATGGCCTCCGGCTGGGCACGCGCGAGGATGGCATCGAGCTGCGCCGGGGCCAGGTTGGCCAGCAGGATGCGGCCATTGGCGGTGCAGTAGGCCGGCACCCGCGTACCGGGCTGCAGGGTGGTCGAGACCAGTTGCCCGGCGCTGACCGCGGCCACGCACACCAGCTGGTCATGATCGAGCACCCCGCAGGAAGCCGCCTCGCCCAGCGAATAGGCCAGCCGGTACAGCAGCGGCTGCACGATGCGCGGCAGCCGCGCCGAATGCAGATAGGACTGTCCCAGCCGCAGCACCATCGGCGTGAGCGAGAACGTCTTGTTGTCGTGCCGCATGTAGCCCAGGTGCGTAAGCGTGATCAGATAGCGACGGGAGGCGGCGCGGGTCAGGCCGGTCAGTTGCGCCACCTCGGCGATGGTCAGGCGCGAACGCTCCTGGTCGAAGGCTTCGATGACCTGCAAGCCTTTTTCCAGCCCTGCCACCAGGTCACGCTTGAGGGGGCCGTCTTCGCTCGCCTCCGGCTCGTCATCGATTGGCTGTTGCTGCATGGGTTCCCCGCCCTGTGGATAAAACAAGCTGATCTCTACCGTTTTCCCGTGGATGCAGAAAATCGGCCATTTGTGCGATTCTCGCACAAAGCGGGCGCATGGCGAATATGCTGCGCTGCGTTGGCCTTGAGAGCGGTGTCGGGCTTGCCTACTATCTGTCCACACCCAAGCACGGCGCGCCAATCGCCCATTCCGGCAGGCAAGGAATCCGAGGACGACGCCGCATTCATCCCCGTCGACCTGAGGAGACCTCATGCAATTCGATGCCATCGAACCCGGAGTCTATCCGGAACTGATCTATCCCCCCTACAAGTCCACCGTCAAGCGCGGCCCTACGCAAGCACCGCTGCGCGTGCGCGACGAGACCGCCACCGGCACCAATCTGTTCGCCTCGCCCCGGCTGATCCTGCCGCACGACATGGACCTGACCGCGCAGGGCAAGGGCGAGCCGCTGGGCGAGAAGATCGTCGTCACCGGTCGCGTGCTGGACGAAGATGGCAAGCCGGTGCGCAACTCCCTGCTGGAAGTCTGGCAATGCAATGCAGCCGGGCGCTACTTCCACAAGAAGGACCAGCACGATGCGCCGCTGGATCCCAACTTCACCGGTTTTGGAAAGATGCTCACCGATGACAATGGCCGCTATCGTTTCGTCACCATCAAGCCCGGTCCGTATCCCTGGGGCAATCACCACAAGGCCTGGCGTCCGGCGCACATCCACTTCTCGCTGTTCGGCAACATCTATGCGCAGCGTCTGGTGACGCAGATGTATTTTCCCAGCGATCCGCTGTTCGCCTACGATCCGATCTTCCAGAGCATCCCTGATGAGGCTGCCCGCCAGCGCCTGATCTCGCGCTTCTCGCTGGAGGAGACGGTCGATGACAAGATGCTGGGCTATGAATTCGACATCGTCCTGCGCGGCCGCAACGCCACGCCCATGGGCATCTGAACACAAGGCAGGAGACCACATGAGCAACATCACCACTTCGCAAACCATCGGCCCCTTCCCGCACGAAGCCTGGGCCTGGGCCGTGGAACTGACCTCCCGCGTGGAGAGCAGTGCACCGCAGGTCAAGATCAGCGGCGCCATTCTCGATGGCGATGGCGTTCCCATCAATGACGCCTGGGCCGAAGCCTGGCTGCCGGGCAGCGCTGCGTCAGAAACTTCACACGCCATTCCCGGATATCGCCGCGTGCCCACCAATGAGGAGGGCGGGTTCACATTTTCGATTTCGCAGCCCCAGGCGCCGGCCGGTAAGCCGGTCGCTTACGTGACCGTGTTTGCGCGCGGCCTGGTCAAGCACCAGTTCACGGCCGTCTTCCTGGAGGACGACCCGGCGCTGGCGCAATCGGCCCTGCTGGAGCAGGTCCCGGCCGACCGTCGTGACACCCTGATTGCCCGCAAGCAGCCTGACGGCAGCTACCTGTGGAATATCCACATGCAGGGTGCGCGCGAGACGGTATTCTTCGACTACATCTGAACGCCCTCTTCGGCGTGACGAGCTTGGGGATCCGCAAGCATTTGCTTGCCGGATCCCGCTTGCGTTGGATCGCGCCGCAAGGGCAAGCACTGGAGACTTCATGAGCGTTTCGATCTTCGACAGCTTCCTCACCACTTCGGACATGATTGCGGTGTTCGACGACCAGGCGGTGGTACAAGCCATGCTGCGCTTCGAACAGGTTCTGGCCGAGGCCGAAGCCGCCGAGGGCATCATCCCCGAGGCCGCCGCGCGTGCCATTGCCAGCGTCTGCCGCGCACCGCTCTACGACATCAACGCCCTCATCGTGGCCGGTCGGCGCGCCGGTGCGCTGGCCATTCCGCTGGTCAAGGAATTGCAACGCACGGTCGCCCTCTACAGCGAAGAAGCCGCCACCCACGTGCACTGGGGCAGCACCAGCCAGGATGTGCTGGATACGGCCATGGTGCTGGTCACGCGTGAAGCCTTGCGGCTGGTCGATGGCGAACTGGATCAGCTGGCGCGCCGCCTGCTGGACTTGTCGCAATCCCATCTGGATACACCGGTGCTGGCGCGCACGCTGATGCAGCCGGCGCAGGTGACCAGTCTGGGCTTCAAGTTCTGCAACTGGGCCGCGCCCCTGTTGCGTTCGCGCGCGCAATTGCAGGCGCTGGCCGGGCGCGCCTTGCAACTGCAACTGGGCGGTGCGGTCGGTACGCTGGCGGTGCTGGGTGACAAAGGGCCAGCGGTGGCGGCACGCATGGCTGCGGCCCTCGATTTGAAGACCCCCGAGGCGGCCTGGCATACCCAGCGTGACGAGTGGATACGCCTGGGTACCGAGATGGCGGTGCTGGCGGGCAGCCTGGGCAAGATCGCCACCGACCTGTCACTGATGGCACAGGGCGAGATTGCCGAACTGGCCGAGCCCTCCGGCAATGGTCGTGGCGGGTCGTCGGCGATGCCGCACAAGCGCAATCCGGTGTCGTCCATGATCGCCCTGGCCGCGGCTACCCGAGCGCCACAGCAAGCCGCTGCGCTGCTGGGTGCGATGTCGCAGCAGCATGAACGCGGGCTGGGCAACTGGCAGGCCGAACTGGCCGAATGGCCGGGGCTTTTCCTTGGTGTGCACGGTGCACTGCGCGCGCTCAATGATGCCTTTGCCGGGCTGGTCATTGATGAGGCGCGCATGCTGCGCAACATCGATGCCTTGCAGGGTCTGGTGTTTGCCGAGTCGGCCTCGATTGCGCTGGCTGGCGTCATCGGTCGCCCACGGGCACATAGTCTGCTGGAACAACTCACGCGCAAGGCTGTAGCCGATGGCGCGCAGCTGGTTGACGTGCTGGTCGATGCCGTAGAGGGCGATGCGCAGTTGCGCCAGGAAATCGACCTGGGCATGTTGCGTGGCCTGTTCGATCCGGTGCAAGCCACCCGCCCTGCGCGCCGCATTGCCGAAGGGCGGCTTGAACACTTGCGCGCCCAGCTGGCGCACTGACCTGCTGAATTCTCCACCTCCACCCATCACACCGAGACAAAGAGAGCACCACATGAGCTACGATCCGCTGGACCATGATTTCGAGCGCGGCATGCGCAATCGCCGCAGTGTATTGGGCGACCAATGGGTTGACCGTTCGGTGGCCAATGCCACCAATTTCAACGCCGACTTTCAGAACCTGATCACGCGTTTTGCGTGGAACGAGATCTGGGGTCGTCCCGGGCTGGACCACAAGACACGCCGCATCATCGTGCTGGCCATCACCATTGCGCTGGGGCGCTGGGAAGAATTCGAACTGCACGTACGCGCCGGGCTGACCGGTGATGCGACCACGCGGCTCAGCCCGGACGAGATGAAGGAAGTCATGATCCAGGCGGCGGTCTATGCGGGTGTGCCGGCGGGCAATACGGCTTTCACGCATGCGCAGAAAATCCTGCGTGAAGTGGGTGAGCAGATCGGTTATGCCGTGGTACCGCAGGCGCCTGCTGGCAGCGTGCATCCGGGTGTGGGGCACGAGGGCCGCACCGTTTCGTCACCGGCCTTGCATTACACCTTGCGCGAACCCCGCAATGGCAAGGCGCCGCGTCATACGGTGGTGCTCTCGCATGCGCTGGGTACCGACCTGATGATGTGGGACGGGCTGGCCAATCTGCTGGCGGCCGATTGTCGGGTGATTGCTTACGATCATCGTGGGCATGGCAGTTCGGAGAAGATCGATGGGCTCTACAGCATGGCGGATCTGGCCGATGATGCGGCCCGTTTGTTGCGCGAGCTGGATACAGGGCCGGTGGTGTGGGTCGGTTTGTCCATGGGCGGCATGGTCGGGCAGGAGCTGGCCTTGCGGCATCCGGGGCTGGTGCGATCGCTGGTGTTGGCCAATACCACGTCTGCCTATCCTGAGGCGGCACGCGAGGTTTGGCAGCAGCGGATTGCTACCGTGCGGGCTCAAGGGATCGAAGTGATTGCCGATGCGGTCATGGGGCGGTATTTCCACGAGGGCTTCCGTGCTGCACAAGCGGCCACTGTTGCGCGCTATCGGCATCGACTGGTCACGACCGATGCGGTGGGGTATGTGGGGTGCTGTCATGCTGTCGGGACTGTCGATACTTCTTCCCGCTTGGGGGCCATTCACGTGCCTGCCCTCGTGATTGCGGGGGAACTGGATCAGGGGACACCGGTGGCCATGGCGCAGGCGCTGGTGGATGGGATTGCTGGTGCACGGCTGGAGGTCATTACAGAAGCCTCGCATGTCAGTGCTGTTGAGCAGCCGGCTGTGTTCGCTGAATTGGTTTGTGGGTTTATTGATGGGCTTTGATGCTGTTTTGCTGTTTTTCTGTTTTGCTGTTTTGATGATTTACGGTTTTGGGTAGTCTGCACGGGCTGCTTTCCTGCGCTCTAGCTTAATGCTTATCTTTCTCCGGTCGGGAGAACGCGCCGGGGGCGGCCCGGCAGCCGCTCACTTTTCTTGTCTCGCCAAGAAAAGTAAGCAAAAGAAGGCGACCGCAACTGCACCGCCCTCCTTCGGAGGGTCCCCGCTTCAGAAGCCAACAAAACGGGAAAAATAGAGTCGCTTCGCTCCGACTATTTTTCTGATCCGTTTTGTTGGCTTCTGAACCGGCGGCGCAGATGCGGACGACCTAAACGCCTCGCCTTCGGCATCGTGAGGCATCCCACTCGCCGTCGGCTTTGCGTTGGCGTTCTTGCGCCTTCGATACGTCGCTGCGCGACTACTCAGGACGAAAGAACATAAATAATTTAAACAATAAAAACCAAAACAGGAAATTGATCGAAGAAAAAATCGATGCCACAGGCGAGCCAACACAAAGCCGAAGGCGAGTCGGAGACCCGGCGAGGCCGCAGGCGAGCCCGAGTGGACTCTCCCCATAGAGCCAGCCGCCGCAGCGGAGCGAAAAGTGGATCAGAAGGATAGTCGGAGCGAAGCGACTCTATCCTTCCCACTTTTCGCTCCGCTGCGGCGGGGACCCTCCGCAGGAGGGCTGGCTCTTTGGGGTCGCCTTCTTTTGCTTACTTTTCTTGGCGAGACAAGAAAAGTGAGCGGCTGCCGGGCCGCTCCCGGCGCGTTCTCCCGACCGGAGAAAGATAAGCATTAAGCTAGAGCGCAGGAAAGCAGCCCGTGCAGACTACCCTCCCCCCAAAAATACAAAAATCAAACCCCAGGATCCCGCACCTTCTCCACCTGATCAAACTCCACGTTATAAAACTCAGACCCGAGCAACTCAGCCTTGCGCATATAAACCGTCTGCACGATATCGCGAGTAGCAGGATCGATAGAAACAGGCCCGCGCACGCTCTCCCAGCTCATCCCCTTCATGGCAGCCAGCAGTTTTTCACCATTCGCATCGCCGGAGGTTTTCTTGAGGGATTCATAGAGCAGGTGCATACCATCGTAGGCACCGACAGAATGGAAGTTGGCCCGCATCCCCTTGTTAGCCTTGGCCATCGCGTCCACATATTCCTTGTTGGCCGCCGAAGGATGCGCAGCAGAATAATGATGACTGCTCACCACATCCTTGGCGGCCGCACCGATACCCGCCATCAGGTCATCATCGAGCACATCGCCGGTACAGATCAGGCGAATTCCCGCCGCCGCCAATCCCCGCTCGGTGAACTGCTTCAACACGGCAGCTCCTTCACCGGAAGGTACAAAAACGAACAAAGCCTGCGGCCTGGCATCCTTGACCCGCTGCAAGAACGGCGCATAGTCCGGATTGCGCAAAGGCACCCGCACACTCTCCATCACCTTGCCACCGGCTTCAGAGAAAGTCTTCACAAACACCTTCTCTGCATCCAGCCCCGGCCCGTAATCGGAAACAAAGGTCACCACACTCTTGATGCCATTCTTCGCCGCCCAGGACGCCAGTGGCGAGGTCACCTGCGCCAGCGTAAACCCGGTACGCACGATATAGGGTGAACGCTGGACAATGATGGAAGTCGCCGCCGCCGTCACGATCATCGGCACCCTGGCCTGCGTGGCAATGGGTGCAGCCGCCAGCGCCAAGGGCGTCAGCCCGAAGCCCATCAGCACCTGCGCCTTCTCACGCGCCACCAGCTCCTGCGCCAGACGCTTGGTCACATCGGGCGAGACCCCGCCGTCATCCTTCAACAAGATCTCCACCTTGCGTCCGGCCACACTGTCACCGAACTTCTGCTGATACAACTTGACCGCCGCCTCGATCTGCCGCCCGGTCGAGGCAAACGGCCCCGACATCGGCACGATCAGCCCCACCTTCAACGTCTCTGCCGCTTGCGCCACCAGCGGCGCACCAACGGCGGCCAATGCCGTCCCGGCCAACATCAGGTGGCGGCGTCGGGTATTGATCATCTCGCTCATCATGTCTCCTCACGTTTTAATTGGTATAAATGATTTACGGCCAGTTGCTTCGTATTACGCTACAAATCCAGCACCAGCAAGGGACTCCGTGCCCGTGAACAACACGGCGTGAACTGGTCATTGGCCGCGCGTTCCTCATCGGTCAGATATTGATCACGATGATCCGGTTCACCCTCCAGCACGCGCGTAAGACAGGTGCCGCAGATCCCCTGCTCGCAGGACACCGGCACATCCACACCGTGCTCGCACAAGACCTGGATCACCGTGCGGTCCTCCGGAATGCGGTAGACCTGCCCGCTGCTGGCCAGCCTGACCTCAAAGCTGCCATTGCCGTCAGCCTGCACCGGCGCCGCACCAAAGTATTCGAAATGGACTTGCGCCCCCGGCCAGCCACGCGCACGGGCAGTCTCCACCACATGCGTGATGAAACCGGCAGGGCCGCAGACGTAAAGATGGGTGGCCGGATCGGCCTGTGACAGCAAGGCATCGAGGTCGAGCTTCTGTGCAACATCACCATCGTCATAGTGATGCACCACGCGCCGAGCGAATCCCGACGCCGCGATGCGCTCGCGAAACGCCTGGCGGGCGGGCGAACGGGCGCAATAGTGCATCTCGAAAGAAGCCCCGCAAGCCGCCAGCGCCTCGGCCATGCACAGAATGGGCGTCACCCCGATACCACCCGCCAGCAGCAGACTGTGCGGCGCCGACACCAACGCGAACTGGTTGCGCGGCACCCCGATGGTGAGCAGGTCGCCCACCTTCAACACCTCATGCACCGCCACGGAACCGCCCCGCGAATGGGCATCACGCAATACACCGATCTGATAGCGATGCTGCTCATGCGGCGCGTTGCACAGCGAATACTGACGCAGCAAGCCGCCCGGCAGATGCACATCGATGTGTGCCCCCGCAGTAAAGGCCGGCAAGGCACTGCCATCCGGCGACACCAGTTCCAGCCCGATGATGCCGTCGGCTTCCTCGCGGCGCGCCGCGATCCTGACCTGCAATGTCGTCATCATCCCCCCTCAGGCTGCAGCAGCCTTGCCGGCATCGGCTTCGCGCGCCAGCCACTTGTCCAGCACCTTGCGCGACTGCACGCCACCGGCATCGATGTTCAGCGCCAGCAGGCGACGCTCCGGATACTTGAGCAGATTGGCCTGCTGCAGCTCCAGCATCGCACGGTCCTCACCGAAGATCTTGCCCTGGCCCTCGCGGATGGTGTCGGTGAGCTCCTTGTCCTCGGGACGGAAGTGGCGCGCCATGCCCCAGAAATACCAGTGCGAAGTCTCGGTCTCGGGCGTGATGAAATCCACCACGATGGACGACGCCTTGTGCTCCGGCGCAGCGTCGTAACCACCCTGCCCGGCATGCGCCACGCCCACTTCGATCATCACGTGACTGGGCGGCGAAAAGCGGCAGATCTGCCAGCGGTCCACCGGGACGTCGTCGGCCAGACCGTTGCCTCGCAGGGCCATGCGCCAGAACGGCGGCGGCATGATGTTTTCCATGAAGCGACTGGTGATGACCCGCTCACCCTCAACGCGCGTGTTGACCGGGGCTTCATCAATCTCCTTCTGGCCGATGCTGGAGGCGTGCACGTAGGTCTCGTGGGTGAGGTCCATCAGATTGTCGATCATCAGACGGTAGTCGCAGTTGATGTGATACAAGCCGCCACCATAGGCCCATTCAGGGTTCTCGGCCCACTCCAGGTGATGGATCTGCGCCGGATCGGCCTGCTCCTTCTCACCCGGCCAGACCCAGATGAAACCGTAGCGCTCCACCACCGGGAAGCTGCGGATACAAGGGAAGCCACGCACGCGCTGACCGGGCATGCTGCGGGTGTGGCCGTCACAGCCCATCTCCAGACCGTGATACCCGCAAACCAGCTGTCCATCGCGCACGAAACCCAGAGACAGGGGCGCACCACGATGCGGACAGAAATCCTCGACGGCGGCCACCTTGCCCTCGGCACCACGATAGAACACGATCTTCTCGCCACAGATCTGACGGCCCAGGGGCTTGCTTTCGATTTCGTCGGGGGTACAGGCAACGTACCAGGCATTCTTGGGGAACATGACTGTCTCCTTGGGTAAATTCCTCAACCGGCACCGGCCTCGCGCGGCCAGTGCCCTCCTTGATGGACTGCACCAACTTGTTCTTTTCCGCAGGTGGCTTGATCCAGATCCTGTCGGGTCTCGCATTTTTCTGATTTAATATTCAGTACACTGAATGTTAGGAAAAGTATCCGCCAATCCGCTGCGCAAGTAAACGCGCCGGCGGACTTTTTTCATTGCGCATCGCATCAATTGATTGAGGGAAAACGTCGCGGACCTTACACTGCCGCATCGCTGCATACTGATTGCAGCTCATCCATTGCCTGACCGAACCTGAGCGAATCCGCCATGCCAGAGACCACAACGCCCAAGGACGAAAGCCAGCTCATCGATCTCTACGAGCACCCCGGCCACCTGTTGCGGCGCGCGCAGCAGATTTCGGTATCGATCTTCCATGACGAAACCGGCGGCATCATTACCCCGGTGCAATACGCCATCCTGCGCATGCTGTCGAATCATCCCGGCATCGACCAGGTGAGCTTGTCGGGGCTGGTCGCCATCGACACCTCCACCGGCGCCACGGTCTGCGCCCGCCTCGAAGAAAAGGGCTTGCTGGTGCGGGAAGTCATTCCGCACAACCGCCGCCAGCGCGCATTGCGCATCACGCAAGCGGGCGAAGCCCTGCTGGAAGAACTGATCCCCGGCCTGCAGCGCCTGCGCAAGCGCATCCTGGCGCCCCTTGATGACGCCGAGCAGGAGCAGTTCATGCGGCTGCTGGACAAGCTGGTGCACGAGAACAATCCACAAAGCCGCGCACCGCTGGCACGCTTGCGCGACCAGGATTGCCAGGAGGACTGAGCCTCAGGCGACCGCTACCAGTCGATCCAATTTTTCGCCATCGTCCAGCAGGCTTTGGCTATCCGAGGCATGCACGATGCGGCCACGATCAAGCACGATGGCCCGTTGCGTCAGCGACAGCGCCATGCGTGCATGCTGCTCCACCACGATCACCGACATCCCTTCGTCGCTGACCAGGCGGCGGATCACCTTCAACAGTTCCTGCACGATGATGGGCGCCAGCCCTTCCATCGGTTCATCCAGCAAGAGGATGCTGGGACTGACCATCAGGGCGCGCGCAATGGCCAGCATCTGCTGCTCGCCACCGGAGAGCTGATTGCCCATGTTGTGGCGGCGCTCATGCAGGCGGGGAAAAATCGAATAAATCTTCTGCAAGTTCCATTTTCCGCCACGCTCCACCACCGTCAGGTGTTCCTCCACCGACAGCGAAGGAAACATGAAACGCTCCTGCGGTACCCAGCCCAGCCCGGCATGCGCGCGCTTGTGGGTCGGCACGCGGGCGATGTTGCTGCCGCGCCAGTGGATGCTGCCGCCATGCAGGCGAGTCAGTCCCATCAGGGTAATCAACAGACTGGTCTTGCCCACGCCATTGCGCCCCAGCAGGGCCAGGCTCTCACCTTCCTGCATGGAGAAGGACACCTCCTCCAGGACGATGGAATCGCCATAACCGGCGCTCACCTTGTCCAGTGCCAGCAGTTCAGGCATGTTCGGCCTCCCCCAGATAGACTTCCTTGACGCGCTGATCCGCCGCAATCTCGGCCGGTGTGCCTTCCACCAGCACCTTGCCGCCGACCAGTACGGTGATGCGTTCGGCAAAGCGGAACACCAGTCCCATATCGTGTTCGATGAAGACGATCGTCACCTCGCGGGGCAGTTGCGCAATCACTTCAAACAATTCGCGGCTTTCCGCCGACGGAATGCCTGCGGCAGGTTCATCCAGCAACAGCACCTTGGGTTGCGTGGCCAGCGCCAGCGCAATTTCCACCAGCCGCTGCTTGCCGTAGGCCAGGCTGCGCGTGATGCTGTTGGCCTCCTGCGCCAGCTTGAGCGAGGCCAGCAGCGCCATGGCTTCGTCCACCACGTCGGTCTGACGGGCCACGGTCTGGTACCACTTGTATTGCAGGCCGCGCCTCTCCTGGATCGCCAGCACCACCGACTCCAGTACGGTCAGTCCGGCAAAGAGCGTATTGATCTGGAAGGTACGCGTCATGCCGCGCTTGACGCGCTCGTGCTGGGCCAGCGCGGTAATGTCCTCGCCACCGAACCATACCTTGCCACTGCTGGGTGCAAAGCCACCCGTGAGCAAGTTGATGAAGGTGGTCTTGCCTGCGCCATTGGGGCCGATCAAGGCGTGGCGCGCGCCGGGCGTGAAGGTCAGCGAGATGTCGCTGTTGGCCACGAAGCTGCCCCAGCGCTTGCTCAGCGCTTCGGTGCGCAAGGTGGTATCGGCCGGATGCGAGCTCATGCGCGCCCTCCCTTGAAGAACTTGTCACGCAGCACGGCCAGTCCACCCAACAGACCACCGCGTGCGAAGAGAACGATGACGATCAGCAGCAGGCCGATCCAGAACTGCCAGTAGGCCGGATCGAGTCCGGAGAGGGTGTCCTGCGCCAGCATGTAGACCAGCGCGCCCACCAGTGCACCATAGAGCCGACCGGTGCCGCCCAGCACCAGGATGATGAGCAACTCGGCCGAACGCGGGAAGCCCAGCACATCGAGCCCGACAAACTGCGTGGTCTGGGCCAGCAAGGCACCGGCCACCCCGGCAACCGCAGCGGCGATGGTGAAGATCACCACCAGCCGGCGATTGACGTCGGCCCCGATGGCCGGCATGCGGCGACCTCCTTCGCGGATACCCCGCAAGCCCAGGCCGAAGGGCGAACTCACCAAGCGTCGCAAGACCACGAACAGCAACAACAGCACCGCGAAGCTGTAGCAAAAGGCGACGCGGCCGTTGAGATCGAATTCGAAGACCCCGAAGATCTTGCCCATCACCATGCCGGACAGACCATCCACGCCGCCCGTGATGAAGGCTGCCTTGTTGGCCGCCTCGAAGAGCATCAGTCCGATGCCCAGCGTCACCATGAGGCGGGTGAGGTCCGTCCCGCGCACGACCAGGAAACTCACCAGGAATCCGGCAACGGCTGCCACGATGGCGGCCAGCAGCAGTCCGGTGATAGGCTCGCCCCAGCCATGCACGGCCAGCAGGCCGGCAGTGTAGGCACCGAGGCCGAAGAAAGCCGCATGCCCCAGCGAGACGATGCCGGCATAGCCCAGGATCAGGTCCAGCGAGACGGCGAACAGACCCACAATCATGATCTGGCTGATCAGCACCAGATAATCCGGGAAGAGGAAATAGGCCGCCACCGGCAAGAGCCAGAAGATCAGCTCCAAGGGCGTCCAGCGGTCATTGGGCAGATGCAGTACAGGTTTCGTCGTGGACCGGCTTGTCGTATTCAGGCTGCTCATCCGCGCCTCCGCATCAGGCCGGCCGGGAACAGGATCAGCAACACCACCATCAGGCCGTAGATGACGAAGGCGCCGGTCTCCGGCACGTAGTATTTGCCGGCGACGTCGAACACGCCCAGGAGCAGCGCGGCCAGCAACGGGCCCTTGATGGTGCCGGCACCACCGACGGCCACCACCAGCAGGAAATAGACCATGTACTTGACCGGGAAAGTCGGATCCAGTCCCAGCACGTCGATGCCCAACCCGCCACCGAGTCCGGCCAGGCCCGAACCGAGCGCGAAGGTCAGGCTGAAGACACGGCTGACGTTGATGCCCAGTCCGGCTGCTGCAACCTGGTTATCGACCGCGGCACGAATCTGCGCACCGAAGCGGGTACGCTCGATCAACAGGCCCAGCGCAATGGTCACCAGCACCACCACACCGATGAGGAAGACACGATAGGCACCGACGTCCAGTCCCAGCAGCGAGACCTGACCGCGCAGCCAGTCCGGCAGCACGACTGGTTGCTGGGTCGGCCCCCACTGCCAGGTGGCAGCGGCCACGGCCATGAAGGTCAGGCCGATGGAAAACAGCACCTGATCCAGATGGCTGGCCTTGTAGAGACGACGATAGAGAGAGCGCTCAAGGACCAGTCCCACCGCCGCCGCAGCGATGAAGGCCAGCGGCAGGGTCGCGAGGAAGGGAACGCCGATGCCGTTGAGCAGCGTCACGCAGACATAGCCACCCAGCATGGCAAAGGCACCGTGTGCCAGGTTGATGAAGTTCATCATGCCCATCGTCACCGACAGGCCCACGCTGATGAGAAACAGAAGGCTGCCGTAGGCAATGCCGTCAAAGAGTACGCCGAGGAAGTTGCCTAGCATGGCATACCTCCCTGGCCGGAACGGGCGCGCGCAGCAGGACGCGGCGCACAGTCATGATGCAGATACATGATGCGATTTGTCTCCTTCTGTCCTGCGGCTCTTTTTTATGGGTGACCGCTCGGAAATCAATATGAATTTTTTTCTATTGTGCTGCGCCTGCCTCAACTCATGCTTGATCAATTTTCACGAAGACCCTTGCGATCTTCATGAACTCATCACACGCGCTCGATCACCATCGCGATGCCCTGCCCCACGCCGATGCACATGGTGCACAGCGCATAGCGACCGCCGGTGCGCTCCAGCTGGTACATCGCCGTGGTCACCAGGCGCGCACCGCTCATGCCCAGCGGATGGCCCAGCGCAATGGCGCCGCCGTTCGGATTGACGCGCGCATCGTCATCGGCCACGCCCAGCTCGCGCAACACGGCCAGCCCCTGCGAGGCGAAGGCTTCGTTGAGTTCGATCACGTCCATCTGATCGATACTCATGCCCAGTTGCGCCAGCACTTTCTTGCTGGCCGGCGCCGGGCCCATGCCCATGATGCGCGGCGCCACCCCGGCCGTGGCCATGCCGAGGATGCGTGCGCGCGGCTTGAGCTGGTATTTCTCGACAGCGTCAGCACTGGCCAGCAAGAGCGCGCAGGCACCATCGTTGACGCCCGAGGCATTGCCGGCGGTAACGCTACCATCGGGCCTGACCACGCCCTTCAGTCGAGCCAGCGCTTCCATGCTGGTGGCACGGGGATGTTCATCCTGGCTCACGGTGATGGGGTCGCCCTTCTTCTGCGGGATCACCACCGGCACGATTTCCTGAGCCAGGTTGCCATTGGCCTGGGCCGCAGCAGCCTTGGCCTGGCTGCGCACGGCAAACCGGTCCTGGTCTTCGCGGCTGACCTTGAAGTCGACGGCCACGTTCTCGGCCGTCTCGGGCATGGCATCGACTCCGTATTTCTGCTTCATCAGCGCATTGACGAAACGCCAGCCGATGGTGGTGTCCTGGATGGCAGCCTGACGCGAGAAGGCGCTGTCGGCCTTGCCCATCACGAAGGGAGCACGGGTCATCGACTCGACGCCACCGGCGATCATCAGCTGCGTCTCGCCAGACTTGATGGCGCGCGCGGCCGTGCCCAGCGCATCCATGCCGGAGCCGCACAGGCGGTTGATGGTGCTGCCCGGCACTTCCTGCGGCAGACCCGCCAGCAGCAGCGACATGCGCGCCACGTTGCGGTTGTCTTCACCAGCCTGGTTGGCGCAGCCATAGATGACGTCATCGACAGCCTTCCAGTCCACCTGCGGGTTGCGCTCCATCAGTGCGCGCAGCGGCACGGCCCCGAGGTCGTCGGCACGCACGTCCTTGAGCGCGCCACCGTAGCGGCCGATGGGGGTGCGAATGGCGTCACAGATCAATACGTCTTTCATGTCTTCCTCACAGCGATATCAACGATGGATTGGGCCGGATCAGGCCGCCGGATGCAGCGGTGCGCCTGTCATCTCTTGCAATTGCGCGAACGAAAGACCTTCGACGATCTCGCGCACCTGCAGTCCTTGCGGGGTCACGTCGATGACGGCCAGGTCGGTGTAGATGCGGTTGACGCAAGCGATGCCGGTCAGCGGATAGGAGCAGGCCTCCACCAGCTTGCTCTCGCCGGTCTTGGTCTGGTGGTCCATCATCACGAACACCTGCTTGGCACCGATGGCCAGGTCCATCGCACCGCCCACGGCGGGGATGGCATCGGGCGCGCCGGTGTGCCAGTTGGCCAGGTCACCCTTGGCCGAGACCTGGAAGGCGCCCAGCACACAGATGTCGAGATGACCGCCGCGCATCATCGAGAACGAATCGGCGTGATGAAAATAGGAACCGCCGGTCAGCAGCGTCACCGGCTGCTTGCCGGCATTGATGAGGTCTTCGTCTTCCTCACCGGGGGCCGGGGCCGGGCCCATGCCCAGCACGCCGTTTTCGCTGTGCAGGAAAATTTCCTTGTCAGCCGGCAGATAGTTGGCCACCTTGGTGGGCAGGCCGATGCCCAGGTTCACGTAGGCGCCCTCGGGGATGTCCTGCGCCACGCGGGCGGCGATCTCTTCACGGGTAAAGCGCTTCATTGCTGTGCCTCCTTGGTTTGCACGATCCGTTGCACGAAGATGCCGGGCGTGATGATGTTTTCCGGATCGAGCTGGCCCAGTTCCACCACCTCGGTGACTTGCGCGATGGTGACCTTGGCGGCCATGGCCATGATGGGACCGAAGTTGCGCGCCGTCTTGCGATACACCAGGTTGCCCCAGCGGTCGCCGCGCAGCGCCTTGATGAGCGCGAAGTCGGCGTGAATGGGCGACTCCAGCACGTAGTGCTTGCCATCGATGAGACGGGTTTCCTTGCCTTCGGCCAGCATGGTGCCGTAGCCGGTCGGGCTGAAGAAACCGCCGATGCCGGCACCTGCGGCACGAATGCGCTCGGCCAGGTTGCCTTGCGGGGTCAGTTCCAGCTCGATTTCACCGGCGCGATAGAGCGCATCGAAGACGTGGGAATCGGTCTGGCGCGGGAAGGAACAGATGATCTTCCTGACGCGCTTGGTCTTGAGCAATGCGGCCAGGCCCGTATCGCCATTGCCGGCATTGTTGTTGACGATGGTCAGGTCGCGCGCGCCCTGGGCGATGAGCGCATCGATCAGGGCCGAGGGCATGCCGGCATTGCCGAAGCCGCCGATCATGATGGTGGCGCCATCATGGATGTCGGCCACCGCCTGCTCCAGGGAGTCAGAAATTTTATTGATCACGTTGCTCTCACTATAGATGCGGCGCCTGCAACTGCGCCGGCTGGATGCCTTGCCACACGTTTGCTTGCGGTGCGACCAGGCGGGTTGGGACTCGTCTCTGCCGGTGTGGACGGGCATTGCGGCGCGGTCAGCTGCGTGACGTTTTTTGCACCGCAATGTTCGATCACCGAACTAATGTTTGATTTTCGCACAAAAAGAGTTTAGCGATCCGGCTTGACGGACGTCAAGAAAAACCAGCAGGATGTGTTCGCTTGCCGCACAAAACGTTAAAATTCCGACGCACTCCTGCACGGCGGCAACGCCGGGCGGCCACACCGACGATCCGTCCTGACCATCCGACCAGAGAGCCCATTCGCGCCCATGTCCACCGCACCCGCTGCCAAGACCCGCAAAACCGTTGCCAAGAGCGTCCCTGCCGCCAAGGACAGCAAGGCACCGAAGTCCGCCCCCGTCGCCAAAGGCCGCGGCAAGGCCAGGCAAGCCGAGGCCTCCGGCGGCGCTGCCGAGACCGAACGCGAGCTGACCATCGCCGAGGAAATCGACGCGCTCACCGACCCCAGCTTCATGACCTCGCTGGCGCGCGGCCTGGCGGTCATCCGCGCCTTCAGTGATTCGCGCCGCAGCCTGACCATCGCCCAGATCAGCCAGAAGACCGGTATCCCCCGTGCTGCCGTACGGCGCTGCCTGCATACCCTGAAGCAACTCGGCTATGCCGATTCGGACGTCAACAACTTCTCGCTGCGTCCCAAGATCCTGACGTTGGGATACTCCTATCTGTCTTCCACTCCGTTGACCGTTTCTGCACAGCCCTACCTGAACAACATCAGCCGTACCCTGGGCGAATCCTGCTCGCTGGCGGTGCTCGATGACAATGAAGTGCTCTACGTCGCGCGCTCGGCGACATCGCGCGTGATGTCGGTGGCGCTCAATACCGGCAGCCGCCTGCCGGCCTATTGCACCTCGCTGGGCCGGGCCATGCTGGCACACCTGCCCGATGAGCAGTTGAAAGCCTACTTCGAGAAGGTCAAGCTGCGCGCCCTGACCGACAAGACGGTGGTGTCGCAGAAGCGTCTGCGCGACATCCTGGCCGGCGTGCGCGAACAGGGTTACGCGGTCATCGATGAAGAACTCGAGGTTGGCCTGCGTTCGATTGCCGTCCCGGTGCGCGGGGCCTCCGGCAACGTACTGGCGGCACTGAACGTGGGGGCACAGGCCGCGCGCGTCTCGGTCGCACAGATGGAAGAGGAAATCCTGCCGGTGCTGCTGCGTGGCGCACAGGAATTGTCGGTGCTGCTGCCATAAAAAACAGGTCCGCACTCCCCGATTCGGGGAGGCGGACCGAAGACAAAAACAGACCCTGCCTTTGCCATGCTGCGGATGTCGGCGCACCCTTCGCAACTGCGGGTGCGCCATCCTCCTCAAGACTGCTTGCCGCTATTTGCCGCTATTAGCCACTGTTTGCCGCCACCATCAGAAGGTGTGACGGATGCCTGTCATCACGCCCAACTGGTTCTTGCCCGCGCCCACCGAGCCACCGGCATCGACGGCCACGGCAGCGGTACCGCCGTTCTTGATGTAACCCAGCGAGGTATAGAGGGCGGTGCGCTTGGACAGGTTGTAGGTCAGGCGCGCCACCGACAGGGTGACATCGTTGGGGCTGTTCTTGACGGCCAGGCGCGAGAGCTGCGCATCCAGCACCAGGGTGGTGGTCAGCGGATAGCTCACGCCCAGGTAGTAGAGATCGGAATCGGTATTGGTATTGGCCGCTGCACGGGTGCGGCGATCCACCACACCGCCGCCGACCTTGACGTCACCGAGCATGAAGTATCCGTTCAGGGTGATGCGCTGATCGCTGTTGCTGCTGCTGGTCAGGCCGCCGGAGGCGCCGGTGTTGCCATAGAGGATGTCGTAGGATGAGGTCATCCCCCAGCCCTTGCCGTCATAGCCCAGCAGACCCGTGACCTGGCGGCAGGCCTTGCTGTTGCCGGCCACCTCGCCCGGACAGTTGGTAGCGGCAGGACCGCCGGTGGCCGATGCGTCGCGACCGAAGCTGTAGGTCGCACCGACGGTAAAGCCGCTGAAGCTGCCGAGGTAACCGATGGCGTTGTCGCTGCGGGCATTGGGCAGATAGGAATCAATGCTGCCGATGGCGAAGATGTTGGGACCCATCACGTCCGTCTTGAGCTGCGAAATATAGGTCATGTTGATCTGCCGACCCAGCATGACCTGACCCCAGCCCCCCTTGAGCCCCACATACGACTGGCGACCGAAGATGCGGTTGCCCTGGCCCATGGCACCGGTATCGGGTGCGAAGCCGCTTTCCAGCACGAACATCGCCTGCAGTCCGCCGCCCAGGTCTTCGGTACCGCGGAAACCGATGCGCGAAGGGAAGCTGCCCGTCAGCGATGGCATCTTGAAGACCGAATTGCCATTGGCGTTGGCATTGGTGGTATAGACCACGCCGGTATCGATGATCCCGTAAATCGTTACCGAACTCTGTGCCATGGCCGAGCCGGATACACCTGCAGTCATCGCACATGCGGCAGCGGCCAGAGCCACTGCACGCAGGGTGATTTTTCTTGTCATTGCCATCTCCTCCTGATTTCATTGAATGGTGAATGGCCGGTCCGCTGCCGGCGCGCACCCTCCTCCAGGCACACGCCAACGATTCGCTGCTCGCCGGCCAGGTGACTTCCAGTGATGTCAGTCCCTGGTGTTTACTGCGACTACCTGTTGCGAATTGCTGCTGCCGCCCGGCAATGATCCGGAGCGCGGACGCAAAACCGCCCCCTGCCCCATGGTCAGTGCCATCGGCATGCTTGCTGCAAGGACGCCTGCGGCGTCCATTCAAGAATGCGAGTTGTTCGATGCCGCCAGGCGGGCATCGCAGAAAGAAGCGTCTCTTTGCTTATTTTTTATAACTTTTATTCTCCGTTCGGTAGCCGCACATCAGTTTGTTTACCGAACGGATGGTGCGATACTATTGTCGGCACCTCCGCTTTGTCAACAAGGCGAGCCAAGGAAGGGAAAGCGATACGTCGTCCGTCTGCAACAGTCGGACCGGCGATGCGACAATGAGGACGGCAGCAGAACCGCCCGCACATCGCCACTCATCACAATCACAAAGGAGACTGAAAAAATGAGGTTCAAGAAACTTGCAATGCTGGCCGTCATGGCCGCCGCCAGCACCGCGCTGGCATCGCTGGCGCAGGCCCAGGAAACCATCAAGGTCGGACTGATCGCCGCCTTCTCCGGTCCCTTCGCCGACTACGGCAAGCAGATGGAAGGCGGCATCAGAGCCTACATGGCGCAGCATGGCGACCAGGTCGCAGGCAAGAAGATCCAGATCATCATCAAGGACACCACCGGCCCTTCGCCCGAGATCGCCAAGCGCCTGGCGCAGGAACTGGTGGTGCGCGACAAGGTGGACTTCCTGGCCGGATTCGGACTCACGCCGGAGGCCCTGGCGGTGGCGCCCATTGCCGAGCAGGCCAAGAAACCGATGATCATCATGAACGCGGCCACCTCCATCATCACCACCAAATCCAACTACATCACACGCTTTTCGATGACCCTGCCGCAGGTCTCGGGCCCCATGGCCACCTGGGCGTTGAAGAACGGCATCAAGCGCGTGGTCACGCTGGTGGCCGATTACGGGCCGGGCATCGATGCCGAGACCGCGTTCAAGACGAATCTGCTGGGCGGCGGTGGCCAGGTGGTCGAATCGATTCGCGTGCCGCTGCGCAATCCGGAATTCGCGCCCTACATCCAGCGCATCAAGGATGCCAAACCGGAGGCAGTCTTCATCTTCGTCCCGGCCGGGGAACAGGGCATCGCCTTCATGAAGGGCTATCGTGAACGCGGCCTGGCCGAAGCCGGCATCAAGGTCATCGCCACCGGCGACCTGACCGACGACCACGTACTGCCCGCCATGGGCGATAGCACCCTGGGCGTGATCACCACCTTCCATTATTCGGCCGCACATGATTCACCCGAGAACAAGGCTTTCCTCAAGAGCTTTGCGGCGGCCAACCCCGGAGCGGGCCGCCCCAACTTCATGGCCGTGGCCGCCTATGACGGCATGAACGCCATCTACGAGGTCAGCAGGAAACTCAACGGCAAGATCGACGGCGACCGTGCCATGGCCATCCTCAAGACCATGAAGTTCACCAGCCCGCGCGGCCCCATCGCCATCGATCCGGCCACGCGCGATATCGTGCAGACCGTCTACGTGCGCAAGGTCGAGAAAGTCGGCAACGAACTCTACAACGTCGAATTCGACAAGTTCGAGAACATGAAGGACACCGGCAAATAAACGCCTGTCCGTGCTTCGAGGAAACGCCGGTGATGCAGTGCACACCGGCGTTTTTCTTTGCCCCTCCAGCAAGCACGCTGCCTGGCGGCATCCCGGTCATGAGCACCTCATGATTGCGACGCGGCGCAGCAATTCCATGCCGCATGATGCCTTCATTTTTCGTTCGTTAATCGCCCGCTTTTACGTTGTTCGCACAAGGCGACACGCTGATGGGACTTGCGTTTACCTCCACTTTACTTATACTGAATAAACGTTATAACTTATAACTAATTCAAACGCCGACCACGGCATGACCAGAGACAGCATGAACCAGCACAGCGACCTCCTCGACATCCAAGTTCACGGCGCCATCGCCGAGATCGCGCTCAACCGCGCCGCCAAACGCAACGCCCTCAACGATCCGCTGGTGCGTGCCATCCGCGACTGTTTCCAGGATCTGCCGGAGGGCGTGAAGGTGGCCATCATCCACGGCATCGGTGAACACTTCTGCGCCGGCCTGGACCTGTCCGAACTGCGCGAACGCGACACCACCGAATCCCTGCATCACTCGCGCATGTGGCATGCGGCCTTCGAGCAGATCGCCTTTGGCCGGGTCCCCGTGATCGCGGTGCTGCATGGCGCGGTCATTGGTGGCGGACTGGAACTGGCATCGGCGGCGCACATCCGCGTGGCCGAACCGAGCGCCTTCTACGGTCTGCCGGAAGGACAGCGTGGTCTGTTCGTCGGTGGTGGCGGCTCGGTGCGCATCTCGCGCCTGATCGGCGTGGCGCGCATGGCCGACATGATGCTCACCGGCCGCGTGCTGACCGCCGAGGAGGGCCACCAGGCCGGTATCTCGCAATACAGCGTGGCCGCCGGCGCCGGACTGGACAAGGCGCGTGAGCTGGCCGAACGCATCGCCCGCAATGCACCGATGACCAACTACGGGATCATGCACGTGCTGCCGCGCATCCATGATCAGTCCATCCAGGACGGCCTGATGACGGAGTCGCTCATGGCCGCCGTCGCTGGCAGCGATCCCGATACCAAGGGACGTCTGGCGGCCTTTCTCGATCACAAGCAGAACAAGGTCAAGCCGACCTGATACCCGCAGCACGATCCGCAGCACGACCGGCGGTAACAACGGCAAACCAGTGCCCGCATAGAGCCACACCAGCGGCCAGCAAGTCAGTAATACAGCGCACGACCACAACAACACACCCGCCCGGCCATGACCGCACGGGTGACACAACAGAGACATGTATGAACACTCCACCTCGCTATCGCAGCTTCAGGTTCGGCATCGGCGGCGTTGACGTCGTGCCGGGCGCCAACGGCATCGCCCTGGTCAAGACCCGTCAGCCGCTGGAAGCCTATCCGGCGCGTCTGACCGACAGACTGATCCACTGGGCCACGGTCGATCCGGACCGCACCTACATGGCACGCCGCGACAAAGATGGCCAATGGCGCCGCATCAGTTACGGGCAGGCGCTGCAAAGCGCACGACGTATCGGCCAGGCACTGCTGCAACGCGGCCTGTCGGCCGAACGGCCGCTGCTGATCCTGTCCGAAAACGACCTCGAACACGCCATGCTGGTGCTGGGTTGCCACTATGCGGGCGTCCCCTATGCGCCGGTGTCTTCGGCCTATTCGCTGCTGTCCAGGGATTACGCCAAGCTGCGCCATGCGGTGCAGTTGCTCACCCCCGGCCTGATCTTCGCATCACATGGCGAGAAGTTCGCCGCCGCCGTCAATGCGGTGGCCCCCGATATCGAATTCGTGGTGACCGAGGCGCCGCCTGCCGGTCGCCAATGCACGCTGTATGCGGAACTGGAAGCCACCCGTGCCGGTGATGAGGTCGAGCGCGCCTATGCCGCCACCGGTCCGGACACCATCGTCAAGTTCCTCTTCACCTCGGGCTCGACCAAGATGCCCAAGGCGGTCATCAATACCCAGCGCATGATGTGCAGCAACCTGCAGATGATCGTACAGACCTTCCCCTTCCTGGCCGAAGAGCCGCCCATCCTGATCGACTGGCTGCCCTGGAACCACACCTTCGGCGCCAATCACAACGTAGGCATCGTGCTCTACAACGGCGGCACCATGTACATCGACGAAGGCAAGCCTACGCCGCAGGGCCTGGCCACCACCCTGGCCAACCTGCATGAAATCTCTCCGACCGTGTATTTCAACGTGCCGGTCGGTTGGGAAGGCATCGCCCACGCGCTGGAGAAGGACCAGGTCCTGCGCGAAAAATTCTACAGTCGCCTGCGCATGCAGTTCTACGCCGGTGCCGCGCTGGCACAACCCGTGTGGGACAAGCTGCACGCCACGGCAGAAGCCACCTGCGGCGAACGCATCGTGATGTGCTGCGGCCTGGGCATGACCGAGACCTCCCCGTCCGCACTCTTCGTGGCGGACCTGGAAGTGCAGGCCGGACAGATCGGCATCCCCACTCCGGGCATGGAAATCAAGCTGGTCCCCAATGGCGACAAGATCGAGATCCGCTATCGCGGCCCCAACGTGACGCCCGGTTACTGGCGCGCCCCGGAGCAAACCGCCGAAGCCTTCGATGAAGAGGCTTACTTCCGCTCGGGCGATGCGGTGCGCTGGCTGGACCCGGCCCATCCGGATCGCGGCTTCATGTTCGATGGCCGGGTGGCCGAAGACTTCAAGCTCTATACCGGCACCTGGGTCAGCGTGGGCCCGCTGCGCGCTCTGATCGCACATGAAGGCGCCCCCTACCTGCAGGATGCCGTCATCACCGGTCAGGACCGCAGCGAAGTGGGCATGCTCATCGTCCCCAACATCGAACGCTGCCGCCAGCTGGCGCATCTGCCGGCAGAGGCCTCGCGCGCTGAGGTGCTCAATGCGGCGCCGGTACGCGCCTTCTTCCAGGGCATGCTGGATCGCTTGCAAACCCATGCGACCGGCAGCTCCAACCGGGTCACCCGGGCGCTGGTGCTGATCGATCCGCCCTCGTTTGATCGTGGCGAAATCACCGACAAGGGTTCCATCAACCAACGCGCGGTACTGACCCATCGCGCCGCGCTGGTGGAGGCACTCTACGCCGGCACCGATCCGGCCGTGCTGAGCGCACAGGCCGCGCTCTCCCCCGCTCACTGAGAAAGCAACAGACATGGCACAAGCAGCGTTCTATTCCAGCTTCAAGGACATCTGGCTCGTCGGCGGCGTGCGTACGCCCATGGTGGATTACTGCACCAGTTTCAGCCAGCTCTCGCCCACCGACATGGGCATCAAGGTGGCGCGCGAGGTACTGGCCCGCACCGGCATCGCCGCCACCGACATCGGCTCGGTCGTAGCCGGCAACATGGCGCCCGGTGACGCCTACCAGTACATGCTGCCACGTCACATCGGCCTGTATGCAGGGGTGCCGGTGACGACGCCGGCCATCATGGTCCAGCGCATCTGCGGCACCGGTTTTGAACTGATCCGCCAGGCCGGGGACCAGATCGAACGCGGCTATACCGAGACTGCGCTGATCGTGGGCAGCGAATCGATGACGCGCAATCCCATTGCGGCCTTCGGCCATCGCAGCGGCTTCAGGTTGGGCGCGCCGGTGGAATTCCAGGACTACATGTGGGAAGCGCTGGTGGATCCGGCCCCCGGCATCACCATGCCCCAGACCGCCGAAAACCTGGCGAAGATGTATGGCATCACCCGCGCCGAGGTCGATGAATACGCCGCGTATTCCTTCGAACGCGCCCTCAAGGCGCAGGCCGCCGGTTTCCACGCGGGCGAGATCGTGCCGGTGGTCAACGAGACCTTCCGCCTGGATGGCTACAACGACCGTCACATCAAGCTGCAGGGCAAAGTCAGCGAAGCAGCGGCCGATACGCATCCACGCCCCTCGCCGGTGGAAGTGCTGGCCAAGCTGCGCACGCTCTATCCGGATGGCGTACAGACCGGCGGCAACAGCTCGGCACTGGTCGATGCGGCAGCGGCCACCATCGTGGCCTCGGGCGATTACGTCCGGCGCCACGACAAGGCGCCGCTGGCGCGCGTGCTCGCTGCCGCTGTCGCGGGCGTGCCACCGGAGATCATGGGCATCGGCCCGGTGCCGGCCATCCGCACCCTGCTGGAACGCAACGGGCTGACGGTGGCCGACATCGGCTGCTTCGAGATCAACGAGGCGCAAGGCGCGCAGATCGTGGCGGTGGAACGTGAGCTGGGGATCGACCGCGAGCGCCTCAACGTCAACGGCGGCGCCATCGCCCTGGGCCATCCTCTGGCGGCGACCGGGGTACGCCTGTCGATCACGGCGGCACGCGAGATGAATCGCCGCGGCGCGCGCTACTGCGTGGCCTCGGCCTGCATCGGCGGCGGCCAGGGTATTGCCCTGCTGCTGGAAAACCCGTCGGCCTCCCACTGAACCATTCATTCGAGAAGGACATTCTTCATGCAGCTGCAAGGACAAGCCGCCCTGGTGACGGGCGGAGCTTCAGGACTCGGTGCCGAGACCGTGCGCCAACTGGTGCAGGCCGGCGCCCGCGTCTGCATCCTGGACGTCAACATGGATGCGGCCCGGGCCCTGGCCGATGAACTGCGTTGCCACGCGGTACGCTGCGACATCACCGACAGCGCCTCGGTGGAAGCGGCCCTCGATGCCGCGCAAGAGGCCAACGGGGCAGCGCGCATCCTCATCAACTGCGCCGGCATCGGTGGCGCCAAACGCATGGTCGGCAAGGATGGCAGCCCGATGCCGCTGGAAGACTTCAGCCGCATCGTCAACGTCAACCTGATCGGCACCTTCAACGTGATCCGTCTGGCCGCTGCCCGCATGGCGGCGGCTGAAGCACTGGCCGAGGGCGAGCGCGGCGTGATCGTTGCGACCGCCTCGGTAGCCGCCTTCGACGGTCAGGTTGGACAAGCGGGTTACGCCGCCTCCAAGGGCGGCATCACCGCCATGACCCTGCCACTGGCGCGTGATCTGGCGCAACACGGCATCCGCGTGGTGACCATCGCGCCCGGCCTGTTCCTCACGCCCCTGCTCTACAAGCTGCCGGAAGAGGTACAGCAGTCGCTGGCCTCGTCCATCCCCTTCCCCAAGCGTCTGGGCAAGGCGGAGGAATATGCGCAGCTGGCCCTGCATATCGTCACCAATCTTTCGCTCAACGGCGAAGTGATCCGGCTCGATGGCGCGCTGCGCCTGGCGCCGCGTTGAGCATCGAGGAGCATCCATGAGCAAGACCATCATTCATCCGGTGCGCGTGGAATTCGGTGACTGCGATCCGGCCGGCATCGTCTATTTCCCCAACTTCTTCCGCTGGTATGACGCGGCTTCGCGCAACTTCTTTCACGAATGCGGCCTGCCCCCCTGGCGTGATACCGAGAAGACGCGCGGCATCATCGGTACGCCCGTGGTGGACATCAGTTCGCGCTTCGTGCGCCCGGCCACCTATGGCGACCGCATCGAAGTGCATTCCACCATCGTCGAATGGAATGACAAGACCTTCGTGATGAAGCACGAGATCAGACGCGATGGCGAACTGCTGTGCGAAGGACGCGACGTGCGCGTCTTCGCCACTCGCCATCCGGACGATCCGACGCGCATCAAGGCCATTCCCATTCCGGCAGATATCAGGGAGATGTGCAGTTAGGCAATACGGCAGCAAGCGAGACGCGGTAACAAGCCGCATCCGCCCACATCGAGCATTCGAACCAAAAATACAAAGGAGACGGAAATGAACACGAAACTGGCAATCAAGACAGGCGTACTGGCAGCAATGCTGGCCTGTGCAGGGCTGGCCCATGCCGAACTGACCATTGGCGTGGTGATGTCGCTGACCGGTCCCGGCTCGGGTCTGGGCATCCCGGCCAAGAACGGCTTTGCGCTGTGGCCAGAGACCATCGGCGGCGAGAAGGTCAAGATGATCATCCTCGACGACGCCACCGATCCGACCCAAGCCAGCAAGAATGCGCGCCGCCTGGTGGCCGAGGACAAGGTCGACCTGCTGATCGGCTCGGCGGCCGTGCCGCCCACGCTGGCGGTAGCCGACGTGGCGCTGGAATCGCAGACGGTGCAGCTGGCCATCTCGCCTATCGAGACTGCTGAAGGAAAAGACGCCTGGACCTTCCGCCTGCCGCAATCCACGGCTGTCATGGCCGGGGCGTGGTGGAGCAGATGAAGAAAATGGGCGTCAAGACCATCGGCTTCCTGGGCTACTCGGATTCCTATGGTGAAAACTGGCTCAAGGAAATGCAGCGTCTGGCCACTGCCGCCGGCATGAAGATGGGCACGGTGGAGCGCTTCTCGCGCGCCGACACCAGCGTGACCGCACAAGCCCTGCGGGTGGTCAGCTCCCATCCGGATGCGGTGCTGGTGGTAGCCTCCGGCAGCGGCGCGGCCATGCCGCACAAGGCCCTGATCGAGCGCGGCTACAAGGGCAAGATCTTCCAGACCCATAGCGCCGCCTCGCGCGACCTGATCCGACTGGGCGGCAAGGATGTCGAAGGTTCCTACGTCATCTCCGGGCCGGCCGTGGTGCCCGAGGCGCTGCCGGACAGCAATCCCTCCAAGAAGCTGGCGATGGATTTCGTCACGCGCTACGAGAAGCAGTTCGGCGCCGGTACCCGCAACCTCTTCGCGGCCCATACCTATGATGCGCAGCTGGTGTTGCAGAAGGTCGTGCCGATGGCGTTGAAGAAGGCCAAACCCGGCACCCCTGCCTTCCGCGCCGCCTTGAAGGAAGCGCTGGAGACGGCCGGGCCGATTCAGATCTCGCAGGGTACGCTGAACTATTCGCCCAAGGATCACTTCGGCCTGGGGGATGATGCGCGCATCATGCTGACCATCCAGAACGGCAACTGGAAGGCGGTCAATCCGTAATCCGCACTGCCCTGCCGTCGCGGCGGCGCAAGGACTCCAGCTTGCGCCGTCACCTTCCTGCCTGATGTCTTTCGCTCCACATCCGATACATGGACTCCTCCATTGCCGCCATCCTCACCCTGGATGGCCTGACCAACGGCATCGTCTATGGCTTGATCGCCATTGCACTGGTGCTGGTCTTCACGGTCACCCGCATCCTCTTCATTCCGCAGGGGGAATTCGTCGCCTATGGCGCGCTCACCCTGGCCATGCTGCAACAGGGCCAGCGTCCCGGCCCGCTGTGGCTGCTGCTGGTGCTGGCCGTCTGCGCGGCCGCCATGCAGAGCGCGGCATTGCTGCGTGCCGGCCAGCTTGCCCTGTTGCCGCGCGCCTTGCTCGGCACCCTGGGTGTGCCGCTGGCCGTTGCCGCCCTGGTGTGGTGGGCAGCGCCCCATCAGTTCTCACTACCGGTGCAGGTCCTGCTGACATTGCTGCTCATTACCGCACTCGGACCGCTGATGTACCAGGTGGTCTATGAATCGATGGCCGATGCCAGCGTGCTGCAACTGCTGATCGTCTCGGTCGGCATCCACCTGGCCATGACCGGGCTGGGGCTGGTGTTCTTCGGCGCCGAGGGCTTCCGCACCCCGGCCTTCTGGGATGAACGCTGGGACCTCGCTGCGCTCACCCTCAACGCCCAGACCGTGGTGGTCGTGGCGGCTGCGGCGGCCTTGCTGGTGGCGCTGTGGCTGTTCTCCGGATACACGCTGTATGGCAAGGCCCTGCGTGCCACGGCGGTGAACCGCCTGGGCGCGCGGCTCATGGGAATCTCCACGACGCTGGCCGGCAAATTGTCCTTTGCCGTGGCAGCGTTTATCGGTGCGCTGTCGGGTGTGCTGATCGGTCCGATGAGCACCATTTTTTACGACTCGGGTTTCCTGATCGGCCTGAAGGGCTTCGTCGCCGCCACCATCGGTGCACTGGCGAGTTTCCCGGCGGCGGCAGGCGGCGCGCTGCTGGTGGGCTTGCTGGAATCCTTCAGTTCCTTCTGGGCCAGTGATTTCAAGGAGGTCATCGTGTTCCTGGCGCTGCTACCCATCCTGCTGTGGCGCTCGCTGGTCACGCCCGCGCATGACGAGGACGAGGAATGAGCATGAACAAACGACTCCCTCTCTACGCCCTGCTGGTGGCACTGGCGCTGTTCCCCATCCTGCCCACGCCGCAGTTCTGGGTGATCCAGGCCAACTACATCGGACTGTACGCGCTGGTGGCCATCGGCCTGGTACTGCTGACCGGTATCGGCGGCATGACTTCCTTCGGCCAGGCAGCCTTCGTCGGCATGGGTGCCTACACCACGTCCTATCTGACCACGGCGCACGGGATCTCACCCTGGCTGACACTGCCGGTGGGTCTGTTCATCACCGGCGTATCGGCCTATGTGCTGGGGCGCATCACGCTGCGCATGTCCGGTCACTACCTGCCGCTGGCCACCATCGCCTGGGGGATCAGCCTGTACTTCCTGTTCGGCAAGGTGGATTTTCTGGGCAAGTATGACGGCATCTCCGGCATCCCCCCGCTGCAACTGGCGGGGCTGGACCTGTCCAAGGATCGGCACATGTACTACCTGATCTGGGCCATCGTGCTGGCGGCGGCCTGGGTCTCGCTGAACCTGCTGGATTCACGCGCGGGCCGCGCCATCCGCGCCCTCAAGGGGGGCCGCTCGATGGCCGAGGCCATGGGGGTGGATACGGGACGCTACAAGATCCTCATCTTCGTCTTTGCCGCGCTGCTGGCTGCTGTGTCGGGGTGGCTGTTCGCGCACATGCAGCGTACCGTCAATCCGTCTCCCTTCAGCCTGGCCATGGGTATCGAGTATCTGTTCATCGTGGTGGTCGGCGGCATCGCCCATATCTGGGGAGCGCTGCTGGGTGCCGGGGTACTCAAGCTGCTGTCGGACCAGTTGCAGGTGCTGCTGCCGGCACTGCTGGGTGATGGTGGCAGTTACGAGAGCATCGTCTTCGGCCTGATCCTGATCCTTTTGCTGAAGTATGCACGCGGCGGCCTGTGGCCCTGGGTGCGCGCGCTGTGGCTGCGCGCCTTCCCGCCCGCCCCCCTGGCGCTGCGCGTGGCCGCCGCCGCCCCGCTGGACAAGCGCAACGGTCCGGCGCGCGGAGCGCCGCTGCTGGAGGTAGACCAGATCAACAAGCGCTTTGGCGGACTGGTGGCGGTCAATGATGTGTCCTTCAAGGTCAAGGCGGGCGAAATCGTCGGCCTGATCGGTCCCAACGGTGCAGGCAAGTCCACGACCTTCAATCTGGTCACGGGTCTGCTGCATGCCAGCGGTGGTCGTGTCAGCTTCAATGGCCGCGACATCGCCGGACAGCCCGCGCGCGCCATCGCCAGGCTCGGCATCGCCCGTACCTTCCAGCACGTACGACTGTTGCCGGGCATGACGGTACTGGAGAACGTTGCCCTGGGCGCACACATGCGCAGCCAGCAAGGCTTCCTGCGCAATACGATCAACGCCATGCTGCATCTGGAACGCGCCGAGGAAAAGGCCCTGCTGGACGAAGCCGCACGCGCCCTGCATCGCGTCGGCCTGCAGCATCTGATGCACGAGCAGGCCGGCAATCTGGCGCTGGGGCAGCAACGCATCCTGGAGATCGCGCGCGCCCTGTGCTGCGATCCGCTGCTGCTATTGCTCGATGAACCGGCGGCGGGCCTGCGCCATCTGGAAAAGCAGGCGCTTTCCCGGGTGTTGCAGGAACTGCGCGCCGACGGCATGAGCATCCTGCTGGTGGAACATGACATGGAGTTCGTCATGGAACTGACCGACCACATCGTGGTGATGGAATTCGGCGCCAAGATCGCCGAAGGCACACCGCAAGAGATACAAAGGCATCCCGCCGTGATCGAAGCCTACCTGGGTGGAATCGAATGAGCGAACTGGTCCTCGACGTCGCGCAATTGCGCGCAAGCTATGGCAAGGTGCAGGCCCTGCATGACATCAACCTCAGGCTGGAGCGCGGCAGCATTGCCACCGTGATCGGGCCCAATGGTGCGGGCAAGTCCACCTTGCTCAACGCCATCATGGGCGTGATGCCCGCGCAAGGCGCGGTGCATTACCAGGGCCAGGCCGTGCAACGCTGGAGCCTGGAGCAACGCGTGATGGCCGGTATCGCCCTGGTGCCGGAGCGACGTGAACTGTTTTCCACCATGAGCGTGGAAGACAACCTGCTGCTGGGCGGCTTTCGCCGCGTACGCTTGCGACAGGCTCAACCGCTGGATCAGCTGGCCACTGTCTTCGACCTGTTCCCGCGACTGAAGGAACGCCGCACCCAGCAGGCCGGTACGCTCTCGGGCGGTGAGCGCCAGATGCTGGCCATCGGACGCGCCATGATGGCCAAGCCGGCACTGCTGATGCTGGATGAACCCAGCCTCGGCCTGGCACCGCGCATCGTCAAGGAGATTCTGCATATCGTTTCCGAACTGCGCACGGCCGGCATCTCGGTACTGCTGGTGGAACAGAATGCGCGCGCGGCCTTGCAGACGGCCGACTATGGCTATGTGCTGGAACTGGGCAAGGTCACCATGCAGGGCGAGTCCGCGAAACTGGCGGGAGATCCGCAAGTGATCCAGGCCTACCTGGGATTTGGCAAGAAGGCGGAAACCGAGGTGGCGACAGCCTCCTGAGACCTGGCGTTTTCTGCACCACAGTATGCAAAAACAACATAAGAAAGAAGCGCGACGAAAGGAATGACGATGAGCTATGCCCCACCCCTGCGCGACTTCGCCTTCGTCCTTGATGAAGTGCTGCAGGCTCCGCAGCTCTTGCGCGCCCTGCCGGCCCACGCCGAATTCGATGGCGAACTGATGATGCAGGTACTGGAAGAAGCCGGACGCTTTGCCGCCAATGTGGTGGCTCCCTTGAACGGTATTGGCGATCGGGAGGGTTGCCGTTTCGAGAATGGAGCGGTGACCACACCGCCCGGATTCGAGCGCGCCTATGCGCAATTCTGCGCGGGTGGCTGGCCGGCCCTGGCCTGTGCTCCGGAACATGGCGGCCAGGGCTTGCCGCATGTGCTGGATTGCGCCCTCCATGAAATGCTGAGCGCAGCCAATCATGGCTGGACCATGTATCCCGGCTTGCTGCATGGGGCCTATGCCTGCCTGGCGGCGCATGGCTCGCCTGCGTTGCAGGCACGCTATCTGGAGAAGATCGCCAGCGGCGAATGGCTGGCCACCATGTGCCTGACCGAAGCCCAGGCTGGCAGCGACCTGGGCCAATTGCGCACACGTGCCGTGCCGCAAGAAGATGGCAGCTATCGCCTCACCGGCGACAAGATTTTCATCTCGGGAGGCGAACACGACCTGACGCCCAACATCTTGCATCTGGTACTGGCCCGATTGCCGGATGCGCTGCCAGGCAGCAAGGGCCTGTCGCTGTTGCTGGCACCGCGTGTGCTGGACGATGGCCGGCGCAACGGCGTGCACTGTACCGGCATCGAACACAAGATGGGTATTCACGGTAGCGCCACCTGCAGCCTGCGCTTCGAGCAGGCGCAGGCATGGCTGGTCGGTGAGCCCGGACGCGGGCTGGCTGCGATGTTCGTGATGATGAATGCGGCGCGCCTGCATGTGGGCGCACAAGGGCTGGGTCTGGCCGAGGCAGCCTGGCAGCGCGCCAGCGCCTATGCGCGCGAGCGTCGCCAGTCGCGTACGCCGGGTTCTTCCGGCAATGATCTGATCGTGCGCCATCCCGCCGTGCAGAAGCTGCTGATGGAGCAGCGCTGCCGCATCGAAGGCGCGCGCATGCTGACCTGCTGGGCCGGGCTGCTGCTGGATCTGGCCGCACATGACTCCGATGCGGTGCAGCGTCGTCGTCATCACGAGCGACTGGAATTCATCACGCCGGTCATCAAGGCTTTTCTCACCGATCAGGGATTCCAGTGCACCAGTCGCGCGCTGCAGGTCTTCGGGGGACATGGTTATGTGGTGGAGACCGGCATCGAACAGTTCATGCGCGATGCCCGCATCACCATGATCTATGAGGGGACCAACGAGATCCAGGCGATCGATTTCCTGATGCGCAAGGTGCTGGGTGATGAGGGCCGACGGCTGGATGATTTCCTCACGCTGGTGCGCGCGGACATCGACGATGGCAAGGTGCTGGGTGATCAGGCCGGATTGCTCGCAAGCGCTGTGGATAAATTAACAGGATTCGCTACCCGTATCGCCTCGGCGGCAGTGCAATCGCCTTCCCTGCCCTATTACGTGGCCGATGAAATGCTGCGCCTGACCGGCCATGTGGCACTGGGCTGGATGTGGCTGCGCGCCGGGCGACGGGCGATATCGGCCATGGCGTCGGACCCGGCCTGGTACGGCGGCAAGCGGGATGCCGCGTGCTATCATTTCGCCTTTGTGTTTGCGGAAGTCCACCAGTTGTCCAGCGTGATCGAAGGCTGCCTGGCGACCGGGCTGCCGCCTCTTCCCACCGACCTGGACCACCATGCTGCCCAAGAAGCCGGCTGATTTCGATTCCGACGAAGATGCAGCGCCAAGCGCGCCGCTGGACCAGCAACTGCTGTTGAGCCTGGTCGGCTACAACTGCCGCCGTGCCTACATCACCATCATGCCGTTATTCGAAAAACGGATGGCCAAGTTCGCATTGCGGCCAGTGGATTTCACGGTGCTCAGCCTCTTGAAGGCCAATCCCGACATCAACCAGAAGCGCCTCTCCAAGGCCATCAACGTCTCCCCGCCCAATCTGGCGACCTTGCTGGACAAGCTGGAGCAGCGCGGGCTGGTGCTGCGCCAGCGCAATCCTCAGGATCGCCGTTCACAGGTACTGGCATTGACGCCGGCGGGCATGCGCATGTGTAGCAAGGCCGAGCAGACCGCCATCGAACTGGAACTCAAGGCCACCGAGATGTTGTCCGATGCCGAGCGCGCCCAGCTCATCGGCTTGCTGCAGAAGATGTTCCTGCCGCAATAAGCGGCCTTTTTCATCCCATTCTCAACGCAGGAAGACCAGCTCGGCATAGCTGGGGTTGGCGTGCGCGCGCTGGTATTGCTTGAAGTCTTCGATGACCTGTGCGCGGGTCAGTCCTTGCTGTGGTTGCTGATCGGCAGCCGCAGTACGCGTTTGTTGCGCCGGGATGCTGGTGGTCGAGGTGGGCCCGGCCTTGACCGGTTCGGCTGCATAGGCTGCCTGCACTGCGATGCTGGCCACCGAAAGCGTGGCGGCGAGGACGAGTTGGCGTGTGATCTTGTTCATGTTCTGCTCCCTGGAATGCAAGCGGATGCTGCACGGTGCGTATCGCTTATGAGTGCTTCATTCCCATGGAAGAATCTTATTATTTCCTTTCTTCAGGAAAAACCTGTGATCCGGTAATGCTCTGTTGCGGCTCCAGAAAGAATGCCGCCAGGCATCTTCTCCCTTTGCTGGCAGCTGGTATGACAAATGATGAGTTGCAAGGCTTTTACCTGCCTTCATTGGCTTTGCGTCAGGGTCAGCAGGCGTCAGAATCGCTAAATCTTATAAATAATTTTCAGGGAACAGGCATGAAAATCGGTACCCGTCTTGGCGGCTCCTTCCTGCTCGTCACGCTGCTGGCGTGCGTGCTCATTGCAGCGTCCATCGTGACACTGACCCGGATCGGGCGTCAGTGGACCGGTTTTTACAGCACCGTACTCGGCAAGCAGGCTTACGCTACCCAAGGCTACATCAAGGTGGGTGATGGCGTGCACAACTTCAAGGACTATGTAATACGCGGCAAGGACTATGACAAGCGCTTCCTGGCCGATATGGATGACATTGCGCGTCTGACCGGGGAGTATCGCAAGCTGGGGATTGCGCAGCCCAAGGAAGAGGAGCTGCTGGAGAAGATTGGCGCCGGAGAACGCCAGTACCGCGAAGCACTGGCCAAGGCCCAGGCCATGAAAGCGTCCGGCGCGTCGGTAGCCGAAGTCGATGCCGCCATCAGTGGCGCGGACAAGGCACTGGGGGCGGGCTTTGCAGGCTTGTTGGCAATTGCGCGGGAAAACGCCAACAATACCGGCGAAGAAATCTCCGGTGCCATCCACGACGGTCAATCCATCGAGCTGGGGGTAGGTGCAATGGTGGTGGTGCTGGCGGCGCTGCTGGCCACCTTGGCCACGCGTTCCATCACACGGCCCATTGGCGAGGCGGTGACCATCGCCAAGACGGTTGCCGCAGGCGACCTGGGCAGCCGCATCGAGGTTACGCGCAAGGATGAGACCGGTGAACTGTTGCAGGCCCTCAAGGACATGAACGGCAGCCTGCAACGAGTAGTGGGTGGCGTGCGCATCGGCAGCGATACCATCGTCACGGCCTCTACCCAGATCGCCGGGGGCAATCTGGATCTGTCGGCCCGCACGGAACAGCAGGCCAGCTCGCTGGAAGAAACAGCTGCGGCCATGGAACAGATCACCTCCACCGTGCGCCGCAATGCCGATCATGCGCGCCAGGCCAATGCGATGGCGGGATCGGTGTCTGAAGTCGCTTCGCGCAGCGGGCTGGTGGTGTCGGATGTGGTGAGCACCATGGACGAGATCCAGGGCTCGGCCCGTGAGATTGCCGAGATCATCAGCGTGATCGATGGTATCGCGTTCCAGACCAATATCCTTGCCCTCAATGCGGCGGTGGAGGCGGCCCGGGCGGGCGAGCAGGGGCGCGGCTTTGCGGTGGTTGCCTCGGAAGTACGCAGCCTGGCACAGCGTTCGGCGACCGCGGCCAAGGAGATCAAGGACCTGATCGGCAACTCGGTGCAGAAGGTGGAAGCGGGCAGTCAACTGGTCAGGAATGCGGGTGCGACCATCGAGGAACTGGTGGTGAGCGTGCGCAGTGTGACGCAGATCATGAGCGAGATTTCCGCCGCCAGCGGCGAACAGGAAGCCGGCATCGAACAGGTCAATCAGGCCATTGCACAGATGGATACGGTGACGCAGCAGAATGCGGCGCTGGTGGAAGAAGCAGCGGCAGCCACGGAGGCGCTCAAGGAACAGGCGCGCAGGCTGGCGGAGTCGGTGAGCGTGTTTCGGCTGGGGGTGGGGAAGATGGCTTGAAGAGAGAACGATGCGCCGTGCAACTAACGCTGGGCAATCTGGCGCGGCGCATCTGCTCCGGCGCGTTCAGCAGATAGCCGGGCACATTCCACTGTCCGACTTTCATGTCCGCCGTTGCTGCATAGGCGTTGCCACCCGCCAGCATGGAAGAACTCATGAAGTTGACGAGTTGGCGTCGTTGCAGGAGGTCACCAAAAAGACCCGCTCCTGTCAGATAAGTGTAGACGGCATCGAGCAAAAAGGTGATGCCCCAGTTGATGCGATCCGCTCCCATGAAGCCAAACGCATTTCCGCCGATGTCGGTTCCCAATTTGCTGTTGTCACCAATCTCTGCAAAGGGTGTTCCCACACCCTGCATGTAGGATTTAAAGAATCCGTTTTTTGGCTCATCGAGATAGGCATCGTATAGTCGCGCGACATTGCTATGCTTGTTCCGCTGCCGCTGTGTCGCCGTCTGTTTTTCCTCTACCCACTTGTCATTGTTGCCGGTTCCATCAAAGAACATGCCGACGAAGATCTGCCCCTTGCATTCAGTACTTCCCCGAGACCGCAGACAAGCCAGCGCCTTGGCACGCTGCGCGGCCTCCTTGGCAGAAAATTTTCGATGCCCATTGCTTGGTACCGGACGCCCCGTGTAAAGCATACTCATGCTCATACTCCCGCAACTAGTTTGATCCTGGCTTCAATTCAGCCTCTGGTCCTTTCAACGGATAGTCAGGGTGCCAGAGCGCGAGGTTCGTAGCGAATACTTTCACCTGCCCATCCCGCAAGAAATGTACCGAGAGGTGACCCGCCTGTTCCGATGTATATTGCGGCACAGGCACTGACCAGGAACGCTCAACCGGCTCCCCCGCACCATTCACGGTGCGGACATTGACGTTCGCCATCAGTCCCGCACGCCAGTTCTTTGGGACACTGATACAGCAGATATAGCCTCCGCCACCCTGTCCGGCTGCGATGTAGCCACCCGCAGCGCGCTTTCCCGGTATGACGGTGACATCAAAGTCCGATATACCAAAGGCAGTATGGTTATAGCCGACCAGTTCCATCCCCAGCTCGGGCGCTTCCTTCTCTTCACATCCGCCCAACATGATGAGTAGAGACAGCAGCAACATGTGGAGCAGGGACTTTCCGGACATCTTGATGATGTATTCCATGGATATATTTCAAAGTAACGAAAACTCTATCGGACGATACGAGGCTCTATGCTCTGGCAGCGTTCATCGAAGGGCTAACGACTGCTGCCATTGACCGCGTTCTCCCACAACGGCTGCCCGCTATCGTACACACGTTGCGGAAGGCCGATGAGGGCATCACTGAATTGGTCCGAAGAAGCCGGCGGATGCGCCATCACCTGCTTGAACTCGGGCTGCTCGAGACCCTTGCCCGAGGTGTACAAGGCCAGCAGCACGTAGGCGGTCTGACGATCGATATCCTTCAGGCCTGCGGAAACCGCCCGCTTCTGGTACTGCGCGACGAAGCGCTCCAGTTTTTGTGGTTCAACCAGGGCCGTTTCGTCGGGAATCACGAACTTGAGATGCGCCACCAGGGCCTTCAGATCATCATTCGTCTGGGCATGCGCGCGTGGACAAGACATGGCCAGCAGCACCACCATTCCCAGTACCAATACCAGTACCCATTGCGGAAAAATAATTTTTTTCTGCCAGTGTTCATGCGACATGCTCGTTCTCCCAAAGAGGTGGCCCTGCTTCCCAGACTTCACCAGGCATTTCCTGCAGGGCATCGAAATAGGCTGCCAGTGAATCAGGCGGATCCTGCATCAAGGCCTTGACCGCAAGATGCTCAACACCAATGCCGCTGGTGTAGAGTGCCAGCAACACGTACTGCGTCTGCCGATCGATATCATCCACGCCAGCGTCGCGCGCACGCTGCTGATAGGTGGCGACGAATTCCACCAACGTGCGTGTGGGCAAGGCATTCGTCTCATCAGGGATCACGAAGCGCAAATGCGTGAGCAGGGCATCGAGATCCCCGGCGTCCACCAGAAGACCGAACTGACGGTCATCCAGCCTCACCAACGGTACATCCAACGGCAAAGCTTGGCTGGGCGGATGGATCTGCGCGCTTTGGTAGAGCGTCCGTGCTTCGCCGAAACGGTCCACGAAAGCCAGGCTGAGCATGCCGCCCGTGAATAGCGCCAGTTGATCCTTGGACAAAGCCTGTATCCAGATCGGCAGGATGCGCGTGTCATACCAGCGCATCATCATGACTTGCCCATCGCTGAGACTCACGTGGTGGAAGTTGCGCAGATGTGCTGCAAAGTCATGCAGGCCGAGCGAGCTCTCATACCAGCTCAGGCAAGGCGCGCCAAAGCCGAGCTGAGAGATCCAGCGCACGAGCCTCAATGCACGCTGCTCATCCAGTCCCGAGAGGGGAAGCAGAAGAGGCGCAATTTCAGGCAAGGCTTCTTCGCGCTTTCCCTCGAACAGCGAGGTATAAGGAACGTGCATGGACTGCAGCTTGAGATGGCTCGCCTCGGCCTGCGCCGTATCGAGCAGAAGGAAGGCTTGGTGGCCGCGTTCACGACATGCCTGCGCCCAATGCAACAGCGCCAACGGATCGTCATGCACATCACTCATGGCATCAGTCCCGGTGTTCTAGTTCGGGAGAACAAGCGCATTGCCCTGCAACCGCCGCACCGCTGCGGCATTCATGTCGTCGCTCTTCCTGGTCTCCTCTTCCTTCTTGGCATCGGTCTTGCCGAAGGTATCGATGGCGCGTGTCTGGAAATACAAGGTGGCAGAGAGAACATGGTCGTGCCAGCTGGTGAGCATGGTGTCATGCACCAGCAGATCGAACAGGGCCATCACTTTGTCCGGCAGCGGGTTCTTGCCATTGGTGGCATTGATCCAGGCATCGGCCAGCGTGAGCTCCCCGGGCGACATCAAAGGACGTGCCGGTTTGTAGGTCGGTTTCTGGCCCGAGGGGTCCACGAAAATGGCCGCATGCTCGTCAACGTACTTCTGCCATTTCATCTTGCGTCGGGGTTCGTCGTCCTGCTGTTTCTGATAGCGGGCCCGCTGCGCAATGACCTCCTGAGCTTCCTTGTCCAGGCGCTCCCATACGCTGACAAAGGGACGGTGCACTTCCAGGATGGTGTCTGGCATGTTGCGGGTTTCATCATCCTGAGCCGCGAACAACTCGGCCATCGCCCGGCCATAGCCTTCGCGGTCGGTCGATGCCGTGCGGCGCGCCTCTGCGAACGCCTTCTCCGCACGCTCACGCCGTTCGCGCCGTTGATCCTGGGCGGCGCGCACCGCGTCTGCATGGGTGGTCACGGATTCGCGAAATTCCTTTGACTGGTAGCGTACGGCCAGCCAGGAAATGAAGACGCTCATGTGCTTGAGAAAATCCAGGCCTGGCGCGCGCGGGACGACGGCGCGATAGGCGTTGACCAGTTCCATCATGCGGTAGCTGGATTTGTCGTCGACGATGGGGGCCGCCAGGGAGAACTTTTGAAATGTCTCAGTCTTGTAAATCGCAAGATCCTCCATGCGGTCCATCATGACGCCCGAAATCAGCGCCTCATGGAGCATGTCCCGCAGAGGAACTCGTTGCAATTCCCCACGGAAGTTGAGCGTTCCATCCGGGGAACCACCTGTGACGTCTTCGCTGGTACCCGGATAAAGATATTGTTCTCCGCGAGTTTTTTCCAAGCTGTCGAGGCGTTGATAGAAACGTAGTTCATGAGCCGCCGCGAAATGTACGCAACGCTGTACAGCCGGCGGTATTGCCAAAGCACGATCGCCGTAGTTTTGCTTGATCACACCGACCAGAGGCAGAAAACCGATGAGCTTGTTTTCCTCCATGATCGAAGCGACACTATCCAGCAACCCGACGAACTTGATTTCGATCAGGCTACCGTCGATGGCCAAGTCCTGCTCATTGGCGCGCTTGTAGATACGAGCGAGTTCATTGACGAATGTTCGCGCGATGACACATCCCCGGTCGGCACCAAAGACACTGACCTGCATGCGCTGAACCTTGGGAATCTTGCCCTTGGCATCCGCGTAGGCGGCCTTGAACTGGTCCAAGGCCGCACTGAGCCTCACGTCAACGCCGGTTCCAAAGAGACTGGCACTGGCGGCACTGTCGCGGACCATGGGAATGGAATCGGCCACCACATCGGCCATCAATACCTTGGCGGCAGACCAACTGGCTTTCAAGGGATTTTTCTTGAGGTCATACAGGAAACCTCGCAATGATGCCTTGCCACGCATGACCCAACGATCACCGCTGGCCATGGTCAGCATTCGCCGCGCATTACCGGGCAAGGCCTTGGTTTCCTTGATTACGTCCTTGTAAGCCTTGACCACTGGACGGAAAGACATCTCAGTCAACGAGTCCTTCAATACCTTGCCGCCCAGCTTCATCGGATCAGTAACACCAGTTACTGTCTTTACGGACTTTTCCACACGATCGTAGCCTGCAATCTTGCTCGCCGCAGACAGGGCGACGCCCCCGGCATTCTTCGCAATCTTGGTAGCGGCGCGGACAAGATCACGATTAGCTGCGTCCTTATTGAGAGGCGTCCCTAATCCTGAGTAATAGAAGCTATACCAGAACTGATTGTCTGGCCGACGAACATCTTCGTTATCTCTGTGCGCTTCCCACAGACGGCAGATATTCGAATAACGGGATGTCTGTGGATCATCCATATCTCGATTTCTGCCGAAGCCATCAAAAAAGAATCCGACGTGTATATCAGCTTGGCAAGCAAGTTTCTCTGCCTCTTTCTGCTTGGCCCTCGCGCCTGCCATCTTTATAGCAAGGTCCGGCGGGGAACGATCTTCCTGAGCTATTCTGGAAGGATCTCTTTCTCCGGTAGTACGAGTCATGGTTGCTGCTCCTTGCCACTGACAGAAAAAGTCTTGATTTGATCTACAGCGGCCTCTGGCAGGTTCTTCATTTCTCTGCCGAAATCACCCGATTTTCCCTTTGTGTCTTTTAGAATCTCCTGCACCTGCGGAAATCGGTCAAATCCGGGGTTAACCAATAAATAGAACCTAACAAACTGCACCAAATCCTCGGAGTCCGTAAGACGATATTTTTTCCATGCTTCACTGGCAATCCGTGCCGTCCGCCTGAACAATTCTGCTTCATTCAGTTTTCCTGCCGGATCAATTTTTTCCCCATATTGCTCCAGAAGCGTTCGATGGACGGTTCGATAACTGATCCGCGAAGCTCCCAAGTCACTCCTGAATTCAGGCTCGACATGAGCATCTGGGTAAAAATGTAATCCTAATATTCTGGTACCGGCGTTTCCTTCCAACTTGGTCGGAGGAAGATGGATATCTTCTTTAAAGCTAATATATTGAATTGGCTTGTAAAGGTCCTTGGAGGCGACGTCTGCGTCATACATCTTCCACTCAACACTAAATTCCGTGCCTTGCAATTGATAGCAACAGCTAAGTCTGCCCGCACCAGAACCCGGCATCAAATCTCCGCCGCCGCTGGCCTGATTTCCATACTTGTCGGTAATAACAAATCTGGACAGGTTATAAGGCGTGTAATTGAAGGCCTCAATACTCAAGCCGCTATAAGTCGGTTCGGAGGAAAGTCCATCACATCCTACCAACGCCACTACCATCGCAACCGCACTGAACAGGGCGCCGCCAATTTTTTTCATCCCATCTCCTGTTATCTCAATTTCGTGTTCACGCGGTTTCAGCGAAAACCTTCATGATCAATCCGGCCTCCAATTTCCCGCTAGGGGATCTGGCGTATCTCGGCAATAGTCGAAGCGGGCAATTGTTTCATCGCCGCCGCAAAAGCGCCCGGCTTTCCCTGTGTTTCTTGCAAGATCTTCTTCACTTGCGGATGTTCATCAAAGTTCTTGTTTACCAACAGATTGAAATACACATACTGCTCCAGGTCCGCATCATCAATCAGGCGAAGCTTGATCCAGCCCTGCCCTGCGATACGGGCCGTGCGCCTGAAAACTTCAAAGAGGTTCAGCTGACCATCGGGATTCATCTGATTGCCGTACTTCGTCACCAAGCGTTGATCAATTGCGCCAAAGTTGAAGCGAGATCCGCCGAGGTCATTCCTGAATTCAGGCTCGATGTGACCGTCCGGATAAAAATGCAAACCCAGAATCCTGGCACCTGATCCTCGGCTGATATTGGTCGGAGAAATATGTACCTTTGCAGTCGACTTGATCATCTTGATCGGTGCGTAAATATCACGTGAGGCGATATCAGCATCATACGCATCCCACTCCACTTCGAACTCGGTCCCCTTTAGTTCATGGCAGCAGGACAAGCTCCCTTCCCCCGAACCAGGTGGCAAATCACCACCACCTGAACCTTTGTTTCCGTATTTGTCTTTGATCACAAAGCGGTCAAGGTTGTAAGGCGTGTAGTTGAACGCCTCAAGACTCAAGCCACTATAGGTCGGTTCGGAAGAGAATCGATCACATCCCGCCAGCACTACCAGCAGCGCTCCAACAGCAATTTTCATTATTACTACGCTCATGCAGCCGCATCCTCTCTGCCGACAAGCTCTTCCTTATCCCACAAGGGAAGATCAACCGCATAGATCTCATCGGGAAGCGCCTGAATCGCCGCAGCGAAGGCCTCGAACCCGGCAGGCGGAGCTTGCAGCAAGGAGGCGAAGGCAGGATGCAGCCAGGCGGCACCCGAGGTGTACAAGGCCGGCAAGAGACACTGAAGCTGACGCTCGGCATCGTCTATCCCCGCAGCACAGAGCTGGTCGACATGTGCCTGCAAAAACGCAGCCAAGCGTCCGCGCGCCACACGAGCGAGCTCCGGGGCAATCAGCGACTGCAGACGATTGATCAGGATATCGACTTGGGAGGACTGCATCAGCTGCGCCAACTGCCGGTCATCGAGTTGCACCAATGATCTGCCCAACGCAGGTTCGGACAGGGGCGCAATATGCTCTGCCTGGTGGTCCTGGAAAAATGTCTGCACACGCGCCGTTCGGTCCAGGCAGGACAGGCTGACCAGCGGTGCGCAGAACTGCGCATGTTGCTGTGGCGTCAGGCAACCCAGCCATTGCGGAAGAATGCGGGTATCGTACCAACGCAACAGCATGGTTTGTCCCTCACTCAGATCCACCGTGTGGAACAGCCGCAGATGGGCTGCCAGCGCATCAAGCGGCAACGGTGATGCCATCCAGGACAGGCAAGGATGCTCAAGACCCATCGACCATAGCCATTCACACAGACGCTGCAAGCTGCTGTCCTGCGCGCTGTCCAGATCGATCAGCAAGGGGGCGATCTCGGGCAGGACGGCTTCCTGTCGTCCTTCAAACAATGAGGAAAAACGCTGGCCCTGCAGGGGCCGCTGTCGGAACGCGCCTTCCACCGGTGCACTGTCGAGCAGAGCAAAGCGATGAAGCCGAGCTTGCGCAGGCGCTCTGCACCAGTCCAGCAGAGGCTGACAAGGGTTATCGGTCATACCAGTACTCCCGGCGCACCCTGCTTCATCGCGGCCAGAATGCAGTCCTTGCAAACGCTGTTGGGCAAGACAGGCATCGGAACCTCCTGCCGCACCGGCCCCTGGAACAGCTTCTGTGCAGCATGAATGGTGAGCTTCCCCGGACACTGCACCGTAATATTGCCACCCTCGATGGTGATGTTGGCCCCGCCCGCCGTGGATAGCGTGATCTTCTTGGCCGCCGCCCAATCCACACTGGTCTTGGCACTCACCACGCTCACCTGATCGCGCGCCTGTACCGCCAGCGTATCGGCTTGCGCCTGCACATCGATATTCTGCTGTGCGGCGATCATCTGCAAACCCTGTCCGCCCTCGCCCGCTGCAACGGCCCCGGCCAGCACGCCCAGGGCCTGCCCGCTGCGCATGCGCAGCTGGTTGCCGCTCACATGCTGGCTGTCGTGGCCGGACATCAGGCTCACCGTCTCGCCATTGGCCAGTTGCAGATGCTGGCCCGCGACCACGCCCAGGCCTTCCCTGGCAGCGATGCCGATCAGGGCTGCGGTGCTCTGCGGGAGCTTGCCCTCACCCGTCTGCGTGTTGGCGGCCGCCACGTCCTCGCCGCTCTTGTCGGGCACGCCATCGACCATGCCGGCTGCTGCCGTGCGAATGGCTTCGAGCGGCGCGGCACTGTCGTTGATGACGCTGGCATTGGCCTGCGCCGGGCCGACATGGCCGGCCAGCGCGACGGTCTTGTGGGTCACCGCCGCTTCATTGAAGGTCTTGCCCAGCAGCGTGGCCTGCTTCAACAGGGCCATGCCGCCGGCATTGTCACCGGCCGGGTCGCGGCTGGAGGCGCCATGTTGGATCTGGTAGCTGGAGAACAGAATACCGCTGCCCGCGCGGATCGCCCCATAGGCATCGGTGCGCAGTTCCGCACCGGTACCGCGGAAACTGCCGCGATAGTTGTCCGCCGTGTGGACAAGATGACCGAGGTTGAGTTCGGACGCCGCCTGCGAAGTCTTGAGCTGGATGCGGCTCTGGGCATCGGTATCGTCGAACAGCAACTGGTTGTAGCCGGCCCCGCCAAATTCCTTGGAACGAATGCCCCACTGCGCAGCAGCGTTGCGATGCCCGTCGCCATCCTGACTGCCGCCGTGCCATGTCGGCGCATTGCCGCCGGCCAGATTGCCCTGGCCACTGGGAGAAAGATCGCTGGCACTCGTGAAGACCTTGTTGCGCTCCTGCTCGCCACCCTGCGCTGCTTCGCCTCCCGGCGTGGGTGAGGCGGAACCTTCACCCTGGCCGTTGTAGAGCGCGCCCAGGATGACCGGGCGATCGATGTCGTCTTCCAGAAACTGCACCAGGACCTCCTGTCCGATACGCGGCAGGAACTGCATGCCATTACCGCCACCGGCCGCGCGCTGCGCCACGCGGACCCAGCAAGTGGCTGTCGCATCGTTGTTGCGGCCCTGCCAGTGGAAACGGATGCGGACCCGACCCAGGCGGTCGCAATGAATCTCATCGCCGCCGTTGGCCGTACTCTGTCCATCGGGACCCACTACGATGGCACTCTGGCTGCCCCGGGCGGTGGCCCCCGCGTGGCGATACAGGCCAGTGCCATCTGCCAGCACCGGACGCCATACGACGTCCGCGCGTATCGCCTCGAAAGCGTTGGCGTAACCGAGCTTGCGCGCCTGGGAGATGACTGCGTCGAAATCGGCGCGCTCGCTCATGGCGGCAGCATCAGGATGCTGGCTGCCTTGCGCAATCTGGTGCTGCGACTGGCATGCGACCAGGCATTCTTCCAGCAGTGGGGGCAGTGGACCGAACAGTTCGGCCAAGCCTTCCTGCGCATCTTTGGGTAAATTATTTATACCCACACTCGCGACCGACAATACCGCGTATTCGGGGGACTTTCCGGTTGCTGCGGAAAGGCCCAGCGGGCCTTGGGCCAGCGTGAAGCGAGTGCCCGGACGCAGGGTACGCACGGTGCTGCGCGCCTGCCACAGCTTGTTGCGCGCCTCGCTGGCTTCCAGGTGCAGCCGCGCGTAGCGGTCGGCCTCGGCAGCACTGCGATAGGCGTAGAGTCCGGGGCTATCGTAGCTTTCCAGGCGCGGCGCATCCTGGTGGCCGAACTCATGGCAGGTCGGCATGCTGGTGGCGACCGCCTGCTTGCTCTTGTAGTCATAGGAAAGCAAGGTGAAGGATGCCGGCTGCAAGGTCCGGCGCGCAGCCAGGGCCTGGATGCTGTCCTGTTCCTCGCGGGCAGTACCGGCATGGAAGCGGATGCCCTGCCCGCCCAGCTCGGCAGCACTGCTGGCATCCTCGGGGAAGACGGTGGCCCGGGAAGAATCGGCAAACAATACCAGCCGGTGCCCGGCACTGGCCTCGGCGAATTCCTCGACACGCCAGGACAAGCCCTCGGCCGCCAACAGGCGGCTGACGAAATCGAGATCGCACTCACGGTATTGCACCGTATAGCTACGCGGCGCCAGGTCCTGCAGAAAGGACATCACTTCGTCCGACCACTGCCAGGCCGCATGCGGGGCATAGCCGCCGAACACGTCCTCGACGATCTCGACGACGCTTTTGTCCTGCCACACGCGGCTGTTGCGTGATTGGCTCAGCAACCAGATCCAGTGGACCAGGCGCAGCCGGTAACGGGCCAGCCCTCCCTCACTGGCGAGCTTGGCGGCTTCGTTGACCAGCCCCGAGAAGCTGGCACTGGAACCGTCGGCAAGGCTCACCTGCAAGCTGGCCCGTTGGCCGATCAGCGTGTTGAGCGACAAGCCGGCGTCCAGGCTGAGGGCGATCACCTCGCGCACGCCGACGGCATGCAGACCTTCGGAGGCGGCGAAGGCTTCCACCAGCAGATCGCCGGTAGCGACACGCTCTCCCAGGGAGAGCCGATAGAGACGGGTCGCGCTGGTGAATTGCACCAGCTGGTTGAGCAGCTCAGACATCGGTCACCGATTGTGCAGAAGAAGAAACAAGATTGAGCTCAGAATTCTCTGCAGACTGCCCGGGTCGGGCAATCTGCATCAATTGTTCGTATTGGCCACCTTGCAGGCGGGATCGCTGTCCCAGCGTCCCGAGCAGATGCGCCAACGGCAGAATTCACCTTCAACGAAACCCAGCGCATGACAGCGTTGCAGCAGTGAGGCGGTACTCTCGCCGTTCTTGCGCTCCACCACATCGACATTGCGGGCATCCTTCTGCCGGGAGGGCCCAGGATGCGCCTGCGAAGACTTCGCAGGGGCGCCTTGCCCGCTCGCAGCATCGCCACCGTTTGCATTGCTGGCGCCCTCGGGGCTGCGTTTCTTCTCGACCTCGCCGGAGCGGGCGACCAGGGCCTTGATCAGATCGACATCGCTGTCGTTGCGATTCTCGGCCTTGGCTGCCTTCCTCTTTTTTTCCTCATGCTGGGCTGTCGACCTGGGGGGCTTCACGGTTTTTTCCGGCTTGGCTTCGAGGGCGTTCTTCAGCGTCGCCGGCGGTGGCTTGACGCCTTCCTCCAGCGCCGAAGTCAACTGGTCCGGGCCACGGGCGGGGTTGGAGTCCGCCGCCGGGTCTGGTGCCGGGGCACTGGTATCGTTGATGACCGCTGTATCGGTCGCGGCCGAAGCGACGCCTGAAGCTGGCCCGGTGTCGGTGGTCGATGCAGGTGCAGCGGCTGCCGGTGGCGGCCTGGATGGGGTTGCAGAGGCTTGCACGGAAGTGCTTCCACCATCATGACCGTGCAGACGCAAGGCTGCCAGCGTGATGCCGCCGGCGACCAGCAACAGCAGCAGCACGATGAACAGCACACGACGCGGCTTGTGTGTTCCTGCGCCATTGCCACTGCCATTGCTGCGGGCTTTTTTCTTTCCGTCCGAAATCGAATTGAGGATGCGAACTTCATCCGCAGACGAAGTGTCCGATGCAGGCATCAAGCTTGGTCTTCTGGATCCAGGTTTTTCTTGGTTCGGAGGCTGCAAGGCCGTACTCCTGAGTTATCCAACTTGAAACAAGTTGTTTGATTTTTATTAATTTTCCGTTGACTGCCAGTCCGGCTCGATCACTTGCCAATGAGCCGGATCAATTCCAGAAACGTGTCGGCGTCCGCACCTTCAGTGCCACCCAGCGTCGACCAGAATAAAAAGGGGATTCGTCGTGCTGTTCCTTCTCATTGCCACCTATCTGCTGGTCACCGGCTTCGCGATGTGGCTGCTGCTGTTTCCGTCCGGCAGAGGACTGACGTTACGCTTCCTGCACGCCCGGCTTGCAGGTCTGCGCTCACGATGGGAACGCTGGAACAGAAGAAGCGACGAGGTGATTGCAGGGACCACATCCAGCGTACGGAGTTCCCTGACAGCGAGTGTCGACTACGTGCGCAATAATTACGTAATTGTGTCAACGATCGCAGTATTGCTGATAGGTCCAGCCATCGTTGCATTTCTGTTAAGCGGCAAGTCGATGCTGCAGGGTTTTGACGACACCCAGCGCGTAACCAATTCTCAAATTGCGGAACTTTTAAAAGGCGAGCAACTCGTACCACCGCCGCCCTTGCCGCCGGACATGTTTACCACTGCGGAAGTGGTCCAGGTCCGTCCGATGCTGGTCAACGCCAGCCGCAACTGGCAACTGCTCAATCCAGAATACGCCCAACGCCTGCTGCTGGTCTTCAAGATCATGAAGGAAAAGCATGGTTACGAGATGGCGCTCATCGAGGGTTACCGCAGTCCGGAGCGCCAGAACATGCTGGCCGGGATGGGGGGCAACGTCACCAATGCAGCCGCGTTCCAGAGCTACCACCAGTACGGCCTTGCGGGCGACTGCGCCTTTGTCCGGAACGGCAAGCTGGTCATCAGCGAAAAGGATCCATGGGCCATGGAAGGCTATCGTCTCTATGGCGAGGTCGCCGAGTCGGTGGGACTGACCTGGGGCGGCCGCTGGAAACTGATGGATTTCGGTCACACGGAATACCGCATGCCGGGCGTGATGAAGAAATGAAGCTGGAGGCGGCCCCTTGCCCGGCCGCCCGCATAAAGACAGACCATAGAAATACAAGGGGATACACCATGAGCAAGCCGATCATCGTCCTCGGCGACAAGACTTCGCACGGTGGCAGCGTCATCGAAGGTTCCGGTCAGACTCTGGTCGGCAACAAGCCGGTGGCGCGCATCGGCGACAAGGTCAGTTGCCCGCACCACGGCACCACCACCATCGTCAGCGGCGACCCCACCATGGTGGTGGATGGCGCGCCGGTAGCGCGCGATGGCGACAAGACCGCCTGCGGCGCGGTACTCATTGCCGGTCAGGCGACCACGACGCTCTGAGCGAACCCAACCATCATGACAGGGGCAGGGCCGACTACAACAATAAGAATCCAGAAAGCGAACGCTGATGAGCACATGGATAAAGCGGGGTCTGTTGACCGTCGCAGTTTTCTTGGTGACCTGGGTGATGTTCATCACCTACTGGTCAGGCGCCAACCACATGCCCGATGGCGGCGATGTCATCGTCTATCTGCTGGTGTTGCCGGCCGCCTTTCTGCTGCTGGTGTGGGGCGTGAGCAAGGCCAGGAGCGCGCTGGTCGCGGCAGCCGCCGCCAAGGCCGCCGCCGCGGCTGCCGCACCTGCCCCGACGGCTGCACCCAGCGAACCGGGACATCCTCCCGAGCGCAGGTGGACGCTGGCCATCGTGGCCACTGCATTGCGCTCACCCTTCGGTGCCGACGCCAGCAGCCTGCTGGAACAGATCAAGTCGCAATCCCTGCGCCTGCCCCTGGATGGCGAATTGGTGAACGATCAGGACATGCCCATCCTCGCCGGGCGCATCGGCGACCTCCAAAGTGAAGAAACACGCGAAATCTACCAGACCTGGCATCAGCAACATTTCCCCGGGCAGGATCCGATGCTGATGGGCGATGCTCACTGGCGCAGCCTGACGCTGGCCGCCGATATCGCGCGGGAGCTGGGAGGGCGGCTGCAGTGGCATCCCCTGCTGGAGGAGTATCGCGAGGCTGCGCGTCACCGTCAGGAGGAAGTCGGTTTGCCGCATCTGCATCTGCTGGTCCTGCTGCCCACCCACTGGGGAAGCGAAACCCGCATGCAGGCTGCACGCTGGCTGGGTGAGCAGGTATGCCTGGCCGGCTGGCCGGCCGAGAAGCTCAACGTGCTTCCCGCCGCGGCCGGCGAAAACGCACACCCGCTGCAGCACCTGGACCGATTGGTCGCCACCAGTCGCGATGCGCGCACGCAGCAGCCCTCCCCTTATCTGGCCTCGTCCTACCTGGCCATGGTCATTGCAGCCGAGTGCAACCTGGATCCGGAGATCGTAAAGGCCTGGCAGCAGGACAAGCAATTGCTGCAAGGGTCGCAGAACATCGGCAAAGCGCCGGCAGAAGCTGCCGCCGGTCTGATCCTGGCTGACGCCACCCAGGCGCTGGCCATGGGGACGGCCGATCCGGTCCTGCTGCACCGGGCCAGCGTGGGCCGTCATGAGCAATCGGTCGACCAGGCTCGCCGCGTATCGGGCGAACTGCTGATCCAGCTGGCGCAGGCTGCGCTGCGCGATGCCGCGATTGCCCCCGATCAGTTGGCCCTGCTGGTAAGCGATGGTGACTACCGCGCCAGCCGTACCGATGAAATCATGAAACTGGGCTACGCCGCCCTGCCCGAACTGGACCTGGGGAGCCAATGCGTCAAGCTCGGCGCCACCTGCGGCTCGGCCGGCCAGGCCACGGCGCTGTCGGCGCTGGTACTGGCACACACTGCCACCTCCGAGAGCGGCGAACCGACCCTGTGCGTCTGCAACGAAGACGCACACCGGCGCGCCGTGGTGGCCCTCAGCCTCGCTCCCGTCATTGCGGCAGGAGCCGCGCCGGATTCCGATCCCGCAGCATCCTCGACATCCACGGCATCTCACGCCCCTGCTTCAGCGACCGTATAACAAGAACTCCACACCAAAGCGCTCACATCATGCAACGACTCTGGCATATCCTCAGCGACACGCGTGTCCTCATCCTCCTGGGCTTCGCCGCCTTGGCGGCCTTTCTCTTCATCGGCGCCGATCAGCTCGAAGTGGCGCTGATCTGGGCCGTTGCCCTGCTCGGCCTGCTGTTGCTGGTCTGGCTGGGGTTCTGGCTCTACAAGCGCTGGAAAGCCCGGCGTGCCGCCGGCAAGCTGGAAAACGTGCTGGAGCAGCAAGCCGCCCAGGCTGCCCCCACCAGCAGCGACGGCGCGCGCCGCGACGACGTGAACGCCCTGCGCCAGCGCATGCTGGAAGCCATCAATACCATCAAGACCTCCAAGCTGGGGCAGAAGTCGGGCGCTGCCGCGCTGTACGAATTGCCCTGGTACATGGTCATCGGCAACCCGGCAGCGGGCAAGAGTACTGCCATCGCCAATTCGGGCCTGCAATTCCCGTTCGCCGACAAGGGGGGCAAGATCGTCCATGGGGTGGGGGGTACACGCAATTGTGACTGGTTCTTCACCACCGAGGGTATCCTGCTCGATACCGCCGGGCGCTATTCGGTGTACGAAGATGACCGAAATGAATGGTTCAGCTTTCTGGGCCTGCTCAAGCGCTATCGCAAGCAGGCGCCGATCAACGGCATCATCATTGCGGTGAGCATCGCCGAGCTGACCGGCAATCGTCCCGAATTCGCCATCAATCTGGCCAAGAATCTGCGCCAGCGCGTACAGGAACTGACCGAAAAGCTGGAAGTCTTTGCGCCCGTCTATGTGGTCTTCACCAAGGCTGACCTGATCACCGGTTTCAACGAATTCTTCCTCGACACCGAACGCAGTGAACGCGACCGCGTCTGGGGCGCCACCCTCGCCTACGACCGCAAGCGCAGCGGACAGGAGGTCAGCAGCTTCTTTGATGAGCGCTTCGACGAACTGTACGCTGGCCTCAAGGAAATGAGCCTGGTCAACATGTCGGTCAAGCGCGGCGAAAACCTGGCGCCGGGCGTACTGACCTTCCCGCTGGAGTTTTCCTCCATCAAGGGCGTGCTGCGTTCCTTCGTGACCACCTTGTTCGAGGAGAATCCCTTCCAGTTCAAGCCGGTCTTCCGAGGCTTCTACTTCACCAGTGCCTTGCAGGAAGGCGCGACCGTGAGCGCCTCCTCGCAGCGCATCGCCGACCGCTTCGGCCTGACGCTGGAACACAAGCCGCAGCGCGATATCTCCTCCCAGCACGGCTTCTTCCTGCACAACCTGTTCAAGCAGGTGATCTTTGCGGACAAGCAGCTGGTGGCGCAGTACACCAGCCGCCACAAGCTCCGCATGCGCTACATCACCTTCTTCGCGGCGGTGACCGTACTGGGGGCGCTGCTGGGTGGATGGAGCTGGTCCTACATGGGCAACCGCCAGTTGGTGGCCAACGTCCAGGCCGACATGGACAAGGCCGTCAAACTGCAGGAAAAGCGCCTGGACCTGCAATCGCGCTTCGAAGCACTGGAGATCCTGCAGGACCGTATCGAACAACTGGACCGCTATCGCTCCAGCCGCCCGATTTCGGTCGGACTCGGGCTCTATCAGGGCGACCTGCTGGAACGCAAGCTGCGCGAGGAATACTTCGCCGGCATCAAGGAAATCATGTTGAAACCGGTGGCCTCCAACATCGAGACCTACCTGATGGAAGTCAACGCCAATTCCGGCAAGCTGGAACCGATGTCCAAGCCGCCCCAAGCCGGCGGCATCACGCCGGTGGCCGACAATGGCGCGCAGGCCGGCAACGCCCTGCGCACCTACAAGGACAGCTCGGCCACCAGTGTGGAAGATGCCTACAACGCCTTGAAGACCTATCTGATGCTGGCCGACAAGTCACGTGCCGAATCGAGTCACCTGAGCGACCAGATCACCCGCTTCTGGCGCGGCTGGCTGGAGACCAACCGGGGCACCATGCCGCGCGAACAGATGATCCGCAGTGCCGAGCGACTCATCAGCTTCTCGCTGGAACAGATCAATGATCCCTCCTGGCCGACCGTGGAAAACAAGCTGACCCTGGTCGACCAGACCCGCGAAAACCTGCGTCGTGTGGTTCGTGGCATGCCGGCGCGCGAGCGCGTATATGCCGACGTGAAGGCACGTGCCGCGACCCGCTTCGCGTCCATGACGGTCGCCCGCATCGTCGGCGACAAGGACAAGGAACTGGTGATGGGCAGCTACGCCATCCCCGGCACCTTCACTCGCGATGCCTGGGAGAAGTTCGTGGAGGATGCCTTCAAGGAGGCCGCCAACAAGGAACTGCAAAGCGCCGACTGGGTGCTCAAGACCTCCACCAAGGACGACCTGACACTGGAGGGTAGCCCCGAGCAGATCCAGAAGGCCCTGGTATCGCAGTACAAGACCGAATATGCGCGTGAGTGGCAGAAATTCCTGCAGGGCGTGAGCATCGTCGAACTGCACAACCTGGACGAGGCCACCAATGCCATGAACCGTCTGGGCGACCCGCTGACCTCACCGCTGAACAAGGTGATCAATACGGTCTACGACGAAACCTCGTGGGACAACCCCTCGCTGGTCGATGCCGGCCTGGCCAACGCCAGCAAGGGCTTCATGGGCTGGTTCAAGGAAACCATCCTGCGTCGCTCGCCGGCCCCGGTACCGGCGCCGACCCAGCTCAATACCGATGGCAGCACCGCTATCCCGATGGGTCCGGTCGGCCGCGAATTCGCCGGCGTGGCGCGCCTGGTGGTGAGCAAAGACAAGGGCAATTCGCTCATGCGCGGCTACATGGAAAATCTCTCCAAGCTGCGTACCCGCTTGAACACCATCAAGAACCAGGGAGACACCGGCCCCGGTGCCAAGCAGCTGATGCAGCAGACGCTGGAAGGCAGCGGCTCGGAACTGTCGGATTCGCTCAAGTTCGTCGATGAGGAGATGCTGCCCGGCCTGAACGACCAGCAGAAGACCACCCTGCGGCCGCTACTGGTGCGGCCGCTGGTACAGGGCTTCAATGCGCTGGTGCGTCCGACCGAAGGCGAGGTCAACAAGATCTGGCGTGCCCAGGTATACGAGCCGTTCCAGAACAATCTGGCGGCCAAGTATCCGTTCTCGCCCAACTCGAAGATCGAGGCCAATAGTGGCGAGATTGGTACCGTGTTTGGCGAGAATGGCGCGATCTCCAAGTTCGTGACCGCGGCCATGGGTCCGCTGGTGGTACGCCGGGGCGATACGCTGTCGCCACGCAAGTGGGCCGACATGGGCATCACCCTGTCGCCGACCATCACCACCAGCTTCGCCGACTGGATCAGCACCCCGGGCGGTGCTGGTGCAGGCGGCGGTGGCGGTGCTGCAGATGCGCAGACGGTGTTCCAGATCCAGCCCCAGCCAGCGCCGGGTGCGCTGGAATACACCATCGAGATCGATGGTCAGCAGCTACGCTACCGCAATACCCAAGCCCAGTGGAGCAACTTCGTCTGGCCCAATCCGCAGGGTGCGCCGGGTGCCCGGGTGACTGCCGTCACCTATGACGGTCGTACGGTGGAAGTGGCCAACCAGCCCGGACGCTTCGGTCTGGAACGCCTGATCAACACGGCCCAGCGCAAGCGCAAGGACAACGGGGTCTTCGAGCTGTCGTGGACCAATGACGGGGTGACGGTGGTGGTGAACCTGAAGATCATCAGCAGCGCCGAAGTCTCCGGCAACAGCAATGGTGCCGCACGCGGCACGGCGGCTCTGCGTGGCCTGAAGCTGCCGGAAACCATCGCTGGCGGCGCGCCGCCAGCGCCTGCACCGGCGTCGCCGGTGCAATCGCAAACTCAATCCATGACTACAGGGGCCAAGCAATGAGTGCATCCGGCACCCCCATCAGAATCGGCTATTTCGGCAAGATTCCGGCACGCGGGGATTTCATCAAGGCCACCGACAACGCCGCGCTGATCACGCTGCTGGACAACTGGCTGGCGCAGACCATGGAGCTGCTCTCGCGCGATGCGCGCTGGAAGATCATCTATGACGGCGTCAAGCCCCTGCATTTCGTGGTCATGGGTCCGCGCAGCCGGCGTGCCGTGGCGGGCCACCTGCGTGCCAGCGGCGACCAGTCGCAGCGCCGCTTCCCGTTCATCTCGATGAGTGCCTTCGATATCGAAGATCCGGTGGCCTTCGTCAGCAACAGTCCTCTGATCCTCTCGCGACTGTGGACGCGCCTGGAGTCGCTCACACAGGGGGTACTGAGCGCGCCCGATCCTGGCCAGCCACTGCAGACACTGGCTTCGACCACGCTGGAACTGGACATCAACAGCGCCGGCTACCGCGCCGCCTTCGCTGACTTCCTTGATCTGCAGACGACCGGTTCGCTGCAACAGATGCTGACCGAGGCAGGCTTCGCCGGCAATCTGCGTCAGCTGCTGCTGGCACTGGGCCTGCTGCTGCAACCTGTCATGGCCAGCACCTCCAGCCGTCTCGACAAGAACCTGATCCTGCCACTACCGCGCGACCCGATGTATCGCAGCCTGGTAGCCAGCTTCTGGATGCACCTGATTACGCCCTTCCTCACGCGGGCCGATTTCGAGCTGGTGCTGTTGCTGACCAGAATGGATGAACAACCGGTCATGTTCCTTGGCTTCTCCGGAGCTTCACCGCGCACCCTGCATTCGGTGATGGATGTCCAGGCCGGTGCCGAGCACAACATTCCCTTCGACGATGCCGACTGGGTGGAAGAACACGTGAGCGGTGACTACGGCATCCAGAAACTGTCCAGCTACCTGGCCCATCCAGACCTCTCGCTGACCTCGGCCCTGGCCTCGTTCCGCGAAGCTTTCATCGGAGCCTGAATCTTGAAGACGAACCTTCTTTCCCAAACCCGTCGGCTGGCGCTGTTGAGCATCGCCTCGCTTGCCTGCTCAATCGGCCTGGCGCAGAACGTTGCGCCGCCTGTTGCCACTCCCGCGCCGGGCCAGGTCCTGGTCACCGGAACGGTACCGGACGAAGCCAGCAAGGCCGCGGCCCTGGCGCGTCTGCGTGAAGTCTACGGCGCCGATCGTGTAGTCGACCAGATTGCGGTGGGCCAGGTGGTATTACCGGCCAACTGGAACAGTCACGTGCAGAAACTGATTTCGCCCAATCTCAAGGCGGTCAGCCGAGGTCAGCTGAAGATCGACGGCACCAGCGTCAGCATTTCCGGCGAAGTGGCCAATGAAGCACAGCGACAACAAATCGCCAGCGACATGGCCAGCAGCCTGAATTCTTCCTATACCGTCAACAATGGCTTGCGGGTTTCCACCTCGGAACAGGGCTTGCTGGACAATGTACTGGCCAACCGCGTGGTGTCCTTCGAGAGCGGGCAGGCCACCTTGACGCCTGAAGGCAAGCGCATCCTCGATGAGATCGCTGCCACCATGTTGAGACTCAAAGGACGGCATGTGGAGATCATCGGCAATACCGACAATGAAGGTCTGCGCGCCAGCAACATTTCGCTATCGCTGGCGCGGGCCGATGCGGTCAAAGCCTACCTGAGTGCAAAGGGCGTCGATGAGAGCCTGCTGACTACCTCTGGTCAGGGCCCTGACCGACCGGTCGCCTCCAACAGCACGGCGGAAGGACGCGCCAAGAATCGCCGCATCGAATTCCGCATCGCCAAGTAAGGGCTGGGCGAATCTCGTAAAAGAAAAAAGGAACCGTTTTTTGGCGGTTCCTTTTTGCATTTGAGCTGAGGCCGCTACGGGCTCAATCCTGCGGAGGCGGTTGCAATCCCAGCAGTTCCTCGACATGGGACAGCGCGGCATTGTCCTTGATGACAGTCTTGAGCCAGGCATGCAAGGGCATTTCGCCCCACTGCGCTGCCTTGTCCGCCAGGTGGGCGACCGGGCTGTGCGGCTCGGTGCGTCGGAAGAATTCCGCCACCGCACGCAATTGGGCGATGGCTTCGGCACGGGTACGGATGGGCCCTTGATGCTGGACCTGCGCCGCAACTGCGCTTCCGGGCTCGGTAAATTGGGCGGCCAGGGCGGCGGTGTTCTCGTCTGCGACGACGATTTCCGCGGGTGCCACTGAACGCAGGCCGGTGTCGGCAGCGAAACGCGCGATGGTGTCATGCACCAGCGTGATCGCCTCACGTGCGGCAGAGAAGCCGGGGCCGTCGACGCCCAAACGCTGGTCCACCGACTTTTCGAATTGTTCCAGGCATTGCAGGCAGTATTGGGTATCGGCGAGCATGGCTTCGTAGAAGGCATGTGAGCTGCGTTTGCGTGCCGATTCCATCACTGCCAGCTTGACGCCCTCCTCTGGCTGCCCGCCCTCGTTGGCGATGCGCTCGGCATTGGCGGCGCGCGTGCGTGCACCATCGAAGTCGAGCAGCGAGAAAGCACTGCCACGTCCTTCGGTCAGCGGGATCTCGCGTGACATCTGCACCGAGCGCGACAGCAGCCAGGTGAGGTTGCCGACGCGGCGGTCGTGGTCGCCCTCTTCAGACAGGGGGTAGAGGTGATCCCAGAACTGGTCGAACAGGCCGGCCACCAACAGGAAGCCATCACCCAGCCCGCGCAGCCCGCGCGTCTTGCAGGCGGCTTCGCTGTACCAGACGGCCAGGCGCAGGTCCTTGCTGCGGGTTTCGATGAGCTGGGCACAGCGTTGCTCGACGAAGATCCAGTCGGCTTCCTTGATGTCGGTGACCCATTCGCCCTGGTCCAGGGTCGGATCGTCGAAGCGACGGGCCTCGGCGATGGCGTCCAGATCGGCGGTGAAGGAGAGGTCTTCGCCGCCGGGGTGATTGTCATTGATGGGCTTGAGCAGCGGGTCCACGGCGGAGGTGGGTGGCTTGACGCCGAGCAAGGATTTCAGGGTAGGCAGTTTCATGGTCGATGCGATCCCGATCAGTTATTTTCTTGTCATGATGATCCCCGCTGGTCCTGCGTTTGCTTGCTGGAACTGGCGGGCCTTGGAGCGGGTTGGACAAGGGTTAGGGGCGGGTGTTCGCGGTGGCAGATGAATAAGCGGGAAATTATGAGCCGATTCTCGACCTCGTATGTGGCTCGTACTCTCCAAGCTGATCAGTGTGAGTGGTGCCGTGTGATATCTGTGCAGCGGCAATAATTGAGAATTTGCGAATGCTGCCGCCACGGGAGGCAGACTTCATATGATTGCGGTACTAATTTCAAGGACATGATCGCTGTAATCTCGTTGGGGAAAGCGATCATTCCATCGACTATTGATCTTCTGGGAATAGCTCATGTGGAATGATGTCTTCAGATAACCACTCCCAAGTCACTTCCCTATCGAATGAGCGTGGCATGGGCGCCCCTGCTTCAACATATTCTTTATCGTCGACCAAATCCGCAATTAACCAATAACCAGTTTGCGGACACGTCACTCCTGACTTGATGCGAATCCGACTGGTATCAACATCAGCTATTTTTTCTGCGGATATACACATCCCAGATATCTTTTCAATTCCGTTCTTCAGGCTGACAAAAAAATCCCACGAGGCTAGATTTCTATCGGTGAACGGAGTGAAGTCGGCGAGATAGAGCTGCAGATAATAATTTGAATTGTAGGTAATCGCATGAAGCAAGCCCCCATCCTCGTCTCGCAAAAACATGGTTGAGTATCCGGGCACAAGACTGCCGTCATTCTTTTGCGCCGGGACCAGATCCAATTGCAGGCCGTCTCGCAAATCCTCAAACAGGGCTCCAGCCAGATGGCGGAAAAGTGCAAATTTCTTGTTGTCCGGCGTGACAAACATCAATACACGATCTGCTGTCCAATAGGCGTAGAAGCGCTTTCCTTCTACTTCAATGTACGAACCCCTTATGGGTAGTGCGAAGTGAGCAATGAGATCCGTGTCACTGCCTCTCCATGCAGTATCAACGTACCGCCACAGTCCGGTAGTCGGTTCAAAATCAATGACGTCGCTGCTGGTGTGGTGCTGGCAAATCAACATAAGTATGAACTTGGGTCACTGCGCTCGATCCTGTCGCGGCTACAATCAGACGTGACAGGTTATAAGAAGAATTCTGGAGGAACAATATCAACCGATAGCCATTCCCACACCACATCCCGCCCGAGCGAGCTCGGCATCGGCTTTCCTTCTTCAATTCTTTTCTTGTCGTCGAATAAGTCCGCGACAAGCCAAAATCCTGTCTTGGGGCAGGTTGCTCCTGTGGGTACACGGATACGATCCAGGTCCGGACCGATCAGCTCAGGATTTTCTACGCACTTGCTGGCGATTTCTTCTACGCCACGCATCAATCCCACGAAGAAGTCCCATGTTCCGAGATCGCGATCAACTGATGCAGTGAAATCTCCGAGATAGAGATCAACGAAGAACTGAGCGTGATAGGAGACCTCATGCAATATCTCGTCACGGCTGTTGAGCAGGCGAAAGGTCGAATAGCCTGGAACTGCAGATCCATCCTTCTTTTCGGTGGGGACCAACTCCATATGCAGTCCATCCCTTAGATCTTCAAAAAGAGCCTTTTTCAAGTAACGAAAGAGCTTGTATTCCTTATTCTCGGGTGTGACAAATTTCAAAATTCGATCTGCTGACCAATAAAGGTAATAGCGTTTTCCATCCACCTCGGTGTAGCTACCACGGATTGGCTCGACCACGAATCCCATAATCGACGTATCTGTACCGCCTCGAGATGTCTCTGCGTAATGCCATAGGTAGGTGCCGGGAGCCAGCTCAATCACATCGCCAGCGGTATGGTGGAGGTACAGCAGCATGATTCAGTTCTCTTTGCCTTCCGGACGTGTTTGACCATGAAACAGGATCTCACGATCCGATGGATGTTTGCGGCTATCCTTCGTCCTCGTCCAGGAAAAGTTCTCGAGGAACGATATCCTGAGATATCCATTCCCATGCCACATCACGTCCCATCGATAGAGGCATGATGTCTCCTTGCTCGCACTCGATTTTGTCATCGACAAGATCTGCGACAAGCCAGAAGCCGCTTTTCGGGCAAATTTGGCCAGACTTTGACCTGATGCGTACGACATCCGTTATTGTCTCTGGACACGGTACGCACTTCTTCCTGATTTTTTCCACGCCGTCCTTGAGCGCCACAAAAAAATCCCAAGTCGATAGAGTCCGGTCGGTGAATGGGGTCAGGTCGCTCATGTATAGCTCCAGATAGTACCGTGAGTTATACGATACTTCGTGGAGGATACGGCCATCCTTGTCTGATAGACGAACCGTAGAGTAACCTTGCTTCTCGCTCCCATCATTGTTCTGCGTAGGTGCGATGGCGATCTGCAAGCCATTGCTCAAATCTTCGAAGAGCGCTTCTTTGAGATGTCGAAACAATGGATATGTCTTGTTGTCAGGCGTTATCAAATTCAATATGCGATCTGCCGTCCAATAGAGGTAGTAGCGTTTTTCATTTACCTCGGTGTAGCTTCCTCGAACGGGCAGCGAAAATCGGCCCAGAATTTCCAGGTCGGACGTTCGTTGCTCTTCTTCCAGGTATCGCCAGTGCCCATTTTCCGGATCAAAGTCGATAATTTCGCTACCTGTGTAGTGCTGATAAACAAGCATTGCTATTTTCCTCAACGATCCGCAGGTGCGCTGTGCCGTGGGAGATATCTCGATTTGTTCTAGTCGGTGAAAAGAGCCGCAGGAATCAGTTCACGAGAAATCCATTCCCAATTCACATTGCGACCCTGACTGGAGGGCATCAGCTCGCCTTGTTTGGCCTCTATCCGATAATCCACGGAATCGGCTACCAACCAAAAACCATCTAGGGGACAGCGCTCTCCAGTTCTCGCCCGGATTCTGGATGCAAGCGGACTTTCGTTCTGCTCGCTTGAGCATTTCTTACTTATTTTTTCGACAGCATCTTTGAGCGCAACAAAGAAATCCCATGTTCCAAGATCTCTATCGGTAAAGGGTGTGATATCCATCATGTAGAGCTGAAGATACCGTTGCGAAAAATAAGAAACTTCGTGCAATAACGTACCGGTTTTGTCGTGCATTCGCACTGTTGAATATCCGGGAATAGCACTGCCATCTCTTCTCTCCGCCGGGACAATCTCGAATTTCAGCCCGTCGCGCAGATCTTCAAAACGTGCATCTGAAAGGTGGCGGAACAACGTATATTCGGTCCCATCCGGAAGTCTGAAGAGCAAGATCCGGTCCGCTGTCCAATAAAGGTAATAACGCTTGCCATCGACTTCAGTAAAGCTTCCTCTCACCGGGAGGGTAAACCTTGCCATGATCTCAAGCTCAGGCGTCACTCTCGGCTTTTCTGGATAACGCCATAGCCCGGTCGCTGGGTCGAAATCGATAATGTCGTCTCCGGTCACATGATCAAAGATCAGCATCTTCATTTCCTTCATCTGCTCATCCGGGTTTGCGGTGCCCTTCGCAGTTTTTGAGAGAGCGTACCTCGTTGAGGAAAGCGATCATTCCATCGACTCGCGGCCTACCCGGCCAAACTTGCTGCTGCCGAGGCGACCGCGATTGCCCCTGCTCACGCACCGAGCGCACGGCACGCTCTCGCACCTCAGAGGAAAACTTACTTGATTTCTTGTTCATGGCTCTATTCTCTCAAGAGTTAGAGGAAGCGTAGCGCGACATAATTGCCGCCTGCCCCGTCAGACTGGTCGCCGAATACGCGACGGCAAGCACCCCCATTCTTGTTTGATCTGACTCCGCAAATACAAAGCTCGCACTTAATCTCTCCTTCTGATACGAACTTATCTTCCCGGTCAGTTTTAGTAGTGAACTTTTCGTTTGAATTGATCTACGTAATCTGTCACGGGTAATCCCATAGCAGCTAGCTGTCGCTGATCGCATGGATGTCGGCAAGCGTAGGAAAATCAAAATCGCGACTGACGTCTGCCTGATGGTCGGGTAAATCCTCGTACCAATGTTGATTGGACGGATTAAAACGGGACCGGGTGCTGCTCAGCTATAACTCCTCATGGACAACTGTTCCTGTTAGCCATGACGTTTCTTCGCCATCGAGCCGGTCAATCAGGACTCTTCAGATTCAAAAACGGGCATCTACTGAACCTCAGTTGTCCAAAGAGCGATGTCTCAATTTTTCTCCAACGGCTCCATCAATCCAAGCCTTCAGGCCAGCTTGGCTGTGGAGCACATTTCATTGCAACGTAGTAGCACAGCCCTAACGGCAGCCAGATCCAGAAGAACCAGATCATCAGAAACGCAAGAATCAACTCTACCGCGCCCATATGGCGACGATAGCTCCGCCCTTCTTCTCCCGGAGCGAGATAGGGCATGTAGAAGAACAGGCTATTCAACAAGGAAATCCGTGGCTCACGTACATGTAGGGTCGGCAGATTGGATGGGCCTTGCTCCATGTACCTTCGCACATAGGACCAGATAGTCTGCAAGCCTTGGGTTGCAATGTCGTTGCCTCTGAGGGTGATCCGCTCAAGCACCTCCGTGGTTCCTGGTCGGCAAACTACCAACACCAAGGCGTATCTCACCATATAGACCTTGCCATTGAATCCGGCATGCTTGGTCAACTCGGCCTCGATGTCCGTCCAGTCGAAAGTCTTCAGCAGAAGCTTTCGGCGTGCGAAAGGATTGAGACTGAGGCTGAAATCCTGTACATGAATCTTTCCAGCACGACGGTCAAAACGTACAGGAAGATCACGTGGAATTCGACAGTCCAGCCAGATCAGGAACAGGCTGTAACCGGCCAGTGCAAGATTCTGAATCGTCAAGATCGTTATCACCAATACAGATCTCGGGGGTGTAAAGATAGACGTGAAGACATGTGGCGCGAACCAGCACAGTATCAGCAAGACCACCAGTCCGATAAAAATGAAACCGCCTCGCAGAATGGAGGATGTGTGAGAAATATCCAGTTTATCTTGATCGACACCGATCACATCCTCTTGCAAAGCCATGACAGAAACTTCTTCCTCCGCCATCGCCGCTCGGGGCCGGGAGGTCCTCATACCAGAGGGAATTCGGTGGATTAAACCGCGATGTACTCATGAAAGAATTTTCTTTTTCCCCCGCCGACTCTCTTCATCCACTTCTGCAGGCCAACGCGGCTCTGGAGCACACTTCATTGCAACGTAATGGCAAAGCCCAAGAGGCAGCCAGATCCAGAAAAACCACATCATGACCAGCGCCAGCAGCCAGTCGACTGCACCCATGCGGTTGCGAAACTGGGCGCCTTCCGTCGACGGGTCGAAATAGGGCATATAGGAAAACAAGCTGCGACGCAGAGTTACACCTTGGTGCCGCGGCTGCACTTTCGGTAAATTGACGGTCCCCTCGGCCATATAGCGACGAATGTAACTCCAAAGCACCTCCAAGCCGCGCACGGTCATGTCGTTCCCTTTTAGCGTGAGGCGATCAACCACTTGATCGGTGCCGGGTTGACAGATCACAAGAACCAGCGCATAGCGGACGACATAGGCTTTTCCGTTGTAACCGGACTGCTTGGTAATCTCGGCCTGCACGTCTTGCCAGGAAAATATCTTTAGTTTCGACCGACGGGGTGGAAACGGCATCAGACGAATTGGATAATCATAGGCATAGACCTTGCATTTATCGCGGTCGAAACGCACTGGCATATCACGCGGAATGCTGCAGTCCAGAATCATACCGAAAATGGCGCATATCATCCCCAAAGCAAGCAAACTCCAACTAATGATAGGAAAGATCAGCGCGTCATCTGGCCCGATGCTCGCCGCTACCAGGTGCATCACTACCCAAGAGAAGAACACAAGCATTACGGTGCCCACCATCAGCAAACCGCCCCGGATCACATTGCCCGCGCGCGACACTTCCAGATAGCTTTCGCTGATTGCATTGATATCGTCAGCGAGCGTAGGGGACTCTATATCGCGACCGAAGTCTGCCTGATGGTCGGGTAAATCCTCGTACCAATGTTGATTGGGCGGATTAAAACGGGACCGGGTGCGGCTCATCTACAATTCCTCGTTGACAACTGTTCCTGTTAGGCATGACGGTTCTCCACTGTCCGGCCAGTAATTAACCTGTAGGCTGGTTTCCTCAAATTCCGCCGTATCAATGTTAGCGTAGCCCAGTTGCACTGCCGCCGCGACACTCCCTTTATCATCGAAGGTCAGTGTTGGCTGGTAAAGATCTACGCTCTGCAAAGTTTTAAGATTGCTCTTGTTGAGATTCCCAGCCGCCACGCTGGCAAGCTTCCACGGCGTAGATCCATATTTCCCGCTTGCGATAAGTACTGTGCCGTACTTTTTGTGCCTGGCGTACCAGGCCCATTCATAGGCCGACTTTTCTATGTCAAACATTCCAAAGCTAATCTTCAGTTTGACATTATCATCCGAGTGCCCGTCAAAATCGACCATGCCACCCCATGTGCGTGTAATGAAACTGCGAGAGCCTAGCTCTACACGTAGGCCAATGACAATGGAGTTTAGTTCAGCCACCTCGATGGAGAATTCGGCGTCGCTCCATTTTCCCCTTTTGTTCCGATTGATTCCAAAGTAACAGCGGTCGGCCCACATTTCCGCCTGTGTTGATTCCGCGTTCATCGCATACCAGATCGATCCTATACCCAGACCAACTAGCAGTAGCGCAAGACCGATCGGACCCAGTAGCGCGCTGGAACCGATTGCTACTGCATAGCTGCTGACAAAAGCACTCACACCGAACAAGACGGCCGCAGCATAGTATGCGTTGCGGGCGTTCGAGTCACCGCGCGATCCAGCCCGATTTCCCGCAAATACCGACTGAATGGCATCAACAAGGCAAGAAGCGGCCCCGATGAATCCAGCGAGCTTAGCGAGCGCCTTGCCCACCAATTCCTTTCCCACCGTCTTGAACAATACACCTACCGTTTCAATGGTTGCCGCCACGAGGCCCAAACCCGCCGACAACAACGCCAGTTGCGCCTCCTGACCATCCGCGCCAAGTTTTTCCTTCACATCCTTGACGGAGGACTTGAAGGCCCAAGCTTGGAAGAACATCGCCCCTACTCCTAGCAGAGGCTCTCCAATCTCAGCGATCTTCAAGTTCTTGCTCAGCATGTCGCGCACAAGATTCTTTGCCTGCATTGCATTGAGCTCCAGCTTCTGACCCAGGCTGCGCAGTTCCTGATTGGCGGTGTTGCTGATGATGATGCTGGAGATCGACAAGGCCCGTGCCGCACCTAGTGTGCCCTCCTTACCTTCGAGCATTGCCTTAGCCAATGTCGACTTGACGGTCGCTGCCCTGTCAAAAGACCAGATGATGATATCGATGGTCTTGTCCCTGACCGCCGGATTACTAATGTTGAGCAGCCCGCCGAATACCAGCGAACCAACGTCCTTACGTAACTTGTTACCTAGTTTAAAAGCAACTTCTGATATCAAACGCTGATACTCGCCGACGGTAAGGGAAACTTTGATGAAGATGGGTTCAACATCTTCATATAAGGTCATGGCGGCTTGTATGGCACGATGGGCGATGAGCGCGGCCTGTGCGGTAATCTGGACCTCCAACCGGCTGATCGATGCTGACAGAGCGAGAGCCACCTGGGCCAGATCATCCTTGGCGGAAAGCGTGAGCTCCTTCACCCGTTTTTTAACTTCACCACTCTCTTCCGAGGCGACGATATTCTTGGCAAAGTCGTACAACTTGTCGCCTTTGTTCAGTTCCCCGTCAGCTGGTACAAGATAAGCAAGGATATCCTTACGATTGCCGAACAGAACCGGATATACAGGCAAGCTAGGATCGTCCACCCTTCCCACCAGCCAGGTCTTCCAAACCGCCTGCGTGTACTGTTCTTCGCCACAACCGCCCGCCAGGCACGGCGCATAGTTCTGCACCAAAGCACGGTAGTCACTACCAAAGCTCGTGCGATAGTCCCTAAGATGATTGGTCCAGGCACTGTCCTGTGCCCATGCGGCCCAATCCGCTGATTGCAGTTCAATCTGCTCATTGAACAGCTTCATGCCAGCTTCGTACCGCTTATCGAAGTCGGCGCGATTCGGTTCACTGTAGCGCTCGGCGATACGTCGCCAAGCGACCTGAGCATCTTGGCTCGCCCTTTCCTTTCGAGTGGTGGTAATGGTAGATGTGCCGCCCAAACCCAGCATAGGATCGGAATAGCCTATCGTTTCGGTCTGCTGGTCAGGCAGGTTCTTTTTCTTCTCATCCATAGTCCTCACGACTAGTGCGGTCCTCTCGAAGTAGTCCTTCAAGCCGAGAATAGATTTCGAAATGAGCAACGGACGCATCACTTTATCGGTGAAATTCTGGCGGGCCTTGATGAAATACAGACGTGTCGTATTGAGCTCTTGTACCATCCCTACAGGATCGGCCAAGGCGACGGCTGCGATCTTGCGTGTTGCGCCAAACTGCTTTGACGTCTTCTGCGAATAGGCTTTAACGTGGCTGCCGAGTGCAGTCAGGTGCCCGGCACGCGAAAAGTTCCCATGTAGGCTTTCCCACAGAAACTGTTGTTTCACCGTTTTCTCTGCTGACAACACCTCAGCGAAATAGGTACGCCGTAGTTTGTATTCCTTGTCATCCAGTGCATACTCTTCCGTAAAGTTATGTAGTTCGATCGCCGTTTCACTGAGCTCCAAAGCATGCTCGTGCTGCCCCGGATTAGCCGCCAAAGCGCTGCAGTCTACCCGCTGCATACGTGCGTCTGGCTTGGCCTCGAAAGCCTCACGCACCTCTTTCCGCCACACAATGTCGGCAAACCCGATCCATACTTTTTTATAACGTTCTGGGATATTGATGAAACTCGCGGGGATATTGTGGCCGTCCCGCTTGCACGCCTCAGTCAAGGGACGATCGGCCTTTGCGTCCGGATCATCCGGATTCTTCATCAAACGCAGATAGCCGTCCTCAGTCACCGCATACGTTTGCCAGTGGCCTTTCACTCCTAGGTAAACATGAACATACCCTTTGCGTAGCACCCGCAGGGTGTATCGGTTTCCTTTGAGCGGTTGCGCAGAGAACTTTTCCATCTGCGGCAATGAAAGCAGATTCGTGTTCAATGTAGTGACATAGGCCGGCTTGACCGCATAGCGTAATGGGAGAATCGGATAGCCAGTGCGCTGGCAGAAACTGCACTGACCGTTGCTGCCGAGAGCGCATTTCTGGGCGCTATCGGCATTGGCGCGCATCTTAGCTGCGCCGGTGGCTGATTTAACTTGCGTGACATCAGTGTCCATCAGAATCTCCAAATAGCGTTGGCCCGGCCTCGCGTGTGGCAGCGATCTCTTCCAGTGTGTCGTCAGTCAGCCTGCACATCAGTTCACTCAAGGTCTGTTCTCCTTGCAGCGCCTGCCTGATAGCAGTCGCTGCGGCGGGATGGCTTGACCAAGCGCGTGAAAATGAAAAATCATTGAGCGCGAAGAACACCAGATCTTCTGTGCGCTGCAATCCCAGCGCAGCGGCCCGCTGCAGGGATGAGTCGATGGTAGTTTCGGGGTAGACAGGCAACATGTGACCAGCATCCGCCATCGCCACGGCGACCACTCGTGCATTCGCTACCCGCTGCTGCGCCTGCCAGTGGCGCTGGCTGAGGTGATCCTTGCCTGGGACACCATCGGCCAAATCACTGGCAGCGAGACTCCGGAGGTCTCCTTTCATATCGAGCCACATCCAGTGACTGACCGGCCCGATCCAGTGCCGCAGGAAACTTTCACGTCCTGCATCAGCAATCAGCGAAAGACGATGAGGCTCAAACAACGGCAGCACGCGACGACATCCACGCGTCACGTCGAATAACTCGCACGCGGGAGCCAGATGTTTGGCGACTTGATGAGCAGGACTTTCCGACACCAGCCATCCACAGACATAACTGCCGTTGATACTATCGCGCCGGTACCAAGCATGAGCGATGCTCAAATCCAGCAGCGCCTCGTCGGGGTACCCCCGATCACCAGGGGAATACAAGGTCACCAAGGCGGGGCAAATCGCTGGGTCGTGAGCAAAGTCGGCACGCGGCACCAGAACGGCCTCTGCAGGGATATCGCGTTTTTTCAGTCGCGTGATATGCAATTCATCGTCGTCAGCGCAAGGGTGATTCCCATCAAGGAGCAAGTGGACATAGCTCCCCGGATTGACTTCGCGCAATTGAAACAAGACGGCACGCAGTTGTTCATTGATTTGTAATTGGCCCATGATGAGATTCTTCTTCCACCATTCATCGGATTCGAGTTCCGTCAGACACCAGTCTTGTACTCACAGTCTGCTAACGGTCCAGGTACAGGCAAACTAGCACTGGAGCCAGAGCTTGCCGGCCCCGTCAACTCCTTTGCACTCGCCTTGAACTCCATCGCCCCCGGCCCATGCACCTCGATATTGCCGCCCTCCAGTTTCAGCCACGCACCCTGCGCACTGAACTGCACATGCTGCTTTCCCGTGATCTGCACATCCTGCCCCACGCTGGCCACCGTCACCTGCTTCGCCGCCGTCATGAGCGTCTTGCCAGCCTGGCTCTGCACGATGACCTTGCCCGACGCCGCATGCAGGGCCATGCCGACATCCTGAACCGGCTTGCTGGCATCACTGGCCTTGCCATAGGTGAAGAGACTGATGCCCGATTTGGCCAGATGATGCAGATTGCCTTGCGCAATCTGGTTGATGTCCTTGCCGGCCGTGACGCTGCTGGTCACACCCGCAGCCAGGATAGCGCTGGCCGGAGTGGCCGCAGCGATACCGGCCGGACTGGAGAGCTGCAACTGCGGTGCGCTGAAAGCCGTCGCGGCACTTGAGCCTGCTTCACCGCCATCGTCACCACCACTGCTGCCTGCCGAAGCCGTGGCACTCGCCTTGAGCACCTCGACGGACTCCGCCAAGGACTCCACGGCGGGCAATTTTCCCGCTTCGGTCTCGCCCTCGAATTTGGCATTGTGTTTCTGCGCGGTCTCGGCCAGTTGCTTCTGCTTCTCGACACTGTCGGACAGCTGCGAGAGCGCCCCCCGTACATCCAGCTGCGCCCCCGAACCCTTCTCCGTAGAGAGCAACAATCCCTGCCCTCCACGTACGGCTACACTGTAGCGAGTCTTCAGCTCGAAGCCCTGACCGGTGGTGGCCAGCCGCTGATTGTCGGTCTGCTGGCGCAGCAAGCCCAGGTTCAGTTCGCTGGCCCCGTCATGGCTATCCGCGTGCTGTTGCAGCGAGGCGCGCGACTGACCGGGAGTATCGTCAAACACCAACTGGTTGTACGCGCCACCTCCACTCTGGCTGGTACCCAATGCCTGGGTCTTGATACCGGAGAGCACCGCCGCATGCTGATGTCCTTCGGCGTCACCTGGGAACCATGCGGGCGCATTGCCGGTGGCTGCTCCCGCACCCTGCCCGGCCTGGTTGCCCTGGGCATTGTCCTGGCCACGGCCGTTGTACAAGGTACCAATGACCACGGGGCGGTCGATGTCACCTTCGATAAAGTCGATCAGCACTTCCTGCCCCACACGCGGTACTGCCTGACCGCCCCAATTGGCACCCGCCGTGGGAGCAATGCCCGCCAGCACGCGTACCCAGGTGCCGGATTGTTCATTGGCAGGCGCGCCGACGTGACCATCCGGCGCCGGCGAGCTCAGGCCGCTATGGCTACGTTCGCCGCGCTGCCAGTGGAATTGCACGCGGATGCGGTTGTCGCGATCAGTGTGCACCGCTTGTCCCTGGGCCCCGACGACCACCGCTGTCTGCTGGCCGCTGGCCACCGGCTTTGGATGGAGGAGCTTGCCATCGGCATCGGTTACCAAGGGGCGATACGGTACCTTGCTGCGGATCGCCTCGAAACGGTTGCGGTAGACCGGCCGAGCTTCCCCGCGAGCAGGCTGCAAGGCCGCATCCAGCAGGGAACTCGTGACTGCGTCCTGGTCGAGCGTGGCTTCGCCCAGCAAGCGCATGGCCTCTGCCTTGAGATCGGCGTTCAGGTTGTTGTGCGCCTGATGGACCACACGCAGGAGCACGAAGTGATCCTCCGCGCCGCCAACATGGTCGTAATGACCGGTGAGCGTGAACGTTGTCGCAGGAGTCAGGCTGCGCACGGTGCCCGTACCGGTGAAGATTTCATTGCGCGCTTCGATGGCCTGTAGCTGGTTGCGTGCCTGGCGCTCAGCCTGCGCGCGATTCTCGTTGGCGTAGACGCCGGGCGCATCGCGCAGGGTCAGTAACAGCCCGCCCGGCGTTTCGCCCTGGCTGCCGTTGGCGTGGTCGCCGCCACTGCTCGTGCTGCTGGCCTCCCTGACTGCGGCCTGGCGATAATCCCAGGTGAGGATTTCAACTGCATTGCTCTGCCAGCGGCGCACGCTGCGCCAGCGATCGATGCTGTCCTGCGGCATCACCGCGCCCGGCTGGCTGAAGGCGATCCGTTCGCGTGCATTGGGCTTGAAGCTGCCGTTGTGGTCGGCAATCACCACGGTATGCGTACCCAGGCTGGCGCTGCTTGCATCGCCCTTGTGCTCGATGGTGTAGAACAGGCCTTCCTCGGCCAGCAGCCGGTTGACGAAGGCCAAGTCGGTTTCCTGGTACTGCGTCGCCAGACTGCGCCTGGCGTAGACCGAGGCATCCTGCAAGTCCAGTCGCCAGGCCGGTTGCAGCCTGCCTTGGCCCTGATAGTCGCGAAAGACGGAGTCAATGATCTCCGGCACCGTCATGTCCTGGAATACCGCACTGTCGCGGCGATGCCGCAGGAAGGCCAGCCAGGGTTCGATGGTGAGCACGTATCGGGCCATGCCGCCGTTGGCGCCCTCCATCCTGCAATCGGTGACATGGCCATGGAAGGCGCGCGGTGCGCCATCGGTGTCCAGTTCGACAAGCACCGCCTGCCCCAGCAGCTTGCGCAGGGAAATTCCGGCGTTCAGGCTGAGGCAAGACAACTGCAGGCGATAACCGGCAATGGCCCGGTCAACCTCGGGGATGTCATTTCCGTCGTGGAAGGCACTGATTTCTTCGACGGCCTGCAGCTTCTCGGCCATCAGCGTATCTGCGCCCAGGTCCGCACCCGCTGGCAGGTGCAGCCGCATCACACGCGTGGATTGATTCCACGCACCGGCCAGGGCGGCGCTAGCTGAGGCGATCATGGCTGCCTCACGTCTGGCCGGATTGCGTCACTGGCGGAACTGGCTGCATGAAGGAATGGAGATGAACACGGCATGGTCTTGGTCACTTCGCGAGCTTACTGGATGGTGTACTTGAAATCGCCCTTCTTGCTGGCCGATACCTTGATGCGGGCGATGCCCTGGCCTTCGGCCATGCGCGCCAGCACGCTTTCGGCGATCTCCGGCAACAGGCTGCCGTTGAGGATGTTGTCCACATTGCGAGCGCCGGAGTCGACCTCGGTACAGCGTGCCAGTACGGCCTCGACCAGGGCCTTGTCGTAGCTGAACTCGGCCTTGTGGTTCTCGGCGATCCGCTTGGCAATGCGGGCCAGTTTGAGCTTGATGATTTCCACCAGCACTTCGTCGGCGATCGGGTAATAGGGAATCACCTTGAGGCGTCCCAGGAAAGCGGGCTTGAAGGCCTTCACCAATTGTGGACGGATCAGCGCGTCGAGTTCATCGGGGGTCGGCAATTCTTCAACCGTCTTGTTCAGGCAAGCCTGCATCATCTGGGAGGAGGCGACATTGCTGGTGAGGATGATGATGGTGTTCTTGAAGTCGATCTCGCGCCCTTCGCCATCATCCATGACTCCCTTGTCGAAGACCTGGAAGAACAGCTCCAGTACATCCGGGTGAGCCTTCTCGACCTCGTCGAGCAAGACCACGCTATACGGATTGCGCCGCACCGCCTCGGTCAGCACGCCCCCTTCACCATAGCCGACATAGCCCGGCGGCGAGCCCTTGAGGCCGGAGACAGTGTGGGCCTCCTGGTACTCGCTCATGTTGATGGTGATGAGCTTGCGCTCGCCACCGTAGAGCACGTCGGCCAGGGCGAGCGCCGTCTCGGTCTTGCCGACACCGGACGGCCCCACGAACAGGAACACCCCCTTGGGCTTGCCGGGATCATCCAGGTTGGCCCGCGAGGTGCGCACGCGCTGCGCCACGGCGGAAGTTGCCTGCGGCTGCCCCAGCACGCGTTCGCGCAGCAGGGCATCCAGGCCCAGCACGGTCTTGATCTCGTCCTTGACCATCTTGCCCAGCGGGATGCCGGTCCAGCCGGCCACGATCTCGGCGACCACATGGCCATCCACCTGGACAGGGACCATCGGCGTTTCGCCCTGATGCTGCTTCAACTCTTCCAGCAACTGCTTCAGTTCGGCATGTGCAGCGTCGGCCTTGCCGGCGGCACTGCCTTCCTTGTTGGCATCTTCGAGTGCGGCGCGCACCTGCTGGATGCTTTCATTCAAGCCGCGCTCGTGCTCCCAGCGTGTTTGTAGTTCGCCCTGTTCAGCCAGGGCACTGGCGTGCTGCGCCTGCAGGTCGACCAGCCGCGCCTGGTGTTCCGAGCCGCTGGCAGTTTCGCGCTGGAGCGCGGCAATCTCCGCATCCAGCCGCTCAAGCCGCCGCGTGACGCCCTCCAGCAGCGCGGGCGTGGCGTTCTGTCCCAACGCCACTTTGGCACAAGCCGTATCCAGCACGCTGATGGCCTTGTCCGGCAGCTGGCGGCCGCTGATGTAGCGGTGCGAGAGCCGGACAGCCTCGGTGATGGCTTCGTCATAGACGCGTACGCCAAAATGCTTTTCCATGAGCGGTGCCATGGCGCGCAGCATGGCGCACGCCACTTCCTCAGTCGGTTCCTCGACCTTGATCACCTGGAATCGCCGGGCCAGCGCAGCATCTTTCTCGAAATACTTCTTGTATTCACTCCATGTGGTAGCGGCGATGGTACGCAACTCACCACGCGCCAGGGCGGGCTTGAGCAGATTGGCGGCATCGTTCTGTCCGGCCTGGCCACCGGCACCGATCATGGTGTGCGCCTCATCGATGAAGAGGATGATGGGGTGCGGACTTTTCTTGACTTCGTCGATCACGTTCTTGAGGCGACTCTCGAACTCGCCCTTGACGCTGGCGCCGGCCTGTAGCAAGCCCATGTCCAGCGTATGAATCTCCACGCCCTGCAAGGGTTGCGGCACATCCCCCTGGACAATGCGCAGGGCCAGGCCCTCGACCACGGCAGTCTTGCCGACGCCGGCCTCGCCGGTCAGGATGGGATTGTTCTGGCGACGGCGTAGCAGGATATCGACGGCCTGGCGGATTTCCGCATCGCGCCCGATGACCGGATCGATCTTGCCGTCGCGGGCGCGTTGGGTCAACTGGGTGGTGTACTGGTCCAGCGCCGGCGTTTTGCTGGCGCCGCGCTGCTTGAGTTCTCCCACGGGGTCGCCGCCAGTCATCTCGTCATCGCCAACCTCACCACCGGTGTCTGCCGTCGCCGGGGCCTCCACCGATCCTTCGGTGAGCCTGTGCAAATCATGCTTGAGTTCATCGACCTTGAATCTGGCAAAGAGCTTGGAGCCGCGATAGGCCAGTTGCGACAACTCGCTCTGGGTCAGCAACGCCAGCAGCAGATGGCCACTGCGGATGGCGGAATTGCCGCCGTCCAGCGAAGCGATCAGCCAGCCATGCTCGAACAGCGTCTGCAGATGGGGAGACAGCACAGGTGTGCGCGTGTTGCCATTCTTGAAGGTGCCGATCTCGCGTTCCAGATCGGCTTGCAGGCTGTCGACGCTGATGCCGCTGTGACGTGCAAGAAGGCTGAAGTCGGATTGTGGCTGTTCCAGCAGGGCCAGGAACAGGTGTTCCAGATCCACTTCATACTGGCCGCGGGACATGCACAGCGTGGCCGCACGCTCGGTGGCCAGGCGCGCGGTGTCGTTGAGCTTGCTGATCAGGGATTTGAGGTTGATGCCCATGCTGCGTTTCCTTCCTGCTGGTAGTGGCGACGGTCGTGGCGGCCGTCTCGGTTTTTGTGGTTTTTCTTCACATCACTGAACTGCAATTTCGTAACGGATATCGGCACGGTCCCGTGTTTCGGGCACGGTAGCGATGAAGGTGTCCCAGCCCAGGCGTCCTCCTTCACTTGTGCCTGCAAGCGCCATCCCATGGACGTCCTGCGCACGCAGCACCAGCTGCACTTCATATTCCAGGGTGGCTCCGGTGAACATGCCCAACATGCGCGCCAGTGCCAGAGAGGCCTTCTTGCCAGGCAAAAACTGTTCGAAGTCCTTCATCGCCAGCGGGCCGATACGCAGCCGCATGCGCAGGTCGCGCTGCCAGACACGTTCACCAGCCATGGCCGTGCCCAGAGCGGAATTGGTCGAGCCCAACATGGTCTGGTGTTCGCGCGGCACCTTGTACCAGTAGCCGACGAACTGCTCGATCTGCAGCGGTACCGAAAAATATTCGCCCAACACCTTCTGCATGTAGGGTGCCGAGGCCGGACGGTGGCGGAAGGCACCGGCGAAATGCGCCAGCGACTCGTCACGTACGCCGTTGCCATGACGATCCTGCAGGCGCTCGCGCAAGGAACGGAAGCCAAGCCCCGAGAGGGCCAACAGCAAAGGCAGGAAGGCGTCACGCCGACCCGCCTCATATTGAAAGGCCAGGCGATACTTGGTCCACGCCTGGTAGAACAAGGCCAGCGACCTGGTGGAGAAGGCATCCAGAAAGGCCCTCGGGCCTTCATCGCGCTGCTCGATCTGATGACGCGCGATGCGCTCGGTGTAATGGGCCGGAAGAGAACCACTGCCGCCCAGAAAGCCCATGAAGGTAGGCGTCAGCCGGACATACTTCATCTGGCCGCTGCGTAGCGCCTGCTCCATGTCGCTGACCGAGACCGATGCCTCCTGGCGCGGTGGGTAGGTGTCGATGCCCTCGATTTCGCTGGCAGGAAATCCTAGTACCGTGCGATTGGCAAAGCGAAGGAAATCGCTGACCGCACGTTCATGCGGAACGCCGTTGCGCTTGAACCAGAGTTCAATCATGCGCACGGCCTGGAAAAACTGGAAGCGGTGAGGAGCGGCAAACAGCCGCTCGATCACGCTAGGTTCAAATCTCCGCTGCGTGGCCTGCATTTGAGCAGTTCCTCCCCGGTTCTTTTGGATATCACGATCAACTGCGAGAAGCTGTTGGCGTGGACGTACAAGCCCATGAAGCGATCGATCACGCTGGCGAAGGCGTGCAGTCCGCTGCCCACAAAGCCCTCCTCGTCAACGGTCAATCTGACCTCGATGCCCCGCACCAGGCTGGCGAAGGGATTACCCGGCAACCACGCCGTAGTGGCTTTGTGCTCGATGGCGGCGATAGCACTGATCTGGCGTTGAGAAATGGGTGAATTGGATTGGTCGTAGAGCGTCAGCATCTCCTGGAAGGCTTCCAGCCCGCCGCGCATGAGGGACAGATGGTTCAGCGAAAGATGCGAGATCAAACGCCATTGCGCTCCGCGCCCTCGCTCGAAGCGCGAAGGCAGGGTCGGCTTGCGCAACAGAGCGGCCGTGCGGGTGACGCCACCACCCTCCATGCTGAGGTCGCCACCGGGCAGCCCGTAGGTGAGCAGCGCCGGAAGATCGCGGTTGGTGCAGGTCAGGTCAATGCTCAGGGTATCGGTTTCGACCTTGGCCGGATTGAAATCGATATCGACGATGGAGATTTCGGTTTCATAGCCCGGACTCTTCAGGGCGACCAGTTCATCGCGACGCATTGCCCAGTAATGGCCATCCGTTTCGGGGGCCTGTCCATGGCGCAGCGAATAGAAGGGACGGAACTGCGTGACTGACTCCCCCTGGGGCGTCTGCCGCACCAGCTGTACCGAATCGATCGAATAGACTTCGTATCCGAAGGCGCGCCGCCCGTCAGGGAGTACCGGATAGGTGGCACCCGCGTGCGTGAGGCGGATCGGATCACCGCGCTGACTGAACAAGTTGATGACCGGTGTGCAGCCCAAGAGCAGATTGGCCGCACTGACACCACCGAGCTGGCGGGCGATGTGCGAATCGGCACGCAGGCCGGACAGGCCCAGGTGCAAGGTGAAGCTTTTGGCCCCCGCAGGCAGGATGGCGAGGATGGCCGACAGATCGATATCGAAGAAATTGAATTTCTCCGGGAAGGCAAAATACTCCGTCAGCAAGCGATAGGCTGGATGCGACTGCGAGGGGAAATCGATCAGTGCATCCTCTTCGGCAAACCCGACCTCGGCCAGAGGCAGCTTGCGCAGGGCAGTCCAACGGCCACTGCGCGGCAATTCGACCCAGGCCGCCGTGCTGCGGATGAAGAGACTGTCACGCAGGGCCGCGCAGAATGAAGCCTCGCCATCGATGAAGACCCGCAGTGAAGCAAGACCCAGCTTGGCCAGCGCCAGCGACTCCGCCGTCGTCTCGATGGTGATGGACAGCGATGAGCTCACCGAAGTCGGCAATACCACGGCCTCGGGCGCATCGATGATGGGCGAGAAGACTGCCTGCGACAGACGGATCGGAGCGACCGGAATATCGTAGGCCGTCTGGAAGCGGCAGACCACGCCCTTGACGGGGCGGGTGGCCAGCGACGTGCCACGCGGGATCACGGTGGCATTGGTCAGCTGCGCGGCCGACGCCGCGTAATCCATGTGCGCGATCGAGCAGGAGGGAAAAGGACGCAGGTAATGCGGATAAAGGACCTCGAACAAGGCCTCGGTGAATTCGGGATAGTCATCATCGAGCCGCTTGGACACGCGCGCATTGAGCAACGCATAGGACTGGATCATGCGCTCGATGTGCGGATCCTCGCAGATCTCGCCGGCCATCAGCAGGCTGCCCGCGATCTTGGGATAGCGCTCGGAGAACTCGCGGGAATAGCGCCGCAGGAAGCTCAGCTCGCGCTCGTAATAAGGTAGCAGCTCTTGCACTTAAACTCCTATGCGGGTCGTTCGCGACTTGCTGATGGAATATTGCAGGGTCGACGGCTGCAGTACGGCATCGAAATTGACAGTCTCGCGCGCAGCGTTGACCACCAGCAATGCGCTGATGGCAAAGTTGAGACGGTTGATCGAACCCTCCTGGATTTCCAGCGTGGCTTTCACATTGCGCAGCCGCGGCTCGTGCCGAGAGATCGCTTCTTCCAGGGAGTGACAGATCGCGGTACGGTCATCGAGACTGGCCAGACTCATCCCGGCGAAATCATTGAGGCCGTAGGCGATGATGGAGTTGCTGCACTCCGGATATTGCTGGAGCAATTCCTCAGACACCACCGAGCGCGTGTTGAGCATCGCCTCCAGGTCCCGTGCCACCACATCCTTGAGCTCTTCTATCGACAGACGGCTGACGACAGGACTGACGGCGGAACGGGGTCCGTCATTCATCAGCTTGTCAAACAGGCTGGGCGCGAAGCCTTTCATCTGCGTTTCCCCCGTCTGGTGATCGGATGATCGAATGGTTATTGCTTGGATCGCACGACATTGAAGTCGGCATAACAGGCGTTGAAAGCGGAAGTCCGCCGGAAGACCGGCGGACGTCGTACAGCTTCATGAATGTCTGTTCTTTTGACGACAGCTCATCCGTTCAGTACAAGGTTCCCTTAGATGACTTTGTTGGTGGACAGATCCCAGCCGCCCGAGGTATTGCCGGCGGTACCGCCATCCTTCTTCTGCTGGGTGTACTTCCACTTCACGGTGGAGTACTTCAGGCCGACCGTTTCGTTCAGGATCTCGCCCGACTCGATGGTCGGCTTGACGCTGCTGATCATGACGTTGGTCAGTTCGATCTCGAAGTAGCGGACGCGCTCGCCCTTGCCATCGGCGCGCATGAATTCGAACTTGGCCTTCGGAATGGTCTTGCCCGAGGAGGAGTTTTGCAGCAGCAGGGGCGAGGCCAGGTCGGCCACCTTGGTGAACACGATGTCCTTGTGCTCGCAGCGCTCGGCGGTGTGACCACCACCGGTCGATGCGGTTGCCGACTTCGGCTGCAGGACTTCCCAGTCAACGGTCTTGCACTCGATCCAATCCTTGTGCAGGTCATCAGTGGATTCACCCTTGATGCCGTCGATTTGCAGATAGACGTCAATTGCCATAACTTATCCTGTAAACATGAGGGAGGAAAAAATAGTTAGGATTTACCTGCCTGCGGCAGCTCCGCAACCAGCCGGAGCGACACCGACAGTTCATCCAACTGAAAATGCGGACGCAAGAACGACACGGCGCGATAAACGCCTGGCCGTCCCGGCACTTCCGACACCTGTACCGAAGCTTCGCGCAGCGGGAATTGCGCTTTTGCTTCCTGCGTGGCGTTGTCGTCCAGCAGCACGTATTGCGCGATCCAGCGATTGAGGAAGTCTTCGACGTTCGAAGCGGCAGCAAAGCTGCCGATCTTGTCCCGCATCATCGACTTCATGTAGTGAGCGATGCGCGAGACGGCAAAGATGTATTGCAACTGCGAGGACAGGACCGCATTGGCATTGGCGGCGTCCGTGTTGTACTTCTTGGGTTTCTGGGCAGACTGTGCGCCGAAGAAGGCGGCATAGTCGGTATTCTTGCAGTGGACCAGGGAAATGAAGCCCAGATCCGACAGCTCCTTCTCGCGGCGATCGGTGATGGCAATCTCGGTGGGGCACTTGAGGGCAACTTCGCCTTCATCCGTCTTGAAGGTGTGGGTGGGCAGGTCCTCGACCAGCCCGCCGCCCTCCACACCACGGATGGCCGCGCACCAGCCGAAGTCCTCGAAGGCCTTGGTCAGCTTGCTGCCAAAGGCATAGGCGGCGTTGCACCACAGGTATCTGGAATGATCGGTGCCATCGACATCCTCGACGAAGTTGAAGCCTTCGACCGTCGTCCCGTCTTTGGGATTGAAGGGCAGACGACCCAGGAAGCGTGGCAGGGTCAGGCCGACATAACGTGAATCTTCGGATTCACGGAAAGACTTCCACTTGGCGTATTCAACCGTATCGAAGACCTTGGACAGGTCACGCGGCTTGCCCAGGTCGGAGAAGCTCTCCAGGCCGAACAGCTCGGGCGAGGCCGCCGTGATGAAGGGCGCATGGGAGGCTGCGGCGATACGCGACATCTGCTCGATGAAGTACATATCTTCAGGCTGGCGCGTGATCTCGAAATCGCCCAGCAAGGCACCGAAAGGCGCGCCACCGAAGGTACCGAATTCTTCTTCATATACCTTCTTGAACATGGCACTCTGGTCGAATTCCAGTGCCGAGTTGAAGTCCTTGACCAGTTCCTTCTTGGTGGCGTTGAGGATCTTGATCTTCTGGTTCTCGCCAACGGTGGTGTTGCGGACCAGGTAGTTCAAGCCGGTCCAGCTGCCTTCCAGCTTCTGGAACTCGGGCGCGTGCATGATCGCACTGACCTGGCTGGAGATCAGATGATCCAGTTCCGCGATGCGCGCATCCAGGGTGGCCGACAGGTTTTCCGAGACGACTACCGTGCCTTCCATTACCTGGCTGACCAGTTCGGAAATCAGATCCTTGGCACGATCATGTTCGGAAGAGGACTTGGCGACCTTGCTTTGTTCGACGATGTCATCCAGAAGAGTGCTGCCGACAGCAGCGGGCGCGGCACTTGCGGCAGCTTCGGTATTGGCTTGAGCGGACATGGGGATCTCTTTTACTTGTTGGTTTGCTTGCTGAGTTCGGCCAGCTTCTCGGTGCTGTTGAGCACGTCGCTGAGAATGTCTTCCAGCTTGTCGTTGCCGGCGATCTTGTTACGCAGATCTGCCAGCTTGGTGCGCGCTTCCAGCAGCTTGCGCAGGGGCTCGACCTGCTGCACCACGGACTCGGGCCGAAAATCTTCCATCGAACGGAACTTCAGTTCCACCGCGAATTCGCCCCCCTTGTCAGAGAGCTCGTTGGGCACGCGATAGACGGCCCGCGGTTCGATACCCTTCATGACTTCATCGAAATTATCGGGATCGATATTGATGAATTTCCGATCCTTCAGACGCGGCTGCGGCACCTCCGAGTTCCCGCCGAAATCGCCGACCACGCCGGTCACGAAGGCCAGTTCCTTCTTTTCGATGGCGTCACCGATCTCGACGTCATAGGTCATCTGCACGCGCGGGGGACGCACTTTCTGCAGTTTCTTCTGGATGCTTTCTCTTTTGGCCATGTTTGCTCCGCTGCTGTTTGAGTGACTCGCCCCATCGCCTGAGGCGGCTTGAAAAGCGGGAACACGCAAGGCGTCCCGCCGGCTCGCCTTACTTCAGATTGCCAAATGGATTGGGGCCGCTGCCGCCACCATTGCCTGCATCGGTATCAGCTGAGGGTGCGACCGCCTTGCGCACGACCTTGCCGCGCGCACGAGATGCAGCGACAGGCTTGCCCGGTGGCGGCACCAAGGTGTTTTCGCCCAGGCTTTCACGCAGGATCTTGGTCAGGTCCTGGGCTTCGGTCTTGACCGAGCCGTTCAGCGCATTCTGCGAGCGCAGATCCGCCAGCGACTTCGTCGCCAGACGCAGGCCGGACACAGTCACGATGCTGTTGGCGACCTTGTCGGACGGGTCGCGCTTGAGTGCTTCCTGGGCATTGACGATCGCATCGCTGTAATCGCCGGCGTCGAAGCGGATCTGGGCAATGCGCACCCAGGGAGTCTTGTCGGCAGGGAAGCGGCTGGCCACTATCTTCAGCACTGACACGGCTTCATCGGTCTTGCCTTCGGCCTGCGCGGTGTTGGCCTGGGCCACCCCGTTTTCCAGCGTGTTCTTGGCGTCGTCCTCCGGATTGGGCTTGTTCTGAATATTGGCACAACCGGCCAACATCACCGCCAGCAGTGCCGGAACGATCACACCAGCCTTCAATTTGCTCGCACGCATTGGAATTCACTCCTTGTATTTTTGACATTAAGAAAACCTTGCGCGAAATCGCACAAGCAAATTAGTCGGGACCGAAAAATTCCGGAGATTCCTGATTTTTAGGCTGCAAATGAGATGCGACGGCAGTTTTCCGGCGAAATTGATGCTCTTGGAAACCGCACTTTTCAACTACGCCACGTTCTAATTACGACTATCAGGTTGTTGCCCGACTTAATAGTTTTGAGTAATTTGAACTTAAGCTCGTCCAAATGTATCGCATAGACCTTCACGGGAAAATGCAGTTCCACAATCTGTAAAGACTTCCTAAAATTTTTTCGGCACGCGAGAATTCGCGCATGAGAAATCCAATAGAACGAACGGGGCAGAGTTGAAAAAACGATTGATTAATCACTTGGCAACGGGAGTTGCCATCTTTTCCCTATCCGGCTGTGCCGCCGTGGGTGCAGCCTCCGGGGTCGCCCAGGCCGCCAAGTCCACGCTGGAGGCGCTGGGACTGAAGAAACCCGACACACCGGAAGTTCCCGATTCCATGAAGCAGCCGCGCACGGTACCCATCAAGCTGCACGCATCCAAGGCTCTCAACGTCGATTCGCAGCAGCGTCCTCTGGCCCTGGTCGTAAAAATTTATAAGCTCAAGCAGAACATTAGTTTCCAACAGGCGTCATACGACACGTTCCTGAGCGCACAGAAAGAAAAGGAAGCCTTGGGAGCTGACCTCCTGGAGGTCAAGGAAGTGACGCTGGTCCCGGGCCAGCGCTATGAGATTTCCGAGAAGGTCAGTTATGAAGCCGGCTATATCGGCGTGGCAGCGCTGTTCGTCAACCCGGCGCCGCAGCGCTGGCGTGCCGTCTTCAAGGCTGATGAGGCCGAGAAGAACGGTATCACCGTCGGCTTGCAGTCCTGCTCGCTGACCGTAGGTGCTGGTGCCGTGGCCATCGATACGCAGGGCAAGCCGCTGGAAAAGAATCTGATGCTGGCACCAGTTCAGTGTCAGTGAAATTCAAACAACAATTCGCAGGACATCGCGACATGACAATCATCACGACGGGGCAATCCAAGTGAATCACTCCAACAAAGTTCTCTGGGGCGAAGGTCTTTTCCTCCGGCCGCAACACTTCCAGCGGCAGGATCATTATCACGAAACGCGCCTGCACCAGACTGCGCTGGCGCTCAATCCCTATTGCTGGGGCATCTGTTCGCTTCAGGTCGATCGCGATGCGCTGAGCAACAATACACTGCGCATCCTGGAACTGTCGGCCATCTTCCAGGATGGCGAAATATACAAGGCTCCGGATGGCGATGACCTGCCCGACCCCATCGAACTGACCGAGATTGCGCTATCGCAGCAATCCGTGACCTTCTACGCGGCGCTGCCCGCACTGAAGAGCTTCGGCAGCAATTTCGCCGCCGGTACCGGAAGCGGCAATCATCAGTCCAGCCGCTACATCCAGCACAATATCGAGACGCCCGATCTCTTCACCGATGCCGCCAAGGCCGAAATGAGCTATCTGAAGAAGGCGGTGAGGCTGGTGTCGGAGAACGAACCGCGCGATTCGCTGGTGTGCATCCCTATCGTCCGACTGCGTCGGGCAAGCTCATCAGGATTCGAACTGGATCCTGATTTCGTGGCGCCCAGCCTGTCGGTACATGCAGCACCGCTGCTGTTCCTGCGGCTTCGCCGCCTGCTCGATGCCTTGCAGGCCAAGGTCAGCGCGCTGTACGGGCACCATCGCGAACCCAGCAAGAGCGTGGTGGAATTCCGTTCCGGCGACATCACCTCTTTCTGGCTGCTGCATACGGCCAGCACCGCCTATGCCAGTCTCTCGCACTACCTGAACAATCCCATGCTGCATCCTGAACGGCTCTACGAACAACTGCTCGCCCTGGCAGGGTCGCTGATGACGTTCTCGCGCAGCCTGGCGCTGGCCGACCTGCCGCCCTATGAGCATCGCGATCCCGGACCCGCGTTTGCGCGGCTTGACGGCATCATCCGCGAACTGCTCGACACCGTCATCTCGTCGCGCTATTTCGCCATTGCCCTGCACGAGAACAAGCCGTCTTATCACATGGGCATGCTGGACTCGGGCAAGATCGACGAGAAGACCAGTTTCTACCTGGCCGTCAATGCCGACCTCCCGGCCATCGAGCTGGTCGACGTGGTGCCGCTGCGCTTCAAGATCGGCGCGCCCGAGGACGTCGAGAAATTCGTGCTGGCCGCACTGCCGGGCGTAAAGCTGGTGCACTCGCCGCAGGTGCCGGCGGCGTTGCCCGTACGCCCTGATACCTACTACTTCACGCTGGAGAGCAAGGGCGCCATGTACGAACGCATGCTGCAGGCGCAATCGATCTGCATCTATGTACCCTCCGGCATCCGTGACCTCAAACTCGAACTCCTGGCGGTGACGCAATGAACATGACCTCGGCCCCCTCCCTGCTCGATCAAGATCACCTGCCGCCTACCCAGCTGGCCAGCGCCCCCGTGAATGCGAAGTCGCTGCTGGATCTGATGTATGACGGCTTCTATGCGCTCTTCATGCTCAAGAACGGCAGTGCGCCTGTGGATGAAGCATCCTTCTCGGTGAAGATGCAGAAATTCCTGGGCGACGTAGAGCGCAATGCAAAGAAGCTTGACGTCTCTCCGGAAGACGTCTACGCCGCCAAATATGCGTTCTGTGCCTCGGTCGATGAGATCATCCTGCGTTCCAGCTTCGGCATCCGCGATGCGTGGGAACGTCGCCCGTTGCAGCTGACCATGTTCGGCGATCAACTGGCAGGTGAAAATTTCTTCAAGCAGCTGGAAGACCTGCGGGTACGTGGCAACGCGCACATCCAGGCGCTGGAAGTGTTTCATATGTGCCTGCTGCTGGGCTTCCAGGGAAAGTACGCACTCGAGGGACCGGAAAAACTGAATTATCTGACCGCGCGGCTGGGTGACGAAATCGCTCATCTCAAGGGCAAGAGCGCGGGATTCGCGCCGCACTGGGCGCGGCCGGATGCCATCGTCAACAAGCTGCGCAATGACGTGCCGTTGTGGGTGGTGGCCTCGCTGTTTGCCTTTATCGGCATGTTTGCCTACCTGGGCCTGAACTGGATGCTCACCAGCGGCACCGAGAACGGACTGGCCGGCTATGCCGATATCGTCAAGCTGGCACCACGTACTGCCAACCTGACCATTACGCTGCCCTGAGCGTGATCTCTCCCCTGACTGTCATGGAAGACCACTCGGATGAATCTGCCTTTTTCCGATACTCTCAACAGTGTCATCAACCAGCTTTTCGGCCCCGGCCTGTCGCAACACGCGCGCCTGATCACTCTGAGCAGCGCCCAGACCGCAAACCTCCCTGAATCCTTGGTGGTGGAGCGCTTCCACGGCCAGGAGAGCGTCAATGACAACTTCAGGTTCGACATTGATGCGCTGTCCGTCTCCACCGATCTCGACCTCAAGCAATTCATCGGCAGCGAGCTGACGCTGCGCCTGCTGCAGGTCGATGGCAGCCGACGCGCCTGGCACGGCTACTGCACCCAGGCTTCCTGGCTGGGTGCTGATGGCGGTCTGGCACGCTACCGGTTGCGGCTGGAATCCTTCCTCGCCTTCCTCGACCGGCGCCGCGACAGCTTCCTGTTCCAGGGCATGAGCGTCACCGACATCGCCAGCGCGGTCCTCAAGGAGTATCCGCAAGCCAATTTCTCGCTGGATGTCACGCAGACGCTTGCCAGGCGCGAGATCTGCACGCAATACCGCGAGAGCGATTACGCCTTCCTGCGCCGCATCCTGGCCAGCGAAGGCCTCAACTTCCGTTTCGAACATCAGCAGGATGGTGACGATGGCCAGGCCTCCGGGCAGCAACAGGCACGGCACAAACTGATCATCTTCGACCGTAACGCCAAGGCCCCGGACCTGCCGGGTGGCGATGCGCGCATTCGCTTTCACCGTGTCGCAGCCACCGAGTCCAGTGATGCCATCACCGACTTCAGCGCCGTGCGCAGCGTGCGTTCCAACGCGGTGGCCCTGGCCAGCTGGCATCCTGAGAAGATTTCTTCAGCTTCGGCCGAAGAGAGCTCCAGCCTGGATGCTGGCGAGCTCCCTGCCCTACCGGTCTACGACGGCAGCGGCCAGCAGGACTTTGCCGACCAGAAGGCGGCATCGGACCATGCCCTGTTGATGCTGCAGGCCATGGAACTGCAGAACAAGTGCTTCGAAGGCGCAGGCGCGGTGCGCCAGCTCTGTGCCGGTGTTCAGTTCGCCCTGATCCAGCATGAGCGCTATCCGGAGGGAGAGAACCGCTTCAGGCTGCTTTCGGTCAGCCATAGTGCGCGCAACAATTTCGACAACAATATCGCCCATGTCCTTGATGAGGTATTGCCCGCTTCGCTCGGGCAAGGCTTGGTCAGCTCACTCTCTCCGGGCACCAGCTCAGACGACGATCTCAAAGCCGGCACCTACCGCAACAGCTTCGTGGCCGTGCGCGATGTGGTTCCTGTCGTGCCGACCGCGATCACGGAGCGTCTCAAGCCAACTGCACGCGGCACGCAGACCGCATTGGTCACCGGCCTGCCGGACGCCGCTGTCACCACGGACCGCAATCATCGCGTCAAGGTGCAATTCCACTGGCAGCGCGGCAAGTCGCCCAATCCTGGCGGGCTCAGGGAGACCGGCAATCTGGACGACAAGGACGGCAACGCCAACGGCAACGACAGTTCCGGCACCTGGATCCGCGTGGCCGAGGCGCAGTCCGGACCCAACTGGGGCAGCCAGTTCATCCCGCGCGTAGGCAGCGAGGTGCTGGTCGATTTCATCGAAGGCGATATCGATCGTCCGGTGGTCGTGGCCCAGCTCTACAATGGCAGCGATGCGCCGCCCTTCCCGGCCGGCGCTGATTCCGGCATCAACCATGCAGGCAGCATCTCTGGCTGGCACAGCACCGCCCATGACGGCAGCGGATTCAACCAGTGGGTAGTGGACGATACCCAGTCGCAGTTGCGCATGCGCCTTGCCTCCAGCACGGCCAAGTCACAGTTGAACCTGGGGCACCTGGTGGAACAGGCCGATACCGGCGCCCAGCGCGGCAGCTACCGGGGCCAGGGTTTCGAATTGCGCAGCGATGCCTGGGGCGTGGTGCGCGGCGGCGAAGGCCTGCTGCTCTCCACCACCGCGCGCCCACTCAACGGCGCCAGCGTAACTGGCACGCAGATGGATGCGGCTGGCGCCATTGCGCAGCTCAAGGGAGCGAAGTCGCTGGCCCAGACGATGAGCGACTCTGCCACGCAGCAGCAAGCCCTCAGCAGCACCCAGGCGCTGCAGGCCAAGACCGATTTCCTGGCGCTGATCGATCCCAGTGATCAGGGCAAGCATCCGGCCAGCGTGAATGGCCAGGACGCGCTCAAGTCCGACGGCAGCACACGCAATACCGACGCCGCGCAGCCGGTGGAAAAATTCGCCAAGGCTGCCGTGCTGATGGATTCCCCCTCCAGCATCAACTGGACCAGTAACGCCTCCACCTTGCTGTATGCCGCAGAGAACCTGCAATGGACCACCCAGGGCGACGTCCACTGGAGCGCCGCCGACACGGCCAGCGCCGCCGCCGGCAAAGCGGCCAGCTTCTACAGCCATGATGGCGGCATCCAGGCCTTCGCCGCCAATGGACCGGTTTCGCTACCCAGGCTTATGCGGGCAATGGACCGGTCTCGTTGCAGGCGCATACCGATGCGCTGGAGATCCTGGCCGACAAGGACGTGAGCGTAATCAGCGTCAATGAGGGCATCGAGATCAAGGCGCGCCAGAAGATCGTGCTGCAGGCGGGACAGGCTTCGGTGACGCTGGAGGGCGGGAATATTACGTTTGCTTGTCCGGGGACGTTTTCGGTGAAGGGGGGGACGCATGCATTTCCGGGGGGAGCGAGTAATCCTGCTTCGCTGGCGGAATTGCCAGAGAGCGAACTGCCGAAGGACACTCTGTATCTTGACCACAGGTATCACGACGACCAAGCCTTGGCCGGAGCTGAATATTTCGCCAAATTGGCCGACGGCAGCATCCGTACCGGCAAGCTGGATGGACAGGGGCGCGCGGTAATCAACGGTGTGCCTGCAGGTCCCGCACGGATTAGTTTCGGCCCCATGCCAGGCACCTTCGAGCGCGTGGACAAGACGCCCATGCCCAACCACGATCCGGCTCCCTCACAGCAGAAAATTGAAGCCCTATTTGCCAAATACTTCAAGGCAGACGAGACAAGCAGCGCACGAGGCATCGAAAAAGGCGGGGAAAAATAAGATACGGTCTGATCAACATATCGAACGAGAAATCAGAATGAGCCAAACACAAAACCCTCCAGCAGGATGGACTTGGAGTCATTTCAAGGCAGTATGTGCGGATGTAGGTAGCTGGACCTGGGGTACCGTACAAGGTGCCTTCAATGAGAAGGCCAGTTTGTCGCAGATTCTGGTCGATGCGGTGATCGGCATGATCCCCTTGGTTGGCGATGCCACTGCCGTCAGAGATCTGATTGCCGTGGTCATCGGCATGGCAGACAACGAAGAAAAGCGCAATTCGACTTGGGAATGGGTATTGCTCGTCGTGTTGCTGTTCGCGTTGATTCCGGTCATTGGCGGCGTCGTCAAGGGAGCTGGACGCATCATCATCAAGGTGGCACAGGAGAGCGCCCACTTGGCCACAGCCGCTCGTGTGGCCCACATGGCGGAGGGTGCTAGGGAGATCATCGAGTTCCTCAACCGCATAGGCGTCAAGAACGCTGAAAAGTGGCTGCTTCAATTGAGAATCGCAGACCATAGTGCTGAACTCATCGGCAAGTTCGCCAACCTGATGCACACCATTGATAACGTCCTCAAGACGGCACGCGGCAAGGTCAGCGGGCTCGCCCCCTCACTGGCCAGACGAATCGATGGCTTGCGGTCTGGCCTGGCAAAGGTCGTGGAAAAAGGCCAGGAAATGATCCCTACCGCCGTCAAGGAACTGGACCAGAAGCTCAGAGAGATCCAAGCCTATATTCGCTCAGGCGGTGAAACTACCAGTCGGGTCGCCATGCATGAAGTTGCTACGGGAGAACGAGTGACTACCCGGGCTCAAGAGCGACGCTTGATTGAGGACGGAACTCTGCCGAGACGCACGAGGCGCGGAGGACTCAAGCAAAATCCCGCATCTCGTGATGAGCCGCATAAAATCGCTCCAGTCTATCAATATGAGGACGGATACCCGAACATGATGCACGCGGCAGATCCAGAGACAGATCTCTACAATAACATCGCGGCCTATTCAGGGAAAATGATCAACCGTCAGCTTCGTGATGGCGAGGAACTCTTTCGCTTCTTTGGACCGGCTCGAACTACTCATGGCGTAGATGTCGCTGAGAGTTGGGCTAGCGGTGCTTACTGGGGATTGGGACGACCGCCAAGGACCGCCAAGGAATGGCGCGAAATGGCTGCTGTCCTCGACAGCTTTAACGGAGACGGTTTCTTTGTTTCGGCCCGAGTCGTCGGCAACAAAGGACCTAAAGCCGTGGTCGGAACCGTAGCGGAACAATTCGGCACCAAAATTCCAGGACAGTATCTGCCGGGTGGTGCAACCCAAGCGTTCTTTTTCCTGAGCGACAAAGCCAAGAGTGAACTTGGTCGTTTAGGGAAAGAATTTTCGAGTTCAAAACAGACAGCCAAAGTGACGTTCACTGATCCAGAGACTGGCATGGAATTCACTTTCCATGCAACCGGCTGGACAGATGCAAACGGAATCTGGGGCTACCTTCGCCCCCCTGGAACAGGCTCAGTGCAAACTGCACGTGTCGGCGCTCGTGAACAGGCGGAAAAAGATAACGAACAGGTTCTCATTCATCCATGACTCAATACGGCAACAGAAAGATCAACGACATTATGCTGCCCTCTCCGTCCGAGCGACAGCAGCTCTTCTATCTTCTAAAAAAACTAAGTTCGCTGACAGCGTGGCAACGAATACTAGGGTTTTATAACGCGTGGGCGGACGCCACCGAGAACAGTGTGCGCGAGGCTGATGATCGCGGCTGGACCAACGAGACCTCTTTATCGCATTCCGAGTACGCCTATATTCTTAAATGCCTTGCCCACTGCGAAGAAGGTGTTATGCGCCTGAAAAAGGGCGATAAACGCGTTTTCAAGTTTGACGCCAATGGAGAATTTGCTATGGCACGGCGTATCTTGTCTCACTATTCGCAGCTTCTGGAGCGTATCGACATTGGAGAAAATCGCATCGACGGAGAGCATACGCCACGATGGGCTGAATTCCGTGAAGCGCTTATCCAGTTGGCAAAAGCTTGGGGCGAATGCGCAAAATATATTCTTGAATCTCGCTTCACTGATGAAGCGGCCCCGGTTCGTTACAACGAATGGCTGAAGGAACTGCTTCACTCGCGGAAATATCCGCCCTTGCTCCATGAAGTACCTAATCCCAAAGACAATATATTTGTTCGAACTGGTGAGTTGACACCTTGCTCGGGAATCTGGGAGCCGATCGACGCTCCCAAGCCGTCACTGATAATGCTTCTGCTCGGAAAGGCAGAGAAACCTGAACCACCTTTCGCGATAATGGGCGCAATGAACTATCTGCATGGGGGCTCTCTCGCGCCTACAACGAGCGCGTTCATCATTGATGACAGCGTGGATATGGACACTACCTGGCGATTGTTATGGCGTGACGATCGCTATATCGACGGCTCCGTCCCCGAAGAGGAGAAGTATTACCGTTTCACTCAACCCGACGTAAAGCGTTCGACACAGCCAACTGTCGCGGTGAACGACCAGATCACCTGGGCTGAAAGCGGTGCAGCGGCACCTAAGGCAGGTAGATGGTTGGTGGAGTCCGATATGGCAACCAGCGTCGAACTGAAGGCAGGCGAGCTATTGCCCTTGCATCAGGGGCGCACGGTACGCTGGGTGCTGGCTGAATGAAGAATCAGCTTGACCGGATACTCCCTCTTCCCCCTCACGCGTGTCCGTACTCGTGAACATTCGCATGAAAATTGCGGACAGGCGCAGTGCATCAACTCTGTGCCGGTGCTCGGTTCGCTCTCACCCAGCATGAGCGCAATCCCGAGGGAGAGAACCGCTTCAAGCTGCTGTCGGTCAGCCATAGTGCTCGCAACAACTTCGACAGCAACATTGCCCAGATTCTTGATGAGGTATTGCCCGCGTCGCTCGGCCCTAGCTTCGTCAGCGCCCCATCCACACGCACCGCAACAGCTTCGTGGCCGTGCGCGATGGGGTTCCCATCGTTCCTGCCGCAATCACGGAGCGTCTCAAGCCGACTGCACGCGGCACCCAGACGGCATTGGTCACCGGCCTGCCGGATGCTGCCGTCACCACGGACCGCAATCATCGCGTCAAGGTACAGTTCCACTGGCAGCGCGGCCAGGCGCCGAACCCTGGCGGCCTGCGCGAGACCGGCAACCTCGCTGACAAAGACGGCAACGCGCCCGGCAACGACGCCTCCGGCACCTGGGTACGCGTGGCCGAAGCCCAGTCCGGCCCCAACTGGGGCAGCCAGTTCACCCCGCGCATTGGCAGCGAAGTGCTGATCGATTTCATCGAGGGCGATATCGACCGGCCTGTCGTAGTCGCGCAGCTCTACAACGGCAGCGATGTACCGCCTTTCCCGGCTGGTGCCGATTCCGGAGCCAACCATGCCGGCACGATCTCGGGCTGGCACAGCACGGCGCATGATGGCAGTGGATTCAATCAATGGGTGGTGGACGATACGCAGTCGCAACTGCGCATGCGGCTGGCCTCCAGCCAGGCCAGGTCCCAGCTCAATCTCGGCCACCTGATCGAACAGGCCGACTCCGGCGCACAGCGCGGCAGCTATCGCGGTCAGGGTTTTGAACTGCGTAGTGACGCTTGGGGCGTGGTACGCGGTGCGGAGGGCTTGCTGATTTCCTCGACGGCGCGCCCGGCTGCCGGGGCCAGCGTAACCAGCACGCAGATGGATGCCCAGGAGGCCGTCGCCCAACTGAAGGGGGCGCAGCAACTGGCCCAGACCATGGGGGATGCCGCCACGCAGCAGCAGGCGCTGCATAGTGCGGATGCCTTGCAGGCCAAGAGGGATTTCATCTCCATCATCGACCCTGCTGATCAAGGAAAGCATCCGGGCAGCGTCAATGGTCAGGACGCCTTCAAGAGCAAAGAGGGGTCTCGCGAGAGCGACACCGCGCAACCGGTCGAGAAGTTCGCCAAGGCGGCGGTGCTGATGGAATCTCCGGCCAACATCAACTGGGCCAGCGCTGCCTCCACGGTGCTCTATGCCGGTGAGAACCTGCACTGGACCAGCCAGGGCGATACCCACTGGACGGCTGCCGACACCGCCAGCCTGGCCGCTGGCAAGGCGGCTACCCTGTTTGCGCATGACGGAGGCATCCAGGCTTATGCGGGCAATGGACCGGTCTCGTTGCAGGCGCATACCGATGCGCTGGAGATCCTGGCCGACAAGGACGTGAGCGTAATCAGCGTCAATGAGGGCATCGAGATCAAGGCGCGCCAGAAGATCGTGCTGCAGGCGGGACAGGCTTCGGTGACGTTGGAGGGCGGGAATATTACGTTTGCCTGTCCGGGGACGTTTTCGGTGAAGGGGGGGACGCATGCGTTTCCGGGTGGGATGAGCGTTTCGCCGGATCTGATGGCACTGCCAGACAGCAAGTACAAGCTCTTTGACGAGGCCTTCGTGGTGAAGGATCCGAATGGTAATCCACTTTCCAATGTTCCTTACCGGATCAAGAGTTCAGCCGGTGATCAGCTGGCGGCCACCACCAAGGACGGCATGAGCGAGCGGGTCAGTACGGAGGCCAGCGAAAACGTGGAATTTGCCATGGAATGGTTCAAGGTCGTGCCGACCAAAACCTGAACAGATAAACCAAGGTGCAAAGGGGATGCTCGATGGGAGCCGCAGATAAAATCCAGTCACAGACAAATACGACTGGGAACTCGAAGAAGGAACTCAAGTGCGACTGCAATCTGATGTGGTCGATGATCCAGGAGATGAGCACCAAGCGCCTTTGCAAACTACACGGGCATAATGAAGGTTCCATCATTCCGGTCTACAGTGACCGCGCTCGCAGGATCGCAGCCACCTATGCGCGCTTCTATCTGGAGAAGGAAGATTATGGAGATCCGGCCAAAAAGGGCCGCTTCTACTGGATGGCCCTGGGTGCGTTTGCCAGCAAGACGGTCGCTTGTTCTCTGGACGACATCCGCGTCGCAACGATTGATACCGTCTTCAAAGGGCTGGCAAAAGGAAATCTCTGGCTCTTCTATGACATCAGTGGCTGGCATTGGTATTACACGAGATTCGGCACGAGCTTCGATCTGTGCATTAGCCAACGGGATGCTTCCGCCTATATCACTGCGGTCAAGGAACAGGTCACGAACTATCCATGGAAGGACGAGGCCCTCTCCAAGATCAATAACATGCGGACCTTTGACAAGATTCAGGCCGGTTTTGCCTTGGTCAAGCAGATTGAAGAAGAATCAGATCGCGTCGAGCGCCGCAAGCTGCAGTGGGATCACTTGATCAAGATTGCCGAGCATGAGCAATATGTCATCCTCCAGCCATTGATTTATGCTGACAAGGATTTCTCTGATTGGGTCGCAGTCCAACGCTGGCGCCTTGTCAACCTCGTATCGCCTGAACTGCGCCTGGCATTCACCAGCGCGTGCGACAGCAAACAGCCATTGAAGAAGTCAGTTGCGCCCAAGGGCACTATCCTAGAAGACTACAAGAGCCGCATGGACTGGATCACGCAAGCAGCCGGTCGTTTCCATCAACTGATGGGTCAAGAGCGCGCGTATATGGAACAGGAGCTCAGTACCATGGCGGGATGGGTCCATATGGACGAGTCGCTGGAACTCGAAAACCGCCCCATGATGCTGCCTCCGATCTGACATCAATTCCACGCCATGTTGAAACATATTCACCTCCCGATCCGGACACGCGTCCGGATCGCACTTTTGCCGCTGCTCCTGCTTGCTGGGCTAAGCGCCTGCCCCCCCCACGACTCTTCAGAAAAACCCAAGATGAGCCAACTTGTTCATATTTCGATCAACGAACCCGTCGATACGCTTAATAAAGCCAACCCCGGGCTTTTCACAGCGAGCGAACACCCGAGCGGCCTGCAATTCGTCACGGCCAAATGGGAATCTGACAAGCCAGGTACTGTCACCTTAGACCATGGTCCGCGATCGTTTTCAATGCCGTCCGTGCTCAGCGTCACGGGAACCGCCTCCACCAGGTTTGCTGCAGAGCATATTTCGCAGTGGTCCGTGAATGGTGGGGTCAGCGATGCAGAAACGATTTCCCATGACGACGCGCGCAAACAATTTACCGCATTGCTGCATGCACTAAGCGCAGCAGGTTGGTCGAAGGTAATCCCGATCAGCCGCCCGCGACTCAAAGGTGAACAAGCGCTGGCCTACGCGCTGAAGAACCCCGGCTATCCGCTCGACCCTTCGTATGACCTGTCGCTGGCGCAATGGATGACGCTGCCTGACGGCACTCCCTGGCTCTTTTACGCCGATCACGTGTTCCTCGAAATCAAACTGTACCGAGATCCCAACCGGCTCGATCCGCACAAGAGGGGAGCCTACTTCGTCACCTCTTCATTGACGGCGCAGGACGCCTATCTGCGCGGCTATGTAGATGATGAAAAACTCGACAACTGGAAGATGGAATTCAGGAAGGAACTGCCTGCCTTGAAGCAGGCCCGGGAAAAGAAGGAGGCGCAACTGAAGAATGACAACGTCACCATCGATCAGGCTTATCAGGATCCGGCGGTCTTCCAATAACGTCCCGTACGAATTGCTGGCATGGTGATCTCTGACCGCTGACGATCAAGCTGAGGAAATTCCCCGTGCACTCATCTTTTTACTCCCTTGAATACCAGCGGACTCGTGTGCGCTCCGCGTTCAAATCCGCAATAGGCAGAATGGTGATTTTCGTTTTGGCGACCGCAATGCTAGGCGGCTGCGGCAATAGCAGCGGAGCCGAGCACCACGCAATGAACGAGCGCATTCATATCCAACTCGGCCAGTCCGGCGACGATATCCTTGAGAACTATCCCGGACTATTTTCAATGAGCGATCATCCCTCAGGTGCGAAGTTCCATGCGGCCAGATGGACCAAGGACGCGCGCGGCACAGTTGAAATTGGGCCATCGGAGACACTGTTTGTCATTCACCATGCGTTGAGCGCAACAGGGAACTACTCGCCTTCATTTGCCAACGAAAACATCATCGAATGGAACATCAATGCTGGCCTGGCGGAAAGCAGTCCGATCATGCACGACGCTGCAAGGAAGCAATTTCAATCCATTCGTGCAAATCTGCGCAAGGGCTCCCGGCATCGCTATATCGATCCGGATGCCCCCCGGCTGTCGGGTGAAAACGTGCTACGCTATGCAGAGTCCACGCCCTCCGTTTATGGATTGGATACGGACTACGAGCCAACCTTGGACGAATGGATGCATCTTCCCGGCCGCACGCTTTGGAAACTCTGGAGCAAGGAGGGCTACCTGACGATTGCTTTGTCCCGCGATCTTTCTCTAAACGACGTCAACCAGCCGGGTGCCTACTTCATTGAATTCAACCTCCGGAGTGAAAAAGAGCAATTCCACCAACTGGTGGGCGCTGACAAGCGGACGGTTTGGCAGCAAGCATTGCGCGCTGAAATAAAACTGCTGAAAGAAAAGCGCCAGCAGGCCGAAAGCACCTTACGCAAACAGGGAGTCAACATTGACGAAGCCTATCAAGATCCGCCGGGCTTCTGATAATTGTCCACCCCACCCAAAGCGAGATGAGGACTCATGTACCCAAGCTGGGCAAGACCAAATAGACAATGAGACCGCACTGCAGCTTCACTTTATATTGCTCATGCCAGTGAAAGCATTCCGGCTATTCCGAATTGGCGCGATGAGTTCCATGTTCTGGATCATCGCGCTCCGGACCGCCTGTTCTCCCGACAAATCAGAGAAGTCGATCAATATGCTCCATCAGATCGAAATCAGCGCCAACCAATCCGGCAAAGAACTTCTCGCACGCTACCCAAATCAGATAGTTCTGATCATCAGGCCCCCAACGTCAACTTTTATTCAATGGACTGGCCTCGTGATGCCTCGGGTGCCGTGGAGATACGCAACGGCACACGCGCATTCATGCTCAATGATGTTCTTGGAATTTCTGGTAACGAGGATCCCCACTTCCCGGACGAAAATATCATTGAATGGAACATCTACGCTGGCTTGGGCGCTGAAGAGCATATCCCGCACGATGAGGCAAGGCAGAGAATGATGCGCATCCTGAACAACATAAGAGCCGCTGGCCGGCGTCACTACATAGAGCGCTCACTGCCGCGGCTGAATGGGGCGCAAGCCTTGCACTTTGCCATCACCTCACCGGTGCACTCGCTGGATCCCGCCTACGTGCCTGACCTGGATGAATGGATGAGTCTTCCCGCTGATGCGACATGGTGCCTCCAGCTTGAACATGCTTACCTGACCTTGACCCTGACCCGCGACATGGAACGACTTGACAGAAACAAGCCAGGCGCTTACTTCCTCAAGTTATCCCTGGTTGGCAGCAAGGAAGAGGCACGTCAGATAGTTGGGCCTGCAAAACGATCAGATTGGCAAAACGCACTCTCTTCGGAATTGCCGCTATTGAAGCAAGACCGGGATCAGGCTGAAGAGACGTTGCGACGACGCGGCGTTGTCATCGATAGCGCTTACCAGGACCCATCCATTCCTTGAAAGCCTGCTTCAGGCGAAAGTTGAGAGAATGGATGCAGCTGCCGGGGCTCTGCACCAAAAAAAACGGCCTGATCGCAGATCAGGCCGAGTGGTCATCCGCGCAGCAAGGACAACTGCATCAAGCCGCTGAAGCAGAATCCGCCTGCGCAAACCGGGCACGCGCCTTGTGCGGCTTGCGATAACTATCCTGCAAGTGCTGATGGCGATCCAGCCCTTCGAGCTTCATGCTGGTCGGCGTCAAGCCAAAGAAGCGTACGCTGTCGTTCACCGATCCGATGGACGCATCCATGCGCGCGTCGCCGAACATGCGGCAGAAGTTGGTCCCATAGTCCGATAGTTCCAGCTCATCATCCAGGTCAAGCTGATGCGGGAGACCGTACCTCCGCCGTCGTTGCTCAGCAAGGGAAAATATCAAGAATATCCGGGACCGGTTTCTTCTGAAATGAAGTTAGATGTTGATAAGAAATTTCAAAAGGATGGCCACCGATTTCCTCACGCAATATTGAATCGTTCAACACTTTGATAGCAGATGGAATAAAAGATCCTGCTCGACTCTACAGAATCCTGTCTCCAAATAGCCGAGCAATGAGTGATTGCTGGATTACCGAAGATGTCTTTAAACAATAAAAGGCGGCAGCCGATCCACCTGCGGCATGGTGCGCGAACAAGCTAGCAAGGATAATGAACAAGTCTTAGTCCAGCCGTAAGGCAAATCAACGATATGAATATCCAAGACATCATGCTCCCATCGGAGAAAGAGCGGCGCCAAATTTTCCATTATCTTAAAAAGATCAGCTCGCTAACTGCGTGGCAGCGGATTTTCGAGTTTTACCAAGCCTGGGTGAACGTGGCAGAAAGTAGCGTTCGGGAAGCAGATACCCGGGGCTGGGGGAAAATGACATCCTTACCTTATTCGGACTACACATTCCTTTTAAAAAGCCTGGCCCATTGCGAAGAAGGAGTACGCCGCCTGAGGCTAGGAGACAAGCGGGTATTCAAATTCGATGCCAACGGCGAATTCGCCATGGCTGCCAGGGCAACGGGCCACTATTCACAGTTACTCTATCGTTTAGAAATCGGGGAAAATCGGATCAACGAAGAGTACACACCACTTTGGTCTGAATTCTCCTCAGCGTTGTTAACGGTCAGTCAGGCATGGGGAGAATGCGGCGTCAATATTCTGGAACCTCGTTATCAAGATGAGCCGGCACTACTTCCGTACAACGATTGGTTAAGAACGTTGCTGAAAGCATCCCCTTTTCCGGACGTTCTAGAGCCTGTCCCAGATCCACAAGATAACTTGTTAGTCCGCACCGGCTCATTGGTACCGTGCTCGGGAATCTGGGAACCTATAGATGCACCTAAGCCTTCCATGATCATGACCCTGCTTGGAAAAACTGAAACACCACTGCCACCTTTTACGCTCATGGGGTGCATGAACTATCTGCACGGAGCTTCTCCAGCACCGACGATCTGCGCATGTACCAAGGATGACGAAATCGATCTTGCCACTACTTGGCGCCTGCTCTGGCGAGACGACCGCTATATCGACGGCTTAATTCCAGAAGAGGAGAGGTATTACCGTTTCAACCAGCCTGAAGTAAAACATTCTGCACCGCAAAATGTCTCGGAGAAGGATCAGATCACCTGGACTGAAAGCGGTACGGCGGCACCTAAGACGGGTAGATGGCTGGTGGAGTCCGATATGACAGCCAGCATCGAACTGAAGGCTGGTGAGTTATTGCCCTTACATCAGGGGCGGATGGTGCGCTGGGTGCTGGCTGGTGCCACCATCTGGCAATGGGATTCAGATCAGGATTGAACGCAAGATGCAAAGAAAAGCAGCTTGACCTGGATAAAGACCGAATTCTCTGGCATATCAGCTCATCTTGCTTGCCTCAAGAAGCGAAAAATCCAGGACAAATAGAATGAGCAAGTACCCCATTGAACTCAGCCTGCCCCAGAAAAAACACGTCTGTCTGCTTTACCATTTCGCCTCCCTCGAATATCTGAAAGGCCTTCAAGTACGCCTGCACGAGCTGATGCGATTCGTCGACCCGACGTTGGCCAAGGCCAAGCTTCAAGGCCGCGACGCACTGCTGAGCAATAGCCGCTGGGGAACACGTGATACCTCGGAGGACTGGGCCAATAATGGCTTGCCATTTCTTGCCGACTTCGAACTATCTGTCGCTAGGCAAATCGCACAGCGTGCATTCGAAGTCTATTCATTTACCGATGCGTACAATTGTGGGCGCGGCCTGTCGGAGTACTCTCTGAACTGGATGACACCGGAGGAGGAAGATGAATTCCAATCCCGCTTCGATGATTTATACCTGTACGCGCACAATATCGACAGAACATTAAAGAAATCCGGTATCTCTGGAGGATGGGATGATTTTGATTTGACAGTATGCCTCGCGAAACATCCCGAAGCACTTGGAGACGCGACGGCATTGAGACTTCGAAGCGACATCAACGCCCACAGCGGCACAACACCGCCGCGTACCGGCGTCTATTTGCCTCTCGACGACCCTCATGGCACTCCTCAATTTTGCTGGACCGGAAAGCCTTCAGGAACACTCAAGGAGTGCGCCACATTTAACGATCTTGGACTTGAAGCACTCGCGAGCGTCGGTCGTCAAGCGCTGTGGCTAGATGATTACCGTATGAATCAATTCGTGCAAAGTCACCTTCAAAATCCTCGCTTGATGGCAGATCCGTACTTCAATGAAAGTACAAATGATCCAGAGCTCGCTGCAAGTCTTATAGCGCGCCAAGCTTTTACTTCACGTCCCTGCGATTGGATTTACGTAGAACAACTTCACGGACAGCCTATCGACTTGTTCGAACATCCGTCCAATGCAGGAGCTTAAACGCTCCCCAGTCCGCAACGTAACGTCGCCACGAGAACGAATACCGATCAGGACTGAATGCTGCAGGACAGGCCCGGTCCCCATTTGGCCCTGCCTCAACCCGCCGATATGAACATCAAAGACCTGATGATCAATCCCAACGCGGATGCTGGGCTCAGCTATTGCGACTGCCCCCTCATAAAGCGAATAAACTTCCTCAAGCGGCATCCGCCTGCGCAAACCTCGCCCGCGCCTTGTGCAACTTGCGATAGCTATCAAGCAGGCGCTGATGACGCTCCAGTCCTTCGAGCTTCATGCTGGTCGGCGTCAAGCCAAAGAAGCGCACGCTTCCCGTCACCGATCCGATGGCCGCGTCCATGCGCGCGTTGCCGAACATGCGGCGGAAATTGGTCTCGTAGTCAGCCAGTTCCAACTCATCATCCAGTTTCACTTCCAGCACGACATTCAAGGCTTGGTAGAACAGACCGCGTTCGACCGAATTGTCGTTGTACTGCAAGAAGGCGCCGACCAGGTCATGTGCCTCTTCGAATTGCTGCAAGGCCAGATTGATCAGCAACTTTAGTTCGAGCACCGTCAACTGGCCCCATTCGGTGTTCTCGTCGAAGTCGATACCGATCAGGGTCGCGATATCCGAGTAATCATCCAGCTCGTTGTTCTCCAGACGATCAAGCAAGGCAGCCAGCGCCTTGTCGTCCAGGCGATGAAGATTTAGGATGTCCTCGCGGAACAGCAGCGCCTTGTTGGTGTTGTCCCAGATCAGGTCCTCCACCGGATAGACCTCGGAATAGCCCGGCACCAGAATGCGGCAAGACGTAGCGCCCAGCTGGTCATACACCGCAACGTAGGCCTCCTTGCCCATCTGCTCCAGAATGCCGAACAAGGTAGCCGCCTCGTCGGCATTGGAATCTTCCCCCTGACTGGAGAAATCCCATTCCACGAATTCATAATCCGACCTGGCACTGAAGAAGCGCCACGACACGATGCCGGAGGAGTCGATGAAATGCTCGACGAAATTGTTGGGCTCGGTCACGGCATTGCTCTCGAAGGTCGGCTGCGGCAAATCGTTGAGGCCCTCGAAGCTGCGGCCTTGCAGCAGCTCCGTCAGGCTGCGCTCAAGCGCCACCTCGAAGCTCGGATGTGCGCCGAAGGAAGCAAACACGCCGCCGGTGCGCGGGTTCATCAAGGTCACGCACATCACCGGATAGACTCCGCCCAGCGAAGCATCCTTGACCAGCACCGGGAAGCCCTGCTCTTCCAGCCCCTGGATACCAGCCACGATGCCAGGGTATCTGGCCAGGACTTCTTGCGGCACGTCGGGCAGGCAGATCTCGCCTTCCAGGATTTCGCGCTTGACCGCGCGCTCGAAGATCTCCGAAAGGCATTGCACCTGAGCTTCAGGCAAGGTATTGCCGGCACTCATGCCGTTGCTCACGAAGAGGTTCTCGACCAGATTGGAAGGGAAATACACGACCTCGCCATCCGACTGTCTTACGTAAGGCAGCGAACAGATACCGCGCTGGGCGTTGCCCGAATTGGTGTCGATCAGATGCGACGCGCGCAGCTCGCCGTCCGGGTTGTATATTTCCAGGCAATACGCGTCCAGGATTTCCTTGGGCAGCTTGTCTGCGCGAGCGGGCTTGAACCAGCGCTCGTTGGGGTAATGCACGAAGTCGGCATTGGCAATCTCCTCACCCCAGTAGGAACCGGCGTAGAAATGGTTGTTGCTGATGCGTTCGATGTACTCACCCAGCGCCGAGGCCAGCGCGCTTTCCTTGGTGGCGCCCTTGCCGTTGGTGAAGCACATCGGCGAATGCGCATCGCGGATATGCAGCGACCACACATTGGGAATGATATTGCGCCAGGAAGCGATCTCGATCTTGATGCCCAGTTCGGCCAGCAAGCCCGACATGTTGGCGATGGTCTGCTCCAGAGGCAAATCCTTGCCAAGGATATGCGTGCTCACGCCGGCTTCGGGCTTGAGTGTGAGCAAGGATTGCGCATCGGCGTCCAGGCTTTCCACTTCCTCGATGACGAATTCCGGCCCCTGCTGCACCACCTTCTTGACCGTACAGCGCTCGATCGAACGCAGGATGCCGCGACGGTCTGCCTCTTCGATATCGGCCGGCAGTTCGACCTGGATCTTGAAGGTCTGCTGGTAGCGGTTTTCCGGGTCGACGATGTTGTTCTGGGATAGACGGATGTTCTCGGTCGAGATATTGCGCGTATTGCAGTACAGCTTCACGAAGTACGCCGCGCACAGGGCCGATGACGCCAGGAAGTAATCAAAGGGACCAGGTGCCGAGCCGTCTCCTTTGTAGCGGATGGGCTGATCTGCGATGACGGTAAAGTCGTCGAACTTGGCTTCAAGACGCAGCTTGTCGAGGAAGTTGACTTTGATTTCCATGGCGAAATTCCGAGAATGAACCGAAGAGGTGGCTGAAACTGACGTGTTCAGGAGTCCGGCCGCTACAGCGGCCCGGAGAATTGTCGTGACGAACGCGATATCATTGGCGATGCCGTTGATCGGCGCTATCGGCCGTCCGGCAAAGAGCCTTGATGATAGCTCAGGTGACCTTGCGCCGGCAGCGTGACCGTGTTGAGCGCTTCACAAAGGCCGCAGCTCAGGCTGGGGAGACGACGTCTCAATGGGCAAAAATGCTGAGCAAAAGAAAAACGGCTCACATCGCTGTGAGCCGCTTCGGTATTGGTGCTGGCTGCAGGACTTGAACCCGCCACCCCCTGATTACAAGTCCGGCGCGAATTTCAATTATATCAAAGACTTAGCTCAATTTCCGCTTCGCAATTGGAAAATCTAGCGCCTCGCAAGTCTGCATTGGGCCTCGGACGCTTAAAAATTGCGAAGCGGAATTCCCGTTACCAGATGCGAATGGTTAAAGAGCTAGCGACACAGTCTGCGATGTCCACAATCCGCCAGGTGCAGCCGATCAGCCTAGAAACCGGTTCACTTCACAAAGGGCTTCCTCTAACACCTGGCAATATAGCGTTTGATGCGGGCCGGCAAGATTCAGTTCGCTTTCAAGCTTTTCACGCAGTATTTGCTTTATCTCCAGAGGTTGCGCACCGGCTTCCTCCATCGCAGATATACAGTCTTTTACGGCATTGGAGGAGAGGTCGCCAACGGCCTCGCCGTGTTGAGTCATTAACGCTATCGAGGTGAGAATCTGTAGATATCTTGCTGCGATACTATTCACGTATTGCATTTCATATTTCTCCGTTTTGGCAGGCCGCTAAGGACTCTCTTGGATCTTCTTTTTAATTTTAGTGATGGTGTCAGCCACTACCCACTTAAATTGCTGCGCTGCTTCCTCTTCTTCCATCTCGGATGCTGCATCGTTCAATGCTTCCACTAATTGGTGCAGGTCGTCTCGTAGCTTTTCCATCGCCTTCACAAGTAAGGCCATATCGTGGGAGGACATCCCATTGCCCAGTCCGTTATCCATGTTGATCTCCTCTATTAGTCAACTGCGAAGCGCTTCAGAAAACTGTCTCACGGTACGCTGTGACGATTAGACTTTGAACGTTGCAACTATTTTCGACAGTTCCGCTGATTCTCCTTGAAGAGATTTTGCAGCTGCGGCGGCCTGTTCCACTAATGCAGCATTTTGCTGAGTGACATTATCCATCTGAGTGATGGCAAGGTTCACCTGAGTGATACCTTCACTTTGCTCACGGCTTGCGGCGGAGATTTCAGTTACCACGGCGCTGACCCGTTTGACACTCTCCACTACATCGCCGATCGTATGCCCTGCTTGAGCGACTAACTGGCTGCCAGTCTCTACCTTCTCAACGGAATCACTGATCAGAACCTTAATTTCCTTTGCTGCAGCTGCGCTACGTTGAGCTAAACTGCGCACCTCTGTGGCTACTACTGCGAACCCACGTCCCTGTTCGCCAGCTCGTGCAGCTTCCACTGCTGCATTGAGTGCCAAAATGTTGGTTTGAAAAGCGATGCCGTCGATGACGCTGATAATGTCAACAATCTTCTTAGACGAGTCATTTATTTGACTCATCGTCTCTATCACCTGGTTCACTACTGCCCCACCTTGGCCTGCAACACCTGAGGCCGATACTGCAAGCTCGCTAGCTTGACGCGCATTCTCCGCATTTTGCTTCACGGTTGACGTCAACTCCTCCATCGCCGATGCCGTTTCCTCCAAAGATCCGGCCTGCTCTTCTGTGCGGTTCGAAAGGTCAAGATTTCCTGCCGCTATCTCGGTTGCAGCCGTTTCAATGTTGTTAGTGCCGGAGCGTACTCGCGTAACGATAGAAGCTAAGCTTTCTCTCATTGTCCGGATAGCGAACAACAAGCTTGTGCTATCCCCCTGCTTTGTCTCTACTTGGATGGAAAGATCTCCGCCAGCAATTTTTGATGCGATCTCCGCGGCATAGCTCGGTTCGCCACCCAACTGGTTGAGGAGCCCTCGAGTGATGAGTAAGGCGATAATGGTGCTTGCAACGAGTGCTATAGCGGCTAAGGACATAATTACCAAACGCGACGTGTCTGCCGTTTTGCTGGCGTCCATTCTTGCCAGATCAGCTTCTTGTTTCACTGATGCTAGGAGCAGGTCGATATCCGCGACAATTTGCCGACGCAGCGGACTGCATTCGTGAACCAGAAAGTCGCCATATTCCTGCATTTTTCCCGCTTCACGATATGCCCGTGGTCGACGAAGTTCGTCGGCCATTTTAAGCAGCCCCGCGCTGACGGCGCCGAATTCTTTTGTAGTTCCTAAAGCTGGCTGAAGCTTCTTGAGAGCCGCCAGATAAACGTTCTTTTGTTCATCGACGATATTGAGTTCTTTTTGCGCGTCGCCGTCGGATTTGAAGATGTACGCATTACGAGCTGCAAGGCCCGTCTGTCCGAGCGCCTCGCGCATCACATAAATAGGTCCCAGTTTGTCCACTTGGAGATCATTACCGTGCTCCATTGCATTTGTGACCGAATTCAAGCTCATCCATGCGATGCCCGAGAGGGCCATCATTAGAACCAGCAAAGCGCCGAAACCGGCCCCCAGTTTTGCTCCGATTTTCATATTTGCGAACGCCTTCATGGCCACCCCTTTGGTATTTAATAAATAATGATTAAATTAATATAATCAATATTTAATCATTGAAATCATTTTATTTGGTTTTCATGCGCTTTCAAGTAAAAGCCGGGATGAGTCAGCCATATTTCGCGCTAAAACGACTTCTATTTTCCTGATTGACAGTTTCCGATTAGCGCGGTACGGATGCTGGATGGATGCTGGATGGATGCGTCAATTTGCGTCAGCGTGGCAATCCCCCGCTTAGTCCGTAACACCTGTGTTGGTAGTGCTCAGCGGCGATTGCAAATTTGAGTCAAAACAGACCTATATAGCGGGCAGGCGCGGGGTGGGGGCAACCGCGCGCGCCGGGTTGAAAACGACAAAATAAATACATATTTGCAACTACTGCAATTTCCCTCCTCCCCCACGAGCAGCCTTTGAACGTAAGCGGAGCCATCAGAGCGATTTTCCCCGCACACTGGGAACAAATTCTGTTGCCCTTCGTAAAAGTGAGCGCAACAGTGCACCACTTGTGCACCATGTGCCCACAGCGACGGCGTACCCGGTCGCTGCGCTGGTAGTGGTTCTGGTATCGAGCCTCAAAATGAAAATAGCCCGCGCGGGGCGGGCAAAAAAAGAGCCGCGTACGCGGCTCCAGATACACCCCAGCAAGACCCTTCTTCGAGAAAAACTCATTGTCGCGGATCATATTGAGTGGAGTGCAGACTAATGAAACCCAAAGTCGTCGTTTCTTTTTCTCGAGGAAGAAGTATCCAGCTTGCGGTGTTCCTCCAAGAAGAGCAAAAATTCCACATGCAATTTCATTGCAGTGAGGACCCGGAAGAAGTTAGGATCAACTGAAGCATTGTCTTGAAGGCTGCATTTCTCAAGATCGCCAAAGGCTGCGCGGATATCATCTGGTGTAGCACCAACCATATACATTTCGGTTAAGCACTTTCTCACCTGTGAGCGCATTAAATCACCAGATACCTTTTCCCGTGCCCCTGTCTTTTCAAAATCACGCAATGCGAGCGTATATCGCTCTACTATCGCCTTCAGCAAAATGTCGCTCATATCTTCCCCATTTTATTCTTTCCGTTTCTCACCAAAGTGAGCAGAGGTCATCCGCCGCAGATTAGCGAAACATGGCTCTATTTTTTTGCAAGCGTACAGAAGTAAGTTCACAGATCCGGTGTCTGACCTCTCATAGAAGCAGAATTCAAGAGCACTACATGTACTCATAAAATCCTATGCAGAAGAGGCTGAATATGAAGATGATCAACCCTGACCAACCTATCAACACTGCACGCGCTTTCTTGTCATTCACCATGCAAATCTTGGTCATATAGCACTGCAGGACAAAGAACATGGGATAGGCTGCACTCACCACAAATAGGCGTAGCGGAAGATAACTCTTAAAATGAGATGAGAGCTCAGTGACATTTGCGGCGAAGCTCAACGATGTCGCAGTAGGACCCAAGACAAAAGCGCAAAAAATCACAGGCAATGCTGACGCTACGAGTCCTCCTTTGGTACATCTTTCGAAAATCTTCGTACTGTTCAAATCCGTTCCAAGCCAAGAAAATAGAGGTGCTGGCTAGGCGTGGAAAGAACGGGTTGGCTCAACGTACGAGCGCCCCCTCCAAGGCTCAGCCTATGATTCTGCATAATGCAAGCACAGCAGTTCGGAGGGTATCGGGAATTTCCTTAGTCTTAGGCAACCATCATCTCAATTCCTATTTCCCAGAATCTTCCGTGTTCTTTCCTGCCGTTCAAAGTCGTCACGACAGTCGTGGTTGCAAAAAAATAGCTCAGTCGCTACCTTCTCCTCGCAAAAGTGACATCGGCAATCCGGCTGTAGCACTGGCGCGCGCCGTGCGGCAGCCAAGCCGGCCTCAATAGCTTGGTAAATCTTATGGTCTGCATTATCTGCGTAATCGCTCATAGTTATTTTCCCTCATTGGTAGGAAGTTGATAGGGACAGAAGCGGACTACCTCTTGGCCGGCCCACTCGTTCAAGGATAGAAATTGCGCCTGCAGCGGCTCAATCTCGTTGCAGCCGAAGACGGCGGCGGCTTTCGTCACATCGCCGAATCCGCCTGTGTTGTTGGGCATAGTCCCGAGTAATTGCGGCGGTACGCGATGTGCAGCCAGCACGTCATCGCGCGTGCAGTTCTTGATGTTGAAAAATTCGTCCTTGGCCGCGATCTCGGAGACCGGCAGGATCTGCAGGCCATCTTTCTTTCCGCCTGGCGCATACACAAACAGGTTGCGGAAGTTGCCCGGCCCTTTGCTGTTGCGCATCGCCTCGCGCAGCTTGTCCACGTCGTTGACGTTGCTGGCCGTGTCGGTCATGTAGAGGATGAAGCCGGCATGCGAGCCGTTGAGGTAGTAGCGGCGACGGAAAAGCGTGGCCGACTCATTGAGCCAGGCCGATTGCAGCGCACTCACGTACTGCGGCACGCCATACACCTCTTGGTTGATGTCGGGGGCCTGCAGGTGCCAGATGCCGTTCTGCTCGAATTCGTAGGTGTCCCGCCAGCCATTGACGAAGAAATATCGCCCTGACTCCACGCCCACGCGCGTGTATTTGGCCAATGCCGGCTTGAGGCTCAAGAGCTTGCCCGTCATGCTCTCGCGCCGCTCGGCGTAGCAGTTACCGAACAGCAGGAAGTCCAGCGCCAGGCGAGTGAAGTCGCCGCGCGACAAGACGGCGGACGGCTGGAAAGTCGAGGCCAGAATATTGACCTTGCACCAGATCGCACTAGCGTGATGGACGCTGGCATTCAAGGACTTGGCCAGGCCGACCATGCTCAAGGGTGGCTCGTACCAATCGCCATTGCGGTAGCACTCGACATCGGCCAGCATGTCGCGGCCCTCCAGCACGGGCGAAGGATCGCCAAAAGAAAATGCCTCAACCGCTGGCCGCGGCGCCTCGACCTTGGCCGGTAACGTGTTGTCGGATGCAGCCGCGCGGCGGCGTGCTCTGTGTTTCATCAGAAGAACTCCATGGAAGAGGTGTTGTTAGCGGTGGTGCCTTCGAAGGGCTCATAGTCGAGGGCGTGCATGACGGACCAGGCCAAGTCAGCGTGGCCGGTTTCTTCCGAGCGGCCGGCGTCATAGGTGACGGCACGGCCGCTGGGCGTGAGGATCTTGCGAATGGCCATGAAGGACTGTGCGATGTCCGTCCAGCCGGCATCGAATTGCAGGCGGCCACTGCGGATGATGTTTTGGGCCTTGAGCACCATCCGCGTTTTGACTTCGGGCGAATAGCTGATGGCGGTGGTGCCGGGGAAGAACTGTTTCACCAGCGGATAGACCCCCACGCCCATGCCGGTGGTGTCGATGCCGATGTACTGCACGTTGTAGCGGCCGCACATTTCCTTGATGAGTGCGGCTTGCTCGGCGAAGTCCTTGCCACGCCACTGGTGCCGCTCAAGGATGCGGAAATTGCCGCCAGGGACCAGCGGCGGGGCAATCACCGAACAGCCGGCACTGTCGCCGGTCAGTGATGGGTCATAGCCGATCCACACAGGACGGTGGCCAAAGGGGCGTGCCGTGAATGGCTTGTAGTCGTCCCAATCCACCCACGAATCGACCATGCCGCGCTGCAGGTCGGCCAGGGGGAATACCGATGCGGCATCGTCGATGAAGTTACACATCAAGAGGTTGTCGAACTGATCCGGCGAATATTCGAAGTCGCGCAGTTCGTCGATATCGAACAGATCACAGCCACCGGCCGCCGCGTCCATGATCGTGACGATCTGGCGCCAGATTTTGTCCTCGCCGGTGAAGCCCGATGACAGCCGCTTGTGGCTGACATCGATGTTGACCTTCTCTCCCTTGGCCCGACGCTTGTTGAACGCCTCGCCAGTCCAGAAGGGGTAAGCCTGGTGCGTCGTGGCCGAAGGCGTGGAGAAATAGGTCTTTCTCCACTTCTTGTGCAGGGCCATGCCGGACGCGACCTTGTTCAGCTCAGTGAAATTGTGCGTCCAGAAGAACTCATCGAAATAGAAATTGCCGTGGTAGCCCTGGGCTGTTCTCGCGTTCGTGCCAAGGAAATACAGGTGCGCACCATTGGGCAGTACGATAGGATCGCCAGACAGTTCCACTCCACACGCATCCTTTGCAAACTGGATGATGTACTGCTTGAAGACGTGCGCCTGCGATTTCGAGGCCGACAGAAAAATCTGATTGCGCCCGGTCTGGATCGCATCAATCAGCGCCTCGCGCGCGAAGTACCACGTTGCGCCGATCTGGCGCGATTTCAGGATGATGCGCGTACGCTCGCTGCCGTTTCGGTACCAGACCTTTTGATAGTCGAAGAGCGAATCATTGAATGCCTCGATAATGCGCTGCTGCGCCTCTTCGCTGAACTCGTTGCGCACCGGCTTTTTCTTCGAACCAGCATTGCGATTGGCGATCTTGGGATTGAGATCGGTTTCGTTTCCGCCCGGCTGTTCATAGCGACGCACGCGCGCGGCCTGCACAAGCTGGCGCATCAGTGCATCGAGTTCCTTGTACTCGCCATTGCCCTTTACTTCCTTGGCGATCAGTTGCACTATGCGCGCTTCAAGGGCAATCTCTACGCGCTCAAGGCGCGAGACCTTTTCCCATTCATCGCGGTGCTTCCAGCTATTGACGGTAGAACGCTTGATCTTCAGGTGACGGGCAATCGACGAGATGCGCCAGCCCTCGAAGTAGAGCCGGCGCGCAACGTGCCGAGGCTCGGTCGCCTGGTCGATGTTGTCCTTGATGTCTTCTGGAATTTCAAACATGCCGCAAGCGTAGGCGGCGCGCGCGCGTAGCGGGGACTTTGCGGAGTCGCTATCCCCGATAACAACCCTCAGTTCATTGAAGCATTTCGCCCATCGGCAGAAGATGACGTTATCCGATCAACCGATAACGAGCGCGAAAACTCATGGCAACCAAGAGCAAATTCTTCCGCGTCGCGACCGAAGGCGCGACCACCGACGGCCGTAGCATCAGCCGCGAGCAAATCCAACAAATGGCCGACAGCTACAACGTCAAAACCTACGGCGCTCGCGTGTGGGTCGAACACCTGCGCAGTCTGCTGCCCGATGGTCCGTTCAAGGCTTACGGTGATGTGCTGGCACTGAAGGCCGAAGAGGTCAACACCGAGAACGGTAAACGCCTGGCCCTGTTCGCACAGATCGAGCCGACGCCTGCGCTGATCGCCATGAACAAGGACCGTCAAAAGATTTTCACTAGCATCGAGCTGGCCGACAAGTTCGCAGATACCGGCAGCTCCTATCTGGTCGGCCTGGCCGTCACCGACAGCCCCGCCAGCCTGGGCACCGAGATTCTGCAGTTCTCGGCCACCAATCCGAAGGTCTCGCCTTTCACTCCCCGCAAGCTGAAGCCGGAGAACCTGTTCTCCGAAGCCATTGAGGCCAAGCTCGAATTCGAGGAAGACGGCCCGAGCGTGGCCGAGACCATCAAGCAACTGTTCAGCCGCATCGGTGGTGGTGAGAAGAAGGCCGATGCGCAGCACGCTGACGTGGTTGCCGCCATGACCGCCGTGGCCGAGAAGGTCGGCGAGTTCGCGCAATCCGCAGCACAGGCGGGCAAGGATGTGGCTGAAGCCGTTGCACGCCTGGAGAAGCTGGAAAAGCGCGTGGGCGACGAATCGACCGCTGCCGAGCAATTCCGCCAGACCATCAACCTGACCGACAAGAGCAACCTGCAGCGCCCGCCGGCCACCGGTGGCAGCAACAGCGGCACCGTGCAGACCGAGTTCTAAGCCGTCTGCCGACGAAGCAACCTATTTCCGTATTTCACTGGAGCAGAACACATGAAGAATCAGACCCGCGCCGCCTACAACGCCTACACTTCGCGCCTGGCGACGCTCAACGATGTCGCCGGCGGCGCCGTCCACTCTACCTTCTCGGTGGACCCGAGCGTGCAGCAGAAGCTCGAAGACAAGATGCAGGAATCTTCCGAATTCCTGGGCAGCATCAACATCATCGGCGTCGATGAGCTGGAAGGCGAGAAAATCGGCTTGGGCGTGTCCGGCCCCATCGCCAGCCGCACCGATACGCGTGGCGACAAGCGCCGCAGCACACGCGACGCGTCGGCCATGACGAACACCCGCTATCGCTGCGAGAAGACCAATTTCGACACCCATATCACCTATGCCAAGCTGGATGCCTGGGCCAAGTTCCAGGACTTCCAGACCCGCGTGGCCAATGCGATCCTGAAGCGCCAGGCGCTGGACCGCATCATGATCGGTTTCAACGGCGTGAAGGTCGCGGCCGATACCAACCTGACGCAGTATCCGCTACTGCAGGACGTGAACAAGGGCTGGCTGCAACAGATCCGCGAGAACTCGCCGCAGCGCGTTATGGGCCTGGTCGGCCAGGATCTGCCGGGCAAGGTGGTCATCGGCAGTGGTGCCGGTGCGGACTATGCGAACCTCGATGCTGCCGTGTATGACGCGGTGACCAATCTGGACCCGTGGTATCAGGACGATACCGGCCTGGTTGTCATCGTCGGCCGTGAACTGCTGCACGACAAGTATTTCCCGCTGATCAACAAGGACAAGGCGCCGACCGAGACTCTGGCCGCTGACATCATCATCAGCCAGAAACGTATCGGCGGCTTGCCGGCGGTGCGCGTGCCGTCCTTCCCGGCCAATGCCATGCTGATTACCCGCCTGGATAACCTGTCGATCTACTTCCAGAACGGCGGCCGCCGCCGTCGCGTGGTCGATGAGCCCAAGGCCGACCGCATCGAGAACTATGAATCGTCCAACGACGCCTATGTGATCGAGGACGAGGGCCTGGCCGCCCTGGTGGAAAACGTGGTGCTGCAGGATGCGGCAGCGGGCGGTGCCTGATGTCGCGCCTGTCTCCCGCTGCGCGCCACCGGGAGCGCATGCTCGGCAAGCTGGCGGCATCCGCCGGCGAGCCGGGCGGCGTGACCACCGGCAGCGCCTATGAGCTGATGCTCATGAAGTTACATGAAGACCGCCGCACGCTGTCCAATATCCAATCCATCGAACGCAAGATCGAGATGAAGGCCACCCTGCTGCCAGCCTATCGGGACTGGATTGATGGTGTGCTGTCTGGCGGCCGTGGCGCCCACGACGAAGTGCTGGTCAACGTGCTGGTATGGCACATCGATGTCGGCGACTACGAACGCGCCCTGCAGCTCTCGGCCTATGCGCTGGAACACCAGTTCACTTTGCCGGACCGCTACAACCGGACCTTGCCCACGCTACTGCAGGACGATTTCGCGGGCGCCAGCCTGGGCGGCAAGCTGAAGGACGACCCGGCCCGCGCGGCCGAGATCCTGCAACAGGTACTGGCCATGACCGGCAATGCCGATACGCCCGACCAAGCGCGTGCCAAGGTGCATAAGGCGCTGGGCCTGGCTCTGCTGGAGCTGGTCAATCAGGTGGATGCCGAGAACATCACGGCGGCCACGGCTGACCGCGCCACGGCTTCGCTGCAGCACCTCACCCGTGCGAGCGAGCTGCACCAGGCGGCCGGCGTCAAGAAGGAAATCGAGCGGCTGGAACGGCGACTGAAGAAGTTCGCCGAACCGGCCAAGTAAAGAGCACCCCACGGCGCAGGGGCGGCCCGAGACGGAAGGAACTTTGTTCGTCGGATGTCTCGGCCACCGCCCCCCACTAATTTCAAAACCATGAGCTATATCGACGAGGTGCCGGTGACGGCGGGGCCGACCATGCCGGCCGATGTGAAGGCCATCACCAATGACGGTTTTTTCCCCGACATCAGCATGCCGGCCATGCGGGACGCCATGCGGCTGGATTCGACCGTGACTGACGCGCGCCTGCGTCCGGCCCTGGTAGACGCAATCCTGACCACCAATCGGCTGCTGCGGGATTGGCAGGCGGGCCACCTGGCCGGCGGTATTCAGAAGCTGGAAGAGGTACCCGCGCTCAAGGTGGACGGCGAAAGCCAATACGTCGCGCACTATCGCCGTGCCGTCTACAGCTTTGCCAAGGCAGACATCTTCGAGAGCTATCGGGACTATGACACCACCGCGAGCGCGCTGACCGACAAGAAAAACATGGAATGGATGGACACGGCGCCGGACGTGCAGCGCCGTAACGGCCATTGGGCCATCAATGACATTCTCGGCCGCACGCATGCGACCGTGGAACTGATCTGATGCAGGTGCGCAGCCAGCAAGGCGACACCCTCGATGCCCTGGTGTTTCGCTACCTGGGCGCCAGTAGCGGCTATGTGGAGCAGGCGCTAGCGCTCAATCCTGCTTTGGCCGCATTAGGAGCCGTTCTCCCGGGGGGAACGATGGTGACGCTGCCTGCAGCGGTAGAAGCACCGAGCACCGCACAAGACAGCATCAGCCTGTGGGATTGACAACATGAATACCAAATCACTGACAAGGGGAAACCAAGTTATGGCAGCAGAATCCGCCGGTGGCATCGCTGCCATCCTGAAAATCTACGGCATCAAGGCCGTACTCGGCATGGTGGGCGCCGCGCTGCTGTATATCGTCCTTCCGCCGCGTAATGCCGATGGCTCGTTCAACGAAAAGGAATTCGTCGTGCGCCTGGCCTGCGCGGGCGCCTTCTCCATCATGTTTGGCGACCTGGCGTTTTCGGTGCTGCTGCAGCACGTGCCAACAATCGCCGCCGTGCTGGGGCCGAAGCCGGTCGATTTGATGGTGGGCGCACCGGCCTGGTGGATTACGCGGGCCGTCGCGCTGTGGTTCCAGCGGCGCCAGGGCAAGGACATTGCCGAGCTGGCGCGTGACGTGAAGGAAACGCTGTGAACGCCACCGACAATCGCCGCGCCTTCCTTGGCATGCTGCGCTTCTCCGAAGGCACATCCAATTCGCCGACCACGCGCGACCGCGGATATGACCAGATCGTGGGACGTACGCGGTTCACCAGCTACGCCGACCATCCACGCGTACGGGTCTGGATTCCGCGCATCAAGAATTGGTCTACCGCCGCCGGCGGTTACCAGTTGCTGATGCGCTACTACGATATCTATCGCCGGCGACTCGGCCTGATCGGCTTCGGGCCGGAGGTACAAGACGCCATCGCCCTGCAGCAGATCAAGGAATGTCGGGCGTTACCTGATATCGACGCTGGGCGCCTGGCTGAGGCCATCGCCAAGTGCAAAAACATCTGGGCGTCCTTGCCGGGCGCCGGCTATGGCCAGTTCGAGCATCGCTATGTGGATCTCGAAAAGGCATTTACGCGGGAAGGCGGCGAAGCCATCGTGCTGCCGACCATGAAAACCAGTGAGGAATTGCACTTGGCGTTTCTGGATGCCGGCGGGGTGTTGGCATGACGCTGACCGACACCTGGCGCACCCGGCTGCGTACCGGGTTCGGCGTCGGCTTGCTGGCGGTGGCCTTTGCATCCGCCTGGGCAATCCAGGGATGGCGCAAGGACGCCGACATTGACCAGCTAAAGGCTGGCATTGCCGTGGCCAATCAGGCAGCGGCAGACGCCAGGGCAGAACGCACGCAACAGGTGCTGCAGGCCGAGCGCAACGCGCGCGACGCTATTCAGGCCATTACCGACAAGCTCACCAATGAAAGGGATGCCGCCCGCCATGAGAAAGACACTTACATTGCTGGCGTGCGCAGCGGCGCTATCCGGCTGTCAGTCCCCGTCGTCGCTGCAGTGCCCGCCGGGGCAAGTTGCACAGATACCAGCACTGCCGGCAGCGCTAGCCAAGAAGCGCGAGCCGAACTTACGCCAGCGGCAGCAGAGTTTCTTGACGACATCGCCAGCGAAGGTGATGACGCCATCCGACAAAGCAATGCCCTGATCGACGCCTACAACGCCTTGCGCGAGAAACTGAATGTACAAGCCCAAGAACCTGCGGGATTACCTGCGCAAGGCCATTAAGGATCTGGCGCAGAATCCGGACAAGCTGCACATCTTCATCGACGAGGGCGGCTCGCGCGCCACCGGCACGGCCGGACTCTCCTTCGAGTATGACTATGTACTGAACCTGATCTTGACCGACATCGGCCTGGACCTCGATCTGATCTTTGTACCGCTGCTGGCCTGGATGCGGGTTCACCAGCGGGAAGCCTTCGCCAATCCAGAGAACGCAAAAAAAGCCATCCGCTTCGAAGTGGACATGAACAGCGCCGACTCCCTCGATCTGTCGATCAAGCTGGCGCTCACGGAACGCACCATCGTGAAACGCCAGGACGGTGGCCGCCTGGAGATCGTGCACGCCGCCGAGCCCCACATCACCCCGCCATTCGCTGATGACTTCTGGCAGCTCTACCAGGGCGATAGCTTGCTGACCGAATGGGACGTGCCGAAGGTGCCATGAGCGACGATCTGCAACGTCTGGAAGAATGGGCCGCTGCCTTGATTGCCAAGGTACAGCCAGCGCAACGGCGCCAGCTTGTGCGCCAGGTCGCCAACGATCTGCGAAGGGAGCATGCCAGGCAGATTGCCCAGCAGGTTGCGCCTGACGGGACGCCCTATCCGGTACGCAAGAATCGTAAAGAACTGCGTGGCAAGTCTGGTCGGATCAAGCGGCAGAAGGCGGCCATGTTCAACAAACTGCGTACGAATACATACTTGCAGATCCAGGCAGATGCCAACCAGGCATCGGTCGGGTTCTTCGGCAAGGTGGCGCGTATTGCTCGTGTGCATCACGAGGGACTGCAGGACAGGGTTGCACCACGCGGGCCGAACTATAAATATCCAAAGCGAACACTACTGGGGTTCTCACCTCATGATACTGAGAGAATTCGCGAGATTATTGCGACGGCCTTTGACGCGCGCTGAACTTGAGCTCAAGCAAGACACTTCGCGAGTAAGGGTTGCTGGCTTATATGAACTGAGTATTTAATAGCGCTATAAAACCATAAGATTTCGCCAAATCATCGGCCACTGTTCCTTGGGACAATGGCCTCTGACTTCATTTCGGGGGAATCATGAGCTTTAAAAATCTCAACATTGGTAAGCGTTTGGGGATCGCCTTTGCATTTCTTGTGTTGGTCATCGTGGGAGTAGTGGCGCTGGCCCTTTCCCGTCTCTCTGAAATAAATCAGGCGCTAGATCACGTTGTTAATGACCGCTACAAAAAGGTAGCGATGATTAATACCATTGCTGGCAATACAGACGACATCGCGCGTTCGATCTTGACAAGATTCGTATCGACCAGTCAGGAAGAGATCGCAAGCGAAATAGCAGAAGCAAATAAGCTTGTTGCTGAAAACAATGAGCTCTATCAAAAGCTCACTTCACTCATCATCCGACCAAAAGCGAAGAGCCAGCTTGACAAAGTAATTCAGTCGCGCAATGAATACACCTCGGTGATGAACGAGGTTGTTCGGCTACAGGAGCTCGGTCAGCGTGAGAATGCTTCAGAATTGCTTAGAACAAAAATGAAGCCACTCCAAAGAAAATACATTCAGGAACTGGATCGACTGTCCGACACGCAGCAGGAATTAATGAATGAGTCGGTAGCGGAGGCGAACCAAGATTATGAGAGTACGCGCCTCATCATGGTCTTCAGTGGGCTAGCAGCAGCTACCCTGGCTGCACTTATCGCTTTTTATATTTCCCGTGGCATAACAGTCCCATTGAATCGAGCAGTGTCTGTCGCCGAACAAGTGGCAGCGGGGGATCTCACTGCAGAGATAAAACAGTCTCAGAAAGATGAGACAGGCCGTCTACTCCAGGCGTTGGCTATGATGAATCAGAAGCTAAAGGACATCGTTAAAGAAGTCCGACACGGAACAGATGCGATGGTCACGGCTTCAAGTCAGATTGCTACCGGTAATCTGGATCTATCCTCCCGCACTGAAGAGCAAGCTAGCTCACTCGAAGAAACCGCTTCTTCAATGGAGGAATTAACGTCGACGGTAAAGCAAAACGCAGAGCATTCACGGAATGCCAGCACACTTGCATCGCGCTCATCGCAGATAGCTCAACAAGGCGGAGATGTGGTCGCCAAGGTGGTTCAGACCATGAGCTCCATCAATGAGTCGTCAAACAAGATCGTCGATATAATTTCTGTGATCGATAGCATCGCATTCCAAACAAATATTCTTGCCCTGAATGCCGCGGTGGAAGCTGCGAGAGCTGGAGAGCAAGGCCGTGGTTTTGCCGTTGTTGCATCCGAGGTCCGTGTATTGGCGCAGCGCTCCGCTACTGCTGCAAAGGAGATTAAAGAACTGATTCAGAACTCAGTAGACAAGGTCAATTCGGGTACTCAATTGGTTGCGGAAGCGGGGCAGACAATGACCGAAGTGGTGGCAAGCATCCAGCAGGTCACCAATATCGTTACCGAGATTTCAGATGCAACGCGGGAGCAGAGCGACGGCATTGAACAGGTCAATCAGGCCGTCATGCAGATGGATCAGGTAACTCAACAAAATGCGGCCCTCGTAGAGGAAGCCGCCGCAGCTGCACAGTCTATGCAAGATCAGGCCCAACGCTTATCGAAGGTGGTCAGTGTGTTCCGTATTGATCAGTCGGATCGTTCTCACGCGCAGACATCCCCGAGCGCAGTGGCCGCTCCCATCGCTCGTGGTGCCATGGCGCAGCAAGAGCCGATGAAAGAGGTGGTAAAGAGCACGCAGATACTTCCAGCTCCGATAGCAAAGAAGAAGGAGCATGAAGAGGATTGGGAGACCTTCTAATTCGTGAAGGTCATTTACCCCCTTCGATTCTTCTATGATAGTTAAATAGGGCGTTATCAACCCGCCGGACCGTGCCTTCCCACGCGCGATCCGGCAACATGGGTTGCATGACGCCCGACCTCTCCGAACTCGTTCGCACCATCCCCAATTTGATCCGCACCGGCAAGATTGCCGAGATCAATGCGGACAAGGTGCGCGTGCGCTTATCCCCTTCGCTGCTGACCACCTGGCTGCAGTGGATCGCGCTGCGCGCTGGTGATGTCATCGACTGGTGTCCGCCGTCCATCGGAGAGCAGGTCATCGTCTTTTCGCCCAATGGCGACCTGACCCAAGGCAAAGTGCTGGCCGGCCTGTTCTCGGCCGATTCCCCAGCGCCGCAAACCTCCCTCAACATCCGTTCCATCCACTACCCAGACGGCGCCGTAGTGCTCTACGACTTCGGCAAGCACTCGCTGTCAGCGATCCTGCCGGCTGGTAGCTCGGCCCTAGTAAAAGCCGATGCGGTGACCGCCGACGCGCCGCAGACAACCTGCACCGGTGACGTGACCATCAAGGGAAATCTGCTTGTGGAAGGCTTCAGCGCGCTGAACAACGGCGCCAAGGTCCTGGGCGGCGACGGCGGCGCAGCGATGGTCATCGAAGGTGACGTGACGGCCACCGGCGACATCAAGGCGGGCGATATCAGCTTGCGCAATCACCCGCACGGCGAGGTCATGCGCGGCGATGAGAAGTCGGGAGCGCCGCTGCCATGATCGCTATGAACGCCTCCACCGGAAGCAGTATGTCGCTGCTGGACCACATTCGCCAGTCCGTGCGCGACATCCTCTTAACGCCGCTGGGCACCCGTATCTACCGCCGCGCGTATGGATCGGAAATCCCGGAGCTGATCGATCAGCCCCTGAATGGCGTGACTGTGCTGCGCATCTATGCCGCCGTGGCTTACCGCCTGGCCCTGTGGGAACCGCGCATCTCGTTGTCGTCGGTGACTCTAAATCGTGACGCAAGCGGCGCAGTCTCTGTTGTCCTGCAGGGAGTCACGAACGGGACGGCTGTCGAATTTTCCGTGCAGGTACGTGAAGGGGCAGCGCAATGAGTTCGCCTATCGACCTTTCTCTACTGCCAGCACCGCAAGTGCTGGAAACCCTGGACTTCGAGACCATCTTTGCCAATCGGAAGGCGGCCGTCTTGGCGCTGCTACCCGAGGATGAGCGCGAAGCTGCAGCCAATGTGCTGTCTCTGGAATCCGAGCCGGCGACCAAGCTCCTCCAGGAAAACGCCTATCAGGAGCTGTTGCTGCGCAACCGCGTCAACGATGCCGCCAAGGCAGTCATGTTGTCGTTTGCCATCGGATCAGACCTCGACCAGATCGGCGCCAATACCAACGTCAAGCGCCTGGTATTGATCGAGGCTGGTCCGGACGCCTCGCCACCGGTGGCTGAGGTATTGGAAGGCGACGATGCGTACCGCCTGCGCATTCAGGAAGCGCCTGACGCGCTTTCGACGGCTGGCCCGCGCAATGCCTATGAATTTCATGCGCGCAGTGCCGATGGTCGCGTACTGGATGCACGCGCCGTCAGCCCTGCCCCATGTGAAGTCGTGGTGGCGGTCCTGGCGAACTCGGATGACTGGCAGGCGCCGGCCGATCTGCTGCAGACCGTCGATGCCGCGCTGTCGGCCGAGGACATCCGCCCGCTTGGCGATCTGGTCTCGGTGGTGCAAGGCCAAGTCACAGACTACGAGTTGGAAGCCGTGGTGTATGTCGAGAAAGGCCCCGAGGCGCCTATCGCCCTCAATGCCGCTCGGGCAAATGCTGCCGCTATCTCCAAGCCGCTGCGCCCGCTCGGCTACAGCGTCTACCGCAATGCCTACGTGGCCGCGCTGAAGGTCGAGGGCGTGCGCAATGTCTTCGTGAAGTCACCAGCCACCGATATTCTTTGCGGGCGTACGCAGGCGGCGCGCTGCACTGGCATCAACATCACCGCCGAGGTACTGGAAGAGGTGGACGATGTATAACCCGGTCCCGACCTTGCCACCGAACACCACGCCCCTGGAGCGGGCACTTGCGCGTGCCTGCGCCGCCCTGGCCGACACGCCGGTGCCTATTCGCGACCTGTGGAACCCGGACCGCTGCCCGGTAAATCTGCTGCCCTTTCTGGCCTGGTCCTTCTCGGTGGACCGCTGGGACGATTCCTGGCCCGAGTCTGTCAAGCGCGGCACCATCAAGGCCAGCCGCTACATTCACCAGCACAAGGGCACTATCGCTGCCGTGCGCGGCGTCGTCGAGTCGCTTGGCTACATCATCAAAATCACCGAGTGGTGGCAGACCGAACCGCGCGGCCCACGCGGCACCTTCGCGCTCGAAGTTGGCGTGCTGGATTCGGGCATCACCGATGAAATGTTTCTCGAAATGGAGCGGCTCATTGATGACGCCAAGCCTCTTTCCCGGCACCTCATCGGCTTGTCTCTTCATCTGGAGGTCAGGGGTAGCGCTGCTATTGCCGTCGCTGCATTCCTGGGCGACGAAACCACCGTCTACCCGTATTCCCCTGGTCCCATTGAGATACCCCTTACGCGCGGCTTCTACGCCTGCGCGCACATCATCGACACGATGACTGTCACCGCACGCACTAACTGAGGAAGAAATGGCACAGAATTTCTATTGCATCCTGACCGCCGTGGGCGAGGCCAAGGACGCTAACGCTAAGGCCCTGGGCATTGCGCTGCGATTCACGCACATGGCCGTTGGAGATGGCGGGGGCGTAGTTCCTACGCCTGACCGAACGCGCACGAAACTCATCGGTCAGCAGTACAAAGCCCAGTTGAATCAACTCTCCCTCGACCCCATCAACAGCAATCAGGTGATCGCTGAACTCGTCATTCCCGAGAAGGAAGGTGGCTGGTGGATGCGTGAACTGGGTCTGTATGACGAAGACGGCGACCTGATCGCCTATGGCAACTGTCCGCCGACCTACAAGCCCCAACTCGCCGAAGGATCCGGCCGCACTCAGGTTGTGCGTATGGTCATCATCATGACCAGCGCGGGCACTGTCGAGCTGAAAATTGATCCTAGCGTGGTACTGGCTACCCGCAGCTATCTTGAAAGCTACGCAGCGCAGAAACTGCATACGCACAGTCCTGCCGACGTCATCCCCGGCGGCCTGGTCGGGCAAGTCCTGCGCAAGAAGACGAATGCAAGTGGCGATATCGAATGGGTAGACCTGACCGCCGGTGTAAAGATCAACGTCAACACGGTGGAAGAATCACAGACCCTGGTGGCCGGCCAAACCGTGGTAGATGTCACGAAGGTCACCACCAACGGGATGGTCGCCTTCATCGGCGGCGCGCGCCTCGACAAGGATGTTGATTTCACCGTCAACAGCATCAGTCGCTTTACGCTGGCGAAAGCCTGGCCGAAGGGAACGCGCATCACCATCGCGCAGAACGAAACAGCCGGTACCGTTATTAATCCGCTGGACGCCAGTAAGAACCTACAAGACGTCGCCGATGCCTCCACCGCTCGCAAGAACATTGGGGCGGCGGCGGCCCTCACGGGAGTTCCCCTCATGTGGCCGACCTTGGATTGCCCAGCCTGGGCGCTGGTGCGTGATGGCAGTGCCTACCCGCGCACCACTTATCCCGGCCTGTTCAATATCCTCGCGCCAGTTCGAATCGGGACCATTACACAGGATGCAGGCGGCGCCATCGTCAGCGGCCTTTCTCGCACAGCTGACCTGTGGGTAGGGATGCCCTTCGAGCACGATACCGTGCCGACGGGGACCACCGTCAAGAGCATTGATTCTGCAAATCAGGTCACTTTGTCTGCGAACGCGACCGCTACCACCGCGAACGCTGCAGGCCGCTTCTTCCTTCACGGTTACGGCAATGGCGGCGGCGCGACTACGTTCGGAATCATGGATGATCGCGGGCTGTTTGAGCGCGCACTAGATCAGGGTGTCCGTGGCTACGAAAAGACCACCGTAACGGCGACCCACGCAGCAGGTTCCAACGTACTGACTGGCATGAGCACCACGCGAGGCATGTATATCGGGCAGACGGTTTGGTCTACCGCTCTGGGCGGCGCGGGGGCTACCGTAACGGCCATCCTTTCCGCAACCTCCGTCCGAGTATCGGCCAATGCGTCTTCAGCCGGTGCGATGGACCTCGTTCTGACGGGCGGGCAGATTGGCAATGAACGCGCCGATACCCTCCAGGGCCACTTTCACCAGAACACTACCAATTCCGGTAAGGGCTACACGCCTGGCAGCACGATAAACGACTACCTCAACCCAGCGCTGGCAGTGGCAACCGCGTCAGCAAACGGTATCGGCCAAGCAATTTCCGACGGAGTGAACGGCACCGCACGCATCGGCTCGGAAACGCGCGGCCGCTTCCGCAATTACCTCCCCATCATTGCCTACTGATCGCCATGAAAATCTTTCACTACAGCAACGATACCGGTGAACTGATCGAGGCGGATATCGCCCGTGAAGACCCGTTGCTTCCAGGCCAGTACCGCTTACCGGCATTCGCCACCATCGATACCCCTCCGGGCTTTGTGAATCCCGGCTATGTACTGGCTTACCTGGACGAAGGCGGCACCGCACCGCCCGACTACCGCGCCGGTGCGTGGCGTGAGGTTCCCGATTATCGGGGGGCCTACTGGCGGACCGATACGGGCCAGCCAGAGGTATTAACCCGGCTGGGCATGACGCCTCAGGAGGCTGGCTTGACTGATCAGGCACCGCCGAAATTCAGCAAGTGGAATGGGCAGGCATGGGAGGTGGATCAATCTGCCGCGAAGGCCGCCCACAACTCGGCCATCGCTGCGCAGATTGCAGCCATCGAGCAACAGGAACAGCCGGCCGCGCAGCGCACATTCGCCCTTGACGGTGATCCCTCTGCGCTGCGGGCCATCCAGCAAAAGATTGACGCGCTTCAAGCGCAGATCCTGGAGTAACGCACATGAGCCAATTGGCAGACAACATCATCACCGGCCCCCTGGTATGCCAGGCCATTCCAACCGAGAAGGCAGCAGCACTTATCTTCGTTTCCGGCCTGGGGTGGATGGAGTGGGTGGAAATCACCGGCACAGGCGCTTTCCAGGGATACCGCACCTTGCGCTGTGGCGCCCTGGAATGGGGGACAACTACCGCGCCTCGCTCCTATGAAGCCGATCTGGTCGGCGGGCTGGGGTCCAAGACCAGCCAGGCGTCGATATGGGCGTGGGCGCAGCAGAACGGCCATGCCGTGGCCTCGGCCACATGGACGACAAGGGTCTTCAAGTTCGCCGATGTGGACGCGAACACATTCCGATTTCCGGACCTGCGCGGCATATTCGCCCGCTTTACGGGGACGGATGCCGATACCGGCGCCGCTGTACCTATCGGTTCCTATAAGGAAGACACCATCAAGTCGCACCAGCACGGTAGTGGTGCGGGTGGCTTCGTCGGCGGCCAGTACGCAAGTGGCGGCGCGCCCACTGGCTATTCAGCAACTGGCGCAACAGGGACTGCAGAAACCGCACCGAAACACACTTCATTTGCCCCACGAATTCACATCTGACCATGCCACCCATTACTTGCTACCAGACTGACGATAGCGGCCTCTTTCTCCACGTAGTAGCCGCTTATCCATTCCCTACGGAAGAGCGGATCAACGTGCCATTCCAGGCAGTACAGATCGCGCTGCCGGAAATCCCGGAAGGCCACCGCGCCCGCTGGGTCTCCCCGCTCAAGCCCGTGGAACCCAACTACGACACCGTGGGCGAATGGGTCATCGAAGAAATTCCGGTGCCGCCTGAACCGACAGAAGAGCCGGCCACCGAATCCCCGGCGCAAGCCTAATCTGTATTCACTAGGAGCTATCAATATGGCAGCCGATTACCACCATGGCGTGCGCGTCATCGAAATCAACGAAGGCACGCGCCCCATCCGTACCATTTCCACGGCCGTCATTGGCGTCATCGTCACGGCCGACGATGCAGACGCGACCGCCTTTCCCCTGGACACCGCCGTCCTGATTACCAATGTCGAGGCCGCGCAGGCCAAGGCTGGCCAGAGCGGCACCATGCGCCGCGTGCTGGAAGCTATTGCGGCACAGGCCAAGCCCTTGGTGGTGCTGGTGCGCGTGGCAGAGGGCGCCGACGAGGCCGAGCAAACCAGCCTGGTTATCGGCGGTGTCTCGCCCGAGGGCCGCTATACCGGTTCCAAGGCGCTCTTGGCGGCGCAAGCCAAGCTCGGCATCAAGCCGCGCATCCTGGGCGCGCCCGGCCTGGACACCAAGGCGGTGAGCAATGCAATGGCGTCCCTGGCGCAGACCCTACGCGCCTTCGTCTACGCGTCCTGCTGGAACTGCGCCACGGTGGTAGCCGCCACAGCGTACCGCGCGGAGTTCGGCCAACGTGAAATCATGCTGATCTGGCCCGAATTCGTATCGTGGGACACCACCTCGAACGCGGATGTCAGTATCTCGGCCGTGGCCTATGCGCTGGGCCTGCGCGCCAAGATCGACGAGCAGACCGGCTGGCACAAGACCCTCTCCAATGTGGTGGTGAACGGCCCGACCGGTATCAGCCGGGACGTGTTCTGGGACCTGCAGGACCCGGCCACCGACGCCGGTGTGCTCAACGCCAAGGAAGTCACCACTCTCATCAACATGAGCGGCTATCGCTTCTGGGGCTCGCGCACCTGCGAAATCCAGGGCGGTTTCTTCCCGTTCGAGAACTACACCCGCACCGCGCAGGTGCTGGCCGACACCATCGCCGAGGCGCACATGGTCTATGTCGACCTGCCGATGACGCCTTCTCTCGTCAAAGATCTGGTGGCTAGCATCAATGCCAAGTTCCGTTCTCTGAAGGCCAGCGGCTACATCATCGACGGTGAAGCCTGGTTCGATGAGCAGTTCAATGACAAGGACACCTTGAAGGCCGGCAAGCTGACCATCGACTACGGCTACACGCCAGTGCCGCCAGTGGAAAACCTGCTGTTCCAGCAACGCATTACCGACCAATACCTGGCCGACTTCGCCACGCGCGTCGCGGCCTGATCGAGGGGCGGCCGCCCTGCCGGCCGTCTCACCTCCCCCACTCATAGGAGCAAAACATGGGCATGCCCCACAAACTGAAGGATTTCAATCTGTTCGAGAACGGCATCAGCTTTGCCGGCATGGCGACTGAGGTCACCTTGCCGAAGCTGTCGCGCAAGATGGAGGAATACCGCGCCGGCGGCATGTCCGGCCCGGTCTCGGTGGATCTCGGCCAGGAAGCCATGCAATTGGAATGGACCGCCGGCGGCCTGGTCAAGGAATCGCTCAAACAATATGCCGCCACCTCGCACGGCGCCGTGCAACTGCGCTTCGCAGGCGCCTACCAGAGCGATGACGATGCGTCTGTGCAGGCGGTTGAAATCACCGTGCGTGGTCGCTACAAAGAAGTGGATATGGGCAATGCCAAGGTGGGCGATGACACCTCGCACAAGTTCAGCATGCCCCTGAGCGCCTACAAGCTCACCATCGACAACGAAGTGATCTTCGATTTCGACTTCATGAACGGCATCGAAATTGTCGGCGGCGAAGATCGCCGGGCCGACATCCGCAAGGCCATCGGCCTGTAATGGCCAGGCGGCATCCCGCCGCCTGCCTTTCCCAATTCCCAATCTGAGAAGGAACCACCATGACCACCGCAACCGCGCCCAAAATCGAAACCGTCGTCATCGAGCTGGACGAACCGCTGACGCGTGGCAATACCCAAATCAGCGAACTGACCCTGCGCCGTCCGAAATCCGGCGCCCTGCGTGGCGTCAGCCTGATGGATCTCATGAACATGAACGTGAGCGCGCTGCAAGTGGTGCTGCCGCGCATCAGCGAACCCGCCCTGACGCAGTTCGATGTCGCAGCCATGGACCCGGCCGATCTGATCAAGTGCGGCATGGAGGTCTCTGTTTTTTTGGCACCGAAGGCGGACCGCGCCTTGGTCTCCCAATCGAAGTAGAAGACGCCATGGCCGACATCGCGACGGTGTTCCACTGGCCGCCGACCGCGATGGAGGAATTGGAGTTGGCAGACCTCATGAAGTGGCGCGAGCGCGCCCGAGTAAGAAGCGGGGCGGAGTAAATGGCAAATGAATTGAAAATGCAGGTGGTGTTCTCCATGATGGAGAAAATCACCGCCCCGCTGAAGAAGATCGCCGGCGGCGCCCTTGACACCGGCCGTGCACTGAAAGACACCAGCGACCGCCTGCGCGAGCTGAACAAACAACAAAAGGACCTTGACGGCCTGCGCGACCTGCACCAAGGCATACGCAAGACGAATGCCGAGCTGTCCACCGCGCGGCAACGCGTGGCCGAGCTGGCGGCCCGGATGAAGGCCACCGAGAACCCGACCCGCGCCATGACGCGCGAATTCAATGCGGCCGTGCGCAGCGTCAAATCCCTGCAGGACGCCAGCGAGCGGCAAAGCACGCAGTATCGTGCTCTGCGCGAACGCTTAACCGATGCTGGCATCGGCTCGCGCCAGCTCGCCAATGCGCAGACCTGGCTCAAGAACAGCATCGCCGCCACCAATGCAGAATTGGCCGACCAGCAAAAGAAGCTGGCCGCCAGCAATCGTCAGCAGCAGGTTATGGCGAACGCGCGCCAGCGTGCCGACAAGCTGCGTAGTACGGCGGGCGGCCTGGCGGCGGCCGGCGTAGGTGCCACGGCCAGCGGCGCCGCCATGGGTGCGCCGATGCTGGCCGGCCTGAAAGAGGCCAGGCACTACGAAACCGAGAACGGCCGCGTGCGCGCGCTCGGCCTGGGACCCGCCGCGACCGCCGAGGCGATCAAGTTCGCGCGCGACATGAAAACCTACGGCACCAGCCAGCTCGACAATCTGCAACTGCTGCGCGATGGCATCACGGCCTTTGGTGATACGCACCACGCTGAAATGGTCGCGCCCATGATGGCCAAGATGAAATTCGGTAATCACGCCTTCTATGGGGAAGCCGAGGGCGCGGAGAACGAGCGCAAGTTCATGGACATGCTGAAGGTCATCGAAATGCGCAATGGCACCAAGGACATCGGCACCTTCTCCAAGCAGGCCAACATGGTGCAGCAAGTGCTGACCGCCACCGGTGGCCGTGTGGGGCCCAGCGAGTGGCTGAACCTGATTAAGACCGGCGGTATCGCGGCCAAGGGGCTCAAGGACGAATCCTTTTACTATCAGATGGAGTCCCTGGTGCAAGAAATGGGCGGCAACCGGGTCGGCACCTCGATGATGAGCGCTTACCAGAACCTGTACCAGGGCCGCACCACCAAGCGCTCCATCGGCATGCTGGCGGACTTGGGCTTGATCGGCGACCAGTCCAAGGTCAAGCATGACAAGGCCGGCCAGGTCTCGTTCCTGAATCCTGGCGCTATCAAGGGCGCGGATCTGTTCCGCGAGAACCAATTCGAATGGATGGAGAAAGTGCTATTGCCGCAGTTGGCCAGCAAGGGCATCACCGATGAAAAGGGCATCCTCGATGCCATCGGGGGCATTTTCTCGAACCGCACGGCCGCACAGCTCTTCTCGACAATGTACCAGCAGCGCGCGCAGATCCACAAGAACGAGAAATTGAACCGGGGCGCCGCCAACATCGACGAGCTCGACAAGCTCGGGCGGGACACGGCCAGCGGCAAGGAACTGGAAACCCTGTCCAAAGTAGCGGACTTGAAACTGGAGCTGGGCACCAAGATTCTGCCGCTCTACGCCTCTGGCCTGCAGATGGCAGCCAATGCCGTCCAAGCACTGACCGGCTTCATGGAGCGCAACCCGGCCACCGCCAGGGCCATGATTGTGGCTTTCAGTGCCATCGCCGCCATCATGGTGGTGATGGGGCCGCTGATGCTCGCCCTTGCCTCGATCATCGGCCCCTATGCCATGTTGCACGTTCTGTTCGCCAAGATCGGGCTGCAGGGCGGCTTGCTCATGCCCATCCTGCGAGGCGTCGGCACGGTCTTCATGTGGCTGGGGCGGATCTTCCTGATGAACCCCATTGGCTTGGCGGTGACTGCCATCGCTGCCGCTGCCTATCTGCTGTACCGGAATTGGGAACCCATTGCCGGCTTCTTCGGCAATCTGTGGCAGCAGGTACGCGGTGCCTTCGCGGGCGGCCTGGCTGACATTGGTGCGCTGATCTTGAATTGGTCACCGGCAGGGCTGTTCTATCAGGCGTTCGCCGGCGTGCTGAGCTGGTTCGGCATCGAGCTTCCGGCCAAATTTACCGAGTTCGGCGCCATGATTCTGCGCGGCCTGGTCAACGGCATCACCAGCGGCATTGGTGCCGTGAAGGATGCGGTGCTGGGTGCCGGTGCCAGTGTCATTGGCTGGTTCAAGGAAAAGCTCGACATCCATAGCCCGAGCCGCGTCTTTGCCGAGCTGGGCGACTACACCATGCAGGGCCTGGCCGTGGGCTTGAATCGTGGCCAGGACGGGCCGCTGTCTACGGTCAGCAGCCTTGCCGGCAAGCTGGCCAGCGCCGGCGCGGCCGTGGCCATTGGCGCCGGCAGCATGCCGGCGATGGCCTTTGACAGCCGACCGCCGATCAGCGCCGGCAGCGCGCAGCCCGCCGTCTATCAGGGCGACACTGTGCAAATCATCATCCAGCCGACGCCCGGCATGGATGAGCAAGCCATCGCCCGTGCGGTGGCCGCCGAGCTAGACCGTCGCGACCGCATGAAGGCATCGCGCCAGCGCTCTAACCTCGCCGATTGGGATTAAGGAAAAAAATCATGATGATGATCTTGGGAATGTTCGTCTTCAGCTTACCAACGCTGGCTTATCAAGAGCTGCAGCGGCAGACGCAATGGAAGTTCGCCAGCAATGCGCGCGTGGGTCGGCGAGATGCCCTGCAGTTCACCGGTAAGGGGGACGACGCCATCACTTTGTCGGGCTGGATCGCGCCGGAGCTGACCGGTAGCGCCTTCTCGCTAGACGCCTTGCGCCTAATGGCCGATACCGGCAAAAGCTGGTTCCTGATCCAGGGTACGGGCCGCATCTATGGTTCTTATGTGATCGAGAGTATGGACGAAGGACGCACAGTGCTGGACGGCTATGGGGACGCGAAGCGTATCGAATTCACCATTAAGTTGAAGCGCACCGACGATAGCGTGCTGTCGTCACTCGGCCTGGGCGATATCTCGGATCTGCGCAACATGGTGGACATCGACGGCGTCACGAACAGCATCGCCGACAAGGCGCGCGACGTGGTCGGCAGTGCCATCGATGGCGTTAAAGCCACGGTTGGTGGCATCGTCGGTAAGTTCGGAGGGACTGGCCAATGACCACCACCGCGCCAGCCTTCCGCATTGTCATCGAGGAAAAGGACATCAGCCGCCCTGTCTCCGACAGGCTCATGAGCATCACCTTGCGCGAGTGCCGGGGTGATGAAGCCGATCAACTGGATATTGAGCTGGACGACGCCGACGGCAAGCTCAAAATTCCATCCAAGGGCGCAAAGCTGAATTTTGCACTCGGCTGGATGGGCTCGCCCTTGGTGGATAAAGGTACGTTCGTGGTCTCCGAGGTGGAGCACAGCGGCGCGCCGGATCGGCTCACCATCCGCGCCAGGTCGGCCAGTATGATCGATGCGTTTCGGCAGCAAAGAGACCGTAGTTTCCATGAGACTACGCTCGGCGCCGTAGTGGACGCTATCGCAGCCGGCAATGGCCTAGCGTCCGGGATCTCGCACGGGTTGCGCGGTATCGCCATCAAGCACCTGGACCAGACGCATGAGAGCGATTCCGCGCTGCTGCGCCGCTTGGGCAAGAAATATGATGCGGTGGCCACGGTCAAGAGTGACACGTTGTTGTTCATGCCGATCAATGAGAGCCGCACGGCCAGCGGCAAGTCGTTGCCGCTGGTGAAGGTGGTGCGTGCGCTGGGGGACCAGCACCGATATCACAGCTCCGAATCAGACGCCTATAGCGGTGTGCGCGCGTTCTGGATGGATGAGAAATATGGCCTGCGCCGCAGCGTTGTCGCGGGCCAGGCCGGGAACAGTAAGCGACTGCGCACCACCTTTGCGAATGAGGCCGATGCGCGCACTGCGGCTGTCGCCGAGTGGCAGCGCATTGAACGTGGCCTGGCCACCTTCGAAATGCAGCTTGCTCTCGGTGATGCCAGCATCATGCCGCAATCGCCTGTGGTGGTATCCGGGTTCAAGGCCGATATCGATGCCACGGAATGGCTATCGAAGACCGTCACTCATTCCATCACCGGAAGCGGTTTTACTACGCGCATTGAGTTCGAGACAAAATCCGAGGCAGCCGATACAGAGCGCGAGGTCGATCATGATCCAGAAGAAGGCATCACCGGCGTGAAAGCGGAGTGGCACGACAGAGCAAAGAAGAAAAATAACAAGGGTACCGAGTTGGCAGGCAAGTCAGACAATGCCAAGACACTGAAACGGACTTATGCAACAAGGCAAAGTGCCACCCGTGCGGCAGCCCTGGAATGGGCCAAGATCAAGGAGATCCGTGAGATTATTAGGGAGAACAGTACAGAATAGAAAGATCTCATTGTCACTGATATATCATAACTGCCCCGTACTTAAGACGCGCCTTTGCCCCCCCCTTTATTCCGAATTCAAATAAAGGCAAACAGCGCAACTGAGCCACTAAAGCCATTTATGCCGCTGTTTGGAGTAAGGGATGTATCAAAGAAATTAAATAGAATGTCGACTACCAATATTTTCTCGACAGCATTGCAGAAGCATCAAGGCGTATAAGCAAATGAGATCGACATTACCGGAACTTGGGGCCGAGCTAGCGTTATATTCAATTGACGCAGTGAGCGACATGATTATTTGGCTCGACAAAGACGGATATTACGTATTCGTTAATAAGGCTGCCACAGAGTTTTTAGGCTATACAGCTCAAGAGCTAGGACAATTGAGAGTCTGTGATATTGATCCAGACTTTGACGAGGTACGTTGGAAAAATCATTGGAAGGAGCTTGAAATAAAGCAGTCCGTTTGCTTAGAAACAACCAACAGGAACAAATCTGGACAGATTATTCCAATTGAAGTGAACGCAAGCCTAGTTCAATTTGAAGGAAAAAAATTTAATTGTTCTATCGTTCGAAATATCTCTGAGAGGAAGCGCACTGAAGCCTCACTGCTCGCACTGAACAAGCAAATCTATTTGCTGAGTATTACCGACGACCTAACCCAACTAGCGAATCGACGTCATTTTGACGAGGTGTTCAAAAGTGAGCTTCACCGTGCTATCGAGCAGAAAATTCCTTTTTCTTTGGTTCTTATCGACGTTGATTATTTCAAGGCATTTAATGATCTATATGGGCATATACAAGGCGATCAGTGCCTGAAACGCGTAGCGGCCACAATAAGCGCATCAATTCAATCTACGAATGAATTAGCTGCGAGATACGGAGGAGAAGAATTTGTATGCCTTCTTCCGGGCATGTCCAAAAAAAATGTTGCGGGATTTGGTGAAAGACTAAGACAAGCAATCCAAGATCTAGCAATTCCACACAGTGGATCGTCTTTTGGCACTGTCACAGCCAGTATCGGCGTGTCTACCTTAGAGATTACCGACAACATCTCGCCTGAGAGCCTGTTCTTCGAGGCGGATCAACATCTCTATCGAGCCAAAGCGAATGGTCGAAATCGGGTTGAAGGAAAATCCAGTTAGTCTGTAACTTCATCAAGAAACCGGAGTCACGGTCATTTTGGAAAACAATTTCGACTGCCTATTTTGGTTTCGACCAAAGCGATTTACCGCTCGTGGCATCGAAGACGCATTCTTGGATCAAGTTACCTTCTGATCTGATAGTGAATCCTGTCGTGTACGCCTTGCCTTCTGAATAGCATGTGTTTTCAGAAACCTGCTGAGGCTCAACCGGGGCTGGCATTCTATAGAGCAAAAAACCGCATACAAGTGTAAGCACTGCAGACAACACCCATTGACCACGCGCACTTCTTTGTAATCGTGCATAGCCAACGTCTTTCTCAATGCAGGCAGGACAGACCTGAGGAGCGACGATCGGCGGTACAACATCTTCTAGCTGAGTGATATTAGACTCTTCACCGCCAGGTGGCTCAGGCTCAGTTTCCGGAGTTTCTCGGCCGTGCTTAGCTTCGGATATCCATTGATTAATCTGAGCTTTCACTTGCGGGTACTTTTCGCGCAGCATTAGCCTCATCTTGGTAGCACCGAAGTCCGTCAAGATAATGCGGTACACCGCTAGGGGCTCTTCGCCCGATATTGAGCAAAGTTCATCGATGAGATCAGCAATGGTACGGCGTTGGAGCTGGGTCAGTGTTTCTACCTTCTTTTCTTCAGCCAATACGTTGAAATTTACCACGCTGCTTAATTGCGGTGCCTCATTAACATTGCCATTAACCAGATGAGTGACACCCCCGGCAATATCTAATTTATGGTCCATCACTTTCTTACCAATAACGCTTAAACATCCACTACTTGTTACGCAAAAAAACAAATAAAAGCGCAACTCAACCGATGCCGAACTACGCACCTTCTATTTTTTCTTTTCGGACGTCTCGCGAGGGGCTTTCACCTTGCCGGGAATATCCCCATTATTGACTGTGCCGTAGACATCACCGTTGACCTGATGGCCAACACTGCCGCCGATTGAAACCATATGTCGAGACTTAGGTTTTTCATGAGGGACTGCGCCTTCGATGACACCTAGCACTCGTACCTTCCCCATAAGATCAAGTTTTCGAAAACCGCTCAATAACTGATCCTCCTCAGCCGACAAAGCTCCAGGAGTGGGCACTCCAAACATAACGTAAGTCACATCAACACCGATCTTTGACACCGCCACCATAAAACCGATGTCAGGAAGTGTTTTCCCTTGTTCGTAAGAAATTTGGGCCAACTTTTTGACGCCCCCGACTGCAGCGAATGCTTCTTGCGAAAGGCCAAGCCTATTGCGCTCGCTCTTCAATCGCTCGCCAAATGTATTTAATTCCATATTATAAAACTCTTGACGGGTATGTTTTTAAATACTATATTTCCGTCATTGCTAAGTGACGTATACAAATTTTACTCTATGTCTACATCCGCCATTTCGTTTCCTCAAGGAAATACGGCTGACATTCCAGCTACCAGAGACATAACTTCGGTGGTTATGACCACCCGCCTGGATTCGCGCGAGGCGGAAAAAGTCTCTGCCTATGCGGTCCAAGACCATCGAACTCGCTCGTCCTTTCTCCGCCTCATGGTGCTAAAAGGTATTCAGGCGTACGAAAAAGAACACCAATCCGCAACCGCCTGACCAGGGGGCATCTATGTACGACGATCCGCGCCACATCCGCGATCACCGAATTGTGATCCGCTGCAACGCCGACAACTACGCTTTCATGAAGTCGCTCGCCCAACTGCAGGGTGAAAACTTGGCGACCTTGGCCCACGACATGATGCTGCATATGGCCGTTGAGTTCGTTGCTGCTCGGGATATGCCCATAGTAATCAATCAAAACATGCAAACCAAGGCGCTCAAGAGCCACTTTTCAGTGCCTCAAAATGCCTGATATCGAACTGACGCTGATAAGCCCTGCACTCATTGAGGCACTGAAAAGACTGATGGAGTGCGAGGGATTCGAGACAATCGAAGACGCCGCCGAGTTCGTTTTTTCCGCAGCGGTTCGTGAAGGCGCAAAGCGTGTTACCGGCAAGGCAAGAGTGCTCTATGCCGTTGAGGGGAAGAAACCATGCGCGTAATCAGCATTCCATGCCCACACTGCCAAAGCCCAGTGCGCGCGGCAAAGAGCCGCACCATGTCATCGATGATGAAAGAAATCACCTACCAGTGCCAGAACGTCGAATGCGGCCATACCTTCGTGGCCACGCTTGAGGTCTCGCGCACGGTGTCGATGTCGGCCATGCCAAATCCAGAGGTACGCATTCCGATTTCCTCGCGCGCATTTCTGGCTGCCAAGAACCAGATGACGCTAGACCTCGCGACCGTCTAAGCGCCCGCCCTACTCCCGATAACTCAATTCCTGCCGTGCGCCGTATGGCGCACGCGGGATTCGCTCACCCTAAAAAATCATGGCCACGATTACCGATCAGCAAAAAGCCATCAACGCACTCACCTTGACCCGGCTTCGAATGGATGAGGATCTGAAGGAATTCCGCTGCGCGCAGCGCATGCTGATGCACAAGGCCGCGCTCATCGACGAGGTGCGCTGGAATGTCATCTGGGAAGGCAAGAATGTTATTTCGAACCGGCTCGCTTCGCGTCTGCAGCGCATTGATGGCCTGCTCGGGGAATGGTGATGCGTAGCGTGCTGAGTTACTTCGTTGCCGGCTTGCTGCTGCTGGCGCCAGCCGTGCTATCGGCTCTGGGCTGGGTGAAAGGCTGATCATGCGCTGCGCCCGTATTAAGGATCACGCGTCCTTCCGTCCCGTCACGGATCTGCTGCGCGAGCGTGCAGCACAGGTGCCAACACCACGCGGCGATGAGGCAGCAATGGCCGAGCTGGAAAAGGCAATGACTCTGTTGCGCTCCCGTAAGCGCCCGAATAACCAGATCGGCATCGCCTATTCCTGGGCGGCCACCGCCAAGCCGGTGCGCCGGCACATCCTGGCCCTGGCGGGCCTCTCTCCGGACCGCTGGGAATCCCCCATTCACTCCTTTACCGAAGCCGAGCGCCTGGCAATGCGCCATGCCGTGCTGCGTGCAATCTCGACCTACGAAAGAGCTCTCAATGCAGTATAGAAAAGTCGATGCGAAGACGCGACGCCAGCACAAAGCCTTTCTCGATTCGCCTCAGTTTGCCAGCGAACTGGAACGCATCCCGCTGAAGTGGCGCGGCCGTGTTGTTAGCCAGGCGCTTGAGCTCATGTCGGTATGGCACTGGCGCCGGATCTTCGAGCCGGTCGCCCTCGATTTTGTGCGTGACTTCGCTGACCAGTATGTGCCGGCTGGCATTGATCTGTCGCAGGATGACGCCGAAATTTGCACCACTGCCGAGAAGGCGGCGGAGAACGTCAAGAAGATGCTATGGAAGGCGATTTCCGACACACACGCTCGCGACATCATCGAGCAGGAATGTAGCGACTACGGCATTGACGTTCCCGAAGTGGACGACGATGACCTACGCGCCATCATCGCGCGGGTAGTGGACCCACGCTGGTGGCGCCGTCAACTACGCAAGGTGGTCGGTCGTGCGTTCGAGGGCGGCAATATTCGTCTTGGCTATGTTCACTATCACGGCGAGCCCTATGCCAGCAATGATGCTGTGCTGTCGCGCCTGGCGCAGAACAAGCGTAATGCGGCTGCCCTGGAAGCGACGATGGTGCGCAACGAGGCCGGCCAGGAATTCAGCATTGCTGAACTGGCCGAGAAAACGACCGCAAACAAGACCATTCGTCGCGGTGAGCTCATGCTGCGCATCAACGGTTTCGAGACGATTGCGAAGGAGTGCAACGATCAGGGTCTTTTCCTCACCTGGTCTTGCCCATCGCGCTTCCATGCGACGCTGCATACGGGCAAGCCCAATCCGAAGTATGACGGCTCCGATCCGCGCACGGCCAATAAATACCTGGGCAAGATGACTGCACTGGCGCGCTCGGCGCTGGCACGGCGTGGCATCGGCCTGTACGGCTTCCGCATTGCTGAACCGCATCACGATGGTTGCCCGCACTGGCACATGCTGGTGTTCGTGCGCGCTTTGCCGGGCTATACCACCCCGCACGTCAAGGACGTGGCCGGCCGTGCTATCCGCGTCATGAAGCGCTACGCCTGGCGCGCAGACCGTGGCGAGCCGGGTGCATTCAAGCGCCGCCTTGATGTGAAGCGCATTGACTGGTCGAAGGGCAGCGCCGCCGGCTACATCGCCAAGTATGTGGCCAAGAACATTGACGGTGTAGCCGACCACAAGACCAAAGAAGGCTATGTAGTGACCACTGACACGGCCGGCGATTATGAGCTGACGCCATCGGCACGCGTAGAAGCCTGGGCCGCCCGCTGGGGCATTCGGCAGTTCCAGCAGTGGGGAGGCGCACCTGTGAGCATCTGGCGCGAGCTGCGCCGCGTTCCGGCAGATATGGTGCAAGAGGCGCCGCCAGCGATGGCCGCCGCCTGGGATGCCGTACAAAAAATCGAGGGCGAGAAGCGTGCATGCTGGGCCAGCTATTTGCGTGCCCAAGGCGGTGCCATCGTGAAGCGCGACGATCTGATGGTCACCCTGGCCAAAGAGACCAAGACTGTCAGCGGCCGCTATGAAGAGTGTGAACGCGTGATGCCCTATGGCGTCCAGTGCCGCCAAATGGCCGGGGTGGTCTTTAAATCCGTTCGACACACATGGACACCAGTTCAAGGGCACGACGCCCGCGCAACGGCGGGTTCGGGGTTCCCTTGGACTCGTGTAAATAACTGTACGCAGCCCGCCGCGCCTGCCTTTGCGGCCGATGCGTCCTTTGAGCCGAAGACCGCGCCGGCGCCGGTTATGTTCAAGCCCGACCAGGCCGCGCAGATCGATCATGCCTGGCTCGCCCTGGGCGCATGTCCCTGGCCTCGACCGGTGGTGGACGACATGCCGACATGGCCAGGGCCAGCCATGACCGCCGATGAACAGCGCCGAGCCCTGGCCGCCTGGGATGCCATCAAGGCGTGCCCCTGGCCACGCGTGGTGCCTGTGCCGGACAAGTCCCCGCGCCACGGCACGCCGCGCCAGGTCGCCGACTGGCGCGCCGGCCGGCTCGATGTGACCGAACTTCCGATTGATACCAACCCAACGAAAGGGAACGCCCCATGACCGCGTTTCGTGTCGTCGTGCGCACTGCCAGCGCACGCCATTCCTACACCGCCATCGCAGCACATAGCTGCGACGTGATCGCCGCCGCCGTCGATCGCTTTGGCGTGTGTTCTGTAACGGCCACCAAGGAGAAGAAATAATGAATGCACCCGTGAAATTCGATGTGATCGCTACCACCAGCAACAAGCCGCGTGACTTCGTGATGCAGCCCCCGCAGTCCCTGGACCGCATCACCTTCAATACGCCCGACGATGGCGTGTTGGCCGGTTATGTGTCGGTCATTCGTCAACACCTGGGCAATGGTGAGCGATTCGCCTGGGTCGAGCTCGACAACGAGCCGGCCGGGCTGTTCCGCGGCGTGCCCTTGGCAGACATCCTCACTTGCGACGATGCCGGAGACCTGCGCCGAAATACCCCGAACGGCGAAGACATACGTCTTTGCCTGAGCGACTACAGCAGCAGCCTGCGCCGTGAAACTGGAACCAGGGAACCGCAGTCATGAGTAATCTGTTTCTCGACGATGAGAGTCTGGACCGCCTCACTGGAATTCGGCGGGGCTCCACGCGCGCAGGCGTGAAGAGGTCCAAACATCAGCTTCAAGCCGCCTTCCTGCGCGAGGCCGGCATACCGTTCATCTCGAATGCGAGGGGCCAACCGGTGGTATTGGTGTCAGCCGTAGAATCCCGCCGTTCAACTGAGGCGCCTAAGCAGGCGTGGCAACCAGCGGCAATAAGGGCATGACATGGGACGCAGACCTTCCAAGAACTCGAACCTACCAAAGGGTATGCGCGCACGCATACAGCGCAGCGGAACGATCTACTACTATTACGAAATCGGTGGCGAAACACGCAAAGAAATCTCTCTCGGTTCGAACTACGTTGAAGCTATTCGCAAGTGGGCCGAGCTGGAAGTTGCCCCGCCTATTACTGTGGCAAAGGTGGTGACGTTTCGCTATGCCTGCGAGGTCTACCAGAAAAAATATCTGCTAGAAAATGCAGCAAAGACTAGAGAAGAGAAACTTCGGCAGATTGAAACTCTGCTCGAATTCTTCAACAATCCACCTGCACCGCTGGCCGAGATAAAGCCCATCCACATCAGACAATTCATGTCCTGGCGCGTACAGCGAACACAAGAGGCCATGCGGAAAAAAGAGCTGCAGGTCGAAGGCCATGAGGGACGCGTCGCGGCCAATCGAGAGAAGTCATTGATCTCTCATATCTGGAACACGGCACGTGCCGAAGGACTGACCGATCTACCTAACCCATGTGCAGGCATCAGGTCTTTCCGCGAGTTCGGGCGGGAGACCTACGTCTACAACGAAGCATTCCAGGCGGTATGGGAGAAGGCGGATGTACCAACCCGTGAGGCAATGGATCTTGCTTACCTCACAGGCGGCCGACCGGCCGATTTATTGAAGATTGACGAAACGCACCTGCGTGAAGGTAGTATCGAGGTACGGCAGAACAAAACCGGCCACAAATTGCGCATCGCTATCGAGGGGAAATTGGCTATCTTGATTGAACGCATCAAGGCCAGGAAGCGGGCAATCTCGGGTGCCGTAGTCTCGACTAGGCTAATCGTCAACGAAGAAGGGCAGCCTCTCGGGAAGTATGCGTTGCGCTTCCGATTCGATGCGGCCCGCACGGCGGCCGGCATTGAAGGAGACGACTTTCAGTTCCGCGACTTGCGCGCTAAGGCGGCCACTGATAAGACGGACAAGACCAAGGATATCCGAGAAGCCCAGCAGCAGCTCGGCCACACTAGCGTAGTGATGACAGAAAACTACGTTCGTAAGCGACGTGGTCAAAAGGTCATGCCTACAGAATAAAAGTGGCCGCGCTAGGGCGGCCACTTTTATCGCAGAACGTTCGTTAGCGTCGTAAGTTCGGCCTGGACAACAATCCCATGGCCAGCGGCGCCGTTCTTTTGCTTTCCAATAATGTGAAGGACAGTTTTAACTCTGTAGAAACCTTTCTCGACAGCGGGATCAGTTGGGAATGCAACAATGTCACCAATATTGGGAATTGTATGCACATCATGTTCTACATCGACCAAAGGCAAATTTGTGGGCTCTGGATGCCCCAGGCTGAATTGCACTTTAAACATGTTCACCTCAACTCTGGATTCTTGTGAAAAAGCGAGTGATTTTTGGAAAACTCGCTAAGTGAAAGAATTGCGAAGCAAAGCTGGGATTGCGAAGCAAACTAAAAAGGCTCTCCGGTCGGAGAGCCTTTTAAATACTGGTGCTGGCTGCAGGACTTGAACCCGCCACCCCCTGATTACAAGTCAGGTGCTCTACCAGATGAGCTAAGCCAGCAAAACTTCAGCCGGCGATTATATCTTACTTGATGCGGGTCAGTACAGGGCGACCACCCTTTTTCGGCGGTTCCGGATCATCATCGCCTTTATCGCCGCCTTCGGCGGGTTTCTTTTCTGGCTCGGATACTGGCACCGACGACAAGACCGGTGTGACGCTTTCCTGTTCAGCTGCCTGCTGCGCCTCCTCTGCCTTGGCCGGCGCCGGGGCTTCGAACGCCATGCCCTGGCCATTCTCTCGGGCATAGATGGCGATCACGTTTTCGACGGGAACCAGAATATCGCGTGAAACGCCACCAAAACGGGCGCTGAAGTGAATGTTGTCGTTCTCCATCTTCAGACCGCTGGTGGCCTCGAAGCTGATGTTGAGGACGATTTCGCCATTCTTGACGAACTGCATCGGCACGCGCGTGCGGCCGTCGACGACCACGGCGATGTGCGGCGTGTAGCCATTGTCGGTGCACCACTCGTAGATGGCGCGCAGCAGATAAGGCTTGGTGGAGACTTCTGGCATGACTGGTGTGGTGTGCGATGCGCCTGTAAAAACCGCATCTGCCGGCTAGGCCGGGGTGGAAAGCAATCTGAACAACTGGCAGCTGCACCACCGCTCAGGCGGTAGTGCAGCCGGTACGGCTTAACGGCGCATGACCTTTTCGGACGGGGTCAGGGCTTCAATGTAAGCAGGACGCGAGAAAATGCGCTCGGCATACTTCATCAGCGGGGCTGCCGTCTTCGACAGCTCGATGCCATAGTGATCCAGGCGCCACAGCAACGGGGCCAGGGCCACGTCCAGCATGGAGAACTCGTCACCGAGCATGTACTTGTTCTTCAGGAACAACGGTGCCAGCTGGGTCAGGCGGTCACGAATCTCGTGACGGGCCTTTTCCTGATTCTTCTCGGCAGCCTTGGACTTTTCATTTTCCAGGGTGTGCACGTGAACGAACAGTTCCTTCTCGAAGTTGAACAGCATCAGCCGCGCGCGGGCACGCATGAGCGGATCAGCCGGCATCAGCTGCGGATGCGGGAAGCGCTCATCGATGTACTCGTTGATGATGTTCGATTCGTACAGCACCAGATCACGCTCGACCAGGATAGGCACCTGGCCATAGGGATTCATGACCGAAATGTCTTCCGGCTTGTTGAACAGGTCGACGTCGCGGATCTCGAAATCCATGCCCTTTTCGAACAAGACGAGGCGGCAACGTTGCGAAAATGGGCAGGTCGTGCCCGAGTAGAGAACCATCATTTTTTCAGAGCCCTAAAACAAAAGGGGGGCGAGACGCATAACGCTCACCCCGATACGCAATTCCGCAAAAACTGCGCGGATACGTGATTGTACGTTTTTACTTGATGTTCTTCCAATAGGACGCGTTCAAACGCCACGCCAATACCGAGAAGATTCCCAGGAACAACAGCACCCAGACACCCAGACGCTTGCGCGTATTCTGCGCCGGCTCACCCATCCATTGCAAATAGGCAACGAGATCGGCGACATTGTTGTCATACTCCGCCGCGCTCATCTTGCCAGGCTTGACTTGTTCGAAGCCGGCAAACTTGTGGATGGTCTTGTTCGCGTCGTGAGGATCCTTCTCTTCCACGAACTTGGCCTTGCGGATACCTTGCAATTCCCACAACACATGCGGCATGCCAACGTTGGGGAAGAGCATGTTGTTCCAGCCGGTGGGGCGGCTGTCGTCCGTATAATAACTGCGCAGGTAGGTATAAATCCAGTCCGGACCGCTGCCGGCCTCCGATGCCTTGGCCCGGGCGATCACCGACAGGTCCGGCGGCGCCGCGCCAAACCAGGCCTTGGCATCCTGCGGCGTCATCGCGATCTTCATCAGGTCGCCGACCTTTTCCCCACTGAACATGAGGTTGTTCTTGATCTGGTCTTCGGTCAGGCCGATGTCGCGCAGACGGTTGTAGCGCATGGCCGAGGCCGAATGGCAGTTCAGGCAATAGTTGACGAACAGCTTGGCACCGTTTTGCAGTGAAGAAACATCCTTGGTACGGTCCGGGGCGTGATCCAGCGGGAAGCCCCCTTCGTTGGCGCAGGCCAGCGCCGGCAGCAAGGCCAGCGCGGCAATCACTTTCTTGAGCAATGTCATGTTCTTGTCCTTTGGCAGCTGGCTTAGTGCGGATGGTAGACGACGCGCTCGGGCACCGGCTTGAAGGTACCGGCAGCACTCCACCAGGGCATCAGCAGGAAGAAGCCAAGGTAGATGAAGCTGCATACCTGAGAGACGGTGGTGCCGATGGCCGTCGGCGGTTGCACGCCGAGGTAGCCAAGGATGACGAAGGCAATACCAAAGACCAGATACACGTACTTGTGCCAGCTCGGGCGATAGCGGATGGACTTGACCTGCGAGTGATCCAGCCACGGCAGTCCGCCCAGAATCACCACCGACAGGCCCATCAGGACCACGCCCCAGAACTTGGCATCAAAAATCAGCATGCCGGCGATGATGGCCAGACCGACGACGATGGCGACGATCTTCAGCTTGGCTGTCAGCCGCGACTTGAACACCAGCAGCGCAACGTAGCCGGCCACGCCGGCAATGAGCCAGCCCATGAAATCGGCCGTCGTGGCACGCAGGATCGAGTAGAACGGCGTGAAGTACCAGACCGGAGCGATGTGTGGCGGCGTCTTCAGGGAATCGGCCGGAATGAAGTTGTTGTACTCCAGGAGGTAGCCGCCCATCTCCGGCGCGAAGAATACCACCGCCGAGAACACCAGCAGGAAGATCGAGACCCCAAAGATGTCATGCACCGTGTAGTACGGGTGGAAGGGCACGCCATCCAATGGCACACCGTTCTCATCGGTCTTTTCCTTGATTTCCACGCCGTCCGGGTTGTTGGATCCGACTTCGTGCAAGGCGATGATGTGCGCGGCCACCAGGCCGATCAACACCAGCGGAATGGCGATCACGTGGAAGGAGAAGAAGCGGTTCAGCGTGGCGTCCGAAACGACATAGTCGCCGCGAATGAGCAGCGACAGATCCGGACCGATGAAGGGAATGGCGCCAAAAAGGTTCACGATCACCTGTGCGCCCCAGTAGGACATCTGCCCCCAGGGCAACAGGTAACCGAAGAAGGCTTCACCCATCAGGCACAGGAAGATCCCCACTCCGAACAGCCACACCAGTTCGCGCGGCTTGCGGTAGGAGCCATAAAGCAGGCCCCGCACCATGTGAAGATAAACGACGATGAAGAAGGCCGAGGCGCCAGTGGAGTGCATATAGCGCACCAGCCAACCCCAGGGCACATCACGCATGATGTATTCGACCGAGGCGAAGGCCAGGTTGGCGTCCGGCTTGTAGTGCATCACCAGGAAGATGCCGGTGACGATCTGGATCACCAGCACCAGCAGTGCCAGGGAGCCGAAGATGTACCAGAAGTTGAAGTTCTTCGGGGCGTAGTATTCGGAGAGGTGGGCTTTCCAGGTGGCCGTCAGCGGAAAGCGCGAATCGACCCAGTTCAGGGCCTTGGCGGCCACCGGTGCATCATCCGGCAGCTTCTTTTCGTGAAATGCTCCCATGATCAGGCCTCCCCTTTCTCGTCCTTGCCGATGACGAGCTTGTTATCGCCTTCAAACATGTAGCGCGGGACTTGCAGGTTGTCCGGCGCCGGCTTGTTCTTGTACACGCGACCGGCCAGGTCGAAGGTCGAGCCGTGGCAGGGGCACAGGAAACCGCCGTGCCAGTCGTCGGGCAGCGAAGGCTGCGGGCCGGTGTCAAAGCGGGAACTGGGGGAGCAGCCGAGGTGCGGACAGATGCCGACCACGACCAGGATGTCCTTGCGCAGCGAGCGCCACTCATTGAGGGCGTAATCGGGCGTCTCGGAGAAATCGGTACGCTTGGAGTTCGGGTCGGCCACCTCGCTATCGGTCTTCTTGAGGGACTCGATCATTTCGGGGGTGCGCTTGAGAATCCAGACCGGCTTGCCGCGCCATTCAACCGTGCGCATTTCACCGGGAACCAGTGAAGAAATATCCACTTCCACCGGTGCGCCCGCTGCCTTGGCGCGTTCGGAAGGTTGCAGGGTGGAGACGAATGCTCCAGCGGTGGCCAAACCCGCTACACCTCCGGCCGCACAAGTCGCAACAAGCAAACCTCGTCGACTCGCGTCGACCTGATTCTCGTCAGTCATAAAGACCCCAATCTCCAAATGTAAGTTAGCGTGGACCTTCTAAGTGACCCTCATGCAACTTTTTGATTATATATAAGCTGAATAGGGTTTTGTAGCTAACGGCGGGTATCGTACAGGCTTGTGAAAATGAACATTTGACGCAGCGCAACCCCTTGTCAATCTGCTCTCGTTCTCGGTTCTTTTGCAGTGCGGCGTCAGCGCTTGTCCGATTTACTTTTCCTGGCGGGCAGGATATAACCCGTTGTAAGCCCGCCTCATGTTTAAACAGCAACTTTCAAAGGAGAAACCAGGGATGAGCATGCTCAAGGATTTTCGCGCCTTCGCGATCAAGGGAAACGTGGTCGACCTGGCCGTCGGTGTCATCATCGGCGGGGCCTTCGGCAAGATCGTCGGCTCGCTGGTCGAGGATATCATCATGCCCATCGTCGGCAAGATTTTCGGCGGTCTGGATTTCGCCAACTACTACCTGCCGCTCAACGGTCAAGCCTACGGGCTGCCGCTGGCCGAAGCCAAGAAGGCCGGCGCGGTCTTCGCCTACGGCAACTTCCTGACCATCTTCATCAACTTCCTGATCCTGGCCTTCATCATCTTCCAGATGGTGCGCGCCATCAACAAGGCGCGTGACCTGGCCTCCAAGCGCGAGGAAGCCGCCCCCGTCGCACCGGCCCCCACTCCGGAAGACGTGCTTCTGCTGCGTGAAATCCGCGATGCGCTCAAAAAGCAGGACTGACGCGCTTCCTCACTTTTTATGCTTCATCTTTTTGGTTTTTAAACTGAAGCTTGTAGTCAAAACATCGCCATCCGGTCTCAGACCGGATTGTCGATGTCGATGAAGCGATGCTCGATGCCGAAGTGCTTGGCCACATGTTGGCCGAGCGCCTCAATGCCGTAGCGCTCGGTGGCGTGATGGCCGGCGGCGAGATAGACGGTGCCGCTCTCGCGCGCCAGGTGCACGGTCGGTTCCGAAATCTCGCCGCTGATGTAGGCCGTGGCGCCGGCGTCGATGGCCTCGCCCAGCATGCCTTGTGCAGCGCCCGTGCACCAGGCGACCTGAGCGATGGACTGATGCGGGTCACCGATGAGCAGCGGCGTGCGTCCCAGGCGTTTCTCGATGAGCTGCGCCAGGTCGGCGGCAGTCTTGACCGAAGGGGCAAGGCAGCGCCCGATCCAGCCGATGTCGTTTTCCCCGAAGCGACCGGTGGCGTCAAAGTCGAGTCGCTTGGCCAGTTGGGCATTGTTGCCCAGCTCGGGATGACAATCCAGCGGCAGGTGATAGCCGAACAGATTGATGTCATGCGCCAGCAGCAGCTTCAGGCGCCGCTGCTTCTGGCCGATCACGCGCATGTCTTCGCCGCGCCAGAAGTAGCCATGATGGACCAGGATGGCATCGGCCTGCCATTGTACGGCCGCCTCGATCAGGGCCAGGCTGGCCGTCACGCCGCTGACCACGCGGCCGATGGTGGCGCGCCCTTCCACCTGCAAGCCGTTTGGGCAATAATCGCGATATTGCGCCGCGTTGAGCGTCTGCCCCAGATAGACTGCGAATTCATTTCGACTAATGTGGCGGGTCATCTCTTCCTCATCCGATTTCAAATCCAAAACCAAAAATTCTTTTATGCGACGTTTATGGCTGTTGTTTGCCCAGACCGTGACAGTGGGTCTGGCGCTGTGGTTCATTGTAGCGACCCTGAAGCCGGACTGGCTGTCCGGATCCTTCACTTCGCGTGCGCGCCCTGCCCAGTCCACGATCCAGATGCAGGAAGCCACGCCCGCCGCGCCCGCCCTGGACTCCTATCGTCATGCCGCGCGCCAGGCCATGCCCTCGGTGGTCAATATCTTCACAACGACCGAAGCCCGCCCGCAGAAGAGCCCCTTCCAGAACGACCCGTTCTTCCGCAAGTTCTTCGGCGACCAGTTCGACGAGCAGCAGCAGGATGACAAGCAATCCAGTCTGGGCTCGGGCGTCATCGTCAGCCCGCAAGGCTACATCCTCACCAACAACCACGTGGTGGAAGCGGCCGACAAGATCGAAGTGGCCCTGGCCGATGGCCGCAAGGCCAGTGCCAAAGTGGTCGGCATCGATCCCGAGACCGATCTGGCCGTCATCAAGATTGACCTGCCCAACCTGCCCGCCATCACTCTGGGTCATCCGGAAAACAGTTCGGTGGGCGATGTCGTGCTGGCCATCGGCAATCCGTTTGGCGTGGGCCAGACCGTCACCATGGGCATCATCTCGGCGCTGGGCCGCAATCACCTGGGCATCAACACCTTCGAAAACTTCATCCAGACCGATGCCGCCATCAACCCCGGCAATTCGGGCGGCGCACTGGTCGATACCAACGGCAACCTGCTGGGGATCAACACGGCCATCTATTCTCGTACCGGCGGCAACCTGGGCATCGGCTTTGCGATTCCGATGTCGACGGCCAAGACGGTGATGGAAGCCATCATCAGCCACGGCCAGGTGGTGCGCGGCTGGATCGGTGTCGAGCCGCAGGACATCACCCCTGAACTGGCCGAGAGCTTTGGCCTGGGCAAGAAGACCGGTGCCATCATCGCCGGCGTGCTCAAGGGTGGTCCGGCCGATCGTGCAGGCATGCGTCCGGGTGACATCCTGGTGAGCATCGCCGACAAGCCGGTGGCCGATACGACCGAGATGCTCAACGTCATCGCGCAACTCACGCCCGGCCAGCAGATCGCCATGACGGTGCTGCGCAAGTCGCAGGAGACCAAGCTGAACATCACCGTGGGCAAGCGTCCGCCGCCGCCCAAGAACGATGATGCCGAAGAAGAATAATCCAGGAGCAAGCCATCCATGCACGTGCGAGACCTGATCCAGTTCCTCGGAGAGCTCTCCGAGAACAACAACCGCGCCTGGTTCGTCATGAACAAGCCGCGCTACGACATCCTGCGCGAGGAATTCCTGGCGCTGACCATCAAGCTCATCGCCGAGATCAGCAAGTTCGATCCGGCCATCGCGGGCTGCAATCCGAAGAAGGCGCTGTTTCGCATCAACCGCGACATGCGCTTCTCGCATGACAAGCGGCCCTACAAAACGCACTTCTCCGCCGCCATCACCGCCAGTGGGCTGAAGAAGCCCAGCCAGGGCGGCGGTCCGGCCTACTACTTCCACATCAACGAAGCCGGGCAGCTGCTCATCGCCGGTGGTGAATACCTGCCACCGACGCCGCGCCTGCGCGCCATCCGCAACCGGGTGGTGGAAGATGCAGCAGGCTTCACCAAGATGCGCAAGAACAAGAAGCTTGTGGCGACTTATGGGGATCTGCAGGAGGAAGGCAAGCTGCAACGTCCGCCCAAGGGCTTCGATCCGGACACGCCCAATATCGAATACGTGAAGCTCAAGAGTTTCATCGTCTGGACCGAAGAAGATATCCGCAAGAAGATTCCTGCTGACCTCGGCAAGCAGGTACTGGAAGGATTCAAGGATGCCTATCCGCTGGTGCAATGGCTGCGCGAGATCCCTCTGGTGAGCCTCGAGGAGTGAGGATTCATCCAAGGCGCCTGCACAACGACAAAGCCCGCTCATCATCGAGCGGGCTTTGTTTTGCGGGGACAGCCGGGCTTATTCCGAGGATACCGAACTGCTGGGCTCGGCATCCGGCGCGCGTGTGGCACGCTCGAAGATCGGCGCCACCAACAGGCCCACTTCGTAGAGCAGGATCAGCGGCACGGCCAGCATCAGCTGGCTCATCACGTCCGGCGGGGTGACCACGGCGGCGACGATGAAGGCGGCAACGATCACGTAGGGACGGATCTGCTTGAGCTTGGACAATTGCACCAGGCCCATGCGCACCAGCACGATCACGATCACTGGTACCTCGAAGGTCACGCCGAAGGCGACGAACATGGTCAGGACGAAGTCGACGTAGCTGTCGATATCCGGTGCCACCGAGACCGACTTGGGGGCGAAGTTGTTGATGAACGGGAAGACCACGCCAAAGACGAAGAAGTAGCAGAACGCCACCCCCATGACGAACAGCAGCGAAGACGAGATCACCAGCGGCGCGATCAGACGCTTCTCGTGCGCGTACAGGCCCGGTGCGACGAAGGCCCACAGCTGGTACAGCACCCAGGGCAGCGAGATCAGCACCGCCACCAGCATGGTGACCTTGATGGGAATCAGGAAAGGCGTGATCACGCCGGTGGCGATCATGCGGCTGCCGGCGGGCAACGCATGGATCATCGGCGCGGCAAGCACGTCGAAGATGTGGGCCGCGAAGGGCATCAGGCACAGGAACACCACCAGCACCACGGCAGCCGCCTTGACGATACGGCTGCGCAATTCGATCAGGTGCGAGATGAAGGTATCTTCGGCCTGGGTGTTTTCTTCAGCCATGGGGTCGGAATTCCGATGAGGTGAGACGCGCTGCGCCAAATTAGAAGAAACCTGCCGACTTGCCCACCCCGACCGGACGGCGATACTTGGCCACCCGGGCCGAGGCCGAGATCACGCGGGTCTTGTGACCGCTCTGGTGCTTGTACCAGGCCGGCACGCCGGTAGTGCGCGAGAGCTTCTTGCGGCGGAAGGCCTTGGCCTTGATCGCATGCAGGGAGGGATCGGGCGTACGGGTCCAGCTATTGCCCGCACTGGCGCTGTCGGAACTGGAAGAATCGTCACCGCCGTTCCAGGCGTCATTGATCGATGCTTCCGTCTCCGACATGCTCTTGTGGATGCTGTTGCTGACGTCGCTGGCGGCGTCCTGCACATCCTTCTGCATCTTGCGCAGCTCGTCGAGTTCCATCTCGCGGCTGACCTCCGACTTGACGTCGTTGATGTAGCGCTGGGCGCGACCGAACAGGGTGCCGGCCATGCGCGCTACCTTGGGCAGGCGCTCGGGACCGATCACGACCAGCGCGACCACGCCGATCAAGGCCAGCTTGGTAAGGCCGATATCAATCATGAGTCTGTGTGGGCATTAAGAGGACAACGAGGGCGCGCATGCGCTGGAAGACGGGATACCCGCTTCGAACCGCGACGCGGGCCCATGCGAACCCGCCAGACAGGGCTGGCGGGCGGCCTGTTCAGCTGCCGGACTTGTCCTTTTCCTTGGCCTGCACGTCGATGGCCGCATCCTTCTTCTCTTCCTCGGCGCCCTTGACGCCATCCTTGAAGCCCTTGACTGCCTTGCCCAGGTCGGAACCCATGTTGCCGAGCTTCTTGGTGCCGAAGACCAGCATCACGATCACCAGAACAATCAGCCAATGCCAAATACTGAACGAACCCATTCTCTTCTCCTAAGCGGACATCCCTGCCCTGTGTACAAGTGAAACCTGCCAGCCCCCGGGCCGGCGAATCCTTATTGTTGCACGAACCGTACCCGCCAGGGATGCGGACCACCGATCACGTGCATGTGCAGATGGTACACCTCCTGGCCGCCATCCGGTCCGGTGTTGATGATGGTCTTGAAACCGCCGCTGGGCTTGCCTTCGGCGTCCAGACCATAAGCACAGCCCTGCTCGGCCGCCAGGCGTGGCGCCAGCGCCAGCATCTTGCCCAGCAGGGCGGCATGCTGTTCACCGCAATCGGCCAGGGTCGCCACATGCTGGCGCGGCACGATCAGGAAATGCACCGGTGCAGCCGGATTGATATCGTGGAAGGCGATCAGGTCCGCGTCCTCGTAGATCTTCTTCGAGGGGATCTGGCCCGCCGCAATCTTGCAGAAAATACAATTATCCAACGCCGTACTCCTGGGAAACAAGGGGAATGGAAAAGAACGCCAACCGGTCAGGTCAGTCCTTGCGGGCCGCCTTTTCTTCCAGGCCGGAGAGGCCTTCGCGCCGCGCCAGTTCGTTGAGCACATCCTGCGGGCTCAGCTCGAACTGCGCCAGCAGGACCATGGAATGGAACCACAGGTCGGCACACTCGTAGAGCACCTTGGACTTGTCGCCAGAGACGCGAGCATCCTTGGCGGCCATCACGGTTTCGGTGGCTTCCTCGCCGATCTTCTTGAGGATGGCGTCATCGCCCTTGGAGAACAGCTTGGCGACGTAGGATTTCTCGGGATTGCCGCCGTTGGCCAGCTTGCGCGACTCGATGACGTCGGCCAGTCGCTTCAGGGTTTCACTCATGATGGGGTCTTGTCGCTGTCCACGGGCTTGGGGATGGTCTTGCGCACGCGCTTGGGCTTGGCCGCCGGCTCAGCGGCCGCTGCGGTCACTGGGCCGCCACCGGCGCCGGGCGGCAGGTCCTTCAGGACCGGCTCCACCGTGACCCATTCGCCGCTGTCGGCGCTGCCTTCGAATTTCTGGAAGAAGCAGGAATGACGGCCGGTATGGCAGGCAATCCCGGCCACCTGCTCGACCTTGAGCAGCACCACGTCTTCGTCGCAGTCCAGGCGGATTTCGTGCACTTTCTGGAAGTGACCCGATTCTTCACCTTTGTGCCAGAGCTTCTTGCGCGAGCGGCTCCAGTAGACCGCCTGGCCGATCTCCACGGTGCGCGCCAGCGCCTCGCGGTTCATCCAGGCGAACATCAGTACATCATTGGATCCGACTTCCTGGGCGATCACCGGCACCAGGCCGACTTCGTCCCATTTGACCTTGTTGAGCCATTTGGCGCTGATGCTCATGCCAGCCTCATGGAAATGTTCTGATCGGCCATGAAGCGCTTGGCTTCCTGCACGGTGTGCTGGCCATAGTGGAAGATGCTGGCGGCCAGCACCGCATCGGCCTTGCCCTTGGTGATGCCGTCGGCCAGGTCCTGCAGGCCACCCACGCCACCCGAAGCAATCACGGGAATGCTGACCGCTTCCGAGACCGCACGGGTCAGGTCGAGGTCGAAGCCGCTCTTGGTGCCGTCACGGTCCATGCTGGTCAGCAGGATCTCGCCCGCACCCAACTGCGCCATCTTGCGCGCCCATTCGACCGCATCCAGGCCAGTGGCCTTGCGGCCGCCGTGGGTGTAGACCTCCCACTTGCCGTCGCCGGCGCGCTTGGCGTCGATGGCCACCACGATACATTGCGAGCCGTACTTGTTGGCCGCATCGGCCACCAGTTGCGGATTGGTCACTGCCGAGGTGTTGATGCCCACCTTGTCGGCACCGGCATTGAGCAGGCGGCGCACATCTTCCACCGCGCGCACGCCACCGCCCACCGTCAGGGGGATGAAGACCTGCGAGGCCACGGCTTCGATGATGTCCAGGATCAGGTCGCGGCCATCGGAGGAGGCGGTGATGTCGAGGAAGGTCAGCTCATCGGCGCCCTGCTCGTCATAACGACGGGCAATCTCGACCGGATCGCCGGCATCGCGCAGCTCCAGGAAGTTGACACCCTTGACCACGCGACCTGCGGTCACGTCCAGGCAAGGGATGATGCGTTTAGCAAGGGCCATGTTATTTGCTGCCGGACAGGCGGTTGGCTTCCAGTTCGCGCGTCAGCTCATCCGCACGATCCTGGCCGCTGCGCAGGTCCAGCGTCCCTTCATAGATGGAACGGCCGCAGATGACGGCTTCGATGCCTTCATCCTCGACCCGGCACAGCGCCTCGACGTCGCCCACGTTGTGGACGCCGCCCGAAGCGATGATGGGAATGGTCACGGCCTGCGCCAGGCGCACCGTAGCCTCGATGTTGACGCCGCCCATCATGCCGTCGCGGCCGATGTCGGTGTAGACGATGGCTTCGCAGCCATAGCCTTCGAACTTCTGCGCCAGGTCCACCACTTCGTGGCCGGACAGCTTGCTCCAGCCATCGGTGGCAACCTTGCCGTCCTTGGCATCCAGGCCCACGATGATCTGGCCGGGGAAGGCGCTGCAGGCGTCATGCAGGAAACCGGGATTCTTCACCGCGGCGGTGCCGATGATGATGTAGGAGAGGCCATCGTCCAGATAGCGCTCGATGGTGTCCAGGTCGCGGATGCCGCCACCCAGTTGCACCGGGATTTCCTCGACCTCGTTTTCCTCGGCGAAGCGGGCGACCACCTGCAGAATGGACTTCACGGCTGCCTCGTTCTTGGGCTTGCCGGCGAAGGCGCCGTTCAGGTCCACCAGGTGCAGGCGGCGCGCGCCCTGCTTGAGCCAGTGCAGGGCCATTTCCGCCGGATCTTCGGAGAAAACGGTGGCTTGTTCCATATCACCTTGTTTGAGGCGTACGCAATGACCGTCTTTCAGGTCGATGGCGGGTATGAGCAGCATGGCTAGGGGATGACTAGTCAGTAAAAAAGAAGGGTTGGCGACGCTCTGCGGCGAAGTTCTTGCCGGAAAGGCAAAAAATCAAGGTTTCCAGTGTACGAAATTCCGATACAGCTGCAAACCCGCCGAAGCACTTTTTTCCGGATGGAACTGGGTTGCAAAGATATTATCGCGGGCCACGGCACAAGCGAAGTCACGGCCATAGGGAGTTTGGCCAACGATCTGCGACGTTTCGGCCGGGACGGCGTAATAGCTGTGGACAAAATAGAAGAAGGCGTTATCGGCGATGCCTTCCCACAAGGGGTGGGCGCTGGTCTGGTGCACATGGTTCCAGCCCATCTGCGGCACCTTGAACAGCGATCCATCGTCCTGGCGCACGCCTTCGAGCTCGAAGCGCACCACCTTGCCGGGCAGCAGGCCCAGGCCTGGGGTGTCGCCTTCTTCACTCCAGTCGAACAGCATCTGCTCGCCCACGCACACGCCGAACAGCGGCTTGGTGCGGGAGGCTTCGAGCACGGCATCCTGCACGCCGGATTCGCGCAGGCTGCGCATGCAATCGGGCATGGCACCCTGGCCGGGCAGGACCACGCGGTCGGCGGCGCGGATATCGGCGACCTCGCCGGAGATGCGCACGTCGGCTTCAGGCGCGACATGGCGCAGCGCCTGCGCCACCGAGCGCAGGTTGCCCATGCCGTAATCGACTACAACAATTTTATTCATGGCGACATTGAACGGTGCTCACGCACCGGGAAACCCAGATGATGTTTAGCGATACCCTGCGATTTACAGGCTGCCCTTGGTGGACGGAATCGTACCAGCAGCGCGCGCATCGAGTTCGACGGCCATGCGCAGCGCGCGGCCGAAGGCCTTGAACACGGTCTCGGCCTGGTGGTGGGCATTCACGCCACGCAGGTTGTCCACGTGCAGGGTCACCTGCGCATGGTTGACGAAACCATGGAAGAACTCGCTGGTCAGGTCCACATCGAAGGAACCGATCATCGAGCGGGTAAAGGGAATGTGGTATTCCAGGCCGGGACGGCCGGAGAAGTCGATCACCACGCGCGAGAGGGCTTCATCCAGCGGCACGTAGGCATGGCCGTAGCGGCGGATGCCCTTCTTGTCGCCGATGGCCTTGGCAAAGGCCATGCCCAGGGTGATGCCCACGTCTTCCACCGTATGGTGCGCGTCGATGTGCAGATCGCCCTTGGCGTGGATATCCAGGTCGATCAGGCCGTGGCGGGCGATCTGGTCCAGCATGTGATCCAGGAAGGGGACGCCGGTATCCAGCTTCTGCTGGCCGGTGCCATCCAGGTTGATCGCAACGCGGATCTGCGTCTCGTTGGTGTTGCGGACGACTTCCGCGGTTCTCGGTGTAGACATGGTTGGGGTCAGACGGTGTTCTATCGTTGGGTAATGCTTGATGCCGGCTTGCCTGGGCGGGAGCCTGAATCCTTCAGTGCTCTCGCAGTGCTTCTTTCAGGGCCGTCAGAAAAATGCGGTTTTCTTCATCTGAACTGACGGTAATACGCAAACAGTTTCGCAGCAATACGTGCATTCTACCGGCATTTTTGACAAGTACCCTGCGCGCCAGCAATGCAGCGCTGACTTTATCGGCATCCGGGACGCGGATCAGGATGAAATTGGCCGCCGAGGCAAACACCTCCACCCCTTCCAGCGCCGCCAGCCGCGCTGCCAGTGCGCCGCGCGCCTCACGCAGTTGTGCCGCCTGCGCCTCCAGCACCGGCAGGTGCTCCAGCACCAACAGCGCCGCCGCCTCGGTCAGCACGTTGACGTTGTAGGGCGGGCGCACCTTGTCCAATTCACGCAACAGGGCCGGGGCCGCCGACAGGTAGCCCAGGCGGATGCCTGCCAGGCCCAGCTTGGAGACGGTGCGCATGACGATCAGGTTGTTGTGCTGCGGCAATGCGGGCATCAGCGTCGAGACGGCAAAGGGTTGATAGGCTTCGTCCACCACCACCAGGCCGTAGGGCGCGGCGGCTTCGATGATGCGCAACACCTCGGCCATCGGATAGAGCGTGCCGGTCGGATTGTTGGGATAGCCCAGCCAGGTGATGACGGGCTTGTGTTGCTCGATGGCGGCCAGCATGGCCGGCAAGTCCAGTGTCAGGTCCGCGCGCAGCGGCACGCCTACGTAGTCCAGGCCAGCCATCTTGGCCGAGATGCCGTACATGACGAAACCCGGCTCCGGCGCCAAGACGGTACGCCCCGGCATGGCACAGGCCACGCAGAGCATGGTGATGAGCTCATCCGAACCATTGCCCAGCAGGACGTCATATCCCTCGGGCACACCCAGCTGTGCGCAGATCGCCGCCTTCAGGCGCGTATAGGACGGCACCGGATAACGGTTCAACGCCAGTGCCGCCAGTCGCTGCGCCAGTTCGTCACGCAAGGCCGGCGGCAGCAGGTAGGGATTTTCCATGGCATCGAGCTTGACCATCCCTTCGGCCGAGGGCACGTGATAGGACTGCCAACCGCGCACCAGCGGGCGGATCACGTTGGCCACCAGGTCGTCCACGGTCTCAGGCTTGGAGGGATTCATCATCTAGGCTCGCAGGCGCCGGCGCATCGAGAGCGTCGAGACGCTGGCGGATCAGTTCGCAATAATCGGGATTGAGTTCAAAGCCGGTGAAGTGGCGTCCGCAACGGCGTGCTGCCACGGCCGTGGTGCCGCTGCCCATGAAGGGATCGAGCACCACGCCGCCGGGCGGGCATGAGGCTTTGACCATGCGCTCCACCACTTCCAGGGGTTTTTGCGTGGGATGGTCGGCGCGCTCCTTGTGCTCGCGGTGCAATCGCGAGACGCTCCACACATCCTTGGGGTTGTAGCCCATTTCCAGCCACTTGGCCCCGACGAAGATGGAGCGTGAACGCGCCTTCTTGGTCTGGGCATCGTAGGGAATGCGGATGGCATCGAGATCAAAGAAATAATCCTTGGCCCGCGCGAAGAAACCGATGGTGTCATGCACCGACGAATAACGCCGGGTGCTGCCGCCCATGGAGGGCACGCGACGATCCCAGATGATCTCGTTGATCATGGTCATGCGCTGCTTCAACATCACGAAGATCTCCGGCGAATTGCGCCAGGTCAGGAAGATGTAGAGGCTGCCATTGGGCTTCAGCTTGGGCAGCGCGGCATCGACCCACTGCTCGGTCCAGGCCAGGTAGGCAGCGGTATCGAGCTTGTCGGAATCATTGCCGTAATCCTTGCCCAGTCCGTAGGGAGGATCGGCGATCATCAGATCGACGCTGCCATCGGGAACCCGCGCCAGGCCGGCAGCGACCGAGAGCGCATCCTCGCAAAATACGCGGTCCAGCCAGCCGGCGCCTGCAAGGGAGTCGGTGGCGGAGGTCATCATCTCACTTCTTGAGCCGCAATTCGGCCGAGCGGGCGTGGGCCTGCAGACCCTCGCCATAAGCCAGTTCAGCGGCAATCCTGCCCAGCGTCTGCGCGCCCTCTTCCGACACGCGGATGATGCTGGAACGCTTCTGGAAGTCATACACGCCCAGCGGCGAGGAGAAACGCGCCGTACGCGAAGTCGGCAGCACGTGATTGGGACCGGCGCAATAATCACCCAGCGATTCGGACGAGAAACGGCCCAGGAACATGGCCCCGGCGTGACGGATCTGGTCGGCCCACTGCTGCGGTTCCTGCGCGGAAATCTCCAGGTGCTCGGCGGCGATCATGTTGGCGATCTCGCAGGCTTCCTCCATGTCGCGCACCTTGACCAGGGCGCCACGGTCGGTCAGCGAAGTACGGATCACGTCCTTGCGCGGCATGTCTTCCAGCAGGCGATTGATCGAGGCTTCGACCTTGGCGATGTAGTCCGCATCCGGGCACAGCAGGATGGATTGCGCCAGTTCATCGTGCTCGGCTTGCGAAAACAGGTCCATGGCGATCCAGTCCGGATCGGTGGCACCGTCACAGATGACCAGAATCTCGGAGGGACCTGCGATCATGTCGATCCCCACCACGCCGAACACGCGGCGCTTGGCAGCAGCAACGTAGGCATTGCCCGGCCCGACGATCTTGTCCACCTGCGGAATGGTGGCGGTGCCATAGGCCAGCGCGCCCACGGCTTGCGCACCACCGATGGTGAAGACGCGGTCCACGCCGGCAATGGCAGCGGCGGCCAGCACCAGTTCATTCTTTACGCCATCGGGCGTGGGCACGACCATGATGACTTCCTGCACACCGGCCACCTTGGCCGGAATCGCATTCATCAGCACCGATGACGGATAAGCTGCCTTGCCGCCAGGCACGTAGATACCCACGCGATCCAGCGGCGTGACCTTCTGGCCCAGTTCGGTACCATCGGCTTCGCGATAGAGGAAACCATCGGAGCCGCATTCCTTCTTCTGGCGCTCATGATAGGCGCGCACGCGGTCGGCGGCGGTCTGCAGCGCATGGCGGCGTGCCTCGGGCAACCCGGCCAGTGCAGCTTGCAGCGCATCCTTGCCGATCTCCAGAGCGGCCACGGAAGTGGCCTGCAGGCGGTCGAAACGCTGGGTATATTCCAGCACGGCGGCGTCACCGCGCGCCTTCACGTCGGCCAGGATGGTGGCCGCAGCGCGGTCGATGGCTTCGTCCTCGCTGGCTTCGAAGGCCAGCACGGCCGACAGCTTGTCACGGAAGCCGGCATCGGCGGAATCGAGTTTTCGGATGGCAATGCTCATGGTCTCACCTGCTCTGCGAGGATGTCTGGGGTCGTGGGAATTACTTGGCCTTGGAAGCCTTCTCGAAGGCATCGAGAATCGGCTGCAGGCGCTCGCGCTTCAACTTCAGCGCGGCCTGGTTCACCACCAGGCGCGAGGAGATATCGATGATGTGCTCGACTTCCACCAGCTTGTTGGCACGCAGCGTACCGCCAGTGCTGACCAGGTCGACGATGGCATCCGACAGGCCCACCAGCGGGCCCAGTTCCATCGAGCCATACAGCTTGATCAGGTCGACGTGCACACCCTTGGCAGCGAAGTGCTCGCGCGCGGTATTGACGTACTTGGTCACCACGCGTAGGCGCGCACCCTGGCGCACTGCGTTGGCGTAGTCGAAACCTTCCTGCACCGCCACCGACAGGCGGCACTTGGCGATGTTCAGGTCGATGGGCTGGTACAGGCCTTCACCGCCGTGTTCCATCAGCACGTCCTTGCCGGCCACGCCGAAGTCGGCCGCGCCGTATTGCACGTAGGTCGGCACGTCCGAGGCGCGCACGATGATCACGCGCACGTCGGGGTCATTGGTCGGCAGGATCAGCTTGCGCGAGGATTCCGGATCCTCGGCCACGGTGATGCCGGCGGCTTTGAGCAGCGGCAGGGTCTCTTCGAAAATACGGCCCTTGGAGAGCGCCAGCGTCAGTTGTTGGGTCATGATGGTGTACTTTTTGTGGAATCCGTCAAACTTGCTTGATGCGCTCGATATCGGCGCCGATGGCCGACAGCTTGGCTTCCATGCGGTCATAGCCACGGTCGAGGTGATAAATGCGCTCCACCACCGTCTCGCCCTGCGCCGCCAGGCCGGCGATGACCAGCGAGGCCGAGGCGCGCAGGTCGGTCGCCATCACGGGGGCGCCGAGGAATTTCTCGACCCCGGTGACGATGGCGGTATTGCCTTCCACATCGATGGCCGCGCCCAGGCGATTCAATTCCTGCACGTGCATGAAACGGTTCTCGAAGATGGTCTCGGTAACGTGGCTGGTGCCTTCGGCCAGGCAGTTCAAGGCCATGAACTGCGCCTGCATGTCGGTCGGGAAGCCCGGATATTCAGTCGTACGGAAGCTCACCGCCTTGGGACGGCGCGCCATCTGGATACGGATCCAGTCCTCGCCCGAAGTGAGGATGGCGCCGGCTTCGCGCAGCTTGTCCAGCGCAGCATCGAGCAGGCCGGCACGGGTACGGTGCAGGGTAACGTCGCCACCGGTGGCCGCAACGGCGCACAGGAAGGTGCCGGTCTCGATGCGGTCGGCGATGACCTCATGCTCGGCACCGTGCAGCTTATCCACACCCTGGATCACCAGGCGATCCGTGCCGATGCCCTCGATCTTCGCGCCCATCTTCACCAACAGATTGGCCAGGTCACCCACTTCAGGTTCGCGCGCAGCGTTTTCCAGCACGGTCTCGCCATCGGCCAGGGCGGCAGCCATCAAGAGGTTCTCGGTACCGGTCACGGTGATCATGTCGGTGACGATGCGCGCCCCTTTCAGGCGCTTGGCCTTGGCATGGATGTATCCGGCCTCGATATGAATTTCCGCGCCCATCGCCTGCAGTCCTTTGATGTGCTGGTCGACCGGACGTGAACCAATGGCACAACCGCCGGGCAGCGACACCTTGGCCTGCCCGAAGCGCGCCAGCAAGGGGCCCAGCACCAGGATCGAGGCACGCATGGTCTTGACCAGCTCATAGGGCGCTTCGGGGCGGGTGATGTCATTGCCGTTCAAGACCAGCTGCTCGCCGTTCTCGCGTACGCGCAAGCCCATCTGCGTCATCAGCCTGGTGATGGTGGACACATCCTGCAGATGGGGCACATTGGAAAGCACCAGGTCGCCATCGGTCAGCAGGCCCGCGCACAGGATAGGCAGCGCGGCATTCTTGGCACCGGAAATGGTGAGATCACCGGAGAGGCGCTTGCCGCCACGGATCAAAAGCTTGTCCATCGTGTTGCCTTATTTCTGGAATTCTTCGGGAGTCAGGGTCTTCATCGACAGCGCGTGAATTTCTTCGCGCATGCGGTCACCCAGCGCGGCATAGACCAGCTGGTGACGCTGGATCAGGCGCTTGCCGGCAAACGCCTCGGCGACGATAACGGCGGTGAAGTGCTGGCCATCGCCCTCCACTTCGAGGTGCTGGCACTCCAGGCCGGCGGCGATGTAGCTTTTGACGAGTTCAGGTGTGGGTAGCATGTTGAGGCTCTTCACGGGAATGGGGGAGATGGCGGGGCGCAGGGTGTTCAATGCGAACCTGCCCGCAGCTTGTAGCCGCTCTTGAGCATGCGCACGGCCAGGGTAGACAGCGCCACGAAGAACACGGCGACGATACCGAGGCTGGTCATGGGGGGAATGTCGGACTGGCCGAAGAAGCCATAACGAAAGCCGTCGATCATATAAAAAAACGGGTTGAAATGCGATACCGCCTGCCAGAACGGAGGCAGCGAGTGTATCGAATAGAACACGCCGGCCAGGAAGGTCAGCGGCACGATCAGGAAATTCTGGAACGCCGCCAGCTGGTCGAACTTCTCGGCCCAGATGCCCGCGATCAGCCCCATGGTGCCCAGGATGCCTGCGCCCAGCAGGGCAAACACCAGGATCCACAGCGGCGCCACGAAGTCCAGGTGGCCGAACCACGCGGTCACCACGAACACGCCCGCGCCCACCATCAGGCCGCGCACCACGGCCGCCAGCACGTAGCCGCCGAACAGTTCCCAGTGCGACAAGGGCGTCAACAGCACGAACACCAGGTTGCCGGTGATCTTGGACTGGATCAGCGAAGAAGAACTGTTGGCAAAGGCATTCTGCAACACGCTCATCATCACCAGGCCCGGCACCAGGAAGCCGGTGTAGTTCACCCCCGGATAGACCTGCACGCGATCCTGCAGTACGTGGCCGAAGATCAGCAGGTACAGCAGGGCCGTGACGATGGGCGCGGTGATGGTCTGGGTGGCCACCTTCCAGAAACGCAGGATTTCCTTGTAGAACAGGGTACGGAAACCAATCATTTTTCATCTCCCATGATCTGGATGAAGACGTCTTCCAGGTCGGCCTGCTGCAACTGCAGATCGTCGATCTCCGCGCCCGAGGCGCGCAGCGTGGCCAGGATGGGTTCGACTTCCTTGTAGTCCGTCACGCGCAGCGTGAATTTATTGCCCGACAACAGCTCTTCCGGATGGGTGACCAGTGCCTTCAAGCCATCGGGCAGGCTGCCGCGCTTCAAGCGCAACAGCATCTGCGAACCGGAGATGCGGCGAATCAGGGCCTCGGTCGAATCCAGCGCCACCACACGGCCGAACTTCAACATGGCGATGCGATTGCACAAGGCCTGGGCTTCTTCCAGATAGTGCGTGGTCAGCACGATGGTATGCCCTTCGCGGTTCAGGCGTCCGATGAACTGCCACAGGGTCTGGCGCAATTCCACATCCACCCCGGCGGTCGGTTCGTCCAGCACGATCACGGGTGGCTTGTGTACCAGCGCCTGGGCCACCAGCACGCGCCGCTTCATGCCGCCGGACAGCGCGCGCATGTTGGTATCGGCCTTGTTGGTGAGGTCGAGGTTTTCCATGACCTCGTCGATCCACTTGTCGTTATTGGTCAGACCGAAATAGCCGGACTGCATGCGCAAGGTCTCGCGCACGGTGAAGAAGGGATCGAAGACCAGCTCCTGCGGCACCACGCCCAGGTTCATGCGGGCGCCGCGATAGTCGCTCACCACGTCATGCCCGTGAATGGTGACCGAGCCCGAATCGGCCCGGTTCAAGCCGGCAATGATGGAAATGAGCGTGGTCTTGCCGGCCCCGTTGGGACCGAGCAGACCGAAGAATTCACCTTCTTCGATCGCCAGGGATACGCCACCCAGCGCCTGCAGGGACTGGTAGCGCTTCTTGATGTCTGTGATTTGGAGAGCGGCCATTGCCTCGCCCGTTCAATACGTTACTTGCCAGAAAGAAATAAGGAGCCAGGAGTTCCACCGGGGAATCCGCTGTCCACCTCGCCCTGGCTGCGCCATGCTCTCCGCTGGGGAGGCAGGCTGTCGCAGCCATCTTGTCGTTGTGCCATGAAAAATAGCGCAGTGTTTCGGTGTTGCCGTCGGCATTGCCGACAGGCAGGAGATTGCCTGGACGGAAAGCTTATCCGCGGCCAAGGCTGCCGACGCGCCTGCAAAACCTTCGATTATAGGGGAATTCGATATTCGGGGCCGCCCCGGACGGGCTTCCCGGCGTCCGGGAGCCCGGACGACTGGGGAGAGCGCGATCAGTGATGTCGATCAGTCGCGGAAGTCGGCGCGCTGGCGCCTTGCAGCAAGGCGGTCACACCGTAGAGGTCGGCCAGGCTTTGCAAATTGGCGGGCAAGACCCCGAACTCCAGTGCCGCACCACGACCGGCTGCAGCGCGCCGCCAGGCCAGCAGGGTCGCCACCGCCGAGGAATCGACCACGACCACCTCGCTGACGTCGATGCTGGCCTGGCCGGCGGCGATGGCCGACAGGCCCTGGCGCAACACCGAGCTGGCATTGGTGAAGGTCAACGAGGCGCCGGGCTTGAACATGATGCGCTCTTTCGGATCAGGGGTCAGTGGTCGAGGGTCGGTCAGCAGTGACGGCGATTACTTCTTGCCGCGCGCGGCCAGTTGCTGGTTCTTGTCCGTCAGGGCCTTGATCAGACCGTCGATGCCGCCCTTGTTGATCTCGCTGGAGAAGGTACCGCGATAGGCTTCCACCAGCCAGGCGCCCAGCACGTTGACGTCATACAGCTTCCAGCCGTCGGCCTTCTTTTCCAGGCGATAGCTCAGCTGGATCGGCTCGCCACCGCGCGAGGAGATGACCTGCGAGTTCACTTCCACTTCGGTATCGGTCGGCGCAGCGCGCAGCGGCTTGAATTCGATCTTCTGGTCGCGCACCTGCGACAGCGCGCCGGCATAGGTGAACACCAGCAGGCTACGGAACTGGGTGATCAGCTGCTTTTGCTGCTCAGGCGTCGCCTGGCGCCAGTAGCGGCCGGCGGCCAGTTGGGTCATGCGCTCGAAATCCACGTAGGGCAGGATCTTCTGCTCCACCAGCTGCATGATGCGGGCGTTGTTGCCGGCCTGGATGTCCTTGTCGTTCCTGGCAGTATCCAGAACTTCGGAACTGATGCGCTTGACCAGCGCATCCGGGGCCTCCTGGGCCGATGCGGCGCCGGAGAAGGACAGCGCCGGAACGGCAAAGGCGGCGATGGCGAAAAGTTTGGTAAGCATCTTCATAAGTCGGTTTTCCATTCGAGTCGGCAGAAGGCGCCGGGGCTGCCCGGTGGCGTCGCGCTGTAAGGCGCGCCGACGGCAGCTGGCGTTGTCCTTCGAAACCCGCCCGGGAGCGGGGTTCCCGCGCCGTCACAGTTCGGCACGGATGTTACAGATTGCCCTGAGGGGAGACTGCACGAAAAGCGCAGATTGGGCAGTTCGGCCACATTTCAAGACCAAAGCGCCCCTGCGGGCGCCCCGGAGGTTACACCCGCGAGGCGATCCGGGCCATCAGGGCTTGATGGTTTCTTCCTTCTGCTCACTGCCACCGGAGGCACCGTTGATCTGGCTCTGGCGGCGTTGCAGGTAGGCATCGCGCACGAAGTCATACTTGTCCAGTGCGGCATCTTCCAGCAGGGTCGAGGCATCCAGCAGTTGGGCGCGACGGTCGACGATGCGGACCACCGCACCGACATTGCGCCAGCGGGTCGGACGCTTGTAGGTCCACAGGTCGCCGTACAGGTCCACCGGCATGCCGGCGGTGTCGCGCAGCGTGGAGGGACCGAAGAACGGCAGCACCACGTAGGGACCGGAGCCGACGCCCCACTTGCCCAGGGTCTGGCCGAAATCGGACTTCTCACGCGGCAGACGCGCTTCGGTCGCCACGTCCAGCACGCCACCCAGACCGAAGGTCGTGTTGATGGCCACACGCATGAAGGTCGAGACCCCCTGCTCGATGCGGCCCTGCAGCAGCTGGTTGATGGACGACCAGACATCGCCGATGTTGCCGAAGAAGTTGCCCACGCCGCGCTGGACCGGCGTCGGCACCACGGTGTCGTAGGCTTGCGCAGCCGGCTTCAGGGCCACCTTGTCGACCGTGTCGTTGAAGCTGAACATGGTGCGGTTGAAGCCTTCCAGCGGATCCTTGGGATTGTTGCTGGTGCTGGCACAGCCGGTCAGGGCGGCGGCAGCAAGGGCGAAGGCGCCGAGGCGGCCTGCATAAGCGGTGCTGATGGTTTTTTTATTCATTTGATTCATTTGGAATCATCCTTTCCCTCTGCCGCCTTGCTGTACAGGAACTGACCGATCAGGTTTTCCAGCACGATCGCGGATTGTGTCATCTTAATCGTATCGCCCGCAGCCAGGTTAGCAGTATCGCCGCCCGGCTCGATGCCGATGTATTGTTCACCCAACAGGCCCGAGGTCAGGATCTTGGCCGAGCTGTCCTTGGGGAATTTGTAGCCCTCGTCCATGTTCAGCGTGACCACGGCACGGAAGGTCTGGTCATCGAAACGGATCGAGTCCACCCGGCCCACCACCACGCCGGCACTCTTGACGGCCGCACGCGACTTGAGGCCGCCGATGTTGTCAAAATTGGCCTTGAGGGCATAGGTCTTCTGGCCAAAGGACATCGAGCTCATGTTGCCCACCTTGAGCGCCAGGAACGCCAGTGCCGCCACACCGGCCAGCACGAAGATTCCCACCCAGGCATCCAGAGATTTACGTTGCATATTCAACCCTTTTTCTACCCTTTTATTCACATCATTGCGCCCTCACCGGGCGCCAGTCCAAGTACTGTGGCCGCTCAGCTGAACATCAGTGCAGTCAGCAGGAAATCCAGGCCCAGTACGGTGAGCGAGGCGATCACCACGGTCCGGGTGGTGGCGCGGGCCACGCCTTCGGGCGTCGGCTGGGCTTCATATCCCTGGAACAATGCCACGAAGGTCACGGCCACGCCGAAGACGATGCTCTTCAACACGCCATTGGCGATATCGTTCCACACATCCACCCCGCCCTGCATCTGCGACCAGAACGCGCCCTCATCCACACCGATGAGCAGCACGCCGACCACATAGCCCCCCAGCACACCGACGGCGCTGAAGATGGCCGCCAGCACCGGCATGGCGATCACGCCGGCCCAGAAACGGGGCGCCACCACGCGTTGCAGCGGGTTCACGGCCATCATTTCCATGGCCGACAACTGTTCACCGGCCTTCATCAGACCGATTTCGGCGGTCAGCGAGGTCCCGGCGCGCCCGGCGAAGAGCAGGGCCGTGACCACCGGGCCCAGCTCACGGGTCAGCGACAAGGCCACCAGCAGACCCAAGGCCTGCTCCGAACCATATTTATTGAGCGTGTAATACCCCTGCAGACCCAGCACGAACCCCACGAACAGGCCCGACACCGTAATGATCACCAGCGAATAGTTGCCGATGAAGTGGATCTGGTCGGTAATCAAGCGCGGACGGCGCAGCAGGCCCAGCGAGGCCCCCAGCATGTTGATGAACATGCGCGCGGCAAAACCCACGCCGACTGCGAACTCGCGCACGCTGCGGCCCAGACCGCCGAGCAGACGGACGATCATGCGCCACCTCCCAGGCCCAGGTCCTCGGCCAGCGAACGGCCCGGATAATGGAAGGGCACCGGACCATCGGCCTCGGCGTGGACAAATTGCTTCACATAGGGATCGGTGGATTCACGCATCTGTTGCGGCGTTCCCTGGGCCACGATCTTGCCGGCCGACAGGAAATACACATAGTCGGCAATGGCAAAGGATTCATTGACATCGTGCGACACCAGGATCGAGGTCGACCCCAGGGCATCGTTGAGGCGGCGGATCAGGTTGGCCGTCACGCCCATGGAAATCGGATCGAGCCCGGCGAAGGGTTCGTCATACATGATCAGCGCCGGGTCCAGAGCGATGGCCCGTGCCAGCGCCACACGGCGCGCCATGCCGCCGGAAATCTCGGCCGGCTTGAGGGCGGCGGCATTGCGCAGGCCCACGGCATTCAACTTCATGAGAACCAGGTCGCGGATGAGCGTTTCATCCAGGTCGGTATGCTCGCGCAACGGGAAGGCCACGTTGTCGAACACCGTCATGTCGGTAAAGAGCGCGCCGTTCTGGAACAGCATGCCCATCTTGCGGCGCAGCACATACAACTGCCGGGTCGCCAGCGAGGGCACGTTCTCGCCATCCACTTCCACCCTGCCCTGCTGAGGCTGCAACTGCCCGCCGATCAGGCGCAGGATGGTGGTCTTGCCGGATCCGGAACCGCCCATCACCGCCACCACCTTGCCGCGCGGGAAGTCCATCTGCAAACCGGTCAGGATGGGCCGGTCGCCATAACGGAAATGCAGATCGCGGATTTCGACGATGTTGGGCACGGGAGGCAAGGGGATTCTTTGAGGATTTGGGAAAACCGACATTGTAGAGCAAATTTTACAAATCGCTTTCAAGAAGGCAATACAGCCTGTAAATCACGGGCGCTGAAAACGCCTGTTCTTTACAAGTTACAGGCATGTTCACTACAAATAGGGACACTTTCCGACAACCAACTAGATGACGGATGAGTCATTTAAATATTGCACCGGCAAAAAAATTCTTATTGCGTGGTACATCTGCAACGGAATGGTGCATTGCAGACAATTTCCGAGATGCGAATCAAGACTCGCATGTTACCAGTGATGGCCGGATACCACAGCGCGTACGTGCGCTTCGATGCTGCGTTGCAAAGCTGGGGCTTGGGGCGTCGGGCTTGCTACAATGTCGGTTTTGCTTTCGGAAGAATCTGTCATGAGCCTCAAATGCGGCATCGTGGGTCTGCCCAACGTCGGTAAATCCACTCTTTTCAATGCGCTGACCAAGGCGGGCATCGCCGCCGAGAACTATCCGTTCTGCACCATCGAGCCCAACGTCGGCATCGTGGAAGTGCCAGATCCGCGCCTGAAGGCGCTGGCGGAGATCGTCAAGCCCGAGCGCATCCTGCCGGCCACGGTGGAATTCGTGGACATTGCGGGCCTGGTGGCGGGTGCCTCCAAGGGTGAAGGTTTGGGCAACCAGTTCCTGTCGCACATTCGCGAGACCGATGCCATTGTCAACGTGGTGCGTTGCTTTGAAGACCCGAACGTGATCCACGTAGCCGGTCGCGTGAGCCCGCTGGACGATATCGCCGTGATCCAGACCGAACTGGCGCTGGCCGACATGGGCACGGTCGAGAAGGCCATCCACCGCGAACAGAAGAAGGCCCGTTCCGGCGACAAGGATGCGGCCAAGCTGGTCGCGCTGCTGGAGCGCATCATGCCGGCGCTGGACGAAGCCAAGCCGGTGCGCGCGCTGGGTCTGGATGCCGAAGAGATGCTGCTGATCAAGCCCTTGTGCCTGATCACGGCCAAGCCGGCGATGTATGTGGCCAACGTGTCCGACAGCGGTTTCACCGACAACCCGCTGCTGGACCAGCTGACCGCCTACGCCCAGGAACAGAACGCCCCCATCGTGGCCATCTGCGCGGCCATCGAAGCCGAGATCGCCGATCTCGACGACGCCGACAAGGCCGACTTCCTGGCCGACATGGGCATGGAAGAGCCGGGCCTGGACCGTCTGATCCGTGCGGCCTTCAAGCTGCTGGGCCTGCAGACCTACTTCACGGCGGGCGTCAAGGAAGTACGCGCCTGGACCGTGCCGGTGGGTGCGACTGGCCCGCAAGCGGCTGGCGTGATTCACACCGACTTCGAACGCGGCTTCATCCGTGCGCAGACCATTGCCTTTGAGGACTTCATTGCCTTCAAGGGTGAGACCGGCGCAAAGGAAGCGGGCAAGATGCGCGCGGAAGGCAAGGAGTATGTGGTCAAGGATGGGGATGTGATGAATTTCTTGTTCAATGTCTGATTCAACTTAGCTGTTTCAAGCAATTTCATCACGTTGCAGAAATCGCCAAGAACTTAAATCCTCGTGAATACGGGGATTTTTTTTGCTGCCTTGGGTCAGGGAGCATCCGCATTGGCGGCAGGGGTGAAGCTTGCCAACAACACTTACAGGCGCCGGAGAATGAGTCGCATACGGCGCCTTCCGTGAGGCTCAGTCCGGGTTTGCGCGGATGCAGAGGTCATACTGCTTGGACAGATGGGCATTGGCTTCGGCAACGAAGGCCTCGGGCACGCTTTCTACAATGGACGATCGCCCCTGCTCCAGGGTAAATATGCCGAAATGGTTTGTTGAATCATTCATGAAATCGTAGATCAATAGATAATCCATGTCCGCCGTATCCTTGTAGCGGCAAACGTTTCTCAAAAACGGAAGACTCACCAAGAGGGTATAGACGCTGTAGGAGAAATCAAGGCTGCTGAATTGCCAGATGCCGGTTGCGGAATCGTAGTTCGACATGGTCAGGCCATAGCACTGCGATGATGCGCACCAGCCTTCAAGCGATTCCTTGACCGTTCGATCTCCGCGCTCAACTTCGCTGTATTCATTGACAAGGGCCTGCGTGATCTGAGGGTCGTAGTTGCCCTTGGTGTTCAGCCATTCGACCCAATCGTCGAAATCCGACGGTCGGCCGCCGTCGCTTTCCAGGTAATCGGCATACGCCTGCGGGCTCAACTTGACACGCATATAAAATGAAGGTGTATCGGACATGCTCTTCCTTTAGAAAATGAGTGGACTACTTCATGGCTGATGCCGGCGCGCGCAGATATGAATGATTCCAAGTAGGGCCACTTCTATCACTGCGTTCTCCGGCACGCCGTCATGAACGGGATTGTGGTCTGAACATGGGTCCACTTGGAATGGAAATTTTCGGAGAAAGTGCGCCAGTTCTAAAACAAATCAACAGCGCCTTGCATTGCGGTTCCAAGATACCGGCGGTCAATGATGCCGAGTCCGAATGTGGGCTGCGATCAAGCGCGTGTGGATGGTGGCCTCCCAGGAAGAAATTCTCTAAATCATTTCCGCTTGTCCACGACAAGTGCTGTGGACAATTCAACTGAAAGTGATTCTCCAATTATGAGAATCACTTTCTCACCTCCTCCCACTACTCAACTGCGGCGTCAAAAACGACTGCCTGAAATACTCCCGCACCGCCTCCATCGCCGGCGTAAATTTCACCCCCTTGCGCCAGGCCAGCCCCACATTCATGGCCGGCACGTGATCCATCAACAACACGGTCTCGATACGCAACCCCTCCAGCGACCACGGCCGATACACCAGGTCCGACAAAATCGCCACCCCCGAACCATTGGCCACCATGCTGCGCACCGCCTCGATGGAACTGGTGCGCATGATGATGTTGGGCTTGCGTCCGCTCTGGTTCCAGTAGCGCAGCGCGGTCTTGTCGGCCTCGTCCACCGTCAGCAGGATGAAGGGCTCATGGACCACCTCGGAGAGATTCACCACCGAGCGCTCCCCCAGCGGATGGCGCGCCGGTAGCCACAGCCGGCGCACCGAACCAAACAGCGTCTCGTAAGCGATCTCGCGATGGCGCAGGTTGGAAGTCAGCACCACCGCCATGTCGATGTCGCCCTCCACCAGGCTCTGCTCGATCTCGGCACGCTCCTTCTCATGCACATGCAGCTTGATCCCCGGATAGGACTGCGACAACCGCTGCAAATGGTGCGGCAAGAAATATCCCAGCACCGTGTAACTGGCCGCCACCCGCAAGCTGCCGCTGGCGGTGTTGTCCGGTAAGGGGCTCTTCATCGCATCGTCCACGCTGCGCAGAATCGAATACGCATGATTCAAAAAATGCCGCCCGCTGTCGGTGAGGATCATCCCCTGCGGTGAGCGGATGAACAGCGGGGCGCCCAGCATGGCCTCCAGTTCCTGGATGGCGCTGGTGACCGAGGATTGCGAAATGTGCAGATGAATTGCCGCCTGCGAAATCTGTCCCACTTCCGCAGTAGCAACGAAATAACGAATCTGCCGGAGGGTGATGGCCATGTTTGATGCCCTTCATAAGCTATCGGATTTTTCGATATCAAGCCCTCTGATAATACATCTGTCCAATACCGTGGCCGATTTCTATACTCATTTTCACGCGCTGATTCCGGCAGCGCAGGAGACCACGAGATGAGAACAATCGATCTGAATTCGGACATGGGCGAAGGCTTCGGCCCCTGGACCATCGGCGATGGCGTCGATGCGGCCATCATGCCCCTGATCAGTTCAGCCAACATCGCCACAGGCTTCCATGCAGGCGATCCCAATACCATGCGGCGCACGGTGGAACAGGCGCGGCAACACGGCGTGGCCATCGGTGCGCATCCGGGCTTCCGTGATCTGGTCGGCTTCGGCCGCCGTCACCTCAACGCCCCGGCCACCGAGCTGGTCAACGACATGCTCTACCAGCTCGGCGCCCTGCGCGAATTCGCCCGCCTCAACGGCATGACCTTGCAACACATCAAACCGCACGGCGCGCTCTACATGCACCTGGCCCGGGATGAAGAGGCCGCGCGCACCTTCGTGCAGACCCTGCGCCAGCTGGACCCGAACTTGCTTCTGTTCTGCATGCACGGCTCGGCCGTCTGGCGCGTGGCCCGGGAACTAGGACAATCCGTGGTCTGCGAGTTCTACGCCGACCGCGATTACGACAACAGCGGCTCCATCGTCTTCACCCGCTGGGTCGGTGCGCTCGATCCTGCGCAGGTGGCGGCCAAGGTGCTGCGGGCCTGCCGCGAAGGCGTGGTGCGCACGGTCGAAGGGCGCGATATTCCCATCGCCTTCGAATCCGTCTGTATCCACAGCGATACACCCGGTGCCCTCGCACTGGTGCAGGCCACGCGCAGGAGTCTCGAAGCCGCCGAAATAGCCATCGCCGCACCGCGCTGATCCATACCATTCATCACACGAAGGAGAAAAGTCATGGCAGTCCAAGAAGTGCACTCCCCTTTGCCCGGCACCTTCTATCGCCGGTCCAGCCCTGAGGCCCCACCCTATGCACAGGAAGGCGACCTCATCGAAGCCGGTGCCGTGATCGGCCTGATCGAAGTGATGAAACAATTTACGGAATTGCAGGCCGAGCACGGCGGCACGCTGCAGGCCTTCCACGTCGAGAACGGCGATCCGGTCGAACCCGGCCAACTGGTCGCCGTGATCGAGACGGCAGGCTGAGGCGGCACCATGAGCACGTCCATCACCAAACTCCTGATCGCCAATCGCGGCGAGATCGCCGTGCGCATCCTGCGGGCCGCGCAAGCGCTGGGTATCCCGACCGTGGCCGCCTGCAGCGAGGCCGATACCGATTCGATGGCCGCGCGCATGGCCGATGAAGTCCAGATCATCGGACCGGCGCGCGCCGACCGCAGCTATCTCAACGCAGATGCACTGCTGCAGGCCGCACGCGCGACCGGTGCCAATGCCATCCATCCCGGCTATGGCTTCCTCTCCGAGAACGCCGCCTTCGCGCAAGCGGTCACCGAGGCCGGGTTGATCTTCGTGGGACCGGATGCCGATACCATCCGCCGCATGGGCGACAAGGCCGAAGCGCGCCGTACTGCGGCCTCTGCCGGCGTGCCGGTGGTGCCGGGATCGCCGGGTGAACTCGATGATCTCACCGCCGCCCTGAGCTGTGCCGAACAGGTCGGCTATCCCCTGCTGATCAAGGCCTCGGCCGGCGGCGGTGGTCGCGGCATCCGCATGGCGCGCGATGCCAACGAACTGGCGCGCGAATTTCCGATTGCGCAGAGCGAAGCGCAGGCCGCTTTTGGATCAGGTGCGGTGTACCTGGAGCGCTTCATCCGCAGAGCGCGCCACATCGAAGTGCAGATCCTGGGCGATGGCCAGCGCGCCGTACACCTGTTCGAACGCGAATGCTCGCTGCAACGGCGCCGCCAGAAGGTCTTCGAAGAAGCGCCCTCGCCCGCACTCACGTCCGCACAGCGCCAAGCCCTCTGCGAGAGCGCGGTACGGCTGGCCGAACAGTTGCACTATCGCGGCGCCGGCACGCTGGAATATCTCTTCGATGACGAGAGCGGCGAGTTCTTCTTCATCGAGATGAATACGCGCATCCAGGTCGAACATCCCGTCACCGAAATGATCACCGGCATCGATCTGGTGCAGGCCATGCTGCGCATCGCGGGCGGCGAGCCGCTCGGTTTGCGGCAATCCGACATCCGCATGCAGGGCGCAGCAGTGGAAATGCGCATCAACGCCGAAGATCCGGAACGCAATTTCTTCCCCTGCCCAGGCACCGTGACGGACCTGCACTGGCCGCAAGGCGAATGCATCCGCGTGGAGAGCCATCTCTATGCCGGCTATCGCATTCCGCCGTATTACGATTCCCTGCTGGCCAAACTGGTGGTGCACGGCAAGGACCGGGCGCAGGCCATCGAACGCGCCCAGGCAGCGGTAGACGCCACGCGGATCAGCGGCATGGCCACCACCTTGCCGCTGCATCAGTGGCTGCTGGCCGATGCGCGCGTGCAGGCGGCGCGCTTCGATACCGGCGCGCTGGAAACCTGGCTGGCCGAACGCGCAGCTGCCCGCACCGCGCAACTTGAGGAGGCCTGAGATGAACAGCCCACAATCCCAGCCCTGCGCGCCCATCCGCTACAGCATCGCCGGTGACGAACACCTCTTTGCGGAAGTATCCGAATCGATGTCGCTGGAAGCCTTCTTCCGCGCCATGGCCATCACGCGCGCCGTGGAGCAACTGGCGCTGCCCGGCGTACTGGATGTCTGCCTGGCCAATGCCTCCTTCCAGATCCGCTTCAATCCTGACCTGATCCATCCGCTGGCTCTGCTGGAACAGGTCAAGGCGCTGGAAGCCAGCACTACCGCCGAGCGCCGCATCCAGACCCGCATCATCGAAGTGCCGGTGCTGTATGACGATCCCTGGACCAATGAAACCCAGGCGCGCTTCCGTGACCGCCACCAGGACCCGTCCTCCACCGACCTGCAATACGCGGCGCGCATCAATGGCTATGACGAGGTACAAGCCTTCATCGCGGCCCACTGCAGCACGCCCTGGTTCGTCTCCATGGTGGGTTTCGTGGCGGGGCTGCCCTTCATGTACCAGATGGTCGGGCAGGACAAGCAGTTGCAGGTGCCCAAGTACCTGCGTCCCCGTACCGACACGCCCAGGCTGACCCTCGGCCACGGCGGCTGCTTCGGCTGCATCTACTCGGTGCGCGGCGCTGGCGGTTACCAGATGTTCGGCGTCACGCCCGCGCCCATCTACGATCCGGCGCAGGGCCTGCCCTATCTGCAGGACTCGATGGTGTTCTTCCGTGCCGGTGACATCGTGCAGTTCAAGGCCATCGACCGTGCCGGGTATGACGCCGCCGTCGCGGCGGTCGAGGTCGGCCGCTTCGACCTGCGCATCCGCCCGGCCAGTTTCGATCTCGATGCCTTCCAGGCCGATCCGGCGGCCTGCATCCACGCTCTCAAGGAGGCCCTCCATGACGATTAAGGTGAAACAGCCCGGCCTGGCCACCACGGTGCAGGATGGCGGCCGCGAAGGCTACTACCACCTGGGCATCCCGCCCTCCGGTGCACTGGACCAGTACGCCCTGCGCAGCGCCAACCTGCTGGTGGGCAACCCCGCCACCAGCTCGGCCCTGGAATGCAGCCTCTTGGGGCCGCAACTGGAGTTCCAGTGCGATGCGCTGGTCGCCGTCACCGGCGCGCGCATGCAGCCGCGCCTCGATGGCAGCGACCGGCCACTCGATACCGCCTTCAAGGTGCGCAGCGGCCAGGTGCTCAGCTTCGACTACCCCAAGGCCGGCGCGCGCAGCTATCTCGCCATCGCCGGTGGCATCGACGTGCCGCTGGTACTGGAAAGCCGCGCCACCTATGCCCTGGGCGCACTCGGTGGATGGCATGGCCGCAAGCTGGCCAGGGACGACGAACTGCCGCTGGGGCGCGCGTCCGCGCAGGCCATCGAAGGGCGTGCCCTGCCGCTGTCGCTGGTGCCGGTATTCGACCGCGAAGCCGTGCTGCGCGTGGTACCGGGGCTGTATATACATCGCCTCACCGAGGACGCCGTGGAGCGTTTCTTTGCCGATACCTGGACCGTGGCCTCGGAAGCGGACCGCATCGGCTACCGCTTCAAGGGGGGCCAGCCCATGCAGTTCCGGCCGCGTGAACAGCCCTTCGGCGCCGGGTCGGATCCGTCCAACATCGTCGATGCCTGCTATCCCATCGGTTCGATCCAGATCCCCGGTGGTGTGGAGCCCATCGTGCTGTTGCGTGATGCCGTTTCCGGCGGCGGTTACGCCACCATAGGCACCGTCATCAGCGCCGACCTCGACCTGATCGGGCAACTGCAACCCAACCACAAGGCGCAGTTCGTGCGCGTGACACTGGAGCAGGCGCTGGAGGCCCGGCGCCAGTACCAGCAGCGCTTCCAGCGCCTGGGCAGTCTCCTGACCGACTGAGACCGGCACAGCCGCGCATCCCTCCGTTTGATTCCCGCCCCGGGCCGACGTGCAGTCGCCGCCCCGGGATGGGAGCAGCTTTGCCAGCGAGTTTTGCATACGCAATTCCGTTGGTATTTCGCTTCGGTTTTTTCGCTTTCGTTTTTCGCTCTCGCCTCTCATCCACCTCATTGAATCATCGCTTCAACGTCTCAGGAGAAACTGACATGGCCGGCTTATCACAAACGCAGAACAAGGAAATCGACCTCTCCACCTACAGCGTTCCCGCCAGTGCGCGCATGGGCAAACTCTCGCTGACGATGGCCTGGTGGGCCGTCTGTAGCGCCATCTTCTACATCGTCGTGGGAGCTTCGCTGGCGCTGACCTATGGCGCCCGCAACGCTCTGATCGGCATGGTGCTCTCGGCCATCAGCTACGGGCTCATCAATGCCTGCATCAGCCGCTATGCCATGCGCACCGGCCTGTCGGTGGCCTTGTTTTCGCGCATCCTGTTCGGACGGCTGGGCGCCTCGCTGGCCACGCTGATCTTCTTTTCCACCGCGATCTATTACGCCGTCTTCGAGGGCTCGGTGATCGCGGTGGCCCTGCATCATCTCTACCCGTCGCTGCTCTATCCGGTGGCCGCGCTCATCGTGGTGCTCTACAGCGTGCCGCTGGTCTTCGGCAGCGTGCAGCACTGGCTGGACAAGTTCAACGGCGTGCTGCTGCCGTTCTACCTGCTGGGCCTGCTGATGGCGCTGGTGCTGGCGGTGAGCCAGTACGGCTACCAGCCGCAGTGGCTGGACTTCGGCCCGGCCGCACCGCCGGCCGATGGCTGGTGGAGCTGCTTCACGTACTACATGGGCGTGTGGGTACTGATGATGTTCACCTTCGACTATGCCCGCTTCGGCAAGCCGGAAGATGCGACGTATCACGGCCGCTTCAATTTCGGCATGCCCTTCTACCTGGTCACCATCCTGCTCAATGGTGCAGCCGGCATCTACCTGGCCAGCAGCATTCCTCAGGATGGTCCGCTGTCTGAAGTGTCGGTGGTGATGGCCATCCTCAAGCTCATGGGATTCTGGGGATTGCTCTTCGTCTGGGTCACGCAGACGCGCATCAACACCGCCAACTACTATCTCGCCACGGTCAACATGCAGGCCTTCTTCGGCAACCTGCTGGGCCTGCACGCGTCGCGCCTGGTATGGGCGGTGGTGGTGGGTATCGTGGTGTATGCGCTGATGCTGGCCGACGTGTTTTCCTATCTGCTCAAGGCGCTGGCCTATCAGGGTGTGTTCGTGGTGGCATGGGTCGGGGTGGCACTGGCGCACATTCTCACCGCGGGCGACCATGGCACCGCTACCGATGGCGCAGCGGGTATCAACCGAGTCGGGCTGGGTGCCTGGTTCTGCGGTGTCGTGCTGGGTTTCGTGCTGATGGAGATGGCGGGCTTCTGGCTGTCACTGTCGGCACCGCTGACCTTCGTGGCATCGATGGGAGTGTATGCCTTGTTGCAGCAGCGGGACAGAGCAGACAAGACCTTGCAGACTGCCGACTGATCTGATGCAACCGACTTGCCAGGGCGCCACGGGGCGCCCGTTTTTCATGTGCGGTCTCGCATGACTGCGGCCTACCGGAACTCAAAAACTTTCGAGATCCGCAACGCATTATCGCCAACTTTCCCGAATTGCCCCATGGTCCGTCTTATCTCGCCAAAGCGATCTTGCTAGCCTCGGTCGCTTTGACAAGGATCAGGAGTTCGGCATGGCAATCATCGGTTTCATCGTCATGGGCGACCGCAGCTCGCACGGCGGG
>NZ_AJVC01000005.1 GCF_000261365.1 Herbaspirillum sp. GW103
ACCAGCCCTGACGCGCGCCTTGCCACCACGCCTTCTGGGGGCAACGCATCTCACAGATTGAATGTGAACAGGCCCTGGTGATATCGGGCGATCCGACCTGGACAGTGGACGGCCAGCCCATCGCCCGCATCGGCGACAAGGTGAGCTGTCCGCGCTGCAAGCGCGTGGCGACCATCATCAGCAGTCGCTTCCCGACGATCATGGATAACGGCCAGCCGGTAGTCTATGACCAGGACGTCACCGACTGCGGCGCAATCCTCTACTCGCGGCACAACAATCACGCTGGCTGGGGCTCGCCAGACGACGACAGAAGCACCAACGCGCCACCGGAACAACACGTTCCCCGCCAGGCACCGCGCTTCCAGGAGCACTTCATCCTGCGCAACAACACCACTGGAGAATTGCTGGCAGGCGTTCCCTATCTGATCAAAACAGGTGATGGCCGGATAGTGGAAGGCGAGACCGATGCCGAAGGCCGCACCGATGTGGTCTGGACTGATTCGCCCCTGCCGCTGCAAGTGATTGCGCGTCCCAAACAGATGGGCGGCGCTGATCCCTACCATGTGCAGGATCAGCGTTGCGAGGATCTCTGATGGGAGAAGGTATCTCGCCATCCTCCCGCCCAGTGGGGCGATCAGGAACACACCAGGGGCCGAGAGGCCGGGTGCTGGAGATCAAGTTTGAAGGCGACAAACTGCGCAGAACGCAAAGGAGCGCCTATCAAACGATAGCAGGCGATCCAAAGAAGTTTCGCTTGCTCACGATCGCAGAGTGCGATTGTCAACGCGATACATCTGCACCTGTGCAAGACCCCATACCTGCCCCGGTCACCACACCAATGAAACAGGAGCGCAAGGCAAAAGATCACTGGTATAGCCGGAAGCCACCTCTGCCTGCTCCCATACCGCCTCCACAACCGGTCAAGCCGCGCCACGGCCCCATCGCATCACAAGAAGAAGGTATCCCGCTTGCCGACTATCTCAAAGGTGCCGCAGTGGTCGGCGGTACGATTCTGGTGGGTGCCATTGCCATCGCCGCCCTTCCTCTTGAGGCAGCAGGTGCTGCCGCTGCGGCGTTAGTCGTACCCGTAGCCGGTACAAGAACGGCCAATGCGAATCAAAAAGACGAAGAGGATAAACACTGATGAAATACGGTTTGGAGAAAATCGAAGCCCTGCTTCCGGATTTTCAATATGTGGATGATGACCGAATCATCACTAGCGTCGGACTGACCGTCTCTCTTTATTTCTGGGGCGGCCATACACCGGAGAAACGCCAAGCAATCATTGAATTGTTTGAGGCGTACGAAGAAGCCTACGGGAGCGAATTGAAGTGGGGTTGCGATCCCGAGAGCTGGCAGACCAGAAAACTTGCCGACAAAAAAATTCCCAAGCTACGCAACTACGCCGCCAAGCTCGATGAAGATGACTGCATCGAGTGGTACCTTTCTTCCGGCGAGCATCGCGAGCAGGCCACGGAATATGCGATCTTCTGCCTGACTGAACGAGGCTGGCAAAAGGGCTGCATATCAGAGCTTTACTTCCAGCTGCCACGCAGTCACGCAGTCACGCATTCGATCTCCACCATCGCAAAGCGCCTGACAGCTTGCTGCTGCGCGATCGAACGCGAGGCCATCACCTGGGAGCTGCTCGCCGAACTCTGACTATCAATGAGGGAACCCCTTGTTGCTGCGAAACGCGAAGTAGCAACATCGCCAGCGCGCCATCACGCTGTAAAGAAAACATGAAATGAGACCGCTCATGAACGTACCGGTTGCCTGATTGATCCGCGCTCAATGCCGCGCCACCCCCAGATAACTTTCCACAATCTTCTTGTCCGCCGCCAGCACCCCCGCCGGTCCCTCGCAGACCATCTCCCCCATCTCCAGCACATACCCGTAATCGGCCACCTGCAAGGCCGCCCGCGCATTCTGCTCGACCAGCAAGGTGGCCACGCCGGTGCCGCGCAACTGGCTGATGATGGACAGGATTTCCTTGGTGATCAATGGTGCCAGCCCCAGGCTGGGTTCATCCAGCATCAGCACCTGCGGCTTGGCCATCAAGGCGCGCCCCACCGCCAGCATCTGGCGCTCGCCACCGGAGAGCGTCCCGGCCGCCTGCTTGCGCCGCTCCTTCAAGCGCGGAAACAAGGCATAGACAAATTCCTGCTGATCCAGATATCCCGACTCACCATTGCGCCGCCGCTTGTAGGCCCCCAGCAGCAGATTGTCTTCCACGCTCATGGACGTAAACAATTCACGCTTTTCCGGCACCAGCGACAGGCCACGTGCGACGCGCTCCTCCACTTCCATCTGGCTTACATCCTCGCCCTGGAAGGCAATCCGCCCACTGGCAGCAGCCCCGCCGGGCAAGGCGCCCATCATGGCATTGAGCAGGGTCGACTTGCCCGCGCCATTGGGGCCGATGACGGTGACGATCTGTCCGGCCCGCAGCGTTAGCGCCGCCCCGGTCAGCGCCGGCACCTTGCCATAACGCGCCGAGAGTGCACTGACTTCCAGCAACACCGGCGCGGTCGTAGCGCGCACCTCCGGTGCCACGCTGGCGGGATTCATCATGGTCGCTGCAGTCATCATTGGGCTCCTCCGAGGTAAGCTTCCAGCACCGCCGGGTGCACCTGGATCTGCGCCGGCGTGCCCTCGGCAATCTTGGTGCCGAATTCCATGACCACGATATGGTCGGTCAACTGCATCACGAAGTCCATGTCGTGCTCCACCAGCAGCACCGCCATGCCCTCGCCACGCAGCTTGTCCAGCAAGGCGGCCAGCGCCTGCTTCTCCTTGAGCCGCAAACCGGCCGCTGGTTCATCGAGCAACAGCAACGCCGGATCACAGCACAGCGCACGGGCAATCTCCAGGATGCGCTGCTGGCCCAGCGCCAGGCTGCCCGCAGGCCGGTCGATCAGTTCACCCAGACCCACGCGTTCCAGCTGACGTCGCGCCTCGCTCAGAATGCGCGCCTCCTCCTTGCGATTGGCCCGCGCCAGACTGGCCAGGATGCCGCGCTGGGGTGCGAACTGGCCACGGCGGAAGGCGCCCATGGCAGCGTTCTCGAGCACGCTCATGCCCGGTACCAGCCGCACATGCTGGAAGGTGCGCGCAATGCCTCGGCTGGAAATCTCGCGCGAGGACAATCCCGCCAGCGACTGTCCGCGATAATTGAGTTTGCCACTGGTGATCGAGAGCACACCGGTGACCAGATTGAAGGTGGTCGACTTGCCCGCACCGTTCGGTCCGATCAGGCCAACGATTTCTCCGGCCTTCACCGAAAAGCTCACATCATTGACCGCCACCAGTCCACCGAACTGCTTGCGCGCGGCTTCCACCTCCAGGATCACGTCACCACGCCCCGGCTTGGGAATCTGCGCCAGCGGCGCGGCGTCGGCCGGCAACCGGTGCGGCAGGCGACGCCCGAAGCGCGCCTGCAGACGCGGCCACAAGCCCTCATTGGCGAACTGCAGGAAGATCACCAGTGCGATGCCGAAGACGATGGCTTCGAAATTTCCGCCTGTGCCCAACACACCCGGCAACCACTCCTGCAGGAAGTTGCTCAGCACTGCCAGCAGCCCCGCACCAAGAATGGCCCCCCACACATGGCCGGCCCCGCCGACCACGACCATGAGCAGATAGTCGATGCCGTATTTCAAGCCAAAAGGCGTGGGATTGACCGCCTGTTGCAGATGCGCGTAGAGCCATCCGGAAATGCCTGCCAGCACCGCCGCATAGACGAAGATGACAATCTTCAGCCGCGCCGTATCCACCCCCATTGCTTCCGGCATCACGGTACCGAACTTGAGCGCCCGCACCGCCCGGCCCGCGCGTGAATCGAGAAAGTTGACCACCGACACCAGCGCCAGGATCAGCACCACCCAGATCAGCAGATACATCGATGCGCCGTTGCCGAAGGTGAACTGGCCCACGGCAATGGGCGGGATGCCGTTGATGCCGTCATGCTTGCCCAGCATCTCCAGGTTGCCGAACAGGTAGTACAGCGACAGGCCCCAGGCAATCGTCGACAGAGGCAGGTAATGCCCGGAGATGCGCATGGTGAGCATGCCGATCAGGAAGGCCGACAGCGCGGTCAGGCCGATGCCGGCCAGCAGCCCGATCCAGGGCGAGAGTCCGAACTGTGTGGTGAGATAGGCCGTGGTGTAGGCACCGATACCGACGAAGGCCGCCTGTCCGAACGAGATCAGCCCGGCCACGCCAGTGAGCAAGACCAGTCCCAGTGCAACGATGGCATACAGGCCGACGTAGGACATCAGCGTCACCCAGAAGGGTGGCAGGCCCAGTAGCGGCAACACCAGCACGATGGCGAAGAACAGCGCCGGCCACGCGGCGCGATGCGATGTGAATGCGGTCATGACGGGGTCCTCAGGCTTCTTCGTCGATGTGGTGGCTGGTCAGCGAACGCCACAGCAGGATGGGGATGATGACCGTGAAGACGATCAGCTCCTTGAAGGCGCTGGCCCAGAAGGACGAAAAACTCTCGATCAGTCCGACCGATACCGAGCCCAGCGCCGCAATCGGATAACTCGCCAGCCCGCCGAAGATGGCGCCGACAAAGCCCTTGAGCGCGATGATGAAACCGGACTCGTAGTTGACGATGGTAAAGGGCGCAATCAGGATGCCACACAGCGCCCCGATGCCCGCCGACATCGCAAAGGACAAGCGGCCCGCCTGGTTGATGCCCACCCCCACCAGTCGCGCACCGAGACGATTGACGGCGGTGGCGCGCAGGGCCTTGCCGGTCAAGGTGCGTTCGAAGAAGACGTAGATCACGGCGATCAGCGCGGCCACCGTCACCAGCACGATCACGCTCTGGCCGGAGACCGGGCTGTCCCCCAGACTGAACTGCATCTCGGTGAAGGGTCGGGTGTTGGTCCCCTCGGGACCGAACATCAGCAGGCCCAGGCCGACCATGGCCAGGTGCACGCCCAGCGAGACGATCAGCAAGACCAGCACGCTGGAATGCGCCAGCGGCTGGTAGGCTACGCGATAGATCATCGGTCCCATCGGCACCACGATCAGGAGCGTGAGCAGGATCTGCCAGGGCATGGCCAGCGCCTGCAGATCCAGGTAATGCGTGATGCCGCAGAGCACCAGCGGCAGTCCGATCTGGGTGGCCAGCAGCAGTGGCAGGCGGCGCAGCAAGCGACTACGCGTGGCCGCCAGGCGCAACGCGGTGCCGGCCTCGACCGCCAGCGTCACCGTACCCAGCGCCAGCAGCAGCAATGCGGTACCGGGGGCCTGGCCGTTCTGGATGGCGGCCAGCGTCAAGGCGCCGAAGGCGACGAACTCGCCCTGCGGCAGGAAAATCACCCGTGTCACTGAAAACACCAGCACCAGCGCCAGCGACAGCAGCGCATAGATGGCGCCGGTCGTGATGCCGTCCTGGATCAGCACGGTCAGAATGCTCGAATCCACTTGTCTCCTCCTGTTGTGGCCGACCGCCGCAGATCGGGCTGCGACTGGCCGGAGTGGCCCGGTTCTTGTCAGAGATGAACCTTTGGGGCTGCTATCTTGTGTGTGGCGCGGATTACCGGACAGGACATGAAGCTTTTTGCAAAAAACCGGGAGGCTCAGGCCGCCGGTCTCTTGGCTACCAGGGTCAGGATGTCGTAGGACGCCACCAGTTCACCTTCCTGGTTGCTCACCTCCACATCCCAGGCCACCACGCCCTGGCCCTGACCATTGGCGTCCTTCTTGTTGCGGTCGATCTTGCGCTTGCAGGTCAGGCGCGCCGAGAGGGTGTCGCCGATGCCCACCGGTTTGACGAAGCGCAGCGTGTCCAGCCCGTAGTTGGCCAGCACCGGACCGGGTGCCGGCGAGACAAACAGCCCGGCCGCCGCCGACAGCACGAAGTAACCATGCGCAATGCGTTTGCCGAAGGGCGACTGGCGTGCCGCGACGTCGTCAAAGTGCATGTAGAAATGGTCGCCCGAAAGGCATCCGAAATTGACGATGTCGGCTTCGGTGACGGTGCGGCGATGGGTGGTGAGCGAATCGCCGATCTGCAGATCCTCGAAGTAGTGGCGGAAGGGGTGAATGCCCGACTCGCGCACCTGCGCACCACGCACGTGTTCGCCTGCGACGGCCGCCAGCATGGTGGGCGAACCCTGTACGGCACTGCGTTGCAGGTAGTGCTTCACGGCGCGCGAACCACCCAGTTCCTCGCCGCCCCCGGCGCGTCCGGGACCGCCATGCTTGAGCTGCGGCAAGGGCGAACCGTGGCCGGTGGATTCCGGTGCGGCTTCGCGATCGAGGATCAGCAGGCGACCGTGCCACGCTGCCGCCACCGGGATGGCCCGTGCCGCCACGGCAGGACTGCGCGTGACCAGGCTGGCCACCAGACTGCCGCGTCCGCGTGCGGCCAGCGCCAGGGCTTCGTCCAGATCGTCATAGGACATGAGCGTACTGACCGGACCGAAGGCTTCCACTTCATGCACCGGGCTGCCTGCGGAGGTATCGCGCGCCAGCAGCAGGGTCGGGGCGAAGAACGCACCCTCGCGCACGCCCTCGCCTTGCGGCTGGAAGTGGCTGCCGGCGCCCAGGATCACTTCTGCACTTTGTTTGAGCAAGGCCACGCGCTCTTCCACATCGCGCTGTTGCGCATGCGAAGCGAGCGGCCCCATGCGCACCGACTCCAGCGCCGGGTCACCGATCACGGTTTTCGACAGGCGCGCGGCGAGTTTTTCCGAAATTGCATCTAAGTGTTGGCGTGGCACGATGGCACGGCGGATCGCGGTGCATTTCTGGCCGGCCTTGGTGGTCATCTCGCGCGCCACTTCCTTGACGAAGAGATCGAATTCTTCATCGTCGACGTTGACGTCGGGACCGAGGATGGCGCAGTTCAGCGAGTCGGCTTCGGCATTGAAGGGGATGGAGTTGGCAATCAGATTGGGATGGGCGCGCAGCCGGGCCGCCGTGTCGGCCGAGCCGGTGAAGGTCACCACATCCTGTGCCTGTAGGCGATCGAGCAGATCACCGGTGCTGCCGATGACCAGTTGCAGGCTGCCTTCGGGCAGCAGGCCCGACTGCTGGATCAGGCGCACGGCTGCTTCGGCCAGATAGCTGGTGGCGGTGGCCGGCTTGACGATGCAGGGCATGCCGGCCAGGAAGGTCGGGGCGAATTTTTCCAGCATGCCCCAGACCGGGAAGTTGAAGGCATTGATGTGTACCGCCACGCCGCCGCGCGGCACCAGGATGTGGGTACCGGCAAAGCGTCCCTGCTTGCCCAGCGACATGGCCGGGCCTTCATGGACCAGGTTGGAGGACGGGAATTCATTGGTGCCGATGCTGGCATAGGTGAACAGCGTACCGCTGCCGCCTTCGATGTCGATCCAGCTGTCGGTGCGGGTGGCGCCGGTGTGGGCCGAGATGGCGTACAGGGTTTCCTTGTGCTCGACCAGATACTTGGCCAGCGCCTTGAGGATCGCCGCACGTTGCTGGAAGTCCAGGCGCATCAGCGCGGGCAGGCCCTGACGGCGGGCATGGTCCAGCGCTTCGCCGAAATCGATGGATTCCTGATGCGTACTGGCCACGGGCTGGCCATTGACCGCGCTGTGCAGCGCCTGGGACGGGCTCTGGCCGAACCAGCGACCGGCGATGAAACTCTGTAGCAAAGGGGGACGGGTGGTCATCGAAGACTCCTGTGAGCGGGTAGGACGACACGCTGCGGACGAGGACGCACCCGCAGCGTGTTGGAAAATGAGATCAGGCCGGGGCCACGCCGATCAGGGCTGATACTGCCAGGCGCCATCCACGATCTTGACCATCACCGAAGCACGCTGGTCCAGCCCCAGGTGATCCGTGGCGGTCATGTTGTAGACGCCGTGCACGCCGGTGACTTCCTTGGTGGCTTCCAGCGCATCACGCAGGGCCGCGCGGAATTCCGGCGTGCCCGGCTTGGCGCGCTTCAGGGCCACCGGAATGGCCGACTGCAGCAGCACCCCGGCATCCCAGGCATAGCCGCCGAAGAGCGAGACACTGTGCTTGCCGTGTTCCGCTTCGTATTTCGCGGTGTAGTCCAGGGCCACCTTGCGGATGGGGTTGGAGGCCGGCAGTTGCGCCGCCACCAGCACCGGACCGGCCGGCAGCAGGGTGCCGTCGAGCATCTTGCCGCCCACGCGCAGGAAGTCGGCATTGGCCACGCCGTGCGTCTGGTAGATCTGGCCCTTGAAACCACGCTCCTTCAACGCACGTTGCGGCACCACCGCCGGTGTGCCCGAAGCGGCGATGAGGATGGCATCCGGCTTGGCCGCCACCAGCTTCAGGGCTTGCGCGGTGGCCGAGGTATCGTTGGGCGCGAAGCGCTCATTGGCCACCAGCTCCAGCTTCTTGAGACCGGCCGCTTTCTTGAATTCCTCGTACCAGCCTTCGCCATAGGCGTTGGAATAACCGATGAAGGCGATGCGCTGATAGCCGCGCGCCACCATGTCACGGGCAATCGCCAGCGACATCATGATGTCGTTCTGCGGGGTCTTGAAGACCCACTTCTTCTTGGCATCCATGGGCTCGACGATGCGCGCGGCGGCAGCCAGGGAGATCATCGGGGTCTGCGCTTCGGCGGCGACTTCGATCATCGAGATCGAGTTCGGGCTCACCGACGAACCGATGATCACGTCCACATTGTTTTCGGAGACGAAGCGGCGCGCGTTCTTGACCGCCTGCGTGGTATCGGAGGCATCGTCGAGGACGATGTAGTTGATCTTCTGCCCGCCCATCGTGGTAGGCAGCAGTGCGATGGTGTTCTTTTCGGGAATGCCCAGCGAGGCAGCCGGGCCGGTGGTCGATACGGTGACGCCGACGTTGATGTCAGCATGTGCGGCGAGGGCGCAGCCGGCCAGGGCCAGCGCCAGCAAAGGGCGAGCAAACTGCATGGAGGTCTCCTTGATGATTTTGTCATTGTGGTGCTGCGTGCCTGCAATGACGCTACCGATCAAGGGCTCACGTCATCGTTTCTTCTTTCCGGCGCCGTCCAGGCTCACGGCGCCGATTCCGCCAAACAACAGATCCGACACGACCACGGCCATGCGCTCATGGGTCAGTTCACCATCCGGTTTCAACCACATGAACATCCAGTTGATCATGCCGAACAACAGCATGGCCAGCGGCTTGGCCATGCGGCTGCGGTCCAGTTCCGGGCGCACCGCGCACATGGCGTCGGCCACCGCCTTGACCACCTTGCGCTCGCCGTTGAGGATGCGCTTCTGGTCACCCGGCTCCAGGAAACGCACGTCCTCGGTCAGCACCCGATGCTCGTTCTGCGCATCGCGGTATTCCTCCACGAAGCGCTGGATCAGCAGGCGCAGTCGTGGTTCCGGCAACAGATCCTGCTGCGCGACTTCCTCCACCAGCGCACACAGGCGATCGATGTGGTCCTCGCAGATGTGCATGAGCAACTGGTGCTTGTCGGCAAAGTAGTGATACAGCGATGCCTTGGACAGCCCGCACGCCAGCGCCACCTCATTCATCGATGTGCCCACGAAACCATTGCGCGCGAACAAGGCAGCCGCCTGTTCGATGATGGTCTCGCGCTGGTTGTCGTATCCCGCTGCTCGCTTGCGTGCCATAAATGCGTCCTCGTCGATATTTCCGCAAAGTCATGATTGTGCCGTAAATCAAAACTCTTACGAAACATCTATCGGAGACATCCCGCTCTGCAAGCCTCCCTGCCCTGTCCGAAACCCGATACATCCCGAAGCGGTCAGAAAAAATCTTTAAAACATTATTGACCAACCGGTCGGTCGAAATTATTATTCCTCAAAAAACAGCGCCAGGCAAATGGTTTTTTCCAGCGTTTCAACAAGGAAAGCCAGGCAATCGCCACAGCGCTGCCACCACAAGGAGCCGCTGCGCCCGAGGCGACACGCTGGCAAAGGAGACGCTGTGCCCTGTTACTCGATCGAAGGCGTGATCCCGGTGGTCGACCCGACCGCCTATGTGCATCCGACGGCGGTGCTGATCGGCGACGTCATCGTCGGCCCGGACTGCTATGTCGGTCCGGCCGCCTGTCTGCGCGGCGACTTCGGCCGCATCGTGCTCAAGCGTGGGGCCAACGTGCAGGACACCTGCGTGGTCCACGGCTTCCCCGGACATGACACGGTGGTGGGCGAGAACGGTCACATCGGTCACGGCGCGGTGCTGCACAGCTGCACCGTCGAGCGCGACGCGCTGGTCGGCATGAATGCCGTGGTGATGGATGATGCGGTGGTGGGAGAACAATCCATCGTCGCGGCCAGCGCCTTCGTGCGTGCCGGCATGCAGATTGCCCCGCGCATGCTGGTGGCCGGGCTGCCGGCCAAGGTGGTGCGCGCATTGACGGAAGAAGAGATGGCCTGGAAACGGGCCGGTACCGAGACCTATCACGACCTCACCAAACGCAGCCTGAAGAGCCTGCGGGAGGTCAGCCCCTTGCAGCAGATCGAAGAGAACCGGCCGAGCCTGGCCGCCCCCTTCGTCGAGCCGCTGATCGCGGCCAGGCGGGCCTAGCAAGCAGCATTTTTTCAGTTTCGCGGTTTCAACTCACGCAGACGCAGGGCCTGGCCTTGCGGCAAGGACCGCGTTCGTCCTTCACCCGCGTGATTCACCTTCACGGAGAAGCACATGTATGCACAACTCGTAGAAACCGGACTGGCCAAGGTGCGCAGCGCCGAGGACATGTCCGCCCAAGAGCAAGCCTTCCAGGCCCGCATCGATGCCGGGGTCAAGATCGAGCCCAAGGACTGGATGCCCGACGCGTATCGCAAGACGCTGGTGCGCCAGATCTCGCAGCACGCGCATTCGGAAATCGTCGGCCAGCTGCCCGAGGCCAACTGGGTCACGCGCGCCCCGACCCTGGAACGCAAGGCCATCCTGCTGGCCAAGATCCAGGATGAGGCCGGTCACGGTCTCTATCTCTACAGCGCGGCCGAAACCCTGGGCGTGTCGCGCGATGCACTGCTGGACGATCTGCATGCGGGACGTGCCAAGTACTCCAGCATCTTCAACTATCCGACCCTGAGCTGGGCCGACATGGGCGCCATCGGCTGGCTGGTGGATGGCTCGGCCATCATCAACCAGATCCCGCTGTGCCGCTGCTCCTATGGTCCCTACTCGCGCGCCATGGTGCGCGTGTGCAAGGAGGAATCCTTCCATGCCCGCCAGGGTTACGACATCATGCTGGCGCTGTGCCGCGGCACGCCCGAGCAGAAGCAGATGGCGCAGGATGCGCTGAACCGCTGGTGGTGGCCGGCGCTGATGATGTTCGGTCCCTCCGATGCAGAATCGGTCAACAGCGCGCAATCGATGCAGTGGCGCATCAAGCTGTTCTCCAACGATGAACTGCGCCAGCGCATGGTCGACCAGACCATCCCGCAGATCGAATACCTGGGCCTCACAGTTCCCGACCCCGACCTCAAGTGGAACGAAGAACGTGGCCGCTACGACTTCGGTGAAATCAACTGGGACGAATTCCACAACGTCCTGCGCGGTAACGGTCCCTGCAACCGCGAACGCCTGGCCACCCGCAAGAAAGCCTACGACGACGGCGCCTGGTTCCGCGATGCGCTGGTGGCGCATGCCGACAAGCGGGCCGCGCGCAAGGCGGCCTGAGTCGCCGCTTCGATATCCGATCCGATTCGTTTCATCACACAACCATGCCAGTGGCCGCCATGACAGCGGCCCGCCAACAAGGAAAAGCATCATGAGCAAGGAATGGCCTCTCTGGGAAGTCTTCATCCGCAGCCAGCACGGTCTGGCCCACAAACACGTCGGCAGCCTGCACGCCCCCGATGGCGAGATGGCCATCAACAACGCGCGCGACGTCTACACCCGCCGCAATGAAGGCGTGGGCATCTGGGTGGTGCGTGCCGCCGACATCGTCTCTTCCAGCCCGGGCGACAAGGCGCCGCTGTTCGAGCCGGCCAACAGCAAGGTGTATCGCCACCCGACCTTCTTCCCCATGCCGGCTGAGCTGAAGAACCTGTAAGAGGTACGCACCATGACCCACAAAACCGATTACGTGCGACGCCTGGGCGACAACGCCCTGGTGCTCTCGCAACGCCTCTCCGAATGGTGCGGCAAGGGCCCGGCGCTGGAAGAAGACATGGCGCTCATCAACGTCTCGCTGGACCTGATCGGCCAGGCCCGCCTGTGGCTGGCCTACGCCGCCGAACTGGAAGGTGCGGGCCGCAACGAAGATCAACTGGCCTTCCTGCGCGATGCCCATCAGTTCCACAACTTGCTGCTGGTGGAGCTGCCCAATGGCAGCTATGCCGATACGCTGGCGCGTCAGTTCCTCTTCGATGTCTGGCATTACTTCCTGCTCGAAGGACTGTGCGAGAGCAGTGATGCACGCATCGTCGAGATTGCGCAGAAGTGTCTCAAGGAAGTCACCTACCACGTGCGCCGCAGTACCGACCTGATGATCCGCCTGGGTGACGGCACCGAAGAAAGCCATCGCCGCATGCAGGACGCCATCGACGCCCTGTGGATGTACACCGGCGAACTGTTTACGGCCGACACGCTGGATCAGGCCATGCAGGTCGACGGTATCGCGCCGGACCTGGGTGAACTGCAACAGAAGTGGCAGCAGCACGTCACCGAGGTGATGCGCGAAGCCACGCTGCAACTGCCGGCTGCGGGCCTGTGGATGCAGAGCGGCGGCAAGCAGGGCCGACATACCGAACACCTGGGCTACCTGCTGGCGGAAATGCAGTTCTTGCAGCGCACCTATCCCGGAGCCAGCTGGTGAGCGAGCTGGCATCGCCTGCGCAGGCGCTCCAGGCAAGGATCTGGGAATGGCTGCAAGCCATTCCCGATCCGGAGATTCCGGTCATTTCGGTGGTGGACCTGGGCATCGTGCGCGCCGTCGAGGTCTCCGAGGAGGATGCCGGGGCGGCACGCTGCACGGTGGTCATCACCCCGACCTATTCCGGCTGCCCGGCCATGGGCGTAATCGCCCAGGAGATCGGCGCGGCGCTCAAGCAGCACGGACTGACCGAGGTGGCCATCCGCACCCAGCTGGCACCGGCCTGGAACACCGACTGGATGAGCGAGAAAGGCCGTCGCAACCTGCAGCAATACGGCATCGCGCCACCGGCGCAGCAGGTCGTCGACATCCGCGGCATCAGCATCCGGCGACAGGCCGCACCGCAGGTTCCCTGCCCGCATTGCGGTTCGATGCAGACGGTGTGCGTGAGCCAGTTCGGCTCCACTTCCTGCAAGGCGCTGTACCAGTGCAAGGACTGCCGCGAGCCGTTCGATTACTTCAAGGCGCATTGAGCCGTGCTCAATGTCCCAGAACCAAGGCACAACATCATGAGCAAATTCTATCCACTGACCATCTCGGGCGTGAAACAGGAAACGCGCGATACCATCGTGGTCTCCTTCGCCGTCCCGGCCGAATTGCAGGATACCTTCGCCTATCAGCAGGGCCAGCACCTGACGCTGCGCTCGCACATCGAGGGCGAGGAATTGCGCCGCTCCTATTCGATCTGCGCGGCCACCCAGGAAAAGCAGTTGCGGGTCGCCATCAAGCGCGTCCCCGGCGGACTGTTCTCGAACTGGGCCAATGAGTCCTTTGTCCCGGGACAAAGTATCGAGGTGATGCCGCCCATGGGCCACTTCAACGTTCCGCTGGATGCCGCCAACCGCAAGCACTACCTGGCCTTTGCCGCCGGCAGCGGCATCACGCCGATGATCTCCATCATCAAGACCACGCTGCTGGCCGAGCCGCACAGCCGCTTTACTTTGGTCTATGCCAATCGCGCCTCGTCTTCGGTGATCTTCAAGGAAGAACTCACCGACCTCAAGGATGCCTACCTCGAACGTCTGAACGTGATCTGGGTGATGAGCCGCGAGCAGCAGGACGTGGAACTGTTCAACGGACGCATCGACCGCAAGAAGTGCGATGCCTTCTTCGCTTCCTGGATCGATCTCAAGGACATGGACGCGGCCTTCCTCTGCGGTCCCGAAGAAATGGTGCAGGCCGTCTCCGATTCTCTGCAGGCACATGGCATGCCCAAGACGCAGATCAAGACCGAATTGTTTGCCGCCAGCACACCGACGCGTGCGCACGCCTCGCGCCCGGTGGTGGGCAGGAAGGAATGCGAGGTCACGGTGATCGTCGACGGCTATCACAACGTCTTCACCATGGACAAGGAAAAGGAATCCGTGCTCGATGCCGGCCTGAAGCACGGCATCGACCTGCGCTACTCCTGCAAGGGTGGCGTGTGCGCCACCTGCCGCTGCAAGGTGGTCGAGGGCAAGGTCGACATGGATGCCAACTATGCCCTGGAAGACTACGAGATCGCCCGCGGCTTCGTCCTGAGCTGCCAGTCCTTCCCGGTCAGCGACAAGCTGCTGCTGGACTTCGACCAGGACAACTGAGACCGACGCTCTTCCCCGCCCCTTACTTTTTCCGAGCCCATGAGCTACTCATCCATCCTCTTCGAGAACCGCGACGGCATCGCCGTCATCACGCTGAACCGCCCCGACAAGCTCAACAGCTTCACCGTGGCCATGCACCTGGAACTGCGCGAGGCCATCGCCACGCTGCAGGCCGACACTAGCGTGCGGGTGTTGCTGCTCACCGGCGCCGGACGCGGCTTCTGCGCCGGCCAGGACCTGGGCGACCGCGCCGTCAAACCCGGTGACGGTGCCGTCGACCTGGGCGAATCCATCGACAAGTACTACGGTCCGCTGGTGAAGTCGCTGCGTGCGCTGCCCTTCCCGGTGATCTGCGCCGTCAACGGCGTGGCCGCCGGTGCGGGTGCAAACCTGCCGCTGGCCTGCGACATCGTGCTGGCCGCACGCTCGGCCAGCTTCGTGGAAGTGTTCTGCAAGCTGGGGCTCATTCCCGATACCGGCGGCACCTACTTCCTGCCGCGCCTGGTGGGCACGGCGCGCGCCATGGGCATGGCGCTGCTGGGCGAGAAGATCAGCGCCGAGCAAGCCGAACGCTGGGGTCTGATCTGGAAATGCGTGGAGGACGACCAGTTGATGGAGCAGGCACGCGCCATGGCGGAACACTTCGCCCGCGCCCCCACCAAGGGCCTGGCCGCTACCAAGGCCACGCTCCATGCCAGCCCGGCCAACACCCTGGCGCAGCAGCTGGACCTGGAACGCGACACCATGCGCGCGCTCGGCCACAGCCGGGATTACCGCGAGGGCGTGAGCGCCTTCCTGGAAAAGCGCGCGCCGCAGTTCACGGGGCAATGACATGAACGCGGCAGACATCAGGTACGCCCTGCCCGCGACGGCCCCGGTGGCCGTCATCGGCAGCGGCACCATGGGCGCCGGTATCGCCCAGGTGGCCGCGCTGGCCGGGCATCCGGTGCAACTTTACGACAGCCGCGAAGGCGCGGCGGCCAAGGCCATCGCCGACATCCGCGCCGGTCTCGACAAACTGGCCAACAAGGGCAAGATCCCCGCCGAAGAGGCTCACGCCGCCAGTGACCGGCTCTGCGTTGCCCACACCCTGCAGGAGATGCGCGATGCACGCCTGGTGATCGAAGCCATCGTCGAACAGCTCGGCGCCAAGCAGGAACTGTTCGGCAAGCTGGAAGACCTGGTCGATGCGCAATGCCTCTTGGCCAGCAATACCTCCTCGCTCTCGATCACCCATATCGCGGCCACGCTGCGTCATCCCGAGCGCCTGGCGGGACTGCACTTCTTCAACCCCGTGCCGCAGATGGCCCTGGTGGAAGTCATCCGTGGCGTGCGCAGTGACGCCACCGTGGTGCAATGCCTGCACGACACCGCGCTGGCCTGGGGCAAGGTCCCGGTGGTGGCCAGCTCGACCCCGGGCTTCATCGTCAACCGTCTGGCCCGTCCCTACTACGCCGAAGCCTTGCGGGTGCTCAACGAAGGCGGCGCGCACCCGGCCACCATCGACGCCCTGCTGCGCGAGAGCGGCGGTTTCCGCATGGGTGCCTTCGAGCTGATGGACCTGATCGGACATGACGTCAACTTCGCCGTCACGCAATCGGTGTTCCATGCCTTCTTCAACGACCCGCGTTTCACGCCCTCGCTGATCCAGCAGGAACTGGTGCAGGCCGGATTGCTGGGCCGCAAGAGCGGGCGCGGTTTCTATCGCTATGGCGAGGATGCCGAGATCCCCCAGCCGGCCACCGAACCCGAGTACGAGCTGCCCACGGTGCCGCTGCAATTGTTCGGGACGCATCCGCTGGTGGAAGTGATCCGCGCGCGCTACCAGGGCCGCGTGGAATACCACGGGCCACGCGCCGACCACCTGCTGATGAAGGCCGGCCCCGGCCGCCTGTACGTCACCGAAGGCCGTAGCGCGACCCAGCAATCCTACGACTACAACATGCCCGACGTGGTGCTGGTGGACCTGGCGCTGGACTATGCCCGCGCCACCCGCCTGGGCGTGACGCGCGCCGACCAGTGTCGCGACCGCGCCTGCCAGGCCGTGCTCGCGGTGCTGCAGTCCTGCGGCTTTGCGGTCTCGGCCATGCAGGACGTGCCGGGCATGGTGGTCATGCGCACCGTCTGCATGCTCGCCAATGAAGCCGCCGATGCCGTCAACCAGGGCGTGTGCAGTCGGAGCGATGCCGACATGGCCATGCAGAAGGGCGTGAACTATCCGCGTGGCCCGCTTGCCTGGGCCGACGCCATCGGCATCGACACCGTCACCAACGTACTGCGCCAGCTCAGTGCCACCTATGGCGAAGACCGCTATCGGGTCTCGCCCCTGCTTCAACGCCTGCAAGCTTCCGGGAGGAAATTCCATGAGTGAGACCGCCTTGTCATCCCCATCGACCGAGATGGATCCGCAAACCCTGGCCGAGGCCACGGTGCAAGCCATGTACCCGCGCGACAACGCCTCCCAGGCGCTGGGGATGAAGATCCTGGAGATCGCACCGGGCCGGGCGCGCATGAGCATGCTGGTGCGCAGCGACATGCTCAATGGCCACGCCACCTGCCACGGCGGGTTCATCTTCGCGCTGGCCGACAGCAGCTTTGCATTTGCCTGCAACAGCCGTAACCTCAACACCGTGGCATCGGGGTGCAGCATCGACTACGTGGCACCGGCCATGCGCAACGACGTGCTGATCGCCGAGGCGCAGGAACGCACGCTGGCCGGCCGCACCGGGGTCTACGACATCACCGTGAGCAACCAGGACGGCAAGATCATTGCGCTGTTCCGGGGCAAGTCCTATCGCATCAGAGGCGAGGTGATCAGCGGCCTGCAGGCTGCGCAGTGACCGCGCAAAAAAAAAGAACACCAACATCAACAGAGACAGGAGACCACCATGACCACCCGCACTCCCCAAACCGGCGATCTGGAGCCCATCGAAACGGCCAGTCGCGACGAACTGCAGGCGCTGCAACTGCAACGCCTGAAATGGTCGCTCAAGCATGCCTATGAAAACGTGGCGCACTATCGCCATGCCTTCGACCAGGCCGGGGTGCACCCGGACGACTTGAAGAGTCTGTCGGATCTGTCCAGGTTTCCCTTCACTACCAAGCAGGATCTGCGCGACCACTATCCCTTCGGCATGTTCGCCGTACCGCGCGAGCAGGTAGTGCGGGTGCATGCCTCCAGCGGCACCACCGGCAAGCCCACCGTGGTGGGCTACACGCGCAATGACATCGACACCTGGGCCACGGTGGTGGCGCGCTCCATTCGCGCCGCCGGTGGACGTGCCGGTGACATCGTGCAGATTTCCTATGGCTATGGTCTGTTCACCGGGGGGCTGGGCGCGCACTACGGTGCGGAAAAGCTGGGCTGCACCGTCATCCCCATGTCGGGCGGCCAGACTGAAAAGCAGGTACAGCTCATTCGCGATTTCAAGCCGGCCATCATCATGGTCACGCCCTCCTACATGCTCAACGTGATCGAGGAATTCCAGCGCCAGGGGCTGGACCCTGCCGCCAGTTCGCTCAAGGTCGGCATCTTCGGTGCCGAGCCCTGGACCGATGCCATGCGCCGCGAAATCGAGCAGCGCGCCGGCATCGATGCAGTGGACATCTATGGTCTGTCGGAGGTGATGGGACCGGGCGTGGCCAGCGAGTGCATCGAGAGCAAGGATGGTCCGGTGATCTGGGAAGACCATTTCTATCCCGAGATCATCGATCCTGATACCGGCGAAGTGCTGCCCGACGGCGAGGAGGGCGAACTGGTCTTTACTTCGCTCTCCAAGGAAGCGCTGCCGATGATCCGCTACCGCACCCGCGACCTCACGCGCCTGTTGCCGCCGACCTCGCGCTCCATGCGCCGCATCGGCAAGATCACCGGACGCTCGGATGACATGCTCATCATCCGGGGCGTGAACGTGTTCCCGACCCAGATCGAGGAGCTGATCCTGAAACTGCCGCAACTGGCCCCGCAGTATCAATTGCAGATCGAACGCCACGGCCACATGGACAGCATGTGCGTCTTCGCCGAGCTGCGCGAGGACGCCTCCACCGAACACGTGGAGGCACTGGAGAAGGAACTGCAGCACAGCATCAAGACCTATGTGGGCATTTCCACCAAGGTGACGGTGGTGCCGGCCGGCATGATCGAGCGCACCTCGGTGGGCAAGGCCAAACGGGTGATCGACCATCGCAAGAAAGCCGACAGCGCCGTCGCGTCGGCCCTCCCGGCCTGAGGCATGGCCCGCAAACCCTTGATCCTGGAAGAAAGAGACCTATGCAAGCATTGATTTGTGACGCCATTCGCACGCCGTTCGGACGCTACGGTGGCGCCCTGGGCGCGGTACGCGCCGACGACCTGGCGGCCGCACCCATTCGCAGCCTCATGGAGCGCAACCCCGGCGTGGACTGGAGCCGCGTCGACGACATCCTCTACGGCTGCGCCAACCAGGCCGGTGAAGACAACCGCAACGTGGCCCGCATGGCCGGTTTGCTGGCTGGCCTGCCCATCGACGTCCCGGGCAGCACCATCAACCGCCTGTGCGGCTCCAGCCTGGATGCGGTGGGCATGGCTGCACGCGCCATCAAGTCGGGCGAGGTGGAGCTGATGATCGCCGGCGGGGTGGAGAGCATGACGCGCGCGCCCTTCGTGATGGGCAAGGCGGAATCGGCCTTCTCGCGCAGTGCCGCGATCTTCGATACCACCATCGGCTGGCGCTTCGTCAATCCGCTGATGAAGGCGCAGTACGGCATCGACTCCATGCCCGAGACGGCGGAAAACGTCGCCACCGATTTCAACATCAACCGTGCCGACCAGGACGCGTTTGCTCTGCGCAGCCAGCAGCGCTGGGCCGCAGCACAGGAGGCCGGTTTCTTCGCGGGCGAGATCGCAGCGCTGACCATCCCGCAGAAGAAGGGCGATCCGCTCATCGTCACCACCGACGAACATCCGCGCCCGGACACGACCCTGGCCACGCTGGCCAGACTCAAGGGCGTGGTGCGCCCCGATGGCACGGTCACGGCAGGCAATGCCTCCGGCGTCAACGACGGTGCCTGCGCGCTGCTGCTGGCCTCGCCCAAGGCCGCCGACCTGTATCGCCTCAAGCCCCGTGCGCGCGTGCTGGGCATGGCCACGGCGGGCGTGGCGCCGCGCATCATGGGCTTTGGTCCGGCGCCGGCGACACGCAAGGTGCTGGCGCAGGTCGGCCTGACGCTGGCGCAGATGGACGTGATCGAACTGAACGAAGCCTTCGCCGCGCAGGGGCTGGCCGTGACGCGCGATCTCGGCTTGCCCGACGATGCCGAGCACGTCAATCCGAATGGCGGCGCCATCGCCATCGGTCATCCGCTGGGGGCTTCCGGCGCACGGCTGGTGACGACCGCCCTCAACCAGTTGGAGCGCACCGGTGGACGCTATGCGCTGTGCACCATGTGCATCGGCGTGGGCCAGGGGATTGCGCTGGTGATCGAGCGGGTAGCGTAAGGCCCTGGCATCGGTCCGCGCGCGCATGTTTGCTAGCTTGCAACATGCCGCGCACGGCAGCAGCACTTCACGAAGTTGACATCGGGATCGGGTAAAATGCCCGGCCACGGCAGTCCTTTACCGAGCTCCGGAGCTCGCCGCCCTGCCCCCGAATCCACCCCGCCGGCCTGCGCGCCGGCCCTTCGCCAGTGCAGCATCATGAGCAAGCAAGCCAACAGCGCCCCCGGCCGCCAGCCAAACCGGGCCAAATCCACTGCCGAGAGCGCCCCGCAGGCGCATGAGATCCGGCCCGGCCAGTCCATCGAGCTGTTGAAGGAACTGCACATCCTCACCCGCGATGGCAAACTGAATCAGGACAGCCGCCGCAAGTTGAAGCAGGTCTATCACCTCTACCAGTTCATCGAACCGCTGCTGCAAGAAGTGCTGGACGATCATCCCGACGTCAGCCTGGTCGACCATGGCGCGGGCAAGTCCTATCTCGGCTTCATCCTCTACGACCTGTTCTTCAAGGGCCTGCAGGGCGCGCCCCGCATCTACGGCATCGAAACCCGCGAGGAGCTGGTGCGCAAGTCCGAGCAACTGGCCGCGCGCCTGGGCTTTGGCGGCATGTCCTTCCTCAATCTGTCGGTGGCCGATTCGATCACTTCGCCCAGCCTGCCGGAGAAGATCGACGTGGTCACCGCTCTGCATGCCTGCGATACGGCCACCGATGACGCCATCCATTTCGCCCTGGCCAAGGAAGCGCGCTTCATCGTCCTGGTGCCCTGCTGCCAGGCCGAAGTGGCCTCGGTGCTCAATCGCAACAAGGGCAAGTCGCTCTCCAATTCGCTCACCGAGATCTGGCGCCATCCGCTGCATACCCGCGAATTCGGCAGCCAGGTCACCAATGTGCTGCGCTGCCTGCAGCTGGAAGCGCATGGTTACAAGGTCAGCGTGACCGAGCTGGTGGGCTGGGAACATTCGATGAAGAACGAGTTGATCATTGCGCAATACCGCGACCTGCCGCGCCGCCGTCCGGCCGAGCGCCTGCAGGAAGTATTGCGCACGCTGGGACTGGATGAGATGAGCGAACGCTTCTTCGCCCCGCAGGCAGCCTGAGTCGGCCCCGGCCGGCAGCAGCAGGCAGGCGGACGGGAACGCTTCTTGCTCGGTATCAGGGAGGGGATGGGGCCTTCATTTGCGGCCCGCCCTGCCGATAACGTCGGATCAGATCGCAGATCGCAACTCGCAACTCGCAAATTGCAAAATGCAGCACAGGCAGTCAGACCGCCCACCCCGCACGTGGCGGGCTGGAGGGTGACCGGGCGACCGGTTTGGGCAAGGGGCCGGCCGCACGCCGGAATATGCAGATGAGCACATGACATCGACCATCGATATGGAATCGCTGATTGCCGACAACGAACAACTGAGGAGCGAGCTGCAGGATCTGCTGCAGCAGGCGCACATCAACCAGTCCATCATCGAACGCCATCAGGCCTTCGATCTGAAACTGATCGGTGCCAGCGAATTCCGCGAGCTCATCGACGTGATGCTCACGGTGATGCCGGGGGTGTTCAGCCTGGAGACGGTCACGCTGTCCCTCATCGATGGCGACTACGCGATCCAGCGCATCCTGCGCGACCTGCAGATCGGCGTGAACGAATTCCCCAAGCTGCTGTTCCTGAAGGACCCGCTGCACTTCATCGACGAGGATGGTCCGCTGTCGGATGAAAAACCGCGCCTGGGCCAGTACGTGCCGGCCCTGCACGGGCCGCTGTTCCCGCATTACCAGCCGGTGAGCGTGGCAGTGCTGCCGCTGGTGCGCCAGCACCGGCTGCTGGGCTACCTGTCGCTGGGCAGCGCCTATGCCGAGCGTTTCACGCGCACGCTGGCCACCGACTTCATCCAGCGCCTGGCGACGGTAGCCGCCATCTGCCTGGAAAACGTCATCAACAATGAGCGCCTGAAGCACATCGGCCTGACCGATCCGCTCACGGGCGTGAACAACCGCCGCTACATCGAGCAACGCATGCAGGAGGAAGTGGCACGCAGCCAGCGCGATCGCTCGGCACTGTCCTGCCTGTTCATCGACATCGACCATTTCAAGCGCGTCAACGACCAGTTCGGCCACCAGAGCGGGGACGACGTGCTGCGCGAAGTGGCTGCGCGCATCAAGAAGGAACTGCGCCTGTCGGATGCACTGGGTCGCTTCGGCGGGGAAGAATTCGTGGTGCTGTTGACCCACGCCACGCGCGACGACGCGGCACGCATCGCCGAACGCATCCGCGCCGGCATCTGCAGCCGTGGCGTGATGATCGAGGGCTCGCGCGATCCGTTGCGCATCACCGCCTCCATCGGCGCAGCCTCGCTGTCACCGCCGGATCGCGGGCGCGCGGCGGGCGAGGTCAAGCAGGCCATGCTCAAGGCGGCCGACCAGGCGCTCTACCAGGCCAAGGAAGCCGGACGCAACCGCGTCATGCTGGCCACCCACGACTGATCAGGCAGGCTGCGCCGCCACCGGGCGGTCCCGCACGATCCAGGGAGCGGTGATGATGAGCACGCCGCCGATGAGGTCTTGCGCGCGGAGTTCCGCTGCACCGAGCAGCCAAGCCGAGAAGGTCGCGACCAGGATTTCGGCCAGCATGATGACCGCCGTGATATTGGCCGGCAGGCGCGCCACCCCATATTGCAAGCTCAGATTCGATACCAGGAACAGCAACGCCCACAGCGCTACCACGGGCGCGGCGGCCGCTGGCAAGGGCAACGGCCAGGCAATCACGCCGCTGGCTGACAGCAGCACGCCCAACAGACTGGCCAGCACGCCGCTGCCGGCCAGCATGGCCACGGCGCGAGCGCCATCGGAGAGGCCGTGCAGGCGTCGCAACAGCACATTGGTCACCGCAAACAGCAGGCCCGACGCCACTGCCATCCAGTCCGGCAGGCTCTGCGGCAGCGGCAGGCCCAGACGCGGCTGGTACAGCACGATGAAGGCGCCGCTCAGCCCGAGTGCCACGCGCGCCAGCGAGCGCGGGGTGATGGCTTCATGCAGCACCAGGCGCGCCAGGATGACGGTCCATACCGGCATCAGGTAGAACAGCAGGATCACCCGCACCACATCGCCATAGGCCACCGCGACATTGAAGGAGGCATTGGTCAGGCCGGTGGTCAGTCCCACGGCCAGCAAGGCCGGATGACGCCACAGCAGTGGCAGTTCACGGTAGCGCAAGGTCAGCAGCAGCAAGGCGCAGGCGCTGAAGATGGCTGCCGTGGCCCAGACCGGATGCAGGCCCATGCCTTCCAGGGCGCGGGTACCGGTCCAGGACAGACCCCAGATGGTGGTGTTCAACAGCAGGGCGGCAACAGCGGATTTGGGGAGGGAGTGCATGTTCTGTGTGGGTGGATGCGCATGGAAAAATCCGGAAACCTGCCTACTCTACTTGCGCCGCAACAGCCTTGGCATGGTCGGCGCTGATAGCGAGTATTCATGCAGGTTGAATGTTGCGCGCAGCAGCATTCACCAAATCAAAATGCCGTTCAGTGCAGCACTGAACGGCATTTCCTGGCAGCACCGCCAGGTGCGCAGACTCAACTGCGCTTGGCCTGTGCCTGCAGGCGTTCGTACTTCTCCATCAACTGCTCAGGGCTCTCGCGCCAGGCCGGGTTGAAGGGAATGCACGCGACCGGGCAGACCTGCTGGCACTGCGGTTCCTCGAAATGTCCCACGCATTCGGTACATTTGTCCGGATCGATCTCGTAGATCTGCGGCCCCATGTAAATGGCCTCGTTGGGACATTCCGGTTCGCAGACGTCGCAGTTGATGCAATCGTCGGTAATCATCAGTGCCATTGCCGCACCTCTCTTGCTTGAAACATCATTGCTTGGCGATCTTTTCCTTGAGCCATTTCTCCACCGACGGGAACACGAACTTGGACACGTCCCCCCCCAGCTGGGCGATCTCTCGCACGATGGTGCCGGAGATGAACTGGTACTGGTCAGACGGGGTCAGGAACAGCGTTTCCACGTCCGGCAACAGGTAGCGGTTCATGCCGGCCATCTGGAATTCGTATTCGAAGTCCGACACCGCACGCAGGCCGCGCACGATGACGCGGGCATTGTTCTGGCGCACGAAATCCTTCAACAGGCCCGAGAAACTCTCCACCTGCACGTTGGGGTAGTGCCCCAGCACTTCATTGGCAATCGACAGACGCTCTTCGAGCGAGAAGAAGGGCTTCTTGTTCTTGCTGTCGGCTACGCCCACGACCAGCTTGTCGAACAACCCCGATGCGCGGCGGACCAGGTCCTCATGTCCTCGCGTCAACGGATCGAATGTCCCCGGATATACGGCTGTGACCATGGTGTCTCCTCTCCGGCTATTGAATCAGAAGGCGCATTATGCCTCAATTTGGGTAGCGCTTTTGCGTTGCAATAAATGATAGAAGACCATGCCGGCCTTGTCGGCGCGCACCACTTCCCAGTCCTGCATCCAGGCCGGCGCGTCTTCGCCTTGCAATGGGTACTCGGCTTCCACGTAGATCAATCCGGACGGCGTGAGCAAAGGCATGCACGCCGGCAACACTTTTTCCAGCCAGCCCTGGTGGTACGGCGGATCGATGAAGACCAGGCTGTAGCCGGCAGCCTCGCGGCCGGCGGCATTGTGCACGGCGGCCAGGGCATCGCCGCGCAGGATGACCAGTGCCTCGGCCTTGAGCTTGTCACGGTTGGACTCCAGCTGGCGCACGGCAGCCGCGCTGTTTTCCACCATCACCACGCGGCGCGCGCCCCGGCTGGCGGCCTCGAAACCGAGCGCGCCGGAACCGGCGAACAGATCCAGGCAGGCCACCTGCTCCCACTGCCCGTCGATCAGGTGGGTGATCCAGTTGAAAACGGTCTCGCGCACGCGGTCCGGCGTGGGGCGCAGGCCCTCGGCATCGAGCACCGGCAGCGGCGTGCGCTTCCACTGGCCGCCGATGATGCGTACCTGATGCGGGCCACGGTTGACTGGCTTGGCCGGCTTGCCGCCGGCGGCGGGACCGGATCGCGGGGGACTGCTCTTGCGCATGACTTTCCTTGCTGCGGGCGGCGCGGGGCCGCCGATGTCAAATGAGGTAAATGATTTACTCGGCGGCTGCGCCGACGATGACCGTGGACAACTCGTCCGGATGCACATGCTTGCGGAAGGCCGCGCGCACGTCCTGCACGCTCACGGCACGGATGCGCTCGATCCAGTGGTCCAGGTAGTCCAGCGGCAGACCGTAGAAACCGATCACCGCGAGGTTTTCCAGCAGCTTGGCATTGCTGTCGATGCGCAGAGCGAAGCCACCGGCGAGGTTGTCCTTGGCGGCCTTGAGCTCGGCGGCTGTCGGTCCTTCCTGGAGGAATTTGTCCAGCGTGGCGCGGGTCACGCGCAGGGCTTCGGCGGTCTGTTCCTTCTTGGTCTGCAGGCCGATCTGGAAGGGACCGGGCTGGGCCAGGGGCGAGAAATAACTGTAGACGCTGTAGCTCAGGCCACGCTTCTCGCGCACTTCATCGGTCAGGCGCGAGACGAAGCCGCCACCGCCCAACACATAGTTGCCCACGGTCAGCGCGAAGAAATCATTGTCGCCGCGCTGGATGGCCGGCGCACCGATGAGGATGTGCGATTGCGAGGCCGGATGGGCGATACGCTGCTCCCCGCCCTTGGGCGCGGTCACCGGCGGCAGCGCCGGCAAGGCTGCACCCTGCGGCAGCTCGCGCGTGAGGGCGCTGGCAATGGCGCGCGCCTGCGCTTGGCTGATGTCGCCGATCAAGGCGATGACGGCGCGATTGGCCACGTAGTGGGCGCGATGGAAAGCCAGCAGGTCCTCGCGGGTAATGGCTTGCAGGCTGGCTTCGCTGGCCTCGACGGCATAGGGATGACGACCGTAGGCCGCTGCCATGAAGGCTTTTTCGGCGATGGCTTCAGGCTTGGTCAGCTCTTCCTTGAGGTTGGCGATGGCCAGTGCGCGGTCACGCTCAAGACCGGCCTGCGGGAAGGCAGGATGGGCCAGCATGCGGCCCAGCAGGCCCAGTGCGGCATCACGTTCGGCGGACGAGGACAGGGTGCGCAGGCTCACCCCCGCGCGGTCCTGCCCGGCGCCGCCCTGCTGCTGGGCGGCAACATCGGCAAAGCCGTCCAGGATCTGCGCTTCGCTCAGGGCAGGCGCGCCGTCGGCGGCCTCCACGCCGCGTGTCAGGCTGGCCACGGTCAGCTCGGCCAGGCCGGCCTTGTCGGCGGGATCGCGGCGCTGGCCGGCATCGAACTGCACGCTCACATCCAGCATGGGGATGGCATGGTTGGCCACGAACAGCACGCGCGCGCCGTCAGGCTGGGTCCAGGACTGGATGGCCAGGGCGGCCGAGGCGGGCGCGCTGGCCAACAGGGCCAGCGGGAGCAAGAGGAGAGAGAAGGTTTTTTTCATGGAAGAGGACAATCGAAAGCGAGGCTGCATGCGTGCTGTCATGCGGTCTGGTCAGGGGCCGGCTGGCCGGCGATCCAATCGAGGATGGGTCGCCACTGGTCGAGATCGCGCTGCACGCGAGAGGGTGCGATATCCCACAGGGTCAGGCCGTGGGCGGCCAGTTGTACATAGTTCTGGGTGTCACGCAGATGGCCCAGCACCGGCAGCTTCAGCCCCTCGATGAAGCGTTGCAGCTGCTCGGCCGAACGGGTACGGGCATCGACGCGCATGCCGACGATGCCGACCTCGATCTCGCCCTCGCGCACCGCCTTTTCAGCGGCGAGGCGGCGCAGGAAATCCTGCGTGGCCAGGATGTCGAAGATCGAGGGCTGCAACGGTACCAGGATCTTGTCGGCCAGCTTGAGGGTATCGTTCAGACGCCAGCCATGCAGCCCGGCGGGCGTGTCCAGCACCACGTGGGTGCTGCCCTTGGGGGGCTTGGCAACGTAGTCCTCGTTGATGTCCCAGGTACTGATGGGGCGTGCCTGTTCCGGACGGATCGACAGCCAGGCACGCGAGGATTGCTGGCGGTCGATGTCGCCCAGCATGACGGCATGGCCAAGACTGGCGAAATAACCGGCCAGGTTGGTGGCCAGGGTGGTCTTGCCTACGCCTCCCTTGGGATTGGCGACGACGATGACGGGCATGGTTTTCTCCGTAAAGAACAGAAGCCGATCGATCAGGAAGAACTCAGCGACTTGGGTACACTATTAAGCTGGCGTTAATGCCATTCAATACAGCATTCAGCCCGACTTAATGGTGCAAAAAACGTCAATCCTCAATGCAGCAGGCCCGGCGGCGGCGCGGCAGGCTTCTTGCCGTCCAGCGGCAGGGGCACCAGCGTGGCGACGGTGAGCGTATCGTCCTTGAAGTATTTTTGTGCGACCGCCTGCACCTGGGCCGCGGTCACGCTTTTCAAGCGGTCGATGATGCGGTCGATGTTCTTCTGGCCCAGGCCGGTGGTTTCCATCATGCCGATCTCCATGGCCTGGCCGAAGACGGAATCGCGCTTGTAGACCTGGGAGGCGATCAGTTGCGTCTTCACGCGCTGCAGTTCCTGTTCGGACACGCCTTCGCTGGCGATGCGCTGGACTTCGGCGCGCAGCAGGCCTTCGAGCTGTTCGGTGGTCACGCCATTGGCCGGGCTGCCTTCCAGCGTGAACAGCACCGGGCCGCGCGCCACGCCGCTGTAGCTGGCGCCCACTGCGGTGGCCTGACTGGCGGTGCGCACCAGGTTGGCCGTCAGGCGGGCATTGTCATAGCCATCCAGCACGGCGGAGAGCACATCGAGGGCGTAGGCGTCCTGGTCGGCTTCCACATGGCGCAAGGCCGGCACCTTCCAGGCCATCACCACATACGGATTCTCGGCCGGGGCCTTGACGGTGACGCGACGCAGGCCCAGTTGCTCGGGCTCGTTCTGCGGCTTGCCGCAGGGCAAGGGGTGAGAAAGAATCTTGCCGAAATATTTTTTGGCCAGGACCAGCACACGCTGGGCATCGACATCACCGGCCACGACCAGCGTGGCATTGTTGGGGGCATACCACTGGCGGTACCAGCTGGCGATATCCTGCACGCTCATGTGCTGCAGGTCGTCCATCCAGCCGATGACCGGATGGTGATAGGGATGGGCGGTCCAGGCGGCGGCGTTCAGGGCTTCGTTGAGCAGGCCCATGGGCTGGTCATCGGTGCGCCAGCGGCGCTCTTCCATGATGACGCGGATTTCCTTGGCGAATTCATTGGCGTCGAACTGCAGGTTGGCCATGCGGTCGGCTTCCAGGGCCATCACCTTTTCCAGGTGGCTCTTTTCGATCTGCTGGAAGTAAGCGGTGAAGTCATTGGCGGTGAAGGCGTTTTCCTGCCCGCCCAGTTCGGCCACCAGACGGCTGAATTCGCCGACCTTGTGGTGCTTCGTGCCCTTGAACATCATGTGTTCCAGCGCGTGCGATACACCCGTGGTGCCATTGAGTTCATCGATGCTGCCAACCTTGTACCAGACCATCTGCACCGCCGTGGGCGCGCGCCGGTCTTCCTTGACGACCACCTTCATGCCATTGGCCAGCACGAACTCTTGCGCCGGCGCGGCCCGCACCTGCGTCGCCGTGGTGGCGAGCAGGCTCAACAGGGCGGTGGCCAGGAGGGCTCGGATCTTCAATTTCATGGGCTGTGCTCTGATAAAATGCTGGATTCATTGACCCTGGCGGCCATGCGCGGGGCTTGTGGAAGGGCAATTGTAACCTGTCCACTGCGGTTGTCAGGGCAGCCACGCGCCTGCCGTCCCGCCCTGCCCCGCCCCGGCCGCAGCTACCATCCAGCCTATCCGCCATCCGATGTTCAGTTTCTTCAAGAGAAAACCCAAACCGGAAGCGCAACCCGCGCTGCCGCCCCAGGCCCAGGCCGAGCCCGCACCCGCGCCGCAACCGGTCGTGCCCCCTCCCGTCACGGCTGCCCCTGTCATCCCCCCTGTCGTTACGGCCCCTGTCGTGGCGCCCGAACCCGCGCCGCAAGCGCTGGCCGCGCCAGAGCCTGTTGTGCAAGAGCAGGCCGAGGAAGTCGAGATCGTGGCCGCTCCGGAGCCTGCCCCTGAGGCCAAGCGCTCCTGGCTGTCGCGCCTCAAGGCGGGGCTGTCCAAGACATCGAGCAATCTGACCACGCTGTTCGTGGGTGCGCGCATTGATGAAGATTTGTACGAAGAGCTGGAATCGGCCCTGCTGATGTCGGACGCCGGGGTCGAGGCCACCCGCTGGCTGCTGGACGAACTGAAGAAAAAGGTCAAAAACGAGCGCCTGACCGAAGCCGCCCAGGTGCGTACCGCCTTGCGCGCCCTGCTCATCGACCTGCTGCAACCCCTGCAGCGGCCGCTGGTGCTGGGTCGCGAGAAGCCGCTGGTGATGATGATTGCCGGTGTCAACGGCGCCGGCAAGACCACCACCATCGGCAAGCTGGCGCTGCACCTGCAGGCGCATGGTCAGTCGGTATTGCTGGCCGCCGGCGACACCTTCCGCGCCGCCGCCCGCGAGCAGCTGGCGGTCTGGGGCGAGCGCAACAACGTCCAGGTGATCGCCCAGGAATCCGGAGATCCGGCCGCCGTGGCCTATGACTCGGTGCACTCGGCACAAGCGCGCGGCACCCATGTGGTGATGGTCGACACCGCTGGTCGCCTGCCCACGCAACTGCACCTGATGGATGAACTCAAGAAGATCAAACGGGTCATTGCCAAGGCGATGAACTCGGCGCCGCACGAAGTGCTGCTGGTCATCGACGGCAATACCGGCCAGAACGCCCTGGCCCAGGTCAAGGCCTTCGATGATGCGCTGGGGCTGACCGGCCTGGTGGTGACCAAGCTGGATGGCACGGCCAAGGGCGGCATCCTGGCCGCCATCGCCAAGACCCGGCCGGTGCCGCTGTATTTCATCGGCGTGGGCGAGCAGATCGAAGATCTGCAGGCCTTCAACGCCACCGAATTCGTCGATGCCCTCCTGAGTTGAACCGATGATTGAATTTACCCGGGTTTCCAAGCAATACGCGCGCGAGGTCTATGCCCTGCGCGACATTACGTTGTCGGTGAAGAAGGGCGAATTGATCTTCCTGGCCGGCCCTTCCGGTGCCGGCAAATCCACCCTGCTGAAGATGATCGCGGCCATCGAGCGGCCCACCTCGGGCAAGCTCACCGTCAGCGGGACCGACATCGTGGGGCTCAAGCCTTCCGGGCTGCCCTATCTGCGACGCAACCTGGGCCTGATCTTCCAGCAACAGAAACTGTTGCTGGACCGCAATCTGCTGGCCAACGTGATGCTGCCGCTGATCGTGACCGGCTCTTCCCGCCCGGACGCCGAAAAGCGCGCCCGCGCCGCGCTGGACAAAGTCGATCTGCTGGACAAGGCGCGCTGCGAACCGCTGGAGCTCTCCGGGGGCGAGCAGCAGCGGGTGGCCATTGCGCGCGCCATCGTCAACCGGCCGCAGATCATCCTGGCCGACGAACCCACCGCCAACCTGGATCGCGCCAATGCCAACAAGGTGCTGGCGGCCTTGAAATCCTTCCACGGGGTGGGCGTGACCTGCCTGATTTCAACCCACGACGAGACTTTTCTCACCGGTGCCGACCGCATCGTCTATCTGGACCGTGGCCGCATCGTCGATGGCTGGCACAACGGCGTCGCCAATCCCGTGGAGGTATCGCCATGAACTGGCTCGGACAGCATTTCGCCGCCATCGCCGATGCGCTGCGCCACCTGCTGCGCTCGCCCGGCAATTTCCTGCTCAACGTGCTGGTGGTCTCGATTGCGCTGGCGCTGCCCTTTGCGGGCCTGTCGGCCCTGGAAAATGTGCGGCCGATCTCGGACCAGATGTCGGTGGAGCCGGAGATCAGCCTCTTCATGAAGCCCGACGCCAGCCGCGAGGCTGCCCTGGCGGTGGGCAAGACCATCAGTCAGGTGTTGAAGGACGGCAACACCAACGGCAAGGTCGAATTCATCCCGCGCGAGAAGGCGTTCGATGCCTTGAAGAGCAAGACCGGGCTGGCCGACGTGCTCAACACGCTGGGCAGCAATCCGCTGCCGGACGGCTATGTGGTGCGCCTGCCGGGCTTCGAGAACGCCATGAATGCCACCCGCGTGGATGACATTGCCCAGCAGCTGAAGAAGCAACCGGGCGTGGATACCGTGCAGATCGATTCCGAATGGGTCAAGCGGCTGGCGGCGCTGCTGCGCATCCTGCGGCTGGTACTGCTGTTCCTGGGGATGACGCTGGGTGCGGTGGTGGTGGCGGTGGTGTTCAACACCATCCGTCTGCAGGTGATGACGCAGCGCGACGAGATCGAGGTCTCGCGCTTGTTCGGGGCGACCAATTCCTTCATCTATCGTCCGTTCTACTACACCGGCGCCCTGCTGGGTCTGTGTGCGGGTCTGGTGGCGCTGGGGCTGGTGGTGGCGGCGCAGCAGCCGCTCAATGCAGCCATTCTGGACTTTGCCCACCTGTATGCCTCGGAATTCCAGCTGGCCCTGCCCAGCCCCATGGCCATCGGCCTGCTGCTGGCCGCCAGCGGCTTGCTGGGCTTGTTCGGGGCGATGCTGTCGGTACGCAGGCAGTTGGGCAGGAAGGCTTGAGGTGCAAGGGCTCTCGTTGCACTGATCAGAAGAAATAACGCGTGATGTCACGTCGGACGCGAGACAGGGTACGCTTGCCCTTGGTCATGCGATGGTTGCCATGGCCGGGCGGTGTTGCACTGTCCAGCACTAGCCGATAGGTGCCGGCACCGCCGGCGCAACGACGATAGATCGCCAGTGCCTGCCGGTCGAGCAAGGCCTGCAATGACCACCAGTGGTCGCTCTTGCGCAAGTGCAGAGAGATCACCGGGTCGATCCAGCCGGCAAACCAGAACAGGTTATCGACGAGTAGACGCAGGCTGTTGACGGTTTGCCTGGGCCGACGCGGGATAAGACCCAGGACGCCAAAACGGTCGAATTCAGGAATCGTCCAGATGGCGTCGTGGTGCCCGATGCGGTTGCGTACGTCGCGTATCCGCTTGAGCAGAGCGACCACCCGCTTCCTGAACGCAGCACTGTCATAGGGGAAAGCCTGCGTATCTGGCGCATGCGGAAAGACTGCCGCCAGGATCGCCGCCTGCAACCCTGCTGGCTGCGCGTGATGCGCGAGCGCGCCGATGAGCACCTCCCAGAATCCAAAGGGCAATGTCGCCACCACGTCATCCGGGGTGACGACATGGGCAGATGGTTTCCTGCCTTTGACTTTGTCGATCGCACAGACCACATCATCACGGGATCTCGAACTCAGTTTGTGCACCGGCGGCAGCATCGGAGGAGCGGCGGGATTGACGGCGTGCGCCGGATTCGGTCTGGGCATCATCCAGCCAAAGGAATCGCGCGCGCCGTAATGACGCGACAACGCACCGTGCACGGCATTGCGCAGCGATACCTCGACATCGGCCAGCAGCGGCAACATGCCAGCGGCAACCGCCTGGGTCCAGGCATAACATCCGAGCGTATCGCCGTGCGAAGTCGTGAGGAAGAAGCGCTGGAGAGTGGACAAGCGAGCTGCAGTGAGGTGTTTCAGCATGCCGTGAGCCGGTTGAAAGTGAAGTGCGTCGGGTGCTATACTCGCCGCCATAGAGACAGGGGTTTTCCAGGCAATTGGTCGTGCCCCTGTAAATTGAGGACAAAGCCCGCTGTTGCGGGCTTTGGACTTTCTGGCGAGAAATTCTATCGGGCCAGCCCATCGCCAACAATAAACTTGCCCTCCCCGCGTCTTCTAAACAGCAGCAAGCTCGTCAGATGACGAGCTGCCATCGGGCCAATGCCCGTCCCTGTCGTCCTGGCAGGTCTGCCGCGTCCGTTTGTCTTCGTCTTGCGCGCTGCAAAAAAGTGTTACAAGTTTCTGGCCTCCTTTTGACCCCGATCGCAACTTTTGTCGCCCAAAGGCGACTAATATAAAGGAAATGGAATGCAATGATTGGCTGAAAAGCAATAGGATTGCACTATTGACCCTTCACCATCATGCTATTAGCACTCCGGGGTGACGAGTGCTAGAATACCTTATCGAATTGCTCCAGTTTTCGTGGAGCACTGCATCAAACAGTACCGGCCCGTGTGGCCGCACCAGGGAAGTCGGGAACATCGCCCCTGGTCACCGAAGCCTCTGCTTCCTACCGTTTCAACCGTTTCCGCAAAGGAACCAAGGAGAATCCATGAAATCTGCGTCTGCACAAACTGCACTCATGCCTGCCGAGTCCAATGCACTCGCGCTGGGTTTTTCCGGCAGCCTGGGCAACATCGACGCGTACATCTCGGCAGTGAACCGCCTGCCCATGCTGACCCACGAGGAAGAGGTCAAGCTGGCGCGTGACCTGCGTGAAAAGAACGACCTGGGCGCGGCCCAGAAGATAGTGTTGTCACACCTGCGTCTGGTGGTGTCGATCGCCCGTGGCTATCTGGGCTACGGCCTGCCGCATGCCGACCTGATCCAGGAAGGCAACATCGGCCTGATGAAGGCCGTCAAGCGCTTCGACCCGGCCCAGAACGTGCGCCTGGTGTCCTATGCCATGCACTGGATCAAGGCCGAGATCCACGAGTACATCCTGAAGAACTGGCGTCTGGTGAAGGTCGCCACCACCAAGGCCCAGCGCAAGCTGTTCTTCAACCTGCGCAGCCACAAGGAAGGTCTGGACGCGATGACCCCGGCCCAGGTGGAGGCCCTGGCCAAGACCCTGGACGTCAAGCGCGAGGAAGTCATCGAGATGGAAACCCGTCTCTCCGGTCGCGATATCGCCCTGGAGTCGCCCACCGATGACGACGATGACAAGTTCGCGCCCATCGCCTACCTGTCCTCCGACAATTCGGAACCGACCCGCGTGATCGAGGCCAAGCAGTACGACCGCCTGCAATCCGAAGGCCTGGAAGCCGCCCTGTCCAAGCTGGATGACCGCTCGCGCCGTATCGTCGAAGCCCGCTGGCTGGCCAATGACGATGGCTCGGGTGCGACCCTGCATGAGCTGGCCGACGAGTTCGGCGTCTCGGCCGAACGTATCCGTCAGATCGAGGCAGTGGCGCTGAAGAAGATGAAGACCGCGCTGCAGGCTTACTCCTGATCGATTCTTCGATTCTTCAGACCGGTTCAGCAGCACCAACAAGAAAGGCGCCCTCGGGCGCCTTTCTTTTCATTCAAACGATTTATATCGTTTATCTCTTTTTTATCTCTTTTTTATCCCTTTTCCCGCAGCATCACGAGAGCAGCAGCTTGATGTCATGCGCCAGCGTCTGCGGACCCTGGCCGTGCTTGACGAACAGCCGGATATGGCCCTGCGGATCGAAGACGTAGCTGCCGGCGGTGTGGTCCATGGTATAGCTGCCCGGCTGCTTGCCCGGCACCTTCTGGTAGAACACCTTGAATTCCTTGGCCACCTTCTCGGTCTGTTGCAGGTCACCACGCAGTCCGAGGAAGCGCTTGTCGAAGGCAGGCACGTATTGCGCCAGTACTTCCTGGGTATCGCGCTCGGGGTCAACGGTGACGAACAGGACCTGCACGCGGTCCGCATCCGGACCCAGCTCCTTCATCACGTTGGACATCTCCACCATGGTGGTCGGACAGACGTCCGGACATTGGGTATAGCCGAAGAACATCACCACCACCTTGCCCTTGAAATCGGCCAGGGTGCGCGGCTTGCCGGTGTGGTCGGTGAGCGCGAAATCGCGCGCATAGTCCAGCCCTGTGACATCGGTATTGTTGAACTTCAGTTCAGGTTTGGAGGGACCGCAAGCCGCCAGCAGCGTCGCGCAAGCGGCCAGCAGCAGCGCCGAGAAGAATCTTTTCATGAGGTCAGAAACTACGGAACAGGAAGTAATGGTCCACCAGCAACACCGCAAACAGGATGGACAGATAGATGATGGAATAGGCAAAGGCCTTGCGCGCGATCAGATCGGTGTAGTGACGGTAGATCTGCCACGAGTACCAGAAGAAGATCGCCCCCAGCACAATGGCCGAGCCCAGGTAGATCAGCCCGCTCATGCCGATGGCAAAGGGCAGCATGCTCACCGCCAGCAGTGCGATGGTGTACATGAGGATATGCAGCTTGGTCACCTCCATGCCATGCGTGATGGGCAGCATCGGCAGGCCGGACTTGGCGTAGTCGTCGCGGCGGTACATGGCCAGCGCCCAGAAATGCGGCGGGGTCCAGATGAAGATGATCATCACCAGCACCCAGGCCTGCATCGGCACGTCATTGGCCATGGCCGCCCAGCCCAGCGCGGGCGGCATGGCACCGGCCAGGCCGCCGATGACGATGTTCTGCGAGGTCGCCGGTTTCAAGATGATGGTGTAGATGATGGCGTAGCCGACGAAGGTGGCGAAGGTCAGCCACATGGTCAGCGGATTGACCAGGTTGTACAGCACCCACATGCCCAGGCCGCCCAGCACGCCTGAGAACACCAGGGTCTGGCCCACCGTGATCTCGCCGCGCGCCATCGGACGGCGGGCGGTGCGCGCCATGCGCGAATCGATCTCGCGCTCGACCAGGCAGTTGATGGCGAAGGCCGCACCGGCCAGGAGCCAGATGCCCAAGGTGCCGAAGACGACCTTGCGCCAGTCCGGCAGATCGGGCGTGGAGAGGAACATGCCGATCACGGCACAGAACACCGCCAGCTGCGTCACGCGCGGCTTGGTCAGTGCCCAGTACTGGGCGATGCGGTTGGGTTGGGCGGTCAATGTGGTCATGGCGTGACGGGCCGGGCGGATGCTGGTGGAGCAGCGGCGGCCAGGCCGGAGGGTGCGTAACGGACCTTGTAGTTTAACATGACCATCAGGATGACCAGCAGCGCCGCGCCGCCGTTATGCAGCACGGCAATGGCCAGCGGCCAGTTCAGATAGATGGTCGCCAGACCAGTACAGAGCTGCAAACCCAGCACCGTCAGCATCCAGCGGCCGGTCTTGCGCAAGCCCTCCTCGCGCAGCGCCCGGTGTGCCAGCCATACAACATACAAGATGACGACAAAGGCAAAACTGCGATGCACCCAATGGATGGCGGTCAGCGCTTCGACCGGCAGGTAATCGCCGGAGGCCGTCATGCCAAGGTGGCGCCAGAGCGTGAAGCCATGTTCGAAATCCATGTCCGGCACCAGCTTGCCATTGCACAGCGGGAAGTCGGAGCAGGCCAGCGCCGCGTAATTGGTGCTGACCCAGCCGCCCAGCGCGATCTGCAAGCCCAGCAGCGCGGCCCCCACGGTGGCCGGCACGATCAGTGCGCGTCCGCCCGCCGAGACCGCTGCATGCGGCTCCTGCCGCGCTGCCAGCCAGGTCAGCATGGCCAGCAGAGTCAGTCCGAGCAGCAGATGCGTGGTGACGATGATCGGCTGCAGCTTCATGGTCACGGTCCAGGCACCGAAGGCCCCCTGCAGGCAGACGAAGCCCAGCAGCGCCGTCGGGAACCACGGACGAAACTGCAGTTCGGTCTTGCCCGAGCGCATCCAGCGCCGCCACGCCACCACCATCAGCACGATGATGAGGAAACCCACGGCCATGGCGAAATAGCGATGGATCATCTCGATCCAGGCCTTGGCCCAGGTCACCGGACCAAAGGGCATGGCCTCTTCTGCGGCATTGATGTGTTCATGCGCCAGGAGCGGATTGGCGTGGCTGTAGCAGCCCGGCCAGTCAGGGCAGCCCAGGCCCGAATCGGTCAGGCGCGTGAAGGCACCGAACATGATCAGGTCGAAGGTAAAGAACAGCGTCACCCACACCAGCTTGCGGTATTTGTTGACCACACCCTGGGCGCGCCACACCAGCGCCAGCGGAATCAGGGCCACCACGAGCCCGGTCAGGCCCAGTTGTATCAGCGTCGTTGCATTCATCTTGAGTCAAACTTGCGTCACGACACACTCGCCTCCACGCGGCATCAGCCGATGGAGGAAGCGCGCAGCAACTTGGAAATGTCCTTCTTCATCTTGCCGGGGTCGGGGTCCTTGGGGAAGCGCATCATCAGGTTGCCCAGCGGGTCGATCAGATAGATGTGGTCGCGCGCCGAGGTCCCGGCATCGACCGGCAACCAGGACTGCAATTTGCCGGCGTCAACCCGAAGGATATCGGTTCCGTCGAATTCGCGCAGGAGCAGGGTCGCAATCGGTACGCGGTCGGTGACCAGCCACACCCGTTCGATGCGGTCCATTTCCTTGCCTTGCATGAGCCGCAGCTGGCGCATGGTCAGCAGTTTGTTCTGGCAGGGCTCGTCGCAGTCGCCGCCATCGACCTGCAGCATCACCCACTTGCCCTTGTAATCCTGCAGCCGGGCCGGGCCGCCATCAATGGCGCTGCTGCCGAGATCGGGGATGGGATACTGGCGTGGATCGATCAGCGCGCCATAGTTGTTGCGGCTCTGCGGCTTGATCACGTAATAGGTCAGATAGGAAGCGATCAGCGGTGCGGCGCACACGGCCAGCACCGCCAGCATCTTCCAGCGGCCGCTGCGGCGACGACGCGCCTCGTCCTGGGCGGTGGCTTGAGGCGATTGCGAAATATCAGGCTTTGTCATGACGACCACGTTTGAATCCTGTCACGATGAAAAAAAGAAGGGCCATCCCCGCCAGCGCATACCACTGCACGGCATAGCCACGATGACGATCGATGCCCAGCGAAGGGGCCGGCCAGTCGCGCACCAGGGTGTCGCCTGCCGCCCCGCCCTGCTCGATCACCAGCGGTGCCAGCGGCAGGCCGCTGGCCTTGGCCAGGGCCGGCAGATCCAGATTTTGCAGGATGGCTTGAGGACGCGGTGCATCGGCTGTTCCCAGTTGCAGGACATGCCCGGCATCCCGGCGCAGGATGCCGTCCACCTCGGTCACGCCCGACGGAGGCGGCACCTGCGGCACACGGGTGCGCTCGGCCGCATCACGCGGCGCCCAGCCACGCACCACGACCACGGCTTGCGCACTATGCTCGGGCTGGAACAGCGTGAGCACATGGAAGCCCACGGCGCCGTTGTAGGGGCGGTTCTCCAGGTAGAGCGTCCACTGCGGGAGGAAGCGGCCGCGCAGGCGGATGTGGCGGAACTCCGCATCGCCTGCATCGGCAGGCAGCGCCACCAGGGGCGCCTGGCTGCCACGCGCCTGCATGCGCTGCTGCAGCGCCAGTTTTTCTTCGGCACGATGGGTCTGCCACTGGCCCAGTGCAAACCCGGCGGCAGCCACGATCAGCGTGGCGCAAAACGGAATGAGGCGAAAAACGAATCGGGTCGGCATCGATGAAGTTTGGCCTTACAATGAAGCGCACACGGGACAAGAAAAATCACATACACACCAGCGTCGCAGCATACCGCATGCACGCCTTCGGAGACAGGATTGCATCCTCATGAAAATCGTCGTCGCCATCGCCTTCATCCTGATCCTGGCCAGCCTGGCCTCGGCACTGATCTTTCTCATGCGCGACAAGGGCCGCAGCAACCGCACCGTCCAGGCGCTCACCTTGCGGGTCGGCTTCTCGGTGGCGCTGTTCCTCTTCATCCTGCTGAGCTACAAGCTGGGCTGGATACAGCCGACCGGCATCCGCTGAGCTCCTCCCCACGCATCGTACGCATCGCATAAAAAAGCCGCACCGAGGTGCGGCTTTTTCATTGCAGAAGGCGTGCCCGCCTTACAGCCAGTACACCACCACATACAGCCCCAGCCACACCACGTCCACGAAGTGCCAGTACCAGGCCGCACCTTCGAAGGCGAAGTGATGGGTGGGCGTGAAGTGCCCGCGCAGCACACGATAGAGCACCACCGACAGCATGATCGCACCCATGGTCACGTGGAAACCGTGGAAGCCGGTCAGCATGAAGAAGGTCGATCCATAGATGCCCGAGCTGAGCTTGAGATTCAGCTCGCTGTAGGCGTGGATGTATTCATAGGCCTGGAAGCCCATGAACACCGCGCCCAGCAGGATGGTCAGGAACAGCCACACCGCCGTCCGGGTACGATGTCCGGCGCGCATGGCGTGGTGCGAGATGGTCAGCGTCACACCCGAGCTCAGCAGCAGCAGGGTGTTGATGGTCGGGATGGGGAACGGCCCCATGGTGGTGAAATTCTCCACCGTACCGGCCGGGCCGACATTGCCCCACTGGCCGGTGAAGTCGGGCCAGATCATCTTGTGGTCGAGATCGGCCAGCCACGGCATGGTGATGCTGCGCGCATAGAACAGGGCACCGAAGAAGGCGGCGAAGAACATCACCTCCGAGAAGATGAACCAGCTCATGCTCCAGCGATAGGACAGGTCGATGCGCTCGCTGTAGAGCCCGGACTCGGACTCGCCGATGGCATCGCCAAACCAGTAGTACAGCACCACCAGCACCATCAGGATGCCGAGGATGTTGACGTACGGTGCCCATGCCAGACCATTGACCCAACCCGAGGCCCCGATCATGGTGATGAGCATGGAAATGCCGGCCATCATCGGCCAGCGCGACGGGCCTGGAACGAAGTAATGGGGCGCCTTGGCTTGTTGAGAACTCATGTTCTTCTCCCGGTACGAAATCCGATTGTTCTGGCCTGGGGCAAGAGCAGCAAACACGAGCATTAAGCTGCATTAAATACTCTTGCGATCCAGGGTTCACTTTTCCTTAATGCTCTTTTTCGGTCACGCTCACCCACCTGCGGCGCCGCGCACCACCAGCTTGACGATGCTCACCAGCACGGCGACGAAGATCGCCGCACCGAGAATGCCGGCGATGATGACGTGGACCGGATTCAGGCGTGCCGCATCCGACTCGTAATCCTTGCGCTTGCGCACGCCGAAGAAGGACCAGAACACCGCCTTCATCGTCGCGCCGAACGACGCCTTGCGCTGCGCGGCCTGTTTCAGCTCATCGTTCACACCAGCTCCTCCGGGCCTCTCAACCCGCCGTCTTGTTCTTGCCGTTGATCTCGAAGAAGGTATAGGACAGCGTGATCGTGGTCACCTCCTTGGGCAGCTTGGGATCGATGTAGAACACCACCGGCATCTGCTTGGCCTGATTCGGCCCCAGCGTCTGCTGCGTAAAGCAGAAGCACTCCACCTTCTTGAAGAAAGCCGCCGACTGCAGCGGCGCATAGCTGGGGATGGCCTGGGCATCCACATTGCGCGGCTGGGTGTTGACCACTTCATAGGTGACCTGGGTCATCTCGCCCGGATGCACCTGCAGGCTGGACACGGTCGGACGAAAACGCCACGGACCCTGGGCATTGCCGTCGAACTCCACGGTGATGGTGCGCGACTTGTCGATCTGCGTATTGGCCGGCGCTTCCACGCTTGCATCCTTGGGCGTGAGGAAGTTCACGCCCGTGACCTCGCAAATCTTGCGATAGACCGGAATGAGCGCGTAGCCGAAGCCGAACATCAGCACCGCCACCACCAGGAGCTTCTTGAGCATCACGCGGTTCAGGCCGGGTGCTGCGCCCTCCTCCGCCGGATCGTCGTCTCTGCTCATCGGGCGAACCAGATGCGGTTGACGAAGATGCCGACGAAGAAGGCCAGCGCCACCAGTCCCAGCAGCAGGGCGGTGCGCAGGTTGTTGGGTTTCTTGCGTTCGGTCATGAGGCTTGCCTTTGCATTAGCTGCGATGACTTGTGTTATCCACTGGCGCTCACTTCACCACCGGCGGTTCCTCGAAGGTGTGGAAGGGCGCCGGGCTGGGCACGGTCCATTCCAGTCCTTCCGCGCCTTCCCAGGGCTTGGCCTCGGCCTTCTTGCCCCCCTTGATCGAGGGGATCACCACGAAGAACAGGAAGTACACCTGCGATAGCCCGAAACCGAAGGCACCGATGGAGGCGATCATGTTGAAGTCGGTGAACTGCGCCGGATAATCCGCATAACGACGCGGCATGCCCGCCAGCCCCAGGAAGTGCATGGGGAAGAAGGTGATGTTGAAGGTGATCAGCGAAGCCCAGAAATGGAACTTGCCGCGCCATTCGTTGTACATGAAGCCGGTCCACTTGGGGCCCCAGTAGTAGTAACCGGCGAAGAGCGCGAACAGCGAACCGGCCACCAGCACGTAGTGGAAGTGCGCCACCACGTAGTAGGTATCCTGCATCTGGATGTCGATGGGGGTGACCGCCAGGATCAGCCCGGTGAAGCCACCCATGGTGAAGACGAAGATGAAGCCCACCGAAAACAGCATCGGCGTCTCGAAGGTCATGGAGCCGCGCCACATGGTGGCGATCCAGTTGAAGATCTTCACGCCGGTGGGCACGGCGATCAACATGGTGGCGTACATGAAGAACAGCTGCGCGGTCACCGGCATGCCGGTGGTAAACATGTGGTGCGCCCAGACGATGAAGGACAGGATTGCAATCGATGCCGTCGCATACACCATCGAGGCATAGCCGAACAGCGGCTTGCGGGCAAAGGCCGGGATGATCTGCGAGACGATGCCGAAGGCCGGCAGGATCATGATGTAGACCTCGGGGTGACCGAAGAACCAGAAGATGTGCTGGTACATCACCGGGTCACCGCCACCGGCGGCATTGAAGAAGGAGGTACCGAAATGACGGTCGGTGAGCGTCATGGTGATGGCGCCGGCCAGCACCGGCATGACCGCGATGAGCAGATAGGCGGTGATGAGCCAGGTCCAGCAGAACATGGGCATCTTCATCAGCGTCATGCCGGGCGCGCGCATGTTGAGGATGGTGACGATGATGTTGATCGAGCCCATGATGGAGGAGGCACCCATGATGTGCATGGCGAAGATGGCCATGTCCATGCCGGGTCCCATCTGGGTCGACAGCGGGGCATACAGCGTCCAGCCGGCTGCGGTGGCACCGCCCGGCACCAGGAAGGAACCGGCCAGCAGCAGCGCGGCCGGCGGCAGCAGCCAGAACGAGAAGTTGTTCATGCGCGCAAAGGCCATATCGGAGGCGCCGATCTGCAGCGGAATCATCCAGTTGGCAAAGCCCACGAAGGCCGGCATGATCGCGCCGAACACCATCACCAGGCCGTGCATGGTGGTGAGCTGGTTGAAGAACTCCGGCCGGAAGAACTGCAGGCCCGGATGGAACAGCTCGGCCCGGATCAACAACGCCAGCACCCCGCCCGAGAGCAGCATGGTAAACGAGAACCACAGGTAGAGCGTGCCGATGTCCTTGTGGTTGGTGGCGAAGAGCCAGCGGCGCCAGCCGTGCGGGTGGTCGTGTGCGTGCTCATCGTGAGCGTGCCCATGCCCGTGATCGTGGGAATGATCGGGGGCGTGATCGACGGTGGTAGTCATGTCCGGTTCTCCAAACGATTACTTGCGGGCGGCCAGGACTTCAGCCGGCTGCACGATGTTTTCCTGGGCCTTGTTGGACCAGTTGTTGCGCGTGTAGGTGATCACGGCGGCGATTTCGGTGTCGTTCAACACACCCTTCCAGGCCGGCATGGCGTTCTTGCCGTTGAGCACGAGGTGGATCTGGTCCGCCTTGGGACCGTTGACCACGGCACTGCCATCGAGCGCCGGGAAGGCACCCGGCACGCCCTTGCCGTTGGCCTGGTGGCAGGCCACGCAGTTGGCGGCATAGACCTTCTCGCCGCGCTGCTTCAATTCGTCCACCGTCCAGACCTTGTTGGGATCATCGGCCTTGGCGGCCATTTCCTTCTTCTTGCCGTCCACCCATTTCTTGTAGTCGTCTTCGCTGACCACGTTGACCACGATGGGCATGAAGGCGTGATCCTTGCCGCACAGCTCCACGCACTGGCCGCGATAGGTGCCGATCTTCTCGGCGCGGAACCAGGTGTCGCGCACGAAGCCGGGAATCGCATCCTGCTTCACGCCGAAGGCGGGGATGGTCCAGGAGTGGATCACGTCATTGGCGGTAGTGACGATGCGCACCTTCTTGTTGACCGGTACCACGACCGGGTTGTCGACTTCGATGAGGTAATTGTCGTTTTTCTTCAGACTGGGATCGGTGACCTGCTCGCGCGGCGTGGCCAGGTTGGAGAGGAAGGAGATTCCTTCACCTTCGCCTTTGAGGTAGTCATATCCCCATTTCCACTGCATGCCGGTGACCTTGATGGTGAGGTCGGCATTGGAGGTATCCTTCATCGCCACCACCGTCTTGGTGGCCGGCAGGGCCATGCCGATGACGATCAGGAAGGGCACCACGGTCCAGGCGATTTCCACGGTCGTGCTTTCGTGGAAGCTGGCGGCCTTGTGGCCGACCGACTTGCGGTGCTTGATGATGGAATAAAACATCACGCCGAACACGGCCACGAAGATGACCAGGCAGATGATGAGCATCAGGATGTGCAGGTCATAGATCTGCTCGGCGATCTTGGTCACCGGCGGCTGGAAATTCATCTGCAGCACGGCCGGTCCGCCCGGACTGTCCACCACTGCCCAGGCCGGCAAGCCGGCCGCCAGCAGCGAGGCACCGAGGGTCAAGGATTGAAGGCGCTTCGCAAGTTTCATGGATTTCCTCAAAAGCCCAAAATTATAAGAATGAGAGTGCTGCCATCCCGCCACCCCTGGCGGCCAGCTCACGTTGCAGCTCCTGCGCGAAGGCGCGCCGTTGCCACAAGCTCATGAACCGGCCTACTTCCACACGCTGCCCCCGGCTTTCCAGCGCCACCAGCGATTGGCGACCGACCGGAAACGCGATGCGCATGCCCTGCAGCTGCAAGCTGCTGCGGTGCGAGCGACCGCCCTGGATCACGTCAACCTCCAGGCCATGATCGGCCAGCACCACTACTTCGCGATCTGTGGCGTGGCGGGCGTAGACCAGCAAGGCCGCGCCCACCGCCACCAGTTCAATGAATGAAAAAATCAGGATGATCCATGCACCGCGCAGCGTGAAGCCCAGCGCGACCGTCAGTGAAACCGTACAAAGGATTGCGAAGACCCACGCCAGTTGGCGTGGCGCAATCGAACAATTGCGCTTCAATATCCATTCCCGCGTCTCCATGGCACCTCGCCAGCATGATTGTCGGTCGAGCGTGTCTCTGTCTCTGCTTCTAGTTCTATTTCTCACCGCAGGGAACACGCACTGGATGCGGACTGGTCCGGTCTTGCCGGGGTCGTCTTGCGATGAACGCTATCCGTGGCTATCCGTTCTGCGGTCTTTATTTATTCTTGCTATTCGTTCGTACTGGAATTTCTTTGTGTGAATTTTTTTACCCATTTGAGTATAAGGGCTAACGTCGCCATGGATCAAGCACGCACCGCCGCATTGACAACGGTGGTGCTCCCGGCCTCTCCGGGACGCCCTGACACTGCCCGGACAACGGCCAGGGACGTGGCTTTTCGGCGAAATGAAGGATTCTTCCGGGAGCGGCAGGGCGTAACGATACAGCAACTATCCGGCAGGCCGGATAGGGCTGGACGACTAAGCCTTATATGAAGAAACGACTATCGCAACGGGCGTTCGAAGCGAATGATGCTCTCGCCGGCCGCGGTGGTCTTGGGCACGGGGCGGAAGGCGTGGCCGTAGACGATCTCGAAGCTCAGCGGGATCTTGCCATCGGGCTTGCGCATGGCCTCGAAGGCCGCTAGCAGGCGCTGGTACTGGCTGCGGCTCATCATGCTGCGGCGCCGTGATTCGAGTGGATTGCCGCCCCAGGCGCGCACGTCTTCCAGCAGGCGCTGGGGGGTCTGGTAGGTCACGGTGATGGTTTCCATGTCCATCACCGGTGTGGAAAAACCGGCATTGACCAGCATGTCGCCGAAGTCGTGCATGTCGACGAAGGGCAAGGTGTGCGGTGCAAGATCGATTTGTTCGAAAGCGCTGCGCACTTCGCGCAGGGTATCGGGACCGAAGCAGGAGAACATCAGCAGGCCCTCCACCCGCAACACGCGACGCCATTCGGCAAACACGCGGTCGGGCTGGGGATGCCAGTGCAGGGCCAGGTTGGACCAGACCAGGTCCAGCGCATTGGCCGCCAGCGGCAGGCGGGCGAAGTCGGCGCAGACCAGTTCCGGCCCGCCGGCATTCGGACCGGAGCCTAGCCACTTGTTGATGGAGCCGAACAGGCGGTTCATGGCCGTCTGCGCACCGCGCTGGTGGTCGGCGGCCTTGGCCAGCATGCCATAGGCGCCGTCCAGGCCAATCACCTGCGCCTCGGGGTAGCGCTTCTGCAACACCGGCAGGTCGGCCCCTTCGCCGCATCCGGCGTCCAGCACTTCGCGCGGGGCGATTTTCACCAGGGCCAGGCGCTCCTGCATGCGGGCCGAGACTTCGCGGCGCAGGAAATCGGATTCGGCCACGCGCCGGGGTTCGCCGAAACGGCGGCGTACCAGGGGCAGATCGATGGGAGCGCTCAGCTTGGCGCTGGCAGAAGGCGGCGGCAGGGACATGGGCAATGGAACACAGGAAGATGGACTGCACAGCAGCGTGGCAAGCTCGGGCGGCCAGCAGAGGGCCGCCGATCCACGGGGCTGATGCGATAATGCGCGTAGTTTAGTCGAAATCCATTTTCCCCGGGCGCCACTCACATGGATCTCAAATCTTCCAAAGCCGCTGCTGCATCGCCCCAGGCCAAGCCTGGCACCGCCTATCGCGCCGTGGCCGGCAAGCCGGCACGGCCGGGCAAGCCCGCCGGTCCCGGCTGGCTGCAGCGTTTGCTGGCACAGGTGCCGCAGTTGTTGCCGTCCTCCTGCGCGCTGTGTGGTGCCGCCGGGCGCGAGACCCTGTGCGCGCCCTGCCACAAGCGCTTCTACACCCGCCAGCACCGCCGCTGCATCCAGTGCGCGCTGCCCATGCCGGTGACCGGCAAGGAGTTGCGTTGCGGCGCCTGTCTCAAGGATCGCCCGGCTTTCGATGCCACCATCGTGGCCACCGATTATTTCGCCCCGTCCGACCAGCTGGCGCTGGCCCTGAAGTTCGGCGGCGACCTGCGGCTGGCCCCGCTGCTGGCGCGCCTGATCTTCGATGCCACCCGTCGCAATCCGGTACCCGGCAGTGATGTGCAACTGCCCATGCCGACCCTGCTGGCCCCGGTGCCGCTGGGCCTGGCGCGGCTGCAGGAGCGCGGCTTCAACCAGGCACTGGAGATCGCCCGTCCGCTGGGCAAGCTCATGGACATCCCGGTACATCCACGCCTGCTGGAGCGCAAGAAGGAAACCGAAGCGCAATCGGCCCTGCCGGTGGGCGCCCGGGTGCGCAACGTGCGCTCGGCCTTCGCCCTGCCCTTCGCCGCCATGGACCAGGTGCGCGGACTGCATGTGGGCATCGTCGACGATGTCATGACCACCGGGGCCACCTTGAATGAAGTAGCGATCGTGCTCAAGCGGCACGGCGCCCGGCGCGTGACCAACCTGGTCTTTGCGCGCACCCTGCCGGTCTGAAGCCGGCCATCCATTTTTCAGCAGGAGAAGTTTTTTGTTCCACGTCGTCCTGGTCGAGCCGGAGATCCCTCCCAATACCGGCAACATCATCCGCCTGTGCGCCAATACCGGTGCGCAACTGCATCTGGTGGAGCCACTCGGCTTCCCGCTCGATGACGCCAAGATGCGGCGTGCCGGGCTGGATTATCACGAGTACGCCAACATGCAGGTGCACAAGGATTGGGACAGCTTCCTGGCCCATCGCCGCGCGGATCCGCAATTTGACGAGGCACGCATGTTCGCCATGACCACGCATGGCTCCACGCCCTTTGCGGGCCTGGCTTTCCGTCCGGGCGACAGCTTCGTGTTCGGCTCCGAAACCCGCGGCCTGGCGCCGGAGCGCCGCGAATCCTTCCCCACCGCACAGCGCATCCGCCTGCCGATGCGGCCGGGCAATCGCAGCATCAATCTCTCCAATACGGTGGCGGTGGTGGTGTATGAAGCGTGGCGGCAGAATGGCTATGACGGCGGCAGCTGAAGACCGGTCACCGGCATGAAAAAACGGCTCCCGAGGGAGCCGTTTTCGTTGGCAGGCGGTCAGCCCAGCAGCAGTGCGTCGTCCGCGAGTTTCTCGCCACGCGTCTGCTCGAACATCTTCAGCAGATCCGGCACATCCAGACCGGCGCGTTCCGGCCCGGACACATCCAGCACCACGCGCCCCTGGTGCAGCATCACGGTGCGGTCACCGTAGTCCAGCGCCTGGCGCATGCTGTGGGTCACCATCATGGTGGTCAGCTTGCTTTCGGACACGATCTTGGCTGTCAGTTCCAGCACGAAGGCCGCCGTCTTGGGGTCCAGTGCCGCCGTATGCTCATCCAGCAGCAGGATGCGCGACGGTTGCAGCGAGGCCATCAACAGGCTCACCGCCTGACGCTGCCCCCCCGAGAGCAGGCCGATGCGGTCGGTGAGGCGGTTTTCCAGCCCCAGGTTCAGGATCGCCAGCTTCTCGCGGAACAACTCGCGCATCTTGCCGCGAATGGCGAAGTTGAAGCCGCGACGACGCCCACGCGCCATCGCCAGGGCCATGTTCTCCTCGATGGTCAGGGCCTCGCAGGTACCGGCCATCGGGTCCTGGAACACGCGCGCCACCAGGCCGGCGCGATCCCACGCCTGCTTGCGGGAGACGTCGGTGCCGTCGATTTCGATCTTGCCGGTATCGACCAGCAGGTCACCGGAGATGGCATTGAGGAAGGTGGACTTGCCGGCGCCGTTGGAACCGATCACGGCCACGAACTGGCCAGTCGGGATTTCCAGCGAGAGGCCGCGCAGGGCCGGGTTCTCGATGGGGGTGCCGGGATTGAAGGTGATCTTGAGATCGGTGGCTTTCAACATCTCAGGCTCTCTTTCTCAGCAGTTTCAATTTGCGCTTGCCCATGGGCAGCACCAGCGCCAGCATCACCAGCACGGCGGTGACCAGGTTCAGGTCCTGCGCCTGCAGGCCGATGAAATCGCTGTTGAGTGCCAGCGCAATGAAGAAGCGATACAGGATCGCCCCCAGGATCACTGCCAGCGTGGTCCACACCAGGCGACGCGCCGGCAGGATGTTCTCGCCGATGATGACGGCGGCCAGGCCGATGACGATGGTGCCGATGCCCATGGAGATATCGGATCCGCCCTGAGTCTGCGCAAAGAGCGCCCCGGCCAGCGCCACCAGCGAGTTGGCCAGGGCCATGCCGGCCAGCGTGGCGCGGCCGGTCGCGATGCCCTGGGCGCGTGCCATGCGGGCATTGGCGCCGGTGGCGCGCATGGCCAGGCCGATCTCGGAAGAGAAGAACCAGTCCAGCAGCAGCTTGGCGGCAGTCACCACCACCAGCAGGATCAGCGGACGTCCCACGTAGTCGGGGATCCAGTCCGGTTGCAGGATGGTGAAGATGGTCGGTTCGGAAATGAGCGGCACGTTGGGCTTTCCCATGACGCGCAGGTTGATCGAGTACAGCGCGATCATCATCAGGATACTGGCCAGCAGGTCCATGATCTTCAGGCGCACATTGAGCCAGGCGGTGATGAAACCAGCCAGCGCCCCGGCCAGCAGGGCCACGAAGGTGGCGAGGAAGGGATTGTAGCCCGCTGCGATCATGGTGGCGGCAACCGCGCCGCCCAGCGGGAAGCTGCCATCGACGGTAAGGTCAGGGAACACCAGGATGCGGAAGGAAATCAGCACGCCGAGGGCCACCAGACTGAAGATCAGACCGATCTCCAGCGCGCCCAGGAGGGTATACAGCGACATAAAAGGACTTTCTTAAAAAAACACATTCGGCACGGCGCGGTACGCCCTGCCGAATGTCTTCTGCATGGCGCCGGCGCAGCACGGGTGGTGCGGCGCCGGCGGTGCATGGCCGGCGGATCAGGCTGCGGTCATGCTTAGTTGAGCACCTTGGTGGCCGACTTCAGGAACTCCGGCGACAGGGTCACGCCCTGCTTCTGGGCAGCGGAAGTGTTGACGTACAGCTCCAGGTTCTTGACCGGCGACGAGGCAATATCACCGGCCTTCTCCCCCTTGAGGATACGGGCCACGACCTTGCCGGTCTGGCGGCCCATGTCGTAGAAGTTCACGCCCAGGGCTGCGATCGCACCGCGCTTGACGCTGCCGGTGTCCGACGCGATCAGCGGGATCTTGGCATCGTTGCAGACCTTGGCCAGCGATTCGAAGACCGAGACCACGTTGTTGTCGGTGGTGGTGTACATCACGTCGATCTTGCCGATGAGGCTCTTGGCGGCCGGGGCGACGTCCACCGAACGCGGGGCGGCGGCTTCCACCAGGGTCAGACCGGCCTTCTGCAGCTCGCCCTTGAGGTTGTTCAAGGCCGACACGGAATTGGCTTCGCCCGGATTGTAGACCACGCCCACGCGCTTGGCCGCGGGTACCACGCGCTTGATGATCTCGACCTGCTTGACCGGGTCCAGCATGTGCGACAGGCCGGTCACGTTGGTGCCGGAGGGCTTCCAGTCCTTGACCAGCTGGGCGGCCATCGGGTCGGCGATGGCCGAGTAGACGATGGGGATGGTCTTGGTGGCGGCCACCATCGGCTGTGCCGAGGGGGTGCCGATGGCCACGATCACGTCCGGATTGTCGCCCACGAACTTCCTGGCGATCTGGCCGGCGGTGCCGGCATTGGCCTGGGCGCTCTGGAACTCCCACTTCAGGTTCTTGCCGGGCTCGAAGCCTTCGGCGATCAGTTCGTCCTTGGTGCCGTCACGCACGGCGTCCAGCGCCGGGTGTTCGACGAAGGACGTGACGGCCACCACCTTCTCGGCCGCCAGCGCCGAAGCGCAGATGGCGCTCAGCGCCAGGGCGCCGGCGATGGCGCGCAGTGACTTGGAAACTGCAAACATGGTCCTCTCCTCTTTCATGGTAATCAGGCCTCGACGTTCCTCTCGTGCGGGCCCGTTATGCGCTTATGGGGTAAATCGGTGTGCTGTGTCGTACTGATCCTGCCCCAGCCCGATACAGCAGATCCCGCATGGCAGCGGGATCTTCAGGCCGGGTCCTGCTTATTGCTTGATGACGGTCTTGGCCGAACTCACCAGTTCGGGCGACAGAGTCACGCCCTGCTTCTGCGCGGCGGCGGTGTTGACGAACAGTTCCAGCTTGCTGCTGGTGGCCGAGGGGATGTCGCCGGGCTTGTCGCCCTTGAGGATGCGGCCGACCACCTTGCCGGTCTGGCGGCCCAGATCGTAGTAGTTCACGCCCAGGGCGGCGATGGCGCCACGCTTGACGCTGTCGGTGTCGGACGCCACCAGCGGGATCTTGGCGTCGTTGCCGACCTTGACCAGCGCTTCATAGGCCGAGACCACGTTGTTGTCGGTATTGGTGTAGATCACGTCGACCTTGCCGATCAGGCTCTTGGCAGCCGAACCGACGTCCACCGAACGGGGGGCGGCGGCTTCCACCAGGGTCATGTTGGACTTGGCCAGCAGTTCCTTCAGGGCCTTGACCACCACGGCGGAGTTGGCTTCACCCGGGTTGTAGACCATGCCCACGCGCTTGGCCTTGGGCACCACGCGCTTGATCAGGTCCACCTGCTTGTCCAGTTCCAGCAGGTCGGACACGCCGGTGACATTGGTGCCCGAAGCCTTCCAGTCCTTCACCAGCTGGGCCGCGACCGGATCGGTCACGCCGGAATAGACCACCGGGATGCTCTTGGTGGCGGCCACCACGGCCTGGGCCGAGGGCGTGGCGATGGCGACGATGACGTCAGGCTTGTCGCCGATGAACTTGCGGGCGATCTGGGCGGCGGTGCCGGTATTGCCCTGGGCGCTCTGGTATTCCCATTTCAGGTTCTTGCCGGCGTCGAAGCCTTCTTCCTTCAGCTCGTCCTTCACGCCGTCACGCACGGCGTCCAGGGCCGGATGCTCGACGATGGCGGTCACCGCGACAAACTTGTCGGCAGTCATGGCCGGGGCTGCGCACACGGCAGCCAGGGACAGGGCTGCGACCATCGCGCGCAGTGTCAGCTTGTGGTTGTAGGACATGCAGTCTCCCTTGGAAAAATATGAATGATTAGCCAAAAACCCGAAAAGACGACAAGTCTAGCCTAGCGCCTGTGAACAATCAATTTGCATGAGGACGCGCTGCCAGCCCCGATGGCAGGCCGCTCGGATGACTCGCATTGTGCGGTCGGCATGATCGGTATGCGTTGCACTGCACGGCACAAGGCCGCCCCGTTGCTATAATCAGGCCCCATGTCTTCCCGCCTGCGTCCCTCCCCCAAGCGACTTGCGCCGCGCCGCCCCTGGCTGCGTCGGCAGGGCTGGGTCAGTCTGGCGCTGGTTCTGGCGATGGTGGCCGCGCCATGGTGGCAACAGGCGCTCGCCCGCACGCTGCGGGACGTCCCTGCCATGGCCATCTGCAGCGTGGGCGGTGGTGCTTCCGGCAATGCACCGACCCATCTGGCGGCCGGCCACTGTCCGCTGTGTTGCGGCAGCCAGGCGGCCTGGCCGGCACCGGACTGCTCATTGGATACGACGGTCATGCCCGGCGTCAGCTATCCACTGGCCCGCACCGCTGCGCGCGTGCGTTCGGCCAGCCTGGCACCAGGTTCAGCCCAGGCGCGCGCACCGCCGGTCTGAAGCCGCCGTCCCTGGCGCCTTTGCGCCACCCCTGGCGGGCCGCGCGCCCGCATTCCAGACATGAACGAGACAATCAGGACTTATCGATATGAAGCATTTCTTCCAAAACCTGGCCGCCCTGGCCATCGCTTCCACCCTGCTGGCTGCCGCCCCGCTGTCCCAGGCCCATGAATACAAGCTGGGCCAGCTGGAAATCGGCCATCCTTACGCCCGCGCGACGGTGCCCGGCCAGCCGGCTGCTGGCGCCTACCTGAGCATCGAGAACAAGGGCAGCACGCCGGATCGCCTGGTGAGCGTGTCCTCCCCGGTGGCCAAGTCGGGTGAAATCCACACCATGGCCATGGAAGGCAACGTCATGAAGATGCGCGAGCTCGATGGCGGGCTGGAAGTCAAACCCGGCCAGAAGATCGCCATGCAGCCGGGCAATGGCTACCACATCATGTTGATGGGCCTGTCCAAGCCGCTGCAGGCGGGCCAGAAGGTACCGGTCACGCTGACCTTCGAAAAAGCCGGCAAGGTCGAGGTGACCTTCAATGTCGAAGACGGCAAGGCTGCCGCGGGCGGCATGAAAGACATGAAGGACATGAAGGACATGAAGGACCACATGCACCACTGAGCAGCAAACAGGCCGGCGGACAAGGCCGGTTCCTGAAACGGCAAGGCCGGCAGCGCGCCATGCGCCTGCCGGCCTTGTCGTTTGCAGCGTGCCGCGCTCAGCCGGCCAGCTTGCGCACCTTGGCCAGCAGCTTGCTGGTGGAGCGGTCATGCTCGAAGGCAATGGCCAGCACCTGGCCGCCATAGGCCGCTACGGTCTGGCCCTCGGGGATGGCGTGCATGTCGTAGTCGCCGCCCTTGACGTAGATCTCGGGATGCGCCTGCTGCACGGCTTCCAGCGCCGTGTCTTCATCGAAGGGGACGACCAGCGACACCGACTCCAGCGCCGCCAGCACCGCCATGCGGTCCTCACAGGTATTGATGGGACGGTCATCGCCCTTGCCCAGGCGCTTGACGGAAGCGTCAGTATTGACGGCCACCACCAGCGAGGCGCCCTGGGCACGGGCTTGCGCCAGGTAGGTCACATGGCCGCGATGCAGGATGTCGAACACGCCATTGGTCATCACCACCGGCTTGGGCAATTGGGCCACGCGCTGCTGGAGTTCATCGCGGGTGCAGAGTTTGGATTCGAAGTCGGCCATCTTGAGGAGCATCGTTGCAGGATGAAAAAAGCCGCAACCAAAGGGTTGCGGCTTTGCCATTGTACTGCCTGTGAAGGAATTTTCCCGATCAGGCTGCGACCGCGCCGGCCGGCATGATGCGCTGGGTCACTTCCTTGCGGTAGCGGTTGAGCTCCTGGACGTTGCTGAAGGTACGTTCGAACAGCAGCGACATGTTGTGCAGGATGCGGTCCACGACCTTCTTTTCCCACTCGCCGTCGAACTTGATCTGGTTGTCCAGCCAGCGTTCCAGCCATTCGGGGTCCGGCAGGCGGCTCTGGACGGTGTCGTTGGGGAAGAGGGCCTGATTCACGTGCAGGTTGGTCGGGTGCAGCGGCTTTTCGGTACGACGCGCCGAAGCCATCAACACGCCGATCTTGGCAAACGCCGCACGGGCCTTGTCGCCCACTTCGTTGAGGGCCTTCTTCATGTAGCGCAGGTAGGCGCCGCCGTGGCGGGCTTCATCCTGGCTGATGATCTTGTAGATCTGCTTGATGACCGGCTCGGTGTGCCAGTCGGCGGCGCAGCGATACCAGTGGTTCAGGCGGATCTCGCCGCAGAAGTGCAGCATCAGGGTTTCCAGCGGCGGGGCCGGATCGAATTCGAAGCGCACATTGTGCAGCTCTTCTTCGGTCGGGCACAGGTCCGGGCGGAAGCGGCGCAGGTATTCCATCAGCACCAGCGAGTGCTTCTGTTCCTCGAAGAACCATACCGACATGAATGCCGAGAAATCGCTGTCCCCGCGATTGTCGCGCAGGAACATCTCGGTGGCCGGCAGGGCCGACCATTCCGTGATGGCGTTCATGCGGATGGTCTGCGCCTGTTCGTCGGTGAGCAAGGAAGCGTCGAACTTGTCCCAGGGAATATCCTTATCCATATTCCAACGGACCTGCTCTAGCGATTTGAACAATTCTGGGTACAGCATCTCAGTATGTGCCTATATGCGTTAAGTGTTTGATTTTAACAAGATTTTCCCGATCCATACTAAAACGGTCAGGTTTCAGCAATATGACAGAGGCCCGGCGCGGCGGCGCCCAGGGCCAGGCTCTGCCATGGCGAGGATCAGGGGGAATTTGGCTTGCGGGAGGCTGGCTTCTTGTTTTGCCGGGATTGTACAACAGCGGTGCCAACCGGCGCGCTCGTATTTTCCGCACGCTGGGGCGCTTTCCGGGCCGGTGGCTTGCTGGCTGCCGCCTTGGCCCCCTTGGCTGGCTTGGAAGCACCCACAGGCTTGGCTTTCAGGCCGGTCTTGGGCTTTGGGGCAACTGTCTTATTTTCGCGACGTTTGGGCGTCTTCGCGGGCTTGGGCGGCTTGGCGGGCTTCAACAGCGGCGCCTGCTCGGGCAGTCCGCCGGCCAGGGCATTGCCGACGGCGTGCTTGAATTGCTCCTGCAACACATTCCACCAGGCATTGGGATTGGCGATGGCAGACTGGAAATCCGGCGGCGGGGTATCGGCCGCACCTTCTGTAGCGGGCTCGGGCGGGGATTCGGCGTGCGCTGCAGTCGTTTGCTCTTCAGCAACATCGGGGGCGGATGCTTCTTCCGTTGCTTGCTCCGGTTCGGCAGCGGCGCCCGGCCACATCGGGAAGCCGAAGGGGAAGCCCGGTGCCGGGCTGGCCGCGTCATCGGCAGCGGCCTCGGCCTGCGGCGTACCACGCGAGGCCATGATCTCGCTCATGGCCTGGAGGGTGGAGAGGGTCGCGCTCTGCACCTCCAGGGTCTGGATGGTGGCCTTCAACATGTTCAGGTTCAGCTCCAGCCAGGAGGCCACGGTCTTGAGGTCGCCGATCTTCTTGTTGATGTCCTCCACCGACAGCGAGGGCGTGGCCATGGCGGGGGCGCCCATGCTGCTCCACATCTTCTTCATGAAATCGATGGTATCGGCTACCGAGCCTGCGCCCGGCATCTGGTCCTGATTCAGCATTGATCGCTCCTGTTGTTGTGGTGTCGCTCTCAGCGTGGCGGACGCTGCATCCGGCAACTGCTCGGCAAAGCGGTCTGCTCGGCCGGGATGTAGCGCTCGGTACGGAATCCGAAGCCGCTGCCCTCGTTGTCGAAGCGGATGCCGCCGCTGTCGGCGCGCTGCATCTGCATCAGGTAAAGCGGCTGGATCAGTTGGTGATCCTCGACCCGCATGGTCGCCTCGTGGAAGGCGTTCTGATAATGCGCGCCTTCCAGGGCATATGCAACCGCCTTGGGGTCGGTGCTCCTGGCCTTTTCGATGGCCTTGACCAGCATGTCGATCATCACCTGCATGCGCAGGTAAAGGTAATCATCCTTGGGCTGCGGGTAGCGCTTGCGGAATTGCTGGTAGTAGGCATCGCTGGGTGAACCGGGATTGCCGCCCGCGTTGGGATGCCACTCGGCTACCGCGCGCACCACGCCCACGCCCGCATCACCAATGGCCGCAGGTGCGCCCAGGCTGTTGGCATAGAAGGTGTAGAACTTGGCCTTGAAGCCGGCATCGCGTGCGGCCTTCACCAAGAGCGTCAGATCGTTGCCCCAGTTGCCGGTGATGACGGCATCGGCTCCGGCGCTGCGCATCTTGGCGATGTAGGGCGAGAAATCCTTGATCTTGCCGATGGGATGCAGCTCGTCGCCGACAATGGCGATGTCGGGTCGCTTGGCCGCGAGCTGCTCGCGCGCGGCCTTGGCGACCTGGCGGCCGAAGCTGTAGTCCTGGCCGATCAGGTAGACCTTCTTGGTGGAGGGATCGGCCTTGATGGCTTCAGTCAGGGCCTGCATGCGCATGTCGGCGCTGGCATCAAAACGGAAATGCCAGAAGCTGCATTTCTCATTGGTCAGCGCCGGATCGACGGCGGAGTAATTGAGGAACAGGACACGATGATCCGGCTCGCGCTGGTTGTGCTTGTTGACCGCATCGATGAGCGCGGCCGCCACCGCCGAGCTGTTGCCCTCGATCAGAAAGGGGATACGTTCGTCGGTAAGCTGGCGGAACTGTATCAGCGAGTCTTCCACGCCCAGCTTGTTGTCGAAGGTGGAGAGTTGCAGCAAATGCTTGCCATCGGGCAGGCTCACGCCGCCGCGCGCATTGACGCGCTCGATGGCGTAGTTGATGTTGCGCACCACCGCCTCGCCGGCATTGGCGAAGGGACCGGAGAGCCCGTCGATCATGCCGATGCGCACCGGTGGCAAGGGTGCAGCGAAGGTGGAGGCGGTGACCAGCGCCATCAGGGCGGCGACCGGGAACACACGCAGAAGCAAGCGGGAGGACAGGGACAGGTTCATCGGTGAGCAAAGGACAGCAAAAAAAAAACGCATTGTACGTGGTTTGAAATGCCCCTCTCCGGCCAGTTGCCCCCACGACGCCCTGCAACTGATCCGATACACTGGCGGTCATGAGCGAAGTTTCCCGTCCCGCCCGGCGCTGGCCGCGCCTGCTGATCCTGATCGCATCGAGCCTGGCACTGCATGTCGCGCTGGTGGACTGGGGGCGGCGTCACATCATCGTACCGGGCCAGACGCAGGCACCGACCATGACGGTGGAACTGCGCCCGGTCCCACCGCCCGCGCAGCCGGTGGCACTGCCGGCGGCCAAGCCAACACGGCCGAGCTCGGCCAGACCCGCGAACGCTGTCAGGCGCCCGGCTCCCCGCCGCGTACCGGAACCCGCCATCGACCCGCCCGACGAACCCATCCGCGAGACCGTCGAACGCATCCCCATGCCCGCACCGCAAGACCCGCCAGCGGCCTCCCTCCCCACTTCCGCCAGTGGAGCGGGCCAAACAGGTCGAGGGGAGGGAGAGGGAAGCGCAAGCGCCGACCACGGCAACAACGGCAACGGCGAAGCCCCTGATGCCGCCCCCGGCAAGGTCTACCAGACCAGCGCCCCGCCCAGCGCCCTGCTGGAGTACGACGTCACCGGCACCAAGGACCAGCAGCCGGCTTACGGTCGCGGCAGCATCGCCTGGCACAACGAGGGCGACCACTACAAGGTGGAAGGCAAGGCCAAGGCGCTGTTCTTCACACTGCTCAATTTCACCAGCGTAGGCGCACTCGATGCCTGGGGCGTCTCGCCGGAGCTCTACACCGAACAGAAGGGCTTCAAATCGGCCACCAACACCCATTTCAACCGCGAACGCAACGTGGTCAGCTTTTCCGCGTCCACCACGAGTTATCCGCGCCGTGGCGGCGAGCAGGACCGTGCCAGCCTGATCTGGCAGCTGGCCGCCATCGGCCGGGGTGATGCCGGGCAGATGCAGGCTGGTGCGGTGATCGACCTGTTCGTGGCCGGCGTGCGCGACGGCGAAATCTGGCGCGTGCAGGTATTGGGCCAGGAACGCCTCACCCTGCCTGTGGGCGCGCTACAGACCTGGCACCTGGTGCGCATGCCCAAGCCCGGTTCCTATGATGACCGCGTCGATATCTGGCTGGCGCCGCAGCACGAATGGTATCCGGTGCGGGTGCGCTATACCGACCTGCGGCCCAACGGTGACTATACCCAGCTGGACTTGTCCGGCCTCAAACCCGCGGGTCAGTGAGACCAGATCCTGCATGCCCTGTCAAAATCGGAAACAATTGCGCACAATTACGCGCCCGGACGGCAGAACCGTGCCCCGGCATTCTGGTCGTATTCCTTCATATGGCTCGGCCTTGCCTCATCGCCAAGCCCCACAGAGACCAACACGAAGAGCTCGCCATGAAAAAACTTTCACATCGCCTCCAAACCACCCTCGTTGCACTGCCGCTGGCCGCGCTGCTGGCCAGCGGCCCCGTCCTGGCCGCCGACGGTCCGCATCCGGTGGAAAAACGTCCCTACAACCTGCCGCCCTCGGCCGAGCTGCATTACACCATCAGCGCCAAGCAGAGCGGGCTCGACCTCAAGGGCGAGGGGTTGGTGAAGTGGACGCAGAGCAAGACTGCCTACAGCGTCAACACCGAAACCCGCGCCATGCTGCTGGGCAAGATCCTGGAAACCAGCAGTGAGGGCAGTATCGACGCCTACGGCCTGGCGCCGGCGCGCTTCGTGGAGAAGCGTCTGCGCCGCGAACCGACCACCACCACCTTCAACCGTGAGCAGAACAAGATCACTTTCACCGAGTCTGCGGAAAGCTTCCCGCTGCAAGGCGGCGAGCAGGACCGCACTGGTATCACCTGGCAGTTCGTGGCCATCGCGCGGGCCAATGCCGCCCGGATGAAGCCGGGCTCGGAATGGAATTTCTTCGTGGCTGGTCCGCGCGATGCCGAGCAATGGACCTTCAAGGTGATCGGCCGCGAGAAGATCAAGACCGCCCAGGGCGAGACCGAAGCCCTGCACCTGTTCCGCAATCCTCCGCCGAATGACCAGGCCCAGAAGCTCGACATCTGGCTGGCGCCCAAGATGGAGTGGTATCCGGTACGCCTGAAGTTCACCGATCCCAATGGGGACTATATCGAGCAGGTGCTGGATTCGGTCAGGAAAACCAACTAAGCTAGCCGCTGTTGAACGCGCGGGGCCTGGGCCGGCAGCGATGCCGCCAGGCCCCGCGTTGATTCTTGTCAGTCAATTCCCCCTTACGTGTTGAGCCCGCCCATGTCCGCTGCCCCCGCCATCGCCCCGACCCTGAACACCCAGAGCGCCCTGGTGCTCTTCTCCGGCGGCCAGGATTCCACCACCTGCCTGGCCTGGGCGCTGTCGCGCTATCAGCGGGTGGAAACCATTGGCTTCGACTACGGCCAGCGCCATGCCATTGAACTGGAAGTACGCCCGGCCCTGCTGGAGAAGATGAAAGGTTTCTCGCCTCAATGGCAGACGCGCCTGGGGGAGGATCACATGATCGACCTGTCGCTCATCGGCAAGATCTCTGACACGGCATTGACGCGCGATGTCGAAATCGCCATGCAGGACAATGGCCTGCCCAATACCTTCGTTCCCGGACGCAACCTGCTGTTCATGACCGTGGCCGCCACGCTGGCCTATCGCCGGGGCCTGAACGTACTGGTCGGCGGCATGTGCGAGACCGATTTCTCCGGCTATCCCGATTGCCGCGACGACACCATGAAAGCCCTGCAGGTGGCGCTGAATCTGGGCATGGCCACGCAATTGAAGGTGGAAACACCGCTGATGTGGATCGACAAGGCCCAGACCTGGGCCCTGGCCGAATCGCTGGGCGGTGTGCCGCTGGTGGACCTGATCCGGGCCGATACCCACACCTGCTACCTGGGCGAACGCGGCCAACTGCATGACTGGGGCCATGGCTGCGGCAAGTGCCCGGCGTGCGAACTGCGGGCGCGCGGCTATCAACAGTACGCGGCCAGCCAAAGCCCGGGCTGATCGGGCACAATAGGCTCACCACCCCAGGAACGAGCCCCATGCCCCGCACCCGCACCACCACCCTGCTCGCCCGCGGCGCCGCCGCGCTGCTGCTATTGCTGGCCGGCGCCGAGATCGGTCGGCGCATTGCCGACCTGCCCGGCCTGCCAACCTTGATCGATCTGCAGTTCGACCTGACCCCGCACAGCCAGAGCTACAAGGTGTTCGAGGCCAATCCGATTGCGCGCTCCAGCCATCCGCAAGCGCTACCCACGGCGCTGCGCACGCTCGATCTGGAGCTGCCCTGGAAGGACGGCAAGCGACTGCCGTTGATCGACTTCATCAAGGGCACGGCCACCCAGGCCTTCGTGGTGATCCAGGATGGCATTGTGATTTACGAGCACTACCTCGATGGCTATGATGCCAAATCGCGCTTTGCCTCGTTCTCGGTGGCCAAGTCCTTCGTCTCGGCGCTGACCGGCGTGGCCCTGAAACAGGGCAGGATCAAGTCCCTGAACGAACCGATCGGTCGCTATCTCAAGCCCGACGAGATTGCGCCGGCCTACGCCAACATCACCATCGCTCAGTTGCTGGACATGCGCTCGGGCATCGATGTCGAAGAGAACTACGGTGGCTCGCTCGCTTCGCCGGTGGTGCGCATGTACGTCAGCACCGACCTGCAACGATTCATCGCCCGCCGCGACGGCCTGCGCTTTGCGCCCGGCTCACGCTTCGAATACCGCAGCATCGATACGCTGGTGCTCTCGCGCGTACTGGCGCGCGCTACCGGCATGCGGCTGTCCGACTTCGCCCGGCAGGCGCTGTGGGAACCGCTGGGCATGGAACAGGATGCCAGTTGGAGCGTCGACAGCGCCCGCCATGGCGTGGAGAAGGCCTTTTGCTGTCTCAATACCACGGCGCGCGACTTCGCCCGTCTTGGCTTGCTGTACCTGGATGGCGGACGCATCGGTGAACAACAGATCGTCAGCCCCGCCTGGGCTGCCGCACCGCGCCAGCCGGTCAACAACGGCAATGCCCTGGACTACCGCGATGGATGGTGGATCCCGCCGGGCAACGCCGATGATCGCGACTTCTCGGCCATTGGCGTCTTCGGCCAGTACATCTACGTCAACCCGGCCACGCGCACGGTGATCGTCAAACTCAGCGACTACGGCACCGAGCAGGATGAAGTGCTGACCCTGCTGGCCATGCGCAGCATCAGCCATGCGGTGTCCGGAAAGGATTGATCCTGCTGGCACAATATTGATGCCCATGAAAAAACCGCCTGTCTTGCAACAGGCGGTTTTCATTTGGAGCGACGATCAGCGGAAAAATTTTAAATGATATAAATCGTTTATATTTTTTATCCGAACATCGGAAATCAAAAACCGGAAATCAGACATCAGAACAGCTCGTTCTTCATCTGCGTCTTGGCCTTTTCTTCTTCCGGCGTCATCCCACCGCGATCGCCCATGCCCAGATCACGCACCATGGCGCTGGGCGGGAACTCCGCATAGTAGTACTCGCCGCCCGATTCGATCACGCCATCCGGCACCTTGCGGTCCACATTGGGCACGTCCTTGAGGGCCTTGGACATGTAGCTGATCCATACCGGCAGAGCCAGGCCGCCACCGGTTTCGCGGTCGCCCAGGCTCTTGGGCTGGTCGTAGCCGATCCAGGCAATGGCGGTCAGGCCGGGTTGATAGCCGGCGAACCAGGCATCCATGGAATCGTTGGTGGTACCGGTCTTGCCGGCCAGATCGGTGCGCTTCAACGACAGTGCCTTGACGGCCGTGCCATGACGTACCACGTCGCGCAACATGCTGTCCATGATGAAGGCATTGCGGGCATCGATGACGCGGTTGGATTCATCGTCGGCAGTGGCCGGCTTGGCCTGGGAGAGCACCTCGCCGTTGTTGTCGGTGACCTTGGTGATCAGGTAGGGATTGATCTTGTAGCCGCCGTTGGCAAACACCGAGTACGCGCCCACCATCTGCAAGGGCGTGACGTTGCCCGCCCCCAGCGCCAGGGTCAGGTAGGGCGGATTCTTGTCGGCATCGAAGCCGAAGCGGGTGATGTATTCCTGCGCATACTTCACACCCACCCGCTCGAGGATGCGGATGGAGACCAGGTTGATCGACTTCTGCAAGGCGCGGCGCATGGAGATCGGACCTTCGAACTTGCCACCGTAGTTCTTCGGTTGCCATACCTGGCCGCCGGTCTGGGTGAAGGTCAGCGGCGCATCATTGATGATGGTGGCCGGCGACAAGCCCTTTTCCAGCGAGGAGGAATAGATGAAGGGCTTGAAGGACGAACCCGGCTGGCGCCAGGCCTGCGTGACGTGGTTGAACTTGTTGCGGTTGAAGTCGAAGCCGCCCACCAGCGAACGGATCGCACCATCATGCGAATTCACCGAGACGAAGGCCGATTCCACTTCCGGCATCTGGGTGATGATCCAGTTGCTGCCATCCTGGAACACCCGGATGATGGCGCCACGACGAATCTTCTTCTGCGGCGGTGCCTTGTCCGACAGCAGGTTGGCGCCAAAGCCCAGACCGGCGCCGGAGATGCTGATCTCCTCGCCGGTGGCCAGCATGGCGGTGATTTCCTTGGGCTTGGCTTCCAGCACCACGGCCGAGACCATGTCGTCACTGTCGGGGTGATCGGCAAGTTCCACGGCCACCGCATCTTCCACGACCTCCTTGGTGGCCTTCTCGGGCAGGTCCATGTAGCCTTCCGGACCCCGATAGCCATGACGGCGCTCGTAGTCGATGATGCCACGGCGCAGGGCGATGTAGGCGGCGTCCTGGTCGGCCTTGGTGATGGTGGTGAAGACGTTCAGGCCGCGCGTGTAGGTCTCGTCCTTGTACTGCGCGTAGACCAGCTGGCGCGCCATTTCGGCCACGTATTCGGCGTGCATGCCGAAGGCCGAGCTGTCGCCCTTGACGTGCAACTCCTCATCCTTGGCTTGCTGGTATTGCGCATCGGTGATGTAACCCAGCTGGCGCATGCGCAAGAGGATGTACTGCTGGCGCGCATGTGCACGCTTGGGATTGACCACCGGATTGTAGGCCGAGGGCGCCTTGGGCAGGCCGGCCAGCATGGCCGCCTCGGCGATGGTGAGATCCTTGAGCTGCTTGCCGAAATAGATCTGGGCGGCCGAGGCGAAGCCGTAGGCGCGCTGGCCCAGATAGATCTGGTTCATGTAGACCTCGAGGATCTGGTCCTTGGTGAGGTTGTTCTCGATCTTCCAGGCCAGCGGGATCTCGTAGAAGAACTTGCGCACCGCCTTCTGCAGGAAGGTCGGCTCGTTGCTGGTCAGGAAGAAGTTGCGTGCCACCTGCTGGGTAATGGTGGAAGCACCGCCACCGCCGCCGGAGAGGTTGGAGAAGGTGGCGCGCACAATGCCCTGGTAGTCGACGCCGCCGTGTTCATAGAAACGGTCATCCTCGATGGCCAGCACGGCCTTCTTCATGATGTCCGGGATGTCCTTGAAGTGGACCAGGTTGCGCCGCTCCTCGCCGAATTCGCCGATCAGCACGCCATCGGCGGAGAAGATGCGCAGCGGGATCTTGGGACGATAGTCGGTCAGCGTATCGAGGTCGGGCAGCTTGGGATAGGTCAGGGCGACGACGAAGGTCGCGCCCAGGATCACCATCACCACCAGACCCAGCACGGTACCGAACAAACCCAGGATGATGCGCAGCGACCAGTGCAGGCGCTTGCGGGGCGCCTTTTCTGCGGGGGCATCCGCCGATGCCGGTTTGCGTTGATCGCCGCCGTTGGAAGAGGAAGACATTCGAATTAAGCGTTAAAGCAGGCCGAAGCTGCGGGCCGGAGCCGGGTGAAAGAAACAAGCCCGCATTATAGCGGCTCGCCCTGACGGGCCGCGTGGCGAGGTGTTGCAAATAGACCAAAGGACAACGGGCCGGTTCCGGGCAGGATGCGGGGAAGTGCGGCATTGGGGGCAAATTGCTGAAAATTGGCGGGCATTCCTCAAGTTTTCGCTATTCCCACCCTGCCGAACAGGCCGGAGAATCCGAAGCTTCCCTTTGCATGAGAATGGCATATGGCAGGCTTCTCCCTCTTCTTTGGTCGCAGCAACCCACGCCTGTGCGCTGGCCTCGACATCGCGCCCGACCGTGTGCGACTGGCGCTGCTGCGCCGCATCGGCCAGCGCGCGCAACTGCTCAAGCTCACCCAGCGGCTGACCGGCGGGGTGATCTGCCAGGACGGGCAGATCACCGATTTCGAGGCGCTGACGCTGATCTGTCGCTCCCTGCTGGACGAACCCGGTTGCGAGGGCGCTGCCGTCGCGCTGGCGGTACCGGCGCGCTGCCTCACCGGCCAGCGCCTGGTGCTGCCGGCCGACGCCCATCCGCTGCAACGGCAGCAGCAGGTCCACGCCGAGATGGCCGCCTACGGCATCAGTGCCGAGGACCATGCACTGGATTACCGCGAGCTCGGCCCGCAGCCGGGCTCGCCGCTGGACCGGCAGGTACTGGCGGTGGCCGCTTCGCGCCTGGCCATCGAGGACCGCCTGTCGCTGGCCGCGGCCATCGCCCGCCCGCTGGCCACGCTGGCGCCGGAAGACCTGTGTCTGGCGGCCTGGCTGCGTGAGGACAGACGTACCGACCAGACCGCCATACTGCGACTGGATCGCGACGCGCGCTGGCTGCTGCATGGTGATGGGCCCAGCCATGCCCTGCCCGAGGTCAGCGCGCGTGGCGCTCACCTGGCGCTGCTGGCCTGCGCTGCGCCCCTGCTGAAGCCCTTGCCACGCCGGCTGCTGTTGAGCGGCGACCATCCCGCCCTGGGGCCGATCGCCCGCGCCTTCGCCAAATACGGCGGGCTCGATGCCCAGATAGCCGCCCCGCCTTCCGCGTTGATGCTGGCTCCGCAGATCGCCGCGCAGATGCCGCCCGATTATCAGCTTGCCCTGGCCCTGGCATGGGAGGGACTGGCATGAGATGCGGAATGGATTTTTCGCGCTCCCCGGCGCAGCGGCGGCGCGCGCGCGAGCGCGGCTTTTATCGGATGCTCGCCTGCGCCCTGCTACTGGGCGCTGCGCTGGCAGCCCTGCCCGGCTGGCGCGTTCGCCTGCACACGGCGTCGCTGCAAGAGGCCAATGCGCTGCTGACCGGACAGTTGCACACCCTGACTCCCCAGGCCCGGCAAAGCGCCGCGTTGCGCAACCAGATTGCGGCGCTGGAAAAGCAGGTCACCGCGCACCAGCAGTTGACCCGACGTCGTCAGCAGGCTCCCCACCTGATGCGAATCGCGGCGCAGGCGGCCCAGTCCACCCCCGGGCAAATCCGGCTGCACCGGCTTCTGTTGCAAGGGGAGCGCGGCGAGTTGCGCGGGCAGGCCGCCAGCGCCCAGGCGGTGCGCGACTTTGTCGTCGCCCTCGACGCCGCCGGACTGGACGGCACCGCCCTGCATGACCTGCAGGCTGAGGACGGTGCCTATGCCTTCACCCTGGCCATCCCCTTGCAGCCCTCCCCGTCGCCCGCGCAAGGAGCTGTCCGGTGAGCCAGGTCCGCTGGCGCACGCATCCGGCGCACTGGCCCCGGTTGGCGCGCCTGGCCCTGTGCTTGCTGGTGGCGCTGTCATGCGCCGGCAGTGGACTGCTGCTGGCCGTGAGCGATCTGGAAGACAGCCGCCAGGCAGCGCGCCAGCGCCAGCAGGATTTGCGTGCGCAGTATCAGGCGGCACTGACGCAGCGGGCGCAGCAGCCTGCCCTGCGATCACGTGAAAGCGCGCTGCTCATGCAGCTGACCGCACAACAGGCGCAGTTATGGTCGGCCGACCAGTTGCAGCCGGATCTGCTGCACACCAAGCTGGCCCGTCGCGCCAGTGAATGCGGACTGACACTGGAATCCTTCAAACCGCTCAGCGGCAAGCTGGCCGCCACCATCGCACTGCGCGGCAGCCACGCCGGCCTGCTGCGTTTCGTCGAACTGGTCAGCAGCCTCCCCCTCCCGGTGCTGTTCGAGCGGCTCGACATCAACGTGAGCGAACAGGACGACCAGGCAATACTGCAGCTACATGCCACCGTGAGCGCCCCCGGGGCTGCTCTCGTTTCCGGAGGTGACACGAAGGAGTCCGCACCATGAGCCTGCCCTGGCTGGTCTTGCTGCCGCTGTCGCTGGCGGGGATCGTGGGGGGCGTGTTGCTGACCATCGATCCTCCCGATGAAGTGCAGGCCACGCGGGCCTGGATCGCGCAACTGCAGGCGCGGCCCGCGTCCCCCCTGCCCCTTCCGGCTGCTGCCGGACTGTCCGGACCGGCGACGGATGACGCACAGCCTGCCGAGCATGCGGACTTGCCCGATCCCTTTGCGCTGAGAGAAGCCCCACCCGCCAGCCCGCACCGGCAGACCATCTCCCATGTTGACGCCCGCGACGATGAAGACGAGGAGCAACACAGCGGGCACCAGGCCGCGGCCGGCACCGCCACTCCACCCGTCCCGACGCCGGCACCCGAGCTGCGACTGCTGGGCACGCTGCGGCGCGACCAGCAATGGATCGCCATCGTCGAACTGCAGGGGAGCACCCGGCAGTTGCAAACCGGCGACGAGCTGCCCGGCAGCCTGGGCCGGGTGCTGGCGGTGCGTGAAGAGGAAATCGATATGGGCCGGGAAGACGGTGCCCGCCAGACCATGACCATGGCCAGCCTGCCGACGGCCAGTGCGCCAACGATGGCGGCGACGCGCCTGGCCCCGACCCGCGGGCCGATGCGCAGCGTCCGGCGCCGCCTGATCCGACCCGGAGTATCCCCATGAAGATGATCCTGCTCCTGCTCGCCCTGCTGGTGAGCCAGCTTGCCAGCGCAGAGAACCGACTGCTGTCCCTGCACCTGCATCCGGGTGCCTACGGCACGATGCTGGAACTGCGGCTGCAGGCACCGATGGACCCGGCACAAATCGGGACCTTCCATCTGATCAATCCACCGCAACTGGTGCTGGACCTGCCACGGACCAGCGCCGTCGACACGCTTGCCCGCACTCTGGCCGGCAGCGGTCTGGTCAGGCGCATCCAGCTCGCCGCCGATGATGAGCGGCTGCGCCTTCAGGTTTCGCTCAAGCAGGCCGTCACCTATCAACTGCGCGCCGATGGGGATCGTCTGATGGTGGAACTGGCGCAGCGTCCTGCGGCGGATCCGGTCGCGCTGCAATCGATTGAGCTGCGCCGTGGCCCACTGGGCGAGGCGCGCATGACAGTGGAACTGGGCGGCAACGAACACACCGTGCAGGTACGCCAGCTGGGCTCACGCCTGATCGTCGACATCGCCGGAGCCAAGGTACCGCTGGCCTTGCGGCGGCAGGTGGAGACCGGCCAGTTGGGTACGCCGGTCCAGCAATACCGGGTACTTGGCCATCAGGACGGCGCCCGCCTGGTGCTGGAGATGCAGGGCGCGTGGCGCTACCAGGCTTACCAGACCCGGCGGCAGCTGATGATCGATGTCCTGCCGGTCAGTCCGGGCGCTGGCGGCAGGAGCGCGGAGACGGGCTTGCAGGAGGGCAAGACCTATGGCGGGCAGCGGCTCTCGTTGAACTTCCAGAACATTGACGTGCGCACCGCCCTGCAAGTGCTGGCCGAGCAGGGCGGTGTGAACATCATGGCCAGTGACACGGTCACGGGACAGTTGAGCCTGCGCCTCAAGGATCTGCCCTGGGACCAGGTGCTGGATCTGATCCTGCAGGCCAGGGGGCTGGAAATGCGACGCCACGGCGAGGTCCTCTGGGTTGCGCCACGCGACGAGATGCTCGCGCGCGAACGCCTGGAGCTGGAGCAGAAGGCCAGCATCGCCGACCTCGAACCACTGCACGCCGAAAGCTTCCAGCTCAATTACCAGCGCGCCGATACCTTGCGCAAGGCGCTGGGCATCGGCGAAGACGGCAGCACCCAGGCCAATCGCCGCAACGCCCTGCTCTCGCGACGGGGCAGCGCCATGATCGACGGCCATACAAACCAGTTGCTGGTCACCGATACCCTGGCCGTGCTGGCCAACGTACGCAAGCTGATCGAGCGCATCGACGTGGCCTCCCGCCAGGTCCTGATCGAAGCCCGCATCGTGGAAGCCGATGACAGTTTCTCGCGCAACCTGGGCGTCAAGCTCGGGCTGGCCGCCACCACCCGCGGGGCCGCCGTGGGCAATGGCTACGCCGCCATCGGCGAGCGCAGCGGCCAGACACCCGCCACACCTGATCTGTACCTGCGCGAACCGGCCCTGAACTTGCCTGCCGATGGACTCAGCGGTGCCGCCCCCGGCAGCTTCGCCTTCACCCTCTTCAATGCCGCCGCGCAGCGCTTTCTCAACATCGAATTGTCGGCGCTGGAGGCCGAAGGCCGCGGCAAGATCGTCTCCAGCCCGCGCCTGGTCACCGCCGACCAGCAGGCCGCGCTGATCGAACAGGGCGAAGAAATTCCCTACCAGCAAGCCGCCGGTAACGGCAGCACCGCCACCGCCTTCAAGAAAGCCAACCTGAAGCTGGAGGTCACCCCCCAGATCACGCCGGATGGCAACGTCATCCTCGATGTGGACGTCAACAAGGACAGCCGGGGCAGCGTCACGCCCGGCGGACTGGCCATCAACACCAAGCACATCAAGACCAAGGTCCAGGTGGAGGATGGCGGCACGGTCGTCATCGGCGGCATCTATACCCAGACCGACAATGACCATGAGACGCGGGTGCCGCTGCTGGGCGACATCCCGGTGCTGGGGGCGCTGTTTCGCAGCCAGAGCAAGGTGCGGGACAAGACTGAACTGCTGATCTTCCTGACCCCACGCATCGTCGCCGCGCCGCGCCCGTATTGAGCCGCAAGGCCCTGACCACGGGATTTTTCCCCGGTGGCGGGGCAAAGAACGGTAAAATCGCTGTTCCAGGCCCGTGGCGCCGGGCGCGAGCCCGCCAGCAGCGGGCAACACAGCCGTCCACCGGGCGGCAGGCGACCGTGCCGGCAGACGTGCGGCGCCATGACATTGGCCAGTAGCGCAAAGCGCAGAATTCTTAGATATGACGGGAAGCATCTTCCTTGTCGGCCTGATGGGAGCCGGCAAGACCACCATAGGCCGGGCCCTGGCCAAAAAGCTGAACAAGCGTTTCGTCGATTCGGACCACGAGATCGAAGCGCGGACCGGCGCCACCATCCCGGTGATCTTCGAGATCGAGGGCGAGGAGAACTTCCGTCGCCGCGAAGCCGAGGTCATCCGCGAGCTCGCAGCCCAGCCCGACATCGTGCTGGCCACGGGCGGCGGTGCGATCCTGCGTGCCGAGAATCGCGAGAATCTCAAGAAAGGCGGCACCGTCGTCTACCTGCGTGCCAGCATCAACCAGATCCTGCAACGCACCGGGCGCGACAAGAACCGTCCGCTGCTGCAAACCGCCGACCCGCGCCGCAAGCTCGAAGAGCTGTCGCGCCAGCGCGATCCGCTGTATCGCGAAGTGGCCGACTTCGTGGTCGAGACCAACCGGCCCAATGTGCAGTTCCTGGTACAGACCATCATCAGCCACCTGGAACTCTCGCCCAAGGAAGGTGCCTGGCAAGCGGTACCGGCACCTGAGGAAACCATCGTCCTGGAAACCGCCAGCGCAGTCCTGACCCAGGCTGCCGATGGCACCACCACACTCTCGCGCAGTCATTCCACCCAGATCCTTCATGGCGCTGCCAGCGCCGAACCCAGCCTTCGCAGCATGAACCAGAACATCGCCTCCGCCGCCACCACGATCGCCTCCCTGACCCTCAACGTCGACCTGGGCGAGCGCAGCTATCCCATCCACATCGGCCGCGGGCTGCTGGACGACCCCACCCTGCTGCCGCAATACGTCAAGGGCAAGCGCGTGGCCATCGTTACCAATGACAAGGTCGGCCCGCTCTACCTGGACAAGGTAGCGCAGGCCCTGCGCGCAGCCGGCAAGCAGGTCACCGAAATCGTGCTGCCCGATGGCGAAGAGGAGAAGAACTGGGCCAGCCTGATGAAGATCTTTGATCGTCTGCTGGCCGACAAGTGTGATCGCAAGACCACTCTGGTCGCGCTGGGTGGCGGCGTGATCGGCGACCTCACCGGCTTTGCCGCGGCCTCCTACATGCGCGGCGTGCCCTTCGTGCAAGTGCCCACGACCTTGCTCTCGCAGGTGGATTCGTCGGTCGGCGGCAAGACCGGCATCAATCATCCGCTGGGCAAGAACATGATCGGGGCCTTCTACCAGCCGCAGGCCGTCATCGCCGATACCGCCACCCTGCACACCCTGCCTCCGCGCGAGCTGGCGGCCGGCATAGCCGAAGTCATCAAGCACGGCGCCATCATCGATGCGCCCTTCTTCGACTGGATCGAAACCAATATGGCGCGCCTGGTCTCCAAGGATGACGCCGCCCTGGCCTATGCCATCCAGCGCTCCTGCGAGATCAAGGCCGAGGTGGTGCGCCAGGACGAGCGCGAAGGTGGCCTGCGCGCCATCCTCAACTTCGGCCACACCTTCGGCCACGCCATCGAGAATGGCCTTGGTTATGGTCAGTGGCTGCATGGTGAAGCGGTGGGCTGTGGCATGGTGATGGCGGCGGACCTGTCGCAGCGCCTGGGCTACATCGATGCCGCCACGTGCGAACGCATTCGTGCCGTGACCGCCGCCGCCGGCCTGCCCACCGTGGCTCCCGACCTGGGCACGGAACGCTGGCTGGACCTCATGGAAGTGGACAAAAAGAATGAAGGTGGCGCGATCAAGTTCATCCTGATCAAGCCGCTGGGCAGTCCTCTGATTACCAACGCGCCGCAGGAGTTGCTCTTGCAAACCCTGGCGGCCTGCACCGGAGCATGAACATGCACACTGAAGCGCCTGACCATCTCGCCCCCTATGCCGCCCACTCGGCAAGTTCGCGAGGTCGGCGCTACAGTGAAACCCCGCCCGGATCGCGCAGCGAGTTCCAGCGCGACCGTGACCGCATCGTCCACTCCACCGCCTTCCGCCGTCTCGAATACAAGACGCAGGTCTTCGTCAATCATGAGGGCGACCTTTTCCGTACGCGCCTGACCCACAGCATCGAAGTCGCACAGATCGCCCGTTCGTGCGCGCGCAACCTGCAACTGAACGAAGACCTGGTGGAAGCCATCTCGCTGGCACACGACCTGGGCCACACTCCCTTCGGTCATGCCGGGCAGGACGAGCTGAACCACTGCATGAAGCATCACGGCGGCTTCGAGCACAACCTGCAGAGCCTGCGCGTGGTCGATGAACTGGAGCAGCACTACGCTGCCTTCGATGGCCTGAACCTCACCTTCGAGACGCGCGAGGGCATCCTCAAGCACTGCTCCCTGCACAATGCCCGGCAGCTGGGCGAGATCGGCGTGCGTTTCCTGGAAAAGAAACAGCCTTCGCTGGAAGCGCAACTGGCCAACCTGGCCGACGAGATCGCCTACAACAATCACGACATCGACGATGGCCTGCGTTCCGGACTGCTGACCATGGAACTGATGAGCGAAGTCGATTTCTTCGCGCGCCATCTGCGCGAGGTCGAACAGACCTACCCCGGCATCACTGGCCGTCGCGTCATTCATGAGACGGTGCGTCGCATGATCAATGCACTCATCATCGATCTGAACCAGACCTCGCGCAGCCGCATCGCCGAGATCGCACCGCGCGACATCGAAGATGTACGCAATGCACCGCAGTTGATCGCCTTCTCCGATGCCATGGCTGCCGAAGCCGCCATCCTGAAGAAATTCCTGCGCGAGAAGCTCTACCGCCATTACCAGGTCAACCGCATGACCGCCAAGGCACGCCGCATCATCGCCGAGATGTTCGACACCTTCATCGGCCAGCCCAACCTGCTGCCGCCGGATTATCAGGTCAAGGGCATCGTCGATGAAACCCAACGGCTGGACAAGCAGGCGCGCAAGGTGGCCGACTACATCGCGGGCATGACGGATCGCTATGCCATCCGCGAACATCGACGCCTGTTCGTGATGGAGTGAGGCGTGAGCGAGTGGGTGCAAAGCCCACGTTGAACGCAGTGTCTCGAGACGTTGCGTTTTCGTTCAGCTCATCCGTGCGCGCTCATTGTCTTGCTGCCAGCACGATTTCATTACCTCACTGCAATTGAAATCCCGCTGCCAGCAACTTGCGCACATTTCGTTACATTTTTTCTTGATTGCCTGTGCCCATCTCAGGCCGCCCGACGGCACGCACGGTATCGCCGCAAATCCTTTTCCAGCAAGGCTCTTCGAAAGATTGCGCGAATGCAATGCAGACTTGTCAACGAACTGCCCCAGAAACTGAAGGATGTAAATTTCTGTCAACATCAAGTCCGCTTTGAACGGGCCGTTATGCAGCAATGGAGTGGATGCGCATGGTGCGCAGTTTCGCTTCCGTGGATCCGTCTCCCCCTTGATGCCCGGATCCCCTTTCTTTTTCAGGAGACCGTCATGGCAATCGGCAACACCACCGGCGTGGACACCAAGTCCCTGCTGCCCACCACCTCCGCTTCCCCCTCGTCGAGCTCTGCAGGGGCGTCTGGCAACGACCAGCTGTCCGCGACCTCGGACGACAGCGCCAGCAGCGACAAGATCGCCCAGGCCAAGCAAGCCAACCTGCTCACCGTGAGTGGTGCCAAGGCCCAGTTCAACCTGTCCATCGTGCAATCATCGCTGGAGGTGTCGCTGCAGACGCAGAACGATCCGCTGTCACTGGTCTACAAGACGGCCATCGAGAACATCAACGACATCCTGCGCCCGCAGCTGGGCGACAACGCAATCCAGACGGCGGCAACGCAAGACAATTCGCCCGAGGCCACGGCCGGGCGTATCGTTTCCTTCATCACCAACATGTTCGACCTCTTCAAGCAGAACAACCCGGACAAGGAAGACGCCAGCAACATCGATGACTACATGAATCTCATCTTCAAGGGCGTCGACCAGGGCTTCAAGGAAGCCCGCGGCATTCTCGATAGTCTCAACGTGCTGCAGGGTGACATCGCCGGCAACATCGACAAGACCTACGACCTGGTTCAAAAGGCGCTGGGCGACTTCATCAACAAGGTCAAGGGCGGCAAGCAGGAGGGTGAGGATGGCACCGGCAGCCATGGCAATGCGGATGGACAGGGCGGCACGCTGGTGGCCAGCGAGACGACGGTGAGCATTTCCGTCTCGGTGAGCCAGACGCGGATCAGTACCAGCGCGTGATGCGATCCGGCGCCAAGCTGGACATCACCCTGCTGACGGTCGCCAACGTGCGGCCGTTTTTTTTATCGGTCTTTGGAGAGGCCATCGAGCCATTCGGCTGTCTCGTCAAAGCCGCTGTTCTGCGCATGGACGTTGACGGCCCTGAACAACAGACAGTGAAAGACCAGGGAGAGAATCTGGGCCGCGAAGAAGAACAGCCATTTTCCGGGGCCACCGGAAAATTGGAATTCCGGCTCGAAGATGAGAAAGAGCTCAACCGCGCTGGCCGCGGCCTGGATCACGCACAGTATCTTCATCACCACGGCGCCGATCCGGCTGGGATGGAGGTAATGAATCCACGGTATGGCGGCGATCACAAGGAGCAGCAGAACATCGAAACCGATCGGCGGACCGAACCGCCTCATGATCAGGCGCAAGATGGTATTGAAAGTACCGAAGGCGATGAAGGCAAGCAAGGCCTTCAGCAGACGGGGATGATCGAGTTGATACACGGACCTTGATTCCAAATCACGCTCCTTGACATATTGAAGCGCATGGTCTGGATGAGAGGATGCAACGCTGTGTCATCTCATCGACAGACTGCGCATAGGCGGGCAGCCATAGTAATGAAAGAGGAGATGAGCCCTAGCAGAAGCGATGCTTTACCTTCCAAAACTAAAAATAGTTGGAGAAGATGAACACGCTGAAGTGCACATGGTGAACAGCCGCAAAAAAAACTGCTCCCGTCAGGAGCAGCCATCTTCCCTACCTAGCAGCACGGTACGGCAGGTATGGGCATGAACATCCACAAACGCGGAGGCCGATCACACGCCCATCAATCGATCACATCACCCACGCAACTTGGCAAACGCCGCCGCCATCGCATTGTTGGCCGGTGCCTGCTCACGCCCGCGCTGGTTCTGGTGTTGCGACAGACGGCGCGAATCGGTGCGATCACCGCGCTGTTCGTTGCGCGCGCCCGGGGCAGGCGCGGTGTCGTTCAGGCGCATGGTCAGGGCGATGCGCTTGCGCTTCTCGTCCACTTCCAGCACCTTGACCTTGACCACCTGGCCCGCCTTGACCACGGTGTGCGGGTCCTTCACGTAGCTGTTGGACAGCGCCGAGATGTGGACCAGGCCATCCTGATGCACGCCGATGTCGACGAAGGCACCGAAGGCCGCCACGTTGGTGACCACGCCTTCCAGGATCATGTCCACGCGCAGGTCCTTGATCTCTTCCACGCCTTCCTTGAAGGTCGCGGTGGTGAATTCAGGACGCGGGTCGCGGCCCGGCTTGTCGAGCTCCTTCAGGATGTCGGTGACGGTGGGCACACCGAACTTCTCGTCGGCATACTTGGCCGGAGACAAGCCCTTGAGCAGCGAGGTCTGGCCCAACACGCTCTTCACATCCTTCTTGATGTCGGCCAGGATCTTTTCCACCAGCGGATAGGATTCCGGGTGGACTGCCGAGGCATCCAGCGGGTTCTCCCCATTCATCACGCGCAGGAAGCCGGCCGCCTGCTCGAAGGTCTTCTCGCCCAGGCGCGGCACCTCGCGCAGGGCTGCGCGCGAATTGAACATACCCTTCATATCCCGATAAGACACGATGCTCTGTGCCACGCTGGCGTTCAGTCCTGAGACGCGCGCCAGCAGCGGCGCGGAAGCGGTGTTCACATCGACCCCAACCGCGTTGACGCAGTCCTCGACCACGGCATCCAGCGAGCGCGCCAGTTGCGACTGGCTCACGTCGTGCTGGTACTGGCCCACGCCGATGGACTTGGGATCGATCTTGACCAGCTCGGCCAGCGGATCCTGCAGGCGGCGCGCAATCGAGACCGCGCCACGCAGCGACACGTCCAGGTCAGGCAATTCCTTGGAGGCGAATTCGGAGGCCGAATACACGGATGCGCCCGCTTCGGATACCACGATCTTGGTGAGCTTGAGCTCCGGGCGCAGCTTGATGAGGTCCTGGGCCAGCTTGTCGGTTTCACGCGAGGCGGTGCCGTTGCCGATCGAGATCAGCGAGACATTGTGCTTCTCGGCCAGTTGCGACAGGGTGTGCAGCGAACCGTTCCAGTCATTGCGCGGCTGGTGCGGATAGATGGTGTCGGTGGCCACGACCTTGCCGGTGGCGTCCACGATGGCGACCTTCACGCCGGTACGCAGGCCGGGGTCCAGACCCATGGTCGAACGCGGGCCGGCCGGTGCAGCCAGCAGCAGATCCTTCAGGTTGCGGGCGAAGACGTTGATGGCTTCGGCCTCGGCCTTCTCGCGCAGATTGGTCATCAGCTCGGTTTCGAGGTGCATGAAGACTTTCACGCGCCAGGCCCAGCGCACCGTGTCGGAGAGCCACTTGTCGGCCGGACGGCCCTTGTTGGACACACCGAAACGTGAAGCAATGCGACCTTCGCAGGGATTGTGCGGGGCATCCCACTTCGGCTTCTCTTCTTCGGTATCCAGGCGCAGGATGACGTTCAACATCTCTTCGCGGCGGCCACGGAACAGCGCCAGCGCACGGTGCGAGGGGATGGTGGAATAGGTCTCGGAGTAATCGAAATAGTCGGCGAATTTTTCACCGGCATCCTGCTTGCCCTCGATCACCTTGGATTCGACCACGCCATGCTCGGTGAGGTATTCGCGCAGGCTTTGCAGCAGCTCGGCATCTTCCGAGAAGCGCTCCATGAGGATCTGGCGCGCGCCATCCAGGGCAGCCTTGGTATCAGGCACGCCGGGGTTGTCGCCGTTGTCGGTGGTGAAGGCGGGCTTGATGAACTTGGCCGCTTCTTCTTCCGGATTCAGGGTCGGGTCATTCAGGAGCGCATCGGCCAGGTCGGTCAGGCCGGCTTCGGCGGCGATCTGGGCCTTGGTGCGGCGCTTGGGCTTGTAGGGCAGGTAGAGGTCTTCCAGGCGGGTCTTGTCTTCCGCGTGGGTGATGGCGTCCAGCAGCACGGGCGTCATCTTGCCCTGCTCTTCGATGGAGGCGATGATCGCGGCGCGGCGGCTTTCCAGCTCGCGCAGATAACGCAGACGTTCTTCCAGCAGACGCAGTTGGACATCGTCCAGTCCGCCGGTGACTTCCTTGCGATAGCGGGCGATGAAGGGAACGGTGGCACCTTCGTCCAGCAAGGCGATGGCGGCAGCGACCTGAACCGGCTTGGCGGCGAGTTCAAGGGCGAGTCGTTGTTCGATAGAAGGCAGCATGGTGAAACCCAGTCAACAGTTGAGCAATTAAGCAGTTAAGCGTTTATGCAGTAAGGAAAAACAAGCGTTGGATGATACGCAATTCGGCCAGCCAAGCCAATCTTGACATTGCCCGATGGCACTCCGAAGCGAGGCCGCATGGGCTTCATGGGGTCATACCCGGCCACGCGCGGATTGGACGCGCGGCCGCAAAGCCGGGATAATCGACGCTTTCGCACTGCGCGTCCTCGTCTTTTTGCACAATGTCCATCCGCCTCATCGTCGGTCTCGGCAACCCCGGCCCGGAATACGAACAAACCCGCCACAATGCCGGCTTCTGGCTGGTCGACAACCTCGCCGGCCCGGTGCGCCTGGCGCGCGAGCAGCGCTTCAACGCGCTGGCGGGCAAGACCAGCATCGCCGGCAACGAAGTCTGGCTGCTGGAACCACAGACCTACATGAACCGATCGGGCCAGTCGGTGGGCGCACTGGCGCGTTTCTACAAGATCAATCCGGACGAAGTGCTGGTGGTGCATGATGAACTGGATCTGCCACCGGGCGTGGCCAAGATCAAGAAAGGCGGTTCCTCGGGCGGGCACAATGGCTTGAAGGACATCACCGCCGCCCTCGGCACCCAGGACTACTGGCGGCTGCGCCTGGGCATCGGTCACCCGCGTACGCTGGGGCTGCAACAACCAGTGGCCGACTTCGTGCTGCATCGGCCGCGCAAAGAAGAACAGGCGCTGATCAACGAGGCGCTGGACAAGAGTCTGAACGTCATCCCTCTACTGGTGCAGGGCAAGTTCGAACAGGCCATGATGGAACTGCATACCGGGAAGTAAGCCCCTGCAGAGCAAAGCACGGATGAACGAAGGGCGCCCGCCATGCGAGCGCCCTTTGCTTTATCTGCTTACTTCAGCGAGGACAGCTTCTGTTCCAGTCCCTTGGCATCGACTGCACCCGGGATGCGCGAGCCATCGGTGAAGAAGATGGTCGGTGTACCGGTGACCTTGAGCTTCTTGCCCAGCGCCAGCACTTCTTCATGCGGTGCATTGCAGGAGGCCGGGGCCGCCGGAACTTCCTTGCCGTTGAGCATCCATTCGTTCCATGCCTTGCTCGGATTGGGCGCGCACCAGATGTTACGCGACTTCACGATGGAGTCCGGCGAGAGGATGTTGTACTGGAAGGTGTAGTAGGTGATGTTGTCCACTTCCTGCAGGGTCTTGTGCAGGCGCTTGCAGTAGATGCAGTTGGGATCTTCGAAGATGGCGATGACGCGCTTGCCATTGCCCTTGACGGTCTTGATGGCCTTGTCCAGCGGCAGCGCCGAGAACGGCACCTGGTTCAGCGAATCGATCTTTTCCTTGGTGTAGTCGCGATAGGTCTGCGAATCGACCACGCGGCCGATGAAGAGGTACTGGGCCTTGGCATCGGTATAGATGACGTCGCCGTCGACCTGGATTTCATACAGGCCGGCGTAGGGGGTCTTGGTGACGGACTCGACCTTGGCATCCTTGCCCAGGCGCGGTTCAATCAGTTTCTTGATGGTGGCCTCGGTGCTGTCGGCGGCCCCGGTTTGCGCATGGGCGGTCACGCCCACGAGGGTGGATGCCAGCAGACATGCTGCCATGCTCAGATGGCGCAAGGAGCTCGCACCTGCGGTCAAAAAATTTTTCATACTCATCCTGATTCAAATCAAACGCGCTTCCAATCTTCGGAACATCGGCCGCAAAGCCGCGCCGGAACTGGGGTTGCACATGTCTATCAACAAAGTCGGGGGAAGCTGTCTTGCTGGCAAAGACGCGCATCGATGCTGTCGTGCTTCACCAGAGGCCCTACCTTACCTGAAATCGCCCTCTCTTACTGCCCCAGCGCGTGGGCAATCAGGCGGCGTTTCAGGAGGGGCAGATGGTTGACCAGGCTCATGCCGATGTTGCGCACCAGGCGCACCGGCTCGGCCTCGGTGGAGAAGAGGCGATGCAGGCCGTCGGTAGCGATCTGCATGAGCAGCACTTCTTCCTTGCGGGCGCGGGCATAGCGTCGCAATACGCGCTCGTGGCCACAGTCGTACTGCGGCTCGCGCTTGAGCAGGATATCGATCAGTGCGGCCACATCGCCGAAGCCCAGGTTCATGCCATGGCCGGCCATGGGGTGCACCACATGGGCGGCGTCGCCGATCAAGGCCACGCGCGGGGCGATCATCGCGTGCGGCTTGATCAGGCGCAGCGGGAAGGCCTTGGCCACTTCCGGCTGTAGCGGGGCAAGCGCCCCCAGCACCGGTGCGGCCCACTGGGCCAGGCGTTCGGCCAGGGCCGACAGCGGCAGCTGCAACAGCTGGTCAGCCAGCGCCTGCGGTGCGGACCAGACCAGCGAGACGCGTTGGCCGGGAAGTGGCAACAGTGCGATCACGCCGTCGGTAGGGCTGAACCATTGATAGGCCACACCGCGATGGGGCAGTTCGCAGGAGAAGTTGGTGACGATGGCGTTCTGTCCGTAGGCGCGGTAATCGAGTCCGATATCGCACTGGCCGCGCACCCAGGAGTTGGCGCCATCGGCGCCGACCACCAGCGCGGCCGACAGGGGCTGACCGGACTCCAGCGTCAGGGTGGCGGACTGCTCGGACACGGTCAGCGCGGTGGCGCGGCCTTGCGCCAAGCGCACATTGGGCGCGAAGCGCAGGGCCGCGTCCAGCGCCTGGTCCAGATTGCGATCCTCGACGATCCAGGCCAGGGCATCGGTGCGGGCCGCGTAGGCATCGAAGGAGAGCAGGCCGGGACTGGCCTTTTCGGGCAGGCCGTCGCCTTGCACGGTCATGTTGTCCACGGGCGCGATGCGTGCGCCATCCATGGCATCCCAGACGCGCAGGGAAGACAGCAGGCGGTGCGCGGTATGGTTGAGTGCGTAGACACGCACGTCCCAGCTGGCTGGATCGGGGGCAGCGGACTTGGCCGGAGGGGCGAGCAGGGTCACCTTGAAGCCCGCCTGGGCCAGCCCCAGCGCCGCCGTCTTGCCGACCGCGCCGTCGCCGACGATGCAGATGTCAGTGCCAGCCGCGGCCGGCGAAGAGGAATGGGTGTGTGCTTGGGTAGTCATGCTGGCGATTATAAACGGGGTGGCGGAAACTATTTTTCAAAAAGGACTTGCATAATTTCTTAAAGTGTCTATACTTGTCCGTCTTGGCCTGGTAGCTCAGTTGGTAGAGCAGAGGATTGAAAATCCTTGTGTCGGTGGTTCGATTCCGCCCCGGGCCACCAAGTTATAGAAAACGCCAACCTTCGGGTTGGCGTTTTTCGTTTCTGCTGCAGAAACCCGTCTGCTCGCGGCTGCTGGTTCCGATTAGCCTTATCCCCTCCTCGAATCGCATAAGCGCTAATTCACGAACTCCCCGAACATCTTTCCGATATGGCTGCTTTCAGCCTTGCCATCGACCCGCGAATAACATACGTTACCGGCATCGAATGGTCACGTGTGGATATGTGTCGACAAGTTGGGTGGGGCCACTATGATGAAATTAATCATCGTCGTGCCCTGGCTGTGCCTTAAATCAGGGGGCGCCAGCAATTCTGGCGTCGAGACTAAATACCAACCACAATTCGTCTTCACGAGATCGACTTTGAGGATACTTGCCTGCCTCTTGATGCAGGTTTTGGAACTCAGCAGTTAGCAGTCAGTCTGATCGCGGTTTGATGAGCAATCCCGCCTTATAACAAGCGAAGACTACGAAATCGTTGAGTGGCATTTGCTGCTTAACAGTCGCCGTGTTCACATCGGCCGTCATCATGCTGACACTCACTGAAGATCAATATAAAAAATTCCTCGCTAGCGATATTCAGAATTTCATCGCTGCTGTTGCCGATGAATTTCTTTCTGAACGTGAAGATATGCTCGGCAATCCAGGGCGTAGCGAGGTTATCTTGCGTATGCAATCTGCATACGACAATGGCCTTAATCTCGGATTCACGTCTACAGGACACCTCATTTACATGATGTACGTGTCTGCTGACTACCCAAAGTTATTTGAACGCCCAGAGACACAACGCTATCTGAATAAATCCGGTGGCTCCCCTGAACAGCGTCTGGATGAAATGAAATCCGTGTTGCGGCATTTAGGCAGTACGGTTAAGCAACGAGAAGAGAGGAGCCGAGAATGGTAGCCTTACCAGCGATTCCATTAGTTGGGGAAGTCCTCACGTGGCTCGGTTTGGGTGCGGCTGGTGTTGGAACCGCTGCCATCCTAGAACGCAATAAACGTGCAGAGCAAGCTCAAAACTCGGAATTATCAAAAGCGGAGGTTACAACGCTGTCGAAAGAGAAGTGCAGAGACTGTCCTCCGATGAATGGTTTCCTGTCACATCCAAATTACAGTATGTCTGATGTCTCGCGGGAGTATCAGGCTAGGGTTACGGGTTATGCGCCGGGAACTGAATGGAATTATGAAAACCGAGATTTTGATGGCTTTCAACCAGAAAAATGCTTGCTCCAAGAAGCCAAAGCGCAGTACACAAACTTCTTTGATGAGAAGACTCTACGACCCAAAGTCTGGTACGTACTGAGTGGAAAATATGAAAAATTGATGGAACAAGCTAGAGCACAACATCGTATCGTTAGCGTAAGTTTTCCTGCCGCGTTGAACTGGTATTTCATGGAAAAGACTATGTACCTCAGCATGAAGAGCGCATTTACAGATGATGGTCTTATTCGCATCAATTCAATCTATATGCCCTAACACTCATGGACATTAAGTTTACTTATCGTTACGACCAAAACGTGCTTCCGGATGTTGCTGGGCAGTTGAATCCGCTATGGCGCACGGCTATTTTATTGGATCAAGTTGGCTTGCCTATAGCTGATTGGTGCCCTCCGGCAGATAGTCCAGAAAACGCATTAAGAAATCACGCGTTCGAGGATGATGGCCCGTCTAACGCTGCTATCGCAATTTTCAAAGAGAAAGATAAGGAGCGGGAGGAGAAGGATGTTAGGTCAATGGTCATCTGGAATGGAGTCTTGGAAGAGGGCTCTATTTTGATGAATCACACTTTGGCCGTGCGTGAATATCCTTCGAAATCTTCTTTTAGCCTGCAATCTACGTCTGTACCGGTTCTAATGGATAAGTCGAGAATGGTTCAGGTAATCAAGGGATTATTAGCAATATGGCCTGCACCGTTCATTTCCATCACCGATCCTCCGTACGATGTCATACATAAGGTATTTGATGATCGACCAGGTGTCGGTTGGATGCTTTATCTTCCCAAAGTAATTAAAGCTTCTCAGGTTCCTGAAGCGCAGGAATTGATTCCCGTTGAGGACAGCACTGGGAAGCAAAAAGGGACTATCGTCGTCAGTATCTTGGATGAGCCCTTTTCGGTTCAAAACGAGGAGCACATCAAGGTGGCTACCTCCATTGAAATAAGGCTCGTTGAGCAGGATTTGCTTCCTCGCCGTAGTGAAATGTGATTTGGGCAAAGTGCTCACTTGCTTTTGACTTTAAGCAGTGTGCGTTTTCAAAAATTAAAAAAATGCCCCGATGAAAATTCGGGGCATTGCGCTTCTGGAAACGTCAGGTGAAGACTAGTGAGCATATCTGCAATTCAGGGTATTTTTACGGCGTTGCTGATAGGAAATAGAGTATCGGATTGAAAATCCTTGTGTCGGTGGTTCGATTCCGCCCCGGGCCACCAAGAATGTTTCAGCAAAAACGCCAGCCCTCACCGGCTGGCGTTTTTCATTTCCGAGACTGGAATCCGTGGCTTGATGCACTCCGCACTTCATAAGCGTGCTGCGGCCACCAAAACTTGCGAGGCCCGAGAGCCGCTGCTTACAACGCGCAGCACTCTGAGCGCCTCGCCGTCTCTTCCTTCCCGACATGCCCACCCGCAAGCTCAGGCGCACAACACTTCATTGACGGAATTGCTTTTCGTGCACCCATCCTTTGTTGGTCAATAAAACGGTATCCATCGCCTTGAGCGGCTTGTCCCTGGATCCCGCATCAGCCTTCAGCTCCTTGAATTGCGCTTGAACCTGCTCGCTTTGTGCCCAATCAGGCAGGTCACTGACGCTGTACTCGTAGTTCACACGCGAGAGTTTGTGCCCGAGAATATCACCCGGCTCGCTGAACTGCTTCACCGCTGTGACCGTCGCCTTGCCGAAGCAGAATCCCCCGTGAGAATCACCAGAGAGTCCCTTGACGGCATCTTGCTTGTAGAACTTCCGGCCGAGTTCGGTGAGCTCATAGGTTTTTTCCTTGTTACCTGCATCCGTCGCACTCACCACGCCGACGCTGACCAGTGCATCCAATTGCCTGGAGGTATTCAACCAATCACTTCGCGATGAAAACGGGAATTTGACCGTTAGATAGCAACGCGGATAAACCACATCCAGATGCTGCTGAATCGCCACCTTGAAATTGCTTTCGTTGGCCGTCTTCGGATCGCTACATCCGGCAACAGCAGCTACCAGCACCAACAACATCAAACCTCTGCGCATATTCGCCCCTTGAACAATGAAGAGGGCACAGAAGTTAACAGCTTGAAACTGCAGTGCACATCGCGGAAGTTTGAGATTGTTCATCTATAACGCAATGAGAAGCGGATGCGCTCACGATGAGCTGATCAGCTCAATTCTTCTCCCCCCCATTGACGAACCGCACCTCCACCCTCCTGTTGCGCTCATCACTGGCCGGCAATCCCGGCAGCGGCTGTGAATCCCCATACCCCGCCACGATCACCCGGCGCGCCGCTTCCGGTGCACTGCGTCCGATCAGCAGCAAGCGTGCCTCGCGCGCACGCGCCGCCGAGAGCGTGAAGTTGTCATCGTAGACCGTGCAATACGCACGCACATCGGTCACCGGTGCCTTCACCGGCTTGTCGTCCGTATGCCCTTCCACATAGATGCGCCCCGCCGGATGCTGCTGCAGATACTCCGCAATGCGCTCCTCGACCTGCGCAAAAGCCGCCCGCGCTTCAGGTTCCACGCATGCACTGCCACGACGGAACGCTCCTTCCTTCAAGGTGATCTTGCCAGCCTCGGTATCCACCGCTACCAGCCTGGACGCCCCCTGCTGCGCAAACACGGTCTGCACCTGGCGCAGGACGACCGTCAACCCGGGACCGTCAGCTTCGCGCCGGGCAGCCACCGTGGGTGCAGCCGGCGGCGCAACGGGTTCAGCCCCCGCAGCAGGCGCAGACGGGATGGCCGCAGCGGCCGGCAAAGGTGCCGGGGGCGCTGGAGATGCCGGAGATGCCGCCACCGGCGTCGCCTCGGCCCGCACCTGTGCAAGCGTCGGCCCACCTGCCCGGCTCACCGCCAGCAGCACGATCAATACCCCCGCCAGCGCCGCCATCAGGCCCGTGGCGGCAATCCACTCGTGATCGGATTCCCTCATCACAACCTCAGGAAGAACGCCCGGACTGGCGCTGCAGCGCCTCCATCCACTCGCCATGACGCAGATGCGCCCGTTGCGCCTCGGCCTGTTGTGCAGCCAGCAGAGCCTGTCCGCTCTGCGTGATGGCCTCGACCAGGCGCTGCAGATCTGCCGCCTGCTGACGCACCTGCTCTTGCTCCGCCGTAGCCGCCACCTCCTTGAGCTTGGCCATGCACCACGCCAGACGTGCCTGCTCGTGCGCACGCAGCGTCATCCATGACTTCAGGATCAGAAACGCCAGCATGCTCCACGCCGCAATCTTGAACTTGCTGCCCAGCGCATCGATGACGGCCGCCAGTGCGCCCGGCGCAGCTTGCGCACTGAGTATATCCGCGGTGGCAGTCAGCGCCAGCCCCAGCCCCACGAAAGTGCCCAGCAATCCCAGCATCAGGATCAGCCCCGGCATCACGGCGGCCCAGCGTTCCGGGGCGGTGGCCACGGCCTGGCTCAATTGCTCCGGAGTGGTGGTCGGCGGCAAAAGCCCTCGCTCGCCCGTGAGCCCGGCCAGGCGCGCTTGCCAGTGCAATGGACGGGCATTGCGCGCCAGCAGCAGCGGCAGCACGATCACGACCACCAGCAATAGCAACGCAAACAGCCATTGCAGCCCGCCATAGGCCGAACCGTCCCATTGCGGCAGCAGGAAGCCCCATACCGACTTATCCATGGCCAGCCCCCGCCTGCATGACGAAGCTTTTCATTCTTGTTCTCCCCTTGTTCTTTACATGGTCAGCGTCTTGTTAGGACTGGAGATTATCAGAAAGACCACACCGAGGGACAAAAAGCCCCGTTCACTCCGGATTACCCTGGCACCTCACCCATCCAGGAGCGCGCTGATACACCAGCTCACCGCCCGCGCAGGCTGGCTGTTCTGATACCGCATCCCCCCCTGCCGCATGAGACCCGGCCCGCAGCGAAGGCTTGCGGGCCGATTCCAGTCCGGCGACAATCGCGCGATGCGCCTCCCATCCCTGCTCCGGTTCCGACACCTTGTCCTCACCCTCACCAGCATCGCCCTGCTGACCGGCTGCGCCACCGACCTGGTGCAGCGCGCCGATGCACTGGCTGCGCCCGCCGGCCTGCAACGCGAGCAGGTTCAGGGTGGTCCTTTCCTGCTGACGGCCTATGTCCACGCCCGCCCCAACGCGCCCCTGCTGCGCGTCTATCTGGAGGGCGACGGCCGCGCCTGGATCACCCGCAACCAGGTCTCGCCCGATCCGACCCCGCACACGGCCATGGGGCTGCGGCTGGCCGCCAGCGATGGTGGTGATGTGGTGTACCTGGCGCGCCCCTGCCAGTTCACGCCGATGGCGCGCAATCCCGCATGCCAGCCGGCCTACTGGACCGGCCTGCGCTATTCCCCGGAAGTGGTCAGTGCCATGGATGAGGCTCTGAGCCACTATGTCACGCGCCTGCAACCGGCGCGGCTGGAACTGGTGGGATATTCGGGAGGCGGCGCCCTCGCCGTACTGCTGGCGGCGCGACGCAAGGATGTCAGCGCCATTCGCACCGTGGCCGGCAATCTCGATCATGTGGCCGTCAATCGCTGGCATGCCGTCTCGCAGATGCCCGGCTCGCTCAATGCCATCGATGTCGCATCCCGGGTGGCAGGCATCCCGCAACGACATGTGAGCGGTGCCGACGATACCGTCGTCCCCACCGCCATCACGCGCAGCTATGTCGACCGGGTGGGACGCTGCGCCGCACTGACGATCGTGCCGGACATGGCGCACGAAAGCGACTGGGACCGCGCCTGGCCCAGCCTGCTGGCGCTGCCGCTACCCTGTACTGCCCAGCGGCCATGAGCCATGGATGGACCGGCTTGCACCGGCTCCCGGTTTTTCCAACAAAACTTCATATTCGCATGACCAAAAGAACAGCTGAAACCGCCGTCAGGGCCTGCTGACGGGCAGTGCCCTGTCTTTTGGCCTGACGATGCTGCCACCGGGCCCATGCAGGCCGGTTTCCGGATAGGGAATTCCCCGATATCGGCACCACCATGCCTGGCTGACAATGCAGGAACAATCAACACTCACCGTCCCTCACCGGGACGCGGAGAAAATCCATCAGGGGCCCGCATGCAGACCGTCATCAACAAGCCGGAGAATTTCGCGTCGTATCGGTATCACGACCGGGCCTTCAATTGCGACACCGCCAAGATCCTGCCGGGCGAATATTTCTATACCGGCGAGGACATGATGATCGTGACCGTGCTGGGCTCGTGCGTGTCGGCCTGCCTGCGTGATCGCGTCACCGGTGTGGGCGGGATGAATCACTTCATGCTGCCCGATGGCGGCGGCGAGGCCGACAGCCCGGTTTCGGCCTCCATGCGCTATGGCACCTATGCCATGGAAGTCTTGATCAACGACGTCCTCAAGGCCGGTGCCCGGCGCGAGAACCTGGAATGCAAGGTCTTCGGCGGCGGCGCGGTGCTGCGCGGCATGAACGCCATGAACGTGGGCGAGCGCAATGCCGCCTTCGTCAAGAACTATCTCTCGGCCGAGAAGATCCGCGTGGTGGCCGAGGACCTCAACGACATCTGGCCGCGCAAGGTGCATTTCTTTCCGCGCACGGGCAAGGTGCTGGTCAAGAAGATCAAGGATGCCGCTGCCGATCTGGCCAGCCGTGAACGTGAATATGCGTCCAAGCTGCAGGCCAAGCCGGTGGGTGGGGAAATTGATTTGTTCTGACCTTTTCGGAACGCTTTCAACGCCACTCATCTTCCGCACATAAGTCCTTCCATCGCATGCAGGAAGGCTCGTCAATTCACGATATTGAACGCAATAAAAGAGAGTGATTCGGGCCTATTGTATCCAAGTGGATACAATCCTGAGCGATATCGCATACAATGCTTCCATCGCTCCCCATGTACATCATCAAGGAAACAGGCAAGTTTCAGTCGTGGCTGACCCGCCTGAAGGATCCGCAGGCGCGAGCGCGTATCCTGGCTCGTATCTGGCGTGCCAGCCAGGGCAATTTCGGTGACTGCGAACCAGTTGGCGATGGCGTCAGCGAAATGCGGATAAATTACGGACCCGGATATCGCGTCTATTTTGCAAGAGAGGCCGAAGTGACCTATCTCTTGCTATGCGGGGGGAACAAATCCACCCAGGCGCGCGATATCGCGGCCGCAAGGGAATTATGGAATCAATTGAAGAAATCATGACATTGACCGGGATATCAAGGGAGTCACCATGACCAGCCGAAAACTTAGCAACAAGGATCTGCACGTTTCTACCTTTGATCCTGCCAACTATCTCGACAGCAAAGAGACCATGGCAGCCTATCTGCAGACTGCGCTCGAAGAGAACGATCCTGACTTCCTGATGGCCGCACTCAATGACGTCATCCGCGCGCAGGGTATCGCGGAGGTAGCTGGAAAAGCAGGCTTGGGGCGTGAAAGCCTCTACAAGACCCTCAAGCCGGGTGCGGAGCCCAGGCTGGGCACCGTCCTTCGCTTACTCGGGGCACTCGACCTGCGCTTGAGCATTGCCGCACCTCAAGGGGCGCGCAAAACCAAACGATCCGGCACCGCAGAGAAATCGTCAGGCCAATCTCCTGCGACAAAGAAACCGACACCGCGACGCGCCGCCATCACCAAGAGGGCACCGGTGAACAAGCCCGGCACGACGCGCGCCACCAAGAGCCGAAAACAAGGCAACCAGATCTGCGCTTGAGTCCTGCCCCATCAAAGAAAATGCCGTCCGGCGCAACACCGGACGGCATTCTCACATCTCAGGCAGCTCCGGTTCCGGAGCCGTCCAGCCTTCACTTCTTGAGCGTGGTCAGGCCTTGCTCAGCCAGCGCCTTCAACCATCCCAATCCCGCAGAGGTCGCCCCCGCCGGGTTGTATTCGCAACCGATCCAGCCCTGGTAACCCAAGCTATCGATCAGCTTGAGCAGATACGGATAGTTCAGCTCGCCCACATCCGGCTCGTGGCGCTCGGGCACACCGGCAATCTGGATGTGACCGATGCCGGGCATGTCGCGCTTCAACTTCACGGCCACGTCGCCTTCGACGATCTGGCAGTGGTAGCAGTCGAACTGCACCTTCAAATTGGGCGCGCCCACTTCGGCGCAGATGGCTTGCGCATCGTCCTGGCGATTGAGGAAGAAGCCGGGAATGTTGCGCGTGTTGATCGGCTCGATCACCACGGTCAGGCCAGCCGATTCGGCCTGGTGCGCGGCATAGGACAGGTTGTCCAGATACACGGCGCGGTGGCGTGCACGGTCCTGCTCGGGCTTGATCAGGCCGGCCATCACGTGCAAGGTCTTGTTGCCGATGACGGAGGCGTACTTCAGCGCAGTCTCGATGCTGCGCTTGAATTCGTCCTCGCGGCCCGGCAGCGAGGCGATGCCGCGCTCACCGGCGGCCCAGTCGCCCGGGGGCGCGTTGAACAGCGCCTGGGTCAGGCCATTGGCCTCCAGGCGGGACTTGATCTCTTCAGGCTGGTAGTCGTAGGGGAACAGGAACTCGACGCCGGAGAAGCCATCCTTGGCGGCGGCGGCGAAGCGATCCAGGAAATCGTGTTCCACATACATCATGCTCAGGTTGGCGGCAAAACGCAGCATCGGATTCTCCTTGGTAACGAGGGAGCCAGTGTAGCGCGAACACGCTTGCGCGCGCCCACACCGGCAGAAGGTGCAGAAAACGTCAAAGCCCGCAGGCACAGGCATGCGGGCTTTGAACGGGACATCACATTACTTGTTGACCATGCCCGGCTTGGTAGCCAGGGTGGCAATCGAACCCACCACCAGCATCACCGCCAGCATGTACATGCCGGTAGCGTTGTTGTGGGTCAGGTCCTTCAGGTAACCGATCAGGTAGGGACTGACGAAACCGGCCAGGTTGCCCACCGAGTTGATGGCGGCAATACCGACGGCCGCCGCCGCACCCGACAGGAAGGCGGTCGGCAGCGACCAGAACAGCGGTGCGCAGGTCAGCACGCCGGCTGCGGCCAGCGACAGCGAAGCGATCGAGATGGCGGTGTTGTCGGCGAACAGTGCTGCACCGACGAAGCCCACGCCGCCCATCAAGGCCGGAATCACCAGGTGCCAGCGACGCTCACGCATGCGGTCGGCGCTGCGGCCGATCAGGTTCATCGCCACGATGGCGCAGCCAAACGGAATGGCCGACAGCAAGCCGATTTCCAGGTTGCCCTTCACGCCGGTGGCCTTGACCAGGGTCGGCATCCACAGTGTCAGGCCGTATTGGCCCATGACGAAGGAGAAGTAGATCAGGCACATCAGCCAGACACGCGCATCCTTGACGATGGCGCCGAAGCCGTGCTTGCTTTCCTTGCCCTTGGCGTCGCCATCGATATCGGCTTGCAGGCTGGCCTTTTCTTCGTCGGAGAGCCACTTGGCGCTCTTGACGTCGTTGTCCAGATACAGGATCGTGGCCACGCCGATCAGCACGGCCGGGATCGCTTCGATCAGGAACATCCACTGCCAGCCTTCCAGTCCACCATTGTGATGGAAGGCATCCATGATCCAGCCCGACAGCGGGTTGCCCAGGATGCCGGCCACCGGAATGCCGGACATGAAGACCGCGATCACCTTGGCACGACGGTGCGAAGGGAACCAGTAGGTCAGGTAGAGGATGATGCCAGGATAAAAACCGGCTTCAGCCAGGCCCAGCAGGAAGCGCAGGATGTAGAACTGCGTGGCGTTCTGCACGAACATGAAGACCGCCGACAGGATGCCCCAGGTGATCATGATGCGGGCGATCCAGATGCGCGCGCCGACCTTGTGCATGAGGATGTTGCTGGGCACTTCGAAGAGGAAGTAGCCGATGAAGAACAGACCTGCCCCCAGACCGAAGACGGTCTCGGAGAAGCCCAGGTCCTGCGACATCTGCAGCTTGGCGAAGCCGACGTTGACGCGATCCAGATAAGCGATCACGTAGCACAGCATGAGGAACGGCATGATGCGCCAGAAGACTTTCTTGTACAGTCCGTCCTTGGATTTGTCATTGACGTCGAGTCCGACGCCGGTAGTGCTTGCGGTGGTCATGGTGTTACATCTCCCGAAGAGTGTCGCGGCTGTCTATGCACGGCCGCTGGTTGCTTGGTGCCCGTGGTCTGACGGGCAATTTATGGATTCAATCGGACCCGCGTACCGCTCTTTTCGGAACGATACGAAGGCCGGCATTGATTGGCCGGTCTGGTGCCGGCTTGGCTGCACCCACCACCTTCCGTTGGGCGCAAGCGGGGCATGGCGGGCCAACATCGGCCGCCATGACGCGTTGTTGCTATGGGTTGCTGAAGCTGCCTGAGCGCTATCGCTACTGCTACCAGCGCGCCTTGAAGGTGTCGCGCAGATCCTGCAGCGCGGGCTCTTCCAGCGGCGTGGCACGGCCACCGGCCAGGTGCCACAGTTTGGCGGTTTCTTCCAGCTCTTCGAGTGCGAAAGCGGCCTTGGAGACCGAGCTTTCCCACACCACCGGACCGAGCCGCTCCAGCAGCACGCCGCGCACCTGCGTGGCGATCTTTGCCACCTGCTCGGCCACTTCCGGCGCACCCGGACGGGCATAGCGGATCAGCGGGATGTGACCGACCTTCATCACGTAATACGGCGTGATGGGCGGCAATACATCCTGCTCGCTGTAGACGCCATTGATGGTCAGCGACACCAGATGTGTGGAGTGCGTATGTACCACCGCGTGCATCTCGGGATTGTTGTCGTAGATGGCGCGATGCAGGACCAGGGTCTTGGAAGGCTTGTCGCCCGAGACCCATTCGCCGGCCGCGTTGACCTTGGCGATGGCCGCCGGATCGAGGAAGCCGAGGCAGGCATCAGTCGGCGTGATCAGCCAGCCGTCATCCAGGCGCGCACTGATGTTGCCGGCCGAACCGACGGTATAGCCGCGCTGGTAGAGAGAAGCGCCGATGCGGCAGATCTCTTCGCGCAGGGCGCTTTCGTTGGTGTTGCGGCTCATGCCGTCTTCCCGTCGAGATAGCGCAGTGCCTTCTCGAAGAAATCGACGCTGCCGAAATTGCCCGACTTCAGGGCCAGCGCCACCGGTTGCTCATCCAGCGTGGCGGTCGCCGGCACGCCCGGATCGATCTGCGGGCCGATGCGCAGGGCGCGCACGTCCAGCGCCTGCACCACCGCACCGGAAGTCTCGCCACCGGCCACCACGAACTGGCGCACGCCACGTTGCTTGAGACCTGCGGCAATCGATGCCAGTGCCTGTTCGACCAGGTGACCGGCCTTGGCCACGCCCAGCTCCTTTTGCACCGCCTTGACTTCGTCGGGGGTGGCGGTCGCGTAGATCAGCACCGGCTCGTTCTTGATGTGCTCATCAGCGAAGGCCAGCGCCTGTGCCACCACGTCTTCACCACGGGCCAGGGCCAGCGGATCGATGCGGAAGGCGGGACGCTTGGCTTTCCATTCGGCCACTTGCGCATTGGTCGCCTTGGAGGCGGAACCGGCCAGCACCACCGACAGGCCATCGACCTTGGGCAGTTGCGCGGCTTCACCGGCGGCAGTGAGCAGGCCGGCGCGGCGGAAGTTCTCGGGCAGGCCCAGGGCCACGCCGGAACCACCGGTGATGAGCTTCAGTTCCGCGCAGGCTTCGCCCAGGGTGAACAGGTCCTTGTCGGAGACGGCATCGGCAATGGCCATCTTCACGCCTTCGCCGCGCAGCGCAGTGAAGCGCTCCTGCGTGGCCGCCGCACCGCGCGCCACGGTGTCGTAGCGCACCAGCCCGACCTTGGAGTCGGTCTGGCGCTGCAATACACGGACCAGGTTGGCATCGGTCATCGGAGTCAGCGGATGGTTCTCCATGCCCGATTCATTCAACAGCGCATCGGCCACGAACAGGTAGCCGCGATAGAGGGTGCGGCCGTTTTCCGGGAAGGCCGGGCAGGCAATGGTGAAGTCCACGCCCAGCTCCTTCATCAGCGCATCGGTCACCGGACCGATGTTGCCTTCGTCGGTGGAGTCGAAGGTGGAGCAGTACTTGAAGAAGAACTGCGTGCAGCCCTGCTGCTGCAGCCAGCGCAGTGCTGCCAGCGATTGCTCGATGGCCTCAGTAGCGGCAATGGTGCGCGACTTGAGCGCGATCACCAGCGCATCGGCCGCCACGGCCGGCATTTCACTGGGCACGCCGATGGTCTGCACGGTGCGCATGCCGCCACGGACCAGCATGTTGGCCAGGTCGGTGGCACCGGTGAAGTCATCGGCGATACAACCGAGCAAGGGACGGGATGTGGACATGAAAACTCCTCGATTCAGATGCAGGGACGACGCTGGATCACTTGGACTTGGCCGGCGGCAGGTCGATGCCGGGGAAGATCTTGATGACGGCCGAATCATCCTCGCCGCCATGACCGGCGGTGGAAGCCATCATGAACATCTGGTGTGCAGCAGCCGACAGCGGCAGCGGGAATTTGCTGCGGCGGGCGGTATCGAGCACCAGGCCCAGGTCCTTGACGAAGATGTCCACGGCCGACAGCGGGGTGTAGTCGCCGTTCAAGATGTGCGGCACGCGGTTTTCGAACATCCACGAATTGCCCGCGCTGTGGGTGATGACGTCATACAGTGCATCCGGATTGACGCCTTCGCGCAGGCCCAGTGCCATGGCTTCAGCGGAGGCAGCGATGTGGACGCCCGCCAGCAGCTGGTTGATGATCTTGACCTTGGAGCCGATGCCGTGCGTGTCGCCCAGGCGATAGACCTTGCCGGCCATGCCGGCCAGCACGTCTTCGATCTTGGCGTAAACCTCGGCGGGGCCGGAGGTCATCATGGTCATCTCGCCGGAAGCGGCGCGGGCAGCGCCACCGGAAACGGGCGCGTCCAGCAGCAGCAGGCCCTTGTCGGCCAGGCGCTTGCCCAGTTCGACGGCGAAGTCCGGCGCCACGGTAGCACTGGAGATGACCACGCTGCCCGGCTTCATGGCGGAGACGGCACCGTTCTCACCGAAGAGCACCATCTCGGTCTGGGCGGCATTGACCACCAGGGTGATGACCACATCGACCTTGCCGGCCAGCTCGGCCGGATTGGCGCAGGCCACGCCACCGGCGGCGGCGAACTTGTCCAGGACTTCCTTGCGCACGTCGCAGGCATGCACATTGAAACCGGCACGCAACAGCGAGCTGGCCACGCCATAACCCATGGCTCCCAAACCGATCACACCTACATTCCTGGACATAATTGCCTCCGCATTGATGACGCCGCTGCCGCTCTTGACGGGCAGAACATTGCGCCGGGTTGATGATGCAACGCCGGCAGAGGCCGGCGTCAGAATTTCAAAATTTCGTAAAACTTATAAATCGTTTAAATCGTTTAGAACATTTAAATCATTTGCTGCCGTTCAAGCCGGGACACTCTCTTCAGGACTGTCCCTGGCTCAAGCGCCGTGCCGCATTGAACATGTGGGTCTGGGCGGCATTGCGGGCCGCCATTTCATCACCGGCGCGAATGGCCGCGACGATGGCCTCATGTTCTTCGCGCACCTGGCGCGAGAAATCCTCATACCGCGCTTCATTGCCACGCGTCACCGCCGTGGCCGCCTCCAGATACTGGGACAGGAACTCCAGCGTCTTGATGAAGTACGGATTGCGCGTGGCCTGTGCCAGTGCGCGATGGAAGGCCACATCGGCGGCCACGCCATCACCGCCTGCGGCGACATCCACACCGATCTGCATCAGCGCCGCCTCGATGGCCTGCAAGTCGTCGTCGTTGCGGCGCTTGGCCGCCTGCGCGGCGACCTCGGCTTCGATGGCGCGGCGCAGCTCGACGATCTGCAGCACCGCGTCGGGCGAACTGACCTCGGTGTAATCGATACGCAGCGGCTTGATCCCCGCCTGCTCGGTCACGAAAACACCGCTACCCTGACGCGGCTCGACCACGCCCTCATGCTTCAGGCGCGCAATGGCTTCACGCACCACCGTGCGGCTCACACCGAACTGTTGCGCCAGCACCGCCTCGGTGGGCAGCTTGCTGCCCCGGGGGAAGGCCCCGGCGTCGATGTTTTCCAGCAATTGCCTGGCCACAGTGTCGCTGAGCGCCTGGGCGGGGATCTTCTGAAACATGCTGTCTCGCGGTCGTTGTCGTAAAGTTATCCGGTCATCATACAAATTTATTTTGAGCTGGGCAATCCGATTTTTTCTCTTTACGCGGAGTAACAGCCTCGTTTGGCAAATTTTGTCGACTGATGACGGAAATTGAGGTGATATATGCAGCAGTTCGCTCCAGACATCAAGAATACGAATATCTGCGCGAAAGCTGCGTGGGCGGGCCGGGGGCTCTACAATCAGGGCTTTCCTGCCACGGATGTGTGCCGCATGCCTTACGATCTCTCGGACAAGCTCGTTATCGGAATTTCTTCGCGCGCCCTCTTCGATCTCGAAGTGGAGAACGCCATCTACGACGAGCAGGGCGTGGATGCCTATGCGCAATACCAGCGCGACCACGAGAACGATCCGTTGCAACCCGGCACGGCCTTCCCGCTGGTCAAGGCGCTGCTGCAACTCAACGAACTGATCCCGGAACGTCGTCTGGTGGAGGTGGTGGTCATCTCGCGCAATACGCCCGACACCGGCCTGCGCGCCTTCAACGCCATTGCCGCCCACAAGCTCGACATCAGCCGCGCCGCCTTCACCGGGGGCGGGCCGACTGCGCCCTATCTGCAAGCCTTCAAGATCGACCTGTTCCTCTCGCGCGACACCGGCGACGTACAGGAAGCCATTGATGCCGGGGTAGCGGCTGCCCAGCTGTATGCCGCCCCGCTGGACTACAGCGCGCCGGACAAGCAGATCCGCATCGCCTTCGATGGGGATGCCGTGCTGTTCTCGGCGGAGTCCGAACGCATCTTTGCGGAGAAGGGGCTGGAGGCTTTTGCGCGGCACGAGCAGCGCCATCGCAAGAAGGCCATGAAGGAAGGTCCGTTTGCCAAGCTGCTGCTGGCCTTGTCGGCGATCCAGAAACAGTTTCCGCCCAAACAGTGTCCGGTGCGCATCGCCATCGTCACCGCGCGCAACAGCCCGGCGCACCAGCGCGTGATCCATACCCTGCGCACCTGGAACGTGACGGTCGATGAGGCCTTCTTCCTGGGCGGGCTGAACAAGGCCGAGGTCTTGCAGGCCTTCGGCGCGCACATGTTCTTTGACGACCAGGAAGGACATGTGCAGAAGGCGGCCGTGGTGGTGCCGTCGGGGCGGGTGCCTTACAAGGGGGGATCGCTCAAAGGGAGAGCACGCCCCTAGGGTCGAGGGACCGCATCCGTATTGCTCATGAATGCCCGCGTGCTCAGATACAGCACGAGCCCATTCAACACATGCCAGAACATGTGCGTCCCGATGCTCATGGTCGGGCACACCGCCATATCCATGGACCGCAATACCAGCGACAGCGTGAACAAGCTCGCCGCCAGCAACAGGCTCATGGGCTCATGCCTGCCCGTGCGCCAGTGATACAGACCGAGTCCGCCGATGAACAGCCAGGCCGATCCATAGGACGCCACCGATCCATTGAGCCACTGTTGCGGCAGCATGCCGACGCCATAGGTGAGCACAAGGAAAAACAGCACCCAGCCCATCGTCACAGCCCAATTGCAGCGCGCCACCTTGCGCACGTAGAAGGCCAGGAACAACACCTGATAAATGGAAATGGGAATGACATCGGCAAACAAGGCCCAGCGCTGTGCAAAGGTGTGGAAAAGAAAACTGCCCACACCGATCACGGCCACCATCAGCGTGAGTAGCCGCGACATCACCATCGTGCTGCGGTCCTGCGGCAGCGGCAGGCACCACAGGAAATACGCCGCCAGCAGGAAGGCAATATTGGAAATCGCGTTCACGGGTTCCGCCCAGAAAGCAGTACCGATCCGTTCGCAATACAGGTCTACCGGAGAAAATAAAGAATCAATCATGGTGGGCATTACCAGCAAGTCGTCGCAGATCAGGAAGGCCAGGAACCAGCGACCATCAGGTCACCCGTTCACGATGCAGCCGCCATCATCGGCGAAGCCGCCGACTTTTTCCAGTCGCGTAGCGACCCTCTACACCTGCGCCCCGATCACCCTCCCCGGCCGCCCCGCCAGCCAGCCCAGCACGCCCATGCACACCGCCCCGCCGGCGCACAGGGCCAGCACCGGCGTCCATCCCCCGCTGGCATCATGCAGCCGCCCCATGAGAATGGGCCCGGCTGCTGCCAGCAGATAGCCTACACTCTGCGCCATGGCCGACAGCGCGGCGGCCTGCGGCGGCGTCGATACCCGCGTGCCGACGAAGGCCAGCCCCAGGATCAGCACCGCCCCCGTGCCGAATCCGAACAGCGGTACCCACACGATGGACGCCTGCGGCCAGGCCATCAGGCCGACCAGGCTGAGGACGGTGGCGGCAGACATGCCGACGGCGACCGGACGATGATCGCGGATGCGCGGCCCCAGCGGGACCAGCAACACTCCCGGCAACGCCGACGCCAGCTGCATCAGGCCGTGCAGGTTGCCCGCTTCCACCGCACTGTGGCCGTTGGCCGCGAGAATGGAGGGCAGCCACGCCGTCACCACGTAATACACCAGCGAATTGCTGCCCAGAAAGAACGTGACCTGCCACGCCAGCGGCTGGCGCCACATCGACGCGCTTCGCATCGAAGCGGTGGCCGGGCGCGTATCACGCCGCAATTGCGGCAGCCAGACCAGTATCGCCAGTGCGGGCAGCGCGATGAACGCGGCCAGTGCCCACGCCCAGCCCAGACCGGCTGCCAGCGGTACTGCGCAGACCGAGCCCAGCGCCGAGGCAGCGCCCATGGTCAGCGCATAGATGGCCGTCATCCGGGTAAGGTCATCGGGGAAGTCACGCTTGAGCAGGCTGGGCAAGAGCACATTGCCACCCGCAATGCCGCAACCGATGATGCAGGTGCCCGCCAGCAGGGCCAACAGCGATCCGGAAGAACGCAGCACGATGCCGCCCGCGATCAGCAGCAGGGCCAGTAACAGCGTGCGTTCCAGTCCCAGGGCGCGCGCCACGCGGGCAGCCATGGGCGACACCAGGGCGAAACACAGCAGCGGCAGGGTCAGCATCAGCCCTGCCGCACCCGCTGAAAGGGCAAAGGTCTGCTGCAGCAATCCCATCACCGGCCCGACGGCAGTGACCGGGGCGCGCAGGTTGGCGGCGATGAGCAGGATGCCGGCAATGAGCCAGAGACCACGATGAACGGGGCGAACGTGAGGGGGGTGCGTAGCGTGCATGGCCGGCCTGAAGAAAGCAGAAAGAGTGATCGAAAGCAGGGAGCACCCAGCTTAGCCAATCGCCGCTTGCACGTATTTGGCTACAATGCCAGCTTATTGCTAAAAACGGTCAACCCCCGCTCACCATGGCCACTCTCTACGCCAGCCTGATCGACCATGATCCGGACCGTCTCGATGCGCCGGTCACGGCTCTGCGCGTGCATACCTGCCAGCATGAGCGCGAGACGCCCTTCCACAGTCATCGCAAGGGCCAGCTGGTGGTGGCCCTGCATGGTGCGGTCACCTGCGAGACGGCCCTGGGCCTGTGGATCGTGCCGCCGCAATCGGCGGTCTGGATTCCGCCGGGCATGCCGCACAGCAACCGGGTCACCCTGGACGGGCAGCTGTGCTTCCTCTTCATCGCGCCCCAGGCGGCCAGCATGCCGGACCAGTGCTGTACTCTGGCACTCACGCCCCTGCTGGTGCAGATGATCTGTCACCTGGCCGAGCAGCGCCAGGACTACGCCCCGCACGAACGCACCGCCCGCCTGGCGGCGGTGCTGGTGGAAGAACTGGAACACAGCCAGCGTCACGCCCTGCCCCTGCATCTGCCGGTGCCACAGCATTCGCGCCTGCGCGCCATTGCGCGTCACCTGGCCGAGCATCCGGCCGATCGCAGCACGGTGGCCGAATGGGGCCAGCGCCATGCGATGAGCGAGCGCAGCTTCGCGCGTTTCGTACAGGCCGAGACCGGCATGAGCTTTGGCCGCTGGCGGCGCCAGATCCACCTGATGCTGGCCCTGCAATGGCTGGCCTCGGGCCGCTCGGTGCAGCGTGTTTCGCAGGATCTCGGCTATGACTCGGTGAGCGCTTTCATCACCATGTTCCGGAAAACCCTGGGCAAACCACCCGCGCGCTACATGGCGCAACGCCAGGTGCCACTTGCCCGCTCAAACGCTGTGCCGCCACTCAGTCCGACGGCGCCCTACTTCCAACCGATACGGCAAGCCTCATGGAAACCGAACTGAAACTCTTGCTCGCCCCCGAGCACACCAAGGCCTTCATCCGTCATCCGCTGATCAAGCGCCATGCCCAGGCCGCACCACGCATCAAGGACCAGACCGGTACCTACTTCGATACGCCGGACCTGCTGCTGCGCCAGAACGAGGCCGGCCTGCGGGTGCGCCGGACCGGAAATGAATTTGTTCAAACCCTCAAGGCCGGCGGTGGCGTCCATGGCGGCCTGCACCAGCGCAATGAATGGGAGTCGTTGGTGGAAGGTGACGCGCCTGACCTTCCGGTGCTGCGCGACCTGGTCGCCTCCGACGACGACTGGGCCAGGAAGATCTTCTCCGAGCGCACCGCCGCGCAACTCACGCCCATCTTCAGTACCCGCATCCAGCGCATGGTGTGGGACCTGGTGCTGGACGAGGGCACGCAGGTCGAATGCGTGCTCGACCAGGGTACGGTGGAACACGGCGACCTCAAGGCGCAGGTCTGCGAGATCGAACTCGAACTCAAAGAGGGCAATGCCAGCGCCCTGTTCGACTTCGCCCTGCAACTGCTGCAGGACCTGCCGCTGCGCATCGGCATCCAGAGCAAGGCGCAGCGCGGCTATGGCCTGTTCCACCAGGCGATCCGAAAACAGAACGGCCTTGCCGCCGTTTCCTCCGCCAGCCACGCCAGGCCGCTGCGACTGGCGCGCAAGATGACGGTGGAGCAGGCCTTCCTGGCCGTGCTCGGCAATTGTGTGGAGCAGATCCAGGCCAACGACATCGCCGACCAGGACAGCCACGATATCGAACGCCTGCACCAGATGCGCGTGGGCCTGCGCCGCCTGCGTTCGGCCTTCACCCTGTTTGATGAGGTGATCGCTCTGCCGGCCTCCCTGGCGACCGAATTCGAGTGGGTGTCGCAAGCCATCGGCCACGCGCGCGACTGGGATGTGCTGGCGACCCAGACGCTGGGCAAGCTGCCCCCGCAGGCCATCGGCGCCATCGATCTGGAAAGGGTGCGCCACGCGGCGCTGGTGGAGGCCGGCAAGGAACATGCGCATGCCGTACAAGCCGTAGCCTCCCCGCGCTATACCGCACTGGTCTTGCAGTTCAGCCGCTGGCTGCTGCTGGCGGGCTGGCGTGATGGTCGCGATGAGGACGCCCAGGAAGCCCTGGCACAAACACTCTCGCGTTTTGCGCGGCAGATGCTGCGACGGGATGAAAAGCGACTCAACAAGCGCGGCGCACATCTTGAAGAAAACGACCGTGCCCGGCACCGCACCCGCATCGCGGCCAAGAAGATGCGCTATGACATCGAATTCTTCCAGGCCCTGTATGGGGAGAAGAGCAGTCGGCCCTACCTGAAGGCCCTGTCGCGCCTGCAGGAACAGTTGGGACTACAGAACGACCTGGTGGTGGCCGATGCCCTGCTGCAGCAACTGCAGCAGAAGCAGGCGCGCCTGGCACCCAGCATCGCCTACGCGCGGGGCTACCTGGCCGGCCAGGTCAAGGACGGGCATGCGCGCATGCACCGCCGGTGGAAAAAATGGCAGGCCCGGGAACTGCCGCGATGACCGGGCCACCATTCACTGCCAAAAACAGACAACTTCCTTCATATCAGCTAACGCGCTGCACAAAAGCGGGGCAGCCAGCGCCCGCCTGAAATGGGGTCAGGCGCACCAAAAGCAGGCAATAGCGATGCCTGAACCTTCATTTGAGTGTTGCCGCACCGCATCAGCGCTGTCGATGCCACCGTGACCACGCTGCCACACCCGCCGCAAACCCTTGCCACATCGGCCTCTGGCCGCCAATAATCGTCGCGGCTTGTTGTATGCCAATCTTGTATATCAGCGTGGCACACAACTTGCTGATGAGAGCTCATGAGCATCGATCCTTCCGCCAAGTCGTCGTCGCAGATTGCGGTCCGCATCACCGAGGCCATCCTCGCCAAGCAACTGGCGCCGGGGACCCGGTTGGGCGAACAGCAACTGGCCGACCTGTTCAGCGTCTCGCGCACCCAGGTACGCGAAGCGCTGACCCGGCTCATGGCGCGCGGCATCGTCACCGTCAGTGCGCGGCGCGGCTGGTTCGTCATCGAGCCGACTGCCGAACAAGCGCGTGAAGCCTTCGAGGCGCGCCGCGTGATCGAGCTGGGCCTGCTGCGCCAGGCGCGTGTGCGACCCATCAGTGCCCAGGCCATCGGCCAGCTGCGCGATCACATTGCACGCGAGGAGGCCGCCATTGCCGGGGCCGACGTGGGAGCACGCAGTTATCTGCTGGGCGACTTCCATGTCTGCCTGTGCGAATGCCTGGGCAACTCGCTGCTGTCGGAGACGCTGCGCGACCTGACCGCACGCACCACGCTCACGGCCATGCTGCACCAGTCGTCGGAACAGGCCGAGGATTCGTGTTCGGAACATGTATTGATCGTCCAGGCGCTGGAGCGCGGCGATCTGGAACAGGCGGAGCAACTGATGCAGGACCACCTGCAACACGTGGAATCAGGGCTCACCCAGGTGCGCAGCAGCGATCCGCTGGAACCGCTGCGGCAGGCGCTGGCGTCCGTCTCGCGGCAGGGGGCCGCCGGCGAGAGCGGACCAACGCGTCAGGAAAACAAACGGCCTTAGCCAGCGCATCGCACGGGCCACTCATCAACGTAGTCAACCAAGGGAAACTGCTATGAAACTGACCAAACTCCTGCTCGGCCTGATGGCCGGCGCCATGATGTTCTCCGCTTCGGCCGCCCGTGCCGACGCCCTGGACGATATCCAGAAGCACGGCACGCTGCGCGTGGCGGTGCCGGCCGACTTCCCGCCGTTCGGCTCGGTTGACAGCGACCTCAAGCCGCAGGGCCTCGACATTGACGTGGCCACCCTGATCGCCAAGAAGATGGGCGTGAAGGTCGAACTGATCCCGGTCTCCAGCGCCAACCGCATTCCCTACCTGACCACCAAAAAGGTCGACCTGGTCATCTCCAGCATGGGCAAGAATGCCGAGCGTGAAAAGGTGATCGACTTCAGCACTGCCTATGCTCCCTTCTTCAATGGTGTCTTCGGCCCGGCCGACCTGCCCGTCAAGAGTGCAGCCGATCTGGCCGGCAAGACCATTGCGGTGACCCGTGGCTCGGTGGAAGACCTGGAACTGACCAAGATCGTGCCCGCCTCGGCCACCGTGAAGCGCTACGAGGACAACAACAGCACCATCAGTTCCTTCCTCTCCGGTCAGGTGCAGCTGGTGGCCACCGGCAACGTGGTGGCTGCCGCCATCATCGCCAAGAACCCGCCCAAGAAGCCCGAGACCAAGTTCCTGATCAAGGATTCGCCTTGCTTCATCGGTCTGAACAAGGGTGAGAAGAAGCTGCAGGACAAGGTCGATGCCATCCTGGCCGAAGCCAAGAAGGATGGCAGCCTCAACGCCATCTCGCAGAAGTGGCTGGGCCTGCCCCTGCCGGCTGGCCTGTAATTTGCTGTATTGCCGTATTGCTGTATTGCTGCACACCTCAGGGGGTGCAGCAATACAGTGGCCAAAGAGCTCCGGTACAGTCTCGACACGACAGCAATACAGTAGCAGTACAGTAAAAATATAGTAGCGATACCTCCGCAATACAGCAGCAATACAGCAGCAATACAGTTTGATCCAGGCAGCAGGCAGGCGGACAACCCGGCAAACGCAGCATTTTCGAGGCAGGGCAGACACGACATCATGGCTTATCAATTCGATTTTCTTTCCACGCTCGACTACACCGACGTCATCGTCAAGGGTGTGGCGACCACCATCGAGCTCATCGCCATCGGCGGCGTGCTGGGCGTGGCCGTGGGCATCTTCGGTGCCTGGGCGCGCACGCAGGGGCCGGGCTGGCTCAAACCCATCGTCAGCGGCTATGTGGAGATCATCCGCAATACGCCCTTCCTGGTGCAGTTGTTCTTCATCTTCTTCGGTCTGCCTTCGCTGGACATCCACATCAGTGAAATCACGGCGGCGATCCTGGCCATGGTGATCAACCTGGGTGCCTACAGCACCGAAATCATTCGTGCCGGGGTGCAGGCGATTCCGCGCGGACAGATCGAGGCGGCGCAATCGCTGTCGATGTCGCGCGGGCAGATCTTCCGTCACATCATCCTGCGTCCGGCGCTGCAGAAGATCTGGCCGGCACTGTCTTCGCAGGTGGTCATCGTCATGCTGGGCTCGGCGGTGTGTTCGCAGATCGCGGTGGAAGAATTGTCCTTCGCGGCCAACTACATCCAGGGCCGCAACTTCCGCGCCTTCGAAGCCTACATCGTCGCCACCGCCCTCTACCTGGTGCTGGCCATCCTGCTGCGCCAGCTGCTGCGCCTGATCGGCAACTACTTCATCACTGCCCGGAGGTCCGCATGATCTCGTTTACCACCTGGGACATCGTCCGCAACCTGATGCTGGCGTGGCGCTGGACCATTCTCCTGTCACTGGTCACCTTCCTGCTCGGCGGGACGCTGGGCCTGATCATCCTGTTCATGCGCACCTCGCGCCAGAGCTGGCTGCGCATGACGGCGCGGCTCTACATCGAACTGTTCCAGGGTACGCCGCTGCTGATGCAGTTGTTCCTGGTGTTCTTCGGCATCGCGTTGTTCGGTCTCGAAGTGCCTGCCTGGCTGGCGGCGGGACTGGCGCTGATGTGCTGGAGCGCCTCCTATCTGGCCGAGATCTGGCGCGGCTGCGTGGAAGCCATTCCCAAGGGGCAGTGGGAAGCCTCCTCGGTGCTGGCCATGGGTTACTTCCAGCAGATGCGCTACATCGTGCTGCCGCAGGCTTTCCGCATTGCGATTGCACCGACGGTGGGATTTGGCGTGCAAATCATCAAGTCCACTGCGGTGACCTCCATCATCGGCTTCATCGAATTGTCCAAGGCCGGCACCGTCATCACCAACGCCACCTTCCGCCCCTTCACGGTGTTTGCCATCGTGGGTGCCTTCTACTTCGTGCTTTGCTGGCCGCTGTCCAAGTACAGCCAGTCTTTAGAAAGGAAATACAATGCCGCTCATCGCCATTGACAACGTCAAGAAACGCTTCGGCGACAACGAAGTCCTCAAAGGCATCAGCCTGGACGTCGAACCGGGTGAAGTGATCGCCATCATCGGCAAGAGCGGCTCGGGCAAGTCCACCCTCCTGCGCTGCATCAACGGCCTGGAGAGCATCGACGAAGGCAACATCAGCGTGGCCGGTGCCAAGCTGGGGGCGAGTGAACTGGAACTGCGCAACCTGCGCCTGAAGGTCGGCATGATCTTCCAGCAGTTCAACCTGTTCCCGCACCTCTCGGTGGGTCGCAACGTGATGATTGCGCCGATGATCGTCAAGGGCACGACCGAAGCCGAGGCCATGGCCATTGCCAAGGCCAATCTGGAGAAGGTCGGACTGGGTCACAAGTTCGATGCCTATCCGGATCAACTCTCCGGCGGCCAGCAGCAGCGCGTGGCGATTGCGCGTGCGCTGTCGATGAATCCTCAGGCGCTGCTATGTGACGAGATCACTTCGGCGCTGGATCCGGAACTGGTCAACGAAGTGCTCACCGTCATGCGCGGCCTGGCCAAGGAAGGCATGACGCTGCTGATGGTGACGCACGAGATGCGTTTTGCACGCGAGGTGTGCAACCGCCTGGTGTTCATGCACCAGGGCAAGGTGCATGAAATCGGACCGCCGGAAGAATTGTTCGGCAATCCCAAGACGCCGGAATTGCAGCAGTTCATCGGGATGACGCAGGGGGCTTGAAGCGGCAGCCGAAAGATCGTCAGAAAAAAGCCGAAGGCATGTTTTGCCTTCGGCTTTTTCATTCTTGGTCGGGGAGCATGCAGCCTCCCCCTGGAGAAGAGCCGGGATATCACCGTGCCACTTCACACACCTTGCTGTCATTCTCATAAAACACCACCGGCCCCGTGGTGAACCGGTCCTTGGGAATGGACACCATCAGATAGTCCTTGACGCGGTACGAGGCGCCCGAAGCAGGTGCGCGGTAGAGATAGTTCAGGCGCAGGGAGCCATCGCGCAAACGCACCGACAGCGGGGTGAAGATGTGTGGACGCTCGGCCGCATCCGGAGCGGTCATGCTGCGCGCCACCACCAGATATTGCTTGCGTTCGAAATGATCGGCCGAGGGACCGAAGGGGCGCTTGTCCTCCATCACCGGTGCCGGCTGCATCCAGCGATCCCAGTCGGCGCGGCTGCGGATGAGGGCGCAGAAGACCGGCTGGCGCTGCTCATCCCAGTTCTTCAGGAACCCCTGATACGAACCGCTCAGGACAGTCTTGTAAGGCACGACCGTCGGGTCCTCGGGCTCCGTCCACGGCATCATGGAACAGCCCGCCATGGCCGCCAGTACGGTGCCACCCAAGACCCACTGCATGCTTTGCGTGATCGACTTGCGCATTCGTTTCCCCCAAGAAGCTTAGCATTTAAACATGGCTGGCCCGATGCTGGCGAGATTTAGTTGCATCCCGGCCAAAGTCCCGCCCCGCGGGAGGCACAGCACTGCTGCTCAGAGCCCATGGCACCTCATTTGGTTCAGTGACCTGACGGCCTTTGGCTTTGTGGAGCCAGGTATGCGATTTGCGTGATAATGCGGGGTCCGGAAGGCGGCTATGCTGGCGCGGCGAGGTGTCGCGCGGTGCCAAGGAACACTCTCCCTGCGCACGCCTTCCCTGTTTCTGCCATTTTTGAAGGGTCGTTTCCATGAGCTCAGCTGTCATTTCTTCCTCCGCTACCGGCGCCGCGCTGGACGGTTTCATCGCCGGTCTGCCGAAAACCGAACTGCACCTGCACATCGAAGGCACGCTGGAACCCGAGCTGATGTTCGCCCTGGCCCAGCGCAACAACGTCGCCCTGCCCTACGCCTCGGTAGAGGACCTGCGTGCGGCCTACAACTTCAGCGACCTGCAGTCCTTTCTCGATCTGTACTACGCTGGTGCCAACGTGCTGCGCACCGAGCAGGACTTCTACGACATGACCGCCGCCTACATCGCACGTGCGCAAGCCGACAACGTGCGCCATGCCGAGATCTTCTTCGATCCGCAAACCCATACCGAGCGCGGCATTCCCATTGCCACCGTATTCGCCGGCATCGCCGCCGCCCTGCGCGATGCGCGCCGCCGCGATGGTTTCGGTAGCGTCATGATCATGTCGTTCCTGCGCCACCTGTCCGAAGAAGACGCCTTCGCCACGCTGGACGCAGCCCTGCCGCTGCGTGAGCAATACGCCGACCTGTGGCTGGGCATCGGCCTGGATTCTTCCGAACGCGGCAACCCGCCGGAGAAGTTCGAACGCGTCTACGCGCGCTGCCGCGAACTGGGCTTGCGCCTGGTGGCCCATGCCGGTGAAGAAGGTCCGGCCGCCTACGTGATCGGCGCACTCGACGTGCTGCACGTCGAACGCATCGACCACGGCGTGCGCAGCGAGGAAGATCCGGCCCTGATGCAGCGCCTGGCGCAACAGCGCACCCCACTGACGGTGTGCCCGCTGTCCAACCTCAAGCTGTGCGTGGTCAAGGACATGGCCGAACACAACCTGGCACGCCTGCTCGATGCCGGCCTGGCCGTAACCGTCAACTCCGACGATCCGGCCTACTTCGGCGGCTACATGAACGCCAATTACCACGCCGTCACCCGCGCGCTGAACCTCTCGCGCGAGCAGGTGCTGCAACTGGCCCGCAATGGCATCGATGCCTGCTTCCTCTCCGACGAAGACAAGACCACCCTGCATCAGGAGCTGGAACAGTACGCCGCCAGCCACTGAGCAAGCCACGTCGTCAATCACCACGCCCGGCCCTGCGCCGGGCGTTTTCGCATCCCCGACGGTCAAGCACACTTCTTGCATGAGTGTGCGTGGGGATTGGCAACGGTCCGGACGCCGTTTTGCGGCGCACCTCCTGCGCCATTGACCACACATTTTTGCCGCAATCGAACACACAGATTGACAACAATTTCTGAAATAAAGATTACGCCATGCAGCATGGGCTCCACTATTGGCTACAAGGGAAGATTGCGTTATCGGCGCTGCGCTGCAGCATCGAAAGTCTTGCCTGCGCTGACCCAAAGCGGGTCACACGCCTCTCTTTTTGGTGCAGAATGAGCCCCATTTTGTTGCAAATATTTTTTCAGATTGTTGACGATCCATGCGCCTCGTTGTTGACCGGCAAGACCCTCCCGACAGTCATTCCAGCCAGAGCATGAGCATCATGAACAAAGCCAGCAAAACCGCACGCTCCCCTGCCGCCCCGGCGCGTGCCAGTGCGCGCGAGCGCGAAAGTACGGGCGCGGTGGAGGAAAGGATGTACCAGGACATCTACGACGCCATCATGGAACATCGGCTGCCGCCGCGAACCAAGTTGACCGAGCAGACCCTGTGCCAGATCTACGATACGGCCCGCCACACGGTGCGCAAGGTGCTCTCGCGCCTGGCCTCGGAGGGCATGGTCGATCTGGAGGCCAACCGTGGCGCCTTCATCGCCAGTCCTTCGCATGCCGAGGTGCGCGACATGTTCGAGCTGCGCAACATCCTCGAACACGCAGTGCTGGAGAAGGTCGGGCGCGAGGCCGGTACGCGCCAGATTGCCGGCTTGCGGCGCATGGTGGAAGAGGAGCGGGATTGTTACCTCAACGGTGACCGGCCGCGCTGGATCCGGCTTTCCGCCCAGTTCCACCTGGCGCTGGCGGAGCTGACCGGCAATGCGCTGCTGGTGGAGACGCTGCGCAAGCTGGTCTCGCGCACCACGCTGATGATCGCCAAGACGGAGGCACCGGGCCACAACGCCTGCTCCTTCGATGAACACGAGACCGTGCTGGAAGCGCTGGAAAAAGGTGACGTTGCCGCTGCCCAGTCGCATATGGCACATCACTTGCATTTGTGCGAGGACCGGGTGCGGCCGGATGCGGATGATCAGTTCGATCTGCGCGCCGTGCTCGGCAAGGGACTGTGACCCACGGGCCGGCGCGCACACCCTGACCTTTCCGACAGGAAGCGTCAGGAAGATGGAAGAAGGAAGTGAGAAACAGAACAGGGCCACGTCGCGCGGCTCGATACAGACCGTGTGACCACCACCATGCCGACAAGAGCATGCAGGAAGTCCGTTGAACAGCCCGGCTGAGGCCGGGCGTGATTCGTTTCGCCCCACCCTTTCTCTTTGATGGAGACCGGCCATGACTACCGATGCTTCCCCCTCCGCTGCACCCGGCGCCTATATCGCCGGCGCCGACGACGCGCGCCTGATCAATGAAGACCTTGCCCCGCTGAAGAAGCAGACCTGGGGTTCCTACAACATCTTTGCCTTCTGGATGTCCGACGTGCACAGCGTCGGCGGCTACGTCTTTGCCGGCAGCCTGTTCGCGCTGGGCCTGACCAGCTGGCAGGTGCTGATCTCGCTGCTCATCGGCATCAGCATCGTCTATCTGCTGTGCAACCTGGTGGCGCGTCCCAGCCAGGCGCATGGCGTGCCCTATCCGGTGATGAGCCGGCTGTCCTTTGGCGTCCTGGGTGCCAACGTCCCGGCCATGATCCGCGGCCTGATCGCGGTGGCCTGGTACGGCATCCAGACCTACCTGGCCTCGGCCGCCTTCGTGGTGGTGGTGCTGAAGTTCTTCCCTGAACTGAAGCCCTATGCCGATGTTCACGTGCATTCCTTCGCCGGTCTCTCTACGCTGGGCTGGGGCGGCTTCCTGCTGCTGTGGGTGCTGCAGGCACTGGTGTTCTGGAACGGCATGGAAACCATCAAGAAGTTCATCGACTTTGCCGGTCCGGCGGTCTATGTGGTCATGTTCATCCTGGCCGGCTGGATGATCTACAAGGCTGGCTGGCAGAACGTGGGCCTGAACCTGGGCGAGATCAAGTACAGCGGCTGGGCGGCCGTCTCGGTGATGATTACGGCCATCTCGCTGGTGGTGTCCTATTTCTCGGGGCCGATGCTCAACTTCGGCGACTTCTCCCGCTACTGCCATACTTTCGCCGATGTGAAGCGCGGCAACTTCTGGGGCCTGCCGGTCAACTTCCTGGCGTTCTCGATAGTAACGGTGGTGACGACTTCGGCCACCATTGCCGTGTTCGGAGAACTGATCACCGACCCGGTGGAAACGGTCTCGCGCATCGACAGCACCACAGCTGCGGTGATTGGCGCGCTGACCTTCCTGACGGCCACCATTGGCATCAACATCGTGGCCAATTTCGTCTCTGCGGCGTTCGACTTTTCCAATCTCTCGCCCAGCCGCATCAGCTGGCGTGCCGGCGGCATGATCGCGGCCACCGCGTCGATCTTCATCACGCCCTGGAACCTGTTCGGCAATCCGGAAGTGATCCATTACACGCTCGATGTGCTGGGGGGCTTCATTGGCCCGCTGTACGGCATCCTGCTGTCGGACTACTACCTGGTCAAGCAGCGCCAGGTAAAGGTCGAGGACCTCTACACCATGCGTCCCGAAGGCCGCTACTGGTACACCAATGGCGTCAACCGTGATGCGGTCAAGGCGCTGGTGCTGGCCGCTGCCGTCTGCGTGGCCTGCGTGATGCTGCCGCAGCTGCGAAAAGCAGCGGACTTCTCCTGGTTCATCGGTGCGGCGCTGGGCGCGGTGTTTTACCTGATGTTCGCGCGCAAGCGCTGAGCGTCGCTGACCTGGACTTCATTGCATCGAGGAACAAGCATGCGCATCAAGCTGATCAATCCCAACACCACCATGAGCATGACCGAGGCCATGACGGCCTGTGCCCGCCAGGTGGCGGCCCCCGGCACCGAGATCACGGGCGTGAGTCCGCAGATGGGACCGGCCTCGATCGAGAGCCACTATGACGAGGCGCTGGCCGTGCCGGGGCTGCTGGAGGAAATCGAGCGGGGTGAGCGCGAGGGCGTGGATGCCTACGTGATTGCCTGTTTCGGCGATCCTGGTTTGTCAGCGGCGCGTGAGCTGGCGCGGGGACCGGTGATCGGGATTGCGGAAGCGGCGATGCACATGGCCAGCCTGGTCGCCCCCTCCTTCTCGGTGGTGACCACGCTGGCGCGCACCAGCGGCATGGCCTGGCATCTGGCCGAACGTTACGGCATGCAGCGTTTTTGTCGTAACGTGCGGGCCTGCGAGATTGCGGTGCTGGAGCTGGAGAATCCGGCGTCCGATGCGCGGGCGCGCATTACCGAGGAGTGCCGGCGGGCGCTGGCCGAGGACGGGGCCGAGGCCATCGTGCTGGGCTGTGCCGGCATGGCCGACCTGTGTGCGGCCATTGGCCGCGACATTGGTGCGCCGGTGATCGATGGCGTGACCGCAGCGGTCAAGCTGGCGGAGTCGCTGGTGGCGCTGGGGCTGGGCACGGCCAAGGGTGGTGAATGGGCGCGGCCCTTGCCCAAGGCTTATCATGGATTGCTCAGCGGTTTTGCCCGTGTCTGATTTCCCATGCGGTGCTGTTGTCCGGCGCTGCGATTTCTTTTCTTGACAGCCAAACGAAGAACTTATGTCACAGCAACAAACTTATCCTCGCGACCTGGCCGGTTATGGCCGCAACCCGCCGCATGCGCGCTGGCCTGGCCAGGCGCGGGTGGCTTTGCAATTCGTGCTCAATTATGAAGAAGGCGGCGAGAATTGCGTCTTGCATGGCGATCCTGCGTCGGAGCAATTCCTTTCCGAGATCGTGGGCGCGGCGGCTTATCCGGCGCGGCACATGTCGATGGAATCGATTTACGAATATGGGTCGCGGGTGGGGGTGTGGCGCATCCTGCGCGAGTTCGAGAAGCGTGGTCTGCCGATGACGATCTTTGGCGTGGCCACGGCCTTGCAGCGTTCGCCTGATGTGACCCAGGCGTTCCAGGAATTGGGGCATGAGATCGCTTGCCATGGCTTGAAGTGGATTCATTATCAGAACATGGATATCGAGACCGAGCGGGCGCATATGCAGGAGGCGGTGCAGATTTTCCGTGAGCTCACCGGGAGCGCGCCGCTGGGCTGGTATACGGGGCGGGATTCGCCCAATACGCGGCAGCTGGTGGTGGAACACGGTGGCTTTGCGTATGACTCGGATTATTACGGGGATGATCTGCCGTTCTGGATGGAGGTGGAAACCAGTGCCGACGTGAAGGTGCCGCATCTGGTGGTGCCTTATACGCTGGACTCCAATGACATGCGGTTTGCTACGCCGCAAGGGTTCAACACCAGCGAGCACTTCTACCAGTACCTGAAGGATAGTTTCGACGTGCTCTATGAAGAGGGTGAAGAGGCTCCGAAGATGCTATCCATCGGGATGCACTGCCGCCTGCTCGGACGGCCCGGACGATTCCGTGCTCTCCAACGCTTCCTCGATTACGTGCAGTCACACGACAAGGTCTGGATTTGCCGACGCATCGATATTGCTGAACATTGGAAGAAGACGCATCCTTTTTCGGAGCGCTGATTTATTCTTTTTTGGAATGAGTCTGTACCGCCTGGGGGTTTATCCTTGGGCGGTATTTTTTTGGTTCAGCGGTGGTTTTCAGGTTTGGGGTAGTCTGCACGGAATTTCTTCCTGCGCTCTAGCTTAATTCTTATCTCTCTCCGGTCGGGAGGACGCGCCGGGGGCGGCCCGGCAGCCGCTCACTTTTCTTGTCTCGCCAAGAAAAGTAAGCAAAAGAAGGCGACCGCAACTGCACCGCCCTCCTTCGGAGGGTCCCCGCTTCAGAGACCAATAAAACGGGAAAAATAGAGTCGCTTCGCTCCGACTATTTTTCTGATCCGTTTTATTGGTCTCTGAAGCGGCGGCGCAGATGCGGACGGCCGAGACGGCTCGCCTTCGGCATCGCAATATCTCCGACTCGCCTTCGGCTTTGCCTTGGTGTTCTTTAGCCTTCAATACGTCGCTGCGCGACTACTCAGGACGAACGGACGGAAATTATTTAAACAAAAACCAAAACCAAAAAAACAAAAAAACAAAAGAACAAAAAAGGAAAAACCCAAAACCCAGAGCGGGAGTTGGAAGGATCAAAAGGTCGATGCCGCAGGCGAGCCAACCCAAAGCCGAAGGCGAGTCGGAGACCGGGCGAGGCCGCAGGCGAGCCCGAGTGGACTTTCCCCATAGAGCCAGCCGTCGCAGCGGAGCGAAAAGTGGATCAGAAGGATAGTCGGAGCGAAGCGACTCTATCCTTCCCACTTTTCGCTTCGCTGCGACGGGGACCCTCCGCAGGAGGGCTGGCTCTTTGGGGTCGCCTTCTTTTGCTTACTTTTCTTGGCGAGACAAGAAAAGTGAGCGGCTGCCGGGCCGCCCCCGGCGCGTCCTCCCGACCGGAGAGAGACAAGAATTAAGCTAGAGCGCAGGAAAGCAATCCGTGCAGACTACCCAAAAACAAAAAACAAAAACCAAGCCCGCCAAGCCCCCCCCAAAAAAAACATCACTTAACGGGAGCACCATTTTCAAACCACTTCCCGATGATGGCGCGTTCATCATCGGTGATATGGGTCATGTTCCCGAGAGGCATGGCCTTCTGCACGACGGCCTGTTGATAAATCTGTTGTGCATGCTGGGAGATATGTTCAGGAGAGTCCAGCAAGATGCCTTTGCCGGGAACGGGCATGAGGGTAGGTTGAGCGGCATGGCACTGAATACAGCGTGCCTGGATGACTTGTTGAACCTGAGCGAACGATCCGACGGGTTCATTGCTGGCTGCGCCGGTCGCCGATGTATTGGTCGCTGAAGGAGCCGCTGGCTTGGCCTGCATGGCCGGACTCATCCACAGGATCACTGCCAGCAGCAAGCCCACGGCGATTCCCGGGTACCACCAGTTGTAGACGCCCTTGTGCCGCAACACGAAGAACTGCCGGATCAAGGCACCGGCGGCCATGATGCACAACAAGACCACCCAGTTATGCGGCGCGCTGTAGGTCATGCTGTAGTGATTGGACAGCATGGCAAACAGCACTGGCAAAGTGAAGTAGGTATTGTGGACGCTGCGCTGCTTGCCCCGCTTGCCGTGAATTGGATCAGGCGCCTGCCCGGCCCGCATGGAAGCCACCATCTTGCGCTGCCCCGGAATGATCCACACCAGCACGTTCGCGCTCATGATGGTCGCCAGCGAAGCCCCGCTGATGAGGAAGGCAGCGCGCCCCGAGAACAGATGACAAGCCGCCCACACCGACACGATCACCTGCAAGCCCACCAACAGATTGACCAGACGATCCGCCCCCGGCCGATCCCCGATGGTGCTGCAGATCGCGTCATAGATCAGCCAGTTGAAGACCAGGAAGGCAATCGCCGTTCCACCCGCCATCGACGCCGACATGTCGAACACATTGCGATCCACCAGGAACACGTTCGCATTGAAGAGATACAGCAGCGAGAACAAGGCAAAGCCTGACAGCCACGTACTGTAGGACTCCCAATAGAACCAGTGCAGATGCTCCGGCAACACCTTGGGTGCAAGCAGATACTTCTGCGGATTGTAGAAACCTCCCCCATGCACCGCCCACAACTCGCCCCCCACCCCCTTCTCCTTCAACTCCGGATCGGTCGGTGCCACCAGACTGTTGTCCAGCCAGACGAAGTAGAACGAAGACCCGATCCAGGCAATCGCCGTGATCACATGCAGCCAGCGCAGCAGCAGATTGAGCCAGTCAAGTAGGTATGCTTCCATGATGCTCCGCTCTCAAATCCCTATCGATGACGAAGGCCGCAACACGCGCACCTCCACCCTGTTCAAAACCCAGCAATTAGATATCAGCCCGGCCGATACCATATGCCTGCAAACATATAGACAGCATATGTCTGCACCCATATCAACATGAGCACGCCCGGCCCCACCTGCTGCAATACAGTGTAGCCAATCGCCACCCGACTCACATGTCACTGCCTGCACTGCACCGGACGCCCAACAAAAATGCCGGATCCGAAGACCCGGCATCGCCATGATGCTGCAAGCAGCCGGATCGACCGGACGCTTAGAAGTGGTACTCCGCGCGCACCATCGGGGTCTTGGCCAGCGAACCGGCGACAGTGTTCGGATTGCCGAACTTGTTGCGCCAGTACTGGTACTCCAGACCCACGCGCAGCTTGTTCTTGCCCAAGCCCATCGAGGTACCCAGGTCATACATGACCTGACCATCGAAGTTCACTTCGGGCGAGGTCGGACCACCGAACTCGTTCTTGCCCTTGGCCGCAATATAGTTCATGTAGCCTTCGAAGGCCCAGCCCGAACCACCCAGCGGGATACCCCAGGCCAGGTTCAGCATCGGGTGAGTAGCGTACTCGTAGCGACTCGTCACACCGATGGGCTTGTTGCTCTCGAACAGCGCCAGCACGCTCACGTTCAGGAAACCAGGCACATCCATCATCAGGGTCGGACCGACCACCCACATGCGCTTCTTGGAGGCGTAGCTGTTGTCGTTCTTGGTGTTCCAGTCAAAGCCCAGGGTCAGACCGACACCACGTGCCGGGCCGAAGGAAAGGTCCTTGCCGCTGATCTTGCCGATATCCAGCGTATTGCGATAGACGACGTAGAATTCCGTGGCATTGTCATTCTTGTTGTCCGACAGCAGCATGTCGATGTTGAGGAAATTGGTACCGTACTTGTAACCATCGGAGTGCTGGAGGTTGACGATGTTCTTGCTGATGTCCTTCGAATTGAAGGGCTCGGCAAACTTCGTGCCGTAACGGTAGCCGATCGAGGTGTCCGACCAGTCCAAGGCATGAGCCGACATGCTGATTGCGGACGAAGCAACCACCGCCGCCATCATCCAGTACTTCCCCTTGATACCCTTCTTCATAAGTTTCTCCCTGTATTGCTTGTCTAAAAAAAATGGCTGTTGATCCGGTGCCCGGTTCGCATCCTGCGGCGCACTGCGCTCTCCCCGCCACAGCATCGAGATCCGGACACCTCGTGTGCTTGCCTTCGTCAAATCAGGTCTGGCCCATTGCTGACAGCGCTGCCGACACCCGCACCGACGGCAGCGTTTACGCAAAGCCCGTGCCAGCCCCCAGACCGGCCCCTCCGGCCGGCACGCGGCCATGCCCAACGCGAGTGAACTGCCGCCCCGATGGTCAAGGTCGCGCGCGCGCCGGGGCGCAATCCTAGCCGAGTCCGGCCACTTTCCCAAGCCCTCTCACCACTTTCCCCAGCTTGGCTACTCGCATTGTCGACAATCACAACAAGCCGATGCGATACGACAAAAGCCGCCAGGAGGCGCACACCATCGGCCTTCCAGCCCTGCAAGTCCATTTTTTTTAGTGCATCTTTTTCTACTTAGGTGCAGACAAGCACCAAATTGTTGCAAATGAATTTTTTGATTGTCGACAAAAATAACGGGCGCTGTCGATCATCCGGACCGGCTCTTGCCGACGTCCTTGCGCCTGCAACGGCAGGGCAAGGAGCGCGGACGCGAACTGTCCCCAGGCTTGGCACATTAAATGCTATTGAAGCTGCAGGATCCGACATTCAAACGACCAGGGAAGGAAGTCCACCGTGCAATCCAGCAAGCTCTTCAAACTCGGCATCAGCCTCTTCAGCCTCATGCTGGCCGCCAGCTCCTCGCTGGCCCAGGCGCAGGACACCAAGATCAAGTTCCAGCTGGACTGGCGCTTCGAAGGGCCGGCCGCCCTGTTCCTGGTGGCCAAGTCCAAGGGTTACTTCGCGCAGGAAAAACTGGATGTCACCATCGACGCCGGCAACGGTTCGGGCAACGCCGTCAATCGCGTGGCCTCCGGCACCTATGACATGGGCTTTGCCGACATGGCCGCGCTGATGGAATTCACGGCCAACAACCCCGATGCCCCTGGCAAGCCGGTGGCGGTCATGATGGTCTACAACGACACGCCGGCGGCCGTGTTCTCGCTCAAGAAATCCGGCATCAAGAAACCGGCCGATCTGGCCGGCAAGAAACTGGGCGCACCGGTGTTCGATGCCGGTCGCCGTGCCTATCCCATCTTTGCCAAGGCCAATGGCCTGGACGCCGCCAAGGCACAGTGGACCAGCATGGACCCGCCGCTGCGCGAGACCATGCTGGCGCGCGGCGACGTGGATGCCATCACCGGCTTCTACTTCACCTCGCTGCTGAACCTCAATGCGCGCGGCATCAAGGATGAAGACATCAACGTGATGATGTATCCGGACTACGGCGTGCGCCTGTATGGCAATGCCATCATCGCCTCCGACACCATGATCAGGAACAAGCCGGAAGCCATCAAGGGCTTCCTGCGCGCCTTCGCCAAGGCCAGCCGCGACGTGATGGCCAACCCGGAAGCGGCCATCAAGGTCTTGAAGGAACGTGACGGCCTGATTGACGAGAAACTGGAACTGCGCCGCCTGAAGCTGGCCATCGCCAGCGCCATCGCCACGCCGCACGCAAAATCGGAAGGCTATGGCCAGGTCTACGGCCCGCGCCTGACCCTCATGGCCTCCCAGGTTTCGGACGCCTATGGCACCAAGACCCGCGTCAACGCCGACAAGATCTGGAATGGCAGTTTCCTGCCCTCCAGGACCGAGCTGGACGTGTTCCCCAAGTAAATCATTTATATCGTTTACTCAACCCATCTTCACCCGACTGCATTCATGAGCGAACCCTTCGTCGATTTCCGCCACGTCTACCTGGCCTATGATGGCGCCGCCGACTTTGCGGTGGAAGACATCGACCTGCAGACCCGCGCCGGTGAATTCATCGCCATCGTCGGGCCCTCCGGCTGCGGCAAGTCGACCTTCATGAAACTGGCCACGGGCTTGAAACAACCCAATCGCGGCAGCGTGGTGATCAATGGCCAGACGGTCAGCGGGCCGCTCAAGTTCGTCGGCATGGCCTTTCAGGCGCCCACCCTGTTGCCGTGGCGCACGACACTGGAGAACGTGCTGCTGCCGCTGGAAATCGTCGAGCCCTACCGGCACGACTTCAAGCAGAAGAAGGCCGAATACATCGAGCGTGCAAAGAAGTTGCTCAAGACCGTGGGGCTGGACGGTTATGCCGACAAGTTTCCCTGGCAACTCTCGGGTGGCATGCAGCAGCGTGCCTCGATCTGCCGCGCGCTGATCCATGAACCCAAGATGCTGTTGCTGGACGAGCCCTTCGGCGCGCTCGATGCCTTCACCCGCGAAGAACTGTGGTGCGTGCTGCGCGACCTGTGGGCCGAGCGCCGCTTCAACGTCATCCTGGTCACGCACGACCTGCGCGAGGCGGCCTTCCTGGCCGACACCATCTACGTGATGAGCAAGCGGCCAGGCCGTATCGTGGTTCGACGCGACAATCCGCTGCCGCGCCCCTGCCCGCTGGAAACCACCTATACCGACGGCTTCAACGCGCTGGTACATGAGCTGCGCGAGCACATCGGCCACGTGCGCAATACCTGACCACCCACGGCCCGGCCAAGGAAACTCATGAAAACTCCGTTCAACGGCAAACTCAATCGCGCCGCCACCACGCTGGCGCCCTGGTTCCTGCTCGTCGCCATCCTGGGCGTGTGGCAGTTCATCTGCAGCGTGTGGCAGGTCTCCGACTTCATCTTCCCCAGTCCGGCCTCCATCCTGCAGGCCATGGTGGATTACGCCGGCCCGATTACCGAGCACGCGCTTTCTACCTTTTGGGTCACCATGGTGGGCTTCGCCATCGCCGTGGTGGTCGGTGTGACGCTGGGCCTGGTGATCGGATCTTCACCCATGCTGTATGCCGCCGCCTATCCGCTCATGACGGCCTTCAATGCCTTGCCCAAGGCGGCTTTCGTGCCGGTGCTGGTGGTCTGGTTCGGCATCGGTGCGGGACCGGCGATCCTGACAGCCTTCCTGATTTCCTTCTTCCCGATCATGGTCAACATCGCCACCGGCCTGGCCACGCTGGAACCGGAGCTGGAAGACGTGCTGCGGGTACTGGGTGCGCGCCGCATGGACATCCTGCTCAAGGTCGGCCTGCCGCGCTCCATGCCCTACTTCTTTGCCTCACTGAAGGTGGCCATCACGCTGGCCTTCGTGGGCTCGACCGTCTCTGAAATGAATGCCTCCAACCAGGGCATCGGCTACCTGCTGGTCTCGGCCGGCTCCTCGATGAAGATGCCGCTGGCCTTTGCCGGGCTGGTGGTGATCGGTGCCATGGCCATGGCCATGTACGAGCTCTTTGCCATCATCGAGAAACGCACCACCGGTTGGGCGCATCGCGGAAAATGAGGTAAATCCGGCTTTGCGCTGCTGTCGCGGCGGAAATCCCGGCAAAAGCGGTATGCGGCGCAGCGCAATTTGTCTATGATGTCGCGCGTGCGAGCCGCCGGGGGCGCTCGCGGTGGCCGCAGGCACGCGGACCGCTGCAGTACGACATGACGACAACCATCACCACAGGGAAATCACGTGAGCGCAGTTCCACTCCGTCTTGAAATCAACCAGGTACGCAAGGCCTATCCGGGCGTGCTGGCCAATGACGATGTCAGCCTGGCGGTGGCGCCCGGCGAGATCCACGCCGTGCTGGGGGAGAACGGTGCGGGCAAGTCCACCCTGATGAAGATCATCTTCGGCGCGGTCAAGCCCGATGCCGGCGAAATCCGCTGGAACGGCGAGGCGGTACAGATCGCCAATCCGCAGGTGGCGCGCAAGCTGGGCATTGCGATGGTGTTCCAGCATTTCTCGCTGTTCGACACCCTCACCGTGACCGAGAACATCGCCCTGGGCCTGGACGCCAGGACCGATCTGAAGGAACTGGCCGAACGCATCACCCGCACCGGCGAAAAATACGGCCTGGAGCTGGAACCGCAGCGCCACGTCCATACCTTGTCGGTCGGCGAGCGCCAGCGCGTGGAGATCGTGCGCGCGCTGCTGACCGAACCGCAACTGCTGATCCTGGATGAGCCGACCTCGGTGTTGACGCCGCAGGCGGTGGAGAAACTCTTCGTGACCCTGCGTCGCCTGGCCGATGAGGGTTGCAGCATTCTCTACATCAGCCACAAACTCGACGAAATCCGCGCACTGTGTCACAGCGCTACCGTCATGCGCGGTGGCCGCGTGACCGGCAACTGTGATCCGCGCAATGAAAGCAGCGCCAGCCTCTCGCGCATGATGATCGGTGACGAACTGGTGCGCCTGCAGCGCGAGCGCAATCCCGATTCGCTGCGCAACGAGCGCAAGCTGCACGTGAACCGTCTCTCGCTGCCCAAGGCGCATCTGTTTGCCACCGAACTCAAGGACATCGAATGCGAAGTGCGCGCCGGTGAGATCGTCGGCATCGCCGGGGTCTCGGGCAACGGCCAGCAGGAACTGCTGGCGGCGCTGTCCGGGGAAGACCAGCGCGCCGCCCCCAACATGATCCTGCTCGCCGGCAAGACGGTGGGCAATCTCTCGCCCAATCCGCGCCGCGCGGCGGGTCTGGGCCTGGTGCCGGAAGAACGCCTGGGACGCGGCGCCGTGCCGACTCTGTCGCTGACGGCCAACATGCTGCTATCGCATCAGAAGGCCCCTTACGTGAAGCGCGGCATGATCGATTTCGGCTTCACCCGCCGTGCGGCGGCATCCATCATCGAGCGTTTCAAGGTCAAGGCGGCAGGACCGGATGCGCCGGCCAAGAGCCTCTCGGGCGGCAATCTGCAGAAATTCATCGTCGGCCGCGAAATGGAGCGCAAGCCTGCGGTCTTCGTGGTCGCCCAGCCGACCTGGGGCGTGGATGTGGGCGCGGCGGCCCAGATCCATGGCGAAATCTTGAAACTGAAACAGGAAGGTTGTGCCGTGCTGGTGATCTCGGAAGAACTGGATGAATTGTTCGCCTTGTGCGATCGACTGCACGTCATCGCCAAGGGGCGCCTGTCGCCCTCCATTCCGATTGAACAGGCCACGCGCGAGCAGGTCGGCGTGTGGATGAGCGGCTTGTGGGATGAACCGGCGGCAGCCGCTACGGAGGTGCGTCATGGCTGAACGCTTGAGCTTCCCCCTGCGACTGGAACTGCGCGGTGCGCCGTCCAGGACCATGACCTATCTCTCGCCGGTGATCGCCATCATCGCCACGCTGTTGCTCGGTGCGCTGCTGTTCCTGGCGCTGGGCAAGGATCCGCTGGCCGGGCTGAAGGTGTTCCTGGTCGATCCCTTCAATGGCAAGCGCGCCATCAGCGAACTGCTGTTGAAATCGGTGCCGCTGATCCTGTGCGCACTGGGGCTGGCAGTGTGCTTCCGCGCCAGCATCTGGAATATCGGTGCCGAAGGCCAGTTCACGGTCGGTGCGCTCTGTTCGGGTGCCATGCTGGTGTGGCTGGATGTGCCGGGGCATGGCATCTCCGGCGGCATGGGGCTGGTCCTGATGATCGTGGCCGGCATCATCGGCGGCGCCTTGTGGGCAGCCATCACGGCCTTCCTGCGCGACCAGTTCAATGCCAATGAGATCCTGGTGTCGCTGATGCTGACCTATGTGGCGCAGCTGCTGCTGATGTGGGCCGTGAACGGTCCGCTGAAGGATCCCAATGGCATGAACTTCCCGCAGTCCAAGGTGTTCTCCAGCGAATTCATGTTGCCCATGCTGATATCCGGCACGCGCCTGCACATCGGCTTTGCGGTGGCCATCGTAGCGGCCGTGTTGATGGCGATCTTCATGATGCGCAGCCTGCGCGGCTTCTCGCTCATGGTCGGTGGCGTGGCTCCGCATGCGGCGCGCTATGCGGGCTTCTCGGCGCGCTCGGCCTTGTGGGTGTCGCTGCTGATCTCGGGTGCCTTTGCCGGGCTGGCCGGAGCCTTCGAGATCGCCGGTCCGATCGGCCAGTTGTTGCCCTCGGTGTCGCCGGGCTATGGCTTTGCGGCCATCATCGTGGCCTTCATCGGGCGCCTGCATCCCATCGGGGCAATCCTCGGCGGACTGATCATGTCGCTGCTGTATCTGGGCGGCGAGCTGGCGCAATCGCGTCTGGGGCTGCCCTCGGCCATCACCGGGGTGTTCCAGGGCATGCTGCTGTTCCTGCTGCTGGCCTGCGATACGCTCATCGATTACCGCCTGGCGTGGAAAAAGAAAGTCTAAGGAATCAGGACAGGACATGGAACAACTCGCTCCTCTCATCGCAGCCTCCATCAATGCCGGCACGCCCCTGCTGCTGGCGGCCATCGGGCTGTTGATCAATGAACGCTCCGGCGTGCTCAACCTGGGCGCCGAGGGCATGATGCTGGTGTCGGCCATCGCCGGCTTTGCGGTCGGCTATGCCACCAAGAGCCCGCTGCTGGGATTTGCTGCCGGGGCGGTGTGCGGCATGCTCATGGCCACGCTCTTTGCCTGGCTGGCGCTGCGCCTGGCCACCAACCAGGTGGCCACCGGCCTGGCGCTGTCGATCTTCGGTGCTGGCCTGTCGGCGTTCGTGGGCCAGCGCTTCGTTGGCCTGGCACTGCCGGCGCAACCGAATTCGATTCCGCTGCTGGGCGATATTCCCTTCCTGGGACAGGCGCTGTTCCATCAGCACTGGATGAGCTATGTCGCCTTCGCACTGTGCCTGGCCAGCATCTGGTTCCTTTATCGCACGCGCGCCGGGCTGGTCTTGCGCGCGGTGGGCGAGTCGCCTGAATCGGCGCACGCACTGGGTTATTCGGTGCGCGGCATCCGCTATCTGGCGCTGCTGTTCGGCGGCGCCTGCTGCGGTCTGGCCGGCGCCTACATGTCGCTGGTCTATACCCCGATGTGGGTCGAGGGCCTGGTGGCCGGCCGCGGCTGGATCGCGCTGGCCCTGACCGCCTTCGCCACCTGGCGTCCGGCACGGGTCTTGCTGGGGTCGCTGCTGTTCGGTGGCGTCACCATCGCCCAGTTCTACCTGCAGGGCATGGGGGTGACGGTGCCCTCGCAGATCCTGTCGATGGCACCTTACCTGGCCACCATCGTGGTGCTGGCGCTGATCTCGCGCAACCCTGACTGGATCCGCCTGAACATGCCGGCCTCGCTGGGCAAACCGTTCCGCCCGGGCGCTTCCTAAATTTTTTATATCATTTATATCGTTTATTTCGTTTAGTCGTTTTTGTAGCAGCACCTGCATTTATCCACTGACCTTGAGGGAGAACACAATGAAGATTTCGCGCAGGGCATCCTTGACGATGCTCGCCACCCTGGCGGCGGCAACCCTGATCGGTTGCGGCAAGAAGGAAGAACCCGCTGCCGCCGCGCCCGCTGCTGCGCCGGCTGCAGCTGCTCCGGCGGCTGATCCGCTGAAGGTCGCCTTCGTCTACATCGGCCCGGTCGGTGACGCCGGCTGGACCTTCGCGCATGACAAGGGTCGCAAGGCGGTCGAAGAGAAGTTCGGCGACAAGGTCAAGACCACCTTCGTGGAAAACATTCCTGAATCCGCCGCCGACGCCGAGCGCGTTTTCCGCCAGCTGGCCACCGATGGCAACAAGCTGATCTTCGGCACCACCTTCGGCTACATGGAAGCCATGCTCAAGGTCGCCAAGGAATTCCCGGACGTGAAGTTCGAACACGCCACCGGCTTCAAGACCGCCGACAACCTGGCGCAATACGACGTGCGCACCTATGAAGGCGCGTACCTGGCCGGCGTAGTCGCGGGCAAGATGAGCAAGTCCGGCAAGCTGGGCGTGGTGGCCTCGGTGCCGATTCCGGAAGTGATCCGCAACATCGACTCCTTCACCCTGGGCGCACGTTCGGTCAATCCGAAGGCGACCACTGCCGTGGTGTGGGTCAACAAGTGGTTCGACCCGGGCAAGGAACGTGAAGCGGCCACCACCCTGATCGGTCAGGGCGTGGACGTGCTCATGCAGAACACCGACTCGGCCGCCGTGGTGCAGACCGCGCAGGAAAAGGGTGTGTATGCCTTCGGCTGGGACAGCGACATGACCAGCTTCGGCCCCAAGGCCCACCTGGCCGCCTCGATGATCAACTGGGGCGTGTACTACACCGCCCGCGTGCAGGCCGTGCTGGATGGCACCTGGAAGAGCAGCACCAGCTGGATCGGCCTGAAGGACAACGGCATCGACCTGGCTGCCTTCAATCCTGACCTGCCGGCCGACGTGAAGACGCTGGTCGAAGAGCGCAAGAAGGCCATCATCGACGGCAGCGCGCCGATCTGGAAGGGTCCGATCAAGGACAATACCGGCAAGGAAGTCCTGGGCAAGGATGCCGTGGCGGATGACGGCTTCCTGCATGGCATCAAGTTCTACGTCGAAGGCGTGGACGGCAAGGTACCGGGCTGATCGATGGCCCATGCCGGGCGCTGCCATCCGGCGCCCGGATCGCGTTTGGTGAAGACCGCTGGCATCGTGAGGTGCCGGCGGTTTTGCATTGTCATGCCGTAATGCGTTCTATCACGGGACGCGCCAGCTTGCCGGCTGCATGCAGGTCGTACTGCAATTGCATGCCGGCCCAGAGCTCGGGACTGGTGCCGAAGGCCGCCGCCAGTCGATAGGCCATGTCCGGCGAGATGCCGGCAGCGCCATTGACGATCCGCTGCAGCGTGACACGGGCGACGCCCAGACGCATGGCTGCTTCCGTGACGGTCATCTCACCCAGATATTCCCTCAGGACCTCGCCCGGGTGCGGCGGGTTGAACATGCGCGTCATGACTGAGCTCCGTTGATTTGCATTAGGGCCTGTTCACATTCAATCTGTGAGATGCGTTGCCCCTTCAGAGCACCTTTGAGTGGATGCAGCGCCCATGCAGGCGCTGAGAGATCTTCCGGCCGGATGGCCTGTTCCAGCGCAGCCAGCTGCAACCGCAGCCTGCCCGCATGGGCGGCCTGAATGCCTGCCTTGCTGCCCGTCTCAAAGAAACGTTGCAGCCCTTTGTGTCGGGAACTCTTGATCATGGCGATCGATGTATCTTGTAGCGATACAACTTACAAGACTGGCGTTGCGTGTTCCGGGGCACTGGCTTTTTGCCACAAATATTTGGCAAATCGTCGACACCCACTGCGCCCCATCCTTGCCTGCCGAAAAGCCCCGCTCCACCGCTATCGCAGCCGCATCCAGCCTGTATAATGCACAGCCATCCCGGCTGGGAGGTCTGTATTTTTCTTCACTTTCCGCTGCATTGAACTACTGGATTTATGCAAAAAGCGCGCAAACCGATCGAAATCAAAATTTCCACTGTAGTTGCTATTTCAGCAATCTTGCATGAAACCGATCCGACTTCGCTGGAAAAAGCCCTGAAGGAGATGACTGGCGGCGTCGCCGATTTCTTCGAAGACGAATTCGCGGTGCTCGATATCGGCACCCTGGAGGCGACCGCCGCGGCGGCCATTGACTGGACTGCCGTGGTGGCGCTGTTCAAGCGCTTCCGCTTGAATACGGTGGCCGTGCGCAACGCGCCGGAAGAGTTGCACGGCGGCATCGTTGCCCATGGCCTGGCCATCGACAACTCGGCCGTGGCCGGTGCCGGTGCAGCCAACGCCCGTGCCCATGAAGCGGCCGCGCAGGAAGCCGCGCCGCCGCCCGCACCGGTGACCGCTGCCGCGCCGGCTGCGCCCGCTCAGCCCGCTGCGGTGGCCAACACCATCGTCATCGATACCCCGGTACGCGCCGGCCAGCGCATCTACGCGCGCGGGGCCGACCTGGTGGTGCTGGCCGTGGTCAACAATGGCGCCGAGCTCATCGCCGATGGCTGCATCCACGTCTACGCGCCGCTGCGCGGGCGGGCGCTGGCCGGTGCGTCGGGCAATACGGCTGCGCGCATCTTCGCCGCTTCACTGGAAGCGGAACTGGTTTCCATTGCGGGGGTCTATCGAACCTTCGAGAACGGTCATGCACCGGAGCTGGCCGGCAAGCAGGTGCAGGTGCGCCTGCAGGGCGAACGGATCGACGTGCTGCCGATGTCGGCCGCGTAAGGCGACGGTGTAAATCATATAAACGAATCCAGCCGGAACCGCCGGCGTACTGTTCTTCTTAAGGAGTTTTTCGTGGCAAAAATCATCGTTGTGACTTCGGGTAAGGGCGGCGTCGGCAAAACGACGTCCAGCGCCAGTTTCGCATCGGGCCTGGCCATGCGCGGCCACAAGACGGCCGTGATCGACTTCGACGTCGGTCTGCGCAACCTGGACCTGATCATGGGCTGCGAACGCCGGGTGGTCTACGACCTGATCAACGTGATCAACAAGGAAGCCACGCTGAACCAGGCCCTGATCAAGGACAAGCACTGCGACAACCTGTTCATCCTGCCGGCCTCGCAGACCCGCGACAAGGACGCCCTGACCGAAGAAGGCGTGGAGCGCGTGCTGACCGACCTGGCCAAGATGGACTTCGACTACATCATCTGCGACTCCCCCGCCGGGATCGAGCACGGTGCGGTGATGGCGCTGACCTTCGCCGACGAAGCCATCGTGGTCTCCAACCCGGAAGTGTCTTCGGTGCGCGACTCGGACCGCATCCTCGGCATCATCCAGGCCAAGTCGCGCCGCGCCTCCTCGGGCGGCGAGCCGGTCAAGGAGCACCTGCTCATCACCCGCTACGCGCCCAAGCGCGTGGAAGACGGCGAGATGCTGTCCTATACCGACGTGCAGGAAATCCTGCGCATCCCCTTGATCGGTATCATCCCCGAATCGGAAACCGTGCTGCAGGCTTCCAACCAGGGCTCCCCGGCCATCCACATGAAGGATAGCGACGTAGCCCAGGCCTATCAGGACGTGGTGTCGCGCTTCCTCGGCGAGACCGTCGAGCTGCGTTTCACCAACTATGAAAAGCCGGGCCTCCTGCAGCGCATCTTCGGAGGTAAGTGACATGTCCCTGCTTTCTTTCCTGTTCCCCAGCAAGCCCAAAAGTGCGGTGGCGGCGAAGGAGCGGCTGCAGATCATCATCGCCCGCGAACGTTCCAACGGTCGCCAGGGTCCGGACTTCCTGCCGGCGCTGCACAAGGAACTCATCGAGGTGATTTCCAAGTACACCAAGGTCGACGCCGACGACATCAAGATCTCGCTGGACCGCCAGGGCAACCTGGAAGTGCTGGACGTGAACGTGGTGCTGCCCGACAGCGACGTACCGGCTGCCTGAGCAGGCAGGTGCGCCATCCATGCTGGAAAAGGGCAGCCGCGGCTGCCCTTTTTGCCAATGCGGTCCACCCATCCGGGGCGCTGCGCGTTGACTGCCTTTGACTGCTGCCCCGAACTGATGCGATGAAAATCGGAATTCTTTCCAGAGACGCCGATACCGTGACCCTGGTCACGCAACTGGCCGATCGCCATGACTGCCAGGTCTACAGCGGCGTGGAGGGCTTCGCAGCCGCCTGTGCCGAGCGCGCCAATCTGGTCGTGCTGGACCTGGACGACCTGCAGCGCCATCAACATGCGGTGACCATGCTGGTCCAGCAGCACCGCCCTCCGGCGGCGTCCAAGGCGCGGCCGGTGGTGTTGCTGCTGTGTACGCCGGCCCACCAGCACTGGCTGCGCAATCTGCGCATGGCCGGAGCCGACGACTTCCTGGTCAAGCCGGTGGAGCGCCAGGAACTGGCCCTGCGGCTGGATCTGCTGTTGCTGGCTGCGCAACCCTATGAAGCCCCGCCCAGCGTGGTCGAAGCCGGTGGCTTCATGGTCGACCTGGCGCGCCTGCGCATCACCCATCCCGAGCGCCCCGGCCTGGACGCCACGCTCACCCGCAAGGAAGTCGAACTGGCCCTGCTGTTCATGCAGCACCTGGGCCGCCCGCTGTCGCGCGCCTTCCTGCGCGAACGCATCTGGGGCGCCGAGCCGGATACGCCGACCCGCACCATCGATACCCACGTCTCGCGCATCCGCACCAAACTCAAGCTGCATCCCGGCAACGGCTACCAGCTGGCTACCGTCTATGGCTACGGCTACCAGCTGGAACGCCTGGAAGGGATGGAAGAACCGCACCCGTCGGCATAGGCCCCGGCAGGAAAAGCTCGGCCCAAGCTGTTGCCGCCGTGCACAGCCATCTGTGCCAAGCCTGATCCATGTCAGGGACATATACCGATTATCAGGACACGCCCCAACCCCTCAATGGGCAAAGAGTATAATTATTCCCAAAACCGGGGCCGAATCTGTCTGATTTTGTACGAATTGCATGACATCCTACGTTTTTCATTCAGTTTCGCAGCCATAGAAGTGTATTTTCCCAGCTCATCGGCACTGCTGCCTTACTAGTCGATTCTTTCATGAATTTGCTCGCCGTCGGACTCAACCACACTACCGCGCCGGTCTCGCTGCGCGAAAAAGTGGCTTTCCCTGCTGACCAGATCGGTCAGGCGGTGGCGTCCGCACGCGCATGGTTTGGCGGGCATGACAAGATCGTGGCCTCGGGCGAGGCGGCCATCCTTTCCACCTGCAACCGTACCGAGCTCTATGCCGCAGCGGCTGCCGGCCCGGATGGTGTGGAATTCGCCATCGACCGTACCGCGCAGTTCCTGGCCGAGTACCACCAGATTGCCTACGCCGACCTGCGTCCGTATCTCTACTCGCTGCCGCAGGACAATGCCGTGCGCCATGCCTTCCGCGTCGCCTCCGGGCTGGATTCGATGGTGCTGGGCGAACCGCAGATCCTGGGCCAGATGAAAGATGCGGTGCGCCAGGCCGACGCCGCCGGTGGTCTGGGCACTTACCTGCATCAGCTGTTCCAGCGTACCTTCGCGGTAGCCAAGGAAGTGCGCAGTACCACCGAGATCGGCGCACATAGCGTCTCCATGGCGGCAGCGGCGGTGCGCCTGTCGCAACGCATCTTCGATTCGATCTCCGGCCAGAACGTGCTCTTCATCGGCGCGGGCGAGATGATCGAGCTGTGCGCCACGCACTTTGCGGCCCAGAATCCCAAGACCCTGACGGTGGCCAACCGCACCATGGAGCGCGGTGAAACCCTGGCCCATCGGTTCAGCGGTCGCGCCATCCGCCTGGCCGACCTGCCGGCACAACTGGCCAGCTTCGACATCGTGGTGTCCTGTACCGCCTCGCAGTTGCCCATCATCGGCCTGGGGCTGGTGGAACGGGCCGTCAAGGCACGCCGCCACAAGCCCATCTTCATGGTCGACCTGGCCGTGCCGCGCGATATCGAGGCCGAGGTCGGGCGCCTGGATGACGTCTTCCTTTACACCGTGGACGATCTGGCCTCCGTGGTCCAGAGCGGCGTGGAAAACCGCCAGGCGGCGGTGGCCCAGGCCGAAGCCATCATCGAAACCCGGGTGCAATCCTTCATGCACTGGATCGACAGCCGCGCCATGGTGCCGCTGATCCAGGACCTGCACGAAACCGGCGAGGCGCTGCGCCTGGCCGAACTGGAGCGCGCACGCCGCATGCTGGCCAAGGGCGAGGATGTGGAAGCGGTGCTCGACGCCCTCTCCAAGGGCCTGACCGCCAAGTTCCTGCACGGCCCGCAACAGGCCCTGCATCACGCCCAGGGCGAGCAGCGCAGCCAGCTGGTCTCGCTGCTGCCGCAACTGTTCCGCGCCAAGCGTTAGCGCTTCCCTCCCGCGTCTGACCGCTACCTGCGGCGGGTCATCCTGGGCCGTTCCTGCATGATGGCCGTGGCCTCCCTCATTGCTCACCGTTACCGAATTCCGACTCCATGAAACCCTCGATGCTCGCCAAACTCGACCAGCTCGCCGAACGGCTGGAAGAGCTCAACAGCCTGCTGGCGCAGGAAGATGCCACCGCCAGCATGGACAACTTCCGCAAGATGACCCGCGAACACGCCGAACTGGGCCCGCTGGTGGCGCTGTACCACGACTATGTGCAGGCCAGTGAAGATATCCGCACCGCTGGCGAACTGCTGTCGGACCCCGATATGAAGGCTTTCGCGCAGGAAGAAATCGACGCCGCCAGGGCACGCATGGAGGCGCTGGAGCTGGATCTGCAGAAGATGCTGCTGCCCAAGGATCCCAATGATGAACGAAACATCTTCCTGGAAATCCGCGCCGGAACGGGAGGTGACGAATCGGCCCTGTTTGCCGGCGACCTGCTGCGCATGTACACCCGCTATGCCGAACGCCAGCGCTGGCAGGTGGAAATCGTCTCGGCCTCCGAATCGGAACTGGGCGGTTACAAGGAAGTGATTGCCCGCATCGCCGGCTTCGGGGCCTATTCGCGCCTGAAGTTCGAATCCGGCGGCCACCGCGTGCAGCGCGTGCCGGCCACCGAGACCCAGGGTCGCATCCACACCTCCGCCTGCACGGTGGCGGTCATGCCCGAGGCCGACGAAGTCGAAGATGTGGACATCAACCCGGCCGACCTGCGCATCGATACCTATCGTGCCTCCGGTGCCGGCGGGCAACACATCAACAAGACCGATTCGGCCGTACGCATCACCCACTTGCCTACCGGCATCGTGGTGGAATGCCAGGACGACCGCAGCCAGCACAAGAACAAGGCGCAGGCCATGAAGGTGCTGGCCGCCCGGATCAAGGATGTGCAATTGCGCGAGCAGCAATCCAAGGAGGCCGCCACCCGCAAGTCGCTGATCGGCTCGGGCGACCGCAGCGAGCGCATCCGCACCTACAACTTCCCGCAGGGGCGCATGACCGACCACCGCATCAACCTGACGCTCTACAAGCTCGATTTCATCATGGATGGCGATCTGGATGAGCTGACCAACGCCCTCATCACCGAGCATCAGGCCGAACTGCTGGCGCAACTCGGCGACGACTAGGGCCTGCGCTCAAAATTGCCTGCGCGGGCAGCATGCACGCAGGCAAGGACTTCTCTACAATCGCGTCATGGCGAAAAAGCCGGTCAGGTTTCCGCCTGGCTTTGCGCTCCGAAGGTCCCGATGCCGTATCCCCATTAATGAATCACTGAATCCTCAACCATGAAATCATCCAAAGCGGTTTTCCTGCTGGTAGCGCTGGTCTGCGCCGCCCTGCTGGGCGTTGCCATGTACCTGCAGATCGTCGAAGAAATGCAGCCCTGCCCGCTGTGCGTGATCCAGCGCTACATGTTCATGCTGGTGGGCGCCTTCGCCCTGCTCGGTGCCCTGATGCCGGAAGCGGCCCGCCGCGGCAGCGCCGGTCTGGGCCTGCTGGCCGCACTGGGCGGCGCCGGCACGGCGATCTGGCATCTGTACGTGAAGGCGCATCCGGGAGTCTCCTGCACCACCGATCCGCTGGAAACGGCACTCAACCAGTTGCCCACCGTCAAGCTGTGGCCGCAGATGTTCACCGCCGACGGCTTCTGCTCGGCGCCCTGGCCACCGGTGTGGGGCTTGCAGATTCCGACCTGGTCGCTGATCTGGTTCGGCGTGCTGGCGCTGGTGCTGGCCGTGCAACTGTTCAAGCGCGCACCGCGCACCACGATCTGGAAGTGATGGAGCCGCTCTCCAGCTATGCCGGCTGCACCCTGGCCACCGTACTGAAGACGGCGCCGCTGGATCCGCTGGAGAACCGCATCCTGCTGTGCCACGCGCTGCGCATCACGCGTGTGCAGCTGATCACCCAATCCGAGCGCCGTCTCACCGCCGACGAGTCGGTGCTGCTCACGGCCCTCTACACCCGCCGCCTGCGCGGCGAGCCGATTGCCTACATCGTCGGCCAACGTGAATTCTATGGACTGGATTTGCGCGTCACGCCAGATGTGCTGATCCCCCGCCCCGATACCGAGCTGCTGGTGGAACTGGCGATGGAACGATTGCCGCAGGACGGCGCGCTGCTGGACATGGGCACCGGTTCGGGCGCGATTGCCATCGCCATCGCCCGTACGCGGCCCGATGCGGTGGTAACGGCACTGGACGCGAGTGCTGCTGCCCTGGCCATCGCGCGCGAGAACGCCACGGCCAACCAAGTCCGCGTGACGTTGCTGGAAAGCGACTGGTACGCCGCGCTGCCCCGCGATCAGCGCTTTGCGGTGATTGCCTCCAACCCGCCGTATATTGTCGCAGGCGATGTTCATCTCTCGCGTGGTGACCTGCGTTTTGAGCCGGTTGATGCGCTGACCGACCACGGCGATGGCTTGAGCGATCTGCGCAGCATCATCGATGGCGCGCCGGCGCATCTGCTGCCCGGTGGCTGGCTGCTGATGGAGCATGGCTATGATCAGGCTGCCGCAGTACGCGGACTGCTCTGCGGCACCGGCTTCGCCGAAGTGCAGAGCTGGCGGGATCTGGCCGGTATCGAACGGGTCAGCGGTGGCCGCCTGGCCTGATCCGCTGACCGTTCCTGACCTCACCACAACTTTCTCAGGCGGCCCGCTTGCCGCCTCCTGGCGGCGAATGCGGCTGCTCAGACGATCCCTCTTCCAGCTGTGCCAGCAAGGCGGCCTGTTTCTGCAGAGCCGCTTTCAGATGGCGTTCCTTGACGTGACCGTAGCCGCGAATGTCTTCCGGAATCCGGGCCACGGCAATCACCTGCTCCAGGTTCTCGGGCGTGAGCCGCGCCAGCAGGCGTGAGAGCGTGGCGCGATAGTCGGTGATCAGGGCCCGCTCCTGCTTGCGTTCGTCGGTGTAGCCGAAGGGATCGAAGGCCGTGCCGCGCAAGAAGCGTAATTTCGCCAGTACGCCAAAGGCCGGCATCATCCAGCTGCCGAAAGCCTGCTTGCGCAGATGCCCCTTGTCATCGCGCCTGGCCAGCAGCGGCGGTGCAAGATGGAAGCGCAGCTTGTAATCGCCCTCGAACATGCCGGCGATCTTGGCGCGGAAGGCGGGCTCGGTGTAGAGGCGCGCAACTTCGTACTCATCCTTGTAGGCCATGAGCTTGAAGAGACCGGTCGCTACTGCGCGGCTCAGTTTGAGGCCGCGTCCGGCCTCACCCAGCGCGCTCTCGCGTGCACGCACTTCTTCCACGGCATCGCGATAGCTGCGCGCATAGGCGGCATTCTGGTAATCGGTCAGGAAGGCCACGCGACGTTCCACCAGTTCCTCCAGACTCGGCGTGCGCTTGAATTCGATCACCTGCGCCGTCATGCCGTTGCGGCCCGCAGCGGCCAGTACGAAGTCGACATCGTGCGCGGCCACGCGGCCCCAGGCGAAGGCCTGCTGGTTGAACTCCACCTGCAGCGCATTGAGCTCGATGGCGCGCAACAGCGCCGCTTCGGACAAGGGCACCCAGCCCTTTTGCCAGGCATAGCCGAGCATGAACATGTTGGTCGCGATGGCATCGCCCATGAGCGCCGTGGCGATGCGGCCCGCATCGATCAGGGACAGATTGTCACGACCACAGGCTCTGGCGATCTCGCCTTCGCTGGAGGCGGTGGGGAATTGCCAGTCCGGATTGCGCACGAAGGCAGCAGTCGGCATCTGCGTCGAATTGACCGCTGCATGGGTACGTCCCTCGCCCATCCGAGAGAGCGCATCGCGCCCGGCGGTGACGATGACGTCGCAGCCAATCACCAGATCGGCCATGCCGGTGCCCACGCGGGTGGACTGGATGTGGTCCGGGTCTTCGGCCACGCGCACGTGCGACATCACCGGCCCGCCCTTCTGGGCCAGTCCGCTCATGTCCAGCACGGAACAGGCACGCCCTTCGACATGGGCGGCCATGGCGATGATCTGGCCGATGGTGATCACGCCCGTGCCGCCCACGCCGGTGACCACGATGCCGTAAGGCTGGGCCAGACCCGGCAGCACCGGCTCGGGCAGCGTCGGCAAGGCCGGACCGGATTGTGCCTTGGCGCGCGCGGGCTTCTTCAACTGGCCGCCTTCCACCGTCACGAAGCTGGGGCAGAAACCGTTTACGCAGGAATAGTCCTTGTTGCAGGACGACTGATTGATCTGGCGCTTGCGGCCGAACTCGGTTTCCAGCGGCTCCACTGAGAGGCAGTTGGACTGCACGCTGCAATCGCCGCAACCTTCGCACACTGCCTCATTGATGACGGCACGCCTGGCCGGGTCGGGATAGGCATTGCGTTTGCGACGACGGCGCTTTTCCGATGCGCAGGTCTGGTCATAGATCATGGCCGACACACCCGGCTGCTCGCGCAGTTCGCGCTGTACCGCATCGAGTTCGCTACGGTGACGGATGGTCACGCCCTCGGCCCATTGGGTGCCGGCCGGATACTTGTCGGGCTCGTCGGTGACCACGATGATGGGCCGAACGTTTTCGGCCGCCAGCTGGCGCGAGATCATGGCCGGATCGAGCGGACCATCGAACTCCTGGCCACCGGTCATGGCCACGGCATCGTTATAGAGGATCTTGTAGGTGATGTTGACCTTGGCCGCAACCGAGGCGCGCACCGCCAGCAGACCGGAATGGAAATAGGTGCCATCCCCCAGGTTGGCGAAGACGTGTTTCTCCGTTGTGAACGGCGCCTGCCCGACCCAGGTCACGCCCTCGCCACCCATGTGGGTGAAAAGCTGGGTCTCGCGGTCCATCCAGGTGACCATGTAGTGGCAGCCGATACCGGCCAGGCCACGGCTGCCCTCGGGCAGTTTGGTGGAGGTATTGTGCGGACAGCCCGAGCAGAAATGCGGTATGCGGTCCTTGTCGGGATCGGGCTTGCTGCTGATATTGAGGGCGGCTTCCTTGGCTTCGAGATAGGCCACGCGGGTGCGTACGCGCTGCTCCACCGGATGGCCGGCGAAATAGCGCGAGATGCGCGTGGCAATCGCGCGTGCGATCTGCGCCGGATTGAGTTCATAGGTGGCCGGCAGCAACCAGTTGCCATGGCCTTCGCGCTGCGAACCGCTCCACTCGCCGGTGTCATCGAATTTGCCGACCACACGCGGACGGACATCGTCGCGCCAGTTGTAGAGTTCTTCCTTTAACTGGTATTCAAGAATCTGACGCTTCTCCTCGACCACCAAAATCTCATCCAGACCCTGCGCGAATTCACGCACACCTTCGGCTTCCAGCGGCCAGGTCATGCCGACCTTGTAGAGGCGAATACCGATGTCGGCCGCGACCTGTTCATCAATGCCCAGATCTTCCAGCGCCTGTCGCGTATCGAGATAGGACTTGCCGGCGGTGATGATGCCGATGCGCGCACGCGGGCTGTCCCAGATGATGCGATTCAACTTGTTCACGCGCGCATAGGCCAGCGCGGCATACCACTTGTAGTTGATCATCCGCGCTTCCTGGCCCAGCACGGTGTCGGGCACGCGGATATTGAGGCCATCGGGCGGAAGTTCGAAGTCCGGTAACTGGATCTTCACGCGCTCCGGATCGATCATCACCGACATGCCCGATTCGACCAGGTCGGTCACGCATTTCATCGCCACCCACAAACCGGTGTAGCGGCTCATGGCCCAGCCATGCAGGCCGTAGTCGAGATACTCCTGCACCGAGGACGGATAGAGCACCGGAATGCCGCAAGCCTTGAGGATATGCTCGCTCTGATGTGCAGCGGTGGAGGACTTGGCGGCGTGGTCATCGCCGGCAATCACCAACACACCACCATGCTTTGACGTGCCGGCCATGTTGGCGTGCTTGAAGACGTCACCGCAACGATCCACCCCCGGGCCCTTGCCATACCACAGCGAGAACACGCCATCGTATTGCGCACCCTTGAAGAGATTGACCTGCTGCGTGCCCCACACGCTGGTGGCAGCCAGGTCTTCGTTCATGCCGGGATGGAACCTGATCTGCCTGGCTTGCAGGTATTTGCGCGCCTTCTCGGCGGTCTGGTCCACCGAACCCAAGGGGGAACCGCGATAGCCGGTGATGAAGCCGGCGGTATTCAGTCCGGCGCGTTCATCGTATTGCCGCTGCAGCATCGGCAGGCGGATCAGCGCCTGGATGCCGGTCATGAAGACGCGGCCGCGCTCCAGCGCATATTTGTCATCCAGGGATACATCGTCCAGCAGCAGGCGTTGCCCGGCGGGTAGGGGTGCGTTCATGTGGTCTCCGTGCCAAAAATCTTGTTTTTGCCTTGCACATGCCCCCGTCAGTGACGCGCCATGCAGTGTCGCCGCAGGACTACGCCGGTCTGTCGGGAATCGGGAACACCTCGGTCTTGTGGATCGGGTGTCTTCAAGTTGTAGTGTCAAGTTAGCACAAGGGTGACCGGCCCGCTACGCGCGCCGCAGCAGGGTTTCCGGGCCGTTTTGGCATGCAGGAAACACTTTCCGCAAGTCCTGCGGCGTTTGGCAGGATGCAGAGAAGAAAATGCCGGAAAGCTGAAAACAACAATATTTCCGGCTGAAAAAAAAGGGCGGCAAGCGGCCCAAGTGTTACAAGCAAGACGCGAATGTAACAGCCCGTAAAAGCCATTGGAACGGCCCGGTGGCTGGCGTTTAATAGACCTCACTTGAACAGCGATTGATTGGTATCCGTTACTGTGCAAGGTTCCTCCCCTCTAGTGTTGAAAGCACCACTAGCTCGCGGATCCGGCCTCCCCTGTCGGATCCGCTTTTTTTATGTGTGATTGTTCCGGCCACGAAAAAGCCGGGCGCATGGCCCGGCTGTGCTGGAGGTGTGCTGCACTGTCGTCGTCAGCGGTTGGGGGCGAAGCTGGTCTCGCCCGGCAACAGCGTATTGGCCGGCAAAGCTTCCTGCTGCTTGAGCCTTTCATAGAGCGGCGTGAAGTCCGGCGCGGTATCGTTGAAGAGCTGCTCGAAATCCTTGATGACGAAATAGGTCTCCTGATAGGTATCGATCTTGTAGAGCGTGCGCATGATGCGCTCCACTTCAAACGGCACGCGGCGCGGCTGGTCGCTGGAGAGGCAATACTCGACCTCGCCGCCCGAGGACAGGATGCCGGCGCCATAGATGCGCAAACCCTCCTTGCTCTGGATCAGACCGAACTCGATGGTGTACCAGTACAGGCGCGCCAGGTAGGCCAGGCCGTCGAGCTTGAGGGCCTTCAAGCCACCCTTGCCGTATTCCTGCAGGTGATTGGCGAAGACGGGATTGAACAGCAGCGGCACGTGACCGAAGAAATCATGAAACAGGTCGGGCTCGACGATGTAATCGAACTCGTGCTCTTCACGCAGCCACACCGTGACCGGGAAGCGGCGATTGGCCAGGTGCTCGAAGAAGGTGTGATCCGGCACCAGACCGGGCACAGCCACCAGTTGCCAGCCAGTGGCCTTGTAGAGCGCTTCGGTAGTGCGATCAAAGCGCGGGATGCCTTGCGAGACATCGAGGGCCTTGAGGCTGTCGATGAAGACATCACAGGCGCGGCCGGGAATGAGCCGGGCCTGGCGTTCATAGAGACGACGCCACAGCGCATGCTGGGCCGGCGTGTAGCTGTCCCAGTTCTGGGCCACGACGTAGTTGGCGTCGGCCTGGCTGTAGTCGCCGCGCAAGGCGCCGCTATCGGACTTGGTGGCGACGGTGGCGAAGAAATCATCGGTGTTGGGATTGGTGCTCATGGCATACCCGTTATCAAAGTGAGGCGCATATTATGCGCTCCCTGCAGGGGATGGTCATGTGCGCTTGCGCAAGAAGCGCGTCAGGCAGGGGGCGGTGGCGCGCCGTCGCCTTTCTTCTTCGCGCCGATGCCGGTCACGCGCGCTCCCCATTTCAACAGGGCCTTGAAGTTGGCCTTGACGATGTAATCCAGCATGGCGACCTGCTCTTCCAGCGCTTCCTGAAACACGGTGGCCGAATTGGCGGGCTTGATCTTGAGATAGGCATCGGCCTCGCCGTAGTCGCGGTGGATCTCCATGCCGGCCTTCTTGGCGATGTGCATCATCACCTTGTTCGACGAGAGACAGTGCATGTACAGCGTATCGACGTCGGCATTGCGACAGTGCATCGACGCCCGCATGAACAGGCGCGTGCCAACACCGAGCCCGCGCGCGGCCGCCGTTACCGACACCCCGAACTCGGCTACCACCGGCTTGATGGTGGCACCGCTGATGCGCGTACTCTCCTTGGGCGCAAAGGCCAGGTGGCCCACACCCAGAAGACGCAGGCGGCGATCATACACACCGAAGACGGTATCGCGTTCGAAGTTGATGCCTTCCACGTAGCGCGTGACCATCTCGTCGGAGAGCTTGGAACCGAAACGCAGCAGGCGGTCCTTCTCTTCCAGCGCGAGGAAGTGGCGCAGCAAGTGGCGACGCGCGCGCGGCGAGAGTTCCTTGACGAAGACATTGGGCTTGTCCGGCTTCTCCTCATGCGCTTGCGGTGGCGCCCCATGCCGGCCACGCAGGCGCTGCAGAAACCGGGACAGGGGATGGCTCATGGTGCAGTCTCCCTCAAGGCTGTGCCGGACGATGCTGCTCGACGTAAGTCGCCACCTGCGCCGTACGCGCCGCCAGGATGGCATCGGCAATGCGCTGCGGCTGGGTCTGCTGCTGCGCGATGGCACCGGCATCGATGGCGCTGGCGGCCTGCAACGCGCCTTCCAGATAGGCCGCCTGCGGGAAGGGCTGCAACTCCAGTCCGGTGCGGCCACGATGATCGCATTCCGAGGCGCGCAGCATGTCGAGGAAGCGCTGCGGTTTGCGGAAGGCGTCACAGCGTGCGAAGAACTTGACCAGGGTACCGGGACGCATCTCGAAGCAGCGTCCCACATTGCCATGTTCGCGTGCGGTCATGAGTGCCAGATCGCGGCACTCGCCGGGGACTTTCAGGCGCGCACAGACCTGCTCGACAAGCCGCTCGCTGCGCGCTTCATGACCATGATGGCGCGGCCAGATCTCGGGCGGCGTGGTGCCTTTGCCGAGGTCGTGCAACAGCGCGGCAAAACGGATCGGCAATGAAAAATCCTGCGCGGCGGCCCAGTCGACCACCAGCATCACATGCACACCGGTATCGATTTCCGGATGCCACTTCTCCGGTTGCGGCACACCCCACAAGGCATCGAGTTCGGGCAGGATGCGCTGCAAGGCACCGCAGACGCGCAAGACCTCGAACATGCGCGAAGGCTTGTGCTCCATCAATCCGCGCGACAGTTCCTGCCAGACGCGTTCCGGCACCAGCGCATCGACTTCGCCCTCATCGACCATGCGCTGCATGAGCGCATTGGTTTGCGGCGCCACCGTGAAATCGGCGAAGCGCGCCGCAAAGCGCGCCACACGCAGGATGCGGACCGGGTCTTCGACGAAGGCGTCAGAGACATGGCGAAATACGCGCGCCTCAAGGTCGGCACGACCGTGATACGGATCGACCAGGGTACCATCCTCATCCTGCGCCATCGCATTGATGGTGAGGTCACGGCGCGCAAGATCATCTTCCAGCGTCACATCGGGCGCGGCGTGGAAATCGAAGCCCTTGTAACCGGGCGCGGTCTTGCGCTCGGTGCGGGCCATGGCATATTCCTCGTGGGTCTCGGGATGGAGGAACACCGGGAAGTCCTTGCCCACCGGGCGGAAACCCAGTGCCAGCAACTGCTCCGGCGTAGCACCGACGACCACGTGGTCGCGGTCCTTCACCGGCAGGCCCAGCAAGCCGTCGCGCACTGCGCCGCCGACGGTGTAGGTCTTCATCGGCTGCGCCTCACTGGTGATCCGGAAGGATTTCCTTCTCGGCCAGCGCCTCGGCGATCCAGCGCGCCACCGCCGGGTGCTCGCGCACGCGGTCGGCATAGGCTTGCAGGGCCGGTGCCAGCGGCACCTGGTAGCTGACGAAGCGCATCACCACCGGCGCATAGAAGGCGTCGGCAATGGAGAAGTCACCGAAGAGGAATTGATGATGACCGAATTGCGAGAGGCACTCTTCCCAGATCTCGCATACCCGCGCGATATCGGCCTGCGCCTCGGCGGTACGTCCCTTGCCCGGATGGCGGCCACGAATATCCATGCTCATGGCAGTACGCAGGCCGGTGAAACCGGAGTGCATCTCCGCACAGATGCTGCGCGCGATGGCGCGCGCGTCGGTGCGCGCCGGCCACAGGTGGCGGTCGGGGAATTGCTCGGCCAGGTATTCGCAGATGGAGAGCGAATCCCAGATCGCGATGTCGCCATCGAGCAGCACCGGCACGCGGCCCGAGCCGGTGTAGCGGGCGATTTCGTTGGCGGTCTCGGGCTGGTCCAGCAGCACGCGCACTTCCTTGAAGGGGATGTCGAAGGCCACGGCAGCAACCCAGGGGCGCATCGACCAGGACGAATAATTCTTGTTGGCGATCACCAACGTGGGCATGTGGCGTCCGGCTTTTTGCAGCGTTTCGGACAGGACAGGATCCAGTTCTGTATCTTGCATGAGGGCTCGTTTCTCGAAGATCAAAGGCGCAGCGACTGAACCATTCAGCGCCGCGCGGTGCTACGGAAGAAGTCGAATTGCTGTTGCGGGCTGCGCGGCAGGAGATAACCGGGGACGATATCTTCCAGCGCGCGTGGCGTGAGCTGCAGTTCGGGGGCAACAGGTCCGTGCAGGACGTTGTCCACCTTCATCGAGGCCACATTGTCGCGGCTCATCAGTTTGCCCGGCAGGTGTTCCAGCGCGAAGGCCTGCAGCCAGCCGGCCGCATCGGGCAAGCCGATCACCGGGCGCGGATGACCGCTGTACCAGCCCGACAGGCGCACCAGCTCGCGCAGCGTATATTGCTTGGGTCCGCCCAGTTCAAACACCTTGCCGCCCAGCCGCGGCAGCGCCAGGGCATTGACGAAGGCCTGTGCCACATCACCCACGTAGACCGGCTGGAAGCGCGCATCAGGACTGCCCAGCGGGATCACCGGGAACATGCGGTTCAACCCGGCGAACATGTTGATGAAATTGTCGCCCTCGCCAAACACTACCGAGGGACGGAAGATCGCCACGTCCAGCGCGGGTGAGGCCAGGGCCTCCTGCTCGCCGGCCGCCTTGGAACGCAGATACATCGACGGCGCTTGGGCATCGGCGCACAGTGCGCTCATGTGCAGGTAGCGCGCCACGCCCTGCTGCGCGCAAGCGGCGACGATACGGCGTGGCAGCACCACGTGCTGGCGCTCGAAATCCGGACCGTAGGACGCACCGCCCCGGGCCGGGCGCGACTGCAGGATGCCGACCAGATTGATGACCACATCGGCCTCGGCCACCAGGCGCGCCAGCACGGCATCGTCATGGATATCGGCCTGGACCACGCTGACCACGGGCGAGACCAGCAGATGCTTGGCGCGCTCGTAGCGGCGCGTGGGTACCATGACGCGATAGCCGGTGGTGCTGCCCAGCAGTTCGATCAAGCGGGTGCCGATGAAGCCGGAACCACCGATGACGAGGATCTTCTTGACTGCCATTTATCACTCTCCGATTTCCAGGAACCGCTGGCGGCCGCCTCCGCCGGGGACGTCGGCCGGCGTGATGGGATCAGGGCAGGTCGGTGGCGACGTTGGCATTGGGTGCCACCGTTCCCAGGCGCTGCTTCAGGGATTGCGGGCGGTTCTCGAACATGGCCGCATAGTAGGTCGCATTGGACATCACGTTCTTGACATAGCCCCGGGTTTCATTGAAAGGAATGATCTCGGCAAAGATGGCCCCTTCCACCGGACGCGGCAAGGTCGCGCGCCAGCTGCGCGGACGACCGGGGCCGGCATTGTAGCCGGCGGTGGCCAGGATCTCCGAGCCTTCCAGGTTGTTGAGCACCATGTCCAGATAGCTGGTGCCCAGCAGCAGGTTGGTGTTGATGTCGTTGACCTGATCGGCGGTGAACTCGGTCATGCCGATCTTCTTGGCGACGAACCTGGCAGTGGCGGGCATGAGCTGCATGAGGCCGGAGGCCCCCACGTGCGAACGGGCCGACTTGATGAAGCGCGACTCCTGTCGGATCAGTCCATAGACCCAGGCGTTTTCCATCCCCAACGGGCGCGTGGCCGCATTCATCTCGGGCAGGTGCGGGGCCGGGAAACGCTGGGTGAAATCGAACTCGCTCCTGGTGCGATCGGACGTATTGACCATGCGGTCCAGCACGTCGTTCTGGCGCGCGTATTCGGCCGCGGCCAGCAACTGGCGGTCATTCATGTTGCGCAGTTCCCAGTTCCATTCGCGGATGGCTTCGAAACGCAGGTTCAACTGATAGAACTTGAGCGAACGCTTGAAGCCGGCATTCTGCGAATACAGCGCCACCTCGCCCGCGCCCGGCGGCGTCGGGCCCGGCGGGATGGTAATCTGCTGGCCCAGTTCCTCCTGCGCCAGCTGACCATAGAAACTGAAGTTGGGCGCGATCGATTCGAACAGGCGGCGGGCTGCCTCGTTCTGGCCTTCGGCCTTGAGCGCCCGGCCCAGCCAGTAGACCCAGGTGGTATCGCTGCGCAGCGGGGCCGGCATGGCTTCGATGGTCTTGCGCACGGTCTTCCAGTCGCCGTCGCGCAGGGCCATGCGCACCTTCCATTGCATCGCGTCCTGGGTCAGGGGCGCATCCTTGGCTTTGCGCCAGTACTCCGAGGCTTCCGGCGCCAGCTTGTAGGAGGCCGACAGGGCGATCTGCGCCCAGCCCTGCGCGACTTCCTGCGGGCTCAGGGTGCGCGCGGCATCGCTGAGGTAGGTGGCAGCCTGGGACGGATTGCTCCTGGCGATGCGACCCAGGGCAATGATGTAGAGCTGGTGGTTGGCGGCGCCCCGGCCAGGCCCCTTGGCCAGCATCAGTGCCGGGCGTTCCATCACCCGGGTCACGCTGACATCGCCATTGTCGACCAGCACGGCCGCGCGGCGGGCCACGGTGGCATTGCCATTCTCGGCGGCCTGGCGGATCTGGAACCAGACGTCGGCATCGCTGAACTGGCCATTCTGCGCCAGCGTGGCGATGAGGTCGCTGCAACCCTGGCCGTAGTCCTTGGGATTGGTCAGCAGAGCCCGCGCCTCCTCGGCGACGTTGGCACCCTTGAGCGCGCGCGAGTTCAGGGCGAAGCACTTGACCTGGGTATCGTCGTTGAGCACGAACAGGAGATACTGCTCATCGAAAACGGTCCAGTTGCCGGTCTTGCCCAGGGCCAGCAACCAGTCGTTGCGCAGGCGATCGACGATGGCCTGGCCATCCCAGCGAGCCAGGAAATCGCGGATCTCCTGTTCGCTGGCGCTGTAGTCGCGCACACGGGGCTTGAGGCGATAGTAGTCGACATAGGATGCCAGCTCGTAGCCCGAGAGCCGTGAGGCCAGGTCTTGCGCCAGCGCGGCATTGTCGCTGGCGGCGGCCTGGCGCAGGGCCAGGAAGAGATCGTCAGGGGAGGCGTCCGGCGCCACACGCTTCTGGGCGTGGGCAGCAGGCGCAACACCAAGCATGGCAGCGCTGGCCAGTGCCAGGGGGAGCGCCAGGGAGGCGGCCAGCGCACGCAGGCGCTGGTTGAACGGATGATTCTTCGGACGCATACTCATGCAGGCTTCTTCTTGCAGATTGGTGAAACAGAAAATGAACCCAAGCATAGCACGCGACACGCCGCCTCCACAGACGCAAGAGGAGGCGGCCGCCCTTCACAAACAACGGCTGCGCGCCGAACTGCTGGCGCGCCGCAAGGCACTGACCGAGGAGGACAAGGCCGCCGCCGATGCGCTCATCGGGCAGCGCGTGCTGCACTGGTGCGCCGCACAGGCGATCCACAGCCTGGCGGTCTACCAACCGATCCGGCGTGAACCGGATCTGTCTGCGGCCTATAACGCACTGGCCGCGCGCGGCGTGCACCTGTGCCTGCCGGTGGTGGTGGACAAGCAGGCGGCGCTGGAATTTCGTGCCTGGCATCCCGGCGATGCGCTCGAGAAAGACGCACTGGGCACCCTGGTGCCGCCGGCCGGCACGGCCGTGGTGCGGCCACAGGCTCTGCTGATCCCCTGCCTGGGCGCGAATGCCGCAGGCTTCCGGCTGGGCTATGGGGGCGGGTTCTATGACCGCACGCTGGCAGCCACCCCTCGACCACTGGCCGTGGGGGTCTGCCATGGATTCGGACGGGTCGAGTTCGAGGCGCAACCCCACGACATCGCGCTGGATAGCGTCATTTTCGACGATATATGAAGAAAAAAGCCGGACCACAGTCCGGCTTGGCGGGGCAGGCGCAGCCTACTTCACCAGCTGCTGCCAGATGGCCTCGGTCGGGCCCGCCTGATTCAGTGAATAAAAATGCAAACCTGGGGCACCGCCTGCCAGCAAGCGCTGGCACAGCTGGATGACCACATCCTGGCCAAAGGCGCGGATGGATTCGGTATCGTCGCCATAACTGGCCAGCTTCAGACGGATCCAGCGCGGGATCTCGGTGCCGCACATATCCGAGAAGCGCATCAGCTGGGTGTAGTTGGTGATGGGCATGATGCCGGCGATGACCGGCACGGTCGCGCCCAGTTTGGCGGCCTCGTCCACGAAGCGGAAATAGGCATCGGCATTGTAGAAATACTGGGTGATGGCCGAATTGGCGCCGGCCTTGACCTTGCGCACGAAGTTCTGCACGTCGTCCTGGGGCGAACGGGCTTGCGGGTGCATCTCCGGGTAGGCGGCCACTTCGATGTGGAACCAGTCGCCGGTCTCGGCGCGGACGAACTCGACCAGTTCGTTGGCATGGCGGAACTCGCTGGAGGCCTGGTCCATGGCGCCATAGCCGCTGGGCAGGTCACCACGCAGGGCCACCAGGCGCTTGATGCCGTGGGCGCGATAGTCCTCCAGGATGGCGCGCAGGCTGGCGCGCGAGCTGCCGATGCAGGACAGGTGCGGCGCGGCGTCATGGCCTTCGCCGATGATTTCCAGCACGGTATCGCGCGTGCCTTGTTGCGTCGAACCGCCCGCACCGAAGGTCACCGAGAAATACTTCGGTGCCAGCGCGGCCAGCCGGGCGCGGGTGGCGCGCAGCTTTTCGGTGCCTTCTGCAGTCTTGGGCGGGAAAAATTCGATACTGAAATTATGTGTACTCATTGATTCGAACCCGATTTCAGCAACAGTGTGGACAGGGCCCAGGACACGATGCTGTAGAGCAGTGCGCCGCCCACGGCGGACCAGAAGCCGGCCACGTGGAAGCCACCGACCAGTTGCGCCACGACCCAGAACATGAGGCCATTGATGACCAGGATGAACAGGCCCAGGGTGAGCATGGTCACCGGCAGGGTCAGCACGACCAGCACCGGGCGCACGATGGTATTGACGAACCCCAGGATGAGCGCGGCCAGCAGGGCCGAGCCGAAGCTGTCGACCTGCACCGAGTGCATCAGGTAGGGAACGGCCAGCAAGGCCAGGGCATTGATGAGCCAGGTCAGCAGCAGGCGCATGGATAAACCTTTCGACCCCGTCAGGGAGTCATGAAGATACCCGTGAAGCTTGCATCACCGACAGCAGCGATGCAAGGGTCCGCAGGCGGGAGACGATGCTGGCACTGCCGGGCCAGCCCGCGATGGAGCCAGCCCGGGCAGGGATCAGTAGCGGTAGTGTTCGGGCTTGTAGGGGCCGTCAACTTTCACGCCGATGTAGGCAGCCTGTTCGGCAGTGAGCTCGCTCAGTTGCGCATTGAGCTTCTTCAGCTGCAGTCGGGCGACCTTCTCGTCCAGATGCTTGGGCAGCGTGTAGACGCCGACCGGGTAGTCCTTGGTGTTGACGAACAGTTCGATCTGGGCAATGGTCTGGTTGGCGAAGGACGAGCTCATCACGTAGGACGGGTGACCGGTGGCGCAACCCAGGTTGACCAGGCGGCCTTCGGCCAGCAGGATGAGGCGCTTGCCGTCCGGGAAGATCACGTGGTCGACCTGCGGCTTGATGTTTTCCCAAGTGTACTGCTTCAGGGCGGCGACTTCGATTTCATTGTCGAAGTGGCCGATGTTGCAGACGATGGCCTGGTCTTTCATCTTCTTCATGTGCTCATGGGTGATCACATGGTAGTTGCCGGTGGCGGTGACGAAGATGTCGCCGTGTTCGGCGGCGTAGTCCATGGTGACCACGCGGTAGCCTTCCATGGCGGCCTGCAGGGCGCAGATCGGGTCGATCTCGGTGACCCACACCTGGGCCGACAGGGCACGCAGCGCCTGTGCCGAACCCTTGCCGACGTCACCGTAACCGGCCACGATGGCGACCTTGCCGGCGATCATCACGTCGGTGGCGCGCTTGATGCCGTCCACCAGCGATTCGCGGCAACCGTAGAGGTTGTCGAACTTGGACTTGGTGACCGAGTCGTTGACGTTGATGGCCGGGAAGGCCAGCTTGCCTTCCTTGAACATCTGATACAGACGGTGCACGCCGGTGGTGGTCTCTTCGGTGACGCCCTTGATTTCCTTGATGCGCTTGGAATACCACTGCGGGTCCTTGGCCAGGGTGCGCTTGATGGCGTTGAACAGGCACACGGCTTCTTCCGAATCCGGCTTGTCCAGCACCGAGATGTCGGCTTCGGCACGGGTGCCCAGGTGCAGCAGCACGGTGGCGTCGCCGCCGTCGTCGAGGATCATGTTGGAATAGCCACCGTCGGCCCATTCGAAGATGCGGTGGGTGTATTCCCAGTATTCATCCAGGGTTTCGCCCTTGACGGCGAACACCGGGGTGCCGTTGGCGGCGATGGCGGCGGCAGCGTGATCCTGGGTCGAGTAGATGTTGCAGGAAGCCCAACGCACCTTGGCGCCCAGTGCCTCCAGGGTCTGGATCAGCACGGCGGTCTGGATGGTCATGTGCAGCGAACCGGTGATGCGTGCGCCCTTCAGGGGCTGGGATGCGGCGAATTCCTCGCGGATTGCCATCAGGCCCGGCATTTCGGTTTCGGCGATCTTGATTTCCTTGTGACCCCAGTCGGCCAGCTTGATGTCGGCGACGATGTAGTCTTGCTGATTGGTTTGAGTAGTCATGGCAATGGCGCTGTTCACGCCCTCCTTTCATGAAAAAGCCAGAAAAAAAGTAACGTGAGCGCGGTTGCCAGGCGACATGCGCCTGTTCATCGCTTCAAGCCTGGCAGGGGATGTCCCTGTCGCAACGCTCCTTGCAGCGGTGAGGCATTGTGAGATTTGACTTTCCAGACGCAATGCCGACATCGGAAAAATGGCGCGAATCTTCATTCGCGAGGAACAGCATTGTAGCGCGGGGCCGCCGTTAGTCAATCCTTGGAACAGGCGCGTGAATTGATCTTCACCCGCCCGTTTTCCGGCTTCATTCGCGCCTCACCCGGCCCGCGCCGGGTAGGCTTTCTTACAGACCAGCCGAAGCGCGCAGGGCAGCCACCTTGTCAGTGCGCTCCCAGGTGAATTCCGGCTCTTCACGGCCGAAGTGGCCGTAGGCGGCAGTCTTGGCGTAGATCGGACGCAGCAGGTCCAGCATCTGCACGATGCCCTTGGGGCGCAGGTCGAAGTGTTCCTGCACCAGTTGCGCCAGCTTTTCATCGCTGATCTTGCCGGTACCGAAGGTGGTCACCATCACCGAGGTCGGTTTGGCGATGCCGATGGCATAGGACACCTGGATCTGGCAACGCTCGGCCAGGCCGGCGGCGACGATGTTCTTGGCCACGTAGCGGCCGGCGTAGGCGGCCGAACGGTCGACCTTGGACGGGTCCTTGCCGGAGAAGGCGCCGCCACCATGGGGTGCGGCACCGCCGTAGGTATCGACGATGATCTTGCGGCCGGTCAGGCCGCAGTCGCCTTGCGGGCCACCGATGACGAAGCGGCCGGTCGGGTTGATCAGGTAGCGGGTGTTCTTGAGCCACTCGGCCGGGAGTACCGGCTTGATGATTTCCTCGATGGCGGCTTCGTGAATGTCCTTCTGCTCCATCTCGGGCGCATGCTGGGTCGACAGCACGACGGTATCGATGGCCACCGGCTTGCCATCCACGTACTTCAGCGTGACCTGCGACTTGGCGTCCGGACGCAGCCAGGGCAGGCGGCCATCCTTGCGCAGCTGCGACTGGCGCTCGACGATGCGGTGCGCATAATAGATCGCCGCCGGCATCAGTTCCGGGGTTTCGTTGCAGGCGTAGCCGAACATCAGGCCCTGGTCGCCGGCACCTTGCTCCAGGTCAACGCCGCGACCTTCGTCGACGCCCTGGGCGATGTCGGGGGATTGCTTGTCGTAGGCGACCAACACGGCGCAGCTCTTGTAGTCAATGCCAAAGTCGGCGTTGTCGTAGCCGATGCGCTTGATGGTTTCACGGGCCACATCGATGTAGTCGACGTTGGCGCGCGTGGTGATTTCACCGGCCAGCACCACCAGACCGGTGTTGCACAGGGTCTCGGCGGCAACGCGGGAATAGGGGTCCTGGGTGAAGATCGCGTCCAGGATGGCATCCGAGATCTGGTCGGCGACCTTGTCGGGATGGCCTTCGGAAACGGATTCGGAAGTGAAGAGATATTCTGTGGTCATGCAAGCCTCTGACTGAAAACGATTTACCAATGTCGCGGCCCATCGTTAGTCGTGCCTGCGACGCTTTAGCGAAATTTGTACCCCGTCTCGCAAGTTGTCATTAACTCGACGGCATGTGCTATTTTACGCCTCTTGCATTTTTCTGCAATGTAACGGCGGAGCAACTCCGCCTTTCTGTTATCGGCAAGTATGCTCGTTTCTTTATTCCGCCTGCTCTCTTTCCTGCCGTTACCGGCCTTGCATGCCCTCGGCGTGGGGGTGGGATGGCTGGTGTTCCTGCTCTCGCCGTCCTATCGCCGCCGCCTGACCGACAACATCACCCTGGCCGGTCATCGCGGCAGTCTCTGGAAATCCGTCGGCGAAGCCGGCAAGGGCATGTTCGAGCTGCCCTTCATCTGGTGCGCGAGCCCCAAGCGGGTACTGCGCACGGCGCGCATCGTCAACTGGGAGCTGGTCCAGCAAGCGCTGGATGCCAAGGCCGGCATCGTCTTCCTGACCCCGCACCTGGGCTGTTTCGAGATTTCGGCGCAGTCGGTAGCGCGCCATGACAGCCTGAGCGTACTGTACCGCCCGCCGCGCAAGGCCGCGCTCAAGCCGCTCATCGAAGGTGCCCGTGCCCGCGCCAACCTGCATCTGGCGCCGGCCAACCTGTCCGGCGTGCGTATCCTGCTCAAGGCCTTGAAGAATGGCCAGGCCATCGGCCTGCTGCCGGACCAGGTGCCGCAGAACGGCGAAGGCGTGTGGGCCGACTTCTTCGGCAAGCCGGCCTACACCATGACCCTGCCGGCCAAGCTGCAGCAGATGAGCGGTGCGCCCATCATCCTGGCCTATGCCGAGCGCTTGTCCTGGGGACGGGGTTATGCCATCCACTTCGTGCCCTTCGAGGGAGAACTGGGCCAGACGCCCGAACAGCAAGCCCGCGCCATCAACGCGGCCATGGAAAAGCTGATCGCCCGCTGCCCGGCGCAATACATCTGGAGCTACAACCGCTACAAGACGCCCCCTGGCGTCACCCCGCCGGGAGCTGCGCAATGAGGCTCCTGATCGGGCTGATGTGGCTGCTGCACTGGTTGCCGCTGCCCATCCTCGGGCGGCTGGGCGAGGCGCTGGGCTGGCTGCTCTATCTCTATATGCGGCCGCGCCGCCGTATCACGCTCATCAACCTGCGCCTGTGCTTCCCCGAGAAGACCGAGCAGGAGCGTCGCCTGATCGCCCGCCGCCACTTCCAGGCCTACGCCCGCAGCGCCCTGGAACGCGGCATCCTGTGGTGGGCGCCAGAGTCTCGCTTGAAGCGCCTCATCCAGGTCGAGCCCGGCATTCCTTTCGAGACGCTGAACAAGGGTCCCACCATCCTGCTGTGTCCGCACTTCGTCTGCCTGGAAATTCCCGGTATCGCGCTGGTGCTCAATTCGGATTATTCGGTCTGCACCATCTACGCCCGCCAGCAGAACGAGGTGGTGGATCAGGCCCTGTTAAAGGGCCGCTCGCGCTTTCGACCAGTCACGCTGCTGGCGCGCGAGAAGGGGGTCAAGCCCATCATTCGGGCCATGCGCGAAGGGCTGCCCTTCATCATGCTGCCCGACATGGATTTCGGCACCCGTGATGCCGAATTCGTCCCCTTCTTCGGGGTGCCCGCCGCCACCCTGACGGCCACTGCCCGCATCGCCGCAGCCACCGGGGCCTCGGTGGTACCGGTGATCACGACTTTCCTGCCCGGCTATCGCGGCTGGAAGACCACCTTCCATCCGGCCTGGGAAAACTATCCGGGCGACGATATCGTGGCCGCCACGCGGCGCATGAATGCCTTCATCGAAGAACGCGTATTGGAAGCCCCGGCTGAATATTTCTGGGCGCACAAGCGTTTCAAGAACCGCCCGCCGGGTGAACCAGACCTCTACCGCAAGGGCCAGCACTGACACCGGCCATCCTGCAGCCCTTTGAAAAGGGCCGCACGTACTTATAATGAAGTGATGAAAATCAAATTTACCAAGATGCACGGTGCCGGCAACGATTTCGTCGTGCTTGATGCCGTGAACCAGGCCATTTCGCTCACGCCCGCCCAGTGGCAGTTCATCGCCGATCGTCGCTTCGGCATCGGTGCCGACCAGATGCTGGTGGTGGAAAAGGCGCAAGGCGCCGGTGTGGATTTCCGTTATCGTATCTACAACGCTGATGGCGGCGAGGTCGAGCAATGCGGCAATGGTGCGCGGGCTTTCGTGCGCTTCGTCACCGAAAAGGGGCTCACCGACAAGCGCGCCATCCGCGTGGAAACCATGTCCGGCGTGATTGAGCCGCGCCTGGAAGAAGATGGCCAGATCACCGTGGACATGGGCGCCCCCATCCTCACGCCCGCTGACGTGCCCTTCGACAGCCGCAACCTGCAGTACCGGACTGAAGCCGACGATACGCTGTGGCCACTGGAAGTGGCCGGCAAGACGACGTGGATCTCGGTGGTATCGATGGGCAATCCGCACGCCGTGCAAGTGGTGGAAGACAGCGAAGCCGCCCCGGTACTGGTGGACGGCCCGCTGATCGAACACCATGAACGCTTCCCCAAGCGCGTCAATGCCGGCTTCATGCAGGTCGTGGACCGCCACCACATCAACCTGCGCGTCTACGAACGCGGCGCGGGCGAAACCCTGGCCTGCGGCACCGGTGCCTGTGCGGCGGTGGTGGCGGGTGTGCGCCGTGGCCTGCTGGATTCGCCGGTGGCGGTCCAGACGCATGGCGGCGTGCTCAACATCGCCTGGGCCGGCCCGGGCGAACCGGTGATGATGACCGGGCCGGCGGTGACCGTCTTTGAAGGCGAGATCGAACTGCCCGATTCGCTCTGATCCTGCAGCGACCGCAGGGTGCGACCATGAGAAAACGGCTTGCCGAGCGGCAAGCCGTTTTTCGTTGACCGGGCAGCATCGGATTCAGGCAGCCAAATCCTGCGCCTCGGCTTCCTCGTCTTCCTGCGACTGAGGCAAAAGGGTCTTGAGGCGATACAGCCGCTGGCGGTAGTTGCCTTCAGGGCCGCTAGGCCCGCAGTCCATGTCTTCGAAGAGTCGTCCGATACGGTTGAGCGCACCGCGCTGTTCGCCGGTCTCCACCATGATGAGCCGCCGCTTGCTGCGTGCGTACTGGCTGCGGATGTCGATCATCAGACAGTGGCCGCAATCGGCCTGTTTCAGGTCGACCAGCAGAGCTTCCGGGCGGGTCAGGCCGAACAGCATGGCCAACTCGATGCGCGCGGCCAGGAAAGGATGGGCGTTGACCTGCTCGCGGCTCATCTGCGCGCGCGCCTGGACGGCCCAGGCGGCGGCCTGCGGGCGATCGGCCACCTTGTCCAGCAGGGCCTGGGCTTCTTGCGCGCCTTGGGTGGCGGCCTTTTGCAGCCAGTACAAGGCGCGTACATCGTTGGCAGGATCATCGCGCCGGTTGCGCCAGGCGCCCACGCCACATTCCAGCTGGGCGTCCACATGGCCCATCTCGGCGGCGCGTTCCAGGTAATGCTGCACGTCGGCAAGATTGCGCTGCGAAAATTCGGGCTTCAGATAAATACGCGAGAGCACATACCATGCCGCAGCCATCCCCTGCTCCCCGGCCAGGGTCAGCCAGCGGATCGCCTTCTTGTAATTGGCCGAACCCTGCCCGGCGAAACGCCGCGCGCCGGATTCATCGACCCGGCCATACAGCAGGCCCAGGGCCAGTTGCGCATCGCGATCACAGGCCAGCGCAGCCAGTTCCAGCAATTGCTGCGCCCGCGGCAGGTCGGGACGCTTGTCCTCCAGATGAACCTGCGCCAGGCGACGCAGCAGAAGGATGTTCTGCTGGCCCAAGGCAGCGGCCAGCGCCTCGGACGGTGCATTGAGCTGGGCCATGCCGGATTCGTGTTGACGCAACAGGGCATCGGCCAGCGGTTGGGCGCGCTGCTGGAAGGCGGTCGCGTCGGACTGACGCCAGGCACTGTCAGCCAGCGCATGCTGGGCCTGCTCGATGCCGGCATCGGCGGCCTTTTGCGTCCACTGCTGCAATTGTTCAGGTTTGAGCGCGACGGCGGCCGCTTCCGGGGCCGGCATGCGCTCGCCCTGGCGCGCCAGCAGCCACTGGGCATCGGCATTGCCCTCGCCGGCCACCACTTCCAGCGCACGCAGGGCATGCGCCTTCTGTTCGGCGCTGGCAGCGGCCGTGCCGGACGGATGCTCCAGCACCAGTCGGGCCAGCACCAGGCCGGCCCGGGTGAAACCATCGTCGAACGCACGTTCATACCACTGTGCCGCTTCGTGCGGCCGGGCAAGCTGGAGCACCACTTCATACGGAATATGTTGGGCTATGAGCATCCAGGCATCGGCCTGCCCCTGCCGTGCGGCCCGCTCCAGCCAGTGGTACGCAGTCCCGGGACTTTGCGGCAAACCATTGCCGCCAAACAGATAACGCTTGCCCAGGGTCAGTTGCGCCGCTGCCTCTCCGGCACGTGCTGCGCGGATGATTGCAAGGTCCTCGCGGTTGGCCATCCACCCTCCACATCAGGTCAGAAAGCCAAAATTATGACCCACAATCGACATTTTTTTAAAATTCCCTCGAAAAGTATCTAAATGAATCGTTTTAACAACAGATCGATTGACGAGACGGGACGGATCAAGTTCTCCCCTGCCATGCCGTTAATGAGTGACAAGGTGCAAGCCAAAATTTGCCTGTCCGGCATTGACGGGCAGGAAAGCGTTTGAAAAAAACAACACTCCTCCAGTGGATTGACGCTTTCAACCAAAATTCCGCCCTCCACGTGACCAATCTGCGGCCACGCCAAATGAGAACCCTTAATGTCTCACCATCCGACCAGAAGTACGGATCCTCAAGACTATTTTTATAGAAGGATGTCAAATGAAAAAATCTCTGCTGGCACTGGCCGTCCTCGGCGCGTTCGCAGGTGCTGCTCAAGCACAAAGCTCCGTTACTATCTACGGTATCGTTGATACCGGTCTCGCTTACACCAGCAAGGCTGTCAACACTGCCGGCACCGGCAGCACCGGCAGCAAGTTCGGCGTGAACTCCGGCGTCATCCAAGGTTCGCGTATCGGCTTCAAGGGCGTGGAAGATCTGGGCGGCGGTCTGTCGGCCCTGTTCCAACTGGAAACCGGCTTCAACAATGACAACGGCGCTCTGAACGGTCAAGATGGCACCACCGGTACCACCAACCTGTTCCGCCGCAAGTCGATCGTCGGTCTGTCGGGTGGCTTCGGCTCCGTGACCCTGGGCCGTCAAACCGACTTCGCTGACACCATCTCCGCTTACACCTCCGTGAACGACTTCGGTAGCGTGGTTGGCGCCGTCGGCCACAACCTGGATCGCCTGGAAGGCACCCGTACCAACAACTCGATTGCCTACACCACCGCCAACCTGAGCGGCTTCACCGGCAACCTGATCTACGGCTTCGGCGAAACCGCTGGCAAGACCACCGCTGGTCAGTCCTTCGGCATCGGCGGCAAGTACGACAACGGTCCTCTGGGTCTGGGCGTCACCTACTACCAGTCCAAGCAAGGTGCAACTCCTTCGGATACCGCCCTGCTGTCGACCGCTAGCGCCACTCAAGCTGGCAACAGCGCCCTGAAGGCCCTGAACGTCGTGGCTTCCTACCAGTTCGGCCCGGCCCGCGTGTACGGTAACTACTCGCGCGTCAAGCAAGACCTGAACACCACTTCGCCGACCGCTCTGGCTTCGAAGACCCTGGGCGTGGCCAACAAGGCCGATATCTATGAACTGGGTACCGCCTACTCCCTGAGCCCGTCGCTGAAGCTGCTGGGCGCAGTGACCCACACCCGTGCTGACTTCAACTCGTCCTCCAAGGGCAAGCTGACCCAAGTTAGCCTGGGCGCTGACTACTGGCTGTCCAAGCGTACCGACCTGTACGCATTCGTCGCCAACATCCACGCCAAGGACATGGCCAACACCGGCGTGTTCGGTGATGCAACTGGCACTGCCACCATCGGCAGCGCCGACAACAGCCAAACCGCTGTTGCCGTTGGTATCCGTCACAAGTTCTAATTCATGGAGCTGAGACCGGTGTGAATACATCGGTTTCAACCTGATCTGAACCTGAGTCGTACCGAAAGAGGCCTGCATGAGCAATCATGCAGGCCTCTTTCTTTTTGCTCCCATCCGGCACGATCGCCCCGTGCTTCTGCGGAGAACGGCGCCGATGATTGTCAGTGTGTCCGATAGCGAGGATAATCTCGCGATATTTCCGGCGCACCCTCCCCGCGCGCAGCCGGCACTCCAACACAGACCCCGCGAAGATGACCACCGAACTGGATTCCAGCCTGATTGCCGACTACCTGCTCGACCACCCGCACTTCTTCGAGGAGCATGCGGAACTGCTTTCGACGGTCAAGCTGACCAGCCCGGTCATGGGCCGTGCCGTCTCGCTGCAGGAACGCCAGATGGAAATCCTGCGCGAAAAGATCCGGGTACAGGAACTGCGCATGGCCGACCTGATGCGCATCGCCCAGGAAAACGACGAGATCACCAGCAAGTTCCAGGCATGGAGCCGCGCACTGCTGTTGACGCGTGATGCCGCCGACCTACCGCGCGTGCTGGTGGACCGGCTGCAGGAAATCTTCCACGTGCCGCAAGTGACGGTACGCCTGTGGAACCTGGGCCCCACCCACGCCGACAACTGGGCCACACAGGAAGTCTCGGAGGACGCGCGCATCTTCGCCAATGGCCTGGCTGCGCCCTTCTGCGGCCCCAACAAGGATTTCGAAGCCGCCACCTGGCTGGACGATGCGAGCTCCGTCAAATCGCTCGCCATGCTGCCCCTGCGCGTGGGCGCGGCCCCCGAAGCCTTCGGCCTGCTGGTCCTGGGCTCGCCCGATCCGAATCGCTTCACGGCCGACATGGGGACCGACTTCCTGACCCGCATCGGCGAAACCGGCAGCGCCGCCCTGGCCTGCCTGCTGCGCTGAGCGCTCTCACCCAGGGGGAGTCACGGCATGGATGGCGGCACTTCCCCGGCTTCTTCCCTGATCGCACAGTATCTTTCTTTCCTGCGCAGCCAGCGCAAGCTGTCGCCGCATACGCTGGATGGCTATGCGCGCGACCTGCAGGAGTTGCGCGCCCTGCTGGCGCCTGCGGATGCGCCGCCGGATGCCCCTGAACCTGCGCTGCAGCGCGTGACCCAGGTCCAGATCCGCAAATGCGCCGCGCGCCTGCATGCGCGCGGACTCAATGCGCGGTCCATCTCGCGCAAGCTGTCGGCATGGCGTGGCCTGTTCGCCTGGCTGGCGCAGGAACAGGCGATGCCGGCCAACCCGGTCGATGGCGTCAAGCCTCCCAAGAAAAGCAAACCCCTGCCCAAGGCCCTGCCGGCCGATGACGCCATCCGCCTGGTATCGCAGGCCGATCCGGCGCGCGATCCCGACTCCACCCTGGCCGCCTGCAACCGGGCCATGTTCGAGTTGCTCTATTCGAGCGGATTGCGTGTCTCGGAGCTGGTCGGCATCGATGTGGCCGACCTCCGCGAGGGCAGCTATGAATCCGCTGGCTGGATCGACCTGGACGAGGCCGAGGTCACGGTCACAGGCAAGGGCGGCAAGAAGCGCAAGGTCCCGGTGGGCCAGGCTGCCCTGCAGGCAATCCGCGACTGGCTGCCCTTGCGCGCCGCTCTGGTCAAGGCCGATGGCGGCACGGATGTGCATGCGCTGTTTATCAATGAACGCGGCGCCCGCATGTCGCCCCGGGTCACGCAGCTGCGCCTGAAGGCCCATGGCAAAGGGGTGGACATGCCTGCCGACGTGCATCCGCACATGCTGCGCCACTCCTTCGCCTCGCACGTCCTGCAAAGTTCGGGCGACCTGCGGGCGGTGCAGGAAATGCTGGGCCACGCCTCCATCACCGCGACCCAGGTCTATACCGCACTGGACTTCCAGCGCCTGGCCCAGGTCTATGACCAGGCCCATCCGCGTGCCCGCAAAGGCGGCGGGAAATAGCCGCCGACCGATACCGAACGAGCGCCGGGCCGGCATCGGCTAGAATGGAGGCTTGCGCGTGTCGCGCGCCTCGTTTCTTTAGCTTCTTTCGCCAGTCCCCTGGCCCAGCCCAACCGCCCATGCCGACCATGAAAGCCAAAGCCGCCGTTTCCGCTCCCGCCAGCACCGCCGTCCAGGCCGCGACGGTGACTGCGCTCGCCGAGGCACAGTTGCGCGAGGCCGGGGTGCGCGTGACGCAAGCCCGGGTCAACGTGCTGGGCGCCCTGCTGGAAACCCGCAGCGCTGCCTCTCATCAAGATATCCAGGATCGCTTCGCCGAAATGGACCGGGTCACGCTCTACCGTGCCCTCGATTGCCTGACCGAAGCCGGTCTGGCGCACAAGATCTCCAGCGACGACCGCATCTTCCGCTACAGCGCCGGCGCCGATCATCCTGAGCACGGCCTGCACGACCATCCGCAGGGCAAGCAGCACCAGCACGGCCATTTCAAATGCACCCGCTGCAATCGCGTGTTCTGCCTGGATGCCAGCGATGGCACCGACTTCCTGGCCACCGTCCTGCCCGACGCCGACCGCCACCGCTCCACCGCCGCGCAACTGCAATCGGCCTTGCGCAAGACCCTGGGCAAGGGCTTCCAGAGTCACGAAGTGGAACTGACCATCAAGGGTTGGTGCGCCGATTGCGCTGACTGACTTTTGACAAATCCCTTCACGTCAGCGAGCAGCCCCCAGCGCCGCCAGCCGTCGCGGCAACTGCCGCACTGAACGAACCTTCACATCGACAAAACCCGGCAAGCGACTCAGCGCGCGCTGCCCGCCCATGTGCCCCAGCAGGGCCTGGCTGCCGCGCAGGTACTGGGTCACCCACGCCGTGCGCACACCCAGCTCGCGGGCGCTCTTCAGGTTATCCACCGTATCTTCCACCAGGATGCAGCGATGCGGGGCCACCTTGTGGCGCGCCAGCAGCTTGCGCAGCATGATGCGCGAGGGCTTGGGCCGCAGCTGGCGATGCACGTGCATGGATTCGATGGAGATGTGATGCGAGAAATGCCGGTGCAGTCCCAAATGGCGCACCAGCTCCCGAGAATAACGACGCGGTGCATTGGTCAGCAGGATCTTCTGCCCCGGCAACTGCGCGAGCCAGCGCCCGATGCCACGCTCGGCACGGACCATGCCGGGCAGGTCATCGAAGAGATGGGCTTCGTGCAGAAACTCATCCACGCCCAGGCCATGGTGGCGCACCAGACCCAGGAGGGTGGCGCCGTAGAGCTTCCAGTAATGCCGCCGCAGGTAATTGACCGCCGCCTCGTCGCTCGGCTGCCCATCGTTGTCCAGCACGCGCTTGATGATGCGGTTCATGTTGGTATTGATGGCGGGGAAGATCGCGTGCGAGGCGTTGTGCAGGGTGTTGTCGAGATCGAACAACCAGAGCGGTGTAGTATTGGACGCCATAAAAAGACCGGCGCGCCGCCATGACGGGGGCGCACCTTCAGCAAGCTAGGAAAGAAAGGCCAGCAGTGACCGGATTGATGCAACGCTTGATTATAGTGAGTTTGACCTGGCTGTCCTGCCTGAACTTGCTCTGCCCTGCCCGCGCGGCCACGCCTGCGGAGACCTCCCCACCCGCCCCGCCGCGCGGCGCGCTCTACCAGGTCTCGGATGGCCGCCACACGCTGCTGCTGTTTGGCACCATCCACGTCGGCGCCCCTGATTTCTACCCGCTCGAACCGACGCTGCAACAGGCTTTGGCCACCACCCCCATGCTGGCGCTGGAGCTGGACCCGCAGAACGCCGCTGCCATGCAGAGCGCGGTGCAGCGCCATGCGCTCTATCCCGCCGGACAGCACCTGCTGGATCAGCTCGACCCGGCGCTGCGTCAGCGCACCGAGACCACGCTGCAGCGTTTCGGTCTGTCCCCCGAGAGCGTACAGCAGATGCGCCCATGGATGCTGGCCATGGCCCTGACGGTGCAGGAATATGTGCGCCATGGCTATCGTACCGACCTGGCCGTGGACAGCCACCTGGCCGCGACCGTGCGCGCCCATGGTGGCAAGATCGTGGAACTGGAAAGCGCCGAGCGCCAGATGAGTCTGTTGAGCCAGTTGACCCCGGCCCAGCAGGGGCAATTCCTGGCCGACACCCTGCAGGAACTGGACGATGCCGACCTCACCCGCAAGCTGGACCGCCTGGTCGGCGCCTGGCGTCGCGCCGACAGTGCCGGCTTTGCTGCCGCCTTGCAGGAGATGCAGCAGGATGACAGCTTCACCAGCCGCTTTGCGGTGGACACGCTGCTGCGCAAACGCAATCCGGGCCTGGCCGCAGGCATTGCCGAACTGCTCGGTGAGCACGATCATGCGGTCGCGGCCATCGGTATCCTGCATCTGGTCGGACCTGACAGCGTGCCGGCCTTGCTCGCCAAGAAGGGATTGCAGGTAACGCAACTCTATTAACTCTATTGGAAGCGCTGTGGATAAATAAAAAGGGATGAGCGCAAACTCATCCCTTTTTCGTCACCTCTGCGCTGCAGGGCGATCGATGCGATCAGTGCGAACGGATCATGGTCCCGAAAGCCTGTTCGGTCAGCACTTCCAGCAGCAGCGAGTGTTCGATGCGGCCGTCGATGATGTGCACCGTGTTCACGCCCGACTTGGCCGCATCCAGGGCCGAGGAAATCTTGGGCAGCATGCCGCCGGAGATGGTGCCGTCGGCAAACATCTCGTCGATCTCGCGCGCCGACAGGTCGGTCAGCAGGTTGCCGGCCTTGTCTTGCACGCCGGCGATGTTGGTCATCATGATCAGCTTTTCGGCATGCAGGATCTCGGCGATCTTGCCGGCCACCACATCGGCATTGATGTTGTAGGCCTGGCCATCGTCACCAAACCCGATGGGCGAGATGATGGGGATGAAGGCATCATCCTGCAGCGCCTTGACCACCGCCGGGTTGATCGCCTCGATCTCGCCCACGTAGCCGATGTCCAGGAAGGCACCGGGATGCTCCTTGTCCGGCATCTGCATCTTGCGCGCGCGGATCAGGCCGCCATCCTTGCCGGTCAGGCCCACCGCCTGGCCGCCGTAGTGATTGATCAGCATCACGATGTCCTGCTGCACCTCACCGCCCAGCACCCATTCCACCACTTCCATGGTTTCTTCATCGGTAATGCGCATGCCCTGCACGAAAGTACCCTGCTTGCCGATCTTCTTGAGCGCTGCATCGATCTGCGGGCCACCGCCGTGGACCACCACCGGGTTCATGCCCACCAGCTTCAACAGGATCACGTCGCGGGCGAAGCCGTGCTTCAGGCTTTCTTCCGTCATCGCATTGCCGCCGTACTTGACCACGATGGTCTTGCCGTGGAATTTGCGGATATACGGCAGCGCCTCGGCCAGGATTTCGGCTTTGATCTGGGGGGCTACGTGGGTGAGGTCGGTGGTCATGGCAATGTCCTGTCGATGCGATGAGGAAAAAGTGATGGGTGATGGGGTGATGCGGTTAGGGACGCGATTTTACATGGAAAGCCGCCCGGCTTCGCACTGCAACATGGGACGTGTGCGATCCAGACAACGCCGCCGCGCTCAGGCGCCGCAGGCGCGGATTTCCTGATCCGGGAAGGCGCTCTTGATATTGTCCAGCGCGGTGCGAGCTTCCGGGCTCAGATCACGCAGCTGGAACACCTGTTTGCCGGCCCCCGAACGACGCGCGATGATGCGCGCGCTGCGCACGCCGCGCGAGATCAGCTGGCCGACATACGCCTTGGCCGCCTCTTCGGTACGGAAGATGCCCAGCGAGACGCCGTTACGCAGCGCCGGATTGGGGAAGCTGTCCGGAATGACATAGAAATCGCCGATCCCCAGGCGCCGCAGCTCGGCAATACGCCGCTCGGCACCGTCGCGACCATCCTGAGGCGGGATGAAGACCATATGGCTGGTGACGTCCTGGGTCAGCTTCTGGACCACCTTGTCGCCCAGCTTGAGGCTGGCCAGTTGTTCCGAGAAGCGGCGGGCATCGGCGGCAGTGAAGTTGCCGACTTCGGTACAGGAAGGGGTGACCGCAGCAAGCTGCGGGGTCGCCGCTGTCGGTGCTGTCGGTGCTGTCGGTGCCGTCGTTGCCGCCGTCGCGGCTGTCGCGGCCGGCGTCGGTGCATCGGGGGCCACAGGCGTGGCCGTCGCAGCGGCATCGGTACCGGCGGCGGGCGCCGTCGCAGCTTGCGCGCGCAGTTGCGAAGCCAGCTTCTCGCTATTGGCCGGCAGCAGGCTCAACAGCTCGGGCCGCAATTGTTGGGTCAGGCGCTGCGGTTCACGCCGTTCGGTCGCGCTGGCACCAAAATAACCGCGTGAGAGCCCGAACAGGACCACGTTACCCACCAGCAACAGCCAAAAAAGCAGTTTCAGCTTCATCCGCGCCCAGTCTTCCTTGCCCTGATTGATTTGTCTGCCTGCATGGACAGGCGTTCAGCGTCCATGGTTCATGGCCGTATAGAGGCCAATGAGCACCAGATTATCCACCTTTTCCAGCGGCGTATCGCCCAGCGCCAGGTAAGGCGCCAGCAGTATCCCCGCGCCACCGGCCAGCAGGCAGCGCAAGGCTGCGCCGGGATGCCGGCGGCGGCGCTCGGCCAGCGCGTGCTCGATGGCCCCGACCTGGGCTGCGATGCAGCCGGCGACGATGGCATCGACCGTATTGTCGGCAAACATCCGCTCGGGTGGCGCCGCGCCATCGATGCGGGGCAACTGGGCCGTATTGAGGGCCAGCGAGGTGGCCATGGTGCCAAAGCCCGGCAGGATCATGCCGCCTTCGAACACGCCCTCGGCGCTGATGACGTCGATGGTCGTGGCCGTACCGCATGTGGCTACCAGCAACTGCTCATCGGGAAACAGCGAGCGCGCACCGATGGCTGCGGCAAAGCGGTCACAGCCCAGCTGGCCGGGATGGCGGTAGCCATTGCGTATGCCGGCCCGCTCGGGCGCGGAGGCAAACCATTCGATGATCACACGCGGCCCGAAGACAGCGTACAAGATGGCCTGCAGGCGATCCCGCAAGGCCGGTCCGGCGACATTGGAGACGGCGACCTGCAGGTCCGCATCGCTGGCCATCAGGCCGGTGAGCGCCGCCCAGTCCAGCGCCAGCGCCTCGACCTCGGCACGCTCCACCGCGCCTTGCTGCCGCCACGGCAAGGGCGGGGCGGCGCCACGGTCCGCATCGGCCACCAGCGCCCACTTGATGCGGGTATTGCCGGCATCGACCAGCAGCATCATGCGTCTTGCAGCCGCAACGAGACATCCCCGGCCAGGATCTCGACCTGTCCGCTCCCGGTCTCGATGAGGAAGCGGCCCATCATGTCCACGCCCATCGCGGTGCCTTCCTGCAGGACGCGGCCATTCTCGACGATCTTGACGGCCTGCCCGGCATAGGCGTGGAAGGCTTCCCAGCGCTTGACGAAGGCCCCGAAGCCGCGCGCCTCGAACTCCTCCAGAACGCCGGCGAGGGCGCTGGCGATGATGGCCAGCACGGTCTCGCGCGGCGGCTTCTTCAGTTCGGGCGCAGCCCCGACCGCGCGCTGCAGTTCATCTTCCAGGCCTGGTGGTACCGCCAGGTTCAGGCCGATGCCGATGACGGCCCAGGTGGCCTCGCCCTGGCGGCCGTCGGCGGCGGTCTCGATCAGGATACCGGCCAGCTTGGCGCCATCGCGCAGGACGTCATTGGGCCATTTCAATTGCGGGCGGATACCGAACACTTCCAGCGCCTCGGCCAGGGCCACACCGACGGCCAGCGGCAAGCCCAGCAGCGCGTGCGTGGGCCGCTGCAGGCGCCAGGCCAGTGAGAAGGTCAGCGAATCTTCCGCCGCGGCACGCCAGGGGCGTCCCGCGCGGCCACGACCGGCGCTCTGGCGATCGGCCACCAGCAGCAGCGGGCGCTGCAAGGTGGACAGGCGCTGCATCAGGTCGACATTGGTGGAGCCGGTCACGGCCACGGCTTCGACATCGATACGTTGCTGGCCCTGGGGGTCGGAACCGGCCAGAAGCATGCCGATGCGCTCTGGGCGCACCAGCGGCGCCGATTCAGGCTCGGCGGGCATGGGAAAAGTCAGTGTCATGCGCGCATTGTAACGGCAGAGCGGGCTGACGCGGGATGCCGGATGCCAGACAAACGCAAAGGTAAAGACGATGGCCGGCAGCGACCACCTCTTGCGAAATCGGTTACCCTCTGGCCCATGCCCGTTCCACCCGACTCCCGCTGCGAGCCTCCTGCTGCCCCGGCCAGTGCGCCGGCGGCCTCCTCGTTCGCGCGCGTGAGCCTGCTGGTCTATACGCTGCTGATCGTCTATGCCAGCTGGTATCCCTTCTCCGGCTGGCGTGACATGGGGCTCATGCCCTTTGATTATCTGGGCGCGCGCCTGCCCTACTACTGGACCGTGTTCGATGTCTGGACCAACGTCGCCGGTTACGTGCCGGTGGGCCTGCTGCTGGTACTGGCCCTGCATCCGCACCTGCGTCCCTGGTGGGCGGTGTGGCCGGCCATACTGGCCGGCACGCTCCTGTCGGCCTGCATGGAGGCGGTGCAGACCTATCTGCCGACCCGTGTACCCTCCAACCTCGACCTGTTGACCAACGCGCTGGGCGTGGCCCTGGGCGCCCTGCTGGGAGCGGCCTGCAGCCGTTATTTCCTGCACGAGAGCCGCTTCCTGCTGCTGCGCCGCCGCTGGTTCTCGGGCGAAGCCAGCCGGGGCCTGGTGGTGGCCGGCCTGTGGCCGCTGGCGCTGATCTTTCCACAGAATCACCTGTTCGGTCTGGGCCATCTGGTGCCGCCGCTGTCGGCCTTGTTCTCCGATCTGTTCGATACCCCCATCGACCTGGCCACCACCTGGCTCAACAGCGTGCAGCCGAGTGCCGAACAATACTGGCTGGCCGACGTCATCGTCACCGCCTGCGGCCTGACCGGCGCGGCCCTGCTGGTGCTGCTGCTGATGCGGCGTCAGGCTCCGCGTCGCCGGCTGGTGGCGCTGTACCTGCTGGCCTGCATCGCCACCAAGTCACTGGCCTGCGCCCTCTTCTTCGCACCGCAGAACGCCTTCGTGTGGATCTCGCCCAGCGCCGTGGGTGGCATCATGCTGGGGACCATGATGATCGTCGGGCTGGCCTGGGCACCGCCCACGGCACAGCGTCGGGTGGCCGCACTGGCGCTGATTCTGAGCCTGATGGTGACCAATGCGGTCCCGGCCAATCCCTATTACATCTCCACGCTGGAAACCTGGGTGCAGGGCAAATTCCTCAACTTCGACGGCGCCGCGCAGTTCCTCTCGGTGCTGTGGCCCTTCCTGGCGATCTGGTTCCTGCTCCATCCGGTGCACCGCAGGCCGGCTTGAGCGAGGTGTATCATTGACGCTTTGCCGGCCCGCACCGGCACCGTCGCCACTCTCCACAGGTCATCCCATGAGCGATCAAGAGCAACCCTATTACGAACATCACGTCTTCTTCTGCCTGAACCAGCGCCAGCCGGGCGAACGTACCTGCTGTGCCGACAAGGGCGCGCAGGCCGCCCAGGAACATGCCAAGAAGCGCATCAAGCAACTGGGCCTGTCCGCGCCCGGCAAGGTCCGCATCAACAAGGCCGGATGCCTGGAGCGCTGCGAGGAAGGCCCGGTCGTGGTGATCTACCCGCAAGGCACCTGGTACACCTACGTCGACAATGAAGACATCGACGAGATCATCGACAGCCACATCGTCGGCGGCAAGGTCGTGGATCGCCTGAAAATCTGACGATATGAAACTTTGAGCATGCTGCGGCCCGCCATGCCCGTCGCAGCAAGCTTCCCTCATCCGTTTTCCCGCACGCCATGAACGTACATACCCAACACTTCCAGATCGCCGGTGCCGTCGGCCAGCTCGAATGCGCGCTCGATCTGCCGGACCCCGAGCAATTTGCCGCGCCGGTCGGCCTGGCCCTGGTGGCCCATCCGCATCCGCTCTACGGCGGCACCATGGACAACAAGGTCGCGCAAACCCTGGCCCGCACCTTCCTGGCGCTGGGCTACGTAGCGGTGCGCATGAATTTCCGCGGCGTGGGCAAGTCCGAAGGCGTGCATGACCATGGCGCCGGCGAGACCGACGACATGGCCCTGCTGCTGCAGCACATGCGCACCCAATATCCCGAGCTGCCGTTGGCGCTGGGAGGATTCTCCTTCGGCACCTTCGTCCAGGCGCAATTGCAGCAGCGTCTGCAGCAGCAGGATGCGGCCAGCGCCGCCGAGCGACTGGTACTGGTGGGCACGGCGGCCGGAAAGTGGCCCATGCCACCGGCACCGGCCAATACCATCCTGATCCACGGCGAGCAGGACGACACCATTCCCCTGTCCGCCGTGCTGGACTGGGCGCGCCCTCAAGAGCTGCCGGTCGTAGTGATTCCGGGCTCGGATCACTTTTTTCACCGCAAGCTGCAACATATCAAAAATGTCGTGGTCGAAAGCTGGCATCGCCGCCCGGCGCAGCTTCAGGCCTGAACGTTTCCGACAAGTCCGACGTCCATCCCGAAGCCATGGCGGCGCTGCGCGAGGCGAGCCCAGGGCGCCATGCCGGTATCGTGAGGGGATTTTCGGGGATGAAGATTCATTCAATTGGGAACGATGCCGCATGACGTTTTATAATTCAGTGCGACCAGCCAGTCAGAAGCAGCGAGCCTTTGCCAGGCTGTTCACACTGATTGAACCCGACTGATCCGTCCTGCCTCACCCTCTTTTCAAACCAACAGCTACGATGTCCCCCCGTGCTGGCAATTTTTCTTAGGCACCGATGAAAAAGCTTCTCGCGGCATTCGCCGCAACCGTCCTTTCCCTTTCCGCCGTCACCGCCTCCGCCCAAAGCCTGCCGCCGCCGACCGTGGCGGCCAAGAGCTGGCTGCTGCTCGATGCTTCGGCCAACCAGGTGATCGCCTCCAGTGAGGCCGACACCCGCGTGGAACCGGCCTCGCTGACCAAGCTGATGACCGCCTACCTGGCCTTCGCCGCGCTGCGCGACAAGCGCCTGAGCCTGGAGCAGGAAGTCAATGTCTCGGTCAATGCCTGGAAGGTTGATCCGAGCAGCTCCAAGATGTTCATCGAGCCCAACAAGCCGGTCTCCATCGACAATCTGCTCTATGGCCTGATCTCGGTGTCGGGCAACGATGCCGCCGTGGCCGTGGCCGAAGCGGTCTCCGGTACCGAAGACGCCTTCGTGCAGCTGATGAACCGTGAAGCCCAGCGCCAGGGCCTGACCAACACCCATTTCAGCAACCCGCATGGTCTGCCCAGCCCGGACACCTATACCACGGCGCGCGACCTGTCGATTCTGTGCCGCAACCTGATCAACGACTTCCCCGACTATTACAAGCGCTACTACTCGGTCAAGAAGTTCACCTACAACAACATCACCCAGCCCAACCGCAACCGTCTGCTGTGGCTGGACCCGACGGTGGACGGCATGAAGACCGGTCACACTTCCAGCGCCGGTTATTCGCTGATCACCTCGGCCCATCGCCCGGTGCCCAACGGCGAGCGTCGCCTGATCTCGGTGGTGATCGGTACCGTCTCCGACGCGGTCCGCACTCAGGAAAGCCAGAAGCTGCTCAACTGGGGCTTCCAGAACTTCGATGCCGTCAAGCTCTACGCCAAGGGCCAGGCCGTCGACACGCCTGACGTGTGGAAGGGTTCGCAGAGCAAGATCAAGGTCGGCTTCAAGAACGATGTCTACATCACCATCCCCAAGGGCACGGCCGACAAGGTCAAGACCAAGCTGGAGCGCAATGATCCGCTGATCGCCCCGATCTCGGAAAACGCCAAGGTCGGCACCCTGAAGGTGACCATCGACGACAAGACCGTGGCCGAACTGCCGGTGATCGCACTGGAATCGGTGGGCCCGGCGGGCTTCATCGGTCGTGCCTGGGATTCGCTGCGTCTGATGTTCAAGTAACCGAGCCACAGGCAGTTGCACCATGCAAAACGCCATCGGGAAACCGATGGCGTTTTATCATGCCCTCGTGCGAGCTTCGTCCGCGCAAAAAAACGCCACCGTCTCAGCGGTGGCGTTTCAACTTGTGGACGTCCAGACTGAGCTGGCTCAGGCAGCCACGGCTTCCTTGGCCACTGCCGGAGCCACGTCATCGGCCGACGAACGGATCAGGTGATCGAAGGCCGACAGGGCTGCCGTCGCACCTGCACCCACGGCGATGACGATCTGCTTGTACGGCACGGTGGTCACGTCGCCTGCGGCGAAGACGCCCGGAATCGAGGTCTGTCCCTTGGCATCGATCTCGATCTCGCCGTGTTTGGACAAGGCCAGGGTTCCCTTGAGCCATTCGGTGTTGGGCACCAGGCCGATCTGGACGAACACGCCTTCCAGTTCCACATGCCTGATCTCGCCGCTCTCGCGCTCCTTGTAGCTGATGCCGTTGACGCGCTGGCCATCGCCGGTGATCTCGGTGGTCTGCGCCGAGGTCACGATGGTCACATTGGGCAGGCTCTTCAACTTGCGTACCAGCACGGCATCGGCCTTGAGTTCAGCCGCGAACTCGATCAGGGTCACATGGGCGACGATACCGGCCAGGTCGATGGCCGCTTCCACGCCCGAGTTGCCGCCGCCGATCACCGACACGCGCTTGCCCTTGAACAGCGGACCATCGCAGTGCGGGCAATAGGCCACGCCCTTGTTCTTGTATTCCTGCTCGCCCGGCACGTTGACGTTGCGCCAGCGGGCACCGGTGGAGAGGATCACGGTCTTGCCCTTCAACACGCCGCCATTGGCCAGCTTCACTTCGATCAGCTTGTCGCCCGGCACCAATGCCTCAGCGCGTTGCACGTTCATGATGTCGACGTCATAGGCACGCACGTGCTGTTCCAGCGCGGTCGCGAATTGCGGACCTTCGGTTTCCTGCACCGAGATGAAGTTCTCGATGGCCAGCGTATCGAGCACCTGCCCACCGAAACGCTCGGCCACCACGCCGGTACGGATGCCCTTGCGCGCTGCATAGATGGCAGCGGCTGCACCGGCAGGGCCACCGCCGACGATGAGCACGTCGTACGGCTCCTTGGCGCTCAGTTCTTCACCCTTGCGGGCAGCGGCACCGGTGTCGAGCTTGGCGAGGATCTCTTCCACGCCGGTACGGCCCTGGCCGAAGACTTCACCGTTCATGTAGACGGTCGGCACGGCCATGATCTGGCGTTGCTCGACTTCACCCTGGAACAGCGCGCCGTCGATGGTGACCGACTGGATGCGCGGATTGATGATGGACATCACGTTGAGCGCCTGCACGACTTCCGGGCAGTTCTGGCAGGTCAGCGAGACGTAGGTCTCGAAGCGATAGTCGCCGTCCAGGTTCTTGATCTGCTCGATGACCTTGTCGTCGAGCTTGACCGGGTGGCCGCCGACTTGCAGCAGCGCCAGCACCAGGGAGGTAAATTCGTGGCCCATGGGGATCGCGGCGAATTCGACGCTGATGTGGGTCCCGGGGCGGTTCAGTTTGAAGGACGGGGTACGTCCCTGGGCATCGGCACCGCGTTGCTCGACCAGCTTGATGCGGTCCGACAGCAGCACGATGTCTTGCAGGAGTTCCTGCATCTCACGGGACTTGGCGCCATCATCGAGCGACGCGACGATCTCGATCGGGTGGCTGACCTTTTCCAGATAGGCCTTCAATTGGGTCTTGAGATTGGCATCAAGCATGATGATTACTTCCTCGTTGAGAGATTCTAGGGTCGCCCTGACCACGGCCTCGCCCTTGTGAGGGTCGGCCGCTTGCCCGGGGGGGAGCGGGTCAGGACGGATACTGCGGGATATTCAGTGCAGCGCCAGCCGGAGAACAGCGCTTGGCTGGCGCGATACGGCGGGATGTTGCTTAGATCTTGCCGACCAGGTCCAGCGAAGGCTTCAGGGTGGCGGCGCCTTCTTCCCACTTGGCGGGGCAGACTTCACCCGGGTGCGATGCGACGTACTGGGCGGCCTTGACCTTGCGCAGCAGTTCCGAAGCGTCACGGCCGATGCCGTTGTCATGCACTTCCATGACCTTGATTTCGCCTTCCGGATTGATCACGAAGGTGCCGCGCAGTGCCAGGCCTTCTTCTTCGATCAGCACTTCGAAATTGCGTGCCAGGGTCGCGGTCGGGTCGCCCACCAGCGGGTACTGGACCTTCTTGATGGCTTCCGAGGTGTCGTGCCATGCCTTGTGAGCGAAGTGGGTGTCGGTGGACACGCCGTAGATTTCAACGCCCAGCTTCTTGAATTCAGCGTAGTTGTCGGCCAGATCTTCCAGCTCGGTCGGGCACACGAAAGTGAAGTCGGCCGGGTAGAACACGAACACGGACCACTTGCCCTTCAGGGTGGCTTCGGTGATGTCGACGAACTTGCCATCGTGGTAAGCGGTTGCCTTGAACGGCTTGATAGTGGTGTTGATCAGGGACATTGTCGATTTCCTTTTAAAGGGGGTTGAGTGAAGCGATGGGATGAATAGTAGAACGCCCAACAAAATAGATCAATTTTATTTAATCAATACTTTTGATTGGATTTAACTATCAGTCTTGAGGATCCGGCTATCGGCAGCGCCGGCGAGCGCAAACGGCGCGGTCACCACAAACACATGGCGTCGGCCCGCGCAGATGCAAGCACGACACTGGCCAATTGCCAACCATGATCGCTTAAGATGGAACACTTCCGGCAGCGCCCTGCAGCGGGCACGACCGGAAGTGGAAGCAATGTTACTGCAAGCACGCCATTCTTGTGCAGGTGCACAAGCCGACCAATCCTGACTCTGATGAACCGATGAGCGAGCACCGTCCCCAACCCGGCCGCCGCGCCGATTTCCCGCATTTTCACGCCATTGCGACGCGCTGGATGGACAACGACGTTTATGGCCACGTCAACAATGTCATCTACTACAGCTGGTTCGATACCGCCGTGAACCATTATCTGGTGCAGCAGGGTGTGCTGGATATCGAGCGGGGAGAAGTGATCGGGCTGGTCATTGAAACGCATTGCAACTATTTCGCTTCCGTCGCTTTTCCGGACCTGATCGAAGTGGGTGTTCGGGTGGCGCATCTGGGGCGCAGCAGCGTGCGTTACGAGCTGGGCATCTTCAAGGCGGGTGAAGACACTGCCGCTGCGCAAGGCCACTTCGTGCACGTGTACGTGGATCGTGGCAGCCGCAGGCCGGTGGCGTTGCCGGAGGCATTGCGGGCGGCGCTCATGCCGCTGACCTTGCCCATGGCTGGCTGAACGAACACTCGCGCCAGGTCTGCCCGGCAAAAAGAAAACGCCCGCCGCATCACTGCGGCAGGCGCTTCCTGTCTTCTCCGAACCGGTCAGCTTAGGCTGCCAGCTTCTTCTCCAGCTTGTCCTTGACGCCTTGCAGTTCAGCCGGCAGCTTGTGCTTGAGCTTGTCGAACAGTTCCGCATGCAGCTCCAGTTCCTTGACCCAGGCGGCCTTGTCGATGGAGGTGATGGTGGTGAACTGTTCGGCGCTGAAGTCCAGGCCTTCCCATTGCAGATCCTCGAAACGCGGGGTGATGCCGAAGAGGTGCTCGACACCGCCGGTCTTGACGCCCTGCGGATCCTCGATGCGGTCCAGCATCCACTTCAGCACGCGCATGTTGTCGCCGAAGCCGGGCCAGACGAACTTGCCATCGGCATCGGTGCGGAACCAGTTCACGCAGTAGATCTTGGGCAGCTCGGCGGGCGAAGCAGCGATCTTCTTGCCGATGTCCAGCCAGTGCTGGAAGTATTCGCTCATGTTGTAACCGGCGAACGGCAGCATGGCGAACGGATCGCGGCGCACCACGCCCTGCTGGCCGACGGCCGCAGCGGTGGTTTCCGAACCCATGGTCGCGGCCATGTAGACGCCTTCAACCCAGTTGCGGGCTTCAGTCACCAGCGGCACGGTGGTGGAACGGCGACCACCGAAGATGAAGGCCGAGATCGGTACGCCGGCCGGATCGTCCCAGGCCGGATCGATCACCGGGTTCTGGGTGGCTGCGACGGTGAAGCGGGCGTTCGGGTGCGCTGCCTTGCGGCCGGTTTCCTTGCCGATTTCCGGGGTCCAGTCCTTGCCCTGCCAGTCGATCAGGTGCGCCGGCGCTTCCTTGGTCATTCCTTCCCACCAGACATCGCCATCATCGGTCAGCGCCACGTTGGTGAAGATGGTATTGGCCGACACCGAGGCCATGCAGTTGTAGTTGCTCTTTTCGTTGGTGCCCGGGGCCACGCCGAAATAGCCGGCTTCCGGGTTGATGGCATACAGGCGGCCATCGGCACCCGGCTTGATCCAGGCGATGTCGTCACCGATGGTGGTGACCTTCCAGCCGCCGAAGGCCTTGGGCGGGATCAGCATGGCGAAGTTGGTCTTGCCGCAGGCCGAGGGGAAGGCCGCTGCCACGTAATGCTTCTTGCCTTCGGGCGACTCCACACCCAGGATCAGCATGTGCTCGGCCAGCCAGCCCTGGGCGCGGCCCATGGTGGAGGCGATGCGCAGGGCGAAGCACTTCTTGCCCAACAGCGCGTTGCCGCCGTAGCCCGAACCGTAGGACCAGATCTCGCGGGTTTCCGGATAGTGGACGATGTATTTGGTGGCATTGCACGGCCAGGCCACATCCTTCTGACCAGCCGCCAGCGGCGCGCCCACGGTGTGCACGCAAGGCACGAACTCGCCATCGCTGCCCAGCACGTCGTACACGGCTTTGCCCATGCGGGTCATGATGCGCATGTTCACCGCCACATAGGGCGAGTCCGACAGTTCCACGCCAATGTGCGCGATGGGCGAACCCAGCGGACCCATCGAGAACGGCACCACGTACAGGGTGCGGCCGGCCATGCAACCGTCGAAGAGACCATTCAAGGTCTGGCGCATCTCGGCCGGATCGGTCCAGTTGTTGGTCGGGCCAGCGTCTTCCTTGTTCTTGGAGCAGATGAAGGTGCGGTCTTCCACGCGCGCCACATCCGACGGATCGGAACAGGCCAGGTAGCTGTTGGGACGCTTGGCTTCGTTGAGCTTCTTCATGGTGCCGGCGGCAACCATTTCCGCGCACAGGCGATCGTATTCTTCCTGCGAACCATCGCACCAGTAAATGCGAGCCGGCTTGGTCAGCGCGGCGATTTCGGCGACCCAGTTGATCAGTTTCTGGTGTTTGACGCAGGCGGGCGCATTGACTGCGGGAATGCCTGCCATGAGGGGTTGGTTCATATGCTACCTCCAATGCCACAAGTTGATGAATTCGGTTGGCACGGCAGGATCGTCGTTGCACGGAGCCGGCGGGATGCACACGCCAGTCGGCAGTACGGCGGTCTTGTCGGTGGCGACCGGCTCAGAGAGCCCGGTCACCCTGCCCGCCCCCTTGCTGGCGGCGGGTTTTGCTCACTCTTCGACAGTCGAGAGTGCAGGAAAGTGGCAGCGATTGTACCCCGATAAAACGGAATTTACGCAAATTTGTAGCGAAAAATACCCGACTTATGTAGTAGGTAATTACAAATCAAAAAAATTCTGTTTTTTCATTACTGTGCCGCATAACAGCAATTCCAGGACAATCCGCATGAATACTGGATTTGCGCGGCATTGCGGCAGATCAGCCATTCACACCGTGAATATCTCCTGTAAAAAGGCGACGAAAACTTTCACCTTGGCCGTCTCCCGGCGTGTCGGCTGGTAAAGCGCCACGATGTTCGGACCGGGCACTTGCCATTCGGGCAGCATCGGCACCAGGCTGCCCTCCTGCAGGGCCGGATCGAGGGTCACCGACATCTGCTGGATGATGCCGCCGCCGGCCCCGTGCGGCGGCCCCCGAGGAGCCCCACCCCCTCCTGGTCGGACGTCCCCCATCAATATGCGAGCTTTTTGACGCGCAAGGGCGGCATCAGCAATCCCGCCCGTGCCGAATCTCGGCAATCGCTTTATGATGGACGCCCACGCCAGCCACACCCGTGGCCGACGACCGCCCCTCAAGAGTGCCAGGAGACTTCCCATGAAAATCGCCATCCTCGACGACTACCAGGATGCCGTGCGCCACCTCGATTGCTTTGGCCTGCTCGACGGCCACGACGTCAAGGTCTTCACCAACACCGTGCGCGGCATCGGGCAACTGGCCGCCCGGCTGGCACCGTTTGACGCCGTGGTCCTGATCCGCGAACGCACCGCCCTCACCCAGCCCCTGCTGGAAAAGCTCCCCCTGCTGAAACTGATTTCCCAGACCGGCAAGGTCAGCGGCCATGTGGACGTGGCCGCCGCCACCGCGCGCGGCATCGCCATCGTCGAAGGCGTGGGCGACCCCACCGCACCGGCCGAATTGACCTGGGCCCTCATCATGGCCGCCATGCGCCGCGTGCCGCAATACTGCAGCGCCCTGCGTGCAGGAGCCTGGCAACAGGTCTCGCCGACGCCGCATCACAACCTGATCGGTACCGCCCTGAAGGGGCGCACCCTGGGCATCTGGGGCTACGGCAAGATCGGCAAACTGGTGGCCGGCTATGGCCGCGCCTTCGGCATGCAGGTAGTGGTGTGGGGACGCGAGGCCAGCCGCGAGCAAGCCGTCAAGGATGGCCTGCAGACCGCCGCCAGCAAGGAGGATTTCTTCGCCCAGGCAGACGTGCTGAGCCTGCACCTGCGCTTGAACGACACCACGCGCGGCATCGTCAAGGCCAGCGACCTGGCCCGCATGAAGCCGACCGCCTGCCTCGTCAACACCAGCCGTGCCGAACTGGTCGAGGCCGACGCGCTGGAAGCGGCCCTGCAAGCCGGCCGCCCCGGACTGGCTGCGCTGGACGTCTACGAGCGCGAACCGCTGCCGGTGGATTCAGCGCTGCTGAAGATGGACAACGTGGTAGCCGCCCCGCACCTGGGTTACGTGGAAAAAGACGGATATGAACTTTACTTCCGCGCGGCCTTCCAGAACATCGTCGACTACGCCGCCGGGTCGCCCAGGAACGTCCTCAATCCTGAGGCTCTGGGGTGATACGGTGAATGGTTTTGACCGGCGGGTCATAGGTCAGCTGGGGCATGGCCCCGGCACGCTTCCACAGGTGCCGCCAGCCCGGCGGCCAAGGTAGCGGCGGCCCGGCGTATTCGGGAACATTGCGCCGGATCGGGATCACCGGCAGGTGTTCCGGGATGCTGCCGTTGCTGTGCCAGCCGAGGCTGAAGGCGTAATCCGGCAGGAGCGTGGCGCAGACCAGTTCGAACCAGCTGGCGTGGGCCTCGTCCTCGCCCAGCGCCTGGGCCAGTCCTTGCGGGTCGAACTGGGCCAGCAGGCGCGCCAGTTCCTCGGGTGACGAGGAGGGCCCATCTCCCCAGCCCATCACCGGATTGAAGTTGTAATCGGCCCCAGAGCCATACCAGCCCTCGCGCCAGGGCCGTTCGATCCAGTTGCGCGGGCCGCTGAAGAGATGCCAGCGCCAGTGCAGTCCGGACGGCTTGGGCCAGCTGTACAGATACAGGCGCTGGTAACCGGCACGATGCAGCTCGCGCACCATGGCCATCAGGCGCGCATGCGGCATGCGGTCCGGCGGGGCGCGACGGAACAGGATGGGCGTGCCATCGGCGTGCTGCACTTCGTCCGAGGACAGGTTCAGATCGAGCGTACGCACCTCGCTGCCGAAGCGCGCAGAAATCCAGCCCGTCATCAGGTTGACGAGCACGATCACGCCATAGCCGCGATGGCGGTGGAAGATGACGGTGCCGGGTGCCAGAGGTTTCATATCCGGTCCATTATAAATGTCCTGAGAAAATCGCTCCGGGCCGACCTGTCTCCCGGCATAAATGAAGCTTCCTGCGTGTAAGATAGCGCCTGCCAGCGGCCATTGCGGCGGCTATCCGGGGGGAAGCGGCTGGCACGCGGCGTCCGGGAGCGCATCTTGCTTATCCCGCGATGTGAACATTTTTGACCAGTTGGAAGATAGGAACCCATGAGCCTGCGCATCATCGCCACCGGCGGCACCTTCGACAAGCACTACGACGAAATCGCCGGCCAGCTTGGCTTCAGTGAAAGCCATTTGCCGGACGTCATCGCCCGTGCCCGCATCACCACCGACGTCTCCCTGGAAACCCTGCGCCTGCTGGATTCGCTGGAGATGCAGGACGGCGACCGCCAGCGCGTGCTGCAAGCCTGCCAGGCCTCGACGCAGCAGGCCATCGTCATCATCCACGGCACCGACACCATGCAGCAGACCGCCCAGGTGCTGGGCCCGGCGCTGACCGACAAGACCGTGGTGCTGACCGGCGCCATGATCCCCTACGAGATCGCCAACTCCGACGCCTTCTTCAACTTCGGCTTTGCCTGCGGCGTGGCCCAGGTGCTGCCTCCGGGCGTGTATGTGGCGATGAATGGCCGCATCTTCGCCTGGAACAAGGTCGCCAAGAACCGCAGCGCCGGCGTGTTCGAACCGATCTGATCCCGGCCGTGGGCAGGTTCCGCCCTTCAGCGCGGTGCCTGCCGCTGCGCCCAGTCGCGGCAGAACGACAGCAGCGCCGTCAGGCTGGGCGACGGCGCCCGGTGACGGCTGACCACCATGTAGAAATGCCGGCGCAAGGTCGGCAGGGGCGTGTCCAGTTCGACCAGCTTCCTCGATTCGATCAGGTCTTCCACCACCGAGCGTGACAGGCAGCTGATGCCCAGCCCTTCGGCGGTGGCGCGCTTGATGGCTTCCGAATTGCCGAACTCGAACGACGAGGGCAGGTAATGCAGGTAGGGAATGAGCGCATGCTCGACCGCCTCGCGCGTGCCGGACCCGGCCTCGCGCAGCAGCCAGTCGGCCTGGCGCAGCATCTTCAAGGTGATCTTGCGGCGCGCACGGACAAGGGGATGCCTGGGGGCCGCGACCACGATCAGTTCATCGGTCATCCACGGCTCCACCTGCACATCATCGGCGTGGCAGGGGCCTTCGATCAATCCCGCATCGACCTCGAAATTGACCACCGCCGCCACGATATCGGCCGTATTGGCCACCAGCGCCCGCACCCGCGCACCGGCATGCACCCGCCGGTAGGCGGCGATCATGGCCGGCAGCAGATAGCTGCCGATGGTAGTGGAGGCCCCCAGATGCAGATCGCTGCCGGCCGCCGGATCGCTGAACTGACGCTCGATGGTCTGTGCCGCGTCCAGCATGTGGCGCGCCTGGGGCAGCAACTGACGGCCACTGTCGTTCAACACCAGCCGCTTGCCGACGCGATCAAAGAGCTGCACGCCCAGCAGACTCTCCAGCTCGTTCAATGCGGCACTGGCGGCCGACTGCGACAGCGCCACCAGCCCGGCCGCCGCCGTGGTCGAACCGGACTGGGCCACGGCCAGGAAAATCTGCAATTGCCGCAAGGTGATCCGCATCGATGACTCCTTTCATGATTCCCGACGGCCGGGAGCGCGCAGAGGCCGGCCCGCCATCAACCCATTGAACAGGTAGATATTAGCAAAATAACTCGTTTTTCTTTTAATTGCACGACGCGTACAGTGCACTCCATCGACAGCAACGACCTTTTTGGAGAGCCTCATGCGTACCGCCATCCAGACATCCCCCCTGCATCCCGCCGCCGCCGGGCTGGCGCTTTCGGGCGCCGTGGCCTGGGCCGCCATGCGCCTGGGCGACATCGGCTGGCTGCAGAACCACGGCTTCTCGGCGCTGACGGTGGCCATCGTGCTGGGCATCGTGATCGGCAACACCGTCTATCCACGCCTGGGTGCATACTGCGGCGAGGGCGTGCGCTTCTCCAAGCAGACCCTGTTGCGCGCCGGCATCATCCTCTACGGCTTTCGCCTGACCTTCCAGGACATCGCCCACGTGGGACTGGCCGGTGTGGCGATCGACGCCGTCATGCTGCTGTCCACCTTCGGTCTGGCCTGGCTGGTCGGCACCAAGCTGTTGAAGCTGGATCGCGAGGCCGCGCTGCTCATCGGTGCCGGCAGCTCCATCTGCGGTGCCGCCGCCGTCATGGCCACCGAGCCGGTACTGCGCGCACGCAGCGAGCAGGTCACGGTGGCGGTCTCGACCGTGGTCATCTTCGGGTCACTGGCGATCTTCCTGTATCCGCTGCTCTACACGCTGCAGGGCGAAGCGATGTGGGGATTGCGGCTGCCGGACTTCGGCGTCTACATCGGTTCCACCGTCCATGAAGTGGCACAGGTGCTGGCTGCGGCCCGCTCCATCGACCAGCACACGGCCGACGTGGCCGTCATCACCAAGATGGTCCGCGTGATGATGCTGGCGCCCTTCCTGCTGATGTTGTCGATGAAGGCGGCACCGTCCCTTTCCGGTCACCAGCATCAGCACCGCAAGCTGTCCATTCCGTGGTTCGCCTTTGCCTTCATCGGTGTGGTGGTATTGAACTCCTTCTTCCCGCTGCCGGCCCAGGTCAACCAGTTGGTGCTGCAAGCCGATACGCTGATGCTGGCCATGGCCATGGCGGCCCTGGGATTGTCCACCCACCTCTCGGCACTGCGCAGTGCCGGCATGAAGCCGATGATCCTGGGTGCGATCCTGTTCGCCTGGCTGATCATCGGTGGGGCCCTGGTCAATGGTGCACTGGGACGCCTGCTGGCCTGAACCTGAAGCCCCGATACCGACACCGAAGAAAAAAAGGCGCGGTCCTTGCGGATCGCGCCTCTTTTTTGTGGCTTCAGGAAACCTGATGCAAGCAAGCAATTCGTTCAGTTTCTTCAATGCAGCTCGCCGCGCTGGGTCAGCTCGCGGATGATGCGCACCGTATCGATATCGGCTTCCTGGTAGGCCGAGCGACGGAAGTTGTCGTAGAAGGCTTCTTCGCCGCTCACATCCTCGGGCTTGCCATCGTCATATTCGAAGCGCACGAAGAGTACATCGGTCTGCGGTTCCTCGATGGTCATGCTCATGCGCGAGGCCGCAATCTCGCCCTGCGCGGGCACTTCATAGAGCACCTGGATCTGCGGCAGGTAGGTGACCTTGTCGATGATGACCAGTTCGCCATAACGCAGCTCGCGGCGCACGCTGTCCAGGCTCTTCTCGGAGAGGCGGCAGTCGTCCAGGTGCGGCATGAACAGGCGCGGGGACTCTGCGCGCAGGACCAGGCCGCGCCAGAGCTGCTCGCGGCTCAGAGGATCGATGAGCGCATTGAGCGGATCGTTGATCTGGATGAGATGGTTGAATTTCATGGTTGCTCTCGTGATGTTGTTGCCACCGGCAATGCGGGCATTGTCCCACAGGCACCGCCGGGTGGCTCGGGCGGGCTGCTACAATGGCGCCTCGTTTCTTCTCCTGCCCACGCCGATCGCCTCCGTATGTCCGCCCCCTCCTTCGGCCTGAACAAGCCGCAAAGCGAAGCCGTCCACTACATGGCCGGGCCTTGCCTGGTGCTGGCCGGCGCAGGTTCCGGCAAGACCCGCGTGATCACGCAGAAGATCGCCCACCTGATCGAAAACTGTGGCTACGAATCGCGCAACATCGCCGCGCTCACCTTCACCAACAAGGCCGCGCTGGAAATGCAGGAGCGCATTGCCAAACTGCTCAAGGATCCCAAGCAGGCCAAGCACCTCACGGTGTCGACCTTTCACTCCCTGGGCGTGAAGATCCTGCGGCAGGAGTCCAAGCATCTGGGGCTGAAGGATCGCTTTTCAATCATGGACAGCGACGATTGTTTTTCCCTGGTGCAAGAACTGGCGGTCACTACCGACAAGGCCATCATCCGTGGCATCCAGAATGCCATCTCCTTGTGGAAGAACGGCCTGATCGACCCCGACCTGGCCGAGAAGAATGCCCGCACCGAAGACGAAGCCCAGGCCGCGCGCATCTACCGCAGCTACGTGGCCACGTTGAAGGCTTACCAGGCGGTCGATTTCGATGATCTGATCCGTCTGCCGGTCGAGCTCTTCCGCAGCAACGAGGAAGTGCGCGACCGCTGGCAGCGCAAGCTGCGCTATCTGTTGATCGATGAGTACCAGGACACCAACACCTGCCAGTACGAACTGGTCAAACTGCTGGTGACCGGCGTGGGCAAGAAGCCGATGTTTACCGCCGTGGGCGACGATGACCAGGCCATCTATGCCTGGCGCGGCGCGACCATCGAGAACCTGAAACTGCTGGGCGTGGATTTTCCCAACCTGCACCTGATCAAGCTGGAGCAGAACTATCGTTCGAGCACGCGCATCCTGCAGGCGGCCAACGCGGTGATCTCCAACAATCCCAAGCTGTTCGACAAGACCCTGTGGTCCGAGCACGGGCTGGGCGACCCGATCACGGTCATGGCGATGGATGATGAAGAAGCCGAAGCCGACCAGATCGCCATCACGCTCTCGGCGCATCGCTTCGAGCGGCGCGCCAAGTTTGCCGATTACGCCATCCTGTATCGCGGCAACCACCAGGCGCGCATCCTGGAAAAATCGCTGCGGCGCGAACGCATTCCGTACGTGATGTCGGGCGGCCAGAGTTACTTCGACCGCGCCGAGATCAAGGACATCATTGCCTACCTGCGTCTGATCGCCAACCAGGATGATGACCCGGCCTTCATCCGCGCCGTCACGACGCCGCGCCGAGGCGTGGGCCAGGCCACGCTGGAAGTGCTGGGTACGCTGGCCGGACAGTGGCAGTGTTCCTTGTTCGAAGCGGTCTACAAGGGAGGACTGGAAGACAAGCTGACCGACCGCCAGCTGCTGCCGCTGCGCAAGTTCTGCGACTTCATCAATGCGCTGGAATCCCGCGCCACCCGCCCCGGCCCCTCCGGCAGCGGCGCCGAGGCCGGCAAGGTGCTGGACGACATGATGGAGGCCATCAACTACGAGTTCTACCTCTACGACAGCTTCGAGGAGCGCGCTGCGCAGGCGCGCTGGCAGAACGTGGTCGACTTCATCAATTGGCTCAAGGAACGCGCCTGCGGTGGACGTGATGGCGAGGGCGAAGAGAAGAACCTGCTGGAAATCACCCAGATGGTGGCGCTCATGAGCATGCTCGAAGGGCGCGACGAAGAGCAGGATGCGGTGCGCATGTCGACCCTGCATGCCTCCAAGGGACTGGAGTTTCCGCACGTGTTCCTGGTCGGTGTGGAGGAAGGCATCCTGCCGCACAAGGGCGATCCGGATACCCCACCGGAACAAGCCGCTGCGCGCGTGGAAGAGGAGCGTCGTCTGATGTACGTGGGCATCACGCGCGCGCAGCGCTCGCTGCACGTGTCCTGGTGCAAGCGCCGCAAGCGCGCCAAGGAAGTGATCGATTGCCAGATCTCGCGCTTCGTCAAGGAGATGCGCCTGGACGAAGGCGAGGCGGTGCCGCAGGAGAGCGAGAAGATCACGCCGCAGGCGCGGCTGGCCAATTTGAAGGCCTTGTTGCAGAAGCCGCGCAATACGCCGGAACAAGGTTAGCACCTGCCGTATCGGGGACTGACAGGGCCGGCTCCCTTGTCCAGCTGCATCCATCCGGTTGACAGTCATTGCTTCACAACGGATTGACTGCCAATCAAAACTGCCAAAATGATTTGGCGAAAAAATCGAATTACTTCCATTGAGAAAGTGCCTCGTGCAACGGAGACTGTCGCCTTCGTCGCTCGGGGCCTCAGCTGCATCGATGAGTCCATGGGCATAGGCCGCATCCGGAACTTCCTCATTCAAGCAGAGCGTGTGCTCACTTCGCAAGAGGTGCTGCGATTTTCTCCTGTTTGTTCACTGGCATGTTTCGGAATGCGCGAATTCTCTCTGGAAGCCGCATCGCATGCCCTCCCCCTCGCCGAATCATTCACCACGCTCCCAAGCGCGCATTACGCAGCATCTCACGCAGCATCGTCGGCTGCTCCAACTGGACTCGCCACTCGGGCCAGACGTCCTCTTGCCACAAAGGCTGATCGCCACCGAGCGACTCAATGAAGGCTACGAAGTCACCATCGATCTGCTGAGCACGCACACTGGTCTCGCACTGGAACAGTTGATTGCGCAGCCAGTCACGCTGTGGATCCGACAGCATGAAGGCGACACCCTGCCCTGGCACGGCTACGTGCATACCGCAAAGCGCCTGGGCAGTGACGGCGGACTCGATTTCTGCCAGCTCTCGTTCTCTTCGTGGCTGCATTTCCTGCGCTTTCGCAAGGATGCCCGGATCTGGCAGGACAAGAGGACCGAGGACATTCTCGCCGACGTCTTCAACAACCATCCGCAAGCACGTGGCCATTACCGTTTCGCACTTGAACGAACTTATGTCCCGCGATCCTATTGCACCCAGTACGAAACCGACTGGCATTTCGTCCAGCGCCTGATGGAAGAAGAAGGCTGGTTCGCCCATCACGAACAGCGGGAAGATGGCAACGGCCACGTCCTGGTCATCACCGACAATACGTGGAGCCTGCCCGGCTTGCCCCAGCAAGGCATCGCCTTCCACGGTGCAGCCCCCCGCGATGAGCTGGACAAGATCCTCCATTGGAGCGCCAGCCGCACGCTTTCCTCCAAGACATGGCGGGGCCGCAGCGACAACTACAAATCGCCCCGCATGCAGAAGGAGGCCGAAGAACAGGTGATGCCCGAATACGGCCAGCTGCCCGCGCAGCTGGAGATGTATGAGTACACCGGTGCTTACAGTTTTGCGCAGCAGGCACAAGGCAATCGACAGGCCGACCTGCAAGTGGAGCAGTGGGAATCCTCCATGCAGCGCTACGCTGCCGTCTCGGGTGTACGCAATCTGGCTTGCGGACGCTGGTTCAGGCTGGAAGAACATCCCCTGCACCGGGCCGAGCCCGACAGGGAACGCCAGTTCGTCATCCTGGCCATAGATTGGTTCATCGAGAACAACCTTCCCCTGTCGCATCAGGCACTGGATTTTCCGGGCAGCCTGAGCGCCACGCTGGCAGCATTCAAGGACTCGATCCGGCGCGAACGGCAGGTCGATGAAACGGACAACGAACACACCGGCCATTGCTTCAACCGCTTCGAGGTACAGCGCCGCAAGCTGCCGTTTCGTGCTGCGCGCACGCATGCCAGGCCGGTCATCCACCTGTGGGACAAGGTGATTCGCACACTACGCACACGCCCCGGCGCATTCTGATCCCATCTTTGTCGATGATCATGAATACGAAGCACATAGCACTTGCTCAGTTTGATTCGTCCGTTCGCTTGTTGCTCATTGATCTTGCTGGGTTAGAAAGACAGCTCATTCCCGCTGCGACAATTGATACAAAAAAGATCTGCTTTGGCTTTTATGAGATGGAAAGCGAGTCACCTGCTCTGAATACAGTAGCGCTATTCGCCACGCCAGAAGGTCCAGTAATGCTACTTAACGATCGGCTCTATCCACTCTCTTTAGGAAAAACAAAAATAAAAATATCAGATGACGGAAAACACACTCATTTCCGCGTTCTTCATGAGAACCAACATATCTTTGGAATGTTCATGGAGCCAAAATTCGGGATCGGACTACACCCGTATAGCAACGAGCGCGAAGACATCGATTTCTATTATTGGTTAAGCACGAAGGTAGGAAATCCAGATTTCTATTCAACCTATACAAGAGCGATCGTGTACGCCGATCTGGATGACGAATAAGGTAGTCATGAAAAACACATATCTCCGGCAAGCTGGAATTGTGCTCATATTGATCTTGCTGACATTCTTTGCATGCCAAGCCAAATCACCAGTACTCACGTCGGTGGAAAAAGAGCATATGCGGTCGATCAGCGAAAAAATGACCCCGAGATGTTTTGGACGCTATCTGATTGACTTGCCGGAAAGCTTCGTTCTCAACACCGAGGGCGGACAGGAAATAGACGGTGTCACCATTGATATCAAAGCGCAGTCAGAAACAGAGTTTCGGCAAGCGCTGGAGGCAAGAAAGAGAGTGCTTGAGTCGGAAAGCCACGCATGCCACTACCCATCATCCGTCTCGGCGACTCCACTTCCCATGGCGGCAAAGTGATCTCCGCCGCCCCCACCCACACCCTCCACGGCATCGGCATTGCCCGCGTCGGTGACCTGGTCAGTTGTCCCAAGGATGGGCACGGCACCAATCCGATCATCGAGGGGGCGCCGACCTGGCTGATCGGTGATCGCATGGTCGCCCTGCAAGGGCATCGTGCTGCCTGCGGGTGCAGCCTCGTTTCCAGCCTGGCCACGGCCTCCTATGGCTGACAGCCAGCGCCGCCGGTCCGGAGCAGGGCAACATTTGCGCATATCCGCCCTGAAAATTGCACCGACACCACGCTTTGCGCCATTTCCTGCCCCTTTTTGACGCACCATTGCCCGCCACCACCCCCGGGCGGTTTACAATGCCGCCTGCAAAAAAATCCCCGAGTTTCACACAAGCAACACCGCCCGCCGCGCTACCCGCTCGCCTGCCCCTGTTGCCCCAACCATTCCAGACAAGGAAATCAAGCAATGATCAAGATGTTCTCCCGCCACGCCCGTACGCTGGCGCTGACCGCCGGCTTCGTCGGCATGCTGGGCCTGGCCGCCTGCGGCAAGCAGGAAGACAAGAGCGCCGCTGCCCCTGCACCGCAAGCCGCTGCCGCCCGCGTCTACGTGGTCGGCGTGGAATCGGCCTACGCCCCCTTCTCCTCCGAAAACGAACAGAAGGAAGTGGTCGGCTTCGACATCGACGTCATGAAGGCCCTGGCCAAGAAGATCGGCATCGAAGTCAAGTTCGTGCCCACGCCCTTCGAAGGCTTCTTCAATTTCCTCGCCCAAGGTGACCGCGACCTGCTGATCTCGGCCATCACCATCACCGATGAACGCAAGAAGTCGGTGGCCTTCTCCGATCCCTACTTCGTGGCCACCCAGACCATCGCCCTGCCGGCCGCAGAATCCAAGGTCAGCAAGATGGAAGACCTGAAGCCCCTGACCGTGGGCACCCAGAGCGCCACCTCCGGCGACGAACTGGTGCAGCAGGTGCTGGGCAAGAACAGCGCCAAGATCAAGCGCTTCGACTCCACCCCGCTGGCCCTGAAGGAACTGGAAAACGGCGGCGTCGATGCCGTCGTGGCCGATGAACCGGTGGTCAAGAACTACATCGCCAACAACCCCAACAGCAAGCTGCGTACCGTCACCGATCCGAGCTTCCCCAAGGAAGACTACGGCATCGCCGTGCGCAAGGATGATCCGGAACTGCTGGCCAAGATCAACAAGGGCCTGGCCGAAATGAAGGCCGATGGCAGCTTCGCCGCCATCAGCGCACACTACTTCGGCAAGTAAGCGCCGTCCGCAGACTGTCGGCAGCCCTCCCCCGGTGACGGCGGCAGTTTGCCGCCGTCCTGTCCTTCCAGAAACTGATTTTTCCAATCACCAATCGAGTCCGACATGGATTTCCGCTGGAGCATCATCCAAGGCTACGCGCCGCTGTTCGCCAAGGGCGTTCTCATGACCTTGCAGGTGTCGCTGATCAGTATCCTGATCGGTACCGTGATCGGCTTGCTGGTGGGCATGCTGCGCCTGGCCGAGATGCCGCACGGCCCATGGAAGTGGCCGCTGAAGGTGCTGCGCTGGCTGGCCGGCTTCTACGTCGCCTTCTTCCGGGGCACGCCGCTGTTCGTGCAGATCATGCTGATCCACTTCGCGGTGATGCCACTGCTGGTGCAACAGGAACACGGCCTGCTCATCACCGGGGAACTGGCACGCACCATCAAGCAGGACTACGGTGCCTTCCTCTCGGGCACGGTGGCGCTGTCGCTCAATGCCGGCGCCTACATCTCCGAGATCTTCCGTGCCGGCATCCAGTCCATCGAGCGCGGCCAGTCCTATGCTGCGGCCAGCCTGGGCATGAACTATGGCCTGACCATGCGCTACGTGGTGCTGCCGCAGGCGTTTCGCCGCATGCTGCCGCCGCTGGGCAACGAAGCCATCACGCTGCTCAAGGATTCCTCGCTGGTCTCGGCCATCGGCCTGGCCGAACTGGCCTATGCCGCGCGCACCGTGGCGGGCACCTATGCCCGTTACTGGGAACCGTACATCACCATTTCCATCCTGTATTTCTCCATGACCATCTGCCTGGCACTGGTGGTGGCGCGACTGGAAAACAAATACAGCACCCCGCATCGCCGCTGAAGGCAGGGATGACGTGCGCTAGTGGCAAGCGGGCGGTATCATGCCGCGCATGACATCGATGCACACTCTTCCCCAACTCGCTCCCGGCAGTCGCCGCGTGGCCGTGATCGGCGCCGGTCCGGCCGGCCTGATGGCCGCCGAAGTCCTGGCCGCACAAGGCGCCGCCGTGGACGTCTACGACGCCATGCCCTCGGCCGGTCGCAAATTCCTGCTGGCCGGACGCGGCGGCATGAACATCACGCACTCCGAAGCGCAACCCGACTTCCTGCCACGCTACGGCAATCGCCGTGAACAGGTGGCGCCCTTCGTGCGCCGCTTCGATGCCGACCAGTTGCGCGCATGGATACACGCCCTGGGCATAGAGACCTTCGTGGGCAGCTCCGGCCGCGTCTTCCCGCGCGAGATGAAAGCCGCACCGCTCTTGCGCGCCTGGCTGCATCGCCTGCGCGAGGCCGGCGTGCGCTTCCACATGCGCCATCGCTGGCTGGGCTGGCAGGAAGACGGCGCACTGCGCTTTGCCCATCCTGATGGCCACACCGATGTCCAAGCCGATGCCGTGGTGCTGGCACTGGGCGGGGCCAGCTGGCCGCGCCTGGGTTCGGACGGCAGCTGGGTGCCGCTGCTGCAAACCCGTCAGGTGGAAGTCGCCCCGCTGCTGCCGTCCAACTGCGGCTTCGAGCTGGACTGGAGCGAACATTTCCGCAGCCGGTTCGCCGGCGAACCGGTCAAGCCGGTGGTGGCCAGCACGGCGCTGCCCAGCGGCGGCGTGCAGAATCGTCGCGGCGAATTCATCGTCACCGCCGAGGGCATCGAAGGCAGCCTGGTCTATGCGATGTCCTCGGCCTTGCGCGACACCATTACCGCAGAAGGCTCGGCGCGCCTGTACCTGGACCTGCTGCCCGACTGGCCGCTGGAAAAAGTGGAGGCTGAACTGGCCCATCCGCGCGGTGCGCGTTCGCTCTCCAGCCACCTGCAAAGCCGCCTGCATCTCAAGGGCGTGAAGGCCGGACTGTTGCGCGAGCTGGTGAGCAAGGAGGATTTCGCCGACATGGGCAAGCTGGCGCGCACCATCAAGGCTCTACCGCTGACGGTGCTACGCCCGCGCCCCATCGCCGAAGCCATCAGCAGCGCCGGGGGCGTGAGCTTCGAGGCGCTCGATGATGCGCTGATGCTGCGCGCCCTGCCGGGCGTATTCTGCGCCGGCGAGATGCTGGACTGGGAAGCGCCCACCGGCGGCTACCTGCTCACCGCCTGCTTTGCCACCGGCCGCGCCGCGGCGGCTGGTGTCCTGCACTGGCTCATCAGCGACGACCGTGCCGCCAGTCTGAGCAACACCTCCAAGGAAGAACACAAGTGACCCAAGACGACCGCCTCATCGACCTGGAAATGAAGATCGCCCATCAGGAACACCTGCTGGACGAACTGAACCAGACCGTCTATCGCCAGGAAAAGAAGATCGAGGAGCTGGACATGCTGCTGCATGCCCTGGCCAAGCGCTTCAAGGAATTGTCCGACACCAGCCAGGACCGCGCGGCCGCCAACGAGAAGCCGCCGCATTACTGATCGCACCGCTTACGCTTTCTCTTCGCTGCCCGCACCACCATGGCCCACGAACGCCGCATCGCCCACCTCGACATGGATGCTTTCTATGCCTCGGTGGAACTGCTGCGCTATCCCGACCTGCGCGGCCAGGCTGTGGTCATCGGCGGCGGCTCGGCCACGCGGCCGGTGGAATTGCCCGACGGCTCGCGCCAGTATTTCCGCATGCGCGATTACGCCGGGCGCGGGGTGGTCACCACCTCCACCTATGAGGCGCGCGCGCTGGGCGTGTTCTCTGCCATGGGCATCATGAAGGCGGCCCAGCTGGCACCGGACGCGATCCTGCTGCCGACCGACTTCGAGGCCTATCGCAAGTATTCGCGCCTGTTCAAGGAAGCGGTGCGCAGCATCGCCCCGCTGATCGAGGATCGCGGTATCGATGAGATCTACATCGATCTTTCTGCGTGGCCCGATACCGCGCATGAGGTCGCGCGCCAGATCAAGGATGCGGTGCATGCGGCTACCGCCCTGACCTGCTCCGTCGGTGTGGCCCCTAACAAAATGCTGGCCAAGATCTCTTCCGAACTGGACAAACCCGATGGGCTCACCATCCTCACGCCCGAGGATATCGAGCGCCGCATCTGGCCGCTGCCAGCGCGCAAGATCAATGGCATCGGACCGAAGGCCGCCGAGAAGCTGGCGGCCTTGGGCATCGAGACCGTGGCCGACCTGGCACGTGCCTCGCCTGAATTGCTGCGTGCGCATTTCGGGCGCAGCTATTCGGAGTGGCTGGGACGCGTGGCGCAGGGCGTCGATGATCGCCCGGTGCAGACGTATTCCGAACCCAAATCCATCAGTCGGGAAACCACCTTTGAACGCGACCTGCATGCACGTGCCGACCGCGCGCAACTCTCGGAAATCTTCACGGCCCTGTGCGTGAAGCTGGCCGGCGACCTGGAGCGCAAGGGCTATGTCGGCCGCACCATCGGCATCAAGCTGAAATACGCCGATTTCCAGGGTGTGACGCGCGATGTGACACTGCCCTCGCCCACCGGGGACGCCGCCACCATCCGCCAGGCGGCCGGGGAATGTCTGAAGCGCGTACCACTGGAAAAGAAGCTGCGCCTGCTCGGTGTGCGCGTGGGTGCGCTCTCGCGCAAGGATGAGCTTGCGGCGGCCGCACAGGCGGTGCAGGCGGAATTGCCGTTTGCCGGCTGATCCATTTCCCCGCGAACTTTCTGTGCGTTTTTCCGGCGAGCTCTGCGTCCAGCCCGGCCATGGAAAATTTAACTGCAAGCGTGGACAATCCGACATCGCTTGCGGCAGGACGGGCGTGTAAAATCTCCTCCTTTCCCTCTTTGCCCTGCTCCGGAAACCTATGTGGTTCAAGAATCTCCAGATCTACCGTCTGCCCGCACCGTGGGCGATCCATGCCGACGAACTCGAATCCCATCTCGCGCCGCAGGCCTTCACCGCCTGCTCCAGCCTGGACATGCAGAGCCAGGGCTGGGTGCCGCCGCGCAACAATGAAAAACTGGTGCATGTGGTCAACCGCCAGCTGCTCTTGAAACTCGATACCGAGAAGAAACTGCTGCCCTCGACCGTCATCAACCAGGTCACCAAGGCCCGTGCCGCCGAGCTGGAAGAACAGCAAGGTTTCCCGCCGGGCCGCAAGCAGACCAAGGAATTGAAGGAGCAAGTCACGGATGAGCTGCTGCCGCGCGCCTTCTCGGTGGTGCGCAGCACCTGGGTCTGGATCGATCCGGTCAACGGCTGGCTGCTGGTCGATGCCGGCTCGCCCTCCAAGGCCGAGGAAGTGTTGAAGCTGCTCTTCAAGGCCATCCCCAAGTTCCCGCTGGAAACGCTGCGCACCGTCATGTCGCCGGCAGCGGCCATGACCGACTGGCTGGCCAGCGACGAAGCGCCCAACGGTTTCACCGTGGACCAGGATACCGAGCTGCGCTCCACCGCCGAGAGCAAGGCGACCGTGCGCTACGTGCGCCACACGCTCGAAGCCGACGACATCCGCCGCCACATCGAAGCCGGCAAGCAGTGTACGCGCCTGGCGCTGACCTGGGCCGACAAGGTCTCCTTCGTGCTGACCGAGAACCTGTCGGTCAAGCGCATCGCGCCGCTGGACGTGCTCAAGGAAGACAGCGAGATCGCCGGCAAGAACGACGATGAGCGCTTCGATGGCGACTTCATGCTGATGACCGGTGAGCTGGCCAAGCTGCTCTCGGCGCTGGTCGATGCGCTGGGCGGGCAGTTGAAGGAGAACGAAGGGACGCTGGCGCAGGCTGCCTGAACTCAAGCGGCCCTATTTGCATCACGACAACGGGAGCCCATGGGCTCCCGTTTTTCATGCGCGTCGTTGCGCCTCGGTGATCCTGGCAGGGGGCGCCACGAGCACATTTTCCAGCGGCAGCATCGCATGCGGCAGCGTGGCGGCCAGTCGCGCGCTGGAGACACCATCGCGCGCACCCAGCGCCAGGCCATTGAGAAAGCTGGTGTAGAAATCGCCCAGCGCCGTGACATCGGCATCGGCGCGGATCTCCCCTTCGCGCTGCGCCTGCAGCAGCCGCGCGCGGATTTCATTGCGGCGCTTGTGGCGGCGTTGCGAGAGCGCATCACTGTGCTGGCTGTTCTCGGGCGCACAGTTGATGGCTGAAATCACGACCATACACCCCTTTCCCGCCGGCAAGCCCGGCACCGTCGTCTTGCCCGAATACATGCGCACGCTGGCGCGCAGCATGGCTTGCAGGTCTTCGCGAATACCCTTGCCGGCCTGCAACAGGCGCAGCGGTTCGGCACTGATGGTGCGCGAGTAAACCTCCATGACTTCGCGGAAAAGCGCATCCTTGTCGCCGAAGGCCGAGTAGAGACTGGGAGCCTTCACGCCGATGGCCTCGCACAGATCGGCCATGGTGGTGCCTTCATAGCCCTTGCTCCAGAACACTTGCATGGCCTGCTGCAGCGCCTGGTCGCGGTCGAAGCTGCGCGGACGGCCACGGGTTTTTATCATCGGTTTCCTTTGCGGGGCATTACCCCTTGCGGTAATGGTGTTGCGCAGAAGTGTAGTTTAATTTAGTCGACATTACAAAATTAAATCGCCAGCCCTTGAACTTTGGGGAAGACGTTCCTATTATCTAATGCTCATTACATAAATAAACGGTAATGAGCAACATCATTAATCAAACATTAACCCGGCAGTACTGAATCCAGCATTTGACGGCACCCATCGAAAGGACATGCCATGAGCCGCAAGACCCGAATAGAAAACTACCGCAACATCGGTATCAGCGCGCATATCGACGCGGGCAAGACCACGACCACCGAGCGCATTCTTTTTTATACGGGTGTGAACCACAAGATCGGTGAAGTGCACAACGGTGCGGCCACCATGGACTGGATGGAGCAGGAGCAGGAACGCGGCATCACCATCACCTCGGCGGCCACCACGGCCTTCTGGAAGGGCATGGCCGGCAATTATCCCGAGCATCGCATCAACATCATCGACACCCCCGGTCACGTGGACTTCACCATCGAAGTGGAGCGCTCCATGCGCGTGCTCGATGGCGCGGTGATGGTGTACGACTCGGTGGGCGGCGTGCAGCCGCAGTCCGAGACCGTCTGGCGCCAGGCCAACAAGTACAAGGTGCCCCGCATTGCCTTCGTCAACAAGATGGACCGCATCGGTGCGGACTTCTTCCGCGTGCAGAAACAGATCGAGGAACGCCTCAAAGGTAAAGCCGTCCCCATCCAGATTCCGGTGGGCGCGGAAGACCATTTCTCGGGTGTGATCGACCTGGTCAAGATGAAGGCCATCATCTGGGACGAAGCCAGCCAGGGTGTGCTGTTCAAGTATGAAGACATCCCGCTGGAGCTGGAGGACATCGCACGCCACTGGCGCGACCTGATGGTCGAGCAGGCTGCCGAGGCCAATGAGGAACTGCTGGAGAAGTATCTCTCCGGCAATCCCTTGAGCGAAGACGACATCAAGCGCGGCCTGCGCCTGCGCACGGTGGCCAACGAGATCGTGCCGATGCTGGCTGGCAGCGCCTTCAAGAACAAGGGCGTACAGGCCATGCTGGATGCGGTAATCGACTACCTGCCCTCGCCCGTCGACGTGCCGGCCATCGCCGGGCATGCCGAGGACGACAGCGAGATCGAGCGCCATCCCTCGGACGAGGAACCGTTCTCGGCGCTGGCCTTCAAGATCATGACCGATCCCTTCGTGGGGCAGCTGACCTTTTTCCGCGTGTATTCCGGCATCGTCAATTCGGGCGACACGGTCTACAACCCGGTCAAGGGCAAGAAGGAACGCCTGGGCCGCATCCTGCAGATGCACGCCAACGAGCGCAAGGAAATCAAGGAGGTGTTCGCGGGCGATATCGCGGCCGCCGTGGGCCTGAAGGATGTGACGACCGGTGACACGCTGTCGGATCCGGAACATCCCATCATCCTGGAACGCATGATCTTCCCTGAGCCCGTGATCTCGCAGGCGGTGGAACCGAAGACCAAGGCCGACCAGGAAAAGATGGGCATCGCCTTGAATCGCCTGGCGCAGGAGGATCCGTCCTTCCGCGTGCATACCGATGAGGAATCGGGCCAGACCATCATGTCGGGCATGGGCGAGCTGCACCTGGAAATCCTGGTGGACCGGATGAAGCGCGAATTCAACGTCGAGGCCACGGTGGGCAAGCCGCAGGTGGCTTACCGCGAAGCGATCCGCAAGGGCGTGGAGGATGTGGAAGGCAAGTTCGTCAAGCAGTCCGGTGGACGCGGGCAGTACGGCCACGTGGTGATCAAGCTGGAGCCGCAGCCGGCCGGCAAGGGCTATGAATTCGTCGATGCCATCAAGGGTGGCGTGGTCCCGCGCGAGTTCATCCCGGCGGTCGACAAGGGTATCCAGGAGTCGCTGAAGGCGGGCGTGCTGGCCGGTTACCCGGTGGTTGACGTGAAGGCTACGCTGACCTTCGGTTCGTACCACGATGTGGACTCCAACGAAAACGCCTTCCGCATGGCCGGCTCCATGGCCTTCAAGGAAGCGATGAAGCGTGCCGGTCCGATGCTGCTGGAACCGATGATGCAGGTCGAGGTGGAAACGCCCGAGGAATTCATGGGCAACGTGATGGGCGACCTGTCCTCACGGCGCGGGATGGTGCAGGGCATGGAAGACATGGTGGGCGGCGGCAAGCTGGTGCGTGCTGAAGTCCCGCTGTCGGAAATGTTCGGCTACTCGACCACGCTGCGCTCGCTCTCGCAGGGGCGCGCGACTTACTCGATGGAGTTCAAGCACTATGCCGAAGCGCCGAGGCAGGTGGTGGAGCAGTTGTCGGGGAGCAAGGGCAAGGGTTGATTGGACTTGCTGGCTGCTGGCTGTATGAAGAAGCCGATGCGTCTTGGGGTGCATCGGCTTTTTTCTTATTGCAGATGGCGCAGAAAAAAACGCGCAAAAACAAAAACGCCCCATTCTTGCGAATGAGGCGTTTTATCTGGCGGAGCGGACGGAGCTCTCCTACACAAGCGCAGGCCGCGGAATCGCTTGCAAGCGATTCCCTTCTCGCCCCGCCGGGAGCCGCGCAGGCGGCTCCCTCCACTCCGCAGTTTTTGCTGCGCAAAAACAAAAACGCCCCATTCTTGCGAATGAGGCGTTTTATCTGGCGGAGCGGACGGGGCTCGAACCCGCGACCCCCGGCGTGACAGGCCGGTATTCTAACCAACTGAACTACCACTCCTAAAACCGTTTCAGCTGTCCTTGCTTGCTGAAAGATCGCTATTATAGGAGAGACTTTTTCAAAAAGCCAGGCCTTTTTTAGAAAATTGCGAAATATTTTACGAGCAGGCCTTACGCCTTGAACTTGCCCTCGAATGCCAGCTTGGAGAGCGGCTCACGCGGGCTGGGCACTTCACGTGCCTGCAACCCTTCCGGCAGGACCGACTTGTCACCCAGCTTGCCCACCACCACCATGGCTTCCACCGAGAATTCAGCCGGCACATTCAGTTCAGTGCGGGCGCGGTCCTTGTCGAAACCGGCCATGCCGTGCGCATGCCAGCCCGACAGCGACGCCTGCAAGGCCAGATAACCCCAGGCCGAGCCGGTGTCGAAGGAATGGGTCGGCGCCGGTACCGCGTCGGTGGCACCCGGCGGCACCATCACGGTCCGCGACAACACCACGATCAGCGCCGAAGCATTGGCGCACCAGCTACGGTTGAATTCGTTCAACAGACCCAGCAGGCTGTCCCAGGCCGGCGTGCCACGACGCGCGTAGACGAAGCGCCAAGGCTGCGCATTGTAGGCCGAGGGCGCCCAGCGGGCGGCTTCCAGGAAAGTCAGGACGGTTTCTTCAGAGATCTCGGCACCGTTGTAGGCGCGCGGAGACCAGCGGTTCAGGAATTGCGGATCAATGGGATAGTCAGCGTTGCGCGGATTGGCGGACATGCTCTTTTTCCTATGGTGATGTGAGAGGGATGAATTCAGGCAGCTGGCATCTTAGCAGCGCCGCCCCTTTGCTGCAGAGCCTGGACAGATCGGTATGGATATAAAAAAACCCGCGCACCTTGCGGTGGCGGGTTAAATCCAATTCTCAGGGGTGATGAATTGGAGGGGGAGGAACTTCAGAATAACGATGCCCCTCTTGCGCCTCCAACGTTTTTACACGCTGTAACATCCGTTGCAATTGTGCAGTGGACTGTGAGCTATCTGTCAGGATTGGGTAACTTGTTGTCGCCCTAACACGACATGCTCCGATTTGGGAGCAAGCTCATTTCCCGATACAGAAGCGCGAAAAGATCACCCCCAGCAAATCATCCGGCGTGAACTTGCCGGTGATGCTGGACAAGCGGTCCTGCGCCAGCCGCAGTTCTTCCGCAAACAGATCCAGCGCATGTTCACCGGCCTCATTGTCCAACGCCGCATGCGCCGCCGCATGGGCCAGGTGCTCATCGGCCGCCTTCAACGCCAGCAAGTGACGCTCGCGGGCCAGATAGCGCGACTCCACTGTCTGCTGCCAGCCAGCAATGCGCAGCAATTCGGCCCGCAACAAGTCCACGCCCTGTCCTTCGGCCGCCGAAAGGTAAACGTGCGTGGCATCGGGCATGGAATCCACGGCCGGCTTGTGGCCGGAGCGGTCGATCTTGTTCCAGATGCGGATGATGGGTACGCCTTCGGGGAAGCGCGCAGTGATCTTTTCATCTTCCAGCGTCGGGCCACGGTCAGCGTCCAGCATGTGCAGGATCACATCGGCCTTGGCCACCTCGGCCCAGGTGCGCTCGATGCCGATGCGCTCGACTTCATCCGGGCCGCTGCCATCCTCGCCGGCCTCGCGAATGCCGGCGGTATCGATGATGTTCAGCGGCATGCCCTCGATCTGGATGGTCTGCGTCACCTTGTCGCGCGTGGTGCCCGCGATGGGCGTGACGATGGCCACATCCGATCCGGCCAGTACGTTCAACAGCGAGGACTTGCCCACGTTGGGCTTGCCGGCCAGCACCGCCTTCAATCCATCACGCAGCAAGGCCCCCTGGGCCGCATGCCTGAAGACCTCTTCCAGCGTGGCGCGGATAGTGGCCAGCTGACCGCGGGCGTCACTCTGCTTGAGGAAATCGATTTCTTCCTCGGGGAAATCCAGCGTCGCTTCCACCAGCATGCGCAGGCGCGTGACCTGGTCCACAAGCTCATGAATCACCTTGGAGAAGGCGCCCGAGAGCGATTCGGAGGCCGACTTGGCCGCCGCCTCGGTGGTGGCTTCGATCAGGTCGGCCACGGCCTCGGCCTGGGCCAGGTCGATCTTGTCGTTCAGGAAGGCGCGCTGGGTGAATTCACCCGGCTCGGCCAGGCGCAGACCGATCTCGCTGCCGGCCTGCACACAGCGCGCCAGCAACATCTGCATCACCACCGGGCCGCCGTGCCCCTGCAGCTCCAGCACATCCTCCCCGGTGTAGGAATGCGGGGCCGGGAAATGGATCGCCAGGCCCTGGTCGATCGGACTGCCATCCTCGTTGAGGAAAGGCAGATAGGTGGCATGACGCGGCGACAGGCTGTCGCGACCACATACGGCGCGCATCACCGGCGCCAGGTTCTTGCCGGAAATGCGGACCACGCCAATGCCTCCGCGTCCGGGTGCGGTGGCGATGGCGGCAATGGGAGAAGAATCGAAAGTCATCTGCGAGTACTTGTTGTTGTGTTGAGGTGAGACCGCCGCTGCTCCCCCTCGGAGCAACGACGTAAAGCCATGTTAAACCTGCCTGCCCGGTACGACCGAAAAAAAACCCGTGGATTCCACGGGTTTTTCCTTTGATGGCCTGCAAGAACCGGATTACTTGGTCTTGCCGCTCTCGATGTTGCGGGTGATCACCCATTGCTGCGCGATCGACAGGATGTTGTTCGTCACCCAGTACAGCACCAAGCCGGACGGGAAGAAGAAGAACATGAACGAGAACACCAGCGGCATGAACATCATCACCTTGGCCTGGACCGGGTCCGGCGGGGTCGGGTTCAGCCTGGTCTGCAGGAACATCGATGCCGCCATGATGATCGGCAACAGGCCGATGGGCATGTTGAAGTAAGGGATGGTGCCGAACAGACGGTCAGGTGCGGTCAGGTCATGCACCCAGCCCAGCCACGGCGCGCCGCGCATTTCCACCGATGCCAGCAGCACCGAGTACAGCGAGATGAACACCGGAATCTGGATCACGATGGGCAGGCAGCCCCCCAGCGGATTGATCTTCTCGGTCTTGTAGAGCGCCATCATCTCGCGGTTCATGGCTTGCGGATCACCCTTGTGGCGTTCGCGGATGGCCTGCATCTTCGGCGAGACCGCCTTCATCTTGGCCATGCTGCGATAGCTGGCGGCCGACAGCGGGAAGAACACCAGCTTGATCAGCACCGTCAGCAGGATGATGGTCCAGCCCCAGTTGCCCACCAGGTTGTGGATGTGGGTCATCAGCCAGAAGATGGGCTCGGCGATCACGGTCAGGTGGCCGTAGTCGCGCACCAGATCCAGGCCCGGGGCAATGGCCTGCAGGGTCTTGGAAATGGTCGGGCCGGAATACAGCTGGCTGTCCATGGTCACGCTGGCGTTCGGTGCCACGGTGCCCAGCGGCAGGATGGAACCGACCGCATACAGGTTGTCGCCGACCTTCTTGCTGAAGATGTCGCGCTGCGCCTTCTCGGGCGGGATGAAGGCCGAGACGAAGTAATGCTGCACCATGGCGAACCAGCCATTGTCAGCCTTGTTGACGTGCTGCTGCTTGCCGTTGGCGATCTTCTCGAAGTCCAGCTTCTCGAAATGCTCGGCGTTGCTGTACACCGCAGGACCGGTGAAGGTGCTGTAGAAGTGCGATTCGCCACCGGGCTTGTTGCCGTCGCGCACCAGTTGCAGGTACAGCGAAGGATTGATCGCCGCGCCCGTGGTGTTGGTCACGGTGTGCTTGACGTCGATCAGGTAGCTGTCGCGCTTGAAGGTGTAGGTCTTGGTCAGCTTCACGCCACCCTGCTCGGCCACCAGCACCAGCTGGATTTCATTGCCATTGTCCAGCGTACGCGGACCGGCCTGGGCAGTGAAGAGGGTCTTGTGGTTGGGGAAGGGACCGCCGATCAGGCCCGACTCGGCCAGGTACATGTGGCCCGGTTCGGAATCGAACAGCACCACGTTCTTGGTCGGGTCGACCACGTCCGGTTGCTTCAGCAATTCCAGGCGCTTCAACTCACCGCCCACGGTATCGATGCTGGCCTTGACCAGGTCGGTGGTGATGGTGATGGTTTCGCCCTTGGTGGCGGCAGCCACGTCAGCCCCCGGCACGGCGCCAGGTGCCGGTGCGGGCGTGCCGGCCTGCGGCACGGGGGACCCGGTCGGGCTGGCGGTGGGTGCGGCCGGATTGGCGGCGGCTTGCTCCTGAGTCGGGGTGGCCGACGGGAAGAACATCGACTGATGTCCGTTATGGCGCATCCAGCCATCCCACAGCAGTAGCAGGGAGAAGGAGAATACAACCCACAGGACGGTACGTTTGATATCCATATGCGTATTGATGAGTTCAGGAGTGGCTGCAACCGTCAGCGGCCACAGGGGGAGACAGCCGCGCTACCGAAGACGGCAGCGCAGTGGTCGGGGAATCGGGAACGGCAATCGAAGAAGACGGGCCTCTTGCCTCTGCCTCTGCCTCGGCATGCGCACGTGCCTCGGCCGAACCCGGCACGAAATCCAGGCCGCCGGCATGCCAGGGATGGCACTTGCACAGGCGCTGGCCGGCCAGCAGGCTGCCCTTGAGCGCGCCATGCAGGCGCACCGCCTCGGCGGCATAGTCGGAACAGCTGGGATAGAAACGGCAATTCTGCCCCAGGAAAGGGCTCACTCCCAGCTTGTAGGCACGTAACAGCAGGAGCAGAGGGGTCTTCATCACTTCCTGTTTTCCTGGCTATTTCCTGGCGAACGCGGGGGCGCTCGGCAGGAAGGCGAACAATTGCGTCAGTTCGGCGCGCAGCATGAGCTTGACTGCCACACTGCGGGCAGGATCCTTCCTGGTATTGACCGGGCGCGACAGCCGCACGATGCAGTCCACGGCAGGCAGTTCAGCCTGGCGAAACAGCTCGCGCGTGGCCCGCTTGATCGTGTTGCGGGTGACCGCACGGGGTGCCAGCCGCTTGGCCGCCACCACGCCCAGACGGGCTTGCGACAGGCTGTTGCGGCGTGCGTACAACACGAAATGCTCGGTACGATACACGGGGCGCAAACGAAAAACGGATGAAAACTCATCCGTTTTAACGATTCGCCGATCGCGTGGGAAGTCGCCTGCTTGACGTGCTGGAAGCGATGTACGGACGTCCGTCACACGAAACGGCTGCGCAAGGCCCCGGCTTAAACAGCAGCCAGACGCTTGCGGCCCTTGGCGCGACGGGCGTTGATCACGGCGCGGCCGCCACGGGTGGCCATACGGGCACGGAAACCATGGGTACGCTTGCGACGCACGACGGAAGGTTGGTAAGTACGTTTCATGTTGGACTCGCTAAGTTGGGCTGCCTTGGAGCAAACAGCAAAAATAAATCGGAATTCTGGAACCGCTTTCGGTGTGCCTGTTCCGCATCACCGATGCCCTGCCGCCCAACAAGCCGGCAGCCCCTGCATCGCTGACACCATTAACTCTGTTGGCCTCTGCCGCCTCCCGGTGCAATACCTGGGTAATCGACCGGTGGGCAACTGAAACAGCACTGCGTCGGCACCGCGCGCAATTCTTCAGATGGTGAACCCTGAATTAGACTGCATTTTCCCCTTGGCTGTCAATGACTTATGCGCTTTTGCGCCCTCCCCGCCCCCGCAACGGCCGGCGTCAGAGGCAGAACGTGGCGGAATTGCCGCATCCCCTCGCAATCCCGGCCTCTCCCGGGGCCCCGCCTGCCCGGGAAAAACACGATATGAAGTTGCTTGCAAGACATCTCCCGTGATCCTGCCAATACCTTCATCGGATGGGGAGAAGGCATGAAGAAAACGCAAACAGTCCATGCGCCCGGCGCATGAACAAATCTGTAAATCATCTAAAGCATTTTTTCAGCGGCGCTGGACATCGGTGCGCCGGGGATGCGCACCGGCTGGGGATGAGGCGGATCAGCAACAGAGCAAGAGCGCAATCGTCGCCGTTACAAAAAAGATGGTTCATGCGGGCGGCACCCTGCAATATGACAAACATGCCTGGCACGATTCCAGCTATAAGGGGATATGAAGGAAAGAGATCGGTGCACAAGCATGCGCAAAAGGCACCGGGAGGAGGAGGACCACCGCATCGGCAGGACCAGCCCGTCCGGCCTGCTCTGAATGGCCCCACGGGCATTGTCCGCCTGTTCTCTTGCGTCGGCTATCAGGGATTTCACCATGGTGTCCTGCGCGAAAATAGCGCACCGTATGGTCAACCGCTGACGCGCTGCGCACATTGAAAGAGCATGATGTGAACGAGGCTTCCAATATCCCTGTGTCGGCAAGGGGATCAGAGCGTCAGCTCAACGCACGGGAACATGCAGTGAAAATCCTGGGCCTGGTGAACGAAGCTGCACTAATGGGATCATCAAGAGGAAGCAAAAAAAGGAATAGAATAAAAACACGATCCGAAAAGATCTTCGCATCACGCTGTGGATGCTACGGCTTTCAAAGAACACACCGGCAATGACGCAATACAGAGTCACCGACGCGTTCTTCGATAACCGCAGATGGCAAGTCCAGACATATGAATCTGTTTCGTACTTTTTTGAGAGCGACGGAGGTGGTATGGATATCTACAGCAGCTTTGCAAGCCGGTTCGACAAGACCAGAGAAGAAGAATTATCGCTTGAAGAGTATCTGAATCTTTGCAAGAACGACCCGGCAGTCTACGCATCGGCTGCCGAACGGATGCTGATGGCCATCGGCGAACCGGAGAAGGTCGACACCCGGGAAGATCCGCGCCTCTCGCGCATCTTCGCCAACAAGGTCATCAAGGTCTATCCCGCCTTCAAGGAGTTCTATGGCGCGGAAGAAGTCATCGAGCAGGTTGTTTCGTATTTCCGCCATGCTGCGCAGGGCCTGGAAGAGAAGAAGCAGATCCTTTATCTGCTGGGCCCGGTCGGTGGCGGCAAGTCCTCCATCGCCGAACGCTTGAAGCAATTGATGGAGCAGGTGCCCTTCTATTCCATCAAGGGTTCGCCGGTCAATGAATCGCCGCTGGGCCTGTTCGATTACGACGAAGACGGCCCCATCCTCGAAGAGCAGTACGGCATCCCGCGCCGCTATCTCAAACCCATCCTGAGCCCCTGGGCGGTCAAGCGCCTGCACGAGTACAACGGCGACATCCGCCAGTTCCGTGTGGTCAAGCGCTATCCGTCCATCCTGCGCCAGATCGGCATTTCCAAGACCGAGCCGGGCGATGAAAACAACCAGGACATTTCCACCCTGGTCGGCAAGGTCGACATCCGCAAGCTGGAACAGTATTCGCAGGACGATGCCGACGCCTACAGCTACTCGGGCGGCCTGTGCCTGTCCAACCAGGGCCTGCTGGAGTTCGTGGAAATGTTCAAGGCCCCCATCAAGGTGCTGCACCCGCTGTTGACGGCCACGCAGGAAGGCAACTTCAAGGGCACCGAAGGTTTTGGTGCGATCCCCTTCGATGGCGTCATCCTGGCCCACTCCAACGAATCGGAATGGAAGGCCTTCCGCAACAACAAGAACAATGAAGCGCTGCTGGACCGCATCTTCATCGTCAAGGTGCCTTACTGCCTGCGCGTATCCGAAGAAATCAAGATCTACGAAAAGCTGATCCGCAGCTCTTCGCTGGGCAAGGCCACGTGCGCACCGGGCACGCTGAAGATGATGGCGCAGTTCTCGGTACTGACGCGCCTGAAGGAGCCGGAGAATTCGAGCCTCTTCTCCAAGATGCAGGTCTATGACGGCGAGAACCTCAAGGATACCGATCCGAAAGCCAAGTCCTATCAGGAGTACCGCGACTATGCCGGTGTGGATGAGGGCATGAACGGCATCTCCACGCGCTTCGCCTTCAAGATCCTTTCGCGCGTGTTCAACTTTGATACCACTGAGGTAGCGGCCAATCCGGTGCACCTGATGTACGTGCTGGAGCAGCAGATCGAGCGCGAGCAGTTCCCGCAGGAAGTCGAGCAGAAATATCTCTCCTTCGTGAAGGACACGCTGGCCTCGCGCTATGCCGAATTCATCGGCAAGGAAATCCAGACCGCGTATCTGGAATCGTATTCGGAATATGGCCAGAACGTCTTCGACCGTTACGTGACCTATGCCGACTTCTGGATCCAGGATCAGGAATACCGCGATCACGATACCGGCGAAAGCTTCGACCGCGCGGCCCTGAATGCGGAACTGGAAAAGATCGAGAAGCCGGCCGGCATCAGCAACCCCAAGGACTTCCGCAACGAGATCGTCAACTTCGTGCTGCGTGCGCGGGTCAACAACGGCGGCAAGAATCCGCTGTGGACCAGCTATGAAAAACTGCGCGTGGTGATCGAGAAGAAGATGTTCTCCAACACCGAAGACCTCTTGCCGGTGATTTCCTTCAACGCCAAGGGCTCCACCGAAGAAATGCAGAAACACGAAGACTTCGTCAACCGCATGGTCAGCAAGGGCTACACGCCCAAGCAGGTGCGCCTGCTGTGCGAATGGTACCTGCGCGTGCGCAAGTCCTCGTAAGCGCCGCTGTTGCGCATCGCCCGCAGACCGCGTGGCGATGCGCGCGGCGACCCTTCGGCGCCGTGCGCCTGGCGCACCGCCGACCACTAGCAGGAGAACCGAGTGCTGCATCAGATCATCGACCGCAGGCTGGCTGGCAAGAACAAGAGCATCGCCAACAGGGAGCGCTTCCTGCGGCGCTTCAAGGGGCATATCCAACGTTCGGTGGCGGACGCCGTGCGCGACCGCAGCATCACCGACCTGGAAAAATCGAAGAGCATCAGCATCCCGCGCAAGGATGTCTCGGAGCCCTTCTTCCATCACGGCAAGGGTGGCAAGCGCGAAGCCGTGCATCCCGGCAACCAGGATTACCTGCAGGGTGACCGCATCCCGCGCCAGAACGGCGGCAGTGGCGGCGGTGGCGGCAGCAGTGCCAGCAACGAGGGGGAAGGACAGGACGATTTCACCTTCGAGCTGACCCGCGAAGAATTCATGCACTACTTCTTCGAGGATCTGGAACTGCCGCGTCTGGTGGAAACCAATCTGCTGCAAGTACCCAACTGGAAGAACCAGCGTGCCGGGTATTCGGTCGATGGATCGCCCAACAATATCGACGTGGTGCGTTCGCTGCGCTCTTCGCTGGGCCGCCGCATCGCCCTGGGCGGGCCGCTGCAGCGCCAGCTCGATGCCGCCGAAGAAGCGCTGGCCGAGATGAAGCGCAAGCCTCAGGAGCACAGCGCCGACATCCCGCTGCTGGAAGAGGAAGTGAAGCATTTGCGCGCCCGCATCCTGCGCATCCCCTTCATCGACCCTTTCGATCTGCGCTATGTGAACAGGGTGCGCCAGCCGCAGCCCTCCAGCCGTGCGGTGATGTTCTGCGTGATGGACGTATCGGGCTCGATGGATGAGCAACGCAAGGATTTGTCCAAACGCTTCTTCATCCTGCTGTATCTCTTCCTCACGCGCAATTACGAACACATCGAAGTGGTCTTCATCCGCCATCACACCCGCGCCGATGAAGTCGATGAAAACACCTTCTTCCATTCGCAGGAAAGTGGCGGCACGGTAGTCTCCAGCGCGCTGGAACTGATGCACGACATCATCACCAAACGCTATTCGCCCAGCGAATGGAACATCTACGGGGCGCAAGCCTCGGATGGCGACAACTGGAACGACGATTCCCCCAAGTGCCGTGAACTGCTGGAGTCCGCCATCCTGCCACTGACGCGCTACTTCGCCTACATCCAGGTGGCCGAGCCGGAACAGAACCTGTGGACCGAGTACATGCAGCTGATCGAATCGCATCCGCACTTCGCCATGAAGAAGGTGCAATCGGCCGCCGAGATCTATCCGGTCTTCCGCGAACTCTTTGAAAAGCAGGTGCACGCATGAACAGCCGCTTCAAGCATGACCCGCTGCCTTGCCCCTCGGACTGGAGCTTTGATCTCATCGAGCGCTACAACGAGGAAATCGCACGCGTGGCCAAGGGTTACGAGCTGGACATCTACCCCATCCAGCTGGAGATCATCTCGGCCGAGCAGATGATGGATGCCTATGCCTCGCACGGCATGCCGGTCAACTATCGCCACTGGTCCTACGGCAAGCATTTCATGCTGACCGAGCGCGACTACAAGCGCGGGCAGATGGGCCTGGCCTACGAGATCGTGATCAATTCCGATCCCTGCATCGCCTACCTGATGGAAGAGAACACGATGACCATGCAGGCCCTGGTCATCGCCCATGCGGCCTATGGCCACAACTCCTTCTTCAAGGGCAATTACCTGTTCCAGTTGTGGACGGACGCCAGCGCCATCATCGATTATCTGGTGTATGCGCGCAATTACATCGCCGAGTGCGAGGAACGGCATGGCTTCGAACGCGTGGAGGAATTGCTGGACTCCTGCCATGCGCTGATGAACTACGGCGTGGACCGCTACAAACGTCCGCAACGCCTGTCGCTGGCGCAGGAGAAGGCGCGCCAGCGCGAACGCGAGGCCTATATGCAGTCGCAGGTCAACGAGCTGTGGCGCACCTTGCCGGCAAAAAAGGAAACGGCGGCCGCCGCCGTGGAAGGCCGCTTCCCTTCCGAACCGCAGGAAAACCTGCTGTATTTCGCCGAGAAGAATGCGCCCCTGCTGGAGCCCTGGGAACGCGAGGTGATCCGCATCGTGCGCAAGGTCGGCCAGTATTTCTATCCCCAGCGTCAGACCCAGGTGATGAACGAAGGCTGGGCCACCTTCTGGCATTACACGCTGTTGAATACGCTCTATGACCAGGGCCGCCTGACCGATGGCTTCATGATGGAATTCCTGCACTCGCACAGCAATGTGGTGTTCCAGCCGCCCATCACCAAACCGTATTACAACGGCATCAATCCGTATGCACTGGGCTTCTCGATGATGAGCGACATCCGCCGCATCTGCGAGAATCCCACCAATGAAGACCGCGAGTGGTTCCCCGACATCGCCGGGCGCAACTGGCTCGATACCCTGCAATACGTGATGCGCAACTACAAGGACGAGAGCTTCATTGCGCAATATCTCTCGCCCAAGCTCATGCGCGACATGCGCATGTTCGCCGTGCTCGATGACGAGGCGCGCAGCGAGATCGAGGTCTCGGCCATCCACAACGAGCGCGGTTTCCAGTACGTGCGCCAGGCCCTGTCCCGGCAGTACGACATCAACCATCGCGAACCCAACATCCAGGTCTGGTCGGTCAACACGCGCGGCAATCGCAGCCTCACGCTGCGCCACTTCCGCAGCGATGGCCGCTCGCTGGGCGACAGTACCAACGAGGTGCTGCGCCACATGGCGCGGCTGTGGCAGTTCGACGTCTATCTGGAGAGCGTGGACGACAACGGCTACATCGTGCAGCGCTATGAATGCGTGGCCGAGAACCGGTATGCTCTGCGTTCGTGAGTGACCGCCGCCAGGAGTAACCATGCCCGCCGCCCCCGCTACCCCGCGCCCGCCGATCTCGGCCCAGACCATCCCGCTGTTTCCGCTGGCCAGCACGCTTTTCCCGGAAGGGCGGCTGCCGCTGCAGATCTTCGAGGTGCGCTACCTGGACATGATAGGCAAGTGCATCGCCGAGGGCAGCAGCTTCGGCGTGGTGGCCCTGACGGAAGGATCAGAAGTACGGCGCCCCGGCCAGAGCGAACGCTTCGTCGGCGTGGGCACGCTGGCGCGCATCCAGGAATGGAGCACGCCCTCGCCCGGTCTCATGCGCATCGCCTGTCTGGGTGGCGAACGCTTTCGCATCGTGCAGGCCGAGCAGCAGAAACACGGACTATGGACCGCGCAAGTGGAGATGATGGAAGCGGACCGCGCCGTGACAATCCCCGAGGAGTTGCGCAATACCGCGCAGGCGCTGGAGAATCTGCTGCAATCGGTGTTGCGCCAGGGCCTGCCGGACAGCGAAGTGCCCATCGCCGCGCCTTACCGGCTGGACGATTGCGGCTGGGTGGCCAACCGCTGGGCAGAGATGATGCCCATTTCCGTGAACCTCAAGCAGAGCCTGCTGGCGCTGGACAATCCGCTATTGCGGCTGGAGCTGGTGCAGGATGCACTGGATGAGTTGGGCTGGCTGAAATAGTTAGTTATTTCCATATTGCAACTAACTATCCCGTTTCAGATTTTTTGGCTTTCCCGCATTCCCATCACGGCGCCACGCCACTGATCCCCGCCTCGGCCAGCAGCGCCGACATCCCCGACCAGAAGATCTGGATCCCGATACACAGCAGGATGAAGGCCGACAGGCGCAACACCACCATGGTGCCCAGGCGCCCCATCAGCAGCACCAGCTTGTGCGCATAGTTGTAGCAAAGGAAGATCACCAGCGCCGTGAGCGCCGCGCCCAGGGCGGCACTGCCGACCGAGATGACCCAATCCAGCAGGCGGGTCGGCGTATTGGCGCCCAGCGTGATGGAAGCGGCGATGGTGCCGGGACCGACGGTCAGGGGGAAGCTCATGGGATAGAAGCTGCGCGCCTTGATTTCGTCGTCGGGCAGGTCTTCGTCATAGGACTTGGCCACTTGCGTGGGGATGGAGCTGTCCTGACTGTTGTCGTTGAGCAGTTTCCAGCCCGAGACCGCCACCAGCAGGCCCCCGCCCACACGCACGATGGGCAGCGAGATGCCGAAGAAGGTCAGCACGTGCGAACCGATGAAGATAGCCGCCACCAGCATGAACCAGCAATTGATGGCGACCTGGCGCGCGATGCGCTTTTCGGTGCTGCGGCTGACGTTGCCCAGCAGGTTGGCGAAGACCGGCGCGATGCCCAGGGGATTAAGGATGGGCAAGAGCGTGATCGGGATCAGGACGACCGCCTTGAGGAAGAGGATGAACATGGCGCGATGAGAAAAAACGGCATTGAAGGTTGACCCGGCAGCGTAGCTGAAAGCCGCTACGCTGCCAACCACGGCGCCATCTGCCGTTGCGCCGTTGCGCTCTTTTCTCTCAGGCGGCGCGCAGCTGCATGCCGCGCACCCTTGTCAACAGCAGTACGGCGATACTCAGGTTCAACAGGTTCCAGGCGATGCCGTTGGCAAAGGCGGCGTGGTAATTGCCGGTGAGGTCAAAGATCTTGCCCGACATCCATCCGCCCAGGGCCATGCCGAACATGGTGGCCATGATGACCGCGCCCACGCGCTGACCCGCTTCGGCGGCGGGGAAGTATTCACGCACGATGATGGCATACGAGGGCACGATGCCGCCCTGGAACAGACCGAACAGGGCCGAGATGAGATAGAGCGAGGCCAGGCTGTCGAAGGGGATGAACAGCAGCAGCGACAGGCCCTGCAGCGCCGAGCCCAGCAGCAGCGTGCGCAGGCCGCCGATGCGGTCGCAGATGGCGCCGGAGACCAGACGGCTGACCACGCCGCAGGCCAGCATCAGCGAGAGCATCTGGGCACCGCGCGCCGGGCCGTAGCCGAGGTCGCCGCAGTAGGCGACGATATGGACCTGGGGCATGGCCATGGCGACGCAGCAGGCGACACCCGCCACGCACAGCAGCAGCTGCGCCGAGCCCGGTGCCAGGCCGAAGGGGCGCGGGCCGCCGCCGGGGCGGGCGGTGACAGTCGCGCTGTCCTGCACCGGCGGGCGGGCGCGCATGAGCAGGGCCAGGCTGCACATGATGAGGCTGCAGGCGATGCCCATGCCGATGTAGGTCTGCTGCCAGCCGACGCTATCGACAAAGTGCTGGACGATGGGCGGCCACAGCGCGCCGCCCAGGTAGTTGCCGCTGGCGCACACCGCCACGGCAATGCCGCGCCGCTTGCGGAACCACAGCGAGGTATCGGCCACCAGCGGCGAGAAGGTACAGGCCGTGCCCAGCAAGCCGATCAGCAGGCAATGGGCGGCCATGAAGCACCAGATGTTGGGCGCCAGCGCGGCCGCGATGAAGCCTGCACCCAGGCAGGCCCCGCCTAGCAGCAGCGGGCGCATGATGCCGTAGCGGTCAGCCATGCGGCCCATGAAGAGGCCGCCGACGCCCACGCCCAGCATGGTGAGGGTATAGGGCATGGAGGCCAGTCCGCGATCTACCTGGAAATGCGCCTGCACCGCCGGCAGCACCACGGCCATCACGTACATGCCGCTGGCGCCCACGATCATGAGGACCAGGGTGATGCACAGGCGCAGTACGGCATAGGAGGAATCGACCTGGTAACGGTCAGTGGCAGCGGGCTGCGCGGGCGAGGAAGGGGGCATGGGGGTCTCCGGGTTCATTTTTTTATGTGGTCAACAGTGTGTGCTTGGGCTCGGAGGCAATTTCCAATTGCGCTGCGAGGAACAATGCACAGATGAACTGCCATTACGGTGTCTCTGGCCGATTGCGAACAATGAACTTGATCCGGTCAGCCTTGATTCTCATCTTTTTTATAAGGATAGTAATCGATGCAGATTCCCAGGCTTGCTTCGGCCAGGCGTCGCATCAGCGCTGGTTCCAGCTCAACGACGATATTGAAATCGCTGAAGAGTCCGACAAACAATTCGGCCCTTCCTCCTTCTGCACGAACTTTCCTGAAAAACAAAGCTTGTTGGGAAAACGCTTCGACTTGCCGCACTATCTCCTCTTCTACCCACATGGTATCGGAGAGCACTGTTTTCTTCGTTAGTCTTTCGGTCCAGTAGGAGAAATCATAGGCACCTCCCAAAGGTTTTCCATGAATCGAGAAGCGGGGACTTCCCACAGTCCAACTGCGATTGGGCGTGCGCTCTATCGTTTTTGAAATCTCTTCGTGAGGCATAGCCGGATGCCAAATCCGAAGCGAAATATCGTACTGATAAGAACAGGGATCGGGTTTTTGCATGTTCATGACACCACGTTTTTGTTCAAAGGGTCGGTATCGGACCAAGCCGCTTCAGTCGAAGGAAGATTCAATCTTGCGCAATAATAGTCGCCTTCTTTCGCCTATTTGTTCCAAGAAATTCAACTTCAAGAAGTCGTCGCTTCGAAAACCTGATCAGCAATTCCCCGACGTCTCTGCGACCCAAAGGCAGCTGTTTTACCAAGTGCTGGATGTCATGGCCCGTTGACTATTGCCGCCCCATCTTGCCAGCAAGCCACAGTAGCGGAATCACTGCCATCGAAAACAGGAGCACTGGCTGACTGCGTACCCGTAGTCTTGGTGTTGCTCACAATTGGCCTCGAGTGATTTCATGGATCATCTTTAAATCTCGGGATGGAGCCAAAATCCGCGAGCAACTTCTCCTTCAATTGATTTGCCTTTTCCATATCCGCGTCATCCATTTTGCCAGCCAGCCTCTTTAAATTCGATGCGAGGAATTGTTTTAGCTCTGCTTTTTCTTCATGACTTTCCGCGACAGAGAACCAAGCGTAGGCAAGTGGTAGATTCTTGATCGGAGAGCCTTCGCCATAAGCGAACGCAAGGTCAACTTCAGCTAAACGGAAGCCTTTTTGTGCGGCTTCAAGGAAAAACGGAACAGCTTCCTGGATACTGCGCTCTTTGCGAAGAATGACACCAAGGATATGAATTGCGGGCGGATATCCACTCTCGGCCGACTTGGTTTCCAGCTTGACGCCTTCATCACTATCTTTTCTTCCGCATTGACCCGTCAAAAGCTGAGTGCCCAATAAATATTGGGCCTTGGGATTCCCTTGCTGAACTTCTGCCTCCAGCAACTTTTGTGAGGCATCGCTGCAATCGCGGGGGAGTTGCGCATGAGCGCAGTTCAACAGAAATAACAGTAGAAAAAAAATTGCCGGGTAAATTTTCATTTTGAATCTCCGTGATTACTTGAATTCTTGGTTCCGGATAAATGGGATGTCTGCTTCTGGCCGATACCAGCCACCTTCAGCGATTCACAAGCAGAACGATCGCAGAAAAGATCATTCCCCAAAATACCAACACGCCTGCCAATCCCATCAACATGAGAATCTGGCTCAGATAACGAAGAGCTGACCGGACTTGGTGGAGTTTGTCATTCATCTTTGCCAGGAACAGGATGGCGAGCCCCGAACAAATGGTGAAGAAGATGGTGCCGCCGATACCGGCCGTGACAACCCGATCCCCCGCCTTCAACCACCAGGAATAGGAATGATCCATGAAGCTCACTACTGTCAGCCATTGAATCGCGATAACGATGCCCGCAAGGACCAGTGCGATTTTTGTCTTCATTGAAGATGAGAAGACAGATTTCAAGCCATTTGCCTGCAGTACTTCTACGGCGGCTTCTCGGCGATTTAACTGGGCGATCTCCTGTACAAGAGCTTGCCATGTTGGGAAATTCATGAGTTCTCACGAATGCCCGAACGCGATTCGAGACAACCCCTCTCGCTGACTTTTACATACCGCCGAGATAATGAGCGAGAAGACCGTCAGAACTGCTGATTCCCAAAATATCCATGAGCAATTCAATTTCCATGCCGAAATGCTCACGAGCCTCGGTGTCTTCATACTCCACTGCCTCCAATGAAGGTTGAAATTGTGCCAGCACCCAACGTTTTGATGGGTTTTCCTCGACACCTTCAATCAGACGACCCACTAGACCGTCGAGATTTTTTACAAGTCGTTCACGCTCCTCGGTCACGTCAGTACCTGGCAGGTTCGCAAGCTTCACCGCCAGCCGATAGACTCGCAATTGTTCCGTGACGCCTGCATCTAAGGCAAGCGGTTCATCCATGACTTGTGAGAGAGGATCGTAGGTCATATGGCTTCTTTCGATATGTCGGTTGGGCCGCAGTCCGTTCCGGGCCCATGGTGGGCATCGTGCGCAAGAACAATTCTTGTCACTCGCGCTTGCACAGGACTCCGATTACATCGTTATAGGTACCGATTGGCCAACTCGTGGAGCGCCACCGATAGGTTCCGGGACCGATGAAACGCATCTCCCATTCACGATATTGCTCTGGAATTCCGGTCAGGTCGGCGTTGTATTTGATGATCAAAACATTTGGGCTGCTGCTGATGATGGTCGCCGAATAGCGCTCCAACTCCTGACCATTCGAGGATTTCCATTTTCTGTCATTCTCGAAGAACAAGGTCATGAAGTCGCGCGAGGGAGACAATCTCTGGTGCAGATTATCAGGGCTGCAGCCAAATTTCCCTTGCGCACTTTCTGCCCAAGTTCACTTTAGCAGGGTCCAATCAAATCCTTCGGCATGGGATGTGGAAAGCCCACACCAGATGAGAAAAATCGCAAGATAGCGAATGAGTCGTTGAGTCATCACGGGATAAAAGTTTTAGCTGGTTATTGGTTGGGGCAAGCAGACTATACAGCCACTGAAGCATGATGCCATTTGAGAAGGTGGATGCGCGCTTCTGGCCGAATTTAGCCGTTCACGCCAGCATCGCAAGTTGCTGCGCTGAAAAAAGTTACGGAGACGCGACCGGCGACGATCGACACCAAGCGGACCTACAGCTACAGGCATTTGACGTTTGTCGGAACCGAGCCTGTATGTGAGATCGCGAACGAGCCGCCCGAACTTCGTTGCATCAGTTCTCGCCAACATCTAGGCGCCAGGGAGCAAGTCGAATGCGGGCAATGATGCAAATGTCGCATCGTCTGGAAATCCCACTGTGAGGTATCGGGGAGGATAGCTGTCGTCTTTGAGGAGAAGATTGCCGGCCATGGCCTGCACGTCTTCCCAGAGAACGCTTTTCATGACGGACTCAGCTTCCGTTTGGCCGGACTGGAACAGCGTGATGACGTCCGCCTGGGGAAGCAAGGACTTTACGCCCTTGGACCATGTCGCATGTGAAGTGAGGGCACCGGTAGCCTCGTTTTTAAAAACGACGAACTTTGCAACATGAAGATCTTTGCCTTCCTTCTGGTGAATTTTATCCAACATGTCCTTCTGAGAAGAGTGATCGTCGATGAGATATATCTTCTGAAGATCTGCAGCTGTTTCCCTGACGGTCGGATCGTCAGGTGAATAAACTAGTAAAACGCTATTTTCGATCTTGTACATGAAAGCGGAAACCGGACGCCCGTCTTGCTCCAGGAAATATTTGGCCGTAGACAGCATCAGCAGAAGGCCGTCTGCATTCCTGCCGCTCGCGACAAGAATCCGTCCGCGTGTCGGGATCATGACGATGGGGTCCGAATCTCCGCTCATACGAAAGAGCAGATCAGTGAGAAGAATACGGGATGAGTCATACGAGTCATTCCATGTTCCCAGTGTGACGCCAGAGCCCAGGTCCGAGAAGCTCGAAGACGTGCGGTCGCGCAAATTGTCGACAGCAATCTGTAGTGCCTGGTCAAACGACAAGCCCCATTCGGACAGCTGGGATGCATCGATATGGCGCATGTCCGTATCGCTATCGTACACAATGACCGTGGCGGTATCGCCATCCCATGCACGATGTGCGCTCATAAAGCTCTTGCCAGGATCAGATAGCCGGGCACTTAGGCGAAGGTACTCGATCTGGGACATCCGCCGAATGCTCGGCATCAGGCGGGCTTTAGCGATCTCGATATTCTTGGGAATGGCAGGAACATCGAGGCCCGCAACATAGCGATCCATTACATCACTACGTCCTTTTTTCGGAGCATTGCAATACTCTCTATAGGCGTTGTGGAGATTAAATACATGATTTTTCCCCAGCAGTACTTGGAATTCTTCCTTGTTGAACTGCATAGGCGGCGGAAAACCTTTCTCCATCGCGCGCTGGATGAACAATCTTGCAAATTTCGCCGGACTTGGCTTTTCCCGAAAAAGATCCAACAACCCCATACCACTCCCTTTACGTTATTTTTGATTGAGCTGAAGTGTAACTGAACTACTTGGCAAAGGCGGCTCCTGGCCGATCACCGACTTGGATAAGACTAGAACCCATTTCATAAATAGGCGTGAGTGCGAGCGAATCCCGTTTGGGATGAAGTGCAAGGCGCGAATTTGGGTCAAGACTGGACGTCTTGACCCAAATTCGTAACGCAGCAATTCGCCCAAACGGGCCGCTCCCTCCGGGTTCTGTCCAGAAAGGGCGCTGGCCGCGTTGCGCTCCTTGCGTGTGGCACCGCCACACGACGCGTCACGCGCCTTGCCAGCGCCCTTTCTGGACAGAACGCATCTCACGCCTATTTATGAAATGAGTTCTAGTTTCAGGCCCTAGCCTTTCCAAAACCGCCACCAATGCCTCTTCTTTTCCATGGCTTTTAAGCAGTAGTAGCTTGGTTCAAGATTAGTGTCCCAAGGACAGACGCCGAAGTTTTTAACCATACTTTCTTCCAGAATGCGTTTGGTAAGGAAGTATTCGGGCACTTCAATTTCTCGATTGCCTTGAAAATATATTTTCTGCCACTCTTCCCTGGGACAGTCGTCCTCTTCGAGGTAGAAGTTAGCCGACAGCCAGTTACGTTCAAAGTCCTTTGCTGCGCCGTACTCAATGAGTGGCTGTCGATGTGCACTACCGACAGTTTGTAATCGAGAGCGCGTTCTTTTACCGTTTCAAAGAAGGCATATCCATAGCTGCCACCGGAATTGTAATGACAGAAGGCCATGAACATTTGAGGAGAGCCGAGTCTCCAGGCTCACCGGCAAGATTGTCCCGCCACAGATGATTGGCAGCGGCAAGGCCGTGGCGATGCAGCGCTGGGCGGACCAACGTGGCACTCAACTCAAGCGTTGTGCTGGGTGCGGCGACCATATTTCCGACCTCCAAATGTTGGAGAGCGTCGGAAGTGCCTGGGTGGTAGCGGACGATCCGGACCCCTCCGCTGGGCCGTCGATGGTCAACGCCCGCAATGGTGGGTCTGGATCGCAGCCTGCCTTGCATTGACTGGGGTGAGCTTCGTAGCCGGAGTGTGGACGCTACAGGACCGTGGAACGCTCAAGGGTGACTTGATGGCATGGCTCGGTACGGTGGGCTGGATCTTGTACACCCGCGGTCAAGCAAAGTTGCCACATATTTCGGTGCTGGAGTTCACAGCGTATACGGCCTTGCTAGCCTTTCCTGGTCTGATCTTCATCGCTGTACTCGCCACCGGGCTTGGTTTCGCGCATTATCCGAGCGCTCAGGCAATGTCGGAGGTTGCGCCCGCCGCAATCTACATCATCGCCGTGGGCACTGTGCTGGCCGCGCTGGCCTACAACCTGGGGATACGACTCCTTGGAATCACCACCGGAATTCTGTTCATCAACTGGGTACCCGTTTCAGCGATGGCAATTGGGGCGGCCTTGGGCCACCTGCCGCAACCGACGGAATTATTGGGGACAGGGCTCGTGATCGGAGCGCTTGTATTGGTGGCGACGATGATGGGTAACAGGCAAAGACGCGGCGCATGACCAAAAGGTTCAGGAAGCGAGCATCCTGTCGTGAGCACGCTACTATCTGCTGCGCGGCGTTGACGTAGTAGGCCTGCGAGCTGAAACCGACCTCGGCATCCGTTTGATCGCTGGTGACGAACATGCCGAAGCCGTGCATGGGGCGCACACGGCCAAGCTGTTCCACCGGGTCCCAGATCTCGGCCATCGACTTTCCGGTGTAGTCGCTGTTACGCCCCGCCGCCAGGATCCGATGCTTGACGGCAGTCGCACCCGAGGAGGAAACCGCGCACAGCACCTCACTGCGCTCGGCGATCAAGGCGGCAACCAATCCACCGCCGCCGGATTGACAGACCGGACCATACTCTTTGATGTCGTACCTTTTCTTGCCGCCGGCCTGTGTCCCACGCTGCTGATGTGCCAATGATTCATTTGACCGGAACGATGACGACGGGCTGGATATCGCGGATTGTCGTTCTGCCACCTTCCCATGTTCCGAGTGGCAGCAGCCTGATTTCCATGCGGTCGGCAAATTGTGGATACTTCTTTTTGATGATAGGCAAGTCTCGGTCCTGGCGATCCCGGATCTCAGGAGAAGCGTCTGCCACCATCCTAAGGCCAAGCATGTTTTTTCCCTCGACGAGGTTCAGATGCAGGTTGCCAATGTATTGGACCTTGCCGGCTGCCACATGAAATTCAAGCGGGGGCATCTTCTCTGATGGCGAAAGGCTATATGCGGCGCTCCGAACCAGGCGCCATGACGAAATAGTATGTCTGCCAGCGGGTAGTGAGATGGCAAGGACCTGCCCATAACTATCCTTGAACTGACTTCCCATGCGAATCGTCGCGTGTTCAGGGAGCGCCTCCAGACGCCTGGCCGGAACAGGTGCGCCGGGGATGCCTTCGTCAAGGTAAAACATGGCCTGAGAATTTCGGGATCCGGCGCGATCAAATGAAACGGAGGCGATAACGATACCTTGATCCGGATTGTTCTCCAGCGAAAAGTCGCGATCAACGTTCGATGCGGCACAAGCCGTCAGCAACAGGACAAGCAGGCATATAAAGGTGCTTCTGCAAGACATGTTTCTTTTCCTCCTGAATTTTTGTTGGGGAACTGTAGCAGAAAATTAGAACCCATTTCATAAATAGGCGTGAGATGCGTTCTGTCCAGAAAGGGCGCTGGCCGCGTTGCGCTCCTTGCGTGTGGCACCAGGACAGAACGCATCTCACGCCTATTTATGAAATGGGTTCTAGAAATGCCTGGGAACGGCGAGCAGGAAGGAACGCGGGCAGCCTCAGCCCACGTGATAAAGATGCACCGGCCGAAACCCCAACCGCTCCTTGTGCCGCGCAATCTTCTGCAGCATCCGCAAGCCCTCCTCATGCCCGGCCACCACCACCCGGCGCACCGCGCTGCGGCCTTCGATGCCGTCCCAGGCTTGCGTGAGCACCCAGTCGCCCAACAGATCCTGCACCAGGTCGACGGTGAAGATGGCGCGCGTGTTGCCATCGGTGAAGTGCAGGCGCGTAGCCACGGTCACGGGCAGTGCATGGGTGACGTGGTCAGCAGAATCAATCATGGAAAAAACGAGGCGACGGAACGGCGGGCGTGGATGATAGCAGGACGACGGCGCAATACAAGAACCAGCGAGAAAGGTTCAGGAATGAAACAAACCGTCCGGCACAGGGGCCGGACGGTTTGCTTCATTCCGTAAATCATTTACAGATTAGGGGCCAGCCAGCGTTCCACGTCTTGCTTGGGCACATGGCGGCGCTCTGCCATGTCGACCACCTGATCCTCGCCGATCTTGCCGACCACGAAGTACTTCGACTGCGGATGCGCGAAGTAGAAGCCCGACACCGAGGCACCGGGGAACATGGCGTAAGACTCGGTCAACTGCATGCCGATCTCGTCGCACTGCATGACGCGGAAAGCGTCCGCCTTGACGGTGTGCTCCGGGCAGGCCGGATAGCCGGGCGCGGGACGGATGCCGAGATATTTTTCCTTGATGAGATCGGTGCTGCTCAGGTTCTCGTCAGCCGCATAGCCCCACAGGTCCTTGCGTACGCGCTCATGCAGGTATTCGGCGAAGGCTTCGGCCAGGCGGTCGGCCAGGGCCTTGAGCATGATGGACGAGTAATCGTCATGCGCATCCTCGAAACGCTTTTCGTATTTCTCGATACCGAGGCCAGCGGTCACGGCAAACATGCCGATGTAATCCTGCACGCCAGACTCCTTGGGTGCGATGAAGTCCGACAGGCACTGGTTGGGGCGCGCCACGCCATCGACCACCGGCTTCTCGGTCTGCTGGCGCAGGCCGTAATAGGTGAAGGCGACCTGGCTGCGGCTGTCGTCGGTGTAGATCTCGATGTCGTCATCGTTGACGGTGTTGGCCGGCAAGAGCGAGATGACGCCGTTGGCGGTGAGCCAGCGGCCATCGATGATCTTCTTCAGCATCGCCTGGGCTTCCTGGAAGACCTTGGTCGCGGCTTCGCCCACGACTTCATCGGTGAGGATGGCAGGGTAAGGACCGGCCAGGTCCCAGGTCTGGAAGAACGGACCCCAGTCGATGTAGTTGGCCAGCAAACCCAGGTCCACATTCTTGAACAGGCGACGGCCGATGAACTTGGGCTTGACCGGGGCGAATTCCAGCTTGGTCTTGTTGGCACGGGCTGCGGCCAGCGACAGCATGGGCGCGGCCTTCTTGCTGGCGTGCTGTTCGCGGATGCGTTCGTAGTCAGCATTGAGGTCGGCCACGTACTGCGTCTTCTGCTCGTCGGCCAGCAGCGATTGCGCCACCGATACGGCGCGCGAGGCGTCCGGCACGTAGACCACCGGGCCTTCATAGTTGGGGGCGATCTTGACGGCCGTGTGGGCGCGCGAGGTCGTGGCACCACCGATCATCAGCGGCATCTTCAATCCGGCGAAATACGGATCGCGCTGCATTTCCTTGGCGACATACGCCATCTCTTCCAGCGAGGGCGTGATCAGGCCGGAGAGTCCGATGATGTCGGCCTTCTCTTCCTTGGCCTTGGCCAGGATCTCGGCGCAGGGCACCATCACGCCCATGTTGACCACTTCGAAGTTGTTGCACTGGAGGACGACGGTGACGATGTTCTTGCCGATGTCGTGCACGTCGCCCTTGACGGTGGCAATGACGATCTTGCCCTTGGGCTTGGCGACTTCACCGGTGGCGATTTCGAGCTGGCGCTTCTCTTCTTCGATGAAAGGGATCAGGTGCGCCACGGCCTGCTTCATCACCCGCGCCGACTTGACCACCTGCGGCAGGAACATCTTGCCCTGGCCGAAGAGGTCACCGACCACGTTCATGCCGTCCATCAGCGGACCTTCGATCACGTGGATAGGACGACCACCATCGGCAGCGACCTGCTGGCGCACCTCTTCGGTGTCTTCCACGATCCACTGCGTAATGCCGTGTACCAGCGCATGCGAGAGGCGCTTGGCCACCGGCAGGTTGCGCCATTCCAGGGTGGCTTCTTCCTTCTTGTCGCCAGCCTTGAGCGTGGCGGCGTACTCGATCATGCGCTCGGTAGCGTCTTCGCGGCGGTTCAGGACCACGTCTTCGACGCGCTCGCGCAGCTCGGCCGGCAGGTCGTCATAGACGCCGATCATGCCGGCGTTGACGATGCCCATGGTCATGCCGGCCTTGATGGCGTGATACAGGAAGACGGTGTGGATCGCTTCGCGCGCCGGGTCATTGCCGCGGAAGCTGAAGGACACGTTGGAGACACCGCCGCTGATCTTGGCGTAGGGCAGGTTCTGGTGGATCCAGCGGGTGGCTTCGATGAAGTCGACCGCGTAGTTGTTGTGTTCCTCGATACCGGTGGCGACCGCAAAGATGTTGGGGTCGAAGATGATGTCTTCGGGTGGGAAGTCCAGCTTGTCCACCAGCAGGCGATAGGCGCGTTCGCAGATCTCGATCTTGCGGGCGAAGGTATCGGCCTGGCCCACTTCGTCGAAGGCCATGACGATGACGGCGGCGCCATAGCGACGGCACAGCTTGGCTTCGCGCAGGAATTTTTCCTCGCCTTCCTTCATCGAGATGGAGTTGACGATGGACTTGCCCTGCACGCACTTCAGGCCCGCTTCGATCACTTCCCACTTGGAGGAGTCGATCATGATGGGCACGCGCGCGATATCGGGCTCGGAGGCGATCAGGTTGAGGAAGCGCGTCATGGCGGCGACCGAATCGAGCATCGCCTCATCCATGTTGATGTCGATGATCTGCGCACCGTTTTCGACCTGCTGGCGCGCCACGGCCAGGGCTTCATCGTACTGTTCGTTCAGGATCAGGCGGGCAAAAGCCTTGGAACCGGTGACGTTGGTGCGCTCGCCGACATTGACATACAGCGAATCGTCATTGATGGTGAAGGGCTCCAGGCCCGACAGGCGCATCTCGTGCGTGGGCTCGGGGAGCTTGCGCGGCGCAATCGTGGCGACCGTCTCGGCAATGGCCTTGATGTGCGGCGGCGTGGTGCCGCAGCAGCCACCGGCGACGTTGACGAAACCGCTTTCGGCGAATTCCTTCAACAGGGCCGAGGTGACATCGGGGGTTTCATCGAAACCGGTGTCGCTCATCGGATTGGGCAGGCCGGCATTGGGATAGATGCAGACGAAGGTGTCGGCGATCTTGGAAAGCTCTTCCGCATAGGGACGCATCAGCGCCGCACCCAGCGCGCAGTTCAGGCCCACGGTGAGCGGACGCGCGTGGCGGATGGAGTTCCAGAAGGCGGTCACGGTCTGGCCCGAGAGGATGCGGCCGGAGGCGTCGGTGACGGTGCCCGAGATCATGATGGGCAGGCGCTTGCCGCTCTCTTCGAAGAAAGTATCAATGGCGAACAAAGCCGCCTTGCAGTTGAGCGTGTCGAAGATGGTCTCCACCAGCAGCACGTCGGCACCGCCTTCGACCAGCGCGCGGGTCTGCTCCAGGTAGGCGGTGACCAGTTGATCAAACGTGACGTTGCGGGCAGCCGGGTCGTTGACGTCCGGCGAGATGGAAGCGGTCTTGGGCGTGGGGCCCAGGGCACCGGCCACGAAGCGCGGCTTGTCCGGGGTCGAGTACTTGTCGCAGGCGGCGCGTGCCAGACGGGCCGATTCCACGTTCATCTCGTAGACCAGATGCGCCATGTGGTAGTCGTCCTGGGCCACGCTGGTGGCGCCGAAGGTATTGGTCTCGATCAGGTCGGCACCGGCGGCCAGGTATTGCTCGTGGATTTCCTGGATGATGTGCGGTTGGGTCAGCGAGAGCAGTTCATTGTTGCCCTTGACGAACATCTCCTTGCCGGGAACGCTGAAGTCGGCGAAACGCTGGCCGCGATAATCCTCTTCAGTCAGCTTGTAGCGCTGGATCATGGTGCCCATGGCGCCATCGAGGATGAGGATGCGCTGCGACATCAGGTCGCGCAGCAGCAATTCGGTCTGGCACAGTTCGTTCGGCTTCATCTGGCGTTTTTCTCTGGTTACGGCAACAATGCGAGGCCTGTTCCCGCGCGCAGGCGCGCTGCGGATAAAAAAACCGGCCAGAAACGGACCGGTTCAACAGGCAAAAAGTGAACCCGATTATACGTCAAAGCACCCTTCCCCCGCCTCCCGGCAGGCTTTGCGGGCTGTGCTTCGTTGCAAACCGTTAACTATTTATACCGATGCCCGATCAAGCGCCCATCCTCATCCTGACCGCCCTGGAAAGTGAACTCGACGCCGCAGCGGCCCCGGCAGGCGTACAGGTGGTCTATTGCGGCGTGGGCAAGGTCAATGCCGCGCTGCATACGACGCAGGCCATCCTGACGCATCGTCCGCGCGCGCTCATCAATTTCGGCACGGCCGGCAAGATCGATCCCCTGCATGATGGCTTGCTGGAAGTGGCCGCCGTGCTCCAACGCGACATGGATGCCACTCCGCTGGCGCCGCGCGGGGTGACGCCGCTGATGAACCAGGAGCAACAACCCTCCCGATTGGTCTCCGGCTATCCGGGCGTCTTGTGCGGCACCGGCGACAGCTTCGTGACAGCCGCCGATGACTGGCTGCGGCAGCAGAAGGTGGATCTGGTGGATATGGAATTGTTTGCCATCGCCCGGGTATGCAGCCACTTCGGCATCCCTTGGCGGGCCTTCAAGTTCATCACCGATGGCGCCGATGACGATGCTGCCGATGACTGGCAGGCGCGCGTGCATCTGGGAGAGGAACTGTTCTGGCGGCATCTGCCGCTGGTGCTCAGGCAGTTCGATGCAGAACCTGCGCGTTGAGGCGCGCAGGCATCCAGGCCCGGATGGAAGACTTTGTCCGCGTTTGAAACTAAGTCATCATTCGCGCCGGAATTGCCTGCCGGATGGGCTCAGGCGAAGCGCCCGCCTTCGAGTGGGAAGCCCTTGAGGAATTCTGCGGCGGCCAGGCGCTTGCCGCCCGGCTTCTGCAATTCGGTCAGCAGCAACGCCCCTTCACCGCAGGCCACCACGATGCCGCCCTGGGCATCGGCCGACAGCACCTGTCCCGGCTCGCCCTGTTGCGCCACCTTGACCGGACGCGCCTGCCATAGCTTGACGACCGTATCGCCGAAACGACCGGTGGCGCCGGGGAAGGGATTGAAGGCGCGGATGCGGCGGGCCAGCTGGTCGGCGCTCTGGCTGAAGTCGAGCGCGGCCTCTTCCTTGGCGATCTTGGCGGCGTAATTGGCGCCCTCGTCGGGCTGCGGGGTGGCTGAGAGCTCGCCGCGCTCCAGCTTGGCAATGGCTTCCACGATCATCTTGCCGCCCAGCGCGGCCAGCTTGTCATGCAGGCTGCCGGTGGTGTCGTCCCCGGCGATGGGGACGCTTTCAATCAACATCATGGGGCCGGTATCGAGCCCCTCTTCCATCTGCATGATGGTGATGCCGGTCTCGGCATCGCCCGCCTCGATGGCGCGATGAATGGGCGCGGCACCGCGCCAGCGCGGCAGGAGCGAACCATGGATGTTGATGCAGCCGTAACGCGGGATGTCGAGCACGCTGCGCGGCAGGATCAGGCCGTAGGCCGCCACCACCATCACGTCATGCGGGGTCGATTGCAGCAGGGCATGGGCCTCCTGCGCCACCTCCGGATACTTGCCGTTCAGACGCAGCGAGACCGGCTGCGCTACGGGTGTGCCATGCTTGATCGCGCATTGCTTCACGGGCGAAGCCTGCAGCTGCATGCCGCGTCCGGCCGGGCGGTCGGGCTGGGTCAGCACCAGGGTGATCTCGTGACCGGCGGCGTAGAGTGCTTCGAGCGCAACGGCGGCAAATTCCGGCGTGCCGGCAAAAATGATCTTCATGAAAAACTCCAAAGGCGAGCAAGGCCGCCAGATTTACGGATTGCGTTGCTTGTGCGGGGCGCGGGCGAAGGCCATATCGTACAGCCAGTTCGGCAGCAATCTCAGCAGCTTGGCCACCACGCCCATCTGCCAGGGAATGACGCGATAGCTCACGCCCTCGGTAATGCTCTCGACAGCGCGCTCGGCAAAGCGCTCCACCGGCATCAGGAAGGGCATGGGATAGGTGTTCACGCGCGTCATCGGGGTATCGATGTAGCCGGGCGCGATGGTGACGACCTGGATGCCGCTGCCGCGCAATTCCACCCGCAGCGATTCGCAGTAGCTGATGACGGCGGCCTTGGAGGCGCTGTAGGCGCCCGCCCCCGGCAGGCCGCGAATGCCGGCCACGCTGCCGATGCCGACCAGGCGGCAGCGGCGGCGCTGGTCCTCGGGCGCCGCCTTCATGCGCGCCACGAAGGGCGTGAAGGTGGCAAAGGTGGCCGTGACGTTGACGGCCAGGATGCGTTCGAAGGCCGGCAGGTCTTCCTGGTATTCGGTCAGCGTGCCCTGCGAAATGCCGGCGTTGGCAATGACCACGTCGGCCCCGCCGAACTCGGTCAGGAAGGCGTCGGCGGCCGCAGCCAGCGCGGCGTGGTCGGTCACGTCGACGGCATAGACGCGGTGCCGCTCAGCATGCGGCAGGCTGGCGCACAAGGCCTCCAGCTCGACCTTGCGCCGTGCGACCAGGCCGAGGATGGCGCCACGCCGGGCATAGGCCCGCGCCAGCGCCATGCCGATACCGCTGGAAGCTCCGGTCAGGAACACGCGTTCCTGGGCTGCAACGACGGGAAGGTTGGCCATGCCTGCTCCTGAGGTGATATGAAGGTTTAGGTAATTCCTGCTGCCCAAATGACAACGGTCCGCGGCCTTGCGGACGCGGACCGTGCGGAACGGGTGAAGCTTATTTCTTTTTTGCGTGGCTGCTGCCGGCGGCCTTCTCGGCGGCCACCTTGGCCACCAGATGGTCCATCACCTGCAGGGCAGCGGCTTGCTGCATCGATTCCGGCTGATTGGCCAGGGCCACGCCGACCACGGCGGGCGAGGTGACATAGCGGCCATCGATGGCAATCATGGGTACGCCGTCGACCTTGTAGGCTTCCTGGAGCTGGGCTGCGCGACGAGCCTTGGTCTGGATGCCGAAGGAGTTGTAGAGGTCGAGGAATTTCTGCTTGTCCAGGCCGATCTTTTCGATGTAGGCCAGGATGGTCTTGTCGGTATTGATGCGCTGGCCTTCGACGTGGATGGCGTGGAAGATCTTGGGGGTCAGCTCTTCAGCCTTGCCCATGGCTTCCAGAGTGTAGTAGAGCTTCTGCTGCGGCACGAAGCTGTCGCGGAAGGCCACCGGCACCTTCTTGAAGTTGATCTTGTCACCCTGCTTCTTGACCCAGGCCGTCAGCGACGGGTCCCAGGCGGCGCAGTGCGGGCAGTCGAACCAGAAGAATTCGGTCACCTCGACCTTGTTGCCGGAATCGGTCGGCTGGGCCTGCTCCAGCACGCGGTAGTCGCTGCCCACTTGCGGATTGGCCGGCGAGGCCGAGGCGCCAACGCTGGCGGTGAAGGCCAGTACGCCGAAGCTGACCGCGGCCAGCAGCTTTTGATGGAAACGCATGGTATTACCCTCTCTGATGGATAGTCGGTGGGACAGGCCGGTAGCCGTCCCGCGCCCGTCGTGCCGGTCGGTCATCCCCTGCCGCCGGCATCCACGGGTGCATTCTGATTATTTGGGAATGCGCACGATGGCAGCATCGACCCCGTTATCGGACAGCTTGCTGCGCGTACGGTTCATCGCGTCGGCATGCTCGAAGGGACCGATGCGCACGCGATAGAGCACGCCGCTGTCGGCAGTGCGTTCGCTGACCTTGGCCTCAAAGCCCAGCAGGGCCAGCTTGGCACGGCCACTTTCGGCGTCGGCCTGGTCGCGGAAGGCACCGGTCTGCAGGAAGTAGGTCCACTTGTCGTCGTTGGTGTCGTTCTTGGAGGTAGCAGACGTGGCCGCCGGGGCCTTGGCGTCGGGCCTGGACGGTGCCGGGCTGGCCTGCGGGGTCGGCGCCACCGGCGGGACCGGCTGCGCCGATGCCGTGTTGGGCGGCACCGGCGTCTGCGACTGCTGCTGGTCGCGCGCGGCATCGCGGGCGATGTCGCGGTTACCGTAGAGCGGCCGGTTGGGGTCGGCCGCCTGGGCCGGGGTCGGATCGGTGCGCTCGGGGCGCGCGACCTTGTTGACGAAGGGGATGGGCGACTTGGTGATCATCAATGCCACACCCACGGCGATCCCCAGGCCGACGATCAAACCCAGGATCAGGCCGAGCAGCGTACCGCCGGCCTGCTTGTGATATTTCGCGTTCAACGGTTTCACGTTTCTCTTTAGCTGCTTGTTTTAGCTTGTTTTACATTCTGGCCGGAGCCGATACGCCCAACAGTGCCAGGCCGTTGCGCAGCACCTGGCGGGTGGCGGACAACAGCGCCAGGCGTGCGGACCTGGTTGGGACATCATCGACCAGCACGCGTTCCGCATTGTAGTAGCTATGCAGTTCGCCTGCCAGATCGCGCAGGTAGAAGGCGACCTGGTGCGGTCCCAGCTCTTGCAGGGCGTGCGCCAGCATGTCCGGATACTCGGCCAGCTTGGCCAAGAGCGACGCTTCGCGCGGGGCCGTCAGCAGCGACAGGTCAGCCGTGCTCTTGAGCGCCTCTTCATCCACGCCCGACTTGCCCAGCACGGTGCAGATGCGGGCGTGCGCATACTGCACGTAATAGACCGGGTTTTCATCGGACTGCGCCAGCGCCAGGTCGACATCGAAGACGAACTCGGTATCGGCCTTGCGCGAGATGAGGAAGAAGCGCACCGCATCGCGGCCACGCGTGAGGTCGCGCTGCTCGCCCTCGACCGGCTCGCCGGCGGACCATTCGATGAGGTCGCGCAGGGTCACGTAGGAACCGGCACGCTTGGAGATCTTGACCTCTTCGCCATTGCGCATGACGGTGACCATCTTGTGCAGCACGTAGTCGGGATAACCCTGGGGAATGCCCACGCCGGCGGCTTGCAGGCCGGCGCGCACGCGCGCGATGGTGCCGTGGTGGTCGCTGCCCTGGATATTGATGACCTTGCCGTAGCCGCGTTGCCACTTGTTGATGTGATAGGCGACATCGGGCACGAAGTAGGTATAGGTGCCGTCGGTCTTCTTCATGACGCGATCCTTGTCGTCGCCATAGTCGGTGGTACGCAGCCACAGCGCGCCATCCTGTTCATACGTCTTGCCGGCGGCGACCAGCGCGTCCACGGCGGCGGCCACCTTGCCGTCGGCGTAGAGCGAGGATTCCAGATAGTAATTGTCGAACTTCACGCCGAAGGCCTGCAGGTCCAGGTCTTGTTCATGACGCAGGTAGGCCACGGCAAAGCGACGGATCGATTCGATGTCGTCGACCTCGCCGCTGCCGGTGACGGGCTCGCCATCGCTGGCCGAAACGGTCTTCTTGTCGAGGAAGTCGCGCGCGATGTCGGCGATGTAGTCGCCGTTGTAGGCCGACTCGGGCCACGCGGCGTCACCCGGCTTGAAGCCACGTGCACGCGCCTGCACCGAGGTGGCCAGGGTGGCGATCTGCACGCCGGCATCGTTGTAGTAGAACTCGCGCAGCACATCAAAGCCCTGGGCTTCCAGCAGCGACGACAGCGCATCGCCCAGCGCGCCCTGGCGGCCATGGCCCACGTGCAGCGGACCGGTGGGGTTGGCCGAGACGAACTCGACCAGCACCTTCTTGCCGGCGCCCAGGCTGCCACGGCCGAAGGCCTCGCCCTGTTCGTGGATCACCTTGACCACCGCCTGCTTGGCAGCGGCCGCCACACGCAGGTTGATGAAGCCCGGGCCGGCGATCTCGACGGATTCCACCAGCCCCTCGCGCGCCGGGTCGGCCATGACGGCGGCGACGATGGCTTGCGCCAGCTCGCGCGGATTCTTCTTGAGCGGCTTGGCCAGCTGCATGGCGATGTTGCAGGCGATGTCGCCGTGCGAGGCATCGCGCGGACGCTCCAGGGTGATGGTCGGGGTCAGGCCGCTATCAGCCAGCAGCGGCTGCAAGGCGGACGAGAACAGGTCGGAGATGCGTTGTTTCTGTTGTGCGAGCATGGGAATGAGGGGTAAAGCGGAAGCGGCCGAGGCGCTGGTCTGGCAGGCTGCGCCGCGCGGAGGGATCGCTTGCAATTGGTTGAGCAACCGAGATTATACCGGCTAGGCGCACCCTGTAGACTGCCCGAGCAAGCAGCTTGCGTGCGGGCAAGCTCTCTGCGCCAGAAAGATGCCTCAATCACAACAAATCTGTTACCCCGATTTTTGCAAAAAGCTTCACCCGCAACTTCACAACCGCCCTGCCGCCCGCCTGCTGCGGCCCTGTCTTCATATATCGACCGGATCGACTTCCAGCGACCAGCGGGCGCGGGTTTTCAGCTGCCGCAGCGCGGCCAGCCATTGTTTCAGGAAGCCCTGCAGGGCGGGGCGTGACGGGCACTCAACGAGCAACTGCGCGCGCTCGACATTGGCCACCCGCATCAGGGTCATCGGGATGGGCTCGTTGATGGTGATGGCGGGCGCCTCCAGCAGGGTGGCGGCTTGCTTCAGGAAGGCCAGGGCCGTGTCCAGTTCGCGCGCCTCGGCGCGCAGCAGCGCCTGATACATGAAGGGCGGGAAATGGGCCTGGCGGCGCTCCTCCAGCAGCTCGTCGGCAAAGCCGTCGTAGTCGTGGCGCATCACGGCCTGGTACAGCGGGTGATGCGGGTAGCGGGTCTGAATGAGCACCTCGCCCGAGCTGCCGTCGGCCGACAGCCCGGCCCGGCCGGCGCGGCCGGCCACCTGCATGAGCTGGGCGAAGAGCCGTTCGCTGGCGCGGTAATCGTGCGAGAACAGCGCCGTATCCGGATTGAGCACGCCCACCAGCGTGAGCTTTTTGAAGTCATGCCCCTTGGCCACCATCTGGGTGCCGACCAGGATATCCACCTCGCCCCGGTGCACGCTGTCGAAGGCGCTCTGGGCCGAACCTTTCAGGCGGGTCGAATCGGCATCGATGCGCAGCACGCGGGCGCCGGGGAAGATCGCCTGCAAGCCCTCTTCCACCCGCTGGGTGCCGCGCCCCAGCGGCTGCAGATCAACATTGCCGCAGGTCGGGCAGGCGCGCGGGATGGCCAGTTCCAGGCTGCAATGGTGGCAGCGCAGGCGCCGCTCGGGGCGGTGCACCACCATGAAGGCATCGCAGCGCATGCAGTTGCTGATCCAGCCGCAGGCATCACAGGCCAGCACCGGGGCATAGCCGCGGCGGTTGAGGAACAGCAGCGACTGCTCGCCCTGCTCCAGGCGCTTGCGCACGGCGGCGATCAGGCCGGCGGTGAGGCCATCGACTGGCTTGTCGCGCTCCATGTCGATCACCTTGACGGTGGGCAGCACCGCCTGCTGGGCGGCGCGCTGGCGCAGTTCCAGGCGGCGGTAGCGGCCGGCCTGGGCGTGATGCCAGGTTTCCAGCGAAGGCGTGGCCGAGCCCAGCACCACCGGGATGCCGAGCTGGTGCGCCCGCCACACGGCCAGGTCGCGGGCGGAATAGCGAAGACCCTCTTGCTGCTTGTAGGAAGGATCGTGCTCCTCGTCGATGACGATGAGCTTGAGCGCAGGCAACGAAGACAGGATCGCCAGCCGTGTACCCAGCACGATGTGGGCCTGCCCCAGGTGCGCGGCCAGCCAGTTGCGGGCGCGCTCGCCCTCGGCCAGGCCGCTGTGCAGCGCGACCACGTTCAGATGCGGGAAGCGCGCGCGGATATTGCCTTCCAGTTGCGGCGTGAGGTTGATTTCCGGCACCAGCACCAGGATCTGGGCCGGGGCCACGGCGGGATCGACGGGCGCAGCTTGCGATGCGGCAGCCTCATCGGCAGCGCGACGCAGGATGGCAGCGGCCGCTTGCAGGTAGACCTCGGTCTTGCCGCTGCCGGTGACGCCGTACAGGAGCAGCGGCGCAAAGTCCTTTGCGCCGGCGATGGCGTCCACGGCCTGCTGCTGCGCCGGGTTCAGCGCAGGCGCTTCACCCAGATGCAGCGGATCAGGGGCATCCGGCGGCACTAACTCCGCCACCGCCGGAGGAATGGCTTCTGCCTCGGTGCGGGTCTTGCGCCTGGCCTTGCTCTTCTTGGGTGCGGCCAGACGGCCCAGGGCCTTGAGCGCCTTGTCCAGCGCGACCGTGGTCAGGGCGCGCAGGTTCTTGGGCAGGCCCGGCAGCATCACCTCGCCCAGCGGGCGCTGGTAATAGTTGGCAGCAAAGCCGCACAGCGCCAGCCAGTGCGCTGACATCGGCGGCAACTGATGGCGCACGGCAATGACATCCTTGATCTTGTCGGCCTGCAGGTCGGTCTGCGCCGCATGACCGACCACCACCCCCACCGCCTCACGGCGGCCGAACGGTACCACCACCAGTTGGCCAATGGCCGGCATGGGTTCGTCCGGCGTGGCGGGTTGCCAGCGGTAATCGAAGACGGTATGCAGGGGCGTATCGAGCGCCACCTGAAGCAGACATTGTTCCACGAACTTAAAGTCAATCCTGAAAAACCCGGCTAAGCCTCGGTTTCATCATCATTTTTGGACCTATCCACACAGGCTGTGGATAACTTTGGGGACAAGTACCCCTTGACATTTCGCCACGCAGACTGGCTCTGGCCTGCGGCGCACTGCCCAACGGCGAGGCAAAAAATAAAGCCAACAAAATCAATGACTTGGACTCATCTCTTGTCCTGCAGAAAAAAAATTTGCAGCGAAGTATTGTGCAGGTGCCAAAATCATCCAGTGTGCATAAGTCCTTCCGGCGGCACCACGGAGCCGGCGTTTGTCAAGCCCTGAGCGGCAAAAATTTGTCGGCTTTGGCTTGCAGGCTGCCGCCTCCTTGTCCTACAAACTTAAAGTAAACCTTCAAAGATTTCGATAAGCGGCGGTTTTGTAAACGCTTTTCGATCTTATGCACAGCAGCTGTGGATAACTTTGTGGGCAAGTGCCTCTTGACAAGGCCGAAGCCCACGGCCAGCGCGGTTTCCCGCAAAAACGCGTCAAGACGGCGAAAAAATAAACCCAATAAAATCAATGACTTGTGCAACACCCTTCTGCACAATCCTTCATATTCAAATAAATTTGATTCTCAACAAGAAAATGGGCCGCCATGTGCATAAGTCCCGGTGCACTGGCAAGGATGTGCATCGGGACTTGCCCATCCGCACAAATACGAACAGATAACGACAGATATACGCACGTTCAACCGCGCAGAGCGCGGCTGATCTCGTGGACGGCCTGGGCGAGGGTTGCCACGGCTTGCGGCGGGGTGTGCTGGGAGATGCCGTGACCGAGGTTGAAGACGTGGCCGCTGCCGGCGCCGGGGCGGCCGAAGGATTCCAGCAGCTTGCGCACTTCCGCCCGGATGGCGTCGTCGCCGGCGAAGAGCACGTTGGGATCCAGATTGCCTTGCAGTGCCACCTTGTCGCCCACGCGGCGACGGGCCTCACCCAGGTTGACGGTCCAGTCCAGGCCGACGGCGTCGGCACCGATGGCGGCGATCTGCTCCAGCCACAGGCCACCGCCCTTGGTGAAGACGATCACCGGAATCTGCTGACCATCTTGCAGGCGCTGCAACTGGCTGACCACCTGCTCCATGTAGGCCAGCGAGAATTGCTGGTAGATGCCATCGGCCAGGGCACCGCCCCAGGTATCGAAGATCATCACGGCCTGTGCACCGGCGGCGATCTGCGCGTTCAGGTAGGCGGCCACGGCATCGGCGTTGGTCTTGAGGATGTGGTGCATCAGGTCCGGACGACGGTAGAGCAGGCTCTTGACCAGGCGGAAGTCATCCGAGCCGCCGCCCTCGACCATGTAGCAGGCCAGCGTCCAGGGACTGCCGGAGAAGCCGATCAGGGGCACGCGGCCATCGAGTTCGCGGCGGATCTGGGTGACGGCCTTGAAGACGTAGTCCAGCTTGTCCAGGTCCGGTGCCCGCAGGGCCTGGATGGCGGCCTCGTCGCGCAGCGGGCGCTCGAACTTGGGACCCTCACCTTCAGCGAAATACAGGCCCAGGCCCATGGCGTCGGGCACGGTGAGGATGTCGGAGAAGAGGATGGCGGCGTCCAGCGGATAACGTTCCAGCGGCTGCAACGTGACCTCGGTGGCGTAGTCGGGATTGGTGGCCAGACCCATGAAGGAACCGGCGCGAGCGCGCGTGGCGCGGTATTCGGGCAGGTAGCGACCGGCCTGGCGCATCAGCCACAGCGGCGTGTAGTCGGTGGGCTGGCGCAGCAGCGCACGCAGGAAGGTATCGTTTTTGAGCGGAGCGAAGGTGGACATGGAAGAGGAAGAGGACATGGTCGGCCTGCAATGCGGTCTGACGACAATCCGGCATTATCTCATCCTCCGCGCATGGCTTCCGGCTAATTGTCGCTATCGGCGTGCGCTGATATTGATGCAGGTCCTGGCGCGCGGTTTTGCTATGATCTGGCAGCAGTATTTAAGCGGCCCATCCAATCAACTAGAACCCATTTAGAAGCGGGCCGCGTTCATCATTGATCATCCATCATCACATCCACGAGGAGACTCCATGAAGTCCATCATCCGTACCGCCCTGCTGGCGGGTCTGGCGGTTCTGTCATTTTCGCTGTCGCTGTCGGCGGCACAGGCCGACGAGGCGCTCCCCGCTTCGCGCCTGGACCAGGTCATCAAGGCTGGCAAGCTGCGCATCTGCATGACCGGTGACTACAAGCCCTTCACCTATTACCGCCCTGACCAGACTTTCGAAGGCATGGATGTGGAACTGGGCCAGTCCCTGGCCAAGTCGCTGGGCGTGGAGGCGCAGTTCGTCAAGACCACCTGGAGCAACCTGATGAACGACTTCGTCGCCCAGTGCGACATCGCCATGGGGGGCATCTCGATCACCCTGGACCGCGCCCGCAAGGCAGCCTTCTCGGAGCCGGTGATGGTCGATGGCAAGGCGCCCATCATCCGCTGCGCCGACAAGGACAAGTTCCGCAACTTCGACATGATCGACCAGCCTGGTACGCGCGCCATCGTCAACCCCGGCGGCACCAACGAGCGCTTTGCCAAGGCCCGCTACAAGAATGCCACCCTGACGCTGCATCCGGACAACGTCACCATCTTCCAGCAGATCGTCGACGGCAAGGCCGATGTGATGGTCACCGATGCCAGCGAGACGCGCTGGCAATCCAAGCTGCATCCGGAGCTGTGCCCGGTACAGCCTGACCAGCCGCTGCAGTTCGCTGAAAAGGCTTACCTGCTGCCGCGCGGTGATGTCGCCTTCAAGGCCTATGTGGATACCTGGCTGCACCTGGCCAAGGCCACCGGCGAATATCAGCGCATCTTCGACAAGTGGCTGAAATAAGCCAGAGCGCGGCGGCCCCGCCCCTCTTGTTCAGTCGAACTTGAGATCCTTGAGTTCGGGCTTGGGGTCGGGGAAGCGCAGCTTGAGCTTTTGCAGAGTCTCCAGGACCACATTGGCCACCAGCAGGTTGCGATGGGTCTTGGAGTCGGCCGGTACCACGTACCAGGGTGCATGCAGGGTACTGGTCTGGCGCAGCACCTCCTGGTAGCGCTGCTGGTAGGCGTCCCAGAACTTGCGCTCGGCCAGGTCTTGCGGATCGAATTTCCAGTGCTTCTCGGGATCATCGATGCGCGATTGCAGGCGTGACTTCTGCTCGGCCTTCGAGATGTGCAGGAAGAATTTCAGCACCACGGTCCCGGTTTCCCACAGCATGCGTTCGAAGTCGTTGATCTGACGATAGCGACGTTTGCATTCCTTCTCATCGATCCAGTCGTGCACGCGGGTGATGAGCACATCCTCATAGTGACTGCGGTTGAAGACCGCGATTTCCCCGGCCACCGGTACCTGCGCATGGACGCGCCACAGATAGTCGTGCGCCAGTTCGATGGCCGTCGGCCCCTTGAAGTTGGCGATACGGATGCCCTGCGGATTGACGGCGGCAAAGACGTCATTGACGGTGCCATCCTTGCCGCTGGTATCCATGCCCTGCAGGATCACCAGCACCTTGTGCTTGTGGCCGGCATACAGCATCTCCTGCTGCAGGCCGATCTGTGCGGCCAGACGCTGCACGGTGGCACGGTCGGTTTCCTTGTCGCCGCTGGAGAGCGGTTTGGTGGAGGCGTCGCTTTCCTTGAGGACGAACTTGGGATGGACGATGAATTGCGGCCCGATCTTCTTAGCCATGCTGTCTCGCTTTTCTCGTTATAAATGATTTACGGATTTCACCAGCCTGGCACTACAACACGCCATGCGACTGCCCCATGGCATGTTCGATCTTGATGCACTTGTCCATGACCACCTTCAACCCGGCCGCACGCGCGCGGGCGGCGGCTTCTTCGTGAACGATGTCGAGCTGCATCCACACGCATTGGGCGCCGATGGCGATGGCCTCGTCGACGATGGGCGGGATGTCGGCTGACTTGCGGAAGCAATCGACGATGGCGATGCGCAGGCCTTCCTGGGCCAATGCCGCGCTGGCCTCCTGCAGGTTGGCATGGCAATGCTCACCGAGGATGGTCTGGCCGGCATACATGGGATTGACGGCGACGATGCGGTATCCCGCTGACTGCAGATAGGCGGCTACCTCAAAGCTGGCACGCTCGGGGCGGTTGGACAGGCCGACCACGGCAATGATGGGCTTGCCATGCTGGCGCGCGGTGGGCGTCGAAGGGGATGCGGAAGATGCGGGTGCAGCTGACGACATGGGGGCTCCTGTCCGGCTGATGGAAATGAGGCTAATGCTATCAATGATTGGGTCGGACAGAATTGGTTCTATCCTTCACGTCCGCGCACTTTACCCGAGGATGAAAGTTGCCGCAGCGCCAGTGCGCGCGACATGCGGGCAAACTTGATCCAGGTTGATTCATACGGGCCGCAAGCCGCCAGATCTGGTCAGCCTTGGCGCCGCAGACGAGCCCCGGATCTGCAAGGAGGAACTCACTACGCGCATCAGAGGAAATGAGCGCGCATGAAAAAAGGCAGCCGAAGCTGCCTTTCATCTACTGCTGTACTGCTGTACTGCTGTGCTGCCGTGCCGGAGCACTCTTCGCCGGGAAGAACGCTACCAGCGATCAGCGCTTCTGACGCAACTTCTGGATCGCGGCCAGCTGTGCCACAGCGGCGGCCAGTTCGGCCTGGGCTGCAGCGTGGTCGATCTTGGAGTCGCGGTTGACCAGCGCTTCCTCGGCCAGACGCTTGGCTTCGGCGGCCTTGGCTTCGTCCAGGTCGGCACCACGGATGGCGGTGTCGGCCAGCACGGTCACGGCGTCGGGCTGCACTTCCAGGAGGCCGCCGGCCACGAACACGAATTCCTCGTGCGCCTGACCCGCGACCTTGATACGGACAGCACCTGGCTTGATGCGCGTGATCAGCGGGGTGTGACGGGGATAGATACCCAGCTCACCCGCTTCGCCCGGCAACGCGACGAATTCTGCCTCGCCGGAGAAGATTTCCTCTTCCGCCGAGACCACGTCCACGTGAATAGTATGTGCCATGTCGTTTCCTAGTCGATTGACCGCTCCTGCGAACAGGAGCGGCGCCAATGAATCAATGATGACTTACCGGCCGCTGCCACCCCGGATGAAGCATCCGATGCGGCAACGGCGTGGCGCGTCTTAGTTGATCTTCTTGGCCTTTTCGATTGCTTCGTCGATGGTACCGACCATGTAGAACGCTTGTTCCGGCAGGTGGTCCAGTTCGCCGCTGGCGATCATCTTGAAGCCCTTGATCGTGTCCTTCAACGAAACGTACTTGCCCGGGGAACCGGTGAACACTTCGGCGACGTGGAAGGGCTGCGACAGGAAACGCTGCATCTTGCGAGCACGTGCGACGATCAGCTTGTCTTCCGGTGCCAGTTCGTCCATGCCCAGAATGGCGATGATGTCACGCAGTTCCTTGTAGCGCTGCAGGGTGCCCTGAACAGCGCGTGCGGTCTCGTAGTGCTCCTGGCCGACCACTTGCGGGTCCAGCTGGCGCGAGGTCGAGTCCAGCGGATCGACGGCGGGGTAGATACCCAGCGAGGCGATGTCACGCGACAGAACGACGGTCGAGTCCAAGTGGGCGAAGGTGGTTGCCGGCGACGGGTCGGTCAAGTCATCCGCAGGGACGTACACGGCCTGGATCGAGGTGATCGAGCCAGTCTTGGTCGAGGTGATACGCTCTTGCAGGCGGCCCATTTCTTCGGCCAGCGTCGGCTGGTAGCCCACGGCGGACGGCATACGGCCCAGCAGCGCGGACACTTCGGTACCGGCCAGGGTGTAACGGTAGATGTTGTCGACGAAGAACAGCACGTCCTTGCCTTCGTCACGGAAACCTTCCGCGATGGTCAGGCCGGTCAGCGCCACGCGCAGACGGTTGCCCGGCGGTTCGTTCATCTGGCCGTAGACCATGGCGACCTTGGAGTTGGTCGGGTTTTCCAGGTCCACCACCTTGGCTTCTGCCATTTCATGGTAGAAGTCGTTACCTTCACGGGTACGCTCACCAACACCGGCGAACACGGACAGACCGCTGTGCGCCTTGGCGATGTTGTTGATCAGTTCCATCATGTTCACGGTCTTGCCCACACCGGCGCCACCGAACAGACCAACCTTACCACCCTTGGCGAACGGGCAGACCAGGTCAATGACCTTGATGCCGGTTTCCAGCAGCTCTTGCGAGGGCGACAGTTCGTCGTACGCGGGAGCCTTGCGGTGGATCGAAGCGGTTTGCTCGTGCGAGACCGGACCGCATTCGTCGATCGGGTTGCCCAGCACGTCCATGATGCGACCCAGGGTCGCGGTACCGACGGGCACAGTGATCGGCTTGCCGGTGTTCGAGATGGTCAGGCCGCGGCGCAGACCGTCCGACGAACCGAGCGCAATGGTACGAACCACGCCGTCGCCCAGCTGCTGCTGGACTTCCAGGGTCAGATCCGAACCTTCCAATTTCAAGGCATCGTAAACCTTGGGCATCGCATCGCGCGGAAACTCCACGTCCACCACAGCGCCGATACACTGAACGATTTTGCCATCAGCCATTTTCGTTCCTTCAATAGATAAAATTTAAATTCTGTTTCGCTACGCTACGCCAGCTGATCAGCCGACCGCAGCCGCACCGGCGACGATTTCCGACAGCTCTTTGGTAATGGCGGCCTGGCGAGTCTTGTTGTAGACCAACTTCAACTCACCGATCACGCTACCTGCGTTGTCGCTGGCGGCCTTCATCGCGACCATGCGCGCCGATTGCTCGGAGGCCATGTTCTCGGCGACGGCTTGATAGATCAGCGCTTCGACGTAACGCACCAGCAGTTCGTCCACCACGGATTGCACATCGGGCTCATAGATGTAGTCCCAGGAGTGCGCACCCTCGTCAGCCTTGAGCTTGTCGCTGGTCAGCGGCAGCAGCTGCTGCAGGGTGGCTTCCTGCTTCATCGTATTGATGAACTTGGTGTACACCAGGTACACCGCGTCCAGCTTGCCTTCCTGGTAAGCGTCGAGCAGCACCTTGACGGGGCCGATCAGCTTTTCCAGGTGCGGCGTATCACCCAGTTGCGTCACGTTGGCGGCCACACGGGCGCCGATGCGATTCAGAAAACCCAAACCCTTGTTGCCAATGGCGACGGTTTCAATGGACTTGCCCTGACCTTCCAGTTCACGGAACTTGTTGGTCAACAGACGCAGCGAGTTGGTGTTCATGCCGCCGCACAGACCCTTGTCGGTCGTGACGACGATGAAACCAACGCGCTTGGCCGTGTCTTGCTGGACCATGAACGGGTGCACGTACTCCGGATTGGCCTGCGACAAGTTGGCCGCAATGTTGCGGATCTTGTCGCTGTACGGGCGGGCTGCGTGCATCCGGTCCTGCGCCTTGCGCATTTTGGATGCCGCGACCATTTCCATCGCCTTGGTGATCTTCTTCGTATTTTCTACGCTCTTGATCTTGCCACGTATCTCTTTACCTGTAGCCATGAGTAAGACTCCTTATAGCTTCAGTAAGAATTAGTACGCGCCGGATTTCTTGAAGTCAGCGATGGCGGCTGCCAGGGCTGCCTCAGCATCCTTATCCAGTTGCTTGGTGTCTTCGATCTTCTTCAACAGCTCAGCGTGGCTGGTCTTCATGAAGTTGTGCAGAGCCGACTCGAAGGCCAGGATCTTCTTCACTTCGACGTCGTCCATATAGCCCTTGTTGACGGCGAACAGGGTGACGGCCATGATCGAGATCGATTGCGGGGTGTACTGAGCCTGCTTCAACAGTTCGGTCACGCGCGCACCACGGTCCAGCTGCTTGCGGGTGGCTTCGTCCAGGTCGGAAGCGAACTGCGCGAAGGCAGCCAGTTCACGGTACTGTGCCAGGTCGGTACGGATACCGCCGGACAGGCCCTTGATGACCTTGGTCTGAGCAGCGCCACCGACGCGCGACACCGAGATACCGGCGTTGATCGCAGGACGGATACCGGCGTTGAAGAGCGAAGTTTCCAGGAAGATCTGGCCGTCGGTGATCGAGATCACGTTGGTCGGAACGAAGGCCGACACGTCACCCGCCTGGGTTTCGATGATCGGCAGTGCGGTCAGGGAACCGGTCTGGCCCTTGACTTCGCCGTTGGTGAACTTCTCGACGTAGTCGGCGTTCACGCGGGCTGCACGTTCCAAGAGGCGGCTGTGCAGGTAGAACACGTCGCCAGGATAGGCTTCACGGCCCGGCGGACGGCGCAGCAGCAGCGAGACCTGACGGTAGGCAACGGCTTGCTTGGACAGATCGTCATACACGATCAGGGCATCTTGACCGCGGTCACGGAAGTATTCGCCCATGGCGCAACCCGAGTAGGCCGACACGTATTGCATCGCTGCCGATTCGGAGGCGGTCGCGGCCACGACGATGGTGTATTCCATCGCGCCGTGCGCTTCCAGTGCGCGCACCACGTTCTTGACCGACGAAGCCTTCTGGCCGATCGCAACGTAGATGCAGGTCATGTTCTGACCCTTTTGGTTGATGATGGCGTCGATCGCAACAGCGGTCTTGCCGGTCTGGCGGTCACCGATGATCAGCTCACGCTGGCCACGGCCGACGGGCACCATGGAGTCGATCGACTTCAGGCCAGTCTGCATCGGCTGCGACACGGACTGACGTGCGATCACGCCCGGGGCGATCTTTTCGATCGGGGCGGTCAGCTTGGCGTTGATCGGACCCTTGCCGTCGATCGGCTGGCCCAGTGCGTTGACGACACGACCCTTCAGTTCAGGGCCGATGGGCACTTCCAGGATACGGCCGGTGCACTTGACCAGGTCGCCTTCGGAGATGTGTTCGTATTCGCCCAGGATAACGGCGCCCACCGAGTCACGCTCCAGGTTCAGCGCCAGGCCGAAGGTGTTGCCCGGGAATTCCAGCATCTCACCTTGCATCACGTCGGACAGACCATGGATACGGCAGATACCGTCGGACACGGAGATGACCGTGCCCTGATTGCGAATCTCAGCGGTATCGCCAAGGCCTTGGATCCGGCTCTTGATCAGCTCGCTGATTTCAGATGCGTTGAGTTGCATACTAACTCCTAAAAATTGTTCTTTCGCTTAGCCAGCCAGAGGCACTTACGCGGCCAGAGCAGCTTGCAGCTGCTGCAGCTTCGCGCGCACGGAGGTATCGAACACTTCGTCGCCGACCACGACGCGCACACCGCCAATGAGGCTGCTGTCGACCGTCACGGAGGGGTTCAGCTTGCGGCCGAACTTCTTCTCCAGTGCCGAGACCACATCCTTGACCTGGGCATCGCTGAGCTCAAAGGCGCTCACGATGTTGGCATCGGCCGAACCTTCCGACGCGTTCTTGAGCGCGTGGAATTGTTCGGCGATCTGCGGCAGCAGGACCAGGCGGCCGTTGTCGACCAGCGTCTTGACGAAATTGCTCGCCTCGACGGACAGCGGAGTCTTCACGGCGGCGGCAAACACTTCGGCCAGCTTGTCGTGCGTTACGGAAGGATTCTGCGCCAGGGCCTGCACCTCGGGATGCGCTGCCACCTGGGCCATCTCGTCGATGAGATCGGACCAGGCTGCCAGGCTGCCTGCCTTGGCCACACGGAACAAGGCTTCGGCGTAAGGACGAGCGATCGTTGCGAGTTCGGCCATATTACAGCTCTGTCTTCAGTTGATTCAGCAAGTCGGCGTGAGCAGCCGCATTCACTTCGCGCTTGAGGATCTGTTCCGCGCCCTTGACGGCGAGCGTTGCGACCTGGCCGCGCAGTTCTTCGCGCGCCTGGTTCACTTGCTGTTGAGCGTCTGCACGAGCGTTGGCGATGATGCGGGCAGCTTCTTCAGCAGCCGTCTTCTTGGCTTCTTCGATGATCAGCTGCGCGCGCTTTTCGGCTTCGCCGATGCGCTTCTGGCCTTCATCACGAGCCGATGCCAGTTCGCCCTGGATACGCTTTTCGGCGGCGGCCAGATCGGCGCGACCGCGGTCAGCGGCTGCCAGCCCGTCCGCAATCTTCTTGGCGCGTTCGTCGAGCGCCTTAATCAACGGCGGCCACACGAATTTCATCGTGAAGCCGGCGAGGATGAAGAAGACCACGAACTGTGCAATCAATGTTGCATTTAAGTTCACGGTAATTTCCTTCTCAGAATAACGAGTGCCGGAACCAATCGTCCGGCAGATGAGAATCGGCTATGAAGCGCGAATTACTTGGCGATGAACGGGTTTGCGAATGCGAACAGCATGGCGATACCAACGCCGATCAGGAAGGCGGCGTCGATCAGGCCAGCCAGCAGGAACATCTTGGTTTGCAGGGTGTTCATCAGTTCAGGCTGACGTGCGGATGCTTCGAGGTACTTACCGCCCATGATCGCGATACCGATACAAGCGCCGATAGCACCCAGGCCAATGATCAAACCGCAAGCCAGAGCAACGAAAGAGACATCAGTCATGACAATTCCTTAAGAAAAGTTAAATTAAATACAAAACCAAAAAACAAACTGAAAAACAGGTACTGCAAGCCTTGTGTTAGTGCGCTTCGTGCGCCTGGCCCAGGTAAACCAGTGTCAACATCATGAAGATGAATGCTTGGAGCAACACGATCAGGATGTGGAAAATTGCCCAGATAGAACCGGCGATCACATGGCCGATGAAGCCGAATGCGGTCGCGGTCGATCCCAGCAATGCGATCAGCAGGAACAACAGTTCGCCTGCATACATGTTGCCGAACAGTCGCATGCCCAGGGACACGGTCTTGGCGGCGAATTCGATGATGTTGAGCAGCAGGTTGAACGGCGCGAGCCAGATGCCGAAAGGTGCTGCGAACAGTTCGTGGATGAAGCCACCAGCGCCCTTGATCTTGACGCTGTAGTACAGCATCAGGGCCAGCACGCCCAGGGCGATGCCCAGGGTGCCGTTGAGGTCGGCGGTGGGGACGATGCGGTGGTGCATTTCACCCAGACCGAACAGGCCCAGGATGCTGGAAGCCAGGTCCACCGGCAGGAAGTCCAGCGAGTTCATCAGGGCCACCCAGACGAACACGGTCAGCGCCACCGGGGCGATGAAGGTGCGGTCGCCATGGACGATGGCCTTGGACTGGTCTTCCACCATTTCCACGACCATCTCGACGAAGGCCTGGAAGCGGCCCGGCACGCCGGAAGTCGCCTTGCGGGCAGCCAGGAACATGAACAGGCAGCCCACCACGCCACAGAACACGGACCAGAAGATGGTGTCCACGTTGAGAACGGAGAAGTCGACGATCTTGGTCTGATGATGGGTGGAGAGGTGTCCGAGGTGGTGGACAATATATTCAGAGGCTGTCAGCGCGTGCTCTGCGGCTTCTACGGTCATGGTCGGTGTCTAAACAGTAAAATGAAATAACTCTTAAGCACCACGATGAAGCTCAGCAAAAATGCGAGCCAGTGCACACCGTGGTACAACCAAACGATCGCGCCCATGAGCGCAAAAGTCGTAGCAATCTTGATAAATTCCCCGAAGAAAAACGTCATCGGGTTGGTACCACCGGGTTTCTGCGCACTGACATGAAGTCGCAGTGCAAACAGGGCATTGGGGACGACACAGCAGACGCCTCCCAACAATGCGGACCAAAGCGCCGGAAGTCCGCCCAGCATGCCCGCCACCAAGGTGGCGATGACCGTGGCTACGAGCTGCAACAGAATGATGCGCAGCATATCTATCCAATATCGTGCATGCGCCGCACTCTTTACGAGCAGACGGCAGCTTAAAAGCCCGGCGATTATAAAGGTTCGTTTTCCGGTAAGTCAAACCTTTTACAGCCAGATCAAGGGCTTATCTGGGGCACTTCGCGGTGAGTTGTGGCAAATAAGCAGCCACTTCGATTTTTTGCAGTGCAGCATGAGAGCCTTCGTTCCGTTTCCGGTCAACTGCCCCTTCCGGATCCCGAGGGATCATTCCTTCTTGTTAATTTATTCAGATCTGTGCGCGAGGCAGTGAATTTGCTGGCAGGCCAACGGCCTGGCCGGGAAAATTGCCCCGGTTTTTGAAACAGCGCCCAATTTAATCAAAAATGTGCTGCCACGCCAGAGAAATATCCCGCAAATTCAATGATTTACGGAAATTCTCAGGCCGCTCGCAAACGTTGACGGACAATGCTGACATTTTGTCAGGAAATCGGAAGTGATCAGACGACCTGGCTCGCTTTTGGTGTCTCATGTTGCAGCACAGCGCAAGCCGTGCAAAAAGTGAGCCGACTCACCAGACCGGTGCAGTGGTCGGACCGCCGATGCCGTAGAAATACGGCATCGGGTCGGTGTCAGGACTACCCCTCCCGGGCGGCGTCCGCTCACCGATATGCTATGGCCGCCGAAACAGCAGCAAATGAAGAAAATGGACGGTCCATCGACGCTTGGTCAGCGGCTTCCGCCCCCTCCCTGTGCACTGCGCCAAACGACGCGTCCGGACCGAAGAAAGCGTAAGGATCATGCAGAGTCTGAGATAATCACGAGGTTGCCAACTTATCAAGCGAAGCTCATATGAACATTCTCGTCACCGGCGGTGCCGGCTACATTGGTTCGCACACCTGCGTGGAATTGCTCAAGGCCGGCCATGAAGTCATCGTCTTCGACAATTTCTGCAACAGCAGCCCGGAGTCGGCGGCGCGGGTCCAGCAGATTGCCGGGCGCACGCTCTCGCTGGTAAAGGGTGACATCCGCAATCGCGAGCAGCTGGAAAGCGTGCTGCGCGAATTCAAGTGCGAGGCCGTCATCCATTTCGCCGGGCTCAAGGCCGTGGGCGAATCGGTTGAGCAGCCGCTGATGTACTACGACAACAACGTGGTCGGCACCGTGCGCCTGCTGGAGGCCATGGAGGCCACGGGCGTGAAGACCATCGTCTTTTCTTCTTCGGCCACGGTCTATGGCGATCCCCAGTACCTGCCGCTGACCGAGGCGCATCCGCTGTCGGCCAGCAATCCCTATGGCCGCAGCAAGATCGTCATCGAGGACATGCTGCGCGACTACCATCGCGCCCATCCCGACTGGAAAATTGCCTTGCTGCGCTACTTCAATCCGGTGGGGGCGCATGAGAGCGGGCTCATCGGTGAAGATCCGGGCGGCATCCCCAACAACCTGATGCCCTTCGTGGCCCAGGTCGCGGTGGGTCGCCGCGAGAGGCTCAACATCTGGGGCGGCGATTACGCGACCCCCGATGGTACGGGCGTACGTGACTTCATCCACGTCGTCGACCTGGCCGTCGGCCATCTGGCGGCCCTGCAGGCGCTGACCGAACCGCAATGCTTTGCGGTCAACCTGGGCACCGGCAACGGCTACAGCGTGCTGGACGTGGTCAAGGCCTACGAGAAAGCCTCGGGCAAGCCGATTCCCTACATCATTGCTGCACGCCGCCCGGGCGACATCGCCTCCTGCTATGCCGATCCGGCCGAAGCGCGCCGCAAGCTCGGCTGGGAAGCCAGGCTGGGGCTGGACGCCATGTGTGCCGATTCGTGGCGCTGGCAGCAGATGAATCCCAACGGTTTCAGGTCCTGATCCGCCCGTCTGCATCATGATCTTCGTCACTGGCGGCGCCGGCTTCATGGACAACAGTTCCTGGCCGCCGATCTTGGACGACTGTCAAGAACTGAAGATCGCTTTTCCGGAGGAGATCGCCTATCGACGTGGCTACATCGACGCGGCGCAACTGGGACAACTGGCCATGCCGTTGAAGAAGAACGCCTACGGGCGGTATCTGCTGCAACTGCTTTCGGACCCGGACATCTGAACATGCAGATTTTTCCTACCTCACTGGATGGCGTACTGCAGATCGCACCGCAGGTGTTCGGTGATGAACGCGGCTATTTCTACGAGAGCTTCAACGCCCGCACATTTGCCGAGCTCACGGGGCTGCATCCGGACTTCGTTCAGGACAACCATTCTCGTTCCATGCGCCATGTGCTGCGTGGCCTGCATTACCAAATCCGGCATCCGCAGGGCAAACTCGTCCGCGTCACCATGGGCGAGGTACTCGACGTGGTGCTGGACATCCGTCGCAGCTCGCCGACCTTTGGCAAGTGGCAAAGCTTGCGTCTGTCAGCGCAGAACAAGCATCAGTTGTGGATTCCTCCCGGCTTTGCACACGGTTTTGCGGTGTTGAGCGAGTGGGCCGAGGTGCAGTACAAGACGACGGACTACTGGATGCCGGAGCATGAACGCTGTATCGCGTGGAATGATCCCGCCCTCGGCATCGACTGGGAGCTGGACGGCCCGCCCAGCCTGTCTGCCAAGGATCAGCAAGGAAAGCCGCTGGCCCAAGCCGAGGTGTATCCGTGAAGATCATGCTCACCGGCGCGACCGGCCAGGTCGGCCATGCCCTGGCCGAAACGCTGGGAGGCCACACGCTGGTAATGCCTGGTCGTGATGCCCTGGACTTGTCCAGGCCGGACCGGATCGCTTCCTGCGTGGAGCGCATCGCGCCTGATCTGATCATCAATCCGGCCGCCTATACGGCAGTCGACAAGGCCGAAGACGAACCGGAACTGGCCAGGCTCATCAACACCGAAGCGGTCCGCGCACTGGCGCAGGCGGCCGCCCTTCACGGCATCGGGCTGGTACATTTTTCCACCGATTACGTCTTCGATGGCACCAAGGAAGAGGCCTATCGCGAATCCGACCCGACTTGCCCGATCAACGTCTATGGACGCACCAAACGGGACGGGGAATCCGCCATCATCGACAGCGGCTGCGCCTTCTGGATCCTGCGCACCAGTTGGGTGTATGGCCGGCATGGGGGCAATTTCATGAAGACCATCCTGCGGCTGGCGCAAGAACGTGACGCGCTCTGCGTCGTCAATGACCAGTTTGGGGCACCCACCTTCGACGAGGTGATCGCGCAGACGCTCAGGCAGATGCTGGAAGCGGGCAAAGGCCGGATCACGGAGCACATGCGGGCCAGCACCGGGATCTATCACCTCACCTGCGGCGGCCAGACCAGCTGGCATGCCTATGCTTGCAAGCTGATCGACGCCATGCCCTCCCTGGGCCTGGTATCGCGCATGAGCAGCCGGAACGTGCAGGGCATTGCCAGCGCGGCCTATCCGACGGCGGCACGACGCCCGGCCAATTCGCGGCTGCATACCGACAAACTGCGACACACCTTCCATCTGGATCTGCCCCACTGGGCCGAGGCGCTGGATCAGTGCCTTGCCCTGATGACGTCTTCGCCGTCATCACATTGACCGCGCAGCATGGCTGCGGGTTGATATCGCGCAAAGCATCGGTCCGGCAACGCCTGCATACTGTTTCCCAGCAGAATACGTTGCTGTTTTTACAATTTTGTATCTATCCTGATGCCGGGTTGGAGCGTGGAAACCTGCTCCTGTCGCGGTGAGCCGGAAGGGTGAAGCGGGCGGACGCCGATGTTGCGGCGGGGAGTTCAGAAGCTGAACCGCAAGGAAGAAGGTGGCGCGGCTGGCGGGGATCGAACCCACGACCCTTGGCTTCGGAGGCCAATACTCTATCCACTGAGCTACAGCCGCGCTGATGGGGAGAACCCCGGAAAGGCCTGAAGGATACCGTCTTTCCAGCGGGACGTCCATGGCGCTGGCGGTTTTTCCGTGTCAAACGGAAAGCATTGTGACTATAATCAAGAGTTCGGCGAGAGAGCGCAATGAAAGCCCTGCCTGATCCCAGTTCCACGCAATGCCAGGCGATAAGGCGATACAAAGGGAACCGACGTTTTCCGCCCCAATTTCGAGGAAACATTACGGAGGGACGCCCATGAGCTCAGCTCAGCATGAACACGAGTCGGCAATCAAGACTCCCAAGCAATTGATCGCAGCCGTCGTCGCAGGTTTCATGGTGCCCATCGTGTGCATCGTGCTGCTCGTGCAGTACGTGACCAACGGCCAGAAAACCGGGGCCGGCTCCGACGGCCAGACGCCCGAGATGATCGCGGCACGCATCAAACCCGTCTCCGACGAAGGCTTCACCTTCCGTGATGCCAACGGTCCCAAGCAACTGCTCTCTGGTGAAGAAGTCTACAAGACCACCTGCGCCGCCTGCCACGGCGCCGGCGTGGCCGGTGCCCCCAAGGTCGGTGACGCCGCCTCCTGGCAGGCCCGCATCGCACAAGGCTATGACACCCTGGTCTCGCACGCCATCAACGGCCTGCGCGCCATGCCCGCCAAGGGCGGCAACCCGGACCTGGACGATGTCGAAATCCAGCGTACCGTGGTCTACATGGCCAACCAGTCCGGCGCCAAGTTCAAGGAACCCGAAGTGAAGGCCCCGGCAGCCGCCGAAGGCGCTGCACCCGCCACCGAAGCACCGGCCAAGTAATCGCCGCAACGCCGGCGTCCCGGCGGTCGGCCTGAACAAAAAATCCCCGAACCAGGCGTCGGGGATTTTTTTCATTTCCATTCACCTGCATGCGGAGCTGAAAAACGGCCCCGCACATCAGCCGCTTCGGCTGCGCCCGTTCACCGGACGCTCCGAAGCATCCTTCATATCGCCTCAATACCGCTGTGGTGGCGGGGGCGGCGGATAGTTGCCCGGTGCGGCGGCCTGCTGCTCGGCCACGAAGATTTCCACACGGCGGTTCTTGGCGCGGTTGGCATCGCTGGTGTTGGGCACCAGCGGCTCATGCGAGCCACGCCCCATGATGCTGAAGCGGCTGGCGGCCACGCCACGCGCGGTCAGGTAATCGCGGGTACGCGCTGCGCGCTGCTGCGACAGCGGGTCGTTGATGGCATCGTTGCCGGTGTTGTCGGTGTGCCCCACGATGGTCACGGTGGTGGCCGGGTTCTCCACCAGGGTGGCGGCGAAACGGTCCAGCACCGGACGCATCTCCGGCTTGATGTCGGCACGGCCGGTATCGAAAGAGATATCGCTGGGGATTTCCAGCTTCAGGCGGTTGTCGGCGGTCTGCGTGACTTGTACGCCAGTACCCTGGGTCGCCTGCTCCATGGCACGCTTCTGGTTTTCCATGCGGTTGGACCAGATGTTGCCGGCCACCGCACCAATGGCACCACCAATGGCCGCACCGCCCAGTGCACGTCCGCCACCGCCGCCGCCGGTGGCCGCACCGATGATGCCGCCCAGGCCCGCGCCAATACCTGCACCGGTGGCCGTACCGCGCTGGGTCGGGCTCATGTCGGCGCAGCCGGAGAGCGCCAGTACGCCGGCGATCGCTGCAATTGAAATTTTCTTCATGTCATGTCCTTTCTTGCCTTCTCAGTCTTGTTGTCCAGGCCATGGGCCGGTGTCCTTCAGAGCGCATCGGGGCCGATATGTTCCTGCCGCGCTTGGCAACGCGCCACGCATAAACGACAAAGGCATCCGGAACTCCGGATGCCTTCGGGGAAACCTCACGGCCCGGCAGCCCGTAGTGCAGCCATCATTCCTGCTCGGGCGGCCCTTGCAGTGCGGGCGCGTCGGCCTCCTCGCGGGCGCTGCCACGCTGGCTGAAGTAGTAGGTCAACCCGCCCGCCGCGGCGATCACGGCACCCATCATCAGCGGCTTGCGCAACCAGCGGCGCGACAACAGCGATGCGCCCGTCATCAGCAATGGGGTCACCGTCTGCAGGTTCAGGTTGCCCAGCCCGCCGCCAAGCGATTTCAGCGACTTGATCGACTGTACCGTTCTGCCGCCACCAAACAGCGAGGCGGCGAAATGGCCCACTCGGCTCAAGGCGCCCTTGGCGAGCGACTCGGCGCTCAGATTCTCGCGCACCACTTCGCGCGCCTCCATCACGCCCAGCCGGTACAACGCGCCCTGCGCCAGCACCTTGCGCTTGCGTTCCTCATGGGTCATGCCCTGGTCCTGATCGCTCATGCAGTCCTCATTGAACTAGGAAAATTGCCACAGACATCACGTGCAGGCCGTCTCATCACAACAGCGCATCGCGATCCTTGCGCAGCTCGGACATGGTCTGTGGCAACGACAGCTTGCCCTGCATCAGCACCGACCTGGCGTAGTACACCAGACCCACGGTCGCCACGCTGAAGACCACACCCAGCAGTGCCAGGATCTTCCAGCCCCAGGTGTCCCAGGCCAGCATGACCACCAGCACCGACCAGAAGGCGATGGCGAACCACAGCGCCACCGCCGCCAACACGAAGATGACGGCGAAGCGGACCAGATTGGCACCGATCTCCGACATCTCCAGCGAAGCCAGTTCGATGCGGCTGATGATGAGGCCCAGCAGGTTCTTGGCCAGACCCAGCAAACCCGCCGTCAGACCTGGGTTGGCGGCGTGGGCGGTCGGGCCTTCCTTGTGGGGAGTCGCCATCGGCGCGGCGCTTACTTGCTGCGACCGATGACCAGGCCCACCAGCAGGCCCAGGCCTGCCGAAATGGCCACGGCACGCCACGGATTCTCATGGACGTAGTCGTCGGTCTTGGCAGCGACTTCCTTGCCCTTCTCGATGGCGGCGGTCTGGGCGGTCTGGGCGGCTTCGGCAGCGGCCTCCAGCAGGGTCAGGCCGCGTGCGCGCAGCTCGTCAGCCTTTTCGCCGGTGGCGGCGGCGGCTTCGGCGAACAATGCCTGGGCGTCCTTGACCAGTGTCTTCATGTCATTGCGAACGGTCTTCAATGCGGGGGATTGAGGCATGTAAATTCTCCTTTTTTGCCGGTGATGAAAAAGACAAGCAAGTCGCCGCTCCCTGAACGCTGCACCTCGACAGATGCTGCATTGCGACGACCTTTTGATTCTACAGAGTCCGCAACGAAGCGGATAGCGCATTGCAGCCATGCTGCAAAGGCGATGCAGCTGGCTTGCGCCCGCGCAAAGAGGGTTCGATGACGCCGGCGGGCTTAGGTTCCGGCCAATCCGGCAGGATCAGAAACGGGTTTCGCGTGCTGCCCGCAGGAAACTGTCCAGAATCGGCGTGCAGTCCAGCAATTCGGGACCGCCGGCCCGGTGGAATTCCGGGTGCCACTGCAGGCCCATGACGAAAGGCGCCTTGCGATAGCGGATCGCCTCCACGATCTGGTCCGGCCCCGACACGGCCTCCACCGACAGATCCCGTCCCAGGTTGTGTACCGCCTGGTGGTGGATGGAGTTGACGATCGCATTCTCGGTCTTGACCATGCCCGCCAGGGACGAACCCTGCGGGAAATGCAGGGCGTGGTAATTGCTGTCGTACTGCTCGTTGACGTGCGGGATGGCGGTGGGCACGTCAGTGGCAATGTCCTGGTAGAGCGTGCCGCCGAAAGCCACGTTGATCAGCTGGCAGCCACGGCAGATACCCAGTACCGGCTTGCCGGCCTCGATGAATTCATGCAGCAGTTCCAGCTCGTACATGTCGCGCACGCGGTCGCCGCTCCATTCGGGGCGGGTCGCGGCCTGCGCATAACTCTGCGGCGAAACGTCGGCACCGCCCTGCAATACCAGGCCATCCAGATGCTTGGCATAGTCACGCAGGCGGATGTTGCTGGGGTGGACCAGGCCATTGGTATTGACGGTCGGGATCATGAACACCAGCACGTCACGCGACATCACCCATTGCGCGATCGATTCTTCCAGGTACTGCAGGGTCTTGCTGCGCAAGCCCTTGGCGCCGCTCTCAGGATGGAAGATGCGTGCCGACACGCCGATCTTGAGGGTACGCTGCATGACGCGGCGCCCGGCCTTGTCCGACAGCTGGCGCAGGCGCGCCGTCAGGAAGCGCCAGGTCTGCGCCCAGGGCGCATCGCCCGCATGATGGGGCGGCGGCGGCAAGGAGGTGTAGACGCTCTGCTGCGCCTGACCTGTCGCCTGGGCCTCGGTCGCCTCGGCAACGGTTTGCGCGCCCGGTCCCGGCTGGGCCGGCGTGGTCGGGGTCCCGGCCGTTGCCGCTGCGGCTACCACCGTGGTAGCCGGTGCGACGGAAGGCTGTGCAGGCGTCTGGGAGGCGGCCGGCGCCCCGGAGGCATCGGCGGAGACTGGCTTGGCCGGCGCCGCACCCGGGGTGCGGTCTGGCGGCAGGTTGGCTTCGGAATCTTGGATGTCGGACATGGCTGCAATAAGTGATCAGGATGAATGAACTGCGGCCAGTGGCATCGTCGGCAAGCTAGCCGGCGATGGCGCGACGGGCCCGGGGAGTGGCTGAGTATAAGCGCATTGCCCGGCTTTGGACACCTGCCCGCCAGACAGTGGGCGAGCAGTTTCATACAAGCCGGCCCATGTGCTTTCATGGCACACTCCCTTTGCTCATCATGGCAGACAACACAAAGGCCACGCATGTTCCGGCCATTTGCGCCGCAGCCGCAAGTGTCCGCCCTGCCCGCCACCTACCTAGCCCGCACCGCCACCATGTCCAAGGTCCTGATTCTGTATGCCCATCCCGCCGCCGAGCTCTCACGCACCAACCGCCTGATGCTCCAGGCCGCCACGCGCCTGCCCGGCGTGACCGTGCATGACCTCTACGAGCACTACCCCGACTTCCACATCGATGTGCCATACGAGCAGCAGTTGCTCAGTCAGGCCGAACTGATCGTCATGCAGCATCCCATCCACTGGTACAGCATGCCGCCCCTGCAGAAGCAATGGCTGGACAGCGTACTGGCGCGCGGCTGGGCCTTCGGTCACGACGGCCATGCGCTGGAGGGCAAGCGATTCTGGCTGGTGGCCTCCACCGGCGGCGAGACGGCGTCCTACCAGAGCAGCGGACGCCACGGCCATCACTTCGCCGACTTCCTGCCGCCCTACCAGCAGACCGCGCGCCTGTGCGGCATGCAGTGGGTGGAGCCGCTGATCCTGCATGGCGCCCATCACGTCCCGCCGGTAGCGTTCCAGCACCATGTGGATCGCTACCTGGAGGGCCTGCAGGCATGAGCCACGCCGCTGCTTTCTCACCAATCCTCGCGCATGCCCGCGCGACTGCTTCAACTGACCGGACCTCACCATGGATGAACAACTGCTGATCGCCCTCGTCTACCTGCTGGCGGCGGTGGCGGCCGTGCCCATCGCCAAGCGCCTGGGACTGGGCGCGGTACTGGGCTACCTGCTGGCCGGCATCGTCATCGGCCCGTGGGGACTGGGGCTCATTACCGAGGTCAAGCACATCCTCGAATTTTCTGAATTCGGCGTGGTACTGCTGCTGTTCCTGATCGGTCTCGAACTGGACCCCAAACGTTTGTGGGCCTTGCGCCGTTCCATCTTCGGCTGGGGCAGCGTGCAGGTGGCCGCCGTATCGCTGGCCCTGTTCGCCGCTGCGCTGGCGGCGGGGGTACCGTGGCGCATCGGGCTCATCGGCGCGCTCGGCATGTCGCTTTCGTCGACCGCCATCGCCCTGGCCACGCTGGGCGAGCGCAAGCTCACCGCCACGCCGGCAGGCGCGGCCGGGTTTTCCATCCTGCTGTTCCAGGACATCGCCGCCATCCCCATGATGGCCGCCGTCCCCCTGCTGGGCGTGGCCGCCAGCCAGGGCAGCGGGCAAGGCTGGCTGCATGCAGGCCAGGTAGCACTGGTGATCGCGCTGCTGATCTTCGGCGGGCGCGTGCTGATCCGCCCCATCCTGCGCATCATCGCCAAGACCGACATGCGCGAGATCTTCACCGCCTTCGCCCTGCTGCTGGTCATCTCCACCTGCCTGCTGATGCAGTCGGTGGGCATGTCGATGGCGCTGGGCACTTTCCTGGCCGGCGTGCTGCTGGCCGATTCCGAATACCGCCATGCACTGGAAAGCGACCTGGAACCCTTCAAGGGCTTGCTGCTGGGTCTGTTCTTCATAGCCGTGGGCATGTCGGTGGACTTTGGCGTCTTCCTCGCCCAGCCCTGGCGCATCCTCGGCATGGTGGCGGGCTTCCTGACCATCAAGACGGGGGTGATGTGGTTCCTCGGACGCTGCTTCGGCATCCCGCGAGGACAGCAATTATTCTTTGCCTTCCTGCTGTCGCAGGGCGGGGAATTCGCCTTCATCGTCTTTGGCGCCGCCGTCACCGCCAAGGTACTGACCCCGGAGGTCTCCTCCATGCTGGTGGTCGTGGTGGCACTGTCGATGCTGGTCACGCCGCTGCTGTTGCTGGTGCATGACCGCCTGCTGGTGCGCTGGCTGGAAGGCGGCAAGCGCCGCCCGGAAGACCGGATCGGCCCGCAGGACAATGCCGTCATCATCGCCGGCTTCGGACGCTTTGGCCAGATCGTGGGACGTCTGCTGGCAGCCAACGACATCGGCGCCACAGTGCTGGATCATGATCCGGACCAGATCGATTTCCTGCGCAAGTTCGGCTTCAAGGTGTTCTATGGCGACGCCACCCGCATCGACCTGTTGCGCACCGCCGGTGCCGACAAGGCCAAGGTCCTGGTGATCGCCATCGACGATGCGCAGGCCGCACTGGACATGGTGGAAAAAGTGCGCGAGGAATTCCCGCACCTGCAGATCGCGGCCCGTGCCCGCAACGTCACGCACTACTATGACCTGATGGACCGGGGCGTTACGGTACTGGAACGCGAGACTTTCGAAAGTGCCCTGCACATGGGGCGACAGGTGTTGCAGCAACTGGACTTCGGCGCCTATCGTGCGCGCGAGGCCGCCATGAAATTCCGCTCTCACAATCTGAAAACCCTGGCAGCGCTCTACCCGCACTACAAGGACCAGGCACAGATGGTATCGATGGCCGTGCAGGCCCGCGAAGAATTGCAGGCCATGTTCGCCGGTGACCGCGAAGCCATGGAGCGCGACCATGCGCATGACCAGTGGCGCGAGAAACCAGCAGCAACCCCGCCATCGTCGGCAGAATAAAAAAAGGCCGGACACGCTTGCGCACATCCGGCCAAATCCCTCACTGCTTACTGCTTACCACTTACTACTCACTACTCACTGCTTACTGCTCACCGGTACTACTCACTGCTAAACCTCAAGACTTCAACGACGTCGATCGCATGAACCGTCCGGATCAATTCAGCGTCAGCGGGACGAAGATCTTCTCGTCACCACGTTCCACCAGCAGGGCCACGTTCTTGCCTGCCTCGCTGGCCAGCTTGCGCAGTTGCGCCACACTGGAGACCGGGCTGCCGTTGAGCGCCAGGATCACGTCACCGCTCTCGATGCCGGCGATGGCCGCAGGACCACTGGCATCTTCCACCAGCAAGCCCTTCTGTCCGCCCAACTGGGCCTGCTCATCCTTGGTCAGCGGGCGTACCGACAGACCCAGGCGTCCCTGATCATCGGACTTGCCGGGCTTGGCCTCGTTCTTGGCCTGCTTCATTTCGCCCACGGTCACGTTCAAGGTCATCACCTTGCCGCCGCGCATGACCTGCATCGGCTTGTTGCTGCCCGGTGCGGTATCGGCCACCAGAGTGGGGAGGTCCACCGAATGATTGATGGCATGACCATCGAAACTGAGAATCACGTCACCCGCCTGCAGACCCGCCTTGTCAGCCGGGCTGCCCTTTTCCACCGAACTGATGAGTGCACCCTCGGCCTTCTTCATGCCGAAGGATTCAGACAAGGCCTGGTTCAGATCCTGCACCGAGACCCCCAACCGTCCACGGGTCACCTTGCCGTGCGTGACCAGTTGCTGCTCGACCTTCATCGCCACATCGATGGGGATGGAGAAGGACAGCCCCTGGAAGCCGCCGGTCTGGCTGTAGATCTGCGAGTTGATACCGATCACCTGCCCGTTCAGATCAAACAGCGGCCCCCCGGAGTTGCCGGGATTGACGGCCACATCGGTCTGGATGAAAGGCACGTAGTTGTCGTCCGGCAGGCTGCGCGACTTGGCGCTGATGATGCCGGCCGTGGCGGTGTTGTCGAAACCGTAGGGTGAGCCGATTGCCAGGACCGGCTGACCGACCTTGACCCGGGAAGGATCGCCGATCTGCACCGTCGGCAGGTTCTTGGCATCGATGCGGATGACGGCGATGTCGCTCTGCTTGTCAATGCCCAGCACCTTGGCCTTGAACTCGCGGCGGTCGGTCAGCTTGACCACCACTTCCTGGGCACCATCGACCACGTGGGCATTGGTCAGGATCAGGCCATCGGGCGAGATGATGAAACCGGAACCGAGCCCGTGCATGATGCGCGGCTGCTGCGGCATCTGCAGCTGCGGGCCGAAGCGCTTGAAGAATTCGGAGAAGGGATCGTTGGGATCGAGGCCGTTGTCTTCATCATCGGACACCTTGCGGGCCTTGCCGGTGACACTGATGTTGACCACGGCCGGGCCATAGCGCTGGACGATGCCCGAGAAATCGGTCGGCGCCGCGACCACCGGTCCGGCCGGGGCAGCGGACGCGGTGCTGGAGGCCACCACCGGGGCGTTGAGCGCGGCCGCGTGCGCCGACGGCAGGTCGACGCCGCGAAAATAGACGTAGCTGCCGCCGACCACTGCGGCAATCATGACGGCCAAAGTGTTACGAACAAAAACGATACGACGGCTCATCTTCTTCTCCTTGATCGAACGGGATATCGATGGCTGAACCCTGGCAGCGCCGCTTGCAGCGCCTGTTGGCCTCAACCGTTGGAGTGAAGATTAAGCAGTGAAAATTAAGAGAAACTTAAGGCTGAAAAAAGCAGCATTCATCTGCGCTTAATGCTCGCCGGCTGCCATCCCCTCAGGACTTCAGCAGCGTGAACACCACCCGGGCCTGCAGGCCATGCCCGGTATTGCGCAAGTCCACCGGCAAGCGGTGCAGATCGGCAATCTGGCGCACGATGGCCAGCCCCAGCCCGCTACCGAAAGCACCCCGCGCGCTGGTCTGCTCCTGGCTACGCCTTGCCCGATAGAAGCGGTCGAACACGCGCGGCAGTTCGCTCTCTGCGATCCCCGGCCCGCTGTCCTGGATCACCACCGTGCACTGGTCGGCCGCGCCAAACTCGAAGCCGACATCGACCACACCTCCCGTCGGGGTGTAGCGCAAGGCATTGTCCACCAGATTGTTGAAGAGAATGCGCAGGGCGTCGGCGTTGCCCTGTACCCGCAGCGCACGACCATCATCACCCTGTTCCGACAGACCCAGATCGATGCCACCATGCTCGGCTACCGTGGACAGGTCCCCCACCACGCTGCCCAGCAGTGCGCGCAGGTCGACCTCGGCAAAACCCATGGCATCCGGCTCCTGGCGCGCCAGCGTGAGCAGCTGGTGCACCAGATGAGTGGCGCGCTCCAATCCGTTCTTCAGGTCGTCGAAGGCTGCGCGTCGCTCCTGTTCATCGGTGGCGCGCTCGGCCAGTTGGGCCTGCAGACGCAGGGCCGTCAGCGGCGTGCGCAATTCATGGGCGGCGTCGGCGACGAAGGCGCGCTGCGTTTCGGTGGCGTGCTTGAGGCGCGTGAGCAGATCATTCAAGGCATGCGTGAGCGGCTGTATCTCCTGGGGCATGCCCACGTCCGACAAGGGTTGCAGCGAATTCATGTCGCGCGCCGCCACTTCGGCGGCGGCCTTGCGCACCGGCGCCAGCCCCCGGCTCACCGCCACCCACGACAGCACACCGATCAGCGGGAACAACAACAGCAAGGGCACCACCGTCTTGACCGCCATCTGCGCCGCGATCTCGTCGCGCGCACTCTGCGGCTGGGCCACCTGCACCACGGTACTGCCGATCTGGGCGCTGTAGACACGCCACATGCCATTGGGTCCGCGCACATTGGCAAAGCCCAGTTCGGCCTGGCGCGGCATGGCACCGCGCGCATGGGAGTGATAGATGACTGCGCCGCGACTGTCCCAGATCTGCATCATGATCTCGTCTTCCAGCTCGGGGAATTGCTGGCCGGGAGAGATGGGAGAAAATGCCTGGCGCGGCAGCGAGGCCGCGATCTGACGCATCTGATAATCGAAGATCTGATTGGCTTCGCCGCGCGCCTGGAAGTACAGCGCCACCCCGGCCATCACGATGATGGAAAACAGTCCCAAGCCCAGCCACAGCAACAGCTTGTTGCGGATCGATTTCATGCCGGCACCAGGTAGCCCACGCCGCGCACGTTCTTGATGAAGTCGCTGCCGACCTTCTTGCGCAGCGCATGAATGTGGACTTCGACGGCATTGCTCTCGATGCTGTCATCCCAGCCGTAGAGTTTTTCTTCCAGCTGGGCGCGCGAGAGCACCACACCGGGCCGGTCCATGAAGGCATGCAGGAGGGTGAATTCGCGCGCCGACAGGTTGACCGGCTTGCCGCTCACGGTCACTTCATGGGTGGCCGGATTCAAGACCACCTCGCGCACCTGCACCAGGCTTTCGGCGCGTCCGGCCTGGCGGCGCGAGAGGGCGCGCATGCGGGCCGAGAGTTCTTCCAGGTCGAAGGGCTTGATGAGGTAATCGTCGGCACCGGCATCGAGTCCGGCCACGCGGTCGGCCACCGCATCGCGGGCCGTGGTGATGAGGACGGGAATGACGCTGCCCCGTTCGCGCAGGGTGCGCAGCACGGCCAGGCCATCCTTTTGCGGCAGGCCCAGATCCAGCAGCAACATGGCGTAGTCCTCGGCGCGCAGGGCGACGTCGGCCGACTTGCCATCCTGCACCCAGTCGATGGTGAAGCCATCCTGGCGCAAACCCTTGCGCACGGCCTCACCCACCATGGGATCGTCTTCCACCAGCAATACGCGCATGTCTACAACTCCTGATCGGACTCAGAGAATCTTCGCCAGCAGGAACACCACCATGGAAATGAGGATGGTCGAGGCGAAGGGCAGCGAAAAGATGCGGCCGAACAAACGGAAACGCAAGTCCCCCGGCAAGCGCCCGATGCCCAGCTTTTCCAGCCAGGGCAGCAAGGTCGAGAACACGATGACCGAAAGAAAGATGACGACGATCCAGCGAATCATGCGTGGCTCCTCACAGGCGATGAGTGCGGTCATGGCGCAACATGCGCGTGGGCCACTCAACGTTCTTGCCGACGGCCAGCACCTTGAAGAGCTCGCCCATCTCGGCCGGGGAAATCAGTTTCTGCATGCCGTTGGCCAGCGGCAGATAACGCAGGCTGTCCTCGGGCGAAGTACGCAGCAGCAGCTCACCGATGCCGGCATTGAGCAGGAAGGCACCCTGGCTGGTGTAGGCCAGCACTTCAGCCCCCTCTTCTACGGCGGCCACCGCCATGGCCGTGAAATCCACGTGCGCGGTGATGTCCTGCAAGCCCGGCCAGTAGAAGGGATCGGTGTGGGCGTGATGGCGATAGTGGCACATCAGCGTGCCCTGGTCGCGATCATGCAGATAATATTCTGCGGCGGGGAATCCGTAATCCGGAAGGATCGCCAGCGCGCCGGGACCGCTGCTCAGCATGCGGCCCAGCGTACGCATGAAGCCGATGGCCACTGGCGACAGTTCGGTGAGATAGCCGGTCGGCAATGCGTCGGCATCAGGAATCTGCGCCACCGGCAGATCGCTCGCGGCGCGGTCCGAGAACTGCAGGCGGCCGGTGGCATCGACCGTGACGCCACGTTCCTGCCAGCCCTCCTCGGCCTTGACGACCAGCCGCACCGGCATGGCATCGAGCACTTCGTTGCCGATCACTACGCCCGAGAACGTTGTCGGCAGAGCATCGAGCCACTCGACCAGCGGTGCGAAGGCGGCCAGGGCTTCCTGCTGGCGGGCGCGCAACTGGGCCGAGATTTCCACGATGAAATATTTCTCCGGCAGGGCGCCGCGCGTCTGCAATTCGGTGAGGATGTCGCGCGCCAGCTTGCCGGTGCCGGCACCGAATTCCAGCAGCACATTGGCCACCTGCGGACTGGATGCGATCACTTCGGCAGCCAGATGGGCCAGGGTCGCGCCGTACAAGGGCGAGATTTCCGGGGCGGTTGTAAAATCCCCTTCCTTGCCCAGTTTGGAAGAACCCCCGCTGTAATAGCCGACCTGCGGCGCATACAGGGCCAGTTCCATGTAACGTTCGAAGGAGATCCAGCCGCCGGCTGCGGCGATCTCGTCCGCAATCAGGTGCTGGAGGGTCTGCGAGGCGGACTGTGCGTCAGCGCCGGGGTCGGGTAGTTGCAGTTGCATGGGCCGTATTGTATTGGACTATTGGAAACCGGGAACATGACTTCATCCTCTTCTGCAGGCGTTGCGCTGGTCACCGGCGCAGCACGCCGTATCGGCCGTCACATCGCCCTGGCCCTGGCGCACGCTGGCTGGGACGTGGCGGTCCACTACAACCGTTCGCGCGAGGAAGCCGACACGCTGGTGCGCGAGATCGAAGCCCTGGGCCGGCGCGCCCTGGCGGTGCAGAGCGAGCTGGGCGACGAAGCCCAGGTGCGCTCCCTGCTGCCCCAGGCCGCGCCGCTGGGACGCATCACCTGCGTGGTCAACAACGCCTCGCTGTTCGATTACGATGACGCCGCCAGCTTCGGCAACGACCGCCTGCTGCGCCACATGAGCGCCAACGTCGGCGCTCCCGTGCTGCTGGCACAGGCCTTGTTCGAGGCTACGCCGGAGGGGCAGCAGGCCGTGGTGATCAACCTGCTGGACCAGAAACTGTACAATCCCAATCCCGACTTCCTGTCCTACACCCTCTCCAAGGCCGCCCTGCACAGCGCTACCACGCTGCTGGCACAGGCACTGGCGCCCAAGGTGCGGGTGGTCGGCGTGGCCCCCGGGCTGACCATGGTCTCGGGCGACCAGACCGAGGAGCAGTTCGACAAGGCGCACACGGTCACCCCACTGGGCCGTGGCAGCACGCCCGAGGACATTGCCGCTGCGGTCTGCTACGTCGCTTCGGCGCGGGCCGTCACGGGCACCACCCTGCTGGTCGATGGCGGCCAGCATTTGCTTCCCCTTTCGCGCGACGTCATGTTCGTGGCGAAATAACCTTAATTTTTTCTGATCATGCTCTTTCTCTCCCATCCTTCCCTGCAAGATTGCCGCCGCCTGTTCCTGCGCAACTACGAGGTGTTCATCAACATCGGCGTGCACGAGTTCGAAAAGAAGGGTGAGCAGCGCATCCTGATCAACGTCGACCTCTACGTCCCGCTGGCCGAGACCACCCCGACCGCCGACCACCTGGACGAAGTGGTGGACTACGACTTCATCCGCTCCACCATCGCCGAGCGCATGGCGCGCGGCCACATCCATCTGCAGGAAACCCTGTGCGACGACGTCATGACCGCCATGCTGGCCCACCCCAAGGTGCGCGCAGTGCGGGTGTCGACCGAGAAGCCGGATGTGTATCCGGATTGTGATTCGGTGGGGGTGGAGACTTTCCGGATCAAGGCTTGAATCAAGGTCGCATCCAGATGGCCGTTCGGACTGAGTAGCGAAGCGTATCGAAGGCGCGCCGCTGTCAGATGAGTCCATTCGCCTTCGATACGATCCTTCGGATCTACTCAGTCCGAACGGAAAGCAGTAGCGCAGCAGAGCCCCGACCATCAAAAAAAATGCCGTCCAGTCTGCACTGAACGGCATTCATTCCGGCAAGGCGATCCCGCCTTCCCTTCTTACATTCCCATATACCTGCCCGCCCGGTGATTCAAGGCAATCACCAGATTGGCCGTCACCGCCCCGAGGATGGACGCCAGCAGCACGCGCGGCGTCACCACGAACAGCGAACACAGAACGATCACCACATCCACGCCCATCTGCAGCTTGCCCGCGCGCAGGCCGTAGCGGTCCTGCAGGAACAGCGTCACCACATTGATGCCACCCAGGCTGGCACCATGGCGGAACAGCATCACGAAACCCACACCCATCAGCAGTCCACCCAGCACCGCGCTGTAAAACAGGTCCAGCTTGGCATAGCCGATGAAATGCGGGTGCATCAGCGAAAAGCCCGACACCAGCGCCACCGCACAGAAGGTCTTGCCGGTGAAGCGCAAGCCCATGCGGCGAAACGCGAAATAGTAGAACGGGATGTTGATGGTGAAGAACACCACGCCAAAGGGCAGCCCCGTCAGGTAATGCGTCAGGAAGGCCAGGCCGGCAGTGCTGCCGGTCAACAGGCCTACCTGGCTGTACATGTTCACCGCCAGCGAGACAAAGAGCGTACCGGCCACCAGGGCCAGCACGTCCTCATAACTCTTGTGGCGCAGGTCGGCCGCAGAAACGGCGGCCTTGCTTGCCACTTCAGCCACGCAGCACCTCGGCCATGGTCTCGGCCACGCGTGCAACGTTGCTGTCGTTCAAGCCCGCCACGCAGATGCGGCCGGTGCCCACGGCGTAGACGCCGAACTCGTCACGCAGGCGGTCCACCTGGGCCGAGGTCAGGCCGGTGTAGCCGAACATGCCATTCTGGCGCAGCAGGAAGGAGAAGTCCTGGTCCGGCACCGCGCTCTTCAATTGCGAGGCCAGCTTGACGCGCATGTCACGCACGCGCACGCGCATCTCTTCGACTTCGGCACGCCATTGCGCGGCCAGCTTGTCGTCGTTCAGCACATGCGCCACCAGCAGCGCACCATTGCGTGCAGGGCTGGAGTAGTTGCGGCGCACGGTCAGCTTGAGCTGGCCCAGCACGTTGGCGGCCTGACCCGCTTGCGGGCAGAACACCGACAAGGCACCGATGCGCTCGCTGTAGAGCGAGAAGATCTTGGAGAAGGAGTTCGACAGGAAGAAGGGAATCTGGCGACGCACCGCTTCACGCACCGGCCAGATGTCCTCGTCCAGGCTCTCGGCAAAGCCCTGATAGGCCAGGTCGAAGAAGGGCAGCAGGCCGCGCTGCTCGACCACGGCGATGATCTGCTCCCACTGCGCGCGGGTCGGGTCGACGCCGGTCGGGTTGTGGCAGCACGGGTGCAGCAGTACCACGGCGCCCTTGGGCAGGCTTTGCAGCTTGTCCAGCATGCCGTTGAAATTGAGGCCCTTGGTCTGGGCATCGTAGTAGGGATAACGCTCGGTCTTGAAGCCCGCACCTTCGAAGATGCCGACGTGGTTGTCCCAGGTCGGGTCCGGCAGCCAGATGGTGGGCTGCGGGAAGAAGCGCGCGATCAGGTCGGCACCGACCTTGAGTGCCCCCGACCCGCCCAGGGTCTGGACGATGGCCAGGTGCTCGGAGGACGGCAGATCAGCACCGAAGAGCAGTTTGGCCACGGCCTGACGATAGGCGGCATGACCTTCCATGGGCAGATAGACGTAGGGTGCGCCGATCTCGGCCACCGCAGCCGAAGCGGTGCGCACGGAGGGCAGCACCGGCACCACGCCACGGCCATCGGTGTAGATGCCGATGCTCAGGTTGACCTTGTTGCTGCGCTCGTCGCGCTGGAATTGTTCCATCAGGCTCAGGATGGGATCGCCGGCATACGGCGGGAGATGCGAAAACATGAGGACCTCGTCAATGTGGGAAAACGCCGGTGCCGGCAGCGTTGAACTTGTCCGGCAAGACCGCCATGGTAGCGCGGCACGGGAAAAAATTCCCGTGCCGTGTGCCACCTGTGCGTTTTTTCACAGGTATTTTTTCAGGCGGAAGTGATAAATGCTCACGCACACCAGGCTGATGGCCGCGCAAATCATCAGGTAATAGCTGGGCGAGACCGGGTTGCCGGTCCTGCCCACCAGCCAGGTCACCATGAAGGGGGTGAAGCCGCCGAAAATGGTGGCCCCCAGGCTATAGCTGATCCCCATGCCGCGCACCCGCGTGGCCGGCGGGAAGATCGAGGACAGCACCACGCCCAGCGAGCCGAAATACACCGCCTTGAGGATGCCGGCCCAGATCATGATGGCCATCATCACCCACACCGTCGGCACGGCGATCACCCAGACGAACGATGCGTAGATGGTGGCCAGCGTCAGCACCGTGGACACCACCATGATGCGGGTCCGGCCCACGCGGTCAGCCAGCATGCCCATGAAGGGTGCGCCAATCATCAGGATGGCACCGGTCACGGCGGCAGCGGCAAAGGCAGTCGATTGCGGCAGATGCAGTTGCTTGATGGCAAAGGTGGGCATGTACAGCAGCATCAGGTAGGTGGCGGCGGTAGAGACCGAGAGAATGCCCATGGTCACCAGCACCCGCGTGAGCTGCAGGTCCCAGCTGGCATCGTCCTCGCCAGCCACTTGCACCTTCTTCGCCATCGGCACTTCATCGATATGACGGCGGATGTACAAACCCACCGGCGCGATCAGCAGGCCGAAGGCGAACGGCAGACGCCAGCCCCAGGCGGCGATCTGCTCGGGCGTGAGCCACTGATTCAACAAGAACCCGGCCAGTGCCGCCATCAGCGCGGCGGCGCCCTGACTGGAGAATTGCCAGCTGGCCATGAAGGCGCGGCGCTTGGAGCCGGTCTCGGTGAGCAGAGCAGTGGCCGAGCCGAACTCGCCGCCGGCCGACAGCGCCAGCAGGATGCGCGCCACCAGGATGCCGATGGGCGCAGCCACGCCGATGCTTTGGTAGGTCGGGATGACGGTGCAGATGAGGGTACCGACCACCGTCATCGAGAGAGACACCAGCAGCGCCGGCTTGCGGCCGACCTTGTCGCCATACCAGCCCAGCAGGATCGCACCCAGCGGACGGAACAGGTAGGACAGGCCGAAGGTGGCAAAGGTCACCAGCAGCGAGACCGTATCGTCCCCGGTGGGAAAGAAGAGTTTGGAGATGGTCACCGCAAAGAAGCCGTAGGCCACGAAATCGAACCACTCCAGCGCATTGCCGATGGAGGAGGCGACGATCAGTCGCCGCGTGCGCGCGGCCGACATCGGCGCGGGGGACGCTTCTGCTGCTGGAGAAATTTCCGGTGTTGCCGAGGGTGACGCTGCGTTCATGGTCGTGTTCCCGTTGGAAGATGGACTGCGCTGGCTTGCGTTCGCGAAAATGAAAAATGAAAAAGGGAGGGATTCAGGCAGCCGCAGACTGCGCCCGCTGCTGGCGCACCTGCCGTCCCTGCTGGCCGATATCCCACAACAGGCCCGCCATCAGTTGCAGGCCTTCGCGCGCCACCGGAGCGAGCAGGTGTTCGTCAGGCGCATGCTGCGAGCAGGAGGGATAGGAGTGCGGCATCCACAGCGTGGGCAGGCCCAGCGCTTCCGAGAAGCAGTGATTGGGGATGGTGCCGCCCAGGTTGGGCAGGATGGTCACGGGCTTGCCACAGGTTTCCTGCAGGGAGCCGGTGGCCAGGCGCACCCAGGCATCGTCCGGATCGAGCCGCGTGGCGGGTGCAGCGGCCTGGATCTCGATCTGTACATCGGCATAGCCGTGTTCATCGAGATGGCGGCGCAGGCTCTGCTGGACGTCTTCCCAGACGGTGCCGACCACGAAGCGCAGCTGGAACACCGCCTGTGCCCGCGCCGGAATCGCCCCCACCGGGCGCTGCGCATTGCCGGCCTCGAAGGCAATCAGCTCCAGCGTATTCCAGGCAAACAGGCGTTCACCGGCGCTCAGGCCCGGCTCCCCCCAGTGCGCATCGAGCACCGGATCACCAGCATCGCTGCCCACCGCAAAATCGCGCACCAGCGAGCGCACGCGCTCGCTCACATTGCGCGGACGCAGACCCGGCACCCGGATCACGCCGCGCCCATCCACCAGCGAGGCGGCCGCATTGGCCAGGACGGTGGCCGGATTGCGCAGCACCCCGCCCCAGTTGCCGGCGTGGTGCGCGCCATTGCCGGTATCGAGCACCAGCTTGAATTGCAGCGCCCCGCGCGAACCGAGAAACAGCGTCGGACTGGACGCGGCCAGGCGCGGGCCATCCGAGGCCAGGAACAGATCGGCCTCCAGATAATCGGCATGATCGCGGCAGGCCTCGTAGAGACCGGGCGAGCCCAATTCCTCGCCCATTTCGAAAATCATTTTCAGGTTGCAGCCCAGCTTGCCATCGGCGGCCGGGATGGCTGCGGCCAGCGCGCCCAGGTTGATGCTGTGCTGGCCCTTGTTGTCAGCCGTCCCGCGCCCGTACCAGCGCTCGCCGTCCGGACTCAGCTGCCAGGGGGAGCGATCCTGCTGCCAGCGGCCTTCCTGGCCGTTGACCACATCGCCGTGGCCGTACATGAGCACCGTCACCGCCTCGACTGATTCGATACGGCGTGCCAGCAGCAGGGGCGGCGCGCCCTCGACCGGATTGACGATCTGCCGCGTCTCGAAACCCAACGCGGCCAGCGCCGGTGCGATCTCTTCACACAGGTAGGTGGCCAGCTCGTCGGCGCGCGCCGGGTTCTGGCTTTCGGTTGGCAGTGCAATGCGACGTTGCAGATCACGCTGGAAACGGCCCGAATCGAAATACTCGGTGGCCAGGCGAAGGGCGCTGCTGCGGGACATGAAGGACTCCAGGTGAACTGTCATTGGAGACGATTCTAGAAGCCACCATGGTTTCCAACAATGTCAATTTTTAAAACGATTCTTTCTCAAATTGGCAAAATAATTTATTGTGTTGTATACGGCGTTTCAGCCCAAGAAGCGTGCACGAATACAGTAGTATGCGGATCATTTTGTGCACCATTGTTGTTGCGCACCATGATGGTCTTGCGCAGCTTTGCAATGATTTTCTCTTCACCTTGCCAAATTCAGAAAGCTATTTCTGCCATGCAAAGTACCGCTCTGCGCTATTTCTATCAGGTTGGTCGCACTGGCTCACTGACCGCCGCCGCCGAACGGCTGCATGTGGCGGTCTCGGCGGTGAGCCGCCAGATCGCCAAGATGGAAGAAGAAACCGGCGTGCCCCTCTTCGAGCGCCGCGCGCGCGGGATGGTGCTCACGCCGGCGGGCGAAGTGCTGATGGCCTTCGCGCGGCGCAACCTGCTGGAGGTGGAGCAGGTCATGGCCGAGGTCAAGGGCCTGCATGCCGTGGGCCAGAGCGTGGTCACGCTGGCCTGCTCGGAAGGCTTTGCCTGGGACCTGCTGCCCAACGTGATGGCGCACTTTCGCGAACAATATCCGGGCATGCAGTTCAAGCTCAACGTGGTGGGTGCGGCCAAGGCCTCGCAGATGGTCATCGATGGCGAGGCCGATATCTCGGTCACCTACAGCCTGGGGCCGGTGGAAGGTCTGAACATCGCCTACCGCGAATCGGGACCAATCTTCGCATTGATGCGACGCGACCATCCGCTGGCCGCGCGCACGCTGCTCGCCCTGAACGATCTTTCACCCTACCCGCTGGCCTTGCCGGAACAGGGCTCCACGGTACGCCAGCTGTTCGACATTGCCTGCGGCATGCGCGGGTTGCTGTTCGCGCCCGTCTTCACCAGCCACTCGCTGGGCGCGGTCTACCGCTTCACCGCCCGCTCGCCCGACACCGTGGCGCTGGGCGGCTTCCTCACCGTACAGGAACGCGCCGAGGAAGACGGCATGGCCCTGGTGCCCATGGCCGAGAGCGAACTGCATCAGCGCACCCTGCAGGTCCAGACCATGGCTGGACGCAAGCTGCCGCCGGCGGTAGCGGCCTTCATCGACTTCCTGGTGGCGGCGATCCGGCAGATCCGTACCCGCCACGAACTGGGCGGGCTGCAAGCCGACAAATGAGCCGGACCCAGCAGCGATATGAGGCATCCATGCGACGCTTGCCGCGCAGCAAGCCACGCAGAAATGGCGGGATCCGGCGCTGCATGAGAAAATGCCGGTCCTCCGCCCGCACGCAGCCTTCCGCCCCTATCCCCTACGGACATGGATGAGCGGCAACATTGCTCGTCCGGCAGCAACAGCCTACCGATTGAAGGAATATCCCATGAACGACATTGCCGCTGCAGTGCAACTGTCCGACCTCGCCGACCTCGATGCCTCCTCCGCACAGGAGCAGGAAGAACGCGGCCAGCCCGAAGTGACCGCGCGCGGTTCGCGCCGCTTCGAGCTGCTGGAAAAGAACATCCGCCGCCTGACCGGTCGTGCCATCGCCGACTTCGACATGATCCGCGACGGCGACGTCATCATGGCCTGCATGTCGGGCGGTGCCGACAGCTACACCATGCTCGATACGCTGCGCTACCTGCAGACGGTAGCACCGGTGAAGTTCGAGATCATCGCGGTCAACCTGGACCAGAAGCAACCGGGCTTCCCCGAGCACATCCTGCCGGAATACTTCGAACGCATCGGCGTGCGTTATCGCATCGTCGAGGAAGACACCTACAGCATCGTCAAGGAAAAGATCGCCCCCGGCAAGACCACCTGCTCGCTCTGCTCACGCCTGCGTCGCGGCATCCTGTACCGCGTGGCCAAGGAACTGGGCGCGACCAAGATCGCACTGGGCCATCACCGCGATGACATCCTGCACACCTTCATGCTCAACATGTTCTACGGCGGCAAGATCAAGACCATGCCGCCCAAGCTGATTGCCGATGACGGCGAGAACGTGGTGATCCGCCCGCTGGCCTACGTGCGCGAGCCCGACATCAAGAAATATGCGGCGGCCATGGAGTTTCCCATCATCCCCTGCAACCTGTGCGGCTCACAGCCCAACCTGCAGCGCCAGGCCATGCGCGAGATGCTGAACCAGTGGGAGAAGACCAATCCCCTGTGGATCAAGAGCATGTTTACCGCCATGGCCAACATCACGCCCTCGCACATGCTGGACCGCAGCCTGTTCGATTTCACGAACTTCACCGCCGGTGCAGGCAAAGAGGCACAGGGCGACACCCTCTTCGACCGTGACGACAAACTGGACCAGGGCCAGTCTGTCATCAACCTGGTGTGAGCCGGCGAGACGCTTCGGCTCATCGCGGCGTCTCGCAAAAAAACTTAGTCCGACGAGACACTGCGTTCCACCTCATCCGGGCGAAATCCCCCTGCGGCGCGGCTTTCGCGCCCATCGCCGATTCCCGGGAGATGATGCAAAAGTAAATTTTTGTTGTCGTCCGGCTATAGTCGGGGATTGGGCATCAAATACCCTCCTCTTCCGCGCTTGAAGGCCAAAACACGCATGTTCTAATCTGTCCCATCGCAATGCCGAGCCGCGAGGCTGCATTGCCAGGGAAAGAAAAAACATAACCATGCAGTCGTGGTTTCGCAGGGAAACGTGGTCCCGGCCAGTGTCACGGCCGGACTGCGTGGTATCGCCATCCGCGTCATTGAACGGCTTGCCGCCGTCATGCCTCTGCACCCCGAACGACTCTCTGCCATACGTGTAAGAGGCTGCCTGATGGCTAACTTTTGGCGCGACAAGCGCGTTTTCATCACCGGTCATACCGGCTTCAAGGGAAGCTGGCTGACCCTGTGGCTGCACCTCATGGGAGCCCGGGTGAGCGGTTACGCGTTGCCGGCGCCGACCAATCCCAGCCTGTTCCATCTGGCGCGTCTGCAGAACTGCGTGCAGACCACTACCGGCGACGTGCGCGACCCCAAGCATCTGGCCGACACGCTGGCGGCCGTGCAACCCGATGTGGTATTCCATCTGGCCGGACAACCGCAGATCAGCCAGGCGTTCCTCAATCCGCTGGATACCTTCGCCACCAACATGATGGGCACGGCCCATCTGCTGGAGGCTGTGCGTTTGACGCCCAGCGTGCGCGCCGTCGTGATCGCCACCAGCAACAAGTGCTACGAAAACCGCGAATGGCTGTGGGGATACCGCGAAGATGATCCCATGGGCGGACGTGACCCCTTCAGCAGCAGCAAGGGAGCGGCCGAACTGGTGACCTCGGCCTATCGCCGCTCCTACTTCTCGCCCGAGAAGGGCAGCCAGGTCGGCGTGGCCACGGTGCGCACCGGCAATGTCATCGGTGGGGGCGATTTCTCGCCGGAGCGGCTGGTCCCCGATTTCATCCGCGCGCTGGAAAGCCAGGAGCCGGTCATCATCCGCCAACCGCGCGCGGTACGTCCCTGGCAATTCGTGCTGGAGCCGCTGTCGGGTTATCTGCAGATTGGCAAGCTGCTCTACGAGCACGGCAGCGCCTATGCCGAAGCCTGGAATTTCGGACCGGCCGAAACCGACCTGCAGACCGTGGCCCAGATCTGCGCCACCTTCAACCACTCGCTGCAGAAGAACGATGTGGAACCGATCGAAGTGCGGCTGGAACCGGAGGAAGAGCCGCAGGAAGCCGTGCTGCGCCTCGACATTTCCAAGGCCCGCCAGCGCCTGGACTGGATCCCGCGCATGGAACTCTATACCGCTCTTGAGCTGACCGCGCAGTGGTATGCCGGCTATCTCAACAACGAAGACCTGCGCACCCTGAGCGAGAACCAGATCGCCTTCTACCAGAGCCTGACTTAGTCGCCTCAGCCTCCCCTGCCCGGCGGGCGCATCCTCAGGACAGATAAGGGTCGACGACGCGCGCAGCAAAACCCGACTTGCCGGCGATTTTCATCATGTTGAGCCGGGTCAGCGCCGGTCTTGGGGTAATGACCACCGGCATGGAAGCTGCGCTGAGCAAATCCGAACTCTGTATCAAGGCACCCGCCAGGCGTTCGCCGGCGCGTTCGCGATCATGGGGGATGATCCTTCCGGCTCCTACCCGCTCGGCGAGCACGGTATCGCCAGCCGTGGCCAGCAGCAGATCGGTACCCGCTCCCCAGGCTGCCACCGGCCCGCTCTCGCTGAGCCGCAACAAGGTCTGGCTCAGGCGGGCATTCAGGTCTGCCCTGAACGTCAGGAAGCGTCGGGTACAGCCGATGGCATCTCTGCCGCCCTCCCGATGCAGCAGCAGACGGGCTCGGGGCACAAACCCGAACAGGCTGACCTCTTCACGCATGACGGTCCAGCCACAGGAACGCGCCAGGGCCGCCAGTCGGTCCACGGTGAAATAATGAAGATGCTGCGGACAGATCTGGTTGCTCATGCTGAGTACCTCATCGTTGAGCAAACTGTGGTCGGGCGTCTCGAGGTAGAGATAGGCACCAGGCCGTGCCTGGTTGCGCAAGCCGCGCAAGAGACGACGCGGGTCGATGATGTGCTCGAATACATGGCTGCAGAATCCCAGGTCGAACTGCGCATCTTGCTCTGCATGTTCATCCAGCACATCCAGCCGCAAGGTTCTCGTAGAGATTCCATCCAGCGGCAATGGCGCAAAGTCGTAACCCGTCAGTTGTTCGCGCGGCACGCCGAAGCGCTGATGCAGCGCCTTGAGCACCTCCCCGCGCCCGTAACCGAAGTCGGCAATGCGAGGGGATTGCTGAGTTTTTCTGACCGTTTCCAGGGCATCGGCGGCAAACGCCACCATGTCTTCGTAAGGTGAACTGCCGTCCGTCGACCAGACCTGCTCGTCCAGCGGGCGCGCATACAGGTCGGCGATCAGTTCTTCGGTGATGACGCGCAGATCCACCATGACATGCCCGCACGTTCGGCATCCCATGATCTGATGCTCGTGCATCTTGCTGCCCAGCATGAAAGGAACGCGGCCGACAGGATCAAAGGCGCTGCCGACGCAAATGGGACACTGAAGTGACATTTCTGCTCCTGATCAGGAGGATGAAGCCGCCGGACTGGCGACTTCCACGATCTCGCAATACTGCAACGGCGCTGTCCGCCATGCAGCCGAGGCCCAGCGCCAGCCTACACCGAAGCCGCTCATGAGCAGATTGAGCGGCGCCGTCGCCTGCACTGCCGGGCCCGCCAGGGCCGAGGCGATCGCCAGCGGGATCGATGCCGAACTGGTATTGCCGAAGCCGTCCAGTGCCAGCACCATCTGCTGCTCGCTGAACCCGACCTTGTTGGCCAGATGCCGCAACATGGTTTCGTTGGCCTGGTGCAGCAGCAGGTAATCGACGTCAGCGTTGTTCCAGCCGGCTACCTCCATGGCCGCGGCGATATTTTTCGGGACCTGGCGCAAGGTGAAGGCGAAGACCTGGGCACCGTCCATGAACAGATGACCGAAACAGGCATCATCTACCGGATGACGCGCAGCGCCATCGCGCACGGTCAGATAGGGCGCGCCACTGCCGTCCACCCCCGGCACCACGGCCAGGAAACCGCTGTCCTGGTCGCCGCGCTCCAGCGCGATTGCGCAGACGGCATCACCGAACAGGGGACGGGTATTGTGATCCTGCGGCGGGACGAACTGGGTAGTGGTATCCCCCACCACCAGCAGGGCACGGCGGCCATTGCTGCTGGCCAGCAGACTGGACGCAACCCACAGGCCGTCAACGAAACCGGAACAGCCACTGGTGATATCCAGGCTGCCACAATGCTTGCGCAACCCCAGCCGATGCTGCAGCAAAGGCGCATTGCCGGGGAGCGGGTAGTCAGGGGTCTGCGTCACCACGATCAACAGATCCACACTGTCGGCCGGCCACTGCAGGCCCTCCAGCAACTTGCGTGCCGCGGCCTCGCCAAGATCGCAGGCGGTCATGCCGGGCGGGACCAGGTGGCGGGTGTGGATCCCGGTGGCGGCGGCGACCTTGTGCGCATTCTCGTAGCCCCACTGACGGGTGAGCGTGTCGGCGTCTTCGGTCTGCGCTGGCAGGGCGGCCACCAGGCCCCGCAGGTGGATGCCGGCCAGACGGCTGTGCAGGGCGGATGTGGTATCAGGCATTGATGCCACCATCGATGGTGATGACCTGCCCTGTAATGAATGCCGCCTCGGGAGAGAGCAGGAAGCGCACCATCGGCACCACGTCATCGACACGGCCCAGGCGACCCAGCGGGGTTCTGCGCACGATCTGCTGGCGTCGCTCCGGTTGCAGCGATGAGGACATGTCGGTTTCCATGTAGCCGGGCGCGACCGAATTGACCGTGATGCCGCGTCGGCCCACTTCGCGCGCCAGCGAACGGGTGAAGCCATCGAGCCCGGCCTTGGTCGCGGAATACGGACCGAGGCCGTTATAGCCATGACTGCCGATGATGGAACTGATGTTGATGATGCGACCGGCTCCGCCATGACGCAACATCAGCTGCACGACCGCACGCGTCATCTCGATGGCGCCGACCAGGTTGACGTCGATCATCTTCCTGATTTCGACACTGGGCAGCGTGGCCAGCACGCCATCGCGTGCCACACCGGCATTGTTGATCAGGGCATAGGGGCTCTTGACCTGGTGCCGGGTGCAAGCCTGCCTGACGAACACGGGCACCGCATCTGCATCGGCCACGTCCAGACGACTGTAGCTGAGGCGCGCGCCGAAACGGCTCGCCAGCGCGTCAAGCCCGGCCCCCGGTTCCTCGCTGCGCGCGCAGGTAGCGACCTCATATCCGGCTTCCAGCAGGGCGGTGGCAAACGCCAGGCCCAGGCCCTTGCTGGCACCGGTGACCAGCACCAGTTGGACATCCTGTCCTTGCTCATTGGGAGACATGTTTTCTACCTTTCTTTCCGGACTCCAGGACCACACTGTCCACGAATCGATAGCGCGCCGGTCTGGCTACCGCAGGCAGCAGTTCCACGGCACGCGCCCTGAGTGCCGCTTCCACGACGGCTGGATCACTGCCCTCGCGGGCGCACACCTGAACCACCAGAAGATGGCCGAGAATGGGATTGGGATGCGCAATCACGCACAGGTCGGCCACCCCATCCACGCCTTCCAGCAAGGCTTCCACCTTCTCCGGTACGACCTTGGTCCCGCCGATATTGACGACCGAATCGCGTCGGCCCACGAACTGCACGCGATCGGCCTGCAGCTCCACCAGATCCCCCGTACGCAGCCAGCCATCAAGCTCTGCCGCTGTACTGCCGGCATAGCCCAGCATGCCGCGCGCACTGCGGATCTCCAGTTCTCCTTCATGGATGCGCAAGTGCACCCCTTCCACCGGATGGGTCAGCCACTGTGCCGGAAAGCCGGCCTTGCCGTCGGCAACGGTGAAGCCGACGCCGGCCTCGGTGGAGGCGTAGATATGTCGCACGCTCGCCTGCGGGAATCGCTGGCTCAGCGCGTCCAGCAGGGGCTGTGAGCAAGCCTCGCCGCCCAGGGTAATCACCTTGAGCGTGGAGGTCGGATCGGCGGGCAAGGCCGCCAACAGGGCGCGCCAGAAGGAAGGAGTGGCGCTCACGTGGGTGGCGCCACTTTGCAGGGCGCTGCAAAGTGCGTGGATGCTGCGTTCGGGTGCCAGCAGACGGGCGCCGTTGACGGCTGCCGTCAACAGCACCTGCAGACCGGCGAAGGATGCGGGTTCATAGCTGAGCAGCCAGACCGCCTGGCTGCCGTGCGGATGATGACGGACGCCGGCCAGCAGCCGTTGCAGCGAATACACCGCAGACTTGGCGCGTCCGGTCGTGCCGGACGTAAACAGCCGCAAGCCGGGCTGCGCGTCGGACTGCTCAGGATCGATCCAGGCCGGCACGCCCGGCGCCAGCTCGCGCGACATCAGGCCGGCATACTGCTCGACCGTGCCTTCGCGCGCCAGGGCGATATCCAGCGGCGCAAGCTGCGCCATGATCACTCCCACCAGAGCTGCGCGCGCACTGCGGGCATCGAGCGTCAGCCTGACGGTGTCGCCCAGCGCCTGTACGGCCTGCTCGGCCAGGCCCAGCAGTTCCTGCAGAGCACACTCGCCCCTGTCATCCTGGAGGACCAATGCTGGCGCAAAGTGCAGTCTGGACGACGCCACGACAGGCCTCAACGCTCGGAATAGATCGCGGCCAGATCACCGACCGTGACGAAGGAGCGAAAGCCTTCGCGGAACGGATCGTGTCCGATCTTCTCTTCCAGAACCAGCAGGAATACCGCAAGGTCCAGCGAATCGATCGGCAGTTCACCATGCAGGAACACCGTATCGGCGTCCAGGGTGGCGGGCACCGGGAAGTTCTTCTGTGCCAGCAACTCGCGCAGGCTTTCAATGATGACGTCGAGAACGTCGGAATTTACGGCTGACACTTGTTCTCCTCTATGCCGAATGCTCTGAGGCTATCAGCGATGCTTTGGGTATTCCAGCGGCGCGCCTCCCACTCCTGGCGGAGCAGTTCGAAGACATGGACGTCCCGATACACGCCGTTCTTGATTATATGCTCTTTGAGTACACCGACTTCCCGCATTCCCAGCAGTCTCTGCAGCTTCAGCACGCGCTGATTGGCGTCGATGATCTGGATGACGTTCTTGTGCATGCCCAGCACGTAGAACAGGTAATCCATGAAGTAGGCATGCACATGTCCCCCGAACTTGCGGGCAGCCTCGACGGTGCCAAAGTAGGAGCCGCAACTGCAGCGACCATTGACACGATCGATATCGGCATAGGAAAGAAAACCGACCGGTTCGCCATCGCCCAGGATCAGGAAATGTTCGTAGTCGCTGCGGGCTTCGCAGCCGGCCAGCCAGCGACGCTGCTGTTCGAGCTGGTCCGGCTGTACATCCGAAAACATCATGTCGTTGATGCGTGGCTGCGAGCGCCAGCTCAGGATCAGCGCGGCGTCATCCAGGGTGGGGCGTCGGAAGGTGATGCTCATGCGGGTTGCCTTTGCAAAGATGCGAGGAAGTCGCCGATCCCCGCCGTCAGCCAGGCAGGCCGCAGAATGTGGGGAATGTGACCGCCATCCTCGTTGAGCACGAGGTCCGGCTCAGGCGGGAAGGACGAACTCTCCGGCAGGGGAACGATACGATCATCGCGACTCCAGAAGAATCGCAACGGCATGGGCAGCGCCTCCCAGTTCACGGTCCGCGCTTCACCGGAGGCGGCCGTCACGATCATGTCCTCCAGCATCTCAGTCAGGATTGACCGGCGCTCGGCACTGCCCATCTGTTCCAGGTGATGACGCGCCATGCGCGGTACGCTGTCGCAGCTCCTTCCGGCCAGCGATTGTGCATACGCCAGCGCCTTGTCGAGATCATCGGCCGCCAGCGCCTGGCGCAGCAGGGGAAGATTGAAGCGGCTGTCCAGTCCGGCGCAGGCCACCAGCGACAGCGAGGCGAATCGATCCGGCGCACGCAATGCCCCCTGCAAGGCAATCCAGGCGCCGAAGGAATGGGCCACGACATGGCAGCGCGACACCTCAAGAGCGTCCAGCGCATCCTCCAGCCAGCCGGCCGGATGACCGGACCATGAGGCCAGATTGCGCCCATGACCGGGCAAATCCAGCGCCATGATCCTTCCGTACCGCGCCAGAGGCACGATGCAGTACTGCCAGGAAAACATGTCGCCCAGAAAACCGTGCAGCATCACGATCGGCAAGGAGCTCTCCCGGCCATGAGTGAGCACATGATGCCGGGCGCGCCGACCGGAAACCGTCGTGACTTCCATGAAAGACCTAGCCGACCATATGACCGCCATCTACGGTCAGGTTGGTGCCGGTGATCCACTTGCTGGCGTCCGAGAGCAGGAAGGCGATGGGTGCCGCGACGTCCTCGGGCTGCCCCATGCCCATGGGATGGCGTTGCAGGATGGAGGCGACCTGGGACTCGTTCATCTCGGCAAAGGCCTTGCGCGACATGGCCGTATCGATCATGGCGGGCGCCACGGAATTGACCCGGATACCATCGCGCAACAGCTCCATGGCCAGGCCGCGCGCGGCAGACATCAGGCCGGCCTTGCTGGCACCGTAGACCACATTGCCCGGCTGACCGAGAAAACCACCGATCGACGACACCAGGACCATGGAGGCAGCAGGCGCGGCACATCCTTTCTGCCGCATGCCTCGGGCCAGGGCCAGGGCCGAGCCCAGGTTGGTGTGCATGATTCTGTCGAAATGCGCAGTACTGAAACTGCGTACGGGAAGCGTCTGCTGCACGCCTACGCAATAGACCATGCCATGCAGCGGCCCTTGCCGGCACACTTCGTTCTTGAACCAGGCGGGCACCTCATCGAGGCGGGTAACGTCAAAGGGAGCAATGGCATGGCCCTCGCCGGCGAGTTCGGGCAGCACGGCCTCGAGGCGCTCGCCGTCACGGCCGTTGAGGATCACGCTGGCGCCAAGGCTGGCGACCAGGATGGCGGCAGCACGTCCGATGCCGGCCGAGGCGCCTGCGATGAGGATGCGCCGACCGGCAAGATCGAAGGGATCAGTCATGGCACCGCCGCAACAGCAGCCGGTTCAGTTGCCAGCCTTGGCCAGTGCGACCAGGTCACCGATGGTCTTGGCCTTTTGCAGATCGTCGCCCGCCAGGACGTGACCGGCCTTTTCATCGACCAGGGCGATGAAGCTGATGGTCGCCAGCGAATCCCAGGTATCGAGGGTATCGAGCGGCGTGGCAGCGGAAATCTCGCTGGCATCCACTTCGAGAATTTCGGCGAGTGCGTTGATGATGTCTTGATCGTTCACTATGGGCCTCTGTACGCAAATTGACTGGAAGGCATCTTAACACCCGCATCACGGCTTCATACAAGTAAGAAACGCCGGTTTTCCCGGCCAATTCTAACGGGGCCAGGCCGGGCGGAAACCCGCTCAGCCAGCCAGATAGCCGCCATCCACGGGCAGCGTTGCCCCGGTGATCCAGGCACTGTCAGGCCCCAGAAGAAAGGCGCATGCCTTGGCGATATCAAGCGGCCGCACCAGTCCCAGCGGATGGGCCTGCAGCAGCGCCTGACGCTGCGCCTCGGCCAGCAGCTGAAACTGTTCATCGGCCTTGGGGCCCTGCACGACGGCGGGGGCCAGGCAGTTGACGCGAATCGGCTTGTCAGCCAGCTCCAGCGCGAGCGACTGGGTCAGCGACACCAGCGCGGCCTTGGACGCCGCATACAGGCTACGGGCTTTCTGCCCGCGCAGCCCGGCAACGGAACCGATGAGCACCATGCTGGCACCGGCCGCAGAGACTCCCTTCTGACGCAGGCCCTTGGCCAGCATCAGAGGCGCGGCCACGTTGACATGAAAATACCGGTCGAACTGCTCGGCATTGATGCGGCTCAAGGGCGAATATCCCTGGAACGACGCCGAATGCACCAGCCCGTTCAGAGCAGTCTCAGCGGCGATGGCCTTGATCCGTGCCGGGATTGCATCCAGCTCGGCCAGGTCCATCACTTCCACGGTGTGACGCTCAGGATGGGCGATGGTATCCCGCGTCTGTTCCAGCGCATCCCTTCGCCGCCCCAGCAGGACCAGCGCAGCGCCCAGGTCGGCCAGCTCCCGGCAGATGCTCAGCCCGATGGCCGAATCGGCGGACGCGCCGGTGACCAGGATGCGCTGTCCCCGCCATTTCCCTGACTCGCTCATCGTCCGCCGAGCCGCAGTGGCGGGAAATCGTCAGGGATCTCGATGACCGCCGGTGCCGGGATCGGCCCGACGTCGGCGACCAATGAGGCCCACGACCAACCGACCCCGAAGCCGGCCAGCATGAGCTTGCGGGTGCCCTTGCCCAGTTGTTCGGCCAGACTGCTGCAAATGGCCAGTGGAATCGACGCCGAACTGGTATTGCCGTAATCGTGAAGATCAACGATGAAGCGCTCGGCATCGACGGCGATCTTGCGGCGGATCTGGTCGAGCATCAGCTTGTTGGCCTGGTGCAATACGAAATGATCGATCTGCTCGCTGCTCACCCCGGCCAGTTCCAGATTGGCCTTGACCAGGGGCGGCACTGCACGCAAGGAGAAGGAAAATACCTCGGGGCCATTCAGGCTCAAGCGGGCATCGCGATAGGCCGCTTCATGCTGCTCCGCATTCATCGGCTGCTCTTGCGGAATGAGCGGGTTGCGACGGCCACCGGCCTTGACGACGATATGCGGTGCACCCCGTCCGTCGGTGCCCATGACCACGTGCATGGCGCCACTGCCCGGCCGTTTCTCCAGCGCGACGGCGGCACCGGCGTCACCGAACAGGGGGCGGGTGGAGCGGTCATCGGGCATCAGATGCCTGGTGCTGGTATCGCCGCACAGCACGAGTGCCCGCTTGCCACTGGCCCCGGAGAGCATGGTGGAGGCGATCCAGGTCGCATAGATGAAGCCCGAGCAACCGAGGTTGATATCAAGCGCTGCGCAACTGGTTGGCAAACCCAGACGATTCTGGATCAGACAGGCCGTGGCGGGGAGGTTGTAATCGCTGTCCTGGGAAACGAAGATCAGCACTTCCACCGTCGACGGATCCCATTGCAGCGACTTCAGCAGATCCTCCGCTGCGGCCACGCACATGTCGGAGGCACACAGATGCGGCGGCAACACGCGGCGCTCGTAGATGCCGGTACTCTGCTCCAGCTTTTCCGCCTCGGCGGGAGTGAAGATGCCGGGTTCCCTGACGTAGGAATGACGATGGACCGGGACGGCGACCCGGAACCCTGCGAAAGCGATGTCTTGGACTGTGGCGTGCATGGCGGCGATCCTGAATATCAGAGTACGTTACTGGGCATAGAGGTCGACAAGTCTAGCGTCGAACTCTTCAGACCGGGCAAAATTAATCATGCTGCGGCGGGTACCGGAATAGGCGGGCATGAGGATCACCGGCCCCTCCTGATTCCGGATATCGGACGAGGACAGTATCTGCTGGCCATGGATCGTCGCACCGGCCAGCGCACGATCGACAATGCGTACCCGACCGCTTTCCAGCAGGGCCCCTGTCTGCGGGTGCTCTTCGAGCATGCGCCAGAGATCACCACCGGCGCCCCACAGCAGGACCGGACCGGCGCACATCAGACTGCGCGCGATCTGCGCCCTGGTCTCGACACCCGCTTGCAGACTGGCGCGCAGCCTGGCCGCCGGTTCGTCGGCGGACGCGGCGCGCGCCCGCATACGCAAGCGCGGGATTCCCCCGGTGACCTGTGTATCGACATGCTCGACCAGCAAGCCGACCGATGCCATCAGTTTTGCCAGCGAGTCTGCGGTGAAATAGTTGATATGCTGCGGATGGATCAGATTGCACACATCCGGACGACCGACGTCGACGGCGGAGAAGTCCGGCGTCTCGATGTAAATCACCCCGCCGCAATGTTGCACCAGCTTCTTGAGCTGCCGCAGGAAGCGACGCGGATCGAGGACGTGCTCGATGACATGGGAGGACATGACGGCATCGACGGGTGTGCCGGCCTCCACCAGCGCCATGAGATCCGTGGTGTTCAGATCGGCCTGCCGGAACGCAAACCGGTCCGGCAGCATGCGATTGAAATCAATGCCCAGCAGGCGTGGCAAGGCAATGTCGAAGCGTTCGGCCAGCGTGACCAGCAGCGGACCATTGCCGCACCCCACGTCGATGATCAGCCCTGCCGAGGACTTCAGCGCCGCGCCACCGGCAAGCTCCACCATCTCCGCATAGGGCTGCAGGGCATCGGCCCCCTTGAGGTCGCCCCAGGATACCGGTTGCTGACTCTCCTGTGCATAGAGCCTGGAAAAGACGGCGGCATCGTATTGCTCAATCGTGCGGACATGCCCGCAATTGCGACACGCACCCAAGGCGAATTCCTGCTCGACGCGTTGCAGTGAGGTCCCCTCGCGGCGGGTCTCGCCGGCGTGGACCGCACCAATGCGATCCCATTCATCGCCATCACAGATGACGCAACGGATGCTGTTCATGCGCTTTCTCCTTTCTGCCGGACATGCTGGTTCAATTGCCCCCAGTCGGGATGCTGTCGCATCACCGCATCGCAATCGCGCCAGGAGAAATCCGGGTGCCCGGGCAACAATACTTCCATGATCCGGGAGACCAGTTCAAAATCGGCCGGCTCATCCACACACCACCGCCAACCCGGCGCTCCGGCGGGATCGCTTGCTCCCGCCGCTACGGCGCGCAGCTGATAGCGTTCCGGACGATGATAGATATAGGGCGTGACGTGCTCGCGCTCATAGGGAGTCGTCGCACTGTCCTGGTCGGCCTGATCGAGCAATGCACGTCGGAAGACCTCCACGTCCAGACCGCGGGGATAGAAATTCATGTCCAGATGCGCATAGTCCACCTGCGGATCCTCAAGCACGGCCGCGACCACCTGATCGAGCAAGACCGGATCGATCAGCGGACAGTCCGAGGTCACGCGCACGATCACCTCAGCCTCGGCCATCCTGGCGGCGATGACGAAACGGGCCAGGACGTCATGCTCGGGACCGCGCGCCACCTTCACGCCCAGCCTTGCGCCGAGCGCGGCGATTTCATCATCGCTGGCGTTGGTCGTAGTGGCCAGCACCACCTCATCAACCGTGACGCTGCGTTGCAGGCGCCCGATGTGGTGCGCCAGCAGGGTCTTGCCCATGACGTCGAGCAGGACCTTGCGTGGCAGTCGGGTCGAGGTAGTCCGTGCCTGCGTGATGCAGACGACCTTGGGTCGATGGCTCATCAGCGCTGCTCGGAAAGCCTTACCATGGGCCAGGCCAACGGCTCGCCCCGCTTGATGTCGCGGCTGGCGCTGGCACCGATGACCGTGTCGAGATGCTTGGGCGGCAGCCCCAGTCCCGGGCGGATGGAGCGCACGTTCTCGGCGGTGAAGGCGGCACCGGCGGCGATATCCTGCACGGCATAGAGCGAACGGCGATAGTCGCGTCCCTTTCCTTCGCCCGGCGTCGGACCGTAGGTCACTTCGCCCAGGCAATCGAAGGCCGTGCGCGCCGCCACCACCAGTTGACGCAGTTCTTCCGGCTCCAGCGAAAACGCCGAATCCACGCCGCCGTCAGCGCGCGCCAGGCACAGGTGCTTTTCGATGACGTTGGCGCCCAGAGCCACCGCAGCGGTCGGCACGGCAGTGCCATGGGTATGATCGGACAGGCCGGCCGGTGCCTGGAAGGCTTGCGACAGATGAGGAATCGTGCGCAGATTGCTCTCGCGCGGATCGCTGGGATAAGCGCTCACACAATGCAGCAGAATGACGCCATCGGCGCCTCCCTGGCGGGCTGTCTCCACCGCTTCCTCGATCTCGGCCAGCGTGGCCAGACCGGTCGACATGATCAGCGGCTTGCCGAAACTGGCCGCATAGCGGATCAGGGGCAAGTCGTTGAGCTCGAAGGAGGCGATCTTGAAGGCTGGCGCCCCAAGCTCATCAAGCATCTTCACTGCGGCGCGGTCAAACGGACTGCTGAACAGAGCAATGCCGCGCTTGCGCGCATGTTCGAACAACGCAGGGTGCCACTCGTAGGGCGTGGCCGCTTCCTGGTAGAGGTCATACAGGCTGCGCCCGGCCCACAACCCGCCCTCGATGACAAAGCCGGGCGCGGTGGAGTCGATCGTCATGCTGTCTGCCGTATAGGTCTGCATCTTGACGGCATCGGCCCCCGCATCGGCGGCTGCATCAATGAGCGCGATGGCGCGCGCGATCTCTCCGTTATGGTTGCCCGACATCTCCGCAATGATGTACGGAGGATGTCCCGGCCCAATCACGCGATCGGCGATCTTGACATGATTCATGACGCAAGTCTTTCCCTAAAATGTGTTGTAAGAAGCGCGTTGGCCACACGCACGGCACCCTGGCCATCGACCACACCGCGCAGCCCCTGCACGAGGCGTTCCCGTCCCGGCAGATCTTGCCACATTGCCGCCGCCATCGTGGCGATGTGTTCCGGCGCTGCGGCCGTGCGGCCATCCACGCAGGGATACGGACCATCGACACTGGCGGCCACCTGATTCTGCGCCACCACCACCGACAGCGCCGGCAGCCCCAGTGCCACCAGTTCGCCGATGGTGCCACCGGCTGCCGACACCACCAGCCCGGCACCAAGAAACAGCGGCACCACCGACGGCGGATTGACCACAACCCGTACTGCCGGACTTAGTTTATCGGCCAGGTCCTGCAAATCTTGATGATGCGCATAGGCTGCACCGGCCAGCACGGTCAACCCGACGTTGGCCGGCAAGCGTTCACGCAACAGTGGCAGCAAGGCCATCGAGAGATTGAGCGGATCCGACCCGCCAAAGCTGATGAGCACCTGCTCACGCGCAGCCAGCGCCTGCTGCGGCTGTGCGGCGGCGTGGCGGATGTCGCGACGGATCAGCGCCATCCTCGGCCCCAGCAGCAGCAAGGCTTGCGCCGAGATCGCCGCGTAGGCGTCCCGGGGCGCGTTGGGGGAGGCATCGATGATGAGATCGGCGGCCACGTCCTGATGCTCGGCACTGTCCCACAGCACCCCGAGCGGGGCCTCCCGGGCCACGGCACGCAGGTAGGCGTCATCGAGATGATAGCCGTCCACGACGGTGATACGCGGCCTGAGCACGCGCATCAATTCCCGCAGAGCGACCAGGTCATCTTCACTGTTGGCCGGCCCCGGCAGCGCGATCAACTGGGCGGGGATGGCCGCCATCATCGCCTGCGCCGCCGGCAGCGGATCGACCATGGCAAACACGACCGTGCCGCCCTGTTCAGTGATGGCTTCGGCAATCGCACGGCAGCGCATCAGGTGGCCCATGCCCATCGCCGCAGTTGCATCGACCCGAAACAGGACCAGGGAAGAGGACATGACGGGCTCTCAGTCGCGCCTGGCATTCTCACCGGAAGCCAGACTCATCCAGTGATGCCAGTGTTGATGGAACTTGCGGATGCGCGCTTCGTTGCTGCCGTGAACCGGGGCCATGCTCATCTGCGCGTTGCCCTTCTGCACCTGCTCCATGATGTGCTGATCTTCCCCGAGAATGACCCGGTTGAAGGTGGTCACGTTCTCCACCACCGCCTTGCGCACCGCGGCCTGACGCCCCGCTTCGAGGTCGCTGGCGGCCATGAAGATACGGTAATGCAGCTCATTGGTCTGCGGTGTGAGCGGCGTATAGGTCTGCACGCTCATGAGGCAGCCATGGGACAGACCGATGGCCAGGTTCGGGAAGATGAAGAAGTGGTCATAGTTCGGGAAACGCTGGCTCTGGTGCAGCTTGAGGCGCTGACGCACCCCATCCCACCATTTGGCGCTGTTCTCGGAAAGATAGGCCACACCGTTGTTGAAGCCTTCGCCGACATCGATCTCCCAGCGTGCCTGCACGTAATTCTTGAAACTCTCCGGGTGCACCAGGCCCACATGGTAGACCTCCAGCACACTCTCCACGCCCAGCTTCCAGTTGGCCTGCCAGAGGCTGCGCTGGTCATCGACCTGGTCCGTGAATATCTCCGAGAGATGCAGCAGGATGTCCGCGTAGGGCCCCAGGTATTGCGGCAGGGTCGGTCCCTCTTCGGCCAGCCGCACGAACAGGAAGCGACCGCACTGCTCCAGCTTGAAACTGCGCAGCGCACGGGCCTTGCGGCCGGCGTCATCGAGCTGGAAGTACTTGGCATTGCCGGGGATGAAGGGCGTGCCCTCCTTGTCGTAGGTCCAGCCATGATAAGGACAGGTCAGCGCGCGCTTGCCGCATTTCTCTTCCTGGATCTTGGCGAAACGATGCGTGCAGACATTGTGCAGCGCGCGCAGCTCGCCCTGAAAATTCTGGACCACGACCGAGGTGCCGCCGATCTCCACCGTCAGGAACTGACCATGCTCGGCGACCTGTTCGGCAAAACCGACGAAATTCCAGCAGCGGGCAAAGATGCGTTCGCGCTCCTGTTGCTGGACGCTGTCTTCGAAATAATAGCCAGGCTGCATCGAGACATCCTGGTCCGTTGCAGCCGGGAAAGCGTCAGGAAATGGCGACGAAGAAGTCATTGAAGTTTCCGTATTCGTATCAGATTGAGTGGGCTTGCCGTGCCCGGCGCAGTGGCCATCTCGTCACCGGTCAGCAGCTGCAACATTATCGTTGCCGGCACAAGCCACGCTCAGCAAGACTTCACGCCGGGTTGCAGCACCTCAACTGAAGCGAAAATAACAGCGCTAGGCAAGGTAAAAAGCCAGTCGTTCGCAGATGAAATCCTGCTGCGCCTCACTGAGACCCGGATACATGGGCAACGAGATCGCATGGGCGTAATAGTGCTCGGCATGCGGGAACTGGGCAGGATCGCAACTCACCCGTTGGCGGTAATAGGGCTGCCGGTAGACCGGCAGGTAATGCACGTTGACCAGGATGCCGTCCGCGCGCAAGCCATCGAAGACGGCCTTGCGATCACGCCCGGCTTGCTCGCCCACCAGCACGACGTAGAGGTGCATGCCGGAATAGGTCTGCGGCAACTGCCACGGAAGCTGCAGTGGCAAGTCGGCCAGCAGGCTATCGTAGCGCTGCGCGATACGGTGCCGCTGCGCCACCACCTGCTCCAGGCGCTTGGCCTGGCTGCTGCCCAGGGCGGCCTGCATATCGGTCATGCGATAGTTGAAGCCCAGATCGATCTGCTCGTAATACCAGTCGCCATGAGGGGGCTCCTGCATCAGCCCGGCCTCGCGCGTAATGCCGTGGCTGCGCAGCAGACGCAGGCGGCTCGCCAGCAGGTCGCTCCGGGTCAGCGCGGCGCCACCCTCCCCGGTCGTGATGATCTTGACCGGATGAAAGCTGAAGACCGTGATATCACTGTGGCGGCAATTGCCGATGGGCTCGCCCGCGTATGTTCCACCGATGGCATGGGACGCGTCTTCGATCACCTTGAACCCATATTGCGCAGCCAACGCGCCGATGGCACGCATGTCGCAAGACTGGCCACACAGGTGCACGGGGATGACCACCTTGGGCAGTCGTCCGCTGCGGCTGGCCTGCTCGAGCTTGGCCGCCAGGGCTTGCGGGTCCATGTTCCAGGTGCGCGGATCGATATCGACGAAGTCGACCTCGGCACCGCAATACAGTGCGCAATTGGCGCTGGCCACAAAGGTGATCGGCGAGGTCCAGACCAGGTCGCCCGGTCCGACCTCCAGCGCACGGCAGGCGATGTGCAGGGCCGCCGTGGCATTGGAGAAAGCCACGGCATGACTGGCCTGGCAATGCGCCTGCAGCGTCTGCTCAAAGGCAGGGACGGCAGGTCCCTGGGTGAGAAAGTCCGATCGCAGGATCTCGACCACGGCATCGATATCGTCCTGCGTGACGTCCTGTCGGCCGTAAGGAATGGGAGTCATCAGAGTTTTCCGACGACATTGCGATGCGCCGCAATCCACCCTGCCAACTCTTGCGAGGACATCCACTCCTGGTTGTTGTCGGACGAATAGACGAAATCGGCAGCGACCTTGTGACCATCGCGAATCCGGGCCGGATCTTCGCTCCATTTGTGAATGGCCGGCAGGATCTTGAAATGCTCGGGATATTCGTAGGTGTAGGGCGCATCCTCGATGCCGATCATCTGCTCATGCAGCTTCTCGCCGGGACGCACGCCGACGATGTCGAACTCGGCATCGGCACGCACTGCACGGGCGATATCCGGCAGTCGCATCGAGGGAATTTTCTTGACGTAGATTTCCCCGCCCACCATGTCCTCGAAGGCATGCCATACCAGTTCCACACCCTGCTCCAGCGTGATCATGAAGCGCGTCATGCGCTCATCGGTGATGGGAAATTTTTTCCCGCTCTCCGCCAGCGCCATGAAATGAGGAATCACCGAACCGCGCGACCCCATGACGTTACCGTAACGCACCACCGCAAAGCGGGTCTCGTTGCCGCCCGAATACGAATTGCCGGCCACGAAGAGCTTGTCCGAGGCCAGCTTGGTGGCACCATAGAGATTGGCGGGACTGCTGGCCTTGTCGGTAGAAAGCGCCACCACGCGCTTGACGCCGTGATCGATGCAGGCGTCGATGAGATTCATGGCGCCGATGACATTGGTCTTGACGCATTCGAAGGGATTGTATTCCGCCGTCGGCACGATCTTGGTGGCGGCGGCGTGGACAACGTAATCGATGCCGGAGAGGGCGCGTCCCAGACGATCCTTGTCGCGCACATCACCGATGAAGAAGCGCACGCGGCTATCGTCGGCATACAGCTTGGCCATTTCCCACTGCTTCATTTCATCGCGAGAGAAGATCACGAGTCGGCGCGGGTTGTATTTGGCCAGGGTCATCGGAACAAAGGTATGGCCGAATGACCCGGTACCACCGGTAACGAGAATGGACTGGTTGGTAAGCATGATGTGCCGTTGCGGTAAGTGAGATGACTGCGATGCCGGGCGCGTGGATCAGGGATCCGTCTTCAGTCCAGTTTGACCGGGACGACGCTGTCCTCCCCGCGGAACTGTCGGACATACAGCAAGGCGGAAGAATCGTTGACCACGATGAACTTCGTGAAGTTGTACAAGGCCGGTTCATAGCCGACGGGGAAATCGTTCATGTCGAAGAAATCACGGTAGCCGGTCCCCATCGCATAGAAATTGTTCTTGAACCCTTCGTTGAAATACGCGTCATCAGCCGGGTGGAACTTGATGACCAGTGCACCGCCGACGTTTTTCACCAGGGCCGCCTGCATGCGCACCATCATCAGCAGGCCATACAGGAACTTGTCCAGCAGGGGCTTGTTCTTCTCGTGCTCGGCAACGAAGTTGATCAGGCACGGCAGCAGACACAGCCAGACGGTCTCATTGGCCGGAATGATCTCGCGCGTGCTCATCGGCAGCACCGTGACCTCGGAGAGCGTTGGGAAGGCCTTGTCCGAGACGCAGAAGGCACCTGCAAAACCGGGCAGGCGCGGATTGAAGAACCAGGAATCCATCGCATTGAGACCGGCCAGACGCTGGCGGTCGATCTGGAGCACATCCAGGATGCCTCGACGCTCGAGCTCATCGGTGAGCAGACCGACATCGATCTCCGGGCTGGTCCATGGCGTGAGAACGTTGGAGGGATCGTAGGCGGCCGTCCCTTCCTCGATGTAGTGCACCTTGCGCACCACCCCGGCCATGCTGAAGAGCTTGCCCACCAGAAAACCACTGTGCGGCACGTAGAGGTTCAGGCCGATCGCGGCATAGCCCTTCAGGACTGCACAGATCTTTTCCAGATAATCGCAGGTGCGCGAGATCGACCACACACCATCATTTTCCACGCTGATGAAGGGCCCGTCCCATTGCGTGTTGCGCCCGCAGACCACGAGCAGCTCGTTTTCCAGATAGCCATTCTCGACAAGATGACGCCCGATCGAATAGGTGATCGGACTGTGCATGTAGAGCAGATCAAAAGTTTTTTCAGTTGCCATGGAGTCGCCTGGGCGCCAAAGGTGGGCGCAACCGTAAGAAGGAAACATTGAAGACGCAATGCCTCACGGGTAGACGCATCAACATTGTTTTTAGTCATTTAATCATGGTCGTCTGCAACTACATCAGGAGATTAATATGACTTTTGAGGTTTATTCCTGATTTATGAAATTGCCACCAATGCAACATCCAGACCGGGATACCGGGCGCTCAATCCCCTGGGGAATGGATGGTGCGCATGGTAGACTCCGCGCTCCAGTTTCGGTCCTTTTTTCTTTTGCCTCCTTGGCTTCACACTGCCATGAACATCGTCATTCTCGCCGCCGGCATGGGCAAACGCATGCAATCCTCCCTGCCCAAGGTCCTGCATCCGCTGGCCGGCAAGCCCCTGCTGGGCCATGTCATCGATACCGCGCGCCAGCTTGCGCCCACGCAGCTGTGCGTGATCTACGGCCATGGCGGCGATGCCGTACCGCAGGCTTTCGCCGGCCAGGGCCTGGCCTTTGCCCTGCAGCAACCGCAGCTGGGTACCGGGCATGCAGTCATGCTGGCCGCGCCGCATCTTGACGATGACGTACCCACCCTGGTGCTGTATGGCGATGTGCCGCTGACCACCGCAGCTTCCCTGCGGCGCCTGCTGGAGGCCGCCGGCCACGACAAGCTGGGCGTGCTGACCGTGACCCTGGACGACCCCACCGGCTATGGCCGCATCGTGCGCGAGGACGGCCGGATCAAGCGCATCGTCGAGCAGAAGGATGCCAGCGCGGCCGAGCGCGCCATCCGCGAAGTCAATACCGGCATCATCGTTGCGCCCACGGCGCGGCTGCGCCAGTGGCTCGCCAATCTCTCCAACAACAATGCCCAGGGCGAGTACTACCTGACCGACGTGATCGCGGCCGCCGTGGCCGATGGCGTGGAAGTGGTCTCGGCCCAACCCGACGACGTAACCGAGACCCTGGGCGTGAACAGCAAGGTGCAACTGGCCGAGCTGGAGCGCGTCCACCAGCGCAACATCGCCCATGGCCTGCTGGAAACCGGCGTGACCCTGGCCGACCCGGCCCGCATCGATGTGCGCGGCGTGCTGGAATGTGCACGTGATGTGAGCATCGACGTCAACTGCGTCTTCGAAGGCCAGGTCAGCATCGGCGCAGGCAGCAGCATCGGTGCCCACTGCGTGATCCGCAATGCGCGCATCGGTGCGGGCGTGACCATCAAACCCTTCACCCATATCGAAGATGCGGTGGTCGGCGCCGGCGCACAGATCGGCCCCTACGCGCGCCTGCGCCCCGGCACCGAACTGGCGCAGGACGTGCACATCGGCAACTTCGTCGAGGTCAAGAACAGCATCGTGGGCGTGGGCAGCAAAGCCAATCACCTGGCCTACGTCGGCGATGCAGACGTGGGCAGCGGCGTCAATGTCGGCGCCGGGGTGATTACCTGCAACTACGACGGCGCCAACAAATTCCGCACCATCATCGAAGACGACGCCTTCATCGGCAGCGACAGCCAGTTGGTTGCTCCGGTGCGCGTGGGCAGGGGTGCCACCATCGGCGCGGGCACCACGCTGACCAAGGACGCCCCGGCCGGGCAACTGACCTTGTCGCGCGCCAAACAGCTGTCGCTGGCGGGCTGGCAACGACCGGTCAAGATCAGGAAATAGGCGCGGCGAAGTGAGCCTGCCCTGTGGATAACGCCAACTGAGGGGTGGTTTTAGGGCGATATGAAGGAAAAATCCCGGAAATACGCTGCTTCCTGACTTGTCCACAAGCCCGTACGGCCGATGCCTGAAGGTATCGGCCGTTTTTCATGGGGCGGCGCCGAGCTCGAGGGGGATGGCGGTCTCGAACTTGCTGCGGTGGATGGAGAAGTAGCTGCGCACGTTGCGCACATTGCGCTGCGAAGCGAAGAGCCGATGCGCCAGGGCGTGATAGGCGGGCATGTCGCGCACCAGCACCACCAGCACGAAATCCGGCCCCGGCGACACCCGGTAACACTGCTGCACCGCCGCCTCCCCGGCCACCAGCGCTTCGAAGGCCTGCTGTTCTTCCTCGCCCTGACGGTCCAGCGTGATTTCCACCAGCGCCGTGAGCGTGGCAGAAACCTGGGCCGGATCCAGCAAGGCCACCTGGCGCGCGATCACCCCCGCCTCCACCAAGCGCTTGACCCGGCGCAGGCAGGTCGGCGGCGAGGCATGCACCTGCGCGGCCAACTCCTGGTTGGTCTGGCTGGCATCGCTCTGCAAGGCTTGCAGAATACGGCGGTCGAGATCGTCCAGATCGAGGGGTGCTTTCATGGGCGCAAAGGAAAACTTGTGAATTTGCCTGGCATTGCCTGACTACAAGCCAGCACACATGACATATAAATTCAAAAAACTTACATGAATTTAATAATATTTCATCACCAAGCAATGAAGCAATAATAATTCAAAACTCTGATTTTTTAGAAATCTTATTTCACATCGCCTCGCCTAATATGCAGGCACATCTTTTCCAGCGAGGTATTCCATGTGCGGCATCGTCGGCGCGGTAGCGCAGCAAAACGTCACTCCCATTCTGCTCGAGGGCCTCAAGCGCCTTGAATATCGGGGTTATGACTCCTGCGGCGTGGCGCTGCACGTGGATGGCAAGCTGCAGCGTTCGCGCAGCACGTCGCGGGTAGCCGAGTTGCAGCAGCAGGTGGCGCAGAGCGGGCTGTCCGGCTTCACCGGCATCGCTCATACCCGCTGGGCCACCCATGGTGCTCCGGCCACGCACAATGCGCACCCGCACTTCTCGCGCGACCGCATTGCGCTGGTGCACAACGGCATCATCGAGAACCATGACGAGCTGCGTGCCGAACTGCAGGCTGCCGGTTACGTCTTCGAGAGCCAGACCGATACCGAGGTGATCGCCCATCTGGTCGACCACATGTATGACGGCGATCTTTTCCAGACCGTGCAGCAGGCCGTGCGTCGCCTGACCGGTGCTTACGCCATTGCGGTTTTCTGCGCGGATGAGCCGCATCGTGTGGTAGCGGCGCGCCAGGGTTCGCCGCTGATCGTGGGCGTGGGTGAAGGACAGAACTTCGTGGCCTCGGACGCGATGGCGCTGGCCGGCACGACCGACCAGATCATCTATCTTGAGGAAGGCGACGTAGTGGACCTGCAGTTGCAGAGGGTGTGGATCGTCGATGCGGCTGGCCGTTCGGCCGAGCGTGAGGTGCGCACCGTACAGGCCTACACCAGCGCGGTCGAACTGGGACCGTATCAGCACTACATGCAGAAGGAAATCTTCGAGCAGCCGCGCGCCATCGCCGACACGCTGGAGGGGGTGGTCGGCATCATGCCCGAGCTGTTTGGCGACAAGGCCTACAAGGTCTTCAAGGAAGTGGATTCGATCCTGATTCTGGCCTGTGGCACCAGCTATTACGCCGGGCTGACGGCCAAGTACTGGCTGGAATCGATCGCGAAGATCCCGGTCAACGTCGAGATTGCGAGCGAATATCGTTACCGGGACAGCGTACCCAATCCGAAGTCGCTGGTGGTGACCATCTCGCAGAGCGGCGAGACGGCCGACACGCTGGCGGCCTTGAAGCATGCGCGCGGCCTGGGCATGCAGCATACGCTGACCATTTGCAATGTGGCCACCAGTGCCATGGTGCGCGAATGCGAACTGGCCTACATCACCCGTGCCGGTGTGGAAGTGGGCGTGGCCTCGACCAAGGCGTTCACCACGCAGCTGGCGGCGCTGTTCCTGCTGACGCTGGCGCTGGCACAGACGCGCGGCCTGCTCAGTGAAGCGCAGGAGGCCGAGCACCTCAAGGCCATGCGCCACCTTCCGGCGGCGCTGCAGAGCGTCCTGGCGCTGGAGCCCTCCATCGTCGCCTGGGCCGAAGCCTTTGCGCGTCGCGAGAATGCGCTGTTCCTGGGACGTGGCCTGCATTACCCGATCGCCCTGGAAGGTGCGCTCAAGCTCAAGGAGATCACTTACATCCACGCTGAAGCTTATGCCGCGGGCGAACTCAAGCATGGTCCGCTGGCGCTGGTGACGGACCAGATGCCGGTGGTGACCATTGCCCCCAATGATGCGCTGGTGGAGAAGCTCAAGTCCAACATGCAGGAAGTACGGGCGCGTGGCGGTCAGCTGTATGTGTTTGCCGATGGCGATTCGCGCATCACCTCGGCAGAAGGTCTGCACGTGATCCGCATGCCGGAGCACTATGGCGTGCTCTCGCCGATTCTGCACGTGGTGCCGTTGCAGTTGCTGTCGTATCACACGGCACTGGCCAGGGGGACGGATGTGGACAAGCCGCGCAATTTGGCTAAGTCGGTGACGGTGGAGTGAGGGTGTTTTGCGATTCCTGACTACAATGAATAAAGTTGGTCGGGATTTAATGCCGCTGCGCCCCAAAATTAAAAGCCACTTAATACAGGTGGCTTTTCTTTTGCCCGCCACCACAACGGAGATCTTAGAAAGTTTGCCGTCTCCTAAAGAGTTGAAAGAAGTCCTCCCTGAGTATTGAATGGACTTGTACAACGGCGAGATCGTGTCGTATCAGTCAAGCCGTTCACCTCAGTTCCAGACGGTCGACAGCATGCTCAGGAAGGCCATCTCGACCTTGAAGGGGACTGCGCCCCATGCTGCACTCGGATCAGGGATGGCAATATCAGATGCACACTTACCGCCGCACCTTGGCCGACAACGGCATTACGCAGAGCATGTCGCGTAGAGGAAACTGCCTGGATAATGCGGCCATGTAACGCTTCGTCGGCACGCTTAAGTCAGAGTGTTTTTACCTGGTTCGCTTCTCCAGCATCGAGCAGTTACAGATCGAGTCACCGTACATCGCTCACTCATCATGGAACGAATTTGCGGATTTGCATTGAAAACTGACTCATTGAGAGTGCCATCGCAGCGATCACCGCGAAGAATAGTGCGGTGAAACGTTATCAGCAGAGCTGGGATGAGGACTAAAAGACTGCAAGGAACCCGCGAGATTGCGCAATTCGTCCAGCAAGCGGGTCGCTGGTGTGGGCAGTATCCCTTGGCGACGTCGAAATGCCATCAAGGTCCGAGGGGCTTTCAGTCCCTCCACCGGCAGCGCATCAATCAGGCCGGCCTTGCGTTCCGTATCGAACATGGGGCCGGACATCCAGCCCACGAATCCGCAGCGTGCTACCAGGCTCTTGAGTACCGTGACGGAACGCGATTCCACTGCGATCTCAGGCATCGGCAATCCAGCCTTCGCAAACGTTTCCTTCAAGTGCAGATAAGGTCCTGTGCCAGCAGGAGTCAAGGCCCATCGCAGCTCAAGGGTTTCGGCCAGGGTGATCTTGTCTTTGCCCCGCAGGGGATGATCGTTTCCTGCCACCACGTAGCTCAGGTCTGTCCAGCAGCAGTCCGCGATCGCTGCCACGCCATCGGTTTCCATGCCCGACGTGCCTAGTGCCAGGTCGATCTCGTGGGTCAGCAAGCCCTCTGCCAGACGATCCCAAACGCCTTCGATGATTTCCACGCGCAGGTTGGGCCATTTTTCCAGTACACCGGCCACAGCCAGTGGCAGTACCAGACTGGCAATGCTCCCCACCGCGCCGACCTTGATGACGCCCTTGCTCAAACCACGCAGGGCATCCAGTTCGTCGCGCGCCTGCTTGGCTTCCCGTTGCAAGGAAAGTGCGTGCGGCAGCAGCGCCTGTCCAAGCTGTGTCAGGTGCATGCCGGTGGTGTGACGTTCAAACAGGATGCCGCCAACGGATTCCTCGAGACGCTTGATGGCGCGACTCAAGGCCGGTTGGGTCAGGCCAAGCACGTGCGCCGCTCGCCCCAGGCTACCGGCACCGACGATGGCACAGAACATTTCCAGTTGCTGCAGATTGAAGCTCAATGATTTCTCCCGATGATGGTGCTGGCTGAGCATTTCGGCGCTTGCGTGAGATGAGTCAGCACATTACCAAAGGTTATGACTTTTATCCAATTTGGCAATTTTCAAAGAGATGATTGCGTCACATACTCCACCCGAATCACTTTCCACCCAAGTCACAAGATCTTCCATAGGACTTCACATGCAGGCGCCCCAATCACCTGGAATCACAGTTCGCGACGCCGTCCTCGATCTGATGCGTCGCCTGGACATGACCTCCGTCTTTGCCAATCCGGGCTCAACTGAACTGCCCATGTTCCGGGACTTCCCGGCCGATTTCCGATACGTGCTGGGCTTGCAGGAAGCAGTGGTGGTCGGCATGGCCGATGGGTATGCCCAAGCCAGCGGCAAGGCCGCTCTGGTCAATTTGCATTCGGCGGCGGGCGTCGGCAATGCGATGGGCAACATCTTCACCGCCTTCCGCAATCGCACTCCGCTGATCATCACTGCCGGCCAGCAGGCGCGCTCCATCCTGCCATTCGATCCGTTCCTGGCAGCCTCGCACGCCACCGAACTTCCCAAGCCCTACGTCAAGTGGAGTATCGAGCCCGCGCGCGCCGCCGACGTTCCGCGTGCACTTGCCCGGGCCTACCACATTGCCATGCAGGAACCGCGTGGTCCGGTGTTCGTTTCCATCCCCGTGGATGACTGGGATCAGCCTGGGGAGTTGCTCGAGGCCACCGAAGTCACCACGCGCAGCCGCCCGGAGCCTGAGGCCATCGCTGCCCTCGCCACCGCCCTGCACCGCAGTGAGCGTCCGGCCATCGTCGTCGGTTCGGAGCTGGACCGCGCCGGGGCTTGGGATGAGGTGCTTCGTCTGGCCGAGACCTCCAACGCACGCGTGTTTGTTGCGCCCATGTCCTCGCGTTGCAGCTTCCCTGAAGACCACCACCTGTTCGCTGGATTCCTGCCGGCCATGCGCGAGAAGATCGTGCAATTGCTCAACGGCCATGACCTGATTTTCGTAGCCGGCGCTCCGGCCTTCACCTATCACGTCGAAGGCAGTGGGCCGCATCTGCCACCCGGTGCGCAGCTGTACCAATTGATTGATGATCCGGTGACGGCTTCCTGGACGCCGTCCGGGACCGCCATCGTCGGCAATATCCAGCTGGGATTGCAAGACCTGTTGGCGCAGCTGCTGAAGCATCCGCCCGCCGCTCGTCCGCTGCCACCTGCGCGTGCTGCGCGTCCCCGCGCCGAGCCGGAGATACCGATGTCAGCGGCCTTTGCCATGCAGACCCTCGCTGAAGTGCGCGCAGCAGAGGATATCGTCGTGGAGGAAGCGCCAGGATCTCGTCCGACCATGCAGGCCTATCTGCCCTTTACACGCCCGGGAACCTTCTACACCATGGCCAGCGGCGGTCTTGGCTATGGCATGCCGGCGGCGGTGGGGGTTGCCCTGGCCAGGCCGCAGCAACGCGTCATCGGGCTGATCGGGGATGGTTCTGCCATGTACTCGCCGCAAGCCATCTACAGCGCTGTGCAGCTGCGTCTTCCCCTCACCTTCGTGATCATCAACAACAGGCGCTACGCCGCCCTGCAGGACTTCGCGCCGGTTTTCGGCTTCGGTGCCGGCGACGTGGTCCAAGGGACTGATCTTCCCGGCCTCGACTTCGTTGCACTGGCGCAGTCGATGGGATGCCAAGGGGTGCGTGTGAGTGAGCCCGGCGAGCTGGCCGCGGCACTGCAGACGGCGATATCGTCGAATGAACCCCGTCTGGTGGAAGTCGTGGTGCGCTGATTGTTTTCGTTAGGATTCTGCTTGGTTGCAAATCGATACTAATACCCTGGCAGCAAGATGGAAGTTAGAAACAACAGGAGGAGACTATGAAAGAAGTTGACATGCTGATCAACGGCCAGCGCCGTCCAGCCACTGGCGGTGCTTGTTTCGAGCGGCGCAACCCGCTCGATGAGAGCGTTGCCTCGCGAGCACCGGCGGCGACCGTCGCGGATGCACAATCGGCCGTTCGCGCTGCTGCTGAGGCTTTCCCGGCCTGGGCAGCGATGGGGCCCGGAGAACGCCGCGGCCTGCTCGCCCGTGCAGCTGACGCGCTGCAAGCCCGCGCAGATGCGTTTGCGGAGGCCATGGCCTCCGAGACCGGTGCGTCTCATCACTGGGCGGCTTTCAACGTGCATCTGGCCGCCGACGGCCTGCGCGAAGCCGCAGCGATGACGACCCAGATCGCGGGGCAGCTCATTCCCTCCGATGTCCCAGGCAACCTCGCCATGGGTGTTCGCCAGGCGGCCGGCGTCGTATTGGGTATCGCCCCCTGGAATGCCCCCGTCATCCTGGGCGTGCGTGCGGTCGCACTTCCGCTGGCCTGCGGCAATACCGTGATCTTCAAGGGATCTGAAATCTGCCCGGCCACGCATGGCCTCATCATTGACGCATTCCAGGATGCCGGATTGCCGCCTGGCGTGGTGAACTTCATCACCAACGCGCCCGAAGATGCCGGAAAAATTGTTGAAGCCATCATTGCCGATCCGGCAGTGCGACGTGTCAATTTTACGGGCTCCACGCGCGTGGGCCGCATCATCGCCGGCCAATGCGCCAAGTACCTCAAGCCATCCGTGCTGGAGCTGGGGGGCAAGGCACCTTTCATCGTGCTGCACGATGCGGACATCGAGGCTGCGGTGCAGGCAGCGGCCTTCGGTGCCTTCGCCAATTCCGGACAGATCTGCATGTCCACCGAGCGCATCATCGTCGACGAACGTGTGGCCGATGACTTTGTCGCCCGCCTGGTAGCCAAGGCGCGCAGCCTTCCGCTGGGTGATCCCCGCCAGGGGCCGGTCGTGCTGGGCTCGGTCGTCGACCTGGCAACCGTGCAGCGCTGCAACGCGCTGATCGATGATGCCCTTGCCAAGGGTGCACGCCTGGTGTGCGGCGGCAAGGCCGAGAGCACGCTCATGCCGGCCACGCTGCTGGACCATGTCACAGCGCAGATGGACATCTACCACGAGGAGTCCTTCGGTCCGGTCAAGCCCATCGTGCGGGTCAAGGATGACGATGCCGCCATTGCATGTGCCAACGACAATGAATATGGCCTCTCGGCCGCACTGTTCAGCCGTGATATCGCCCGTGCACTGAACCTGGTACGCCGTATCGAGTCCGGGATCTGCCACATCAACGGAGCGACCGTGCATGACGAGGCGCATATGCCCTTCGGCGGCGTGAAGTCCAGTGGCTTCGGTCATTTTGGCGGTAGCGCCGGGGTGGCCGAATTCACTGATCTGCGTTGGATCACGGTTCAAACCTCGCAGCGCCAGTACCCGTTCTGAGAGAGTTCGCTGCACGCGGCGCGGTACGCCGTCCCGCGTTGCCAATCACTAGGGCCTGTTCACATTCAATCTGTGAGTGCGAGAGGTCGCCAAGCGTTGTCTGCCTAGGCGCAGCGACGCGCCGTGGTGGTGCCACGGCAAGGAGCTGCAACAACGGCAGGCGACGCTTGGCGGCCTCTCCCGGAGGGTTGCCCCCAGAAGGCGCGCTGGCCGCGTTGCACGTCAGGGCTGGTGGCACCACCACCAGCCCTGACGCGCGCCTTGCCAGCCCGCCTTCTGGGGGCAACGCATCTCACAGATTGAATGTGAACAGGCCCTAGAAAAACAATCGCCAATGCGGGCCGGCAATGACCGGACCCGTGCGATACAACCAAGGAGACAGCCATGAAAATGACATCCTGGCACCAGCATCACAGGCACGATCCAATCCGCATCAATGCGTTCGCCGCGGTCACCATCGAAGACACTATCCGGGAGCGCACATGAGCACCTACGGGATCGATCAAGCAAAGGTCGTCGACATCGGGCGCGTGCTGGATGAAGGGACGTTTACCGGCTTCCAGAAGATGGTGGTCATCCTGGCCGCGCTGTCGATCGTCATGGACGGATTCGACGGGCAGCTGATTGGCTTCGCCATTCCCAGCCTGATCAAGGAGTGGGGCGTCACGCGCAATGCGTTTGCTCCGGCTGTGGCCGCGGGCCTGGTCGGCATGGGCTTGGGAAGCGCCTTTGCCGGCTTGTTCGCTGATCGCTTCGGTCGCCGCCTGGCCATCATTGGCAGTGTCTTCGTGTTCGGGATCGCTACCAGCCTGATCTCGCTTTCTCCGGATATCACCACGATTGCAATCCTGCGCTTTTTCGCCGGCCTCGGAATCGGCGGTGCCCTGCCTGTCTCCACCACGATTACGGCAGAATTCAGCCCGGCCCGGATACGTACCTTTGCCGTCACCGCGACCATCGTCTGCGTTCCCCTGGGAGGAATGTTGGCCGGGCTCTTCGCCAACCTGGTGCTGCCCCACTATGGCTGGCGTGGTCTCTTCTTGCTGGGTGGCATGCTGCCGTTGGCATTTTCTGTACTGCTATGGTTCAGCATTCCGGAGTCGCCACGATATCTGGCACGCCAGCCCGACCGTTGGGATGAGCTGCGGTCCCTGCTCACGCGTATGTCCCGCACGATCGCTGCGGGGATGCGCTTCACCGATGCGCGTGAACAGAATTCTCAGCCAAAAGCAGGATTCCGTGCGCTATTCACTGATGGAAGGGCACGCGACACCATTGCAATCTGGGTCGCCTTCTTCATGAACCTGCTGGCCGTCTATAGTGCATTCAGTTGGCTCCCCACGATGCTGGCAGGAGAAGGCCTTAGCCCATCGTTAGCCGCCAACGGCCTCACGGCCTACAACATCGGCGGCGTCTTTGGCGCACTGTTGTGCGCGGTAGTGATCGGCCGCTTCGGCTCACGTGTTCCCATGCTGCTCTGCTGCCTGGCCGCCGCAGGGACTGCATTTGCGTTGCGCAGCCTGGACGTGAGCAGCCAGACGACCTTGTTGGTCGCGGGGATCGGCTTGCACGGACTGTTCGTCAACGCCGTCCAATGCACCATGTACGCGCTTTGCGCTTATATCTATCCGACCCAGGTACGCGCGACTGGTACGGCGGGCGCGCTGGCATTCGGTCGCCTGGGGGCAATCCTCAGTGCATTTGCGGGTGCCATCGTGATCACCCAAGGTGGTGCTTCCGGCTATCTCGCCATGCTGGGAGGGGCGATGCTGTTCGTCTTCGTGACCCTGCTGATGGTGAGCAAGCATATTCCCCGCGCAGCGGCGACCGTCAAACATCAAGAGAAGGAGCAGCAGGCATGAACATTGCCATTGTTGGCGCTGGTGCCATGGGCGGACTATTTGGTGCGCGTCTTGCGTTGAACGGGCAGAAGGTCAGTTTCATCGAAGTCGCGCCCGCTACGATAGCGGCGATCAGCGATAACGGCCTGGCCTTTTCCGATGACAGTGGCACCCATACGGTAAGAGTCCCGGTAGGCAGGGCTGACTCCTTTGCCGAGCCGTTTGACCTCATCGTGTTCTTTACCAAGAGCCTGCATACCCAAAGCGCAGTACGTAGCATCTCCCATCTTGTGGGCCAGGATACCTGGGCCTTATCCGTGCAGAATGGATTGGGTAATGCGGAAATCATTTCCGAGGTCGTTCCGAGCGAGCGCATCATTGTCGGGATGACCAATCTCCCTGCAGATCTCCAGTCTGCGGGGGTGGTGCATAGTCATGGGGAGGGTTATGTCAGGATCTGGACGATGTCGGGCAAGGAGCGGCCGGAAGTAAGCCGAGTGGCGGAAATCTTCAGTGCAGCCGGACTCAATTGCAGTGCTGATCCTCAGGTACGAGCTGCCATCTGGGAAAAGGTCGCTTTCAATGCGGCACTCAACTCGGTGTGCGCGGTTATCGGCTGTACAGTCGGTACAGCTGGATCGACCGAGCAAGGGCGAGCATTGGCGATGCGCATTGCCGCTGAAACGGTGTCGGTAGCTCAGGCGCTCCAGATTCCCGCCCGCATGGCGAAGGTGGAGGAGGCCCTCCTGGATGCCTTCAGGATGCACGTCAACCACAAGCCGTCGATGCTGCAGGATATCGAGGCAGGCCGACAGACGGAAATCGATTTCATCAATGGCGCCGTCGCCGAACAGGCGCGCGGCTGTGGGGTTTCCGTTCCTACCGTCACGGCGCTTTACGAGCTGGTCAAGATGAAGCAGGAGGCTGTGCTCAATCGGAAGTAAGCACATCAGGTGGGGAGCAGGAAGAGAAAAGGAGGGAAGCTCAATCTTCCCCCCTTTCTTCATGTGCGCGAAGCTATTGCGGGATTGCTGGCAATGATCACTTCAAGCTCCGCGCTCTCTCGGTGTACTCTCATCGTCTGTGCTCTTCAGAGACGGCAGGGCTTCCATAGCCTCTTGCACTGACGTGCCTGTCGCAGAAAAAAATTCGACAGGGCGGTGGCGCTTGGAATTGAGCAACAGCCGGGTCACGTCCGGACGCGCATAGTGACCTGCCGGATCGGCTGCGCTCTTTGCGATGCTGATGACGCCAAGATCAAGCTCGGCAAAGAGCAATCCCTCTTCTGCCTCCGGAATTTTCGGGGTCAAGGAGCTTCCGTCAGGCCCGTAAATGACGGAGTGTCCGCCGCCTGCATGGATCAGGTCATTCTTGTCGGCGGTATTGCAGAGTTCATCAACCGCTTCCTGGCTAATCACGCAACTGGGTGCCAGCACGAAGCAGGATCCTTCAACAGCATACACGGCTTACCGCATTGTTGACCTCCCATCCGAGGGCGGGAGCAAACGGCTCATACAGCGAGAAGCAGGGCCGGGCTGCCAGAGTACATGTTTTGTTAGCGTCAAATGAAAGCACTACTTTCTTAGCCTGAAAACTTGGATTTTTGAGGACGCCCAACTCCCCCAGAAACCCAGTGCACAGCTGATAACTGCATCAATCATTTGCAGCTGATCTTCAGGCTTCACGCATGACCGGAATTACGTCATCGCTATAAGGCAGCAGTTGCCCTTTGTCTGGAAGCAAGTCATGGCCAAGCTTGTGGCCATGAGTAAAAAGATGCACGGCAACGCTACGCCGACCGACCTTGCATATCCTCCTTCACCGTGCGCAAGGGTGCTCCTAACGGTCTCAGTCAGCTCATCAATGAATTGCCAAATTTCATCTGCGCGCATCGAAACGAATGTCTCCTGATCGACCCGCATCGCTCTCCGCCAATGAAGAGCTTCCTATCCCGGCAGGAAGTTTCCTTACTAGAACCCATTTCATAAATAGGCGTGAGTGCGAGCGAGTCCCGTTTGGGATGAAGTGCAAGGCGCGAATTTGGGTCAAGACTGGGCGTCTTGCCCCAAATTCGTAACGCAGCAATTCGCCCAAACGGGCCGCTCCCTCCGGGTTCTGTCCAGAAAGGGCGCTGGCCGCGTTGCGCTCCTTGCGTGTGGCACCGCCAGCGATAACGGCAATGATCCTGCCAGCATTAATGCGCTAGCCACTGACCATGTGCTCCTCCAAGATGCGGCACAAACCAACGCATACGGCTATAACTATTACAGTAGCAGCCATGTCTCCGGGTCTCACTCCTATCAGGTCACGTCATCCCACCCTATCTGCCTCCGCCGGCATCGAGTTTCTCCTGCGCCGCGGATGGACCCTGGGCCTGAGCTACCAGGGCAGCACCAGCATGGATAGCAGCACGCACGAAAACACACTGATAGTGCGCGGAGTCTACAAGTACTGACACGGAACGAGGGGCCAAGCCCCTCGTTTTTTTTAAACATCAATTCCATATTCGATATGCCAGATACACGGAAAACTCTTCAGAACTTCAACACGAAGCCACGGAAGGTCCGCGAGGACCAAGATCTGGTCAATATTGAAACCGGCAAGCCATCGATCAATACGAATGATGCAAGCCTGGATTCAAATTACCCCGTGCCAGCCAATCCATATGAAGATGATGATGATGATTTGGATGAACAAGGGATAACACTTACCGAGCGAGAGCTTAAGGATGGACTCACCAAACGCGAAGCCAAGATTGAACAACGGGAACGAGAAGCCCGAGATCATCGGTCGCAGCTACTTGAAGCGGTAAAAGTTTCTGCACCGGAGATCAACAAAAGACTGCTCGATACATTCGAGAAACTCAGCCTGGAAGACCACAAGTTCGCAGAAAAGCATCTGACTCGAATATTCCAGAATGATGCACAACTGCAAAACACAATAGACTTCTTCGACCTTAACCTTGCACAGCGTGAGGACCTGTTGGATCGAATCGGTTTTTACAAGGGCATCATCATCGACCACAGTATGTCCAATCCGGTAGAGACTGGTTTCAAAGAAGTGCTACGCCGGGAAGTTGACGTTGAAAGAGAGGGAAAGATCAAACCAACTTCCGTAGCAGCTCTCTTATATCGCAAGCCTATATGGCGAGGAAGAAAGCGATCACCGAAAGTACATGACGAGCGGCGATATTGGATTTATCGACGGCAGCAATCTGGAGAAAGCAGGTGTAACTGCGCTTGAGAATAGGATGAAATTATGGGGGGGAGATAGCGGCAGACCAGCTTTCCGTCCCAAGGATGTCCACCCGACTCTGCAAGTGCAGCAACTTGCCAATCAACACATAGGATATGGAGCACGACTTTGTTTTTACTGTTTGGGCTTTTACCATCCATCCGCGTTCCAAATCGACCATATAAATGCCAAAAAAAGAGGCACAACCTACACGTTGAAAACTAACAATGTCTCTGGCAACTTATTTCCTGTTTGCGCTCGCTGCAATAATAAAAAAAGAGAAAAGACTTTTAGTTTTGATATGTTGAATGACTTTATCAACGAGCGAAGAAACGCTGAGATTCCTGGAATTGAGCTAACGGACTGGGTCATCTTCGATGATGTGGCTACTGCAGTTGAGAGAGCGCAGGCACGAGTAATCGAAATTTTTATCAGCAAAGTGACTAAAAAATCCTACGCCGACTTTATTCAAAATGGAGCAGGCCACTCTCTCTACCAACTAGGACTTATCGACTAGAAAGACGAATCCCCTCCTCTAGCGCCCATTCATGCTGATGAAATCAAGAATCAGCTTGGGAGGGGATTCAGCATTTTTTCAAATATGTGCTTCTTCAATGACGGCTAATGAAGGTGGCCACGCATCACTAGAACCCATTTC
>NZ_AJVC01000006.1 GCF_000261365.1 Herbaspirillum sp. GW103
GAACGCATCTCACGCCTATTTATGAAATGGGTTCTAAAATCCCGTCCCACGCTCATCACTCCACCTGCGCACCATCCGCTGAAAGAACAGACTGTTCGGCAACTGCAGGATCGTCTTCTCTTCCTGCCCCTCCTCCAGCAAGGTGGTATAGACCAGGTTGATATCCAGCACCCGCCCCTTTACGCCAGGCTTGTCACCGCCTTCCAGCACCTCGATCATGTCCCCCACGCGGAACGGCCCTGTAGTAAAGATCAGGATGGCGCAAAACAGATTGGACAACACACTCCACACCGCAAAGAACGCCACCGCACCCACGGCGGCGAATCCGGTAAACGCAGACCATAGCACCGTACCGGAGACTCCCATCCGCTCCAGCGCCCACAGTACGGCACCGCCATAGATGAAAAATCCCAGCACCCGCTGCGTGAGCATGATTGCCGTAGCCGGCAAACCGTAATCGCGTTCGACCCTCGCGATGAGGCGCCTGGCCACCCGCATGATCGCCAGCGCCAGCAGAAAAATCAGCACCACCTCCGTCACCGGCACCAGCACGTCGAACCAGTCAGCCACCCATTGCGGCAAATTATCGTGGATGGATTGCAAAACTCTGTTCATTCAATTCCTCTTGAAAATCATTTGCACAGGCCTTTCCTGCTCGCCAGCGACACCGCGCACACAGAAAAAGTGCCGCAAAATCCTGACGTACGATAACACCACAGAAACAGCGTCACGCACTCGCGCAAGGGCAGGCAGAACTTCCGGATGACACTGACTTATAGCATCAGCAGTCAAACTTATCGAGTCATCAGCCCAGCTTATTACTGGAATATGGATAGTCTATTTGCATTGCCTTGACGCTTCTCTCTAGGATCCGATCCTGAAGTAGCTCACGGCGGACCGGCTGCTCTTCAAACCAACGCCGCACACCGTCTGCCAGCAGAGTTTTCCACAAGGACCAAGCATCCACGAAAGAGGCACGATGAATACGAAGGCAATCCGCTATCACCAATACGGCCCCCCGGAAGTCATGGTTCTGGAAACCATCGAGGCGCCCGCCCTGACCTCAGGCCAGGTCCGTGTCCGCCTGTGCGCGGCGGGAGTCGCTCCTCTGGATACCAAACTCAGAGCTGGTCTGCTTGAACGCCACGTACCACTCAGACTACCCAAGGTCCCCGGCCGCGACGGTGCGGGCGTGATCGTCGAATCCAGCGCCGAGGGTCTCCAAGTCGGCGACGCCGTCTGCGTAATCGCCGACATGTTCGGCCAGGGCACCTACGCCGACAGCATCGTCCTGCCGGCAGCGCGCGTGGTCGCGCAGCCCGCCTCGCTGTCAAACCGACAGGCAGCGGCGCTGTTGCAGCCCGGCGCAAGCGCCTGGATTCCCATGGTCAGAACAGCACAGGTATCCAGCGGCATGAAGATACTGGTACACGCCGGTTCCGGCGCAGTAGGCAGCCTGATGATCCGGCTGGCGGTGCACCTGGGCGCCGAGGTCTGGGCAACCTGCAGCAGTGCCAACCGGGATGCCGTGCTGGCATTGGGTGCGACCGGGGTCGTCGCCCATGACAAGGAGGATTTCTCGACATTGCGCGGGTTCGATGTCGTCTTCGACCTGGTGGGCGCAGACACCCACGACCGTTCCTATCCCGTCCTCAAACCCGGGGGCCAGCTGGTCTGGCTGGTCGCTGCCCCGATCCGGGAACGCGGGGACGAATTCAAGGTACGTGTGATCCGCTCGATCATCGATGACGATCCGGAGTGCCTGCGACAGGTCGCGCTGCTGGCGCAACAACAAGTGCTGGTACCCGCGGTCGGTCAGTGCTTCCCCCTCGCAGAGGCTGCCTTCGCGCACGCGCTGCTGGAGTCCGGCAAGGCGCCGCGCGGAAGGATCGTGCTCGATATCGCGTAAGCCTGGCCGGCGGCATGCCACTGCCAGACACACACCCGACATTCACTCCGCTGCGCTGCCGGCGGGTTCATCAAAGGGCAGCGGTGCTTGTCCATGGCGCACATGGAAGACGTTCAGCGTCATGGCCACCAGAGAATAGTAGCCCAGCAGTCCCACAAGATTGACCAGCACCTCGATACCGAAGCGTTCTTGCGCCTCCCGATACAAGGGCTCGGAAATACGTCTGTTCTCGTAAAGTTCTTCCACGAATTCCCAGATCATCTGTTCGTCGCGCGCCTCAAAGGCAGGGGGCCTGCCCAGTCGAACCCGCTCGACATTGTCCGCGTCCAGCCCGGCCTCGATGGCAATGGGATAGTGAATCTGCCACTCCGCCTGAGCTTGCCATTTCGCGGCCGTGCAGAGAATGGCCAGCTCCGACAGTCGCAACGGCAGCTGCGTGTGATAACGGCAGAATGCGCCCAGCTTCTGGGCAGGCTGCGCCAGTTCGGGACTGTGGATCCAGGACAGGAAGGGACCGGCCAGGTTGCCACGCGGGCCCTTCAGGATATCGTCCAGGACTTCCTTTTGTGCGGGGGTGGCGGTGGCGATGTCGACCACCGGCAGGCGCGGCTTGCTCTCGTGTTGCTGCATGGGATTCCTTGTCAGAGTCAGAGGCGGGCATGTGAAGACCGTGCGTGATATTGCCCGATCCAGACGCCCCAACGCAACCTTGCCCGAAGACAAAGATGAATGCGCTCCTCGCCGCAGGCTTCGGGCACCGACAGGTGACAGCCATCATCACATCTGCGACGCCCGCGTTCTGCTGTTGCAGACAGCCCGAACGAAAAGAGCCGCCTGCAAATGCGGGCGGCTCTCATGTACTCCATCACGCTTGCGTCAGGCTCAGCGCACCGCTTCCTTCAGGGCACCCGTACCTGCCGCGCGCGACTTGCGCGACAACACCAGCAGGATGGCCACGCTCACCACCGACAGACCTACCATCGGCAGCAAGGCCATGGCATAACTGCCGGTGGCAGATTTGACCCAGCCGTAGACGTTGACCATCACGCCGCCGCCGATCAGATTGGACACCGCATTGATACCCGCCAGGCCGGCTGCGGCCGAGCCCGTGGCCAACCAGCTGGACGCCATGGCCCAGAACGGTCCCTTGAACGAGTAGGCGCCAATGAGCACCATGGTCAGCAACAGCACCACTGGCACCAACGTATGGGCCAGCGTAGCCAGTGCCAGACCACTGCCGATCAGGATCAGCGGAACGGCGGTATGCCAGCGACGTTCGCCAGTACGGTCGGAATGACGACCCCACCACACCATCAGCACCGAAGCGATCAGGTAGGGAATCGAATTGACCAGCCCGGTCTGCATCACTGTCAGGCCGAAGGACCTGAGCAACTGAGGCTGCCATACGTTCAAGACCGAACCGGCCGCCGAGGCGCAGGCGCACACCAGCGCCATGCCCCATACATGCGGCTGGCTGAACAGCTTCCACAAGGGGATATGCTGCTTGGCGGCACGGCTGGCGGCCTCACGGTTCATGGTCGCGACCAGCCACTGGCGCTGTTGCTCATTGAGCCAGCGAGCCTGGTCGGGACGATCCGTCAGGAAGGACAGACACACCAGTCCCAGCAACACCGTCGGCAGGCCCTCCAGCACGAACAGCCAGTGCCAGCCCCGCAATCCGCCGATACCATCCATCTGTAGCAGCAGCGCCGAGACCGGCGAGGCCACGAAGCTGGCCGCCGGAATGGCCACCATGAACAGCGCCACGATACGGGCACGATAGGCCGAAGGCACCCAGTAAGTCAGGTACAGCACCACACCGGGGAAGAATCCGGCCTCCGCTGCCCCCAGGATGAAGCGCACGAAATACAACGACGTCGGCCCCTGCACCAGCGCCGTACTGGCCGAGATCAGGCCCCAGCTGATCATGATGCGGGCCAGCCACTTGCGTGCGCCGAACTTCTGCAGTGCCAGGTTGCTGGGCACTTCAAAGATGAAGTAGGCGATGAAGAAAAGGCTGCTGGCAAAGCCGAACATCTTGGGTGACAGACCGATATCCTGGTTCATCTGCAAGGCCGCCATACCGATGTTGCCACGGTCGATGAAGGCAAACAGGTAACACAGCATCAGGAAGGGCAACAGGCGCCAGGTCACCTTGCGTACGGTCTCGCTCTCGAGCCGCTTTTCGTCTTGGATTGTCTCCATGTCTCTCTCTCGGAAGTCGGGTGCCGCCTGTGTCGGCGGCTGGCCCAGGGTCATTATGGATCAGGCGGCAACCGCCTGAGCGTTCAGGATGGCCAGCACGTTACTGGCCGCACCGGTGCCCATGGCGATATAGGCATCTGCGGTCACGCCGCCGATGTGCGGGCTGAGGATGGTATTGCCGACGTTTTGCAGGGGATGCGGTGCAGTGAATGGTTCTTTTTCGAAACTATCCAGTCCGGCCGCGCGCAGCCTGCCCGAAGCCAGTGCGGCAATGAGCGCCTGTTCATCGATCAGCCCGCCACGGGCCGTATTGACGAGGATGCTGCCATCCTTCATGCAGGCCAGCGACTGCGCGTTGATCATGTGCTTGTTCTCGGGCGTGAGCGGGCAATGCAGCGAGACCACGTCAGACTGCGCAAGGAGCGTATCGAGATCGACCAGCTGTACGCCTTGCGGGGCCTGAGTGGCATACGGATCATGGGCCAGCACCGGCATTTCCAGCGCAGCTGCAACGGCTGCCACGCGACGACCGATCGCGCCCAGGCCCACCAGTCCAAGGGTGCGCCCGCGCAGCTCCACACTCTTGTGGGTGGATTTGTCCCAGTGCCCTTCCCGCATGCGCTGGTCCAGCCCCACCACGCTCTTGGCGCAGGCCATGATGAGTGCCCAGGTGTGCTCGGCCACGGCCGGGGCATTGGCGCCCGCCGCTGCCTTGACGGCAATGCCGCGCTGCTGCGCCGCCTGGCTGTCGATGGAATCGATGCCCGTGCCATGCTTGGAAATGACGCGCAAGCCTGGAGCCGCATCCATCACGCGGGCGCTCACGCCGCCATAACGCACGATGATGGCCACCGGCTGGTGTTGTCGGGCCAGCGCGATCAGATCATCCTCGGTCGGCTTGGCACCGGCATAGACCAGTTGATAGTCCCGCAGCAGCTCGACCGCCTCCGCTGCCAGGTCGACACCGGTGACGATCACCACCTCCTTGTTTGCCGCGCTCACAGCGTTTCTCCTTCTGCCAATACGCCACCCTTGCGCAGTGCGCCCTCCAGCCAGGTCGGACGCAACGGACCACCGCCACGGATCTCGGAGAGGCGCTTGGTTTCATCGGCCACCTTCTTGGCCGCAGCAGCCAGCAGAGATGCCGCTTTCTCGCGCTCGACCACTACCACGCCATCGGCATCGCCCACGATCAGGTCTCCCGGTTGCACCGCCGTGCCACCCACCGAGATCGGCCAGTTCACGCGGCCTGCAATGTTCTTGGTCGGGCCATTCGGATTGGCGCCCACGGCATAGACCGGAAAGCCGATCTCGCGCAGGGCTTCAGTGTCACGCACCGAGCCATAGATGATGATGCCGGCCAGGCCGCTGGCCTTGCACTGCGAGACCATGATCTCGCCCATCAGCGCACAGGTCTCATCGCCCTTGCCATCGATGACCAGCACGTCGCCCGGCTTGGCGATGGCCATGGCGGCGTGGATCATGAGGTTGTCACCCGGACGGACTTCCACGGTCAGTGCCGGTCCGGCCACGCGCATGGTGGGCGACAGCGGCGCCACTCGGCTGCACAGGGTGCCGCGACGACCGGCCACATCGGCCAGGATGGAAGCAGCAAATTCCGAAGCCTGGGCCACGACGGCGGCATCGACGCGTTCGAAGTCGCGGATGAAATCAGGTTGGGAGCTCATGGTGATCCTTTGATGAAAATGAAAACGAAGACGAAGAGGAAGCCCACGCTCAAGCGTGGGAGTACATGGGCAGGCCGGCTACCGGCACGTCGGCGCGCAGGATGGATCCGGTCTGGGATTCGGTGATGAAGAGGCTCTTGCCATCCGGTCCGCCAAAGGCCAGGTTGGTGGTCGAAATACCGGCTGTGGAACGGATGCGCAGCAGCGGTTCGGCAAACTTCGACAGGCGCCAGATGGAGCCGAAGCCGGTATGGGCGATATAGAGACAACTCTGCGCATCCAGCGCCAGACCATCGGGCCCGGCCATACCGCCGTGCAGGTTGGCGAACACGCCGACCTTGCCGACCACACCGTTGTGATGCAGCGGGATGCGCCAGATCTGCTGCGCCCGCGTCACCGCCACCAGCAGGTGATTGAGGACCGGGTCATGGACGATGCCATTGGGACTGGGAATGGTGTTGATGAGACAGCTCAGCTGACCATCGGGCGCGAGACGGTAGACGCGACCGGTGGCGTCCTGCAATCCGGTCTGACCCTGGTCAGTGAAATAGATCTCGCCACCGGGTCCGAACACCAGATCATTGACACCCTTGAAGCCTTCCGAACCGACCGTCTCCAGCAGTGGCGTGACGCTGCCGCTGTCGGGATCGAGCTGTACCAGTCCGCGCTTGTAGTCGGTGATGACGATACGACCGGTCTTGTCGATCTTCAGGCCATTGGGCCAGCCGTCGTATTCGGTGACCAGTTCCCACTGACCATCCATGGAGATGCGGAAGATCCGGCCATAGGGAATGTCGGTGACGTACAGCCGGCCCTGGCGGTCGAAGGAAGGACCTTCGAGGAAGGAATCGATGGGCAGGCCGCCCCGGTTGGCATCACCCCAGGCGTTCTTGCGGGGCTTGCGAAAATGCTCGGGCAGGCGCGTGAAGACACCGGCCTCGATCACGGGAGGCGGGGCAAAGAAGCTCATGCTGTTTCCTTGGAAGCGGGAGGAACGCGGGACGGATCACCCAGTGCCAGGGTGATGACGGCACCCAGCAGCAAGGCACCGGCCACGAAGATCAACGGATACGTAAAGCCCTGCGTGGCCTGGCGGATGAAGCCGATCACGGACGGCCCGACGAAGCCGCCCAGGTTGCCGATGGAAACGATCAGCGCCAGGCCGCCAGCCGCCGCACGTCCGGTCAGGAAGCCCGAGGGGATGGCCCAGAAGGTCGCCTGGAAGGAGAGGATGGACGCCACCGCGATGGTAATGGCCAGCATCTTCAGCGGCGGCGTATGCAGGAAGGCCGAGATCGCCAGCGACACGGCCGCCAGCACGATGGCCCCGGCCACGAAGAACAGGCGTCGCTCGCTGCGATTGGCCAGACGCGCCCAGAGGATCATCGCCACCGCACCGACCAGGTAAGGAACGGCCGCGACCAGGCCAACCTGATGCGATGGCAGGCCGAACTCGCGGATGATCTGCGGCAGCCACAAGCCGATGCCGAGGGAACCGATGATGCCGCAGAAGTTGGCAGCGGCCAGCGCGAACACACGCCAGTTCGTAAAGGCATCCTTGAGCTTGTTGCCATGACGGGCGGCCAGGACGTTCTGTTCGGTGGACAGGGCATTGTCCAGCCACTGCTTTTCGTCAGGGGTGAGCCAGGCAGCCTTGGACGGGCGATCCGGCAACAGGAACAGGCACAGCACGCCCAGCAGCACAGCCGGCAAGGCTTCCAGCAAGAGCAGCACCTGCCAGCCCTGATAGCCCCACATGCCGTGCAATTCCATCAGAGCGCCCGACAGCGGCGAGCCGATGATGTTGGCGATCGGAATGCCGATCAGGAAAAAGGCCGTGGCCTTGCCGCGCCAGGCACCGGGGAACCACTGGGTGAAGTACAGGTAGATGCCCGGCGTGAATCCGGCCTCGGCCATGCCCAGCAGGAAGCGCGCCAGAGCAAAGCTCTTGGGACCGACCACGAAGGCGGTGGCCATCGAGATCAGGCCCCAGGAAATCATGATGCGCGAGATCCACATGCGGGCGCCGAAGCGATGCAGCGCCAGGTTGCTGGGGATCTCGAAGAGAAAATAGCCGATGAAGAACAGCCCCGCCCCCAGACCGAACTGCGACGGTGTCAGGCCCAGATCCTTGTTCATGGTCAGCGCGGCGAAACCGACGTTGATGCGATCGAGGTAGCTGACCACGTAGCACAACAGAATGAAGGGAATGAGACGGCGCAACACCTTCTTCATGATGGCCTCTTCACTGACGACGGGTGTAGCCACAGCCGCTGCTGCGGGAGAGATGGAAACCTGCGACATGGGCGACTCCGTCAGAATTGGTAAAGGCGAGTGGGGTTGTCGACCAGCACGGTACGCACCATCGCGTCCGAACCCAGCCAGGCCGTCATGACATCGAGCAGGCGTGCATCGTCGGGCTTGTGTTGCTCGGTCGGATGCGGCCAGTCGCTGCCCCACACCAGCTGGGACGGCGCCACTTGCAGCAGGGCGCGCGCCAATGGTGCGACGTCCTCGTAATCGGGGGCGCCACGCTTGCTGTGGAGATAGGCGCCGGAGAGCTTGACGCTGGCGCGCTGCTCGCGCATCAAGCCGGTGACGAAATCGAATACCGGATGGGTCGGGCCGGCCTGCAGGGGAATGCGGGCGAAGTGGTCGAACACCAGAGGCACCGGGAGCTTCGATAGCAGCGCACGGTTGTTCAGCAGGACCTCATTGGGCATGTTGACCTGAAGATGCCAGCCCAGCGGCGCCACACGGCGTGCCAGCGGCTCCATCATCGCAACGCTGGTGACCGACCCCAGCGCCAGGTTGAAGCGCAGTCCGCGCACTCCGGCGTGATGCAGGCGCTGCAGTTCGGCGTCGCTGACCTGGTCATTGACCACGGCCACGCCACGGGCGACATTGCCCAGTTGTGCCAGCGCATCGAGCATGCAGCTGTTGTCCACGCCATAAGCCGAAGGGGTCACCACGACGTTGCGCGTCGTACCCAGTCGCTGTTGCAGATGACGATACATGGCCACGGTGGCCGGCGCATGCAGCAGCTTGGCGCCGGGCGCCCATGCGAAGCGCGGGTCGTAGATGTGCATGTGACAGTCGCAGGCATCGGCCGGCAGACGGCTGGCGGCGTGTTCGCTGCCGGAGGAATGGGCATAGGTTTCGGATTGCGCCAGCGTCAGCGGCAGGTATGTCGCGGCCCCGAGGCCAAGCGCGAGGTGCGCGCTGCGCCGCAGGAAATGGCGCCGGGAAGGAAAGTCTTGCATCGTACTGGTCTCCATGTTGTCGTCACCGCCGAGGGCGAGTGTTCTTGTTTGGAGGGCAGTCTACGTGCGGGAATATTTAATGTATATTTGCTTTTATTTTTGAATTCATAACTTTCAGGAATGAATCATGGACTTCCGTGATCTCAAGTATTTTGCCGTCATCGCCGAGGAAGGGCATGTGGGACGGGCTGCCGAACGGCTCTACAAGACACAGCCGGCACTGACCAAATGTATTGATCGCCTGGAAGAACAACTGGGTGCACCGCTGTTCGAACGCGTGGGGCGCGGCATCCGCCTGACCGCGGTGGGTGAGGCCCTGCTCAACCGCGCGCGGCGCATCAGCCTGATGATGGACGAGACCGCCCGCGAGATCGGCGACTATGCCCACGGGCGCGAGGGCAACATCCGCCTGGGCTGTATCCCCACCCTGGCCGAGCACATCCTGCCGGGCATCTGCCAGCAGTTGCTGGCAGAGGCGGAGAAGGTCACGATCGATCTGAAGGTCTCCATGAACGATGCCCTGCTGGAGGGATTGAAGGCGGGAGAACTGGATGTGGTGCTGGGGCCGATGATCCAGGATGACGAAGTCTTCCATACCGAAGAGATCATGCGCGACGAGATGGTTGTTATGGCCAGTCCGAATCATCCGGTCTTCGACAGGAAGATCAAGCTGCGCCACCTGCTGGACTATCAATGGGTGCTGCCCGCGCAATCGGTCCTGAGCCGCCAGTGGCTGGACAACGTGTTCGACCGCCATCACCTCCCCCGTCCCACGGTCCAGATCACCCCGACCGTGCTGAACATGATCATGCCGCTCATCGAGCGCAGCAACCTGCTGGGCTTTGCCTCCAAGCTGAACCTGCTGGCCGGGCGCGGCCACCTGCGCGAAGTGGCGCTGAAGGAGACCACCATGCTGCGCCGGATGGGACTGACCTACCGGCGCGATACCTATCTCTCGCCGGCGGCACTGAGGCTCATCAAGATCATTCGCGGCACTTCGCTGGACTGACATTTCCAGCCCATCCGAAAATTCAGGCTCTGGCACATTTCCTGCTTGCCGAGAAGTGTTGCAGCGGCGCCGCGCCGTCTCATCCGGCTCTCGCCGCACTGCAACAAATCCATTACCATGCGCCCCAGCGGCGGCTGTCGACGATTGAAGGCAGCTGCACACCGTTGGCTGCACCGGCTTACCCGCCGACCTGGCCAGCGACGTGACGCGTTCGTTATCCACGATTGATGATTGGTATTGCCATGACGACTTCCACTGCGGATTCCTCGCCCTCCTCGCCCATTGCCGCTGCGCCCGCCGCACGTGCCAGTACCGCGGCCCTACCTGCCGTGCGCCACAGCTGGATCGACAACCTCCAAGGCCAGCTCTTCGGTGTGGTGATGATCGCCTTCGGCATGTCCATGCTGCACAGCCTGGGCCTGATCATCGGTCAGATCGCCGGTGTGGCCTTCCTGGTGACCTATGCCACCGGCATCAGCTTCGGCATGGCCTTTACCCTCATCAACCTGCCCTTCTACCTGCTGGCCGCCCTGCGCATGGGCGCCGCCTTCACCTGGCGCACCCTGGCCGCCGTCACGGCAGTCTCGGTACTGACCAACGTAGCCGGCAACTACATCAGCTACAGCCACCTCGATCCCGCCGTCGGGGCAGTGCTGGCCGGACTGTGCGTGGGCATCGGCCTGATCGGGCTGTTCCGCCACCAGGCCAGCTGCGGCGGCATGAGCATCCTGGCCACCTACGTGCAGGAACGCACCGGCTTCAAGGCCGGCTGGCTTCTGATGGGCTTTGACCTGGCGCTGTTTGCGACGGCGGCCCTGTTCCTGCCGATGGATCGCGTGTTCTATTCGCTCATCGGCGCCATCACGATGAACCTGTTCGTGGCGTGGAATCATCGCTACGAATGGTATATCGCCCGCTAGGGAGCGGATGCCGGGCAAGTCGATTCCATTACAATCCGGGGATGCAGCGCCATTGCATGAAACTTGCTGGCGCTGAGGGTCTCCCTGATTCTTCGTCCTGCCGTCCATGAGCCAAGTCCTGAACTACCTGATCACCGCCCGCCGCTGCGAAGTGGAGGAACTGCAACGCCTGGCTCGCACCTGCCAGCTGGTACTCACCGTGGGCAAGCTGATTCATTGCCTGCAGCAGGAACGCGGGGTCTCCAACATCTATCTCGGCTCGCGCGGCGAGCGGGATGCGCAGGAGTGCCAGGAGCGCGTAGCGGCGAGCCAGGCGGCACGGTGTGAATTCGATACCTGGCTGGAATCCACCGAGCACGACAACGCTCTCTCCAATGGCGCGCGTCTCTACACCCGCATCGCCTTCGCCCTGCATGCACTGGACGGGCTGCCCAAGCTGCGCGCCGATGTGGTGGCCCTCACCTGTACCCCGAGCGCCAGCTACGAGCGTTTCAAGACGGTGGTGGGCGCCCTGCTGGCGCTGGTGTTTGAAGCGGCCGACGTGGCCGTGGACCCCGAGATATCGCGTCTGCTGGTGGCGCTGTTCAACCTGATGCAGGGCAAGGAATTTGCCGGACGCGAACGGGCCGCCGGTGCTGCCGCGTTTGCCATGGGCAAGATCACGCGCGAACAGGAACAGACCATCGAAACCCAGATCGAGATGCAGGAACAGGCCCTGCGTCGTTTCGAATCCTTCGCCGAAGGTTTCCGCAACGAGTGGAGCGCCATGCAGGCCACCCTGCCGCTGGCCGATCTGGAAAGGCTGCGTCGCAAGCTGCTCACCGCGCATGGCCGTCCGCTCGATCCCGAACTGGCCGATGCCTGGTACCAGTGCTGCTCCACCCGCATGGATGGCCTGCACCGGGTCGAGATCCATCTGGCCAACTACCTGCAGTCGCAATGCAGGGACAAGATCGCCGAATTGCAGAAGGAACTGGACCACCAGGGCCAGCTCTTCAGCCAGGATGATGCACTCGATCCATTGGCCCCGTTGGTCGCCTTCCCCTCCAGCCTGGAAGACCAGGCGCTGCCGGAGCAATCGCTGCGTACCGGGGTGGGGCCGCACCTGACCCACTCCATCGTCGACATCCTGCGCACCCAGTCCGAGCGCCTGCAGAACCTGACCCAGGAACTGGCCACCGTGCGCGAGAGCCTGGAAGAACGCAAGCTCATCGAGCGGGCCAAGGGTGTGCTGATGATGAAGCAGGGCCTCAACGAAGAAGCCGCCTATCGCCTGCTGCGCAAACACGCCATGAACCAGAACCGGCGCATCGCCGAAGTGGCGCAGGCCATTCTCTCGCTGACCGAAATCCTGCCGGACGCCTGACCAGGCGTCCGCCCTCCTCGGTCACTCACGCCGCCAGCAGGCGGTTTTCGATCTGCCGCTGTCCGACCAGTGGCCTTCCATGTGCGCGCTGCAAGGCATCGGCCACGCCCAGCAGTGCCTGGTCGGTGAAGGCCGGGCCGAATACCGTGATGCCCCAGGGCAGGCCGTTCTTCATGAAGTTCATCGGGGTGGCGACGGCCGCGTAGTCCAGCATGTTCATGAAATTGGTGTACCAGCCCAGATCCGAATTGCGCTGCACCGGCTGCTCGTGCAATTCCTCCAGGGTCACCGGACGCGGATAGGCAGGCGTGACCACGCAATCGACAGTGCTGAGGATGCGGTCGCATTGCACCTTCAGTTGCTGCAGGCGATATTGTGCGCGGAAGGTATCGACGGCGCTGTACTGCGGTGCCTTGCGCAGCACGTCGCGAATCACCGGCAGGATCTCCTCAGGCCGTTCCTGCAACAGCGCTTCGATGGTGCTGTAGCGCTCGGCCACCCACGGACCTTCGTAGAGCAGGCGCGCTGCCTCCAGAAAGGGGCTGAAATCGATGGACACGGGTACGCCGCCGATGGCCTCCAGTTGTCCCAGCGCTTCCACGAACAGGACCGGACTCTCGCTGCAGCCGAGGAATTCCAGCTGGCGCGGTACTCCCACGCGCAAGCCCTCGCGTGGCGCCTGGAAGGCCGCTGCATCATTGTGCGGCAGGTTGGCCCGGCTGTATTCGTCGCGCTCGTCGGGCTCTCCTGATTGCGTGCACAGCGCCAGCAGTTGACTGGCTTCGGCTGCCGTGGCGGTGAAGAAGGTCACGCAATCCAGCGTACGGCAGGCGGGCACTACCCCGGCGGTGGAGAGCAGTCCCTTGGTCGCCTTCAGTCCGACCAGATTGTTCAGGGCGGCAGGGACGCGGCCACTGCCGGCCGTGTCAGTGCCCAATGCAAAGCTGCTCAAACCCAATGCCACCGCCAGCGATGAACCGGAGGACGAACCGCCGGAAGGATAATCCGGATGCACGCTGTTGCGGCAGGCGCCATAGGGCGAACGGGTGCCGTTGAGACCGGTGGCGAACTGATCCAGATTGCATTTGCCCATCGGCACCGCACCGAGCGCGATCAGTTGCGCTACCAGGGTGGCACTCTCGCGTGGTACGTAGCTGAAGGCCGGACAGGCCGCCGTGGTCGCAATACCCGCCAGGTCGATGTTGTCCTTGATCGAGAAGGGCACACCATACAGCGGCAGGCTGTGCGGGGACTGCCGTTCCAGCGCCTGCAGGTAGGGCTCGATCTCTTCCTCGCTCAACAGGTGGAGGTAGAGCCGGTATTGCGCATTGAGTGCGATGGCACGCTCACGCAGGCGGCCGATCACGGTGCGCGGGGACAGGCTGCCATCACGATAGGCCGCCGTGAGCGCATCGATGCGCAAGTCGAAAGGATGGATCATGCGGCCTCCTGTTCAATCTCTTCCATGACCAGCACGCACTGTCCCGCACGTACCGGACTGCCCGGCTGCACCCGTACTTCGGCGACGATGCCGGCTTCGGGGGCGGCGATGTTGATTTCCATCTTCATCGATTCCAGAATCATCAGCAGTTCACCTTGCGCCACCCGCTGGCCGGGACTGACCTTGACCTGCCACAGGTTGCCGGCAATGGGCGCATCCACGGCCAGTTGTCCCGCCTGCAGGGGTTGGTCTTCCTGCATGAGGGCACTGCCTTCCTCGCTCTCGTAGTCGGCCTGGCCGTTGGCGATCCAGCGCTGGCGCTCGGCATCGAAGGCTGCTTGCTGATGCTGGCGGAAGGCAGCGATACCCTCGGCTTCGCGTTGCAGAAAATCCTGGTAGTGCGCCAGATCCAGTCGCGTCTCCTCGATGCCGACCTCGAAGCGGCCCAGCGGGAAGTCGCGGCGGATGGTCTGCAATTCTTCGGCCGTGACCGGATAGAAACGGATCTGGTCGAAGAAGCGCAGCAGCCAGGGCTTGCCCCGGAAGGCCGCGACTTCGCGATAGCGGTTCCACATCTGCAGGGTGCGGCCCACGAACTGGTAACCGCCCGGTCCTTCCATGCCATAGATGCACATATAGGCACCGCCGATACCTACCGAGTTCTCGGCAGTCCAGGTGCGCGCCGGGTTGTACTTGGTCGTGACCAGGCGATGACGCGGGTCCAGCGGCGTAGCCACCGGCGCGCCCAGATAGACATCGCCCAGTCCCATGACCAGATAGCTGGCATCGAACACGGTCTGGCGCACTGCGCCGATATCCTTGAGGTCGTTGATGCGGCGGATGAATTCAAGATTGCTGGGGCACCACGGTGCATCCTTGCGCACGGTGGTCATGTATTTCTCGATGGCGAGCTGACAGGCCGGGTCGTCCCAGGACAAAGGCAGGTGCACGATACGCGAGGCCACCGTCAGGTTCTGGCGGGCGCAGACGGCATCCCACAATCCGGCGATGGTCTCCAGCAAGGTCGACAAGGGCAAGGCTTCCGGCTGGTAGTGCACCTGCAGCGAGCGGATGCCGGGCGTGAGATCGATCACCCCGGGAAGATGCTGTTCTTCCAAGGCCGCGATCAGGGCATGCACGCGGAAGCGCAGCACCAGGTCCAGTTGCGGGCTGCCCACTTCCAGCAGCAGATTGGCATCGCCCGACAGACGCGCCACCAGACGGTGTTCATCCTGTCCCAGGTCCAGCACGACGGGCGAGGCCAGCGCTGCCGGCGACCAGTCCACCGGCTGCGGCTGCAGGCTGGTGATAGCGGCTTGTGCGGCCAGGGCGATGCGGCGTGCAGTGCTCACCTCCACCGGAACGAAGCGCAGCTTGTCACCGGCCTTGAGCTGGCCAATCTGCCAGAGATCGGCCTCGATCACCGTGACCGGGCAGACGAAGCCGCCCAGGCTGGGGCCATCCGGTCCGAGGATGACCGGCATGTCGCCCGTGAAATCGACGGCACCGACGGCATAGGGATTGTCATGAATGTTGGAGGGATGCAGGCCGGCTTCGCCACCGCTGTCGCGCACCCATTCCGGCTTGGGACCGATCAGGCGCACGCCGGTGCGGCTGGAATTGAAATGGACTTCCCAGTCGGTGGCGAAGAAGGTCGCCATGTAGGCCGGCGTGAAATATTCCGGCGCGCCATGCGGACCATAGATCACGCGGACCTGACGTACCGCATCGAGGGCGGGATACAGGTCGGCCGGCAAGACCTGGCCGACCTCGGGCATGTCATCCTCGGACAATGGCAGCAGATGCAGGATGTCGCCACTGGCCAGCGCACGACCCGCATGACCACCAAACTGGCCCAGCGTGAAGGTGCTGCGGCTGCCCAGATAGGCCGGCACCTGCACGCCACCGCGCACGGCCAGATAGCTGCGCGCACCGGCGCCGCTGATGGTGCCAAGCTTCAGGGTGCTGCCGGCGGCGATGTGCAACACGGTGGCCATGGGCTGGGCTACGCCATCGAGCAAGACCGGGATCACGGCACCGGTGACCACCACGCTGGCGGCGGTATTGAAACGCAGTACCGGCCCCATCATGGTCACTTCCAGTCCCGCCGCATTCTCGGCATTGCCCAGCAGGCGATTGCCCAGCCGCAGGGCGCGCTCATCCATGGGACCTGAGGGCGGCACGCCGACGGCCCAATAACCGATGCGGCCAGGATGATCCTGCACCGTGGTCTGGGTACCGGGTGACAGGACCTCCACCGTATCGGCGTGATAGACCAGTTGTTCCAGACAACGCGTCCATGGCTTGCCGTCGGCAAAGGGGGCATCGGCCAGGATCTGGCGCAGGTAATGCTGATTGGTTTCCACGCCATACAGCAGGGTCTCGCGCAGCGCCGCATCCAGCGCCACACGGGCAGCTTCACGGGTGGGCTGCCAGCTGATCAGCTTGGCGATCATGGGATCGAAATACGGCGGGATCTCACAACCGGCCTCGACCCAGGTATCGATGCGCAAGGTCTGTCCATCGGCCGGCGGGAAATCGACGGCGGTCAGCAAGCCCGGGCAGGGCTGGAACTGGCGCCCCGGATCTTCCGCATACAGACGCGCCTGGATTGCATGGCCACGCGGCTGCAAACGGGACGCCAGTTGCGACAGCGGTGGCAGGTCGCCGGCTGCCAGTTCGATCATCCAGCGCACCAGATCCACGCCCCAGACCTGTTCGGTCACGCCGTGTTCCACCTGCAGGCGCGTGTTGACTTCGAGGAAGTAGAACTGCCCGGCCAGACTGTCATAGACGAACTCCACCGTACCTGCACTGCGATAGTTCACCGCGCGCGCCAGCTGGATGGCTGCCGCGCACAGGGCCTCGGCCATGCCCTCGGGAAGATGGGGCGCGGGCGTTTCTTCCAGCACTTTCTGGTTGCGTCGTTGCACCGAGCAGTCCCGTACGCCCAGGGCGATCACCTCGCCCTGCCCGTCACCGAAGACCTGCACTTCCAGATGGCGGGCACGTTCGATGTATTTCTCGATGAAGACGCCGGCGTCGCTGAAATTGTTCTGGCCCAGTCGACGCACCGAATCAAAGGCGTCCGTCAATTCCGCATCGCTGCGGCAGACGCGCATGCCGATGCCGCCACCGCCCGCCGTGCTTTTGAGCATCACCGGATAACCCACGCGCGACGCAGCCGAGAGCGCATCGTCGAGGCTCTCCAGCAGGTCGGTGCCTTCCAGCATCGGCACGCCCTGCTCACGCGCCAGTGCGCGCGCGGTGTGCTTGAGTCCGAAGATGCGCAGCTGCGCGGGCGTGGGGCCGACGAAGGCGATGCCGGCGGCTTCGCAGGCTTCGGCAAAGGCGGCATTCTCGGAGAGAAAACCATAACCGGGATGGATGGCCTGCGCGCCACTGTCGCGGGCGGCGGCCAATATCTTGTCCACAGCCAGATAGGTCTGGGCCGCCGCACCTTCTCCCAACGAGATGGCGCGGTCGGCCTGCAGGACGTGCAGGCTGCCGAGGTCGGCTTCGGAATAGACGCACACGCCGGTCACGTCCAGCGTGCGCAGGGTGCGCAGGATGCGGCAGGCAATGGCGCCGCGATTGGCGATGAGCAGATGGTCAAACATGGAATGGGCCTGGAAATCCGGGTCGTCCCGTGATTCGAAAAACCGGCTCGCGGTCGTCCGCGAGGGGCGCAGGGCTGCGTACGTTCAAGGTCTCGGGATCAGTCCCACACCAGTACTTCGGCGGCGGTCGGGTTCCAGCCGTTGCAGGGATTGTTCAGCTGCGGACAGTTGGAAATAAGCACGATCAGGTCCTGCTCGGCGCGCAGCTCCACGTACTTGCCGGCAGCGGAAATACCATCCTCGAAGGTGAGACCGCCTTCCGGGGTGACCGGCACGTTCATGAAGAAATTGATGTTGGCACCGATGTCGCGCTTGTTGAGCCGTCCATCATGCAGGCAGGCGCACAGAAAATTGTCGCGGCAGCTGTGCATGTAGCGTTTCTCCAGCGCATAGCGCACGGTATTGCTCTCCTGCGCGCACGCGCCACCCAGCGTGTCATGACGACCGCAGGTGTCGGCCACGATGGTGGCCAGGGCGCGCCCCAGGTTGGAGTACAGCACGCTGCCCGCACCCAGGTAGGCCCGGTTCTGGCGACGCAGCGTGCGCTGCGGATCGTAACGTTCACGCGGATTGGCGGCGCTGTAGAACAGCGTATCGATGGCCTGATTGCCTTCCAGGTCCAGCAAGCGCACGGTCTGTCCGGCACTGAGGTTGAAGAGATACGGTTCGCCCGCCGGAATCACATGACGGAACACGGCTTGTTCGGGGGTGCGCTGGCTTTCGATGATGTGCATGAGATTCTCCCTCTTCAGAGATGGAAGCGTTCGGTGTTGTGGAAGGCGCGCTCATTCTCGGGGCGCGAATGGCGGCAGGCGTGCGTGGTGTCATCGCTGTGCGTATGCAGCCATTCCAGCCGGACCGGCAGCGGCGCGTACTGTGGATGCGGGTCCATGGGATGCTGCAGGGCGGTCAGGATGATGAGCGTGTCCATCGGTGCGGCCAGCTCGATGTAGTCACCGGCCCTGGAATTGCCGGGCACGAAGTGGAACACCCCTTCGGCATCCACGTTCACGCGCGAGAACAGGTTCACCACCATCAGCAGGTCCTGCAGGTCGAGGTTCCACTTGCCCATTTCCACCAGCAGGTTGTCCACACCGTTGCGATGGAAACCGTTGCGCAATTCCTGATAGCGGCCCTGGCCGTATTTCTCGCGCACTTCCTCGGCATTGAGGACGCCGCCGAAGCTGTCATGCCAGCCACAGGTGTCTTCGGTGATGGCGGCCAGTACGCGGCCCATGTCGGAGTACAGGCAATGGCCGGCCTGCAGGCGCGCGGTGTGCTGGCCCTTCAGGGTATCGGGCAGGTTCAGCCGCTCGCTGGGTTGCCGGGCATTCAACATCATCATGCTGACGTTGGCGCCGCCTTCGATGTCGGTGATGCGCAGCGACTGGCCGCGCTTGAGGATGAAGGAGGTATGGCCGCCGCCGGGCAGCAGTTCTTCATAGAGTCTGGCCTGCAGGGCCAGGGGATCCTTGCTCATGTCAGCTTTCCTTTGCAGTGAGGAGGGAGGCCAGCTTGCCGGCCTGTTCGCGGGCACGCGCCTCGTTGAGGGCAATGTCGTAAGTGATGTGGGCGCCATAGGCCTGCGGGTATTGCGGATCGACGCGCACCTTGTCGAAGACCAGCAAGCGGGTGCCCAGGGTGAAGCCTTCGGAGAGATCGTGGGTCACCATGAAGACGGTCAGGCCGCTGTCCTTCCACAGATCCAGCAGCAGGGTGTGCATCTCCTTGCGGATGCCCGGATCGAGCGCACCGAAAGGTTCATCCAGCAACAGCACGCGCGGGCGCACGATGAGCGCCTGGGCGATGGCCAGCCGCTGCTGCATGCCGCCCGAGAGACTGCCGGGATACAGATCCAGCGCGTGTCCCAGCCCCACGCGGTGCAGCAGCTGCGCCGCCTCCTCGCGTGCGCGCCGTTTGGCGCCACCGAACAGGCGTCCCAGGAGCGGGGATTGCGGCAGCTCGAGACCGATGGCCACGTTGTCCAGCACGTTCAGGTGCGGGAACACGGAATAACGCTGGAACACCACGCCACGCGTGGCATCGGGCTCGGCCGGGAAAGGCTGACCCTGCAGCAGGAGCTGCCCCTTGCTCGGTCGCTCCTGCCCCAGCAGCAGGCGCAGGAAGGTCGACTTGCCACAGCCGGAAGCGCCGACCAGGGTGCAGAACTGGCCTTCGTCCACGCGCAGGTTCAGGCGCTCCAGCACCACGTTCTGGCCGTATTGCTGCCACACGTTGCCAATCTCGATATAGCTCATGCGCGGCCTCCTTCAGCCCAGGGGAAGAAGCGACGATGGATGGCGCGCAGCAGCCAGTCCATCATCCACGCCAACAGCGTGATCCAGACCACGTAGGGCAGGATGATGTCCATGGCCAGGTAGCGGCGCACGAGGAAGATGCGATAGCCGAGACCGGCCGTGGCCGAAATCGCTTCTGCGGAAATGAGGAACAGCCACGCTGCCCCCAGCGACAAGCGCAGCGACACCAGCAGGCGCGCCAGCATCTGCGGCAGGGCTACCCGCAGCACCAGCGTCCAGCTGTTGGCGCCCAGCGTCTGCGCCTTGATCAACAGTTCGGCCGGGAGGGCGCGCCCCGTGTGTTCCAGATCGCGCGCCAGCAGAGGGGTGACACCGATGACGATGAGCATCACCTTGGACAATTCATCCAGCCCCATGACGATGAAGAGAATCGGCAGGATCGCCAGCGGCGGCACCATCGACATCACCGTCAGCAGCGGCGAGAAGCCGGCACGCAGAACAGGAAAGAGGCCATTGGCAATGCCCAGCACCAGCCCGGCCGCGGCGGCGATGCCCAGACCCAGCAGCACCCGCTGCAGGCTGGCCAGGGTATCGGTCCAGAACAGGTAGTCGCCGGTGCGCGGATCTTCCATGAAGGCCATGTGGCGGATCGCATCGACCATCTGCGTGAGACTGGGCAGGAGCTTGTCGTTGGGATTGTCGGCCAGACGGGTAGCCGAGCCGAAGGCATACAACAGCACCAGGATGAGGAAGGGCAGAAGCGTGAGCAACCACTGCCCGGAGCGACCGGGGTGGCGGTTCAGGAAACGCATGGCGCACCTCCCCGCGACTGGGACGCAAGCAGTACGGCAGCTGCGGGGTGGGACCTGGGAAGACGGACAGCGATCACGAGAAACTCCGGTCGGGGTTGAACAAAAGCAGGAGCAGCGCGGCACCTGTGGTGCAACTCTCTCCCGGGCTTTTGTCCCGCCGTGTAACCTCGACCGAGGTCGCCGGCTCTCGGACCAGTCATCTGCCTGCGGCAGACCGGAACCCTAGCCAGCTATTGGAACATCTTCTACAGCCGTTGGATGATCAGCTCATCGATGCGGGCTGCTCTGCATGTACGTTGATTTCAGCAAATTCCATACCATTAGCGCGCCCGTCGCAGCCAGCGCACGGCATGCGTGAGCGCTTCGATGAGGACGAGCGAGCTGCGCATGCGACCACACAGCGGCAGTGCCTGTGCGGCGTCATCAGAAAAGGCGATGGGAAAAACGGGGGTGTCACTTGATCGGGTCATGGGCATGGTCTACTCCTGCGAACATGGCCTGGCCGTCCAGGATGGTTATCGAGGCCAACGTCTGCGCTATGCGCCTAGTCTGCTTCGATCCAAGTCGTCTTGGCTCGCCCACTGCGAGAACGACAATCTTGCATGCAAGATCCAGACCACCCCCTTCCGCACAGAGACAGCTGTCGCAAACCCGCTCCTGCAAAGGATTGCAGCCCATCGCGGGTTTCTTCGCAAACAGTCAGAGCGCAAGCATGGTGCACATCGGCACCGATTTGGCGCGTGGAGAATGCGCCAGCATCGATCATGTCTGGCGCGTCGCAGCTGGCTTTTCAGCGGCCGCTATTAATAGCGAAAAACAGCCTCATGCAGCCTCGACGCAATCTCACGGGATTGGCATGAACCTTGCTGAAAAGCGAGCGGGAGCCGGCGAGTCCGGTCTTGAGTCAGCACAATTTGCAATGGACAGCTAGGGTTCCGGTTCGCTGGTGCGGATGTCTGGTCCGAGAGCAGTCGACCTCGCAAGGGGTTACACGGCGGGAGAAAAGCCCGGGAGATGACGCGATCGCAAGAGCGCGCCGCTCCCGGGCTTTTTTCCAATAAACCCTTCGAGGACCCTACGCCGTGTACAACATTTCCCGAATCCTTGGTGGCGCTGCCATCGCCCTGGCCGCCTTCGCAGGCGCGCGCTCATCAGCCCACGCTGCACCCCGCACCGATTTCAAGGTCTGCACCTCCATCTACGCCGGCTGGATGCCCTGGGGCGAAGCCCAGGCACAAGGCATCCTGGCCAAGTGGGGCAAGAAGTACGGCATCACCATCAGCGCCGTGCAGTTGAACGACTACGTGGAGTCGATCAACCAGTACACCGCCGGCAAGTTCGACGGCTGCACCATGACCAACATGGATGCGCTCACCATTCCCGCAGCCGGTGGCGTGGACTCCACGGCCCTGATCGTGGGCGACTATTCCAACGGCAACGATGGCATCGTGTTGAAGGGAAAGAACAAGAAGCTGGCCGACATCAAGGGCCAGTCGGTGCAACTGGTGGAATTCTCGGTCTCGCACTACCTGCTGGCGCGCGCGCTGGAATCGGTGGGCCTGCGCGAACGTGACGTCAAGGTGGTCAACACCAGCGATGCCGACATCACCGCCGCCTTCGCCACCCCGGCCGTGACCAGCACGGTGACCTGGAACCCGATGCTGTCCTCGCTGGCGGCATCGCCCGATGTTTCGCTGGTCTACACCTCCAGGCAGCTGCCCGGCGAAATCATGGATCTGATGGTGGTCAACACCAAGACCCTGCAGGAGAACCCGGCCTTCGGCAAGGCGCTCACCGGTGCCTGGTACGAGATGATGTCCATCATGACCGCCAAGGACGACCGCGCCACCCGTGCGCTGACCGCCATGGGCAAGGCTTCCGGCACCGACCTGGCAGGCTTCCGGTCGCAACTGGCGGCCACGGCCATGTTCTACCAGCCCAAGGCGGCGCTGGAGTTCGCGACCAAGAAGGAACTGCCGACCATCATGGGGCGCATCGCCAAGTTCAGCTTTGATCACGGCATCCTTGGCCCCAACGTCAAGAGTGCCGATGGCATCGGCATCGCCTTCGACGGCAACGTGATCATCGGCGACAAGAAGAACGTCAAGCTGCGTTTCGATCCGACCTACATGAAGATGGCGGCTGACGGAAAACTCTAAGTTTTTCGCGCGCATGCGCCTGTAGTTCCAACAGTACCGGCATCACCAACGACTTGCGCGGGTCCGGCAACGGACCCGCCAGGGTCTGCTCGTCCCTTGCTTCCACAACGATACAGTTCAACCCAACGGAGAGAACCTTGACTACCACCACCGCTTCCCTGTCGCGCCTGCACGCCCGCTATGCGCTGGGCACCTGCACCGCTGCCCTCGCCTCCCTGCTGGTCTGCGCACCGGCGCTGGCCGACGATGCCGCTGCGGCTGCCACCGCCGAACCGGCCGGTCCCTGGACCATCACCAAGCATATCGACCTGGCCTCGCGCTACGTGCTGCGCGGTGCTACCACCACCTATGGCAACGGCCAGGCGCTGGGCAATGCCGGTGCGGATGCGCCCGAATCGGACCAGGCAGCGCTGCAATGGGGCATCGATTTCGTGCACAGCAGCGGCTGGAGCTTCGGTTACTGGGCATCCACCATCAACTATTCATACAAGCAACTGGGCAAGTCCTACAGTGATCGCAGCATCACCGAGTTCCAGAAACCGCGCTCGGTGGAAAACGATCTCTACTTCGCCTACGCCGGCAACATCAGCGGCGACCTCGGCTACACCCTGGGCATGACCGGCTACTACTACGCCAACGGCAGCCACGCCAATGCACTGGAAACCAAGGCCGGCCTGACCTGGGGCGCGCTGTCCTTCAATGCGCAGACGCTGCTCAACGATGTCATATGGGGCAACAAGGGCGACACCTACTGGACCCTGGTCTACACCAGGCCCCTGCCCTACGACATCACCTTCACCAGTACGCTGGGCGCCTACACCTACAAGCGTGAAGGCAAGTACCTCGGCACCCGCGACACCGCCACCGGCACCGCCTGCGGCGCCGGTCAGGCCTTCGTCGTCAATGGCTGCTACGCCGGCAACGGCCCCAGCAGCGGCGGCCTGCGTCACCTGACGCTGGGCCTGTCGGCCCCCTTCCCCAATTCGCCCATCACCTGGTCGCTGCAGGCCATCCTCGGTGGCTACAACCGCTTTGACATCAAGCAGGGCAACCAGCTGGTCGGCATGTTGAGCTGGGGCTTCTGAAGTCGCGCTGACGCATCACAGGGCTTGAACCCGTGCAGGGCGCTAGGGCCTGCAGCGTATGCGTCAGACATTTCCCACACCAAAACCGCAGGATGGCTGATCCCCCTGCGGCATCATCGCGCGCATCATGGCTGGGCCGTGAGCAAGGCAAGACCTTGCTCACGCTCCGGATTTCCCTCAAGGAAACGCGCCATGAAAAAAATAAGCATCTCTCCCGATCGCCGCCGTTTCCTGCGCGGCGCTCTCACCGCCGCACCTGCTGCCGCACTGGCCGTGACGACCGGCAGCCTGGCCGTCAGCGCCCAGGGGCAAGCGGCCGACTCTCCGTACAAACCGGTCTTCTTCAACCAGGAGGAATTCGCGCTGCTCAGCGCGCTGGCCGATACCCTCATTCCCGCCGACGAGAGTGGTCCCGGTGCCTTGGAAGCCGGGGTCCCGGCCTTCATCGATGCGCAGATGAACACCCCCTACGGCCAGGGCCAGCTGTGGTACATGCAGGGACCCTTCACCCCGGACGCACCACCCGAATTCGGCTACCAGCTGCCCTATCCGCCGCGCGAACTGTACAAGAAGGGCCTGGCCGAATTCGATGCGGCCATCCGTGAGCAATACAGGCACGGCTATGTGGAGCTCAATGCCCAGCAACGCGAAAAGATGATGGGCGAGCTGGAGAAGGGCCGGCAGGGCAGCCTGAAGATGGCCACCATCCCGCCCGCCGCGCTGTTCAACCTGTTGCTGCAAAACGTCCACGAAGGCTATTTCTGCGATCCGGCCGACGGCGGCAACAAGGGCATGGGCGCGTGGAAGATGATCGGCTTCCCCGGTGCCCGCGCCGACTACTACGACTGGGTCGACCAGTACGGTCGCACCTATCCCCTGCCCCCGATCTCGCGCGGCTGATGGCCGCCCCACTTCGCATCGTCTGACCCCGAAAGCCCAAGCACATGGCCAACAAGAACATGAAAGCAGTCGACGTCGTCATCGTCGGCTTCGGCTGGACCGGCGCCATCATGGCCAAGGAAATGACCGAGGCCGGACAAAGCGTGGTGGCGCTGGAACGTGGCGTCTATCGCGACACCTATCCCGACGGCGCCTATCCCAAGACCATCGATGAACTGGAATACCAGCAGCGTTTCAAGTTATTCCAGAATCTGAACAAATCCTCGTTCACCTTCCGCCGCAAGAGCGGCGACAGCGCCATCCCCTATCGCCAGATCGCCATGTTCAAGCCCGGCGAAGGCGTGGGCGGGGCCGGGCTGCACTGGTCGGGCTGCCACTGGCGCGTGCTGCCGGAGGAGCTGCGCATGCGCAGCCATTACGAGGAACGTTACGGCAAGGGCTTCATCCCCAAGGACATGACTCTGCAGGACTGGGGCGTGACCTACGAAGAACTGGAACCGTATTTCGATTTCGCCGAAAAGATGATGGGCACATCCGGCACTGCTTACCGGGTGCAGGGCAAGGTAGTCGACGACAGCGGCAATCCCTTCGAGGCCAACCGCTCGGACAACTTTCCGTTGCCGGCGCAGAAGGAGCAATACCAGGCGGCGCTGTTTCGCAGGGCCGCGCAGCAAGCGGGCTTCCACCCCTTCACCTTGCCCTCGGCCAATGCCTCGGCGCCCTACGTGAACCAGTACGGTTGCCAGATGGGCCCCTGTACCTTCTGCGGCTATTGCTCCGGCTATGCCTGCTACAACTATTCCAAGGCCTCGCCCAACGTCAACATCATGCCGGCCCTGCGCAAGAGCGCGCTGTTCGAATTGCGCAGCAGCTGCAACGTGCTGCGCATCGAACTGGACAGCACGCGCAAGAAAGCCACTGGTGTCACCTACGTGGATGTCAATGGCGATACCGTCTTCCAGCCCGCCAACATCGTCATCGCCAGTACCTTTGCCTACAACAATGCGCGGCTGTTCCTGCTCTCGGGCATCGGCAAGCCCTATGACCCGGTCAGCAACACCGGAGCGGTCGGACGCAATATCGCCTTCCAGATGATGGCCTCCATCAATGCCTTCTTCGATCCGGGCAAGAACATCAACGGCTTCATCGGTGCCGGTGGCAATGGCGTGGCCGTGGATGACTTCAATGGCGATCATATGGACCACGGCCCGCTGGGCTTCGTCGGTGGTTCGCCGATCTGGTGCAATCCGGCCGGGGCCAAGCCGATCTCGGGCATCCCCCTGCCCAGTGGCACGCCCAAGTGGGGACGCGACTGGAAGCGTGCAGTCAAGGCCAGCTATCTCAACACCATGTCCTTCGACGTGCATGGTGCCAACATGGTCTATCGCGACGTGTATGTGGATCTCGATCCCAATTACAAGGATGCCTTCGGCCAGCCGCTGCTGCGCTTTACCTTCGACTGGAAGGACAACGACATCCGCATGAGCCGCTATGTCACCGACCAGGCCGTCAAGATCGCGCATGAGCTGAAGGCGCGCGAGATCAAGGTGACCGTCAAGGACTTCGGTGCAGCGCCGGACTTGCGTACCTACCAGACCACGCACTGGGCCGGTGGCGTGGCCATGGGCACGGACCCGTCCACCAGCGTGGTGAACCGCTATCTGCAGAGCTGGGATGTGCACAACGTCTTCGCGGTCGGATCGGGCGTGTTTGCCCAGGGTATCGGCTACAACCCGACTGGTACGGCCGTGGCGCTGGCTTACTGGTCGGCGCGCGCCATCCGTGAGCAGTACCTGAAGGATCCGCGCCCGCTGGTCAGCGCGTGAAGACGGGAGCGATGATGAAACGAATGATCCTGATCGCCACCCTGGCCCTGGGTGCCGCCGCGCTGGCGGCCACTGCCGCCTGCAACCTGGCGCATGCCGATGATTCGCTGACGGTACCGGCCCCGCCCAAACCACCCGTGGGCGCGCGCCTGCTCAACCGGGAAATCACGGCGCAACGTCCCATGAGCATCCCGCCAGCCGATGCGGCACTGGCGGCACGTATCGCCAAGCAAGGCGGCGCCGGTGCCGATGACCGGCAACTGCTGCGCGGTGCCTACCTGGCGCGGGCCGGCGATTGCGTGGCCTGCCACACCAGCAGGGGCGGTACGCCCTTCGCCGGGGGACTGGCGCTGGCCTCGCCGATCGGTGCGATCTACTCCACCAACATCACGCCCGACAGGGAACACGGCATCGGTGACTGGAGCTATGAGGACTTCGCGCGCCTCATGCGTACCGGCGTCACCAAGGCCGGCTATACGGTCTATCCGGCCATGCCCTATCCCTCCTACTCGCGCCTGACCGACCAGGACATGCAGGCGCTGTATGCGTACTTCACCAAGGCCGTGCCGCCCTCGGCACAGGCCAATCGCGCCAATGACATCCCCTGGCCCTTGTCGATGCGCTGGCCGCTGGCGATCTGGCGCAAGCTGTTCGCGCCTACCCCGGCGCCCTATGCGGCACCGGCAGGTACCGATGCGCAGCTGGCGCGCGGGGCCTATCTGGTCGAAGGACTGGGTCACTGCGGCAGCTGCCACACGCCGCGCTCGACCACCCTGCAGGAGAAATCGCTGCGGGATGACAGCAGCCGTCTGTATCTCTCCGGCGGCCAGGTAGTCGATGGCTGGAGCGTACCGTCCTTGCGCAACGAACATGGTGGCGGCATTGCCGGCTGGAGTCAGGCCGATCTGGTCGAATTCCTGCGCACCGGTCGCAACCAATACACGGCCTCCTTCGGCGCCATGAACGATGTCATCGAGCATTCCATGCAGTACATGACCGAAGCTGATCTCAACGCCATGTCGCGCTACCTGTTGAGCCTGGCACCGCGCAATGGGGCCGAGCCTTACCGCTATGACGAAGTGACGGCCACCGCTGCCTACGAAGGACGTCCGCAAACGCCGGGCGCGGCCCTCTATCTGGACCGCTGCGCCGCCTGCCATCGCAGCAATGGCACCGGCTACGGCAAGGCCTTCCCGGCACTGGCGGGCAACCCGGTACTGCAGACCCAGGATGCGACCTCGGCCATCCGGATCATCCTGCAAGGGGGACGCCAGCCTTCCACCGACTCGGCCACGGCCGGGCTGGTGATGGCACCGTATGCGCAATTGCTCAACGACCGGCAGGTCGCCGAAGTGACTTCCTACATCCAGACCGCCTGGGGCAATCGTGGTGCGACGGTCAGCGCGGCTGATGTGGCCAAGATTCGCAAGACGGCCAGGCCGGTGGAGGAGCGGGTGCCCTGATCGCAGGCACACTCAGGCCGACTGGCAACGCCTCAGTTCATCGCGCAAATCGGCAGCAAAGGTTTCAGCCAGCGCCAGCCGCTTCCCGGGATAAGGAAAGATGATGGCGCAGCGCGTATCGAGTTCCTCCACCACCGGCCGGATCACCACACCGGCACTGATGAACGGCTCGGCCGTGATGCGCGAGACCAGCGTGATCCCCGCCCCTTCGGCCACCAGCGCACAGGCCACCAGCGAATTGGGCGTTTCCATGGCCACCTGCACCGATACCCGCAGCTTGGAGAGCGCATCATCGATCTGGTAGCGCATGTAGCTGTGCTGCGACAACAGAATCATGCGCTCCCCATCCAGCTCCTTGAGCGACACCCTCTTGCGGCGCGCCAGCCGGTGCCCGGCTGGCAGCACCAGCGCGCGCTCCAGCGGTTCCAGCGGTTCGATCGAAATCGAAGGCTGCGACAAGGGCAGCTCGACAATCCCAATATCGAATTGCTTGGTCGCGACCATCTCGGCAATCTGGCGCGACGGCAAGGTCTGCACGAACACCGACACCTGCGGACGCGCCGCTGCGAAGCGCGCCACCGTGCGCGGCACCAGGCTTTGCGAGAGCGCCGGCAATGTCGCAATGCGCAATGCGCCGGCACGCTGGTGACCGATATCGTGGGCCACCTGGGCGATGCGATCCAGGTTGCCGTAGATCGGTTCAAGCTCGGCATACAAGGCTTGCGCCTCGGGGGTGGCGACCAGCTTGCGGCCGCGCCGCTCGAACAGGTCGTAACCGATACGGATCTCCAGATGGGCAATGGCGCGGCTGACCGCCGGCTGGGTCACGCTCATCATCTGCGCGGCACCGACCACGGTGCCCGTGCGCATGACCGAATAGAAGGCTTCGATCTGGCGCAAATTCACGCTATTTCTCATATAACCAACTCGCTATCATCACTCGGAAAATATGCCTCAATGAGGTGCAGTATCGCATCTTTCCAGTGCCTTTTACCTCGTAAAAACCCCTATTTGCACTGCAACAATACACATAACAAATAGGCATAAGCAACCTCAGAAAATTTAATATTTGCGGTGCCTCCTAGTGCCTACACTAGGGCCTGTTCACATTCTCCTGCTGGCCATTCAACTGCACTCCCTACTTGGAGGAATACCTGATGCGAAACATTCTTGGCGTAACGATGACGGCCGCCTTGCTGGCCACGGCGACTTCCCATGCAGCCGAAACGATGTACGTCGGCGGCTATGGCGGTTCCACCGAACAGGCTTTCAAGGAAAAGATCATTCCGCCCTTCGAGGCCAGCACCGGCAGCAAGGTCGTCTACGTCTCGGGCAACTCCACCGACATCCTGGCCAAGCTGCAAGCCCAGAAGGGCCGCCAGGAAATGTCGCTGGCCATGATCGATGACGGCCCGATGTACCAGGCGGTCGGACAGGGCCTGTGCGCCAAGATGGAAGAAGGCAGCAGCTCGCGCGAGGTCTATCCCAATGCCCGCATGATCGGGGACAAGTCCATCGGCATCGGCTTCATCGCCACCGGCCTGGCCTACAACAAGGAGGTCTTTGCCAGGAACGGTTGGAAAGCGCCCGACTCCTGGCAGGACCTGACCAATCCCAAGTACAAGCAGAAAGTGGTGATTCCCCCCATCACCAACGGCTACGGCCTGCTCACGCTGGTGATGATGGCTCGCCTCAACGGCGGTAGCGAAGAGAAGATCGCGCCGGGCTTCGACGCCATGATCAAGAAGGTGGCGCCCAACGTACTGGCCTGGGAACCCTCGCCGGGCAAGATGGCCGAGATGCTGCAAACCGGTGAAGCCGCGCTGGCGGTGTGGGGCAATGGCCGCGTGCAGGCCGTGATCGACCAGGGCGCCCCGGTGGAATTCGTCTACCCCAAGGAAGGTGCAGTAGCGCTCATGTCGGCCGCCTGCGTCGTGGAAGGCGCACCGCAAGCCAAGCTGGCGCAGCAGTTCCTGCAATACGTGCTGTCGGCCGACGTGCAGGCCATCCTCGCCAATGCCCAGGGCTGGGGGCCGGTCAACAAGACCACCAAGCTTTCTCCGGAGGTCATCAAGCGCGTGGTCTATGGTCCCGAGAAGGTGGGGCAGATGATTGCGCCCAACTACGGCGTCATCAATGCCCAGCGTGCCGAGTGGACCAACCGCTGGAATCGTGCCGTCGAGCGCTAAACGCCCGCGCACCCTTACCAGATCAGACCAGGGGACCCCTCCATGAGCTTTCTTCAATTGAATGGCCTGTCCAGGCACTATGGCGACGTGGTAGCGGTCCGACAGTGCGATCTGTCGGTGGACAAGGGCGAATTCATCAGCCTGCTGGGACCGTCAGGTTGCGGCAAGACCACCACGCTGCAGATGATCGCCGGCTTCGTGCAACCCAGCAGCGGACGCATCCTGCTGGATGGCCGCGACATCACCGAGGTCAAGCCGAGTCGGCGCGGACTGGGCATCGTGTTTCAGAACTACGCCTTGTTCCCGCACATGACGGTGGCGCAGAACGTCTCCTTCGGGATGGAAATGCAGGGACTGCCCGGCGGCGAGCGCAACCGACGGGTTTCGGAAACGCTGGAACTGGTTCATCTGGGCGCGATGGCGCAACGCTATCCCAAGGAGCTCTCCGGCGGCCAGCGCCAGCGTGTTGCACTGGCACGCGCCCTGGCCGTCCAGCCACCGGTACTGCTGCTGGATGAACCGATGGGAGCACTGGACGCCAAGCTGCGCGAGGAAATGCAGATCGAACTGCGCGCCCTGCAGCATCGGGTGGGCGTGACCACCATCATGGTCACGCATGACCAGGCAGAAGCCATGACCCTCTCCGACCGCGTGGTCTTGATGAACAAGGGTGGCATCGAACAGATCGGCCGTCCTTACGACATGTACGAACAACCGAACGGACGTTTTTCCTCAACCTTCCTCGGCAAGGCCAACGTGTTCGCCGCTACCCGCGTGCAGGGCCACCATTGCGTGGAACTGGAGGGCTATCGTCTGCCGGCAGCAGACCTGGCCACCTGCGGCGAGGTCGAATACATCGTCCGTCCCGAGAAACTCGAATTCACCACGCCCGAGACGGCGCTGCTGGCCGGTCGCGTGCAGGCCCGCGTATTCCTGGGCAATCATTGGCTTTACCAGGTGCAGACACCGCTGGGCCTGGTCCAGATCAGCCAGGCCAACAAGGGCGCTCCCGACTGGGACGAAGGCGATCCGGTCAGCCTGCGCTGGGCACCGGAGCATGCGCGCGTGGTCCCCCGTAGCGGAGCGGCACAATGAGCTCCCGTCCCGGCGCACTGCCTTACTGGATGGGCACGCCCGCAGCCCTGCTCACGCTGGCCTTCGTGGTGTTGCCCCTGGTGATTACCTTGTCGTTGAGTTTCTTCCCCTTCGTGGCCGGTGGCGGCACGGGCGACCATCTCACGCTGTCGCACTATCTCGATATCGCCACCGACGACTACTTCCAGACCATCTTCCTGCGCACCTTCGGGCTGGCCCTGGTGGTCACCCTGATCTGCATCGTCATCGGCGTACCGGAAGCCTACGTGCTCTCGCGCCTGTCGGAACGATGGCGCGCCGTCTCCCTGGTCATCGTGCTGGGACCGCTGCTGATCTCGGTGGTCGTGCGCACCCTGGGCTGGGCCATCCTGCTGGGCAATGAAGGCGTGATCAACAAGGCGCTCATGGCGGTTGGCCTCATCGATACGCCGGTCAAGATCATGTTCACCTTTACCGGTGTGGTGATCGCGCTGGTACACGTGCTGGTGCCGATGATGGTATTGGCGGTGTGGGCATCCCTGCAAAAGCTCGATCCCGCCACCGAACAGGCCGCCGAATCGCTGGGCGCGGGGCTGGGTACGATCATGCTGCGCATCGTTTTCCCGCAGGTCATCCCGGGGGTGCTCTCGGGTGGTCTGATCGTGTTCTCGCTGGCCGCCAGCGCCTTCGCCACCCCGGCCATCATCGGCGGACGCCGGCTCAAGGTGGTGCCCACGACGATCTACGATGAATTCCTGGGCAATCTCAACTGGCCTCTGGGCGCGGCCCTGTCGGTGGTGTTGCTGGTGATCGTGCTGGCCGTCTCGCTGGGCGTCAACCGCCTGGTGGAGCGACGTTACAAGCAGGTGTTCCAATGAAGACGCGCGTGCCCCTGCCCCTGATGCTGTTCCATCTCGCCTTTGCGACCTTCATGCTGGCGCCGCTGGTGATGGTGGTGTGCGTCTCCTTCACCGACAAGGGATATATCTCGCTGCCCTTCGACGGCGCCTCGCTGCGCTGGTATGGCGCCATCCTGAGCGACGACAGCTTCATGACGGCCTTCTATCGCAGCCTGTGGCTGGGTGTGACGGCGGCGACCCTGGCGACTCTGCTGGCGGTACCGGCCGGCATGGCCATCGCCTGGTATCGCTTCCCCGGTCGGGAGGCACTGCTGGGGCTGCTGTTGTCGCCCCTGATGGTGCCCAACATCGTGCTGGGCATTGCGCTGCTGCGCTTGCTCACCTTGCTGGGTTCGCCCGGTACGGCCTGGGGCCTGACAGTCGCACACACGGTCATCGTGCTGCCCTACGTGCTGCGCCTGGTGGTGGCTGCTGCTACCGGCTTTGACCGCACCATTGCGCAGGCCGCCCAGTCGCTGGGGGCCTCGGCCTGGACCGTGTTCCGGCGGGTGGAGCTGCCACTGCTCATTCCCGGTGTGGCCGGGGGCTGGATCATCGCCTTCATCAACAGCTTCGATGAACTCACCATGTCCATCTTCGTCGCCTCGGCCGGCACCGAGACGCTGCCGGTGAAGATGTACAACCACATCGCCAACACCATTGATCCGCTGCTGGCCTCGGTCTCCACCGTGCTCATCGTACTCACGCTGGTGCTCATGGCACTGCTGGAACGCTTCTACGGACTGGACCGGATTCTCTCTGGAAAGACATCATGATTTCAACGGATATCGATACCCTCATCATCGGCGGCGGCGTGGTAGGCATGTCCATCGCCTACGGCTTGAGCAAGGCCGGTGAAAGGGTGCTGGTACTGGACGAAGGCGATGATGCCTTCCGCGCCGCACGCGGCAACTTCGGTCTGGTATGGGTACAGGGCAAGGGAGAGGAACGTCCCGACTATGCGCGCTGGAGCATGGCCTCGGTGTTGCGCTGGTCGTCCTTCGCACAGGAGCTGACGGCCGGCAACGGCATCGACCTGGAACTGCAACAGATCGGCGGACTGCAATTCTTCCTCAACGACGACGAGCTGCGCGCCTACGTGCAGAAACTGGAACGCCTGCGCGAGGCCGTCGGTGACTATCCCTTCGAGGTACTCGATCCGGTGGCCCTGAAAGAACTCTCACCGTACATCGGACCGGAAGTGGTCGGTGCCGTCTATGGTCCGCGTGATGGTCACGTCAGTCCGTTACGCCTGCTGCGCTCGCTGGTGCAGTCCTTTCATGCACGCGGCGGGGTCCTGCGCAACGGCGTGCACTGTGAGCAGATCGTCCATCGTGCCGGGCAGTTCGAGGTCCACGCCGGTGGCCAGCAATACGTGGCCGGCAAGCTGGTGCTGGCCGCCGGGCTGGGCAACCGCACGCTGGCTCCGCTGGTCGGACTGGACGCGCCGGTCGCCCCCAATCGCGGCCAGGTGCTGGTGACCGAACGCATGCAGCCGTTTCTGCGCCACCCCTCGGGCCATGTGCGGCAGACAGGCGAAGGCGTGGTCCAGATCGGTGACTCCAAGGAGGACGTCGGTTTTGATGACCGCACCTCGATCGACCAGTTGGCCCATATCGCCAACCGCGCACGTAAATATTTTCCGCTGCTCGATGGCGCCAATGTCGTTCGCACCTGGGGGGCATTGCGGGTGATGACACCGGATGGCTTCCCCATCTACGAGCAGTCGCGTCAATGTCCCGGGGCTTTCCTGGTGACCTGCCACAGCGGCATCACGCTGGCGGCCATGCACGCCGGTCCCCTCTCGGACTGGATCCGGGGTGCTGCCGAGCCAGCCGCCATTTCCACCTTCAAAGCGGAGCGATTCCATGTTCAAGTCGATGCTGACGGCCGATGAAGACCGTCGCCCCGAGGTTGCCATTCTGGTGGACGGCCAGTCCATCAGCGCCAGGGAAGGCGAAAGCCTGGCCACTGCCCTGCTCAATGCGGGAATCAGCCCCTTGCGGCATACCCCGGTATCAGCAAGCCCGCGTGCGCCCTTCTGTCTGATGGGCGTGTGTTTCGATTGCCTGGTCGAAGTCGATGGCCGCCAGAACGTGCAGTCCTGCATGCTCCCGGTGCATGCCGGCATGCAGGTGCGGCTGCCGCACGGCGCGCGTCGCGTGGGAGACCCCGCATGATGGCACCGACCCACGATCTCATCATCATCGGCGCCGGCCCGGCCGGCATGTCGGCGGCCATCAGTGCCGCAGCATTGGGACTGAAGACCTTGCTGCTGGACGAGCAGCCACATCCGGGCGGGCAGATCTATCGCCATGTCACGCAGGTGCCACCCAGGGTGGCCGCCGTGCTGGGTCCGGATTACCTGCATGGACGCGGCCTGGCCGAGCGCCTGCAGCAGTGCGGTGTGGACTATCGCAGCGGCGCCCTGGTATGGGAAATCACCCAGGATCTGGTGCTCACGGTACAACAGGACGAACGTTCCTATCGCTTGCGCGCACGCCAGATCATCGCCGCCACTGGTGCCATGGAACGCCCTTCGCCACTGCCTGGCTGGACCTTGCCCGGCGTGCTCAATGCGGGCGCCGCGCAGATCGCGATGAAGACCTCAGCCTCGGTACCGCAGGGCCCCGTGGTACTGGCCGGTGCCGGCCCCTTGCTGTTGCTGGTGGCCTGCCAACTGCTGGAGGCCGGTGCCGAGGTGACGGCGGTGGTGCAGACCTCGCCGCCCGAGAACCTCAGGCGCGCCCTGCCTCATCTGGCGGCCGCACTGGGGGCAGCGCAGTACCTGATGAAAGGTCTGAAGATGCTGTGGCGTTTGCGCCGGGCCGGCGTACCGCTGTACCAGGGCGCCAGCGCGCTGCGCATCGAGGGCAAGGGTCAGGCCGAACGGGTACGGTTCAGCGTCGGTGCCCGCGACCACACTCTGGCGGCCAAGGTGGTGCTGCTGCACCATGGCGTGGTCCCCAATACGCAGCTGAGTCGCCAGCTGCGCCTGGATCACCGCTGGGATGCCCTCAATCTGTGCTGGACACCCGTCGTGGACGAAGGCGGCCAGACCTCGCTGGAAGGCTTGCGCATCGCTGGCGACGGTGCCGGCATTGCGGGTGCGCGGGCGGCGGAATCGGCAGGGATCATCGCTGCGGCCCATGCCGCCCTGGCCATCGGCAAGTCCGACGCCGCGGCATGCGCCGCCCTGATCGCGCAGGCAGGGGCAGAACGCGCCCGGCATCTGAAGATCCGTCCCTTTCTGGATACGCTCTATCGCCCGCCGCAGTGGCTTGCCAGCCCACCCGATGAGGCCATCGTATGCCGTTGCGAAGAGGTCAGCGCCGGACAGATCCGCGAGATGGCGCGCCTGGGCTGCCAGGGGCCCAACCAGACCAAGTTCTTCAGTCGTTGCGGCATGGGCCCCTGCCAGGGACGCATGTGCGGCCTGAGCGTGACGCAGATCCTGGCGCAGGAGCTGGGCAAGCCACCCGAGGAAGTCGGTGCCTATCACATCCGCACGCCCCTCAAACCGATCGCGCTGGCCTCGCTGGCCGCGCTGGCCGATACCGAACCCCTTGCCTCGGAATGATCCGGCGCAAGGCCATGGCAGTGACATGATCCATCGTTGACAGGAGAATCGCTTGAGCACCACCGACCACAGCATCGAAAGAAAGCACACCAATGCGCGCATGAGCAAGATCGTCAAGTATGGCGGCCTGGTGTACCTGTGCGGACAGACCGCAAGCGGCGGCCCCCATGCGCAGGCCGACATCGCCACCCAGACCACGGAAGTGCTGGCCCGCATCGATGCCCTGCTCAGCGAAGCGGGATCGCACCGCGAGCGTATCCTCTCGACCACCATCTACCTGCGCGACATCAGCGACTTTGCCGCCATGAATGCCGTCTGGGACGCCTGGGTGCCCGCCGGCACCGCCCCGGCCCGGACCACGCTCGAGGCCAGGCTGGGCGCCTCCAGTCTGCTGGTGGAAATGACGGTGGTCGCTGCTCAGTAAGTAGGCCTGCCACAAGGAAGGCGGGCCGCCACGGCGGTGGCAGGCCTGTCCCGCATTTTTGCTCAATACTTCATATTGGCCGAGACATACATCGCCCGTCCGTCCCCGGGGGCATGCCGGGTCTGGTCATTGATCCAGACATATTCATAGTAGCGATTGGCCAGGTTCTTGAGCTGCAGTTCCAGGCTCAGCCTGGGCGTGACCTGATAGGTGGCACTGGCGTTGAAGAGCGTGTAGCCGCCGAACTTGCCACCGGTATTGGCGGTGGTCAGGTAATAGCTGCCCTGGCCGTTGACCGAGGCCGACAGCTTCAGGTCCGCCGTGGCCTGGTAGTCGATGCCACCGGAATACACCTGGCGCGGCACGTGGTCGATTTCCTTGCCGAGGGTGTTGGGTGCGGTCGGGTCCGGCGTGATGATTTCCGATCGCTGGCGCGAATAGGCCAGCCACAGCGTGGTGCGCTTGCCGGCGCGCAGGTTGATCTGCAGGTCGACACCATTGCGCTTGGTCCGTCCCACGTTTTCCGAGTCGCCAGTAGGATCGTTCAGACGACGCTTGACCTCGTCCGAGGCCCGCTGCTCCCACACCGCCACGCGGCCATCAAGCCAGTCCACGGGCGTGAACTTGACGCCGGTTTCCCAGCCCTCATTGATGGAAGGACGCAAGTCGTTGTTGTTGGACTTGTAGGCTGCCGCGCCGGCACCGACCTGGAAGGTACGCCCCCAGTTGGCATAGATGCTGGCCTGGCGGATCGGTGCATACACCACGCTGAGCTTGGGCTGGCGGATATAGCCGTAATCCTGGATGCCATAGCTCACCCCGCGCGAAGGGTCGTTGAAACGTCCACCCACATGGTCCACCCGATAACCGGGAATGATGCGCAGCGCCTCCACGGGCTTGATCACGGCCTGCACATAGGCCCCCACCGTATCGAAGACGAAATGATGATCGCGCGTCTGCGACACACGTACCTGGTTGACCGTGTTGTAGCGCGGGCTCTGGTCCTCCTGGCGCTCCATGCTGAAGCCGCCTTCCAGCGCCAGGTCGCTCATGCCTTCGAACGCCTTCCAGCGCGGGCGGTAGGTAGCATTGGTCAACAGCCCGTAGTGGGTCTCGTCGATGAGGCGCTCCTGCTGCGACGTGGTGGACGAGTAACGCAGCCAGCGCTGGTCACGCACGCGATTGAGATAAAGCTTGGCAGCGACCGAGAGCTGGTCATCGATGTCGCCATCGAAGTGCAGGCTGACCTGGTCCATCTGGCGGTTGCCGCCATCGGACTGAGCATAGGCATACGAGGAGGTCGGATTGCTGCGCGCATCCTGAGCCGTCAGGTAGCCCGGTTCCTGCGCATGGGCGTTGGCGTGGCGGATGCTCAGGCCGGTGCGGTAGCGGCCATCATCACTGGTATAGAACCACTTGCCGGAGAAGGCGATGTTCTCGGCCCGGGCATGATCACGATAACCGCCCGACTTTTCGTAACCGAGGAAATAGTTCTGCGACCAGTTGCCGTTCTCCACGCCCTTGACCACCTGCACCTGGCGCGTATTGAAGCTGCCATAGGTCAGACGCGCTTCATCGTAGTTGCCGCCTTGCCGGGTGACGATGTTGACGTTGCCGGCGATATTGTGCAGGCCATAGCGCGCATCGTTGGTGCCACGCACGACCTCGATGCGGGCGATATCGAGCGGGAACAGCGTCCCCAGGAAGGGCATGCCGCCAGCATTGTCGTTGCTGGGGATGCCGTCGATGAGGAGCTTGACCGCATTGACCTCGCCCTCGCCGTTGAAGCCGCGAAAGGACAGTTTGCCGGACTCGTTGCCCTGGCGGAACTGAGTCAGCATCACACCCGGCGACTGCGCGAACAGTTCCCAGTTGTATTGCACCTGCTGTTGCTGGATACGATCCGCGCCGATCAGGTCGACCGAAGTCAGCACGTTGTTGAGCTGCAGCGGACCGCTGCGGCGCGCGCTTACTTCCACGGTGCCCAGCGTCAGCGAGGAATCCTCGTCGGCGCCGGCTGACTGCGCCGTGGCCAGGGGCGCAGCCCCCAGGGCCAGCAGGCCGGACAAGGCCGTGAGTTTGAAAATGGGTCGGGCGCGATGCAGCGGCCTGGGCCGGCGGGCAGAGTGGAGCGTCATTGGTCTTGTAGGCAGAACATGCGGCCTCCCCCGGCAGCCACGCCGCCGTCCCCTGGATGCCGCATGGGAAATCAGGAGCGGCAAGGATAAGCTGGTATGACCACTTGTTGAATGTGGCAATTTGTCGCAGGGGCTTGCTACCATGCGTCATTTCTCCCTGCTGATTCTGCGCGCATGAAAAAACCGGACCTCCGCACGCTCGACCTGAACCTGCTCAAGGCATTGGCCGCCCTGCTCGACGAACGCAACGTCACGCGCGCGCCCGCCAGGTCTTCGAACAGCCAGGCGTTGCGGGCGGCCTGGGTAGCGGTGGCAGACATGATGTTGCTTGGCGGATTGTTGGACAGGCCTGCATGATGCGGTTCGTCCAGTTATTACGCCAATCCTGAAAACCGATGATCGATATCGGTAAAAATGATATCTGCCGTAAGCGAAGTCGCGGTGGAACAAGGCAATGTTGCCTCAGGGTGCGTAAAAGGTAATGTCTCCGCTGCGTGTCGTATAGCCCTGGGATAGAGCCGGTCTCCGAAGCGCATTATCCCGGGCGGGGAAGTCGTCAAGGCGTGAGCCGTCATCGGTCACTTCACTCTGCCTTCAAAAAACGGGCGGGCACCTCGTGGGTGCCCGCCCGTTTGCGTTCGACGCGGTATGGCGTCAGCAGCAGTTCATCAGTTCATCAGGCCGCCATGCTGGCATTGTCGATCACGAAGCGATATTTGATGTCACCCTTGAGCATGCGCTCGTAGGCGGTGTTGATTTCCTCGGCGCGGATCAGCTCGATGTCGGCCACGATGTTGTGCCTGGCGCAGAAGTCCAGCATCTCCTGGGTTTCGGGGATGCCACCGATCAACGAACCGGCCAGCGAACGACGCTTCATGATGAGATTGAAGACATTCGGCGACGGGTGCGGCGTGGCCGGCGCACCGACCAGGGTCATGGTGCCGTCGCGCTTCAACAGACCCAGCAAGGCATCCAGGTCATGCGGTGCGGCCACGGTGTTGAGGATGAAGTCGAAGCTGTTGGCATGTGCGGCCATCTCTTCAGCGTTGCGCGAGATCACGACTTCATCGGCACCCAGGGCCTTGGCATCGGCACGCTTGGATTCCGAGGTGGTGAAGGCCACCACGTGGGCGCCCATGGCATGCGCAATCTTGATGCCCATGTGGCCGAGACCGCCGATGCCGACCACGCCGACCTTCTTGCCGGGACCGGCGCCCCAGTGACGCAGCGGCGAATAGGTGGTGATGCCGGCACACAGCAGCGGTGCGACGGCAGCCAGGTCGGCTTCCGGATGGCGGATGGTCAGCACGTAGCGCTCATGCACCACGATCTGCTGCGAATAGCCGCCCATGGTCCAGCCAGGGGCGTCATCGGTCTGGCCGTTGTAGGTGCCGACCATGCCGTCGCAATAGTTTTCCAGGCCTTCTTCGCAGTCCGGGCAGGTCTGGCAGCTGTCGACGATACAACCTACGCCGACCAGATCACCGACCTTGAACTTGCTGACGTGATTGCCGACGGCGGCGACGCGGCCCACGATCTCGTGGCCGGGCACGCACGGATATTGGGTGCCGGCCCATTCGGAACGGACCTGGTGCAGGTCGGAATGGCAGATGCCGCAATAGGCGATGTCGATCTGCACGTCGTGCGCTCCGGTGGCGCGGCGGGTGATTTCGAGATGTTCAATCGGCTTGTCGGCGGCGTGGGCACCATAAGCGTGGACTTGCATGGGGATCTCCTCAGTAAGCGGGCCAATAAGCTGGCGTTGAGAATGAACAGGTCAGGGGGTGGGCAACCTGTCACGAAAATGGACTATTTTGGCGTGTGGCAAGGCGCAAAGACAGACCTATTCCGCGACGATTCTTGCCTGAAATTCCGGCGCCATGCTGAACCAGGCGAGTCATTCCCGCGCCATCGGCCACCACCGCGCGACCCGGCGCAACGCAAAGCAGGCGCGTTGCTGCGAGCCTGCCGATTCTGCTTCATCATGGAGTCCGGGGCCATGCCGGATCGCCGCAACAGATGCGCTACGGCATCGATGCCGACGAGTCGCACGACGCAACGCAGTCAGTCCCGCACCCCCAGGCGATACACCGTAGTCTGCCGATACACCTGCCCCGGCCGCAGGATCACCGCTTCGCGCAGCGGCGTGTTGACCTGGTCCGGATAGGACTGCGCCTCCAGGCAGAAGCCATCATGGATCGCGTAAGGCTGCTCACCCCGCCCCTGCACGCCGGAGAGGAAATTGCCGCTGTAGAACTGCAACCCGGTCTCGGTGGTGGAGACGCGCAATTCACGCCCCGACCCCGGCTCGTAGACGCTGGCCACTTCGCGCAAGCTCTGCGCCACGCGGCTCTCGCCCGGTGCCGGTTCGTGCTCGCTGCGCAGGCAATAGCAGTGGTCGAAGCCACCGGCCAGTTTCAGTTGCGGATCGGGCCAGTCCAGGCGCGGGCCGATGGGGGCAGGCTGGCGGAAATCAAACGCGCTGCCGGCCACGTCCGCCCGGCCTTCCGGAATCAGCCTGGCATCGACCTGCAGGTAGCCATCGGCCTCGATGGCAATGATGTGGTCACGGATGTCGCAGGTGCCGCCATTGAGGTTGAAATACGCATGCGAAGTCAGATTGACGGGCGTGGCCGCATCGCTGGTGGCAGTGTAATCGATGCGCAACTGGCCCTCGTCATCCAGGCGGTACAGCACCGACGCCATCACCGTGCCCGGAAACCCCGCCTGCCCTGCCGGCGAGACCAGCATCAGGCGCAAGCCTTCCGGATCCGGCTGCACCTGCCAGCGCTGGGCATGGAAACCTTCGCGGCCGCCATGCAGGTGGTTCTCGCCTTCATTGCAATCGACCTGGTGCGCCACGCCGTCGAGTTCGAAACGACCGCCCGCGATGCGGTTTCCCCAGCGCCCGACGATGGCGCCGAAATACGCCGGGTTGTGCGCGTATTGCTCGACCCGCTCGTAGCCCAGCAGGACATCGGCCTCACGGCCATAGCGATCAGGTGCCCACCAGTTGACCATGGTGGCGCCGAGGTCGCTGATGGTCACGCGCATGCCGGTGTGGTTGCGCAAGGTGTAGAGACGGATGCCGTCAGCGGAGGTGGTGTGCGAGAGGGTGAAGTGCGTCATTTTGTGGTGGTAAGAAGGGAGGGTCCCGTGGTTTTCTTCTTGGGTCGGACGGCGGAGGCCGACGGTGCAGCCGAGCGCTCCAGTCCGGCGGCGAATTGTTCCTGATATTCCCTGGGCGTGCAGCCCAGTTCGCGCTTGAAGACGGCGTGCAGATACTGCACGGTGGTGAAGCCGCAGCTGACCGCGATCTCGGCCGCATGGCTGCCGGCCTGCTCCAGCATGCGCTTGGCGGCCTCCAGCTTGAAGCGCAGGATCTCGTCATGCACGCTGCGCCCCAGCTCACGGCGGAAATACCATTCCAGCGAAGAGCGCGAGATGCCCACGTAGTCAGCCACCTGGTCGGTCTTGATGCCCTGGCAGGCGTACTGGCGGATGAAGTGCAGCGCCTGCATCACGTGCGGGTGATTGCGCACCTCGTGGCGGCTGGAGGCCAGCACGTTGATGCCCACCGGAGGCACCATGATGCGCGTGTCCGGAAAGCGCGCCCCGTGCAGCATCTGGTGCAGCAGGTGGGCCGCGGTACGGCCCATTTCCACGCTGCCCTGGATCACCGAACTCAAGGGAATGCGCGTCAACACCCGCGCCAGCGGATCATTGTCGATGCCGATCAGGGCCACCTGCTCCGGCACGGCAATACCGGCAAACAGACATGCCTGCAACAACTGGCGCGCCCGTGCATCGGTGACCGCGATGATGCCCACCGGCTTGGGCAGGCTGCGCACCCAGGCGATCTGCTGCTCCACGGCGGTATCCCAGGATTGCGCACTGGTGCCCACGCCGCGGTAGATGTGGCCGGTGATGCCGTCGGCCCCGGTGAGGTCGGTGAAGATGCGCTCGCGCTCCTGCGCCCAGCGGTTGCAGGGCGACTCGGGCAGGCTGAACAGGGCGAAATGCTGCAGCCCCGCTTCGATCAGATGGTCGTAGGCCAGCTTGACCATCTTGTAGTTGTCGGTGGCCACATAAGGCCGGTTGGCGGGATATTGCGAAGGGTCGGCGTAGGAGCCGCCGATGGCCACCACCGGCAGCTGCACGCCTTCCAGCGCTGCGGTCGTCACCGGATCGTCGAAGTCGGCAATGATGCCGTGTCCGGCCCAGCGTTCGATGCCCTGTGGGCGGCAGCGGAAATCCTCCTCCAGGTACAAGTCCCAGGAAGCGCGGGTGCTGCTGATGTATTCGCCGATGCCGGAAATGATTTCCCGATCAAAGATCTTGTTGCCATTGAAGAGCAACGCAATCCGGTGCACCGTGGGTGCTTTTGCCACGCTGTGTCTCCTGTTTGTCGGCGTCGTCAGGCGCGCCGTTCTTGTGTTCGTCGAATTGTAGCGAGCCATCGTCGAAATGACGGATATGTGCTCCTGCAACAAAAAGAATCACTAAGCCGTTTGGTGAATTTCGTAATTGTAGAGGGGATTGGCCCGGGGCTAGTATCCCCCTCGCACCATCATGCGGCGTGACCCCACCCTGACAAGCTCGGCCCCACGCGCCCCCGGAAGCGATTGCCCCAAAACGGGCCAGCGGTTCCACCCGGACACGTCGCTTCAAAAATCATAATCAATTCAAATTCAATTCAAATCGGAGACTGGACTATGAAGGCAATGCTGAAGAAGACCGTATTGGCGCTGATGACCGTAACCACCCTGTCCATGGTGGCCGGCAGCGCCATGGCCGACGCCAAGAACCCCAAGATCGGTTTTTCCATCGATGACCTGCGCGTGGAGCGCTGGGCGCGCGACCGCGACTTCTTCACCGCCGCCGCCGAGAAGCTGGGCGCCAAGGTCTACGTGCAATCGGCCGATGCCAGCGAGCAACGCCAGATCTCCCAGATCGAGAACCTGATCTCGCGCGGCGTGGACGTGATCGTGATCGTCCCCTTCAACGCCACGGTGCTGACCAACACCATCAAGGAAGCCAAGAAGGCCGGCATCAAGGTGCTCTCCTATGACCGCCTGATCCTCAACGCCGACGTCGATGCCTACATCTCCTTCGACAACGAGAAGGTTGGTGAAATGCAGGCCGAAGGCATCCTGAAGGTCAAGAACAAGGGCAACTTCTTCCTCCTGGGCGGCTCGCCCACCGACAACAACGCCAAGATGTTCCGTGAAGGCCAGATGAAGGCCTTGAAGCCCTACATCGACAAGGGCGACATCAAGATCGTCGGCCAGCAATGGGTCAAGGAATGGAGCCCGACCGAAGCCCTGTCCATCGTCGAGAATGCGCTCACGGCCAACAACAACAAGATCGACGCCATCGTGGCCTCCAACGACGGCACCGCCGGTGGTGCGATCCAGGCCCTGGCCGCACAGAAGCTGGCCGGCAAGGTACCGGTCTCGGGTCAGGATGCCGACCTGGCTGCGGTCAAGCGCGTGGTGGCCGGCACCCAGACCATGACCGTCTACAAGCCCCTGAAGCAGATCGCCACCGAAGCAGCCAAGCTGTCCGTGCAACTGGCCCGCAACGAAAAACCGACCTACAACGCCCAGTATGACAACGGCTTCAAGAAGGTCGACAGCCTGCTGTTGAAACCCATCCTGCTGACCAAGGAAAACGTCAAGGTCCTGGTCGATGACGGCTTCTACACCCAGGCCCAGATCGACGGCCGCTGATCCCTGAGTCAAGCATGCCGGCTGCTCCCCCCGAGGCAGCCGGCATCGCCGTCTGCGCGCCCGGCGCGCAGACCCCGGAGACTTACTGGAAAGAACAGGCATGTCCGAGTATCTGTTAGAAATGAAAGGCATCGTCAAGAGCTTTGGCGGTGTGCGTGCCCTGGACGGCATCGATATCAAGATCCGGCCCGGTGAATGCGTGGGCCTGTGCGGTGAAAACGGCGCGGGCAAGTCGACGCTGATGAAGATCCTCTCCGGTGTCTATCCCCATGGCACCTGGGATGGCGAGATCCTGTGGGACGGCAAACCGCTCAAGGCCCATTCGGTGCGCGACACCGAAGCCGCCGGCATCGTCATCATCCACCAGGAACTGATGCTGGTGCCCGAACTGTCGGTGGCCGAGAACATCTTCATGGGCCACGAGATCACCCTGCCGGGTGGCCGCATGAACTACCCCGCCATGTATCGCCGCGCCGAAGAACTGATGCGCGAACTGAACATGCCGGACATCAACGTCACCCTGCCGGTCTCGCAATATGGCGGTGGTCACCAGCAGCTGGTGGAAATCGCCAAGGCGCTCAACAAGGATGCGCGCCTGCTGATCCTGGACGAACCCTCTTCGTCACTGACCGCCTCCGAAATCGCGGTGCTGTTGAAGATCATCAAGGACCTGAAGGCGCGCGGCGTGGCCTGCGTCTACATCTCCCACAAGCTCGACGAAGTCGCCGAGATCTGCGACACCATCTCGGTCATCCGCGATGGCAGGCACATCGCCACCACGCCCATGCAGGAGATGGATGTGGACAAGATCATCACGCAGATGGTCGGCCGCGAAATCACCGCCATGTATCCCGAGCGCAATCACAGCATCGGTGAGGTGGTGCTGGAGGCGCGCAACATCACCTGCTACGACATCGACAATCCGCGCCGCAAGCGCGTCGATGACGTCTCCTTCTCGGTGCGCCGGGGCGAGATCCTGGGCATTGCCGGGCTGGTCGGTGCCGGTCGCACCGAACTGGTATCGGCCATCTTTGGCGCCTATCGCGGACGCTACGAAGGGCAGGTCCTGCTGGAAGGCAAGCCGGCCGATACCGGCTCGCCCCTGAAGTCGATCCGTCAAGGTCTGTGCATGGTGCCGGAAGATCGCAAGCACCATGGCATCGTGCCGGATCTGGATGTGGGGCAGAACATCACCCTGACGGTCCTGAACCGCTTCTCGCGCGGCACCCGCATCGACAGCAGTGCCGAGCTCAAGACCATCCAGGACGAGATCAGCCGTCTGCGCGTCAAGACCGCCACCCCCTTCCTGCCCATCACGGGCCTCTCGGGCGGCAACCAGCAAAAGGCGGTGCTCTCCAAGATGCTGCTGGCCCAGCCCAAGGTGCTGATCCTGGACGAACCCACACGCGGGGTGGACGTGGGCGCCAAGGCCGAGATCTACCGGCTCATTTCCGAGCTGGCCAAGCTGGGACTGGCCATCATCATGGTTTCTTCCGAGCTGGCCGAGGTGCTGGGCGTGTCGGACCGCGTGCTGGTGATCGGCGAAGGCAAATTGCGCGGCGACTTCGTCAACGACAAGCTGAGCCAGGAAACCGTGCTGGCCGCCGCCATCAACCAGGCTGTCCCGCAGGCGTCGCCAGGCGCGGTGGCCGTCTGAAACAATCACAAGGTGAATTCGGTATGACTACAAGCAATCTGAGCAGCGCCGCTGGTGGCGCCATGGGCGGGGCCGGCGGCATGGCCAATCTCAAGCTGGTATTTCGCCGCTACAAGATCATTGCGCTGTTGATCGCCATCACCATCATCTGGGGCTTCTTCAGCTTCATGACCGATGGCGGCTTCCTCACGCCCCGCAATCTCTCCAACCTGCTGCGCCAGATGTCGGTGACCGGCATCCTGGCCTGCGGCATGGTGCTGGTCATCATCGCCGGTGAAATCGACCTGTCTGTGGGTTCGCTCCTGGGTCTGCTGGGCGGCATCGCCGCGCTGCTGGACGTGAGCCATCACCTGCCGCTGGCGCTGAACCTGGTGCTGGCACTGGGCTTCGGCCTGGGACTGGGGCTGTTGAACGGCTACATGACCGCTTATCTGGGCATTCCCTCCTTCATCGTCGGCCTGGGCGGCATGCTGGCCTTCCGTGGCATCCTGCTGGGCGTCACCGGCGGCATGACCATTGCCCCGGTGTCCGACAACATGGTCTATCTGGGCCAGGGCTACCTGCCGCCGCAGATCGGGATGGCGCTGGGCATCGCCCTGTTCGTGCTGGCGCTGGCCCTGACCTGGATGAGCCGCGTCAACCGCAGCCGCCACGGCCTGCCGCTGGCAGCGCTCTGGCGCGATGGCCTCAAGGTGCTGGTCATCGGCGCGGTACTGCTGGCTTTCATCCGTACGCTCAACAGCTACGATGGCATCCCCGTACCGGTGCTGCTGTTGCTGGGGCTGCTGGGACTGTTCAGCTACGTGAGCACGCAGACCGTCTTTGGCCGCCGCATCTATTCGGTGGGCAGCAACATGGAAGCCACCCGTCTCTCCGGGGTGAACGTGCAGGCGGTCAAGCTGTGGGTATTCGGCATCATGGGCGTGATGTGTGCACTGGCCGGACTGGTCAATACGGCGCGCCTGGCGGCCGGTTCGCCCTCGGCGGGCAACATGGGCGAACTCGATGCGATTGCGGCCTGCTTCATCGGCGGAACTTCCATGCGCGGCGGCTCCGGCACCATCTATGGTGCCCTGATCGGCGCGCTGGTGATGGCCAGCCTCGACAACGGCATGTCCATGCTGGACGTGGGCACCTACTGGCAGATGATCGTCAAGGGCAGCATCCTGGTGCTGGCAGTGTGGGTCGATGTGAGTACCCGTTCTGGCCGCTGACCGGCACAACACCGAAATCATTTATATCGTTTCCGGGCCGTCTCTGCGGCCCATCCTATCCTCTGGAGTAGCAAGCATGACCGCAGCCATCCCCCCCGTCTTCGAACACGCCCTCTATCGCAGCCTCGCCGGCAAGCGGGTCGTCATTACCGGCGGCGGCAGCGGCATCGGGGCGGCACTGGTGGAAGCCTTCGTCGGCCAGGGTGCACAGGTCTGCTTCCTGGATATCGCCGTCGAACCCTCGCAAGCGCTGGTGGCCTCGCTCAAGGACGCCGCTGTCGCACCGCGCTTCTTCCCCTGCAACCTGATGAACCTGGAAGCGCTGCGCGCCACCTTCACCGACATCGAGACCGCCATGGGCGGGGTCGATATCCTCATCAACAACGCCGCCAACGATGACCGCCACAAGACCGTCGACGTCACCCCCGGCTACTGGGATGAACGCCTGGCGGTCAACCTGCGCCACCAGTTCTTCTGCGCCCAGGCCGTGCTGCCGGGCATGCGCGAACGCAAGGGCGGCGTGATCCTCAATTTCGGCTCCATCTCCTGGCACCTGGGCCTGCCCGACCTGACCCTGTACATGACCGCCAAGGCCGGCATCGAAGGCATGACGCATGGTATGGCACGCGACTTCGGCCGTGACGGCGTACGCGTCAATGCCATCATCCCCGGCGCCATCCGCACCCCGCGTCAGACCCTGCTGTGGCACACCCCCGAAGAAGAGGCGAAAATCCTGGCTGCGCAATGCCTGCCTGTCCGTGTCGATCCGCATGATGTCGCTGCTCTCGCGCTGTTCCTGTCTTCCGACAGCGGCGCCAAGTGCACCGGCCGCGAGTACTACGTCGATGCCGGCTGGCTGGGCGCGTAACTTATCCACACGCCTTTCGGCCCGGAGGAATCCATGAACAAGCCACACGCCACACCCCGTCGCTTCCGCTCCCAGGACTGGTTCGACAATCCCGACCACATCGACATGACCGCGCTCTACCTGGAGCGCTTCATGAACTACGGCATCACCGCCGAGGAGCTGCGCTCGGGCCGTCCCATCATCGGTATCGCACAGAGCGGCAGCGATATCAGTCCCTGCAACCGCATTCATCTGGAACTGGCCAAGCGGGTGCGCGACGGTATCCGCGATGCGGGGGGCATTCCCATGGAGTTCCCGCTGCATCCCATCTTCGAGAACTGCCGCCGTCCCACCGCCGCCATCGATCGCAACCTGGCCTACCTGGGCCTGGTGGAAATCCTGCATGGCTATCCCATCGATGCCGTGGTGCTCACCACCGGCTGCGACAAGACCACGCCCTCGCAGATCATGGCGGCAGCGACCGTCGATATCCCGGCCATCGTGCTCTCCGGCGGCCCCATGCTGGACGGCTGGATGGATGGCGAACTGGTCGGTTCCGGTTCGGCTATCTGGAAGGGCCGCAAGCTGCTCTCGGCCGGCAGCATCGACAACGAGAAATTCCTGGAGATCGCCGCTGCCTCCGCGCCCTCTTCCGGCCACTGCAACACTATGGGCACCGCCTCCACCATGAACGCCATGGCCGAAGCCCTGGGCATGTCGCTGACAGGCTGCTCGGCCATCCCCGCCCCCTATCGCGAGCGCGGCCAGATGGCCTATGAAACCGGCCGCCGCATCGTCGGCATGGCCTACGAAGACCTGCGTCCATCGGCCATCCTCACGCGCGAGGCCTTCCTCGATGCCATCGTCGTCAATGCCGCCATCGGCGGCTCCACCAATGCCCAGCCGCACATCATGGCCATGGCGCGCCATGCAGGCGTGGAACTGCATTCGGAGGACTGGATGCAATACGGTTACGACGTGCCGCTGCTGCTGAACATGCAGCCGGCCGGCAAATACCTGGGTGAGCGCTTCCACCGCGCCGGGGGGGTGCCGGCCATCATGTGGGAACTGCAGCAGGCCGGCAAGCTGCGCGCCGATCGTATCACCGCCACCGGCAAGACCATGGCCGAAAACCTGCAAGGCCGTCAGTCGCAGGACAGGGAAATGATTTACGCATTTTCCGCACCGCTGCGCGAACGCGCCGGTTTCCTGGTGTTGAAGGGCAACCTGTTCGACTTCGCCATCATGAAGACCAGCGTCATTTCGCAAGCCTTCCGCGAGCGCTATCTCAGCACGCCCGGCCAGGAAAACATCTTCGAATGCCGCGCCGTGGTCTTCGATGGTTCGGACGACTATCACGCCCGCATCAACGATCCCGCGTTAAAGATCGACGAAAACACCCTGCTGGCCATCCGTGGCGCCGGTCCGGTAGGCTGGCCCGGCTCGGCCGAGGTGGTCAACATGCAGCCGCCGGACGCGCTCATCAAGCGTGGCGTATCGACCCTGCCCACGTTGGGTGATGGCCGCCAGTCGGGCACCTCCGACAGTCCGTCCATTCTCAACGCCTCGCCCGAGAGCGCCGTCGGCGGTGGCCTGGCCTACCTGCGCGATGGCGACCGCGTCCGCATCGACCTCAATACCGGAGAGTGCAACATGCTCATCAGCGAGCAAGAGCTGGCGCGCCGCAAGAGCGAAGGCATCCCGCCGGTACCGCCCAGCCAGACACCCTGGCAGGAAATCTATCGCAGCACGGTCGGCCAGCTCGAGACCGGCGCCTGCATGGAACTGGCCCTGAAGTACCAGGGCGTGGCGCAAACCCTGCCGCGACACAATCACTGACATGCTGACCCTGCATCGTGAGTTGCGCATGCCACCGGCCCCGGTGAGAAGGATCAAGGGGCCGATGCGCATCGACGCGCACCAGCACTTCTGGCGCTACCGTTCCGAGGACTATCCCTGGATCGGTACCGGCATGGACCTGCTGGCGCAAGACCGCCTGCCCTACCAGTTCCAGCCCCTGCTGGAAGCGCAGGGCCTGCATGCGTCCATCACGGTGCAGGCCCGTCCGGGCCGCGAGGAAACCGGCTTCCTGCTGGAGATGGCGCGGCGGGATGCGCGCATCGCCGGGGTCATCGCCTGGGATGACATCGCCGCGCCGCAACTGGCCGAGCGCATGGAACAGTGGGGTCGCCAGAAGATGCTGGGCCTGCGTCACCCCATGCAGGAGGACGATGACGCCGCACAGTTGCTGGCCTGCCCGCGATTCAATGACGGCGTGCGCTGGTTGCAGGAGCGCGACTACGTGCTGGAGGTGCTCACCCATGAGCGCCACCTGCCGCAGTTGCGCCAGCTCTGCGCGCTGCATGACCAGCACTGGGTGGTCCTGAATCATCTCGGCAAGCCGGCCCTGAAGGAATTCCGCAAGGGCCGCGCCGCCTACGAACGCTGGCGCCAGCAATTGCGCGAACTGGCCGCCATGCCGCACGTGGTCTGCAAGATCTCCGGCCTGCTGACCGAAGCCGACTGGCTGCGCGGCCTGTGCACACGCGACTTCGATCACATCGTGCAATGCCTCGATACGGCGCTGGAGCTGTTCGGTCCGCAGCGCCTCATGTTCGGTTCGGACTGGCCGGTATGCCTGCTGGCCGCTTCCTATGCGCGGGTGGTGGCGGTGGTGCAGGAATGGGCCGCCCGTCGCCTTTCGCCTGCTGACCAGGACGCCTTGTGGGGCGAATCCTCGGCCCGGATTTATGGCCTGATGTCATAAGCTTCTTCCCGGATTCCTTTTCATTGCCAAGCGATTTTCACGGTGCGATATTGCGCCAGGGAACGCTTTGTCATGACAAGGTACGGGGAGACAAAAAATCAAACGCCTCAAACGCAACATGACCCTGCTGGTGGGCTCGCTGATGCTCATGGCAGTGGTCGTCACCAGTGTGGTGCTCTACCAGAGTTACAGGCAGGTAGAGCGCACCTCGATCAACCATGCCCTCAACGTGGCACGTATCGCGCAGCGCTCGATCTCGCGCAACATGGAACTGCTCTCGCTGGACCTGGACAGCGTGGCCTGGCGCTACCGGCATGCCCAACTGCACAGCATGCCGGTGCAGCAGCAGCTGGAATTCCTGCTGGGCGAAAAAGTGGAAGCCGGTTATATCGTCGCCCAAGGTATCGTCAATGCCGAGGGGACACTGGTGGTCGGTTCACCGATACTGGAACAGATCATGCCCGGCAGTTTTTCCGGACGCGATTTCTTCGACATGGCACGCCAGGATGCGGCGACTACGCTCTATATCTCGCCACCGCAGTCCGTCAGGCTGGAGCGGCGCGCCCAGGTGATCGTCCTGTCCAAGCGTCTGGTGCATGCCGATGGCAGTTTTGCCGGGATCGTCTTCATGGTGCTCTACCTGGATTACTTCCGGCAGCTGTTCGAGGCCATGTCGCTGGAAAAGCATGCGGTCATGTCGCTCTACTCGGTGGACGGTGTGGCCTACATGCGGGTGCCCTATGACGATGCCTTCATCGGTTCCGTGCTGGAGAATGCCCCGCAGCTGCAAAAACTGCTGGCCTCGACGTCCCCCGCCGAAGGCAGCTATTTCACGCGTTCCCTGCAGGATGGCGTACAGCGTCTGTACTCCTACGTGCGCGTGCCGAAGACGCGCTGGGTAGTCTTCATCGGCCAGACCAAGCAGACGCTGTTCCGCGAGTGGATGCGCATGTTGTACGCGGTGCTGTTCCTGCTGGCCGTCTTCAGTACCGCCAGCGTCTATCTCATGAGCTTGCTGCGCGAGGAATTCTTTCGCCGCAGCAAGCTGGATCAGCAACTGGAAGAACAGGCCCGCACCGACAAGCTCACGACGCTGTTGAACCGCCGCGCCCTGGACGAGGGCCTGCAGGAAGCCTGGCACAAATGCCAGCGCAACCAGGCCGCACGCTTTGCGGTGCTGTTTGCGGATGTGGATTTCTTCAAGCTCTACAACGATACCTATGGCCACAAGGCCGGTGACTATGCCCTGGTGGCCGTGGCCCGCTGCATCAGGAGCGCGGTCTCGCGCCATTTCGACCGGGCAGGACGGTATGGCGGGGAGGAATTCGTGGTGCTGCTCGATGAAGCCGATGCCGAGGGCGCCCTGCACGTGGCCAGGACCATCATCGCCGCGCTGCAGGCGCAGAAGATCCCGCATGAGCGCAGCCCCTGCGGCCGGCTCACCATCAGCATCGGCGTGGCCTGCCTGGAGCGGGGCGTCCATCGCAGCATCGAGGAAGTGGTCAAGGCGGCCGACCAGGCGCTCTACCAGGCCAAGCGGGACGGCCGCAACCGGGTGGTGCTGTACCAGGCGCCCACCGAAGTGGTACCGGCCGCGTGGCAGCTCAGTTCAGCGAACAGTTGAGCCACTTGGCGATGCGCACACCATCCAGGCGCGAGCCATTGGCCGTCCCGCTGCCCAGCATGGTGACAATCACCGGGCGGCGGTCGTGCACCAGCAGGCGCAGCACCATGTTGTGGCCGGACTCGTTGATGAAGCCGGTCTTCTGTACCGTGGCATTGACCTGGCCGTAGCGGATCAGACGGTTGGAATTGATGTACTGCAACTGCCCGCGACCGATGTTGATGATCTTCTGCTTGTCCAGTGAATCGTTGCGAATGAGCTGGTAGCGATTGGCCGCCTTGACCAGTTCAGCCAGCTCGCGCGGGGTCGAGACATTCTCCGGTGACAGGCCGGTGGCATTCTCGAAATGGGTATGGGTCATGCCCATCGCCTGGGCGCGCGCGTTCATGGCGGCGATGAAGGCCGGGCGGCCACCGGGATAGTCGCGGCTCATGGCCGCAGCCGCACGGTTCTCCGAGGACATCAGCGCGATATGCAGCATGTCCGCACGCGACAGGCTGGCCCCCACGTTCAGGCGCGAATGGGTGAACTTCAGGTTGTCCAGGTCGTCTTCGGTCACCTCCAGGCGATTGGCCATGGGCAGCGACTTCTGGTCCAGCCAGACGATGGCCGTCATCAGCTTGGTTACCGAGGCGATGGGCGCGACCGTATCGGCGTTGCGCTCGAAGAGCGGCGTATTGGTCTGTTCATCCAGTACATACACCCCGCGCGAGAAGAGGTGGCGGCGCGAGGCTTCCGTGAAGCCGCAGCGCGACAACAGCTCGGGCTTGGTGTTGGTGGTGATGGCCGGGGTGGCAGCCTTGGCCGCAACAGCCGCCGTGCCCGCCACAGCGGCAGCGGCTGCATGGCTGCGACGGCGGCTGCGGGCCGGCACGCGGGCCTTGGCGGGAGCGGCGGCCTTCTTGCGTACGCTGCGCTTGCGCCCCTTGGCGCCGCTACTGGCAGGCCGATGCTTGCCGGCCGTGGAACCGGCGGCCTGGGCCTCGCTGATCTTGCCCGACAAGGCCGTCAGCGCCAGCAGCAGCACGCTGCACATGAGCAAACGGACCAGCACGCCGGCGCGGCGCAGGCCAGGCAGAATCAGCTGAAAAAAGAGGAAATCATTACCGGAACGGGACTGCTGCGTGCAAAACATCGTCGAAAACCTTAGTCGGGGCGCTCATCCAAGACCGGTCATGATACGGAAACTTGGCTTTTGATGCAGCCCCCTTCAGCTGTGTATAACGACAAATGAACAATATGACAAACTGACAAGTCCCCCCGCAGCCACAATTTGCTTCCCCGGCTGCAACCCGGCGGCGCATAATCTGTCCATTGCTGGCCGGGGCAGGCTGCTCCCGGCGCTCTCCGTCCGACTGAATCAACGATTTCCTCATGTCCAATCTCATCGTACACGGCGGCCGCCCGCTGCGCGGCGACATCATCCCCTCCGCCAACAAGAATGCCGTCCTGCCCATTCTCTGTGCCACGCTCCTGACCGACCAGCCACTGCGCCTGATCGGCATTCCCGAGATCACCGACGTCAAGAAGATCCTGGAGATCTTCCGCGTGCTCGGCAGCCAGGTGCAGGTGGACTATGCCAGCGGCGTGCTGGAGCTGCATCACCGCGATACCCGTTTCGATCCCAAGCTGCACCATCTGCCGGAGGAGATGCGCTCCTCCATCATGCTGGTGCCGCCCTTGCTGGCGCGCTTCGGCGTGGCGCGGCTGGAAAACGACGTCAAGGGCTGCACCCTGGGCGTGCGCGAGATCGATCCGCACGTCGAGGTGTTCCAGCGCTTCGGGGCGCAGGTGGAGAGCAGCCCCGACTCGCTCATCATCCGCAGCGCCGGCCGCATGCAGGCCAATCATCACTGGCTGGACTATGCCTCGGTCACCACCACCGAGAACTTCGTGCTCTGCGCGGCTGCCGCCGACGGGGAATCGGTGCTCACCAATGCCGCCTCCGAGCCGCACGTGCAGGAGTTCTGCCGTTTCATGGCGATGATGGGCGTGCAGATCGATGGCATCGGCACCTCGCGCGTGAGCGTGCGCGGCAGCGGCCAGCCGCTGGGCGGTGGCGAGTTCCGCTTCGATGAGGATTTCCACGAGATCGCCACCTTCCTGGCCATGGGCGCCATCACCGGCGGCCAGGTGCGCGTGCGCAACAGCGCCCCGCAACAGTTCCCGCTGATCGACCGTACCTTCGCCAAGTTCGGCGTGGAAGTGGTGCATGAAAACGGCTGGTCGCACACGCGCCAGAACGGGCCGCTGAAGGTCGTCAAACCCTTCACCAGCAACATCCTGACCAAGGTGGAAGCCGCGCCCTGGCCCTATCTGCCGGTGGACCTGCTGCCCATCTTCATCGCACTGGGGGTCAAGGCCGAGGGCAACACCATGTTCTGGAACAAGATCTACGATGGCGCCATGGGCTGGAGCAGCGAGCTCTCCAAGTTCGGTGCCCACGTGTTCCTGGGCGACCCGCATCGCCTGATCACCTTCGGCGGCTTGCCGCTGTCACCGGCTTCGGTGGAGAGCCCCTACATCATCCGCGTGGCCATTGCCCTGTTCATGGTGGCCGCCAGCATCGAGGGCCGCTCGGAAATCCGCAACGCCCTGCCGATCCGGCGCGCTCATCCCAAGTTCGTGGAAAACCTGCGCTCGCTGGGCGCGGTGGTGGACTGGGTCGAAGAAGACTGATCCCCGCCACGGCCCAGGCCCGAACCGACATCGAAGGGGACGCCAGGCGTCCCCTTTTCGCAGGACAGGAGAAGGGCTTTTCATCCTGCAGATCCCCGTTCGCAGTGCACGGATTTTTCCCGCTGCGCAGTCACTCTTGCCGAGGACATCGGAAGCGATCATCGGCATCCTTCCGGTTACCCGTTTCTGCACGATTACCCTTTTGTTTTGCCGCATTTCCACGGGCCTTGTCAGGCTTTTGAAAGCTGCCAGAACAACTGCTTCTAGGCGGGAAATATCGAATTATTTCGATAGCTCTCTGCCAACTGCAGCCGCATAGTTTCCGCCGTTAATCTACGCCGTGGCGGAAGTACAGGTCATGCGAGGAGGATGCGGTCGAGCCACGAGAGAACAAGACAAGGCTGACCGCCCCCTGCAGAAACCCCTTCACCTACCACCACCGAGACAGGCTTCGCCCCACTGATCCGAGAGCAGAGCTTTGATCCGGACAGTCCTGTCTCAACCGCAATGAACGTCGCGCTGCCCTCCCCGGAGAGCGGCCTGGACTCGTGCGCCCTGCGGTTGGCGTAGTCGTGATCAACATGTGTGCCGGATGATGCGATCCGGTGCGCCTTCTACGACTGAGCAGACAACATGAGCGTTACCGTATTGAACCTGACTGAAGCCAGCACCCTGCTGCGCACGATCAACAAGCGCGATATCAAGGATGTGCGCGCCATCGACAACGACCTGGCCCTGGTGATGGAGAACGGTCACAAGATCATCATCAGCCGTGGCGCCGTGACCGCCGTGAACTCACCGCAGCTGGTCCTGGAATTCGCCGACGGCGACGTCGCCCTGGGCGATGTCTTCGAGAAGCTGAACCACATCGAAGTCCCCAACGATGCCACCGCTCCCCTCACGGCCAGTGAAGTCAAGCGCTATGGCATCAAGCGCGTGGTCAAGGCCAAGGCCAAGGACACCGCCAAAGACAAGGACGAAGAACAAGCCGAGGCCCGAGCGGAGGTCGACGACGGCAAGCCCGTGGCCACCCTGGCCAGTGATGGCGCGCTCAAGCAGCCGCTGGCGGCCAGCGAGGTGGCGCAGAAATCGGCCATCCCATCCTCTTCCCTCACCGAGGGCAGCAGCACCCAAGCCGCCGACAACGGCGGCGGCCTGTCCTTCTCCTGGCCGTTGGTCGCCGGTGGCCTGGGCCTGCTGGCAGCGGCAGCCGGTGGTGGTGGTGGCGGCGGCGGTGGCGGCCAGTCGGGTGCGGCCGCAGTGCCCAAAGCGGGCACCACGCTCTCCGGTGCCACCGTCCTGGGTCCGCTCAACAATGCCACCATCACCGCCTACGACAGCCAGGGCAACGTGATCGGCAAGCCGGTGCCGGTGATCAATGGCCGCTATTCGCTGGTGCTGGACCAACCCGACTACAAGGGCCTGATCCTGCTGGCCGTGCGCGACAACACCCCGGGCGTGGCCGACAACTTCGCTGATGAAGCCACGGCACCCGACAGCAATGGCCAGGTGGGCTACGTCTCGAGCAAGCTCCCCCTGACCGAAGGCCAGGTCTGGCTCAAGGCGCGCATCGTGCGGACCGCCGCCCAATCGGGGGTTGCCCAGGGCAGTACCCGCGAACTGGGCAGCGAACTCAAGTTCACCCTGGACAAGACCGCACCGGCCCAGGTGCCACTGCGCATGGACGCCAGCGGTGATGATGGCATCAGCAGCGCCGACGGCATCTCCAGCCAGACCGGCATGCAGCAGGGCGGGGGCACCAGCGTGCTGGGCAGCTGGCTCAGTTTCACGCTGGTCAACGGCAATGACGACATCGCCCTTGGCGCTACCCGCTACGGTGCGGCGACCTTCGTGCAGACCGGCGCCGGTCAGGACAAGATCATCGTCGGCTCCTTCGGCCACAACGATAACCTGTCCGCGACCGTGGGCGATTTCACGCTGGGCGTGGACAAGGTCGAGGTCTTCAACCAGACCCTTACCCTGGCCAACCTGTCCAGATTCGTGACGGCCTCGGCCGGTGCCAATGCCAACGACACGCGCCTGACGATCGATCTGGACGGGGCCGGACCGGGTACGGTGACCTATACGCTGATGCTGCAGAACGTGATGTACAACAGCGCCAATACGGCCAGCATCTTCGGCCTGTGAGGCGGGTCGGGGCGGGGTCGGGAATTTGACGGAAAGCTTCACCCGCCCTGAGCGGCAATCGTAGTACCCTACGACAAAGGGCGGCCCGCAGGCCGCCCTTTGTCATTTTCCTTCATGCGAGCCGAAACCCTCAGAACAACAGGATCAGCAGCAGGATGATGGGGATGGGAATCCCCAAGAGCCAGAGCAGAATGGCGCCCATGTCAGTCTCCTTTGAAAGTTGGGATGCGGATGTGTTTCCGGTCGCGCCGCTTCAGCGCAGCTCGGGCTCGGCGACGCGGTGAGCATGGAGCTCGTGATGCAGGACCGGTTCGCCGTAGAGTTCGTTGCGGTCACGCAGGCGACCGCCATAAGTGGCCAGCAGGCTGGCGACGAAGGCCCCGCACAGGAGCGCCAGGAACATCCACAGCGAGGCATAGGCCGCCGCCTTGCGGGCGGCATCGGCGGCTTCCTTGCCCTTGGCGGCAGCCTGCTCCAGGTTGCGCTGGTAGGCGGCGAAGGTATCGGCCACGCGCTTGTCGGCATCGGCTTGCGACAGGCCGGTATGGCGTGCCACCAGCTGGCCCAGGTAGCGCTTGTCGTTGTCCGCCAGTTGCTGGTTGGCCAGCGAATAGCCGAACACGCGGACCACTTCCATGCGCTGGGCCGAGCTCAGTTCACGGCCATCAGCGGGGGTCGGTGCGGCCAGCGGTGCAGCAGGTGCAGCGCCAGCGTTGGGGGTAGCGGTCGTGTTGGTATCGGTGCGGAACATGGAGTCGATGAAATATCCCGAGGCGCGATCGGCCAGGTTGCCTGCCTGTTGTGCGCCGTCCGGGCCCATGGCCGCTGCGGTCGCAACAGTACCGGTCCCCAGCGCGCCACCGGCGGCACCCAGGGTCTTGGCACCGCCCGAGATCACGCTGCCCACGGCCGAACCCAGCAGGGCGGCGGTGGCCAGCGAGGCCACGGCCCAGGCCAGCAGGCCATGCGCGGTATCGCGGAAATAGACTTCACGGGTATGCAGACCCGCCCATTTCACGCGCAGGCGGCCCGCCAGGAAACCGCCGATGGCCGAGGCCGCGATCTGGGTAAAGAGCAGCCAGCCGGCGGTGGAGTAACCGATGGCCTTGGCCGAAATACCCTGGCCGGACCACGGCGAGATGGAGGAGAAGCCCAGGCCGAAGCCCAGCATCACCAGGATGAACGACAGCGCGGCGGCGGCGAAGGCGCCCGCCAGAATGGCGCCCCAGGAGACGCCGGAACCGTTGTTGTTGACGGCCTCGACACTGGCCGCTGGAAGGGAATGAATGCTGGAGGTGGTCATGAGTCTGCTCGCAATTCTCGGTGGATTCTGGATGGATTGATCTCTGCGGCGAGCGCAGGGCCGGGCGGCATTGCCACGGGAAGACTGTAGGGGCGCGGCGGCGGTGACGCCATCGGCGCAGTTCGGCAGGTGGCGTAGGAGAGCAGGCATACCGGTAGTCGGCATGCAGGAGAAGGACCATGCAGGCGTACCGGGATCGCTACGAAAAACTGCTCGGCATGGGCGCGCCGGGTCTTATAGAATGGGCGGCTCCCCGTGCGGCACAGCCGCTTGACTCTGCTACGGATCCCATGGCCACGACTCCCATCACCCACTTCCTGTTCGACCTCGACGGTACGCTCATGGACAGCGATGCCCTGCACCACGCTGCCTTCAACACCATCCTCTCGCGCTGGAACCGTTCGGTGGATCTCGATTACTACAAGACCCACATCATGGGTGCCTCCAATGCCATGATCTTCGGTCACCTGTTCCCCGGCATGCCGGCCTCGGAATATCAACCGCTGGCCGAAGAGAAGGAACAACTCTTCCGTTCCCAGCTGGACCGGCAGGTCGCCCCTACGGCCGGCATCGAGCGCCTGCTCGACCATATCGCCCGCATCGGCGCGCGCACGGCGGTGGTCACCAATGCACCGCGCGCCAATGCCGAGCTGATGCTCAACGCCACCGGCCTGGCCGGTCGTTTCGATACGCTGGTCATTGGCGACGAACTGGAACGTGCCAAGCCCGATCCGCTGCCCTACCTGACCGCGTTACGACTGCTGGGCGGAACACCGCAACAGGCGGTGGCCTTCGAGGATTCGAGTTCGGGTGTGAAAGCCGCCAGCAGCGCCGGAGTGTGGACCTTCGGCATGCTGGGCGGGCTGGATGAAGCGCGCCTGCGTGCCGCCGGCGCCCATGCGGTGATCCGCGACTTCAACGGCCAGCCGCTGTGGGACAAGCTCGGCGGCTGATCCCGCGCCCTCAGTCGGGACGCGCCGCCCCCACGTGATGATCCGGCAGGAACCACAACAGGGCCAGCAGCACGTAGATGGCGGTGGCGCCCAGCGGTGCTGCCAGCGAGAGCGGAATGGCGACCGCATAGAGCAGGATGGACAGCGCATTCTTGCGTCCATGGCCCAGCAGCGCCGCCAGCGAAGGATGCGCGGCCTCGCTGTGGCGCAAGGCGCGCTTCAAGAGCAGGAAAGACACCGAGCACATCAGCAGCACCACGCCATAGCAAGCCACCGGCACGCTCTGGCGATGATGGTTGGCCACCCACGAGGTGACGAAGGGCAGCAGCGACAGCCAGAACAGCAGGTGCAGATTGGCCCACAGCACGCGGCGATCCACCTGCGTGGCCAGCTGCAGCAGGTGATGATGATTGACCCAGTAGATGCCGATATAGACGAAGCTGAGCACATAGCTCAACAGCGGCGGCATGAGCGGCGCCAGGTCGGCCAGGCTGGCGCCCTGCGGTGTCTGCAGGCCCAGCACCATGATGGTGATGGCAATGGCGATGACGCCATCGCTGAAGGCTTCCAGCCGCGCCTTGTTCACAGCCCTGCCGCCTTGGCCGGCAGCGGTTGGCGGAATTCCCACACCACCAGCGCCACCAGGATCAGCACCGGCACCATCAGCCCGGCAAAGCCGATGGCGTGATAGGCGAAGGCGGCGGCGATGGCCCCTGCGCCGAAGGACAATACCGGCCACACGAACTTGATGCAGCGCTCGGTGGTCCCGGCATCGGCGGCACCGCGCAGCATGTCCACCACATCGATCACCACTTGGGTGACATTGCCGGTCATCAGCGAAGTCGGTGCCAGGTGCGCCAGCAGCAGGCGACTGATGGCGCTGTGCACGCCCATGGACGCCGTACCCAGCAGTCCGGCGGCCATCACCCAGCCTGCCGTGGGCGATTGCACCGGGGCCGCGGCGATACCGCAGAGCATGAATCCGGTCAGCAGCAGCAGTTGCAGCAGCAGCGACCAGCCCAGCGCCCGACCCGCGCGGCGCTGGATGGCGGCGATGTAGAGGCGCGCCACCGCCACCCCCACAATGAAGGCCGGGAAGGCCAGGAACTTGAGCAGGATGGACATCTGCGCACTGTCGGCCAGGGCGGCACCGATGAGGATGAAGTTGCCCGTCACGTGGGCCGTGAACAGGCCGAACAGCGCGATGAAGCCCAGGGTATCGACATAGGCGGCGAGAAAGGCCAGTCCCGAGGACTGGAGGCGGTTGCGTTGTGCGGCTTGCATGGGGGATCTCGCTGTGGTGAGGCGGGGAGCCAGGCCGCACACCTTAGCACCGCTGCGGCCGTGCGCCCATTATCCCTGTGGATAAGACAAGCCTGACCGGGACCGACTCCTTGCCTGACCGACAACAAGATCGTCTGCCGGGATGCAGCAAAGGCATTTTCTACAAAAAACAGCACGTTTGTACAATCCAAGCCTGGCCGGAATGCCGATCATGCGAACTGAACAACGGCACGACATGGCCTGTGGCGCCCGCGGATGCGGGCGGGTCCGCGCACCTGTTCGGCCCAGGATTTTTGCAACCGGCAAGACGGATGGCACTATGGAAAGCACCGTATACGTCGTTGATGACGATGGCATGGTCAGGACCGCCCTGTTGAGACTGCTGGCCTCGGCCGGTCTGAAGGCACGCGGCTTTGCCTCGGCCGATGAATTCCTGCGGGAAACCCTGCCGGGCGCACCCTGCTGCCTGCTGCTGGACATGAAGATGCCGGGCTCGGACGGCTTCGAGGTGGTACGGCGTCTGGAACAGCGCGGTGATGCCATTCCGGTCATCTTCATCTCGGGCTACGGCACCATCCCCGTCACGGTACAGGCCATGAAGGCGGGCGCGCATGAATTCCTCACCAAGCCCATCGAAGACGAACGTCTGCTGGGTGCGGTGCAGGATGCCCTGACCATCGCCGGGCGCAACCTGCACCAACGGGTGGAGCAGGCCGCCAACACCTTGCGCCTGGAAAAGCTCACGCCGCGCGAACGCGAAGTGCTGGAACTGGCCATCGGCGGGCTGCTCAACAAGCAGATCGCCACCGAGCTGGGCATCAGTGAAATCACCGTCAAGGTCCACAAGCGTCGCGTGATGGACAAGATGCAGACCAGAACCCTGGCCGACCTGGTGCGCGCAGCGGAGCGCTTGCAGATTCAATCGGCGCGGCAGCGCTAACGCGGCAAGCGGGGGCTGTCCTTACCGGTCTACTCGTCCGTCCGGACACAACCGACCTGCACGGATGATGGGATTCGAAGGCATTCGAATCTATCCGACTTTTTGCCGCGCTCCTGTCCCTTTCCTTTATTCCCATCATTAATCTGTGCAGTTTTGACAGGGCTCGGGCAGTCTTCATCACTGCTCGCACATTCACGATGGGCAATCTCAAGAACGTCATTGGCGCAGGGGGTGAATACCTCTGCGGTATTGAACTGATGCGTCCGGTCCAGCCGTCGACCTCAATGCCACCTGGTTTTCTATCCGATGAAGTCGGCTGCCTGTTTGAAGCACTCCATTTCGGGGGCAAGGAACCGACCTATGACTATGTTGTGTATCTCCTGGATGCGAATGCCCAGCGCCTCGGGCCTTTCTTCTTCTTGCAGGTCAAGACCACCCTCAAGGCCCCGGATACCACAGGCGCCTATGCGCTACGTTTCAGCGCGCGAGCGGTCGCCCGTGCGCAGGCGATGAAGACACCTTTCTTCGTAGGCATCGTGGACCGCAGTACGATACGGCGGGAAAGAATCTACGTGAAGGGAATCGATGCGGGTCTCCCGACAGGAATCACACGCCTGGAGCCACGGCATGACCTCGCCGAGGACGCCGTCAAGATCGCGATCTACAACGAAGTCTCCCGCGTCTGGGCACTTCGCAACAATCCGCCATTGCGGCGGCTCCTCTGAGGAACCACCATGCCACATTCCCGCCGTCATGAAATCGCACATCAATTTGCAGAGGGCCTGGTTGCGCAGATGTTGCAGCGTTCCGGCAACGCCTTCTTTCACGTCACGCCTTCCTGCTCCGGCGAGCACATTGATTTCCTGGTCAGCAAGGGAGATGACCTGTGTGGAATCGACGTCCGCTACGCAGAGCACAAGGATGGCGTCGAGCAACTCTGGAACGAATGGAAACAGTACATTCGCGCCTGTCGCCCCAGACATGGCTCTGCGCTGGGCAGAACGATCAAGGCCATCCGGCCGGGACAACCGACACGGCCGGCAGATCCTGAGGTCCATCTGGTCGTGGTAACCGGCCGTGGCGACAGGATCTATGCGGAACAGACCATCGCACCGTTATTGACTCCCGACGTACGCACGCATATTTCCGTGCTGGGTGAATGAGGCCAGCCCTATCCCCTCACCCACCCCATCGGCCCCACCCCCATCACCTGCTTGAACACCCGGCTGAAGTGACTCTGGTCGGCAAACCCGCATTCCAGCGCAACGAGCGACATGCTCTTGTCGCCCTCGCGCAGCAGACGGCAGGCCAGAGCGATGCGCTGGCGCTGCAGCCAGGCATGCGGGGGCAAGCCGAAGCTGAGCTTGAAGGCGCGTGAGAAATGCGCGCGCGACAGCCCGCATTGCGCCGCCAGCTCGGCCAGGCGCACCGGCTGCCCCAGATGCGCCAGCATGTAGTCGCGCACCCGCACCTGCTGCCACCCGGCCAGGCGGCCGCCGCTGCGCGCCAAGGGCTGGCCGCCGTAACGCTGCGCCAGATGGGTATGCAGGGCCAGCATGACGCTGTCGACAAAGACCGTATCACCCTGTTCGCCCTGCTCGACCTGTCCGGCCGCCTCCCCCAGCATCGGCAACATGGCCTGGACCAGATGCCAGACCACCGGATCGCGTACGCCCTGCCGCTGTTGCAGCAGGCCAATGCGCCGACCATGCTCCTCGCTCCAGCGCTCCAGCGTGGTACGCGGCAACTGCAGGCGCACGTTGTCGTAGCCCGAGAGATGCTGGCAACGCCACTGCTCGCGCAGGTCGGTAATGGCCATCTCCCCCAGGCGGTGGCCACCGGCATGCACCAGCTGCCCGGCGCGCCAGAGCTTGTGATGGCGAAAATCCTGCAACTGCACGATGACCGAAAAGGCATCCTCGCCGGGAATGTCGATCACCGGCGCGACACCTGCCGGGACGCCCCCGGCAGGCGACTGGGTCGCACGTGCCAGGAGGATGTCGTCCTGCAGACGAATGCGCTTCATGAATCGCTGGGAGATGGGCTGGATCACGCGAAAAATCGGTCAAAGTGAATAAAAAAACAACAATCCGCTCCAGCCGCCGCCCACAGGCCGGCGCATCCGAAGCTGGGTGAAGGAAAACGCAAAAAAGGCAGAGCCGTCAAGCTCTGCCTTTTTCCAGTCCCGGCCTACAGGACTCACATCGAAGTGCGCCCCGATTCGAACAGGAACCAGGCCCGCTGCTCGGCCTCGTCGATCCAGTTCTCCAGCAGGCTGGCCGTGGCCACGTCGCCATGCTCGTCGCACAGCGCGTGGGTGGCCAGCATGAAACCGACCAGGCGCAGATTGTCTTCGCGCAGTTCGGCCAGCATGTCGGAGGGCGTGACGAAATCGGCATCGTTGTCGGCCAGTCGCTGCAGCCGGCCGACATGGCCGGTGGAACGCAGCGTGGTCGCGCCGATCTTGCGGACCCGCTCGGCCACCGCATCGGTGATGGCGATGATCTGCTGCGCCTGGTCGTCCAGCAGCAGGTGGTAGTCACGGAAGTGCGGGCCGGACATGTGCCAGTGGAAATTCTTGGTCTTCAGGTACAGCGCGAAGATATCCGCCAGCAACATGGTCAGCGCCCCGCCGATTTCCTGCGTGGCCAGCGCCGAAAGTGCGCCGGGCGTGGCCAGCGGCGCCAGCCGGCGCTTTTCCAGCTGCTGGCGTTGGGTTGCGTCCAGGCTCATGGTGCTCACCCCTTCAGGAAGGCCAGCAGGTCTTCGTTGATCTGATCCTTGTGGGTGGCGCACAGGGCGTGCGGTGCACCGCCGTAGATCTTCAGCTGTGCCCCCGGCACCATCTCGGCCACCAGCTTGCCGGTGGTCTGGAAGGGCACGACCTGGTCGTCGTCGCCGTGGATCACCAGGGTCGGGAAGTTGAATTTCTTGATGTCTGCCCGGAAATCGGTGCCGGAGAAGGCCGTCACGCAATCCAGCGTGCCCTTGAGCGAAGCCAGCATGGCGATGTTGAAGGTCTGTGCCAGCACGCCCGCGCTGACCGCATTGGCCTTGCCGGGACGATTGGTGCCGAAGAAGACCGCCGCGAAATCGCTGATGAATTGCGCACGATCCTTCAACAGCCCTTCCTTGATACCGGCGAAGACCTCGGCCGGTACGCCCTGCGGGAAGTCCGGGGCCTGGCCGAAGATCGGCGTGACCGCACCCAGCAGTGCCGCCTTGGCCACGCGCTGGCTGCCGTGGCGACCAATGTAGCGGGCCACGTCGCCACCGCCCATGGAGAAGCCGACCAGGGTGGCGCCCTGCAGGTCCAGCTTGTTCATCAGCTCGGCCAGGTCGTCGGCGAAGGTGTCGTAGTCATAGCCGCTCCAGGGCTGGCCGGAACGACCGAAACCACGGCGGTCATAGGCGATGACGCGATAGCCGCGCTCGGCCAGGAAGTTCATCTGGTATTCCCACATGTCGCCATCCAGCGGCCAGCCGTGGCCGAAGACGACCGGTTGGCCGCTGCCCCAGTCCTTGTAATAGATTTCAGTACCGTCGCGGGTGGTGAGGGTGCTCATGGTGTGACTCCTTGTGAAGTAATGTGGACGTTGCCGCTTGCGCGGCCAGCGTGCAGGGGGACAGCAGCCGCCCTGCATGCAGGGCGGCTTGAGAACAGGGATGGGACGACACCGACCGCCGTGGCCGGGCAGCTCCTAAGGCTGCGCCGCAGCCTGGCCCAGCCGCCACTGGCCGGGACCGCACAACGCGATGGCCGTGAAGATCACCAGCAGCAGCCAGCCGAACTGGCCCTCGGCAATGCTCCAGTCAGGATGCACCGCCAGCATGGCCACCAGCAGTACCCCGATGACGGGCAGGCAGGCCAGGCGGGTGAAGAGGCCCAGGGCGATGAGCACCGGGCACAGCGCCTCGGCCAGGATGGCCGACCAGAGCGAGACCGTCGGGCCCAGGCCGAAGGGGTCTTCGATGACGGTCAGCTCATGGGCGTAATGGGTGAGCTTGGGCAGTCCATGCACGTAGAAGAGCATGAAGCTGCCCGCCACACGCAGGAACAACAGCCCCACGTCCAGGGGCGGGACCGGCAAACCCGGCCGGCGGGCGGGATGGCGCGTTTGCATGATCGGCTCCCGTCAGAACGCAAAGCAACTGCAACCCAACGCGCCCCAGAATCCGGCGAAATTGGACACCGGAACGCTGGACTTGCGCGCCACGTCATGCGCATGTCCATGGACACCACAGGAGCCCGCGCAGGCATGCGGCAGCGCGGTCTTCTTCTGGCGGGCGGCATCGCCCCCGGCAACGGCGCGGTAGTGCCCCGGCACCTTGGCCACCGGCGACCACTCGGGCAAGACCGGGATCTCGCCGGGTCCGTAGGAGGAGAACGGCCCGGCACCATAGACCACCTTGCCATCGACCACGGTCATGAGCGATTCGATGGCCTTGATCTGGTCTTCATGCACGCTGAAGAAGTCCGCCGACAGCACCGCCAGGTCGGCCAGCTGGCCGGCCCGGATGCGGCCTTTTTTTGCCTGTTCGCTGGAGAACCAGGCGCTGCCTGCGGTCCACAGTTCCAGTGCAGTTTCGCGAGGTAACCTGCCAGTTGACCGGTACAGTTGGGTGCCGCCAACAGTACGGCCGGAGACCAACCAGTACAGTGCCGTCCAGGGGTTGTAGCTGGCCACGCGGGTGGCATCGGTACCGGCGCCGACTGGCACGCCCATCTCCAGCATCTTGGCGATCGGGGGCGTGTGCTCGGCAGCATCGCTACCGTAGCGGTCGATGAAGTACTCGCCCTGGAAGGCCATGCGATGCTGGATGGCGATGCCGCCGCCCAGCGCCTTGACGCGCTCGATGTTGCGCTCGGTGATGGTCTCGGCGTGGTCGAACATCCAGTGCAGGCCATCGAAGGGAATGTCGCGGTTGACCTTCTCGAACACGTCGAGCATGCGCGCGATCGATTCGTCATAGGTGGCATGCAGGCGGAATGGCCAGCGATTGGACACCAGATGACGCACCACGCGCTCCAGTTCCTCTTCCATGCCCTCGGCCAGGTCGGGGCGCGGCTCCAGGAAGTCCTCGAAGTCGGCGGCGGAAAACACCAGCATTTCACCTGCGCCGTTATGGCGCAGGAAATCGTCGCCGTCACCCGGCTTGACCAGGCCGGTCCACTTCTGGAAATCGGCCAGCTCACCGCCCTTGTTCTGCGTGAACAGGTTGTAGGCAATGCGGATGGTCAACTGGCCCTCGGCGGCCAGCTTGTTGATGATCTGGTAGTCATCCGGGTAGTTCTGGAAACCGCCGCCGGCATCGATGGCGCTGGTCACGCCCAGGCGGTTCAACTCGCGCATGAACTGGCGGGTCGAGTTGACCTGGTATTCCTGAGGCAGGGTCGGTCCCTTGGCCAGGGTGGCATACAGGATCATGGCATTGGGACGGGCGATCAGCATGCCGGTCGGGTTGCCCGAGGCATCGCGCACGATCTCGCCGCCCGGGGGATTGGGCGTGTCCCTGGTGTAGCCGACGGCCTGCAACGCGGCGCGGTTGAGCAGGGCGCGGTCATACAGGTGTAGCACGAAGACCGGGGTATCGGGCGCGGCGGCGTTCAATTCTTCCAGCGTGGGCATGCGCTTTTCGGCGAACTGGAATTCGGTCCAGCCGCCCACCACACGCACCCATTGCGGATGCGGAGTACGCGCGGCCTGGTCCTTCAACATGCGCAGCGCATCGGCCAGCGAGGGCACGCCTTCCCAGCGCAGTTCCAGGTTGTAGTTCAGGCCACCGCGAATGAGGTGCAGGTGGGAGTCATTCAGGCCGGGGATGACGGTGCGCCCGCCCAGGTCGATGACCTGGGTGGTGGCTTGTTTCAGACGCATCACGTCGGCGGCGCTGCCGACTTCGAGGAATTTTCCGCCGCCGATGGCAAGGGCCTCGGCGATGGGGTTTTGCTTGTCGACGGTGTGGATCTTGCCGTTCAAGAGGATCAGATCAGGGGTCACGCTGGTTGCGGTCATCATGGAGGCTCCGGGCATGGACTAAGGCGATGGAGAGGGCGAATTGCGCAGGTAGTGAGGCCGCTTGCCGCGAACTGCTCATCCCCTGCGCTTTTGTTGATGCTTTTATCGGTGTTTGCAGTGTGCAAAAACGCACAGCCAGCGTCTAGCTATACGAACAGATAATGGCAGCGCTCCCCCCGCTTGCCTATGATCGCCTCCGGCAGCCTCGCTCCCGCTGTCCACCGGTCTGCTTCGCCGCTCCCGCCGCCAGGCCGGCACACTCCTCCACCATCATCCACCTACGGAATCATCATGACCACCAATACCAAGCTCGACGTGCTGACCCCGACCAACTGTCAGTTCATCATCATCGACCATCAGCCGCAGATGGCTTTCGGCGTGCAATCGATGGACCGCCAGGCACTGAAGAACAACGTCGTCGCCCTGGCCAAGTCGGCCAAGGTGTTCAACATCCCCACCGTCATCACCACCGTGGAAACCCAGGGCTTCTCCGGCTACACCTATCCGGAACTGCTGTCGGTGTTCCCCGAGCACGACATCCTGGAGCGTACCTCCATGAACTCCTGGGACGACCAGAAGGTGCGCGACGCCCTCAAGGCCAACGGCAAGAAGAAGGTGGTCGTGGCGGGTCTGTGGACCGAGGTCTGCAACAACAGCTTCGCCCTGTGCGCCATGGCCGAAGGCGACTACGAGATCTACATGGTGGCCGACGCTTCCGGCGGCACCTCCAAGGAAGCCCATGACTACGCCATGCAGCGCATGATCCAGGCCGGCGTCATCCCCGTGACCTGGCAACAGGTGATGCTGGAATGGCAGCGTGACTGGGCCCGCAAGGAAACCTACAGCGCTGTCATGGACATCGTGCGCGAGCACTCCGGCGCCTACGGCATGGGTGTGGACTACGCCTACACCATGGTGCACAAGGCCGAACAGCGCCCGCACGGCAACCAGAAGACCCTGGCCCCGGTCCCGGCCAAGTAAGCGCCCGCAGCCACTGGCGCCGCCGCCCTGCAGCCGTCGATCGGCCGGAGGCGGCGGCGCCCCACCTTCATGAGGAGCCGGGCCATGTCCGCTTATCTGATTTCACTGGGGGCCGGCATCCTGATCGGTCTCGTCTATGCGCTCTTCAAGGTGCGCTCACCGGCGCCACCGGGCATCGCCCTGATCGGCCTGCTGGGCATGGTGCTGGCCGAGCGCCTGGTCAACGGCCTGGGGCCCCTGCTGGGCCATTGATTCCTGGAGTACGCATGAAACCCTATCTGATCTCCCTCCTGATGGGCCTGCTGGCCGGACTGATCTATGCCGCCCTGCACGTGCAGTCGCCGGCTCCGCCCATCATCGCCCTGCTCGGTTTGCTGGGCATGCTCATCGGCGAACAACTGGTCCCCATCGCGCGTCGCAAGCTGGCCGGGGAAGCGCTGACGGCGTCCTGGTTCCACCGCGAGTGCATGCCCAAGATCACCGGCACGCCACCGCCGGACCAGCAGTAGGCCAGGTATCGCAGGCCACAGCGCTGACGATGATGAGCCAGGGGGAGACCATGCCCGCATCACACCGCCCCATCGCCGTGATCGATGACGATCCCGGCGTTCGCACAGCGCTGTGCAACCTGCTGGACTCCGCCGGCCACCGTCATTGCAGTTTCGATTGCGGCGAGGATTTTCTCTCCAGTACCTGCCTGCCCGTGGCGGGCTGCGCCATCGTCGATCTGAACCTGCCGAGGATGAGCGGTTTCGAACTGGCCGAGCAATTGCGCCTGCTGCGACCGGACCTGCCGCTGCTGTTGCTGTCGGCGCAGGCCACGGCACTGCAGCAACAGCGCGCCACTGCCATGGGGATCGCACTGCTGGCCAAGCCGGTCGATGCCGATACCCTGCTGGTACTCCTGACGGCCACCCGGCTCTACGGACCACCCTGACACCCTGACCGGCAATGCGGCACAATGCGCCCTTGAGCCCACATTCATGCCAGGAGAATCCCTTGCCGTCCGACCCGCGTCCCGCCGACGACGATGCCCTGCTGCAAACCCTGTGCGAACTGTCGGCGCTGCTCGACCCTGTCCTGCTCAAGCCGGCCATCACACGTGCCCTCTGCCAGCTTGCCGGCGCGCGGCGCTGCCTGCTGGTGCGCCATGAAGCAGGCCTGGACCTGATCGAGGCCGAGGCACGGCGTGACGGACTGGAGGTCTGCAACAGCCAGCGCTACTGCATTGCCGGACCGGATGATCTGCAGGCGGCACTGACGCTGATCCTGAGTCATCGTGGCCAGTCGCATGGCGCACTGCTGCTGTTTTATGACGATGCGCCCGGCCAGGCCATGACACGCTGCGCCCGCCACATCGCAGCACATGCCGCCGTGCTGCTGAGCAATGCCGCCGACCATGCCCGGGCCTTGCTGGAAAAGGAAATGCTGCTGTGCGCCGAGCGCGAGCTGCGCACCAGCCAGGAACTGCTCAAGCAGGGCGAACGTTTCAACCACGCCGGCAGCATGCGCTACCTGGTGCGCGAAGACCTGATGTTCTGCTCCGACGAACTGTGTCGCATCTATGGCCTGCCGCCGGGCCGCAACTGCATCACCTATGACGAGTTCGCAGCGCTCATGCACCCCGATGACCGCCAGGAAGTGATCGACACCGTCAACGCCGCCGTCGCCATGGGTGGCACCATCCGCTTGGAGCACCGCATCTGCCGCCAGGATACCGGCGAAGTACGTACGCTCTCCGGCATCGGCAAGCCGGTGTGGGTCGACGGTACCTTTACCGAATACATGGGCACGGCCACCGATATCACCGTGCGGCGCCAGGCCGAGTACGCCATCCGCGCCGCCCAGGTGGACATGGAGCGCGTGGCGCGCGCCAACACGGCGGGCCAGCTGACGGCCTCCATCGCCCATGAGATCAACCAGCCGCTCATGTCCATCGTCTCCAATGCCGGCGCCAGCCTGCGCTGGCTGGACCGAAGCGCGCCTGAACTGGAGCATGCGCGTGCCAGCCTGCGCGACATCATTAGCGAAGGCCAGCGCGCCGCCGGCATCATCAGCGGGCTGCAGAACCTGACCCGCAAGCACGCGACGCAATTCGAACGTATCGACCTGCACGCACTGATCCGCCATATCCTGACGCTCTCGCGCAGCGAACTGGAGCAGCGCGACGTGCATCTGGTCCTCTCGCTCTCCCCTGCCGAGGTCCATGTGCTGGGGGATACGGTGCAGTTGCAGCAGGTACTGCTGAACCTGGTGGTCAATGCCATCGATGCCATGACCGGCGTGCCGGAAAACGCGCGCACCTTGAGCATCAGCACCACCTGCTGCAATGAACAGCGGGTCAAGGTGACGATACAGGACAGCGGTGCAGGCATCGCCCCCGAGGCCATGCCACGCATCTTCGACGCCTTCTACACCACCAAGGAAAACGGCATGGGCATGGGTCTGGCCATCTGCCGCTCCATCATCGAGACCCATCGCGGCCGCTTGCGCGTGACGGCGGCCTCGCCGCAAGGCAGCGCGTTCGGTTTCGACCTGCCGCGCGTGCCGTGATGCGATGTGGGCCGGCCGTCAGCCCAACCGACGGCGCCATGCGCCCGGACTGCTGCCGACGATCTGTGAGAACACACGGGTGAAATGACTCTGGTCGTAGAAACCACAGGCCACAGCGATGTCGGCCAGCGAGAGCTGGGTCAGGCGCAGGTAATGGCGCGCCATGTCGACGCGCTGGATCAGCAGCCACTGGTGCGGCGTGTGACCGGTGCTGGCCTTGAAGGCGCGCAGGAAGTAGCTGGCCGACATGTTGCACTCGCGCGCGATGTCCGCAATGGAGAGGGCGTCCCTGGACTTCTGCAACAGCATCTGCTTGGCGCGCTCTTCATGCAGCCGCGACAGCCGCATATGGCGTTGACCAGGCGGGCTGACGCCACCATAGCGCCGCAGCAGATGGGTTCCCATGGCCAGGCCGAGCTGGTCCACGAACAGGCGCTGGTCGGCATCGGGCTGCGCCAGTGCCGGTGCCAGGGCAGCGGCCAGATGGGCCAGCACCGGATCGTCATGACCGGTGACGGTGGCCAGGCCGCTGGCCTTGCCTGCCCGCAGATCCTCATTGACCGTGGCGAACCAGGACAGCGGCAGCTCCACCAGCAGGAAATCGAAGGGCGTCTGCAGGTCGGCCCGGTAGTCTTCGGAAAAATCACGAATGTAGACGGCACCGCGCCCGAACTCGAACTGCGCCCCCTGGCGGCCGCGGAAGATGTTGCGGCGGTGTTGCGGGGCCATCGAGATACCCACCAGGAAACCACGATCGGAGGCCGGGGTATGGACCTGCGAGACCTCGCCGCCCTCGACCCGCTTGCGATAGAAGCTGAAGTAACTGCCCTGCAGTTCCTGGCTCTGCTTCAGGCGAGTGGCCGAGCAGCCCAGCGAATCGCTGCGCGAGGAGGACGTGGGGGAAGCGGTCAGGGCAGTCATGGGTGAGCGCGATGACATCAGAAAATCCGATAAGGGCGCACAGCGGCCCGGTTCCCGGATTCTACACAGGTGCGCGATACGACGTGAGGATTGCTCAGTTTCATTGCCGCCGCTCAGGATGGCTTGCGGGCAGCCTCCTGCAGCATGGCCTCGCCGACCTCTGCCTGACCACGCTCGAGCAGCGTACGGCCGGCAGCGTCGATGTCGCGCACGTCCTTGTTCTGGCTGAGCTTGCGCTTGCCTTCCAGGCGCGTGATCTCGATCTCGATACCGACGATGGCCTTGAGCAGGGTATCGGTAAAGTCGGCGGGCGCATCGGACATCTTCCACGGCCTTGTTTCTCCGGCCTCATGGGTGCGCGTCAGGCGCGCCACCACACCGCGCAGATAGCGCTCGTCGTCACGGATGGTGACGCGCCCGTGGGCATGCGCCACGCTGTAGTTCCAGGTCGGCACCTGGCGATGTGCCTCGTGCTTGCTGGGATACCAGCTCGGCGAGATGTAGGCGTCGCCGGCCGAGAACACCACCAGTACCGCATCGCCATCGGCCAGTTCGCGCCATAGCGGATTGGCGCGCGCCACATGCAGATGCAGCCTACCCAGCGCGCCCTGAGTGGCATCGAGATGACAGGGCAGGTGATTGGCATCCAGTCCGCTGGCGGTGTGCGAGACCAGCACGCCGAAGGGATGGGTGGCGATGAGCTGGTGCAGGCTGGTGGTGTCGTTGTCGGCGAAATGGGCGGGGATGTACATGGCGGGCGCGCTGACGATAGAAGGAGACAGAAGGAGAGGAGCGCCCTATTCTATTGCATCCTCGGCAGCGGCGAGACGCAAAAGCGGCCAGCGCTCGAGCCAGCCGCGCCCATGGACACGCGCGACGAACTGCGCCCGCTTGACGGTAGCAAAAGCGCCTGCCGGGCGCAGCACCCCTTGCCACAGGTCCTGCAAGCCCAGCGGCGCGGCCACCACGACATCACCCGTCTGAGTCAGCCGTACCGCCACGGCGGTGGCGGTCTCGGGCCAGTAACGCAGGGCATCGGTGGCGCTGGCGTAGGGAGCATCACCATTGCGCAGGTGCATACGCGCCTGGTTGCGGACCGACCACTGCGGACCGGGCAAGGCCGCTGCCAGTCGAGCCTCCAGTTCGGCATCATGTTCTGGCGAGCAGCGCACCGGATCGAACCAGATGACATCGATATCGCTGTGCGGGGCCGTGGCCGCACGGCCATGCAGCGCGTCCCATACGGCATTGCGGACGAAGCCTGCACCAATCCACGCATCTGGCAGTACCAGGCTGCGCACGGCCTCCAGCAAGGGGCGCCGATGCGCATCGGCGGCGATCAGTTGTTGCAAGCGATACACCAGGGAAGCGTCCACGGACATCGCGCGCTCAGCGTGCCGGACCGGCCTGCGCGTTGACCGGCATGGCCGAGCTCGGCAGACCGAAAACGCGATCAAAGCCCAGGTTGAACAGGTAAGTGTAGATCATGAAGAAGACGATCAGCCCGAAGTCCAGCACCAGCGCATCCCACAGGCTCATGTCCAGCCACCAGGCAAACAGCGGCACCAGCATCACCACCAGGCCGCCTTCGAAACCGAGGGCGTGTGCCGCACGGCGCGCGAAGTTGCGGCCACGGCGCGGCTGGCGGGCTTCCCAGCGCTCGAACAGACCGTTGAAGATGAAATTCCAGACGAAGGCTATCGTCGACGAGGCCACCGCAGCCGCCGATGAATGCGCACCGTCATGACCGGCGAAGACGGTCAGCCCGACCGTCGTGAAAATGATGGCCAGCCCCTCGAAGAGGCAGGCATAGACCAGCTTGCGTTTGAATCCCTGCATGATGTGCTCCTGAAGACAGCAGCGCGCCAGCTCCCTTTGCCCCCCTGAGGCGGACCCGGTCTGGCCGCGTGATGGAAAGCATTCTATGATGAAGTTTTTGATGAATGAAGTCGGCTTCTTTCAGTTTTTCTGGCAGGTGGCCGACCGGCTTGCAGAAGGAACATGCCATGGCTTTCTCCAGTGACAACGTCCGGGTCTTTCTGGCAGTGCTCGACAGTGGCTCGTTTTCGGCAGCGGCGCGCCTGCTGGGCCGGGTGCCGTCCTCGGTCAGCATGACCATCAGCCAGCTGGAAGCCGAGCTGGACCTGGTCCTGTTCGACCGCACCGCGCGCGATGCCCGCCCTACCGAACTGGCGCGCGCCCTGGAGCCGGATGCACGCCTGCTGGCCAGCACCCTGCGCCAGCTCGATGCGCATGCGCTGGCCATGCACCAGGGCTTGGAGCGCAAGCTGACCCTGGCGGTCGCCCCGGAACTGCTGTCGGTGCCCTGGGCCAAACCGCTGGCGGTGCTGGCCCGGGAGTTTCCCTCGCTGGAGGTGGAAGTGCTGTCCTCGCCCCAGGCCGATGCCATGCGCATGCTCTATGACAATACGGCGCAGCTGGCGCTGGTCTTCGAGCGCCACGCCGGCAATGATCGCGAAGCCTTCCAGGAATTCAGCAGCGAAATGATGGTGGCCGTGATCGCGCCTGATCATCCCGCACGGCTGCGCAAGAAGCGCAAGCTGCGCTACGAGGACCTGTATGACATCCGTCAGATCGCCGTGGCCAGCCGCGATGCCAGCATCTCGGACCCGCGCTTCTTCCTGGCACGGCATCTGTGGCGCACCGACAATCACCTGGCCACACTCTCGCTGGTACGCGAGGGCCTGGGCTGGGCCTACCTGCCGCACAGCCTGGTGCAGGCGCAGATCGAGGCCGGTACGCTGGTGGTCATCGATTTCGACAACATCAGCAACCAGCAGCGCATGTGGGTGGATGTGGTGTGGAACAAGGATCAGCCGCTGGGGCTGGGGGCGCAACGCTTCATTGCACTGATGCGGGAAATGGCGCCGAGCCGGCGCAAGCGCTCGCACAAATGAATGAGGGCCATCAGAAACCGTTCGGACTGAGCAGGTCCCTCGGGGCCGACTCGAAGGGGCTACGCGGGTGAAATCATCATCATGCTGCACAGCGTCTTCGATACGCGGCGTGGCCGCTACTCAGTCCGAACGGTTGGTTATTTTCACAATGAAGACCGAATGAACACCGATCAATTTTTCTAAGTTTTTAAGGAAAGCCGACTTAGAGAAAGAATTCCAAATACTTAGTTTTCAAGGAATGACCTGGGTCTTGCTCTTGGCCGCCAGCAACTGCACCAGCAACTGGTCACGCTCGGCGGCCAGGTCGATGGAGGTCTTGCCGCGCATCTGTTGTGCCACGCCCGCGCCAATCTGCGCCTTGAGTGCATCCGTGATGGCTGGCGCTCCCAGGTCGGCCCACCAGCTCTCGATGGGTGGCCCCAGGTGATCGAGCATATGCCCGATGCCGCCCTCCCCGCCCGACATGTGCAGGTTGAGATACGGCCCCATCAGCGCCCAGCGCAGGCCGGGGCCATAGGCGATGGCCGTATCGATGTCCTCGGTGCTGGCCACGCCCTGCTCGACCAGGTGGAAAGCCTCGCGCCACAACGCGGCCTGCAGGCGGTTGGCGATGTGACCCTTGACCTCCTTGCGCACATGAATGGCCTTCTTGCCGATGGCGGTATAGAACGCCAGCGCGGCCTGCACCGCTTCGGGCGAGGTCTGCGCACCACCGATGACTTCCACCAGCGGGATCAGGTGCGGAGGATTGAAAGGATGGCCCAGCACCACCCTCCCCGGATGGCGGCAGGCCGCCTGCACCTTGCTCATCAGCAGGCCCGACGAACTCGACGCCAGCACCACATGGGCCGGCAGGACGGCATCCATGCGCTGGAACAGATCGATCTTGAGATCTTCCCGCTCGGGGCCGTTTTCCTGCACGAAGTCCGCCCCCTGCAACGCCTCTTCCAGCGACGCCGAGAAGCGCAGTCGCTCCGGCGAGGCGCCCGGCGCCAGGCCCAGCTCTTCCAGGCTGGGCCAGTGGCGCGCCACGGCGGCCCGCAGCTTTTCCTCCGCGCCCGGCATCGGGTCGGTGGCCGACACCTCCAGCCCCCGCGCCAGGAAATAGGCCACCCAGCTGGCGCCGATGACGCCCGTCCCCACCACCGCCACTCGCCGTACCTCCTGATGACCGGACCAGGGGCCGCTTGCTGATGCCTGCATTGTTGTCTCCTCTATTGATGGGTTTCAGTGAAATCGCGCTGAAGCTGAATATTCTCGGTAAATCTCGATTTTATTCGATGTTTTGGCGCGAGATTTGCGCGGGCATTCGGCTACGATTGGTATCAAAGCACACAAACAAACTCCCGGATATGAATCGGGATCAACTCCGGGTCATCCCATGTTCCTCTATCTTCCTTTTCTGCTGGCCTTCCTGACCGTCCTCGGCATTGCATTGGGCTGGAAATCATTGAGCAACAAGCTATGGTTGGCAAGCACCGGGGTCACCCTGTGGTGGTTCAGTCAAACCACCCAGGGTCACCTGGGTTTCGTCCTGTAATGGCACCGTCTCATGGATCGTTCCGTCGTCTTCACGCCGCGCGAACCCGTCCTGCCGGGCGGGATCTTTCTCAATTGCCTGTGCCTGCTGGCCGTCACTGCCTGCCTGGGCCTGCTGCTGTACTACCAGTGGGTACTGCTGGTGGCGCCTTGTCCGCTGTGCCTGCTGCAGCGCACCGGCATCATCCTGACCGGCATCGGCTTCATGCGCAATCTGCGCTTCGGGGTCAAGAGCGCGCACTATGGGGTCGCGCTGGTGGGTGCGCTGCTGACCGGGCTGATCGCGCTGCGCCAGATCTCGCTGGAGGCCCTGGCCGGGCAGACGCCGCAGGGACCGATGTTCCAGGGCATGCACTTCTATACCTGGACGGCCCTGTTTGCCCTGGTGTCCATCCTGGTGATCGCCTTGCTGCTGTGCGTCAAGAGCGCGGAATATCCGGCCACGCTGCTGCTGTTGCAAAGCGCGGAACGGCAAGATGAACCGCGTCGCATCCCCTGGGGCAGGATCGTGGTGAGCACGCTCTTCCTACTGATGGTGGGGGCGCACCTGGTGGCCAGTCTCACCGACTGCAACCGCACAGCCTGCGATGAAGACCTGCTCGATCGCCTGCAACTGCATGCCCCGTCCCCCTGGTCCAGATGAAAAAACGGCGCACGCCTGCAACTTGCAGGGGTGCACCGGTCAAGGACGGCTCAAGACTATCGTGGCCCGACACGCCAGGCGCGCGTGCCGGGCCTGGGCATTACCGTTGCATCAGAAGCGGTGCTGCATGCCCAGGGTGGTACCGAACTGGCTGCTGCCGAAGCCGGCATCATCACGCGACAGGCCCACCAGCTGGTTGTTCCTGGCCTTGGCATAGGCCGTGCTCAGGTACAGGTCGGTGCGCTTGGACAGCGCATACTTCAAGCGCAGCGAATACATGATGGGATCGGCATCGTTGGCTACGTTCTTGATGTTCTGGTAGTAGATCGCACCCATCACGCTCATGGCCGGCGTGAACTTCCAGGTCACGCCACCCCAGTAGAAGTCGCTGCGCAGATCGGCCGCACCGGTGGCCAGAGACTTCTTGTAGTAGCGATAACCGAGGTTGAACTTCCACGCATCGGAGAGCTGGTAGCCCGCGGCCAGGTGGGCGCTGGTGGCACGGTCATAGGGGGTATTGGCGGTGCTGGTGCTGTTGTTGCGGTCATAGGTCGCAGCCACGCTGAACGGGCCGGTCCCCCAACCCAGGCCGACGGCATACTTGGCACCGTTGCGGGTCTCGCCGGCCACCTCACCGAAGCCGACCGTCGCGCCCAGCTTCACGCCCGCGAACTGGCCCTGATACTTGACCAGGTTGGACACGCCGGTGAGCATGCCGTCCTTGCGGCTACCGGTAGCACCGGCCGAAGTCACCCACGAATAGTTGGCCGAGTAGCCCATGGGGTCGAACGGCAGGATGAAGTCATAGGTGGTGGAGAAGGAACGACCCACGACTACGCGGCCGAAGCCGCCTTCCAGGCCAACATTGGACTGGCGGTTGAAGAGCTGGTTGGCATCGCCATCGAGGGCGCCGTTATCCAGCTTGAAACCGTTTTCCAGCTGGAAGATGGCCTTGAGGCCGCCGCCCAGGTCTTCCGTACCGCGAAAGCCAATGCGCGAGGTGTTCATGGATCCCGAATTCAAGCGCACCAGGCCGTTGCCGGCGGCGTTGGCATTGGTGAGGTATTCCACGCCCGAATCGACCAGGCCATAGATGGTGACGGAGGTTTGCGCCTGGACCGAGGTCGTGGCGAACGCGGCGAATGCGGCCAGCATGCTGGCCGCCAGATGAGTCTTTTGCACTGAGGTCTCCTTGATTGAGAACGTTGGATAGCGTCGGCGCGGCCCCGCCGCGCGACGTCTTCTGGTCATGCACCCGGTCTTTTCGTGATGTGGTTTTCCGGGTGAGCGAGGCAATGGCGGGTGGCCTTCCTCACTGGTTTTCATCGATGAGATGAATCGTCAAAAAACTAAGTGTCGCCGTCCGGAAAACTTAGTCGTCCGGAACGGCCAACTTAGTTTTTCAGAATGCCCACAGGGCCTGTTCCGGCAGCGACAGCCAGTATTCGCCCTGCTCCAGGCGCTGCGGCGCGTAGGCACGCAGGCCGACCGAACCGGCCGGGCCGCCCTCGACCTTGAACAGGCACTCCCAGCGGTCGCCCAGGTACATGCAGGTCGACAGCGGCAGGCGGATCGCATTGCCGGTCTGCTCGCCCGAGATGCGCACCTGCTCCACGCGAATGATGCCGGTGAGCTGCTCGCCGGGACGGGCGTCGTCGCGTCCGCGCAGGGTGGCCACGGCGGTGCCGCCATCGAGCTTCACGGTCACGCGCTCACCCTCGCGGCTGACCACCTCGGCGGCCAGCTTGTTGTTGCTGCCCATGAACTCGGCGGTGAACAGGGTATCGGGGGTCTGATACATGCTCTGCGGCGTGCCCTGCTGTTCGATGCGGCCATTGTTGAGCAGCAGGATGCGATCCGAGATGGCCATGGCCTCGCCCTGGTCGTGAGTCACCATGAGCGCCGACAGGCCCAGGCGCACGATCAGTTCGCGCAGGAAGGCGCGGGCTTCCTCGCGCAGCTTGGCGTCGAGGTTGGAGAGCGGTTCGTCCAGCAGGATCACCTGCGGGTTGTAGACCAGCGCCCGGGCGATGGCCACGCGCTGTTGCTGGCCGCCGGACAGCTGGTGCGGATAACGCTCGCCCAGGTGGCCCAGGCCCAGCTGCGACAGCACTTCCTTGACGCGGGTAGCGATCTCGGCCGAGGGCGTCTTGCGCAGCTTGAGGCCATAGGCGACGTTGTCAGCCACGGTCTTGTGCGGCCACAGCGCATAGGACTGGAACACCAGGCCCAGGTTGCGTTCTTCGGCGGGCATCTCGAAGTTGCGCGCGCCCTCGAAAACGCGGCGGGTGCCGATGTCGATGGTGCCGGCCTTGGGCGATTCCAGCCCGGCCACGGCGCGCAGCAGCGTGGTCTTGCCGCTGCCGGAGGGGCCCAGCAGGGCCACCACTTCACCGCGTTGCAACTGCATGGAAACACCCTTCAGGATGGGATTGGCGGAGGCGCCGCTACCATAGTCCAGGTGCAGGTCGTTGACGGAAAGTTCGGTCATGATGATTCCTCAGGATGCTCTTTAGGGAGGCTGGTGCCGCTCAGTCGTGCAGCTTGACGCCGAAGCGCAGCGCAATGCCCAGGCCCACGGCCACCAGCGTGATATTGATGAAGGACAGCGCCGCTACCAGTTCCACGGCGCCGGCGGCCCACATGGAGACGATCATCGAACCGATCACCTCGGTACCGGGCGAGAGCAGATAGACGCCGGTGGAGTACTCGCGCTCGAAGATCAGGAACACCATCAGCCAGGCCCCCACCAGGCCATAGCGCACCAGCGGGAGGGTGACGTCGCGGGTGACGCGGGAGCGCGAGGCACCGACGGCGCGGGCTGCCTCTTCCAGCTCCGGGCCGACCTGCAGCAGGGCGGTATTGATCAGGCGCAGACCGTAAGCCATCCACACCACCGAGTAGGCCAGCCAGACCGAGAAGATGGTCGAGCGCAGGGCGCGCAGGGCGGGGATGAAGCTATCCACCAGCCACAGGGCGACGGGGTTGTCGATGCCCTTCAAGGCCGAATCCAGCAGCGAGGGCACAAACAGGAACACCCACAGGAAGGACAGGCCGGCCAGCAGGCCCGGCACCGCACGCGGCACCAGCACGCTGTAGTCGAGAAAGCGCGTCACGCCATCCTGCTTGCGGTGCATGGCCAGGGCGATGGCGGTATAGCAGGCCACCGCCAGGGCGCCGCCGATGACGCCGATCAAGACCGTATTGATGATGCCGCGCACCAGCGAGGGCTGGTCCCAGACGTTCAACAGGTTCTCGAAAGTCAGCACGTCCAGCAGATTGACGCCATCCCCCCAGTGCGAGACGAAGGTGCGCAGGCCGATACCCGAGAGCGGAATGATGACGGTAAAGAGCAGCCAGCCGGCAATCAGGGCGAAGGCCACCCAGCGCCACTTGCCCAGCGGCAGCGCCTTCTGGCGCGCACCCTTGCCCTTGATGGCGACAAACTTGTTGGCCGAGCGCAGCAGCCAGCGTTGCAGCATCACCAGCGGCATGGTCACCGCCACCAGGCACACGGCCACTGCCGCCATCAGGTGATACGAAGGCGTACCCAGCTTGTTGGTGAGCTTGTAGAGATAGGTCGGCAGGACCAGGTGGCCTTCCGGATCGCCCAGCACCAGCACCAGACCGAACACTTCAAAGCCGAGGAAGAACACCAGCACGCCCGAGTAAGCCAGTGCGGGCGTGATCATCGGCAGCGACACGTTCAGCGCCACCTGCAGCGGCGACGCCCCGGCCACGCGGGCCGCTTCTTCCACGTCCGAGCCGAGACTGCGCAGGGCCGCCGAGGCATACAGATAGACGTGCGGCACGTGGGTCAGGCCGGCGATGATGACGATGCTCGTAAAGGAATAGATATTCCACGGATCGCCCTCGAAGCCGACCACCGACAGCAGGTTCTTGACCCATACCGTGTAGAAGCCCACCGGGCCCATCGAGACCACATAGCCGAAACCGATCACCATGGGCGAGACGAAGATCGGCACCATCAGGGCCGGCGCGATGAAGCTGCGGCCCGGCAGGTCGGTGCGCACCATCAGGAAGGCCAGCATGCCCCCCAGCGGGACGGCGATCAGGGCCAGGCCGGTGGCCAGGGTCAGGCCGTTGATGAAGGCCTGGCGGAAGTCGGGATCGTCGAAGATGAAACGATAGGAATCCAGGGTCAGCGTCTTGACCGGCGCGAAGAAGGGTGCCGACAGAAAGCTTTGATAGAAGATCAGCAGCAGCGGCACGAAGATGGCCAGGGCTGCCAGCAGCACGACCAGGCCGCGCGGCCAGTTCAGCCGGAAACGGCGGGCCGGCAGGGCTTGCTCGCTGCGCGGCAGCGTTGTGGTGGTTTGCATGGTGCGCCTCATGAGTGGGCAGATGGAACAGAACAGGCCGGGCGACGGCAATGCGCCGCCCACGGAGACGGCCAGAGCCGCACTCCGCAAAGCGATGACACGATGTAATGAACGAACACTCCCGTTCGGACTGAGTAGACCAGCAGGGTCGTATCGAAGGCGTGACGGCCTCTGACCTGCGCGCTACCCGGCCCGGGACGGAAATGATTTACTTCTTGGTGGCTTCCTTCCACTGCTTCAGGAAGTCCAGGCGCTTCTTCTGGTCCAGATAGTCCAGCAGTTCGGTGGAGACCGGCATGGGCTTCAAGGACGCGCCCAGTTGCCTGGTCAGTTCCGCCGAGGTGGTGGTCCCGGTGACATCGCCGCGAATGGCAAAGAGCTGCGCATCGTTGGCGATGATGGTCTGGCCGCGCTTGGAGAGGATGTAGTCCACCCACAGCTTGGCGGCATTGAGGTTCTTGCCGGCCTTGTTGATGAAGATCACGCGCGAGAGCACCAGGTTGTAATCCTTGGTGAAGGCCACGCCGATGGACGGATCCTTCTTGGCGCGCACCAGGGCATAGGGGCCGAGGATGTTGTAGCCGATCAGGTTTTCACCCGAGGAGATGCGTTCGAGCATGGTGCCGGTGGAGGACTGCACGCGTGCGGCCACGCCGCCCATGGCTTTGGCGAAGTCCCAGAAATGCGGATTGTGCTTCAGGTCATAGGTCATCAGGCTGAAGCCCACGCCGGACTTCTCGATGTCGTAGGTGGTGACCTTGTTCTTGAACTTGTCCTGCTTGCTGACCAGGAGCCTGGTGAACTCGTCGTGGGAGCTCGGCACCTCGGCCTCGCTCACCAGGCGCTTGTTGTAGACGATGGCGGCCGGCTCGAAGGTGGTGCCGTAGGCGGTGTCCTTCCAGTTGGCCCAGGCCGGCAGGGCAGCGGCTTCGGGCGACTTGTAGGCGACCGCATAGCCTTCGGAGGCCAGCTTGACCTGCAAGTCCATCGACGAGGACCACATCACGTCGGCGGTGGCGCCGCCGGCGGCGGCTTCGGAGATGAAGCGGTTGTAGGCTTCGGTGGAATTCATGTCGTTGTACTCGACCTTGACGCCCGGATAGAGCGCGCCGAAATCCTTGATCAGCGCTTCGGCCGCCTTGGAATCGGTGGTGCTGTAGATCACGACCTTGCCTTCCTTGCCGGCGCCTTCAATGACCTTGGCGTAATCGGCCGGATAGCCGGCGGGAGTGTCGGCATGGGCCACACTGCTGAAAGTGACGGGCAAAGCGAGGGCCAGGCCGAGCGCAATGCTCAGGCGACGTTTGTGCAACATGGGTTCTCCTTGATGATGAAACGGACCTTGCGCCGGCCCGGTTGCAGAGCACGCCTGACGGCGTGTGCAACCGGGCTTGTCAGCGCACCAGGCCCAACTCCTGGGACTGCCTGCGATAGCGCGCAACGGTCTGCGCGATGTAATCCGAGAGCGGCTTGCCGGTCATGGCAAAGGGTTGCAAGCCACCCATGCTGCGCTGGCGATCGAAGGCGGGATCGGCCAGTGCACGGTCAAAATACTGTACCCAGCGCCGGTAATCCTCCTGCGACGCATGCGCACTCATGTAGAAGCCGCGAATGATGGGCCAGACCACGTCATAGCCCTGTTCACGCGCAGTCGGCACCGAATGCAGCGGACCCGGCAGGCGTTGCTCGGACAGCACCGCCAGGATCCGCACCTTGCCATCGGCCATGAAGTAGGCGGCCTCCGAGGTATCGCCCGAGATCACCTGCACATGTCCGGCCTGCAATGCGGCAAAGGAATCACCGCCGCCTTCCAGCGCAACGAAACGGAACTGCCTCGGCGTGAAGCCGGCGTGTTGCGCCAGCAGCGCCATCTTCAGCCAGTCCTGGCTGCCCACGGTCCCGGACAAGCCCACGGTAACCGCCGACGGATTCTTGCGGATCGCTTCGAGCAACTGCTTCAGGTTGTGCCAGGGTGCATCGCCGCGCACCGCAATCATGCCGTGATCGATGCCGATGCCAGCCACCCAGCGCACGTCGCCCACGTCAGCGCGACCATACTTGCCTTGCGCCAGACTCAGCAGCGAGCCACCCGAAAAGGCCACCAGGGTTTCCGGCCCGCCGCGCCGCTGCGAGACCACCGAACTCCAGGCCACCGCACCGATACCACCGGGCAGGTAGGCCACCTTGAAGTCCTGCTGGCCCGCTTCGGACTGCATCACCCGGCGCAACAGCTTGCACGAGGCATCCATGCCGCCGCCCGGCTTGGCCGGGACGATGCACTCGGTGGCCCAGGCGCACGGCAGCGCACACGCCAGCAGGCATGCGGCCAGACGGTGATACCAGCGATGCAGGCATCCGGCCTTCATGGCCGAGAGCAGCAGCGCAACAACAATATGGGAACAACGGTACCGGCACGGCCGGACCCGGGGGCAGTCATGTGGTGTCTCCAGCTTGGAATTCTTGATATGGGCGCATCGTACAAGAAAAGGCTTTCAGCCGGCTTTCAGCCAGGCTGTCAGTGTGGGATCGAAGCTACGCAGTTTCCACAATGGCCGCGCCGGACGTTTCAAAGGCGGCGGGCCATCTGTTAGCATCCGCGCTGGAGACAAGCCGTACCGCACTGTAAAAAATATAAAGGCAGCATCATGCGCATCCTGCTGGTCGAAGACCATATCGAACTTTCCCGCTGGCTGGCCAAGGCCCTGCGCGACGCCCACCTCACGGTGGAGTGTGCGCACAACGGTGCCGATGCCGACAGCCTGCTGCTCACGCAAGACTATGCTCTGGTGATCCTGGACCTGACCCTGCCGCGCATGGATGGGCTGGAAGTCTTGAAGCGCATGCGCGCGCGCGGCAGCCGCACACCGGTCCTGATCCTGACCGCGCGCGGCGGTCTGGCCGATCGTGTCAGCGGCCTGAACATGGGTGCCGATGACTACCTCGCCAAACCCTTCGAGCTGGAAGAACTGGAAGCGCGCGTGAAGGCCCTGCTGCGCCGTTCGCAGAGCCAGGAAGCGGTCACCGTGGCCTGCGGTGCGCTGTGCTTCGATACCGTCTCGCGCACCTTCACCTATCACGGCGAACTGCTGGCGCTGACCCCGCGCGAACATGCGGTGCTGGAAGTGCTGATCATGCGCCAGGGCCACACCGTACCCAAGGACAAATTGTTCCAGCAGGTGTTTTCGCTGGATGACAACGCCAGCGTGGACGCCATCGAAATCTACATCCACCGTCTGCGCAAGAAACTGGAACACGAGGCGGCGGGCCGGGTCGGCATCACCACCCTGCGCGGCCTGGGCTATCTGCTGCAGGCGGCGTGATGACGCAAGCCCCGCGGCGACTGGGCAACCTGCGCAGCCAGCTGGTGCGGTGGCTGATCATTCCGCTGACGCTGCTGGTGGCTCTGGATGCGGTCTCGGTCTACACCAATGCACTGGAGGTGGCCGACCTCGCCTACGACCGCTCGCTGCTGGCGTCCACCCGCGCACTGGCCGAACGGGTCTCCATCGTCGACGGGCATGTCACGGCCGATGTGCCCTACGTGGCATTGGACAGCTTCGAGACCGATACCCTGGGTCGCATCTACTACAAGGTCACCGGACTCAAGGGCGAGCTGGTCTCAGGCTACGACGACCTGCCGCCGGTGCCGGCCAACGTCAAACGCTCGGAAGCCTATCCGGCGCTGGTGCGTTTCTACCAGGCCGATTATCACAACCAGCCCATCCGCATCGCCGCGTTGCTGCAGCCGGTGTATGACGACAGCATGCGCGGCATCGCCCTGATCCAGGTCGGCGAGACCATGGAGGCACGCAATGGCATGACGCGCAAGATCCTCTTCGATACACTTTGGCGCCAGGGCACGCTGGTGACGGTGGCGGCGCTGCTGGTATGGTTTGCGGTGCGCTTCGTGCTGCGTCCGGTGATGCAGTTGAAGGGCGAGGTGGAGTCGCGCGCGCCCACCGATCTCTCCGGTTTCGATCCGGCGCTGGTGCACAAGGAAATGCGCCCGCTGGTGCAGGCCATGAATGGCTACATGGGTCGGCTGCAGGCCCTGATCAGCGCCCAGCGGCGCTTCATCGCCGATGCCTCGCACCAGTTGCGTACCCCCCTGACGGTATTGAAGACGCAATCCGAACTGACCCTGCGCGAACTGCGCCGCACGCGGCTCGATCCCGCCGAGCTGCGTGAGCTGGTGGAAGGCATGGCGCGCACTACCGATTCGGCGGTGCACCTGGCCAATCGCCTGCTCACGCTGGCACGGGCCGAACATGGGGCGGCCGAAGGCGGCACCATGCGCGTGCGGCTCACCGATGCGGCGCGCCAGGTGGCGCTGGAACTGTCACAGCAAGCCGTGGCCCGCGACATCGGGCTGGCGTTCGAGGATGAAGGCGATCTTGCCATCGAGGGCAATGCACTGCTGCTGCATGAACTGATGGTGAACCTGCTGGACAATGCGATCCGCTATACGCCACGCGGCGGCCAGATCACCTTGCGCGTACGGGCCCTGAGTCAGCCGGGCCAGCCGACCAGCGCGCTGCTGGAGGTGGAAGACAACGGCCCCGGCATTGCCGAGGCCGAACGCGAAAAAGTATTCGAACCCTTCTACCGCGCCGGTGCCACCCAGCACGTCAATCCGGGCGGAACCGGACTGGGGCTGGCAATCGTACGCGAGATCGCCGCCCTGCACCGCGCTACCGTGACGCTGGAAGCCCCGCCGCGAGGCAGCGGGCTGCTGGTGCGCATCGCGTTTGCGGGTGTCGTGGAAATGCGGGCCTGAACCTCGAAACTGGATTTTGCGCACGTGGTCGGCATGTCCGTCACACGAATGTGCCGATGGCTGCAATGACCGCCTGCCGCACCGATCCGCTGACCACGAAGTCATGCGCCGCCTGCACGTCATCATGGAACCAGCGATCGCCCTCCAGGCAGGCCGGAATCTGCCGACGGATCTCCTCATACGCCGCCTGCGTGCCCTGCCCCAGCGTGAAGTCCTTGAGCAGTTCTTCGGTCATGGTCAGCGCCTGCGCGGCCAACAGCATTTCCACGCCGACGATGTATTGCGTGTTCTGCACCACCGTCATGGCCTTGCGCGCGCACCAGGTCGAATTGGAAATATGATCTTCGCTATTGCCCTTGGAGGGGATGCTGTCGACGCTGCCCGGCATGCAGAGGGTACGATTTTCCATCACCAGCGAACTCATCGAACATTGCACCACCGGATAACCGGTGTTGACACCACGCACGCCGCTCATCAGGTTGCGGGGCAAACCCCACGACAGCGTGGGATCGATCAGCCGCGCGATACGGCGCTCGCAGATGCTGCCCAGGTCCGTGATGGCCATGGCCAGCAAGTCCATGGCCTGCGCCAGATACTGGCCGTGGAAGTTGCCACCGGAAATGATTTCGAAACCTTCGCCCTCTTCCTTGTTGAAGATCAGCGGATTGTCGGTGGCAGAGTTGATCTCCTTCCCGATGATGGTATCGATGTAGTCCAGTGCATCGAAGACCGGCCCATACACTTGCGGTGCGCAGCGCAGCGAATAGACGTCCTGGATGCGCGCGGTATAAGGGATATCGGTGCGACGCAGTTCATCGGGCAATTGCACCGCACGTGCTTCATGCGTGGTACGGGTGGAGCCGTTGAGCAGAGTGCGGATGACTTCGGCCGTCTTGATCTGCCCCGCATGCGGACGCGCCATCTGAATGCGCGGATCGAAGGCCGACATCTCGGCCCGCATCGCTTCCAGCGTCAGCCCCAGCGACAGGCAGGCGTCGGTGAGCAGGTGGCGTGCATCGTGGGCCGCCAGGATGGCCACGGCCAGCGAAGCGGTGCAACCATTGATGAGGGCCGAAGCATCCTTGGCCTTGAGGTCGAATTTCACCGGAGCGATACCGGCCTGCTCAATCGCTTGCGTGGCCCGCATGCGTTGGCCGCGATACATCACTTCGGCCTCATCGAATCCGGCAATGGCCGCCGCCAGATAAGCCAGCGGCGCCAGATCTCCTGAGGCACCGACTGAACCCTTCTGCGGCATGATCGGATGAATACCGGCATTGAGGAAGGCCAGCAGGCGATCCACCACTTCCACGCGCGGCGCGGAATAATTCGATGCGAAGGCATTGGCCCGCAGCAGCATGGTGGCGCGACTGACTTCTTCAGAAAACGGCTCGCCGATGCCTGCGCTGTGCGCGCGGATCAGTTGCGTCTGGAACAGCTCGATGTGCTCGACCTTGATGCGCGTGTCCTTGAGCAAGCCCACACCGGTGTTGAAGCTGTACATCATGGGGGCTTCATCGTGCATCCAGGTGGATTCGATGTAGTCGCGGCTTTGCTTGAGCGCGCTGCGCGAGGAATCGGCCAGTGCAACCTTCAGGTGCGGGGCGCGGGCCACGCTGAGGACTTGCGCGGCGGTGAGGTTGAAGCCGTCGATGGTGATGAGTGACATGGAAACTCCGTAATCCTTCAATGAGCCTTCAGTGAGAAGCCTGAGCGCGGACTCAGGGCTGGAATTGTTCGACCAGATGGCCGAAGACCCGGGCGGCGATGCAGGCGTCTTCGACGGTCATCGTTTCGTCGGGGTGATGGCTGATGCCGCCGTTGCCGCAACGGACGAAGAGCATCGCCACTTCGCCCAGCGGCGCCATGGCCATGGCGTCGTGACCGGCTCCGGAAGGCAGGTGGCGTACCGGCAAACCGGCCGTCTCGATGGCCTTGGCCAGCGCCGCCTGCAGACGCGGGGCACAGGGGACGCTGGCGGCCTCGTGGGTCTGGCGCAGGTCGATCTCCACCTGACGTCGCGCGGCAATGCGCGCGATCTCGGCGCGCACGTCGGCCACGGCGGCCAGGCGGTCTGCATCTTCCTCGGCGCGGATGTCGATGGAGAAGGTCGCCAGCCCCGGCACCACGTTGGCTGCGCCCTGGTTCACTTCCAGCATGCCCATGGTGCCGACCAGCCCCGGCTTGATGCCGCAGCGACGCTCGATGTACAAGCCAACCTCGGCGGCCGCCATGGCGGCGTCACGCCGCAGGTGCATGGGCACTGTCCCGGCATGTCCGGCCAGGCCGCGCACCTCGGCCATGAAGCGACTGGCACCCGAAATTGCCGTGACCACGCCCACGGGCAAGCCCTCATTGAGCAATAGCGGCCCCTGTTCGATATGGAGCTCGACGAAGGCCGCCACCGAGGCGGGCGACCACGCATCCCCGGCAATGCGCGCCGGGTCCAGCCCGGCGGCCGCAATCGCCTGGCGCATGCTGATGCCCCCGGCATCAAGGTTCTCCAGCACGGCCTGGTCAAAGGTGCCGGCCACGGTGCGGCTGCCCAGCAGGGTGGCCTTGAAGCGCACACCTTCCTCCTCGGCAAAACCGATCACCTCGATGGGAAACGCAAAGCGCCGCCCCGCACGATGCCATTGGGCAATGCAGGCCAGCGGCAGCACGATGCCCAGGTTGCCGTCGTACTTGCCGGCATTGCGCACGGTATCGAAGTGCGAACCGGTCACCAGGGCCGGTCGGTGCTCATGGCCGGGCGCGGCCTCGTAACGCCCGATCACGTTGCCGGCGTTGTCACGCCGCACGCGCAGACCGGATTGCTCCATCCAGCGCATCAGCTCGGCGGCGGCGGCCTGGTGCGTGGGCGTGAGATAGGTCCGGGTCAGCATGCCGGGCGCCTCGCTGTGCTGCGCCAGCAGCTCGGCCCACTGCATCGCTTGCTGGCCGGCCTGCTGGCTGGACGGGTCCATGGCTTTCATCGCGTCTCCTCTGCTCGACCGGCTCCGGGATGGAGCAGGACTCGAAAAATTTCGTCTTTTTTATTGTATTCAAAAATTGTATGCAATATAGTGATCTGGCGCCACCGCGACAAAAAAGATCACCAGCGTTGGCAACATTTCAATAAGACAAGTCAAGGAGACAACGGTGAGCAAACTATTCAAATCCCTGTTCGGGCAGGTGGTACTGGCGCTGGTGGCCGGCATCGTCATCGGCCTGCTGTGGCCCGACTTCGGCCAGAGCTTGAAGCCCTTGGGCGACGGTTTCATCAAGCTGATCAAGATGATCATTCCGGTCATCGTCTTTTGCGTGGTGGTGCAGGGCATCTGCGGGGCCAGCGACCTCAAGAAGGTCGGCAGCGTGGGGGTGAAGGCGATCATCTATTTCGAGGTGGTGACCACCATCGCCCTGCTGCTGGGCCTGGTGCTGGCCATCGTGGTGCATCCCGGCGCGGGCATGAACATCGACCCCAGCAATCTGGACGCCAGCAGTCTGTCGGGCTACATGGCCAATGCCGGCAAGGTCAGGGAAGCCGGCTTTGCCGAATTCATCATGAAGCTGATCCCGGCCACCGCCGTGAGCGCCTTTACCTCCGGGGATGTGCTGCAGGTACTGCTGATCTCGGTGACCTTCGGCTGCGCCCTGTTGCTCATCGGCGAGAAAGGCGCGCCGGTCGTGGCGCTGGTGTCGTCGCTGTCGGATGCCTTCTTCAAGTGCATGTCCTTCTTCATCCGCCTGGCGCCGCTGGGCGTGCTGGGCGCCATCGCCTTCACGGTCGGCAAGTACGGCATCGGCTCCTTGAAGCAACTGGCCCTGCTGGTACTGCTGTTCTACGGTGCGGTGGTGTTCTTCGTACTGGTCGTGCTGGGCAGCATCCTGCGCGCCAGCGGCTTGTCCATCTTCAAGCTGATCCGCTACCTGCGTGAAGAGCTGGTGGTGGTGCTGGCCACGACTTCCTCGGACAGCGTGCTGCCGCAGATCATGCGCAAGCTCGAGCACATGGGCATCAAGAAATCCACGGTCGGCCTGGTGATCCCGACCGGCTATTCCTTCAACCTGGATGCCTTCTCGATCTACCTGACCATGGCGGCGCTGTTCATCGCCCAGGCCACCAATACCCATCTGTCCTGGGGCGACCTGGCGGCGATCCTGGCCATCGCCCTGGTCACCTCCAAGGGTGCGCACGGGGTGCCGGGGTCGGCCATCGTGATCCTGGCGGCCACGCTGACCACCATTCCCGCCATTCCGGTCGTGGGGCTGGTACTGGTGCTGTCCATCGACTGGTTCATCGGCATCGCCCGCGCGCTGGGCAATCTGCTGGGCAATTGCGTGGCCACGGTGGTCATCGCCAGTTGGGAAAAGGATATCGACAAGCAACGTGCCCGCGCCGTGCTCAATGGTGAACACGTGGCACCGCTGGTGGAGGAATTGCCCACGCTGGACCTGCTGGGCGTGCCCGGCAAGCCGGGTCGGGCCTGACCGGCAGGACTGGCGCGCGGGAAACGGCGATGGCTGAGCTGGCTACTGGTTACAATAGGGCGCCGCCGCATGGCGGCTTCCTGGCCACTCGTCCCCCAACACCATGACCGATTCCGCGCCCGCCCCCGACAGTTCCGACGCCATCGCCAGCGATATCGCGGCCAATATCGCCGCGCAGCGCCTGCCGCCCGGCGCCAAGCTGCCCGAGGAAGCGCTGGCGCGGGTCTACCAGGTCAGCCGCACCAAGATCCGCGCAGCGCTGGTGATGCTGGCCAAGGACAAGCTGGTGGACCTGGTCCCCGACAAGGGCGCCTTCGTCAGCAAACCCACGGTGGAAGAAACGCGCAACCTGTTCTTCGTGCGCCGCGCGCTGGAAGCGGCCATGGTCCGCCAGTTCGTGGCCTGTGCCACCGAAGAGGACTATGCCCGCCTGGAAGCGCATCTGGAACAGGAACGCCAGGCCGTCAAGGACGACAACATGCAGATGCGCTCTTCGCTGCTGAGCGACTTCCACATCCTGCTGGCGCGCATCGTGGGCAACGACGTGCTCACCGACATCCTGGAAAAGCTGGCCGGCCGCAGCGCCCTCATCACCATGCTCTACCAGTCCACCCGGGACGCCGCCTGCTCCAGCGAGGAACACGGCGCCTTCATCGCCGCCGCCCGGGCCGGTGATGTCGAACGGGCGGTGGAACTGATGGAGCACCACCTGCTGCATGTGGAACAGGCGCTGGCCTTCGAACCCAAGGCCGGCCCGCGCAAGGATCTGCTGCGCGAACTGCTGTCATGAATTCGTCAGGAAGCGCTGACCGGATCTTGAAAAACTTAGTAAAAATTCATTTTCATTCACATCAAGCTGCTGTCTGCAAGGGATAGCGGGCGGTCTGATCGGACATGGACTAAGTTTTCTTCATGTCGGCCCGCCACCGCCCAGGTATCGGCCAAGCCCGCATCAGACGGTGAAATCCCGCTGTATTCGACGGTTTCCCGCACGCCCGCGCGGTCCACACTCATGCACCGGTCCGGATGCCGTCCACACAGGGTCAACAGGGCTGGAACAGAACACCAACAAGAATGATTTCAGGGATTCCACATGCTCAACTCCATCAAGGCCCGCATCCTGTTCTATACGATCCTCCTGCTCGTCGCCAGCCTGGCGGTGGTCGGGACGGTCTCCTTCTTCATCATCAAGACCGACAACGACAGCACCATCGAGCGCAACGCCCAGGCGGTGGCAAGCGGTTTCGGCTCCACCATCGATGAATGGGTGGCGACCCGCACGGCGATGACGGTTGCTGCCGCTGAAGGCGTGCAGGGTGCCGATCCGGTATTCGTCATCAAGATGCTGCAACAGAGTGGCGGCTTCTACGTCACCACCCTGGGGCGCGAAGACAAGACCGCCTTCACCTCCGACCCCAAGGGTCTGCCGGCCGGTTATGACCCGACCGCACGGCCCTGGTACAAGCAGGCGGTGGCGGCCGGCAAGCCGGTGCTGACCAAGCCCTATACCGATGTGGCCACCAAGAAGCCGATGGTGTCCTTTACCGCTCCGGTGATGCAAAACGGCCAGCGCGCGGGCGTGGTGGCGGCGGCCATGTTTCTGGACGGCGTCTCCGACGTGGTGCGTGCCATTCACCCGACCCCGGCCAGCTACGCCTTCCTGGTGGACCGTGACGGCCTGATGCTGGCCCACCCCGACGGCAAGTGGGTCAACAAGCCGGCCCGTGAGTGGAATGCCGAGCTGACCCCGGAACGCCTGCAAGCGCTGGGCGCCGATGACAAGGTCAGCGCACTGGAACTCGATGGTGCAGCCAAGCTCATCAAGGGCATCCCCATCAAGGGTACCGAGTGGACCCTGATGCTGGCCATGGACAAGGCCGACGTCACCGCCGGCATGCGCAATGCCACCCGCTCGGCGCTCATCGCCCTGGTGCTGGTGGCACTGGTGGCCGCAGGCATCATGAGCGTGATCACCACGGCCGTGTTCCAGCGCCTCTCGCGGGTGCGTCGGGCCATGGACAGCCTGTCCTCCGGCAATGGCGACCTGACCCTGCGCCTGGCCGAGGACGGTCACGACGAAGTGACCCAGATCTCGCGCTCCTTCAACCAGTTCGTCAACCAGATCACCGGCATCCTGCAGGACGTGCGCCGCAGCAGCGATACCGTCAAGATCTCGTCCACCGAGATCGCCACCGGCAACCAGGACCTCTCGGCCCGTACCGAGCAGCAGGCCGGTGCACTGGAAGAGACTGCCTCGGCCATGGAACAGCTGACCTCGACCGTGCAGCAGAACTCGGAAAATGCGCGCCGTGCCAACGAACTGGCCGGCAACGCCTCCAGGATCGCGGCCCAGGGCGGTGAAGTGGTGGGCAACGTGGTCTCGACCATGGAAGCCATCAATGCCTCGTCGCGCCAGATCGCCGACATCATCACGGTCATCGACGGCATCGCCTTCCAGACCAACATTCTGGCCCTGAACGCGGCCGTGGAAGCGGCGCGCGCGGGCGAACAGGGACGCGGCTTCGCGGTGGTGGCCTCCGAAGTGCGTTCGCTGGCCCAGCGCAGCGCCCAGGCCGCCAAGGAAATCAAGCAGCTCATCGACAACTCGGTCACCAAGGTGGCCGATGGCGGCGTGCTGGTGGCCAAGGCCGGGCAGACCATGGAACAGATCGTCTCCAGCATCCGTGACGTGAGCGTCATCGTCAGCGAGATCGCCCACGCCAGTGGCGAACAGAATGGCGGCATCCAGGAAGTGAACCTGGCCATCACGCATATCGACGAAGGTACGCAACAGAATGCAGCGCTGGTCGAACAGGCGGCGGCCGCCGCCAAGTCCTTGCAGGACGAGGCACACCGCCTGTCGGTGCTGGTCGGCGGCTTCAAGATGTAGTCGGCCTCCCCCGCACCTTCACGGCCCGGCCGCACGCATGCGGGCCGGGCCGTTTGCGTTAAAATGGCCGACGCAGTCAGCCTCTTCCGTCCTCCCGCAGGACGGGTCTGCCAGCCGCGCCGCCCCCGGACCATCTGCATGATGCGTCCACCGGATCTCCAGGGTGGCAACCCGATGACCCGTCCCGACCATGATGAATCCTCTGCCCCATCCCCCCGCCCTGCTCTCGACCCGCCTCAAGAATGAGACGGCGCCCCTGCACGAGCAGATGCACGCCCTGATGGAACAGGCGCAACCCTTTGCCAGCCGCGCACAATACCTGCGCTTCGTGACGGCCCAGTATCACTTCCAGCGCGATGTCGAACATCTCTTCGACGATCCGGCCATCCAGGCCGCCGTGCCCGATCTGCAGGTGCGCGGCCGCGAAGCCGCTGCCCTGGCTGATCTCGCTGATCTCGCTGATTTCGCCGACCTTGATGCGGTGCCGGGCGACATCGCCATCGCGACCCATGACGTCGTCATGCCTGCGGCGCTGGGCTGGCTCTACGTGTCGGAAGGCTCGACGCTGGGCGCGGCCTTCCTGCTCAAGGAGGTCAAGGAGAAGCTGGGGCTGACCGAAACCTTCGGTGCGCGCAACCTGGCGGCCTATCCGGAAGGACGCGCGCTGGTCTGGCGCCGCTTCGTCAGCTTCCTCGACGCTCCCGGCCTGTCGACACAGGAACAGGATGCCGTAGTGGCCGGTGCGAGCGCGGCCTTCCATCGCTTCGGGGTGCTGTTGAAACGGCACTTCGCTCTGGACTGAAACCATGACGGACGGTCCACGCAAGCCGCCCCTGGCGAGCCCGTGCAATGACGTGCCAGCCAGCCGCCTGGCGCCGCGCCGCACGCGCTGGCTGTGGCTGCTGCTGGCCTATGCGAGCCTGGGCATCGGCATCCTGGCAATCTTCATTCCCGGCCTGCCCACGACCGAATTCGTGCTGCTCTCCGCCTGGGCCGCCGGCAAGGGATCGCCGCGCCTGCAGCGCTGGCTGGAACAGCACCGCCTGTTCGGCCCCATGATCCACAACTGGCGCCATGGCAGGGTGGTGGCACGACGCGCCAAGATCAGTGCCTCCCTCATGATGAGCCTGTGCCTGGTCATCATGCTCTTTACCGTCAAGCGCCACTGGGTGATCGTGTTGGCAACGCTGGGCATGGCCGCCGGTGCGGCCTGGATGTGGTCGCGCCCGGAACGGGTGGAAGACGCCGAGCCGGGCGAGCGCTCATGAAAAAAGCCTGTACCGGCGACCACGGTACAGGCTCTTTCTCCTCCATGCGAGCTCAGGTGATCGAGGATGACACCTTCCACAGATCGACATCACCATCGGTGGCGTACTTGTCGATGCTGGCCAGTTCCTCCTGCGTGAAGTCCAGCTTCCTGACCGCATCCAGCGAATCATCGAGTTGCTCGACGGTGCGCGCACCGATCAGCGCCGACGTCACGCGGGCATCGCGCAGTACCCAGGCGATGGCCATCTGTGCCAGCGTCTGGCCACGCCGGGTGGCAATCTCGTTCAATGCACGGATGCGTGCCAGATTGTCGTCCGACAGCATGCGCTGCGGCAGCGACGGCGCCCGTGTCACGCGCGCACCTTCCGGTACGCCGCCCAGGTACTTGCTGGTCAAGAGGCCCTGCGCCAGCGGCGAGAAGCCGATGCAGCCCACACCGAGTTCTTCCAGCGCGGGCAGCAGGCCGCCTTCGATGGCACGGTTGAGCATGGAATAGTTGGGCTGGTGAATCAGCAGCGGCACACCCTCGCTCTTGAGGATGGCCGCCGCCTTGCGCGTCAGTTCGGGCGAGTAGGAAGAGATCCCCACGTACAGCGCCTTGCCCTGGCGATGCAGGTGGGCCAGCGCGCCCATGGTTTCTTCCAGCGGGGTATCGGCATCGACGCGGTGCGAGTAGAAGATATCCACATAGTCCAGGCCCATGCGCTTCAAGCTTTGCTCGCAGCTGGCGATGAGATGCTTGCGCGCGCCGCTGGGGCCGCCATAGGGACCGGGCCACATCTGCCAGCCGGCCTTGCTGGAGATGACCAGCTCGTCACGGTAAGGCAGGAAATCCTTGGCCATCCAGCGGCCGAAGTTTTCCTCGGCCGAGCCGGCCGGCGGGCCGTAGTTGTTGGCCAGGTCAAAGTGGGTGACGCCACGGTCGAAGGCGCGGCGCAGGACGGCGCGGCCGGTCTCGAAGTTGTCGACGCCACCGAAGTTCTGCCACAGTCCCAGCGAGACGGCGGGCAGCAAGAGGCCGCTGCGACCGGTGCGGCGATACGGCATGCGGCCATCGTAGCGGGAGGGTTCGGCGATATAGCTCATGGGTCTCCTTGGAGAAGTGTTCTGCGGGAAGAATCGAGGGGAAACTGCTGGAACAGCCACTTCCTGGGTGGTGTGCTGAAGTCTACGCTTCTCTCATTGATTCATTAAATGCAAAATTTTGATGCGATTGATCTGTCTGACAGATGAATCGTCAGGCCCGTTCCCGGTGATGGCTTATCGTGCCGGCAGGATGACGGTGGCGATCAGGCCGCCTTCCGGATGGTTGCGCAACAGCAGCTCGCCGCCGTGGGCCTGCACGATGTTGCGCGAGATGCCCAGCCCCAGGCCCATGCCACCGCTATTGCTGGCACGACCATGTTCCAGTCGCACGTAGGGCTGGAACAGCGTACGCATGGCGTCTTCGGGCACACCGGGGCCGTGGTCGCGGATCTCGATTTCCACCAGGTCGCCGCCGGCGCCGGCCGAGGGACGGATACTGATCTCGACCTTCTGCCCGTAATGGAGGGCGTTGTCGAAGAGGTTGCCGATGGCGCGCTTCAAGGCCAGCGGCTTGGCCATGACGTTGATGCCGCAGGGCGTGAAGGCGATCTCGTGGCCGGCCAGGCGGGCATCGCGGATCATGCGCAGCACCAGCGCATCGAGCCGCACTTCGGTACGGTTCTCGTGGATGTCGCTGTCCTTCACCGATTGCAGGGCGCCCTTGACCATCATGTCGAGCTCATCGAGATCGTCATGGAAATCGGTGCGCATGGCATCGTCATCCATGAGCTCGGTGCGCAATTTCAGGCGCGTGATGGGCGTGCGCAGGTCATGCGAGATGGAGACGAAGAGGCGCTCGCGATCTTCCAGATAACGTTTGATGCGCTCGCGCATGCCGGAGAAGGCGCGCGCGGTCTTGACGTATTCGCGGCTGCCGGTCTCGGGCAGGCTGGGCACGGTCTCGCCCTTGCCGAAGGCTTCGGCGGCATCGGCCAGGGCGGCCAGGGGACGGGTGGTCCAGCGCACCACGAGGATGGTCAGCAAGAGAATGGCAGCCAGCGACATGCCCTGCAGCACCAGGCGGTCCAGCCACAACGGATTGTCACTGTCGAGGAAATACGGGTTGGGCATGAGCGCGGCCAGGTAAATCCAGCGGCCGCTTTCGACCGGCATCTGAATCACCAGGACCGGGGCCGAGTTGGGCTTGGTCAGCAGGATGTGCTGCACCCAGTTGTCGGGCAGGTCGTTGACGGTGAGACCGTCGCTGGCCACCGGCAGGCCATCCGGCCAGGCGAAGGCGAGCCGCGCTTGCGGCAGGAAGGGCAGGTCTTCGCGCAGGGTCTGGGCGGTCACGTCGATGGCCAGGTCAGCCAGGTGACTGGCGCCGATGGAGCGGACCGGCACGGCGCTGCTGTTGGCGTTGATGAAGAAGCGCGTCCCGCCCATCTCGCGCAGCTGCTGGATCATCAGCGGACGATAGTTGGGCGGCAGGGTCATGAAGTAGCGGATTGCCGAGGCGGCGCTATGGGCCAGATGCTGCGCGGCCACGCGGGTCTCGGCCTCGGACTTGATGCGCAGCTGCACGGACCAGATCAGGCCACCGGCCACCTGCGTGACCAGTACGCCGAAGATCATCACCACCGACAGGCGACCCAGCAGGGAATCCGGCAACATCCAGTCCAGCAGGGCCGCCAGGCGATGGCGCAGGCCGGGTGGACGGCTGGCCTGCGCCTGGGTCGGCGGCGGCGCCGCGGTATCAGGCGGCTGCGGCACTGACGTCGGCCGAGAAGACGTAACCGGCACCGCGCACGGTCTTGATCAGGTGCGGCTGGCGACCGCCGTCATTGAGGCGCAGGCGCAGCTTGCTGATCTGCACATCCAGCGAGCGGTCCAGCGGACCGGCATCGCGGCCGCGGGTTTCTTCACAGAGCACGTTGCGATCGAGCACGTCGCCGGGATGTTCGACGAAATACTTCAGCAACTGATAGTCCATGCCGGTCAGGGGCACGATCTGGCCGGCGCTGTCGGTCAGGGTGCGTTCGACCGTATCGAGCGCGAACCCGGCGAAGCGGTAGTAGCGCGGTGCAGCGCTGTTGTCGATGCCGGTGCGGCGATGGATGGCCTTGATCCGCGCCAGCAGTTCGCGCGGGCTGTAGGGCTTGGCGATGTAGTCGTCCGCGCCCAGCTCCAGCCCCACCACCCGGTCGGTCTCGTCCGAACTGGCCGTGAGCATGATGACGGGGACGTTGGATTTGCGCCGCACCGCCTTGCACAGAGCGAAGCCGTCGGTGTCGGGCAGCATCACGTCGAGGATGACCAGCGAGAGCTCATCGGCAAAGCGCTGGAATTCGCTCAGGAAGGCCGCGCCATCCTCGGCCAGGCGGACTTCGTACTGGTTCTTCTCCAGATAGGCTTTCAAGAGGGTACGGGTCTTCAGGTCATCGTCGACGATCAATATCTTGCGCGTCATGTTGCTGCTCCATCTCCGAAATTCTTAATCGTTACGATTGCGGGCGAGTGTACGCGCAATCGCCGCAAGTCGTTTCTGGGTCTGTTCTTCGCTGATGTTGCGGTCGAGGAAGAAGCGCTGCACCTCGGCCACGATGGCGTCCTTGGTCGTATCGTCGGTGGCCATGCGATGCACCAGGCTGGGGGCCTGCCAGGCCGGGCCCTTGCTGAAGGTGCGCCAGGAATCGCGTGCGCAGCGGTCCATGTGCGGATCGGCTGCGCGCAACACGGAAATCGAGCCCTTGATTCTATTGTATTCGGACTGCACCGCCGGCGACATGGTCAGCCGCGCCAGCGTTTCCTGCATCGACTGGTGCGCATGGTTGCCGGCGAACATGGCCAGGGTATCGGTACTGTAGAGGTGGAACTCGCCCGTGCCCGGTGCCGGCGCACAGCCGAACTGCTGGTCCACCTCCATGCCCCAGGCATTGAGCTCGCCCTTGGCCCAGTCCCCCATGATGAGCATGGCCGCCTCGCCGCTGACCATGCTGCGCGCCATTTCGGTCCAGGGTCGCTCGCGCAGGGGTTGCGGCATGGCTGCGGCCAGGCTGCGCAGGCGCTTGAGGATGTGCAGCATGCGCGCATCGAGATAGGCGTCCGGGTTCATGTCCACGAACAGGCGGCGGTAATAGGCGGGGCCGCTCTCGGCCAGCGTCAGGTTCTCGAACAGGGACGCCAGTTGCCAGGCTTCGGCGCTCTGTGCCAGCGGGACGATGCCGGTGCCCTGGAGCTTCTTGACGATCTGGTCGAAATCATCCCAGGTCTTGGGCGGTGTGAGCTTGTAGCGCTTGAAGATGGCCGTGTTGTAGAACAGCGAGTTGATGCGGTGGATACCCAGAGGCGCGGCGACCACGTGACCGTGATTGTTGAGCAGCGACCAGACCGTAGGGAACATCAGCTTTTCCCAGTTGCCCTGCGCGGCCACATTGTCCAGCGCCAGCAACAGACCGAGATCGGCCCATTCACCGAAGACCACGCCATTCAACTGCGTCACTTCGGGTGCACGATTGGCCAGCACCATGCTCTTCAAGACCTTGGCCGCCCCCATGCCGGCACCGCCCGGAATGGCCACGTCGCGCCACTGGATATCCTGTTTGGCCAGCTGATTGACCACCACGTTGATGGCCTCGCGTTCGCTGGCCGAGGTCCACCAGTGCAGCACCTGCAGCGACCCGCCGCCACCGGCGGGCGGCACCGGCGACGACGACTGCGACTGCGCGCGGGCCGGCAGCAATCCCAGCCACAGCGTCAGCGCGAGCAGGCACAGCACGGCCAGCCCGCAGCGGGCCGGACCGACGCGTGCATTCGCGGACCGTTTCGTTTTTATCATGGGGGATGCTGTCTCCAAACCGGAACAGACTATAGCCGGGTGACTGCCATTGTGCAATTTGCGACTGGACTGCGCCTGGGCCGGCCTGTCTTGTCCACAGGCGTGGTGACGCAACGGGCATCCTGACGCCGGTGCGGCCCGAGCAGCTCTCATGCCTGCGCCCGGCGCGCCTCTTCGATGAAAGCCCGCAGGTAATCAGTTTCCACGTCGCTTTCTCGCGCGCCCAGATAGATGTGCTTGGCGATGCCGTGCTTGCCCAGCCGTACCGGCACGATCGCCATCTGCTCGGCGTATTCCAGTACCAGCCAGCGCGGCAACGCTGCCACGCCGCGTCCGCTGGCCACCATCTGCAACATGATGTCGGTCGTCTCGATGGTCTTGTGACGACGGGGGACGACGCCTGCCGGCGCCAGGAACTGGGTATAGATGTCCAGTCGGTCCACCGACACCGGATAGGTCACCAGCACTTCGTTGTTCAACTGCCTGGGCTTGACGTAATCGGCCTGCGCCAGCGGATGATCGGCAGCCACCACCAGCACCTGTTCATAATCGAACACCGGCTCGAAGACCAGGCCCGGCTTGTCCAGCGGATCGGGCGTGACCAGCAGGTCGATCTCGTAACCGAACAACGCGCCAATGCCACCGAACTGGAATTTCTGCTTCACGTCCACATCCACGTCCGGCCACGCAGCCAGATAGGGCGACACCACCTTGAGCAGCCATTGGTAACAGGGGTGACATTCCATGCCGATGCGCAGCGCGCCGCGCTCGCCCTGGGCGAACTGGCGCAGGCGTTCCTCGGCCAGGCTCAGTTGCGGCAGCACGCGGTTGGCCACGGCCAGCAGGTATTGGCCCGCCTGCGTGAGACGCAGGTGGCGCCCTTCGCGCAGCCAGATGTCGGTGCCCAGCTGCTGCTCCAGCTTCTTCATGCTATGGCTCAGGGCAGATTGAGTGACATGCAGTACGCCGGCCGCAGCCGTGAGCGAGCCCTGACGCTCGACTTCCTGCACGATGGAGAGATGGATGCGGTCCAGCATGATGTTGAATCAAACTCATGGTTTGTGGTGATTCCATCATTTTATGTCATGTGTGCATCTGGACGACATCTTGCCTTGGCAAATCGATTCGGATGATCGTCAGGCCATTCTCCATCGCATGAAAAACTAAGTTTTTTTCTTTTCATGACGATCAATCTCTGCGCTCATTTTCCGGACGGCGCACCGCTTTCTTGCAAATTGCTGACAAGGGCTATCGCCCGCATGGGCTTTTGTGGTGCGGACTTCCGGTCAGTACTTTGTCAGCTTCCCGCATGCCGCGATGTGCGCACTGCCGGATCATCCGTTTCGAACCTTTCAACAGGCCCATGCTCGAATCCTAATACTGTACGACGTCTAGCCAGTCATCGCGCAGTTACATCCCATCACAATTCCGACGTCAACTGGGCAGCGTGATGTGCCGTTAGCCAGACTATCGCCACGTCGTTTCCCTGCTGCGCTACGCATCGAGGACTTACATCATGACAACAAGAAACAGATCTTCCGCCATCATCCTCTCCGCCTCGCTGCTGGGTGCAGTGCTGGCCCTCTCCGCCTGCCAGAAGCAGGATGCCGCTCCGTCCACGGCAGCGGCCGCGCCGGCGGCGCCGGCCACCCCACCCTATACGCCGCCCACGGCCCAACAACTCTCGCAGATGGTGGCGCCCATCGCTCTCTTCCCGGACAAGCTGGTGGCGCAGGTGCTGGCCGGGGCCACCTACCCTGACCAGATCGTCGCGGCCAACCAGTGGCTGGGTCAGAATGGCGCGCTCAAGGGCGACATCCTGGAGGCGGCCGAGGACAAGCAGCCCTGGGATGTCAGCGTGAAATCGCTCACCCTGTTCCCGGCGGTGCTCTCGCAGATGGCCACCAATGTGGACTGGACCCGCTCGCTGGGCGAGGCCTTCGTCAATGACCCGAACGATGTGTTCAATGCCATCCAGGCCCTGCGTCTGCGCGCGCAGCAGGCCGGCAATCTCAAGACGTCCTCGCAGCTGAAGGTGGTGAGTACCGCACGCAGCAGCGAGACGGTCCGCGTGGAGAATGCGCCCGCGCCACGCACTGTCTATGCCGGCGCTCCGGTGATTCCGCCGCCGCCGCAGACCATCGTGATCGAATCCAGCCAGCCCGATACGGTCTATGTGCCGGCCTACAATCCGGCGGTGGTCTATGGTCCGCCGGTGCCGGTCTATCCGGGCTATGCGTACCGTCCACCCAGCCCGGTGGCCAATGAAGTCGTGGTCGGTGCCCTGTCCTTCGGTGTGGGCGTGTTCGTGGGTGAAGCCGTCAGCCACCATGCCGGCTGGGGCTGGCATGACTGGGGCATGCACTGGGGCGGTTCCGGTGGTGACGGCGGCTCCTCGGGCAACTGGCAGCGGCCAGCCGTGGTGTACAAGAACACCACCTATGTCTCCCGCTCGACGACGGTGATCAATCGCGTGACCAACAACAATGTGACGGTCAACAATACGCGGGTGGTGAACAACAATGTGAACAACGTCAGTAACGTCAATAACGTGCGCAATGTCGACGAACACAATGTCAACAACCAGACCCGCATCGACAATCACCGCGAAGCGATAGCCCCCGCTGCCATGAGCATGCCGCACTTCACGACCAGCGACGCCCGCCCCGGTGCGATGCCCTCACCGCATGCGCAGCCCGCGCAGCAAAAAATGGAGTTGACCAACCGGGCCGCTGCGCACCAGCAAGCCGTGCAGGACCAGGCCGCCCGCCAGCATCAGGAAGCGGCGCAGCAGGCCCGGCGCGAACAGCAGCAACAGCAGGAGCAGCACGTGCAGAAGGAACAGCTGGCCGCGCATGAACGTGAGCAGGCCGAAGAAAGAAAGGCAGAGGCGATGAAGCACGAAAATGCGCATCCTCTGCTGCCGGCGCATTCCCCTGCAACAGCGCGGCATGAAGACCGCGCGCAACAGCAGCAGCACGAGCAAAAAGCGGCGGCGCATGCACAGCAAGCCCACGCCGAACCCAGGCACGAGCCCGCCAGGCACGAACAGGACAAGCATTCCAACGAGAAACACGAAGGCGAGAAGCAAGAGCGAGAAAAGCACAACGGCTGAAGTCGCCCCTCCCCCTGTCATCGCTGAGCACCAACACCAAGGGCCGCTGCAATGCGGCCCTTGGTGTTTGACGCCACGGCCATCAGCGACCGATGCGGTCCGGATCGGTACGCTGGTCCAGCGTCAGCTGCAGGAAGACCAGATCCAGCCACTTGCCGAACTTGGTACCGACCTGCGGCATGTGGCCGACCTGCTCGAAACCCAGCTTCTTGTGCAAGGCGATGGAGCCGACATTGCTGGCATCGATGGCGGCCACCATGACGTGCTTGCCGACAGCGCGGGCACGCGGGATCAGGGCCTCCATCAAGGCGATGCCCAGTCCGGCGCCACGATGATCCTTGTGGACATAGACCGAATGCTCCACCGAATGACGGAAGCCATCGAAGGGCCGCCAGTCACCGAAGCTGGCATAACCCAGCACTTTGTCATCCTCCACGGCCACCAGTACCGGATAGCCCAGCTGGCGCCGCGCAGCGAGCCAGTCCTGGCGGTTCTTGTCGTCCACCAGCGTGTCGCTCCAGATGGCGGTGGTGTTGACCACGGCGTCGTTGAAGATCAGGGTGATGGCGGGGATGTCGGCGGGAGTGGCGTCGCGAATCTGCATGGTGTCTCGGGTCTCAGGTCTCGGTTATGAAGTTCAACGGCAACAACGATCAGGGTGAGCAGTGTAGCCGAAGACGGCGACGGGATGATCTTGCCCTGCGGCAGCGTCTTAAGACATCTGACAACTAGAAGTGTTAGAATGCGTGCGCTCATCCATAGAGCGCCCGCCTTGCCTGATTGATGATGGCCAGGACCGGGAATGACAAGAAATGCCAGCCCCGCAGGCTGGACGCAAGATCGGAGACGAGTTGACCCACTCTGAGATTGCGACCCATGACCGATTCCATTGCCCCGACATCCCACCTTGCGCAAGCCGCTTCCGGCGCTGCCGGTGCCTGCGCGCGGGGGCGGCATCGGTGGCGGCGGGCGCGGTCCTGCACGGTGCGCGCAGACTCCGGCGCCTTGTGCAGCCTGTTTTCCACCCACTCCACTTTGCTCCCATCATGACCACCAAGTTCAGTCCCTCGCGGCGTGCCGTCCTTGCGGCCACCGCAGCGGCAGTGCCGCTAGTCTCGCTGCCAATACTCAAGCAGGCCCGGGCCGATGGCCTGGAAGGCATCGAGCTGCAGCACTACCAGCCGGTGTTCTTCAATGCCGCGCAATGGCTCTTCATCCTGGCCGCCTGCGACCGCCTGATCCCCGCCGAAGGGCGTGGACCGGGCGCGCTGGAAACCAATGTGCCGGTCTTCATCGACCAGCAACTGCACGCCGGCCTGGGCAACGACATCTACCAGCAAGGTCCGCATCAGACGGACGCGCCTGCAACGCTGGGTTTCCAGATTCCCTACACACCGCAGCAGGTCTATCGCATCGGCATCGACCTGACCCAGCAACTCAGCCAGCAGCAGCACGGCAAGCGCTTCGAGCAGCTGGACGCCAGGGACAAGGATGCCCTGCTGACGGCACTGCAAAAGAACGCTGTCGATTTTGGCGCGCTGGGCGAAAAGGCGATGAAGCCATCGCAATTCTTTGGTCAGTTGCTGGGCGATACCAAGAACGGCTATCTGGCCGATCCCATGTATGGCGGCAACAAGGACATGAAAGCCTGGGTCGCCATCGGCTTCCCCGGCGCGCGTGCGGCCTATACCGAATGGGTGGACCAGCACAACGTGAAATATCCGCTGGGCCCCGTGAGCCTGTCGGGCAAGCGCGCCTGATGCGCGCGGCCCGCCATCTCAACGCCCTCGCCTGCAACCTCTTACTGATTGATCTCCATGCCTGACATCACCAACGACAACGTCGACGTCGTCATCGTCGGCCTCGGCTGGGCCGGCTCCCTCATGGCCATCGAACTGGCCCAGGCCGGCCTGAAGGTACGCGCCCTCGAACGCGGCCCGGACCGTCCGCCCGAGGACTTCGCCTATCCCAAGCCAGCCGACCAGTACGGCTACGCAACCCGCAACAAAGTCTTCGCCATGCCGCGCGATGCTGCCCTGACGGTGCGCTACAACACCGCGCAACAGGCGCTGCCGACCCGCAAGTGGGGCGCCTTTGCGCCCGGCACCGGCGTGGGCGGCTCGGGCCTGCACTGGACGGCGGTATTGATCCGTCCCACGCCCACCGACCTCAAGCTCAAGACCTACGCCGACCAGGCCTACAAGCACGGCCAGCTCGATCCGGAGATGCGCATCAAGGATTTCCCCTTCACCTGGAACGAGATCGAGCCGCACTTCGATTTCTTCGAGAAGGTGTGCGGCCAGTCGGGCAAGACCGGCAACCTGCGCGGCCAGATCCAGCCGGGCGGTGACCCCTTCGAAGGACCGCGCTCGAACCCCTATCCGCTGCCACCGCTGCACGACACCTACAACAGCAGCCTGTTCGCCGACGTGGCGCGCAAGATGGGTTACCACCCCTTCCCCAACCCCTCGGCCAATGTCTCGCAGGCCTGGACCAATCCATATGGCGCGCAGATCGCCCCCTGCAACTACTGCGGCTTCTGCAGCAAGTATCCCTGCCTGAACTACTCCAAGGCATCGCCGCAGACCACCATCCTGGATGTGGTCAAGCGCATGCCCAACTTCGACTACAAGGTGAACGCCAACGTCATCCGCGTGGATCTGCACGCCGACAAGAAGACCGCGCGCGGGGTGACCTACATCGACGAGAACATGAAGGAAGTGTTCCAGCCGGCCAAGATCGTGATTCTCTCCGGCTTCCAGTTTGCCAACGTGCGCCTGATGCTGCTCTCGGGGATCGGCAAGCCCTATGACCCGATCACCGAGACCGGCGTCATCGGCCGCAACTATGCCTTCCTCTCCAACGGTGGCGCGACGCTGTTCTTCAAGGACAAGCACTTCAATTCCTTCGCCACGGCCGGCGCCAGCGGCGAAATGTTCAACGACATCTCCCCGGGCAACTTCGACGATGGCATCAAGCTGGGCTTCATCGGCGGCGCCAAGATCCACAGCTCGCAAGCCTCGGGCGCGCCGATCGGCACGGCGCTGCCACCGGGTACGCCGAGCTGGGGGCGCGGCTGGAAGGAGGGCATGATCGACTGGTACGACCATTCCATGAAGATCAGCATCACCACCACCTGCATGTCCTATCGCGGCCACTTCCTGGACCTCGATCCGAACTACAAGGACCCCTGGGGCCAGCCGCTCTTGCGCATGACCTTCGACTGGCGCCAGAACGAACTGAAGCTGCAGCGCTACCTGCGCGACATCGTGCTCAAGATCGCCAAGGAGCTCAATCCCGATCACATGTCGGAAAGCTTCCTGGCCCTGGATTCGCACTGGGACATCACCAAGTACGTCTCCACCCACAACGTGGGCGGCGCCATCATGGGTGATTCGCCGCGCGACTCAGCCCTGAACAAGTACCTGCAATCCTGGGATGTACACAACGTCTTCGTCCCCGGCGGCAATGCCTTCCCGCAGAACTTCCAGGCCAATCCGACCGACACCATCGGCGCCATCACGCTCATGGCGGCGCAAGCCATCAAGACGCAGTACCTGAAGAACCCCGGCCCGCTGGTCCAGGTGTAAGGGGGGAGAGAACATGAAAAAACTGACTTCATCGTTTGCCGCCCTGGTCCTGTCGCTGGCTGCGCTGGGTACGCTGGGTGCGCTCAATCCGGCGCACGCGGCCGACCAGGACGCGGTGGCGCGCGGCCAGTACCTGGCCCGCACCGGCGACTGCATGGCCTGCCACAGCGCCGCCGGCAAGCCGGCCTATTCGGGCGGGCTGGCCATTGACAGCGGCCACGGCATCATCTACTCCACCAACATCACGCCGGACAAGGAACACGGCATCGGCAACTACAGCGAGGCGCAGTTCGCCGCTGCCGTGCGCCATGGCATGCGTGCCGATGGTACGCAGCTCTATCCGGCCATGCCCTACCCCAGCTATGCCAAGGTCAGTGACGAGGACATCCATGCCCTCTACACCTACTTCATGCAAGGGGTGAAGCCGGTGGCCTCCACGCCGCCGGCCAGCAGCATGAGCTTCCCCTTCAACATCCGCTGGGGGATGAAGCTGTGGAATGTCTTCTTCGCCAATGACAAGCCGTTCAAGGAGCAGGACGGCTGGAACGCGGAGATCAAGCGTGGTGCCTATCTGGTCGAGGGCCTGGGCCACTGCGGCAGCTGCCACACCCCGCGCGGGTTCGCCATGAACGAGAAGGCCAGCGACAGCAGCCAGGCGCAATTCCTCTCGGGCGGCGACCTCAACGGCTGGGCGGTACCGTCGCTGCGCGGCATGCCACACTGGAGCGCACAGGACATCGTCGACTACCTGCAGACCGGCCGCAACAAGACCGCCTCGGTGGCCGGCGAGATGAGCCTGGTGGTGGAACACAGCACCGCGCACCTGAAGCCGGAAGACCTGCAGTCCATCGCGGCGTATCTGAAGACGCTCTCGCCGGTGGCCTCGGCCAGCAGCGGTCGCGTCACCCCGCAAGGGGTCGAGGCGACCACGAAGAAACTCACGGCCGCCAAGGACCTGAGCCTGGGCGAGCGCTTGTACCTGGACAATTGCGCGGCCTGCCACTTCGTCAACGGCAAGGGCGCGCCGGGCATCTTCCCGGTGCTCGATGGGGCGACCGTGGTCAATGCCGACAATCCCAGCGCATTGCTGCACGTGATCCTGGCTGGCGCGCGCACGCCCTCCACCGAGAAGGCACCGTCGATCCTGGTCATGCCGGGCTTCGCGCATCGCCTCTCGGACAAGGAAGCGGCAGAACTGGCCAGCTTCGTGCGCCAGGGCTGGAGCAACCAGGCAGGGGCGGTGTCGGAGAAGGAAGTGAAGCGGATGCGGGAAGGCCTCGCCAAGCACGGGTCCTGATTTCCTGCGCCAATTGCCGCTGTGAAGGAGAAGGCTCGCATGGCAACATGCGGGCCCTTTTTACGCCGCGCTCACGCCATGCCGGCCGCACGACGATTGACCACGATGAACGATCGCGCCACTATAGCGCCCAGGCACTTCTTCTTGAAAGCACGCATGCTCCCCACTTATGGCGCCACCTATCGCGGCAAGCACATCAGCGTCTCCTGCACGCAGCAACGCGATGGCGACGTCCTTTGCACCGTGCAGATCGACGGCGAACCGGCCCCCGGCCTGCGCGGCAATCCCTTCGCTTCGGTGGCATCGGCACAAGTGGCCGGCGTGGGTTACGCACGGGCGATGATCGATACCCAGCTCGACAATGACGTGGCCGAGCATCACGGCTATTTCATCCGGGTCAGCAGCAGGGAGCAGATCGACGGCACCTGGGTCGGTAGTTACCAGCTGCATCGCAATGACAACCCGGTCGCTTTCCGGCGCGTAGTGTGCGAGGACTTTCGCGGCAATACCCCGGTAGAGGCAGAACAGTATGCGATGGCCACGGCCTTCGTGGCAGTGGACGCCGACGTCAAGGCCGGCAAGCTCTGAGCGGATGGGCCAGCTTCAGGCCGCTTTCTTGCGGCGGCTCGGCAGCTTGTCGTGCTGGGCCAGGATGGCCGACAGCAAACCCGGAAAGCGTTGCTCGATATCGGCGCTGCGCAAGGTGTTGATGTGGGTGGTGCCATTGCTCTCGGTGCGCACCAGGCCGGCTTCGCGCAAGACCTTGAAGTGATGCGAGACGGTGGACTTGGGACGACCGCCATCGAGCTCGCCGCAGGTCGCACATTCCACGCGCGCCAGGTGGCGCACGATTTCCAGGCGGATCGAATCGCTCAGCGCGTAGAGCACGCGCTCCAGCACGAACTCGGCAATCTCGGGATGTTTGTAGGGACGCATCTGCAAGATGATACACCCTGGGTTATACTCCTTCCATAGTTCGAATATTTACGAACAACCGAAGCGAGTGCTGTGCCAGTGCAGCGCTTGTTGATTTCATCTTCATCATTGACAAGAAGCCACCCATGTCTGCTCTCTTTACTCCCTTCAAGCTCAAGGACCTGAACCTGCGCAACCGCATCGCCGTCCCGCCCATGTGCCAGTACATGGCAGTGGATGGCAAGGCCAACGAATGGCATCTGTCGCACTACGCCAGCATCGCCCGTGGCGGTGCCGGCCTGGTGATCGTGGAAGCCACCGCCGTGGCGCCGGAAGGCCGCATCACGCCGGGCTGCACCGGCATCTGGTCCGATGCGCTGGCGCAAGCCTTCGTACCCGTCGTGCAAGCCATCAAGGCAGCCGGTGCCGTACCCGGCATCCAGATCGGCCACGCCGGCCGCAAGGCCAGCGCCAATCGTCCCTGGGAAGGCGACGACCATATCGCTGCCGGCGATGCGCGCGGCTGGGACACCATCGCGCCCTCCGCGATTGCTTTCGGCAAGGGCTTGCCCAAGGTCCCCAAGGCCATGAGCCTGGACGACATCGCACGTGTGCGCCAGAACTTCGTCGATGCCGCCATCCGCGCCCGCGACGCCGGCTTCGAATGGCTGGAGCTGCACTTCGCCCATGGCTACCTGGGCCAGAGTTTCTTCTCGGCGCATTCCAACCAGCGTGACGACATCTATGGCGGCAGCGTGGAAAACCGTGCCCGCTTCCTGCTGGAAACCCTGCGTGCCGTGCGTGAAGTGTGGCCGGAACACCTGGCCCTGACGGTGCGTTTCGGCGTGCTGGAATACGATGGCCGCGACGAGCAGACGCTGGTTGACTCCATCGGCGTGGTGCGCCAGTTCAAGGAGATCGGCATGGACATGATCAGCGTGACCATGGGCTTCACGATCCCGGAAGTGCAGATCCCCTGGGGGCCGGCCTTCCTCGGCCCGATCGCCAAGCGCGTACGCGAGGAAGCTGGCGTGCCGGTGTCGTCGGCCTGGGGCTTCGGCACGCCGGAACTGGCCGAGCGCGCCGTCAAGGATGGCCAGCTCGATCTGGTGATGGTGGGCCGCTCGCACCTGGTCAATCCTCACTGGACTTACCAGGCCGCCAAGGAACTGGGCGTGGAGCGCCCCTCCTGGACGCTGCCGGCACCTTACGCGCACTGGCTGGAACGTTATTGATGAGCTGATGCGGCGACTCGCTGCCTTGGCAGCATGACCGCATTGCCGGCCTGCAAGCCGCTCAGGGATTGCCTGAGCGGCTTGTGTGTTTTCTAGAACCCATTTCATAAATAGGCGTGAGTGCGAGCGAGTCCCGTTTGGGATGAAGTGCAAGGCGCGAATTTGGGTCAAGACTGGGCGTCTTGACCCAAATTCGTAACGCAGCAATTCGCCCAAACGGGCCGCTCCCTCCGGGTTCTGTCCAGAAAGGGCGCTGGCCGCGTTGCGCTCCTTGCGTGTGGCACCGCCACACGACGCGTCGCGCGCCTTGCCAGCGCCCTTTCTGGACAGAACGCATCTCACGCCTATTTATGAAATGGGTTCTAGGGAAAATCACTAGAGCCAGGCAAGGTGCTTTCTCCTAAGATGAAGTCGTCTTGAGGAGATCATCATGTTCACCACCTTCCTGCTGACTGCCGTTCTCTCTACCCTGGTCGTCGTCGCGATATCGGCGACGGGGATCTATCTGTTGGCCGAAGCCCGCTGGCGGCATCATCCGCTGGCCCGCAGCGCCAGCCTGCCGCCCCGGCGGCTGCCGTATTGAGCGAGCGGGACGGTTCCTCTGTGGATGCCGCCTGGTGTGTGTCTGCCTGAATCGCGATGAAATGATGTTGGCCCCCTGGTCGTCGGACCCGGGGGATTTTTTTTTGCGCCGGCCTTACAGGGCAGAGTAGCGCGGCAACAGGTCCTGGTCGGCGAGGCGAATTTCGATGGCGTTGGCGGCCTGGATGTGATCGGGGTTTTCATCGTCAAACGCATCGCCCGCCACTGAGACGATGATGGTGCCGCGTTGCTGTCCGTCCTCGTTCAATACCGGCAGCAGCTCGGCCGCCTCGGGGACTTGGGCGCGCGTGATCCTGCCTGGCAGATACAGCAGCCATCCGGCGCCGGGGCGATCGGCGAAGACCTTGTGGCGCATGCCATATCCGTCAGGGTCGACAGCGATGAAGGGAGGCTGCCATTGCAACGAGAGCCCCGTCAGCACCTTGATCAGATTGGCCTTCCGACTCAAGGATGGCACCCCCTGCGCCTGCAGGCGGAAAGTGGAATTGCCGGGTCCATCGGCCTGCTGCAATCCGAGCAAGATGGCGGAGCCGCCTTCTTCTTCATAGCCGTTCCAGATACCAAGATAACGAAAGCCGTTGGCAGGATCACAGCGCTCCTCCTCTTCCACAATGGCCAGTGCAGCGCGTGTAGGACCGTCTCTTTCAAATGCCTGGATGCGCCGGGCATCTTCCGGCGTATCAGCTGGAGGGCACCAGTCGTCCAGCGGCATGCCCACGGCGTCCAAAAGAAGCGCGACTTTCCATAGTATGGAGAAATGTTCGGATGCGCTAGGCAAGGCGGCGAGCGTTGAAGCAAAGGCAAAGTTGATGACAAGATACATGATCATGGCTTATGGAAAAGTTGGATGGGGAGCTTGTTGGCAGGAAAGACCTCGTTCAGATGACGAAAGACCAAATGATCCTGCACGTACCAGCACAAGTGGGCAGGACTGGACTTCAATACCGTCGCACTCTGCGCGGCGGCTTGTTTCAACAGATTCGGGTACCCCTTCAATCCATAGAAGAACTTGGGCTCACCCGTCTTTCTGTCAAAAAACTGCGCATACCGTGCCTTGGCCTCTTGCAGAAGACATGGGCCGAGCTGGAATCCATCGAAATCAATGTCATCGAAGGCCCACTCGGTATAGGGCGCAAACCCGGTCACGCGCGCCTGATAGGCCCGCGCCTCTTCAGACATGTGCCAGTTGCGTGGCACCAGGCTCCCCGCTGCGGGCGGACAGCGCTTGCAGGACTGATCTTTCTTCAACACATCGGCCTGGCTCAAAGGAGAAGACTTGGCCTCTTCAGCCCTGCGCGAACTGCTGTAAATGGCCGCTCCGGCACCGGCTGCAGCCGCCGATGCACCCAGCCCTATCCATCCAAGAATCTCGCTGCTGAGCAGCGGTACCGCCACGACGGGAGCGATCATGATTTGCCCTCCCCATCTTGCGGCGCAGCCAGCTTGTGCAGGACGGCGATCATGTCATCGAGCCTTTGTTCGGGCGTGGCGCCCGGACGGCGAAGATAGCGCACGGTGCCCGGACGACGGAACAGACCCGGCCAATCGGCCGACAGATACATCATGTAGATCAGGTGGGAAAGCGCACCGAAGCCGAGCGACAAACCATGCTCATAGGCCTCGCGCATGCGCCGGATTACCTCGCTGCGGCCCGGCACGCGCTGCAGGTCGGCACGCTCGGCCAGAAACCATGATGTCGGCGGCCATCAGCTGCGCACCAGCAGGGTGGCGCCGCTGATGGCAGCATCGCGCATGCAGCTCAGGCAGATGCCGGAGTCGACCGATGCGGTATTCCCGGCACCGGCCTTGGCCACCTCGGCCTCAGCGGCCATGAATTCCGGACTGGCGATCCGACCCTCGGCATGCGTGCTGGTAGCCTGGCTGGCGATGAGTGTGGCGCCACAGGCGGTGCGGTCACCGTGGCGCGCCACGGCTGCGCCAAGCGAGAACATGTCGCCTGCGCCGGTAGTGATGGCAAAGGTCCCTTGACACCGAGGGCAGACCGTCTGATCGCCCACGCGTGCCACCGGCTTGCCATGAACCATGAAAGTGAGATCGCCGGAGATGACCGTGCCGCCGTGGCTGGTCTTGTCCCCGATGGTGATGAAGGCTTGTGGCATACGCTCCTCCTCTGCAGTAATGACGTCAGCCGCAGCGCGAAGAAGAGAATCCGGGAAAAGCCTTCAGCTGGTGCCGCAGCAAAGCCGCACATCATGCCGGGGCAAGACGCGTCGGCCCGCATGGGGCAGAAAAGAAGAGCGAATTATGGAAGTTTTTTTAGTAACGCCTGATACCTTTTCGAGGCAGGCGCAAGCGATCAAAACAGATCAGTAAAACAGCAAAGTCCACAAGGGAACGCTGGCCAGCAGCAGACAGCCAAGGAAGGCGGCAAGGAAGAGCAGTTTTTTCTTTCGGGTGGCCATGGTGAACCTGCAAGACGGAAATGGGCGCATGCGCAAGGCCGCAGTGTACCGCGCCCGCCGTCATCAGGCCATGCCGTTGCGGCCGTGGGCACGGAAGCCCGGCCGCTCGCTGAGGCGCTCGTAATACGCTGCCACGGCCGGCAAGGGCGCATGGTCCAAGGGCGTGCCGAACCAGCGATTGACCGACAACCCGACCGGAATATCGGCCAGCGTGAATGTCGGCCCCGCCACGAAACCGCCGCTGTGCTGCAACTGTTGCTCCAGCACCTGCATGAAGCGCGTCCAGCCAGCGATGGACGCCGCCAGTTGCTGCGCGTCGCCATGCTCGGGCGACTTGCGCACCAGCGCCATGAAGGCATAACTCCAGCTGCGATTGAGGTCACTGGCCTGCCAGTCCATCCACTGGTCGATGCGCGCACGCAGGCGCGGCGCCTGCGGATACAGCGCGGTGCCGCCGTACTGCCCGGCGAGATAGCGCAAGATGCTGTTGGACTCCCACAGCACGAAGCCATCATCATCAATCACCGGCACCATCGCATTGGGATTCATGGCAACGAAGGACGGCTCGCTGGTCGCCCTGAAACCGATGCCCCAGTCCTGCCGCTCAAAGGCAATGCCCAGCTCGCTACAGGCCCACAGGACCTTGCGTACGTTGATGGAATTGTCACGGCCGTAAATCGTCAGCATGCAGGCTCCTGTACAGTAAGTGTCAGGCTGGCAAGTCTAGCAAGTGGCCCGGTACGGTGCCATGCACAGTTCTTCCTCATTCTCCCCGGTGTCTGTTGCGCTGCAGCCAAGTGGCCCGGTACAAAGCTGCCAACTGTACCGGGACGGCTTTCGGAAGTGGCCGTACAATCATCATCCGACTGGCCATCCCGACGCCGCATTGCGGTACCGCCCACTTCCATGTCCTCCTCCAACATCGCCAAGCTGTTGCTGCTGGCTGCCATCTGGGGCACCAGCTTCATGCTCATGCGCATTGCCGCGCCGGTCTTCGGTCCCATGCTGACCACCTTCGGCCGCGCCTCGCTGGCCACGCTCTCGCTGCTGGCCTTTGCGCGCATGCGCGGGGTATCGCTGCAATGGCGGCGCAACTGGCTGCCCTACCTGGTCATCGGCATCTTCAATACCGCCCTGCCCTTTGCACTCTTTGCCTGGTCGGCCTTGCACATTCCCTCGGCCTACATGGCCACCATGAATTCGCTGGCACCGATCTTCACGGCCATGTTCGGTTTCCTGCTGCTGGGCGAGCGTCTGAGCCTGCTGCGTACCGGCGCCTTCGTGCTGGGTCTGGTGGGTGTGGCAGTGCTGGTCGGCATCGGTCCGGCGCCAGTCGACGCGCTGGTGGTCGCCGGTGTGCTGGCGGCCATGGGGGCGGCGGTCAGCTATGGTTTCGCCGCCACCTTCACGCGCATGCGCGCCGGTGGCATCCCGCCCATCGCCATGGCCACGGGCAGCCAGTTCGCCGCAGCCCTCTGTCTGTTGCCGCTGGCGGCACCCTCGCTGCCGCATGCCTTGCAAGCGGGTACGCTGCCGGCCCTGCTCTCTGTACTGGTGCTGGGCGTGGTCTGTACCGGTATCGCTTATGCACTGTTCTTCCAACTGATTGCCGCCGAAGGTGCCACCAAGGCCATCACCGTGACCTTCCTGGTGCCGATGACGGCCTCGCTGTGGGCCTGGCTGCTGCTGAACGAACCGGTCACCCCGGGGACCGTGGCGGGCATCGCCATCGTGCTCATCGCCACCGCCACCGCCTTGCGGGCCAAGCCGGCAGCCGCCGCCAGTGACAAGAAAGTGGCAGCCTGATTCCAGGCTGGGCCAAATAAAAAGGCGCTGCGGGGAAATCCGCAGCGCCTTTTTTCATGCCACCCGGGTCCGGCTTACCAGCCGTACTGCGCGCACGCCTTGCGATACGCCAGTCCCGCCAGCGCCACATCTTCCAGGCCGATACCGATGGCCTTGTAAATGACGATGTCCTCTTCCCGGCGCTGGTACGGCAGGCTGCCATCGACGGCCTGCGCCAGTTCCATCACCTGCTCCCAGTCGAACACGCCCGGCGCACACTGCACCAGGTCTCCGGCCTCCTGCTGCGCCTGCGGCTTCCATTCCACGAACAGGGCGGCGGCACGACCGATGGCGGTATCATCCAGCTCGCGCACGTTGGCCTTGGAGGCGCCGACGGCCGCCACGAAGGCGCCCGGGCGCAGCAGCTTGCCATCAAAGAGCGGCGTGGCCGAGCGGGTCACGGTCACCAGCACGTCCGCTGCCGCCGCAGCTTCGTCAATGCTCACCACGCGCGCCGACACACCGTGGTTGCGCGTGACCTCCTCGGCCAGGGCTTCCCGGCCCGACAAGCCGGCAATGAGCACTTCCTTGAAGGGCCGCACCTGCAGCAGCGCCGGAATGTGCGAGCGCGCCTGCACACCGGTACCGATCACGGCCAGGGTGGCGGCATCCTTGCGGGCCAGCGCGTCGCAGGCCACCGCCGTGGCGGCCGCAGTGCGCAGGCCGGTCATGGCATCGCCTTCCAGCGTGCACAGCGGTGCGCCGGTCTGGCTGGAGAACAGCTGGATGACGAACTTGAACTGGCCCTTGATGGTGGTGTAGACCTTGGCCCCGGCAATCCCGGCGGAGGGGATGACCGCGCCCATCATCGACAGCATCACGCCATTGGCGGCACTGGTGCGTACGCGCCCCTGGTGCGCGCCCTCGGCGGCGTGGGCAAAGGCCTCGCGCATGGAGGCGATGGCGTCTTCGGTGGTCAGCAGTTCGCTGACCTGCTGGTTGGTAAGAAATTTCATTGGGGACCTTGGCTTCAAAAAATGCAGGAGTAATTACGGCGTACCGTGCTCGGCCTTGAGATAGTTCCAAATCCGGTCTATGTCCGGATTGGCGCCATCGAGGCGGCGATAGACGCGGATATCCATCTCGTCGCACCACAGCCCTTGTTCCAGCGCCTCACTGTCGTTCGGGGCGATGGCCAGGGTCAGCTTGCCCTCGGCGATCTCGCGCGCGACCGCGCTGGCCGGCAGCCAGGCGATGCCATGGCCTTCGACGGCCATGCTCTTCAAACCCTCGGCGAGATCGGTCTCGAAGCGACGGAACAGATGCACGCGGCGCGGGCTGGAATGCAGGGCCTTCTCGACGATGCGCGAGAGCGAGGAATACGGGGAATAGCTCAGGAAGGGTTGCGGATCATTGGGCGTGCCCGGCAAGACGTACTTGGGCAATCCGCCGGGCAGCGTCTTGACGTAGGGGCGCAGCGGCTCCTTGCCCAGCGAGAGCACGTCATAGCGCTCGGTATCGAGGGCGATGCCCTGCTGGCGATGGTCATAGCACAGCAGCAGGTCGCAGTTGCGCTCCACCAGGGCCATGACCGCATCGTGCACATTGCCCGCCATGACGGTGGTGGCGATGGCGCCGATGGTCTTTTCGATTTCCGACAGCAGCTTGGGGAAGACCGTCAGCAGCAGCGTATGCGGCATGGCAAAACGCACCGAGGACTGCGCACCGGCCAGCTGGCCGCGCAGTACCAGCCGCGCCTGCATGGACTGGTTGAGCATTTCCTTGGCGATCGGTACGAAGGACTCGCCGGCCGGCGTGAGCGTGCAGGGATAGGACGAGCGGTCGAACAGTTCTGCGCCCAGCCAGGTCTCCAGCGAGCGGATGCGGCGGCCAAAGGCCGGTTGCGTGACATTGCGCAGCTTGGCTGAACGGCTGAAGTTCAGCGTATCGACGACCGAGAGGAAGTCCTCCACCCATTTGATTTCCATCTTCCCTACCCCGTTGGCTTGCCGCGCCGGTCCGGCGGCTTGTCTATGGCGCCGGCCATGTTGTGCGTGGCGGTCGCCCTCCCTTGGAACGCCAGCCACTATACCGAAACGGCATCGACAGCGCCCCATGCCATTTTGGCATGGAGCCTGCCACGACAGGATGAAAATGAAGATGCAAAAGCAATGCTTTCCTCTGCGCAACAGCTGCCGCAGCGAGCGCCAGGGTCAATGCCCGCCGGTCAGGTCCAGGAAGGTATCGAGGATATGGAAGTGATCATCGAAGAAGCTCGCCTCCATCGCGGCCAGCTGGTCGATGGGCGTCCACACCGCCTGGGCTGCATCATCGGCGGCCTCCACTTCCGGCAAGTGCTCCAGCCGCAGGTCGAAATAGTAGGCGTGGGTGATGGTGCGTCCGCGCGCGCTGCGGTCAGGATGGTCGAAGATCTTGACGTCCACCAGCGCCTCTTCCAGCGTCACGTCCAGCACGGCCAGGTTGGTTTCCTCGGCCAGTTCGCGCAGGGCCGCCTGCATCAGGCGCTCGCGCTGGTCCAGGAAGCCACCGGGAATGGCCCACAGGCCGCGCCCCGGAAAGCCCTTGCGCTGCACCAGCAGTACATGGTCCGCCGCCCGGATGACCGCATCGACTGTAGTGAAGACCGGTGGATAGGGTGCCGCCGCCCAGGCCGCATGATACTTGCGCAGCTGGCGATGTTCTTCCACCAGCGCCGCGTAATGCGGCAGCAGCGACCAGGCACGCAGATAGTGGCGTACGCTGGACGGTACCAGCGGGGCCAGCACGTCGAGGCTGACCTCCAGGTCCTCGGCCTCGAACCAGACCTTGCGGATATCGGTGGCATCGATGTCACCGGCGCGCGGCAGGGTTTCCAGCTGCCATTGCGGGAAGTGGTGCAGGTAGTAGCTGGAGGCATCCTTGAAATGACCGACCAGCAGCACCCTGGCCTGGGGATCGGTCCGGGTGGCGACCAGGCGGCGCACCTCGGCTGACCAGCGGCGGTCGTCGTAGTAATCACGGGTGGCGACAAAGCGCAGGCGTTCACGTTGCCCGGGCGGCATGGCCCCGGCGATCATGGCGGCGCGTTCCTCCCAGGTAAAGGGATTCTTGGTGTTGCGCGCATGGAAGGCCGAGCCCAGTACCACGATGACCGTGGCAGCGCACTCCAGCGCGTGATGCAGCAGATGCAGGTGGCCGTTGTGCACGGGCTGGAAGCGACCGATCACCACGGCGGCGTCGTATTGCGGATTCAGGATGGGCATGTGCTTTCCTTGATGATGCTGACAACAGGATCAAAGGCTGCCGGTCATCGTCGCAGCCGGTGCGAGTCAATAGCGCACCGCGATGGGAATCTGCCGCCCGCTGCCAAAGGCCCGTGCGCGCAGGCGGATCACCGGCGGCGACTGGCGGCGCTTGTATTCGTTGCGCGCCACCATGCGACAGATGCGTTCGACCAACGCCGCCCCGGTGTCGGTTCCCCTGAGCTGTTCTACCGCGCTGGCGGCGGCCTGCGCTTGCTCGACAGGGAGGCGGCTGCCTTCGATGTGCCACTTGAGGATCTCGTCGAGCACCTCGTAAGGCGGCAGGCTGTCGGTATCGCGCTGGTCCGGTGCCAGTTCTGCCGAGGGCGCCTTGTCGATGATGGCAGCAGGGATGAGCTCGCGACCGGCCTGCGCGTTGAGGTGGCGCGCCAGGGCATAGACCTCGGTCTTGTAGAGATCGCCGATCAGGCCCAGGCCACCGTTGGTATCGCCGTACAGGGTGCAGTAGCCTACCGAGATCTCGCTCTTGTTGCCGGTGGTCAGCAGCAGGGCGTCATAGCCGTTGGAGTATTCCATCAGGATGGCACCGCGCACGCGCGCCTGCAGGTTTTCCAGCGGCAGCCCGCGCAGGGGTGCGCCGAAGGCCCGGGCGAAGCCATCCTCGAATTCGCGCACCAGGTCGGCAATGGGGTGGCGGAACAGGGTCACGCCCAGGGCCTGGCACAGCGCTTCGGAGTCATCGACCGAACCGGTGCTGGAGAACATCGACGGCATGGTCACCGCCACCACGTTCTGCGCACCCAGTGCCTCAACCGCCAGCGCGATGGTGAGCGCCGAATCGATGCCACCGGAAGAACCGACCACTACCTTGCCGAAGCCGCAGCGGCGCGCATAGTCGCGCAGGCCGAGCAGGATCTGGCGGCGCTGGAATTCGGGCGTGGCCAGGGTCTGGTCCTCCCGGATCGGTTCGCCCACACCGTCGCTGCGCAGGAAGCGTCCGCTCTCGAAGGCGATGACCTGGAAATCCTCGGCCAGGCGCGCCGCCTCGAAGGCCAGCCCCTGCAGCGGCGACATGGCGAAGGAGCCGCCGTCATACACCAGCTGGTCCTGCCCGCCGACCTGGTTGACGTAGAGCAGCGCCATCTGACGGCGCAGGCAGGCGGCCTGGAACAGGGCGTGGCGCTGGCTGCGCTTGCCCACGTCCGACGGGCTGGCATTGATGGAGACCACCAGTTGCGCATCGGCCTGGGCCAGCTTTTCGAAGGGATTGACGCGGTAGCTGCGCAGGTCGTCGTTCCAGCCATCTTCACAGATCAGGAAGCCGACCCGCAGGCCCTTGATGGGCAACACACAGGCGGTCTCGGGACCGGCCTCGAAATGGCGGCCATCATCGAAGACGCCATACACGGGCAGCAATTGCTTGTGATACTCGGCCACGATGGCACCCTCGCGCACGGCCAGCAAGGCATTGAAGAGCGGCTTGCCGGGGCCGGGATTGCGGCGCGGCGCGCCGATGACGACAGTCAGTCCCGGCAGCTGGCGTGTAGCGTCTGTCAGCTCTTGCAGCGCCAGTTCGGCCTGCGCCAGAAAGCGCGGTTCTTCCAGCAGGTCGCCGGGGTAGTAGCCGCAGATCGAGAGTTCGGGAAAGACCAGCAGGTCGGCACCGGCCTGGGCGGCCCGTTGCAGGCCATCGAGATGGAGCGCCAGGTTGCCGGTGAAGTCACCGATGGTGGGATTGCATTGAGCGATGGCGATGCGAAGCATGATGCGTCCTTTCTGCCGCCGCAGCGGCTCAGGCAGGGGTGGCCGGCACGGCGATGCCGAACAGCTGGCGCAGATAGGCCAGGAAGGTTTCGTCCTTGCACAGGGTCTTGCCCGGCGAATCAGACAGCTTGGCCACGGCCTGGCCGTTGCAGGACGAGAGCTTCATGACGATGTTCAGCGGCGCGATGCCGGTGTCGTTGCTCAAGTTGGTGCCGATGCCGAAACCGGTCATGGCACGGTCGGAAAAGTGACGATACAAACGCAGCGCCTGCGGCAGGTCCAGACCATCGGAGAACACCAGGCGCTTGGTATTGGCATCCAGGCGTAGCTTGCGATAGTGCGCCAGCGCCTTCTCGCCCCATTCGAAGGGATCGCCGGAGTCGTGCCGCAGGCCGTCGAAGAGCTTGGCGAAGTACAGGTCGAAGTCGGCCAGGAAGGCATCCATGCCGACCACGTCGGTCAGGGCCACGCCGAGGTCGCCGCGGTATTCCTGCACCCAGTCTTCCAGCGCAGCCTTCTGGAAATCGCGCAAGCGCACGCCGAAGGACTGATAGGACTGCAGGTATTCGTGGGCCATGGTGCCGATGGGCACCAGCTGATATTTTTTGGCGAGCCAGACATTGGAAGTGCCCTTGAAATACTGCGGCAGCTCGCGCGCCAGCGTGGCCACCACTTCCTCCTGCCACGCAGCGCTGTAGCGGCGGCGCACGCCGAAGTCGAAGAACTCGAAGGGATGACGGCGAGGCGGCTCGGCAGCGAAGGCCCGCAGCAGCCCGATCTTGTCCCGCAGGCGGCGGCTTGCTTCCCCGAGCGCCGCAGCCGATCCGACGCGGCGGAAATACAGCTCGTTGACGATGTAGAGCACGAAGATCTCGAAGCCCATCACATGCACCTGCGGACCGCGCGCCACGATACACAGGCGCTCGCCCTCGGTGCTGACCTCGATGAACTTGCGCTGGAAACGAAACAGGGCGAGGAAATCGATGAAGTCACTTTTCATGTAGCGCAGCTGGGCGAGGTAGTCCAGTTCATCGCTGCCAAAGCGCAGGCTGCAGAGGTGATCCAGCTCGCGCTCCACGTCCGCCTTGAGTTCGGCCAGCGGGAATTGCGGCTGATTGCGGCACACGAAGGTGTACTCGGCCTGGGCACCGGGATGGCTGTGCAGCAGCGCCTGCCACATGGTGAACTTGTAGAGATCGGTTTCCAGCAGACTGCGAACGACGGGTGCCATGATGGGCACTCCTTTCAGACGTGAATGGATCAGGCGTTGGCTTGCAGTTCCTGCAGCACCTGCTCGGAAGTGGCCAGGCGCACACCGGCCTGTGACATGGCGGCCAGGAAATCCTGATACTGCGCCTCGAAGCCGGCCACCGGGCTCATGCAGTCGGTCACCAGCACCAGTCGGGCACGGCCGGCGGCATCGAGGTTGGCGGCGATGTGCTCGGTGGTGGCGCGCACGCAGTGGCTGCCCGCCTCGCCGGTGATGTAGACGGTATCGGCCTCGCCCAGGGTGGCGATGAAGCCACGGTTGAGCTGGGTGGCGGGATCATCGTCATCCGGCACTTCGGCCATCACGGCCGAATAGTGCTCAGTCCACGGGTTGCTGCCCTTGCCCAGCTTGGTGACCACGCCCAGCGTGCGTTCTTCCCAGCCGTTGTAGGCGGCGCGCACATCGGCGTGGACCGCCCCGCCCCAGCTGCCGATCTCGCAGTGCACCGGCCAGACCATGAGGCGATAGCGTCCGGCGGTTTCCAGCGCATCGAGATAGGCCAGTGCGCGCGGCAGCGCTCGTGGATCGCGTGGCAGGTAAATGCCGGCACGCACCTGCGCGGCCTCGATCTGGGTGAAAGGCGTGACCGCCGTGCCATCGGCTTGCTGCCAGAACGTGGGGTGAGCGATGTCCAGCCTGTGGTGTGCGTCGAGGGTGATGCTGATGGCCGAGAGGCCCTCACCGCCCTGGTCGATCAGACGCGCCACGCGTTGCAGGTCGGCATGGCTGCCTGCCACCGGCAGCGCTGGTTGCAATACCCCGCCGGTGGCCGGGTCCACCGGCAGCCAGTGCGCCGGCAGATCGCAGAAATCGTTTTGCGGATCGATCACGAGGAGATGCAGGGAGCGCTTCATGGTGTCCACCTTTCGGAGTGCGTCGGGTTACGGTGAGGCCAGTGTAGACCACTTAATTTACTTTTGCAACTAACAAAGATTTCGTGATTTTTCTTGATTTGCCCTTTAAATGGGCTTTACAGGCCACCCATGATTCGAATTACAACAAATAGATTCACAATGACACTAAGTACCTTTAGACTTCCCCCACTTGGACAAGGCGAGGATAAAAATGGATCCGGTGATCTGCACAGTCGATGTGGCGTTGCTCACGCTCACAGCCGAGGGACTGGAGGTGGCGCTGCTCAAGCGCGAACATGCCCCCTTCAAGGGAGTGGCGGCGCTGCCCGGCGGCTATATCCATGCGCGTACCGATGTCGATGCGCGCGATGCCGCGCGCCGCGTGCTGCTGGACAAGACCGGCATCGCCGCGCCCTATCTGGAACAACTGGCCACCTTCTCCGGCGCGGCGCGTGATCCGCGTGGCTGGTCGATATCGATCGCGTATTACGCGCTGGTGCCGGCCAGCACCATCGCCCAGGCCGAGCGGGACGAGATTCGCCTGCACAGCGTGGACCGGCTGCCGCCCCTGCCCTTTGATCATGGGGACATCATCGAGATGGCGGTCTCGCGCCTGCGCAGCAAGAGCCAGTACTCGTCCCTGCCCTGCCATCTGCTGGGCGATGTCTTCAGCTTGCCGCAGTTGCAGCGGGTCTATGAAGTGCTGATGGGCGAGAGCATCAACAAGGTGAGCTTCCGCCGCAAGATGACCGAGATGGACATGCTCGAACCGGTCGATGGCCAGTTCGAGAGCGGGGCGCATCGTCCGGCGCAGCTGTATCGCCTGAAGCCCGCCTTCCGTGAACAGTTGCAGTTGCTGGAGCGCGGGCTTTGATGATGGCAAGCCGCAACGTGAGCGGCCCAGGGACATCGCTGGGTGGACTGCTCATTGGTCGTATCTTCAGCAGTTCGTAGCCGCAGTCATCATTCGGGAGTTGCTAGAACCCATTTCATAAATAGGCGTGAGTGCGAGCGAGTCCCGTTTGGGATGAAGTGCAAGGCGCGAATTTGGGTCAAGACTGGGCGTCTTGACCCAAATTCGTAACGCAGCAATTCGCCCAAACGGGCCGCTCCCTCCGGGTTCTGTCCAGAAAGGGCGCTGGCCGCGTTGCGCTCCTTGCGTGTGGCACCACCACACGACGCGTCGCGCGCCTTGCCAGCACCCTTTCTGGACAGAACGCATCTCACGCCTATTTATGAAATGGGTTCTAGTTTCCAAAAGGAAACATTACAATGCGGGCCAGTGTTGCATCAGGGAGGGATACTTGATGAGCACAGGATCTACGCATGCCCAAAGCATCCCCGGGTCTGGAACAGCTGCTTCCGGACACTCTCTACGCCCGCACTCTGCGGCGGCTTTCCCCGTTTCACCCCGTCTCCCAAAATGAACCGCTAGTCAACCGGCTTGACGCCAGCGCGCGCTTGGTCGATCACACCTGGTTTGAACTCGACGACTTGCCCTGCCGCCCGGTCGACATGACGCGGGATGCAGTGTCATGACGACCAAAGGCGTCATCCTCGAACAGGCTGACAGGTCGTTCACGCACATCGAACCGCACGGTGGCGGAACCAATGCAGCCATCAAGGCAGAGACTGCGGCCGAGAAAACGTTTTGGCAGAAGTCCAGTCCTTGGGTGCACGGCGTGCTGGGCGTTGCCAGTTTCGTTCCTGGATTGTCGATCATCACGGGTGCGATCGATGCCGCCATCTATACCGCCGAGGGCGACTACGTTGAAGCGGGGATTGCTGCGGCGAGCATGATACCGGGCGGGAAGGTGGTCACCTCCGTTGGCAAGGTCGCCAAACGCGCAGTTGGTATGGCAAGGGGTGCAGGAACGGCATCCCGGGTTGGCAAAGGTGCGCATGAGGCAGAAGAACTTGCCAAAGCAGCGAAGTCGGCAAAGGAAGCGGAGGAAGCCGCCAAAGCTGGACGAGATTGACGCATTCCACGTGATTGCAAGGTCTGCATTTGGTGGTCTTTATTTATGCGGTGAGAAGACGGGGCGTAGCGTCACGATTGATTGTGCCGTCAATATGATCTCTGCTTTAGAACATGAATTGAAGGAAAAAACCAAGGAGGACCTGGATTTTTCGATCCGCTGTTTTTTTGCGTTCAGCGATCCAGATCGGTTTGAAATGGAAGACGAGAACGGACAGCCGCTCTTCGAACGCGCCAGATCCAAATTAGGCCCGCTTGAACCGCATGAGATCTATGGATTCGAGCCTGCTATCGTGCTAGGAGGAAAAATCCTCCTCGAAAATTTGGTCAAGGTGAATGCCAATGTGCACTTGACGATACTCCGCCAGTTCGCGGAGCCAGAATTGCCATTCGCGGGAATCGATATTGAAAAGTTGCTCGACTCTTGAAACGTACCGTGGTGAGAGAGCAAGCCAACATTCAGCCATTCGTCAATGCCGCCGCCTCCGCATTGGGACGAATCACACTGAGCGAATGTCCAAAGCCCATCCATCGACAACAGCCCTCCCCCCGAAAACCGCCATCGGCATCAACGCCAAAAAACAAAGCGGCGCACCCACAACAGGTGCGCCGCTTTTTTCATAGCGAAATTCTTGAGCCAGGCTCAGGCACAGCAATTGCCGCCGGTGTCGGCATAGCGTTCACGACGCTGCAATTCACGGCGGTGGCGCACGCGCTGCGAGACGCGATAGACGGCGCGCTGGGTCAGCATCATGGATAGCGTACTCAAGCTGAACTCAGCGGCAATGAGCAAACCGACCAGAGCGGCAAATTGCAGGTAGATCCGCGGATACACGGAGAGGCTACGCGAGAACAGTTGATGCAGCATGATGAATTCCTCTTTCTTGTTTTACGTGCCGGGGTTCCTGCGTCACACCAGTGACGATGCAGCGAACCGCGATGCGTGGCCGATCAAGCCGGCCCACGCATCGGATGGCCCTGCATCAGGCACCAGCGTAGGTCGAATCGGCGGTGCTGTCAGCAGTCTGCACTTCACTCTTGACGGGACCGTTGCCGAGAACCGGGAACACCGAGTCAGGCTGGTTGGCGATGCCTTGTGCCTGGGCGCGGGCCAGGTCAGCCTTCACTGCAGCGCGGGTGGTGTGCGAAACGAAAGGCTGGTCGACCGGGTATTGGGCTTCAGCGAAAGCGACCGACGAAGCGGACAGGGCCAGGACAGCGGCGATGATGGTCTTTGCGGACATGATGTTTCTCCTTGAATGCGTTAAGTGGACTTGAGTCAGGTTCATTACAGTTCAGTGAGCACCTGGCCGGGATGTCGGTCGGCCGATACCACTCTCTAGAACCGCATCGTTTCTTGCGTTGCGATGTCGTTCATCGATGGACTGAAGTCTACGGAAGAGCGCGAGGGAGAAAAACCATGCTGGAGAGAATTGAGTGTTCCGGGTTCTGGAACAATCGTCATTGCCTATCAGAGCGATAGTCCGGAAATGAAACAAAGCCGCGACATCAGGTCCACTGACGCTGGCTTGCGCGCAGGGGCCGGGTGTATTCCTCGTGCTGCGCTTGCCTGACTACGGGCTTGGCATGATCGGCCTCGGCCGCAGTACGGGACGTCGGTGAGCCAGGCTGCGAGGATATCCGCGCAGGGGGCATGGGCAGCTGCGGCGGACGCTCCACCGGCGGCAGGCGTCCACCCCCGAGAGACTTGCGCAGGCGCGCGGGCTGGTCGGTAGTGGATGGGGTGGTGGCTGGCATGGTGCGGATCTCCCGTCTTGTCGCGGCAAGCAAGCGTGCCGCGTTGTCACTGTTGAGAGCAGTATCACGCCGGAAAAGCGGGCCGTTAAGCGGACAACGGCTCTGTCTGTTGTAGGAATGTTGTCCAGCAGTCTGGTGGCCTTGGGCAACGCACAGATAGGTCGACGCCACGCCGCCATCGACCGGCAGGTTCACGCCATTGATCCAGCGGCTGCCGTCATCGCACAGCCAGACGATGGCAGCGGCGATCTCGTCCGGATAGGCCGGCCGCTTCACGCGGTGGAAATCCTTCTGCACGCGCTCCTGCCCGAGCATGGTCACGAAGTCACCCAGGATGGAGGCCACGTTGACGATGGCACTGCCGGGCGGCATGCGACGAATCAGCAGTTCGGTGAGATGACGCAAGCCGAGATAGTTCACACGCGCAACCAAGTCCATCGGCACTGGAGAGATCGGCCCGCACGAAGGCTTCCATGCTGATCATGGGCGCATTGTGATCCACCCCGATCACGCGGGCGCCTTAGGGCCCGGCCGGTGCCGGGAAAGAAAGCGCGGGAGCGTCAGGCGACGTTCTTGTAGGGACTGGGCCGGTCGGTCTCTTCGTCCACGATCTGCATCTCGCCGATGCGGTTGCGCAACTCCTCCCAGGGATGAATGGGCAGGTTGTCATCGCGGGGCCCGGACTGCAAGCGGGCGGCAAGGTCCTCCACATCCTGCGTCACGCGCTCCTGCCAGCGGTGTTCCAGCGCGATGAACAGCGCAATGGCCGCCACCAGCCCGAGCGAACACATTGCCAGGGCGGCATAGATGGCGTACTGCATGATGTTGTCGAACCAGTCCATGTCCTCCCCGTCGTCGTTATCTCAGGTCATGCGGCGATGGTAGCGCGCGGCCTCGCAGGCGCCCATCAGGAAATGACTGAGGCGCCGGGGGCGACAGGCGGCCAAGCTCATCCACAGGAACCGGCGCCACCGGCACACGGTCTGCCGTTCAGGCCCGGGCTGCAGGATGCACCCGACCCGCATTCCCCGTCCACGGAGCCCCCGATGATTGCCACCCCGTCCGCCAACATCCCTGCCCGCGTCGACCGCCTGCCGTGGTCGCGCTGGCACTGGCGCGTGGTCATCGCACTGGGTGTGGCCTGGGTGCTGGACGGGCTGGAAGTGACCCTGGTCGGCTCGCTGGGCAGCGTGCTGGAGCGCAGCGATACCCTGGCGCTGGATGCGGCCCAGGTCGGCTGGACCGGCTCGCTCTACATCGCCGGTACCGTGCTGGGAGCACTCATCTTCGGCCGCCTCACCGACCGCCTGGGACGCAAGCGGCTCTTCATGCTCACGCTCATGCTTTACATGGCGGCGACATTGGCCACCGCCTTTGCGCAGGATTTCCTGTTCCTGGCACTGTGCCGCTTCGTGACCGGCCTGGGCATCGGCGGCGAATATGCGGCCATCAACTCGGCTATCGATGAGCTGGTGCCCGCGCGTGTGCGTGGACGGGTGAACCTCATCATCAACGCCAGTTTCTGGATCGGGGCGGCGCTGGGTGCAGGCTTGTCGCTGGTAATCCTGGACCCGCAGGTGATGGGCGCCGCATTGGGCTGGCGCGCATGCTTCCTGCTGGGCGCGGTGCTGGCGGTGGCGGTACTGCTGGTGCGCCGGCATGTCCCGGAAAGCCCGCGCTGGCTGCTCATGCACGGCCGCCACGCCGAAGCCGAAGCCGTGGTGCGCAGCATCGAAGCGCAGGTCGAGCAGCAACACGGAGCCCTGCCCGCCGTGGACCACGCTCCCGGCGCAGCAGCCCAAGGTGGCGCGGCAGGCAGCGGCATGCTGCCCTGGCGCGAGATCGCCCACGTGCTGCTGCATCGCTATCGCCAACGCAGCGTGATGGTGGCGCTGATGATGGTGGCCCAGGCCTTCGTCTACAACGCCATTTTCTTTACGTATTCGCTGGTGCTCACGCGCTTCTTCCAGGTGCCGGACCATCGCGTGGCGCTCTACATCTTTCCCTTTGCGCTGGGCAATGTGCTCGGGCCGCTGTTGCTGGGCCATCTGTTCGACAGCATCGGCCGTCGCCGCATGATCGCGGCCACCTATCTGCTCTCCGGTGCCGGACTGGCCGCCACGGCCTGGGCCTTCAATGCCGGGCTGCTGGATGCGCGCTCGCTGGCGCTGTGCTGGAGTGCGGTGTTTTTCGTCGCCTCGGCGGCGGCCAGTTCGGCCTACCTCACCGCCAGCGAGGTATTCCCGCTGCGCATGCGTGCCATGGCCATCTCGATCTTCTACGCCATCGGCACCGGCGTAGGCGGATTCCTTGCCCCGGTGCTGCTGGGCTGGCTCATCGCCAGTGGCGACCGCCATGCGGTGGCCGCAGGCTATGCGCTGGGCGCATGTCTGGCGCTGCTGGCCGGGGTATGCGCGCTGCGCTTTGCGGTGGATGCGGAAAGGCGCACGCTCGAAGAGGTGGCGGAATGGAAAACCTGAGCTGATGAGACAACCATCCTGTCATCAGCCGGGCTTATGACAGGATTTTTTCCGCAATGCCCGCTCCCAGCGGTGCCAGCAATGCCTGCAATTCCTCTTCACCGAACTTGATGGTGGCGGTGTCATCGCGGCCCAGCATGCCATCGGCCAAGGCGGACTTGCGCGTTTGCAGTTCGAGCAGGCGTTCTTCGATGCTGCCCTCGATGACCAGCTTGTAGACCACGACCTGGCGCGTCTGCCCGAGCCGGTGCGCGCGGGCAATGGCCTGCTCTTCGACGGCAGGATTCCACCACGGATCGGCCAGCACCACCGTATCGGCGGCAGTCAGGTTCAGGCCGACCCCGCCGACCTTCAGGCTCACCAGCATCAGCGGCACCTCACCGCGCTGGAAGCGGGCGATCACACCGCTGCGGGCGGCCGGCTCGGTGTCACCGGTGAGCATCAGGCAAGGCAGTTGCAGCGTCTGCAGTTGCGCCTCGATCAACGTCAGCATGCTGGTGAATTGCGAGAAGACCAGGATGCGCCGCCCCTGCTCCACCAAGGACGGCAGGGTATCGCACAGCCACTCGATCTTGGCGCGTTCCAGTCCGCGCGGCATGCGGCCCTGCTTCAACAGATAGGGATCGCAGCAGACCTGCCGCAACTTGAGCAGCGCATCCATCACCGTGACCTGGCTACTGCCCAGACCGCGCCGCTCCAGCGCGCGACGTACCTGCTTGTCGGCGGCAATGCGTACGCTCTCGTACAAGTCGCGCTGGCGCCCCTGCAATTGCAGGCGCTCGACGATCTCGATGCGGGCGGGCAGCTCCTGCAACACATCCTGCTTGCGCCGACGCAGGATGAAGGGACGTACGCGCTGGGCCAGCAGGCGCGCGCGCACGGTTTCTCCCTGTTGCTCGATGGGCTTGCGCCACAGTCGCGCAAAGCTGCGTGCATCGCCGAGAAAGCCCGGCATGAGGAAATGGAACTGGCTCCACAATTCGCCCAGGTGATTTTCCAGTGGTGTGCCGGTCATGCACAGACGATGGCGCGCATGCAGACGACGCGCGGCGGCGGTGCTGCGGGCGGCGGCATTCTTGATGGTCTGCGCCTCGTCCAGCACCAGCAGATGAAAGCGCAGCGACAGCAACAGGTCGAGGTCGCGCCACAGCAAGGGATAGGTGGTCAGGACCAGGTCAGCCTGTCCTTGGGCAACGGCGCTGACATGCTGCGCACGCTGCTGGCCATGCAGCACCCTCACGCGCAGGGTGGGGGCGATGCGCTGCGCTTCCTGCTGCCAGTTGAACAACAGCGAGGTCGGCACTACCACCAGCGCAGGCAGGTCGAGCCGTCCCTGTTGTTGCTCGATGAGCAGATGGGCCAGCAGCTGCGCAGTCTTGCCCAGGCCCATGTCGTCGGCCAGGATACCGGCCAGGCCATGCTGGCGCAGGTACTGCATCCAGGCCACGCCCTGCAACTGGTAAGCGCGCAGGGGCAGACCCAATCCCCCGGGCGCGGCCACCGGCGGCACACTGCCGGCGGCGCGCAGGCGCCGGGCCAGTTGCAGCACGCCACCGGCACCGCTCAGGTGCCAGGGCGCGCCACCGTCCAACGTCTGCAGACCGGTCTGCAGGCTCTCCAGACGATGCGCATCCCAGGGCGAGAGTGGCAGCGGACCTTCCTTGCGCTTGAGGTCGACCAGCAGGTCCAGCAGGGCCAGCACCACTGCCTTGAGCGGACCGGCCATGGCATCGATGCGGCGGCCACCGGGAGCGCGCAGGGAGATCACGGCGTGCGGGTCCATGCGCTCTACCTGTTGGGCATCGGCCCAGCGCGGATCGCGGCGCAGCAGGTCGGCCACCATCGGCGCCACATCCAGGGTCTGGCCATCGACCTCAATGCCCATCGAGAGCAGCCAGCGACCACTGGGGTCCAGGCCGTCGAAGATCTCGCTGGAGAAGGGGCGCGGCAGCAAGGGTGCGGCCACTTCGCGCGCACTGACCTCACCGGTCTCGCTGCTGACGATGAAGCGCCATGCCGTGACCGGAACGCTCTCATGTGCAAAGCCGGGACGCACGCGCAGAGTCCAGCCCATCTGCTGCAGACGTGGCGCCTGGTCGGCCCAGAAATCGCCGAAGCTTTCTTCCAGCATCAGAGTCCACAGGGGACCGGCGTCGTGCAGGGGATTGTCGGCACGCCATTGCAGGGCATCTTCCCGCAAGGGCAGCAGGCCCATCTCTCGAAGGATCTCCAGCGCGTTGGACTCGGCAACAAGGTCACGCACAACATGGGCTGGCGTGTACGTGAGCTCGTCATCGGGATGGCCCACGGGCGCCGGCGTGCTCCAGCGCTGCGCGCCTTGGCCATAGACCCAGTCGATCTGCGCCACCGTCACCATGCCGCCACGTGGCCCGAACAGGCCATGCGCACGCATGCCCAACAAGCCGTCACCACGGGTGAGCGTCTGCAGGGTCAGGCGGGGATGGAATGCGCTGGGGGAATGCGAAGCGGACATGCGACCGGGGGAAGAACGGGGAAGCAGTCATTGTAGGGCGCTTCAGCGCCAGGCGTGCAGGAGCGCGGATGAAACCGCTGGACGTCCTGCGCATGCGCACTACGCATGGGCAGTGACGGGACCTCTTACCGGGCGGGCGGCGTGATGCAGAAGTCCAGCATCATCGCGAAGGGTGTGCGGCCCTCGCCGGTGGCCCATACCCATACGGCCCAGCACAGCAGGCTGCATACCAGCAGCAGAGCCAGCACGATGTGCAGTCCGGATGCCTTGCGCAGGAAGCCTTCGACGCGGTCAAACAGGGCGGTCATGGAGATAGATGCAGAAATGGAAAAACTTGGGAGACCTCATTGTAGCCAAGGCCCCGGCCCGATGAAATGGGACAAATTGCCGCAGTGTCACGCTGGCAATATCCCTGCGTCGCACCGTGCGGGGTACTCTGTTACCCTGACGCATTGTTCCTTCGCTACTTGCCGCCTCGCCATCATGACCACTGCCCTGCTCATCATCGATGTCCAACGCGCCCTTTGCACCGGTGCGCAGGCCGTTGCCGACGGCGACGCCACCATTGCCAACATCAACCTGCTGCGGGCAAATGCGCGTGCGGCGGGCGTGCCGGTGATCTTCGTACAACACGAAGACGGCGGCTCCTTGCAGCACGACAGTGACGGATGGCAACTTGCACACGGACTGCATCACCAGGCCGATGACCTCTACCTGCGCAAGCGCGGCTCGGACGCTTTCCACCAGACCGCGCTGGAATCCCTGCTGCGCGAACGCGGCGTGACGCGTCTGGTGATCTGCGGCATGCAGACCGAGTTCTGCGTGGAATCCACCGTGCGCCGCGCGCTGGCGCTGGGCTTTGCGGTGACGCCGGCCGCCGGAGCGCACACCACCGCGCCCAATGGCGTGTTGTCGGTACCAGAGGTGGTGGCACATCATCAGGCTACGCTGGCCAATCTGGGGGCGTATGGCGTGCGCGCTACCATCACGGCGGCCTGCGATGTCGCCTTCTGATCCTTCCCGGGGCGTTCAGAACCGCTGCGGGCTGAACGGCGTCAAATCGATTTCCGGCGCCTGCCCCGCCAGCAACTGTGCGGCGATGCGTCCAGTGCGGGCTGAACAACCCAGTCCGATGTGACCGTGGCCATAGGCGTGGATGATGTCGGCACTGGCGCTGGCCGGGCCGATGCAGGGCATGCCGTCGGGCGTGCTGGGACGGCGACCCAGCCAGTATTTCACGTCCTCCACCGGCAGCGTGCGCGGCAGGCCGGGGAAAAGTTTGAGCGCGATGTCGCGCATGATCTCGCCGCGTCGCCAGTCCGGCGCCGCCTCGAAGGAGGCGAACTCGACCTGCCCGGCAATGCGCAAGCCGGTCTCCATCTGGGTCGCAATGACCTTGAATTCGGACACCATCATGGGCGTACGGGCGCGCGCCTGGTGGTCCTGCCCACTGATGACGACGTGGTAGCCGCGCTCGCTCTCCAGTTGCACCTGATCGCCGGCGGCGGCTGCCAGTGCCTTGGAACGCGCACCGGCGCAGATGACGGCGGCATCGCAGGCGAGTTCGCCCTGTTCGGTCAGCACCGCCTTGAGCCGTCCCTGCTCCACGCGAAAACCGGTGGCGCGCCCGTCGACACGATGCGCACCGCGCGCCAGTGCATAGGCCTGCAAGGCCTGCAGGTAGGCGGCGGGATGGCGACAGTGACCAGCCTCGTCGACCTGCACTGCAAAGCCGAAGGCCGGGTCCAGGTCCGGTTCACGCGCACGCAGGGCGGCGCCCTCCACTTCCTGCCACTGGATGCCCAGCTCGCGGCGCACACCCCAGCCGAAGGCGTCGTTGTCGAAATGCTGGCGCGAACGATAGACGTGCAGGACGCCGGAAGTATCGATCAGGTGGGCCACGCCGGCGCGCTGCGCTACCTCCAGATGCAGGCTGCGGGCGTCGGCCACCAAGGTGCGCAAGGCGCGCGCCGTGCTACGGATGCGATCACGCCGCGCACTGGCAAGGTTGCGCACCAGCCATGGAGTGAGGCGCGGCAGGTAGCGCCAGCGAATCGACAAGGGCCCCAGCGGATCCATGAGGTAAGCCGGCACCTTCTTCCACATGCCCGGCTCCACCGGGGGGATCACCGAATGCGAGGACAACCAGCCGGCATTGCCGTAGCTGGAGGCTTCTTCACTACCGGCTGCATTGAAATCAAGCAGGGTGACCTGCAAGCCCTGGTCGAGCGCATGGATGGCGCTCATGAGGCCGACGGCACCGCTGCCGATGATCACGGCATGGCGGGGAAAGATGATCTCAGGGGAGCTGGACATGGCGGGATGTGCGACGCAAAGCTGCATGATACGAGAACTGGTCGCAGACGTCAGGCGCGTGCAGGATCACCGCGCCTGGTTGTAGAGCACCGTGCGCGGCAGATAGGGCTGGCCATTGATGCGCCGCTGCTGATGAAAATGGCCACTGCCGAATTGCACGCTGAGGATGTCATGGCGCGCATCGTAATAGCGTGACTGCACGCCCAGCAGGCCCATGACCGTATGCTCCAGCTGGTCGGTCTGGTAGGGACGGTACTCGAGCTGGGCCTTGTCTTCCGGACTCTTGCCGGTGAAGGAGCGGGTCCATACCAGCATCGGGATTTCATAACCGGTGGCGTCGCTCACCGACTGACCGGCGTGATTGCGCGTATGGCCCACCTCCTGCGCATGGTCGGAACTGAAGAGCAGGCTGGCATTGTCCTGCCGCGCCGCGTTCATGGTGAGTCTGAGCATGCTGCCGACCACGTAGTCGTTGTAGGTCATGGCGTTGTCGTATTCATTGCGCAGCTGGCGTATCCAAGCCGAGCGGTCAGCACCTTCCAGTTTCTCCGTCACGCCGTCGCGCACGGTGTCGAAACGCGCGTACTCGCCGGGATAGCGCATGTCATAGGTAGGGTGCGCGCCCAGCAGATGCACCACAATCAGCTTCTTCGGGGCCGGGTCCTGCAAGGCGGTTTCCAGCGCCGGCAAGAGGTTGCCGTCGAAATTGTTTTCACCGCGCCCGGCCCCCTTGTTGATGAATACCTGCTCGTCGGCACGGCGCGAGACCAGGCCCAGCCAGCCGTCATTGGGGGGCTGGTTGGACAGCCAGTGAATGCGGAACCCCGCCTCGCGCGCCAGCATCAGAACATCCGGCTTGCGGTTCCAGGCCTGCGGATCGTTGAGGTCGGCGGGCGTCAACATCTTCATCAGCGAGGCCATGGTGGCCGGTTCCGAGGAGACCACGTCACGAAACACGATGAGCTCCTGGCGCATCGCTTCCAGGGTGGGCGAGGTCGGGCGCTCGTAGCCATACAGGGACATGTTGGTGCGGTTGAGGCTCTCGCCGATGATCCACACGACGGTGTTGCGTTCCGGTCCCGTGTAACGTACCTGCCAGTCGGAGCGATGCGCCATGTTGCGCGCCACATCGGCTTCCATGCTGGCGGCCTGGGCCAGTTGGTCGCGATAGTCGAGATAGCGGATGGGCCAGAACAGCAGCGGGTTTTCCTTGGCCATGGTGGGATTGAAATGCAGGGCCACGAACACGGCCAGCAAGGCGCCCACGGCGGCCCGGCCACGCCAGCGCCAGGGTGCGGCGGGCCGGGCCTGCTCGCGGCGTCGCAGCCAGCGCTCGCCCAGCCAGGCCAGGCTCATCATCACCACAAAGGCCAGCACGGCCTGGGCCACGTCGCGCCAGTTGTGGCGGAAGAACTCGCTGCTCTCGGCGGGGTTGGTGTTGAAGACGGCTTGCAGCACCAGAATGGGATTGGGGCGCAGGCCGAAGTAGTCGCGCAGGAAACCCTTGATGGCCGCATCGAGGAAGAACAGCCCGAGCACGGCCAGGGTAGCGCGCGAGAACCACTGCGGCCGCTCGCGCAGCCAGGGCAATATCAGGAACAGGCCGGCAATGCCCGGCAAGGCGGTCGCCATGAGCACGCTGCTCTTGGCCAGTTCATTGGTGCTGATGCGATCCAGTGCCCAGAAGATGACCAGGCCCACGAGACCCAGGCCAAGTCGGTTGACCAGTTTGTTCAATGCAGTCTTTCCGCCGCCCCACCCGGCAAGATGTTATCCCGAAGAAATATTGTCCGTGACACCGCTTCCCTGGCGGCTTGTTCACCCTGGTGCCGACACGCTGTCGGGCCTGCGCGATAGGACAGGCTCGGCGATGATTTGTTTCCGCGCGGCGCGGCAGAGTATCGCACCCCGCATGAAAAACGCCAACCATGCCGGCTCAGATCCGCTGCCGCGTGAGTGCAGCGGTACATCCATCCCCGTCGGGTTCTTTGCTTCCCTGTCCGCGGTGCGCAGGCTCAGCCGAAACGGAATAACTGCGCCGCCGTCTCGCCGGTGATGCGCCGGCGGTCTTGTTCATCACTCACCAGGGCCTCGAAGCGTCGCCAGCTGTCGCCGTAGTCGGTCACGCTTTCATGCTGGGTATGCGGCCAGTCGCTGCCCCACAGCAGGCGATCGACCCCGAAGTGCCGGCGCAGCAGCGGCCAGGCCCGGCGCGCGAAACGGGCACCACCCTCGCTGCCGCCGTTGCGATACTGCGCCGACAATTTCACCCACACCTGACGCGAGGCGGCGATGGACAGCAGGTAGCCAAAACCGGGGTCGTCCACGCCCAGCGCCGCATCGACCCGGCCGAAGTGATCGACCACCACGTTCAAACCCAGTGCCAGCAAGGGTTCCAGCACCAGCGGCAAATCCGCGGCCTCGCGATGGATCTCGACCTGCCAGCCCATGGCCGCAATGTGCGTGAGCGTGTCGTGCCAGACACCGCGCAAATCGGGCAGCGGCGCACCGCCCACCAGGTTCAGGCGTATGCCGACCACGCCGCCCTGCTGCAGGGCCTGCAACTGCGCCAGGCCGATATCCGCGTCGACCATGGCGATGCCGCGCAGGCGTTGCGGGGCACGGGCGATGGCTTGCAGCAGATAATCGTTGTCGCTGCCCAGGAAACTCGGTTGCACCAGTACGCCATGACTCATGCCATGTGCATCCAGCCGCGCCAGGTATTCATCGACCGTGACGTCATAGGCCGGCGTGTAACGGCGTACGTCGGCCATCGGCAGGCCGCGCGCAAAGACGTGCGCGTGAGTATCGATGCGCAGCGCGGCTGGGGGCACGGCGGGAAAACTCATGCGCCGGTTTCCATCTGGCGGCCCCGGGTTTCCGGCAGCATCAGCACGGCGATCACGACCAGCGAATAAGCGATGGCAGCATCGATGCCAATGGCCTGGCCCAGCGGCATGGAGTCGCTCATGTGGCCGACCAGGACCGGGAAACCGGCCGAGGCCACGCGTCCGAAGTTGTAGCAGAAGCCCACGCCGGTACCGCGAATGCCACTGGGGTACAGCTCATTGAAGAGCGCCCCCAGGCTAGCCGGGATACCGGCGGCGAAGAAGCCGAGCGGGAAGCCGCATACCAGCATCTGGGTGTTGCTCAGGGGCAGGAAGATGTAGCACAGCACAGTGGCTACGCAGCACAGGGCGAAGCTGGCCACGGTACGACGACGGCCGATGCGATCCAGCAATTGCGCGCTGACGATGCAGCCGCACCAGAAGGCGATGATGATGACGGCCAGGTAGCCGCCGGTAGAGAGCACCGACAGGTGCTTCTCGGTCTTGAGGTAGGTCGGCAGCCAGGTCATCAGTGCGTAGTAGCCGCCGTGCGCACCCACGCCCAGCAGGCTGCCGATGAGGGTCAGGCGCAGCACATCGGGGCGGAAGATGCCCAGCAGCGTGCTGGCGGCGGGCTTGCCGGCAGCTGCCTTGCGACCGGCCAGGAAGGCATCGGTCTCGGGCACCGAACGCCGCACGTAGACCACCAGCAGCGCGGGCAGCAGGCCGATGATGAACATCGCGCGCCAGGCCATTTCCTGCGGCAGCATGGTGAAGAGCACCGAGAACAGCAGCACTGCACCGCCCCAGCCTACGGCCCAGGCACTCTGCACGGTACCCATGGCACGACCGCGATGTTCGGCGCGGATGGTCTCGGCCATCAGCACCGCACCGGCCGCCCATTCGCCGCCGAAACCGAAGCCCTGCAAGGCTTTGAGCACCAGCAGTTGCGGATAACTCTGGGCGAACGCGCTCAGGAAGGTGAACAGGGAGAACCAGATGATGGTGATCTGCAGGGTCTTGACGCGTCCGTAGCGGTCCGACAGAGTGCCGGCGAACCAGCCGCCAATGGCAGAGGCCACCAGGGTGGCTCCGCTGATCATGCCGGCATCGGCCTTGGAGAGCGAAAAGGCTGCAATCAGTGCGGGGATGGCCAGGCTGAACATTTGCACGTCCAGTGCGTCCAGTGCCCAACCACTGAAGCAGGCCCAGAAAGTCTTGCGTTCCTTGGCAGTGACCTGCCGATACCATGAAAACATGTCTCGTCCTCTATGCTGAAGGCGCGCAACCTCGGGCTGCCCCGCCCGGCAGCCCATGCTGTGACGGAACGTGGTGCCAGACCGATGGCGGCGCGTAGCGGATTGATTGATCGGATGAATTATTCAGTTACTCAACTACTCATATAGTCATCTATATGAGTTAACGGAAGATAACACAGCCGGGATGGCGCAACAATCTTCCTGTGCGCCGTGTTTTCGTGGTCATTGCACTCAAGCTTCAGCAGGAGCGGGAGGAGGATGTTGCCGCCGATATCTCTTCCAAGGCCTTCATGCTGGGTTGCGCGGCAGCACCGTACGCACGTAGCGCAGCAGCTTATCCAGGCTTTCATCCAGTGATTCAGCACCGCTCCGGACAATATAGTCGGCATGTTCGGGGGCCTCATAAGGCGCACTGATGCCGGTGAAGTCGTCGATCTCACCCATGCGGGCCTTGCGGTACAGGCCCTTGGGATCACGCATCTCACAAGTGGCCAGATCGGCGGCGACATGGATTTCGTGAAAAGCCTGGCGGCAGCAGGCGCGCGCCTGGGCACGATCGCTTCGGTAGGGCGAGATGAATGCAGTGATGCAAATCAGTCCGGCATCGGCGAACAGCGCCGCCACTTCGCCGACACGGCGAATGTTCTCCCGGCGATCCTGCGCACTGAAGCCGAGATTGGCATTGAGCCCGCTGCGGATATTGTCTCCATCCAGGACATAGCAGGAATATCCCAGGCGCATGAGTGCCTGCTCCAGTGCCATGGCCAGGCTGGATTTCCCCGACGCCGACAGACCGGTGAGCCAGAGCACCGCACCGTCATGGCCATAGTGGATGTAGCGCTCGCGGCGACTGACGGTATGTGAAATCGTGGTGATGTTGGGTGGCACGGCGGTCACGACATGACTCCTGGAATGTGAAAAATGGCTGTACCTGTCAGGTTTGCACCGAGGCCTCGCGCAGGCGGCCCAGTTCGGCGCGAACAGATTGCAAGACCGTTCCCCATACGCCCCGCGACTGCTGACGGAACAGGCGTAGCGAGGGATACCAGGGGGTATCCTCACGCTGCAACAACCAGCGCCAGTCCGCTACGAAAGGCAGCATTACCCAGGCCGGCCTGCCCAGCGCACCGGCCAGGTGCACGGGTGACGAATCCACCGATACCAGCACGTCGATCAGGCTGAGGATGGCAGCGGTGTCTTCGAAGTCGGCAATCTCCTCGCTCAACGACAGCAGCGCCATACCCGGTGGAGGATGCGCCGCTTCCGCGCTCGCCGGTCCCTTCTGCAGCGAGAGGAAGGTGATGCCTTGCTGCGCCAGCGGCGCCAGCTCGGACAAGCCCATGGAGCGTTGCCGGTCGTTGGCATGGATCGGCCGGCCCGCCCAGACGAGGCCGACCAGCGGTCGTGGCAGTGATGCCAGGCGGGTACGCCATTTGTCGAGGCGCGCCGGGTCGGCGCTGAGGTAGCCGACACTGACAGGCAGATCGTCCAACGTCAGGCCCATTGCCAGCGGCAAACTCATCAACTCGCAGTGAAAATCGAACGGCGGCGGAATGGTGCCGGCGACAATGATCTGGTCGTATCCGCTGCAGCGGGCAGCAAGCGCGTAGCTTTCGGCGTTGATCTCGAGGATGATGCGGGCGCCGCTGCGCTGGCGGGCCCATTGCAGCATTCGCAGGAACTGGAAGGTGTCGCCATAGCCCTGCTCGTCGTGGATCAACAGCGTCTTGCCGTGAAGCGGCTGTCCTTCCCAACGGGGGCTTTGCACATGGCGCCCGATCATGCGGGTATGGTCCATCCTGTAGCGGAAACGGTACTGCTGCCATCCTCGCGTGAACTCGCCTTGCGCGAGGAGTATCTCCGCCAGATCGAAGCGTGCCGCCATGTCGCCAGGGACCGCCTGCACGATCATCTCGAGAATCTGGCGAACCTCCTCGATCTTGCCCTGCTGGCGGACGGCATGGGCCAGCTGCTTCCACAGGAAAACCGGACCGCTACCGGATGCCAGCGCCTGGCGCAGCAGGATCTCGGCCTCGACCAGACGTTCCTGCTCAAGCAGCGCATGCGCCTGTTGATGAATGGACTGGTAGTCGAACATGGTCGCCAGCCGCTCCTATGCGGTCGGTCCGGCAGGGAGATCCATGCCGAGCGCGGCCAGCAACGGGCCGAGTTGCGCCGCATGGCGATGCCATCGACCCTTGGAGGTGGCGTAGATCGGTTCTCTCACCTGGCTGACGCTGGCGGTACGGACGACGCGGCGCGTCTGATGGAACTGCAGGCAGGCCTCGTCCCACGGCATGTCGAGGAACGCGATCATGCGTCGCGCCTGCCTCTCCAGGTCATCCACCACGCTTTCGTAATCGACTTCCAACAGTCGGTCCGCCGGCAGCACCTGGCGCAGACGCTCCATCAGCGCCTGATAGTCACGATAGAAGATGCCCAGCTCATCGAGACGATACGCAAAGCCCTGCTCCCCCGCGAAATGCTTGCTGTAGCAGGACAGGCAGGTGTCCACCGGGTCGCGCCGACAGTGAATGATGCGCGCCCCGGAAAGAATGAGCGGAATCAGTCCTGCATACAGGAAATTGGACGGCATCTTGTCGATCAGGCGCAAGGCGTCCGGAGCGATGCGCTCGGTGCGGGCCAGATAGTTGCGCCCGATGGCGGCAAAGTCTTCACTGCCCCAATGCAGCAGGGCATCCGGGAACTTGCCTGCCGCATCGACGGCGTGGCGCAATGCGCCAAGTTCTCCCGCACCGTGGATGCCCGGATGGGAAGCCAGGATCTGCTCTACCAGCGTCGTGCCGGAGCGGGGCATGCCGAGAACGAATACCGGCCGCGCCGAGGGGGCGCCCGCATGCTTGAATTTGTCCATCAGCGCAGGGACAAACGCATCGCCAATGCTGCACATCCAGGTGCTGATGGCGCCGGCGTCATACGCGAAGGTCGCACGCTTGAGGGCATTGCCCTGATTGAGGTGCAGGAAGGCTCGCTCGGAATCGTGCGTATCCAGATAAGCCTTGCCCAAGGCAAAGTGCAGACTCATTTGCTGACTGAGCGAGGGCTTTCTTGCCTGTACCAGGGCGGCCTCCATCGCAGCGATGTCGGGATCGTCGGCACGGTAGGTCTTGGTATCCGCTCGTGCCGCCATCGAACGAACCGAACCGGGAAAGCGTTCCAGTACCTGTGCGAACGCATTGCTGGCCCCTTCTTTGTCGCCGCTCTCCAGCCTCAGCAAGGCGCGGGAGACCAGGGCTTCTTCCGCCACGGTGCCAGGCAGCGCTGCCGCGCGCTCGAAACATCCAGCAGCGTCATCATGTTGACCCAGTGCTTGCAAGATCTGACCCAGCACATTGTGGGCATTGGCACTGTTGGGCATGAGTTCAACCGCCTGGCGCGCGCATGCCAGCGCCTGATCCAGATGGTCAGCCTTGAGCAGCAGGAGTGCGCGCGCCGTCAATGCGCCGACATGCTGCGGGGCAAAGGCCATCAGGGCATCGATCCAGCGCATGGCCTCGGCATAGCGCATGCGCGAGATTTCGATTTGCGCCAGGTTGAAATAGGCGTCAGTGAGCTGCGGATTGATGTCGATGGCTTGTCGGGCCGCAGCAATCGCTTCGTCGTACCGTCCAAGGTCGTGGAGCAGATAGGCCAGGTTGCTGTGTGCCTCGGCGTAGGAAGGGTGCAGCGTCAGCGCGCGTGCATAGGACTCCTGCGCCTGGTCAAGCCGTCCCAGGCGCACGAAGGTATTGCCCAGGTTGTTGAAGACTTCGGCATTTTCGGGTTGCAGCGCGGCCACGCGTTCCAGACATTGCAGGCCTGCCTCGAACTTCCCGCTCTCCTGCAGGATGATGCCCAGATTGCTCCAGGCTGCGACCAGTTGCGGCTCCTGTTCAGTGGCACGTCGCGCATGTTGTTCCGCTTCGGCCAGCAAGCCCTTCTGACGGCACATTTCGGCCAGATTGCTGCGGTAGAGCGCGGGTGCAGTGGGCGGCAGGCAAGCCTGGCGCAAGTAGTCGATCGCCAGATCAGGTTTGCCGTAAGCGTGAGCGATCAAGCCCAGCAAATGCAGCGCATCTGGCTGCCCGGGCAACACCTGCAAGACCTGCAGGCAACGCTGTTCGGCTTGAGGGGCCTGACCTGCATTCCAATGCGCATAAGCCTGCCTGAGCGCCTCTTCGACTGTCATCGGGGAAGTTGTGGGATAGTTGTTCTGGTTCAAAAGCACTCCGCCCTATCAAGATTCTCATGGTGCGAAGCCGGGTATTTCCGTACGGACATATCAGTATGCGTCTCCTATTTCAACGCCCCGGTCGCCATGACTTTCGCGATCTTATCAATTGCATGGCAGGAAAGGTGAATATCAGCCCCTGCCATGGCTGCGCTGTCGTCGGAGCGCATAGCGACAGACTCCGTTACCGACAATATCCACATGGAAACTTGTGCCGGATGACGAAGCTATTTTGAGAAAAGTGACAGGACGCTCTTCAAAAAGTGAGCTTTGCGCCGATAACGTTCAAGGTTTGTTGCAAGCCGAAGCAGCAGCGACGGAAGTTGGATTCAAAAACCCGAAGTCGGAAAAACGGGGACAGGGCAAGACCTCATCCATCAACAACTTGCCGCAGGACAACTTGAAAATTTCACGCCACTCAACATGAAAGATATGCGACCCATCAGTCAACGCAGGCTACCCAAAAAGCTGACCATGGTGTCCATGGTTGCCATGGCCATCAGCATCGGCGCACACGACGAGGCGATGGCGGTGTGCCTGTCTGTCTCGACGGACACGGTGATCAATTCCAATGGCACGTCCTGTATCAATTGGAGCAACGCGAACCTGACCGTTACCGGTACCGGGATATTGTCCGGGGCGGGCACCATCGTTTCAATGGTCTCCGGAACCGGGGGCACATTGAGCAACTCGGGAACGATCGCGGGATCGGGGATTGCCATCGCCAATAGCGGCGGCAGCATCAGCGCGATCAGCAACGATGGCTTGATTCAAGGTGCTTCTGCAATAACCAATCAATCCGGAACCATAGGCAGCCTGGTGAACAACGGCTTCATCAGTGCTGCGGGCGGTTATGTCATCAACAACAATGCGACCATCGGCACATTGGTCAACAACAATCAAATAAGCTCCAACTATTTAGGCATCTACAATGGCAACAGCATCGCAAGTCTCACCAACAATGGTTCAGGAACCATTCACGGCAACAGTTACGGCGTCTACAATTCTGGCACCATTGGCCAGCTGACCAACAGCGGCGCAATCACATCAGGCCAGTCAGCCCTGGTGGCCGATTCGGGAACCATTGGCACGCTCAACAACAGCGGCACCATTTCCGCACCGGTGGCCGTGTTGATACAAAACGGGGCAGCAAGCATTGGTCAGATCATCAACAGCGGCGTGATCGCGGGCGCCGTTTACAACGCCAGTGGCAGCGCACTCAATATCAACGGCGGCAGCGGAACGATCTACGGTACGCTGACCGGGGGCAACGGCGGTGTGGGCAGCGCCGATATCGGCACCATCACCAACGCGGGATCGAATATCAATTTCGGCAGCGGCAACCTGCTGCTCAACGACAACATCGTTGCAAGCGGCCGCACGGTCAACAATACCGGTGCCACGCTGCAGGTCAACAATCGGATCACCATCACGGGGACCTATCAGCAGAGCGCCGCCGCCACACTTGCCATCGGCGTGGCTGCGGGGGCCCACAGCGCAGGTGTGAGCGGCGATACCGGCTACGGTCGCCTGGTCGTCACGGGTAACACGGTCATTGACAGTGGCTCTCATGTCACGCTCAAAGCGCTCGGCTACAGCTTCGCCGCAGGCCAGCGCTTCCTGGTGATACAAACCAGCGGCACCGCTAACTACAACGCCGCCACACTGAACTATGCCGCCACCGGCTTCACCGGAACGGTGACGGGTTCGGTCGATACCTCCGGTGGCTTCAATAGCCTGGTGTTGTCCCTGTCGTCCGGCGGATCGGGAGGAGCATCCTCGTCCTCGCGCTCCAACTTCGCGACCAATGCCAATGCCATCTCGGCCTTGAATGGGCTCTACAGCTACGGCGGTGTCAACGCCCAGCTGCTCAGTGTCTTCAATCCGGCGCTGGCATTGAACGATACCGCCAGCGCCAACCGCGCCGGCGCGCAATTGAATCCCGCCGCCATGCAGCAAGCGGCCGCCAGAGGGACGGATGCGGCCAACAATGCCGTGCTCAATGTCACCAGCAGCCACCTTGATGGTCTGCGCCTGGCGCAAAGTGGTGCCAGTGGCGTGTCCACGGGCGAGCGCAGCCTCGACCCGGCGATGTGGGGACAGTTCTTCGGCGGCGGGGCCACCCAGGACGAGCGCGATGGCGTCTCCGGCTACCACTCCAGCTACCGCGGCCTGCTCATCGGTGGCGACTTGCAGACCACCGAAAGCTGGCGTACCGGCGGCCTGTTCAGTTATGCCAGGACCAATGTCGGCAACGACGGCAACAACAGTGGCAGCTCGGCCTCGATCAATTCGTATGGTCTGACCGCCTATGCAGGTTATGACGGCAAGCCGTGGTATCTGAATGTGATGGCGGGCCTGGCGCAGCAGCAATACAGCACCGTGCGTCCGATCAGCTTCACCGGCTTCAATGGCGTGGCCAACGGCAGCTTCAACGGTTTGCAGAGCACGGCGTCCGTACAAGCGGGCTATCCCCTGGCGCTTGCCAACGAGATGACGCTCACGCCCTTGGCCGGCATGACCTACAGCAAGCTGCGTCAGAACGGCTACACCGAAACCGGCGGCAGCGGCGCGGCACTGACGGTGCAGGCGGCGACCGCGACTTCACTCAAGAGTGATATCGGTGCCAGACTGGAGCGCAAGCTCGATACCTCCTATGGTGGACTGAAACCATCAGCGCAACTGCGCTGGCGCCATGAGTTCCAGGACTCGCGCCTGAACACCGCCGCCAGCTTCGCGGCTGATCCGAGCGGGGCGACCAGCTTCACCACGGCAGGCGCCAGTCCGGTACGCAATACCGGTGTCATCGTGCTGGGAGCGACGCTGCAACGGAGCGGGAACCTCAGCTTGTCGGCCAACTACACGTTGGAGGCCGGACGCGGATATCATTCCCAGACCGGAGATGTGCGTTTGCGGTGGCAGTATTGAGTAACGCCAGGAGCAGCCTTGCACGAAAAAAATCCCGCAGTGATGCGGGATTTTTTTAAGCAGGCGGCCAGGCTGCCGAGGAAATCTTGATGCACAGGACGGCAAGCTTTGCTTTTGCCGGTACACCCTGTCGTTGTGGACGCGCGCTGCCCCGGGTAGACTGAGCACTTTCTCATTGCAAGGCAAGTCTCAGCATGCTCGACCAGAATGGCGCCGATGCGCGCCTGCCGCTCTACCTCCAGTTGCGTGACCAGCTCGCGGCGCAGATCCGCGCCCAGAAATGGCAACCAGGCCAGGCCATCCCCTCCGAGGCAGAACTGAGCCAGACCTATCAGGTGGCCATCGGAACGGTACGCCGGGCGGTCGAAACGCTGATGAGCGAGGGTCTGGTGGAACGGACTCATGGACGCGGCACCTTTGTGCGCAAGGCGCGTTTCGACAACTCGCTGTTCCGCTTCTTCCGCTTTGAAGCGGCCGATGGTCGAGCGCTGCAACCGACCAGCGTGATCGTCAGCCGCAAGCTCATCGAAGCGCCGCGCCGGGTATCCGAGGCCCTGCACCTGAAGAGCCATGCGCGGGTGATCGAACTGCTGCGTCTGCGCAAGGTCGACGGCCAACCGGTGCTGGCCGAGAACATCTATCTGTGCGCCCAGCGCTTCAAGGCCCTGGCCGACAAGGCCCCGGAAGACTTCGGTGATCTTCTGTATCCGCTCTACGAGCGCGAATGCGGGCTCATCGTCGCCTCTGCGCGCGAGACCCTGACGGTGGAGACCGTCACGGCTGCGCAGGCGCGGCTGCTGGGCCTGGCGGAGAAGACGCCGGTCGTGGTGATCGAACGCATCGCCTTCGGCTCGGACGGCACTCCCCTGGAATGGCGACAGTCACGCGGGGCAGCAAACAAGTTCAGGTATAGCGCTGAAATTCGCTGACTCACGCTCAGCTATCGGCGGGCGTTGTATCCTGCGGACCGATCCCGCTGTGGCTTAAGCGCACACGCATGGCAAAAATGCTGCAATCTGGTTTACTATCGTCGCTCGGCCCATCACTTCTCCCACCATGCAACTGAAGCGATCCCTCATCCAGTCACCCGCTGCCCTTGTGGCCGCTGGCGTCGGCATGCGCGGGCTGAACACCAAAAAACGGCATCTCCGCTGACGGGGATGTCACGTCCCGTCCGGCGGATCGCCTGGCGGGACTGAATCGCAACAGCGCTGCCCTTTCAGACCTCGCCCCGGCGTACTACCGGCGGAACGGCTTTCTTCAACCGTTCTTCACGAGGTACACATGCAATACGATCGTCATCCACAGGCTCTGCAGCTGCACGTCGACGCCCAGTACGCCAGTCCTTACGCCATGTCGGTCTTCGTCGCCCTGCGCGCCAAGGCCCTGCCCTTCACGCTGCATACGGTCGATCTGGATGCCGCCGCCCATCAGGATGCGGCCTATGCCACGCTATCCCTGACCGCGCGCGTGCCGACCCTGGAGCACGGCAGCCTGGCACTGTCCGAGTCATCGGCCATTACGGAATATCTGGAGGATGTCTTCGGCGGCCCGTCGCTCTACCCGGCCGACCCCGTCGCGCGGGCTCGCGCCCGGCAGGTGCAGGCCTGGTTGCGCAGCGACCTGCTGCCCCTGCGCGAAGAGCGCAATACCCAAGTGCTGTTCTACGGTGCACGCAAGCCGCCCTTGTCAGCGCAGGCGCGGGCCGCCGTGCAACGACTGTTCAGTGTTGCACACGCCCTGCTGCCGGAAGGTGCTCACTGCCTCTTCGGTGAGTGGTGCATCGCCGATACCGACCTGGCGCTGATGATCAATCGTCTTGCCCTGCACGACGACGCCGTGCCGCCGCGCCTGGCCGACTATGCACGGACACAATGGCAACGGCCCGCCGTGCAGGAATGGGTGGCAATGCAGCGCCCGCCTCTGTCGACGCCCACCACGTAACCATCGCTATGGCTGATCCGCGCTGATCATGAAAAAGGGGCGACGTCGCAAGACGTCGCCCCTTGCAGGACGAACTCCGTATGAGCACCGTCAGGCAATGGCGTCCGGACGCGGACGGGCAATCGCGAACACCACCGCCGCAGCCAACAGGTCGAAGACTGCCAGCAGGATGAACAGAGGACCGTAACCAATCTGCGTGACCAGGACGCCGAAGAGCAGCGTGAACAGTGTCGCGCCCAGGTAGCCGCTCATGCCGGTCAGGCCGGTGGCCGTGGCGACCTGGTTCTTGGTGAACACATCGGAGGTGATCGAATACAGCGCGCCCGACAGCGTCTGGTGCGCAAAGCCGCCCACGGAGAGCAAGGCCACGGCCACATAGGGACTGTCGACGAAGCCCACACAGGCCGGCCCGATCATGGCCAGACAGCCCGTGAGCATGACCAGCTTGCGCGAGGTGAACAGCGAGACCTTCAGATGCTTGTGGAAGAAGGGACTCAGGTAGCCGCCCAGAACACATCCGATGTCGGCGGCCAGGAAAGGCAACCAGGCGAACATGGCGATTTCCTTGATGTTCATGTGGCGCTCGGTGGCCATGTACAGCGGAATCCAGGCATTGAAGGTCTGCCAGGCCGGTTCCGACAGGAAGCGCGGGATGGCGATCGACCAAAAGTTCTGGCTGCGCACGATCTTGGTCCAGCTTTCGCGGACCACTTTCTCGGGCGATTTCTCCTGGCCATCGAGGATGTAGTCGCGCTCTTGCGGCGAGAGCAGCTTCTGGTCACGCGGGCTCTTGTAGAACAGCATCCACAGGAAGAACCACAGCACGCCCAGTGCCCCCACCACCACGAAAGACATTTTCCAGCCGCCATGCAGGATGGTCCACACCACCAGCGGCGGTGCGCACAGGGCGCCGATGGAGGAGCCGATGTTGAACCAGCCGATCGCCACCGAGCGCTCCTTGGCCGGGAACCACTCGGTGGACGCCTTCACGCCGCCCGGAATGCCGGCCGCTTCGGTGATGCCCAGCAGGGCACGGAAGAAGGCCAGCCCCTGCCAGCCCGTAGCCAGTGCCGCCCCGGCGCATACCAGCGACCAGGCCAGGGCGAAGATGCCGAAGCCGATCTTGGTCCCTACGGCATCGAGTATGTAGCCGGCCACCGGCTGCATCAGCGCATAACAGATCTGCCATGACACCACGATGTACGAGTACTGCTCCGTACTCATGTTCAGCTCTTTCATCATGGTCGGCGCGGCGACCGACAAGGTGTTGCGGGCCAGATAATTGACGATCAGGGCCAGGGTGACCAGCGTCACCATGTACCAGCGGATTCCTCTTACGTACTTCATGGCGTCTCCAAAAGGATAGTTCTTCAACAGGCAGGCATGGCGCGACCTGTGGCCGCCCGGACCCGGCTGTACGCCCGCTCTCGCGGTGGATGGCGCACAGCCGTCAGCCCCGGGCGGCACCGGGCCGCCTGGCGTCAGGCAGGTCGGGAGTCCATGCCTGTCTCCAAAGGAAGGTTTTTTATCTTTTTTGTCATTTATTTATACGATGTCGTATAAGTTATGCTGCGATTAGTCGGACTAATTCTTCATGCAGGTGGACAACTCTAATGATCAGTGGGCAGGAAGTCAACCGAATTCGCTGCAGTTTTCTTCCCGCAAAGCGCTTTCGCAGGCGATTTTGGCACGACAGGCTGAATCATCGTGCAGCGCCCGAGGACAAGGCTTGCACCCTGGCGTCGACTCCTTCATAGTGTCCGCAGACGAACTCATCGGCAGCAGTCATCATACATGTCAGCATTCAATCCGCCTTCCCCCGATCCTTCACGTCGCGGCAATCTCAGCCGTTCCGAACATATCTGCAAGCAGATCATCGCGTCCATCCTGCGCGGGGAGCTGGGGGAGAACCGCAAGCTGCCCACCGAAGTGGAGCTGGCGCAGCGCTACGAGGCTTCCCGCACCACGGTGCGGGAAGCGCTCTCGCGGCTGCGCTCGGAGGGCATCGTGGTCTCGCGCCGCGGCTCGGGCAATTACGTGCAGCGGCTGCCGGTGCTGCAAAGCAGTGCCCCGGCGCAGATTGCCAGCATCCATGATGTGGAGCGCTATTACGCCTTTCGCGAATGCGTGGAGGTGGGCGCGGCCGGCATCGCTGCCGCGGCCCGCAAGGAAGAGGATGTCGCCCTGATGCGCCATTGCCTGGAGGCGCTGCGGCGCGCGCAACTGCAGGGCCAGACCGGCGTGGAAGAGGACCTGGCGCTGCACATGGCCATTGCCCGGGCCACCCGCAATCCCTTCTTCATCTCCACCATCGAACATGCGCTGGGTCCGATCCGCCAGTGCATGGAGCTGGCCCAGAACCTGGGCTCACCGCAGGAAGGCGAACGCATCCAGGTCATCGATGACGAGCACCAGGCCATCATCGATGCCATCGCGCTGGGTTCGCCAGAGCAGGCCGAAGCAGCCATGCGCGCGCACATCGGCCATGCCCGCCAGCGCATCTTCGAAGGCGGCTGAAGGCGGCTCAATGCTGCGCATGACGCAACGACGCCGGGCCATGCTGCGCCCGGCGTCGCTGGAACATGCCGGTATTACGCGGGATGCTGCACGTTGGCCGGCAGATCGCGGCCGTGATACTTCTTGTAGATGGCGTTGAGCTTGCCATTGCTCATGTTGGTCTTGACCCAGCCATCGATCCATTGCTTCAGGCGCGGCTGGTTCTTGTTGATGGCGATGCCCAGATCAAAGGCCTTCTGTTCGAACTTCATTTCCAGGTTCTTGCCAGGCGACTTCTTCTGCATCTCCTGCAGATTGGATGGCGTACTGGAGAAGACGTCCACCTGACCCGTCACCATCGACGTGATCAGGGTCGCATCATCCTCATAGCGCATGATCTCCGCGCCCTTGGCGTTCTGGGTAGTCAGGGTATCGTTGGGCGTGGCGCGGGTGACGCCGATGCGCTTGCCGTTCAGATCCGCATAATCCTTGATGGCCATGTTCCTGGGGGCCCCGATGATGAGGCTGATGACCGCATAGGGAATGGAGAAATCGATGACCTTCAGCCGTTCCGGCGTAATCGACAGCGAACCCACCACGATATCGGCGCGATTGGCCTGCAAGGTCGGCACGCGCGCCGCATTGGCCACCGGAATCAGGTCGAGCTGCACCCCCAGGTCCTGGGCCAGCAGCCGCGCGGCCTCGACGTCGGAACCGGCCGGCTGCAGCTTCTCGTCGCTGTAGCCGAACAACGGTGTGCTGGAGGTCGTGGCGATGCGGATCTTGCCGGCCTTCCTGATATCGTCCAGCTGGTCGGCCAGCGCCGCGTGGGCGCTCAGGCCCAGGATCAGGGCCGCAAGGGCGGTGCGCGCGAGGGTGCGCAATTTTGCGTTTTTCATTACTTGTCTCCGTTATTTTATGAACAGGTCGTACAGGGAACAGCGTTTGCGCTACAGGTCGGCGGCCAGAAAAGCCTGTAATTCGGGGGTGTGCGGGTGGTCCAGCATGTCGCCGGGACCGACTTCCCAGACCCGCCCCTGGTGCATGTAGATGATGCGATCAGCCACGCGCTTGGCAAAGTTCATCTCGTGGGTCACCAGCAGCATGGTCATGCCATTGGCGGCCAGGTCTTCCATCACGCGCAGCACTTCACCGGTCAGTTGCGGATCCAGGGCCGAGGTCACTTCATCGAACAGCATCACCTTGGGCGACATCGCCAGCGACCGCGCGATGGCCACGCGCTGCTGCTGGCCGCCTGAAAGCTGTTCCGGATACGCGCCGGCCTTCTCATCGAGCCCGACCTGCGCCAGCGCGGCCAGGGCCACGCGGCGCGCTTCGGCCTTGTGCTGCTGCTTGACGTGGCGCAGGGCCAGCATGACGTTCTCCAGCACGTTCAGATGCGGGAACAGGTTGTAGCTCTGGAAGACGATGCCCACTTCGCGCCGCAGCTTGTGCAGGTCGACCTGCGGATCATCGACGCGGATGCCCGCCACCTCGATGCTGCCGGAATCGATGGTCTCCAGGCGGTCGATGCAGCGCAGCGCGGTGGACTTGCCGGAGCCGGAGGCACCGATGATGGCAATCATCTCGCCGCGCGCCACCTCGAAGGACACGCCCTTCAAGACCTGGTTGTCACCAAAGCTCTTGTAGACCTGGTCCAGCCTGACGATGACGGGCTGCGGCTCCTGCGCCGACGCAACGGGCCGCAGATGCGGCACGGATTCGGATTTAGCGATGGCTGACATTGAGCTTTCTCTCCATGGATGCGCTCCACCGCGACAAGGGATAGCAGAGCAGGAAATAGAAGGTGCCCACCAGCAGGAACACCAGGAAGGGTTGGAAGATGGAGTTGTTGATGATCTGCCCGGCCCGCGTCAGTTCGACGAATCCGATGACGGAGGCCAGCGAGGTCATCTTGATCAGCTGCACCAGAAAGCCGATGGTGGGCGGCAGTGACAATCGCGTGGCCTGCGGGATGATGACCAGGCGCAGCGTCTGCCAGCGGGTCAGCGACAGACATTCGGAGGCCTCCCACTGCGGACGCGGCATGGCCTCCACGCAGCCGCGCCAGATGTCGCCCAGGTAGGCGCTGGTATAGATCATCATCGCCAGCCCGGCCGCCACCAGCGCCGGCAGCACCAGCCCATACACCGACAGACCGAAATAGACGATGAAGAGCAGGATCAGCAAGGGTATGCCCTGTATGCACTCGATGAAGAGGATGGCGGGCCGCCGCAACCAGGCGCGCGGCGAGATGCGCGCCAGCATCACCAGGAACCCGCCGAGACCGCCCAGCACGAAAGCCAGCGCAGAGAGCACCAGCGTCCAGCCGATGGACTGCACCATGAAGAAGAAATAGGTCCAGCTGAAGTTGCCCATCATGATGTGCTCCCTTCGATGCGCAGCGAGGCGCTCGTATTGACCGCCACCGGTCGCGATACGCCATGCACATAAGGCACATGGGCCAGGGGTGCCATCCCCGCAGGATCCGTCGCAGGCAGTCGCGACACCGGACTGCGCCGGCCCAGCGCAGCAGCACGGCGCAAGGTGCGGCGGCGCTTGAAGATAGTTTCACCGACGGAATAAGCCACCAGCTTGACCAGCACCGCCAGCACCAGGTACAGGGCGGCGACCACGATATAGGTCTCCAGCGAACGGAAGGTATCGGACTGCACGGTATTGGCAATGGCGGTCAACTCTTCGGCGGAGATCTGCGAGGCCATCGCCGAGGCCTGCATCATCAGCAGAAACTGGCTGGTCAGCGCCGGATAGACGCGCTCGATGGCCGGTTGCAGCATCACGTGCCAGCGGATGCGCCAGACCGACAGGCCCAGGCACTGGGCCGCCTCGATCTGCCCGCGCGGCACCGAATCGATACCGGCGCGGATGATCTCGGCAGCATAGGCGGCGATGTTGATGATCATCGCCAGCACCGCCGCCGCGAAGGTCGGCATGCGGATACCCAGACTGGCCAGGCCGAAATACAGCAGGAATATCTGCACCAGGAAGGGCGTGTTGCGCACCACCTCGATATAGGCACTACAGGTGCGGGCCAACAGACGATTGGGACTGTTCTTGGCGAAGGCAACGAAGATGCCGATGGCGACGCCGACGATGATCGCCAGCGTGGTCATCTTCAGCGTCAGCCAGGCGCCGTGCAGGAACACGGGCCAGTAGGGCGCCAGCGGAGTGAAGTCGAGAGAGAAGTTCATGGGCTGCCGGGTCCATCAAGGTTTCAGGAAACCGGACATCGGTGCGGCGCGGGCGCGATCCTGCTGCGTGCGAGCGGCCCGGTGTTCCGGGTGCTGCCTTGCTGCGATTCAGGTCAAGCGGTTGCGTGCGGTGCTGCCATGCCGCGCGACAGGAGAGGTCCTGCCGCGGCGGAGTACGACGAAATGCGAGGTGACTGCTCGGGTGAAACGAAAACGCTGTGGAAAATTTGACTTAGTCCGCCAATGGATCAAAGGGTCCCGCCGCCGTGAAGGCGCCGCCTTGCAGGGTCGCGACGGGATCATCCGCAGCCGGTTGCGGTTGCGCTTCCACCTTGGCGCGGAAGATCTCCGAACTGTCCTTGGGCGCATAGCCCAGGTGCGCGGCATGACGGTTGTCCCACCAGGTCTTGGCGTTGGCCGACATGCCGTAGACGATGGTGTGACCCACACCCGCAATGAACAGCGCGCGCCGCAGCAGTTGCTCGAAGTCGTCCATGCTCATCCAGCTGGCCAGCATGCGGCGATTGGTCGCTTCCGGGAAGATCGAGCCGATGCGGATGCTCACCGTTTCCACGCCATAGCGGTCGAAATAGAACTGCGCCATGTCTTCGCCATAGGACTTGGACAAGCCGTAGTAGCCATCGGGACGCTTGAGATCATGCGCATCGATGCGCTCATCCTGACGATAAAAACCGGTGACATGATTGGAGCTGGCGAAGATGACGCGCTTGACGCCATGGCGGCGCGCGGCTTCGTAGATGTGGAAGACACCCTTGATGTTGGCTTCCAGGATCTCCTCGAAAGGACGCTCCACCGAGACGCCACCCAGATGGATGATGGCCTCACAGCCGGCCACCATGGCATCGACCGCCGCACGGTCGGCCAGGTCGCATCCCAGCACCTCTTCATGCGCCGCGGCCGGCGTCACGCCCTGCATGGCCGCAGCCAGATCGGCTACCCGCACACGCTCGGCGAAAGACGCCAGGCGCGGCCGCAATTGCCGTCCCACGCCACCGGCGGCGCCGGTCAGCAAGAGGCGGGAAAATCGGGCGCTCTGCCACGCATCGCGTTCAGTCTCTGCGCTCATGCGGGCGGTCTCCTGATGGTTGCTCATCGTTGTAGTTGTCGATCGGGTGCTGTATTCAAGGGCCGTGATGCGCGCACACCCGGTACCGGGCGTGCGGCCGACTCATCTTGTACGTCGTCGTATCACTTGGCGGATTATTCCCGGCGAGGTTCGGCTTGTCAACCGTATTTGGGGGCAGGTGGACGGCAGAAGCGGGGGTGTTGGCGCAGCCAGGGCCAACTTGGATCGCCCGCCATTCCCCCCGGATTTACCTCCGAAACTCATCCATCTTCGGTCATCTTTCCGACCTGCCCCAGCCGCGCAGGACTGCACCACAGCGCCTGGAGCAGATCGCGATGTCCGCGTCCTGCGCCTAAGAGCGGTCCGGTGATGACGATGCGGTGCCCTGCGGGCGGGCAGTGTCTTCGTTCCAGCCACCGCCCAGCACCTTGTAGAGCGTGATGCGATTGCTCTGCTCGGTCAGCCGCAGGGAGATCAGCGTCTGCTGTGCCGAGTACAGCGTGCGCTGCGCCACCAGGGTGGTGAGATAGCTGTCGATACCGTTCTTGTAGCGCGCCTCGGACAGACGGAAAGCCTTCTCGCTGGCCGCCGTGGCCTTGCCCTGTGCATCCAGTCGCTGATCCAGCGTGGCGCGCACGGCCAGGGCATCGGCCACTTCGCGGAAGGCAGTCTGGATGGTCTTCTCATAACTGGCCACGTCGATGTCACGTGTGATCTTGGCCGAGTCCAGGCTGGCACGCAGGCTGCCGGCATTGAAGATGGGCAGGTTGATCGACGGTACGAAACTCCAGCTGCCACTGCCCGCCTTGAACAAGCCGCCCAGGGTACGACTGGCGGTGCCGCCGTCGGCGGTCAGCGAGATGCTGGGGAAGAAGGCCGCACGCGCCGCACCGATGTCGGCATTGGCGGACTTGAGGGTGTGCTCGGCCGCCAGCACGTCGGGCCGTCGCAACAGCACCTGCGAAGGCAGGTCCGCCGGTGTGGCCGGCAACACGCTGGCCGTCTCGGGCAACGCCGTGGGCAACAGCGCCGCATCGACATCAGCGCCCACCAGCAGGCGCAGGGCATTGATGTCCTGTGCGACCTGGCTGGTGTAGCTGGCCACATCCGCACGCGCCGCTTGCACCGTGGCCTCCTGGCTGGCCAGATCGACGCCGGAGACGGTGCCGATGTCATGGCTGCGCTGGCTCAGTGCATAGGTACGTGACTGGCTGGCATAGGTGTCCTGAGCCAGTGTCAAGAGCTCGCGGTCCGAGGCCAGCGTGAGCCAGGCCGTGGCCACTTCGGCCACCAGACTGATGTGGGTGCTGCGACGGGTCTCCACCTGATACTGATAGGTTTCCAGGGCAGCATCCGACAGATTCTTGAGACGACCGAAGAAATCCAGTTCATAGGCGCTCACGCCCACCGTCACGCTCTGCTGTCTTGATACCGTGGCGCGGCCACTGGTGGACAACTCCGCCGGCGTGCGACTGGCGCTGCTGGTTCCGGTGGCTGAAATGGCCGGATAGCGGTCGGCATCGGTGATGCGATATTGCGCCCGGGCCTTCTCGATATTGAGCGCGGCCACGCGCAGGTCGCGGTTGTTCTCCAACGCGGCCGCGATCACCTGCTGCAGGCGCGGATCGAGGAAGAACTCACGCCAGCCGAGCTGGTCGGCATCGATTGCATCGGCGGCCTTGGCAGCAAGGGTGCCGACGGGCTTGCCATCGACCGGCCGGGCCCAGCTGGCTGGCACCGGTGCCGACGGCCGGGCGTAGTCGGGCGCGAGATTGGCGCAACCCGCCAGCGCTGTCGTGAGCGCCAGCACCATGGCCGTACGGGTCCACAGGATCGAGCTCTGTTGTATGGGCTGGGTCATCACACGCCCTCCTTTTGTATGGCGTGATCGTCATCCTTGGGCGGCTTGTTGGCCGCGCGGCGGTCCAGCCAGGTGCCGATCAGGTAGTAGAACAAGGGCACGAAGAAGATGCCCAGCAGAGTCGCGGAGAGCATGCCGCCCAGCACGCCGGTGCCGATGGCGCGGCGGCTGGCCGATCCGGCGCCGCTGGCCACGGCCAGGGGCAGCACGCCGAACATGAAGGCCAGTGAAGTCATCAGGATCGGACGCAGGCGCAGCTGCACCGCCTCCAGGGTGGCCTCCCGCAGGCTCTTGCCGGACTCATGCAGTTGCTTGGCAAATTCCACGATCAGGATTGCGTTCTTGGCCGACAGGCCCACGGTGGTCAACAGCCCCACCTGGAAATACACGTCATTGGACATCCCGAACATGCCCGTGAGCAGCACGGTCCCGACGATACCCAGCGGCACCGCAAGAATCACCGCGAAGGGCACCGACCAGCTCTCGTACAAAGCGGCCAGGCACAGGAACACGAAGAGGATGGAAATCGCATACAACATCGGTGCCTGGTTGCCCGAGAGCCGCTCCTGGTAGGACGAACCGGTCCACTCGAAGCCGATGCCCGCCGGCAGTTGCGCCACCAGCTTCTCCACTTCGGCCATGGCGCTGCCCGAGCTCACGCCGGCTGCCGGTTCGCCCACGATCTCGAAGGAAGACACGCCGTTGTAGCGCTCCAGCAGGGAAGGACCGTAAGTCCACTTGCTGCTCATGAAGGCCGAGAACGGCACCATCTGGCTGGCCGAATTGCGCACATACCAGCGGTTCAGGTCTTCGGCCTGCATGCGGAAGGCGGCATCGCCCTGCACATAGACCTTCTTGACGCGGCCATTGCTGAGGAAGTCATTGACGTAGGTACCGCCCATGGCCGTGGCGAGGGTCGAGTTGATGTCGGAGGTCGAAATCGACAAGGCATCGGCCTTGCGGTCATCGATGGCCACGCGCAACTGGGGCGTATCATCCAGGCCGGTGGTACGCACGTTGGCCAGCAGCGCATTACTGCGCGCCAGTTGCAGGAACTGGTCGCGCGCCTTGAGCAAGGCATCGTGGCCGACGCCACCGACATCCTTCAATTCCAGATCGAAGCCCGAACTCTGGCCCAGGCCGCGCACCGCCGGCGGGTTCATCAGGAACACGCGGGCACCGCGAATCTTGGAGAGGTCGGCATTGGCCCGGCGTACCAGCTCGGCGGCCGACTGCCCGGCACCGGTACGCTGGTCCCAAGCCTTGAGGCGGATGAAGGCGCGTGCCCCGTTCTGGCTGTTGCCACCCACGCCCGCGCCGACGATGGCCAGCACCGAATCAACGGATTCGGGCTTGTTCATGAAGTATTGCTGCACCGTCTTGACCACGGTAGCGGTCTGTTCGGCCGTGGCGCCGGTAGGCAACTGGATCTGTGCCATCAGCACGCCCTGGTCTTCTTCCGGCAGGAAGGAGGTGGGCAGGCGCATGAACAGCACCGCCATCGCCACGGCGATCAGGGCATACATCAACAGGCCGCGCTTGCCGCGCTTGAGCAGGCCGCCCACACCACCTTGATAGCGCGTGGCACTGCGGTCAAAGGTACGATTGAACCAGGTAAAGAATTTGCCCTGCTGCACATGACCGCCTGCATGCGGCTTGAGCAAGGTGGCGCACAGGGCCGGTGTGAGCGTGAGCGCCACCATCACCGACAAGGCCATGGCCGAGACGATGGTGATGGAGAACTGGCGATAGATCACCCCGGTCGATCCACCGAAGAAGGCCATCGGGATGAACACGGCCGAGAGCACCATGGCGATACCGACCAGCGCACCGGTGATTTCCCGCATGGACTTGCGCGTGGCTTCCTTGGGACTGAGCTTCTCCTCGCTCATCAGGCGCTCGACGTTTTCCACCACCACGATGGCGTCGTCCACCAGCAAGCCGATGGCCAGCACCATTCCGAACATGGTCAGCGTATTGATCGAATAACCGAACATGGCCAGGATGCCGAAGGTCCCCAGCAGCACCACCGGTACCGTGATGGCCGGAATGAAGGTGGCACGGATGTTCTGCAGGAACAGGTACATGATCAGCACCACCAGCACGATGGCTTCGATCAGGGTCTTGACCACTTCTTCCAGCGACACGCGCACGAAGGGCGTGGTGTCATAGGCGATGTTGGTCTTGAGTTTCATCGAGGCCGGGAAGTACGGCTCCAGCTCGGCCATCTTCTTCTTGACCGCGTCCGCCGTGGCCAGCGCGTTGGCGCCGGTGGCCAGCTGGATCGCCAGCGCCGAGGACGGCTTGCCGTTCTGCTGCGAAGCGACCTGGTAGCTCTCGCCGCCCAGCTCCACCCGCGCGACATCAGCGAGCTTCACCACCGAACCATCGGAAGAGGACTTGACGATGATGTTGCGGAATTCATCCGGCGTGGTCAGCTTGCTGCGCGCCGTGATGGTGGCGTTGATCTGCTGGCCCGGTTGTGCCGGCAGCGCACCGATCTCGCCGGCCGATACCTCGGTGTTCTGCGCTTCCAGCGCGCTGGTGATGTCGGAGGGCATCAGCGCATATTTCTGCAACTTGGCCGGATCGATCCAGATGCGCATCGCATAGTTGGTGCCGAAGGCGGTCACGTCGCCCACGCCCTCCACGCGGCTGATCTGGTCGGTCAGCGTACTGCTGATGAAGTCGCCGATGTCGATGCTGGTGATGCGCGGATCATCCGAGGTCAGCGACAGCACCATGAGGATGTCGGTCGAGGCCTTGGTCACCGTCACGCCATTGTTCTGCACCGCCTGCGGCAGGCGCGCAGTGACCTGCTGCAGCTTGTTCTGCACCTGCATCTGCGCCACGTCGGGATTGGTACCGGCGGTAAAGGTCAGCGAGACGGTGGCGCTACCGGCCGAGCTGGAGCTGGCCGACATGTATTGCAGATTATCCAGCCCCTTCATCTGCTGCTCGATGACCTGGGTCACCGAATCTTCCAGGGTCTTGGCCGAGGCACCGGTATAGGTGGCCTTGATGTTGACCTTGGGCGGGGCAATGTCGGGATACTGCTCCAGCGACAGCGAGCGGATAGCCATCATGCCCCCCAGCATGATGATGATGGCGATGACCCACGCAAAGATGGGCCGGTCGATAAAGAAACGTGCCATGTGTGCCTCGCTTACTTCGACCGGGTGCCGGTGGCGGCAGTGGCCGGGGCAGCAGTCGCACCGGCTGCCCGGTCGGTGTCCCCGCCCAGCGACGGATCGGCAGCGGCAGCGGCGGCTTCACGGGCCAGATCCTTCTGCAGACTGTCGGTGATGTCGATGGCACGTGGCGTATCACCGGTACGCACCTTCTGCAATCCGTCGACGATGAGCTTGTCGCCCTCCTTGAGACCCTTGCTGATCCACCAGTTGTTGCCCACCGCACGCGCCACGGTCACCAGGCGCTGCTGTACCTTGCCGTCGGCACCCAGCACCAGCGCGGTCGCAGCACCGGTCTGGTCGCGACTGACCGCCTTCTGCGGCACCAGCAGTGCGTGTTCATCCACACCTTCTTCCAGCACGGCACGCACGTAAGCACCCGGCAGCAGCACGCCGTCCGGATTGGGGACCACCGCGCGCAAGGTGATCATGCCGGTGCCGGTATCGACCGAGAGGCCGGTGAATTCGAGCTTGCCGGTGCGCTCATAGGTGGAGCCGTCTTCCAGCAGGATCTTGACCTGGGCGGCATTGTCACCGCTCTTCCTGATCTGACCGCTGGCCAGTTCGCGCCGCAGGCGCAGCAGATCCACGGTGGATTGCGTCACATCGACATAGATCGGGTCGATCTGCTGCACCGTCGTCAGTGCCGTGGTCTGGCTGGCCGTCACCAGAGCGCCGGGAGTGACGCTGGATTGCTCGATGCGGCCGGAGATGGGCGAGAGGATTCTGGTGTATTGCAGGTTGATGGCGGCGGTCTGCACGGCGGCCTTCTGCACTTCCACATCGGCCTGGTTCTGGCGCAGGGTGCTCTGGGCGTCGTCGTTGTCCTGCTTGGAGACGGCATCGATCTTGTTCAGTTCGGCATAACGATCGGCCTTCAGCTTCGATGAGGCCAGCGTTGCCTGCGCCTTGAGCAGGGAAGCCTTGGCGCTGTCATAGGCAGCCTGATAGCTGGCCGGATCGATCTGGTAGAGCGGCTGGCCGGCCTTGACCTTGCTGCCTTCCTTGAACAGGCGCTTCTGGATGATGCCGCCGACCTGCGGGCGGATGTCGGCCGTCAGGTAGGCCGTGGTACGGCCCGGCAACTCGGTGGTCAGTGCCTGGCGCTGGGCCTTGACGACCACGTAGCCGACTTCGGACTGGGCGGCGGGCTTGGGCTGGTCGCCGGAGCGCGAGCAGGCGCCGAGGACGGCCACCAGCATCAGAGACAGCGCCAGACGGGCGGCGGTGGAAGAGCGGCGCCCCTGGCGGCGCGGGAGTGTTGCAGTGTCGTGCATGATCGGGAGGCTTTCTGCCCGTCCGCGGTCCGCCATGGGCGCGGGTTCCGGGCGCAATGAGCTATCGGACCTGCGATTATGGGCAACAAATGTGAGGGAAAAATGAGCAGGCGCGGCGGTATGTCCGTCCTGCAACAGGACGGGGCGCAGCGGCAACTTGTGCGCCACCGGACGCCGGGTTCTTGATAAGCTCTGGCCTGATTCCACCGACCGCCTGCTGCATCCCCATGTCCATCGCCCACTCGATTGTCGAGCTGACCGACCGCCTCTTCTATCGCGCCAACATCCGCCTGAAACTCTTCTATGCGATGCTGGCGCTGATCGTGGTGGTGATCGCGGCCATCAATGGTGCCGGGCATTACATCTTCAACCGCGACTTCCTCGGTTATCTCAACGAGCAGGCCCAGCAGCGCATGGAAGACATGGTGCCGCGCCTGGAGCAGGCCTATCGCGAACATGGCAACTGGGACTTCATTCGCGGCAAGCCGCGCGTCTGGTTCGAGCTGATGAAGCCGGCCATCGTCGAACACAATGGGGTGGTCACCACGCCGGGGCCACCCATGACGGCCTCCGACCTGACCGGCGCGACGCTGCGCTTTTCCTTGCTGGATGCCCGACGACAACTGGTGATCGGCTATCCCAAGGTCGGTCCCGATGCGCGCCTGCGGCCCCTGCTCCAGGATGACGTGATCGTCGGCTGGGTGGCGCAGACGCCCTTTGAAAGCGTGATCGGTGCCCTCGACCTGCGCTTCCAGCAAAGCCAGTTCCTGGCCCAGCTCATCATTGCCGTGGTGGCGGTGATGCTGGCGGCCTTCCTGGTGGTGCGCATCTCGGGCGTGCTCACGCGCCCGCTCACGCGCGTGGCGCGGGCCACGCACCGGCTGGCCGGTGGCGATTATGCGATCCGGGTGGAGGTGGAATCGGGTGATGAAGTCGGGATGCTGGCGCAGGACTTCAACCGGCTGGCCATGACCCTGGAGCGCAATGAAAAACTGCGGCGCGAATTCATGGCCGATGTCTCGCATGAATTGCGCACTCCCCTGGGCATTCTCAACGGCCAGCTGGAGGCGCTGGAAGATGGCGTGCTGCAACCCGATACGCAGACGCTGCACTCCCTCAAGAGCGAGGTGGCGCATCTGAACAAACTGGTAGGGGACCTTTATGATCTCTCCCTGGCCGATGCCGGTGCGCTCACCTATCGTCGCAGCGACATCGACCTGGTACCCTTGCTGCGCGAGAGCGCAGCCGTCTATGCCGAACGCTTCAGCCAGTGCAGCATGACGCTGACCTGCAGCCTGCCCGCTACCATGCCCGTGCACGCCGACGCGGCACGCCTGCAGCAGTTGCTCAACAATCTCTTCGAGAACAGCCTGCGCTACACCGACAGCGGAGGTCGCCTGCAAGTGCATGCCCAACTGCAGCAACAGCACTGGCATCTGGTCTTCGACGACAGCGAGCCGGGCGTACCGCCCGAGGTGATGGCGCGCCTGTTCGAACGCTTCTTCCGGGTCGAGGCTTCGCGCAACCGCGCCAGCGGCGGGGCCGGGCTGGGCCTGGCGATCTGCCGGCGCATCGTCGATGCCCATCAGGGGACCATCGGTGCCACTGCCTCGCCCCTGGGCGGGCTGCGGATCTCGGTCGTGTTGCCGGCCCGCCTGGAGGAGGAAGGGAATGCCGCATGAGTGATGGCTCCGAAGAATTCCGCTTTGCCGCCCCCGCCAGCGCCGATATCCTCATCGTCGAGGACGAGCCCAAGCTGGCCGAGTTGCTGCAGAAATACCTGGCACTGGCCGGCTACACCTCGCGTCATGTGGCACGCGGGGATGCGGCATTGGATGCGGTGCGCGCGCAGCGCCCGGACCTGATCCTGCTCGACATCATGTTGCCGGGCATGGATGGCTGGGAGATCTGCCGCCAGCTACGGACCTTCTCGGATGTACCGGTATTGATGCTCACTGCGCGCGCAGAGGAAGACGATCGCTTGCGCGGGCTGGAACTGGGGGCGGACGACTATATCGGCAAGACGCCGTTTTCGCCGCGCGAAATCGTGGCCCGGGTCAAGTCCATGCTCAGGCGCAATGCGCTGGTACAGCGTTCGGTGCAGGTCGGGCCGGCAGCGCAGATGGCCGCCCCGCTGGTCATCGATGAACTCCGCCACCAGGCCAGCGTACGTGGCGAACCGCTCAACCTGACGCCGCTGGAGCTGCGGCTGCTCAAGACCTTTGCGGCGGCACCGGGACAGGTCTTTTCGCGGGAACAACTGCTCAATCACCTGCATGATGATGATCGCTCCGTGACCGATCGGGCCATCGATACCCATATCAAGAACCTGCGCCGCAAGCTGGAACCCTGCTTTCCGGGACACAATGCGATTCAGGCGGTGTACGGCGTCGGGTATTGCTTTGCGTTGCCGCCGGATTGAAACGGGCGGCATTGCCTGGGGATACCGAATCAGCCGCAGTTCATCGAACGCAATCTGAAAGTCACTTTCGATCAGGATTCATGAACGATGATTTTACGTAATCAACGATTACGTAAACCCGTCATGTTCAACGCTCGGTCAGATCCACCGGCACTGCATCAACGCTGGATCTTGAACACGCTCACCACCTGCGACAAGCGACCAGCCTGATCCTGCAAGGACTGCGCAGCAGCGGCCGCCTCTTCCACCAGTGCCGCATTCTGCTGGGTCACTTCATCCATCTGGGTGATGGCGCGATTGATTTCCTCGATGCCGGTACTCTGCTCGTTGCTGGCCGCGCTGATCTCGGCCACGACATCGGTGACGCGCTTGACACTGGCCACCACTTCACTCATGGTCGCGCCCGCACGTTCGACCAGCTGGCTGCCGGCGCCGACCTTCTGCACCGAGTCATCGATCAACTGCTTGATCTCCTTGGCGGCGGAAGCCGAGCGCTGTGCCAGCGAACGCACTTCCGAGGCCACCACCGCAAAGCCGCGGCCCTGCTCGCCGGCCCGCGCCGCTTCCACGGCCGCATTCAGGGCCAGGATATTGGTCTGGAAGGCGATGCCATCGATGACCGTGATGATGTCGGCAATGCGATTCGAACTCTCGGTGATGCCTTCCATGGTCTGCACCACCTGCCCCACCACTTCGCCCCCCTGGCTGGCCACATCCGAGGCCGAGGCCGCGAGCTGGTTGGCCTGGCGGGCATTGTCGGCATTCTGCTTGACGGTGGCCGTCAGCTCTTCCATGGCAGAGGCGGTCTCTTCCAGCGAACCGGCCTGCTCCTCGGTGCGCGAGGACAAGTCGAGGTTGCCGGTGGCGATTTCCTGCGAAGCCGTGGTGATGGCATCGGTGCCATGACGCACTTCACTGACGATCTTGTGCAGGCTGTCATTCATGGCACGCAGCGAGTGCATCAGCATGCCGGTTTCATCCTTGCTGTCGGAACGGATATCGACCGTCAGGTCACCCTGCGCCACCCGTTCGGCCACGCTCACCGCTTCGTTGAGCGGGCGCGAAACCGCACGCGCCACGGCGATGGCCAAGGCAAGGGCGATGACCACGATGGCCGCCAGCAAACCGAAGATCCACGCACGTGCCGACCTGAAGACATCGGTGGCGCTCTGGTCGGAACGCGTGCTGCCGGCATCGTTGATCTTGATGATCTCATCCATGTTCTCCAGCATGCTGCGGAAGGTCTTGTTGGATTCTCCCTTGAACATCGCGCGGGCTTCTTCTTCCTTGCCGGCACCGGAAATGTCGGCGAGCTTCTTGTCGATCTCCAGATAGGCGGCGAAGCTTCGGGAGAACTTCTCATACGCCTGTTTCTCCTCCGGCTCCGACAACTGGGCTTCAAAGGTGGCGCGCTGCTTGGCCAGAATGCCCAGTCGCGTATGGATGGCCTTGATGGCATCCTCGCGTTCGACGGGCGTGACCGCGGTGATCATCTGCAATTCCGAAATGCGCATGCGCGGCAGCGAGGCCTGGATCGACTGCGCCGCCTTGATCGAAGGCAGCCAGTTGGTGGCCATGTCGGTAGAAGCCTGGTTGACCGCCTTCAACTCGCTGATGGCGAAGATCCCCAGGATGACTGTCAGGACGATGACGGCCGCAAAGGAAAGGATGAGCTTCTTGGCAATCTTCAGATTGTTGAACCAGTTCATGTCTGCCTCGTTGTTCTTGCTCGTGGGAATATCACTGGCGATTCTAGGCAGGTCGGGAAGCGGCCATATCGTCGATTACACGGGCGTTTACGGGGCAATTGCAGCGCTTGTGACACGGCGCTGACAAGACCGTCAGAAATGTCCTCCCACTCCCCCGAAACTGGTCAGGCCACCAGATCACTACTTCTCTGCCGGCGATAAAGTTTGCGATTGCACAAGCGGCGCCCCGTCTCGGCGCTCATGCCAGTCGCCGCCCAGCGCCTTGATGAGAAACACCGACACCAGCAGGCGTTGCCCCTGCAACTGTGCCGCCTGGCGCTCGCTGTTGAGCAAGGCCTGTTGCGCGGTGATCACATCCAGATAGGGCGTGGCCCCACCCTCATAGCGGCTGCTGGCAATCTCCAGTACCCGACGCGCACTGGCGATGGCCGATTGTGCCTGCCGACAAGCCCGGTCCAGTGCGGCGATACCGGTAATGCCGTCTTCCACTTCCTGCATGGCCGTCAGTACGGTACGTCGATAGCTGGCCACGGCGGCGTTGTAGCCGGCCTGGCTCAAATCCACCCCCGCCCGCAGGCGACCGCCATCGAACAGGCTTTGCGAGGCCGACACCCCCAGCGACCACAGCAGGCTGGGCGCATTGAAGAGCGTAGCCCAGTTGCGGCTGTCGACTCCGTACCCGGGCTGCAGCATGAAGCTGGGATAGAAGGCGGCACTGGCCACACCGATCTGGGCATTGGCCGCGGCCATGGCGCGTTCGGCGGCAGCCACATCGGGACGGCGCTCCAGCACGTCCGAGGGCACGCCCAAGGGAATGTCCGGCAGCGCGACGGGTGCCAGCGAGGGTGCCAGGCGGAACACCGGCGCTGGGGTACCGGTCAGGGTAGCGATGGCATGTTCGTATTGCGCACGCTGGCGGCCGAGCAGATCCACCTGGGTCAGCGTGTTGTCCAGCAGGGCTTGCTGCTGGGCGACGTCCAGTCCCGAGGTGGCGCCCAGGTCATGGCGGGAGGTCGCCAGTTCCAGCGCCTTGCGCTGCAGCGCGATGGCGCGCCGGACGACGTCGAGCTCGATGTCCAGCTCGCGCAGGTTGAAGTAGTTGCTGGCCAGTTCGGCCGTGAGCAACAGGCGCGTGTTTTCCAGGTCAGCCGCCGATTGCTGGGCCGAGGCAGTGGCCGCCTGCACCGAACGTCTTGCCCGTCCGAAGAAATCCAGCTCATAACTGACGTTCAGGCCCAGTGCGAAATCATTCTGTACGGTGGCGTAGTTGGGCGAGTTGTAGTTGGTCAGGGGCCGGTTGGCCGAAATGCGCCCGCGCGCGGCCCGTGCGTTGATGCCGACCTGCGGCACTTGCGCCGCCCCGGCCACCTCCAGCTGTGCGCGTGCCTGCGCCAGTCGGGCCGCAGCAATGGCCAGGGTCTGGTTGCCGGCCAGTGCCTGCTGTTGCAGGGCGTTCAGTTGCGCATCGTTGAAACGTTCCCACCACGGGCCACGCGGGGCAGCATCCTGCGGCTGCATGGTGCGCCACGGGGCTTCCGGGGTCCAGGCGGCGGGCATGTCCACCTGCGGCCTCGCGTAATCCGGACCGCTGGCGCAGGCAACCAGCAGCAACGCACTGGCCAAGGCAAGCACAAGACTGTGGCGGCGCGGCAGGTTCATGAGGCAGCCTTCCTGTCGGCGGATTTGTCCTGCCTGTCCTTGGGCTGAACCGGTGCAGGTTCAACCTGATCGCCTTCGGCCAGCGAATCGGGGGGATTGAGGATCAGCTTTTCGTCGCCCCTCAAGCCGTCCAGCACTTCCACGGTCGCACCGAAATTGCGCCCCAGACGAACCTTCTTCAGCTGCACCCTGTTCTGTCCATCCACCGCCGCCACCAGCGAACCATCACGCCGGAACATCAGCGTATCGGCCGCCACCAGCAGTGTGCCACTGGGCTTCAACGGCACGGCCACCTGCACGAAGGCCCCCGGCAGCAGCGCCTTGTCGGCATTGGCGAGCGTGACCTCGATCTGCATCGAGCGCGTGGTCGCATCGATGGCACCGGCGGTGCGCGCCACCTTGCCTTCGAACTTGCGTGCGCGCAATTCGGACTGGGTCACCGTCACCGGCTGGCCGAGCTTGACCAGATTGGCGTAGGCCTGCGGTACGTTCACGTACACGCGCAGCGGATCGGTCTGCGACAGCACGAAGAGCGCCCGCCCGGCACCCGGATCGATGAGATCGCCCACGTCCACGTTGCGGCGCGTGATGATGCCCGAGAACGGCGCCACGATACGCTTGAAACTCTCCACCTGGCGCAGGCGCGCGACATTGGCGTCTGCCGCCGCCAGGTTGGAACTGGCCTGGGCGAAGGCGCTGCGGCGTTCATCGAGTTCCTGCTGCGAGACGGCGTCCTTCTTGCGCAGGGCTTCCCAGCGCACCATCGAGCTCCTGGCCAGTTCCATGCTGGAGGCGGCCTGCTGGCGTGCAGCCAGGGCTTGCGAAAGCTGCTGGTCGATCTCGGGGGTATCCAGTTCGGCCAGCAGTTCGCCCTTCTTCACTTCGGCGCCGATATCCTTGGTCCAGCGCTTGAGATAGCCTCCGGCGCGCGCCGAGATGGGCGACTGCACGTAGCCCTGCAGGCTGCCCGGCAAGGTCAGCGTCTGGCCTTCGCTGCTGCTGCGGGCGGGTGCCACCCTGACGAAGACTTTGGCACGTTCAGCCGTGCCAGCCTCCAGTGCGCGGGCATTGGCGGCACGGCTGACCAAGGTGCGCGCGGCCCCCGCAGCCAGCAGCAGCAGGACCACGACCAGCACCAGTTTGGCGCGCCTCATCATCTGCTGGCGCTGTTGCGGCTCGCCCTCGCCAAGCGGGTGGATGCCGAGTTCGGAATGACGGTCATGCGACATGGTTCAAGACTCCTGATGCGCGGGCCCGCCCGCCTGAATGCGACGTCTCTCGGCGCGGCGGGCCAGTCGCTGATGCACGCCGGCAAACACCACCGGCACGAAGAACAAGGTCGATACGGTGGCCAGCAACAGACCTCCGATCACGGCACGCCCCAGCGGGGCGTTCTGCTCGGCCCCCTCGCCCAGGCCCAGGGCCATGGGGATCATGCCGATGATCATGGCCAGTGCCGTCATCAGCACCGGACGGATACGGGTGGAACCCGCTTCCAGCGCGGCCGCCAGCGGTGTGGCACCGTCTTGCCTGCGCTGCCGCGCAAAAGCCACGATCAGAATGCTGTTGGCCGTGGCCACGCCCATGGTCATGATGGCGCCGGTCAAGGCCGGCACCGACAGCGTGGTGCCGGTGATGAAGAGCATCCAGGCAATCCCCGCCAGGGCTGCGGGCAAGGCGGCGATGATGATGGCCGCATCGATCCACGACTGGAAGTTCACCACCACCAGCAGGTAGACCAGCACGATGGCCATGGCCAGCCCCACGCCCAGGCCGATGAAGGAGGACTGCATGGTCTCCACCTGGCCGCGCATGACCACCTGACTGCCGCGCGCCAGCCTGGGCTTGATCTCGTCCACCAGGGTGGCGACCTTGTCGGCCACGCTGGCCAGATCGGTGCCCTGCACGCTGACGTAGACATCGATGGCCGGCGAGATGTTGTAGCGCGAGGCCACCGCCATCTGGCGTCCCGCATGCACATCGACCAGGTTGCCCAGCAACTGCGGCGGTGTGGTGGCATTGGCGCCGGCGCCCACCGGAATGTTGAGCAGGGCATCGAGCGAATCGACCTGGTATTGCGGCGACTGCACCGCGATGCTGTAGACCACGCCATTGTTGGGATTGAGCCAGAAGGCCGGCTGCGTCTGCGAGCTACCCGACAAGGCAATGAGCAGGTTCTGTCCGACGTTGGCCGCCGACAGGCCGAACTGCTGAAGCCGTGTGCGATCCATGCGCAGGTCCAGCGCGGGCGCATCCAGGCGCTGATGCACGTGGGCATCGACCGCCCCCGGAATCTGGCGGATCCGCTTGGTCAGTTCGGCGGCCAGGAGCGCGTTGGCCTGCATGTTGGGACCGGTGAACTGGACGTCGATGGCGGCCGGCAGGCCGAAGTTGAGAATCTGGGTGACGATGTCGGCCGGCTGGAAGAAGAACTCGATGCCCGGGAAGCGGCGCGGCAACTGCTCGCGCAGCAACGACACCAGTTCCTCGGTGGGGCGATGGCCCTGCTTCAAGGCCATCAGGATTTCACCATCCAGGGTACCGATGGTGCCGGCATTGCTGTAGGACAGGTTGATGCCGGAATTGGGTACGCCCAGATTGTCGAGGATGGTCTCCAGTTCGGAAGCCGGGATCAGGGTGCGGATGACACGTTCGACTTCATCGGCGGCGCGTGCGGTTTCCTCGATGCGGGTGCCGGTGGGCATGCGCATGTGCAGGCGGATCTGGCCGCCATCCACATTGGGGAAAAAGTCGCGCCCGAGCAAAGGATAGAGCAGGCAGGACAGCAGGCAGAAGCCCAGGAAGCCCAGCGCGAACCGGCGCCGGTGCGCCAGCAGCGAGGACAACACCAGCGTGTAACCGTGGCGCACGCGCTCGAAACGGTTGTCGAAGGCACGATAGAGACGCTGCAACAGGCTCTGCCTGGTGCTGTCGACCTGGCCATGGTGGGCCATGAGCAGCATCACCAGCGTGGGTACCAGGGTGCGCGAAAGCAGGTAGGAAGCGGCCATGGCAAACACCACTGCCTCGGCCAGCGGCACGAACAAAAAGCGCGCCACGCCCGAGAGGAAGAACATCGGCACGAACACGATGCAGATGCACAGCGTGGCCACGAAGGCCGGCACGCCGATCTCGCCGGCGCCGACGATGATGGCATCGTGCAGCGGTTTGCCCAGGTGCAGGTGGCGTTCGATGTTCTCGATGGTGACGATGGCCTGGTCCACCAGGATGCCGACCGACAGTGCCAGACCGCCCAGGGTCATGAGGTTGAGCGTCTCACCCAGCGCCGCCAGCATCAGGATGGCCGCCATGATGGACAGCGGAATGGTCAGCCCGATGATGAGCGTGCTGCGCCAGTTGCCCAGGAACAGCAGCACCATGGCCGCGGTGAGGCCGGCGGCGATGAGCGCCTCGCTGATGACGCCGGTCACGGCTGCCTTCACGAACAGCGACTGGTCGAACAGCGGAGTGATCTTGAGGTCTTCCGGCAGGGTCTGGGCGGCCGTGGGCAGGAGCTTGCGCAGGTTGTCCACGATGTCCAGCGTGGAGGCGCCACCGTTCTTGAGGATGGACAGCAGCACACCGCGCGCGCCATCCTGGCGCACCACGTTGGTCTGGGGCGAGAAGCCATCGCGCACGTTGGCCACGTCCTTGAGATAGATGGTGGCGCCATTGGTGGTGCGCACCGGCAGTTCATTGAGGCCCGCCACCGCTTCGGGCGAACCGTTGATCCTGACCGCGTATTCGGTTGCGCCGAACTTGGCGGTGCCGGAAGGCAGGATCAGGTTCTGCGTATTGATCGCATTGACCACATCGATGGGGGCCAGCCCGCGCGCCTGCAGGGCCTGGGTATCGAGATCCACCGAGATGAGCCGGCTCTTGCCGCCGTAGGGATAAGGCACGGCCACGCCGGGTATGGTCACCAGTTGCGGACGCAGGGTCTGCACGGCGGCATCGAAGACGGTCTGCTCAGGCAGCGTGGGCGAGGACAGCGCCAGCTGCATCACCGGGATGCTGGAGGCGGAGTACTTGATCACCAGCGGCGGCGTAATGCCCGGTGGCAGTTGCCGCACCTGGGTCTGCACCGAGGCCACGACCTGGGCAATGGCGGTCTGGATGTTGGCCTTGGGCTGGAAGAACACCTTGATCACCGTCACCCCGGCCAGCGACTGCGACTCGATGTGCTCGATGTCGCTCACCACCGTGGTCAGCCCACGCTCGTTTTGCGCAGCGATGCGCTGGCCCATCTCCTGGGCCGACAGGCCGTTGTAGTTCCAGATGATGGAGACCACCGGGATATTGATCTCGGGGAAGATGTCGGTGGCCATGTTCTTCAGCGTCAATGGCGTGGCCAGCACGATGAGCAAGGCCATCACGATGAAGGTGTACGGGCGGCGCAAGGCCAGCGCAACCATGTTCATGAACTGCTATCCCTGTGAAACGGGCAGGCCGGACCGGCTGCCCTGTGGCTCAGCCCTGCCCGCAGCCGGCATCCCGTGCGATGTCGGCCGTCCTCTCCCGTGATGCTGCATGACCTCTGGCGCGGCCTGGCGTGTTTCCCCGGTGTCCCGGCCGCGTTGCCTGAATGTGCGCTTGTTTTGCGCTGCCCTGCGCCCCGATGTTGTTCTTCTGGGACCGCGCGGCGTGGCTATTGTAACGGCCTCGCAAGCCGCGTGCAGAAGGCTTTTCGACAAATCGCTTTCTGACAGAAATGTCAGCGAAGCGCTTCTCGCCGGCTGCCAGCACATCCGGAAAAAAGTCCACATGAAGGCCCCGGCAAGAATGCGGTCGCTATGGCACACTGCCCTTCCTTCTCGCCATTTCTGCATCATGGAATTCCTGCGCCAGCGCATCGAAGCCAACGTCCTCGCCATCAGTCGCGGCCCCGGCAGTGCCGACTTCCTGCAGCCGCCGGGCGACCCCGGCCTGTTCGGCCCGGACTCGGCGACCTGGCAGGTGCACAGTGACTTCACCGCCATGCTCACCGGCGGCGTGGCCGCGCTGCTGCTGCAGATGCTGCATCCGCTGCCGCTGGCAGGCGTCTGGGACCACTCCAACTTCCAGGCCGACATGCTGGGCCGGCTGCGCCGCACCGCGCAGTTCGTCGCCGGCACCACCTTCGGCAGCCGGGCCGACGCCGAGCGGCTGATTGCGCGCGTCAGGCAGATTCATCTTGGCGTCACCGGGACTGCGCCCGACGGACGCCCTTATGCGGCCAGCGATCCGGATCTGCTGACCTGGGTCCACGTGGCCGAGGTGCATTGCTTCCTGCAGGGCTATCTGCGTTATCGCCATCCGGATTTTCCGGCGGCACGGCAAGACCGCTATCTGGAGGAGATCGCACTGGTCGCCGAAGCCTTGGGCGCACGCGAGGTGCCACGTTCAAGGGCGGCCATCGCCGATTACATCGACCGCATGCGACCGCAATTGCGTTGTGACGACCGTACCCGCACTACCCTGCAACTGGTCCTGGATGCACCCGCTCCCAACGCGGTAGCACAGCCCTGGACGAAGTTGATGATGCGCGGCGGCGTGGACCTGCTGCCACCTTGGGCGCAGGAGATGCTGGGTGTGAGGCCGCGCGGACCGATGCGGCGCGAACTGCTGCGCCGCTCGGTATGGCTGGCTGCGCAGCCTGTCCGCTGGGCCATGCGCAATGGCTCCATTCATCTGGCCCGCAGACGCATGGGCTTGCCACCGCAGCCCTGAGGGAGAGGATCGAGATGTCGGCCTAGGGCCTGAAGCTGCGCAGGTAGGCCAGGATGTCGTCGATCTGCTTGTCGCTGCCGATGCCCCAGAAGCGCATCTTGTTGCCGGGGACCACATCGCTGGGGGCCTTGAGGAAGGCGCGCAACTTGTCTTCGGTCCAGATGAAACCGGCCGATGCCATCGCCGGGGAATACTTGAAATCGACGGTGGAGCCGGCCTTGCGCCCGATCACGTTGGTCAGCTGCGGACCAAAGCCGCCGCGCGCCGAGGGGCCGACCGCATGGCAGCTGGCGCATTTGGCGAAGGCGGCACGGCCGGCGACGGGGTCGCCGGCCGCGTGGGCCGCCAGCGGAAGGCTGGCAAGACAAAGGACAAACAACAGGCAGGAACGCATGATCGACTCTTGAAAGTTCTACCCTGGCGGGCATGCGGGGATTCTAGCGCTGAACCGCCATCGGTGCGGCCCCATGTTCCCGCCGCTGCGCCAGCGCACCCCACACCCCCAGCGCCAGCAAGGCGATCCCGGTCAGGGCTGCAAAGGCCGCGCCATAACCGTAGTGCCTGGCCACCACGCCGGCCAATGCCGGGCTCATGGCTGCACCGATGGACTGGATGGTAGTGACCGCGCCCAGGCCGATGTTGATGTGGCCGCTACCCTGCAGGATGCGCGCCACCGAGCCCGGCAAGGCCACCCCCAGCAAACCCGCGCCGACGCCATCGAGCATCTGCACCGGCAACAGCGCCCAGGCCGAATCCCAGACCCCGGCTACCAGGCCGCGCACCGGCAACGCCAGCAGAGCCACGGTGATCAACAGCCAGTAGCCCTTGCGGTCGGCGAACCGACCCGCAAAGAGCGCCGTGGGGATCATCACCAGTTGCGCCACGATCACGGTCAGCGCCGTATAGAGCGCCGGATCGGCATTGCCGCGCGAGACCACCGACTGGCTCAGCAAGGGCAGCATGGCCGCATTGCCCAGGTGGAACAGCATCATCACCAGCGCCAGCAGCATCAGTGCACGCGAACCGGCCAGCACACGCCAGGTGGACGCCTGCGGCTGGTCGGCGGCACGTTCAGGATCGAGGCCACGGGCGACATCATGGTCGATGTCCTCGGGCCGGATGCGCGAGAGGCACACCAGCGACGCCACCGCCATCACCGCCATCAGCACGAACACCGCCGGCAAGCCCCAGAAGTAGCCGAGTGCACCGGCCAGCGCCGCCGAGAAGACATTGCCGCCGTGGTTCCAGGCCTCATTGTTTCCCAGTTGCGCAGGCAAGCCCTGCTGGCCGACGATGCCCAGCGTCAGGCCGGCAATGGCCGGTCCGATGATGGCGCCGACGATGCCGGTGCCGACCTGCGAGAGGGCCGTGACCGTGAAGCTGGACGAGATCAGCAACAGCAGCGAGCCCGCCACCACCAGCACCGAACCGATTCCCACTACCAGCCGCTTGGCGCGCACCGCATCGGTGAGTGCGCCGGCAGGGGTGGTGGCGAGCATGCCGGCGACACCGCCCAACGTCATCACATAGCCGATGTCGTCCGCGGCCCAGCCATGACCCATCAGGAAGACGCCCAGGAAAGGGCCGAGTCCGTCGCGCACATCGGCCAGGAAGAAGTTCAGCCTGGACAGCCAGGCAATGGAGCCGGCGCTGGCATTCATCAAAGGGGCCCCTTGAAGATGAAGAAGGCGCCCAGGCAGATGCAGCCGAAGCCGACCAGGTGATTGATGGTGAACTGCTCGCCCAGGTACAGCACCGAGAAGATCGAAAACACCACCAGCGTGATGACCTCCTGCATGGTCTTCAGTTCGGCGGCGTTGTAGACGGTATGGCCGATGCGGTTGGCGGGCACCGCGAAGCAGTATTCAGCCAGGGCGATGCACCAGCTGACCAGGATCACCAGGTACAGCGGCCGGTTCTCGAACTTGAGGTGGCCGTACCAGGCAAAGGTCATGAAGACGTTGGAGATGATGAGGAAAACGATGGGAAGGATTTTTGGCGACATGGTTCTTGTTCTTGATCAGATGGATGAAATGACACGCAGGACATCGGGCAGAGCGGCCGCCTGCCCGTGCCGCAAACCCTTATCGGACGCGGCTGTACAAGGGTTGCAGGGAATCGGCGCTGGCGCCGGCATCGATGGCCTCGATGGCGGTGCCGACACTGTTGCGGGTTCCCAGGCCATTGGCAGCAAATGGCGCGCCGGGTTCCAGCGGGGTGCGCAGGCTGTCGGGGGCGAAGCGCACGATGCTGCCGTCATCAAGGATCACGCCATTGGCTTGGCCACGCGGGTCAGTCAGCACCAGGGCGATCTTGCCGCGCACCGAGAGCTGGCGCAATTGTGCTGCGCGCAGATGCGGCGGCAGCGGCGGATTGGCATCGAAGGCAGGCGGGCGGTCGATCACGGTCTGGCCATTGGCCAGGTTGACGATGGCATCGGCCTTGATCACCCCGGCCGCTTCCGCCTGGCCGAACACGCGCACCGACTGGCCCGGCCTGACGGCGTTCTGCAGGGTCTGCGACAGGTGCGGAGGGAACTTGACGACCGTGCGCTCACCCACCATCAGGCCATCGACTTCGCCATAGGGATTGATCAGCAGGCGACTCACGCGACCTTCGGTGATGGGCGCCTGGGAGGTCATGGCGGCATCATAGGTGGCAGGCGGGGGCGCCATGGGGGCGGCGCCCGGCGGCGGGACCGGCGGCACGGCCTGGGCCTGGGCCTGGGCCTGGGCCTGGGCCACCATCATCGATCCGGACAGGACCAGGGCCAGGGCCGGGAACGCGACTGGCCAACGAGGAAGCAAGGTGGAACGGGACATGACAACTCCTTTGCGCTGTGAGGTGAGAGAGGTACGCTCTCTTTTTTGCAAACCCCGTGCCTGCCATGAATCCCTTGAAAATCAATGACTTGAAACTATTCCTCCTCGAGCGGTGTCCGTTCTCGTGACACCCTGGCGTCCGTTGCCGGACACTGTCCGCGCCGCGCGCCGGCACACGTTGAACGACTTGATTTATCCACAGGAGAAACCCGCATGTCCGCTTACCTGACCCTGGCGGTCGCCATCGTCGCCGAGGTGATCGCCACCACCGCCCTCAAATCCTCACAGGGATTCACGCGTCTGTTGCCGGGCATCATCGTGGTACTGGGCTACGGGGTGTCCTTCTATTGCCTGGCGCTGACCCTGCGCACCCTGCCCACCAGCGTGGCCTATGCGATCTGGTCCGGGGTGGGTCTGGTGCTCATCACCCTGGCGGCATGGCTTGTTCACCATCAGCGGCTGGACTGGCCGGCCATCGCAGGCATTGCGCTCATCGTGGCCGGCGTCATGGTGATCAATCTGTTTTCGGCCAGTGCGGCGCACTAGGGGCTGTTCACACCTCAGGCGCGCACTTCGCGCCGCATCGATTGCGGGGCCACGCCAAATCCGCGCAGGAACACTTCACGCATGTGGCGGCGATCCCTGAAACCCGTCTCGCGCGCCACCACTTCCAGCGGATGACGGCTCTGCTCGATCATCAAGCGCGCCGCCTCCAGCCGCAAGCCCTCGATGGCCTTGGCCGGGGATTGCCCCGTCTCTGCGGTAAACACCCGGGTGAACTGGCGCGCACTGAGGTTGGCCTGCTCGGCCAGTTCTTCCACCGTGAGGGCGCGCTTGAGATGGCGGCGGGCATAGTTGAGCGCATCCTGGATGCGGTCGGTCTTGGGTGCCAGCGCCAGCATTTCGGAATGCTGCGACTGCCCACCGGCGCGGTGCTGGTGCATCACCAGCTTGTGCGCCACGCCGCGCGCCACCTCCTCGCCCAGGTCCTTGCCGACCATGGCCAGCGCCAGGTCCAGCCCGGCGGTCATGCCGGCCGAGGTCCACAGGGGGCCATCGACGATGTAGATGCGGTCGTCTTCCACCTGGATGTCGGGGAAGCGCGTGCGCATGGCGGCGGCGAAGGCCCAGTGCGTCGTGGCACGGCGCCGTGCCAGCAACCCCGACTCGGCCAGCACGAAGCCGCCGGTGCAGATGCCGGCGATGCGCCTGGCCCGCTTGGCTGCGCGCTGCAGGAAGGCGCGCTCCCCGGCACTGGCGGGCGACTCCAGCGGATCGCCCACGCCGCAGACGATCCAGGTATCGATGGTGGCCGAGGCGGCGGCCTTGCCGGTATTGACCCGCATGCCCAGAGACGAGGTGACATCGCCGCCATCGACCGAATAGTTGTGCATCCGGTAGAACTCGTGGCCGACGACCTTGTTGGCATATTCAAAGACCGACTGCGTGGCCAGGCCCATGACCTGGAATCCTTCCGTGAGCAGATAGCCGATGTGGTGCATGTCCTGACTCCGTAACGAATGTCCTAAAACACTACCATATACGTCATTCAGGAAGTCTGCAAGCGGCCTAAGATGCACTCCATCGACACACCACACCCAAGGAGAACAGCATGAACCAGCCGCAAAACCAAGTCCATCGTGGCACTGCCCTCGTCACCGGCGCATCCTCAGGCATCGGCGCGATCTACGCCGACCGCCTGGCACGCCTGGGTTACGACCTGATCCTGGTAGCCCGCAACCGCGAGCGCCTCAATGCCCTGGCCGCCAGCCTGACCAACCAGACCGGCCGCAACGTCGAAGTGCTGGAGGCCGATCTCGGCCAGGCCGATTCGCTGGCCCAGGTGGAAGAGAAACTGCGCAGCGATGCCAGCATCACCCTGCTGGTCAACAATGCGGGCATCGGCACCCATACGCCGCTGCTGCAAAGCAAGGTCGAGCACATGACCGGCATGATCGCCCTCAACGTCACCGCCCCGACCCGCCTGACCTATGCCGCCGTGCCCGGTTTCGTGGCCCGTGGCCGGGGTGCGGTGATCAACATTTCCTCCATCGTGGCCGTGGCGCCGGAAGTGCTCAATGGCGTCTACGGCGGCAGCAAGGCCTTCGTGCTGGCCTTCTCGCAATCGCTGCACCACGAACTGGCGGCCCAGGGCGTGCAGGTGCAAGCCGTGCTGCCGGGCGCCACCGCCACCGACTTCTGGGCCATCGGCGGCCTGCCGGTGGAGCACCTGGACCCGGCCATCGTGATGTCGGCCGAGCAGATGGTCGATGCGGCCCTGGTGGGATTCCAGCGCGGCGAGCTGGTCACCATACCCTCGCTGCATGACGAAGACGCCTGGACCCGTTTCGAGAGCGCACGCCAGCACATGGCCACCCAGCTCTCCGCCAATACCCCGGCGCCGCGCTACACCCGCGCCGATCTGCACTGAGCGGCCGAGGCTGCCTGCAACTGCCCGAAGCACCACGGATAGGCCGTTTTTTGTCCCGATATGAACCTTGCCGCGACGGCCCGCTACGGGCGGGCGTTTGCGGCACCCCAACCCTGACCACGTGAAGGAAAATCATGAAACTGACCGACAACACCCTCTTCATCACCGGCGGCACCTCCGGCATTGGCCGCGCCCTGGCCGAAGCCTTCCACAAACTGGGCAACCAGGTCATCATCGGCGGCCGCCGCAAGGCCCTGCTCGATGAAGTGACTGCTGCCAATCCCGGCATGGATGCCATCGAATTCGACGTCTCCAGCCTGGCCAGCATCGATGCCGCCGCCGCCACCCTCAAGGCACGCTACCCCAAGCTCAACGTGCTCATCAACAATGCCGGCATCATGCCCTTCGACGACGCCGGCGGCACCATCGATGACCAGGTGAGCCGCAACATCCTCGACACCAACCTGCTGGGCCCGATCCGCCTCACCTCGGCCCTGATCGACCTGCTCAAGGCCCAGCCGCGCGCCACCATCATTCACAACACCTCGGTGCTGGCCTATGTGCCGCTGGCGGTCACGGCGGTCTATTCGGCCAGCAAGGCGGCCCTGCATTCGTATGCCCTGTCGCAGCGCTTCATGCTGCGCGACACCTCGGTGCGGGTGCAGGAGATCGCCCCGCCCTGGGTCGATACCGATCTGGTCAAGAAGAGCGGCGACCCGCGCGCCATGCCGCTGGATGCCTTCATCGCCGAAACCATGGCCAAGCTGGAAAGCGACGCCGAAGAAATCATCGTCGAGGCCGTCAAGCCCTTGCGCGACAATCCCGGTGCCAATGAACACGGGTTAGTCAATGGCTTCAACGCCGCGCTGATCGCCAATCCCATCCCGGTCTGATCGGGACCGCTCTTCCACCGCAACCGGCCATGGCAGAAGTCCCTTTCTTGTCCATGGACCGGTCGCCTCGCTGATGGTCGAACCCACCATGAATACCACTCCTACCACTCCCACCTCCTCCACGCCGCAGGCACAGCCGCACCAAGGCTCGCTGCTCACCGCCGGGTTCCTGGCCCTGGGCAGTTTTGCCATCGGCACCGAGGGTTTCATGATTGCGCCGCTGCTGCCGAGAATGGCGGCCGACTTCGGCATGAGCGTCTCGACCGTGGCCAGCCTGGTGATCGTCTTTACCCTGGTGCTGGCGGTCAGTTCGCCCATTACCACGGTGCTGTCGGCGGGAATCAACCGGCGCAACCTGCTCATCGGCGCCATGGGCATCTTCACCCTGGCCAATCTGCTGGCGGCGCAGTCGACCGGCTTTGCCAGCTTGCTGACATCGCGCCTGCTGATGGCGGTCGCGGCCGGTCTCTACACGCCCAACGCCAACGCCCTGGCCGGTGCCATCGTCAAACCCGAGCAGCGCGGACGGGCACTGGCCATCGTCAGCGGCGGCATGACCATCGCCATCGCGCTGGGCCTGCCGCTGGGTTCGGTGGTGGGCCATGCCTTCGGCTGGCGCGCCACCTTTGGTGCCGTGGCCGTGATGGGGGCAGTGGCGGTGGCCGGCATCTGGCTGGGCGTGGATCGGCGTGCCGGTGGGCAGTTGCACGTGGCCGGCCTGGGCGAGCGGCTGGGCGTGGTGGGGCAAGCGCAGATCCGGCGCCTGCTGGCCATCACCCTGTTCTGGTCGGTGGGCGCGTATGCGGCCTATCCCTACATTGCGCCTTACCTGGCGCAGACGCTTTCCTTCGGCGACCAGGGCATCGGCATGTCCGTCAGCCTGTGGGGTGCCGCTGCCGCCGTGGGCGTGACCGTGGGCGGCAGCCTGAATGACCGCTTCGGCTCGGGCCGCGTGGTGCGGCTGTCGCTGCTGCTGTTGATGCTGGCATTCTGGGCCTTGAGTGCGGCTACGCTGCTGGCGCCGCAGGCCGCGCTGGTGCCGGTGCTGGCCGCGGTGGTGGTGTGGGGTTTTGCGGTGTGGGCGTTCTTTCCGGCGCAGATGGCCAGGCTGATCGCGGCAGGTCCGCCCGCACAGGCCTCTGTGGCCTTGTCGCTCAACACCTCGACCATGTACCTGGGCTTCTCTCTGGGCAGCGCCGTGGGCGCAGGCATCCTGGCGCTGGGATGGGTGGGCGGCATCGGGCTGTTCGCGGGGGCTTGCGCCCTGGCAGGCGTGCTGCTGGAACGCAGGATGAAGGCGCCTTAACCGCCGGAAGGCCCCTGCTCTTCCAACTTGCGATACAACTGCTGGCGCGAGATGCCCAGCCGGCGCGCGGCTTCGGCGCGGTTGCCGTTGGCCGCCGCCAGCGCCCGCTGCAGCATCACCCGCTCGACCTGCGCCACGGCCACGGCCAGTTCGCCGTCCCAGTCGATGGCGACTTCGCTGGCGCTGCCCACGGCAGTACGATCAGCCAGCTCGATATGCTCGGCCTCGATGCAGGCGCCATGGCTCATCACTGCCGCACGCTCCATGGTATTGCGCAGCTCGCGCACGTTGCCCGGCCAGGCATGCTGCAGCAGGCGGCGCGCTGCGGCCGGGCTGATGCGCTTGGGGGCGTCGCCACCCTGCTGGCGCAGGAAATGTTCGGCAATGGCGAGGATGTCGCCGGGACGCTCGCGCAGCGGCGGCACCTTGATCGGCAGGACCTGCAGGCGATACCAGAGATCCTCGCGGAAGCGCCCTTCGCTGATTTCCTGCGGCAGGTCACGGTGGGTGGCGGCGATCACCCGCACATCCACCTTCACCGCCTGCTGGCCACCGACCGGCGTGAGTTCGCGTTCCTGCAGCACGCGCAGGATCTTGGCCTGGGTCGGCAGGGCCATGTCGCCGATCTCGTCCAGGAACAGCGTGCCGCCATGGGCTTCCTGGAAGCGGCCCAGGCGCGCTGCGGTGGCGCCGCTGAAGGCGCCTTTGACGTGGCCGAACAGTTCGCTCTCGATCAGCTCGGCGGGAATGGCAGCGCAATTGACGGCCACGAAGGGACGCGCCGCGCGCAGGCCGTTGCGATGCAGGGCGCGCGCCACCAGCTCCTTGCCGGTGCCGGTCTCGCCCAGGATCAGCACGGTGGCGTCGCTGGTGGCAGCCCGCCCGATCTGCTTGAACACCTGGCGCATGGCCTCGCTGTCGCCGACCAGGGCATTGCGTTCACTGCTGGCTGATGTGTCTGGCGTCATTGCCGTATCGGCGCGGGCCGCGCTCTGGCGCAGGGCGCGCTCCAGCGTTTCCACCAGGGCAGCGCGCGGCACCGGCTTGGTCAGATGATCGAAGGCGCCCAGGCGGATGGCTTCGATGGTGTTGTCGCCGCTGGCGTAAGCGGTCAGCATGATGCAGGGAATGGCCGCGATGGCCGGGGCACGCTGCAGGAAGACCAGGCCATCTTCCTCCGGCATGCGCAGGTCGACGATGGCCACGTCCACCGCATGCGCGCCCAGCAGTCTCAGGCCGGCGGCAGTACTGCCGGCTTCCAGCACCTCGTGACCCAGGTCGCCGACGGTCTCGGCCAGGCTGCCGCGAAAGGCAACATCGTCATCGACGATCAGGATGCGCGCCATGGCAACTCCATCTCGAAACGGGCGCCGCGTTCACTGGCGGCCAGGTTGATCACGCCACCATGCGCATGCACGATCTCGCGCACCAGCACCAGGCCCAGCCCGGTGCCACCACTGCGCTGGCTGACGAAAGGGTCGAACAGACTGTCACGCAAGGCCTCCGGCACGCCCGGTCCGTCATCGGCCACCCACAGCACCAGCCAGCCATCGTCGCGCAGGCGGGCGCCAAGTTCGATATGACCACCTGCAGTGCCATGCGCCAGGGCATTGAGCAGCAGATTGTCCACGGCGCGCGCCATCTGCACCGGATCCAGCGCACTCGTGACGAGACGCCCGGCAAAGCTGCCCCTGTCGATGGCGGCTTGCAAGCGCACCTGTTGTCGCTCGGCCAGTTCGGCATGGGCCTGGCAACGGGCATCGATCCAGGCCGACAGATCGGTGGCCTGGCGCTGCACCTGGAAGGGCTGCGCCAGCGCCAGCAGGCTGGCCACCAGCGTATCCAGGCGCTCGGTCTGGCTGACCACCATTTCCAGCGCGCCGGTCACGCGTTTCTCGCGCACCTGCGGGGGTGCGGCCAGGGCATTCTCGGCCTTCATGCGCATGGCGCCAATGGGATTGCGGATCTCGTGGGCCATGCCGGCGGCGACCCGGCCCAGCGTGGCCAGGCGTTCGGCATGGGCGAGCTGGCTGGCCAGGCGTTCGGACTGGCTGCGCCAGCGCGTGAGCGTAGCGCCCAGCCATACACCGCTGATGATCACGAAGGCCAGCAGCAGGGCGCTGGCTACCAGCAACTGATTGAGCACCGTGGCACTCATCACGGGGACGCGCTTGAGGGTCCAGGCGGCCAGCGGCAGCTTGTCCAGCGGCACCGGACAGGCGGCAAACACCACCGCCTCGCGCAGGCCGGGACGCACGTCGGTGACGGTAGTCCCGCCATCCAGGGCGCGCTGCGCCATCGAGACGATGCGTTCCATTTCCGCGCCCGGCGGGTCGCGCTTGATGCCGCTGCCGTCATAGGTCGGGAAGGCATAGGCCACGACATTGCGCTGCGGATGCCAGAAGCCCCCCTCCACTCCGGCCTGATCGCGCAGGGACAGGTCGATCACCGCCTGCATGATCGCACTGGCGGGCAGGCCATCTCCGTCGGTGGCAATGCGGGGCGCGCCACTGCCGGAAGAGAGCGCGTGCGCCAGGCCCGCGCTCATGGTCGCACAGCTCACGGCGGCCTGGCCGGTGGCCTGACTGATCTGCGAGGACGCGCCCTGGCGGCTCAGCTGCAGCAGCAGGAAGGCCAGGATGAGGGCGATCAGAGCAATGAAGGCCCACAGGATGACCAGGTCGCGCTTGATGGTGTTCTTGATGTTCAGGATGCCTCCGGCACGGCGCCAGTTCGGTTGGCGGCGCTCGCATTTGACCATGAAGCGGGCGACCAATGAAACCATGTGACAGACGGTGCTGCACACCGGTTCATCATTTGTTGCAGGACAATCACGTTGCCGCCGATCAAGATGGAAGCGCGTTTTGCTTTATGCGTTAATTGCGCCTGGGGATTCGTGGGGGAACAAAAATCAAGCAGTTGAAGAAATACCTGGTCGTCGTCCTGGGCATTGCCATGCTGATGGTGGTGGCCATGTGTGCCAGCACGCTCTATCAGAGTTACCGCCAGACCCGTCTTTCGGCAGTAGCCAATGCCAACAACGTGACGCTGATCTCCCAGCGCGCCATCTCGCGCAACCTCGAAGTACTGTCGCTGTCGCTGGACACGCTGGCCTACCGCTACCAGCATCCGCTGGGTGGCCACCGGCTCAACGAGGCGCAGCGCTATGCCTATCTGTTCGGCAGCGCGCCCAGCGTCAGCAACATCACGGTGATGGCCGTCATCGGCCCTCGCGGCGAGGTGCTGGCCAGTTCGCGTCGCCGTCCTGGCGAAGCCGCCCCCAATTATGCCGACCGTGCCTACTTCACCGCGCACCGCGATTCGGCCAATGTCGGCCTGTACGTTTCCCGTCCCATGCGGGCCAAGCTGGGCAATGAACTGCAGGTGGTGGTGCTGTCCAAGCGGCTGTTCAATGAAGATGGCAGCTTTGGCGGCATCGTCGTCATGGCGCTGGACCTGGCTTATTTCCGCGATCTGTTCGAAGGCTTGTCATTGGGCGCCAATGGCGTCATCTCGCTGTATTCGGACGATGGCGTGGCCTACATGCGGGTCCCTTACCGCGAGGACATGATAGGACGCGACCTCAGCGGCAGCGGCAATTTCCAGCATATCAAGAACGCTCTGCAGCATGAGGAGGGCAGTTTCTTCGCCCGCGCCAACAGTGATGGCCAGGAGCGGCTCTATACGTTCCGCCGCATTCCCGATTCGCCGCTGATCGTCTTCGTCGGCTATGCGCAAGAGACGATCTTCAAGAGCTGGCGCAAGACGCTGTATGCCGTGCTGCTCTCGCTGTTCATCTTCGCCTTGCTCTCGGCCTATCTGCTCTCGCATATCCGGCAAGAGCTGCGTCGCCGGGTGAGCACCGAAAGGCGCCTGGAGGAACTGGCCCTCACCGACGGCCTGACCGGGCTGCTCAATCGCCGCGCTTTGGACGATGCCCTGCAGGCCACCTGGGAGCGCTGCCGGCGCAATCTGAATTCGACCTTCTCGGTGCTGTTCATCGATGTGGACTATTTCAAGCTCTACAACGACACCTATGGTCACAAGCTGGGCGACGAGGTCCTGCAGGAGGTGGCGCAGGCCATTGCTGAAAACCTGCCACGCAACACCGACTGCGCCGGCCGCTACGGCGGCGAGGAGTTCGTGGTGCTGCTGGAACTGACCGATGAACAGGGCGCCCGCCTGATGGCGCAGCGCCTGTGTGACGCGGTCTACAGCCGCCTGATCGTGCATGCCACCAGTCCGCTGCGCGTGCTCACCATCAGCGTCGGTGTGGCCACGCTGCAGCGCGAACATCATCGTCGTGTGGAGGACGTGCTCAACGCCGCCGATGCGGCCTTGTACCGCGCCAAGCGGGATGGGCGCAATGCGGTGCGCATCAGCGGCGTGGCGTGATGCACGTGGATGCGGACTCCAACAAAAAGGGCGCCATTGACATGGCGCCCTTCGTTCATCCCGACACGGCTGCAACGGCAGCGGCCGGCTGAGGACGGGATGACAATCAGACTTCGCTCACATCCAGCGGTGCTTCGGTCTTCTCGATCACTTCCTCCTTGGTCACGCCGGAGGCCAGTTCGATCAGCTTCAGGCCGCCCGGGGTCACATCGATCACGCCCAGGTCGGTGATGATGCGGTTGACCACGCCCACGCCGGTCAGCGGCAGGTTGCAGTCGTTCAGGATCTTCCTGGAGGTGCTGCCATCCTTGGCCTTGGCCACATGTTCCATCAGCACCACCACGCGGCCCACACCGGCCACCAGGTCCATCGCGCCACCCATGCCCTTGACCATCTTGCCGGGGATCATCCAGTTGGCCAGGTCACCCTTGGCCGAGACCTGCATCGCACCCAGGATGGCGATGTTGATCTTGCCGCCGCGAATCATGCCGAAGGAGTCCGCCGAGCTGAAGAAGGACGAGCCGGGAATGGTCGTCACGGTCTGCTTGCCGGCGTTGATCAGATCGGCATCGACCTGGTCTTCGGTGGGGAAGGGGCCGATGCCCAGCAAGCCGTTCTCCGATTGCAGCCACACTTCGATATCACTCGGAACGTGGTTGGCCACCAGCGTGGGCAAGCCGATACCCAGGTTCACGTAGAAGCCGTCCTGCAGTTCCTTGGCTGCGCGCGCAGCCATTTCATCTCTGGTCCATGCCATTTTCTGTGTCTCCTTATGCGCGCACGGTGCGTTGTTCGATGCGCTTCTCGGGCGTGGCGTTGACCACGATGCGATGCACGAAGATGCCGGGAGTGTGGATCTGGTCCGGGTCCAGCTGGCCCACTTCCACCAGTTCTTCCACCTCCACCACGGTGACCTTGCCGGCCATGGCGACGTTGGGATTGAAGTTGCGCGCGGTCTTGTTGAAGACCAGGTTGCCGGCCTTGTCGGCCTTCTGCGCCTTCACCAGCGACACATCGGCCACCAGCGAGCGTTCCATCACGTAGCGCTCGCCGTCAAACTCGCGCACCTCCTTGCCCTCGGCCACCAGCGTGCCCACACCGGTCTTGGTGAAGAAAGCGGGGATGCCGGCACCACCGGCGCGCAGTTTCTCGGCCAGGGTGCCTTGCGGAGTGAACTCCAGTTCCAGTTCACCGGCCAGGTACTGGCGCTCGAACTCCTTGTTCTCGCCCACGTAGGAGGCGATCATCTTCTTGATCTGGCGGGTGGAGAGCAACTGCCCCAGGCCGAATCCATCGACACCGGCGTTGTTGGAAATGGCGGTCAGGTTCTGCACGCCCGAATCACGCAGGGCGGCGATCAACGCCTCGGGGATGCCACACAGGCCAAAGCCGCCGACCGCAATGGTCTGACCGTCCTTGACGATGTCTTTCAACGCGGTGGCCGCGTCTGGATACACTTTGTTCACGAGTCTCCTTTCGGCTCTTGTCTTGCGAGCAGGGTTGCAAGCGGGCCGGCGGACTTGCCGGCTTCAACAGGGATGGATGCAGGGGCTTCTCTTGCGCAACGCATGAGGACGTCGCCAGGCCCCATTCGGCTCCAAATAGCGCCAATTATCATAGGGCAGCTGAAATAAGCCATACAATACGGTAAAAATACCTGGCGCAATGCAGCATGGTACCGTCCGCCGGACGGTCCCGCCAGTTGATAGGGCCTAGCCAAATTGCAGCAGCACATGATCCAGCCACTTCCCATCGACTTTGAACAGGTTTTCATGCACGCGCCCATTGGCATGTGCGTCTCCCACAACCGCGTCATCCAGCAGGCCAACCTGGCCATGGCGGCGATGTTCGGCTACGAGGTCGATGCCCTGCGCCAGACCTCCTTCCAGGAGATCTATCCCACTGCCGATGAATTCGAGCGCACCGGCCTGCGCCTGGTCCCCATCTTGAACGAAAAGGGCTTTTATTCGGACGAGCGCATCATGAAGCGCTCCAACGATGAAATGTTCTGGTGCCACGTCACCGGCCACGCGCTCAATCGCGACAACCCGCATGCGGCCGGTATCTGGACCTTCGAGGATGTCAGCGCCAAGCGCCCCATCGCGCCCGGTCTGACCCCGCGCGAACGCGAGATCGCCGCGCTGCTGGTGGAAGGCAAGACCAGCAAGCTCATCGCCCGCCAGGTCGAACTGAGCCCGCGTACGGTGGAAATGCACCGCGCCCGGCTGATGCGCAAGTTCGCTGCCTCCACCTCCTCCGAGCTGGTGCACAAGCTGCTGAGCATCACGCCCTGATCATTCGTGTCGTCCTGATCGACCCGATCGTCCTGATCAGAACGGCTGGCCCGCAAACCGCTGGGCGAGAAAATCGAGCATCGTGCGCAAGGTCGCCGGCATGTGCTTGCGCGAGGCATAGACGCCATACATGCCCAGTTGCAAGGGTTCGTAGTCCGGCAGCAATTGCACCAGCTGACCGCTGGCCACCAGCGGTGCCACCGTGTAGGCCGGCATGTGACCGATGCCCACGCCCGCCAATACCGCCTGCAACAACACCGTCACTTCATTGGCACTGATGCTGCCGCCGACGGCCACGCTCTGGGTCTGCGTCTTGACTGCATGACTTCCCTTGCCGGCCCTGGCTTTTTTCTTTTTTGGATCAAACTGCCACAGGCTGCGCCCTACATACGAATGCGTCAGGCAATTGTGCAAGGCCAGATCCTCCACCCTGCGCGGCAAGCCGTGACGCGCCACGTAATCCGGGGTGGCGCAAATCACCGAGCGGCACACGCCGAGCGGACGCGCAATCAGGTTGGGCTCCAGCCGGTTGGTCATGCGGATGGCCAGGTCGATGCGTTCTTCCACCAGGTTCACGGTGCGGTCCAGCGCCAGCAGGTCCACCGCCACACCCGGATAGCGGCGGCCATAGTCGACCACGGCCTGAATCAGCTGGGTCTGCGCAAAGGAGGTACTGGCGGTGATGCGCAAGAGCCCGCGCGGGGTTTCATCGGGCGCATCGAGGGCATGGCGCATGTCCTCGGAATACTCCAGCATCTGGCGGCAGCGCGGCAGCAGTTCGTTGCCGGCGGGCGTGAGCGAGAGCCGCCGCGTGGTCCGGTGCAGCAGCCGTGCGCCGACCCAGTCTTCCAGTTCGGCCACGTAGCGCGACACCACCGGCCGCGACAAGTCCAGCTGTTCGGCCGCCGCCGACAGACTGCCGCCATCCACCACCGTCACGAAGACCTGCATGGCCATCAAGCGATCCATCCCGCCACCTCATGATTTGAACGATTTCAGAAACAAACTGTGATCGATTATGCTGTTTTTCGAAATCAAAAGCGATCCTATGATGGCCACTCCTGATACCCATCCACCTCTTTTCGGAGTCGCCATGTTTTCCACCCATCGCCTGCTGCGTCCCCTGCTGGCCATCGCTGCCACCGGCCTGCTGGCCTTCTCGGGCGCGGCCGTCCAGGCCGCCGCCCCGCTCAAGCTCGACATCTACAATCCCGGCAAGGAAGCCATCTTCCCGGTCAGCTCGGTGCTGGTCACGGGCGAGCGCGACGCGATCCTGGTCGATGCGCAATTCGGCCAGCGTGAAGCGCAGCAGGTCGTGGAAAAGATCCGCGCCAGCGGCAAGAAGCTGACCACCATCTACATCAGCCACGGCGACCCGGATTACTACTTCGGCCTGGAGGCCCTGCACGCCGCCTATCCGGAAGCCAGGATCGTGGCTACCGCGCCGACCGTGGAACACATCAAGAAAACGGCTGCAGGCAAGCTGGCCTACTGGGGCCCCAAGCTGGGTGACAACGCCCCCCGCGCCACCATCACGCCGCAAGTGCTCAAGGGCAAGACCTTGACGCTGGAAGGTCGCAAGCTGGAAATCATCGGGCTGGATGGTCCTCAACCGGATCGCAGCTTCGTCTGGATTCCCTCGCTCAAGGCCGTGGTCGGCGGTGTGGTCGTGGCCGGCAACATCCACGTATGGGTGGCCGATACGCAAAGCATGAAGTCGCGCCTGGACTGGCTCGCCACGCTGGCCCGCATCGAAAAGCTCAAGCCCGCGATTGTGGTGCCGGGTCACTACGCCCGCGGTGCACCGCTGAACATCGCCTCGGTGCGCTTCACCCGCGACTACCTGAAGACCTTTGACCAGGAAGCCGCCAAGGCCGCCGATGCCACTGCCCTGATTGCCGCCATGAAGCAGCGCTACCCTGATCTGGGCGACACCGGCTCGCTGGAGCTGTCGGCCAAGGTCATCAAGGGTGAAATGAAGTGGCCCTGATCTGAGCGGAACTGCATTGATCCGAAGCTGTTTATCCTCCCTCCCCACCCGAAAGGAAACCTCATGAAAATCGCACTCATCGGCGCCTCCGGCAACGTTGGCACCCGCATCGTGGACGAAGCCCTGCGCCGCGGCCACAACATCATCGCCATCGCCCGCGACGCCGGCAAGATCGCCCAGCGTACCGGTCTGACCGCCGTCGCGGTCGACGTCAAGGACGCTGCCGCACTGGCCGCCGCCATCAAGGGCGCCGACGTGGTCATCTCCAGTGGCCGCTTCACCGCCTTTGGTGCCGCCGACCTGCTGCCGGCGGTGAAGGCAGCAGGCGTGAAGCGCCTTGCTGTGGTCGGTGGTGCCGGCAGCCTGGAAATCGCACCGGGCAAGGCGCTCATCGATACCCCGGAATTCCCCGCCGAATACATGCCCGAGGCGTCCGGTGGACGTGACTTTCTCAATGCCCTGCGCGGAGAAACCGACCTGGAATGGACCTTCCTGTCGCCCTCGGCGCTGTTCATCGCCGGTGAACGCACCGGCCAGTTCCGCCTCGGCCAGGATGCTCTGCTGGTCGGTACCGATGGCAAGAGCTGGATCTCCTACGAGGACTACGCCGTGGCCCTGCTGGACGAACTGGAACAGCCGAAGCACGTGCGTGCCCGCTTCACGGTAGGCTACTGAACCCGTTCCATATCATTGCATCACGGGCCTGACGGTGCAGAAAACGTCAGGCCCTGTGCCGATTCATTCAAGAGGAAATCACATGATGACCACCCCCGCTGCCCCGCACGACACCGTGCTTCACTACATCCACGATCCGTTGTGCGGCTGGTGCTATGGCGCTGCGCCGCTGGTGGCGGCGGCGCGCGAGGTACTGTCTGTGCAGGCGCATGGGGGCGGCATGATGGCCGGTCGCAATCGTCGCCGCGTCGATGCGCAACTGCGTGATTACGTGATGCCGCACGATCACCGCATCGCGCAGATGACCGGACAAGCGTTTGGCGAAAATTATTTCGACGGCCTGCTGCGCGATACCGAAGCGATCTTCGACTCTGCACCACCAATCGCCGCCGTGCTGGCGGTGCGGGCGCTCAAGGACGAGGCCGCCGGGCTGGACATGCTGGCAGCGATTCAGCGTGCGCATTACCAGCAAGGACGGCGCATCTCCGAAGTAGCGACGCTGACCGAGCTGGCGCAGACGCTGGGCATCGCGCCCGCTGCCTTCATCGCAGAACTGCAGCGGGTTGAACAGGAAGAGCTGGCCAATCACATCGAGGCCAGCCGTGAATTATTGAACCATGTCGGCGGACGCGGCTTCCCGACCTTCGTGCTGCAACGGGGCAATACCCTGGAAGTGCTTGATACCGGGCGCTGGCTGGGGCAGCCGGAGCAGTGGAAGGCGTATCTGGGTGAGCAAGCGAGGGGGACTGCGTCCGTAGCGGCCTCCGATGGCGGGTCCGTGCGATGTGACCTGCTGAGTGGGCGTTGCGAATAAGCCACTGACCGCACCGTTTATCCACCCTGCCTGCCGCGCACGAAGCTGCGCGGCAGGCTCCTTGCGCAGGCTTCGCCCCCGCCCCCGTGAGGATCGTCCATCGCGCAACCGCGCCATGACCCGCCTGCAGCGTCAGTCCGTCCATTTTCGCGGCCTCCCCTCTGAGCAGCATCCGCCCATTGGACGGTTTTTTTGAATGCTGCCGTTAAATTTTCAGCGCTAATCAAACACGCACGTTTGCTCTACATTGAGCGGCTTTCCCGAGGGACAGGTCGCAGCATCGGGAAAGACAAGACCACGTTGTCCTCATCCTTCTTTCATGGCGGACGGCATTCGAACAGCAATCGCCCCCTATTGAATCAGGATCCGCGCTTCCAGACGTCATCTGTGGGATCAGCATCCACATCATCCGCACCCGGTCACTTTCAGGCGGCGTCTTGAATCCCAACCCTATGATTAAAAAATGCTCAATGGAGAGTGTATGGATTTCACCCGTCTGACGGTTTCTTCGCGCCTCAAGTTCGGCTTTGGTGCCGTGCTCGTTCTGATGCTGCTGATCATCGGCATCGCTCTGAAAGATCTCGCCGATGTCAACCAGCAATTGCTGTCCATCACCGAGGTCAACAATGTGGAGATCCGTCATCTCTCGACCATGCGTGCGGCAGCCTATGAACAATCCCTGTCCTCGCGCGGGATCGGGCTGGCAAGCACACCGCAAGACCTGAACCTGAACGCCGACAATCTGCACAAACAGATCGTCATCTACACGGAGGCCGAAAGCGCACTGGCCAAGCTCTTCGCAGAAGTGGAGGAAACCACCGAGACGGAGAAGAAGACACTGAGCCTCATCCAGCAAAAGACAAGGGAAATCACCCCTTTGCTCTCGACGATGATTGACCTCGCCAAAGCAGGAAAAACCGACGAGCTCAGGGTCGGGGTCAACAGTCCGGTGGGCGCCATGCAGGCGCAACGACGCAATACCCTGGCTGAGCTCTCCGCATTCGAGGATCAGCTCAACGACGCCGCAAAGAATGAGGCACTTGCCGTCTATGCGACCGCGCGCAGACTGCTCATCGCACTGGGGATGCTGGCACTGGCGAGCGGACTGATCGCCGCCACTCTCATCACCAGGAGCGTACTGCGGCAGCTGGGCGGAGAACCGGCCGTGGCCTCGACGCTGGCCGCGCGGATTGCGCAGGGTGACCTGCGCAGCGAGGTCGACGCTGATACCCGCCATCCGAACAGTCTCATGATGTCGATGAAGAGCATGAACAGCGGTCTGCGCGAGATCGTACGTGAAGTGCGTTCCGGTACCGACGCCATTGCGACGGCCAGCAGCCAGATTGCTACGGGCAACCTTGATCTGTCCTCGCGTACCGAGGAGCAGGCCAGCTCGCTGGAAGAGACCGCCTCGGCCATGGAGCAGCTGACGGCCACCGTGCAACAGAACGCCGACAGCGCTGGCGAGGCCAACCGGCTGGCCACCGAAGCCTCGGTGGTCGCGGCCGAAAGTGGCCAGCTGGTCAAGGAAGTGGTGATGACCATGGCTGCCATCGAGGACTCGTCCAGGAAGATCGTGGACATCATCAGCGTGATCGACGGTATCTCGTTCCAGACCAACATCCTGGCCCTCAATGCCGCCGTGGAAGCAGCGCGCGCAGGTGAGCAGGGACGCGGCTTCGCGGTGGTGGCTTCAGAGGTACGCAGCCTGGCGCAGCGCAGTTCTTCGGCCGCCAAGGAGATCAAGGAGCTCATCGACGACTCCGTGGACAAGGTCGCCAGCGGCAGCGCGCTGGTCAACCGTGCGGGCGAGACCATGAGCAATGTGGTCTCCAGCGTGGACCGGGTAGTGTCGGTGATCGGCGCCATCAGTGACTCCAGTGCCGAGCAGAGCAAGGGGATCGTTGAGATCAACCATGCCATCTCGCAGATGGATCAGGTCACGCAACAGAATGCCGCGCTGGTGGAACAGGCTGCGGCAGCCTCGCAGGCGCTGCAGGCGCAGGCGCGCCGGCTTAGCGACGTGGTGGAGGTGTTTGCCATCGCCTGATGACCGGGGCATCAGGACGTCTTCACTCCCGGCACGGCACTCCCAGTGCGCGCAGCGACGCCCGCGTGGTCGCTGCATCGACGTGATGGATGCCGTGCCAACCCAGCGCACGACAGCCTTCGATATTCTTGTACGCATCATCGATGAAGACCAGCTCTTCGGGCTTCAGGTCCGGCAGGTGCCGTGCATAGCGCTCCAGCGCGATCTGGTAGATGCGCGGCTCGGGCTTGATGCAGCGTTCATGGCCTGAGACCACGATGTCGCGAAACAGCTGCATGAAATCGTGGTGGTCGCGCGCATGCGGATAGGTTTCCGACGACCAGTTGGTGAGGCCGAACACCGGCACCTGCTGCGCATGCAGTTCGCGCAAGAGCGCCACGCCTTCCGGCAACGGACCACGCAGCATCTCGGTCCAGCGATCGTAGAAGGCGCGAATCAGCGCATCGTGTTCGGGATACTGCCCCACCAGATGCGCAGTGGCCTCGGCCAGGGTGCGGCCGCCATCCTGCTGCACATTCCATTCGGGCGAACAGATGTGGGTGAGGAAGTGATTGCGCTCCTGCTCGTCGGCGATCAGTTGTTCGTAAAGGTACTGCGGGTTCCAGTCGAAGAGCACGCCGCCGAAATCGAAGACGACGGCGCGGATGGGGCTTGGTGCAGAAAACGTCATGGTTGAAATCCTGGGGTAAATAAGGCTGGCGTCGCGACGATAGCAGATCCGGAAGAACCGGGCCGAATTCGTCCATTGCCCTGCTGAAGATGCAGAGGTGCTTGCGGCCTGGTCAGCCTCCCCCCATCAATCCGCTTGTGCCTGCAACGCCTCCACCAGATAGTCAATGAGCACCCGCATCTTGGGCGCAATATGGCGCGACGATGGAAACAGCAGATAAGCCATGCCGGAATAATTGATATCGAAATTCCATTCCCGCAGAAGCCGGACGACACGACCGGCAGCCAAAGCCTCCCGCGCCGCGAAATCGGGCACGCAGCCTACGCCCAGCCCCGCCTCGATGGCCGCCAGCCGCATCTCGCTGTGATTGATCGCGCAGCGACCGGCGACGATGATCTCGGCCGATCCGGTCTCGCAGACGAAGCGCCAGCGATTGTCCCGCTCCTGTTCACCCAGGGTCAGGCAGCTATGGCTCATCAGGTCTTCCGGATGATGGATCGGCCCATGGGCCGCGAGATACGCCGGACTGGCCAGTACCAGTTGCCGCACCGGCAGCAGGCCGCGCGCCACCATACCCGGCGGCGGCGTGTCCGTCAGCCGGATGACCAGATCCACGCCTTCACGCAGCGGATCAACCAGCCGGTCCACTACCATCAAATGCACATCCACCTCCGGATAGCTCGTCAGGAATTCCAACAGCACTGGCTGCAGCAGGTGCCGCGCAAACGCCTTGGGCGCACTCATCCTGACCAGTCCCTTGGGTGCGCCGGCATGGCCCTCGGCCGCCAGCAAGGTGGCGCGTGCGGCAGCCACCATCTTGCGTCCGTGCTCCAGCACGTCCAGTCCGGCTTCGGTCAGGCGCAGTTGTCGCGTGGTGCGCTGGAACAATGCCACGCCCATCATCTTTTCCAGACGGGCCACCTGGCGGCTCACGGCCGAAGGCGTCATGCCCTGCTGACGCGCAGCGGCCGAAAAGCTGCCGGCGTCGACCACTCGCACGAACGTGACAAGCTCATGCAGTACCTCGGCCAACTCATTTGTTCTCATGCGGCACAACTCCTGTTCTTCATCCCTGGCTAGTCAGGTCTCATCGGTCCCAAGACAATACACCAGCTCTACCCAACGCCACGATGAGACCTCATGAACAAGTCCTCCCTGCTGCACGCCCCCGCCCGGCCTACAACCCTGCTGCGACTCAATCCTGTTGAATGGGCGCTGCTGCTGGTCGCCGTGATCTGGGGCGGCAGCTACAGCGCCGCGAAAATCGCCACGGAGCAGTTGCCGGTGCTGCAGTTCCTGGTGCTGCGATTCGGCCTGACGTTTCTCCTGCTGGCCCCCGCCTTGCGCAGCATCACCTCTGTCCCCGCGTGGAAAAGATCGCTGGCAGGAGCCCTTCTACTGGGCGTGGTCCTGCTGGCCATCTTCATCTGCGAAACCGTCGGCGTATCGATGACGACGGCCTCCAATGCCGCCTTCCTGATCAGCCTGTGCGTGGTCTTCACGCCCTGGTGCGAGTGGCTGCTGCTGGGCCAGCGTCCCGGGCGTTCGGCGCTCATTGCGTGCGCGTTGTCGTTTGTGGGCGCTGCCTTGCTGGCATTCCAGGAGGGCGTCACGCTCTCGCACCTGAGCTGGGGCGATGCCCTGATGGTGCTGGCCGCGCTCCTGCGGGGTGTGATGGTGTGCCTGACACGCCGCCAGGGCCTGCGGTTCGGCTTGCCCGCACTCACGCTGACGGCGGTGCAGATGGGTGTCATGACGGCGGGATCGCTGGTGCTCATGATGGCCCTGCCGGGTCAGCGCTGGCTGCCTCTTCCGGCCACCGCCTCCTTCTGGTGGGCGATGGCGTTCCTGGTCTTGCTGTGTACCATCGTGGCCTTCTTCGTACAGAACCATGCGGCCGCACGCACCAGTGCGTCACGCGTGGCCCTGCTGATGGGCAGCGAGCCGCTGTGGGGAGCGCTCATTGCGGTGGTGTGGATGCAGGAACACCTGTCCCTGCAGGGCTGGATGGGCGGCTTGATGATCGTGGGGGCCACGGGGTGGGTGCTGCGGCCGCGTAACCATTCGACCTAACCCGGCCTACAACCCCCGCAAAAAATCAAACAACTCCGGCACATCCGCATACCCCACATTGAAGCGGAAGCTGGTCTTGTGCGGCGCCGACAGATGGAAGAAATCCCCCGGTGCCAGCCAGATACCCTTCTGCCGCGCCCGGTCCGCGATCTCGCGTGCTGACAATTCACAGCCCTCGATGGTGGCCCAGCTGAACATGCCGCCGCGCGCCGTCGTGAAGGGCGTCAGGCCGACTTCGCTCAACTTGGCGTTGAGCGTCGACTGGGCATTGAGGAGCGTCGCATTGAGCGTCTGCACATGACGCCGGTGATGGCCTTCGGTGAGCACGTTGTGCACCAGGCGCTCGTTGATCTCCGAATTGGTCAGCGTCAACACCATCTTGGTATGCACGATCTGCCGCGCCAGTTCGCGCTGGCAGGCGATGTAGCCGACCCGCAGCGACGGCGCGATGGTCTTTGAATAACTGCCCACGTAGATCACCCGTTGCAGGCCATCGAGCGCAGCCAGCATGGGATCGGTGGCCTGTCCCAGTTCGCGGAAGATGTCGTCCTCCACCACCCAGAAACCATAGCGCTCGGCCGCCTGCAATACGCGCATGGCGCAGGCCGGCGTGTAGGACGTCCCCGTCGGGTTCTGCAGCACGCTGGTCGTGAAGAACATCCTGGGATGATGCGTGCGCGCCAGCGTGTCCAGCATGTCGGTGTCCACGCCACCGGGCGTACGCGGTACGCCGATCACGTTCAGGCCGGCCAGGCGCAGCATCGCAATCAGGTTGCAGTAACCGGGATCATCGATGAGCACCGTATCGCCCGGCTGGGTCATGGTGCGGATGATCAGGTCCAGCGCCTGCGTGGCGCCATGCGTGGTCAGCACCTGCTCGATGCCCAGTTCCAGCGCCCAATGAGCGAGGAACTGCGCGATGAGCTGACGCAGCGGCGCATATCCGTAAGGGTGGCCATAGCCGACCTGCTGGGCACCGGGCGAACGGATGATGCGGCGCTCGGCCTGGTGCAGGCCCTCATCGTTGAGCCACTTGCCGGGCAGCCAGCCGCAACCGGCCTTGATGGGCACGCGCTCGTCGGCAAACATTTCCGAGAGCAGCCAGGCCGAGTCAATCACCGGCTCGGGCGGCACGAAGACGGCACGCGCCCCGGATTGCCCGGCCCGCGCGGCGACAAAGAAACCGGCACCGCGCCGGGCCTGCAGCATGCCGCGCGCCACCAGCTGCTCGTAGGCTTCCACCACGGTGGAGGAGCCGATGTCATGATGCTGCGCGAACTGGCGCACCGAGGGCAGGCGCTCGCCGGAACGCAATTCGCCCGATTCGATCAGGCCGGCCAGACCAGCCGTCACCTGCTCCACCAGGCGCTCAGCCGTCTTGCGTCTCAAATCCAGTTGCAACGGTGCGCTGGCGGGCTTGGCCATGGCATCCTTTCTGACAGTGTGTGGCGGCTGGCGGGAGACTGCATTGCTCCCGCAGGCCAAAGTGTAGGCGAAAATGCAGAACTGTATTGGTCCAGGTGGCGTGGCTCCCGATACGCCAAGATCAGGCCGTATCCCCTTTGAATACGGGGACGACGACAGGCTGACCATGCCCAGGCAGGCAGCGCTCTCCCGCCAGATGGAGCAATACAGTTTCCCCTGAAGACCAATACAGTTTCCAGCGAAAATCAAAAGTGTAGCTAACAATGCGGGCGCTGTCTGGCAATAATCAGGCACTGTCTTTCATTTCCCCGAATTCTCCCTTTTTCACGGTGCCTGCCATGTCCAGCCAAGACCAAACGCATCCCTCCAGCCTGTCGGCCTACTGGATGCCCTTCACTGCCAACCGCAACTTCAAGTCCGCGCCACGCATGCTGGTGTCGGCTGAAGGCATGCACTACCGCGACGACGCCGGCAACGCCATCCTGGACGGTACCGCCGGCCTGTGGTGCGTACCACTGGGCCACGCCCATCCCAAGATCGTATCGGCCGTGCAGAAGTCCGTGGCTACGCTGGACTATGCGCCCTCCTTCCAGCTCGGCCACCCGAGCGCCTTCGAACTGGCCGAGCGCCTCAAGGCCTACACCGGCAACCGCTTCGCCAACGTGTTCTACACCGGTTCCGGCTCGGAAGCAGTGGATACGGCGCTCAAGATCGCCCTGGCCTATCACCGCGCCAAGGGCAACGCCACCCGCACCCGCCTGATCGGCCGCGAACGCGGCTATCACGGTGTGGGCTTCGGCGGCATGTCGGTGGGCGGCATCGGCGGCAATCGCAAGACCTTCAGCACCGCGCTGCTGCCGGGCGTGGACCACCTGCCGCATACCCACAACCTGGAAAAGAATGCCTTCACCAAGGGCGAGCCGGAGTACGGCGCGCACCTGGCCGATGAGCTCGAACGCCTGGTCACCCTGCACGACGCCTCCAACATCGCCGCCGTGATCGTGGAACCGGTGGCCGGCTCCACGGGCGTGCTGATCCCGCCCAAGGGCTACTTGAAGCGCCTGCGCGAAATCTGCACCAAGCACGGCATCCTGTTGATCTTCGATGAAGTCATCACCGGCTTCGGCCGCCTGGGGACGCCCTTTGCGTCCGACTACTTCGATGTGGAACCGGATATCTTCACCACCGCCAAGGGCCTCACCAATGGCGTGGTGCCGATGGGCGCGGTGTTCGTCAAGAAAGAGATCCACGATGCCTTCATGAACGGTCCGGATGGCATCGAACTGTTCCACGGCTATACCTATTCGGGTCACCCGCTGGCCTGCGCAGCCGGCCTGGCTTCGCTGGAGGTGTTCCAGACCGAAGGCGTGCTGGAGAATGCGCAAGCGGTGTCGGATTATTTCCAGGAGGCGGCGCACTCCCTGCGCGGCCTGCCGCACGTGATCGATGTGCGCACCATTGGCCTCATCGCCGGCATCGAGCTGGCCTCCATCCAGGGCCGCGTCGGTGCCCGCGCCTATGACGCCTTCGTGCGTGCCTTCAATGACGGCATCCTGATCCGCGTCACCGGCGACATCATCGCCCTGTCGCCGCCGCTGATCATCAACAAGCAGCAGATCGACGAACTGTTCGGCAAGCTGGCGGCCATCCTCAAGACCCTGGCCTGATCCCCCTTCACGAAAAAAATAGGCAAGAAAGAGTCATGGAAAAGATTGCACACTACATCGGCGGCGCGCGCGTCGATACCACCAGCGGGCGCTATGCCGATGTCTTCAACCCGGCCCAGGGTGTGCCGGTGGCGCAGGTCGCGCTGGGTACGGCCGACGAGGTCGATGCGGCAGTGAAGGCCGGTGTGGCCGCCTTTCCGGCCTGGTCCAACACCCCGCCGCTGACGCGCGCGCGGGTCCTGTTCCGCTTCCTGCACCTGATCCAGCAGCGCGCCGACGACTTCGCCCGCATCATCGTGCGCGAGCACGGCAAGACCTTCTCGGATGCCCAGGGCGAAGTGGCGCGCGGCATCGAGATCGTCGAGTTTGCCGCCGGTATCCCGCAGATGCTCAAGGGGGAATACACCGACCAGATCGCCCGCGGCATCGACGCCTGGTCGATGCGCCAGGCGCTGGGCGTGGTGGCCGGCATCACGCCGTTCAACTTCCCGGCGATGGTGCCGATGTGGATGTTCCCCATCGCCATTGCCTGCGGCAACTGCTTCGTGCTGAAACCTTCCGAACGCGATCCCTCGGCCGCGCTGCTGATCGCCGATCTGTTGAAGGAGGCCGGCCTGCCCGATGGCGTCTTCAACGTCATCCAGGGCGACAAGGTCACCGTCGATGCCCTGCTCGATCATCCGCAGGTCAAGGCCATCAGCTTCGTCGGCTCGACCCCGATTGCGGAATACATCTACGCCCGTGGCTCGGCCAAGGGCAAGCGCGTGCAGGCCCTGGGCGGCGCCAAGAACCACATGGTGGTGATGCCCGACGCCGACATGCAGCTGGCCGTGGACGCTTTGATGGGCGCAGCTTACGGCTCGGCCGGCGAGCGCTGCATGGCGATCTCGGTGGCAGTGGCCGTGGGCAGCGCCGGTGATGAACTGGTGGCCGCACTGGCCGAGCGCGCGCGCAAGCTGAAGATCAACGAAGGCATGGCGGCCGGTGCCGAGATGGGTCCGGTGGTGACTGCGGCGGCCAAGCAACGTATTGAAAGCCTCATCGGCCGTGGCGTGGAAGAAGGCGCAACGCTGGTGGTGGATGGCCGCGGTTATCAAGTGCCAGGATTCGAGAAGGGCTTCTTCGTCGGTGGCACGCTGCTCGATCACGTCACCCCGGAAATGACGGTCTACAAGGAAGAAATCTTTGGCCCGGTGCTGTGCGTACTGCGCTGCCCGGACATCGCCAGCGCGGTGGAGCTGATCAATGCGCACGAGTATGGCAACGGCGTGGCCGTCTATACCCGTGACGGCGGCGTGGCGCGCGAGTTCGTGCGCCAGATCGAAGTGGGCATGGTGGGAGTGAACGTGCCGCTGCCGGTGCCGATGGCCTTCAGCAGCTTCGGCGGCTGGAAGCGCAGTCTCTTCGGCGACCATCACATGTACGGACCGGAGGGGGTGCGCTTCTACACCCGGGCCAAGGCGGTGATGCAGCGCTGGCCCAATACCGCCAGTGCAGGTGCGGAATTCGCTTTCCCGCAGATGAAATAAACAGGATCAACGGCATGAAATTTTCATGCCGTTTTTCTTTGGCGGATGCGTATGATGAAGGTCCGGCGCCACCGATGGCCGTCGGCCTTGTTGGTGCAGAAAACGTCAGGCACGGTGCAGGAAGCATCAGCCATCCTCAGCCCGCAGGAAGTCACGTCCGGGCTTGCACCAAAGCAGGAAAACTTAGAAAACCAGACCGTCGTGGATGATCGGTGGAGACACACCGACAGCACGGGAGAACGGCAAACCACAACTGGAGACACGCTCTTAGGAGCGGCAGGAGGAGCCTCATGCCGGCTCACGCCACGCGGCGCAAAGACGCGCCGCAGCAGCGTTTCATTCGTCGTCACGTACTGTCTTGCGGCTCTGTCGCCAGACGGCGCGACCCTGTTGACCGACGCTTTTCCGCCCGTTCGCGGCGGAGGATTTCTCACGTCCATGCAAATCAAGCCTGCGCGATCTTCCTAAGTTTTTTGGGAGGAACGGGCATGGAACTTGCGTTGACGGGCAGTACTGCAGCATTGCGCAATTCCGTGGATGTCATCTGTCAATCGTTAGCCTTGAGGGAGAAACAAGCATGATCAGCCGTCGCAATTTCCTGAAACTGTCTGCACTGGCCGCACCCGGCGCACTGAGCTACCACGATGTCTTTGCCCAGGCCGAGAGCATTGCCTTCGGCTGTCCGGTGCCGATGTCCGGCCCCTTCGCTGCCAACGGCAAGTTCGCCGACATGGGCATGAAGCTGGCCCTGCAGAAATACGGCAAGGTACTGGGCAAGAGCACCAGCTACGTCAACCTCGACACCGAAGGCAAACCCGCCACCGCCGTACGCAAGATGCAGGAGACCATCGAGAAGGGCACGCGCTTCTTCGCCGGCGGCATCCTCTCCGGCGAGGCGCTGGCCATGGGCAAGGAAGCCGACAAGGCTGGCGCGGTCTTCATCACCACCGCCGGGGCCGACGAGATCACCGGCAGCGACTGCAACCACGCCACCTTCCGCTGGTCGGTGCCGACCTTCGGTGCGATTGAACAGACCGTGCGCCCGCTGCTGGAGAAGATGCCCAATGCCAAGCGCTGGTACACCATCACGCCGCAATACGTGTTCGGTGAAGGCTTGCTGTCGGCGGCCAAGAACATCTTCAAGGAAAAGGGCATCGAGCATGTGGGCAACAGCTACCACTCGCTGAGCGAGAAGGAATTCTCCGGCTATCTCACCAATGCCATTGCCGCCAAACCCGACGTGCTGCTGTTGCTCAACTTCGGCTCGCAGTCCTCCGATACCTTGCGCCAGGCCGTCAGCTTCGGCATGAAGAACAACTGCACCATCCTCATGGCCTGGGCGTCGGGACTGGAACAGTTCGAGACCCTGGGCGCGGATATCTGCGATGGCGTCTACTTCGGCGCGCAGTACTGGCATGCCATCGATTCGCCCTTCAACAAGGAATTCGTCAAGCTGGTCAACGACAAGCTCAAGATGGATCCCAACTACAGCCTGGCCGGTTCCTACATCTGTACCAAGATCATTCTGGACGCCATCATCAAGGCCAACAGTACCGATCCCAAGGCGGTGATCGCGGCCATGGAAGGCATGAAGTACGAAGGGCTGACCGGCACCGAGGAAATCCGCAAGGGCGATCACCAGGTCATCAAGAACTACTACCTGCTCAAGGGCAAGGCCAAGGCGAAGATGGCCAACAAGAATGACTATGCGGACATCGTTTCCTCCGGCCAGTCCTTCCTGGCGCTGGAGAAGACGCAGTGCAAGCTGTGATGTCCATGCCTTGAGCTTCAGGGCCTGTTCGCCTGCCTGGGCGAACAGGCCGCATTTGCTGCATCTTCGTCACGAGGTTCCATGAACATCTATCTGCTGCAGATCGCCAATGGCGTAGGCATCGGCATGCTCTACTTCCTGCTGGCGGTGGGCCTGTCGATCGTCTTCGGCCTGCTGCGCTTCGTCAATTTCTCGCATGGCGCCTTCTTCCTGCTGGGCGCCTATCTCTGCTATCAGGTCACCAGCCTGGGCCTCGATTTCTGGTGGACGCTGCTCATTGCACCGCTGCTCGTGGGTCTGTTCGCGTGGGTGGTGGAGCGCTTCGTGCTGCGCCATGTCTATGCGCTGCCGCATCACTTCCACATTCTCTTCACGGTCGGCATGGCGCTGGTGATCCAGGAAGCGGTGATCTCGGTATGGGGGCCGCTGGGCAACAACGTCTCGCCGCCCGATCTGCTGCAAGGGGTGGTGATGTGGGGCGGCTTCGTCTATCCCAAGTACCGGCTCTTCGTCATCGGCCTGACCGCCGTCATGGCGCTGCTGCTATGGTGGGTGCTGGAAGGCACGCGCCTGGGCTCGATCGTGCGCGCCGGTTCGGAATCGACCGAAATGGTCAGCCTGCTCGGCTTGAACATTCAACGCATCTTCAGCCTGGTCTTCGCCCTGGGCGCGGCCACGGCCGGTCTTGCCGGGGCGCTGGCCGCACCGATCCGCGGAGCCGATCCCTTCATGGGCGTGGAAGCGCTGGGCATCGCCTTCGTGGTGGTGGTCATCGGCGGGCTGGGCAGCTTCTGGGGGGCCCTCATCGGCGGCATCCTGGTCGGCATCGTGCAAAGCGTGATGAGCACGGTCTGGTCCGAGGGTGCGCACCTGATGATTTACGTGGCCATGGCGGCCGTGATGCTGCTGCGTCCGAATGGCCTGCTGGGCCGGCCCGGCGCGGCCTGACGCGGTTCATGCCACTTGACGTTTTCTGCACCGAGGCTTCCATGAAACAGATTGCGCATTTCCGTTACACCCTGCTGGCAGCCGCTGTGGCGCTGCTGCTGCCCATGCTGCTGCCCTCCGGCACGCTGGCCACCGAAGTGCTGGTGTTCGCGCTGGCCGCGCTGGGCTGCAACCTGCTGCTGGGTTATACCGGCCTGATGTCCTTCGGCCAGGGCATCTTCTTTGGCGTGGGCAGCTATACCGCTGGCGTGGTGCTGCTGCAGTTGAAGCTGGCGCTGCTGCCGGCCCTGGCGCTGGCCGCGCTCGGTGGCGCACTGGTGGCGCTGCTGGTGGGCTGGTTCTCGATCCGCCAGCGCGGCACCTACTTCGTCATGCTCACGCTGGCCTTTGCCCAGATGTTTTACTTCCTCGCCTATACGATGAAGGACGTCACGGGCGGAGACAACGGCCTGCTGGACATCCCGCGTCCGCCGCTGTCGCTGTTGGGGATGACGCTGCTGCCGACCACCTCGTCCTGGCAGTACTACACGGTGGTGGCCATCCTGTTCGTGCTGGTGTTCTGGCTGCTGCAGCGGGTGGTCGATTCGGTACTGGGCAAGACGCTGCTGGCGGTGCGCGAGAACGAGGCGCGTGCTTCCGCCCTGGGCTATGACGTACGCCTGCTCAAACTGGCCGCCTTCGTCATCTCCGGCGCCGTCACCGGTCTGGCCGGTGGCCTGCACGCCATGATGACGGGTGTGGCACCGCTGTCCAACATCGAGTACCACACCAGCGAAGCAATCCTGGTGATGACCGTCATCGGCGGCACCGGCAACCTGTTCGCCTCGGTGCTGGGGGCGAGCTTCTATGTGCTGGTGGGCAACTGGCTCTCCACGCTGTGGCCGCGCTGGCTGATGCTGCTGGGGCTGCTGCTGATCACGGTCAGCCTGTACATGCAGAAGGGCCTGTTCGGACTGGCCGTGAAGATCATCGATGCCGTGCGCGGTCACAAGAAAGAACCGGTGCAGGCCGCCAGCACGACTGCGACCAAGGAGAAGCATTCATGAGCCGCCCCATCCTGCAAGCGCTCAACGTGACCAAGCGCTACGGCAAGTTCACCGCCGTCAACGGCATCACGCTGGAGGTCGAGGCCGGTACCGTGCATTCGGTAATCGGTCCCAATGGCGCGGGCAAGACCACGCTGTTCCATACCCTGACCGGTACCACGCCCATCACCGAGGGCAGCATCCTGGTCGAGGGTGAGGAAGTGGCGCATCTGCCGGGCAATCGCCGGGTGCAGAAGGGACTGGCGCGCTCCTTCCAGGTGACCAGCCTGTTTCCCAACCTGAGCGTGCGCGAGAACCTGCGGCTGGCTGCGCAGGGCCGCGCGCCGCTGGCGGCCCTCAATCCCTGGAAACGTGCCGAACAATTCACTGCAGCCTGCACACTGGCCGATGAACTGGTGGCGCGCCTGTCCCTGCAGGGCGTTGCCGAGCGGGCCTGTGCAGAACTTTCACATGGCCAGCAACGCAGGCTGGAAGTGGGCATGGCCATGGCCGGACGGCCCAAGGTGATCTTCCTGGACGAGCCGACCTCGGGCATGGGCATCGACGACATTGCCGACATGAAGCAGCTCATCCACGGGCTGCGGAAGGATTACACGGTGGTGCTGATCGAACACAACATGGATATCGTCATGGATATCTCGGACCGCGTCACGGTGATGCAGCTGGGCCAGATCCTGGCGCAGGGCAAGCCGGCCGAGATCCGCAACGATGAACGCGTGCGCCGGGCCTATCTCGGCAGCATGATCACCGGAGGCAAAGCATGATCCTGCAAGTTGAAGACGTTCACGGCTACTATGGCAAGAGCCACATCCTGCAGGGCGTATCGCTGCAGGTCGATGCGGGCGAGGTGGTCACGCTGCTGGGACGCAATGGCGCGGGCAAGACCACGACCTTGAAGAGCATTGTCGGCGTGGTGCCACCGGCACAGGGTCGGGTGCTCTTCGAGGGGCAGGTCATCAGCGCACTGCCTTCCTACAAGATCGCTGCGCGCGGCGTATGCCTGGTGCCGGAGCATCGCGGCATCTTCAAGCTGCTGACCGTGGAGGAAAACCTGACCATGGCCGCCCGCAAGGAGTCGGCGTGGGGGCTCGAGGAGGTCTACACCATCTTCCCGCGCCTGAAGGAGCGCCGCAGGAATGGCGGCGGCCAGCTCTCGGGCGGTGAGCAGCAGATGCTGGCCATTGCGCGCGCGCTGATGACCCATCCGCGCGTGCTGATGCTGGATGAACCGGTGGAAGGACTGGCACCGGTGATCGTCGACGAGATCGTGGCGCAGATCAAGCAGATCAAGCGCACCGGGATGTCCATCATCCTGGTGGAGCAGAACCTGGAAGTCTGTACCCAACTGGCGGACCGGCATTACATCGTCGAGCAGGGACGCATCGTCTACAGCGGCAGCAATGCCGCGTTCCTGGCCGATGAGGGCGTCAAGGACCGTTGTCTGGGCGTGAATCTGGCGGCGTGAGGACCTCTGCCCGCCAACCCGAACAAGGAATCGATATGGACATGAAAACACAAACCTCCACCCTGCGCATTGACGGCACGCGCCTGTGGAATTCGCTGATGGAACTGGCCCGCATCGGCGGCACGGCCAAAGGTGGCGTCTGTCGCCTGGCCCTCACCGACCTGGACAAGCAGGGCCGGGATCTGGTCACCTCCTGGGCGCGCGCCGAAGGCATGAGCGTGGTGGTAGACCAGATCGGCAACATCTTCATGCGCCGCCCCGGTCGCAACAATGCACTGCCACCGGTGATGACGGGCTCGCACATCGACACGCAACCCACCGGCGGCAAGTTCGACGGCAATTACGGCGTGCTCTCCGGCATCGAGGTGATCCGTACGCTGAACCAGCACGATATCCAGACCGAGGCGCCCATCGAGGTGGCGGTGTGGACCAATGAAGAGGGCTCGCGCTTCGTACCGGTGATGATGGGTTCGGGGGTCTTCTGCGGCGCCTTCACGCTGGAACATGCCTATAACGCCACCGACATCGAGGGCAAGAAAGTGCGCGACGAACTGGAACGCATCGGCTACATCGGCGACCAGGTCTGCGGCGACCATCCCATCGGTGCGTATTACGAGGCCCACATCGAGCAGGGGCCGGTGCTGGAAAATGCCGATACCGTCATCGGCGTGGTACCGGCGGTGCTGGGGCTGTCGTGGTACGACTGCACGGTGACCGGTTTCGAATCCCATGCCGGACCGACGCCCATGGAAATTCGCAAGGACGCGCTGCAAGTGTCGACGTTCATCATGCAGGAAGTGGTGGCCATCGCTCACCGCTATGCCCCGTATGGCCGCGGCACGGTAGGCCAGGTGCAGGTGATGCCCAACAGCCGCAACGTGATTCCGGGGCAGGTGAAGTTTTCCATCGATCTGCGCAATGTCAGCGAAGAGTCGCTCACCCGCATGCACGAGGACCTGCTGGCCTATCTGGAGGCCATGCGCAAGAAGACCGGGCTTTCCATCGAACTGGAGCGGGTGTCCTACTTCCCGCCCTGCCCCTTCCATCCGGATTGCGTGGACAATGTACGCGCCGCCTCGGCGGCATTGGGCTACAAGACCATGGATGTGGTCTCCGGCGCGGGACATGACGCCATCTATGCCGCGCGCCTGGCGCCGGCAGGCATGATCTTCGTGCCCTGCAAGGACGGGGTCTCCCACAACGAGATCGAAGATGCCCGCCCCGAGCACCTGGAAGCCGGTTGCAACGTGCTGTTGCAGGCCATGCTGGCCAGTGCGGGCGTGGTCACGCAATGATCATTGTCTGATGTTGAATTGATGCAAAAAACTGAACATGAAGCCAAAAATCGTCATTGCACGCATGAATCACGAGACCAATACCTTCTCGCCGATTCCCACACCCCTTGAAGCCTTTGCCCCGCAATGGGACGACGCGGCCTGTCGCGACCAGAAGGGAGCGCGTACCGCCATGGGTGCTTTCCTCGAACTGGCCGAACGGATCGGTGCCGAGATCGTCACGCCCCTGGCGGCCTGGGCCAATCCCAGCGCGGCGGTAGCGGCCGACGCCTATACCGTGATGTGCGACGCCATCGTGCGCGCCATCGAGGGAGGATGTGACGCCATCCTGCTGGACCTGCACGGCGCCATGGTGGCCGAGAACGCCGAGGATGGCGAAGGCACGCTGCTTGAGCGCATCCGCCGCATCGCTCCCGACACGCCCATGGCGGTGGCATTGGACCTGCATGGCAATGTCACGCAGAAGATGGTCACGCATGCCGACGTCATCGTCAGCTTCAAGACCTATCCGCACATCGACATGTTCGAGACCGGCGAACATGCAGGGCGCCTGCTGCTGGCGCGGCTGCAGGGCAAGTCGCAACCGCAGATGGCCTGGCGCCAGGTGCCTGTGCTGTCGGCCACGCTGACCAGCAATACGTCGGCATCGGCCATGCAGCGCGCAGTCGAAGCGGCCAAGGCCGCCGAGCAGGAAGCGGGGGTACTGGCGGTCTCGGTGCTGGCGGGATTCCCCTTGTCGGATTTCCGCGATGCGGGCATGTCGGTGGTGGTGGTGACGGAAAATGATGTGACGCTCGCCGATGCGGTGGCCGAGCGCATTGCGCGCCAGATATGGGAAGAGCGCGCCGATTTCGTCTATGACAGCCTGCCGCTGGCCGAATCGCTGGCGCAGGCGCACCAGTTGAGCCAAGCTCCGGGGCAAGGACCGGTGCTGCTTCTGGATCACAGCGACAACGTCATGTCAGGGGGCACCTGCAATACCATGGATGTGCTGGAAGCGGCCTTGCAGGCGGGTCTGCGCGGGATTGCCGTGGGACCGGTGAGCGACCCCGAGGCGGTAGCGCAACTGGTGCAGGCCGGGGTGGGCGCAACGCTCACGCTGGCCGTCGGCAACAAGGTGGAGCTCGCCGCGCAGGGCATCAGCAAGACGCCCCCGGTTTATACCGGCAAGGTATTGGCCATCAGCGATGGCCGCTTTACCGTGACCGGGCCGATCTATACGGGGTCGACCTTGCAGATGGGACGCAGCGTGCTGTTCGATATCGGCGCGGCACGCATCGTCCTCACCGAGGAGCGGGTCGAACCCTATGACCTGGGCGTGTTCACCAGCCTGGGGCTGGATCCGGCGCAGCAGGATTTCCTGATCCTGAAGTCGCGCATGTATTGCCGACCGGTCTTCGTCCCCATCAGTCGTGCACTGGTGGAATGCGATTCGGACAGCGGCGGCCCGACCAGTGCCAATTTCCGGCTGTTCCCGATCAAGAAAGTCCGTCGACCGATCTATCCGCTGGATGCGGGCATGGACTGGTAAGCCGCGCAGGCCCTGACTTGCGGCACGGTGCTTGGCCGTAATACAACACCGTGACGTCGGGACTTTCCCGAGTTGTGCCGTACAGGCCGGGGCCTGTGGTAGCCTGCAAAAGCAAGAAGGATAGTCGGTTCATCATTGCAACCAGCGCCCGGCCCAAGATCACGACAAGAAACCAGCCGCCGGTCGCCTCACCCAAGGGGACACGGGATGAAAAACCTCAAGATCGGCGTACGCCTGGCCATCGGTTTCATTGCCTTGCTGATGTTGATGGCGGTGATGGTGGGCCTGGGGATCTGGCGCCTGGGCAACATCGGCGAAGCCACCGACGAGATGACCCAGATCGCCTTGAAGAAGGAACGCGATGCCGTGCAGTGGCATGCGGCCATCAAGGAAAACGGAGTGCGGACCTTTGCCGTCATGAAGAGTGACGACCATGCCTTCCGGCAATATTTCCAGAAACAGATCGACGCCCAGTCAGCCCAGATCAGCCAGTTGCAGAAGCGGGTGGAAGCGGCCATCGCCGATCCCGAGGAGAAACATCTGTTCGTGGAGGTCGGCAAATTGCGTGTCGCCTATCGCGACACACGCCAGAAGATCTTCGACATCAAGGCCGCCGGCGATGATGCCCGCGCCCGCGAGATGACCGATACGGTACTGGTGAAGATGATGGATGACTACGCCAACAGCGTGCTGCGCTACGCCGACTACCAGAAGAAAGTGATCGACCAGACTGCCAGCGCGATCAACGGTGACTATCGTTCCGGCCGCAGCATGCTGCTGATGCTGGGTGCCCTGGAGATGATGCTGGGCGCCATGCTGGCCTGGCTGCTCACGCGCAGCATCACGCGTCCGCTGAACCAGGCGGTGGCCATTGCCGAGACGGTGGCGGCGGGCGACCTGACTTCCCGCATCGACGCCGACCGCCGCGACGAGACCGGGCAATTGCTGGCCGCGCTGAAATCCATGAATGGCAACCTGCAGGACATCGTGGGCCGTGTGCGCTCCGGCACCGATACCATCAACACCGCCTCGCGCGAGATCGCCACGGGCAACCTCGACCTGTCGGCGCGCACCGAGCAGCAGGCCGGGTCGCTCGAAGAGACTGCCTCTGCCATGGAACAGCTCACCTCCACCGTCAAGCAAAATGCCGACAACGCGCGCCAGGCCAATGCACTGGCCGCGTCGGCCTCGCAGGTGGCCAGCCAGGGGGGTGCCGTGGTGGAGCAGGTGGTCTCGACCATGGGGGAAATCCACGCCTCGTCGCAGAAGATGGCCGACATCATTGGCGTGATCGACGGCATCGCCTTCCAGACCAACATCCTGGCCTTGAACGCCGCCGTGGAAGCGGCACGGGCGGGCGAACAGGGACGCGGCTTCGCCGTGGTGGCTTCCGAAGTGCGCTCGCTGGCGCAGCGCTCGGCCTCGGCGGCCAAGGAGATCAAGCAGCTCATCGATGATTCGGTGGAGAAGGTCGGCGATGGCAGCCGGCTGGTGGCCCAGGCCGGTGACACCATGCAGGAAGTGGTGCAGAGCGTTTCGCGCGTGACCGAGATCGTGCGCGAGATCTCGCTGGCCAGCCAGGAGCAGAGCGATGGCATCGAGCAGGTCAACCTGGCCATTACCCATATCGATGAAGCCACGCAACAGAATGCCGCGCTGGTGGAAGAAGCCGCAGCGGCGGCGCGCTCGATGCAGGATCAGGCAGCCTCGCTGACTGAGGCGGTCAGCGTGTTTCGTCTTGATGCCGGTGCGGCAGCAACGCCACCGGACGAAAGTCAGCGTGGCACGTTGCCTGTGACGGTGGTGCGATAGCGCCTCGCGCGGCAGCAGCGGGACGAACGCGGCATCGTGCCAGATGCCGCGACGCATCCCCCGCGCGCACGGAATCGGTAAGAAGAATTCATCTCCCCCGGCGCAATGCGCGCCGGGCCCGGCGCTACAATAGCCCGCATGAGCCAGCCTGATCCCGTTTCTTCACTTCCCGCCCCAAGCGCCCGCACAGCTGCCCGCGCGCTGCCGCCGCGCCCCGACCTCTTGCCGATGAGCCCTGAAGAAGCCGCCGCGCGCGAGGCTGCGCGTGACCGGCGCGATGCCCAGGTGCGGGGAGTGGCGTCGGTGCAGGAGATGCGCCAGGCCATTCGCCAGGCCAGTGCCGTGCTACCGGCGGTACATGAGATCCCGCGTCTGGGTCCGCAGAAGACGGCCGCCTTCCGCGCACGCGCACGGGCGGGCTTGCCCTTCATCATGACCGGCATGGCCAGCCGCTGGCCGCTGTCGGCGATGTCCGTGGAGACCTTGCGCGAACACTTCGGCCAGTTGCCGGTGCGGGCGCGCGTGGGGGATTACATCAACACCGCCTTTGCGCCGGACCGGGCCATGCAGGACATGACACTGGTCGCTTATCTGGAACGGGCAATGGCCGACGAGAGCGGGCTGCCGCCGTATCTGGGCAATCTGGAACTGCGGAATTTGAATCGCCTGTGCCACTGGCCCAACTTCTTCGAGAAGATGGGACCGCCGCGGTTCTGGATCGGTCCGGCAGGCTGTATCACGCCGCTGCATTGCGACTATGACGACAATGTCTTTGCCCAGCTGTGGGGCAAGAAGCGGGTCTGGCTGGCGCCGCCGCATCATGACCAGTATCTCTATCCGAAGCAGGCCAATGCCATCCTGTTCGGCTCGCCCTTCGATCCGGATCACCCGGACCTGGAACGCTTCCCGCTGGCGCGCCAGGCGGCACTGGTGTGCTGCGAGGTGCAGCCGGGAGAGATGCTGTATATCCCCGCGGGGTGGTATCACCAGGTGAGTTCGTTGACGTTCTCGCTGTCCAGCAATCGCTGGGCGCGGGGGCGGCCATTGGTTCTGTCTGCCTGAAGAAAAACCCCGCGTCCTTGGTCAGACGTGGGGTTCATTGCCCTACTGCGGTATTGCTGTACTGCTGTACGATGCGGAGGGTGTCGTCAGCCCGCCAGCTTCTTGCGCAGCAGTTCAGTCAATTGCGCCGGATTGGCCTTGCCGCGCGTGGCCTTCATGGCCTGGCCGATCAGGGCGTTGATGGCCTGCTCCTTGCCGGCGCGGAATTCGGCCACCGACTTTTCATTGGCCGCCAGCACCTGATCCACGATGGCTTCCAGCGCACCGCTGTCCGAGATCTGCTTCAGGCCCTTGGCCTCGATGATGTCATCGGCCAGGGTCTCCTTGTCGGACCTGGCTTCCCACATGCCGGCGAAGACTTCCTTGGCGATCTTGTTGGAGATGGTGCCGTCAGCAATGCGCTTCAACAGCAGCGCCAGTTGCGCAGCCTTCACGGGCGCATCGGCGATGTCGGTGTCTTCGCGATTCAAGGTGGAGGCCACGTCACCCATGAGCCAGTTGGCGGCAGGCTTGGCTTGTTCCTTGCCGGCCGCAGCCACCACGGCTTCGAAGTAGGAGGCCATGCCCTTGGATTGGGTCAGCACCATGGCATCGTATTCAGGCAGCGCATAGTCGGTCACGAAACGTGTACGCATGGCAGCGGGCAGCTCGGGCATGGTGGTCTTGACGCGATCGATCCACTCCTGCGAGATGGCCAGTGGCGGCAGGTCGGGGTCGGGGAAGTAGCGGTAATCCTGCGCGTCTTCCTTGCTGCGCATGGAACGGGTTTCCTTCTTGTCCGGATCGTAGAGGCGGGTTTCCTGCACCACGGTGCCGCCGTCTTCGATCAGCTCGATCTGGCGGCGCACTTCGTAGTTGATGGCCTCTTCCAGGAAGCGGAAGGAGTTCAGGTTCTTGATCTCGCAGCGGGTGCCGAACTTCTCCTGGCCGACCGGACGCACGGAGACGTTAGCGTCACAGCGGAAGGAACCTTCCTGCATGTTGCCGTCGCAGATGCCCAGCCATACCACCAGCGAATGCAGGGCCTTGGCATACCCCACGGCTTCGGCGGCGCTGCGCATCTCGGGTTCGGTGACGATTTCCAGCAAGGGCGTGCCGGCGCGGTTCAGGTCGATGCCGGTCATGCCCTGGTAGTCTTCATGCAGCGACTTGCCAGCGTCTTCTTCCAGATGCGCACGGGTCAGGTTGATGGTCTTGATCTCGGTCTTGCCATCCTTCTCTACGGCGAAGGACATGGTGCCGCCTTGCACGACCGGAATCTCGAACTGGCTGATCTGGTAGCCCTTGGGCAGATCGGGATAGAAGTAATTCTTGCGCGCGAAGATGGAACGCGGTGCGATGGTGGCACCGATGGCCAGACCAAACTGGATGGCGCGTTCCACCGCACCCTTGTTCAATACCGGCAGCACGCCCGGCAAGGCCAGGTCCACCGGGCTGGCCTGGGTATTGGGTTCGGCGCCGAAGCGGGTCGAGCTGCCGCTGAAGATCTTGGATTGGGTCGAAAGCTGCGTGTGCGTTTCGAGGCCGATGACGACTTCCCACTGCATGATGTTGTCCTTGCGAATGCTGTTGTTGGTGACGAGGGCCAGCGATCAGGCCGGTTCGCGCAGGTGCCAGTCGGTGGCCTGCTGGAACTGGTGCGCCACGTTCAAGAGGCGCGCTTCGTCGAAATAATTGCCGATGATCTGCAGGCCGACCGGACGCTTGCCGTTCTTCTCGCCCTGTCCGAATCCGCAAGGAATGGACATGCCGGGCAACCCGGCCAGGCTGGTGGAGAGCGTGAAGATGTCGGCCAGGTAGTTGGCCACCGGGTCATCGGTCTTGTCGCCCAGGTCCCAGGCCACGGTCGGCGAGACCGGTCCCATGATGACGTCGCACAGGCGGTCGGCCCCGGCCAGGGCGCGCTGGAAGTCCTCGGCGATCAGGCGGCGGATCTTCTGGGCCTGCAGGTAGTAGGCGTCGTAGTAGCCGTGCGAGAGCACGTAGGAACCGACCAGGATGCGGCGCTTGACCTCGTCGCCAAAGCCTTCGGCGCGCGACTTCTTGTACATGTCGGCCAGGTCCTTGTAGTCGGCGGCGCGGTGGCCGTAGCGCACGCCATCGAAGCGCGACAGGTTCGACGAGGCTTCGGCCGGGGCGATCACGTAATACACGGGGATGGACAGCTCGGTCTTGGGCAGCGAGATATCGACCAGGGTCGCACCCAGCTTCTCGAACTCGGCCAGGGCGCCGCGCACGGCGGCTTCCACGTCGGCGGCCAGGCCGGCGCCGAAGAATTCCTTGGGCACGCCGATGCGCAGGCCTTGCAGGCTCTGGTTCAGCGAGCGGGTGAAATCTTCCTTGGGACGCTGCAGGCTGGTGGAGTCGCGTTCATCGAAACCGGTCATGGCATTGAGCAAGAGGCCACAATCTTCGGCCGTCTTGGCAATCGGGCCGCCCTGGTCCAGCGAGGAGGCAAAGGCGATCATGCCGTAGCGCGACACGCTGCCATAGGTCGGCTTGATGCCGGTCACGCCGCACAACGAAGCCGGCTGGCGAATCGAGCCGCCAGTGTCGGTGGCGGTGGCCGCCGGCGCCAGGCGGGCGGCCACGGCGGCCGCCGAGCCGCCGGAGGAGCCGCCCGGGATGGCGGTCTTGTCCCAGGGGTTCCTGACCGCGCCATAGAAGGAATTCTCGTTGCTGGAGCCCATGGCGAACTCGTCACAGTTGAGCTTGCCCAGGGTCACCGTACCGGCTGCGTTGAACTGTTCCACCACGGCTGCATCGAAGGGGCTCACATAGTTCTGCAGCATGCGTGAGCCGGCCGTGGTGCGCCAGTCGCGGGTGACGAAAATGTCCTTATGGGCAATGGGCACACCGGTCAGAGCTCCGGCATCATTGCCTGCCAGGCGCACATCGGCGGCCTTGGCCTGGGCCAGGGTCAGATCGCGGTCCACGTGCAGGAAGGCGTTGAGGTCGCTGGCCGCGATGCGGTCCAGGAACAAGGTGGCCAGTTCGGTGGCGGAAATCTTGCGCGCTTGCAGTTGCGCGGACAGTTCTTTGAGGGTGAGCTTGTGCATGGAATTGGTTACGCTGCGGTCTTGCGGGCCGGCTGGGCCGGAAGCGGACGGTGGCTGGCGCCAGGCGCCGGGTTCATTCGATGACCTTGGGCACCAGGTACAGACCATCCTGGGTGGCCGGGGCCGGTTGCTGGTAGTCGTCGCGGCGATTGGATTCGGTCACGACATCTTCGCGCAGGCGCAGCGCCAGCGCCGGCTCAATGGCGGCGATCGGGTGCGACAGCGGTTCCACGCCGGAGGTGTCGATGGCCTTCATCTGTTCCACCAGGGCGAAGATGCCATTGAGCTTGTCCAGCGTGGCACCGGCCTGGGCGTCGGTCAGCTCCAGTCGGGACAGGTTGGCGATGCGTTTGACGTCGGAAAGGGCTAGAGACATGGTCGAAAGGACGCGCAGGGCGCGCCGCGTGATGTTGAAATTGGAAGACCCGTAGCCGCTGCGGCCGGTAGACGAATTCTGCAGCCTTGGCTGCCCGCGGCCAGTTCGCTTGCGCGGCGGCTTGACCAGGTCAGGGCGTGGTTCGCACAAGAAACGGCAAACCCGCGCCAGATGGCGGCCGGAAGGGCACGGGGTGCTGATACTTTTGGCAAGCCGGCTTGCTGGTTTCTCGGGAATTATAAGGTAGAATGTCGGATTAATGCCTTGCAGGCGCCTGATTTTCGCGTCGCCGCAGCATGAACGGACACCTCCCCCTATCAAAAAGCTAGCGCCCCCTCGCGGGCGCATCAGGACAACTCATGTTTGGATTTCTCCGCAGTTACTTCTCGAACGATCTGGCGATCGACCTCGGCACCGCGAACACGCTGATCTACGCGCGCGGCCACGGCATCGTGCTGGACGAGCCGTCGGTGGTGGCGATCCGCCAGCAAGGCGGCCCCAACGGCAAGAAGACCATCCAGGCGGTCGGCAAGGAAGCAAAGCAGATGCTGGGCAAGGTGCCCGGCAACATCGAGGCGATCCGCCCGATGAAGGACGGCGTGATCGCCGATTTCACCGTCACCGAGCAGATGTTGAAGCAGTTCATCCGCATGGTGCATGACTCCAAGCTGTTCCGCCCCTCCCCGCGCATCATCATCTGCGTGCCCTGCGGCTCGACCCAGGTGGAACGTCGCGCCATCCGCGAATCGGCCCTGGGCGCCGGTGCCTCCCAGGTCTACCTGATCGAGGAACCGATGGCCGCTGCCATCGGCTCGGGCCTGCCGGTCTCGGACGCCACCGGCTCGATGGTGGTCGACATCGGCGGCGGCACCACCGAAGTGGGCATCATCTCGCTGGGCGGCATGGTCTACAAGGGTTCGGTGCGCGTGGGCGGCGACAAGTTCGATGAAGCCATCGTCAACTACATCCGCCGCAACTACGGCATGCTGATCGGTGAGCAGACCGCCGAAGCGATCAAGAAGGAAATCGGCTCGGCCTTCCCGGGCTCGGAAGTCAAGGAAATGGAAGTCAAGGGCCGCAACCTGTCCGAAGGCATCCCGCGTTCCTTCACCATCTCCAGCAATGAAATCCTGGAAGCCCTGACCGATCCGCTGAACAACATCGTCTCGGCCGTCAAGAACGCGCTGGAACAGACCCCGCCGGAACTGGGTGCCGACATCGCCGAAAAGGGCATGATGCTGACCGGTGGCGGCGCCCTGCTGCGCGACCTGGACCGCCTGCTGATGGAAGAAACGGGCCTGCCGGTGATCGTGGCCGAAGACCCGCTGACCTGCGTGGTGCGCGGCTCGGGCATGGCACTGGACCGCATGGACAAGCTGGGCTCGATCTTCTCGGCCGAATAAGCCGGGTAGCAAGTCCGAGCAGCACGATGCGCCTGCCGGACTGCAGGCGCAGGCAGTACAGCATGAACCGGCGGCAATGTACCGCCGGATGAGTGGGGAACCGATCCGTTCGATATGACGCCGTTCACGCCGACCAGCCACAGGATGCGCACACCGCTTGCGCACAGGGGGCAGGGCCGGCTGGTGGACCGTCGCAGGAACGCTTCGGCTCCCCTTTTTGTTACCGTTTTCGACGCAGGAAGTGAGTTATCCGCCTGCAGCCGGTCACCTGACGTGACCCTGCAGTCGGCCTGACGCCATGGAAATCCCACCACTCTTCAAGCAGGGCGCCTCGGCCCGGGTGCGCGTGACCGTCTTCGCATTGATCTCGGTCGTGATGCTGGTGGTCGACGCCCGCATGCACGTGCTGGGCACGCTGCGCCAGGCGCTGGGCACGGCCCTCTATCCGTTCCAGACGGTAGCGATGATTCCGCGCGACGCCTTTACCAATTCGTCCGAGTACTTTTCTTCGCTGGCCTCGCTGCAGAAGGAAAACCGCGAGCTGCGTCAGCAACAGATCGTCAATGCCCAGCTGATGCAGCAGGAAAGCCTGCTGGCGGCCGAAAACGCGCAACTGCGCAAGCTGCTGGACATGCAGCAGAAGGTGCCGGTCAAGTCCATCGTCGGCGAGATCCTCTACGATGCGCGCGATCCCTTCACCCGCAAGATCATCCTCAATCGCGGCTCGCAACAGGGCGTCACGCCGGGGCAGCCGGTGATCGACGATGTCGGCATCGTGGGCCAGGTGACGCGGGTGTTCCCGTTTTCTTCCGAAGTCACGCTGCTGACCGACAAGGACCAGGCCATCCCCGTGCAGGTGCTGCGCAACGGCCTGCGCAGCGTGGCCTATGGCCGTGGCCAGACCGGCGCACTGGACCTGCGCTTCATGCCCTCCAACGCCGATATCCAGAAGGGTGACGTGCTGGTGACCTCGGGCATCGACGGCGTCTATCCCCCCGGTCTGTCGGTGGCCAGCGTGGCGCTGGTGGAAACCCGCTCGGCGGACGCCTTCGCCCGCATCGTCTGCCGCCCGCTGGCCGGCATCGACCGTCATCGCCAGCTGCTGATCCTGCTGGTGGACCAGAACCTGCCGCCGCGTCCCGAACCGGACGTGATCGATGAAAAATCGGCCAAGCTCTTCAAGCGCCGCCTGCGTGACAGCACCCGTGACAACGGCGGCGAGGAAGCCACCCCCGCGCCCAAGGACAAGCCGGCCGAGGAGCGCAAGGGCTCAGCCAGCGTGACTACGCCGGCCAAGCCGGCCGGCGCTGCGGCGGCGACCACTACCCCGGCCACCGGTGCCAAGGCTGCCACCGCTGCCACTGGTGCCGCCAAACCGGCGGCCAAGGAATCCGCACGATGAACAATCAAACCATCCTCCTGCCGGCCAGTCCGCTGTTCATCGCCTTCAGCCTCATCGTGGCCTTCGTGCTGAACCTGATGCCCTGGGGCCAGATGGTCGGCGTGCCGGACTTCGTGGCACTGGCGCTGGTGTTCTGGAACATCCACCAGCCGCGCAAGGTCGGCATCAGCATCGCCTTCATGATGGGCCTGCTGATGGACGTCAACGAAGCCACGCTCCTGGGCGAGAACGCGCTGGCCTATACCCTGCTGTCGTATTTCGCCATCATGATCCACCGCCGCGTGCTGTGGTTTCCGTTGCGTACCCAGGCGCTGCATGTGCTGCCGCTGATGCTGCTGGCCCAGGCGGTGCAGCTGGTGATCCAGCTGCTGGTGACGGGCAAGTCGCCGGACTGGTTCTACTTCAGCGAAAGCGTGGTCTCGGCGCTGCTGTGGCCGCTGGTGAGCATCCTGCTGCTGGCGCCCCAGCGCCGCGCCGTGGACCGCGACGAGAACCGCCCCATCTGAAGGGCCAGGTGCAAGCAGCATGACTGAATTCAAGAATACCGCGCAAGAACTGAGGCTGTTCCGGATGCGCCTGTTGGCTGCCAGCATCCTGGTACTGGTGTGCTTCAGCCTGCTGCTGGCGCGGTTCCTGTGGCTGCAGGTGGTGCGTCACGACGCCTACGCCGCCCAGGCCGAGGAAAACCGCATCTCGGTGGTGCCCATCGTGCCCAACCGCGGCCTGATCCTGGACCGCAACGGTGTGGTGCTGGCACGCAACTACTCGGCCTATACGCTGGAAATCACGCCCTCCAAGATCAAGACCAACATCGATGACCTCATCGATGAGCTGGGCACGATCGTGGAAATTCAGCCGCGCGACCGCCGCCGCTTCCGCCGCCTGCAGGAAGAATCCAAGAATTTCGAAAGCGTACCCATCCGCACCCGCCTGACCGACGAGGAAGTGGCCAAGTTCACCGCCCAGCGCTATCGCTTCCCCGGCGTGGAAGTGCAGGCCCGCCTGTTCCGCCAGTACCCCTACGGCAAGACGGCCGCGCACGTGATCGGCTACATCGGCCGCATCAGCCAGCGCGATGCCGAGCGCATCTCCGATTCCGACGATGAAGCCAACTACAACGGCACCGACTACATCGGCAAGGAAGGTCTGGAAAAGAGCTACGAGACCCAGCTGCACGGCACCACCGGCTACGAGGAAGTGGAAATCTCGGCCAGTGGGCGCGCGGTGCGCTCGCTCTCGCGCACGCCGGCCACGCCCGGCAAGAACCTGATCCTGTCCATCGACATCGAGCTGCAGAAGGTGGTGGAAGAAGCCTTCGGCGACCAGAAGGGCGCGCTGGTGGCGATCAACCCGGCCACGGGCGACATCCTGGCCTATGTCTCGCAACCTTCCTACGATCCCAACCTGTTCGTCGAAGGCATCGACCAGCAGAGCTGGGATGAGCTCAACAAGTCGCCCGACCGGCCGCTGCTGAACCGACCGCTGTCGGGCGTGTATTCGCCCGGATCGACCTACAAACCCTTCATGGCGCTGGCCGCCCTGGAACTGGGCAAGCGCCGCCCGCAGGATGCCATCCGCGATCCCGGCTACTTCGTGCTGGGCAACCACCGCTTCCGCGATGACAAGGAAGGCGGCCACGGCATCGTCGACATGTACCGCTCCATCGTGGTGTCGTGCGATACCTACTACTACATGCTGGCCAACGACATGGGGGTCAATGCCATTCATGACTTCATGAAGCCCTTCGGCTTCGGCCAGATCACCGGCATCGACCTGGAGCACGAGAAGCACGGCATCCTTCCCTCTACCGAGTGGAAGCGCACCGCCTTCCGCAAACCCGAACAGAAGCGCTGGATCGCCGGCGATACCGTCTCGCTGGGCATCGGCCAGGGCTACAACAGCTTCACCCCGCTGCAACTGGCGCAGGCCACGGCCATCCTGGCCAACAATGGCGTGGTGATGAAGCCGCACCTGGTCAAGATCATCGAGGATGGCGTCACCCACGAGCGCACCGAGACCGTGCCCAAGGAAAGCTATCGCATTCCGCTCAAGCAGGAAAACATCGACTTCATCAAGCGCGCCATGGTGGGCGTGGTCAAGGAAGGCACGGCCGCGGCGGCCTTCCGGGGCGCACCCTATGAGTCCGGCGGCAAGACCGGTACCGCACAGGTGGTCAACATTGCCAAGAACCAGAAGTATGATTCCAAAAAGCTGGCCCGTATCTACCACGATAACGGCCTCTACATCGGCTTCGCGCCGGCCGATGCACCGCGCATCGCCATCGCGGCCGTGGTCGAGAACGGGGGCTGGGGTGCCGGCGTGGCCGCGCCGCTGGTGCGCAAGGCCATGGACTACTTCATGCTGGGCAAGCGTCCCAACGAGCCGATCAAGGCGGTCGCCCCCGATGCGACAGGCGCCGACACCCCGGTCGAAGGCCCCACCACCGAGGACGGCGGCACCACGCCGACGGTCCAGCCGGATGTGCAGGAATGAAAGCCCATGACGTTTGGCCCCTGGCCGCGGACATGAACGCTGGCGCGGCGCCATCGCCCTGTGCCGGGCCAGACATCGCAACAAGCTGTACGCACGAGGAGCCGGCATGAGCCTGCAACGTCCGCCCCTGTGGCAAACCATCAAGCCGCACCTGACGGTGTTCGACGGCGCGCTGTCGCTGATCGTGTTCCTGATCGTCTCGGTGGGCATCGTCACGCTGTACTCGGCCGGGATGAACTTTCCGGGCCGGGTGGAAGACCAGCTGCGCAACATCCTGGTGGCCTTCATCATCATGTGGATCGCCGCCAACGTCTCCCCGCAGCTGCTGCTGCGCCTGGCCGTGCCGGTCTATACGGTGGGGGTGACGCTGTTGATTGCGGTGGCCCTGTTCGGCATCATCAAGAAAGGCTCGCGCCGCTGGCTCAACATCGGCATGGTGGTGCAGCCTTCGGAGATCATGAAGATCGCCATGCCGCTGATGCTGGCCTGGTACTTCCAGAAGCGCGAAGGCATGTTGCGCTGGGATGCCTTCCTGGTGGCGGCGATCCTGCTGTTGATCCCGGGCTTCCTGATCATCCGCCAGCCCGACCTGGGCACGGGCCTGCTGGTGCTGGCCGCCGGTTTCTACGTCATCTTCTTTGCCGGACTGCCGTGGAAGATCCTGTTGGCGCTCTTCGTGGCGGGGGCGGCCAGTCTGCCCGTGGTGTGGTCCTTCATGCACGACTACCAGCGCCAGCGCGTCATGATGCTCATCGACCCGACCTCCGATCCGCTGGGCAAGGGCTTCCACATCATCCAGTCGACCATTGCCATCGGCTCCGGCGGGATCACCGGCAAGGGCTGGCTGATGGGCACGCAGACCCACCTGGAATTCATCCCCGAACGCACCACCGACTTCATCTTCTCGGTCTACTCGGAAGAATTCGGGTTGATCGGCAACATCGTGCTGCTGGTGCTGTACCTGCTGCTGATCGGGCGCGGCCTGATCATCACGGCCAATGCGCCCACGCTCTTCACACGCCTTCTGGGCGGGGCCATCACCATGATCTTCTTCACCTATGCCTTCGTGAACATGGGCATGGTCAGCGGTATCCTGCCGGTGGTGGGCGTGCCGCTGCCCTTCATGAGCTATGGCGGCACCGCCCTGGTCACGCTGGGGCTGGGCGCGGGCATCCTGATGAGCATCCAGCGCCATCGCAAGCTGGTACAGAGCTGACCAGGCTGCGCAGCTGCATTGTTGCCCCTCCGACAAGTTCACGACGATTCGTGAACTCGCTGCACGGACCTGTTGTCAGCTTCGCTGCATTGCACTCTGGTATCGTTGCGAACATTCCGGCCGGGACGGGCTTTTTTCCGTTCCGGCGCATCGACTGCTGACCAAGGACAGGCCATGGGAACAAACACTCCAGAACATCACCACCGGCGCGCCCCCGGGGACCGCCTCCTGCGTTGGGGCGCGCTGCTGCTGCCCCTGCTGCTGGCCGCCTGCGGCACCACCCAGCAGGCCTCGCGCCAGACTGCACAGGCGCCGGCCACCACGAGCAAATCGGCCGGATCGCGGCCGGCCAATGTGCCGGCGCTTCCGGCGGCGGGCTCCGGTCGCGGCGGCTACTACAAGGATGACGGTCCGGGCGACCACATCCCCGACGGACTGCTGGACGTGGCCGATGCCGAACCGCAGGTGGAACCGGTCTCCAAGGCGGCCAGCCGGCCCTACAAGGTGTTCGGCAAGACCTATGTACCCATCACGGACGAGAACCAGCCCTTCATCCAGCGCGGCATCGGCAGCTGGTACGGCAAGAAATTCCACGGCCAGAAGACGTCCTCGGGTGAGCTCTACGACATGTACAAGATGACGGCCGCGCACCCCACGCTGCCCATTCCCTCCTATGCCCGGGTGACCAACCTGAAGACTGGCAAGCAGGTCATCGTGCGCATCAATGACCGTGGTCCGTTCCACTCCAACCGCATCATCGATCTCTCCTACACGGCCGCGCTCAAGCTCGGCTACCTCGGCAGCGGCAGCAGCGAACTGGAGGTCGAACGCATCCTGCCCGAAGAAGCCCAGCGCATGGCCGATGCCCGCCGCAATGGCGGCGGCACCAGGCTGGCGGCGGCCGACCCGATCAACCGGGTGGCCGATGGCGGGGCCGCTGGTCAGGGCGTCTCCACCGGTGCGGTAGAAATCAATACGGTCAGCGCGCAAGGCCTGCCGCCACAGCCTACCGTGGCGGCCGTGCAGCCCATCAATGCCAGCACCACCAGTGCCGCCGGCGGGGCCGGTCTGGCCGGTGGCGGTGGCATCATCAATGCCGTGGCCAGCGGTTCGGCACCTTCCCCCGCCATGCCCCAGGCGGTCCCGCTGACGGCTGGCTATTACCTGCAGTTCGGTGCCTACTCGCAAGAAGCCAACGCCCTGGTGGCACGCGACAAGCTGCTGCCCAGCCTCACCGGCATCGTCGACAGCATGCAGGCGGTGCAGGTCAATGGTCTCTATCGGCTCTACGCCGGCCCCTATCCGACCCGCCCGGCGGCACAGAATGCGGCCATGCTGGTGCGCCAGCGCAGTGCCGGCACCCCCTTCATCGTGGAGCGCTGAGCCGGCCCCGGTTTTTGGGAAATATCTTCACCTGCCCTGCGGCGGACTTGCCGCACAGGGCGGCGTGGCGCGGGGGGCCGCGCACATCTTCATATCACGGCCGGAACCGGCTGTGCCAGGCACCTGGCGGGCCGGACTGGCCTCAGGCGTGGTCGGCCCCATCGTCTTGCGCAGCTTGCCGGATCTGCAAGGCGCGTTCATACAGGGCATTCTTTTTCTGGCCGGTGATCTGCGCGGCCAGTGCGGCCGCCTGCTTGACGGGCAACTCTTCCAGCAGGATGCGCAGCACGCGCTCACCCTCGGCATCCTCCCCCTCGACCGCTTGTGCGCCTTCCAGCAAGACCACGAATTCGCCGCGCTGGCGGTTGCCATCCTGCTCCAGCCAGGCCACCGCCTCGCCCAGCGGGCAGCGGTGGAGGTGCTCGAAGAGCTTGGTCAGCTCGCGTGCCAGCACCACCTGGCGCGTGGGGCCGAACACCTGCAGCATCGACTGCACGGTCTCGACGATGCGGTGCGGGGCTTCATAGAACACCAGCGCCGCCTGCAGGGCGACCAGTTCCTGCAGGGCGGTTTCACGCTGGCGGGTCTTGGCAGGCAGGAAGCCGACGAAGTGGAACCGCGCATCGGTCAGCCCCGAGGCCGACAAGGCTGTCACCGCCGCCGATGCGCCCGGCAGGGGGATGATTTGGAACCCTGCCGCGCGCACGGCGTCCACCACACGGGCGCCGGGGTCGGAGATGGCCGGAGTGCCGGCGTCCGAGACCAGGGCGACCCGCTGGCCGGCCTGCAGGCGTTCGACGATCCTGGCGGCGGCTTCGCGTTCGTTGTGCTCGTGGGTGGCCAGCAGCTGCTTTGAGAGACCATAGCGCTGCAGCAGCTGGCTGGTATTGCGGGTATCCTCGCAGGCCACTGCATCGGCGATGGCCAGTACATGCAGGCCGCGCAGGGTGATGTCGCAGACATTTCCGATGGGCGTGGCCAGCACATATAATGCCGACACCGGATAGCTTTGCTGGGCGGCATCCTGCAGGATGGAAGCGGCGACGCTGGAATTCTGATTCATTGAAGGGGGCGGGATGTTCACAAGTTGGAAGAAAATGACCGCGCACGCGGCCCTGCTGGCAGGCATGCTGGCACCATGGATGGTGACGGCCAGCGCCGCCGCAGCCCACAGTGTACCTCTGCTGGCCCAGGCTGCCACGCCAGGCGCCCCCGCGGCCGCCGCCGACCCGGCCCCGCTGGCCCTGCCACCGGGCACTTCGCCCGAGATGCAAGCCGCCGCCGCAGGCGGCCCTGCCGTTCCTGCCGTCCCGCCCGCGCCCCCCATCATCCACATGGCCTTGCTGCTGCCTTCCCGCAGCGGTGCCTTCGGTGCCGCTGCCGATGCGGTGCGCGCGGGTTTCCTGACGGCCTATTCGCGCCAGAAGGAAAACATCCAGCTGGCCATCGTCGAAACCGGTGACTCCGCCGCCGACATGCAGCGCGCTTATGACGAAGCCTCGGCCAAGTACGACATCCTGGTCGGCCCGCTCTCGCGCAGCGCCGTCACCGCCGTGGCCCAGAGCGGACGGGTGAGCAAACCCACCGTGGCCCTGGCGCAGCCCGACATGAATGGCGAAGCCGATCTGCCGCTGCCGCCGCAGATGCTGGCCGTGGGCCTGTCCATCGACGAGGAAGCGCGCCAGGTCGCCAACTGGGTCGAGAAGGAAAAGGCCCCCGGCAAGATCTTCGCCATTTCCACCGGCACGGCCTGGCAGAAGCGTGCGGCCCGCTCCTTCCAGCTACGCGCGCGCCAGCTCGGCATGCAGGTGGACACGCTGGAACTGAGCACGCCCGCCAACGCCCTCTCTGCCCCCGGCCTGGCACAACTGGCCAGGCGCGTAGAGCAGGAAAAGCCGGCCCTGATCTTCGTGGCCCTGGATGCGGCGCAGACCGTGCAGTTGCGCAATGCCGTGGGCAACGACATGCCGCTGTACGGCACCTCACAGATCAATCCCTACACCTTGAAGCGCGACAATCCCAACGACAAGCTGCCCGAACTGGATGGTGTGCGTCTGATCGACATCCCCTGGCAGCTGCAGCCGGACAACGTGGCCGTGGCTCGCTACCCGCGCCCGACCGTCAATGACAACGAGCGTCCCAATGCTGACCTGGCACGCCTGTACGCCCTGGGCATCGATGCCTACCGGGTGGCCTACGGCATCGCCCAGAAGCAATCCGGCTTCGACATCGACGGTGTCACCGGACGGCTGAACGTGAACATGGTCAGCGGCGGCACCACCTTCTTCCAGCGCCAGGAAACCCAGGCCGTCTACCAGGACGGCTGGCCGGTGCCGCTGGCCGACCAGTACTGAGGCCATCATGGCGCCAGGCAGCCTGCTGCGGCGCACGGCGCGCCAGCGCACCGGAGACGATGCCGAGGACCGGGCGCTGGCCTACCTCCAGGCGCAGGGGCTGCAACTGATCCAACGCAATTTCCGCTGCAAGGGCGGCGAGATCGACCTGATTCTGCGGGAGAACGCCACCATCGTCTTCGTGGAGGTCCGTGCCCGCGCAAGCAGCGCCTTTGGCGGCGCTGTGGCCAGCGTCACGGCGGCCAAGCAGCGGCGCCTGCTGGTGGCAGCCCAGGTCTGGTTGCAAGGCCAGTCCGGACTGCCACCCTGCCGCTTCGACGTGGTCGCCCTCGAGGGTGGCCAGCTGCAGTGGCTGCGCAACGCCATCAGCGCCTGATCCTCCCGGATCCTGCCTGAACGGGCAGCATGGGGCCATCACGCCGGGCATGGCGTATCATGTGCGACCGGATTCCGGAAACCTCTCTTTACCAATTGCCCGGGCTTGGCCGTGTTCAAGTCCTCTATAATCGCAGGCACCATGACAAATCCTCGCATCCTCGCCCATTTCCAGGAAAGCGCCGACCTGAAGATGAAGGCTGCCAACGTGTTGGCCCAACCGATCGAACAGGCGATTGAACTTATGTTCACTGCACTGTCGAATGGCAACAAGATTCTTGCCTGTGGCAATGGCGGATCGGCCGCTGACAGCCAGCACTTCGCGGCCGAACTGGTCGGTCGCTTCGAACGCGAACGCCTGCCGCTGCCGGCGCTGGCCCTGACTACCGATACTTCCATCCTCACGGCGGTCGGTAACGATTACAGCTATCAGGAAATCTTTTCGAAGCAGGTCCAGGCCTTCGGCCAGGCCGGCGACGTCCTGCTGGCCTTCTCGACCTCGGGCAATTCGGGCAACATCCTGGCGGCCATCGAAGTGGCCCACGAACGCGACATGCGCGTGGTGGCCCTGACCGGCAAGGGTGGCGGCAAGATCGGCAAGATCCTGACCGACGCCGATGTGCATCTCTGTGTGCCGCATGACCGTACCGCGCGCATCCAGGAAGTGCATCTGGTGTCGCTGCACTGCATTTGCGACGGTATCGACGTCGCGCTTTTTGGAGATGATGCGAATGAATGATGCACGATCCTTGTTGATCCGCCTGCGCCGCCCGCTGGCGGCCGTGGCCCTGGGCGGCATGATGGCCCTGAGCCTGCAGGGCTGTTTTGCAGTCTTTGCCGGCGGTGCGCTGGCCACCACCTTTGCCGCCACCGACCGTCGCACCCTGGGTGCGCAGACGGAAGACAAAGCGATCGTCGTCAAGGGCGAAGCCCGCATTCCCGACGTGGTGGCCGCCGGCTCCCATGTCAACGTGACCGCCTTCAACCGCAAGGTGCTGCTGTCGGGCGAAGTGCCCGACGAAGCCTCCAAGGCCGCCGCCGAACGTGAAACCAAGGCCATCCAGAACGTCGAGACGGTGTACAACGAACTGGAAGTGGGCCCGTCATCGAGCTTCGGTTCGCGCTCCAGTGACGCGCTCATCACCAGCAAGGTCCTGGCCAGCCTGGTGGATGACAAGACGCTGTATTCCAGCGCCTTCAAGATCACCACCGAGCGCGGCATCGTCTACATGATGGGCCGCGTGACCCAGCGAGAAGGCCAGCGCGCGGCGCAGATCGCCAGCGGCGTCTCGGGCGTGAACAAGGTCGTGACCCTGTTCGAATACATCACCGAGGACGAACTGAAGGATTACCAGCGCAAGCCGGCCGACGAGAACAAGTCCACCAGCTGAGCGCAGCCCCCCTGATGCAGGTCAAACCGCCGGTCCGTCCGGCGGTTTTCACGTACAGGCCCGGCCCGCAGGATCCCGCGCGGCGGTCTATAATGCTTCACTTCAATGGGGTTGCCCTGTGCAGCCCCTTCCCGCATTCCGAATCCGGAGTTTTCCATGCAAGCACAGGCAAACGCTTCCAAGAACGGTTTCATGATCAAGCTGGCCGCCGTCCTCGTGGTGGCTGCCGTGGCCGCCTTCGCCTATTTCAAGGTCAATGCCGGCAATGCCGCACCCGACGTCACCTTCACCAAGCTCGATGGCCAGCAGGTCGCCTTGAAGGATCTGCGCGGCAAGGTGGTCATGGTCAATTTCTGGGCCACCAGCTGCACCACCTGCGTGGGCGAGATGCCGCAGATGATCGAGACCTACAACAGGTTCAAGGACCGTGGCCTGGACTTCGTGGCCGTGGCCATGAGCTATGACCCGCCCAACTACGTGCTGAACTACACCGAGACCCGCAAGCTGCCCTTCAAGGTCGCCCTCGACCCGCAAGACACGCTGGCCAAGGCCTTCGGCGACGTCAAGCTGACCCCGACCACCTTCGTCATCGGCAAGGATGGCAACATCATCAAACGCTACGTGGGCGAGCCGCAGTTCGCCGAACTGCATCAGCTGCTGGAAAAGGCCCTGGCGGCCGCCTGAGCCCTGCGCCACCCTCCCCCCCCAAAAAAGCCGGCTGTGATGCCGGCTTTTTCATTTCCGATTGCAATCGGGCAACTGCAAGGAACATCCCTGCGCCTGACCTAGTCCAAGATATTCATATTGCTGTCATGACAAGCACTTGCGTGCCTCTGCCGACACCTTCACAACAAAGGAGGCTGACATGAAATTCCGGACCATTTTCCTGATTGTGCTGCTGGCGCTGGTCGCCATCTTTGCCGCCGTCAACTGGACGGCCTTTACGGCCACGACCACGCTGTCGCTGATCTATACCGAGTTCCAGGCGCCGCTGGGTGCGGTGATGCTGGGCGTGGTGGTGGTGCTGACGGCCTTCTTCCTGCTCTACATTCTGGCGCTGCAGACGACCGTGATGCTGGAAAGCCGGCGCCTGACCAAGCAGCTGGAAGCGCAGCGCGCCCTGGCCGACCAGGCCGAGCATTCGCGCTTCAACGACCTGCGCGGCTATCTGAAGACCGAGCTGGAGCAGTTGCAGCAGCGCCAGAGCGAACAGCAAACCCTGCTGGCGCAGCGTCTGGATGCCTTGCAGCGTGACCTCCACCAGCGTGTGGAACAGACCGAGAATGCCGTGGCCGCCCAGGTGGGCGAGCTCGATGACCGCCTGCAGCGTCAGCGCGTGACTACCCTGCCCCAGAATCTGGCGTAATTCTTCCAACGCGCACGCAAAAAAGGCTGGAACCTCGCGGATCCAGCCTTTTTCTTCATTTAATGCCTGTTGGAGGCATTTCCAGGGTACTTAGACGCCGTAACGGGTCCGATACGCTGCCACCGCATCCTTGTACTGGCTCAGGCGGGCATCGCCGCCGTTGGAGATGTACTCGAAGAGGTCATTGAGGTTGCCGATGGAGATGACCGGCATGTCGTATTCGCGCGCCACTTCCTGCACGGCCGACAGTTCGGAGAGCGCACCGTCCTTGCCCGAGCGCTCCATGCGGTCCAGTGCGATCAGCACGGCGCAGGGGGTGGCGCCGGCGGCGCGGATCATGTCCACCGACTCGCGCACCGAGGTGCCGGCCGAGATGACGTCATCGATGATGACGACCTTGCCCTGCAGCTTGGCGCCGACGATGGTGCCGCCTTCGCCGTGGTCCTTGGCTTCCTTGCGGTTGAAGGCGAAGGGCACGTTGCGGCCCATGCCGGCCAGCGCCACGGCAGTGGCCGAGGCCAGGGTGATGCCCTTGTAGGCGGGGCCGAACAGCATGTCATATTCCACACCCGAATCCTGCAGGGTCTGGGCGTAGAAGCGGGCCACCTGGGCCAGGGTCGCACCCTCGCTGAAGAGGCCGGCGTTGAAGAAGTAAGGCGAGGTACGGCCTGCCTTGGTGACGAATTCGCCAAAGCGCAGCACGCCGGCCGATACCGCGAATTCGATGAATTCCTGTCGCAAGTTGCTCACAATGTATTTCCCGGGAAGAGTCAAAACGGAAGGTGCGGACCGCGCCCGCTTGCCGCAGGGCAAGGCAGCGCGGTGGCAAAGCCTTCATCAGGCCGCCATTTTAAATGATTCATCCTATCGGTTATGCTACCGGCCTTAATGAACACGCTTGCACAACAAGCAAACAGGACATCCATGCCAAAAATCGTCTCCGCCAACCTCAACGGAATCCGCTCGGCCGCCAAGAAGGGCTTCTTCGAGTGGATGCAGAAGGAAGCGCCGGACTTCGTCTGCGTGCAGGAACTCAAGGCCCAGGCCGCCGACATGACCGAAGACTTCCTGGCCCCGGCCGGCTATGTCGGCCATTTCCACTATGCCCAGAAGAAGGGCTACTCGGGCGTGGGCGTCTACAGCCGCCGCCAGCCGGACTCGGTGCGCATCGGCTTCGGCAATACCGAATTCGATGACGAAGGCCGCTATGTCGAATGCGACTACGGCGACCTGACCGTGATCTCGCTCTATGCACCCTCGGGTTCCTCCAGCGAGGAACGCCAGGAAGCCAAGTTCCGCTTCATGGAAGCCTTCCTGCCGCACCTGATGGAACTGGAAAAGAGTGGCCGCGAAGTGGTCATCTGCGGCGACTGGAACATCGCCCACAAGGAAATCGACCTGAAGAACTGGAAGAGCAACCAGAAGAATTCGGGCTTTTTGCCGGAAGAACGCGCCTGGATGACGCGCATCTTCGACCAACTGGGCCTGGTGGACGTGTATCGTCGCCTGTATCCCGAGACCACCGGCGAAGCCTACACCTGGTGGAGCAATCGCGGCCAGGCCTGGGCCAATAACGTGGGGTGGCGTATCGATTACCACGTCTCCACGCCGGGCATCGCGGCCAAGGCGGTCAGTGCGGCGATCTACAAGGAACAGCGCTTTTCGGATCATGCGCCGTTGACGGTGGTGTACGGCGACTAAGCCACACTGAGCTCGCCAACAAAAAGCCCTCGCACCGTGAAGTGCGAGGGCTTTGTCGTTTCCACCAGGTGGAAAATCAGGCGTCCGGTGCAGCGGCCTTCTTCGGCGTGGCCTTGCGCAGAGCCGGCTTCTTGGCAGCAGCCGCCTTGGTCTTGGCCGCCGTCTTCTTGGCGGCCGGCTTGGCGACTGCCTCATCGGCACCGTCATCAGCCTCCGCTGCTGCCGCCTTGCCCTTGGCGGGCGCTTTGGCCTTGCGTTCCTCGAACTCGAAGCTGATCTTGCCATCCTTGCCACGCACCAGGAAGGCCTTGAAAGGCCGGCGCGTGCGCTGCGAGATGAAGCCCGGCAGCAGGTCGGTCTTGCCGTCGTTCAGGAGCTTGGCCATCTGCTCGGGCAGGATTTCCTGCTGCAGGATGATGCGGCTGCTGCGGAAGTCGCAGGCCTTGGGCTTGGCCACGGTCTTCTCGCACACATAGGCCAGGCCCATTTCGTAGACGCCGCTGCCGCACTTGGGGCAGGCGCCCAGCGGGGTCTGCTCGCTGAAGTCCACCGGCTCGCCGCCTTCGCCCTCGGCCTGGTCCTGGCCGAAGTCAAATTCCAGTTTGAAGTTCTTGATCTCTTCGTCGCGCGAAATCTTCAGGATGGCCGCAAACGGACGGCCCATCTTGGAACGGAAGCCCTGCAACGGACCGATGGTGCGGTTCTGCAGCAGCTCTTCCACTTCGGCGATTTCGAACTGGCGGCCACCGGGTACCTTGCTCATCGAGAATTCGCACTTGGTGCAGGCGAAGCGACGGTAATTTTCCTTCACCACGCCGCCGCAGTTGGGGCAAGGCGTCTTCAGCGTCGCGTAGTCGCCGGGGATGGTGTCGTTGTCGTATTCCTTGGCGCGCTTGACGATGATCTGGGTCATCTGCGCGATCTCGCGCATGAACTCGTCACGGCTGATCTTGCCGCGCTCCATCTGGGCCAGCTTGTGTTCCCACTCGCCGGTCAGTTCGGGTTCGGTCAGTTCATCCACGCCCAGGCCGTGCAGCAGCGTCATCAGCTGGAAGGCCTTGGCGGTGGGCATCATTTCACGCCCTTCGCGGATCAGGTACTTTTCGTTGAGCAGGCCTTCGATGATGGCCGCGCGCGTGGCCGGCGTGCCCAGGCCCTTGCCGGCCATGGCTTCGCGCAGCTCGTCCGAATCCACCAGCTTGCCCGCGCCTTCCATGGCCGACAGCAGCGTGGCTTCGGTGTAGCGGGCGGGCGGCTTGGTGACCAGGCCATTGGCGGTGACCTTGTCGGTCTTGACCTTCTCGCCCGGGGCAACGGCCACCAGGTTGCCGCCGCCTTCCTTGTCCTTGTCGTCTTCCTCGACCTGCTTGCCGTAGATGGCCAGCCAGCCGGGGTTGATCATCACTTTACCTTCGCTCTTGAACTGGTGGCCCGACACTTCCGTGAAGCGGGTGGTCACCTGGAACTCGGCCGGCGGGAAGAATACCGCCATGAAGCGGCGCGTCACCAGGTCGTAGAGCTTCTGTTCCGGCTCCGACAGGTTCTTGGGCACCTGAGTGGTCGGGATGATGGCGAAGTGGTCGCTGATCTTGGTGTTGTCGAAGATGCGCTTGTTGGGCTTGACCCAGCCTTGCTTCAAGATCTGCTTGGAGAACTGGTGGTAGTTGTTGTTCTCCGCCAGCGCCTCCATGGTGTCCTTGACCGTGTTGATGTAGTCCTCGGGCAGGTGGCGCGAATCGGTACGCGGATAGGTCAGCACCTTGTGCTTTTCATACAGCGCCTGGGCCAGGCCCAGGGTGTTCTTGGCCGAGAAGCCAAAGCGCGAGTTGGCCTCGCGCTGCAAGCTGGTCAGGTCGAACAGGCCCGGCGACATCTGCGTGGTCGGCTTGGATTCCTCGGTGACATTGCCCGGCTTGTCGCGGCAGGCGGCCACGATGGAGTCGGCTGCGGCTTTGCTCCACAGGCGCTCGGGGCGCTTCTCGGGATCGGCTTCATCCTTCTTGTGGCCCTTGTCCAGCCAGCGGCCCTTGTAGATGCCGGCCGCGCAGACGAACTCGGCGTGCACTTCCCAGTAGTCGCGCGGGACGAACTTCTTGATCTTCTCTTCACGCTCCACCACGATGGACAGGGTTGGCGTCTGCACGCGGCCCACGGTGGTCAGATAGAAGCCGCCCTCCTTCGAATTGAAGGCGGTCATGGCGCGGGTGCCGTTGATGCCGATCAGCCAGTCGGCTTCGCTGCGGCAACGCGCAGCATTGGCCAGCGGGAGCATTTCTTCATCATCGCGCAGATGGGCAAAGCCCTCGCGGATGGCGCCGGGGGTCATCGATTGCAGCCACAGGCGCTTCACCGGCTGCTTGGCCTTGGTGTATTGCGCGATCAGGCGGAAGATCAGTTCACCTTCGCGGCCCGCGTCACAGGCGTTGATGAGGGTGGTCACATCCTTGCGCTTGATGAGCCTGGAGAGCACCTTCAGGCGCGACTCGGTCTTGGCGATCGGATTGAGCGCAAAGTGCGGCGGAATCATCGGCAGGTGGGTGAAACTCCACTTGCCGCGCTTGACGTCGTATTCCTCGGGGACTGCGATTTCCAGCAGGTGACCGACAGCCGAGGACAGGATGTACTCGTCGGATTCGAAATACTCATCGTGCTTGGTGAAGCCGCCGAGCGTCTTCGCGATGTCGTTCGCGACAGAGGGCTTCTCGGCAATGATGAGGGTCTTGCTCATAAGTATGGATCTCGGTGGTGAGAGGTCAGTTGCTGGCGTGTTGCGGAAATGCGATCAGCCTCACATGGGGCCGGAATGTCCCGAAACAACGCCATGCCATCCCAGGCGGGAAACGATGCGCGGCGGCGAGCTGGGCAAGTGGCCGGCGTTTCATTGCCTGTGGACAACAGAATTTTTATATAGTAGCCAATATCGGGCCAATGCGGGGGAATGATAAGCGTGATGCAAATGAAACGGCAAGCACAAGGGCTTGCCGTTTCAATGAATCATGCGCTTTTCCGGGCTTTCATGTTCATTCCTGCTCATTCATGTCGAAATGGCTTGAAATGAAGCAACAACGCCAGGATGCGGCGTCAGCACGATGTCAGCAAGGCTCCCTCCCAGCCCTGTCGCTCGTGCCAGGCCGGTGCTTTCAGTGCAGCAGGCGAGGTTCGGTGTCGTCCTCGTCGAGGAACAGCTCCTCGAACATCAGACCATCCGGTTCCTTGCCCTGGCTCCACAGCACCATCAGGACGATGACCTTGAGCTTTTCCAGGCCGACCGGCGCTTCACCGGCGGCCAGGGCGCGCTCGATGACGATCTCGCGCTGGATCGGGTCCAGCATCTTGGCCGATTCGAGGAACTGGATGAAACCGATGGCTTCCACGCCCAGAACATCGCTTTCCTGGGTCGCATAGATGCGCGTACCGAAGGAGAAGGCGGTCTGTCGGGGATAGTTGTCGGCGAACTCATGATTGGCGACTTCAAGATCCGTCAGCCATCCGAGTGCCTGGGAGATTTCATCTTCTTCGAAACCAATCGCGGACAACTTCTTGACGAGCGCCTCGGGTTCGGGGCAGGCATCAGGGCGATAGTAGGTTTCGTACAGGTAAACGAGGACATCAAACATGTTCGTACTTTATCGCGAAGGTTATGAATGTACAAGTCAGCCAAGTCCAGTATGGCAGGATTTGCGGCGCTGCGGGGATAATTTCTTCACACGAGTCGACGATAACGTGCACCCGGCAGCAACTCCACCCAACCCTGCAGTTCCAGCGCTAGCAAACTCCCTGCCAGGGCCGCTGCATCAAGGCCGCAGCGCTGGGCGAGGGTATCGGCATCCACAGGATCATGACCCAGACTCTGCAGTACGCGGCGGCTTGTCGGATCGACATCTTCCACGGCGGCAGGTGAAGTTTCCTGCACGACAGCTTGCTGCGAAGGCAACACGGACCATGCGGGCAATTCATCGAGGATGTCTTGCGTGGTCTCCACCAGCTTGGCGCCCTGGCGGATGAGCTGATGACAGCCCTTGGACAGCGGGGCATGAATGGAGCCGGGAATGGCAAACACATCTCGCCCCTGCTCGGCCGCCATGCGCGCGGTGATGAGCGAGCCCGACTGGGCTGCCGCCTCCACCACCAGCACGGCGCGCGACAAGCCCGAGATGATCCGGTTGCGGCGCGGAAAGTTGGCCGCCAGCGGCGGTGTACCCAGCGCATATTCACTGACGATGCAGCCGCCCTCGGCAATGCGTTGTGCCAGCGCCCGGTTACGCTGGGGATAATCCAGATCGATGCCGGTGCCGATCACCGCCACCGTCGAACCGGTCCCGCTGAGCCCACCCGCATGGGCTGCCGCATCGATGCCCAAGGCCAGCCCGGAGACGATGGTGATGCCGGCCCGGCTCAGTTCCTCGGAAAAACGCGCCGCATGCAGCACGCCCTGGGTCGTGGCATTGCGGCTGCCGACCACGGCCAGTGCCGTACGCGCCAGCAACGCCGGATTGCCGCGCAGATACAGCAGCAAGGGCGGATCGGCAATCTGCAACAGGCCCGGCGGATAGGCTGCATCGGCCAGCGTGACGATGGACTGCCCCGGCACCTGCACCCACGCCAGCGTGGCCGCGATGCGTTCACATTGCTGCGCCGTGGGTGCCCGCAACAAGCTGGCCGCCACCGGCGCCGGCACCACCTCGCGAATGGCCTGCGCATCAGCCTGCCAGAGATTGGCCGGCAAACCGAACACCGACAACAGCCGGCGCGCCAGCACCGGACCGACACCGTCGGTCATCGCCAGGCGCAGCCAGGACGCCAGATCGGCAGACTCTTGATGGAAATGCTCTTGCATGACAGGAAATGAAGTTTTGTGCATCAGATGCCCGCTCAAGGCCGCGCAGCGCGGCTCTCCGGGCGAGCCGGGGGCTGGCTGTGATACACTTTTCCAATTGATCGGGAAACCCTTGGCCGCCGGGCCATGCAGCACACGCCAGCCAAAGAGGGCAATTGTGCTGCCGCCGCGCTTGAAGCGTCGCGCTCCGGCCACATTTACACGATAAATCCCGAAATGAATTCCCTGGACGCTCGCAAAATGACGAGATCCGGCCCGAACCAGGTCCACCGAGACCGAACCCCAAGCTTACCGAGAACCCACGTATGGCCCTGCTGAACATCCTCCGTTACCCCGATCCGCGCCTGCACAAGATCGCCGCCCCCGTAACCGTCTTCGACGAGCGCATCAAGAAACTGGTGGCCGACATGGCCGAGACCATGTATGCCGCGCCCGGCGTGGGCCTGGCCGCGTCCCAGGTGGACGTGCATGAGCAGGTGGTGGTCATCGACGTCTCCGACGAGGGCAAGAACCTGCAGGTCTTCATCAATCCCGAGATCCTCTGGGCCAGCGAAGAGAAGCGCGTCTACGACGAGGGCTGCCTGTCGGTGCCCGGCATCTACGATGGCGTGGAGCGTCCGGCCCGCGTGAAGGTGCGCGCCTTTGATGCCGACGGCAAGGCCTTCGAGGTCGATGCCGATGATCTGCTGGCCGTGTGCATCCAGCACGAGATGGATCACCTGAAGGGCAAGGTCTTCGTCGAATATCTCTCGCCGTTGAAGCGCAACCGCATCAAGACCAAGCTGCAGAAGGAAGAGCGCGAGATGAAGAAGAAGGCGGGCTGAAGCGCCTGCCCCATCCGAGATGAAAAATAACGCCGGCCGGGTCATCCCCGCCGGCGTTTTTCATTGATGCGTCATCTGCATCAATGCCAACGATTGATGCAGAAAGACTTACACCGCCACGAAGCGATACACCCCATCCTCTCCCAGCATCCGCCTGACCGCACCGTCAACCCAGAGCTTGTGCAAGTGGGCCACCGCCTCGCCCAGCGCAAAGGAGAGCTGGTGCGTATCCAGCGGTCGCTTGAACATCACCGGCAGGATATCCACGCCCGTCTGCGGCGTGGCGCAGGCGTGCAACACTTCGGCCAGACGCTCGCGGTGATGGTCGTTCAACTGCGCGATACGCGTATGCAGGCCACGGAAGGGCTTGCCATGCGAAGGCAGCACCAGCACCTCAGCCGGCAGGTGGCCATACTTCTTCAGGGAATCCAGATACTGCTGCACGGGATTGCTCTCCGGCTCGATGGCAAACACCGAGACATTGGTGGAGATGCGCGGCAACACCATATCCCCCGAAATCAGCACATTGAGCGCTGCGCAGTACAGCGACACGTGCTCCGGCGAATGCCCGAAACCGGTGATGATGTCCCAATCCCGTCCACCGATGCGCACTGCGTGACCGTCCTGCATGCGGTGATACGCATGCGGCACCGCCGGCACCAGATCCTGGTAATAGGAATTGCGCCCCTGCAGCGTGGCTACCGTCTCGGGGTCGGCCAGCCCGTGGCGCCGGAAATGCGGTGTGGCCGCCGTGCCCTCGGCCCCCGGCAAGGCCGCCGACATCACGCGCGCAAAGGCGTAGTCGCCGGTGCTCATCCACAGCGGCGCCTGCCAGCGTCGGCACAGCCAGTCGGCCAGGCCCACATGATCCGGATGGCAATGCGTGACCAGCACGCGCAGGATGGGCAGTCCGTCGAGCTCCTCGGCGAAGATGCGCTCCCAGGCCGCGCGGGTGTCGTCGGTGGCGATGCCGCAATCGACCACGGTCCAGCCACGCTGGCGGCCCTGCGGCGTTTCTACCTCGTCCTCCAGCAACCAGAGATTGATGTGATTCAGGGCAAAGGGCAGCCCCATGCGCAGCCAGCGCACACCCGGCGCCACCTCCATGGTGTGGCCGGTGTCGGGCAAGGTGTCGCCGAAGGCGTAGTCAAGCTGGGATTCAAGAGCATTCATCAGTAAGCCTGGCGATCATCGAGAAGGGAAGTCATGCGCTGTCGTGCCAGCCCTGCATTTTTTGCTGGACGACAGGGCACAATATACTTTACGTTAACGTAAAGTGCCAGACCAACCCATCGATTCGTCCCATGCCTACCTACACCATCACCGAACTGGCCGAAGAATTCGCGATAACGCCCCGTGCGATCCGGTTCTACGAAGACCACGGCATCCTCAATCCCAAGCGCGAGGGCGTGGGCGGGCGGCATCGGGTCTATCCGGCGCGCGAACGCACGCGCCTGAAGCTCACGCTGCGCGGCAAGCGCCTGGGCTTTACGCTCGCCGAGATCAAGGACCTGATCGACATGTACGAGTCGCCCAAGGATACCCAGCCCCAGCTGCAACGCTTCCTGGGCCTGCTGCAACAGCATCGCGAAAAACTGGAGCAGCAGCGCGAGGACCTCGAACTGACCCTCTCCGAAATCGCCGCCCACGAAGAGGAATGCCGACAACTGCTGGCCGATGCCAAACCGAAGAGCAAACGCAAGGCGGTAGCGGCCTGACGCAAACGGCATCTGCCGCCGCGCATCCCGGCCCCATTGACGTTAACGTCAAGCAACAGCGATCGTTGCATACCACAACAAGAATTCCCCAAACACCCAACGAGGAGACACCCATGATCCACCTGCCCGGCCTCAATTTCGACCACGGCGAAGACATCGCCGCCCTGCGCGAGGCGGTCGCCGCCTTCGCCCAAACGGAGATCGCCCCGCGTGCGGCCGAGATCGACCGCAGCGACCAGTTCCCCATGGACCTGTGGAAGAAGCTGGGCGACCTGGGCGTGCTGGGCATCACCGTGGGCGAGGAGTACGGCGGGGCCGGACTGGGCTACCTGGCGCACATCATCGCGATGGAGGAAATCTCGCGCGCCTCGGCGTCGGTGGGCTTGTCCTACGGCGCCCACTCCAACCTGTGCGTGAACCAGATCAAGCGCAACGGCAACGAAGAGCAAAAGCGCAAGTACCTGCCCAAACTGATCTCGGGCGACTTCATCGGTGCGCTGGCCATGTCCGAACCCAATGCCGGTTCGGATGTGGTGAGCATGAAACTGCGTGCCGACAAGAAGGGCGACCGCTACGTGCTCAACGGCAGCAAGATGTGGATCACCAATGGCCCCGATGCGGACGTGCTGGTGGTCTATGCCAAGACCGATCTGGAGGCCGGCGCGCGTGGCATGACCGCCTTCCTGGTAGAGAAAGGTTATAAAGGATTTTCCGTCGCGCAGAAACTGGACAAGCTCGGCATGCGCGGCTCCCACACTGGCGAACTGGTGTTCCAGGATTGCGAGGTGCCCGAGGAAAACATCCTGGGCGGCATTGGCCGTGGCGTCAACGTCCTGATGTCGGGCCTGGACTTCGAGCGCAGCGTGCTCTCGGGCGGACCGCTGGGCATCATGCAGGCCTGCATGGATGTGGTGGTCCCCTACGTGCATGACCGCAAGCAGTTCGGCCAGGCCATCGGCGAATTCCAGCTGATGCAGGGCAAGCTGGCCGACATGTATTCCACCATGATGGCCTGCAAGGCCTACGTCTATGCGGTGGGCCAGGCCTGTGATCGCGCCGACAGCGCCGACAAGGTGCGCGCCCTGCGCAAGGATGCTGCCGGTGCCATCCTGTATTCAGCCGAGAAGGCCACCTGGATGGCCGGAGAAGCGATCCAGTCGCTGGGCGGCAATGGCTACATCAACGAGTATCCCGTGGGCCGCCTGTGGCGCGATGCCAAGCTCTACGAGATCGGTGCCGGCACCAGCGAGATCCGCCGCATGCTGATCGGCCGCGAACTGTTCGCCGATACGCTGTAAGCGCCCTCACCTCTTTTCAAACTTCAGACACGACGGACATCATGAGTACACCCATCGATTTCTACTTCGACTTCAGCTCGCCCTATGGCTACTTCGCTGCTGTCGAGATCGACAAGCTGGCCGCGAAATACGGTCGCAGGGTCAACTGGCATCCCATCCTGCTGGGCCCCATCTTCAAGGCGCTGGGGACCAATTCGCTGGTCAACATCCCGGTCAAGGGCGACTACTCGCGCCACGACATGGAGCGTACTGCGCGCTTCCACAACATCTTCTACAAGGCCCCGAGCCAGTTCCCCATCGGCACGCAGGTCGCTGCGCGCGCCACGCTGTGGGTGCAGCAGACCCAGCCGGCCAAGGCGGTGGACCTGATCAAGACCTTGTACAGCGCCTACTTCACCGAAGACATCGACATCAGCATGCCCGAAAACGTGCTGCGCATCGCCGCCGACAATGGCATCGACCGCGCCGCGCTGGAAGCGGCGCTGGGCTCGCCGGAACTGAAGGAGCAACTACGCGCGAGCACCGACGCCGCTGGCCGCGCCGGCGTCTTCGGCTCGCCCTTCATGGTCGTCGATGGCGAACAATTCTGGGGCTTCGACCGCTTCACCCAGCTGGAAGCCTTCCTCAAGAACGGAAAGATCTGATGAGCACCAAGAAGGACAAGTCCGGCCCCTGCCCCTGCGGCCAGCCCAGCTTCGAGACATGCTGTGGCCGCTTCATCACCGGCGGCCAGGTACCGGCCACGGCCGAGCTGCTGATGCGCTCGCGCTACAGCGCCTTCGCCCTGCGCGATGAAGCCTACCTGCGCGCGACCTGGTTCCCGGACACGCTGCCGGAAGAAGAACTGACCAGCGAAACCGACGTCAAGTGGATCGGCCTGGACATCAAGAAACACCAGCACGCCAGCGGCAGCGATGAGGCCACCGTCGAATTCGTGGCGCGCTTCAAGGTCGGCGGCAAGGCGCACCGCCTGCACGAGATCAGCAACTTCGTGCGCCAGCCCGATGAGAGCGGGCAGGCGCGCTGGTACTACGTGGATGGGCGCTTTCCGGACGGGTGACGTTTTCTGCACCATGCCCCGCCTGCCGTGCGCCTGAGCGCCCGAGAGCACAACAAGAAACTGAACAGAGAGACGAAAAACCATGCCGCAGATTGAAAGCAAGCTCAACCCGCGCAGCGAGGAATTCCAGCACAACCGCGATGCCATGCAGCGCATCGTCGACGATCTGCGGCAGAAGGTGGCCGCCATTGCCGAAGGCGGCGGCCAGGCCGCGCGTGACAAGCACGTGGCACGCGGCAAGCTGCTGCCGCGCGAGCGCGTGCAGATGCTGCTGGACCCCGGCACGCCCTTCCTGGAATTCTCGCAACTGGCCGCCTACGGCATGTACCGCGAAAAGGACCGCGACGGCAACCTCAAGGACGCCGCGCCCTCGGCCGGCATCATCACCGGCATCGGCCGCGTGGCCGGGCAGGAATGCGTGATCGTCTGCAATGATGCCACCGTCAAGGGCGGCACCTATTACCCGATGACGGCCAAGAAGCACCTGCGCGCGCAAGAGATCGCCGAATTCAATCACCTGCCCTGCATCTATCTGGTCGACAGCGGCGGGGCCAACCTGCCCAATCAGGATGAGGTCTTCCCCGACCGCGACCACTTCGGCCGCATCTTCTACAACCAGGCCAACCTCTCGGCCAGGGGCATCCCGCAGATCGCCGTGGTGATGGGCTCCTGCACCGCAGGCGGCGCGTATGTGCCGGCCATGAGCGATGAATCCATCATCGTCAAGGAGCAGGCCACCATCTTCCTGGCCGGGCCGCCGCTGGTCAAAGCGGCCACCGGTGAGGTGGTGACGGCTGAAGAGCTGGGTGGCGGCGACGTCCATACGCGCCTCTCGGGCGTGGCCGATCACCTGGCACAGGATGACACCCATGCCCTGGCCATCGCGCGCAACATCGTCAGCCACCTGAACCGCCGCAAACCCCAGCAGCTGGCCGTACGCGAGAACGTGGAACCGAAGTATCCGGCGCAGGAGCTGTATGGCGTGATCCCGACCGATACGCGCAAGCCCTTCGACGTGCGCGAGGTCATCGCCCGCATCGTCGATGGCAGCGAGTTCGATGAATTCAAGGCGCGCTACGGTACTACGCTGGTGTGCGGCTTCGCGCATCTGCACGGCATGCCGGTGGGCATCATCGCCAACAATGGCATCCTGTTTTCAGAAGCCGCCGAGAAGGGCACCCACTTCATCGAACTGTGCTGCCAGCGCAAGATCCCGCTGATCTTCCTGCAGAACATCACCGGCTTCATGGTCGGCAAGAAGGCCGAGAACGAAGGCATTGCGCGCCATGGTGCAAAAATGGTCACGGCCGTCTCCACCGCCAAAGTACCCAAGCTCACCGTCATCATCGGCGGCAGCTTCGGTGCGGGCAACTACGGCATGTGCGGCCGCGCCTTCTCGCCGCGCTTCCTGTGGATGTGGCCCAATGCGCGCATCTCGGTGATGGGGGGTGAGCAGGCCGCCAGCGTGCTGGCCACCGTCAAGCGCGACGGCATCGAGGCGCGCGGCGGCAGCTGGAGTGCAGAAGAGGAGACCGCCTTCAAGGAGCCCATCCGCGCCCAGTATGAAACCCAGGGCCATCCGTATTACGCCTCGGCCCGGCTGTGGGACGACGGCGTGATCGATCCCGCCGATACCCGCCAGGTATTGGCGTTGGGATTGTCCGCCGCCCTGAACGCCCCCATCGAAGAGACCCGGTTCGGTGTCTTCCGCATCTGACGCGCGCCACCGAGGAGAGACCATGTTCACCAAGATCCTGATCGCCAATCGTGGCGAAATCGCTTGCCGCGTGGCCGCCACCGCCCGCCGCATGGGCATTGCCACCGTGGCCGTGTATTCCGATGCCGACGCGCACGCCAAGCATGTGGTCGCCTGCGATGAGAGCGTGCATATCGGCCCGGCACCGGCCAAGGAAAGCTATCTCTGTGCCGACAAGATCATCGCCGCCGCCCTCGCCACGGGCGCGCAGGCGATCCACCCCGGCTACGGCTTCCTGTCGGAGAACGCCGGTTTCGCCCAGGCTTGTGCCGATGCCGGCCTGGTCTTCATCGGCCCGCCGGCCTCGGCCATCGATGCCATGGGCTCCAAATCCGCCGCCAAGGCCCTGATGGAGAAGGCTGCCGTCCCCCTGGTGCCGGGCTACCACGGTGAACGCCAGGAGAGCGATTTCCTGCGCGCCGAAGCTGACCGCATCGGTTACCCGGTGCTGCTCAAGGCCAGTGCCGGTGGCGGTGGCAAGGGCATGCGCGTGGTCGAACGCAGTGAAGATTTTGAAGCGGCACTGGCCTCCTGCAAGCGCGAAGCGATTTCCAGTTTCGGCGATGACCGCGTGCTGGTGGAGAAATACCTGACCCGTCCGCGCCATATCGAGATCCAGGTCTTTGCCGATGGCCATGGCCATTGCGTCTATCTCTTCGAGCGCGACTGCTCGGTGCAGCGCCGCCATCAGAAGGTGCTGGAAGAAGCGCCCGCGCCCGGCATGCACCCTGATCGTCGCGCGGCCATGGGCGAGGCTGCCGTCGCTGCCGCCCGTGCGGTCGGCTACGTCGGTGCAGGCACGGTGGAATTCATCGCCAACCAGGATGGCAGTTTCTATTTCATGGAGATGAACACCCGCCTGCAGGTCGAGCACCCCGTCACGGAAATGATTACCGGACTCGATCTGGTGGAGTGGCAATTGCGTGTCGCTGCCGGTGAAGCGCTGCCACTGAAGCAGGAGCAGTTGCGCCTCCATGGTCACGCCATCGAGGCGCGCATCTATGCCGAGAATCCCGAGAAGGGCTTCCTGCCCTCCATCGGTACCCTCACCCGCATGCGCAGCGCGCCCGCCGTGGAATTCACGCTGGCCGCGCCCGGCGCCACGCAACCCGCAGCCGTACGCATCGATGCGGGCGTACGCGAAGGCGATGCCATCTCGCCCTTCTATGATCCGATGATCGCCAAGCTCATCGTCTGGGGCGAGGATCGCGACGCGGCCCTGCGCAACATGGCGCGGGCGCTGGCGCAATACCAGGTGGTCGGGCTGGCGACCAACATCGGCTTTCTGCAGCGCTTGATCGCAGGCCAGGCATTTGCGACAGCCGATCTCGATACCGGCCTGATCGAACGTCACCGCGAGACCCTCTTCCCGACCCCGGCCCGGCCCACGACCGAGACGCTGGCGCTGGCCACCGCCGCGCTGCTGCAACAGGAAAAGCGCGGTCAGGCCAACAACGATCCGTGGGCACAGACCAGCGGCTGGCGTCTCAATATGCCTCTGCGCCGCATGCTGTCCTTCGAGGATGAATCGGGCCACAGCAGCGTGAAGATTGACTATGCAGGAGACGGCCAGCACTGGCAGTTGCAGGTCGATGGCAGCACGCACACCCTCGCGCTGCATGAGAGTGACACGGAGAGCCTGCTCATCAACCTGGATGGCCGCACCCTGCGCGCCCACGTCGCGCGAGAGGGCCAATGGCTGCACCTCTTCGATGGCCGCAGCCAGCACAGCCTGCGCTACCTCGACCCGATGGCCCACGCCGGCCACGCCGAGGCCGAGGGCGGACGCCTGACCGCGCCCATGCCCGGCAAGATCGTCGCGCTGCTGGTGGAGCAGGGCGCGAGCGTGGCACAAGGCACGCCGCTGCTCATCATGGAAGCCATGAAGATGGAACACACCATCGCCGCGCCCTCGGCCGGCACCGTGGAAGCGCTGCGCTACGCGGTTGGCGATCAGGTGGCCGAAGGTGCGCAGCTGCTGGACTTCAAGGCCGCGTGAGCAACGCACCGTGAACACGTCCGCACTGCGCCTGCCACCCTCGCTGCACGTGCTGGAGCGGGGCTGGCTGTCGTCCAACAACGTGCTGCTGTTTGGCCGCGATGAAGTCGTCATGATCGACAGCGGCTACGTCACGCATGCCGAACAGACGCAGACGCTGGTGCGCCACGTGCTGCACCAGCGCGGGCGTAAGCGACTCGATGTGCTGCTCAACACCCATCTGCATTCGGACCACTGCGGCGGCAATGCCGCGCTGCAGGCGACGTATGACTGCCGCATCGCCATCCCCGCCGCCGAAGATGACAAGGTGCGCCGCTGGGACGAAGATGCCCTGAGCTACCGCGCCACCGGCCAACGCTGCCCGCGCTTTGCGCATGACCAGCTCATCCGCAGCGGCGATGTGCTGCGCCTGGGTGATCTCGACTGGACTGCCCTGGCTGCACCGGGCCATGATCCGCATGCGCTGCTGCTGTATTGCGCGCAGGAGGGTGTGCTGATCTCGGCCGATGCCTTGTGGCGCAACGGCTTCGGGATCATCTTTCCGGAGCTCGATGGCGAATCCGGTTTCGAGGAGGCGCGCGCCACGCTGGAGCTGATCCGCAGCCTCGATGTGCGCACCGTGATTCCCGGCCATGGCGCGCCCTTCACCGAGGTGGACGATGCGCTGGAGAAGGCCTTCTCGCGCCTGGATTATCTGCAGGCCGATCCGCTGCGCAATGCACACAATGGCGTCAAGGTCCTGGTGAAATTCCTGCTGCTGGAACGTGGTCGGATTGCACTGGCGGACTTGCCGACGATGATGCGAGAGATCCCCTTGTTGCGCATCACCAATGCGCGCTTCCTGCAGATGGAGGATGCCGCCCTGGCCGACTGGTGCGTAGCGCAACTGCAGAAGGCGGGAGCGGCGGCCAGCGATGGGGTCTTCCTGCTGGATCGCTGAATACGGGCCTGCGCGGCAGAGGGGGCGGGGGTGCTGTTATCATTTCCGGCTTGTCCTGCTGCGGGCCTTGTGCCCACTTTAAACCACCATGAACGATACCGCCGCCACCCTGCCCTCTTCCGCCCAACGCGTTGCCGACCTGCTGGCCGCGATGGGCCATGACAAACCGGTCACGATGCTGCCCTCGACCGGCCGCACCTCGGCCGAAGCCGCTGCGGCCGTGGGCTGCAGCGTGGCCGAGATTGCCAAGTCCATCATCTTCCGGCGCGTGGCTGACGGTGCGCCGGTGCTGGTCATTGCCAGCGGTGCCAACCGGGTGGACGAAGCCAAGGTCACGGCCCTGACCGGCCCGCTCGGCAAGGCCGATGCCAAGTTCGTGCGGGACACCACCGGTTATGCCATCGGTGGCGTCTGCCCCATTGGCCACGTGGTCAAGCCGGTGATGCTGATCGACCGTGACCTGTTCAACTTTGACAGTGTCTGGGCGGCGGCCGGCCATCCGCATGCCGTCTTCAACCTCACGGCCGCGCAGCTGGAGAAGATGACCGGCGGCACGGTGGCTGATGTGCGGCTGGATGCCGCGCCAGTAGCAAACTGAATGCGTTGACAGCCAGCCACGCATCACAACAACCCCAACGGAGACCCGCATGATGAGCCTGCCCAAGAAAGTGAAGATCGTTGAAGTCGGACCGCGCGACGGTTTGCAGAACGAGAAGGAAACCATTTCCGCCGAGGTCAAGATCGAGCTGGTGAACCGGCTTTCGGCGGCGGGTTTTCCGAATGTGGAGGCGGCTTCTTTCGTCTCGCCCAAGTGGGTGCCGCAGATGGCGACCTCCAGCGAGGTCATGCACGGCATCACGCGCAGGTCGGGCGTGGTGTATTCCGCGCTGGTGCCCAACATGAAGGGCTTCGAGGCGGCGCTGGAAGCGGGGGTGGATGAGGTGGTGATTTTCGGGGCAGCCTCGGAGGCGTTCTCGCAGAAGAACATCAATTGCTCCATTGCCGAATCCATCGAACGTTTTGCCGAAGTGGCCAAAGCCGCCAAGGACCACCGCAAGCGCCTGCGTGCGGCGGTGAGTTGTGCGTTCGGTTGTCCGTACCAGGGGGAAGTCCCGCTGGAGGCGGTGGCCGACGTGGTGCGGCGTTTCCGCGAGCTGGGCTGTGACGAGATCGACATCGCCGACACCATCGGCGTAGCTACACCGGGCAAGGTGCGGCCGGTGATGGAGACGGCGATTCGTGAATTCCATATCGAAGGTTTGTCGGGTCACTTCCACGATACTTATGGGCAGGCGCTGGCCAATATCTATGCCAGTCTGCAGACGGGGATCAGCATCTATCACGCGTCGGTGGCGGGGCTGGGGGGCTGTCCGTATGCCAAGGGCGCGACCGGCAATGTGGCGACCGAGGATGTGCTGTACATGATGAACGGGCTCGGGATCGAGACCGGGATTGATCTGGATGCGGTGGCCGAGGCGGGGCAGTTCATCTCGCAGCAGCTGGGACGCAAGTCGGCGAGCAGGGTGGGGAATGCGTTGGCGGCTAAGCGGGTGGGGTGAGAGACATTTGCGCTGGATCTCCCGCCTCGTAATGCGGGAGAAAATGGACATCCTGAACCGGGCATTGCGGATAAACCCACTTATCCCAATTCTCGATAAGCCAGGTTTGCGACAGCGTGTTCCCGTTAGGAGAACCAGACTCCAGCGGGAGCCGCACCAAGATCAAGCCGGCTTTCCTGCCAGACGCAACGACCAAAGCATGTCTAGTTCCATCATCAGGCATGTCTACGAGCATGAAATCAACAAATTTTTCGTACGGCCACTCTGCTCTGGCCCGGAAGATTGCGCCGTGCACAAGATAGTCATGGTTCTCCACTCCGACTAGTTTTCTCCATTCCATTGTCTGATCCTCGGGTCATGTCCATCCAGATAAACTTCTTCAAATCACTGGGCGCTTCTTAATGGAAAAATCCGCTCGTAGGGAGGCAAAGCACTTTAAGCAGGGGAAACCATATTCCCGCTTTTCTCCAAAAATCTTCTCCTTAAATCATTAATTCCTAAAGGAGCGGGTTTCTCAGATCAAACCGTTCTTCGCCCAATATCTCGCCGGAAAAGACTCCAATGACCGCCAGGTCTAGTCTTTCTTTGCGCGCCGAAATTTGCAGTTCACTAAGGTCCTCAATGCTATAGATATCGTTCGGACGAAAGTGAGCCGAAATGAGCGAAGAAATTTTGATATACAGACGCATAACGGCCAATGCGATCTCTCTTTCAATGGTGTCACCATCAATGGCCTGAGCAATACGAATGAGATCGGAATGAAGCTTCCAGAATTCAGCGTCATCCCAAACGCCGTACTCAACAAGCCTTTCATAAAAGCTACCCTCCCAATCTTGGCTGCCGGGGAGGCCACGAAAATCTCTTATCCAAAACAGCAACCCTATCGACCTCGTCCTTAATGTTTAGAAAAAAACCGGAAACATTCTGGGCATGGATTCCACAATAGAGGAGCGTTATGTACGCCGCCAACTGATCGTTCTGCTGGATCGCGATCCGATGAGCTTCAAGGAAGAGAAGAAGTTCATCAAGATCTACCTCTAGCTGCTCGCCCAGGCAGTGCCGATAGTCAATACACCATTCGAAATGATCATTCTCATCCATACTTTCATTCATCTCCTTTCTCGATACACCAATGCTTTCGGCCGACTCGATAAATGTCTTACGAATGACATCGACACTATCTTTTTTCACCACCTCAATTTTTCCTCCTGAGCTTTCCCAGAACATCAGTACGTCGTGATCGGCCGCACTGCCAAAGTCCGCCATACACTTCAATTTATCCTTGGCGGCCACCAGCAATGGCTGGGGAATCTTGTATCCCTCGGGCACAGATGGCCAAGAGAACCTCAGATCCCTGTACATCACTTTATCAATAGCGTCCTCAATACCACCGAACACATCCGAGAGCGTCCGGGCCAGATCGCCAGCGCAGGTGATCATGAATAAAGCCGCCAACCGATCGTGTTCGCCAAGAGCACGTCGATACATTTGAAAATAGTGAATTAGGTTCGACAGTTCAATTTTCAGCTTCTCGCTCAGCGAAAAATCGTAGTTGAGATACACGATCGATCTTTCATTGCCATCATTGTTATCATTTATTTCCGTCCGCAGCAGCTGCCGATTTTTGGACAAGTCCTGAAATACTTCTTTAATCAAATCCATTCTGCGTATATCTATCATCTCAGTCTTCTCCTTTGCGTTTTTGCAGCATTCGCCTTGACCTCGTTGCGTGTCCCATCCAAATTAAGAACAGATTTAAAGTTTCCGTGCTTATCGAATACTTCAAGATGATCTTTGTGACGGCGATTCAGATATAGTTAGTCCCCTATTTAAGCTGCACTCCAATTTCCCGTTCAGCGATATAACTGATGACGCCGGCATAGTCGCTTTTAGCTTTCGACTGGCTTTAGCAGGCGCTGCCCAGGCTTTGCTGGCGCCCGTCAAAATACGTGGTTTCCTGCCGAAGCAATGCTGAGGAATTAGATTCAACAAACTTTTCGATCATGATATTTCCTAAGACTTCTCCTCTAGATAGTCTTCCGGAAACTTATAACCTTCAGGGATATCAGGCCACGTGAATCGCGGATCTCGAAACATCACCTTATCAATTTCACCTTCTATATTTTCAAATATATTTTTAAGATTGTGAGCAGAAACACCCGCAAAAAGAAGTGCTGCAAAAGCCGTCAACTGGTCGTTATTCTTTCTTGCCTTTCGGTGAATATCGAAATACCTTAGGAGCTTAGATGAGTTGTATTCATACCGTTCGTTTAGTGAATTTTCGTAATCAATAAACCATTCAAATTGCCCATCATCTTTTATCTCCGCGTTCATTTCATCAATGGTCAAGCCAATGCTTGAGGTCAACTCAAGAAACGCCAACTGAATAGAATCTAATCCGCTAATCTCTTTCATTTCAGCTTTCTCCCTTGTTTTTGGGCCGCAGCCAACTTATCGCCATTCACAGTACCGTCCAAGTTAAGCACGGTCCGAAGTTTTCCTGTCGAATCAAATACTTCAAGATGATCCTTATGTAGGCCATCTAAATACAACTTATCGCCTTTCTCAATTTCCTTACCAATAGGTTTTTGTGCGACATAGATACTTTGCCCATCATATATAGCATTTGATTTTCTAACATTTTTCCGCACCTCCTCACCAAAACTGGTTTTGCCAAAAAACTCTTTCATATTCGCCACTGCACCCGCATTAGGAACATATTTTTCCCTCGCGTGACTTATCGCCACATTCCCCGAACTGATCAGCCCTGAACTTGCCCCCGCAGGCCCGACATCCGTCCACATCTGCTGCAATTGCAACGCCAGCTGATCCAGAAAACCAGCCCTCTCCCCCAGCGCCGCCAGATTGGGAAATTGCCGGTCCATATCCAAGGTCTGTTCGACAATCAGCGCCTTGACGTACGCTTTTTGATCCTCCGTCTTCGCGAAGTACAGCGCATGAGCAAGATCACTCAGCGCAGCCTGCCCCGAGCTCATCACCGCCTCACAAGCATAGGGGGTCGCCGCCGCTCCGCTGCACCCTTTCTCCAACTGCTCCGTAAACAATTTTCTTTGCTTCGCAGCGTCTTCCTTCAGCTCGGCAAAGCACGCCCCCTGCGATGCGTCGCAAGCCCGGATCTTGTTCAGGAATTGTTTGGAGTAGCTCACCCCCAAGGCATTGTTTTCTGCCTCCAGCTGGGCGGCGAGCGTGGCCGTCGGATTCGCTGTGCTTCCGGCAGCCGTTGCAATCCCCGCCACGATGCTGGTCACCAGATTAGTGCGCGACTCCTTCTCCTGACTGCCCGGCCGGTCCGCAGACTGCAGCAGCGCATTGATGACGGTACCGGCCGATGCGCCCAGCGCACCTGCACCGCACGCTGCCTCCTTGGCCATGGCACCGGCGCATCCCAGGATGCCCTGCAAGGCGGATCGTGCGGCTTCGCTCTGCAGGTTGTCAGCGATTCTCTTGACCTGTTCAGCGCCCAGCCCTTGCAGATAATTGACGGCCGCCGCCTGGATAAACTGCGATGAAGATGCACTCAGATTGCCTGTCACCGCACCTGCAATGGCCGTCGCATACCGACGATACATACCGCCCGAAGACCACTTTTCGGCATCGAGATACTGCTCCGTCAGGCCCCGTAATCTGACTTCATCACGTTGCTCAAGCGGCTTGCTCCGCTCCTCCGCTAGCGCATCGTCCAACTTGCGCTTGGCCTCATCCGCCTCCTTCGCCCGGTTGTTCAGGAAGCTCCCCAACTCCCGCGTAAAGGCCGCCGCAATCGCCGTACGATTCTCGATCTCCTCCTTGTCAAAGATCGGCTTGAGCGCATTGCTCCCCTCCTTGCTGCTGCTCACCTCCCGATTCACCGAGGCCACCGTCTGCTCTGCCGTCTTGCCTGTCAGCGCCTGCTGCTGCTTCTCATCGGTGATCTTGATGACGCCGCCGCTGATTCCGCTGCGGGTCGTGCTTGATGTACTTTCACTGGCACCAACGACCAGCGGTGGCAGCGCTGACAAGCCGCCATCCTTGCCCGTGCTGTAGCCGCCACTGATGCCTATGCTCTGCGCTTCATAACTCGCGCGATTCTCGATATCACTCTGGGTCAGTGTCCTGGTGGTCACGCGGTTCTTGTTCTCCGCAGCGGCCTGTTCGCTGCTGGCAATCACGCCACCCTTCAGATCCGTATTGCCGCGCACGTTGACCTGGAAGCCACCATCACCTGCTTTGATGCCTGACTGCTCGATGACGCTGGCATAGTCGCTGTTGACCTTCGACTGGCTGTAGCTGGCGCTGCCGCCCATCTTTCCCATGCCCACCGAGACGCTGCCGCCCAGGCTTTGCTGGCGGCTCTGGTAAGTGCTGGTGTCCTGCTGGCTGGCGATATTCAGATTGCCCTGGCCGCTGGTGCCCACGTCGAGCTCCACCTGCCGGCCGCGCAGGACTGCACCACTGATGGTCGTATCGCTGCCCGAGACGACACTGAGCTTGTTACCTGCATCGACGTGAGAATTGACCTGCTTGACCTCCTCGCCACCGCCCTTGCCACGATTGCCGGAGGCGCTTGCCGTGAAGAGCAAGCCGTCCGTGCCAATGGAGAAACCCACCGATCCCGAGGCGCCGCTGTTGCGGCTGCGTTGCTCCGAGGTCTCCTGCGCTGCGATCAGTCGGACCTCATTGGCGGCCTTGAGCGTAGCGTCCACTCCCGCCTTGATGTCACTGCCCTGGACGAGGATGTTGCCGTCGCCGTCGCCGCCTTCGCCGTTGGCAGTGATAGCGACGCTTCCGCCTGCCGACACGCTTGAACCGCGCACCGTCTTGTTGGTCTGCTCCGATCTGCCTTGGCTGCTGCTTGCGCCCAGGCTGAAAGCCAGGTTGATGCCGCCGGCCTTGTCGGCGGCATTGGCATCGCGGGTTGGGGTCTTCCCGGTCGCGGGATCCGTCGGGCCCGTCGCAATCTGATTGGGCTTGTCATTGATGGTCTTGCCCTGGCCTGCGATCACGGCATCCGCAGCATTGGATGCCGCCAGTCCTGCCGTCGCCGCGGCCAGGGCTTGCGTGCGCCGGTCCCTGGTCTTGCCTGCCGCCTCCGCCATCTGCTGCACCGTCTGCACCGCCGACAACACCGGACTGGTCACCGCCACCGTCACCCCCTGCTGGCGGAACTTGTCCTCGGTCACGGTACGGCTGCCCTGCTGTGCAGCAAGAATGCTGACCGTCCGGGCCACGATGTCGATGTCGCCGCCCGGTGCCAGCACATCACTACCGACCTGCGTATAACGATTGCCCGCCACGATGCGCACATCGCCTTGCACGCTGCCAATGGTCGATGCCGACGCAGTCTCGCTGTTGCGATCCACATCGCGGCTCTGCATACGGCTGCCCACCGTCACGCCGATGCCCGCCCCCATCACGCCACTCTTGGTCTCCTGCCGGAAGTTGCGCTGGGTGCTGCTCTCGCTTGCGGCAACAATGTTCACGTCATTGCCCGCCACGATGGTCGTCCCCTGCGTAGAAACGATCTGGCTGCCTTTAACATTCACATCGTCCCCGGAGCGCACAAGAACGGTATCCCCGGAGAAGGTACTGCCCGCCTCCCGGCTGGTGCTGCTGGCGTCATCGGTGCGCACCGTCGTGGCTGTCAGGATCCCGCTGCTGCTGCGCTGGCCCTGGTCACGTGCACTGGCCGAGACGTTGGCGGTGCCGATGCGCACTTCACGTCCGGCCTCGACTTGCAGCGCGCCTTCGGCGACTACACCACCACGCGCGTGCTGGCACAGCCGCAGGATCTCTCGACTGGCAGAGTGGTACTGACCGTGATACCTGGCAGGCTGCGCAAGGTGCGCATGGCCGAGGGTGCCGATGAGCGGGGCAACACGTTTTCGGCACTGCCCTTGTCGGAGGGAGAGGTGCTCGACTTGCGGGCCATCGAGCAAGGGTTGGAAAACCTCAAGCGCGTCCCCACGGCCGAGGCCGACATCGAGATCACGCCCTCGGAAGAAGCCGATGCGCAAGCCGGCGACAGCGATCTGGTGGTGCGATACCGGCAGGCTTTTCCGTTCCGCTTCTCGACCTCGCTGGACGACGGCGGTGCGCGCACCACTGGCCGCTATCAGCTTGGTGTGACGGTAGCGTATGACAACTGGTGGACGCTCAATGATCTCTTTTACGCCAGTCTCACGCGCAGCCTGGGGCGCTACGGAGACCGCGGCAGTCGCAGCCATACGCTGCATTACTCCCTGCCCGTCGGTTACTGGCTGCTCTCGGCAACCCACTCGGGCAGCCGCTATCACCAGACGGTGGCCGGTGCCTTCGAAGCAGTGCTCTACAGCGGGCAGGCCGAGACCAGCGAACTGAAACTGTCGCGGCTGGTACAGCGCAGTGCCTCCAGCAAGAGTCATCTCTCTGCCAGACTCATACTGCGCAAGTCCGTCAACTTCGTTGACCAGATTGTCCTGAGCCCGCAACAGCGCAGGATGACGGCCTGGGAGTGGAGCGCGAGTCACCGGCAGTTCATCGGGTCGGCCGTGGCCGACATCAACCTGAGCTATCGGCGCGCGCTGGACCGCCAGGGCAAGCCGCCCGAGGATGAACTGGAACTGCCGCAGATCACCACGCGCTACGGTCTCTGGCAGGCCGAAGCAGCGCTCAACGCGCCCCTGGCGATCGGGTCGGCGCGGCTACGTTACAGTGCGACGGCGCGCGCCCAATGGAACCGGGGCAAGCTGCCCGCCCAGGATCAGTTCGCCATCGGTGGCCGCTACACGGTGCGCGGCTTCGATGGCGACCTGAGCCTGCAGGCCGAACGAGGCTGGCTGCTGCGCAATGAGTTGTCCTGGGGGATGGGAGAAAGCGGGCAGGAAGTCTACGCCGGTCTTGATACCGGCGCGGTAGCAGGACCGTTGACGCAATATCTGACCGGACGCCGGCTCAGCGGCGCGGTCATCGGCTGGCGTGGCAGCATCGACAGGCTAGGCTGCGAGCTCTTCCTTGCTACGCCTCTGTCCAAGCCGAACGGATTTCCCACCGGTACGCTGACCGGCGGGTTCAACCTGCAATGGTCTTACTGAGCGAAGAAAAAGCGCAGAAGGAAGGCGCAAGCGCCCTCCTCATTGCTGGCGATAACGCCGCAAACCGCGCACCGGCAGCTTGTCGGACTCGATCAGGGCCTTTTTCAGTGCACGCTTGTGCAGCACCGCGCCCCCAATCAGTGCGACGGCGGCCAGAACGATGATGAGAACATTGACGAGATCAAAGTGTTGCATGATTCCCCCTACGGCAAATGACGACAGATGGAACTCGGGCTGGGCCCTTCCGGCTGAGCCGGTCCGCAAGGCGCTCCCGGTAGCGCCCGCTTGGCCTTTTTTAATCCAGGCTTGTGGAAAACATAGCACAGGGTGAAGGGAAGACAGTAAATCATATAAATAATTTCCTGAATATTTCACCTTGGCGCAACAAAAAGCACGACCGTTATATTTTGTCCCTTTTTGTCCTATAATCGCCGGACAAAAGCGGCATGGGGCCAAGCCCTGTTGCCTTGAGATAACGACAACCACCGAGAGACGACCATGCCACCAGCCCCGGCTTACCCCAAAGCATTGCAAGATCTGCGCCTGCCCATCATCTGCTCGCCCATGTTCATCGCCAGCGGCCCGGCCCTGGTGGCAGCCCAGTGCAAGGCCGGGCTGGTCGGATCGTTTCCTGCCCTCAACGCCCGCCCGGCCGAGTTGCTCGATACCTGGCTGACCCAGTTGCAGGAGGAGCTGGCCCAGTGGCAGTCCGAACACCCGGAACGCAAGGTCGGACCGATCGCGGTCAACCAGATCGTGCACCAGTCCAATGACCGCCTGGCCCAGGATGTGGCCACCTGCGTCAAGCACCAGGTCCCCATCATCATCTCCAGCCTGCGCGCGCCGCCCAGGGAAATGCTGGACGCCGTGCACAGCTATGGCGGCATCGTGCTGCATGACGTGATCTCGCTGCGCCATGCCGAGAAGGCGCTGGAGGCCGGGGTGGATGGCCTGATCCTGGTGGCCGCCGGGGCCGGTGGCCACGCCGGTACGCTCTCGCCCTTCGCGCTGGTGGGCGAGGTGCGCAAGATGTTCAAGGGTCCGCTGGCCCTGTCGGGTTCGATTGCCACGGGTGACGCCGTGCTGGCGGCGCAGGCCATGGGTGCCGACTTCGCCTACATGGGCTCGCGCTGGCTGGCCACGCGCGAATCCAATGTCGACGAGGCCTATCGCCAGGCCATCGTGGAGTCCACCGCCGCTGACGTGGTCTACACCAACCTCTTCACTGGCGTACATGGCAACTACCTGAAGAAGTCCATCGTCAATGCCGGCCTCGATCCGGACAACCTGCCCGAGGCCGACAAGACCAAGATGAACTTCGGCTCCGGCGGCGGCAGCAAGGCCAAGGCCTGGCGCGACATCTGGGGCGCCGGCCAGGGTGTGGGGCTGATGGAAGATGTACCCACGGTGGCCGAGATGGTGGATAGGCTGGAACAGGAATATCGCGCAGCCCGTGCGCGACTGTCGCTGTGAGGCGACGCTTTCATCGAAACGGATGAGCTTCGCACCGTCATGAGCGGTGTGAAAAACTAAGTAAAAGGCGGACCGCTTACCGGGTCCGCCTTTGTTTTTATGGGCCGCCATTCGCCAGCACTGGGGAACGCGCCCGGTGCTGGCGCGTCCAAAGCGGCAGCGGCTCTTCTTGTACCACGCTTGATGCGTCGGCCTGTACGAATTGTCTGTCGGACAAATTCTTATTTTTCATCTCACTTTGTAACGCGCGGCACTTCTCTGGCCAGGTCCGGTCGTACTTGTTCGCTTCGTGCAGACGCAAGGCGCCGCATGCCGTGGCCACCCTCACACGGCATCGCTTTGCGGCAAAAGAAGAGTCAACCATTCAATTGCGAGGACCACCACCATGACCAGCTTCCTGAGAACCAGAAAAGATCGTCATCCCCGACATGACAAGCCACGCCTGCCGCATGAGCACGACCAGAATGCGGACCGCCAGGATGCGGCCAACAGCGGCCATGCGGTCGAGCGCCCCGAAATTCGTCAGGCCTACGATGACATCCGCAAGGGCCAGGTCGATACCGACCTGCGCGGCACTGGCGGCCTCGATGAAATGAACAAGCGGCCCGGCAGCCGCTCGGCCGAAGCCCCCCGCAAGGAGCTCGACAAGGACTGAGGCTGCACCGAAGCCCTGCCGCGCCGGCCCCGGACTGGCCGACGCGCAGGCTTCAGAGGCCCGATTGCACGATCCAGTCCGAGATGATCCTGAACAATTCCTGCGGCTTTTCCATCGGCGTCATGTGACCGCAGTCGCCGATGATCTCCAGGCGCGATTGCGGTATCTGGCGCGCCATCTCTTCCGATTCTTCCACACTGCGCAGCTTGTCTTCGTCACTGCCGACGATGAGTACCGGGCATTGCAGCCGTTGCAGGTCCTCGGCGTTGCTGTCGCGCAGGGTCTGCAACTGCCGCAGGAATACCTCCTTGCCATTGGCCAGGGCCATGGCCTGCAGGCGATCCAGCAAGGCGCGGTCGGTGCTGCGCGCCGGGTGCAGTGATGAGGCCAGCGCGCGCGAAGTCAGCCCCTTGAAGGGGGTACGTTGCGCCAGCTCGATCTGGGCCAGCGTGCCCGCCGATTCACGCTCGGTCTGCGGGCGCGATGACGTATTGAGCAAACCCAGGCCAAGCACACGCTCGGGTGCCTTGAGCGCAATGGCTTGCGCCACGAAGCCCCCCATCGAGAAACCGAACAGCACGAAGCGTTCCGGCGCCTGGCGCAGCACGGCATCGGCCATGGCCTGGATACCGACCTCCTGGCCGAGGTCGCCGAAGCTCAGTGTGCCCAGCGTGGACAGATCGGCCTGCATGTCATCCCACAGATGGGCATTGAGCATGAAGCCCGGCAGCAGGACCAGGTTGCGCATCGTATTTTTTCCTTGCATCAGAGGTTGTAGAAGTGAAGAGCGCGGGCCTTACTGCAGCCACTGCGCGCGCCGGCTGGACCCGGCCATGGCCAGGCAGAGTACGCCCAAGAAGGCCAGCGCAGCCTGCAATCCCCAGCCATGGACGAGGAAACCGAACACGGGCGGGCCGATCAGGCTGCCGCTGTAACCCAGTGTGGCCACCGCCGCCAGGGCGCTGGAACCGTGCCGCCCGGCGGCACTGAAGACGAACGGGAATACCGCGGCCACACCGGTGCCGGCGATGGCAAAGCCCAGGATGGCCAATGCCATGCCGGGGGCCGCCACGGCCAGGGCAATGCCCAAGCTCGCCACCAGCGTGCCGACCCACACCACGCGGCGCGCGTCATAGCGCGCCTTGAGACGGTCGCCGATCATGCGCATGATGAGCATCATCCCGGCGAACGCCGCATAGGCCAGGGGCGTGGCACCATCGCTGGCACCGATATGGTCCTTCATGTAGATGCCGCTCCAGTCCGCCACCGAGCCCTCGACGATGGCACCGCAAAAAGCGATCACGCCCAGCACCACCAGATGTCCGTGCGGCAGCGCGAAGAGCTTGCGCGCGGGATCATGCTCGGGGCGGTCATCGGGCAGCGCTTCATGGCAGGCGTAGAGCGGATAGAGGAACAGCGCCGCCACCAGCAGGAAGTGCCAGACGGGCGCCACGCCCAGGCCCGCCACGGCACTGGCGGCCAGCGCACCGGAGAAGGTGCCCACGCAGAACCAGCCGTGCAGCATGGACATGATGGGCCGCCCGGCGTCGCGCTCGGCCTGCGCACCCAGCGCATTGATGGCCACGTCGAAGCAGCTGGAGGCGGCACCATAGATCGTGCAGATCAGCATGAGCGCGGCCACATTCGGTGCCAGTCCCAGCAGCGGCAGCGACACCAGCAGGGCCAGCCCCGCGTAGAGCGTGCTGTGGCGCGCGCCGTAATGGCCGGTGATCCAGGCCGCCAGCGGGAAGGAGCCGACCGCGCCAATGCCGCCACAGAGCAGGACCAGGGCCAGCGTGGCAGCATCGAGCTGCAGGTGGTCCCGGATGGCGGGAATGCGCGCCGCCCAGGTGGCAAACACCACACCCAGCAGCAGGAAGAACAGCGGGATGGCAGACCTGCGCCAGATCAGGGGCAAGGGAGACGGCGGGCGGGAAGTGGACTGCTTGGTTGTCATCGATAAGTCAGGAATGTAAACTGCGCACAATCATTTCTTTCCTGAAATGAGTTTCAGTATTGCAAACCGCTATTATCCGACACCGGGAAAGCGCATGCACATGCGTGGTCGGAGCAGCGGGTCGGGACTGCCCTGCGGGCGGTCCATTCAGAGATCAATGAACCTGCAAAGGTTCGCGGCAGGCGCCCACGCCTGCCACCCTCCATCGTGCACCACCTCTGAGCGACCATGCGCGCTGACAGCGGCTGCAATCACGCAGGGACAGAAATGCCAGTTTCAGAAGCGAACAAAATCTATCAGGAAGTCATCGATGCACTGATCGCACTGCATCGGCTCACTGACGGCTATACGCCCAATCATGAAGACCAGACCGCCGAACTGGCGGTGATGATCGGGCGTCATCTGGGCCTGCCGGCCGAACGCATCGACGTGCTGCACATGGCCGCCCAGGTGCACGACATCGGCAAGGCCAGGATACCGCTGGCCTTGCTGACCAAACCCGGTCGCATCACGGCCGATGAATATGGCGTGCTCAAGACGCACGTCCAGTTCGGTTATGAAATCCTCAGCAGGATCAGCTTCCCCTTCAATCTGGCAGAGATCGTCTGGTGCCATCACGAGTACCTCGATGGCAGCGGCTATCCGCGCGGCATTGCCGCCGATGCCTTGCCATTGGAGGCGCGCATCCTGACGGTGGCTGACATCGTCGAATCGATGTCGGCCGACCGTCCCTACCGCAAGTCGCTGGGCATGGCCGTGGCACTGGAGGAAATCCAGCGCCAGAGCGGCACCCGCCTGGACCCGGTCGTGGTGGATGCCTGCCTGCACGTGGTGCAGCAACACAACTGGAGGCCGGTCAGCAACTAGGGCCTGTTCACATTAAATCTGCGAGTGCGAGAGGTCGCCAAGCGTTGACTGCCTAGGCGCGGCGACGCGCCGTGGTGGTGCCACGGCAAGGAGCTGCAACAACGGCAGGCGACGCTTGGCGGCCTCTCCCGGAGGGTTGCCCCCAGAAGGCGCGCTGGCCCGCATCGGCTACACTGGCGCCACACCATAACAAGACCGCCAGGAGACGTCCTTCCATGACCCGCCACGCTGCGCATGCGCCCGCGCCATTCATCCTGCGCCATCCCATCCTCACCGCCCTGGCCCTGTCGCTGGGCACGGCCGTGGCGCTAGGGGTGGCGCGCTTTTCCTATGCCCTGCTGCTGGCGCCGATGCGTACCGACCTGGGCTGGCCCTATCTGATCGCCGGGGGCATGAATACCGGCAATGCGCTGGGCTATCTGCTGGGCGCGCTGATGACACCGGTACTGATGCGTCGCTATCAGGCGCACCGTGTGCTCATCGCGGGCGCCTTCGGCACCGCCCTGCTCTCCTTCCTGCCGGCGCTGACCACGGACACGCTGCTGCAATTGCTGTTGCGGGTGGTAACGGGGGTGACCAGTGCGCTCATCTTCGTCTCGGGCGGTTTGCTGGTGAGCCGGCTGGCGGCATTGCACGCGCAGCGCGCGGGGCTGCTGCTGGGTCTGTATTACGGCGGCACCGGCATCGGCATCGTGGCCGCATCGCTGCTGGTGCCGCCGGTGATGGACGCCGCCGTCGCACAGGGTGCAGCGCATCCCTGGCAATGGGCATGGGTGCTGCTGGGCGTGCTGGCGCTGGTGGCCAGCCTGGTCATGACGCTGCCCGCCCGGCTGATGCCGACCTCGCCGGCACAGGCCGCGGGCGGCGGGGCATGGCGTCCGCGCAGCCTGCTGTTCGGGCTGATCGGTTATTTATTCTTCGGGCTGGGATATATCGGCTACATGACCTTCGTCATCGCCCTGCTGAAAGAGGAAGGCATGGCGGCGTCACGCATCACGCTCTTCTTCGCGCTGCTGGGGGCGGCGACCTTTGCGTCCTCACGCATCTGGGCGCGCATGTTGGACCGCTTCCACGGTGGGCAGTCGCTGGCCATCCTCAACGGCCTGCTGTGCCTGGCCACCCTGCTGCCGGCCACGACGGCAGCGCCCGTGGCGGTGTTTGCCTCAGGGTTGCTGTTTGGGGGCTGCTTCCTGTCAGCCGTGGCCTCGACCACGGCCATGGTGCGCCACAACCTGCCGCCGGCGGACTGGCCTGCAGGCATCAGCGCCTTCACCATCATCTTCGCCGTGGGCCAGATCATCGGCCCTTCCATCGTCGGATGGATCGCCGATGGTGCGGGCGGCCTGCAACGCGGGCTGACGTTTTCTGCACTGATGCTGCTGGCGGGGTCGCTGGTGGCATGGCGGCAAAAGCCGCTGGGCGCGCACGAGAGGCCGCCCGGCGCGGCTTGACGTTTTCTGCACATCGGGCCGCGCGGCCAATGCCGGCGCGGTCCGCCGCCGGGCTTACTGCTGACCGAGGTGGCGGCGCAGAGACTCCACCAGAATGCCGCAGTCCTCATCGGTGCCGATGGTGATGCGCAGGAACTGCTTGATGCGCTCGCTCTTGAAGTGACGCACGATGATGCCGTCGCTGCGCAGCGACGCGGCCAGTTCGGCGGCATCGCGTTGCGGATGGCGGGCGAAGACGAAGTTGGCCGCCGAAGGCAGCACCTCGAAGCCCAGGGCTTGCAGCTGCCCCACCAGGGCGGTACGGCTGGCGATGACCATGTCGCAGGTCTTGCGGAAATAGTCCTCGTCCTCGATGGCGGCAGTGGCGCCGGCAATGGCCGGGCGATCCAGCGGATAGGAATTGAAGCTGTTCTTGACCCGCTCCAGCGCATCGATGAGGTCGGCATGACCGACCGCAAAACCGACCCGCATCCCGGCCAGCGCGCGCGACTTGGAGAAGGTCTGCACCACCAGCAGGTTGGGATAGCGCTGCACCAGCGGGATGGCGCTCTGGCCACCGAAATCGATGTAAGCCTCATCGACCACCACGACCCGTTCCGGATTGCCCTGCAGAATGCGCTCCACCTCCTCCAGCCCCAGCAAGCAACCGGTCGGCGCGTTCGGATTGGGGAAGATGATGCCGCCGATGGACTCCCCATGGCCGAGGTAATCGGCGGTGCGCAGGGTGAAGTCCTCGGCCAGCGGCACGGCGCGATAGTCGACCTGGTACAGGCCGGCATAGGTCGGGTAGAAACTGTAGGTGATGTCCGGGAAGAGGATGGGCTTGCCATGCTGCAGCAGGGCCTGGAAGGCATGCGCCAGCACTTCATCCGAACCGTTGCCCACGAACACCTCGCGCGCGGTGATACCGTCGGCGGCGTGACGACCGGCGATGGCCAGTTTCAGCGGCTCGGCGTCGGGATTGGGATAGAGCCGCAGACTGTCGCTGACCTCGCGGGCGATGGCCTGCAGCGCCAGCGGCGAGGGACCATACGGACTCTCGTTGGTATTGAGCTTGACCAGGCGCGCGAGCTTGGGTTGTTCGCCGGGGGTGTAGGGCGTCAGGCGGCTGACGATGGGACTCCAGAACTTGCTCATGAGAAATCAGCCCATGCCGGGCCGTACAGAATTGAGGGAAAGCGCAGATGGTAGCAAACTTGCCGCCAGCCGGCCGCTCCCGCCTCAGAAATAGGGGCGATAGCGCCGCTGGCGGGACTGCCCCTCCTGCGGCGGCGGGAGCGCTGCCCTGGGCTGGCTGCTGAGCAGGGAGAGCGCGCGCTCGGCAATCCCGGGCGGCAGGCCGATCAGGTCCTGGCAGGCGCGCTGCAGGGCCGCCTGCGAGGCGAACCCGGCATCAGACGGGCGGGCCCGGGCATCTTCCATGCGCGCCAGTTGCGCCAGCACCCACGCCACGCGCTGCTCGCGCACCAGGCTGCGCAGCGACTCGCCCTCGGCAAACAAGAGCGCACGCAGGCGCGCGGTGGAGATCTGCCACTCCCGCGCAATGCGCTCGGCACACCACTGCGCTGCCGGTTGCGCAAAGATCGCGGCAGCCAGGCGCCGGGCGTGGGGCTTGCTGGTGTCGGCGGCCCGCTCCATGTCGGCGCTCGACTGCGCCTCCAGGGACAGCGACCACACCGCCGGGCGCATGCCCCGTGCCGTCACACGCGGATGCGCCAGGCAGGCAAAGCGCACGAAGGGCGGCACGGTGAAACTCTCGCCCTCCTGCAACTCGACCGCCACGCCGCCGCTCTTCAAGGTGGCCGCGCCCTTCCATACCCGCACCCGCGCGGGGGCGGCGAAGCGTAGTTCGCGCAGAGGCAGATGATGATGGGTGACGATGGCCATGGCTGTTCCGATACGGTCTCAACTCCGGGATGCGCAAGTGATCTTAAGTCAGCCGCGAGCGCCAGACTGTCGTCGTGGTGACAGGCCACTCACAGCGAGGCCATGCCGAAGGCGCGCAAGCCATCCAGATCGACCACGCGGATGCTCTGGTAGGAAATCTCCACCAGCCCCAGCTCGGCCAGGTGGCGCATGGCCTGGTTCACGCGCTGGCGCGACAGGCCGGTCAGCAGACCGATTTCTTCCTGCGACAGTTCCAGCACCTTGGACGTGCGCGGATAGAGCATGGGATGGAACAGCTGCGCAATGGCCTGCGCTACGCGGGCATCGACGTCGAGCAGCCGCTCGTTCTGGACGGTGGCGATGAACTGGCCCATGCGTTCATTCAACTGGCCGATGACGAAGGCGTTGAAGGGCAGACTTTCGGCCATGAGGCGATGGAAGGTATCGGCGGGCACCAGCAGGATCTGCGCGGCGCGGATGGCGATGACATCATAGCGACGCGGCTCGCGCTTGATGACGCTGCCCTCGCCGCACCAGCCGCCTTGCGGTACGCCCGAGAGCGTGCTGCTGCGACCATCGATGTTGTAGACGGCCAGCTTGATCAGGCCCTCATGCACGCCGATCCAGTATTGCGAGAGCTCACCGCGCCGGGCCACGAAGGCGTCGGCAGCATAGCGCGCGAGCTGGGTGGTGGCGGCGGCCAGCGCACGATGTTCCGGCGCCAGCGCGGCGAACCAGTCGTATTGCTGCAGAAGCTGCGCCATCGGGCTGCTCATGGGATGTGCACGGGGAAGAGGAAACGGCCAACATTGTCGCATGTCAGCCTTGTCATCGTGATGACAAAGCACAAGACCGCTTCGGTGCTACCCTAATCACAGGCGGCTGATAAAAAATGCACAGGCCGCGCCCCTCATCCCCGCCGCAAGGAGACAAGCATGGCAGACTTCGACACCGGCCTCGGCCGCAATGCCGCCAATTACGCGGCCCTCACCCCCATCGATTTCATCGCGCGCGCCGCTGCCGTCTATGGCCAGCGTCCCGCCATCATCCATGGCGCGTTGCGCCAGGACTGGGACCAGACCTATCGCCGCACGCGCCGCCTGGCCAGCGCCCTGCAGCGCCTCGGCGTCGGCAAGAACGATACCGTTTCGGCGATGCTGCCCAATACCCCGGCGATGGTGGAGGCGCACTTCGGTGTGCCCATGGCCGGTGCGGTACTGAATGCACTCAACATCCGGCTCGATGCCGAATCCATCGTTTTCATGCTGCGCCATGGCGAGGCCAAGGTGCTGCTCATCGACAGCGAATTCGCCGCACTGGCCCAGCAGCTGCGCGCGCAATTGCCGGCATTGAAGATCGTCGAGGTGTTCGACGTGCTGGGTCCGCCACCGGTACCCGGCGAGCGCTTCGGTCATCTCGAATACGAAGCCCTGCTGGCCGATGGCGATGAAAACTTCGAATGGCAATGGCCTGCCGACGAGTGGGATGCGATTGCGCTGAACTACACCTCCGGCACCACCGGCGACCCCAAGGGCGTGGTCTATCACCATCGCGGCGCGGCTTTGAATGCGGTCTCCAACATCCTCGAATGGGATCTGCCCAAGCATCCGGTCTACCTGTGGACGCTGCCCATGTTCCATTGCAATGGCTGGTGCTTCCCGTGGACGGTGGCCGCACGCGCGGGGGTGAACGTGTGCCTGCGCAAGTTCGAGCCCAAGCTGGTGTTCGACCTGATCGCCGAACACGGCATCACCCATTACTGCGCCGCGCCCATCGTGCATGCGGCGCTGGCCAATGCTCCCGAGGGCTGGCGCGCCAATATCCGTGGCCCGGTCAAGGCGATGGTGGCCGGGGCGCCGCCGCCGGCAGCCGTGCTGGCCAAGATGGAGGCGATGCAGTTCGAGCTGACCCACGTGTATGGACTCACCGAAGTCTATGGACCGGCGGCCGTGTGTGCGGAACAGGATGAATGGAGCACGCTGTCGGTGGACCAGCGCGCGGTGCAGAAGTCACGCCAGGGCGTGCGCTATCACCTGCAAAGCGGGGTGACGGTGCTCTCCCCCGATACCATGGAACCGGTGGCCGCCGATGGCGAGGAGATCGGCGAGATCATGTTCCGCGGCAACATCTGCATGAAAGGCTACCTGAAGAACGACAAGGCCACGCACGAAGCCTTTGCCGGGGGCTGGTTCCATACCGGCGACCTCGGTGTGATGAATGCGGACGGCTACATCAAGATCAAGGACCGCAGCAAGGACATCATCATCTCCGGCGGAGAAAACATTTCCAGCGTGGAAGTGGAGGACGTGCTGTACCGCCATCCGGCCGTACTGGCCGCAGCGGTGGTGGCACAACCGGATGAGAAATGGGGAGAGACACCCTGCGCCTTCGTGGAGCTCAAGGAAGGTGCCAACATCGATGCGGCAGAACTGACCGAATTCTGCCGGGGCCACCTGGCCGGTTTCAAGGTGCCCAAGGCGATCTACTTCGGTCCGCTGCCCAAGACGTCCACCGGCAAGATCCAGAAGTTTGAATTGCGCAAGCGCATGAAGTCCGACAGCGCCATCAACGTCTGAGGCGCTGCCCCATGGCATCGCCTCAGGCCTTGCGCACGGCGATGTGATACAGGCCCCAGGGGCATTGGCCGAAGCGCTCCGGCAAGGGGCGCGCGCTCATCTCGGGGAAGCTGTCGGCGTCATACACGGCCCATAGCGGACCGAGTCCGCCCAGCGGGATGGGCTTGCCATCCAGATGGGTGGCGATGATGAATCGATACTTGGCGATATCCTCCGCCGAAACCAGCACTGCATAACCATCGACGGCGCGCAGGGCACAGTTCTGCACGGTGGCGGGGCCACCCACGGCGCGCAAGACCTCCGAGAGCAGCGGACCACGCAGGCTGTGACGGCGGCCATCGTATTCCAGCGTGGGACGGATCTCCACCGAAGGCAGCGCGGCGAGCGCGGCAAAATCGAAGGTGTGGGCACGGTCGAACGCCAGCTTCTGCTTGGCCATCATCTGGTCCAGCGCCGGATCGAGCGCACCGCGATTGGCCTTGCTGATGTCGCCGGTGACGGTGAGCAGCACCGGACCTGCGCCAGGGCTGGCCTTCTTGTCAGCGGCCAGTGCCGGCAGGGCGGCGGGCGCGGCCAGCAGCGAGGCGCCCAGACTGAGGAACTTGCGTTTTTGCATGGAATGGCCTCCTCTTGGAGATGAGTGGGACGTGCGGTGATGGCGGATTGTAATCAGTTTTTGCGCTTCGCTGCGCACCAAGGACAACGGCCCGCCTCAAGGCGAGGCGGGCCGTTGGACTCAGCGCTGCATCACTGCAACCGCGCTTCAGTCACGCGGCGGACGGCCGCGCCAGTAGCCGGCCAAGAGCGACCCCGAGAGGTTGTGCCACACCGAGAACAGCGCACCCGGCAGAGCCGCCACCGGCGTGAAATACAACTTGCCCAGCGCAGCGGCCAGACCGGAATTCTGCATCCCGACTTCAATGGCCAGCGTGCGGCAGACCGCCTCATCGAAGCCCAGCAGGCGGCCACCCCAGTAGCCGCCCAGCAAGCCCAGGCCGTTGTGCAGGATCACGCCCACCAATACCACCAGGCCCACCGACGCAATGCTGGCCTGGCTGCCTGCGACCACCGCCGAGATGATCAGCAGGATGGCCACCATCGACACCAGCGACAGGTAGGGTTCGATGCGGCGGATCAGCTTGCCCGCGAACAGGTTCAGCACCAGGCCGACCGCAATGGGGACCACCACGATCTGCACGATGGACATCAGCATGGCGTGGGCGTCGAAGTGAATGGAGGCATCCACGTAGAGCTCGGTCAGCAGCGGCGTCGCAAACACCGACACCAGTGCCGACAGGGTGGAGATGGTGACCGACAAGGCCACATCGCCGCGCGAGAGATAGATCATGACGTTGGAGGCAGTACCGGAGGCGACGCTGCCCACCAGCACCATGCCGGCGGTGAGATCGGGCGGCATGCGCAGCACCTTGGCGATGATCCAGGCGGCCAGCGGCATGACCAGGTAGTGCAGGACGATACCGGCCGCCACGGGCGCGGGGCGCTTGATGATGCGCTTGAAGTCGTCCACCGTGAGCGTCACGCCCATGGTCAGCATGATCAGCGTGAGCAGCTGGGTAATGTATTTGCCCAGGGGCGTGAAGGTCGGCGGCGAGAAGTAGGCGGCAGCGGAAAGCAGCAGCGCCCACACGGGAAAGAGGCGGGTGATGGTGGCAAGCATGGCAATGGATGAATGATGAAACAAACCCGCGCATGAAGACGATCATGACGGGATGGCGCGTTTTTTATGTTGACTGCGTGGATGACGCGAACTGCGGTGGAGGAATCATCGTGCACCCGATACGGTGACGGCCTCTTCTCTGGCCGGGGCCTTGTGGGCGGGCAAGGCCGTGATTCTACCCGTGCAGGCCGATTGCTGCCCGTTCCCGGGCGGTGGGAGCCGCTACGGGCGGGATAGATCACATTTGAAACTAAGCATGACCTTGGGCGGCATCACGCCGATTACGCCCTCCGAACGTTCGCTGCCGATGATGCGGGCGTGGCGGCCCTGCTGGCGGCACCAGTCATCGGCCTGCTGCAAGCCCTGTACAGCCACGCCGTCATTGCCACGCCAGCGCGAACTGGCTACCAGCAGGTAGGTATCCTTGTCGATCTGCGTGACCGGTTGCGAGGTGGCGCAACCGGCCAGCACCGTCGTCAGGGCAAGCGATAGCGTTCTGCGGATCTGCATCGGGGCTCCCGGTGATGTGGTGATCCCGCGATGGTAGCCAGCGCGAGGGGCGGCGTCATGCGTCCCTACAACTCTTTACGTCCGGGCTGCGGACGACAGGCGGAGGATAGGCGGACGATAGGCGGACGAAAAAAAACGCCGCGGGAACCCGCGGCGTTTTTACGTACCCATCAGTGATGCGATCAACGCGTAACCGGTTTGTAACGGATACGCTTGGGCTTGGCCGCTTCTTCGCCGAGGCGCTTCTTCTTGTCGGCTTCGTATTCCTGATAGTTGCCGTCGAAGAAGGTAACCTGCGAATCGCCTTCGAAGGCGATGATGTGGGTGGCGATACGGTCCAGGAACCAGCGATCGTGAGAGATCACCAGCACGGTGCCGGCGAATTCCAGCAGCGCATCTTCCAGGGCGCGCAGGGTTTCCACGTCGAGGTCGTTGGACGGTTCGTCCAGCAGCAGGACGTTGCCACCCTGCAGCAGGGTCTTGGCCAGGTGCAGGCGGCCGCGCTCACCACCGGAGAGGTTGCCGACGATCTTCTGCTGGTCGCCACCCTTGAAGTTGAAGCGGCCCAGGTAGGCGCGCGAGGGCATTTCGAAGCGGCCCACGGTGAGGATGTCGGCGCCGCCCGAGACATCTTCGAAGACCGTCTTCTTGTTGCCCAGGTCTTCGCGCGACTGGTCCACCAGCGACACCTTGACGGTGGGGCCGAGCACCAGTTCGCCACTGTCCGGAGTTTCGCGGCCGGCCAGCATGCGGAACAGGGTCGATTTACCGGCGCCGTTGGGGCCGATGATGCCGACGATGGCACCGGCCGGGATCTTGAAGTTCAGGTTGTCGATCAGCAGGCGGTCACCATAGCCCTTGCTGACGTTCTTGAATTCGATGACTTCATTGCCCAGGCGCTCGGCCACGGGGATGAAGATTTCCTGGGTCTCGTTGCGCTTCTGGTATTCGTATTCGGAGAGCTCGTTGAAGCGGGCCAGACGCGCCTTGCTCTTGGCCTGGCGGCCCTTGGGGTTCTGGCGCACCCATTCCAGTTCCTTGGCGATGGTCTTCTGGCGGGCCGATTCGCTGGCTTCTTCCTGCTTCAGGCGGGCTTCCTTCTGTTCCAGCCAGGAGCTGTAGTTGCCCTTCCAGGGGATGCCGTGGCCGCGGTCCAGTTCGAGGATCCATTCGGCGGCGTTGTCGAGGAAGTAGCGATCGTGGGTGATGGCCACCACGGTGCCGGGGAAGCGTTGCAGGAACTGTTCCAGCCAGTCCACCGATTCGGCGTCCAGGTGGTTGGTCGGTTCGTCCAGCAGCAGCATGTCGGGCTTGGAGAGCAGCAGCTTGCACAGTGCCACACGGCGCTTTTCGCCGCCGGAGAGCACGCCGATCTTGGCGTCCCAGGGCGGCAGGCGCAGCGCGTCGGCGGCCATTTCCAGCTGCTGGTTGAGGCTGTTGCCGTCAGCGGCGGCGATGATGGCTTCCAGGCGGGCCTGCTCGGTGGCGAGGGCGTCGAAGTCGGCGTCTTCTTCCGCATAGGCGGCGTAGACCGCGTCCAGCTTGGCCTGGGCTTCGAAGACTTCACCCAGGGCGCTTTCGACTTCCTGGCGCACGGTCTTCTCGGGATCGAGCTGCGGTTCCTGGGGCAGGTAGCCGATGTTGAGGTTGGGCATCGGGATGGCTTCACCCTCGATTTCCTTGTCGATGCCGGCCATGATCTTGAGCAGGGTGGACTTGCCCGAGCCGTTCAAGCCGAGCACGCCGATCTTGGCGCCGGGGAAGAAGGACAGCGAGATGTCCTTGAGGATCTGCCGCTTCGGCGGCACGATCTTGCCGACGCGGTTCATGGTAAAGACGTATTGGGCCATGGTATGAGTTGCCAGTGAGAGGGAAACGGTAAGACGGCGATCAGGCGCCGCCGGCGCTGGGCTCTGCCGAGCTTTGCGCGCGGGTGCGCAGGTAGCGCCACAAGCCTTCGGCGGAGTATACCGCGAGCGCCACCCAGATCACGCAAAAGCCGATGGCGCGTGCCCCGGCAAAGGGTTCGCCGTAGATCAGCACGCCACCCAGCAGCTGGATGGTGGGCGAAATGTATTGCATGAGGCCCAGCATCGACAAGGGGATGCGACGCGCGCCATGGGCAAAGAGCAGCAGCGGCACCGCCGTGATGGGGCCGGACAAGGCCAGCAGGATCCGGGCCGAAGTGGAAGCATGGGTGAAGGCGTTGCTGTCGCGCAGGGTATCGAGACCCAGGATGACCAGCACCAGCGGCAGCATCAGCAAGGTTTCCAGCGACAGGCCTTCAAGGGCACCCAGGTGCGCGGTCTTGCGCAAGAGGCCATAGAAGGCGAAGGTCAGCGCGATCAAGAGCGAAATCCACGGCAGGCTGCCATTGGCGATGGTCAGCCAGATCACTGCACCGAGTGCAAGGAACACCGCCAGCCATTGCAGGGGACGCATGCGTTCCTTCAGGATCAGGTAGCCCATGAAGACGCTCACGAGCGGACTCATGAAGTAACCCAGGCTGGTATCGACGATGCGCCCGGCATTGACGGCCCAGACGTAGAGTGTCCAGTTGCCGGTGAGCAGCAGGGCCGAGAGCAGGAAGCCGGCCACCACCATGGGCCGCTGACGGACCTCGGCGACCCAGCCCCACTGGCGCCGCCAGGCCAGCACCGCCACCAGGAACACGCAAGACCAGAAGAGGCGATGGACCACGATGTCAAAGGAAGGAATTTCCTTGAGCAACTTGAAGTAGAGCGGGAACAAGCCCCACAGGATGGAGGCGCTGATGGCGTGAAGCATGGGCAGGGCAATGGGATGGAAGCCCAGACCGGCGCGCCAGGGGGCGCACCCGGTCACGGCTGTGACAAGCCGCCATTATTGCAGGATTCGCCGGGGCTGGTTTGATGCGACGCTAGGCCAGCTGTACCTCGATCCTGCTGGAGAGCATGACGACCTCGCAGTCCACCTCACTGGCCGCGCGCTCGATGACCAATACATCGGCAGGCCCGATGGTGATCAAGGGATGGTGCCAGACCCCGCGCCGCAGGGTGACGCCCTGCCCGGGTTCGATCACGAAGGCGGCAATGGCCGACTCGTCCGGCCGCTCACCATCGCCGGCCAGCACCGCCAGGCAGCGCGCCGCGCCCATGGGGATGAAGCTCTGGCTGCCCAGGCGGTGGCGCTCGAAGGCGCGCAGCGGATAAGCCGCCTGGCCAGCCGCCGTCTCGGTGTGGAAGATCGCCACGCAAGCGCGGCCACCCGCTTCCTCCACGTCGAGGCTGGCCACGTCGTCGTAGCGGCGGGCGGTGCCGAAGTTGATATCGCGCTCGGAGCGGCCCGGTGCGATCAGTTCACCGTAGGCAGCAAAGGCTTCGCGCGTCAGGGCTTGCGCCTGGATCACGCGCAGCATGGACTGGGACTCAGGCGCACACATGCATCAATCCTGCCGCGTAGCTGATCAGGGAACGATCACTGCCGGGCGGCGCGATCAGCGACAGGCCGAAGGGCGCTCCATCGAGCTGCATCAACGGCAGCGAAATCTGCGGGAAGCCCGACAGGCCAGACAGACAGAGCATGCGCACAGCCTGGTTGCGATAGTCTTCCAGCGACTGTTCAGAATCGGTCAGCAGCGGTGCCACATCCGGTGCACTGGGCAGGAGCAGGACGCCATCCTGGCCGAGCAGGCGGGTGAAGGATTCGCGGAAGGTGCGCCGCACCGCGCTGTGCTCTTCCATCTGCTGCGGTGTGATGGTGGATGACCAGGCGAAACGTTCGGCCACGCCCGGCCCCAGCTGGAAGCCGTGGCGGCTGATGTTCTCGCCATGGGCCCGCCAGGCTTCATAGCCCTGGATATGGCGGAAGGCCCAGTACAGCGCATCAAAGGAAGGCCCGGCAGCCTTGACCGGCTGGGGCGTGCCCAGCACGCCATCCAGGCGATCCAGCAGTTGCCCGAACTGCGCCTGTACACGCGGCGCCAGCAGGGCCAGTACGTCGGCAGCGACCAGCACGCGCGGCTGCGCGGGCAAGGGTGCGCTGTCTTCGCCCAGCAAGACGGCACCGGCGCGGCTGAACACATCCATGTCGCGCGCGAACCAGCCGCAGGTGTCGAAGCTGCCGGCCAGTTCCATGACGCGCTCCAGCCAGACGCGGCCATGCGTGGGGCGCAGGCCGATCAGGCCGCAGTGGCTGGCCGGCACGCGCACCGAGCCACCGGTATCGGTGCCCAGCGCCAGGTCGGCCAGGCCATTGGAGACCGCCGAGGCCGAACCGGAACTGGAGCCGCCCGGGATGCGATCCGGCGCACCGCCATTGCGCGGAGTACCGAAGTGGGCGTTCTTGCCATTCATGGAGAAGGCCAGCTCATCGGTATAGACCTTGCCGACGAATTGCGCGCCCGCTTGCAGCAGCGCCTGCACCGCCGGTGCCGAGTCGGTCTTGATGCCGGACAGGGCCAGCATGTGCGGGTTGCCGCAACCGGTGGGATAGCCGGCCACGTCGAAGATGTCCTTGACCGCCAGCCGTACGCCGGCCAGGGGACCGCTGCTGGCGTGGGGTTGCGGCACGAAGGGATAGGGGACGAAGCAGCGGGCGGTGGAGACATCGGCACTCATGCGGTTTCCTTGTCGGGTCGGTTCTTGTCGGAGAAGGCGCGGCCTGGGCTCAGGCCGCGGCCAGTTGGAGTTCTTCGGCACGCAGGCAGCGTACCGTATGTTGGGTGCCTACGGCCTGTTCGGGCGGCTGCTGGCTCAGGCAGGCCGCCTGCGCATGCGCGCAGCGCTCGGCGAAGGCACAGCCCGCAGGCAGGTTGGCCAGGTCGGGCGGCGCGCCGGGGATGGTCTGCAGGCGCTGGCCCTTTTGCATGGCGCCGTGGCTGCGGCTTTGCAGCAGCGACATGGTGTAGGGGTGGCGCGGCTGGGTCAGCAGCTGCGAGGCCGGTCCCTGCTCGACGATGCGCCCGGCATACATCACCGCGATGCGGTCGGCCACCTCGACGGCCGCACCGATGTCGTGGGTGACGAAGATGATCGACAGCCCCAGCTCGCGCTGCAGTTCGCGCAGCAGCAGCAGGATCTGGATCTGCACGGTGGCATCGAGCGCGGTGGTGGGTTCGTCGGCCAGCAAGACCTTGGGCGAGCAGGACAACGCCAGCGCGATCATGGCGCGCTGGCGCATGCCGCCGGACATCTCGTGAGGATAGGCATCGAGCCGCCGTTCGGGGCTGGGGATGCGTACCTTCTCGAACAGCGCCAGAGCCTGCGCACGCGCCTCTGCCGCCGACACTTTCTTGTGGCGGCGGATGGTCTCGGCGATCTGCGCACCCACGGTGTAGACCGGATCGAGCGCCAACAGCGGCTCCTGGAAGATCATCGCCACGCTGTCGCCGCGCAAGGCGGACAGCTCGCGGCCATTCATCTTCAACACGTCGCGGCCATCGACTTCGAGCCCGCCCTCGATGCGCGTACGCGATTCGGGATGCAAGCGCATGATGGAGCGCAGCGTGACACTCTTGCCCGAGCCCGACTCACCGATGAGGGCCACCACCTCGCCCTCGGCGACTTCCAGGTCGACGCCGCTGACGGCGCGGATGGTCTTGCCGGGGGCTTTGAAGGTGATGCGCAGGTCGCGCAGGCGCACCATGGATTTCTTGCGAGGATCAGCCATGTTGCGGCTCCTTGTTGAGCATGCCGGCCTCGAAACCGGCGTCATCATAGCCACTGCCGGCTTCATAGCGCAGGCAGGCCACGCCGTGATCGGGCGCGGCCTCGCCGAAGACCGGCGCGCGCTGCTGGCAGACCGGCTGCGCAAACTGGCAGCGGGTATGGAAGCGGCAGCCCGAGGGTGGATTGATGGGATTGGGCGGGTCGCCGGCCAGCGGCGCTTGCTCGGTGCGGCGGGTCGGGTCCATGCTGGGCATGGAGCGCAACAGGGCGCGCGTATAGGGATGGCGAGGCGCATCGAAGACCTGCTCGGCCGGCCCGACCTCGACCACCTGGCCCAGGTACATGACCAGGACGCGGTCGGAAATGAAACGCACCACGTTGAGATCGTGGCTGATGAAGAGGTAGGTGAGGCCGAATTCCTGCTTCAGGTCCAGCAGCAGGTTCAGGACCTGTGCCTCCACCGACTTGTCCAGCGCCGAGACGGCCTCGTCCAGGATCACCAGGCGCGGCTCCAGCGCCAGGGCACGGGCGATGTTGACGCGCTGGCGCTGGCCGCCGGAGAGTTCATGCGGATAGCGCCCGGCAAAGCGTTCCGGTTGCAAGCCCACCCGTGCCAGGAGGCTGCGGGCACGGGCGATGGCCTCACGCGACGAGAGGCCATGCACGATGGGTGCGAAGGCAATCGAATCCTCGATGGTCATGCGCGGATTGAGCGAGGAATAACTGTCCTGGAACACCATCTGCGCCTGGCGCCGGAACTGGCGCAGCGGCATGGCGCGCGAACCCACGGTCTGGCCATCGAAGACCAGTTCGCCGCTGTCCTGCCCGATCAGTTGCATCAGCACGCGTGCGGTGGTGGATTTGCCGCAGCCGGATTCGCCGACCACGCCCAGGGTTTCGCCTTTCATGATGTCGAAGCTCACGCCATCGACCGCGCGCACTGCATTGGCCGGGCCGCGCAGCAAGGGCAGTCCCTTTTGCTTGAGCGGAAAGTGTTTCAGCAACTGGCGCACGCCCAGCAGCGGCTGGCGCGGGCCGCCGACGTCACGCGGATCTTGCTGCAGGAGAGGGGCGGACAGGCTCATTGCTTGACCTCCATGGCCGAACGCAGGCCGTCGGACAACAGGTTGAAGGAAATCGAGGTGAGGAAGATGAAGGCCCCCGGCAAGGCCGCTACCCAGGGCTGGGTGTAGATGGCGGTGCGCAGGGTGTTCAACATCAGGCCCCATTCCGGCTCGGGTGGCTTCACGCCCAGGCCGAGGAAGGACAAACCCGAGGCCAGGATCATCGACACCGAAATCAGGCTGGTGGAATAGACGAAGATCGGTCCCAGCACATTGCCCAGCACGTGCACGCGCACGATGGTGAAGGCATTCGCCCCGGAGGCGCGCGCGGCATCGACGTAATCGCTGCGCCGCACTTGCGTGGTGACGCTTTCTGCAATGCGGGCGATCTGCGGCACGAAGACGATGGTCAGCGAGGTCAGCGCGTTGAAGATGCCCGCGCCCAGCGCACCGGACAGTGCGATGGCCAGCAGCACCGAAGGAAAGGCGTAGAGGATGTCGATGCTGCGCATGATGACGGTGTTGGTAAAGCCACCTGCATAGCCAGCCACGATGCCCAGGCCACTGCCAATGACGAAGGCCAGCAGCACCGGCGTAATGCCCATGAACAGCGACAAGCGGCCGCCCAGCAGCAGGCGCGAGAACATGTCGCGGCCCAGTTCATCGGTGCCCAGCAGGTGGCCGACGGTGCCGATGGGTTTCAGGCGCGAGAACATGGAAGCTGCGAACGGATCACCCGGCATCACCCAGGGTGCGGCGATGGCCGCCACGATCAACAGCAGCAGCACGGTGGCGGCGATCATGGCGCCGGGATTGCGCACCAGGCGCGCAGCGACGTTGGCCCAGTGGCCGCGCGAGCGGCGCATGGCGGCGGGCGCCGCGGCCGCCTTGAGTGAGGAGACGGGAGTGGAAAGATTCATGTCAGGCTCGCTCGATACGGGGGTCGAAGATGGTTTGCAGGATATCCACCAGCAGGTTCAGCGCCACGAAGAACATGGCCAGCACCAGGATGCTTCCCTGCAGCAGCGGCAGGTCGCGCTGGAAGATGGCCTGGTTGAGCAGGAAGCCGGTGCCGGGCCAGGAGAACACGGTTTCGATCAGGATCGAACCACCCAGCAGGTAGCCCAGTTGCAGGCCCATGACGGCCAGCGCAGTGGGGGCGGCATTCTTGACCACGTGGCGCAGTACACCCGCATCGGACAGACCGCGCGCCTTGAGCCCGACCACGAATTCCTGCGCCAGGATGTCGGCCACCAGCGCGCGCACGGTACGGGCGATGATGCCCATGGGGATGAAGGACATGGTGACGGCCGGCATGAGCAGGTATTTCATGTGCTCGATATCCCACACCCAGGCGCCCGAACCATCGGGGCCGGCACCGGTGGCAGGCAGCCACATCAGCCTGGAAGAAAACACGATCACCAGCACCATGCCCAGCCAGTAGTGCGGCACCGACACGCCTACCACCGAAATGAAGGAAGCGATGCGATCCACCCAGGAATTGCGGAAGTAGCCCGCCACGAAGCCGAACAGCGAACCAAACACGAAGCCGATCAGCGTGGCCACGGCAGCCAGCATGAAGGTATTGCCGACCGCCTTGAAGACTTCGGCGGCCACCGGACGGCCGGTGGCAATGGAGCTGCCCAGGTCGCCGTGCAGGGCGCGCCAGACCCAGCTCATGAATTGCTCGGGGTAGCTGCGGTTGAATCCATAGAGTTCCATGAGCTGCTTCTGCATATCGGCCGAGGCATCCGGCGGCAGGATCGAAACCAGCGGATCGCCCGGCGCAATGTGGACCAGCATGAAGCAGAGGAAGGCCACGCCCAGCATGATGGGCAGGGCGTAGAGAAAGCGTCGTATCAGGTAGGCGATCATGGCAGTTCCGGCGACGGGTCAGGTGCAGCCGCAGCAGTGCTGCGGAATGTGCTTGGTGCAAAAAACGTCATGGTGCAGAAAACGTCAAGCGTGATGCAGAAAACGTCAGCGGCGCCGGCACACTGCGGCGCCGCTGATGTCGTCCTGCGTCAGGGCATCAGTCCATGCTCATGGTGGCGATGTCGATGAACCAGCTCTGCGGCTGCACCACGCCCTTGACCTTGGCGGAGATGGCGCGCGGGCCGGTGTCGTGGGCCACCCAGACGAAGGGTGCTTCATCGACGATCTTGGCATGCAGCTGGGCCAGCAAGGCGTCACGCTGCTTGGGATCGAAGGTGGTGCGCGCCTTGGCGATCAAGGCATCGACCTCGGGGTTGCTGTAGAAGCCCCAGTTGTTGGAGGTCGGCGGCGCGGCCTTGGTATCGACGAAGCGCACCATGGCGAAGAACGGATCCATGGAGGCGAAGCTCACGTTGATGGCATTGGCGCCGTGCGCGCTCGGATCCTTGGCACCGATGCGCCAGTTGGTATAGAGCGTGTTCCATTCCACCACGTCGAACTGCACGTCGAAGAAGCAGTCCTTCAGGTTCTGCTGCATGAACTCGTTCATCGGCAGCGGTTGCATCTGGCCGGAACCGGAGGCCGAAATCTGCACCTTCACCGTCAGCGGCTTGGCGGCGGAATAGCCGGCTTCGGTCATGAGCTTCTTGGCGGCGGCCGGATCGTACTTGATCTGGAAGCTCGGGTTGCCGCGCCACGGATGGCCGGGTTCGACGGTACCGGTGGCCTCACCCATGAGTCCGCCCAGCAGTTGCTTCATGGCCGGACGGTTCACGCACAGGTTGGCGGCATGGCGCACGCGCCTGTCCAGCCAGGGCGAACCGGGCACGAAGGACAGCTGCCACGGCCACACGTGAGGCTGCGGGTTGGAGTAGATCTTGAAGCCGCGCGCCTTGATGGCATCCAGGGCATCCGGTGCGGGGGCTTCGATCCAGTCGACCTGGCCGGACATCAGGGCGGCGGTACGCGAATTGGCTTCCGGCAGCGGCAGCATCACCACGCGGTCGATCTTGGGGCGGCGTGCAGCATCCCAGTAGCCATCGTTCTTGACCACTTCCAGGCGCTCGCGCGGCACGAACTTGGCCATCTTGAAGGGACCGGTGCCGGACGCATCGGCAGCAAAGGCGGCCCAGGCCTGCTTGCTGCGCTCGGCCTTGTCGGTCACCGAGGCCGGCACGGCGGCCAGTTTCTTTTCCCACTGCGCCGGCGAGGCCATGAACAGGTTGGTCAGGTTGATGGGCAGGAAGGAGTCCGGCTCGGAGGTGGTCAGCTCCACGGTGAGATCATCGATCTTGCGAGCCGAGCGCAAGGTGGGCATGCGCGAAGCGGTGACGCCGACCTGGCTGGGATCGAACTGGACGGCGTTCTTGTCCAGTACCTTGTTGACGTTCCAGACCACGGCATCGGCATTGAAGGCCGAACCATCATGGAATTTCACGCCGGGACGCAGCTTGAAGATCCACTTGGTCTTGTCCTTGGGTTCGACCTGCCACGACAGCGCCAGGTCGGGGATCAGTTCGCTGGCCTTGTCGGCCTTGGACAGGTCCCATTGGGTCAGGCCGTCATACATGGGGATGCCGGTGAAGCGATTGCCCTCGAAGCCCTGGTCGGGCTGGCCCAGCGTGCGCGGGATGTCGCCGGCGGTCATGGCGATGCGCAACACTTTCTCGGCGTGCGCAGGCAGACTGGCCAGTGCGCCGAAGGCCAGGGTACAGGCCAGGGCGAGGGGTGCGGTCTTGAGAAATTTCATAGCGGTGCTTTCCTGGTTGAGGGACGACGGTGGACACAAGGGATGCAACTGAAACTGCGCGAAGCCAAGAACAAGAGGGGAGCCCTGGCTCAGGGCGGTGAAAACGACAGGCCCACACGCTGGGCGGCGTTGACAATGTGCTGCTGCATGGCCAGGCGCGCGCCATCGATATCGCCGGCAGAGATGGCGGCAGCCACGGCGCGGTGTTCGGCGGCGGGCGCCCAGATGCGTTCGCGGTCGGCGAAGGGCACGCGCAGGCTGTGGCTGATGGGGCGCTCGAACTGGCGCACCACCTGCGAAAAAGCCGGATTGCCGGACAGTTCGGCCACGAGTTGATGGAATTCCAGGTCGGCATGCGAAGCGCTGACCAGATCGAGATTCTTGAGCGCATCCTCGAAGCGCGCCTGGATACCCCACAGGCGCGGTGTGGCGTGCGCGTTGATGTGGCGCGCTGCCAGGGCGGCGGCGGCCGACTCCAGCGTATAGCGCAGCTGGAACACGGCCGCCAGGTCCAGTTCCGTGGCAGCCGTGCCGCCTTCGCCGGCTGGCGTCTGGGGCGGGGCCACGCGACCTTCCTGGCGTTCGCTCACCAGCGTGCCCTTGCCGGGAACGGAGCGGATGAAACCCAGCGCCTCCAGCATCGACAAGGCTTCCCGCAACGACGCGCGGCTGATCCCCATGGACTCGGCCAGTTCGCGCTGGCTGGGCAGCATGGCGCCGGGCGCGTAGGTCCCGGAGAGAATCTGGCGCTGCAAGGTCTGTGCTGCAATATTGGGCATGCTCATGGTGGGTGTCCTCGTTGGCCTGACTGGTCAGACCGCGAAGGACTACTGAGCAATGAGCGTGCCATGTACCTCCCAGTGAGCCGCAAACCCGCCTGCCATCAGGACTTGGGCGAGGTTGGCAGGCATGTTCGCCAGCACCGTTGGAGAAACGGCATGCGCTATCATGATGCGCACATGCACCGCAGACGTGAGCGAGCGACCAGCCGGCAAATGCGCAAGATCGGCTAAGTCATTTGCATGCGCCCGGCATACACTGCGCCATGGACTCCGATTCGATCCGCCGATATCGATGCCGCATGGCAAGTGTGATCGCCGCCATCGCGGCCGATCCCATGGCGCCGCACTCGCTGGAAGACCTCGCGGCCATTGCCGCCTTTTCACCGTTTCACTTCCATCGGCTCTACCGCAGCCTGACGGGAGAAACCGTGATGGACACGCTGCGCCACCACCGCCTGGCCAGTGCGGCCGTCCGGCTGGCCAGCCAGGAGAGCAGCGTGACCGACATTGCACTGGCCTGTGGATATGACAGTCCGCAAGCCTTTACCCGTGCCTTCCGGCAGTTTTCCGGAAGCTCCCCCAGTGACTTCAGGCGGAGGATTGCCGTGATGACCCAGCCCCCAACGCAAGACGAATCCGCACCGCAAGCCGCACATCCCCAGGTGCCGCTGGTGGAACAGCCACCCATGCAGCTGCTGGGCCTGCGTCACGAAGGCCCGGTCAGCACCATCCCGCATACTCATCGTCGCCTGCATCGATGGCTGGGCAAGCGCGAGGCGCCGGTGCGCTACGGTATCTGCTACGGCGACCCTGACCAGGGGGACAGCTTCCGTTATTTCGCAGCAGTGGAACGGCTGGAGAATGATCCGCTGGAAGAGGTACTGGAACGCATCGAGCTACCTGGTGGCACCTATGCCTGCCATACCGTGATGGGGCCTTACACGCAGATCAATGCCAGCATCGCTGCTCTCTACACGCTGTGGCTGCCGTACAGCGGCTATGAACCGGATGACCGGCCGCTCATCGAGTGCTATCGCAACCAGCCGCATCAGGTCCCGCAAGAAGCCTTGCAGACCGACCTGCTGATTCCGGTTCGTCTTCTCCGTTGATCCTCTTTATCTGAATATGAAGACTGTACGCTTGCTGTACGCCGTTCTGGCGCTGCTCTGGATGGGACACTGCGCGAAGGGATGGGCCGGGACGGTCGGCTTCCAGGAACAGAACACGCAGGATGAGCGAGGGCAGCCCATCAAGCTGGCGATCTGGTATCCCAGCAGCTCGCCTGCGCACGTGGTGAATATCGGATGGACCACACAGGAGGTGGCGATGGGCGGCGCACTGTCTGCCGGCGTGCATCCCTTGATCGTGATATCGCATGGTACCGGCGGCACCTACCTGTCCCATTACGACACCGCAACAGCCCTGGCGCAGGCCGGTTTCATTGCCGCAGCGGTGAGGCATCCGGGCGATAACGCCCAGGACCACAGCCGCCAGCTGTTCATCCTGGAACGTTCGGGGCACGTGCGCCGGGCCCTGGATTATCTGCTGCAGGACTGGCGCGGCCATGCACAGGTCGATGCCAGCCGCATCGGTATCTTCGGATTTTCTGCAGGGGGATTTACGGCGCTGGTCAACATCGGGGGCCAGCCCGACATGAGCCTCATCGCGCCGTTCTGTACCACGCATGCCGATCACTTCGTATGCCAGCTCCTGACACACGAAAACGCTGACGGCCGCAACGCTCCCGTGCCGCTGCCAGCGCGGGTGGACAACCAGGATGCGCGCATCAAGGCGGCCGTGATTGCCGCGCCGGCGCTTGGCTTTACCTTTGCCAACCGCTTGCAACGCGCAACGATCCCGGTGCAGTTATGGCGCGCCGAAGACGACCAGATCCTGCCCCATCCCTGGTATGCGGAAGAGGTGCGGCGCGCCTTGCCGCAGGAACCGCAATATCGCGTGGTCGCCCAGGCGGGACATTTCGATTTCCTGGCGCCTTGCGCCGCCGTGATGGCACAGCGCCTGCCCGAGATCTGCAGCAGTGCGGCCGGCTTCGACCGCGCGGCTTTCCATCGCACCTTCAATGAGGAAGTCGTGGCGTTCTTCCAGCGCACGCTCGACGTGAAGGACCGCTGAAGCGCTGCTCCCTCCCAGTCGCGGCGGCGTCAGTGCGCCGCCTGCGTGACCGGCTCATGCTTGGCCACGAAGTGATACAGCAGGAATGCGCTCACGCCGCAGAAGGCCATCACCGACACCAGCGGCAAGGCCGTACCGTCATGCCACAGGCTCATTACCACGCCGGAGAGCACGCCCATACCGAACTGCAGGGTACCCATCAGCGCGGCAGCCGTACCGGCCTGGCGGCCCTGATGCTTCAAGGCGATGGCGGTAGCATTCGGACCGGTGAAGCCATAGGCCGTCAGATATCCGAAGAAGCCGAACAGCAGCAGGGGCAGGCTTTCCAGTCCAGCGGCCACGGCCAGCACCACCACCAGCGACAGGCCCGCCGGCACCCACAACACACGGCCCAGCACGCGCTCGGCCGAGCGCTTGACCACCAGGCGCGCATTGATCTGCGAGGCGGCGATCAGCCCGACGGCGTTGGAGGCAAACACGAAACCGAAATACTGCGGCTGGATGCCGTGCAGCTCGATCACCACGAACGGTCCACCGGCGATGTAGGCGAACATCCCCGCCTGCACCAGGCCGCCACACAGCACGAAGGACATGAACTGGCGATGCCGCAGCAGGTCCCGGTACTGGCGCAACGTACGACCCAGGTGCAAGGGTTCGGCACGGGAAACGTCCACCGTCTCGGTGAGGTACTTGCGGGTGCCCAGCATGCACAGCAGACCGAAGATGGTCAGCACCACGAAGATGCCGCGCCAGCTGGCGAAGACCAGCATCAGACCGCCGATGAAGGGAGCCAGGATCGGGGCCAGCCCGAATACCAGCATCAGCATCGAGAACGCCTTGGCCGAGCCCTCGGCCCCCATGCGATCACGCACCATGGCGCGCGGGATCACCATGCCGGCGCTACCACCCAGGCCCTGGAACAATCGCAACACGATCAGGGTCTCGATGCTCTGTACAAAAATGCACAGCAACGAGCAAACAAAGTACAGGGCGATACCGAAGAACAAGGGCGGCTTGCGACCGAAGCGGTCCGACAACGGACCATAGAACATCTGCCCGACGGCCAGGCCGACCAGGAACGAGGCCAGCGTCAGCTGGACCAGGTTGGTGCCCACGCCCAGATCCTTGGCGATGGCCGTGAAGCTGGGCAGGTACATGTCGATGGCCAGCGCGCCCAGCGCGGTCAAGGCTGCCAGGACGGCCAGCCATGGGGGAAATTTGCCCATGGAGAGCGAAGTATCTTTGTTGTGCATGTGGAATCGATGAGACAGCCGCATCCTCAGCAGAGAGGAAGATGCCGACAGGTTGAAGCAAAGTGAACCGCGATCGCCCCGTAGGGCGCGAGGGGCCCATTATAAGGGCCTGTTCATTTTCGTTCAGGCGGCACATCAAGCCGGGCGCACTTGCGCCGTGGCAAAAGCTGAGCAAAGACAATAAAAGCGCACGCGGTTCGTGCAGGAAACTGTAAAAACTGGCAAACTTCTTGCCATTGTTCTCATATGCCAGGATCGTGCAAAGAGAGCGGCAGGTAGGCGCAACGCAGCACCATGCGCATTGCTGTAAAACAAAAAGCTTAGCCGCAGGGGAAATCGATGCGTGGCCGATATACGCCATCAGTAACAGGCGTGCCTGATCCGGGTTGCCACTCCAGCTGCGCACTCTCAGGCATGACCGGGCGCGCCATGCGCGGGCTCAGGATATTCATCGCGGGGGTGGTCGCAATCCTCCTGCTGGCTGCTTGCGAACGCGGTGACGACAGCGCAGGCGCAGCAAGCGCGCGTGCCGCAAGCACCAGCGCCGAGCCGGTGGTCCTGACGGCCCTGGTGTGGGCCCCCGACTGGTCCGAAGAAATGCACCGGGTGGTCGATGCCTTCACGCTTGTCCATCCCGAGGTAAGGATCAACCTGCAGTTCATGATCGGCAATTCCGTCGAGGAAAACCTCAAGCCGCGCGCAGCCACCGACAGCCTGCCCGACATCTTCTCGGTCAATGCCAGCCCCTATACGGCCACCCTGGCCGACCAGGGCCTGCTGGCCGACATCGGTGATACCCGGGCCTGGGGCAACATGCTGGAAATCCTGCAGCGCGAGTGGACCTCGCCGGGTGGACGTCGCTACGGCATTCCCTCCGGCCTGGCCACCACGTTGATCTACTACAACCGCGACATGTTCGCGCGTGCCGGCATCGCCACGCCGCCCACCGACTTCGACTCCTTCCTGGCCGCCGGTGCAGCGCTGCGCAAGGCGGGTCTGGTACCGCTGGCGCTGTCGGGCGGCTTTCCCAACATGCTGGGCAATGGCCCCTTCAGCTACGGCTTTGCCAACCTGATCGCGGCCAGAGTGCCCGACTGGCGCACGCGCATCGCCAATGGCACTCTGCAGCTGGACAATCCCGACGGGGTCGCCATCTTCACTCGCCTGCGCACGCTGGTGGAGCGGAAGATGGTGCAGGCCGACTGCCTGCGCGCCGGCTATGACAGTACCTTGCGCCAGTTCGCCGAGGGGCGCGCCGCGATGACCTTCCAGGGCACGTGGGCCGCCGGGACACTGATGAACGGACGCGGCATGCACGTGGGCGTCTTCGTGCCGCCGTGGAACGACCGGGGCCAGCCGCTCAGGCCGGTGCTGGGCAGCGAAACCGGCTTCGCCGTGGGCCAGCACGGCAGTGCGCGGCACCGCCAGGCAGCGGCGCAGTTCCTGGATTTCCTGTATGGGCCGGGCATGCCGATCTGGCAGAGCAAACGGCAGAACATTCCGCCGTTTCGCGTGATCCCCTCCGATGTACGGGGAGACCCCGCGCTGTTTGCGCTGGTCGACGAGATGAAGCGCGATGCCGCCACCGACAATGCGCCGGGGCTGTACTACTCCATGCTGCCGGTCAATACCATCGAGGTGCTGCATCCGCTTCTGCAGGGTGTGCTGTCGGGCAGCCAGACACCGGCGCGGGCAGCGCGCATCCTGCAGGATTCCATCACCGAGCAGGCGCGCCTGTCGGCCAGGTAAGAGGGCTCTCCATGAAAAGACGGCTCGACTTCTTCTGGCTGGGTTTCCTGCGCAAGATCGAAATCCGCTACCGGCTCATCAATTCCTTCATCCTGGTCTCGCTGGTGCCGCTGGTGATCTCGGGCCTGCTGGCCTATCGCGAAACCACCCGCGCCACCCAGGACAAGGTGCGGACCTACTCGGTCCAGGTGGTCAAGCAGATCTCGCAGAACCTGATGCTGCGCATGGAAAAGATCGAAGACACCAGCGAGGAACTGGTCCTGTCCGACAGGTTGCAGCGCCTGCTGGCCGACTACTATGGCCAGGACGAAGCCGCCAGCGCGGCGGCCCGCAGCGCGGTGGCGCGCGTACTGCTGGATACCTTCGGGTCCTTGCCCGACGTGAACCAGAAGTACCTGCTTGATCGCAAGCGCCAGGTCATCGATCCGCAGATCTTTGCGCCCCTGGCCAGCAATATCGGGCGCGTGGCCGAGCTGGCTCCCGACCTGGGCGGACGCGCCTGGTGGACGCTCTACAACGGCGGCCATGGACAGAAGAGCGTGGCCATGCTGCGCGAGATCCGCTTCACGGGCAACAACCGCAGCGCCGGCATTCTGTTCGTGGGCGTACGGCCGAGCTACTTCTTCAGCATCTTCGAGGGCGTCGACCTGGGCTACGACTCCAGCCTCTTCATCGTCGATGCCAGCGACGGCACGGTGGTGGTGCAGGGCCGGGATACCAGCTTGAGCAGCGCCGATCCGGCCCTGCTGGCAGGCATCACGGCCAGCCTCGGACAACGCCGTACCAGCGACTTCATCGCCTATACCCGCGCCGACAAGACCCCCTACTATGCGGCCATTGCCCAGTTGCCGCACACCTCATGGTGGGTGGTCAGCGCCACGCCCAGTGACAAGCTCAACGCCGATACGCGCTCGGTGCGCGACAAGATCATCGCCATCGGCCTGCTGTGCTTCGGGGCCTCGCTGCTGCTCTCGGCGCTGATCGCGCGCAGCATCAGCGTCCCCCTGCAGCGGCTGGTGGGCGCCATGAAGGAAGCCGGCAGCGGCGACACCACGGTACGGGTGGAACAGGCCGGCGGCGACGAGATCGCCGTGCTCTCGCGCAAGTTCAACGAGATGGCCGGCAAGCTGCAGCAGAGCAAGCAGGTGCTGGAAGAGCAGGTGGCCCACCGCACGCGCGAACTGGAACGCGCCAACCGCAAGCTGGAAGCGTTGTCGGCCACCGACGGACTCACCGGTGTGGCCAACCGGCGCCGCTTCGACGAGGTCATGGACCAGGAACTGCGGCGCTCGGTGCGCTCGGGACATGCGCTGGCGCTGCTGATGCTGGACGTGGATTACTTCAAGAAGTACAACGACCGCTACGGCCATCTGGCCGGTGACGAATGCCTGCGCATCGTGGCGCGTGTGCTGCAGAAGAGTTCGCGCCGCGCTACCGACCTGGTCGCACGCTACGGCGGCGAGGAGTTCAGCGTCATCATCGCCGAGAGCGACACTGCGCATGCCCTGCAGCAGGCCGAGCACATCTGCCAGGCCATCTTCGCGCTCAAGCTGCCGCATGCGGATTCTCCGTTCGGCTACATCACGGCCAGCATCGGCGTGGCCTCTCTGCAACCGGATGAGCAGACCAGCGCCGAAGAGCTGCTGCGCATCGCCGACCAGGCGCTGTATCACGCCAAATACCAGGGCCGCAATCGTGTGGTGCTGGGCAGCGATGCTACCCGGAACCTGTGATTTCCACGGCCCCGCTGACCATTCTCGCTGACGAAATGCTGACGTCGTCGGACGCTTTGCAAAGTTGTGTCAAGACGTCTTGGGCGGCCCTGAACCAATGTCATCGCGCCGCATCATATCGCTATGCCCACCACCACTTCGAGAAGAGAGGTATAGCAGATGAACCCGAGTCGCCAAGAAAAAAAACACTGGACCATCGATGACATCGACCTGACCCGCATCGACAAAGAGCGGGTGCGGCAGAACGAAGACCTGTTCTACCTGGTGGCCTGCGCCTCCTTCGTCGAAAGCGGTTCCGATCTCTATACCCACAACCTGGTGGAGTACTACCAGGGCGATGCCGAAGTCGAGACCTGGCTGCGCGAGCACTGGGAACAGGAAGAGCTGCAGCATGGCGCGGCCCTGCGCGCCTATGTCGAGCATGTCTGGCCGGAATTCGACTGGCCGCGCGCCTACCAGGGCTTCCTCGATGAATACTCGCAGTACTGCAAGGTGGAGCTGCTCGAACCCACGCGCGCCCAGGAACTGGCCGCGCGCTGCGTGGTAGAGACCGGCACCTCCACCTATTACCGCGCCCTGGCGCGCGCTACCGACGAGCCGGTCCTCAAGCACCTGGCCGGCCTCATCGCCAATGACGAGGTCAATCACTACAAGCACTTCTACCAGTACTTCCGTCGCTATCGCCGCCAGGAAAACATCGGCCGCTCGCGTGTCTTCGGCACCCTGAGCCGCCGCACCCTGGAACTCAAGAGCGAAGACGCCGACTGCGCCATCCGCCATGTGGTCATGGTGCACAAGCCGGAACTGGCGGCCGACCCGGCGCGCGTGAAGGAACTGGCCTCGCGCATGAGTCGCACCGTGCGCGTCAATCTCAAACCCGACACCACCATCAAGATGATCATGCGTCCGCTGGAACTGCCGGTGGCCTTGCAGAACATGATCGAATTCCCCCTGCGGCAATTCATGCAGCACGTGCTGCTGCGCTGATGCCCCGGCAGCGCCAGGCACCGCAATGGAACACGCGGCCTGGCGCTCTGCGCTCAAAGTATCGTTCACGATGTGCTCACTATTGTGAACAATCTGCCTCATATATCAGGAAATTGCTTCACCTGGCGCAAACCCGCGCCCACTGGCGCTTTCACCGACGCACCAAGATCGCGCATGCTGGAGCGCCAGGCTGGTGAGTGTTGCCGCAGCACCATACGACTGTCGACAATGACGCTCGGCTTTGGTGCGCAATCCTGGCGTGCCTGACAACATTATTCCCTCCTCCCGCCGCTCCCCGCCCCGCTTTGATGCAGACCGCAGGCCCTTGACCGGGCATTGGCACACAATCTGCTAAAGCGACTGGGCAGTGAAAAAATTCTTCCAAAACTTTTCTCGAGGGAGCACCACATGTCACGTCGTACCGTACTGAAAGCCACCGCTCTGGGCGCATTCGCACTGGCCGCATCCTCCTGGCTGCCGTCGGCCTTTGCTGCCGACACCATCAAGGTCGGCATCCTGCATTCGCTGTCGGGCACCATGGCCATCTCCGAGACGTCCCTCAAGGACGTGGCCCTGATGACCATCGATGAAATCAACGCCGCCGGCGGCGTGATGGGCAAGAAGCTGGAACCGGTGGTGGTCGACCCGGCCTCGAACTGGCCGCTGTTCGCCGAAAAGGCGCGTCAGCTGATCTCGCAGGACAAGGTCTCGGTGGTCTTCGGTTGCTGGACCTCGGTGTCGCGCAAGTCGGTGCTGCCGGTCTTCAAGGAACTGAACAGCCTGCTGTTCTACCCGGTGCAGTACGAAGGTGAAGAACTGGAGAAGAACGTCTTCTACACCGGTGCTGCCCCCAACCAGCAAGCCATTCCTGCCGTGGAATACCTGATGTCCAAGGAAGGCGGCGGCGCCAAGCGCTTCGTGCTGCTGGGTACCGACTACGTCTATCCGCGCACCACCAACAAGATCCTGCGCGCCTTCCTGCACAGCAAGGGCGTGAAGGACTCCGACATCGACGAGGTCTACACCCCGTTCGGTCACTCCGACTACCAGACCATCGTGGCCAACATCAAGAAGTTCTCCGCCGGTGGCAAGACGGCCGTGATCTCGACCATCAACGGTGACTCCAACGTGCCCTTCTACAAGGAACTGGGCAACGCCGGCCTGAAGGCGACCGATGTGCCGGTGGTGGCCTTCTCGGTGGGTGAAGAAGAATTGCGCGGTGTCGATACCAAGCCGCTGGTGGGCCACCTGGCCGCGTGGAACTACTTCGAATCGGTGAAGAATCCGGTCAACGCCGCCTTCATCAAGAAGTGGAAGGCCTACGCCAAGGCCAAGAACCTGCCCAATGCCGACACCGTCGTGACCAACGACCCGATGGAAGCCACCTACGTCGGCATCCACATGTGGGCGCAGGCCGTGGAAAAGGCCAAGTCCACCGACACCGACAAGGTGATCGCGGCCATGGCGGGCCAGACCTACAAGGCACCGTCGGGCTACACGCTGGAAATGGACAAGACCAACCACCACCTGCACAAGCCGGTGATGATCGGCGAAATCAAGGCCGATGGTCAGTTCAACGTGGTCTACAAGACCAAGACCACCATCCGCGCGCAACCGTGGAGCCCGTATATCCCGGGCAACGAGAGCAAGCAGAAGAACTAAGCTTGCGGTTGTTGTAGTTCATGGCGTTCTTCGGAGCGCCTTGGATACGCCGCTTGCGCGGCGTATCCAAGGCGCTCCGTCCGCCCCACGCATTTCCCTCCACAAGAAAACCGCCCGACGACTCGCCCCGGCCGCAGCAGCCCGGCCCGCGCTTCGAGGCGCACACCGACCATGAAACCAGCCATCCAGTTCCTACGCGGGCTGCTCGCGACCTGGCTTTGCGTGCACGCCCTCGGGGCGTTCGCAGCCATCGATCCGGCCCTGCTCAAGCCCCTTGGCGGAGACGACCCCGACGCGCGCATCGACGCCGTCAACCAGATTGCCGCGCTGGCCAACGACGACGCGCTCAAGATTCTCAACGCCTTGAACAGCGACGCGCTCTATGTCACGCCTGCCGGTGACATCCTCATCGTCGATGATGCCGGCCAGGCCTTCAACCCGGCCACCGACAAGAGCGGCCCCGCACCCGATGACGCCGAAGGCATCACCGTCAACAACCGCCTGCGCGGTGCCGTCGAGGGTGCGCTCTCGGGACTGAAGCTGCTCTCGCCGCAACGCGATGAGCGCCTGGCCGCTGCCAATGATCTGCTCAGGAATGCCGATCCGGCCCAGATGCCGCTGATCCTCAAGGCGCTGGCCAAGGAAAACGATGCGCAGATCAAGGACGTGCTGCAGCAGGTACAGGCCACCGCCAACCTGCATTCTCCCGATCCGGCTGCACGCCGCGCTGCGGTCAGGAAACTGGCCGAGACGACCAATGCGTCGCTCAAGCCGGTCCTGGAAAACATGCTGACCAAGAATCCCGATGGCTCCTACGTGGAGCCGGATGAAGGCGTACGCGTGGAAGCGGTGCGCACCCTCTCCGCTTTGGACCGCCACCTGGCCATCGTCGACTTCGCCGGCAAGCTGTTCTATGGCATCTCGCTGGGCAGCGTGCTGCTGCTGGCCGCACTGGGCCTGGCCATCACCTTTGGTCTCATGGGCATCATCAACATGGCCCACGGTGAACTGCTGATGATCGGCGCCTACACCACCTATGTGTGCCAGCTGGTGTTCCGCAAGTTCTTCCCCGGTGCCATCGATGCCTATCTGGTCGTGGCCCTGCCGGCGGCCTTCATCGTCGCCGCAGCCGTCGGCATTGCGCTGGAACGGCTGGTGATCCGCTGGCTCTATGGCCGTCCGCTGGAAACCCTGCTCTGTACCTGGGGTATCAGCCTCATGCTGATGCAATGCGTGCGCTCCATCTTTGGCGCGCAGAACGTGGAAGTGGCCAATCCGAGCTGGATGTCTGGTGGCGTCACCGTGCTGGGTTCGCTGGTGCTGTCCTATAACCGCATCGTGATCGTGTTCTTTGCGCTGTTCGTGGTGTTCGCGGTCTGGCTGATCCTGAACAAGACCCGCCTGGGCCTGTTCGTGCGCGCCGTCACGCAGAATCGCCGCATGGCCGACTGCGTGGGCGTGTCCACCGGCAAGATCGACATGATGACCTTCGGCCTCGGTTGCGGCATCGCCGGTCTCGGTGGCGTGGCGCTCTCGCAGCTGGGCAATGTCGGCCCCGACCTGGGACAGGGTTACATCGTGGATTCCTTCATGGTGGTGGTGCTGGGTGGCGTAGGTCAGCTGGCCGGGACCGTCATCGCTGCCTTCGGCCTGGGCGAAGTCAACAAATTCCTGGAGCCGGTGGCTGGTGCCGTGCTGGCCAAGATCGCCATCCTGGTCTTCATCATCGTATTCATCCAGAAGCGTCCGCAAGGCCTCTTCGCACTCAAGGGAAGGAGCGTGGAATGAGCACCATGATCATGCGCCCCTCGCTGTTCAATCGTCCGGCCTGGACCGGCATCGTCATCTGCACCATCGTGCTGGCCTTGCTGCCGGTCTGCAACCTGCTGTTCCCCGCCGGAAGCAGCCTGCACGTCTCCTCCTACACCGTCGCTTTGGTAGGAAAGTTCATGTGCTACGCCATGGCTGCGCTGGCACTGGACCTGGTGTGGGGCTATACGGGCATCCTCTCTCTCGGGCATGGCGTTTTCTTCGCACTGGGCGGATACGCCCACGGGATGTACCTGATGCGCGCCATCGGCCGTGACGGCGTGTACCAGAGCAACCTGCCGGACTTCATGGTGTTCCTGAACTGGAAGGCCTATCCCTGGTACTGGTGGATGACGGATCACTTCTGGTTCTCCATGCTGCTGGTGGTGCTGGTGCCGGGTCTGTTGGCCTTCGTGTTCGGTTACTTCGCTTTCCGTTCGCGTATCAAGGGCGTGTATTTCTCCATCATCACGCAGGCCATGACCTTCGCCTTCATGCTGCTGTTCTTCCGCAACGATACCGGCTTTGGCGGCAACAACGGCTTTACCGACTTCAAGCGCATCCTGGGCTTCACCATCACCGCACCGGCCACCAAGGCGGTGCTGTACCTGGTAACGCTGGCGCTGCTGTTCGGTGCGCTGGTGCTGTGTCGCATGATCGTCACCTCCAAGCTGGGCCGCGTGCTGCAGGGCGTGCGTGATTCCGAATCGCGCCTCATGTTCATCGGCTACAACCCGCTGTGGTTCAAACTCTTCGTGTGGACGCTCTCGGCCGTGATCTGCGGTATCGCCGGTGCGCTGTACGTGCCGCAGGTGGGCATCATCAATCCCTCCGAGATGTCGCCGGCCAACTCCATCGAGATGGTGATCTGGGCGGCTGTGGGCGGGCGTGGCACGCTGATCGGCCCCATCATCGGTGCCTTCACCGTCAATGGTTTGAAGAGCTGGTTCACGGCCGCCTTCCCGGACCTGTGGCTGTATGCGCTGGGGCTGATCTTCATTCTGGTCACCCTGTTCCTGCCGCAGGGCATCCTGGGCCTGGCGCAGAAATTCAAGAAACGCGATGCCGTGCCCGCTGAGGGCAGCGCATCCAAGGAGGCAGCATGAGCGCAGTCGAACCCGGCAAGAACCCGGCAGGCATTGGCGGCCTGGGCGGCAATGTCGACACGCCCCGCGCCGACCACGGTGCATCCTACGAACGCATCAAACCCGAGGGCGTCGATACCACCCACGGTGCCATCCTCTATCTGGAAAACATCACGGTCTCCTTCGATGGCTTCAAGGCCATCAACAACCTGAACCTGGATATCTCGGTGGGTGAACTGCGCTGCATCATCGGTCCCAATGGCGCGGGCAAGACCACGATGATGGACGTCATCACCGGCAAGACCCGGCCCACCGCCGGCACCGCCTTCTTCGGCCAGACCATTGACCTGACCAAGATGACCGAATACGAGATCGCGCATGCGGGCATCGGCCGCAAGTTCCAGCGTCCGACCGTGTTCGAGCAGCACACCGTGTTCGAGAACCTGGAACTGGCGATGAAGATGGACAAGCGCGTCAAGACCACGCTCTTTGCGCGCCTGTCTTCGGAGCAGATCGGCAAGATCGAGGAGATCCTCAAGCTGATCCGCCTGAACGGCCAGGAGCATCGCGTGGCCGGCCTGCTCTCGCACGGGCAGAAGCAGTGGCTGGAAATCGGCATGCTGTTGATGCAGGAACCGCAATTGCTGTTGCTCGATGAACCGGTGGCCGGCATGTCCGACGCCGAGACCGCACGCACCGCCGAGCTGTTGAACGAGCTGCGCGGCAAGCATTCCATCATGGTGGTGGAACACGACATGGGCTTCGTCGAGGAGATCGCCCAAGGTGGCAAGGTGACCGTACTGCACGAAGGATCGGTACTGGCCGAGGGCAACATGCGCCAGGTGCAATCCAACGAGCGCGTCATCGAAGTCTACCTGGGACGATAAGAGCGGAGACCATCATCCATGCTGCAAGTCAATGAACTTAACCAGTACTACGGCGCGGCGCATACCCTGCGCGGCGTCTCGCTCGATGTGCAGAAGGGCAAAGTCCTGTCCCTGCTGGGCCGCAACGGCGTGGGCAAGACCACGCTCTTGAAATGCCTGATGGGCGTGCTGCCGGTGGCCAAGGGCAATGTCAGCTTCGAAGGCCAGGACATCACCCGTCTCAAGCCGCACCAGCGCGCCAAGCTGGGCATCGCCTACGTGCCGCAGGGACGCGAGATCTTCGCGCGCCTGACGGTGGAAGAAAACATGCTCATGGGCATGGCTACGCTCTCGGGTCGCCGTGCCTCCACCATCAAGGGCGAGGTCTATGAACTCTTCCCGGTGTTGAAGGAAATGCTGCATCGGCGCGGCGGCGACCTTTCCGGCGGCCAACAGCAGCAGCTGGCCATCGCCCGGGCGCTGCTGGCCGAGCCCAAGCTGATCATCCTGGATGAACCGACGGAGGGCATCCAGCCTTCCATCATCAAGGACATCGGTCGCGTCATCAGCCTGCTGCGCCAGCGCGGCGACATCGGCATCCTGCTGTGCGAGCAGTATTTCGATTTCGCCCGCGAACTGGCCGATACCTTCGTGGTGATGTCGCGCGGCGAAGTGGTCGCGGCCGGTACCCAGGACCAGATGGATGGCGAGGACGTGAAGAAGCATCTGGCGGTCTGAGGCCGTCGCAAAGGAAGGCTGCGCGTTTGCAGCGGGTCTGCTATAAAGTCGCATGTTCGCGGCCAGGCTGTCCGCTTGCACACGCCGCCTTCCACGCAATGAAGAACCAGGTATGAAACGACTCCCCGGCCATCCGGAACCCGCCAGCATGCCGGCCCCCGCGACACCAGGCGCGCCCCTGCGGCATGCGCCGGACCAGGCACGCCTGGCGCTGGGCTTTGCCGACGACAAAGGCACCACGCGCCTCATGCACCGCCAGCACTTCGGCCCCCTGCGCGTACAGAAGCCGCTCTATCCCGAAGACCCGTCCATCTGCCACGCCATCATCGTCCATCCGCCGGGCGGCATCGTCGGTGGCGACCAGCTTTCCATCACCGCTGAGGCGGGCGAACGCGCCCATGCGCTGCTGACCACGCCCGGTGCGGGCAAGTGGTATCGCGCCAATGGCCAGTCATCACGCCAGGCCGTCCGGCTCGACGCCGCAGCAGGGGCCACGCTGGAATGGCTGCCGCAGGAAACCATCTTCTTCGATGGGGCCGACGTGCGCATGGAACATGAAGTGACCCTGGCCGCCGACGCGGCTTACCTGGGTGCGGAAATCCTTTGCTTTGGCCGCACCGCTTCGGGCGAAACCTTCAACACCGGTGCCGTCAGCCAGCGCACCAGCATCCGCCGTGGCGGCAAGCTGGTATGGTTCGAGCAGGGTCGCCTGCAAGCCGAGGCGGGTGCCATGCAAGGCCCGCTGGCGCTGGATGGGCAAACCATCTGCGGCACCCTGATCGCGGTGGGAGACGGCATGGATACCGCGCTGCTGGGCCGCCTGCGCGAGAGCATCGCTGCCCTGCAGCTGGAAGGACGCAGCGGTGCCACGCTGATGAAGCAGGTGCTCATCGCGCGCTACATGGGGCCATCCAGCCTGGTGGCGCGGCAGTGGCTGCATGCGGCCTGGCATGTGCTGCGCCCGGCCGTCACCGGCAAGCAAGCCGCCATTCCACGCATCTGGAATACATGAACACGACGTAACAAGCTGCATCAGGAAAACTGAATCAAGCCTCGCCCTACGTTATAGAAACTGAAGGCCACCAAACGGCCAGGAGCTCACATGGAACTGACACCCAGAGAAAAAGACAAGCTGCTCATCTTCACCGCCGCTTTGCTGGCCGAGCGCCGCAAGGCCCGTGGCCTCAAGCTCAATTATCCGGAAGCGGTGGCGCTGATCACCGCCGCCATCATGGAAGGCGCGCGCGATGGCAAGACCGTGGCCGAGCTGATGTCCGAGGGCACCACCATCCTGACCCGTGACGACGTCATGGAAGGCGTGCCCGAGATGATCCCCGACATCCAGGTCGAAGCCACCTTCCCCGACGGCAGCAAGCTGGTCACCGTCCACCATCCGATTCCTTGAGGAGCGCGTCATGATTCCAGGCGAAATGCTGGTCGAACCCGGCGACATCGAACTCAACGTCGGCCGCCCCACCGTGACGGTGACGGTGGCCAACAGCGGCGACCGTCCGATCCAGGTCGGCTCCCACTTCCATTTCTACGAAACCAATCTGGCACTGCGCTTCGAACGTGAAGCGGCCTATGGCATGCGCTTGAACATCGCAGCCGGGACCGCAGTGCGCTTCGAACCCGGACAGGAACGCACGGTGGAACTGGTGGCGCTGGCCGGGGACCGCCGCGTCTATGGCTTCAATGCACTGGTGATGGGCAAGCTGAAGGCCCAGCACGGCAACGACAAGAAGGGGCAAACCAAATGAGCAAGATCTCCCGTTCGGCCTATGCCGAAATGTTCGGCCCCACCGTCGGCGACCGCGTGCGCCTGGCCGACACCGAGCTGTTCCTGGAAGTGGAGAAGGATTACACGGTCTATGGCGAGGAAGTCAAATTCGGCGGCGGCAAGGTGATCCGCGACGGCATGGGCCAGTCGCAGCGCGCCCATGCCGAGGTGATGGATACCGTCATCACCAATGCGCTCATCGTCGATCACTGGGGCATCGTCAAGGCCGACATCGGCATCAAGTCCGGCAAGATCGCCGGCATCGGCAAGGCCGGCAATCCGGACATCCAGCCCGGTGTGACCATGGCCATCGGCGGGGCGACCGAAATCATCGCCGGTGAAGGCATGATCGTCACCGCCGGCGGCATCGACAGCCACATCCACTTCATCTGTCCGCAGCAGATCGAGGAAGCCCTCATGAGCGGCGTCACCACCATGCTGGGCGGCGGCACCGGTCCGGCCGTCGGCACGGCCGCCACCACCTGTACGCCCGGCCCCTGGCACATCCATTCCATGCTGGCCGCAGCGGACGCCTTCCCGATGAACCTCGGTTTCCTCGGCAAGGGCAACGTCAGCCTGCCGCTGCCGCTGGAGGAGCAAATCCGCGCCGGAGCCATCGGCCTGAAGCTGCACGAGGACTGGGGCTCGACCCCGGCGGCCATCGACAACTGCCTGACGGTGGCCGATCGCATGGATATCCAGGTGGCCATCCACACCGATACCCTCAACGAAGGCGGCTTCCTGGAGCACACGCTGGCGGCCTTCAAGGACCGCACCATTCACACCTTCCACACCGAAGGCGCGGGTGGTGGTCACGCACCGGACATCATCGCGGCGGTGGGCGAGGGTAACGTGCTGCCGTCCTCGACCAATCCGACGCGTCCCTTCACGGTCAATACGCTGGACGAACACCTGGACATGCTGATGGTCTGCCATCACCTGGACCCGGCCATCGCCGAAGACATCGCCTTTGCCGAATCGCGCATTCGCCGCGAGACCATTGCCGCCGAAGACATCCTGCATGACCTCGGTGCGATCTCGATGATGTCGTCTGACTCGCAGGCCATGGGCCGCGTGGGTGAAGTGATCATGCGCACCTGGCAGACCGCGCACAAGATGAAGGTGCAGCGTGGTTCGCTCAAGGAAGATAGCTCGCGCAACGACAACTTCCGCATCAAGCGCTACATCGCCAAGTACACCATCAACCCGGCCATCACCCACGGCATCTCGCACGTGGTGGGCTCCTTGGAAGTGGGCAAGATCGCCGACATCGTGCTGTGGAAGCCGGCCTTCTTCGGGGCCAAACCCTCGATGATTCTGAAGAGCGGCATGATCGCGGCCGCCCAGATGGGTGACCCCAATGCCTCCATCCCGACCCCGCAGCCGGTGCATTACCGGATGATGTTCGGTGCCTATGGCGGTGGACTGAAGACCTCGATGACCTTTGTCTCGCAGGCGGCCTTCGATGCCGGCATCGGTGAACAGCTCAAACTGAACAAGCCGGTGGTGGCCGTGAAGAACATGCGCAACCTGCGCAAGCGCGACATGATCCACAACGGTGCCACGCCGAAGATGGAAGTCGATTCCGAAACCTATGAGGTGCGCGCCGATGGCGAGCTGCTGGTGTGCGAACCGGCGGTCTCGCTGCCGCTGGCACAACGCTATTTCCTGTTCTGATTTTCTTTAGATTTTTTCATGCTCACTCTCAATACCAAGATAGCCCAGGCCGAGCAGATCGACGGCGAACTGGAACTGCCCTATGACCAGCGCGAGAAGAGCCGCCTGCGTGCCACCCTGCGTTCGGGTGAGGACGTGGCAGTGTTCACCGTGCGCGGTACGGTACTGCGCGATGGCGACCTGCTGCGCGGCGATGATGGCCGCGTAGTGAAGATCATCGCCAAGGCCGAAGCGACCTATCGCGTCGATGCGGCCGATGCGCACCTGCTGCTGCGTTGCGCCTTCCATCTCGGCAATCGTCACACCCAGGCGCATGTGGGCCACGAGGGTGGTGCGGGTTTCCTGCGCATCCGCAAAGATCCGGTCTTGAAGGAAATGCTGGAAGGGCTGGGAGCACGCGTGACTGAAGAGCTGGCGGCTTTCGAGCCGGAAGCGGGCGCCTATGGTGGCGGCCATCACCATCATGGCGATGACCATCACCACAATCCGCTGGCACCGATTCCGCTGCGCCAGAAGATCCATCGTCCGAGCGACAAGAAGGAAGAGGGCTGACCCCATGCAAGCTGCCGCCTTGCTGCATCTGCTGCAACTGAGCAGCCCGTCCTTGCCGATAGGTGCCTACAGCTATTCGCAAGGGCTGGAGGCGGCCATCGAGTGTGGGCGCGTGGGCAGCGAAGCTACGGCCCGCGCCTGGATCGGCCATGCACTGCATGAGGTGGTGGCGCGTTTCGAAGCTCCCATCTTTGCGCGGCTGGTGGCGGCCTTCGAGGCCCGTGATGCAGAAAAGGTCACGTTGTGGACCGAACGCTTCATCGCGGCCCGCGACACGTCGGAGTTTCGTGCCGAAACCATTCAGATGGGCTATTCGCTGGGCAAACTGGCGACCGACCTGAAGCTGGGCGATGAGGCCTTGCTGGCCATCCTGCAGGCGCAGCCGGAACTGCCGCTGCCAACCTCGCTGGCCTTTGCCACGGTGGCCCTGCAGGTGCCGCGCGAGGCGGCGGTGCTGGGCATGCTGTTTGCCTGGGCCGAGAACCAGGTGCTGGCCTGTGTGAAGACCGTTCCGCTGGGGCAGGTCGCGGGGCAGCGCATCCTGCTGTCGTTGCAGCCGGAGCTGGAAAAGGCTGCGGCCACCGCGCTGACGCTGGAGGATGAAGACCTGTGCAACTGGGCACCGGGGCTGTCGCTGCTGTCGATGCAGCATGAGGTGCAATATAGCCGCATCTATCGCTCTTAATTATTTATACCATTTACGTTTTTAAGCGACCAAGAGATCAAGAGACCAACCATGAGCAATGCAACTTCCAATCCGCTGCGCGTAGGCATCGGCGGCCCGGTCGGTTCCGGCAAGACCGCACTGTGCGAAATGCTGTGCAAGCGCATGCGCGACCATTACGACATGGCCGTCATCACCAATGACATCTACACCAAGGAAGACATGGAAATCCTGCTGCGCGCCGATGCGCTGCCGGCAGAACGTCTGATGGGGGTGGAGACCGGTGGCTGTCCGCACACGGCCATCCGCGAGGATGCCTCGATCAATCTGGAAGCCATTGCCCGCATGAGCGCCGATTTTCCGGACCTGGACCTGATCCTGGTGGAGTCCGGCGGCGACAACCTGGCCGCCACCTTCAGCCCGGAATTGTCGGACCTGACCATCTACGTGATCGACGTGGCCGGTGGCGAGAAGATCCCGCGCAAGGGTGGCCCCGGCATCACGCGTTCGGATCTGCTGATCATCAACAAGACCGACCTCGCTCCCTATGTGGGCGCGAATCTGGATATCATGGCGGCCGATGCCAAGCGCATGCGCGGTGAACGCCCCTTCGTGTTCACCAACCTGCGCAGTGGCGACGGGGTGGAAAAGGTCATCGAATACATCCGCAAGCAGGGCTTGCTGGACGAGAAGCCGAAGAACTGAACCTGAACCCCGTCATTTCCCCGATCAAGAATCTGCCGTATCAGCCCAAGGAGAAAACATGTTGACCCTCTCGACCAAGACCCGCGCCCGCCTGGGCCTTCTGGCCGTCGCCGCACTGGCGGCCGGCACTGCAATGGCGCACCCCGGCCATCCGGGTTCGACCATGGATGCCTCGACCAGCATGGCCGCCGGCTTCGCGCATCCGTTCTCGGGCATCGACCATCTGCTGGCCATGCTGGCCGTGGGCCTGTGGGCCGCGCAGAGCAAGCAGCGCGCCCTGTGGGTGCTGCCGCTGGCCTTCCCGCTGATGATGGTAGCCGGTGCCTTGCTGGCCTTCGCCGGCCTGCAGCTGCCGGCCGTGGAAACCGGTATCGCCGCCTCAGTGGCCGTACTGGGCCTGCTGATCGCCTTTGCCGTGCGTCTGCCGCTGTGGGGCAGCACGCTGGTGGTGTCGGTCTTCGCGATGTTCCATGGGTACGCGCACGGTGCTGAACTGCCGCACGGCAGCTCGGCCGCGCTGTATGGTGCTGGCTTCATCGCCGCCACCGCACTGCTGCATGCCGCCGGTCTGGGCATCGGCCTGATCGCCGGCAAGCAGATGGCCGACCGCGTGGTGCGCATCGGCGGCATCGGTATCGCCGCCGTGGGTGCTTACCTGCTGGCTGCCTGAAGCAACTCGCCCGCTTCGGCGGGTTGTTCCTGATCTGAAGACTGGCCGCCCCGCGCGGCCAGCCAGGCGTCCAGTACGGCCTCGCTGCCCTTGGGGAAATGCAGGCCGAGCTTGGAACGGCGCCACAAGATATCGGCGGCATTGGTCGCCCATTCGTGGCGCAACAAGTAGTCCACCTCGGCGGCATAGAGTCCACCGAGGATTTCTTCTCCCATCTCTTCCAAGTTCTTTCTTCCTTCCAGCAGCGTGTGCGTGCGGCTGCCATAGGCGCGCGCATAGCGTTTCAACAATGCAGCGGACAGCCACGGATACTGCTGCTGCAAGCCTTGCACGTATTGATCGAACTGGCGCACCGAGCGGTTGGACGGCTGCGCACCATACAAGTCGCCACCCGGCAGGCAGCCATGTTCTGTCCAGGCACCGCGCTGCTTGCCCAGCACCGGCGCGATCATGTCCACGGCTTCCTCGGCCAGCTTGCGGAAGGTGGTGATCTTGCCGCCGAAGACGGAGAGCAGCGGGGCGCCTTGCGTATTGAGATCGAGCTGGTAGTCGCGCGTGACGGCGGAGGCATCGGCGGCGGCATCTTCCAGCAGCGGGCGCACGCCCGAGTAGGACCACACGACATCGGCGGGCGTAATGGGCCGTTCGAAATATCGGTTGGCCAGCTGGCAGAGATAGGCCGTCTCGCCCTCGGAGATGGCCACGTCTTCCACCCGGCCCTGATAATCGATATCGGTGGTACCAATGAGCGTGAAGTCCTGCTCGTAAGGAATGGCGAAGACGATGCGGCCATCCGGGTTCTGGAAGATGTAGGCGTGATCATGTTCGAACAGGCGCGGCACCACGATGTGGCTGCCCTTGACCAGACGCACCGACTTGCTCGAATGCACATGCGCCGCATCGCCCAGGAATTGCGCCACCCATGGGCCGGCCGCATTGACCACGCAACGTGCGCGCACCTGCATGGCGTGACCATCTTCCTGGCGCAGCACGGCTTGCCAGCCGTTGTCCTGACGCGTGAGCGATTCGCAGCGGGTGCGGGTCATGATGTGCGCGCCTTTTTCTGCCGCATCCATCGCATTCAACACCACCAGCCGGGCATCATCGACCCAGCCATCGGAGTAAACGAAGCCACGCGTGAACTGTGCTTTCAGTGGCGCACCCGAGGCGTGACGGCGCAGGTCCAGTGCGCGTGAGCCGGGCAGCAGTTCGCGTCGGGCCAGGTGATCGTAGAGGAACATGCCGAGTCGAATCAGCCAGGCCGGGCGCTGTCCCCGGTCATGCGGCATCACGAAGCGCAGCGGCCACATGATGTGCGGGGCGCTGCGCAAGAGTACTTCGCGTTCGATCAATGCCTTGCGCACCAGCCCGAACTCGTAATGTTCCAGGTAGCGCAGGCCACCGTGGATGAGCTTGCTGGAGGACGACGACGTATGCTGCGCCAGGTCGTGCTGCTCGCACAGCGCCACCGACAGGCCGCGCCCGGCGGCGTCACGGGCGATGCCAGCGCCATTGATGCCGCCGCCGACTACCAGCACATCGTACTGCGGGGGATAGGTGATGCCTTGCGTGCCATGTGCTTTCATGCGGGCTCCGATCAGAGGATGCGCTTGCGGATCTGCGTGACCACCACTTCGGTCACGATCACGATGGCGAAGATGGAGACCAGCACCGTCGCCACGCGCGGCCACTGGAACAGGTTCAACGCGGTATCGAGCACCATGCCCACGCCACCGGCGCCGACGATGCCCAGCACGGCCGATTCACGCACGTTGATGTCCCAGCGCAGCAGCACGATGGACATGAAGGCGGGCTTGAGTTGTGGCCAGTAGCCATACCAGATCTCGGAGAACTTGCTCGCACCGGAAGCCTGCAGCGCTTCGATGGGGCCGCGCGGCATCTGCTCGATGGTCTCGCCGGCCATCTTGCCGACGAAGCCGATGGAGCGGAAGGCGATGGCCAGCGTACCGGCCAGCGGACCCGGCCCGAAGATGGCCAGGAACAACAGGGCCCACACCAGCGAATTGACCGAGCGGCTGGCGACCAGCACGATGCGGGCCAACAGGTTCAGACCGCGATGGCGGGTCAGGTTGGGGGCCACCAGCAGGCCAAAGGGAATGGCCAGCACGATGGAGAGCAGGGTACCCAGGGTCGCGATGTGGAGGGTTTCGATCAGCCCGGCCTTCACGTCGCTGCCGAAGTAGGCCCAGTCGATGGGCCACATGCGGGCGAGCATGTCGCTCATCTGTTCGGGCGCATCGTAGAGGAACTCGGGGATGATCTCGATGTAGCGCAGCGATTGCACCACGGCCAGCGCGATGACCAGCCACACCGTGAAGCGCAGGATGCGCTGCAGCGGCGTGTGGCGCTGCCATTCGCGCTCGGCCGGGTTGAGCGCGGCGGGGCGGGAGAGGACGGTATCAGACATTGAAGACCTTCTTGACCGAGTTCGCCAGCAGTTCGCCGACGACAATGATGGTGATGATGGTGACCAGGATGGTGAGCACGAAGTCGTAATCGAAACGCTGGAAGGCCGAGAACAGTACGCCGCCCACACCGCCCGCACCGACGATGCCGACCATGGTCGAGTTGCGCAGATTGGAGTCAAGCTGGTAGGTGGAGAAGCCGACGAAGCGCGACATCACCTGCGGCAGCACACCGAACAGGATCACGTTCATGAAGGACGCACCGGTGGCGCGGATGGCTTCGACCTGCTTGATGGAGATCTCTTCAATGGCTTCGGCAAAGAGCTTGCCGATGAAACCGATGGAGGCCACGATCAGCGCCAGCACACCGGCGAGCGCGCCAAATCCGACCGCCTTGACGAACAGGATTGCGACGATCACCGGATGCAGCGAACGGCACACCGACACCAGCGCACGCGCAGGCCACGAAACCCACGAGGGCATCAGGTTGCGCGCGCCCATGAGGCCGATGGGCAGCGAGAACAGAATGCCGAAGAGCGATGCCAGCACGGCGATCTGCAGGGTCTCCTTGATGCCGCCCCAGAGGATGTCGCCCTTGGAGAGGTCGGGCGGGAACATGCGGCCCAGGAACTTGGCACCGTTTCCGAGACCGGACGAGAAGCGCTCCCAGGAGAAACCCAGTTGCGTGGCGGCATAGATCGCATACAGGGCGATGAGCCAGATCACCACGCGGGTAGCCAGCTGCGGCTTGAAGGCCAGGCTCACGCGGGGCGTGGAGGAAGTCGTGGAAGTCGTCATGCCAGCCAGTCCTCGCCACCGTAGATCTGCTTGAGGAAATCGTCGGACAGGTTCTCGGCATTGCCGTCGTAGACCACGTGGCCACCGGACATGCCGATGATACGGTCGGCGTAGCGCTTGGCCAGTTCCACATCGTGGATGTTGACGATGACCGGGATCTTCTGCGCACGGCCCTGCTCCTTGAGCAGCGAGATGATCTCGAAGGACGTTTTGGGATCCAGCGATGAGGTCGGCTCATCGGCCAGCAGCAGGCGCGGACGCTGCATCAGCGCGCGGGCGATGCCCACGCGCTGGCGCTGACCGCCGGAGAGCGCATCGGCGCGCTGGTTGGCGAAGTTGCCCAGGCCCACGGTGTCCAGCAGTTCGAAGGCATGCGCGATATCTTCCTTGGCGAAATTGCGGCGCCAGGCAGTGAAGGCATTGACGTAACCCAATCTTCCGCACAACAGGTTCTCCATCACGGAAAGGCGTTCCACCAGGTTGTATTCCTGGAACACCATGCCGATGTGACGGCGTTGCTCACGGAGGGCGCGGCCACGCAGCTCGGCCAGATTCACGCGCTTGCCTTCCCCCTCAAACCAGATCGCGCCACGGCTGGGATCGACCAGGCGATTGATGCAGCGGATCAGGGTGGACTTGCCGGTGCCGGAGGGGCCGATGATGGCGATCAGGCCGGCGTCGCCGATCTTCAGGTCGATGCCTTTGAGGATGGGATGGCCGGGCTTGTATTCCTTGACCAGGCCCTGGATTTCGATGGCGTGTGACATGGGAGGCGCTTTCTCTGTGGATTTTTCTGCGGCTGCGGCAGTGCGCAGGATGCGACGGGCCGCAGCCCCTGCTCTGGAGCAGGGGCTGTGCTGCATGTTGGTGCTTGGATCTGGTTGCGGCATCCGGACCTGAACGATCAGGGATGCCATGCGGTGGTACTTACTTCTTGCCGGCGCTTTGCTTGTCGTAGGCGGCGCGGTTGAAGGATTCGCCAGCGGACTGGGCGACGAAGCGCACCATCTCGAAGTCCTTCTTGTAGTTGATCGGGTAGAAGCGATCGGAACCGGCGAAGGCCTTCTTCAGTTCATCGGTGAAGCGATAGTCGTAGAAGCACTTGAGCATCTTGTCGCGGAAGTTCGGCTCCAGATCGTGCGCATAGGCGAAGTCCTGGGTCGGGAATTTCTCGCTGTGCCAGATGACGCGGAAGTTCTCGGCCTTGATGACGCCACGTTCCACCATGCGATCGAAAACGTCCGAAGCGATGGCGGCGGCATCATAGTCGCCCGAGTTCACACCCAGGATGGACTGGTCATGCTTGCCGGAGAAGATGATCTTGTAGTCCTTGTCCGGCGTCACGCCCAGCTTGGGGAACAGCGCCATCGGAGCCATGTGGCCGGAGTTGGAGGAGGGCGCGGTGTGGGCGACCTTCTTGCCCTTGAGGTCGGTCATCTTCTGGATCGGGCTGTCCTTGCGCACGATCACGTTGAGGGTATAACCCTGATAACCCTTGGCGTCACCGATGACGGCAAACGGCACGGCGCCGGCGATGTTGACGGCGAAGTTGGTCGGCCCCGGCGAGAAGCCGCCGACGTGCAGACGGCCCGAGCGCATGGCTTCGATTTCAGCGGCGTTGGACTGTACCTGGAAGAACACCACTTTCTTGGCGGTGCATTGCGAGAGGTAGTCGGTGAAGGGCTTGAAGATCTTGTCGTAGACGGCCGGATCTTCCACGGGGGTGAAGGTGAAGACCAGGGTATTGGGATTCTTCAGCTTCTTGGGATCGGTGGGGGTGTCGGCGGTCAGGTCGTGATTGGCGTCGCAGTATTGCTGGTCGAGGTCGCCGCGATTGCTGCAGGTGTCCTGGGCAAAGGCGACGGCCGGTGCGGCCAGGGCGAGTGCCAACAGAGTCTTGATCAGACGTGGGGTCATGCTGTCTCCTGGTGATGATGGTGTTGGTTTTGGTCTTGTTGCCGGTCGCCACAGCGGTGTTGCCTGGTGCGAGTCTGGCGATGTGCGGCAGTGTAGGCGAGGGGAACGCCTTTTGCTACCGGGCGCGGCGGCCAAGGAGGGGGTTTCCTTGCAGCTGCCTTTCCAGTGGCTTTCAATCTGCTTTCAAAGCACCTCGGCAAGGGACTCGCGCATGGCGTGGTTTGGCGGTATAAAGGCGGCTGCACAACGATAACGACACGGGAGATCATGCATATCCTGCTGGTGGAGGATGACATCGACATGTCGCGCGCCTTGCTGCGCGCACTGGAGCGACGCGGCTTTCAGGTCACGCATTGCGGCGATTGCATCAGTGCGCTCTCGCACATCAAGGATGGGATCGGCGACCTGGTGGTGCTCGATCTCAATATTCCGGGACTGGACGGGCTGCACCTGTTGCAACGCATACGCTCGCAGGATATCGGCACGCCGGTGATCGTGTTGACGGCGCGCGGCGCGGTAGGCGATCGCGTGGTCGGACTCAATGCCGGCGCGGATGATTACCTCGCCAAGCCCTTTGATCTGGATGAGCTCGATGCGCGCATCCGTGCGCTGCTGCGGCGACGCTCCAATGCCGATGACGGGCTGCAACGGTGCGGGCGCTTGCGCTTTGATCGCGGTTCGGGGGCTTTCTATTGCGACGATGAACCGCTTGAACTGACGCCGCGCGAGCATACGCTGTTGAAGGCGCTGATCGCCAAGCCGGGACATGCGGTGACCAAGGAGAAATTGTTCAGGCTGGTCTTCCCGATGGAAGAAAATACCCAGCTCGAAGCCATCGAGGTGGTGGTGCATCGGGTGCGCAAGAAACTCATGGAAACGGGTGCGGAGATCATGACCTTGCGCGGACTGGGCTATCTGCTGCGGGATCGGCAGCAGCAGGGTAGCGGGGGCTGAGGAGGTGGCACATCTGTTTTCGCGGCGACGCTCGGTACGCGCCTATCTGCTGGCGTGGATCATCTCGCCGATTGCGCTGTTCATCGTCATTGATTCCTTTTCGCTCTATCGCAATACGCTGGAGTCGGTGAATACGGCGTATGACCGGATGCTCATTGCATCGGTACATTCGATTGGGGATCTGTTGCGCATCGAGAATGGCGAGCTCAAGGCATCGCTGCCTTATGCGGCGCTGGAGATTTACGAGGCCGATTATTCGAGCCGGATGATCTATCGCATCGACGGGCTGGATGGCAAGTTCTTCGAGGGCGACCAGGATCTGCCGTCCTACAAGGGAAAAGCAGACAAGGCGGCTATCTATCCGGCGCTGGCGCATATCTATGAAGACACCTACAACGGGGTGCCGGTCAGGGTGGCAGCGCTGTTTCAGCCGGTGGTGACCAATGATCCGCGGGGGGCGGCCCTGGTGCAGGTGGCCGAGACGATGGAGAACCGTAGTGCGCTGGCACGCAAGATTTTCTGGGAAACGCTGATTCGCCAGGCGGCGCTCTTGGTGGTGATCGTCTCGGTGACCCTGTATGTGGTGCGGCGCGCGCTGCAACCTGTGGATGCACTGCGTCGGCAGCTCGATGAGCGCCCGGCCGATGATCTGTCACCGGTGGCGCCACCGATGGCGCCGCGTGAATTGCAACCGTTCATCGACGCCTTGAATCAGCTGATGACACGGTTGCGACGTTTGCTCGATCATCAGCAACGCTTCGTGGCCAATGCCTCGCATCAGTTGCGTACACCGCTGGCCGTGCTCAAGACCCAGCTGCAATCAGGCTTGCGCGGCGATGCTCCGGCGCCGGTGATCTGGCAGGAGATGTCGGGCACGGTTGAACGCGCCACTACGCTGGCCAATCAGTTGCTGTCGCTGGCGAAGGTAGAACAGATACGCGGCCGGGGAGCGCAGGAGGTCTGCGACCTTGGCATGCTGGCGCGCGAGACGGCTGTGGACCTGTCACCGCTGATTGCGGAGAAGGATCTGGACTTCGAACTGGAGGGGGAAAAGATTCTGGTGATGGGACATCCGTGGATGATTGGCGAGTTGATTTCCAACCTGCTGCATAACGCGATCCGGCACACGCCGGTACAGGGTCGTCTCGGCATTCGCATCAGCGCACGTGAGGACGTGGCTGAGCTGCTGATCTGGGATAGTGGCGAAGGAATTGATGATCAGGCGATGGAGAATGTGTTCAAGGCGTTCTCCTCGAATGTCTCTTCAGCGGGGGGATTGGGGCTGACCATTTGCGGCGAGATTGTCGATTCGATGCAGGCGACCATCAGCTTGCGCAATCGGATCAACAAAGGGGGATCGATTGAAGGCTTGAATGCGCTGGTGCATTTCAGAGCAGTTGCTGCATGATGCTTTGATGCTTTGATACGTTGATGCCGGTGACTTCCCGCTGCAGGAAAGAATAAGGAATCAAGCGGCGGCCGGTCGGTCGGCTTGGTGCAAGTACAGCTGTGGATAAATCATCTTCCCGATTTTGTCGGAATGGGAATGTGACCTGTGGAAAACACAAGCTTGTGCCGCTTGCCGGGATGGCAAGGTCCACGCGCGGGCGGTTCAGGGGCGATATGAAAGAAAGATGCAAGACAGCCCGATAATCGGGCGACACGACAGGAGCGGCTGTGGAAAAGATGAAGTATTCGACCGTTTTATGAGGAATCCGGCCAGGGCCAACGGGCATCAATACAAACCGGCCGCCCAAAGCAAAAACCCTCGCTACTTTCGTAACGAGGGTTCCTGGGAGTAACAAGCCTGACGATGACCTACTTTCACACTGGTTGCAGCACTATCATCGGCGCGAAGTCGTTTCACGGTCCTGTTCGGGATGGGAAGGGGTGGTACCAACTTGCTATAGTCATCAGGCATAACTTGTAAAGTCAGTTGCTCTCACTGGAGCAGCAACTAACCCAAACTGGAAGAAGTATTTATTAGATTCTTGGGTGTGATGCACTAGGGCAAACACAATATATGCTCAACTTGTCTATAACAGAGCTAATGTTATAGGAACAAGCCGCACGGGCAATTAGTATCAGTTAGCTTAACGCATTACTGCGCTTCCACACCTGACCTATCAACGTCCTGGTCTCGAACGACCCTTTAGGGGAATCTAGTTCCCGGGAAGTCTCATCTCAAGGCGAGTTTCCCGCTTAGATGCTTTCAGCGGTTATCTCTTCCGAACTTAGCTACTCGGCAATGCCACTGGCGTGACAACCGATACACCAGAGGTTCGTCCACTCCGGTCCTCTCGTACTAGGAGCAGCCCCCTTCAAACTTCCAACGCCCACGGCAGATAGGGACCAAACTGTCTCACGACGTTTTAAACCCAGCTCACGTACCACTTTAAATGGCGAACAGCCATACCCTTGGGACCGGCTACAGCCCCAGGATGTGATGAGCCGACATCGAGGTGCCAAACTCCCCCGTCGATATGAACTCTTGGGAGGAATCAGCCTGTTATCCCCAGAGTACCTTTTATCCGTTGAGCGATGGCCCTTCCATACAGAACCACCGGATCACTATGTCCTACTTTCGTACCTGCTCGACTTGTCAGTCTCGCAGTTAAGCACGCTTATGCCATTGCACTATTAGCACGATGTCCGACCGTACCTAGCGTACCTTCGAACTCCTCCGTTACACTTTGGGAGGAGACCGCCCCAGTCAAACTGCCTACCATGCACTGTCCCCGATCCGGATAACGGACCAAGGTTAGAACCTCAAACAAACCAGGGTGGTATTTCAAGGTCGGCTCCACAGAAACTAGCGTTCCTGCTTCAAAGCCTCCCACCTATCCTACACAGATTGGTTCAAAGTCCAATGCAAAGCTACAGTAAAGGTTCATGGGGTCTTTCCGTCTAGCCGCGGGTAGATTGCATCATCACAAACATTTCAACTTCGCTGAGTCTCGGGAGGAGACAGTGTGGCCATCGTTACGCCATTCGTGCAGGTCGGAACTTACCCGACAAGGAATTTCGCTACCTTAGGACCGTTATAGTTACGGCCGCCGTTTACTGGGACTTCAATCAAGAGCTTGCACCCCATCATTTAATCTTCCAGCACCGGGCAGGCGTCACACCCTATACGTCCACTTTCGTGTTTGCAGAGTGCTGTGTTTTTATTAAACAGTCGCAGCCACCATTTTATTGCAACCCTTTTGTCCTTCTGGCGCAGGCCAGTCAAACTACTTGGGCGTACCTTATCCCGAAGTTACGGTACCAATTTGCCGAGTTCCTTCTCCCGAGTTCTCTCAAGCGCCTTAGAATACTCATCTCGCCCACCTGTGTCGGTTTGCGGTACGGTCTCGTTAGACTGAAGCTTAGAGGCTTTTCTTGGAACCACTTCCGATTGCTTCGCGAACAAGTTCGCTCGTCTCACACCCTTGAATTACGCTGCCGGATTTGCCTAACAGCCTTCTTCGATGCAAAAACCGACTATTCCAACAGTCGGACAACCTTCCGCGATCCGTCCCCCCATCGCATCTAACGACGGTGCAGGAATATTAACCTGCTTCCCATCAGCTACGCATCTCTGCCTCGCCTTAGGGGCCGACTCACCCTGCTCCGATGAACGTTGAACAGGAAACCTTGGGCTTACGGCGTGCGGGCTTTTCACCCGCATTATCGCTACTCATGTCAGCATTCGCACTTCTGATACCTCCAGCATCCTTTACAAGACACCTTCACAGGCTTACAGAACGCTCTCCTACCATATCCTTACGGATATCCGCAGCTTCGGTGACTGGCTTAGCCCCGTTACATCTTCCGCGCAGGACGACTCGATCAGTGAGCTATTACGCTTTCTTTAAAGGATGGCTGCTTCTAAGCCAACCTCCTGACTGTTTTAGCCTTCCCACTTCGTTTTCCACTTAGCCAATCTTTGGGACCTTAGCTGGCGGTCTGGGTTGTTTCCCTCTTGACGTCGGACGTTAGCACCCGGCGTCTGTCTCCCAAGCTCGCACTCATCGGTATTCGGAGTTTGCAATGGTTTGGTAAGTCGCGATGACCCCCTAGCCATAACAGTGCTCTACCCCCGATGGTGATACTTGAGGCACTACCTAAATAGTTTTCGGAGAGAACCAGCTATTTCCAGATTTGTTTAGCCTTTCACCCCTATCCACAGCTCATCCCCTAATTTTTCAACATTAGTGGGTTCGGTCCTCCAGTGCGTGTTACCGCACCTTCAACCTGGCCATGGATAGATCATCTGGTTTCGGGTCTACACCCAGCGACTGAACGCCCTATTCGGACTCGATTTCTCTACGCCTTCCCTATTCGGTTAAGCTTGCCACTGAATGTAAGTCGCTGACCCATTATACAAAAGGTACGCAGTCACCCCTTACAGGGCTCCTACTGTTTGTATGCACACGGTTTCAGGATCTATTTCACTCCCCTTCCGGGGTTCTTTTCGCCTTTCCCTCACGGTACTGGTTCACTATCGGTCGATTACGAGTATTTAGCCTTGGAGGATGGTCCCCCCATGTTCAGACAGGATTTCACGTGTCCCGCCCTACTTGTCGCAAGCCTAGTTCCACACCATCGATTTCGCATACGGGGCTATCACCCACTATGGCCGGACTTTCCATTCCGTTCTACTATCGTTGATGCTAAATCTTGCAGGCTGATCCCATTTCGCTCGCCACTACTTTGGGAATCTCGGTTGATTTCTTTTCCTGTAGCTACTTAGATGTTTCAGTTCGCCACGTTCGCTTCGTTACCCTATGTATTCAGATAACGATGACCTTACGGCCGGGTTTCCCCATTCGGAAATCTGCGGATCAAAGCTTGTTTGCCAGCTCCCCGCAGCTTATCGCAAGCTACTACGTCCTTCATCGCCTGTAATCGCCAAGGCATCCACCATGTGCACTTATTCGCTTGTTCCTATAACGTTAGCCTCTTTTGCAAGAGCGTTATAAAGAAGCGTTGAGTTTTAGCGTTTGCCGTATTCCAAAGTAAGTCTTCTAATTGCTAAGATCACTTCGTAATACTTTGATTGATACAATCACACCCATTTTTACTTTCGCAAGAACCGAAGTCCTGGCGATCGTTTAAATGAATCTTTACTTCTTCCAGATTGTTAAAGAACAAAAACAGCCATTGATCGTAAAAGATCAAACCTAAATCACTACGCCAACTTGAACGCTGACTTAGGTTTGACATTTCTTGGTGGAGGTTGACGGGATCGAACCGACGACCCCCTGCTTGCAAAGCAGGTGCTCTCCCAGCTGAGCTAAACCCCCGAAACCTTGGTGGGTCTGGTTGGGCTCGAACCAACGACCCCCGCGTTATCAACACGGTGCTCTAACCAGCTGAGCTACAGACCCGCTTGGATCAGTATCAGTAGCAAGTCATCACAGCGTTGTGCTGCAGACCGTGCTTCACCAAATAACTGTTCTTTGAATTACAGCCGATAAGTGTGGACGCTTAACTTCGTGCGCACTCTAGAAAGGAGGTGATCCAGCCGCACCTTCCGATACGGCTACCTTGTTACGACTTCACCCCAGTCACGAATCCTACCGTGGTGAGCGCCCTCCTTGCGGTTAGGCTACCCACTTCTGGTAAAACCCGCTCCCATGGTGTGACGGGCGGTGTGTACAAGACCCGGGAACGTATTCACCGCGACATGCTGATCCGCGATTACTAGCGATTCCAACTTCATGGAGTCGAGTTGCAGACTCCAATCCGGACTACGATACACTTTCTGGGATTAGCTCCCCCTCGCGGGTTGGCGGCCCTCTGTATGTACCATTGTATGACGTGTGAAGCCCTACCCATAAGGGCCATGAGGACTTGACGTCATCCCCACCTTCCTCCGGTTTGTCACCGGCAGTCTCATTAGAGTGCCCTTTCGTAGCAACTAATGACAAGGGTTGCGCTCGTTGCGGGACTTAACCCAACATCTCACGACACGAGCTGACGACAGCCATGCAGCACCTGTGTGATGGTTCTCTTTCGAGCACTCCCAAATCTCTTCGGGATTCCATCCATGTCAAGGGTAGGTAAGGTTTTTCGCGTTGCATCGAATTAATCCACATCATCCACCGCTTGTGCGGGTCCCCGTCAATTCCTTTGAGTTTTAATCTTGCGACCGTACTCCCCAGGCGGTCTACTTCACGCGTTAGCTGCGTTACCAAGTCAATTAAGACCCGACAACTAGTAGACATCGTTTAGGGCGTGGACTACCAGGGTATCTAATCCTGTTTGCTCCCCACGCTTTCGTGCATGAGCGTCAGTGTTATCCCAGGGGGCTGCCTTCGCCATCGGTATTCCTCCACATATCTACGCATTTCACTGCTACACGTGGAATTCTACCCCCCTCTGACACACTCTAGCCGTGCAGTCTCAAATGCAATTCCCAGGTTGAGCCCGGGGATTTCACATCTGACTTACACAACCGCCTGCGCACGCTTTACGCCCAGTAATTCCGATTAACGCTTGCACCCTACGTATTACCGCGGCTGCTGGCACGTAGTTAGCCGGTGCTTATTCTTCAGGTACCGTCATTAGTAGTAGATATTAGCTACCACCGTTTCTTCCCTGACAAAAGAGCTTTACAACCCGAAGGCCTTCTTCACTCACGCGGCATTGCTGGATCAGGGTTGCCCCCATTGTCCAAAATTCCCCACTGCTGCCTCCCGTAGGAGTCTGGGCCGTGTCTCAGTCCCAGTGTGGCTGGTCGTCCTCTCAGACCAGCTACTGATCGTTGCCTTGGTAGGCTTTTACCCCACCAACTAGCTAATCAGATATCGGCCGCTCCAGGAGCATGAGGTCTTGCGATCCCCCACTTTCATCCGTAGATCGTATGCGGTATTAGCTAATCTTTCGACTAGTTATCCCCCACTCTAGGGCACGTTCCGATATATTACTCACCCGTTCGCCACTCGCCATCAGGAGCAAGCTCCTATGCTGCCGTTCGACTTGCATGTGTAAGGCATGCCGCCAGCGTTCAATCTGAGCCAGGATCAAACTCTTTAGTTTAATCTCTGTTTTGTGCCATTTCTGGCTACCCCGAAGGGCATCGCTCTCTCAAAATACTGACAGGTAATTTCTTGCGAACTTACCTATATTTCTTGTGAGCATTTAATATTTAAAGTTTCCAGAACCGAAGTTCTGTCGCACTTCATTAAACGCCCACGCTTATCGGCTGTTAATTTTTAAAGATCTTGTCTGCCGCAAACGCTCTGTGCGCTGTTTGCATCGCTGCGAATCGTTTTGTTCGTCAGCAGCAGAGAAACGAGATTATGTAGCAGTTTGTTTGTCGCGTCAACTACTTTTTTGCGATTCGTTTTAAATTTTTTCGTCTCGCTTAACTTTCGCTTTGACTACTTCCAATTTAAAACGCCCTACAACCTGCTTCACACCTCTTTGCTTCGCCCACCTTCGTCGCTTTGTTTTTCAACTTCGCTTCGTGTGTCGCGTCAGCAGGGGGCGAACTATAGCAATGCCCCACACACCACGCAAGCACTTTTTGAAAAATAAGCGAAAATAATTTAGTAAGAGCGCTCCACGCGCTTTCACGATCCGCTCAAGGCCCTTTACCGGCGCCGGTTTCCAGCCGATATGAAGAAATGCGAAATCATTCAGAAAAAAGGGCCGCCCTGACGGGCGGCCCTTTCTACCGACCAAAGTGATTCAAATGGTTAGTGAATTTTCTTGCGTACTTACAGGCTCTCTCATCCAGCCTTCACCGTCAATTCGCTCTTGACGTCCCTCACGCCGTCGATCCCGGCGACCAACTGCAAGGCATGCTGCCCCAGTTCGGCGCTGGGGACCGATCCCTTCAGGGTGACCACGCCCTCCTTGGTGATGACCTTGATCTTCATGGAAGAGATCTGCTTGTCCTCAACCAGCGCCGCCTTCACCTTCGCGGTGATGACGGAGTCATCTATATAAGCACCGGCTTTCTGGGCGGAAGGTGCATGGGCGCTACCGGAATCGGCTGCCTGGACTGCGGGCGCGACAGCGGCCATGGTGAGGGTGGCGGCCAGCAATCGTGCTGCAAGTGAGGATGTGTTCATGGCGTTCTCCTTGTTGAACTGAGGTAATCGCGGCATTGCCTTTTACTTCATCTATATAGGCAACTCTGACTGGCCACTTCGCAAGGGCCATGCCAAGTCTTCATTTTGCCAATGAAATCAGTGACTTATCGTAGCGACTCCGGCCCGCCCCGCTACTGATGAGCAGACAAACCCGCGTTTTTCGTCGGCCTGCCGCGACACCAGGCGGCGCGGCCGCGCGCAAGTCCTTGATTTCAAACGACTCCATCCTGTCGCTCCAGCGCGACCGGCTCTTCGCCGCCCCTGAAGCGGCGCGGATCCAATCCGTTCTTCTGCAGCAGGCGGTAGAACTCGGTGCGGTTGCGATCAGCCAGCCGGGCCGCATCCGAGACGTTGCCATCAGTCAACTTCAGTAATCGCACCAGATAATCGCGCTCGAACTTCTGCTTGGCCTCGGCATAGCGCAACAGATCCAGGGTCGGCACCCGCAAGGCCCGCTGCACCAGAGAAGCCGGAATCAGCGCTGCAGTCGACAGCGCACAAACCTGCTCGACCACGTTGTAGAGCTGGCGCACATTGCCCGGCCAATGTGCCAGACTCAGCACCTCCAGCGCGTCCGGCGCAAAACCGGTCAGCCGCTTGGGGTACCGGGCAGCAATGGTCTTGAGGAAATGATTGGCCAGCAAGGGGATATCCTCGCGTCGCTCCTCCAGCGGCGGCAGGCTGAGGGTGACCACATTGAGCCGATAGTACAGATCGGCGCGGAACTGCCGCTGGTTCATGGCCAGGTCCAGATCGCGGTGCGTCGCCGAAATCACCCGCACATCCACTGCGGTGGCCTCGTTGGCGCCGACCTGCCGAACGGTCTTTTCCTGCAGTACCCGCAACAGCTTGACCTGAAGGGCCAGTGGCATATCGCCGATTTCGTCGAGAAACAGGGTGCCGCCATCAGCGGCCTGGAACAAACCTTCACGATGCTCCACAGCCCCCGTAAATGCGCCCTTCACGTGGCCGAACAACTCGGACTCCAGCAACTGTTCCGGAATGGCCCCGCAATTGACGGCGATGAACGGTTTGTCAGCGCGCGGACTGGCGCGATGGATGGCGCGGGCCAGCAATTCCTTGCCCGTCCCGCTATCGCCTCGAATGAGGATGCTGGCATCAGAGGCCGCCACCAGCCGCGCCTCGGCCAGCAACTCGTCGATGCGCTGGCTGCGGCTGATGATATCGGCGCGCCAGGCTTCGTCCGGTGCGTCTTGGGCCGGGGCGGACAGGCTCAGGGCCTGCGCCACCTTGTCCAGCAGGACATGACCGTCAAAGGGCTTGGTGAGATAGGCGAACGCGCCCTTGGTCGTGGCCTCGACGGCATCGGGGATGGTCCCATGCGCAGTCAGCAGGATCACCGGCAAGGCGGGATACCGGCTGCGGATCTCGGCAAACAGGGCCAGTCCATCCATGCCGGGCAGCCGCACATCGGTGACTACCAGCGCCGGCAGCGCAATGGCCAGCTGGGCCAGGGCGGCCTCGGCGCTTTCCACGGCCAGGATACGGTAGCCGCTGGCGTTCAGGCGCAGCGTCAACAGGCGCAGCAGGTCGGGATCATCGTCGACCAGCATCAGGGGGGCAGTCTTTCCCATCGGGACTCCAGTTCCAGTAAAGGGAACGGCCCCGACGGGATGGCGGCGTCCCGGTCCTCAGGGACTCAGGTCACTTGCCGCCAGCCGGCAGGGTCCGTTCGATGTTCTTGAGCGCTTCCAGCTTGTCGTTGAGCTGATCGACCTTGCGCTGCGCTTCCTTCAGTTGTACCGAAGACTTCTCGGCAACGTCGGCCACGCGGCGCAGGTCGGAATAATGACCAACCAGCAACTGCACCAAAGGCTTGAGCTTCTCCGCTTCGACGCTGCGATCGGCCATGACGTTCCATAGCTGCGCTTCGGCCTTGGCCAGATCGATGGCATCGCGGGTCAGCGACAGCGCCATGGCGCGGCGCACGTTGGTCGCCGGGCCGGCCGGATAGGTGTTAAGGCGCTGCAACTCACGCGCCAGTTCAGCCGGTGTCATCTTGCGCAGCTGGGCGTTGTAGGCCAGCAGCTCGTCGATGTTGCTGCTGGAATGAATCATTTGCACAGTGGAAGTCGGGGCCAACTGCTGCCCCGCACATGCAGCCAGCAGGACGGAGCAGGCCAGGATCAGGATTTTATTTTTCATCAGGCAACTCGATTCGGAAATGGGCCCCACCCTCGCGCGGGACCAGATACACCTTGCCACTATGCGCCTGCACGTACTCGCGCACCACGGACAGACCGATGCCATTGCCGCGACGGGCACCGGTGGGCTGGTGCAGACCCTGGTAGAACGGTTCGAAGATGCGCGCCGCATCGGTGGGTGCCACACCGGGCCCCTGGTCCAGGCATTCCACCCGCACCATGCCCGGCAGCTCGGTCAGCAGGAAACGGATGAAACCGCCCTGCGGGCTGAAGCGCACGGCATTGGAGAGCAGGTTGGCCAGTACGATGGCCATCTTCTCGGGATCGACCACCACGGTGCGGGCGGCCCCCTCGATTTCCACCTTCAGCTGGCGCGCCAGCCATTGCAGCCGCTGGTCATCGATCACCTTGTGCAACAGCGCGCGCAGGTCCACCGGTACCGGATGGATGCGCTGGGCATCGAAGGAAACTTCGTTATAGCGCAGCAGGTCCTCGATCTGGGTCTGCAGCGACTGGGTATTCTGGCGCAGGATGCGGGCGATCTCGCGCTGGTTGTCGGTGAGCTGTCCGGCCACGCCATCGTCGAGCAGAGCCGCACCTTCGCAGAGGGCGGCCAGCGGCGTCTTCAGCTCATGGGAGACGTGCCGCAGGAAGCGCGATTTCTCGGCCTCCAGGTCGGCCAGGCGCTGGCGCAACCAGTCCAGTTGCTGGCCCAGGCGACGAATGTCAGCGGGGCCGCGCACGTCGATGGGCTGGTCGAAGCGATTGTCGCCCAGGCGTCCGATGGCCTGCTCCAGCCGCGCCATCGGCCGCGAGAGCCACAATCCGAAGCAGAAGGCCAGCAGGACGGCCAGCACGATGGCCCCCACCACCTGAATGGTGAGCAGCTGACGTTGCTGTTCCAGCGCGGCCGACAGCGCATTGTTGCGGCGATCCACCTCGCGCCGGCTCTCCAGCGCGATGCGTTCATTGAGCGCAGGCAGGCGGGCAAAGTCCTGGAACAGCTTGGCCTGCTCGTCCTTGTCCTTGCGCGAATCGGCCTCCAGCACGCCGGCGGCCTCGTCCACGGACAGCCCCCACTGGCTGAACAGCTCGCGCGGCGCCATCGGCAGCGAATCCGACAATTCCCCCAGCGCCTGGCGCGCCTGCTCGCGCGCCTCGTTGAAGCGGTCACGGAAGGCGGGGTCATCCAGCACCAGATACTGGCGCGCGCTGCGCTCCATGGCCACGGTCCGCTCGGCCAGGCGTTGCGCCGATTCGGTCAGCTGCACGGCCTGGCGCGCGGTCTCGCGGCTGTTGGCCGACATGCGGTCCAGCGTGAAGAGGGCGTGGATGGAGGCGCCGCTGAGCAGCGCGGCGATCAGCAGGAAGGCCGCCAGCAGCAACTGCCGGAACGACAGTCCCAGGTAGCCGGGCTTGCGGTCGGCTGGCGACTGGGGCGAATGAGTGTGCTCGATGGCGTTGAACATGCGATTGATCTCGGTCCCACAAGACTTGCCTGGTTATCCGGGGGCTCAGCCCTCCGGCCCGGAACATGCCGACGGGCAATGTCGGCCACGCTGTTGCGGGCACACATTGTAATCATTTGTCGGCCCGCCTGCGATGCGGCGGCGTTTCCTGATGGCAATCCCCAGGCCCGATACCGGTGTCAGTCCTGCGGGCCGAGGAAATCCAGCAGCATCAGTGCCACCACCTTGGTGGCCTTCCTGAGGTCTTCCAGAGCCAGGTTCTCGTCGGCCTGCTTGGCGTTGGATTCCATGAGCGTACGCGGCCCGGCACCGAACAGCACCACCGGAATGCCGGCTTCGCCATACAGGCGGGCATCGGTGTAGAGCGCCGAACCATTGGTGGTGAGCGTCTCGCCCATGACCTGCTCGGCATTGCGCAGCAGGCTCTCCACCAGCTTCTCGTGACCGGGCAGCGGACGCAATGCACGCGCCAGCAGCAGGCGGCGAATCTCCACGCGAATGCCCGGCAGGCCCGCCACTGCATCGGCGATCAGCTTGCGCACACCGGCTTCGACCTGTGCCGGGTCTTCCTCGGGAATCATGCGGCGGTCCATCTTCAGCACCACCTTGCCCGGCACCACGTTGGTATTGGTGCCGCCATCGATGCGACCGACGATCATGGTCGGATGGCTGATGCCGGGGATGGACGAGCGGATCTCCTTCAAGCCCGGCAGTGCACCGTAGATGGCATTGAGAATGGCGTTGGCCGCCTGCAGGGCATCATGGCCGGTCTCGGGCATGGAGCCGTGGGTGGCCCGACCATGCACGGTCACCTCGAACTGCAGGCAGGCATTGTGCGCGGTCACCACGTTGTAGCTGAAACCGGCCGCCAGCACGTAATCCGGACGGGTCAGCTGCTGTTCCAGCAGCCAGCCCGGGCCGAGCACGCCGCCGAATTCCTCGTCATAGGTGAAGTGCAGCTCGACCGCGCCGCGCAGTGCAGCACCCAGCGACTCCAGCGCGCGGGTGGCGAAGAGGTAGCTGGCGAAGTCGCTCTTGGAGACGGCCGCGGCACGGCCATAGATGCGGCCATCGGCCACCTCGCCGCCATAGGGATCGCGGGTCCAGCCTTCGCCCGGCGGCACCACGTCGCCGTGGGCATTCAAGGCCAGGGTCGGACCACCGTCGCCATAGGGACGGCGCACGATCAGGTTGGTGATGCTCTGCATGCCGTAGTCACGCACCTGCTCGGCCGGCACCGCATGCTTCTCGGCCTGCCAGCCCCAGGTCTGGACCAACGCGGCCACCGCATCGGCGTGGGGAGCATTGTTGCCGGGTGGCGTGTCCGTGGGAATGCGGATGAGTTGCTGGAGTACGCCGACTTCTTCCTCGAAATGCTGATCGATCCATGCGCACAGGCGCTCCGACAACTGCTGTTTGGACATGCTTGCCACTCCGTGATCAAAAACCGCCAGCCACGCCGGCGCAAACCGCCATCATAGCGCAGCCGCCCGGCGCGTGGCCGCCTCCTGCGTACTCCCACGTTCCCCGCTATCATTGACCGCCCTGTCTCAACGCCAGAACCCAACGAACCCATGCCCTCACAACCCTCCGCCTCCGGCGCTCCTGCTCCTCACATCGTCATCGCCGGCGAGGGCTTGCCTCCCGAGCAGCGCGGCCGCGCCATCCTGGCGCTGGGCATCGCGGTGGGCCTGGCCACACTCGATACCGCCATCGCCAACACCGCCCTGCCCGCCATGGCGATGGACCTCAACACCACACCGGCGGCCTCGGTCTGGATCGTCACCGCCTATCAACTGGCGATGATGGTGGCCCTGCTGCCGCTGGCGGCGCTGGGAGAGATCATCGGCTATCGCCGCATCTATGTCTGGGGACTGGTGCTCTTCACGGCCGCTTCGCTGCTGTGCGCCGTGGCCTGGTCACTGCCCACGCTGGTGATGGCGCGCTTCCTGCAGGGACTGGGCGGGGCCGGCATCATGAGCGTCAATACCGCGCTGATCCGCTTCATCTATCCCACCCGCTCGCTGGGGCGCGGCGTGGGACTCAATACCCTCATCGTGGCCATCGCCTTCACGGTCGGTCCCTCGGTGGCCTCCGGCATCCTCGCCATCGCCCCCTGGCCATGGCTGTTTGCGGTCAACGTACCGCTGGGCGTAGCGGCCGTGATCCTGGCACTGCCTTCGTTGCCGCATACCGCGCTGTCCTCGCACGCCTTCGACCTGCGCAGCGCCGTGCTCAACGCAGCCGCCTTCGGCCTGCTGATCCTGGCCATCGGCGAGGGTGCGCATCGGGCCCAGGCCAGCGTGGTGGGGCTGGAGCTGGCTGCTGCCATCCTCTGCGGACTGTTCCTGCTGCGACGCGAACTGTCGCATCCGGCGCCGATGCTGCCGGTGGACCTGTTCCGTCATCCCATGTTCACGCTTTCGGCCATTACCGCCGTATGCTCCTTTGCAGCGCAGGGCCTGGCCTTCGTCTCGCTGCCCTTCTTCTTCCACCATGACCTGGGCCGCAGCCAGGTCGAGATCGGCCTGCTGATGACACCCTGGCCGGTAGCCGTGGCCATCATGGCGCCGATTGCAGGACGCCTGTCGGACCGCTATCCGGTCGGCATCCTGGGCGGCGTCGGCCTGGCGCTCCTTTGCGCTGGACTGCTGACGATGACCTTCATGCCGGCGGCGCCCAGCGTCTGGGAGATCAGCTGGCGCATGCTGCTCTGCGGCATGGGATTCGGGTTCTTCCAGTCGCCCAATCTCAAGGCGCTCATGACCAGCGCCCCGCCCCATCGCAGCGGCGGTGCCTCCGGCATCGTGGCCACGGCGCGCCTGCTGGGCCAGAGCGTGGGCGCGGCGCTGGTAGCGCTGTGTTTCAACCTGTCGGAAACCCAGGGCTCGCGCCTGGCCCTCGGTTTCGGTGCCGCCTTTGCCGGGGTGGCCTGCATCGCCAGCTTCCTGCGTTTGCTCACCAGCAACCCTTACGCTGCTCCGCTGAAAAAATAAGTTTTTCTCAGTATTGCCCATCGCCACCACCGCCCGGATTCTCGCGCGGTGGCTGTCTTTTGTGGGGTTTCGTCAGTTTTTGTGACATCTCCATTCCAAACATTTTCCCCGCATAAACTTTACACAAGATCCCCGCTAAATTTCCTCGCCAGGCAGCGCCCGAACAGCCTAAAGCCAAAGCCATTCTGTTACGATAAACCCGACAGCTCATCCATCATTACCGACTGTCACCATGAAGCCAGCCACAGAAGAACAGGCGTCCATTTCATCAGGGAAATCGAACCGCGTTCAGCACGGTAACCAGCAGCAGGCCAAGACCTGAATTCGATATGTTGAAATCCATCGCCATAGAACAATTGCGCCTGGGCATGTATGTCCACTCCATCCCCGGCGGATGGATCAATCACCCTTTCTGGCGCAAATCCTTCAAGATCGATACGCTGGAAGACCTGCAGACGCTGCGCGACTGCCCGGTCGACGAAGTCACCATCGATACCGCCAAGGGCCGTGACATCGCGCCCGAACATGATCACGACGATCAGGCCCCCGCCGCCGACGACCAGCCCCAACCGTCGGCCGAGATCGTCATCGCCCATCAGGGCGCCAGCGCCACCGTGGCCGTGCGCCGGCCGGCCACGCGCACCGAGACGGCGGTGGAACGCGAACGCGCGGCCCGCATCATCTCTTCCTCCAAGTCCACCGTGCTCCACATGTTTTCCGAAGCGCGCATGGGCAGGACGGTGGACGTCAAGGACGCCGCCGAACTGGTGACCGAAATCACCTCGTCGGTCTCCCGCAATGCCGATGCCCTGATCAGCCTGGCGCGTCTGAAGACCACCGATGACTACACCTACATGCACTCGGTGGCGGTATGCGCGATGATGATCTCGCTGGCCAACCAGCTGGGCATGACCCCGGAACAGACCAGGCAGGCCGGCATGGCGGGGCTGCTGCATGACGTGGGCAAGATGGCCGTGCCCCTGGACATCCTCAACAAACCGGCCAAGCTGACCGAAGAGGAATTCGCCTCGGTGCGCTCGCACACCGTGCAGGGTCACGGCATCCTCCAGCAGATCGAAGGGATCGGGGAGGCGGCGCTGGATGTCTCGCTGCATCATCACGAGAAGATCGATGGCACCGGCTATCCCTTCAACCTCAAGTCCGACAGCATTTCCATCATGGCCAAGATGGGTGCGGTATGCGATGTCTATGACGCCATCACCTCCAACCGTCCCTACAAGGCCGGCTGGGATCCGGCCCGCTCGATCCGCCACATGGCTGCCAGCGCCGGGCATTTCGATCCGATCACGATGGAAGCCTTCGTCAAGGCCATTGGCATCTACCCGACCGGCTCCTGCGTGATCCTGCAATCGGGGCGCCTGGGCGTGGTGGTGGACCAGCGTCCGGACCAGCTGCTCACGCCGCGCATCAAACTGTTCTACTCGACCACCAGCCGCATGCCTCTCCAGCCGGAGATCATCGACCTGGCGCGCGGCGGCGACAAGATCGTGGCCTATGCCGATCCGGCCAAGTGGGGCATCCGCAGCCTGCCCGGCATCGACCTGAACTGAGTGACACTGAAGCCGCAAGAATGGAAAACGGCGCCTTGGGCGCCGTTTTCATCTGCTCCGCATCAATCGCAGTCAGTCGCACTCAATCGCGCTGCGCGAACGCCGCCGTCGACGCCAGCTCATTCAACAACGCCACCGTCGAACAGCTGGAGACGTCATAGGGATTGAGTTCGCCCGTGGCCGAATATTTCAGCAACAGCGAGCGGTTGATCTTGTCCAGCCGGATCTTGCCCATGGTCCAGGACGAGTACTGGCGTTCATCGATGGATTCATAGGCCAGCAGGATCACATCCTGGTGGCGATCATCACGCAGCAGCCGGCCATAGAGACGATTGACCTGATCACGCCCGCCTTCAAGCACCTGCACGAAAATGGTATCGCTGTAGCACAGCACGCCGGTGATGCCCTGCTGCGGATTGCGCTGACGCGAGGCCGCGAGAATGCCCTCGATGGTCTCGTGGGTGATGGTCTGGCGAGCACGGCTTGCATAGATCAGACGAACCAGCATGATTAACCTCGTTGACGTTGGGAAATCAGCGCCAGGAATTCACGGCGCAGGTTGGCGTCGCGCAGGAAGGATCCCCGCATGACGCTGTTGATCATCTTCGACTCCACATCCTTGACGCCGCGCCAGTGCATGCAGAAGTGATCGGCTTCCATGACGATGGCCAGGCCATCGGGCTGCAACTTCTGCATGAGCAGGTCGGCGGCCTGGGAGACGGCTTCTTCCTGGATCTGCGGACGGCTCATGATCCACTCCAGCAGGCGCGCATACTTGGACAGGCCGATGAGGTTGGAATGTTCATTGGGCATCACTCCCACCCATACCTTGCCCATGATCGGGCACAGGTGGTGCGAGCAGGCGCTGCGTACCGTGATGGGGCCGACGATCATCAGCTCGTTCAGGCGCTCGATGTTGGGAAACTCGGTCACCGGGGGCGGTGCCTGGTAACGGCCCTTGAAGACTTCGTTCAAGTACATCTTGGCCACGCGCTTGGCAGTATCCTGGGTGTTGTGATCGCTTTCGACATCGATCACCAGGCTCTCCAGCACCGCCGCCAGCTTGGACTGCACCTCAGCCTGCAATTGCTCCAGTTCGCCTTCCCTGATGAAGGCCGCGATATTGTCGTTGGCGTGGAAACGCACGCCGGCCGCCTTGATACGCTGACGGATGCGGGCCGATACCAGCTGGTCATGCACGCTGGGTGCTGACGTCTCGGTGCCGGTGGCGGCCTGGTTCTTGTCTGTTGCCATGATGGAGGGCGAGCACGCCGAACGTGATCGCTGAGTTGGGGGTGGCGCCATTATGCACGGAAAAACGTCGACGCATTGAGGGCAAACCAGCGTCAAGTCCGCGTCATGACATCGGCTGCATCGCCCTGGTGGCGCGCAGTCCAAGGTGCAGGCCCCATTCATGTCGCATTAATGCTTGATCGATGAAGCATTAAACCTGGCTTAATGCCACCGATGGTGCCACCGATGATGCCGCCGATCGTGCAGCGGACTCTGAGGCACACCCCGGCGGCACTGAGGCTTAACGACCATTGATGATTGTTTGCCGCACTTTACACCGGCCTAACCGCTGCTTACGTCCACAGCCACCATCATCCCTGCACGCGCCGCACGCACGTGTTACTGCATCTGGCAACAGCAGGCGGCGACGTGTGCCGGGCATCCAGCCTGGCCGCCATCGGGGGATCACCATGACATTCCAGTATCGCCTTGCCGGTGCCTGCGCACTGGCCGTCTCGCTATCGGCCTGCAACAGTCCGGCACCCATGGTGACCGGGCCCACCAGCGTGCGACCGGCCTATCAGGTGGCCAACGTGGAAAACAACGGCGCCATCTTCCGGGTTTCCAGCGCCCAGCTCTTCGAGGAGCCGACCACCTACAACGTGGGCGACATCATCAAGATCGACATCTCCGAATCCATCAGCAGCAGCAACAAGGCCGCCACCAGCAACAGCCGCGACAGTTCGCTCACGCAAAAGGGCCCGGGCTCGGGTGCACCGCTGGGCGGCCTGTTCACGCAGCTCTACGACGCCAACTATTCGGCCAGCGGCAGCAATACCTTCAAGGGATCCGGTGACAGCAGCAATACCAACACCATGAGCGGGACGCTGATGGTCTCCATCGTCGAGGTCCTGCCCAACCGCAACCTGGTGGTGGCCGGTGAAAAGCGCATCGGCGTCAATGGCAACGTCAATACGCTGCGCTTCTCCGGCGTAGTGCGCACGCGCGACATCCGTGGCGGCATCGTGGCCTCGGCCAACGTGGCCGACGCGCGGCTGGAACAGGTCGGCGGCGGCTCGGTGGCCGACGCCAGCACCGATGGCAACTTCTTCCGCCGGCTGCTGACCATCTGGTGATCGGGCTGTCCCTGCCGCAGAGGATGCGGCAGGGACAAACGGAAAACGACAAAACGGCAAGCGCGCAGCTTGCCGTTTTTCATTGCGCCGATCACCGCGCACACCGCGTCGAGCGCGGCAAAGCATGTGCGATACCGTCAGAATCCGTTGGCCGCACTGCGCATGTTGTCCGGCGAATTGTCCGCCACCTGCGGATTGCCGGGGAACAGCGCATCGATCAGTGGCGCCAGCTTGTCACCGGCGCTGGCCCACTTGTCCTGACCGAAGGAGCCCAGCCGGTACTGCGCCGTGCCCAGCACGCGTCCCTCGCGACGCAGGGTCAGCGCAGCATAGGTGAGATAGGGGGTATAGGCATCGGTGAAGACCTTGGTATCCCATTTGACGTAACCCACATAGCTCAAGGTCACCGGGCAGTTCAGTGCCTGGGTGCCGGCATCGTAGACGCGGCTTTGTACGCCGTGCTTTTGCAGTTCGCCCTGCAGGCCGGGGACGAAGTCGCTCAGGGCCACCGAACCATTCCACTCGATGCAGACTTCATGGATCGGGTCTTTGCTGTAGACGATGGGATTCTGGACCGAGTTGGGCGTCATCGCCCGCACGCTGGAGGCGGTGGAACCAACCAGTCCCACGGCATCGACCAGGGCATTGCCGGACGTGACGATGCAGCCCGACAGCGATGAAGCCAGCAAGGTGGCAATGATGATGGTGCGCATGATGCTCTCCCCGAGCGCAATCCTCTGGCAGGGTCCCCGCATGACGCGAGGGGCAGGGATTACAGGCTGCCCATCATAGCGGCGCATATTGTCGCCACATGGCCGTTTTACCTTGATTTACGCTGACCCTGTACACGCTTAACAGCCGCGTACGTGACGCCAGGACGCACCATGGCGAGGCCTTGCGCAGTGCTGGCACAATAGGCGCCTGTATCGATTTTCCAAGGAGACTTCCATGCCCTCACTGCTCGCCCGTTCCCTGCTGGCCTCGCTGGCGATGGCTGGCATGCTGCATGCCGCCCGCGCCGATACCCTCAAGTCCGACAGCGAAGTACGCGCCCTGGCCGACAAGGTCATGGCCCAGGCCGGTGCCGGCCGCACCGATGATGCCTACGGCCTGCTCTCGCCTTATGCCTTGGTGGATATCCGCGCCTTCGAGACTGCGCGCACCAACGCGCGCAGCGCGCGCTCGGCCATCGAGGCGCTGGTCGGCAATTCGGTCGGCTATGAATTCATCCGCTCCGAGAAAGTGGGCCAGTCACTGATGAAGCTCACCTATATCGAAAAGACCGAACGCCAGCCCATCCCGTGGATGTTCATCTTCTACCACACGCCTGGTGGCTGGGCATTGAGCAGCTTCAGCAATGGCGCCAACGTGGATGCGCTGTTTGATCACTAGGGCCTGTTCACATTAAATCTGCGCGATGCGTTCCAGGTTCAGAACGCGCGCTGCGGCTCCAGATCGCCACTCTCGATGGCGCTGGCCACGCCCGAGATCTTGTCGGCGATGATGGCCGACGAGCCGCAGGCCGTGGTCCAGCCATTGGAACCATGCCCGGCGTTGAGCCACAGATTGGCATAGCGGGTGGCACCGATGAGCGGTGCGCCATCCGGTGTCATCGGCCGCAGCCCGGCCCAGTACTCCACCTTGGCCAGATCGGCCCCCTGTGGATAAAGATTCTTCAGCGACTTCAGGGCCGTGGCGCAGTCCCGCGGCGTGACGCGCGTATCCCAGCTGCCGATCTCGGCCGTGCCTGCCGCACGGATATGCTGCCCCATGCGCGTGATGGCGACCTTGTAGTACTCGTCCATGACGCCACTGCGCGGCGCGCTCGCAGGATCGGCCACCGGTACCGTGATGGCATAGCCCTTGACCGGGTAGATCGGCAGATCCAGCCCCAAGGGTTTCAACATCGGTACCGATGCGCTGGCGCAGGCGACGACGTAGGCATCGGCGCGCAGCGTGCCGGTGCGGGTACGCAGCCCGCTGACCTGCGCACCGGCCACCTCGATGGCCTGCACCTCTGTGGACAAGTGAAACTCCACCCCATGCGCCTGCAGCCATCCTGCCAGGGCGCGCGCAAACAGCGGGCAATTGCCGGTCTCATCGAGCGGCAAGAGCAGCCCGCCCTTCAATTCATGTCGGGCCGCATGCAAGCCCGGATCGAAAGCCACGCAACCCTCGGCATCCAGCAATTCGAAGGGCACTCCGGCTTCGGCCAATACCTTGGTCGACAGCCCGGCATTGTCCAGCCCTTCCTGGGTGCGGAACAGTTGCAGGTTGCCGCCGCTGGTCTGCTCGTAGCGGATATCCAGACGCTCGCGTATCTGCTTCAACTGGCTGTGGCTGTAGCGCGCCAGCCGCCCCATGCGCGCCTTGTTGACGGCATAGCGCTCGGGCGTGCATTGCGCCAGAAAAGTCTTGAGCCATTTCCACTGATGCGCATCCAGACGGGGCGTAAAGCGCAAGGCCGCTTCGATGCCCAGCCAGCTCTGCACCGACCACTTCAGCGACTTGGCCGGCATGCCCGGTGCCGCCCACGGGGTGGCGTAGGAGGGACAGACGTGGCCGGCATTGCCGACGCTGGTCTCGGTGGCCACCTCGGCGCGGCGTTCCACCACGACGACCTCGTGGCCGCGCTCGCGGAGGAAATAAGCAGTGGTGACGCCGACGATGCCGGCGCCCAGCACGATGATGCGCATGGTGTCAGTTCAACTTCCGGAAAGGATCAATGAATATAAACAGACTAAACAATATAAATAATTTAAATCTTCTTGTCGCTACAGCGTCAGTCCGCCATCCACATGCCACACCTGGCCGGTGACATAGGACGCCGCCGGGCTGAGGAGGAAGGCGATCACGTTGGCGATCTCCTGCGGCTGTCCCAGGCGCTGCAAGGGGATGCGCGCCAGCGCCGCCTCCCAGGCGGCCGGATCGATGGCCGACTTGGCCGGGTCGCTCTTCTGAACGTAACCGGGCGCCACCGCGTTGACCGTCACGCCCGCCGCTGCCACCTGCACGGCCAGCGACCTGACCAGCGCCTCGATGCCGGCCTTGGCCGCCGCCGAAGCCGGAAAGCCCGATTCGCCCAGGCGGAACACATGCGCCACGAACGAGCTCACCGCCACCACGCGGCCCTGCCCGCTGCCCTCCAACGGCGCGCGGCAGGCGGTGATCAGGCGGAAGAAGCCACCCAGGAGCGCATCGAGCGAGCGCGACCAATCCGCATCATCGAGTTCGCCGATGCGCTTGCGATCGGCAAAGCCGGCATTGGCCACCAGCGCATCGAGCCTGCCGTAGTGCGTGAGCGCCGTGTCCCGCAACTGCGCTGCGGTGTGCGGATCGGCCAGGTCGCCCAGCGCCAGCGTGCACTGTGCGCCCTGCGCGCGGCATTGCTGCGCCACCGCCTGCAGCTCCGGCGACTCGGTGCGAGCATGCAGGACCAGGGCGGCATCGGGTGAGGCCACGCTCAAGGCCACCGCCGCACCGATGCCGCGCGCGGCACCGGTGATGAGGATGACTCGCCCGGAATGGGGTGGAGTGGCAGCAGGAAGGGAAGGAAAAGGGGACGGGTTCATGATCCAAAAGGTGAAACAGCGCGTTCCCGCTGATCGGGAATTTGGCAAAACGCTTCACTTGCGCAATCCCGTCATTTTAGCCAAAGCCCGCATCTACGGGGGTTCCCGGCGCATGATGAGACGTTTTGTTCAGTTCGTGCTCCAGGCGTTCTCCTTTACAATGGCCGGGTTCGCGGCACGCCGCAGCGTCGATTGCAATCGCTTGCAATCCACGCGCGGGCAGTTCTTCCCATGTCCTCCCTCCTCCCGGCACCCGGCGCGCAAGTGTCCCGGATGAACAGGGCATGGTTCGTGCATGCGCTGCACACCCTGCCCGCTTCGGGCTCATGCAATTGGCAACCAAGGAAAATCGCAGATGTATCAATGGGACTTCGGCTCGCTCTGGCAATTCAGGAGCATCATCGGAATCGGCTTCGTCTATACCCTCTCCTACACCGTGGCCTGTATTGCGCTGGGCCTCCTGGTGGGCCTGGTGGTGGGCTTGGGCCGGCTGTCGTCGAACCCCTTCATCTCCGGCCCGCTGCGCGCCTTCGTCGAAGTGTTCCGCTGCACGCCGGTGCTGGTGCAGCTGGTGTGGTTCTACTATGCACTGCCGGTACTGCTGGGCATCGAGATGTCGGCCGGCACGGCGGCCATGCTGTCGCTGGCGCTGTATGGCGGTGCGTTCTATTCCGAGATCATTCGCGGCGGCATCGTCTCCATCGATGTGGGCCAGTCCGAAGCGGGCTGGGCACTGGGCATGACGCGTTTCCAGCTGATGAAGCGCGTGATCCTGCCGCAGGCCTTCAAGCGCATGACGCCGCCGCTGGTGAACCAGTCCATCATGCAGTTGAAAAACACCTCGCTGCTGTCGGTGCTGGCCGTGCCGGACCTGCTGTACCAGGGCCAGATCATCGCCCACGAAACCTATCGCCCGCTGGAAATCTACACCCTGGTGGCGATCATCTACTTCGTGATCCTGCTGCCGGCCACCATCTGGGCCAAGCGCCTGGAAAACCGCCTGTCGGTCCAGCACGGTTGAGGAGATCACGATGAACAACCAACACTCGGACGCGATGATCCAGATCAGCAATCTCAAGAAGGCCTTTGGCGAGCACGTGGTGCTCAAGGACATTTCCATCGCCGTGCCCCGTGGCAGCGTGGTGGCCATGATCGGCCCGTCGGGCTCGGGCAAGTCCACCCTGCTGCGCTGCCTGAACCTGTTGACCGTGCCGGACCAGGGCACGGTGCGCATCGGCGAGCGCCACTTCGAATTCAGCGGTCGCAACTCGCGCCTGCCCAAGGATCGTGAACTGGCCGCCTTCCGCGCGCGCACCGGCATGGTGTTCCAGCACTTCAACCTGTTCCCGCACATGACGGCGCTGGAAAACGTGATGGAAGGCATGGTCACCGTGCTGCGCACGCCCAAGGTCGAAGCGCGCGCCAAGGCCATGGTCCTGCTGCAGAAAGTGGGCCTGGCCGAACGCGCCGACATGTATCCGCAAAAGCTCTCCGGCGGACAGAAGCAGCGCATCGCCATCGCCCGTGCGCTGGCCATGCAGCCGGACGTGATGCTGTTCGATGAAGCCACCTCGGCGCTGGACCCGGAGCTGGTCGGCGAAGTGCTCAACGTGATTCGCGGCCTTGCGGCCGATGGCATGACCATGATTCTGGTCACGCACGAAATCGCCTTCGCCCGCGAAGTGGCGGACCAGGTGGTGTTCATGCGCGATGGTGTGGTGGTCGAAGCCGGGCCGCCGTCGCAGGTGATCGACAATCCGCGGGAGGCCGCGACGCAGGCTTTCCTGGCCCGCTTCAATGCCTGATCGTCCAGGTCACGCGGCGCAAACCCACTGAAAAATGGCGCACAGAGAAATCTGCGCGCCATTTTTTCACCTGCGTTACGCCAGCGCTTTACTGCAGGTGATGCACCTCCTGCAAGCCATACACCGGCGTCGCAATGCCTTCCATGCGCGCCTTCAACTGCAGCGCCAGATACAGCGAGTAATGACGCGACTGGTGCAGATTGCCGCCGTGGAACCACAGCGCGGCTTGCTGCGTGGGCTTCCACATGTTGCGCTGTTCGCCCTCCCACGGCCCCGGATCCTTGGTGGTGGCCGATCCCAGCCCCCAGCACTTGCCGACCTTGTCGGCCACCTCGCGCGAGATCAGGTCGGCGGCCCAGCCATTCATGGAGCCGTATCCGGTGGCATAGACGATCACGTCGGCCGGCAATTCGCTGCCATCGGAGAGCAGGATGGAATGCGCGCGGATCTCCTTGACGTCGACGCCGCTCTTGAGGCGGATCTTGCCCTCGGCGATCAGCTCGGAAGCACCGACGTCGATGTAGTAGCCGGACCCGCGCCGCAGGTATTTCATGAACAGGCCCGAATCGTCGTCGCCGAAATCGAGCAGGAAGCCGGCCTCTTCAAGCCGCCGGTAGAAGTCCGCATCGCGTTCGCGGATCTTGTCGAACACCTGCTTCTGCATGGACGGCAAGACCTTGTAGGGGATCGAGGCGAACAGCAGGTCGGCCTTGCCGGTAGTGAGGCCGCTGGCCACTGCGCGCTCGGAATAAAGATCACCGAGGGCCAGTTCCATCAGTGAATCGGACTTGACGATATGGGTGGAGGAACGTTGCAGCATGGTCACGTCCACGCCGTTCTCCCACAGTGCCGCGCAGATGTCGTGCGCCGAATTGTTGGAGCCGACCACCACCACCTTCTTGCCGCGATAAGGATCGGGGCCGGGATGGCGCGAGGAGTGATGCTGATCGCCTTGGAAATTTTCCGCTCCGGGAAACTGCGGCACATTGGGCTTGCCCGACATGCCGGTAGCCAGCACCAGCTGGGTCGGCTGCAGCACCACTTCCCGGCCTTCGCGCTCGACCACGACAGTCCACTTCTGCGTGGTCTCGTCGAAGCTGGCGGACTTGCAGACGGTGCTGCCCCAGTAGTTCAGCTCCATCACCTTGGCATACATCTCCAGCCAGTCGCCGATCTTGTCCTTGGGCGCAAACACCGGCCAGTTCTCGGGAAAGGGAATATAGGGCAGATGGTCGTACCACACCGGATCATGCAGGCACAGCGACTTGTAGCGCTTGCGCCAGCTGTCGCCGGCACGCTCGTTGCGTTCGATGATGATGGTCGGTACGCCCAGCTGGCGCAGTCGTGCACCAAGGGCGATGCCGCCCTGGCCGCCACCGATGATGAGGCAGTAGGGTTGCTGCTGGTAGCCCAGTTCGCGCGCCTCGGCTTCGCGCTCTTCCTTCCAGCTGCGACGCTGGGTATGCACCCCATGGACCGCACCGCGCGGACGGTTCACGCCCTTGGGTTCTTCGTGGCCCTTCAGTTCGGCGGCGGTGGTCAGCAGGGTCCAGATCTTGCCCTCGCGCAGTCGCAGGTAGCCCTTGCCGCGGGCGATGCCGGTCTCCAGCAGGATCCAGCCCTGGGTCACGCCATCGGCTTGCGATGGCGTCTCATCGGGATCGAGCCGCAACTGTATCGATCCGAGATGCGGCACCTGCGCCTGCAGCATGGCGCGGATCTGGTCGCGGCCTTCCAGCGTCTTGATGTTCCAGGTGAAGGCGATCAGGTCGCGCCAGTAGCCCTCCTCCTCGAACAGGGCGGCGGCCTTGGCGGCATTGCCTTCGCGCAATGCGGCTTGCAGGGTTTCCAGCGTATGGGCAATGGCCTGGCTGGCGTTTTCTTCGGGCATGACAAGTCTCCTCTATCTCGACAATAGATCTCGTGGTTGGATGGGGGTGGCGGTTCTTTGACCGCCTGGGTGAAGCCTGCAGCGCTAACGTCGATGCGGCGGCAGGATGCGGTAGCGCGCCATGCGCCGGTACAGCGTAGCGCGTGACATGCCCAGCAATTGGGCGGCGTGCGGGGCACGCCATTTGCATTCGGTCAGGGCGGCGACGATCTGGTCGCGCTCCTGTCGTTCATCAGCCTTGATGGCGTTGCCCTCGTCGCTGGAGGCAGCCGGCGTCGCAAGCGCATGCGCGCGGGCCGGGCGCAGCGCGCGCGATACCGGCGCGCGTACGCGGCCATAGAGCGTGGCGCCACCGTGCAGGCGCAACAGGTGCAAGCCTTGCAGGGCGCGACTGTCGAGCAGGCTTTCAAAGTGCAGGTCGAAGATTTCGTCCAACGGGCAGGGCAAGCGTTGCAGGCCGGCGATGCACTCGCGCGCACGGCCATTGGCGGCGATGACGTTGCCCAGGGCATCGAAGGCGATGAGGATTTCCGGTTGCGCTTCGACATAGTGGCGGCTGCGATGCACCAGCAGTACCCAGGCGCAGGCCATGGCGTTGAGGAAATAGCCATCTTCGATCAGGGTGGCGCTTTGCTGGACGATGCGATTGACCAGGTTCTGGCTGTCGCGCGCATCGGGTGAGCGGATCGCCGAGGCATCGAGCACACCGATCAGTTCGCCCGCTGGCGAAAAGATGGGGGCGGCGCTGCAGGTCAGGGTGGTAAAGGCGGCGCGAAAATGGTCGCCCTTGTGCACCGTGATGGGCAGAGCATCCTGCAGTACGGCGGCCACGCCGCAGGTGCCTTCTTCACTCTCGGACCAGCAGGAACCGAGATAAAGCCCGGCACGCTTGAAATCCTGACGGCGTTCGCGGTCCACGCGATAGTCGATGGTGGTACCGCCGGCATTGGTGAGCATGACGCAGTAATCGGCTTCGCGCACGGTCTGGTGCAGCACCGACAGGCATTGACCGGATGCGCGCAGAAAATCCTCCTCGCCCTGCTGCACCTGGCGCAGTTCGCCGGAACTCAACACGCGCGGGCCCCGCATGTCGGCAGGGTCGAGGTGATGCTGGTCCAGTGAACGCAGATAGGACGAGCTCAGCCGTTGCAGGTAGGGACTGGCGGCGGGATCGGGCTGGCCATCGAGCAGACGGCGCACGCGGTCGAGATGGCTGACTTTCGCAACGTAGGGCATGGCGGCTCCTGGCGGGACGAGACTGCGCGAATCAATGCGGATCAATGCGGATCAGGGCGAAGACGACGGTGAAGCGATGGGTGATGTTGTAGCACAGCGTGCGCGGCGAGTTGTCCTGCGGCGCAGCATGGGGGGATGGTGAGACGCTTGTCTCAAGCGGCAAGACCTCTCTGTTGTGACGCCAACGCACGGCGCAGACTTGCCGAATGGGGATGCGTCTCCCACGGGCTTGCTCCCTGACACTACCCGGTGGGAGATGCGCCGCAAAAAATCGAGACGCTCCTGCAAAAAACTGTCATCACCTAGACTTCGGACGGGGCATCAGGCAATTTCCCGGTTCACCTTATCCCTGACTGAAGGTTCATCATGCCCGCTACTGCCGTTGCAACCATCGTGGTCGAAGCTACCGCGCAAGAAGAAAAGATCATCGCCGCCAAGGCGCGCAAGCTGGGACTGCCCATCTCGGAACTGATGTGTCTGGGGGCCGTAGCCTACCAAGGTGGGCAGATGCAAGAAGAACTGGACGCGCTGGCATGTCTGGCGCAGGAGGCCGCCGAACGCGCCGGTGCATGCGTGGAGGCGTCACTGGCCTTCGTCGAGGCCAGCAATGCGCGTCTGGACGCGCTGGACGCGCGGACCCGCGCCGGGAGCGCCTGATGTTCGGCCTCACCGGTCGCATCTGGAGCGCCCTGGCGACCGTCATCAAGCTGGAGGACAAGGTGAGTCGCCAGAGCGAAGCCTTACGTCAGCAACAGATGCGCATCGAAAACCTCACCGAGCGCACGATCAAGCTGGAGACCCTGCTGGAGGTCGTGCTCCATGCCAGCGAATTCAAGCGAATCAAATGAATCCGGGTTAGGGCCTGACATGAAAAAACCCGCACGGCATCACCCGTGCGGGTTTTTCTTTGCGCCCTGTGCGGCCCGCCAGGCCGCCCGCCGTTACAACGGAATCTGCGCCGGCACATCCTCCGGCTTCACGCCCGAGAGCTTCTCCAGGTTGCCCAGCACGGTCGGCTTGATCTTGCCGGCGGCGCGTTCGGCGGCGATCCACTTGTTGATGGTCTCGACCCAGGCCTTGCTCTCTTCCTTGGGCACGCCGATGTTGGTGGAGGTCGCTTCCAGCGGCTGCGGGACAGTCATCTTGCCCAGCGAGGGATTCTTCTTGAGGATGTTCAGGGCCAGCAGCCACACCAGCACCTGCGCATCGACGCGACCGGTCTGCAGCGCCAGGGTGGCGTCGTCGGCCTTTTCCAGGCGCACGATGGTGGCATTCGGGCAGACCCGGCTGATCATCTGGTCGTGCGAGGAACCGATATCGACGGCGATCTTCACCTCCGGCTTGTTCAGGTCTGCCCAGGTCTTGTAGTCCTTCTTGGACACCACGGTGAAGGCATTCAGGAACAGCGGCTCGGAAAAATTGATCACCTCGCGCCGCGCCGGGGTCGGGTTCATGCCGAAGAACAGGTCGATCTTGTGCGTCTGCAGATCCAGCACCGAATTGCCCCAGGTGGTCTCGGTGATGTCGAGCTTGACGTTCAGGCTGGCCGCCAGGCTCCTGGCGAAATCGATCATGAAACCGCCCCACTCGCCGCTGGCCAGGTCCTTGTTGTAGTACGGCGCGGCACCGCGCACGGCGCCGATGCGCAGGGTCTTGGTGCGCTGTACGCGCGCCAGGGTCGGCTCGGTCGAGCCGGTCGCAGCGGCGGCCTGGGCAAAGACGTTGGGGATGGCGGTGGCGGCGGCAAGGCCGGCCACGCCAGTGATGAAACTGCGACGGTTGGTCATTCTCGGTTCTCCCTGATTTGGCGGATGGCGCCGCTGCCCTGTGGTCGGCAACATGGCGCACGGGTCTGCGGTCCGGCTTGGCCAGACCGCGTCGATGATTTTAGCCCAGCCGCAAGCCGCTCGCGCAGGCAAATGCCTGCTACGGACCTCACCAGGCGGCGCTCTCCCGGCAGGCAGGAAATTTTTTACGCCATCACCGATCGTGCGAGCTCCTGACATGGCTGTACGAAAATTGACAGCCTGCCCCCTTGTGCGAGCTTCATTGAAGATTTTTTTACAGCCACGGCATCCGGGTAAAACCGGGTAAGCCGCCGCCAGCGGAGCCTGGCGCGCGCGTAGGCTTGGCCTGTCGCGTTGATGCCGCAGGGAAATTCGGCGGAGCGCACGCGTCACGAGCATAACGGGGGATCTCATGCGCATTGAACGTCATCATCATCGCCGCACCGGCGGCCTGCTCGCAGCCTGCCTCGGTGCCGCCGCTCTGGGCGGCTGTGCCAACTTCAGCGAAGTCAGCGCCGGGCGCGACGACCTGTACATGGTCTCGGCCACGGGCGTGAGCTACACCATGTCCATTCCGGCCCTGACCTCGGCGGCCCGCGAAAAGGCCAACGCTTTCTGCGGCAAGCAGCAGATGCGGGCCGACCTGCGCCAGCTCATCCGTGGCTGGCGTCCGATGCAGGTGGAGCTGTACTTCCGCTGCCAGCCCGCTGGAACCAGCCTGCAAGCTTTGCTGGACTGATCCGGCCGCTCAGGCCGCCGGGAAATCACGTGCGCGCAGCGGCAATCCATCCGCATCGAAGCCATCGGCCAGACGCAGCGCGGACACGCCCAGCGAGCTCACGGCATCGGCTGCATCCAAGAGCAGGGCCTGCAGATTGCCCTCCACCGGATGCTCCGACTGCGCCAACGTCGCCTCTGCACTGCGCAGCACGACTTGCAGCGTAGTCTGCTCGTCCTCGTCCACCAGTGCCAGGAAGGCGGTGGCCGCTGCTGCCTGCGCACCGGACTGTGCCAATCCTGCTTCCAGTTCGGAAAGCATCTGCAAGGTGCGGTACTCACCATTGCCGGTGTGCTTGGCGCCATGGAACAGATCCTGGTACAGGAAATGCAGCTGGCACTGCGCAGCCTGGCCGGATTGCCCGGTCAGACATTGCTGCATCAGCGGCGTGATCTCTTGGCTCCACTGGCGGAACCGTTGCGCGCGCGATTCGAAGTAAGCATCTGCGGCGGCTTCCTCTTGCGGAATCGCGTAGAAGGGATCATTCACGTCCTTGAGCGAAAAGCCCAGCAGGAAGCGCAGTTCCAGCGCCTCGTCATCGGCCGCAAAATGACTGGCCGGCCAGCCGCGCATGCTGCGCTCGATGGCCGGCACGCTCAGGATCTTCTTGTCGGTGAGCGAAGCGAAGGCATCGCGGTTCATGGCCTCCACTTCACTGAAGCTCAAGGCGTTGATCTCTTGCGGGTGGTAGAGGTGATGCACCAGTACCACGCGCGCCTTGGGGCTTTCCAGACCGGCCTGCTGGATGCTTTCGCGCAGGGCGTCGAAGGCATCGCCATCGGCCATGGCCAGGTCCTCGCGCAGGCCACCACGCGTGCGGGCCAGCAAGGGGATCAGGAAGGCATTGATTTCCAGTTCCTTCTCGCCCCGTCGCAGCACGATGATGTCGGCGCTCTCCTCGACCACCTCGCGCAGAAAAGCATGGCCGCGCGTATCGTCGTAGCGCAGCTGCTCCAGTGCTTCGTAGAGGGTGTCATCATCGCGCTCGCGCAAGGCGTGGCGCACCATGCGCTCCAGTTCATCCTGCCCGACACGACGGCCCGCACGGTCCGGAGCATCGGCGGCGACGGCACTGGCCAGTGCGACCATCTGCTGCACCCGCAGTTCGTCCTCGTCCATGGTCTGTGAGGCGGCATGCGCCTGATGCTGGCGGCGACGCGCGGCTTCAGTGGAGACGTGGGTCTTGGGCTTGTCACGCAGCGGGCCGGCAGGCGCCGGCTTGGGAGGGTGCCTGGCCTGGCCCGGCGCGGGCTTCCTGGCTCCCGGAGACTGTGGTTTGCCTGATGGGCGTTTGGCTTGATTCACTTTTTTCCTCGCTCAGTTCAGCGGTAATTTGTCGGCCGCGCTGCGGCCCGGCAGCGTGGCCAGGAACATCCCGGCCAGGGCCACGGCGAAGGCGCCGGCCTGCAGCGCGGAGAGGCTTTCACCCAGCGCCAGCACACCGACCACGGCGGCCGAGACCGGCAGCATCACGGTAAAGACGCCAGCACGTGCAGCCGGCACCACCTTCAGTCCGGTCATCCACAACCATACCGTCCAGACGCTCGCGGCCAGCGCATAGAAGACCAGCAGCAACCAGATGTTGAGCGGCACGCTGGAGAAATGGAAATGCAGTGCCGTGTACAAGCCCATGGGGGTCATCAGCAGCAGCCCCCACAGGTTGATGACGGCGCTGATGCGCTTGGGCGTGAGGACCGTGGTCAGCTTCTTGCCGATGACGGCATAGGCGGCCTCGCACAGCACGGCGCAGAACACCAGCACGTTGCCCAGCCAGGCGGTCTGCCCGCCAGGTGCAGCGGCAGCGCCGTGGCCATCCTTGGCCAGGGACAGCAAGCCGATGCCGATGGCCCCGCAGGCCACCGCAGCCCAGACGCGCAGGCTGATCTTTTCCTTGAGGAAGATCCAGCTCATCACCGCCACCACGGCCGGGATGGAGGACATGATCACGCCCGCCGAGACTGCATTGGTCATCGACACGCCGGTAATCATGCACAGCGTGAAGAGGAAATTGCCGAGGAAGGATTCGAGGAAGACCAGCCAGCGCGACTGCGTGGAGAGCGGCTTTTCATCGGCCGGCTTCTTCAGCCAGCGCAGCATGGCCACCGCACCGATCGCGAAACGCAGCCAGGCCAGCAGGAACACCGGCAGCAGCGCCGCCAGCGGCTTGGTCAGCGCGACGTAGGCGCCGACCAGGGACATGCTCAGGATCAGACAGCCGTAGCCCATGGGGCGGCTGGGGGTGTAGCTCATGTTGGAGAGGGCAAGTGTGGGTGACACGACAGGCGGGATTGCCTCTCTTGTCAGCCCGCATTTTAACCGCTCGTGCACGGCATGCTGGATCCGATACCAACACGGCAAGCCCGGCCATACTGTGTTTTCAACCAGTATCGGACACTGAAATCGGTTAGAATGCCGCGACGTTTCACCTTACGTCTCTATCAAGAAATACCGCCATGCTCACCCTCACCGAACTCGAAGATGCAATCAACTACTGGCGCCAGCAGCGCCCGGCCAGCGGAGAGGAGTGCGCACTGTCCCCGGAAGTCAATGCCCTGGCGGGCCTGTACGCGATGATGATCTTCCATCGCCGCCATGAAGTGGACCTGGAGCAGATCGATGCCCAGGCACGCCAGTTGATCGAGGCCTGGCTGGCCAGCTAAGCTGCGGTTTTTCGTACGCCCGCGTACAGTGACGGTCACTTCCTTGTAAGCGCGTTATCCTAGGGCCTCTGCAATTGCAGAACCTTCACGTTGTTGCCGGATCCACCCGGTATCCCTGAAAGGAAGAACGATGCGCAAGGATCAGGATCAGTCACCCCCCTCCCCACGCCGCAAGACCGCTGCCGCCGTGGCCACCAGGCCGCGCGTGGCGCTGGTGTTGCAGGGGGGCGGTGCGCTGGGTGCCTACCAGGCCGGGGTCTATCAGGCCCTGCACGAACACGACCTGACGCCCGACTGGGTGGTCGGCACCTCCATCGGTGCCATCAACGCCGCCTTGATTGCCGGCAACCCGCGCGAAACCCGCATCGCGCGCCTGCGCGAATTCTGGGAAACGGTGGCCCACCCCGACCTGTTCGACCTGCGCCAGGTGCCGGACACCCTGCGCCCCTGGGCCACGCGACTGACCACGCTGGACACCTTCCTGCGCGGTGCGCCCGGTTTCTTCCGGCCGCGTCCCCTGAACGCCTTCGCGCTGGGCCTGCCGGTGCCGCCCGACGAGGCCAGCTTCTACAGCACGGCTGAACTGGGCCAGACACTCTCGCGCCTGGTCGACTTCGATTACCTCAACGGCCCCTCGGGCATCCGCATGACGGTCTCGGCAGTCAAGGTCACCTGCGGTACGCTGGTCAATTTCGATTCGCGCAAGCGCCCCCTGGGGCCGGAGCACGTCATGGCCAGTGGCGCCCTGCCCCCGGGCTTTGCCCCGGTGCGCATCGAGGGCGAACTGTACTGGGACGGCGGCCTGTACTCCAACACGCCCCTGGAAGCCGTACTCAATGACGAAGCGCGCAGCAACCTGCTGTGCATGATGGTGGACCTGTGGCATGCCGACGGCCCTGAACCGCGTACGCTGGAAGAAGTGCAAACGCGCGAGAAGGATGTCACCTTCGCCTCGCGCTCGCAGCGTCACATCGACGCCTATCTCCAGCAATACCGCCTGCGGCGCGCTGCCCATGCACTCTACAAGCGGTTGCCCGCCGATCTGCTGACCCAGCAAGATCGCCAGATGATGGCCGAACTGGGTGCCGACAGCACCATCCACATCGTGCGCCTGGCCTATGCCGGACGCGACTGGAACATGGCCTCCAAGGACGTCAATTTCGCCAAGGGCTCGGTCATGTGGCGCTGGGAACAAGGTTATGAGGATGGCCTGCGTGCCGTCGCCCTGGGCCGGGCTTGCCCGTTCGGAGAAAGCGATACCGGCATCGTGGTCCACGACCTGCCCGGTGGTGATACCCATGTCCGTCCGGAGAAAACGGCCGACCGTTCGGCTTGATCGCGGGCAAAGCCGCAGCGGGCGCGACGTCGCATAATCCCCACGGCACCCGGCATTATTTTTGTGCGACGCACAAATAACACTTGATTTCACCAAAGAAGTGCATAAAATAGGAATTGTTGCGGCGCACAAATCATGATTGTTAGTTGATTCTGGTCGAAAGCCGCGCTCGAACGCCGATTGTTTTGATCGTCACGCTCGTCGGCAAGCTCATTTGTCATATCACTTAGGAGATGAACATGTTTTCGTACCAAGATCAGTTTTCCGCCGCTACCAAGGCCAATCTGCAAGCCCACCTGGACCTCATCAACAACCTGACCGCCAAGGCCTTCGAAGGCGTGGAAAAGATCGTTGAACTGAACCTGTCGGCCACCAAGGCGACCCTGGAAGAAGCCACCGCCGCCGCCAAGCAGCTGGCCGGCGCCAAGGATCCGCAGGAACTGCTGGCGCTGGCCGCCGCGCAAGCCCAGCCGGGCGCTGAAAAGGCCACCGCCTACAGCCGTCACCTGGCCGGTATCGTGTCCTCGACTCAGGCTGAATTCACCAAGGCGGCCGAAGCCCAGATTTCCGAAACCAGCCGCAAGCTGTCGGCCCTGATCGACGAGATCAGCAAGAATGCGCCCCCGGGTTCGGAGCAGGCCGTCTCGATCCTGAAGGCGACCCTCACCAACGCCAACGCTGCCTACGAGCAACTGTCCAAGAACTCCAAGCAAGCCGTGGAAACCCTGGAAGCCAACCTGGCCAATGCGACCAAACAGTTCACCGCTGTGGCTGAAAAGACCGTCGCTTCGACCCGCGCCAAGAAGTAATCTTCACTTCTGGCCGTAACAGCAAAACGCCGCCCCGGGCAACCGGAGCGGCGTTTTGCATTGAGTGATCCAGAGCGTGAATCAGCGCATCAGGACTGCGCCACGATATCCAGCGCCAGCGCCTCGGCCACGCGGATGCCGTCGATGGCCGCCGACATGATGCCGCCGGCATAACCGGCGCCCTCGCCCGCCGGATACAGGCCCTTGGTATTGAGGCTCTGCAGGGTGTGGTCATCGCGCTTGATGCGGATCGGTGAAGAGGTACGCGTCTCGATGCCGGTCAGCACGGCGTCGTGCATGGAGTAGCCGCGAATCTGCTTCTCGAAGGCCGGCAGCGCCTCGCGGATGGCATCGATGGCGTACTTGGGCAGCGACGGGTTCAGATCCCCCAAGGTCACGCCGGGCTTGTAGGACGGCTCCACGCTGCCCAGCCGGGTCGAGGGACGATTGGCGATGAAGTCGCCCACCAGTTGCCCCGGCGCATTGTAGTTGGCCCCGCCCAGTTCATAGGCGCGGCTTTCCCACTCGCGCTGGAAGGCGATGCCGGCCAGCGGATGGCCCGGATAGTCGGCCGGAGAGATGCCCACCACGATGCCGCTGTTGGCGTTGCGCTCGTTGCGCGAATACTGGCTCATGCCGTTGGTGACCACCCGGCCCGGCTCGGAAGTCGCCGCCACCACCGTGCCACCGGGACACATGCAGAAGCTGTAGACCGAGCGACCATTGGACGCATGGTGCACCAGCTTGTAGTCGGCCGCGCCCAGGATGGGATGACCGGCACCGGGGCCGAAGCGGCATTTGTCGATCAGCGACTGCGGGTGCTCGGCGCGGAAGCCGATGGAAAACGGCTTGGCCTCGATGTAGACACCGCGTTCGTAGAGCATCTCGAAGGTATCGCGGGCGCTGTGGCCGATGGCCAGCACCACGTGGTCGGCTTCGATCTGTTCGCCGGTGTTGAGCGTCAGGCCACGGATCTGGCCGTCTTCGATGAGCACATCCTCGACGCGCTGCTCGAAACGGAATTCCCCACCCAGCTTCTCGATCTTCTCGCGCATGAGCTGGATCATCTTGACCAGGCGGAAGGTACCGATGTGGGGCTTGCTGACATACATGATCTCCGGCGGCGCATCGGCGGCCACGAATTCGGCCAGCACCTTGCGACCATAGTGCTTGGGGTCCTTGACCTGGCTGTAGAGCTTGCCGTCGGAGAACGTGCCGGCGCCGCCCTCACCGAACTGCACGTTCGATTCCGGCTTCAACTCACGCTGGCGCCACAGGCCCCAGGTGTCCTTGGTGCGCTCGCGCACGGTCTTGCCGCGTTCCAGGATGATCGGGTTGAAGCCCATCTCGGCCAGGATCAGCGCCGCAAACAGACCGCAGGGACCGAAGCCGATCACCACCGGACGCTTCTTGATGGTCGCAGGAGCGCGCGTGACGTAGTGGTAGGAGGTATCGGGCGTGGGGCCGACATTGGTGGTCTTGACATGGCGCGCCAGGACGGCCGGCTCGTCCTTCACTTCAACATCGATGGTGTAGTTCAGGGTGATGGCCGTCTTCTTGCGGGCATCGTAGCTGCGGCGAAACAGCGTGAAGGACACCAGCTCCTCAGCCGGGATGCCCAGGCGATCGAGGATAGCGGCGTTCAATTCTTCTTCCGTATGGCTCAACGGAAGGGTCAGTTCAGAGATGCGCAACATGTGCGGGGACTTTCAACAAGACTGGGGATGCAGGAGGTGGCGCAGGCCACGATGACCGGTGTGCTCACGGCGGAAGGCTGCGCGAAAGGCGACATTTTACTCCACCCCGGCGGCGCTCCCAAGCGGCCCACGCCAGTTGCGCGGGTGCCACAACGGTCGTACCAACTGCGGCCAGACAAGTTGCGTAACGCAATCATCTCGCGGTACATTGATTGCAATTCGCAACCATTACAGGATATCGCCATGGACTACGATGGCCTGCACTCTCCCCCGCGTGACCAGACCATCCGCCAGTTGCGCGAGCTCTCGCGCAAGCTGGTGCGTGAGCTGGGCTTCATGCGCAGCACCCTGGCCGGCAGCGACCTGGCGCCCTCGGCGGTCCATGCCTTGATCGAGATCGGGCTGCGACCGGGCCTGCAGGCGCGGGAGCTGGGCGAGCTGCTGTATCTGGACAAGTCCAATACCAGCCGCCAGTTGGCCAAGCTGGAGGCGCTGGGGCTGGTGCGCCGCAGCCCGGTGCCAGGCGACGGGCGCGCCTTCAGCCTGGCGCTCACCGAGGACGGGCAGGCGCTGCGCAAGAAGATCGACAAATTCGCCACCGATCAGGTCTCCGGGGCTTTGCGGCGCATCCTGCCGGAAGACCAGCAGGGCCTGGTGCGTGCGCTGGCGCTGTATTCGGAAGCCCTGTCGCGCGACAATCCCAATGCCGCACCGCGCCCGGCCAAAGGCGCGACGGTGCCATTGAGTACCGGCTACCAGCCCGGCTGCATCGGAGATATTGCCAGCCTGCATGCGCGTTACTACGCCGAGGCCGCCGGGTTCGGCGTGTTCTTCGAGCACAAGGTCGCCAGCGAACTGGGCGCCTTCGTACAAACGCTGCCCCATGCGGGCAAGCAACTGTGGACTCACATCGAGCATGGGCGCTGCCTGGCCTCCATCGTGATCGATGGCGATCTGCAACGCCGGCAAGCGCATCTGCGCTGGTTCATCGTCGATGGCAGCCTGCGCGGCAGCGGCGTGGGGCGGCGCCTGCTGGAACAGGCCATGGCCTTCGTCGATGCCCATCGTCTGGCCTGCTATCTGTGGACGTTTCAGGGACTGGACGCGGCACGCCACCTCTATCTGTCCGCTGGCTTCGCGCTGGCCGAGGAATCGCCCGGCCAGCAGTGGGGAAGCCGCGTCGTGGAGCAACGTTACGTGCGTCCGGCACGCAAGAGATGAACGGTGGATGGCGCGCGGCATGTATCGCGACATGTATCGATGTGCCGCGATTTGTTACCGGAATTGCCCGGTACGGAACGCGCTTCGGGCTAGCCACAAGGGCCAGCGCTACGCACGGACACAACTGGAAACACAACATTACAGTCTTAAAGAAGCCCGGCTCCTAGAGTGGTTTCACAGCGTGGCCCTCGCGGCGCGCGCTGCATCCACGCAACACCACCTTGCAGGAGCCCGACATGAAAACCAAGACCACTCGCTTAGCCTTCGCTCTTCTCACCACCCTCTGCGCCCTCGGCGCCACTGCGGCGCTATCCCCTGCCGCCCAGGCGCAGGTAGTCGGGGTGGACGTGCGCATCGGCACACCGCCCCCCGCCCCGCGCTACGAGGCAGTGCCGCCGCCGCGCCACGGCTATGCCTGGGCGCCCGGCTACTGGGCGTGGAACGGTCATCGCCACCTCTGGGTCGGCGGCCACTGGGAGCGCGTGCGCCGCGACTACGCCCGCTATGAACCGGCCCACTGGCAACCCCGTGGGCGCGGCTGGGTCTTCATTCCGGGTCACTGGGTACGTTGATGGCCCTGGCTGAGTCCGCGCCGAAGCGGGCCGGGTCCAGCGCCGCCACCAGCTCGCGGGGCAGCGGCAAGGGCTCGCGCTCGAGCATCGCGGCCAGCAGCTCGGCCATCAGCGGCGCCCAGATCAAGCCGCGCGAGGCATAGCCCAGCAGGCCGTACAGGCCATCCTGCCCGGGCAAGGCGCCCACCAGCGGCAAGCGGTCCGGTGCGATGCAGCGCTGGCCGACCCGGCCCGCCAGATGGGCATCCGCTTGCGGCAGGGGCAGGTGCGCCGCGATCTGCGGCAGCATGTGCTGCAGGCGGGCCAGATTCCCGGCGTGGCTGTCGGCGCGCAGGGCCGGATCGTCGAAACGATCATAGCTGGCACCCATGCAGACTTGACCAGCATAGGGACGCGTGAGGTAACCATCGCCACACAGGGCATACGGCAGGTCGGGAAAATCCGCTGCCGCCAAGTGCGTCACCTGCCCGCGCACCGCCGCCAAGGGCAAGCCCGCCGCCTGTTGCAACGCACGCGCCTGGGCGCCCGCCGCCAGTATCACCAGCGGCGCTTGTGCAATGAGCACATCGTCGGCATCCCGTGCCTGCCACTGGTCGTCCACGCGAACCAGACGGGCGACGGCACGCCCGAAATGCGTGCGCACCTCTGCTTGCGCCTGCGCCACCGCCAGCAAGCGGCGGCATACCGAGGGCGGATTGAGCCAGCCCGCTTCCGGGAAGAAGTAGCCACCGCCCATGGTCGGCATGCCCAGCGCCGCAGCCGTCTGCTCGGCGCTCATCCAGCGGGCATAGCGCGGCGGATATTGCCACTGCTGCGCCCCCTGTTCGAAGGAGACGGCCTGCTTGGCATCGCGACCGAACTGCAGAATGCCGCAGCGCTCGCCACGAATGGCCGTGCCCTCCTCCAAACCCACGCCACCCAGATCGTCAAGACGCTGCGAGGCGAACAGGAAGGCTGCGCGCGTGAGCCGGGCCAGCGGACTGTCGTCACGTGCCAGCGCCGGCATGAACAGGCCACCATGATTGCCGGAGGCGCGCGTGGCGACCTGCGCCCCGGCATCGATGAGATCGATGCACCAGCCGCGTGCCGTCAGCCGCTCGGCGGCGGCGGTACCGGCCAGCCCGGCACCGATCACCAGGGCGTGGCGCTCATGCACGGGATCGCGCCGCAAAGGCGTGTCGATCCGCGCCACGTGGGTGGCCGGACGTGCCCAGGCCGGCGCATAGCGCAAGGCCAGCGCACCGTCCCGCGCTTGTCCATGGAAACCGACCTGCCGCATCGCCGCCACCAGCGCTGCCTGCCCGGCTGCGCCGAACACCAGCGCCCGGGCGCCGGTCCAGGCCAGGCGCGCCAGCCGCTTGCAGGCATGCGCATGCCAGGGCGATGCGGCCGGGTCGAAGCGGGACGGATCGGCATGGAGGTAGAACAGGTCGACCGGCGCCTCCAGCCGCGCCAGCTCTTCTTCCAGCGCGCCCCACACCAGGGTGAGCGTGAGGCGCCCTTCATCGAGCAGCAGGCGGTGTGTGCCCGGCAGCGGCAAGGGCCATGCCGCGCGCAAGGCCTGTGCATAAGTCAGATCGTCATGCAGCGCCTCGGCCTGCGGCGGATGCGGCAGGATCGCGATGTAATGCAGGCGGGCCGCACCCTGCCCCAGCGCGCGCTGGCGGGCAAAGGCATGCCAGGTGGCGAAGAAGGCATGACCCAGGCCGAAATGCAGGTCCAGCACGGTGGCGCTGTGCTGTTCGTGCAGGCAGTCCGGCACCGGCTGCAGCGCCCGTACCACGGTATCGGCCTCGGCACGCCAGGCAGCCAGCAGTTCCGGGGAGGCAAGTTGAAGAGGACGCGCAGGCATCTTGAAAAGCCCTGTGGATAAATCAGAGAAGGCCGCCATTCTACGCTCCCGCTTGCGTGCGGCATTGCGCCTTGACAAAGGGTAGCGCTCTCCCTAGTCTGGGCCCTCGCCGATCAACCAGCCCCGCAGCATGGCTGCGCAACGCCATGCTCGCCATCTTCAACATCGTCTTTCCGATCTTCTCGCTGATCTTCCTCGGCTGGATCTGCCGCAAGCGCCACATCCTCTCGGCGGGCGCGGCCAGCGAACTGAACCGCTTCGTGATCTGGCTGGCACTGCCGGCGCTGCTGTTCGATTCCATGTCGCGCCTGAAGGCGACCGATTTTGCCAACCTGCGCTTCATCGCCGTCTTCGCCATCGGCGTGGCCGTGGTATTCCTGCTGACGGCCTGGCTGCGCCTGCGCCAGAAGGCGGCAGCGCCCGACGTCATCATCGACAGCCTCGGCAGTTCCTATGCCAACACCGGCTTCATCGGTATCCCGCTGTGCTACCTGGCCTTCGGCAACGAAGGCTTGCCGCCCTCGGTGATCGCCATGGTGATGACGGCCTGCCTGCTCTTCGCGGTGGCCATCGTGATGCTGGAGAGCTGTCTGCATGCCCGGGCAGGATGGATGCAGACCGTTGCCAAGGTGGGCCGCTCGCTGCTGCGCAATCCCATCATGATCGCCCCCGTGGCCGGCATCATCGTGGCCTTGAGCGGGGTGAGCCTGCCCGGCAGCGTGCAGCAGTTCTTCAAGATCCTGGGGGGTGCGGCCAGCCCTTGCGCGCTGGTTTCGCTGGGTCTGTTCCTGGCGCAACCGGTACGCGCCGGCGATGGCGCACCGGTGTGGCTGCTGGTGGCCTTCAAGCTGCTGCTGCAACCGGCCGTCACCGCCGTGCTGGCTTACTGGCTGCTGCCGCTGCCACGCCTGTGGGCCGACAGCGCGGTGCTGCTGGCAGCCCTGCCCATCGGTACCGGGCCCTTCATGCTGGCCGAGCTGTACCAGCGCGAAGTCACGGCCATGTCGCGCGCCATTCTCATCTCCACCACGCTGTCATTGCCCACCATCGCCGTGATCCTGGCCTGGATTGCGCATCATTGAGCCGGATATGAACAAGGCCGCACAGCGATTGCCGTGCGGCCTGATTCGCAAACCGGGCGTGAAGAAAAATTACAAAATCACCCGCTCTTCCCGCAGGATCTGCTCGAACTTCTCGGCCGCCACCGGCGGGCTGAACAGGTAGCCCTGGATCTCGTCGCAACCATAGTGGCGCAGGTAGTCCAGCTGCTCGTCGGTCTCCACGCCTTCGGCAATGACGCGCAGTTTCAGGTGGCGCGCCAGCGAGATGATGGAGGCGGTGATGGCCGCATCGTCGGCATCGATGGTGATGTCGCGCACGAAGGAGCGGTCGATCTTGAGCACGTCGATGGGGAAGCGCTTCAGGTAGGCCAGTGAGGAATAGCCGGTGCCGAAGTCATCGATGGACAAGCGAATGCCCAGCTTCTTCAGGCCGGCCAGGATGCCGATGGCATGCTCGACATCGGTCATCATGAGGCTTTCGGTGAGTTCGATTTCCAGCGAGGCCGGTGGCAGGCCGGTACTGTCGAGCACGTCGGCAATCGAGGAGACCAGGTCCTTCTGCAGGAACTGCCCCACCGAGAGGTTGACCGAGACGCTGATGTCCTCATGCCCGGCCAGCTGCCACTGGCGGCACTGGGTGCAGGCGGTGCGCAGCACCCAGGCGCCGATGGGCAGAATCAGGCCGGTCTCTTCGGCCAGGCCGATGAAGCGCGCCGGCGAGACCATGCCCAGTTGCGGATGCTGCCAGCGGATCAGCGCCTCGCTGCCCACCACACGGCCCGAGGCCAGGTCCACCTTGGGCTGGTAATGCAGCAGGAACTCGCCGTGATCCAGCGCATTGCGCAGGTCGCCTTCGATGCGCAGACGCTCCAGCGCCTGCTCGTTCATGGCCGGCGTGTAGAACTGGAAATTGTTGCGACCAGTCTGCTTGCCACGGTACATGGCGATGTCGGCATGCTTGATGAGCGTCTCGCCGTCAGTGCCATCGTTGGGATAGCAGGCCACGCCGATGCTGCAGGTCATGAACAGCGTATGCCCGCCCAGCGTGACCGGTGCGGCCACCGCATCCATGATGCGTTGCAGGCTGCGGGTGTCGAGCGTGAGTTCATCCTGCTCGGGCAGGATCATGATGAATTCGTCGCCACCCAGGCGCGCCACGGTATCGGCTTCGCGCACGGCGGCGCGCAGGCGACCGGCCACGGTACGCAGCAAGGTATCGCCGGCCTTGTGACCCAGCGTGTCGTTGACGAACTTGAAGCGGTCCAGGTCCACGAACACCACCCACAAGGCCTGCTTCTGGCGCTCGGCCGCGCCGATGGCCTGTTCCAGGTGATGACGCAGCATGTGGCGGTTGATCAGGCCCGTGAGCGTATCGCGGCTGGCCTGGAATTCCAGTTCGGCTTCGTAGCGCTTCATCGAGGTGATGTCGTAGAGTGCCGCCACGAAATGGGTCACCAGGCCGCCCTCGTCGCGCACCGGGGCGATGTAGAAGTCATTCCACAGCTCCGAACCATCCTTGTGGTAGTTGCGCAGCACGACGTTGTGTTCGCGCTGTTCGCGCATGGCGATCCAGACGGTCTCGAAGCCTTCGGGATCACTGTCACGGCCTTCCAGGAAACGCAGGCTCTTGCCCACGGCTTCGGCGCTGCTGTAGCCGGTGATGCGGGCAAAGGCCGGGTTGACGTATTCGATGGCGTAGTCCGGCTCCTGGGCCGAGAGAATCAGGATGGCATTGGCACTGGCTTCGATGGCCTGGTGCCGCAGGCGCAGCGCACGTTCGGCCAGGCGGCGCGCCTTGATGTCGTCCGACAGCAGGGCATTGGTGGTACGCAGCTCGGCAGTCTTGTCTTCCACCAGCTGCTGCACCCGATGCGAGCGCATCGACAATGCCCGCATGTAGGCCGCGCCCAGCAACGAGGCGATCACGCCGACCAGGCCGATGAGCAACGAGCCATAGTGATCAGAAAAGACCGAACGCGGTGGAATGCTGATCTCCATGTGCCAGCTCTGGCCGGCGATATCAAAGCTGGTGACGGTCGTGGAGGGATGGCGGAACAGGCTGCCCGGCTTGATGAGCTGGTCCAGCCACTGGGTCGGGTGCGGCTGGCTGTCATGGTGGTAGACCAGGTTGGTCGGATCGGCTTGCCGGCCGACGTAGAGGCGCAGGCCGATCTCGTGGTCCGACATCAGGCCGGCGCCATCGAGGATCTTCTGCACCAGGCCGTTGAGTTCGAGCACCGCCGTGGTATCACCGATGAGCAGTGCACGGCGGGCGGCGGTATCGGTAGGCTGCACGCCGCCGCGATAGACCGGCTGAATCACCAGCAGGCCGCGTTCATCCGGGCCGGACTGGGCCAGGCGGATGGGCGGGGTGGAGGAGGGTCGGCCGCTGACGACGGCGGCATCGAGCGCCCCCATGATGGCGGGGTTGCGCGAGACGTCCAGTCCCAGCGCAGCCTCGTTGCCGGCCAGGGGCTCCACATAGTCGACCACCAGATAGGTCGGTTGCTGCGAAGCGCGCACGGACCGGTCGCCATCGAGCGCGGTGATCTCGAAACCCGGCTTGGCGCCCTGGCGCAGGGCCTCGAACACCAGCCGGTCCTCGTCGGCCACGAAGCGCTGCACGCTGAAGGCGCGCACGTAGGGATAGCGTTCCAGCAGCGGGCGGGTGAAGCTCTCGAACTGTTCGCGCGTAGGATCGCCTACGGTGGCATAGAAATGGTTCACCACCGACTGCACCTGCACCGCCTCTTCCAGCCCGCGCTGAATGGTGAAGGCGCGCAGGCCCGCCCTACGCTCGAAGTCGAGCTGGACGGCATCCTCTTCCAGATGGCTGGTGGCGACGAACACCGTCGCGGTGGCACATAAACCCAGCATCAGCGTGAGCGATGCCGACAACGTTGCCCCCAGCTTGTTGATCACACGCTGCATAAACGATTCGTTATATCCCTTGGGAGAGCCCGATCATAATCCGGGACTCCCCTCGTTATCGGTCAAAGCGCATTTATTTTTAATCGGACCCACCCCGCAGCACGCAACTCGCATGTTGCCGCACGGGAACAAACGCATTTGTCGAGTGTGCTCAGGCTCAATATACCGGTGGTGACGGGCGCTGCTCGCGTGCCGCACGTTCGATGGCCTGGGCCTGCATGAAGGCATCGAAGGAGCGTTCGATGGTGGCGCGCTCGACATCGCGGGTGATGAAGACGATGCGGCTGCGGCGGTCCTCCGAAGGCCATTGCGGCAGCGTGGCGGTGGGGTGGAAGATGTGCTGCACGCCGTGGATCACGGTCGGCTTGTCCTCTCCCTTGAGATTGAGGATGCCCTTGATGCGCAGGATGTTGGGGCCCTTGAAGCCAACCAGCAGGCTCAGCCACTCATCGAAGAGCACCGGGTCGATGGGTTCGTCGAAGGTAAAGCAGAAGGCGCGGATGTGGTCATCGTGACGGTTGACGTCATGGGCATGATCGTCGTGGTCATGGCCATGATGATCATGGTGATCGTGATGACCGTGATGACCGTGTGCATGGCCGTGGTCATGATGATGATGCGCATGCGCCTGCTGCTCGGCGAAGGCTTCCTCGTTGAGCCAGCGGGCCACGTCCGGCATCTTCTCGCCTGGCTTGAACAGGCCCGCATCGAGCAACTCGGCAGCGGCGATCTGGCCGACCTGCGGCTGCAACTGGCGCGCGCCCGGATTGAGCGTGCGCAGGCGCGCCTGCAGGGCCGACAGCGTGGTGGCATCGACCAGATCGGTCTTGGTCAGCAGCAGGCGGTCGGCGACGGCGGCCTGCTGGATGGCTTCCGGATGGTTGTCCAGGGTCGCCATGCCATTGACCGCATCGACGGTCACGATCACGCCATCGAGGCGATAGCGCGCCGAGATGAAGGCGTCGGTCATCAGGGTATGCAGGATGGGGGTGGGCGAGGCCAGGCCGGTGGTCTCGATGACCACGCGGTCGAACTTGCGCTCGCCGCCCTCGGCGAAGCGCCAGGTGATGTCCTTGAGGGTTTTCTTGAGATCGCCACGGATGGTGCAACACAGGCAGCCGCTGCTCATCTCGACGATGGTCTCTTCCTGGCTGTGGGCCACCAGCAGGTGATCCAGGCCGATCTCGCCGAACTCGTTGATGATGACCAGGGTGTTCTTCATCTCCGGCTGGGTGATGAGGTGGTTCAGCAGCGTGGTCTTGCCGCTGCCGAGGAAACCGGTCAGCAGGGAAACGGGAATCGGCGCGGCGCCGGCGGGGACGGATGGATTCATGGCGGGAAACGGGATGAGTAGGGACCAAAATAGACGACCGAGCCGCCATGCTACCCGATGCGTCAAGCCGGCTGCTTCGGCCGGGCAAAAAAAAGACGGACCGCGAGGGTCCGTCCTGTCGGTGAGCCGCGCCCGGCGGGGATCGCGATCTTTACCTGGTTTTACAGCTACGCCGATCTACTCGTTGTCATGTGCGTCCAGCGGCACCTTTTCAGGCTTTTCTTCGGTTTTGGCCAGCCCCGGCAGCAGATGGCCCAGCTTGCGCGCCTTGGTGCCCAGGTAGCCGATGTTGAAGGGATTGTGGTTGGCGATCAACGCAATGCGCTCGGCTACCGTAATGCCGCTGTCTTCCAGCGCCTTGACCTTGCGCGGGTTGTTGGTCATCAGGCGCAGGCTGGTGATCTTCAGGTGCGCCAGCATGGGCAGCACGATGGTGTAGCGTCGCATGTCGGCGGGGAAGCCCAGGCGCTCATTGGCTTCGACGGTATCGGCCCCCTGGTCTTGCAGGTGGTAGGCGCGGATCTTGTTCAACAGGCCGATGCCGCGCCCTTCCTGGCGCAGGTAGAACAGTACGCCACGACCTTCCTTGGCGATCTTCTTGAGGGCCGCTTCGAGCTGGGCACCGCAATCGCAGCGCTGGGAGAACAGGGCGTCGCCAGTCAGGCACTCGGAGTGCACGCGACCCAGGACCGGTTCACCATTGCCGACCTCGCCCAGGGTCAGGGCCAGATGTTCCTTGCCGGAAATTTCATCGTAGAAGGCGTGCAGTTCGAAGGTCGCCCAGGGCATGGGCAACTTGCACGAACTGACGAAAACCAGTTTTTCTTCCGGCGCGGCTGCGGCCGGTGCGATCGGTGAGGACATGACAACCTGCTTTCGAATCGAATGCTCAGAACCGCGTATCTTACCTTGCGCACGGGTTTATTTCAGCGCGGCGGCCGCTGCGGTGAAGGCAATTGTCCGATTCGTGCAGGCAATTTGAACAGACGCTGCCTGCCGGTTCATAATGCCAGCCAGTCCGGGACACACCGGACACGGTGCCAGCCCCAAGGGCGGCATCCCCTTGAAAGCCGGTCAACGATAAAAAAGGGAGACAACCGTGCTGTTCGATTACGTCATCGTCGGTGGCGGCTCGGCGGGGGCCACACTGGCCGCGCGCCTGTCGGAAGATCCGGGCGTCACGGTCTGCCTGCTGGAAGCCGGCGGCCAGGGCGACAGCCTCTTGGTGCGCACCCCGGCGGCCGTGGTGGCCATGCTGCCCGGCTATGGCAAGCTCAACAACTGGGCCTTGCAGACCACGCCCCAGCCGGGCCTGAACGGCCGCCGTGGCTACCAGCCGCGCGGTCGCGCCCTGGGCGGCTCCTCGGCCATCAACGCCATGCTCTACATCCGCGGACAGCGCCAGGATTACGATGGCTGGGCCCAGGCCGGCTGCCCTGGCTGGGACTGGGAGTCGGTGCTGCCCTATTTCAAGCGATCCGAAAACAATATACGCGGAGCCGATGCCTGGCACGGGGACAGCGGCCCGTTGCAAGTCTCGGAACAGAATCGCCCGCGCCCCATCACGCGCGCCTTCATCGAGGCGGCGCAGGCGCGCGGCTATCCGCTGTGCACTGACTTCAATACCGGCGACAACGAAGGCGTCGGCCTGTACCAGGTGACGCAATTCCACACACCCGCTCATCGTGGCGAGCGCTGCTCGGCGGCGGCGGCCTACCTGCATCCGGTGATGGGGCAACGGCCCAACCTGAGCGTGCTGCGCCAGGTGCGCGCGCAACGTGTGTTGTTCGAGGGCAAGCGCGCGGTGGGCGTGGCCTATCGCCAGCAGCAGCAGGATGCGCAGGTGCGCGCCACGCGTGAAGTCATCCTCGCCGCCGGGGCCTTCGGCTCGCCGCAATTGCTGCAACTGTCAGGCGTGGGCCGGCCCGAGGACATCCTGCCGCATGGCATCGCCCTGCATCACGCCCTGCCCGGCGTGGGGCAGAACCTGCAGGATCACCTCGATTTCACGCAAGGATGGACCACCCGCGACACCGACAACTTCGGCCTGGGCGTGGTCGGCGGCCTGCGCCTCTTGGGCCAGCTGCTGCCCTGGAAGCGCCATGGCGAGGGCCTCATCGCCACCCCCTTTGCCGAGGGCGCGGCCTTCCTCAAGACGCGGACCGGACTGGATCGCCCCGACATCCAGCTGCATTTTTGCATCGCCATCGTCGATGACCATGCAAGAAAGCTGCATGCCGGTTATGGGTTCTCGCTGCACATGTGCCTGCTGCGCCCGCATTCGCGCGGGCGTGTGGGCCTGCAATCGGCCGATGCGATGGCCGATCCGCTCATCGATGCGGGCTATCTCTCCGACCCGCGCGACCTGCCGACCATGATCGAGGGCGCCCGCATCGCGCGCGACATTGTCATGACCGAACCGCTGCGCCGCTACTGCCGGCGTGAACTGTTCGGTGGCCGGGAGGGCATGGATGAGGCGGCATGGGAAGCCATGATCCGTCGGCGCGCCGACACCATCTATCATCCCGTAGGCACTTGCCGCATGGGTGCGGACCCGATGGCGGTGGTCGATGCGCAATTGCGTGTGCATGGCCTGCACGGTCTGCGCGTGGTCGACGCCTCGGTGATGCCCACGTTGGTGAGCGGCAACACCAATGCACCCACCATCATGATTGCCGAGAAGGCAGCCGACATGATCCGCGCCAGCCAGGCGCATGCCGAAGCGGCCTGACATCGCTCGATAATGCAATGCAAGGATGAATCAATGACCGATACCACCGCTGCAGAATTGCAGCAGCTTTTCACCGCGCAGCAACAAGCGTTCACCGCCCACGGCGATCCCTCCCATGCGCTGCGCATGGACCGGCTGGCTCGTCTGCTGGCGCTGCTGGACGAGCATGAGACCGCCCTCATCGCCGCCATCGATGCCGACTTCGGTGGCCGTTCGCATCATGAGACGCGCATGGCTGAACTCTTCGTTCTGCGCGCCGGGATCCGCCATGCGCAATCGCACCTGAAGCGCTGGATGCGACCGCAACGGGTGGCCACCGCCCTGCACTTCCTGCCCGGCAGCAATCGCCTGCTGGCGCAGCCACTGGGTGTGGTGGGCATCATCTCGCCGTGGAACTATCCGCTGCAACTGGCGCTGGGGCCAGCGCTGGCGGCCTTGGCGGCAGGCAACCGGGTGCTGCTCAAACCCTCGGAACTGACACCGCGCCTCTCTGCCCTGCTGGCCGAGCTGGTAGCGCGGTATTACGCCCCGGAGGAAATGGCCGTGGTCACCGGGGACGCCGGCATCGGACAGGCTTTTGCATCACTGCCGTTCGATCATCTGTTCTTTACCGGATCGACCCAGGTCGGGCGGCAGATCGCACAACTGGCGGCGGCCAATCTCACGCCGGTCACGCTGGAACTGGGCGGCAAATCACCGGCCATTCTCGATGCCTCGTGCCGCATGACGAGCAGCCTGCAACGCATCGCCTTCGGCAAGCTGCTCAATGCCGGGCAGACCTGCGTAGCCCCGGACTACCTGCTGGTGCCGCGTGGTCAGGCGGCCAGCGTAGCGCAGCAACTGGTCGCAGCCATGGGCCGGCTGTATCCGCGTCTGCACGACAACCCGGACTACACCGCCATCATCAGTCCGCGCCATCGTGCGCGCTTGCAGGCGCTGGTGGAGGACGCCTGCACGCGGGGTGCACGGGTGATCGAAGTCAACCCCGCGGGGGAAGACCTGGAGCAGAGCCGCAAGCTGATGCCCACGCTGATCCTGGGCGCGAGCCCGGCGATGCGGGTGATGCAGGAAGAGATCTTCGGGCCGGTCCTGCCCATCCTTGAATACGACACGCCAGAGCAAGCCATCGCCCATGTGCAGCAAGGTCCGCGTCCGCTGGCGCTGTACTGGTTCGGCGAGGATGCGGCACGGCGCGAGCAGGTGCTGCGGCAAACCCATGCAGGCGGCGTGACCATCAATGATTGCCTGTGGCACCTGGTGCAGGAGGAGCAGCCCTTTGGCGGTGTCGGCGAGAGCGGCATGGGGGCGTATCACGGACGCTGGGGCTTCGATACCTTCAGCAAGCGCAAGCCGGTGTTCCGGCAGGCGCGTTGGAACGGCGGGACGCTCTTGCATCCGCCTTATGGAAAAAAATTTGAATGGGTGATGGGCTTGATCAGGCGATTGAGCTGATGCCGATCATCCGGGCGCAGGCAGCAGATCCAGGTACAAGCGCAGCGAACGCTGCACGCTCTCCGCCACAAGGGTGGTGATGGCCGCATGGTCGCCGCTGACGCAGGCTTCATCGAGGGCGTCGTAATACGCCAGGCGATCTTCCTTGCGGATGACCGCCGGGGGATAGCCGGATTTCATCAGTTCCAGGTTCAACAGCAGGCGACCAGTGCGGCCATTGCCATCGATGAAGGGATGGATCTTCACGAAGCGCGTATGCAGTTGCGCCGCACGTTCGACCGCATGCAGGCTGCCGGCCTGCTGATACCACGCCAGCAAGGCGCGCATTTCATCGTTGAGATGCAGGAAATCCGGTGGGGTGGTGCTGGCACCGGCGATGACCACGTTCTCGCGGCGATAGCGGCCGGCTTCATCGGCATCGATCCCCTTGAGCACGAGACTGTGGATGTCCTTGATGTTCGCTTCGCTCAGGGGCTCGCAGCCGGCCACGAGCTGCTCGACGAACAGGATGGCATCGCGGTGATTGATGGCCTCGAAGTGCTCGCGCAGCGACTTGCCACCGACGGTGATGCCTTCCAGCACTACCTTGGTTTCGCGCAGGGTCAGCGTGTTGCCTGCGAGGGCATTGGAATGGAAAGTCCAATCCAATACCAATTTCTCGCGCAGCGATGCTTGCGTATAAGGAGGCAGAGGGCGCGCTGCATCAAGCGCTGACTTCGCAGCATCGACCGCGATGTACCTGGCGGCCGGTGACATGGCCCTCTATGAAAATGGTCAGACCAACCCGTGCGCCTGCTGATCCGCATGGTAGCTGGAGCGCACCATCGCGCCCACGGCGGCATGCACGAAGCCCATCTTGTAGGCCTCTTCCTCGTACATCTTGAAGGTGTCGGGGTGCACGTAGCGGCGCACCGGCAGGTGGTCGCCGCTGGGCATCAGGTACTGGCCGATGGTGAGCATGTCGACGTTGTGCGCGCGCATGTCGCGCATGACCTGCAGCACTTCCTCGTCGGTTTCGCCCAGGCCCACCATGATGCCGGACTTGGTCGGCACTTCCGGATGCAGGTCCTTGAAGCGCTTCAACAGGCTCAGCGAATATTCGTAATCCGAACCCGGACGCGCTTCCTTGTAGAGGCGCGGTGCGGTTTCGAGGTTGTGGTTCATGACGTCCGGCGGGGCCATCTTGAGGATTTCCAGCGCGCGGTCCATGCGGCCACGGAAGTCCGGGGTCAGGATCTCGATGCGGGTCTCGGGCGACAATTCACGTACACGCTGGATGCAGGCCGCGAAGTGGGCAGCACCGCCATCGCGCAGGTCGTCGCGGTCCACGCTGGTGATGACCACGTAGGACAGGCGCAGCTGGGCAATGGTCTTGGCCAGGTTTTCCGGCTCGTTGGGGTCCAGCGGATCGGGGCGGCCGTGGCCGACGTCGCAGAAGGGGCAACGGCGGGTGCACTTGTCGCCCATGATCATGAAGGTCGCGGTGCCCTTGCCGAAGCATTCGCCGATGTTGGGGCAGGAGGCTTCCTCACAGACCGTCACCAGGTTGTTGGCGCGCAGGATGTCCTTGATCTCGTAGAAGCGGGTGGTCGGCGAACCGGCCTTGACGCGAATCCAGTCCGGCTTCTTCAGCTTTTCGGCGGCCACCACCTTGATCGGGATCCAGGCGGTCTTGCCGGCGCCCTTCTGCTTGTCCAGCGGATTGGCGCGCGCCGAGCCGGTGGCATTGGAGGAAGAATCTGCTGCGGGAGTGAGTTCGGTAGTCATGTCGGTCGTTCCGGCCCCGGGCACACGCGGCGCGTGGGGCTCAAGCCATGCCCGCGAAGCGGGCGATCAGTTGGTCGGCAAGCAAGTCCTGGACAGCGTCCAGCCGGGCGTGGGCAGCCCCGAGGGTCTGCATGTCCACGGTGGCCAGGCCCTCGTAGCCGCAGGGGTTGATCCAGGAAAACGGTGCCAGGTCCATCGCCACATTGAGCGAAACACCATGATAAGTGCAGCCGTTGCCCCGTATCTTCAAGCCCAGCGCGGCCACCTTGGCGCCCTGCCAGGGGCCGTCGGCGGCATAGATGCCGGGCGCCCCCTCCTTGCGTACACCGGCCAGATTATACGCCGCCAGCGTGGCGATCACCGCCTCTTCGATGTTGTGCACGAATTCGCGCGCGAACAGGCGCGCCCCGCTGCGGTTGCGGCGCAGGTCCATCAACAGGTAGATCACCACCTGGCCGGGACCGTGGTAGGTGACCTCGCCGCCGCGGTCGGTCTGGACAATGGGGATGTCGTGCGGATTCAACACATGGGCGCGGTCAGCGCCCAAACCCAGCGTGTAGACAGGGGGATGCTCGACGATCCAGAGCTGGTCGGGGGTGTCGGCGGTGCGCGCGTCGGTATAGGCGCGCATGGCGGCGAAGCTGGCCTCGTAGGGCTCGACGCCGCGCCGGACGATCTCGGGCCGGCGGGCGCCAGCCACGGGTGTGCTGGCGGTGGGCAGTGCAGTTTGCATGCCCGCCAGTGTAGCGAAATTCGCTGCGGACCGTATCAGAACCAGCGGATCAGGCCGTGCGGCAGGAGCTTGGCAATACGCACCGTATCGTCGCTGCACCCCTTGGGAGGCAAGGGAGTGACCGTGAATTCGGCCGCACCGTTGACGGCTTCGAAGATGGCCTCGCCGCGCCCGTGAAAATCAAAGCAGCGGCCCGCCTTGAGCCAGATATCCTCGCGGCAGCCGGCAATGGTCAGCCACACCAGTCCGGAGTTCACACGGATGCGCACGCCGCCTTGCAGGCGACGGGTCTGTACCTGGCCTTCCTGCAACTGGCCCGGGAGGCTTGGATCTGTGAATGAAATTGTCATGGCGCTGGCTCCTTTGCTCGACTGCCTGATTCGCCAGGCAAGCCGCGTCCCTGCCGCGATGCCCGGGAGGGTGCGGCTGCAAGGGGGGAAATGCCTGGAATGATGTGTGATGAGTCATCATTGTAGGAAAGCCCGCAAGCGCAGCAAAACGATATATATTGGTTCTCCTTGCTAATTGAATTCACAAGGAGCCGTCATGGCCGATTTGCGCAAGCTCCCCAACCTGGCCGCCCTGCGCGCCTTTGATGCGGCCGCCCGCCATGGCTGCTTCTCGCGTGCGGCCGAAGAAGTGCACGTCACGCCCGGTGCCATCAGCCACCAGGTGCGCGCGCTGGAGGAAGACCTGGGCCTGCAGCTGTTCCATCGCCATGGCAAGCGCATTTCCATCACCGAGACCGGCGAACGCTTCGCCGCCACCATCCGCAAGGCCCTGGGCGAGATCGCGCAAGCGGCCGACCACCTGCGCAGCCTCACGCGCCAGCAGCGGCTGGTGATCTCGGCCACGCCCTCCTTCGCTTCACGCTGGCTGGCGCCGCGCCTGTGGAAGTTCATCGATGCCCATCCGGAAATCGAGGTGGTGCTGCAATCGGGCAGCCACCTGGCCGACCTGCGGCTGGACGGGGTGGACATCGGCATCCGCTTCGGGCGCGGCCAGTACGCGGGCGTGGTCACCGAGAAGCTCAGCGATGATTACTACTACCCGGTGGCCGCGCCCGGCTATCGCGGCAAGCAGAACAAGAAGCTCGTGCGTCCCACCGACCTGGCGCACTGCACGCTGCTGCGCATGGACACGCGCGAATCCTGGCAGCCGTGGCTGACCCTGGCCGGGCTGGACCTGCCCGAGCCGCGCGGCACGCTGGTGGTGGAGGATTCTTCGCTGACGCTGCGCCATGCCGTGGAGGGCAAGGGGGTGGCGCTGTCACGCCATACGATTGCCTGGCAGGAGATCGCCAGCGGCACGCTGGTGCGGCTGTTCGACGTGGCGCAGCTGTGCGAGGAGGCGCACTACCTGGTGCATCTGCCGGAGGGGCTGGAGAAGCCGGGGGTGGCGGCCTTCAGGAAATGGATCGTTGAAGAGATGCGGCAATTCCATGCGCAGTCGGAATGGCCAGGCACGGTGCAGAAAACGTCAACTCGCAAGAAATGATGCGGCCATGAAAAAACCGGCGCGCCTTGCGGGCTGCGCCGGTTTTCGCGTGGATGCAGTTGCGCTCAGAGCACGAACTTGACCATCTCGTGCGTGGAGAGCGCACGGTAGATGTTGTCGAGCTGAGCGCGGCTGGTGGCGCGCACGGTCAGGGTGAGCGAGAGGTACTTGCCCTGGGTGGAGGGACGCATCTCGACCTTGCCCGCGTGAAACTCGGGATCATGCTCGATGACCATGGCGACGATGGTCTCGGCGAAGGCGTCATGGGTGATCCCGACCACCTTGATGGGGAAGTCGCTGGGATACTCGATCAGGGATTCTTCAGGGGAAATAGTGGGCATAGTCATGGCAAACCGCCTTGGCGTTGTCCGCCTGGCGCTCCGAATTCAATGCTCCCAGATGGGGATGAACCTGCGGGCTTCAAGCGGGGGGACTCGGGTGGGGAATGCCTGCATTCTACGCCATGCGGGCGCGGCGGCGTGCAGAAAGCGTCATCGGCCCGGAAGTCCGCGCAAGCAATCTGTTCCAACATATCCAACTATCGCGATTGATGAGCATGCGCTGCCGCACAAGACTCTGTGTCTTCCCGACAAGATGCGGTGTCCCATGCAAGTCAACCTCAAAATGCTCCAAGGTCGCTTTGAGAGGGGGTATGCCCTCGACAAGCACTCGCTCTACAGTCTCCCGGCCGGGTACAACGCGGCGGGCCACATCCAATGGCACACGCAGCGCACCGAAGTGGGAGAAGCCCCGTATCAGCTGAAATACCGGCAACAGCAGCGCTACGTCCTGCCGCTGGCGCTGGCCGTGCAATCCCACATCCTGCCCTTGCTGCCGGGATTCGGCCTGATCGTGCCAATGGCTTCATCGCATGTCCGGCGCGTGCAGCCGGTCGCCGCCATCGCGCATGCGCTGGGACATCTGGTCGGCAAACCCGTGCTTGCGCTGTTGAGCAAGGCCAAGGGTGCAGCGCTTCTGAAAGACTTGCGCACCCGCGCCGAAAAGCACGCTGTGCTCACCGATACGCTGATCCTGAATCGCCTTATCCACGGAGAAGGCCGCTGGGACACGTTGCTGCTCGACGATTTGTACGATAGTGGTGCTTCGGTCGATGCTGCATGCGATGCGCTGCGCGCCTATGAGAAAATCGGGGACATTTTCGTGGCAACGCTGACGTGGAGGTAAGCCCATGACTACCGTTTTCATTGCTGGCTCCATCAGCATCCGACATCTGCATCCCAAGGTCCAGGAAAGGATCATGAACATCGTGCGCCAGGAGTTCGACGTGGTGGTTGGCGATGCTGACGGCGCCGACACGGCGATCCAGCACTTCCTTCATGCGATGGCTTACCGGCGCGTGACGGTCTTCTGCAGCGGGCAGGTACCGCGCAACAATATCGGCCAGTGGCCCGTGCACCACATCCATACCACGCTGCGCCCGGGTACGCGCGCCTTCTTCACGGCCAAAGATATCGCCATGGCCGACATCGCTGATTCCGGGCTGATGATCTGGGACGCCAAAAGTACTGGCACGCTCGGGAACGTGATCGAACTGCTGAATCGCCAGAAGTACTCCTGGGTCTTCATCGACCCGCCCAGCCAATTCCTGGCAGTCAAGTGCGCGGAGCGGATCGAGGCCCTGCTGTCGTGCATGAGCGCCTCCGCGCGTCTGCAAGCGCAGCACAAGCTCGGCCTCGAACGCCGGCTCCCTGCCCTGCATGTCACTGAAAAACAATCCACGCTGTTCGCGCAGAATGTGAGCGACGTATTGCACGCCGCCCACTAGGGCCTGTTCACAGCCGCGCCTTGGCCGCCTGATACGCCGCATACACCTTGGTAAACACCGGCCCCGGCTGGCCGCTGCCGACCGGCTTGTCATCCAGCGTCACCACCGGCAGCACTTCCTTGCTGGCCGAGGAAATGATCAGTTCGTCAGCCGCCAGCACTTCTTCCCGCGTGATGCGGCGCGATGCCAGCGCGATACCCTGCTCGGCGCACAGCTCTTCCATCAGGCCATAGCGGATGCCTTCCAGGATCAGGTTGTCCTTGGGCGGTGCCGAGATCTTGCCATCCTTGACCACCCACACGTTGGAGGACGACGCCTCCGACAGATAACCATCGCGGAACTGGATGGCCTCCGTCACCTGATGCTCGGCGGCGAACTGCGCGGCCAGCACGTTGCCCAGCAGCGAAGTGGACTTGATCTGGCAGTTCAGCCAGCGACGATCTTCCAGGGTCACGCAGGCCACGCCCTTCTCGATAGCCGCAGCCGGAGGCAGGGCCATCGGATTGGTCATGATCAGCACCGTCGGCACCACGTCCTTGGGGAAGGCATGCGCACGCTTGGCCACGCCCCGGGTGACCTGGATGTAGATCATCTGGTCCTCCAGGCCGTTGGCCTCGACCACCTGGTGGATGAGGCCGTTCCAGCCGGCTTCGTCATGCGGATTCGGAATACCGATGCTGGCCAGGCTGCGGAACAGGCGCGCCAGGTGTTGCTGACCACGGAAAGCCTTGCGGCGATACATGGGGATGACTTCGTAGATGCCGTCACCAAAGATGAAGCCGCGATCGAGCACCGGTACGCGGGCTTCGGAGAGAGGCGTGAGTTCGCCGTTGAGATAGACGATGGGATCGTTCATGATGGGCTTCCAGGTAATCGAGGATGATCGGGTGAAGGCGGCAACCGTGCCGCGATGAATCCATTCTGTCACGCGGCTCCCGGCATCCCTATGCAAAAACGGTATAACGCCGCCCTGCCCTCACGCTGCAATCGGCAGCGCCTCTACACGATGCCCGGCCCCCTCGCCGTCAGCCGGCGGCACGAACTTCCAGCGCACGTCGTGGAAGCGCGCCAGCGTCTCGCGGTGGGCGATGCTGATCACGGTCACGCCGGGCAACTCGCGCGGCAAGGCGGCATAGAGGGCTTCCTCGGTCTCGCCATCCATGGCGCTGCTGGCCTCGTCCAGGAAGACCAGACGCGGACGATTCAGGAACACCCGCACGAAGGCCAGCCGCTGCTGCTCGCCCGGTGACAGCGCCTGGCTCCAGTTGGCCGCCACATCGAGTCGCGCGGCCAGATGCGCCAGACGGCACAACCCCAGGTAACGCGTGATGAGCGCATCATCAAAACTGCCCTCGGCGGCCGGATACGAGAGGGCTGCGCGCAGCGTACCGATGGGCAGGTAACTGCGCTGGGGCAGGAACATGGCCGGTGCATCCTGTGGCAGTGCGATGCGGCCCTCTCCATAGGGCCAGATATCGGCCAGGGCGCGGATCAGCGTGGACTTGCCGCATCCTGAAGGACCGCTGATGAGCACGTGTTCGCCCGACTCCACCCGCGCATCGAGGCTACGCAGCATCAGGCTGCCATCGGGGAAGGACAGCTGCACGCCATCCAGCGTGACCGCACTGCCGCCATGCCGGGTGACGGCCAGTGTGCGCGGCATGCCGGCGGCGCGTTCGATATCGGCATGGAAGCCCGCCAGCCGGTTGATGCTGGCCTTCCATCCGGCCAGCGTAGTAAAGGCATTGATGAACCAGGACAGCGCATCCTGCACCTGGCCGAAGGCATCGCTGATCTGCATGAGCACCCCCAGCGAAATGGCCCCGGAGAAGTAGCGCGGTGCCGACACCAGCATGGGAAAGATCACCGCGAACTGCCCGTAGAAATTGACGGCCACGTTGAGTTTCTTGGTCAGGCGCATGATGTTCCACCAGTTTGCGCGGATGTCGTCCAGCCGCGCCGTGAGCTGCATGCGCTCCTGCGGCTCGCCGCGATACAAGGCGACGGCCTCCGCATGTTCACGCACACGGATCAGGCCAAAACGGAAATTGGCCTCGAAGCGTTCCTGATTGAAACTCAGGCCCACCAGCGGGCGACCGATCCACCACACCACCCCCGAGCCGATGGCCGCATAGGCGATCACGAACCAGACCATGTAACCGGGAATGACCCACGACTGTCCCAGGACCGAGAAGGAGAGCGGCCCGCTTACCGACCACAGGATATGGATGAAGGAGAACAGGGTGACGCTGCTGGAGATGAAGCCCAGCACCAGTGACAGCGTGTCGCTGGTGAGCGCATGCAGGTCCTCGGCGATGCGCTGGTCGGGGTTGTCCGAGAGGCGGCCCTCCTGGCCCTGCTCGATGCGATAGTAGGCGCGATGTGCCAGCCAGCGATCGAGATAACGCGTACTCATCCAGTAGCGCCAGCGGATCTGCAGCGCCTGCTTGAGGTAGACGCTGTAGATGGCGATGGCCACGAAGATGAAGGCCAGTCCCGAGAACTGCCACAACAGCGACTTGAAGTGCGGGTAATCGCGCGACTGCAGCACGTTGTACATGTCGCGGTTCCAGGAATTGAGCCGCACGTTGATGTAGACCATGCCCAGGTTCAGGGCCAGGATGGACAGCAGCAGCGCCCAGGCCTTCCATTTTTCTTCCGAGACCCAGTAGGGCTTGATGAGGCCCCAGATCTCGGCACGGGTGGCGCGATTGGCGTGGCTGCCCTGGCGGGCAGGTGTTTGTTCGGTCATGGCGAATCCTGTGGATGTTGTCCTCTTTGCTGCCCAGCTTGCCGCAAAAGACTTAAACCAGGCTTAAACCGGCATCCGGGGAGCATTAAGCAAAGTTTAATGCTCTTGCAATCGAGCATTCATCGCTATGGAATGAATCGAAACAATCAATCCCGCGCGAGCCCGATCACGGCTAGACTGCGATCTTCGTCGACATTGCCTTGCATCAATACATCCCGTGAGGGCTGTTGGCAGCAGTGGCGCCCCCCATCTTCTGGAGAATCACATGCAAGCCCATCCCCCCAAGCGCCGTTCGCTGACCGTGGCGGCCCAACTGGCACTGAGTTTTACACTGGTGCTGGCGATGATGCTGGTGCTGACGGTGGCCAGTATCGTCAAGGTCAACGCCATCGAAGGCAGCCTCTCCACCGTGAGCGAGGACAACAGCGTCAAGCAGCGCTATGCCATCAATTTCCGCGGCAGCGTGCACGACCGCGCCATCGCCCTGCGTGATCTGACGCTGGTGAGCGACGCCGAGGTCAAGGACGTGATCGCCCTGATCAACAAGCTCGATGCCGACTACCAGCAATCAGCCCGGCCGCTCGATGCGGTCTTCGCCACCATGAAGGTCAATGGCGAGGAACGCGCCAGTCTCGAGCGCATCAAGGCCATCGAAGCACGCGCCATGCCGCCGGCCGCCAAGGTCGTCGCCATGCGCACCGCAGGGGAAATCGAAGGCGCACGCCAGCTGCTGCTGAGCCAGGTGAAACCCGCCTTCGTTGAATGGCTGGCGGCCATCAATGAACTCATCGACCTGGAAGAACACATGAGCCAGATCGAGTCGGCCAAGGCCCGCAGCACCGCCCACGGTTTCCAGGCCTTCATTCTGGTGCTGCTGGCTGCCGCGCTGGTAGCCGGTGTCGTACTGGCTACCCTGATCACCCGCAGCATCCGCGGCGCGCTCGGTGCGGAGCCCGATGAGGTGACGCAGCTGGCACTGGCAGTGGATCGCGGCGAGCTTTATCACGCCATGGCCGTCAATCGCACCAGCGATGAAAGCAAGCGCCAGAGCATCATGGCCGCTCTCTCCAAGATGAACGGCAATCTGCACCAGACTGTAGCCCACGTACGGGATGCGGCCAGCGGTGTGGCCACCATCAGCGGGCAGATCGCCGCCGGCAATCTCGATCTGTCGGCCCGCACCGAAGACCAGGCGGCCTCGCTGGAAGAAACCGCCTCGGCCATGGAACAGCTGACGGCCACCGTAAAGCAGAACGACAGCCACGCGCGCGAAGCGAATCGACTCGCGCGCAATGCCTCGGATATCGCCAGGCAGGGCGGCGCCATCGTGGACGAAGTGGTCGATACCATGGCAGCCATCAACACCTCTTCGCGCAAGATCGTGGACATCATCGGCGTGATCGACGGCATCGCCTTCCAGACCAACATCCTGGCCTTGAATGCCGCCGTGGAAGCGGCCCGTGCGGGCGAGCAAGGACGTGGCTTTGCCGTGGTCGCCACAGAGGTGCGCAACCTGGCCCAGCGCAGCGCAGCCGCTGCCAGGGAGATCAAGCAGTTGATCGATACCTCGGTCGGCAATGTGGAAACGGGCGCGCACCTGGTGCAACGCGCCGGTGACACCATGGAGCAAATCGTGGCCAGCGTGCAGCAGGTCACCGATGTGATGGGCGAGATCTCGGCGGCCAGCCATGAGCAGAGCCTGGGCATCGAGGAAGTCAACAAGGCGATCGCACTGATGGATCAGGTGACCCAGCACAATGCCGCGCTGGTGGAAGAGGCCACCGCCGCCGTGACCACGCTGCAGGAACAAGCGGTGAGCCTGACGCGGGCAGTGGGCGTGTTTCAGCTGGAGGCGCCGGATGCCGCAGGCTCGGTGGCGGCCGCAGCGCCCTCGCCTGCGCTCAACACCGTACAGATTCCGTTGCGCGTGGTACCGAAGCTGGAAGTGGTACGCAAGGCGGCATGATCCCGCGCCGCAGCCAGTCTGACTCGCCTCGCGGTACCACCGCACTGGCTGCACTGGCTGCACTGAGTGCATCTGGGCGAGTAATTACAGCTCGCTCAGGAATTGCTCCACAAACCCCCGCATCCTCTGCTGGCGCGCCTGCGCCATGGCCGCACCGGCGGCAGTCTGGAAACCCTCCTGCAAGCGGAACAGCTTGGCAGGAAAATGGTCCAGCGCATATCGCGCGTCCTGCAACGGGCGTTGCTCGGCCTGCGGATCCTGCGCTTCATACAGGCCCGATCCCATTCTCCCGGCGACATAGAAACAACGCGCCACACCGATGGCCCCGATGGCATCGAGGCGGTCGGCATCCTGCACGATCTTCGCCTCCAGCGTTTGCGGCGTGATCTGGGCCGAATAGCTGTGGGCCTGGACCGCATGGGCGACGCCTTGCGCATCTTTCGCTGCCCATCCCAGCGATGACAGGATCTGCTGCGCGCGCTCGCCGGAGAGCGTGGAAGCCTGGCTGCGCAGCGGGGAATTTTTTTCCACGTGCACGCAGTCGTGCAAGAGGACCGCAGCCACAAGGATGCGCAGCTCACCGCCCTCCTCGGCCTGCAGACGGCGCGCATTGTTCCATACGCGCAAGAGATGTGAGAGATCGTGGGAACCATCTCCGGCATCATCCTCGACGTAGGGCAACAATTGCGCAGCCAGTGTATCGAAGGGCTGGAAGGCCGCGGCGACCTGGGAAAGATTCATGATGCAAACAGATAAAAAGATGACGGTCCAGCAGTATGGCAGATGAATCAAGAGGATCGGGGAGCTTGCGGTGATGCGCACCATTCCGATTTTCCGACAAGTGTTTTTCCCCGGCTCCGCTACACGCAGGCGGGCCGCATATGAGATGATGCGGCTTCCATCTTCTCGCGGCCTGCCCCGGGATCACGATAGCGGCCCCGCTGCCGCAGCGATCCGCACGCCGCACATGAATGGCGTATCGCCACCTGCCGCTTTCTCTTGGGGTACGCCACAGTAACAACGCCCGACCACGCCTGTCCGGCCGACTGCCTTGGTGGCTGCCGGCCTGCGGTACCCGCCGTCGGCCCTGGTCCGATTTTTGGAGTCCCCTGATGTTCAGCTGGTTTGAAAAACTGGTCCACCCCTACCCCGAGTCGCAACCCTTGCCGCCGCCGCGCGGCTTCATGCGTTTCATCTGGTTCTGTACCAGGGGCGTACGTCCCTACATTGCGGCCATGACCCTGATGACGGCCATCATCGGCGTCTTCGAGGCGCTGCTCTTCGCCGCGCTCGGCCGCATCGTCGATTGGCTCTCCAAGATAGAGCCCGCGCAATTGTGGCCGCAGGAAGGTCATACCCTGGCCTGGCTGGCGCTCATCCTGGCGGCCAGCCCGCTCTTGATCGCGCTGCAGACCATGTACAAGCACCAGACTCTGGCCGGCAATTTCCCCATGCTGCTGCGCTGGAATTTCCATCGCCTCATGTTGAGCCAGAGCATGAGCTTCTACCAGAACGAGTTCGCCGGACGGGTGGCCACCAAGGTCATGCAAAGCGCGCTGGCGGTGCGCGACTTCTGCATGATCGTGGGCGATATCCTGGTCTTCATCACGATCTACTTTGCCACCCTCATCGGCGTGGTCGGCAGCTTCGATATCTGGATGCTGGCCCCCTTCTTCGTCTGGCTGGCCGCCTTCGCGGTGGCCATGCGCTACTTCGTGCCGCGCCTGTCCGCGGTGGCACGCAACCAGGCTGATGCGCGCTCGCTGATGACCGGACGCATCACCGATGCCTACACCAACATCGCCACCGTCAAACTGTTTTCGCACGCAGGGCGCGAGGCCGAGTACGCCCGCAGCGCCATGCGCGAATTCCTCGCCACGGTCCATCGCCAGATGCGTCTGGTGTCGGGCTTCGAGGTGGTCAATCACCTGCTGAACATGGTGCTCATCATCGGTGCCACCGGGGTGTCGCTGTACCTGTGGACCCAGGGCAAGGTGGGGGTGGGCGCAGTTGCTGCCAGCACCGCCATGGCGCTGCGCCTGAACGGTATCGCGCACTGGGTGATGTGGGAAATGTCCTCCCTGTTCGAACACGTGGGCACGGTGCAGGATGGCATCAATACGCTGGCCCGTGCACATGAGGTCAAGGATGCACCCGATGCGACGCCGATCAAGGTCAGTCGGGGCGAGCTGCGCTTCGAGGGGGTGAGCTTCAGCTACGGCGGCGCGGCGCCGCGCCCGGTGGTGGACCAGCTGGACCTGGTGATCCGCCCCGGTGAAAAGATCGGACTGGTGGGCCGCTCCGGCGCCGGCAAGTCGACCATCGTCAACCTGCTGCTGCGCTTCTACGATATCGAGGGTGGCCGCATCACCATCGATGGCCAGGACATCGCCCATGTCACGCAAGACAGCCTGCGCGCGCAGATCGGCATGGTCACGCAAGATACTTCCCTGCTGCATCGGTCGGTGCGCGAGAACATCACCTATGGCCGTCCCGATGCGAGCGACGCCGAGATGATCCACGCCGCCGAACGCGCCGAGGCGCATGACTTCATCGGCACGCTGGCCGATGCCAAGGGCCGCCGCGCTTATGACGCGCATGTGGGCGAGCGCGGCGTGAAGCTCTCCGGCGGCCAGCGCCAGCGCATCGCGATTGCCCGCGTGATGTTGAAGGATGCGCCCATCCTGCTGCTGGATGAAGCCACCAGCGCGCTCGATTCGGAAGTGGAAGCGGCCATCCAGACCTCGCTCTACAAGCTCATGGAAGGCAAGACGGTGGTAGCCATTGCGCACCGCCTGTCGACCATCGCCGCGATGGATCGACTCATCGTGCTGGACCAGGGTCGCATCGTCGAGCAAGGAACGCACGCCGAACTGCTGGCCGCCAATGGCCTGTATGCGCGGCTATGGTCGCACCAGAGTGGCGGCTTCCTGGGAGAAGAGGAAGAAGATGCGGTGATGACGGCGTGATGCCTGATCTTGGTAAATGATTTATATCATTTACGATGAATGCAGAAAGATTGCTGCAAAAAAATGGGCGCACTCAACGGTGCGCCCATTTTTCTTGCCCGCCCGGTTTTATCTTTATTGCAGAGTGAACGAAGCCGTCTTCACCTCCTTGGAATCCAGCCCGATCTGCACCTGGAATTCACCCGGCTCGGCCACGTATTCCAGCTTGGCGTTGTAGAAGGACAGTGCCTTGCGGTCGATACTGAACTGCACCTCTTGCTCTTCACCCGGCTGCAACATCAGCTTGCGGAAATCCTTCAGTTCCTTGACCGGACGCACCACCGAGGCCGCCACATCGCGGATGTACAGCTGCACCACGGTGGCGCCGGCGCGGCGGCCCACGTTCTTGACCGTCACGCTGGCCAGCACCTGGCCGTCAGCGCTCATGGCGGCCTGCGACAGATGCACGTCCGAGAGCTTGAACTCGGTATAGCTCAAGCCGTATCCGAACGGATACAACGGGCCATTGGGCTCATCGAAGTACTGCGAGGTGTAATTGCCCGGCTTGCCTTCGGTGTAGGGACGGCCCACGCGCGGATGGTTGTAGTAGCTCGGGATCTGGCCCACCGAACGCGGGAAGGTGATGGGCAGCTTGCCCGAAGGATTGACGTCGCCGAAGAGGATATCGGCAATCGCATTGCCGCCCTCGGTTCCGGTGTACCAGGTCTCCAGGATGGCCGAGGCGTTCTCGCGCGCCCAATTGAGATCCAGCGGACGGCCATTCATCAGCACCAGCACCAGCGGCTTGCCGGTGGCTTTGAGGGCCGTGAGCAGATCCTGCTGGCTCTGCGGCAGCGACAGTGAGGTACGGCTGGAGGATTCATGCGACATGCCGCGCGACTCGCCCACGGCGGCCACGATGACATCGGCATCGCGTGCGGCCTTGAGGGCCTCATCGATCATGGCCTTGGGGCTGCGCTTGTCCTGGATCACTTCCGGATCATCCCAGTTCAGGAAGTTGAGGTAGTCGACGATGTGCTTGTCTTCGGTGATGTTGGCCCCGCGTGCGTAAAGCAGCTTGCCCTGCCCGCCCAGCGCATTCTGCAGCCCCTGGCGCAGGGTGATGGTCTGCCTGGCCTGGCCGGCTGCAGACCAGCTGCCCAGCATGTCGATGTGGGAATCGGCCAGCGGACCGACCAGGGCGATGCGCGCAGTCTTCTTCAGCGGCAGCGCGGCATGGCGGTTCTCCAGCAGCACCATGGACTGCTGCGCGACTTCGCGCGCATCGCGACGATGCAGGCGGCGCTCGGCATGGACGTCCGGCGGATCATCGGCGGCGCGGCCGATGCGGATATACGGGTCCTTGAACAGGCCAAGATCGTACTTGGCACCGAGGATGTCGCGCACGGCATTGTCCAGCTCCTGCTGCGGCACCTTGCCCGAGCGCACCAGCGCCGGCAGTTGCTTGATGTAGACCTGGTCGGCCATGCTCATGTCGGTACCGGCCTTCATCGCCAGGCGTGCCGCTTGGGCATCGTCCTGCGCCACACCGTGGTTGACCAGTTCGGTGATGGCTCCGTGGTCCGACACCGTCAGCCCCTTGAATCCCCAATCCCGGCGCAACAGGTCCTGCAGCAGCCAGGTATTGGAGGTGGCCGGTGTCCCGTTGATGGAGTTGAGCGCCACCATCACCGCGCCCGCGCCGGCATCGATGGCGGCACGGTAAGGCGGCAGATAGTCGTTGTACATGCGCTGCGGGTCCATGTTGACGACGTTGTAGTCGCGTCCGCCCTCGACTGCACCGTACAGCGCAAAATGCTTCACACTGGCCATGAGGCGATTGGCGGCGATGGGCTTGGTATCGCCTTGCAGGGCGCGCACCGAGACCTCGGCAATGCGCGAGACCAGGTAAGGATCTTCACCAAAGCCCTCAGACGTGCGCCCCCAGCGCGGATCGCGGCTGATGTCGACCATCGGGGCGAAGGTCATGTCGATGCTGTCGGCCGCGGCTTCTTCGGCGGAGATGCGCATGGCGCGGCCGACCAGGTCCATGTCCCAGCTGGAGGCCAGGCCCAGGCCGATGGGGAAGGTGGTGCGATGGCCGTGGATGACGTCATAGGCGAAGAACATCGGGATCTTCAGCCGTGAACGCATCGCGCCCTCCTGCAGCGGACGATTCTCGGGCCGGGTGATGGAGTTGAAGGTGCCGCCGACACGGCCGGCGGCCAGTTCCTCGATCAGCTTCTTGGCGGGCATGTCCGGACCGATGCTGATGAGGCGCAGCTGGCCGATCTTTTCTTCCAGCGTCATCTGACGCAGCAGGTCATTGATGAAGGCGGTCTTGTCGCCGAGCAAGGCCGGATTGGCTTGCGCATGCGCGGCCGTGCCGGTGAGCGCGGCGCCGCAGGCCAGCGCGCACAAGGTCATGACCAGGGCCAGGCGGGGACGACGCGGGGACGCGGCGTGCCGCTCGGTAAGCTTGTGGGACACGGGTTTCCTCTCTCTTTTTTAAACTTTGGCGGCGCTCTGCCCTCTACTGTGTGACCTGCACAAGCGGGACAGCGGCCGGGCGGCGGGAGCATTTATTGCTTGCGTTCTTTGATGCGTCGCCAGCCAGACGGTTCGCTATATTATTCTGTTTTGATGCCTGCCGGACGCGCAGGCACACAGCGGCGCGGCTGGCCAACATGCCCGCGCGCCGCTTCTTTGTGGAGAAATACATTGATCAGACATGGATTGAAATGGCCCCTGCTGCAGGGGCTGGTGTTGTCGGCAAGCCTGCTGGCTGCCTCGGTGCAGGCACAGAGCGCGCAAGGCTTCGACCTCAACCAGGCCGTGGCCCGCGCCCAGGCACTGGCCGCCAAACCCTACCAGAAGCCGGTGAGCAATCTCTCGCCGACGTTTGCGGCGATGCAGTTCGCCGATTACATGAAGATCCAGCCCAAGAGCGACAAGTTCGAATGGCGCAACCAGCCTACCCCCTTCAAGCTGGCCTTCTATCATCAGGGCATGCAGTTCAACTCGCCGGTGGCGATCCACGAAATCGTCGATGGCCGCGTACAGGATGTGGGCTACAGCACCGACCGCTTCAACTTCGGTGACCTCAATCTGGCCAAGAGCAGCACCGCCCATCTGGGTTATGCCGGCTTCCGGGTGGTCTATCCGCTCAACCGCGATGACAAGGAAGACGAGGTCATGAGCGTGCTGGGCGCCAGCTATTTCCGCGTCATCGGCAAGGGTCAGGTCTATGGCCTCTCGGCACGCGGACTGGCGATCGATACGGCCATGTTGAGCGGTGAGGAATTCCCCCGCTTCACCGAATTCTGGATCCAGCGTCCTGCCCCCGGCGACAAGCAGCTGACCTTCTATGCACTGCTGGATTCACCGCGCGCTACCGGCGCCTACAAGTTCACGCTCACGCCGGGCAAGGATGCCCTGCTCGATGTGCAGGCACGCGTGTTCCTGCGCGCCGACGTGGGCCGCCTGGGCATTGCACCGCTGACCAGCATGTTCCTCTTCGGTCCCAACCAGCAATCCTCGCGGCGCAACTTCCGTCCGGCCATCCATGATTCCAATGGCCTGGCGATCCATACCGGCAATGGTGAATGGCTGTGGCGACCGCTGAACGATCCGCAGAACGTGGAAGTGAGTTCCTTCGAGGTCAGCCATCCGCGCGGCTTCGGGCTGTTGCAGCGGGGCCGCGATTTCGCCTCCTATGAAGACCTCAAGGATCGCTACGACCTGCGTCCCTCGGCCTGGATCGAGCCCAAGGGTGACTGGGGCCGTGGTGCCGTGCAACTGGTGGAGATCCCCACCGCTGACGAGACCAACGACAACATCGTGGCCTACTGGCTGCCTGCGCAACTGCCGCCGCGCGGCACGCCGCTGGCCTATGACTACCGCATCCACTGGACCATGGATGAACCGGCCATCCTCAACAATGAAGTGGGCTGGGTCAAGCAGACCTTCCATACCGATGGCGAACTCACGCAGGCCAACCTGATCCGCGCCTTCGATGGCACCACGGCCCTGCTGGTGGATTTCACCGGCGGACCACTGGGCTCGCTGCCCGCCGGGACGACGGTTCAGCCGCAGGTGAACGTTTCCAACAATGGCGAGCTGATCGATGCCCAGCTGCAGCCCAATCCGGCCATCAATGGCTGGCGGCTGACGCTGCGGGTGAAGATTCGTAACGTTGCGCAAGCCGTGGAATTGCGCGCGGCGCTCACGGCCAATGGCAAGCCCTTGACCGAGACCTGGAGTTATCAGCTGCCGCCGCGTTCGGATGTGCAGCGGACTTTCTGATATTTCGGAAATTATTTATATCAATAAAAATGGGCTGCTCCGAATCGGGCAGCCCATTTTGTTTGGTGCATCCTGCCGGCGCGATCAGCTCTCCACCGACTCCCCGCGCAGACGCACGATCACGCCATCGAGGGCATCGAGGTCGTTGAAGTTGATGATGAGCTGGCCCTTGTTGCGGGCACCGGTCTTGATGCTGACCTGGGTGGCCAGCAGGTCCGAGAGTTCTTCTTCCAGGCGTGCGATATCGCGAGACTTGTCCTTGGCTTCGCGCGGCTTGGCGGCCTGCTCGGCGCTGGCGCGGGTGACCAGTTTCTCGGCATCGCGTACCGACATGCGCTTGGCCACGATCTGGTTGGCCAGCTGGATCTGCGTTGCCGAATCGACGGCCAGCAGCGCACGGGCGTGGCCCATGTCGATGTCACCGGCCATGAGCATGGTCTGCACCGGCTTGGCCAGGTTCAACAGGCGCAGCAGGTTGGAGACCGCACTGCGCGAGCGCCCCACGGCCAACGCGGCCTGCTCGTGCGTGAAGGCGAAATCGGTAATGAGGCGATGGATGCCCTGGGCTTCTTCCAGGGGATTCAAATCCTCGCGCTGCATGTTTTCGATCAGGGCCATGGCGGCCGTGGTCTGGTCATCCACGTTCTTGACCAGCACCGGCACCTCGGTCAGCCCGGCGATCTTGGCCGCGCGGAAGCGGCGTTCACCGGCGATGATCTCGTAGGTATCGCGACCGTTCTTCTGGCCGATGGCGCGGATCAGGATGGGTTGCAGCAGGCCCTGTTCCTTGATCGAGGCAGCCAGCTCGTTGAGCGCGCCTTCATCCATGCGGGTACGTGGCTGGTACTTGCCGGCCTGCAGTTCGGTGACCGCCATCACGGTGGGCAGACCCTGCGCGGCCTGCGCCTGGACTTCTTCGGTGATGTCGGAGGATCCGCCCAGGAGCGCGTCCAGTCCGCGTCCCAGACCCTTGGATTTTTTCGGTAAAGTTGCCATGCGATTGCCTGATGAAAAACGATGCGTAATGACGGGGCCGGTTATAGCGTCTTGATGCGCTCGACCATTTCCGCGCCGAATGCGATATAAGCCTGCGCGCCCTTGGACAGCGGATCGAAGGTCACGCCCGGCAGACCATACGAGGGCGCTTCGGCCAGCCGCACGTTGCGCGGGATGACGGTCTTGAAGACCTTGTCGCCGAAGTGCTGTTCCAGCTGGTCCGAGACCTGCTGCGACAGTGTCATGCGCGGATCGAACATCACGCGCAACAGACCAATGACCTTCAGTTCCGGGTTCAGCTTGGCGTGCACCTTCTTGATGGTGTTGACCAGGTCCGACAGCCCCTCCAATGCGTAGTACTCACACTGCATCGGAATGATGACGCCATGCGCCGAGCACAGCCCGTTCAAGGTCAGCATGGACAGTGCGGGCGGGCAATCGATGAGGATGAAGTCATAGTCCTCGGCAACCTGGGCGAAGGCCATCTTCAGGCGCGCCTCGCGCTGCTCCAGCTCGACCATTTCCACTTCGGCGCCGGCCAGTTCGCGATTGGCGGGCAACACGTCGAAGCCCCCGGCTTCGGAACGCTTGCGCACGGCACGGATGTCGGACATGCCCAGCAGCACTTCATAGATCGAGCCTTCCAGGGTCGCCTTGTTCACGCCCGAACCCATGGTGGCATTGCCCTGCGGGTCGAGGTCGGCCAGCAGCACGCGCTGGTTCAGTTGCGCCAGCCCGGCAGCGAGATTGACCGCAGTAGTGGTCTTGCCTACGCCACCTTTCTGGTTGGCGACACAAAATATTTTTGCCATATCGTTGTTATGTGAGCGTTATTGCGTGGTCAACTTGATGCCGAAACCGATCAGGAAAATACCTGCCGCGCGAGAAGCCAGCTTGGCGATGGTGCGATTGCGGGCCATGCGGCGCGCGGCGGCATTGCCGACGATGACCAGGAAGCTGCCATACAGGAAGGTGCAACTGCTGATGACTGCGCCCATCGTGAAGAAGGTCAGCGCGCCTTGCTGCGTGGCCGGATCCAGGAACAGCGGGAAGAAGGCCATGTAGAACACGATGGCTTTCGGGTTGAACAAGGTCACCAAAAAGCCGCGCCGGAAGTCTGCGGCATTGGAAAAGGGTACGACTGTACCACCGCCCTCGCCTCTTGCAAACAGGAGACGTCCGCCCAGGTAGGCCAGATAGGCCGCGCCCAGGTATTGCAGGCCGTGGAACAGCAAGGGATTGGCATGCAGCAAGGCGGCTACGCCAGCCGCGGCCAGGAACATCAGCACGATGTCGCCCAGCATGATGCCCGCCTGCGCCATGAAGCCGCCGCGCAAGCCGCCCTTGGCCGCGCAGGTGAGCATGCAGAAGGTACCGGGACCGGGCAGGAGCAGGAACACCATGGTGGCGGCGATCAGTTGCCAGATATCGGTGATGCCGAGGGAATGAAAGATCGCCTGCATGGTGGGTCTCCTTGAATGTGCGCGGCCCGGGTTGCTGCCCGGGCCGCTGGCCTGATCTCAGGTGCCGTATTACGGTTTGCTCTTGACCACCCGCGCGGTATCGAAACCTTGCTTGGTGGCGTTGTTGAGGGCGTTCTCGTATTGCTCGTCGCTGATGGTGGGCGTGCGCGAGAGAATCCACAGGTATTCGCGCGAGGGGCTGCCCACGGTGGCCAGGGTGTATTGATCGTCCAGGTCCATGATCCAGTAGTCGCCCCACACCATCGGGATCCAGGACAGCCAGGCCGGCGCAAAGCGCACTTCCAGCTTGCTGTTGTTGCTGCCCGGGACCACCCGCGCCACGCCCTTGGCTTCATCGATGCCGTCGGCCGTCTTGCAGCGGTTGACGACATCGATCATGCCATCATCGCGCGCGGAATACTCTGCGCTGGTGCCGGAAATGCACTTTTTCTGGAAGCTGTTGGGAATCTTGGCGATTTCGTACCACTTGCCGGCGTAACGCTTGAGGTCCACCGAAGCTACCGTCTTGACCTCCTGGGCATGGACGCAAGCCATGCCCAGCGCGCCATAGGCTGCCATCGAGACCATGGTGGCCACCAGGGCCCGTTTCAGTTTGTTCATCAGGTCGTTCTTTCCATGAAGATGAGATGCCGTTCAGCATCCAGGCCCGGTACCTGCAGGGGCTGCACCTGGCGCACTGTCCACCCCGCCGGCAACCGGTCGATTTCCTCTTGCGGCAGCACACCCTTGAGGGCGATGTACTGACCACCTTGTTGCAGGAGATGATTCGACCACGTCACGAAGTCCTTGAGTTCCGCAAACGCGCGCGACGTGATGACATCGTATTGTTGCTCGACAGGCAACTGCTCCACACGGGCATGCAGCACCGTGACATTGCTCAAATGCAATTGCGCCTTGACCTGGTTGAGGAAGGCGGTTTTCTTCTGCACGGTGTCGACCAGGGTGATCTGCATCTGCGGTTGCGCCTCGGCGGCCCAGATGGCCAACACGATGCCCGGCAGGCCGCCGCCCGCGCCCACGTCCAGCACGCGTCGGGCGCCGGCAAAGGCCGACATCGCCGACAGGGAATCCAGCAGATGATGCGTGACCATCTGCGCCGGGTCGCGCAAGGCAGTCAGGTTGTAGACCTTGTTCCACTTGGCCAGCAGGGCCTGGTATGCCATGAGCTTGTCGATCTGGGCATCGGAAAGCGTCAGGCCCATGGCCTGGGCGCCTTCCTTCAGGGTATGGGTCAAAAGGTTCAGGTCTGCAGTGTTGCTCATGCGTGATGCCTTGGGTTGGATCTGGTTCGAGGGCGATGCCTGGTATTTTTCTTCACGCTGCCTGGTTGTCGGCGCCGCTCGGCTGTTTCAGGCCACCCTTCTTCAGGTGCACCAGCAGCAGCGACAGCGCCGCAGGCGTCACGCCGGAAATGCGCGAGGCCTGGCCCAGGGTTTCCGGACGATGCTTGTTGAGCTTCTGGCGCACTTCGATGGACAGTGCCTTCACATCCATGTAATCGAGCTCAGCCGGCAGCTTCAGGTTCTCATTGTGATCCTGGCGGCTGATCTCGTTGGCCTGGCGGGCAATGTAACCGGCGTACTTGACCTGGATCTCGACTTGTTCGCGCACCGGACCTTCTTCGATGCCGGGGCCGGCCAGGGCTTGACCCTCGGTGCCGGTCAGGCCCATCAGACTATCGTAGGTCACGTTGGGACGGCGCAGCAGGTCCAGCAGGTTGTATTCGCGCTCGATGGCCTTGCCCAGCACACGCTCGGCTTCGACGGCCGCCAGGATGCGCGGGTTGACCCAGGTCGACTTGAGGCGTTCCATTTCACGTGAAACAGCTTCGCGCTTCTTGTCGAAGGCTTCCCATTGCGCATCGCCGACGCAGCCGAGTTCGCGGCCGATTTCGGTCAGGCGCAGGTCGGCATTGTCTTCGCGCAGAGAGAGGCGATACTCGGCGCGGCTGGTGAACATGCGGTACGGTTCCTGCACGCCCTGGGTCACCAGATCGTCGACCAGCACACCGAGGTAGGCTTCATCACGACGCGGGGTCCAGGCTTCACGGCCCTGGGTCTGCAGCGCGGCGTTGATGCCGGCCAGCATGCCCTGGGCGGCGGCTTCTTCATATCCGGTGGTGCCGTTGATCTGGCCGGCGAAGAACAGACCCTGCACCTGGCGTGTTTCCAGCGAGGACTTCAGGCCGCGCGGGTCGTAGTAGTCATATTCGATGGCATAGCCCGGACGCAGGATGTGGGCGTTTTCCATGCCCTTCATCGAGCGCACCAGTTCCAGTTGCACATCGAAAGGCAGGCTGGTGGAAATGCCGTTGGGATAGAACTCGTGGGTGGTCAGGCCCTCGGGTTCCAGGTAGATCTGGTGCGAATCCTTGCCGGCGAAACGATGGATCTTGTCCTCGATGGAAGGGCAGTAACGCGGGCCCACGCCTTCGATGACGCCGGTGTACATGGGGCTGCGATCCAGTCCGCCGCGGATGATGTCGTGGGTGCGGCTGTTGGTATGGGTGATCCAGCACGGCATCTGACGCGGGTGCATGGCGGCATCGCCCATGACGGAGAACACCGGTACCGGGTCCAGGTCGCCGGGCTGTTCTTCCAGGATCGCCAGGTTGATGGTACGGCCATCGATGCGCGGCGGCGTACCCGTCTTCAGCCGGCCTTGCGGCAGCTTCAATTCCTTCAGGCGCGCCGACAGCGACACCGCAGGCGGATCACCGGCACGGCCACCGGAATAATTGTTCAGGCCCACGTGGATCTTCCCGTCCAGGAAGGTCCCGGCAGTCAGCACCACGGCACGGCCGGCAAAGCGGATACCTGCCTGGGTGATGGCGCCCACGACGCGGTCGCCTTCCAGCATCAGGTCATCCACGGCCTGCTGGAACAGCCACAGGTTCGGCTGGTTCTCCAGGCGCGAGCGGATCGCCGCCTTGTACAGGATGCGGTCGGCCTGGGCACGGGTCGCGCGCACGGCCGGGCCCTTGGAGGAATTGAGGATACGGAACTGGATGCCCGCCTCGTCGGTGGCAATGGCCATCGCCCCACCCATGGCATCGACTTCCTTGACCAGGTGGCCCTTGCCGATCCCGCCGATGGAGGGATTGCAGGACATCTGGCCCAGGGTTTCGATGTTGTGCGTCAGGAGCAGGGTTTTCTGGCCCATGCGTGCTGCGGCCAGTGCAGCTTCGGTGCCGGCGTGACCGCCGCCAACGACGATGACGTCAAATTGTGTGGGGAATAGCATGATGCGGGCCTCGCGTAGAGGTGAGAACAGAGGCGAGATTATAAGACCTTTTATCTGACGGGGTCGGGGGTGAGGTCCTTGGCTGTTGGTTTACCGCACTTCCCTGCCCCGCTGGACACTATCGCCGGGCCAGATTGATAGCAGGAGCTGATCAATGAAACATCCACGTGAACTGTTTCACGTGAAACAGTGAGGCTGGATTTTGCCCACGAGGGCGTTATATGAATAAAAAAACGGAGCAGCGCGCTCCGTCTCTCTGGTCGGGGGCCGGTTGTTTCACGTGAAACAACCGGTGAAGTTTTCTCCCTTATTTAAGGAAGGCGTCATAGCCCGACTTGAGGATCAATGCACCCACCACCACCAGAAACAACTTGCGGACAAAAACGCTGCCATGTTTCATCGCCAGGCGGGTCCCCACCAGCGAGCCCCCAATATTGAATACCGCCATCAACAAACCCAATTGCCAGATCACATGCCCGCTATAGCCGAACCAGCACAAAGCCGCCAGATTGGTAGCAATGTTGACGAACTTGGAGACGGCAGACGCCGAAAGAAAGTCGTAGCTGAATACACGGACAAAGAGAAAGACCAGGAAACTCCCCGTCCCCGGACCGAACACCCCATCGTAGAAACCCACCGCCGCACCGATCAAGGCCGCGAACACCATTTCACGACTCCCCGTCAGGGTCGGCGCGTGGGTCGTCCCGAAATCCTTCTTCTTCAGCGTGTACAGGGCGACCGCCATCAAGATGAAGGGCAATGCCTTGCGAATGAGATCGGTCGGAATATGGGTAACGACATAAGCACCGAAAAAGGAGAAGGCAAAGGCTGCCATCGCAGCCGGTGTCACGGTACTCCAGCGCACGGCCACCTTGCGCGCAAAGTTGATCGCGGCGGCACTGGTGCCCATCACGCCGGCGACCTTGTTCGTCCCCAGCAAGGTCGCCGGGGGGGTATTGGGAAAGACCGAGAACAAGGTCGGCACCAACACCAGTCCACCTCCGCCCACCACGGCATCGATCAAGCCGGCCACGAAGGCTGCGCAGCACAACACCACATAATCGACCATCACTTGCCCTCCGCTGACGAAGTGAAGAAACAATCGGAAAAATCGGCAAAGGATGAAACAGGGCTGAACATGGGATGAGGGGGAATGGATGGACGGTGAAATGAAGAATGGAGCAGGCCGGCCACATTCTACCGCCCTGCCCCGGCTGGCATCAGCCACAGAGATGACGCTTCGCGCACTGTTGCGAAACACCTGGCTGCTGTTCTGGTTCGCCGACAATGAAGATAAAAAATTACCGCCGGGAAATCACCCCAAGGTGACTTGCCGGCGGCAGATGAAGCGTTGAAGTTCAGCGCAAGAACTAGTGCGATCCCTTGGCCTGCCCCTTGCCCATGAATGCCAGGATCTCGCCCACGATGCCCTTGCGGAAAGCCAGCACGCAAACGATGAAGATGAAGCCGGTCACAATCGTCACCGAATCTCCCAGGGTATTGAACCAGTCGATGTGGGTGACGCTGGCCAGCCAGTTGCCGATATCCCCCAGCTTGTTCTCCAACATGATGATGATGACCGCACCGACGATGGGACCGAGGATGGTGCCCAGCCCCCCCACCAGGGTCATCAGCACCACCAGGCCGGACATGCTCCAGTGCACGTCGGTCAGGGTCTCGAAGCCCAGCACCAGGGTCTTGGTGGCCCCCGCCAGCCCGGACAGGCCAGCCGAGAGCACAAAGGCCAGCAGCTTGTAGCGGGCCACGTCATAGCCCAGCGAGACGGCACGCGGCTCGTTCTCCTTGATCGCCTTCAAGACCTGACCGAAGGGCGAATGGATGGTCCGCACGATCAGCGCAAAGCCCGCCACGGCGATAACCAGCACGACGTAGTACAGGGTCATGTCGTTTTCCAGGTTCAGGAAACCCAGCAGCTTGCCGCGCGGCACGCCCTGCAAGCCATCCTCACCGCCCGTAAACGGCAGCTGCAAGGCCACGAAGAACAGCATCTGCGCCAGCGCCAGGGTAATCATGGTGAAGTAGATGCCCTGACGACGGATCGCCAGCAAGCCCATGACCAGGCCGATCAAGGCACCGGTCAGGGTACCGATGATCAGACCCAGTTCGGTCGGCAAACCCCACACCTTCAGCGCCTGGCCGCACAGGTAGCCGGCCCAGCCCAGGAAGGCAGCATGACCGAAAGACAACAGGCCGGTATAACCGATGAGCAGGTTAAAGGCGCAGGCGAACAGCGCAAAGCACAGCATCTTCATCAGGAACACCGGGTAGATGCCGAACGGTGCCGCCAACAACAATATTAGTAAAACAGCAATTCCGATTTTCTTGTTCATGCCGGTCTCCGATTATTTCTCTTTGCCGAACAGGCCGGCCGGACGGACCATCAGGACGATGGCCATGATGATGAAGACCACGGTGGCCGACAGCTCCGGGTAGAACACCCGGGTCAGGCCCTCGACCAGGCCCAGCATCAGGCCCGTGATGATGGAACCGAGGATGGAGCCCATGCCGCCGATCACCACCACCGCGAAGACGGTAATGATGAGGTTGGAACCCATCAGCGGCGAAACCTGGATCACGGGTGCGGCCAGCACGCCGGCAAAGGCGGCCAGCGCCACGCCGAAGCCGTAAGTCAGGGTCACCATGAGCGGCACGTTGATGCCGAAGGCTTCCACCAGCTTGGGGTTCTCGGTGCCGGCGCGCAGATAGGCGCCCAGGCGGGTCTTCTCGATCACGAACCAGGTAGCGAAGCAGATCACCAGCGAGGCCACCACGACCCAGGCGCGATAGTTGGGCAGCACCATGAAGCCGAGATTGGTCGCCCCCTGCAGCAGGTCAGGCACCGAATAAGGCTGGCCCGAGACGCCATAGATGGAGCGGAAGATACCCTCGACCATCAGCGTGATGCCGAAGGTCAGCAAGAGGCCATAGAGGTGATCCAGCTTGTAGAGCCAGCGCAGCATGGTCTTTTCGATGACGATGCCGAAGGCGCCCACCAGGATCGGTGCGAGGATGAGCATGACCCAGTAGTTGAGCCCGAAATAGCTCATGCCCATCCAGGCCAGGAAAGCGCCCAGCATGTAGAGCGTGCCGTGCGCGAAGTTGATCACGTTGAGCAAGCCGAAGATCACCGCCAGACCCAGCGAGAGCATGGCGTAGAAGGAGCCGTTGACCAGGCCCAGCAGCAGCTGGCTCAACAAGGCTTGCAGGGGTATGCCGAATAGTTCCATAAAAACCCGTTCATCCAGATGGGTAAAAAACGCCATCGCTTACAGCAAAAATCTGCCATCCCCGCGTGAACAGAAATGACAGATTTTGCTGGGCTGTGCGATGGCCTTACTGCTACGGTGCTACGCCTTGCTTACTTCCAGGCCGCGCACTTGGACTCGGCCTTGGTGGTCCAGGCCTGCTCGGCAGGGATGGTCTGCACCAGCTTGTAGTAGTCCCACGGATACTTCGATTCCGACGGTGCCTTGACCTGATACAGGTACATGTCGTGGACCACGCGGCCATCGGCACGCAGGTAGCCGTTCTTCTGGTACATGTCGTTGAACTTGGTCTTGCGCATGGCCGCCAGCACCTTGTCGGAGTCATCGCTGCCGATTTCCTTGACGATCTTCAGGTACTGCAGCGCAGCCGAATAGTCAGCCGCTTGCAGGGAGGACGGCATCTTCTTGCGCTCGGCAAAGTAACGCTTGGCGAAGGCGCGGGTCTCGTCGTTGGTGTCCCAGTACCAGCTGTCGGTCAGGTACAGACCTTCGGTGTTCTTCAGGGTCAGCGAATGCACGTCGTTGATGAACACCAGCAGGCCGGCCAGCTTGGCGGTCTTGGTGATGCCGAACTCGTTGGCGGCCTTCACCGAGTTGATGAAGTCGCCACCGGCGTTGGCCAGGCCGATGATCTGGGCCTTGGAGCTCTGTGCCTGCAGCAGGAAGGAGGAGAAGTCCGACGCGCCCAGCGGGTGCTTGACCGAACCCACCACGGTGCCGCCGGAAGCCTTCACGACGTTGGCGGTATCGGATTCCAGCGAGTGGCCGAAGGCATAGTCGGCTGTCAGGAAGAACCAGCTCTTGCCGCCCTGCTTGACCACGGCCGAACCGGTACCCTTGGCCAGGGCCACGGTGTCATAGGCGTAGTGCACGGTGTAGGGCGAGCATTCTTCGTTGGTCAGACGGGCCGAGCCGGCACCGACCTGCATGTAGACCTTCTTCTTTTCGGCGGCGACCTTGGCGCTGGCCAAGGCAGTGCCGGAGTTGGTACCACCGATGAGCATATCCACGCCCTGCTGGTCGAACCATTCACGGGCCTTGCTGGCGGCCACGTCGGCCTTGTTCTGGTGATCGGCGACCAGCAGTTCGATCTTCTTGCCGTTGATCGCACCGCCCATGTCGGCGATGGCCATCTTGATGGCTTCCGCACCACCCTGGCCGTCGATGTCCGAATACACACCCGAGATATCGGTGATGAAACCGATCTTGATCACATCACCCGAGATCTGTGCCGAAGCCGGCGCGGTCGCGAATGCCGCAGCGGCTGCGGTGACGGCCAGTGCCATTGCCTTGAGTTTCATTTTTCATCTCCTCTGTTTTGAAGCCCGCTTGATGATTTCGATGCGAGACAACTTGGTGGAACGGGGAGAGGGTCGCTCACCCCCGCGGACGTACTTGTTGCCAGTACTTCTTCTAGTCGTGAAGCTGGTGATACCGGAAAAATCGGGACAGTCGCTCGGGCAGCAACACAGGCTGCCCGGGCGCGATGCTCATACGCCGAGCAGTTCGTTCAAGGTCTGCATCTTTGCTTCCAGCTGCGAGGAAGCGAAGGACTCGACGATCTGGCCGTGTTCCATCACATAGAAACGATCGGCCAGGGGAGCGGCGAAGCGGAAGTTCTGCTCGACCATGACGATGGTGTAGCCCTTGGCCTTGAGCGTGGTGATCATGCGCGCCAGAGCCTGCACGATGACCGGGGCCAGGCCTTCGGAAATCTCATCGAGCAACAGCAGGCGCGCACCCGTACGCAGGATGCGGGCCACCGCCAGCATCTGCTGTTCACCACCGGACAGACGCGTGCCCTGGCTGTTGCGACGCTCCTTCAGGTTGGGGAACATCTCGTAGATCTCGTCGATGGACATGCCTTTGTCCGTCTTTGAAACAAAGGGCGGCAGCATCAGGTTTTCTTCGGCCGAGAGCGAGGAGAAGATGCCCCGCTCTTCCGGGCAGTAGCCCACGCCGTGGTGGGCGATCTTGTGCGTGGCCAGGTTGATGGTTTCCTGGCCGTTGATCTTGATCGATCCCTTGCGGGTACCGACCAGTCCCATGATGGAACGCATCGTGGTGGTACGACCGGCGCCATTGCGGCCCAACAGCGTCACCACCTCGCCCTGGTGGACGTTGAGGTTGACGTTGTGCAGGATGTGCGATTCACCGTACCAGGATTGCAGATCGCTGATCTGCAGCACCAGCGGTGCGGAAGAAGAAGACGTGGTCATGGCATCAGCATTCAGGGTGGCGGTGCTCATCAGTGGGCCCCTTGCAGTTCGACCGAGGTGCTGCCCATGTAGGCTTCCATCACCTGCGGATTGCGCGAGACTTCTTCGTAGCTGCCTTCAGCCAGCAGCGCACCCCGTTGCAGCACGCTGATGCGGTCGCAGATGCCGGAGATCACGCTCATGTTGTGCTCCACCATGAGGATGGTGCGACCGGCCGAGACCTTCTTGATCAGGGCGGTGACACGGTCCACGTCTTCATGGCCCATGCCCTGGGTCGGTTCGTCCAGCAACATCAGTTCCGGTTCCATGGCCAGCGTCGTGGCAATCTCCAGCGCACGCTTGCGACCGTAGGGCAAGTCCACCGTGGTGGTGCGGGCAAAACTGGTCAGGTCCACTTCGTCGAGCAACTGCATGGCGCGCTCGTCGAGCTGCTTCAGGCTCTCGCCGTTCTTCCAGAAATGAAACGAAGTACCGAGCTTGCGTTGCAGGCCGATGCGCACGTTTTCCAGCACGCTCATGTGCGGGAAGACAGCGGAAATCTGGAAGGAACGAATGATACCCTGACGCGCAATCTGCGCGGGTGCATCCATGGTGATGTCTTTGCCGTTGAACAGGATCTGGCCCGAAGTCGGTACCAGGAACTTGGTCAGCAAGTTGAAGCACGTGGTCTTGCCGGCACCGTTGGGGCCGATCAAGGCATGAATGTGACCGCGCTCAATTTGCAGGTTGACCGCGCTTACTGCCGTGAAACCCTTGAATTCCTTCGTCAGGTTTCGTGTCTCCAGAATGACGTCTGTCATGGTCTCTTCTTTCCCTTTGATGCCCGCGCCGGTGGGTCCGGTCGTCAAGGCCTGCCTGCTGCGGATCATCTGAATCTTTTGGATTCAGGAACCGCCCTTAATGACTGGCGAATCGAGAAGCTCGTTTTAATATTTGGCGCATAGTAGCCGGTTCGTACCATTCATACAATACGTATAAGTACCGTATGGTTCAGCACCTGAGAATTGCCGTTTTATGCCCGGGAAAGCAGGCTGGAAGCGACTTTCTCGGCGATCATGACGGTCGGCGAATTGGTGTTGCCGGAGGTGATGGAGGGCATCACGGAGGCATCGGCCACGCTCAGTCCTGACACGCCGCGCACCCGGCATTGGGCGTCGACCACGGCCATCGCGTCATCGCTGCGCCCCATGCGACAGGTGCCCACCGGATGGAAGATGGTGGTGCCCACATCGCCGGCAGCGCGATACAAATCCGCTTCACTTTCATACTGCGTACCGGGCTTGTATTCCTCGGGCCGATAGCGCGCCAGTGCAGGCGAGGCCGCGATGCGACGGGTCAGGCGCAACGCATTGGCGGCGACCTGGAGATCTTCTTCGGTGGAGAGATAGTTGGTGGTGATGCGGGGCGCCAGTGCGTGATCAGTCGAGGCCAGGCGCACATGACCGCGCGAGGTCGGACGCAAATTGCACACGCTGGCGGTGAAGGCCGGGAAGGCATGCAGCGGATCACCGAATTTTTCCAGTGACAACGGCTGCACGTGGTACTGCAGATTGGCGCTGCTCTGCCGGGCGTCGGACTTGGCGAAGGCGCCCAGCTGCGAAGGCGCCATCGACATCGGACCGCTTTGCATGAGCAGGTATTCCAGCCCTATCCTCATCTTGCCGACCAGGGTCGAGGCCATGGCGTTGAGCGTCTTGACGCCATCGACCTTGAAGACCATGCGCATCTGCAGGTGATCCTGCAGGTTCTCGCCTACGCCCGGCAACGCATGCTGCACGGGAATCTGGTGCTGCTGCAACAGGACCGGATCGGCGATACCCGACATCTGCAGGATGTGCGGCGAACCAATGGCACCGGCGCACAGGATGGTCTCCTTGGCCTCGGCAAACCAGGCACTGCCGCCCCCGGTGAATTCGACACCGGTGCACACCGGTCCCTGCTCGCCCTGCTCCATGCGCAGGCGGCTCACGTGGGAGCCGGTCATGATGGTGAGGTTGCCATCCTTCATGGCAGGCCGCAGGAAGGCTTTGGACGCGTTCCAGCGCACGCCGCGCTTCTGGTTGACGTCGAAGTAGCCAGAGCCCTCGTTGTCGCCGCAGTTGAAGTCCTCGACCTTGGGAATGCCATTCTCGGCGGCCGCATCGCGGAAGGCATCGAGGATGTCCCAGCGCAGGCGCTGTTTCTCCACGCGCCATTCACCGCCGGCACCGTGGAACTGGCTGGCACCGAGATGGTAGTCCTCACTCTTCTTGAACAGCGGCAGGACGTTCTGCCAGCGCCAGCTGTCGTCGCCCGTGACCTCGGCCCAGTGATCGTAATCACGCGCCTGACCACGCATGTAGATCATGCCGTTGATGGAGGAGCAGCCCCCCAACACCTTGCCGCGCGGGTAGATCAGGCTGCGGCCGTTGAGACCAGGATCGGCCTCGGTGCGAAACATCCAGTCGGTACGCGGATTGTTGATGCAGTAGAGATAGCCCACCGGAATATGGATCCAGATGTAGTCGTCCTTGGCCCCCGCTTCGATGAGCAGCACCTTCTTGCCGGTCTGGCGCGAGAGCCGGTTGGCCATGACGCAACCGGCGGTGCCGGCGCCAATGATGATGTAGTCGTATTGCCCTGCCGATTGCATGGTGTCTCCGCTTGCTTGTTCTTGTGGTCTTGTGGTCTGCTGCCGCCCCCTGCCCCGGAGAGGAAGCGGCCAGCGCCCTGCTTACTTCGCCACCGGCATGGTGAACTCCGCCCCCTTGCCGATGGTGGCCGACCAGCGCTGCATGATGGACTTGTAGCGCGTATAGAAGCGGATGCCCTCTTCGCCATAGGCATGGGTATCACCGAAGAGCGAACGCTTCCAGCCACCGAAGGAATGCCAGGCCATCGGCACCGGAATGGGCACGTTGATGCCGACCATACCGACCTGGATGCGGCGCGAGAACTCATGCGCCGTATTGCCGTCGGCGGTGAAGAGCGAGACGCCATTGCCGTATTCATGAGCATTGATCAGTTGCACGGCCGAGGCGAAGTCCGGCACGCGCACCACACACAGCACGGGACCGAAGATTTCTTCCTGGTAGATCTTCATGTCGGTCGTGACATTGTCAAACAGCGTGCCGCCAATGAAGAATCCTTCCTCGTGGCCCGGCACCTTCAGGCCACGGCCATCGACCAGCAGCCTGGCACCGGCGTCCACCCCGCTCTGGATGTAGCCTTCGACCTTGGCCTTGTGGGCAGCAGTGACCAGCGGCCCCATCTCGGCATCGTCTTCCATGCCGTTCTTGACCTTGAGCGCTTTGACGCGCGGGATCAGGGCATCGACCAGCTTGTCGGCCACGCTGCCCACGGCCACCGCCACCGAGATCGCCATGCAGCGCTCGCCGGCCGATCCGTAGGCCGCACCGATGAGAGCATCGACGGCCTGGTCCAGATTGGCGTCCGGCATCACCACCAGGTGGTTCTTGGCACCGCCCAGGGCCTGGGCACGCAGCGGGAAGGTCCCGGCGCGCTCGGTGGCCTTGCGGTAAATGTATTCGGCAATCGGGGTGGACCCCACGAAGGACACCGCCTGCACGTCCGGATGTTCCAGCAGTGCATCCACGGCCACCTTGTCCCCCTGGACCACGTTGAAGACGCCATCGGGCAGGCCGGCGCGCTTGAACAGTTCGGCCAGCATCAGCGAGGGCGAAGGATCGCGCTCGGAGGGCTTCAACACGAAGCTGTTGCCGGTGGCGATGGCCACGGGCGCCATCCACAGCGGCACCATCACCGGGAAGTTGAACGGGGTGATGCCGGCCGTCACGCCCAGGGGCTGACGCAGGTTCCAGTTGTCGATGCCGCCGCCGATGTTGTCGGTGAACTGGGTCTTCAACAGTTGCGGGATGCCGGTGGCAAATTCGACGATCTCCAGACCGCGCGTGACCTCCCCTTTCGCATCCGAAAACACCTTGCCATGTTCCAGCGTGATGGCCTTGGCCAGGGCATCGTGGTTCTGCTCGATCAGTTCCTTGAACTTGAACAGCACCCGCGCACGCTTCAAGGGCGCCGTCTCGGCCCAGGCCGGGGCGGCAGCACTGGCGGCGGCCACCGCCGCATTGACCTCCTGCACCGAAGCCAGCGCGACCTTGGCCGTAACCGCGCCCGTGGCCGGGTTGAAGACGTCCTGGCTGCGACCGCTCTCGGAGCGGGAAATCTGGCCATTGATGAAGTGATCGATGTGCGGGCGGCTCATAAGGTTTCCTTTGGTGTTTTGGAGAATGGTGGACGGCGCTGTCTCCTGCGCCCTCCTGCAAGCGGGCCAGTCCGTCATCATGACGGGTCCATGGCGTGGAAGAGCAAGAATAGTCGTCTGCCCGCAGCACATCCAATGAGGAATTATCAAGAGCAATATAAAGATTGCTTATAATCTGGACTTTCTTGTACACACGCTACCCACAAGATCCTCACAAGCTGTACACCGGGATATCCACCGGTTTATCCACATCCAGCAAGGACAAGAAGAGGGATCAAAGGCGGGAGAAGACGATGGATCTCACCCAGTTACGCGCATTTATTGCAGTTGCCCATGAAGGTAACCTGACCCGGGCAGCCGAGAAGCTGCATCTGACTCAACCGGCCGTGAGCCTGCAGATCAAGGCCTTGCAGGAAAGTCTGGGCATTGCCTTGTTCAATCGGAGTGCATCCGGCATGGTCCTCACCGGCGAGGGCAATGCCCTGCTGCCGCTGGCCGAGCGCGTGCTGGCCGATGTCCAGGCATTGCGGCGCCAGGCGACCGACCTGCGTTCGAACGACAACATTGTTTCCGGCACCCTGGCCATCGGGACCATTCTGGATCCGGAATTCATTCGCCTCGGCGCCTTTCTGAAATTGCTGGTGGAACGCCATCCACAATTGTCGACCCAGCTGTCCCACCACATGTCGGGTTCGGTGCTCAACGAAGTCAGGGCTGGCCGTCTGGACGTGGGCTTTTTCCTGGGCGACCCCGGCAAGGGGTTTCATGCCATGACGCTGACCTCCTTCAGCTACAACGTCATTGCACCAGCCGGTTGGAAGAACCGCGTATCGGGCAAGGGCTGGAAGGAACTGGCGCGCCTGCCATGGATATGGACTCCGGCAGAATCCGCACATCATCGTCTATTAAGCAAGATCTTCGCGCAACATCAGGTAAAGCCGCAGACTGTTGCCCTCGTCGACCAGGAGTCGTCGATGCTAGATCTGGTCAAATCAGGGGTGGGCCTGTCACTGGCGCGCGAGTCGATCGCACTCAACCAGGCACACGCCCACGGGCTGGTGATCGCCGATGCAGTCGATCTGTCGACTGAACTGAGCTTCATTACATTAGAAAAAAGACAACATGAGGCTGCCATCAGGGCGGTTTTCCAGCTGTTGCAGCAAGTCTGGCAATCGTAAGTCTGCCAATAACTTGCCGAAAAGATATTGAATTGGCGTGAATACAGGCAACAAGGACTTGAGATCCTCGTTTTCCTGCTGAACCCAAAGGACTTTTCTCTCGCTTAATCGGTTTGCCAAGGGCTTTTCTGCTGGTTTTGGTGCTTGAAAGTCAACTTTTTGGAAAGATGTCCACTGCGCACGCGCTTTCGGTTCTTTAATTTAGCTGTGGATATATATAAATAGTAGTAGTAGTTAACGTCGCCAAAAACTGTGGATAAGTCGGTTTACACGAAAAAAATCAAGACTTTAGCTTTCTGATAAACGCTTGGTAAGCTTCTGCATTGTCCAGGCACAGATTCTGGACAAAATTTCGTCCGTGGATAAAACGGCGAGATATACCCAAAACGCCCAGCGGATATGCAGAGACTTATCCACAGGGCGCCTTCAAACCCGCGAAAAACAAGGTATGGATAACCCAAAACCGTTCCGCGTCGCCATTTCACCCTCGGGTTTGCAATTTGAACAAGTTCCTGGACTGTCGATTTTGCAATCTGGGTTGCGTGCCGGTATCCGACTGCCCAACTCTTGTCGGAATGGCACTTGCCGGACCTGCATGTGCAAATTGTCCACAGGCGACATCGCGTACCAGATCGAATGGCCAGGATTGACCCGCGAAGAGAAGGCTGAAGGCTGGATCCTGCCCTGCGTGGCCCAGGCGTCTAGCGACCTGGTGCTGGAAGTCCCTGGAGCGCTCGACCTCAGCGCTTGATGTCTTGTCCACCGCTGCTGGCCAGCGCAGACCATTTCAGGCCGCCCTGTGGATAAAAAAAGGCAACAGAGCCCCGGCAGCGGTCGCAGGCGCTCTTTGTTTTCCACAGCAGCATGCCCCCTGCCTGTCTTATCCCCTTGTGCCTTGGCGAGCCCACCAGTGCCTCCGAGACCAGCGCCCCGTGTTTTCTCTTTTCTTGCTGCATTGAGCTTGCCTCTACGCACAGGCTGTGACAGTGGTCGCTGACCGACTGCAGGCCAAGCCGCGTCGCGGGCGAAAGCTCGCGCGCTTAGGCTTTAAATCCAAGCTGTTTATAAAATTAGTAGTGATAGTTAACGCCCTGCGTCTGCTGTGGATAACCTCGTTTACGCGAGAAAAATCAGCTGTTTACAGCAAGGACAAGGCCTTGGGCAAGCTCTGTATGACGCGATCACCGATCTTGGATAAAAATCCGCCTTTGGATAACTTTTTGACTTTTCCCCAATCGGTGAAAAAGTTATTCAGAACTTTATCCACAGGCAACTCCGAAATTGATGGATTCGTGTCGATCCGGGGTGGAATTTCAGGAAGTCACCGATTTCGGGCATTTGGTCCCCGATTTCGCACCTTGGCAGGGGAGAAACAGGGGCCGCCAGGCATGATTTCATGCAATTTCCCCACAGGCGGAAAAAGCAAACGGCTGCCATCGTACGCAGACGAGGCCCTGAAAGCCGCCGGGCCAGGGAAGTTATCCCCTGGCCCGGCGGCAATTTTCTTCCTGTTTTGCGGCTGCCTATTTTTTAGGCGCGGCTTGATGCGGACGGGATTTGCCCGCCGGCGGGGCCTGCGGCGTTTTCTTCACTTCCTCCAGCAGGCGGCCACACTCGGCCTTCTGGTCTGCGTCGATATTGATGAGGGGCAGGATGGCCGCCACCGGTGCCAGCAGGCCGAGCGCCACGGCACCGCCTGCACGCAATGCCAGCACGCCCTTGTTCACGCCGACGTCGGGATCCTTGAAACTGCCCTTGACGTATAGCGGCGAGCGCAAGGAGATGATGCGCAAGCCCTTGCTGTGCGGGTGTACGTTCAGGTCCAGCCGTTCGTGTTTCATGTCGATGCTGCCATCGACCACGATGAGCGCGTCTTCCGTATCCAGCAGCAGGGTCTTGACGGTCATGACGCCGTCGCGCACGGGCAGGTCGCCGGCCAGGCAATTGAGCTTGACCTCCTTGTCGCCGAACAGCTTGCTGATGACCACATTGCCCACATTCAAGCCTGCCGCCTCCAGCAGGAATTTGCTGATGGCGCCCTGGCTGACCAAAGTCTTCACTTCGCCATTGGCCGACCCCAGCATGGCGGCCACCGAATTGCCGCTTGCGCTCAAGCGCGCATCGCCGTTGATCTCGCCGAAGCTGGTACGTGACGCATCGAGCTCCGGATAGAGTTTCTGGATCTTCAGCTTGCGCGCAGAAAGCGTCATATCGGACTTCATCCGGGCGGCCTGGCCGTCCAGTCGGATGGTGGAGGTGAGATTGCCGCCGGCCACCCCGAAGTTGAGCGGGTCCAGCGTGAGAACTTTGTCCTTGAGCATCAGATGCGCCTGCAGATCGCTGATGGGCAAGCCCTTCTGGCGCGTGATGCGCTTGCCCGTGAAGCGTACATCGGCATCCAGTGCACCCCAGGCCTCGGTGCTGAAGGTCTTGACCGGCAGCACCTTGTTGCCGGGCTGGCGTTCTTCGGCGCCGCGTTGCGCCTTCTCGGCATTGGAATCGGCGCCGATGAGCGGCGCCAGGTCGTCAAGCCGCAGGACATTCGAGCTCAGTGTCCCGGTCAGCTGCGGGCGGACCCCGCCGGTGAGGTAATTCAGGCTGCCGTTGAGATCGCTGTCACCGACCTTGCCGCTGAAGTCCTGGTACTGCCACTGACTGCGGTCCGGGGCAATCGTGCCGATCAGGCGACCCTCGGTCGCAAAGGGCGGCGTTTCCGGCAGCAGCACCCCGGTCAGCGGATACAGGTTGCCCATGCTGGCACCGGCGACCGACAGCCGCAGATCCAGTGCCGCCAGCTCGGCCGGCTTGGTCAGGGTGCCGCGCACGCCGACGGTGGTTTTGCCGACCTTGACCAAAGCCTGCAGCGGATAGGGTTGCTGCTGGTCCTGCAGCGAGAGCACCCCGCCCGCCTTGCCTTGACCCGACACCGGCGCCCCGTTGAAGCTGCCGGTCAGTTTCCAGCCCAGTCCGTAGACTTTGTCCTTGTCCGGATCGAGGGTATCGATATCGGCCTTGATGTCGATCTTCTGCACCGCATCGTTGAGCGCCAGCTTGCCCTGGCGCAGGCTGATCCGCCCCAGCTGCATCTGCCAGGTAGAAGGACTGCCGCTGTCGGTCTTGAATGTCCAGTTGTTCACACCCTCACGGTCGCGCAGCAGTGACACGGCCGGCTCCTGTATCTCCAGCGCAGGCAAGGAGATCTTGTGCACAAGCAGCGGTAAGGGATTCAGGGTAAACGTGACCTGCCGCACCGTGACCATCTGGCCGGAGCTGGCCAGGGCTGCCGGATTGCCCAACCGCAGCTTCTCGGCCTGCAAACGCGGCCAGGGTACCCAGCGCGCCCAGAAGCCGGCGGGCGGCGTGCTCGGCTGCGGGCGCTGCCAGTGCAGCGACAGATTGCCGTCGATGGCGAACGCGCGCCCGGTGGTCGCAGAGACGCGCGCGTTGATCCAGGGCTTGGCCCGGTTCCAGTCGAAGGTGAGGAGGAAGATGACCGCGGCGGCGATCACAAGCAACAGGCTGGCGAGCAGCCAAAGGAGGAGTCTGGTCAGGCGCGGCATCGGATCGGCTTCCCTGGTTGGGGTTATCAACAGGCGCCGATGCGCGAACACGGGGGGCTTTCCGGGCGCCTGTCTCCCGCACGCCCGTGGATGAGTCAGATCGGGAAAGCCTCGTGTACGCGCTGCCTCAGCGCTTCATGTTGATACGACCGAATTCGTCATGGGTTGTTGCAGACAAGTGCGCACGCAGCCACTTGTGGGCGGGATTGCGGGCATCGCGTTCATGCCAGAGCATGTCGACGTGTTCTTCCGGGGTCTGGAAGGGCAGTTCCTTGACCACCAGCACCTCGGCCATGCCGGTGGCGGCTACCAGATGGCGCGGCAGCACGGTGATCAGTTCCGAACTGGCCACAATGCGCCCGGCCGTGAAGAACTGGTTCACCGTCAACAGGATCTTGCGCTCGCGGTTCATGCCCGCCAGCACGTCATCGATGACCGCATGGGGTTTGCCCGACAGGCTCACCAACAAGTGATCGGCGCTGCAGTAGCTGTCCAGCGTCAGCGGCTGGGTGGCCAGCGGATGGTTCTTGTGCATCACGCAGACGTATTGCCCCGTATAGAGCCGGGCGTGGCTGATCTGGCTCTTGGCCATGCCCTGGCCGTCGGCCAGTTGCGCGGTCACGCCGGGGAAGAAGCCCACGGCCAGGTCGATGTCACCGCGCAGCAGCATGGCGCGCGGATCGCGGGTGGTCAGCGGCATCATGCGGATCTTGATGCGCGGGGCATCGCGCATGATGGTGCGCACCAGCGAGGGCAGCCACAGCGCGGCCGTGGCATCGACCATGGCCATGCGGAAGGTGTTCTGGGCGCGCGAGATGTCGAAGCTTTCCGGGGCAATCACCGCTTCCAGCTCGGAAAGCGCCCGGCGCACCGTCGGCCAGAGCTCTTCGGCGCGCGGAGTGGGCTTCACACCGTGGGCGGTGCGAATGACCAGGTCATCGTTGAGCGTGTCACGCAGGCGGCGTAGCGCATTGGAGACAGCCGGCTGCGTCATGGCCAGCAGATTGGCCGCGCGCGTGAGGTTCTGCTCGGTCATGACGGCGTCGAATACGCGCAACAGGTTCAGGTCCAGGGTGAGAAAGCTCATAGGGCGGGCCTTTGCGGCGGTAAGGAGAGGCAGTATGGACGCCGGTCATCGCCGGCAGAAATATTATTCACAGATTATATAACTGATATCCGAAACGGAAAGTGGTCAAACAAATGTGAGTTCACTACACTGCAATGCAACATAACACACAACGTCAAGGATCGAATCATGGCAACCATCGCACAAAGCACCAACAGCACCTTCAAGAGCAAGTTCGCCGCCGTCATGCGCAACATCTTCGTGCACTTCGTGAAGGCCCACGAACTGCAAGCCGTTGCTCTGGTCGCCGCCGAACAGGATCGCGCCACCGGCAGCCGCCAGCTCAACCGCATGGCTGACAAGTTCGAAGCCACCCAGCCGAACCTGGCTGCTGAACTGCGCTTCATCGCTTCGCGCGGTTAATCGAAGGTTTCTGCTTCACCAGATTCCAGTTTTACCGGTCCGCATGACTTCTGCGTGACCTTGGCATCAGCCCAAGAGCTTGATGCCGGTAGTGAAGGATTTCGGTAGTTCCCGGCGCTTACGGCGCTTATGTTGACGCTGATTCGATCAACGCGTCAGGACACCGATCCGTTGTCTCCTCCTCCCTCTTTAGGAAGGATTAACCCCGCAGGCACAGCCTGCGGGGTTTTTTTTTGTGGACTGCCCGCAAAGCCGCGCCGGGTGGGCCTGTTGTCCTCGGCGCCTTCATTTCTCCGGGCTCCGACGTGAGCCTTTTTGCCAATTTCCGCAAGTCAGATATTCACCGCCGCGCTCCTTGCCGTCAAATGGCGTTGCAAAACCACATCAGTGCGATCAGACAACAGGGGCTCATGCAGCCATGTTGCCGACAAAGGACGCGCCAGCATCGCTCAGGAAGCCGGTTTTACGCGGGATTGAGAGTGAACCGGCATGCCGGAGCCTTCTTATTCACAAACGCTATAACTGATATGAGAACTCTAAAGTAGTCAATCCAGAGGCCAAGATTCATACTGCGACGCAACAACAGTGAACTTGAACGCCGCGCAATCGTGTCGCGGCCTGATTATCAGAGGTAGAAATATCATGTCCTTCCTGAATCTTGCCTTTCCCGCAGAAGCCGCCCTGCCTTTCGCGCAGTCCTTCCTGGGTTTGATGGCGGCCTATGTCCGTCCGGCGCTGGGTCTGGGAGCACTGGTGACCCTGATGATGGTGTTCAAGCCGCTGATCCTGGGACTGGCGCAAGCCGCCGTGCTGCTGATCAAGCCGCGCAAGTCGCTGGAGCAACGCATCCTGGCGCACAAGTTCAGCGGCAAGATGATGTTGAACCGCATGGCCAACGAATACAGCCTGTCCCAACCGAGTTTTGCCGCCGAACTGCGCAACATGGCCGCGCGTGATTGATCCAGTCCCCGCCTGACCGTAGTTCGAGGCCCACCGGCTTCTGGTCGTGTAGTTGAAGTTTTGTAGTACGTACTGTGTCTCCTCCTCCCTCTTTAGGAAGGATTAGCCCCGCCAGCGCAAGCTCGCGGGGCTTTTTTTGTCCACAGCCCGCGTCATGGGCGGCGGCAATCGTGATAACTTGTCCAGCTGACTATCATCACAGCCTCACCGCAAGACATCATGTGCCAGCTTCTCGGGATGAACTGCAACACCCCCACCGATATCGTCTTCAGCTTCACCGGCTTTGCCACCCGTGGCGGGCTGACCGACCATCATCGCGATGGCTGGGGGATCGCCTTCTTCGAAGGCTCCGGGGTGCGCACCTTCGTCGATCACCAGGCCGCCGTGGATTCCCCGGTGGCCGAGCTGATCAAGCGCTATCCGATCAAGTCGCAGCATGTCATCGCCCATATCCGCAAGGCGACACAAGGGCGTGTCACACTGGCCAACTGCCATCCTTTCGTGCGCGAGCTGTGGGGACGCTACTGGGTATTTGCCCACAATGGTGACCTGAAAAACTTCACCCCCACACTGGACGGGCCTTTCCGCCCGGTCGGCACCACCGATAGTGAACTGGCCTTCTGCTTCATCCTCCAGGAGCTGCGCAAGCGCTTCGGCGATACCCTGCCCTTGCTGGCGGACCTGCGTACTGCACTGCGCGGGATCGTGGAGGGCATCGCCAGCCATGGCACCTTCAACATGCTGCTCTCGGACGGCTCGGCGCTTTATACCCACTGCTCCACCCACCTCTATTACATCGTCCGCCAGCATCCCTTCACGAAGGCCAAGCTGTCCGACGAGGATCTGTCGGTGGACTTTGCCGAAGTCACCACCACCAATGACCGGGTGGCCGTGATCGTCACCCAGCCGCTGACCAACAATGAAGTCTGGACGCAATACCAGGCCGGTGAAATGAAGGTCTTTGTCGATGGGGCCGTGGTCGACTGACGGCGGTTATTTATCTTATCCACAGCCGGAATGTCACATCATTTCATTTGCCCACAGGGGAAATCGGGGACAGGATCCGTCCCTCTCTCAGGTTTTGCACAGGCTGTTACAAAAAACCGCGTCCCCAAGGATGAGCTTGTGTTTTCCACAAGATCGTTACTCTGTCCCCCTATCACCCGCCCCTCAAGCGCCTTTGCGTGAACACGACGAAGATGCCTGCTGCGCAGCCTGTGGATAGATGAAGTTTTTCAGGGTTTTTTGCCGGATCGCCTGTGGATAACTTCAGTTTACCGGAGTAAAATGCGTCCCTCGTTTCGCGCCCGGACGACATCGTCCACAGGCCCGTCCCCTGGACGCGGCGGTCGGGCGCCGCAATCATCCGACAAGAAAGCTTCATGGAAAACTTCTGGCAGGCCTGCTCCCACAAACTTGAGCAGGAGCTGACGCCTCAGCAATACAGCGCCTGGATCAAGCCGCTGGTCCCGCTCGACTTCGAGGACGGGCTGCTGCGCATTGCCGCGCCCAATCGCTTCAAGCTGGACTGGGTCAAGACGCAGTTCGCCAACCGCATCACCGCGCTGGCCTGCGAATACTGGGACGCGCCCACCGAAGTGCAGTTCGTGCTGGACCCGCGCGGCAACCAGGGCCGCCGCCCGGCCGCCAACGCGCAAGCCAATGGCGGTGGCGCCAGCGGCCTGGGTCTGCCCAACCACGAGCAACTGCACCTCGATCCGGAACCGGCCCAGCCGGTGCGCGCGGTAGCCCCGCGCCAGGAACAGTCGCGCATCAACCCGGTGCTGACCTTCGACAACCTGGTGACCGGTAAAGCCAACCAGCTGGCCCGCGCAGCAGCCACCCAGGTGGCCAACAATCCCGGCACGTCCTACAACCCGCTGTTCCTGTACGGCGGTGTGGGTCTGGGTAAAACCCACATCATCCACGCCATCGGCAATCAGGTGCTTGTGGATAACCCGGGCGCCAAGATCCGCTACATCCACGCCGAGCAATACGTACGCGATGTGGTGACGGCTTACCAGCGCAAGGGCTTTGACGATTTCAAGCGCTATTACCATTCGCTGGACCTGCTGCTGATCGACGATATTCAATTCTTCGGCGGCAAGAGCCGCACCCAGGAAGAATTCTTCTACGCCTTCGAAGCCCTGATCGCGGCCAAGAAGCAGATCATCATCACCAGTGATACCTATCCCAAGGAAATCAGCGGCATGGATGACCGCCTGATCTCCCGCTTCGACTCCGGCCTGACGGTGGCCATCGAGCCGCCCGAGCTGGAGATGCGGGTGGCGATCCTGATGAAGAAAGCTTCCGCCGAAGACGTGGTGCTGTCCGACGACGTCGCCTTCTTCGTGGCCAAGCACCTGCGCTCCAACGTGCGCGAGCTCGAAGGCGCCCTGCGCAAGATCCTGGCCTACTCCCGTTTCCACGGCAAGGACATCACCATCGACGTGGTCAAAGAAGCCCTGAAGGACCTGCTGTCGGTACAGAATCGCCAGATCTCGGTGGAAAACATCCAGAAGACCGTGGCCGATTTCTTCAACATCAAGGTCGCGGATATGTATTCCAAGAAGCGCCCGGCCAACATCGCCCGACCGCGCCAGATCGCCATGTACCTGGCCAAGGAGCTGACCCAGAAGAGCCTGCCGGAAATCGGCGACCTCTTCGGCGGGCGCGACCACACCACCGTGCTGCACGCCGTGCGCAAGATCGCGGCCGACCGTGCCAAGAGCCCGGAGTGTAACCATGAACTGCACGTGCTGGAGCAAACCCTGAAGGGTTGATCCGCTCACTCCCGGCGAAAACGCCTGTGGATAAATCGACATGCCGCCCGCTTCCAGCGTGAACCGGGCGGCATTTCTTTTGCACAGGGCATTGCCGCAGAACAATGGCGAATTTCGTCAAAACCGCCTGTGGATAATTGAAAAATCCCGCTTTCGGCGGCATATGAAAGAAAAGACAACACAGCAGCTTCGCCGTCCATTTTTTCCCTCCCAAAGCCCTTGCCGGACCCCCGCCGCACTACTCCGAAGAGGGGATGATTGGTACAATGGAAGGCGTTATTTCGCAGGCGGACGCAAGGGCCGGCCATGGAGCAGGAAATCCGCGAAGTAGCACGGAAAATTCGAATAACTACCCGGCAAGATCCGGCAAAAGTATTCAAATGTTCCAAAAGTATAGCCAAGTGGTTCTGGCTACCCGGGCTTGTCAAGCGCAGATGGACAATGCCGGGTCGCTGTATCACCAGCTTTTCGGGAACGGGTTTTCGGACCGGCAGCGGCCGGTCATGCACGAGCAGGAGCGTTGCGTATTTCAGGCAGGTTGCAGTGCAGAGAGCAGCTGTTTTTCACCCAGAGGAGGAACACGCGCGACATGGGCATGACTGAACGCCGGCCGACGGCGCCCTTTAAACCACTACTAGCAAGGACAAACTGACTATGCAATTGGTTAAAACCCAACGAGACACGCTCCTGCGTCCTCTGCAGATCGTGAGTGGTATTGTCGAGCGTCGGCACACATTGCCGATTCTGGCCAATATTCTCATTCGCAAGGACGGCGAGAAGGTGTCTTTCCTGTCCACCGACATCGAAGTGCAGATCACCACGCACGCCGACGTCGGTTCCGGCAGCGAAGCGACCGCCACCACCGTGGCGGCGCGCAAGCTGCTCGACATCCTGCGCGCCCTGCCTGACTCCGGCGAAGTGGCGATTTCGCTCTCCAACAAGCGTCTGACCGTGCAATCGGGCAAGTCCCGCTTCGCCCTGCAGACACTGGCCGCCGAGGAGTTCCCCACGGTGGCACAGGCCGAGCAGTACAACGCCCAGGTCAACCTGCCGCAGAAGACCCTCAAGCATCTCTTCAACATGGTCCATTTCGCCATGGCCCAGCAGGATATCCGTTACTACCTCAACGGCCTGCTGCTGGTGGTGGAAGGCAAGAACGTCATCGCAGTGGCTACCGATGGCCACCGCCTGGCCTTCTGCCAGGTTGAGACCGAAGAAGACTTCCCGCGTCAGGAAGTCATCATCCCGCGCAAGACCATCATCGAGCTGCAACGTCTGCTCGACGACAGCGACGAGGAAGTCCAGCTGCAGATCGCCAACAACCAGGTCAAGCTGACCTTCGCCGACATCGAGCTGATTTCCAAGCTGGTCGAAGGCAAGTTCCCCGATTACACCCGCGTGGTGCCCAAGGGTTACAAGAACAGCTTCACCATCAGCCGCGACCAGCTGCTGCGCTCGCTGCAACGCGCGGCCATCATGACCAGCGACAAGTTCAAGGGCGTACGCTGGGTGATCGCACCGGGCAGCCTGAAGATCAGCTCCACCAATGCCGACCAGGAAGAAGCGGTCGAAGAACTGGAAATCGACTACGGCGGCGACACCGTGGACATCGGTTTCAACGTCAGCTACCTGCTCGACGTGCTCAACAACCTCAAGAACGACTACGTCAACATCGCCCTGGGCGATGCCAACTCGTCGGCCCTGATCACCATCCCTGACAACGCCGACTTCAAGTACGTCGTCATGCCGATGCGGATCTGAGCAAACCCGCTCCACGCGCCCGAGGGGCCGTCCCAGACGGCCCCTCGGTTGCTTTTAAGAATTCCAAAGATTCGTCCCCAGAATTCCGTTTTTTGCAGCTCCCTAGTCGTTTGGCTAGCATTTTCAGAAGGTAACCATGTCCTCCAGCCCCGCAGACAACACCAATTCCGCGCAACAAAGCTATGGCGCTTCTTCCATCCAGATCCTGGAAGGGCTGGAGGCGGTGCGCAAGCGTCCCGGCATGTACATTGGCGACACCTCTGACGGCACCGGCCTGCACCACCTGGTGTTCGAAGTGCTGGACAACTCGATCGACGAAGCCCTGGCCGGCTATTGCAGCGAGATCCACGTCACCATCCACGCCGACAATTCCATCTCCATCACCGACAACGGCCGCGGCATCCCCACGGGCCTGAAGATGGACGACAAGCACGAACCCAAGCGTTCGGCGGCCGAAATCGTGATGACCGAACTGCACGCCGGCGGCAAGTTCGACCAGAACTCCTACAAGGTCTCCGGCGGCCTGCACGGCGTGGGCGTGTCGTGCGTGAATGCACTGTCGAAGAAACTGAAGCTCACCATCCGCCGCGATGGCAAGGTGCACGCGATGGAATTCGCCAAGGGCATCGTGCAGAACCGCGAGCTGGAGATGATCGATGGCGTGCAGGTCTCCCCGATCAAGGTCGTGGGCGAATCCGACAAGCGCGGCACCGAAGTCCACTTCTGGGCCGACGAAGAAATCTTCACCCACGTCGAATTCCACTACGAGATCCTGGCCAAGCGTATCCGTGAACTGTCCTTCCTGAACAATGGCGTTCATATCAAGCTGACCGACCAGCGTACCGGCAAGGAAGAGGACTTCGCCTTCGAAGGCGGCACGCGCGGCTTCGTGGAATACATCAACAAGAACAAGAGCATCCTCAACCCGACCATTTTCCAGGCTACCGGCGAGAAGCAATCCGACCAGGGCACGTTGGTATCGGTGGACGTGTCGATGCAATGGAACGACGCCTTCAACGAGCAGGTGCTGTGCTTTACCAACAACATCCCGCAGCGTGACGGTGGCACCCACCTGACCGGCCTGCGTGCCGCGATGACCCGCGTCATCAACAAGTACATCGAAGAAAACGATCTCGCCAAGAAGGCCAAGGTCGAGATCTCCGGCGACGACATGCGCGAAGGCCTGACCTGCGTGCTGTCGGTGAAGGTGCCGGAACCGAAGTTCAGTTCGCAGACCAAGGACAAGCTGGTCTCCAGCGAAGTGCGCGGCCCCGTGGAAGAAATCGTCGCCAAGACCCTGACCGACTTCCTGGCCGAGAAGCCGAACGATGCCAAGATCATCTGCGGCAAGATCGTCGAAGCCGCGCGTGCCCGTGAGGCTGCGCGCAAGGCACGCGAACTGACGCGCCGCAAGGGCGTGATGGATGGTTTGGGTTTGTCTTCCAAGCTGGCCGATTGCCAGGAACGTGACCCGGCCCTGTGCGAGCTGTACATCGTCGAGGGTGACTCCGCAGGCGGCTCGGCCAAGCAAGGCCGCGACCGTAAATTCCAGGCCATCCTGCCGCTGCGCGGCAAGGTCTTGAACGTGGAGAAGGCGCGCTTCGAGAAGATGCTCTCATCCGAGCAGATCACGACGCTCATCGCGACCCTGGGCACTAGCATCGGTGCTGACGAATTCAACCCGGACAAGCTGCGCTATCACCGCATCATCATCATGACCGATGCGGACGTTGACGGCGCCCACATCCGCACGCTGCTGCTGACGCTCTTCTATCGCCAGATGCCGGCGCTGGTCGAACGCGGCCACATCTATATCGCCCAGCCGCCGCTGTACAAGGTCAAGGCGGGCAAGGACGAGCGCTACCTGAAGGACGACTTCGAGGAAGCGCAGTACATGATGCAGATCGCCCTGAACGACGCCGAGATCAAGCCTTCCGAAGGTGCTGCGCCGATCAGCGGCGAAGCGCTGGTGGAACTGGCACGGCAGTACAACACGGCCAACGCCATCATCATGCGCCTGTCGCGCGCGATCGATGAATCGGCCCTGAACGCCATCATGACCGGTGGCGTGGCGCTGAAGATGGACAACATCGAGCAGGCCACCGCCACCGCGGAAGACCTGAAGAAGGCCATCAACGACATCAACATCGACGTGCAGGCGCGCGTGGATGAGCATAGCGAGAAGGTGGCGCTGCATATCCATCGTCGCCAGCATGGCAACATCAAGGCGACCGTGATCGATGCGGACTTCGTGAGCGGCCCGGATTACCAGCAGCTCTCGACGGCGGCCGAGACCTTCAAGGGACTCATCGGCAAGGGTGCCATCGTGGCGCGCGGCCAGGGCGAGAAGCGCAAGGAATCGGTCATCACCGAATTCCGCCAGGCCATGGCCTGGTTGCGTGATGAGGCTGAGCGTGGCGTCAACAAGCAGCGTTACAAAGGTCTGGGTGAGATGAATCCCGAGCAGCTGTGGGAAACCACCATGGATCCGACTGTGCGTCGTTTGCTGAAGGTGCAGATCGAGGATGCGATTGCTGCGGATCAGATCTTCATGACCTTGATGGGCGATGATGTGGAGCCGCGTCGGGCGTTTATTGAATCCAATGCGTTGCAGGCGGGGAATATTGACGTTTGATCTCAATGTAGCGGGAGCCATAACCTGAGATTTTGAGAAGCATCCGTTGAGATTTTTATCAAACGGTGCCGCTCGATAGCTCAGTTCGATGCTTCACTTTTCAAAGTTGCTTCGAAAAACAAACGGCCACTTCCAAGAAGTGGCCGTTTGTTTTTACGATTAAGCAAAGCAGCTATATTGCATTTCCAAATGCCGCTTGCTCCAGTACCTCGTGTTCTTGCCGCCACCCCAGCATGACCTGACCGACTAGGCTCCAGAAGGCTTTGGTGTGATTCTTCTCGATGGTATGGCATAGCTCATGGACTATGATGTAGTCCTGCACACTGCCGGCCAGTTCCATTACTCTTGGGTGAAACTGCAAGACGTTCCCGGCGTCGCAGCTTGCCCATCGACTTTGAAAAAGTCGGATATTGGCCCCTGCCGCTTTCAGCCCTGTTTTGCGCTCCCAATGTCGAACCCGTGGAAGCAGTTTCTCTTCCGCGCGCTTACGGTAGAAATCCTCCAACAGGGGGGCCATGGCCTGAGATGTGATTGTGGCCCCCCACGGACTTTCCACAATAAAGCGTGACGCTGTAAAAGTCAGCCGTGGCGCTGTCAGAGCAGACACGTGCCGAACCTCCGTGAAATAGCTGCGCCCGCAATACTTGAGCCGGCTGCCGGTCACGATGACATCTTCAGCATATGGCTTGTTAACCAGCGCCAGCTTCTCGCGTACTCTCACATTTGGAGAACTTAGAGCAACGAATGATGGAAGATCTGATTCAAAAAGGCAGAGCCATTATGAATCTGAAACAAAGCGGACTCCCCCCCGAAAACTGCAATTTTAGTCTCATCCCCGGAGAGCCTTTATCCAACCACGTCAAAGTCTATTGAAGGCAATCTAGAACTCCAGAGAACTGGAATATGATGGGTGTGCAGCCAGGGGGCTAGGTTCATCAACACTACGCTTTATCTGCGAGGTCATGACGCCCCTAAATGCAAAAGGGTCCATATGTTTATCACTTATGGACCCTTTTTTCTCGGGTTATGTGGCTATCTACAATTGAGTGTAGCAGGCACCATAAAGTGAGATTTTCCAACCCCACCGGGTCTGGCTTTGCGCGTCTTCGATAAGCATCTCTTGAGATTTTTAGAAGCAAAACGTGCGACTCATCTCTGCATCGCATCGCGCACTAGGCTCATGCATGTGCTTCGTAACAACCGTCACCCATCAGGTCCAACTATATGGGAATCACAAAATACATCTTCCGATAGAGCAATTTTTTGCAGATTTCTTGCTGTCGCATTTCGTAATTGCACTTAGCTAGAGCTTAGTCTGTACAAGCCAAAAGCCTGATGTTCGACAGCTGCACAGCAGCGTCCCATATTATCTGGCTTGGCGTGAAACTCTGCGTGGCCTGTCACACCAATAGTCTAGGCTCACTCCTTGTCAGAGGATTTCTGCATTTCTCCACCTAACGCCGAAGTAATCGCACCTGGTAGCTTTGCTTGGTTGGTCTGCACCCAGTTCTGATACAGCGCCGATGCAGTTTCTTTGACAAGCAATAGCGCGCAAACACCGACGATACCCAGCGCTGCAATACAGTACCGAACCTTAGGAAACGGCGCGAGCGATGCATGCTGTCGTCCGACATGCCAAAGCAGGCCAAAACACACAAGGAAGCCAACTACAGCAGCGACAACGAATGGGAATTTCACTTTGAAGAACCACACTAGCAATGCTCCAACAACTCCAAAAGCAAGAATCCCGGGAAGCACTCCGCAAAGTAGAATAAATCGCAAGGCCGCCTGACGGGCAGCTCTCTGCTGTTCTATTTTTTGCTCTTTTTCTTTGTAAAGCTGAAGCTGCCGGTCTATATTTGATTTTTCCGCATTTACAACGGCAAGCTGGCTTTCCAGTTCCGTGAGTTTTTTATCGGCATTTTGGACCTGTCCAAGGGCGAAATCTCTTTCTTCTGAGACCTCATTTTTTTGAGATTCAATATTGTTTTTTTGGTCAAGCAGTAATGCTGCTTCTTTTGTTCGACGGTCGACGAGAGCGTCCTTGTCCTGAGCCTCCGCCTCCAACTGCTTCACTCTTTGAACAGTGCTTTCGTGGACAGCGAGCAGCTCGTCACGAATGATGGCCACCTCTTCTTCTGAAGTTTTGGCATCCTTAAACCTAGAACGAACAGCCTGGTTCAAAAGGATTGTTTGGAGTTCCGAGGTCGAGAACGTGTGCACATCCTCGAAGTTGGCCATCTTCCGAAGAATAGATAATGTGACATCTTCCGTATCGCTATCGAAATCACGGAAGAGAAGCGGGAGTCGCAAACTGCCAAAAAGTGCCTTTTCAAAATCGGCGGAACGCGGGGTCCAGAATTGGGCGTACTGGATGAAACTACTCGGGTCAATACATACGGGAACGGAATTCGGATTTCGTCCACGTTTAAACGCATCGAATCCAAGGAGCCTCTTGTCCAGCGTTACAAACCAATCTGTCGCATCCAGTGGCGAGGCGAGGCCTAATGGGCGAGCTCGCTGTACGCAATGCCAGACATAAACGTCATGTTTGATAGCTTCATGGTTCTTCCGACGGTCCTCTGGCTTCTTGGACTCACGCTCCTCCATGGTCAATACGTCGTCGAGGAAGTCTTGGTCTAGCGTAGAAAGCAACAATGAGCGGTCAATAATCTCAATATTTCGGCCCCTCAAAATACCCGCTAGGCCAGAAATATATGGCTCAAAGTATTCACTAGGAGTCAGTCCAGTTTTCGACTGACTCGCGGCCTGAAAATACCGGACATAAACTCCCGACAGGTTGGAATACATACCCACACGGGCAACATTCGATGGCATCGGGTTAGAACCGAGATGAAGCATGGCCGCATTAAGGACCCGCGTTGCTTCGTCAATGGTCTCTGGAAAGACGAAAAGCTTCAGCTGTACAGGTGAATTTGGATTTCGGTTCAAAGCCATCAGGCTCTGGACGCTATCGTCCTGGTCATGGTCACGCAGCGACAACACCGAAAAAAGTGCGTTGGTATCTAGGAATAACTTTACGGAGCTCTTACGAGTGCGCTTTCTATCAAGTGCTTCAATCGTGGAGTTATCTAAACTTACAGCGCTTACGAAGAAAGTCGCCGCAACGCGCTTGAGAATGAACTGACACGTTTGTTGGTTACTAGGGTCAAGAAACTTTATGATGGCGTGGGTTACCGCTTCCCGCACCTCGGCGGGTAACTGCTCAATCACCGGGCCGAGTCCTTCCGTGGGGAGCTCAGTATTCCCGCCCGAGATGAGGTTGAGCGTGTTGGCACCTGACTTGGCAATAAGCGGATACAAATAATCGTTCTCGAAACTAATCCAAAGCGTCGACGCATCCACATTTGGAGCGGCTTCTTGAATCAATGCCTCGAAACGAGCACGAGACGCAGCCTCTTCTGCAGAAGTGGCTGCCATCGCCTCGTCAATTTCGCGAATCGCCTCTTGCCGGAGCCGATAGCAGGCTTTAGGGTTCTCTAAAAGTTTCTTGTCCGACGACAGCTGAGCAATCGCTTTCTCAATTGCCCCAGAACCAAAGTCATGAGTCGTCGCCCTTTTAACTTCTTCACGTAGTTCCTGCTTGGTTATGGCGCCCCCTTTGCGCGCACGTAAAACAGCAAGAATAATTTTGACAAGAGTTTTTTGAACCCATCCACTTTCATTCAGCTCCACATAGTGGACGAGCGATACCAATTCTTTGGTTAGTTTTACTTGTTCTGTCATCTTATAAAAATCTCTGTTGCGCAATTCCATGGGCAGCCCTCCTCTTCCCACAAACAGCACCGGAATGTTGCTCACTAACGAGCAACGTGAAAGCAACTTCATAGAGCAGTAATCAGGCGTTCGCTAAATTGCCTCGAAAAAAGCGGACATCAAGAACATATTTTACCGCCCTATAAGTTAAATCAGAATTAACTTCCATCGTGACTCTAATGCTAACAAAAAGTACCTGCGAAAGAGGATTAACGACTGCGAGGTCGACTTGTATCACCACTTCCTCGGGAGCAATAGAAGTCACGGTTGCGCAATGCGCTTCCGACTGCCCTCCACCCGAAAGAAAATTCTTTTCAGATAGGCTTCTCTTTCACGCGGATGGTATCCCGAATGTCCGCCGGCAGTGCTGCGGGCGTTCTAACAGTAACCTCTGTACCAATCAGGTCGCTAACCATGCCCTAGATTCGCCCCAAGTCCCTTGGACGAATAGCTCCCTTTGGGTCCACCAGCAGGTACAGGCCGGTATAATCTGAGTCATACCCCTCGGCCGAAAACCTGTAGCGTTTAGGATTTTCAGCTCAGAACTTTTTGTCTATCTGGAGAACTTCACCTTCGGGCTCGAGAATGCGCTGTGCTGGTCGCGCCTTTTCCCTCACGTGGTCCCTTTCGAGCCTAGCGTTTTAGAATGGAGCAGTCTCGTGAATTGACCTCAGCTACTCCTTGCCGGGCGACTCGGACGCGACTTTCAACAAATGTACCGCACGGCCCTCGATTGAGGTAGCAATCTTACGGAGCAATGTCCGCTCCTGCTGCGTGTAAACGTCGCTCTTTGCCAAAATTGGCGCATGTGCCCTCACGGCAGTAGCCAGGGCCTTCAGTTCTTCAACAAGCGTGTCGCGCGCAATACCTGCTTCTTCCGCAAAAATCGTTAGGTCATCAGCAACGACGTCCTCGACCAAGAAGGCATTACCGAACGCCATCGCCATTTCACTACCCATGTCATAGACGCGCGTGCAGACGAGGTCATAGGCCGGGGCCGGCATGATTCCGAGCCTATGCTGGAAGAACGAAAAGTTCTTTGCGTGCGCATCGCTATTTCCAATGAGCATGTTGAAAAGTGCCCATCTCACGATGGCCATCCTTCCTTCCAGGGACACCATGAAATGTCGGTCCAGTTCGAACATTTCACGGAAGCCGATACCGGTACGCCTCTCCCGATATCCGCCTCCATGCCCCTCTGGACACTCGTACTTGAAGAAGGGATGTTCTCCAAGCGCTTGGCACGCATCCAAGGTGTGTACACGCTCAACCATTTCCGGGTGCCGGACAATGTTTCTGGCACGGTCAAAGCGTTCCACCAGCAAGACGGGTTCTGGGACACGTCGGATTTCAACGTTGGCTACAGGTAAACCCACCGTTCTAGCGAGAGAAATGCAGAAGTGCTCGTTAGCGACCATGCGCCGCGTGCTTTGTCCGTGGGGCTCGGGTTTCAGTATGTGGCTCGAATTTAAACATCCGCCGACGAACTGGAGGTCATCGCCTTCCAGGCGCACCTGGAGCTTATCTTGTACACCGGCTAACGACTGGTAGAAAACATCATCCCAGAAAGCGAATGGGATGGTGCCCCGGTGTCGGATACGTTTGGACAATTCCGATGTTGACAGCTCACGGACGACTGGCGGTCTATCATCGGGAACGCCCAACTCCTCCACATCCAGGTCGAATCCCACGGCACCCGCCGGCTCTCGACATAGATAGACGGCCATTGCGCAAGCATTCGCGTGACTGAGCTGATATCGGCGAGCGGCTTGTCCTCGCGCCTCCCCTTCTGGCAGAAGATTCAACAAATGGTCTCGAATCACCCTGTAGGGAGCTTGGCCCTCCTTGAGAGGAAGGTGAGGTGACAGTGGATAGGAATAGTCCCATGTTCTCCACACCCGGCTATAACTGAGGTTGCACTCCTCCTCTAAAGGGCTGTATTCGATGTCGGCGATAAGCTGGTTTGCTGTAGTCGCGCAGATACTAGGTCGACCTCTTGCCAGTAGCTTGGCTATATCCATCACATCCTCCACTGCAAGAAAAAACTCATGCTTTAGACGGCACCTCCGGGGTATGCAAAGGAGAGGCCAACTAAAACAGTCATGCACGCCCGACTGGACCTTGACATGGCGTCGCGCAGGAACGATAAATTCATGCAATGAACACTCGAGTCAAAGACGTCGTTGCTAAACTGTACCGTCCGTCAGCGCAGGGCAGGCAGGTATTCGCCCTGTCCCGAGGCGACGCGGAACGCATCCCGCTGATTGACGGGGTGGCCATGATTTCCATCACTGCCCCTGAGAAACATCCTGCCCAGCTGCCTGAGTACAAGTATTTGCTGAGACTAAGCTTCGCAGACGTCGATTTCCTTGGCGAGCTCTCGGCACGCGCGGCGGAGAAACTACCTTCGGCAATGACTAAAGACGATGCAGAAGACATATTGCGATTCACCCAAGCGCTTCCAGATACTATCCACACGTTGCTCGTCCACTGTGAGGGCGGATTCTCAAGGTCAGCCGGCGTGGTGACTGCTCTGAGGGACCTGTATGGCTACGCCGCCGAGAACGCAAGGCTCGTCCAGGCAAATCCTAGTGTCGTCAAAACTATCTTGGAGGCTGCACGACCGGAAACCACCAAGAAGCGAAAATCAAAAAGGTAGAGAAAATCCGCACCTTGATGCATTGAGAGCCGAATCCCAAAAGGGCTGTGGATAACTTGGGTTGTTGTTCAACGCTAGTCTTGAGAATGCAGAAGCCCCGACTAGCGGGGCTTCTGGTCCATCGGGTCCGATTCCCCTTACCTAGCGATTGCTAGACCAGATAGCACTTGGTGGGCGACCTCGCGAGTCGGCTCAAGAGGCCCTTTCATACAGCTTAGCAAGCAGGCGCACTTATTCCACCACTTCCCGAACAACAAAAAATCGCCGCCATCCTCACGGCCGTGGACGACAAGCTGGACATTATCGCCCGCCAGATTGAAGCTACCCAGAACCCAAGCCACTACTATGTAGATTCAAGTTGTGGTGTTCGGGCCTTTCGTTCTCAAAATGTTCGAGAGAACAGCTAAATGAAACCAACTGGGCATACATATCTGCGGAAGGACACGCGAAAAATCGGAAATCGATATTGCATGTCGGCGATGTTGTTGTAGTACGGACCGGATTCGCAGGGGTCGCATGCGTCGTCCCAGAGCACTTGGATGGGGTGAACTGTATTGACGTGCTTTTCGCCCGTCCCAACAAGGCGTTGTTGCTTCCCGAATATCTCTGTGAGTTGAGCTGGCCAAGCGCATCGGCCAAGGTTCAGAGCGCATCATCTTCACTCTGCTGCAGAAGTTCGCTACTGCCTCCAAGCTGCCCGAGTGCTACAACCCATCGGCAGACATGATCGTGCTGGTAGACGAAGGCCACCGCAGTCACGGTGGCGAAACCCACGAGCGCATGCGCAAGGCGCTGCCGCGTGCGGCCTATGTGGCTTTCACCGGCACGCCCTTGTTGAAGAAGGACAAGACGGCCAACAAGTTCGGCCCCATCGTCCATGCTTACACCATGCAGCGTGCCGTGGAAGACGGCACGGTGGCACCGCTGCTGTATGAAGAGCGTGTGCCGGAACTGACCATCAATGAAGAGGCCGTCAACCGCTGGTTTGATCGCATCACGGCGGGGTTGAGCCCCGAGCAGGCCGCCGACCTCAAGCGCAAGTTCGCCAACAAGCAGGCCGTCTATGGGGCCGCCAACCGCATCGAACTCATCGCCTGGGACATCGCCCAACATTTCAACGAGAACATCAAGAAGCTCGGGCAAGGTCTCAAAGGTCAGGTGGCCACCGCCAGCAAGCTGGAAGCCATTCGCTACAAGCAATACCTTGATGACACGGGCCTGGTGAGCAGTGCCGTCATCATTTCCGCACCAGACAGCCGTGAAGGCAATACCGAGGTGGATGAGAGCAAGCTGCCCGAAGTGCAGAAATGGTGGAACAGCCATGTCGGCAAGAATGCCGAAGGCTATGAGCAACAGGTCTTGCAGGACTTTGGCAGCGATGGCGAGCCGGATCTGTTGATCGTGGTTGACCGGCTGTTGACGGGCTTTGATGAGCCGCGCAACACGGTGCTCTACATCGACAAGCCCTTGAAGGAGCACAGCCTGATCCAGGCAGTGGCCCGCGTGAACCGCCTGCACGAAGCCAAACGCTACGGTGTACTGGTGGATTACCGCGGCATCCTGAAGGAGCTGGACACGGCCGTGCGTGCCTATCAAGACCTGGAGAACCGAACGCAAGGCGGCTACGAGCTGGCCGACATCGAGGGTCTCTATCAGCAGATGAGCACCGAGTACATCCGCATCAACGGCACCCTGGTCGGCGGATTGATCGGGGCCCTGCTGTTCGGCTTGTCGTGGCTGATGCAATGGCTGGTGCACGGGGTCTGAGCCCATCGCCTCAGGGGGCCCGCTCTGCGCTTTCCTTGAGCGCCTTGCGCATGATCTTGCCGGTGGCCGTAGTGGGCAGCGCATCGACGAAGGCGATTTCGCGCGGATATTCATGCGCTGCCAGTTGCGAACGCACATGCTCCTGCAGGGCCTTCACCAGGGCGGCTTCTGGAGCATGTCCCTCCTTGAGGACGACAAAAGCCTTCACCACCTCCGTGCGCAGGGCATCCTTGACGCCCACCACCGCCGCAATGCGCACCGCCGGGTGACGCATGAGGCACTCCTCGATGGGCGCCGGGCCGATGCGGTAGCCGGCACTGGTGATGACATCATCGTTGCGGCCCAGGTAGCGGATGTAGCCGTGCGAGTCCATGTTGCCCAGGTCCCCCGTGAGCAGGAAATCGCCTGCGAATTTTTCGCGCGTGGCCTCTTCATTGCGCCAGTAGCGCAGGAACATCACCGGATCCGGCGCGCCAATGGCGATGTTGCCCACTTCGCCGCGCGGCAGGACATGGCCCTCCTCATCCACGATCTGCACGTCATGTCCCGGCACCGCCCGCCCCATGCTGCCGGAGGCACCGGGATAGAGCTGCGCGCAGGACGATACCACCAGATTGCATTCGGTCTGACCGTAGAACTCATTGATGGTCAGGCCCAGTGCCGTCCGACCCCAGGCGATCAGATCGTCGCCCAGCGTCTCGCCGCCACTGGCCACGCTGCGCAGCGCGAAGTCCCATTGCGCGCGCGGATCGGGCGTGCTGCGCAGCATCTTCAGTGCGGTCGGCGGGAAGAACACGTTGCGTACCGCGTGCCGCGCCAGCAAGCCGAATACGGTCGCAGCGTCGAATTTCTCCAGCCGCCGCGCCACCACCGCCACGCCGTGATACAGCGAGGGCAACAGCACATCGAGCAGGCCGCCGATCCAGGCCCAGTCGGCGGGTGTCCAGAAACGGTCGCCCGGCTGCGGGAAACTGTCGTGCGAGACTTCCACGCCCGGCAGGTGCCCCAGCAGCACCCGATGCGCATGCAGCGCACCCTTGGCCTTGCCGGTAGTGCCGGAGGTATAGATGATCATGGCCGGATCATCGGCCAGCGTGATGACCGGCTCGAACACGGTCGGGGCAGCGCGCAGACGGTCCCAGAAGTCGGTGGTCTGCGGCAGCACGATATCGGACTGCTCCACGCAGAACACTACCTTCAGCGCCGGCAGTTCGCCTGCGAGATGGACCTTGTCCATGCCGGAGGCATCGGTAACGAGGGCAGAAGCTTCGCTGTTGTCGAGCCGATAGGCGATGGCTTCCGGCCCGAACAGGTAGAACAGCGGCACCGTCACCGCACCCAGCTTGTAGGCGGCGATGTGGGTGATGACGGTTTCGATGCGCTGGGAGAGATAAATGCCGATGCGGTCGCCGCGTTTGATGCCGGCCTCGCTCAGCACGTTGGCGAACTGGTCGCTCAGCCGCTTGAGCTGGTCGAAGCTCCAGGTCGTGACCGTGCCATCGGCGTCCTCGGCGATGATGGCCGGCCGGTCGCTACCATCGGCCCAGCGGTCGCAGGCGGCCAGGCCGATGTTGAAGTACTCGGGGATCTGCCAGTCATAGGCAGCGGGGGCGTCGGCACGATAGTGGGCCGAGGTGATGGCGGGGCGTGGCGCGAGGTCTGGTGGCACGTCTTGTCTCCTATGGGGGTTCGATGGGCCCTGCCTGCATGGGGCCGGGCTCCGCATGTGCCGGTCGGGCCGGCACGTCGCCTATCATAGCGCCCCCGCCGAGGATCGGCATGGCACAACAAAATGACATCTGCGCAATGACCTTCGTCGAACTCTGACGAGTTTGCCGCGCAACCTCTGCCGCTTCTCCCCATGGTGCATCGGGCTCCTCTAGCATGATCCCTCCTCTCGCCACCTCCCGTTCAGCCCGCGCATCGTCCGTGCTCCCGGATGCCGCCCGGACGGATTCTCCAGCAAGGATCTCCGCATGCCTTACCGCACGCTCTCCGAGGCTTTCATCACCTGGACGCAACAGGCCCGCGCCATCCGGCTGCGCTTGCCGCAGTCGCACCAGTTCTTGCAGCAGGCGCTGCTGGTACGGCAGGTGACAGGCCGCGAATCGGTCTGCGGTACCAGCGAGCATGAGTTGCTGTGCCTGTCGCCGCATGAAGACCTGCCGCTCAAGGACTTCATGGCGCTGCCGGCAGAGATCCGGCTGGTCACCGACCAGGGGCGACTGCGCACGGTGTGCGGTTTCATCGCCGAAGCTGATGCGGACCAGATCGATCACGAACTCAGCGGCTACCGTCTGGTGCTGCGCGATGCCTTGAGCCTGCTCGGGCAACGGATCAACACCCGAGTGTTCCTGCACGCCAGCGAGACGGACGTGACCCAGGTACTCATCAACGAATGGCGCCAGCGCAGCTCGCTCCTGGCCAGCAGTTTCGAGGTCGACTGGTCGCTGCTGGCGGAGCAGTATCCGGCGCGTGAATTCATCATGCAGCACAACGAATCCGACGCCGACTTCCTGCGGCGCCTGTGGAAGCGGCGAGGCATCGGCTGGTTCATCCGTCCGGGCGAGCCGTCCCCGCCCGGCCAGATCGGTAGTCCTCGGCATGTGCTGGTGCTGTTCAACGATCCCCTGCAGCTGCCGCGCAACGCGGCCGGCACCGTCCCTTACCGGCAGGATCACGCGCCCGGTGCGCAGGACGGCATCGTGCGCTGGCGCGCCATGCGTCGCCAGCGCGCGGGCAGTGTCAGCCGCCAGACCTGGGACCATGCCCGGAATGGGCCCCTAAACAGGGAAGTGAACATCTCTGCCGAGCAGGGGGAACTGGGTGACCGTCTCGCCCTGCTGCTGGACGACTATCTCGTCGAGGCACCGCACATCGCCGATGATGGTGAAGATTTTGACCAGATTTCGAAGACGCGCATGCAGCGGCTGGCACAGGAGACCAAGACCTTCCAGGCTGATTCCACCGTGCGGGCCTTGCGGGTGGGCGAATGGATCAGCGTGGAGGATCACCCCGAACTGGACGCACATCAGCCCCACGAGCGCGAATTCGTCATCACCCGGCTGGCCTTCCATGCCGAGAACAATCTTCCGGCTTCGCTGGACCAGCGCCTGCAGCAAGCCACGCAGCATGAGCAAAGCGCGCTGACGGAGCTGGCGTACTTGCGCCAGCTTTGCCGCGAGCAGGGCCGGCGGTATCTGAATCGCTTCAGCTGCGTACGCCGTGGCATACCGCTGGTGCCGCCCTTTGACCCGCGGGTGGATCTGCCCCGGCCCTGTCTGCAGAGTGCCCATGTCGTCGGTCCGGCGGGCGAAGAGCTGTACTGCGATGCGCTGGGCCGCATCAAGCTGCGCTTTCCCGGCACCCGCATGCAGGATCACCAGCATGCCCGTGGTGCCGGCGCCAGCGACAGCGAACGCGATTCCGCCTGGGTGCGCGTGGCCAGTCACTGGGCCGGGCGGCAATGGGGCGCGATCCATCTGCCGCGCGTGGGCGATGAGGTGCTGGTCGACTTCCTCGGCGGCGATCCTGACAAGCCCATCGTCATTGGCCGCCTCTTCAACGGCCAGTCGCTGCCACCGGCCTTCAGCCGTGTGGGCAGCCTGCCGGGCAATCGCTTCCTGGCCGGCATCAGGAGCAAGGAGATCCAGGGCCAGCGCTACAACCAGCTGCGCCTGGACGACACCCGGCACCAGATCAGCGCCCAGCTTGCTTCGCAACATGGGCAAAGCGAACTGAATCTCGGCTGGCTCACCCATCCCCGTAGCGAGGGCTATGGCGAGGCCCGTGGCGAAGGCGCCGAGCTGCGCACGGACCAGGCCCTGGCACTGCGGGGTGGACAGGGTGTGCTCATCAGTGCGGCCGCGCGCGATCAGGCCGCTGGTACGCAACTGGATCGCGCCGAGATGCTGGGACTGCTGCATGTACTGCAGGAGGTGCAGCAGCAACTGGCAGCGCTGGCCGAGACCCATCATGCCGATGGCACCCGCCTGCAAAGCCTGAGCAGCCTGCGCGAGCGCCTCGATGCCTGGGAGGCTGGCAGCAATACGCAGCCAGAGGGCGGCGCTGGCGGCCAGCCAGTCGTAGCCGTGACTGCGCCGGCGGGCGTGGCCGTCACCAGCGAGGAAGGGGTGGCCATTGGCGCGCAGAAGGAGGTCGATCTCATCAGCGTGGGCAACACCCAGCTCTCCGTGGGCAGGAAGTTGCTGGCGCGCGTGGCCGAGGGCATCAGCCTGTTTGTGCAGCGGCTGGGTATCCGGCTGGTGGCCGCCAGCGGCCCGATGCAATTGCAGACCCATGGCGGGGACATCGAAGCGACATCAGCGCGTCGCATCGTCCTGACGGCTGCCGATGAAATCGTCCTGGAAGCCCCCAAGCTGCGCCTGTTGGCGGCAGGGGCGCAGATCGATCTGGGCGGCGGCGTCATCACCCAGCAGAGCCGTGGCGAGCACACCATCCGTTCGGCCGATTTCCATCACCTCAGCGGTGCCGACAGTGCGCCGCCTGGCGTGGAGCTACCGGCCAGCACGCTACGTACCGACGAGCGCTTCATCCTGGCCCGGCGTGGCAGTGGCCGGCCCCACGTGCGGCAGCGCTATCGCATCGAGCTGGAGGATGGCAGCGTCATTGAAGGTGTCACCGACGAACAGGGCCGTACCGCGCTGAGCAAGGACATGGCCATGCGCATCGCGCGCCTGCGCATTGTGAAGGAGTAGACGATGAGCGGATCCGAACCGATGCGGCTGGTCGGCACGAGCTGGGATGAAGACGGCAATGATGTGGCGCAATCGGTGCTGACGGGGGAGAACATGAAGGTGCGGGCCTTGTGCCTGACCACACCGGAGGTGGTGGTCCCGATCCTGTTCGTGCCGGGCATCATGGGGACCAGGCTCAAGGTCATCGGACGTGACAAGGGAGCGGCATGGTTCCCGCCGGACAGTACCTGGGACGCCATCGTCTTGCTGCTCAAGCACCTGATCCGCACCTCGGCCGACCGGCAGCGCTTGCTCAATCCCGATCTGACCGAAGTGGATGAAGACGGACCTGCCTCGCCAGACGAGACCAGCAAGACGCTGCTTGCGCTGGCGCCTGGTGCGACCGATGCCGAGCGCATCAAGTGGCGTGGCTGGGGGCAACTCCATGCGGACAGTTACTTGCCGATTCTTTCGCTGCTGGAGACGAGCATGGCGCTGATCTTCGATCCTGCCAGCCAGGGGACCACGCTCACTTCTCACTGGAAAGAGTTGGTCATGGATCGCCAGGACGCGGCAAAACTGGGAGCGCAGAAGCCCTTCGTTCCGCTTGAGGAAGAGCAGTTGCGGGATGCGGCCGAGATGCTCTATCCGGTGCATGCGGTGGGCTACAACTGGCTGCAAAGCAACCGGGTGTCTGCCCAAAGATTGGCTGACGAGATCGAACGCATCACCGCGTATTACCGCAGCAAGGGCAAGCGTTGCGAGCAGGTGATTCTGGTCACGCACAGCATGGGCGGGCTGGTTGCACGGGCTTGTGCCCTACTGCCCGGAATGAATGAACGCATTCTGGGCGTGGTGCATGGGGTGATGCCGGCCATTGGCGCACCCGCGACTTACAAGCGTATGCGCGCCGGGTTTGAAGGCGCGGCGCAGATCATCCTCGGGCGCAATGCCGCCGACTGCACGGCAGTGATGGCCAATGCGCCGGGTCCCTTGGAATTGCTGCCCACGGCGCAATACAAGACCTGGACCAACCGTGGCGAGCGGCATTGGCTGCGGGCCAGTTATCGGGCCATTGGACAGCGGGGCATGCCTGAGGAGATGGATAGCTTTCTTGGAGAGGACGATCCCTACGCGAAGATCTATCTCAACAATTCCGCGGATTGGTGGAAATTGGTGCGGGAGGATTTGGTTGATCCGGCTGGGAGAGAAGATGAGGAGCGAGCGAGGAGGGAGGGGAAGGTGTTGATACGGGAGGACAGAGATTTACCGGATTTCCACAGGTTTAAAAAGAAAATGGACGTGGCGCAGACACTTCATCGACAGATTGAAGACAGCTATCACTCCAATACTTACGCGTATTACGCTGCCGACCCGCAACAGCCTGCGTGGAACGAGATTAACTGGAAATGCGCGCCAATGGTGCCCGGCGATCCCGCGAAAGCGCAACTGGCAGAAGATGATTTGAATGGGATGTTGGAGCTGCGCTTCGACGAGTATCACCTGCACTACTTCACATTACAGGGCGGCACCGGACCGGGGGACGGAACTGTGCCCGCCGAATCGGGGGGCGCCCCGAAGTCGCATGTCATGCAGCTTTTCAAGCATGAAGGAAAGTTGAAATCTCACGAGAGCTATGACCATCAGTTTTCCTACAACGCCAAGATTGCTCAGGCGGTAACGCTCTATTCAATCATCAGGATCGTCAGCACGTCGGCGGATTTGAAAACACCCTCAGGAGAATAGTGCTCGTGAAAAATTCGCTTCGTCTCATTGCCTTTTCGACCTTCACGATCTGGCTGATTTTTTCTGGAAATATCTCACCTCAACTAGGATTGCACATCATGAACACTGCCCAGGCAAATGGTCCTACTCCTGCATCTTGATGTTCCTGTCTGGAGACCGTTCACCTTACCAAGGATTGCGCATCATGAATATTGCCCAGGCAAGCCGAGCTGTTCCTTCTGTCTCAACGTTTTGTACCGGTCGTTTTATGTTGGATATGCCAGCAGGTTCGGTACTGAGTGGAGGCAATTATCAATATGACTTTGCCAGGCTGGAGCCGCCCCAGGCCATGAGCCTGGAAGAATTTGGGGCAGAAATAGATGCCAAGGTAAACACGCTCAAATCAATCAAGCATGAAACCGACCCTAGTCTGTTGCGAATGCTGATCAAGCCTGATCAGCATTCGCGAATCTTGGTCTATTGGGAAGAGAGCTTTATTGATGAAATCGCGCAGGTAGAGGGATATCGCTGGATTGATGGCACGCGCTATCTATTCAAGACAGAGGCCGGCATGAGCCCGCCTCCTGTGGGCATGCCAAGTTATCAGGACGACGCGATAGAACGTATGCGTCTCACGCTTGCTGCCCTGCGTAAGCGAGCTACGCATGATATTCCCCAAGACCCCGGCTACTGCTTCGAAGGCGGCTTCATCGCCAACCCTGATTGGGAAAACGAAGAAGCCGGCATCGATATCGACATCGCTGGCCACCCCGATGCCTTTGTCTCGGTCTGGTTCTACCCGCTGGCCATGAGCGAGCACGACCGACCGCTGCTGGATCGCATGAGCAGCGGCTTGCAGACACTCGGCCATCTCGCCACCGCGGTACGCACGCTGCGCAAAGGCGAGCGTCAGGTCGGCCCCTACCAGGGACAGGAATTCCTGGTCACCACGCCCAACAGCGGCGGCGGACGCAGTCACAGTTTCATCTGGGAGACCGAGGGCCAGGGCTCGCTCGATACGCCCGCCATCAAGATCGAACTGACGACCGGCCATCACGACAAGAACAGCAATGCGCAACCGACCAGGATGACCGATGCACAAGCCCTGCAGTTATGGGATGAGGTGCTCAACAGCTTCCGCCTGCGCCCGACCCGGGGGCCGCAAGCCTCAAGCCCGTCGCCGTGAGGCGCACAAGCCCTCGCCCTCTCCGACCCTTCCACCTCCACCTCCACCTCCACCTCGAAAGGAATCCGCATGCCCAACATCATCCGTCTCGGCGACGCCACCTCCCATGGCGGCAAGGTCACGCAAGTCAGCGCCAGCCATTTCAAGGTCGGCGGATTGCCCGTGGCGCGGGTGGGCGACGTCTGCAGCTGCCCGCAGAAAGGACACGACAACTGCACCATCACCGAAGGACATCCCCATCACAAGATCGATGGCCTCGCCGTCGCCTACGAAGGTCACATGACCAGCTGCGGTGCCACGCTCATTGCCAGTACCGGCAACTTCAGTGCGCAATAGGGTGGCCCCGGAAGGCCGTCATGCTGCAGCGTCGCGCAATGGGAGGGCATCAGTTGCCCTGGCGGATTGTCAATCCCCCAGATCGATGGTCCCCGCCAGGCGCACTGCCTCGGGCGTCTCATACATGGCCACCACCCAAGCCTGATCGGCATCTGCGGCATGCGCGTTGAGCGTAGCCGCAACGAACTGGATGGAAGCGCGATCCAGGCTGGCATAGGGATCGTCCAGCAGCGTGAGCGTGGCGTGGGCGGCGAAGGCCGCTGCCAGGTAGACCTTGCGCTTGCTGCCGGTCGAGAGCATGAAGAGCTTCTTCTCCAGATGCGGCGTCAAGGACAAGCCTTCGGTCAGCGCCGGCAACTGCGCGTGATCGAAATGCGGATAGCGTTCGGCCAATGCGGCAAACACTTCCGGCGGCGTCATCTGGTCATAAGCCTCGGTGCGCGGATCGATGAAGAACACCTGGCGGCGATAATTCTCAGGCTCGCTGTCCAGCCGCAGGCCGTTCAACTCCAGCACCCCGTCGCGCGCGGGTATCAAGCCGGCCAGCAGGTTGAGCAGCGTGGTCTTGCCGCGGCCATCGCCCCCGCGCACCAGGGTCACGCCGGGCGCAATGCGGGCCGAAAAATCCTGGAACAGATCCAGTCCGGGATAGGAAAAATTCAGGCGCGATACCAGCAGCAGCGCTGCACGGTCGGAAGCTTGGGTCATCGGTGGTGATCGTGGCGATGGGAAAGGGGAAGTCGATTGTGCTCAGGACCGCTGGCGCCGCGCCGCCTGGCGCTTGGCTTGCTCGGCAGCCTGCTTTTCCTTCCTGGCATCGGCCAGCATCGCCAGCGCCAACGCCAGCGGCGGATACAGCAGGATCAGGCCGCTCCAGTCGTGGTCCGACAGAAACATCAGCGCGGCAATACACAGGTCGACCGCCATCAGGACCATCAATGGCCACCCCACGGGCGCACCCAGGAAGGTCTTGTGTCGCTTGTTCTTGAAATACAGTGCCATGCCATTCACCCTGCTTTGTCGTTCGCTGCATGGCTGCCTGGCCGCGCCGCAGGGGCGCATTGACGGGCGGGCAACATGCTGGCGATGGGTTGTCTCCTGCCCGGGATTATAGAAGATGTCGACCGCCAGGAGGACGCCCGGGGCACATCTTCCCATCCGGCAAAAATGGCCCAGCCTGTGGGAAAACAAAAAAAACGGTCCCGGCAACTGCCGGGACCGTCGTCCTTGGTCTTGCTACCGCAAGAAGGCAAATCAACGCGCCCTGGCCGCCCCCGGCCACATGCGCACCACCAGCGCCAGCACGGCAGCCAGCACGGCCAGCGCCACCACCGCGATCCAGCCCCACTGCGCCAGGGCCAGGCTGCCCAGGGCGGCACCGGCGGCCATGCCGATGAACATGCCCACGAACAGCACCGCATTCAAACGGCTGCGGGCGCCCGGTTCGATGCTGTAGACGATGGTCTGATGCGCCACCAGCGTGGCCTGCACGCCCAGGTCAAAGCCGATGGCGGCCAGTGCCAGCAAGACCAGTTGACCCTGCGTCGAGAACCACGGCGACAAGGCCATCGAGGCAAAGGACAGCGCCGCCAGGCTCACGCCCAGACGAGTCACCAGCTCCGGACCCTTCTTGTCGGAGATGCGGCCCGCAAGAGGCGCCGCCAGCGCACCGGCAGCACCGGCCAGGCCGAAGGCACCGGCAGCGGCGCTACCCAGATGGAAGGGCGCGCCATGCAGCATCACCGCCAGGGTCGACCAGAATGCCGAGAAACCGACCGACAGCAAGCCCTGGGCCAGCGCGGCACGACGCAGCGCGCCATGCTTCTTCACCAGGGTGCCGAGCGACCCCAGCAGCGCGCCATACGACAGGTGCGTAGTCGGATGGAAACGCGGCAGACCGCGCCAGGCGGCCAGACCGATGAGGGCGATACTGGCCGAGGCGCCGACGAACATGGCGCGCCAGCCGAAGTGTTCGGCCACGAAACCGCTCACCACCCGCGACAACAGGATGCCCAGCAGCAAACCGGTCATGACGGTGCCAACGATGCGACCGCGATGCTGTTCCGGCGCCAGCGTGGCGGCGGCCGGGACGATGTCCTGGGCCAGCGTGGCCGTCAGGCCGATGGCCAGGCTGGCCGCCAGCAGTGCCCCGATGCCCGAGGCCGCACCAGCCAGCAGCAGGGCGACCGTCAGGATGGCCGCCTTGATGAGGATGATGCGACGGCGGTCATAGCGATCGCCCAGCGGCGCCAGCAGCAGGATGCCCAGCGCGTAGCCCAGCTGGGTCGACATCGGCACCATGCCCACGGCGCGCTCGGAGGCGCCGATGTCATCGGCCAGCACGCCCAGCATGGGCTGCGAATAGTAGAGCGAGGCCACGGCCAGGCCGGCACCGGTGGCCAGCAGCCCGATCAGTCCGACCGACGGACCGTGGGCATGGGGATGGGGAGAAGCCGCAGCGGCGGCGCCTGTATGCGTCTTGGGAATGCTGTTCATGATGGAACCTCGATAAGATGGGTCTGGCGGCCGGCCCGGGAAATCCCCCTCCTGCCAGCGTTGGAACGGATTGTCCGCCTCCCGGCTCGCATCTGGTAGTAGCGCCCACGGCAGAATTGTTATACGTTAGCCGTATGACCAAGCCTCTCTCCCCTGCCCCGAGCTTTTCCGCCACCGGCCTGACGGACCGGATCGAACTGATCCAGACCTTCGTACGCATCGTCGAGGCCGGCAGCCTGTCGGCGGCGGCGGCCCAGCTCGCGACCACGCAACCCACCGTCAGCCGCCGTCTGCAGGCGCTGGAACGCTCGCTTGGGGTGCGCCTGCTGCAGCGCTCCACGCATGCCATGAAGATGACCGAGGACGGCGAACGCTGCTACGAGCGTGCCAAGGAACTGCTGGCCGGCTGGGATGAGTTCGAAAGCGAATTGCGCGGGGCCCGCCAGCATGCCGAAGGCACGCTGCGGGTGGTGGTGCCGCACGCCTTCGGTCAGAAGCAGCTGATCGCGCCCTTGTTGCAGTTCATGCAGCGCCATCCGCGCATCACGGTGGAGTGGTTGCTGCATGACCGGGCGGCCGATTTCATCAGCCAGGGCATCGATTGCGCCATCCAGGTCGGGGAGGTCAACGATCCCTCGGTGGTCGCCATCCACCTGGCCGAGGTCCCCCGCATGACGGTGGTAGCACCCTCCGTGCTGCAGGGGCGCGCCCTGCCCCGCCAGCCGGAAGACCTGGCCGGCTTCCCGTGGATCGCCATTCCCGCCTTCTACCGCCGCGAGATCACGCTGACCCACGCCACCAGCGGCGAGCAGCGCCAGGTGGGGTTTCGCCCGCAGCTGGTCACCGACAGCCTGTATGCGCTGCGCAACATCGTCATCGAAGGCATGGGGGTGGCCGTGGGTTCATCCTGGGTGCTGGCCGAAGACGTGGCCGCCGGCCGCCTGGTGCAACTGCTGCCCGAATGGGAGCCGGCGCCGCTGCCGGTGTCGCTGATGTACCCGTATGCACGTTTCTACCCGGCGCGGCTGCGCCACTTCATCGACACCATGAAGGAAGCCATGCCTGCCGTCGTGCACCAGGCCGTGGGACGGGGGGCGCCGGGCGTGGACCCGGGCGGGATATGAAGCTTCAGTCCAGTCGCATGGTCTTGTGGCTGGCGTAGTGCTGATGCCATGTGAAGGCTTCTGCCAAAAGATGGGGCGTATGTCCCCCGGCGCGGCAGGCGCGTTCGAAGTAATCGCGCAACTGCGGCCGGTAGTCCGGATGGCAGCACTGCTCGATCACCTTCACGGCGCGCTCGCGCGGCGCCAGGCCGCGCAGGTCGGCCAGGCCCCATTCGGTGACCAGCACATCGACGTCGTGTTCCGTGTGATCCACATGCGAGACCATGGGCACCACGCTGGAGATCGCCCCGTCCTTGGCCACCGACTTGGAGACGAAGATCGAGAGTTGCCCGTTGCGTGCGAAGTCGCCCGAGCCGCCGATGCCATTCATCATGTGCGTGCCGCCTACGTGGGTGGAATTGACGTTGCCGTAAATGTCGAATTCCAGCGCGGTATTGAGCCCGATGATGCCCAGCCTGCGCACCAGTTCCGGATGATTGCTGATTTCCTGCGGGCGCAATACCAGCTTGTCGCGATAGCGATCGAGATTGGCCAGGAAGTGCGCATACTTGGCCTGCGACAGGGTGATCGAGGAGGCCGAGGCAAAGGCCAGCTGGCCCGAGTCGAGCAGGTCGATGGCGCTGTCCTGCAGCACCTCCGAATACATCACCAGATCGCGGAAGGGGGACTCCACCAGCCCGTGCAGCACCGCATTGGCAATCGTGCCGATGCCGGCCTGCAGCGGCGCCAGCGTGTGCGGCAGGCGTCCGGCTTCCACTTCGCATTCGAGGAAGTGGATCACGTGGCGCGCGATGGCGCGGGTCTCGTCGTCCGGCGGCAGCACCGAGGAAGGACTGTCGGGGGTCTCGGTGAGCACGATGGCCACCACCTTCTCGGGATCGAAGGGAATGGTCGGATGGCCGATGCGGTCACCAGCGGCCGTCAGCGGAATCGGCTTGCGCTCGGGGCGCGCGGCGGGCAGGTAGATGTCGTGCAGCCCTTCCAGCGCCAGCGGCATGCTGGTATTGAGCTCGATGACGATATGGCGCGCCTGCTCCACGAAGCTGGCCGAATTGCCCACCGACATGGTCGGCACAATGCCTTCTTCGGTAATGGCGGCGGCCTCGATGACGGCGATGTCGATGCGCGAGGGCGTGCCGCTGCGCAATTGCTCGGCGGTCTCCGAGAGGTGCTGGTCGATGAACATGACCTCGCCTGCATTGATCTTCCTGCGCAGCGTCGGGTCCACCTGGAACGGCAGACGCCGCGCCAGCAGGCCCGCTTCGGCCATCAGTCCGTCGCTGCCATTGCCCAGCGAGGCACCGGTGATGACGGTGAAATGCAGTTCCTCCTGCGCCGCCCGGTCAGCCAGCGCGCGCGGCATGGCCTTGGCGTCACCGGCGCGGGTAAAGCCGCTCAGGCCGATGGTCATGCCGTTGTGGAAGAAGGTGGCCGCCTGGGCGGCAGACATGAGCTTGCCGACCAGGGCGGGCTGGCCAATGCGCTGACTATCCATGAGAGTGTGCTCCTGCTCGGGTTCTTTAAGGGGGGACAGGGGCATCCTTGACGGACTTCCTGCATCTTGTTTGCTTCAAGTATAGGAGCCCGCAGGTATGCACTGTATGATTAAAATTCCGCCGTTCCAGTCGGAAAATGAATACTCCCCGCTCCCCCAAAATTGACTGCCGAAAGCTGCTGCCATGGATATTCGCGCCCTGCGCTACTTCACCGAGACGGTTCGCCAGGCCAGCTTCAGTCGTGCCGCCGACGCCCTGCACGTGACCCAGTCCACCGTCAGCAAGATGGTGCGGCAGCTGGAGGATGAGGTCGATGCCCCGCTGCTGGTACGCGACGGCCGCCGCCTGCAGCTCACCGATACCGGACGCGTGGTCTACGAACAGGGCCAGCAGATCCTGGCGTCCATGCAGCGGCTGGACGCCGAGGTACGCGATACCAAGGCACTGCGCTGCGGCCGTCTGGAGATCGGTATCCCGCCCATGATCAACATCCTCTGCACCCCGGTATTGAAGGCTTTCCGCGAACGCCATCCCGAGATTGCCATCGTCCTCAAGGAAGACACCGGCCCGCAGATCGAGGAGCGCGTGGCCCATGGCGAACTGGAGATCGGCATGACCGTACTGCCCGCCGATCCCGAACTGGAACTCCAGACCCTGCCGGTGGCGCGTTACCCCATGTGGGCGGTGGCGCAGACCGGGCGCTTCCAGAAGCATCGCACCACCCTGCGCTGCGCCCAGCTCGATGGCATGCCGCTGGTGCTGCTCAACAACGAATTCGGCCTCACCCGCAGCCTGCGCGGCATGTTCGGCCAACTGGGCATCGAGCCCGAGATCGTGGCCCAGAGCGCCCAGTGGGACTGGCTGGTCGCCATGGCCCTGGCCGGCATGGGCGCAGCGCTCTTGCCCGAGCCCTTCATCCACCGCCTGGCCACCAACCAGTTGCAGGCAGTCCGACTGGTGGAGCCGGAAGTGCAGTGGCAGGTGGCCTACGTCACGCGCGGCGCTTATCTCTCCTACGCGGCACGCGCCTGGATGGCCTTGAGCGAGGAATTGTTTGCCGGTGGACGCGTGCGCAAGTGAGCCCCGCGGGCAGCGCAGTGCAGAGGGACGCACAGCGCGGGCATTCCATTTTGGAATGGAATCGGCGAATTTAAGTCATGCCGTGCATGGTTCGGTTTCCTATACTGAACTTGCCGAACCCTGCCGCCCCTCCTCACCCGTGAAGGCGGAACCGGAATGACGTCGTCACGCCAGTGAGTGCGCAGGGGTCGGCACTCTCCCTGCAGTGCCTGCCCTGCTCCCTCTGCCCGCTCGCCCGCTCCATCATGCCGCCGCTTCCGTCGTCGCGTTTTTCCGCACGGTTTTTGCCGTACCGCTTTCTCCTGCTGCACTATTGCCGCCGCTGCCGCACCCGCGTGGAGCGCTGGCAGATGCAGTTCCCGCTGCGCCATGCCAACCTGTCCGAGGGCCTGCGTGCGGCCTGTGGCGCGGCGGCCATGCTGCTGCTGGGCGAGTGGCTGGGCAATCCGCTGTTCTCGTGGGCGGCCATCGGCGCCTTCCTCACCAGCCTGGCCGACAGCGCCGGTTCCAACCGGGCGCGCCTGGCCTCGATGGGCGGTTTCGCGCTGGTCTCGACGCTGGGTGGCATGATCGCCGCCAGCGCCGCCGGCTGGAGCGTGGAAGCGGGTTTGCTGACCATCATGGCCTGCGCCGGCGTGGCCGGCTTCTCGCGCATCTATGGTGCCGCTGCGGGCCTGGTCCTGATGCTGGCTGCGGGCGTCTCGGCCATCATGGCCGACGCCCCGGTGCTGCTGTGGCCGCTGGCGCAGAGCCACGTGCTGATTTATCTTGCGGGCTGTCTGTGGGCGCTGCTGCTGGGCCTGACGGTATGGCGCATCCATCCCTTCGCTCCCGCGCGCCAGGCCGTGGCACGCGCCTATGGCACGCTGGCCGAGCTGGCCGCCCTGGCCGCAGCCACGGATCTGGAAGACACCGCCTACGCCGTGCATGCGGCCGAACTGGCCGCCCACACCCGCCGCCATGCGCGCTTCGATCTGGCCGCCGCCCAGCGTACGCTGGATGCGGTGGCCGTCGAGCGCACCGAGTCACGCCGCCTCTACGAAAATCTGCTGGTACGCCTGGCCCGTGCCGACGCACTGCTCGATGGCATCACCGTCCTGGCCGATCTGCAACTGACGCATTACCAACCCCTGCACGCGCGGCGGCGCAGTGCCCGCGTGCTGGGCGCCATCGCCAGCCAGCTGCAGGCCATGCAGCGCGAGATGCAGCGTGGCCAGGCCATTGCCGCCGATGAAGACGCGCGCATCATGCTGCGCCTGCGCCAGCTGGTGGCGCGCCTGCCCAGTGGCACGGGACGGCTGCTGCTGCAGCTCGATACACCGCTGGCGCCGGGTGCCGACGATCCTGCGCGCCTCAAGGAGGCCGCCCGCGCCGGACGTGAGCGGCGCTACGGTGTGGCTGCCCTGCTGCACCGCCTGCGCGCACTGGGCCGCAAGGCGGCGCTGCACGTGCGTGCCGGTTCGGCCGAATGGCATCATGCCTGGCGTTGCGCTGCGGCCGCCGGACTCACCTACCTGATCGTGCATCTGCTGGCATTGCCCTTCGGTTACTGGGCCACCATGGCCACCATGCTGGTCATGCAGCCCAGCATTGCCGAGAGCTGGTCGCGCAGCATGGAGCGCGCCATCGGCAGCGTGGTCGGCGGCGCGCTGGCCGTGGCCGTCTGCCTGGTGGTGCATTCGCCGCTGGGGCTGGCGTTGCTGGTGTTTCCGCTCACGGTGCTGACCATGGCGCTGCGTCCGGTCAGCTATGGCCTCTATGCCACCTTCCTCACGCCCGTGTTCGTGCTGGTGGCCGATGTCGGCGGCGATCCTGCGCATGAGCTGACCAATGCCGCCTTGCGGGCCGGCAACAACGTCATCGGGGCGCTGGTGGCGCTGGCGGCCAGTTATCTGTTCTGGCCGCGTCGCCAGCAGGAAGATCCGCAAGGGCAGCTGCGCCAGATGGCCAGCCTCAACCTGAGCTATCTCATCGCCGCCCTGGCGGTGCGCGACCACGTCGCCGACAAGGCCGGCCTGGCCCCCCTGCATGCGCACCGGCGCGCGGCCTGTGTGGCCAATGTGGAGGCCGGGCTGCTGTTGCAGCGCCTGGCGCGCGAACGCGGCTGGCCGCCACGCGACCAGGGACGCGGCCGCATGGCGGTGGCCCTGTCGCGTCGGCTGGCCGCTGCCGCCAGCCACCTGTGGGCGCATCCGCAACCGGTCGAGTCCGCCGTGCCGGACTGGTTGCTTGCCGTGCAGCAAGCCCTGCAAGACCAGGACTTCTCTACCCTGCAGGCCCTGACGCGGCAGCGCCCGGCCCCGCTGCAACTGGCCCAGGCGGCTGCGGTGGAGACCGCCTGCCTGCTGGTCTCGGCGCTGACTGCGGGAGCGGCGGCAGAGGCCGCGGAGACAACGCAAGGAAATTAACGGAAACAAATTCCCTCATCCCTGTTCGAACCGGAAAAAGCGCTGCGCGCGTATCACTTCAACAACACTCTGGATGGAAGGGAACGGATGAACCTGGATCTTGATTTTCTGTACAACATGAACGAGGGGCCGCTGCGCTCCGGGCTGATCGTCCTCGGGGCGGCACTGGTGGCGGTCGTGGTGGCCATTGTTCTGCACCGCATGGGCATTGCCCTGGTGCAACGCCTGGCGCGCGGGCGGCCCTTCACCACGACGGCGACCACCGTCACCTTCAATGCCAGCCGGGCCTGCGTCATCCTCTTCATGCTGCGCCTGGTCCTGGCCGGCGCGCCGGACAACACGCCGGGCCTCACGCGCATCTCCTATCTCACCTCGATTGCATTCATCCTGGCGCTGACCTGGTTCTTCATGCGTTGCGTGAAGTCGGTCAGCCTGACCGTGATCAATCTCAATCCCTATGATGTGGCCGACAACCTCAAGGCGCGCCGCATCCTGACCCAGACCCGCGTGCTCTCGCGCAGCGCCTACTTCATCATCGCCCTCTTCGGCCTGGCTTTCGTCTTGCTGACCTTGCCCGGTGCACGGCAGTTCGGCGCCAGCCTGCTGGCCTCGGCGGGGGTGGCCGGTATCGTCGCCGGTATTGCCGCCAAGCCGGTACTGGGCAACTTCTTTGCGGGTTTGCAGATCGCGTTCTCGCAACCGATCCGCATCGATGACGTGCTGATCGTCAAGGGGGAATGGGGCCGCGTGGAAGAGATCACCGGGACCTTCGTCGTGGTCAGGATCTGGGACGAGCGACGCATGATCGTGCCGCTGCAATGGTTCATCGAGAATCCCTTCGAGAACTGGACCCACACCTCCTCCACCATCCTCGGTACGGTCTTCCTGTGGCTCGATTTCGCGGTGCCGACGGCCGCCATCCGTGCCGAGTTCGAGCGGGTCTGCCAGACCCTGCCGCTATGGGACAAGCGCGTCTGCGTGATGCACGTCACCGATACCAGCGAACGCAACATGCAGGTCCGCCTGCTGGTCTCGGCCAAGGATTCGGGGGCGGCCTTCGACCTGCGCTGCCAGATCCGCGAACACATGCTCGGCTTCATTGCCAACCACTATCCCGAGGCCCTGCCCCGCCTGCGCGCGGAGGTCTCGCCGCGCAACCGGCCGGAGGCGCTCGATACCATCATCGATGGTGCGCCCGGCGAAAAAAGTCCCTGAACGAAATGAAGCGGGCCGCACTTGCGTGCGGCCCGCCTGGAGCCAACTCTGGCGCACCGGCTGGTCCGGAGCGCCTTTTTTTCGGCCGCAAGGCAAGCGCCTTACTGGTTCGAGATGGCCAGTTCGCCATTGGCACGGGCTTGTGCCAGCTCGGCGCGGACTTCGTCACGGGTCCGGCTGGAGGCCACTGCCTTGACGTCCTGGTCGCGATCGCTCACCAGCAGCTGGCCAGCCGCACGGGCTTGCTGCAATTCGGCCACGACATCGGCGCGGGTCTTGGTGGAGACGAAGGTGGTGTCGGCAGGATACGGGGCTTCGGCCTTGGCAGCGCCCATGGCGGTGCTCAGCAGCAGGGTGGCAAACAGGGTGCGGGTGATGTTCTTGGTGTTCATGGTGGTTTCCTTTTTCGTGAGAGAGGATGCGCACGTCAATCCGTTCCGGGGTGGTGGATCAGTCATCGCGTGCTGTCATCTTGGTACCCAGTGTAGAGATTGACGGCACGGAGAAAAAGACGAAAAACCGGAATTCATTGTTCCGTAAAACACTAACAATTCCGGGGCGGTGCAGGTGGCGCCTGCAAGTCCTCCTTGAGGGAGGAAGAAACGGCTGCATTCGCTCTGGCCGTTCGCAGAGAAAACTTAGAAATGGAAGTTGATGTTTCTAAAGAAGCCGATCAGTAAAAACTTAGAGAAATGCAAACAGAGCTTGCGCCGAAGCGGCCGGTGCAATGAGAGCTTGGTGCTTCATGGATTGCTGGATGGTGGATGGTTCAGTCATTGTGTGACGTCATCTTGGAGTCGGGTGCAGGGATGGCGGGCGCGGGGCTGAAGATGCGAGATCGGAATTCATCATTCCGGAATGCCGAGCAAGATGCAGATAAAAAACTTATAAACGGAGTCCCATTAAACTTATAAATGTAAAATGCAAAATCTAAGTTTATTGAATCGACAAAATTCACTGAATATTGCTCTTCTACAGAGGAGAAATGTCTCGTAGCAAGGCGAGGTAGATCGTCCAAAAAACTTAGAAAATGGGAAGGTGAGGACGAGCCAGATTTGACGTTGCAAAATCGGGTCCCTGTGGCGGCGCGCCAGCATGTCGGGCGCAGAAAAGGTCAGGCGGACCTCACTACCGGCGACCGAGGGGAGAGAACGTCGCTTTCATGAGGCCCGCCTGGGGAGAAACTGTCGCACCGGCTTCCCCGGTGCGTTTGCTGCGGCCCCGACCGGACGCGTGTGCCGGTCAGGACGGGGTCTTGCCAGTTACAGCGAAGGCGCCTGGCTGTTGCTGATGGCGCTGCCGTCACGACGGGCCTGTTGCAGCTCCTGTTGCACCTGGGCGCGGGTGAGGGTCGAGTGGAAGGGCTTTTCCACCGGATACTGTTCGCTCACCAGCAGTTCGCCATCGGCACGGGCCTGCTTCAGTTCGGCGCGCACATCGGCGCGGGTCTTGGTGGAAACGAAAGGCTTTTCCACCGGATACTGGTCGCTGACCAGCGTGTCGCCGTTGGCGCGGGCCTGTTGCAGGTCGGCGATCACTTCGGCGCGGGTCTTGGTCGAGACGATGGGGCTTTCGGGCGGATACGGGGCCTCGGCCATGGCGGCGCCAACGGCGGAGGTGAGCAGCAGACCGGCAAACAGATTCCTGGCAATGTTCTTGGTGTTCATGATCGTTCCTTTGTGGGTGAGAGGATGAGCACGGCAACCTGTGACTACCCTTGTGGTTCAGTCGTTGTGTGCTGTCATCGTGGAACCCAGTTTAAGGATCCAGGCCACCGAGAAAAAGCCGACAAAGCGGAATACATCATTCCAGATACGCGAACAATCAGTTTTTTCGACTCTGTGCTGCTTGTTTTGCACTGCATCTGCACATGGGATTTTGGCAATAAACTACATTTTTTCACTCTCGATATATCGCTCAAGCCATTGATATAAAAGGACTTGTGCGAAATTATCTTCATATCGGCTATTTACCCACCCGGCTTTCTTTTGCGCCGCCGCAAAGATTTTTCTATCCGGCTCATAGAGAATACCAATGACTTGTTCAACTATTTTGAGCAAGTTTTTCAGGCAGTCGCTGTATACGATACGATATAGCGATGCACGACCCTCGCGTCATTTTCTTCACCTTTCACAGGACCCGCCCGATGAAGACCGTCCTCGCCCTGCGTCATGTCGCCACCGAAGATCTGGGCCAGCTGGCACCGCTTTTGAGGGCCAGCGATTATCAGATCCGTTATTTCGATGTCGGGGTCGATGCCTTCGTCGATGTCTCTCCGCTGGATGCAGATCTGGTCATTGTGCTGGGAGGGCCGGTGGCGGTGTATGACAGCCAGTCCTACCCCTGGCTGCGCGCCGAAGTGGCGTGGTTGCGGGCACGGTTGTTGGAGGATCTGCCCACGCTGGGCATCTGCCTGGGGGCGCAGTTGATGGCGGCGGCGCTGCATGCGCGCGTCTACCCCGGCAGCTGCGGCAAGGAGATCGGCTGGTCCAGCCTGCGCGCCGGCGAGCATCTGGCCGACACGCCCTGGCTGCAGGAACTGGTGGAGCAGCAGACCCCGGTGCTGCACTGGCACGGCGACACCTTCGATCTGCCCCCGGGTGCGCGTCATCTGGCCTCCTCGGCGCAGTATCCCAACCAGGCTTTTGCCTGGGGCCGACATGGACTGGCACTGCAGTTTCATCCCGAGGTGGATATGCGCACGGTGGAGCACTGGCTGGTCAGCCATGCCCATGAGATTGCCCATACTCGCAACCTCAGCCTGGCCACCTTGCGCGCTGATGCGCAGCGTCATGGCCGCCAGTTCGAGCGGGCGGTACGACGCTTCTGGCAGGGCTGGCTGGACAGCCTGCCTGCACCGTCCTCGTACCAGGACGGGCGGCGCAGGCGTGCCTGAGCGACAGTTCCCGCTTGTTACGATTGTTTGCATCGCTCACCAACACTTGCACTTTCCGGCGAACCTGTGCGCACGGGCCGCGTTCAGACCTCAGGCATGACGCAAACAAGGAGTGGTCAGAAAACCGCTCATCCATTTGCGGCATCCGGGAGGCCGAGAAAGAGAGCTTGTCCGACATAGCGCAACAGCAGCCTTGCCTATAGTGGAGGACACGGATCACCGATCCAGCACCCCGCCATCACTGCGGGTTGCCGCCATGACTGAAGCCTCGGGCTTTTCGATAAACACAACGCAAGGAGGTAAGCATGAAGACTCGTCACATCCTGATCTCGTCCCTGTTCATGGCCCTGGCCGGTAGCGCCATGGCGCAAAATGCGCCGACCAGCGGCAATGCCATGGGGGCCGCACCGGCCGCGCCCATGAGTGCGGCGTCCGGCACTGCGTCGGCGGTGCCGTCCAATGACCCCTTCGTGCAGAAGCGCCAGGCTGACGCCGACGCCAAGGCCCAGTACAAGGCGCAGAAAAAGGCCGCCAAGGAAGAGTACAAGGCCGACAAGAAGGCTGCCAAGGCCCAGCTGAAGCAGGAAAAGAGGGAGTCCACCGCCCAGCGCAACGAAGCCCTGGCGGCATCGCCTGCGACCAGGACGGACAAGACTCACTAGGGCCTGTTCACATTCAATCTGTGAGATGCCTTGCCCCCAGAAGGCGTGGTGGCAAGGCGCGCGTCAGGGCTGGTGGTGGTGCCACCAGCCCTGACGTGCAACGCGGCCAGCGCGCCTTCTGGGGGCAACCCTCCGGGAGAGGCCGCCAAGCGTCGCCTGCCGTTGTTGCAGCTCCTTGCCGTGGCACCACCACGGCGCGTCGCTGCGCCTAGGCAGACAACGCTTGGCGACCTCTCGCACTCACAGATTGAATGTGAACAGGCCCTAAGCTGACAGCCTGATTCTTGAGGATTATCCCCGGCTGCGGTCGGGGATTTTTTTGTCTGCGCGTGTGAGCGTGTGCCCGGAGAAATTGGCCCGCGTGGTGTTCGCGCAGCGCACTTCAGTTCCGTCCCTGCCGCCACAAGCGCCGCGCCAGCCAGGCCGCCGTCACCACCTGCAGCAACATGAAGGCGGCGACCGCATTCCAGCCGGAGTGCTCCCAGAACCAGCCCCCCGCCGAACCAAGCACGCTGCCGCCCAGGTAGTAGGACAGCAGGTAGAGCGAGGCTGCGTGACCGCGGCCGGTGCTGGCCATACGTCCGACCCAGCTGCTGGCGGCCGAATGCGTGGTGAAGAAGCCAATGGTCAGCAGGACGATGCCCACAATCACCACGGACAGTGAGGCCGTGCAGGTCAGGAACAGGCCCGCGCAGGAGGTGGCGATGCCGGCTGCCACCAGCGGTGCGCGACCATAGCGGTCGGCCAGTGCGCCGGCCCACGAGGAGGACACGATGCCGAACAGATAGGCACTGAAGATCAGCCCGGTGAGGGTGGCCGAGAGCGAGAACGGTGGGCTCATCAGCCGAAAGCCCGCGTAGTTGTAGGAGGTGGCGAAGATGCCCATGTTCAGCGCGGCAATGCCGAAGGTCAGCGGCAATCGCGCATGGCGCAGATGACGTTGCCACAGGGCGACATGATCGCGCAGTTGCATCGACCCATTGCGCACGAAGTTGCGCGAGGCCGGCAGCATCAGTACGAAAGCGAGGGCCAGCGCCAGGTCCAGCGCACCGATGGCGAGCATCGCATGACGCCAGCCGATGTGCTCGGAGAGCATGCTCATCGCCACCCGCCCCGCCATGCCGCCGAAGGCATTGCCACCCACGTAGAGGCCCATCGCATAACCCAGTCCCCCCGCATCGATCTCTTCGGCCAGATAGGCCATGGCCACTGCCGGTACACCGCCCAGCGCAAAGCCTTCGGCCGCACGTGCGGCCAGGATCAGTTCCCAGGTCGGTGCCACCCCGGCCAGCAGGTTGCAGCAGGCGGCCGTAGCCAGCGAGGCGAACATGAGCTCCTTGCGGCCATAACGCTCCGAGACCATGCCCGCCAACAGGATCGCCAGCGCCAGAAAACCGGTCGACAAGGACAGCGCCAGCGAGGCGCTGGCCGCGCCGATGCGGAATTCGCGCGCGAAGGCCGGTAGCAGCGGTTGCACGCAATACAGCAGCGAGAAAGTGGCAAAGCCGGAACAGAACAGCGCCAGCACGATGTTGCGATACGCCGCCGAGCCACGCACGGCACCACGCGGCGGGGAAGCGGCAGGCTTGGCGGCGGAACCGGCCGGGCGCACACCGGCAGTGCTGCCGGCGGTGGTGGAATCGGAAAGGGACTGCATGGCATTGCGCGCGCAGGAGGTGGGGCCGGCGCACGGGGTGGGTTGTGGAGTGATGCAGTCTGGAATAAATCGGCTATATTGTCCAATATATGGGATCTACCCTAGCCATCTATCAAACAGATATCACAAGGCTCAGACATGGAACTCCGACACCTCCGCTACTTCCTGGCCGTGGCCGAACAGCGCAGTTTCACCCGCGCTGCCGAGAAGGTCGGCATCGGCCAGCCGCCCTTGTCGATGCAGATCAAGGATCTGGAAGCCGAGATCGGGGGCGCCCTCTTTCTGCGCACTTCACATGGGGTGGAGCTCTCCGAGGTGGGCCGCGTGTTCCTGCCGCATGCCCAGAAGGCCATGGACGACGCCGAGCAGGCGCTGCGCGCGGCCCGGCAGGCGGCCAGCGGTGAAGCGGGTTTGCTGCGCATGGGTTTCACTTCCTCGGCGGTGTTTCATCCCGTGGTCTCGCACGCGCTGCAGCAGTTCCGTGAGCGCCACCGCAAGCTGGAGATCTCGTTGAGCGAGGGCATCACCGAACAGTTGCTGGCCGATATCGCCGCCTCCCAACTGGATGCGGCCTTCGTGCGCATCGTCACCGCACCGTCGGACGAGCTGGGGGTGGTGGAGCTGCCGGCAGAAAAACTGAAGGTGGCGTTGCCGCGCTCGCATCCGCTGGCGCGGCGCAAGTCGCTGCATCTGCAGGACCTGGCAGGGGAGAACTTCATCATGGTGCCGCGTGGCAAGGGATCGGCGCTCTATGACAACATCTTCAGCGCCTGTCAGGCCGCCGGATTTGATCCCCAGGTGATCCAGCTGGCGCCGCAACTGACCTCGGTCATCAATCTGGTGGCCGCCGGACTGGGCATTTCCATCGTGCCCGAGGCCATTGAACAGGTGCAGCTGGCGCAGGTGCGCTACATCGATATCCGCGCGCCGGCACCGCGCGCGCAACTGTCGCTGGCGTATCACCGCCAGTCGATTGCCGCCTCACGCTTTGCGGCGCACTTGCAGCGTTCGCTCAAGCGCGCAACCCATGACAAATGAAGTGAAGGAAAAGGAACGGCCCTAGTTGGACTTGAAGCGCCCCAGCACCGAGTTGGCCTGTCGCAGGAAGGCGCGCGGATGGACTTCCACCAGCCGTTCCAGCGCGGGCAGCATGCGCTCCAGGGCGATGGTCAGCGCAATGTCGCTGATCTCCTCACCCCACAGCACCTTCTGCACAAAGGCCGCCGGGCCGATCTCGCCGATGAGGCTCATGCTCATCTGGCGCTCCAGAGTGTCGGTGCGCGGGCCGAAGGTTTCATCGAAGATGCGCAGGATGGCCGCTTCCAGTTCCGCCGACTGCGCCTGCCGTTCGGCCTCGGCGTCCTGGTCGGTGACGTGACGGTTCTCCGGGGGGATGGGCGCGGGACGCTGGCCGTTCTCGATGAGCGCGCTGGCTTCCCCTGCCATGCGGCTCAGTTGCTGTACGTGCAGCGTCAGTGCGCTGATTTCGGCCAGCAACGCCCGCAGCGGCATCGGCTGTGGCATGTCGGATCCGGCGGGCCCTGCTGGATGTGGAATCATCGTGTTGTCGTCAGCCAGGCGCTCAGGCCCGGTCCCGTGCATGCTGCTTGAATCAATCGCCCCGGCATGACCACCCCCGCGCGGCCCCGCCGGCTCCCGTTCATCCGGCCTGCGCAGCCGGTATGGCGTTTCTCTGTGGAAACACATGAAAGTATAGTGCGCTGCAAAAATTTACGCATGGAAATTTCAGAGGGACTCGGCGAAGAAGCAACAGCAGCGCCGTAATGATTGTTCAGATGATAATAGAAAATCACAGAGTTGCGTTTTTTCATTGTCTGTCATTTAACACCCCGGTGAGAATTGCACTGCATGGGCTGCGGCATATCGTCGCAGCAAGGTCGCAGGCCCTTGGGGCGGGGCTTGCAGGGCGTTGGCGGGTCAGGGGCCGTCAGCCGTTCATCAGGTTCAGGCAATATAATGAGAATCGTTCCTGAAATCCGATCAGAAGAAAAATCATGCGTCTTACTGAACTTGCCAAGGGGGTCGGCGCCGTCGTCGACCAGGTGACTGACCAGCATGCCGCCGATGCGGTGGCCGCGCGCCTGCGCGATCTCGGCTTCGTGCGCGGTGAACCGGTGCGGGTGGTGGCCAGCGCGCCCTTTGGAGGCGACCCCATCGTGGTCCAGATCGGTTCGACGCGCTTCGCCCTGCGCCGTGCTGAAGCCGAACGCGTCACGCTGGCCACGGGAGCGGCGGCATGAGCGGCGGCATGAGCGGCGGCGCACTCAATATTGCCCTGGTCGGCAATCCCAATTGCGGCAAGACCGCCCTCTTCAACCAGCTGACCGGCGCGCGCCAGAAGGTGGCCAACTATGCCGGCGTGACGGTGGAGCGCAAATCCGGGGTCTTCACGGCGCCATCCGGACGGCAAGTGCGGGTGGTCGACCTGCCGGGCGCCTACAGCCTGCAATCGGTCAGCCCCGACGAACGCGTGACGCAGGCCGTGCTGGCCGGTCGCTACCCCGGTGAGGCGGTGCCTGACCTGATCGTCTGTGTGGCCGATGCCACCAACCTGCGCCTGCACCTGCGCTTCGTGCTGGAAGTGCGACGCCTGGGGCGGCCCATGGTGCTGGCGCTGAACATGATGGACGCTGCCGCGCGGCGTGGCATGCGCATCGACGTGGGCGCGCTGTCGCAGCGACTGGGCATGCCGGTCATCGAGACCATCGCCGTGCAGCGCGGCGGTACCCGCGCGCTGGTCGCGGCCATCGATGCGCGGGCGCCGGTCCCCTCCCCGACCACGCAGCAACCCGATGACCTGCACGTCGAAGTACGCGCCCTGCTGGCCGATACCGTGGTGATGCCGGCCCCGACCGACCGCCGTGATGACGCGATCGATCGCATCGCGCTGCATCCGGTCTTTGGCGTGTTGTTGCTGGCGCTGACCATGTTCCTGGTGTTCCAGGCGGTCTATGCCATCGGCAAGCCCATGACCGACGCCATCGCCGACGGCTTCGGCACGCTGGGTGAGATGGTCGGTGCATGGCTGCCGGAGGGCCCCCTGCGCGGTCTGGTGACCGATGGCCTGCTGGCCGGGCTGGGCACGGTGCTGGGCTTCCTGCCGCAGATCCTGGTGCTGTTCTTCTTCATCCTGCTGCTGGAGGAATCGGGCTACCTGCCACGGGCGGCCTTCGTGCTGGACAAGCTGATGGTCTCGGTGGGGCTGTCGGGACGTTCCTTCATTCCCCTGCTCTCCAGCTTCGCCTGTGCCATTCCCGGCATCATGGGCGCGCGCAGCATCACCGATCCGCGTGACCGGCTTGCCACCATCCTGGTCGCCCCGCTGATGACCTGTTCTGCGCGCCTGCCGGTGTATGCCCTGCTGATCGGCGCTTTCATTCCGCATCGCCCGGTGCTGGGCATCTTCAACCTGCAGGGGCTGGCGCTGTTCTGCCTGTATGTGGCGGGGATTGCGGCCGCCATGCTGGTGGCCTGGGTGGCCAAGCGCATCGGCCGCTCGCGCCAGGAGCGCGCGCTGTTGATGGAGCTGCCCTCCTATCGCCTGCCCAACGCCCGTGACATCGCGCTGGGGCTGTGGGAGCGCGGCGCCATCTTCCTCAAGCGCCTCACCGGCGTGATGCTGGCACTGACCGTGCTGATGTGGGCCATCTGTACCTTCCCCTCGGCACCCGAGGGCGCGACCCGCGCGGCCATCGATTATTCCCTTGCCGGTTATATCGGTCACAGCCTGCAAGCGATCTTCGCTCCGCTGGGCTTCAACTGGCAGATCAGCCTGTCGCTGATTCCGGCCTTTGCCGCCCGTGAGACTGCCGTGGCCACGCTGGCCACCGTCTATGCGGTCGGCGGCGAGGAAGGTGCGGCCCTGCAGAGCGCGCTGGCTGCGCATATCTCGCTGGCCAGTGCCCTGTCGCTGATGGTGTGGTTCGCCTTCGCGCCGCAGTGCATGTCGACCCTGGCCATCATCCGCCGCGAGACGCAGTCCTGGCGTCTGGTGGCGCTGTCCTTCGGCTACATGTTCGTGCTGGCCTATGCGGCCTCTTTCCTGACCTACAACGTGACGAGGTGGCTGGCGTGAATCACACCCTGTGGTGGCAATATGCGGTCATTGCCGCGCTGGTGACGGCCAGCGCCCTCTACATGCTGCGCAAGCTGGCGCCCTCGGTGAGCTGGCGCTGGCAGGCGCGCCTGGCCAGCTGGCTGTTGCGACGTCGGTCGGGCATGTGGCAGGCGCTGGGCCGGCGCTGGTTGCCGCCGGCCAAGGCGGGCGGCTGTGGCGGAGGCGCCTGTGACGGCTGTGGCGACAGCAGCGAGGCGCTGCCACCGCTGGAACAGAAAATCCAGTTTCATCGCCGCCGCTGACGTCGCATGGCGGCGATGGTCCTGCTCAGTGCAATTCTTCGGCCTCGAAACCGGCGGCGCGCAAGGCTTGCAGCACCTGAGCCAGATGCGGTCGGCCGCGAGTCTGCAAGACCAGTTCGATATCCACGTTCTGCGCCGCCAACAGGGTGAAGGCGCGCTGGTGGTGCACTTCATCGATGTTGGCACCAGCCTCGGCCACGATGCCGGTGATGCGGGCCAGCGTACCGGGCACATCCCGTGAGCTGACCTTTACCCGCGCCAGGCGTCCGGCGCGCACCATGCCGCGTTCGATGATGGCCGTCAGCAACAGCGGGTCGATGTTGCCGCCCGACAGCACCAGCCCTACCCGCTTGCCGCGGAAGCGGTCCGGATAGCGCACCAGTGCGGCCAGGCCGGCGGCGCCCGCCCCTTCTACCAGCGTCTTTTCAATCTCCAGCAGCATCAGCACGGCTTGTTCGATATCGCCCTCGTCGACCAGCAGCAGCTCATCGGCTTCACGCGCGATGATGGCGCGGGTGAGCGTACCGGGCGTTCCTACCGCGATACCCTCGGCAATGGTGCTGGCGCCCACCGGGTGCTCGGTGCCCTTGACCGCGTTGACCATGGTCGGGAAGCGCCGCGTCTGCACGCCCACGATCTCGATGTCCGGCCTGATCGCCCGCGCGGCCACGGCCATGCCGGCCAGCAGGCCGCCACCGCCGATGGAGACCACCAGGCAATCCAGGTCCGGTACCGCCTTCATCATCTCCAGCGCCACCGTGCCCTGGCCGGCGATGATGGCCTCGTCGTCATAGGGATGGACGAAGGTCAGCCCTTCCTTCTCGGCCAGTTCGTAGGCATGGGTGCGGGCCGCTTCGAGAGTATCGCCATGCAGTACCACGTTGGCGCCGAAGCCGCGCGTACGTTCTATCTTCACGCCCGGCGTGAAGCGTGGCATGACAATGGTGGCCGGCAAGCCCAGCCGTTGGGCGTGATAGGCCACGCCCTGCGCATGGTTGCCGGCTGACATGGCCACCACCCCGCGCGCCCCGCCTTGGCTGGCGGCAACGTCCACCATCTTGTTGCAGGCGCCGCGTTCCTTGAAGGAGGCGGTGAATTGCAGGTTCTCGAATTTGAGGAAGACCTGGGCGCCGACGATCTGGGACAGCGTGCGCGATTCCACGCAGGGTGTTTCCAGGATCTGGCCTTGCAGCCGGCGCGCGGCGGCTTCGATGTCGTTGAGCGTTGTCATGTTGAGATTGTAGAGCCAATGCACGGGTTTGTAGCAGTTCGATCAGGGATGGCGCAAGGATGGCGGTAAATCAAAGCCGAAGGCCCCGCCGCTTGCAGATTCGAAAAAAGAAGCGGCCGATTTTTGCGCAGTCATTGATCGCCGGCCCCCGGAAAATTACCGTCCGAACAAAGCAAAATTTCTTTGCAAGTGGTCATTGAAGTCCGCCGCTGCGGCGACTAGAGTAAAGACTCGTCGCGCCGCCAGCTGCTTCTTCGAGCAGACGCCCGCCAGCCCGGTTGCGGCACCCGGAAGTGCCGTGTGCGGCCTTCCCTTCTACGCAGATCCGAACAGTCTCAGCAGTTCTCACCAAGGAGATACCCATGAGCATGGCCACCCGGCACCCGGATGCCCGATCGTCCCCGCCCCTGCCCTTCAGTCCTCTTGTCCCGCCGCGCGAACGGATGCTCTACCAGCAGCGCACCACCCCGCTGCTGTTGAAACTGGTCGAGCTGGACCCGCGTGAAGTGATCGACGGCGTCATGACCCCCCATGGTTACCTGACGGCCGACGTCACCCCGGTCGGCCCCATGCGCGAGGCTTGCCCGCATTGCGATGGGGTGGCGCTGCAACTGGTGCTGCGGCATCACCATGTAAAACGCAGCCACCTGTTTTGCCGCGTGTGCACGCGGGTGTATGACGCGCTCAACGAGAGTGGGTATTCGGTATTGACGATTTGATGCGGATCGGGACATCACGCGCAGGGCGCTGCTGAAAAGTGGCGCCCTGTTTTTTCGCCTGGATTTTGTAGGGAACGCGCACACCAGGCTCGTTCGCCGGAAAATCTTTGGTATTGCGGGATACCAACAGCAAGGAGTATTCCTGTGCCGACGCCCAGATGATGGCATCGGGCAAGCGGATACGACGTTGCTGCCGGATTTGCACTGTGTGTGTGGATTCCCTTGACCATCTTGCCTTCTTGCACAGTAGAATCAGCCCTCTCAATGCAACAAGAGAGATGCCAATGGAATACGCGTACAAGTTGATGGCCTCGCCGGCCGGTCTGCTCAAGCTGGTGGCCCGGGGCGATCATCTGGCGGCCATCCTGTGGGAAGACGACGACGCCCTGCGAGTGCGCCTGGGCGAGATGGTGGAGGATGAAGACCGCGCGGTCTTGATCGAGACCGAACATCAGCTGCGCCAATACTTTGCCGGTGAACGCGACAGCTTCGATATCCCGCTGCATTTCGAAGGCACCGAGTTCCAGCGCCAGGTGTGGTCGGCCCTGCTCGACATTCCTTATGGACAGACCCGCACCTATCTCGATATCGCGCGCCAGCTCGGCAACGAAAAGGCGGTGCGCGCCGTGGGCGCGGCCAATGGTCGCAATCCCATTTCCATCATCGCGCCCTGTCATCGCGTCATCGGCGCCGGTGGCGAACTGACCGGCTTTGCCGGTGGATTGCACGTCAAGAAACTGCTGCTGGCCATCGAGGGCATCTCCACCGAAGGCCGCGACATCGGCCAGGTCATCGATCCGCGTCGCAAAGCCCAGTCACGTAGGCGGGAAGATCCCAATCAGCTGTCGCTGCTGTAAAGTACAAATGATATAAACGATATAAATCATATAAATTATTGTTGCCTGGCCGCCTGCGCCTGCTTCCTCTCCATGTCGACATGGGCTTCGCGCTTAGAACCATCATGCTTGGAAATGATGGTTCTTTATTCTCCTGGGGTATATAGAGCGGGGATGAAAAACAATCCCCCGCTGCCCACCGAGTCAGCAGGGACCGGAGCCAGCATCGGAAACCCTTGTCCCGTGCCGGTTTGCGGCGATATGAAGGTTTTTGCGGCAGTGCAGTTCAGCAACCGCGTCCATGCGCTCCTGTCAAGTTTCTCGGGCTTTCCGAGAGGCTTGCACGCAACGTCAGGGTGAAGCCGACGGCATTTTGAGCCCACCACGGGCAGAGTGCGCTAAAGTACGCGTCCTGCCCGGACAGTGGTCAGCCCTCCGCGCCGAGGGTGGCATCCTCCCCAGGATCCCTGTCCGCCGGCACTCTATTTGAAGAAGCAAAGGGAGCAAGATGAGTTCATCTCACACCAATCCAGGCCTTTCCCTCCGGTCGTCCAAATTCCACATGATTACCCTGGCAGCGCTGGGCGTGGTGTTCGGCGATATCGGTACCAGCCCGCTGTATGCACTCAAGGAATGTTTCAGCCCCGACCACGGCATCGCCTTTTCACACGGCGCGGTGCTGGGCATCATCTCGATGCTGTTCTGGTCCATCTCCATCGTGGTGACCATCAAGTACGTGATGTTCGTGCTGCGCGCCGACAACAACGGCGAAGGCGGCGTGCTGGCGTTGATGGCCTTGTCGCTGCGCTCGGCCATATCGGGTTCGCCGCGCGCCAAGCTGCTGATGATGCTGGGCGTCTTCGGCGCCTGCATGTTCTACGGCGACGTGGTGATCACGCCGGCCATCTCGGTGCTGTCGGCGGTGGAAGGGCTGGAGATCGCCGCGCCGCAGACTGCCCATGCGGTCATTCCGTTGACGCTGCTCATCGTGGTGGTCCTGTTCCTGATCCAGCGGCATGGCACCAGCGTGGTGGGCCGCTTCTTCGGGCCGGTGATGTTCCTGTGGTTCTTCTCGCTGGCCTTGCTGGGCCTGTACAACATCATCAAGGCACCCCAGGTGCTGGTGGCGATCAACCCGTATTACGCCGTGCACTTCATGGCCGAGCACTCGCTGCAGGCCTTCATCGTGCTGGGGTCGGTGGTGCTGGTGCTGACCGGGGCCGAGGCGCTGTATGCCGACATGGGCCACTTCGGCATCAAGCCGATCCGCTATGCGTGGCTGTTTACGGTCATGCCTTCGCTGCTGATCAATTACTTCGGCCAGGGCGCCAACCTGATCGCCAATCCCAAGGCGCTGGCCAATCCCTTCTACCTGATGATCCCCGATCCGCTGGTGCTGCCCATGGTGCTGCTGGCCACCTGTGCCACGGTGATTGCCTCGCAGGCGGTGATTTCGGGTGCGTTCTCGCTGACCAGCCAGGCCATCCTGCTGGGCTTCGTGCCGCGCATGCGCATCCTGCACACCTCCGAGGACGAGCAGGGCCAGATCTACATCCCGCTCATCAACTGGATGTTGCTGGTGGTCGTGGTAGCCGTGGTGCTGGCCTTCAAGAAATCCGACAACCTGGCCGCTGCCTATGGCGTGGCCGTGACCACCACCATGGTGATCACTACCATGCTGCTGGGCGTGGTGATGCGTCATATCTGGAAGTGGCGTACTCCGGCCGTGGTGCTGGCCGTCGGCGGCCTGCTGGTGGTGGATCTGGCCTTCTTCTCGGCCAACCTGCTCAAGCTCACCGAGGGGGGCTGGTTCCCGCTGGTCATCGGCGGCGCGGCCTTCTTCCTGTTGATGACCTGGTACTCGGGCCGCATGTTGCTGCGCATGCGCATCAAGGATGACGGCATTCCGCTGGAGCCCTTCATCGAAGGTCTGCTGGCGCATCCGCCGCATCGGGTGGGCGGCACCGCCGTCTTCATGACCGGCAATATCGCCACCGTGCCGGTGGCGCTGCTGCACAACCTGAAGCACAACCGCATCCTGCATGAGCGGGTGTTCTTCCTGAAGATCAGCATCTGGGATGTGCCCTTCGTGGCCGACAGCGAGCGTCTGACCATGAAGGAGCTGGGCGGCGAGGTCTACCTGCTGCGCGCGGCCTTCGGTTTCAAGGAAGCGCCCGAAGTGCAGAAGGTCATGACGCTGACCGAACAGCAGTTCGGCCACCACTTCGACCTCATGGACACCTCCTTCTTCCTGGCGCGCGACACGGTGGTGCCCAGCAAGCTCCTGGGCATGTCACTGTGGCGCGAGCGTCTGTTTGCCTGGATGTACCAGAACGGCGCCAAACCGTCGGACTTCTTCCACATCCCGGCCAACCGGGTGGTGGAGCTGGGGACCAAGGTCGAGATCTGAGCAGGTGCGGGTTTGCTCAAAGGATGCCGTTCAGTGTGGTGCTGAACGGCATTTTTCTTGGTCGCGGAAAATGTCTCAGGAATTCATATGGCCGGGTAGTATCGAAGTGCCAGGGCCGCACCATGGCAGTATCGGTGCAGTATCGTTCACCATCAGCTTTAGGCAAGGAGCAGCAGGCACATGAACAAGATCAGGATGATGGGCGCCCCCACCGATGTGGGCGCCAGCCGTCGCGGCGCCTCGATGGGACCGGCCGCGCTGCGCGTGGCCGAATTGCAGCGCGGTCTGCAGCAGCACGGGCTGGAGGTCATCGATGGCGGCGACCTGGGCGGCCCGGCCAATCCGCAGCAGCCGCCGGTGCAGGGGCTGCGCCATCTGGAGCAGGTGGTGCAGTGGAACCAGACGGTCTTCGAGGCGGTATCGGCCAGCCTGGCGCAAGCCGAAGTGCCCTTGCTCATGGGCGGTGACCATGCCCTGGCGGTGGGCTCCATTGCCGCCGTGGCGCAGCACTGCCGCAGGCACGGCAAGTCCCTGCGGGTGTTGTGGCTCGATGCCCATGCCGATGCCAATACCAGCGACTCCACCCCGACCGGCAATATCCACGGCATGCCGGTGGCCTGCCTGCTGGGCGTGGGGCCGGCGGCGCTGACCGGCCTGGGCGGCCAGACCCCGGCCTTGCAGCCGCAGCAGATCAGCCAGATCGGCATTCGCAGCGTGGACCGCGAAGAAAAGCGTCATCTGCGCGAGCTGGGCGTGCGCGTCTTCGACATGCGCCACATCGACGAGTACGGCATGCGCGCCACCATGCAGGCGGCGCTGGCCGACATCGGGCCCGATACCCACCTGCATGTCAGTTTCGATGTCGATTTCCTCGACGCCGCTCTGGCGCCCGGTGTGGGCACGGCCGTGCTGGGCGGGCCGACTTATCGCGAGGCGCAGCTTTGCATGGAGATGATCGCCGACACCGGTCGTCTGGCCTCGCTGGACGTGATGGAACTGAACCCGGCCTGCGACGTGCGCAACCAGACCGCCGAGGTGGTGGTGGATCTGGTCGAAAGCCTTTTCGGGAAATCCACCCTGATTCGACAAGACCTCTCATTGCCTGCAATTGGAGGTTGAAGGAAAGCCGGCAATGCCCGATCATTCAGGGTTTTGTAGCCGCCGGCGGGCGGGAACCAGGGCGTGCTGCCCGCATTCCCGCGCGCCGGGAAGCGCCCGCACACCGGGGCGGCAGCGAGCTGCGCACGCATCTTGCTCTCCCGGTTCATTCCTCCGTCAGAAAGAAGTCATCATGTCCCTCAAGAAATTGTTCACCCTGGCCGCCAGTGCGCTGGCCCTCTCCTGCGCTGCCGGCACCACCCTGGCCGCTGACCAGACCTATGTGGTCGGCGCCGGCGGCACCTACCGTCCCTTCGAGTTCGAAACCCCGAAGAAGGAACTGGTCGGTTTCGACATCGACCTGATCAAGGCCATCTCCAAGGCGTCCAACTTCAAGATCCAGCTGGTCAGCACACCCTGGGAAGGCATCTTCGCCACCCTCGGCCAGGGCGACCGCGACATCATCATCTCGGGCATTACCATCACCGACAAGCGCGCCCAGATCGTGGACTTCTCGCTGCCCTACTTCCCGGCCGAGCAGGTCATCATCACCAATGCCGATGCCAAGATCGGCTCGCTGGCCGACCTGAAGAAGACCCAGGTGGCCGTGGTCAATTCCACCGCCGGTGACATCGTGGTTTCCGACGAACTGGGCAAGTCCAGCACCGCCATCCACCGCTTCGACAATACCGTGCTGATGCTCGAAGAACTCTATCGCGGCGGTGTCGATGCTGCCGTGGGCGACGTGGGCGTGATCAAGTTCTACATCAAGAGCCACCCCGAGAAGAAGTTCAAGGTGGTCGGTGACACCAAGTTCGTGCGCCAGTACTTCGGCATCGCCGTCAAGAAGGGCAACACCGAACTGCTGGAGAAGATCAACGCCGGCTTGAAGCAGATCGTTGCCGATGGCACCTATGCCAAGATCTACAAGACCTGGTTCGACGGCGACGTGCCGACCCTGCCGCTGAAGTAAGCTCCCCCGGCGTACCGGCTTGCCCTGGCCGGGCGCCCCTCCGAGAGCGCCGCCCCGCCCCATGGTGCGGGGTGTGCTGCCTGTCCTGCCGGTTTCATTTTTTCCGCTTTTCTCAACATCTCCGTTTGAACGGATTCATCATGCACTCCTTCTTCCAATGGGAAATCATCGGCGAATACGCGCCGCTGTTCGTCGAAGGCACCTGGATGACCTTGAAGGCCGCGATCATCTGCGTCATCGCCGGCACCTGCTGGGGCCTGGTGCTGGGCGTGGGCCGCCTGGCCGAGGCGCGCCATGGTTTCTGGAAATATTTCCTGCGCTACTGCGTGCAGTGGCCGATTCGCTTCTATGTCAGCTTCCTGCGCGGCACCCCGCTGTTCGTGCAGATCCTGCTGATTCACTTCGCGCTCATGCCGATGCTGATCAACCCCAGTGGCGGCCTGATCCTCTCGGGTGACCTGGCGCGCGAGATCCGCTCGCACTATGGCGCCTTCACCTCGGCGGTGCTGGCCATCACGCTCAATTCGGGCGCCTATGTGTCGGAGATCTTCCGCGCCGGCATCCAGTCGATCGACCGTGGCCAGAGCGAAGCCTCGCGCTCCCTGGGCATGAGCTACCTCGGCACGCTGCGCCGCGTGGTGCTGCCGCAGGCCTTCCGCCGCATGCTGCCGCCGCTGGGCAACAATGCGATTGCCATCGTCAAGGATTCCTCGCTGGCCTCGGCCATCGGTCTGGCCGAACTGGCCTATGCTGCACGGACGGTCTCGGGCGCCTATGCGCGCTACTGGGAGCCGTACCTGACCATTTCGGTGATCTACTGGGTCATCACGCTGGCGCTGTCGGCGCTGGTGCGCCATCTGGAAGCGCGTTACGGCAAGGGAGATGCACGATGAGCACGATGATCAAGGTCAACCAACTGCAAAAGAGTTTCGGTCAGGCGCACATCCTGCGCGGCATCGACTGCGAGATCCGCGCGCGCGAGGTGGTGTGCGTGATCGGGCCGTCGGGCTCGGGCAAGAGCACCTTCCTGCGCTGCCTCAACGGCCTGGAGGAAGTCAGTGATGGCGACATCTTCATCGAAGGCGTCAAGCTCAATGATCCCAAGGTCAACCTCAATGCCTTGCGCGCCGAACTGGGCATGGTGTTCCAGCGCTTCAACCTGTTTCCGCACATGACGGTGCTGGAGAACCTGATCATGGCACCCATGCAGGTCAAGAAGCTCTCCCGCCGCGAAGCCGTGCTGGTGGCCGAGAAGCTGTTGCAGAAGGTGGGCCTGCTGGAGAAGATCGATGCCTTCCCCAACCAGCTCTCCGGCGGCCAGCAGCAGCGTGTGGCCATTGCCCGCGCGCTGGCGATGGAACCCAAGGTGATGCTGTTCGATGAACCGACCTCCGCCCTGGACCCCGAACTGGTGGGCGAGGTGCTGAGCGTCATGAAGCAGCTGGCCGAGGAAGGCATGACCATGGTCGTGGTTACCCACGAGATGGGCTTTGCCCGCGAAGTGTCGGACCGGGTCTTCTTCATCGACCAGGGCGTCATCATGGAAGAGGGGCCGCCGCAGCAGGTGCTGGGTGAACCGATTCATGAACGTACGCGCGATTTCTTGCGCAAGGTGCTGTAAGCCTCAGTGAAAAAGTGAAAACGCCGGGACGGATCCCGGCGTTTTTGATTTCAGTGATGCGCGCCCAGCACGATGGCGCCCGCCGCAATCACCAGACAGGACAGCACGCGCCGCAGCGTCAGTCTTTCTCCCATGAAGAGCGTCCCGATCAGGAGCGCAAACAGCACCGAGGTCTCGCGCAGTGCCGAGACCATGCCCATGGGCGCCAGTGTCACGGCCCAGATCACGATGCCATAGGCCAGCAGCGACATCACGCCACCTGCCAGTCCGATCCAGGTGTCCTTGTGCGACAGTACCACCGGCGAGCGGCCATGCTTGTACTGGTAGAGCAGCGCCAGCGGGATGCTGTCGGCCACGAACAGCCAGCCTGCATAGGCGATGGCATCGCCCGCCAGCCGCGCGCCAATGCCATCGGTGATGGTATAGGCCGCGATGAAGGCCCCGGTGGCCAGCGCCGCCAGCGGGGCGGACAGGTGTTCGCGCTGGCGCATGGCGCGCAGGTTGGCCAGGCTGACGATGCCCACCGAGACCAGCGCAATGCCGATGACCGTGTAGAGCCCCAGCTGCTCGCCCGCGAACAGGGCTGCGCCCAGCGCCACCAGCAAGGGCGAGGAACCGCGTGCAATCGGATAGGACTGGCCGAAGTCGCCGATGCGGTAGGCACGGATCAGAAACAGGTTGTAGCCGGTGTGCAGCAGGCCCGAGAGAATGATGTAGAACCAGCTGTCGGCCTGTGGCAGAGGACGCCACAGCACCAGCGGCACCGCACCCAGACCGGCGCCCAGCGTCATGAGCGAGAGCGAGGCCAGGCGGTCGTGGCTGCTTTTGAGCAGGGCGTTCCAGGAGGCGTGCAGCAGGGCAGCCGCCAGGACCAGGGCGATGACGGCCAGGTTCATGCGGCCAATCCGGCATCCAGATCGGCCACGCAACGCCACAGTGCATGACCTGAGGCCAGGTACTTGCGCTCGAAGGGCGTGATGGGTTGCTCAGGGCGCCAGGCTTCGGTCTGGAAAGTGCCGCCAGTCAGGTGGTTCAGGGCCGATGTGAATTCTTCGACATAGATTTGCCAGTTGCTGCGGCATTCCAGCCGTCCGCCCAGCGCCACGATGAAGGGAAACACCGGATGACCCTGCCAGCGCCGGGCCAGGTGGCCGATCTTGGGCCAGGGATTGGGGTAGAGCAGATAGTGCTGCGCCGGACGCAGACCGGCCTGATGCGCCAGGCGCCAGTAATCGACCAGATCGGCGCGTACGAAGCAGAGGTTGGTCGGCTGCGGACCATCCCAGTGGGTATTGCGCGCCAGGCGGTCGGCCGACTGATCGATGCCGATGACGAAATGGTCCGGATGGCGCATGGCCAGGTGCAGCGTCGACAAGCCCACTCCACAGCCGGTATCGAGGATCAGCGGCGCCTCGCCCGCCGCACGCCAAGCGGCCAGGCTGGCATCAAAGGCGCGCAGGTTGTAGTCGGTGACGGGTTTGCGGAAGGGGTGGGCCGGATCGGCGTGGCGCGCCACCAGGGTGGCCAGTTGCTCGTGCACGCCGGTCTGGGCGCTGCGGATGGGGGATGAATTCACGACAAGGTGCGGTAGGCGGCAAAACACCATTTTAATGGACACCGCCACCCCGTCGCTGATGACAAGCTGACCAAAAAAAAACGCCGCGCGGTGGGCGCGGCGTTGTTGCCTGTGAAGCGGGAAAACCCGACCGGATCAGTGCAAGGTCATGGGATGACGCATCATCACGTCATAACGGCTCAGGAAGTTGTCGATGTCTTCCATGGACGGCTCGGAGGCAATCAGTTCCTGGACATCCTTGCGGAACAGTTCGGCCGCCGGGCCATCGATGTAGATCTCGCGCTGGCCGGACTTGTCCATGATCTCGTAGCCGCCGAAGCGCAGGGCTTCGTGGTCGGTATCGGCACCGAATTCGACGACGCTGTACTGCTCACTGTTGTAGATCAGGTTCATAGTGACTCCTTATGCTGGAATACTGCTTCGAAAAGGAAGTGGCGCCTTCACCGTAAATTTCAAGACCCTTCACCTGGGCCGCGCCTCGTGTGCATTTCTGCTACTTCGATACAGCTCCCTCGGGGAACGCCGCGTCGCTTGCGCTCCTGAGTCTGTTGACGGCAGCTTTGCCCAAAAACTTTGATGGCTGCCTTCTTGCCTGATGATCCAAAACCGTCATGAAGCACTGTCACCTGCTGAAGATAGATGACAAGCCTGCCCGGAAGTTCATCATGCCGCCCCGGGCCGGGTTGCGCACTGGCAAGCCAGACGACACCTTCAGCATGCCGCTGTCGGACGCAAAAGAACATCAGGAAAATTCTGACGCCGCCACAGTCCCGTGACGGCGTTGCCCACGCACATGCTCAGGCTACCAAAAGAAACGGGACCGCGCTGCGGTCCCGTGGTGCTTGTCCCTTGGGCCATGTGGCTTGTCGATGGCTCAGTGATTCTTGCGCGCCAGCTTGCCTGGTTCCACGCCCAGTTGCTTGAGCTTGCGGTAGAGGTGGGTGCGTTCCAGGCCGGTGCGTTCGGCCACGCGGGTCATGCTGCCGTTTTCGCGCACCAGGTGGTATTCGAAATAGGCGCGCTCGAAGGCGTCCCGCGCTTCGCGCAGCGGCAGGTCGAAAGAGATGTTGGCGGCATTGTCAGCCACCTGACCGAAGGGGGCCGTAGCCGGCGTGCCATGATGCAGTGGTTCGCCGCCCAGCGTGGGCGCATAGGTGGTCACCGGGGCCGCGTGTTCGGGCGCATGCAGGCTGTCGGCGGCGCCATTGACCACGGCGGCCACCGGGGCCGGACGATAGCTGGCCGGGCGCACCGCTTCACGGCTGTGCGAGAGGCCCTGCTGCACGGCCTTGAGCAGCTTTTGCAGGGCGATCGGCTTTTCCAGGAAGTTGAGCGCGCCGATGCGGGTGGCTTCGACGGCGGTGTCGATGGTGGCGTGACCGGACATCATGATGACCGGCATGGTCAACAGGCCATCGCGTTGCCACTCCTTCAGGAGCGTGACGCCGTCGGTGTCGGGCATCCAGATGTCGAGCAGCACGAGGTCGGGGACACCGGCCTGGCGAAGCTCGCGTGCCTGCTGCGCGTTTTCCGCAGTGGTCACGACATGCCCCTCATCGCCCAGAATTTCTGAGAGCAATTCGCGGATACCCATTTCGTCATCGACGACCAGGATGTTAGCCATGTGCTGCTTTCCTCGCTGCTAGTTCATTGTCCAAGTGTTCGATCTTGTTCCGGGCCGGCGCGCTCAATGCGGCGTTGGCGAGCATGCCTTGATGAACTGCCGGGTCCCTCCCGGCGCCTTGCTGTCGAATCTTGATCCTGGGGACGGTTTCCGGAGAAAACTGTCTCTTAATCAATAGGTGCTAACTTTACCAGCAAAATTACAATTTTTGCGCCCCGGCCATCGGTCCGATTCTGGATATCGATGCGACCACCATGTTCCTCGACGATTTTCTTGACCATCGCCAGCCCCAGACCGGTGCCTCTGGCCTTGGAGGTGACATAGGGTTCAAAGGCGCGCGCCAGGATGGTGGGCGAGAAGCCGGGGCCGTTATCCATGATCGACAGACGCACCGCTGGCCGGCGCTGGCCGTCGGTGCCGGCAATGTCGATCTGCTCGGTCAGCACGTCGATGCGCGGTGCGCTCTGGCCGTCATCGGTCACGGCATCCTGGGCATTCTGCAGCAGATTATGGATGACCTGGCGCATCTGGGTCGCATCGCCCATGACCTTGCTCATCTCCGGGGCCAGGCGCGCGTGGATCACGTCGCGGCCATCGCCGGCCAGGTAGAGGTTGAGGATTTCCTCGATCAGGGCATTCAGATCCAGTGCCACCGGCTTGGCTGGCGGGGTCCTGGCGTAGTCGCGGAAGTCGTCGACCATGCGTTTCATGGCCGTGACCTGGTTGACGATGGTGGTGGTGCCCTTGTCGAGGATGGCGGCGTCGGCTGGCATGAGCTTGTCGGCCAGGCGGTGCTGCAGGCGTTCGGCCGAGAGCTGGATGGGGGTCAGCGGGTTCTTGATCTCGTGCGCCAGGCGGCGCGCCACCTCGCCCCAGGCAATCGAACGCTGGGCCGAGATGACGTTGCTGATGTCATCGAACACCACCACGTAACCGACGCCGTTTTCCACCGGCAGGTGCGAGCCGCGTGCCAGCAGGGTCAGCTTGTCGTGGTCGGGCTTGCCGCCTGGTTCCTCGTTGGCATCGCGCAGTGCGCCGGGCTGGCGCGAGAGCTCGAACTGGCGCTGCCAGTGCAGGCCGTCGGCACCATCGCTGCTGTGCTGGGCCAGTTGTTCGGAGAAGGCGCGGATGATGGCCTGGGCAAATGGGGCCTGGCTGTCGATGGTCTGCAGGGGGGTGCCGATATTGGCCGAGAAATCGTGGCCCAAAATGCGGCGCACCGAATCGTTGGCGCTGACGATGTTGAACTGGCCATCCAGCACCATCACCCCGGCCGACATGTTGGCCAGCACCGACTCCAGGTAGGCCTTGGCGTTCTCCAGCTCGGCCCGGTTCCTTTCCACCGAGGTGCGCGCTTCCAGCAGCTGGCGCGTCATGGTGTTGAAGGATTGGGTGAGCGTGCCCAGTTCATCGGAGGTGCTCACGATGGGGCGGGGTGAGAGATTGCCCTCGGCCACCGCCTTGGTGCCTTCGGCCAGCAGCAGCAGCGGCTTGGCCAGGTCGCTGGCGATCAGGAAGGCACTGGCGATGGCGGCGAAGATGGCCAGCAGCAGGGTCAGGGTGAGGGTGACCAGGTAGATCTTGCGCAGGCCCGAGCGCGAGACTGAACGCTGCTGGTATTCGTTGTAGGCCAGTCGCAGTGTTTCGGCATTGCTGGCGAGGTAGTCGGGCACCGGCTGGAGGATCTGCAGGTAGCGCGTTTCGTTCTGCAGGGACATGCCGCGACTGGGGGCCGGTACCAGCACCACCACGTGCAGCCGCAGGTTGCCGTCGGCGTCGGACTCGCCATTGGACGGGCGGGTATCATCGCTTTCCACCGCCGAGAAGGCGCGCGAGACCCGCGCCTGGCGCATCGCCTGGCTGCTGGGCAGCACGGGCGTGAGTGAACCGATGGAGCCGCCCACCGTACTCATCACCTGGCCATTGCCGTTGACGATGGTGATTTCCATGTTCTGGTCGCGCTGGCGGGAGAGGTAGGTCACCTGCTCCGAGTCGCTCATGTCGGAGAGTTCCTGGGCCATGCCACGCGCCCGCGAAACCAGGTCCGAGAGCGAGGAATCCAGGGCATTGCGGCCCAGGTTGAGGCCCGATTCGAGCGCCGCCTCCATGCGCACGTCGAACCAGGATTCGATGGAGCGCGACACGAACTGCACCGACATCAGGTAGATCACCGCCCCCGGCACGATGCCCACCAGCGCAAACATCAGCACCAGTCGCGCCAGCAGCTTGGAGCCGAACTTGCCGCGCCGGTAGCGTTTGTAGAGCCGCCCCAGCAGCAGCAGCACCAGTCCCAGCAGCGAAATGGCGGCCAGACCGTTCAAGAACAGCAGCCACGGGTAGTGCTGCTCGAAGAGGGCGGAATTTTCGGAGGCCGAGGCCAGCAGGAACAGCAGGACGCTGATGACGCCCCCGCCGACCACCAGCAGATAGCGTAAGGTGCGGCTCATTCGGGTTTGTAGTTGAATTCGATCCAGTCCGAGGACAGGCGCCAGTCACTGTTGTTGAGCGCATTGACCTGGAAGGGCTTGGGCAGCTGCGCCACGTCCAGGCGCATGCGCAGGCCGACCTGGTAGGTCTCGCCGGACTTGAGGGTGTTGTTGTCGGCGACGATCCAGCGCGGCGGGCGGCGGATCAGGGTCAGCGCGTCCTCGAGGTTGGTGAAGCTCTGCTGCAGCTGGCCGCTGATGGCGGTGTGGTATTGCCGGGTCAGCACGTTGTAGGACAGACGCAGGGTGCGCGTGAGCGAGACGCTGGTTTCGTCGAACCAGTACCAGCGCCGCCGGGTCAGCTGGACCTCGGTGGTGAAGTACAGGGGCACACCGCGCGAGAGCGCATCTTCCAGGCCGCGATTGAGGTCGAAGTCATAGGAAACCGAGAGGCGGTAGCCTTCGTCACTGGCTTCGATGCTGGCCTGGTTGATGGTGATTTCGGCGGCCTGCACGGCCAGGGTGGAACAGGCCAGCAGCAGCGCCAGCAGCCATTGCAGCACCGCGCGCAGCAGCCGGGAGGGCTGGCGGGCGGGCGCGGGAGTCGGGAAGGGGGCCGATTGCGTCAAATTCATGCACCAGGTTTTTGGAACAGCGCATAGAACAGGCCATCGTGATCGGCATCGGCACGGGCCGTCGGCAACAGTTGGCCTGGAGCGGGCAGCCGGATGGCATGGTTTTTCTGCGCGAAGGCGATCGCTTGCTGCTCCGATTCCTGGGGCCACAGCGAGCAGGTTACGAGCAGCAATTTACCATCCGGTCGCAGCATCTGCCAAAGCTTGTCCAAAATTTGCGCAGAAAGTGTTGCAAGCTGCACGGTGTCGGTCTTGCGACGCAGCCAGCGGATATCCGGGTGGCGCCGCACGATGCCCGAGGCAGTGCAAGGTACGTCGGCCAGGATGCGGTCGTAGCCCTGGCCATCCCACCAGCTGTCGTCGCGGGCGTCACCCGTGAGCAGCCTGGCCTTGAGCTGCAGCCGGTCGAGGTTCTCGGCGATGCGCTGCAGGCGGCGCGGGTCGTGATCCAGTGCCTGCAGGTCGAGGTCGGCCAGTTCCAGCAGATGGCCGGTCTTGCCGCCGGGTGCGGCGCAGGCATCGAGCACCCGCATGCCGTCGGCCACGTCCAGCAGCGGGGCGGCCAGTTGGGCGGCCGCATCCTGTACCGACACCACACCCTCGGCAAAGCCGGGGATCTGCTGCACCGGCATCGGCTTGTCCAGCCGCACTGCGCAGGGACCGATGGCACGCGCGCCGATACCGGCCTGCTGCAGCGTGGCCAGGTACTGCTCGACGCTGGCACGGCGACGGTTCACGCGCAGCGTCAGCGGCGGTGGCTGGTTGCCGGCGTGGAGGATGGCCTGCCACTGCTCGGGATAGGCGGCCTTGAGACGGTCGATCCACCAGGTCGGGTAGTTCCAGGTAGCGGGCGGGGTCTTGCCGGCCTGCGGCATGAGCGTCGCACGTTCGCGCAGGAAGCGGCGCAGGATGGCGTTGACCACTCCCTTGGCGAAACTCATGTCCTGGCTGATGGCGGCCGCCTGCACTGCCTGGTCGACCACGGTGAAGCTGTCGTAGCCGGCTTCTTCTTCATTGACCAGCAAGGCCAGTGCCGTCACCAAGAGGCCGTGCAGCACTTCCGGTTGCGGTGGCTTGTTGGCCAGCAGGCCCAGCAGGCTGTCGCTCAGGCCGAGCTGGCGCATGGCGCGGTAGCTCAGGTCCTGGATGGCACCGCGTGCCGGGGGCGGCGCATCGCTGCGGGCGAAGATCTGCGCCAGCGCCTGCGGCAGCGCATGGCCGGCGCCCACGGCGGCCACTGCCTGGGCGGCATAGGCCAGCTGGTAGGCCAGGGAATCGGCCTTGGCGCCGGGGGAGAGGAGAGAAATCTGGATCACGTCTTGGCTGGCTCAGGAAGATACGACAGCGCCCGTGTTGCAGCACGGCAATGACCGGTGCGAAGGGCGCGGGCCGCCAGTGTACCAGCGGCCCATGCTGACCACACCTGCGTCATGCGTTTTCGTGCGGTGGTCCTGGCCGCAACAGGGCAGTCGCTGGGTGCCCGGAAACGACAAACGGCTGCCGCGGTGGATGATCGCGGCAGCCGTTCGGCCAGGGTGCATCAGGTCCGCAAGCAGCCGGCGCCATCGCGGCCCCGGTCTTGCCCGGCCATCAGACGCCCCAGAGGATGTCGTAATTGCCCTTCTTGGCTTCGCGCAGCATGTCCAGCAGCGGATAGGCGCGGGCCGAGAAGCTGACCGGTTCGATCTTTTCGTGGTTGTGGTCGTCGACGTCGGCGTTGTGGTGGGCGTTGACGTCACGCGCCAGTGCCTCGGCCGCTTCGTGCGACTTGCTGGCGTTGATCTGCTGTTCCAGCACGGCGACGGCGTCACCGGCCTCGGCGGCAGTGATCACGCCACGGGCGAGGTCCTTGTGCAGCAGGTCCAGGATGGGTTTGGCGTGCGACTCGTACATCACCACATCGGCAGCCGCTTTTGATTTGAATGTGATCAGCATATTTCCTCAGGGTCTTTGATTGAAAACGTTTTTTGGGGCGCGTGCGTCAACGCGCACGCGCTGGAAATGCGCTGCAGACTGCATCCGCATTTCTGCGGGAATGCCCGTTTGGAGTGACAGGCAACACAAGAATACTCTGCTAGCCGGAATCTTGTCATCCGGCTCGGCCCCGCTCAGCTTGGTTTGAAAGAGCTGAAAAAGGTTTCAATATTTTCCTCGGTGAAGGCTTTTTCTTCCCCTACGATGAGAATCTGGTACACCCGGCGTTCCCGTACCGCCAGGCGGGCCACCAGCCGCAGGGGGCGGCCCCGGGCCGCGCCGTGCGCATCCAGATCGAGCGTGCGCGTCAGGCCCGTGGTTTTGCCGGGCCAGCGCGGCGAGCCTTGCGGCTGGCCGCCGATGTTGTTGAGCAGGGCGGTGCGCATCGCGTCCAGCGCCCGGTCGGCCGCTGCCGCATCGGGCAGCTCGGCCGTACCCACGGCGAAGGTGAGGCCGTCGACCTCGGCGGCGGTCATGCTCATGTCGACCTTGGGACCATCCAGGTCCACCGGGCGCGTCACGCTGGCCGGCTTGGCTGGCAGCAGCACCACGAAATGCGCACCGTTGTCGCTGGCTTCGCGCCAGTTGTAGCGCGGCGAACAGGCCGCCAGGCACAGGCAGGCCAGCGACAGCAACAGCAGGGCAGGACGAAGAGGGCGCATGGCAACGGTCCGAAAACGGCGAGAGAGGCATCATAACAAAGGCGCTTGCAAGCCAATATGAAGCAAATAACGCGTTTGTCCGATGGTCTGCGCGCAATTCTTGCGGTATAAGAACGCATCGAAACGGACCCCCTCGACCGATATGAATCAACATACCCAAACCGGCCTGCCGGAACTGACCCTGCGCGGCATGTTGCTGGGCGCGCTCATCACGGTGGTGTTTACCGCCTCCAACGTCTACCTTGGCCTCAAGGTCGGCCTGACCTTTTCCTCGGCCATTCCCGCTGCGGTGATTTCGATGGCGGTGCTGCGCCTGTTCTCCAATGCCAACATCCTGGAAAACAACATGGTCCAGACCCAGGCGTCTGCGGCCGGCACCTTGTCTTCCATCATCTTCATCTTGCCGGGCCTGGTGATGATGGGCCACTGGCAGGGCTTCCCCTTCCTGCAGACGCTGGGCATCTGCGCCGCCGGCGGCATGCTGGGCGTGATGTTTTCCATTCCGCTGCGCCGGGTGATGGTGGTGCAAAGCGCGCTGCCCTATCCGGAAGGGGTGGCGGCCGCTGAAATCCTGCGCGTGGGCAGTGCCGACGCCGACGGTGGCGAGCAAACCCGGCGCGGCCTGCGCGACATCCTCTTCGGCGGCACCCTGGCAGCAGCCTTCAGCGTGATTGCCAGCGGACTGAAGCTGTTTGCCGAAAGCATCAGCCTCTGGTTCACCGCCGGGGCCTCGGTGGTGCGTCTGACCATGGGATTTTCGCTGGCGCTGGTGGGCGCGGGCTACATGATCGGCATCGTCTCCGGCATCGCCATCCTGATCGGGCTGGTGATTGCCTGGGGCGTGGCCGTGCCTTATCTCACGGCGGTGACCCCGCATGCGGCTGACGTGGCCATGTCGGACTTCGCCAATGGGCTGTGGAAAAGCCAGGTGCGCTTCATCGGTGCCGGCATGATCGGCGTGGCGGCGGTCTGGACCCTGGCCACGCTCTTCAAACCCATGCTCGAAGGCGTCAAGGCCTCGCTGTCGACGCTCGCGCGGCGCCAGCAGGGCAGCACCGAGCGCACCGATCAGGACATGTCGCCGCGCTGGATCATCGCCATCAGCCTGGCCATGATTGCGCTGCTGGCGGTGGTGTTTGCCTCCTTCCTGTCGGAGGCGCCGGTGTCGCCGGCGCTGTTCATCGGGCTGATCGTCTATGCGGTGGTGTTTGCCTTCGTGTTCGGCTTCCTGGTGGCGGCGGCCTGCGGCTACATGGCCGGGCTCATCGGTTCCTCCTCCAGCCCGATTTCCGGTATCGGCATCGTGGCGGTGATTCTGGTGTCGGTGCTGCTGCTGGTCTCGGGCGCGGTCGATCCGCTGCTGGCCACCCCCGACGGCAGCAAGCTGGCCATCGCGGTGGCGCTGTTCGTGACCGCCGCCATCATCGCGGTGGCCGCCATTGCCAATGACAACCTGCAAGACCTGAAGACCGGCCAGCTGGTCGGCGCCACGCCCTGGCGCCAGCAGGTGGCGCTGCTGGTCGGTTGCGTGGTGGGTGCGCTGATCATTCCTCCGGTGCTCAATCTGCTCTACAACGCCTACGGCTTCACCGGTGCCCTGCCGCGCGCCGGCATGGATGCGGCGCAGGCCCTGGCGGCGCCACAAGCCACGCTGATGACGGCCATCGCGACCGGCATCTTCACCCGTGAGCTGAACTGGACCATGCTGGGCGTGGGGGTGGCGCTGGGCATCGTGCTCATCGTCATCGACTGGCTGCTGGCCCGTCGTGGCGGTGTGGCGCGCCTTCCGGTGCTGGCGGTAGGCATCGGCATCTATCTGCCGCCGATGGTCAGTAGCGCCCTGTTCCTGGGGGCCTTGCTGGGCTGGCTGATCGAGCGCGCATTGCGGCGTCGTGCGCTGGCCGCTGGTGCGGATCCGCAGGCCTATGCGGACCAGCCGCGTCAGCGTGGCATTCTGGTGGCATCCGGCCTGATCGTCGGGGAGAGTCTGGTCGGCGTGCTGCTGGCCGCCATCATCGGCTTTACCGGCAAGGATGCACCGCTGGCCGTGGTGTCGGGGGCGTTTGAGTCGACCGCACAGTGGCTTGGACTGGTCGCGCTGGCGCTGGTACTGATCGCCTTTGCGCGGCGCATCCTGCCGGCGCGCTGAGCACAGGGCCTAGTACCCGCCCAGCACTCGCCGATACTGGACCGCCTCGGCCACGTGCGCCTGCAGGATGTGTTGGGCATCGGCCAGGTCGGCGATGGTGCGGGCCAGTTTCAGCACCCGGTGATAGGCCCGCGCCGACCAGTTCAGCCGCAGCATGGCGGCCTGCAGCAGTTGGGCGGCGGCATCGTCGTGCTGGCAGTACCGGTCGATCTGGCTGCCACCGAGCTGGCTGTTGGGTTTGACCTGGCGCTGCCATTGACGTTCAAAGGCGTGTGCGACGCGCTCTGCGATGGCGGCGCTGGATTCGCCCGGTTGCTGGCTGGCCAGTTCGGCGGGGCTCAGGGCGCTCACATGGATCTGCATGTCGATGCGGTCCAGCAGCGGACCGGACAGGCGCGCCTGGTAGCGCTTGACCACCTCGGGCGTACAGCGGCAGCGGCCCTGGGGATCACCATGCAGTCCGCACGGACAGGGGTTCATCGCCGCAATGAGCTGGAAGCGCGCCGGGAACCGTGCCTGCCGCGCCGCCCGCGATATCACGATATGCCCCGATTCCATCGGCTGGCGCAGCACGTCAAGCACGCTGCGCGGGTACTCGGCGATCTCGTCGAGGAACAGGACCCCATGATGCGCCAGCGAGATTTCTCCGGGCCGGGGTGAACTGCCGCTGTCATTTCTATTTATTGAGGCGACTGTAAATACTTGACTCTCCTCTTGCGGCGGGGCAATATTCACAAACTATACGGCGACTCAAAAATAGCTTTAGGGACGACTGGATTGAAAACTGCAATAATTACGCGACTGGATTGCAAAGAGCCTGTTCGTGCGCTCAAGATGAGCTATCGCGGCATTACCGGGCGAGTCTCTATGCATGGGGGAGGACGAGCTCATCATGAGTCCGCTCTTGAACGTGACTGGCTTAAATGCTTAGCTTTCGATCCCGACGTCAAATCGGTCACGGTTCAGCCGTTCACCATGTCATATGAGTATGAGGGTGTAGTTCGAACCTATACGCCAGATGTGCTTGTTGAACGCGAAACGCCAGCGTACGGCGCAAAGATCGTCGTCTATGAGCTCAAATTCCGCAGTGAACTCAAAGAAATATGGAAAGAATTTCGACCACGTTTTCGTGCTGCAGTCGAGCTTTGCCGTGCGAATGATTGGCGCTTCAAAATTATGACCGAGCTGGAGGTGCGCACGCCTTACCTGGCAAATGCAATCTTCTTCCGCCGTTACGCCGCACTCGCACCTCAAAAAATTACTGAAGAGCAACTCCTGTTTTCGTTGAAAGCACTTGGGCCAACTACGCCTCAAGCGCTCCTTGCTGCATCCTACAATACCCGCGAATCTCAGCAAATTGCGATGCCCTTCCTTTGGCGTTTGATCGCGCATCGCCGAATCGCGGCAATGCTAGATCGTCCAATGTCGATGCATTCTGCTATTTGGCTGCCAGGAGTTTGACATGGTCGGAATTTCCAGAAACTTCTTCAAAGTCGATGTTGGCACGCTGGTTCAGTGTGAGGGACGTGGTTACAGAGTGACGCACCTGATCTCCGCAAATAGCGTCGTCGCGGAGGATTTGGAAACGAAAGAATCCAAGCGTCTGTTCATTGATGCCCTCAAGATCCTGCAAGAAAAAGGTGAAAGCGACGAAAAGCACGAAGTCGCCGCCCCGGACAGCTTGCAATACTCCAACGAAGAATGGGCTGAAGCACAGCGGCGCCTCAAGGCAATTAAACCTCTTCTCCAGGAGCCCATTCGTACGCGCGCTCGCGTCGAGATCATTGCGAAAGAACATGGCGTTCATGCGGCCACGCTATACAAATGGCTGAACCTGTTTCAATCCGCTGGGCATGTTTCTGTGCTCATACCAAGTAAGCGAGGGAGAAAAACAGGTACAACGTTCCTCGAAGAGCATCTGGAAACCATCATTTCCTCTGCTATCCAAGACGAATATCTGACCAAGCAGCGAGGCACTCCGCAAGATGTCATCGATGAGGTTATTCGCCGCTGTCGTCTGGCGAGAGTGGTACCGCCGCATGCCAACACTGTTCGCAATCGTTTGGCGGCGCTCAAGCCAGCTTCCACTTTGCGTGCACGTGGCTTCAGAGACAAGGCGCGTGACAAATATGACCCGATACAGGGGAATTTCTCCGATGGTACCTATCCCCTTGCCGCCGTTCAGATCGATCACACGCCGACCAACGTTGTGCTTGTCGACGAAAAATATCGCCAACCCATTGGACGCGCTTGGCTTACGCTAGCCATTGATACTTTCAGCCGAATGGTCGTCGGCCTTTTCATTTCCTTCGAGCGACCAGATGCTTCGGCCGTAGGAATATGCATGGCCCGCGGGATATGCACAAAGCGCGAGTATCTAGCGCAACTTGATGTACCTGGCGACTGGGGTGTTTGGGGCGTGCCGGCGATTGTCTATGTTGATAACGCTAAGGAGTTCCGCTCTATGGCGTTAGAGCGAGGCGCCGACGAATACGGTATTGACCTGCAATGGCGCCCCGTTAAGACACCTAATTTCGGTGGGCACATTGAGCGAATGATGGGCAATGTCGGAAATCATGATCGAAAACTGCCAGGTGCCACATTCTCCAAACCGGAACAGCGCGTAGGCTACGATTCAGACGCTGAGGCCGCATTGACCGTGCGAGAGTATGAGCAAAAGTTGGTAGATTTCATCGTCAATATCTATCACCAGCGCAGGCATAGTGCACTGGGTATGTCGCCTGCGAAGCGGTGGGAGCTTGGCGTCAATGGAGATGGCCAATCGATGGGAACTGGGTCTATGCCAATCCCTGAAAACCCTGTTCGTATCGAAATTGACTTTATGCCGTTTTTCGAGCGTACCGTTCAGCGCTACGGTATTCAGATCGACAATATCTTCTACTACAGCCGAGCCCTTGATCGCTATATCAATGCCGCGGATCCCGACGCCCCGGATACAAAGCGCAATTTCCTCGTCCGACGACATCCATCGAACATCTCCAAGATCTATTTCCTCGACCCAGCCGACAATCGCTATATAGAGATTCCATATCGCAATATTGGACATCCCCCGATCACAATTTGGGAGCTGCGCCATGTCTTGGCAATTCTTAAGAAGCAGAGCGAAGACGACATTGACGAAGATCGTATTTTTGCAGCCATAGAGCGCATGCGGACTCGCGTGGAACAAGCGGTCGCGACCACCAAGGCGGCTCGACGACAGCAGGCGCGAAATCCTGCAAGCGAATCTCGACCCGTCAGCGCGGCTATACCCGGCCATACGGCCGCCGCTGCGAAGCCTCAGAAAGAGCCGGCCGGTGCCGCCGCAGACGATCCATTCGCCATGGAAATTCTGCCATTCGATCAGGTCACCTCGCAGCGATGAATACTCAAGCCCAGAAAAACCCTCAATTTCCACATCTCTCAGCAGATACGGGTGATGCTATGTATCTCACGACAGCTGAGCGAATTGAATTTTGCCGACAAGACAAATGGATCGGTTATACGCGTGCGGAGTGGGTGCTCAACAAGCTTGATGAGCTACTGATCTATCCCAGGACAATGCGCATGCCGAGCATCCTTGTCGTTGGCAGAGGTGGTAATGGCAAAAGCGCCATTCTTGAGCGCTTTCTTAATCGCTGTCCTGGACAGGTAACCGCGTCCGGTGACCCTGTGATGCCTGTACTTAGCTTCGATATGCCGGAGACGCCGGATGAGGGTGAGCTTTGGTCAACGATCTTATGGCAACTAGGTATTTCTCACCGGGAAAAAGATCCGCCACACTTAAAGAAGCGAGAAGCCAAATCTGCCCTGCAATATGCGCAGGTACGGATTTTGGTGATCGACGAATTCAATAATCTTCAGAACATGGGGAAGCGTGCTGCCGATATCTTGGCAGCTATCAAAGGTATAAGTAACGATCTCAAGCTATCCATTGTTGCAGCCGGCACCTCGGAGGCCATCAATGCGCTCAACACAGATCCGCAAATGAAGAATCGATTCGAACCGCTAGCATTGCCACGTTGGCCACTCAATGCAGATTATTTACGATTTCTTGCAAGTTACGAGACCCTACTTCCGCTCGCTAAGCCGTCAAATTTGATTTCTCGTCCGATCGGCATGAAGATCTACGGCATGTGTGGCGACACCCTCGGCGCGACTGTGAAGCTACTTAAGAATGCTGGAGCCTATGCCATCGAGAACGGCATCGAGCAAATCACAGAAGAGGTTCTTGACTCTGTGAAGTGGACTGGTCCGGAAGGCTGGGACGAGGTCGCCAGAACCATATGAGCGCGCTCCGGCCTTGGGTGATTCGCACTCAACCAGGTTCCTCGGAGCTGCTTAGCTCCTATTTAGTTCGAGCTGCTCATGCTCATGGCATGAACCCATATCGCTTTTACTCGTTCCACTTCCCGCGTGTTTGTATCTGGAATCGTGATATCGATCGCGCCGCCAGTATCGACTTCTTGCTTCAACTGTCCGAGCGTGCATCCCTATCTGCCGAACAGGTCGGCGACCTGACGCTAAACAAATGGCGCCGTGTGGTGTGCGGTACTGACATGCTGCCACCAATTGCACCTGGAACCGATCCGTGGATCAGTTCGATTGGGATCTTTCATCGCATTCGTCATCGATTTGGTCTGCAGTTTTGTCCGCAATGTCTTGCCGCTGATGGAATATTTAAAAAGGAGTGGCGTCTATCATTTGTAACAACGTGCTTGGAGCACGGCTGTTCGTTAGCGGATTGCTGTGGACGATGCCTTGCTCCAGTGTGTTTTCATCGAAACGATGCATTGCTCTGCAACTGTTGGCAGTGCGGGTATCCGCTGGCCAAGTCAGCTAGTGACTCTGATGCAGGTTTAGAGAAGCGGCAGCGTGGGCAGCTATATCTCATGAATGCCCTCCAGGCCGGAGTGACCTCTGTTGGAGACGCTACAATTGAAAGTGCCTCATTTTTCAAAGGGCTCTCCTTGCTTTTCCGGACCATCAAACTAAAGTTGGCCTCTTCCGACCAAAAAATCAATTTTCCCGGCTTTACCAGTGGTTGTATGGGGACACGTTTCGAGCATGAGCGACTTGTCGTACGAGCAGAGCAGAGTCTCGCGATTTCGGGACTGTTGGATCAATGGCCTGAGCAGCTATTGGAACTGGCGTCCGACATAAAATTGAATCAGAGCTCATTTGCTAAACGGGAGGCAATTCCCGTGTGGCTCGCCCCAACTCTTTCTCTCCTCCCCACAGGCAGCCGTCGAACTCGATCACGAAAGACGGTGCCCGTCCGTCTCGCTCTTCAGCGTATCGCTCGGAACAAGAATGAAGGATGGCGTACAAATCGTGCTCGTATCCTTTTGGAAGCGGCCGGAGGTGGCGCATGAGTATCGATAAGAAGTACGGTCGCTACTGTGATGGATGTGGCGATACGATTCAGAAGGCGCATCGCATATGGGATGGCAAAGACTTTTGTGCAACCTGCTACAAGAGGCATTTCGTCTCGCGGCCGTGTCTTCGGTGTGGCGCATCCGCGCGTGTGCATAAAAATAGTCATGAAGACGCAATTTGTCGTAAATGCAGCCTGGAAGGCCGGACATGCCAGCGCTGTAGCAAGCCGATCGTCGGAAAGGCCGGGATGATCAGCGCGGGCATGCCTGTGTGCCCCAGCTGCACCCCTTACTTCCGAGAACCTCGGCCTTGTGAGCAGTGCGGTCGACCTTCAACGCGGCTCTCGTCTATGCCCCAAATGGGCATTCACGCGAAGATCTGTGATCGATGCCGCAATAGCGCCAGTTGCAAGACTTGCTCCGTTTGTAAAAAATCTAGAAAGGTTGCCGGCTATACGGACGCAAATAGTCCGTACTGCGCTCAGTGTGTCCCAGGACAAGAGAGCACTCACGCATGCCCTGGCTGCAATACCACTCTGCCAGGCGCCGGCAATGCAAAATGCCGGCCTTGCATCAATAAAGACCGGATTCTGAAGGATGCAGTGATGCTAGCCGCAACGCTGGATCATGCATGGGCCAAGGATTTTTGCGTCAATTTCGCTCACTCGCTTTGGGAGCGGAAGAAAGATAGTCCGGGTCTTGCCAAGTTGTATCAGGCCCATCAACCCATGTTGCAGCGCCTTGATGCCACCTACGCTGAGATTGTGGAGATCTCTCCCGATACGTTGTTACGTGATTTCGGAACCGCAACCCTGCGCAAACACTTGCTTGTGAGACGCTATTTGGAAGAAGCGCTGTCAATTAAGGTCTGTCAATCTTCGCGAGAAGATGCGGCAGATCGAGATCGGATCAAAGTGAAGCTGGCGGAGCATGGCGGGAAGCCTTGGGGGCCCTTGCTGAAAGAATACGCCTCTTGGCTAGAAGGGCTTGAGATCTCAACACGGACCCGCCGGCTCTACATCGCAACGGCGGCAACCTTTTGTGCCGAGATTAAGGTCGGCCCCTCGGGTTGGACAGAAAGTCAGGCACAGCGCCATCTTTTACGTCATCCGGGTGCGTACTTGAATCTACTCAGATTCGTTGGATTTTGCTCAGAGATCCGTGGATGGAGGGTGGTGATGCCACCCCAAAGCCACGTTCTCAACATCAGAACCAAGCCTCCTGCTACCGTGGCCCGGCTGCGCAAGCTATTGGATATGGTGGATGCGGAAGGACCGGAACATGTACAAGATAGCGTCTTGTGTCGTGTTCTAGCTTTGTCGTTTGGACTGACTATTGCAAAAATGAAGTCCATTCCAAGAGAGAACTTTACTTCAGACGGAAATTGCTTGAAATTTAAGGTTGATAGCGATTCTGTTGAGATTCCAACGGGCCTGCTTGCCATTGCTCAGGCTTATTTACAACGCATGGCCGCTTAGGATCCATTTGCACTCGGTTAGCTATTCAGCGAAGCTAATGCCCCGTTATTTATCTGCCAATATTCTTGCCATATTTCTATAAAAAGTATCTTTTATGAAAATCAATGGCAGTGACGGGAAAATTACTTAAGCAGGTTGCCAATTTAGGAAGTACATCGCAAAAGTTCTTTTTTCTCAAAGTTGACAACGTTGCGCGTACGGCGGCGAATATCCTTAGCATCTGTGTTTACGACCAATCCCTTATTGATCAAGCTGCGTAGCGCATTTTGGATTTCGGACGGGAAGCAATCCGACTCAGACAGAAGACTTGCGAAGACATCGATCGTCACACTCAAGGTATTGTTGCTGAATTTTGAGAGCCAGAGTTCTTCTAGCATCTGCATTCGTTCAGTATCACTGGCTACAGTAGGCAAAAGGTCAGCATCAAAGCCAAAGAGATCTCCACTTCCTGAGTCTTTCTTTTGCTTCTCAAATTTTGCAGCCGCTCTCACTGTATTCTGCACAGGAGCGAGCTGTTCGGACTGCTCCATGAATTCGATGATGCCCTTAGGATGGCGTGTCAGGTAGATCAAGTGATACTTGGTTCTGTCGGCTGTTGGGGCGAGTACCGACACGTAAGAGGTCATGGCCCTATTCCCGTGGCTTTTGGCCTTTTCTGTAATGGCCACCCGATACAATTTTAGAAGATAGATCTCTCTTGCAGTGGGATCCTGAGGAAGTTCATCAATACTGATGTACTTACCAAAGAGTTCGGCTACTGTTTCACGCTGTCCGGCCATCGAAACAACCCGATTGGCGAAGTCGTACATGAGGTTAATCAGGAATTCACTGCGCGGGCGAGAAAGTAGCGGAGATAAAACTTCAGGTTTCACCACGGCCCAACCCTTTGGATCAATAAAGAAGAATGCAAAGCTGGAGCTAGGTATTTCCTTTAATAAATCCGGTATTCGATCAACAAAGTCTCCTGGGAAGCACTGCGTGTGGATCTCATCGGGGGTATTTGATCGCAGGAAATTTTCTAGCCGCGCAAATGCGTGCTTGTTTTTTTCGATATAGATAGCCTTGAACCTGACTACCTTCCCGACTTTTGCTAAAGCGTCTTTGACTTGCGATAGAAGTTCAAGCGAGATGCCGATAGATGTGGCCGAAAGATCCGCACTATCATCCTGCCAGGGCCCGGCAAAGCAGTCGACGAACACAACCTCTCCTTGGCCGAGAGCGTGAGCGTGGTACCCCACGATGTAGAGCAACCGTTCCAGGTAGCCCTTTAGAAGAAGATGTTTAATGTAAGCCTGCTCCCGGCCAACATAGGCGTCTGGAATGATCTGATCCAAATTTAACTTCATGGCATTGCTCCGGCTAGAAGGGAAGGAACAGGGAACGTTGGTTGCTCGGTATCAGAATGTCGGAGGCACCAATAGCGCTGCCTTTGGTGCGTTGTCCGCCGCCAGATTTTTCGACGCGAATGTCCCTTGTCTGCAAAGCGATATCAAGCGACTGTCGAATCAATTGTGAATTAGCGTTGGTTCTATTGGCGATTGATTCCAGCAGCGTCATGAATGAAATTCCTTCCGGATGCTCTTTGATCATCTCTGGAAGGAGCTCACCTAACCTCTTGATGCTGGCATCTTTCAGGAGGTCATCAAAAGCGGCCGGCTCCTGGAAAGACAATCCCATTTGACCAGTCACTCCTTCATCTTGATTGGCCTGATAGCCAATCTGGAAAAGACCAGGCTCCAAACTGTGGCCGAAGCTATTGCCGTGTTGCCAGTGGACGCCTTTCATGACGTCATTTGCTTTGTAGACATTCGAGAGATGAACAAGCCAATATGACCATGGGCGATGACCTTGAGGGGTGACGAAGAACAAGGTCATGAATTTGGCACCAGTCGCTCGCCAAATGCCGTAGGCAATCTGGCGTTGAATCATTTCCCGCCAGCGTGTTTGAGCCTTGAGGGCCTTATAGCCATCCCAATCTATATGTTCGCGCAGACCAATGCGTTCCGTGATTTGATGAAATTCTTTGCTGTCGGTGAGAAAGGTAAGGAGCGAGTCGACATTAAACGTCAGGATAACTTCCGCCCCTTTTAGTGAGCTCATAATGTAGCGGACAGTTGGAAAGCTAATGTCATCGTAAGCGTACTGGTCAAGCAAGAACAGAGCTCGCTCACCGCCTTTATGGCCACGAGTATGCGTGACGATATCTTTGCAGACCTCTTCAAATGCCTTTTGGTGTAGGAATATTTTTTCGCCGAACTGCGAGCTATATCCTTCCGACTTGAGGAGATGGCGCAAATACTCAAAATTGCTTGGATTGATTTCGACGAAATGGAATCTGGTATCAACGTTCCTCTGAGTTTTAGTCCGGGTGACGTTGAGATGAACTATTGCTTCTTTGACTGTTTGAAGCAGTAACAGAGGAGAGCCAAAGGTTTCGCCACACTCGTCGATAAAGCTTCCACCACCTGCGAAACCGTCGACCAGTGTTAGCTTGAGCTGGGGCATTAGAGGATTTGCCATCAATACTTTGATGTATTGAAGCAAGTAATCCCGAATGATTTTGTGTTTTACCTTACTGTGCGAGTCGATTGGCGGGGGAGGTTGGCCGACAATCCACGTCCACTTATCACCGTTCTTTGACAAATTTTGCCCTAGTTATTCTAGGCAGCCCGATTAAATGGCGAGTTCAGGAACCTGGTCCCAGGTCATCCCTCCCAATTCACGCCCGCTCTTCGTCTTTCCCACCTTCACCAGGTTGATAATTTCCCCGTCTCTACCAACGACTGCGATGCGTTGCGCGCGAGCGGAAATTCCTTCCGCAATTAGCTCCTCCGGCGCCCAATGTCCCCATTGCTTGAAATGGAACGGTACATTGGCCTCACTGCATTGGTCCCTGAGACTTTCTGGCCAAGCTGGATTCATGGATCTTGAATCAGGCCCGCTTTCCCCGCCGGCGATGACCCAATTGATCCCTGCCACTGACGATCCTGGCGTTTGCAAATACGGCTGCAGGTTCATATGCCCCAGAAGGGGTTCCGCCGAGATAAAGCGTACCATCACATCGTGTTCAAGCAAATGGTCAATTCGTTTATCGAGCCAAAGCTGGTTTTCAGTGCTGGTGCCGAGCCATATGTTGCGCGGCCACTTTCCGCTCCAAGGCGCAAGTTTTCGCACATGGCGAATACGTTTGGTCAGCAGCAGCCAGTCAAGATTGGGTGTCGCTTCAATCAATGCCCAAAGCCTATCTCGTGCATCGTTCAGATCGGCACGGTCTTCGAAGACGTCGGCCATAGACGCGCAAAACACTCGACGACGCTCACCAACTAGGGCTGCCTCACGATTCCATTTCAGCGGTTCCCGCCAATGAGCATCCGTGAAAAATCGACGAGGAGCTTCTTTGCCCCAGAGGTCGTTCATGCCGACTCTCTTTGCCCAGGTTTCGGCATAGCAGTGCTTACATGCTGGCGATATACGTACACATCCCCACCACGGATTGAAAGTGTGATGAGTCCATTCGATTTTGCTGTTGGCGCCCATGTTGTTCCTCAGATTTCACAAAATCTGTATAAATATACAGTATCAACGCCGTGCATCAGCTAGCCAATCCATCATTCCAGATTGATATTCTGCCGACCGATTGCTTGCATGCACTGTAAGAAAAAAACAAATGAAAAGCTGCCGCGGCTTAGTTTGTTTGCAATTCCCGCGTAGGTTTCCATCACTCCGATCTCTTGGAGCTTTAAAACGAGGTCGCTATACGACATGCCTGAGCGGGTTAGCTCGGACCTGAGGATGTTTGCTGCCTTGGCGTTCCAGCGATCGGTTTGCACAGATATGTTTGATGTTGCAAATTCGCAATTATCACATATGATAATTTAAAATCACAAATAATAAATATCTATCATATTTGGTAATTGCATATTGGCTTTCGGCCTCTAAGCCTTTAATAGCTTGATCAGTTGTGCTTCATCATTTCTGCCCGCTACTGACTCTGCGGCTGTTGCTCCACTACCTGCGGCATGGACTACGCCTTCTATTTTGTAGCCGCCCTTTTGCTGGCCAGTGCGGCAGTGATGTCGCGGATAAGGCGCAAGATGCAATAAGTCGGAAGCAAAGAAGAAAAAACCAGGCCCAATATGGCCTGGCTTCTTTTGTGCGGGCAATAACTGTGATCAACTTTCCTTCGGGTCTTCTGCGTTATTGGAAAAAGGTGATGGCACAGCAGCGCATCTTTCTTCCCAAGCCCGCCTCTCTTCTGAAATTCGCGTCATCATCTCGCGAAGCGCTTCATCACGGTCCCACTGCCCTTCTTTCTTTACGGGAGTGGTAATTCCGACGTGTTCACGTAAGCGCTGCGCAATTTTTGCCACATCTAGTCCGAGCTCGGCATAACCGTATTGGCGAGCCCAGAAGAAATCTGTGTATTCGGGCGGATCTGCAAATTCCCATTTCGCATCAATCTCATTGATCAGTTGTTCGTTCTTGTAACGGAGGTCTAATATTTCGTACATTAAGTCTGACGGCAGAACCTTCCAATCGACGCCGAAAGACAGAGGGTCGAATGTTGGCGTCTTCACGGTCGGAACGTAATATTGACCATCTTTGCTGGCGGGCCGCCCGTATGCGCTACCGTCGTCGAATGCCACATGAACGCAGTCATTGGCAAAGCGTTCCAAATGGGCAGTGACCAAAATTGCCAGGTAGCTTGATTCTTTCTTGATACGACCCGACTCGCGATCAGCCTCGCGTTTCCATGTCAAAAATCCCCCAAGCCAGACACCGCCTAGGCCCGATGCCGCAGAAATGACGCTAGATAAAAAGCTCCAGTCGCATGCCATATTGATCCCCCGATCCATTAGTCTGCTCAGGATATCCGATCGAGATGGTGCTAGCATGGATGGAGTGGAACAAAAACACCAGTTGAGAGTTGGCGTCAAATACATGAGTGGCAGCGACTGAGCGGCGCTGTTGCGCAGCCCGGCCGGCAGCACATCTCAATTCTTGTTTGCGATCACTCTTCCGCTTACCTCGCCAAATCCGATTGTTGGCAGACCATCTCGAACCGCCACGGTTTTCATGACGATGGTATCGCCATCGTCCAAGAAGACGCAGCTTTCGCCGTTGGGAAGCGCAATGCGATTCTTGCCGCCTTGAGTCAGATCGAGCAGTAAGCCTGCCTCGTTCGGATTAGGCCCCGATTGAGTCGTGATGGTCGAGGTCAACAGTTCAGCGTCCTTCCATCCTCCTTCCACGCCTTTTTGAACCATTCCGGCAACTTGTGCATATTTCAGAGGCTCGTGGACACTTAGTTCGGTTTGAGTTGGGCACGCAAACCGGAACGAACTGGACAGAGCGGTGGCAACCTGGACAGTACGATGCACCCAAAGTCCGTTATTGGCCGATTTCAGACATCATATGCCCCTCGCAACTCGCCACTATACATCCGAAGGTAAAGCTTGCTTCAACAGAAACGCCACGAAAATCTCGGCCGAAATTGTGCTGGAGAACCATTCGTCGGAGAGCAACGCAATTGCGGCAGCGCCGAAAAAAAGTAAGGTCCCGTCTGGACAATTAAGGTCCTTTTGTTTTTGATGCGCCCGGTAGTGCAAAGCAGCTTAGTTCTCGCTCAACCCTTATCCAGCTCGAGGGGTTCACTTTAAACCTGGCTCATTTGTGAGAGTCTAAACTCTACTGCTGTGTCAGGAGCGCGATGGCCTCGAATAGGAGGTCAACGATTATTTCTGATCCAACGGAATATCGTCCTTCCTGTCCAGAAAGAAACATGATCGTAGATCGGACGGAAGAAAAATTTTGCGCTAACAAGATCAGATGCACAGCGCTCGGCCCTCTCACACCGGCCAACCAGTTCTGCACAGTCCTCTCGCTTGCGTTTGTAAGCTTGCAAAGCGTCTTCACGGCATGCCGAGATGCTCCAATCTCTTGCTTGAGCGCGACCTCAATCGCTATCGCATACTCATGAGCTGTTAAATTTTTGGGAGTTTCGGTCCGCAATTTTTTGCGTGCTTCTCGCAACATATTTCACCTCAGCGAAAGTATATTGATCCCAAGCCATAGGAGATTAGGTCGTAGCGCAGATGCTTCAGATGAGGTGAAGGCGATGTCTACAAATAGGCCCGCAAAACGCACCCTGGACAAATCAACTCAGCAGCGTGCTGCTGCGTATGTACGCATGTCCACTGAGCACCAGCAGTATTCGACCGAAAATCAACTCGATGTAATAACAGCGTTCGCTCTGTCGCGAAATCTTGAAATTACTAAGGTCTACACGGATGCGGGTAAAAGTGGATTACGACTAGAAGGTCGTGACCAGTTAAAGTCACTTTTGACTGACGTAGAGTCTGGATTCGCTGAATTCGGAGTTATTTTAGTATACGACGTCAGCCGCTGGGGGCGTTTTCAGGATCCAGATGAGAGTGCTAGCTACGAGATTCGTTGTAAACAAGCCGGTGTTCGAGTTCTGTATTGTGCAGAACAATTTGAGAATGACGGCAGTGCCGTTTCTAGCATCATCAAGAATGTCAAACGAACAATGGCAGGGGAGTACAGCCGCGAATTAAGTGTAAAGGTTCATGCAGGGCAGCTACGGCTGATCCAACTCGGTGTTCGTCAAGGCGGTGCTGCCGGATACGGCCTCAGAAGGATGCTGATTGATCACACCGGGAACCACAAAGGAATACTGCAGGCCGGTCAACATAAATCTATTCAAACAGACCGGGTGATCTTAGTGCCAGGCCCGGAAGAAGAGACAGAAATAGTTCGGTGGATTTACAACGCATTTGTCGAAGACGGTTTGAGCGAGGCCGAAATTGCTGCCAACCTTAACGGTCAGGGAAAGCTCACAGACCGCGGAACATCATGGACTCGTGGTACGGTTCATCAGATTTTGATTAATGAGAAATATGTAGGAGATAACGTCTGGAACCGTACATCGTTCAAGCTCAAGTTAGAGCGTGTTCACAACCCACCCGCTGCTTGGGCCCGCGCTGAGGGTGCTTTTTCAGCTATTGTAGACCGCCTTATTTTCAATGCAGCACGTCAGATCATTTTGGCCCGCTCTTATCGGCTTACTGATGATGAAATGCTGGATGCGCTGAAACGACTATTGCATGAACACGGACGGCTCTCAGGAATAATCATTGACGAATCTAATGGATGCCCGTCTAGCAGCGCATTCGCCAGCCGTTTCGGTAGTCTCATTAGAACATATACTCTCATTGGTTACGATCCTGGACGGGACTATCGCTATCTTGAAATCAACAAAAAGCTCCGGGAAGCTCATCCAAAAATCGTCTCCGCGGCGATTGCCGCGATAAATGCGGTCGGGGCAACGGCTGAACAAGACCAGAAATCCGATCTACTCTGGATCAACAAGGAGTTTAGTGCAGCCCTTGTGCTATGTCGTTGCCGCAGTCTGACTAACGGCGTCAATAGATGGATTTTAAGATTCGACAATTTAGTACGAGCTGAAATCACTATTGCAGTCCGGATGAGCGAAGATGCATGTGCGATCCGCGACTATTATCTCCTTCCCCATATAGACCTCTTTTCTCAAAAGCTCCGACTTGGGGAGGCGAATGAAAATGGGTTCGATGCGTACCGCTACGATGACCTCTCCATGCTCACCTATTTAGCGCGCCGAATAGCGCTTTGAGAGAGAAATATGGCAAATCCTCGAGAGCTTCATTCGGAGCATCTAGATGCGTCCAAACACATTTCGCTTATCCCCGCCGACCGCATCCGGATTTTGAATCCGCGCAGCAGAAATCCACTCATTTTTTCTAGACTTGTTGAGAACATTTCGGTACTAGGATTAAAACGCCCTGTTACGGTCGCTATAGGGGGAAAAGACGCAACAGGTGAGTGGTACGAAGTCCTGTGCGGGCAGGGCAGATTTGAGGCACTGAAACACCTTGGCGAGACCGAGATACCGTGCTGCATCGTGGCCGCACCTGAAATAGATCGTTTCCTAATCTCGCTCACCGAAAATATCGCTAGGCGTAGGCACACTACCGAGGAACTACTCAGCGGCATTCTCGTGCTACGACAAAAAGGATACAGTACAGAGCAGATTGCCATCAAAACAAATCTGGAGACAAGCTATGTTCGAAGTATTCTCCATCTCCTCGATAACGGCGAACAAAGGCTTCTGCGCGCAGTTGAAAAGTCTCAAGTACCGGTCTGGCTTGCCGTCGAAATTTCGCGTGCGTCTAGTGACGGGGTTCAGAAGGCGCTGATGGATGCATATGAAGACGGCACGCTAAAAGGCGACGAGCTTCTTGTCGTTAGGAAGATAATCAGTAAGCGAGAAGCGCTAGGAAAATCGGCGTATCCCAAGCACAAGAGAGAGCAAGATAGTCCGACACCACAGAAGCTGCTCCGGATATATAAAACCGAAGTGCGTCGGCAGCAACTGAACATTCAAAAGGCTCGTGTTCAAGAAGAGCGCCTTCTACTCATCATTTCAGCAATACGACATTTTTTATCTGACGAGCACTTCCGAACTCTTCTTCGTGCTGAACAGGTAAACGATATTCCAGAAGTCATTGCTAGGCGTCTACCAGGAGATCTGCTGCCATGAGCCATATCAGACACTGCTTTGACCGCATTATCTTAGATTTGGAAATTAACAAAATTCGCGTGTTGGTGCCAATTAAGAAGCAAGTTCTTGTGACGCCGAAATTTAGGAGTATTTTAAGTTCAGTGAAAGAGCTTGGCATCATCGAGCCACTCGCTGTGCATCCTTCCCAAGGACAACCAGAATATTTTGATCTTCTAGATGGAAGACTCAGGCTGGAAGCGGTGAAGTCACTTGGCCAAAGCACCGTTCGCTGTATGGTTGCCCTGGATGACGAGAGCTTTACCTACAATAAACAAATAAATCGAATTGCCTCAGTTCAGGAATACCGGATGATTCGAGCAGCGCTAGCTAAGGGAGCCTCCGAGGACAGAATTGCAAAGGTTTTGGCTATAGACGTCAAAAAAGTACGGGAGAAGGCACATTTACTCGATGGAATTGCACCAGAGGCCGCCAGACTTCTTCGGGATAGACAAGTCTCACCTGAAGTCTTCAGGGTTCTCAGAAAAATGAAACCCATACGGCAAATCGAAGCTGCAGAAATGATGATAGCAGCAAATAAGTTCGCGAAAAGTTATGCGAACATGATACTCGTGACTACACGGCCAGAAGGGTTAATAGAAAAGACGAAAAGCCAGGTCGGTAAGGAAATTTCACCCGAGGACATTACTCGTATGGAAGCCGAGATGGAACGGCTGCAACATGACAGCCTAGCTGTAGAAGATACTATTGGGGACACTATGCTTTCCCTTGTCGTGGCTAAAGGCTTTATCAATCGTCTTCTTCGCAACGAAAATATTCGTCTGCATCTTCACCGGCATCATCCAGATTTGCTCTCCAGCGTTACCGCGACACTTGATGCTATAGCAGCAGATGGTCGTGGTATCAGTCAGGAGTAGACGATACAGGGCGATAGTCGGAATATACAGGGGTATAAATAGCGGGCCCGTCGCCGCTTTCGGCATCAGACTTGCCCTCGACGTCTGCGCGCATAGAAGAAGGCAACTCTAATAGCAATCCCGCTTGATTCCGCACGGATGCCTTTAAACGATCCTACGGCCATCAGCAAATCGCTCGATGCACCGTCGGCCAAGAAAGCGGTACCGCTAGAGGTTGGTACGGATACAGGCGCGGTCTGCAGATGAGACTATCTGGGTGAATAAAAAGGCCCGTTCGGGCGCTTTTGGCCGATTGCGGTCCTACCCGGACATTGGGAGAAGAAAAATTCATTATATGACCAAGACCGCTTCTGGCCGATTGCGGACATCGGCAACTGTAGCAAACATTCGTATCTGGCAATGAAAATTCTGCTTCGCAATTCTCAAGCGACCCACGCCCCGTAAGGGCTTGCGAGGCGCTAAATTTCCTGATTGCGAAGCAAACATTGTCCCCACGAGTTCATTTTCGCTGACGCAGTCGGGCACGGCTAGAGATGAAGGAAACGTCATCCTTGCTTACACTCATCTCGGCACTTAAAGATTCGTTACGAACGCCATGCTTAAATCCAAGAAGTCCTCTACCCTCGGTTTGCGCCTTGAGGTGCTAGATGAGGTCAAAATCTCTCTTAAGCTAAGTTCGCAACAGCCCCTTACTCTGATCCTTTCCCAAAGGCATAGCCGAGCGCCAGCGTTATGATCGGAACGAAAATATTCCAGGTTGATTTGATTTCGTCGATCAGGTTTGGAGCCCTTTCAGGAAACACTAAAGCGCGCACAAATAGGGCAGAACTTATCACGCAACCGATGACGAAGCTCCATCGCATTGCCACCCAGATGAAGGTATTTTTGGCGTGCTCACCAGAGCCGAATAATTCGGCAAACTTCCCTACGACATTTGCCTTGCCTTTAACTTCGCTGAGGACAGGTTTAACGTTTGGTTTTGATTCGTCATCGATAGAGTTAATGGCCGCTGAGCTTTCTTCGAGAAGAGATTGATCGCTCATCATTCAGCCTTCGTATAGAAACAAAGCTCGAGCCTACGCGCGCCGCCTTTGCCAATAGTGGTTAAATAATAAGTAATAAAGGTATCCATGCCATTAATCTTCCCAATTCTGACTGGCTTGAAAACACTAATTGCAGGCTTGTCATGATTGTATAAAACAAACTGCATTGTTTTTTTGTCTTCGGAAGGCTGGCCGTGAAAACGCGCTCCCCCTTCATCCTCCATTAAAGCAATAGTGAGTTCGACCGACTCAATCTTGATACGAATCGATTCCGCATCTTTAAAATGCACTATGTGCGTGCCTACTTGTACAAAATCGTCAATTTGTGAAGTTATGGTAAGAGGATTTGGCACTTTTTTCTCTATTTTCAGGTTATGGGTAATGAAGGGCTGATATTTTTCTTGGCCCCCAAAAAATACATCTCAAACTTTATCAGGATCGAACCGTATTCGCATATTCCGAGAAAATTTTTCGCTTCGCAATTGCCAATTGAGCCGTATCCTAACTGGTCTTGCGGGCCGCTGTACCTCTAAATTGCGGAGCAAAAATCACTCTAACCTATTGATTTTTATATTTCCCCTGCTGATTCGTAGTCAGTAGGTCGACGGTTCGATTCCGCCCATCAGCACCAGTACCAGAGCGGCTTGCAGCGATGCAGGCCGCTATTTTTTTGCTCCGCAAAGCACTATTTTTTGCGGAGCAGCTGAATTCCGAGAGCATTTCTGAATGCCAGCTCACAAAAAAATAGCCCAATCTAGTCAGGCTATTTTTTAATGAGATGGCGGCTTCTGGCCGATTGCAGACGTTAGATATCTAGGAGTTCTTATCGCCTTTGTATGGCATGGGCCAATGACTCAGGCCTTCTTCTCCATATTGCCGTAAATGCTCATCCGGGCTTTGTGTCATCACCACAAGTGCTTCTCTCGATTCTTCTGTTCCAATACGTGCCAACGCATAGGCGCATTTGCGCTGGAACTCGTGTAGATTCCCCCACCGCACCAGCTCTTGGAACGGGATGACGACTGCCTTACTTATAGCCGGTACAGCATTCGAAGCCCCACTTAACCCGAGCTCAAATACGATGTCTTCGTGCAAGCCGTGCCCATCCTGTACCAGTAATGCCGTGAGAATTGCCTCTCTCTCAGGACCATTCGGCGTAGATGCCAAAGTATCAAATAACTTCTGAATTTCTTCTTGCATGGTTTTTAGGATGAATGGCTATTCCTGGCCGTTTCCGCCCATATTTTCAGAACTCAAAAATCGCAATATTCCAGTTCTATTCCGCGCAGTTCAAGGCAAATGGCGTGTTCCGTATCCCATTGTGGAGAAATGTAAAAACATGAACTCAGTGTTTGCATGCCTTCGTCCCGAATGACGACAATATCTCTCACAACAAGATATGGCGGCAGTTCATCTTTTTTTAGCTTTTCTGGAACGTCGCAGGAAGCTAGCCATTCCGAATGGGCATCGAACCCCCGGTAGTGTTCATAGACTTTATCCAATAATTTATCTGGATTTGCTTGCATAAATGAGACTAATCTTTCAGCTTCATTAACCATCTGCAAATCTGGCTCGCCAATATCCGGGCGAAGTTCGACGGCAAATAAACCTAATACGCTTGGAATTAAAACTGGGTGGACCCAAAAATCGAAAGCGTACGACCCTCGTGGTGCTTTCGTAAATTCGGATAGTTGAAAAATTATTGGCATGTGCTTTTTCTATTGAAGGTCCGCTTCTGGCCGAAAGCGGCCCTTTGGTCCAAGCAATTCTCCTTCAAGATGCGGTCGTATCGAGAGCCCAGTCGACGATTTGCTCGGGACTGGGATCGTAGTCGCTCATCGGCTTTCCGCCACCCCATGTGTCGCTATCGTGGTCATAGTCGGGGGCGTAAAAAATGAGGTTTGATGCGTGTAGCCGTGACACGTTACAGTCAAATATAGCCATGTACGCCTCGTGTAAGCCACCTCGATCTAGTTTCATCGCGCGCCGGACAATTTCAATAAGTTCTGCTCGGGTGATATCGGGCACCGGCTTTATGTGCTGCTTGCGTAGTATTCTGCGTACGAAGTTAGCGTGATCTTCACTTCCATGGATGCCTTGGAAAGAAATCATCGCGAGTTCTGTTCCAGCAAGCCTGTTGAACTCGGCGCGCAGCGCTTCATTGGGAGTGCCATCAAGGGCATCAGCCAGCTCAGCGAGCCGGGAGACGAGTTCCTCATCGAGCGATGGGGGGGTAAGCTCTCGCCGCAGTTCCATATACAACACGCTCCGAAAGATTAGTTTCTTGAAGGTCCACTTCTGGCCGATTGCAGACGGCGTTCTGTGGCCCGTGTCAATTCACGCATTTCTGAAAGAGGGGCCTCTGTTCCATTGCAAACCGAGTAATGTCGCAAACCAGCTCCGTCAGGGGGGCATTGCTCAGAAAACGAGTGCATTGAAGGGACATGAATGCTGGAAACCGTTGCCGGATTTTCTCTTCTTCTCGCCGTGAGTTTCTATTCAGGTAATGTCGCCTCATTTGGCGACTGACAATGATATCAACGCATTCCTCCAGCTCGAAGGAGGGTAGCAGCAAGACAGACAAGGGGTCATTTTCGATTTGGTGAAGCAGCGCCAGGTAACCTTCGTCAACGTCAACTGGATATGTCATGAAGCCAGAGGATAAGGCAAGAACTACGGACGCATTGACTGTGGAGAGAATTGATTCGTAAAGAGCCAAGTTTCGCCGCGCATACGCGCGATAGCCCTTCGTTTCGATAAATGCAGAAATATCGCCAACAGAGGAGATAAAACATTTATCGAGATCCACGAATTCCCAACCTAGCTGCTTACCCAGCAACTCTCCAGCACTCGTTTTCCGGCACCGCCAGGGCCTAGAAGATGAAGGACATTTGTCATTTATTTTTTCTCATGCTCACGCGTCCGGAAAATATATTCGATGTCTGTTCTTGGCCGATTGCGGACCTCTACGATCCTGTAACCCATTGATCCGTATCGCGATATTTATTCAGTCCCACAACGCCAAATCTATCCTGATCCTCGGAGACATTGACGCCGACCAAAGCAAGCGCGGAATTAATTGCATCAGCGCCGACAATCGGACCTGAAACCACTTCGCCGCCGTTGATCACCGCATACGCTTGCGCCCCGACACCTCCAAAGTATTCGGCTTCCAAGTATAGGACCGGACCTGGAAGAGCGATTTTTTTGCAAAGAGCAACCAACGAGTGTGGCATCGCTTTTTCACCACCCTCCGTCAGAGGAAGGAAAGGAATGCCGGTGGCCGCTCGCAGAGCGCTTGTAATCGGAATCATAACCAGCCCCTGATTTAACTCCACCAGACCCGGAAAGACGGCCGAGTCCCCCTTTTCTAAAGAACATCGCGGCAGGACGAATGCCTGAAGGGTATATGCCATATTTTTTGTTTCCCAAGTTCGCGTCTGGCCGAATTAGAGCATCCCCTCGGATGACGTATGCATAGTCCTCTTCTGGCCGATAGCAGTCCTAAACGCGGTGTGATTGGATTTATTTTACTCGCCTGGCAGTCCTCATCCCCGAAGACGGTTCTAGTCGACTGTCGAGTTTCAGGAAAAACGCAAGCGAAAGCCCGCCTCTTGCGGGCTTTCTCCATTTCCGGCCTCCGTTTTTTGCATCTTGCATTGCTGCAAACAAATTTCTAGCCAGCAAAAAGTAACTCGACTCGATCCCTTCGAGTCAGACGACCTTGCTCCAGACGCTTGGCCTTCGGTACCAGCACCAGTATTACGGCACATTTCATTTATATCTGTAGGGCCACTACTGGCTGGCTGCGGGCTTCTTAGATGGATAGGCTATCGGCGCTGAGTAGTTTTATGGTCTTCCAGCTGTCCAGCTCGACTGAACTAGAAACGTTCACGTCGCCGAACTAAGTGTCCACCATCACTGAAATACGCAATGGCTGCGTATCATGCTGCTTCGACCAAGAGTTCAGAGCTACATAAGCCGTTGTTGCACCGGTCTTGAATGACTTGTCATTTCTGTATTTGTATTCAATCGCCCGCTCGAGAAATAGGCCCTCCCACACCTCGCGGCTTAGTTCATGAACGAATTTCGTCTTTACGCTGAACAGATCGGACAGCGAGCGCAATAGTGGATCGCGGAGCAACGTAGGACGGGATTGAACTGCAAATTCGCATAACACGACAAGGGAATGTGGATCGCGCTGTAGAACTGAGAGTAGACAGCTGGGGGCAAAGGGAGGGCGACATTGGTAGACCGCCCTTTTCTTTTGGCGATCAGTCAGATGTTGGCCAACCACCAAGTGGAGAAAGCGTCGAGATCTTTGTGCTGAGAGTGCACGATCCTTAATTCGTCGCCTGTATTGGGGCTGCCGTTGGGCTCACGTACTACCAACGCAGCATGAATGTCGGCCGGTAGGCCGCGCATATAGGGGAGATAGTCGTCGACGAATGCGACGGGAGACAATTTTGCCAGCGTCCTTGCTTTCGGGCTGATAGAGCCTGCGGCGCCATGAGTTGCATATACCCGATCGACAGGAAAGCCGCAATCCTGAATGTTCTTCGTGCGAGCTGCTAAAAATTGATCTTCAATCGCGCTAACGCAGACCAGGTCATAGCCTGCCGCGCGCAAACGGTGACAAGCCTCAACCGCACCGTCACAGGGCGGTATGGAGCTCCAGAATTCTTCGTTGAAATACGACCGGAAATGCGCCAATCGCGGGCCGAAGAGTCTTTCAACATCCCAGCGGTCGATCGGCCAATAAGCATGAGGATCTCGCAGGCAAGGTAAAGATCCGAACGCCCGTGACCAAGCGTCGCGGTATGCCGCGTGGTAGTCCAGCAATACACCATCTGCATCCAGAGCAATGAGAGCCATGGTCTAAGCGCGAGTTACACCGACATCCTCAATCGTGGTCGTCGAGTTCTATCGTATGCCAATTTCTGGCAAATGCAATCCTCATCTGGGAGATTTCAGCGTCCTTCGTCGTAAGGAGCACATCCAGAGCTTGTGGCCGCTTACGACCCTAGCTACCCTCTGGATTCGGCCGGAAGTCATTCTTCGGGCGCCGCATCTTTGTATGGCTGCAGGAAATTGAGGATGTACTCTGTGTCTAAAGCTTTGGGGTCAGCATCCTTTTGGTATTGATGCCGATAAAAGCTAGCTGTAACTCCGTGCTCGCCTAGGACTTTATTCAGCTTCGCCTCCATATTTCGTCCTTTATGGGTCGCAACTATTTCCATTGAGGCAGCAATATATACCTCAGGCGATGAAGAGACATCACTCAATACGATGGAGCGGTAACTTGCCTCGGTTTTTCGGCACTCTATCTCTATCCAGTAGTGAAGTTGACCATCCACGAGAATGCGCAGAACCAGGGCCGTCCGGTAGGTTCGTCGGCGTCGGCCGTCGTCATCTAGGCCCTGATCGATGTAGCGCCAGCAGCGTGCGGGCGGTCGACTTTGTTCTGCGGATCCTTCGGGGAAGAAGAATTGCCACACGTCTAGCTCACCGCGGCGGCCAGCGCGCTTTCCAGCTGCTCCAGACTCGACGGAGACGTTCGCTATTTTCTTTTCGGTCTGGAGTGCTAAAAAAGCCGTCATAACTTGCCCAAAACGTTTCTCCGCTTCCCTGATAACGACCTCTGCGGCACCTTGATCAACGGCATCTCCTTTATTTCTCTGCTCTCCCATAGACACTCTGTCCACAGACCGTGATTCTTTTGGAGGTGCCTTGGGATCGTAAGATTTGCTGCTCTTCTTAGGCATCTTTTCAAGTTTAGGGCCATTGCCGAGAAACGACATTTCGGCAGAGATAACGTCGGTCGGTGTTGTCGCCGCGTCGGCGTCATGATTGTTGTCAACTTCGATCGGTTTCTGTTCCTTCGGCTTCATCGCAGGGACTTGCGAAAAGGGTCTTGGTGCGTCAGTTGCGATCGGCGATTGGCTACGCTCATTGTTGTTGGTTCGTCCATGAAGAATGGTGGGGATCCAACTGGGCCAAGAGTGTTTAACAATTTCGGTTACAAGGAATTTGGAGCGGACAACCCTTTGCTTGTTTTCATCATAGAAGGTCCAATCACGTAGCTTGAAGCCACGCACTTGCACTCGAACATCCTCGGATTCTTTGAATGGAAGGCGCGCACTGGCGTACCAGTTGGGCTTGGTGTCGTGATGGCGCCGCTGAGCGAGAGCGAGGGAGTAAATTTCATTGGCGCGAGTCCGAGCATATTCGTCATGATAGTAAAGCGCCGCCCAACAGGCATATGGGTCTCTCACCTTGGTCTGCAGAACGATGCCCCATTTTCCATCAGCGGTAATTTCCGTTTTCTGACCCGATTCCAGATCTTCTTCATCCGATAAAATGGTGTACATCCTGTCTGGCCAACTGCCATGGCTAAAAGCATTGGCAAAGACCGTCTGCATGCCATAGAACGCCTTGAACATCGTCATTCGCGGAATGATGAAAGATGTATTTTCTCGCTCGATCACTAAGCATTTGGAGTGCTTCATCTGAAAGGGCACTACCGAGTACTCGAACTTGTTCAGGAGCCTGTATGGTCCCCGGGTCCAATTTACTGGTGGCGAAATCGATTGTCCTAGCGAGAATTCTTCTACACCTACTTCGCCACCAGGTATCGAAAAGGTCGCCGAGGCTGACGGCAGATCGCCAATGTGTTCTTGGTCATGAAAGACAGCTCCGATATGCAAGGCCGGAAGCAGACCCGCGAGGACGACTGGATGTCGCTGCATTACTTCCGGCTCAGGGTCACCCTTTGAGCGCTGCCCCAAGACGGTTAGTAGCGCATCATCTTTGAGCCGCGATAGCTCCGTTGCCTTTGAAATCGGGAGCTTTTGCAGTATTACTTTGACCGATGCGGAGTCGGTACCCAAATGAGGGAGCGTGAACTCGTCAATCCATTTAACAAACCAAAAGCGACCGTCTACGGGAAATTCCAGGATTTTCGCGGGGAGTGGCATGCAGTTCTGTGTGGAAATAGATGCCGTAGAGCATATCTCAGTCGCGCTTATTTGTGTTCAGTCGCCCTAATGCGTGGAAATGACAGCCGCCGCCGACCAGCGCCACGGCGGAGGCCGTGTGATGCGGTGCGCGATAGGGGCGTTGGCGCCAGCGATCCATGTCGACACTGCCGCTCAAGGATTGCACCGCCGCTGACTCCAAGGCCTCTTCCAGCGTCATCGGCGGCAGGATGCCGGGAAAGCGCGTGGCCAGCATCGACTTGCCGGCACCGGGTGGCCCGACCAGCAGGATGCTGTGCTGGCCGGCCGCGGCCACTTCCATCGCACGTCGCGCCTGTAACTGCCCTTTGATGTCGCTGAAATCCGGATAGGCCGGCACGTCCACTGCCGACCGTGGCGGGTGCCGCTGCAGCCGGGCCGCAGGGTCGCGCGTACTGAAGTGGCTGCAGACCTCCAGCAAGGACCTGGCGGGAAGGATGTGCGCCTCGGGCAGCAGTGCCGCTTCGTCGGCATTGGCCGCCGGCAGGATGAAGCTGCGTGGCTGGCCGTGGTCCTGGTGCTCCCGCTGGATGGCGCAGGTCATGGCCAGCGCGCCGCGAATGGGCAGCAACTGGCCCGACAGCGACAGCTCTCCCGCATATTCATGATCGTCCAGCCGGTCCGCAGGGATCTGCTCGGAGGCGGCCAGGATGCCCAGCGCAATGGGCAGATCGAAGCGTCCGGATTCCTTGGGCAGGTCGGCCGGAGCGAGGTTGACGGTGATGCGGCGGGCAGGGAATTCAAACCGGGCGTTTTGCAGCGCTGCCCGAACGCGATCACGGGCTTCCTTGACCTCGGCTTCGGGGAGCCCGACGATGGTAAAGGCCGGCAAGCCATTGGCCAGGTGCACCTCGACCGTCACAGGCGGGGCGCTCATGCCGGCCAGGGCGCGGCTGCGCAAGACTGCCAGGCTCATCGCAATGCGCCCGGCAGCTTGTCAGCAGGAAGAAGGGAAGGGGGAGAAAAAGAGAAAAGTGTCCGGGCCAGGATCATGGAGTCTGTTTTTGCTGAGCCTCAAGCTCGGCAACACGCGCTTCCAGCGCCTCCAGGCGGGCACGGGTCTTGGCCAGCACCTGGGCCTGGACGTCGAATTCCTCGCGCGTGACCAGGTCCAGCTTGGCAAAACCCTGACTCAGCATGGCCTTGACGTTCTTCTCGATGTCCTTGGCCGGAGAGTTCTCGATCGCCTTGTTGATCTTGGATTGCAGGTCTTCAAAAAATGGGGGCTTGTCCATGTCGGATCTCCTTGGCTGATAGCTGTACTGCAAGTTTAGCGGTTTCCCGCTCATCCTCAAACCGCGATGTCCTGTACAGACTGCATTTTTGTGCACAGGTGCCGTCACGAGGTTGAATTTTCCTTCGGGAAATGCGCCGACTTGGTGATCCTGGCCTCGCCCGCCACCCACGCACCAAAATGTGATTGCCGCGTCCGATGCAGGTTTGACAAAAAACAAGCAATATCGCACCAATGACGTGCATTGACATCCTTGATGCACTATTTTGAAGCTGTTCTCGAAAAAAATCGTTGCAAATCTCTGGTTTCACGCAAAAAGACAAGTCTGCCTTGCCGAACGGACATGGCACGGCTCCTGCTAAAGGGTCTGGGCAAAGACAAAAAAACGACTTTATTGTTCAAACATAAACCAGAGGGAAAGTCATGAAGAAACTGATTCTTGCAACAGCCATCGCCGCATCCTTCGTTTCTACCGTGGCCCGCGCCGAAGACGCCAAGCCGGATAATGAATTGAGCTTCAACGCCGCCGTGGTGAGCGACTACCGCTACCGCGGCCTGACCCAGACCCGTTTCGACCCGGCGCTGCAGGTTGGTGCTGACTACACGCACAACCCGACTGGTCTGTACGCCGGCACCTGGCTGAGCAACATCAAGTGGATCAAGGACGCCGGCACCCTCACCGGTACCGATACCAAGGGTAATGTCGAGTGGGACATCTACGGCGGCAAGCGCGGTGACATCGGCGGCGGTTTCACCTATGACGTCGGCGGCCTGTACTACTACTACCCGGGCAACACCCTGGCCAACAGCGGCGCCAAGAACGCCAATACCTTCGAACTGTACGGTCAGGTCGGTTACGGTCCGGCCTACTTCAAGTATTCGCAATCGCTGACCAACCTGTTCGGCGCCGTCAACAGCAAGTACAGCCAGTACTTCGACCTGGGTGCCAACATCGAGACCTACTATGGCGTCATGCTCGGTCTGCACCTCGGTCACCAGAACGTGCGTGGCAACCCTGGCCAGTTCAGCTACACCGACTGGAAGGTCGGCCTGTCCAAGACCTTCGACGACGCTGCCGGCATCACCCTGGGCCTGGCCTATGTCGGTACCGACCTGAAGGACGGCGTGACGACCACCCCGGCATCGGATGGCACCAAGAACGTCGGCAAGAACGGCTTCGTCTTCTCCATCAGCAAAACTTTCTAACAAGAGGTTCGTATGAAACTGATCACAGCGATCATCAAACCGTTCAAGCTGGACGAGGTGCGTGAAGCCCTCTCCGCGATCGGTGTGCAAGGCATCACCGTGACTGAAGTCAAGGGCTTCGGTCGTCAGAAAGGCCATACCGAGCTGTATCGCGGTGCCGAGTATGTGGTCGATTTCCTGCCCAAGACCAAGATCGAGGCGGCCGTCGACGACGCCATCGTCGAACGCGCCCTGGAAGCCATCGAGACTGCTGCCCGTACCGGCAAGATCGGCGACGGCAAGATCTTCGTCCAGGACCTGCTGGATGTGATCCGTATCCGCACCGGCGAGACCGGTAAAGACGCTCTGTAAAAAAGGGGAATTCTAATGAGCATGAAGAAAATGTTTTCCGGCGCGCTCGCCATTGGCGCGCTGTTGTTGGCGGTAGGCTTTACCGCTCCGGCCCAGGCGCAGGACGCGCCCAAGCCTGAAGCCGCAGCGGCTGCCGCAGCGGCCCCGGCTGCTGCTCCCGCTGCACCCAAGGCGGAAGCTGCCGCTCCTGCGGCCGCTGCCCCGGCCGCACCGGCTGCTGCTGCTGCCGCGCCGGCACCGGTGCCCAACAAGGGCGATACCGCCTGGATGCTGGTCTGTACCGCCTTCGTCATCCTCATGACCCTGCCTGGCCTGGGTCTGTTCTACGGCGGCCTGGTCCGCAGCAAGAACATGCTGTCGGTGCTGATGCAGTGCTTCATGATCTTCTCGCTGATCTACATCCTGTGGTTCGTCTACGGCTACAGCATCGCGTTCACCGAGGGCAATGCCTTCTTCGGCGGATTCGACCGACTGTTCCTGCACGGCTTGACGGGTGACTCCAACACCGGCACCTTCAGCAAGGGCGTGGTCATTCCGGAACTGGTCTTCGTGGCCTTCCAGGGTGCGTTTGCCGCCATCACCGTGGCGCTGATCATCGGTTCCTTCGCCGAACGCGTGAAGTTCTCGGCGGTGATCCTGTTCTCGATCCTGTGGTTCACCTTCTCCTACCTGCCGATGGCCCACATGGTCTGGTTCTGGCCGGGTCCGGACGCCTTCACCGACGCTGCTGCCGCTGAAAAGGCGACCGCCATCTCGGGCTGGCTGTTCCAGAAGGGCGCGCTGGATTACGCTGGTGGCACCGTGGTGCACATCAACGCCGCCATTGCCGGCCTGGTCGGTTCCTACGTGATCGGCAAGCGTATCGGTTTCGGCAAGGAAGCCTTCAAGCCCCATAGCCTGACCCTGACCATGGTCGGTGCCTCGTTGCTGTGGTTCGGCTGGTTCGGCTTCAACGCCGGTTCCGGTCTGGAAGCCAACGGCACTGCTGCCCTGGCCTTCGTCAACACCATCCTGGCTACTGCTGCCGCTGTTCTGTCCTGGAGCTTCGGCGAATGGATCGGCAAGGGCAAGCCTTCAATGCTGGGTGCCGCTTCCGGTGCCGTCGCTGGCCTGGTGGCGATCACCCCGGCCGCTGGCTTCGTGGGCGTCATCGGCGCCGTGGTCATGGGCCTGATCGCTGGTCTGCTGTGCCTGTGGGGCGTGAGCGGTCTGAAGAAGATCCTGGGTTCGGACGATGCGCTGGATGTCTTCGGCGTGCACGGTGTGGGCGGCATCCTGGGTGCCATCCTGACCGGCGTGTTCGCAGCCCCCAGCCTGGGCGGCACCGGCATCTATGACTACGTGGCCAACGCCGTGGCACCGGATTACTCCATCGGCGGCCAGGTCTGGATCCAGTTCCAGGGCGTGCTGACCACCGTGATCCTGTCGGGTGTGGTCTCCTTCATCGCCTACAAGATCGTCGACGTCGTCATCGGCCTGCGTGTGACCGAGGAAGAAGAACGCGAAGGCCTGGATATCTCCAGCCACGGCGAATCGGCTTACCACTAAGCATCTGTCGTACTGAGTCTGCAGTATTCCTTCGGGGCTGGAAACGGCCTCTTTATCAGGCGCCTTCGGGCGCCTGTTTTCATTTGTAGGCATTTGCACGCGTTTGTACGCGTTCGTACGCTTCACAACATGAAGAAAAGCGCATACTTGTCATATCGCCAAGTTGTCTGCCGGGTTGTCGCTTTTTCGTCATTTTTCTTCATCAAAAAAGCTTTCCCGATGCAATGCCGCGTCGCAGGTGGATAATTCCCGAGTAATTGAGTCGGACTCTTTAAAATGCCGTCTTCATCGCCATGTGAACACTCCCGTCCACGCCTTTGCAGCGACCGTGGCCGGGCCGGGCTTTGCTGAAATGACAACGGCGGTTTCTACCGCGTTGCAACACGGTTTCAGGAATCCGCTAAAATCGACACTCGCTGCCGGCATTTACATCTCGTTAAGGTCTTTTATGGTCCCGCATCTTGTCACCGCTCTCAATGGTCCCCTGCTGGAGCTGGAGAAGAAAATCCTGGGCGCCACGCCGGCCATTGAACGCTGGTTCCGCATGGAGTGGCAGGAGCACACGCCGCCCTTCTATTGCTCGGTCGACCTGCGCAACGCCGGTTTCAAGCTGGCCCCGGTCGACACCAACCTGTTCCCGGGCGGCTTCAACAACCTCTCCCCGGAGATGCTGCCGCTGGCGGTGCAGGCGGCCATGGCGGCCATCGAGAAATACTGTCCGGATGCGCGCAATCTGCTGCTGATCCCGGAAACCCAGCCCGGCAACACCTTCTACCTGCAGAACATCGGCCGTCTGATGCAGATCTTCCGCCAGACCGGCCTGAACGTACGCCTGGGCAGCCTGGCGCCGGGCGCAGCCAAGCCGCAGCAGATCGAGCTGCCCGACGGCACCCATATCACGCTGGAACCGCTGGAGCGCTCGGCCAATGGCCGCCGCCTGGGCCTGAAGAACTTCGATCCCTGCACCGTGCTGCTCAACAATGACCTCTCCAGCGGCATTCCCTCGGTGCTGGAAGGGCTACATGAACAAAGCGTCCTGCCGCCGCTGCATGCGGGCTGGGCGCTGCGCCGCAAGAGCAATCACTTTGCCGCCTACGATGAAGTGGTGAAGAAATTTTCCAAAATGGTCGAGGTCGACCCGTGGATGCTCAATCCGCTCTTCGCCAAGGTTGGCGACATCGATTTCCAGGAGAACACCGGCACCGACGCGCTGGCCGACAGCGTCTCCTCGCTGCTGTCGAAGATCCGCAAGAAGTACAAGGAATACGGCATCAAGGAGCAGCCTTTCGTCTTCATCAAGGCCAATGCCGGCACCTACGGCATGGGCATCATGGCGGTCAAGGATGCCAGCGAGATCAAGGATCTGAACCGCAAGCAGCGCACCGGCATGCTGGCCGGCAAGGAAGGGCTGGAAGTCTCGGAGGTGATCGTGCAGGAAGGCGTGCACTCCTTTGAGCGCATCAACCAGGCCGTGGCCGAGCCGGTGGTCTACATGATCGACCGCTACGTGGTGGGCGGATTCTATCGCGTGCATGCCGAGCGCGGCGTCAATGAAAACCTCAATGCCCCCGGCGCGCATTTCGTGCCGCTGGCCTTCGCCCAGCAGCATGCCCTGCCGGACATGCACGCCAAGCCGGGCACGGCTGCCCCCAACCGTTTCTACATGTATGGCGTGGTGGCGCGGCTGGCCTTGCTGGCCGCCTCGGTGGAGATGGAAAAGACCGACCCCAACCCGGAAGTTTATTAATATCGCGCCCTTGCCAGGCACAACAGGACCCTAGCCTCATGAAAATCGCTTTCCTCGCCGATCCTCTGGAGTCGTTCAAGACGTACAAGGATTCCACCTTCGCCATGATGCGCGAGGCCGCGCGTCGCGGCCACAGTATCTACGCCTTTGAACAGGGCGACCTGGTGCTGGAAAGCGGCCTGGTGACGGCCAATGCCTGCAAGATCACCCTGACCGGTGATGCCGATGACTGGTATCGCGCCGACAAGCCGGCCTCGTCCTTCCTCTCCGAATTCGATGCGGTGATCGTGCGCAAGGATCCGCCCTTCGACATGGAGTACATCTACACCACCTACCTGCTGGAACTGGCCGAGAAGCAGGGCGCGCGCGTATTCAACAAACCGGCAGCGATCCGCAGCCACAACGAGAAGCTGGCCATCGCCCAGTTCCCGCAGTACACCGCGCCGACCCTGGTCACGCGCGACGCCAGGCGTCTGCGCGCCTTCCACGGCGAGCACCAGGACGTGATCCTGAAACCCCTCGATGGCATGGGCGGCATGGGCATCTTCCGCGTCAAGGCCGATGGCATGAACCTGGGCTCCATCATCGAAACCCTGACCGACAACGGTCAACGCACGATCATGGCACAGCGTTTCATTCCCCAGATCAGCGCAGGCGACAAGCGCATTCTCCTCATCGGCGGCAAGGTGGTGCCCAATGTGCTGGCACGCATTCCGCAGGGCAACGAGGTGCGCGGCAACCTGGCTGCGGGCGGTTTGGGCAAAGCGCAGCCGGCATCGGCACGCGACATCGAGATCGGCGAGGCGCTCGGTCCGATCTTGTATCAACGTGGCCTGTTGCTGGTAGGATTGGATGCGATCGGCGACTATCTCACCGAAATCAACGTGACCAGCCCGACCTGCTTCCAGGAAATCACCGAGCAGACCGGGTTTGATGTGGCGGCGATGTTCGTGGATGCACTGGAGGCAGCCGCAGGGGCAGCAGAGGCAACAGGGTCGGTCCGATAATGGGATCGACAGAGCATGACGGGCTGCTCGGGGAAAAGCGCGTCGCATCAGATGGCAACAATTCCATGGTTGGTATTCTTCTCTTGACGCACGCCCCGCTGGGGCAAGCTTTCCTGGCCGCCGCCACGCACGTCTTCCGCGGCCGTCCCGAACGGATGGAGGCGATCGACGTGATCGCCGACCAGAACCCGGCGGAGGTGCAAAAACTGGCCATCGAGGCCGTCGGTCGCCTCGATGATGGCAGCGGCGTACTGGTCATCACCGATGTCATGGGCGGCACGCCCTCCAACTGTACGGGCTTCCTGTGCGGATTGGGCAACGTGCAGGTGATCGCCGGCATCAGCCTGCCCATGTTGCTGCGGGCGCTGACCTACCGTAACGACACGCTGGATGTGGTGGTTGAAATGGCGCTGGCAGGCGGCCAGAATGGTGCGGTGCGCATCGACAACCGCATCCGGGTGGCGGCGTCGGCGTGAACCTTGCGCCTGGCCGCATCGAACCGCGCCAACACGATAAAAACGAAAGCAGAACATGATTCAAAAAGAACTCGAAATCGTCAACAAGCTGGGCCTGCACGCGCGCGCCTCGGCCAAGCTCACCCAGCTGGCCGGCAAGTTCAAGAGCGAAGTCTGGCTGACCTTCAACAAGCGCCGCGTCAATGCCAAGTCCATCATGGGCGTGATGATGCTGGCCGCCGGCAAGGGCAGCATCGTCACCCTGGAAACCGAGGGCGCCGACGAGCAGGAATGCTTCACCGCACTGGAAACGCTGATTGCCGACAAGTTCGGCGAAGGCCAGTAATCCCCTTCACTGCACTTGCGGTATTGCGCCGCAACATCGCGGCATGGCTGGAATGCTTCTTGCGACATGTCAATGCCCGTGCATTTCCTGTGCGGGCTGAAACAATGTTCATATACGCTGCTTGTCCTATAGTCTTTGGCGCAGCCCGCCCGGTCGTGATTGCCAAATCATTATTTGTTCGGTAACTTGCTTGAGCTACCGCGCGCTGGCAACACGGCGGACTATAAGAAAACAGGCAGGAGATACGCGATGGCTTCATTCAGCTTACATGGAATCGCGGTGTCGCAAGGCATCGCCATCGGACGCGCGCACTTGATGGCGCCGGCCGCACTGGACGTCAAACATTACCTGATCGCACCCGACCAGGTCGAGGCCGAGATCGGGCGCCTGAAGAGCGCGGTCAAGGCGGTGCACCAGGAACTTCATATCATCCGTTCCGAACTGCCCAAGGATGCGCCGCCCGAACTGGGCGCCTTCATCGATGTGCATTCATTGATTCTGTCGGACCCGATGCTGGCCGAGGTGCCGCAGGACATCATCCGCCATCGCTACTACAACGCCGAATGGGCGCTGGTGACGCAGATCGAGGAATTGTCGGCGCAGTTCGACGAGATCGAGGATCCCTACCTGCGCGAGCGCAAGGCCGACATCCAGCAGGTCGGCGAGCGCATCCTCAAGGTCCTCACCGGCAGCGCCGGCCAACTGCCACCTACCGGCGAAGCCGCCGCCAACATCATCGTGGTGGCCCACGACATCTCGCCGGCCGACATGCTGCAGTTCCGCGAGAGCGCCTTCGCCGGCTTCGTCACCGATCTGGGCGGTCCCAATTCGCATACCGCCATCGTGGCCCGCAGCCTGGCCATTCCGGCGGCCGTGGGCATGCACAATGCTTCGGTGCTGGTCAAGCACGACGATGTGCTCATCATCGATGGCGATGCCGGCGTGGTCATCGTCGATCCTTCCCCGCTGGTGCTGGCGCAGTATCGCGCGCGCCAGGAACGCCTGCTGCGCGAGCGGAAGAAACTTTCACGTCTCAAGAAAACCCCGGCCATCACTCAGGATGGCGAACCCATCACGTTGCTGGCCAACATCGAGTTGCCCAACGATGCCGCCAATGCCTTCGAGGCCGGCGCCATGGGGATCGGTCTGTTCCGTTCGGAATTCCTGTTCATGGGGCGCGCCGGTCATCTGGAAAAATTCCCCAGCGAGGATGAACAGTTCGAGTCCTACAAGCAGGCCGTCATCGCCATGAAGGGCAGGGTGGTCACCATCCGTACCCTGGACGTGGGCGCCGACAAGCCGCTGGACGAGGACGAGGAAACGGCCCTGAACCCGGCACTGGGCTTGCGTGCGATCCGCTATTGCCTGTCCGAGCCGCAGATGTTTCTGACGCAGTTGCGCGCCATCCTGCGTGCCTCGGCTTATGGTCCCATCAAGCTGCTGGTGCCAATGATGGCGCATGCCTTCGAGATCGACCAGACGCTGGCCATGATCGAACAGGCCAAGCAGCAACTGCGCGAGCGCAAGCAGAAGTTCGATGAAGAGATCCCGGTCGGTGCCATGATCGAGATCCCGGCGGCGGCGCTGGCGCTGCCCTTGTTCATCAAGCGGCTGGACTTTCTCTCCATCGGCACCAATGACCTGATCCAGTACACTCTGGCCATCGACCGCGTAGACCACGAGGTGGCGCATCTCTACGACCCGCTGCATCCGGCGGTGCTGTTCCTGCTCTCCACCGTCATCACCCAGGGGCGCAAGGCCGGCATTCCGGTCTCGGTGTGCGGCGAAATGGCCGGTGATCTCAAATGGACGCGCCTGCTGCTGGGCATGGGGCTGCTGGAATTCTCCATGCACCCCTCGCAGATCCTGTCGGTGAAGAATGAGATCTTGAACAGCGACCTGCGCCTGCTGGAACCGCAGGTCAAGAAGGTGCTGCGCGCCAGCGAACCGGCTGCCATCGCGGCGGCCATGGCGCAGTTGCAGGCGCTGCAGGCCGAACCGGCCATGGCCGAGGCCAGGGTCGCGACGCGCCGCCGTTAAGCGGCATCGCGCATGCCGGGCAGGGCCGTTTGACGGGTCTGCCCGACTTGGGTATTCTTACGCCACTGCGCCGATTTGAACGGTTTGACCAACTTCAGCTTGCGGGCGCCGGGATACTGATCCCATCTAAATGCGGCTAAAGCGAGCTTGGATCAGCTGTTTCTCCCAAGACTGCCCCGCCCCATCGATGAGTGAGCCCGCAAGCAATGCTTCCGGGCTTTTTTGTTGCCCGCGCACGAGACTGGCCACCCCGCCCGGCGAAGCGACCGCCAGCATCGCTCGCACCGAGCCCCCTGGCGCCGAGTCACTTACGCAGAACAATCATGTCGATGGCAATCGTATCGCCCCAGGTCATGCACTTCGCCGAGCCGCTGCCGCTGCAGAGCGGCGCCTCGCTGGCGGACTACTCGCTGACCTATGAAACCTACGGCACCCTCAATGCCGACAAATCCAATGCCGTGCTGGTCTGCCACGCGCTCAATGCCTCCCATCACGTGGCCGGCGTCTATGCCGACGATCCTGACAACGTCGGCTGGTGGGACAACATGGTCGGTCCCGGCAAGTCCCTGGATACGGACCGCTTCTTCGTCATCGGTGTCAACAACCTGGGTTCCTGTTTCGGCTCGACCGGCCCGATGCACCCCAACCCGGCCACCGGCAAGCCCTATGGCGCCGATTTCCCGGTGGTGACGGTGGAAGACTGGGTCAACGCCCAGGCGCGCCTGGCCGACCGGCTCGGCATCGCCTGCTTCGCCGCCGTCATGGGTGGCTCGCTGGGCGGCATGCAGGCGCTGGCCTGGAGCATGATGTATCCGGATCGCCTGCGTCACTGTCTGGTGATCGCCTCCACGCCCAAACTGTCGGCCCAGAACATCGCCTTCAACGATGTGGCGCGGCAGGCCATCCTGACCGATCCGCAGTATCACGGTGGCGATTTCTATGCGCATGGCGTGGTGCCCAAGAATGGCTTGCGGGTGGCGCGCATGGTGGGGCATATCACCTATCTGTCGGATGACGACATGGCCGAGAAATTCGGCCGCGACCTGCGCTCGGGGCAGTATCAGTTCGGCTATGGCGTGGATTTCGAGATCGAGTCCTACCTGCGTTACCAGGGCGACAAGTTCTCGACCTATTTCGACGCCAACACCTATCTGCTCATCACCAAGGCGCTGGACTATTTCGACCCGGCCCAGGAATTCGGCGGCGATCTGGCCAAGGCGTTCGCCCGTACCCGGGCCAAGTTCCTGCTGGTGTCCTTCACCACGGACTGGCGCTTCTCGCCCGAACGCAGCCGCGAGATGGTGCAGGCGCTGGTGGCCAACAAGCGCCGCGTGAGCTATGCCGAAATCGACGCCCCGCACGGGCATGACGCCTTCCTGCTGGACGATGCGCGCTACATGAAGGTGGTGCGCGAATACTACGGAAGTATCTGGACTGAACTGCAGCAGGAGGGCCGCGCATGACTTTCGAACAATTGAGCGCACTGCGCCCCGACCTGGCCTTCATTGCCCACTGGGTGCGCGAGAAGTCGCAGGTGCTGGACCTGGGTTGCGGCGATGGCGTGATGCTGGATTATTTGCAGAGCGACAAGGGCTGTACCGGCTACGGGGTGGAGATCGACGATGCGCAGATTCCCAAGTGCGTGGCACGCAATGTCTCGGTGATCCAGCAGGACCTCAATGGCGGTCTGGCCATGTTCGAGGACAATGCCTTCGATACCGTGCTGTGCCTGTCTGCGCTGCAGATGGTCAAGGATGTGGAGGGGACCCTGCGCGAAATCGCCCGGGTCGGGCGCGAGGTGACGGTGTCCTTCCCCAACTTTGCCTACTGGCCGCACCGCGTGGCGCTCTTGCGCGGGCGCATGCCGGTGTCCAGGAGCCTGCCGTACCAGTGGTATGATACGCCGAACCTGCGCTGCGCCACGATCCGCGACTTCGAGGCGCTGGCCAACGAGCTGGGGCTGGAAGTGCTGGAATGCGTCGCCCTGAAGGACGGCAAACCGGTGCGCTACTTCCCCAACTGGCGCGGCAGCCTGGCGGTGTTCAGGCTGCGCAAGCGCTAGCCGGAAATTTGCAGAAAGCTTCACCATGTCCCGCAGACGCCGGCCCGGCAGCGCCCACCGCTGGCCACCGGCGTTTTTTGTTTCATCTTCCGCGTTTTTCGAGCCGAGCCGCCCCACCTTATGACCGCACCCGCCGCTTCCTGGCATCAATACCTGAACCGGCGCATGCTGATCTGCGTCTTCCTTGGGTTCACCTCCGGCCTGCCGCTGTTCATCCTGCTGAGCCTGTTGCAGGCCTGGCTGGCCAAGTCCGGGCTGAACGTCAAGACCCTCGGGCTGTTCGCGCTGGTGATGTTCCCCTATACATGGAAATTCGTCTGGTCGCCGCTGATGGACCGCTTCCACTTCGGGCGCATGGGCCGACGGCGTGGCTGGATGGTGTCCACGCAGCTGCTGCTGTTCCTGGCCATTGGCGGCATGGGCATGCTCGACCCGCTCTCCGACGTCAGCACGATTGCCATCATGGCCTCGGTGGTGGCCTTCCTCTCGGCCAGCCAGGACATCGCCATCGATGCCTACCGGCGCGAGATCCTGCCCGAAGCCGAACTGGGCCTGGGCAGTGCCATCCACGTCAATGCCTACAAGCTCTCCGGCATGGTGCCGGGCGCGCTGTCGCTGGTGCTGGCCGATCAGCTGCCCTGGCCGACGGTGTTCTGGATCACGGCGGCCTTCATGCTGCCGGGGCTGCTGTGCTCGCTGGTAGTCAAGGAACCCAAGGTCTATGGCACCCCGCCCAAGAATCTATATGAAGCCGTGGTGCTGCCGTTCCGTGAATTCATCGCCCGTGGCGGCTGGGGCAATGCGCTGTGGGTGTTGGGCTTCATCTTCCTCTACAAGCTGGGCGACAGCATGGCCACCGCCCTGGCCACCAAGTTCTATATCGACCTGGGCTTTTCAATGACCGAGATCGGCGTGGTCTCCAAGACCACCAGCCTGTGGGCCAGCGTGGCTGGTGGCATCCTCGGCGGCATCTGGATGGTGCGGCTGGGTATCAACCGGGGTTTGTGGGTGTTCGGGGTGCTGCAGGCCATTCCTATCCTGGGCTTTGCCTGGCTGGCCCACGTCGGTGCCAGCCTGCCGGTGCTGGCGGTGGTGATCGGGGTGGAAGCCTTTGGCGTGGGGCTGGGTACCACGGCCTTCGTGGCCTACATCATGCGCGAGACCGATCCACGTTATACGGCGACGCAGTTCGCCTTGTTCACCAGTTTGATGGCCGTGCCGCGTACTTTTGTGAATTCTTCGGTCGGATATATCGTCGCCGACACCGGCTGGTTAAATTTTTTTCTAATTTGTTTCGTTCTGGCCTTGCCTGGAATGCTGATGTTGCCTAGAATTGCGCCCTGGAATGAAAAGCCGGTTGAGTCGCAGACACAAAAAGCCTGAAGATTCGAAAAAACGTCGCGGGTCGTTCCTCTGAGAAATATCCGGCAGTCGATAAAATATTTGGCGTTGAAGCGAAAATTTATTTGACAGTCCAGCGATGTTCCTCTATAGTTTTGAGTTCCCTGCACGGAGAGGTGGCCGAGTGGTTAATGGCAGCAGACTGTAAATCTGCCCTCTTACGAGTACGCTGGTTCGAATCCAGCCCTCTCCACCATTAGGCCGGGAGTCAAAGCAGTCTGCAGTACATACGCGATCGAAAGACGCGGCGGTTGTGAAGTGAACGTTGTTTCCTCGCGGGTGTAGCTCAATGGTAGAGCTGAAGCCTTCCAAGCTTAAGACGAGGGTTCGATTCCCTTCACCCGCTCCAAGTTTTGGTCCGGCTGCATGTTTGGTTGTTGTGCAGTCGGAAAAATGCCCTTGTAGCTCAGTGGTAGAGCACTCCCTTGGTAAGGGAGAGGCCACGTGTTCAATCCACGTCAAGGGCACCAGTTTCTCGTCGTATCGCTGACAAGTCAGTAATCAGTCGGGCGTGTTGCCTGGACATTCTCATCAAATTTAGGAGTCTAAGATGGCAAAAGGCAAGTTTGAACGGACCAAGCCGCACGTGAACGTCGGCACCATCGGTCACGTTGACCACGGCAAGACCACCCTGACCGCTGCAATCGCAACCGTTCTGTCGAAGAAGTTCGGCGGCGAAGCGAAGGCCTACGACCAGATCGACGCAGCGCCTGAAGAAAAGGCGCGCGGCATCACCATCAACACCGCGCACGTCGAATACGAAACCGCAAACCGCCACTACGCGCACGTTGACTGTCCAGGCCACGCCGACTATGTGAAGAACATGATCACCGGCGCAGCCCAGATGGACGGCGCGATCCTGGTGTGCTCGGCCGCTGACGGCCCGATGCCTCAGACCCGTGAACACATCCTGCTGTCGCGTCAGGTTGGCGTTCCTTACATCATCGTCTTCCTGAACAAGGCTGACATGGTGGACGACGCTGAACTGCTGGAACTGGTGGAAATGGAAGTCCGCGAACTGCTGTCGAAGTACGAGTTCCCTGGCGACGACCTGCCCATCGTGAAGGGTTCGGCCAAGCTGGCGCTGGAAGGCGACACCGGTCCTCTGGGCGAGCAAGCCATCATGGCCCTGGCAGAAGCCCTGGACACCTACATCCCGACCCCGGAACGTGCCGTTGACGGTACCTTCCTGATGCCGGTGGAAGACGTGTTCTCGATCTCCGGCCGTGGCACCGTGGTGACCGGTCGCGTTGAGCGCGGCATCATCAAGGTCGGCGAAGAAATCGAAATCGTCGGTATCGCTGACACCCAGAAGACCACCTGCACCGGCGTGGAAATGTTCCGCAAGCTGCTGGATCAAGGTCAGGCTGGCGACAACGTTGGCGTGCTGCTGCGCGGCACCAAGCGTGAAGACGTGCAGCGTGGCCAGGTTCTGGCCAAGCCGGGTTCGATCAAGCCGCACAAGCACTTCACCGGCGAGATCTATGTTCTGTCGAAGGATGAAGGCGGCCGTCACACCCCGTTCTTCAACAACTACCGTCCGCAGTTCTACTTCCGTACCACCGACGTGACCGGTGCGATCGAACTGCCGAAGGACAAGGAAATGGTCATGCCGGGCGACAACGTGTCGATCACCGTGCAACTGATCAACCCGATTGCCATGGAAGAAGGCCTGCGCTTCGCTATCCGTGAAGGCGGCCGTACCGTCGGCGCCGGCGTGGTTGCCAAGATCTTCGACTAAGATCAAGCTGTAAAACACATTGCCGCGGTGCGTAACGTATCGCGGCATTCGTGTCTCAATCGCGAGTTTTTGTAGGGGCGTAGCTCAATTGGCAGAGCGTCGGTCTCCAAAACCGAAGGTTGGGGGTTCGATGCCCTCCGCCCCTGCCACCGAATCTGGTGCAGGGTACTGAAAGTAAATATGTCTAGCCAGCCAGTTCAAACCGTCAACACCTCCAACGACAAGATCAAGATCGCATTGGCGATCGTGGCTGTGGTTGCGGGCGTGGTCGGTTTTTTTGTGTTGTCTGATCAGTCGACTCCGGTGCGCGCTGCCGCCCTGGTCGCCGGTCTGCTGGTGGCAGTGGCGTTTGCCTGGACCTCTGCACAAGGCCGCGGCTTCGTCGGTTTCGCCAAGGAATCCGTGCGCGAAACCAAGAAAGTCGTCTGGCCAACCCGCAAGGAAGCCATGCAGATCACCGGGGTGGTGTTCGCCTTCGTGCTGATCATGGCCATCTTCCTGTGGGGTACGGACAAGTTGCTCGAGTTCCTGTTGTACGACGTAATTTTGGGCTGGAAATAACATGAGCGATAGCACGCAAGACAGCGCACCGATTGGTGCGCAAAGCGTTTCAAGCGCCGGAAACAAGCGCTGGTACGTGGTGCATGCGTATTCCGGCATGGAAAAGAGCGTGCAACGCGCGCTGACCGAGCGCATCAACCGCGCCGGCATGCAAGACCAGTTCGGCCAGATCCTGGTGCCGACTGAAGAAGTCGTGGATATGAAGAATGGTCACAAGTCCGTGACCGAACGTCGTTTCTTCCCGGGCTACGTCCTGGTCGAGATGGAAATGACGGACGAAACCTGGCACTTGGTGAAGAATACCGCCAAAGTGACCGGTTTCATCGGTGGCAAGTCGAATCGTCCGACCCCGCTGCCGCAGCGTGAAGTGGACTCGCTGCTCCGCCAGATGCAGGAAGGCGTCGAGAAGCCCCGTCCAAAGGTGCTCTACGAAGTGGGCGAAATGGTCCGCATCAAGGAAGGTCCGTTCACCGACTTCAACGGCAACGTCGAGGAAGTGAACTACGAGAAATCGCGCGTGCGCGTCTCGGTCACCATCTTCGGTCGCGCCACCCCGGTCGAACTCGAATTCGGCCAACTGGAAAAAGTCTGATCCCGCCTTCCGGAATCCCGCCTTTCCCTGTCAAGTTTTCAACGCCTGCTGGAGCGTACCGGACAAATCATCGTCCGCCAATTCAGCATTCCGAGGAGCCCGAGTAAGACGCCGCAAGGCCGATGAAACGGCGCTACAACTCAATCAATAAGGAGCCGTCATGGCAAAGAAGATTATTGGTTTTATCAAGCTGCAAGTGCCAGCTGGTAAAGCGAACCCGTCCCCCCCGATCGGCCCGGCCCTGGGTCAGCGCGGTCTGAACATCATGGAGTTCTGCAAGGCCTTCAACGCCCAGACCCAAGGTGTCGAACCGGGTCTGCCGATTCCGGTCGTGATCACCGCCTTCGCGGACAAGTCCTTCACCTTCGTGATGAAGACGCCGCCGGCGACCATCCTGATCAAGAAGGCTGCCGGTATCCAGAAGGGTTCCGCCAAGCCGCATACCGACAAGGTCGGCAAGATCACCCGCAAGCAAGCGGAAGAGATCGCAACCCAGAAGAAGCCGGACCTGACCGCTGCTGATCTGGAAGCTGCCGTGCGTACCATCGCTGGTTCCGCACGTTCGATGGGCATCACGGTGGAGGGTCTGTAATGGCTAAGGTATCCAAGCGCGTCAAGGCAATGAAGGAAAAGGTCGATCGTACCAAGGCCTATCCGTTCGACAACGCCGTTTCCCTGATCAAGGAATTTGCAACCGCCAAGTTCAACGAATCGATCGACGTCGCCGTCCAGCTGGGCGTGGACGCGAAGAAGTCGGACCAAGTGGTCCGTGGTTCGGTGGTGCTGCCTGCCGGTACCGGCAAGACCGTTCGCGTGGCCGTGTTCGCCTCCGGCGACAAGGCTGAAGCTGCCAAGGCAGCTGGCGCTGACGTGGTCGGCATGGAAGACCTGGCAGAGCGCGTGAAGGCCGGCGACATGCCGTTCGACATCGTCATCGCTTCGCCCGACACCATGCGTATCGTCGGTACCCTGGGTCAGATCCTGGGTCCCCGTGGCCTGATGCCTAACCCGAAGGTTGGCACCGTGACCCCGGACGTGGCCACTGCCGTCAAGAACGCCAAGGCTGGTCAAGTGCAATACCGTACCGACAAGTCCGGTATCATCCACGCCACCATCGGCCGCAAGTCGTTCTCCGACGCCGATCTGAAGGCCAACCTGCTGGCCCTGATCGATGCCCTGAACAAGGCCAAGCCGGCCAGCAGCAAGGGTGTGTACCTGCGCAAGATCGCTCTGTCGTCCACCATGGGCGCTGGCGTTCGCGTGGACCAGGCTTCCCTGGCTGCCTAAGCAAGCAATACAGTCCCCGTTTCCGTGAGGAAGCGGGGCATCTCTTTGGGCTGTCGCCGTTGAGCAATCGGTGGCGGCAGGCCTTCAAAGACCGTTGGGCGGAAGCCGGCAGCAACAAGCCGGACGAAGTTAAAAACGCTGAACGCAAGTTCAGTGGACCCAACGCAGATGGTGAACCCGAGCAAGTTTCGTAGTCTCAGGCAGCATATTCAGTTTTGCCCTATGCTGCAGTGAACTCCTAAACGTCGGACGCCGTGTTCGAACCGGTGCAAGGCAAGCAGGCAGTGGCCTGTGTAGTGGCCGAGTACTATTTTTGGAGGTTGATCTTGAGTCTCAATCTGAATGACAAGAAGGCCGTCGTCGCCGAAGTTTCCGCAAAGGTAGCATCTGCGCAAACGATCGTCGTGGCCGAATACCGTGGCATCCAGGTTGGTTCCTTGACGCAACTGCGCGCACAAGCGCGTGCCCAAGGCGTGTACCTGCGCGTGTTGAAAAACACGCTGGCTCGTCGCGCTGTTGAAGGCACGAAGTTTGCCGACCTCGCCCCGCAACTGACCGGTCCGCTGATCTACTCGATCTCGGAAGATGCCGTGGCCGCTGCCAAAGTCCTGTCGGACTTTGCCAAGACCAACGACAAGCTGGTTGTGAAGGCAGGTAACTACGAAGGCAAGCAGCTGGACAAGGCTGCTGTGGCTTCGCTGGCAAACATCCCGTCTCGCGAAGTTCTGCTGGCCCAGGTTCTGGGCATGATGCAGGCTCCGGTGTCGGGCTTTGCGCGCGCTCTGGCTGCCCTGGCAGCCAAGAAGGAAGCCGAAGCCGCATGAGGCACGGCCGCTTGAAGCGGCCCCGCTCTGCAGTTTCGACGCTTTCGCGTCACTACCAATCTGATGTTATTACCGAAATAAATTTAGGAGTTTCAAATGGCAATTAGCAAAGAAGACATCCTGGAAGCCGTTGGCGCGCTGTCCGTGATGGAACTGAATGACCTGGTCAAGGCATTCGAAGAGAAGTTTGGTGTTTCCGCTGCCGCTATGGCCGCTCCGGCCGCCGGTGGCGCTGCTGGTGGTGGTGCTGCCGCTGCTGAAGAACAGACCGAGTTCACCGTTGTGCTGGCTGAAGTCGGCGCCAACAAGGTCGGCGTCATCAAGGCCGTCCGTGAAATCACCGGTCTGGGCCTGAAGGAAGCCAAGGATCTGGTTGACGGTGCACCGAAGCCGGTCAAGGAAGGCATCGCCAAGGCTGACGCTGAAGCTGCCAAGAAGAAGCTGGAAGAAGCTGGCGCCAAGGCCGAACTGAAGTAATTCTCTTGCCTGCCAAGGCGAGTCATTACTCCGGAGTCAAAGTGCAGAATCCCTTGAAAAAGGGATTCGGCTTTGGCTCCTTTGTCGTTTCTTATTTTTGCTGGTGATGTTGATGCGTTGCAGTATTCGTTGTCGGGAATATTAAGCGCGATCTCAGCAAAAAACTAGGGTAGACATTTGAAGATTTGAGTGCCGATGGCCCGGACTGCTTTCCCGGCAAGTCGCGCGGTCTGATCGAATCTTGAATTCTCTATCCTTCCTGTCACTCACGGAGTGTCCATGCACTACTCATTTACTGAGAAGAAGCGCATTCGCAAATCCTTCGCGAAACGCGCAAACGTCCACAACGTTCCGTTCCTGCTCGCGACTCAGATCGAGTCGTATCAGAATTTCCTGCAACCCGAACGTGCTGCATCGGAACGCAAGAACGAAGGCCTGCAATCGGCTTTCACCTCGATTTTCCCCATCGTGTCGCACAATGGTTTTGCGCGCCTCGAATTCCTGTCGTATGTGCTGGGCGCTCCGCCGTTTGACGTCAAAGAGTGCCAACAACGTGGCCTGACCTTCGCGTCCCCGCTGCGCGCCAAGGTGCGCCTGGTGATCCTGGACAAGGAGTCGCCCACCAAGCCGGTCGTCAAGGAAATGAAGGAACAGGAAGTCTACATGGGCGAGCTGCCCCTGATGACCACCACCGGTTCCTTCGTCATCAACGGCACCGAGCGCGTGATCGTGTCCCAGCTGCACCGCTCCCCGGGCGTGTTCTTCGAACACGACCGCGGCAAGACGCATTCGTCGGGCAAGCTGCTCTTCTCGGCCCGCATCATTCCTTACCGTGGCTCCTGGCTGGACTTCGAATTCGACCCGAAGGACATCCTGTTCTTCCGCGTCGACCGCCGCCGCAAGATGCCGGTGACGATCCTGTTGAAGGCCATCGGGATGACCTCCGAGCAGATCCTGGCAAACTTCTTCGTCTTCGACAACTTCAACCTGCACGCCGAAGGCGCGGACATGGAGTTCGTCTCCGAGCGCCTGCGCGGTGAAGTCGCACGTTTCGACATCACCGACAAGTCGGGCAAGGTGATGGTCGCCAAGGACAAGCGCATCAACGCCAAGCACGTGCGTGACATCGAAGCCGCCGGCATCAAGCACATCTCCGTGCCTGAGGACTACCTGCTGGGCCGCGTGCTGGCCAAGAACATCGTCGATCCGGACACCGGTGAAGTCGTGGCCAGCGCCAACGACGAGCTGACCGAAGAACTGCTGGCCAAGCTGCGCGAAGCCAACATCTCGGCCATCCAGACCCTGTACACCAACGACCTGGACCAGGGCGGCTACATTTCGCAGACCCTGCGTACCGATGACACCGCCGACCAGACCGCTGCTCGCGTGGCGATCTATCGCATGATGCGTCCTGGCGAACCGCCGACCGAAGAGTCCGTGGAAGCCCTGTTCAACGGCCTGTTCTACAGCGAAGACCGCTACGACCTGTCGGCCGTGGGCCGCATGAAGTTCAACCGTCGCGTCAGCCGCGACGAGCTGACCGGTCCGATGACCCTGTCCAATGACGACATCCTGGCCGTCATCAAGATCCTGGTCGAACTGCGTAACGGCCGCGGCGAAGTCGATGACATCGACCACCTGGGTAACCGCCGCGTGCGTTGCGTGGGCGAACTGGCCGAAAACCAGTTCCGCGCCGGTCTGGTGCGCGTGGAGCGCGCCGTCAAGGAACGCCTGGGCCAGGCCGAGGCGGACAACCTGATGCCGCACGACCTGATCAACTCCAAGCCGATCTCGGCCGCCATCCGCGAGTTCTTCGGTTCGTCCCAGCTGTCGCAGTTCATGGACCAGACCAACCCGCTGTCGGAAATCACGCACAAGCGCCGCGTTTCCGCCCTGGGCCCTGGCGGTCTGACCCGCGAACGCGCCGGCTTCGAAGTGCGCGACGTGCACCCGACCCACTACGGCCGCGTCTGCCCGATCGAAACGCCTGAAGGCCCGAACATCGGCCTGATCAACTCGCTGGCGCTGTACGCCCGCCTGAACGAATACGGTTTCCTGGAAACCCCGTACCGCAAGGTCGAGGGCAGCAAGGTCACCAACCAGATCGACTACCTGTCGGCCATCGAAGAAGGTCGTTACGTGATCGCCCAGGCGAACGCGACCATTGACGCGGAAGGCAAGCTGTCCGACGAACTGGTGTCGGCCCGTGAAGCTGGCGAAACCATCCTGGTCTCGCCGGAACGCGTGCAGTACATGGACGTGGCCCCGGGCCAGGTGGTGTCGGTGGCGGCCTCGCTGATTCCGTTCCTGGAGCACGATGACGCGAACCGTGCACTGATGGGCGCCAACATGCAGCGCCAGGCCGTGCCTTGCCTGCGTCCGGAAAAGCCGCTGGTCGGCACCGGCATCGAACGTACCGTGGCGGTTGACTCCGGCACTACCGTGCAAGCCCTGCGTGGCGGCGTGGTCGATTACGTCGATGCAGGCCGTGTGGTGATCCGCGTCAACGACGACGAAGCGCAAGCTGGCGAAGTCGGTGTGGACATCTACAACCTGATCAAGTACACCCGTTCCAACCAGAACACCAACATCAACCAGCGTCCGATCGTCAAGATCGGTGACCGCGTGGCCAAGCATGACGTGATCGCCGACGGCGCCTCGACCGACATGGGCGAGCTGGCACTGGGCCAGAACATGCTGGTGGCGTTCATGCCCTGGAACGGCTACAACTTCGAAGACTCGATCCTGATCTCCGAAAAGGTCGTGGCTGATGACCGCTACACCTCGATCCACATCGAGGAACTGTCGGTGGTGGCACGTGACACCAAGCTGGGTGCAGAAGAAATCACCCGCGACATTTCCAACCTGGCCGAGAACCAACTGGCCCGCCTGGATGAGTCGGGTATCGTCTACATCGGCGCCGAAGTCGAAGCTGGCGACACCCTGGTCGGCAAGGTCACTCCGAAGGGCGAGACCCAGCTGACTCCGGAAGAGAAGCTGCTGCGCGCGATCTTCGGCGAGAAGGCTTCCGACGTGAAGGACACCTCGCTGCGCGTGCCCTCGGGCATGGTCGGTACCGTCATCGACGTGCAGGTGTTCACCCGCGAAGGCATCCAGCGTGACAAGCGCGCCCAGCAGATCATCGATGATGAACTCAAGCGCTATCGCCTGGACTTGAACGACCAGCTGCGTATCGTGGAAGGCGATGCCTTCCAGCGTCTGGAGCGTCTGTTGATCGGCAAGGTCGCCAACGGCGGCCCCAAGAAGCTGGTCAAGGGCACCAAGCTGGACAAGGCTTACCTGGACGATCTGGACAAGTTCCACTGGTTCGACATCCGCCCGGCCGATGACGACATCGCCAACGCGCTGGAAGCCATCAAGGAATCCATCGCCGAGAAGCGTCACCAGTTCGACCTGGCCTTCGAAGAGAAGCGCAAGAAGCTGACCCAGGGCGACGAACTGCCGCCTGGCGTGCAGAAGATGGTCAAGGTCTACCTGGCCGTGAAGCGCCGCCTGCAGCCTGGCGACAAGATGGCCGGCCGTCACGGTAACAAGGGTGTGGTCTCGCGTATCCTGCCGATCGAAGACATGCCGCACATGGCCGACGGTACGCCCGCCGACATCGTGCTGAACCCGCTGGGCGTTCCGTCCCGTATGAACGTCGGCCAGGTGCTGGAAGTTCACCTGGGCTGGGCTGCCAAGGGTCTGGGCCTGCGTCTGGGCGAGATGGTGCAGGCGCAAGCCAAGGTTGCGGAACTGCGCAAGTTCCTGACCACCATCTACAACGAATCCGGCAAGAAGGAAGAGCTGGACTCGTTCACCGATGAAGAAATCATCGAGCTGGTGACCAACCTGAAGAAGGGTGTGCCCTTCGCGACCCCGGTGTTCGACGGTGCGCATGAAGAAGAAACCCGCCGCATGCTCGATCTGGCCTATCCGGACCCGATCGCCAAGCAGCTGGGCATGACCCCGTCCAAGAACCAGGTCACGATGTATGACGGCCGCACCGGTGAAGCCTTCGAGCGCACCGTGACCGTCGGTTACATGCACTACCTGAAGCTGCACCACCTGGTCGACGACAAGATGCACGCCCGTTCCACCGGCCCGTACTCGCTGGTGACCCAGCAGCCGCTGGGCGGCAAGGCGCAGTTCGGCGGCCAGCGTTTCGGCGAAATGGAAGTGTGGGCACTGGAAGCTTACGGTGCCTCCTACGTCCTGCAGGAAATGCTGACGGTCAAGTCCGACGACGTGAACGGCCGTACCAAGGTTTACGAGAACCTGGTCAAGGGCGATCACGTTATCGATGCCGGCATGCCGGAATCCTTCAACGTGTTGGTGAAGGAAATCCGCTCGCTGGGTATCGACATCGACCTGGAACGCGAATGATGTAAAGGGGTGCGCGGCGCAGGCTGCGCACCCCGCCGGTTTTTCCGGCGAACCAAGAATTCAGGAATTCAGTATTGACGCATCGCTCCACGGGCGATGTGAACGAATCAAGAGATTCAAAAGATTCAAGCGAAGTACGGCAGTAAGCTGGGGAGGTCTGTCCCGGTATCGAGCGGCACCACGAAGCAGAGGCTTCGCTGGCTCTCCCGCCGATGCGAACAGGGTTAAGCAGGGTGAACCGGCCACACGTAAATTTAGTTTCTCACGCCAACCTGGAGTGATACATGAAAGCACTGCTCGATCTATTCAAGCAAGTCCAGCAAAACGAACAATTCGACGCGATCAAGATCGGTCTGGCTTCGCCTGACAAGATCCGCTCGTGGTCCTTCGGCGAAGTCAAGAAGCCGGAAACCATCAACTACCGTACCTTCAAGCCCGAGCGCGACGGCCTGTTCTGCGCCAAGATCTTCGGCCCCATCAAGGACTACGAGTGCCTGTGCGGCAAGTACAAGCGCCTGAAGCACCGTGGCGTGATCTGCGAGAAGTGCGGCGTGGAAGTGACCCTGGCCAAGGTGCGCCGTGAGCGCATGGGCCACATCGAGCTGGCTTCCCCGACTGCCCACATCTGGTTCCTGAAGTCGCTGCCGTCCCGCCTGGGCATGGTGCTGGACATGACCCTGCGCGACATCGAGCGCGTGCTGTACTTCGAAGCCTACGTCGTGACCGATCCCGGCATGACCCCGCTGAAGAAGTGCCAGATCATGTCCGAAGACGACTACGCCGCCAAGTACGAAGAGTACGGCGACGACTTCATCGCCTTCATGGGCGCCGAAGGTATCCGCGAACTGCTGCGCTCGATCGATATCGACCGCGAAGCGGAAACCCTGCGCCAGGAACTGAAGGACTCCAAGTCCGAAGCCAAGATCAAGAAGTACGCCAAGCGCCTGAAGGTGCTGGAGGCGTTCCAGCGCTCGGGCATCAAGCCCGAGTGGATGATCATGGAAGTGCTGCCCGTGCTGCCGCCGGAACTGCGTCCGCTGGTGCCGCTGGATGGCGGCCGCTTCGCGACCTCCGACCTGAACGACCTGTACCGCCGCGTCATCAACCGCAACAACCGCCTGAAGCGCCTGATGGAGCTGCGTGCTCCTGAAATCATCACGCGCAACGAAAAGCGCATGCTGCAGGAAGCGGTCGACTCGCTGCTGGACAACGGTCGTCGCGGCAAGGCCATGACCGGCGCCAACAAGCGTCCGCTGAAGTCGCTGGCCGAAATGATCAAGGGCAAGGGCGGTCGTTTCCGTCAGAACCTGCTGGGCAAGCGTGTGGACTACTCGGGCCGTTCGGTCATCGTGGTGGGCCCGCAGCTCAAGCTGCACCAGTGCGGCCTGCCCAAGCTGATGGCCCTGGAACTGTTCAAGCCTTTCATCTTCAACAAGCTGGAACTGATGGGTCTGTCGACCACCATCAAGGCCGCCAAGAAGCTGGTGGAAGCGCAAGAGCCGGTGGTCTGGGACATCCTGGAAGAAGTCATCCGCGAACACCCGGTCATGCTGAACCGTGCGCCGACCCTGCACCGTCTGGGCATCCAGGCGTTCGAGCCGGTCCTGATCGAAGGCAAGGCGATCCAGCTGCACCCGCTGGTCTGCGCCGCGTTCAACGCCGACTTCGACGGCGACCAGATGGCCGTCCACGTGCCGCTGTCCATCGAAGCGCAGATGGAAGCCCGCACCCTGATGCTGGCCTCCAACAACATCCTGTTCCCGTCCAACGGCGAACCGTCGATCGTGCCGTCCCAGGATATCGTGCTGGGTCTGTACTATGCCACCCGTGAAGCCATCAACGGCAAGAACGAAGGCATGATGTTCCAGGACGTGTCCGAAGTCATCCGCGCCTACGACAACAAGGAAGTCGAGCTGGCTACCCGTATCACGGTGCGTATCGTGGAACACCCGAAGGATCCGGTCACCGGCGAATTCGTGCGTACCGTCAAGCGCTACGAGACCACCATCGGCCGCGCCATCCTCTCCGAGATCCTGCCCAAGGGCCTGCCGTTCTCGGTGCTGAACCGCGCGCTGAAGAAGAAGGAAATCTCCAAGCTGATCAACACGTCCTTCCGCAAGTGCGGTCTGCGTGCCACCGTCGTGTTTGCCGACCAGCTGATGCAGTCGGGCTTCCGCCTGGCGACCCGCGCCGGTATCTCCATCTGCGTGGACGACATGCTGGTGCCGCCGCAAAAGGCTACCCTGATCGCCGCTGCCGAGTCCGAAGTCAAGCAGATCGAACAGCAGTACTCCTCGGGTCTGGTGACCGCAGGCGAGCGCTACAACAAGGTCGTGGACATCTGGGGCAAGGCCGGTGACGAAGTCGGCAAGGCCATGATGGACCAGCTGAAGGTGGAAGACGTCATCACCCGCGAAGGCAAGAAGACCACCCAGGAATCGTTCAACGCGATTTACATGATGGCCGACTCCGGCGCCCGTGGTTCGGCTGCCCAGATCCGCCAGCTGGCCGGTATGCGCGGCCTGATGGCCAAGCCTGACGGCTCCATCATTGAAACGCCGATTACCGCGAACTTCCGCGAAGGCCTCAACGTGTTGCAGTACTTCATCTCGACGCACGGCGCCCGTAAGGGTCTGGCCGACACCGCGCTGAAGACCGCAAACTCCGGTTACCTGACCCGTCGTCTGGTGGACGTGACCCAGGATCTGGTCGTGATCGAAGACGATTGCGGCACCTCCAACGGTTCGGCCATGAAGGCGCTGGTGGAAGGCGGTGAAGTCATCGAAGCCCTGCGCGACCGTATCCTCGGCCGTGTGGCTGCGACCGACATCGTCAATCCGGAAGATCAATCCACCTTGTTCGAAGCCGGCACTCTGCTGGACGAAGACAAGGTCGAAGAGATCGAACGCATGGGTATCGACGAAGTGAAGGTTCGTACTCCGCTGACCTGCGACACCCGCTATGGCCTGTGCGCCAAGTGCTATGGCCGCGACCTGGGCCGTGGCCTGCTGGTGAACTCCGGCGAAGCCGTCGGTGTGGTGGCTGCGCAGTCCATCGGTGAGCCGGGTACCCAGCTGACCATGCGTACCTTCCACATCGGTGGTGCGGCATCGCGTGCAGCGGTGGCCTCCTCGGTGGAAGCCAAGTCCAACGGCACCGTGCGCTTCACCGCCACGATGCGTTACGTGACCAATGGCAAGGGCGAACAGATCGTCATTTCCCGTTCCGGCGAAGTGCTGATCACCGACGACCTGGGCCGTGAGCGTGAACGCCACAAAGTGCCGTACGGCGCCACCCTGATCGTCAAGGATGGCCTGACCATCAAGGCCGGTACCGCCCTGGCGACCTGGGATCCGCTGACCCGTCCGATCATCACCGAGTACTCCGGTACCGTGAAGTTCGAAAACGTCGAAGAGGGTTCGACCGTCGCCAAGCAGATCGATGAAGTCACCGGTCTGTCGACCCTGGTGGTCATCGATGCGAAGCGTCGTGGTCCGTCCTCGAAGGTCATGCGTCCACAGGTGAAACTGCTCAACGAACAAGGCGAAGAAGTGAAGATCGCCGGCACCGAACACTCGGTGACCATCGGCTTCCAGGTCGGCGCGCTGATCACCGTCAAGGACGGCCAGCAGGTGCATGTGGGTGAAGTGCTGGCCCGTATCCCGACCGAATCGCAGAAGACCCGTGACATTACCGGTGGTCTGCCGCGCGTGGCCGAGCTGTTCGAAGCCCGTTCGCCCAAGGATGCCGGCATGCTGGCCGAAGTCACTGGTACCGTTGCCTTCGGCAAGGAAACCAAGGGCAAGCAGCGTCTGGAAATCACCGACATGGAAGGTACCAAGCACGAGTTCCTGATCACCAAGGACAAGCAAGTGCTGGTGCACGACGGCCAGGTGGTGAACAAGGGCGAAATGATCGTGGACGGCCCGGCCGATCCGCAAGATATCCTGCGTCTGCTGGGTATCGAAGCGCTGGCCCGTTACATCGTGGACGAAGTGCAGGACGTGTACCGTCTGCAGGGCGTGAAGATCAACGACAAGCACATCGAAGTGATCGTGCGCCAGATGCTGCGCCGCGTGCAAGTGGTGGAGCCGGGCGACACCAACTACATCACCGGTGAGCAGGTCGAGCGCTCCGAACTGCTGGACGAGAACGACCGCGTGACCGCCGAAGGCAAGATCCCGGCGACCTACGAAAACGTGCTGCTGGGTATTACCAAGGCATCGCTGTCGACCGACTCCTTCATTTCGGCCGCATCGTTCCAGGAAACCACCCGCGTGCTGACCGAAGCGGCCATCATGGGCAAGAAGGACGGCCTGCGCGGTCTGAAGGAAAACGTCATCGTCGGCCGCCTGATCCCGGCCGGTACCGGCCTGGCCTTCCACCGCGCCCGCAAGGAAAAGGACGCATGGGAAGCCGAAGAGCGCGCAGCACTGCTCGAAGCCGAACGTGCTTCCCGTTCCGAGTTCGGCGACGAGGAAATCTCCTCGACCGAATCCATCGGTGGCGGCGAAGGCGAAGCGTAAGCATTATTCGCATGGCATCACGGGGCGGCCAGTTGGTCCGGTCGCCCCGGCAAGACAAGCAGCTGCAAGAGAGAACGGCGCCGGAAGCAATTCCGGCGCCGTTTTTTCGTTCATAGGCGATGTGCGCCCGCAATGCGCAGCCTTCATATCCCTACATGGTGTAGGCCTTGCTGCTTGCGGGATTGCCAAGGATGAGTGAATCTTCTATCATTTACAAATAATAACGATTCTCATCTGACTCGTGCTCGATGGAATCGAGCTTCATATGCTCGACGACTGGTTTTTGCCGGTCGTTTTTTATCCAAGAGGTAGCCAGCCCGCGCTAGTAACCGATCCAGATCAAGGGGTGGTTACCAGTGTTCCCATGCAAATCGAAGTGTGCAGCGGCCGTGTTCCTGGCGCTGCAGTCGTGGCTGTGCGTGAGTGTCCTTGCGCAATCGGCCGATTCCAATACCCAGTCCAATTCCGCCCGCGCGTCCGCGAGCGAGGCCATCACATCGGCGCAGGCCAGCGGCAAGAAGCTGCAGGACGTGGTCGTCACGGCCAATCGCTCCGGCAGCAGTGACCTCGATCACGCGGCGGCAACGGTTTCCGTCATCACCTCTGAAGAGATCGAAGAGCACAACGCCAAGGACATCAAGGATGCCTTGCGTTACGAACCGGGGGTGGAGGTGCGGCGCTCGGTATATCGCATGTCCGGCATCACTGGCGCGGCCGCCACCACCGGGCGTGGCGGCAACGAGGGCATCACCATCCGCGGGCTCGATGGCAATCGCGTGCTGATGCTGGAGGATGGCATCGTCATGCCGCGTGCTTTCAGCCAGGGCGTGGCCAGCGTGGGGCGGGGCGCGACCACGGATACCGAACTGTATCGTCGCATTGAAGTGCTGCGCGGTCCGGCGTCTTCGCTGTACGGCAGCGATGGCCTCACCGGGGCGGTCAATTTCATCACCAAGGACCCGTCTGACTTGCTGGAGGTCTATGGCAAGTCCAGCTATTTCTCCTTCAAGCCTTCCTACGACTCGGTCGACAAGAGCTTTGGCGCCACCGCCAGTGCGGCCTGGGGCAGCCAGCAGTGGCAGGGCATGCTGATCCTCAATGCGCGCCACGGCAACGAGAGCGACAACAAGGGGACCAATGACGTGCGCGGCAGCGCCCGCACCACGCCCGACCCGATGAGCACTACCAATCGCTCGGCGCTGGGCAAGCTGGTCTTCAAGCCCAATGGCATCGACACCCTCAAGCTCACGCTGCAGGCTACCGAAGAGCGCGAGAGCGGCGACAGCCTTTCCGCAATCGACAATGGCGTAACTGCCTACAGCACCAGCAGCAAATCCACCGGCCAGCGCGCCACGCTGGCCTATGAGCGCAACGATGCAGATCAGCCGTGGATACAGAAATTCAAGGCCAGCCTCACTTATCGCAATGCCGACACCGACCAGTTCACCAATGAAGCCGGCACCAGTACGGCCAGCATCGTGCGGCCGCGTTTCCGGGCGGTGTCGTACAGCGACCAGATGATCAGTGGCAGCCTGCTGGCCGAGAGCAATTTCGGTTCTGCCTCTTGGCGACACAAGCTGGTCTATGGGCTGGACCTGAGCCTGTCCACCTTGCAGACCAGCGCCAACGGCACCGGCTGGACCAGCTGCACTGGCACGCAGTATTGCCAGTATTTCCCCAAGACCGAATCCACCCAGCTTGGCGCGTACGTACAGGATGAGATGCGCACCGGCGCGCTGACCACCATCGCCGGTCTGCGCCTGGACGGCTATGAACTCAAGCCCAAGGCCAGCGCCAAATATGACGCCCAGGCCATCGCCAACGGGCAGCCGGCAGTGAGCAGCCGCGACAGCGCGCTTTCCCCGCGCCTGGCGTTCCTGTATGAGGTGACGCCGGCCTTCATTCCCTACATCCAGTACGCCCGCGGTTTCCGTTCGCCCTCGCCGCAGGAGGTCAATTCCTTCTTCAACAATACCGTGTACCGGCAGATCTCCAATCCTGATCTCCAGCCCGAGACCAGCAATACGGTGGAAGTCGGGCTGCGCGGCAAGCTGGCGGCAGGCCCCGGCGCGCTGCGCTACAGCGCTGCCGCTTACAAGGGCAATTACCGCAACTTCATCGATCTGGTGACGGTGCGCGGCAATCTTACGGTCGCCAATCCGACCATCTTCCAGTATCGCAATGCCGCCAAGGCGCAGATCCACGGATTGGAAGGGCGGATCGATTACGCGCTCGACAACGGCTTCACGGTCAAGGGCGGGTTCGCCTGGACCAAGGGCAGCACCACCACCAATGGCGTGAAGCAAGGACTGGAGTCCGTGGCTCCGCTGTCGGTGGTCGCGGGCCTGCGCTATGAGCCTGCGCAGCAGTGGTTCGTGCAGAGCGACCTGGTCTACAACGCGGCCAAGAAGAAGGAAGACATCCCGACCGCCACCAACTTCGTCTCGTCGTCGTTCTTCGTCATGGATCTCTCGGGCGGCTACCACCTCACTCGCAACATGACCGTCTACGCTGGCGTACGCAACCTGTTCGATCGCAAGTACTGGAGCTGGACCGACATCCGCGGCCTGTCGCTGGCCGACAGCGCCGTCAACAAGGATGCCTATACCGAGCCGGGGCGCAGCTTCAACGTCAGCCTGAAGATCGCCTACTGATTCCCATTTTTCCGACCCGAGGACCCTCATGAGCAAGCACATCGTCGCCCGCCCCGCGCGAGGCCATATCACCATGACCTTGCTGCTGGTGACTGCGCTGGCCAGCGCCGGCTGCGCCACCCAGCGCCCCTTGGCCGAACGCTGGGCCGAGCTCCAGCGTTTGCAGCCAAAACTTCATACAAGAGATGCCGCACGTGAACTTGGTGTCAAGGAATCGGCCTTGCTGGCGACCCAGGTCGGCCGCAATGCCGTGCGCCTCAAGGGGGAGCAGGCTGCCCTTGAAGCCTTGTTCGCGCGTCTGCCTGAACTGGGACGCATCAAGGCCATTACCCGCAATGAAGATGCCGTCCTGGAACGTAGCGGCGAAGTTGCCCCCATCAAGCGCGACGAGCAGGGCAGGGTGATCCCCGGCACAGGTTTCGCCGGCGGGCCCATCGACCTGCGCTTTGCCATGTCGCGCTGGGGCAGCGCTTTTGCCGTGGTGCAGGCGGGCCGGGACGGCAAGACCAGCCGCAGCCTGCAGTTCTTCGACCGGCAGGGCGATGCGGTGCACAAGGTCTATCTGGACAACGAGCAGCATGTGCCGCAATTCGAGCGGCTGGTGGCCGATTTCCGTCTGGCCGATCAGCAGGCAGCCCTGAACCTCGAGCCCGCCCCTGCACCTGCGACCCTGCAGCAGGTCGCGCCGCCCAGCCCGGAGGCCATCGGCGAACTGCGCCGGTCCTGGCAGGAGCTGACCGACGTGCATCAATTCCCGCGTCTGCTGCGCGAGCTCAAGCTCACCCGCGAACAGGCGCTGCAGCTCATAGGACCGGAGTCGGCCTGGCGCATCGCACCCCAGGCGGCCCAGGCGCTGCTGGAGGACGCCAGGCAACGCCGGCAGCCCATCATGGTGTTCGTCAGCAATGGCGGCATGACGCAGATATACAGTGGCCTGATCGGCAAGACTGCCGTGGCGGGGGACTGGTACAACGTCCTCGACCCGGCCTTCAACCTGCACCTGCGTACCAAGGCGGTAGACCACGGCTGGGTGGTGCGCCGTCCGACCGATCACGGCATGATCACCTCGGTGGAGTTCTACGATGCCCAGGGCCGGCAGATCGTCAATTTCTTCTCGCGCCGCGACCGTGACCAACCCGAGACGATGCAGTGGCGCAACATGGTAGAGGCACTGCCGCGCGGCTGAACTGCTCCCGCAGACAATGGAGGCGCTGCAGGCAACCCTTGCATTACGGAAAACATTGCCATTGCGCCACCTGAAAGCGTGGCGAAATGGCCATAAACCGCGTCAAATCGGCGCTGGGGCCCGGTTCGGGTTGACCCGCTGGGCTTTCAGGCGTACACTCGCGAGTTCTCGAATTTAGGCTCTCCCGGGCTTATGCGTTCTTTGGTCTGAAACATCGCTTCTGCGACGCTATTCTCCCTTCCGGTCTTAAATCCGATTTGCGCATTGTCTTGCGCACAAGAGTTTCCTGTGTGGTTCCGGGCAACCGATTCCGGAACCTGTTTTCAATGTTGTACTTTGTTGGATTAAAACGATGCCAACCATCAATCAACTGATTAGCAAACCACGTGTCCGCGCGATCGTGAAGAGCAAGTCGCCGGCGCTGGAAAACAGCCCGCAAAAGCGCGGTGTTTGCACCCGCGTCTACACCACCACCCCGAAGAAGCCGAACTCGGCGCTGCGTAAGGTGGCCAAGGTGCGTCTGACCAACGGTTTCGAAGTCATTTCGTACATCGGCGGTGAAGGCCACAACCTGCAAGAACACAGCGTCGTGCTGATCCGCGGCGGCCGTGTGAAGGACTTGCCGGGTGTGCGTTACCACATGGTTCGCGGTGCACTGGATACCCAGGGCGTCAAGGATCGCAAGCAAGCTCGCTCGAAGTACGGTGCCAAGCGCGCCAAGGCAGCGAAGAAGTAATAATTGGTGTTTATCATGACGCTTTCGCGCGTCGTGTGAACAGACTCAGAGTCGGTCCAGGACGGGCCGAGTAAGTGGAAGCCATGATGGCTCTCCGCGAGTGCAGGCGAAGTTGAAGCAGGGTTCGCCCACTCAACTGAAGATTGAAAGGAATCGAAATGCCACGTCGTCGTGAAGTCCCCAAGCGGGAAATTCTGCCGGATCCGAAGTTCGGCAACGTTGAAGTCGCCAAGTTTGTGAACGTGCTGATGCTGTCGGGCAAGAAGTCCGTCGCTGAAAACATCATCTACGGTGCCTTCGACTACATCCAGACCAAGTCGGGCAAGGACCCGCTGGAAGTGTTCTCCGCAGCTCTGAACAACTGCAAGCCGATGGTGGAAGTGAAGTCCCGCCGCGTCGGTGGCGCCAACTACCAGGTGCCCGTTGAAGTGCGTCCGGTGCGCCGTATGGCCCTGTCGATGCGCTGGCTGCGTGAAGCCGCCAACAAGCGCAGCGAAAAGTCGATGCCGCAGCGCCTGGGTGGTGAACTGATGGAAGCCGCCGAAGGCCGTGGCGGCGCCATGAAGCGTCGTGATGAAGTGCACCGTATGGCAGAAGCGAACAAGGCGTTCTCGCACTTCCGCTTCTAATCAAGACTGGGCTGGGGTGGACCCTATCCGGGTGTTTCCTGGCCTGCATCTAAATTGGTTCGAGCCGAGCGTTTATTTGAAAAAAATGACGCTCGGTTTCGTGCATTAAAGACTTAGGAATAAATCATGGCTCGCAAGACCCCCATTGAGCGCTACCGCAACATCGGTATCTCCGCGCACATCGATGCTGGCAAGACCACCACGACCGAGCGCGTGCTGTTCTACACCGGTGTGAACCACAAGATCGGTGAAGTGCACGACGGCGCCGCCACCATGGACTGGATGGAGCAGGAACAAGAGCGCGGTATCACCATTACCTCCGCTGCGACCACCTGTTACTGGAAGGGCATGGCGAACAACTTCCCGGCCCACCACATCAACATCATCGACACCCCGGGTCACGTTGACTTCACCATCGAAGTGGAACGTTCGATGCGCGTGCTCGACGGCGCCTGCATGGTCTACTGTGCAGTGGGCGGCGTGCAGCCGCAGTCGGAAACCGTGTGGCGTCAGGCCAACAAGTACAAGGTCCCGCGTCTGGCCTTCGTCAACAAGATGGACCGTACCGGTGCCAACTTCTTCAAGGTCTACGAGCAGATGCGTGCTCGCCTGAAGGCCAATCCGATCCCGATGCAAGTGCCTATCGGCGCCGAAGAAAACTTCGAAGGCGTGATCGACCTGGTCAAGATGCGCGCGATCTACTGGGACGACGCTTCCCAGGGCATGAAGTTCGACTACCGCGACATCCCCGAGCACCTGAAGGCCGAAGCCCAGAAGTGGCGCGAAAACCTGGTCGAAACCGCTGCTGAAGCATCGGAAGACCTGATGAACAAGTACCTGGAAGAAGGCGACCTGACCGAAGCCGAAATCAAGGGCGCCATCCGTCAACGCACCATCTCCGGCGAAATCGTCCCGATGATGTGCGGCACCGCCTTCAAGAACAAGGGCGTGCAAGCCATGCTGGACGGCGTGGTCGAGTACCTGCCGTCGCCGGTGGACATCCCCCCGGTTCCGGGCCTGAACGAAGACGACGAGCCGGTCGTGCGCGAAGCCAAGGACGACGAGAAGTTCTCCGCCCTGGCCTTCAAGATCGCCACCGACCCGTTCGTGGGCCAGCTGTGCTTCATCCGCTGCTACTCCGGTACCCTGAACTCGGGCGACACCGTGCTGAACTCGGTGAAGTCGAAGAAGGAACGTATCGGCCGTATCGTTCAGATGCACGCCAACCAGCGTGAAGAAATCAAGGAAATGATGGCCGGTGACATCGCCGCCGTCGTGGGCCTGAAGGACACCACCACCGGTGACACCCTGTGCGACGACAAGGCAATGGTCGTGCTGGAGCGCATGGTCTTCCCCGAGCCGGTGATCTCGCAGGCCGTGGAACCCAAGACCAAGGCCGACCAGGAAAAGATGGGCCTGGCCCTGAACCGCCTGGCTGCTGAAGATCCGTCGTTCCGCGTGCGTACCGACGAAGAATCGGGCCAGACCATCATCGCCGGTATGGGCGAGCTGCACCTGGACATCATCGTTGACCGCATGAAGCGCGAATTCAACGTCGAAGCCACCGTCGGCAAGCCGCAAGTGGCTTACCGCGAAACCATCCGCAAGACCTGCGAAGAATCCGAAGGCAAGTTCGTCAAGCAGTCGGGTGGTCGTGGTCAGTACGGTCACGTCGTCCTGAAGATCGAGCCGCAAGAAGCCGGCAAGGGCTTCGAGTTCGTCGACGCGATCAAGGGCGGTACCGTTCCTCGCGAATTCATCCCCGCCGTTGAAAAGGGCGTGCGTGAAACCCTGAACACCGGCGTGCTGGCTGGTTACCCGGTCGTTGACGTCAAGGTCACCCTGTTCTTCGGTTCGTACCACGATGTGGACTCGAACGAAAACGCCTTCCGCATGGCTGGTTCGATGGCCTTCAAGGAAGGTTGCCGCCGCGCCAGCCCCGTCATCCTGGAACCGATGATGGCTGTCGAAGTGGAAACCCCGGAAGATTACGCCGGTACCGTGATGGGCGACCTGTCCTCCCGCCGTGGCATGGTCCAGGGCATGGATGAAATCGCCGGCGGTGGTGGCAAGATCATCAAGGCTGAAGTGCCCCTGTCGGAAATGTTTGGTTACTCGACCACGCTGCGTTCGGCTACCCAAGGCCGTGCAACCTACTCGATGGAATTCAAGCACTACTCCGAAGCGCCCAAGAACGTGATCGACGCAATCGTCACTTCCAAGGCCAAGTAAGTTGCAGGAATGGCGATCCCTTCCGAGTGGAGGGGATCGCTGGCTGGATCACCGGCCACACATTGAATATTGAACATCGAACATATCGTTCTTTTGAAGGAAATTTAAAATGGCAAAAGGCAAGTTTGAACGGACCAAGCCGCACGTGAACGTCGGCACCATCGGTCACGTTGACCACGGCAAGACCACCCTGACCGCTGCAATCGCAACCGTTCTGTCGAAGAAGTTCGGCGGCGAAGCGAAGGCCTACGACCAGATCGACGCAGCGCCTGAAGAAAAGGCACGCGGCATCACCATCAACACCGCGCACGTCGAATACGAAACCGCGAACCGTCACTACGCGCACGTTGACTGCCCAGGCCACGCCGACTATGTGAAGAACATGATCACCGGCGCAGCCCAGATGGACGGCGCGATCCTGGTGTGCTCGGCCGCTGACGGCCCGATGCCCCAGACCCGCGAACACATCCTGCTGTCGCGCCAGGTTGGCGTTCCTTACATCATCGTCTTCCTGAACAAGGCTGACATGGTGGACGACGCTGAACTGCTGGAACTGGTGGAAATGGAAGTCCGCGAACTGCTGTCGAAGTACGAGTTCCCTGGCGACGACCTGCCCATCGTGAAGGGTTCGGCCAAGCTGGCGCTGGAAGGCGACACCGGTCCCCTGGGCGAGCAAGCCATCATGGCCCTGGCAGAAGCGCTGGACACCTACATCCCGACCCCGGAACGTGCCGTTGACGGTACCTTCCTGATGCCGGTGGAAGACGTGTTCTCGATCTCCGGCCGTGGCACCGTGGTGACCGGTCGCGTTGAGCGCGGCATCATCAAGGTCGGCGAAGAAATCGAAATCGTCGGTATCGCTGACACCCAGAAGACCACCTGCACCGGCGTGGAAATGTTCCGCAAGCTGCTGGATCAAGGTCAGGCTGGCGACAACGTTGGCGTGCTGCTGCGCGGCACCAAGCGTGAAGACGTGCAGCGTGGCCAGGTTCTGGCCAAGCCGGGTTCGATCAAGCCGCACAAGCACTTCACCGGCGAGATCTATGTTCTGTCGAAGGACGAAGGCGGCCGTCACACCCCGTTCTTCAACAACTACCGTCCGCAGTTCTACTTCCGTACCACCGACGTGACCGGTGCGATCGAACTGCCGAAGGACAAGGAAATGGTCATGCCGGGCGACAACGTGTCGATCACCGTGCAACTGATCAACCCGATCGCCATGGAAGAAGGTCTGCGCTTCGCTATCCGTGAAGGCGGCCGTACCGTCGGCGCCGGCGTGGTTGCCAAGATCTTCGACTAACCGTCGGATCAGCAGTAGCAGTACCAGGTAACACTAGTCGCATTTTTAACATCGCCGGGGATGATCCCCATCCCCGGTTCGTTCTTTAAAGGAAAATCATGTCGGTTCCTAGCCAAAAAATCCGTATCCGTCTGAAAGCTTTCGACTATCGTCTGATCGACCAGTCCGCACTGGAAATCGTTGACACCGCCAAGCGTACCGGCGCTGTCGTCAAGGGCCCGGTTCCCCTGCCGACCCGCATCCAGCGCTTCGACGTCCTGCGTTCGCCGCACGTCAACAAGACCTCCCGCGATCAGTTCGAAATCCGTACCCATCAGCGCCTGATGGATATCGTCGATCCGACCGACAAGACGGTTGACGCATTGATGAAGCTGGACCTGCCCGCTGGCGTTGATGTTGAAATCAAGCTGCAGTAATCAGCTGGCATAGTGTTGGAAAAGCGCACAACCTCGGTTGTGCGCTTTTGTTTTACGGGCTATAATACTCGGCTTCGATGTGGGTTTTGCGTTTGCAAGACCCATAATTTATGGTAGTACGAACATCAGCCCCGCCCAATCGCAGGCGGGAATGGAGAAAACAATGAGCCTGGGCCTTGTTGGTCGCAAGGTTGGTATGATGCGCATCTTCACGGAAGATGGGGATTCGATCCCTGTGACCGTGCTGGACGTGTCCAACAACCGCGTGACTCAAATCAAAACGCCTGAAGTGGATGGTTATTCCGCTGTTCAGGTGACCTTCGGTCAACGCCGCGCTTCGCGCGTGGTGAAAGCCGCCGCCGGCCACTTCGCCAAAGCTGGCGTCGAGGCAGGTACTGTCCTCAAAGAATTCCGTGTTGACGCTTCCAAGGCTGCCGAACTGAAGGCTGGCGACGTCGTTGGCATCGGCATGTTTGAAGCTGGCCAGAAAGTCGACGTGCAAGGCGTGTCGATCGGTAAGGGCTACGCCGGTACCATCAAGCGTTACAACTTCTCGTCGGGTCGCGCGACCCACGGTAACTCCCGCTCGCACAACGTTCCTGGCTCCATCGGTATGGCGCAGGATCCGGGCCGCGTGTTCCCCGGCAAGCGCATGACCGGTCATCTGGGTGATGTCAAGACCACCGTCCAGAACCTGGAAATCGCCCGTGTGGACGCAGAGCGTCAGCTGCTGCTGGTCAAGGGTGCCGTTCCTGGCGCCAAGAACGGTCAAGTGATCGTTTCGCCGGCAGTCAAAGTCAAAGCGAAGAAGGGGGCTTAATAATGGAACTGAAGCTCCTGAATGACCAAGGTCAAGCTGCTTCGAACGTCGCCGCACCGGATACCATTTTCGGTCGTGACTACAACGAAGCCCTGATCCACCAGGTCGTGGTTGCCTACCAAGCCAACGCTCGTAGCGGCAATCGCAAGCAAAAGGATCGTGAAGAAGTCAGCCACACCACCAAGAAGCCCTGGCGTCAAAAGGGTACTGGCCGTGCACGTGCCGGTATGTCCTCGTCGCCTCTGTGGCGCGGTGGTGGCCGTATCTTCCCGAACTCGCCTGACGAAAACTTCACCCACAAGGTCAACAAGAAGATGTATCGCGCAGGTGTCTGCTCGATCCTGTCCCAGTTGGCTCGTGAAGGCCGCCTGTCGGTCGTCGAAGAGTTCGCCGTCGAAGCCCCGAAGACCAAGCTGCTGGCCCAGAAGTTGAAGGGCATGGGCATGGAATCGGTGCTGGTTATTACCGACAGCCTGGACGAAAAGCTGCTGCTGGCCTCGCGCAACCTGCCGGGCGTGCTGGTGGTCGAGCCGCGTCAAGCTGATCCCGTGTCGCTGGTGTACTTCAAGAATGTCTTGATCACCAAGCCGGCTCTGGCAAAGATTGAGGAGTTGCTGGCATGAACGCAATCGTGAAACATAGCGAAGAGCGCCTGATGAAGGTGCTGCTGGCACCGGTGATCTCCGAAAAGGCAACCTTTGTCGCCGAGAAGAACGAGCAAGTCGTCTTCCTGGTCGCCAAGGACGCCACCAAGCTGGAAGTCAAGGCCGCCGTCGAACTGCTGTTCAAGGTGGAAGTGGAATCGGTGCAAGTCGCCAACCGTCAGGGCAAGCAGAAGCGCTCGCGCAACGGTATGGGCCGCCGCAACCACACCCGCCGTGCTTTCGTCAGCCTGAAGCCGGGTCAAGAAATCAACTTCACCGAGGAGGCTAAATAATGGCACTCGTAAAAGTGAAGCCGACCTCGCCCGGTCGGCGCGGCATGGTCAAGGTCGTCAATCCCGACCTGTACAAGGGCCGTCCGCTGGCATCGCTGGTCGAAAAGAAGTCCAAGACCGCCGGCCGTAACAACAACGGCCACATCACCACCCGCCACATCGGCGGTGGTCACAAGCAGCACTACCGTGTTGTCGACTTCCGTCGCAACAAGGATGGTATCCCTGCCAAGGTTGAGCGTATCGAATACGACCCGAACCGTACCGCGCACATCGCACTGCTGTGCTACGCGGACGGCGAGCGCAAGTACATCATCGCTCCCAAGGGCGTGTCGGTTGGCGACCAGCTGATCAGCGGTTCTGAAGCTCCGATCAAGTCGGGCAACACTCTGCCGATCCGCAACATCCCCGTCGGTACCACCATCCACTGCGTGGAAATGCTGCCGGGCAAGGGCGCGCAAATCGCCCGTACCGCTGGCGCCGCTGTCGTGCTGATGGCACGTGAAGGCACCTACGCTCAGGTTCGTCTGCGCTCCGGTGAAGTGCGTCGCGTTCACATCGAATGCCGCGCTACCATCGGTGAAGTCGGTAACGGCGAGCACAACCTGCGCAAGATCGGTAAGGCCGGTGCAACCCGTTGGCGCGGTGTGCGTCCGACCGTTCGTGGCGTTGTCATGAACCCGGTGGATCACCCGCACGGTGGTGGTGAAGGCAAGACCGCCGCTGGCCGTCACCCGGTTTCCCCGTGGGGCCAGCAGACCAAGGGCAAGAAGACTCGTAGCAACAAGCGTACGACTTCGATGATTGTCTCGCGTCGCGGCAAGAAATAAAGGATAAAACATGACACGTTCATTGAAAAAAGGTCCTTTCTGCGACGCCCACCTGGTGAAAAAGGTTGAGGCTGCCCAGGCTACCAAGGACAAGAAGCCGATCAAGACCTGGTCGCGTCGTTCGACCATCATGCCGGACTTCATCGGCCTGACGATTGCCGTGCACAATGGCAAGGCACACGTGCCGGTCTATGTGTCGGAAAACATGGTTGGTCACAAGCTCGGCGAATTCGCGCTGACCCGTACTTTCAAGGGTCACGCTGCCGATAAGAAGGCTAAGAAATAAGGTCCTATGATGGAAACTAAAGCTACTCTGCGCGGTGTGCACCTGTCGGCCCAGAAAGGCCGCCTGGTTGCAGACCTGATCCGCGGTAAAAAAGTTGATCAGGCACTGAATATCTTGGCCTTCAGCCCCAAGAAGGGCGCGGTCATCATCAAGAAGGTTCTGGAGTCCGCCATCGCGAACGCCGAACACAACGATGGTGCCGACATTGACGAGCTGAAAGTCAAGACCATTTATGTGGAAAAGGGTGCGGTCCTCAAGCGCTTCACGGCGCGTGCTAAGGGCCGTGGTGATCGTATTTCCAAGCAGTCGTGTCACATTTACGTGACCGTCGGAAACTAAGGAGTCACGATGGGACAGAAGATTCATCCAACCGGTTTCCGTCTGGCGGTTACGCGTAACTGGGGCTCGCGTTGGTATGCAGGCAACAACAACTTTGCCGACATGCTCAACGAGGACCTGAAGGTCCGCGCTTACCTGAAGAAGAAGCTGAAGAACGCTTCGGTTGGCCGTGTGGTCATCGAGCGTCCGGCCAAGAACGCCCGCATCACCATTTACAGCTCCCGTCCGGGCGTTGTGATTGGCAAGAAGGGTGAAGACATCGAAGTGCTGAAGTCGGCACTGGCCAAGCTGATGGGCGTGCCCGTGCACGTCAACATCGAAGAAATCCGCAAGCCGGAAGCCGATGCTCAACTGATCGCTGACTCGATCTGCCAGCAGCTGGAAAAGCGCATCATGTTCCGTCGCGCCATGAAGCGTGCGATGCAGAACGCCATGCGTCTGGGCGCTCAAGGCATCAAGATCATGTCGTCGGGTCGTCTGAACGGCATCGAAATCGCACGTACCGAATGGTACCGCGAAGGCCGTGTGCCTCTGCACACCCTGCGCGCCGATATCGATTATGGCTTCGGCGAAGCTGAAACCACCTACGGCATCATCGGTGTGAAGGTGTGGGTCTACAAGGGCGATCGCCTGGCAAACGGCGAATCGCCGGTGCTGGTCGGCGAACTGGAAGACGACAAGAAGCGTCGTGGTCCCCGTCGTGACGACGGCAAGCCGGGTGCACGTCCCCGCTCCAAGACTGGTGCTCCTGGCGCCGGTGCAAAGCGTGGCGGTGGTCGTCCTCAAGCTGCCGATGCCGGTGTATCGGCTGAGAAAGCAGGAGAATAATCATGCTGCAACCAGCACGTAGAAAATATCGTAAAGAACAAAAAGGTCGTAACACCGGCATTTCGCACACCCGCGGAACCGCCGTCTCGTTCGGCGATTTTGGTCTGAAGGCAACCGGCCGCGGCCGTATCACTGCCCGTCAGATCGAAGCTGCTCGTCGTGCGATGACCCGTCACATCAAGCGCGGTGGTCGTATCTGGATCCGCGTCTTCCCGGACAAGCCAATTTCCCAGAAGCCCGCAGAAGTGCGTATGGGTAACGGCAAGGGTAATCCGGAGTACTACGTGGCTGAAATCCAGCCGGGTAAGGTACTGTACGAGATGGACGGTGTGGACGAAGCCCTGGCGCGCGAGGCGTTCCGTTTGGCTGCTGCCAAATTGCCGCTGTCGACGACTTTCGTTGTTCGCCAAGTCGGTCAATAATTAGGAGCGGAACATGAAAGCATCTGAACTCCGCGGTAAGGACAAGGCAGGACTGGAAAAGGAACTGGGCGAGCTGTTGAAAGCTCAGTTCAGCCTGCGCATGCAAATTGCGACCCAGCAACTGAACAATACCGCACAGCTGAAGAAGGTACGTCGCGACATCGCACGTGTGAAAACTGTGATCAACTCGAAGGATGGCCAACAATGAACGATCAAGTGAAACAAGCGCTCAAGCGCACGCTGATTGGCAAAGTTGTGTCGGACAAGATGGATAAGACCGTCACTGTCGAAATCGAGCGTCAAATGAAGCACCCGCTGTACGGCAAGATCATCAAGCGCACCAAGAAGTACCACGCGCATGATGAGCAAAACTCGGCGAAGGCCGGCGATGTGGTGGAAATCACCGAAAGCCGTCCGATCTCCAAGACGAAGGCGTGGACTGTGACCCGTGTGGTACAGGAAGCACAAATCGTTTAAGCAGTAAAGGTAGTACTTGCGTGCTCGATATTATGGTGCCATAATATCGAGCTCTTTCTTTGCAAAATAAAGTTTGCGAAGAGAGGCTCAAGAGTAGCTCTATTCGTCCCCTAACTAGCGAGTTCGCTTGCTAACAGGACCAAGACTGACCGCCAGCGCATCCTGCGAAGCGGATTAAGTTGGGAAAGAAAATATCATGATTCAAACTGAAAGCCGGCTCGAAGTGGCCGACAACACTGGTGCGCGCGAAGTTCTGTGCATCAAGGTCTTGGGTGGTTCCAAGCGCCGCTACGCGGGCATTGGCGATGTGATCAAGGTTACTGTCAAGAGCGCAGCACCGCGTGGTCGCGTCAAGAAGGGTGAAATTTATAACGCTGTCGTCGTTCGCACCGCCAAGGGCGTGCGTCGTCAGGATGGTTCGCTGGTCAAGTTCGATGGTAATGCTGCCGTCCTGCTGAACGCCAAGCTGGAGCCCATCGGCACCCGTATCTTTGGGCCGGTGACTCGTGAGCTGCGTACAGAGCGCTTCATGAAGATCGTCTCCCTGGCGCCTGAAGTTCTGTAAGGAGTAGTCATGGCAAAGATTCGTAAAAACGATGAAGTCATCGTGTTGACCGGCAAAGACAAGGGCAAGCGCGGTGTCGTGACTGCTCGTGTGGACGCCGATTATGTCATCGTGGAAGGCGTGAATGTCGCAAAGAAGGCGACCCGTCCGAACCCGATGACGGGTGCAACTGGCGGCATCGTCGATAAGCTGATGCCAATTCATGTGTCGAACGTCGCGTTGTTCAACGCTGCGACCGGCAAGGCAGATCGTGTGGCTTACAAGGAAGTGGACGGCAAGAAGGTCCGCGCTTTCAAGTCCAACGGCGAAGTCGTTAAGGTTTAAACATCATGGCACGTCTTCAACAGTTTTATAAAGATAAGGTCGTCGCCGATCTGACTACGAAGTATTCGTACAAGTCGGTGATGGAAGTTCCGCGCATCCTGAAGATCACCCTGAACATGGGTCTGTCCGAAGCAGTTGCGGACAAGAAGATCATCGAGCACGCCGTTGGCGATCTGACCAAGATTGCTGGCCAGAAGCCGGTGGTGACCAAGGCTCGCAAGGCTATCGCAGGTTTCAAGATCCGCGAAGGCTACCCGATCGGTTGCATGGTGACCCTGCGTGGCGCCCGCATGTACGAATTCCTGGATCGTCTGATCACCGTGGCCCTGCCGCGCGTGCGTGACTTCCGTGGCGTGTCGGGTCGTGCGTTCGATGGTCGTGGCAACTACAACATCGGTGTGAAAGAGCAGATCATCTTCCCCGAAATTGAGTACGACAAGATCGATGCACTGCGTGGCATGAACATCAGCATCACCACGACTGCAAAGACCGACGACGAAGCGAAGGCGCTTCTCGCCGCATTTAAATTCCCGTTCAGAAACTGAGGATGCCATGGCAAAACTGGCACTGATTAACCGTGAACAGAAGCGCGCAGAAATGGTGAAGAAGTATGCTGCCAAGCGCGCCGAGTTGAAGGCTATTATCGACGACCAATCGAAGTCGGAAGAAGAGCGTTACGAAGCCCGCCTGAAGCTGCAGGCTCTGCCGCGTAACTCCGCTCCGACCCGTCAACGCAACCGTTGCGCACTGACTGGCCGTCCCCGTGGTACTTTCCGCAAGTTCGGATTGGGCCGTATCAAGGTCCGTGAAATCGCCATGCGCGGCGAAATCCCGGGTTTGACCAAAGCTAGCTGGTAATAGGAGAAGAAGCAATGAGTATGAGCGATCCTATCGCCGATATGCTGACCCGTATCCGCAATGCGCAAGGCGTGAACAAGACTACCGTCGTCATGCCGTCTTCCAAAGTGAAGGTCGCCATTGCCAACGTCCTCAAGGACGAGGGCTATATCGAAGATTTCGCCGTTGTTGCCGCTGATGGCAAGGCTGAATTGAAAATCGGTTTGAAGTATTACGCTGGCCGTCCGGTCATCGAGCGCCTGGAGCGCGTATCCCGTCCGGGTCTGCGCATCTACAAGGGCAAGGACGATATCCCCAACGTCATGAACGGCCTGGGTGTGGCAATCGTGTCCACCCCGCGCGGCGTGATGACTGATCGCAAAGCACGCGCAACCGGTGTCGGTGGCGAAGTGATTTGCTACGTGGCCTAAGGAGTGCAAGATGTCTCGTGTAGGTAAAATGCCTGTTGCACTGCCGAATGGCGCGGAAGCGACCATCACTGCAGAGCAAATCACCGTCAAGGGCCCGCTGGGCTCCTTGACCCAACCGCTGACCAAGAAGGTCAAGGTGGTCAACAACAATGGCTCGCTGAGCTTCGAAGTGGCTGATGACAGCCGCGAAGCCAACGCGATGTCGGGCACCCTGCGTGCTCTGGTCAACAACATGGTCAACGGCGTCACCAAGGGCTTCGAAAAGAAGCTGAACCTGGTTGGCGTGGGTTTCCGTGCACAAGCACAAGGCGACAAGCTGAACCTGTCGCTGGGCTTCTCGCACCCCATCGTTCACCAGATGCCCGCCGGCATCAAGGTTGAGACCCCGACCCAGACCGAGATCCTGATCAAGGGTATCGATCGCCAGGTGGTTGGCCAGGTCGCCGCTGAAATTCGCGCGTACCGCGAACCCGAACCCTACAAGGGCAAGGGTGTGCGCTACGCTGACGAAGTGGTGACGCTCAAAGAAACCAAGAAGAAGTAATAGGGGTTGACGATGGACAAGAAACAATCTCGCCTGCGCCGTGCGACTCAGACTCGCGCCAAGATCGCAGAACTGAAGGTGAATCGTCTGGCTGTGCACCGTACCAACACGCACATCTACGCCAGCGTCATCGGCCCCGACGCCAACGTGCTGGCTTCCGCTTCCACCCTGGAAGCAGAAGTCCGCGCCCAGCTGGCAGGTCAGACCGGCAAGGGCGGCAATGCTGCCGCTGCTGCACTGATCGGCAAGCGCGTGGCGGAGAAGGCTCTGAAGGCCGGTGTGACTGAAGTCGCATTCGACCGCTCCGGTTTCCGTTATCACGGTCGCGTCAAGGCGCTGGCTGAGGCTGCGCGTGAAGCCGGCCTGAAGTTCTAAGGATTATCGATCATGGCAAAAATGCAATCGAAAACGCAAAGCGACAAGCCTGATGACGGCATGCGCGAAAAAATGATCGCGGTCAACCGCGTCACCAAGGTGGTGAAGGGCGGCCGCATCATGGGTTTCGCAGCGCTGGCAGTGGTCGGTGACGGCGATGGCCGTATCGGCATGGGCAAGGGCAAGTCCAAGGAAGTGCCCGTGGCCGTGCAGAAGGCGATGGAAGAAGCTCGTCGCAAGCTGATCAAGGTGACCCTGAAGAACGGTACCGTGCAACACACCGTCATCGGCAAGCACGGCGCTTCGTCGGTGATGATCTCGCCGGCCAAGGACGGTACTGGCGTCATCGCCGGTGGTCCGATGCGCGCGATCTTCGAGGTGATGGGCGTGACCAACGTGGTGGCCAAGTCGACTGGTTCGACCAACCCCTACAACATGGTCCGTGCCACCCTGGACGGTCTGTCGAAGATGAACACTCCGGCTGAAATTGCTGCCAAGCGCGGCAAGTCGGTCGAAGAAATCCTGGGCTAAGGTGATCGAGATGGCTAACACAATCAAAGTCAAGCTGGTCAAGGGTCTGATCGGTACTCGTCAGGACCACCGCGCTACCGTGCGCGGTCTGGGTCTGCGTCGCGTCAACTCGGTGTCCGAACTGGAAGACACCCCGTCGGTGCGCGGCATGATCAACAAAGTGTCCTATCTTGTGAAAGTTGTGTCGTAAGCCTCGGCTTGCGAACGGAGCGAATCATGCAATTAAACACTATCCAACCCGCAGACGGCGCCAAGCACGCTAAGCGTCGCGTCGGTCGTGGTATCGGCTCTGGCCTGGGCAAGACCGCTGGTCGCGGCCACAAGGGTCAGAAGTCGCGTTCGGGCGGTTTCCACAAGGTCGGCTTTGAAGGCGGCCAGATGCCCCTGCAACGTCGTCTGCCCAAGCGCGGTTTCAAGTCGCTGGCTACGCCTTACAAGGCTGAAGTGCGCCTGTCCGACCTGGAAAAGCTGCCCGTCGCCGAGATCGACGTGCTGGCACTGAAGCAAGCCGGCCTCGTGTCGGAACTGGCTCGTGTCGTGCGTATCATCAAGGCTGGCGAACTGACCAAGAAGGTAACCGTCAAGGGTCTGATCGCAACCGCTGGTGCCAAGGCCGCTATCGAAGCTGCCGGTGGTTCCATCGCTGAGTGATCCGGTCCCGGAGCATTAATTGGCAACTACTCCTCAATTAGCAAAAGGCGCCGCAAAAGGATTCCCCTGGGGTCGTTTGTGGTTCCTGCTGGGGGCGTTGATCGTTTATCGCATCGGTGCACATATCCCGGTTCCGGGTATTGATCCGACGCAGTTGGCGCAGCTGTTCAAGCAGAATCAGGGCGGCATTCTGGGCATGTTCAACATGTTCTCCGGTGGTGCCCTGTCGCGCTTTACGATCTTCGCACTGGGGATCATGCCGTATATCTCGGCATCGATCATCATGCAGCTGCTGTCGGTGGTTTCGCCGCAGCTGGAAGCATTGAAGAAAGAGGGTGAAGCCGGTCGTCGCAAGATCACGCAGTACACCCGTTACGGCACCTTGGTGCTGGCGACCTTCCAGGCGCTGGGCATTGCGGTGGCGCTGGAATCGCAAGCCGGCCTGGTGCTGGATCCGGGTCTGGCCTTCCGTCTGACCACGGTGGTGACCTTGATTACCGGTACGATGTTCCTGATGTGGCTGGGTGAACAGATCACTGAGCGTGGTCTGGGCAATGGCATCTCGATCATCATCTTCGCCGGTATTGCGGCGGGTCTGCCGAATGCTCTGGGTGGCCTGTTCGAGCTGGTTCGTACCGGTTCGATGAATGCCCTCTCGGCAATCCTGATCTGTGCGATCGTGGCGCTGGTAACGTTCCTGGTGGTCTTCATCGAACGTGGTCAGCGCAAGATCCTGGTGAATTATGCGAAGCGTCAGGTCGGCAACAAGATCTACGGTGGCCAGAGCAGCCACTTGCCGCTGAAGCTGAACATGGCTGGTGTGATTCCGCCGATCTTTGCATCGTCGATCATTCTGTTCCCGGCCACGATCACCAGCTGGTTCACCTCCGGTGATACGTCGAACCCCTTCATTCGTTTCCTGAAGGATCTGGCGGCATCGATGGCACCAGGCGAACCGATCCATGCGTTGCTGTATGCGGTAGCTATCGTCTTCTTCTGCTTCTTCTACACCGCACTGGTGTTCAACAGCAAGGAAACGGCAGACAACCTGAAGAAGAGTGGTGCGTTTGTTCCGGGTATCCGTCCGGGTGACCAGACCGCGCGTTATATCGACAAGATCTTGATGCGCCTGACCCTGGCCGGCGCCGTGTACATCACCCTGGTGTGCCTGCTGCCAGAGTTCCTGATCGCACGCTGGAAGGTTCCGTTCTACTTCGGTGGCACATCGCTGCTGATCATTGTGGTCGTGACGATGGATTTCATGGCCCAAGTGCAGAACTATGTGATGTCTCAGCAGTATGAATCGTTGCTCCGCAAAGCTAATTTCAAGGGTGGCATGACACCGCGATAAGCGGGCTCATGCTCCAGAGGAAGAAGACACGGAATGGCAAAAGACGACGTTATTCAGATGCAGGGCGAGATTCTTGAAAATCTGCCCAACGCGACATTCAGGGTTAAGTTGGAAAACGGTCACGTTGTACTCGGCCATATTTCCGGCAAGATGCGCATGAATTACATCCGTATCTTGCCCGGCGATAAGGTAACGGTGGAACTGACGCCTTACGATTTGAGCCGGGCACGTATCGTGTTCCGAACCAAGTAACAGTGAAACATTGAAAGAAAGAGGGCCACAATGAAAGTGCTCGCATCAGTCAAGCGGATCTGCCGCAACTGCAAAATCATCAAGCGCAATGGCGTCGTTCGTGTGATCTGCACCGAACCCCGTCATAAGCAGCGCCAGGGTTAACTTAACGTTATTGATCGAGGAATAACGAATGGCACGTATTGCAGGGGTTAACATCCCCAACCATCAGCACACCGTGATCGGCCTGACCGCCATCTATGGTATTGGCCGTCCCCGCGCACAAGACATCTGCGCTGCTACCGGCGTTCCGACCAACAAGAAGGTCAAGGACCTGGACGATAACGAGCTGGAAAAGCTGCGTGACGAAATCGCCAAGTTCGTCGTGGAAGGCGATCTGCGCCGTGAGTTGTCCATGAACATCAAGCGTTTGATGGACCTGGGTTGCTACCGCGGTCTGCGTCACCGTCGTGGTCTGCCGGTCCGTGGTCAACGCACCCGCACCAACGCCCGTACTCGCAAGGGTCCGCGCAAGGCCGCTCAATCGCTGAAGAAATAATCCCGGCAGGCGCAAGCACTGGTCGGATTCAAGGAAGAAATTATGGCAAAGTCCCCCAACAACGCAGCAGCATCGCGTGTTCGCAAGAAAGTCAAGAAGAACGTTGCTGAAGGCATCGCGCACGTTCACGCTTCGTTCAACAACACCATCATCACGATCACCGACCGTCAGGGCAACGCTCTGTCGTGGGCAACTTCGGGTGGTGCTGGCTTCAAGGGTTCGCGCAAGTCGACTCCGTTCGCAGCCCAGGTCGCCGCTGAAAGCGCCGGCAAGGTTGCCATCGAATGCGGCATCAAGAACCTGGAAGTGCGTATCAAGGGCCCCGGCCCGGGCCGTGAATCCGCAGTGCGCGCTCTGAACAACCTGGGCATCAAGATCACCCAGATCCAGGACGTGACTCCGGTCCCGCACAACGGCTGCCGTCCGCCGAAGCGCCGTCGCATCTAAGTTGTAGTATAATCTTGCGCTTTCGCCTGTTCGTCAGGCAAAAGCGCAGGCAAATCACCCGCCAATCACCTTGGCGGGTTTTGTTCTTAAGACCACTGTCTGGCCGCATGCAGGTCAGACTAGCGTCCGGCAACATGGGACGTCATTGATAAAGGAAATACCGTGGCACGTTATATCGGACCGAAAGCAAAACTCTCCCGCCGCGAAGGCACCGACCTGTTCCTGAAGAGCGCACGCCGCTCGCTGGATTCCAAGTGCAAGCTGGATTCCAAGCCGGGTCAGCACGGCCGCACTTCGGGCGCCCGCACCTCCGACTACGGCAACCAGCTGCGTGAAAAGCAGAAGGTCAAGCGCATGTACGGCGTCCTCGAGCGTCAGTTCCGCCGCTACTTCGCTGAAGCCGACCGCCGCAAGGGCAACACCGGCGAAACCCTGCTGAAGCTGCTGGAATCGCGCCTGGACAACGTCGTCTACCGCATGGGCTTCGGCTCGACCCGCGCTGAAGCGCGTCAGCTGGTGTCCCACAAGGCCCTGACCGTGAACGGTCAAGTCGTCAACATCGCTTCCTACTCCGTCAAGGCTGGCGACGTCATCGCCATCCGTGAAAAGGCCAAGAAGCAAGTGCGTATCGCCGAAGCCCTGTCGCTGGCCGAATCGAACGGTTTCCCGCAGTGGGTTTCCGTGGATTCGAAGAAGCTGGAAGGCACCTTCAAGTCCTCGCCGGACCGTAGCGAAATCGCTGCCGACGTCAACGAATCGCTGATCGTCGAACTGTACTCGCGTTAATTCGTAGTACCGCCGTACCCCTGTGCCCACCTCATGGTGGGCATTTTTCCGAACTGCCATCAGCCTTATCGGTGTAACGAGCCGAGGGTATTGAAAAGGACAATTCATGCAAAACAGTTTGTTGAAGCCCCGCATCATCGAAGTGGAAACCCTGGCCCCCGGTCACGCAAAGGTCGTGATGGAGCCGTTCGAGCGTGGTTACGGTCACACCCTGGGCAACGCGCTGCGTCGCGTCCTGCTGTCGACCATGAGCGGTTACGCTCCCACCGAAGTGACCATCGCTGGTGTGGTGCACGAATATTCGTCGCTGGACGGCGTGCAGGAAGACGTGGTCGACATTCTGCTGAACCTGAAGGGCGTGGTCTTCAAGCTGCACAACCGTGACGAAGTCACTCTGACCCTGAAGAAGGAAGGCGAAGGTGCCGTCCTGGCTTCCGATATCGATCTGCCGCATGACGTCGAACTGATCAACCCGGATCACGTCATCGCCAACCTGACCGGTGGCGGCAAGCTGGACATGCAGATCAAGGTCGAAAAGGGCCGTGGCTACGTGCCGGGCAACGTGCGTCGCCTGTCCGAAGACACCAACAAGACCATCGGCCGCATCATCCTGGACGCGTCGTTCTCGCCGGTGCGTCGCGTGTCCTACGCGGTCGAATCCGCGCGTGTGGAACAGCGTACCGACCTGGACAAGCTGGTCATGAACATCGAGACCAACGGCGTCATCACCCCGGAAGAAGCGATCCGCCAATCGGCGCGCGTGCTGGTTGATCAGCTGAACGTGTTCGCCGCCCTGGAAGGCACCGAAGCGACTGCGGAAGCACCGTCGCGCGCACCGCAGGTCGATCCTATCCTGCTGCGTCCGGTGGACGATCTGGAGCTGACCGTGCGTTCGGCAAACTGCCTGAAGGCCGAGAACATCTACTATATCGGCGACCTGATCCAGCGCAGCGAGAACGAACTGCTGAAGACCCCGAACCTGGGTCGCAAGTCGTTGAACGAAATCAAGGAAGTCCTGGCTTCGCGTGGCCTGACCCTGGGCATGAAGCTGGAAAACTGGCCGCCGGCTGGTCTGGAAAAGTAATTCACGTCACCTGGCGGGCTGCGGTGCAAGCCGCACCGCCAGGCTGACTTGAGGCTGTACCTGAAGTAGTCGTCACATCCGTAACAAAGAACTTTTATCCGATATTTACCGGTCCGCGGTCTGGACAGCCCAGCTGGCCTGCCGATAGAAGAACTGGATCAAAACTGTAACCTGAAAGGAAATTACCATGCGTCACCGTCACGGTCTCCGCAAACTGAATCGTACTTCGTCCCACCGTCTGGCCATGCTGCGCAACATGACTGTTTCGCTGCTGCGTCATGAAGCCATCAAGACCACCCTGCCGAAGGCCAAGGAACTGCGCCGCGTCGTCGAGCCTATCCTGACCCTGGGCAAGACCGACACCCTGGCCAACAAGCGCCTGGCTTTCAACCGCCTGCGCGACCGCGAAATCGTCGGCAAGCTGTTCTCCGAACTGGGCCCGCGCTACGCTGCCCGTAACGGCGGCTACCTGCGCATCCTGAAGATGGGCTTCCGCCAAGGCGACAACGCACCGATGGCCTTCGTTGAGCTGGTCGATCGTCCGGAAGTCACCGACGCTGCTGACGCGCCGACCGCTGAATAATTCACCGGACGCCGCATCATCCAAAAAAGCCAGGCTCTGCCTGGCTTTTTTGTTTTGCGCGCCTGCATTTTCTTTCATCCGCTTGCTGAGCGCCGTCACGCCCGGGCTCTGGATGTGGTTGAATACGGTCTCTGCAAGGAGAGCTTTCCATGTCCGCATCCCTGTTGAATCAACCACTGCTGGTACTGGCCAATGTGCCCGACCAGGCCCTGGCCGAACGCATTGCCGATGCGCTGCTAGAACAGGGCCTGGCCGCCTGCGTCAATGTGCTGGCGCCGGTACGGTCGGTCTATCGCTGGCAGGGCAAGGTTGAGCGCGATACCGAGATCCCCTTGCTGATCAAGACGACCCAGGCGCGCTATCAAGAGCTGGAGCAGGCTATCGTCCGGGCCCACCCCTACGACGTGCCGGAGATCATTGCCTTGCCTATCGCCGCGGGCCTGCCGGCCTACCTGGCGTGGATGCAGGATGAGACCGCACGGCCCCTGCGCGTGTAAGCACAGACCACCCCCTTTCGAACGAGGACTACCGTTGAATCGCATCAACCGGCGCGAGCGCCTGACAAGATTTCCCCTGCTGGTCGTGCTGGCGCTCGTGGCGCTGCTCGGCCTGCTGATGGCCAAGGCCGCCAGGGCGGCGGATGATTACCTGCCGCCCGAACAAGCCTTCCAGCTCAGCGGCCGCATGATCGATGCCCAGACCGTGGAGCTGAGTTATCGCATCGCCGATGGCTACTACATGTACCGGGACCGCTTTCACTTCAGCGCCGACGGCGCCACGCTGGGGGAACCCCGGTTTCCGGAGGGTAAACGCAAGTATGACGAAAACTTCCAGAAGGAAGTCGAAACCTACCACCAGGCGGTGACCGTACGTATTCCGGTCAGCGGTGCAGTGAAGGATTTTGTCATTTCGGCCGTGTCGCAAGGTTGTGCCGACAAGGGCTTGTGTTATCCACCGATGACCTTGAAGCTGTCCCTGTCGCCCCAGGCCATCGGCCAGAGCGTCAGTCCGGTCGGTACGGGCGCTGAAGCGGTCGGCTCCGGTGGCAGTGATGTTGACCGCATCACCGCCGTGCTCAGGGCAGGCAAGCTGTGGCCTGTCCTCACGCTATTCTTCTTGTTGGGCATCGGCTTGTCCTTTACGCCCTGCGTGTTGCCGATGCTGCCGATCCTGTCGTCCATCATCGTTGGGCAGCAGTCGACGACGGGGGGCAGCCGGGGCCGCAGCTTCCTGCTTTCGGTGGATTACTCGCTCGGCATGGCGCTGGTCTATACCGCCTTGGGCGTAGCGGCCGGGATGCTGGGAGAAGGCCTGTCCGCCTACCTGCAGAATCCCTGGGTACTGGGTGCCTTCGCAGTCCTGATGGCCGGACTGGCCTTGTCAATGTTCGATCTCTACACGCTGCAGGTACCCGCTTCGCTGCAATCCAGATTATCCACAGCCTCTGGCGGCGGCAGTGGCAAATGGCTGGGCGTATTCCTGATGGGCGCGATCTCGGCATTGATCGTCGGCCCGTGCGTAGCTGCCCCGCTGGCCGGTGCGCTGCTCTACATCAGCCAGACCGGCAATGTCGTGCTGGGCGGTAGCGCCCTGTTTGCGATGGCGGCGGGCATGAGCGTGCCGCTGCTGCTGATCGGCGCCTCGGCCGGCACACTGCTGCCGCGTGCCGGGGCCTGGATGGATGCGGTCAAGCGCTTCTTTGGCGTGTTGATGCTGGGCACGGCGCTGTGGATGGTGTCGCCGGTCATCCCGGCCTGGCTGCAGGTGGCAGGCTGGGCCGCGCTGGGCATCGGCTATGGCGCCTTCCTGCTGTGGACGCGTCCGGCCGGATGGATGTCCCGTGCGCTCGGGCTGGCGGTGGTCACCCTGGGCTTGTTGCAGCTGGTCAGTGTCGCCACGGGTGGGCGCGATCCACTGACACCGCTGTCGCATCTGCGTGGACAGTCGGTCGCCGCAGGGGCTACCGACTTCGTGCGCATCCGTTCCGGTGCCGAGCTCGATGCCGCACTACAGCAAAATGCTGCCGGTGAGCGTCGTCCCGTCATGCTGGATTTCTATGCCGATTGGTGCGTGTCCTGCAAGGAAATGGAACGCTTCACCTTCAGCGATGCCCGCGTGAAGGAACGTTTTGGCCAGATGCTGCTGCTGCAGATCGACGTGACCGCCAACAATGCCGATGACCGCGCCATGTTGAAACGTTTCGATCTGTTCGGCCCGCCTGGCATCATGTTCTTCGATGCCGATGGCCGGGAACTGGCGCAGCGTCGTGTGATCGGTTATCAGGATGCAGACAAGTTCATTTCGACGCTACAGAACCTGTAATTGCTCATTGCATCACGTTATTTGAAAACCACTTTATAGTCGTTGGCCGCGGGCTGGCCTCGCGTTATAGTCAGCCTTCCCGTTTTCACTCGTTCAACCAAGGAGACCATCATGACGCTGCGCCTGGGCGATACCGCACCGGATTTCGAGCAAGAATCCTCGATCGGCAAGATCAAATTCCACGACTGGGCGGGAGACTCCTGGGTCGTGCTGTTCTCGCACCCGGCCGACTTCACGCCGGTCTGCACCACCGAGCTGGGGCTGACAGCCAAGCTCAAGCCCGAATTCGACAAGCGCAACGTCAAGGCCATCGCGCTGTCGGTGGATGGTGCCGAGGCCCACAACCAGTGGATCAAGGACATCGAGGAAACCCAGCAGACCGTGGTCGGCTTCCCCATCGTGGCCGACGTGGACAAGAAGGTGGCGGGTCTGTACGACATGATCCACCCCAACCAGTCCGAAACTGCGACCGTGCGGTCGCTCTTCATCATCGACCCGAAGAAGAAGGTGCGCCTCATCATCACCTACCCGATGAGCACCGGCCGCAACTTCGACGAAGTGCTGCGCGTCATCGATGCCCTGCAACTGACCGACGGTTATACCGTGGCCACCCCGGGCAACTGGAAGGATGGCGACGACGTCATCATCCCGTTGTCGATCAAGGATGAGGAAGTCATCAAGCAGAAGTATCCCAAGGGCTACAAGTCGCCGCGTCCGTACCTGCGCATTACGCCGCAGCCGAACAAGTAAGCCTGTTCCGCTGTACGGCCCGAAAGCGCTTCTGAGGGAGCGCTTTCCGATGAGGCATGACGAACCCCGTGTTTGCGAACACGGGGTTTTTTTATGCGCAGAGGAATCGTACGTAGCTGGCCGAAGGTGCAATAGCCAAGCGTTCTGGCGAAGACTTGATAGAACGATTTCTAGGAGGTTTTTCGAGGGCCGTGGACCTTTTCACCGCTTCGGCTCCGCCTGCTGTCCTGAGCCTTATCGAGCGTAAACGATCTTGATAACGTATTCCGTTTCGCCAATTTGGAGACGGTATGGGAAGCAGGTCCATTTGCTGTGCAGTCGGCACGACTGCAAACGCTGACGCGGGAGTCGGCGCTGGCAAAAACGATGGCGCTCGCAGCCAATGCTGAACGTCAAGCAAGCTGCAGCCCTCCCTGATTTGGTGGCGACGACCGCTGAGAAACTGACTGACCGCCATACGGATCAGTTGGCCTTCGGATGGCGTCGTTGGCCTGATCGCCTGGCCAACCCGGCGTTGGACTTCGCCGATCTTGTTGCTTACGACGACCGTATGCAGGGGTCATTGACCGCGCTGGTTCACCTGGGAGAGCCCGCACGGCAACACCTGCGCAAGCTCCTTGGCGAACCGGTGCGCAGCGCCGAGCTGTTCGCGGTGACTTGCTATGCACTGGCCACGCAGGATGCGGAGCTCTTCGACGCTGTCAGCGCACTGAGCACTGCGATCCCTGACCTGATGCCCGCGAGGGTGGCTGCGTTGCAGTGGGCACCGGACTCTGCGCTGCTGACATCGGCCATCGACTGCCTGTCCATGGCGCAGCAACTCAAACTGGTTGGTCTGCACAACCGCCAATGGCCCGACCTGGAGGAACGGGTACTGGCTTGTCTGCGGAGAACCTTCCGGAGATTCGCGCATGGCGATCACCATCAACGTCAACGGTCTGAGCCTGTGCCATCACGGCAGTGGCGGGGTCAGCCACAACACGCTGCCCAATGTGTGCAAGACGCCCGACAAGGGCATCCCGCTGCCCTACCAGAACGAGGCCTACTCGCGCGACCTCATCAAGGGGACCGTCAGCGTGTTCGCCGACGGCGGCAACAGCATTGCCAAGGATGGTAGCCAATTCGCCAGGAGTGTGTTCGACGAAGCCGGGTCGATGGGGGGCGTGGTCTCCGGCACCCATTCGGCCGAGACCGACTGGATCAGCCACTCCTTCGACGTATTCTTCGAGGGCAAGCCCGCCTGTCGGCTCACCGACAAGCTGTTCATGAACCACCGCAACACGGTGAACATGGCCGGGCTGAAGCAGCGTGATCTGCCCAAGCCGGATCAGGACTTTTTCGACGAGATTTGCGAGCTGGCCTGCGAATGCTGGAATACCCACAAAAAAGACGGGCCGCAGCCGCTGCCAAAGGGGCATACGTTCCAGGAATGGATGCGCAAGAAAATCGATGACAAGTACTACGGCGGGCCGGCCAACGCCCGCAACGGTCGTTATCCCAATCCCGATGCCCGCATGTGGCGTGAAGTGTCCTTCGACCGAGGCAACAACTGGGAGATGATCGGCAGCAAGTCCAACCCGGGCCTGCCCAGCTCGCAATACCCGTGGGCCGATTCACGCCGTCTGGACGTCGCCCGTATCGGACCGGATGGCAAGGTGATCAAAATCTTCGATGTGAAGTTTGGGAAGGATCCGCTCACAGACGATGCGGCCAGGGACTACCGCAAGATTGCCGAAAGACACACGGGTAGCAAAAAGAATTTCGAGAAGTTCGAAGTCAGTAAACGCTGTAACTGCGACGACGAGCCTCCCTCGCAACATCCGGCACCGGTCACGGCGGCTGAGCCCAAGAAGAGCCTCATCGACCATTTCGGCGACGCGATCCACTCGAGCACCGGTGTGCAGTTGACAGGAGGGCTATTGGTGCTCGCGCTGATCATTCCGAAGCTACGCGGATCTTCCCGCCTCGCAATGCCATCCCCATCCCCATCCCTTGACCGCATTCCGCACTATCAACCAGGAGAATAACTTCCTATGGACATCAACCAAGCCGTCGCTGAACTTGTAAAGCGCGAAGGCGGTATCTGCATTTTTGACAAGATTGCATTCCCTCTGCCCTACAACACCGATGCCGTCGCCTGCAAATTCGGTCTGGGGGCCGAGCTTTATATGGTGCCGACGGATCAGCCCGTGCTACGCCAGCGTGCTCTGGAATTCTTGGTGGATTATTGGAAGACTTTTCCGGACAAGGTAAACCGCTTTTTGGCCCGAGACACGAGACGGGCAGTCAAGTTCTCTGGCGACCCTCGCGGCCGTATTCAATCCGATATTGACCTTCCACCGCTAAATGGTTACGGCGCGGCGCTCATGGGCATGGTGGACATTGGCGTGAAGATTGACAATGTTAATCCGTACCGAGCCGATGTACTTGTCCGCCGCGCAGAACAACGCGAGCTTTCCTGTGTAACTGCTCATTTTCAAATCTGTAACGGCCAGGGCAAGACAAACTTCGACGTGCTGCTCGCTGCCACCCTGCGCTGGTGCGCTATTTGCCAGCCGGTACATGGTAGTGCAGGGTGTGCCTTCGTATTCGAGAACGACCAAAAGAGTGAGTACACCCAACAACTGTTCAAACGCTTTCCGGGGTTCGATTTCCAGGATGGAGGGTGGTTCGCCTTGGAGGCCCAAGACGTTCATTACCGCATCAAATGTGTGAACTGGCTGACCGTGCTATGTGATGCGCTGGTTGAAGAATTGGGAGGACGCGACAAGATGCGAGCGGCGCTGGAGCCGGTGTGCGAGGTGCACGACTACCCCGGCGGAGTGGTGATCCAGGCCGGAGCCTTTCCGCAGATCGGCGACACCTGGCGTGATGAGGTTCCGGAGGCCTACAGGTTGGTGGCCCGCTATACCAAAGCGATACGATTCGAGGCATATCGCGAAGGTCTATTCCGCGTCCCGCAGGGTCTGGACGACAATGAAGAAACCCTCGCATGGATTCGGCGCTTCGATTGACTCGGCCGAGTCAGCCCGACGCCGCCACCCCGCGCGCAAATCCATCCACGAACAGCCGCGCTACCGGCGACAGGAGCGTCCCGCGCCGCGTCACCAGCTGATAGGGCTCGCTGCGCGTATGCAGCTTCAGCGGCAGGATGCGCGTCATGCCGAAGCGCGTGCAGAACTGCGCCACATCCACCGACAGCAGCGCCACGAAGTGCGGATTCTTCTGCAGCAGCGACAAGGTGGTGAAGGCCGAGGTGGTTTCCATCAGGTGCAGCGGGAAGCGCAGGTCGGCATCATGGAATTCGCGCTCCAGCGTCAGGCGCATGGGCATGTTGGCCGAATAGACCACCCAGCGCGAATCGGCCAGGTCGGCCAGTTGCAGGCTCTGTGCCCCGGCCAGCGGATGTTGCACGCTGGCTACCACAGCCAGCTCTTCGTCATGGATGTTGAAGGCGTCATACAGGTCCGGGCGCTGGCTGATGCTGGTGCGGCAGATCGCCAGGTCCAGCCGCCCCTGGTCCAGCAGGCGCAGCAGCCGCGCACTGGTGTCTTCGACAATTTCCACCGACAGCGTCGGATGCGCCTCCAGCAATTGCGTGAGCGCATCGGTCAAGAGCGGCACCGCGCCCATGATGGTGCCCACGGCCAGCCGTCCACCGTGGCCTTGCATGATGGATAACATTTCTTCACGCAGGTGAGTCAGGTCGGTCTGGATCAGCCGCGCATAGCGGATCACGCAATGGCCCAGCTCGGTGGCCTCCAGTCCGCGATTGGTGCGGGTGAACAATTGCGCACCGAGCGTGCTCTCGATTTCCTGCAAGGCCTTGCTGGCGCCCGGCTGGGTCAGCGCTACCTGCTCGGCCGCCTTGAGCAGGGAACCATGGTCGGACAGCGCGATGAGCAGCCGCAACTGCCGCAGGTGCAGGCGCGAAGTGATGGAGGCCAGCGAGGGCAAGGTATTGTGCATGGAAGTGATCCCCAAAAGAAGCTGCTAGTATGAGCGCTGGTTATACCCATATCAACAGCTCTCATTAGCCAAGTGCCCCTCGATGGCTTAGAGTCTGGCTTTCCAAAGCGGGACCCCATTGGGAAGCACCGGCTTCTGCAGGGTTTCGGAGCAAGCCCGCCGATGGCGGCCCCGGTGGAGACATCTATAAATCAAGGCTATGTAATGGCACTCATCAACTACATTACCCAGGTCCAGTTCGACTACGGCGCACTGGCGCTGCTGCAGCAGGAATGCGACCGCCTGGGCATCAAGAAGCCGCTGCTGGTGACCGACCCGGGCATCCGCAACGCCGGCCTGCTGGACAAGGTCCTGGGCCAGTTGAAGGAGGGTGCCGGCACCGTCGTCTACGACCAGACCCCGCCCAATCCCAACGAGGGTGCCGTGCGCGCTGCCGTGGCATTGTTCCGTGAGCATGGCTGTGATGGCATCGTGGCCGTCGGCGGCGGTTCCTCCATCGACCTGGCCAAAGGCGTGGCCGTGTGCGGCACCCACGAAGGCCCGCTGAAATCCTTTGCCCTCATCGAAGGCGGCCTGGCCAACATTACGGCCAAGACCGCACCGGTGATCGCCATTCCGACCACCGCCGGCACCGGCAGCGAAGTCGGCCGTGGCGCCATCCTGATCCTCGACGATGGCCGCAAGGTCGGCATCATCTCGCCGCACCTGGTGCCCAAGCTGGCCATCTGCGACCCCGAACTGACGTTGGGTCTGCCGCCGCTGATGACGGCGGCCACCGGTATGGATGCCATCGCGCACTGCCTGGAGACCTTCATGGCCCCGGCCTTCAACCCGCCTGCCGACGGCATCGCGTTGGATGGCCTGTGGCGAGCCTGGGCGCACATCGAGCGCGCTACCCGTGAACCGGGTGACCGCCAAGCGCGGCTGAACATGATGAGCGCCTCCATGCAGGGCGCCATGGCCTTCCAGAAGGGACTCGGTTGCGTACACAGCCTGTCGCACTCGCTGGGCGGCATCAATCCCAAGCTGCACCACGGCACCCTGAACGCGATCTTTCTGCCGGCCATCATTGCCTTCAATGAAAGCGCGCCCAGCATGGTCAAGGACAACAAGATGGCCCGCATGGCCCACGCCATGGGCCTGGCCAGCGGTGCCGAGATCGGCCCGGCAATCCGTGACATGAGCCGTCGCCTGGGCTTGCCCGCAGGGCTGCGCGAACTGGGCGTGAGCGAATCCCTGTTCCCTCAGATCATCAAGGGTGCCCTGGCCGACCACAGCCACAAAACCAATCCGCGCGAAGCCTCGGAACAGGATTACCTGAACATGCTGCAGCAATCCATGTGATGGCCGACAATGAACAGCGCGGGCAGGCTACTCTCGGCCTGCGGCGCATTTCCCCCTCAGCTGCCCCCGCCTCGCGCGGGCGCAGCTTTCTTGCCTGACCCGACCCCGGGCGGCATCAACGACACCAGCAGGAGCACAACGTGAGCGACAAGATCCTAGGACACAACTATATCGGCGGCCAGCGCAGCGGCCAGGGCGACGTCGCCCTGCACAGCGTGGACGCGACCACCGGCGCGCTCTTCGAGACGCCCTTCCTGACCGCCACCGAGCAGGAAGTCGCCGCCGCCGTGGATGCGGCCGAGAAGGCCTATCCGCTGTACCGCGCCATTGCCGCCGAACAGCGCGCGCTGTTCCTGGAAGCCATCGCCGACGAGATCGACGCCCTGGGCGAGGACTTCCTCGCCTGCGTGGCCCGCGAAACCGCCTTGCCGGCCACCCCGCGCCTGGCCGGTGAGCGCGCCCGCACCAGCGGTCAGATGCGCCTGTTCGCCAAGGTCCTGCGCCGTGGCGACTTCTACGGTGCCCGCATCGATACCGCCTTGCCGCAACGCCAGCCGCTGCCGCGTCCGGACATCCGCCAGTACAAGATCGGCGTGGGCCCGGTGGCTGTGTTCGGCGCCAGCAACTTCCCGCTGGCCTTCTCGGTGGCCGGTGGTGATACCGCTGCCGCCCTGGCGGCCGGCTGCCCGGTGGTGTTCAAGGCCCACAGCGGCCACCTGGTCACCTCCGAACTGGTGGCCAATGCCATCGAGCGCGCCGTCAAGAAGACCGGCATGCCGGCCGGCACCTTCAACATGATCTACGGTGATCGCGTCGGTGCCCAGCTGGTCAAGAGCGCCGGCATCCAGGCCGTGGGCTTTACCGGCTCGCTGCGCGGTGGCCGCGCCCTGTGCGACATGGCTGCAGCGCGTCCGCAGCCGATCCCGGTGTTTGCCGAGATGTCCAGCATCAACCCCATCATCCTGATGTCCGAAGCACTCAAGGTGCGCGGTGACGCCATCGCCAAGGACCTGGCCGGCTCCGTCACGGTCGGCGTGGGCCAGCTGTGCACCAGCCCGGGCCTGCTCCTGGGTGTGCGGTCGCCGGAACTGACTGCCTTCATCGAGAAGCTGTCGGCAGCCTTCGGCGGCAGCAATCCGGCCACCATGCTCAACAGCGGCGGCCTGACCCACTACAACGGCGGCGTCGCTCGCCTGACCCAGCTGCCGGGCGTGAAGGTCATCGCCACCGGCGGCACCAGCTACACCCAGGCCGTGCCGCACCTGTTCAAGGCTGATGCCGCGCTGCTGTTCTCCAAGGAAGCGCCGCTGGAAGAAGAAGTCTTCGGCCCCTCCACCGTGATCGTCGAGCTGGAAAGCCGTGAGCAACTGCTGGACTTCGCCGCCAAGATGAACGGCCAACTGACCGCCACCCTGCAAGCCGAAATCGGCGACCTGCAAGGCAACCAGGACCTCATTGCCATCCTCGAACAGAAGGCAGGCCGCCTGCTCTTGAACGGCTTCCCGACCGGTGTCGAGGTGTGCGATGCGATGGTGCACGGCGGCCCGTATCCGGCCACGTCCGACGCCCGTGGCACTTCGGTGGGCACGCTGGCCATCGAGCGCTTCCTGCGCCCGGTGTGCTACCAGAACTACCCGGACGCGATGCTGCCGGCCGCGCTGCAAAACGCCAATCCGCTGGGCCTGATGCGCCTGGTCGATGGCGAACAGACGCGCGCTACCGTCGGCTGATTGTCCGTACGCAAGACCGGACCGGCAAGGGACTGCCGGTCCCGCAAGACCTTCCCCGCACTCGATTGCGGGGTCGCAACAAGAACGACATTCCAAGACCCCTAGAGGAGGAGACCCCCATGACCGCATTCATCCGGCGCGCCGCGCTGTCGGCCGCCTGTGCCCTGCTGGGCGCAGCCACCCTGCCATCCGCTCACGCGGCGGGCGATACCATCAAGATCGGCTTCATCACCGACATGTCTGGCACCTATGCTGACTTCGACGGCCAGGGCGGTGTCGAAGCCATCCGCATGGCCATTGCCGATGCCGGCGGCACCATCAACGGCAAGAAGGTGGAACTGGTCTTTGCCGACCACCAGAACAAGGCCGACATCGCCGCCAACAAGGCCCGCGAATGGTTTGACCGCGACGGCGTGGACATGCTGGTGGGCGGCGTGAATTCGGCGGCCAGCCTGGCCATGGGCAAGGTGGCGGCCGAAAAGAAGAAGATCTTCCTCTCCGTCGGAGCCGGCACCACGCGCCAGACCAACGAGGAATGCAATGCCTACACCATCCAGTACGCTTACGACACCACGGCTCTGGCGCGAGGCACGGGCGCGGCCATCACGCGCCAGGGCGGCAAGTCCTGGTATTTCCTGACGGCGGACTATGCCTTTGGCACCTCGCTGGAAAAGGACACCAGCGACGTCGTCAAGAGCAATGGCGGCAATGTCGTGGGCGCGACGCGGGTGCCGCTGGCGACCTCGGATTTCTCGTCCTTCCTGTTGCAGGCGCAGTCGTCCAAGGCCCAGATCCTGGGCCTGGCCGTGGCCGGCGGTGACGTCATCAATGCCATCAAGGCCGCCAATGAATTCGGCGTGAACAAGACCATGAAGCTGGCCGGGCTGCTGATCTTCATCAACGATACCCATTCGCTGGGCCTGCAGCTGACCCAAGGGATGTACCTGACCGACGGCTGGTACTGGGACCTGAACGACCGGAGCCGCGCCTGGGCCAATCGTTATTTCCTGAAGATGAAGAAGATGCCCTCCATGTTCCAGGCCGGCGACGCTTCGGCCGTGGGCCAGTACCTGAAGGCGGTCAAGGCCGTGGGCAGTACCGATGCCGATCAGGTCATGGATTACCTGCGCAAGAATCGTATTGATGATTTCTTCACCAGCAATGGCGTGGTGCGTCCGGACGGCCGCATGGTGCACGACATGTACCTGATGGAAGTGAAGAAACCTTCCGAATCCAAGCGTCCCTGGGACTACTACAAGCTGGTGCAGACCATCCCCGGCGAGCAAGCCTACATGACCAAGGCTGAATCCAAATGCGCACTGTGGAAGTGAGCGCACCGACGTAATCAAATCAAGCCGGGTGGCGCGCGTGATGCCGCCGCCCGCCAGTTTTTGAGCAAGAAGTCTGATGTGGATCGGACCATGTTCGACGCATCCCGGGTGACCGGGGTGCGTTTTTTTTTCGCCTGGGCGCCGATGGCTCAGGTGCGACGCGCCACTTGCGGGCGCATGGCCACACCCAGGCGATTCCAGGCGTTGATGATGGCGACCGCGAAGGTCAGGTTGGCGATCTCGGTATCGCTGAAATGCTCTTGCAGTTGGGCGAAGGCGGCATCTTCCTTGTCGGCGTCCTGCTGGTGCAGGTGGGTGAAGCGCTCGGCCCAGTTCAGCGCGGCGCGCTCGGCGTCGGTGAAGAAGGGGATTTCGCGCCAGGCCGCCAGGGTGTTGAGGCGCTGCTGGTCTTCGCCTTTCTGCAGCAGGTCATGGGAGTGCATGTCCACGCAGAAGGCACAGCCGTTCAGTTGCGATACGCGCAGGAATATCAGTTCCAGCAGCTTGGGATCGACACCGCTCTGGTGGACCACCTCGCTGGCCTTGAGCAGGCCATTGAAGGCGGGTGCGGCGAGCTTGGCATGGGGCAGACGTTGCTTGAAGTCGGACATGAGGATTCTCCATCGGGGAAAAGGTGACAACGACGCCAATCGCCGCTGTTCCCCTTCTAGACGGAGTGGGCTCGCCCCTTGTGACAGATTCGATCAAAAATAAATGAAGAAATCTGAAAAATCTCAGGGCGGCGTGTTCTGCTGGACGATGGCGGCCAGCTTGTCGGGGTTGCGCACCACATAGATGGCGTGGATGCGCAGGCCGTCCGATTCCAGCACCTGGGCCGATTCCAGCGCGCCATCGACGTAGCGCAGCAAGCCCGGGCTGCCGTTGATCCAGGCCGCGCGATAGACGATGCGCCGGGCGAAGCGCCGCACGTTGGCGTAGTAGAGCCAGGAGATGCGCTCGCCACCGGCCAGCGGGTGCGGGAACGAGGCCACCTTGCCGCCACCGTCGCCGATCAGGCGCGCATCCTCGGCCAGCAGGCCCAGCATGGCCTCGCGCTGGCCGCTTTGCACGGCCTGCATGAATTTCTCCAGCAGCAGGGCGTGGGTTTCGCGCGTGACGGGGCCGGAAGCGGCGCGTACTGAGGTGCGGGTGATGCCATCGGCCTCCTGTCGCGCCAGCCGCTCGCGGGCGCGATGCACCAGCTGGCGGCAACTGGCTTCGGACTTCTGGAGGATGGCGGCGATGTCGGGGTAGTCGTTGTCAAATACTTCACGTAGCAGGAAAGCCGCGCGTTCCTCGGGCTTGAGGCGCTCCAGCAGCAGCAGGTAGGCGAAGGAAACGTCACTTTGCTGTTCCAGCAGGGCTTCCGGCGAGGGGGCCAGGCGGGCCGCGCCGAACAGGTCGATCTCCGGCGTCGGGTCGGCCAGGCCCACCAGCGGCTCCGGCAGCCAGTGGCCGACGTAGTGCTGGCGCTCCTGCTGCAGCTGGCGCAGGCGGTCGATGCACAGGCGCGTGACCACCGTGACCAGCCAGGCTTCGGCCGAGTTCAGGACCGACTTGTCCTGGGCATGCCAGCGCAGCCAGGCGTCCTGCAGGACGTCGTCGGCTTCGCTGCGCGAGGCCAGCATGCGGTAGGCCACGCCGAACAGGCGTGGCCGCAGCTGCGTGAACAGGGCGAGTACGGGGTCGTCGGTCATCGGCCGGGCCTGGGGTGGCAGAGGGATCAGCCTTGCTTGACCTTGCGTGCGATGTCCAGCGCGAAGTAGGTCAGCACGCCATCGGCGCCGGCGCGCTTGAAGGCCATCATGGCTTCCATCATGGTCTTGTCGTGGTCCAGCCAGCCGTTCTGGGCGGCGGCCTTGATCATGGCGTATTCGCCGCTGACCTGGTAGGCGAAGGTGGGCACGCGGAATTCATCCTTCACGCGGCGCACGATGTCCAGGTAGGGCATGCCGGGCTTGACCATGACCATGTCGGCGCCTTCCTGCAGGTCCAGCGCCACTTCGCGCAGGGCTTCGTCGCTGTTGGCCGGATCCATCTGGTAGGTGGATTTGCTGCCCTTGCCCAGGTTGGCGGCCGAGCCGACGGCGTCGCGGAAGGGGCCGTAGAAGGCCGAGGCGTACTTGGCCGAGTAGGCCATGATGCGGGTGTAGATGTGGCCTTGGGCTTCCAGCATGGCGCGGATGGCGGCGATGCGGCCGTCCATCATGTCCGAGGGGGCCACCACGTCCACGCCGGCATCGGCCTGGGTTTGCGCCTGCTTGACCAGCAGCGCGATGGTTTCATCGTTGAGGATGTAGCCGGTCTCGTCGAGCACACCGTCCTGGCCGTGGCTGGTGTAGGGGTCCAGCGCCACGTCGCACAGCACGCCCAGTTCGGGGAAGCGCTCCTTGAGCGCGCGCACCACGCGCGGCACCAGGCCGTCGGGGTTGGTGGCTTCGATGCCGTCAGGCGTCTTCAGGGCCGGATCGATCACCGGGAACAAGGCCAGCACCGGCACGCCCAGCGCCACGCATTGCTCTGCCACCGGCAGCAGCGCATCCAGCGACAGGCGCTCCACGCCCGGCAGCGAGGCCACGGGCGTGCGCAGGTTCTGGCCTTCCTGCACAAAGACTGGATAGATCAGGTCGGCGCTGGTGATGACGTTTTCGGCCATCAGGGCGCGCGAGAAGGCGTCGCGGCGCATGCGACGCATGCGCAGGGCAGGGTAGCCGGCGTTGGAACTGAAATCGGTCAAGGACATAGGTCAGCTTTCAAAAATTAGATGTTATTTGAGGCGATCTTGGAATTATTTCGAGACAAATATCGCTATCTTCGGAGATTTGATTCCTTTGATTGCAAATCCGCCCAAATTTCCGCGACTTACATTATCTTGGCTGCAGGTGATTTTTTCACCTCCCGCTTCCCCTTCCCTCCCTGAGCGGGGCTGATCGCGCAAGCGAAAAGCGTTCTTCCCCGGAGAATTTCCCTGTTCTCCGGGGTTTTTTTATTCATGCGTTGTACTCCGTTTGCAGGGATTCTGCCTTGTCGGCGATCAGGCTTGCGGGGTTTCGGGCTGGGTCCCGCCTTTTCCTTCACCTTGGGCCTGGTCCACCGGTGTGGCGGCGTCGTTGAGACCGGCCAGTTCAAGGATCTTGTCGTTGGCTTCTTCGAGACCGATGCGCTTCAAGGCCGAGAACAACTGGGCCGTGAAGGGGAAGGGTTGGCCATTCTCATCCACATAGCTGCTCAGGTAGGTCTGGGCCTGGCGCAGGGCATTGGTGGATTCGTTGCGGTTGAGCTTGTCGGCCTTGCTCAGGATGCAATGGATGGGTTTGCCGGTGGGGGCGAACCACTCGATCATCTGGATATCCAGATCGGTGAAGGGGCGCCGCGAATCGACGATCATCACCAGTGCCGCCAGCTGTTCGCGCTGGCGCACGTAGTCACCCAACAAGGCTTGCCAGTGATGCTTGGCCGAGCCGGACACTTCTGCATAGCCGTAACCGGGCAAGTCCACCAGCATGGCGCGGATCTCGTCGGGGCGCGCCTCGTCATTGCGGTGCTGGCCCACATGGGCGCCGCCCAGCGAGAAATAGTTGATGTGCTGGGTACGTCCCGGCGTCTTGGAGGCAAAGGCCAGGCGCTTCTGGTTGCACAGCACGTTGATGGCGCTGGACTTGCCGGCGTTGGAACGGCCGGCGAAGGCGATTTCCGGCACACTGGTCTTGGGCAGGTCCCGCAGGTGATTGACGGTGGTGAAGAAACGGGCTTGCCAAAGTTGCGACATGGTGGGGGGAAATCCGAAAGAGGAGGGAAAAACGCGGAGAAGCTATTGTACAATGGCCCGAAACCCAACGCCTCGTTGACGCCAGGCAAGCAAAAAATATGGCGGCCGTTGGAGACAGGTCAAACAACAGGCATTTGGGCAGGGGGCAGCCAGCCGCCGAACGGGCAAAATCTCTCAATTCCACAATAAGTATTAGGGTGACGAATGAACCGTGCCTTTTCCCCACTGTTGTATACCGTTCTTGCTGCCGTGCTGGCAGTGTCCTCGGCGGCCCATGCGGCCGATGACAAGAAAGCCCCGATCAAGGCCGACCCGGCCAAGGGGGAAGCCCTCTACACCAATGGCGACAATGCCCGCAACATCGTGGCCTGCGTGTCCTGCCACGGCGCGGCCGGCAATTCGACCATCACCCAGAATCCCAAGCTGGCGGGCCAGCACGAGGCCTACATCGCCAAGCAGCTGCTGAACTTCCGCACGCCCGAGCGCAACAATCCGGTGATGTCACCGATGGCCAAGGCGCTCTCGGATGAAGACATCCACAACATCGCCGCCTACCTGGCGGCCCAGGCACCCAAGCCGGGCGCGGCCAAGAACAAGGACACCATCGACCTGGGCAAGCACATCTGGCGCGCCGGCATCGCCGCCAAGAACGTGCCGGCCTGTGCCGGCTGCCACAGCCCCAACGGCGCCGGCATCCCGGCCCAGTATCCGCGCCTGGCCGGCCAGCACCAGGACTACACGGTGGCCCAGCTGACCAACTTCCGGGGCGGTGCCCGGTCCAACAGCGTCCAGATGAACGCCATCGCCGATCGCCTGTCGGACAAGGAAATCAAGGCCGTGGCCGACTACATCGCCGGTCTGAAGTAATCAGGCACCGCCGCCAGACGGTGCGGGTCAGGAAAGGGGCGGCCGACGTGCCGCCTTTTTTCATGTGGATTGACGTACATCGTAGTGCCGGGGCGCCGTTGCACGGCATGATGGCCTTTGGCCGGACCAGATAAGCGTCCCGGCATACCCGGGTTACGCAGGCGCGTATCACGGACTTTCTCCCGGAGCGGTAGAATTCCGGGTTCGCATCGCTTTGCCTGCTGGCAAGGAGATCCCCCCAAGGTAAGCGGAACCGGCAGGCCCGGTCCGGTAAGGCAGGAATATGACGACGGGCAGCAGTACCCAAGGAATCCAGATCAGGACCCGCCAGCGCTGGCTGGGCGAGGCCGTGGAACTGATCTCATCGATGCGCTTTGCGATCAGCCTGCTCACGCTCATTGCCATCGCCTCGGTGATCGGCACCGTGATGAAGCAGAACGAACCCATGCCCAACTACGTGAACCAGTTCGGCCCGTTCTGGTTCGAGATCTTCGGCAAGCTGGGTTTGTATGCGGTGTATTCGGCCTGGTGGTTCCTGCTGATCATGGGTTTCCTGGTGCTGTCGACCTCGCTGTGCATCGCCCGCAACGGCCCCAAGATGCTGCGCGACATCAAGAGCTGGCGCGACAACGTACGCGAGCAGTCACTGCGCAATTTCCATCACAAGCATGAGTGGACCACGGCCGAAGCGCCGGCCGACGCCGCTGCCCGGCTACGGCGCCAGGTGGGCGCGCGCGGCTACAAGACCAGGCTGGCCGACAAGGAAGGCGGCATGCTGCTGGCGGCCAAGCAGGGGGCGGCCAACAAGTGGGGCTACATCTTCGCCCACGCCGCCATCGTCATCATCTGCCTGGGTGGCCTGCTCGATTCGGACTTGCCGATCCGCTTCCAGCAATGGTTCTACGGCAAATCGGCCTTTGCCGGCAATGGCATCATTTCCGAAATTCCCGAACGCTATCGCCTGGGCCTGAACAATCCGACTTTCCGTGGCAACACCTTGATTCCGGAAGGTTCCAGCAGCAGCACCGCCATCATCCCGCAGAAGGATGGCGTGATGATCCAGGACCTGCCATTTACCATCCAGTTGAAGCGCTTCATCATCGACTTTTACTCGACCGGCATGCCCAAGCTCTTCGCCAGCGAAGTGGTGGTGCGCGACCACGAAACCGGCAAGGAGACCGCCGCCACCATCAAGGTCAACGAACCGCTGATCTATCACGGTGTGGCGATCTACCAGTCCAGCTTCGAGGACGGCGGCAGCAAGCTCAAGCTGGTTGCCTATCCGATGCGCGGCGGTAGCAACAGCCACTTCGACCTGTCCGGCGAAGTCAACGGCAGCACGCCGCTGCCGGCGGGCATGGGCGATTACACCATCGAATGGAGCGGTTTCCGTCCGTTCAACGTGGAGAACATGCAGGCGGCCGCTTCCGGCCAGACGTCGGGCCCGACTGCGGGCGATGCCCGTGCGGTCAATGTCGGCAAGAGCGTCAATGGCGGCTTCATCGCCGATCTCGACAAGCATCTCGGCTCCGGTGCCAAGAACGCCAACAGCAAGGACTTCAAGAATGTCGGTCCGAGCGTGCAATACAAGCTGCGCGACAAGACCGGGCAGGCGCGCGAATATTTCAACTACATGCAGTCGCTGCCCATTGATGGCGCCGACGTCTTCCTGGCCGGCATGCGCGAGCAGCCCGACCAGCCGTTCCGCTACCTGCGCATTCCCGCCGATGACAACGACAGCGTGGCCGAATGGATGCGCCTGCGCGCCGCCCTGGCCAATCCCTCCCTGCGCGAGGAAGCGGCGCGCCGCTACGCCCGCCAGGCCATCAGCAACGGACGCGACGCTTCACCCGTGCTGCGCGAGCAACTGGAGCAGTCGGCCCTGCGCGGCCTGAGCATCTTTGCCGGTGACGGCAAGGTCTCCGGCTACATCGCCGTGACGCGCTTCCTGGAGCAACTGCCAGCCGCCGAACAGGAAAAGGCCGCCGACATCTTCATGAAGATCCTCAACGGCAGCATGTGGGAGTTGTGGCAAGCCGCGCGCGCCCAGGATGGTCTGGGCCCGGTGAGCAGCGACGAGAAACATGGCCGCTATCTGCAACTGGCCATCAATGCCCTGGCCGATGCGGCCTTCTACCCGGCGCCGGTGTTCCTGCAACTGACCAGCTTCCAGGAGATCAAGGCCTCGGTGCTGCAGGTGACGCGCTCGCCCGGCAAGAAGGTGGTCTACCTCGGTTGCCTGTTCCTGGTGCTGGGCGTGTTCTCGATGCTGTACATTCGTGAACGACGCCTGTGGATCTGGATCAAGCCCGGCCCCGAGGGGCAGGGCAGCCAGGCGCTGCTGGCCATGAGCACGCAGCGCCGCACGCTGGACTTCGACAAGGAATTCGAACAGATGAAGGGTCGTCTGACCGGTGCGGGACCATCCGCCCCAGGTCCCTCGGCCTAGATCCCTCATGCCGCCGGGCTCCGGCGGTAACCCCCGGCGCGCGCAGCATGGTCCGGGACAGCAGTATTGGAGAACGCAATGGAATTGACTCAAGCAAACCAGGCCTACGAGCAAGAGCAAGGCTATTTCCGGCGCCTCGGCATCGTCGACTGGATCTATGCTGCCGCGCTGGTGGCAGCATCGCTGTATGCCTTGGGACGCTTCGGCGGCTACATGGACTATTACGAGAAGGCCGTGCTGCTGCTGGCCGCTCCCACCTTCGCCGGGCTGGGCTGGCACTGGAAGCCGGTACGCCTGCTGATGCTGGTGATCGCGGTGCTCTCGCTGGGTGCCATTGCCATGTATGGTGGCGCGCTGGAAATGGCCGACAAGAAATTCTTGCTGAAATACCTGCTCTCCAGTCAGTCCGCCATCCTCTGGATGAGCGCGCTGTTCTGCCTGTCCACCCTGTTCTACTGGGGCGGCCTGGCCACCACCGCCGGCACCGGCAGCGCGATCGGTTCGCGCCTGTGCTGGTCCGCCGTGGTGCTGGGCTTCACCGGCATGATGGTGCGCTGGTATGAGTCCTACCTGATCGGTGCGGATGTGGGCCACATCCCGATTTCCAATTTATATGAAGTTTTCGTCCTGTTCTGCCTGATCACGGCGCTTTTCTACCTGTACTACGAAGAACGTTACGCAACGCGCCAGCTCGGCGCCTTCGTGCTGACGGTCATCACGGCGGCGGTGGGTTTCCTGATGTGGTATACCGTGTCCCGGGATGCGGCCGAGATTCAGCCGCTGGTGCCGGCCCTGCAGAGCTGGTGGATGAAGATCCACGTACCGGCCAACTTCATCGGCTACGGCACCTTTGCCCTGGCTGCCATGGTGGCGGTGGCCTATCTGCTGCGCGAGCGAGGTATCCTGGCCGACCGCCTGCCCACGCTGGAGGTGCTCGATGACGTGATGTACAAGGCCATTGCAGTCGGCTTTGCATTCTTCACCATCGCCACCATCCTCGGTGCACTGTGGGCGGCCGAGGCTTGGGGGGGATACTGGTCCTGGGATCCGAAGGAAACCTGGGCCCTGATCGTCTGGCTCAACTATGCGGCCTGGCTGCATATGCGCCTCATGAAGGGCCTGCGTGGGCGGACCGCAGCCTGGTGGGCGCTGGTAGGCTTGCTGGTGACGACCTTCGCCTTCCTGGGCGTGAACATGTTCCTCTCGGGCCTGCATTCCTACGGCGAACTTTGATGGCGTCGGCGGCTCCTTGAAGAGGGCGGCCCCCGCCTTCTGAATCACAAGGAGCAACGATGAAGCACCCCTCTGCCGCGCCGGAACTGGTCATCTTCGACTGCGACGGCACCCTGGTCGACAGCGAAGTGGTGGCCGCGCGTGCCTGGTCCGAATATGTCGCCGGGTATGGCGTCGTACTCAGTCCCGAGGAAGCGCTGGCGCGCTTTCGCGGGGTGAGCATGAAGTGGTGCATCTCGCATATCGAGCAATTGAGCGGCCAGGCCCTGCCGGGGCATTTCGAGCAGGAGTTGCGCGCGCGCATGGGCGTCATGCTGGAGCGGCACCTGCAACCCATCAGCGGTGCCCTGGAGATGGTGGAGCAGCTGCATCTACCCTTCGCCCTGGCCTCCAATGCCCCGCATCACAAGATCGAGCTGTGCCTGCGGGTCACCGGCCTGCTGCCGCATTTCGCCGGCCGCATCTTCAGTGCCTACGACGTGCAGCGCTGGAAACCCGATCCCGCCCTGTTCCTGTTCGCCGCCGAACGCCTGGGGGTGGCCCCGCAGCGCTGCGCGGTGGTGGAAGACAGCCTGCCGGGCGTGCAGGCCGGACTGGCAGCGGGCATGCAGGTGATCGCCCTGCAGGAGCATGGCGTGCATCCGGAGATGCCGGAGGAGGTGGCGGTCATCACCCATCTGGCGCAGTTGCGTGCGCAACTGGGCTGACCGCAGGGACAGTTCCCGCTGCGCCCGATTTCGGTAAGATCAGCAAGAAACTTCACCCAACGGTTCCCATGCTCCGCTCCCTAGACCGCGAACGGCAAATCATCCATTGCGACCGCGCCATTGAAGTGCGTCCGCTGGGCCTGCGCGAGGCCCCGGCGCTGTATGACGCAGTACACCAGTCGCGCGCCGCCATCAGCCAGTGGGAAGCCTGGTGCACGCCCGAATACGGCCTGCTGGATGCCAAGCTGTTCCTGCAACGTTCCATCGAGCAATGGCATGTTCACGCGGCCTACGACTTCAACATCATCGATCGCAGCAACGGCCTGGTGATCGGCTCGGTCGCCATCAACCAGGTCAGCCAGCTGAACCAGATGGCCAACCTGGGCTACTGGGTGCGCGAGGGTTATACCGGGCGTGGCATCGCCGCTCTGGCCGCGCGGGCGGCGGCGGCTTTCGCCTTTTCCCGGGCCGGCCTGACCCGGCTGGAAATCGTGGCCCAGGCCGGTAACCTGCGCAGCCAGCGGGTGGCCGAGAAGGCTGGAGCCACGCTGGAATGCCTGGCCCGCAATCGCCTGGTCTTTCATGGCGAACCACGCGATGCGAAGGTTTTTTCACTCGTGCCGGCCGATCTGGGGCTGCTCGTTCCTGTGCATCCATGAACCGTCACGGCGCCAGACCCTCCAGCAGTTGAGTCATTCTTCGTCGCTTTTTTGTCGCGAAAACTGAAGGACGATACGTTTCGCAACACTTTTTTTCTCTATTTTTGTTGAGTAAAAGCGCACGGCGCGGAGCAATCTGACAGCGCCGTCAGCCTTGATGGATGCGGGTTTGCGCCGTTTGTGCACAGCCGCAAAGGATTGTTTCACGCAAGTAATTTCAATTTGGCTGACAAAATACTGACTTTTCGCGTATTCCAAAATGCGGTTCGGGCGTTACATACCTAAAGCGCTGTCAAGAAACGTAGCGCTTGTGTATCTGGAGCAGTCTCCCGGAATCAAGTTGGCAGGCAACATCTTCCGGGGCGCTGCGTGTTCTTCCGAACAACAACTCAGGATGGAAGAACGTTGAGCGTCAGCGACGTAAGAGGAAATACGATGCAAGCCATACAACGCAACAAGACCACGAACAATAACCACGCCGGCCGCGCCGCCCAGCAATACGTCATGGGCGGGGACGCGCGCAGTTCCCGTCTGGCCAAGCGCCTCAAGGGCGCCGAAGCCGCCCGTCAGGACGATGACTGCAGTGCGCGTTACGACAAGATCTCCAAGCAGATGGATGACGCGCTCGAAGGCGGTTCGCCGCAGCGCTTCAAGCGCCCCAAGATGGAAAGCGACATCATCGCGCGTTGAGGCAGGTCGGATTCAGGCGGTTTGCAGCCCGGATCCCTGTGAATCCCCGCGTGATAAAAAAACAGCCGGAGGCATGTCTGCTCCGGCTGTCATTTTCTTGGCTTTACTTGTGCAGTGAGGATTGGTGAATCTCCCGCCCGGATGGAGGCGCGGGAAAGGCCTGTCTACAGGCTTTCCTCGCGCGGGTCCCGCGCCAGCAGCCGGGCCACCATGTCCTGCACCGATACCCCGTCGAACAAGGCCGCCGCCACCGCATCGGTGATCGGCATCTCGATCCCTTTTTCGTGCGCCAGGGCGCGCACGGCCTGTGCGCAGCGGACTCCCTCGGCCACGTGACCCAGTTCGGCGACGATATCTTCCAGCTTCTTGTTCTGTGCCAACCCGAGTCCCACGCGCCGGTTGCGCGAGAGGTCGCCGGTGCAGGTGAGGATCAGGTCGCCCACGCCCGATAGTCCCATGAAGGTTTCTGCACGCCCACCCAGCGCTACGCCGAGTCGGGTGATTTCGGCCAGGCCGCGGGTGATCAAGGCGGCGCGGGCGTTCAAGCCCAGTTGCAGGCCGTCGGCCACGCCGGTGGCGATGGCCAGGATGTTCTTGACCGCGCCACCGATCTCCACGCCCACCAGGTCATCGCTGGAATAGATGCGGATGTTGTTGCCGTGCACGGCTGCGACCGCGCGTTCGCACAGGGCCGCGTCGGCACCGGCGATGGTCAGTGCGCAGGGCAGGCCGCGCGCCACTTCCTGGGCAAAGGAGGGCCCGGAGAGTACGCCGGCGGCCAGCGTCGAACCCAGTACTTCCTGCACCACCTGATGCGGCAGCAGGCGCGTACCTTCTTCCAGTCCCTTGCACAGCCAGACCAGGTTGGGGATGGGATAGGCGCGCAATTGTCCGGCCAGCTCACGCAGGCCCGACACCGACGAGGCCGCAATAAGCAGCGAATCTTCAGGCTCGTCGCAGACGTGCCGCACGGCGGCATCGAAATCCGAACTCACCGTCAGTTCAGGCGGCAGCGCAAATCCCGGCAGGTACAGACTGTTCTCGCGCTGCAGGCTGGCGTGCTGCATGGCCTGGGCATTGCGTCCCCACAGCACGACCTGGTGCTTGCGGGCCAGGGGAATGGCCAGCGCAGTACCCCACGCGCCAGCGCCCAGAATGGAGATCTTCATTGTCGCTGCTTCTTCGCTCAATCGCCCCAGACCTCGCCGGCCTTCACGAAGCCGCTCTGGCCATCGCGGTGGCGTACCTTGACCCAGCCATTGTTGGGACTTTCCAGCATCTCCAGCAGGACCGACTTGTCGGCGGTGAAGACCACCGGGCTGCTCTCATCGGCGGCGCCGAAGATGCGCGCATTGGCCACCGAGACCACCAGCATGCGCTTGGGCGTGAGCGCCTTGGAGGAGATCCAGGACAGCGTACCGGCGGCATCCCGTACCTTGCTCCATTCACCGTAGGTCAGCACCACCTCGACCGGCATGCCGCGCGGCGCCACGTAGACGCGGCGACCCTTTTCGGAGGGCGCGTCGTACATGATGGCAGGCGAGGCGCCGACCGACTTGAAGTCCAGGGCCAGGGCGTCCTTGGCCATGAAGCCACCGAGCAGGGTAGCGCAAAGAATCAGGGGAAGGCGTTTCATCGTGAAGGTCTCCGCAGAAGGGAAAGCGCCGCAGCACAGGCTGCGGCGGCTTGTTGTCGTACCGGGCTGCCGCCGGGGATGCGGGGCGCCCGGCAGGCGGACAGCGGGTGAAGTCCGATCAGTTGACGGCGTTGGAGCCGTTGTTGACCAGGGTGGCGCCTTGCTGCTCGGCCAGGGCCTGCAGGCGTTGCTGGTAGAACACCTCGAAGTTGATCTCGGCCAGGTGCACCGGCGGGAAGCCGGCGCGGGTAATGGCGTCGGCGATGTTGGCGCGCAGGTACGGATAGATGATGTTGGGGCAGCCGATGCCAAGCAGCGGGTCCAGCTGTTCAGCGGGCACGTTGCGGATCTCGAAGATGCCGGCCTGCTTGCCCTCGACCAGGAAGGCCACCTTGTCCTTGACCTTGGCGGTGACGGTGATGGTCACGGTCGATTCGAACACGCCTTCAGCCAGCGCTTCGGCGCCGACGTCCACCGACACTTCGATCGAAGGCGCTTCCTGTTCCAGGAAGATGGCCGGGGAATTCGGCTGTTCCAGCGACAGATCCTTCAGGTACACGCGCTGGATCTGGAAAACGGGTTGCTGTTGGGCTTCTTGGTTCTGTTCCGACATGGATCTCTTTCAGGTTCGGTGAATCGATAGGGGGAGTTTGCTGCCCTGGCATCAAGCCTGCAGCAGCGGGTCCAGCTTGCCGGCGCGGTCCAGCGCGCTCAGATCATCGAAGCCGCCGACATGGGTGTCGCCGACATAGATCTGGGGCACGGTGCGGCGGCCGGTCTTTTGCATCATCAGCTCACGCTGCTGAGGGTCGAGATCCACGCGGATCTTCTCGATCTGCGTGATTCCCTTGCTGGCCAGCAGACGCTCGGCCATCATGCAGTACGGGCACACGGCGGTGCAGTACATGGTTACGGAAGCGCTCATTTGGCCTCCTTGGTGGTCAGCGGCAGGCCCTGGCCCTGCCAGGCGGCGATGCCGCCGTTCAGGCCGTAGACCTCGGTGAAGCCGGCCTTCTTCAGCGAAGCCTCGGCGCGGTTGGCCTGGGTGCCGGTCTGGCAGACCACGATGACCGGGCGGGCCTTGAGCTTGTCGAGCTCACCGATGCGCTGCGGCAACTCTTTCAGGGGGATGTTGCGGGCGTCGCGCAGGTGGCCGGCGGCGAATTGCTCGGCCTCACGCACGTCCAGCACCAGTACCTTGCCCTGGTTGAGCATCTGCGTGGCCTGCAGCAGGCTCAGCTTGTTGCCGCGCTGCTGCAGGTAGGGAACCAGCAGCGCACCGCCGGAGACCAAGGCCAGGGCGATCAGGAAAATATTGTCGATGATGAATTTCACGGCAGTCCAATGAGTTTACTGAATCCCGGCATTATAAAATAGAAGCATTCGCGGTTTGCATTCGGACCGAACAGTCTAGTCTACGGCTTGTATCCGGTTTCGCGTAGTCGATCTTTAGGGCAGCCGCAGCGGTTTATCCATCATCAATCTAGTCCTGCTATGTACAAAATCGTATTCATGCGCCACGGCGAATCGACCTGGAACCTGGCCAACCGCTTCACCGGCTGGGTCGATGTCGACCTGACCGAGAAGGGCGTGGCCGAAGCCCGCCAGGCCGGCAAGCTGCTCAAGGAAGCCGGTTTCTCCTTCGACCTGGCCTATACCTCAGTGTTGAAGCGCGCCATCCGCACCCTCTGGACCACGCTGGACGAAATGGACCAGATGTACATCCCGATCAAGAACGACTGGCGCTTGAACGAACGCCACTACGGCGCCCTGCAAGGCTTGAACAAGGCCGAGACCGCCGCCCAGTATGGCGACGAGCAGGTGCTGGTCTGGCGCCGCAGCTACGACACCCCGCCCAATCCCCTGACCCCGGGCGAAGAGCGCGACGCGTTTGGCGATGCCCGCTACGCCGGTCTCTCGCGCGAGCAGGTGCCGCTGACCGAGTGCCTCAAGGACACCGTGGCCCGCGTGCTGCCGGCCTGGAATGACGCCATCGCCCCGGCCATCCGCGCCGGCAGGCAGATCATCATTTCGGCCCACGGCAACAGCCTGCGTGCCCTGATCAAGTATCTGGACGGCATCAGCGATGACGATATCGTCGGCCTGAACATCCCCAACGGCCAGCCGCTGGTCTATGAACTGGATGCCGACCTCAAGCCCATCAAGAGCTACTATCTGGGCGACCAGTCCGCCATCGAGGCAGCCCTCAAGGCGGTGGCCAATCAAGGGAAGTCGAAATAAAACTGCGTTTCTCCAGCAAGACGCCGGCCGCACAGGCGGCGTCCCTTACCGTCAAGTGCATTCCACCGGCGCGTTCGGCCCTGTTGTCGGGCGCGCCGCGAGTCGCTGTGCGCCTGCTCTCGGCGCTGGCGGCGGGCATGCTGCTGTGCGCTGCGGTGCAGGGCCAACCGCTCACCGAGCGCACTCGGCAGAAGCAGGCCGCCGAGAAGGAGCAGGCCGACCTGCAACAACGCCTCACCGCGCTCAAGCGCGATATCGACCAGACCGAAACCGCCAAGGACAATGCCGCCGACGCGCTGGCGGCCTCGGAACAGGCCATTTCCAAGGCCAATCGTTCACTGCGCGATCTGGCACAGGAACAGCAGGCCACCGAAGCGCGCCTGGCGCAACTGGTCAAGCAGTTGAACGAACTGACCGTGCTGGTCAACGCCCAGCAGGCGCAGCTCTCCAGGCTGCTGCGCGAGCAATACGTAGCCGGCAATGAGGACCGCATCAAGCTGCTGCTCTCCGGTGACAATCCCAATCGCATCAACCGCGAGCTGCAGTACATGGGCTATGTCTCGCAGGCCCAGGCCAGGCTGATCGACACCCTGCGCGCCAACCAGCAGGCGATCCGCGCCAACAAGGCCGACACCCAGAACGCCAAGTTCGAACTGGAAGAAATCGCCCAGGAAGAACTGGAGCAGAAGAAAGTGCTGGAACGCGAAAAGGGCCGTCGCCAGGCCCTGTTGACGCAGCTGTCCACCAAACTCAATGCCCAGCGCCAGCAAGCCGGCCATCTCGAGCAGGACCAGCGGCGTCTGTCCAGCCTGGTGGACAAGCTGGCGCAGATCATCGAGCAGCAGAAAAAGGCCGAAGCCGAAGCCCGCGAGAGACGTCGTCAGGAACAATTGGCCAAAGCCAGGGCCGAACGCGAGAAGCGTCTGGCCGAACAGCGCGCCCGCGCCGAGAAGCGCGCCGCCGAAGCGGCCCGGGCCGCCAGGGAAGGCAAGCCGGCACCGAAGATGCCCGATCCGGCCGACGCCATCGATGATGACGAACCGCCGCAACAGGCCTCACTGGGCCGCAACGATACCCTGCCCGAGCTGCAGGCGGACAATTTTGGCAAGCCCTTTGCCAGCCTGCGCGGACAATTGCACCTGCCGGTCAAGGGTGAACTGATGTCGAAATTCGGCACCCGTCGCGGCGACGGACCGGCCAGTCGTGGCCTGTTCATCCGCGCCCCTGAAGGGGCCGAAGTGCGCGCGGTGGCGGCAGGACGGGTGGTCTTCGCGGATTGGCTGCGCGGGTTTGGCAATCTGATCATCGTGGACCACGGCAACCAGTACATGACGATTTACGGCAACAACCAGTCGGTATTGAAACGCGCCGGCGACCTGGTCAAGGCCGGGGAAACCATCGCCACTGCAGGCAACAGCGGCGGTAATGAGCAATCGGGTTTATACTTTGAAATGCGGTATCAAGGCCGCGCATTCGACCCACAGGGGTGGGTAACTTCTAGGTGACACATGGGCAGCAAACTCAAGAATATCAGTTTGATCGGTTTGGGCATGGTGGCTGGAGCCACTGCGATGATTCAGTTCGACGCCATCGCGCAAAAGAATGCAACGGCGTCGCTGCCCCTGGAGGAGCTGCGCCAGATGGCCGACGTATTCGGTCTCATCAAATCGGATTACGTCGAGCCGGTCGATGACAGGAAGCTGCTGACCGAAGCCATTTCCGGCATGGTCTCCTCACTCGACCCGCACTCCGCCTATCTGGACAAGAAGGCCTACAAGGAGCTGCGCGAAGGGACCATGGGCAAGTTCGTGGGCCTGGGCATCGAGGTCGGCATGGAGGACGGCTATGTCAAGGTCATCTCTCCCATCGAGGATTCGCCGGCTTTCCGCGCCGGCATCAAGGCCGGTGACCTGATCACCCGTCTGGACAGCACCCCCGTCAAGGGTCTGACCCTGGACGAAGCCGTCAAGAAGATGCGCGGCGAACCCAACACCAAGATCACCCTGACGATTGCCCGCAAGGACGAAGACAAGCCCATCATCCTGACCATCACCCGCCAGGAAATCCGTGTGCAGAGCGTCAAGTCCAAGGTGGTCGAGCCCGGTTATGCCTGGGTGCGCGTGACCCAGTTCCAGGAACCGACGGTGGACGACATGTCCAAGAAGCTCGCTGCCATCTACGCCCAGGAACCCAACCTGAAGGGCCTCGTGCTGGACCTGCGCAATGACCCGGGTGGCGTGCTGCCGGGCGCCATCGGCGTGGCCGCGACCTTCCTGCCCAAGGATTCGGTGGTGGTCTCCACCAACGGCCAGCTTCCCAGCTCCAAGCAGACCTTCTACGCCAAGCGCGAGTACTACGCTTCCAACCCGCTGTCGGATCCGCTGTCGCGCCTGCCGGACGCCATCAAGAAGGTACCGATGGTGGTTCTGATCAACAGCGGCTCGGCGTCGGCCTCCGAAATCGTGGCCGGCGCCCTGCAGGATTACAAGCGCGCCACCATCATGGGCACGCAGTCCTTCGGCAAGGGTTCGGTGCAATCGGTGATCGCGCTGCCGCCCGAGAAGAACACCGCGGTCAAGCTGACCACCGCCCGTTACTACACGCCCAAGGGCCGTTCCATCCAGGCCCGTGGCATCGTGCCGGACATCATGGTGGACGAGTATCCCGATGGCGACGGCCTGAACGGCCTGCGCCTGCGTGAAGCCGATCTCTCCAAGCACCTCACCAACGACACGGACAAGTCCGCCGAGGTCAAGGCGCAATCGATGGATGAACAGTCCGAAGAACGCCTGATCGCCGCCGAGAAGAAGCGCAAGCCGCTGGAGTTCGGCAGCAAGGACGACTTCCAGCTGATGCAGGCCCTGAACCAGCTCAAGGGCTTGCCGGTCAAGGTCTCCAACGCCAAGCCCGAAGTGCGCAACGAAGAAGGCAAGAACGCCACCCCGGTCAAGGACGAGCGCCGTGACAACAAGGCGCCGGCCGAGAAGATCGATACCACCAAGTAATACGCCGCCTCCGGGCAGGCACATCGGGCCGCTAGCACTTGCCAGCGGCCCTTTTTTTCATATCAATCAGGGCAGATCTGACGATGGATGACCAACAGTTGCTGCGCTACTCGCGCCACATCCTGCTCGACGAGATCGATATCGAAGGCCAGACCCGCCTGCTGCAAGGTCATGCGCTGGTGATCGGAGCCGGCGGCCTGGGCTCGCCGGCGGCCATGTACCTGGCCTCGGCCGGCATGGGCCACATCACCCTGGTCGATCACGACACCGTCGACCTGACCAATTTGCAGCGCCAGATCATGCACACCACCGAGCGCGTGGGCCAGCCCAAGGTGCAATCCGGTCGCCAGGCGTTGCAGCAGATCAACCCCGGCGTGCAGGTCACCGCCCTGGCCGAACGGGTCGAGGGGGAGCGCCTGCAGGCCCTGGTGGCCGCAGCCGACGTGGTGCTGGACTGCAGCGACAACTTCGCCACCCGCCACGCCATCAACCGCGCCTGCGTGGCGGCAGGGGTACCGCTGGTATCGGGCGCGGCGATCCGTTTCGATGGCCAGGTCAGCGTGTTCGACCCGCGTCAGGACGCCAGTCCCTGCTATGCCTGCCTGTTCCCGCCGGAGCGCGAATTCGAGGAAGTGCAATGCGCGACCATGGGCGTGTTTTCGCCGCTGGTGGGCATCATCGGCACCATGCAGGCGGCTGAGGCCATCAAGCTGGTGGCCGGCATTGGCCGTTCGCTGGCCGGGTACCTGCTGATTCTGGATGCGCGCGAGATGGAGTGGACCCGCATTGCCATCGGACGCGACCGCCAGTGCCCGGTGTGCGCCCGGCGACACGGATAATCCCGGCGCCCGCAGGCCGCACGCTTCGCCGCTTCCATCCTGCCCCGTTCTTCTGGTATAAACACGGATGGATGTTGCAATGCAAATAGCATGCCGCATGCGCCAGGCTGATGTTCGGAACGACGACAATTCATAAGCGCGATCAGCCCGCCCCGCCTAGCCCGTCACAGGGGAAGTCATGAACCGCTCCATGAACCGGACCGCTGGCCGCACGTCGCCCCCCGCCATGATGGCACCCGGGCCGCTGCGCCAAAGGCTTGGCATCCGGAATCGTTGGTGTACAATCCTTGACCGCGAAAAAGCGTGCGCCATCCGCAGCGCCGCGGCCTGGAGACACCGGGCGGGCCAGCCGATCGCGTCAACGTCAATCGAAGAGGTGCCAACGCGGCAAGGGAAGTGGATTCACAAGCGACCTGTTCCGGCAGCCGTGCATCAGCCGGGATAATGGATATAGTTGAAAAACCCGTAGTATTGAAAGTAAGCGAAGTGGCAACCAAGACTCCCAAAACTACCCCTGCAGCGCAGTTGCTGACCGAGGAACAGATCCTCAAGATGGACGAGAAGGACTACATGAACGAAGCGCAGCTTGCTTTCTTCAAGGCCCGTCTCCAGCAACTGGAAAAGGATCTGCTCAAGAACGCGGACGAAACCACCGAACACCTGCGCGAAACCGTGCTGGTGCCGGACCCGGCCGACCGCGCCACCATCGAGGAAGAACACGCCCTGGAACTGCGCACCCGCGACCGCGAGCGCAAGCTGCTCAAGAAGGTGCAGCAATCCATCGTGGCCATCGACAATGGCGAGTACGGCTGGTGTGAAGAAACGGGTGAACCGATCGGCATTCCGCGCCTGCTGGCGCGCCCGACCGCGACCCTGTCGCTGGAAGCCCAGCAACGCCGCGAACTGAAGCAGAAACTCTACGGCGACTGATCCTCGCCGCGCACGATGACGCCTGCGCCATGCGGTGCGCAGGCGCAGTGCCGCTGTCGTTTTCTACCTGGTCCTGTCCCATGAACCGTCTGCGCGCCCTGCGAAGCTCCACCGTCATCGCCTTGCTGGCGATGTCGCTGTTGTTCGCGCAGATGCTGGGTTTCGTGCACGGGATTGCGCACGCCGGCTGGGCGCCGGGAACGGTCCATTCGCTGATCAGCGAAGCCCTGTTCGATGAGGGCGAGGAGGCACATGCCGAACTCGCTGCCGCCGATGGGCAGCATGCCCATCACCACCATGCCCACGACCTGCACCACTCCTGCGTCGCCTATGATGCGGCCGCCCTGTCGGCGGGTGCATACTTTGATTTTCCTCCCCTGCCGCTGTTGCCGCCGGTGCGCGTACTGGCCCTGTGGCGGGCCTTCGCGTCCTGGGACGCCCCGCTGAACTGCCATTTCTTCTCGCGCGCCCCGCCACGCTGAATTCCTTCCTCCTGCAAGACCCTCATGACTGGTTACCGGTTGTCCCTCGCGCATCCGTGCGCGGCGTTGCGTCGTCCTGACGCCGCCGCGCGTGATCGCGTGCCGACGGCCGGTGTATCCGCGCCGCCCCGTCACCCTCACGACAGAGCGGGCGGCGCTTCGTGCACAACAAGGAATTCACATGGCTCTTCAACGCCAACACATTGCCTCGGCTGTCCTCACGGCCCTGGCGGCCTGGTCTGTTTCCGCTGCAGCGCAGACTGCAGACAGCACCGCTGCCACTACCAATACCGCTAACACCGCTAACACCGCCAATACTTCTGCAACCCCTGCGGCCCAACCGGCCCTGCAACCCATCGTCGTCACCGCCACCCCCTTCGCCTCGGAGGAAGATGTGCAGGTGCTGGCACCGGCCAAGGTCATTACCGGTGACGAACTGCGCAACAAGCTTGGCAATTCGCTGGGTGACACGCTCTCCAACGAACTGGGCGTATCGGCTTCAGCCTTCGGTGCCGGGGCTTCCCGTCCCATCATCCGCGGCATGGAAGGGCCGCGCGTGATGATTCTGCAGAACGGCATGGACGTCTCCGACGTCTCCACCGTCTCCAACGACCATGCGGTCGCCACCGAAGCGGCCACTGCCCGCCAGATCGAGATCCTGCGTGGTCCGGCGGCGCTGCTGTATGGCTCGGGTGCCATCGGCGGCCTGGTCAACGTGGTCAATGACCGCATCCCCACCGAGCTGGTCGGCAAGCCCACCGGCACCGTCGAAGGACGTTACGGTACGGTTGACGGCGAAAAGAACAGCTCTTTCTCGCTGGATACCTCGGCTGGCCAGATCGGCCTGCACCTGGACGGCAACTATCGCGACACCGACAACTACAAGATCCCGGGCAACGTCCGCCAGGGCGACAGCAGCAGTGCCTCGGGCCGCCTGCCCAACTCCTTCACGCATGAGACCAGCCTGGGTGCCGGCATTTCCTACGTGACCAACTGGGGCTACATCGGCCTGTCGGCGGCGACCCTGGATGATCACTACGGTATCCCGACCGATGAAATGTCCTTCATCGACCTGCACCAGAACCGCTACGACCTCGACACCGTGGTCAACCAGCCCTTCGCCGGTATCGAGAAGTTCCGGGTCCGCATGGGTTACACCGACTACACCCACATCGAGAAGGCGCAGGATGGGACGCCCAACACGGTCTTCTCCAACCGCTCCCAACAGACCCGCTGGGAGCTGACGCACGCACCCCTGGCCGGCTGGCACGGCACCTTCGGCGTGCAGACCGAGCAGAGCAACTACTCGGCCCTGACACCCGATACCGGCGTGTCCGAACTGACCCCGCCGACCCGCTCATCCTCCTTTGCCGGCTTCCTGGTGGAAGAACGCCAGTTTGGCCAGGTGCTGGCCAGCGCCGGCCTGCGCGCCGAGAGCGTGAGCCGGCGTCCGGACAGCGGCAGCGGCCTGCCGGGACGCAATTTCAGCCTGATCTCCTGGTCCACTGGTGGACTGTGGAGCTTCCAGCCCGGTTACGGCCTGGGCCTGACCTACTCCTTCGCCCAGCGTGCGCCAACGGTAGAGGAGCTGTACTCCAACGGTCCGCATGAATCGACCTCGACCTACGACATCGGCGACAACCAGTTGAAGAAGGAAACGTCACACAACATCGAACTGAGCCTGCAGAAGACCGAGGGGTTGGTGCGCTGGAAGGGCAACGTGTTCCGCAACAAGGTCAATAACTACATCTACGGCCGGACCAATGGCCAGGTGGACGATACCGGCACGGCCGATGCCAATGGCGAGTTCACGCAGCGCTTCTGGTCGCAGGGCGACGCCACCATTCGCGGCGTGGAAGCCGAGGTCACCTACAACTGGAATGGCGAAGGCGTCTCCGGCCGGGTCTTTGCCGATACCTCGCGCGGTACGCTCGACAACCAGGGCAACCTGCCCCTGCAGCCGGCCACCCGCTACGGTATCGAGCTGGGCTACAAGACCGGCCCCTGGGCCAGCGGCGTGAAGGTCTTGCGCGCGCAGAAGCAGGATCGCCTGGCGTCCTTCGAAACCTACGAGACCCCGTCCTACACCCAGCTGGACGCCAACCTGTCCTACACCCAGCGCCTCAACGGCGTGAAGCTGACCTGGTTCGCGCTGGCCCGCAACCTGCTGAACCAGGACATCCGCCTGTCTACCTCGGTGCTGCGCGAGACGGTACCGCTGGGGGGCCGCAACTTCATCGTGGGGGTACGCACCGCTTTTTGACCGATATGAATGAAACGTCAGCTGCCTCGGGCAGCGACGTCCCCGGGTGCCAGCGGGAGACTGCGCCTCCCGCCAGCGCGGCTTGCCCGGCTGCCTCCGCAAGGAGGCCGCCGGGCTTTTTTTCGCGTATGAACGAATGGGTAATTTTTCGGATTTTTTTCTGGCCGATTACGGTGCCGGCGGGAAATCCAGAACAGTATCGTTCACACGGTTGAACAGATTAGTGAAGGTAATGGCAGTGACCGCCAGCAGCGTATCGACGATCTGGGCATCACTGTAGACGGCTCGCACGCGCTCGACCGCGCTGGCCTCGACGGTGCCCCGTGTGGCCACCAGGCTGCGGGCGAAATCGGCCAGTACGTCCAGTTTGTCATCGCCCGAGGGCCGGGCGTGACGTACGCCATCGATGGCCTGGGCTGGCAGGCCGACCTTCTTGCCCATGAGCGCGTGGGCCGCCAGGCAGTAGTCGCAACCGGCCTGTTCACTCACGGCCAGCTTGATGGCTTCGATTTCCTTGGCCGACAGGCTGCTCTTGCGCAGCGCGCCGTCCAGATGCAGGGCTGATTCCAGCGCCACCGGGCTCAAGGTGCCGATGCCGGCGTAGGCATTGGGCACCATGCCCACGGCGGACTTGATGGCGGCAAACAGTTGGGCGGCCTGACCGCTGGCTTCGCTGAGGGGGGCAATGTTCAAACGGGACATGTGGTTCTCCTTGATGAGGACAAGCGCGGCGGCCTGGGCGGGATTGCCGGTGGTCCGTGTTGCGCATGGACGTACTGTAGGCCTCTTGAATGAAATTATGAATGCCTGAAAATGACATAAAATTGCTCATCAATCTCATTGAAGGAAATCCATGGATGCCCTCAGTCGCCTCCTGTCCCTGCACCCGGTGCGTGCTGCGCTGGACATCCGCTGCCGCTTCGGCCAGCCGTGGAATCTCCCGCATGCGGCCTTGCCGGCTGGGGTGGCGCCATATCACTTCATCCTGGAGGGCAGGGCGCAGCTGCAACTGGCCACGGGTGCGGCGCTGCCGCTGGAAGCGGGCGACCTGGTGGTACTCACGCGGGGTGCGGCCCATGATCTCTTCATTGCGCCCGCCGCCGAGGCCATCGGGGCGCGCCTGGGAGTGACGGCGGCGCCGGTGCGGCTGCATGTGAACGATGATGCGGTCAGCGGTGCGCAAGCCTTGTCGGATTTTCTTTGCGGACAATTCCATTTCGATGCCCCGCATTCCAACGCTCTGGTGCAGGCCCTGCCGGAAGTCTTGCTGGTGAGGGGAGCCTTGCTGCCCGAGGGCGATGGCCTGCGCACACTGGCTACGCTGCTGCGCAGCGAATGCGGCGGTGCCGATGGCCGTGGAGAATTGCGCGCCGGTGCCCAGGCCGTGGTGGCGGGGCTGGCGGCGGCGCTGTTCGGACTGGCCCTGCGCGCCTGGCTGGCCCAGGGCGGACCGCAGCCGGGTCTGCTGGCGCTGCTGGCCCATCCCGGCCTGCAGCCCGCGATGCAGGCCATGCTGGAGGCACCGCAACAGGATTGGACTCTGCCCCGCCTGGCCGCGCTGTGTCACCTGTCGCGCGCGACCTTCGTGCGGCGTTTCCAGGCGGTCGGCAATACAACGCCGGGTGAGGTCCTGCAGCAATTGCGCATGGCGCGCGCCGCTCAGCTGCTGAGCTACAGCAAACTGCCCACTGCGCAGATCGGCGAAGCGGTGGGGTATCAGTCGGAGGCGGCCTTCAACCGGGTGTTCAAGAAATTCAGCGGGATGGGACCGGGCGCCTACCGGCGCACTGGGCGGCAGGCGCCGCCGCAGGGGATCAGCGGATAGGCAGGCGGATGGTGTTCTTCACTTCTTCCATCACGGCATAGGTGTGGGTTTCGCGCACGCCCTTCAATTGCAGCAGCGACTTGCCCAGAAATTCGCGATAGGCGTTCATGTCCTTGACGCGCGACTTGACCAGATAGTCGAAGCCGCCGGCCACCATGTGGCATTCCATGATCTCGGGGATGCTCTGCACGCTCTTCTTGAATTCGGCAAAGACATCCGGCGTGGTGCGGTCCAGCACCACTTCGATGAAGACCAGCAGCGAGACATCCAGCAATTCCGGATTCAATTGCGCTGCATAACCGAGGATGTAGCCGGCTTCCTGCAGCTTGCGAACCCGCTCCAGGCAAGCGGCCGGCGACAGGTTCACGCGCGCGGCCAGGTCGACGTTGCTGATGCGGCCATCGTTTTGCAGCTCCGCCAGAATTTTCTTGCTGATCTTGTCGAGTCCGGCCATGGTTTCTGAACTTTATTCAGTTAAAAATATATTGAGAAAATTTTATTCCAATTATAAGGGGAATAAGCGGGCCTAATATCAAGGAAGAGTCAATAGAATCCTCCCTCATAAAAAACATAACGTAATGCGGGCATGAAGCGAAGTTCACCTCGCTTCTGCGCGGATCACAGCAGTATCTCGGCAATGGATGTTGACGAGTTTTGTTTGCAGGCTTGCCAGCGCGTGGCGGTAAAGACCGTCCTCACGCGGCCAGCACGGCATCAACGGAATGCACCGCTCCGGCCCACGAGGCGGGGGATGGTGCAGATCCTGCTTTTCCGGCGTTTTCAATGCAATTACCCACCGCAGTCTGACTTTCTAGAAGAGAGGAAACACCCCATGTTCAAGCGCGTCTCCGGACTCAACATCATCGCCGCCTCGCTGGCGCTGATCCCTGCTTTCGCCATGGCGCAGGATACCCAGGTCGTCAAGATCGGTTTCTCCAGCCCGCTGACCGGTCCCCAGGCATCGGCCGGCAAGGACAACCAGGGCGGCCTGATGATGGCCGTCGAGCGTCTGAATGCGCAACCCATCACCGTGGGCGGCAAGAAGATCAAGTTCGAAGTCATCGCCGAAGATGACCAGGCCGATCCCAAGCAGGGCGTGGCCGTGGCACAGAAGCTGGCTGACGAGGGCGTCAAGGCCATCGTCGGTCCCTACAACTCGGGCGTGACCATCCCCGCCTCGCGCGTCTACAACGATGCCGGCATCGTGGTGGCTACCGTGGCCTCCAACCCCAAGATCACCCAGCAAGGTTTCGCCACCCTGTTCCGCGTGGCCGCCAGCGACAGCCAGCTGGGCGGCAAGATGGCCCTGTATGCTGCCAAGGAACTGAAGTTCAAGCGCGTGGCCGTGATCGATGACCGCACAGCCTATGGTCAGGGCCTGGCCGAGGAATTCACCAAGGTCGCCAAGGCCAACGGCATTGAAGTCATCAGCAAGGACTTCACCAACGACAAGGCCACCGACTTTACCGCCATCCTGACCTCGATCAAGGGCAAGAAGCCCGACGCCGTGTTCCTGGGCGGCTACGCTCCCCAGGGTGGTCCGATCAAGCGCCAGATGAAGCAGTTGGGCATCGACGTGCCCCTGATGGGCGGCGACGGCATCTGCTCGCCGGAAATGGGTCGCCTCGGTGGTGATGCCATCGGCGAGAGCGTCTACTGCACCCAGGGCGGCACCATGCTGGACAAGGCCAAGGATGGCAAGGTCTTCGCTGACGACTACCAGAAGAAATACAACCGTCCTGCCGAGACCTATGCAGTTTCCTTCTACGATGGCATGATGCTCATCGCCCAGGCCATGAAGCAGGCCAACTCGGTCGAGCCCAAGGCCTTCGGTCCGGCCCTGGCCAAGATCAGCTACAAGGGTGTGGCCGGCCAGTACGACTTCGACGCCAACCACGACCTGAAGCAATCGCCGGTGACGGTCTATCGCTTCAAGGACGGTCTGCCGGTCCCCCTGACCAGCTACTGATCGCTCCTTCCCCTGGCCTGATCCTGCCGCCCGCCATGGCGGGCGGCTTGCCAGGCTTCCAGCCCAGCTCCACTGTGCAGTGCCCCGCTTCCCGCCGGTTTCGACCGGCCCGGGAGCGGTTTGCCGTACCCGCTTGCGGTGCCGACCTCATCCCCGGCAGTGTTACCCTCTGCCCAGGCGGACCCGCAGCACACCCGGAAGGAAGACCATGCTCAGCTATACCCGTACCGTCCAGACCATCGATGCCCACACCGGCGGCGAACCGCTGCGCATCGTGGTCTCGGGCCTGCCCAAGATCCCGGCCGGCACCATCCTGGAGCAGCGCGCCTGGCTGCGTGAACATCGCGACGATCTGCGTCGCTTCCTGATGAACGAACCGCGCGGCCATGCCGACATGTACGGCGCCTACCTGCTGCCGCCGGTCACGACCGGTGCCGACTTCGGCGTCATCTTCATTCACAACGAAGGCTACAGCGACATGTGCGGCCACGGCATCATTGCCCTGGGCAAGGTGCTGGTCGAGATGGGCTACGTCGAACGCACGCAGCCGCAGACCCGCATCTGCTTCGATGCCCCGGCCGGCTTCATCGAAGCCTTCGTCGAGTGGGATGGCGTGCGCGCCGGCAAGGTCAGCTTCAACAACGTACCGGCCTTCATCTATCGCCGCGATGTGGAGGTCCAGACGCCCGGGTTTGGCAAGATCGTCGGCGACATTGTCTTCGGTGGCGCCTTCTACTACTACATCAATGCGACGCAGGCCGGCCTGACGGTCAAGCCGGAACTGGTACGCCAACTGATCCAGCTGGGCGCCGAAACCAAGGCTGCGGTGATGGCCAAGGTCGCCATCGCGCATCCGCTGGAGCCCGGCCTCAATACGCTGTACGGCACCATCATCGACAGCGAACCCAATTTTCCGGGCGCGGACCAGTCCAACGTCTGCATCTTCGCCGACCGCGAAGTGGATCGTTCGCCCACCGGTACCGGCACCTCGGGCCGTGCGGCCCAGCTGTTCCTGCGCGGCCGGCTGGCGCTGAACCAGTCCTACGTCAACGGCAGCATCGTCGGCAGCAACTTCGGCGTGCGCGTGACCGCTGCCACCAAGGTGGGCGATTTCGACGGTGCACTCACCGAAGTGAGCGGCTACGCCCACATCATGAGTACCAACCAGTGGGTGCTGGAAGACTCCGATCCTTTCCCGACCGGCTTCTTCCTGCGCTGACCTTCTCCAAGGATTCCCATGCACATTCTTGAATCCCGCCAGACCGCCGCTGCCCTGCCTTATGCCGCGCTGGTCGATGCCCTCGCGCGGGCCGCGCAGGAACTGGCCAGCGGCGCCATCCGCGCGCCCGAACGCCAGGTCGTTCCCATCGATGGCAACAGCGTCTTGCTGGGCATGCCGGCCATTGCCGAGGATCTCTCGGTGACCAAGCTCATCACCGTGCATGGCGACAATGCACGCCATCAGTTGCCGGCGATCCAGGGTGAGGTGATCGTCTTCGAGACCCACACCGGCCGCCGCCTGGCATTGATGGATGGTCCCACCGTCACAGCGCGTCGCACCGCCGCCATGAGCATGCTGGGCATTCGTACGCTGCTGCCGCGCAGGCCGCAATCGGCGCTGCTCATCGGCACCGGCGCCCAGGCAGCGGCACATGCCGATGCGCTGGCCGAAGTATTCGGTGTCCGTCAATTCTGGGTGGCCGCGCGTGACCTCGCGCGTACCCAGGCTTTCTGCCAGGCCATCAGCGAACGCCATCCGCAAGTGGTGGCCAGTCCGCTCCCGGCACAGATGTTGCAACAGGATCTGCCACGCACCGATGTGGTGATTGCCTTGACCACGTCGCGCGTGGCCGTGATTCCTGAACAGATCGCCGCTGATACGCTGGCCATCGGCGTGGGCGCCTTCAAGCCGGACATGGTGGAGTTCCCGGCCAGCCTGCTGCACGCTCGCCGCATTGTGGTCGATGACCTGGCCGGCGCGCATCACGAAGCCGGGGATCTGATCCAGGCCAAGGTTGATTGGTCCGGGGTGGTGGGCATCGGCGATGTGCTGGCCGGCAAGACCCTGGTCGATACACTGCATGGCGCGGGGGCGCTGCCGGTGTTCAAGACCGTGGGCCAGGCTGCATGGGACCTGGCGGCAGCGCGCGTGATGCGCACCACACTGGGGCTTTGAAATTTGCGCGTGCATGCGCGCCTAATTTGATAAATAATTTACGCTTTTTTCGCGGACGTTCACGCGTTTGCGGTTTCCTTGCAGTTTCCTGACGTTTCACAACAATCATCCTCCTGAAGGAGACACCGTTTCATGGATATTTTCCTCCAACAGATCATCAACGGATTGGTGCTAGGCAGCATGTACGCACTGATCGCCCTGGGCTACACCATGGTGTACGGGGTGCTGAACCTGATCAACTTTGCCCACGGCGACATCCTGATGGTGGGTGCCATGGTCGGCCTGTCGATCCTCAAATTGGTGCAGCAGGTGGCCCCTGACCTGCCGGGCATCGTCAAGCTGATCATCGCCATCGTCGGTGCCATTCCGGTGTGCGTGATCGTGAGCCTCTTGATCGAACGCATCGCTTACCGTCCGCTGCGCAATGCGCCGCGTCTGGCGCCGCTGATCACCGCCATCGGCGTATCGATCCTGCTGCAGACCTTCGCCATGATGATCTGGGGCCGCAGCCCGCTGCCGTTCCCGCAGATCATGCCCTCGACCCCGGTCAACATCGCCGGTGCCCTGATTTCGCCCACGCAGATCATGCTGCTGATCCTGGCCCTGGCCGCCATGATCGGTCTGGTACTCATCGTTGAAAAGACCAAGATGGGCCGCGCCATGCGCGCCACCGCCGAGAACCCGCGCATCGCCGGTTTGATGGGCGTGGACGCCAACCGCGTCATCATCGTCACCTTCGCCATCGGCGCCGCCCTGGCCGCCATCGCCGGCGTGATGTGGGCCGCCAACTACTCCACCGCGCAATTCGCGATGGGCTTCGTGCCGGGCCTGAAAGCCTTCTCGGCAGCGGTTCTGGGCGGTATCGGCAACATCTACGGCGCCATGCTGGGCGGCATCCTGCTGGGCCTGATCGAAAGCCTGGGCGCGGGTTACATCGGCGACCTGACCGGCAACTTCCTGGGCAGCAACTACCAGGACATCTTCGCCTTCATCGTGCTGATCATCGTGCTGACCCTGCGCCCGTCCGGGATCATGGGTGAGCGTGTGGCGGATCGGGCTTAAGTTTTTTTAAGTTTAAAAACCTTAAAAACTTAAAGTCAGAAACTTGGAAATTAAAGAACTCAAGAAATCGGAAGAGAACACTATGGCTCTCATGACCTTCGACATGAAGCGCAACCCTGGACAGGCTCGCATCAGCCTGCTGGTGCTGTTGGCGCTGATGATCATCTTCCCCGTCTTCGCCCAGCAGTTTGGCAATTCGTGGGTGCGCATCATGGATATGGCGCTGCTCTACATCATGCTGGCCCTGGGCCTGAACGTGGTGGTGGGTTTTGCCGGTCTGCTGGACCTGGGCTACATCGCCTTCTACGCCATTGGTGCCTATACGGCGGGCCTGCTGGCCTCGCCGCAGTTTGCGGCGGTGATCGAATCCTTCGTCAACACCTATCCGTCGGTCGGCAATTTCCTGGTCTGGCTGTGCGGTCCGCAGATCGTGCAGAACGGCATCCACCTGTCGCTGTGGCTGATCGTACCGATCTCGGGCGTGCTGGCGGCGATCTTCGGTGCACTCTTGGGCGCGCCGACCCTGAAGCTGCGTGGTGACTACCTGGCCATCGTGACGCTGGGCTTCGGCGAGATCATCCGCATCTTCATGAACAACCTGAATGCCCCGGTGAACATCACCAATGGTCCGCAGGGCATCAACCTGATCGATCCGATCCGCGTGTTCGGCGTCTCGCTGGCCGGTGAACCGGGTTCCGGTTCGATGGTGAAGGTATTCGGCATGAGCCTGCCGTCGGTGAACGCGTATTACTACCTGTTCCTGGTGCTGTGCATCTTCGTGATCTTCTTCTCGAGCCGCCTGCAGGATTCGCGCCTGGGCCGTGCCTGGGTGGCGATCCGTGAAGACGAGATCGCCGCCAAGGCGATGGGCATCAACACCCGCAACGTCAAGCTGCTGGCCTTTGCCATGGGCGCTTCGTTTGGTGGCGTGGCCGGCGCCATGTTCGGCGCCTTCCAGGGCTTCGTCTCGCCGGAATCCTTCTCGCTGACCGAGTCCATCGCCGTGCTGGCCATGGTGGTGCTGGGCGGTATCGGCCACATCCCTGGCGTGGTGCTGGGTGGCGTGATCCTGGCGGCGCTGCCGGAAGTGCTGCGTCACGTGGTGGAACCGCTGCAGATGGCCATTTTCGGCAAGGTGTGGATCGATGCCGAAGTGCTGCGCCAACTGCTCTACGGCCTGGCCATGGTGGTCATCATGCTGACCCGCCCGGCCGGTCTGTGGCCCTCGCCGCGCCATGAAGATCGTCCCGAAGCGGACCATACCAAAGTCGGTACCGCCGGCGAAGTCAAAGCCTAAGCCTTATCAGGAGCACAGAACATGACACAAACACTGCTCAAGATCCGTGACGTCAGCAAGCGTTTCGGCGGCCTGCAAGCCTTGAACGGCGTGGGCATCACCATCGAACGCGGCCAGATCTACGGCCTGATCGGCCCCAACGGTGCTGGCAAGACTACCTTCTTCAACGTCATCACGGGCCTGTATCAACCCGATACCGGCACCTTCGAACTGGATGGCAAACCGTATTCGCCGAGCGCCCCGCACGAAGTGGCCAAGGCCGGCATCGCCCGTACCTTCCAGAACATTCGCCTCTTCGGTGAAATGACCGTGCTGGAAAACGTGATGGTGGGTTGCCACGTGCGCACCAAACAAAATGTTTTCGGAGCGGTGTTCCGCCACAAGGCGGCACGCGATGAAGAAGCGGCGATCCGCGAGAAGTCGCAGCAGCTGCTGGACTTCGTGGGCATCGGCCAGTTCGCCCGTCGCACGGCGCGTCACCTGTCGTATGGTGACCAGCGTCGCCTGGAGATCGCCCGCGCACTGGCGACCGATCCGCAACTGCTGGCGCTGGACGAGCCGGCGGCCGGCATGAACGCCACCGAGAAGCTGGGCCTGCGCGAGCTGCTGGTCAAGATCCAGGCCGAAGGCAAGACCATCCTGCTGATCGAACACGATGTGAAGCTGATGATGGGCCTGTGCAATCGCATCACGGTGCTGGACTATGGCAAGCCGATTGCCGAAGGCGTACCGGCAGACGTGCAGAAGAACCCGGCGGTGATCGAGGCCTACCTCGGTGCAGGACATTAAGCGAGACCACAGAACATGACAACGAACATCCTCAAAGTCGAACAACTGAGCGTGGCCTATGGCGGCATCCAGGCCGTCAAGGGCATCAGCCTGGAGGTCAACGATGGTGAACTGGTGACCCTGATCGGTGCCAATGGCGCGGGCAAGACCACGACCTTGAAAGCCATCACCGGCACGCTGCCCAGCAGCAAGGTAGATGGCCATGTGTATTACATGGGCAATCCGTTGAAGGGCAAGAAGTCCTTCGAGCTGGTCAAGGACAAGCTGGCGATGGTGCCGGAAGGGCGTGGCGTGTTTACGCGCATGAGCATCCAGGAAAACCTGTTGATGGGGGCCTACACCAGCAATGACAAGGGCCAGATCCAGGCCGACATCGATCGCTGGTTCGAGGTCTTCCCGCGCCTGAAGGAACGTGCGGCGCAGATGGCCGGTACCCTGTCGGGTGGCGAGCAGCAGATGCTGGCGATGGCGCGTGCGCTGATGAGCCATCCCAAGCTGCTGTTGCTGGATGAGCCTTCGATGGGTCTGTCGCCGATCATGGTGGAGAAGATCTTTGAAGTGATCCGCAATGTGTCGGCGCAGGGCATCACCATCCTGCTGGTGGAACAGAACGCCAAGCTGGCGCTGGAAGCGGCGCATCGCGGTTACGTGATGGAGTCGGGCCTGATTACCATGGAAGGGCAGGCGCAGCAGATGCTGGATGATCCGCGGGTGAAGGCGGCTTATCTGGGTGAGGGATGATGGGTGGTTTCAGTGCGTGGTGAAGAAACGGGTAAATGATATAAATCATTTGCAGTGAAATCCCATGAAAAAGCGCAGCTCTCGGGCTGCGCTTTTTTTGTTTGAAGGCTAACTACTGAGCCTGAATGAATTTTTATGTCGGGCGAGATGGGCATCGCTAGTGACCAAACTCAATGCTCTTCAATGCGCGCATGAAGTCCCGATAATGAAGTTCGTTCGGCGCTCGGGGATTACGATCCCGAGCGAGGCAAGTGGCGAACTCCAGGCTGTTTTTCTGATTGCCGATCAAGGCGATGAAACATCGTTGTGGCCGTTTAGGTGCCGCATCGCCCATCTCTTTGCGCGTCGGCTCCGTGCGCCGTGTCCAGAGATAGCCGGTCCAGTCCTTGCCGTGAAGCTTCTCGCGTTTGATCTCATCTGGCCGGGTGGCCCAGAGAAAATCCACACCGTATTCGTTGAGCTGTATCGCATCATCGTTCTGATCCAAATCGCCAGTGGGCGCAGGGACGGCGATCCAGTCCGAGATGCCTGAAGCGAGGTAGTCCTGCGTGGATTGTCCGGAGAGAAATCCTTCCGTATTTGCCAGCAGTCCGGGGCCAGGAAAGTCTTCTGGATAATGGCCCATCTGAAGTACCTTGGCACCAGGATAGTGTGCAAGCGCAGTGCATGTGATGATGGGTGAGCTGCTCGGTGGACGCATCGAAAAATGGCAGGTTTCCATGATCCTGCGTTGCTTGAATTTGAAAAGAGTAGCTGCGTTAGCGGTGGCCGCATGGACGTCGCAGCTTGACGTGAGACACAGCATCAGGAACGAAATCAATATCTTCACCGATGAGGATTTTTCGAGGGATCCGGGAGACAGGTTTGGTTCTGTGTTCATGGAAGGAGAAAGTCTCATTGACTATCGAAAGTGATGCTGTAGATCATCTTCATGAAGTCGCCCACATCGAACTCTGCGGGGTCGGTTTTTTTTCCGTTACGTGGCAAGCAGATCAGATCGGAGTACAGTGTCACGGTCGTATTCCCGATGATCAGGAGAAAGCATTCCTTGTCTATCGCGTCGTTGGGACAATCCCGTACAAGATCGCTCTTTTTCAGCCTGGATGATCTGCGCCAGAGATAGCCTCGCCAGTTGTTGGCCGCGATTTTTTCTACCTGAACCTGTCTCATGCTCTTTGCGCACAGGTCCTTCACTAATTGTTCTGTGAGATGCAACTCCTCGCCAGAGATTGCTTCGCCAGTGTCCTCATCTCTCTTGAGTATTCCTTTTGCGCCGGATCCAACGAGCTTTTCTAAAGGATGATTGGTGATCACCAGAGAAATCTGGCGAGCAAAGTCGTTATGCTCAAACTGATTCACGAAGTAGCCAATGCTCATCGCCCGATAGGCATCGGTCAATTGCCGATCCCCACTGCAACTAACCCCGTCAATCGTATCGGCCAGAGTGAGTGCGAACCCGCAGCGATTCTGCATTTCTACGTCCAGATAGATAGGTTCTTGGTCGACTGCTGCTGTGTCAGCGGAGAACGATATCGTTGCAAGCAGGGAGATTTTTGCGGCCGTGGTAATCCAGCTCATTATCTGTCCCTTCGCTGGGCTTGGACGTTTGTGTCCGTTATTTTCTGTCCGTTGAGATCACGACCGACAGGAAATAACCCCTCGCCAGCTGGTGGATTGGGCAAGAGCGTGTTCAGCCATGCAGCATCAGAGAAATTGCGAGGGAGAGGAGGGAGGAAGGGAGGGCTCAGCAGCATGGTGTCTTACTTTGAAAATGGTGACCGGCTGTTATCCCGAAGAGGGGCGTTGGGTGAGGGCCTACATCGGCACGCATGAATCTTTATGATGGTTCCATCGGCAATCGCCAGTGGCCAAACTCGATGCTCTTCAATGAGCGCATGAAGTCCCGATAATGCAGTTCGTTCGGTTCCCTAGGATTACGGTCCCGGGCAAGGCAGGTGGCGAACTCCAGGCTATTTTTTTGATTGCCGATCAAGGCGATGAAACATCGTTGTGGCCGCGTGGGTGTCGCATCGCCCATCTCTTTGCGCGTCGGTTCCGTGCGCCGCGTCCAGAGATAGCCGGTCCAGCCCTTGCCGCGAAGCTTCTCGCGTTTGATCTCATCTGGCCGGGTGGCCCAGAGAAAATCCACACCGTATTCGTTGAGTTGTATCCCATCATCGTTCTGATCCAAATCGCCAGTGGGCGCAGGGACGGCGATCCAGTCCGAGATGCCTGAAGCGAGATAGTCCTGCGTCGATTGTCCAGAGAGAAAACCCTCCGTGAAGGCCAATAGGCCAGGTCCCGGAAAGTCCTGCGGATAATGGCCTATCTGCAGCACCTTGGCGCCAGGGTAGTGGGGAAGGTCCGCACAGGTGATGAAGGCTGCACTGGGCGGTAGCTGCATATCGAGAAGACATGTGCGTCGGACGTCACTTCTAACGTCACGTGCGAAGGCTTCGCGGTTTCCTGCCATGCTGGTGGTCGCCAGCGTGGCCGTGAATAAGAGCGAGCAATAGAGCAGACACATGTCCAACGATATTCTCCTGAATGGAAGATGGTTCTTTCGAGCGGATGGCGCAAGTAGCCAGGGGACCTGATCGGGAAAGATAAGTAAAAAGAAAATTAGTCCGTATTGAATCTGATGCTGCGAATCATCGTGAGGAAGTCCTCAAAGTCAAAATCGGCAGGATGGGTTTTCTTGCGTTTTGTTGGCAAGCAGGCTGGGCCGAAGTGCAAGATCCTGGATCGATTGCCGATGATCGCTACGAAGCAGGTACTCGACGACAGCCTTGAGTACATCGCTTTCAACCATGACCTGGCTGAAGAAAGTAGCAACTCTTACAGGTGACGACGACAATTGATATTTACGAGAGAGAACTTGCCAGTTAGGGTGTAGGTGGGGAGGCATTGATCCACGATCTTCGTCCAGTGCACCTTGTTCTAGCCGTTTAATTGCCTTTTTCCAATCCACACCTGCAAGCTTTGCGACTGACGATTTAGCCGGTATTATTTGAGCCATCTCTTTCAACGACATCCATCCATTCCTTCTAAAGACAAGCAAGAATTCACGCGGATTGAACCGCCACTTCGCCATCAAGATCTCTTTGTGATCGATGCAAAGCGCCCTCGCATGCTTTTTGAATTGCTCAAATCCCTCGGCATTCAACCGCGCCGGCACACCATTCTCACTGCGTGTCAGCCATGACCATCGCGCCTCCAGCCTGGCCGCATCCCACTCACTTTCCACCCTGCAGATCAAGCGCGAAAGCCGCTCGCGCGCAGTCTGGTCATCCAGTGCCTTCAAGGCCTCTTGTTCCGTCACCTTGCCGTCGCCATCCAGATCCAGCCATCGGGAGACAGCGCTGGCTGCGCATCGGCTGTCCACGGATCGGGAATGGTCTTCTTCCCTGACCAGATGCCAGTGGTGCCAGGGAGGGAAGTCGGCATCGCTGTATTTGTGGATTCCCGCGCCATTCAGATTGACCCAGCCTTTGCCTGTGGGCAGCACAATCTCCCGCCAGTGCGGTACATCGGACGGTACCAGCGGATCAGGCCCCACGATCCTGCCGAAGCGCAGCAGTTCATAGACTGCGCTGGGCGCCGGACGCTTGCCTTCGGGATAGGCCAGGCTGATCTTGTTGGCGCTGGCGTAGAGGAGATATTCCGCTTCCGGCAAGCGAAGGGATTGCCCTATTCGCTCTCCATCCGCACGATAGGTCGTGATGAGCAGGTCGCCACGCTGTGCGGGTGCGCCGTCACCTTCGGCATAACGCAGTCCGACGATCAGCATTTCCTTGCTCAACTGCAGCGTTTCGGTCTCCGGCGTACTCTGGTTACGTGGTGGTTCTTTCACATAAAACCGGGTACCGGCAGGCAGCAGGAAATACATTTCACCGAAGAGCACATCGGTGCGTCCGTCGCGGCTCAGGTCCAGCTTGTTGTCGCTGCGTCCGATCAATTTTCCAAGGTTGGCGTCATCGCAAGCGATCTCGAAGTGGATCAGTTTGCGTGAGCTGTCATGGCACTGGCCGGCCATCCCCAGCAGATCCTTGCGGTAGACTTTTTTGCCCGCCTTCATGCCGGCTTCCACCTGGCTCAGATGCATGTAGAGCGAATAGAAGACGATCTGGGAGGCCGCTGCACCCTCTCCGATGTCGGTGTCATGGCGGATCACAACGCAGCCATCATCGGTCCAGCCCAGATAGTTCAGGGCATGTTCACGATTGTCGTTCTTTGGCGTGGCACTACGGCTGAAGATGACCGTGCCATCGGCAATGGCATGGACCCATTCCGTGCCCTTGGCGTGAGCAGGGGCGTGCACATGCAGACCGCCATGCCAGTTGAGATCACGACTGACAGGAAAGAACCCCTCGCCAGCTGGCGGATCGGGCAAGAGCGTGTTTAGCCATGCGGCATCGGAGAGATCGCCGGGGCGCGGCGGCAGAAATGGAGGGCTCAGCAGCATGGCAACTCACTTTGAAAACGGTGACCGGTTTTTTTCTTGAACAGGGGCTTTGGGCAAAAGAGGGAGTTCGAGCTTGATGCGCGCGGCGCCGTCCAGCAGCTTCTGCCCCGCATGGATTGTCAGCGTCCCCGGACACAACACCGTAATGTTCCCGCCCTCGATGACGATACTGGCCCCACCCGCCGTGGCCAGCGTGATCTTGCGGGCCGCTGCCCAGCTCACACCCGCATTGGCACTGACGATCTGCAAGGGATCACGCGCCTGCACGGCCAGTCCCCCTGCCTGTGCCTGCACATCGATGTCGCGCTGTGCTGCGATCATCTGCAAGCCGATGCCCTTGTCGCCAGCAGCCGTGGCCCCGCCCAGCAGTCCGATGGCCTGCTGCGTGCGCAGCCGGAATTGCTGACCACTGACGTGCTGGGCATCCTGTCCGTTGATCAGGCTGACGCCGCCACCATTGGCCAGTTGCAGATGCTGTCCCGCCACCACGCCCAGCCCTTCCTTCGCGGCGATCTGGATCAGCGGTGTACTGCTGGCAGGCAGGTCCTGCTGCGCAATCTCGGCCTGCCCGGCGATGGCCTGCTTCATCGCATCGAGTCCCTCTGCCATCCCCACCGTGCGATGCGTGCGGACTGCCTCGTCGAAGGTCTTGCTGATATGTGCGGCCTGTCGTGCCATCGCCCGTTGGCCCGTGTTGTCCCCGGCCGGGTCACGATGCTGGGCGCGATGTTCCACCCGATAACTGGAGAACAGAATGCCGCGTCCCGCACGAATGACCCCATAGGCATCAGTACGCAATTCCACGCCCGTGCCACGGAAGCTGCCGCGATAATTGTCGGCGCTGTGGATCAGGTGACCGAGATTGAGTTCGCTGCCGGCCTGCGTGGTCTTGAGCTGGATGCGGCCACGCTGGTTGCTGTCGTCGAAGAGCAGCTGGTTGTATCCCCAGCCGCCAAATTCCTTGGACCGGATGCCCCATTGCGCAGCGGGATTGCGATGCCCATCCAGATCGGCACTGGCACCATGCCACGTTGGCGCATTACCGCCAGCCAGATTGCCCTGGCCACTGATGGCGGTATCGCCGGCTTGGTGAAAAACCCGGATTTCGGCAGAAACCTTCACTTCTCCACCAGGCGTCGGGGCGACACCTCCCTCCCCGCGGCCGTTGTAGAGGGCACCGAGCACAATCGGTCGTTCCAGGTCGTTTTCGAGGAACTGCACCAGCACTTCCTGCCCGATGCGCGGCAGGAACTGCATCCCCATGCCCGGGCCGGCGCAGCGCTGGCCCACGCGCACCCAGCAGGTGGCCGCCGCGTCGTCGTGCCGTCCCTGCCAGTGGAAACGGATGCGCACGCGGCCCAACCGGTCGCAGCAGATTTCATCGGGGCCGTTGGGCTGGGTCTCGCCCTGGTAGCCGACCACGATGGCGCTCTGGCTACCGTGCGACGGCGCATGCGGACGGCGCTCCATGCCCGTGCCATCGGCCAGGACGGGACGCCAGGGAATATCGGCGCGGATCGCTTCGAACACATTGGCGTATCCCATGCGGCGCGCCAGTGCAATCAGGCCCTGATCACATGCCAGCGGCTGGACCATCCCGGTAGCCTTGAGACAGGTTGCGACAGCCTCCTCCAGCAAGACCGGCAAGGGTCCGAACAACTCAGCCAGTGCCGCTTCGGTATCGGCAGGGAGATTGTTGACGCCCACACCGAGCACCGAGAGCACGGCATAGTCGCGTTCCTTTCCGGCCAACGGTCCCTGCATCAAGGTGAAGCGCGATCCGGCCCGCAAGCTGCGTACCGTGCCGCGTCCGCGCCAGAGCTTGTTACGGGCCTCGGCGGCTTCCATCATCAGGCGCGCGTGACGGTCTGCGGCGTCGCTGTCGTCATGGGCGGCCAGGCCTGCACTGTCGTAGCTTTCCAGCCATGGCGCGGCGCGGCCGCCGAAGGCGTGATGGGTGGGGATGCTGGCGGCGATGGCTCGTTTGTTTTGGTCGTCGTAGGACAGCAGCGCATAGCTGGCCGCTTGCAGGCTGCGACTCGCGGTCAGGGCCTGGATGCCATCCTGTTGCTCCTGCTCCCTGGCGCCATGAAAGCGGATGCCCCCATGGGCTGCGCTGGTCGCATCTTCGGGAAAGCAACCGCGCGCAGTACTGTCGGCAAAGATCACCATGCGATGTCCCTGCGGGCTGGTCGCATGTTCTTCCATGCGCCATGAGAGCCCTTCGCCGGCTAGCAGGCGGCTGATGAAATCGAAATGAGTCTGACGGTATTGCACGGTATAGCTGCGCAGCGGCAAGCGATCCAGGCAGGCCAGCGCATCGGCAGACCAATGCCAGTCGGCGTGTTGCAGGAATTCGCGGAAGACGTCTTCGACCACTTCCAGCAGGCTTTTGTCTTGCCAGACGCGGCTGGTGCCGGCCTGTGTGAGCAACCACGGCCAGGGTGCCAGGCGCAGGCGATAACGGCAGAAACCGCCATCGCCACCCAACCGGGCGACTTCATGGATCAGCCCGGTACAGCGATGGACACCACCATCGGCCAGACGCATCTCCAGCGTTGCGCGGCAACCCAGCAGGGACTTCGCTGGCGCGTCTGCATCCAGGCTCAGGACGATCAGCTCGGTGGCACCCACCGCATGCAGGGCATCGACGGTCACATGGGCCTCGACCAGGAAACGGTCTTGCGGCTGACCCGCCAGCTGCAAACGGTAGAGACGCTTTGCCGCAGAAAAGCGCAGCAGACGGGACAACAACTGGCGGGTGGTATCCATGAGCAAGCCCGGAGCAATGATGGGCCGTCATTCTTGTTCGACGCGTTCGGCTTGCCAGAAAAACACCGAAAATCCTCGGCAAAACTCGAAATGAACCGAAGAATGCTTCGAATTATTTGTGATTCCCGCTGACCAGGCCCTTGCTTGCACCGGTTCGGGCCGATTCGCAGCGCTTGCCACCGCCGCAAGCCGCGACAGCTCTGCACAAGACGCCGATACTGCCGAATTGTGGAAAATTTAAGTTTGTATAATTTCAATATGCCAAATTAAATATTGGTTATGAGGTTCAAATACAGAATTAATATTGGCATCAAGCACATAGAATCCGGTTGCCCATTTCCATCCCATTTCGACTCCAGACCATGACCACCGTCGCCTCCGCCGCCCCTGCGGCCTCCGCTTCCAGCCTGCCCTTTGGCTCTTTCCAGGCCGAGTTGCTGCCGGCCCCCAGCCCGCTGCGTGCGGCCATCACCGCCGCCTATCGTCGCGACGAGCGCGAGGCCGTGCAATGGCTGCTGCAGCAGGTGCAGGGCCAGCAACCCTGGAAGGATGCCACCCGGCAACTGGCCAGGAAGCTGGTGCAGCAGGTGCGCGAGAAGCGCACCCGGTCCTCCGGCGTCGATGCGCTGATGCACGAGTTCTCGCTGTCCTCGGAAGAGGGGGTGGCGCTGATGTGCCTGGCCGAGGCACTCTTGCGCATCCCCGACCGCCAGACCGCCGACCGTCTCATCGCCGACAAGATCAGCAAGGGCGACTGGCGCAAGCATCTGGGCGAGTCGCCCTCACTGTTCGTCAATGCCGCCACGTGGGGTCTGCTCATTACCGGCAAGCTGGTCTCCACCAGCAGCGAAAGCGGCCTCACGCAAGCCATCACGCGCCTCATCGGCAAGGGCGGCGAACCGCTCATCCGCAAGGGCGTGGACCTGGCCATGCGTATGCTGGGCAATCAGTTCGTGACCGGCCAGACCATCGACGAGGCGCTGGAAAACAGCCGCGACAACGAAAAGCGCGGCTATCGCTATTCCTACGACATGCTGGGCGAAGCGGCACTGACCATGCACGATGCCGATGCCTACTACCAGTCCTACGAGAGCGCCATCCACGCCATCGGCCGCGCTTCCAATGGTCGCGGCATCAAGGACGGCCCGGGCATCTCGGTCAAGCTGTCGGCCCTGCATCCGCGCTACTCGCGCGCCCAGCATGCGCGCGTGATGGGCGAACTGCTGCCGCGCCTGAAGCAGTTGCTGCTGCTGGCCAAGCAATACAACATTGGCCTGAACATCGATGCCGAGGAAGCCGACCGCCTGGAACTGTCGCTGGACATGATGGAAGTGCTGGTGGCCGATCCCGACCTGGCCGGTTTCGAGGGCCTGGGCTTCGTGGTGCAGGGCTACCAGAAGCGCTGCCCCTTCGTCATCGACTATCTGGTCGATCTGGCCCGCCGCAACGGTCGTCGCCTGATGATCCGCCTGGTCAAGGGCGCTTATTGGGATAGCGAAATCAAGCGCGCCCAGGTCGATGGCCTGGAAGGCTATCCGGTCTACACCCGCAAGCTGCATACCGACCTGTCCTACCTGACCTGCGCGCAGAAGCTGCTGGCCGCCACCGACGTCATCTATCCGCAGTTCGCCACGCACAATGCGCATACGCTGGCGGCGATCTATCACTGGGCCAGGCAGCACCAGATCGACAACTACGAATTCCAGTGCCTGCACGGCATGGGCGAGACCCTGTACGACCAGGTGGTCGGTGCCGACAACCTGGGCAAGGCCTGCCGCATCTATGCGCCGGTCGGTTCGCACCAGACGCTGCTGGCCTATCTCGTGCGCCGTCTGCTGGAGAATGGTGCCAACTCTTCCTTCGTCAACCAGATCGTGGACGAGGCCGTGCCGCTGGATCGTCTGGTGGCGGATCCCATCGAGACCGTGCGCGCCCAGGGCGGCGTGCCGCATCCGGCCATTGCCCTGCCGCAGCAGCTGTATGGCCAGGAGCGCAAGAATTCAGCAGGCATTGATCTCTCCAACGAATCACGCCTGCAGCAACTGGGCCAGTTGTTCGTCTCCATGGCCCAGCGCCAGTGGCAGGCCGCGCCGCTAATCGCCGGCGACATCGTTGCCCAGGCTGCACAGCTCGTACGCAACCCGGCCGACCATCGCGAAGTCGTGGGTCAGGTCAGCGAAGCCACCGTGGCCGATGTCGATACCGCGCTCACCGCAGCGACTGCCTATGCACCGCAATGGCAATCGACACCGGCCGCCGAGCGCGCCGCCATGCTGGAACGCGCGGCCGACCTGCTGGAAGAAAATATCGCCGAGCTCATGGCCCTGGCCGTGCGTGAAGCCGGCAAGTCGCTGCCCAATGCGATTGCCGAAGTGCGCGAAGCGGTGGATTTCCTGCGCTACTACGCCATCGCCTCGCGCCATGACGGCAACGTGCTGGCCTGGGGACCGGTGGTGTGCATCAGTCCGTGGAATTTCCCGCTGGCGATCTTCATCGGTGAAGTCAGTGCCGCCCTGGCTGCCGGCAATGTGGTGCTGGCCAAGCCGGCCGAGCAGACCGCGCTGATCGCCCATCGCGCCGTGCAACTGCTGCATGAGGCGGGTGTCCCGCGCGCCGCCCTGCAATTGCTGCCGGGCCGTGGTGAGACCGTGGGCGCCGCGCTGACCTCGGATGCGCGCGTCAAGGGCGTGATCTTCACCGGCTCCACTGAAGTGGCACAGCTCATCAATCGCACCCTGGCCCAGCGCAAGCATGATGATGGCGATGGCAGCGGCGAACACGGCGAGGTCCCGCTCATTGCCGAGACCGGCGGCCAGAATGCCCTGATCGTGGATTCCTCGGCCCTGGCCGAGCAGGTGGTGCAGGACGTGCTGTCCTCGGCCTTCGACAGCGCCGGCCAGCGTTGCTCGGCCCTGCGCATCCTGTGCCTGCAGGAAGACATCGCCGACCGCACTCTGGAAATGTTGAAGGGGGCCATGGCCGAACTGCGCGTGGGCCGCCCGGACCGTCTCTCCACCGACATCGGCCCGGTCATCGATGCCGAGGCCCGGCAGAACCTGCTGGCCCACATCGAGCGCATGCGCAAGAGTGCGCGTGCCGTCCACCAGCTGCCGCTGGGCGAGGATTGCCAGCACGGTACTTTCGTGCCCCCGACCGTCATCGAGATCGACGACCTGGGACAACTGCAGCGCGAAGTCTTCGGCCCGGTGCTGCACGTGCTGCGCTATCGCCGCGATGCCCTGCCGCAGCTCATCGACGCCATCAACGCCACCGGCTATGGCCTGACCCTGGGCGTGCATTCGCGCATCGACGAGACCATCGATTTCGTGGCCCGGCACGCCCACGTGGGCAACATCTACGTCAATCGCAACATCGTCGGCGCGGTGGTGGGCGTGCAGCCCTTCGGCGGCGAAGGCAAGTCCGGTACCGGTCCCAAGGCCGGTGGCCCGCTCTACCTCAAGCGCCTGCAACGCCATGCGCAACTGCACGAAGAGCTGACCCGCGCACAACCCGCAGAAGTGCCCAACACTCTGCTGGACAGTCTGCTGGACTGGGCCCGCACGCACGGCCATGAACGCCTGGCCGCCAGCGGCCAGCGCTATCACCGCGACAGCCTGCTGCAGCGCAGCCTCCTGCTGCCCGGGCCGACCGGCGAGCGCAATACCCTGGCCTTCGCCCCGCGCGGCCTGGTGCTGTGCGTGGCCGCCAGTGTCGGTACGCTGTTGAATCAGCTGGCCGCAGCCTTTGCCACCGGCAATACGGTGGTGGTCGACGAGGCCACGGCAGCGCTGCTGCCGGCTGGCTTGCCGGCCCCGGTGCGTGCGGCCATCCGCCGCGCCAGCCAGCTCGATGCCGAGCCGCTGCAGGCGGCCCTGGTGGACAGCCATCAGGCTGCCCCCTGGCGGGTACGCCTGGCCGCCCGTGAGGGTGCGCTGGTGCCGCTGATCCTGTGCAGCGAAGACGGCGCCATCCCCCTGTGGCGCCTGCTGGCCGAGCGCGCTCTGTGCGTCAACACCACGGCCGCGGGCGGCAATGCCAGCCTGATGACCATTTCGGTGTAATCGCTCCCGCTGCCTGAGACGGGCGCCCCGGCCTTGTGGCCCGGGCGCCCGTTTTCCTTGCGGGCGTACAATATCGGCCTCGACGGCGGCCCTTCCGATCTCATGACTTGCAATCCGGCGGGCCAGCCCCATCTCGACAGGAATGCGGAATCGGTACGTCCCTCCGCGGCTCCCAGGCACATATTGAACAGAGGCAAGCATGGAACAATTTCACGGCACCACCATCCTTTCCGTCCGTCGCGGCAATCAGGTCGCGCTCGGTGGCGACGGCCAGGTGACGCTTGGCAACATCGTCATGAAGGGCAGTGCGCGCAAGGTGCGCAAGCTCTATCACGGCAAAGTCCTGGTCGGTTTCGCCGGCGGCACGGCCGACGCTTTCACCCTGCTCGATCTGTTCGAAGCCAAGCTGGAAAAGCACCAGGGCAACCTGATGCGTGCCTCGGTCGAACTGGCCAAGGACTGGCGCACCGACCGCATGCTGCGTCGCCTGGAAGCCATGCTCCTGTGTGCCGACAAGGAAACCACCCTGGTCATCACCGGCAATGGCGACGTGCTCGAACCCAATGACGGCATCGGCGCCATCGGCTCCGGTGGCAGCTATGCGCAATCGGCGGCCAAGGCCCTGTACGACAACACCGACCTGGCGCCGGCCGAGATCGTCAAGAAATCCCTGACCATCGCCGGTGAGCTGTGCATCTACACCAACCTGAACCACATCATCGAGACGCTGGAATAAGCCGCGCAGCGCGCATTTCCTGCCTATTTCTCCGATGAATCGTCACAGCGAAAAGATCACCACCATGAATATGACTCCCAAGGAAATCGTCTCCGAACTCGACAAGCACGTCGTCGGCCAGGCCCGCGCCAAGCGCGCGGTGGCTATCGCCCTGCGCAACCGCTGGCGCCGCCAGCAGATCGAGGAGCCGCTGCGCCACGAGATCACGCCCAAGAACATCCTCATGATCGGCCCGACCGGCGTGGGCAAGACCGAGATTGCACGTCGCCTGGCCAAGCTGGCCGATGCGCCTTTCATCAAGATCGAAGCCACCAAGTTCACCGAAGTCGGCTATGTGGGCCGCGACGTGGACACCATCATCCGCGACCTGGTTGACATCGGTATCAAGCAGACCCGCGAGCTGGAAACGCGCAAGGTGCGCACCCGCGCTGAAGATGCGGCCGAAGATCGCGTCCTCGATGTGCTGCTGCCGCCGGCCCGCGATTTCGGTTTTACGCCCGATGGCAATGCCAGCCCGGAGAAGGACGACAAGAACACCACCCGCCAGACCTTCCGCAAGCGTCTGCGCGAAGGGGCGCTGGATGATCGCGAGATCGAGCTGGAACTCAATGACGCTGCACCGTCGATGGAAATCATGGCGCCCCCGGGCATGGAAGAAATGACCGAGCAGATCAAGTCGATGTTCTCCGGCCTGGGCAACCAGCGCAAGAAGGCGCGCAAGATCAAGATCAAGGAAGCCATGAAGCTGTTGATCGAGGAAGAGGCGGCCAAGCTGGTCAACGAGGAAGAACTCAAGCAGAAGGCCATCGCCAACGTCGAGCAGAACGGCATCGTCTTCCTGGACGAGATCGACAAGATCGCCACCCGCTCGCAGAACGGCAATGCCGACGTCTCCCGCGCCGGTGTGCAGCGTGATCTGCTGCCGCTGGTGGAAGGCACGACCGTCAACACCAAGTACGGCATGATCAAGACCGATCACATCCTCTTCATCGCCTCCGGTGCATTCCACCTGTCCAAGCCCTCCGATCTGATTCCGGAACTGCAGGGCCGCTTCCCGATCCGCGTGGAGCTCGATTCGCTCTCCATCGCCGATTTCGAGCGCATCCTGACCGGCACCGATGCCTGCCTCACCAAACAGTATGAAGCGCTGCTGGCCACCGAAGGCGTGAAGATCGAATTCGCCGACAGCGGCATCCAGCGCCTGGCCGAGATTTCGCACACGGTCAATGAGAAGACCGAGAACATCGGTGCACGTCGTCTCTACACCGTGATGGAAAAGCTGCTGGAAGAGATTTCCTTCACGGCCGGCGAAGCCGGTGTGGATGGCCTGCTCATCGATGCCGCGTACGTCAACGAGCGTCTGGGTGAGCTGGCCGTGGATGAGGACATGTCGCGCTACGTGCTCTAACGCCAGCAGGCGAGGAGATCGGGATGGCCAACAAGACCCTGGGAACGCGGCAGAAGCTGAGTTTTCGCGTCGAGCCATCGCAGTCCAGGCCACGCAATCCGGTGGCCCTGGCGGCACAGCAGCGTGCCGGTGGGGCCGGTGCACATCGCAAGAACGCCTCGGCACAGCGCCAGCAATTGAAGTCGGATCTGTTGAAGAAGCTGGTCGGTGATCCTGAAAAGGAATGAGGGCGCATCAAGCTCTGCTTGCCAGATGTATCAAAATGTTAGAAATCACGAGAAGCGCCGGTAGAGATACCGGCGCTTTTTCCTTGATGCGAGCCGATCCCGTAGCCGGATCGCAAGCGCGCCATGGAAATTGACGATAAAAAAATACAACAATTGCCATTTCAATCTTTCGCTCCCGTCTAAAAAATCACTTCTATCGACCAAGGTGCAGTCACGCGCGGCGAGAAGCATTAATGTTTGCCCATCCGACTGCAAGTGCGGATCCTCAAGACTATTTTTAGAGAAGGACGTCACATGAAAAAATCTCTGCTGGCACTCGCCGTTCTGGGCGCGTTCGCAGGCGCAGCCCATGCGCAAAGCTCCGTCACGATCTACGGTATCGTCGATACCGGTGTTGTCTACCAAAGCAAGGTTGCTACCACCTCCGGTGGCACCGGCAGCAAGTTCGGCCTGAATTCGGGCGTCATTCAGGGTTCGCGTATCGGCTTCAAGGGTGTTGAAGATCTGGGCGGCGGTCTGTCGGCCGTGTTCAACCTGGAAGCTGGCTTCTCCAACGATACCGGTGCTCTGGACGACTCCAAGACCAGCAACACCCTGTTCCGTCGCAAGTCGGTCGTGGGTCTGACTGGTGGTTTCGGTAGCGTGCTGGTCGGTCGTCAAACCGACTTCGCTGACACCATCTCCGCTTACACCGCCGTGGCCGACTTCGGCGGCTGGGTCAGCAACTCCGGTTCGGGCCTGGATCGCCTGCAAGGCACCCGTACCAACAACTCCATCAGCTACACCACCTCGAACCTGAACGGCTTCACCGGTAACCTGATGTACGGCTTCGGCGAAACCGCTGGTCAGACCTCCGCTGGTCAAGCCTTCGGCGTCGGCGGCAAGTACGACAACGGTCCCCTGGGTCTGGGCATCACCTACTACCAGTCCAAGGCTGGTTCGACCGCGGCTGACACCTCCCTGCTGAGCAGCACCACCACCACCAGCGTGGCCAGCGAAAGCAACCTGGCTGGCAGCACCGCTCAGAAGGTCTTGAACGTGGCAGCGTCGTATCAGTTCGGCCCGGCACGTGTGTACGGTAACTACTCGCGCGTCAAGCAAGATCTGAACAGCCAGACCAACCTGAGCGCCGCTGGTGTCGGTTCGCTGACCAGCATCGCCAACCGTACCCTGGCCAACTCCAAGAAGGCTGACATCTACGAACTGGGTACCGCTTACTCCCTGAGCCCGTCCCTGAAGCTGCTGGCTGCCGTGGATCACACCCGTGCCGACTTCGACGGCGTGTCGACCAAGGCCAAGCTGACTCAAGTCAGCCTGGGTACCGACTACTGGCTGTCCAAGCGCACCGACCTGTACGCCTTCATGGCTTACACCAAGGCTAGCGACCTGAACAACCCGGGCGTTTCCAACGCCACCGGTACCGATGGCAACCAGGGCGCCGTCGCCGTGGGTATCCGTCACAAGTTCTAATGTGACTTGAACTGCGTCGTCTTCCCGGCGGCGCAGTTTGATCTGCAACAGAGCAAGAGAAGCGCCGCATGAGGTTCATGCGGCGCTTTTTTTCATGTGTACAGGGCGTTTCATTTTGTTAGTTTCTGTAACAGTGTTTTCTCCGCCGCGCACGAATGCACCATTTTCGTGGCGTCCCCATTTTCTTCCTCGCATTCCAAACCAATTTGGTGCGCCTGGCGGCGCGCGGCCACGCTGGAAGGCCGTTTGTGGCACCGCAAAAAGCTCGCTTTAGCATCGTCAAATGCTGACGAAACCCTTACTGGTAGCGGGTCTTGATGTCAGTAAAGAAAGCGTAATAAGCTCTCGTCATTGCGCACTTTTTTGCAGCGCACTGCTCTAATAAGAGCGCTATTTCGATGCGCGTCGAGTTCATCCTCATCCATGATCCGCGCATCGCACCGCCCACTCATGCACTGGCGGGCCGCATTCAAATACTTAGTTTTTGATGCACACCGGACTGACGCAGCCTGCTGCGCCAGCGGGGATGTTTTTGCCTGCAGCTTTTGACTGTCGGGCTTGCTGAGAAAGGAACAAGAACATGGCAACGAGAGAAGAACTGGCCGTCATCAAGGCCGCCCGCGCCGGTGAATCGCGCGCACAGCTGGCCCTGGGCCGGCGCTACCTGAGCGGTGGCAGCGGACTGCCGCGCAGCAAGGGAACGGCCTTCTACTGGCTGCGCCGCGCTGCGCAACAGGGGGTCGATGATGCGTGGATGATCATCGGCCGCAATATCACCTATGAGCAAGTCAAGGAATTGTCCTCGCCCCAGGAAGCGGCCATCTGGTACGAGAAGGCGTTTGAAGCGGGCGTGCCGCAGGCTGGCGTGATCTTCGCGCGCCTGGTGCTGGAGCACACCGCACAGTTCGACAGCAATACCCATGCTCGCGCCATTGCTGCATTGTCCTTGCTGGCCAGCCGCGACGATCACGAGGCTCAATGGCTGCTGGCGCAGCAGATGCAGCGTCACGGGCAGCCCATGGTACCTGGCCTGGCGGCCTCGGCGGTCGAGGAGAATCTGGTACGCGAAGCAGCCCGTGCGGGCATCGAGCAGGCGCAGTACGCCCTGCTGGACAAGGCCTGGCAGCAGGGCCAGGGTGCGGCCTTCGCGCGCGGTGCCGCGATACTGGTCAAGCGCCTGATGGAGCGCAACAGCGTCGCGCTGGCGCAGCTGGAGAAAGAGAGCGACGGTGCCGGGCTGGTCCGGCTCAACAGCGAGGAAGCTACGTTGCTGCTGCGTTATGGTCAGTGGCAGGCGGGTACGCAGCAACCTGACCTGGGCCAGCTGCTGCGCCTGTTCGAACTGGCGGCGCTGGCCGGCAATGTCGAGGCGCGCCTGGAGCTGGGCCTGTTGTGCGCCAAGATTGACCGTGCCGGCAATCGGGTGTTCATGGAACAAGGCCTGGCCAATTTCAAGAAGGCACTGCACTGGTTGCTGTTGGCCGGGGAGGGCGGTGCGGCTCAGGCATGGCATGCACTGGCGCGTATCTATTCGCGCTCGATCTATTCGCAGCGCAATCTGCAGGTGGCCCAGCAATATCTGGAGAAGGCCGCCGAAGCGGGACTGGTGCAAGCGCAGTGCGAGTTGGCACAGATCTTCTGGCGCAATCGCCGTGATGATCCCCTGCATGACGTCAAGGCCCTGTACTGGTGGCAGCAGGCCGCCAGCCAGGGCGATGCTGCTGCGATGCAAGCCTTGCACGCCTTCACGGTCCAGGAGCAGGGCCCGTCATGGGCGCTGCAGGCACGCCAGCAGCTCAGCGAGCGCCTGCGCAACAGCAATCCCTTCCTCAGTGCGCGCATCGAGCTGGCGGCCATCTTTGGGCTGACCAAGCCGGAAGCGCTGCTCATCGATATCAAGCAGGCTGATTACGGTCACTGTCTGGTGGTGGACATCTGCGCTCATCATGCCCGCAGCAAACGTCGCCTGATCGCGGTGCAGACCGAAGCCCAGCGTGCGGCCATCAACCGCGTGAGCCGTCTGTTCGGCGACGTCGACTGTGGGTTCAGCGGTCCCGAAGGCAATTACCGGCAGCGTCAGTACCGGCTGCGCACGGCCTTCCCGGATGTGGCCTGAACAGGCCCTGAGAAAGACTCCGGGCGGCGCCGGCCGCCCGCGGCACAAGCTCAGTGCAGGCTGATGACCTGCTCGCCATCGGCACCGCCATCCGGGCCAGCTGCGCCGAAAGAATAGAGTTCGTAGCGACTGCCCTCATCATCGGCCCCGTACTGGTAGGAGTTGCCCCAGGGGTCGCGCGGCAGGCGATCGACGTAGCCGCCGATCTGCCAGTTGCCCGGCACGGGCGGCCGCGTGGGCTTGATCACCAGCGCCAGCAGGCCCTGGGCGCCACTGGGGTAGCGACCGTTGTCCTGGCGATAGCGCTCAAGGCCTGCGGCAATGGCCTGCAGGTCTTTTTCGGCTGCCAGGGTTTGGGGGCTGTGGTCATGGTTCAAGCGTGCCACCAGCGGCGGCAGCAGCAGTGCTGCTGCAACGGCCAGCAAGGTCAGCACCAGGATCCAGCGCAGGCGCGCCAGTCCGCGCTGCAGGAACAGGAAGGCAGGATGTCGGAGGGATCGACGCATGAATGCTGCAGGTTGATTGTCTTGGACGGTGCAAGTCGGAAGGGCGCACGGGCAGGCAGCCGCCGCAGCGGCAGGATGCACGGACCGGCGCCGCGCCGGCTCAGGGCTGGATGGTGACGGGTACGCCCGCCTGGCTGCTGACCACTTCCGACAGTGTGGCGTAAAGCTCGCTGCCATCGCGGGTGTTGAGCCAATGTCGGCCGTCAAATTTGTAGTGGAAGCCGCCGGAGCGCGCGGCCAGCCACATTTCCTGCATGGGGGCCTGGCTGTTGATGATGATCTTGGAACCATTGTCCACGCATTCGATTTCCAGCACGTTGCCGCTGCGACTGCATTCCACGTCCAGCTCACTGGCGTCGCAGGCGTCTTCCAGGGCCGTCTCGATGGCGTTGAGGGTGGCGTCAGCCAGGTCCAGGAATTCCGATTCGGTCATGCTACACTCCAAGTCATTCTAAGATTTCGATGTAATCCGTCATTTTATCGTGAAGTCACCCCATTCTCCCTTCCGTTGTGCAGCTTCCCTGGCGCTGTGCGCCGCCGTCCTGATGCTGGCCGGTTGCGGCCAGAAAGGTCCGCTGTACATGCCCAAGGTGCCGCCCGACCCGTTCGTGCGCACCCAGCCGGTCGCTCCGGCCAAGGACAAGGCGGCCGGCCAGGAGGGTGCGGTCTCTGCCGACACCTCCGCCGACACGCCCAAACGATGATGCCGGACTGAAACATCTGGCTGCATCGCGGCCGGTCCCCCAAAAAGCATGAAGGGGGGACCGCGCCGGATTTCCTTGTCGAACCGATTTTTCCGCTGATCTTTGCGCTGACCTTTCCGGAACCCCATGTCCCACTTCTCCTATCGCAACGGCGTGCTGCACGCCGAAGATGTCTCCCTGCAAGCGCTGGCTGAACAGTTCGGCACCCCGCTCTATGTCTATTCCAGCGCAGCGCTGGTGCAGAATTTCTCGGCCTATGCCGATGCCTGCCGCGCGGCCGGCCGCACCGACGGTGCCAAGGGCGGCGCCCTGGTGTGCTACTCGGTCAAGTCCAATTCCAACCTGGCGGTGCTGAACCTGCTGGGCAAGCTGGGTTCGGGCTTCGACATCGTTTCCGGCGGCGAACTGCTGCGCGTGGTGGCCGCCGGCGGCGATGCACGCAAGGTGATCTTCTCGGGCGTGGGCAAGGGTCGCGACGAAATGAAGCTGGCGCTGGAGCACGACATCCTCTGCTTCAACGTCGAATCCATCCCCGAAGTGGCGCGCCTGAACGAAGTGGCCGGTGCACTGGGCAAGCGTGCGCGCATCTCGCTGCGCGTCAATCCCAATGTGGACGCCAAGACCCATCCCTACATCTCCACCGGCCTGAAGGAAAACAAGTTCGGCGTGGCCTATGAAGATGCGCTGAACTGCTACCGCGCCGCTGCCGCCCTGCCCAACATCGAAGTGGTGGGCATCGACTGCCACATCGGCTCGCAGCTGCTGGACGACTCGCCCCTGCTGGAAGCGCTGGAGAAGATCATCGACATGGTTGACGCGCTGGAAGCCGAGGGCATTCCGATTCACCACCTCGACATCGGCGGCGGCATCGGTATCCGTTACGACGACGAGCAACCGGTGGCCATCGGTGATTACCTGGCGCGCGTGTTCGCCCGCGTCGATGCCTGGCGTGCCAGCAAGTACCAGGGCCGCCCCATCCAGGTCATGTTCGAGCCGGGTCGCTCGGTGGTCGGCAATGCCGGCCTGTTGCTGACCGAGGTGCAATACCTCAAGCATGGTGAAGAAAAAAACTTCGCCGTGGTCGATGCCGCCATGAACGATCTGATGCGTCCGGCCATGTACGAAGCCTGGCATGGCGTCAAGACAGTGAAGGAAAACGCCGGCCAGCCCCGCATCTACGACGTCGTCGGCCCGGTATGTGAATCCGGCGACTGGCTGGCCCGCTCGCGCGAACTGGCCATCGGCCAGGGCGATCTGCTGGCACTGATGTCGGCCGGCGCCTACGGCATGACCATGGCCTCCAACTACAACACCCGCGGCCGGGCGGCCGAGGTGCTGGTCGATGGCGCGCAAGTCCACCTGGTCCGTGCGCGCGAGAATCCGGCAGATCTGTTTGCACTGGAAAAGATCGTCGACTGAGCCAATCTTGTTGTCGGCATGTCAAGCGGCAGTCCTGGAAACGGGGCTGCCGTTTCTTTTTGCACATCGTTTCTTGATAGCCCGGCAAGTCCCGTCCGGCTTGGGATGCAGATATTTTTTGCACAGCCGCATTTTTGTTTTGCCTTTCAGAAATTTCGGCGCAAAATAGCCATCCGTCCAAAAAACAAACGCAGCATCAAAACATGCCTTGGGGTGAAGTTACCCGCTTCTGGAGACCAGGCAAGCAAGCACGGACGTGAGGGAGCACACCAGGGCCGCCAGGAGGGTGGCCGGTAGCGCAAACAGGGGAATTCCAATGCAAGTTCTGGAGCGTTCAGGGGAAGATCGCGACCGGCGCGCCGCCAGCGAGGGCGTGTGCGCGCATGCGCCGCATGCCGGTCAAGCGCATGCACCCGTGCGCACGGCCACGGTGCCACAGGTACTGAGCGAGGAGGAACTCGAAGTGCGTGCCTCGCACATCACCGCCGCAGCCGTGGCCGCCGCGGCGGTTACCGCGGCCGTGGCCACCTCGGCCATCAGCGCCAGCCAGCCGATCGAACAAGCCGTCGCGGAGGCGTCGGCGCAGCAAGAGCCAGCGCCCATGGCCCGCCGCAGCGCACGCGGGCCGCGCAGCCAGGCGCAGCCGCAGGCTTCGATGCGGGGGGCTTTGCTGGTCTCGTTGCTGACCCTGGCCATCATCGGGCTGGCCCTGTGGCTGGGTACGCATTGGCCCCAGCGCGCGCTCAAGCCGGTCATGCAGCCATTGCCAGCCCAGTCCAAATCCGTCCCGCCCGAGCCGCTGGCCCCGGTGGTCAGCGCCGATCCGGTGGCCGCCAGCGCCAGCGACGCCCCTGGCCCCGAAGTGATTGCCCAGTTGCAACAGGAAGCCGACGAGCGCGCCCATCAACTGGCCCAGAAGCGTGCCGCGGCTGAAGCCCGCCATCGCCGCGAGGATGCCGCCCTGGCCCTGCGCGAGCAGCGTCGTCGCGAGGCCGAGGCGCAGCTGGCCAAGGCCCGCGCCAAGGCAGAACGTGCCCAGGCCGTGGCGCCAGCGCCGGACGTGGTCCAGGTGCCGTCCCTGCCGACCCTGGCTGAGCAGGTCAGGCAATGCAGCGCGCTGTCGGTGTTTGCACGGGAACGCTGCCTGTGGAAGCTGTGCGACGGCAACTGGGGCAAGAACGGCTGCCCCTCCTACGAGCGCAACAACGAAGGCGCCTGAATCCTCCTCTGCTGCGCTGCCGCTCCGGTGGTGCAGCAGGCTTCACTTCCGCTTCAATCCTCCCTGACAACATCTTCAATGCCGACCGCCTGCGGGCAGGAGCAATTCTTGCTTGCGCAGCAGACCGTCCGTACTGGCTGGCCAGCGCGGCTGTGGCCTGACGGCGACAGATGAAAAGTCTTGCCGCAAGCGGCTTTGCGCGAGGAAGTTGCCGCTATAATGCGCGTTTTTCTTACCCCCCCTGCAAGGAAAAAGGCATGAATGCACTGCTCTGGTTCGTCGTCCTCTATTGGGTCATCTCGGTCGGAATCGGCTTGTATGCCACCCGCTATGTGAAGAGTTCGAAGGACTACGCCGTGGCCGGCCGTTCGCTGCCGATGTCGGTGGTGACCGCGACCGTCTTTGCGACCTGGTTCGGGTCCGAGGCCGTGCTGGGCGTGTCCTCGACCTTCCTTCAGGAGGGCTTGGGCGGTATCGTGGCCGATCCCTTCGGCTCCTCCCTGTGCCTGATCCTGGTTGGCGTTTTCTTCGCCAAGCGGCTCTACCGCATGAATCTGCTGACCATCGGCGACTATTACAAGAAGCGCTTCGGTCGCGCTGCCGAAATGCTGGTCACGATCTGCATCGTCATTTCCTACCTGGGCTGGGTGGCCGCACAGATCAAGGCGCTGGGGCTGGTCTTCAATGTCGTCTCGGGTGGCTACATTCCCATGCACTGGGGCATGATCATCGGTGCCGGCAGCGTGCTGATCTATACCCTGATGGGGGGCATGTGGGCCGTTGCCATCACCGACTTCCTGCAGATGATCATCGTGGTGGTCGGTATGCTCTACATCGGATATGAAGTGTCGGGCATGGTCGGCGGGCCGGGAGTGGTCATCGCCCATGCGGCGGCGGCCGGCAAGTTCAATTTCTGGCCGGCGGCCGAACTGAAGGACGTGCTCTGGTTCTTTGCCGCCTGGATCACCATGATGCTGGGGTCGATCCCGCAGCAGGACGTGTTCCAGCGCGTGATGTCCTCCAAGAACGAGAACGTGGCGCGCAATGCCTCGGTGCTGGGGGGCGTGATCTATTTCTTCTTCGTCTTTATCCCGATCTTCCTGGCCTATTCGGCCACGCTGATCGATCCGGCCATGGTCTCGCGCCTGCTGGAAACTGACTCCCAGCTGGTGCTCCCGACCCTGATCATGGAAAAGATGCCGGTATTCGCCCAGGTGATGTTCTTCGGCGCGCTGCTGTCGGCCATCAAGAGCTGCGCCAGTGCGACACTGCTGGCCCCCTCGGTGACCTTCACCGAGAACGTCCTCAAGGAGATTCGCCCGTGGAAGAACGATCGTGAATTCCTCTTCTCGATGCGCGCCGTGGTGCTGCTCTTTACCGTAGGCGTGACCTCGCTGGCCCTCAACAGCCAGTCCAGCATCTACGAGATGGTCGAGAATGCCTACAAGGTCACTCTGGTCGCCGCCTTCGTGCCGCTGGCGTTCGGCGTGTACTGGCCGCGCGCCACCCGCCAGGGCGCGTTGATGGCCATGGTGCTGGGCCTGGTCTCCTGGATTGCCCTGGAATACCTGGCCCCGGATGGCCTGTGGCCGCCCCAGCTGGCCGGTCTGCTGGTCTCCATCGGCGGCATGGTGGTCGGCTCCCTGATGCCCCAGGTGCTGGCCCCGGTTCCGCCCATGGCGGTGGCCCCGGCCGAGGGCAGCATGCAGTCCTGACCCTCTCCTGCCGCACTGAAACGGTCGCCCGGCCTTGCCGCGCGGCCGTTTTGTCTTTTTGCGCCAGCTCATCAGAACTGCTGGGCCAGCTGCTGTCAAAGAAGTTCGTCGCCGGAGTTTCGAATTTATTTGATATATGATTGGCAATAATTCGAGATCAAGCCGGAACTTATTTGCCTTACATCAACCTGAAATGGCATGACTGAGCACATTCGCCCCTACGATGTTGCTGCCGATGCGTTGTTTCTGGACTTCGACGGCACCCTGGTCGACCTGGCGCCCCAGCCTGAAGAGATCGTGGTACCGCCGCAGCTGATCACGCTCCTGCAGCGCATCCAGCAAGAATCGGACGGCGCGCTGGCCATCGTCAGCGGCCGCCCGCTTGATCAACTGGACTTCTTCCTGGCCCCGCTACGCCTGCCGGCGGCGGGCGTGCATGGTGCCGAGCGCCGCACGGCCGATGGCCGCATCCTGCAGCAGCCGGTGCCGGACGTGCATCATCTGCGCCAGCGCCTGCTGCCGCTGGTCGAGTCGCATGCCGGCTTGCAGCTTGAACTCAAGCGCGGGGCCCTGGCGCTGCATTACCGCCACGCCGCCCATCTGGAGCAGCGCTGCGTGGAAACCATGATGGATGCGCTGCGCCACGAACCCGGCTTTACATTGCTGCACGGCAAGATGGTGGTGGAGGCCAAGCCGCACATCAACAAGGGCGATGCCGTCGCCGCCTTCCTGCATGAAGCGCCTTTCCGGGGCCGACGTCCTGTCTTCATCGGCGATGACGTCACCGATGAAGCCGGATTTGCCATCGCCCAGGGGGAGGTCTTCGGCGGACTTGGCATCAAGATTGGCACCGGTCCCAGTCAGGCTTTGCAGCGCCTGGCCGATCCGGCCGCCGTGCTGGACCTGCTGCGCCAGAGCGTGGAGGGGCGCAGCAACTCCTGAGAACCGTAATGCCGGCATGCCTGCCGGCCCCCGCAGCACATCGCCTTCCATCAAGAAATCTGATCCACAGAACAGAGCACGAGGAACCATGAGCCAGCCCAGTCCCGATCCGCGGCAAGAGTCGCAACCGCAGCCGCACTCCCAGACGCAGCATTCCGAACAACCGCATCTGGCCGCCCAGGCCCATGATCTGCCCTCGACCTCTTCGCTGGAGCTGGGCGTGATCGGCAATTGCGCCTTCTCGGCCCTGGTGGACAAGATGGGTCGCATCGTCTGGTGCTGCCTGCCGCGCTTCGACGGCGATCCGGTCTTCAATGCCCTGCTCGATCCCACCGACAATGGCGCACTGTGGTCTTTCCAGCTGGAGAATTTCTCCCACAGCGAGCAGTGGTATGAACCCAATACTGCGGTGCTGCGCACCCGCCTCTACGACACGCTGGGGCAGGGCATCGAGATCACCGACCTGGCGCCGCGCTTCCAGAGCCGTGGTCGTTTCTTCCGTCCGCTGCAACTGGTACGCCGCATCCATCCGCTTTCGGGGGCACCGCGCATGCGCGTGGTACTGCGTCCGAAGTTCGACTGGGGCCGCGAAGTGCCGCCGCAGACACGCGGCAGCAACCATATCCGCTATGTCGGCCAGGAGCAGACCCTGCGCCTCAATACCGATGCGCCCATCAGCTACATCGTCGACGAGACCGCCTTCGTGGTCAGCCGCCCGTACAACTTCATTCTCGGCCCGGATGAAACTCTGCATGGCGGCATCAACGATACCGCCCGCGATTTCGAACAGGAAACCACCGCCTACTGGCGCAACTGGAGCCGTGCCCTGGCCACCCCGCTGGAGTGGCAGGACGCGGTCATCCGTGCCGCCATCACCCTGAAATTGTCGGTGTATGAAGATACCGGCGCCATCATTGCCGCCATGACCACCAGCGTGCCCGAAGCACCGGGCAGCCAGCGCAACTGGGACTACCGTTATTGCTGGCTGCGTGACGCTTTCTTCGTGGTGCGTGCCCTCAACAGTCTCTCCGAACTGGGCACCATGGAGGACTACCTGCGCTGGCTGACCAATGTGGTGGTGCGTTCCGGTGGCGGCCATGTGCAGCCCCTGTATGGCATCGGCCTGGAAGAGGCGCTGCCCGAGCAGATCCTCGGCCACCTGCCGGGTTACCAGCACCACCAGCCGGTGCGCGTGGGCAACCAGGCTTACGAGCATTTCCAGCATGACGTCTACGGCAACATCGTGCTGGGTGCGGCGCAGGCCTTCCACGACATGCGCCTGCATCATCGCGCCGGCGCCGAGCACTTCCAGCATCTGGAAGCCGTAGGCGAACGCGCCTACGAGGTCTACAACCAGCCCGATGCCGGCATGTGGGAGTTGCGTACGCGCTCGCGCATCCATACCTCGTCGGCACTGATGAGCTGGGCCGCCTGTGACCGCCTGGCCAAGATCGCTGCGCGCGTCGACCTGCCCGAGCGTGCCCGCTACTGGGGCGACCGGGCCAAGGAAATCGGCGAGCGCATCCTCAGCGAAGCCTGGAACGAGCAACGCCAGGCCTATGCCGAAAGCTTCGGCGGCCGCGACCTGGATGCCAGCGTGTTGCTGATGGTGGAAGTGGGCCTGATTTCGCCTACCGATCCGCGCTTCATCTCCACCGTGGAAGCGCTGGAGAAATCGCTCTGCGATGGCCCCTACATGCGCCGCTACGAGGCTCCGGACGACTTCGGCCGTCCCGAGACCGCGTTCAACATCTGCACCTTCTGGCGCATCGACGCGCTGGCGCGCATCGGCCGCAAGGAGCAGGCGCGCGAGATCTTCCAGGCCATGCTGGATGCCCGCAACCACCTGGGCCTGCTGTCCGAGGACACGCATCCGGTCACGCGCCAGATGTGGGGCAACTTCCCGCAGACCTATTCGATGGTGGGCATCATCAACTGTGCGATGCGCCTGTCGGCATCGTGGGAGGCGGTAATCTGATGGCCAGACTCGTCGTTGTTTCCAATCGCCTTGCCGATCCACGCAAGCCTGCTGCGGGCGGTCTGGCCGTTGCCCTGGGCGAAACCCTCAAGAAGACCGGCGGACTCTGGTTCGGCTGGAGCGGCAAGGTCATCGAGAACGGCACGCCCGGCGAGGGTGAGCTGCGCGTCAACCAGGCCGGTCCCGTGACCCTGGCCGAACTCGATCTGTCGCAGGAAGACCATGACGCCTACTATCGCGGCTATGCCAATGGCGTGCTGTGGCCGGTGTTCCACTATCGCCTCGATCTCGCGCATTTCGAGGCTGGCCACCTGGGCGGTTATCGCCGCGTCAATCAGCTCTTCGCGCGTAAATTGTTTCCGCTGTTGAAGCGCGATGACATCGTCTGGATCCACGATTACCACCTCATCCCGCTGGCCGCCGAACTGCGCGCCATGGGCTGCGAGGCGCGCATTGGTTTCTTCCTGCACATCCCGCTGCCGCCGCCGCCCATCCTCACCGCCATCCCTTCGCATGAATGGCTCATGCGCGCACTGTTTGCCTACGATCTGGTGGGCTTCCAGAACCACGCCGACCTGCAGCACTTCGCCCAGTACGTGCAGGCTGAAGCCACGGCCGAGCCGGTCGGTCCCAACCAGTTCCGCGCCTTCAACCGCACGGTGCATGCCAATGCCTTCCCGATCGGCATCGATGTGGCCGAGTTCCAGCGCCTGGGTCAGGCCAAGGAGGCGCGCGATACCTATGAAAGTACCAAGGCCGAGTATTCGCGCCGGCGCCTGCTGATCGGCGTGGACCGGCTGGATTACTCCAAGGGCCTGCCGCAGCGCATCCGCGCCTTCCGCGAGTTGCTGCGCCTGTATCCGGAGAACCGCCACAGCGCTACGCTCCTGCAGATTGCCTCACCCAGCCGCGAGGACGTGGAAGCCTACGGCGACATCCAGCGCGAGCTGGAAAGCCTGTGCGGTTCCATCAATGGCGACTTCGGCGACTTCGACTGGATGCCGATCCGCTACATCCACCGCACCGTGGCGCGCCGCCGCCTGCCCGGGCTGTACCGGGCCTGCGCCGTGGCCCTGGTCACGCCCCTGCGCGATGGCATGAATCTGGTGGCCAAGGAATTCGTCGCCGCCCAGGATCCGGACGATCCGGGCGTGCTGGTGCTGTCGCGCTTTGCGGGGGCCGCCGAGCAGATGAAACAGGCGCTCATCATCAACCCCTACGACACCCATGGTGCCGCCCAGGTGATTCAGCAGGCCCTGCAGATGTCGCAGAGCGAACGGCGCGAGCGCCACGCCGCGCTGATGGAGAACATCCGCCGGTTTGACGTCCATTGGTGGTGTAGTGAATTTCTCGACACCCTGCGCAGCAGCCGTGCCGCTCCGGTGGAGAGTTGAGCCGCAAAGGCAGCGCCGGCCGGGCAGGGTGGTGAATAAAATTTCCAAAAAGCAAATATTTGCCGGGTGCGGCGGTACAGGCCGTCGCGTCAGCGCATCGCCCGCGCGGGCAGGTTCAGTAAAACTCCGCCAAAAGCCTTTATAATTCAGGGTTTTGGAAGTTTTTTGCGGAGTTTTCATGCCCATTTACGCGTATCGCTGCCAAGCGTGTGGTTTTGCCAAGGATGTTTTGCAGAAGATCTCTGACGATGCGTTGACCGTTTGCCCCTCCTGCCACCAGGACAGTTTCCGCAAGCAGTTGACTGCGGCCGGCTTCCAGTTGAAGGGTTCGGGCTGGTATGTGACCGATTTCCGGGGCAATGGCAGTGGCTCGGCCAACAGCAAGGGTGCCAATGGCACCGGCATCGCCGGTTCCGCCGACGCCCCGGCCCCTGCTGCGGATGCTCCCGCTGCTGCGGCGCCAGCTGCTGCGGCCCCGGCACCTGCACCTGCCGCGGCCCCTGCGGCGGCGCCCTCCACCCCCAGCGCCAGCTAACGAGGCCATCCTTCCCCCATGCGCAAATACTTCATCACGGGTCTGCTGATCCTGGTTCCCCTGGCCATCACGCTGTGGGTGCTGAACCTGATCATCAGTACCATGGACCAGTCGCTGCTGCTGTTGCCGGAGGCCTGGCGGCCGGCGCACTGGCTGGGCCACAACATCCCGGGCCTGGGCGCGATCCTGACCTTGCTCATCGTGTTCCTCACGGGCCTGGCCGCGCGCAACTTCATCGGTCGCCGCCTGGTCCTCTTGTGGGAAGGCATGCTGACCCGCATCCCGGTGGTGAAGTCGATCTACTCCAGCGTCAAGCAGGTCTCCGATACGCTGTTCTCGCCCTCCGGCAACGCCTTCCGCAAGGCCGTGCTGATCCAGTACCCGCGCCAGGGGTCGTGGACCATCGCCTTCCTGACCGGCGCGCCGGGTGGTGAAGTCAAGAACCATCTGCAGGGCGACTTCATCAGCGTGTATGTGCCCACCACGCCCAACCCGACTTCCGGTTTCTTCCTGATGCTGCCGCGTGCCGATGCCATCGAGCTCGACATGTCGGTGGATGCAGCCCTGAAGTACATCGTCTCCATGGGCGTGGTCGCCCCCGAGATGGCCACCGACAAGAAAATCATCACCGACGCGGCGGCGCCGAAGAATTGAGGGGGCGGCCGGCTCCTTGCCCGGCCAGCCCCGCCTTCGCCCTTAGCGTCTTCTCTTTCGAATTCAACAAGAACACTGTCAACGGAATCACAACCATGTCCATGCGAACCCAATACTGTGGCCTCACTACCGAGGCACTGCTCGGCCAAACCGTCAGCCTGTGCGGCTGGGTGCACCGTCGCCGCGATCACGGCGGCGTGATCTTCATCGACCTGCGCGACCGTGAAGGCCTGGTCCAGGTGGTCTGCGATCCGGATCGCGCGGATGTCTTCAAGAACGCCGAATCGGTGCGCAACGAGTTCTGCCTGCGCATCACCGGTCTCGTGCGCAACCGTCCGGAAGGCACCACCAACGCCAACCTGAAGTCGGGCAAGATCGAAGTGCTGTGCCACGAACTGGAAGTGCTGAACCCGTCGGTGACGCCGCCGTTCCAGCTCGATGACGACAGCCTGTCCGAAACCACCCGCCTGACCCACCGCGTGCTGGACCTGCGTCGTCCGCAGATGCAGAACAACCTGCGCCTGCGCTACAAGGTGGCCATGGAAGTGCGCAAGTTCCTGGATGCGCAAGGCTTCATCGACATCGAAACCCCGATGCTGACCAAGTCCACCCCGGAAGGCGCCCGCGACTACCTGGTGCCCTCGCGCGTGAACGCCGGTGAATTCTTCGCCCTGCCGCAGTCGCCCCAGCTGTTCAAGCAGCTGCTGATGGTGGCCAACTTCGACCGCTACTACCAGATCACCAAGTGCTTCCGCGACGAAGACCTGCGCGCTGACCGCCAGCCCGAATTCACCCAGATCGACTGCGAAACTTCCTTCCTCAACGAACAGGAAATCCGTGACCTGTTCGAAGGCATGATCCGCCTGGTCTTCAAGAACGCGCTGGACATCGACCTGCCGAACCCGTTCCCGGTGATGGACTTCGCCACCGCCATGGGCATGTATGGTTCGGACAAGCCGGACATGCGCGTCAAGCTGGAATTCACCGAGCTGACCGATGTCATGAAGGACGTGGACTTCAAGGTCTTCTCGGGCGCTGCCAACAGCGAAGGCGGCCGCGTGGTCGGCCTGCGCGTGCCGGGCGGTGCGGAAATGCCGCGTTCGGAAATCGACGCCTACACCCAGTTCGTCGCCATCTACGGCGCCAAGGGCCTGGCCTACATCAAGGTCAATGAAAAGGCCAAGGGTCGTGACGGCCTGCAGTCGCCCATCGTCAAGAACATCCACGATGCGGCCCTGAACGCCATCATCGAGAAGACCGGCGCACAAGACGGCGACCTGATCTTCTTCGGTGCCGACAAGGCCAAGGTGGTCAACGACGCCATCGGCGCGCTGCGCGTGAAGATCGGCCACAGCGAATTCGGCAAGAAGAACGGCCTGTTCGACGACGGATGGCGTCCGCTGTGGGTGGTCGACTTCCCCATGTTCGAATACGACGAAGACGGCCAGCGCTGGGTCGCCCTGCACCACCCGTTCACCTCGCCCAAGGATGGCCACGAAGACTTCATCTCGACCAACCCGGGTGCGGCCATCGCCAAGGCCTACGACATGGTGTTGAACGGTTGGGAACTGGGCGGCGGTTCGGTCCGTATCCACCGCGCCGACGTGCAGAGCAAGGTGTTCCGTGCCCTGAAGATCGATGACGAGGAAGCCCGCCTGAAGTTCGGCTTCCTGCTGGACGCCCTGCAATACGGCGCGCCCCCGCACGGCGGCATCGCCTTCGGCCTGGACCGCCTGGTCACCATGATGGCCGGAGCCGAATCGATCCGCGACGTGATCGCCTTCCCCAAGACCCAGCGCGCCCAGTGCCTGCTGACCCACGCCCCTTCGGAAGTGGACGAGAAGCAGCTGCGCGAGCTGCACATCCGCCTGCGCAATACCGAGCCGGCAGTGAAGGCCTGATCGTCTTATCGATTTTCTCGATAAGCCCATCGAAAAAAGCGCGTGCAGAAATGCACGCGCTTTTTTCATTTTCTCCGGTGCCTCGAATAATGGTTTAAATAATATAAATAATTAATCGCATAATTCACTAAATCATTTGCCGACGCATGCGCCCAGAGCATGGCTGCATGCACAGATATCATTTCCGCCTGCCCCTTGCTGACCCTATCATCGGCCGAACATTCAACGTCCGACATGAGGGGAGAGCATGCAAACAACGACATTACCAGCCGACGGGATTGCGCTGGTGACCAATCACCAGCGCCGCCGCGCGATCATTGCGACCGTGATCGGCAATGGTCTCGAATGGTTCGATTTCACCGTCTACAGTTTCTTCGCGGTGATCATCGCCAAGCTGTTTTTCCCCACCGGCAATGACCTGACCTCGCTGTTGCTGGCGGTGGCCACCTTCGGTGTCGGTTTCTTCATGCGCCCGGTGGGCGGCATCCTGCTGGGCATCTACGCCGACCGCGTGGGGCGCAAGGCCGCGCTGTCGGTCACCATCCTGCTCATGGCCGTGGGCACCACCATGATCGGCCTGGCGCCGACTTATGACAGCGTGGGCCTGTTTGCGCCGCTCATCATCGTTCTGGCGCGGCTGCTGCAAGGCTTCTCGGCCGGTGGCGAAATGGGTAGCGCCACCGCCTTCCTGACCGAATATGCCCCCGAGCGTGAACGCGCCTATTACTCCAGCTGGATTCAGGCCAGCATCGGCGTGGCCGTGCTGCTGGGTGCGGCGGTGGGTACCTTCGTTACCGCCAGCCTGGATGCACAGGCACTGGCCAGCTGGGGCTGGCGCCTGCCTTTCCTGCTGGGCATCGTGATCGGCCCGGTCGGATACTACATCCGCAACCACCTTGAAGAGACCCCGACCTTCCTCGAAGAAAAGGACAAGACCGATTCGCCCTTGAAGGACGTGATCCGCAACTTCCCGCGCGAGACCTCGGCCAGTTTTTCCATGGTGATCCTGTGGACGGTCTGTACCTATGTTCTGCTGTTCTACATGCCGACCTACTCGGTCAAGGTCCTGAAGCTGCCGCAGACGACCGGGTTCATCGCCGGCATGGTGGGCGGGCTCTGCATCATGGTGCTGGCACCCATCGTCGGACGCCTGGCTGACCGCATCGGACGCCGTCCGCTGCTCTCCGGCTCGGCTGCGCTGATCCTGGTACTGGCCTATCCCATGTTTGCCTACATCAACAGCGCGCCCAGCCTGTCGACGCTGCTGATCTTCCAGCTGGTCTTCGGTACCCTGATTGCGGCCTATACCGGTCCCATCCTGGCGGCGTTCTCCGAACTGTTCCCGGCCAAGGTGCTCTCGACCGGGTTGTCGGTGGCCTACAACCTGGCCGTGACCATCTTCGGCGGCTTCGCCTCCTTCTTCATCACCTGGCTCATCGCCGCCACCGGCAGCACCATGGCCCCGGCCTTCTACGTGATGATCGCCGCTGCCATCAGCTTCGTCGGCACCCGCTTCGTGCGTGAGCCGCAGTACCTGCAACAAACCTGATTTCCGACATGACCAAGATTCTCCTCAAGGGCGGCAACGTCCTCGATCCGGCGCTGGGCAGCCTGTTTCCGCGCCATGATGTCCTGATCGAAAAAGACCGTATTACCGAAGTTTCCTCCACCCCGCTGGAGGTGAGCGGCGCGCGCGTGATCGACGTGAGCGGCAAGACCGTCATGCCCGGCCTGATCGACTGCCACGTCCACGTGCTGGCTTCGCTGGCCAACCTGGGCCTGAATGCCTTGCAACCCGGCTCGCTGACCTCGATCCGTGCCTTGCCCATCGTCGAAGCCATGTTGAACCGCGGCTTCACCAGTGTGCGCGATGCCGGCGGTGCCGACTGGGGCCTGGCGCAAGCCATCGCCATCGGCCTGGTGCCGGGTCCGCGCATCTTCCCGTCGGGCAAGGCGCTCTCGCAGACCGGTGGCCATGGCGATTTCCGCCCGCGTTCCGACGTGCTGGAGCCGTGCTCCTGCGCCTTCCGCGCCGGTGCCATTGCACGGGTGGTCGATGGGGTGGATGCGGTACGCTTGGCCGCGCGCGAGGAATTGCAGAAGGGCGCCACCCAGATCAAGATCATGGCCTCCGGTGGCGTCGCCTCGCCAACCGATCCCATCGGCAATACGCAATACAGCGAAGATGAAATCCGCGCCATCGTGGCCGAGGCCGAAGCCGCGCAGACCTACGTGATGGCCCATGCCTACACCGGCCGCGCCATTGCCCGCGCCGTGCGCTGTGGCGTGCGCACCATCGAGCACGGCAACCTGGTCGATGCCGAGGCTGCGCGCGTCATGCGCGAGCACGGCGCCTTCGTGGTGCCCACGCTGGTGACCTACGACTCGCTGGCCCGCGACGGTGCCCGCCTGGGTTTGCCGCCGGACTCGGTGGCCAAGATCGAATCGGTGCGCCAGGCTGGCCGCGACTCGCTGCGCATCTATGCCGAGCACGGCGTGCAGATGGGCTTCGGCTCGGACCTGCTGGGCGAGATGCACCAGGACCAGTCGACCGAATTCCTGATCCGCGCAGAGATCCTCGGCAACCTGGAAACCATCCGCTCGGCGACCTCGATCGCCGCCGCCATCCTCCAGCGCGAAGGCGAACTGGGCACCGTGCGTAGCGGCGCCCTGGCCGACCTGATCGTGGTCGATGGCAACCCGCTGCAGGACATCACGCTGCTGACCGGGCAGGGCGAGCACCTGTCGCTGGTCATGCAGGCCGGCCACATCCACCGCACTCGCTGATCTGCGGCACTGCGTCCCCGCCGCCGCCGCTTTCCCTCTGCAACAGGAAAGCTGCGGCGGGCATGCTTTTCGCTCTACCATCTCGATCTGGATGAGACCTTTCGAGCTGGAGCGCCGACCATGCGTATATCGCCACTTCCCCCACTGCCTTCGCTGATCGCGTTTGAAGCCGCCATGCGCCATGGCAGCTTCACCCGCGCCGCTGCCGAACTGCACCTGACGCAAAGCGCCATCAGCCGCCAGATCGCCCAGCTGGAACGCTTTCTGGGCAAGAAGCTGTTCCTGCGCGAGCCGCGCGCCTTGCGCCTGACCGTCAGCGGCCAACGTTACGCGGCGCTGGTGCAGCGCCTGCTGGTCGATTGCGCCGAAGCCACCGAAGACATCATGAAACGCAAAGGCCACCAGGAACTGACGGTGGCCTGTTCGCAAGGCGTGGCCGTACTGTGGCTCACGCCGCGCCTGGCACGTTTTCGTGCTCTGCATCCGGATTGCCACCTGCGCCTGATCGTCAACGACAGCCTGGCCCAGCTCTCAGAAACCGATTTCGACATGGGCATCTATTTCCTGCGCGATGGTCCGCCCTCCGGTATGGCGGTGCGCCGGCTGTATGACGAAGAAGTATTTCCGGTCTGTTCCCCGGCCTATCTGCGCGGCCGTACCCTGACCCCGGCCGATCTGCGCCACGAGACCCTGCTGATGCTGGAAGACGGGCAGCGGCAATGGATGTCCTGGCAGAACTGGATGGCACACAATGAAGTGCCGGATGCACGCATCGAGCACCAGATCCTGTCCAATCAATATCCCGTGCTGCTGCAACTGGCCATGGAAGGGCAGGGCATCGTGCTGGCCTGGCGCCACATGATCGATGCCTGCATACAGCAGGGGCTGCTGGTACCTGCCTGTGCGGCCAGCGCCAGCCTGGGCGGCGGCTATTACGCCGTGTGGCCGCGCGACCGTATCGAACACGCGGCTGCACGGGCCTTTCGCAGCTGGCTGGTCGCCCAGAGCGAGGCTTCGCTGCTCTGAAACGGCCGTCCCGATACAATGGAGCCTTTCCCGCATCACGGACAGGCCATGACGCAAGCCAAGCCCTACAAGATTCCCGAATCGGTGCTGGTGGTGATCCACAGCGCCGACCAGCATGTGCTGCTGATCGAACGCGCTGACCAGCCCGGCTTCTGGCAATCGGTTACCGGTTCCAAGGACAGCCTCGATGAGCCCTTGTCGGAGACCGCCCGACGCGAAGTCGAGGAAGAAACCGGCATCGTGGTCAGCGATGGCGGCGTAGACTCGATGCCGGGTGACGGAAACCGTGTGCCGCGCTCGCACCTGCGCGACTGGCAACTTTCCAACATTTATGAAATCTATCCCGTCTGGCGGCATCGTTATGCGCCCGGCGTGACCAAGAATACCGAGCACGTCTTTGGCCTCCTGGTGCCGCGCGACATTCCCGTGACGCTGGCCCCGCGCGAGCACACCCGCCATGTGTGGCTGCCGTATCGCGAAGCGGCCGACCGCTGTTTCTCGCCTTCCAATGCCGAGGCGATCCTGCAGTTGCCGCGCTACCTCGCCCCATAGCACGGCCTTGCGCCAGGACGGCGCCGGACAAGAACAAGAGAAAGGCTGCATCGATGAAGCTGCGCGTTGCCACATACAACATCCACAAGGGCGTGACATCCTTCGCTGGCCGCCCGCGCATCCTGGCGTTGAAGCAGGCGCTGGCACAACTGGATCCGGACATCCTGTTCCTGCAGGAAGTACAGGGCCGCCATGATCTCAACGCCCTGCGCCATGCCTCCAACTGGCCGCAGCAGGGACAGCACGAATACCTGGCTGGCGACACGCATCATGCCGCCTACGGCATGAACGCTGTCTATGACCATGGCCACCATGGCAATGCCCTGATCTCGCGCTTCGAAATCGCTTCCGTACGCAACCAGGATGTATCCGACCATGCCTACGAGTCACGCGGCATCCTGCATTGCGTGGTGCCGGTAGAAGGGGTGGAGGTGCATTGCTACGTGATCCACCTGGGCTTGTTCGCCGGGGGCAGGCGGCGCCAGATTGATGCGCTGATCCAGGCGGTGAGCACTTCCTCGCCGCCCGATGCGCCCCTGCTGATTGCGGGAGATTTCAATGACTGGACCAACCAGTTGAGCCGGACCTTGTACCACAACCTGGGCGTGACCGAGGTATTCGATCAGCCGCAAGCGAAGTCGCGCGGTGTCATGCAGGGCTTGCGCCGGCTCGGTGGCCTGTCGGCCCCGATTCGTCCGGCGCGCACCTTTCCGGCCATGATGCCGTGGCTGCGACTGGACCGCATCTACGTGCGTGGTTTCCGGGTGGAGACGGCAGAGGTCTTGAAGGATGGCCCCTGGGCGCGCCTGTCGGATCATGCACCCATCGTCACCGAACTTCACTTGGCCTGATCTTGCGTCATCTCGCCTTCACCGACGGCAACCAGATTGCGCTGCTGCATAGTGGCGCGGGTTTCTATCCGGCCTTGATCAGCGCCATCGACGCTGCATGCGTTGAGATCTACCTGGAAACTTATATTTTTTCTCTTGACGATACAGGCGTACTGGTCTGCGACGCCCTGAAAAGGGCCGCCGAACGTGGTGTTGTGGTCTATGTCATCAATGATTGGCTAGGTACAGGACGGGAAAATACTAACAAATTGCGATTGGCGCTGACCTCCGCGGGGGTGCAGCATCGATCCTTCAACCCGTGGTTCCGGCGTGGCGTAGCGCGCAGCCATCGCAAGTTGTGCGTGGTTGATCGGCAGGTGGCCTTCGTGGGTGGCCTCAACATCAATGACGACATGGTCTCCGACCGTGACCATGCCCGGCCCCTGCCGGCACCGCGCTGGGATTTTGCCGTGAGCGTGCTCGGTCCGCTGGTACAGGACATCTATCATGAAGTGCAGGCGCAATGGTTGCGTGTGGGGCGCATGAAGCTCAAGGCGCGCTGGCGCAACTTCAGGCGTCTGCGCCATGGTCATCCCGGGCCGGTGCATGACCAGACCCAGGCCGCGCTGGTGGTGCGCGACAACTTCCGCAACCGGCGCACCATCCAGCGTGCCTATCTGCAGGCTCTGGGTCGTGCACGCGAGACGGCGTTCCTGGCCAATCCTTATTTCGCCCCGGGACGCAAGATGCGTCGTGCGCTGGAAGAGGCCGCCATGCGCGGGGTGAAGGTGACCTTGCTGCTGGGTGTGGGACAGTTCGTGATGCAGGATGCGGTGGCACATTCCTTCTATCCCAAGCTCTTGCGCGCGGGGGTGCGCATCGTCGAATACACCCATACCGAACTGCATGCCAAGGTTGCGGTGGTTGATGACCGGTGGGCCACCGTGGGCTCCAGCAACTATGATGGTCTTTCCCTCTTCGTGAACCAGGAGGCCAACGTGGTGGTGCAGGATCCGGCCTTTGCCGGCTATCTGCGCCAGGAGATCGAGGCCGGGGTGGCACGGGGGCGGGTGGTGCATCTGTCGGACTTCATGCACGTGCCGTGGTACAAGCGCGCGGCCTATGGTGCCGCCTTCCTCCTTTATCGCACGGTAATTCACATCATTACGCTGGGAAAAGACGCTTAGGACTTTTTGCCGGGTGTTTGATTTACCGAAAATTCACCATATCGCCTTCGCAGCTGAAATGGAATAAGATGACCATCCCGGTTTTCGAAGGGCGGCCGCACGCGGCTTCCTGCACTTTCAATAAAAGGAGCGAGTTATGGATGATGTGGTCATTGTCGCAGCACAGAGAACGGCGATCGGCAAATTCGGCGGGTCCTTGTCGAAGATTGCGGCGGCCGATCTGGGTGCGCAAGTCATCAAGGCCCTGCTGGCCAAGACCGGCATCAAGCCCGAAGCCATCAGTGAAGTCATCCTCGGCCAGGTGCTGACGGCGGGCCTGGGCCAGAACCCGGCGCGCCAGTCGGTCATCAAGTCGGGTCTTCCCGACATGGTCCCGGCCTTCGTGGTCGGCAAGGTCTGCGGCAGCGGCCTGAAGGCCGTGCAACTGGCGGCCCAGGCCATCCGTTGCGGCGATGCGCAGATCGTCATCGCCGGCGGCCAGGAAAACATGAGTGCGTCCCCGCACGTGCTGAACAATTCCCGTGACGGCTTCCGCATGGGTGATGCCAAGCTGACCGATACCATGATCGTCGACGGTCTGTGGGACGTCTACAACCAGTATCACATGGGTATTACCGCCGAGAACGTCGCCAAGAAGTTCGAGATCAGCCGTGAAGAGCAGGACGCCTTCGCTGCCGCGTCGCAGAACAAGGCTGAAGCGGCGCAGAAGGCCGGCAAGTTCAAGGATGAGATCGTCCCCATCGAGATCAAGGGCAAGAAGGAAACCGTGGTCTTCGATACCGATGAATTCGTCAAGCATGGTGTGACCGCCGAAGCGCTGGCGGGTCTGCGTCCGGCCTTCGACAAGGCGGGTACGGTGACGGCCGGCAACGCTTCGGGCATCAATGATGGCGCCGCTGCGGTGGTGGTCACCTCGGCCAAGCTGGCCGCTGAACTGGGCCTGCCGGTGCTGGCCAGGATCAAGGCTTACTCTTCGGCCGGCCTGGACCCCAGCATCATGGGCATGGGCCCGGTGCCGGCTTCCCAGCTGACCCTGAAGAAGGCCGGCTGGAGCCCGCAGGATCTGGACCTGATGGAGATCAACGAAGCCTTTGCTGCGCAAGCCATTGCGGTGAACAAGCAGATGGGCTGGGACACCAGCAAGATCAACGTCAACGGTGGCGCCATTGCCCTGGGCCACCCCATCGGCGCTTCGGGTTGCCGCGTGCTGGTGACGCTGCTGCACGAGATGGTGCGCCGTGATGCCAAGAAGGGTCTGGCCAGCCTCTGTATCGGTGGTGGCATGGGTGTGGCGCTGGCGGTGGAGCGTTGAGTCGTCCACTCGGTTTGTTGTGATGAGGAAACGCCGGCTTGATCGCCGGCGTTTTTCTTTGGAGCAAGACAATGCTGACTTGCTCAACAGTTCAATGTCCGTGCTCTTCGGAATGCAGAGGATCGAAGTTGCGGATGGTGATGTCTTTACGCCCCGATGGCAGGGGTTGATTCGCCTGATCCAGCCATTGCCACTGAATATCTTTTGGAGAAATATCCAGACCGCGATCACGCGGATCCGGGAAAGGCTGTCCTTCTTCGACATAGGCCTGGCGCGTCCATAGGTTGAAGACCTTGGACAGGGGGTGGGCGGAATCAATGCTGCCGTGCCAGATGCCGGTAGCAGGCGCCGGGAGCAAGCCGCTGGAGCGCAATTCGCGTGAGGGGACGGGGATCTCGCGCAGCACGCCTTGCGGGACCCGCCAGTCAGGGACATGCCGTGCAGCCAGTGGTTTTGGAACAGGCGTGCCGAGATAGTGGAAACGAAGAACGCCGGATTCTTTTGTAAAGTCTTCTGGGGGTGTGAAGGATTCGCCCTGTGCGTAGTACATGGGTATCTGTGCAGCATTCCACGCCACTTGCTTGGGTGTGTAAGGTTTGGCCAATTGTGCTAGCCAAAACCCGCTGATGATGGCATCGGTGTGCAGATGCTGGATCAGGTGGCCACCTTGCGGCTCGTCGGGGAGGACAAAGCCGTCGGGGATATGAGCGCGGCCCTGTCGCAGTGAAGCAGGGGAAGGTTTGATGTCCGCCAGTGAGGTTGTCTTGACTGGCTTGGCGCCATCGATCAGGGTTTGCTTGTCGCCATCCCAGTAGGGGAGGATGCGCTTCGCGCAGCTCTACCCGTTGCACCAGCAGTTGTTGGGAGAAATGGGCTTCACGCTGGCTCCAGCGCAATCGGAGGGGACGATATTGCTGGGTCAGGATGGCCTGGGTGAAGGCCGTCGTGACTGTCGAGAGGTCGTCGGTCATGGCGGGTACCGGAACAATGAAGGCGGGTTGAGCAAGCCGCAAAGCATAAGTACACCGATCCACAGGGAAAGCGATGAGCCCGATAAAGACCAGGTTTCCCGATTTTCTTGTGTATATTTTTAGAAAAATATCGATAATTACCGCAAGACCATTTCTCTCCCATCCCCAATAGCATGGACACAACGCGCATCGACAAATGGTGCTGGGCTGCACGCTTCTTCAAGACGCGTTCGCAGGCCACCGAAGCCGTGGAGCGCGGCCGCATCAAGCTCAACGGCGAACGCACCAAGCCCGCCCACAACGTCAGGAATGGCGACCGCCTGGACATCGACAACGGTTCCACCGAGTGGGAGGTGCTGGTTACCGGCATCGCCGACAAGCGTGGCTCGGCCGCCATTGCCGCGACCCTCTACCAGGAAAGCGAAAAGAGCATCGCGCGCCGTGCCGCCCAGGCCGAGCGTCATCGTCTCTTCCGCGAACCCTCGGCCGAGATCAAGGGGCGACCGACCAAGCGCGACCGCCGTCTGCTGGACCGATCCTCCTCCTGAGCAGGTGACAGCGCCACCGCAGCGCAGGCTCGTTGTAAGATGAGGACCGGTTTTTGTGGCCCGTCTTTTCTCCAACCCAGGTGCAAAGGTGCAGATGTCTCAGGTGGTTTCTTCCGAATCGACGCAGCCCGTTCCGGTGACGCGGCCGCTCCGCAAGGAGTGCCCGCCCGGCGCCTGCGACTGCCAGCGCGAAGCCTTGCTGGAATGCCTGCACGCCCCCGAGGCTCGCGTGCTGTGGCTGACCCGCGAAGAAGAAAAGCGCCTGATCGAACGCATCACCCGCATCGCCACCTATGACGAGCTGCTGCACGTGCGCAGCCTCATGCGCAAGAACCTCGGCATCCACCTGCACATCAGCCCCGGTCCCAACGAAGTGCGCACCGTGCGCGGCCTGCAGATCCACCTGGCCGAGCAGCCCGGCCTGTGCCGCAAGACCCGCGACACCATCCCGGCGGCCATTCGCAAGTGCCTGGAAAACAACCCCACCATCGTCTACGCCCTGCTCGATGCCCATGACCTGCTGGGCAGCGCCAGTCCCCCTGCCGAGTCCGCCTGAAGGCTTGCCGCCAGGAAAAATCCCTGCGGCAAGCCGGCCCGATTTTTTGTTTGACATTTGCGGCGCGATGAATAATAGTACGATCGTTCGAATAAATTCTGCATGAAGAATAATTCATGTCGAATCCATCAGGGCACAAGACAGCGGACCCCGAGCCGCGCCCGTCGAACCGGTTCCTTCCCGCCGCCGCCTGCGGCGGATATCAAAGAGACAACGATGACTGAGACAAGCAAGGTGACCACCGCGCCCGCCCGGCCCAAGTTCCTGCGCAAGGGCGAGCAGACCCGCGCCGCCATCCTCGATGTGGCGCTGGAGCTGGCCAGCCGCGATGGCCTGGAAGGGCTCACCATCGGCCTGCTGGCCGAGAAGATGAAGATGAGCAAGTCCGGTGTCTTCGCCCATTTCGGCTCGCGCGAGGATTTGCAGATCGAGGTCGTGCGCCTGTACCACAACCGTTTCGAGCAGGATGTGTTCTATCCCTCCATCAAGGAGCCGCGCGGCCTGCCGCGCCTGGAAGGCATGTTCGCGCGCTGGATCAAGCAGGTCACGGTGGAAATCGCTCTGGGCTGCATCTACATCAGCGGTGCGGTCGAGTACGACGATCGCCCGGGCGCCATTCGCGATCATCTGGTGGCCATGGTCCAGGCCTGGCGCGATGCGCTGGAACGCTGCATCAAGCAGGCCATGGAAGCCGGCCACCTGCGCACCGACATCGAGGTCAGCCAGATGGTCTATGAAATGTATGGCCTGATCCTGGCCCTGCATCACGATGCGCGCTTCCTGCATATCCCAGGCAGTGTCGAACGTGCCGAGGCCAGCTTCCGTCGCCTCATCGACAGCTATCGTCCGCAAGGCAGCCACAGCAAGAGCGGCAGCGCGACCACGTCCAAGAATTCCAAATCGGCTGCCAGGAAGGCAGCGTAACCCGTCCGGAGACATTCATGCCCCAATACAACGCCCCCTTGCGCGACATGCAGTTCGTGCTGCACGAGCTGCTCAATGTCGAGGAAGTGTTCAAGGAACTGCCGCCCCACGCCGACACCAACCGCGAACTGGTGGATCAGGTGCTGGAAGAGGGCGGCAAGTTTGCCTCGCAGGTCCTGTTCCCGCTGAACCATTCGGGTGACCGCGAGGGCTGTCACTACGATCGCGAGAGCAAGGCCGTGACCACGCCCAAGGGTTTCAAGCAAGCCTACCAGCAATACGTGCAAGCCGGCTGGGCGGCGCTGTCCTGCGATCCGGAATTCGGCGGCCAGGGCCTGCCGCTGACGATCAACAACTCCTTCTACGAGATGCTGAACTCGTCCAACCAGGCCTGGACCATGTATCCCGGCCTGTCGCATGGCGCCTACGAGTGCCTGCATGCGCACGGTTCGGAAGAACAGAAGCAGCTCTACCTGCCCAAGCTGGTCTCGGGCGAATGGACCGGCACCATGTGCCTGACCGAAGCGCACTGCGGCACCGACCTGGGCCTGTTGCGCAGCAAGGCCGAGCCGCAGGCTGACGGTTCCTACAAGATCACCGGCAACAAGATTTTCATCTCCGCCGGAGAAAACGACGTTTCCGACAATATCGTTCACCTGGTGTTGGCGCGATTGCCCGATGCACCGGAAGGTTCGAAAGGAATTTCACTTTTCCTGGTTCCCAAGTTTTTGCCCAATGCCGACGGCTCGCTGGGCGCGCGCAACCCGATCTTCTGCGGCGCCATCGAAGAGAAGATGGGCATCCACGGCAATGCCACCTGCCAGATGAACCTGGACGGCGCTACCGGCTGGCTGATCGGCCAGCCGCACAAGGGCCTGCAGGCCATGTTCGTCTTCATGAATGCAGCCCGCCTGGGCGTGGGCATGCAGGGGCTGGGCCTGACCGAAGTGGCTTACCAGAACGCCCTGGTCTACGCCAAGGACCGCCTGCAGATGCGTAGCCTGTCCGGCATCAAGGCGGCCGACAAGCCGGCTGACCCGATCATCGTGCATCCCGATGTGCGCCGCATGCTGCTGACCGCCAAGGCGTTTGCCGAAGGTGGCCGTGCCTTCACCTCCTATGTCGCCCTGGAGCTGGACAAGGAACTGACCCATCCGGACGAGCAGGTGCGCAAGGACGCCGCCGACATCGTGGCCCTGCTGACCCCGGTGGTGAAAGCCTTCCTGACCGACAACGCCTGGATGGCCACCTCCGAGTGCCTGCAGGTCTATGGCGGCCACGGCTACATCGCCGAATGGGGCATGGAGCAATACGTGCGCGATGCCCGCATCAACATGATTTATGAAGGGACCAACACCATCCAGTCACTGGACCTGCTGGGTCGCAAGATCCTGATGGACAACGGCGCCAAGCTGAAGAAATTCGGCGCGCAGATCCAGGCCTTCGTGGAAGAGCACGGCACAGATGAATCCATGTCTGAATTCATCACCCCGCTGGCCGACATCGGCGACAAGGTCACCAAGCTGACCATGGAAATCGGCATGAAGTCCTTCGCCAACCAGGATGAAGCCGGTGCGGCTGCCGTACCTTACCTGCGCGTGGTGGGCCACCTGGTGTTCTCCTACCTGTTCGCCCGCATGGCCAAGATCGCGCTGGAAAAGCAGGACAGTGGCGACAGCTTCTATACCGCCAAGCTGGCCACGGCGCGCTTCTACTTCGCCCGCCTGCTGCCGGAAACCGCGATGCTGATCCGCCAGGCCCGTTCGGGCGCCGGCAACCTGATGGCGCTGGACGCAGCGTTGTTCTGACCGCAACACCATGCCGTGTGCGGGCTGTCGGCCTGCACGCGGCGTTGATCCACCGCAATATGGGCCGCCATGGCGTCACGTGGACGTCACTGCGGCAGGGCATGCTGAGAGCCGCCGCCTTGCAAGGGACAAAGAGCGTACAGTAGTTGCTCGTCCCAGCGGCGCAGCACCTTGCCAGGCCCGAATTCATGTTTCATGTTTGCAGCACCAGCAAAGGAGATTTGCGTGTCCAATTTCATCGTCAAAAAAGTGGCCGTGCTCGGCGCGGGCGTCATGGGGGCGCAGATTGCCGCCCACTGCATCAATGCCCGCGTGCCGGTCGTGCTGTTCGACCTGCCGGCCAAGGAAGGCCCGAAGAACGGCATCGTGCAACGCGCCATCGAGAACCTCAAGAAGCTCAGCCCCGCACCGCTGGGCAACAAGGATGACGCGGCCCTGATCCAGGTCGCCAACTACGAGGATGACCTGGCCGTGCTGGAAGGCTGCGACCTCATCATCGAAGCCATCGCCGAGCGCATGGACTGGAAGCATGACCTCTACAAGAAGGTCGCCCCGCACATCGGCCCCAAGGCCATCTTCGCCTCCAATACCTCGGGCCTGTCGATCAATGCGCTCTCCGAAGGTTTCGATGCCGGCTTGAAGGCGCGCTTCTGCGGCGTGCACTTCTTCAACCCGCCGCGCTACATGCACCTGGTCGAACTGATCCCGACCCAATCGACCGAACCGCACATCCTCGACCAGCTCGAAGCCTTCCTCACCACGACGCTGGGCAAGGGCGTGGTGCGAGCCTTCGACACCCCCAACTTCGTGGCCAACCGCGTGGGCGTGTTCGGCATCCTGGCCACCATCATCGAAGCCGACAAGTATGGCCTCTCGGTCGATGTGGTCGATGACCTGACCGGCGCCAAGCTGGGCCGTGCCAAGTCCGGTACCTTCCGTACCGCCGACGTGGTGGGCCTGGATACCATGGGCCACGTCATCAGGACCATGCAGGACAACCTGAAGGATGATCCCTTCTTCTCCTCCTATGCCACCCCGCCGCTGCTGGCCAAGCTGGTCGAGCAGGGCGCACTGGGCCAGAAGAGCGGTGCCGGTTTCTACAAGAAGGTGGGCAAGGATATTCTGCGCATCGATCCGGCCAAGGGCGATTACGTCCCGGGCGGTGCCAAGGCCGATGACATCATCGCCCGCATCCTCAAGGAAAAGGATCCGGTCAAGCGCATGAAGGCGCTGCATGATTCGACCAATCCGCAAGGCCAGTTCCTGTGGGCCATCTTCCGCGATGCCTTCCACTACATCGCCGTGCACCTGGAATCGGTGGCCGACAACGCCCGTGACCTCGACTTCGCCATGCGCTGGGGCTTCGGCTGGAGCGTCGGTCCCTTCGAGACCTGGCAGGCATCCGGCTGGAAGCAGATCGCGCAATGGGTCAAGGAAGACATCGATGCAGGCAAGGCACTGTCGAGCGCACCGCTGCCCGACTGGGTCTTCGATGGCCGTGACGGCGTGCATTCGGAGAAGGGTTCCTGGTCGCCTTCCAAGAAGGCTGACGTGGCTCGTTCCGAACTGCCGGTCTACCAACGCCAGGCTTTCCGCGCCCCGCTGGTGGGCGAGGGTGCAGCCGATGGCAAGAGCGCCGGCACCACCTTCTTCGAAGACGAATCGGTACGCATCTGGCACCAGAATGACGATGTGCTGATCCTGTCCTTCAAGACCAAGATGCACGTGATCGGCCAGGGCGTGATCGATGGCATGAACAAGGCCGTCACCGAAGCCGAACAGAACTTCAAGGGCCTGGTGATCTGGCATCCGGATGCGGCCGAAGGCGGCGCCTTCTCGGCCGGCGCCGACCTGCAATCGATGCTGCCGCTGTTCATGTCCGGTGGCGTCAAGGCCATCGAGCCGGTGGTGCACCAGCTGCAGCAGGCGCACCAGCGCCTGAAGTACGCCAGCGTGCCGGTGATCGCCGCGGTGGCCGGCCTGGCCCTGGGCGGTGGCTGCGAATTGCTGCTGCATACCGCCAAGCGCGTGGTCTCCATCGAGTCCTATATCGGCCTGGTGGAAGTGGGCGTGGGCCTGATCCCGGCCGGTGGCGGCCTCAAGGAAGCCGCCGTGCGCGCGGCCCGCGAAGCCAAGGGCAATGACATCCTGCAATTCCTGAAGGAATACATGCTGGCCGCGGCCACTGCCAACGTCTCCAAGTCCGCACTGGAAGCGCGCAAGCTGGGCTACCTGCGCGAGGATGACGTCATCGTCTTCAACCCCTATGAATTGCTGCACGTGGCCAAGGTCGAGGCGCGCGCGCTGTTCGATGCCGGCTACCGTCCGCAGCTGCCGCCGCAGGTGCCGGTGATCGGCCGCAACGGTCTGGCCACCATCATGGCGCAGTTGGTCAACATGCGTGATGGCGGCTTCATCTCTGCCCACGACTTCAAGCTCGGCAAGATGATCGCCGAGACCGTCGCCGGTGGCGAGGTGGAAGAGGGCAGCATCGTCAATGAACAATGGCTGCTCGACATCGAGCGCAAGTTCTTCATGGAGCTGCTCAACCACCCCAAGACCCAGGAACGCATCATGGGCATGATGCAAACCGGCAAGCCTGTGCGCAATTAATGAAACCTCTCTCCCCCCTGAAGGGGAGGGAGAGTCCAAGGAGATTTGGTAATGAGCAAACAACTGCAAGACGCCTACATCGTCGCCGCCACCCGTACCCCCATCGGCAAGGCACCGCGTGGCATGTTCAAGAACACCCGCCCGGATGACCTGCTGGTGCGTGCCATCCAGTCCGCCGTCGCACAAGTGCCGGGCCTGGACCCCAAGCTGATCGAGGACGCCATCGTCGGCTGCTCCTTCCCCGAAGGTGCACAGGGCCTCAACATGGCGCGCAATGCCGTGCTGCTGGCCGGCCTGCCCAATACCATCGGCGGTGTCACCATCAACCGCTACTGCGCCTCCGGCATCACCGCCATCGCCATGGCCGCCGACCGCATCCGCGTCGGTGAGGCCGATGTGATGATCGCGGCCGGTGCTGAATCGATGTCGATGGTGCCGATGATGGGCTTCCATCCTTCCATCAACATCAATGCCTTCAAGGATGAGAACGTCGGCATGGCCTATGGCATGGGCCTGACCGCCGAGAAGGTGGCGCAGCAGTGGAAGGTCTCGCGCGAAGCCCAGGACGAGTTCTCGCTGGCCTCGCACCAGAAGGCCATCGCGGCCCAGCAGGCCGGTGAATTTGCTGACGAGATGACCTCGGTCGAGATCGTCGAGCGCTTCCCTAATCTCGCCACCGGCGAGATCGACATCAAGACCCGCACCGTCGCCCTGGACGAAGGTCCGCGTGCCGATTCCAACCTGGCCGCGCTGGCCAAGCTCAAGCCCGTCTTCGCCGCCAAGGGCAGCGTCACCGCCGGCAACAGCTCGCAGACCTCCGATGGCGCAGGTGCGCTGATCATCGTCTCGGAAAAGATCTTGAAGCAATTCAACCTGACCCCGCTGGCGCGCTTCGTCTCCTTCGCGGTGCGCGGCGTGCCTCCGGAAATCATGGGCATCGGCCCGAAGGAAGCGATTCCTGCGGCCCTCAAGGCCGGTGGCCTGACCCAGGACCAGATCGACTGGATCGAACTGAACGAAGCCTTCGCCGCGCAAGCGCTGGCCGTCATCGGCGATCTCGGCCTCGACCCGAGCAAGGTCAACCCCATGGGCGGTGCGATTGCTTTGGGCCACCCGCTGGGCGCCACCGGTGCGATCCGTGCCGCCACTACCATCCATGCACTGCGCCGCAAGAACCTGAAGTACGGCATGGTGACCATGTGCGTGGGTACCGGCATGGGTGCCGCGGGCATTTTCGAACGCGTCTGATCCGCGCCCGCAAGGCCTGATGCAAAAGCCGCACTGCGCATGCCGTGCGGCTTTTTTCATGAACCTTATAAATCATTTATAACATTCAAGGAGACCTGTGCAGATGGATATCCAGCTCACCAAGGCCGATGGCATCCTGACCATCCACTTCGACCGCGAAGACAAGAAGAACGCCATCACCGCCGCCATGTACCAGCAACTGGCCGATGCCCTGAAGGAGGCCGAGACCGACAGCGCGGTGCGCGCCATCCTCTTCACCGGCAAGCCCAAATCCTTTTCGGCCGGCAATGACCTGGAAGATTTCCTGAAGAATCCGCCCAAGACCCAGGATGCACCGGTATTCCAGTTCCTGTGGCAGATCAGCCATGCCAGCAAGCCTATCGTGGCTGCCGTCTCGGGCGTGGCCGTGGGCATCGGTACCACGCTGCTGCTGCATTGCGATCTGGTGTATGCCGCCGACAATGCCAAATTCTCGATGCCCTTCACGCAACTGGGTTTGTGCCCGGAGGCCGCTTCCTCTCTGCTGTTGCCGCATATCGCCGGTTACCAGCGCGCCGCCGAAAAGCTCTTGCTGGGCGAAGCCTTCGGCGCAGACGAAGCCTGCCAGATGGGCATGGTCAATCGCGTACTGCCGCTGGAAGAGTTGCTGCCCTATGCGCAGCAGCAGGCTGCCAAGCTGGCGGCGCTGCCGGCAGCGTCGATCCGGGTAACCAAGCAGTTGATGAAAAAAAACCGGGTGACAGCGACCGAACAGCAGATGGTGGCCGAGATCGAGCACTTCTCGCGCATGCTCACGGCACCGGAGGCCAAGGAAGCCTTCACCGCTTTCTTCGAGAAGCGCAAGCCGGATTTCACGCGGTTTTCCTGAGCGCGGCGACGGCGGGCTCGCCTGCCGTCACTTCCAGCTGCTCTTCCCCGAAGCAATCACCTCCACCGGCTCCACCCGCCGCTCATACGGATGCCGCAACACAATGCGGCTGGCGAATTTCTCGATGCCTATCTCATCCTCCAGCAGGCGTTCCATCAGTTCCTGGAACAGCCCAACAGTAGGCGAGACGATCTTGAGCAAATAGTCATACCCCCCGCTGACGTTGTAGCACTCCACAATTTCCGCATACCGCGCTGCGCCGTCTTCGAACTTGCGAAAGTCCGCGGGACGGTGGCTGCCCAGCGTGATTTCGGAAAACACTACGACGTGGCTTCCCAGCTTCTTCAGCGCCACCTGGGCCGCATAACCGGCGATGACGCCGGTTTCTTCCATGCGCTTGGTCCGGGTCAGGCAGGGGCTGGGACTGAGATTGACGGCCTCGGCCAGCTCCACGTTGGAACAGCGGCCCTCGCGCTGCAAGTGCTCGAGGATCTTGATGTCGGTGCGGTCGATGGGGTCGGGGGTACGCATGGATCGATCATAGCACCGCATCATCGGCCTCAGCCGCGCGCCGCAGCTGCCGGGGCTTCGGTCAGCGACTCGTCCAGCGCATCGATCACCATGCCCGCCTGGTCGGCCGACAGCACCAGCGGCGGCCGGATCTTGAGCACGTTGTGACCCATCGCGCAGGCACTGAGCAGCACGCCCTTCTGGCGCATCCGGTTGACCACTTCGCTGGTGAGCGCCCGATCCGGCGTACGCTGTGCCCGGTCCGACACCAGTTCCACGCCGACGAACATGCCCGCACCGCGCACTTCGCCGATGGCTTCATGGCGTTCGGCCAGCGCATGGATGCCTTCAAGCAGAACGCCACCGACCTCCCGTGCATGGGGAACCAGGCTTTCGCGCTCTATCGTCTTCAGTACCGCCAGCGCGGCAGCACACGAGACCGTATTGCCGGCGAAGGTATTGAAGTAACGCGAACGCTGCCCGAATTCCTGCAGCACATCGGCGCTCGCCAGGATGCCTGCGACCGGCTGGCCATTGCCCATCGGCTTGCCCATGGTGACGATGTCGGGCGCGACGCCATGGCGCTGGAAACCCCACATGTGCTGGCCGGTGCGGCCGAAGCCCGGCTGCACTTCATCGGCGATGAACAAGCCGCCTGCCGCCTTGATGGCCTGCACCGCCCCCTGCAGAAAGCCCGCCGGGCCGGGGAGGATGCCGTCGCTGGTGAAAAGTGAATCCACGATCAGGGCAGCAGGCCGGATGCCGTGCCGTTGCAGGTCGGCGATGGCGGCTTCGACGTCGCGCGTGAATTTTTCTCCCAGGTCCTGCCCTGGCGCATGATAGGCGCGCGGGGCCGGTACCAGGCGCACATGCGGCCCCAGGTTGACGCTGCTGCCCAGCGAGGGCGAGAACTGCGAGACGGCATCGGTGATGCCGTGATAGGCCGTGTCAGTGACGATCACCCCGGTGCCGCCGGTATGCACCTTGGCGATGCGATAGGCGAGGTCATTGGCTTCGCTGCCGGTGCAGGTGAGCATCAGGTGGGCCAGCGGTGTCTCCGGTACCGTCGCCAGCAAGCGCTCGGCCAGCTCCAGGATGGTGTCGTGCAGGTAGCGCGTATTGGTGGCCAGCGTCTGCACCTGCTGGCAGATCGCCTCGGTGACGGCCGGATGGCAGTGCCCCAGCGAAGTGACATTGTTGTACACATCCAGGTAGCGCCGCCCCTGCGGATCGATCAGCCAGACGCCTTCGCCGCGCACGATGTGCAAGGGATGTTCATACATCAGTCGATAGGCCGGCCCCAGCAGGGCATTGCGGCGCTCGATCAGGGCCCCTGTCACGGGTCCGACGTCGGCGCGGCCGGGAATGTAGGCGTTGACCATGGTGAGGTCGGTGGTGGTGGTAGTGCTCATGCAATGCTCCTGTGTCGGATGTCGGAAAGCAGGCGGTCACGTGCGTCCTGGCGCGGCAGCTCGGCCAGCTGGCCGAGCGCCTCCCAGGCCGCCGGGTTGTGCCGCATGATGTAGGCGCGGTTGTGGGGATATCGCACGGCGCGCCATTCCGAGATGAGGGCCGTGACCAGATGGCGCGTGACCATCAGGTCGGTGACGATCTCCTGTTCGGGTGCGCTCAGCGGCAGCACGGCGTGATAGGCCGCCACGAATTGGGCCGGCCCGGTAAAGGGATCCTCGTTGCCTGTCATGTGGAAGGCCGCCGCCGTGGCGACTTCACCCACCAGCGGCGCATGCAGCATGTCGCCGAAATCGATGATGCCGGTGATGCGCTCCTGCTCGTGCGGGGCCACCAGCACGTTGTAGAGGTGATAGTCGTTGTGAATCACCTGCGCACGGACGTCGCGCAGGCGCGGCAACACCTGCTCTTCGAAGCGCGTCATGAAGTGCCGTGCCAGCTGGCGTTTGGCGGGATCCTGCAGGCTCTCCATCTTGTCGCGCAGCCGGTGCGCCGCAGAGACGTTCCACAGCAGGTCGTGATGCGCCCCGGCGTGGTTGAAGCCTTGCAGGGCCAGGTCCAGTCTGGCCAGGCCACTGCCCATGGCGCGCCGCTGGCCGTCGCTGCGTTCGGTATGCTTGATCTGCACGCCGTCGAGGTAGGTCAGCATGCGCACCATGCTGATGCTGCCATCCGGCAGCCTCACCCGTTCGATGCTTTGCCCGCCCAAGGAGCGCAGCACGCGCGGGATCGGCAGGTCCGGTGCCGCCTGCGCGATGTGATCCAGCGCGGCGATCTGGAAATCCACCACGGTGGCCTGTTCGGAGGGATTGCTGATCTTGAGCACGTAGCGCGTGCCATCGGCGCTCTCGAGGCAGGCGTTCTGGTCGCGTTCACCGCCCAGCGCAGTGGCCACGCCTTGGATGCCGTAATGTTGTGCGGCCAGCCTTTGCAGCGCCGACGCTGGCAGGTCAGGTGCCGCCGTGCTGAGGGCGGCGGTATCGGTCGAAGCGGTCTCAAGCATCATGCGTCTCGCATCGCGTGAACGGCCCGGCATTCATCAGAGGCCCACCAGCGCGGCCAGCTGGCGGAAGTCGGTCAGCCGGCTCACGCCATAACCATCGCAGTAGGGCTCGTGATGGCGATCGATGTAAGCCTTGCCCATGAAGCCGAGATCCTTGGCCGTCATCAGGTCATAGCGGAAGCTGGACGAGCAATGCACCATCTCTTCCGGGCCGCAGCCGAGCTGGTCGAACATATATTCGAAGGCCTGTCCGCGCGGCTTGTAGGCTTGCGCTTGCTCAGCGGTGTAGACCGCATGGAAGGGCGCCTTGAGGTGCGCCACGCTGTGCGGGATCAGGTCGACCATGGAGTTCGACAGGATGACCAGCGGGATGTGCGGGGCGATCTTCTCCAGCGTTTCCACCACATGCGGATGCGGCTGCCAGGTCGGGACGGCCGCATAGAGCGCCTGGCCATCGCTGTCCCGGCATGGCACGCCATGGGCGTGGCAGGTGCGGCGGATGGCATTGTCCACCACTTCCAGGAAAGGCTTCCAGGCACCCAGCACTTCGTCCAGACGATAAAAACGGAAGCTGTCCAGGAAGGCCGGCATGCGCTTTTCATCGACGCGGTCGGCGAAGAGCATGCGGGCGGTCGGACCCATCTCGAAATTGATCAGGGTTCCATAGCAGTCAAAACTGATGTACTTCGGCTTGAAAGTCATTTGCTCAAACTCCTTCGTTGGGGATGGAAGAAGTATGGCCGCGCGCCTCCAACTAATAATTCTTATTGCGCCAGGAACGGAGCAGCTTCTACTTTTAAAAGACGGCTTTCCGGCATTTTGCATTGCGCCCCGGCCTGCCTTCGCAAGTGTAGTTCCTCTACGGACGGTGTCTCTGCGAGCATTAAGCTGCGTTTAATGCTGTGTTCAATGAGCATTAATCCCTGCCTGAGGAGCGGGCAGCATAATCAGTACCTACCCTGCTTCGGCCACGCCATCTTCGTTCATGGTCCGGCCTGCCGATTGTCGATGGAGCCCCCCGATGCAACTGACGTCGTACTGGCTGGACACCTCCCCTCCCTTCATTACCACCCACACCACCTTGCCCGACGATGGCTGCGACGTGCTGGTCGTCGGTGGCGGCATCACCGGTTCGGCTGCGGCGCTGGCACTGGCGCGCAAGGGCGCCAGGGTGGTGGTGTGTGAAGCCGGTATCGTCGGCGGCGCCGCTTCCGGACGCAACGGTGGCATGTGCAACAACGGCTTCGCGCAGGACTACGCCGCGCTGTCACAGCGTCTGGGAACGGAGTGGGCCAACCGGCTCTATCGAGCCTTCGATGCCGGTGTCGATACCGTGGAACGGCTGGTGCGCGAGGAATCCATCGACTGCAGTTTTGCCCGTTACGGCAAGCTCAAGCTGGCGGCCAAGCCCGAGCACGTCGACAAGCTGGCGCGCAGCCAGGCCCTGCTGGCAGCCAACGTGGATCCCGACACGCGTCTGCTCAGCCGGTCCGAGCTGAGCAAGGAGCTGGGCAGCGATCGCTACTACGGCGGCCTGCTGATGGAAAAAAGCGCCGGCATGCACGTGGGCCGCTATGTGCGCGGCCTGGCCCATGCCGCCCAGCGGCGCGGTGCGATCTACCTCGAACATACGCCCGTGCTGGGCCTGAAGGCGCAAGGTGGCCACTATCAGGTACGGACGCCGACGGGCAGTCTGCGCGCCGGCCAGGTGCTGCTGGCCAGCGGCATTTCCCAGGTCGGACCGTTCGGCTGGATACGCCGCCGCATTGTCCCCGTCGGCGCTTTCCTGATCGTCACGGAACCCTTGCCGACTGCATTGCTGGACCAACTGCTGCCGACACGGCGCATGTACACGGATACCAGGAATTTCGTCAATTATTTCCGGGTGACACCGGACAATCGCCTGCTCTTCGGCGGACGCGCGCGCTTCGCGGTTTCCAATCCGCAGTCCGATGCCAGGAGCGGCGAGATCCTCCGAACCCAGATGCTGAACGTCTTTCCGCAACTGGGGTCGGTACGCATCGATTACTGCTGGGGCGGCATGGTCGACATGACGGTCGACCGCCTGCCGCGTGCCGGCCAGCGCGATGGGTTGTTCTACGCAATGGGCTACAGCGGGCATGGCACCCACATGGCCAGCCTCATGGGGACCTTGATGGCCGAGGTCATGGAAGGCAGGGCAGACCTCAATCCGTGGAAAGATCTGGACTGGCCTGCCATTCCCGGTCACCTGGGCAAGCCCTGGTTCCTGCCCCTGGTCGGCGCCTGGTATCGACTCAAGGACTGGCTGCAGTGACGTTTGCCGGGTTCACGACGAGTCGATTGCGGCCCGCGCGCTTGGCGTCATACAGCGCCGCATCGGCCATTGCCAGCAAGCTTTCCAGCGCCAGTGCCGGCGTCGAGTAGAGACTGACGCCCACGCTCAGGCTCACCGCATCAGGCGTGGGCACCCCCTTGCGCGCCACGTGGGCGAAGGCTTCCCGCAGTTGTTCTCCCAGATGCTCCACTTGCTCCGGGCGAACATCCCGCAACACGATCACGAACTCATCCCCACCCAGCCGAGCGGCCAGCGCATCCTCGGGCAGCACCTCGCGCAGCAGGGTGCTCAGTGCTTCCAGCAGCTTGTCACCGGCGGCATGACCGTGCAGGTCGTTGACCTGCTTGAAGTTGTCGATGTCGATGAGCAGCAGCGCGCCCGGATGCGCCTGGCCGGCTTGCGCCAGCAGCGCCGGAGCCCGTGCCAGCAGCGCCCGCCGGTTCAGCAGTCCGGTCAGGGGATCGCGCGCGGCCAGTTGGCCCATGTGCTCTTCGCGGCGATGACGCTCGGTGCCGGTCATCGACAATGCGATCAGCATCACCGCCATCGAGCCCTCCACCAGCGAGACCTGGATCAGCACGCCGCCAAAGGCCGCCAGATCCACAAAAGCACCCAATGCCAGCGCCCAGACCGCCTTGGCCACGTAGAACAAGCCGTGGATCAGCAGGACGAAGCGCAACTGCACCGCACCTACGCTGAGCGAGGCACCATGGGGCCGGAGCAGCAAGCTGGCGCGCAAGGTGAGGGCGGCGATCATCAGCGATTGCAGGCCCAGCATCACGCGTGACCACCAGGCATGCGCAGGCAGCAACAGCATCAGCATCCACAGCAGCGCGATGAGCCACCAGCCGCGTGAAACGCGGGATCGCGTGAACCAGGCCACGCCCGCCAGGAAGCAGGCGTGCGCGGCGATCAGCAAGCCGTTGGCGAACCAGATACCGACCAGCAGATAGCCCTGCGAGCGCAACAGCGCCAGGAAGGAGCCGATGGTGATGATGGCAAAACCGCTGCTCCATAGCAGCAGCGAGCGTTCTCTGACGCTGTTCCATTCGATGGCCAGATAGAGCGAAGCCGACGCCGCCAGCGCGATGGTGAGGATGAGCAGAGTGGAGGGATCGAGAGCCATGACAGAAGCAGCGCCAGTTTGCCGCGCAATAGATACGGCTCCATTTTAGCCTTCCGGCGGGCTGCCTCCTCAGATGCTTCCGAAGGATTTGTTGCTGTTGTGAAACTCAGGGCGTCGCAGCGCCTCCCGCCGAGCTTTGCGGTGCTGCGTCGGGCGCAGCCGTGGCGGCTCCCTCGGTACCTTGTTGCGGCGAGAGTTGCGGCAGCTTTTTGTGAATCAGGGGCAAGTCCTGACGTTCGCTGCCATCGGGCATGACGGCCTGTTCGGCCGATAACCAGTTGCCGTTGTCTTGGGCCATGCAGTTTCTCCAGGTTGTGAAAGGGGATCAGCAAGGTCGCAGCTTGTCTCTTTCGCGCCAACAACACGTTGATACATCTCAATGGCCTCATTGTTTTGACAAGAATTCTTCTTATTCATTGGATAATACCCCGCAGCCGCTGCGGGCTCCCTCGGGACAGGGACGCCTCCGATCCTGCCACGCCTTTCGGCGGGCAGCGCAGCCGGGCATGACGGGATGGAGATGTGAGCGAACTGAAGACAGAAACCGGCGTCGGCGACCAAGCGTCCCGGCCTGCATTGCGAGAACTGATTCGCGCGGACCAGCTGACGGCGGCCCGCCACACGGTCATGCTGTCGATCCCGGTGGCTTTCGTGCTGAGCGCCATCTCGACTTTCGTCGCCTGGCATTCCGGCAAGCTCTGGATCGCCCTGGCGTGGCTGGCCTGCGCCACGCTGGTCAACCTGGTGCGTATCCCGCTGTGCCGCCTCTCACCGCAGCGCGTGGCGCAACTGGTGCCGTGGATGCAGCCGCGCGGCGCGATCCTCGGCCAAGGCGACGTGGTGGAATTGAACCTGCGCCTGCACTGGATCCTGGCGCTGGTCTCCGGCTTCGCGTGGGCCGGCATGCCCTGGCTGAGCGAGGGCTACACCACGCCCGAAACGCTTTTCTATCTCACCTGCGTGTGCGGCATCACGGCCGGTGCCGTCACCCACGGCTTCGCCTTTGCCCGCATCCCCATCAGCTTCATCACGCCGCCGCTGTTGTCGGTGATCTTCTGCCTGTCCGTCTTCAATCGCAATCCGACCCGGCTGGCGCTGGCCGCGACGGCCGTGATCTACCTGGCCGGCCTGATTCGCGGCGCCCGCGTGGGCGAGCGCATGTTTGCGCGCGCCTGCGCCCTCAAGAATGAGGCCACCACCGCCAACCAGGCCCTGGCCGTGGCCCATGAAGACCTGCGCCAGTTTGCCGCGCGCATGCAGTACCAGGCCGAACACGATCTGCTGACCGGCCTGCTGGACCGCGCCGGCTTCATGCGGGTCGCCGCGCAGGTGCTGGCGCGTCAGCCGCACCGACAGTGCCTGATGTTCCTTGACCTGGATGGTTTCAAGGTCATCAACGACGCCTATGGCCATGAGGCGGGGGACCAGGTGCTCATCGAAGTGGCACGGCGCCTGCAGTCCTGTCTGCCCGAGAGCGCGACGCTGGCGCGCCTGGCGGGTGACGAATTCGTGATTCTCTACCCGCTGACCGCCCGGGCAGAGTCGCCGGAGCAGCTGGCGCAGCGCCTCATCACGGCGATCCGCCAGCCGTTCGCACGACTGGCCCATCGCCACATCGGCCTGAGCGTGGGGATCTACCTCTCGCGCGGCGATGATATCAACGAGATGCTGGTCTGTTCGGATGCCGCCATGTATGAGGCCAAGCGCCGTGGCCGCAATCAGTATCAGGTCTTCAACGCGGCGCTGGATGCGCATCTGCAGATGAAGCGCGATGTCGAGCGCGATCTGGCCCAGGCGCTGGCCGATGGCGAACTGCAGGTGTGGTTCCAGCCCATCGTTTGCGAGGACGGGCGTGCCCTGGACGGTTTCGAGGCCCTGGTGCGCTGGACCCATCGCCGCCATGGCCCGATCGCACCGCCTGACCTGATCGAGATTGCAGCGCTGGCGGGGCTGTCGGAGGAACTGCTGCGCTTCATCATGAACGAAGTGGCGCGCATGATTGCGTTCATGCAGGACACTGGTCGCAGTGACTTGCGCGTGTCGATGAATATCTCGCCGCGTGAAATGGAGCGCATCGTCATCGAGGACCTGGTGGCGGCCACCCTGAAACAGCAGAACCTGCCAGCGCACATGCTGGAAATCGAGATCACCGAAGAGACCGCGCTCGACCTTCAGGCGGCCACACAGACCCTGACGGCGCTGGCGCTGCAGGGCGTGAGCATCGCCATCGACGACTTCGGCGTGGGCTATTCCTCGCTGGGCTTCCTGCGTCAGATGCACGTCTCGCGCGTGAAGATCGACCGCAGCTTCGTCACCGGCCTGGCCGACCAGACCGAGAACCAGGCCCTGGTTTCTGCGGTGCTGCAACTGGCGGCATCGTTCGGTTTCCAGGTGGTTGCCGAAGGCGTGGAGAGCGAGCAAGACATGCAGGTCCTGCAATCCATGCACTGTCACGCGATGCAGGGACATTACTTTGCCGAACCGATGCCGGCCGAGATGGCGCGCCGACACGTGCTGGCACTGGCCCAGGTCTGAACGCGCCAGCATGGCTGCATGCGGCCTGACAAAGTTGAAGCAGATCAAGCTTTGTGCTCTCTGACCCCTTTGCGGGCAGTGCCGCAATTGAACTCACCTCCGCCTGGGGATATGCTGCGACACAGCAAGCCCGCATGAGCGCGTCCTGCCTCATGCCACCCCTTCAGGAGGACGCCATGTTTCCACCGACGCAGGCCACGCCTGCCGAGCGCTACGGTCAACTCATCCGCGATGCCCTGGGCGCGCAGCCGATGCGGGTGGCCGTGGTCCACCCCTGTTCTGCCGAGGCCTTGCAGGGCGCGCTGGAGGCGCACCAGGAAGGTCTGCTGGAACCGTTGCTGGTCGGGCCCGAAGTCAGAATACGACGTATCGCCGAGCAGGCCGGGCTGTCGCTGACGGGCTTGCAGATCGAGTGCACCGAACACAGTCATGCGGCCGCAGCCCGCGCCGTCGAGCTGGCCGTGCAAGGGCGCGTGGCCGCGCTCATGAAGGGCAGCCTGCACAGCGACGAACTACTCGCAGCGGTGGTGGCGCCGGGCGCTGGTCTGCGCACCGAACGTCGCATCAGCCATGTCTACGCCATGGCCATTCCCACCTACGCCAAGCCTCTCATCATCACCGATGCCGCCATCAACATCACCCCCACGCTGGCCCACAAGCGCGACATCTGCCAGAACGCCATCGACCTGCTGCACGTGATGGGTGTGCCGCGTCCGCACGTAGCGGTGCTGGCAGCCGTGGAGACGGTCAATCCGGCCATGCCTTCCACCCTGGATGCGGCCGCCCTGACCGTGATGGCCACGCGCCACCAGATCACCGGCGCGGTGGTCGATGGCCCGCTGGCCTTTGACAACGCCATCAGTCTGCAATCGGCCAGCATCAAGCAGATCGCCTCGCCGGTGGCGGGTAGCGCCGATATCCTGCTGGTGCCCGATCTCGAAGCGGGCAACATGCTGGCCAAGCAGTTGATCTATTTGTCCCAGGCCGAGGCTGCCGGACTGGTGCTGGGCGCGCGCGTGCCGGTGATCCTGACCAGCCGTGCTGACAGCTTGCGAGTGCGCCTGGCCTCCTCGGCGCTGGCCCGTCTGTTCGCCTCACGCAGCAAGCTGTGCGCGGTCGGCAAGGAACGCTCATGAATCGCTGGTTGCTGACCTTCAATGCCGGCTCGTCCACGATCAAGCTGGGCGTGTTCCGCCTCGATGGTCCGCGCGCCGGCAAGATCGGCCACGGACAGCTGGATCTGCATCTCTCGCCCTTGCGGCTGCGTCTGGAGATCGAAGGCGCCACATCGACCGTAGCCATCGATGCCGATCCCGTGGCATCCATGGACAAGGTACTGGAGCAGGTGCTGCACCAGCTCGAAGTCGGTCACGATCAGGGAGCATTGTGCGCGGTCGGTCATCGGGTGGTGCATGGCGGCCTGCACCTGGCGCAATCGGTGCTGCTCGATGAACGCATCGAAGCGGAGCTGCAAGCCCTGGCGCCCCTGGCACCGCTGCACCAACCGCAGAACCTGCGCCTGATCCGCGCCGTCGCGCGACTGCGGCCGGGACTGCCGCAGAGCGCGTCCTTCGATACGGCCTTCCATGCCGACCAGGATGCGCTGGCGCGCCGCTTTGCACTGCCGCGCGAGCTGCACGAGCAAGGCGTGCTGCGTTATGGCTTCCACGGCCTCTCCTACAGCTACATTGCGGCCGAACTGCGGCGCCGCCAGCTGCCCGAGGCCCACGGCAATGTGGTGGTCGCGCACCTCGGCAACGGCGCCAGTCTGTGCGGTATCCAGAACGGCCGCAGCGTTGATGCCAGTACCGGCTTCTCGACCCTGGACGGCGTGCCGATGGGAACGCGTTGCGGTGCGCTCGATGCTGGCGTGCTGCTGTATCTGCTGCAGCAGGGGATGACACCGGCGGCGCTGGAAGACTTGCTGTATCACCGCTCCGGCCTGCTTGGGGTATCCGGTGTGAGCGCCGATGTACGCACCCTCCAGCAGAGTCAGGCGGCGCCTGCGCGCGAGGCGCTGGAACTGTTCGCCCTGCGCTGCGCCGGCGAGGCCGCCCGCCTGGCTGCTACCCTGCGCGGCATGGATGCCCTGGTCTTTACCGCCGGTATCGGCGAACACGACGCGCGCATGCGCGCGGCCATCTGTGCGCGTCTGGACTGGCTGGGCGTGCAGCTCGACGAGAGCGCCAATGAAAAGCACCAGGAATGTATCAGCCACCCGGCCAGCCGCGTGCGCGTGCTGGTCATTCCGACCGATGAAGAACAGGTCATTGCCGACGACGCGGCAAGACTCATACACGGGAGTACATCATGACGACCTCACACACCGGCCATGCGCCGCTCGTTGCCGAGACTGCAGAGGACTGCGGCCCTGGCTGCGTTCCGCTGTTCTGGCCGATGATGCTGGCCAGCGCAGTGTTTCGCCAGGGTCAGGATGTGGTGGACAAGCAGCTGCGCTTTCTGGAAGAAGAAGCCAAGCTGCACGCCATCCACCATCCGCAGATGGCCACCGCTCATCAGGTGCGCCTGAAGCTGCGTACCCTGACCCTGCGCGAATATGGCAAGGCCAGTGGCGCCCACGCCGTCCCCACGCTGGTGGTGGCGCCGTATGCCGGCCATACCTCGGTGATTGCCGATTATTATCCGGGCCAGAGCCTGGTCGAAACCCTGCTCGACCATGGGGTGCCGCATGTCTTTCTGACCGACTGGCATAGTGCCAGCGAGGACATGAAGGACCTGGAGATCGACAACTATCTGGCTGACCTCTGTGTGCTCATCGATGAACTGGGCGGGCGCGCCAATCTGGTCGGACTGTGCCAGGGCGGCTGGATCTCGGCCATGATCGCCGCGCGGTTCCCGCACAAGGTGCAACGTCTGGTGCTGGCCGGCTCACCCATTGATGCCGGTGCCGGCGAGGGGCCGTTGAAGCAGATGGTGGAGCGCACGCCGATCCGCTTCTACGAGGACCTGGTACGTACCGGCGGTGGGCTCATGCGCGGCAGCTTCATGCTGCAGGGCTGGAAGAACATGCACCCCGACGAGCACTACTTCACCGAACACGTGGACCTGTTCCAGCACATTGATGATCCCGTGTACCTGGCCAAGCGCGAGACCTTCGCCGCCTGGTACGAAACCCCGATCGATCTGCCGGGACGCTGGTATCTCCAGGCCATTCGCCAGATCTTCAAGGACAACCTGCTGGCGCGCGGACAGTTCGTTGCGCTGGGCAAGATGCTGGACCTGCGCGACATCACCTGTCCGCTCTACCTGCTGGCGGGCGAGCGGGATGACATCACCACGCCCGAGCAGGTGCTCAATGCGGCGCAACTGGTCGGTACACCCTCTGCGCACATCACGCAGCGGGTGGTGCCGGGCGGGCACATCGGTCTGTTCATGGGGGGGCGTACACTGGCCGAGGCCTGGCCGCAGATTGCACAGTGGCTGGCTGCCCCGCTGAAAACCGGTGGATAGCCACTCTCAGGCAGCAGGCAGGGTTTTCTTGCGGGCGGCGGCGGGTTTGCGCGCCGCCTTTTTGATTTCCGCAGCGGGCGGTTGATCTGCGGGAGCGGCCACTGCAATGGACGCCTTCAGAAACCACGCCAGCACCGACTCGGCCGTCTTGCCGTCAACGATGTGCGGCACGCAGCGGTAGGAAAAACTGACACCCTCGCACAAGGCCATCAGGCCGATGGCGATCTCGCGCGGCGGTGCGGCCGGGGCGGTACCGGTCAGGTGGCAATAGGCTTCGACAAAGCGGGTGATCTGAACGTAGCGCTGCTCCAGGAAGCTGTCCAATTGGGCACGGAATTTCTCGTCGCGCAGCGCGATGATGCGCGCCTCCATCCACAGCAGGCTGCACTTGTCATCGCGGTACAGTGCCGAGTACTGCACGGCCAGAGCGTCGCGCAGGGCATGCGGATCGGTCAGACCGCCGCCGAGGATGCGCTCGAAACCCCGGTCGATGCTCTCCCCTTCGCGGCGCAACAGCTCAAAGAAGAGCTGCTCCTTGTCATCGAAGTTGGAATAGAAGGCACCGCGCGAATAGCCCGCTGCGGTGCTGATATCTTCCACGCTGGCCTGCGCATATCCCTTCTGCATGAACATCGCGTGCGCCGCCTCCAGCAGACGTTCCCGGGTCTGCTCACGGCTTTGCTCGCGGCTGAGTCGTTGGCGTGTCATGGGGCTGGATTCTAACACTGTTGTATTCGGATACAGTATTGCATTTGAATTCATATCTGCATTAGAATCGCTGAACTTTTGTAAAGACGCCCACGAGGCGGAGCGCGCCGCGGTCCGACCCTCCCGACACTCCCTTTCCCGAAAGGAATGCTGTGAAGCCTGTCTCACGTTCGTGTCCCGGTCCTGCTTCCCTGGCTTTTTCCGTACGCCGCGTCCGGCTGGCGCGCATGGCCCTGCTGGCCGTTCCCTTTACGCTCTGGCTGGCCGGATGCAGCAAGCCGGCCCCCGTGGCCGAGGTGCCGCGCGAAGTGGTGGTGTTGCAGGCGCAGGAGCGCGCCGGCACCCAGCCCCTGCACCTGCCGGCCGAAGTGCAGTCGCGCTATGTGACCTCGCTCTCCTTCCGGGTGGCCGGACAACTGGTGGAACGTCGCGTACATCTGGGCGATGTGGTGCGCAAGGGCCAGATCCTGGCCCGTCTCGACCCCGCCGATGCCGACCAGAACGCCGCGTCGGCGCGCGCTGAACTGGCGGCTGCCCGCCAGCATCTCGACGCAGCCGAGAAGCAGCTGCAGCGCGATACGGCGCAGGCCGCAGAACAGCTCATCAGCGCCCAGCAGCTGGAGCAAAGCCAGGATGCCCATGCCGCCGCGCTCTCGCAATGGAAGGCCGCGCAGGCCCGTGCCGCGGTGGCCGGCAACCAGCGCGACTACACCACGCTGGTGGCTCAGCATGACGGCGTCATCAGTACCGAGCAGGCCAATACCGGCGATGTACTGAGCCCCGGTCAGCCGGTCTATTCGCTGGCCTGGTCGGGGGCGGTGGATGTGGTCACCGACGTGGCCGACCGCCAGCTGGCCGGCCTGCAACCCGGGGTCGCTGCCGATGTCACGCTGGCCGCCCTGCCCGGCAAGACCTGGAAGGGGCGTGTGCGTGAAGTCAGTCCGGCCGCTGATCCGCAGAGTCGTACCTATCGCGTCAAGGTCACGCTGGAACAGCCTGACGCCAGCGTGCGCCTGGGCATGACCGGCGAAGTGACGATCACGCCGTCCAACACGACGCAGACGCAGGTTCTGCTGCTGCCGGCCACGGCCTTGTTCCATCAGGGTGACAAACCGGCAGTGTGGGTCGTCGGTGCCGACGGCAAGCTGGTACTGCGTCCGGTGACGGTGGCCGCGTATGGAGAGCGCAGCATTTCGCTCTCGCAAGGCGTGGCTGCCAGTGACAAGGTGGTGGTGCAGGGCGTACATACCCTGACCGTGGGAGAAAAGGTCAAGCCGGTGGCGCCGCTGCACGCCGAGGACTTCGCCCTATGAGCGCACCCGGCCGATTCAATCTGTCCGCCTGGACCTTGCAGCACCAGGCGCTGGTGACCTTCATCCTGGCGCTGGTGACCTTGCTGGGCATGGGTTCCTATTCGCGGCTGTCGCAATCCGAAGACCCGCCCTTCACCTTCAAGGTGATGGTGATCCAGACCGACTGGCCCGGCGCCACCGCGCGCCAGGTGCAAGAGCAGATCACCGACCGCATCGCCCGCAAGCTGCAGGAGACACCGGACGTCGATTTTCTGCGCAGTTATTCGCGCGCGGGGCAGTCGCAGCTCTTCTTCACCATCAAGGACACGGCCCCGGCCTCGCAGGTGCCGCAGACCTGGTACCAGGTGCGCAAGAAGGTCGGCGACATGGCCGCCACCTTGCCGCAGGGGGTCAAGGGACCATACTTCAATGACGAGTTCGGTGATGTCTACACCAACATCTACGCACTGGCCGGTGACGGTTTCACGCCGGCGCAGTTGCGCGACTATGCTGACCAGTTGCGCGGTGAACTGCTGCACGTGCCGGGCGTGGCCAAGATCGATTACTTCGGGGATCGTCAGGAACACATCTACATCGACATCGGCAACACCCGCATGACGCGCCTTGGCATCAGCCCGCAGCAGCTGGCCGATGCCATCGGTGCACAGAATGCGGTGGTGCCGGGTGGTCTCATCACCACCGACAATGACCGCGTCTACGTGCGTCCTACCGGCCAGTTCGACAACCTGCGCGCGCTGGAAGACAAGATCATCCATGTCAACAACCGCAATTTCCGGCTGGGTGACATCGCCACCATCACGCGCGGTTACGACGAACCGCAGGAACAGGAGATGCGCGCCAACGGCCAGCCCGTGCTGGGCATCGGCGTGACCATGCAGCCTGGCGGCGACGTGATCCGCCTGGGCCGCGCGCTGGACGAGCGCACTGAACAATTGCGCAAGCGCCTGCCCGCCGGGCTCACGCTGACGGCGGTTTCCAGCATGCCGCATGCAGTGGAAAAATCGGTAGATGACTTTTTGGAAGCGGTGGCCGAGGCGGTCGCCATCGTGCTGGTGGTGAGCCTGGTCTCGCTTGGCATTCGCACCGGCATGGTGGTGGTGATTTCGATTCCCATCGTGCTGGCGGTGACCTCGCTGTTCATGTACCTCTTCGACATCGGCCTGCACAAGGTCTCGCTGGGCACTTTGGTGCTGGCACTGGGTCTGCTGGTTGATGATGCCATCATCGCCGTGGAAATGATGGCGGTAAAACTGGAGCAGGGCTGGAACCGCCGCCGCGCCGCCGCCTTCGCCTACACCAGCACGGCCTTCCCGATGCTGACCGGCACGCTGGTGACCGTCGCGGGCTTCCTGCCGATTGCACTGGCCAAGTCGGGAACCGGCGAATACACCCGTTCCATCTTCGAGGTCTCGGCCATTGCATTGCTGCTGTCGTGGCTGGCGGCGGTGGTGCTCATTCCGCTGCTGGGCTATCACCTGCTCAAGGAAAAACCGGGTGCGCTCACGGATGAACAGATCGCCGCCAACCCGCATGCCGGCCATGATGAGGAGGACCACGACCATCCCATCTACCAGACCCGCATCTACACCTGGCTGCGCCGTTCGGTGGCCTGGTGCGTGGCCTTCCGTGGGCGTGTGGTGATCGCCACCACGGTGCTGTTCATCGGCTCGCTGGCCGCCTTCGCACTGGTGCCGCAGCAGTTCTTCCCCAGCTCCGACCGCCCCGAACTGCTGATCGACCTGCACCTGCCGGAGCGTGCCTCCTTTGACGCCACGCAGCGCGAGGCGATCCGCATGGAAGCCCTGCTCAAGGGCCGTCCACAGATCGATCATGTGGTCAGTTTCGTGGGCGTCGGCGCGCCGCGTTTCTACCTGCCGCTGGACCAGCAACTGGCCAGCCCCAACTTCGCGCAGTTCGTCGTGACGGCCAAGTCGGTGGAAGACCGCGAAGCCCTGGCGCGGGCACTGGAGGAGCCGCTGCGCCAGCAGTTCAGCGGTGCGCGCACGCGCATGACGAGGCTGGAGAATGGCCCGCCGGTCGGTTTCCCGGTGCAGTTCCGCATCAGCGGCGAACAGATCCCCAAGGTACGCGCCATTGCCGAACAGGTGGCCGCCGAGTTGCGCAAGGAAAGTCGTGCCACCAACATCCAGTTCGACTGGGATGAGCCGGCCCAGCGTTCGGTGTCCTTCGAGATCGACCAGAAACGTGCCGCCGAGCTGGGCTTGAGCAGCCAGCAGATTGCCAACTTCCTGGCCATGCAGTTGTCGGGCGTGACCGTGACGCAATATCGCGAGCGCGACAAACTCATCAGCGTCGACCTGCGCACCCCGCGCAGCGAGCGCGTCGATCCCTCGCGCCTGGCCAGCTTGTCCATGCCCACCGCCAATGGTCCGGTGCCGCTGGCCACACTGGGCCAGTTCCGCAATACGCTGGAATACGGCGTGATCTGGGAGCGCGACCGCCAGCCCACCATCACCGTGCTGGCCGACGTGCGCCCCGGCGTGCAGGGCATCGATGTCACCAATGACGTCAACCGCAAGCTCGATGCCCTGCGCGGCGAGCTGCCGGTGGGTTATCGCATCGATGTGGGCGGTCCGGTGGAAGAGAACGCCAAGGCCCAGTCCTCCATCTCGGCGCAGATGCCCTTGATGGTCATCGCCGTGCTGCTGTTGCTGATGGTGCAGTTGCAGAGCTTCGGCCGCACCCTGATGGTGGTGATGACTGCACCGCTGGGCCTGATCGGCGTGGTCGGCGCGCTGCTGCTGTTTGGTCAGCCCTTCGGCTTCGTGGCCATGCTGGGCACCATTGCCATGCTGGGCATCATCATGCGCAACTCGGTGATCCTGGTGGACCAGATCGAGCAGGACATCGCCGCCGGTCGTGGCCGCTTCGATGCCATCGTCGGCGCCACCGTGCGCCGCTTCCGTCCGATTACGCTCACTGCTGCCGCGGCCGTGCTGGCATTGATTCCGCTGTTGCGCAGCAACTTCTTCGGACCGATGGCCACCGCACTCATGGGCGGCATCACCATCGCCACCATCCTGACCCTGTTCTACCTGCCGGCGCTGTACGCGCTGTGCTACCGGGTCAAGCCGGATGAAACCCATCACCGCGACCATGCCGCGCAAGGGAGTCACTGATGAGCGCCGTTCGTTTGATCTTCGCCCCGCAGCTGCGCCCCGTGGCGCTGGCCGCCGCGCTGCTGCTGTCCGGTTGCGCCCTGGGACCGACCGGCGAAGCGCCGGCCATGCCGCAGCCGGCCCACTATGCCGCCCAGGCCACGCCGGCCACGCTGGGACCTTCGGAGGCGCGCCAGACCTTCGTGCTGGGTCAGCGCACGGTGCCGCACTGGTGGCGTGCCTATGGCTCGCCGAAACTGTCGGCCTGGGTCGAGGAGGCCTTGCGCAACAATCATTCGCTGGCCGAGGCCGATCGCAATCTGGCCAGTGCACGCCTGCAATTGCGCGCGCAGATCGATGAGTCGCTCTGGCCCACCATCGATGCGGTCGGACAGGCCCAGCGTCAGCGCGCTTTGGGCCTGCCCAACATCGGCCCGACCACCAATCTGTACAACGTCTTCGCCGGCCAGATCCGGGCCAGCTATACCTTCGACCTGTTCGGGGTGGAACGCTTCGCCAATTCGGCCCTGGCCGCGCAGGTCGATGCCCAGTCCTATCAGTTCGATGCGGCACGGCGGGCAGTGGCAGCCAACGTGGTCATCACGGCCATCAATGCCGCTTCATTGCGCGCTCAGGTGAGCGACACCGAGCGCCTGGTGGCGCTGGCCGATGCCGATGTGGCGGAATTGCAGCGCCGTCTGGCGCTGGGGGCGGTGTCCGCTGACGAGCTCTTGTCCGCGCGCGCCAGTGCGCAATCGCTGCGCGCCAGCCTGCCCGGTCTGAAGGCGCAATGGCAGGGTGCGCGTCATGCGCTGGCGGTCTTGATGGGCCGCACCCCGGATGCTGCACCATCCGATCTGGAGATGGCCAGCCTGAAGTTGCCGCAGCAGGTTCCGATGACGGTTCCCTCCGAACTGCTCAGGCAACGCCCCGACATCCTCGCGGCCGATGCGGCCTTGAAAGTGGCGGCGGCCCAGCAGGCGGTGGCCACGGCCGAGATGTTTCCCAGCCTGTCCATCAGCGCTTCCTTCGGCCAGTCCGGCTTCTCGTGGGCCAAGGCCACCGGTGGTGCCGGTGCGGTGTGGGGCCTGGGGGCGTCGCTGACACAGCCGCTGTTTCATGGCGGGGCCTTGCGCGCCAAGCGGGACGCCAGCAAGCAAGCCTATTTCGCGGCCGAGGCTCATTATCGCCAGACCGTGTTGAATGCTTTCCAGAACGTAGCCGATAGCCTGGTGGCACTGACCGAGGATGCCGATGCTCTGCAGGCGTCGTCGGCGGCGCGCATCGCTTCCGAGCAAGGCTGGCGCAATGCGCAGCGGCGCGCGCAACTCGGGGCCTATCCGGCCAGTGCCGCGCGCTCCGGCGAGCGCCAGTATCTCAATGCCAGGCTGGGCGAGATCCGCGCCACGGCCAGCCGCATGAACGATACGGCCACCCTGTTCCAGGCCATGGGCGTGGGGCTGGAGGAAGCGCCCGTGGCGGCACCGCCACCGACGCAGCCCTGAGTCGGCAGAGCTTGCTCAGCCCTTGCTGGCGCCGAAGGTCAGTCCGGCCACGAACTGCTTCTGCATCACGAAGAACAGGATCACCGAAGGCAGCGCCGCCAGGATGGAGCCGGCCGAGACCAGGTTCCAGGAGGTCGTCCACTGGCCGCGCAGCGCCGCCACGCCGACGGTGATGGGCGCCACATCATCGCCCTGGGTCAGCACCAGCGCCCAGAAGTAATCATTCCAGACGAAGGTGAAGACCAGCACCGCCAGCGCGGCCAGGGCCGGCCGGATCAGCGGCAGCACGATGCGATAGAACACGGTCCACTCGCTGGCCCCTTCGATGCGCGCGGCTTCGATCATCTCGAAGGGCAACTGCTTGATGAAATTGCGCAGGAACAAGGTACAGAATCCGGTCTGCATGGCGATGTGGAACAGCATCATCCCGGTGATGGTATTGAACAGCCCCAGGGACAGGGTGAGGTCCCGTACCGGAATCATCAGGATCTGTTGCGGCACGAAGTTGCAGGCCACGAAGGTGGCGAAGAGTACGGTGTTGCCGCGAAACTGATAGGTCGACAGCGCAAAGCCGGCCATGGCCGCCAGCGAGATGGCACCGATCACCGACGGGACGGTGATGAGGCAGCTGTTCCAGAAATAATGCAGCATGGGCGAGGCGGTCAGCGCCTCGCGATAATTGTCCTGCATGGCGAAGTCCTGCGGCCAGCCCCAGTAGTTGCCGGCCATCAGTTCGTCGTTGGAGCGTATCGAGGTTACCAGCGCGGTCAGCATCGGCAACAACCAGATCAGCAGCGCCATCGGCAGCGAGGCGCGGTAGAGCGCGCGGTTGATCGGCTTCCATTTTTCTATCGGCATGGGAAACATGGCGATCTCTCTTTTCTCGTTAAGCGGTTGACGATGGGCGTTTGCGTTCAGCGTTCAGCGTTCAGCGCGCAGCATGCGGCGCAGCTGGAAGACGATGTAGACCAGCATGATGGCAAAGAGCGTCACCGCCACCGCCGCCGAATACCCCTGGCGGTAATACTTGATGGCCTGGTCATAGGCGTAATACGCCAGCACGGTGGAACTCTCGTAAGGGCCGCCGCTGGTCATCACCGAGATCAGATCGAAGCTGCGCAGGGCCCCGATGATGCTGACCACGAAGGCCATGAAGGTGGTCGGGCGCAATTGCGGCAGGATCACGTAGCGCAGCATGGTCCAGCCCTTGGCGCCTTCCATGCGGGCGGCCTCTACCTGGTCATGGTTCAAGGCGGTCAGACCGGTCAGGAAGAGGATCATGCAGTAGGCGGTCTGCGGCCACAGGGCGGCGAAGATGATGCCGAAGGTGGCATAGCGCGCATCACCCAGCACCGGCACACCATGGCCGAGGATCAGCGACAGCAGGCCGAAGCTGGGGTCGTAGAACCAGCTGTAGATCAGCCCCACCACCACGCCCGAGAGCACGAAGGGCGCGAAAAACAATGACTTCACCACGCGCATGCCGCGCACCTTCTGGTTCAGGTAGAGCGCGATGGCCAGGCCCATGGGCGGGGCCAGCAGGAACATGAGCAGCCACAGCACGTTGTTTTTCAGGGCCGTGTAGAAGGTCGGCGCATGGAACAGTTCGATGTAGTTGGCCATACCCACGTACTTGGGCGCAGTCATGCCATCCCAGCTGAAGAAGCTGAGATAGATCGTATAGAGAATCGGGTACAGCACATAGACCAGCGTCATGACGCAGGCCGGCGCCAGGAACCAGAAGGCGGCACGGTTGCGGCGGGCGGCACTGCGCTGCGGGCCGGTCACCGGCGTGGCAGAGGCTTGGGTCGCAGACGGCTGCGCGGCGGATGTGGGCGCTAGCATGGCGGGGTCTCCTTCTTTTTCTGCGGGCCATTCCGCTGCCGCACGCGGCAGGGGAATGACCCGGATGGACTACCTGGACCAGCCAGGCATCAAGGACGATCAGGACTTCTTGTAGATACGCTTGCGGCTTTGTTCCAGCTCATTGAGCACGTCATCGATCTTGGTCGGGTCGCTGACGAACTTCTGCATGCCCTTCATGCCTTCATCGGCCATTTCCTTGGTCATGTCGCGATCATAGAACTGCGAGATACCGCCCTTGGCGTTGGAGAGGATCTCGAAACCGATGCGCGAGATCGGATCGGTGGGCGCCGGCGACTTGCTGTTGGCCGGCAGCGAACCCAGGCCCTCGGCCAGCTTGGCGCTGATGGCCGGGGTACCGACGAAGGCGATGAAGCGGTGCGCATCGGCCTTGTTGCGGGCCTTGGCCGGGATGTGAATGGATTCGGTCGGGCCTTCTTCAGCCGTCGGCACGTTGGCATCGATGATGGGGAACTGGAAGTAACCCATCTCCGGCGCCAGTTTGGCCGGGAAGCCCTTGGCAATGAAGGTACCCATCAACATCATGGCGGCCTTGCCCTGGAACAGGAAGGGTTGTGCGCCATCGAGGTCATAGGACAGGGCGTTGTCGATGAAATACTTGTCGTCGATCAGGCTCTTCCAGGCGGTGTAGACCTTCTTGACGCGCGCATCGGTGTAGGCGACATCGCCCGCCATCAACTGCTGGTGGAAGGCGTTGCCGTTGATGCGCAGGTCCAGATAATCGAACCAGCCCGCCAGGGTCCAGGCGTCACGGCCACCCACGGCGATGGGGGCGATGCCGGCGGCCTTCAACTTCTTGCAGGCATCCAGGAATTCATCCCAGGTCTTGGGTTCGGCGCTGATGCCGACCTTCTTGAACAGGTCCTTGCGATAGAACATGCCCCAGGAGTAATACACGGTCGGTGCCGAATACTGTTTGCCGTGCCAGGAAGAGGCTTCCTTGGTGGAGGCGTAGGTCGTATCCCAGCCGTTCTTCTTCCAGTCGTCACTCAGGTCTTCCAGCAAGCCTCGGCTGGCGTAGAAGGCCATGCGCTCGCCGTTGTGCCAGTTGATGATGTCCGGAGCCTGGGTCGAGAGCCAGCCCGGCAGTTGGACCTTGTAGGCTTCTTCCTCGATGAAGGACACCTTGACGTCCACATCCGGGTTGGCCTTCTTGAATTCATCGACCGTGGATTGCCAGACGTTGCGCTGTACTGCGCCCTTGTAGGCGATGTTGACGGCCAGGGTACCGGCCATGGCAGCGGCGCCCCAGGCGGCGGATGCAGCCAGGCAGCCGGCGATCACGGTCATGCGAATCATCTTCTTCATTGTTGTCTCCGAATGTTTGGTTCAAGCGGTTCAGGCAGTTCAAACAGCTAAACGGTTTATAAGGTCAAAACGGTTTAAAAAGCAAAACGGCTGTGTCATGGATCTCGCAGCTTCTTGTACGTTCACGGTACAGCGATCTTGCGCAGGTCTGCGGCCTGCTTGTGCAGGCGGCCGCAGCCGCCGTGCTGTCTTCCAGAGTGAGGCCGGCGTATTGCTCATGCTTGCGTGTGCGGACGGTAAATGGCCACGCCCTGCGGCTCCAGCGCTGCCTGTCCGACCAGGAACTGCGCGCCGTCGGCGTGCGGCAGCGTGATCGGTGCGTCACTGTAGTTGAAGGCGAACTGCAGGCCGCCCCGCTGCTGCAGGCGCAGGCCTTCCGGCAGGCGTTGCGGAGCCAGTCCGGCGGCGCGCGCCACGTGCTCGAAGTAGCGCGTGGTCAGCTCGGTATCGAAGATGCCGGCCAGGTAGTGCGCGCGCTCCTTCTGCACGATGGCTGGATGGCCGTCACCGAAGCTGGCAATGGTCTGCAGGCCCTCGCCATCGGCTTCGATCAGGTCGCGCCAGTAGCGGGCCTGGCCTTGTGTCGTACCGAACTGTACTGTTTCGCTGACGTTGGGGCGCATCGATTCCACGCGCCATACGCGCATCGGCAGCAACTGTTGCAGCGGGCCCGGCGGCAGGGTCGAAGGAATCTGCAGAGACCGGGTCTTGGAGCCGCTGCGCGGACCGAATACCACCTGCGCACCGCTCTCTGCGATGCGGCCCGGCAGATCGTCCGGCACGATGGGCAACGGCGGCACCACGATCATGGCGTAGCCTTGCAGATCGGCGTTGAGCGGGACGATGTCCACATCCAGGCCGAGCGAACGCAGGGTCGAGTAATAGTCGAAGGCGAAATGCGCATATTCGAAATCGATGCCCTGGAAGTGGATCTCGAAGAGCCACTTGGCATCGTAATCGAACAGCAGCGCCACCTTGCCGCGCGGCTGGGCCAGCGCGCCGTTGGCGTTTTCCACCGCGAGGATTTCCCGGGCCACGCGTTCGGCTTCGCTGCCGCCCACGTCCAGGCGATTGTCGGGACGGTTCAGGCCGGCGTGCAGTTGTTCCTGCGCGAACGGGCACTGACGCCAGCGGAAGTAGGACACGCAGCCCGCACCGTGGGCAAAGGCTTCCCAGCTCCACAGGCGCACCATGCCGGGCAGTGGGGCCGGGTTCCAGTGCGCCCAGTTCACCGGGCCGGGCTGTTGTTCCATCACCCAGAACGGCTGGGCCGACATGCCGCGATAGAGGTCGTGGTTGAAGCTGGCGAAATCGGGATGGCCGGTGCGCAGCCAGCGCGCCTTGGTTTCCGGGTCGTACCACATCACTTCCAGCGCGCCCAGCGGATAGCTGTCCCAGGTGGCGACATCGAGGTCGGCGGCCACCGGATAGTGATCGAACTCCAGGAACATCTGCATGAAGTTGTGCACCATCAGACGGCCCGGCGAGAGCGGACGCAGGATCTCGACCTGCATGCGGTTGTAGCGCACCACTTCATCCGACGCAAAGCGGCGATAGTCCAGGCGATGCGAGGGATGGGCCTCGGTGACGGTGCCCACGGGCGCATCGATCTCCTCGAAGCTGCGGTATTCCATGCTCCAGAACACCGTGCCCCAGGCGGTATTGAGGGCATCGATGCTGCCATAGCGCTGGCGCAGCCACTGTCGGAAGCGGCGCTGGGCCGAGGGCGAATAGCTGACCACGGTCTGGTGGCAGCCGTATTCATTGTCCAGCTGCCAGGCGGTGACCGCCGGATGCTGGCCGTAACGTTCGCCCAGCAGGCGCACGATGCGCTGTGATTCCTCGTAATACGAGTCCGAGGAAAAATCATAATGACGGCGCGAACCGAAGGCGCGCTCGCGACCGTTGGCATCGACTGCCAGCACGTCGTCATGACGGTCGATGAGCCACTTCGGAGGCGTTGCGGTCGGGGTGCACATCACCACTTCCAGGTCATGTTTGGCCAACACCTCGATGGCGCGGTCGAGCCAGTCCCAGCGCAGGTCTCCGGGCGAAGGTTCGATGCGGCTCCAGGCGAATTCGCCGATGCGCACCTGCTTGATGCCCAGCGCCTTCATGCGCCGGGCATCGCTTTCCCACATGGCCTCGGGCCAATGTTCAGGGTAGTAACAGACTCCCAATCGTAACGACATGGTCGTGGTTCCTTAGCGGTAGTGAAGCGTGGAGGGAAGAAGGGCGCGTACGCGGCCTGTTCAGGCAGCGGCGGCCAGGCCCGGATGAACTTCTGTGCGCGCCAGCGCGACCCCGTCCTCATCGAAGAGGTAGGCACAGCTCGGTGTCACCGTTACGCGCAGGCGTTCGCCGCGCGCAATGCGGGCATCGCCCGGCGCCTTGGCCACCAGCGGCTGACCGGCCGGTTCGTCCAGGTGCACGTAGGTCTGCTCGCCCAGGCGCTCCACCAGCATCACTTCGCGGGTGATGCCGTACTGGCCCTGGGTGCCGATCTCCATGTGTTCGGGACGCACGCCCACGGTCACCTGCTGGCCCGCTTGCACCGGACCTTTGGCGGCGACCAGCAGGGTTTCTTCGCTGTGCTGCAAGCGGATCTGGATGCCATTGTCCTGGGCGCTCACCACCTGTGCCGGCAGGAAGTTCATGCGTGGAGAACCGATGAAGCCAGCCACGAAGCGATTGCGCGGATGGTGATACAGCTCCATGGGCGCGCCCACCTGGGCGATGCTGCCAAAGCGCTGGGTATCGGCGCCGGCATGCAGCAGCACGATGCGATCGGCCAGGGTCATCGCCTCGACCTGGTCGTGCGTGACGTAGACCACGCTGGCCTGCTCGAACTGGCGATGCAGGCGGGCGATCTCGATGCGGGTCTGGCTGCGCAGGGTGGCATCGAGATTGGAGAGCGGTTCGTCGAAGAGGAACACCCCGGGGCGCCGCACGATGGCGCGGCCAATCGCCACGCGCTGACGCTGGCCGCCGGAGAGTTCCTTGGGCTTGCGCTGCAACAGTTCTTCCAGCTGCAGGATGCGCGCAGCTTCGCGCACCTTCTGTTCGATCTCGGCCTTGGGCAGCTTGGCCAGGGTCAGACCGAAGCTCATGTTTTCATACACCGTCATGTGCGGGAACAGTGCATAGCTCTGGAACACCATCGCCACCGAACGCTGCGCCGAGGGCACATCATTGACGCGCTTGCCACCGATGAAGAGGTCACCGCTGGTCAGATCTTCCAGCCCCGCGATGCTGCGCAGGAGCGTGGATTTGCCGCAGCCGGACGGGCCCAGGAAGACACAGAATTCATGTTCGCCAATGTCGAGGTCGACATTGCGGATCACCGGCGGTGCATCGCCGTAGGCTTTTTGTGCTGCACGCAAGCTGATGCTGGCCATCACGTTTTCCTAACAGAAATGGATTGCTGGGCAGGGCGCCACGAGGCAGGTGCGGCGTCAGGTTAAGCGCTTAATCAAGCGAGCCAAAAAAAAGATCGCTTGAGTTTCCTGTGTGCAATCGGGGGTTGTCTCCACGTCGTTGTTTTGAGCGTGTTGCCGTGTTGGGTTGGCAAATATTTTGGTTGATCATACCCATCTTGCATGCCCTCCGCAACAACAATCCTGTAACCACCAGCTGCCAGCGATTTGTCAGGAAACGCTCACGCGCATGTGCGAGGGGCCGGCGAACTGTGCGTAAATCGTTTCCGCATTTCCTGCGGGCTGCGCATTCATGGCGTGCATCGTGGCTGACGCATGCGCGTTGACAAGGCCGTCATAAGCGGTTTGAATGCGAGGGCTTCCAACTCCATGCACCCATGACCACCTTATCCGAAGTTGCCCGTCTGGCCGGTGTTACCTCGGCCACTGTGTCCAACGTCTTGCGCCAGCGCGGCAAGGTCGGCGAGCAGACGCGCCAGCGCGTGCTGGAGGCGGTTGCCCAGCTCGGCTATCGGCCGCATCTGACGGCCCGTGCGCTGGCCGAAGGTCGCGCGCCGACACTGGCGCTGGTGGTCTCCAGCATCGCCAATCCCTTCTATCCGGAATTCGCCCTGGCCGCCGAACGCGCGGCGCGCGAGCGCGGTCGTTTCCTGATCGTCTGCAATACCAACGACGATCCTGATACCGGTCGCGCTTATCTGGATCAGATCGCCGGCACGCTCTCCGATGGCGTACTCATCATGAATGCCAACCTGCCCATGGATGAGTTGAAGAAGACCGAACAGCGCGGCGCACCGGTCGTACTTTGCATGTGGGAAAAACCCGATGCACCGCCCGAGCTGCCCTGCATCGCGGTGGATTTCTTTGCGGCCGGCGCCATCGCTGCGCAGCACCTGGTGGGGCTGGGCCATCGCCACATCGGTGCGCTGGTGGGCAGCAAGAAGAGCGGCATCCATGCCGAGCGCTATCGCGGCTTCGTGGAAGCCTGTGCCGCCGCAGGCATCAAGCACACCCTGCAGCGCACCCGCTATATCGGCGACACGGTCGAATCCGGCTACCAGGCCACCATGACGCTGCTGCGCGAGGAGCCGCAACTGACCGCCATCTTCGCCAGCAATGACCTGCCCGCGCTGGGCGCGATGAATGCCATTGCCGACCTTGGTCTGAACGTGCCACGCGATATCTCCGTGACCGGCATCACCGACATCCAGTGGGCGCGGGTCTCGCGTCCTGCGCTGACCACCGTGGCGGTGCCGACCGAAGAGGCGGCCCGCATGTCCATCGACCTGCTGCTGGCCCTGATCGAAGGGCGCAGTCCCTCGCCCGTCATGCGCGTGACCGCGACCCCGCAACTGGTGCAGCGCGCCTCCACGGCGGCGCCGCGCAAGGACTTCCCGTCGGCTTTTTCGTGAGGGATGCCGAAGGGAGCCCGGCATTGGTATGCGGCCTGACCAGCGCCGTGCGGCAAGTCCACTCGGAAGCAGGCGCAGTCCTGGACGAGCTCGAGCTCTGCGACGCACTGCATCTGCTGGAGCAGCGCCAGACCTGGCGCGTCTTTTGTGACCGTTCGGTCCTGGACATCAGCGAGCAGATCCTCACTGAGCATCGCCAGGACAATAGCGTTCTGGCGGCCGCCTTGCACTCTACGCGCGCAATGGCCTGGTCCTTGATGCGCCATGGATGGCCGCGCTGATGCAGGAGTGGTTGCCGGCGCGCCCATCTGGGTGATCAGACTGCGCTGGACGTACCGATTTACTGCAATGCGTTTGAATGCGTCCGGAGCGACACCGCCATCGTGCCGTCGTATGACCCGGACCAGCTGCTCAAGCTGGGGATGATGAGTGCGCTCGTCGTCGGGGATGGAGACAAGGAGGTCGATGTCGATGAGATGGGGGCGCATCGCCGTGCTGATCTGGTTGCTGTCCAATAGCGGCGCTGCCTGAAGGCACATCAAACAAAAACGCCGCTGCATGTGCAGCGGCGCTTGTCTTCATGCAGCAAGGGAAGCGCCCTGGGCCTACCCCTCCCCGCACGGCCATCGATCACGCATTGCGCGGATTACGCCCATGCTTGCGCTGATACATCGCCTGGTCAGCCGCATGCAGCAAGGCGCTGAAGTCGCACATCTCCGACGGCGTCACCGTGGCTGCGCCGAGGCTGATTTCGATATCCGTATGCGGCCACCTCACGCGTGCCACCGCCTGCCTGATGCGTTCGGATACCTGCAATGCGCCGGTCTCGTCGGTATCCGGCAGGATCAGCGAGAACTCATCGCCACCGTAGCGCGCCAGGAAATCGCTGGCACGCAGCGGCGAGCGCAACACACGAGCAAGCTGCACCAACAGCGCATCACCGGCGGGGTGACCATAGGTATCGTTGTATTGCTTGAAGTAATCCACGTCCACCATCAGCATGGTCAAGGGGCGGGCGTTGCGCAGATGGCGCGTCCACTCCTCGCGCAGGCGTGAATCAAAACTGCGGCGATTGCCGATGCCGGTCAGGGCGTCGGTCAGCGTCTGCTGCTCCAGCTTCTGCATGGCGCGATGGCTGTCGATCTGCGCTTCGAGCTGGCGTGCCAGCTTCTGGAAAGCTTCGCGTTGCGCCGGAGTCAGCGTGCGCGGTGCGCGGTCCATCACGCACAGCGTACCCAGGAGATCGCCATTGCCCGATACCAGCGGCACGCCCGCATAAAATCGCACCGCCGGATTGCCGCGGGCCAATGCACTGGTGGCAAAGCGCAGATCGCCGGCCAGGTCACTGACCTCGGTAACCTGGCCCGGCGTACGCGCGGCCAGTTCACACAGCGAGAAGTCGACGGCATGACGCAGTACACCGGTCTGACCGGGGAAGCGCCACCATTGGTTGCGAGCATCACCGCGGCCATTGTTGACCGAGAGGTAAGGATGCTGCAGACCGATATCGGCGTGCAGCTGGCTGAACATGCCCATGGGGGTGCCGCAGACGCTGGAGGCCAGCGAGATGAAGTCGGACAGGGCCGGTTCCAGCCAGGCATCGGCATCGCTGTCGGTATGCGCCAGCTCGATGCGCTGGGCAGGGTCTTGCGGGTTCGCGTGATGCGTAGCCTGGGACCGCTTGAAAATGGAGCGTTCGGGAGTGTACTGAGCGTGCAAGTCTCGAATGTTCATGGCGCGATACTCGTGAGGGTTGGGGTGCGTTATGTTCGGTCACCGTCTGCGCAGCGCTATGCAGTGGGGGACGGCGCGGCAGGTCAGTGTGCAAGTGGAAATATTTTTCTTTTTTCTTCACCGCACACCATGTTGCCCTGCGACATCAAGGTAGCAGATCAAGTTCGGAAGTAAACCGCTTGAGAACATCCTCTTACAATTTATACGCGTTCGTAGTGCAAACGATGCTATTCCGATCACATACAGACAGCTTGGCTGATCATGCTGACAATTGACGTTTTATTAGTCTCTTGCCGACGGTAAGTGAGGATAGTTTCTTCGCACGCATATGAACATCGGACAGCACCACTTTCGCGTGTCAGCGGATTCTTATATTGCTCTGCAATATTTCGTGCAAAGGACGACAGAAAGGCGTCGCCGGACAGCGACACAACAGCGTCGCCACAGGGAGACGATTAATGCTTGCCAAGCGCGGTGGTCGTAAATAAACTCTGCCGTTCCTTGTTTGATCCGATCAACGTTTTTGAAAGCAGAGATGTCGACCCAGCCCAAAGCAGGCGCAGTCCTGTTCGCCAAAGATGTAGCCCGCCTCGCCGCGTTTTATGCGCAGGTGCTGGCGGTGGTTCCCAAGCAGGCCCAGGCCGAGAAGGTAGTGATCGAGGCCGAGGATTTCCTGCTGGTGATTCATGCGATTCCACAAGCCACGGCAGCCAAGGTGGAGATTTGTTCACCACCGGTGCTGCGCGAGAACGTGCCGGTGAAGCTCTTCCTTCCCGTGCGTTCACTTGCCCACACGCGCCTGTCTGCCGAGCAGCTCGGCGGTGGCATGAAGCCCGCCGCGGCTGAATGGAACGGACCGGATTTCCGTGCCTGCGATGGCTTCGATCCGGAAGGCAACGTAGTGCAGTTCCGCGAGGTCCTGCGCGAAACGGCGCTGGCGTCCTGAACGCGTGATGCACCGGGGAGAAGGCAGCGCGGCATCACAAGAACAGCATCGCGCTGTGTCCTTCACCCGAAAAAAAGCCGCCCGGTTGCACCGCGCGGCTTTTCGTTTTGGGGTGTCCGCTGCCAGGGCAGCAGGGTCACGCCATCGGCTTATTGCAGGGCGACCTTGAAATAGGTCTCGCGCTGCATGTCGACCACTTCCACGGTGATCTGCACCTGGAGATCCTTGGGCCAGCTCTGGTCCTTCTGGATCGCCGCACCCAGCAGGTCCGACACCGTCTTCTTTTCTTCCAGCGTGCGGCCGGTCAGGATGGCCAGGCGCAGTGCGACGAAGGCACGCTTGGCCTCGGCAGCGGTACCGACCAGGTAGTTGTCCAGGCGCACGGCACGCGCCTTGATGGCGTTCTCTTCAAAGTGGCCGCTGGCCACCAGTGCCTGGTTGAGCTTGAGCAGGGTGGGCTGCACATCGAGCGCGAGATTGCCGGTGTATTCCAGAACGAGATGGGGCATGGTGTTTCCAGTCCTTGTGATTGAATGGTGGGAGCAAAGTCAATGATGAGGCTCAACACTGTAAGTCAAAATGACCCCGCGCGAGATTGGGGTCACTGATGCGGCCAATCATCAGGACAAATACCCCGACAACTTGCCCAGGTCGATGTTGCCCCCGCTGATGATCACGCCCACGCGCTTGCCCTGCAGCTGGTCCTTCAGCTTGCGGGCCGCGGCAAAGCCCAGGCAGCCGGTCGGTTCCACCACCATCTTCATGCGTTCGGCAAAGAAGCGCAGGCCCGACACCAGCTCGGCGTCGCTGACCGTATGGATGTCGTCCACCAGCTCGCGGATGACCTCGAAGGTGTACTTGCCCAGGTGCTGCGTCTGGGCGCCATCGGCAATGGTCTTGGGGGTATCGATGTGCACGATCTGGCCTGCGCGCAGCGATTGCTGGCCATCGTTGCCCGCTTCCGGCTCGACGCCATAAATCTTGCAGTCGGGCGACAGCGCCCGCGCCGCCAGTGCCGCGCCCGAGAGCAGGCCGCCGCCGCCCAGGCAGACGAAGAGCGCATCCAGCGGGCCGGTTTCCTGCAGCAGTTCCAGCGTGGCCGTTCCCTGACCGGCCATCACGTGCGGATGGTCGTAGGGCGGGATCAGCGTCATCTTGCGTTCGGCCGCCAGGCGCGCACCGATGGCTTCGCGGTCCTCGGTATAGCGGTCATACGTCACTACCTCGGCGCCGTAACCGCGCGTTGCAGCCACCTTCGCCGCAGGCGCGTCCTGGGGCATGACGATCACTGCCGGAATACCCAGCAGCTGCGCCGCCAGCGCTGTCCCCTGGGCATGGTTGCCGGAAGAGAAGGTGATCACGCCATGCTTGCGCTGCTCGCTGTCGAATTGTGAAAGCGCATTCATGGCGCCACGGAACTTGAAGGCGCCCATGCGCTGGAAGTTCTCGCACTTGAAGAACAGTTGCGCGCCAACCTCCGCATCGGCCGTGCGCGAGCGCAGTACGGGCGTCTTGTGGGCCCAGGGCTTGATGCGTTCGGCAGCCAGCAGGACGTCGGCAAAGCTGGGCAATTCGGTGGAACTGGAGAGGGGAATCATGAGGTTTCCTTCAAGTGGGATGGAAAGATGAGGACCTTGAGCATGGCAAGCGATGAAGGCGCGGAGCGCAGCCCTCACGCCTTCTCGTCGTTGTAGACCGTCGCGCGCGACACCCCCAGGTGCGCGGCCACGATTTCGGCCGAGCGCCGCACATCCATGCAGCCGGACTGCCGCAACTCACGCATGAGCTGGCGGCGGTCCTCGGCCTTGAGACTACGCGGGGTGGTCGACATTCGGGCGGCAAAGGCATCGATGCGACTGCGCAGGGCATCGGCGCCTGCCGGCTCCAGCGTCTCGGCCACGCGGACCGCGTTGTCGATGCCGCCGAACTGGCGCAGCATGCCTTGCAGTGCGCCGAACAGGGTCAGGTCGATGTTCATGCACAAGGCGGCCACGTATTTGCCGTCGGCATCCTTGATGCCGATCGAGGTGCTCTTGGCCTGGCGTCCGTCGGGCAGGGTGTTGGCGTAATTGGTCAGGACCTGCGGATAGCTCTCGTCGGCGATGCGTGCCAGTCCCAGTTCGGTGGTGGCATCTCCTACCTCGCGGCCGGACAGGTTGTTGTGCAGGGCGACGATGGAGTGATCCGCGTCACGCAGGTCGTGCAGCACCACTTCGCAGAAGGGGGCGAAGGTCTCGCCCAGGCCCTTGGCCACCTGCTGCAATTGCGAAAGCAGCAGAGCATGGTCGGGACGGTCAGGCTTCTTTTTTCGGGTGCGGGAGGTCATGCGATACATATTATCTAAAATTAGACGGTATGTATAGCCGCGATGTTGCGCTGCATTCTCGTCCGCTTGCGAGGGGCTTTCCGGACTGCAAGACGGTGCCTGTTGCTATCATGAGCTCTTGTTCATGACTGTTGTTTCCAGCCGTCCATCCCTGAGCGCACCCATGAGAGACCTTCCCCCCACGGCCACCCTGCGGGCCTTTGAAGTCGCCACCCGCCATCCCAGTTTCACCTCCGCCTCGGAAGAGCTGCATGTCACGCAGAGTGCGGTCAGCCACCAGCTGCGCCACCTCGAAGCGCTGTGGGGCATGCCGCTGTTCCAGCGCGGCAAGTCCAACACGCTGACCCCGGCGGGGGCTGCGCTGGCGCCGGTGGTGCGCGAGTTCTTCGCCCGCCTTGAAGCCACCCTGGCCGAGCTGCGCGCACAGGAAGGGCGGCAGCCGCTGAAGGTCAGTACCACCTATTCCTTTGCGCTCAAATGGTTGCTGCCCCGGCTGCCCGCGCTGGCACAGGCCCATCCCGAGCTGCTGGTGACGTTGGAGACCACCGATACGGCCATCCACTTCACGCCGTCCGAGCCGGATGTGGCGATCCGCTTCGGTCCCGGCCACTATCCCAGCCTGTTTTCCGAATTCCTGTTCCGCGAGCAGGTGTTCCCGGTGGCCAGCCCGGCCCTGCTGGCGCGCCTGGGCATGCCGCGCAAGCCGGCCGACCTGCGCCGCTATCCCTTGCTCACGCGCGCCGGGGCCGACATGGTGCCGAAATGGGACCTGTGGTTCCAGCAAGCCGGGGTGAGTGTCTCGGCTTTGCGGGAAAGCGTGCGCCTGGCCGATACCAACATGACGCTCGAGGCGGCGCTGCTGGGCCAGGGCGTGGCCCTGGCCCGCAGCGGCCATGTCGAGCAGGAACTGGCCAATGGCAGCCTGGTGCGGCTGTTCGAGCTGGCCTTGCCTTCCCCGCTGGCCTATTACTTTGTCTGCCCCAAGGGCGTGGAGACGCAGCCGCACGTGGCCAGTTTCCGTGCCTGGCTGCTGGCGCAGTCACAGGTCGCCGGTGCGCGCTACTGAGCTGCGGGGTCACCGCCTCGGCGCCAGGCATGAGGATTTGCTCATGACGGGATGAGGAGACTTCGCTTCTGTCCGGCGGCGCTCCTGCTTACCATGGCGCATGCCTTTGCCTGTCGTCCTGCTCATCCTCCTTGCCGCCTTCCTGCATGCCAGCTGGAATGCGCTGCTGCGCAATGGCGCCGACCGCCTCTGGTCGATGACCGTGATGTGCCTGGCCGTCGCCCTGGCCAGCCTGGCCGCCACGCCGTGGCTGCCGGTACCGTTGCCGGCCAGCTGGCCGTATGGAGTGCTCTCGGCCCTGCTGCACGTGGGCTACAACCTGTTCCTGGTGCGCAGTTACCGCAGCGGTGAGCTGGGCCAAACCTATCCGATTGCGCGTGGAAGCTCACCCCTGCTGGTCACGCTGGGCGCGGCTCTGCTCGCCGGCGAGACGCCGGGACCGCTGGCGCTGCTGGGCATCGGGCTGGTATCGGGCGGCATCATCGCCCTGGCATTCCGGGGCCGCAGGGTGGCACTGCCCGGCCTGCGCTATGCCCTGGGGACCGGCTGCTTCATCGCGGCCTACAGCGTGGTGGATGGCCTGGGTGTGCGGCTCGCGGGCAACCCCATGGCCTATACCGCATGGATGTGCGCGGGATGGGGCTTGCTGATGCCCGCCGTCTTCATGGCCTGGCGCGGCCCCCGTGCATTGTGGCAGCCACCTGCATCGGCGGCGACCTTTGCCACCGCTTTCGCGGGCGGTCTGGTGTCGCTGCTGGCCTATGGCATCGTCATCCAGGCCATGGCGCTGGCGCCCATGGGCGCGGTCTCGGCGCTGCGCGAAACCAGCGTCTTGTTTGCCGCCATCATCGGCCGGCTGTTCCTGGGCGAGACGCTGAGCTGGCCACGGGTACTGGCCTGTGCCGCCATTGCAGCCGGGACGGTACTGATCGGTTGATCCGGTGGCTGTTCCCGCCGCTGCTCCCCTGCCGTTTTGCTCACTCCAAGGAGATTCGTCATGACTCATGCGTCATCGAAGCCAGTCATCCTCATCACCGGCGGCAGCCGCGGCATGGGAGCCGCCACCGCGCGGCTGGCCGCCGAACGCGGCTACGATGTGGCCTTCAGCTATCTGCGCGATGCGCCAGCGGCCGATTCGGTGGCGGCCGATATCGCGCAGCGCGGCGCGCGGGCGCTGGCGCTGCGGGCCGACAGTGCCGACCCGGACCAGGTGGCGCAGCTCTTTGCTGCCATCGATGCGCGCTTCGGCCGCATCGATGTGCTGGTCAACAATGCGGCCATGCTGGAGCGCCAGTCACGCATGGAAGACCTGGGTTTCGCGCGCATGCAGCGCATCTTCGCGGTCAATGCCATCGGTCCCATGCTGTGCGCGCAGCAGGCGGTCAGGCGCATGGCCTATCGGCACCAGGGCAGGGGCGGGGTGGTGATCAACGTGTCGTCGGCCTCGGCCCGCCTGGGCAGTCCCAACGAGTATGTCGACTACGCCGCCTCGAAGGGCGCACTGGAAACCTTCACCACGGGACTGGCCAAGGAAGTCGCCCGCGAAGGCATCCGCGTCAACTGCGTGCGGCCCGGCCACATCTACACCGACATGCACGCCAGCGGTGGCGAACCGGACCGGGTCAACCGGGTCAGGGAATCCATCCCCATGGGGCGGGGCGGACAGCCCGAGGAAGTGGCGCGCGCCATCCTCTGGCTGGCCAGCGAGGAAGCTTCCTTCAGTACGGGGACTTTTCTGGACGTGACCGGAGGCAAGTGAGGCCGGCGTCAGGCTTCAGCATCAACAAGCGCAGGGCCACGGCCCTGGGCCCTGTGCGGCAATTCATCCTGTCCACAGGCTGGCGTGCAGCGTCCGTTCAGGCATACACCGCGCCGAACCGGTTGCCGAGCAGCTCCGGCAAGCTGATCTGTTCCTGGCGGATGAAGCCGCGCGCTGGCAGTCGACCTGTACGGAACAGGTCCAGCGCCGCGCAGACACCGGCAGCCGTGCTGGACTGGATGGCGCTCTCGCGCCGGCCCTCGCGCTCCTGCGCGAAGATCTTGCGGGTGAAGACTTCCTGCATCAGCTTGCCTTCCCGCAAGCCGCTGACGGTAATGAACACCAGCACCACATCCTGCAAGGTCGCCGGCACGCTCTTGCGCAGGATGTCCTTGAGCAAGCCCGGATCATGCCGCAGCCCGAGATCGCCCAGCAGGAATTTCATGCGCTGCTGGTGGCCGGGGTAGCGCACCGACTTGTAGTCGAGATTGCGCACCTTGCCGGCTAGCGTCTCACACAGGCTGCTCAGGCCGCCCGAGGTATTGAAGGCTTCGTACTCCACCCCTTCCAGCGAAAAGTGTTCGAGGTCGGCCAGGGGATCGACCATGACCCGCTCGCCGTCGCGCAAGGCTTCGCAGGGATGGCAGTACTCGTTGATGAGACCGTCCACGCTCCAGGTCAGGTTGTATTTCAATTCATTGGTCGGATACTGCGGCAGCGCACCGACGCGCATCTTGATCTCGTGCACTTCTTCAAAGCCGGCGGCCAGATGGTGCGCGGCAATCCCGATGAAGCCCGGGGCCAGACCACACTGCGGCATGAAGGCGCAGGGCGCATCGGCGGCCAGGGCGGCGATGGCACGCGTGGCCTCTACGTCTTCAGTCAGATCAAAGTAGTGGGTACCGGTCTGTCGCGCCACCTTGGCTACGCCGATGGCCATGTGATACGGAAGGGCATTGATGACCACGTCGGCGCGCTGCAGCAGTGCCGCCAAGGCCAGCGGGTCGGACGAGTCGAGCACGGCCTTTTCGGCATGCACGCCCGCGATGGCCTGCAAGGCCGCCGCATCGCGGTCAGCGATGGTGACCTGGTAGTCGCGGCCTTCGCCGCACTCAGCCAGCAGGCGGGCGATGGTCTGGCCGATGTGGCCGCAGCCGAGGAGGACGGTACGCATGAGGGGCTCCCGAATGAAGATGGATACGATGATTCATTCTAGGTAGCCGCCGTGACGGAAACCATTGCCAGATCGTCAGAAAGTAGCGCAGATTTCGTCACTTTGCAGTGCAGTTTCGTCATTATGTAGCGACGCCAATGCAATCCGGCGAAATCGACGTGCTTTTCAGCGCGTCCTGGCCGCGTCCCCCCGATCAATCTTGCGGGCCAGCACCACCGAGGTAGTGGTCTTGAGCACGCCTTCCATCTCGCCGATCTGGTCCAGGATCTTGTCCAGCTGTTCGGGCGTATTGACGCGTAGCCAGGCCACGTAATCATATTCGCCGCTGACCGCGCAGAGCTGGTGGACTTCCGGGATGCGGCCGAAGCGGCGAATCACGTCGCGCCCGGCACGCGGCTGCACAGTCACGCCCACGTACGCTTGCAGGCTGGCATCGACGACCTCGCGTCCGAGCTTGAGGGTATAGCCGCCGATGATGCCGGTCTGCTCCAGCCGCTCGATACGGGCTACTACGGTAGTGCGCGCGACTCCCAGGCGCCGTGCAATCTCGGCCACCGGTTCACGGGCATTGAGCTGGAGGATGGAAAGGAGTTGACGGTCGATGTCGTCGAGTTGGTCCAGCCTGGTCATCCCGGTTCTCCTGGTCGATGCTACACAATGACGAAACAACGCTACATTTCGTCAGTGTAGACCAGCAGGCAGGGGGGCCACAGGCATCAGCCTCAAATGCCGGTTCCGGATCGAATCATTGCGAGGCGGGTTTGCCCTTGGCCGGCCTGGGATAGACCTTCAGCACATCGATGGCTTGAGCATAGGACGAACTCCAGGTCTGCTCGTGCAGGGCCGCCACGCGCCGTGCCATGGCGGCATCGTGCAGCACCACTTCGAGATTGCGCGAGTTGTCCAGGTAGCCACCGGCCCAGTTGCTGGTGCCGACCCAGGCGATCTTGCCATCGATGCTCATGGCCTTGGTATGGATCACCCGTGCGAAGGGAATGAAACCGCTCTTGGCCTGTGGCAGCGTGACGATGCGGATTTCCACGTTGGGCAGCAGCGCCAGGCTCTGCAGATAGCGGATGGCCGGTGCCTCGGTGTTCCAGTTGGAGACCATCAGCTTGATCTTTACGCCTCGGGTGGCCGCGGCGCGCAGGGCATCATCGATCACGGCGTAATAGGGCCGGGTGTGATTGGGTCCGTAGGACAGCGGGGCGTAGTCCAGCAACTGCACGCGTATCTCCTGTTGTGCCTGACCGATCAGACGCACCAGTTCACTTTGCGAATCCCCCACGCCGGGCGGATTGTAGGCGTTCGGACTGGCCACCAGATAGTTGCCGCGTGCCACATCGGCCGCGACCACGCTGTGGTTGGTCATCACCGGGGCCTGCCCGGCGGCGATGGCGGCCTGTGCCGCCCAGTCGATCTCGAAGATCGCCTGTACCTGCGCTGCCACGGTCGGGTCGGTGATCTTCAGTCCGGTCTCGTGGATGTGCGAGAACGAACGCCAGTCGAAGTTCTGGCTACCCACGTAAGCAGTGCGACCATCAACCACGAAATACTTGGCGTGGATGATGCCGTTGCCGGTCATGCGGGAATAATCGATCTGGCGGAACTCCAGGTTCGGGATGCGCTTGAGCTTCTCGATGGTGGCCGGGACCGAGGCGAACTCGCCCTTCTTTTCCATCAGGAAGCGGATCTTCACGCCGCGCCGCCCGGCCGCCTCCAGGTGCGCCATGATGTCGTCGAGCGCTTCCCCATCCTGCCCCGCCACGTAGAACTGGCCAAAGACGATCTCGCGCTGTGCGCTATCGAACATTTCCTTCCACACCAGCGCTGCATCGCGCAGGTCCGGCGTGGCCAGCGTGGTCTCGCGGGGGACCGTGTGCACCAGTTCGAAGCCGGGGATGGCGAATTCGGCGTGGACCGGGCAGACGAGCGAGAGGGCCAGCCCGAAGGCGGCTGCGAAGCGAAGCAGTAGACGGCGTGGCGCGAGTTTCATGGTGTCGGAGAAGGTGATGTCAGCGTTGCGCTCAGGCGATATGCAGCTTGCCCTGCGGTTGCGGGCTGTGCTGGGGTTGCGGGTCCAGACGGCCGACGCAGGCGCGCAGCATCAGCACCTTGAGATGGTCGTTGATGCGCTCGATGCGTTCCTGGAACAGATTGAAGAAGAACATGCCGACCACGGCGATGCCGATGCCCAGGGCCGTTGCATAGAGCGCCGTACCGATGCCCTGCGACACCTGGCCCGGATCGGAGACGCCCGACACGGCCAGCGCCTTGAAGGTATCGATGATGCCCAGGATGGTGCCCAGGAGGCCCAGCAGGGGCGCAGCAGTCACGATGGTATCGAGGATCCACAGGCGCTGCTGCACTTCGCCGCGCTTGGCGATATAGACCGACTCGCTGAAATCTTCCAGGTCTTTCTCGGTGTGCAGATGGTGCTTTTCGGCCAGGATGTCCGAGACCAGCGCCAGCGGCAGGCTGGGACGGGTGGTCAGTTCGGGCGGCAGCTCTTGCAGGTGCTGCACCGCATGGGTCATGGCGCGTTCCAGTCCTGTGGCCTGGCGCATGGTGTAAGCGAAGAACAGACCGCGTTCGACGATGACGAAGATGGCCAGTGCCGCGCAGGCATACATCAGATAGAAAGCCAGTTCGTGGAGTAGTTGCATGTTCATGCTTGCCTCTCTTGCGTTGATGGGCGGCCCGTGCTGCTGGTGCGGGCCGCCCGGTTCAGACCGCGATCAGAAATCCGCAGTCAGGGTGATGGTGAAGGTGCGCGGGGCACCGATGTAGAGCGAAGGGGCGGTGCCGGCAATGCCGTTGACCGCCACGGCATTGGTGGTGAACTGGCTGCCGCTGCCGCCATTGAGGTTGAGGTACTGCTTGTCGAAGAGGTTGTAGAGGTTCAGCCGCACGGTCGGCTTCTTCAACCAGGTGGTGGATGCGAAGGTCATGCCGGCACCGGCGTTGAACAGGGTGTAGCCCCCCAGGGTGTCGTCGTTGACCAGCGTGGTGTAGCGGCGGCCGGTGTACTTGGCCTGACCGAACACATACCAGCCATCCTGCTGGTATTGCAGCGACAGGCCCGAGAGCCAGTTCGGCGTATCCGGGAATTGCTTGCCCGAGGTCGGCAGGTACTGGGTCGCGCTGTTGCGCAGGTCCTGCTTCATCTTGCTCTTGATGTAGGACAGCGAGCCGTACATCGACAGGTTGCGCGTGAAGGCATAGCCGCTTTCCAGTTCCAGGCCGTGCGAGCTGGCGTCGCCCACGTTGTAGTCGGTCTTGTTGGCGGTGTCCGGGTTGTAGGCGCTGGCGATGCGGTTGTGATAATCGATGTAGAACAGCGAGCCCGAGGCCATCCACTTCTCGGTGTTGTAGCGATAGCCGAGGTCGTAGTTCCAGGAGGTTTCCTTGTCCACCGGCACCTCGCGCTGGGTGGCGCCGACCAGTTGACCGTTGACGATGGTGCCGCCCGAGAGCAGGCCGAAGTAGGAGAAGTTGCCTGGTGCCTTGAAGTTCTTGGCGGCGTTGAAGAACACCGACTGCTTCTCATCGAGCTGGAAGCGTACGCCCAGGCTGGGCAGGAAGTCGGCGTAGTTCTTCTTGACCTTGTAGAAGGCGGCGCTGGAATAGCTGTTGGTCCCGCTGGTGGAGCCGGTGCTGGGGTAGTTGGTGAAGTCCCGGTCAATGGAGGAATAGCGGCCACCGACTTGCACGTTGAGCTTGTCGTTCATCATGCTGATGCTGTCCTGCAGGAAGATCGACTGGGCCGTGCTGACGGTCATGGTGTCGCGGTACTGGAGCAGGGAGCCATCGGCATTGCGCAGCCACAGGTCGGAGCTGTCCTGCCACAGATCGGCGATGTTGCCGTTGTTGTCCACGCGGCTGAAGGGGCCGGTCTGCTGGTGGCGCGCGCGTTCGACCCAATAGCCGGCCAGGATGCGATGGTTGTCCAGCTGCTGGTTGAACTTGAAGGTCACGCCCGGACGGTAGGTACGGGTGCGGCTGCCTTCGTAGGCATAGACGGTATCGAGACGGTCGCCATCGCCGTTGACGTCGGCGACGCCACCACCGAGCTGACTGGCGCCGGCCACGCCGCCTTCACGCACGGTCTGCAGCTGGTTGCCACCGGTGCCGAAGCCGTACCAGAAGTAGGGATCGATATCGAGGCTGGCGGTCGGGCTCAGCTGGAAGTGCGCATTGACGGTGCCCAGCCAGTTCTCGAAGGGATTGAGGTTGTAGGCGTAGTAGCCATTGCCGGCGATGTTGGCGGCCACGTTGGGCGCATAGGTCGTGTCGTTCTGCGCGGTACCGGCCACGGCCGGCTGGTGCTGCGGCACGGTGCTGCCGTAATCGGCATTGCTGCCGAACTGGGCGATCTGGGCCTTGGTCAGCGAGCGGTAGTTGTTGTTGAGCTGGCGGTTGTAGAGCAGGTTGGCATTGATGAAGCTGCCCTGGCCCAGGTTGAAGTTGGTGCCAATGTCGACGTGATCCTTGATGGCACCGCCCGGTCCCTTGAACTTGTCGGCCGTGGTCTTGGAGTACGAGATGAAGAACTTGAACTTGTCATCGAACAGCTTGCCCGAATCGAAGCGCACATAGCGCTTCCAGAGGCTGTTGGAGCCGAAGGCATTGGTCACGCGGATGCGCTGCTGGTCTTCCGGCGCGCAGAAGGTCATGCCAATGTTGCCGCCGGTGGCGCCCACGTGGGGGGCTTCGGTATCGGTCGACCCCTGGGTCACGAAGACGTTGCACAGGTTGTCAGGCTCCGTGTACTCCTGCGGATAGACTGCGAAGTTGCCGGAGTCGTTGACCGGCGCGCCGTTGATGGTGAAGCCCAACTGGTCGCTGTTGAAGCCGCGCACGCGGATGTTGCCGCCGAACAGGCCCGTGCCGTCGTTGTCATAGGTGTTCACGCCCGGCAGCAGGTTGATCATCTGGTAGGGCGTACCGGTGGGCGATTGCTTCTCGATGTAATCACGGTTGACCGAGCTGCGCGCCTTGGGCGAATCCTCGGCCTGGATCAGGCCGGTCGCAGCAGCGGTGCCGGCACTGGCGCTGCCGCCTCCCTGTACGGTCACGGTCCCTACATCGGTCGTGGTCTGGGCGAAGGCCGGTGCGCCCGCCATGAAGATCCCGGATATCAGCAAGGACAGCCGGGTAAGTTTGCATTGCATGTCGTGTTCCCCTGGGTTTGTTGGACTACATGTTGAAATCGTTGCGCCCGGCTACCGCCCCTTTCTGCAGGGCAGCTCAGACGGGAATGAATTCCAGATCGGCAGTGAATCGGTGCGTGCTCTCGCCCTGGTAGCTGTCTTGCGGGAAGGGGGCAAAGGTGGCGCGGTGGATGGTCTTGCGGGCCGCGTCATCGAGCAGCATGGAGTTCGAGGAACTCTCGATGCCGCTGTCGACCACGCTGCCATCGCGCTTCAGGACGAACCACACGCGCACCTTGCCTTGCGGCCGCAGGGTGCTGGCCTCGCGGCCGGTCGGATAACGCTTGATGCTGTTGAGATGCGCACGCAGCAGGCCGACGTAGGTCTGTTCGATCCTGGCGGTATCGACCGGCGGCGGCGCCGGTGGTGTCACCGGCGCCGCCTGCACCGGGGGTGTAGCCGGGGCGCTGGCGGCCGGCAGGATGGGCGCTTCCGACGACGGCGGCGCCGGCTCCACCGGTGCCGGCGCTTGCCTGACCGGGGCCGGCTTGGACACGGGCTTGGGCGCTTCCTGTTTCCTGGGTGGTTCCACGGGTTTGGGCGGCGGCTCCACTTGCGGCTTGGGTTGCGGCGGTGTGGGCGGTGGTGGCAATTCGGTCAGCGAGATCTGCACCGGCTGCGGATCTTCCTTGCGCTTGAGTTCGCTGGCCTTCTGCACCCCGGCCAGGATGAGCACGGCCAGCACCAGCAGCGACGGCAGCGTGGCCAATGGCTCACGCAAGCGGAAGAGGACGGGAACGTTCATCATCATGGCCTGCGGGTGGCAATCGAGATGGAATCGAAACCGCCCTTCTTGAGCGTATCCATCACGTCGACCAGGCGCTGCACTTCCACGCCCCGGTCGCTGTTGATGATGAGGTTGAGTTTTTCGCCTTCGCCGCGCAGCTTGTCCAGGCGGGCGGTGAGCGCGTCCAGGGTGGTGTTCTCGCCATCGACCTGGATCACATCATCCTTGGCGATGGTGATGACGGCCTTGGTCTGCGGTTTCAGGTCCTGGGCGGTAGACGAGCTGGGCAGCCGGGTCTTCAGTCCCAGTGCCGGAATCACGTTCAGGCTGATCAGCACGAAGAAGACCAGCAGGAACATCATCACGTCGATCATCGGAATGATCTCGACACGGGCCTTCCGTTTTTTGGGTTCGTCCCAACTGCGCATGCCACACTCCTCGAAGCTTCGTTATACGATTTGTAGCGCTATAGTTTTTATAGCGATGCGCAGCGTAGCGAGGAAATGTGTCGTGCGTATTACACCATGCGGGTTTGCGTTAAGCGGTGTGAAGGAATGTTGACCGTCCACCGCCTGCATGAAGATGTCGCCGACGCCTGCCGGCGACAGCGGTGGAAGTCGTGATCAGCGGCGTGGCAACGGCCTGCGCGGCAGCAGCGACAGCAGCAGCTTGCACAGGTAGACCACGATCAGCGAGCCGGAGAGGTCGCCGATGGACATGACCACCAGGCCGCTCCAGAAATCCGGATAGACCCCGCGCAGGACGAACCAGATCAGCTGGAACAGCGGATTGGAGAGTGCATACAGCAGGATGCAGGCCATCAGCCGGGTGGTATTGAGGTTGACCAGATTGCGGCCCAGGTCCAGGCCGGAGAGGGTGAGCCGGTAGGCCAGGTAGGGGGCAGCGGCGGAGATCAGGCAGTAGCCTGCCGCCGTGACCAGGTCGTGCGGGAACAGCTGGTAGGTCGCCGCCGTGGCCAGCGAGCCCACCAGCAGGCCCACGCAGCCGGCCTCGGCAAAGAGCAGCGTGCAGATCAGGCGTACCCCGGCAGGCAGGTAGATCCAGGCAATGCCCTCGGTGAACTGGGTGCGCCGGAACAGCCATTCATTGATCGAATAGAACAGGAAATAGCACAGCGCCGTACCGGCAATGGCGGCCAGGTGGGTGCGCAGGGCAGGGCGGAGGTCGGAGGAGGCTTGCATGACGGGAGGGGGGAGACATGCGCAACGGCGCGTATGTTACCCATTAAGCTGGCCGGCTGCACCTCCACAATTTTCGACAGTGTGGCGTGCCAGCCGCGCAAATGGTCGCGCAAACGGTCGTAGTGGACGAGTTGGCGCCGGTCAAGACCTTAAAGATTGCACTTTCAGGCAGGGCCGGCGTATGATTCGCTATCAATTCTGGAACGATGTGGCAGGCAAATGGGACCCCGCCAGTCGTACCGCACTTGCAATACAACAACCAACACCATCGTCACATGGGTAAAAACAAGCGGCCGGCGGACATCTACCTGCGATTTCTGCAACTGGCCGAAGCACTCCGGGGATTGCCGTCACTGGCCACGCTGGATCCGCTCGAAGACCGGATCCTGGCTTTCATCGCCCGTGCCGGGCAGGAGCAGCAACGGCTGTCGGTACGCGACCTGATGGCGCAAAGTGAATTGGGCTCGCCGGCGATGCTGCATACGCGCCTGAAATCGATGCGCGAGAAGGGCTGGATCGTGCTGGCCGATACCGAAGACCCGCGCCGCAAGCAGGTCGAACTGAGCCAGGCCGCCTGGCTGCATTTCGACAAGCTCTCCAAGTGCCTGGTGCAGGCCACCCGCGACAAGTGATCGTCCGGCACCGCTGTCATCCTCCGGAAACACCGGGCCGCTAAGCTCGCGCTCTGGCTGCAGCGTCCACTGTCCACTGTCCTGAGGTCGCGCAGCGTCTTGCCCGGATGATGTCGATGCGACCGTTTTCCCGTTTTCCTTCCTGCTTCTCTTCCCTCTTTTCGCTCTGCCTGCTGCTGGCGGGCGGGGCCACGCCGCTCACACCGGCCCTGGCCGCCGACCCGAACAAGCTGTGGGAAATCACCAGCCAGCAATGCGTGCCCGGCATGCAGGCCAGTGGCCAGCCGCAGCCTTGCGTGCTGGTTGACCTGGCGCGGGGCTTCGTGGTGCTCAAGGATCTGGTCGGCCCCGCGCAGTACCTGCTCATGCCGACCCGTCGCCTCACCGGCATCGAAAGCCCGGAACTGCTGGCACCGGATGCGCCCCGTTACTGGGCCTATGCGTGGGAGCAGCGCGCTCGTGTGGCGCAGGCGCTGGGACGCTCCTTGAGCGACGAGCAGCTGGGGGTGGAAGTCAATTCGGCCGCGGCACGTTCGCAGTTGCACCTGCATCTGCACATCGACTGCATGCGCCGCGACGTGGCCGCCAGCCTGGCCGACCATCGCGATGATCCCTTGCAGCACTGGCAGCCATGGTTCTTCGAGGGCCATCGCTATTGGGTGATGCGGCTGCCCGCCGATGCCCTGGTCCGGCACGATCCCTTCAGGCTGGCCGCTGAACGCAGCGCCTATGCGGCGGCCAACATGGCCGCGCAGTCCTTGCTGCTGACCGGTGCGCGTTTTGCCGATGGCAGCAATGGCTTCTTCCTGGTCAACATGGCGGTCAACTTCGACCAGCAGGAGCCGGGCAGCGCCGAAGTACTGATGGATCACGACTGCCGCTGGTAAGCCCCGGTCTCAGTGGGCGAATTCGCGCACCAGGGCATCGAACACCAGCCGCAGACGCGGTGGCACCGGTCCGCGTTGTGGACGGTAGAGATACATGTCCCAGGGGTCGGGCTCGTGGTCGGCCATGACCGGCACCAGGCGACCGGCGGCGATGTCGTCCTCGCACAGAAAGCCGGCGATCTGGCCGATGGCCACGCCACTTCTCACCAGCAGATATTCCCCCTCCGAGTCATCGCAGAGGAAGCGTGCATGATCGGCCATCCACTGGTTCTCCTGCTGGAACAGCCAGGGCCAGGGCCGGCCCGTGCCGCGATCCAGCATGGCCGTGCAGGGCAGGTTGCGCAAGGCGTCGGCATCGGTCGGTATGCCGTGGCGCCGCAGGAAGCGCGGCGTGGCCACCACGTGGAAACGCACCTTGCCCAGGCGGCGTACCACGAAGCGATTGTCCGGCACCGTACCGATGCGGATGCCGATGTCGATCTTCTCCCCCACCACATCGGCGCGCTGGTCGGTCAGGCGCAGGTCGAAGCGCAAGCCCGGATGCGCCCGTGCCAGTCGTTCGACGAGCGGTAGCAGGCGGTTGCGTCCCAAGGCCGAGGGCGCAGCCAGGCGCACCAGTCCGCTCATCTCGTCCGTCGGGCTGCCGTTGTCCGTGTCGAACAGGCCATCCAATTCACGCAAGCTGAGGCGGGCGCGTTCGGCCAGGCCATCGCCGTCACCACCGACGTCTCCCGTCGTGACGACGTCGAGGCGCTGGTCGCCAAGGGAGAGCAGCACTTCGGTCGCATCGACGTGCTGATCAACAATGCCGGCATCATGCCGCTGGCGCCGATGGCCAGGCTCAAGGTCGAGGAGTGGGACCGCATGATCGACGTCAACGTCAAGGGCCTGCTCTATGGTGTGGCCGCTGCGCTGCCGCGCTTTGCCGCGCAGGGCGCCGGCCATTTCATCAACGTATCGTCGGTGGCCGGCATCAAGGTCTTCGCCGGCATGGGCACGGTCTACAGCGCCACCAAGTTCGCGGTACGCGCCCTGACCGAAGGCCTGCGCGCTGAAGCACCGGACGGTGTGCGCACCACCATCATCTCCCCGGGGGCGGTGGATTCCGAATTGAAGACCCACAGCAGCGACAAGGAGACCTCGGAAGCCCTGCTGGCCTGGTATGAGGCCAACCAGATCCCGGCCGATTCGGTGGCACGTGCGATCGCCTATGCCATTGAACAACCGGCCAATGTGGATATCAGCGAAGTGGTGCTGCGGCCGGTGGCCCAGGAATTCTAAGAATTCTAAGTTTTCCACAAGCGATCTTCTTCGCGCCTTGCGACGGCGCCGGTGGGCAGTGATGCCTTCCGGTGCCGTTTTTCGTGGGCTTGTTATCCTGCCATTGCCGTATCGGCAATGATTTCGCGGCGGCATGTTGTTTGCTTCAAACGCTGCAATGCGCGCGTGCAGACAAGCACGGTGCTTTTCTATATGATTGCCGGCCCAAAAAAGAAGGAGTGATCGATGGCGAACGCGTGCGGTGTGGATTTCGGCACCTCCAATTCCACGGTGGGCTGGCTGCGTCCGGATGCAGGGGATTCTCTGCTGCTGCCGCTGGAAGACGGCAAGCCCACGCTGCCTTCGGTCGTGTTCTTCAATGCCGACGAGAACAGTTTCAGCTATGGTCGTGCCGGGCTGGGCGAATACCTGGCCGGTTACGAAGGCCGCCTGATGCGCTCACTGAAGAGCCTGCTGGGCTCCGGCGCCATCGATGGCCAGACCGAAGTGGGCGGGCGCGCGCTGCCCTATCGGGGGCTGCTCTCGCAGTTCATCGGTGAGCTCAAGCAGCGCGCCGAGCGTACCGCCGGGACCGCCTTTTCCCAGGTGGTGCTGGGGCGCCCGGTGCACTTCGTCGATGAGGATGCTGCCGCCGACCAGCTGGCCCAGGATACGCTGGAGCAGATTGCGCGCGATGTCGGTTTCAAGGATATCGCCTTCCAGTTCGAACCCATCGCGGCCGCCTTTGATTACGAATCGCGCATCGACCGGGAAGAGCTGGTGCTCATCGTCGACATCGGCGGTGGCACCTCCGACTTCTCGCTGGTGCGTCTGTCGCCCCGGCGCGCCGCGCGCAGCGAGCGGCGCGACGATATCCTGGCCAATGGCGGCGTGCACATCGGGGGTACCGACTTCGACAAGTACTTCAGCCTGGCCTGCGTGATGCCGCTGCTGGGCCTGGGCGGGCGCCTGCTGGGCAATGCCGAGATCCCGTCGAGCTACTATTTCAACCTGGCCACCTGGCACACCATCAACCAGCTCTACACCCGCAAGGCCTGGCAGCAACTGCAGGACGTGGCGCGTGAAGTGGTCGACCGCGAGCGTTTTGCGCGCCTGCTGGACGTGGTCGAGCAGCGCTGCGGCCACTGGCTGGCGCTGCAGGTGGAAGCGGGCAAGATTGCCCTTTCCACCGCCGACCAGACCCTGCTGGAGCTGGATCGCCTGCGCCAGCCCGAGCAGTTGCCGATCTTGCGCAGCGACTTCAACGGAGCCGTCGATCACCTGGTGCAATCGGTCGAGCAGACCGTTCTGGCACTGCTGCAGCAGGCCGGTTTGCGCGCCGACGACATCGACAGTGTCTTCTTCACCGGTGGTTCCAGCGGGGTGCGCCTGCTGCGCGAACGCATCGGTGCGCTCGCCCCGCAGGCGCGTCATGTGGAAGGCGATCTGTTCGGCAGCATCGGCAGCGGCCTGGCCATCGACGCCGCGCGCAAGTTCGGCTGAGGCCGCAGCGCGGTCCTGCTGCTATACAATGCGGCGACCCGGTCCGGATCGCGTGGGTTTGGGGCGATATGAAGCAAATCGTCACAGACGGCATCGCCTGGGCCTGCATTGAACCGCATCGCGGATTGATCCCCGTACCGACATGAAACCTTCTGCCGAATCCTTCGTGCGCCGCGTGCGCAGCAAACTCGACGAGCTCTCCAGTACCGAGCGCCAGCTGGCAGACTTCCTGCTGGAGTTTCCGGGCGAGCTGGCCAGCTATGCCGGCAACGAACTGGCGCAACTGGCCGGTGTCTCGCCCTCGACCGTGAGCCGTTTCATCCGCCGCGTCGGTTACGACAGCTACGAGGAGGCGCGGCGCCACGTGCGTGAGGAACAGGAGACCGGCTCCCCGCTGTTCCACGCCAGCAGCCCCGCTGCCGCGCGCCAGGTGCGTTCGGTGGCGGCGCACTTCCAGCAATCCCAACAGAACCTGGCAGCAACCTTCGAGCGTCTCTCGGATGCGACTCTGGCCGAGATCGCCCGTGCCATCGTCGCCGCGCCGCAAGTGTTCATCTTCGGCAGCCGCAGCAGCCAGGCCTTTGCGCTCTATCTGCGCTGGCAGATCATCCAGGTCTTGCCGCGCGTGACCTGCCTGCCGGGGCCGGGCGAGACGCTGGGGGAATACACCGCCGGTTTGTCCGAGCGCGATTGCGTGATCGTCTTCGGCACCCGTCGCCAGACCGGGCAGATGCAGCGCCTCCTGGAGGCGGCCACGCGCACTGGTGCTGATCTGCTCTACATCAGCGACCAGGCGTCGGCCGACTATGCCCCTGCGACCTGGTCGTTGCAGGCGCATTGCCGTGGCCCCGGTTCTCTGGACAACCACGTTGGCGTGATGGCCCTGTGCGATCTGCTGGCCACCCTGGTGATCGAGGCCAGCGGTGCCGCCGGGCGCAAGCGGCTGGCGGCGGTGGAGCAGGAACACGAGGAACTGGGCGACTTCGATTGAGTTGCCTGACTGAAATGGCGCATGTTCGCCATCGGGAAGATATTGAAATCCCGATTTCATCCCTGTCTTTATTCTGACTCCCAATTTTCATGCGTGCCGCCCCGTCGCGGTGCGCTGAGCCGGCTGAGCGCCCTCTTGCGGCGCACGCCGGCGCCTCCCGGGCGACCACTTTCTTCTGAAATCCGGATTTCATCCAGTGCAGCAGTCTGGCACGAAGATTGCTGATGCACCGCATGTCTGAAATAATAATTTCAATAAATCATATAAATTGAAATTGTACTTTCATTCACGGGCATGCTGGACTACAGTACTTTCGCGGCCACCGAAGCAGGGCGGCGTGGTTCCACAGCCTCGCATCATCCGATGCGCACACCGAGCAGCACTCATTGGACCTTCCAACGCAAGAGGAGCAGACCATGGCTGGACCCACACTTTCGTCGCCCGACCTGCCGCACTCATCGCGCGTGGCCGAACTGGACGGCGCGCTGGACAAGATCGGGGTGACCCGTTCGCATCACACCATCATTTTCCTGATCCTGATCGGCTGTCTGTTCGACGCCTTCGAACAGAATGCCATCGGCCTGGTCGGCCCGCTGCTCAAGCAGCAGTGGGGGCTGAGCGCGACCGACATCGGCCTGCTCAATACGGTCACCTTTGCCAGCGCCGCCATCGGCCGCATCGTCTCCGGTCTGGTGGCTGACCGCTATGGCCGGCGCGTCATGCTGAGCCTGGATCTGCTGCTCTTCACGCTGGGCGCGGGCATCTGCGCGCTGGCGCCGGACCTGACGGTAATGGCCGTGGGGCGCGCCATTGTCGGCTTCGGTCTCGGGGGCGAGATCGCCATTGCGGTCACGATGCTGGCCGAATTCTGTTCCAGCAAGTTCCGTGGAACGGCCGTGGGGCTGGTCAACGTGGGGGCGGGCGGCATGGGCAATTTCCTGGCGCCGGCCTTTGGCCTCTTGGTGTTCACGCTCTTTCCCGGTGAGAACAGCTGGCGCTGGCTGTTCTTCTGCCTGATGCTGCCAGCGCTGCTGGGCGCCTTTTATCGCCGCTACATCCCGGAGACGCCGCGTTTCCTGCTCTCGCGCAACCAGGTCGCGCAAGCCAATGCGGTGCTGGCACGACTGGCCAGCGGCAAGCTCTCCGGTCCGGCGCCACAGGGCCGTGACTGGATCAGCGACGATGGTCGCCACGAGCATGCGGCCTCGGTCAAGGTGCGCTCCATGGAAATCTTCCAGGGTCCGCTGGCTCGCCGCACCCTGCCGCTGTGTATCGCCATCTGGATGACCTATGGCGCGCAGATTTCGGTGCTGACCCTCATGCCGACCATCCTGGTGAGCCTGGGCTATACCATTTCCAAGAGTCTTCTGTTCACCATGGTCATGCAGAGCGGCAGCCTGCTGGGGGCGATTGCCGCCTCGGTGTTCGGTTTCCACCTGCCACGCAAGCGCGTGCTGACGGTGGGCGCCATCTGCGCTTGTCTGGCGGCGCTGGCCATTGGTTTCCTGGCCAAGAGCATCGTACTGATTCTGGCGGCCGGTGCGGTATTCCAGTTCTTCGTGCTGTTGCTCAACACCACCATCTGGATCTTCGCGCCCGAACTGTATCCGACCCGCGTACGCGCCTTCGGCACCGCCTTCATCCTTGCCACCGGCACGGCGGCCGGGGCATTCATGCCGCTGGCGGCCGGACGCCTGTTCGATGCCTTCGGCCTGGCCGGCGTCTTCGGCATGATCGCCGTCATGTACGGCATCTTCACCGTGGCCATCCGTACCATGCCGGAGACTTATGGCAAGTCACCCGATGCACCGCTGGAAGAAACCGCTTCGCAAGCGGTGGTGCAGGCAGCGGTGGCGCGTAGTTGATGGTCTTTTTCATGAGTCTGGCATGCCGCATATCCTGTTGATCAATCCCAATTCTTCCCAGGCCACCACCGAGATGATGGTGGCCATTGCCCGCGCCTGGCTGCCATCGGGGTATTCGCTCACGGGCGTGAGTGCGCGCCGGGGGCCGGAGATGATCGTCAATGCCGTGGAGCTGGCAGCGGCGGGTGAGGAAGTTCAGCGCAACTGGTGCGAAGGCGGACGGCACAGCGCAGGTGCCATCATCAGCGCCTTCGGCGATCCTGGCATTGAGCGTCTGCGCGGGCTCGACGGGCGTCCGGTCGCCGGACTGTGTGAAGCGTCGATGCTGGAGGCGGCCGAGGGTGGCCGGCGTTTCGGTGTGGCCACCGTCACCCCGGAGCTGGCCGAGGTGATTGGGGAAAAGGCGCAGCAGGCCGGCGTTGCCGCGCTCTATACCGGTATCAGCCTGACTGCCGGAGATCCGCGTACGCTGGCGGCTGATCCGCAGGCATTGGAGCAAGCGCTGGCGCAGGCCGTGCGCGCTTGCGTGGAGCGCGATGGGGCCGAGGCGGTGGTGATCGGCGGTGGACCCTTGGGGCAGGCGGCGACGGCCCTGGCGCAGCGTTTTTCCGTGCCGGTGATTGCGCCGATTCCGGCAGCCGTACGCTATTTGCTCAAGGCCCTGCGGGCCCTGGACGCGGCGGCGTGACGGCCCTTGGTCCATTTCTTCACAACATCGCCAGCGGCTGCTTGCGTCGCGGCGGCGGGAAGGCCGCGTCCAGCTCGCTGATGTCATTTTCATTCAGTTGCAGTTCCAGGCAGGCCCGGTTGGCCTGCACGTGCGCCAGCTCGGCAGCCTTGGGGATGGCGATCACGCCCGTGCGCCGCAATACCCAGGCCAGCGCCACCTGTGCCGGTGTCACGCCGTGGCGCTGCGCCACCGCCTTCAAGGCTGGCTGCTTGAGGATGCGTCCCTGCTCGATGGGCGAATAGGCCATGACGGCCACGCCACTGTCTGCGGCCTGCGGCAGCAGGTCGTATTCGATGCCCCGGCGCGAGAGGTTGTACAGCACCTGATTGCACAGGACCTGATCGCCGCCGGGTTGAGCGATCAGCTCGTCCATGTCGTCGGTATCGAAATTGCTCACGCCCCATCCGCGAATTTTTCCCTGCGCCATCAGCGTCTGCATGCCCGCGATGGTGGCCGCCAGCCGATGCGATCCGCGCCAATGCAGCAGGTAGAGGTCCAGATGGTCGGTGCCCAGGCGCTTGAGGCTGGCCTCGCAGGCGGCAATGGTGCCGCGCTCGCTGGCGTTGTGCGGCAACACCTTGCTGACCAGGTAGACCTGCTCGCGCCGGCCCGCGATGGCGCGGGCGACGATGCGCTCGGATTGGCCATCGGCATACATCTCGGCGGTGTCGATCAGGGTCATGCCCAGGTCGATGCCGGCCTGCAGGGCGCGCACTTCGGCGCTGGCGGCAGCGGACGACTCACCCATGTTCCAGGTGCCCTGGCCCAGGATCGGGACTGGTGTTCCATCGCGCAGGGTGAGCGAGGCAATTGGCTTCATGCAGGACTCCTTCATCATGGACGGGAAAACATTAGAACCCATTTTGCGCATCGGTTCACCGCGCCCCGCGCTCTCGTCAGCATGGGAATGATGCCGGTGGGTAACTTCCGCAAGTCCCTGCCGATTGTGGGCACAGGCAACTGGTGGCATGATCGCAGCCAATCAAAAAGGGAATCGGGGGAAAGTCCATGTTGCGTCGTTTGCGTACCGCCTTGGCCAAGTATTGGGGGCGCTGGCTGCTGGCACTGTTGCTCATCGGTCTGGCCGAGGCAATGGTGTCAGGGCTGTTGCCCAATCCGGTGGTCGAGCGCATGGACCTGTTCTTCTATGACTTGCGCATGCGGGTGGCCAAGCCCGCGCTGGACCCGCGCATCGTCATCGTCGATATCGATGAACGCAGCATCGACGAACTCGGGCGCTGGCCCTGGAGCCGCGACCTGGTGGCCAAGCTGGTCCAGCAGATGACGCAAACCTATCAGGCCCAGGCGGTCGGTTTCGACGTCGTCTTTGCCGAGCCCGACACCACGTCGGGCTACGGTCGCCTGGAAGATCTCGCGCACGGTCCGCTCAAGGATGTGCCGCAACTGGCGCAGCAGCTGCGCATGCTCAAGCCGCAGATGGATTACGACGGTCGCCTGGCGGCAGCCCTGAAGGGGCAGCCGGTGGTGATGGGCTATGCCTTCTCCAATGAGAGCGGCGCCGTGGTCAAGGGCGAGTTGCCGCCGCCGGCCTTTACCGTGGCCGACCTGGGCGGGCGCGATGTGGATGTGGTGCGCTGGCGCGCCTATGGTGCCAATCTGCCGCAGCTGCAATCGGCGGCGCGTGCCGGCGGTTTCTTCAATCCGGTCCCCGATGACGACGGACTCATCCGCACCGTCTCGCTGCTGGCGCGGCATGGCGACAATTTCTACGAGTCGCTGGCCCTGGCCACCGCACGGGTGGCCGTGGGCGGCAAGCGCATCAAACCGGTCTTCCTGACCAGCGCCGATGGCTTGCTGGGGAGCCAGAAGGAGAATTACGACGCCCTGGCCGCCATCGCCGTGGAGGCGCGTCCGCAACCGCTGATCATTCCGGTGGAACGGCGGCTCACGACTCTGGTGACCTACCGCGGGCATGGCGGGCCGCAGGGCGGCGCCTATCGTTACGTGCCGGCGATCGACGTGATCCGTGGCACCTACCCGCATGACCAGCTCGATGGCCGCATCATGCTGGTGGGCACCACCGTGCCCGGTCTGAACGATCTGCGGGCTACGCCCGTGAACCCGGTCTATCCGGGAGTGGAGATCCATGCCAACCTGATCGCCTCCATCATCGATGACGACTTCAAGACCCGGCCCGATTTCGCCGCCGGCTATGACGGGGTGCAGGTGGCGCTGGCCGGCCTGCTGCTGGGCCTGCTGCTGCCCATGCTGGGGCCGCTGGCCTCGATGCTCCTGTCGCTGGGTACGGCCGGTGCACTGGCCTGGCTCAACTACTGGCTCTACGACAGCGCCGGCATGGTGCTGCCGCTGGCCTCGGTGCTGCTGCTGGTGGCGCTGCTGTTCATCAGCAACCTGGGCTGGGGCTATCTGTTCGAGTACCGCAACCGCAAGGCCATCGTCAATCTGTTCGGTGAATACGTGGCGCCGGAACTGGTGGCCGAAATGGCGGCCAATCCGGCCAGCTACAACATGGAAGGCGAGATCCGCGAGCTGACCGTGATGTTCTCCGACGTGCGCGGATTCACCACCATCTCGGAGAGCCTGCAACCCAATGAGCTGCGTGAATACATCAACCTCTATCTGACGGCGATGTCCGAAGACATTCGCGGCAATCGCGGCACGCTCGACAAGTACATCGGTGACGCCGTGATGGCCTTCTGGGGTGCGCCGCTGGATGTGCCCGATCACGCCGCCCGGGCAGTAGCCACGGCATTGAAGATGCAGCAGACCACGCTGCTGCTCAACGAGGAATTCACGCGCCGCAACTGGCCGCCTCTGAAGATCGGCATTGGCGTCAACAGCGGCCAGATGCGCGTGGGCGATATGGGCTCGCGCATCCGCAAGGCCTATACGGTGATGGGTGATGCGGTCAACCTGTCCTCGCGGCTGGAATCGATCACCAAGGTCTATGGCGTGGGTGTGCTGGTGGGGGAGGCCACCCGCCAGGCTGCGCCGCAGTTCGCCTACCGCGAGCTGGACCGGGTGCGCGTGAAGGGCAAGAACGAGCCGGTACCGATCTTCGAGCCACTGGCCCTGGAGAGCGAACTCGATGCCGACTTGCGCGCCGAAGTCCAACAGTGGCATGCGGCGCTGGCGCTGGTGCGCGCGCAGCGCTGGGATGAGGCGCAGCACGCCATTGAACGCCTGCAGGCGACGCAGGCACGCGGCCTCTACACGCTCTACCTGGAGCGCATCGCGCATTTCCGCCAGACGCCGCCTGCGGCGCATTGGGATGGCGTGACCACCTTCGAGACCAAGTGAACGCAATGGCGTGGCGCATGGCTGCAATTGCCGTGCGGAAATCATGCGGCTGATGAAAAACGTACAGCCCCCTGTGCAAAATTTCTCAGCCACTGGCATTGCCTGAATTTCTTTGCATGTTGAAGGTGCAAATCATTTCCGCATGGCAATCAAGCGTCGCGCAATCTGGCGCAAACGCCCACTGCAAGCGGTTTTTCGCCGATTCTTGTCGACGCGGTCAGACCTAGTCAGTATACTTTGCAAGTGTCAAGAGTGATGTCGCCTGGCAAGGTGGCCTCACTGCCGGAGACGATCATCCCTCCTCCAAGAAGGGCATATCGATGTCCGGGCAGGTCTGCTTCAGGGGTTCCTTTTCGTCTTGTCGTTGGCTGTCGTGGTCCGTTCGCCGCTTGTGTGGCGGACCGGGCCTTGCGTGCGCGTCCTTCACGGGCGCTCGCCGGGGCAGCGTGCGACTGGATGCAGAGGTGGCAGTGTGAGCGTGGCCGGTGCCGCGTTGCACGAGAAGAAAACTGGGAGGGCTCGCCGGGGGCGGGTCACAGAGACAATGAATCGATGCTTTCAGCATTCTCTGATGGGGATGGCGCTGCTGGGCAGTGCCGTGGCCGCGCTTGCGCAGCCGGCAGGCATGGCTCCTGGCGCCACGCGCGCGGGCGACAGTGCCCAGGTCCATCAGGACGAGCGTTTCGACATCACCCGCTTTGCGGTCGAGGGCAATACCTTGCTCACGCAGGCCAGGGTGGATCAGGCGGTGGCTCCGTTCCTCGGTCGCGGGCGTGTCTATGGCGATATCCAGCAAGCGCTGGAGTCCCTGGAAAACGCCTACCGCAGCGCCGGTTACACGGCCGTGCAAGTGAGCGTGCCCGAGCAGGAACTCACCGGCGGCGTCGTGCGGCTGCAGGTGGTCGAGACGGTGGTGGGCAAGGTGGTGGTGAGCGACAACCGCCATTTCAGCGAGCAGAACATCCGCGCCAGCATCCCGCAGCTGGTGGAGGGCAGTGCGCCCAACCTGCGGCGCATTTCCGAATCGGTACAACTGGCCAATGACAATCCGGCCAAGCAGGTCAATGTCACCCTGACGGCCTCCGAAGCCACCAACCAGATCGATGCGGCCATCTCCGTCAAGGATGAGAATCCCCTGCGCGTGATGCTCAACCTCGACAACAGCGGCAGTCGCGATACTGGTCAGTGGCGCACCGGCGTGGCCGTGCAGCATTCCAATCTGTTCAACCGCGACCACGTCGCCACGGTGGCCTATACCACCTCGCCCGACAGTCCCTCGGGGGCCAAGGTCGATCTGTACTCGCTGGGCTATCGTCTGCCCCTGTATGGACTGGGCGACAGCCTGGACTTCATCTACGGCAAATCCAACGTCAGTTCAGGTCAGACGCTGGCGGTCAATTCCACGCTCAACATCACCGGTCGCGGTGAAATCTATGCGCTGCGCTGGAACCACTACTTTGCCCGCAGCGGCGAGTGGAGCAGCAAGCTGGTCTTCGGTGCCGATTACAAGAAAGTCGATTCCTCCTGCAGCATCAATGGCGGCCTGCTCAATGGCGCCACCCTCAATACCTGCCTGCCTTATTCCACCTTGCCATTGTCGGTGAGCTACAGCGCGCAGCGGCAGGGCGTGGGCCAGATCGTCGATTACAACCTGGGCATTGCGCGCAACATGGCCACCGGTCAGGCGCGCCGCAACGATACTCTGCAGGTGACGGACCGCTACTCGCTGTTTACCGGATCGCGCCGGTCGATGGACAACTTCATCGCCATCCGTGGTGGCGCGAGCTGGTTCAGGGTCTTCCAGAATGACTGGCAGGTACGTCTGGCCGCTGCCTTGCAGGTGTCGCCGCATGCCCTGCCGGCGGTGGAGCAGTTCGGTCTGGCCGGTGCCAATGCGGTGCGCGGTTTCACCGAGCGCGCCGTAGCGGCCGACAGCGGTGCGGTCCTCAATACCGAACTCTATACCCCGGATCTGCTGGTCAAGACCGAGATGCGCGGCAACCTGCGCCTGTTGGGCTTTGTCGATGCCGGACGCGGAGCCAACAACAACGTCACCTCCGCTTCCACCGTGCCCTCCACGGTCACGCTGGCCAGCATCGGTGCCGGCCTGCGCTATACGCTCGGGCGTGACTTCAGCCTGCGCCTGGATGTGGCGCGGGTGCTGCTCAACGGCAATTCCGTGACCGAACAGCGGGGCGATCTCAACGCCCACCTGAGTGCCATCCTGGGGTTCTGACATGACATCACCATCCACTGCCGTGCAAGTACCGGCCCGTCCGGCCATCGAACTGCTGCCGCCATCGATCACGGTGCGCGTGGGCAAGCGCCGCCTGAGCTTGACCTGGCGCGTACGCAAGCCCCTGCCGATGCTGCTGTCGCGTCTGTTGCGACGCGCCTGGGTGCGCGTGCTGGCGCCGGGCCTGCGCCTGTCACTGGCGGCGGCCGCCGTGTGCGCTGCCTGGCAGGCAACGGCGCTGGCAGCAGCCCCGGCACCTGGCACCCTGCCCACCGGGTGGAGCGTGGTCAACGGCAATCTCAGCTTCAGCCAGAACGGCAACACGCTCAACATCAACCAGCTCTCGCCGCAGGCCATCGCCGCTTTCGCGTCCTTCAGCATCGGTGCGGATGCGACCGTCAACGTGCTCCAGCCGGGTGCCTCGGCCGCCTTGCTGGCCAAGGTGACCGGAGCCGATATCTCGCAGATCTACGGCAAGCTCTCGGCCAATGGCACGGTGGTGCTGTACAACCCCAATGGCGTGGTGATCGGCCCCAGCGGTACGGTCGATGCAGCGCGCTTCATCGCCACTTCGCTGGCCGTGAGCGACAGCGACTTCCTGGCCGGCCGGCTCAACTTCGTCAAGGATGGCACTGCCGGACTGGTGGACAACCAGGGCAAGATCACCTCCGCCACCGGTGGCAGCGTTTACCTGATCGGCGGCAGTGCGTCCAACAGCGGCATCATCACCAGCCCGCAGGGCGAGGTCATCCTGGCCGCAGGTCAGACCGTGACCCTGGCCGATACGGCCACACCGGGCGTGACCGTCAACGTCACCGGCAGTGCCGGCAACGTCACCAACCTGGGCACGATCACCGCCGAGGCCGGGCGGATCGGCGTGGCGGCCGGTCTCATTACCAACAGTGGCGTCATCAATGCCTCCAGCGTGGTGCGTGAAGGTGGCCGCATCTTCCTGCGCGCATCGGGCAACCTGACCACCACTGCCAGCTCCAGCATCAATGCCGATGGCACTCAGGGAGGCAACGTCACCTTGTATGCCGCCAATACGGCCTTCATTGATGGCGACGTGTCGGCACTGGGCACGTCAGGTGCGGGCGGCTTTGTCGATACCTCCGGTCTGAAGCAGCTGGAAGTGGTGAAGGTTCCCAGGGTGGGAGCGGGCGGCACCTGGCTCATCGATCCGCTCAACCTGGATGTGGTATCCACCGGTTCGCAGAATGTGAACATCAGCATTCCTGCCTGTTCGAGCGATTACGCCATCACCTCCACCGGCAGCGGATCAAGGATCACCGCAGAGACCATCACCAGCCAGCTCAACAACGGAACCAACGTCCAGCTGGTGACGGGCGATGGCGAAGGACTGGGCGGCAACATCAACGTCACGGCCAATATCAGCAAGACCGGATCGGCCAACAGTTCGCTCACGCTCAATGCCGCCAACAACATCAGCATCACGGCTGACATCACCAGCCAGGGGGGCGCACTGGATCTGATCCTCAACAGCGGTTACAGCGGGCCGGGGACGCAGGTCGTCTCGGAAGCCCGTGTCCTGGACGAGGGCAAGACGAGTCATCTGAGTACCGTCGACAATGGCGCGCGCATTCTGCTCAATGGCGGCTCCCTGAGCGTCAACGACGGTTCGGCCAGCGGCGATCTGCTCATCAACAATGGCACGGTCAACCTGGGCAGCGGCAACCTGAGCGCGGCCGCGGTGACCGTCAACAGTGCCGGTACCCTGACACTGAACGGCGGCCAGGGCAACATCACTTCGCTCAACAACAACGGTACCGTCAACGTGGCCACGAGCGGCAACAACAGCCTGTCCGTTGGTAGTGATGGCATCACCAACAACGGTACGTTCAACATCAGCGGCAACGTCGCTTCCAGCGGTGATGTGACCAACAATGCCAATGCCACGCTCACCCTCAACGGCGACGCCGCTTCCCTGAACGTGACGGGCAATGCCAGTCTGACCAACTACGGTCTGCTGACGCTGGCCGGTGGCAACATCAGTGCCGCCGCCATCAGCAATGAGGCCAATGGCACCATCGCGGGCAACGGCACCGTTGCGGTCAGCGGGTCATTCACCAATGACGGTGTTCTGGCGCCGGGCAGCGATGGGACTGTGGGCCATCTCATCCTCAGAGGCTTTGGCGAATCCACCGAGCCCCGCTTCAGTCAGGGTGATACCGGGAAGATGCTCATCGATATCGCCAGCGCCGACAGCTACGACCAGATCGACCTGATGGGGTGGTCCTCAGCCAGGCTGGGCGGTACGCTCAAGACCCGCCTGCTGGGCGGCTATGCGCCTACCGGTGAGGTGAGCATCAATCCTTTCAACCTCGGTCAGGGTCAGCAATTGAGCGACTACTTCGGCACCGTGACGGGCGATATCGTCGGCGCGGGGCAGCAAGAGAAGATGTTCAAGGCGGTCTACGATGAGAATGGCCTGGCCAATCTGTCCTTGCGCGGGGCCGAGACCTTCACTTACCAGCAGTCCTCCTATTCCGAGGGGGGCTGGGAAGACCGCTCCAACTGGAGCAGCAACGCCACGGTAGGTAATGTGTCTACCTACATGCCGACGCAGATCGATACGGTGGTCATCACGGGCGATCAGAGCGTCAGGCATGGCAGTGGTGACGATACCGTCGCCAATCTTCAGATCGGGGCCGATGCCCAGCTCAATCAGCAAGGCGGTACGCTCACGGTGCGCAACAGTACCAGCAACAACGGGACCATCAGCGTCAATGTCGCCAGCGACGCCAGTGAGGGCAGCGTTGCCGCCCTGGTGCTCAATGGCACCACCAGCGGCAACGGGACCCTCAATATCGGCGGCACGGACTACAGAGAGGGGCAGACAGTCCTGCTCAACGGCACCGTCACCGTGGCCAACGCCGCCCAGTCCGGCATGACGGCGGTGCTGACGGCAGGCGACCTGACCCTGGGAGGGGATGTGCGCCTGTCCAACCTGACGGTCTCCAATGGTACCGTCACAGGCAACGTCGGTTCGCACCTGGTGGTGACCGACTCCTTCAGCCAGAGCGGCGGCAATCTGACCCTGGCCGATGCGGCCCTGTCGCAGGCTGACGGTTCTCTGGCCGTTGGCAACATCACCGCCAACAATCTGGTGCTGGAGGCAGCCAGCGGCAATCTCAGCCAGAACACCGGAACCGCGATGCACGTGAAGTCGCAGTTGATCGCCTCGGCCAGCAACGGCATCGCCTTCAACAACACCGGCAACCAGATTGCAGGCTTTGCCGCCAACAACAGCGGCACCGGTGACATCACCTTGAAGAACACCCTCAACACCAGCGATGCCAGTGCGGTCAGCATCAATGGCGTCACGACCACGCGCGGCAATATCAGCATCGACAACACCGGCGGCGTGGTGACCTCGGCCATCGGCGCCAAGGCCAACTTCCTCGGCAGCCTGCCCGCCGAGGCCAGCGGCGCGACCATCAGTACCAGCAGCAGGCTCACCACCCTGGGCATCAACAGCAGTGGCCAGATCAAGACCAGCAACGGTACCGTCAGCGTCGTGACGCACAGCCCGCTGACGATCGGTTCCGGCGGCGTCAGCGCCACCGGGACCATTACCCTGACCGCCAGCGCCTCCTCAGGCAGCAATGACACACTGCTGATCAACGGGGTTCTGGTCTCCACGGGGGGCAACATCACGCTGTCGGCGGGTGATTCGATGACCATCAACGCCAATATTTCGACCTCGCCCCCGGGCGTGGCACTGCTGTCGGTGGCGTCTGGTCAGGTCATCGGTTATGCCCAGGGCGTGACCATCGTTGACGCCAACGGCACCCGCACTCCGGTGACGGGCACTACCAGCAGCTCGACCAACAGCCAGGCTGCGCAGGCCGTGCAGCAACAACAGAACCAGCAGAGCCAGGACCTGCAGACCAGTCTGAACAACGCCCAGCCCGGCACGGAGGTGGCTCCCGTCAACGGCAGTGTGGTGCAGCAGACCGGCAATGCCACCCAGACCGTGGGCGGCACGACGGACCACTTCGGTGACGAGGGCGAGGACCGCAAGCAGGCCAAGAAACCGCTGCCGATGTGTACCTGATGTGATACGGGATGCACGGCGGATGACCCGTAATAACCGGATGATGTGATCTTCATGAATTTCTTCAAGCAAAATCCGCCGGCCTCGTTCCGGCGTCCACTGATCGGGCTGGTGATGGCACTGCTGCTTCTGCTGGCGGTGACCTGCGCCTTCGCCCAGTCGCAGCCGGTGGTCGGGCAGGTCACCCATCTGTCGGGCGTACTCAGTGTGCGGCATGCCGACGGTACGCGCGTGGTGCTTTCGGTCAAGTCGGCGATCCTGCAGGGCGACACGCTCATCACCGAGCGCGAGACCTATGCCCGCGTCAAGTTCGTCGACAACGGCGAGATCGTGCTGCGTCCGGGGTCCGAGGTGGCCGTGAGCAAATACCTCTACGACGATAAAGATCCGAAGAATGACTCGGTCGCCATCAGCCTGGTCAAGGGCGGACTGCGGGCGGTCACCGGGCTGGTTGGCAAGCGCAACCACGATGCCGTCAATTTCGATACGCCCACGGCCACCATCGGTATCCGCGGCACCCACTTCGGCGCCCTGTACTGCCAGAACGATTGCGGCGGTGTGCCGACCCCCAACGGTCAGCCGCCGGCCAACGGCCTGCACGTGGATGTGGTCAGCGGTGCCATTCAGGTCACCAACCCCAGTGGCACGCAACTCTACAGCGCGGGCCAGTTCGGTTTCGTCCCCTCGATCTCGCAGCCGCCGGTGATCGTGCCGCCGACGCAAGGCGTGGCGGTGACGATGCCGCCGACCATCAGCAGCAATGCCAATACCGGGACGCAAAAGATCGGTGCGGCCAAGCTGGATGCCTGCGTGACCCAGTAAGCGCCCGGCCGCGCCTGGCGCAGACATGAAAAAAGGCGCCGGCACGGATGTGCGGCGCCTTTGTCGTTGGCCGGGCAGCCCGTCAGAATTCCAGTATGGTTCCCGTGGCCAGCATGCGCGGATGATGCGGGCCGGACCCGGCCGCGATTTCTGCGGCGATCTCCTCAAGTTGTCCGGGTTTGGCGTGGGTGATCAGGACCTCCGGATGGCCCTGCAGGTGTTGCAGTTCCTCCAGCAGCAGGCTGGGGCACAGGTGCTTGGACAGCAGTGCCAGCTCGCGGTCGCGGTTGGCGAAGGCGGCCTCGATGATCAGATAGCGCAACTGGTCGATGCGATTGACCGCCTCCCACAGTGGTGCACAGCGACAGGTGTCGCCGCTGAAGGCCAGCGAGGCACCGCTGGCATGATTGCGGACCTGGTAACCGACGGCCGGCACGGTGTGCGCTGCGGGCAGCGGCGTGATGCTGCGCTGGCCCAGCTGCACCGCTTGTCCCGGCTCAACCGTGGCGAAGCGCAGGAAGGGGCGCTGGGCATCGGGGATGACGCTGAAGTCGGGCCATATGTGCCAGTTGAAGATGTGCTTGCGGATGATCTCCATGGTCGTCGCGCTGGCGTGCATGGTCAGCGGGGTGCTGCGCATGTCGCCCACGCTGTCGATCATCAGTGGCAGGCAGGCAATGTGATCCAGGTGCGCATGGGTGATGAAGACGTGATCGATCTTCACCAGCCGCGCCAGCGACAGGTCGCCGACACCGGTGCCGGCGTCGATCAGGATATCGTCATCGATGAGCAGAGAGGTGGTGCGCATGCCATTGCCACCGATGCCCCCGCTGCACCCCAGGATTTCTACACGCATTGTGATTGCCGCTCATAGGTTATGGGTTCCGGCCCCACCGCTCGGACTGATTCGGAACCTTGTTGCAGTCCGGAAACCCTTGCCCGGACTGGCTTTGCGGACGATGTAGCAAATTATGCAACATATTGTGATGGTAAGGGATTCGGCGGTGCTGCGCAATCGGGATATCCCTGAGCTCGACCTTGGCGAGCGCGTCGGGCAAGCGCAGAATTGGCGGTCAATTCCCCTCAAGCTCGCTGCAAGACGGCGTGCGCAGTCGTTCTAAAATCGCGATGATGCCGAAAAAGCATCCGCCAAAAGTGCGCCGACATTGTCCTCTGGCAATGATCGCGCCATGTCCGTATGCCAACGCTTCAGGGAGCCGCATGTTGCCAGTCGTCCATCCAGCAACTCACACCCGCCATCGCGTCCAGTGTTCGCACTGTGGCGCGCGGGAGATGGAAGCATGAACGTCCCGGCCAGCATGCACGATCTCGCGCCCACTGCCGGCGAGCACCGCGACATCGCCTATCGGCTGGAGCGCCTCACCGACCTGTGCCGCGAGCTGGGCAGCCAGCGCGACATTCCCCTGTTGCTGGAACGCATCCTGCTGACCGCGCGCGACATCACTCGTGCCGATGGCGGCACCCTCTACCGCACCACCGACAATGGCGAGGCGCTTCGCTTCGACATTTCCGTCAACCAGACCCTCAAGATGCACCAGGGTGGCAGCAGCGGCCAGGACATCTCGATTGCCGACATCGCCCTGAGCTTGCCCGACGGCAAGCCCAATCTGACGGCGGTGGCGGCCTATGCGGCCAATACCCGGGAATCGGTCAACATCGCCGATGTCTACCAGGCCAGCGGATTCAATTTCAATGGCATGCGGCTCTTCGACGAGAAGTATGGCTACCATTCCAAGTCCATCCTGACGGTGCCGATGCAGGATCACGAGGGCGAGCTGGTGGGGGTGTTGCAGCTCATCAACGCCATCGATGCCGACAGTGGCGAGGCGGTTCCCTTCTCGGAAACCGACCAGCGCTTCATTGAGGCCCTGGCCGCGCAAGCCGCCATGACGATGACCAACCAGCAGTTGATCGCACGTCTGGAAAACCTGTTCGAAAGCCTGATCAAGCTCATCAACATCGGCATCGGTGAAAAATCCCCGCACACCGGCCGCCATTGCGAGCAGGTACCGCAACTGGCCATGATGCTGGCCGAGGCTGCGCACAATACGACCGAAGGACCGCTGGCCGATTTCCGCATGAGCGAGGCCGACCGCCGCGAACTGTGGCTGGCCGGTCTGCTGCATGATTGCGGCAAGATCGGCACGCCCAGTCACATCGTCGAAAAGGCGACCAAGCTGGAGACCATTTTCGATCGCATTCACCTGATCGACACGCGTTTCGAAGTCCTCAAGCGCGATGCCGAGATCCGCGTCTTGCAGGAGAAACTGGCGCTGGGCGCCGCGCTGACCCCGCAACGCGTGGCCGAACTGGAGGCCGGGCTGCAGGCCGAGTTGCTGACCTTGGACGAGGAGCGGGCTTTCCTGCGCAAGATCAACTACGGCACCGAAGGCATGCGCGCCGAAGACCAGCAGCGCGTGCTGGACATCGCCGAGCGCAGCTGGCGCGGCCCCGATGGCCAGCTGCGCAAACTGCTCGATGACGAGGAAGCAGGCAACCTGCGCATCCGTGCCGGCACCCTCAATGATGCCGAACGCGCCATCATCAACAACCACATCGTCATCACCATCAAGATGCTGGAATCCTTGCCGTGGCCCAGGCAGCTGGCGCGGGTCACGGAGTTTGCCGGCGGCCACCACGAGCGCATCGATGGCAAGGGCTATCCCAAGGGCCTCACGCGCGAGCAGATGTCGGTGCAGGCCCGCATCATGGCGGTGGCCGACATCTTCGAGGCGGTGACCGCCGCCGACCGGCCCTACAAGCGTGGCAATACGCTCAACGAGGCAGTCGAGATCCTGGCCGGGTTCAAGCAACGCAACCATATCGATCCGGATCTGTTCGATCTGTTCGTGCGGGAACGCATCTACGAGAAGTATGCCCAACAATTCATGCACCCCAGCCAGATCGACCAGGTCGACCTGTCGCGCATTCCCGGCCACGGCGGCTGAAAGCGCGACGGCATCGCCAAGCTGGGTTATGCTGAGGTCTTCATAAAGTCACCTTTCATTGAAGACGCTGTGTGCCTGGCCGCAGCGCATCGAGGAAAAGCACCACGTGTCCGAGGCAGTAACCCGATCTCCCGTTCCCACCCGTTCGTCCACCGGTTTCGTGCGTCGTCACTGGCGCGGCGATTATGGGCTGGGCCGCTCCTACTGGCTGCATACCGTCCTGCTGACCTCGCTGGTACCGGCGCTGGCCATCTCGGTGCTGGCGCGGCTGACCAACGACATGCCGGCGCGCTACGGCATGGCCGGGGTGCTGGGCATCGCCGCCTTCAGCTATCTGGCCTGGATCTGGGGCATATGCGGCTGCTGGCGCTCGGCCAGCAAGCATGTGGGGCGCGGCGGACGGCGCTGGGCCGAGGTCGTGGTCAAGTTCCTCATCCTCTGTGGTGTCATCAGCATGGTCACCAGCACCTGGCGGGCGGCGCACTCGGTACGTGAACAGCTGGAGATCGCGCTGGGCAAGCAACTGGGGCCGCCCGTGGTGTATCAGGTGCGGGTGGATGGCAAGTCGGTCCTGCTGCAAGGTGGCATGAACGATGGTGCAGCCGATGGCCTCGATGCGGTCCTGCAACAGCACCCCTCGGTGCGCACCGTAGTGCTGTATTCGGCCGGTGGCTGGGTGCGCGAGGGCAAGCTGGTGGGCGAGGTGATCCGTCGTCACCGGCTCAACACCTATGTGGAGCAGGAGTGCTCGTCCTCCTGCACGCTGGCCTTCCTGGCCGGCCGTGACCGTGCCATGGACCCGCGCGCGCACATCGGTTTCCACACCCTCTATACCGTCGGTGGCGATGACCGCATCAACAAGAGCTTCGACCGCAAGCTGACCTTCGAGACCTACGGCAAGCTGGGCCTGCCGCATGACTTCATCGAACGCATTGCCGATACGCCGGCAGCGCAGAGCTGGTATCCCGAGCTGGGCCAGCTGTTGCAGGCCGGCGTGCTCACGCGCCTGGCACCGGGCGGCGAGACCGCCCAGATCGCCACCATCGCCACGTCGCGCGATGTGCTGGAGGCCGAATTCAAGAAGGGCGCGCTCTTCGACATCATGGCGCGCTATCACCCGGCCGCCTTCGCACGGACCATCGACCTGGCCTGGGCCAAGGTGCAGGCGCATGCCTCGGATGCCGAGATCCTGGCCGTGGGACGCGAGCAGGTCGGACTGCTGAGTCGGCGGCTGCTGCCCATCGCCTCCGATGAATCGCTGGCCGAGTTCCAGCAATTGCTGCTGGATGAGGCCGTGGCGCTGCGCGGCATCAGCGTGTCGGCCTGTACCGAACTGATCTATCCCCGTTCGCGCGCCGATGCCGCGGCCGGCCGGGAAGCCCCGCAAGCGGCGCTGCCACAGGAATTCGCCAACCGCGAGCAACAGATGACCCAGCGCCTGCTGCGCGATGCCGACCCGGCCAACGCCGGGCGCTACAGCCTGGCCGAGCGGACCCGCGTCATGCGCAAGGCGCTGGCCCCGCTGACCCAGGAACAATTGAAACTGCTGTCCTCGCCATTGCGGCGCCAGGCCGATCCGGTGGCGACCTGCGATGCCTCCATCGCCTACCTGCTGGCTGTCAATCAGTTGCCCCCAGCCGAAAAACGCGTCGCCTTGCGAGTGTTGTATTCCCGCGAATGAGGCGGACAGGCAGCGTATGCTGCAATGCGGTAAAATAAGAACTTCCTTTCCTGCCCGCCGTGCGGCATGCCGCACGTGAGTTGTCGGCACGACATCGTACATGTCATTGCTTGCTGTTCCATTCCTGCCGCGACCCTGACGTCTGCGGCTGCTGCTTTCCTGCTGCTTTCCCGCTGTTTTCCCGCTGATCTTGCCCATGACGACCATCGCCACCCCGACTTCGCGCCTGCGCGATCTGCGCCAGAACGTACTGGCCGGCCTCACCACTTCCTTTGCACTGGTGCCCGAATGTATCGCCTTTGCGCTGGTGGCCCAGTTGAACCCGCTCATGGGGCTATATGGTGCTTTCTTCATCTGTACCATCACGGCTCTTTTCGGTGGCCGCCCGGGCATGATTTCCGGGGCTGCCGGCTCGATGGCCGTGGTCATCGTGGCGCTGGTGGTGCAGCATGGTGCACAGTATTTCCTGGCGACGGTGGTGCTCTCGGGCGTGATCATGCTGCTCTTCGGTGCCCTCAGGCTGGGCAAGCTGGTGCGCATGGTGCCGCATCCGGTGATGCTGGGTTTCGTCAATGGCCTGGCCATCGTGATCGCCATGTCGCAGCTGGAGCATTTCCGTGTCGATACTGCTGCCGGTCCGCAATGGCTGCAGGGCTCGGCGCTGGCCATCATGATCGGCCTGACCCTGGCGACCATGCTGATCGTGTGGCTGCTGCCGCGCGTGACCAAGGCGGTTCCACCGGCGCTGGCGGCCATTCTGGGGGTGGGACTGGTGACCTGGGCCAGCGGCCTGCATACCCGTACGCTGGCCGACATGGCCCACATCGCCGGCGGCCTGCCGCCACTGCACTGGCCGAGCGTGCCGATGAACCTGGAGACGCTGCGCATCATCGGTCCCTACGCGGTACTCATGGCCATCGTCGGCCTGCTTGAAACCCTGCTGACCTTCAATCTCACCGATGAGATCACCTCCAGCCGGGGCCAGCCCAACCGCGAATGCCTGGCCCTGGGCGCGGCCAACATCGTCTCGGGCCTGTTCGGTGGCATGGGCGGTTGCGCCATGATCGGCCAGACCATGATCAACCTCGGCTCCGGCGGCCGGTCGCGGCTCTCCGGAGTGGTGGCCGGTGGCATGATCCTGCTGTTCATCCTGTTCCTTTCGCCGGCCATCGAGCGTATTCCTCTGGCCGCGCTGGCCGGGGTCATGCTGGTGGTGGCGCAGGAGACCTTCGCCTGGGGCTCGCTGCGGGTGCTGGGCAAGGTGCCGCGGAACGACGCGCTGGTCATCATTGCGGTGACGGTCATTACGGTGCTGACCGATCTGGCCGTGGCTGTGTTGTGCGGCATCGTGATCGCCGCGCTCAACTTCGCCTGGCAGCATGCGCGCGAAGTGCGCTCGGATGTGCGCGATGAAGACGACGGCAGCCGCACCTACCTGCCGCATGGCACGCTGTTCTTTGCCTCCACCACGCATTTCCTCGAATTGTTCGATACCGTCAATGATCCGCAGCAGGTCACCCTGGATTGCCGCCATCTGCGCCTGGCCGATCATTCCGCCATTGCCGCCGTGCAGACCCTGGCCGAGCGCTATGCCCGACTTGGCAAGGACCTGCGCGTGGTGACCTTGTCGCAGCGCTGCAGCCAGTTGTTGCAGCGGGCGGGCTTGCCGCAGGTGGCGTAAAAAAATGCCCGCCGTCGCTGGGTGCGGGGCGGGCTGAAGTACCACGGGAAATTCTGCTGCATGACCGGCCCGCATCGAAGGATGCGGGCCGGTTTTTCGTATTGCTGGTTTTTTGTTTGTTGCTTGTCGCTGCGGGCGCTCCTACTTCGAGGAAGACAGCTGCGTCGCCGGTCCGCCCCAGCCGCCGCCCAGTGCGCGGATCAGGTTGACGGTGGAACGGGCGCGTTCGCCATCGAGCGTGACCGAGGCGCGCCTGGTCTGCAGCACGGTGCGATCGGCATCGATGACGCTGAAGTAGCTCACCGCACCCTCGCGGTACTGCGTGTGCGAGAGTTTGGCTGCGCGCGAGGAGGCGGCCACGGCTTCATCCTGGGCGCGGTTCTGGTCGTCCAGGATGCGCAGATTGGCCAGGTTGTCTTCCACTTCGCGGAAGGCATTCAAGACCGTGCCGCGATAGGTGGCCACCTGTTCTTCATAGCTGGCGCGCGCACGATCCACACCGGCCTGACGGCGGCCGCCATCGAAGAGCGGCATCGACAAGGCCGTGCCTACCAGCGGTCCCAGCAGGAAAGTGCGGCTGGACCAGTTGAAGAGATCGCCCAGTTGCGCCGACTCATACCCCAGGCCACCGGTCAGGTTCAGCGCCGGGAAGAAGGCCGACTTGGCCACGCCCACGCGGGCATTGGCGGCAGCCATGGCGCGCTCGGCGGCGGCGATGTCGGGACGGCGTTCCAGCAGCGCCGAGGGCAGCCCGGCCGGCACCGATACGTTCAGGCGCGTGAGCGGTTGTGGCGGCAGCGAGAACTCGGCCGGGGTGCGGCCCAGCAGGATCGCCAGCGCATGTTCGGCACTGGCGCGCTGGCGCGCAATGCCCAGCGCCTCCGATTGGGCCGAGGCCAGTTCGGAGCGGGCACGGGCGACGTCGACCTCGCTGATATCACCCTCATCGAAGCGGCGCTGCACCAGGCGCAGCGATTCCTGGCGCAGGTCCACAGTGCCGCGGTACAGCTCGGCGGCGGCATCCAGTTCGCGCACCTGGAAATACTGCTGCGCCACGTCGGCCTGCAAGGCCAGCAGCACCGAGTGGAACAATGCCTCGCTGCGCTGGGCATCGGCGGTAGCGGCATCGACCGTGGAGGCGACCCGGCCGAACAGGTCAACTTCGTAAGAAACATTCACTTGTGCGCGATACAGAGTGAACGGTTGTGTATTGGCATCGGCCGCTAACCCTTGTGAGGCGGGCGAAGGGCGCTGGCGGGTCGCGCCGACCCCTGCATCCACCTGCGGGAAGTAGCCCGAGCGTGCATCGCGGGTCAGGGCGCGCGCCTGGCCGAGGCGCGCGGCGGCGGCCTTGAGGTCCTGGTTGGCTTGCCGGGCGGTGTCTTCGAGGGCGTTCAGCTTGTCGTCACCGAAGATCTTCCACCACTCGCCGCGGGCGATGTCTTCGGCGGGCCGGGCGGTCTTCCACTGGCTGCCGTTTTCGCCGGTCTGCGCGGTCGGGGCGGCTTCCTTGAAGGCGGCCGGGGTGTCCACCGAAGGACGTTCATAGGTCGGGGCCACCGAGCAGCCGGCCAGTACCAGCAGCGCTGCCAGCAGGGCCGAGCCGATGCGCACGGGGCGCAGCAGGCGGCTCATCGATAGAGATTGGGTCATCATTTTTCTTGCTCCATTCATGGGCTGATCCGCAGATCAGCGATCATCCTGTGCGCCCGGTGCAGCATGGGCGATGTGGGTGCCGGCGGTCATCGGGGCTTCGTGATGCGAGGCCGAGTGCAGTGCGCGGCGGTCGATGGTGCGCAGCAGGACATAGAACACCGGGGTCAGGAACAGGCCGAACAGGGTCACGCCCAGCATGCCGAAGAACACCGCGATCCCCATCGCATGACGCATTTCCGAACCCGCGCCGGAGGACGTCACCAGCGGCACCACACCCATGATGAAGGCGATGGAGGTCATCAGGATCGGACGCAGACGCAGGCGGCTGGCTTCGATGGCGGCTTGTACGGCGCTGCGGCCCTGCATCTCCAGTTCGCGGGCGAATTCCACGATCAGGATGGCGTTCTTGGCCGAGAGTCCCACCAGTACCATCAGGCCGATCTGGGTGAAGATGTTGTTGTCGCCACGGGTCAGCCAGACACCGGTCAAGGCCGCCAGGATGCTCATCGGCACGATCAGGATCACGGCCAGCGGCAGGGTCAGGCTTTCATACAGCGCGGCCAGCACCAGGAACACCAGCAGCACGCTGATCGGGAACACCCACACGCCCGCATTGCCGGCCAGGATCTTCTGATAGGTCAGGTCGGTCCATTCGAACTTGATGCCGCGTGGCAGGGTGGCAGCGGCCACGCGTTCGGCAGCAGCCTGGGCCTGGTCCGACGAATAGCCGGGCGCCGGGCCGCCGTTGATGTCGGCGGCGGTATAACCGTTGTAGCGCACCACCATCTCCGGACCGAAGGTCTGCTTGACCTTCACCACCGAAGACAGCGGCACCATCTCGCCGGCATCGTTGCGGGTCTTCAGTTGCGCGATGTCCTCGGCCTTGGCGCGGAAGGGCGCGTCAGCCTGGGCACGCACCTGGTAGACGCGGCCGAAGCGGTTGAAGTCGTTCACATACAGCGAGCCGAGGTAGATCTGCATGGTGTTGAACACATCGGTGACAGGGATGCCGAGCTGCTTGGCCTTCACGCGATCCAGTTCCACATCCAGTTGCGGCACGTTGATCTGGTAGCTGGAGAACATCGGACCCAGCGCCGGTTCCTTGGCTGCCGCCTTCATGAAGGCTTGTGCGGCCTTGTCCAGTTCGGCATAACCCAGCGCACCGCGGTCTTCGATCTGCATCTTGAAGCCACCCAGCGTGCCCAGCCCCATGACTGGCGGTGGCGGGAAGACGGCGGTGAAGGCTTCCTTGATGCTGCCGAATTTCTTGTTCAGCGAAGCGGCGATGGCATTGCCCGACAATTCCTTGCTCTTGCGTTCCTCGAAGGGCTTCAGACCCACGAAGACGATACCGGCCGAGGAGCTGTTGGTGAAACCGTTGATGGACAGGCCGGGGAAGGCAATCGCACTGGCCACACCGGGTTCCTTCAACATGATGTCGCTCATCTTGCGCATCACTTCTTCGCTGCGGTCGATGGAGGCGCCATTGGGCAACTGCGCGAACGCCACCAGGTATTGCTTGTCCTGCCCCGGCACGAAACCGCCGGGGACGATGTAGGACACCCCCAGGGTCGCGGCCAGCAGCACCACATACACGCCCATGGTGGCGCCCTTGCGCTTGATCACGCCGGTCACGCCGCCGCCGTAGTTGTTGGAGGCGCGATTGAAGAAGCGGTTGAAGCGGACGAAGAAACCACCGAGGAAGCGGTCCATCTGGCGCGTCAGCCAGTCCGGCTTGTCACCGTGGCCCTTGAGCAGCAGGGCGGCCAGGGCCGGCGAGAGCGTCAACGAATTGAAGGCCGAGATGACGGTGGAAATCGCAATGGTCATCGCGAACTGCTTGTAGAACTGGCCGGTCAGGCCGGTCATGAAGGCCAGCGGCACGAACACCGCCACCAGCGTCAGGGCAATGGCGATGATGGGGCCGGAGACCTCCTGCATGGCGCGATAGGTGGCGTCCCGCGGCGAGAGCCCGGCGCCGATGTTGCGCTCGACGTTTTCCACCACCACGATGGCATCGTCGACCACGATACCGATGGCCAGCACCATCCCGAACAGCGACAGCGCATTGATGGTGTAGCCGAATCCCAGCATCAGCGAGAAGGTACCGATGATGGACACCGGCACCGCCAGGAGCGGAATGATGGAGGCGCGCCAGGTCTGCAGGAAGATGATCACCACGATCACCACCAGCGCAATGGCTTCCAGCAGCGTATGCACCACCGCTTCGATGGAAGCACGCACGAACTGGGTCGGGTCATAGACGATGCTGTAGCTGACCGAGCTGGGGAAGTCGGCCGACAATTCCTTCATCGCCGCGCGCACCTGGGTCGAGACTTCCAGCGCATTGGCGCCGGGCGCCTGGAAGATGGGGATGGCCACGGCCGGCTTGTTGTCCAGCAGCGAGCGCAGGCCGTATTCGGAAGCGGCCAATTCCACCCGGGCCACGTCACCCAGGCGGGTGGTGGCGCCATCCGGCGAGGCTTTCAGGATGATGTCGCGGAATTCGGCTTCGGTCTTCAGGCGGCCTTGCGCGTTCACCGACAGTTGCAGCGGCGTGTCCGGCGAACTGGGCGAGGCGCCGATCACACCGGCGGCCACCTGCACGTTCTGCTCGCGGATGGCGCGCACCACGTCCGAAGCCGTCAGGCCGCGCTGCGCTACCTTGTTGGGATCGAGCCAGACGCGCATGGCGTAGTTGCCAGAACCGAACAGGCCCACTTCACCAACACCCTGGATACGCGCCAGGCGGTCCTTGACGTTGAGGACCGCATAGTTGCGCAGGTAGGTGGTGTCATAGCGGTTGTCGGGCGAGGTCAGGTGCACCACCATGGTCAGCGTGGGGGAGGACTTGAGCGTGGTCACGCCCAGGCGCTGCACGTCTTCCGGCAGGCGCGGCAGGGCTTGCGAGACGCGGTTCTGCACCAGTTGCTGGGCCTTGTCGGGATCGACCCCCAGGCGGAAGTTGACGGTGATGGTGAGGTTGCCGTCGCTGTTGGCCTGCGACTGCATGTAGAGCATGTTTTCCACACCGTTGATCTGCTCTTCCAGCGGCGAGGCTACCGTCTCGGCGATCACCTTGGGATTGGCACCAGGATACTGCGCGCGCACCACCACCGAGGGCGGCACCACTTCCGGATATTCGGAGATGGGCAGCTGCAGCATGGCCAGCACGCCGCCCAGCAAGAGCAGTACCGACAGCACACCCGCAAAGATCGGGCGGTCGATGAAGAATTTGGAGATGTTCATGTAGGTTCCTTGTCAGTCGTCAGGATGCAAACGCCCGGGCAGCGGGCGGTTTGCGCCCCTGCGACTTGTTCTTCCTTGAATGCGAGAGAGGTCTGTGTCGGATCAGGCCTTGCCGGCAGCAGGTACCGATGCCGCCGTCGCGGTCTGCACCTGCATCGGCACCACGGTCGGGGTGATGGCGTCACCCGGACGGATGCGCTGCAGGCCATTGACCACGATGCGTTCACCCGGCTGCAGACCCTTTTCGATCACCACCAGGCCACCGTGACCGGCGCCTACCACCACCTGGCGATAGCTGGCGTGGTTGTCCTTGTCGGCCACCATCACGAAGCGCTTGTCCTGGTCGGTGCCGATGGCCTTTTCATCGATCAGCACCGCCTCATGGGGCGAGCCGCCACCCAGGCGCACGCGGGCATACAGACCCGGTACCAGCTGACCATCGGCATTGTCGAAGATGGCGCGCACGCGGATGGTGCCGGAGGCGGTGTCGAGACGGTTGTCCACCGAACCGACCCGGCCCTTGCGCGAGTAGCCGTCTTCATTGGCCAGGCCCAGTTCCACGGGGACGGTGGTGCCTGCGGCGCGGGCCGGGTTGACGTATTTCAGGAAACTTTGTTCATCTACGTCGAAGGAGGCATAGACCTTGGCCACGGATACCAGCGTGGTGAGGGGCGCATTGGCTGCACCGGGGTTCACTACGTTCCCGACCGTGACTTCGGCGCGGGAAATACGTCCGGACACCGGTGCGGTGATGCGGGTGTATTCCAGGTTCAGGCGTGCTGCACGCAGGGCGGCGCGGGCGGCGGCGACGTTGGCCGAGGCTTCGCGCGAGGCGTTCTGCTTCTCTTCGAAGTCGCGCTTGGCGATGGCGTTGTCGCCCAGCAGGCGCTGACCACGGGCCAGATCGGAGGCGGTGTAGCCGGCGCGGGCTTCGGCACCGGCCAGCTGGGCTTCGGCACGGGCGACTTCGGCCTCATAAGGGCGCGGATCGATGGTGAAGAGCAGATCGCCCTTCTTGACCAGCGCGCCATCCTTGAAGTGGACGGCGGTCAGGGTGCCGCCAACCAGGGGACGGATTTCGACACGATCGACGGCTTCGATGCGGCCCGAATAGGATTGCCAGTCGATGATCCGGCGCTGGACCACTTCGGCCACATCGACCGGGGCACCAGCGGCGGCGGCGGTCGGTGCGGTGGTGGCGTTGGCCGAGAGGCCTACCACCGAAATGGCGCCACCGATAGCGAGGGCGATGACGGCCAGGACCGTAGCGGTGAGAGCGAAGCGTTTGCGCAGTGGAGCGGGAGTGTTCATTTTCTTGTCCTCAAAGTGAAGTGGAGGGGTGAAGCGGATACGGCAGGAATTCAGCGGGCGCGGCATCGCGTCGCAAGCTGGCGAAGCGACAGCGCAGGAAATTGACGATCTCGGTCAGCAGCGGCAGGTGCGTACGCAGCGCGCCATGCGTGATACCGGCAAAGCGCGAGACCTGGGTCGGCACACCGGCGCGGATCAGGCTGGAGGCGTATTTTTCCGCCTCCGGGCACAACACGTCGCGCTCGGCGGTGGCGATGAAGGCCGGCGGCAGACCGGCCAGGCGGCTCACTTCCAGCGGTGCGGCATAGGGATGCAGGCGCTGCATGGTCTGCGGCAGGTACTGGCGATAGCTGGCCGCACAGGTCTCGGCGGTGAGGTCCGATTGCAGGCGGGCGGCGTCGCCCAGCAGGCGCATGCTCGGATCCAGCATCGGGCTGATCAGCACCTGGGCCGCCAGCGGCTTGCCGCAGCGGTCGCGCGTCATCATGGTCAGGCTGGCGGCCAGGCTGCCACCGGCGTCGTCACCGGCCACCACCATGCGCTCCAGGTCCACCTTCAGTTCGGCCGCGTTCTTGCAGGCCCAGGTGGCGGCGGCAAAGGCGTCTTCGGGCGCGGCCGGGAAGGGCTTGGCCGGGGCCAGCGCGTAGCCCACCGAGAGCACCACGGCCTGGTTGTGCCGTGCCAGGAAACTGGCCGGGGTATCGGCGTCGTCCAGTGAACCACTGGTGAAACCGCCACCGTGGAAATACAGCACCAGCGGGCGTTTCTCGCCCTTGGGCAGCGCCTCGGCGGGCTGGTACAGACGCACGGGGATACGTCCCAGCGGGCCTGGAACGAAGAAATTGCGGATGTCCAGCGAAGAGGAAGCGTGCATGATGAGCGCCCGGGCCGAAGCCACTTGTCCAAGAATGAGGCGAATTGTGCGGCACAGCAGGGTCTCGAATAAACACCTATAATCCAACAACACTGTTCGGCAACCCTGAACAATCGGGAGCATCAATTCGTTCACTTTGCTATCCTTTTTAGTGAAGAAAAAACCAGTTCAGCCGCCCCGGCCGGGCAGGCTTGCTGAGGTGGCATCGGCAAGATTGGCTGCCGATGCACTAAGTTGGCTGGCTTTTGGCGTTATTTGGTTTAAATTGGGATGAGGCTTGTTGCTGCATCCCGTCATGGCAAGACGGCGCGCCGGGGGCGGTGCCTGGCCTTGCGTGGATCTGTCTTGGCCCCCGTTTGCCGCGCCGGTGTTGACCCCGGTGGCGGCCTCAAAGGAGAGAGCGATGGACCGTTTCCAGGCCATGCAGGTCTTTACCGCTGTGGTGGATGCCAACAGCTTCACGCGCGCTGCCGACAACCTGAACCTGCCGCGCACCACCGTCACCACCCTGATCCAGGGGCTGGAGAGCATGCTGCAAGTGCGCCTGCTGAACCGCACCACGCGCCGCATCAGCCTCACACCTGATGGCGCGGCCTATTACGAGCGCTGCGTGCGCATCCTGGCTGACATCGACGAGACCGAGCAGTCCTTCCGCAATGTCACGCGCGGCCCGCAGGGACGACTGCGCATCGACGTGCCCGGCTCGATCGGCCGCCTGATGTTGCTGCCCAACCTGTGCGATTTCTACGGCAAGTACCCGGACATCGAACTGGTCATGGGCATGGGCGACCGTCCGGTGGATCTGGTGCAGGAGGCAGTGGACTGCGTCATCCGCGTGGGCGAGCTGCAGGATTCCTCGATGGTGGCGCGCCGCATCGGCACCTTCCAGACCGTGACCTGCGCCGCGCCTTCCTACCTGGAGCGCCATGGCGTACCGCACACCCTGGAAGATCTGCAGCAGCACCAGTCGGTGCATTACTTCTCCAGCCGTACCGGGCGTACCATCGACTGGGATTTCGTGGTCGATGGCGTCACCCGCGAGGTGAAGATGAACGGACGTCTTTCCGTCAACGATGCCGATGCCTACGTGGAATGCGCACTGCAGGGCTTCGGCATGGTGCAGGCGCCGCTCTACATGGTCACGCGCCACATCGACGAAGGCCGGCTGGTGGAGGTGCTGTCGCAATGGAAACCGGCACCGCTGCCAATCTCGGTGGTGTACCTGCACAACCGTCATCTCTCGCCCAAGGTGCGCGCCTTCGTGGACTGGGTGGCCGAGCTGTTCGCTACCTGCCCGCTGAACAAGGCCTGCACCATGGGCATGGAAGACAGCGAGTGCCACTTCGTCAACAAGCCCGAATCCACGACGGTGCGTACGGTGGTAGAGCAGTACAACATCGCGGAGAGCGTGTTCTGACCGATTCTGTATCGCTTTGGGTTCGGCGAGGATTATGCAGTGGTGGCACCGCTTTGCGCGTGCCTTAAGTTGCAGATTTTCTGCCCGATTCTCTGTGTGTCGTGCTTGGGTTTTCAGGTGGGGCAGCGCCGCGTCCTTTTGTATGCTGCGTTGTTGGAATTTTGGTCGGACCCATTTCTGTTGCGGCATACCTGATTCTGCAAACTTCTTGCCTGATTCTCCGGTCTTGCATCATGGAGGATCAGGCAAATGTCAGTCCGCGCTACAGTCGTGTCTGTCTTTCAATGAGAGGAGCTTATGGACCTCGATCTGCATTCCCTGCAGGATGCCGGGCCCTTGCTGCTGCCTGATGCGGCGCCGGGCGCCGCGGACCAGGAGAGGGATGATCCGCGTTTCCAGGCCATGCAGCAGGAACTGTTGCAGTTGCTGGAGCGCTATACGACCGGTGCCGAGGGCATGCTGGCCACGGCCATTCCCAACATGGAAATCTATCGCATCACCTGCCCGACCGGCCCCAAGCACGCGGTGCAGAAGCCGGTTTTCGCGGTGATTGCGCAGGGTTCCAAGCGCATCTTCGTGGGCGACGAGATCTACGAATACGATCCCATGCACTACCTGGTGGCCTCGGTCGATCTGCCGGTGGTCGGCAAGGTCATGGTCACCAGTCCTGACGAGCCCTATCTGGGTTTGCGGCTGGAGCTGGATACCCAGGAAATCGGTGAGCTCATCGGCGATGAAAACCTGCCCGCCGCCGCCAGCCTGGGGGAGGGGGCGGCACGCGGGCTGTACGTGAACCGGCTCGACGTCGACCTGCTCGACGCGGTGCTGCGCCTGTTGCGCCTGCATGAAACGCCGCGCGATGTGCCGATCATGGCGCCCATGATACGGCGCGAGATCCTGTACCGGCTGTTGATGAACGGGCAGGGCGCGCTGCTGCGCCAGACCGTCTTGCAGGATAGCCAGATGAACCGCGTGGCCAAGGCGATCCGGCTCATCAAGGAGGGTTATGACCAGGCGCTGCGCATCGAGGATGTGGCACGCGAGGTGCACATGAGCGTATCTTCGCTGCATCATCACTTCAAGCTGGTGACGGCCATGAGTCCGCTGCAATACCAGAAGAACCTGCGTCTGCAGGAAGCGCGCAAGCTGATCCTCACCGCCGACGCCAGCGTGGCCACCGCTGCGCATCGCGTCGGGTATGAAAGTTCATCCCAGTTCAGCCGTGAATACAGCCGCCTGTTCGGCGCCCCGCCCCTGCGCGACAAGCGGCGCTGGCAGGAAGAGGAAGCGCCGGTCTTGTGAGCCTGTGAGGTATGCAATCGGGCAGTTGATTTATCCACACCCTTTTTTCGATTTGGAGAGAGCATGCACTATCGTCGCCTTGGCAAGAGCAATCTGAAGGTATCGGCCCTGTGTTTGGGGTCGATGATGTTCGGGGATCAGACCGATCTGCAGGAGTCCGGCCGCATCGTGGCCTCGGCCCGTGAGCATGGCGTCAATTTCATCGATACTGCCGACGTCTACACCAAGGGCAAGTCCGAGGAAATCGTCGGCAAGCTGCTGGCCGGACAGCGCCATGAGTGGGTGCTGGCCAGCAAGCTGGGCAATGCCATGAGCGGCAAGGCCAATGAGTCGAACTACTCGCGCAGCTGGATCGTGCGCGAGACCGAGAACATCCTCAAGCGCCTGGATACCGATTACCTCGACATTCTCTACATGCACCGCGATTACCAGGACGAGAACCTGGAGGAAGCCGTGCAGGCGCTGGGCGATCTGATCCGTGCGGGCAAGATTCGCGGTTTTGGCGTCTCCAATTTCCGTGGCTGGCGCATTGCCGAGATCGTGCGGCTGTGCGAGAAAAACAATGTGCCGTTGCCGCTGGTGTGCCAGCCGTATTACAACCTGCTCAATCGTCAGCCGGAAGTGGAAATCCTGCCGGCTTGCGCGCATTACGGTTTGGGCGTGGTGCCTTACAGCCCGATTGCACGCGGGGTGCTGACCGGCAAGTACCAGCCCGGTCAGAAGCCGCCCGAAAACACGCGCGCCGGTCGGGGCGACAAGCGCATGATGGAGACCGAGTTTCGCGAGGAATCGCTGCTGATCGCGCAGCGGCTGCAGCAGCACTGCGAAGCGCGCGGCATCAAACTGGGCCAGTTCGCCACCGCCTGGGTGCTGGCCAATTCGGCCATCAGCAGCGTGATCGCGGGGCCGCGCACGCTGGCGCAGATGGAGGATTACTACGATGCGGCGGACCTGAAGATCACTGCCGAGGAGGAAGCGCTGGTGGATAGCCTGGTGACGCCCGGGCATGCTTCCACGCATGGGTATAACGATCCGAATTATCCGTTCTTTGGACGGGTGGTGACCCGCTGAAGCCACGGAACGATTCTGGCATCACGCGAGCGGATCAGCGCAATGCCCCGATCCGCCGCGCCCCTTCCGCCTTGATCTGCTGAATATCCGTCCCCGGCACCACCAGATCCATCCCGATATGCTTCATGCGCTGGGCCATCTCCATGGTCCCGGCGAAGATCCCCGCGTATTTGCCCAGCCTGCGCGCCAGCGCCAGCAGATGGTCGATGGCGTCATTGAGGCGCACGTCGTCGTAGGCATCGGGCGCCAGGCCCAGTTCGATGGCCAGGTCGCTGGGGCCGATGAAGATGCCGTCCAGGTCAGGGGTCTGCAGGATCGCTTCGGCGTTGGCATAGCCTTCGCGGGTCTCGATCATGGCCAGGGTCAGAATGGTGGCGTTGGCGTGCGCAAAGTAGTCCGCTCCGCCATACAGGAAGCCGCGCGCCGGGCCATAGCTGCGTCCGCCGCGCGGGGAATAATGGCAGGCCCGCACGAAGCGCTCGGCGTCGGCCGCCGTGTTGATGAGCGGACAGATCACACCATAGGCACCGGCGTCGAGCAGCTTGTTGATTTCTCCCAGGCTGTTTTCGGAGCAGCGCACCAGCGGTATGGCGGGCGTGCCGGAGATGGCCTGCAGCATCGGCAGCGCCGATTCGATCGAGAAGGGACCGTGCTGCAGATCCACCGTCACCGCATCGTAGCCGCTGTGCCCCAGCACCTCGGCCAGCAGCGAATTGCCCATCGATACCCAGCCCGAGAGGGCCAGTTGCTGTTGCGCGAAGAGGGTGCGCAGCCGGTTTTCCCGCATCGTTCGTCTCCCGTGGATAGGCCAGCGCAGATGCTGGCGATGTGCCATGTTAAGTCCGAATGCGGGCGCCTGAGATGAAACTTCTTCAGGCGCGGTACCGGAAGGGCGCATCGTCGATGGCGCGCCGGCGGCCGGCGATCTGGTCGGCCACCAGCGCCGCACTGCCGCAGGCCAGCGTCCAGCCCAGCGCACCCTGGCCAATGTTGAGATGCAGATTCTCCACCGGCGATGCGCCGACGATGGGCACGCCGCTCGGCGTGGCCGGCCGAAATCCCGTCCACGGCGACAGCGTCGCATCCTCGCCCAGCGCGCAGCCGGGGAAGAGCTCGCGCAGGCCATTCTTCAGTTCCTCGATGGCCGAGGGCGGGATGCGGGCGTCGCGGCCCACCAGCTCGATGCGGCCCGCCACGCGCAGCCGTTGGCCGAGGCGTGCATAAACGATCTTCCTGGCGATGTCGGTGATGGACACCTGAGGTGCCGCGGCGCGGCTGGCCTCATCCTCCAGCGGCACGGTGATGCTGTAGCCCTTGAGTGGATAGAGTGGCAGGCGCAGATCCACCAGGCGCGCGAAGTCCGCGCTATCGGCACCCAGTGCCAGCACGAAACGGTCGGCAGCAATCCATTGGCCACCGGCCTGCACCGCGCGCAGGGCACGCCCTTCGCGGCGTACGGCATCAACGCGGGCAGCGCCGATGAAACGGAAATCCGGATGCGCCTGCATGGTTTCGACCAGGGCGCGGCAGAATTGCGGACAATCGCCCGCCTCTTCACTGGGCGTGTAAACCCCGCCAACCCAGTCGCGCTGTGAGTGGCCCAGGGCCGGTTCGATGCGGATGCACTCGGCCGCGCTGAGTACCTCTTGCCGGCAGCCATGCTGCGCCTGGAATTGCACCTGCTGCGCAGCCGCCTCCAGCCCTTGTGCATCGGTAAACATGACCAGCTTGCCGGAACGCTGATGATCGAAGGACAGCTGCAGGCCGGCATTCCATTGGGTGAGCTGGTCGCGACTGTAGAAGGCCAGTTGCAGCAGGTCGATGGTGGTCTGGCGTACGCGCTGCGCATTGCAGCAGCGCAGGAACTGCAGCAGCCAGCGATATTGGGCGCTATCGGCGGTCGGCTTGATGGTCAGCGGCGAATCCTTGCTGAACAGGTAGTATGCCCATTTGGTCCACACTGAGGGATCGGCCAGGGGGGCCACGTAGGAATAGCTGAGCTGGGCACCATTGCCCTGGCTGGTGCCCTCGCCGGGTTGGTCGCGGGCATCGATGAGGCTGACCTGATGGCCATCCTGCAGGAGACGGTAGGCAGTGGTCACGCCGATCACGCCGGCGCCCAGTACGCAGATTTGCATGGTGTTTCGTTGAAGTCAGTCAGGAACCGCGCGGCGCAGGGCCTGTAGCGGATCAGCAGCAGACTACCGAAGAGCCGCTCGGGTGTCACATGCCGAATCGGCATGATCTTTTTGCGTGGGCGCAAAAGCGTTTTGCGATGGACGATAGCCGGTGTCGGCCCATGCTGCGCTACAATAGCGCCCGATGCAGGCCAGACAGCCGCTGGCCGTCTTCGCAAGGAGGCGGCGGGAGGAAGGTCCGGACTCCACAGAGCAGGGTGACGGTTAACGGCCGTCCGCTGAAAGCCGGCGCAAGCCGGTATAAGGCGAGGAACAGGGCCACAGAGACGAGCGTATTCAGTTACGGTGAAACGCGGTAACCTCCACCCGGAGCAATTTCAAATAGGCACGCGTTGATGTGGCTCGCGGAGCGTGCGGGTAGAAAGCTTGAGCGGCGGAGCGATCCGTCGCCTAGAGGAATGGCTGTCATAGCGGGTTTCCCGCCGTAACAGAATCCGGCCTACCGGCCTGCTTCATTGAATTCGATTTTTTCTTCATTCTTCATAACAACACTGCGGCCCGTGGGCACTGCGGGCTCGCCAGAGACCCCAGGAGACCCATGAACCAAGCCGCCGCCCCCGTGGCATTCGAAGAACTGACGGCCGCCAACGGCCATCGCATCGGCATCGCCACCCTCGCTTCCGAAAAGACCCTGCATGCCATCTCGCTGGAGATGGTCAGGCTGCTCACGCCCCAACTGCAGCAGTGGCAGGCCGATCCGGGCGTGGCCATGGTGATGCTGCAGGCGCAGGGCGACAAGGCCTTTTGTGCCGGTGGCGACTTGCAGCAGCTCTATCGCTCCATGCGCGAACATCACGCCTCGCCCGCGCGCGAGGACATTGGCGCCAATTCCTACGCAGCGGAATTCTTCGAGCAGGAATATCGCCTGGATTATCTTGTCCACAGCTTCGCCAAGCCCATCCTGTGCTGGGGGCATGGCATCGTCATGGGCGGTGGTATCGGCCTGATGGCCGGTTGCAGCCATCGCGTGGTCACCGAAAAATCGCGTCTGGCCATGCCGGAAATCACCATCGGGCTCTATCCGGATGTGGGCGGCAGCTGGTTCCTGTCCCGCATGCCGGGCAAGAGCGGCGTCTTCCTGGCGCTCACCGGTGCCAACCTCAATGCCAACGACGCCCTCTTCGCCGGCCTGGCGGACTATCGCGTGGCCCATGCCGCCAAGGCATCGGTGATCGATGCCCTGCTGATGCAGCCGTGGGGAGAGGGCAAGGATGCCGAGCTGCTGGATCGTGTACTGGGTGCGGCGCAGGCTTCTTGCTCGTCGCAAGGCACGGCATCGTTTGCGGCCTCCAGCCTGCGTACGCATTTCGACCTGATCGAGTCCCTCTGCCGTCGGCCCACCTTGCCGGAAATCGTCGAGGGCATTCTGAGCTTGCAGACCGAGGATGCCTGGCTGAGCAAAGCCCAGGCTACCCTGCGGGCCGGCTCACCCGGTTCGGCCTGGCTGGGCTATGCCCTGCAGAAGCGTGTGCGTCCGCTGTCGCTGGCGGAGGTGTTCCGGCTGGAATTCGTGGTGTCGCTGCATTGCGCGGCACGCCCCGATTTCGTCGAGGGCATCCGCGCGCTGATCATCGAGAAGGACCAGAAACCACAATGGAATCCGGCCTCTCTGGCCGCAGCCACGCCGGCATGGGTAGAGGGATTCTTTGCCGATCCCTGGTCGCGCCAGGCGCATCCGCTGGCCGACCTGGGCGCCTGAATCGCTTCAGGTCGACGCCGGTCGGGTCGACGGACGGTCCGTGCTTACAGGCCCAGTTCGGACAGGCCGGGATGGTCGTCCGGACGCGGGCCTGAGCGGTCCCAGTGGAATTTGCGTTCCGCTTGCCTGATCGGCAGATCATTGATGGAAGCATGGCGCAGGCGCATCAGTCCATGCTCGTCGAATTCCCAGTTCTCGTTGCCATAGGAGCGGAACCAGCTCCCCGAATCGTCGTGCCATTCGTAGGCGAAGCGCACGGCGATGCGGTTGTCTTCGTGCGCCCAGACTTCCTTGATGAGTCGGTAATCCAGCTCGCGCGCCCATTTGCGGGTGAGGAAGGCGACGATCTCGGCGCGTCCGTGGACGAAGTCGGCGCGGTTGCGCCAGCGGCTGTCTTCGGTATAGGCCAGCGAGACGCGCTGCGGATCGCAGGAATTCCAGGCATCTTCGGCAGCGCGCGCCTTCATGGCGGCCGTCTCACGGGTGAACGGGGGCAGCGGTGGACGCTGGGCGGGGCTATTCATCGACAGTCTCCTTGGGTGTGCCGGATGGGCCGGCTGTTCATGGTCTACGACGGGACGGCAAGCGGGAATGCGGCTGTATGGAGCGATGGATCGAAAAAATTCTAGGCGCTGCGCCGGACCTTGGCAAACAAAGCCGGCCTGTGCGGGAGACCGTCATTGCTGTGCGTTGCACGCCAACGGGCAACTGTGCTGGAGGGACATCGCTCTGCGGTGTGGCCCTCAAGAGAAGCGATGAGGAAGAAGAAACGAGCGGGAAGGCGAGGAGGGGGAGGGACGGCCGATCCTGTCGAATCGGCCTCGATTTGAATGCCCTGAACCTGGTTGAGGGCATTCAAATGCGTGAAGCGTGAAATTATTTCTTCTTCTTGTTGACGGCTTCCTTGAAAGCCTTGCCAGCCGAGAACTTCACGGTGGTCGCAGCGGCGATCTTGATTTCTTCGCCGGTTTGCGGGTTGCGGCCGGTGCGGGCAGCGCGCTTGCCGGTCGAGAAGGAACCGAAGCCAACCAATTGCACGGTATCGCCCTTGGTCACGGCCTTGATGATGTTCTCGATGACGGAGTCCAGCGCGCGCTGGGCTGCTGCCTTGGAGATCTCGGTGTCGGCGGCGATAACGTCAACCAATTCAGATTTGTTCACTTTTAAATTCCTTTCACTGTTAAGGTGCCCAGATTTTAGCACTGGAATGAGCCGGATCCGCAAGCCCTATCTGCGTTTTCAGCCGATAGGGCCTGGTCGGAACCAGCCTTGATTGAAAAAAATCGACGTGCTTTTCAACACCCGCAAACGGGCCATGCCGGCCGCGTTTTTGCGTATCGATCTTCCCAAAGACACGGATAGTAAAAGGTGCTCGCCGCCGAAGTCAAAACAAAAACGCTTCCTGCCATTCATTTGACGAAGAATTTCATGAAGTTTCGGGATCACAAGCGTTCTTGCCTCATCTGCTGAGGCGCTTGCCCCGCAGGGCAATGCCCTCGTTGTCAGGGTGACGATGCAGGGCGAGGCATGCTCCGGACTGCCCCAAACGGATATTTCTTGTCCATTTTCGCGCCATCCGGTGAACTTAAGTTGCACTGCAAAATCCATGTCCTTTGGTTCAGTTCACTCGCAAATCCTGCGCTTTCCTGCTCCAGTCGTTTTCCCTCTCCCTGCTGCCCCGAAATCGGGCAGACCGCCGCGTCCATGCGCCGCAAATCCGCGCCGTTGCGCAATTCTGGCGCGAAACACATGTGTATAGCTCAGGTTGCACCTTCAATGTAAATGCTAAGTCCTTCATTTTCTTCACAAATGTTATGAAGAGGGTGTTTTAAGGAAGTGCGCTAAGTCTTTGACTTTATTAGCAAAATCGCGGTTTTTCGCAACGTATACCGCTTGACCTGCAATAGTGCATCCACTAAAGTGGGCGGCAGTGTCAAAAAGTGTTTTTTTGTGGGGCATTTGTGGTGTCATTTGCATTTGCCCGGCACGACACGGCACCCGATCAGCAATCTCACTCGCCGCAGGCGAAGGAAAAACACAGTGTTCCAGGGCGCGTCAGCACTCAATCTCGATGCCAAAGGACGGATGACCATTCCGGCCAAGCATCGTGACGCCCTGATTGTGCAGTGCGAAGGACGCGCCACCGTGACGCGCCATCCGCATGGCTGCCTGTTGTTCTTTCCGCGCCCGACCTGGGAGACGCATCGCGAGCAGATCGCCAACTGGCCGATGTCGGCCCGTGCCTGGCAGCGCATCTTCCTGGGCAATGCCCAGGACGTGGAGCTCGACAGTGCCGGCCGCATCCTGATTGCGCCCGAACTGCGCGCGGCCGTGGGCTTGCAGCGTGATGTGATGTTGTTGGGCATGGGTAGTCATTTCGAAATCTGGGATGCCGTCAAGCTGGCCGAGAGTGAAGCCGAGGCCGTGGCGGGTGGCATGCCGGATGTGTTGAGCAACTTTTCCTTCTGACGGCCGGACAAGATGAATCTGCAACCGGTGCCCGAGCTGCAGCACCGCACCGTGCTGTTGGAAGAAGCCGTGGACGCGCTGGCCATCAGTGGTGAGCGCGCCAATGGCATTTACCTGGACGGAACCTTCGGCCGTGGCGGTCATAGCCGTGCCATCCTTTCCAGGCTGGGCCCGCAAGGGCGTCTGATCGCATTTGACAAGGACCCGTTGGCCATCGCCACGGCGCAGAAGATTGACGATGCCCGCTTCGAGATCGTGCACGACAGCTTCGCGACCATGGACGAGGCGCTGGCCGCACGCGGCATCGCGCAGGTCGACGGGGTATTGATGGATTTGGGCATCTCGTCGCCGCAGGTGGATGACGCCGCGCGCGGCTTCAGTTTCCGTCTTGATGGCCCGCTGGACATGCGCATGGATACCACCCGTGGCGTGTCGGCAGCGGAATGGCTGGCAACGGCAGATGAACAGCAGATTGCAAAGGTGATACGAGATTATGGGGAAGAACGGTTTGCTCTTCAGATTGCAAAGAAGATTGTTGCTGGCCGGGCAATCGAGCCAATTTCAAGCACACGACAGCTTGCCGCGCTCGTGGCACAAGCCGTCAAAACCCGCGAGAAAGGCAAAGACCCGGCCACTCGTACCTTTCAGGCTGTACGGATTTTCGTCAATCAAGAGCTTGAAGAACTCGAAGTAGGACTGGACAAGGCATTTGCCCAGATGGCGCAGCACGGGAGATTGGTCGTGATCAGCTTTCACTCGCTGGAAGATCGCATCGTCAAGCAGTTCATGGCCTCCAAAGCCCATGCGCCGCAGCCTGACCGTCGCCTGCCGATCCGTGCCGTGGACCTGCCGCAAGCCCCGGCCCGCCTGCTGCCGCGCGTCATGCCCAGCAGTGCCGAAGTCGAATCCAACCCGCGTGCCCGCTCGGCGGTCATGCGCGGCCTGGAGCGCGTGATGCCGGTGTCCACCCGCACCACCGAAGGGGCGCCTGCATGACCGGGCGTCTGTGCATCCTGCTGACCATCATGCTGGTGGGTTGCGCGCTGTCCGTGGTGAGCGCCCAGTACAAGGCCCGCAGCCTCTTCATCGAGCTGGAGCGCGCCCAGAGCGCGGCGCGCCAGCTCGACGTCGATTGGGCGCAGTTGCAGCTGGACCAGTCCACGCTGGGCAAGAATGCCCGCATCGAGGAGCTGGCACGGCGTGATCTGGGCATGGTCCCGGTCACCGCCGCCCGTACCCAATACCTCACCGTGGGGGTGCCATGACCAAGATGCCCCCGCGTACCAATCTGACCGGCGCTCGCGTGGCTGCCTCCAAGGGCGTGGCGTTTTCGTCCAATCCCATCCTGCAGGTCAAGCTGCCGGCCTGGCGCTCGCGCTTCGTGTTGTTCGTGCTGTTTGCCGCTTTCGTGGCGCTGGTCTTGCGCGCGCTGTGGCTGCAGGGCGTATCGACCGATTTCCTGCAGAAGCAGGGCGCCTCGCGCTACGCCCGCACCCTGGAAATGCCCGCCACGCGCGGCAAGATCCTTGACCGCAACGGCCAGGTGCTGGCTTCCTCGGTGCCGGTCAAGGCGATCTGGGCCATCCCCGACGATGTGCAGGGCGCACCCAAGGACAAGCTGGTGCAGCTGGCCAAGCTGCTGGACATGAGCGATGCCGAGCTGCGCAAGAAGCTCGATTCCGATCGCAGCTTTGTCTACCTCAAGCGCCAGGTCGAGCAGGATACCGCCGACAAGATCGTCAAGCTGGGCATTCCCGGCATCCAGACCCGCAAGGAATACAAGCGCTTCTATCCCGAAGGCGAGGTGATGGCGCACGTGGTCGGCTTCACCAACATCGAGGATGCCGGCCAGGACGGCATGGAGCTGTCCGCGCAGAAGACGCTGGCCGGCGTGACCGGCAGCCGCCGCGTCATCAAGGACCGCCTGGGCCGTGTGGTGGAAGATATCGAATCGATCCGCGAGCCGCACGATGGCCGTGACCTGACCTTGTCCATCGACAGCAAGATTCAGTACATCGCCTTCACGCAACTGAAGGAAGCGGTAGAAAAATACAAGGCCAAGGCCGGCGGCATCATCGTGGTCGATGCCAAGACCGGCGAAGTGCTGGCCATGGCCAATCTGCCCTCCTACAATCCCAACGACCGTTCGGTGCTGACCGGGGCGCAGCTGCGCAATCGCGTGGTGACCGATACCTTCGAACCGGGCTCGACCCTCAAGCCCTTCACCGTGGCCCTGGCGCTGGACACGCATCGCGTGACTCCGTCCACGGTGTTCCAGACCGCGCCCGGCAAGATGACCATCGGCACCGCCACCATCGGCGATTCGCATCCCCACGGTCCGCTGACGGTGGCGCAGATCATCGAGAAGTCTTCCAACATCGGCACTGCCAAGATCGCGCTGGGCATGCCGGCCGAAGAGATGTGGGAAATGTTCACCACGGTCGGTTTCGGTCAGCAGCCCAAGTTCGGCTTCCCGGGGGCGGTGGCCGGTCGCGTGCGTCCCTACAAGTCGTGGCGCCCGATCGAGCAGGCCACCATGAGCTACGGCCACGGCATTTCGGTGTCGTTGATCCAGCTGGCCCACGCCTATCTGATCTTCGCCCGCAATGGCGACATCATTCCCTTGTCCTTCACCAAGGTCACCGATTCGCCCATCGGCCAGCGTGTCATCTCGGCCGATACCGCCCTGCAGATGCGTCGCATGCTGGAAACCGTGGTCGCTCCGGGCGGTACGGCACCGCAGGCCCAGGTGCCGGGCTATCGCGTCGGCGGCAAGACCGGTACCGCTTACAAGATCGAAAACGGCAAGTACGTGCGCAAGTACGTGGCCTCGTTCACGGGCATCGCCCCGATGTCGGATCCGCGCCTGATCATCTCGGTGATGATCGACGAGCCGCAAGGTCAGCACTTCGGCGGCCCGGTGGCCGGCCCGGTATTTGCCAACGTCGCCGCCAATGCCTTGCGCGCATTGAACGTACCGCCGGATTCCAGCGTGACCAACATCATCATTCCCAAAGAACCGCTTGAGGAGAGCATGTAATGTCCGAGCGCGTTCCCAGCCTTCAAGACATCCTCGCCTGGCTGCGCCAGGCGTCGCCGTCTGCGCAACTCACCTCGGATTCCCGCCGCGTGGCGGCCGGCGACGTGTTCTTCGCCTACGTGGGCGACGCCGATGGCCGCTCCTATATTGCCGATGCCGTCGAGCGGGGCGCGGCCGCCGTGCTCTACGAAGCCGACGGTTATACCTGGCCGTCCCAGATCGACGTGCCGCACCTGCCCCTGTCCGACCTGAAGGCGCGCGCCGGCGAGATCGCCGCCGCCTGGTACGGCCAGCCTGATCAGGCCATGTTGACGGTGGCCGTCACCGGCACCAATGGCAAGACTTCCTGCGCCTACTGGCTGGGTACCGCATTGTCGCGTCTGCCCGGCGCCAGCGCCGCCGGCGTGATCGGCACGCTCGGCGTGGGCAGCTTTGTCAATGGCAAGCCGCAAGGCTTCGAGGTCACCGGCTACACCACACCGGACGCCGTACTGCTGCAACGCAGCCTGTTCAAGTTGTCGCAGGGCCGCGTCGGTGCGCTGGCCATCGAGGCCTCCTCCATCGGACTGGCCCAGGGGCGCATGAACGGCATGCACGTCGATGTCGCCCTGCTGACCAATTTCACCCGCGATCACCTGGATTTCCACGGTGACATGCAGACCTACGAAGACGCCAAACGCAAGCTGTTCCAGTGGCCGGGCCTGAAGCACGCCGTGGTCAACCTGGACGACGGCATGGGCCAGCGCCTGCTGCCGCTGCTGGCCGAGCGCAAGCTGCCTGTGATCGGTTACGCCATCGCCGACGAGCAGGGCGGCGACACGCACGGCGTACCGACCTTGCGCGCCAGCCAACTGCGCAGCAGCCATACCGGCACCGCCTTCCACGTCGATTCCCCTTTCGGCAGCGGCCAGGTCAAGACCCAGCTGGTGGGACGCTTCAATGTCAGCAACGTGCTGGGCATCATGGGCGTACTGCTCACGCAGGGCGTGGCCTGGGATACCGTGGTCGCCGCAGCGGCCGCACTGACCCCGGCACCGGGCCGCATGCAGCAGTTCGGCGGTCCTGATGTGCCGCTGATCGTGATCGATTACGCCCATACCCCCGACGCCCTCGACAAGACACTGTCCACCCTGCGCCAGGTCGCCACCCAGCGTGGCGGCCAGCTGTGGTGCGTATTCGGCTGCGGTGGTGATCGCGATCCGGGCAAGCGCCCGCAGATGGGCCAGATCGCCGAGCAGGCCGACCAGGTCGTGCTGACCAGCGACAATCCGCGCAGTGAAGATCCGCAGGCCATCATCGAGCAGATCCGTGTAGGCATGAGCCGCGTCGAACCGGTGGTGCTGCCCGACCGCGCCGGCGCCATTCTGTGGGCGATCCGCCATGCCACCAAGGCCGATGTGGTCCTGCTGGCCGGCAAGGGACATGAGCCTTACCAGGAAATCGCCGGCAAGAAATTGCCCTTCCTCGACGCCGACCATGTCGCGCTGGCGCTTGCCGCGCGCTCGACCATGATGGGGGGCGCATGATGCGATTCGATTTCCGCCAGTTGCTGGAGTGGATCCGCACCGCCGAGCAAGCCGCCTCCGCACGCACCGTGCCGGGCGTGGTCAATGCGCCGGCAGGCGTACTCGAACTCAATGACGTCGTCACCGACAGCCGTGCGGTCAAGCCTGGCAATGTCTTCGTCGCCCTGCGCGGCGAGCGCTTCGATGCACATGATTTCCTCGATACGGTAGCCGTCCAGGGTGCTGCCGCCGTGGTGGTCGAACGCGTACCGCCAGGCCTTGGCGTGCCGGCCATCGTGGTGCCCGACACCCGCGCCGCACTGGGCCAGATCGCCCATGGCTGGCGTGTCCGGCATCAGATCCCGGTGATCGGCGTGACCGGCAGCAACGGCAAGACCACCGTCAAGGAAATGATCGCCGCCATCCTCGCGGCCGCCTTCGGTGAAGACGGCTACCTGGGTACGCGCGGCAATTTCAACAACGAGATCGGCGTCCCGCTGACCTTGTTCCGTCTGCGCGCGCAACATCAGGCTGCCGTCATCGAGATGGGCATGAACCATCCGGGCGAGATCGCCGTGCTCTCGCGCATCGCCGCGCCGACGCTGGGCCTGGTCAACAATGCCCAGCGCGAGCATCAGGAATTCATGGCCAGCGTGGAAGCGGTGGCACGCGAAAACGGCGCCGTGATCCGCCACCTGCCTGCTGACGGCGTGGCCGTGTTCCCGTCCGATGATGATTTCACCGCGCTCTGGCGTGAAGAGGCCGGTGCCCGCCGCGTGCTGACTTTCGGCCTGACTGCGCAAGCCGATGTCAGCGCCAGCTATCAGGCCAGCGCCTTCGGCAGTACCCTGCAGGTGACCGTGAAAGGTCTGGCCGTCCCGCCCGCGCAGTTCAAGGTGGAACTGGCCGCCGTCGGTGAGCACAACGTGCGCAATGCCCTGGCTGCTGCCGCCTGCGCGCTGGGTGCCGGCATCACGGTTGAGGCCGTGATACGCGGCCTGCAGAGCTTTGCCCCGGTCAGTGGCCGCCTGCAGCGCAAGCAAGCCCGCAGCGGCGCGCTGGTGATCGACGACACCTACAACGCCAACCCCGACTCCGTGCGCGCGGCCATCGACGTGCTGGCCGCCATCGACGGTCCGCGCGTGCTGGTGCTGGGCGACATGGGTGAAGTCGGCGACCAGGGCCCGCAGTTCCATGCCGAGATCGGCGCCTATGCCCGCAGCCGTGGCATTCCGCTCTTGCTCGGACTGGGCGAATTGACGAAACACGTCGTCAGTTCGTATGGTCCGGCGCTGCAAGGTGTAGCGCAGGCTACGCATTTCGACGATATCGCCGCACTCAATGCCGCGGTGGAAAAGGCTGCCCCGCAGGGGGCGACCATTTTGGTAAAAGGTTCACGCTTCATGAAGATGGAGCGAGTTGTACAGCATCTGGTCAACGTTGAATCACTCTCGCAACATCAACAGGAGACCCATTAGCATGCTGCTCTGGCTTGCACAGAATTTTCAACAGGATTTCGGCTTTCTGCGCCTGTTCAACTTCATCACCTTCCGCGCGGTCTTCGCCACGCTGACGGCGCTGTTGATCGGCATGATCGCCGGCCCTGCCGTGATCCGCATGCTCACCCGCATGAAGGTCGGCCAGGCCGTGCGCACCGATGGACCGCAGACCCACCTGATCAAGTCCGGCACCCCCACCATGGGTGGCGTGCTGATCCTGATCGGCATCGGCGTTTCCACCCTGCTGTGGGCGGACCTGTCCAACCGTTTCGTGTGGATCGTGCTGATCGTCACGCTCGGGTTCGGCGCCGTCGGTTGGGTCGATGACTACCGCAAGGTGGTCTATCGCGATCCGGAAGGCATGCGCTCGCGCGAAAAATATTTCTGGCAATCGCTGATCGGACTGGTGGCGGCGTTCTACCTGGCCTTCTCGGTTTCCGAAGTGAGCAACCTGAAGGTCTTCGACCTCTTCGTCGCCTGGGTGCGTTCCGGCTTCAGCCTGGACCTGCCGCCCAAGGCCGACCTGATCGTGCCCTTCTTCAAGACCGTGACCTATCCGCTGGGCGTGTGGGGCTTCATCGCGCTGACCTATTTCGTCATCGTCGGCACCAGCAATGCGGTCAACCTGACCGATGGTCTGGATGGCTTGGCCATCATGCCCACCGTGCTGGTGGGGGCGGCCCTGGGCCTGTTCGCCTACCTGACCGGCAACGCGGCCTACGCCAAGTACCTGTTCATCCCGCACATCCCGGGTGCCGGCGAACTGCTCATCTTCTGCGGCGCCATGGGCGGTGCGGGCCTGGCCTTCCTCTGGTACAACGCCTACCCGGCGCAGGTGTTCATGGGCGACGTCGGCGCGCTGGCACTGGGTGGCGCGCTGGGCACCATCGCCGTCATCGTGCGCCAGGAAATCGTGCTCTTCATCATGGGCGGCATCTTCGTGGTGGAGACGCTCTCGGTGATGATCCAGGTGGCCTATTTCAAGTACACGAAGAAGCGCTTCGGCACTGGCCGTCGCGTGCTGTTGATGGCACCCCTGCATCACCACTACGAACAGAAGGGCTGGAAGGAAACCCAGGTGGTGGTGCGGTTCTGGATCATCACCATGATGCTGGTACTGGTCGGCCTGTCGACCCTGAAGCTGCGGTAAACAGGCGATATGAAGAAAAACGGCGCCCCTTGTGACGAAATGCAGGAGGCGCCTTCGTGGTTGGCAGGGCTGGGCCCTGCATGGCAAGACCTTGATGAAGAAGTGAGTCGGAAAACAAGATGAATTACTCGGGCAAACACGTTCTGGTGCTCGGACTCGGCGAGTCCGGCCTGGCAATGGCGCGGTGGCTGGTCTACTGCGGCGCCGGCGTGCGCGTGGCCGATACCCGTAGCGAAGCGGCGCTGGCTGAGCGCCTGGCGGCCTTGCGCGCCGACGCGCCCGAGGCCGAGGCCGTGCTGGGCCAGGCATTGGCACCCTCGTTGCTGGAGGGAATCGATTTCGTCGCCGTCAGTCCCGGCCTGGCCCCCGCAGGCGAACTGGCCCCGCTGATGCCGGCCATCGCCGAGCGCGGCCTGCCGCTGTGGGGCGAGATCGAACTGTTCGCCCAGGCCCTGGCCGCCCTGCGCGAAGAGACCCTGTATCAACCCAAGGTGCTGGCCATCACCGGCACCAACGGCAAGACCACCGTGACCCGCCTGACCGGTCTTTTATGCGAGCGTGCCGGGCTGTCGGTGCAGGTGGCAGGCAACATCAGCCCGGCTGCGCTGGATGTGCTGCGTGAAGCCGTGATCAAGGACAAGATCTTCCTGGCCGAACTGGCCGAGCAGGATGCCCGCGACGCGGCTCAGGCCGCAGCCGAAGCCGAGGCACAAGCGGCCCAACAGGCCGTGCTGGACGCCCGCCAGGCCGCCGAGGCCGAGAAGCATCGCCGTGCTGCGGCCAGCATCGAGCAGGCCGCCGCGATTGCCGTGCCGGTCCTGCAGGCGCAGCCCGACGTAGCCGCGCCAGCGCCTGAACCGGCGCCGCAGGGAGAACTGCTGGCCAGCGAGGAACCCCCGCACGAAGCTGCCGAGCACACGGTACCGGATACCGGGCAGCCCACCGAGGCCACCCTGGACGTGGCCTCCGACGTGGTGCCGCAAGCCGATATGGCGGCCCCCGCCACCACGGGCGAAGCCATGAGCCTGGGCGACTTCATGGAAGTCTCGCGCAAGGCCGAGGAAGATGCGCTGGTGGAAGTGCCTCCGCCGCCGCCACCGGAGCCGAGCTATCGCGGTTCCCTGCCGCAGGCCTGGGTGCTGGAGCTCTCCAGCTTCCAGCTGCACACCACGCACAGCCTGCAGCCGCATGCCGCCACCGTCCTGAACCTGACCCAGGACCACCTCGACTGGCACGGCAGCATGGACAACTACGCCGCCGACAAGGCCCGCATCTTCGGCCAGGACACCGTACGCGTGCTCAACCGCGATGACGCACTGGTGATGGAGATGAGCGCCGCCGCTGCGCCGCTGTCCACCTTCGGTCTGGACGAACCGTCCACCCCCAACAGCTTCGGCCTGGTCAATGACAATGGCATGCTGTGGCTGGCCAACGCCTTCGTGCATGAAGACGATGAAGTTCCGGAAGGCAAGCGTCGCCGCAAGCAGAAGGACATGCTGCCGCCGCCGGTGACCGTCAAGCGCCTCATGCCTGCCGATGCCCTGCGCATCCGTGGCGCCCACAACGCCATGAATGCGCTGGCCGCGCTGGCCTTGTGCCGCGCCGTCGATCTGCCGATGGCGCCGCTGCTGCACGGTCTGCGCGACTACACGGGCGAACCGCACCGGGTGGAACTGGTCGGCGTGATCCAGGACGTCGAGTACTACGACGACAGCAAGGGCACCAATGTCGGCGCCACCGTGGCTGCGCTCAATGGACTGGGTTTGGGTGGCCGTCCCAACCGCATCGTGCTGATCGCCGGTGGTGATGGCAAGGGTCAGGACTTTTCGCCGCTGGATCTGCCGGTGCAGAAATACGCCCGCGCCGTCTTGCTGATCGGTCGCGACGGCCCCGCCGTGCGCGCGGCCCTGGCCGACAGCGGTGTCGAACTCATCGATTGTGCCAGCCTGGAAGCGGCCGTGGAAAAGGCCGGTGAACTCGCCGCCGCCGGCGATATCGTACTGCTCTCGCCGGCCTGCGCCAGCCTGGACATGTTCCGCAACTATGCCCATCGCGCCGAGGTCTTCGTGGACGCGGTGCGCGAACTGGCGCTCTCGCGCGGTGAGGTGCTGGCATGAAACTGGGCCTGTCCTCGGTGCGCAACTGGCTGGGCGGCTTGAAACAGGCCGCGCCGGTGGCCGCCGGTCGCGCCCGCAGCAGCCGTGGCAGCGCATCGGGCAGCATCGGCTTCGAGCAGCGCTCGCGCATGATGGAATACGACCAGCCGCTGATCTGGGTGGTCCTGCTGTTGATGCTGTTCGGCATGGTGATGGTGTATTCGGCCTCGGTGGCATTGCCGGACTCGCCCAAGTACGCGTCCTATTCGAATTACCACTTCCTGATCCGCCAGGCGATCTTCATCGTGCTCTCCATCGTGGCCGGTGCGGTGGTCTTCCGCGTGCCCATCGAGACCTGGCAGAAGTGGGCGCCCTATCTCTTTGCCATCACGCTGATCCTGCTGCTGATGGTGCTCATTCCGGGCGTGGGCAAGGGGGTCAATGGTGCCAAGCGCTGGCTCTCGCTGAAGATCATCAACCTGCAGCCCTCCGAACTGATGAAGCTCTTCATCGTGCTGTATGCCGCCGACTACACGGTGCGCAAGCAGGCGGTGATGCACAAGCTGGTCAAGGGCTTCTTCCCCATGGCCGCCGCCGTCGGCCTGGTCGGCCTGCTGTTGCTGCTGGAGCCTGACCTGGGTGCTTTCGGCGTGATCGTCTGCATCGCCATGGGCATCCTGTTCCTGGGCGGCATCAACGGCGTCTGGTTCGGCGGTATCGGGGCTACCCTGGTGGGGGTGTTCTCGCTGGTCATCGTCACCTCGCCGTGGCGGCGCGAGCGCATTTTTGCCTATCTGAATCCCTGGGAGGAAGAAAACGCGCTGGGCAAGGCCTATCAGTTGTCGCATTCGCTGATCGCCTTCGGGCGCGGCGAACTGTTCGGCGTCGGGCTGGGCGGCAGCGTGGAAAAGCTGCATTACCTGCCCGAAGCGCATACCGACTTCCTGCTCGCCGTCATCGGCGAGGAGCTCGGTTTCGTCGGGGTGCTGGTGGTGGTGTTGCTGTTCTACTGGCTGGTCAAGCATTCCTTCGAGATCGGTCGCCAGGCCATCGCGCTGGACCTCACCTTTGCCGGCCTGGTGGCCAAGGGCATCGGTATCTGGCTGGGCGTGCAGGCCTTCATCAACATGGGCGTGAACCTCGGCCTGCTGCCGACCAAGGGCCTGACGCTGCCGCTGATGAGTTATGGCGGTTCGGGTGTGCTGTTGAATTGCGTGGGCCTGGCCATCCTGCTGCGCATCGATTACGAAAACCGGGTACTCATGCGCGGAGGCCGTCCATGAGCGCGCCGCGCAAGTTGCTGATCATGGCCGCCGGTACCGGCGGCCACATCTTCCCGGGTCTGGCGATCGCCGACACCATGCGCGCGCGCGGCTGGCAAGTGAGCTGGCTGGGCACCACGCACGGCATGGAGCGCGAGCTGGTGCCGCGCCATGGCGTGGAGATGGACAGCATTGTCTTCGCCGGCCTGCGCGGCAAGGGGCTGCTGCATACGGTCAAGGGGATGTGGCGTCTGCTGGCAAGCTTCCTGCATTGCCATGCCATCCTCGGCCGTCGTCGTCCCGATGTGGTGCTGGGCATGGGCGGTTACGTCACCGTACCGGGCGGCGTGATGGCGCGCCTGCGCGGCAAGCCGCTGGTGCTGGTCAATGCGGATGCGGCACTGCTGCTGTCGAACAAGACCCTGGCGCCGATGGCGACCAAGCTTCTCTTTGGCTTCCCGGCCGATTTCGGCCGTGCGGCGGGCAAGGCCGAGGTCACCGGCAATCCGGTGCGCAAGGAAATCATCGCGCTGCCGCAGCCGGCCCAACGTTACGCCGGCCGCAGCGGCCCGCTGAAGATTCTGGTGGTGGGCGGCAGCTTGGGCGCCAAGGTCTTGAACGACAACGTGCCCGCCGCGCTGGCGAAGCTGCCTGCCCAGTTGCGTCCGCAAGTGACGCACCAGTCGGGCAAGCAGCATATCGCCGCCTTGCGCGCAGCCTACGAGGCCGCAGGCGTGCAGGCCGAAGTGGTCGATTTCATCGACGACATGCCGCGCCGCTATGCCGAGGCCGATCTGGTGATCTGCCGCGCCGGGGCCATCACGGTCTCCGAGCTGACGGCTGCGGGCGTGGCCAGCGTGTTGGTGCCGCTGGCGGTATCGACCACCTCGCACCAGATCGACAATGCGAAGTGGATGGCACGGAACAAGGCGGCGATTCACTTGCCGCAACGCGAACTGACGCCGGATCACCTGGCCGGTTTGCTGCAGAAACTGGACCGCGCTGCATGCCATGACATGGCACAGGCGGCATACGAACAAGGCCGGCGCGACGCCAACGAGGCAATCGCGCGCGTGCTGGAAGGACTGGTAACACCATGAAGCATCGCGTCAAGAACATTCATTTCGTGGGTATCGGCGGCTCAGGCATGAGCGGTATCGCCGAAGTGCTGCTCAACCTCGGCTATGGCGTCTCAGGCTCCGACCTGGGCAGCAATGCCGCCACCCAGCGCCTGGCGCAGCTGGGCGCCAACATCCGCTATGGCCATGCGGCCGAGAACATCGAAGGCGCTGACGCCATCGTCACCTCCACCGCCGTCAGGGGCGACAACCCGGAAGTGCTGGCCGCGCGCAAGAAGCACATCCCCATCGTGCCGCGCGCGGTGATGCTGGGTGAACTGATGCGCCTGAAGAAGGGCATTGCCATTGCCGGCACCCACGGCAAGACCACCACCACCAGCCTGGTGGCCAGCGTGCTGGCCCAAGGCGGACTGGACCCGACCTTCGTCATCGGTGGCCGGCTCACCAGCGCCGGCGCCAATGCCAAGCTGGGCACCGGTGAATTCATCGTGGCCGAAGCCGATGAGTCGGATGCGTCCTTCCTCAACCTGACGCCCGTGATCGAAGTCATCACCAACATCGATGCCGATCACATGGAAACCTACAACCATGACTTCGCGCGTCTGAAGCAAGCCTTCGTCGAGTTCACCCAGCGCCTGCCGTTCTACGGTGTGGCAGTGCTGTGCCTGGATGATCCGCACGTGCGCGAGATCATGCCCATGGTCTCCAAGCCCATTCTGACCTACGGCTTCCATGACGACGCCGACGTGCGCGCCATCGAGGCCCGCGCCGTGGAGGGCAAGATGGAATTCACCGTGATCCAGGACGGCTACGCACCCATGCAGGTGAGCCTGAACCAGCCCGGCATGCACAACGTGCAGAATGCCTGCGCCGCCATCGCCATTGCCCGTGAACTGGATGTGGATGATGTCGCCACCCAGAAGGCGCTGACCGAATTCAACGGTGTGGGCCGCCGCTTTACCCGCTATGGCGAGGTGCCGATCACCGATGCGCAGGGCAATCCCGCTGGCCACTTCACGCTGGTGGACGATTACGGCCATCACCCGGTCGAGACCGCCGCCACCATCGCCGCCGCCCGTGGCGCCTATCCGGGCCGCCGCCTGGTGCTGGCCTTCCAGCCGCACCGCTACACCCGTACGCGCGATCTGTTCGAGGATTTCGTGAAGGTATTGTCCTCACCCGATGTGCTGGTGCTGGGTGAAGTGTATGCCGCCGGTGAAGCCCCCATCGTGGCCGCCGATGGCCGTTCGCTGGCGCATGCGCTGCGCGCGGCCGGCAAGGTGGAGCCAGTTTTCGTGGACGACATCGGCGACATGCCCGAGACCATCCGCAATGTGGTGCGCGACGGCGACGTCGTCATGACCATGGGGGCTGGATCGATTTCCGCCGTACCGGGGCGTTTGGTCGCGCACGCCGGTGGCAAGAATGAACAGGGGGCCGCATGATCAGCCAGGACCAGATCAAGGCCTTTGGCCGCGTCGGCGTGCTCTTCGGTGGTCGTTCCGCCGAGCGCGAAGTGTCGATGATGTCGGGCAATGGCGTCTTGCAGGCCCTGCGCAGCAAGGGGGTGGATGCGCATCCCTTCGATCCGGCTGAGCGCAGCCTGGGTGAATTGCAGGCCGAGAAATTCGACCGCGTCTTCATCGCCCTGCATGGCCGCTATGGCGAAGACGGCACGCTGCAAGGTGCGCTGGAACAGATGGGCTTGCCCTATACCGGCCCGGGCGTGATGGCCTCCAGCATCGCTATGGACAAGATCATGACCAAGCGCATCTGGCTCTCGCATGCTCTGCCCACGCCGCGCTTCCTGAGCCTGGATGCCAAGGCCACCTCGCGCGAGCAATTGCGCGTGGTGCCCGACGAGCTGGGTTTGCCTCTGATGCTCAAGGCGCCGCATGAAGGCTCGACCATCGGCATTGCCAAGGTCAACGGTTATTCCGACATGCAGGTGAGCTTCGAGATGTGCGCCCGCTATGACAGCGTGGTGCTGGCCGAGGAATTCATCCGTGGTCGTGAACTGACGGTGCCGGTACTGGGGCAGGGACGCGATGCGCGGGCCTTGCCGGTCATCGAGATCTGCGCGCCGGATGGCAACTACGACTACCAGAACAAGTATTTCACCGACGACACGAAATATTACTGCCCCGCCCCGCTGGATGCGGAACTGACGCGCCATATCCAGGATCTGGCGGTACGGGCTTTCAATGCGTTGGGTTGCCGTGGCTGGAGCCGCGTGGACTTCATGCTGCGTGAGGCGGATGGAAAGGCTGAGCCTTACCTGATCGAAATCAACACCTCGCCCGGCATGACTGGCCATTCGCTGGTACCGATGGCGGCCAAGGCGGTGGGCATGAGCTATGAAGACCTGTGCTGCGAGATTTTGGCGATGGCCGCGCTGGACATGAGGCCATCGAAGGACTGGACGCCGCAGGCGGGCCAGCCGTGATGGTCCGGGTTTAAGGAAGAACGCGTCGATGTGGCAGGACGTCAAGATGCTCAACGCCATCAGCAGTGCGCTTTTTGCGCTGGTGCTGCTGGCCCTGGTGGCATCGGGTTTGTGGTGGGTGGCGCAGCGGCCGATGTTTACGCTGCACACGATACGCATCGAATCAGCCAGCGATATGCCGCTGGAGAAGGTCAATGCCTTGACGGTGCGGGCCACTGCGGTGCCGCGCATCCATGGCAATTTCTTCACGGCCGACCTGACGGCGGTACGTGCGGCCTTCGAAGCCGTGCCCTGGGTGCGCAAGGCCATGGTGCGGCGTGAATGGCCGGACCGGCTGGTGGTGAAGATCGAGGAACACAAGGCCCTGGGTACCTGGGGCGAAGATGGCAAGTTGTTGTCGCAGAAGGGTGACGTGTTCACCGCCAACCTGGCCGAGGCCGAGGATGACGGTGAGCTGCTGGAGTTCGATGGCCCCCCCGGCAGCGAGAAGCAGGTGGTGGCGCGACTGGCCTTGTTCCGTCAGTGGTTCGCGCCCATCAAGCTGGAGCCGGAGTCGGTGGTGCTGTCGAACCGCTATGCCTGGACCGTACGGCTGGACAATGGCATGACGGTCGAGCTGGGCCGCGAGCAGGGCGATGCGATATTGAAGGAACGGGTGGCGCGGCTGGTGGCGGCCTATCCGCAGCTGATGGAACGATTGCAGGGAAAGATAGAAAGCGTCGACCTGCGCTATCCCAACGGGATGGCCTTGAAGGCGGATGGCCTGGTGCTGGCGGCAATGAACGGGAAAAAGAAATAAGCGGAACGCTATGACAAAAGACGCAAAAAATCTGATCGTCGGTCTGGACATCGGCACCTCGAAAGTGGTGGCGGTGGTGGCCGAGGTGCTGCCCGATGGCCGCCATGAAGTGATCGGGCTGGGGCAGTCCGAATCCAAGGGGCTCAAGAAGGGCGTGGTCGTCAACATCGAGGCCACCGTGGAATCGATACAGCGCGCCCTGGAAGAAGCCGAGCTGATGGCCGACTGCAAGATCCGCAATGTCTACACGGGCATCGCCGGCAGTCACATCCGCAGCTTCAATTCCAGCGGCATGGTCGCCATCAAGGACAAGGAAGTGACCGCCGCCGACGTCTCGCGCGTGATCGAGACCGCCAAGGCCGTCAACATCCCGACCGACCAGCAACTGCTGCACACGGTCCCGCAGGAATTCATCGTCGACAACCAGGAAGACGTGCGCGAGCCCATCGGCATGAGCGGTATCCGCCTGGAAGTGAAGGTGCACATCGTCACCGGTGCGGTTTCTGCCGTGCAGAACATCGTCAAGTGCGTGCGCCGTTGCGGTCTGGAAGTCTCCGACCTGATCCTGCAACCGATGGCCTCGGCCGATTCGGTGCTGACCACGGATGAGCGCGAACTGGGCGTGGTGCTGGTCGACATCGGTGGCGGCACCACCGATGTGGCGGTCTTCACCGAAGGCGCGATCCGTCATACCGCCGTGATCCCGATTGCCGGTGACCAGATCACCAACGACATCGCCATGGCCCTGCGCACCCCCACGCTGGAAGCCGAAGAGATCAAGCTGCGCTATGGCGTGGCCAAGCAGATCCTGGCCGATCCGACCGAGACGCTGGAAGTGCCCGGCCTGGGCGACCGCAATCCGCGCACCCTGTCGCGCCAGGCGCTGGCCGCCGTCATCGAGCCGCGCGTCGAAGAGCTGTTTGCGCTGGTGCATCAGGTGGTGCGCGAGTCGGGTTATGAAGAGGTGCTGTCCTCGGGCATCGTGCTCACCGGTGGCTCGGCAATGATGCCCGGCATGACCGAACTGGCCGAAGACATCTTCCTGAAACCGGCGCGCCTGGGCACGCCCGAATACAGCGGCCAGCTGGCTGACGTGGTACGCAGCCCGCGCTACTCGACCGTATTGGGCCTGCTGCAGGAAGCCAAGAAACAGTATCTGCGCGGCTACATCGTGACCCGCCAGGAAGGTTCGGTCAAGGCGGTCTGGCAGCGCATGAAGGAGTGGTTCCTCGGCAATTTCTGAACCCTTCGCGAAGGCCGTCGCGTGCGGCCGTCGATGATTGCTTCAGGATGTAAAAGCATTGGTTGTTGCTGGCGGTTCAGTTGTAGGGTTCTGGCAGTAAAAAAATGATGAAGACCGCAGCAAATTTGCAGCAGGGTTTTCTTGGAATAGCGGTATCAAGGCATCATTCGCAGTATTCGCAGTATTCGCAGCATTGGCAGTACGGCATTAGAAGAAACAACAGGGAATCAAGTACATAGACAGCAGTGATCAGTTGCTAGTCGTCACACCGCGTGATGCCTATCAACTGCCAGCTGCAGGACACATATATTTTAAGGAGTCATCATGGAAATCGATATGGTCGACAATGCGACGCTGGGTACGATCATCAAGGTCGTGGGCGTTGGCGGTGCTGGCGGCAATGCCGTGCAGCACATGATTAACAAGGGTGTGTCCGGCGTCGAATTCATCGCCGCCAACACGGATGCCCAGGCACTGAAGCAATCCAAGGCGCACAACGTCATCCAGATCGGCGACACCGGTCTGGGCGCCGGCATGCAGCCCGACGTCGGTCGTCGGCTGGCCGAGGAAACCCGGGCCCGCATCGAAGACTCCCTGCGCGGCGCGCACATGGTCTTCATCGCCGCCGGCATGGGCGGCGGCACCGGCACCGGCGCTGCTCCGGTGGTGGCGCAGGTGGCCAAGTCGCTGGGCGCACTGACGGTAGCCGTGGTCTCCAAGCCCTTCTCCTACGAAGGCCAGAAGTGCATGGACATCGCCGATGCCGGACTGGAAGAGCTGACCCAGCACGTCGATTCGCTGATCATCATCCTCAATGAAAAACTGGAAGAGATCTACGAAGACGACAGCATGATCGAATGGCTGTCTCACGCCGATGACGTGTTGAATAATGCGGTGGCCGGTATCGCCGAAATCATCAATGTGCCCGGCCACATCAACGTCGACTTCAACGACGTCAAGACCATCATGGGCGAGCAGGGCAAGGCCATGATGGGCACCGCTACCGCTGCCGGTGTCGACCGCGCCCGCGTGGCCGCCGAGCAGGCCGTGGCTTCGCCGCTGCTCGATGGCATCGATTTGTCCGGCGCGCGCGGCGTGCTGGTCAACGTCACTGCCAGCCGCGGCCTCAAGGGCAAGGAAATCAAGGAAGTCATGGCCACCGTGCGCGCCTTCGCCGCACCGGACGCCTCGATTGCCCAGGGCATCGCCTACGACGACAGCATGGGTGACGAGATCCGCGTGACCGTCGTGGCCACCGGCCTGGGCCGTGCCCGCAAGGCCGTGCAGCTGGTGCAGACCCCGGTCATGCGCACCGGTACCCACAACGAGCCGATGATGGCCGTCGGTGGCGCCATGCCGCAAGGTACGGCACAACCGGCCGGTGCCACTTTCGGTGGTCTGAAGGCGCCGGCCGTGTGGCGTCGCGAGTCGGCTTCGGACACCGTGCGCGCCCTGGAAAAGAACGGCATGGAAACCTACGACATCCCGGCCTTCCTGCGCAAGCAGGCGGACTGATCGTCGTTGGCCAGGAGCGGTCGGCGGCTTCAAAGCAGGCCGGCCGGTTCCAAGGCATACTAACGCCGCGCCACGTGCGCGGCGTTTTTTCGTGCGCAGCGTGCCGGCAATTCATCTGCTGAATCGATCAATCGCGGCAGAGGCATCTGTTTCACCACTTAATTCACAGTCCTACAACCAGACGAGGAAACACCATGACCATCAAGATCGGCGACCGCCTGCCCGAAGGCACCCTGACCGAATTCATCGAGACCGAAACCGAAGGCTGCAGCCTGGGGCCCAATGCCTTCAAGGTGTCGGACCTGGTCAAGGGCAAGAAGATCGCCCTGTTCGCACTGCCCGGCGCCTTCACCCCGACCTGTTCGGCCAAGCACGTGCCGGGCTACATCGCCCTGGCCGACCAGTTCAAGGCCAAGGGTGTGGATGAGATCTGGTGCCTCTCGGTCAACGACGCCTTCGTCATGGGCGCCTGGGGCCGCGACCAGAAGGCCACCGGCATCGTGCGCATGTTCGGTGACGGCAGCGCCACCTTCACCAAGGCCCTGGGCATGGAATTCGACCTGACCGAACGCAACATGGGGGTACGCTCGCAGCGCTATTCCATGCTGGTCGAAGACGGTGTGGTCAAGCAGCTGAACCTGGAAGCACCGGGCAAGTTCGAAGTCTCCAACGCCGAAACCCTGCTGGCCCAGCTGGGCTGATGCGTCCGGGGAACTCCCCGGCCAGGCAGTGAGCGCAAGACGGCATGCTGCGGCATGCCGTTTTTCCTGGGGGAAAGGTATTCATCGATCTGATTGCTCAATACCCCCGCCGTCGCCTGTTTTACAGATAGGAACGATTTGCAACAAAGCCGTACCATACGGGGCGGGGCCGGGGCATCTTGGCTATAATGACCGGATGTTGAAACAGCGCACAATCAAGAATCTGGTCAAGACCACGGGCGTGGGCCTGCACTCCGGCACCAAGGTCGAGCTGACCCTGCGGCCGGCGGCAGCCGATACCGGCATCCTGTTTCGCCGCGTGGATCTGGACCCGGTGGTCGAGCTGCCGATGATCGCCACTGGCGTGGGCGATACCCGCATGGCATCGACCCTGACCAAGGATGGCGCCAAGGTGTCCACCGTCGAACACCTGCTGTCGGCCTGCGCCGGGCTGGGCATCGACAATCTCATCATCGACCTGACCGCCGAAGAAATCCCCATCATGGATGGTTCGGCTTCGTCCTTTGTCTTCCTGCTGCAGCAGGCTGGCCTGCAGGAGCAGAACGCGCCCAAGAAATTCATCCGCGTGAAAAAGCCCGTGGAAGTGCGTGAAGGCAGCGGCGACAAGGAAAAATGGGCGCGTCTTGAACCGTACGACGGTTTCCGCCTGAAGTTCTTCATCGAATTCAATCACCCGGCCGTGGACGGCACCGGGCAGGTGGCCGAGGTCGATTTCGGCATCGACTCCTACGTCAAGGAAATCGCCCGCGCGCGCACCTTCGGTTTCATGCAGGATGTGGAGACCCTGCGCGGCATGGGCCTGGCCCGTGGCGGTTCTTTCGAGAACGCCATCGTCATGGATGAGTACCGCATCCTCAATGCCGACGGCCTGCGCTACGACAACGAGTTCGTGCGCCACAAGATCCTGGATGCCATTGGCGATCTCTACATCATCGGCCATCCGCTGCTGGCCAGCTACGATGCCCACAAGTCCGGCCACGGCCTGAACAATCTGCTGTTGCGTGAACTGCTCTCGCAACCGGATGCCTATGAAATCGTCAGTTTCGACCAGCTCGACCAGGCACCGCAGACCTACGTGATGCAGGCCCAGCAGGAGTGGGCACTGAACTGACCGATCCCCGCATCGACCCCATGAACGAACGCCCCGGCCTGGACCGGGGCGTTTGGTTTTCTGGCGATCTGACGAGAGAAATCTCGTAAATTTTTTATAAGGATTTCGTCAAGCGGCTATTTTCCCTCGGGAAATGGCGGATCTTCGCCTGTCTGTTTGGCCAATATGCGCTGGTCGCGGCGGCGTATCATGGCGTCGATGGCTTCCTTCAAGCCTTGGCTGCGCGGGTCGCGCGCCAGCGTACTGCTGAGTTCGGCAAAGGAGGAGAGGGCGTTTTCGGTCAGTTCCAGCACCCGTTTGGGCGCTGGGGGAGGGGCCGTCCGGCCAACTTGCACTTTGATTCGGATTGAATTAACCTGCCATCCGTCCTTCAGCAGGCGGTCCTGCAGCTTCGGGGTTTGCTGCTTCAACCGTGCCGCCAGCGCTGCATTGGGCGCGCTCATGACCAGCACGCCAGCTTCAAACTGCAAGATCTGACACGCGGCAAACATCGCCGGCAAGCTCGCGGCGACCGACTGCTGCAGCGTGCCCATGCGAGCCAGGGCGGGCAAGAGCGCCGCCATCGTCGAATTCGACCGCAAGAAATCCGCGGCTCCCTTCGTGCTCTTCGCCATGCGTTGGGCGCTCGTGGGAGCGGGCCGATAAGGGGTAAACGTAGATGGGACCTTCATCTTTAAACCTTATCACATCCGGTGTCTGACCGGCCGGAGACCAAGGAGCAAAGATGCAAATTATCCTGCTGCACCCCCGCTTTACCAAAGCCCGGTCCGTCACCCTCGGGACCCGGCACCTGCTGCTGATGATGTTGCTGCTGGTGGTGCTGATCGCCGCTTCCTCGCTGGGGATCACCTACTTCCTGATCAACAAGGCCACCGATCCGGATGCCGCGCCCATGCTGCACAAGCTGGCCGTCTCGATGAGCCAGGAAGAAGATGGCCGCAACGAGAAATTCCTCAAGGAAAACCTCGCCATGATGGCCGTGAAGGTCGGCGAGATGCAGGCCCAGATGATGCGTCTGGATGCCCTGGGCGAGCGGGTGCAGGGCCTGGCCGGCATCCGCCCCGAGGAATTCAACTTCAAGGAGTCACCCGGTCGCGGCGGCGCCGAAGTCTCCAGCCTGGCCGGACCCGGCCGCGACGTCGGCATGGACGAGCTGCGCCGCATGCTCGACACCCTGGCCGTGGACGCCGGTCACCGCACCGACTACCTCAACGCCGTCGAATCCACCCTGATGGGCGACAAGATCAAGTCGCGCCTGTTGCCGACCAATCAACCGGTCAACGTGGCCTACAACTCGTCGAGCTTCGGCTGGCGCCTGGACCCCTTCACCGGCCACAACGCCTTCCACGAGGGCCTGGACTTCCCGGCACCGGTGGGCACCCCCATCGTGGCCGCCGCCGCCGGGGTGGTGATCGCCTCCGAATATCATTACCAGTTTGGCAACATGCTGGAAATCGACCACGGCAACAACATCATCACCCGCTACGCCCACGCCTCGCGGCTGTACGTGAAGGTGGGCGACATCGTCAAGCGCGGTCAGCGCGTGGCCGATGTGGGCTCGACCGGACGTTCGACCGGGGCGCACCTGCATTTCGAGGTACGTATCCGGGGCGTGGCCCAGGATCCGCGCAAGTTCCTGGCCTTGGGCGCCACCGGCGGCAACCAGCCCAAGCAGTTGCCGGTCTTCGTGGCGGGGCGCTAGGCCGGACGGGTGTTTCCGGCCAGGCGAGCCGTCTGCAGGCCGCATTCCCGGCAAATTGCTGCATGCCGGGCAAGCGCAATATGGCGATTTCTGCCAAATTGCGTCCCCCCATTGAAACCTTGCAAACACGCCCGATCTAAAGCGAATGCTGCGCGTGGCCGCCCCGGCGAGCCAATGCCTTCGGCCTGCGTGCTAGAATCCATGGTTTATTTTCGGGCGTTATCGGCTGGAATCCCGCGAGCCGGGAGCCCAACGTCATTCTGCCGGATCGTTCATCGGCGCTTTTATAGAATCCAAGCATGTCATTCCTGACCAAGATTTTCGGCAGCCGTAACCAGCGACTGCTCAAACAATATCAAAAAATCGTCCGCCAGATTAATGCGCTGGAGCCGTCGGTCGAGAAGCTGAGCGACGCCGAACTGCAAGCCAAGACGCCCGAATTCAAGCAACGCATCGCCGGCGGCGAGACGCTGGACGCGATCCTGCCGGAAGCCTTCGCGGTCTGCCGGGAAGCCTCCCGTCGCGTACTCAAGATGCGCCACTTCGACGTTCAGCTCATCGGCGGCATGGCGCTGCACTTCGGCAAGATCGCCGAAATGCGCACCGGTGAAGGCAAGACCCTGATGGCAACCCTGCCGGCCTACCTCAATGCCCTGGCCGGCAAGGGTGTCCACGTGGTGACCGTCAACGACTACCTGGCCCAGCGCGATGCCGAAGACATGGGCCGCCTCTACAGCTGGCTGGGCCTGACCACCGGCGTGAACCTGTCGCAGATGGAACACGACGTCAAGCAGGAAGCCTACGCCGCCGACATCACCTACGGTACCAACAACGAGTTCGGTTTCGACTACCTGCGCGACAACATGGTCTTCGACGCCGACGACCGCGTGCAGCGCGCCCTGAACTTCGCCATCGTCGACGAAGTGGACTCGATCCTGATCGACGAAGCGCGTACCCCGCTGATCATCTCCGGCCAGGCCGAGAACCACACCGAGCTGTATCACAAGATCAACGCCGTACCGCCGCTGCTGACCCTGCAGATCGGTGAGGAAACCCCGGACGGCAAGGGCAAGATCGAAGTCCCCGGCGACTACACCAAGGACGAGAAGAGCCACCAGGTGCTGCTGACCGAAGCCGGTCACGACAAGGCCGAGGAAATCCTCACCCAGATGGGCCTGCTGCCCGAAGGCGCATCGCTCTATGATGCCGCCAACATCACCCTGATCCACCACCTGTATGCCGCCCTGCGCGCGCACACCCTGTATCACCGCGACCAGCATTACGTGGTGCAGAACGGCGAAGTGGTGATCGTCGATGAATTCACCGGCCGCCTGATGACCGGCCGCCGCTGGTCCGATGGCCTGCACCAGGCCGTCGAAGCCAAGGAAGGCGTGAAGATCCAGAACGAGAACCAGACCCTGGCCTCGATCACCTTCCAGAACTACTTCCGCATGTATGCCAAGCTGTCCGGCATGACCGGTACGGCTGATACCGAAGCCTACGAATTCCAGGAAATCTATCACCTGGAAACCGTGGTGATCCCGCCCAACCGTCCCAATGCCCGCAAGGACCGCCAGGACCAGGTCTACAAGACCGCGCAAGAGAAGTACATGGCCATGGTCAAGGATATCCAGGACTGCTACGAGCGCGGCCAGCCCGTGCTGGTGGGCACCACCTCGATCGAGAACTCGGAACTGCTCTCGGGCATCCTGACCAAGTCCAAGCTGCCGCACAATGTCCTGAACGCCAAGCAGCACGCGCGTGAAGCGGAGATCGTGGCGCAGGCCGGCCGTCCCAAGATGATCACCATTGCCACCAACATGGCCGGTCGCGGTACCGACATCGTGCTGGGCGGCAACGTGGGCAAGCAGATCCAGCTGATCGAAGCCGACGAGTCCTTGTCGGAGGCCGACAAGGCCGCCAAGTCGCAGCAGCTGCGCGATGAATGGCAGTCCCTGCACGACCACGTGGTCAATGCCGGCGGCCTGCACATCATCGGCACCGAGCGTCACGAATCGCGCCGCGTGGACAACCAGCTGCGTGGCCGTTCGGGCCGCCAGGGCGATCCGGGTTCCTCGCGCTTCTACCTGTCGCTGGACGATGCGCTGCTGCGTATCTTCGCCGGCGACCGCGTGCGCGCCATCATGGACCGCCTGAAGATGCCCGAAGGCGAACCGATCGAAGCCGGCATCGTGAGCCGCTCCATCGAGTCGGCCCAGCGCAAGGTGGAAGCCCGCAACTTCGACATCCGCAAGCAATTGCTGGAATACGACGACGTCGCCAACGACCAGCGCAAGGTCATTTACCAGCAGCGCAACGAGTTGCTGGAGTCGGTCGAGATGGCCGAGATGATCGCCTCCCTGCGCGAAGGTGTCTTCACCGATCTGTTCCGCCAGTACGTGCCGGCCGAGTCGATGGAAGAGCAGTGGGATATCCCCGGCCTGCAAGCCGTGCTCAACAACGAATGGCAGCTCGAGGTCGATCTGGAAGCCCTGCTCAAGGACGAGCCCGACATGGCCGACGACGAGCTGCTGGAACGCCTGCTCACCGCCGCCAAGGATGCCTACGAATCCAAGGTGGCCGTGGTTGGCGTGGAGGCCTTCGCCGGCTTCGAGCGCAGCGTCATGCTGCAGAGCATCGACAACCACTGGCGCGAACACCTGGCCGCGCTGGATCACCTGCGCCAGGGCATCCACCTGCGCGGCTATGCGCAGAAGAACCCGAAGCAGGAATACAAGCGCGAAGCGTTTGAGCTGTTCGCCCAGATGCTGGACCTGATCAAGAACGAAGTGATCAAGGTGGTCATGACCGTGCGCATCCAGAGCCGCGAAGAAATCGAGGCGGCCGAGGAAAGCATGTCCGGTGGCTCGCCCATCAACGTCAACTACCAGCACGCCGACTTCGACCCCGAAGCCGCACCGGAAGAACTGCTGGCACCGACCGCGCAGGCCGGGTCCGAGGACGATGGTTCGGAATACCCCAAGGTCGGCCGCAACGATCCCTGCCCCTGCGGCAGCGGCAAGAAGTACAAGCAGTGCCACGGCAAGCTGGCCTGAACCAGAGTCCCCGGTTCGGCCGCAAACTGGCCAGATGTGAAGAGGCTGTCCACCCAAGCGGGTGGGCGGCCTTTTTTACATCCTGCAGGTGAAGGCTTCTGCAAAATTGCCCCGGCTCCCCTTATGATGAGCGCTCCGGCAGCCAACGCCTGCCGCCCAGGAGAACAAGAAGATGTCCCTCGCCAAGATGTTTCGTGCGTCCCGTTCCGGCTTCACCGCCACCGCTATCGCCGTCCTGCTGGCCGGCTGCGCTTCCTCGCCGCTACCGCAATGGCGCGACAGCGATAACCCGGGCTACGCGCCCATCACTCCCTCCATCCCGGTGACCAATACCGGCGTGCCCGCCGTGGCCATCAGCACGGCTGCGCCCACGCGTGCGGCACTGGTGGAAGCGGCCAAGGCCGAGTGGGATTTCTTCGGCAACCAGCAGATCGATATGCGCCATGAGCCCTTCAGCGCCCCGCGCCTGGGCTTGCTGGAAGACGAGGGCGAGGCCGTGCAGCGGGTGGCCGAATACTGGCACGCGGTCGGCAAGAACCTGACCGGTGCGGACTGCCAGCAAGCCTGGTCGGCCGCCTTCATTTCCTGGCTGATGGTGAGCACCAATGTGCCGCCGCAGGATTTTGCGCCCAGCGAAACCCATTTCAATTACCTGAGCTTCCTCAAGGACCGCCAGTCGCGCCCCTCGCCGCAATTCGTGTTGCGCCCCCCCGAGAGCGAGCCAATTGCTCCTGGTGACCTGCTCTGCGCCCCGCGCGGCAACAACAACATCACCTCCATTGACGAGATCCGCCCCGGCCTGGCGGGCCACTGCGATATGGTGGTGGAGGTGCATGCCGATGATGGTTGGGCCGGGGTGATCGGCGGCAATGTCTTCAATTCGGTGTCCGAATCCCTGATCCCGGTGGATGAGCAGGGCCGCGCCCAGCCGATTGCGGCGCGTCCCTGGCTGGTGGTGGTCAAGAATCTGCTGCCCTGATGCGCAGGCTGCCATGCTGATACTGGCCAAGCTGCTGTTGGGGCCGCTGTTGCTGGCGCAGGCCAGACGCCTGCGCAAGACCGCGCTGCGGCTGCCGGAAGCGGCCGGTCCGCGCAGCGGCGTGGAGTTCGCCCCCCTGCGCGGGACGCTGGTGGCTGAACCTTTGCGCGTGCTGGTGGTGGGCGACTCTTCCGCAGCGGGCGTCGGCGTCGAGCATCAGGAGCATGCCCTGGCTCAGCCGCTGGCACGCCAGCTGGCCGTACGCACCGGCCATCCGGTGGCCTGGCAGTTGGTGGCGCAGAGCGGTGTCAATTCGCTGGAAGCGCTGGATCTGCTGGGACGCCACGAGATCGGCCCGGCCACCGTGCTGGTGGTGGCGCTGGGAGTGAACGATGTCACCTCGCAGATGAGTCCGCAGCGCTACGTGGCCAACCTGCGCCTGCTGTGCGAGCGTCTGATGGCGCAGGCCGGGGTGGAGCACATCGTCTTTTCGGGCTTGCCGCCCATGCACCTGTTGCCGGTGGCGCCGCAGCCGCTGCGCTGGTACCTGGGCCGCTATGCGCGCAAGCTGGACCGGGCGCTGCGCGACTGGATCGGCGCCGACGCCGCGCTGCGCTACTGCTCGCTGCAATGGGCGCTGCCGCATGAGATGGCCATCGACCGCTTCCACCCTGGCCATGGCCAATATGCAGAATGGGCCAGGATGAGCGCCGAGATCATCGAAAGCGAGTTCCTGCGTCATCAGCCGGTGACGGAAAGTGTTTAAAATACGCGTTCCGATTTTTACGCTGAAAGCTCGCCATGGCCGTCAATTCCCCGATTCCCGTTCCTTCCGACCTGAAAGCCGTTGCCGGCATCGAACTCGGCCATGCCGAAGCGGGCGTGCGCAAGGCCAATCGCAAGGACGTGCTGGTCATGAAGCTGGCCGAGACGGCTACCGTGGCGGGCGTCTTCACCAAGAACCGCTTCTGCGCCGCCCCGGTGCAGATTTGCCAGGCCAACCTGGCGCAGCTGAGCGCCGGCAAGCCCATCCGCGCCCTGGTGATCAACACCGGCAACGCCAACGCCGGCACCGGTGAAGAAGGCCTGCAGCGCGCCAAGTCGGTCTGCGCCGCGCTGGCCCGGGAGATGGGTGTGGAGCCGCAGCAGATCCTGCCGTTCTCCACCGGCGTGATCCTGGAGCCGCTACCGGCCGACCGCATCATCGCGGGCCTGCCGCAAGCCATAGCCAACCTCAAGGCCGACAACTGGTTCAACGCGGCCGAGTCCATCATGACCACCGACACCCAGCCCAAGGCCGCTTCGCGTACGCTCACCATCGGCGGCAAGCAGGTGGTGATGACCGGCATCAGCAAGGGCGCTGGCATGATCAAGCCCAACATGGCCACCATGCTGGGTTTCCTGGCCTTCGACGCCAAGCTGCCGCAGGCGCTGCTGAACCAGCTGGTCAAGGACGCCGCTGACCATTCCTTCAACTGCATCACCATCGATGGCGATACCTCGACCAACGATTCCTTCATCCTGATGGCCACTGGTGCAGGCGAGCTGGAGATCACCAGCGCCGACAGCGAGGAATACAAGCAACTGGCCGCAGCCGTCACCGACCTGTCGCAGCATCTGGCGCACCAGATCGTGCGCGATGGCGAAGGCGCGACCAAGTTCATCGAAGTGGCCGTGGAAGACGGCAAGAGCATCGAGGAATGCCGCCAGATCGCCTATTCCATCGGCCATTCGCCGCTGGTCAAGACTGCCTTCTTCGCCTCCGACCCGAACCTGGGCCGCATCCTGGCCGCCATCGGCTATGCCGGTATCGATGATCTGGATGTGTCGAAGATCAACCTGTGGCTGGACGACGTGTGGGTCGCCAAGGATGGTGGCCGCAACCCGGATTACCGCGAAGAAGACGGCCAGCGCGTCATGAAGAAGGCCGAGATCGTGGTGCGCGTGAAGCTGGCGCGCGGCACCGCCAAGGCCTCCATCTGGACCTGCGACCTGTCGCATGACTACGTGTCGATCAACGCCGACTATCGTTCCTGAGCATCGCCATGACCCAGCTAGATCAATTCCTGCAGCGTGCCGAAGCCTTGCTGGCGCGCGTCGAAGCCATCCTGCCCAACGCCGCCGCCCGTGAACCGGACTGGAACGCCGCCGTCGCCTTCCGCTGGCGCGGCGCCACCGCGCAGCGTGCCGGTTACCTGCAGGCGGTGGGCCACATCTCCAGGATCGGCCTGTCGGACCTGCACAATATCGGTCCGCAAAAGGAACAGATTGACCAGAACACCCGCCAGTTCGTCGAAGGCCGCCCGGCCAACAACGTACTGCTGACCGGTGCGCGCGGTACCGGCAAGTCCTCGCTCATCAAGGCTTGCCTGAACCAGTACGCCGACCGTGGCCTGCGCCTGATCGAGGTGGACAAGGATGACCTGCACGACCTGCAGGACATCGTCGAGCTGGTGGCCTCGCGCCCGGAGCGCTTCATCGTCTTTTGCGACGATCTTTCCTTCGAGGAAGGCGAGGGTGGTTACAAGGCCCTGAAGGTGGCGCTGGACGGCAGCATCGCCGCACAGTCGGACAACGTGCTGATCTACGCCACCTCCAACCGTCGCCACCTGATGCCGGAGCGCCTCTCCGACAACAGCACCTATACCCACACCGAGGACGGCGACCTGCATCCCGGCGAGACGGTGGAAGAAAAGATTTCGCTCTCCGAGCGCTTTGGCCTGTGGGTGACCTTCTACCCCTTCAAGCAGGATGATTTCCTGGACATCGTGGCGCACTGGCTGCGCCACTTCGGTTGCAACGACGCCCAGATCGCCGACGCCCGCGCCGATGCCCTGCGCTGGGCCCTGCAACGCAGCTCGCGCTCGGGCCGCGTGGCCTGGCAGTTTGCGCGCGACTACGCGGGCAAGGCGCAAGGCTGATGGCGGCGACGCCATCCAGGCCCATCGACGTGGCCGTGGGCATCCTGATGCAGCCCAACGGCGACGTGCTGCTGGGCCAGCGTCCGGAAGGCAAGCCCTATGCAGGCTACTGGGAATTCCCCGGTGGCAAGGTGGAGCAGGGGGAAAGCATCTTCGCGGCCTTGCAGCGCGAGTTCAAGGAAGAACTGGGTATCGAGGTGCTCGATGGCGAACCCTGGTGCGGCGTCGAGCATGTCTATCCGCATGCCCATGTGCGTCTGCATTTCTACATCAGCCGCCAGTGGCGCGGCCAGCCGCAGAGCCTGGAAGGCCAGGCCTTTGCCTGGCAGGGCGGTGTGGACGTGGAGCCACTGCTGCCGGCCACCATCCCGCTGATCCAGTGGCTGGATCAGCTCAGGTACGGCGACAAAGGCTGAAAATAGGCGGGTTTGAGGCGATATGAAGGAAAAAGCCCGTGATCACTGCACGGGCTTGTCGCCTTCGTCTTCCAGGGGCAGGTTCACTGCGGGGATGGTGTACTTTTCTTCCGCCCAGGCACCCAGGTCGATCTGCTTGCAGCGTTCGGAACAGAAGGGGCGGTACTTGTTCTTCTCGTTCCATTCCACTTTGGTGCCACAGGTCGGGCAGTCTACGATCGTTGCCATACGTTTTACTTCACTTCATTTCATTCAGATTACAGGTCAAAAGCCGCACAGCGCCAGCTCGAAGGGCACTTCGCCATCGAAGGCACGCGGCTTTTCGTCGCCATCCTGCTGGGTGAAGCGCACCCACAGCATGTATTTGTTGGCCGAGATCTCGGGAATTGCGCCGAGTTCGATGTCGAGCGACAGGCGTAGCATCTGGTAGACCTTCCCTTGTAGCATCTGCTGGTAACTGCCGCCTTCGGCGTTGATCTTGACGGCATGTCCTGATTCGCGCAGCAGCCGCATGACGATGCCGATGGCATCGAACAGCGGGATCAGCGGGGCGAACCAGTTGGAGATGTCCTGGAAACGGCGGTCGAAGGGATGCTGTTGCCAGGCGTAATAGGCCGGCAGGTCGAATTCGCAGGCCCCGCCCGGGATGATGGTGCGTCCGCGGATGCTCATCAACCATTCATTGTCGCGGATGTTCTGCCCGGTCTTGCCCTGGGCGGCTGCGAGGGCGCTGCTGGCCTGGTCGACTTCGGCCAGGATGGCGCTGAGCATCTCGGGCTCGACATTGGGGTTGGACTGGTAGGCCAGCAGGATCTGCTTCTGCCGTTCCAGCTCTTGCAGCAGGTCGGACTTGAGGTCGGCGCGTCCGGCGACCTCCAGCATTTCGAAAATGGTGGCAAGGGCGATGTGATGCTGATGCGGGCTTTCCTGGTGCAGGAAGAAGACGAATTTCTCGTAGAGGTCTTCCAGTCGCAACAGCGTGCGAATACGCTCGTTGAAAGGGTATTCGTAGACGATCAAAGCATGATCCCTTTATTGGTTGAACCGGACTTGTTAGGCCGCTGACAGGCCGCGTGGGTGCAATAACCTCGTCAACATGTGCAATGTCTGTGATTCTGACCCATGCAGAAGAAAATTACAAATGCAGTCGGCATCAAATGAAGCTGCTTTGCCGGTTCGCCTTTGCCCGGCTGCCCGTGTGCATTGCCGCCTCATCAGGGGATGCCTGCCCGTGCTTCAGGACGCCCCCGCCAGCGCCAGGTAACGCGCATGCAGCGCACGGACCTGGTCCGGCAGCGCGGCATTGCTGCCACCGTTGTCGATGACATCCTGCGCCACGGCCAGGCGGGCCTGGCGGCTGGCCTGGGCGGCCATGATGGCTTCCACTTCTTCACGCTGCAGGCCATTGCGCTGCATGACGCGCTCGATCTGGACCTCTTCCGGGCAATCCACCACCAGGATACGGCTGGCGCGACCGACCCAGGTGCCGGACTCCACCAGCAGCGGCACCACGAAGATGACGTAGGGGCCGGTGGCGAGCTCGGCCTCGCGCACGGTCTCGCTGCGGATCAGCGGATGCAGGATGGCTTCCAGCGCATGACGCGCGCTCGGATTGCCGAACACGTGCTGGCGCATGCGGGTGCGGTCCATGGCGCCGTGGGCATCGATGAACTGGTCGCCGAAATGCGCGCGAATGGGCGCAATGGCCAGGCCCTGCGGTGCGGTCAGGGCATGGGCGATGGCATCGGTATCCACCAGCGCAGCGCCCAGCGCGCCGAACAGATTGGCCACCGTGGTCTTGCCGCTGCCGATGCCGCCGGTCAGGCCGATGGTGAAGCGTTCAGTCAGTGAGGTCATGGGATCAGAAATCGTAGAGAAGCCGGGTGAGCCAGCCATGGCCCATCAGCAAGGTCAGCATGCCGGCGAGGGCCAGGCAGGGGCCGAAGGGAATCGCCTGGCCGCGCTGGTGGCGGCCCAGGCCCATCAGGAGCAGGCCCAGCAGCGCACCCAGCGCCGAGGCCAGCAGCAGGACCAGCGGCAGGGCTTGCCAGCCCAGCCAGGCGCCCAGCGCCGCCATCAGCTTGAAGTCGCCATAGCCCAGGCCCTCCTTGCCGGTGGCCAGCTTGAAGATCCAGAAGATCAGCCACAGCAGGACATAGCCGGCCATTGCGCCCAGCACCGCATCCTGCAACGGCACCAGGGGATGCACCAGATTGACCAGCAGCCCCAGCCACATCAGTGGCAGGGTGAGGTCGTCGGGCAGCAGCATGGTGTGCGCATCGATGACGGCCAGCGCAATGAGGAAGGCGGCGCATACCATCAGCGCCACCCCGTGCAGGCCCAGGCCGAAGCGCCAGCCCAGCAGGGCGAACAGCAGCGCGCTCAGCAGTTCCACCAGGGGATAGGCCGCGCCGATGGGGGCCGCGCAGAAGCCGCAGCGTCCGCGCAGCAGCAGCCAGCTCAGGAGCGGAATCTTGTGATGCAGCGCCAGTGGTCTGGTGCAATGGGGACAGGCGGAGGCGGGCAGCCAGAGGTTGTAGCGATCGGTATGCGGCATGGTCTCGCCACGTTCCTGGGCGACGAAGTTGGCAGTCTCGCGCAGCATCATGCGCGGCAGGCGATGGATCACCACGTTCAGGAAACTGCCCACCAGCAGGCCCAGCAGCGCCGCCACGGCCGCTGTGGCCGCATGGCCGGGGAGGGCGAGGGCATCGGGGAAAAACATCGTCGCGTTCAAGTCCGTGTCGATCGAGAAGGAAGCGGGAAGGCGGCCTGTCGTTTCATACCACCGCACCCATGCGGAACACCGGCAGGTACATCGCCACCACCAGGCCGCCGATGACCACGCCCAGCACCGCCATGATAACGGGTTCCATCAGGCTGGTGAGGGCCGTGACGGCCTCGTCGACCTCGCGTTCGTTGAGCTCGGCGATCTTCGCCAGCATGGCATCGAGTGCACCGGCCTCTTCGCCCACGGCCGTCATCTGCACCGCCAGGTCCGGGAAGACGCCCGTGGCCTGCATGGCCCCATGCAGCGAGGCGCCGTTGCGCACGGCATCGCGCACGACCAGCGAGGCCTCGGCATAGACCACGTTGCCGGCGGCTCCGGCCACCGTCTCCAGCGCCTCCACCAGGGCGATGCCGGCCCCGAACAGGGTGCCGAAGGTGCGGCTCCAGCGCGCCAGGGCGGCCTGTCGCAGCAGTTTTCCGAACAGCGGCAGCGACAGGCTCAGGCGTTGCGCGGCCCGTCGCAGCGCGGGATAACGCCGCCACGCCAGCGTTGCCGTTACGCCCGAGATCAGCAAGCCCAGCAGCAACAGGAGGCCATGGCGACCCAGCAGATGCGCCATGCCCATCACGATGCGCGTGGGCAGTGGCAGTTCGGCACCGAACTGCTGGAACATCTGCTCGAAGGCCGGTACGACCCACAGCATGATGACCACCGTCACCGCGACCGCGACCAGCACCACCGCGCAGGGATAGGCCAGTGCCGCGCGCACCTTGCCGCGCAAGGCCAGCGATTTCTCACGATAGAGGGCGATGCGCTCCAGCATGCTATCCAGCATCCCGGCTTCCTCGGCGGCGCGCACCAGGTTGCAGAAGAGCGCATCGAACTGGCGTGGATGGCGCGCCAATGCGGCATGCAGGCTGTCGCCGCGCGCCACGGCTTGCCGCACGTCGGCCAGCAGCGCGGCCAGCGCAGTCCTGGTCGCGCCCCGGATGGCGATGTCCAGCGATTGCAGCAGCGGCAGTCCGGCTTGCAGCATGGTGGCGAGCTGGCGTGTGAAGAGGGCGACCTGTTTGGCGGTGATGCGTCCGCGCATGATCGGGGTGCTACTGCCGTCCTGCGTGAGGTCGGCGGTGCGCGCGCCGTCATCGCGCCGCAGCCGTGCCACGCGCAGGCCCTGTTGACGCAGCCGGGCGCGTGCCTGGGCTTCATCGGCGGCGGTAAGGACGCCGCGCTGCGGGCGGCCGTGGCGGTCCAGTCCTTCCCAGCGGAAGGGGAGGCCGGAAGGCAGGCGATCAGGTGCAGGCAAGGATTTCTCCCATGCTGGTTTCGCCCCGCAAGACCTTCAGCAGCCCGGCCCGGCGCAGGTCGATGACGCCTTCGGCCTGCGCCTGCCGTCCCAGCTCCAGCGTGCCGGCCTGGGCCAGGATCAGGGACTGCATGGCGGTGCTGACCGGCATGACCTGGTAGATCCCGGTGCGTCCGCGAAACCCGGTCTGATTGCAGGCCGGGCAGCCCTGCGGCAGGAAGGTGGCGGGCGTGCCGCCGGCCGGACGGCGGCAGCGGCACAGCTTGCGCACCAGCCGCTGGGCCACGATCAGGCTGACGGAAGCCGCGATGTTGTAGGCCGGCACCCCCATGTTGAGCAGGCGCGTGAGCGTGGCGGGAGCGTCGTTGGTGTGCAGGGTGGAGAGCACCAGATGCCCGGTCTGCGACGCCTTGACCGCGATGTCGGCGGTCTCCAGATCGCGTATCTCGCCCACCATCAGTACATCCGGGTCCTGGCGCAGGAAGGCGCGCAACGCCAGGGCGAAGTCCAGACCGGCCCGCTCGTTGATGTTGACCTGGTTGATGCCGGGCAGGTTGATCTCCACCGGGTCCTCGGCGGTGGCGATGTTGATGCCCGGCTGGTTCAGCCGTTGCAGGCAGGCGTATAGCGAGACGGTCTTGCCCGAGCCGGTCGGACCGGTCATCAGCACCAGGCCGTGCGGCTTGCCGATGGCCTGCAGCAGGGCTTCCTGCTGGGCCGGTTCATAGCCGAGCTGGGCAATGGACAGGGTGGCCTGGGTGGTATCGAGGATGCGCAGCACGATCTTCTCGCCGAACTGCGTGGGCAGCGTCGAGACGCGGAAGTCCACCGTGCGCTGGTCCAGCGCCAGGCGCATCTTGCCATCCTGGGGCAGGCGCTTTTCGGCGATATCCAGCCGCGCCAGGATCTTGAGCCGGGTGGCCAGCTTGTCGCGCAGCGTCAGCGGCGGCTGCGCCAGTTCGTGCAGTACGCCGTCCAGGCGCAGGCGTACGCGGAAGAGATGTTCGAAGGGTTCGAAATGCAGGTCGGAGGCGCCCATGCCGACCGCATCGGCCAGCAGCTTGTGCAGCAGGCGCACCACGGGGACATCGTCGTCGGCCACGGCCGTGTCGGGAGCGGATTGCATGGGAGACCTCGCGCGCAGGGGCGCTGCCGCAGGGCAACGCACAGGGAGGGGAAGTCTCCCACGCGTTGCCGCTGCCCGGAAAGCGGAGCGGCGATTTGCGTGGAACAAATTCGGAGGACTTCGATACGGTCCGGCCCGGCGAGGGGCGAATCAGTCCGGTGTCTTCCCGTCAGCCGGCATGGCAATGAGCTTGACCATGCGGATGGCCTGGTTCTGTACCTGCACTATCTCGATCACGCAGCCATCGATCTTGACGGCCACGCTGGCTTCGGGGATGTCCTGCAGGGTTTCCAGCAGCAGGCCGTTGATGGTCTTGGGGCCATCCAGCGGCAGCTGCAGGCCCAGGCGCTTGTTGATGTCGCGCAGGGTGGTGCTGCCTTCGAGCAGGCAGCTGCCGTCCTTGTCCCAGCCAAAGCCTTCCCCCGAGGAACCGGGCGAGGAGGTGGTGAATTCGCCGATCATTTCCTCGATGATGTCTTCCAGCGTCACCAGCCCCTGCACTTCGCCGTATTCATCGACCACGATGCCCAGGCGCTCGTGGTTTTCCTGGAAATATTGCAGCTGGGTGAAGACATCGGTCTCCACCGGCACGTAGTAGGGGGTCGAGAGCAGGGCGCGGATGTCGTCGTGGGTGATGTCGTCTTCCTGGCGGAACAGCGCGACCGTCTTGCGCACATGCAGGATGCCGGCGATATGGTTGATCTCGCCCTCGAACACCGGCAACTTGTTGTGATAGCAGGTGGCCAGCTGGTGCAGGATGTCTTCCACCGGCGCGGCCAGGTTCAGGGCCTCGACCTGGGCGCGCGGGGTCATGACGTCTTCCACCGAGATTTTTTCCAGGTCGAACAGGTTCAGCAGGATGCTCTTGTGTTTCTGCGGAATGAAGCTGCCGCCCTCCAGCACGATGGAGCGCAGCTCTTCCGGCGAGATGCGCTGCTCGGCCGCGCGGGAACCGGTCTTGATGCGCAGCACCTTGAGGATGGCCGATACGAAGATGTTGACGAACCACACCAGCGGCTTGGCCACCCGCATCAGCGGCTTGAGCACGAAGCTGGTAAACAGCGCAATGCGTTCCGGATGGGTGGCGCCGATCACCTTGGGCACGATCTCGGCGAAGACGATCAAGAGCGCCGCCACGAAGGCGGTGGCCGCCGTGATGACGCGCTGGTGGTTGCCGAAGGCAGCAATGGCCAGCGCCGTCACCAGGGCTGTGGCCAGTGCATTGATGACGGTATTGGCGATGAGGATCAGCGAGAGCAGCCGTTCAGTGCGGTCCAGCAGCCACAGGATGGTGATGGCGGCACGGTTGCCTTGTTTGGCCAGGTGCCGCAGGCGATGGCGATTGGCGGCCATCAGCGCCGTCTCGGTCATGGAAAAGAAGGCCGAGAGCAGGATCAGGAGCAGGAGTGCAAGAGCTTGCACCCATATGGGTACGGTATCCAAACGTTGCCGTCAGTGGGTTGCCCTCACGCATGGGAGGGAGTCGGCGGGCCTGTTCACCTGTCATCACGACAGGCAAGCCAGGGCGGCCAGCAAGCGCCAAAGTCTAGACGATGGGGGCGTATCCCGCAAGCCGTGCGGTCCCGACTTGCTCCTCAGTAACCCCGTGCGCGATCGTAGAGATGCGGTGGCGGCAGGCCGTTGAGCACGGCCGCCATCGCCACCGCCGCCTGTCGTGCGCGCTCGCGCCGCGAGGGGGTGGCCGCTGCATGGGGTGTGACCAGTACGCGCGGATGCCGCCACACGGCGGCCCCGGCAGGCAGCGGTTCTTCCTCGAATACGTCCAGCACCGCAGCGGACAAGTGAGCGCTGTCGAGCGCGGCCAGCAGGTCGGGCAGGCAGACGTGGCTGCCGCGTCCGACGTTGATGACCGCCGCCCCCTTGGGTAACTGGCTTAGCAGCCCGGCATCGATGATGTGGCGGGTGTCGGCGGTCTCGGGCAGCAGGCAGATCAGGAGGTCGGTTCGGGCCAGGAAGGCCGGCAGCGCCTCGGCGCCGGCAAAGCAGGCCAGACCCTCTTCGCTGCGCGGCGAGCGCGCCCAGCCGGCCGTCTCGAAGCCGACCGCCGCATGTATGCGTGCCGCCGACAGGCCCAGCGCACCCAGACCCAGTACGCCCACCCGGGTTTCGCGCGCGGTGCGCGGGGTGGAGAATTCGCGCCACTCGGCGCGCGCCTGCTGGGCGATGATGCGTGGCATGTCCTTCAACAGCATCAGGCTGCTCATGAGCGTGAATTCGGCCATGCGCTGCTGGGTTTCGGGGGTGACCATGCGCACGATGGGCAGCTCCGGCAGGTGCGGGTCGGCGAGGATGTGATCCACGCCGGCTGCCGCACTGAGGATGGCCTTCAGATTGGGAAACTGCGCCAGTCTTCCCGCTTCGGGCTGCCACACCAGCACGAACTGCACACGCGCCGGATCGACTTCCGGATCGTCCCAGGCGCGCACTTCGAGGCCCAGCCCGGGTGCGAATTCATCAAAGCTGGCGCGCCACTCGGCCAGCGCGGCAGCACCGCCTGACTTGATCAGCAGCACGGGGGCAAGGGCAGAGGCGGGCGAGGTCATGCTTGCGGCTCCCCCGGATTGGCCTGGTGCATGGGCCGGCGCAAGGCAGGATCGAAGGGATTGATCCGGCGCGACAGGGCTGCCGCTTCCCGCTGCAGCATCTGCACCACGGTGGGTAGCCGTTCCTCGGTCAGACGCGAGGTCAGCGTGCCCACGCTCAAGGCGCCGACGATGCCGCCGGCGGCATCGAACAGCGGCACGCCCAGGCCCGCCATGCCATCGAGCAAACCGGCCTGGCGTGCCGCGTAGCCGGTTTCCCGCACCCGTTCGATCTCGGTACGCAGGTAGACCTCGTCATAGACACCGAACTCGCGCAGGCGCGGCACGTTGTAGCGGATCACTTCCTCGCGTTCTTCTTCCGGCAGGAAGGCGAGGATGGCCAGTGCTCCCTGTCCCACACCCAGCGCCACGCGTCCGCCGATGTCGCCGGTGAAGGCGCGGATCGGGAAAGGGCCATCGACGCGGTCCACGCACACCGCATCGAAGCGCGAGCGCAGCAGCAGGAAGACCGTATCGCCCAGGCTGCCGCACAGCCGCAGCAGGGCCGGACGGCACAGGCTGCGCACATCCGAGGCATTGCCAGCGCGCGCGGCCAGGGCGAACAGGTCCATGCCCAGGCGGTACAGCTTGCTGCGCTCATCCTGCTCCACCACGCCTTCGACGGCCAGCGATTGCAGCAGCCGGTGCGTGGTGCCCTGGGTCAGACCGATGGCCTTGGCCACCTGGGTCACGCGCATGCCTTGTGGTGGTGCATCGGCCAAGGCACGCAACACCGCGAAGGTGCGCTGGATGCCGTTGACCGGCAGGGAGGCTGGGGCGCTGGCCGCTGCGGCCTGGTCGTTGTGCTCGCTCATGAGGGGACTTTGTCTGCTGGGTGGAATCGGTAGTGGTCGGTCCGCCGATGTATTTCGTTGAACGGAATAAATATAAAAAATTTCCTGACAGTCGAAATACGATAGCAGAATTGGCACCGAAATTGCATCAATAACGAAACAGGAGACGCGCCACCCACCTCGCTCAGCGCCGCGGTGGCGTACTTGAAAGAATGCATCGGAGCGCCCGCCGGCCGACAAGCCCGCCAGCCGTGCAGCGCCCGAACCTTGCGACAGGGAGCTTGCAATGTCATTTCTTACGCTGACCAATGTCAGTAAGTTCTATGGTGATACCCAGGCGGTATCGGGTTTCAACCTCACGGTGGAAAAGGGCGAGTTCATCTCCCTGCTGGGGCCCTCGGGCTGCGGCAAGACCACCACCCTGCAGATGATTGCCGGTTTCGAAGCCGTCAGCGGCGGCCGCATCGAACTGGACGGACGCGACATCACGCACGCCAGGCCCAACAGCCGTGGCCTGGGTATCGTGTTCCAGACCTATGCGCTGTTCCCGCACATGACGGTGGAGCAGAACGTGGCCTTTGGCCTGGAGATGCGCAAGTGCGGCCGGGCGGAAAAACGTGACCGCGTAGCGCAGGCCCTGGCCCTGGTGCATCTCGAAAAACACGGTGCCCGCTATCCGCGCGAACTGTCCGGCGGCCAGCGCCAGCGGGTGGCCCTGGCGCGTGCGCTGGTGATCGCACCGCCCGTGCTGCTGCTGGACGAACCCTTGTCCAACCTCGACGCCAAGCTGCGTGAAGAAATGCAGTTCGAGCTGCGCGACATCCAGCGCAAGGTCGGCACCACCACCATCATGGTCACGCACGACCAGAGCGAAGCCATGTCCATCAGTGATCGCGTGGTGGTGATGGAGGCCGGTCACATCACCCAGGTCGGGCGTCCTCTGAACGTGTATGAGCATCCGGCCAATCGCTTCATTTCCACCTTCGTGGGCAAGGCCAATCTGCTCGAGGGTCAGGTGGTCGGTGCGGCCGGCGAGCGCGCCGATATCGCCGTGGGTGGCATGATGCTGTCCCTGGAGAGTAGCGATACCGGCCTGCGCGGCGGTGGCCGCGTGGTGCTCGGCCTGCGTCCGGAAAAGATCCGCTGTACCGCGCCCGGCCAGGGCCGCTGCAATGGCGACGTGGTGCGCCGCTTCTTCCTCGGCAGCCAGTGGATGTATGAAGTGCAGACGCCGCTGGGTCTGCTGTCGGTGCTGTCGGCCAACGATGGCGCCGAGGCGCTGGAGCAGGGCGCTGCCGTCGGCCTGGCGTGGAGCGACTACAGTCTGCGCCTGGTCTCCACCGCCCGCAGCGATGAACAGGTGACGGCATGAGCGCGGCCGGCACGACTTCCGTAGCGCCACCCGCGGTGGCCCCCGGCGACAGCAGCAAGGTCCCCGGCCAGCGCAGCCTGCCCTGGCTGATGTCGGCCCCGGCCATCCTGCTGTGCACGGTGATGCTGCTGGTGCCGCTGGTGCTGACCTTCGTGCTGTCCTTCAACGCCTATGATGCCGAGACCGGCCCCAAGGCCGGCACCTTCACGCTGGAGCACTACTATGCGGTGCTGACCGATCCGTACTACTACGGCATCTTCTGGCGCACGCTGTGGATCTCGGGCCTGGTCACGCTGATCTGCATCGTGGTGGGCGCGCCCGAAGCCTACATTCTCAACCGCATGCGCAAGCCATGGCGCTCCGTCATGCTGCTGGTGGTGCTGGCCCCGCTGATGATCTCGGTGGTGGTGCGCGCCTTCGGCTGGAGCATGCTGCTCGGTCCCGAAGGACTCATCAACGGCACGCTGGCCGCACTGGGCTTTGCCCGGGTCAGGCTGCTCTATACGGAGACGGCCATTGTCATTGCGCTGGTGCATGTGATGTTGCCCTTCATGGTGATCCCGGTGTGGACCTCGCTGCAGAAGCTCGACGCAGGCGTGGCCAATGCCGCGCTGTCGCTGGGCGCCTCGCCCATGACCGTGCTGCGTCGTATCGTGCTGCCGCAGATCATGCCCGGCATCTTATCGGGCAGCCTGATCGTCTTTGGCCTCTCGGCCAGTTCCTTTGCCATTCCGGGCCTCCTGGGCGGACGGCGTCTGAAGATGATGGCCACCATCATCTACGACGAATACCTGCACGAACTGAACTGGCCACTGGGCGCAGCCATCGCGCTGCTGCTGCTGGTGGCCAACCTGGTCATCATGCTGGGCTGGAACCGCATGATCGAACGCCGCTACAAGAAAGCGCTGGGCTGAACCATGAACAAGAACGGACCGATTGCATTGTGCTTCAATGCGCTGGTGATCCTCTTCACGCTGGCGCCGATCCTGGTGGTGTGCGTGATCGCCTTCACCCCCGAAAACACCCTGACCATGAACGGACCGGAATTCTCGCTGCGCTGGTTCAAGGCAGTGTTTGAATTCCCCGATTTCGTGACTTCCTTCTGGAACAGCCTGTGGCTGGCCCTGGCCGCCGCCACCATTTCCACCGGGCTGGCCATACCGGCGGCCATGGCGCTGGTGCGCTATCCGCATCGCTGGTCGGGCATGTTGCAGGGCCTGTTCCTGTCACCGCTCATCATTCCGCACCTGGTGCTGGGCGTGGCGCTGCTGCAGCTGTTCTCGGTGGTGGGCGGCGCCGGCAACTTCGGCTGGCTGGTGCTGGCGCACTCGCTGGTGGTGACGCCCTATACCATGCGCCTCATCATGGCCGCCCTGATCGGTTTTGATCGCAGTGCCGAGCAGGCGGCGCTGTCGCTGGGCGCTTCGCGCACGAAGGTATTGTTGCGCATCACGCTGCCGATGATCCTGCCCGGCATCACCGGTGGCTGGCTGCTGGCCTTCATCAACAGTTTCGATGAAGTCACCATGTCCATCTTCGTGACGGCGCCCTCGACAGTGACGCTGCCGGTGCGCATGTACATGTATGCCACCGAATCGATTGATCCGATGATGGCGGCGGTGTCGGCGCTGATGGTGGGCATCACGGCGGTGGCGATGATCATCCTGGACCGGGTCTATGGCCTGGACCGCGTGCTGGTGGGACGTTCATGACACCGACCTCCTCCCCGTCACAGGCCCAGCTGGTGCGGCTGGCCGAGCGTGATCGCGCCACGGTCAGCTTCACTCTGGACGGCCGTCCGGCCACCGCGCTCGAAGGCGACACCGTGCTGACCGCCGTGCTGACCAACGCGGGCAGCCTGCGTCGCAATGAATTCAGCGGCCAGCCGCGGGCCGGATTCTGCATGATGGGCGCTTGCCAGGATTGCTGGATCGCCACCGATAACGGTGAGCGCTTGCGCGCCTGTTCCACTTTCATCCGCGCCGGCATGCAGTTGCTGAGCGGGCAGGGGGAGACCGCATGAGCCGCCGTGCTCCCGTCATCGTCGGTGCCGGTCCGGCCGGTGTGCGCGCGGCCCAGACGCTGTTGGCACACGGCCTGCGTCCGGTCGTCATCGATGAAGCCGCGCGCGCAGGCGGCCAGATCTATCGCCAGCCACCGCGCGGATTCCTGCGCAGCCGCAAGACGCTGTATGGCTTCGAGGCCAGCCGCGCGCAATCGGTCCACGATACCTTCGACACCTTGCGCGAGGCCGTCGATTACCGGCCCGACACCCTGGTCTGGAATGCCCAGCCGGGTTTGCTGGATCTGATGGATGGCGGCGCACAATCGGCCTCCACCCTGGTCTGGGAAGACATCATCGTGGCCACCGGGGCCACTGATCGCGTACTGCCATTCCCTGGCTGGACCACGCCGGGCGTCTACACGCTGGGTGGTGCGCAGGTCGCGTTGAAGTTCCAGGGCTGTGCCATCGGCCGCTCGGTGGTACTGGCCGGCAATGGCCCGCTGCTCTATCTGGTGGCCTATCAATATGCCAAGGCCGGCGCGCATGTGGCGGCGGTACTCGACAGCAGCAGCCTGACCGACCGCATCGCCGCACTGCCGGCCATGCTGGGGCAGCCCGCGTTGCTGGCCAAGGGCATCTACTACCTTGCCTGGCTCCGCCTGCATGGCGTGCCGGTGCATTCGCACGCGCGAGTGTTGCGCGTGGAAGGCGATACACGTGTGCAGGCACTGGCCTGGCGTCGCGAGCATCTGGCAGACGCGGGCGGCAAGCCCGGCCCCGAGCAGCGCATTGCATGCGATGCCGTGGGCTTCGGCTATGCACTGCGGTCGGAAACGCAACTGGCCGACCTGCTGGGTTGCCGCTTCCAGTTCGATGCCCTGCAGCGCGCGCATCTGCCGGTGCGCGACGCCAGCACCCGCAGCAGCGTGCCCGGCGTCTACCTGGCCGGCGACGGTGCCGGCATCATGGGCGCGGATGCGGCTGAACTGGCCGGCGAACGTGCCGCGCTGGCGCTGTTGCAGGATCGTGGCATCGCAGTCGATGCAGCACGGGTGGCGCAGATCGAGGCGGAGCTGGCGCGTATCGGTGCGTTCCGTCTCGGGCTGGAACGCGCATTTCCCTTCCCCGAACGTTGGGCGGCCACTGCGCCGGATGATCTGGTGGTGTGCCGGTGCGAGAACATCCGGGCCGGTGAATTGCGCGCCGCCGTGCGTCAGCAGGGGGCCACGGAAATGAACCGGCTCAAGGCGCTCACGCGGGTGGGGATGGGCCGTTGCCAGGGCCGCATGTGCGGCGCGGCTGCGACCGAAATCCTGGCTCACGCGGCCGGCCTGCCGGTGTCGCAAGTGGGACGCCTGCGCGGGCAGGCGCCGATCAAGCCGATTCCCCTGGGCATGCACGTGCCCGCTCCCGAGCCTGTCCCGGCGCGGGTGATCGCGCTGCCTGTCCAGGAAGATGCCTCATGAAAACTCTTGCCACCGAAGTCCTCATCATCGGCGGCGGCATCGTCGGCGCCTCCGCTGCGCTGGTGCTGGCCAAGGCCGGACGTCGCGTGACCGTGCTGGAGCGCGACCTGTGTGGTGCACGCTCCAGCGGTATCAACTATGGCGGCGTACGGCGCCAGGGGCGGCCCGAAGTGCAACTGCCGCTGTCGCAGCGGGCGCATGAGATCTGGGGCCAGCTCCAGGACCTGATCGGCACCACCGGCGAATACGAACGCAGCGGTCACTTCAAGCTGGCCCGCAGCGAGGCCGACATGCAGTCACTGGCGCGCTATGCCGAACTGAGCCGTCCTTATGGCCTGGGCATCGAACTCATCAGCGGTGAGCGCCTGCGCCAACAATGTCCCTGGCTGGGCGGCGCCGCAGTCGGTGGCTCGCTGTGTCCGGAAGATGGCCAGGCCAATCCGCGCCTGATCTCACCGGCCTTCGCACGCGCTGCCGAGGCCGCCGGTGCGACCATCGTCGAGCGCTGCGAAGTGCTGCAGGTCGGCCATGATGGTCGCGACTTCGTGGCCGAAGCGCGACATGGGGAAAGTACCCTGCAGGTCCGCGCGGAAGTCCTCATCAACTGTGCCGGGGCCTGGGCCAACCGCGTGGCGCAAGCCTTTGGCGAAACCGTGCCGCTGACCAGCGGCCACCCCAGCATGGTGGTCACCGAACCGATTGCGCACTTCCTGCCCTGGAGCCTGGGTGTGGAGGGAGGCTCCATCTATTGCCGCCAGGTGGCGCGCGGCAACGTGGTGCTGGGCGGCGGACGTGGCTATGTGCTCGATGAGCAGCGCGCCCGCGCCTCGCATGATTCCATCCTCGGTCTGCTGCCGCAGGCGGCGGCCCTGCTGCCGGCACTGCGCCATGTACACATCATCCGGACCTGGAGCGGTGTGGAAGGCTACCTGCCGGACCAGCATCCGGTGATCGGCCCCAGCACTACGCAACTGGGCCTGCTGCATGGCTTCGGCTTCTGCGGTGCCGGTTTCCAGATCGGTCCGGCAGCCGGCGAAGCGCTGGCCGAACTGGTGCTGCACGGACGCAGCACCATTGCGCTGGATGCTTTCTCGATCGGCCGCTTCCTCCCGGCGCGTGCCGCTGTCGTCGACCTGTTGTCCTCCCACCCTGAAAGGAAGATCTCATGATGTCGCTCTCCCGCACCGCTGCCCTCGGACTCCTGCTGGCCACCGCCAGCGCCGGATCACAGGTGCAGGCACAGACCCGTACGCTGTATGTCGGCATGAATGGCGGCAACATGGAGAAGACCTTTACGCAGGCGGTGTTCGGTCCCTTCGAGCAGAAATACAACGTCAAGATCGCCGTGGTGCCGGGCGGTTCGGCCGACATCCTGGCCAAGGCCCAGGCCGCCAGGGACAAGCCGCAGATGCACCTGATGTTTCTGGACGATGGCGTGATGGCCCGCGCCGTCGGCATGGGGCTGTGCGAGAAGCAGAAGCCCAATCCCAACCTGGCCGACCTGCTGCCGGTGGCGCACATCAAGGATGACATGGCCACCGGTGTGACCATCAGCGTCACCGGCCTGGCCTACAACACCAAGGTCTATGCCGAGAAGGGCTGGGCGCCGCCGACCTCTTGGCTGGATCTGGCCGATCCCAAGTTGAAGGGGCGCGTGGTGTTTCAGTCGCTGCCCTCGTCCACCTTCGGGCTGCATGCCTTCCTCGCTTTCAACCAGATCAAGGGCGGCACCGATGCCAATGTCGATCCGGGCTTCAAGGCCTGGCCCAAGACCATCGGTCCCAATGTGCTGGAGTACATCGCCAATTCGGCCAAGATTTCCGAGATGGCACAGACCGGCGAAGCCGCGCTGTTCCCCTATACGCCCACACTCTCCACGCTCCTCAAGAGCAAGGGTGTGCCCGTGGAATACGTGCAGCCCAAGGAAGGTGCCATCGTGCTGATGGTGGCGCAGTGCGTGATCGCCAACAACAGCGAGCCGCAACTGTCACAGGAGTTGGCGGCCTATCTGCTCTCGCCGCAGGCCCAGGCGCTGGCGCTGGAAAATGGCAACTACAACCCGACCAATACCAAGGTCCAGGTCAGTGGCGCGGCAGCCGCCGAGCAGACCCGCATGAACGCTTTCGTCAAGGCGGCCCGGGCGGTGGATTGGGATGAGATCAACAAGAATCGCGCGGTGTGGAATACCCGCTGGAGCCGCACCATCGAACGCTGATGACTGCCGCTCCACGGCGTGAAGTGCAGAAATGATCTAAATGATCTAAATGATTTATCTGGTTTTGCAGAATCTCTGGTAGTTTTTTGCGCCACCTTTGCGGTGGCGTTTTTTTCGATGAAGGCGTGCGGCGCAGTTTTTGTTTATCTGCGGCATCGATGAATCGATATCGATTGTGCAATGGCGTAGATAAGCCGCAGCAGGGCGGGCAGTGAGGCGCATTGGCGGGAGGGGCAAAAATCGCGTATAATGCTTGGATCGCTCAAGAACCGAGCGGAAATCCTGATCCCCACGCGCCTTGTCGTACCAGCACCCTGCAATCCGCGTGATTCGCATCTTCATCCGCTTCCCCGAGTAAAGCACCAGCGCTGCCGGCTTCGCCGCGTGCGCGGTCAACTGTCCTCCGACCTTAACGCTCCCGGCCTCCACTTGGCGTGGCCAGTCGTCAAAGCCAGAGAATTCAAATCCCCGAGCCCTTCCTCGCTGGAGGTCGCGCGCTCACGCACAAGAAAGAGAAAATGGCAAAAGAAGAACTGATCGAAATGCAAGGACAAGTCTCCGAAGTCCTCCCTGACTCCCGTTTCCGCGTGGCGCTGGACAACGGCCACTCGCTGATCGCCTACACGGCTGGTCGCATGAAGAAGAATTTCATCAAGATCCTGGCGGGCGACAAGGTTACGCTGGAACTGTCCCCCTATGACCTGAACAAGGGGCGCATCATCTTCCGTCACCTGGAACAGCGCGGCCCCAGCGGCCCGCGTCCGGGCTTCCGCCGTCGCTGAGCTTGGAGCGGCGTGATGCTGTGGCGTCGCGTCGCCTGATGCCCTGCGGCACGCCCAAGGCGCTGGCCTGCGCTCACATGATCGGTTTTGCGAAAGAAAAAAAATATGCAAGCTCCGGTCCACCATCAGGAGCAGTACAAGGGCTTCCACATTTCGCTGCGCTGTAGCGGCGCACAAGGTCTGTGGGAGGTGAGTGACGTGCACATTGTCCACGGCAGTGCAATGGCGCCGGCCCTCTTTCCGCGCCGCCAGTTGCCGGGGCGTTTCGAGAGCGCCGGACTGGCCATCGAGCGCGGCATGGGCTGGGCCAGGGCGGTGATCGACAATCTTGACCCGGCGCTCGATGGAGAGTGGACGGCCAGCTGAGCTGGCTGTTGCTCTTTCATCCAGCGCATCTCTGGCCGGATCGGCCATCTTCATCTACGCACCGTATTGATGTTCGACGTGGACATCTTCCTGGGCTTGTTCCCCTCTCCGGCCAGCCTGCTGGCGCTTCGCTCCTGCATTTTCTGCGGAACTAGTTGCCGCGCCGACTTTCAGTGGATTATCGCAACAGGCGCTGTCGACGGGATTGCGAGGCTATCGCCTCGACCCTGTCAGCGTCGCTTGTGGTCGGCGTGCTTCGCAACATAGAATAGCGCCGCGACTCATTCATTTTTGTTAAGTATTCGGGTGCCGGCTGAAGGCCATGCGGCAATGTTTTTCTGTGGCAATGCGTCGTCGAGATATCGGTCCCTATCCCGAATTTCCTTCCACCTGTGTCAGATCGGCAGATCTGCTCAAGAGCGCGGACGAATTGCGCCATAAACGCCATGCACATTCATTTCAGCCCATGCGCACATGATGCGTCCGGTAGCGCAGGCCACCCCGTGGTCGCGCAGTCTTGCGCATCGACGGGCTTGCAGCGCCGTGCTGCGACCCTGGTCAACCATGGAGGTGTGGCATGAGTATCCCGGTCATGTCGGAGAGTGGGGCAGGCGCCGCGCGTTTCACCGGCTATCGGCCGTGGCTCGATGGTGTCAGGGCGGTGGCCATCTTGCTGGTGCTGCTGGAACATACCAATCTGTTCAAGCAATTCAATCTGGGTGGTGTTGGCGTTGGCATCTTCTTTGCGCTGTCGGGTTATCTGATTACCGGTTTGTTATGGGATGAGTTTGCCCGGGAAGGGCGACTGGCGCTGGTGCCGTTCTACCTGCGGCGCTTCGCGCGCCTGGCACCGGCGCTGGTGATCGTGGTGGTGGTCGCGGGCGTGGCGTTTCTGGCGGAGGGGCAGCGGCGCGCTGCTTTCAATGGCTTGTTTGCCGTGACTTATACGGCCAATTACGCCGCCATCTTCAGTGGCCACCATCTGGCCGGATTCGGACATACCTGGTCGCTGGCGGTGGAGGAGCATTTCTATCTGGTCTGGCCACCGCTGATGCTGCTGTTGCTCCGACGCCTGCAGGCGCCCGGCTTCATCAAGGCGGTGCTGGCACTCTGCGTGGCGGTGCTGTGCTGGCGCGCCTTGCTGTTCGTGTTCTTCGGCGAGCAGGTCAGGCTCATGCTCTATGCGGGCAGCCTGGAGCGACTCGATTCCCTGCTCTATGGATGTGCCGCGGCGGTTGCCGTGCGTCGCGGCTGGCGTCCGGGCATCGGTGCGGTGCTGGCTGGGGTGGTCGCGGTTGCTGCCAGCATCGTGTGGCTGGCGCCCTTGAGCAGCGTATTCGGTCCGACCCTGATCGGTGCGGGTGGCGCCTTGCAGATTGCGGCGCTCGACTGCGAGCGCAGGGCCGTGATGCAGCAACTGCTGTCGGCAAAGCTGATGGTGCGCACCGGCATCCTCTCCTATGGCATCTACCTGTGGCATATCCCTTTGCTGCAACTGGTCACCAGGAACGGCGAGGGACCATTGCTCCATATTCTGGCGGCGATGGGGCTGGCAGTGATCCTGGCGTATGTGTCCTATCGGTATTGCGAAGTGCCGATCCGCGACAGTGTGCGGCGCCGGCTGGCGGGCAAGCCTGGTCCTGCGCCGATATGAAGGAAAGGGCCGTGTTCCGGGCGCTCAGGCTGGTACCTCGGGCGGGGCAGGAAATTGTCGGTGGTGGATGTGAAAAAACAGGCAGAAATCGGTCGGGCCCCTGACGGGGCTGGACACAGAAGATGCAGGCGGGACGCACAAAGAAAAACAGCGAGTTCAATAACTCGCTGTTTTTGCTTGGGTAATTCTGGTCGGGGTGAGAGGATTCGAACCTCCGGCCTCTACGTCCCGAACGTAGCGCTCTACCAGGCTAAGCTACACCCCGTCGAGTGAGATCTAAGTCAGTGATTTCGATCTACTGCGAAAGCCAATAATTCTAACAGGGATTTTTTGAATTGGCTATCCGGAAGTGAAATAATTGCGTCCGCAGCCCGTCGCGCAGCGATTTCCGCCTGTTCTCGCGTATAGGCCAGGGCGCCGGAATGGGTGATGGCCGACAGCACTTCGTCGAAATGCTGCTCGTCACCATTCTCGATGCAGGTGCGCACCAGCTCGCGTTGCTGCGGCGTACCATGCTGCATCAGCCAGATCAGCGGCAGCGTGGGCTTGCCTTCGCGCAGGTCGTCACCGACGTTCTTGCCGATCTCGGCGCTGTTGCCGGAATAATCCAGCACGTCGTCGATCAGCTGGAAGGCGGTGCCGATGGAACGGCCATATTCGCCAGCGGCTTCAATGCCCGCCTCGTCGGCGCCGGCAATGAGCGCACCAATCTGGCTGGCCGCCTCGAACAGCTTGGCGGTCTTGGAACGGATCACCTGCAGGTAGCCCGCCTCGTCCACATCCGGATTGTGCATGTTGAGCAGCTGCAACACCTCGCCCTCGGCGATGACGTTGGTGGCATCGGCCACGATTTCCATCACGCGCGGATTGCCTACCGCCACCATCATCTGGAAGGCGCGCGAATACAGGAAGTCACCCACCAGCACCGAGGCCGCATTGCCAAACATCGCATTGGCGGTCTGCTTGCCACGACGCAACGACGATTCGTCGACCACATCGTCATGCAGCAGGGTGGCGGTATGAATGAATTCGATCACCGCCGCCAGCGCATGATGATGCTCGCCCTTGTAGCCGAAGGCATTGGCAATGAGCACGACCAGCACCGGGCGCAGGCGCTTGCCGCCCGCACTGATGATGTATTCGGCGACCTGGTTGACCAGCGGCACTTCCGAATACAGCTGCCGACGGATGACTGCGTTGACCGCCTCCATGTCGGCGACGATCGGATGCAGGATGGTTTGTTGCGAAGCGGTTTGTACGGCGGCAGACAAGGCGGAACCTGTGGGAAATGGTTATTGCCCGGATTATACGACGACAAGGCAGTGCCACGCCAAAGTGCCTCAGGCCAGATGATGCCGCTTTTGCCTTGTCGAAATGAAAACATGCGTCCCGAGCGGGGTGGCCGACAGGGCCGGCCCTGTTCCTTGTCCGCCCGGAAACTCTGTTGTACAGAGGCCCGGCAAAGTGTCAAGTCTTTTGACCGTGCAGCTAAGTGCCTGTATAATTTGCGGTTTTCCTGTTTCGCCATGGGTTTTTGACGGGCGCGGCAAGGGAAAAATCGTTCTTATTCATTCATTCGTGAGGTTTCACATGTACGCGGTCATAAAAACCGGCGGCAAACAATACAAAGTTGCTGCTGGCGAAAAACTCAAAGTAGAACAGATACCGGCTGACATTGGCTCCGAAATCACTTTGGATCAAGTGCTCGCAGTGGGCGCAGGCGAAACCGTGAAGTTCGGTGCGCCGCTGGTCGCAGGTGCTACGGTGCTGGCTACTGTGGTAGCACAAGGTCGCCATGACAAGGTCCGCATCTTCAAGATGCGTCGTCGCAAGCACTACCAAAAGCGTCAAGGCCATCGTCAGAACTACACCGAACTGCAAATCGTCTCGATCAACGCTTGAGCGTTGTCCCGAACGAACTGCTCATCCAAAGTCATCAAGGAGTTTTAAATGGCACACAAAAAAGGCGGCGGCACTACGCGCAACGGTCGTGACTCAGAATCGAAACGCCTGGGCGTCAAGGTTTATGGCGGCCAAGTGATCAACGCTGGCGGCATCATCGTCCGTCAACGCGGCACCCGCGTCCACGCTGGCGAAAACGTCGGCGTCGGCAAGGACCACACCCTGTTCGCCCTGAAGGACGGCAAGGTCAAGTTCGTTGTCAAGGGCCTGCAACAGCGTCAATACGCTACCGTCGTTCCGGCGTAAGCGTTCCTGTCATCCGGGTTCGCCCGGAACCAGGCATAAAAAAGGCTCTGCCGGTGGTGGAGCCTTTTTGATTTTTGAAGAGCCGTCAACAAAGCGCCGAGCCTCGGCTTGCATGGCAAGTGCAGGGGTGGGGCCTGACCCTGACCGGGCAGGTATCGACGTTTTGTTAGCGGCTCCCATGTCCCATGAGGCGTCCAAATCATGAAATTCATCGACGAAGCACGTATTGAAGTCGTGGCAGGCGATGGCGGCAACGGCGTCGCCAGCTTCTGCCGCGAGAAATTCCGCCCCTTCGGCGGTCCCGACGGCGGCGACGGCGGCAAGGGCGGCACCATCTGGGCCGTGGCCGACCGCAACGTCAACACCCTGATCGACTACCGCTACGCCAAGCTGCACCGTGCCGGTCGCGGCGAGAACGGTCGTGGCTCGGACTGCTACGGCAAGGGTGCCGATGACGTCTACCTGCGCATGCCGGTGGGTACGCTCATCGTCGACATCAACACCGGCGAGCACATCGCCGACCTGACCTTCCACGGCCAGACCGTGATGCTGGCCAAGGGCGGTGAGGGCGGCTGGGGCAACATCCACTTCAAGACCTCCACCAACCGCGCCCCGCGTCAGAAGACCGAAGGCAAGGAAGGCGAGCGCCGCGAGCTGCGCCTGGAACTGAAAGTGCTGGCCGATGTGGGTCTGTTGGGCATGCCCAATGCGGGCAAGTCGACTTTCATCACGGCCGTCTCCAACGCGCGTCCCAAGATCGCCGACTATCCCTTCACGACGCTGCACCCCAATCTGGGTGTGGTGCGCGTGAGCCACGAGAAGAGCTTCGTGATCGCCGACATTCCCGGCTTGATCGAAGGGGCTGCCGATGGTGCCGGTCTGGGCGTGCAGTTCCTGCGCCACCTCCAGCGTACCGGTCTGCTGCTGCACATCGTCGACCTGGCGCCCTTCAATGATGAAGTCGATCCGGTCAAGGAAGCCAAGGCCATCGTCCAGGAACTGAAGAAATACGACCAGTCCCTGTTCGACAAGCCGCGCTGGCTGGTCCTGAACAAGCTGGACGTGGTCCCCGAGGCCGAGCGCGCCAAGCGGGTGAAGGATTTCGTCAAGCGCTTCGGCTGGAAGGGCCCGGTCTTCGAGATTTCGGCCCTGAACCGCGATGGCTGCGAAGAACTCATCAACGAGATCTACAAGTACCTGGAAACCAAGCGTGCCGAAGAGCACCGTTCGGAAGAAACGCAGATGACCGAGGAAGCCCGCGCCATCTCCAGCATCGATCCGGACGATCCGCGTTTCAAGGTCCTGGACTGATTCCTCTCTTGCGTAGCCCCTGCCGGGGCTGCGCGCGGGGGCGGTTCGGGCTATCATCTCTGCCTGTCGGAATTTCCTCCCGCTCCCAGAAGAATCAGAACCCGGAACACTATGCAATCGGTCATTCAACGCGCCAAGCGACTCATCATCAAGGTTGGCTCTTCCCTGGTCACCAATGATGGCAAGGGCCTGGACGCTAACGCCATCGCCCGCTGGGCCGAACAGATCGCACAACTGCGCGCGCTCGGCAAGGAAGTGGTGCTGGTCAGCTCCGGCGCGGTCGCCGAAGGCATGCAGCGTCTGGGCTTCGACAAGCGCCCGACCGGCATCCATCACCTGCAGGCTTGCGCCGCCGTCGGGCAGATGGGCCTGGCGCAGATCTACGAAACGAGTTTCCGCAAGCATGACCTGCACACTGCTCAGGTGCTGCTGACCCACGCCGACCTGGCCGACCGCGAACGCTACCTCAATGCCCGCTCCACCCTGTTCGCCCTGTTGCAACTGGGGGTGGTGCCGGTCATCAACGAGAATGACACGGTGGTCACCGATGAAATCAAGTTCGGAGACAACGACACCCTGGGTGCGCTGGTGGCCAACCTGATCGAAGCCGAAGCGCTCATCATCCTCACCGACCAGCCGGGCCTGTTCACGGCTGATCCGCGCAAGGATCCGACGGCCACCCTCATTTCCGAAGCGCGTGCCGGCGATCCGTCGCTGGAGCTGATCGCAGGCGGTACCGGTACCGGCATCGGCCGTGGCGGCATGCTGACCAAGATTCTGGCGGCCAAGCGCGCCGCCACCTCCGGCGCCCATACCGTGATCGCCTGGGGCCGTGAAGAGCAGGTCTTGACGCGCCTGGCGGCCGGTGAAGCCATCGGCACCCAGCTCAATGCCGAGACCGCGCAACTGACCGCGCGCAAGCAATGGATGGCTGACCACCTCAAGACCGCCGGTCGTGTGGTGCTCGATGCCGGTGCGGTGCAGAAGCTGAGCCTGGAGGGCAAGTCCCTGCTGCCCATCGGTGTGGTGGAAGTGTCGGGCGAGTTTGGCCGGGGCGATGTGATCACCTGCGTGGACGAGAGCGGTCGCGCCATCGCCCGTGGCATGAGCAACTACAACAGCTCGGATGCGCGCCGCATCATCCGCCATCCATCTGCCGAGATCCAGGCCATCCTGGGCTTCGTCGAGGAACCGGAACTGGTGCATCGGGACAACCTGGTGTTGCTGTGACGGCGCCGCGCCGATCTGCATCGGATGGATGATTCATCGCCTATCGTATAAATCATTTATACGATATAAATGATGTAAATGATGTAAAGAAAAACGCGGCCGAGGCCGCGTTTTTTGTTGCCCGGTCCGGGCTCCTTGAGGCAATCAGCGACGCACCGGATCGAGGCGGGTCTGGGACTTCAGGCGGCTGAGGATGCTGCTGAGGTTCTCGTTGTCGGCAATCATCTTGCCTTCGCAGAAATAATCCCTGAACAGCGCACCGTCGATGCGATTGACGCCAATATCGCGAATCGGCTGCCATTTGTCGCGGCGCGAGCGTGACCATGTGCCATCCGGGTGGCCGAAGGCGTAGGTCTTCTTTTCCCAGGTCTCGCAGCGCATGCCTTCGTAGATCACGTTCACCGCACCGCCTTCGGTCTTGGTCACGACCGTATAGCGCACCACCTTGTCGGTACCGATGGAGACCGAGTTCAGGTCGACATAGGCCTTCATGGTGGCTTGCGGGCTGAGGTAGAACTCGGCCAGGTTCTTCGCCTGCGGTGTGGGAGGCAGATGCACGGCGATTTCCTGCCAGGGCTTCTCCTCGTCGTCGAATTCTTCATCGAAGCTCTGCGCCAGCGTGCTGGCGCAGACCGCCAGCAGCGAGCAGGCGAGGACGGCGCGGCGCAGGCTGCGCAGGGTGAACGGGGAACGTTGGGTGTCAGCGTGCTGGGAAGAGGGCATGGAACTCACTTGGTTTCGGGCGTGCTCGCGCCGTTGCAGGACTGGCCTGTGGCGGCCTGGCCCGGATTTTTGTGGGGATGCGCAAGGCGTCCGGCTTGCTCGGCGCGACGCTGGCCGTGCGCCGGCCGGTTCAGGAAGCGCGACAATTCCTGCAGTGCCTGCTGGTAGACCTCGCGTTTGAATTCGATGACCACGTCCAGCGGCACCCAGTAGTCATGCCAGCGCCAGGCATCGAACTCCGGATGCGAGGTGCCGCGCAGGTTGACATCGCAATCGCGCCCGACCATGCGCAGCAGGAACCAGATCTGTTTCTGGCCGCGGTAATGGCCGCGCACTTCGCGCTTGATGAAATGGTCGGGGACTTCGTAGCGCAGCCAGTCACGGGTGCGGCCGATGATCTTGACGTGCTCGGCACGCAGGCCGATCTCTTCTTCCAGTTCCCGGAACATCGCCTGTTCGGGGGTCTCGCCGTGCTTGATGCCGCCTTGCGGGAATTGCCAGGAGTGCTCGCGTACGCGCTTGCCCCACCACACCTCGTTATTGGCGTTGAGCAGGATGATGCCGACGTTCGGGCGGAAGCCTTCTCGATCCAGCATGGTGATCCTCAAACTTTCTGCGGCTGGAAGTCCCTTTCAGGCAGGCTCGTGCGACTGCGGGCATACACGGAAAACCGGTACGCCAGGCGGGTCAGGAGCAATCACATCGATGCACGGATGTCATTGAAACTGGGAGCAAATCTGCAAAGAAAGGGCGCATCAGCCAGCTAATCCTTTAAAATTGGAATGATTATAACCCTCCTCTTTTTAAAAAGAACCGACCGTCATGCGCGCCTCACGTTTTTTTATTTCCACCCTGAAAGAAGCCCCTTCCGACGCTGAAATCGTGAGCCACAAGCTGATGATGCGCGCCGGCATGATCAAGCGTCTGGGCGCCGGCATCTACACCTACATGCCGATGGGGCTGCGCGTGATCCGCAAGGTCGAGGCCATCGTGCGCGAGGAAATGAACCGCGCCGGTGCCGTCGAGCTCCTGATGCCGGTCGTGCAGCCAGCCGAGCTGTGGCAGGAAACCGGCCGCTGGAACAAGATGGGCGCCGAGCTCATGCGCGTGAAGGATCGCCATGGCCGCGACTTCGCCATCCAGCCGACCTCGGAAGAAGTGGTCACCGATGTGGCCCGCACCGAGCTGCGCAGCTACAAGCAATTGCCGGTCAACTTCTATCACATCCAGACCAAGTTCCGCGACGAGCGTCGTCCGCGTTTCGGCCTCATGCGCGGCCGTGAATTCACGATGAAGGATGCCTACTCCTTCGACCGCGATCTCGATGGCTTGAAGAAGTCCTACCAGGCCATGTATGACGCCTACGTGCGCATCTTCACCCGCTTCGGCCTGGAGTTCCGCGCCGTGGCAGCCGACAACGGTGCCATCGGCGGTTCCGGTTCGCACGAATTCCACGTCATCGCCGCCACCGGTGAAGACGCGCTGGTGTATTGCCCCACCTCCGACTACGCCGCCAACATGGAAGCGGCCGAAGCGCTGCCGGTGGACGGCTCCCGTGGTGCCGCTACCCAGGCGCTGGAAAAGACCGCCACACCAGGCAAGTCCAAATGCGAAGCCGTGGCCGAGCTGCTGGGCCTGCCGCTGGCGCGTACCGTCAAGTCCATCGTGCTGGCGGTGGACAACGAAGACCCGGCCAAGAAGGAAATCTGGCTGCTGCTCTTGCGTGGCGACCATGAGCTCAACGAAGTGAAGGCCAGCAAGATCCCGGGTCTGTCCACCTACCGCTTCGCCAACGAAGCCGAGATCGTCGAATGGTTCGGCACGCCGCCGGGCTACCTGGGTCCGATCGGGACCAAGAAGCCGGTCAAGGTCGTCGCTGACCGCACGGTCGCCAACATGGCCGATTTCGTCTGCGGTGCCAACGAAGCCGATTTCCACTATACCGGCGCCAACTGGGGCCGCGACCTGCCCGAGCCGCTGGTGGCCGACATCCGCAACGTCGTCGAAGGCGATGCCTCGCCGGACGGCCGTGGTGTGCTGGCGATCCAGCGCGGCATCGAAGTGGGCCACGTGTTCCAGCTGGGCACCACGTATTCGGAAGCGATGAAGGCAACCTACCTGGATGAATCCGGCAAGCCGCAACCGCTGGTGATGGGCTGCTACGGCATTGGCGTCACCCGTATCCTGGGCGCGGCCATCGAGCAGAACTTCGATGATCGCGGCATCATCTGGCCGACCTCGATTGCGCCCTTCGAAGTGGTGCTCTGCCCCATGGGCTATGACCGCAGCGAAGCTGTCAAGACCGAGATCGACAAGCTCTATGCGCAACTGACCGAAGCTGGTGTGGACGTGGTGCTGGACGACCGTGGCGAACGCCCGGGCGCGATGTTTGCAGACTGGGAGCTGATCGGCGTGCCGCATCGCATCGTGGTGGGCGACCGTGGCCTCAAGGATGGCAACGTCGAATACCAGGGGCGTCGTGATACCGAAGCGACCCAAGTGCCGCTGGCCGAGGCGCTGGCCTTCATCCGGGGCAAGCTGGCCGCCTGATCTTTCCACAGGTAGCAATGACAAAGGCGGGCGCCATGGGCGTCCGCCTTTGTTTTTGGGGAGGGATCGGCTTACCTGGCCGGTACGATGGTCACGGTCTCGCGCAGGATACCGCCCGAGGCGACGCTACCTTCGCTGCTGCCCTGGCCATTGACGCGTTTTTCGCAATCAATGCGATCCGACTGCGGCAGGCCTTCGCAGCGACGCAGGGCGTTTTCCTTCAGTTGCGCCGGGCTCGGGTCGGTCAGCGTGCCGCGTGCGGCGGCTTGCTGGGCGGCGCCGGCTTCACGCAGGCAGGTGGCGCGGTCCTCGGTGGAAGCACCGCTCTTGCAGGCGGCGATCTGTTGCTGGTATTCCGAATTGCCGGCCTTGCCGGCCTTGCCGGCGGCAAATACGTGCGAGGCGCCGCCCAGCGCCGCCAGGCCGATCACGAGGGCGCTGGCCGAGCGCAGCAGTTGGTGGCGCAGGGATGCGTTGGGCGCGGTTTGGTTTGGCATGGTCATTTCCTTTCTCTTGGTCATGAGCGTCCAGGCTCATCAGTGGATGGCACAGGGGTAGACCCGGTTGACGGTTTTCGGTTCTTTTATTCAGTTCTGCGGGAAGCCATATGATCGGGAAAGTTTGTTACCAGGCTTTGCGGCCTCTGCCCCATCACGCAGAACCGCCATGATAGGCGCTTGCAGGCCGGGCCGCCATCAGAGAAGCGCCGCAAGGACCGTCAGACAAGAGGAAAACCCGACTGCGCCTGAAACATCCGGAAACAAAAACGCCCGCATGGCTTCTGCGGGCGTTTTTGTTTGCAAGTCGCTTGCAAACCGCGGGCGTCGATCAGCTCAGGTGAGCCGAGATCAGCTTGGTCATTTCGAACATCGTGACTTGCTTCTTGCCGCCGAAGATTGCCTTGAGCTTGTCATCGGCATCGATGTTGCGCTTGTTTTCGGCGTTTTGCAGCTTGTGCTTCTTGATGTATTCCCACACCTTCTTGGTCACCTCGGTGCGCGGCAGCGGCTTGGCGCCGACCACTTCGCCCAGGGCTGCCGATGGGGTCAGCGGCTTCATGAAGGCGGCATTGGGAGTACGTTTTGCTGCGGGCTTGGCGGCGGGCTTTGCTGCGGCTTTCTTGGGAGCGGCTGCCTTGGGGGCTGCCTTCGGTGCGGCTTTCGGCGCTGCCTTGGCGGCCGGTTTCGCTGCGGCCTTGGGGGCTGCCTTGGCAGCAGGCTTGGCGGCTGCTTTGGCGGCCGGCTTGGCGGCGGGTTTTGCTGCTGGCTTCTTTACTGCGGCTGCTGCTTTTTTTGCTGTGGCCATCGGAAAGACTCCTCACAAGAATGAGATGAATGCGTCATTTACGCACCGCTAATAGTGGTGCTGTTTGCACGGCCACGCAAGTATTTTTTAGTGGATTTTCCTGCGAATGCGCCAGGAAACAACGAGCCGCCCCGATCCGCCGTCAAGCCGCGCCGGTAAAGGGATCGCGGCGGATCACCGGCGTCCGGGAAAGGGGTGCTTTCGGGACTGCGAAGGCGATGCCAAAGCGATGAAAGAAGGGCATGTTTTCATGAGTCGCAAGCGGGCAGAAAATCGCATCCGCGAGCGCCGGGCCAGGCCAGGAAAACGGGGGGGGTAATAGCGAAGGGGGGGCGGGACTGCGGCGGCAGAGGTGCCGCCGGAAATCTTGCAGAAGATGCGCAAAGCCTTTTCCAGCAAGGCTTTGCGGCCGATGCCGTCAGCGCATGCCGCCGGGCAGCATGCCCTTCATGCCGCGCATCATCTTCATCATGCCGCCGCCCTTGAGCTTTTTCATCATCGATTGCATCTGCTCGAACTGGGACAGCATGCGGTTGACTTCCTGCACCTGCACCCCGGCACCGGCGGCGATGCGGCGCTTGCGGGTGGCCTTGATCAGTTCCGGCTTGGCGCGCTCCTGCGGGGTCATGGCGTTGATGATGCCTTCCATGCGGCGCACCTGCTTTTCGGCCTGGTCCATGTTGGCGTTGCCGGCAGCGGCCTGCATCTGGGCCGGCAGCTTGTCCAGCAGGCTGGTGAGGCCGCCCATCTTCTTCATCTGCGACAGCTGCGCCTTGAAGTCATTGAGGTCGAACTTGCCGCCACCCTTGATCTTGTGCGCCAGATCCTGCGCGGCTTCCATGTCCACACCCTTGCGCGCCTCTTCCACCAGCGCCAGGATGTCGCCCATGCCGAGGATGCGGTTGGCCATGCGCGAGGGATCGAAGGCTTCCAGGCCATCGAGCTTTTCGGCCACACCGGCGAACTTGATGGGCTTGCCGGTGATGTGGCGCACCGACAGCGCAGCGCCGCCGCGCGAGTCGCCGTCCAGCTTGGTGAGCACCACGCCGGTCAGCGGCAGGGCATCGTTGAAGGCCTTGGCGGTGTTGATGGCGTCCTGGCCCAGCATGGCGTCGACCACGAACAGGGTTTCGATGGGCTTGATGGCGGCGTGCACGGCGCGGATTTCATCCATCATGGCCTGGTCGATGCCCAGACGGCCGGCGGTGTCCACGATCAGGACTTCGTGGTGGTGCTTCCTGGCGTAATCCAGTGCGGCCAGGGCGATGTCGACCGGCTTGTCGGTCGGCTGGCTGGGGAAGAAGTCGGCACCGGCCTGCCCGGTCACGGTCTGCAGCTGGCCGATGGCGGCCGGGCGGTAGACGTCGGCGGAGACGGTCAGCACCTTTTTCTTCTTGTTCTCGCGCAGGTACTTGGCGAGCTTGCCGACGGTGGTGGTTTTACCGGCACCCTGCAAGCCGGCCATCAGGATGATGGCGGGCGGCTGGGTCGCAAAGTTCAGTTGCGAGGCTTCGGCCCCGAGGTCGGCACCCATCAGGCTGGCCAGCTCGCGCTGGACCACGCCCACCAGCGCCTGGCCGGGGGTGAGGGAGCCGATGACCTCTTCGCCCATGGCTTTTTCCTTCACCTTGGCGATGAATTCGCGCACGGCCGGCAGGGCCACGTCGGCCTCCAGCAGGGCCAGGCGCACTTCGCGCAGCATCTCGGCGGTATTGGATTCGGTCAGTCGCGCCTCGCCGCGCATGGTTTTGACGACTTTGGCGAGGCGTTGGGTCAGGTTGTCTAGCATGGTGATATCTGCAAATAGGTGGATGGCCGCAGGCCGGGACGAAACGGGCAGGCGCGGCGGCGGGCAATCCTGCATTCTAACCGATCAGACCTGCTGCGCCCCCGCCGGCGCGTGCGGCCCAGATGGGGGGGATACGTAAAATTAACAGCTTGTACAGCCCGCGCTCTTTGTGTATACATGGGCGCTGAATTTCCAAGCGCACAGAACAACCAAGGTCCCCTGCCACGCAGCAGGGGCCAACGCCAGAGAGACTGCCGGCCCCGCACTGCTGGCGCCGGCGCGCAGTATCAACAACGATACACACAAGAGGAGAGTGGAAATGCAAAAGCAAAAGCAATGGATCGCCCTGGCCCTGCTGGCAAGTGCCGGCTTCTCGGCCGCCAGCCATGCCGCCGATGACGTGATTCGTCTGGGCAACCTGAAGTTCGCCCACTATGGCGCGGTGTCCTATATCAAGGAGATCGCTCCCAAATGCGGCATCAAGGTCGACGAGAAGGTCTTCGCCAAGGGGCCGGACGTGATGCAGGGCATTCTGGCCGGGGAGCTGGATGTGGGCACGACCGCGTCGGAAGCTGCCATCTCGGGACGCGCCAACGGTGCGCCGATCTATGTGGTGGCCGGTTTCGCCAAGGGCGGCGCGCGCCTGGTGGCGGGCAAGGATTCGGGCATCAAGTCGGTCAAGGACCTCAAGGGCAAGAAGGTCGGCGTGACCCGTGGCGGCATCCATGAAGTGCTGCTGGACGCGGAACTGGGCCAGAACGGCCTGTCGCCCAAGGATGTGACCATCGTCTACCTGGCCTTTGCCGACCTGAACCAGGCCCTGCTGGGCAAGAACATCGACGCCATGATGCAGAGCGAGCCGCAATCCTCGCAGGCCATCAACAAGGGCTTCGGGGTGGAAGTGATGAAGCCCTACGACACCCCCATCGGCGAGCCCTACCGCACCATGGTGATGACGGAAAAGTTCTATACCGAGAAGCGTCCACTGGCCGAGAAGTTCATGCGCTGCTTCCTGGAGGCGACCAAGACCTTCATCGACAAGCCGGAAGTGGCCGAGAAGTACGTGCGGGAAGTGATCTTCAAGAACCAGATCACCAAGGAAGACTTCTATGACGCCATCGGCAATTCCCCCTACGCCTACGACATCACCCCCGAGCACATCCAGGTGACGACCGACACCATGGCCAAGTATGGCACCGGCAAGATGGCCAAGCCGCCCGTGGCCAAGGATTGGGTCAGGACCGATCTGCTGGAGCAGGCCAAGAAGAGCATGAACCTGAAGTAAGCCGGGGGAATCTCGCATGGCAAAGCAAAACAAGGGCAGCTTCCTGCAGGGGCTGCTGGTGCCGATCCTCGTGATTGCCCTGTGGGAGGGGGCGTCACGGGCAGGCTGGATCAATCCGCAGATCCTGCCTTCGCCCTGGGCGGTGCTCAAGAAATGGGTGGAATACGCCACCCCCCTGAAACCCTATGACCCGCAGGAGGGCAGCTGGCTGGCCTGGGCCTTCTCGGGCGAACTGATCATGGATGCCATCGGCAGCCTGTACCGGGTGGTGGCCGGTTTCCTGATCGGTGCCGGGCTGGCCCTGCCGCTGGGCTTGCTGATGGGTTCCAGTCAGCGCATTTACGGGCTGATGAATCTGACCGTCCAGGTGATCCGTCCGATTCCGCCGATTGCCTACATTCCGCTGGCCATCCTCTGGTTCGGGCTGGGCAATCCGCCGGCGCTGTTCCTGATTGCGCTGGGGGCCTTCTTCCCGGTGCTGATGAACACCATCGCCGGGGTGCGCCAGGTCGACAGCATCTACCTGCGCGCCGCCCGCAACCTGGGGGCGAGCCAGTCCACGCTGTTTCTGCGGGTGATGCTGCCGGCGGCGGTGCCCTACATCCTCTCGGGGGTGCGCATCGGCATCGGGACCGCCTTCATCGTGGTGATCGTGGCCGAGATGATTGCGGTGAGCAATGGCCTGGGTTTCCGCATCATGGAGGCGCGCGAGTATTTCTGGTCGGACAAGATCATCGCCGGCATGATCACCATCGGCCTCTTGGGCCTGGCGATCGACCTGGGCATGAGCCGCCTCAACAATTACATGCTGCGCTGGCATCGCGGACTGGAGAACTGAGATGAACCAGGCAATCAATCAGGCCAATGCCTTGCCCCGTATTCGTATACAGGGCGTGCAGAAGGTCTTCAAGACCGATGACCGCGAGGTCGTGGCCCTCAAGGACATCAACCTGGACATCCCCGATGGCCAGTTCGTCTGCCTGCTCGGCCCCTCCGGTTGCGGCAAGTCGACGCTGTTGAACGCCATCGCCGGCTTCGCCCTGCCGTCGTCGGGCCAGATCCTCGCCGACGACAAGGTGGTCAGCGAGCCGGGGCCGGACCGTGGCATGGTGTTTCAGGAATATGCGCTCTTCCCCTGGATGACGGTGGAGCAGAACGTGGCCTTCGGGCTGGAGATCAAGGGCCGGCCCAAGGCCGAGATCCACCAGCGCGTCACGCAACTGCTGGACAAGCTGGGCCTGATCGACTTCCGCACCCGCTTCCCCAAGGACCTCTCGGGCGGCATGCGCCAGCGCGTGGCCATTGCCCGGGTGCTGGCGCTGGATTCGCCCATCATGCTCATGGACGAGCCCTTTGGCGCCCTCGATGCCCTGACCCGCCGCAACCTGCAGGACGAGTTGCTGCGCATCTGGGACGAGTTCAGGAAGACCATCGTCTTCGTCACCCACAGCATCGAGGAAGCCATCTACCTGGCCGACCGCATCGTGGTCATGACCTACCGGCCCGGGACGGTCAAGCGCGACATGCTGGTGAACCTGCCGCGCCTGCGCGATCCGGCCGATCCCGAGTTCAATGCCTTGAAGCGCGAACTGGGTCAGCTGGTGATGGAGGAGCAGCAGCGCCATCACAACGCGGAGATGAAGTCGGCCGCCGTCGACTGAGGCGGTTTCGTTCTGCGGCAATGCCGCTACCGACACGGCAGGCACGCCCTGCCGTGTCGCTTTTGGCGGGGACGATTCGCCTGCGGGCTGACCCGGCGCAAGCGGGCGGGGCGCCGAGATAGTGTAAACTCGGGTGATGCAAACTTATTTTTTCATCCTGGCTGCGCTGCTCTATCTGGGCTGCGCCTTCATGCCTTCGCAGCGGCGCGTGCCGATTTCGGCGGGCATCGTGGTCGGCTGGGTGCTGCATGGCGGGGCGCTGCTGTCGGACATGTTCGCGCCGGAAGCGCTGCGGGTGGGCTTTGCGGTCATGCTGTCGTCCACGCTGTGGATTTCGGTGGCGGCCTACTGGCTGGAAAATCGCAATTTCTCGCTAGACAGCATGCGCGTGCTGGTGCTGCCGGTGGCCGCCGTGGCGGTGGTGCTGCCCAGCATCTTCCCCGGCAACATGGTGGCGCTGGCCGGCAAGTCCGACTGGTTCCTGGCGCATATCGCCGTCTCCATCCTGGCCTACAGCACGCTCACCATCGCCGCCTTCCATGCCGTGCTGATGGTGCTGCAGGAGTCGCGCCTGCATACCCGCCCCGGTCCGGCGGCGCAGTCCAGCTGGTTCGGACTGGCGCTGGATCGCCTGCCGGCGCTCTTGACCATGGAAAAACTGCTGTTTCGCCTGATCGCCTTCGGCTTCAGCTTGCTGACGCTGACGGTATTGTCGGGTGTCGTCTTTTCCGAGCAGTTGTTCGGGACACCATTGAAGTGGGACCACAAGACGATCTTCACCATGCTGTCCTGGCTGCTGTTCGGCCTGCTCCTGGCCGGCCGTCGCTGGCAGGGATGGCGGGGGCGGACCGCGCTGAGCTTTACGCTGGCCGGTTTCGCCATTCTTTTATTGGCTTATGTGGGCAGCCGGTTCGTGCTTGAAGTCGTGCTGCATCGGGTTCTGACATGAAATATCTGATCTGGCTGGTCGTGCTGCTGGCCGTGGTGGTGTGGCTCCAGCGCGCCAAGAAATCCATGCTGGCCGGCAGCGACCCTGCCGCCGAGCGCAATGCCAACGCAGGCGAGCCCGAGCCTGGCATGCCGCGCCCCAAACCTTCGCGTTTCCGCCGCCGTGGCGACAGCAATGTCGAGACCATGGTGCAGTGCGCCCATTGCGGCATCCATTTCCCGTCCTCCGAGGCGGTGGTGCATGCCTCCGGCGCGCACTACTGCTGCGAAGAGCATCGCCGCCTGGCTTCCTTCTGAGCATGGACACCACCCCGTCCGAGCGCGACGCCTGGATCATCGATGGCGACGGCTGGTGCGATCACGCCCGCCGCGAAGCCTCGCCCAACTGCGACGAGCGTCCCGAGGGCGTGGCCGCCGAGCTGCTGGTGATCCACAACATCAGCCTGCCGCCCGGTGAGTTCGGTGGCCCCTACATCGCCGATCTGTTCTGCAATCGGCTCGACTTCGACGCCCATCCCTATTTCGACCAGTTGCGTTCGTTGCGGGTCTCGGCCCACTTCCTGATCCGTCGCGATGGCGAGGTGGTGCAGTTCGTAGCCGCGCATCGTCGTGCCTGGCACGCGGGCGTGTCCAGCTTCGAGGGGCGAGAGCGCTGCAATGACTTTTCCATCGGCATCGAACTGGAAGGGACCGACTTCGAGCCCTTCACCGAGGCCCAGTATACGGCCCTGGTGGCACTATCCCAGGCGCTGGCAAGACGCTACGGCCTGAGCGCCGTGACCGGTCACGAGCACATCGCGCCGGTGCGCAAGACCGATCCGGGCCCCTTCTTCGACTGGGCAGGCTATCACAACAAAATGGCGGAAATAATGAATACGGCGCAATTGCGCTTCCCTCTTGGCCTTCACAAAAGTCAAGCTTGAACGGCAGAAAAATTCTCGAAATAGCGGTTGCATCTGCCCGGACCCGCTACTAGAATTAGTCCCAATCGATGTTTTGATACTAGATGTAGTGCTCAGTTGAACTTATTGTTGTATTCGGGTCTGCACCCACAGCAGGCCCGTTCCAGGCAGTGCTTCAGAAGGTACCAGACCCGCGAGGCAGTAACCAAGTACGACAACGCCCCCGGTTCTCCTTCTTTTAAATCCGTTCCACACATCAGTTTCAAGCAGTTTTGCGTCAGCATGAATGTCCACGCAAGGGACAGTCATTGTGGGGCGCTTCTGTCGTTCGCCGGTCCGTGCAGTACGGTTCCGATGTAGTTATTAGCAACGCAGGCGGCAACCCCCGGCCGCCTGTCCCATGTACCCCAGGAGGCTAAGTGCGCTCAACCCAAGAAATGTCCGTCAAATCGCCCGCCCCGTTTGGCACGTCCGCCGAGCTGGAAGGCTCCGCCGAAGGCCAGTCCATCGTGTCCCAGACCGCAGGCCTGGGCGAGTACCGCATCATCCGCCGCAATGGCGCCGTGGTCGGTTTCGAGCCCTCCAAGATTTCCATCGCCGTGACCAAGGCCTTCCTGGCCGTCAACGGTGGCCAGGGTGCCGCCTCGGCGCGCGTGCGCGAGATGGTCGAGCAACTGACCACCAACGTGGTGTCGGCGCTGGTGCGTCGTCAGCCCACCGGTGGCACCTTCCATATCGAAGACATCCAGGACCAGGTCGAGCTGGCCCTGATGCGTTCGGGCGAGCATGACGTCGCCCGTGCCTACGTGCTCTACCGTGCCAAGCGCATGGAAGAGCGCGCCCAGCAAGGTGCCGCCACCAAGACCGAAGTGGCCGCACCGCAGCTGCACGTGACGGAAGATGGCCAGAGCCGTCCGCTGGACATCAATGAAGTGCGCTCCCTGATCGCCGCCGCCTGCGTCGGTCTGGACGCGCACGTGGACGCCGAAGCCATCCTGGCCGAGACCGTCAAGAACCTGTACGACGGTGTGCCCGTCGAAGAGCTGTACAAGTCCGCCATCCTGGCTGCCCGCGCGCTGATGGAGAAGGACCCTGCGTATAGCCAGGTGACTTCGCGCCTGCTGATGCACACCATCCGCAAGGAAGTCTTCGGCAAGGAAGTGGCTCAGGCCGATGCGCCCGCCGAATACCTGGAATACTTCCCGCAATACATCAAGAAGGGGATCGACGCCGAGCTGCTCGACACCAAGCTGGCCCAGTTCGACCTGGCCAAGCTGGCTGCTGCGCTCAAGCCCGAGCGCGACCTGCAGTTCGGCTACATCGGCCTGCAGACCCTGTATGACCGTTATTTCCTGCACATCGGCGGCACCCGCATCGAGATGCCCCAGGCGTTCTACATGCGCGTGGCGATGGGCCTGGCACTGAACGAAATCGACCGCGAAACCCGCGCCATCGAGTTCTACGACCTGCTGTCCTCGTTCGACTTCATGAGCTCGACCCCGACCCTGTTCAACTCGGGTACCCAGCGTTCGCAGCTGTCCTCGTGCTACCTGACCACGGTGGCCGACGACCTCGACGGCATCTACGAAGCCATCAAGGAAAACGCCCTGCTGGCCAAGTTCGCCGGCGGCCTGGGCAATGACTGGACCCCGGTGCGCGCCCTGGGCGCCCACATCAAGGGCACCAACGGCAAGTCGCAAGGCGTGGTCCCCTTCCTGAAGGTGGTCAACGATACCGCCGTGGCGGTCAACCAGGGCGGCAAGCGCAAGGGCGCAGTGTGCGCCTACCTGGAAACCTGGCACATGGACATCGAGGAATTCCTCGAACTGCGCAAGAACACCGGCGACGACCGCCGCCGCACCCACGACATGAACACCGCGAACTGGATTCCCGACCTGTTCATGAAGCGTGTGATGGAAAAGGGCGAGTGGACCCTGTTCTCGCCCTCCGACACCCCGGACCTGCACGACAAGTTCGGCCGTGCCTTCGAAGAAGCCTACACCGCCTATGAAGCCAAGGCTGCTCGTGGCGAGCTGAAGCTCTTCAAGAAGGTGCAAGCCAACGACCTGTGGCGCAAGATGCTGTCGATGCTGTTCGAAACCGGCCACCCGTGGATCACCTTCAAGGATCCCTGCAACATCCGCTCGCCCCAGCAACACGTGGGCGTGGTGCACAGCTCCAACCTGTGCACCGAGATCACCCTGAACACCAACGAGAGCGAGATCGCGGTCTGCAACCTGGGTTCGGTGAACCTGCCGGCGCACCTGGTCAATGGCGAGCTGGACCATGCCAAGCTGCAAAAGACCATCCGCACCGCCATGCGCATGCTGGACAACGTCATCGACATCAACTACTACGCCGTCAAGAAGGCACGTGATTCCAACCTGCGCCACCGTCCGGTGGGCATGGGCATCATGGGCTTCCAGGACTGCCTGCACATCAAGCGCGTGCCGTACGCCTCGATGGACGCCGTCGAATTCGCCGACCGCTCCATGGAAGCCGTCTGCTACTACGCCTACATGGCCTCGACCGAACTGGCTGAAGAGCGCGGCCGTTACGCTTCCTACCGCGGTTCGCTGTGGGATCGCGGCATCCTGCCGCAGGATTCCCTGAAGCTGCTGGCGCAAGAGCGCGGCGGCTACCTGGAAACCGACACCACCGAGACCCTGGACTGGGCCGCCCTGCGTGCGCGCATCGCCGAACACGGCATGCGCAACTCGAACTGCGTGGCCATTGCGCCGACGGCGACCATCTCCAACATCATCGGCGTGTCCGCCTGCATCGAGCCGACTTACCAGAACCTGTACGTGAAGTCGAACCTGTCGGGTGAGTTCACCGAAATCAACGAGTACCTGGTGCGTGACCTGAAGGCCCGTGGCCTGTGGGACGAAGTCATGGTCGCCGACCTCAAGTATTTCGACGGCAGCCTGGCCAAGATCGACCGCATCCCGCAAGACCTGCGCGACATCTACGCCACCGCCTTCGAAGTCGATCCGTCCTGGCTGGTGGAAGCCGCCTCGCGTCGCCAGAAGTGGATCGACCAGGCCCAGTCGCTGAACATCTACATGGCCGGTGCCTCCGGCAAGCGCCTGGACGAGACCTACAAGCTGGCATGGCTGCGCGGTCTGAAGACCACCTACTACCTGCGCACCATCGGCGCCACCCACACCGAGAAGTCCACTTCCCGTGCGGGCGCACTGAACGCAGTGGCTGTCGATGGCGGTGCCGGCAGCATGGCCTCGGCCTCGGGCAATGCGGTTCCCGCTGCGCCCATCGCCTCGGCCGCCGCGGCATCGGCTGCCTATGTGATGCCGAACCCGGGTACTTCCATCGAAGCCGACGGTCCGGTCTGCACCATGCGTCCGGGCGATCCGGGCTTCGAAGAGTGCGAAGCCTGCCAGTAAGCAATCCGGGTGGGGCCCGGGCGGCCTGCTGATGAGGATGATCAAGGTCATCCAAGATGACGGCAGCACCACTGTCTGATGTCCCACCCACCCTAGCCGGCGCATCGCGGTGAACTTCACCGGATGCGCCGTTGTCACCTGATAGATACCCGCCGCGCCACGGTCATCCGACCTCGCCGGCAGCGACCGATAAAGTAAAGAGGAACCACAGATGCTTTCTTGGGATGATGAAGTCAAGCAAGCGCCCCAGGCGCCGCGTACCCCCAACCTGCAGCCGCAACTGCAACCGGCCTTTGGTCAGGCCAACGCCGCGCTGAACCCGGCGCTGATGGCCGGCAACAGCGAGCAGGTCGACACCACCCGTCGCGTCAATGCCGCCGACAAGCGCATCATCAACGGCCACACCGACGTCAACCAGCTGGTGCCCTTCAAGTACAAGTGGGCCTGGGACAAGTACCTGGCCGGCTGCGCCAACCACTGGATGCCGCAAGAGATCAACATGCAGCGCGACATCGAGCTGTGGAAGAACCCCAACGGCCTGACCGAAGACGAACGCCGTCTGGTCAAGCGCAACCTGGGCTTCTTCGTCACCGCCGACTCGCTGGCGGCCAACAACATCGTGCTGGGCACCTATCGCCACATCACCGCGCCGGAGTGCCGCCAGTACCTGCTGCGCCAGGCGTTTGAAGAGGCGATCCACACCCACGCCTACCAGTACATCGTTGAATCGCTGGGCCTGGATGAAGCCGAGATCTTCAATGCGTATCACGAGGTCGCGTCGATCCGCGACAAGGACGAGTTCCTCATTCCCTTCATCGATACGCTGACCGATCCCGAGTTCAAGACCGGCACGATGGAGAATGACCAGAAGCTGTTGAAGTCCCTGATCGTCTTCGCCTGCATCATGGAGGGACTGTTCTTCTACGTGGGCTTCACGCAGATCCTGGCGCTGGGTCGCCAGAACAAGATGATGGGTGCGGCCGAGCAGTACCAGTACATCCTGCGTGACGAATCGATGCACTGCAACTTCGGTATCGACCTGATCAACACCGTGAAGATGGAGAACCCGCACCTGTGGACGCCTGAGTTCCGCGACGAAATCAAATCGTTGTTTTTACGCGCGGTGGAGTTGGAATATCGTTACGCAGAGGATACAATGCCGCGAGGCGTGCTCGGGTTGAACGCTACCATGTTCAAGGGCTACCTGCGATTCATCGCAAACCGCCGCGCACAGCAAATCGGATTGGACCCGCTGTTCGCACAAGAAGAAAATCCGTTCCCGTGGATGAGCGAGATGATCGACTTGAAGAAGGAGCGCAACTTCTTTGAGACCCGCGTCATCGAATACCAAACCGGGGGCGCACTGAGTTGGGAATGATGTGCAGTCTCGAAGTTCTCTTCATCGAGACATGATGCACAACAGCAGTCGGGTAGCTTGCAAGATACCCGGCTGCTGAAACGGAAAAGGCCTACGCCAAATTAATGAACAGTCAGAGACCGAATCAATCTTCTCTGTTATCGCCGCTTAACCCCATCTTGTCGGGTCAGGCGGCTTTTCCTTTGAAAAACACCAAGGTTTTTCAGGAACGCGATTCCGACGCTAGCGTTTGAACACGCTGGCGTTTTTTTTGGTGTCGCGCCTGCTCCCGTAGTCGCATCTTCCTGCGCCATTGCGCGGGCACTACCGGAGGGGCGTCGCCAAGATAGCTGAAGCGCTGCATAGGTGAGGGGATGCAGCAGTTCAGCTGGTGCCGAATTCATTAGCGCAAGCCACAGGCGGCTTGTGCCGATGAATAGCTCGCCCGCGTCATCGCGATGTCGCGTGCGGGTTGCTTATATCAAGCTTGATTTTTTCCATTCACGTGAAGAAGGAGAAACAAAATGGCAACAGCAGCAAAGAAGACCGCGGCGAAGAAGCCGGCGGCAAAGAAGGCGGCAGCCGCCAAGGAAACCACCAAGAAGGTAGCCGCGCCCAAGGCCGCAGCCGCCAAGAAGACCGTGGCCAAGGCCGCCGCCAAGCCGGCAGCCGTGAAGAAGGCAGCCGCTCCGAAGGCAGCAGCGAAGAAGGTTGCAGCGCCGAAGGCAGCTGCAAAGAAGACCGCAGCGCCGAAGGCAGCCGCAGCGAAGAAGGTTGCAGCACCGAAGGCAGCAGCGAAGAAGACCGCAGCACCGAAGGCAGCCGCAGCGAAGAAGGTTGCAGCACCGAAGGCAGCCGCCAAGAAGGTTGCAGCACCGAAGGCCGCCGCCAAGAAGGTCGCAGCACCGAAGGCAGCAGCCAAGAAGGTCGCAGCACCGAAGGCAGCAGCCAAGAAGGTCGCAGCACCGAAGGCAGCAGCCAAGAAGGTTGCAGCGCCGAAGGCAGCCGCCAAGAAGGTTGCAGCACCGAAGGCCGCTCCCAAGGCAGCCGCCAAGAAGGTAGCCGCTCCGAAGGCCGCAGCGCCCAAGGCAGCTGCAGCACCGAAGGCAGCCGCCAAGAAGGCCGCCGCTCCGAAGAAGGCAGCCGCCAAGCCGGCAGCCGCAGCACCGGCCGCCAAGACCGTGCTGAACCCGGCCGCTGCATGGCCGTTCCCGACCGGCGCTGGCCGTCCGTAAGATCGGCGCGCGTCTAGTCTGATCCCCTCAGACTGAAGGCCGCTGTGTGGCATTGCGCCATGCAGCGGTTTTTTTATGCCCGGCCGATCCGCGGCCACGGCGCTCACTCTGCGCCGGTGATGGCGATTTGATGCGCTGGATTGCTCTGGCAATTCGTCGCAATGGCACAATATATGAAAGCTCGGGTATGCTCGCACGCGGCGCCCCGGTTTGTCTGCGCACTACGGCAGCGCGTGACGCAAGGTGCCGCTGGCGATTGCGCCGCCGCTGCTTGCCCTCTAGTATGTGCCCTGCCTCTCACTGATGGAGATCCCTGTGCTGCTTAGTATTTTCACGATGATCGTCAACGCCGTCGCCAGCATCCTGGCCGGTGTCATGCTGCTGCGTTTCTGGATGCAGGTGGTGCGCGTGCGTCCGCCGCAACCGGTGGGACAGTTCGTCTACCAGCTCTCGGACTGGCTGGTGCGTCCGCTGCGACGGGTGATGCCGGGCGGCGGTTACGACTGGGCCAGCCTGGTGGGGGCCTTCCTCATCGTGCTGCTGTCCATCATCGCCATCCTGGGCCTGCAGTCGGGCTTCGACTTCAAACTCATCTTCCTGGTAGCGCTGGAGCGCTTCTTTGAATGGATCTGCTATGGCTTCATGGCCACGCTGATCATCGAGGCCGTCTTCAGCTGGGTCAACCCGCACGCGCCGCTGGCGCCCTTCGTGGGCGCCCTGAACGATCCCCTGCTGCGTCCGCTGCGCCGAATCATCCCGCCGCTCGGAGGCGTCGACCTGTCCCCCCTGGTGCTGCTGATCCTGTTGCAGATCGCGGTGCGGGTGGTCAGCGGCCTGCTCTTCGGGATGTTCTGAGCGCACTGCCGGGGCTTCTCCCCACACGCAAAAAGAGCCGGACATCGTCCGGCTCTTTTGCTGTCTGCCTGCTCTTCTGCGGTCAGCGCTTCTGCCTGGCCGACCATTGCTCCAGCGCCTGCATGGTGTTCTCCACATGCTTCTCCGGATTCATGTCGGTGTACTCGTAGAGGATCGCATGGTCCGGCGTGATGACGTAGGAGGTGCGGCTGGCATAGCCGGTCACCTTGAGGAACTGGGCGTCATAAGCCTTCATGATCTTCTTGTCGACATCGGCAGCCACGGCGAACTTGCTGCGGCATTCACTGACGGAGAACTTGTTGAGGGTCTCGATATTGTCGCCCGACACGCCGATGACGGTTGCCCCCAGGGCCTTGTAGCGGTCCACGGCCTCGGCGAAGAGATGGGCTTCGATGGTGCAGCCGGAGGTGAAGGCGGCCGGGTAGAAGTACAGCACCACCGGACCTTTCTTGAGCGCCTCCGAGAGCGTGAAGGTCGAAACCTGTCCGCCCAGTGAACTCGGGGCCGAGAACTCGGGCGCCTTGTCCCCGGGTTTGAGTGCCGCCAGCGCGGCCTGCGAACACAGGGCCGCCCCCACCAGCAGGGAGGCACCGCACCAGCGGCGCAGGCGGGCGGCAGCACCGGCGGTCATGGCAAACGAGGAAGGGCTCAGCATGGTCGATCTCCTTGGTGGGTCATGCTGCCGGCCTCACGCAGTGTCGTGCCGGCAGGCAGGCACATCAGCCGAAACGATAACCGAAGGCCTGGTGGAAACGCTCCTCGATCTCGGCCCTGGACGGTGCGTGGTTCTGCGGTCCCTGCGAAGCGATCTTGATGGAGCCCATCAGGCTGGCCAGGCGTCCCGTGGTTTCCCAGTCGTAGCCTTCGGTCAGGCCGAACAGCATGCCGGCGCGGAAGGCATCGCCGCAACCGGTCGGATCGGCGATCCGGTCGGCCGGTACGCAGGGGATGGCATATTGCTTGCCGTCCACGAAGATGTCCGCACCCAGTTCACCGCGCGTGACCACCAGGGCCGTGACGCGCTCGGCGATCTGTGCCAGCGACAGTCCGGTGCGCGCGGTCAGCAGCTCGGCTTCGTAATCGTTGACGGCCACGTGGGTGGCCAGGTCGATGAAGTTCTTGAGGTCGTTGCCATCGAACATCGGCATGCCCTGGCCCGGATCGAAGATCAGCGGGATGTTCAGCTCGGCGGCCTGCTGGGCATGCTGCAGCATGCCGTCGCGGCCATCCGGGGCGACGATGGCGAACTTGACCGGGCCGGCATCGGCCACCTTGTTCTCGTGCGACCAGGTCATGGCGCCGGGGTGGAAGGCGGTGATCTGGTTGCTGTCGGCATCGGTGGTGATGAAGCACTGGGCCGTGAAGGAAGACTCGATCTGGCGCACGCATTGCGTGGAGATGCCCAGCGCCGCAAAGCGCTCCATGTAGGGCGCGCTGTCCAGGCCAACAGTGGCCATCACGATGGGCTCACCGCCCAGCAGCTTGAGGTTGTAGGCGATGTTGCCGGCACAGCCGCCGAATTCGCGGCGCATGGTCGGCACCAGGAAAGAGACGTTGACCTTGTGCAACTGGTCGGCCAGCAGGGCTTCGGCGAAGCGGCCCTCGTACTGCATGATGTTGTCGTAAGCGAGGGAACCGCAGATCAGGGAGCTCATGGGGTGGTCGGGACTTGTGAGTGAATGATGCCGCATTGTAGAAGAAAAGCGGCGTGCAGTCCGAACCTGACGCAAGTCGTTTCGTGTTCAGGCAGGGCGGTGACGATCAGGGATAGAAGAGATAGATGCGATAGCCCGAGACCAGCGCATCCTTGAGCTCGAAGTTGATCCTGATCTGCTGTTCGCTCTCGGGGCCGATGCCGCTGTCGGCCTGGCCCGGGTCGGCCAGATAGTCACGCGGACGGAAGACGCGGCGCACCACGGCCTTTTCGTCGTCATTGTTGAGCGTGAGCTCGATATGCGGCCAGGCCTGGGCGCTGATGCCGCGATTGCGCATCACCAGCGAGAGCGCATACACGTTCTGGTTGGGCGGCACCACCTGCAGTTCGTTGGATTCCAGCGAGAGCCGGTCGATCTCGGTGGGCAGGCCGACGGTGCAATGCAAGGCCACGCACATGCCGTTGAGCATGGGGCGCAGTTGCGGCACCGCCGCGGCCAGCGGATTGCGCCAGTAATAAAGCGATTGCAGCAGCAGCACCGGCACCATCACGCCGGCCAGCACCATCATCACCATCTTCATGACCTGGCTGATGCGCGCGCGGCGCTCAGCGCGCCTGACGAAGCCGGGCTCGGCGGCGGGCTCGTCGTCTTGCGCGTCGTCCTGTTCTTGCCCTGACGGTTCGTCAAGGGCGGAGAATGCCTCCTCGGACTGCGCCACCTCGTGCAACACGGGTTCATCATCGATGCGGAAGACGGCCGCCACCTCGGGCGGCGCGACAATCTCCTCGGCGTCGGCAGACGAGCGGCGCAGCAGGGCGGCGCTGTCCGGGGCTGGCTCGGGCGGTGTCGTCGGGCGGGCGGTCTGGTCATCCGCGGGGATCTCTGCGGCCGACGCGGCAGGCTTGAAGCTTGCTCCGAGGTCGGGAAGGTAGCCAGGGCTGGCGGGCGAGCGGAAGACCTTGGGCTCGGCGATGACCGGGATGGCCGCAGGCGCGGCCGCCAAGGCAGCGACGGGCGCAGTGGGCTGTGCAGCAGGAACGTTCACCTCTGGAACGGACGTCTGCGCGGCGGGCGCGACAGGAACCGGCTGCGCGGCAAGCGGCGCGCCAGATTGTTCATAGGGGCTGTTGGCGGGGCCACTGGGGGCTGCCGCCGGTGCGGGGGGCGATGGGGGCGGCGTGCTCATGCCGGCCTGGGCCTTGCTGCCCGGCGCCGGCTGGTAATGACCGTCGGCCACGCTGGCCTCGACCAGGAATTCGTTACCGTTGAAGACCTGGCGGCAGTTGCCGCAGCGGACCAGTCCGCCGCGCAGTTTGAGCTGGTCGCTGGCGACCCTGAAGATGGTCAGGCAGTGCGGACACTGGGTCGCCAGCGCCATGGATTACTCCGGCAGGCGGCCCGCCAGGGCCACCCAGCCTTCATGTTCAGCCCACACGGTCAGGGCGATGTAGGGAGCATAGGTGGCGATGACTTCCTGCGCCTGGCGATCCAGCACGCCCGACAGCACCAGCGAGCCACCGGCGCGCACGCGGCCAGCCAGCATCGGCGCCATCAGTTGCAGGGGACCGGCCAGGATGTTGGCCACCACCACGTCGAAGCGTTCCCCTTCCGGATGGGCTTCGGCGAAGGGTTCGGGCAGGTAATAAGCGGCGCTGCAATGATTGCGTGCGGTATTGTGCTGGGCCGACTCCAGCGCCTGCGGATCGATGTCCACCCCGATCACCTGGGGTACGCCGATCTTGGCGGCGACCAGCGCCAGGATGCCCGAGCCGCAGCCGTAGTCCAGCAGCGTGCGGGCTTGCGTGGCATTGGCTTCCAGCCACTCCATGCAAAGCCGCGTGGTCGGATGGCTGCCGGTGCCAAAGGCCAGGCCCGGATCCAGTTCCAGCACCAGGGCATCCGGATCGGCGGGGGCTTCGTGCCAGCTGGGCACGACCCAGATACGTTGGCCGATGTGGATGGGCTCGAACTGGGATTGCGTCAGGCGCACCCAGTCCTGCTCTTCCACGCTGCGGGTGGCAAAGGGCAGGGCATAGTCCAGGCCGATGGCCTTGGCCGCATCCATGACGATGGTGGCGTGGTCGGCATCCTTGCCGGCCAAGGCCACCACGCGGCTGCGATCCCAGGCGGCCGTTTCCGGCTCCATGCCGGGTTCGCCGAAGAGCGGACGCTCGGCGTCCGTCCCTTCATCGGCATCTTCCACCGACACCGACAGGGCGCCAGAGTCCATCAGGGCGTCGGACAATGCCTCCGCCTGTTCGCGCGCCACTTCGATGACGATTTCTACCCAAGCCATGCTTGCCTCTACCTTTGCCTTTGCTCTTGCGTTGCGTTGTTGCTGATGTGCTGCGATTTACTTCTTGAGGGACTTGTCCGCTTCCGGCGCCGTCGGGCGTTCCGACAACTTATGTTCCAGATAATGGATATTGGTTCCGCCTTCGAAGAAACGCGCATCGACCATCAGTTCGCGGTGCAGCGGGATGTTGGTCGAAATGCCTTCCACCACCATTTCCGACAGCGCGATCTGCATGCGGCGGATGGCCTGTTCGCGGGTGGCGCCATAGGCGATCACCTTGCCGACCATGGAGTCATAGTTGGGCGGCACGAAATAACCTGAATAGGCATGCGAATCCACGCGGATGCCAGGACCACCCGGCACGTGCCACGCCGTGATGCGGCCCGGCGAGGGGATGAACTTGAACGGATCCTCGGCGTTGATGCGGCACTCGATGGCATGCCCCTTCAGTTCGATTTCGCGCTGGCGGTAACGCAGTTTTTCGCCGGCGGCAATGCGGATCTGTTCCTGCACGATGTCCACACCGGTGATCATCTCGGTCACCGGGTGTTCCACCTGCACGCGGGTGTTCATCTCGATGAAGTAGAACTCTTCATTTTCATACAGGAACTCGAAGGTACCAGCGCCACGATAGTTCATCTTGCGGCAGGCTTCGGCGCAGCGTTCGCCGATCTTCTCGATGATCTTGCGCGGGATGCCCGGTGCCGGAGCCTCCTCGATCACCTTCTGGTGGCGGCGCTGCATGGAGCAGTCGCGCTCGCCCAGCCAGATGGCCTGCTTGTGCTCGTCGGCCAGGATCTGGATTTCCACGTGGCGCGGATTTTCCAGATACTTCTCCATATAGACTTCCGGATTGCCGAAGGCGGCACCGGCTTCGGTCTTGGTCATGGTCACGGCATTGATCAGCGCGGCTTCGGTATGCACCACGCGCATGCCACGACCGCCGCCGCCGCCGGCAGCCTTGATGATGACCGGATAGCCGATCTTGCGGGCGATCTGGACGATTTCCTTGGGATTGTCCGGCAGTGCCCCTTCCGAACCCGGCACGCAGGGTACGCCGGCACGGATCATGGCCTGCTTGGCCGAGACCTTGTCGCCCATCATGCGGATGTTTTCCGCGCGCGGACCGATGAAGACGAAGCCGGACTGTTCCACGCGCTCGGCGAAATCGGCATTTTCCGACAGGAAGCCGTAGCCGGGGTGGATCGCCTGGGCGTCCGTGACTTCAGCGGCGCTGATGATGGCCGGCATGTTCAGGTAGGACAGTGTGGACGGGGCCGGGCCGATGCAGACCGACTCATCGGCCAGCTTCACGTACTTGGCCTCGCGGTCGGCCTCGGAGTGCACGACCACGGTCTTGATGCCCAGTTCGCGGCAGGCGCGCTGGATACGCAGGGCAATTTCGCCACGGTTGGCGATGAGGATTTTTTCAAACATAACAGGAATGAGGCGTCGCCAGGTTCAAGCGTTATAGGTTCCGGAGCCGGGCCGCGGCAGCCGTTGCTGCCAGGCCAGGGACTGCTGTGGCGGGAATCAGCCCAGCACGAACAGCGGTTGGCCGAACTCGACGGCCTGGCCGTTTTCCACCAGGATCTGCTTGACCACGCCACCCTTGTCGGCGTCGATTTCGTTGAGCAGCTTCATGGCTTCGATGATGCACAGGGTATCGCCTTCCTTGACTTCCTTGCCCACTTCGACGAAAGCCGGTGCGCCCGGTGCCGAGGAACGGTAGAAGGTGCCGACCATGGGCGACTTGACGATATGGCCTTCCGGCACGGCCGGGGCCGCCGGTGCGGCAGCGGGGGCCGCAGCAGGCGCGGCAGCGGCCACGGGGGCGGCGGCCGGCGCGTAGGCCTGCTGTTGCGGCACCATCACCACCTGGTTCTGGGCATTCGGGGAAGACTTGACGATGCGGACCTTGCTTTCACCTTCGGTGACTTCCAGCTCTTCGATGGCCGATTCAGCAACCAGGTCGATGAGCGTCTTGAGTTTTCGTAAATCCATTTGAATCCCTCGGAATGTAGATAAGTAGTGTTAACGAAGCGCCGGCGCTCTGTCGCGTCCGGCGGGTTCAGTCTGGGTCTTGCAGTACGTGAAGCGATCCGTTCGAAGCGGGGGCAGCCCGCCGTCAGGATTGACGCAGCCAGTAGTCGACGGCCATGCGATAACCGTCCACCCCGAAGCCGCACAGGACTGCCCGGGCGATGCCGGACAGGTAGGAAAAATGCCGGAACTCCTCGCGCTGGTGCACATTGGAGATATGCAGTTCCACGAAGGGAATGGCCACGCCGGCCAGCGCATCGCGCAGGGCCACGCTGGTATGCGTGAGTCCGCCCGGGTTGATGATGATGCCATCGACCCCCTCCAGGCGCGCCTGGTGGATGCGGTCGATCAGGGCGCCTTCGTGATTGCTCTGGAAGCTCGCCAGGTGCGCCCCGGCGGCGCGGGCCTGTTCTTGTGCACGCTGTTCGATATCGGCCAGCGTGGTCGATCCGTAGACTTCCGGCTCCCGGGTTCCGAGCAGATTGAGGTTCGGACCATTGAGCAGGAGTAGCTGTTTTGCCATGGAGATTAAGCTCCGTTTGACGACGATGCGCGCATTTTGCCGTCAAATACCATCATTTGGCAAGAAAAACTTTCTTTTCACGGATTTGCGTTTGGCACGGCGGCCAGGTGGCCTCGCAGGTGACTCCAGGATCAGAGCTGTGCCAGGTCGGCGCGCAGTTCATCGAACTTGATGCGGCCCAGGTAGACCTTCTTGACGTTGCCGTCCTTGCCCACCAGAGCGGTGAACGGAAGACCGCCCGCCTGATTGCCGAATTGCCGCAGCAAATCGGTGGCGCCGGTTCCGGCAACGAAGAGAGGATAGCGGATTTGGTACTTTTGCGCAAACTTGGCGATATTTTCCTGACTATCGACGCCAATTCCGAGAATTTGCACCGGCGCGATTTCCTGCTGCAAGGCCGTCAGCTCCGGCATTTCTTCCACGCAGGGGCCGCACCAGGTGGCCCAGAAGTTCACGATCAGGGGCTTGCCCTTGTACTGCGCCAGCGACTGCGTCTGCCCGCTGGCATCCGGCATCGATTGCGACAACAGCGTGTTGAGCGCCTGGGTCTCCGGCGAGACGGGCGGGTTGGTGCGATGGCCGACATAGACGCCAACGCCCACGCAAACGGCCGCAACTACGGCCAACAGGATGATATTTTTCAGCTTCGTCATGAGTCAGTCCTCGGAGGGGGCGTCGATCAGATTGGCCAGCGCAGCCGCATCGCCGCGCTCGGGGCGTTTGCCGGGCGCCGCACGGAGGCTGCCGCGCAGATCGTCTTGGTCATACAGGGCCAGATGGGCCAGTTCGGGGTCGGCGCCGCGCTGGGGCAGCAGGAAGCTCAGGGTCTCCACGGCCTGGCCGGTGCGGAAGTGGCTGGTCTCCCCGACCTCGAAGTTCACATTCTTGTTCAGCAGGAAGATCTCGACATCCTTGGCACTGGGGGAGAACAGCTGCAAGTGGATGTCAGAATGTTCACCTGCCGTGCCATTCCACACCGCGCCGGTAATATAAGGATTGAACTGTTGCAGGTCCTGCATCAGTTGCAGGGCCACCTGGCGCAGGTGCAAGAGGCGCGCCGGTTGCGTGTCGGCAAAGAAGAGTTCGTTGTAGATGCGCACTTCTTCTTCGATCTGTTCGTTATCCGGCATGATCTCGCCGCGCACCTTCTGGTTGCCCAGGATCTGTCTGGCGGCCTTGCGCTTGGCGCTGCCGTAGTCGGCACCGTCTTCGGCGATCATGCGAGCGGCGGCCGCGGCGATTTCGGCGCGCAGCTGCTCGGTAGGGGAAGTGAATTCGAATTCAGACATGGCCGACATCATACTCGTTAGCGGGTGCACCCGCCGCCTCAGGTAAAATCGCGGGATTACACCCCAAGATTCGCTATGCACATACACATCCTCGGCATCTGTGGCACCTTCATGGGCGGCCTGGCCGTGCTGGCCAAAGAGGCTGGCCATACCGTGACCGGCTGCGACGCCAACGTCTATCCCCCCATGAGCACGCAACTGGAAGCCCAGGGCATCACCCTGACCCAGGGTTTCGAGCCGTCCCAGGTGGACATCCAGCCGGACCTGTTCGTGATCGGCAATGTCGTCTCGCGCGGCAACCCGCTGATGGAAGAGATCCTCAACCGCGGCCTGCCCTATGTGTCCGGGCCGCAATGGATGGGCGAGAACATCCTGCAGAACAAATGGGTCCTGTCGGTGGCCGGCACGCATGGCAAGACCACCACCTCGGCCATGCTGGCCTGGGTGCTGGAGCACGCAGGTTACCAGCCCGGCTTCCTGATCGGCGGGGTACCGATGAACTTCGGCATCTCGGCACGCCTGGGCAGCGATGGTCACGGTGGACCTTCACCCTTCTTCGTCATCGAGGCCGACGAGTACGACACCGCCTTCTTCGACAAGCGCAGCAAGTTCGTGCACTACCGCAGCCGCACCGCCGTGCTCAACAACCTGGAATACGATCACGCCGACATCTTCCCCGATCTGGCCGCCATCGAGACGCAATTCCACCATCTGGTGCGTACCGTGCCCGGGATCGGCCGGGTCATCGTCAATGGCCGTGAAGCCGCGTTGCAGCGCGTGCTGGCGCGCGGCTGCTGGAGCGAACGTGAAGATTTTGGCGTGGCCGCAGGCCAGCCCGGCTGGTCGCTGCAGACCCACGACGATGGCCGTTTCGAGGTCTTCTTCGAAGGCCAGTCACAGGGAACGGTGGACTGGACCCTGACCGGTGAACACAATCGCATGAATGCGCTGGCCGCCATTGCCGCCGCGCGTCACGTGGGCGTACCGGCGGCCCAGGCTATCGCGGCCCTGGGCGCGTTCCAGAATGTCAAGCGGCGCATGGAGCTGCGCGGCAGCGCCAACGGAGTGGCCGTGTATGACGATTTCGCCCATCATCCGACCGCGATTGCCACCACCGTGGCCGGTCTGCGCAAGAAGGTCGGCGCGGCCCGCATCCTGGCGGTGCTGGAGCCGCGTTCCAACACCATGAAGCTGGGCACGATGAAAGAGGCCCTGCCGGGCAGCCTGGTGGATGCTGACCTGGTCTTCGGTTTCGGCGCCCGGTCCGGGCGCGATGCGCTGGGTTGGGATCTGGCCGAGGCGCTGGCGCCGCTGGGGCAGAAAGCCTCTGCCTTCGACGATCTGGATGCGCTGGTGCAAGCCGTCAAGGCCGCCGCGCAGCCGGGTGACCACGTGCTGGTGATGAGCAATGGCGGCTTCGGCGGTGTGCACCAGAAACTGCTGGACGCGCTGGCATGATCCTGTACCTGCACGGCTTTCGTTCCTCGCCGCAGTCCTTCAAGGCGCGTGTGATGGGGCAGCGCATGGCCGCGCTGGGATTGCAGGACCACTACGTCTGCCCGCAACTGCCGGCGTCACCGGCCGGCGCCATCGCCCTGGCCGGCGCGCTGGTGGCCGGCGTGGACCCGGCGCGGCTGACCGTGGTCGGCTCTTCCCTGGGCGGCTATTACGCCACCTGGCTGGCCGAGCATACCGGCTGCCGGGCGGTGCTGGTCAACCCGGCGGTCAAGCCGCCGCGCGACCTGGAATCCTATGTCGGCGTGAGCACGCAGTATCACTCCGACGAGCCCTTCGAATTCAAGCGCGAGTACATCGCCGAGCTGCTGGCCCTGGCCGTACCGGCCATCACGCGCCCCGAGCGCTATTTCCTGCTGGCGGCCACCGGCGACGAAGTGCTGGACTGGCGCGAGATGGTGGCCCATTACCCCGGTGCCCGCCAGACCGTCATCGAGGGCAGCGATCACGGCATGGCCGAGTTTGCTGACCATCTCGACGAGGTGCTGGCCTTCTGCGGTGTGGATGTATCCGGCAAGGCGGTGCGTTGATGCCGCATGCCGTGCGCAAGGCGCGCTGGATGGCGCATCCGCAGGCATTGGCGGGGCTGTTGGCCGCCGATGGCGAGCTGATGCGGCGCACCTGGTCCTGGTTGGCGGACCCGGGTTCCATGACGCTGAAACTCAGGAAACGGACAGAAAGCTTCAGTGTGCGCCTGCTGCGTCAGCGTCCGGGCCGCATCCTGGCCGATGAGCATGAAGCCTTGTGCATATCGCCCCGCAGCCGCGTGGTGGAGCGCGATGTGATCTTGCTGGGTGACGGGCAGCCGCTGGTGTTCGGGCACACGATCCTGTCCACCGGCTCGGTCAAGTCCGACTGGCCTTTTTTCAGCAAGCTGGGTACCACCCCGCTGGGCGCCAACTTGTTCTTTGATCCGCTGGTCGGGCGCAGTCCCATCCAGTATGCTCGGCTGTGCGCCGGCCATCCGCTGATGCGTCGCATTGCGCAGGCCCTGCCCGAGACCGAATTGCCGACCACCTTGCTCGCGCGCCGCTCCCTGTTTACCCGGCGCGGCGGCGTACTGATGGTCACCGATGTTTTCCTGCCGGCCCTGGAAGTGCTGATGCGTCCTCGGCCGGCCCACGTAGCGATTGAAAAGCGATAGAAGCAGATGAATTTATTGTTCGAAGAATCCGGCGACTTCAAGGCCGGCTCCATCATGACCCAGCAGGGCGAGTCCTACCAGGTCGAGATGGCCTCCGGCAAGCGCGCCAAGGTCAAGTCGCGCGATGCACTGCTGCAATTCGCTGCCCCTTCCCCGGCCGAGCTGATGCAGCAGGCCCAGGCCATCGCTGACGAAGTCGACCTGGATTTCCTGTGGGAAGTGGCCGGCGAAGAAGAGTTCGGCTTCACCGATCTGGCCGCCGAGTACTTTGGTCATGCCCCGCTGCCGCCGGAAGCGGCCGGCTTGCTGCTGTGCCTGCATCGCGCGCCGATCTATTTCTACAAGAAGGGGCGTGGCCGCTACAAGGCCGCCCCGCAAGCCTCGTTGCAGGCCGCGCTGGCCGGGCTGGAAAAGAAGAAGCAGCAACTGGCCGCACAAGCCGTGTATGTGGAAGAACTCAAGGCGCACAAGCTACCCGAAGCTTTCCGCCCCATCGCCCTGCAACTGCTCTTCAAGCCGGACAAGAACGGCATCGAATTCAAGGCCCTGGACGCCGCCGCCAAGGAATTGCAGACCACCCCGCAACGCCTGATGCTGGCCGCCGGTGGGGTGGCCTCGCCCAAGGATCTGCATTACGCGCGCTTCCTCTACGAATTCTTCCCGCGTGGCACCGGTTTTCCGGCCATCGAGATTCCCCCCGCTACCACCGATCTGCCACTGGCTGACGTGCAGGCTTTCTCCATCGATGACGTGACCACTACCGAAATCGATGACGCGCTGTCGGTCACCCGCCTGCCGGATGGCAAGCTGCGCGTGGGCATCCACATTGCCGCCCCCGGCCTGGCCATCAAGCGCGGCGACGCCATCGATGCGCTTGCGCGCGCGCGCATGTCCACCGTCTACATGCCGGGCGAAAAGATCACCATGCTGCCCGACGACCTGGTGGCCGCCTATACGCTCGATGCCGGCGCCGCCCGTCCGGCCTTGTCGCTGTACGCCACGCTGGATGCGGCCAACTGGGAAGTGCTGGCCACCGAGACCCGCGCCGAGCGGGTGCCGATCGCCGCCAACCTGCGCCACAACGACCTCGACGAGCTGGTCACCGAGGAAGCCCTGGCCGAAAATCGTGGCGAGTATCCGCACAAGGACGAGATCGCCCTGCTGTGGCAGTGGGTGCAGTTGCTGGAACAGGGGCGCATGGCCAAGCGCGAGAGTTTCGGGCTGCGTCCGGAACAGAACAACCGCGTCGACTTCAACTTCTACGTCGAGAACGATGTGGTGAGCATCGTGCGCCGTCGCCGTGGCGCGCCGCTCGACAAGATCGTGGCCGAGCTGATGATCTTTGCCAACAGCACCTGGGGCAAGCTCATGGCCGATCATGGCGTCCCCGGCATCTACCGCGCGCAAGGCGGCGGGGCAGGCGGCTGGGCGGCCAAGATGCAGGTGCGCATGGTCACGCACGCTGCGCCTCACCAGGGGCTGGGTGTGGACCAATATGCGTGGAGCACATCGCCCCTGCGCCGCTATACCGACCTGGTCAACCAGTGGCAGATCCTGGCCTGCATCGAACATGGCGTGACCGCGCCGCTGGTGGCGCCCTTCAAGCCGCGTGATGCCGATCTGTTCGCCATCGTCTCGGGCTTCGATGCGGCGTATTCCGGTTATGCCGATTTCCAGTCCACCATGGAACGCTACTGGTGTCTGCGCTGGCTGGCCCAGGAAAATGCCCGTACCGTGGAAGCGGTGGTGTTGAAGGATGAAATCCTGCGCCTGGTCGAGATTCCGCTGGTGCTGCGCATGCCCGGCCTGCCGCAGCTGGCGCGCGGCCTGCAGGTCAAGCTGGACCTGCTGCGCTGGGATGAAGTCGACCTGACCGTGGAAGCGCGCCTGCTGGAAGTGCCGACCGCCGCCCAGACCCTGGACAACGATCTGGGCGAAGACGACGAGGAGTTGCTCGAAGGCATGGCCGCCATGGGCGGCGAAGCGCAGGACGAAGACGCTGCCGCCGAACCCGATCCGGCGCAGGAGGATGAGCCCGATCACCTGGCCGACGCGGGTGAAAACCCGTCCGCCCAGGCGGCCCAATGACGCGGTGCTGGCGTAGAATTGGCGCTGTGAATATCGTCGTTGCTCCCCATCTGCTGTGAATCTGTTTGCCCAACACCGTCTGCTGAGCCTGGCGCTCGGAATTTCGCTGCTGGTGCATGGCCTGCTGCTGGCCGTGCACTTCGCCGCGCCCGACGCCTTCCGCTTCAAACCGTCGGACCCGGAACTGGAAGTCATCCTGGTCAACGCCAAGCATGACAAGAAGCCGGTCAACGCCCAGGCGCTGGCGCAGGCCAATCTGGATGGCGGCGGCAATGCCGAGAAGGGCCGTGCCAGGTCGCCGCTGCCGGACATGCAGCACGTGCAGAGCGGTGACAGCGTCAAGGCCGCGCAGCGCAAGGTGGCCGAACTGGAACAGGAGCAGCGCAAGATGCTGGCCCAGTTGCGGGAGGCAAGGCAGCACGTGGCCAGCGCCGAGCAGCACAAGCCGGTGGCCGCGCCCCAGCCCGAGGCGCGCGACCTGACCGAGACCGCCCGGGCCATGGCGCGCATGGAAGCGGAACTGGCCAGGGACATCGAGCAATACAACAAGCGTCCGAAGAAGACACAGATCACGCCCAGCACCCGTGAAGTCGGCTATGCCCGCTACTTCAAGGCCCTGCAGGACAAGATAGAAAAGGTCGGCACCCTGAACTTCCCGACCCGCGACGGCAAGAAGCTCTACGGTGAATTGCTGGTGGTGATCCCTGTCTTCCAGGATGGCAGCATCTACGAGCGCGATGGCGGCGTGCTGGTGCGCACCAGTTCCGGCAATGCCGCACTGGACCAGGCGGCAGTGGCCATCGTGCGGCGTTCGGCACCGTTTGGCCGCTTTCCGGACAACATGCGTACCAACGGCAAGGATGACGTGTGGGAAGTCATCGTGACCTTCCGTTTCACCCGCGACGAGGGTGTGCAGGCACAGCTGGGTGCCGGCTGATATCGTCGGCGACGCAGCCGACCGGGGCCGCAGTCTCCAATACCCGCCCATGCCGGCCAAGAAGAGCGAACAACATACAACGAGGGAGCAGGTCCATCACCATGGATGAATACGTCGTCATCGGCAATCCGATTGCCCACAGCAAGTCGCCCGAGATCCATGCGCAGTTCGCTGCCCAGACCGGCCAGTCGCTGCACTACGAGCGCCTGCTGGCGCCGCTGCACGGTTTCACGGTGGCGGTGCAGGTGTTCCGGCGGCGCGGCGGGCGCGGCGCCAACGTCACCGTACCCTTCAAGCTGGAGGCACATGCCCTGGCCGATCAATTGACCGAGCGCGCGCGCCTGGCGGGGGCGGTCAATACCCTCAAGTTCGAGGGCGGACGCATCCTCGGGGACAACACCGATGGTGCCGGCCTGGTCACCGACATCATGGTCAATGCCGGCCAGGCCCTGGCAGGGCGTCGTGTGCTCTTGCTGGGCGCCGGGGGAGCCTCGCGCGGGGCCTTGCTGCCCCTGCTGCAGCAGCGACCGGCGCAGCTGGTGATCGTCAACCGCACCCAATCCAGGGCCGACGAGCTGGCGCAGCAGTTTGCCGAATACGGGCCCATCACCAGTGCCGCCTATGCCGAACTGGGGGGCGTGTTCGATGTCATCATCAATGCCACCTCGGCCAGCCTGTCCGATGACCTGCCGCCGTTGCCGGTGTCGGTCTATGGTGGCGAGACCCTGGCCTACGACATGATGTATGGTCGCCAGCCCACGGTATTCATGCAGAGCGCACAGCAACATGGTGCCAGTGTGCGCGATGGCCTGGGCATGCTGGTCGAGCAGGCAGCCGAAGCCTTCCAGCTCTGGCGCGGCGTGCGACCGGCCACCGCCGAGGTGTTTGCCAGCCTGCGCCAGCAGTTGTCGCAATGAGGGCAGGATAGTCCTCTGCTCCTGTAGAAGACTGCAGGACCACAGGACTGCTGGATTGCAGCTCTGCATGACCCTGCCATGACACAATTTCCCGGATCGACGCAACACGGCAACAGAACAACAACAGGCACATGAAATCGCTACGCAAGCTGCTCTTCTGGATCATCGTCCTGCCCATTGCACTGGTATTGCTGCTGCAGATGTACTTCTTCGTGCAGATCTGGTGGTGGAAGGATCACAATCCCGAGTCCACCAGTTTCATGCGCCAGCAATTGTCGCTGCTGCGCGAGAAGGATCCGAAAGCCCAGTTGCAATTGCGCTGGGTGCCTTACGCGCGCATCTCCAACAATCTCAAGCGCGCCATCATCGCTTCCGAGGACTCCAATTTCTCCGAGCATGACGGTATCGACTGGGACGCCTTGCAACGGGCCTACGAAAAGAATGAGAAGAAAGGCCGCGTGGTGGCCGGTGGGTCGACCATCACCCAGCAGCTGGCCAAGAACCTGTTCCTCTCGGGCGAGCGCAGCTACCTGCGCAAGGGCCAGGAATTCATCATCACCTACATGCTGGAATTCCTGCTGGACAAGCAGCGCATCTTCGAGATCTACCTCAACGTGGTGGAATGGGGCAACGGTGTCTTCGGCGCCGAGGCGGCGGCCCAGCATTACTATCACATCAGTGCCGCCAGTCTCGGCCCGGAGCAGGCTGCGCGGCTGGCGGTGATGTTGCCGCGTCCGCGCTACTATGACCGCAATCGCGGCTCCGGCTACCTGGCGGTGCGTACCAGCCTGATCCTGCGTCGCATGAATGCGGCCACGCTGCCGCCTGCGCACAAGTGAAGTGATCGCGCTGCTGCCGCAGCCAGATGACCGCCGTATGACAGTGCGCCCTGGCGAGCACGGCCGTGTCGTCGGCGCTGGATTGGCGCTTGCCTGGCGCGGGGCTTGAACGTACACTTGCGCACGTTTCGCGCCTGTCGCCACGGGCTGCCCGCACTTCACCCGCGTTCCACCGAGCGAGAACCCATGATCAATGTATTCGTGTTGCAAAACGGACGGCTGAGTCAGGTCAACATCGACAGCCGCACCGACCTGGAACAGGCCGCGCCGGTCTGGGTGGACCTGACCGAACCCAATGACGAAGAGCGCGCCTGGGTCAAGAGCATCTATGGCGTGACCCTGCCCGACGAGGATGAATTCAGCGACATCGAAGCCTCGGCCCGTTACTTCGAGGCCGAGAACGGCGACCTGCATCTGCGCACCGACTTCCTCTTCGAAGGGGATGATGATTCGTCCTCCACCATGACGGTGGCTTTCATCCTGGCGCGCAACATCCTCTTCTCGGTGCACGCCGAAGACCTGCCGGTGTTCCGCCTGGTGCGCATGCGCGCGCGCTCGCGGCCCGGTTCCATCGGCGACTATCGCGACGTGCTGCTCGATCTCTACGAGACCGATGCCGAATACTCCGCCGATGCCCTCGAAGGCATCTACCAGAAGCTCGAAGCGGTCAGTACCAGCGTGTTGAAGAAAAGCCTCTCCGACCAGGCCGCCGCCGATGTGCTCAACACCATCGCCCACGAAGAAGACTTGAACGGCCGCATCCGCCGCAACATGATGGATACGCGCCGCGCGGTCAGCTTCCTGATGCGCGGGCGTCTGCTGAGTTCGGAGCAGTTCGAGGATGCGCGCCAGATCCTGCGCGACATCGAATCCCTGGATGGTCACACCGCCTTCCTCTTCGACAAGATCAACTTCCTGATGGATGCCACGGTCGGCTTCATCAACATCAACCAGAACAAGATCATCAAGATCTTCTCGGTGGCCTCGGTGGCCTTCCTGCCCCCCACGCTGATTGCCAGCATCTACGGCATGAACTTCCGGGTCATGCCCGAACTCGACTGGGTGGTCGGTTATCCCCTGGCCATCCTTCTGATGGTGGGGTCGGCCATTGCGCCGTTCTGGTATTTCCGTCGGCGCGGCTGGCTCAATTGACTGTCTGCTGACGGCGACGTCCTCATTCTTCCGACACGCATTGCCGGGCTTCTCCGATGCCGCGCGCGCACCAGGCGCGGCACACTGTGCACACTATCCATCGCATTGCCGCACAGGAGAATCGCATGTCCATCCGTCATCATTATGTTTCGCTGGCCGTGGTCAGCGCCAGTTTCGCCGGCCTGCTGATCGGCTGCGCCAGTCCGCAGCAAGCGCCTTACGGCGCTGCGCCCACCTCGCAGAACTATGAACGGGTGGCAGCCTATTCCGGTACCGGCGTGGTGGAAGCCATCGAAGTCACCCACAAGGAAAGCAGCGGCGTGGCCGGTGCAGTGGTGGGTGGCGTGGCGGGTGGTTTGCTGGGCAACGCGGTAGGTGGCGGCACCGGCCGTGTGCTGGCGACCGTAGCCGGTGCAGCCGGTGGCGCATATGCGGGTAACCAGGTCCAACGCAACAGCGCTGCAGCTCATCCGGTCTACAACATCCGCGTGCGCATGAGTGACGGTTCCTTGCAGACCTTTGCGCAGGAAGACAATACCGACTTCCGCGTGGGCGACCGCGTGCGACTGGATAACGGTCGTATCAGCCGTTACTAATTGCAAATTGCAAATTGCGATTTTTATTTTGATACCGAACTGATCGGTATCGAAATAAAATAAAAAATGAAAAATAGAATAAATAATAAAACGAAGCCGTCCGATGCTGCACCGGACGGCTTCGTCGTTTCTGCGATATCGGTTCAGGCCGGGTAGAGCGCACCCAGTACCCGCAAGCCGCGCGCGCCGGTCACTGCCGGCAGATTGCCCGGCAGTCGCAGGTCGAAGCGGCGCGCCAGCCAGGCGAAAGCCAGCGCTTCCACATGTTGCGGGGCCACGCCCAGTACTGCCGTCGACTGCACGATCGCACGGTCCTGCAACTGCTGCTGCAACAAGCGCATCAGCAGGGCATTCTCGGCGCCGCCTCCGCAGACATAGACCTGTCGGGCCGCAGGCGCATGGGCCAGGATGGCCTCGGCAATGGTGCTGGCGGTGAGCATGGCCAGGGTGGCCTGCACATCTTCCGGGGCGAGCGCTGCGCCGGTGCGCAGCAGCGCTGCCTGCAGCCAGTCCAGGTGGAACAGGTCGCGTCCGGAACTCTTGGGCGGTGCTGCGCGGAAGAAGTCTTCATCGCGCAATTGCGCCAGCAGTCCCGCATGGACCTGGCCGGAGGCGCCCCAGTGACCATTGGCGTCGTAGGGGCGTTGCTGGTGCAGATGGATCCAGCCATCCATGAGCGCATTGCCGGGACCGGTATCGAAACCGTAAGCCCCTTCTTCATCGGCCGGCAGGATGCTGATGTTGGCGATACCGCCGATGTTGACCACCACCCGCGACTGGGTCGCATCACCGAAGAGGGCGCGATGGAAGGCTGGTACCAGCGGTGCGCCCTGGCCACCGGCGGCGACGTCGCGGCTGCGGAAATCGGCGACCACATCGATGGCGCACAGTTCGGCCAGCAGGGCGGCATTGTTGCTCTGGCGCGTGAACCCCAGTTCGGGACGATGGCGGATGGTCTGTCCATGCACCCCCACCATGCGCACATCGGCTGCCGATTTGCCGGCCTGCAGCAGCAGTTGCGCCACGCAGTCGGCGTAATGCACTGCCAGCGCATTGGCGGCCAGGGCTTCGCGCTCGATCTCGTTGGGGCCGGCGGCTTGCAGGGCCATCAGGTCGGCGCGCAGATGTGCGGGGAAGGGTACGTAGGCTGCTGCCAGCGTGGCCGACACGGCCTGGCCGTCGAAGGCGGCCAGCACGCCATCGACACCGTCGAGACTGGTGCCGGACATCAGGCCGATATACAACTGGGAAGAATCGTTCATGGCGGGCAAGGGCAGAAAAAGAAAAGGGCGGCCGCTGATTCTACAGCGCCGCCCTGGCAGGGGATATCGGACAGCCCCGGCTTATTTGATGGTCGCCAGCTTCACATCGGGCGCACCCGGCACACGCAGCATGGCCATGCGATGCTGCATCTCGGCCGCCACGGCACGGAAGCGCTGCATTTGCGGTCCCGTCAGGGCCTGGGTGTTGGGCACGTCCACCGACAGCGGATTGCGCGGCTGGTTGTTGACGCGGAACTCGTAATGCAGGTGCGGGCCGGTGGCCCAGCCGGTCATGCCGACGAAGCCGATCACGTCATTCTGGCTGACCTTCATGCCCTTCTTGATGTTGGGCGCGAAACGGCTCATGTGACCGTAGGCGGTGGAGTAGCCGCCCCAGTGCTTGATGACGACGATGTTGCCGTAGCCATTCTGCTGGCCGACGAAATCGATCACACCGTCGGCTGCGGCATGGATGGGGGTACCGGTCGGCGCGGCAAAGTCCACGCCGGTGTGCTGCTTCCACTTGCCGAGGATGGGATGCAGGCGCATCGAGAAACCGGAAGAGATACGCGTGAAGGCCAGGGGCGACTTCAGGAAGGCTTTTTTCAGCGACTTGCCATCGAAGGCATAGTAGCCGCCCCCGCCGGTCTTGCTGGCCGGGTCGCTGAACCAGACGGCCTGGTAGCGGTTGCCGGCATTGTCGAATTCACCGGCCAGCACGCGGCCGGTGCGCACCAGGTCACCGTTCTGGTAGTAGGTCTCGTAGACCACGTTGAAACGGTCGCCACGGCGCAGGTCGGAGGCGAAGTTGATGTTGGTGGCGAACATGTCCACCAGCTGCATCGCGATGGCGTCCGGGATCTGGGCCGCATCGGTGGCGGCGAAGAGCGAAGAGAAGATGATGCCGGCGCGCATTTCCACGCGGCGCTCCAGCACGGCGGGCTGGGCCTGGGCGGTGAGCTTGCCGTCGTGGCGCGAGATCACCAGGTTCTTGGGGGTGTCGCTGCCGTCGTCCAGGGTGGCGGAGAGCTTGACGAGCTCGCCGTTGTCATCGGTCTGCGCCACCACGCGCTTGCCGGGACGCAACTGCATCACCGTGCGCGCCAGGGTATCGGACTTGATGAAGGCGGTGGCCTCGTCGTCATCCACGCCCAGACGGTTGAGCAGGGTGGCCAGGGTGTCACCGCTGCGGACCTTCTCTTCGTTGACGTAATACTGCGAGCGTTCTTCCAGCGCGCTGATCTGCTGTTGCAGATTGGGCAGGGCCAGTTCCTTGGAGATCGGGTTGACCGGGGCATCGCGCAGGTCCGGCTCGGCCGGGGCGAAACCGGCGGCACCGATGGTGAAGGCGGCCAGGAACAGGGCGCTGGCGCCAATGATGCGGGTCTTGGGCGAGGAGGCGGCGACTTTGTGGTGGCAGGACTGCAACACGGAGAAGCACAGGGACGAGAGGTGCTTGAGTTTATCTTGTGGGAACATGCAAACCGAATACGTTAAAATCTGGCGTTTCCGTGGCGGATGGCGGGTATGGCTGCAATGCGGCGTTTCCTGTCCCCCACCGTGTTGCGCCCGCGAAACATCGCCTACGGGTCGATACGCTTTTTCTGCTGCTGAGCTTCTGAGGCCGCGTCCTGGCGCTGGGCAGAAAAAACGAAAGTCGGAATTATAGCAACACGGTTTAGCGGTCCTGTCCTACAAAAGCCTATTTTTTAGTTATATCGATGAACGCCGATCAGTCCACCTCCGCTGCTGCTTCTGCTGCCACGTCTGCAGCCCCTTCCCGCCTGCCCCTCACCGACAAGGTGCAGGAGGCGCTGGCCATTACCAAGCGCGGCATCGATGAGCTGCTCATCGAAAGCGAATTCGCGCAAAAGCTGGCGCGTTCCGAGCAAAGCGGCCAGCCGCTGCGCATCAAGCTGGGTCTGGATCCGACTGCGCCCGACCTGCACCTGGGGCACACCGTGGTGTTGAACAAGATGCGCCAGCTGCAGAACCTGGGCCACCAGGTGATCTTCCTGATCGGTGACTTCACCTCCATGATCGGCGACCCGTCCGGTCGCAACGCCACCCGTCCGCCGCTGTCGCGCGAGCAGATCGAGGTCAACGCCAAGACCTATTTCGCCCAGGCCAGTCTCGTGCTGGATCCGAGCAAGACCGAGATCCGCTACAACTCCGAATGGTGCGACGCCCTGGGTAGCCGCGGCATGATCCAGCTGGCTTCGCGTTACACCGTGGCGCGCATGATGGAGCGTGATGACTTCACCAAGCGCTTCAAGGAAGGTACGCCGATTTCGGTGCATGAATTCCTCTATCCGCTCATGCAGGGTTACGACTCGGTGGCCCTGAAGTCGGACCTGGAACTGGGCGGCACCGACCAGAAATTCAACCTGCTGGTGGGCCGCGAGCTGCAGAAGGACTTCGGCCAGGAGCCCCAGTGCATCCTGACCATGCCGCTCCTGGAAGGTCTGGACGGCGTGGAAAAGATGTCCAAGTCCAAGGGCAACTACATCGGCATCACCGAACCGGCCAACACCATGTTCGCCAAGGTGATGAGCATTTCCGACGTGATGATGTGGCGCTACTACGAGCTGCTGTCTTTCCGTTCCATGGCCGAGATCGCCGGCTTCAAGGCTGATGTCGAAGCCGGCAAGAATCCGCGTGACATCAAGGTGGCCCTGGCCCAGGAAATCGTGGCCCGCTTCCACTCGCAGCAGGCCGCCGAAGATGCGCTGGCCGACTTTGTCAACCGTTCCAAGGGCGGCATCCCGGACGATATCCCGGAAGTCTCGCTGTCGGGCGCACCGCTGGGCATCGGCCAGTTGTTGAAGCAGGCCAACCTGTGCGCCTCCACCTCGGAGGCACTGCGCATGGTGGAGCAGGGCGGTGTGCGTATCGACGGCACCGTCATCAGCGACAAGGGTTTGAAGGTCGAGGCCGGCCAGTGCGTGGTGCAAGTGGGCAAGCGCAAGTTTGCCCGCGTCACCCTGGCGTAAGCTGGAGCGCGCATGATCGCTCTCTTGCAGCGGGTCAGCCAGGCCGCGGTGGTGGTGGATGGCCAGACGCTGGGCAGCATCGGCACCGGGCTCATGGTGCTGGTCTGCGCCGAGCGCCACGACACCCCGGCCGAAGCTGACGCCCTCCTGAAGAAGCTGCTGGCCTATCGCGTCTTCAGCGACGAGGCCGGCAAGATGAATCGCAGTGTGGCCGATGTGCAAGGCGGCTTGCTGCTGATCCCGCAATTCACGCTGGCGGCCGATACCAATTCAGGCACGCGCCCCTCCTTCACGCCTGCTGCGGCGCCGGAACTCGGGCGGCAGCTGTTCGATCACTTCGTGGCGCAGGCGCGCGTGCGGCATGGTCAGGAGCGGGTCGGAACAGGGCGTTTCGGAGCCGATATGAAGGTATCGCTCATCAACGACGGTCCGGTGACCTTCTGGCTGCAGGTCAAGCCCAAGGCCCCGGCTGCCGATATGAACCTTGCTCAATAAATCCAGACCCGGCATTGAAGCCGGGCGGCGCGTCCCCAAATGGATCCGTAATGCGTGTTGAATGTGGCCTTACTTTTAGGAGGTGATATGAAATTCTGGAGCGATTCTTTCAAGGACGGTGCCAACATCCCCGGCGAATTCGCCTTTGCGGTGATGGATCCCAAGACCCACGTGGCGTTGTCTTCCAATCGCAATCCGCACTTCGCGTGGAGTGATCTGCCTGCCGGCACCAAGTCGCTGGCGCTGGTGGTGCACGATCCTGACGTGCCTTCGCGCGGCGACGACGTGAACCAGGAAGGCAAGACCGTGCCGCTGGAGCTGCCGCGCGTTGATTTCTATCACTGGACGCTGGTCGACATTCCTGCCAATGTCAGCCAGATCAAGGCCGGCCAGTTCAGCAACGGCGTGACCGCACGCGGCAAGCCGGGGCCGGCGGTGCTGGGCGAGGTCATGCCGGGGGCGCGCCAGGGTATCAACGACTACACCGGCTGGTTCGCCGGGGACGGCGACATGCGCGGCGACTACTTCGGCTATGATGGCCCCTGCCCGCCGTGGAACGATGCGCTGGTGCACCGCTACATTTTCACCCTCTATGCGCTGGACGTGGAACAGCTGCCGGTAGCCGGCAACCTGGAAGGATCGGTGGTCCTGACCGCATTGCGTGATCACGTGCTGGAGCAGGCTTCCATCACCGGCCTGTACACCCTCAACCCCAACGCGGTCCCGCGCAGCTGAACTGAAGCATGACCGAGATCCTGCTGATCCGCCACGGCGAAACCGACTGGAACGTGGACAAGCGCCTGCAAGGGCATATCGACATCGGCTTGAATGAGGCCGGCCAGCGTCAGGTGCTGGCGCTGGGCGAGGCGCTGGCGGGAGAGGGCATCGATGCCGTCTTCGCCAGCGACCTGCAGCGTGCGCGCGATACCGCCCAGGCCGTGGCGGGGGTGGCGGGATTGGCGGTGCAGATCGATGCCGGTCTGCGCGAACGCTGCTATGGCGCCTTCGAGGGGCTGCGCCATACCGAGATCGAGGTGCGCTATCCCGAGGCTTATCGCCAGTGGAAGGCTCGCGAACCAGACTTTCGTTATCCCGCGGGTGAGCGCATCGCCGAGACCATGCGCGAATTCTATGAACGTTCTGTCGCGGCGGTGCAGCGCGTGCTGGCCTCGGGCCGCTATCGCAAGGTGGCCATCGTCACGCATGGCGGCGTGCTGGAGTGCGTGCATCACTGGGCCAGCCAGACTTGCTTCGCCCAGCCGCGCACCTTCGACATCTTCAATGCCAGCGTGAACCGCCTGCACTGGGACGGCGAACGCGCCCACATCCGCTCCTGGGGCGAGATCGGGCATCTCCAGCGGGAGACGCTGGATGAGGTGGATCGTTGAGCTGCACTGTTGCCGGGAGGTATCTTTCCGGTCGTTTGATCTTGGCGGTTTGTTGGTTTTCCTGTCCGCTGATACGTGACATTGGCATTTCGCCAACAGTCCCTCCTGCCCAATAAATAATCAGCCCCAAAGATGTAACCGCGCCCGATTCTTGTTGGGCGAGGCTGGCAATCGCGCTAAAATAGCGCCCTTCCTCGAACCTCCCCCTGATCCACGTCGTGAACATTGGGCCCTATTCCCTGCGCAACAACGTGTTCGTCGCCCCCATGGCGGGTGTGACCGACCGTCCGTTCCGTCAGCTGTGCAAGCAGCTGGGGGCAGGGTATGCCGTGTCCGAAATGGCGGCGTCCGATCCGCGGCTGTGGCAGAGCGAGAAGACCTCGCGCCGCATCAACCACGATGGCGAGATGGAACCCAAGGCGGTGCAGATCGCCGGGGCCGATCCCGTCATGCTGGCCGATTGCGCCAAGTACAACGTCGAGCGCGGTGCGCAGATCATCGACATCAACATGGGCTGCCCGGTCAAGAAGGTCTGCAACAGCTGGTGCGGTTCGGCCCTGTTGCAGGACGAGGATCTGGTGGCGCGCATCCTGGACGCGGTGGTGTCGGCGGTAGATGTGCCGGTGACGCTGAAATTTCGCACCGGCTGGGACCGCGCCAACAAGAACGCCCTCAAGATCGCCGCCCGCGCCGAAGCCGCCGGTATCGCCATGCTGACCCTGCACGGCCGCACCCGGGCCGACGGCTACAGCGGTGAAGCCGAGTACGACACCATCGCGGCCGTGAAGGCCGCCGTGACGATCCCGGTGGTGGCCAATGGCGACATCACCACCCCCGAGAAGGCGCGCGAGGTCCTGCGCATCACCGGGGCCGATGCCGTCATGGTTGGTCGCGCCGCCCAGGGACGCCCCTGGATCTTCCGCGAGATCGATCATTTCCTGCGTACCGGCGAACACCTGCCGGCGCCGCTGGTGACCGAAGTGGCGCACCTGATGGAGGAACACCTGCAAGCCCACTACGCCTTCTACGGCGACTACCTGGGCGTGCGCACGGCACGCAAGCACATCGGCTGGTATGTGCGCGACCTGCCGGGCGGTGAGACTTTCCGCCGCAGCATGAACCGCATCGAAGACTGCGGCCAGCAGTTGCAGGCAGTACGGCAATTCTTTGCCGACCAGACCGTGCATGGCGATCGCCTGCAATACGGACTGGCCGACGAGGTGCCGCTGGCCGCCTGAAGCAACACGGCAGGACAGCACCACGGAACAGGGTATCGGATGCGCCGGCGCGAGCGGCAACGGCGGGCGCAATTGATCAACAACACGGCATCGCCACGCACGATCGCGCCCAGGGGAAATGGCGCATTCAAGCCTGCGAGGCGGCGCCGACAAGAACAGAAGCAACAAAGCAATGAGCAAAGAAAGTATCGAGGATGTCGTCAAGAAGAGCCTGGAAAAATATTTCCGGGATCTGGGTGAACAGCTACCGACCAATGTCTACGACATGGTGCTGGCCACGGTCGAAAAACCGGTCTTCGAGACCGTGATGGCGCGCGCCGAGGGCAACCAGTCCCAGGCCGCCGAGATCCTCGGCATCAACCGCAACACGCTGCGCAAGAAGCTGCAGCAACACGGCCTGCTGTAGCCGTCACCGACCATGCCGGCGCCGCATCGGGGGCGTCGGGATGAGGTGCGGATGCCGCTTCCTTCCACGGTTTTTCAGGTTTCCTTTTCCTTACCAGTCTTGCCTACCATGATCAAACAAGCACTCATTTCCGTATCCGACAAGGCAGGCGTGCTCGACTTTGCGCGCGCGCTGTCTGCCATGGGCGTCAACATCCTGTCCACCGGCGGCACCGCCAAGCTGCTGGCCGACAATGGCGTGCCGGTCACCGAAGTGGCCGACTACACCGGTTTCCCGGAAATGCTGGATGGCCGCGTGAAGACGCTGCATCCCAAGGTCCATGGCGGCATCCTGGCCCGTCGCGATTTCCCCGAGCACGTCGCCGCCCTGGAACAGCACGGCATTCCCACGATCGACATGGTGGTGGTGAACCTGTACCCGTTCCAGCAGACCGTGGCCAAGGACGAGTGCTCGCTGGAAGACGCGATCGAGAACATCGACATCGGCGGCCCGGCCATGCTGCGTTCTTCGGCCAAGAACCACAAGGACGTCATCGTCATCTGCGATCCGACCGACTATGAAGGCGTGCTGGCCGAGCTCAAGTCCGGCGGCGACCTGCCCTACGAAAAGCGTTTCGCGCTGGCCAAGAAGGTCTTCGCCCACACCGCGCAATACGACGGCGCCATCACCAATTACTTCACCTCGCTGGGTGAAGACAAGCAGCACAGCACCCGCAGCGCCTATCCCGCCACCCTGAACCTGCATTTCGAGAAGGTGCAGGACATGCGCTACGGTGAAAACCCGCACCAGAGCGCCGCCTTCTACCGCGACATCAAGAAGGTCGATGGCGCCCTGGCCAATTACACCCAGTTGCAAGGCAAGGAACTGTCCTTCAACAACATCGCCGACGCCGATGCCGCCTGGGAATGCGTCAAGAGCTTCGACCCGGCCACGGAAGCTGCCTGCGTCATCATCAAGCACGCCAACCCCTGCGGCGTGGCCATCGGCGCCAACCCGCTGGAAGCCTACAGCAAGGCCCTGCAGACCGACCCGACCTCGGCCTTCGGCGGCATCATCGCCTTCAACCGCGAAGTGGACGCTGCCGCAGCCGAAGCCGTGGCCAAGCAGTTCCTGGAAGTGCTGATCGCCCCGTCCTTCAGCGCCGAAGCCAAGCAGATCTTCGCCGCCAAGCAGAACGTGCGCCTGCTGGAAATCCCGCTGGGTACCGGCCTGAACGGCTATGACTTCAAGCGCGTCGGCGGTGGCCTGCTCGTGCAGTCGCCGGACGCCAAGAACGTGCTGCTGGCCGATGTGAAGGTGGTCAGCAAGAAGCAGCCGACCCAGCAGCAACTGCAGGACCTGATGTTCGCCTGGCGCGTGGCCAAGTTCGTCAAGTCCAATGCCATCGTCTTCTGCGGCAATGGCATGACCCTGGGCGTGGGCGCGGGCCAGATGAGCCGCATCGATTCGGCCCGCATCGCTTCCATCAAGGCGCAGAATGCCGGCCTGACACTGGCCGGTTCGGCCGTGGCCTCGGATGCCTTCTTCCCGTTCCGCGATGGCCTGGACGTGGTGGTTGATGCCGGCGCAACCTGCGTCATCCATCCGGGCGGCTCCATGCGCGACCAGGAAGTCATCGATGCCGCCAATGAGCGCGATGTCGTCATGCTGCTGACCGGCACCCGTCACTTCCGTCACTGATTGCGGCTTGCTGCAAAAACGACGCCCGGCTTCATGCCGGGCGTTTTTGTTGGTGCCGCGTGCGCCGTGCCAGGCCGGTTTCAACTGTCCTCGGTGATGAATCCTTCATGCAGGGCAATTCGCGTCATGGCTGCTTCAAAACGCTGGCGTGATTCCGAGGTCAGCTGTTGCAGGTATTGATGCAATTGCGCGTCAGCCACGTTGCGGTTGGCACACTGGGCGCTGTAGCGCTCGAACTGCGACAGCTGCATCAGCAATTCGGCCACGTGGCGCGGGCATTCACAGGCCACCGTGGTGGACTGGTTGGCGAAGGCGATCAGTTGGTTGTCATCCCAGCGGCGCGGTGGCAGGGACTTGTCCTCGCCTGACGCATCACGCCCCGGTGAAGACAGCGCCGCCAGGCCACGCAACCATTGCAGGATCACCACATCCGGCTGGGGCGCGCGCAGCAGGCTGATGCCGACCGCCGCCAGGGTCTCGCACACGGCCTCGCTGGCAAAACCGTACAGTACCGCCATCGGCAGCCCGCTCAGGGCCGGCGCCGAACTCTCCAGCGCGCCCAGCCAGCCGGCGTGCAATTGCGGCTCATGCAGCAGCAGGGCATCGACTTCCTCCCGCTTCAAGGCCATGGCCGCCTGCTCGATGCTTTCGAACGGGCCCAGCAATTGCAGCGGCCGCCCCAGGCGTTGCAGCAGACCCGGTTTGTCCAGGCGCTGCGCCAGGGTAGAGCCGATCACGGCCAGCCGCCACTGGCCCTGCGCTGCCTCCGGCGGCGTGGGGCGCGCGGCGTGCAGTTCGGCGTGGGTGGCGGCGACCTGCTGGAGCTGATCCATGTCCAGCCCCGCCAGACTGCCGATGGCGTGACCCAGTTCAGTCAACTGCCGGATCAGCGCCAGACGCCGTACGTCGGCTTCCGAATACAGTCGCTGACCGCTGGGGGAGAGCTTGCCCTGGGTCAGGGCATAGCGGCGCTCCCACACCCGCAGTGTGGCGACCGGCATGCGCAGCATGCGGGCCACCGCGCCCGTGCGGCGCAAGGCTTCACCGGCGGGTTTGTCCGCGGCCGCGGCAGGGGACGTGGCGGGCGTGGTCGAATTGGCAAGGCTCATGGCTTCCTCCTATGAATCATATTTGACACAGATTATAAATGCTAAATCTGCGTCATGAGTCAAGTGTGACGCATTTATTCGGTACAATTCTGCGTCATGAAACCCAAAAGCCAGATCAGCGGACATCGCGGCAACAAGGCGCACTTGCCCAGCAAGCCCTGCGCCGTGTGCGGCCTGCCCATGACCTGGCGGCGCGCCTGGGCGAAGAACTGGGAGGAGGTCCGATACTGTTCCCAAGCCTGTCGCCGCAAGCGCGTCCATCCTGGTCTTTGAGGAGTCGAGCCATGTACCGCAAACATCAATTCGACCTGATCCTGGATATGCCTTCCCCGGAAGACTGTCCCGCTGCTTCCCCCGCCCCCGTAGACCGGCTGGCCCAGCCCCTGGCCTTGCTGCCCTTGCTGCCGACCCTGGCCGCCGCGCGCGAACGCATTGCCGCCGTGCGACCGGGGGCTTACGCACGCACCCGCAACAGTCTCGACGGTGCCGTGACCGGGCTGTCGCCCTATCTCACGCACGGCCTGGTCAGTCTGCGCGAGGTCTTGGCCGGGGTATGCCGCCGACAGGCGCTGGATGTGCAGCACAAGTTCGTCTACGAGCTGGGCTGGCGCGCCTTCTATCGCTACGTGTGGGCGCGGCGCGGGGCGCGCATCTTCGATTCGCTGCACGCCGGGCCACTGCCGGAGTCGGCTTACGCCCGCGAGCTGCCAGCCGACATCCGCGAAGCCGCCACCGGCCTGCCCGTCATCGACCAGGCCGTGCGCACCCTGTATGCCACCGGGACCCTGCACAATCACGCGCGCATGTGGCTGGCCAGCTACGTGGTGCATCTGCGCAAGGTCCATTGGCGCGCCGGTGCAGACTGGATGGTCGGCCATCTGCTGGATGGCGACCTGGCCAGCAATCACCTGAGCTGGCAGTGGGTGGCCGGTACCGGCAGTCACAAGCCCTATCTTTTCAATGCCGAGAACGTGGCCAAATACGCACCGTCCGAATGGCACAGCCCGGGTACGGTGGTAGATACCTCCTATGAAGCTTTAGGCGAAATTGCTCTCCATCCCGACCCGGTGGCGGCCGAACCGGCCCAGCGCATGCGGGAGCGCTGCAAGGAGCCGGCACTGCTGTCAATGCCACCTGAATATTTGGGCAGCATTGCGCCCGAGCCTGACGCCGTAGCCGGACGGGATGTCTGGCTGGTTCATCCATGGAGCCTGGGCGAGTTGCCCGCCGATCTGTCGCCCGATACGGTAGTGGTCGGTCTTTATCTCTCGGACTTCCATCTGCTGTGGCCCTGGGACCAGCGTCGCTGGGCCTTCGTGGGAGCGCGCATGCGTGAGCTCACGCCGCTGTGCTGGCATGGCGATGCCGCCACCGTCGGGCGCGCGCTCAAGGCGGCGCGCAGCGTGCGTTGCCTGGCCGATCCGCATCTTGCGCCCTGGCTGCCGCTGTGGGCGCAATGTGTGGCGCCGCCGGACCTGTTCCCGGTGGTGGACAAGCCCAGTGACCTGTTCACGCAATGGTGGCGCCGCAGTACCCAAGGTCTGCAGACGGCTGCCGAGCTGCTGGCGCGCACCGAGCGCAGGGAGCGGCGCGATGGCTGATGCCGATCCCAAGCCACGGGACGAACTGACCGTGCTCTACGATGGCGCCTGTCCGCTGTGCCGACGCGAGATCAGCCTCTACCAGCGTGGTGCGCAGGAGGCTCCCCTGCGCTTTTGCGATATCAGCCGTACCGACGTGTCCCCGACCGATCTTCCGGCAGGGTTCACGCGCGCGCAGCTACTGGCGCGCTTTCATGTGCGTCGAAGCGATGGTGTGGTCTTCAGCGGTGCCGAGGCCTTCGTCCAGTTGTGGGCGAGCTTGCCGGGCTGGCGCTGGCTGGCCGGGCTGGCGCGCCTGCCCGGCATGTTGTGGCTGATGGAACGCAGCTATCGCGCTTTCCTGCAGGTACGCCCGGCCGTGCGGCGGCTGGTGGTGCGCCTGGAGCGCCGCCGCGAAAGAGGCTGACGTGGCTGTCGGCCTGGTCTGGTTCAAGCGCGACCTGCGCCTGCGCGATCATGCGGCGCTGGCCGAGGCTGCGCAGTGCGAGCGCGCCTTCGCGGTCTTCATCATCGAGCCCGCGTGGTTGCAGAGTGTTGAATGCGATCCGCGCCATGTGGATTTCCTGCTGCGTTCGCTGGCGCCCTTGCAGCGGGAATTGCAGCGGTGCGGACTGCCGCTGCTGGTGCGGGTGGGCGAGGCGGTGCAGGTGCTGGAGTCCTTGCGCCGTGCATGGGGTGTCACCCATCTGTTCAGCCATGAAGAAACCGGCCCGGCGTGGAGCTATGCACGCGATATCTCGGTCAATCGCTGGTGCCGCATCCAGGGCGTGCAATGGCTGGAGTGGCCGCAGACCGGCGTGGTGCGGCGCCTGCGCAGCCGCGATGGCTGGGCTGCGCGCTGGGTGCGGCGCATGGAGGCGCCGCAGGTGGGCAATCCTGTCGGCTTGCGCGCGCCTGCGGGCATGCAGCCGGACCGTCTGCCGACGCTGACCGAACTGGGTTTGCCCGAAGTCCGTCTGCAACCGCCTGCCGGCGAGGCGGCAGCGTGGGACACCCTGCGCGCCTTTCTCGGTGGTGGTGCACGGGATTACCGGCGCGGCATGTCCAGTCCGCTGACCGCACCCGACGCCTGCAGCCGACTCAGCGCGCATCTGGCCTTCGGTACCATTTCCATGCGCAGCGTGCATCAGGCCACCGAGCTGGCCATCGAGCACACCGCCGACCGCGAGCTGGCCTACGGCCTGCGCGGCTTCTCCAGCCGCCTGCGCTGGCATTGCCACTTCATGCAGAAGCTGGAAGACCAGCCTGATATCGAATGGCGCAACGTCGCGCGTTCGCTGGATGGCTTGCGCCCCGGTGATGGCGGTCCGTGGGGCGTGGAGGCGCAGGCGCGTTTCGATGCCTGGTGCGAAGGCCGAACCGGTTATCCCATGATCGACGCCTGCATGCGCCAGCTGTGCGCCACCGGCTGGCTCAACTTCCGCATGCGCGCCATGCTTGTCAGCTTCGCCGCCTACCACCTTTGGTTGCACTGGCGTGCGCCGGGGCTGTTCCTGGCGCGGCAGTTCCTGGATTTCGAACCGGGCATCCACTGGAGCCAGATGCAGATGCAGTCCGGCACCACCGGCATCAACACGCTGCGCATTTATTCACCGGCCAAGCAGGCGCGCGATCATGATCCGCTGGGCGAGTACGTGCGGCGCTGGGTGCCGGAATTCGGCACGGCGGCTTATCCCGATCCCATCGTGGATGAGAAGACGGCGCTCAAGCACGCCAAGGACGCCCTCTACGGCCAGCGCAGCAGCAGTACTGCGCGGGCGGAAGCCGACGCCATCCAGGGCAGGCATGGTTCGCGCAAGAGCGGCCTGCCGTCGACCGCCCGGCGCCCGCCACGCCAGAAAATGCCGGATCCGGGGCAGGGCGTCTTGTTCTGACGCGAGATGCCCGCCTGATCGGTTAGACTGGCGGGCATGAAAATCCTCGGTATCGACCCTGGCTTGCGCACCACCGGTTTCGGGGTCATCCACAAGCAGGGCAACACGCTCTCCTATATCGCATCCGGCACCATCAAGACCCCGGACGGCGACCTGCCTTCACGCCTGAAGGTGATCCTGGCCAGTGTTGGCGAAGTGGTGAGGTCCTATGCGCCGGACTGCGCCGCCATCGAAAAAGTGTTCGTCAACGTCAATCCGCAATCTACCCTGCTGCTGGGGCAGGCGCGCGGCGCGGCCATTTGCGCGCTGGTGGCCGCCGACCTGGCAGTCGCTGAATATACGGCCCTGCAGGTCAAGCAAGCCGTAGCCGGCCATGGACGCGCCCAGAAAGCGCAGGTGCAGGAGATGGTGGCGCGGCTGCTGAAGCTGCCCGGCCTGCCGGGTACCGATGCCGCCGATGCGCTGGGCGTGGCGATCTGCCATGCGCATGGGGGAGGGGTCCTGTCGGACCTTGGCGCGCTGGCCCCGGCGCTGGCGCGCAAGGGCATCCGCATGCGCGGCGGGCGTCTGGTCGGTTAGGCTTGCTTTTTGAAGAGGGACAGCACGCGCTGCACCAGCTTCACGACTACCAGCACCACTGCACCGGCGACTATGCCGAAGACGGCATTCAAGACCGCCGGAGTGATCGCCCCGAGGGCCGGCCCGACTACCGCGATACCCTCCACGGCGTGCGCCGCCGCCTCGATGGCGTGATGCGCGAAGGGCAGGCCATGCGTCAGGATGCCGCCGCCGACCATGAACATGGCAATCGTGCCGATCACCGACAGGCTGCGCATCATCTTCGGTGCGGCCGCCAGGACGGCCCGTCCGATACCGGCCTTGAAGCGTCCCCAGGCGCTCGCGCCTGCGTGCTGCACCAGGTACAGGCCACCGTCATCGAGTTTGACGATGCCGGCCACCAGCCCATACACGCCCGCCGTCATGATCAGTGCGATGCCCACCAGCACCGTGATCTGCTGCTGTAGCGGTGCACCGGCGACCGTGCCCAGTGTGATGGCGATGATCTCGGCTGAAAGGATGAAGTCGGTGCGCACGGCATCCTTGATCTTTTCCTGCTCGTAGACCAGCGGGTCGATGTCGTCGTCGGTCCTGGCGGCGACTTCATGATGTTCGTCATCATGCGGAAGATACTTGTGGGCCAGCTTCTCGAAGCCTTCGAAACAGAGGAAGGCACCGCCCAGCATCAGCAGCGGCGTCACCGCCCAGGGGATGAAGGCGCTGATGGCCAGCGCCGCCGGTACCAGGATGGCCTTGTTCTTCAACGAACCCTTGGCGACCGCCCAGACCACCGGCAGCTCCCGCTCGGCGCGTACGCCCGCGACCTGCTGGGCGTTGAGGGCCAGGTCGTCGCCCAGCACGCCAGCCGTCTTCTTGGCGGCCACCTTGGTCATCAGGGAAACGTCATCGAGCACGGTGGCGATGTCGTCAATCAATGCGAAGAAGGCGCTACCGGCCATGTTTTTCCTTTGTCTTCATCTAAGGGGGGGAGGCTTGGATACTGTTTATCCGAACAGTGCTGTATCATCGCGGGATTATCACAGAAGCTGCCTCCCACGCACATCCCTGACGCCATGATCGGTCGCCTCTCCGGAATTCTTTTGGAAAAAATCCCCCCGAACCTGCTGGTCGACTGCCAGGGCGTCGGTTACGAAGTGGCCGTGCCCATGAGCACCTACTACAATCTGCCGGGCCTGGGCGAGAAGGTTACGCTGCTGACCCACCTGGCCATCCGTGAGGATGCCCATATCCTGTTCGGGTTTGGGACCGCCGAAGAACGCAATACGTTCAAGGAGCTCATCAAGATTTCCGGCGTGGGTGCGCGCACGGCGCTGTCCATTCTCTCGGGCATGTCGGTGGCCGACCTGGCCCAGGCCGTGACCCTGCAGGAAGCCGGCCGCCTGACCCGGGTGCCCGGCATCGGCAAGAAGACCGCCGAACGATTGCTGCTGGAACTGAAAGGCAAGCTCGGCGCCGATCTGGGCGCGGTGGCCGGCGTGGTCCACAGCGATGCCTCGGCCGACATCCTCAACGCCTTGCTGGCACTGGGCTATTCGGACAAGGAAGCGGCCCTGGCCATGAAGCAGGTGCCCAAGGACAGCAGCGTCTCGGACGGCATCAAGCTGGCTCTGAAGGCGCTCTCCAAGGGCTGATGCACAGGCAAAAGGCAGACAAGGATTAGAGCATGAGCATCCAGACCGACGATTTCTCCGAACAGCGCATCATCTCCGCCACTCCGGCTTCGGCCAACGAGGAAGCCATCGAGCGTGCGCTGCGGCCCAAGCAGCTGGACGAGTACGTCGGCCAGGAAAAGGTGCGCGCCCAGCTCGAAATCTTCATCTCGGCCGCCCGCAAGCGTGGCGAGCCGCTCGACCACACCCTGCTGTTCGGCCCGCCCGGCCTGGGCAAGACCACCATGGCCCACATCATCGCCCGCGAAATGGGCGTGAACCTGCGCCAGACCTCAGGCCCCGTGCTGGAGCGCGCCGGCGACCTGGCCGCGCTGCTCACCAATCTCGAAGCCAATGACGTGCTCTTCATCGACGAGATCCACCGCATGTCGCCGGTGGTGGAGGAAATCCTCTACCCGGCACTGGAGGATTATCAGATCGACATCATGATCGGCGAAGGCCCGGCCGCCCGTTCGGTGCGCCTGGACCTGCAGCCTTTCACGCTGGTGGGTGCTACCACCCGTGCGGGCATGCTGACCAATCCGCTGCGTGACCGCTTCGGTATCGTCGCCCGGCTGGAGTTCTATACCCCGCCCGAGCTGGCCCGCATCGTGACCCGCAGCGCCGGCTTGCTCAACGCCCCCATCGTCGAGGAAGGCGCGCTGGAAATCGCCCGCCGCAGCCGTGGCACGCCGCGTATCGCCAACCGCCTGCTGCGCCGCGTGCGCGACTATGCCGAGGTCAAGGGCGAAGGCCGCATCACCCGCGAAATGGCCGATGCCGCCCTGGTGATGCTGGACGTGGACCCGGTCGGGTTCGACCTGATGGACCGCAAGCTGCTGGAGGCGGTGCTGTTCAAGTTCGGCGGCGGCCCGGTCGGGCTGGACAACCTGGCGGCCGCCATCGGTGAGGAACGCGACACCATCGAAGACGTGCTGGAACCCTACCTGATCCAGCAGGGCTACCTGCAGCGCACCCCGCGCGGGCGCATCGCTACCGGCGCGGCTTACCAGCACTTCGGCGTGACCGCACCGCAAACCGGTCCGAATGGTGAGCTCTGGGGCGGCTGAGCTCGGCCATTCTCAAGCTGGACAGGACTGTTGCAGCCAATGGAAAACAGCATGACGCGCAGCAGCACGATCTGATGAAATTTTTGTCAGATCTCGTATAAAAGCGAGTTTTTGCTTGTGCAAAAATTAATCGTCATCGACAATGGATAGCTATTCACTATCTTTCGATGTGAGCCCTCCATGCTAATGTCGAGCCAAGCCCTTCGATACGCGCATCAGCTGCTGGATGCCCGCGCCCAGTCCCGGATCATCCCGCGCATTTCCGAGTCCGAACCCTTGTCGGTGGAAGACGCCTACGAAATCGCCCACAACATCCGCAATATCCGTGTCGCCCAGGGCGAGCAGCCCATAGGCCGCAAGATCGGTTTCGTGGTGCGCAAGAACTGGGAGCGCTACGGCATCATCGATGAAGCGCGTATTCCGACCTGGGCGCCGATGTATGACGCCACGGTACGCTTTGCCGAAGACAACCACGGTGCGCAGTCGCTGACCGGTGCGGTGCAGCCGCGCATCGAACCGGAGATCGTCTTCAAGCTCGGCAAGACCCCGGCACCGGGGGCCTCGCTCATCGAGCTGGCCGATTGCCTGGAGTGGATGGCGCATGGTTTCGAGATTGTGGTCTGTCCCTTCCCCAACTGGGAATTCACGGTAGCCGATTCGATTGCCGCCTTCGGCCTGCATGGCACGCTCATCGTGGGCGAGCCGCATGTGCTGTCCTCGGCGACCAGGCACCACCTGCCGCAGATCCTGGCCAGCGCCAGCGTCTCCCTGTCCTGCAACACGGAATCGTCCAGCGTGCTGCGCGCCGCCGGTTTCTGCAATGACGAGATGGATAGTCCCCTGCATGCCCTGTGGCACCTGCACCAGCTGTTGCAGAAGCAGAGCCGCTTCCGCCAGTTGCAGGCCGGCGAGATCATCACGACCGGCACCTGGACCGACGCCTGTCCCATCGAGCCGGGCCAGACCTGGACCACGGCCTTCTCGGGCGTGACCCTGCCGGGCCTCACCGTTTCCTTCGTCTGAACCGGGCGACGCCGCGCTGATGGCCATCTGGGTCGATGCCGACGCCTGTCCGGGCGTCATCAAGGACATGCTGTTCCGGGTGGCCGACCGCACCACGATCATCGTGACGCTGGTGACCAACCGGCCATTGCGTACGCCTCCTTCGCGCTATATCAAATCCATGGTGGTCCCTGCCGGTTTCGATGTGGCCGACAAGGAAATCGCCCGCCAGGTTGAACCCGGCGACCTGGTCATCACCGCCGACATCCCGCTGGCCGCCGATGTGGTGGCCAAGGGCGCACTGGCGCTCAATCCTCGCGGCGAGCTTTATACCGCCCAGAACATCGGCCATCACCTCAGCACCCGCAATTTCATGGAAGAGCTGCGCAGCAGCGGCATCGAGACCAGCGGCCCGGCCGCCTTCAGCGCCAGCGACGGTCGCGCCTTCGCCCGCGAGCTGGACCGTTACGTGCTCAAAGCTTCACGTCCGGCCTGAGTGCAACGGCCTTACTGCTCCCGCAGCCAGGTCTGGGTGCGGCCCAGTATCGGCATGCCGACATAACCGCGCACATTGAGCTTTTGCCCGTCATCGACCACTGACAACTTGCTCTTGTAGACCTTGCCATTGGCCGGATCGATGATCTGTCCACCGTTGTACTCGTCCCCATCCTTCTTCAGACCCGACAGGATGGTCATGCCAATGACCGGCTGGTCCTTCAGCTCGCCCTCGCACTTCTGGCAGACCGGGTTCTGGTCTTCATCTGGTGCACGGAAGAGCTTTTCGATCTTGCCGCTCAGTTCACCGTTGCTTTCGCTGATGCGGATGAGCGCTTTGGGCTTGCCGGTGGCGTCATCGATGCTCTTCCACAAGCCCACCGGCGAGCCATCGGCCCAGGCGGCTGCACTGGAAAGCAGGGTGGCGGCCAGCAGCGATAGCGTGGCCAGGCGGGAAGGGGAGGAAATACGGTTCATGCTTGTCTCCTGTTATCAAGTCGAATGCCATAAAAAAGCACGATTGTTCTAATTTATTCGATCCAGTCTAGACAAGCCCGCCGCGCAAGGCAAGCACAAAAAGCAAAAGCCGCCGCCCCGTGAGGGACGACGGCTTCATCAAGAAACAGGCCGGCTTACTTCAGCTTGGCCAGCTGTTCCTTCACCTTTTCCAGCGTAGCGCTGAAGTTGGCGACACGTTCCTTCTCCTGCGCCACCACCGCCTCTGGCGCGCGCGCCACGAAGCTTTCGTTGGACAGCTTGCCGTTGGCCTTGGCGATCTCGGCGGTCAGGCGGGTCACTTCCTTGCCCAGGCGCTCACGCTCGGCGGCCACGTCGATTTCCACCTTCAGCATCAGCTTGACTTCGCCGACGATGGCCACCGGTGCGGGTGACTCCGGCAGTTGCGCCACCACCGTCGCTTCCGACAGGCGCACCAGGCCTTGCAGATAAGGCAGGAAGGATTCCACTGCCGACGCATCGGCGGCTTCCACGATCAGCGGCACGCGCAGGGAAGGCGCCAGTTGCATCTCGCCGCGCAGGTTGCGGCAGGCATCGGTGTAGGCCTTGAACTGGGCAACCCAGGCTTCGGCTTCGGCATCGATCTTGTCCAGGTCCGGGCGCGGATAAGCCTGGCGCATGATGGAGTCGCCCGCCGGATCAGGCTTGCGATCGGTCAGCGGGGCCACGCTTTGCCACAGCTGTTCGGTGATGAAGGGCAGCACCGGATGGGCCAGGCGCAGCACGCTTTCCAGCACGCGCAAGAGGGTGCGGCGGGTGGCGCGCTGCTGCGCTTCGTTGCCGCTCTGGATCTGGGCCTTGGCCATTTCCAGGTACCAGTCGCAGTACTCGTCCCAGACGAACTTGTAGATCGCGGTGGCGATATTGTCGAAGCGGTAGTCTGCAAAGCCCTTTTCAACCTCTGCTTCGGTACGCTGCAGCAGCGATACGATCCAGCGGTCAGCCTTGGAGAATTGCAGCTTCTCCTTGTCGCAGACACCCTTCTCGTGGCCGTCGAAACCACAGTCCTGGCCTTCGGTATTCATCAGCACGAAGCGGGTGGCGTTCCACAGCTTGTTGCAGAAGTTGCGATAGCCTTCGCAGCGGTTCAGGTCGAAGTTGATGTTGCGGCCGAGGGTGGCCAGCGACGCGAAGGTGAAGCGCAGCGCGTCGGTGCCGAAGGCCGGGATGCCGTCCGCAAATTCCTTGCGGGTGGCCTTCTCGATGCTGGCCGCCTGCTTGGGATTCATCAGGCCGACCGTACGCTTGGCCACCAGTTCATCCACGCCGATGCCATCGATCAGGTCGATCGGGTCCAGGGTGTTGCCCTTGGACTTGGACATCTTCTGGCCCGAGGCATCGCGCACCAGGCCGTGAACGTAGACGGTATCGAAGGGCACCTTGCCGGTGAAGTGCGTGGTCATCATGACCATGCGCGCCACCCAGAAGAAGATGATGTCAAAGCCCGTCACCAGCACCGAGGAGGGCAGGAACAGCTTGTAGTCCGGCGTTTCTTCCGGCCAGCCCAGGGTGGAGAAGGGCACCAGCGCCGAGGAGAACCAGGTGTCGAGCACGTCTTCATCGCGCTTGACGGACTTGCCGCCGGCTTGCTTCTTGGCTTCTTCTTCGGTGCGGGCAACATAGATGCCGCCATCCTCGTCGTACCAGGCCGGGATCTGGTGGCCCCACCACAGTTGGCGCGAGATGCACCAGTCCTGGATGTTGTTGAGCCACTGGTTGTAGGTGTTGGTCCAGTTCTCGGGCACGAACTTGATCTCGCCCGAGGAGACTTTTTCCAGCGCCGTTTCGGCAATCGACTTGCCGGGGAAGAAGGTCCCTTCCGGCGCCGGCTTGCTCATGGCGACGAACCACTGGTCGGTCAGCATCGGCTCGATCACCACCCCGGTACGGTCGCCACGCGGCACCATCAGCTTGTGCGGCTTGACCAGTTCCAACAGGCCCAGCGCCTCCAGGTCGGCCACGATCTGCTTGCGCGCCTCGAAGCGGTCCAGGCCCTGGTACTTCTCGGGCGAATTCTCGTTGATGGTGGCCTTCAGGGTGAAGATGCTGATCTTTTCCAGGTTGTGGCGTGCGCCCACCTGGTAGTCATTGAAGTCGTGCGCCGGGGTGATCTTCACGCAACCGGTGCCGAATTCCTTGTCGACGTATTCATCCTTGATGATGGGGATTTCGCGGCCCACCAGCGGCAGCTTGAGCATCTTGCCCACCAGCGCTGCGTAGCGTTCGTCAGTCGGGTCCACTGCCACGGCGACGTCGCCCAGCATGGTTTCCGGACGGGTGGTGGCCACCACGATATGGCCGCTGCCATCGGCCAGCGGGTACTTGATGTGCCACATGGAGCCGTCTTCTTCCTCCGACACCACTTCCAGGTCGGAGACGGCGGTGCCCAGCACGGGGTCCCAGTTCACCAGGCGCTTGCCACGGTAGATCAGGCCCTGCTCGTAGAGGCGCACGAAGACTTCGGTGACGGCCTTGGACATCTTCGGGTCCATCGTGAAGTATTCACGGGCCCAGTCGGTGGAGGCGCCCATGCGGCGCATCTGGCCGGTGATGGTGGAGCCGGATTTTTCCTTCCACTCCCACACCTTCTCGACGAATTTTTCACGGCCCAGGTCGTGGCGCGAGACCTTCTGCGCATCCAGCTGGCGTTCCACCACGATCTGGGTGGCGATGCCGGCGTGGTCGGTACCGGGGATCCAGGCGGTGTTGTAGCCGCGCATGCGGTGGTAGCGCGTCAGGCCATCCATGATGGTCTGGTTGAACGCGTGACCCATGTGCAGGGTGCCGGTCACATTGGGCGGCGGCAGCTGGATGGAAAACGAGGGCTTCTCCGCGTCGGTGGTGGCGGCGAAGTAACCGCGCTTTTCCCATTCCTCGCGCCAGAATTTCTCAATCTCGGCGGGCTCGAACGACTTGGCTAATTCCATGATTTGACGTGTGTTTTTGCGAAACCCAACATTATAAGGGACGGATAGTACAAAGCCCCAAAACGTCGCCGCGAGCCGGCGAAGAATTCCGGTACCAGCGGTGTTTGCAAACGAATGCTGCTATGATCTGACCTGTCTGGTCAGATTGGAGGTATTCATGCGTACATGGCAAATACAAGAAGCCAAGGCTCAGTTTTCGGAACTGGTGCGGGATACGGAGCGCTCGGGTCCGCAGGAAATCACCTGGCACGGTCGCTCAGTAGCGGTGGTCATGTCGAAAGCCGACTATGAGCGGCTCAGCGGCGCAAATTTGACCTTGGTGGAATTTATGCGGCGTTCGCCGCTTTACGATGCAGATGATGTTGAATTCGAGCGTGATACCAGCCTGACGAGGGAGGTTGACCTTTGAGTTATCTGCTCGACACCAATGTCCTGTCGGAACTGCGTCGCCGTGAGCCCAATCCCCGGGTCGTGGAATGGTTTGCGCGCAGACCTCCGGCAACCTTGTACCTGAGCGTCCTCACCATGGGCGAAATACGAAAAGGTGCCGATAACAAGCCGCCGGGCCCTGCAAAGTTGCGCTTGATGGACTGGCTGGAAACTGAGTTGCCCGCCTATTTTGCCGGAAGGATCTTGCCGATTGATGTTGTCGTGGCAGACCGATGGGGGCGCATTCAGGCGGAAGCGGGGCGTCCGGTTGCAGCGGTTGACAGCCTGTTGGCGGCCACTGCACTCGTACACGGACTGACCATGGTGACCCGCAATCGCAAAGATTTTCAGTTCCCGGGTCTGCAAGTGATCGATCCTTGGGCTGAGTGAAAATGCTGCGCTGCACACCCAGCCCATCTGAAATGAAACCTTGTTCCTCACGCCGATTGGAGTAGAATCCGGCCCACGACAAGGACTGCGCAAGCAGCCCGCGTCGCATCGCTAGGGGTCCTGGCACCGGAGCACATGCTCTGGCAGCCGGGTGAGAAATACCCTTGAACCTGATCTGGATAATGCCAGCGAAGGGAAGCAACCGGCAGCATGACGCACCCACGGCCCTGTATCACCTCCACGCCGTCCGTCCTCTTCCGCAACCTCCTTTGCTGGCTCCGAGCCAAGAGTCATCAAGCAAAGGAGCCGAAATGAATGCCAACCCTAAATTCCTGTCCGCCACGGCGACCGTCGACGAGGCCGCCGTCCAGCCTCTCCCGAATTCCCGCAAGATCTACGTGACCGGCTCGCGCCCGGATATCCGCGTGCCCATGCGCGAGATCAGCCAGGCCGACACCCCCGCCATGTTCGGTTCGGAAAAGAATCCGCCGATCTATGTCTACGACACCTCCGGCCCCTACACCGACCCGGACGTGAAGATCGACATCCGCGCTGGTCTCTCCACCCCGCGCCTGCCCTGGATCCTGGAACGCAACGATACCGAGGAACTGCCCGGCCCGACTTCCGAATACGGTCAGCAGCGCCTGAACGACCCGGCCCTGGCCGAGCTGCGCTTCAACCTGCACCGCAAGCCGCGCCGCGCCAAATCCGGCGCCAACGTCACCCAGATGCACTATGCCCGCCGCGGCATCATCACCCCCGAGATGGAATTCATCGCCATCCGCGAAAACCTGCGCCGCAAGGAGTATCTGGAACAGCTCAAAGCCTCCGGCCCCATGGGCAACAAGCTGGCCGACCTGATGGGCCGCCAGCATCCGGGCCAATCCTTCGGTGCATCGATTCCCGCCGAGATCACCCCGGAATTCGTGCGCGACGAAGTCGCACGCGGCCGCGCCATCATCCCCGCCAACATCAACCACCCGGAAGTCGAACCGATGATCATCGGCCGCAATTTCCTGGTGAAGATCAACGCCAACATCGGCAACTCGGCCGTCACCTCCTCCATCGGCGAGGAAGTGGAAAAAATGACCTGGGCCATCCGCTGGGGCGGCGACAACGTCATGGACCTCTCCACCGGCAAGAACATCCACGAGACCCGTGAATGGATCATCCGCAATTCGCCGGTGCCCATTGGCACCGTGCCGATCTACCAGGCCCTGGAAAAGGTCAACGGCAAGGCCGAAGACCTGACCTGGGAAATCTTCCGCGACACCTTGATCGAGCAAGCCGAGCAGGGCGTGGACTACTTCACCATCCACGCCGGCGTGCGCCTGCAATACGTGCCGCTGACGGCCAAGCGCATGACCGGCATCGTCTCGCGCGGCGGTTCCATCATGGCCAAGTGGTGCCTGGCGCATCACCGCGAATCCTTCCTCTACGAACACTTCGAAGAGATCTGCGAAATCATGAAAGCCTATGACGTCAGCTTCAGCCTGGGTGATGGCCTGCGTCCCGGCTCGATCTACGACGCCAACGACGAAGCCCAGCTGGGCGAGCTGCGCACCCTGGGCGAACTGACCCAGATCGCCTGGAAGCACGACGTGCAGGTGATGATCGAAGGCCCCGGCCACGTGCCCATGCACCTCATCAAGGAGAACATGGATCTGCAGCTGGAGCAGTGCCACGAAGCGCCGTTCTACACCCTCGGCCCCCTGACCACCGACATCGCGCCCGGCTACGATCACATCACCTCCGGCATCGGCGCCGCGCAGATCGGCTGGTATGGCACGGCCATGCTGTGCTACGTCACCCCCAAGGAACACCTGGGCCTGCCCAACAAGACTGACGTGAAGGACGGCATCATCACCTACAAGATCGCCGCCCACGCCGCTGATCTGGCCAAGGGCCATCCGGGTGCGCAGATCCGCGACAACGCGCTGTCCAAGGCGCGCTTCGAGTTCCGCTGGGAAGATCAGTTCAACATCGGCCTGGACCCCGACAAGGCGCGCGAATTCCACGACGAAACCCTGCCCAAGGATTCGGCCAAGGTGGCGCACTTCTGCTCCATGTGCGGCCCGCATTTCTGCTCCATGAAAATCACCCAGGAAGTGCGTGATTACGCCGCCAAGGAAGGCATCTCCGAGATCGATGCCCTGAAGCAGGGCATGCAGGTGAAATCGGTCGAGTTCGTCAAGATGGGCGCCGAGATCTATTCGAAGCAGTAAGCGCCATGCAGATCGAACTGAACGGCAAGCCGCACCCGCTGCCTGACGGCGCCACGCTGGACCAGCTCATTGCCGGCCTCTCCCTGGCCGGCAAGGCGGTGGCCGTGGCGGTGAACCGCCAGGTGGTGCCCAGCGCGCAATGGCCTGAGCGCGCGCTGGCCGAGGCCGACAAGGTAGACGTAGTGCGCGCCATCGGGGGCGGATGAAAGATTGTTCTGCTGCGGCGCGCGAGTGCCGCCAGCAGCCGCCTCCCGTGGCACGCAGCTCCCACAGACAAGGAATCGACATGAACATGAACGACGCCCCCCACCTCACCGAGGACAAGGGCCTGACCATCGCCGGCAAGACCTATCGCTCGCGCCTTTTGGTCGGCAGCGGCAAGTACAAGGACCTCGACGAAACGCGCGCGGCGACGGTGGCCAGCGGCGCCGAGATCATCACGGTAGCGATCCGCCGCGTCAACATCGGCCAGGACCCGAATGCGCCCAGCCTGCTGGACGCGGTGCCGCCTTCCGAATTCACCATCCTGCCCAACACCGCCGGCTGCTACAACGCCACCGATGCGGTCTACACCCTGCAACTGGCGCGCGAACTGCTGGGCGGCCACAAGCTGGTCAAGCTGGAAGTGCTGGGCGACGAGAAGACGCTTTTCCCCAACATGCCCGAAACGCTGAAAGCCGCCGAGACCCTGGTCAAGGATGGCTTCGACGTGATGGTCTATTGCAGCGACGATCCGATCCAGGCGCGCATGCTGGAAGATCTGGGCGTGGCCGCCGTCATGCCGCTGGCCTCGCTGATCGGCTCGGGCATGGGCATTTTGAATCCCTGGAATCTCTCGCTCATCATCGAGCAGGCGCGTGTGCCAGTGCTGGTCGATGCCGGCGTGGGCACGGCCTCCGATGCGGCCATTGCAATGGAGCTGGGCTGTGATGGCGTGCTGATGAATACCGCCATTGCCGGTGCGCGCGATCCCATCCGCATGGCGCGTGCGATGAAACTGGCGGTGGAAGCGGGCCGCGAGGCCTTCCTCTCCGGTCGCATCCCGCGCAAGTTTGCCGCCTCGCCGTCCTCGCCGATGGCCGGGCGCGTGGCGTGAGCATGCAGGCAGCTTATCGCTCCACGCCACCCTGCGTGCTGGTCTTCTCCGGCTCCGACCCCAGCGGCGGGGCCGGCATGCAGGCCGATATCCCGGCCATCACGGCACTGGGTGCGCATCCCTTGTCGGTGCCGACCGCATTGACGGTGCAGGACAACGTCAGCGTCTTTGCAGTGCATGCGCTCGATCCGGCGCTGGTGCGGCATCAGGCGCAGGTGTTGATCGATCGCTTCGCCATCGCGGCGGTCAAGCTCGGCATCGCCGGTAGCCGTGAAAATGCCGAAGTAATCGCCGACCTGATTCGCCAACTGCGCGTACACGATCCGCACTTGTCGGTGGTGCTTGATCCGGTACTGGCCAACGGCAAGGGAGACCAGCTCTCGCGCGATGATGCCGCACGCGTGATCGAGCCGCTTTACGAACTGGCCACCGTGATTACCCCCAACCTCAACGAGGCGCGGCGTCTCTGTGGCGACGATGAACCGGCGCGGCAGGCGGCCTTGCTGATGGAGCGGGGCTGTGCGCACGTGCTGCTCAAGGGCGGGCATGGCCCGCAGGAGCAGGATGTGATCAATCGCTGGTACGGACAATTGTTCCGTTCCGAATTTGCGCAAGAGGCCATTGAAAGCGCGCGCTGGCGCTGGACGCGGCTGCCTGATGAATTCCACGGCAGCGGCTGTACGCTGGCCGCCGCCCTGTCGGCCTGCCTGGCGCGTGGCCTGCCCATGCGCGATGCCATCGACCTGGCGCAGCAGTACACGCAGCAGGCGCTGTCGACGTCCTATGCGATTGCTGACGGGCAGCGCATCCCCAATCGCGTGCCTGCCTTTGGACCTGTTATTGACGCCGCCGTTGCGGCAGGAGCCTGACATGAAACCCGAGTATGCAAAGCATCTGCGTGGGCTGTACATCGTCACGCCTGATTGGGACGATCTGTCCCAATTGATGGCCGCTACTGAACTGGCGCTGCAGAATGGTGCCGCGCTGGTGCAGTACCGTCACAAGACCGCGTGCGTCGAGCAGCGACGTGCACAAGCCTCGGCTCTGCTGGCTCTGTGCCGACAGTACGATGCGCCGCTCATCATCAATGATCATGTGGACCTGTGCCTCGAGATCGATGCCGATGGCATTCACGTCGGTGGCACGGATGCCTCCATTGCCGAGGTGCGCAAGGCCGTGGGACCCGACCGCATCGTTGGAGCCTCGTGTTACGGTACGCTGGAGCTGGCCCATGCGGCGTATCGCGATGGTGCCAGTTATGTCGCCTTCGGCGGCTTCTATCCGTCGCGCGTCAAGAAATACGATTTCCGCACCGCACCGGAAATCATTGCGCAATCCAAGCGCGAGATCCCCTTGCCGGTGGTGGTGATCGGCGGCATCACGCTGGAGAACGCGCCGCCGCTGGTGGCGCAGGGGGCTGACATGGTGGCCGTCATCAGCAGTGTTTATCTGGTGCCGGTGGAGGAGCGCAAGACGCGGCAGTTGGCGGATCTGTATCGTTGATGAACGCAACCGAGGACGCCTTATATCTGATGAATCCCGTCCAGCGTGGTTTTCTGCCGCAATGCTCATGCAGAAAATGGTTTCAATTCGGGAGGTCTTGCATCACTTGGCGGATTCTAGAACCCATTTCATAAATAGGCGTGAGATGCGTTCTGGACAGAACCCGGAGGGAGCGGCCCGTTTGGGCGAATTGCTGCGTTACGAATTTGGGTCAAGACGCCCAGTCTTGACCCAAATTCGCGCCTTGCACTTCATCCCAAACGGGACTCGCTCGCACTCACGCCTATTTATGAAATGGGTTCTAGAAATTCACAAAATCGAAGGGCTTTAATTTTTGAAGCAGATCGTCCCAACGACCTCGGGTGAACACGGTGACTGCACGTTGGTAGATATCATCGTCATGAAATCCCGTTAGCGTGATACCGAGATTGAGCAAAACGATAAACCCGACGCTTTCGTATGGATTGCCATCGAGATTGACCAACTTTCTAAATATTTCCTTTGGTGGATCAGTGAAGATCCTGCTGCCGTCAAACTCCAATTCAAGTATGTTCCGGCTAAATCCAACTTCGACAAGCGCGTCCTTGTTCAAATCGTAAGTCGTCAGTAATCCATTGTCTCGCCGGTACTCTGTGGTCTCGCCAGAGAAGCCTTTTTCTTTCGCGATAGGCGTACCGATCAACTTTTCAATCATTACGCGGTTCATGCCGAAGCGAAGATCACCTACGCCTGAATATGGCTGAATTTCAAATTGGCTATTCATAGTCCTTGCACTATTTTAGTAATCCGTGTTTTTCGAGGCACTTAAAATATTCGAGCATCTCAAGCATGGCTTCATTGTATTTTCGCGGGCTATCAATACTTCTTGATATCCGGCGTACATCCCTTATTTCGATGGCCATGGCTTTTCTCCATTCGCCTTTGTTGAGCAGATCCTTAATCATCTCACGATACAATTCTCCTTGAAGTCCCTTGTTGCCGTTACTCTTTGTCTTGCCGTGATCTGTGGGAGCCATTTGAATCGCGGGGCCATCCCTCGGATCTAAGGGGCTCACCTCTCTAACAGGCATATGATGCGAATCTTTTCCGTCGTTAACAGGCTTGCTCGTCTGGCTGTGTGCTCCTCCTCGATAAGGCCCTTTGCCACTGCCCCGTCGTAAATGATCGCAAGGCCCTTTCTCCTTTTTCTTGATAGTTGTATCTTTGCCGCCCCTCTTGCTGCCACCGCCTGTCTGAGTCGCTTTGCCGGGATTAGCGTCCTTCGCGGCCTTGGCGCGTTCTACGGCTTCTCTTGCAGACCTCACGGCTTTGCTAGTTTCTTCAGCGTCGCGCGCGCCCTTGGCGACTCTCGTCGCACTGACCGCACGCTTGGCGACCTTGCCTGCCGTCGTGACCACCTTGCCACCCGGGATCATGCTCGCCGCAGCGATCCCCGCTTCAACGTAGTCGCCCTCGGCGGTATAGATCGCCGCATCGATCGCACCCGTGATGACCGACAAGCCCGGAACGAAACTGGCCACGCCTAGCACACCGTGCACCCAGGGACTGGACTTCTGCCAAAACGTTTTCTCGGCCGCAGTCTCTGCCTTGATGGCTGCGTTGGCTCCGCCACCGTGTGGTTCGATGCGCGTGAACGACCTGTCTGCCTGTTCGAGGGTGACACCTTTGGTCGTCATGACACTGTATCCCAGGTCATGTCGACCGGAAGGCAAGGCAAGTCTTCGATTTCAAACCAGCTGTGATCGGCCAAGCGCTCAAGAACGGGCGCGAAGTCGCGTGGCAACGCCTCGCTGGCGTCAAGCCGGTTGTCTAGCGGTTCATGTTGGGAGACGAGGTGAAACGGGGAAACCCGCCGCAGAATGCGGGTGTAGAGATAGTCCGGAAGCAGCTGTTCCAGACCCGGGGGCGCTTTGGGCATGCGAAGATCCTGTGCTCATCAAGTATCCCTCCCTGATGCAACACTGGCCCGCATTCTAATGTTTCCTTGCGGAAATCCGCAACCCCCGGATGATGACTTCGGCAATGAAGCGCTGAAGACGCGACTGACTCACACCGTGCCTGCCGAGGCTATCGCTCGATAAAAAAACAGCCCCGGCCGAGTGAACGACCGGGGCTGCAGGATACAGCGTGCGAGCGCTTTACATGCCTCGCAAAAAGAACCAACTCTTGCGTCAGCCTTCCAGCAGGCTGCGCAGCATCCACGCATTCTTTTCATGCAGCTGCATGCGCTGGGTCAGCAGGTCGGCGGTCGGTTCATCAGCGGCGGCATCCACGGTCGGGAAGATCGAACGCGCGGTGCGGGTCACGGCTTCCTGGCCGGCCACCAGCTGGGCGATCATCTCTTGCGCATTGGGCACGCCTTCGGCTTCGGGGATCGAAGACAGCTTGGCGAATTCCTTGTACGAACCCGGTGCCGGATAACCCAGCGCGCGGATGCGTTCAGCGATCAGGTCCACTGCCAGTGCCAGTTCGTTGTACTGGCCTTCGAACATCAGATGCAGGGTGTTGAACATCGGACCGGTCACGTTCCAGTGGAAGTTGTGGGTCTTCAGGTACAGCGTGTAGGTGTCGGCCAGCAGCTTGGACAGGCCGTCAGCAATCTTCTTGCGGTCCTTGTCGTTGATGCCGATGTTGATCGAGGGGGCTGCCACATTCTTCTTTGCCATCATTCGCTCCTTAGCTGTTCGGTTTTTCGTAAGCGGGTACATAACACTGCGCACTCCGCGATTCTATTGCAAATCGCAGACGGACAAACTGCGACCACGCAACTATTGATGAGACAGTGGGGCCGACGTTCCCTATTTCAATCGATTTTAGAGATAAATGCACGCCTATAAATCAATCGGGCCGATAGATCAAAACCTATCAGCCCGAGGTGCACTGCCTGCAATCGCAATCAGATCAAGTCTTCGCGCCCTGCTGCGCACTGCGATACAAGGACAGCGACAAGGCCACGCCACCAATGGCTGCGATGGCGGCAAACAGGAACACCTGCGCATACCCCAGCTGTCCTGCGATGGCCCCGGCCAGCGGGCCGGTCACGCCCAATGCCAGATCGAGGAATACCGAATATGCCGCCAGTGCCGCGCCACGATTGGCCGGCGACACCAGGCTGACCGCTTCCACCCCCAGCGACGGGAACACCAGCGCAAAGCCGAAGCCGGCCAGGCCCGCGCCCAGCAGCGCCAGTGCCGGCGTGGTGGCGCTCCACAGCAGCAACAGTCCGACGGACTCGGTCAGGAAGCACACCACGGCCACGCGATATCCACCAAAGCGCGTAATGACATTGGCAAACAGCAGGCGCGCACCGACGAAGGCGGAGGAGAAGGCGGTCAGCGCAAAGGCCGCCCCGCTCCAGTGCTGGTCGGCGTAATAGAGGGTGATGAAGGTGGCGATCGAACCGAAGCCGATGGTGCCGAAGGCCAGGCCCATGCCATACGCAAACACCTTGCGCAGCACCAGTTTGAAGGACAGCTGTTCACCCGGGACCACCGGCGTGACCGGACCACCGCGCGCCAGCAGATAGCCCAGCACGGTGAGCAGCATGCCCGTCAGGCCGATCACGGCAAAGCCCAGCGAGCGATCCAGCACCACGCCCAGCGGGGCGCCGATGGCCAGCGCGGCATAGGTGGCAATGCCGTTCCAGGAGATCATCTTGGCGGTGTTCTCCGCACCCACGCGCCCCACACCCCACATGATGGCGCCGGTGCCGACCAGACTCTCGCCCAGGCCCAGGAAAGCGCGGCTGGCAAACAGCAGTACCAGCGACAGGAAGGGCAGCGGCTGCGCCAGGGCCGAGAGCAGCAACAAGCCGCCGCTGGCCGAGCACAGCAGCATGCCGCGCATGACGGTGTGCTTGGCGCCCATGGTATCGATCATGCGACCGGCATTGGCGCGGCTCACGAAGGTGGCGAAGTACTGCACGCTGATGCCCAGCCCGGCGATCACCGAGCTATAGCCCAGGTCCAGGTGGATGTAGCCCGGCAGCACCGCCATCGGGATACCGATGGCCAGATAAACCAGGAAGGTGAAGAAGGCAGTAGAAATGATCTGCCGCGTGACCCTGGCCGGCGTCAGCGGACGCGGCGCGGCGGCAGGCACGGACGTGCCGGTGGAACTGGGACTACAGGAATCGTCGGACATGGCGGGAAAATCGGAACGTGAATCCGGAACAACAAGCCGGAAGAGAAGGCCGCGCGCGCCGGTGTGCGCGTGAACAGCAACCCGAATTCTACTCCCGCCCTAAAAATGCTGCAGGACAGCAAAAGATTTTTTCCTGTCAATTCAGCAACTTAGTCGTTTTTGTGCGACGGCATGTTGCCGCCCGGGCGCATCTCAATGCTGGCAGCGCAGCGCTTCGGTGGCCCGCGCGCGCACGGCCGGCGCATAGTCGGCGCCGAGGATTTCCGGTTCCAGCTCGGCCAGATCGCGCTGCACGGCCGGTTCGCACCAGTGGCCGTTCAGGCGTGCCAGGGCCGCCAGCAGGTCAGGCGTGAGGCGATCCAGGACCGGGCGCACCTGCAGCGCCAGGTCAGGCGGATTGGTGAAGGGCGGGCGTTGCTCCACGCGCCACTGGCGATGCAGGTCGCGCTGCACGATCTTGCCGGCCTCGAACTGGTCCTGGAAGAAGCGCCGCGTCCAGGCGGCATCCAGGCCCAGTTTCTGCGCGCGGGCAGCGACGTCGTCGAGAATCACCGCTTCGCGCACCGGGTCGTCGATGGGGGCGTGCGAGTTCCACTTGCTGCGGGCCACGGGCGTGGCCACATCCAGGCGGGTCTTCTGCAGTGTCAGCAGTTGTTCGACATCGCTGCGCGATGCCGGTGGGGGCGTCGTGGCGCAGGCGGTGAGCAGCAGGGCGGCCAACAGGGGGAGGGCGTAGAGGGGGCGGGAAGACAGACGGCGCATGAGCGGGAGCGTGGTGAGTTGAAAACGGCTGTGGATAAATCAACTGGCCGCAGTATAGCGCTGCGCCTGCCCGCCCGGTCATGGCACGCGCCCTTTATAATCGCGGGATGCAAAATCTTCTCCACAACCTCAATGACGAGCAGCTCGCCGCCGTGACGCTGCCCGCGCAATCGGCGCTGATCCTGGCCGGTGCCGGTTCCGGCAAGACCCGGGTGCTGACCACCCGCATCGCCTGGCTGATCCAGACCGGGCAGGTCTCGCCCTCGGGCATCTTGGCGGTGACCTTCACCAACAAGGCCGCCAAGGAAATGACCGCGCGCCTGTCGGGCATGCTGCCCATCAATACGCGCGGCATGTGGATCGGCACATTCCATGGACTCTGCAATCGTCTGCTGCGCGCGCATCACAAGGATGCCGGACTGCCGCAGACCTTCCAGATCCTCGATACGCAGGACCAGCTCTCGGCCATCAAGCGTTTGTTGAAGCAGATGAACGTGGACGACGAGAAGTATCCGCCGCGCAACCTGATGTACTTCATCAACAGCGCCAAGGACCAGGGCCTGCGCGCCAAGGATGTGGATGCCTACGATGACTACAACCGCAAGTTCGTCGAACTCTACGAGCTCTACGACCAGCAATGTCAGCGCGAAGGTGTGGTCGATTTTGCCGAGCTGCTCTTGCGCACCTATGAATTGCTCTCGCGCAACCAGCCCTTGCGCGAGCACTACCAGGGCCGCTTCCGTCACATCCTGGTGGACGAGTTCCAGGACACCAACGACCTGCAATACAAGTGGTTGAAACTCATGGCCGGCCAGCACGGTGCGGTCTTCGCGGTGGGCGACGATGATCAGAGCATCTACGCTTTCCGTGGGGCGAACGTTGGCAACATGTCGGCCTTCGAACAGGAATTCCATGTGGAAAACCTGATCAAGCTGGAGCAGAACTACCGTTCGCACGGTCATATCCTCGACACCGCCAACGAGCTCATCGCCAACAACAGCAAGCGTCTGGGCAAGAACCTGCGCACCGATGCCGGTCACGGCGAGCAGGTGCGCGTCTATGAAGCCACCAGCGACCTGCAGGAAGCGCAGTGGATCATCGAACAGGTCAAGGACCTGATCGCCGAAGGCTGGGCGCGTAGCGAGATCGCCATCCTCTATCGTTCCAATGCGCAGTCGCGCGTGCTGGAGCATGCGCTCTTCAGCTCGGCCATTCCCTATCGCGTCTATGGCGGCCAGCGCTTCTTCGAGCGCGCCGAAATCAAGCACGCGATTGCCTACCTGCAGCTGATGGACAACCTGCACAATGACTCGGCCTTCCTGCGCGTGGTCAACTTTCCCACGCGCGGCATCGGTGCCAAGGCCATGGAGTCCTTGCAGGATGCGGCGCGCCAGTATGGCTGCTCGCTCTATGCCGCCGTGCCTTATGTGGCGGGCAAGGCGGGCTCATCGCTGAACGCCTTCATCAAGCTCATCGAAGGTGCGCGCTTCGAGACCCAGCATCTGCCGCTGCCCGAAATGGTCAAGGTGGTGCTGGACCTGTCCGGCCTGATGACCCACTACCGCAACGAAAAGGAAGGCGCAGACCGCATCGAGAACCTGGAGCAATTGGTCAGTGCTGCTACGCTCTTCGTCTCGGAAGAAGGCTATGGCCTGGACGCCCCGGCCTTCCTCGGCCCGCAGGCGCAACCCACGGCCGGCACGGCCATCACCACCGCGGATGGTGTGGAAGTGCTCGATGCCGATGCCCCGCTGGTGACCATCATGTCGCCGCTGTCGGCCTTCCTCTCGCATGCCTCGCTGGAGGCCGGCGACAACCAGGCCCAGGCCGGCCAGGATGCCTTGCAGCTGATGACGGTGCACTCGGCCAAGGGACTGGAATTCGACGCGGTCTTCATCACCGGCATGGAAGAAGGATTGTTCCCGCATGAGAACAGTGCCAAGGAAGAGGGGGGCGTGGAAGAAGAGCGTCGCCTGATGTACGTGGCCATCACGCGGGCCAGGAAGCGGCTCTTCATGACCTTCTCGCAGACCCGCATGCTGCACGGCCAGACGCGCTACAACATGCGCTCACGCTTCTTCGATGAAATGCCGGAGCAGTCGATCAAGTGGCTCTCGCCCAAGATCGCCCAGCATCACTGGTTCGCCAATCCCAAGTCGGCCTGGGATGAAGTGCCGGAGGCGGGCAACAACAAGATTGCCCAGAGCTTCTCGCGCCAGACCGATTCCGGCTGGCGCATCGGTCAGAACGTGTCGCATGCCAAGTTTGGCGAGGGCGTCATCGTCAACATCGAGGGTGGTGGTGGCGCGGCACGGGCGCAGATCAACTTCGGCAAGTTCGGCATGAAACTGCTGGATCTGTCGGTGGCCAAGCTGGAGAAAATCTGAGGGTCCACTGTCGCTGTTGAGGTGGTGTTGAACAGGAAAACGCCCCGTTGTGTTGAAATGGACAACGGGGAGAACACCCCCTCAAAACTCCCCCATCCCCCTTAGTCTCTGTTGCTTCAGCCAGACCTTGATCTGCTGGACATCCTCGAAATCCGCCAACATCGACCGCAGCGCCTTGCCGTCTTCGCGCATCCAGGTCATTTCCTTGTTCAGATCGCGCACGACGCTCTTGGGTGACACGCGCGCAAACGGCGGCAGTCCATAGGTCTGCCTGAAATGCTGCTCGACGTGGAAAATTTCCTGATCCAGCTCGGCCAGCTGTTCCTTGAGAATCTGGTTGTAATGCTTCAATCGTTCCGCACTGATGTCGTTCAATGCAGCCTGGTCGATATGTTCCAGTTCCAGCTGGAGCTCAAGCAGTCTGAGCAGATCGTTCTTTTCATACGCCTGGTTGACCTGCTGCATCAGCAAGGTCTTGCGTTCACGCTCGGTGGCGTCAGGTTCGCGGTCGGGATGCAGGGCGCTGGCCAGCTTGCGGTAGACAGCGCGGATGGATTGGCTCAGTTCGGTACGCTCAGTCTCGCGTTTGACCTCCGCCGCGCGCTGGCGGGGCGACTTCTTCCGGCTGGCGCGACGCTCCTCGCGTGCTTGCTCCGCTGCCAGCTGCTCCCGCTCCCGCTCCTCGAGCAGGGCTTCCATGCGCTGCATGATCTCTTCCGGCGTTGCACTGCCCAGGTCGTCACCCAGATCAATGTCCAGCATGTCTTCGATTACCTCCCTGACCTCGTTGAGATCCGCGTCGGCCTCCAGATCATAGTCGGACGCACTGTGCTGGTTGTAGATGAGCTTGAGTTCCGGGTCATCATTCTTCACAAGCAGGCGATGCGCCATGTCGGCAATCAGTTCCGAGAGCATGCCCCGCTCACCCTTGGTCAAGCCCTTCTGCGGCCATGCTTCATGCAGACGCCGGACCAGCCTGCCATTGAGCTCCTGCAACTCCCGGTCCAGCGGCAGGAATTGAGCAAGATACTTTTTCTGGAAGTCCGCCGTGGCACTCTCCCATTCCTGCAGACCAGCGCGCCGCTTGCCGATCTGCTTGATCAGGTCATTGAACTTCTTCTGGGCTTGCGAGAGGGGCGCATCCTGGCTTGCATCGGCAATGCTGACGCTGCGCAGAGGGGGTTTATTCATGGAAGTCAGGGGGGAGCAATTCAGAAGCAGGGATTCTAACCGTATAGGGGGAACGCAAATAATCGGTCAGCCGTGACCGATCATGGCTTGTACTTCGTCCCACGTGGCGGCATACGCGCCCGCCTTCGAGGCCGCAATGGCCGCGCCGGCCGCCGCACATTGCAGATGGACCTGGGCGGGGGCCTCCGGCTGGCGCAACTGGCTGGCAATCCAGCCGCCCATGGAGGCGTCGCCGCAGCCCACGGTGTCGATTACCTCGACACGATAGGCCGGCTGGTCGATGACCTGCTCGCCCTTGATCCACTGCATGCCCCTGGCGCCCAGGGTGTACAGAATCTCCGCCTGCGGGGCCAGGGATTGCAGGGTGGCCAGCGCATTGGTATCACCGGGGAAGAGGCGCTCCAGGTCTTCGTCGGAAACCTTCACGTAGTGCGACAGCGACAGCAATTGCTGGAACAGGATGCGATACGACGGGCTGTCCATCAGCTTGCGCCAGTTCGGATCGAAGGCGATCTTCTTGTTGCGCAGTGCCGCTTCCTGGGCGATCTGCAACAGCCGCGAGGCCAATGGTTCGCGGGTCAGGCTGATGCAGCCGAAGTGCAGTACGCGCGCCTCGTCCAGCCATCCGGCCGGCAGGCGCTGCGGGTCGAAATGCAGGTCGGCGCTGTCGTCGCCGATGAAGAAGTAATCGGGCGGCGTGGTCGAGGTCACCATGGCCAGCAAGGGAGCCTTGGCGTGCTGCTGGGTGAAGCGCATGTCCAGTCCGGCCGCTTGCGTCAAGGCATACAGCTCGGCCCCGAAGACATCGGTGCTGACACTGCCGGCATAGCCGGTGGCCACGCCCAGGCGGGCGGCGGCGCGCGCCACGTTCCAGCAGGCACCGCCAGGAATGGCGCGCCACTGGCCGTCAGGCTGGCGGATGAAATCGGTCAGGGCTTCGCCGAAGACGACGAATGCGGCGCTCTGGGTCATGCTGGTCTCCGTGGGCTTGTCGTTGTGTAAGGTAGTCAATGCGTAGCTGGCTCAATCCTGCAATGCGTGGCGCGCGCAGGTCTCGTCGGTGACGAGACCCGTGAGCCAGCCGCCGCGCAAGGCCGCACGCACGGCGTCGGCTTTCTTGCTGCCGCCGGACAGCGCGATCACGGGCCGTTGCGGGGCCTGCGCCAGCGGCGGTGTGGTCACCCGTGCGGCCAGCGAGGAGCTCAGCATGGCGCCGTCCCGATCGAAGGCGTGGCAGATCATCTCGCCCACCGCGCCCTGGCGCTGCAGGTCGGCCACTTCCTCGTCGTCGATGAAACCGTCTTCGTGCATCGCGCCCTGCAGGGCGATGGTGCCGATGCCCAGGAAGGTCACGTCGGCGCGTTCGGCCAGGCCGGTCACGATCTTGTAGGCGCGGTGGTTGCACCACTGCTGACGGTCGCGTTCGCTCTCGGCTACGCGCGGCGCGGGCAGCAGGTAGAAACGCGCACCCAGTTTTTCTGCCGCTTGCAGGGCGACGTCGTAGCGATTGGCCGACCCGTCGGAGGCAAAGGCGCCGATCATCGAGACGATCTGGTGCTGCGGGCGCTCCAGTTCCGACAGGCGCTCGATGGCCGCCTTGAGCGTGCGCCCCGAGCCGACATTGACCACCAGCGGCGCCTGCGAACTGAGATATTGCTCCATCACCTCGGCCCCGGCCACGGCCAGCATCTGCTGCACTTCCTGCGATTCGTTGGGATTGTCCGCACCGCCCGCCCCCGGCACTACCCGGCAGACTTCCAGCCCGTAGCGCTCTTGCAGGCCCTGCGCCAGCTCCAGGCAGGAGGAGACCGGATGCGTGATCTGCACCCTCACCAGGTTGGCATCGGCCGCATAGGCCACCATGCGCTGCGCCATCTGGCGCGAGATACCGAGCCGCTCGGCAATTTCGTTCTGGGTGTTGCCGGCCACGTAGTACATCCACGCGGCGCGCGCCGCCAGGTCCAGTTTGGATGCGCTGCTAGACATGTTCTCCTCGCCAGCCGCCCCGCCATGACCATGCAGGCGGGCGCGGACTGTCTCTGTGATGTTGATCGGGGTGAATTCCCTGCTGGGTCGCCATTTTACGGCCAGTTGACCACGCCATTATTGCGAAGCTTGGGCAAATGCTCAATCGAAAAGCAAATGCTTGACATGAATTCGAGAATCGATGAATATTTGCCCATAAAAATAATATTTGCTCAAAACTCGTTCGCAAAAATCGCCTTTCCCTGCATGCGTGCATGGGCCTGACCGGCCGCTGCCACCCAGGAAGAACGTGCAGGAGGGCCCATAACATTCGGAGACCAGCATGTCCAAACTCGTGCGCCCTCGTGCGTCCGGCTTCACCCGCGTTCGCTTCACCCTGGCCGCTGCGGCCATCTCGACTCTGTTTGCTGCCGGGCTGGCGCAGGCCGAGCCGGTGACGCTGAACATCGCGTCCATCAACAACCCCGACATGATCGAGCTGCAGAAGCTGGCACCGGCCTTCGAGAAGGCCCATCCCGACATCAAGCTGCGCTGGGTCACGATGGAAGAGAGCGTGCTGCGCCAGCGTTTGACCACTGACATCGCCACCAACAGCGGTCAGTTCGACCTGATGACCATCGGTGCATATGAAGCGCCGATCTGGGCCAAGAAAGGCTGGCTGGCGCCGATGACCGGCCTGCCGGCGGACTACGATGAAGCCGACCTGATCAAGCCGGTGCGCGAAGGACTGACGGTCGATGGCAAGCTCTACGCGCTGCCGTTCTACGCCGAAAGCTCGATGACCTATTACCGCAAGGATCTGTTCGAGCAAAAGAAGCTGACCATGCCGCAGCGTCCGACCTGGGACGAGATCGCCAAGCTGGCCGCGCAACTGCATGATCCGGCCAAGGGGGTCTATGGCATCTGCCTGCGCGGCCGCGCCGGCTGGGGTGAGAACATGGCCATCATCACCACCATGGCCAATGCCTGGGGTGGTCGCTGGTTCGATGAGAAGTGGCAGCCGCAGCTGTCTTCGCCGGAGTGGAAGAAGTCGGTCAATTTCTATGTCGACCTGATGCGCAAGTACGGTCCGCCGGGCGCCAGCTCCAATGGTTTCAATGAAAACCTGGTGTTGTTCTCCAGCGGCAAGTGCGGCATGTGGGTCGATGCCACGGTGGCCGCCGGCATGCTCTATCACGGCAAGGATTCCAAGGTCTCCGACAAGACCGCCTTTGCGCCGGCGCCGATGCAGGTGACCGACAAGGGTTCGCACTGGTTGTGGATCTGGTCGCTGGCCGTACCGAAGTCCTCCAAATCGCAGGACGCGGCCAGGAAGTTTGCCGCCTGGGCCACCTCCAGGGAATACATCAACCTGGTGGCCAAGGATTCCGGTTGGGCTCTGGTGCCGCCGGGTACGCGCAACTCGACCTATGCCTCGGCCGAGTACAAGAAGGTCTCGCCCTTCTCCGACTTCGTGCTCGATGCGATCCAGACGGCGGATGCCAACAAGCCGACCTTGAAGCCGGTGCCCTATACCGGTGTACAGTTCGCCACCATCCCCGAGTTCCAGTCGATCGGAACCGTCACCGGCCAGGCCATTGCCGGTGCGCTGGCCGGCAAGACCAGTGCCGACGCCGCACTGGATGCAGCCCAGGCTCAGGCCGTGCGGATGATGCGCCAGGGGCGCTACCTCAAGTAAGGCGTCGCGCAGGTCCTTCCGATGGCATGCAGCGTGCTGCATGCCCCGCGCGCGGTGTGAGCGGCATGCCTCTATGCCGACCGGCGCCGCGCCGTTCTCCCCGGCTGCCCGCTGCTTGCGAGCGGGCAGCCGGATTGAAATGCCGAGGCCGTCATGTCCACGATCCACTCCACCCAGGTGTCGTCCACCTCACCGATGATGCAGAGTTCTTCCCAGCCTGCTGCCCGCAGGCAGCAGACCAGTCCGCCGCGCAAGGAGCGCTTAAATCCAATCCGCCTGATGCAGATGCCCTCGGTGCTGATCCTGCTGGCCTGGATGATCGTGCCCCTGGCGATGACCATCTATTTCTCGGTCAATCGCTACAACCTCCTGGCACCTGACCAGACCGGTTTCGTCGGCCTGGAGAATTACGCCTTCCTGTTGCAGGACCCGGCCTTCTGGCCCTCCATTGGCAATACCGCCCTGCTGATCGGTTCGGTGCTGGCCATCAGCGTGATCGGCGGCACCTTGCTGGCGGTGCTGTTCGACCAGCCTTTCCGCGGACGCGGCATTGCGCGCCTGCTGGTCATCGGCCCCTTCTTCGTGATGCCCACGGTGGCCGCGCTGATCTGGAAGAACATGATCATGCACCCGGTCTACGGCATCCTGGCTTACGTGATGCGCCATCTGGGGCTGGAACCCATCGACTGGCTGGCCGAATTTCCCATGCTGTCGGTCATCATCATCGTGGCCTGGCAGTGGATTCCCTTTGCCTTCCTGATCCTGCTGACGGCCCTGCAGTCGCTCGATACCGACCAGAAGGAAGCCGCCCAACTGGATGGCGCGGGACCGGTGCGCATCTTCTTCTACATCGTGCTGCCGCACTTGAAGCGCGCCATCACCGTGGTGATCATGATCGAGACCATCTTCCTGCTGTCGATCTTCGCTGAAATCTTCACCACCACCGCAGGCGGCCCCGGTACGGCCACCACCAACCTGACCTTCCTGGTCTATTCGATCGGCCTGCAGCAGTTCGATATCGGTATCGCCTCGGCCGGCGGCATCTTCGCGGTGGTACTGGCCAATATCGTCTCGTTCTTCCTGGTGCGCATGCTGGCCAGGAACCTCAAGGGAGTCAACGAAAAATGAGCGATCCAAAGAAAAGCCCCCTGTGGGTAACGCTGCTGGGCTGGACCTGCGCCATCGTGCTGTTCTTCCCCATCTTCTGGGTGGCGGTGACGGCCTTCAAGACCGAATCTCAGGCCTATACACCCTCGCTGATCTTCCTGCCAACGCTGGACACCTTCCGCGAAGTCTTCAGTCGCAGCCACTACCTGGGCTATGTGCAGAATTCGCTGATCGTCTCGCTGGGCTCGACCCTGCTGTCGCTGCTGCTGGCGGTACCGGCCGCTTACTCGATGGCCTTTTTCCCGACCGGTCGCACGCAGAAGCTGCTGCTGTGGATGCTCTCCACCAAGATGATGCCGGCGGTGGGGGTGCTGATCCCGATCTACCTGCTGGCCAAGAATACCGGCCTGCTCGATACGGTGACCGGCCTGACCATCATCTACACGCTCATCAACCTGCCCATCGCGGTGTGGATGGCCTTCACCTACTTCAATGACGTGCCCAAGGAAATTCTCGAGGCAGCCCGCATCGATGGTGCCAACGCCTGGCAGGAAATGATTTACCTGCTCCTGCCGACGGCCATGCCGGGGCTGGCCTCCACGGCCCTGCTGCTGGTCATCCTGTCGTGGAATGAAGCCTTCTGGAGCCTCAACCTGACCAGCATCGATGCGGCGCCGTTGACGGTCTTCATTGCCTCCTATTCCAATCCGGAAGGATTGTTCTGGGCCAAGCTGTCGGCGGCGTCGCTGCTGGCCATTGCTCCCATCATGGCGCTGGGCTGGCTGGCACAGAAGCAGTTGGTACGCGGCCTGACCTTCGGCGCGGTGAAATGATGATGGTCCGTCAGGCGATCACCCATCTGATCTGTGACTGCGACGGCGTATTGCTCGACAGCGAGAGCATCGCGCTGCGCGTGCTGCATCGTGAATTGCTGCCGCTGCTGCCGGCCTGCAGCGGGGCTGACGACGAGCAGCATGAGGCACAGCGCAGTGCCGCCCTGCATAGCGCCATTGCGCATCGTCTGGGCATGTACACCGACATCCTGCTGGGCGAAGTCGATATGGAATTCGAGCTGGGTCTGGATGCGATCCGCACCGAGCGCATCCATCAGAGCGTGGCGCTGGCCTGCGGCGAAGAAGCGCAGCCGGTGCCGGGCGTGGTCGAGGCCTTGCAGGCGATCCGCCTGCCGCGCGCGGTGGCCAGCAACAGCGACGCACCACGCATCGAGGCGGGCCTGCGTCGCTGCGGTTTGTATCCGCAGTTTGCCGGACGAATCTACAGCGGTCACGATGTGGCCCATCCCAAGCCTGCGCCGGATGTGTATCTCGCCGCTGCCGCCGGATTCGGCGTCGAACCGGCGCGTTGCGTGGCGGTCGATGACAGCGTCACTGGCGTGCGAGCGGCGGTGGCCGCCGGCATGCACGTACTGGGCTTCACCGGTGTGGCGCATGACCGCAAGGCGATGGCGCGCAAACTGAAGGAGGCCGGTGCGCATCAGGTCTTCGAGGACATGAAACAGTTTCCGCAACTGGTGAGTGAATTGATCTGGCTGCGCTGAACAAGCAACAAGCAGCGCGCAGTCCCCCTACAAGAGAACGAGGAGAATCCCATGGCAGCCGTGAGCATCAGAAATCTGGCCAAGCGCTACGACGACAACGAAGTCATGCGCGACATCAATCTGGACATCGAGGATGGCGAATTCGTCGTCTTCGTCGGTCCCTCGGGCTGCGGCAAGTCGACCTTGCTGCGCATGATCGCAGGACTCGAAGAGATCAGCGATGGCGACCTCGACATCGGCACCCGCCGCATGAACGACGTACCCGCCTCCAAGCGCGGCGTGGCCATGGTGTTCCAGTCCTATGCGCTGTATCCGCACATGAGCCTGTACGACAATATGGCTTTCGGCCTCAAGATCGCCGGCAAGTCCAAGGCCGAGATCGATGCCGCCGTCCAGCATGCGGCGAAGATCCTGCACATCGATCACCTGCTGGACCGCAAGCCCCGTGCGCTCTCCGGCGGCCAACGCCAGCGCGTGGCCATCGGTCGTGCCATCACGCGCCAGCCCAGCGTGTTCCTGTTCGATGAACCGCTGTCGAACCTGGATGCAGCCCTGCGCGTGAAGATGCGCCTGGAATTCGCCAAGCTGCATGATGAACTCAAGACCACCATGATCTACGTCACCCACGACCAGATCGAAGCCATGACCCTGGCCGACAAGATCGTGGTGCTCTCCGAGGGCCGCATCGAACAGGTAGGCTCGCCCCAGCAGCTCTATCACCATCCGGCCAATCGCTTCGTGGCCGGTTTCATCGGTTCGCCCAAGATGAACTTCATCGATGGCAGCGTGGCCGCCATCCAGGCCGAGGGTGTACAGGTGCAGTTGCCCGGTGGCGGCCTGCAATGGGCAGCCGTCGACGGCAGTACGCTGCAGGCGGGCCAGAAGGTCACGCTGGGCGTGCGTCCGGAACATCTCAACATCGCCGAAGGCCAGGCCGCGCTGCAGGCACGCTGCACGGCACTGGAACTGCTGGGCGATTTCTCTTACCTCTATGCGGCCTATGAGGGCAGCGAAGATGCGTTGATCCTGCGGGTTCCCGACAGTCTCGATCCGCCGCATGGCAGCCTCTTGCACCTGGCCGCTGATCCGGCGCGCTGTCACCTGTTCGGTGCCGACGGTCAGGCCTTGCCGCGCCTGGCATCGAGCGGGGCGGCGCAGCGCCAGCATTGACCTCTCCGTACATTCACTTCATCGACAAGGACCAGGCATGACCCGTACCGCCACCTCTCCCGACCAGGACGCCGCCGACAGCCTCACCTGGCTGCACATCGGCGCCGGCTCCTTCCATCGCGCCCATCAGGCGGTCTACCTCAATGCCTTGCGCGAGAGTGGTGCCGACCGTCGCTGGCAACTGGCGCTGGCCAATATCCGCGCCGACATGAGCCCGCTGCTGGAGGCGCTGGCGCGCCAGCAGGGCCAGTACACGCTGGAAACCGTCACGCCCCAGGGTGAGCGCAGCTACCAGCGCATCGCCGCCATCGGCCGCATCCTGCCGTGGGATGCGCAGCTCAAGCAACTGATCGCCGCTGGTGTCGAAGAACGTACTCGCATCATCTCCTTTACCGTGACCGAAGGCGGCTACTACCTCGACCACCACTACCAGCTCGACACCGGCAACCCCGACCTGGCCGATGATCTGCGTTGCGCCCTCGATGGCAGCGGTACGCCCCGCACCATCTACGGCACGATTGCCGCGATCCTGCGTGCGCGCAGCCAGGCGCATCCGCAAGCGGCCCTGACGCTCCTGAACTGCGACAACCTGCGCCACAACGGCGAGCGTTTTCGTGATGGCCTGCGCCAGTTCCTGAGGCTGCGCGGCGAGACCGCACTGGTGGCCTGGATGGAGGCCAACACCAGCAGCCCGAACGCCATGGTGGACCGCATCACACCCCGCCCAACACCGGCGGTTGCGGCCCGTGTGAAGGAAAAGACAGGTGTCGACGATCCCTGCGCCCTGATGGGCGAGTCCTTCATCCAATGGGTGATCGAAGACGACTTCAAGGCCGGTCGTCCACGCCTGGAGGCGGCGGGCGTGGAGATGGTGCAGTCGGTGCTGCCCTATGAGGAAGCCAAGATCCGCATCCTCAATGCCAGCCACAGCTGCATCGCCTGGGCCGGTACGCTGGTTGGGCTGCAATACATCCACGAGGGCACGCTGCGCGACGATATCGGCCAGATGGCGCATGACTACGTAACGCAGGACGTGATCCCCTGTCTCACGCCCAGCCCCATCGACCTGGCGGCGTACCGCGATACGACGCTGGCGCGCTTCTCCAACCCGGCCATCCAGGACACCAACCAGCGCGTGGCCGCCGATGGCTATTCCAAGATCCCCGGCTTCATCCGTCCGACCTTGCAGGAGAGCCTCGATGCGGGCCGTCATCCGCAGGCCACCGCCATGCTGCCAGCCCTGTTCCTGGCCTTCCTGCAGCGCTGGGCGGCTGGCCAGCTGCCTTACGAATACCAGGACGGCATCTTCGATGCAGCCGCTGCGCGCCGCATGCTGGAGGCCGAGGATGTCGTGCTGGCTTTCTGTCAGGATGCCGTGCTGTGGGGCGAACTGGCCGGTGATGCGCGGCTGGTGGCGCTGGTACGTACGGCCCATGAGCGCGTGCAGCAGTGGCTGACGCAGGCGCGCTGAGGCTGCCCTTTGTGGGCGAGGCAGCATAGAATTGCCGTTCCATGACGGATAACGAATAACGAGGAGCACCATGTATCTTGGGATCGACCTGGGTACGTCCGAGGTCAAGGCGGTGGTGATTGACGACGCGGGCGCGCTGCTGGCATTGGCCGGAAGTACGCTGAGCGTATCGCGCCCGCATCCGCGCTGGTCCGAGCAGAACCCTGCCGATTGGTGGCAGGCCACCTGTGCCACCGTGGACAAGCTGCGCGAGCAGCTCGGCAGTGAGCGTTTTGGCAGCATCCGCGCCATTGGCCTGTCGGGGCAGATGCACGGAGCGGTGTTGCTGGATGCGCAGGATGCCGTGCTGCGTCCGGCCATCCTCTGGAGCGATTCGCGCAGTGCTCCCGAATGCGCCGAGCTGGAACGCCGCGCGCCGCGCCTGCATGGCATCGCCGGTAACCTGGCCATGCCGGGCTTCACCGCGCCCAAGCTGCTATGGGTGGCGCGGCATGAGCCGCAGCTGTTTGCGCGCATCGCTACCGTGCTGCTGCCCAAGGATTGGCTGCGTTTGATGATGACCGGTGGCAAGGTCTCCGATCCGTCGGATGCGGCGGGCACGCTGTGGCTGGATGTGGAAGGACGCAACTGGTCCGATGAATTGCTGGCCGCCTCGGGCATGCGGCGCGACCAGATGCCCATGCTGGTCGATGGCAGTGCAGTGTCCGGTACGTTGTTGCCGGAAGTGGCGCAGGCGTGGGGGCTGGATGCGGACGTCATCGTTGCTGGTGGTGCTGGCGATGGTGCGGCCAGTGCGGTCGGGATCGGTGCAGTCAGGCCGGGTGATGGCTTCCTTTCGCTGGGCACCTCGGGCGTGCTGTTCGTGGTCAATGACCGCTTCCGCCCGAATCCAGGACGCGCGATTCACGCCTTCTGTCATACGCTGCCGCAGCGCTGGCACCAGATGAGCGTGATGCTTTCGGCGGCCAGTTGCCTGCGCTGGTTCTGCCGTCTGTGTTCGGTGGACGAGAAAAGCCTGCTGGCCGAGATCGAGCAACTCGATGAGGAAGCGCGCAACAATGCCCCATTGTTCCTGCCGTATCTGTCGGGCGAGCGCACCCCCCACAATGATCCTTATGCGACCGGCGTCTTCCACGGGCTGACCCCGGAACACCAGCGTGCCGCCCTCGGTTATGCGGTACTCGAGGGCGTGGCCTTCGGCATGGTGGATGGGTTGGATGCACTGCGTGCAGCGGGCACGGATGTGGCCGAATTGTCGCTGGTAGGGGGTGGAGCGCGTAGCGTCTATTGGGCACAATTGCTCGCCGATGCGCTGGAGGTCCGCATCGTCACGCACGTGGGTAGTGAAGCCGGTGGTGCGCTGGGTGCGGCACGGCTGGCCTGGCTGGCCGATGGGGGTGACGAAGCCGAGGTCTGCCGCAAACCGGCCCGGCAGGCGCTGTACCAGCCGGATGCGGCAAGGCATGCGGCCCTGCAGGTGCGCTTGCAACGCTATCGGGCCATCTATGCGCCGTTTGCACCCTTGCACGGGGAGGGCCCTTAACTTCAATCAGAGGAGAGATATGCAGGTCATCGAATGCAGTGAAGCCCAGCTCGATATCCTGGCCAGCTTGTTCAACGACTACCGAATCTTCTATGAATATCAGGACGACTTGCCGGCATGTCGTCACTTTCTGGAAGAGAACTTGCGATTGCGTCGGTCTTCGATGTTCTTGTTGATCGATGACGCGGGAAACGCGATTGCTTTCGCGCAGTGCTATCCCGCAACTTGTTCACTGAGCATGCGTCCTTACCAGTATCTTTCCGATCTGTATGTCATCCACAGTGCGCGCCAGCAAGGCCATGGCCGCACGCTGATGAAGTATCTCCGCGATCACTTCAGCGCGCGGGGGGCGCAAAGGATCACGCTCGATACCGCTACGACCAACTTGACCGCCCAGCGACTTTACGAAGCGCTGGGCTATGAGCGGGAGCAGGTCTATATCACTTATCACCAGGTGCTGGCGGGAGCTGCACAGCCCTGAGCGAGCCCGTCGCTACAGATCCGCTATCCGGGTGTAGCGTCTCATCGCCGCTTGAACTTGAACACCGAAATCGCCTGCAGCAGACGCATGGTCTGCTCTTCCAGGCTGGTGGCGGCGGCCGCCGCTTCTTCCACCAGCGAGGCATTCTGCTGGGTGCTGGCATCCATCTGCGTGATGGCTTCGTGCACCTGGTTGATGCCCGCGCTCTGCTGCTGGGTCGCTTCGTTGATCTCGCTCATGATGCCCGAGACCCGCTGCACCGACGCCACGATGTCGCGCATGGTGCTGCTGGCCTGCTCGACCTGGCGGTTGCCTACTTCCACCTTGGCTACCGAGTCGTCGATCAACTGCTTGATCTCCTTGGCCGCTGCCGCCGAGCGCTGCGCCAGCATGCGCACTTCCGAGGCCACCACGGCAAAGCCGCGGCCCTGCTCGCCGGCACGCGCTGCTTCCACGGCGGCGTTGAGCGCCAGAATGTTGGTCTGGAAGGCGATGCTGTCGATGAGGCCAATGATGTCGACGATCTTGTTGGAGGATTCGCTGATCTCGTTCATCGTCGTGCCGGTGCTGGCCACGGCATCGCCACCGCGCATGGCAATGGCCGATGCGGTGCCGGCCAGCTCGTTGGCCTGGCCCGCGTGATCGGCATTCTGGCGCACTGTCCCGGCCAGCTGGTGCATGCTAGACGCGGTTTCTTCGAGGTTGGCCGCCTGCTGTTCGGTCCGGCGCGACAGGTCCATGTTGCCGGTAGCGATTTCGCGCGTGGCCAGGTTGATGGTCTCGACGTTGGAGCGCACGTCGCCGATGATGGCGGTCAGATTTACATTCATCTGGCGCAGCGAGGCCAGCAGGCGCCCCAGCTCATCATGGCGGGCACTCTCGATGCGCACCGAGAGATCGCCACCGGTGATGGCATGCGTAATGTCCAGCGCCTGCTGCAAAGGCTTGATGAGCGCGGCGCGCAGGGCGATCCACTGCACCACCGACAGCAGTGCCGCGGCCGCCGCCAGCGCGCTGATCCACCACTGGTGCAGCGTCATCATGCCGGCCACCACGACCGCGATCTGGATGGCCAGCATCACGCCCATGGAAAGATTGAGGCGCGTATTCAACTGCATGCGGCCGAGCTTTCCCAGCCATCCCGCCAGTCCCGTGCGCACCACCTCGCCGCGATGCAGGGCGATCCCCTTGGCCTGACCGCGCCGGATGCGGGCGTAGAGTTGCTCGGCTCCCTCCACGGCTGCGCGTTCAGGCTTGGTCCGCACCGACATGTAGCCGACCACCTGGCCGTTCTCGCGGATGGGCGTGACGTTGGCACGGACCCAGTAATGGTCACCGTTCTTGCTGCGGTTCTTGACCAGCCCGGTCCAGGGCGTACCACCTTTGATCGTGGCCCACATGTCGGCGAAGGCTTCGGACGGCATGTCGGGATGACGGATCAGGTTTTGCGGCGCCCCCAGCAATTCCTCTTCCTCGAAACCGCTGATTTCGATGAAGTAGGGATTGACGTAGGTGATGTTGCCCTGGAGATCGGTCTTGGAAACGATGGCCCGGCCATCGATGAGCAGGCGCTCCTGTCCTGTGACCGGCATGTTCATGCGCATCTGGTACCCCCGTGTAAGAAGCTGTGTGGTGATGGAAAGTCCAACTGGCGGGGGGGCGGTCGAGCAGGCAGCGTTCGTCTTTCCCTTGCGAACGCTTCGAGCCGGGCGCGCCAGGCAGCGACAGCCTGGCGCAGGTCCCGTCTGACGGGAATGAGGCGTCAGGCGGTAGGATTGTCTCCGGATTGCGGGCTGTCGGACCCTCTGCGGGGCTTTCCGAAGACGCTAGTGTAGGTCGGATAGAACGAGCAGTACATGATGACCGTCAATATTATCGAGATCGGCAGCAAAATGAAGAACACCACCGTGATGCTGCCGGTCAGCAGCGTGATGACCATGCTGATGACGGTGGGGACCACGATGGCGATCACGATCCAGGCCAGGCCGTAGAGCAGGAAAGCGCCACCGGCACGGCGTACCGTGAAGAAGCTGTAGAACAGGGCTTTGCCCAGCGGCATCTGCTGCCACATGATCAGGGGCGCCGCGTACCAGAAGGCCATGGCGGCCGGTACATAGAGGGCGGCGGCCACCAGCATGGCCATGCGCATGCTGCCGGCGGCGCTTTCCAGTTCCTTGGTCGACAGCCCGCCACCCATCATGGCTTTCCAGAAGGTGCCGCCATCGGCCAGTGCCGAGGCTGCTACCACCAGCGTGGCCACCAGCAGGTAGAGCAGGCCGAGTTTCAACAGCGTATTGCGCGCCGGGCTGCGAAAGCCCACCAGCAGCAGGTTGGGGAAGACCCGTTCACCGCGCTCGATCTGGGCGCAGGCCTGCATGAAGGACATCGAGAACAGCGGGATGAGGATCAGCGGCAGCATCTGGCCGAGCACCGGGATGATGCCCAGGGCCAGCATCAGGAACATGTAGGCGAAGAACAGCGTCGAGATCTCGGCCGGTTGTTTTCTGAACAAGGCGAAGCCCTGTTTGACCCAGGACCAGCCGGTGTGTGCGGGGATCTTTTCCATGGTTCCAGTGCTTACAGCGATGGTGGCGCATCCTGGATGCGCAGGCGCAGGATGCGTTCGAAGTGCGTGGGATCATGCGGCGTGAGCATTTCGGCTTCGCGCGGCAGGTAGAAATCGTACAGGCGCGACAGCCAGAAGCGCAGGGCGGCGGCACGCAGCATGGGCTGCCAGGCAATGCGCTCGGCCTCCGAGAACGGACGCACGGCGCGATAGGCGGCCAGCATGGCATCGCTGCGGGTGGTGTCAAGTACGCCCGTGTCCAGGTCGACGCACCAGTCGTTGACGGTCACGGCCAGGTCGAAGAGCCAGGTATCGCAGCCGGCGAAATAGAAATCGAAGATGCCCGAGAGCTGCTCGCCCACGAACATCGCATTGTTGCGGAACAGGTCGGCATGCACCGGACCGCGCGGCAGGGCGCGGTAGTCGGCGGTGGCGGCGAAGTCCTTCTGGTACTGCACTTCGCTGGCGAGCAACTGGCCCAGTTCGGTCGGCAGGAAGGGCAGTACGGCCGGGGTGGTCTCCAGCCACCAGGCCAGGCCGCGCAGGTTGGGCTGCAGGATCTTGAAATCCTTGGCTGCCAGGTGCATGCGCGCCAGCATGTCGCCCAGAGCGGCGCAGTGCACCGGTTGCGGGTCCAGCTGGGACTGGCCTTCGAGCTTGCTGACGATGGCCGCCGGCTTGTCGTTGAGCAGACTGACGATGGCGCCCTTGTCGTTGGGCACCGGCGCGGGTACTGGAATGCCGCGTTGTGCCAGGTGGCGCATCAGCTCCAGGTAGAAGGGCAGCTGTTCGATGTGCAGCTTCTCGAACAGGGTGAGTACGTATTCACCGCGCTCCGTGCCGATGAAGAAATTGCTGTTTTCGATGCCCGAGGAGATGCCCTTGATCGAGGTGGCGCGGCCGAGCGGGAATTGTTCAATCCAGTCCGAGAGTTGTTCCAGACTGACCGGTGTAAAGACTGCCATGACGAAAATGAAAAGAGGGTACTGGCTGAGGCGCATTGCCGACAGGTCCGGCAGCTGCGCGAGGCAGGTGGCAGATACGCCGACCTTCCTGTTCCTGGACCGGCCGCGCAGTGCGGCCGGCTAACGTGGTAGTGCAGGCGCCCTTCACCGCAGGGGCAAGGGCGCGATCACGGGATCACTTCTTGGTGGTGTCGTCGGTTTCGCCTTGCTGGGGCTTTTTCACGCCCCAGTCGAACTCGCCGACCTTCCACTGGGCCGAGCTGGGTGGCGGGCTTTGTGCATCGCCGGGGGTGGAGCCGCCCAGTTGCGGATTGGGGCGGATGTAATAGGTGCTGGGGCCGGACTTGACCTCGATTTCCTTGGTCTGGCCGTGGTCACGGCGTTCCTTGATGCTGTTGCCCTGATTGCGGCTGTCTTCGCCGGGCTTGCGGATGGTCACGGCTGGCGGTTCGCCTTCTTCCAGCTTCTCCAGTTCGGGCGGCGGCGGAGCGGGCTGGGCAGCCAGGCCGGCGGGCGGGGTTTGCGCCAGGGCCAGCGGCGCGGCCAGGCCAGCCGATGCGCACAGCAGCAGCGCTGCCAGGGACTCTTTGAACCGGAGTTGGGATGGTTTCATGATCTTGTGAAGAAAAAGGGGGTGTCGTTTTCTTCATTGTAGCAAACCATCAAGGTCTGGCCCTCGCGTTTCTTCACAGGAATGGTTAATTGGACAACGTTCTGATGCGAGCACGTACGCTGGTTTGCACAGTACCCTGCCGCCGATGCTAGTCCAGCAGCGGGATGCGGGTACTGAGCCAGTCTGCCAGGGTGGGCGGCATGGGAACGACCTTGACGAAATCTTCATCTTCGCCTTCGCTGGCATCGAAGTAGGCGAAGTGGTCGCGTGCATAGTCCAGCAGCACGGGGTAGGGGCCACCCCATCGCACGGTGAAGTAACGTACTGCGCGCCATTCGCCCTTTTCATCGAAGATGCGCAGGCGGATGTGGTCGCGCCGGTCGGCATCGCTGCCGCTGCCGCACAATTCGATGCGAAACTGTTCGCCCCGGTACTCGCGCAGGCCGCCATTGAGCTTCTGGGTGTACATCTCGCATTGCCGGTAGTGCGGGCGGGTAGTGGTGACCAGCGCGATGGCCACGCCATAGCTCATCAACAGCATGTAGAGCAGGGTGGTGGTCTGGTAGGCCGGACGCCAGCGCGGCTTGGCCAGCACGATGACGCGGCCCATACCGTAGTAGAAGGCCGCCAGGGTGATGCTCATGAGCCCGGCCGTCAGCCAGTAGAGCGCCTCCCGATGCTGCTGTAGGGCGGCCCGTCCGGGGTGGAGTCCCCATTCCTGCAGGGTCGCCGGGGGCAGCAACAGCATGGCCACACCCGCGGCGATCGGCGCCAGGCTCAGGAACAGCCCGGCGTAGAGCGTACTCAAGAGCAGCTGGGTGAGGTAGACGCGGGCGACCGGCATGATGGAACAAGGGGAAAATGAAATGAATCTTCACGTAGTTGCCTTGCATCATGAATTCTCACGCGGTCGTTTCAAATCGTACGTTGGTGAGGGAAGTGAAGCTTTTTGCACTCATGGGGGGTGAGCGGCTTGTGGGAGGTGACGTTTAGGCGGGGGGGGTATTGGCGTATGAGGGGGGATGTGAAATGTCAGGCATTTTTCCGCCCGCTGCCATTGAGTTTCCGAGTAATCAGGGCGCATGGAGCGAAGTGTGGTGCAAAGACGCCGGCAATCTCAGGATGAGTGCCGACAGCGAGGCGGTGCAGCTACAGACGAGCGGTGAAGTGACATTTTTATGTTGACGATTGCACCCGCCCAGATTGGAAAGAAGTTGAAAGAAGTCGTATTGCATGCCAGCTGTAATGCTTGCCGCAACAAAGGTAAACAGAGGTATTGACGTGCTGAGGCGATCACCCCAAGGTGGAGGCATGAAGAGCGTCTTCTCATAGTCAGGGTCGTCGACATCGAAATATCGGATGCGATCATTTAAAGAGTGACGAGAACAGGCCCTGGTTGTTGCTTTCTGTCTGCAACCGCTCAAAAAACAAGCGGGCGAAACGCTCTCACGTCCCGCCCGCATGGAGGAAGACTACAACCGCAGCCGCTTACAGATACATCCCGCTCTGCCGCTCTGCTTCCTGCTGGGTTTCCGCCGGCTTGTCCTTCTCGGCGTGGAATTTCTGGATCGCTGCCAGCACTTCCGCAGGCTCGTCGATCACCTGCAGGAGGTTGACATCCTTGGGCGAGATCATGCCATCGTCCACCAGGCGGGTCTTGATCCAGTCCACCAGACCGGCCCAGAATTCGCTACCCACCAGGATCACCGGCATCATGCGCGACTTGCCGGTCTGCATGAGGGTCAGCGCTTCGGTTAGTTCATCGAGCGTGCCGAAGCCGCCCGGCAAGACCACATAGGCATCGGCATACTTGACGAACGCCACCTTGCGCGCGAAGAAGTGACGGAAGGACAGTGAGATATCCTGCCACGCATTGCCGTGCTGTTCGTGCGGCAGTTCGATGTTCAGGCCCACCGAGGGCGAGGCACCTTCGTAGGCGCCCTTGTTGGCCGCCTCCATGATGCCGGGGCCGCCACCGGAGATGACGGCATAGCCGGCGTCGGAGATCAGACGGGCGATCTCCACACACAGTTGATAATGGGGATTGTCGGGCTTGATCCGGGCAGAACCGAAGATGGAAACGGCAGGACGCAGCTCGGAGAGACGTTCGGTCGATTCGATGAATTCTGCCATAATCGTGAGTACATGCCACGACTCGCGCGCCTTCTTGGCCGTCGCGCGTTCGATGTCCCCCACCTCCCGCAGACGCGGGACATTTTTTCCTCTCTGTTCCATATGCAAAAAACCTTGTTGTTAGTTGATGGTTCCAGTTACCTCTATCGTGCATTCCATGCCCTGCCCGATATGCGTAACGCGGAAGGCGCGCCCACCGGTGCGCTCTACGGCATCATCAATATGCTGCGCCGACTGCGCAACGATTATCCCGCAAGTTACGTGGCCTGTGTGTTCGATGCCAAGGGCAAGACTTTCCGTGATGATCTCTATCCCGACTACAAGGCCACCCGCAAATCCATGCCGGAAGACCTGGCATTGCAGATCGAACCGATCCACGCCGCCGTGCGCGCCCTGGGCTGGCCGATCCTGATGGTCGAGGGCATCGAGGCCGATGACGTCATCGGTACGCTCTCCGTACAAGCCACCGCCGCCGGCCTCGACACCATCGTCTCCACCGGCGACAAGGACATGGCCCAGCTGGTCAACGAACACGTGACCTTGGTCAACACGATGAGCAATGAAGTTCTCGACATTGCCGGCGTGACCGCCAAATTCGGCGTGCCGCCCGAGCGCATCGTCGATTATCTGAGCCTCATCGGTGATACCGTCGACAACGTGCCCGGCGTCGAAAAGTGCGGCCCCAAGACCGCCGTGAAGTGGCTCACCGCCTATGGCTCGCTCGATGGCGTCATGGCCAATGCCGACAAGATCACCGGCGTGGTGGGAGAAAATCTGCGCAAGGCCTTGGACTGGCTGCCGCAAGGCCGCGTGCTGGTGACGGTCAAGACCGATTGCGATCTGTCGCAACACATGCAGTCCATCCTCGAATCGCTGACCATGCAGCCGCAGGACAAGGACGTACTCAAGGACATTTTCACGCGCTACAACTTCCGCACCTGGCTGCGCGAGCTCGGCGATGGCGGTGAGGCGGGTGCATCGAAGGCTCCGATGGCGGGAGCATCGGCCGCTGCTGCGCTGGAGGCTCCTGCGCAAGGTGGCCTGTTCGCCGCCGCGTCCAAGGTCGAGTATGAAACCGTGCTCACCGATGCCCAGCTCGACCAGTGGATCGCACGCATCAATGCCGCTGAACTCACCGCCGTCGATACCGAAACCACCTCGCTGGAAGCGATGCAGGCCGAGCTGGTCGGCATTTCGCTGTGCTGCGAGGCGGGCCGTGCCGCCTATATTCCGGTAGCGCACAACTACCAGGATGCGCCAGCGCAATTGTCGCGCGAGCACGTGCTGCAAAAACTCAAGCCCTGGCTGGAAGACGCCACCCAGCCCAAGCTCGGCCAGCATCTGAAATACGACAGTCACATCTTCGCCAACTACGGCATCCGTCTTGCAGGCATCAAGCACGATACGCTGCTGGAATCCTACGTCTTCGAATCGCATCGTCCGCACGACATGGACAGCCTGGCTGCGCGTCACCTGGAGCGCAAGACCATCACCTATGCCGAGGTATGTGGCAAGGGCGCTTCCCAGATAGGCTTCAATGAAGTGGCCATCGAGCGCGCCACCGAATATGCCGCCGAAGATGCCGAGGTCACGCTGGCGCTGCACCAGGCCATGTGGCCGCAGATCGAGCATGATGAGAAGCTGCGCTTCATCTACGAGAAGATCGAAGTCCCGACCTCGGTGGTACTGCAGAAGATCGAGCGCAATGGCGTGCTGATCGACAGCGACCGTCTGGGCCAGCAATCGCACGATCTTGGCAAGCGGATGCTGGAAATCGAACAGCAGGCCTACGATCTGGCCGGTCAGCCCTTCAATCTGAATTCGCCCAAGCAACTGGGCGAGATCCTGTTCGGCAAGCTGGAACTGCCGGTGGTCAAGAAGACCGCTTCCGGCGCGCCATCCACCGATGAAGAAGTATTGCAGAAACTGGCCGAGGATTATCCGCTGCCCAAGGTGCTGCTGGACTATCGCGGCCTGGCCAAGCTCAAGTCCACCTATACCGACAAGCTGCCCAAGATGATCAATCCGGCCACCGGTCGCGTGCATACCAATTACGCGCAGGCCGTGGCGGTGACCGGCCGTCTGTCCTCCAACGAGCCCAACCTGCAGAACATCCCGATCCGTACCGCGGAAGGTCGTCGCATTCGCGAAGCCTTCGTTGCGCCCGAAGGCAGCGTGATCGTCTCGGCCGACTATTCGCAGATCGAGCTGCGCATCATGGCGCATATCTCGGAAGACGAGAACATGCTGAAGGCCTTCGCCAACAACGAAGACATCCACAAGGCCACCGCCGCCGAAATCTTCGGCATCGCGCCCGAGCAGGTCGAGTCCGAGCAGCGCCGCTATGCCAAGGTCATCAACTTCGGCCTGATCTACGGCATGAGCGCCTTTGGCCTGGCCGGCAACCTGGGCATCGAACGTTCGGCGGCGCAGATGTACATCGACAAGTACTTCATGCGCTTCTCGGGCGTGAAGCGCTACATGGATGAAACACGCCTGCAGGCCAAGGCGCGCGGCTATGTGGAAACCGTCTTCGGGCGTCGTCTGTGGCTGCCCGAGATCAACTCCCCCAACGGTCCGCGCCGCCAGGGCGCCGAGCGCGCGGCGATCAACGCACCCATGCAGGGCACTGCCGCCGACCTCATCAAACTGGCCATGATCGCCGTGCAGGACTGGCTGGAATCGACCGGCATGCACAGCCGCATGATCATGCAGGTGCACGATGAACTGGTGCTGGAAGTGCCGCAACAGGAGCTGGACAGGGTGCGTGAAAAGCTGCCCGAATTGATGAAAAATGTTGCGGAGTTGAAAGTTCCCTTGCTTGCCGAGGTCGGAATCGGTAAGAATTGGGACGAAGCGCATTAATCTTCACATCCGTGTCATGATCAAGCGGTTTTCCCCCGCGCGACAGTGCGGGGACCTGAACGATTAGGCAAAAAAGCAAGATTGACAGAACGGCAAGCTGACGTCGCGACCGGGCCGAGACCGGTCGAACACGTCAGCAGGCGTCAGCAACGCCGGCCAAGTCGACACCTGAATCACAAGACAAGCAGGATCGCGTCACAACCGCAGACCGACGAAGACGGGATGACGCGCTGGGTGGAACCGGACCGGGTCCGGGCAACCGAGGCTGAGGCAGGCAGGCAGGGGACAAACACATTCACACCTGAGCATGACCGCATGCGGCTCGTGGCTTTCGTCATCTCCGTCTTTCCGTCCGGCCTCCGATGAACACATGGGAGGAGACGTCATGAAGTCTGCAATGAAAGTGGGTACGCGCCTGGGGCTCGGGTTTGCGTTGGTAGTCATGCTGCTGGTGCTGGTGACCGGCTTTGGCATCTTCAACATGCACCAGGTGCAGGGACGCTTCAACCACGTGGTGGAGGTCAAGAATCCCGAGAGCGCGCTGGTCAAGGACATGCTGGAAACCGTCGGTGAGCGCTCCATCTCGCTGCGCAACCTCATGCTGCCGGCCGCGCCTGAGGACGTGGACATCGAGGCGCAATACATCGAAGCCCAGACGCTCAAGTACAGGATGGCCGCGCAGAAGCTGCAACAGTTCTTCGCCGACTCGGCCGATACCAGCGAAGAAGAAAAGGCGGCCCTGCCCAAGATCCAGGCGCAGGCCACCAAGGCCGAGAAGCTGATCAACGAGGCGGTCGAGTTCGGCAAGCGCCGCGAAGCCTATGAGCTGGCGCAATTCCTGAAGGAGCAATACCTGCCGGTGCAGAAATCCTGGCAGGTTGAACTCAAGGCCCTGGCCGCGCTGGAAGACAAGCTCAACCGCGAAGCCGCCGACAGCAGTGCCGCCGCCTATGCCCGTGCGCGCTTGCTGATGCTGATCATCAGCGCCGTTGGCGTGGTGAGCGCGATCCTGGCAGCGCTGTGGATCACGCGCCAGATCCTGCGCAAGCTGGGCGGCGAACCGGACTACGCCGTGCAGATCGCCGGACAGATTGCCGAAGGCGACCTGGCCGTGGTGATCGATACCCGCGCCGGCGACAACGACAGCCTGCTGGTGGCCATGCGGGTCATGCGCGACAAGCTTGCAGCCATCGTGGCTGAGGTGCGGCGCGGTTCGGAAACCATCACCACCGCCTCCACCGAAATCGCGCGCGGCAACCTCGACCTGTCGGGCCGTACCGAGCAGCAGGCCGGGGCGCTGGAAGAGACTGCCTCTTCGATGGAGCAGCTCAATTCCACCGTCAAGCAGAATGCCGAGAACGCGCACCAGGCCAACGATCTGGCGCTGGCCGCTTCCGATGTCGCGGTGCAGGGCGGCAGTATCGTCTCGCAGGTGGTGGAGACCATGCAGTCGATCAATGCGTCTTCGCAGAAGGTGGCCGACATCGTCAGCGTGATCGACGGCATCGCCTTCCAGACCAACATCCTCGCACTCAACGCCGCGGTTGAAGCGGCGCGCGCAGGCGAGCAGGGACGCGGTTTTGCGGTGGTGGCGTCCGAAGTGCGTTCGCTGGCGCAGCGCTCAGCCTCGGCGGCCAAGGAAATCAAGGTGCTCATCGGCGATTCGGTGGGCAAGGTGGAAAATGGCAGCAAGCTGGTCGAGCAGGCCGGCAGCACCATGACCGAGATCGTCACCAGCATTCGCCGCGTGACCGACGTGATGACCGAGATCACCCACGCCAACCGCGAGCAGAGCAGCGGTATCGAGCAGGTCAACGAAGCCATCATCCAGATCGACGACATGACGCAGCAGAATGCCGCCCTGGTCGAGCAGGCTGCAGCGGCGGCCCGCTCGCTGCAGGAACAGGCGGCCGGATTGCAGCAGCTGGTGAGCGTGTTCCGCATCGATGCGGCGCAGGCGCAGGTGGCTTCCTCCGCGCGCGCCCGGGCTGCAGCAACCGAGCACGTCATCGACGTGACTCCCGCTGCCCCCGAGCTGCCGCCCGGCAACCCGGCGCTGGCCGTGCAAGGCTGAGGCATCATCAACGCGTAGCGCCGATTGCGGTTAGACTCCGGCTAGGGATGAGCGGGCGCGCACGGCGTGCCGGCCCGTCAGGTGTCCTGTTCCAGGGAAGCGGTCTGCAAGGGCCGCTTTTTCATGCCCGCCTTCTCGCCCCGCATCACTTCCACCACAACGAGGCCATGTGCCACCAAGATGGAGAACCCGATGAACGACTTTCGCAATGATGTCGACAGCCTGCTGGGCCAGAGTACCCTGAGCGGCAACGCTGACCGCCGCACTTTCCTCAAGACCGCCCTGGGCACCGGCTTTGCCGCCGCCGTGCTGCCGGTGTGCGCGCAGACCATGATCAAGACCGATACCCAGGGCCTCACCGCCGGCGAGGTCTCCATCGAGGTCAACGGCCAGCGCGTGCCGGCCTATCGTGCCCAGCCCGAGGGCAAGACCGGTCTGCCGGTCATCATCGTGGTCTCCGAGATCTTCGGCGTGCATGAGCACATCGCCGATATCGCGCGCCGTTTCGCCAAGCTGGGTTATCTGGCCATCGCACCGGATTTCTTCGTGCGCCAGGGTAATCCCATGGCCTATACCTCCATTGCCGAACTGCAGAAGGAAATCATTTCCAAGGTGCCCGATGCCCAGGTCATGGGGGATATCGATGCCTACGTCAAATGGGCCGGCGAAAACGGCGGCGACCTCAAGCGCCTGGGCATCAACGGCTTCTGCTGGGGTGGCCGCATCGTCTGGCTCTACAGCGCCCACAATCCCAAGGTCAAGGCCGGGGCCGCCTGGTACGGTCGCCTGGTGGGCGACAGGACCGCTCTGTTCCCGCAGCAGCCCATCGATATCGCGGCCACCCTCAAGACGCCGGTCATCGGCCTGTACGGTGGCAAGGACCAGGGTATTCCGGTCTCCACCGTGGAGCAGATGAAGGAAGCCCTGCAGAAGGCCGGCAACAAGTCGGAATTCCACGTCTACATGAATTCCGGCCATGCCTTCAACGCCGATTACCGCCCCAGCTATGTGGAAGCCGATGCCAAGGATGCGTGGAGCAAGGTGGTGGCCTTCTTCAAGCAGCATGGCGTGGCCTGATGCCGATGCCATAAACCGGAGGGGCTTCTTCTTGGTGCGCCTCTGATGCAGATCAAGGCAGGGCGCACCAAGATGTGCAGCTTGCAGGTGAGGGGACGGTATTTTCCGTCCCTTTTTCATTGATGCACGGAAAAATCACATGGGTTTGCGGCATATCCGGCCTTGGCACGCCGTTTGCTAAACAAGGCAGTGAGTAGAAGCGGCTAGCAGTCGGTAACGAATCCACTTACCTTCTTGCGGGGCATTGCTCGTGACGCCATCGGAACGCTCCGATGGTCCCTCTGTTTCGACAGGACACGAGACCATGCACATTGCCCGCGCGCCCTTTCTTTTTCCCTCGCCGCTTCGCGCGGCATCCCAGCTGCTTCGCTTTTCGATTAGCCTTTCTCGTGGTACCCGCAGTCGAGGTGCGCGATGAATGCCGTGCGCGATCGTTTCGATGGCAGCGCCACCACCACTTTGATGTTGCGGGTGAGGGCAGTGCGTCAGGCTGCCGAGGATATCCGTCTGTTTGAACTGGTGTCGCTGGAGGGCGCGGCGCTGCCACCCTGGACGCCGGGCGCGCATGTGCGCCTGCATCTGCGGGATGGACTGGTGCGCGCCTATTCGCTCTGCAATACTGCGCAACAGCGCGACTGCTACGTGATTGCCGTCAAGCGCGAGGCTGCTTCGCGCGGGGGTTCCGCCTTCCTGCATGCGCAGGTGCAGGAGGGCACGACGATCAGTGCATCGCCTCCCGTGAATGCCTTCCCCCTCATCGCCGATACGCGCGCGCCGCTGCTGCTGGCCGCCGGCATCGGCATCACGCCACTGCATGCGATGGCCGCCGAGCTGGCCGTGCAAGGCAGGCGGCATCGTCTGCATTACTTTGCACGCAGCCTCGCTCACGCCGCTTTCTTTCATGAACTGGCGGCCTGTTCGCAAGGCATGTCGCTGCACCTGGGCCTGGACGGGGCCGAGACCGAGCGCGCCTTGGCCGCATCCATGGCAGCCGTGCCGCCTTCGTCCCCGCTCTACGTGTGCGGACCTTCACCCTTCATCGAGGCTGCACGCCGCCACGCCCGACTGGCAGGCTGGCACGAGCAGGACATTCACTTCGAACTGTTCGCCGCACCCGTGAAGCCGTCCGCAAATGCAGATGCAGAGGCAGAGGCAGCTCCGCTCAGCGAGGTCGCCGACCGTGCTTTCGAGCTGGTACTGCACCGCTCCGGCCTGCGCTGCGAGGTCGCGCCCGGTCAGAGCATCGTGGCAGCGGCAGCGCGACTGGGCGTGGTGATCGGTACGTCCTGTGGCGAGGGTTTCTGCGGCAGCTGCGAGAGCACCGTACTGGAAGGCCAGCCCCTGCACCGCGACAGTGTGCTCTCGGCCGCCGAGCGCGCCGGTGGCCGTCGCATCCTGCCGTGCGTGTCGCGTTGCGTCGGTCGGCGGCTGGTACTGGATCTGTGATTGGCGAGTGATCAAGGCAAGTTCAACCCACCTGGAGAGGAAGGCGATGAAGAAGCAAACGATGCAAAAGCGAACATTCCTGCGGCACGTGGCCGCTGTGTGGCTGGGACTGGGCGCAGCAGCCCTGTCGATGCCGGGCTTGGCGCATGCCGAGGACAAGGTCACGCTACTGTCGAACTGGTACGCGCAGGCCGAGCACGGCGGCTTCTACCAGGCGGTGGCCAAGGGTATCTATAAAAAATATGGCATGGATGTGACCATCAAGATGGGTGGCCCGCAGGTCAACAACATGCAGATCCTGGTGGCCGGGCAGGCGGACTTCAGCATGGGCTACGACTTCACCGTGATGAAGGGGATCGAGCAGGGCCTGCCGCTGGTGACCGTCGGTACTTCTTTCCAGTCCGACCTGCAGGGCATGATGACGCATGAGGATGTCACCAGCCTGGGGGACCTGAAGAACAAGACCATTCTGGTCGCCGGCTCCGGCCAGTCGAGCTGGTGGCCGTGGCTCAAGGCCAAGTACGGCTATACCGATGCCCAGTCCAGGGCCTATACCTTCAACCTGCAGCCTTTCTTTGCCGACCCCAACATCGCGCAGCAGGCCTATCCGTCATCCGAACTGTTCCAGGCCGACAAGGCGGGCGTGAAGAGCAAGTTCTTCCTCTTTGCCAGCGCAGGTTATCCACCGTATGGCACCACCATCGTGACCTTGCAGAAGACGGTGGCGACCAAGCCCGACCTGGTGCAGCGCTTCGTCAAGGCCACTGCCGAGGGCTGGAAGAGCTACCTGGAAGACCCGGCACCGGCCAATGCGCTCATCAAGGCGGACAACAAGAACATGAGCGACGAACAACTGGCCTATGCCGTCGGCAAACTGAAGGAACTGAAGGTGGTCACCGGTGGCGATGCGGCCAAGATGGGTATCGGCGTGATGACCGACGAGCGCTGGAAGCAGACCTATGACGTCATGGTGGCCACGGGCCTGCTCAAGGCCGGGACCGATTATCACAAGGCCTACACCACCCAGTTCGTCAAGGACATGAAGGTCATGCCCTGAGCTTGCTGATGGTCCGGATGGCTGCGATGTTGCGCAGGCCGGGGCAGCCATCCTTCTTCGCGTGAGGACGCCATGATTCCCTATACACCACCGATGACCGCGCGCCACATTCCGGTGATCGATTTTGCTGACGCGTTTTCTCCCGAGCTGGCCCGCCGCGAGGCGCTGGCCTGGGAGATCCACAAGATCTCGCGTGATGTCGGTTTCTTCTACCTCGTCAACCACGGCGTGCCGCAGGCGCTCATTGAGGGACAGTTCGACTGGGCACGGCGTTTCTTTGCGCTGCCCCTGGCCAGCAAGTCGGCCATCGACATGCGTCACTCTCCCTCCGGCTATGGCTATGAGCGCATGGGGGCGCAGGCGCTGGATGAAGGTTCTCCTGTCGATCTGAAGGAAGGCTTCCAGTTCGGCTTCGACATCGCGCCCGATCATCCTTACGTGCAACGCGGCTTGCTGCGCTACGGCCATAACCTGTGGCCGCACGACTTGCCAGGTTTCCAAGCGCATGCGCGGCGATATTACGAAGCGGTACGCGCGCTGTCCCATCGCCTGCTGGGCGTGATCGCACTGTCACTGGAGATGCCGGAGGATTTCTTCGAGCCGGTCTTGCAGACACCCATTGCCACCCAGCGCATGCTGCACTATCCGCCGCAACCGGCCGGGGCGCAGCACAACCAGATCGGCGCCGGCGCGCATACCGACTGGGGCCTGGTCACCATCCTCGCGCAGGATGCCATCGGCGGACTGGAGATCTGCAATGCCGATGGTCAGTGGGTGAGCGCGCCACCCATCGATGGCAGCTTCGTGGTCAATATTGGTGACCTGCTGCAGCGCTGGAGCAATGACCTGTATCACAGCAATCCGCATCGCGTTCTCAATGCCGGCAGTGCGCCGCGTTATTCCCTGCCGTTCTTCCAGGATGGCGACCAGGCCGCCGTGGTGGCCTGCCTGCCGAGCTGTTGCAGCACCGAACGACCGGCGCGCCATGCGCCCTGCACCATCGGCGAGTACCTGGAAATGAAGGTGCGGCAGACCTTCGGATCGGTGGCGGCCTGAACAGATTTTCCGGCGAAGGCGACCGTGTTGGCACGCCGGCCGGACCACTGCGGACCATGATGTCCGCAGTCCAAGCAGAAGGAGCAGCATCATGCTGGTGACCCAACAAAAAGTCTTGCGCAAGTTCTGGTACGCGCTCATGCCCGTCTCGCAATTGAAGGACGGTCCACAGCCCTTCACCCTGCTGGGCGAGAAGCTGGTGGTGTGGCTCAAGGAGGACGGTACGCCCGCCGCCCTGCAGGATCGCTGTTGCCATCGTACGGCGAAGCTGTCGAAAGGCTTCGTGGAGAACGGCAACATCGTCTGCGGTTATCACGGTTGGACCTTCAATGGGGAAGGCGCCTGCGTGCGCGTGCCGCAGAGCGTGGATGGCAGCGTGCCCTCGGGCGCGTGCGTGAAATCGTATTTCTGCAAGGAACGTTACGGCTACGTGTGGGTGGCACTGGAAGAACCGCTGCGCGACATTCCCGATTTCCCCGAAGATGGCGCTCCGGGCTACCGCCGCATCTTCCAGTTCTACGAGCGCTGGGAAACCAGCCCGTTGCGCATGATGGAAAACTCCTTCGACAATTCTCACTTCAGCTACGTGCACCGCGCCACCTTCGGCCTGTACGACCAGCCCAAGCCCGAGAAGTACGAGATCAACGAAACCGATTACGGCTTCGAAGCCGAAACCCGTGTGCCCATCAAGAACGTCCCGGCCAGCCATCGCGTGACCGGCAGCACCGCCGACACCACGGTACGCCACATGTTCAACCGCTGGTATCTGCCCTTCGTGCGCCGCTTCGGCTGCACTTATCCGGAGAGCGGCCGGCACCACATCATCTACAACTGCGCCACGCCCATCGATGACGGCGCCATCATGCTGTCGCAATGGCTGTATCGCAACGATACCGAAGAGCAGTGTTCCGAAGCCGAGCTGATCGCCTGGGATGCGCCCATCCTGGTGGAGGACCGGGAGATTCTGGAGGCCACCGATCCCGACGCCTGCATCGACGTGCGTCGCCGTCAGGAATTCCATATGGCCTCGGACCGTCCGGGTCTCATCATGCGCCGCATGTTGCTGCAATTGCTGGAAGAGCACGGCGAATCCGAAGTGTTCCGCATCCACCCCGCTGCATGAACCCGTCAGGAGATCCCATGGACAGAGATGAACACGCCATGTCGCAGGCCGCGGCATGGGAGCAGGAGAGTGCGGCCGCAGTTGCTGGTGCACCGCCGGTGCTGTCGGCGCAGCGGGTCGAGAAGACCTATCGCAATGGCACCCGAGCGCTCGATGAGGTCAGGCTCGATATCGGACGCGGTGAGTTCGTCTCGCTGCTGGGCCCGTCGGGCTGCGGCAAGAGCACCTTGCTGAAGATGTTTGCCGGGCTGGAAGAGCCCTCCCACGGCCATCTCCGCTGGTGGGGCGGCAACCTGGCCACGGTCGGCACTCCTGAGCGTACCCTGGCCATGGTGTTTCAGGAGGCCACGCTGATGCCCTGGGCCACGGTGGAGCAGAATGCACGTCTGCCGCTGGACTTGCGCCAGGTGCCGCGCGCGCAGGCCGATGCGCGCGTGGCCGAGGCGCTCAAGCTGGTCGGCCTGGAAAAATTCCACAAGGTGCTGCCGCGCGAACTCTCGGGCGGCATGCAGATGCGTGCCTCGATCGCCCGTGCGCTGGCGACATCGCCCAACCTGCTGCTCATGGATGAGCCCTTCGGTGCGCTCGATGAATTCACCCGCAACAAGCTCGACGCCGACCTGCGCGATATCTGGAGCCGGCAGGATCTCACCGTGGTGTTCGTCACCCACAGCATCTATGAAGCAGTGTTCCTGTCCTCGCGCGTGATCGTGATGGCGGCCCGCCCCGGTCGGGTGATTGCCGATGTGGCCATCGATGCGCCTGGTCCGCGTGATGAAGCTTTTCGCATTTCGGCGCCCTTCATGCAGTATTGCAAAACGCTTTCGGATTACCTGACGCTGGCCAACCAGCAGGGAGGCGGCCATGAAGCCCAACACTGATCCGCTGATCAATCGTCCCGGTTTCTGGCGCGTGGCCGCGCCCCTGTCCATCGGTATTGCGCTGCTGCTGACCTGGCAGATCGTGTGCACGCTGCTGGAGGTGCCGCCTTACCTGGTGCCCACGCCGGTGCTGATCGCCAAGACACTGGTGGCCGATTGGAGCATGCTGATGGATTCGCTGCTGGTGACGTTGAAGATTACCTTCCTGGCCTTCGTGCTGGCGGTGATCCTGGGCGTGGCGATTGCCTTCGTGTTCGTGCAGAGCCGCTTCATCGAGGTGAGTCTGTTCCCCTATGCGATCATCCTGCAGGTCACGCCCATCGTCGCCATTGCGCCGCTGATCATCATCTGGGTCAAGGACACCACGGCGGCGCTGACGGTGTGCGCTACCATCATGGCGCTCTTTCCCATCATCTCCAACACCACGCTGGGACTGCGCAGCGTCAATCCGGGCCTGCTCAACCTGTTCCGGCTGAACAAGGCCACGCGCTGGCAGACCTTGCGGCGTCTGCGCATTCCCAGCGCCCTGCCTTACTTCTTCGGCGGCCTGCGCATTTCCAGCGGGCTGGCGCTGATCGGGGCCGTGGTGGCAGAGTTCGTGGCCGGCACGGGCGGCACTGGTTCGGGGCTGGCCTATCAGATCCTGCAGGCGGGCTTCCAGCTCAACATTCCGCGCCTCTTCGCCGCCTTGCTGCTGATCACGCTGACCGGCATCCTGCTGTTCTGGCTCATGAGCGCGCTTTCCCGCGCCATGCTGGCTGGCTGGCATGAGAGCGAGATGGCATGATGATCCCAACTCAAGGAGCCGAATCCTCATGAACACTTTCCTGATCAGGAACCTGCAGGCCATCATGACCGGCCTGCCCGGTGAGGCTGCGCGCCACGCCGGTCCGGACATCCGCGTGAGCGACGGCGTCATTGCCGCCATCGGCCGGCTCGATGCGCTGCCGGGTGACAGCGTGATCGATGCCAGCGATTGCGTGGCCTATCCGGCCTGGGTCAATACCCACCATCATTTGTTCCAGTCGCTGTTGAAGGGGGATCCGCTGGGCATCAATGCCACGCTCACGCCCTGGCTGGCGGCCACGCCCTATCGCTATCGGGCCAGGTTCGATGCCGAGCTGTTCCGCCTGGCCGCGCGCATCGGCATGGTGGAATTGATGCGCTCGGGTTGCGGCACGATTGCCGATCACAATTACCTGTACTACCCCGGCATGCCCTTCGATACCTCGGAGATTCTCTTCGAGGAGGCCGAGCGACTGGGCCTGCGTTTCGTGCTGTGTCGGGGGACGGCGACCCGCACGCGGCAGCTGGAAGCGGAGTTGCCCAGTGCCCTGCGACCGGAGAGCCTCGATGCTTTCCTCACCGATATGCAGCGCCTGGCGCGGCGCTTCCATGATCCCGCGCCCGCATCGATGCGGCGCGTGGTGATGGCGCCGACCACGCCGCTCTATTCGGCGGCGCCCGAGGAAATGGGCGAGATCGCCAAGGCGGCCCGCGCAATGGGTTTGCGCCTGCACAGCCATCTCTCGGAGACGGTCGGCTACCAGGACAGCGCACAAGCCATGCACGGCTGCCGTCCCGTGGAATTCTGCGAACGCATTGGCTGGCTGGGGCCGGACGTATGGTTTGCGCACCTGGTCAAGCTCGATCCCGAGGAAATTGCCTTGCTGGGAAGTACCGGAACGGGCATCGCCCATTGCCCGCAAAGCAACGGTCGGCTGGGCAGTGGCATTGCCCCGATTCGCGCGCTGGAGGCGGCGGGCGTGCCGGTATCGATCGGCGTGGATGGTGCTGCCTCCAACGAGGCTGCCGACATGATCTCGGAAACCCATGCCGCCTGGCTGATGCAGCGCGCGCGGCGTGGACAGGAGGCGATACCGGCCGTGCGCGGCGGCCATTTCGAAGGAGGGGCCGACGAGGCGACGGTGGAAGATGTGGTGCGCTGGGGGAGCACCGGCGGTGCGCGCGTGTTGGGGCTGGACGGACTGCAGGGGCTGCAGGTCGGTCAGCAGGCTGACATCGTCCTGTACCGGCTGGATGATCCGCGCTATTTCGGCCTGCATGATCCGGCCATCGGGCCGGTGGTCTCGGGTGGGCGACCTTTCCTGAAGGCAATGTGGGTCGGTGGTCGCGCCGTGGTGAGCGATGACCTCATTGCCGGCGTGGATCTGACCGAGTTGGCAGCGCAAGCGCGGCAGGCCGTCAGAAAGATGCTTTGTAGCAACTAAGGGCCGTGTAAAGGCGGCTGCTTGCGGCCGCCTTTACGGGCGCTTGCCCATGAGCCGCATGGGATCCCGGCCAAAACTGCTAAAATGCCGGGATGATCAAGAGACGCAATTCTCCCTTCAGTTTCTCAGCCGAGGATTTCGACGAATCCGTGGATTCCTTTGGCGCCTTCGACCCGTTCCATTCCGACTCCAGCTCCCGCGATGCCGCCTCCGCCGATGACGGCAAGCAGGCGGAGGGGGAGGACGCTGCCTCCGAGGAGGCTCGTCCGCCTCTGGAGCTGGACCTGACCGACCATTTCCTGATCGCCATGCCGTCCATGCTGGACCCGATCTTCGGCGGCACCGTGGTCTATCTGTGCGAACACAACCATAACGGCGCGCTGGGCGTGGTCATCAACAAGCCCACCGACATGACCATGGACGTGCTGTTCGACCGCATCAACCTCAAGCTGGAAATCCGGCCCGACACCCCCGATGCCATGCCCGAGCTGTATCGCCGCCCGGTCATGTTCGGCGGTCCGGTGCAGGTGGAGCGCGGTTTCGTGCTGCATTCGACCTCGGAGAAATATTCCTCGACCCTGCAGGTCACCGATGAAGTGGCGCTGACCACCTCCAAGGACGTGCTCGAAGCAGTCGCCCATGGGGACGGCCCGCAGCGCGTGCTGGTGACGCTGGGTTGCTCGGGATGGAGCCCCGGCCAGCTGGAAGGCGAGATCGGTCGCAATGGCTGGCTCACTGTCAAGGCCGACCCGTCCATCATCTTCGAGTTGCCTGTGGAGGAACGCTTCACGGCGGCACTGGCGCTGCTGGGCATCGACCCGGTGATGCTGTCTGGCGATGCCGGACGGGCCTGAGGAGCAGGAACGCTTGGACACCATCCTGGCCTTCGACTTCGGCTTGAAGCGTATCGGCGTGGCCGTGGGCAATACGGGCCTGAAGCAGGCGCAGCCGCTGGCGGTGATCAGCGAAGCGACCAACGACGGTAAGTTCGCGGCCATTGCGCGCCTGATCGCGGAGTGGCAACCGGCGCGCTGCGTGGTTGGCCTGCCCCTGCATCCGGACGGCGCCGAGCATGAGATGAGCGTGCGCTGCCGCCGCTTTGCCAACCAGTTGCACGGCCGCTACGGACTTGAAGTCACGCTGGTGGATGAACGCTACAGTTCGGCAGTGATCCAGCACCAGCGCGGCGAGCAGATCGATGACCAGGCTGCCGCCATCATTTTGCAGCAATACTTTGACGACGCACATTCATGAGCACAACACCTTCCCAGCTTGATGCAGAAGCGCTGTACCAGACCCTGGTGCAGCAGATCCAAGCCGGCCTGCAGGGCGCAACCGAGGTTGCGCTGGTGGGCATCCACTCGGGCGGCGCCTGGCTGGCCGAACGCCTGGCGGCTGAACTGGGCCTGGGCGAACGCCTGGGCTTCGTCGATGTGTCCTTCTATCGCGACGACTTTTCCGAGAAGGGCTTGCGCGCCGATGTGAAGCCCAGCCAGATTCCCTTCGATGTCGAGGGGGCTACCATCCTGCTGGTCGACGACGTGCTCTATACCGGTCGGACCACGCGTGCGGCCATCAACGAACTGTTCGACTATGGTCGCCCGGCGCGCGTGCTGCTGGCGGCGCTGGTAGACCGCGGTGGTCGCGAGCTGCCCATTGCCGCCGATTTCGTGGCGACCTCGGTTGAACTCACCAAACAAGAAAACCTGCAACTGCAACGCGCCGACGACGGCCGCTTCTCACTCACGGTGGTCCATGCTTAATCCCCAACTCAACAAAAACGGCGAACTGCAACACCTGCTGACCATCGAGGGTCTGCCGCGCTCGATCCTGACGCACATCCTCGATACCGCATCGTCCTTCGTCAGCATCGGTGACCGCGAAGTCAAGAAGGTGCCGTTGATGCGCGGCAAGAGCGTCTTCAACCTGTTCTTCGAGAATTCCACGCGCACCCGCACCACCTTCGAGATCGCCTCCAAGCGTCTGTCGGCGGACGTGATCAATCTCAACATCCAGGCTTCCAGCACCAGCAAGGGCGAGTCGCTCCTGGACACCATCGACAACCTGGCGGCCATGCACGCCGACATGTTCGTGGTGCGTCATGCGCAATCGGGCGCGCCCTTCCTGATCGCCAAGCACCTGATCGATACGAAGCAGTCGCACGTCCACGTGGTCAACGCCGGTGATGGCCGCCACGCGCACCCGACTCAGGGTCTGCTGGACATGTACACCATCCGTCACTACAAGAAGGACTTCACCAACCTGCGTGTGGCCATCGTGGGCGATATCCTGCACAGCCGCGTGGCCCGTTCGGATATCCACGCGCTGACCACCCTGGGTGTGCCGGAAGTGCGCGCCATCGGCCCGCGCACCTTGCTGCCCAGCGGCCTGGAGCAGATGGGCGTGCGCGTCTTCCACAACATGGAAGAGGGCTTGAAGGATGTGGACGTGATCATCATGCTGCGCCTGCAGAACGAGCGCATGAGCGGGGCCTTGCTGCCCTCGGCGCAGGAGTTCTTCAAGAGCTATGGCCTGACACCGGAACGTCTGGCCCTGGCCAAGCCGGATGCCATCGTCATGCACCCTGGCCCGATGAACCGTGGTGTGGAAATCGATTCAGCCGTGGCCGATGGTGCTCAGGCCGTGATCCTGCCGCAGGTGACCTTCGGCATCGCCGTGCGCATGGCGGTCATGAGCATCGTGGCCGGCAATTGAATCCCAGGCTGACGACGACTATCCCCGCGACGTTTTGAACGATCCGTTAAGAAGACAAGAACTGATGAAACTGCATATCAAGAACGGCCGCCTGATCGACCCGGCCAACGGCATCGATGCCCAGCAGGATGTGTATGTGGCCGCCGGCAAGATCGTCGGTGTGGGCCAGGCCCCGGCCGACTTCGTGGCCAACAAGACCATCGACGCCACCGGCCTGATCGTGGCCCCCGGCCTGGTGGACCTGTCGGCGCGCCTGCGCGAGCCCGGCTACGAGTACAAGGCCACGCTGGAGTCCGAGATGCAGGCCGCCATCCAGGGCGGCGTGACCAGCCTGGTCTGTCCGCCCGATACCGATCCGGTGCTGGACGAACCCGGCCTGGTGGAAATGCTCAAGCACCGCGCCCGTTCGCTGAACCAGGCGCACGTCTATCCGCTGGGCGCGCTCACCGCCGGCCTGAAAGGAAAGGCGCTGACCGAAATGGCCGAGCTGACCGACGCCGGCTGCATCGGCTTCTCGCAAGCCGAAGAGCCCATCACCGATACCACGGTGCTGCTCTCGGCGCTGCAGTATGCCAAGACCTTCAACTACACCGTCTGGCTGCGTCCGCAGGACCCGCACCTGGGGCGCTCGGGTATCGCCCACAGCGGTCCGGCCGCCTCGCGCCTGGGCTTGTCGGGGGTGCCGGTGATGTCGGAAACGATTGCGCTCTACACCCTCTTTGAACTGATGCGCGCCACCGGCGCCCGTGTTCACCTCTGCCGCATGTCCTCGGCGGCGGGGCTGGAGCTGGTGCGCCAGGCCAAGAGCGAAGGACTGCCGGTGACCTGCGACGTGGGCGTACACCATATCCATCTGTGCGACCTCGACATCGGCTTCTTCGATTCCAACGCCCGCATGACGCCGCCACTGCGCTCGCAGCGCGACCGTGAAGCGATTCGTACCGCCTTGCTGGATGGCACCATCGATGCCGTCTGCTCCGACCACACCCCGGTCGATGACGACGAGAAGCTGCTGCCCTTCGGCGAAGCCTCGCCGGGCGCCACCGGCCTGGAGCTGCTGCTGTCGCTGTCGCTGAAGTGGGCGCTGGAGACAGAAGGCGAGGGCAAGGAAGTGCTGTCCAAGGCCATCTCCAAGGTCACCCACCGCGCCGCCAAGGTGGCGGGCCTGAAGGCCGGCAATCTGGCCGTGGGCAGCGTGGCCGACCTCTGCCTGTTCGATCCGAACATCCTGTGGAAGGTACAGGGTTCCGCCCTGGCCAGCCAGGGCAAGCACACCCCGTTCCTGGGCTACGAGTTGCCTGGCGTGGTCAAGGCGACCATCGTGTCGGGGCACATTGCCTTCGAGCGTTGATATTGTGACGTTTGATTTTCACTTGATCGATGCTTGTCTTCGGGCAAGTGCGTTCTTGATTTTCGATTAAGCGGTTTTTTCGTCGACCTCGACCTGATCACGATCCGACTACGCCATGTTCGTTTTTCGTCTGCTGCGCCTGATCGCACATCTCTTCAAGGGCATGGCGGTGTGCGCCTTCCTGTTCCCGTTCACTTCCGAGAAGGGCCGGGAGGCGCATATCCGGCGCTGGTCACGCAAGCTGTTGCGCATCTGCGGTATCGAGGTGCGTATCGACAGCCCGTTGCCTATCCCGCGTTCGCTGCTGGTATCCAATCACGTGAGCTGGCTCGATATCTTCGTGGTCAATTCGCTGCAGCCTTGTCGCTTCGTGGCCAAGTCGGAAATTCGCGGCTGGCCGCTCATCGGCTGGCTGTGCGCCAAGACCGGGACCATCTTCATCTCGCGCGGCAAGGCCAGCGATGTGCGGCGCATTTTCAAAGGTCTGGTCGAGAGTATCGAAAAGGATGAACACGTGGCCTTCTTTCCTGAAGGCACGACGGCGGCACAAGGGACGCTCTTGCCCTTCCACGCGAACCTGTTCGAGGCTGCCATCGATGCGAGAGCACCGGTGCAGCCGTACGCGCTGCGGTATGTGGATGCCGGGGGCAAGCTGCATGGTGCGGCTGACTTCATCGGCGAGATGTCCATTGCCGAGAGCATCGTCACCATCCTCAAGGCGCGCGGCATGAGGGCCGAACTGAAGCAATTGCCGCTCATCAGCACCGAGGGTGCGCATCGGCGCGACCTTGCGCGCACGGCACGTGAAGTCATTGCCACGGGTTTGGGCTATTCTCTGGAGTCGCTCAGCCCGGCCGGCGTGCCTGCGGGCACGGCACCTGGAACAGCGCCCGATCCTCAAGTCGCACCGCACTGAGTTGTCCGCCCCAGACGCAGCCTGTATCGAGAGCGATCAGGTTGGGGCGCATCAGTAGTCCCAACGTGGACCAGTGCCCGAAGACCACGGTCACGTCCTCGGTACGTCGTCCCGGCACCTCGAACCAGGGCATCAAGCCGTCCGGCGCTGCTGCCGCACCTTCCTTCACCGAAAAATCCATGGTCCCGTCCGCCTGGCAGAAGCGCAGGCGGGTGAAGGCATTGATGATGCAGCGCAGGCGGTCGTGGCCGACGAGCTCATCGGACCAGCGTTCGGGCTGGTTGCCGTACATGTGACGCAGGAAGACCATCCACTGGTCGCTGCGCAGCATGGTTTCCACTTCGTTGGCCAGGGCCAGGGCCTGGTGCAGATCCCATTGCGGCAGCACGCCGGCGTGGACGATCAGGTGGCCCTGTTGGTGGATGGCCAGGGGCCGGTGGCGCAGCCAGTCGATGAGCTCTTGGCGGTCGGGGGCATTGAGGATGTCATCCAGGGTATCGTCGCGATGCGCGGGTCGGATACCGCAGGCCACGGCCAGCAGGTGCAGGTCGTGATTGCCCAGAACAGCCCGGGCGCGCTCGCCCATCTGCATCACGGTGCGCAGGGTTTGCAGGGATTGGGGGCCGCGGTTGATGAGGTCGCCGGCGAAGATGAGCTGCTGCTGGTTTTCTTCCGGAATATTGGCCAGCAAGCGCTGCAGCGGCGTATTGCATCCCTGCAGGTCACCGATGACGTAGACACGCGAATCCGAACGAGCGTGGCTGTTCATCATTTTATTGAACGAGGCGCATCAGGTATCGACCGTAATCAGTCTTGACCAGAGGGGCCGCCAGTTTCAGGATATGTTCGCGATCAATCCAGCGATTGAGGAAGGCAATTTCCTCCGGGCAGCACACCATCAGTCCCTGGCGTTGCTGTACCGAGGCCACGAAATTAGCGGCATCAAGCATGCTGCTGTGGGTGCCGGTATCCAGCCAGGCATAACCGCGTCCCAGTATCTCGACGTCGAGCAGTTGATGTTCGAGGTAGAACTTGTTGATATCAGTGATTTCGAGTTCACCACGAGCAGAGGGACGTATGGAGGCTGCCACATCGCACACCTGCTTGTCATAGAAGTAAAGCCCCGTGACGGCATAGTTGCTCTTGGGGACCGTCGGCTTCTCCTCAATGCTGAGGGCGCGCTGCTGTTTATCGAATTCGACGACGCCGTAACGTTGAGGATCCTGAACGTGGTAGGCGAACACACTGGCGCGATCGACGCTATCGCGGGCACGCTTGAGCATCTGAGTAAGTTCGTTTCCGAAGAAGATGTTGTCACCCAGGATCAGAGTACTAGGATCCCCGTCGATGAAGTCCTTGCCAATCAGGAAGGCTTGCGCCAGTCCATCCGGCGAATCTTGCACAGCGTAACGCAGATTCAGGCCCCATTGACTACCATCACCCAGCAGATCCTCGAAACGCGGTGTGTCCTGAGGTGTGGAGATGATGAGCACATCCCGGATACCGCCCAGCATGAGGGTGCTCAGCGGATAGTAGATCATCGGCTTGTCGTAGACCGGCATGAGCTGCTTAGAGACCGATTTGGTCATCGGGTACAGGCGTGTGCCACTACCACCTGCGAGGATGATGCCTTTGCGTACTTGGGTCATGGTTATTTTCCGTATTGCTGATCAATCCACGTGCGGTAGGTGCCACTGGTTACATTTTCTACCCAGTCCGCATGGTCAAGATACCAGCGTACCGTTTTTCTGATTCCGGTTTCGAAGGTCTCTGCCGGTCGCCATCCGAGTTCGCGCTCAAGTTTGCCGGCGTCGATGGCGTAGCGACGATCATGCCCAGGGCGGTCGCTCACAAAGGTAATCTGTCTCGAATAGGCTTGCCCATCGGCACGTGGTTGCAGTTCATCTAGCGTCGCACACAGCGTCCGTACCACATCCAGGTTCGCCTTCTCATTCCAGCCGCCTACGTTGTAGGTTTGCCCGGTGGTGCCGGCTTCCAGTACCCGGCGAATCGCACTGCAATGGTCGCTCACGTAGAGCCAATCGCGGATCTGCTGGCCGTCACCGTAGATGGGAAGGGGCTTCCCTTTGAGTGCATTGTGTATGCACAGCGGGATCAGTTTCTCCGGGAAGTGGTAGGGACCGTAGTTGTTGGAGCAATTGGTGGTCAGTGTAGGCAGACCGTAGGTATGGTGGTAAGCGCGGACCAGGTGGTCGCTCGCGGCTTTGCTTGCTGAATACGGACTATTGGGCTCGTACGGATGGGTTTCAGTAAAGGCTGGAGCACTCTTCTCCAGCGATCCGTAGACTTCGTCGGTGGAAACGTGCAGGAATCGGAACGCTGAGGCCGCCACCCCGTCCAGTGCCTGCCAGTATTGCTTCACGGCCTCCAGAAGGCGCTGGGTGCCGACCACGTTTGTCTGCACGAAGGCTTCGGGACCATGAATGCTACGGTCCACATGCGATTCGGCTGCAAAGTGGACCACTGCGCGGGGCCGGTGCTGCTCCAGCAGGCGCTTCAACAACTTTGCATCGGCGATATCGCCATGCACGAATAGATGTCGTGCATCCCCCTTGAGCGAGGCCAGGTTGGCGAGATTGCCTGCATAGGTAAGCAGGTCGAGATTGACGACCGGTTCATCGCAAGTAGCGAGCCAGTCGAGTACGAAGTTGCTACCGATGAAGCCGGCGCCGCCAGTGACTAGGATCATGAAGTTCTTATGTCGAGAAGAGGTGAAGGATTCGGGCCAATGTCCGCTGCCTTGTCAACGGATGACAAGTTCGAGCAGCTTGAGAGGATATTTGGAAAGGATCTTGAGCATGTTGGTGCGCAGCCCGTTTTCGCGGCAAGCTCGTAGCACTTCCCGGTTGAGGCGGATCTTCGACTTAATACCGCCGGTGCTGGCGCCTCCAGTCTGCATGCGCACGAATATTGTGGAAAAGTGGCGATAGCGCAGGTCTGTGTCATGAAAGGCGCGCAAGATGAATTCGAAATCCCCTGCGATCCGATAGCTGGTCTTGAACCGTCCAACGCGCTCTATGACGGAGCGGCGCAAGAATAGAGCGGGATGCGCGGGCTGCCAGCCCCAGGCCAGGCGTGCTGGATGAAAACGGTCCGAGCGATAGCGACGCACGATGCGTTCCGGATTGTCAGCATGAAAGAATGCCACATCGCCGAGCAGGGCTTCTAGGTGGTGCTCCTGCATCTGTTGCGCGACCTCTGCAAGTGCGCCTGGCCATGCGTAATGATCATCGGCATTCAGGAAACAGATGATATCGCCGCTCGCATGTGCCAGCCCTTTGTTCATCGCGTCATAGATACCCTGGTCTGGCTCGCTGATGATCTTGGCCAGATGCGGGCCGAATTTCTCGATGATTTGCAGGGTGCCATCAGTGGATCCTCCATCAATGACGATGTGTTCGATCAATGGCCAGCTTTGATCTGCCACCGATCGCAAGGCCTTTTCGAGGGTGGATGCGCTGTTGTAGCAAACGGTGATGACCGAAATCCTGAGTGACTTAGGGGTGTTCATGTGCTGGGACTTGAGGGCATCAATAACGGATGACTTTGCGCGCAAGATCCTTGAGCCAGCGCGGTGCGAAACGTTGCACCCAACGGCGTCCCCGTACTTTGCCGATTCTTTTGAATCCGCCTCTGAATCCGGGCGCCACTGCACGAACCTCGGCAATCCGCAGTTTCAGATCGGCCTCATATCTCTCGTAGACTTGACCTGGTTCAGGACGCTCTGCAGTGTAGAACGTCGAGAGACGATCAAAACTCCCGTCGTCAAGCAGCTGGAACTGATGGAAGTGATAAAACAGCAGAGGCGTGCCGTCCACCATGATGTTACCTTCGCTATCGCATGCGAATTGATATTGCGAATAATTCCAGGGAGCGATGCCAGCCCCCGGGTGCATGATGATGTGGCAGCCGCTGTAGAGTTCAGGCCAAGGGTCCAGATACTTTTGGTCACCCATGCGACCTTCTTCAAGGCGGTAGTAACACCATTCTATGCACTGTTCTCGCCATCGTGACAGGCAGGACATACCCTGGTCGTCTCGCCGGAAACTGACCCATTCGACGCAGAATCGTCCGTTAACGATGCGGTCCTGAAGGCGTGGGCTGAATCGATGCTCTATGATGGCGATAGAGGCGTCGGCTATTTCTTCGAATAGCGGTTGTAGCGAAGAATAAAACAACAGGTCAGCATCGAGATAAGTAATGAAGTCGATCTGTGGATAGGTTTGCAGCAAATACCAAGGCAGACATGGGGATAGAGTCCAGCAATACTCAGCCACTCCGCGATCAGGCTTGACCTTCAGCAACTCATCCGTCTCGACGTCCGCTAGCGGTATGCAGGTGACATAAGGGAGCTGCAGCTTTTCCAGGATACGTTGCGCCTCGCCATCCATGCAGAGTACGAAGATCCTGACATTGTCACAATGCCTGTGCACACTGCGCAGCATGGACAGTCCCTTGATCAAGTAGCCGCTGTCGAAGAGGGTGCAGAAGTAGCGGGTATTAGATGATGGCATGGGCGATTTTACGGCAGACATAGGTACGGGTGTAATGAATCACCGAGGGGTCATCGGGGTCGGACTCCTGCGACAATGTATAGGTGTGGAGACATTCCAGTCCATACTGCAGGAATAGATGCAGCAGATCTTCTTCGTTGAAATGGATTTCTACGGTCTCGACTCCATAAGCCTGTTTCTGAAAATACCGATGTGGGCGGTTTGTGTGGACAGGGGTGCGATGGAATATGGCGTATTCCCGGCAAGTTCGCGCTGTTTCCGCGACGGCCTGTTCAAATCCCGGAATATGCAGCAAGCAGCAGCCGGAGACGACAACATCAAAACTCGCATCCTTGAAACTCATCTGCGTGGCGTCCTCAACATAGAGAGGCATCTCAGGATAATAACGCTTGCCGAGCTCGATGAAGGCAGGTGAATAGTCGCAGCCGCTGTAAATCACCGGCATCTGCTTGATCTTCAATACCTCGCCGTAAAAACCGCTGGCGCAGCCGACTTCCAGCAGAGTCATAGGACGGCCTGCAGGATTGATGGTACGCAAGGCGCCAACAAGAACATCGAAGACATCGATTGCAACCCCCCGTGTATAGTCAGCTAGTTGCTGGTTGACCAGCTTTCGCTGGCGGGCGGGCAGATCTTGTGATTGCCACGAAGAACGCAGGCGGGCGCTTTCCTGGTGAATATTCGATTTGGGGATGGGTCGATACCCATGCGACACAGATCCGCTATTTGCGTAACGGCTGCGTAGCCGACTCAGCGCACGCTTCAGCTTGGGAAAGCGTGACAACAGCGCTAGTAAGGCCTGCTTCATCTCTTTCTCCTGTAATGGCGCTGTAGGATGGGAGCGAGTTCCTTCATGCGCTGTTCATAGGTGTGCTCCGAGAGGGTCCGTCGTTGCCCTGCGGCAGCAATGGCAGCGGCTTCCTCCGGATGCGCGAGGAAGTAAGTGATCAGTTCCGCCGCTTCCTCCTGAGTAGAGTAGGCGACCACTTCACGGCCGACATCGAACAACTCGCCCAGATTGTCTTTGCGATCCGTCAAGAGGAGCGCGCCGACACCTGTCGCCTCATATAAACGCATGTTGTTCGCATTATTTTCCGCAACATTGATATGGCGATTGAGCGTAATTTTGCTGCGAGCAAGTGAACGATACATATCTAGACCCCAGACCTCACCATGGTGCTTGCGACGGATGGGCGAATTTGGAGGCAGGCTGTCGGAGCCATATCCAAAGAACTCGATAGGTGTCTTCTCTGCCAAGTACTCAAGTACCGGTACCGCTTTCCCGTGATGGCGGCTGATGCCACCTACGAAACTTGCATCCACGTTCTTGTCGACCTTGCCCAACTTTTCCAAGATGCGTGTATCGAATCCTATTCGGAAGTATTCCGATGCAATGCCCATGTCCCGCAGGCGGGGTACGAAGTGGGGGAAAGATGTCAGGATCAGGTCGTAACTCTGCAGAAACGCTGATGGAGGCAAGGGGCAGGCGATCTGTCCTACGATCATGCCGACATGCGGTCGCAGCTTCGCCATGGCGGACGGGGGCAAGAAGCTAAGATCTTGGCAATAGAGAACGTCCGGTTTGTTGCGTATGATCTGCGCGGTGGCTATTTCTACAAGACCAGGCAGGGAGGCTAGCCAGCGTCCCAGCAGGGGGAGACGGAAGAAACGCGGCCGGACACGCAGAGCCACCGAACTGAAGCGGATGCCATTTTCCCTGGCCCATGTTTCCTGAAGCGGCAGGCAATTGACAATGAGGTCTTGTGCTTCCCAGCCAAGTGCGTTGAGATGACGCGAATAAAAATCTGATGTGCCGAAGCATTGATCCAGCAATTGGATCATTTGCTGGGAATAGCTCTGCTTACCCGTCTCAGGAACGTTTAGGTAATGGTTTGTGAGGAATGCGGGGTAGTATGTGTCTAGAATCGTGATTTTCATTTTATTTCTTTATGGCCAGTCCCATAAAATAGGCCAGCACTCGCGCCGGCAGAGTCATTTTTTGAACAAGATTGCTAGCGCTCCACCAGAAACTTAGATTGGCCGGCACATAGCTTGGCGACCGTACCGAAAACAGTACTTCGCGAAGACTCTTGCCTTTGAAGCTATTTCCAAATTCGTTGGAGGAGTAAACCGGAGCCTGCATACTCACCAGCAGTTTCCATCCGGCTCTGTGAATACGCAGGGACAGCTCATAGTCAGCCAGATAGTGGGGTAGTCGTCGCGGACGCATTCCTCTGACCTCTGTAACGGCTCGCAAGGGGAACAATACGCCTCTGCCACTCAAGGCATCGACTTCCACGCTGTCACCTCGCTCCAGCTCCGCTATGGGCCGTATTGCCATGGCGTCCTGGACCTTGAAACGCCAGGGATTGATTACCGCGCCCACCGATAGCAGTTCGTGGGGACGTTCGACGTTACGCACCGTACTGCCCACTGCCGACTGAGGGTTGTTCCTTGCCGTATCAAGCAAGGTCTGGACAAAGTCTGGCTCGATATGCGTGTCGTTGTTGACGAATAATACCCAGTCCTCAGGCGCACTCCGATTCTGGATAGCCTTGATTCCAAGATCAATGGCCCCGCCCCACCAGAGGGAACCGTCGCCTTCCAGGCGTTCGACGTGAGGCTGGTTACGCAGAAATTCGGCGGTGCCGTCGGTGGAACCGTCGTCGATCACGACAATATGCAGGGGTTCATCTGTTCTCTGTGCCAGCAGACAACTCAACATGGCTTTCGTCATATCGAGGCGGTTGAATACTGGCATTAATACATGAATGGTCATACTTGATAGACACTTCCAATGATGCGCGCTGGATTTCCACCCAAAATTGCGCCATCGGGATAGGTCCCGGCGGTCACCACTGCACCAGCAGCTACCACGCTGTCCTTCCCAATGACAACTCCCTTGAGCACGATGGCTCGAGTACCGACAAAGACGTTATCACCGATGACTACTGGCGCTGTACCGATCTTATCGAGTTCATCACTATGACGCCGGTTCTCCGGAGCCAGAGGATGAAAATCGGTGTCGACAATGAGTACGTTTGCACCGAGTAGGACTTGATTTCCGATTTCAATGCGTTTCGCGCAGACGATACATGCCCCGCTCATACCACCATCTGCCCCAATACTAAGATGCGCATCGGCTCGCGTTGTAGAGAGTTTGACAGGGTGATCCAGCGCTAACGCGGTAAAGCGTGAGTCAGAACAGATGACGGCATCAGCCCCAATGCTGATGACGCTACCAGGATGCCGGATGATCTGGGCTGCACCATAAAACGTTACTCGTGGCTGCAGGGTGGCTCCATTTCTGTGTGCCAGCCAGCGCCTGAGGGAAAAATAAAACCGGTTAAGTATGTTCATTCGGGTGAATAAAGTCAGAATGATCCTGGTTGTCTATCTGCGGTGCCAGATATGGTCGATTCCAGGATGGAAGAAATGGTTTGCGCTGCCGTTCCCGGAGAAAAGAACTTGCCTTTCACTGCTGGGATACGCTGCTTCATTTCATCCAGCAGATTTGGTGTACTGATCAATTTCGACAGGGCCTCTCTGGCTTCATCAATGCTGGATACTTCGAGTGCGGCGCCCTCCGCCGCAATTTCGGGTTGATAGCGCTTCATTGCACCGATACTGCAAATCAGGGATGGCACATCGAGTGCAAGAGCTTCCAGCAACACGGTAGAAAATACGCTGATCACGAGGGCCGATCTACTGATCAGATCCGACAGCGATTCATGTGCCGGATCCGAGAAGCGCACATTGTTCAGTTGGTTGAAGGTGCGTTTTCGTTCTGCCTGCAAGGGATAACCTGGGTGTTCACGGACCACAAATTGTGCGCTGGGGAAAAGAGCCGCGATGTCTTCCGCGAGGGTCACAAATGCCTCAAATTCCGTATGCCCGAGTAAAGCACATGGCGCCTGCAGGAAGAAGCTGAAGAGATTTCCTGCATCCGAAGAGGCAGCGCTACGGGCCAGGATGTGGCTTCCGGTAATCCTGAATTGTTGACCCGGATTGAAGGGACGCAACATGTCCGCAAATAACGGCCCCCACACCAACATTTCGGTAAAACGCATATTCCGAAATCCCGTATGGATGTAGGGCGACCAGCCCTGCTGAATGCAGTAGCAAGGCACCCCAAGCTTTCTGCAAACCTCTGCCATCAGCGCGTCTGCGGGAGCATTTCCCTCTACAACGACAACACACGCGGGCTGGAGGCGGTGAATTGCCTCGATCAGTCGATCCGCTTCATGCACCAATGGCTCGAACGGAGCGAGTTTCCGAGCTGCTGTCACAGATTGAAAAGTCGCACCCCGGTCCGGCCAATGAATGCTAGGTCTGCCCTGCTGCTGCAGTTGTTCTGCCAGGCATGCGTTACCGGTGGTCAAGAACGCATAGGAATGGTCAGTCAGTTCATTCGTTATGGCGCTCAGATACCGTACAAATTTTTGATTGCCGATATGAAACAAGATTTGATTGCGAGTGACCTCCTTGGCGCGTTCAACACGTCTCTGCAGGCGCTCGCGCACGAGGCCGTAAATCCTGCGGGCCACCACATGAAACATATGGGAGGGGCGGGTGCCACGCGGAATGGCTGGCGCGTCGACTAAGAACGGTGCAACCAGGTCGTCCAGCGTGTTCAGTTGCAATTGCGACCGAGAGCTTGGCCGGTTACGATAGCGCTCAAACAGGGCTACGGAGTTGATGCAGTGAATATAGAGAAGACGCTGTATGGCCGGTAAAAGGTCCAGTCCCCGATAATGAAATCCTTTCGGTGACTGGCTGAGAGCGGCGTTCGTATAGCGTTCAATGGCATCACACAGATCGCGCGTATAGTCAAATCCGTCATGCCCGAAGTCGATACTCATCTTGGCTGCCTGGGAGTCACAGCCCGTGAGAGTGACCGTATTTCTCAAGGCAACAGAGCGCATGGTGAGTTCCGGCACCGTGGTTGACATGACCACTCCAGATCTCGGGTACCCAGCTGAATTGTAATTTTTCAAGATGCCGGAAGAGTGCGTCGAAGTCCAATTCTCCTTCGCCGATCTGTACACCTTCCCCATCAATGCCGTGTGCATCCGATATGTGGACATGACGAATATAGGGCATCACGATCTTGGCATAGTCCACCAGGCTGATACCCGCGTACTTGCAGTAAAGCTGTGCATGGCAAATGTCAAAGGTCATGCCTAGCGATAGCGATTTGCAGTACGCAGCCATATCCTCGGGGCGCATGTAGCCGTATTGATGCCATTGGCCGCCAAGATACCAGGGACGAGGCGGGAGATTTTCCGGGAGCAATTCGACTCCGGAAAGATCGAGATCGCGCAGGATCTTTTCCGACTTGGCTGTGAGCGCACCGCAATCGTAATTGCCGTCCAGCAGGCTCATACCACCCACATGCAAGACCACCTTAGGTTTGGCTGTCTGGCGGAAACCGGGGGCGAGTTCTCGTGTACGGACAAGCGTTCGCTCCAGAATATCGACGGATTTGCGAATGACGTCAGGGTTGTCCGAGCACAAGTCGAAGAGGTCCCGGCCGATAATTTCGGGGGCGTGAATGATAAGTTCGGAATGCTCACTATGGGCTTTTACTTCGTCGATGACATCACGATCGGAGCAGTGGAACTCAATGACCGGTGTCTTGAGCTGCTTATAAATTTCAAAGTCATGGAAGCGACACTTGACACCCCAGTCTTTGGAGAAGGTGAAGCTCGGCCAGTCACTCACCATTATTGATTCACGAAAATCGTGTTCGGTAATATAGTCGCTGGCTTTCTTCTCCCTCGTCAGAGTCTTGCCCAGATATTCAGAAAGCCGATCAGGTGTGATGCCTTTGCCCGGGCTCATGAATTTGAGATCTTCAAGCTTGAGGGTTTCGCCAACGGCAAGGTCTCGTTTGGCAACCAGCGACTTGGCGAATACTTCGCGATTCAGGTGTTCCGCTTGCGTGATGACCTTTTGGTTATTTCCCAGCATTGTGCGGGTCAGATGCAGCTGTCGCACGAGTTCTGAGAACTGAGCTGGCGTCAACGAGGCCTTATGGTCCGGTCCCAGCTGATGGATGTCGCGGGTGATGTGCTTCTCAATGATGGTGGCGCCCAGCGCGTGGGCTAGCAGAGATGCCTGTACGCCAAGCTCGTGACCGGAATATCCGACCATTGGCGCCATCTTTGAGAGCGAATTGATATAGCGAAGATTGAGGGACTCTGGCGGTGCAGGATAAGTGGACTGACACAGCAACATCGCATATCGATTGTTGAAATTCTCCCTGATGAAGTCGGCAGATTTGCGAATCGTCGCATCGTCCCACATCCCTGTGCTGAATATGGCGGGGCAATGCAGCTTGCCAAGCGTGTGGGAAATTAGTGGCCAGTTCGTCAAATCGGCGGATGCGAATTTGACTGCATCCAATTCAAGCGTCGCCACGAAGTCTGCGGACACCTGGTCAAAGGGGGTGACAATGAATTCGACGTCCAATCGTCTGGCTTCCTCTCTGAGCGCAGCGAAGTCCTCCTCGCTCAGTTCAAGTACTTGCAATTGTGGGATCAGATACTGGAACGACCACTCGGCACTGTTCGGATCATCCAGCAAGGATTGGACATAAATTTCGGATAGGGCGCGTTTCTGGAATTTGACGGCATCGGCGCCTGCTTCGGCTGCCTGTCGCATTAGATAGATTGCTTCATCCAATGAACCATTGTGATTAATACCTATTTCGGCAATAACGTACAGGCCGTCGCTACCAAGTGATGCGATGCGGGACATGAATAAACCTCGTTGATCTTTTAGAAGGCCAGGCTCAAGCCTGGGAATTGTAGTGTGCGATCATGCTTGCAAGCAGATCTCGCATGCTGGTCTTGGGTGACCAGCCCAACGCCTGAAGGCGTGCCGGGTTGCCGCAAATGATGGATTGTACTTTGTCGTTTTCGCGCAGCAAGTGCTCACTGACCTTTACCTCTACACGTGCGCCTACCAGCTTGCCGCCTAGGTCGATAAGTTCACTGATGCGATGGGCCTGGCCCGAGCATACGTTATAGACTTGGCCAGCTTGTCCATGCAGTAGCAATGTCTGGTAGGCTCTACAGAGATCATCTATGGCCAAGAAGTCGCGACTGACAGTGGTATTGCCTGCCACGATTGAGAATTCTTTGCGTCCTTGTCGAGCTCCTTCGACGATCTGCCTGCAGATGGAAGGCAGCACGAATCTGCTATCTTGCCGTGTACCGGTTACGTTGAACTGACGAACGTGTACAACGGGAACGCCATGGTGGCGATGATAGTACAGACCTAGCTCATGCAAGGTCAATTTCAGGTGTCCGTAATGATCCTGAGGATTGGTTGGGAACGACTCATCTACCGGATGTTCAGGGAACTGACCGTATTCTGAGGCCGAACCGATTATCAGGACATGACCAGCTAACCTTACTGGCAAGCGTGAAATCGCATCCATGACCATCAGTGGACCATCCAGATGCTGTCGCATTGCTTCGCCGAGATCGCGATTGATTTCGGGAACAAATGAAGACCCGAGGGCAATGATGATGTCAGTCGGCGCAACCGCGGTGACCAGACTGGAGAGGGTGGTAACGTCCGAGGGCAGCTGATGTAGCCTAATTCCTTCTGGAACTGCTGGACGGTGGTTTCGGTAAATCATTTGCACCTGCCAGCCCCACTTCGCATGGGCGGCATTTGCAAGGTGTGTGGCAATGAAGCCGCTGCCGACGATTAACAGTCTGCGCTCCTTGAGACTGCACAGGCTCTCCGGTGATCTGGTCTCAACAGTCATTTCAAGCCTCGGCGCCCCGCCAAAAGTGCCTCGGCGATCTGCATGTCAACGAGTGAATCGATGTCCAGGGCAGCATCCTCGTCCATCTTGTACAGTGCAATTTTGCCGGACAAACGATTGCCGCTCGCGAGCAACTGCTCAGGACGAAATACGTAGATCGATCCGTTTTCGGCAAACTGTGGCGCCATATCCTGGCGACGCGGTCGTTGGCGGTAGTCGTAGTTCAACGAACGCGCCTCGCCATTGTGTTCCTCCCACAGAAAGCGATGGCTCGGTGAGACCGACAGTAACGAATCTGCCCCCTTCTCTCGCAATGTCCGGATCGCACGATCTATATCGTGGGGGTGCCGAAGTGGTGACGTGCACTGTAGAAAAACCACAAGTTCCGGCGAAATATCGTGATCATTAGCCAATTGCTTGATAGCGTGCACCAGCGCAGACTCAGAGGAAGCCGTGTCGTTGCTCAGATCGACCGGTCGATGGATTACCTGTGCACCAGCCATGCGGCTGATTTCTGCAATACGTTCGTCATCCGTTGATACCACCACTAAAGACACCAGCTCAGAATGTAATGCCTGCTCAATCGTATGGGTGATCAATGGCTTGCCGGCAAGCATATGAATATTCTTTTTGGGGATGCCCTTTGATCCGCCACGCGCAGGAATGATGGCAACGATTCGATGATCCTGGATATCAGTCATGAGAAGTTCAGTTATTTAACAATGATCCACGCAGGCGGGCGAATACACTACCTACCAGCCCTGCCGATCGGACGGGTGTGGTGACCGGGCAGTCGTATATACGGGCAATATGATTCTGAAGTGCCGAGATATCTCTTGCAGAGACGATCCGAGAAATGTCTTCGTCCAAGCCTCCGGCTCGGCCCGCCAGGGTCTCCACAAACTTTGCGTCCGACATTTTGTTTTGCTGACAAGCCAGCATGACACGTGCGCGTGTCGCGGCAAAATCTTGCAGGCCTTGCTCCAGACTGCCTTCGAGGAGTTTACAGGCCAGTTCGAAGCAACCTTGCGCGAACCAGTAGTTGCCGCCCAGGAAGAGTGTCAGTGCGCATGGGCTTTCTTGCAGTAGCCTCGCCAGGGCGGTCTGTCTCACTTTTTCATCCGGAGCGTAGAAAAAATCACGGATCCTGGTCAATAGAATCAACGCGGCTTGCTCGCGTTCGACCAATGCCCTTCTGGACAGCGGAGCAAGATCACCATCCAGACCAAGCTGCACCATCTCACCCAGAGCGTCAACTGCGCTAGAGATGAGCTGATGGGCGTCCGTGTCCGTATTGGTGCGGCGAAATACCGACTCATAAGGAATGGTGTTGAAATATCCGGCCGGTACCTTGCGGAAGGGCATGAGATGGCAGATTTCAAGGTCCTTCCTTAGGTAATCGGACGGACGCAGTATGCCTGCCTTGTCGTGTGCATTGAATGAGATGAGCAGTCCATCGGGTGCCAAGGTTCGTCCAGCCCAGGCAAAATAGGTGTCCACGGTTTCGCGGTCCATCTCCTGGAAGCTCATCGTGTTGATGATGACATCAAACGGGCCGTCCAGATAATCAATTGCAGGAGGAAGCGCGAAGTTCAGCTTTCCTTGTGCTCCAGATGCAGAGTCGCATTCTATGAAAGTCGACTGTCGCCCAGGCATCGTTGTAGTCAGATAAGTGCTGGAAAGACAGAGGTTTTCTGGCAGGTCGACTATGGTATAGCTGTCGACTTCGCATACCTGATGCAACTGACTTGCACAGGCGCCCCAGCCTGCGCCGATTTCACAGATGCGAAGAGGGCGGTCGCTTAAACCGTGCTGACGCAGCAGTTCGGTAACTCGCCATGAGGTACCTGCGTTGAGAAGGTAGCTGGTGCTAAGCTGATTTTCGCCAAGGGTATAGACAAGCGGTGACCCAACGATAGGTTCTCGCAGTGCTTGCAGGTGTGCAGCGGGCGTGAACAGGCCAATGCTGCGCAAGGTCATGGCGAACTCCTGTTGCTTGCGCTCTGGTGAGCCAGGCACGGTATCGCCGATGCCATAGACGTAATCGCCACGACGGAACACCAAGAAGTCACGCACATCCGGGAAATTTGTGCGGTCTGCAAAGTGTTCAGACCAGAAGGCAGATACCTTGGCAGCGGGGTGATCCTTGCAGGCAGCTATATTGCGGGCAATATAGCTGTGGAATTTGTCGAGTGCGTCGCTGATTTCGTTGCTGTAGATCATGCTTTGGGTAGTACGTCGAATTTTTCGTACATACTGTGATCGACCGCGTCGATCGGGAAGTAGTAGTTGGTTAAAGCATAGCGGGTGCCAGTTTGAATGGGCATGCCGCGGTGCAGAGTACTTGTGTCCACCAGGATCAATGTGCCAGCCTTTGCCGTGAAGGTGCGCAATCTTTGGGGATCCTGCCTTACCAGTCGGGCGATCTGCTGCTCTTCGACGCGGTATTGCATGTATGCAAGATTTGCGCGCTTCATGTCCTTGATAATCTGACCTGGCTGTTGAGAATGCTCTAGCAATTGGAACGGACCATTCTCAAGGCCTACGTCGGAGAGGTACATGATTGCCTTAAATTGCCGGAAGAACGCATCTCTATGCCATCCCTCCCCAGAACCGAGATTGCCTGACGATGCAGGCATGCGGGCCGCCAAAGTAAAGGCATTGATGGTGTCCGAGCGATTGAATTCTGTTGCGATGGATCCCAGTCGAGGATCGCTGCCAAAGCTGTCGATGAGCGCTGAGGCGTTATTGGCGCCATAAATACGCTGGTCGGCTTTAGCATTCTTGTTGACATACACCGGATACTCGACAATAAGACGATCTATTTCTAGCCGGGCTTGATCGCATTTTTCCGATGTCCAGAAGTCAGGGATTATTACAATTCCCACTTTCTCCAATTTTTCAACTATCGAGATATCGTCGTTTTTGATACTTCTCTCATGTAGCTTCTTGTTTAGCTCAGCCCTGTTGGCTCGATAGTCGAGACGAGTCGCGCAACGAGCGATAAGCCCGGTTTTTCTAACGTTTGCGAGTTTTCTGAAAGATGATGTCAGGCGGTCGAGCATGATCTATATTTGGTAAAAAAGTTTTAGAGGTCAGGCCGCCGCAATCAATAGGATATCAATGCAATTGCGGCCATAGCGCTGTGGGTGTCCGCAAGAGTCTTTTCAGCGTGACGGATACCTTCCGTCGCCACGACAGTTCCCATCGGGAATTGGAGGTAAGTATTTCAATCGCCTCGTGAATGTCCGGATGAGAGCTGAACGAACTGCGTTCCAAGGTAAGCAGAGCATAGTCGCGGAACCCGAATAGCTCGCAAAGGGCCACAAACTTAAGCAAGGTTAAATGGTCTTGGAATCGTAGTTGATCGGATCTCTTGATGAACAAGAGATCAAAACCCACCGTGCGCGACTTAGAGTTGATTTCACTCAAATAAGCCGAACGATGCGACCACGCTGCTGCTACATTCAGGTCAAAAACTTCATAGCCGTGCTCGTTGAGCAATCGCATGATTTCATGAGAGAGCGGGGCTCCCTTATATACTTCTGTGCACCATGTCTCTGCCAATATGAGCGGATGATGGTCTCGCAGAACATTTTGAGCTCCGCTGAGAATTGCAGCTTCCGAACCTTGCGTATCAAGTTTGATGAAGTCAGGTGTATCTTTGGACTCCAGAACATCGTCCAGCGCCACGCACTGAACATTAAATTCTTTTTTGGGTTTTCGTCCGGTCCAATGGCGCTCCGCATATTGCTCGTTGGCAGTGAGATTGGGCGGGTACATCGACGAAGTTGATTCCCAGTCGTAAAGGTAGAAAGTGCGTTCTTCTCTGCTTGCCCACAAGGCATGCGGATAGTAGGTCCTCGCCGGATAGATACGCTGCAGGCGTTGGCATTCAATTGGATCAGGCTCGAATCCAATCACATTCAAAGTGCCTTCTGCAAAGAGCGACCAGGGAGCAGCAACGTCTCCACGTGCTCCGACATCCAAGTAATTGATCTTGATGTTCAGTTTGTGGAAAAGGGGAGAAAAAGCAAGTTTATGTTCGCGCACTTATGCTCTCGTACAAGAATTGAGATGGGTTATATTGCACACTGTCAACGCTTAGCAAATATTCCGAAGACATTTTTCTTCGCCGTATTTTTTGCACGAGGGAGCGCTCGCTCCGGATCTGGGAGGTGGATGTATTGTTCGATTTCATCGACCGCTCTATCCGTGATGAATTGAATAAACTCCGTGAGTGTCGAGCCCAGACTGTTTGGGCCGTCTTCACCCAGATGATGTCTCCCCAATCGGATACTCAGATTCTTGCGCGAAATCCTGCTCATGTCATATGGCAGATTCTTCGACTCAGCGATGCGCGCAATCGACTTATGAAAAGTATCTACAGATTGTTCTTCGGCGAAGAGCTGATTCATCAGGGTCTGATCCCAATGCTTTTTAGCGGAGATGTCAGATATCGCGGTGATAATCCGCTCCGGAAACTCCTGATAACTTTTTACGGAGTAGAAATATGGGGCTGTTCTCGCTGCTTCCGGCAATAGCCCTGCTACGCAATCCATCCCGACCACGGGATTGCCGCTTGCCCACGCGTAAGCCGCTACACGACACCTACGTTCGTCGTCAGCGGTATGAACGAATAATCGGGAGGACCGGTAAAAATGGCTTAAGGTCGGCAAATCAAAGGGAAAGGGGTAGCGGTAGTCAATCGTGAGCAGAGTGAACAAGCTCTGCTCTGAGTCGGAAAACATGTTGTCGTAGACGTTTCTGATGTCGTAGAAAACGGTCTTTCTTTCTTTCCGTGCATAGGGTGGGATTGGGCAGATAAATAACACCCGGTATTTGTGGCCCTGATCATACAAGGCGCGAATGCACTGGAAAAATTCAGGAATACGTTTGAATTGAACTGCGCGGGCGACGTACAAAATATCCCAGAATTTTTCTGACTGGCCTGGTGCGAAGCAATTGGGCACAAAGTTGCATGCGTCCATCGCTACCAATGGAACGTGCTGGCCGTTGATTTCCCGCAGATCCTCCTCGCCAGCCATACTGAAATCAAACAATGGATCGTATTTGAATTGATAATCGTGCCAGTTGTGATGCAGACCAATGAGCCAGCGTCCCTTCAGCGACATGATGGAGTTGCGTAGCGCTTCATCAGCAAGGATAAGGCGATCCCGTTCTTGGGTAGTGAACGAGAGAACACCTACAGATTGCTCGGACGGGAGTTTAACAATGCACGCCATAGGGGCTTTAATAAGGTATTCTTAAACTGATAAAAATGAACTAAACCATCAAAACGTCAGGACGTGTACTTGATCCTTGGTAGTGTCCCGGTAGATATCAACATTCTTGCAGCCTATCCTGGCGAGAATGAGGCGATAGTAGTCACGCGACATCTTTCTTCGGATGAATGGTACTTGTTCCTTCTGTCCGACATCCATCCAGCGAAGCTCGACAGAGTCAATGTCAAACTCAGGAGGTTCATAGAACCTGATCACGATCTTATCGGCAAGCCGCTTCGCCGCAGCGAGGGATTCCTCTGGTGAGGTGAGTAGCTCCAGCACATGAGAGTAGAGAGCGATATCGTACCTGCCGGAAACCTTTGTCAAAGTGTTTACGTCGTCCTGAATAAATGTGCCGCCTGGCACTGCTTGCCTGGCGGCGCCGAGAAGGACTTCAGAGAAATCGATTCCGGTGTAAGAGCATTCGAACTCCCGCTCAACAAAATACTCGGCAATCTGAGCATTTCCACATCCCAATTCGATAAGCGAAGGTGGCCGGGTACCTCGTGTTAACTCTTCCAGTACGTCCACCAACAATTCCTTGGAGGAAGTTGAAGGATGTCCAAACGTTTTCAGATATTTCTTAGCGATCTCATCCGAGAACGAGTTCCACGACTTGGTCAGATCATTCACTTCAACTTTCTCCAGATATAGCGAAGGGGGGCCAATAAGCATCGTAATTTGGAAAGGATCTTTGCTCGCCGTTGACGTCGCGTAGTTCGCTCTTTAAACCCGCTCAGCAAGCGGGGACGGGCGGGCGTCATTCGTTCATCCGGAGATTTCATTGTCTATGCGGCCTCGACGGAGGAAGTGATCCATTTTCCGGGGGAAATAACAAGACCAGGGCGTTCACGACGATAGCTCTTGGAAGTCGTATTGATCGACCATTCTTCGATGTCGAATGAAAGTACATGCTCCATATTCTGGATCAATTTTTCGGGCGTACCGAGCGATGTCGACGCTGAGTAGGAGCCAGCCTTCAGCGTCATTCCGGGTATTCGATACGTCGCCAGATAGAGGCCTTCCTCGCGCAAGGGCAGAACGTCGTCGTCGTCCGTGTCAAAGGAATGCAGGACATCGACCATGTTTCGCGACAGCGTTACGGTGAGTTGCAGTCCGGCAGCTGCCTGCTTGACACGATAGGTGACCTCAATGACGATCTCGTCGGCGATGTCGAAGGAGTTGCTGTTTTCGCCGCGTGCATTACGTATATTCACCGACAGGATAGAACTGGGTTTTCGCTCGTCATCTGCGAATTGCACCCCGGTTTCCTGATCGTTAAGAGTCAGACGGGAGTATTGCTCGATCACCTGCGGCACTGCGCCCTGCATAAGCAATTGGCCCTTATGCAGCAGAGCTGCGCTTGTGCACAGTTCGCTGATGGCCCCCATGTTGTGACTAACGAACAGGATCGTGCGTCCGTCATTGGCGACCGATTCCATCTTGCCCATACATTTTTTTTGGAAGCCAGCATCACCGACTGCCAATACTTCATCAACGATCAATATGTCCGACTCCAGATGAGCAGCGACCGAAAAAGCCAGACGCACATACATACCGGAAGAGTAGCGTTTCACCGGCGTGTCCAGGAAGCGCTCGACTTCAGCGAAATCGACGATGGCGTCAAACTTGCTGCGGATCTCTGCCTTGCTCATTCCAAGAATTGCTCCATTGAGGAAGATATTCTCGCGACCGGTTAATTCAGGGTGGAAGCCAGTTCCGACTTCGAGCAAGCTCGCTACTCTCCCGTTCAGGGTCACTCTGCCGCGGGTCGGCTCGGTGATACGCGAAAGGATCTTCAGGAGAGTCGACTTTCCCGCGCCATTTCGACCGATGATCCCAATTCGTTCACCCTGGGGTATTTCCAGTGACACGTTGCTCAGTGCCCAGAATTCCTCGCTCTCCGCATCTGCTCCATGTCCTCCACCAAGTGGATGGCGAAGTCCTCGAATCAGCTTTCGAGCGCCGCCAGCGATGACGTCACGCAGGGCTACATATTTTTCCGCAGTTTCGTGTTGCAACACGTATCTTTTGCTGAGGTTTTCGATCTTGATCGCTGGCATGTCAGATGACGTCCGCAAAGGTTTTTTCAGTTTTGCGGAAATACATGATCCCGCTGAAGAGCAGTACGCTAATGAAGAGTACTGAAGTGAGGAAGCCGGGCCAGTAGATTTGGGCCGAACCGCCGATGACTGCCCAGCGGAAGCCATCGATTACCGCGACCATGGGGTTGAGCGAATAGAGCAGTCGCCATTTCTCGGGCACTATTTCGCTGCTGAATCCTACGGGAGAAACATATAACCCGAACTGCACCACGAAGGGCACTATGTAGCGGAAATCCCTAAATTTGGTGTTGAGCGCAGCGAACCACAAACCTGCTCCCAAGGAAGTAGCCAATGCCAGCAGGATGAACACCGGTAGTGTGAGCATGCGCCAGTCAGGATAGATGCCATACCAGAGCATCACCGCTAGCAGTAAAACGAAGGTAATGGCAAAGTCCACCAAGCTGACTACGATAGCGCTGGCCGGAACTATCAGGCGTGGGAAGTAAACTTTTGAAATCATCCCTGCATTGCTAAGCAAGGAATTGCTACTATCAGAGAGCGCATTGGCAAAGAATTGCCAAGGGAGGAGTGCCGAAAAAACTAACACGGGGTAAGGGACTCCGTGGGATGGAAGGTTGGCCAGCGTGCCGAAAATGACCGTGAATACCAGCATGGTCAATAATGGACGGATCAGACCCCAAGCAACTCCGATGACGGTTTGCTTGTAGCGCACAAGGATGTCGCGCCATGCCAGGAAGGTAAGAAGTTCCCGGAAGCGCCAAAGGTCGCGCCAATAGTGCGCATCGGCGCGTCCTGCTTCGATGGTCAGGCTTTCTGCCTCGCTAATTTGGGGAGTGCGTGGTGCTGTCATCGTCAGGCTTTGAAGCGTTGAACTACATCGCATACGTATTTGATCTCATCATGGGTATGACCCACGGAAATAGGTAGGCTTAACTCGGTTGCGTGCTGTTCATCAGCAATGGGGTATTCCCCGAAGAGAAGACCTTGCATTGCTTGCTGATGGTGCGGTGGGATTGGATAGTGCACTTCGGTTTTGACTCCGTTTTCCAGCAGGTGCTGGCGTAGTGCGTCGCGTTGAGCATGACGTACCCCATAGATGTGGTAGACATCATATTCCGCATCCCGTTGTAGCGGCTTGGAAAGCCACTGTGGTAGTTCATGATGATAAATCTCCGCAAGCCCCCTCTTATGCTGCGTCATCTGGTCGAGATGGCGCAGTTTGACGCGCAGGAGGGCTGCCTGAAGCTCATCCAGGCGGGAGTTGACGCCGACATAGCGATTGACGTACTTCTGCTTCGAGCCATAGTTGCGCAGATGTCGCAGGCGCTCAGCCAGATCGTCGTCGTCCGTGATGACGGCACCAGCATCGCCGATCGCTCCCAGATTTTTGGTCGGATAGAAGCTGAAGCAACCGCTGTCTCCAAAGGTGCCGGTCATTCGACCGTTGTACCTCGCGCCATGCGACTGCGCGCAGTCCTCGACCAGCTTTAGTCCATGTGAATTGGCGAAGGCTGAAATCTCATCCATCCTGCAGCTCTTGCCAAACATGTGGGTCACGCAGATGGCACGGGTGCGTGAGCTCATGGCAGCAGCGAGATGGTCCGGGTCCATATTAAAAGTCTCCAATTCCGGTTCGACCAGAACCGGACGGTGACCAGCGCGCAAGATGGCGAGGATAGTCGCGATGTAGGTGTTGGAGGCGACCAGGATTTCACTTTGAGCGGGGAGGTCCAGGGCTTCAATGGAGAGAATCAGCGCATCCAGACCGTTGGCTACGCCGATGCAGTGACGCGCGCCGGTATAGCTGGCAAATTCCGCTTCGAAGGCTGCAACTTCCTGGCCCAGCACGTACCAGCCCGAACGGATGACACGTGTTGCGGCTGCTTCCAGTTCAGCCATGAAGGTCGTATTCGACTTGGCGAGGCTTTCGTATTCGATCAATGGCGACTTATTCATAGGGGGTGTCGATATATTCGCTTCGGTCGTAACTATGGGAGGACATCACAAGTAACATCGATCCCGGGCCGAAGGTCATGGTGTGCCAAGCTTCTGGCTCGACCACCAGGCACTGGCTGGGTTTGTTCAGTACGATGGTTTCGCTTTCCTTCCCATCATTCATGTAGATGGAAACGGTTCCGCTGATAGCGACCAGTCCTTGTCGCGTGTAGCGATGACGGTGGCCGCCACGGGTTTGGCCGTCCGCACCATAGATCCAGTAGGTTCGTACCACCGGGAATGGGAGGGCATTTTCCATTACCGTAAGCGAACCCCTGGGCTCGCTGTAGGTAGGGAGGTCAATGACGGTGAATCGCGACATAACTCACTCTTTGTAATCCATGGCCCGGTAGCCATGTTTTTTGATCAGTTCGTCACGCTGTGCTGACTTGAGATCCTCGCGCACCATTTCGCTGACCAGGTCGGCGAAGGAGGTTGAGGGCGTCCAGCCGAGCTTTTCTTTGGCCTTGGTTGGATCCCCCAGCAGCGTCTCGACTTCGGTCGGGCGGAAGTAGCGTGGGTCGACCGCGACGCGACAGACACCCTTTTCGTCATAACCCCTCTCGTTGACATCGCTGCCTTCCCAGCGCAGCTTCATGCCAAGCTCTGCGGCGGCGGCATTGACGAAATCACGAACACTGTATTGCTCGCCGGTAGCGATGACGAAGTCCTCTGGCTTCTCCTGTTGAAGCATCAGCCATTGCATTTCGACGTAATCGCGCGCGTGACCCCAGTCGCGTTTGGCGTCCATATTGCCGAGGAAAAGGCATTCCTGAAGTCCCAGCTTGATGCGTGCGAGCGCGCGCGTGATCTTGCGTGTGACAAATGTCTCGCCGCGACGAGGAGATTCGTGGTTGAACAAGATGCCGTTGCAGGCATAGATGCCGTAGGCCTCCCGATAGTTGACCACGATCCAGTAGCCGTAAAGCTTTGCCACAGCATACGGGCTGCGCGGGTAGAAGGGAGTGGTTTCCTTTTGAGGGATCTCCTGGACCAGACCGTACAACTCAGAGGTGCTGGCCTGGTAGAACCGCGTCTTCTTTTCCAGTCCCAGGATGCGGATGGCCTCGAGCAATCGCAGCACGCCCAGGCCGTCGGAGTTGGCCGTGTACTCGGGCTCCTCGAAACTGACGGCCACATGGCTTTGCGCCGCCAGGTTGTAGATTTCGTCCGGCTGCGTCTGTTGAATGATGCGGATCAGCGAAGACGAGTCGGTCATGTCGCCGTGATGCAGGAAGAAGCGGACGCCTGATTCATGGCGATCACGATATAGATGATCGATGCGATCCGTATTGAATAGGCTGGTACGACGCTTGATGCCGTGCACAATATAGCCTTTTTCCAACAGCAGTTCGGCTAGGTATGCGCCGTCCTGGCCAGTAATGCCTGTGATGAGGGCAACTTTAGGTTGTTGTGTGGTCATGGTGGATGGTTTCCTGTTACTTATGCACGGAGCTGGATTGCAAAAAATCTTGATAGGCCATTTTCAACCCGTCCTCCAAACTGACACGGGCCTTCCAGCCCAGAGATTGCAGACGCGAGCTGTCCATAAGCTTGCGCATTGTTCCATCGGGTTTGGTTGGATCGAAGCTCATGTTGCCTTCATACCCGACCACGTGCCGGATCAATCTGGCAAGTTCTCCAATGGTGACGTCGTCACCGAAGCCCACGTTGATGTGACTGAGCATCGGCCGGGTTTGCTCGTTATAGGTTGCCTGCGGCAGTTTCATGACGTGCAGGCAGGCTCGAGCCATGTCGTCCACATAGAGGAACTCGCGCCTTGGCGTGCCACTGCCCCAGATCGTGACATTTGGAACGCCTTGTTCCTTGGCCTCATGGAAGCGCCGTATCAAGGCCGGAATGACATGTGAATTCTCACCGTGGTAGTTGTCTCCAGGCCCGTACAGATTGGTAGGCATCACACTGCGGTAGTCGATTCCATGGGATGCGCCAAACTGACGGTTATAGCTCTCGCAGAGCTTGATGCCGGCGATCTTTGCCAGTGCGTAAGGCTCATTGGTTGGCTCCAGCACGCCCGTGAGCAGGGCATCTTCCTTCATCGGCTGCTCGGCCATCTTCGGATAGATACAGCTCGATCCCAGGAAGAGCAGTTTCTTCACTCCGTTTCTGAATGCCGCGTCGATAATGTTGGCTTCTATCATCAAGTTGTCATAGATGAAGTCTGCGGGATACGTATTGTTGGCGTGTATTCCGCCCACCTTCGCAGCCGCGAGGTACACCTGGTCCGGCTTTTCTTCTTCGAAGAAGGCGCGCACGGCAGCCTGTTCAGTTAGATTCAGTTCACTGTGCTGACGAGTGATGATCTGTTGTTGTCCTTCTTGCTGCAACATCCGAACGATGGCTGAACCAACCATGCCACGGTGGCCGGCGACATATATTTTGCTGGGCAAACTCATTTCTCTTCTTCTAGATTAAGCAGGAGGGGGGCGGTGGTCGTGCCGCCGGAGTCAGCACTGATCGTCAGAGAGCTCGGCTTTGAGCTGATCAATCTCCGCTTTCAACGCCTCGTACTCACCGACCTTGCGCTTGAGGAATGCGGCCGTCAGCTGCGACTTCTCAGTTATTCCAGACGGCGTGAGGAGGTAGACGTAGCCTAACTTGTGCTTGCTGTTGCTAAAATTCTGGACTTTCACCAAGCCCTTTTCGATCAGCGCGCGAAAACAGAAATTGATACTTCCCAAGCTAATATTTAACTCGCGCGCCAACGACCGCTGGCTCACTCCTGGCTTTTCCTGAAGTCTACGTAACACTTGGAACTGGAGGTCTTCCTGAAATTCCGGACGATGTGTCATGGAGAGGTATTTGATAGTGTAGGGCGCCGGACACGCTACCGCCCTACTGTTCAACGTTCAGCAAGCGCGGGTCGGTGCAGGGGTGTTCATGCGGCGAACGGATTGTGCCATACGTCGTTGATTTCAGGCAGCATTTTTTGCTCTCTCGTGGTATTGCAGCCTATTGGCATTTGCGCAGGTCTGCCGGCGATATGCTCAGTTGGACTTCCCTGTGCAGAATTTCGATAAGGATCATTGCTCTTCGGACGCCATCGGCCATTTTGTAAACGGCTTCGAGACCACTGAATGGGCCAGTGGTTACTATAACTTTCTCCCCGGGAACAAACAGTGGCACAGGTTCAGGGGCCCTGTTCTCAAATGAGCGCAACCATTCAATGAGGCGTGGAGTCACCTCTACTGGTGTTGGTCCGAACGATACGAGTCGGCTCACTCCTCGTGTAGAGCGAATTGGTGCAAGGCCGCGTCCTGCGGTCTTGTCGTTAATTTGCAGGAAGAGATAGCGTGGAAAGAGTGGCTCAGCGGTTGCGTCAATGGCGCGCTTGCGAAGCTTCTCTCTTTTGAGCATCGGCAGCAGGCAAACGTAGCCTTGACGCTCTAGATTTTCTAAAGCCACCTTCTCTTGCCGCGGTTTTGTATGGATAAGGTACCAGGGCATCGGCGCAACCCAATAAATGGGCATTCATTTTAAACCAAACATTTCTTTCCATTTCATCCTGTTGGGTGAGAAAATTTGTTGTTTGCGTACTCTTATTGCTTCGTGGTAAATGCGTTTAACCTCTCGCCGTCATGCGACAATGCGGTTCTTGGCCTTCCATAACATGCTCAAGAGTATGTGAATTTCGTTGCTCGTTAGAATGCTCATTCAAACAGCGAACTATCCCTAGGTAGCTCCCACAGGTAGCTCGATACATGTCTTCTTTTTTGATCAGTTTTGTTATTTCCGCCATTTTTACCCTGTTGGTAATTCGTCATGCTCACCTTCATGAGGCGGGGTTGGATGTTGACTTAGACGGCATCCAGAAAGTGCATGTTCATGCAGTACCTCGTATCGGTGGGTTGTGCATTTTCGCTGCCGTGGCTGTCAATTGCTGTATTTCTGCCTTTCGGACCAAGGAGTTGGCGCTTCAGATTGGCATGTTACTGCTTTGTTCTTCAGTGGCGTTCGCAGGGGGGCTTGTCGAGGACTTCACCCGCAAAGTTAGTCCAATCCGTCGTTTGGGGCTGACCTTCATCGCTGCATGGATGGGCTTCGTGCTCATGGACGCTCGCATCAGTCACCTCCATCTCGGGTTCATGACTTGGCATATCACGTCCTTGTGGATTGCGCTGCCTCTGACGATTCTTGCCGTGGCAGGAGTTGCGCATGCCATCAATATCATTGACGGTTTCAATGGCCTCGCTGGAGTTGTGACCATTTGCATGCTCATGTCGCTTGGCTATGTGGCTTTTCAGGTCAATGATACATTTGTGCTGATTGCAGCTTTGGTGGTGGCTGGTGCAGTTGGAGGGTTCTTTATATGGAACTTCCCTGCCGGGATGATTTTCCTTGGCGATGGAGGGGCCTATTTCCTGGGCTTCGTTCTCGGTGAGCTTTCGATCCTGTTGGTCATGCGCAACCCAGACGTCTCTTCTTGGTACGCGTTGCTGCTGCTGATCTATCCAGTATTTGAAACGTTATTTTCGGTCTATCGTCGTGTGTTCGTGCGAGGCACGCCCGCTGGGATGCCTGACGGCATCCACTTGCACAGCCTTATCTTCCGTCGCTTGGTACGTTGGGCGGTGGGGCGCGAAGATGCTCGTGCATTAATCAGAGGCAATTCGATGACTTCACCGTACCTGTGGCTACTTTCGTCCTTGGCGGTGGTGCCTGCGACGTTGTTCTGGCGCAATACCTGGCTACTGATGGCTTGCACATTGGTCTTCATCATTGCGTATCTTTGGCTGTATTCCCGCATTGTTCGGTTCAGGTCTCCACGCTGGATGATGATGAAAAGAAGAAAAACGGTTCTCCGAGATTGATCACTACTCCCACATTGCCACTATGAACGCTCCCGCACATTCCATATTCAAAGCCTACGACATCCGCGGCATCATCGACAAAACCCTGGATGACCAGGTCGCCTTCCAGATCGGCCAGGCCTTCGGTGCAGCCGCCCTGGCCCGGGGCCAGAAGAAAGTCGTGATCGGTCGTGACGGTCGTCTCTCCGGCCCCTCGCTCTCGGCCGCGCTGGCCAAGGGTCTGCAGGCAGTCGGCGTGGACGTGATCGATCTGGGCATGGTCGCGACCCCCATGGTCTATTTCGGTACCCACGTGCTGGATACGCAGTCGGGCATCATGGTTACCGGCAGCCACAATCCGCCGGACTACAACGGTTTCAAGATGGTGCTGGCTGGTGAGGCCATCCACGGCGAGACCATCCAGGCCCTGTACCACGCCATCGTCAAGGGCGAATTCCCGCAGGGCGCCGGCAGCTACAGCACGCACGACATCAAGGCGACCTACATTGCCCGCATGATTTCGGATGTGAAGCTGGCCCGTCCGCTGAAGATCGCCGTCGACTGCGGCAACGGCGTGGCCGGTGCCTTCGCCGGCGAAATCTACCGCGCCCTGGGGTGTGATGTCACCGAACTGTTCTGCGAAGTCGATGGCAACTTCCCCAACCACCACCCCGATCCGGCCCATCCGGAAAACCTGCAGGATCTGATCCGCTGCCTGCAGGAATCCGACAACGAACTCGGCCTGGCCTTCGATGGCGACGGCGATCGCCTGGGCCTGGTGACCAAGGACGGCCAGATCATCTATCCGGACCGCCAGCTGATGCTCTTCGCTGAAGACGTGCTGACCCGCAACCCGGGCAAGGAAATCCTCTACGACGTCAAGTGCACCCGCCACCTGGCCCCCTGGATCACCGCGCGCGGCGGCCAGCCGCTGATGTGGAAGACCGGCCACTCCCTGGTCAAGGCCAAACTGCGTGAAACCGGGGCCCCGCTGGGCGGCGAGATGAGCGGCCATATCTTCTTCAAGGATCGCTGGTTCGGCTTCGACGACGGCCTCTATGCCGGCGTGCGCATGCTGGAACTGATGGCCCGCCAGAGCGACCCCTCGGCCGTGCTCAATGCCCTGCCGCAATCGGTCAGCACCCCGGAACTGCAACTGAAGCTGCAGGAAGGCGAGAACTTTGCCCTCATCGGCAAGCTGCAAAGCGATGCCAGGTTCGATGGCGCCCAGGACATCATCACCATCGACGGTCTGCGCGTGGAATACCCGGACGGCTTTGGTCTGGCCCGTTCATCCAACACCACGCCGGTGGTGGTGCTGCGCTTCGAGGCCGAGACGCCGGAGGCTCTGGAGCGTATCCAGGGAGAATTCCGCAAGGTCATCCTGGCCGCCCGTCCCGATGTGACACTGCCGTTCTGACCAGCCGATGAGGTAAGATGCTGGCCCACCATTAAAGTCACGCCAACGTGGGTCAGCCTTGAAAATTCTTATCGTCCGTGTCTCCTCGCTGGGAGATGTCGTCCACAACATGCCGATGGTGGCGGACATCCATCGTCATTTCCCCGGTGCCCAGATCGATTGGGTCGTCGAAGAAGGCTACACCAGCCTGGTCGGCCTCAACCGCCATGTGCACCAGATCATCCCCATCGCCCTGCGTCGCTGGCGCAAGACCCTCTTCTCGACAGCGACTCGCGCCGAGATCGGGGCCTTCCGTCGGCAACTGCAGACCGAGCGCTATGACGTCGTCTTCGATACCCAGGGCCTGCTCAAGACCAGCGTGGTGATGCGTATGGCTCGCCTGGCCCCGCAGGGCCGTCGGATCGGCCTGGCCAATGCGACCGAAGGTTCTGGATATGAAGCTCTCTCCCGAATCTTCCACGACCAGAGCATCCCGGTCGGCCTGCGTACCCATGCCGTCACGCGTGCCAGGCTGGTGGCGGCGGGCGCGCTGGGCTATCGGCTGGAGGGGCTGCCCGACTTTGCCCTGCAGCCGCCGGACCCGGCGCGATGGGCCTGGATGCCGGAGCAGCCATATGTCGTGTTCCTGCATGGTACCGCCCGTGCCGCCAAGCAATGGCCGCAGGACCGCTGGATCGCGCTGGGGCAGGCGCTGGCCGGGCGCGGCTTGCCGGTTCTGCTGCCCTGGGGCAATGCCCGGGAGCAGGAGGCCGCCCGCCAGCTGGCCGCCGATATCCCCGGCGCGATCGTGCTGCCTGCACTGCCAATGATGCAAGCCGTGGCCCTGGTGCAGCAGGCGCGCCTGGTGATCGGCCTCGATACCGGACTGACTCATATCGCTGCCGCCTACGGCAAGCCCACAGTCGAGCTCTACTGTGACTCGCCGCGCTGGAAGACCGAGGGCAACTGGTCCCCGGCTATAGGTATGCACACCAATGAGGACCGGCCTGCCCAGTGACAGCGCCTCAATCAGGTTCTGTCCACCCAGCGGGAGGAGACTGCCGCCGATGAAGGCCACATCACACAAGGCGTAATAGGCGAACATTTCACCCATCGAGTCTCCCAGCACGACATCAACCTGACTCCAATCGTTGTGCTGCTCCAGCTCGGCGCGCCGACGCAGCCGCAAGCCATGCGCCAGAATCATTCCGGCCACCTCATCAAAGCGCTGAGGATGGCGCGGAACGATCACCGTCAGCCAGTCGGTCTGCCCCAGCTTGGCGAGCGCATCCAGAATCAAGGCTTCCTCGTCCTCACGGGTACTGGCGCACAGCAATACCTTGCGCCCGCCGAGCGCCCGCTTCCATGCCAACCCGCGCTCGACCATCTCGACCGGAGGCTGGACATCAAACTTGAGACTGCCGGTCACTTCCACATGGCCTGCACCAAAGGCACGCAAACGTTCGGCATCGGCGGCTGACTGGGCGGCGACCCTGTCGATGGCCTCGGCCGCCGGACGCAGCAACGCGGCAAAGCGCAATCCTCGCCGCAGCGAACGCTCCGACAGCCGGGCATTGGCCAGCATCACCGGCACGTGATGGCGGCGACACTGTTCGATCAGATTGGGCCAGACCTCGGTTTCCATCAGCACGCACACGACCGGACGGAAGTGGCGCAGGAAACGCGCGCACATCCACCCCGTGTCGTAGGGCAGGAAACTCTGCACCACGCGCGCCCCGTGCTTGCCATAGAGCTGAGCCCCCGCGGCGCGGCCGGTGGCCGTCATGCAGGTCAGCAGAATGGAGTGTTGCGGATAGCGCTGCAGCAGGGCATCGATGAGCGGTTCGGCGGCACGGGTCTCCCCGACCGAGACAGCGTGTACCCAGATGAACCGAGCCTGCGGATCAGACAGGCGCGCATCGTGCGAATAAAAACCCAGGCGTTGCGCCACATGCGCCCGGTAACCGGGCTCCTTGCGGCCGCGCCGCCACAGGCGCAGCAGCACCAGAGGCAGCACCAGCCACCAGACGAGGGAATACAGCAGCCGCATCTCAGACCAGAGGATGGCCGACCAGGCGCGTCAGGATGGCCAGCGGACTGGATCGCGGGTCGTATTGCTGTTCCGGTGCCAGGTGCAGGGTCTGCTCCATCATGTACTGGCCCGACATCACCGCGTGCGAGGCCTGGTCCGAGAAACAGATCCAGACTGAGCCCGCGGCAAAGGGCATGGTGACCTGCTGGGCGTCCTGCTGGTACTGCATGTCGCTCTTCATGCCGTCATGCAGTTGCAGCATGAGGTGATCGTATTGGCTACGCAAGGACTTGGTCACGTGCAGCGCCTTGAGCACACTGGCCTGCCAGCGCACGTAAGGCTTGGCGCGTGGCAGAAAGCGCCGGGCCACCGTCTCGAAGGGCTCGCCGACGCGCCAGACGCGCGGCACGCCATCGGGGTTCACATTGGTGAAGACGCGCAGGATACGTTCACCGTAATTGGGACGCGAGGGAAAGGCGTCCACGTGCATGCGGCGGTCATCGGCACGCCAGGACTGGGCGCGTGTCTCCACCTGCATCGGACGATAGCTGGTCGGTGCAATGCGCAAGGCATCACGGTACTTGGGCAGCAGCGTGTGCACCAGCGACAGCGCCTGCTCGCGGAAGCGCCCGATCATCGCCGCCAGCGCCAGCTGCTGCTCGGCTCCACCGGCAGCCCCCTTGATGTGCCCCCGCGCGTCAAGGCTGATGTTGCGCGACTTGGGGGCGCGCACGGCCGGATCCAGCAGCTTGCGCTCGGATTCCATGAGCTGGAAAGCCAGCTGCGGGAAATACAGCACCTTCCCGGCTTCCAGTGCAGTGATCCAGTCCTCATTGGGATGCTCGACCTGCCATTCGGTCAGGCCAATCTCGATAATTTGCGATTCCATGGCGCGTATTATGCCCGCAAGCGCCCTGCCCGTGTGGCCGACAGCTTGGCCCTGGCACGTCTGGAAGGCAGGCCAGATGCGGCTTGTCACGCAAAATTGATGCTTTGCGCGGAGCGTTTGATCTGTTTCAACACATGCCCAAGTGACTCCCAAGGGGCGATAAAACTCAGGACAACAGCTCCAGCGCGGTGCGCAACACGTCTTCTTCACGTGGAGACGCCCCCAGATCACCCAGGTTGACGATAGCCGGGGACCAGTTGCCCTCGGTCTTCCAGCGCGGCGAGTCACAGTAGAGCTCGACTGTGGGCTTGCCGTAGGCGGCAGCGATATGAGTCAGTCCGGTATCGAGGCCGATCACCAGGCGCGCCTGCTGCACCAGGGCCACGGCTTGCATCATTGGCAGTGCAGGCAGCACGATCGCGCCGGGGATATCGGCGGCCAGCTGGCGGGCGGCCTCCTGCTCCCGGGCATTGCCCCAGGGCAGCAGAACCGGCAAGCCGCGCCCGGCCAGCGCCTGCCCCAGCGCGATCCAGCGGTCCTGCGGCCATTGCTTGGCGGCACGGGCGGTACCATGCAGGAACACGACATATGGCTGCTCCGGCATCCAGGCCCATCGCGCCGGGTCCGGCGGCTGCAGGGCAAAGTCGGGCAGCCCCCCCAGCCGATAGCCCAGCGCGCCCGCCGCCACCAGCCTGGCACGCGTGACGGCATGGGTACGCAGGCCGACCGGGATGCTCTGGTC